>NZ_JBBOUH010000001.1:520000-5274170 GCF_038050455.1 Bacillus sp. FSL K6-6038
GGCTTAGAAGCAGCCACCATTTAAAGAGTGCGTAATAGCTCACTAGTCGAGTGACTCTGCGCCGAAAATGTACCGGGGCTAAATACACCACCGAAGCTGCGAATTGATACCTATGGTATCAGTGGTAGGGGAGCGTTCTAAGGGCAGTGAAGTCAGACCGTAAGGACTGGTGGAGCGCTTAGAAGTGAGAATGCCGGTATGAGTAGCGAAAGACGGGTGAGAATCCCGTCCACCGAATGCCTAAGGTTTCCTGAGGAAGGCTCGTCCGCTCAGGGTTAGTCAGGACCTAAGCCGAGGCCGACAGGCGTAGGCGATGGACAACAGGTTGATATTCCTGTACCACCTCTTTATCGTTTGAGCAATGGAGGGACGCAGAAGGATAGAAGAAGCGTGCGATTGGTTGTGCACGTCCAAGCAGTTAGGCTGATAAGTAGGCAAATCCGCTTATCGTGAAGGCTGAGCTGTGATGGGGAAGCTCCTTATGGAGCGAAGTCTTTGATTCCCCGCTGCCAAGAAAAGCTTCTAGCGAGATAAAAGGTGCCTGTACCGCAAACCGACACAGGTAGGCGAGGAGAGAATCCTAAGGTGTGCGAGAGAACTCTGGTTAAGGAACTCGGCAAAATGACCCCGTAACTTCGGGAGAAGGGGTGCTTTCTTAACGGAAAGCCGCAGTGAATAGGCCCAAGCGACTGTTTAGCAAAAACACAGGTCTCTGCGAAGCCGTAAGGCGAAGTATAGGGGCTGACACCTGCCCGGTGCTGGAAGGTTAAGGAGAGGGGTTAGCGTAAGCGAAGCTCTGAACTGAAGCCCCAGTAAACGGCGGCCGTAACTATAACGGTCCTAAGGTAGCGAAATTCCTTGTCGGGTAAGTTCCGACCCGCACGAAAGGTGTAACGATTTGGGCACTGTCTCAACCAGAGACTCGGTGAAATTATAGTACCTGTGAAGATGCAGGTTACCCGCGACAGGACGGAAAGACCCCGTGGAGCTTTACTGTAGCCTGATATTGAATTTTGGTACAGTTTGTACAGGATAGGCGGGAGCCTTTGAAGCCGGAGCGCTAGCTTCGGTGGAGGCGCTGGTGGGATACCGCCCTGACTGTATTGAAATTCTAACCTACGGGTCTTATCGACCCGGGAGACAGTGTCAGGTGGGCAGTTTGACTGGGGCGGTCGCCTCCTAAAGTGTAACGGAGGCGCCCAAAGGTTCCCTCAGAATGGTTGGAAATCATTCGTAGAGTGCAAAGGCATAAGGGAGCTTGACTGCGAGACCTACAAGTCGAGCAGGGACGAAAGTCGGGCTTAGTGATCCGGTGGTTCCGCATGGAAGGGCCATCGCTCAACGGATAAAAGCTACCCCGGGGATAACAGGCTTATCTCCCCCAAGAGTCCACATCGACGGGGAGGTTTGGCACCTCGATGTCGGCTCATCGCATCCTGGGGCTGTAGTCGGTCCCAAGGGTTGGGCTGTTCGCCCATTAAAGCGGTACGCGAGCTGGGTTCAGAACGTCGTGAGACAGTTCGGTCCCTATCCGTCGTGGGCGTAGGAAATTTGAGAGGAGCTGTCCTTAGTACGAGAGGACCGGGATGGACGCACCGCTGGTGTACCAGTTGTTCTGCCAAGGGCATAGCTGGGTAGCTATGTGCGGAAGGGATAAGTGCTGAAAGCATCTAAGCATGAAGCCCCCCTCAAGATGAGATTTCCCATAGCGTAAGCTAGTAAGATCCCTGAAAGATGATCAGGTTGATAGGTTCGAGGTGGAAGCATGGTGACATGTGGAGCTGACGAATACTAATAGATCGAGGACTTAACCATATAATATGAAGCAAATGTTATCTAGTTTTGAGAGAACATGAAAAAACTTATTGACTTTTTTAATCAATCAAGTATAATAATGTTTGTCTCGAGTGAATGTAGTCTGGTAATGATGGCAGAGAGGTCACACCCGTTCCCATACCGAACACGGAAGTTAAGCTCTCTAGCGCCGATGGTAGTTGGGGCCTTGCCCCTGTGAGAGTAGGACGTTGCCAGGCTAATATCATTCCGCAGTAGCTCAGCGGTAGAGCTATCGGCTGTTAACCGATCGGTCGTAGGTTCGATTCCTACCTGCGGAGCCATGATTGGAGAGCTGTCCGAGTTGGCCGAAGGAGCACGATTGGAAATCGTGTATACGTCACAAGCGTATCAAGGGTTCGAATCCCTTGCTCTCCGCCATAATATTTTTGGCCCGTTGGTCAAGTGGTTAAGACACCGCCCTTTCACGGCGGTAACACGGGTTCGAATCCCGTACGGGTCACCACTTTTGGAGGATTAGCTCAGCTGGGAGAGCACCTGCCTTACAAGCAGGGGGTCGGCGGTTCGATCCCGTCATCCTCCACCATATATAACATATGAATAGTATTGTCGCGGGGTGGAGCAGTTCGGTAGCTCGTCGGGCTCATAACCCGAAGGTCGCAGGTTCAAATCCTGTCCCCGCAACCAAATGGTCCCGTGGTGTAGTGGTTAACATGCCTGCCTGTCACGCAGGAGATCGCCGGTTCGACCCCGGTCGGGACCGCCATTTATTTATGGCTCGGTAGCTCAGTCGGTAGAGCAGAGGACTGAAAATCCTCGTGTCGGCGGTTCGATTCCGTCCCGAGCCACCATTTTAACTAAATATGCCGGCTTAGCTCAATTGGTAGAGCAACTGACTTGTAATCAGTAGGTTGGGGGTTCAAGTCCTCTAGCCGGCACCATGTAAGTTTCGGAGGGGTAGCGAAGTGGCTAAACGCGGCGGACTGTAAATCCGCTCCTTCGGGTTCGGCAGTTCGAATCTGCCCCCCTCCACCATTTACATTTTATATAGGGGTATAGTTTAAAGGTAGAACAGAGGTCTCCAAAACCTCCAGTGTGGGTTCAATTCCTACTACCCCTGCCAAAACACAACATGGCGGTTGTGGCGAAGTGGTTAACGCACCGGATTGTGGCTCCGGCATTCGTGGGTTCGATTCCCATCAGTCGCCCCATTTTTATTTTTTAACATTTGTAAATAAAGTAGTTAATACTTGCATATAATGAATTAAAACTTCGGTGGGC
The DNA here is from genome assembly GCF_038050455.1 of Bacillus sp. FSL K6-6038. Lineage (NCBI taxonomy): Bacteria > Bacillati > Bacillota > Bacilli > Caryophanales > Bacillaceae > Bacillus > Bacillus sp. FSL K6-6038. The sequence continues at coordinate 523,076 of NZ_JBBOUH010000001.1, forward strand.
TATAGCCAAGCGGTAAGGCAACGGACTTTGACTCCGTCATGCGCTGGTTCGAATCCAGCTAGCCCAGCCATTTTTGCGGAAGTAGTTCAGTGGTAGAATACAACCTTGCCAAGGTTGGGGTCGCGGGTTCGAATCCCGTCTTCCGCTCCAAAGTAATTTAATATGGCGGCATAGCCAAGTGGTAAGGCAGAGGTCTGCAAAACCTTTACCACCGGTTCAAATCCGGTTGCCGCCTTTCTTATTATGCCGATGTGGCGGAATTGGCAGACGCGCACGACTCAAAATCGTGTTCCTTCGGGAGTGTCGGTTCGACCCCGACCATCGGTATCAAAAAGACGAGTAATCGTCTTTTTTATTTGTCTTCGGATTGATTATATCGTACATATTAAGCGCTTCTTACTTCGGTAAGGAGTGCTTTTTTTTGCGTTTATAGACGTTGAATTCTTAGATGACTATATTAACTCGAAGCGTGCGAGCAAATCGTTTACGTTGAGTGTGGAGGTGTAGTTGTGGTAAGACGAAGGAACGTGTTAAATGATCGCGAATTATCTGTTGTTCACAAAAGTAAAAAGTCGTACGTAGAAATGTTTGAGGATGCGCTAAGTATTTTTACGAAGAATTGTGAGTTACGTAATTTAAGGCCTCATACGATTGGGCTTTATCGTAAGGAAGTATCTGCCTAAACCATTTACATGAGCAAGGTATCGACAGTATAAATTTAAAGTTGTATAACGTCACAGAGGAACATAGTAAAGAAAACGTCATTTTATATATGCGTAATGAAGTAGAAAATCCTACGGAGCCCCGCGTTTAATTATCGGAAGTGACCACCATTCTCGTTGGCTTTACTCGTTTTTTTTTATACGAGGAAGTCAAAGTATAACCAAGACTCTCTGTTATAGAATACATATTTTCCAATGTATATGTTAAGGATATATATTGAATGACTTTGTCTATAAGGAAAGGACGAATGTTTAAATATGAATTCAAAAGAATCAATTCTTAGCCTTACTAGTAATAATGATATTGTTAAATACCTAAATGTGAGGAAAGACCCTATTGATTTACGAGATAGAATGTTTCAAAGTTATCTTTTTAGTAATGAGGAGGATCTTCCAACTCAAGTGGATCTTCGAGAGCGAATGTCAGATGTTGTAGATCAAGGTCAACTTGGTTCTTGTACAGCAAACGCTATTGTATCCGGATTACGTGAGTATCTCTTAAAACAATCGGGACGCCCATTTGTTCTATTATCGCGCTTATATCTGTATTATCATGAACGAAAAATAGAGGGAGACATTCAAAATGATAATGGAGCTATTTTGCGAGATGGGATGAGTGTACTTGAAAAGCTGGGAGTCTGTCCGGAGAAAGATTACCCTTACCAAATAGAGCATTTTCGTGATACACCATCCTCGAAATCGGAAAATGATGCATTACTTTATCGGATTGGGCAATATAGTCGTGTGCAAGATTTACCACGATTAAAATCTGCACTGGCGCATGGACTTCCAGTAGTTCTTGGTTTTCTAGTTACAAATGCCTTTTATCATTCTGATGAGGTAAGAAAAACTGGAATCGTACCTATCTCAGGAACTGATGATGTAATTATAGAAGATGGACAACCAGCAGGACATGCTGTATGTGCTGTTGGGTATGATGATGATAAAAAAGTTGTGATTATTCGAAACAGCTGGGGGACAGAATGGGGAGATGAAGGGTATTGTTATTTTCCATATGAATTATTCCAAAACGGAATTGTACAGGATATGTGGACCGGACGTTAATTTCAGAATAAGGAAGGAGGATAAAAAGATTATTCTAATTCCTCCTCTTTGAATAATCTTTTTTTGTATTGCGTATACTATCTGCAAGCCGACTTTCCTTCGGCTTCACTCTTTCAAAACGGGGCGCTCTCTCTTCCGTGTCGTGCAAGAACGTAGCGGGGGACTTAATCAGTTGCCTGCTGTTTTTGCGAATAAACGTAAAAATTCTTGTCCACAATAACTAAAGAAGATATCTTAAGCTATTCGTAGCAACCTCCAGCAAATGTTTTTTGTACGACCGTTCTTGTAAAAGAGGCGGTCTTATTTACGTATTGCTATAAACACAAAGAAAAACTCTTATAGTATCAGTCATTCTGTTATCGGTACTAGCTGAACAAAAGTTAACACTACGAGCAATTCTCACCGTTCGCACCACGCATTAAAACCGTGCATTTTAATCGGCAGTGAGTCCGAGAGTTCGATGAACCAAATCATGCGCATTATGAGGAAACACACTTTGTATTAAATAAATTTGGAGATGGAATTGCTAGATCATTAACGAAATCTGGAGACCTTTCAGAACCAAAATAATGGGTTGTAAAAGTAGGCTTCCATTTTAGGAGGCTTTTTGTATTTACACTGTAAAATCATGTTATTTGAGTGTTAAATTCGTAATGAATTATGAATTTAAGGTATAATATAATTTGGTGAATGAACGAAATTATATTGATTTATATTATGTCAGTAATGCGAATCAATAATGAACTTTTTGTATTTATTTTGAAAAAGTGTTGAATAAACATTGTATTTCATATTAATATTTTTATGTAGATTTAAACGTGAAAGAGAGTGGAACAGTATGGGCCGTAAATGGAATAATATTAAAGACAAAAAAGCATCAAAAGATGCAAATACAAGCCGTATATATGCGAAATTTGGACGTGAGATTTATGTGGCTGCAAAACAAGGTGAGCCAGATCCAGAATCAAATCAAACGTTGAGAGTCGTATTAGAACGTGCAAAAACATACAATGTACCAAGAACAATCATTGATCGTGCGATTGAAAAAGCAAAAGGTGGTTCTGAAGAAAATTACGACGAGCTTCGTTATGAAGGATTCGGACCAAATGGATCTATGGTAATTGTAGATACACTTACAAATAACGTGAATCGTACTGCAGCGGATGTACGAGCTGCGTTTAGTAAAAATAGTGGTAATATGGGCGTAAATGGATCCGTAGCATATATGTTTGATGCAACTGCTGTTATTGGGCTTGAAGGAAAAACAGCAGATGAAGTGCTTGAAATTTTAATGGAAGCAGATGTAGACGCGCGTGATATTCTAGAAGAAGAGGAAGCAGTTATCGTTTATGCTGAACCTGATCAGTTCCATTCGGTACAAGCAGCGCTTAAGGATGCTGGTATTACTGAATTTACAGTTGCTGAGCTAACAATGCTTGCACAAAATGATTTAACACTTCCAGAAGATGCACAAGTACAATTTGAAAAAATGATTGATGCATTAGAAGATTTAGAAGATGTTCAACAAGTTTATCACAATGTGGATTTGGGTGAATAATATCTAAAAAAGAGACCTTTTGTTATTTAGAACAAAAGGTCTCTTTTTTAGATTGTTTATAGCCTAAAAGAAAAGGATTCTTACAATAATTAATGAATATTAATATATATTGTATTTGGAATTATACTAATGTTCTTTGGGGGCTATAAAATGGAATATACAACACCAAGGCATATTGTTGCTGTTTCTGCTTACATAAAATATATAACACGCCCACATATGAAGTCGAGAACACTTGATGCCATAAAAGCAAAGAATTTCATTCCATATGAAACATGGAAAGTAGATCCTTATGATTTGATAGGGAGATTATAGATTATTTCATCTATTATTAATTTCAAAAGGGCAAGTGATTTGAGATATCATCAAATCAATCGTCCTTTTTTGCTTATATTGTGTAAGTAAAAATGTCTAGTATGATGTTTAATCGGTGAAATTAGGTAAAGTAATAAGATAAAAAATATACATAGTAAATACATATTGATTATAAGAACGTTCGTTTGGTATTATATCTATATTGTTCCAATTGGACTGTTATATTAATTTTTTAGAAATACTGTAGAAAAAATGTTAGGAGGGAACCAACTAAAACTAAAAATATGCCAGGTGATATAATAGAAGAAGGATGGATATGTGATTTTAAAGCAATTCATCTGAATATATATATCCATTTTGATTTTCCGACATATAAGTCGCGGCTATGAAAACAAAAGAGGATCTCCACTCATTTGCTCCCTTTGTTTTCACGTGGCATGGGGCCAAAAAAGGCACTGACCGCTTCTATACATGGCCGGATCCTCTCTCCCATCTAAAAAGAAGGGGGGTATGTTGTTTTTTTTATTTCGATGTATATAGAATCTTACCATTTTTTCTGCTAGAATATGTATTTTATAACTTACAACATTGTAAGGTAGGTGTAAGAGAAATCAATTGGAGATTGTTTTAAAAAACGGTATTCTTAATGTAAGGATTATATATGGTGTAAGGAAAAGAGGTGTGCATAATGAAAGAACGAGTACTGTCTAGAGTCAACTATCATCAAAAAGTTTCATTCAATCCAATTACAAAGTTTCTTTATAAAGCTATTATTTTATTATTACTACTGAGTTGTACATTATTATTTGTCGGAAATGTAATGATTGAAAGAAGTGATATTAGTAAGCTACATGTACCTGCTAAATTAGAGGTGCCAGAATCTCTGGCTCACGCATTTATTGCGACAGAAGATAAAAGGTTTTATCACCATAACGGCTTAGACTATATAGCAATTGTTCGAGCTTCTATTGAAAATATAAAAGCTGGTGGTGTTGTACAAGGTGGAAGTACAATTACACAGCAGCTTTCCAAAAATGCTTTTTTATCCAATGAACGTACATTTTCTCGTAAATGGAAAGAAGTTTTTTATACAAAAAAAATTGAGCGAACATTTACTAAAGATGAGATTTTGAAATTATATGTAAGCAATATTTATTACGGAGAAGGTGCATGGGGGATTGAAAAAGCATCCAAGCTATACTTTGGCAAAACGGTAAATCAATTAACATTAAGTGAGAGTGCAATGATGGCTGCTGTTGTGAAAGCTCCTGCTTATTATTCTCCTGCTCAAAATTATGACAAAGCAGTAGAAAGACGAAATGTCGTTTTGAAATTAATGGAACGAGAAGGATATATTAGTCATGATGAATATGTGCAAGCAATTAGTGAAAAATTAGTAATTCGTCATGACATTCCAACTCAGCATTCATTGCAAAAAGTAGCTCGTGAAAAAGTGGTAAGTTAAAAGTGAAGTTCCATAGGGGAACTTCACTTTTTTTTGAATAAGACTGCCAAAGAAGAGACACAATATTGACACATTTGTTGTGTTTTTGGAAATTATGTGAGCGTGTTCATTGCATGATGTATAAAAGTATTGATATCATGTGTAATGTGTACAACAATGTATACAGAATATGAATTTAAAGAGGAATGTATATGAAATCATCAAATAAAATCATGGCTCTTGGTATTGTTTTTTCTATTGCAGTGTTAATTGTAATTGGAACAGTTGCGTACAGTATCATAAATGACAAAAAAGATAAAGGGAATGAAATGTTTGCTTATTCCACGCAGCAATCTTTAGGTAAGGAAGATGCACCCGTTAAGGTTGTTGAATTTGGGGATTTTAAATGTCCAGCTTGTCGAACTTGGGATACGACTGTATTACCTCGTTTAAAAGAGGAGTATATTAATAAAGGGAAAGTCCAGTTTTATTTCATTAATTTTCCGTTTATTGGAAAAGATTCTAATTTAGGTGCAGCGGCTGGTGAAGCGATTTATAAACAAGACCCAGAATCTTTCTGGACATTCTATGATGAAATTTATCAAATTCAGAAGAAAGATACTGAAGAATGGATTACAGAAGAACTGCTTCTTAATATAGTGAAGGAAAAACTTCCGAAAGTTAATATAGAACAGTTTAAAAAAGATTTACATAGCAAAGAAACCCAAGAGAAAGTACGTAAGGATTCCGATCGTGCACAAAAATTAAAAGTACAAGGTGCTCCTTCAGTATATGTAAATGGGAATCTTTCAAATCCTGATTATGATAGTATGAAAAAGGCAATCGATAAAGAATTGAAAAAGTGATGATTATTCATCACTTTTCGACTTTTTTCGATAAAATTCTTGCTTGGACTTTTATTACATGCTATACTATTTTACATAAGTTATTTCAATATCTTATGTTTTTTCATATTTGCGGGTGTAGTTTAGTGGTAAAACAAGAGCCTTCCAAGCTCTGGTCGAGAGTTCGATTCTCTTCACCCGCTCCAGATATTATTTCATATTATCATAATAAATTGTGATCAACGCAGTGTTTCGTTTCTAAGATAAACGAGGCATTGCGTTTTTTAATGTTTGGAAATGAAGATTTTATGCGAAAATAGAATTAAGGACTATGATTACGAAGTGGATTGCTAACCATCAGTAGGTGATTACTTGTTTGATGAGGATATGTATTCATCGTAGAAGGAGGCAAAGCATGAATTTTGAGCAATTAAAGCAAGATGTTATAGCGTATAGTAAAACAATTGGAATAGATAAAATAGGCTTTGCGAGTGCCTCACCATTTGAAGAATTAAAACAGCGTTTAATTCAGCAGCAACAATTAAATTATCAGTCTGGATTTGAAGAACCTGATATTGAAAAAAGAACGAATCCACAGTTACTATTGCCAGGAGCAAAATCCATTATTGCAATTGCATTAGCGTATCCATCAAAGTTGAAAAATGCACCGTTAAGTAAACGAGGAGAAAGACGTGGTATTTTTTGCCGTGCTTCTTGGGGACAAGATTATCATCTTGTTTTGCGGGATCGCCTGCAAAAATTAGAGGCGTATTTAATTGAGAAGCTTCCTGATATAGAAGTGAGATCAATGGTGGATACGGGAGAGTTGAGCGATCGCGCTGTTTCGGAGCGTGCTGGTATTGGATGGAGCGGTAAAAACTGTTCTATTATTACGCCAGAATTTGGCTCCTATGTGTATTTAGGTGAAATGATTACGAACGTACCATTTCCGCCGGATCAACCAATAGAAGATCAGTGCGGAAGTTGTACAAAGTGTATTGATATTTGTCCAACTGGTGCACTTGTACAGGGAGGACAATTAGATTCAAAAAAATGTATTGCTTTTTTAACGCAAACAAAAGGGTTTCTCCCAGAAGAATATCGAGATAAAATTGGAAATCGTATTTACGGCTGTGATACGTGTCAAACAGTTTGTCCAAAGAACAGAGGGAAGGACTTTCATAACCATCCAGAAATGGAGCCAGATCCAGAGCTTGTTAAACCATTATTAACTCCATTATTAACGATAAGTAATCGGGATTTCAAAGAAAAATATGGCATTATGTCTGGATCATGGCGCGGGAAAAAACCATTGCAACGAAATGCAATTTTAGCCCTTGCTCATTTCAAGGAAACCACAGCAACTCCTGATTTAATTGGTGTTATGAAAGATGATCCAAGACCCGTAATTCGTGGGACAGCAGCATGGGCTCTAGGAAAAATCGGTGGTGAAGGTGTAGGAGAAGCGATTGAAAAGGCGATGGAGCGTGAAAAGGATGAAGAAGTTCTTCATGAAATGAATCGCGGTCTTGAAATGTTAGCTGAGAAAAAACAGTAGATAATACCTCTTTTTTTCATATTGTGTAATATGGGAGGGAGAGGCCTGTGTTGGTAAAGAAACAGCTTGAACAACAGATGCAACAATTTTTAGCGTATATTACAAATAAACGTGTAAGCGTCGATAAGATTCCTGCTGATTTACTACAAGTATTACAGCGAAAAAGAAGTTTGTTTCAAAAACGTGATGCTGAAATTGTAAAGGCAACAGCGGACGTATCTTTTATAAGACAATTGAATAGTAAGCAATATCAAGAAGTAGATTATCAAGTTCATTTGAAATATTTAGTTCATCATCATGAATTATTCTACATGGAAGAAGAACAATTAGAACGGCGTGTTTATCTGAAAGATGGGCGTATTGTAGAAGATAAAGATATTGCAGTGAAAGAAGAAAAGGTCCAAGGGGAAACGTTAGAGCGTGAGATAACGAAAGGAAAGTATGATTCGTATCAATATAATCGCTTAGAAGCTGTCAAATATGCGGAGCGTTGGTGGGATGATCGAAACCCTGCGTATCGTAATTTTCCTGATAATTGTACGAATTTTATTTCACAGTGTCTGCATATTGGTGAAACACCAATGACTGGGTATCCTAACATTCGTAAAGGATGGTGGCAAAGGGAGAATCAGTGGAGCTGGAGCTGGGCAGTTGCTCATTCATTTTATTGGTATTTATCAGGGGCTACAACAGGACTTCGTGCTAAAGCGGTAGAAAATCCGGAAGACCTGCTACTTGGTGATGTAATTGTTTATGATTTTGAAGATGATGGTAGATGGAATCATACAACAATAGTTGTAGCCAAAGATGCGGACGGCATGCCGCTTGTAAATGCCCATTCTGCTAATAGCCGCAGGCGTTATTGGAATTATGAAGATTCCAGTAAATATACACCACAAATGAAATATAAATTTTTTCATATTATTAATGGGTAGAGATTTTTCACTCAAGTGGTATAATACGTAGTAGACAAAAGATTGAGGTGAATATAACGTGGGAGTACATGTTGTTTTATATCAACCAGAAATTCCAGCAAATACAGGGAACATTGCACGTACTTGTGCAGCCACTGGAACAGAATTACATTTAATTCGGCCACTTGGATTTTCAACGGATGATAAAATGTTAAAACGTGCCGGTCTTGACTACTGGCAGCACGTAAAAATTACGTATTATGATTCGATTGAAGAGTTTTATGAAAAAAATAAAGACGGTGAATTCTTCTATTTAACAAAGTATGGTGAAAAAGCACATACAGCGTTTGATTATAGTAAGGTAGAGAAAGATTATTATTTTGTATTTGGAAGAGAAACAAACGGATTGCCAGCAAACGTAATTGAAGAAAACTTCGATCATTGTTTACGTATTCCAATGACTGACAAAGTACGTTCTTTAAATTTATCCAATACAGCAGCGATTTTAATTTATGAGGCATTCCGCCAACAAAATTATCCAGGTTTAGATTTAGAGATTGTATATTAAAATTTAAATGTAATAGCAGACAAAAAGTGATGGGCTTAGGCCCATCACTTTTTGTTTGTACCTGGTTTATCATTATATCCTGAAGTGAAAATTGCAGTAAGAAATGTAAGTGAGACACCTAAAATTAATAATAATTTCATGTGAGACCTCCTTCTTCATATTTTATTTAAAATAATTTTGATCTGAAGTTTATGTAGATTCTATGGAAGTAAAGAAGATATATCCTGTAAGAATGGAGAACAAGTTCCCTAGTATTTTTATTATACCGAATTTTCTTTTAACTTTGGGGTGAAATTTATAATGTTTGTAGAAGATTTCATTTTGATTTAAAGAATGTTTAAGGACATCCTCGCATACCTTTTATAATAATCCGATTGAACAAGGAGATGGGGGAGGAGCTATAATGGATATTCTAAAGAAAATTGAACAGCATCGAGAAGCAGAAGAACGTTTACAATGGGAAGGTACGTTTGCGGAATATTTGGAGCTTGTTAAAGAACGACCATGGGTGGCTCAAACTGCACACTCTCGCATTTACAATATGATTAAAGATGCTGGCATTGAAGAAGTAGAGGGTAGAAAAAAATATAATTTTTTTAGCAATCAGCTATTTGGATTAGAAGAAGCATTAGAGCGTCTTGTGGAAGAATATTTTCATCCGTCTGCGAAACGTTTAGATGTTAGAAAACGGATTTTATTATTAATGGGACCAGTTAGTGGTGGGAAATCCACGTTAGTCACTATGTTAAAACGGGGATTAGAGACATACTCGCGTACAGATCGAGGAGCTATTTTTGCGATAAAAGGTTGCCCGATGCATGAAGATCCTCTTCATTTAATACCACATCATTTACGTGATGACTTTTACGATGAATATAGGGTAAGAATTGAAGGGAATTTGTCACCATTAAATGTGATGCGTTTAGAAAAAGAATATGGTGGAAGAATTGAAGATGTGATTGTAGAACGTATTTTCTTCTCGGAAGATCGCCGGACAGGAATTGGTACATTTAGTCCTTCAGATCCAAAATCACAGGATATTGCAGATTTAACAGGGAGTATTGATTTTTCTACAATTGCAGAATATGGTTCAGAGTCAGATCCACGTGCATACCGTTTTGATGGAGAGTTAAATAAAGCAAACCGTGGTATGATGGAATTTCAGGAGATGTTAAAATGTGATGAGAAATTTTTATGGCATCTATTATCTCTTACACAAGAGGGGAATTTCAAAGCGGGGAGATTTGCACTTATTTCAGCAGATGAATTAATTGTAGCCCACACGAATGAAACAGAGTATCGCTCCTTTATTTCTAACAAGAAGAATGAGGCGTTACATTCAAGGATTATTGTAATGCCGGTTCCATATAATTTACGAGTGAGTGAAGAAGAACATATTTATGAAAAGATGATTCATGAAAGCGATGTTGCCAATGTACACATTGCGCCGCACACACTTCGCGTCGCAGCAATGTTCACGATTTTAACACGCTTGAAGGATCCGAAGCGTCCGGATATTGATTTAATTAAAAAGATGCGTTTGTATGACGGAGAAATGGTAGAAGGTTACAATGCAATTGATGTAGAGGAATTGCAGCGTGAATATCAGGATGAAGGTATGAGTGGTATTGATCCGCGTTATGTCATTAACCGTATTTCTTCTACTATTATTAGAAAAGAAGTACCATCGATTAATGCGCTTGATGTGTTACGTTCATTAAAAGATGGGTTAGATCAACATCCATCTATTAGTAATGAAGATCGGGAGCGCTATATGAATTTCATTTCATTAGCACGGAAAGAGTACGATGAAATTGCCAAGAAAGAAGTACAAAAAGCATTCGTGTATTCGTATGAAGAATCAGCTAAGACGCTTATGGATAATTACTTGGATAACGTTGAGGCATATTGCAATAAATCAAAATTACGTGATCCATTAACAGGTGAAGAAATGAGTCCAGATGAAAAGCTGATGCGTTCTATTGAAGAGCAAATTGGTATTTCAGAAAATGCAAAGAAAGCGTTCCGAGAAGAAATTTTAATACGCATTTCAGCTTATGCTCGTAAAGGAAAACGTTTTGATTATAACTCACATGAACGCCTTCGCGAAGCAATCCAGAAAAAATTATTTGCTGATTTGAAAGATATTGTGAAAATTACAACATCTACAAAAACACCAGATGAAAATCAGCTGAAGAAAATTAATGATGTTGTAGCACGCTTAATCGATGAACATGGCTATAATTCTTCATCAGCAAATGAATTGCTTCGCTATGTAGGTAGCTTGTTGAATCGATAGCTTGATAATAAAACGCTGTCTCTAATGAAAGCAGAGGCAGCGTTTTTGTATCTATCTGATTGAAGTAATGGAACTTTACTATATAAATCCATTTCGATTTTCAAACATCTAAATTGTGGTTATGAAAAAATCTCCATTCATTTCTTCCTGTTGTTTTCACAAGGAAGGGGGCCAAAAAAGGAACTGACCACTACTAGGCTTGGCCGGATGCTCTCTTCCACCTAAAAAGTAGGTGCTGTATTGGTTTTTCAATATGTATTTATATAGTGAATGTTTCCTGGAGACTTGTCCAAACATAATAAATTAGGGTGCAATTTCATGAATTTATTGTCAATTATTTTTACAATACGCATATGATAGAGTAACCAACCATTCATACAGAAAAAGCCAACACAATACAATATGTTGCAGAGTGGAAAAGTGTGCAACAATGAATTGTGTTTCTTTCTTATCAGCTAAAGAAATTTCAATTTAAAATGAATGCCAAAGTTTTTGTTAAGGAAGTTCGGAGCAATACGTAAAAAAGCTATGGGTGTCTTATGATTATGGAAAAAGTAAGTTCTAATGAACAGATACTTTTTAACTACTCTTGTTGCTACATCATAACCTCAAATTTGTATATTACTGTTTATTAGAGAAAATAAGGAAAATCACAGTAAGGAGGGAAAAAGATGGGCGAAGAAAATCAACCAAATTATACAATTTCACAGGAAAACTGGTCCCTCCATCGCAAAGGACATGACGATCAACAACGCCATCAAGAAAAGGTGCAAGAGGCAATTAAGAATAACTTACCAGACCTTGTGACAGAAGAAAATATCGTGATGTCTAATGGTAGGGACGTTGTAAAGATACCAATTCGGTCTTTAGATGAATATAAAATTAGATATAACTACGATAAGAATAAACATGTTGGGCAAGGAACTGGTGATAGTAAAGTTGGCGATGTGGTTGCAAGAGATGGGTCAGGTGGTCAAAAGCAAAAAGGACCAGGAAAAGGGCAAGGTGCAGGGGATGCAGCTGGAGAAGATTATTATGAAGCAGAAGTATCAATTTTAGAATTAGAGCAAGCATTTTTTAAAGAGTTGGAGCTGCCTAATTTAAAGCGGAAAGAAATGGATGAAAATCGTATTGAACATATTGAATTTAATGACATTAGAAAAACAGGATTGTGGGGAAATATTGATAAAAAACGGACGATGATCTCAGCTTACAAACGAAATGCTATGAATGGAAAGCCAGCTTTTCATCCAATTCGTCAAGAAGATTTGAAGTTCCGAACATGGAATGAAGTGTTGAAGCCAGATTCCAAAGCTGTTGTATTAGCAATGATGGATACGAGCGGATCTATGGGAATTTGGGAGAAGTATATGGCGCGTAGTTTCTTCTTTTGGATGACAAGATTCTTACGTACAAAGTACGAAACGGTAGATATAGAGTTTATTGCGCATCACACAGAAGCGAAGGTCGTGACAGAAGAGGAGTTTTTCTCAAAAGGAGAAAGTGGTGGAACAATCTGTTCCTCTGTTTATAGAAAAGCACTTGAGCTTATAGATGGCAAGTATTCACCGGAACGCTATAATATTTATCCATTTCATTTTTCAGATGGAGATAACTTAACATCAGATAATGCTCGGTGTGTGAAGTTTGTGCAAGAATTGATGAAGGTATGTAATATGTTTGGGTATGGGGAAGTAAACCAGTACAATCGTCACAGTACGCTTATGTCAGCCTATAAAAATATTAAAGATGAGAATTTCAGATACTATATTTTAAAGCAGAAAGCTGATGTGTTTCATGCAATGAAGAGCTTTTTTAGAGAAGAATCAGGTGAGAAAATGGCGTAGCCCCTTTTTTAAGGGGTTTTTTATATAATAGAATATTCATTCATGTGTAATAAAAGGGAAAAAATTGAAGTAGAAATATTTATATAACTTTACTTTTTATGTAAAATAGTATATTATATAAATATACAATATAACGGTTATTTTCTAGGAGGAGCCTGTCACCATAGGCTCCTCCTGTTCTTTTTTAAGCAGCCTGTCGTACAGGTTTTTTTTTAAAAGATTAAATAACTGAAAATTAGGAAAAATAATTTTTGAAAGAGGTGAGGCATACATATAACAAAGAGAGAGGTAATGATGAAAGGGGGATAAGGCATGACATTGTTGGGTTATCCGCTTGAGACAATTTATTTATATGGATTTATTATTGCTACCGTACTTACTGTTATTTATATCTTTTTTGGAGATATATTTGAATCCATAGTTAGCTTCGGAGGTGGATCTACATCTATTGTAACGTTGCTGCTCAGTTTCTTTGCCATGCTTTGTGGTTTTAGTTATATAGGAGAGTATTTATTTACTTGGAATAGTATTGTTATTTTTAGTCTTTCTTTCGGCATATCTTTTATTGGAGTTTTCCTAATGAAAATATTGATTTTAAAACCAATTGCAGAAGCTGAACAAAATACAGTGCAACGTATGGCTGAATTTGTTGGATGCAAAGGAGAAGTGATTATTACCATCCCGAAAGAAGGATTTGGAGAAGTATTAGTTTCTTCGCAATTTGGAAGTAATGCGATACCAGCTAAGACAATTGGAAAGAAAGATATTTTACAAGGAACCGAGGTCATTATTGAGGGAGTTCAAGATGGTGTTTTGCTTGTACAGAACATCGCTTATTCTTTAAAAAAACCAAAGTTATAAGGGGGAATTTGAATGATTCCATTAATTATCGGTGGTATATTACTCGCAATCTTACTTTTACTTATTTTGGTGTTTATCACAAAATATCGTACAGTTGGTCCTGATGAGGCGCTGATTGTAACAGGGAACTGGCTTGGTGACGGGAAAAACGTTGTCACAACAGATGATGGTAAAAAAATTAAAATTATTCGTGGTGGTGGTACGTTTGTTGTACCAATTATGCAACGAGCGGAACTTCTTAGTTTATTAAACTATAAATTAGAAGTTGGAACACGTGATACGTATACAAAGCAAGGGGTGCCAGTTACGGTAAATGGTGTTTCTATTATTAAAGTAGGTTCAACAATTGAAGAAGTATCTACAGCAGCTGAACAATATTTAGGGAAAGAAACGGAAGAGTTAAAAGTTGAAGCGAAAGAAGTATTAGAAGGCCATTTACGTGCTATCTTATCTTCAATGACAGTGGAGGATGCTTATAGTAATAGAGAGCAATTTGCACAAAAAGTACATGAAGTTGCTTCGACAGATTTGAAGAAAATGGGGCTTCGTATTGTCTCCTTTACGATTAAAGAAATCATGGATAAAAATGGTTATTTAGATGCTTTAGGTCAACCGCAAATCGCAACAGTGAAACGTGATGCAACAATTGCGAATGCAGAGCGTGAAAAAGAAGCACGTATTGAAAAAGCTCGTGCGGAGAAAGAAGCAAAAGAAGCTGAATATCAACGTGATGCACAAATTGCTGAGGCTGAAAAGCATAAAGAATTAAAAGTACAATCATATAAGAGAGAGCAAGAGCAAGCACGTGCCGATGCGGACCTTTCTTATGAATTACAACAAGCAAAAGCACAACAAGGTGTTACAGAAGAGCAAATGCGCGTTAAAATCATTGAGCGTGAAAAGCAAATTGAATTAGAAGAAAAAGAAATTGCGCGTCGTGAAAAACAATACGACGCGGAAGTAAAGAAGAAAGCAGATGCAGATCGTTATGCAGTTGAACAATCAGCGGAAGCGGAAAAAGTAAAACAAATGAAAAAAGCAGATGCAGATCAATATAAGATTGAAGCAGAAGCAAGAGCACGTGCGGAAGAGGTGCGTGTAGAAGGTTTAGCAAAAGCCGAAATTGAAAAGGCACAAGGGCAAGCAAAAGCAGAAGTTCAAAAAGCGCAAGGTACAGCGGAAGCGGATGTTATCCGATTAAAAGGTTTAGCAGAAGCAGAAGCGAAGCAAAAAATTGCGGAAGCATTCGAATTATATGGGCAAGCGGCAATTATGGATATGGTTCTTAAAATGCTTCCAAGCTACGCAAAAGAAATTGCAAGCCCACTTAGTAACATTGATAAGATTACTGTTGTGGATACAGGCGGCGGTGGAAAAAACAGCGGAGCTGGAAAAGTGGCAGGATATGCGACGGATTTAATGGCAACAATGCAAGAAACATTAAAAGCTTCTTCTGGTATTGATTTGAAAGAGTTATTAGAAGGATTTGCCGGAAAAGGTACTGTGCAGCAAATGGTGAGTGAGAAGCCTGTTGTGCAAGTAGTGGAAGAAAACGAGAAAAGTGAAAAATAACGAAGGAAGGCCTCTAGCATTAGGGGCCTTTTTAGGCTCTAATGTAAAGCGAAAATAAAAGAGAATATAGCGCATATATTTCTAGCGGAATTATATTTGATGATATAAATGCAAACAATTGATGGATGAATTCTTTCTATTTTGGACAGGTTGATTCTGTAAATCAATTTTTCTTTTTCATATTGATCATGTCCTTTTTTAGATTGATAGTATCAGTATGTCAAGGTTTTATAAATTTCTCGCACCAGAATCTCGCTAGCATCATACATGCCGCACTCATGCCACCTAATGCTTTGGAAAGAAATAATCCCCATATATGATTGGCAAATTCAAATAAAGATTCAGAGGAAGAACAAAGAAGTAACCCCAGTATAATCAATTTTTGATTGAATCTATCTATCTATCTATCTATCTATCTATCTATCTATCTATCTATCTATCTATATTCCGGTGATAGGAGGTGTTAGTAATTGAGTAAATGTAAATGTAGCAATATTTCATTATAGTCAGTAACTAATTGTAACGTATTCATATAAAAAGACATTATAGGAACAACAAGATCGATTCCTAAAAATAAAGAAATTGAATAATATCAGGGCTAAAGATATCTTTTCTGCTGCATACAATTATGTTATTTCTTTCAATGTGTTAAATTTAATTCAAATAAAGTAAATTTAGATTAATGGAGAAATGATTGTGTGTTAAACTACATTAAAATATGTTTAATTATAATTCGTTACACAACTTGCTACAAGAACATTAGGAGGATTAGAAAGATGAGGAAATTGAAAGCAAAGATATACAAGTATGGAAAGGTTAATATCCTTTACTAAACAAGCTCATTTCAATGGAGGAAGTATTTTGAATCAACCCTGATATCGAAGAATTTCAAAAAGGATTGAAAATAGCGTTAGAGAAGCAGAATTAATTTAATATGGGGAATTTGAACTTCATATAGCGTTTGAAAAAGCTACTTCTATTCAAGGGAGATTACAAATAGGATGGGCTGTTGTGTATAGCGTAACTCAAATATTTTTTATAGTTATATAAACAGAATTATTAATGTGATATAAAAATTATTGTGTAACTCCATTTTTATCCCGCATTAACGGACAGTAACACTCCCACCTCAAAATTCAGCGAAGGCAAAGAAGTTAGGTAGGAGATGAACTGTCCGTAAAAGCCCGATTCGTTCAACTAATAATCAGTGGTGGATGAAGAAAACCCCCACTGATTAAAGTTTCACTTTATTTAGTGTGCTGTTATCGCAGTTTTTATAAGGAACAGAGGAGACTTAATGTATGAAAAAAAGAATTGTAATCATAGAAGATGAAGATAATATCCGAGAAATATGTAAACGGTACTTGGAAAGAGAAGGATATGAAGTATACACCGCTGTAAACGGAATAGAAGGTTGGAACGTATTTCAGCAATATCAACCAGATTTAATTATTTTAGATTTGATGATGCCGAAAAAAGATGGCTGGGAATTATGTGAGGAAATTCGCCAATACTCTAATGTCCCTATTATTATGTTAACCGCTAGAGGAGAAGAAAGAGATCGAATTTTAGGATTAACAATGGGCGCGGATGATTATGTGACAAAGCCGTTTTCACCTCGTGAATTAGTATTAAGGGTGCAAATTATATTAAGAAGAGGAAATCAAGCAACGATACAAGAGAAAGAACCTGTATCAGAAATGATAGAGTTCCTAGATTTGAAGATTGATCCAACGAAAAGACGTGTATTTGTTTGTGGACATGAAATTGAGTTAACAGTGAAAGAATTTGAGGTACTTTATATAATGGCAAAACATCCAAAACAAGTATTCTCACGATCTCAACTTCTTGAACAGATATGGAATTTTGAGTATGAAGGGTGCACAAATGCAGTAACTGTGTTAATGAGTCGTCTACGTGAAAAATTGGAGAAGCATACAACAAAGAATCGTTGGATTCATACAGTTTGGGGCATAGGATATCGCTTTGAGCCAGATGGAGGAAATGAAACATGAAGTTACGGAATCAATTGTTATTGATGAATTTATTAAGCACGGGAATCATAGTAATTTCGATCTGGTATAGTGACAGAAGAATGTTACTTAGACCGGAACAAACACGGTTATTAATAGGAATTGTGATGGTAGCAATGATTCTTTCAACGATTATTTACTGGTTAATGACACGTCCTATTATGAGATCTATTCAAAATTTAATTGCATTAACGAAACAATTTAGTGATAGACACTTTGAAACGATGTATATAATCGGGAAAGAACCAGAAGAGTTTAAAGAATTAGCGACAGCTTTTCAACAAATGGCTAAAAAATTAGAAGAAAGCTTTACTAAGTTAGAACAAGGAGAAAAAGCACGTACAGAACTAATTGCGAATATTTCCCATGACTTACGAACCCCTATGGCTAGCATACAATTGATGATAGAAGCGTTACAAGATGGTTTAATTGAAGATCCTAATATGAAAATGCAGTATCTAACGACAATCCTAAACGAAATTCAAAGATTAAGTGGATTAATTAATAATTTGTTTGAGCTTTCTAAGCTAGAACTTGGACAAGGAGCCTTTCACCCCAGTTTAACACATGTGGACAGCATTCTATTAGAAGTACTAGATTCCCATGCGATCTTATTGAAGGACAAAAATATCCATTTACAATTGCACGTTTCGGATACATTGCCACGACTTTGGATTATGCCATGTAAAATAGTGCGGGTTATCAGTAATTTGTTACATAATGCGATTCGGCATTCCCCCACATTTGGAACAATCGAGTTAATTGTGGAGGAAAATAAACAAAAACAGCAAGTTACATTCATTTTGCGTGATGAAGGGGAAGGGATTTCTTACGATGATCAATTACGTATATTTGAACGTTTTTTCAGAACAGACCCATCAAGAAGCTCACAATCTGGAGGGTCTGGACTTGGACTCGCCATTGCAAAATCACTAGTTGAAATACACAAAGGAGAAATTGGTGTTCAAGATCGTTCGGATGGGAAACAGGGATGTGAATTTTGGTTTACTCTTCCCATTGCATCAGAAAAGAAATAATACGGTTGAAAGACTTTTGTAACATTTATGAGAGAGAAATGAAAGATTTGTTAGCTATGATGAAGTTAATCTTACTAGTAGATGTTTTATAACTCATCTAGAAAACTTAGTGACTTATGAAATCTTACAAACCTGTCATCTTTATGTAAGGTTATTAGATAGTTCATTTATTATTTTAATGTGATAATAAAGGTATAAGAAATACCAGTAAATTTTTAGATATTATAGGAGAGTGTCAGTAATGATTATAACAACAACTTCAACGATTCAAGGAAAAGAAATTATTGAGTATATCGATATTGTAAACGGTGAAGCGATTATGGGGGCAAATATTGTACGTGATCTATTTGCTTCTGTTCGTGACGTTGTCGGTGGCCGCTCTGGTGCATATGAAAGTAAATTAAAAGAAGCTCGTGATATTGCAATGGAAGAGATGAAAACTCTTGCGAAGCAAAAAGGTGCAAATGCAATTGTTGGTATTGATGTAGACTACGAGGTCGTTCGTGATGGAATGTTAATGGTTGCTGTTAGTGGTACAGCTGTACGTGTATAAAATAAAAAGTATAATTGCTAAAGCGCCTTGTTAAGAGTGAGGTGCTTTTTCTTTTTTGTAAAATTAGAAAGGTGAAACACCTGAAAGGAAATAATATCTTATTTTCTTTAAGTTACTTTAGTGTTTTTTTGTACCATTAATATTTCCAATTATGGTATATTTTTTAGCGGAAGAAGATGTTCAATTAATAATAAATATATTTTTATTAAAAAGGAGAATATTTTGTTAAAAAAAAGTAGGGTAACTACAAGTATATCGATTTTAATACCAGTTCTATTGATCTTACTCATAGTTAACTTTATAAATGAAATTATTTTAACTGTATTTCAGGGGATTTCTCTTGTTTTACCTTTATTTCTTTGTCCTATTGGATTTATTTTAGCTATTTTTTCTTATAAAGTAGATAAAAATAATGGAGCAAAGATTGGGATCGTATTAAATGTGTTAGTATTCTTAATTCCTTTTATTTTGCTGATACGGGGAACGATGTGATTTCTATTTTGGTTATATTTAAATAGAGTTACCTTCTCTAAAGGGGAAAAACGTAGAAAGATCTTTGATAATTTTTGAGGGATTCTGGTGCAAGAAATATATGGGTATATTCTCTTTTATTATATCTTTGCACCAGCCCACCTTTTTAGACACTATTTAGAAGTGTATTTCATTCCTTCTAGTCTATCTAGTACCCTTCTTTTCTTATAAAACATTTTCCCTACTTCTGCAATTTCTTCAATTGTTTTTCGGTTTAAATAAGCACCAAAAATCATACCAGCAATGGGAATCATCTGAAATAGCTTCTTCCAACCGTAATTGTCACGATATACAGTAAACACTTCGCGCCATGATTTAATTTGGGACATACTGTCGTCGTGATTGACACGAGCATCAAAATGTTTTAATTCATGAAGAATGGTTTGTTTTCCTACAATATCAGACGAGGAAAATTGTAAGCATTTTACGATAAATAATCTCTCTTGAATATCTTCAGGATTATAACCGTAGCAAATTGCAATTTCTTGCAAAACGTTTAGTGACATGCTTAAAACAGCTGGAATATCAATTGCTAGGGTAAAAATGCCACCAAAACCGGTTGTGGCCCCTTGTGCAGTTGCGACAGATTTTCTATTCTCGATAATTTTATCAACGATTGTATCTATCTCACTTAAAGGGAATTTTTGAACATCTGTTAAAGAAGCTGCGTTTTCAAATTTCTTTATTGTTGTTTGTGGATGAATTAAATATTTACTTCCAGAATTGAGATATTGAATGAGCTCATCTAGTAAAATATTAATTTTTTTATGGATAAACTTAGGAGTTAACTTATCAAGAATAGCAAATGGAATTTCCCCCCACTTTTCAAAGAACCAAAGATCTTCCTGTTCTTTCTCCCATTTTTCAATGATTACGATTTCCTGTAATAAAAGTTCTTTTGACTCCATTTTTCGCCCTACTTTCTTATAACCGTGTCTTTCTATTTTACTGGGTATTTTTTGAATAATAAATAAAATTTAGCGTTTGTATTTATATTGGATGCTGTAAATAAGAAAAAGAGATAAGAGAACCAGCTTGAAGGAAGTATAGAATTAGATAACGTAATACAGCATTTCAGTTGGGATTTCTTGTGTAGGAAGTAGATATACGAGTACAATAAATATGTTAGTTTTACTTAACTTTTAACATTTGAATAAGCTTAATTGATTTTTGTGAGGTATCCTTTTTTACTGATAAAGGGCTTAATCCATTTGTAGATATCAGTATTTTCTGTAAAAAAGAGACTTTAGTTCGAAAGTGGTGGATGAAATGAATATACTGTTTGAAGCAATTAAGAGTAAAAATCTTGAAAAAGTGATAGGAGCTATGCCAAAGGTGGATATAAATGAACAAGATCAGTTTGGAAGAACCTCCTTGCATTACGTAATTGTAAAAAAGGCTCCTATTGAAATATTCAAAGAGTTACTAGCCTTCGGGGCGAAAACAGGCATAACAGATCGTTTACATGAGTCAGTACTTACTAAAGCAATTAAGTTTAATAATAAACAAGCTGTAAAGTGTTTAATCGAAAATGGAGTGGAATTGAATCATCCAGCCGGGATAAAGAAAACTCCTTGGTTTTTAGCAAGACATAATCCTGAAATAGCAGATTTATTATTGGAAACAAAAGGAGCTATTCGGCTGAAATTAACAGAAAGCGAACAAGCAATCATCGATGGTTGTTTGTATGGAGAACCTGCTGAAGTAAATGCTTATTTGACTCAATTAAATACTCCGGAATTGTTACATGCTTTTGTATTACATTTTAATTGGGATGATGATTTACAGCCGATGAAAATGGTATTGCAACATGCTAATTGTCAGGAAATAACTGCTATTGAAATGTTTGATTTAGTAGATGGGGATTATTGGCTGAATCAGGGAGATAGTAGTGATGAAGAAAGGGAGTATGTAGATTTTGTACAACATCTTTTAAGGAGGTTTCCTAATATATTATAAGCTATTTTTCATATTGTGATCTTTGTATTAAGGAGATTATACAGAGTAATGGGCAATGAAAGTTAGGGGAATGATTTTGAAGGTTAAAAAATTAAAATTACAGCCAGGAATTACATTGACGATTGGTACACTCATTTTCTTTGTTATTGTTTTAACGAGCTTTCTTTTTTACTATATTGTATCTGAAACGGTGGAAGAGCAAATTGGTAAAAGGGCATTACACGTCGCAAAAACAGTTGCTGCCATACCTGAAATTCAAGAAGCATTTCAGAAAGAAAACCCATCTGCTATTATTCAACCAATTGTTGAGAAAATAAGAGTAGAAACAGATGCCGATTTTATCGTGGTAGGAAATAAAGATGGGATTCGTTATGCGCATCCGTTTACAATCTTCAAGATTTTACTAATGATTGGATCAAATAATCCACTATCAATCATAATTCCGAAATATAAAATGGCAAACATAAGCATAATACCAGTTGGTGCTAATTTCTTAATCCCGTCTAGCATCATTGGTCCTACATTTGCATAAAATCCTCCAATTAATGCAAATATAATAGGAATTAATATTAATGCAACTAATGCTGATATACGTTTGGTCATAATTAAAAACATAAAGACAAAGACCATCGCAAACCCGAGTACTGCTAACATGTAATCTCCCCCTCTGAAAATGATTGCGCTTTCAATAAATGCTGAAAATTCAGAAAAACCTTTTTATTTATCATAAAGGATGGAGTATGTATGGTAAATAATTAGAAAAATAACGTTATTAAACGCATAATCGTTATTTTGTTCATTTTGTTCATGAGTTTTATTTTGAATTTTTAAAAATATAAGGTGTTTATTGCAGGAGTGATAGAATAGATGAGAAAATAGAGAAGCGTGAAGTAGGGAGTAGATTTTGAATGGAAGCAATGATTGAAGAGATTTATAGTTCATATAAAGGAAGAGTAGAAGAGATTTTCGTTGATGAATTATCTTACGTATATGAATGGGAAAAATTAATGACGATTCGAAAAAATGACGGAACACTGGAGAAAGTAGCAGTGGGAATTAGTGGTCATATACGATCTGTAAATATAGAGATTGGTCAGGAAATTGATATGGATACATTGTTACTTAAGTTAGAAGATGATTTATTGATTACGGGCTGCGAATGATAGAAGATGTGTAGAAATTGCTACACATCTTTTTTTATTAGTGAAAATTCCATTTATTACAAAAAATGCATTGTTTTTTCACAAATCTCACACAAATCTCACACAAATTTTTGGTATTCTCCTAAATGAGTAAGTGAATAGAATTTGATAGAGAAGGGAATTACATATGAAAATGATTCGATTTTCTTTTCTCTTATTTTTTGTATTACTTTGTATCCCATTTCGTATTCATGCTGAAACAACAATTCAATCACAAATTGATGATACTCCTGCGTACGGAACTGTAAAGCTAAAAAATGGTATGTATAATGAAGCGATTGAAATATCAAAACCTATTACGTTGGAAGGAGAGAAAAATACGAAGATTCGTTTTTGTGGTAATAAACCTGTTATTAAGGTGAATGGGGAAAATGTTACTGTTAAACGACTAAAAATAGAGCAGTGTAAGAAAAGAGAGGGAACAGCCGCTGTATATGTTGCAGGAGTCGGGCATAATTTCACTGATTTAGAAATTCGTACACAGCAAATTGGGATGAAGTTGGAAGGTACTCAAAATACGAAAATCCAGAATAGCAGTATTCTAGGAGAAGCTAACGGTAATGGAATTGATTTATGGAAGTCCCATTGGAATCAAATTGAAAATGTTCGAATGAAAAATGTAAGGGATGGGATTTATTTAGAGCAAAGTGATAATAATCAAATATTAAGAAATTCCATTAGGCAATCTCGTTATGGTATTCACCTTATGTATTCTGATGGTACGAATGTGAGCAATAATATATCACAATATAATATAACTGGTGCGATGATTATGGGTACGAAAAGAACGACTGTAAAGGGAAATCAATTTATCAATAATAGAAGAAATGTTCATGCGCAAGGATTACTTTTGTACGATGCGATAGAAACGGAAGTTATGCAGAATCAAGTTACTAACAATAGAGTGGGAATGTATGTTGAAAAGGCGAAAGATAATCGGATTATAAAAAACATCGTTACAAATAACTTTATTGGAGTGCAATTAAAAAATGCAAATGAAAATGAAATAGCTGAGAATACCTTTTTAAGTAATATCAATGGCTCACAAGCTACGAAAAGCACGAATAATGTAATTCATCGTAATTATTGGGATGGTGCTTTAAAAGTAGATTTAAATCATACAGGTATTAGTGCATTACCTTATAAGGCTGATTCTTTTTTTTTAGTTTTAACGCAGGATATTCCTGAATACCAGTTGTTTTTTCATTCGCCTGGGATGCTTATTTTACAAAATTTAATCAAAATTCCAGATGAATCGATGTTAATTGATTATAAACCAAGTATGAGTATGCAGTTTTCGAAGATAGAAAGAGGTACAGAAAGTCAATTTGAAGCTTGGATTATTAGTGTAAGTATGTTGCTTATGGGAAGTATATTGTTCTTTTTAGGGAGGAAGTATTGATGAAAATAAAACATGTTGTATTTGTTATGTGTATGTGTCTAGTATTTGCAGTGGTAGGGTGTGGAAAGAAGGGCGCAGAGCCAGTCGCGGTCGATGAAAAAAATGATAAGTGTGATGTTTGTAATATGGCAGTAATGGATAATCAATTCGCAACGGAAGTTATTTTAGAAAATGGTAAAGCGCTAAAATTTGATGACATTGGTTGTATGTATAAATGGATGGACGAACATAAAAATGAAAAAACACAAGAAAAATTTGTTCGAGATTATCATACAAAGGATTGGATTTCATTAGATAAAGCTACTTATGTGTATGATAAAACAATTAAAACGCCAATGGCATACAATGTAATTTCTTTTAAAGAGAAAAAAGATGCTGAAAACTTTGTATCTAAACATGCTGGAAAAGTCTTTTCATATAAAGAGTTAACGGATCATAAATGGGAAATGAATAAAGAAATGATGGGGAAAATGAAGAAGGAACATGGGAAAGAGAATAACTCAGGGCACTCTCATTAATATAAAATAAAATGGAAAGAGGCTTTATAGCCTACAAATAGCTGGATAAAAGACAACCTTAGGCGGTTGTCTTTTTCTATAAAAAGGGTGATGATATGTGGAATATATGCTATTCAGAGTGGCGTAGAACAGTAAGAGAAAAGTCTTCGTATACATTTTTATTACTTTGGATTGTAATACTTTCTTTATTATTTTTGATGGAACGGAATGTACCATCCTTAGTGGGATATACGAACACAATGGGAACAATTTTAAACTTAATTTTATACATTATCCCTTTATTTATGTTAATCGCAGGATCATTTTCAATTGCAAATGAGATGGAAAATGGACAATGGCGGCTTCTGTGTACATATCCTTTAACTACATCCTCATATGTAATAGGAAAGATTGCTGGTCAATTTATAGCGCAAATTATTCTTTTTACACTTAGCTTTGGAAGTGGTGTAATGATTGGATTATTAAGTGGAAGTATGTTTAAAAGTAGCTGGATACTAGCAATTTACTTATTTTCTATTATTCTTATATTCTTTTTTATAGTTTTAGGTATAACAATTGGTGCATTTTCTTTGACAAGGTGGCAAGCGTTAGCAATTTCAATTGCAGTTTGGTTTTTACTCATTATGATGTGGCCTACGGCAGTAATTAGTATTCTTAATCTTGTTCCATATACGATGATAGCATCGCTTATAAAAGTTTTTGTGTTTTGTAATCCGGCTGAACTGCTAAGAATCATATTTGTTATTCAATTAGGGGGAGGGGCAGTATTTGGACAATCCTATGATCAGCTTGTGATATTTTTTCAGAGTGGGGCAGTAGTTATAGTTCTTTTTATGTATAGTGCGATCTATACAGTAATCTTCTTATTATTAGCTGTTTGGCGACTAGAAAGGAGAAGAAACCAATGACGGTATTGCAAATTGATGGAATTTGTAAGCAGTATAAAAAGAAAACGGCATTATTTCCTACTTCGCTACACGGTAGAGATGGGGAATGTATTGTACTATGCGGTGGAAACGGAGCGGGGAAAAGTACGATCCTTAATATATTAGCAGGAATCTCTTCACCTACATCTGGAACAGTAAGGTTACAGGACATAGAATTGCGTAAAAATAGAAGGCAATATGTAGCTGAAATTGGTTATATGCCAGATGACTTTCATGCGCAACAATCTATGACTGTACAAGAGTTTCTATCATTCTATGCAGCTTTTCGAAAGGTAGGAAAAGAGAGAGTTCAGGAAGTAATTGCATTACTTGGATTAGAAGAGAAGCAAAGCGAGTGTTTACACAGACTATCAAAAGGAATGAGACAAAGGCTTTTATTTGGACAAGCGTGGCTCGCCAAGCCTAAATTACTACTATTAGATGAACCAACAAATGGTTTAGATCCATATTGGGTAAATGAATTTGTTACATTATTAAAAGATATAAAGAGAAGTGGTACAATCATTGTTTTTTCTACACATATGATGGATGTAGCAGCAGATATTGGAGATGTGATTCTCTTTATGGAAGATGGAAAGGTTACACAAGAAATAAGAGATGATGGAAATACGGAAAACTTGATATTACAATTATTGCAACTTCATCGTAAGTAACAGAATAGATTTTTTTCATATAATCCAAACAGCTGTTGAATCATTTTCAACAGCTGTTTGGATTATATACCTGTTCTTACTTTTGATAATATAGGCATAGAATATAGTAGGAAAGAAGAGCGATTGCAACGATTATCATTCCTGAAAAAGAATGAGAGGCGAATAGAAATGGGGAAAGAACTGTTTGTGACAATTGAAAGTGCCTTTACACTTCAAGGAACATTAACAATTCCTACATATTATTCAGAAACATATCCAGTTATTATGTTGATTGGTGGTACTGGGAAGGGAAATCGTGATGGAAATACAAGTCGTTTACAGTTAAACTTATATAAAGAATTAGCTGATTATTTTACCTCTTTAGGATTTGCAGTGCTTCGTTATGATAAACGTGGTACTCATAAAAGTAAGGGGAATTACTATAAAGCAGGGGTAACAGATTTTATTAATGATGCTGCTTTATGGATTCGATTTTTAAAGGATCATCCGCAAATAGATCCGAAACGTGTTATTATTGCGGGGCATAGTGAGGGAGCGTTGCTTGCACCAGCTGTCTACGTAAGAGAATCAGTTGCGGGATTAATATTACTTGCTGGTGCAGCAGAACCATCTAAATTGTTGCTCGAGAGACGAGTAGATAAAGTTGCTAACGAGTTAGAAATAGCGTCAGGATTCAGAGGGTGTTTATCTAAAATGTTGAAAATTCCGCAGCATATAAGAAAGCAAAATGAAATACTGATGAAAAAGGTGCAACATTCAACAAAAGCTGTTATATGGATCAAAGGTACGAAAGTGAATGCAAAATGGCTAAGAGAACAGTTACAATATAATGTAGTTACATATTTAGAGCAAGTATCATGTCCTGTTTTAGCAATTACGGGAGACAGTGATATACAAGTGCCACCTGAGCATGCTAAACTGATTGCTTCATATGTTAATGGTGAAGCAGAGTGGCATATCATTCCGAACATGAACCATATTTTAAGAAATTATGAACATAAGCATACAATGATTCGATTAATGAAGGAATATAAGGGGCTTATGGATAAATCTATTGAAGAAGAGTTGTTACATGTGATGAAGGGATGGTTAAAAAAACATTATCTTTCATAGGAGCTGTAGTTGTGAGGAAACAAAATTTTTTATTATTTATGTTGTTAGGGCTTTTCATTATGCTAGTAGCTTGTGAGAAGCAAGAAGAGGTTGAATCTAAACCGGTTCAAGTGAAAAATGAAAAGAAACAAGAGAAGACGCATAAAGAGGAAGAAGAGAACAAAGAGAAAAAGAATATGAATTTAATGGATAAGCAATTATTACTTTCTGCAACACTAGGCGATACAGAAACAGTTATGAAATTAATAAAAGATGGAGCTAACATAAATGTATCAGGGGATAAAGGAGAAACACCTGTAATGGCAGCGACGTATCATAATCATGTTGAGACAGTGAAAGCATTGATCGATGCGGGTGCAGACATTGAATTGCCAGATGAAAATAAAGAAAATCCATTCCTTTATGCAAGCAAAGAGGGCTATGTTAATATTGTGAAACTAACAATTGATGCAGGAACAAATATTAGAGAAACAAATCGTCATGGTGGAACAGCACTCATTCCAGCGGCTGAAAGAGGACATGTGGAAGTTGTAAAAGAGCTAGTAGGTCGCACAGATATCGATGTGAATTATAGAAATGACCTTGGTTGGACGGCATTACTAGAAGCAATTGTTCTTGGAAATGGCAGTGAAAATCATAAACAAATTGTTCAGTTACTCATTGATCATGGGGCAGATGTAAATATGGCAGATCGAGACGGCGTTACTCCACTAGAGCATGCGGAAAATCGTGGTTTTAAAGAAATCGCAAATATGCTAAGAGTAGCAGGAGCAAATGAAACTATCAAACAATCTACAGAATAATGTAGGGTATAGAAAAAGAGATAAGAGGGAATCTTATCTCTTTTTTATTTAAAAGCGATGTTTTTTTGCCATCGGTTCTATACATGTATTTAATATCCAACTTAAGATTCTCCAGACTTTTTGTTGTTTATGTGGCAAATGGTCATTATATATATAGCTGTATTCAATCTGCTGTTTTGCACCACGATTTCGTTTGAACTCTCCAGCTCCAGCGCTACAATGACAAATTAAATTTTTTTCGATAGAATCCATTGTAATAAGGAGGGAAAGAATGCGATATAAGCCTTGTTGCTGATCAGAGTTTGTATCATATCCGAGTATAGGAGTTGTCATAACTCCATCTCTAATAAAGTAAGCAATGACACCATCAATTATCCCCTCTTTTTTTATAACTTTTATCTCAAATAAATGATGCTGAAGTGCGTTCCATAAATAAGCTGGTGTAAACATTGGATTATGATCGGAATATTTCTCGATATATAGTTGATTGTATAACTCGAAAATCTGTAAAATATCCTCTTTTGTTAACTCCTCATTCGTAATTATTTCATAATTACTTTTCTTTAATAAACTTTTATCATTTAATAAGTCTTTTCGTGCTTTTCGGTTCATTTTTTTATAGTCTTTTGGATTAAATAAATATACAGAACGAGACATAATTTTATTGTAACCTACAGTAGACAATGCTTGTGTAATTGTAGGGTATAATTCGCTATTTAAAGAACGGAATAAAATTGTATGCTCTGGAAATTTCTCAACAAGTAAATTCGTAATCTGTTCGATTTGTTGTTTATTGATAGAATGGTAAAGATTTGTTGATAACATCCAATTATTTACTATAATTACTTTATTAATATTCGTTCGTCGTAGCCAGCTTCCGATAATATGAATCGGATAGGTTAGTAACTTCTCTAACCACGGTTTTTTTAATTCCCATAACTCTTCTAGTGCATAGGATATGTAATGTGTATAAGGAGAACATACATATGAATTTTCAAACTCCTCATGATTAACAGTAACTGGTAATACAAGATCATCAATTTCTAATAGAAAAAGTTGAGTATTAACATTTTCAATAAATGCT
This sequence comes from Bacillus sp. FSL K6-6038, assembly GCF_038050455.1. Lineage (NCBI taxonomy): Bacteria > Bacillati > Bacillota > Bacilli > Caryophanales > Bacillaceae > Bacillus > Bacillus sp. FSL K6-6038. The sequence goes on from NZ_JBBOUH010000001.1 coordinate 552,479, forward strand.
GTAATGTCATTTTGTAAGAGTGGTAGGAAGCTGTCTCTTACATATGCTCCATCTCGTTTTGTGGTCCAGTCGATGCTGTGTAGAGAATGAATATCATGTAGCTTAATCATATATTCTCACCATGCTTTATAAGGTTTTCTATTCTTTTTAGTTTTTTATCATATAACTGAATATCATAATGTGAAAAGAAAAAGTGTGGTGCAACACATTTTTTAGTGGCCCATAGTGTATGTAGCTCCTGTATTACGATAGATTTACATGATTTGAAATGTTCAGGTGGTACTTTAAGTTTAATCTCAATTTTGTCTGTGCTGTGCTGAATCACTTTAAATTCTTGAATTTCATTAGATGCAAACATAATTGCTCTTCGAATGAAATCAGGAAAAATAGATATCTCACTCTTATCCAATTCACTTATCCCAATAAATATATCATCACATCGACCATCAATTCGTTCTAAGGCTAAGAAGGGAGAGCCGCAGGCGCATGTTGTTTTTTTCTCAATTAATATGTCATTGAGACGGTAGCGGATTATAGGCTGTGTTTTCCTCATGAAATCAGTAATAATAGGAACGAATATCCCTCTTTCCTGATCTAGGTATTCTTTTTCAATATGAACGAGGTCTTCATTGATATGTAATGTACCATGTTTACATGTTGTAGCAAGAAAGCCTTCTGTACATTGGTAAATTTGGTGTACTGTTTGTTGAAAAATTGTACTGATAAACTCTCTATCAATATCTTCAAGTACTTCTGCTACAGAGATAATTTTTTTGGGACAAATCATAATAAGTCCTTCTTGTTGCCAATGAGCGATTTTTCGCAACATAGAAGGAGGTGCAATTAAAATAGATGGATTTATTTCATTTAGTCGAGCGATATGTTGCTGAAACGAATCTAGTAAATCAAAAAAATGAAATGAGATTCGCTTATTTTTTGTCGCTTCATATAAATTGCTGTTCGCTCGTAGGAAAAAAGCGATAGTGTGTTTATGTAGAATGCTAGAAGGAAGTACTTTACCGATAATAGAACCAGCCCACATCGTTTGTTCTTCCTCAGAAACGAGAAAAACTCCGCGATTTCCACTAGTGCCTGATGATAGCCCAACAGTTATATTACGAATAGTCGGAGAAAAATTCCGGGTCTTTTCAGCCTCAAATGCCACATGAAAGGCTTCTTTCTTTGAAATAGAAACTGTATTTAATGTATCAAAATTTTCCATCATTACCTCTTTATTAATGATAGGGAGTGTAGCCAAGTTCCCTTTTTCGATTTCTTTTGAAAAAGGTGTATATAACTGGCGATAGAAAGGAGACATCTCTACAGTGAACAAAAGTTGTTTTTTTATTTGTTGTTTATGAAATTGTTCCAATTGTTCGCGATTTGAAAATCGTAAGCGATATTTTGTTTTCAAATATTGCTGGAGAATTCGTAATTTATTCATAGTACACCCCTGCTTTAATTTGATTCCATGTGCGTTCGCAATGAGTTGGAAGAATTTCAATTTCAGGTGATATTTGCGATAAATGATGTAGTTTTTCAATGTTGAGACGATAAGATTTTGCATCCCCAGTTAAAAGATTGGCGATCTTACTTGGAAATACAAGGTTTTCATACGTTTTACTTAGCCACACTGCATCTGCACAAAGAAAAACAATTTTATTACTATGTAAATGGACGAATACACCAAATTGTCCAATTGCATGTCCCGTTAAATCAACAGCGAGCAATGAACCATCACCAAACACGTCATAAGCCTCTTCAAATTTTCCATATGTAGGAGGTAAGCTTGATGGTGGGATTTGATCAATGAATGTCAGCCGTTGTTCTAAATCAATTGGTAATGTGTCTTTTAAGCAACCTTTTAATAGAGCACCAAATTTACTTCTCTTTTTTATATCTTCATAAGCTTTCGCGAAGGTTAGTATTTTTGCTTTCGGAAAGTCAGGTAGCCCTGCTGTATGGTCACCGTGAAAGTGAGAAAGAATAATATATTTAATTTCTTCTGGCTGGATGCCATCAAGAAGTAGTTGCTGTTTAATAGATTGCTCCTCTGTAAAATGAACAGGGGTAAGTTTAGCGTATACAGAGTAAGGAAATTTTCTTGTTGCTTCTTTAAAGTGCCGAGCATATCCGGTATCAAACAAGATATAACCTAAGCTTGGATGTTGAAGTAACCCCACTGTAGCTGGAAAGCTAATTTGCCTCCAACTCCCCTTGGAATATGCAACTTTTTCAGGGTGTGTACAATATCCTGTATCGTATAGCTTTAAAGATTTGATTTTCATTGTGTTTTCCACCATTCTACAAATTTTGTGATTCCTTCTTCTATGCTGATATTCGGAGCATAGCCTAGTTCTTTTTGAGCTTTATCAATGCTTAAAGTCTGACTTTTTGAAAGTACACTAACTGTATATTTTGTGAGAATAGGTTCTTTTCCAAGTAAAATGGTTTTTGAAATACCTTCTAGTATAGCGGCAATTGTAAAAGCGGCTTTGTAGGAAATCTTTTTATATTGAACCTCTTTACCAAGGCGTTTCATCACATTCTCAATTACTTCATATAAATTTACACGTTCACCATTTGTTATATTATATTTTTGACCTAATGTATGTTTAGGTGAATGCATACAAAGAAGTAAGGCATCTACAACATTATCGATATAGGTAATGTCTACGAGTACATCTTCTGTACCGATTCTTGGTAGAGCACCTTTTTCACATACTTTAATAAGGCGCGGGAGAATGGCGTTATCTCCTGGACCAAATAAAGCACGTGGGCGTATCGTGATAACAGGTAAACCATGATTGAATGCTTGATCAATAGATTGCTCAGCTAAGTACTTTGTTTTCGCATAATGGTTTACAAATGTATCAGGAAGTTTCGCATTTTCTACTACATCTTGTCGTTCATCATAATAGAAATAAATACTCGGTGTTGATACATGGATGAGGCGCTTTATACCAGATTTTTGACTTCCTTCGATAATATGCTTTGTTCCTAATACATTCGCATTGTAAAAATCTTTATATTTGCCCCAAGGAGAAGAAAGGGCACCGCTATGAAAGATATAGTCTTTATCTTTACAAACTTGTAGAACACTATGCCTGTCTTCAAGAGGGCAATAGACAAACTCAATTCCATTTCGCTCTAATAATTTTCCGATTGTTTTATTTCTCCCGGTTGCTGTTACTTCATAACCCATACTCGCTAATCGAAAAGCAAGTTTTTGTCCCAGAAAACCAGTTCCTCCAGTTACTAGCGTTTTCATAAATTTTCACCGTCCCATGATATGTCATATGTTGTTTGCTCCAAAATAGTCCGTCCATGTTTATAGCTTTCATGCCATAATTTATACATGCTATAAAACTGATAAAAAAATGTTTTTTTATCAGAGCGACTATAAATAATATCTGGATAGGAACATAGGACTTTCCACCATCGTTTACGTGTTTGTTTGCTTTTTAAGTAAGGAGTTCCGTATAAAAGCATTGCTAATCGAATTGCACATTGGGAGTTGTGCTTAGGAATGCGCATATTGTTCACCTTTTTAGCAAAAAAAGCGGATACTACTTCTTCGTCGAATAAATGTAATCCACTTGTGGTACGTGGATTACATTCAATCGGAATAGCGTCTCCATCTTCTGTAATGATAAAATCAAAGGCGATTTGCCCAGAGAAATTTAGCTCCTTTACGATATGTTCAACAAATTGGTCAATTTTTGGATGGTTAATATGCTCGAAAGCAATAGTAGCACCTAAACCCGCCGTGAATTCCGTTTTGTAAACAGAGTGAGCTAATACCTTCCCAGATTGTACAATACTGTAGGAGCAATGCTGCGTTCCTTTTATAAACTCTTGAATGATATAATTTTTCTTGTCCATCGTGATGCCTTTTTCAATATCTTCTTTTGTAATAAACGCTACTTTGTCAGAAAAACGAGAGAAAATAGGTTTTAACACAAAAGGAGTGGCGGGTGATGTTTGCTGAATCATTTCCTGTATGATTTGTTCGTTATTTGTTCTATATGTTGCAGGAACTTGCCAACCTAATTTCGTTACTAACTGAACAAATTCCCACTTATTATGAAGTAATGCAAGTTTCTGAAATTCGTCTACAAATATATGACAAAATCGGCTTAATTTCTCTTTATGTCTGGATATATAAAATATTTCTTCACAAGTAGGAATAAGTAAATCTACATCATGACTTTGAATAATTAATTGTAGTGCAGAGATACATTCATCTGTTTTCCATTTTGGAGAAGGAATTTCATAAAAATAATCAGTGCTCGTTGAAACTTTGCTTAATGGATAAGGAATACTATCTGCAATAATGACGGTATGTCCGTTTTTTTTAAGCAGCCTGCATAAATGCAATGCTGCTGGTGCGCGTGCGCCAGTAATTAATACTGTTTTCTTAGTACTCAAGGAGAATGCCTCCGATAGAAAGCCCAGCAGAAGTACCTAGTAATAATATTTTATCTCCGCGTTGCACTTTCTTTTGTTTAATTGCTTCGAAAAGAGCGAACGGAATGGATGCAGAAATCATATTCCCATAGTCTTCAAAAATAGTCATAAAGCGATCCTCATCGACGCCTAGCTTTTTACGAATTAGTTTCATAGCTGGTCCACTTGCTTGGTGTGGAACAATTAAATTGATATCATTTAACGAATAACCTGTATGCATAAGTAGTTTTTCGATAAAATCTAACATATATTTAGAGGACAATTTGAAAATAGCTCTGCCATTCATATCGAATAAGAAATCCTCTTTTCGTTCTTCGCTATATTCTCTAGGATGAATCATCGTTCCCCCGCCGCGAATTTCCGATAGATGTGCGCCAGAGCTATACGTTTCCATATGAGAAGCTATAATGGAAGAAGTGTGATCACTTTTGGTTACAACAACGGCCGCTGCGCCATCGCCGAATAAAATGCTGCTTTCATTTTGTCCCCAATTTAATCCTACAGAAGAAATTTCAGAAGAAATGATAACCACATTTTTGTATCTCCCGCATTCAATTGCGTAAGAAATTGTATCAAGTGCTGTTACGAAACTTAAGCATGTTGAGTTAATATCAAAACATGGAATACCAGAATGCTGTAGCCCAAGTTGTTCTTGAATAAGTGATGCAGTAGAAGGAATTGCCTGCTGGATTGTTCCGCTTCCGCAGATGATACAATCGATATCTTTCCATGTTAAATTCGCATCTGCTACAGCTTTTTTTGCAGCTTCAGCTCCCATATAAGAAGAAGTTTCCTCATCGACAAAGTATCTCGTTTTCACTCCAGCTTTTTTTAAAGTCCAGCCTTCAGAGACTCCTAACATACGATCTATTTCAAAAGAATCTACTTTTCGTTTTGGAACATATACACCAATACCTTTTATTTTAATATACCTTTTCATCCCATATCGCCTCTTAATCTTTTCATAAATTTATAAAATTCTATCATATTATATACTATTATAGAAAAAATATGGAAAAAAGTATTTTTAGGAAATTTAGTATTTTTATAAATTATTTCTATTTAATTTGTGTCGCTGTAAGAAAAGAAATAACTAACTTTATAGTGAGAAATAAATAATTAATGTGGTGAAAATTGTAAAAAAAAACAAAAAAATATTAACATGTGATTAACATCTTGTTAACAAATCATCAAAACTAACTTAATAAATAAGTAATATAGTAAAGGTAACAACGTAACTAGGGTAGAGAACATTTGAGAACACCCGCTTACATATAACAATCTATTTATATTTCTTACATTTACTCTAGTTTATAGGGGTTAAGCGAGAAGAAGGTTGTTCTATGTAGATTGGTGTTTTAAATTTGCCTACATGCATATTAGAAATACGTAAAAAGCTGAGGGAAATCAATATTTCAGGAACCCTTCCTTTATAAAGTAACTAGTAGAGAAGGTGTTTTTTCCTATTATTGCAGGAAGCTTCATTCAAACGTAAGAAGAGGCGGAGATTACAGGTAAAGCAGATTTCAATAAGCCGTTGTGAAGTATGGTTATAAGAACAAAAAAGGAGTGCAAACTGATGATTGAATTAAGAGATGTGTCAAAAGTTTATAAGAATTCAAAGGAAATAGCAGTTGAAAATGTGTCGGTGCAGATTCAAAAAGGTGAATTTTTTGTTCTAGTTGGTCCTTCTGGGTGTGGGAAAAGTACATTATTGCGAATGATTGCAGGTTTAGAAGAAATTACTTCTGGGGCGTTACTTATTAACGAAAATGTTGCAAATGATTTAGAACCGAAAAATCGAAATCTATCAATGGTATTTCAAAATTATGCTTTATATCCACATTTGACGGTAGAAGAAAATATTTTATTTGGATTAAAAATACGGAAAATTCCAAAAGAGGAACGACAAAAACGATTGATAGAAGCAGTAGAAATGGTAGGGCTTACGGAATATACAAAGTCGAAACCAGGTCAATTATCAGGTGGACAAAGACAACGTGTTGCACTGGCGCGAGCAATTGTAAGTCAAGCGCCAATTTGTTTAATGGATGAACCTCTTTCTAACTTGGATGCAAAGTTGCGTGCACAAATGCGCATTGAAATTAGAGAGATCCAGCAGCGACTAGGTATTACGATGATTTATGTGACCCATGATCAAATTGAGGCAATGACAATGGGTAATCGCATTATGGTGTTAAACAAAGGGAGTATACAACAGGTAGGCACACCGCTCGATATATATAACTATCCTGCAAATGAATTTGTTGCAGGCTTTATCGGTTCACCATCCATGAATATTGGTAATGGAATCGTAGATAAAGGTATGGGGGGATTACATGTTGATGGATTACAAATCCCGTTGTCTTCGGGGCATTTACAACAGTTTTCAGAACAAAAGGTGCGCTTAGGAATTCGTCCAGAACACATCGTATTAGCTGAAGATGGCCAAGAAGTTACACTGCAATCTGTAGAAGTATTAGGAAATGAAACAATTTTAAATTTTATAGTAAATGAAAAAACATGGAGTGCAAAAGTAATCGGACAACTTATTTTGAAAAAAGGTGATAAAGTTAAATTGCAATTTCCAGTACAGAAACTATGTTTCTTTCATAACGATACAAATGAAAGGATTCGATTCGTTGCCGAAGAAGAGTTGAAGGCGGTGGCGAAATAATGATTGAGGTAGAAAATTTACCTGTTCAAACAGAAGTTTCAAGAAAAAAGGCATTATGGGGCCGTACGAAAGATTTGCGCACAGGCTTGTTATTTTTAGCACCTTCCATCATATTATTTACAATTTTTTTGTTTTATCCATTATTTCGTACTATCTATTATAGTTTTTATTTAACAGATGTTCATGGTGAGGCAAATCTTTTCGTAGGACTGGAAAACTATCAATATTTATTGTCTGATCCAACTTTTTATAAAAGCATAAAATCTACTTTACTCTTTGTATTATATACAGTTCCAACTAGTATTTTGTTTGCACTGTTTCTTGCTTTAATTGCAAACGAAAAAATAAAAGGAATAGGCTTGTTTCGAGTTTTATTCTCTTCAACAATGGGAATTTCAGTAGCAGCTAGCGCAGTAATCTGGTTATTTTTATTCCATCCGAGTGTCGGTTTATTCAATAATATACTTGGTTCGATGAATCTTCCTGCAATTGCATGGCTAACAAGTCCAGATTGGGCATTATTTTCTGTATCAGTTACAACAGTTTGGGGAAATACGGGGTTTGCATTTTTAGTTATATTAGGTGGTTTGCAAAATATTGATACGACTCTATACGAGAGTGCATCTATTGATGGTGCTAGCTATTTACATAAACTTCGGCGCGTTACATTACCGATGCTATCTCCTACATTATTTTTTATTATAACAGTTACTTTAATTAGTGCATTTCAAAGCTTTGGACAGATTGATATTTTAACGCACGGTGGACCAAACGATGCAACAAACTTAATTGTGTACTCTATTTATAAAGAAGCTTTTGCGAATCATCAATTTGGTACAGCGAGTGCACAGGCAATGGTATTATTTATTTTCATTTTTCTTGCCACATTACTTCAATTTAAGTTTGCAGAGAGAAAGGTGCATTATAAATGATTACGAATAAGTGGAAACAACATATTCTTTTATACATACTGCTTACCATAAGCGCAGTGATGGTCTTTTTTCCAGTTCTATACGCATTTTTGCTAGGGTTCATGACGCCAGAAGACATTCAAATGAGAAGGATGTTCCCGACACAATTTACATTCGATAATTTTGTACATATTTTTCAGAAAGTACCGCTGTTTTCTTATTTATACAATAGTTTTATAGTTTCAACAGCAGTGATGATTGGGCAGCTTGTTGTATCAAGTTTAGCTGCTTATGCATTTGTATTTTTAAATTTTAAAGGACGAAATTTTATTTTCTTTCTGTTTATTTCAACGATGCTTATCCCATGGGAAGCAACGATGGTACCGAACTTTTTAACGGTACAACAATTTGGATGGATTAACACATTTACTGGAATGACGGTTCCGTTCTTTGCAACTGCTTTTGGAATCTTTTTATTACGTCAGCATTTTATGACGCTTCCAAATGAGTTAAAAGAAGCTGCCTTTATCGAGGGGATTGGCCATGTGAAGTTTTTATTCCGTATTGTCATTCCTTATTGTAAAACAAGTTTTATAACACTAGGTGTATATAGCTTTTTAACAACATGGAATATGTATTTATGGCCTCTCCTAGTTACGAATGATGAGAAAATTAGAACCGTACAAATTGGGGTGAAACAACTTCAATCTCAGGAAGTTGCAACAGATTGGGGCAGTGTGATGGCAGGAGTTACAGTTATTGTGATTCCGACTTTAATTTTATTATTTTTAGGTCAGAAGCAGTTGCAACAAGGTTTAACAAAAGGGGCAATTAAATAAACATACATATGAAAAGGTGGGATTGAGATGAGATTTTGGAAAAAAGGTGCTGTTATTATAATGGCAGTAACGATGGCTTTATCAGCTGCAGCTTGTTCAAGTAGTAAAACAGAGGGGAAATCTGAAGCAAAGGAAAAAGTAGCTCCCGCAGAAAAGAATGGAGATAAAACAGTTATTCGCTTTTGGCATGCAATGGGTGGAAAAACGCAAGGTGTGTTAGATGGAATTGTTGCAGATTATAATAAGTCACAAAATAAATATGAGGTGAAAGCTGAATTTCAAGGTTCCTATGAAGAATCTTTAACGAAGTTTAAAAATATAACAGCTTCAAAAGAATCACCAGCTCTCGTTCAATCTAGCGAAATTACAACGAGATATATGATTGATAGTAAAAAGATTACACCGATTGATAGCTGGATTAAAAAGGATAAATATGATACATCGAAATTAGAAAAAGCGATTACGAATTACTATTCAGTTGATGGGAAAATGTATTCCATGCCATTTAATTCATCTACACCAGTATTAATTTATAATAAAGATGCCTTTACAAAAGTGGGGCTCGATCCGGAAAAAGCACCGAAAACATACGCTGAATTAAAAGAAGCAGCAAAAAAATTAACTGTTAAAGAAGGCGAAAGCGTAAAACAGTACGGTTTTTCAATGTTAAATTACGGATGGTTCTTTGAAGAGCTTTTGGCAACACAAGGTGGGTTATATGTTGATAAAGAAAATGGGCGTAAAGGTGCAGCGAAAAAAGCTGTATTTAACGGAAAAGAGGGACAAAAAGTATTTGGTTTATTAGATGAACTGAATAAAGCTGGTACATTAGGAAAGTATGGGGCGAGTTGGGATGATGTTCGTGCCGCATTCCAATCTGGACAAGTTGCGATGTATTTAGATTCTTCAGCAGGTGTTCGTAATGTGATTGATTCGTCTAAATTTAATGTAGGAGTAGCATATATCCCATATCCAGAAGATGTGAAACAAAACGGAGTTGTTATTGGCGGTGCATCACTATGGATGACGAATATGGTCGCAGAAGAAACACAAAAAGGTGCTTGGAACTTTATGAAATATTTAACAAAAGCAGATGTACAAGCAAAATGGCATACGGAAACAGGTTATTTCTCTATTAACCCAGATGCATATAATGAGCCTTTAGTAAAACAACAATATGAAAAATATCCACAGTTAAAAGTAACGGTAGAACAGTTACAAGCAACAAAACCATCTGTTGCAACACAAGGTGCACTTATTAGTGTATTTCCTGAATCCCGCGATGCAGTTGTAAAAGCGCTAGAAGCAATGTATGATGGGAAAAATAGTAAAGAAGCATTAGATGAAGCAGCAAAAACAACAAATCGGGCAATTAGTATTTCGAACCGTACAAATCAAAAATAAAAGAAAGCCGTATCTGTAAAAAAGATACGGCTTTCTTATCTTTCCTTTGCTTGTTGTCTCATTTCTTACTTTAAGTATAGCGGGTAGCAAGTCTTGTAACTATCGAATTAGGTGACATGAGGATTACAGTGTTGTAAGGGTACAAATTCTCCTTTTTGAAACTTCTTTTGTTAAGGGAAAGTTAAGGAATAGCTTTCATAATAAAGTACATATATAAACGGATGGTAAATAAGCGAGAAAATGATTCATGTTATGACAGGTCTACATAGACAATGATATATAATTATTATAAGTACGTAGGATTTAGAGGAAGCAAGGCAAGGTGAAGTGTTCGGATACAAGCCTGGAAATCGTTTGGAAGTAAGGATAAGTATGTTGTGCTGCTCTCTTTTGTTATTATGAAAAATGGTAACAGTAATTATTTATCCCGCTATTCGCGGGCTACTAATAATCAGTGAGGGATGAAGAAAATCACCACCGATTAAAGTTTCACTTTATATTTGATGAAAGGTGAGAAAGTGGTATGCGCTTATTAGTTGTAGAAGATAATGCACCTTTATTGGAATCAATTACACAAATTTTATGTGATGAGTTTGAAGTTGATACAGCAATGAATGGAGAAGATGGTTTATTTTTGGCGTTACAAAATATTTATGATGTAATACTTCTTGATGTGATGTTACCGGTGATAGATGGTTTTGAAGTAATTCAAAGAATACGGAATGACAAAATTGAAACACCTGTCTTGTTTTTGACTGCTAAAGATTCTTTGGAAGACCGTGTGAAAGGATTAGATTTTGGAGGGGATGATTATTTAATAAAGCCATTTCAAGCTCCCGAGCTGAAAGCGAGAATTCGAGCTTTATTACGAAGAAGTGGTAATTTAACAACAAAGCAAACCATTAACTACCGTGGAATCGAGTTGTTCGGAAAGGACAAGGATATTCAAGTGGGTGGAGAAGCAATTAAATTAACATTAAAGCAATATGAACTTTTAGAGTACCTCATTCAAAATAGTGGAAAGATTTTAATGCGTGAACAAATCTTTGATCGCGTTTGGGGATTCGATTCAGATACAACGGTAGCCATTGTTGAAGTGTATGTTCATCATTTACGAAAAAAGTTGGAGCCATTTGGTTATCAAAAAGATATTCAAACCGTTCGCGGGATTGGGTATATGTTAAAAGAAAAATGAAAAATAAGAGTATGTTTCAAAGAACCCGCATTCAACTTACCGTGTTAAATTCATTAGTGTTTATTATATTAATTGGCATATTGGGAAGCGTTATTTATTCATATACACACGATCGAATTTATAAAGGGATAGATGATTCTATAAGGAATTTTATTGTTAAGCAGACAAAGAATAATAGATCGATGCAAAAACAGTTTGGTTTAAATAAAGATTTACGCATTGGAGATTCACGGATTCTCGTATTGAAATGGAACGAAAAGAATCAGTTGATAGATATGGAACCAAAATTTCGAGGTCCTAATTTTTGGGAAGAAAATCAATCTACGTTATTTCCGAAAAAATTTGGAGGGTTTCATGATATAGAGGTAGAAAGAAAAAGCTTTCGAACATGGGCGTTTCAAATAGATTTGGTATCTGGAGAAAAAGTGACATTTCAAATATTACGCGAAACAACAGCCGAAAAAGAGATGCTCCACACATTATTATTAATTATTATAATTGGATGCAGTATAGGAAGTTTATGTGCAATTGGGATGGGATTTTTCTTAGCTGGAAAAGCTCTTGTACCAATTCGTAATTCTTGGGAAAAGCAACAACAGTTTGTTTCTGATGCATCTCATGAATTAAGAACACCACTAGCGGTCATTCAATCTAAAACGGATGTATTATTTCAGTCTCCTTCCGCCACGATAGAGGAAAAGGCAATTGATATTTCTACAATTTCAAAGGAGTGTAGAAGGTTATCGAAGCTTGTTGCTAATTTATTATTATTAGCTCGTTCGGATTCGAATCAAATTGAAATGTATAAAAAGGAATTTGCATTAGATGAATTATTAACGGAAGTAGTAGATCCTTATACAGAAATTGCTGCGTATCAAGAGAAAAAGATGACATTGGAAATCGAATCTAAAGTATCTTTTATTGGTGATAGAGAACGAATTCATCAAATGGTGGTAATTTTATTAGACAATGCGATGAAATATACTGATGTGGGCGGAACGATTCAAGTAGCATGCATGCAAACCAATAGTTCAATTACGATTCAGGTAAAAGACAATGGAATTGGAATAAAAGAAGAAGAGATTCCAAAGTTATTTGACCGTTTTTATCAAGGAGATAAGGCAAGAACGAAGGCAGAAGGTGCTGGTTTAGGTCTTTCAATTGCCAGCTGGATTGTAGAAAAGCATCATGGGAAAATAAAAGTAGAGAGTAAAATGAATGAAGGTACTTGTTTTGAAGTGATTTTACCTAAAAATCAAAGAATATAAAGAAATTGGAGACGATCTTGTTTTTACAAGGTCGTCTTTTTGTTAAGGGAAAGTTAAGAAATATTTTTAATAATAGAGTTTACACAGAATGAGAAGGACAAAAGAGAGAAAAAGTAATCACTTTGTATTCTTTTTGAGGATAGCTAGATAGTTATGTTCATGGGTAATTTTAATAGGAACCGAATTGAGCATATCTTTTACGATAATGTGGGGAAAATGGAAGAGGAAGCATCAGAAGAAAATCACAGTGTAAGAAATGTAAAGGGGAGATGAAATTTGGAAAAGAAAAAGATAGTGTCATTATTTGTTATTGGAATGTTGAGTTTAAGCGTAATGGGAGGCGCATCCTCTTCTATGATGTCAAAAGGAAAAACGGACTTTGTTCAGCGCAGTAAAGAACAACTAAATGATGGGAAAATACATGTGGCACATACAGAGGAAAAAGCAAAAAAACTAGGAATTGAAACGGATGGTAAAGAACAAATCACAGTAGAAAAAGAAATTCATGAAACTGAAGTTGATCAGGAAGCAAAACAGCTAGGGATTCCTACTGAGGGAAAAGATGTGGGGGCTCTTTCAGAAGAAATCTATGAAACCAAAGTAAAAAAAGAAGCAGCGAATTTAGGAATAATAATAGATGATACATCTATTGTGGATTTAATAAATCAAATTAATACAATCAAGATCAATGATGAAGCAGATAAACTTGGGGTTTCAACCAAAGGAAAAGAAATAGAAGAGATTGCAACTGAGATTTATGGAACGAAAGTAAAGGAAGAAGCGAAACAGCTAGGGATTTCGCAAAAAGGAAAAGGTATAGAAGATTTGGCACAAGAAGTATACGAGGGGAAAATTCAGGCCGAAGCAAAAGAACTTCATATTGATTTATATGGTAAAGATATTTACCAAGTGCTAAGAGAAATAAATGAGCAGAAAGTAATACAAATTGCAGACGAGCTTGGCATAGATAGTACAAATACAAATATTCAACAGTTAACAGAGAAAATAAAAAAGGAACAACCTGAAAAGGGAAAAGAACTTGTCTTTTTACCTATGGTTCAAACAGATGCGGATGCATTTTATTCGTATTTAACGAATTAAAAAGGACGTGAAGATAGAAGAATGAAGCGAAAGTGGAAGGTGTATATATGTTTGATTGTATTAGGGATATTTATCTGTAGTGTATATATGAAACGGAGCGGCATAATGCCTGTTACTAAACGTGTAGAAAATGTAAAGAGAATCGTCTCAAACAAATTTGTTCAAAAGGAAAGCGGTAAGAATCAGCTTGTCACTCCAGTTGCGCAAGCAAAAAAGAAAAAGACGCTGGGGAATGCAGATGAAGAAAAAGTATTATTGCAAAATGTACCTTTTATCCAGCAGTTACCAGAGTTAGATAGAGGCTGCGAAGTAACTAGCTTAGCCATGATGTTACAGTACGCAGGTGTTTCAGTAGGTAAGATGACGTTGGCAGATGAAATACAGAAAGTTGCCTTTTCAAATGATGGTGTACGCGGTAATCCACATGAAGGGTTTGTAGGGAATATTTATACTTTTTCTGAATCAGGATATGGTGTGTATCATGAACCGCTTTTTCAGTTAGCAAATAAATACTTACCAAATCAAGTTGTTGATTTAACAGGTGAAAATATAAATGAAATTTATAAAACTGTAAAAGAGGGCAAGCCAGTTGTTATGATTACAAATGCAACATATGCTCCTTTGGATGAAAATGAATTTGATACATGGGAAACAGATGCAGGTAATGTCTCTATTACGTACAATGAACATTGTATTCTTCTTATTGGTTATGATAAGGAGTTAGTTTATATTCATGATCCGCTTAGTGATACTGCAAGTGTAAGTGTTCCACGCGAAAGCTTTGAACAGGCATGGATACAGATGGGGAGTCAAGCTATTAGTTATGTGCAAAATTCAAAGTGAATGGGACAGAAATGGAGTTAAGAAGAGAAAGTGATGATTATATTTAACAAAAACAAGAGGAATTCAGCATAATTTTTTATACTGAATTTCTCTTGTTTTTGTTTAGTTATACATCGGGAGATAGGAGAGAAAAACAATGATGAATATTTCTCGTTTGCAAAAATCGCTACCATTTATTATTTTACTGTTTGCGAACGGTAATATTCTCATCTCAAGATTCAGTAAAAACAAAGAAAATAGGTGGGAGATAAAATCCTCGTAAAATCCCGTTTGCTGAGGCATGATTAAAGTTCAGTTGTATTAAAAAACGTTGTATTCATAAAAAAGAATAAGTAAGATAGATTTCGCGTGTAGTAAAGAAGAAATAAGGGAGACAATAAAGGGATGAGAAAAAGAAAAAAATTGTTAAGTTTATGGAAAACGATTACGTTGCTGGTATGTACTGTTATTTTACTTTCTTTACTTGTAACAGATATATTAATTAGTCATAATGTCGAACGTACGACGGAAGAAAGTCAAGCTGAAAAAGCAAAAACAATCGCGCGTATTGTAGCAAATTCACCACTTGTAATTGATGCTTTAGCAGGAAGAAAAGATATATCTGAAATTCAAACGTATACAAATCGGTTGTTAAAAAATACAGATGTTCAATTTATCGTGGTCATGGATATGAATGGCATTCGCAAATCTCACCCAGATCCTCAAAAAATCGGCCATCACTTTGTAGGGGGGGATGAAGGGATAGCCTTAAAAGGAAAAGAGCATGTATCAATGGCAGAAGGAACATTGGGAATCTCTATGCGAGTGTTTGTACCTGTTTTTTCTGAAACGAGAGAACAAATGGGGGTTGTTGCTGTCGGAATTTCAGCTGATAATGTGCATGAGAGGATAAAAGAGAGTAGATACATTATTTATATCGGTGTCGGTGTTGGAATCTTAGTTGGAATTATAGGTGCTATTTTATTAGCTAGACATATTAAGAAAATTTTATTTGATCTTGAACCTAGCGAAATCGCAAAAATTTTAGAAGAACGGAATACGATGTTACAATCTGTTAAAGAAGGAATTATTGCTGTCGATAAAGATGCGAGAGTTACTTTAATTAATAACGAAGCGAAACGGTTATTTAAGAAAAGTGGTCTCGAAGAAGATTTTATTGGTAAAGATGTTGAGAAGTATATGCCCAACTCATGTATAAAAGAAGTGTTACAAACGGGGAAAGCACAATTGTATGAGGAACAAAATCTTTATGGAATTACCATTGTTACAAATAGAGTTCCTTTATATGTTAAAGGAGAAATTGTTGGTGCTATTGCAACATTTCGTGATAAAACAGAGATTAGGCAATTAGCAGAACAATTAACGGATATTCAACTTTATGCAGAAGCGCTCAGGGCACAATCTCATGAGTTTATGAATAAGATGCATGTTGTATTAGGGCTTACACATATGAAGCATTATGAACAATTAGAGACCTATATTAGTAACATGGTCTCGGAGCATCAATATGAAATTGGTGGTGTGATGCGAAAAATAAAAAATCCTGTATTTGCAGGATTTATGCTTGGTAAACTTAGTTACGCAAGGGAAAAGAGTATACAACTCATTGTAAGCGAAAATTCTTACTTACCAGAGCCATATGATGAAAGTATTATTCATGAACTCATTACAATTGTAGGAAATTTAATTGATAATGCATTAGATGCGGTGATAAATTGTCAATATAAGCGAGTAGATATTTCTATTCAATATCATGATAAGATGATTATCACAGTTAAAGATACAGGAGTTGGAATCCGGCAAGAAGAAATTGACAAATTATTTGTCAAAGGGTATTCCTCAAAAGGAGAAAATCGAGGATATGGTTTGTATCTTGTAAAGGATAGTTTAAAGCGAATAAATGGGGATATACAGGTAGAGTCTTTGTTAGGGAAGGGAACGACTATAACCATTGAAATACCATACAAAAGTAGGGATGAGATAGGGATATGATCAAAGTTTTGATTGTAGAAGATGATCCAATGGTAGCGATGTTAAATAAGCATTATTTAGAGCAAGTAGGAGGGTTTGAACTTGTTCATATAGCTAATTCTGTGAAAGAAGCAGTAGAGATATTAAAGGAATCGTCTATAGATTTCATATTGCTTGATATTTTTATGCCTGTTGATACAGGATTTGAATTGCTACTGCATATTCGGAATCAAGAAAAAGAAATTGATGTTATCATGATTTCAGCTGTGCATGATATGGGAAGTATTAAAAAAGCACTTCAATATGGGGTTGTTGATTATTTAATTAAACCATTTACATTTGAAAGGTTTAAGGAAGCATTAACCGCATATCGAGAAAAATTTATCTTTATGAAAGAACAGCAAAAAATTAGCCAGTCTGAATTAGATACGTTGATTTTACAAAAAGAAAAAGTAGAAACTTATGTGAATAAAGAGCTGCCAAAAGGGCTAACAAGACAAACATTACAGTTAATTTGGAAGCAAATAGAATCACTTCATGGACAAGCATTTACAACAGATGAAATGGCTCAATTAGTTGGAATTTCAAGGGTGTCTATTCGAAAGTATGTAATGTTCTTAACTGAAATTGGGGTTTTAGAAAATGAAATGGTTTATCAACATGTGGGGAGACCAGTAAGTAAATTACGATGCATCGATGAAAACAAAATACGTTTGTATGTATAAGCGGCTTATATAAGCCGCTTATACTTTTTTTAATTACAAAACTAATTACAAAACTTACAAAAACTATTTTTACTATTGAAAGCGTTTTAATATTGTAGATAAGAATATAAGGAGGTGCCTATATGGGGATTCAAAAAAAAGTGGAAGCGGTATCACCCGTGGAAACAACAGAGGTGGAACAAAAGTCTTTTGTTTCAAAAATTATGAATATTAAAATTGGTGTTATACCTTTACCGTTATATATCGTATTAGCAGCTATTATTTATGGAGCATCTGTATATAACAAATTACCTGCTGATATGATTGGTGGATTTGCAGTCATTATGATCATGGGGATTTTCTTAGGTGATATTGGGATGAGGATTCCGATTTTAAAAAATATTGGTGGACCAGCAATTCTTTCATTATTTATTCCATCTTTACTAGTGTTTTTTAATTGGATGAATCCAGCTTCAATGGAAGCAGCGACGATGCTAATGAAAAAGTCGAACTTTTTATATTTATATATTTCTTGTTTAGTAGTCGGAAGTGTTTTAGGAATGAACCGTAAAGTGTTAGTACAAGGGTTTGTTCGTATGTTTATTCCGTTAGTTGTAGGAACAATTGCTTCTATTGCAGTTGGATTATTAGTTGGATCATTATTTGGATTTGAAATGAAGCGAACGTTCTTCTTTATCATTGTACCAATTGTGAGCGGTGGTATCGGAGAAGGTATTTTACCACTTTCCTTAGCTTACAGTGACATTTTAAATCAATCATCAGCAACATTTGTATCTCAGCTTGTGCCAGCAGCGGTTATCGGAAATATGTTTGCGATTGTAAGCGCTGGATACATGAAGCGCTTAGGTGAGAAAAAACCAGAGCTTAGCGGTAATGGTGCATTGGTAAAAACAGGTGATCAAGATGAATTATTAAAAGAACAAAATACAGAAAAACCAATTGACTTCTCATTAATGGGAGCAGGTTTATTAATTGCATGTACGTTCTTTATTTTCGGTGGATTTGCTTCTAAATTTATTGGTATTCCAGGGGCAATCATTATGATCTTTTCAGCAGCACTTGTAAAATACTTTAAATTAATGCCAGCAAAAATGGAGCAAGGTGCATATCACTTATATAAATTTATTTCGACAAGCTTAACGTGGCCATTAATGGTTGGTTTAGGATTGTTATATATCCCATTAAAAGATGTAGCAGCTGTTCTTTCAGTTGGATATGTTGTGGTGTGTGCATCAGTAGTATTAACAATGATAACGACTGGTTTCCTTGTTGGGAAAGTCATGAAAATGTACCCAGTTGAATCTGCGATTGTAACAGGATGCCATAGCGGATTAGGCGGAACTGGAGACGTTGCGATTTTATCAGCTTCAAATCGTATGGAATTAATGCCATTTGCGCAAATTTCCACGCGTTTGGGCGGTGCTGCAATGGTCGTAACAGCAACAATTTTATTAAAAATGTTTTCGTAAATTATTATCATACAAGCTAGCTATGTAAAAACGTAGCTAGCTTGTCAAATTAGGAGGAGCTTATTTATATGTTAGAAAGTCAAATTAATGAACGTTCATTATTACTTCATAAAGAATTGGTAGGGAAAATTGAAATTACAAGTAAAGTAGAAGTAAATTCAGCAGATGATTTAAGTTTGACATATACACCAGGAGTGGCTGAGTCTTGTAAAGCGATCGCTGCAGATGAAGAAACAGCTTATGACTATACAGCGCGCGGTAATATGGTTGCAGTTGTTTCGGATGGAACAGCAGTACTTGGATTAGGTGATATTGGCCCGAAAGCAGCTATGCCTGTTATGGAAGGAAAAAGTATTTTATTTAAAAAGTTTGCGAATGTAGATGCATTTCCGCTTTGTCTTGGAACGACTGATGTAGATGAAATCGTAACCATTGTTAAAAACTTAGAACCTACATTTGCAGGTATTAATTTAGAAGATATTGCAGCGCCGCGCTGTTTTGAAATTGAAAAGCGCTTAAAAGAAGAAACAAATATTCCGGTGTTTCATGATGACCAACATGGAACAGCAATTGTTGTTTTAGCTGCGGTTATTAATGCGTTAAAAGTTGTAAACAAACAGATGGATGCAGTGAAAATTGTCATTAATGGTGCTGGTTCGGCAGGGATAGCAATTGCTAAATTACTGTTACAAGCTGGAGCGCAGCATATTACATTAGTAAGTTTAGAAGGAATTGTTTGTGAGGGTGAATCATGGATGAATCCGGCACAAATAGAGATTGCAAAGAAAACAAATCGCGAATATATACGTGGAACATTAAAAGAAGCGATTCATGAAGCAGACATTTTTATCGGTGTATCTGCTCCTAATGTGTTAACCACAGAACTTGTACAGACAATGAGTGAAAAACCAATTGTGTTTGCAATGGCGAATCCAATCCCAGAAATATACCCAGAGGATGCACTAAAGGCTGGTGCTGTTGTAGTTGGAACAGGGCGTTCTGATTATCCAAACCAAGTAAATAACGTGTTGGCATTTCCTGGTATATTCCGTGGGGCATTAGATGTACGTGCAACAGATGTTACAGAGGAAATGAAATTAGCTGCAGCATATGGGATCGCTAACATCATTACTGATGAAGAACGTAATGAAAACTATGTAATTCCGAATCCGCTAGATAAAAGAGTTGTCCCAAGTGTTGCAGCTGCAGTAGCAAAAGCAGCAATTGAATCAGGAGTAGCGCAAATTACAAAAATGCCAAGTTATTTAAAATAATAATAAAAAAGCAGTGCCATCTTCTTAGAAGGGCGCTGCTTTTTTAGTGAGATAAGAGATCAAAACAATAAAGAAATCGTACTCCCGCTTATTGTTTTATATGATTAGTAATAAATATTTCGCTCTGCATTATTTATTCAACTCCATTGCAACTTGCTTTCCATTTACGAAAACCTCTACCACTGCCACTACAACATCCATCACTTTTTTCATCTCTCATCTCTCCTTGTTTGTTGTTGCATTTCTTATTTTTAGTATAAGAGAGAGAGGGAGATACAACTATCGAAGTAGATGACATAAGAATTACATTGTTGTAAGGAAGAAATTAAGCTTTGTCACTCTTTTCTACATGAATAACAATTTGCTCATAATATTTCTCATCAATATATACATTTAATACCCATAATCCGGGGGAAGGCAGTGACATAAGAAGAGGTAGTTCTTCTGTATTTGAATGAATGGGAGTAGGAGTAGTCCAAGTCTGTTCGGAAGCTTCATCTGGAAAGAGTACGGGAGTGGGTGTTGTAGATCCTTGTTTTAGAGCAATAATAGATAGTTTACCAGATGGCATTTGTGGATCGAGGAAGAACCACATCTGTTTATTTTTCTCATTGGCAATGAAAGTACTATCTGCAATTGCAATCTTTCCTTCAATGCCTTTTAACGGCATCTTTCCTTCTACAAAGGAAGGGCTTTCTTGCCAGTAAACATCCTTTAAGACACTAAGGTGAAAAAAGGTGGGTGCGTTAGTTTGAGGTTTAGAGATTTCGGTTATTTCTTTTATCGGTTCCTTGGAATTTTGCCCTAGTGAGGTACAGCCAGTGATGATACAGGAGAAAAGTAGCACGGTTCCAATTTTTTTCATCTTGCCACACTCCTATTTTTCATAGTTAGTGTAATTGTATTTGCTAGAAGACAGGACAATTCCTTTTAATTCATAAAAAGAGGTCATAAGTTTAGTATGACCTCTTTTGACATTTTGTACTATATTTGTTCAGTTGTAAATGTAGGCTCTGCATCTTTTTCTGGCATTGTTAAGAAAATAACAGCAATGACGATACACACACCGCCTAGTAATTGGTATGCTCCGAAAGATTCTTTTAGCCAAGTGATGGAAACAATGGCTGCTACAAGCGGTTCAATACTAGATAAAATACTTGTCTCTGTTGCTGATAAATATTTTAGACTACCAATGTAAAGAAGGAAAGAAAGTGTTCCACTTACAATGATTAGAATTAGCATAGAGAATGTTTGCAATGTAAAGGTTTGTGAAAGTTGTTTCCATTCGAAGGAGAGATTACAAATAAATAGTGCAAGACCCCCGATTAACATACCCCAGCCAATAATAAGAGTCGTCCCCCATTGTTTAATAAGGGAAGCTGGGTGCAGCGTGTAAAAGGCAAAACCAATTGCTGTTAACAGACCAAATAAAATCGCTTCTTTCGATAAGACAATATTTTGGGCGGATCCATTTGTAATGATAAAGTATGTTCCTGTCAGGGCAGAGACAATTGCCAATACTTGCATAATGGAAGGAAGCTTTTTATGTTGCACTGCAACATAAATAGTAATGAGAACTGGCCCTAAAAATTGAAATAGAGTAGCAGTAACAGCGTTGCTAATATGCACTGTTTCGATAAAAGCATACTGTGCGCCAAGCATCCCAAGAATAGAGAAAATGATAAGTTGTAAAAGATGGCGTGGGTGTTGCCAAATACGAAATATATTTTGTTTTTTGGTAAGTAAGAAACATAAAATAAAGACCCCAGCAAGCAATAGGCGAATTACTAAAAAATCGATAGATGATACCTTAGTATGTTGAAAAAGCCACTGAATCATCGGACCTGATACTCCCCATAAAGTAGCTCCTGTAATAATCATAATGAGACCGAGTCGTCTGTTATTGTTCATCATCATGATGCTCCTTTCTAAGATTGATTTTTTAAAATTTACATGATAGAAGGAATTATATATAACTTCTGGTACTATAAAAAGTATCAATAATTCATTTTATAAAGGGGTCAGATTTCATGTTAGAATTAACACCAAATTTGAATATGGAGGAAAAAATCCCACTGTATGTACAGTTATACGAGTATATAAAAGCAGAAATAAGAAGTGGAAAAATCCCTCCTTTGACGAAGCTCCCAGCAAAAAGAAAGTTAGCGGCGCATTTAGAGGTAAGTAAAAATACAGTGGAATCGGCATATGAACAGCTTCTTGCAGAAGGATATATTGAATCAGTTTCACGTAAGGGGTATTTTGTATGTGAAATTGAACAAATGATATATACAGTGAAAAAAAGAGAAGTTGTTAAGGAAGTACTGCATAGGGAACAGAAATATAAATATGATTTTACACAAACAGGTGTAGATGTAAATGCATTTCCATTCTCGGTTTATCGGAAGATTTCAAACGAGGTATGGCAACTAGAAAATAAGGATCTACTCTTTCTTGGCCATCCCCAAGGTGAAGCGAGTTTGCGTGAAGAGATGGCGAAATATTTATATGAATCAAGAGGTGTGAGATGTTCAGCAAGTCAAATTGTAATAGGGGCCGGAACACAATTTTTAATAAGAATGTTGTTTCAGCTGCTAAAGGGAAGTCATTTTGCAGTTGAAAATCCAGGATATCACCGGAAATTGGTTACCTTTGAGAAAGGAGAAGAAAATGTTCAGATGCTCTCGCTTGATGAGGATGGGATTTGTATTTCAGATTTAGAAGGTAGTAATGCAAATGTTGTGTTCGTTACTCCATCTCATCAATTTCCGTGTGGAATGATTATGCCAATTAAAAGAAGGATGCAACTATTACAATGGGCACAAGGGGAGCGTGGACGTTATATTATCGAAGATGATTATGATAGTGAGTTTCGTTACTCTGGAAAGCCGATTCCAGCATTGCAAGGGCTTGATACAGAGGGAAATGTAATTTATATGGGAACATTTTCAAAAGCATTGCTTCCATCATTACGTATGAGCTACATGGTGCTGCCTAAACAGCTAATTGAGTTGTATCAAACACAATATTTATTTTATACACAAAGTGTTTCAAGAATCGATCAAGAAATCATTAGAAGGTTTTTAAATGAAGGATATTGGGAAAAACATATTCATAAGATGCGAGTCGTTTATCGGAAAAAGAGAGATGCTCTTGTCTCAGCGATAGAAAGGTACTTTTCTAATAAGGTGGAAGTAATCGGAGAAGATTCTGGCTTACATATCTTATTAAAGGTTCACAATAAAATGTTAGAAGAAGAATTAATAAAAAGAGCAGCTGAAAATAGTATAAAAGTATATCCAGTTTCTATGTACTATAAAGAAGGGACTACTTCAAAAAATACAGTTTTACTTGGGTTTGCTATTTTATCAGAGGCAGAGATTGAAGAGGCAATTCAGTTGTTATATAATGCGTGGTTTGCAATGTAAAATGGTAATAAAAAAATCCTCATATACTTGAGGATTTTTTTATTAGTTTTCTTCATCTAAGAATAAAACCATATGCTCTTCATCCCAGTACTGGCCGTTATATTTTAAAGAGCGCTCTTGTACACCAAATGTTTTAAATCCTAATGATTCGTAAAGTTTTTTTGCACCATCGTTTCCGACAACAACATCAAGCATAACTTGTTCTACTTCTAATGTTTTTGCAAGTTCAATACACTCTTTAATGAGGGATTTTCCTGCTCCAAGTCCACGTGCTTTTGGAGATACATATACTGAGCCGATTTTTGCTTTATGCTCTTGTTTCACGTATGGTTTCGTTTCCAAGGTTGCAACCCCGATTAATTTATCGTCATTAAATGCACCTAGTGTATAGTTTTCATCTTGTGCTAATTTCTGTGCTTTATACTCAATCGGGCATTCTTTATTAATAATATCTTCATAAGAAGAACTAAAAGCCTCTGGATTTTGTTTTAATCCTTCTACACGAAGTTCTAAGTAAATTTCTGCCTCTTGTTTTGTTAATACATGGATTTCCAATCGTATCACCCTCCGAACCTTTCACAGTTGTATTTACATTTTATATTGAAATAAGAATAATTTCAAAAGGTCAGCTCGTACTAGTAGTATTTTAATGTGTTTACTAATGATTTGCGAATAAATATTGGCTATTAATATAATATCACCAGCAGTTTTGAAGTAAAGACACTACTGGTGATTTAACGTACATATTATTCAATTGGTAATTCAATAATAAATTCAGTTCCAATTCTTAACTTACTTTTTACTTGAATGGAGCCGCTGTGTAATTCAACAATTTCTTTTGCAACAGCTAGACCGATTCCTTTCCCCCCTGTAGCTCGAGTTCTTGATTTATCAACTCGATAAAAACGATCAAAAATATGTGGAATATCTTCCTGTGGAATACCTTCTCCTTCATCTTGCACACTTATAGAAAAAGTATTCTCATTTTGTGATGCGTGTACAGTAATAATTGATTGTTCATAAGAATGCTGATAGGCGTTGTGTAATAAATTTAGCATAACTTGTTCCATTCGGCGTTCATCCATACATACATCGAGGTTATCTACACAGTAGAACTTAATTTTCATTTGTTTTTTAGCAAGTGTAGTTTTTGTTTTTTCAATCATGCGCTCTAGAAAAGGCAAGAGTGGAACTTTTTGTTTTTTTATAATAAATTGATGTTGTTCTAGCTGAACAAGATCGAATAAATCTTGAACGAGTCCTGTTACACTATCGGTTTCATCTTCGATAATTTGTAGGTATTCTTCACGTTCTTCTTTAGATAAAGAATCTCTTTTAGCAACTTTCGCATAACCTTTCATATACGTGAGTGGTGTGAGCAGTTCGTGTGCTACACTTGCAAGAAATTCATTTCTTTCTTTTTTCATGTAGGCTAATTCACTGGATAATTCTTCAATTGTTGTTGCTAAACTACCGAGTTCATCATTGCGTTTAATTCCTAATTTAATTGGTTTATTCAGCTTTAACATTTTTTCTGTTGCACGTTTCATTTTAATAAGAGGATCGGTAATGACACGAGAAAAGATAAATACAGAAATGGTTGTTAAAATAAGAGTTAGTATACCAATAATAATAAATTGACGTGTTAAACGAAGAATCATTTTTTCTAAGAAGGCTGTATCTAAAAACATATGTACATACCCAGCTATTTGTCTATGAATGATAATTGGCGTTGCTGTTGAAATAAATTTCGATGTTTTCCAATTTTTCTCAACCAAAGTTCCATCTATTGAAGTACAGTTTATTTTGGAAGCAAGTTGCTTTTTCATTTCTTGTGTTACCGGATCAGAAGAGGAAAGGATTTGCCCATTAGTGTCTGTTATGACTAACTTTGTATCTGAATTAGAATGTGATTCCATTGCTGCAGCATGTTCAAAAGCTCGTGGCCCATAACGTCTTGAAATAAAGTTACTATAGCGCTTTCCTTTTTCTAAAAGGGCGGATTTTTCTTCCTCGATACGCATGTTCGCCAGACTTGTATGACAAGATACAAAGGCAATTGTTTCAATACATAAAGCTAATATTAAGAAATATGTACCAATTTTGAGCGAAAGTTTGTTCATTTTTTCACCATACCTTTATTTCACATTAATGGCCAGCGGAAGAAATCTCACCACTGACCAAAGTTTTATCACGTGTTGTTTAACTAATTCTAAGTGTGAGGTGAGTCATGTCCCACTTAGAAAAGTTTCGCATTATTATTTTCATTCGCTTTTCCACTTATATCCCACTTTATAGATAGTCTCTAAGTATTTTTCAACAGGAAAGTCTTTTTTTCGTAATTTATCACGGATATTGCGAATATGTGAGTCAACAGTACGATATTCAATATCTGTTTGATAACCCCATATTTTTTCAATTAAATCATCACGGCTATAAGCTCGGTTTGTATTTTGTAAAAACAGTCCTAGTAATGAAAACTCGATAGGTGTAAGGGGAATTTTCTCGCTGTAAACAGTAACAGTATGTTTTGTTTTATCCCATTCAATGCCATTGAAGCTTATAAAACCATCCTTTTTTGTTCGGCGCAGTACAGCTTCAATTCGTGCAACTAGTACTTGTTCGTCAAAAGGTTTTGTAATATAATCATCGGCTCCCATTGTAAGTCCTTTTACCATATCGTAGTTTTGATTACGAGCTGTTAACATTATGATTGGAACATTGCTGATTTGACGGATTTGATAACATGTATCCCATCCATCCATATTGGGCATCATCACATCTAATAAAATGATATCGAAGTTCTTTTGTTGAATTAGTTCAAGAGCTTCTATACCTGAATTGGCTTTCATACAAAAATAACCACGTGGGCTCAAAAATAAATCTAACAATCGCAACATGCGTTCTTCATCGTCTACTAATAAGATTTTAATCATAGTCTTGTGCACCTCAAAACATTCATTCTACTTTGTATAGTTTACATGAAAATAATAAAAAACTCTGTTTACGTGATTGAATTGTAGTGTATTTTTTCTACTAAGGCAATTGACATAAAAAATGCACTACTTTTGCACAACTCTTTTTTATAATAGAAAGCGTAGCGACACAAAATACCCTATGTTGCGACATAACGTCATGTCATTTTATTTATAAAATGACAATTCCATTCTATTGTGTATGTGAGATAGTGAGGAATTTCGTATTCACCTCGCATCGGATAAGGAAAATCTCCTATCTCACACTTTTTTTATTGTTATAAAGGGGACTATACACGTGAGTAAAAAAGAAGAACGTTTACAAAAAGATAAACAAGAGCGCAATGCTATTGTGATGTGTATTGCCGTATCTATGCTAATTATTGTGACGTGTGCTAATAAATTTTTCGGAATTCTATAATAGATGTAAAGGCTCATTGTTTCATTTTGAGAAACAATGAGCTTTTTTATTTGTACGTAAAAATCCCCTGTATGCTATGTACAGGGGATTTTTGTATAGGAAGGAATCAAAAAATGATAGAAGCTTTATACAATAAACCAAGGAAGAATTGCTAATCCTGAAGTGACGATTATTGTACCAAAAATGAACAAAATAAGATGTTTGTGCTGTTTCATATCTGTTATTCCTCCAATTACTGATTTCATTCTATTACTTCTATTATTTTTTCATCTCTCATGTCTTTTTGTTGTGATTTCGTACTTTTAGTATAGCGAAGAGGAGGGAATAGAACCATTCAATAAGATGACGGGAACATTACATTGTTGTAAGAAAAAACACCTTTATCGAAAGGTGTTTTTTATATAAATTGATGCTATACAATTAGTCATTTAAAAATAAAACCATATGTTCTTCATCCCAATACTGTCCATTGTGCTTTAAGGCACGTTCTTGTACGCCATACGTTTGGAAGCCAAGCGATTCGTATAATTTTTTCGCAGCTTCATTTCCCATAACAACATCAAGCATGAGCTGTTCAACATGTAGTTTATATGCATTTTCAATAATAGCTTTTATTAATGCACGTCCAGCTCCAAGACCACGAGCTTTTGGAGAGACATAAACAGAGCCGATTTTTGCTTTATGTTCTTGTTTAATAAATGACTTTGTTTCTAATGTAGCAATTCCAATTAAATCATTATCTTTAAAGACACCAATTGTATATTTATTAGGGTTATCTAACCGTTTTACCATTGCAGCAACAGGATCCTCATGTTTTAATACATCTTCATAAGAGGAACTAAAGGCTTCTGGATTTTGTGTTAATCCTTCCATACACACTTTTAAATAAATTTTTGCATCCTCTTTTGTTAATAAACGAATTTCCATAGCTGTAACCTCCTCAGTTTATCCTGCTTTATAGGAAAATAAATAATCTGCTTTAATATTTAAAGAAGAAATTTGTAATCCGTAAGGGTCTGATGATTATATTGATAGAACATCTACTGTGTATTCATAAACATATTCTGTACGTATTCTTTCTTAATTTGTAAAAGAATAAGAAGATATATGCGAGGAAGACAGGTGTCTTCATTTGTTTTTTAGTAATTCACTTTATGTAATGAAATTATATATTAACTTTATTAACTATTCAACAAATAAATATATTCCATTTTTATAACTAAAAAACGATCCCTTTAGCAGGAATCATTTTGTTTCTGGTATATATCCTTCAACTCGTTCTGGATGAGTATAAATATTACAGGAGTCATTACGAATAAACCCAACTACAGTAATGCCTAAATCATGAGCGAGCTGTAATGCTAATTTTGTGGGAGCTGATTTAGAAAGAACAATTTCGCAACCGATTTTAGAAACTTTGAGTAAAATTTCAGATGAAATACGACCGCTAAATGCGATGATTTTTCCTTTGACAGATATGTTATTACGTAAACAATGACCATATATTTTATCTAATGCGTTATGTCTTCCAATATCCATTCTTGATATGAGAACGGTATTTCGATCGCACAGGGCGGTATTATGAACCCCGCCTGTTTGACGAAACGTAGTAGAAGATTGCTGTAAGGTGCTCATTAAATGAAAGCATTCTTCTGGAGTAATTGTTACATGTATATCATGTAAAGTTTTTGCTTTTGCTGCATCGTTTACAAAAACAAACCCTTGTCTACTTTTGCCGCAACAAGAAGTGACATATCGTTTGTTATATAGCGTTTGATAGAGTGGATTGATTTGTGATGTTTTTACATGAGCAACCCCTTTGTCTTTCTGTATCCATAACTCATCAATGTTCTCATAAGAAGCAATAATTCCTTCAGAAATTAAAAAACCTATTATCATATCTTCAATATAATTTGGAGTGCATACAACTGTTACATATTCTTCTCCGTTTAATTTAATTGTTACAGGGGATTCTGTAACAACTTCATCTTCTCGTTCGGAAAAGGCTCCTCCTTGATAACGTATCATTTTATATGTTTCTTGGACAGGCTCCATACTATTTTCCCCTTCGTATGTATTTTTCTTCCTATTCATCATAAAACATTGAAAATATAAAAGCATCCGTTATCTATATTATCAGAAGATTATTTGGTGATTATTGTATATGTGAGATATAATAGAGTAGTAGAATAGTGTCATTTTAGGCTTTTGTAGTATACCTTATAGCATCAAGAATCGACTTCTAAGATAGGATTTCAACAGAGCGTTTCAAAAAATGTACAGCAATATAGTTTTGAAAACGGATTCAAAACTATATTGTACAGTTAGTTGTAAGGAGAGGGGAAACTATGGCAGAACAAACGGTTCGTGTAACCGTAGATGGAAAGGAATTTCTTTCATCTGGTGAAAAGACGATACTGCAATTATTTAACGAAAGTAATTTAGAGCACCCACAAATTTGTCACGTACCAGAGGTTGATCCAATTCAAACTTGTGATACATGTATTGTAGAAGTGGATGGAAAATTAATGCGTGCTTGTTCAACGAAATTAGAAAATGGTATGCATATCGAAAGACAATCAGCGCGCGCAAAAGAAGCACAAACGGAAGCGATGGATCGAATATTAGAGAATCATTTATTGTATTGTACAGTATGTGATAATAATAACGGGAACTGTAAAGTCCATAATACGGTACATATGATGGGAATTGAAGAACAGAAATATCCATATGAACCGAAAGTTAGTGCAAAAGAAGTGGATATGACTCATCCATTTTATCGTTACGATCCCAATCAATGTATTGCTTGTGGACAATGTGTAGAAGTATGTCAGAATTTACAAGTAAACGAAACATTATCGATTGATTGGAGTTTAGATCGTCCGCGTGTTATTTGGGATAATGGGGTGAGTATTAACGATTCCTCTTGTGTTAGTTGCGGACAATGTGTAACAGTTTGCCCTTGTAACGCATTAATGGAAAAATCTATGCTTGGGGAAGCTGGATTCATGACTGGATTGAAACCAAATGTTTTAGACCCAATGATTGATTTTGTAAAGGATGTAGAACCTGGATATAGTAGTATTTTAGCAGTTTCAGAAGTTGAATCTGCAATGCGTGCAACGAAGATTAATAAGACGAAAACAGTTTGTACATTTTGCGGTGTAGGCTGTTCGTTTGAAGTGTGGACGAAGGATCGTCAAATTTTAAAAGTACAACCTGTATCAGACGCACCAGTAAACGGAATTTCTACATGTGTGAAAGGAAAGTTCGGATGGGACTTTGTAAACAGTGAAGACCGTATTACGAAGCCTTTGATTCGTCAAGGGGATATGTTCGTTGAAGCATCATGGGAAGAAGCATTAGAAGTTGTTGCGTCCAATATGCAACATATTAAATCGGAACATGGTAGTGATGCATTTGGCTTTATCTCTTCTTCAAAAGTAACAAATGAAGAAAACTATTTAATGCAAAAGTTAGCTCGTCAAATATATGGAACAAATAATGTGGATAACTGTTCTCGTTACTGTCAATCGCCAGCAACAGATGGTTTATTTAAAACTGTTGGTATGGGCGGTGACGCTGGGACAGTGAAAGATATTGCTGAGGCAGGACTAGTCATTGTTGTCGGTGCAAACCCGACAGAGGGACATCCAGTACTTGCAACACGTGTAAAACGTGCTCACAAATTGCATGAACAAAAACTAATTGTAGCGGACCTTCGCAAACATGAAATGGCAGAGCGTGCTGATTTGTTTGTTCATCCGCGCCAAGGAACTGACTATGTATGGCTTGCTGGTGTAACAAAATATATTATTGATCAAGATTGGCATGATAAAAAATTCTTAGATGAAAATGTGAAGAATTTTGATGAATATAGCAAGATGTTAGAAAAATATACACTTGATTATACGGAAAGTATTACAGGTATTTCTAAAGATACATTAAAAGAAATGGCTCGTATGGTATATGAAGCAGATGGTACTTGTATACTTTGGGGTATGGGTGTTACACAAAATACAGGAGGAAGTACAACATCTGCAGCGATTTCAAACTTACTTCTTGTAACAGGTAACTATCGTCGCCCGGGTGCAGGTGCATATCCACTCCGCGGACATAATAATGTACAAGGTGCTTGTGATATGGCAACATTACCAAACTGGCTTCCAGGTTATCAAGCGGTATCGGATGATGCAATGCGTGCGAAATTTGAAAAAGCATATGGAACTACGATTCCGAAAGAGCCAGGGCTAAATAACATTGCGATGCTACTTGCAGCAGAAGAAGGAAAATTGCGTGGTATGTATGTTATGGGAGAAGAAATGGCTTTAGTAGATTCAAATGCAAATCATGTACAGCATATTTTAGCAAATCTTGATTTCCTTGTTGTTCAAGATATGTTCTTATCAAAAACAGCGCGCTTTGCGGATGTTATTTTACCAGCAGCACCAAGTTTAGAAAAAGAGGGAACATTTACAAATACAGAGCGCCGTATTCAACGTTTATATGAAGTTATGAAACCGCTTGGTGATTCTAAACCAGACTGGTGGATTTTACAAAAAGTAGCACGTGTACTTGGTGGGGATTGGAATTATGAGAACCCAAGTGAAATTATGGATGAAATTGCATCACTTGCGCCGCTCTATTCACAAGCAACATATGATCGTTTAGAAGGATGGAACAGTTTATGCTGGGGAAGTCATGACGGTAGTGATACACCGTTATTATATGTCGATGGTTTTAATTTCCCTGATAAAAAAGCCCGTCTTTCACTAGATGAATGGGTGCCGCCAGTTGTAGCGCCAGAAGACTACGATTTATTATTAAATAATGGTCGCATGTTAGAACATTTCCATGAAGGAAATATGACAAATAAATCAGTGGGGATTCTATCCAAAATTTCTGAGGTGTTTGTTGAGATTTCACCTGAGCTTGCTACTGAGCGGAATGTGAAAGATGGTGGCCTTGTAGAACTGACATCACCGTTTGGGAAAATCAAAGTACAGGCACTTATTACAGATCGTGTGACTGGAAACGAGTTATATTTACCGATGCATGCGACAGTAAATGAAGAAGCGATTAATATTTTAACAGGAACAGCGACAGACCTATATACGTGTACACCGGCTTATAAACAAACGATGGTGAAAATGCGTGTACTACGTGAAAAAGGAAATCGTCCACTTCCTGCTTCAAACCCAAGAGATAAAAAGCGTCATCCGCAAAATGGTGTTGAAATTCAGCAGAAATGGCAGAGAAAGCAGTACGTATCACTTGTGGATCAGAACTAGGGGGCGAAGAACGTGGCAAAAGAAATTACATTGATTCAGAAAAAGGTCATTACAGAAGCAGAAAAGAAACAACAGTTATCAGATGAACTGCTAACCCAATTAGCTGAGAATCGTGAAGCGGTAGAAGAGACGATGCAATTGTTAGCACAGTTGCAACAAGCTGGCATATTAGATGCAGCAATTAGTTTGCTTGCTGCAAAAGAAGATGTTTCTAAAATTGCTGTTGAGCAATTAAATCGTGAACCGGTAAAAAATGCATTAAATAATATGATGGGGGCAGGAGAAGCGCTATCTTCTGTTGATCCAGAAGTAACAAAACAGGTGACATCGAGTTTAGTTACAGGATTACAATTTGCAACAGACGAATTAAAAAAGGGTAAGAAAACAAAGGTTATGGACTTCTTTAAAGTATTAAAAGACCCGGATATTAACAGAGCCATTACTTTTGGATTTAGCTTTTTAAAAGCATTTGGACAAGGATTAGAGAAAAAATAAGGTAAAATTTTAGTCAGTGGGGGTCTTACTGACCGTCAATAGTGTGGTGAAAATGAGAAAGAGTGATGGGGGTGTGCCTGTCACTCTTTTTGGGATGTATAAGAGTGTTCGTATTAAGCGGAATATATTATTATAAAAAAGATGGATTTGAAATAGAAATATGGAATCCATCTCAAATATAGTGTTAGAATTTGGAGGAATTTATGCTACACCGTAAAAGACTATCTATACCAGGAGTCATGAAACATTCCTTTCAAACAGTACAATTTGCTTTTTGGAATGTGTTGGCGTTTCAGCTTGTTTATAAACTATTAGCAGCCATTGTATTTATACCGTTATTCGGTATGATTTTTAATAAGTTGTTGTATTGGGGCGGCTATGCAAATGCGACAAACGATGAATTGCTAGCTTTTTTGAAAACTCCATATGGTATCGCAGCTATTTTCATTTTATCGATATTGGCACTTTTTCTCATTTTTACGGAATTTGCGGTACTTATCATTATTTCGTATTTTGCACATAAACGACAAAGGGTAAAATTGCGTCCGATTCTGTATAAAACGGTAACGTATTTACCTTCTCTTTTCACATATTGTTTACCAGGATTTATTTTGTATGCGGTAATCTTGTTACCTCTTTTAAGCGTCGGTTATAAATCTGCACTAATCCCTGAAATTCAAATTCCTAATTTTATTACAGGGGAATTGTTTAAAACGACAATGGGGCAAGTAGGGTATTATACCTTTTTTGCTGTAGTTGCGTATTTAAATTTGAGATGGATTTTTGTTTTTCCTATTATTGTTTTAGAAGAAAAACCATTTCGCACAGCTGCACGTAAGAGTGCAAAGT
The DNA here is from genome assembly GCF_038050455.1 of Bacillus sp. FSL K6-6038. Lineage (NCBI taxonomy): Bacteria > Bacillati > Bacillota > Bacilli > Caryophanales > Bacillaceae > Bacillus > Bacillus sp. FSL K6-6038. Next base: position 586,085 of record NZ_JBBOUH010000001.1, read on the forward strand.
TGGTAAAAGAAAGCTTTTTTAAAGTCTTATTCTTTTTAGTCGGACTTTTTATCTCGATAGGGATTATGTTCGTTTTATTTATGGGTCTGTACTTATTACTTTTATGGTGTGTGTATGAATTTACGAATCCAAAAGGAACATTTGCTTTATTAGCGGAATCTACCCTATCTGTATTTTTGACGAGTACATTATATTTATTTAGTTTTATTGTAACGCCGTTTTATATTATGGCATTGACAAGACTTTATTTACAAAAGGTTCCAGTTGAAGATGTTTTATTAGAAGAAGGCTTGGATTATTCTAAAACAAAAGCAGATAAATGTTTTTTTAAAAAGCATCGTTTGAAGTTTATTGGTGTATATATTGTTGGTATTTTCACCGTGGGCGTGGTTGTTGCTTTTATTGTGACGTTTATTACGAATTCATATAAAGAACCCGTTATTATGGCGCATCGTGGATATGTTTCCAAAGGAGTAGAGAATACGAAAGAGGCCTTGCAAGGTGCGATTGATGCAAAAGCAGAGTATGCTGAAATTGATGTGTTGCAAACAAAAGATGGTGAATTGGCAGTGATACATGATTTGAACTTAAAGCGTCTTGCGAATGCCAATGTACAAGTATCGGATTTGACGATGGATGAGCTTCGAAAGCTTACTCTTCATCAAGATGGATTCACGGGAAGAATTAGTACACTTGATGAGATGATTAAGCTTGCGAAAAACAAGATAAAACTCAATATAGAAGTGAAATTGCACGGAAATGAAAAAGATTTTGTAAAGAAAGTATTGAAAACAATAAAGGAAAATGACTTTGAAAAACAATGTGTCATTCAAACATTGCATTATCCGCTCATTAAAGAATTTAAACGTGCAAATCCAAACATAAAGGTAGGATATATTTTATATGCAAGTAGAGCAAATTTAAAATACCTTCAAGCAGATTTTTATGTTGCAGAAGAATATATGTTAAATAAAAGCTTAGTAAAAGCAGCACGAAAGTTAAATAAGTCAATTTATGTATGGACTGTAAATGATATGGAAAGCTTTAAAAAATATTATAAGCTTAATGTCGATGGGATTGTTACAGACTACCCTGTGGATGCACAAGAAACCGTTAAAATGATGAAAGAGCAAGAAGAAAGTGAAACAGATGTGTTTGATAAGATTACAGAAACAACGGAAGATTTATTTTCAAAGTTATTCATAGGTTATCCAGCTGCCGGTTAAATATCGGTAGCTGTTTTTATTATATAAGTACAAATTGAAAAACCGGCATAAAATCTAATTTTCAGGTGGGAGAGAGCATCCGGCCATGTATAGAAGCGGTCAGAGTCTTTTTTAGCCCCATGCCAAGAACAACCGAGTGTAAAGTCACCTTCTTCTCTTCATAGCAGTCATTTATATGTTGAAAAATTAAAATGGATTTATATAAAAAAGAATATACTTCTAAAATGTTACAGGGGATTTTAATTGCATATGTATGCGATTTGTATTGTTTTTTCACATTGTTATATTATTGTCGAATAATAAAAGGATAACGTTGGATTGCAAAGGTTATAATAAAAAGAGAGTGATAGATAAACGGAATATGAGAAATTCCCCTGAAAAATAAAGTTCTTTATATTTACACTATTCAAAATATAAAAACTTTTAAAATCTAGTATGTTAGCGTTTTCATAACTTTTAAGTTATGCTAGAATAAGGACATAAGTTATTAATTATTAAAAAAAGAAAAAAGAATTCTTTTTTTCTGTTAATTATAAGGGGGCATTTCATTATGCGTATTGGGGTACCAACAGAAATTAAAAACAACGAAAACCGTGTGGCAATGACACCAGCTGGTGTTGTACATTTAGTTCGTAACAATCACGAAGTATTCATTCAAAAGGGTGCAGGTATAGGATCTGGTTTTACAGATGCTGAGTACGTTGAAGCAGGTGCAAAAATCGTTGATACAGCTGAAGAAGCTTGGAACATGGATATGGTAATGAAAGTTAAGGAACCAATTGAAAGCGAATACAAGCACTTTAGCGAAGGTTTAATCTTATTCACATACTTACACTTAGCTCCAGAACCAGAATTAACAAAAGCATTAATTGAAAAGAAAGTTGTTTCAATCGCTTATGAAACAGTACAATTAGAAAACCGTTCTTTACCATTACTTGCACCTATGAGTGAAGTAGCTGGTCGTATGTCTGCACAAATTGGTGCACAATTCCTTGAGAAAAACAAAGGCGGCAAAGGTATCTTACTTGCAGGCGTTCCAGGAGTAAAACGTGGTAAAGTAACAATTATCGGTGGTGGACAAGCTGGTACAAATGCTGCTAAAATTGCAGTTGGACTAGGTGCGGATGTAACAATCATCGACTTAAGTGCAGAACGTCTTCGTCAATTAGATGACATTTTCGGTAACCAAGTGAAAACTCTAATGTCTAACCCTTACAACATCGCAGAAGCTGTAAAAGAGTCTGATCTTGTAATCGGTGCGGTATTAATTCCAGGTGCAAAAGCGCCAAAACTTGTAACAGAAGAAATGATTAAATCAATGGAACCAGGTTCTGTTGTAGTAGATATCGCAATTGACCAAGGTGGTATTTTCGAGACAACTGATCGTATTACAACTCATGATAACCCAACTTATGAAAAACACGGCGTTGTTCATTATGCAGTTGCAAACATGCCAGGTGCGGTTCCACGTACATCAACTCTTGCATTAACAAACGTAACAGTACCATACGCAGTACAAATTGCAAACAAAGGCTACAAAGAAGCTTGCCTAGGCAACTCTGCATTATTAAAAGGTATTAATACATTAGCTGGTTATGTAACATTCGAAGCAGTTGCAGAAGCTCACGGTGTAGAATACAAAGGTGCAAAAGAATTATTAGAAGCAGAAACTGTATCTTGCTAATTGAAGCATAATACAAACTAAAAATCGAACAATATTTAATACAACATGATAAGAGCTAAGAGAGAAGACCTCTTAGCTCTTCTTAGTCAAAGGGGGCATACATCGTGGCCAACCTATTTAAAAAGAAATCCGTTACGCAACTGTTAGGGGAAAGTCAAAGTAAAACTTTGACGAAAACACTAGGGGCATTTGACCTAACAATGCTAGGGATTGGTGCGATAATCGGTACAGGAGTTCTTGTATTAACTGGATTAGTGGCAGCAAGAGATGCTGGTCCAGCAGTTATTTTTTCATTTATGATTGCAGCAATTGTTTGTGGATTTGCAGCATTATGTTATGCGGAAGTTGCTTCGACACTTCCTGTTTCAGGTAGTGTATACACATATTCTTATGCAACAATTGGTGAGTTTGTAGCCCATTTAATGGGATGGACGTTACTATCTGTATATGTTGTAACAACAGCGGCCGTAGCTGGCGGATGGACAGGTTACTTCCATAACCTGATAAGTGGATTTGGATTGGAAATTCCAAAAGCGCTGTTAACGATTCCATCTCAAGGTGGTATTGTGAACTTGCCAGCAGTAATCATCACGCTCGTATTAACATGGTTGTTATCCCGTGGTACGAAAGAGAGTAAGCGTGTAAATAACGCAATGGTATTAATTAAAATTGCTATTGTTGTCTTATTTATTGCAGTTGGTGTATTCTACGTAAAACCAGAAAACTGGGTACCATTTACACCGTACGGTTTAAGTGGAGTCTTTGCCGGAGGAGCAGCAGTATTCTTTGCTTTCCTAGGTTTTGATGCATTAGCAACTTCAGCAGAAGAAGTAAAAAATCCACAGCGTGACCTTCCAATTGGTATCATTGCTTCGTTAGTTATTTGTACGATCATTTATGTTGCAGTTTGTCTTGTTATGACTGGTATGGTTTCTTATAAAGAATTAGATGTACCAGAAGCAATGGCTTATGTACTAGAAGTTGTCGGACAAGATAAAGTAGCTGGTGTAATTGCTATTGGAGCTGTAATTGGTATTATGGCTGTAATTTTTGCTTATATTTACGCAACAACACGTGTATTCTTTGCAATGAGTCGTGACGGTTTATTGCCAGAATCTTTTGCGAAAATTAACAAGAAGACAGAAGCACCAACATTTTCAACTTGGTTAACAGGGATTGGTAGTGCTTTAATTGCTGGATTTATCGATTTAAAAGAATTGTCGAATTTAGCGAATATTGGGGCGCTATTAACGTTTGCGATGGTTGGTGTATCTGTTATCATTCTTCGTAAAACACATCCGAATTTAAAGCGCGGATTTATGGTACCACTTGTACCAATTTTACCAATCATTTCAATCGCATGTTGTCTATTCTTAATGTTCAATCTACCATTAACAACATGGATGTACTTCGGTGCTTGGTTAGCAATTGGAGTAGTTGTATACTTTGTTTATTCGAAAAAACATAGTCATTTAAAAGAAGATACAAGTTCGCAAGATAGCTTAGAAAAAGCTAATTAAGGGGATATAATAAATTGTAAGCCTTGTGTGCCTAGGGAGCGCGCAAGGTTTTTTCTTTTGGTCAAAGGAGGAAAAAATAGTATCTTGTAGAATTTATATGTTGAAATATTCAAAGGGGTGAAATGATGGTTGTAAAAGACGAATTAAAAATTGTTGTTGGTGCAGGAGAAATTAACAATAACCCAGGATGGTTACATACAAATGAAGATGAATTGAATTTATTAAAAAGAGAAGATTGGATAAAAAGGTTTGATAGTAACTCTTTAGAGGTAATTTTAGCGGAGCATGTATGGGAGCATTTATCATATGAGGAAGGTGTAGAAGCAGCGAAAGTGTGTTATGAATTTTTAAAGAACGGTGGTTATATTCGCTGTGCGGTTCCGGATAGCTTTTTCCCGGATGAAGAATATCAAGAAGGGGTACAAGTTGGGGGACCTGGACCACTAGATCATCCAGCGGCGAGCCATAAAATTGTTCACAATTATAAAACGATAATATCCATGTTTGAGAGCGCAGGATTTCAGGTGAAGCTTTTGGAGTATTGTGATGAGAGCGGAGAGTTTCATTATAATGATTGGGATGAAAAAGAAGGATTTATTTATCGGTCTAAACGCTTTGATCATAGAAATCAGGATGGAAAGTTAGGGTTTGTTTCTTTAATTGTTGATGCAGTGAAAGGTGAATAAATGAAGAAAAAAGGATGTACGAAAGGATAGAAACTTTCGTACATCCTTTTTGTATGAAGAATATAACGGATGTGGAAAATAAGTGATATGTTTTTAAATTTGAACAAAATGTTCGGAAAATTTGTTGCGGATTTTATTGACACATATGAATGGGCGCTCATATAATGAAAGTATAAGATATATGAATGGTTGTTCATATGTTCAAATGAAGAGGTGAGCTATAATGGCTGAAAATAAAGTAGAAACATGTCAAGAAGCATGTTCTCAAACAATTATCCATGGAGAAGTTGTTGATCAAGTGAAACAAACGATTCCAGCTGACGAAAGTTTAAGTAAAGTGGCAGAATTATTTAAAGTATTAGGTGACCGTACGCGTACCCGCATTTTACACGCATTATTTGAAGCAGAAATGTGCGTATGTGACTTAGCGTATTTACTCGGCATGACACAATCATCTATTTCTCATCAGTTGCGTGTTTTAAAGCAAGCAAAACTTGTGAAAAACCGTAAAGAAGGAAAGGTTGTGTATTATTCATTAGCTGACCATCACGTAATTCATATCTTTGAGCAAGCATTTGAACACGTAAATGAGGAAGAATAGAAAATAAAAGCACAAGGAGGGAGAAAGATGGCAGAAGCACTAGTGAAACGAAAACTTGTGTTAGAAGGATTAGATTGTGCGAACTGTGCGATGAAAATTGAAAAAGGGGTCGGAGGATTAGAAGGTGTCTCCTCTTGTTCCGTGAACTTCGCAACTAAGACAATGACTTTAGAAACAGAACAAAATAAAGAAAATAATGTTGTTGCTGAAGCGAAACAGCTTGTTACGAAATTAGAACCGCACATTCAAGTAAAGGATGAACAGAAAACAAAAGTTGTAAAAGAAGTATTTGTATTAGAAGGGCTAGATTGTGCAAATTGTGCAATGAAGATTGAAACAAAGGTAAAAGAGATGCCTACGGTTTCAGCGGCCGCTGTTGACTTTGTATCGAAGAAATTAAAAATAGAAGTGGCAAATAAAAAAGAGCTTGAAACGACAGTACAAGATATTAAAAGTATTGTTCATAAATTAGAGCCAGATGTAAAAGTTGTCCGTGAAGAAAAAACAGGTCATGATCATGGACATAGTCACGATCACGGTGAAGGAAATGTGAAGAAAATGCTATGGCGCTTAGCGATTGGTGGTGTTTTAACAGGAGTCGCTGCACTTGCAGGATTACCACAAATGATAATAATTCCACTTTTCGTTATCGCATATTTACTCATTGGTGGAGATATTGTTTGGCGAGCTGTGAGAAACATAACACGCGGGCAAGTATTTGATGAAAACTTTCTAATGGCAATCGCTACACTTGGAGCATTTGCAATCGGGCAATATCCAGAGGCTGTCGCAGTTATGCTGTTTTATCAAGTAGGTGAGTTATTCCAGAGTATTGCGGTGAATCGTTCTCGAAAATCGATTACTTCATTAATGGATATTCGTCCTGATTATGCAAACGTTAAAGTTGGCAATGAAACAAAACAAGTCTCACCGGAAGATGTACAAATTGGAGATTATATCATTGTTAAACCAGGTGAGAAAGTACCATTAGATGGGAAAGTAGTTGAAGGAACATCAATGGTAGATACTTCAGCATTAACAGGTGAATCTGTACCGCGTGAAGTAGAAGTTGGGAAAGATGTATTAAGTGGTTTTGTGAACCAAAATGGTGTGTTAACAATTGAAGTAACAAAAGAATTTGGTGAATCAACTGTATCGAAAATTTTAGATTTAGTACAAAACGCAAGTAGCCGAAAAGCACCAACAGAAAACTTTATTACGAAATTTGCGCGTTACTATACTCCGGTCGTAGTTATTACAGCAGCGGCATTAGCGTTTATTCCACCTCTTATTTTAGAAGGGGCTACATTCTCTGATTGGATTTATCGTGCATTAGTGTTTCTTGTTATTTCTTGTCCATGTGCATTAGTGGTATCTATTCCACTTGGATTCTTTGGCGGTATTGGTGGAGCCTCTAAAAACGGTATTTTAATCAAAGGAAGTAACTATTTAGAAGCACTGAATGATGTGAAACATATCGTCTTTGACAAAACAGGAACATTAACAAAAGGTGTATTCAAGGTAACGAAGATGGAGCCAAATGGAGCAACTACAAAAGAAGAACTCCTTGAATATGCTGCATTTGCGGAAGTTTATTCAAATCATCCAATTGCACAATCTATTCGAAGTGCATATGGAAAATCAATTGATGAAAATATGATTGAGGATTATAGTGAAATTTCCGGTCATGGTACAGTTGTAAAAGTACAAGGTAAAGAAATTTTTGCGGGCAATGCAAAATTAATGAAAAAAGAAAATATTACATTTGAACAGCCGCAAACAGTGGGCACGCTTGTTCACGTTGCTGTAGACGGTGCATACGCTGGTTATATTGTCATCTCAGATGAAGTAAAAGAGGACTCAAAACAAGCAATTCAAAAGTTGAAAGAACTTGGTATTAAGAAAACGGTAATGTTAACAGGTGATGCGAAATTAGTTGGAGAAGCTGTTGGTAAGGAGCTTGGCTTAGATGAGGTTCACGCTGAATTATTGCCACAACAAAAAGTAGAAGAAATTGAAAAAATTGATAGTGCAAAACAAGCGAAAGAAAAAGTTGCGTTCGTTGGTGATGGTATTAATGATACACCAGTATTAGCGAGAGCAGACGTCGGGATTGCGATGGGTGGATTAGGATCTGATGCAGCAATCGAGGCGGCGGATATTGTAATCATGACAGATGAACCTTCTAAAATCGCAACGGCTGTCAAAATTGCCAAACGTACACGGAACATTGTATGGCAAAATATTATCTTTGCACTTGGTGTGAAAGGACTGGTCTTATTACTTGGTGCATTTGGAATTGCAACAATGTGGGAAGCTGTTTTCTCAGATGTGGGCGTTACGCTACTTGCTGTATTGAATGCGATGCGTGTGCTTAGAGTGAAAGATTTGTAAAATAAAGTGAAACTTTAATCAGTGGGGGATATCTCCCACTGATTATTAGCCCTCACGAATCGGGCTTTTACGGGCAATTTATCTCCCAGCTAACTTCTTTTGCTGAACTTTGAGGTGGGATATTACTGCCCGTAAATAGCGGGGTAAAAAGAGAAGCGAAGGCTTCTCTTTTTATTTTTGTATATTTTTTGCAACCTGATCCCGTACGGTTTGAATGTAATTCATTTTATGATCCCAGCATTCTTGGCTTAAATCTACAGGATATTCTTCGGGATTTAGTGTTCTCATATATTCTTCCCAAAATAGTGCTAAGCTGTTTTCTGTGTATTTTTGAATGTCTAATATGTTAGGTAATTCATATGTTCTTTTACCATTTGTGAAAATGTTATGATGAAGCTCGCGTGCTTCAAAGTTTGTCACGAATTTACTGATGTACGTATGGACAGGATGGAACATTTTTAAACGTTCTTCCTGCTCAGGTTCTTCTGATTCTAAAGCGATATAATCACCTTCTGCATGATTGTTAACGCGATTAATGATTCGATAAATTCGTTTTAATCCTGGCGTTGTAATCTTTTCAGGATTAGAAGAGATTTTAATCGTATCATTTAATGTGCCATTCGCATCCTCAATCGCAACTAACTTATAAACAGCTCCTAAGGCAGGTTGCTCAAATGATGTAATTAATTTTGTTCCGACGCCCCATACATCAATTTTTGCCCCTTGTGATTTTAAATGCATAATTGTATATTCATCTAAATCACTAGAAGCGATGATTTTTGTATTTGTAAATCCAGCTGCATCAAGTAGTTTTCGTGCCTCTTTTGATAAATAAGCCATATCGCCGCTATCAAGACGAATACCATAAAAATCAATGCGGTCACCAAATTCTTTCGCGATGCGAATGGCATTTGGTACACCAGATTTTAATGTGTCGTATGTATCGACAAGAAAAACACATTTTTTATGTGTTTCAGCATACTTTTTAAATGCAATATATTCATCACGGTATGCTTGGACAAAGGAATGAGCATGCGTACCAGCAACTGGAATACCAAATCGTTTTCCAGCACGGACATTGCTTGTAGAAGAAAATCCACCGATAAAGGCTGCGCGTGTACCCCAAAGGGCCGCATCAAATTCATGAGCACGGCGTGTACCAAATTCTAATAGTTCATCATTGTTCGCTGCATGTTTCATGCGAGCTGCTTTTGTAGCGATTAATGTTTGGTAATTCACAATGTTTAACAAGGCGGTTTCAATAATTTGAGCTTCACCAAGCGGTGCGTCAACGCGCAATAATGGCTCGTTATTAAAAACAACTTCTCCTTCTTGCATACTACGAATTGTCCCGGTAAACCTCATGTTTTGTAAATACTGTAGAAACTCTTCTTCAAATTGTAGCTCTTTTAAATAAGTGATATCACTTTCGGTAAAACGAAAATTCTCTATGTATTCTATAATTTTTTCAAGACCAGCAAAAATGGCATAACCATTTTTAAATGGAAGCTTTCGGAAATATAAATCAAAAACAGAGCGGCGATTATGAATGCCGTCTTTCCAATATGTATAAGTCATGTTGATTTGATATAAATCTGTATGTAAGGCGTAACTATCATCTTTATAATGATTCATTGTGAAAACACCTCCGTAATTTGGTTATATTATATCGTTTTTTCTAGTTTATGCCAAAGAATCCATTTCTAATAAGAAAGAGTGATTTTAATGTTTGGTAATATAGGTGATATAACATGTTTTTAGCATGAAATTTAGCTACTTCAATTGGAATAAAACAAATTTATCGAAAAAACTTTTAGAAAATTTACATTTATCAATTTATATTTTTGGCATTTTTATGTATTATTAAAGTAGTGGGGGTAAATGAGAATGGAGGAGGACAATGCAACAAACTTTAGAAAAAATCGGCAAACAAGTTTTTTATAAGCGGCTGCAGCAAAAAATGACACAAGAAGAATTATGTCAGGGCATTTGTTCCGTCTCATATTTAAGTAAGATTGAAAATGGAAAAATAGAAGCATCGGAGGAAATCTTGCAGTTGCTCTGCGCGAGGTTAGAGATTGCCGTGTCGGATTTGAGAGATGTAGAAGAAGAAGTGAAAGAGAAATTAGATGATTGGTTAAATGCATTAGTTCATTTGGACAAGCAACAGGTTGAACGCATATATAACGAATTACAGTCTGAAATGAAAAATGTCTTAGATTTTGAAATTATAAATTATTATAATCTGCTGTATACACGTTATTTGATTATGAAAAGAGATCTTCCTGCGCTTGAAGAAGAACTAGAGAAATTAAAGAAGATGTATAAGAAGTATTCTCCGTTTCAGAAGTTGCTGTATACGTATAGTAGGGCTTTATTATATTGCATGCAATATAAATATAAACAGGCATTAGAGCATTTGTTAAAAACAGAGTCTATGGCGAAAGAACAAGGTTATTATGAAACGGGGATATATTATAATTTAGCACTTACGTATAGTCAGATGGAAATCGATCATATGACATTGTACTTTGCGAATGTTGCGTTAGAAGGTTTTCGAAATGAATATAAGTTTCGGCATGTAATCAACTGTCAACTTTTAATCGCTTTCAGTTATATACGAAAAAAACAGTATAGTGAAGCTATGGGAATTTATAATCATATTTTAAGAGAGGCTGATTCTTTTGCGGATAAAGATAATATCATGTCAATTGCCTTGAATAATATGGGGTACTTATATTATCGTCAAAATAATTATGAAAAAGCAAAAGAATATTATTTGGAGGGTCTACAGTATAAAAAAGAAGAAGATTTAAATTATATTGATGCTATGTATGAGATTTCTTTGCAATGTATTCAGTTAAAAGAATTTGAAGAAGCGAGAGGTTGGATTGAAAAAGGAATTTCTGCTGCAAGAAAAGATGACAGATATAAAAGTATGTTGCACTTATTAGTAATTCTTCAATATAAGTATTATGGAAAAAAAGAGGTATATAAGAAGTTTTTAGAAATAGAAGCAGTGCCTTTCTTTAAGGGTGAAAAAAATATGAAAGATTTAAAGAAGGTATACTTAGAATTAGCGGAATACTTTGAAGAATCATCGGAATTTCAAGAAAGTAATCGATATTATAAATTAGCAATTATGTTGTTAGAAGAAGAAGGAGGGGTTATAGTATGAAAAAGATAATCTTAGGAACCTTTGTAATTATAACGGTTTTAGCGGTAGCATTCGATGTGCAGTGTGCTTGGAAACCAGATAACTATGGTCAAGAAACGAATGCAGCAGAAACAGTAAATGTATAATAAATTACCAAAAAAGGCCCTTTCCAAACGGAAAGGGCCTTTCTCAATAATTGTTCGCCAAAATTCTACAAAACTTGAGAAAAGATTTTTTTGAATTTTCAGTATATCAATATTGGAAACCTAATGCTAATATAAAATTACTCTTTTTCAAAAAATTTTTTATTAGGGGGAAGGTTATATGAAAAAGAAGAGTTTAGCATTTGTATTAGCGGCAGGAATGGCAGTTACAACATTTGGAGGGACAAGTTCTGCATTTGCAGATTCAAAGAATGTGCTCTCTACGAAAAAGTACAATGAAGCAGTACAGTCACCTGAGTTTATCTCTGGAGATTTGACTGGAGCAACTGGAAAGAAAGCGGAATCTGTTGTATTTGATTATCTAAATGCAGCAAAAGGAGAGTATAAGTTAGGGGAAAAGAGTGCAGAGGATTCTTTCAAAGTGAAACAAGTGAAAAAAGATTCTGTAACTGATGCAACAGTGGTACGTATGCAACAAGTATATGAAGGTACACCAGTATGGGGGTCTACTCAACTAGCTCATGTTAGTAAAGATGGTTCATTGAAAGTTTTATCTGGAACAGTTGTACCTGATTTAGATAAAAAGGAAAAATTAAAAAATAAAAATAAGATTGAAGGCAAAAAAGCAATTGCAATTGCACAGCAAGACTTAGGATTAACTCCAAAATATGAGGTAGAGCCATCAGCAGATTTATATGTATATCAAAATGGTGAGGACACAACTTATGCATATGTTGTGAAATTAAACTTCTTAGAGCCAAAACCAGGAAACTATTATTATTTCATTGAGGCAGAAAGCGGTAAAGTATTAAATAAATACAATACAATTGATCATGTGAATGGTGAAAATCAAGCACCACTTAAGCAAGAAAATGCTAAACAGGAAGGTAAAGCAGTTGTAAAACCTGTTACAGGGACAAATAAAGTTGGAACGGGTAAAGGTGTACTAGGAGATACAAAATCTATTAATACAACACTATCTGGATCTACTTATTATTTACAAGATAATACACGTGGAGCGACGATTTTCACATATGATGCGAAAAATCGCTCTACATTGCCAGGGACATTATGGACAGATACAGATAATGTTTTCAATGCAAGCCGTGATGCAGCTGCAGTAGATGCTCATTATTATGCGGGTGTAACATATGATTATTATAAAAATACGTTTAATCGAAACTCCGTTAATGATGCAGGGGCGCCGTTAAAATCAACGGTCCACTACGGAAGTAATTACAATAATGCTTTCTGGGACGGTTCACAAATGGTATATGGGGACGGGGATGGTTATACATTTACTTCATTATCAGGTGGATTAGATGTAATTGGGCATGAATTAACGCATGCTGTTACAGAAAATAGTTCGAATTTAATTTATCAAAATGAGTCAGGTGCGTTAAATGAAGCGATTTCTGATGTTTTTGGTACATTAGTAGAATACTATGATAATCGTAATCCAGATTGGGAAATTGGTGAGGATATTTATACGCCTGGCAAATCGGGAGATGCGCTTCGCTCTATGAGTGATCCAGTGAAATATGACGATCCAGATCATTATTCTAAACGTTATACTGGTTCAAGTGATAACGGTGGTGTTCATACGAACAGTGGTATTATTAATAAAGCGGCTTACTTACTAGCGAATGGTGGTACGCATTACGGTGTAACAGTAAATGGCATTGGTAAAGATAAAGTAGGCGCAATCTATTATCGTGCAAATACACAATATTTCACTGAATCTACTACGTTTAGTCAAGCGCGTGCTGGCTTAGTACAAGCAGCTGCGGATTTATATGGTGCGAACTCTGCTGAAGTTACAGCGGTGAAGCAGTCATATGATGCAGTTGGTGTAAAATAGGGTTCATTCTTCTTTAGAAAAAATAAAAAGGAGCAGATGCTCCTTTTTATTTTTTCTTCCACTTCTTCCATATATATAATACTCCGATGCAACCGGCAATCGTGATAATCCACTTTGCTTCACTTGTTCCGTTCATGACATGGTATGCAGAATACACTTCAATGAGTAATGCCGGTATTTTTCCTAGTGTACTTGCAATACTGAAAGAGAATAACGATATTGTTCCTAATGCTGCAAATAAGGTGATAATGCTTGACGGAATAAATGGAACAAGCCGAAATGATAGAACGAGTAAAAATGCCTCTTTACCTTGTACATAAAGAAGGCGTTCTACTTTTGGATAATTGTTTAATTTGTTATGAGTCAATTTTTGAAAACCTAGTCGATAGAAATAAAATGAGACAATTGCTCCCAATGCTTCGCCTGCGATTGAAATAATTGTTCCATCTGTTAAACCGAAAAGTTGTATGTTGATGGCTGTTAAAAATATGCTTGGAATAAATCCTGCCAAGCTGATGATGATATTGAATAGAATACTGAGTGGAATTGCAATCGTGTGATGCTCTGTGAGTAAATTGTGAATCATTTCTTGCATATAGTTATAGTCCTTTGTCTTTTTTAGCATTACACCATATTTGGTCAATATAGGCAAGTGTGGATTTTAATTAAAAAATATAAATTTTCACAGTTAAAAACTTGCAACATTATACCCCTTACGGGTATAATGTATATAAAGGGTGGGGTATACAGATGAACCATTGTTCAAATCAAGAAAAGATGGTTCCGCGAACGGACGAAGAGATCGAGAAGGTTGTAAAACGCTTAAAAAGGATTGAAGGTCAAGTGAGCGGTATACAAAAAATGATTGAAGAAAATCGTTATTGTGTAGATGTATTGATTCAAATTTCTGCGGTGCAAGCAGCGTTAAATAAGGTCGGTTTTTCATTGTTAGAGCGACATACAAATCATTGTGTCGCTAAAGCGATTCAAGAAGGTAATGGAGATGAGTCTATTCAAGAGTTAATGAAAGTCATCAAACAGTTCTCAAAATAGAAAGGAGACGAACTGTATGGGTCAGACAAAACAGATCACGGTTGGTATTGATGGGATGACATGTTCAGCTTGTTCAGCCAGAATTGAGAAGGTGTTAAATAAGTTAGAAGGTGTAGAAGCAAATGTAAATTTAGCTATGGAACAAGCAACGGTTCAATACGATGTGGACGCGCAATCTGCAGAGTCAATCACAAATCGTATTGAGAAACTTGGTTATGAAGTTCGGACGAAAAAGGTAAGTCTAGATATTGATGGAATGACGTGTGCCGCATGTTCAAATCGGATTGAAAAAGTAATTGGAAAAATGGAGGGGATCGAGAGTATTACTGTTAATCTGGCGATGAACACTGCAACAATCGTATATAAAGATGGCCCTATTACTATAGAATCTATTTTAGAAAAAATAACGAAACTCGGTTACAAAGGAAAGCTCCAAGAAGAGACTGAACCAAATAAAAAAGCAGACAAATTAAAAGGGAAACGAAAACAGCTATTTCTTTCTATTCTGTTATCATTACCGCTTCTCTATACAATGGTAGCGCATATGCCATTTGAAACGGGGCTATGGATGCCGCATTTTTTAATGAATCCGTGGGTGCAATTATTGTTTGCAACACCAGTACAATTTTATATCGGTTCACAATTTTATATTGGCGCATACCGTTCTTTACGAAATAAAAGTGCGAATATGGATGTGCTTGTTGTACTTGGTACATCAGCCGCGTATTTTTATAGCTTATATGAAGGTTTGAAAACATTACAAAATCCATCGTATTCACCGCAGCTGTATTTTGAAACGAGTGCAGTGCTCATCACATTAATTCTTGTTGGAAAATATTTCGAATCTGTTGCGAAAGGAAGAACAACGGAAGCGATTTCAAAATTAGTAAGTCTACAAGCAAAAGAGGCATTGGTCATTCGTGATGGACGTGACATGTTAATTCCAATCGAAAGTGTTGTTATTGGTGATACCATTGTTGTAAAACCAGGTGAAAAGATACCTGTAGATGGTATTGTTTTATCAGGTATTTCGTCAGTTGATGAGGCAATGATTACCGGTGAATCAATCCCCATGGATAAACAGGTCGGTGATGCTTTAATAGGTGCAACAATTAATAAAAACGGTACGTTAACAATGCGTGCTGAAAAAATTGGAAAAGATACAGCCCTTGCAAATATTATTAAAATTGTGGAAGAAGCGCAAGGGTCTAAAGCACCAATTCAGCGCATGGCAGATACAATTTCTGGTATATTTGTTCCAATCGTTGTTGTTGTTGCAGCAGTTGCCTTTTTAATTTGGTACTTTGCCATTACTCCGCAAAATTTACCGCAATCTCTTGAAGTAGCTATAGCAGTATTAGTAATTGCCTGCCCTTGTGCACTGGGACTGGCAACACCAACTTCTATTATGGTTGGAACAGGGAAAGGTGCAGAGAAAGGAATTCTTTTTAAAGGTGGAGAGTATTTAGAAGCAACGCATAAAATTAATGCTGTTTTATTAGATAAAACGGGTACGGTTACAAAAGGGAAACCAGAAGTAACAGACGTAATGATCCTGCAAGATGACATGCTTTTATTTGCGGCTTCCGCAGAAAACGTTTCTGAACATCCGCTAGCCTCTGCAATTGTAGAATATGGAAAACAAAATCAAGTTTCTTTACTACCTGTAGAAACGTTTCGTGCAGTACCTGGGCATGGAATTGAATCGATTATAGAAGAGAAATCAGTTATCATTGGGACTCGAAAATTAATGAGTGAACACAGCGTCAATATAGCGGAATATGAGAATGTAATGAGTGAGCATGAAGCAAACGGAAAAACGGTTATGCTTGTAGCAATTGCGGGTCAGTTTGCAGGAATGATTTCTGTTGCCGACACGATAAAAGAAAGTTCAAAAGAAGCTATTCATACGATGCAATCTGCGGGAATTGATGTTTATATGGTAACAGGAGACAATAAACGAACTGCTGAAGCAATTGCAAAACAGGTTGGTATCAATCATGTATATGCAGAAATATTGCCAGAGCAAAAGGCAAATATTGTAGAACAATTACAGCAAAAAGGAAAGCAAGTAGCAATGGTTGGTGATGGTATTAATGATGCTCCAGCACTAGCGAAAGCGGATATAGGGATGGCGATTGGAACAGGTGCAGATGTAGCAATTGAAGCAGCTGATGTTACATTGGTTGGAGGAGATTTAGGGCATATTCCACAAGCAATTGATTTAAGCCAAAAAACGATGAAAAATATTCGTCAAAATTTATTTTGGGCATTATTTTATAATGCGATTGGTATCCCCATTGCGGCAAGTGGCTTGTTAGAACCTTGGGTAGCTGGAGCAGCGATGGCATTTAGTTCTGCTTCGGTTGTAACGAACGCTTTGCGTTTGAAGCGTGTTAAAATATAAAGTGAAGCCAATGTTTTTACGAGCAATACACCTTATTATAGGTTATGCTGCTCATAAATAATAAATAAAAGATTTATAATTAAGGAGGAATTGGAAATGACTGTAACATTGAATGTACAAGGAATGACATGTAATCATTGTAAAATGGCTGTGACAAATGCATTGCAAGAACTAAACGGAGTAAATGGCGTAGCAGTTGAATTGCAAGCGGGCACAGTAGCTGTTGAATATGATGAAGCAAAAGTGAATATAGAGCAGTTAAAAGATGCCATTGAAGAGCAAGGATACGATATTGTATAAAGTGAAACTGTTATCAATCAGGCAAATGTTCATGTAGAAAAAATAAGACAAAGCGTGTAGGGTTTTAGAATTCTACACGCTTTTTTTATATGTGAAATTGACTTTTTGTGAAGTTACGATAATAATCATGAAAGAGGTGATATGATGAAACGATTATGGGGTACTTTCTTGAGTAGCTTGTTTGCAATGGTTCTTATCTTAAGCGGTTGTGCGGGACAAGAGCAAAACAAAGCGAACCCGAAAGAAAATAATTCAACATCAGTAGAAAAAATTAAAGATACGATTTTAGATGAAATGGAAGGACCGCCGAAAAATGGCCATACGATAGAACGACATGTTGGGAAAACAGAAGATGAGCTAAAGAAGCGGTTGCAGACAGATAAAGTATCAGCTGCAAGTACATATTATGATAAAGAGATAGCAACAAAAGCTGTAAAAGATAGCTTAAAGCAACATGAGCAGGAAATTGAGAAATGGTTAAAGAACTCCAAAGAAAATCGTCTTGTATTAAATACGAAGCATTCATTTCCTGTTGGAAAAACGGTATTAAAGCGAGATATGAGTGTAAAAGATAAGCTTATGAATACAGTTACCGTTTTGGCGAGAGATAAATCAGGGGCATTAGGATTTAAAATCATTACTTCCTATCCATCAGATAAGTAAGAAAGGGGGGGAAGCATGTATCCGACACTTCAATATTTCTTAAGAGCATATTGCACGTTAAGTGTGTATGAGGATGAAATAATAAATGTAATGACTGAGTTTCTAGAACAAGAGGATCAGGAAACAATTGAAAAATTAAAAAGCGAGTTATTACATATAAAGCAGACAGAGGCATGGGAAGAAGGTTGTTTAATAGTAGCTAAACAAGGAAGCCGTATATGGTCTTTAGAAGAGACGAGGGAACATATGGGGACATTTGTACGTTTATTGCAAAATAAAAAGGCGTGAATCATCACGCCTTTTTGTATACGCTTTTTGAAATTTGGCCATTTGAGATGACTTGACCGTTTTGTGTTACTTTTTTATATGTGACAGCCGTAATTTTATTTTCAGTCTCGCCAATTACTTTTGATGAAACTTCTACGTTCTTGCCAGTAGGTGTACCGAAAATACGTGTAGTTATGCTGCTACCATTGGAAAACGCTTGAATGTAAATATATTTGCCAGTATTATTTTTGAATTTTAAATCTGGGCCATAATCTGCTACAGCAGCATCTTGACCAAGTGGCAAGTAATGAACAGGCATAGAGTGGTTACTACGAGCAACAACTCCTAAATCAGCACGTAATGCTGCCCCATATAGGGTACTACTCACTTGGCAAACCCCACCACCGGCGCTCTGGACAACTTTTCCTTGTAGGAATACAGCAGCAGATTTATAGCCATGCGCAGCATCTGTAATACCAACGCGTTCATTGAAACTAAATGTTTCATCAGGTGCTACAATTGCTCCGCTTAAAGTATTAGCAGATTTGTTTACATTAAAGGATTGGCTCCCGTTTCGACCAGCCATAGGAGTAGAATATTCAGCAATCACTTGTGTAATCCCCATATTTTGCATATCTTCTGTAGAGCGTTCGGGCTTTATGGAGGCAATTGGGAGCTGAATATCTTGTGTACCAGCAGTAATTGCTTTTGCTGTTAATTCTTTTAATTTATCTTTATCAACTTTTTCGCCATTTTGACTTTGACTAATATTTACTGTTGTTCCGGAAACACTTAATTCAGCATTTACAGGTTCCTCTAAGGTTTCATTATATTTTTCTTTTATAAAGGCTTCATAAGTAGTTGTATTTAACTGTGGCGTTAGTTTATATTCACGTTTTAACTCGCCATTTTCAGCTTGTTTTCGCATTTTATAGCGATTTATCACATTTCCTTTTTGCTCTTTAAAGATTTTTTCGACAATTTCCGTTTCTTTATATTCAACACCTAAGTCTTTCCACGTATAAGCTTGTGTATTGCCTTGGAATGTATAGTTAAGAGATTTTTTGTTTGATTCATCAATTTTTTGTTGAATAATTTCTTGAACATCTTTTTTACTTTTACCATCAAGAGAAGTGCCTTCAAATGTAGTATGTGGTAATACATTTATATCAAGCTGTTTATTCAATTTAGACACGTATTGATAACCACCAATCCCACCTGCACATAGTAATATTCCACCAGTGACAGCAGAACCAATCAGTAAGTTACGTAGCTTCATTTACTTCCCCCCAAAAAATTAATATATAAGGTCATATGTATTCATTTTTAATGTATGAATGATAAAAATAGTATTATGTATGTACTAGTATACTATTATTTTAATTGCGGGTGTAATATTTTTATAAAAAACGTTACAATTTTGTAACATTTGTCTCTTTTTGTCATTATTTGCGAAAGAAAATGAAAGTATTTTGTTGAAAATTATAATAAAAAGGCTGCTGGGAAAGTCCTAGCAGCCTTTTTATTATAATTTTTTATGTTCAGTTTTATTCGTAACATCGAGATGTTGTTTCAATGTTTTAGATATGTCCTGTACACTCTTTTCGTCAGGAATGTAGTAGTAGATGCCACCTATATATTTATCTTCACCTTTTACTTGGAGTTTATCCATCTTTAGATTTGAGCCCATTGTGCTCTTTGTAATTGTCATCATGTCATCAAATGTTAAGTTTGTTTTTAAATCATGATCAACAGCATCTAATAAGCTGCTAATTTTATTAATGGAATTTATGGATAGCGCTTTTTGAGCAATGGCTTCCAAAACAAGTTGCTGACGCTGACCACGCATATAATCGCTGTCGATATGACGAGTTCTAGCTAAAGCAAGTGCTTCTTCACCATTTAAATGCTGACGCCCTTTTTTTAGATGGATTGCACCTGGTTCGTCCTTACTATTTTGTTCTGTAAATTCAACAGGAACATCAACATCGATGCCACCAAGGGAATCTACAATTTTTATAAAGGATTTAAAGTTAAATTTAACATAATAGTCAACAGGAACATTTAAAAAGTTCTCGACTGTATCAATTGTACTATCTACGCCTCCAAATACGTGAGCATGCGTAATCTTATCTTGTTTATCGCGTGATTTAATATATACACGAGAGTCACGTGGTATACTAACAAGTTTTACTGATTTATCATTTTTATTAATTGTTGCAAGTAATAATGCATCGGTACGCGTTGCTTTGCCGTAAGATTTTTCACGGAGGTCACTTTCATCAACACCCATAATAAGGACAGAAACATTGTCCGTCATCGGCTTAACAGCTTTTTCTCGTTTATCCGATTTATCTCCTCTATCTAATTTAGAATATGCATTATTTACAATTGATTTTGCTTTACTGTATATATGGAAGGAATAGCTTCCGCCACCAATTGTTACAATAAGTAATGGAATGAGAATAAACCATAGTAGGCGTCTTTTTTTAAATCGCCTCTTTGAGGTTCTATTCGTGTTTTCTACATCAGATTTCATTATTTAGTTCTCCTTTAAATCATTCAATTTGCATATTATCTTATAATGCATAGACGAGACACATAAAAGACATTGTACGCTAAATAGATGTTGTTGTACATGTATAAAAAAATAGATGTCTCGAGTATTTATGAGACATCTATTCGTATTGTATACAAAAAGTATGAATAAGAAAAGGATTAAATTTTACCTTCTTATAGCATAATGCTTACAATAATTGCAGATAAAATGCTGACGAGTGTCGCACCGTACAACAGTTTTAAACCGAAGCGAGCAACGACATTTCCTTGTTCTTCATTTAATCCTTTAACAGCACCAGAAATAATTCCTATAGAAGAGAAGTTTGCAAAGGATACAAGAAAAACTGAAATAATGCCTACTGTACGAGGAGTGAGGCTGTTTGCAAGCTTACTGAGATCCATCATGGCTACAAATTCATTCGTTACAAGCTTTGTAGCCATAATACTTCCTGCTGCGACAATTTCGTTACTTGGCACACCAATAAGAAAAGCGATAGGAGAGAAAACATAACCAAGTAATTGCTGAAATGTAATTCCAAAAATAATATGGAATAAATCATTGATACAGCTAATTAAGGCAACAAATCCAATCAGCATAGCACCGACAACAATAGCAACACGAAATCCATCTAGAATGTATTCTCCAAGCATCTCAAAAAAGGTTTGCTTTTCACCCTTAATTTCTAAAATATCTTCTTCTTCTTTAACATCATATGGATTAATAATAAGTACGATAATAAAGCCGCTAAATAAATTTAAGACAAGAGCAGTTACTACATATTTTGGTTCAATCATTGTCATATAAGCACCGACGATTGACATCGATACGGTCGACATGGCGGAGGCGCATAGTGTATAGAGACGATGTTTTGGAATTTGCGCAAGCTGTTTTTTTACGGTAATGAATACTTCTGATTGGCCTACAATGGCAGAAGCGACAGCATTATAAGATTCAAGCTTTCCGAGTCCATTTATTTTACTAAGGAAAAAACCGATCCAACGAATACAGAATGGTAATATTTTAAAATGTTGTAAAATACCAATTAAGACGGAGATGAAGACAATTGGTAAGAGTACATTTAAGAAGAAGGGCATTTCACCTTTATTCGTAATACCACCAAATACAAAGTTTACCCCAGATGCAGCATAGGCCAATAATTTCGTAAATACATTAGAAATCATGGTTACAAGTATGAGGCCGACTTCTGTATTTAATAGTAAAAAGGTTAAAATTAACTGTATAATAAGCATAATGAAAATCGGTTTGAATTTGATATGCTTTTTATTGTTACTTGCAATGAAGGCAAGAAAGAAAACAACGGCAAGACCGAGAAAAAAAGTAACAAATTTCATAATAAGCCTCCTTATGATATGTTCTGTTATATAGGTTTTTCATTTCAAGGGAGAATATGCATGTTAGGTAAAGAGAGGAATGAAGTAGAGTATGAATATATCTAGAGTGCATCATATTGCAATCATTTGTTCTGATTACGAAATATCTAAAAATTTTTATGTTAATATATTGGGATTTAATGTGTTAAATGAAGTTTACAGAGAAGAAAGGGATTCGTATAAATTAGATTTATGTGTAGGAGGACAGTATCAAATTGAGTTATTTTCATTTCCAAATCCTCCAAAGCGGCAAAGTTTTCCTGAAGCAGCTGGTCTTAGACATTTAGCATTTGCAGTTACAGATATACATGAAGCAGTGGGGCATCTAAAGCGATGTGGAATAGAGACAGAGCCAATACGTGTTGATGAAATAACAGGGAAACAGTTTGTGTTTTTTCAAGATCCTGATTGTTTACCATTGGAGTTATATGAGGACTAAAATTGGGGAAATTTATATAGGTTTGCTTTTTGACAAATGAAGAGAATAAGAACAAAGTGAAACTTCCATTCGTTTTTCATTCAATCAACTTCTTTGATTGGGAGAAAACTTCTTTTAAAAAGGAGGTGTAACTTTAGCTAAGAAAAGCTAAAGGTGTTCTTTGGAAATTGCTAAATTAATCATGGTTGTTATTCTTATTGCATTAACTGGTTTTTTTGTCGCAGTTGAATTTGCGATTATAAAAGTGCGTAGTAGTCGCATTGATCAGCTTGTAGGAGAAAAAAAACGTGGCGCACTAGCAGCTAAGAAAGTGATTTCAAATTTAGACGAATATTTATCCGCATGTCAGCTCGGAATTACAATTACAGCTCTAGGACTAGGTTGGTTAGGCGAACCAACGATAAAGCATGTATTAGAGCCGTTATTTTTTAAAATTGAATTTTCACCTGCAATTGCGAGTACTGTTTCTTTTATTATTGCATTTGTCGTTATTACATTTTTACATGTTGTGATTGGAGAGCTAGCACCAAAAACCTTTGCCATTCAAAAAGCGGAGCAAGTAAGTTTGTTGCTATCTCAGCCGCTCATTTATTTTTACCGGATTATGTATCCGTTTATTTGGGCTCTAAATGGCTCAGCTCGCCTCGTGACTGGCATATTTGGATTATCCCCTGCTTCTGAGCATGAAGTTGCACATTCAGAGGAGGAATTAAGACTTATTTTATCGGAGAGCTATAAAAGCGGAGAAATTAATCAGGCGGAATTTAAATATGTAAATAATATTTTTGAATTTGATAATCGGTTAGCAAAAGAAATTATGGTTCCACGCACTGAAATAGTTGGTTTATATGAAGATGAACCGTTCGAAACACATATTAAAGTGATTGGACAAGAAAAGTATACAAGGTATCCTGTATTTGGAGAGGATAAAGATGAGATTATTGGGATGGTTAATGTAAAAGACTTATTTATTCGCTATATGGATGGTGGACAAAACGAAGAATGTTCTATTATTCCGTATACGAGACCTGTTATTGAAGTTTTGGAAAATATCCCAATCCATGACTTGTTACTGCAAATGCAGAAAAGAAGAATTCCCCTTGCCGTTTTATATGATGAATATGGGGGGACGGCGGGAATTGTAACACTTGAAGATATTTTAGAGGAAATAGTTGGTGAAATTCGGGATGAATATGATGAAGATGAACATCCACCCATTGAACATATAAGCGAAACGTATAAAATTATCGATGGAAAAGTACTCATTAGTGAAGTGAATGATTTGCTCGGTTTACATTTGTTTGCTGACGATGTAGATACGATTGGTGGTTGGATTATGATGCAAAAACAGACAATTATTGAAGGTGATGTCATTGAAACTAATGGCTGGATTTTCAAAGTTCTTGAAAAAGATGTGCATCAAATTAAACGAGTAGAAATAAAAAAAGTTGAAGCGGAAGATACAGCAATTGCGTAATCTTTATAAATTAGAAGTATGAGTGCGTCATCGATTTTGCAGAAAAATAATATTGTTTGCGCTTTCAAAAAAGGTGCTATATATTGAAGGAAGATATAGAAATATATCTCTTACAAAAATCATATTTTTATAGAAATCGTTTTTAGGTCATCGATTAGAATGAAAAGTATAGGTGATGAAAAATGGTAGCAACGAAAGGGATACGTATTGAAAAAGATTTTTTAGGAGAAAAGGAAGTACCAAATGCAGCTTACTATGGTGTTCAAACATTACGAGCAGTAGAAAATTTTCCGATTACAGGATATCGTATTCATACGTCATTAATTAAAGCAATGGCAATGGTTAAAAAAGCTGCAGCACGTGCAAATATGGAAACAGGTTATTTGCACGCAAATATTGGGGAAGAAATTGCAAAATCGGCTCAGGAAATTATTGATGGGAAGTTTCATGAGCAGTTCATTGTAGACCCAATTCAGGGCGGGGCAGGGACTTCTATTAATATGAATACAAATGAGGTTATTGCAAACCGTGCACTTGAGAGAATGGGGCATGAAAAAGGAAACTATGCAATCATTAGCCCGAATACACATGTGAACATGGCGCAATCAACAAATGATGCGTTCCCAACAGGAATTCATATTGCGGCGCTTATGATGCTAGAAGAACTTCTTATTACAATGGAGGCACTTCATCGTGCATTTACCGATAAAGCAAAAGAATTTGATCATGTGATAAAAATGGGGCGTACACATCTGCAAGATGCAGTTCCAATTCGTCTTGGGCAAGAATTTGAAGCATATAGCCGAGTGCTTGGGCGTGATATAAAACGCATTAAGCAGTCTCGTCAACATTTGTATGAAGTGAATATGGGCGCAACGGCTGTTGGGACCGGATTAAATGCAAATCCAATTTATATTGAGCAAGTTGTAAAGCATTTACGCAGTATTAGCGGATTTCCACTAGTTGGTGCAGAACATTTAGTGGATGCAACGCAAAACACAGATGCGTATACAGAAGTATCAGCAGCACTAAAAGTATGTATGATGAATATGTCTAAAATTGCAAATGACTTGCGCATTATGGCATCTGGCCCACGTGTCGGATTGGCTGAAATTCAATTGCCAGCTCGTCAACCAGGATCATCTATTATGCCAGGAAAAGTAAATCCAGTTATGGCAGAAGTAATTAATCAAGTGGCCTTCCAAGTTATTGGAAATGACCATACAATATGTTTAGCATCAGAAGCAGGACAATTAGAACTAAATGTAATGGAGCCGGTGTTAGTATTTAATTTAATTCAATCCATTAGTATTATGAATAATGCATTCCGCGTATTTCGTGAGTATTGTATTAAAGGTATTACTGCAAATGAAGAATTGTTAAAACAATATGTCGAGAAAAGCGTTGGGATTATTACAGCGGTGAATCCTCATATTGGATATGAGACGGCATCTCGCATTGCTCGCAAAGCGATTGAAACAGGTAAATCTGTTCGTGAGCTTTGCTTAGAGCATGGTGTGTTAACAGAAGAGGAACTTGATATTATTTTGGATCCATATGAAATGACACATCCCGAAATTGCTGGTGCGTCGCTATTGAAGAATAAAAAATCCTGATACTGTGTGTATTAGGATTTTTTTATACCAAAGTATAAGAATGAGTGAATGGTTAGAAAGAAGAAGATAAAAAACGATCCCACGTGAGGGATCGTTTTCATCTTTTAAAAGATATTAAATATAGAGTTAAGTTGAAGTAAACTAATTATGACTAAGAAAATCAAACTATATTTCATTGCTGTTTTAAATAGGACAGATTCTTTACCGACTAGTCCAACTGCCGCACAAGCAACTGCTACAGATTGTGGTGATACCATTTTTGCCATTGTCCCGCCGACTACGTTTAAAGCAACAAGTGTAGAAGGTACGATATCTAATTGTGCTGCAGTTACTGCTTGAAGTGGTGCAAATAATGAACCACTTGATACTACAGAACCAGTTAAGAATACGCCAATCCAACCTAAGATTGGAGATAAGATTGGGAAGGCCTTACCAGTAGATGATAAAGCTAGTCCAAGAGTAGAAGACATACCAGAGTAATTTGTTACATATGCTAATGCAATTACACTACAAATTGTATAAATTGGAGCTTTCAACTCTTTTAATGTTTCAATAGTTAGTTCTTTAACCAATTGGCCTTTTGCGCGATATACAAGTAAAGATACGATAATTGCTAGTACAATTGCAGTAGTTGTAGATGAAAATACATCTAGCTTGAAGATTGCTGCAAATGGTGTATCCGCATTTACAATTGGTGTTGTTTTAATAACGTGATTGTGTAAACCAGGAATCTGGATATTAAATACTAAGTTTGCTAACGCACCGTTTGGAGCGAATAAACTTTTGATTGCTTTTAAATTGAAAATTGTTACGAATGCAGTTAAGAATGCAAATGGTGACCAAGCGTATAAAATTTGTTTCATTGTGTAGCTATGTTTTTCTACTTGTTCTTCAGTTTGAGCTGAAGATTTTGGTTGCCATACACGTAGGAATAATGCAAGTGCAACCATGCTGACAACTGCAGCGAAAATATCAGTTAATTCTGCGCCAAGGTAGTATGTTACAACGAATTGAGTAATAGCGAAGGAACCACCACTTACAAGGATACCTTGCCAAGTTTCTTTAATTCCTTTAAAGCCATCTACCATTGCAACAAGTAAGAATGGTAATACAAAGCTAATGAAAGGTAATAATGTTACAGTTTGACGACCGACAGTTAAGGCATCTATTTGTGTTAATTGAGCAGGTACTGTAACTGGAATACCCATTGCTCCCATTGCTCCACCAGCAATATTTGCAACTAAACAAATACCTGCTGCTTTTAATGGGTTAAATCCCATACCTACAAGTAATGCGGCTGTAATTGCAACTGGTACACCAAATCCAGCTGCACCTTCTAAGAAAGCACCGAAAGAATAAGCGATTAATAACACTTGAAGGCGACGGTCATTTGTAATACTTGAAATACTGTCGCGAATGACATTAAATTGTTCAGTTTTTACTGTTAATTTGTAAAGGAAAATAGCTGCAATAACAATTGTACAAATTGGATAAAATCCAGCTGCTACACCAAATGCAGCTGATGATACAGCCATAGTTGCAGGCATTTTGTAAACGAATATGGAAAGAATGATTGCTAAAATTACGCTATAAAGTCCTGATAAATATCCTTTGATCTTAAATACTGTTAAACAAAGAACAAAGAATAAGATTGGAAGAGCAGCGACAAGTGCTGATAACCAAATGTTGTTCAACGGGTCATAAATTTGTGTCCAAGTATTCATAATAATGACAACTCCTATCTATAATATGTGAAGACATTCACATTATTTGTGAAATAATTCACAATCAACTTACATTGCCTAGTATATTCCTCTTCAACACTATTGTCAACGTAAAAAAGTATAATTATTCCATGATAGTGTTAACTGTAAAAATTCCGTTACATTTTGTTCATAAACTAGACAAAAAGAGGAATCGTGTATATTAAAGTACACGATTCCTAATTTATCCCGCATTAACGGGCAGTAAGATCCACACTTCAAGATTTAGAGGGAAATGAGGAAGATAGGTGGGGATGAAGAAAACCCCACTGATGGACTCTCCATATACTCAACCATATTTTCAGATGTCATTGGTCCTACATGTTTAAAATGAATAATTCTTTTGTCATCAAGAATAAAGGAGGAAGTTTTGGATAATTGTATAGTCAAGTGCAATATTAATTAAGACTATTATTAACCACTTTTTAATTGTGGATCCTCCTCTTTACCAAAATTTAACTCTTTTCATCGTAACAAAGCAATTTTTATAGGTCGAATAACTAAAAAGATTACATTCACATATCATTTAAGAACAATATTTTACAATATTATTACGGTAAATATTGTGAGTGAAAAAATATAACAAAAAGGTTGAGAAAACAGCATTTAGAAGCAAAGTATTCCGATCTGTATTTTTTGCTTTTTCACTAAGCCGTGTAGTATAATATTCAAAATCAGCAGGGGTTTCTGCCCTTAATTGTATGTTGATAAAAGGAGGAAATAATTTTTTTATTTTAGGTTGATAAAGTTGTGTCGTAACAGGAAATATAAAAACAAATATATAAAAATAAATAAAGAGAAAATAAAAATGAAAAAATGAGGGGAACTTTATGAATCAAAATCAATTTGATTGTCGTATTTCAGAAGAGGATGTACAAATGCTACGAGCGTTAGCTCACCCGCTCCGTCTTCGCCTTGTAATGGAGCTTATGGGGCGTGGAACTTGTAACGTAACACAATTGCAGGAAGTATTAGAAATTCCGCAATCTACTGTTTCACAGCATTTAACGAAATTAAAGCAGAATAAAGTTGTTCGTTTTGAAAGACGCGGCTTAGAAGTATATTATCAAGTGCATAATGAGAAAGTAAGTGAAGTTGTAAAGACATTATTTTCTATAAAAATAGGCGTGAAAACCCCACTTTAAGATCTGAAGGAGATAAGTGACAGGAGTTTTCACGGAATATATTTCAAAGAGAAATGAGAAGATAAATAAGAGTGTAATAAGTAAAAGGAGGAATGAAGGATGGATGTAAAGCGCGTAAAACAAATTTTATCATCTTCGAGTAGAATCGATGTAACTTATCATGGTGTACCGGTTTGGATTGAAAGTTGTGATGAGGGACGTGGGGTTGCAAATGTACATGATGTGAAAGCACCAAATGAAACAGTACAAGTAGATGTTACAGCGCTAGAAGAGCAATAAAAAAAGCGGAGAATTTTCTCCGCTTTTTTTTATTCCATCATATGTGCAATTTTTTTAGAGAACATAAGAAGTACTAACCCAAGTACGATTACGATAATACCAATGCTTGCGAATACTTCTAGATATCCTAAAGATTGTGTGAAGGCAGCTAGTGCGCCAGCTAGATAGTTCGCCATACCAGAACCAGCTAACCATACTCCCATTAATAGGGATGCTAATTTTACAGGAGCAATTGCACTTACCATTGATAGACCGATTGGTGATAAGAATAGTTCACCAATTGTATGGAACAGGTATGTGAATACGATGAATAATAAGTTTGCTTTAGTAGCAATATGTGCTTCATCGCTTCCAGTTTTCAGAACAGCTAATGTTAAAACAAGGTAACCAATGCCTAGTAAAATCATACCAAGTGCCATTTTTGTTGGAACTTTTAAGTCACCATTTTTTGTTTTAGATAGTTTCATCCATAACATAGATACGAATGGTGCTAATAGTACGATAAATGCTGGGTTAACAGATTGGAACCAAGATGTTGGAACTTCCCATCCGAAAATTGTACGATCAACAAATGTGTTTGTATATAGTGTTAAAGAGCTACCAGCTTGTTCAAAACCTGCCCAGAAGAAAACTACGAAGCAAGTTAAAATAACGATTGCCCAAGTACGGTTCTTTTCTTGTTTTGTTAAAGGTTTTTTCTCAATTACTTTTGCGTTTTTGTCTTGTGACTTTTTACCTACAACTGTTGTTCCTGCATTACCAAGGTAACGAGGAGCTAATAGGTTAAAGAAAATCTGTCCAACAATCATACCGATACAAGCTGCAAGGAACCCGTATTTATAACCCATAACCATAACGCCATTAGCGCTTGTTTTAAAGAAATCTTCTGCAAGGAATCCGCAAATTAGTGGTGCAAAGAAAGCCCCTACGTTGATACCCATGTAAAAGATTGTAAAAGCACTGTCACGGCGTGAATCATTTTCACCGTATAGTTCACCTAAAAGTGTAGAAATATTTGGTTTGAAGAATCCATTACCGATGACTAATAATCCTAGTCCTAAAAAGAGACCGGTTTTTGTATTCATTGAAAATAGTACAAAGTTACCAATTGCCATAATAATACCACCAAGGGTAATTGCATGACGTCTTGTAATAAAGTGGTCAGTTAACCACCCACCTGCAATTGGTGTGAAATATACTAATGCTGTAAAAATTCCGTATAATTGTACTGCAAAAGCCTTGTCGAATCCAAGACCGCCGCTTACAACAGTTGTTGTTAAATAAAGAACTAAAAGGCCACGCATTCCGTAGTAACTAAATCTTTCCCACATTTCTGTTAAGAACAACAAATATAATCCAGGTGGATGTTTTTTTGGTGATTGTTGTTCTTCAGCTTTTTTTAATTTTAAAGCTGCATCCATTTTTGCTTCCCCCTAATCCTGTATAACGGATATTTATGTAATCATTTTAATTTACAAAATATTTAGAAGTCAATAGAATTATATGGAAATAGAAAGAAAATTTCTTAAACAATCTATTGAATCTCTATCCGTTATCGTATTTTTCCCTGAAAACGAGATAATAAGCGTTTTCAAATGTAGTATTTGAATTCTAAAAGAAAATAAAATAAAGATTAATCAGAAAATTTAGATTAAAACAATTCTTCTGATATAGAGAAAATATATTTTATTTGTTATTACAATATAACATATTGAGAATAAAAATACAAAATGAAATAATGTGACACTTTTATGAAATAAAAAACAGTTCCCCAAAAAGGGGAACTGTTTTGAATAAAGAGTTTACTTTACAAATCGTTTTTCAATGTCATCTAGCATTAAGTTTGCAGCCATTACACCGCCAGCTGTATTCCAAATCACATCGTCAACTTTGTATACTTTACCGTTTTTGGAAGCATTTAAGTTTTTGAATAGAGGATCGTTGATATATTCTTTTTCTAATTCAGAACCTTTTTTCTCATTACCTTTATCATATGTGAAGTAGAAGATGATATCGCCATCCATTGCAGGAATGCGCTCTTTAGATACGTTACGTTCTGCAAAGTCATTTTTGTTTTGATCACCAGGACGTTTGAAGCCAAGCTCTTTTAAAATAACACCAGAGAATGTATCGCCATGATAAATACGAACATCACCAGGCATAAAGCGTACCATAGAAATTTCTTGATTTACTTTATCCCCAAGTTTGCCTTTTAAGTCTTTGATACGTTTGTCGTAATCAGCTAATACCTTTTGACCTTCTTTATCTTTATTTACTGCTTTTGCATAAAGTTTAAAGTTATCTTTCCATTCACCGCGTAGTGTTTCTGAGAAAACAGTAGGAGCAATGCCTTTTAATTGCTCGTATATCTTTTCGTGACGCAGTTTGTTACCAATGATTAAGTCGGGTTTTAAAGAAGCAATTGCTTCTACATTGGGTTGAAGCTCGGTACCGACAGTTTTTACATTTTTTAGTTTATCCTTCGTATGTGGATACCATGGGTTACCGGTAGGTGATTCAGCCGCACCGACTGGTGTTACACCAAGGGTAAGTAAAGCTTCTGTTCCTTCATTTGTTAAAACAACGACACGCTTTGGATTAGCAGGAACTTCTGTTTTACCCATTGCATGTTCTACAGTAATCATTTCTTTCTTTTCTTCTTTTTTAGGCTCAGCCTTGTTATCAGATTTCCCACATGCCCCTAAAAGAAGTGAAAATGATAGTACGAATGCAAATAACGCAAACGATTTTTGCTTGACGAAATTCATTATGTATCCCCCTACATATTGAGAATAGTTTTCATTATCAAAATCGATATTACGATTTTATAAATATATTGTCAATAGTAATAATTTACAATCATTATCACTGCAACTGAAAATAATTATTACTATCATTGACAATGCGAATTAAGTTACAATACACTAACAACGTATCATTATACATTGAAGGAGAAACGCTGCATGTTATTAAAAACAAATCAAGCAAAATGGGTTGGATTATTTGTTGGAATCATTGCAGTTATTGCTTTTATTTGGGGGAGTATTATTTTTGGATATACAAATACAAGTGGGAAGTTAGCACTCGATGCTTTTTTCCATTTTAATGGTTCAAATGAACATATTATTATTCAAAACGTGCGTCTTCCAAGGGCGTTAATTGCTGCTAGTGTTGGTGCTAGTTTAGCTATCGCTGGTTGCTTAATGCAAACTTTAACTAAGAATCCACTTGCTGCTCCAGATTTTATTGGATTAAACTCAGGTGCTGCCTTTTTCATTGTTGTAGCAATTGTTGTTTTTTCGATAACATCTTTGTCAGCGTTTACGTGGATTGCCTTTTTAGGTACAGCGGTTGCTGCGGCACTCGTATTTGCATCTAGTTCTTTAGGAAAAGAAGGGACAACTCCACTTAAGTTAACATTAGCAGGGGTAGCGATAAGTGCCTTATTTTCTTCTTTAACGCAAGGATTACTTGTATTAAATGAGAAAGCGTTAGAAGAAGTATTATTTTGGCTTGCTGGTTCCGTACAAGGTAGAAAGTTAGAAATATTGCAATCTGTATTCCCTTATTTATTAATAGGGTGGATAGCATCTCTTATGATGGCAGGAAAAGTAAATACATTAATGATGGGAGAAGATGTTGCGAAAGGGTTGGGGCAACGAACTGTTTGGATGAAATCATTGGTACTACTCATTATTGTTTTACTGTCTGGCGGCTCAGTTGCTGTTGCAGGTCCAATTGGCTTTATTGGAATTATTACCCCTCATTTTGCAAGAGCTCTTGTCGGTGTAGATCATCGTTGGAGAGTTCCATATAGTGGGTTGTTAGGTGCCATTTTGTTATTACTTGCAGATATTGCTGCAAGATATGTCATTATGCCACAAGAAGTTCCAGTAGGGGTTATGACAGCATTTATTGGTGCACCATTCTTTATTTATATTGCACGTAAGAGAGGGCTTAGCAAATGAAGAAGTATATTCCGTTTCGTATAGGAAAAGACGGCCTCTCGTTTTTAATGTATAAACGAGCTTTTCTCGTCTTGTCAGGTTTATTAATTGTTTTAATCGCATTATTTTTTGCAAGCGCGGGTATGGGGGAGATGAAAATAGCCCCATATGATGTATGGCAAGCAATTACCGGAAACGGTGATGCAATGTCTAATATGGTCGTAAATAAGTTCCGTATGCCGCGTATTTTAATTGCAATTCTTGTAGGAATAGCTCTTGCTGTAGCTGGTTGTATTTTACAAGGGCTCGTTCGAAACCCACTTGCGTCCCCTGATATTATTGGGATTACGGGCGGGGCAAGTGTAGCAGTTGTACTATTTCTTGCTTTATTTAGTGATAAAAATAATGCATTAACAGTAAGCATTCATTATATGCCGCTAGCGGCCTTTATTGGTGCGACCATTGTTGCACTTTTTGTATATTTATTTGCATGGAGAAATGATGGATTATCGGCGATTAGTCTTGTTTTAATTGGTGTTGGATTTTGGGCACTAACGAAGGCTGCGACAACATTGTTTATGCTGTTAGCGCCAATCTATCAAGCGAGCCAAGCAAATGTATGGATTACCGGTACTGTTTACGGATCTTCTTGGCAAAACGTAGGGGTATTAGCACCTTGGGTTCTTATTTTAACAGTGGTTGCATTTATATCGGCGAGACATTTAAATGCACAAGAACTTGGTGATGATATTGCTGCCGGACTTGGGATTCGTTTAACAAAATCACGTTTTTTCCTGCTACTCCTAAGTACGGCGTTAATTGGGGGAGCGGTTGCTTTTGCAGGTGGAATCGGATTTGTTGGTTTAATGGCGCCGCATATTTCAAGAAGATTAGTTGGTTCTTTATATGGTGCATTACTTCCAGTAGCAGCTATTGTCGGTGCGATTTTAGTACTTGCTGCCGATTTAATTGGGCGCACAGTCTTTGCTCCGCTTGAAGTTCCAGCAGGTGTATTTACATCAGCAATCGGTGCTCCGTATTTTATTTATTTACTTTATAAAAGTCGAAATTCATAAAGGTAAAAAAATACATAGATGATTTTCTGTCTATAAAAAACGGGGTAAAGGAAGATGAACATGCAAAAAGCACTAGAGACTAAATCGTTAACATTGTCTTACGGTGAAACAACTATAATTAATGAGTTAAACCTAGAGATTCCAAAAGGAAAGATTACGATTTTTATCGGTTCTAACGGCTGCGGAAAATCAACTTTATTACGTTCGCTTGCTCGCTTATTAAAACCGACATCGGGTGATATTTTATTAGAAGATAATGCAATTCAAAATATGCAAACGAAGCAAATTGCGCGTCAAATGGCAATTTTACCACAAGGACCTCAAGCTCCAGAAGGACTTACTGTACTGCAACTTGTGAAACAAGGACGTTACCCATATCAAACATGGCTGAAGCAATGGTCAGAAAAAGATGAGGAAATGGTACAAAGAGCGCTTGCTGCAACAGGTATGACGGAATTTGTTGAACGTGATGTTCATGCTCTTTCAGGTGGACAACGTCAGCGCGCTTGGATTGCTATGACGCTTGCACAAGATACAGATATTATTCTGTTAGATGAACCGACAACATACTTAGACATGACACATCAAATTGAAGTGCTAGATTTATTATTTGAATTAAATGAAACAGAGCAAAGAACAATCGTTATGGTACTACATGATTTAAACTTAGCGTGCCGCTATGCAGACAACATTGTAGCCATTCAAGATAAACAAATTTATGCGCAAGGTAAACCAGAAGAAATTGTTGATTGTAAATTAGTTCGTGATGTATTTCGGATGGATTGTCAAATCATAACCGATCCGTTATTTGGAACGCCGCTTTGTATTCCGCAGGGAAGAGGAAGATGTTTACTTCCACAAGCAGCGCAGGTAGTGAAAATAAAAAAGCGATGAAATTTCATCGCTTTTTTATTTTTTACAAGAAAACAAGAGAAAAAGAGGAATACGCAATCGGCGTGTATATTCTTCTTCGCTTTGAAAATGGTTTCGTTTTGGTATTGCTTCTCGTAAATCTGTAATTGTAAATCCAGCTTGTTGTAAGAGTGTAAAATATTGTTCGATGGTGCGGTGATATTTAATGACATCCTGTTCAATCCATGGTTCAATACGCTCTCCAGTTTTGAAATAATTGTCGATAAGCCAACTTGTTCTCTTACCGCTAGTTTGTAAACTCTCGAATGAAGAAGTAATAACAGGATGTTGAACGCTAAAAGTGAAGATGCCGTCGTTTTTTAAAGTTTGATAAACATTTTGAAAAATAATATCGAGATGTTCAATATAGTGCAGAGCGAGTCTAGCTGTAACAAGGTCAAAAGTAGAAGAGGGATATGTATAGTCTTTAAGGTTTATAAAATGGACGATTCCATTTTTATTTTCTAGTTGTTTTATAGCTTCTGTATACATAAGGTGAGAGCCTTCAATACCGGTATAGGATAAACAACCTTTTTGTAATAACTCTACACCGAACTGGGCATCACCACATCCTAGATCAAGAATTGTCTTTTCTTTCACATCACCAATGAGCTGCAATAAGGCTGGTTTTTCGATTGTATCATTTGGATTATCATTTCGATATCTACGCTTCATGTACTGTTCAAAAAAAGAATCGTTATTATATACTTCAGATTCTGTAAATGCCATTTTCTCAGCTCCTAAAAACATTTTTTTCATTCTATCAAACAATTGAAGTAAATCATAGATTTCTTGTATTTAATCCTATATAATTAAAAGTTGTAAGCGTTTTCTTTAAGCTATTTTTCTATAATAAATTTCGAAAACGTGTTAAGCTAGTAGAGGGATTATTAGCATTATTAAGATAATAATCCGCTTACATGAACGATAGGGAGGCTTCACGATGTCTAGTAAAACACTCGCAAACTTTTTAGAAGAAAATTTAGAGGATTTAAAAGCAAAGGGGCTTTATAACGTAATTGATCCGCTAGAAAGTCCAAATGGACCAATCATTACAATTGGCGGGAAAGAATATATTAACTTATCTTCAAATAACTATCTTGGTTTAGCAACAGACAATCGTCTGCAAGAAGCAGCAATTGGTGCAATTCATAAATATGGTGTTGGTGCAGGGGCGGTACGTACAATTAATGGTACTCTTGATTTGCATATCAAATTAGAAGAAACAATTGCAAAGTTTAAACATACAGAAGCAGCGATTGCATATCAATCAGGATTTAACTGTAATATGGCAGCGATTTCAGCTGTTATGGATAAAAATGATGCGATTCTTTCTGATGAATTAAACCACGCGTCTATTATTGACGGTAGCCGCTTATCGAAAGCAAAAATTATCGTTTATAAGCATTCTGATATGGAAGATTTACGCAAAAAAGCAATCGAAGCGAAAGAATCCGGTCTTTATAATAAATTAATGGTTATTACAGATGGCGTTTTCTCAATGGATGGTGATGTTGCGAAACTACCAGAAATCGTTGAGATTGCAGAAGAGTTAGATTTAATGACATATGTAGATGATGCACATGGTTCAGGCGTACTTGGACAAGGTGCAGGGACTGTAAAACATTTTGGCCTTTCTGATAAAGTAGATTTCCAAATTGGTACATTATCAAAAGCAATTGGGGTAATTGGAGGATATGTAGCAGGGAAGCAAAACTTAATTGATTGGTTAAAAGTTCGTTCACGTCCATTCTTGTTCTCAACAGCTTTAACACCAGCGGATGCGGCGGCTTGTATGAGGTCTATTGAAATTTTAATGGAAAGTACAGAACTACATGACCGTTTATGGGAAAATGGCCATTATTTAAAACAAGGTTTAAAAGAGCTAGGCTTTAACATTGGAGAAAGTGAAACACCAATTACACCTTGTATTATTGGCGATGAAGTATTAACACAAGAGTTTAGTAAACGTTTAAATGAAGAAGGCATATACGCAAAATCAATTGTGTTCCCAACTGTAGCAAAAGGAACAGGTCGTGTTCGTAACATGCCAACAGCGGCGCATACGAAAGAGATGCTTGATGAAGCAATTCGTAAGTATGAAAAAGTGGGAAAAGAAATGGGAATCATTTAACACAATTACATCTTTTGAAAGCTTGCAAATGAGGAGTGGGGAAAATGAAAAAAATTCTAGTAACCGGTTCTTTAGGGCAAATTGGTTCTGAACTTGTAATGAAACTTCGCGATGTATACGGTGCATCAAACGTTATTGCGACAGATATTCGTGAAACAGATAGTGATGTTGTAAAATCTGGTCCATTTGAAACATTAGATGTAACTGATGGTCAGAAACTACATGATATTGCGAAACGGAATGAAGTGGATACAATTATTCATTTAGCAGCTTTACTTTCAGCAACTGCAGAAAAAAATCCGTTATTTGCGTGGAATTTAAATATGGGTGGGCTCGTAAATGCATTAGAAGCAGCACGTGAGTTAAACTGTAAATTTTTCACGCCAAGTTCAATCGGTGCGTTTGGTCCAACAACGCCAAAAGATAATACACCGCAAGATACAATCCAGCGTCCTACTACAATGTATGGGGTAAACAAAGTAGCAGGAGAATTGTTATGTGATTACTATTATCAAAAATTTGGTGTTGATACACGTGGGGTCCGTTTCCCAGGTTTAATTTCTTATGTGGCTCCTCCAGGAGGCGGTACGACGGACTATGCAGTTGAAATTTATTATGAAGCAATTAAAAAAGGTGCTTACACCTCTTACATTGCGGAAGGCACATACATGGATATGATGTATATGCCAGATGCACTGCAAGCAATTGTTTCATTAATGGAAGCAGATCCAAGTAAGTTGATACATCGTAACGCTTTTAATATTACCGCAATGAGCTTTGAGCCAGAACAAATTGCAGCAGCAATTCGCAAGCATATTCCGACGTTTACAATGGATTATGCTGTGGATCCAGCTCGTCAAACCATTGCTAACAGCTGGCCAAACTCAATTGATGCAACAGCAGCGAAAGAAGAGTGGGGCTTTAAAGCGGAGTATGATTTAGATAAAATGACAGCTGATATGCTTGCTAAATTAAAAAAAAAATTAGAAGCTGAGTTAGTACTTAGCTAATGAAAAAAGAGCCGATTCAATTTTTTGAATCGGCTCTTTTTGTCAGCATACCTAAACATAGTCTAGGGAAGAAATAAGTTTTTTCGTTATATAGACTTTACCTTATTCGTATCTAGACTTCCTGGTTCGGTGCTAGATTCAGGGTATTGTTGTTCCGTTTCTTCATATTGTTTCTCATATTCGTAGCTAAATGCTTTATGCGCTTTTTGATCTTTCTCCCAAGGAGTCGATTTTCCTAACTTTCTGTTAGTGGAAGAACCGTAAGGGCCCTCAGGAAACTCTTCGGGAATGACATATTGATGTCTTGCTTCAGCAGCTGTAAAATCTGTATATTGTTCATCCTTTTTTGGGGACAAATGAAACATCCTTTCAAGTATATTTGATAGTAGACTTCTTCTTTAATATACCCAAAAAGATTTCTATGAATTTTTCATTTCCTTTTATCAGCGCTTTTTCAAATATATCGACCGTTAGATAAATTTCAACTAAAAAACAGGAGCTAAAATCAGCTCCTGTTTCCTATTCAATTGTCTTCAGTAATAATTTTTTCAATAACGGTTTAATCTTTAAGCGTAAATCTTCAGCATGATTCGCCACTAAAAAGTGATGGTTATAAATATTTTTCATTAATTGATATGTTGCTTCTTTTGCTTCGCCTTCTTCGATGAAAATTCCGATGACTTCCATACCGCTTTTACGAGCAAGTTTAACCGCTTCGTGTGTATCTAAAATACCGTCTTGCTGATAGTCTAATGCAGATGGTTCACCGTCTGTAAAGACGAGCAGGAATTTGTGTTTCTCTTGCCTTTTTGCAAGCTTTTCAGAAACGATGCGGATAATGTAACCATCCCGATTGTCTTCCTCTTCACGAAGCTGCATAATTTCTGGACCAACGTTTGGTAACGTTGAATTTTTGTATGTTACAACTTCATGAATTACGTTTGGCTTATCTTCTGGTGTTGCACTAGAAGCATCTTCCCAAAAACCACTAATCGCATGAGGGATTTTTAACGATTTTAATGCTTCATGGAACAGAACAACACTCTTCTTTGTTTCTTCCATTTTATTATACATAGAGCCAGAGCAGTCCACTAATAACTGAAAGGCAACATCAAGCTCTTGTGATTCTTGTCCTTTTTTATAAAACATACGTGGTTGCTTTTCTGTATAAATACGTAGAAATTTTTTACGAAGTCTTCCGTAGTATTTATCGCTATTCGCGTTTGTTTTGTTTTCAATCGTTTTTTCAATAATTTTCTTTAATTCTTTTACGTCTTTATTAATGACTGACTTGATGGCTTGATAGTCTTTCTTATCGTCAGGGGTTGGCTTACGAGCTTCTTTAAATGTATGTGACGCACCAACGTTATATTTACCGTATATGCCCTCATTTTGACTAGAAGCATGGGAAGCTCTCGCATCTTCAGTATCAGCGCCATCAAAATTCGACTGTGTACTTTTTTGCGAAGTACCTTGTACTGAACCGAGTGCTTGATCACCATCTTCAGACTCACGAGCCGTATCGCCCATCATATTTGTTTTCGTACCACTTTCTAATTCAAAACGTAAGAAGTTTTCATTTTCATTATTTTTATTTTCACGATGCCATGTAGAGAAGCTTTCATTAATTTTGCTCTTATTATCGTCATCATCTACGATTTGGACATCATCATTTGCTAAATCTTCTACGCGCCCATCTTTTTCTTCTGCAATAACAGATAAATAGAGTGGCGCATGTCCAAAGTAGTTATTAATCATATCATTTTCAAGAAAACCTTCTAAGCGATAACGGATTTTTTCAACAATATACATTGTATCTTCCGTATTACGAGCCTGGAATGCTTCATGTAAAATAGCTTCAAATTGCTCAAAATATTCGTTGTTAAACATTTCATATTTATCGCTTGTTAGTGAAAGATAGCATAGACAAAATAGACGATCTCCATGATAGTTACGAACACGATTTATTTCATTTTGTGAGCCAAAATAATTTCGGTACATTTCCTTGCGTCGTCTAAAGATATGTTTCGTTCCAGGACGTAGGCTTTTTACAATTTCTTCAACTCGTAAATCTTCTAACAGAACAAATAATTGTGTTAAAAACTTTTTAAGAGGGGACTCTTGTAATTCGATCGCATAAGAGCGAATTAACTTCATGTCTGAGTAATGTTTATTGCCAAGTGCTTTTAAAAACACTTCGCTTTTTAATCCGATTACTGTATCTTCTTCTTTGCGATCATCCCAAAAGTGACTGATGACAACCTTTTTTTCAACTTCGTCGTAGTAAGCTTTATAGCCATACTCTAAGTAAGCATCATCTTCTTTTAGAAGAGCATACATTAAATTTTCCATTTGAAGAAACAGCGACGCATCAATTTTTTTGTCACTAAAAATTTGTCTCATGAATTATCCCTCAAAGAAATAGCTTTCGGCTAATTCACGGACAGTCATTTGTTCTGTTTCATCATTTAATTTCGCGATGATGCTTCGCTCAATCGCACGCATAACAGGGATATATACGCCTAAATCACATGCATCGATAATACCACGAATACTTGCTGCTTCTTCACTTACACGTCCATCACGAGCAAGTGGCATGAGGTCACTTGCGAATGCCACAAACTTTTCAATTGTTGCAATGTCTTTCAATTTTGATTCAGATAATAATAGTTGTTTTAATATATCGCCTTGAATATAAGGAACTTCAATGATAACAAAACGGTTTTTTAATGCTTCATTTAATTCACTTGTTCCAACATAACCTTCGTTGATTGCAGCAATTACACGATATTCTTCATCACCATATACAACTTGCTGTGTAAATGGATTTGTAATCATTTTACGGTAATCCAATGCACCGTGAAGAAGTGGAAGTGTTTCAGGTTTTGCCATATTAATTTCATCGATATATAGGAAATGCCCATTTTTCATTGCTTTCATAAGAGGACCGTCAACGAAGGAAACTTCAGATGCCCCGTCTTTTGTTTTTAATGTATTGTATCCTAAAATACCTTCCACATCTAAATCAACCGAACAGTTAATACTGTGCATTGGTTTTTGGAATAAGGAAGATAGAGTTTCTGCAAGGACTGTTTTTCCGCTTCCGGTTGGTCCCTTCAGTAGAATATTTTTACCAAGCAGAAGTGCTGTAATTGCATCTTCAATAATGCTATTATCCGATGCTTTGTACATTTTTGTACCGATTAAATGTCCATTTTCACCAGCTGCTTGTTTGTTTTTTTCGTGAATTGTTGCCAGTCGCTGCTTTAAATCAGCATGTATATGAAATTGTTCTAACATGTATTTCCCACCTAACATTATTTTCATAAAGTAAACAATACATCTTATGATAACTTGTTTTAATATGGTATGCAAAGAAAAGGAGAGAGAGAAGAATGTACCATAATAAAAGAAAAAAGTAACCAAAATGACTTTGATTACTTTTTTGTAATTATAATAAAGGGGAAATTAGACGCATTAGAGATTCTAGTATTCGTTTTTTAATACTTCTTTTTTGGAATGATTTCCATCTAATTTCAGTTGAATGGTTAAAATCTTCTTCAAAATCATGTTTAATATCAAGAACTGTCTTGGATTCATAAAGTACGCTAATGATTTCATAATTTAGTTCAAAGCTGCGGACATCCATATTTGCCGTGCCAATTGTTGCAATTGTATTATCAACAAGTACAATTTTAGCGTGCATAAAACCATCTTTATAGCTGTAAATTGAAGCTCCTGCTTTTAGGAGTGGTGTAAAGTATGATTGAGATGCTTGATCACTAATGATGCTATCGCTCTTACCTGGATATAGAATGCGGACATCTATTCCAGCCAGTGCACTTAAACGAAGTAATGTTAATGTTTCTTGATCCGGAATGAAGTAGGGT
The DNA here is from genome assembly GCF_038050455.1 of Bacillus sp. FSL K6-6038. NCBI lineage: Bacteria > Bacillati > Bacillota > Bacilli > Caryophanales > Bacillaceae > Bacillus > Bacillus sp. FSL K6-6038. The sequence continues at coordinate 627,707 of NZ_JBBOUH010000001.1, forward strand.
GTCGCAATCCAAATTGATTTCTTAGCAGAAGCTATAACAGCAAGTAAAGTATTGCGAATGCTTGTATCATCTGAACTTGGTCCACTTGCTACAATTTGAACAGCACCTTCTGCATGAGAATTTTCTTTACCTGGAAAGTATTTTGTATTCATAAATTGATCCCAAGAATAAGTATTTAAACCACTAGAGGCATAGAGCCAATCCTCAAGAAATATTGCTTGTAATTTGTATAATGCTTTCCCTTCTATTCGTAAGTGACTGTCACGCCAAATTGGGAATTTTTTAGAACGACCAAGATACTCATCACCAACGTTGAGCCCTCCGGTAAAACCAATTTCTCCGTCGATAATGATGATTTTACGATGGTTACGATAATTGACTGTTTCAAGTAGCCACGCTGAAAATATAGGATCGAATTCCACAATTTCAATTCCTGCATCTTTCATAGGCTGTAAGAAGCGTTTTCGCAACGTATTGCTTCCGAGTCCATCATAAAGGAACCGTACAATTACACCGGAATTTGCTTTTTTTATTAAAGCGTCTCGAATTTGTGTACCAATTTCATCTGCTCGATAAATGTAGTATTGAATATGTATATGGTGTTTTGCATGTTCAATCGCTTGTAAAATTTCTGGAAATGTTTGTTCACCGTTAGTTAAAAGTTTTGTGGTTGTTGCATCGGCGACAGGGCCACCTCCAAACTTTTGTACCACTTTTGTTAAATGCATAGAGTGTTCACTTAATGAAGAAATAGATGATACATCTAGCTGCCTTCCTTCTAAAATTTCACGGAATAATTTTCGCTGCTCTTCTGAACGATGAAGATGTTTTTTTCTTCTCCAGCGACTTCGGCCAAAAATAGAGTATAAAAGTACACCGACAACAGGAAGAAGAGCCAATACTAAAAACCATGCTAATGTGCTTTGTGGGGAACGGTTTTCAATAAAAATAACGAAAGAAATTCCTACAATTGTGATAGACCATAAAGCACCAACGAAGGTGTATAGTGAAATAATGGACGTATCTAAAAGGAAAAGTACGATAGATACAAGTGTAAATACAAATAATAATTGAACGATAGGATTTTTCATCTGTATAAATCTCACCTATTCTTTCTTAAATATAGGATTCTTATATGGAAGCTGTAATCTAACATTTCTATTATAAAACGTTTTATTTTTTTGTACCAATCTAGACATTTTTCCCATGCCTTCCGCATTTGTCCCACATAAGGTATATTGTTCCATTTTTTATATAAAAAGGAGTGTGAATGATATGAACGGAGTAAGTCGTCCGTTTGGTGGGTTTGGTCATGTCGGCGGATTTTTTTCCGGGTTTTAGTTGGTGCTTTACTTAACCCTGCTTTTGGTTATCCATATTACTCTGATTACCCATACTATATAGGTTATCAGGATTATACGTACTATCCGGGTTATTTATACAGCACATATTGATGAATGTGTCAGAATAAGAGGTGCCCACGCTTTCCGCGGTTGTCCTGCATATGGTGATAATAAATAAGGTATAAAGGAGGTAAGAAAATGAACGAGATGCGCAATCACGGCGGACACAATCACGGTGGGCATCATCATGGTGGGCATTATCATGGTGGACACCATCATGGCGGACATCACGATCATCACCACCATGGTCATTCTGGTGGCGGAGGTAGCTGGGGGTGGGGAGGAGGTACATTTTTTCCAGGTAGTTTTGCCGGGGGGGTATTAGGAGGACTGACAGCTGGAGCATTAACAAGTGGCGGAGGCTATTATCCGGCGCCGTATCCAGTTGCATATACAGCGTCATATCCAATGCCGTACCCTGCACCATACCCAACACAATATCCATATGGGGCTTATTAATAAATAAATACAAAAAGCAGACTGTTTTGGTCTGCTTTTTTGTATTCAATGAACGATATGTGATACGGGAAAAAATAACAATGGGATTTTATTTGTAATCGTACACAATAGAAAAGAATTATTTTAATATGAAATGGAGTTAGAGTCATATATATGCAAAAATATGTGCAATTGTATAAACTACTTTTTGTTGTTACATTACTATTTGGAGGTTGTTCCCCAGCGAGTAAGAAGCTTTCTCCCACAGTAAAAATGGATCAGAAAGTAAGAAAATATAAGATACAACAAGTGAAACAAGAAACGGCAAAACCGTTACCAGAGAAAATTGTCTTGTCGCATGTTCCGTTTATTAGACAGCTACCTGAATTAAAAAGAGGTTGTGAAGTAACGAGTTTGGCGATGCTACTCCAGTCAGCAAATATTAAAGTAGATAAAATGAAGCTAGCAAAAGAAATACATAAAGTTCCATTTTGGATTGGAAATAAGCACGGGCATCCAAACGAGGGGTTTGTTGGGGATATATATACGTATTCTTCCCCTGGATATGGTGCATATCATAAGCCAATTTATAAATTGGCACAGCGATATTTAGGAGAGCGAGCAATTGAATTGACGGGAAAAGATATAGAGAGCATTTATACGCAAATTCGTTCTGGGATACCAGTTTTAGTAATTACAAATTCTACTTTTCGGCGTCTTTCCGATGGTCATTTTCGCAATTGGGAAACGCCACAAGGAATAGTTCGTATTACGTACTACGAGCATAGTGTAATCGTAACCGGATATGATAAAGAAAAAGTATATTTTCATAATCCTCTTGGAACAGAACCACATATTGCCATTTCAAAAAATGAATTTCAAACAGCTTGGGAGCAGATGGGGAAGCAAGCGATTAGTTATAAAAAGGAGCTTAGGTAATCTTATTTTACTATTTAGGTTCAAGTTTTGTTGTTTTATCATTTTAATCGAGAAGCCCCTCCTCTAAACGAAGTGAAGATGAGGGGGAGTTCAATAGTATAAAAAGAGTTTCATGTGAAACAACATAAAACTAATTAGTTGAAAGTTTCTTAGGAATACAAGAAGCTGTGGGGAACAATCCAGTATGTTTGGAATGTAGCTCACAGCTTCTTATTGTATTAACTAGCTTTATTATTAGGTTGTTCTGAAGCAGAAGTAGATGAATTTTTCATCAGAATTGGATAGAGGACGAGTCCTAATACAAATAATCCAATTCCTAAGAAAAATGTTTTCAAATCAGCTGTTCCAGTTTTAATAACCCAAATGGAATATAGAAATGCAAGTAAGGTAATGATTCCATCTTTTACTCGAGATCCTGGTGTTATATCATATGTTTCTCCTGTAACAACTAGTTTTAATTGATACAAGGTAGAAACAAGGTATGGAATTAAATAGGCTAAAGTTGCAACAACTATGGCAAAATTATATGCTTCTGAAACAGTGCCAGAGATTGTTGAAAATAAGAAAATTTGAGTCATAATATTTGTAACAAGCAATGATTTTGAAGGGCTTCCTTTTTTATTTGTTCTTCCAAAAAACTTAGGGAAAAGTCCATTCTTCGCTGCTTGATAAGGTACTTCTGAACTAACAACAATCCACCCTACAGTAGATCCGAATAATGATACAAGTGCAAGTAGTGCCATAATGTAAGCACCTTTATTACCAATTGCTAGGTTTAATGCATCCACCAATGGTTTTTGTGATTCTTTTAAAGCATCTTGCGGAAGAGCACCCATTGTGAGTAGGGTAATTGCCATGTAAATAAGAAGTGCAATAATTAATCCAAAGATCGTTGCTTTTTTCACATCACGCTGTGATTTTGCGCGATTAGACAGCATAACTGCTGACTCAATTCCTATAAATGCCCAAAGAGTTGCAATAGCAGCAGCATTTATTTGTCCGCCTAATGGAATCGATTGTCCAGCCTCATTCATAAATGTTTGGCCATCACCAAAATTAGAGGCGTTAAAAATAAATAATGTAATGACGATGAACATTGTAAATCCGATAATCTTTGCAATCGTTGCAAGGAGATTCATGTTGCCCGCTCTATCGATGTTTTGAGAAAGGATACATTGAATTCCCCATAGCATGATGCTACATACAGCAAATGTTAAACCTTTTCCAAGTTCTAATGAAAACCCGTTTAGTGAAAAAAGAACTTGCTTACTTTGTAAAACTGGGAAGAATGTAGACAAATATCCTGCAAAGGAAATAATAACAGAAGCAGTTGCAGCCCAGTTAGCAGCCCAGTATCCCCATGCCATGCTATATCCAGCAACTTTACCTGCCTTTTGAGAGGTAAACATTGCTTGTGCATAACTTTGTGGGCCAGCTTTTAACTCCGGTTTACGCACTGCAAGGTTTCCGAATACAAGTGCAATCATAAATACACCAAGTCCTGTAATTGTCCATGCAAGCGTCGATCCCATTGGACCTGATACTTGCGCTAAATTTGCTGGGAGCATAAATACGCCACCGCCAACCATATTTCCCACAACAAATGCTGTTAAAATCCATAAACCCCATTTTTTCGTTTCCATGTTTGTCTATCTCCTTTGTAGTAGTTTTGCTTATTCATCATCTTTTTACTAACGTTTTTTGAAAATAAAAAAGAGCCATGTAGATAAAAAATACCTACATGGCTCTTTGCCAAAGCGTAGGTACAATGGGAATAACCCTTGTACCTACGCGTGAATTTTTCCGCTAGGTTTCAAGGGTTTACGTATGATGATGATGTTTTTGTGCAAATGTAACTACAGTTGTATTATTTGTAAGCATAGTTCTTTGCTCCCTTTCTCCTCTGATTTTGAAGTTAGTATACTACATGTTTTTTAGAATGAAAAGAAAAATATGAAAAAAATTTATAAAAATGCGGATTGATGACTAAATATTTATATATACTTTCTTGTATTGGAAAATAAGTGAGAGATTGGAATGATTTTCTGTCATGCTATAATACAAGTAGAAATAGAAGGTGACAAGGGGTTATTCAAAATGATGAGTAAGTATGAACAGATCTATACGGAGATAAGTGATTCGATTGATAATCGTAAATTAAAAGAGGGATGTAAAATCCCATCTGAAACAGAATTGATGAAGCAGTATGAAGCAAGTAGAGGGACGGTAAGGAAAGCAGTCGATTTATTACAGGAACGTGGATATGTACAGAAAATACATGGCAAAGGCGTTTTTGTTTTAAAGCGAAAAAATATTGAATTTAACTTTGGTGGTATTGTGAGTTTTCAAGAGGAAAATGAACGTTTAGGGCGCCAATGTATAACAAGTGTTGTAGAGATGGAACAATTGTTAGTACCGAAAGAAATGGCTAAATTATTAAATGTAAAGACGAAAACGAAGGTAGATCATATTAAACGTGTTCGAAATATTGATGGGGAAAACGTGATTCTAGATGTAAACTATTTCGTATCTGAACATATTCCGGGATTAACGAAAGAAATTGCTGAGAAATCGATTTATAAATACATTGAGAAGGAATTAGGATTACATATTAGTTATGCACAGCGTGTTATTGAAGTGCAACCTTGTACAGATGATGATCGGAATTATTTGGATTTGAATGGAACAGATTATGTTGTTGTTGTAAAAAACTTTACGCATCTTTATGATGGTAGTCAATTTGAATATACAGAATCACGTCACCGTTTAGATATTTTTCATTTTTCTGATGTGGCGCGGAGAAAATAAAGAGATGAAACAGTGCAGTGTTTCATCTCTTTATTTTGTATATTTTGAGAACAAATGAAAAAAATCTCACCAACTCGTATATACGAGTGTTGACTAACTTATATATACGAGTTAATATGTATTTGTAAACGGTATCAAAAAAAGAAAAGAGGGACGGAATATGGGGAAGGATTATCGTAAGACAGCAGAAGAAGTGCTGCAATATATTGGTGGGAAAGAAAATATTGAACAAGCAGCGCACTGTGTAACAAGACTACGCATCGCTTTGAAGGATGAAAGTAAAATAGATAGCGAAAAACTGCAATCGATTTCTTTAGTAAAAGGTGCGTTTCATAACGCTGGGGTATTTCAAATCGTTATTGGTCCAGGAGATGTAGATCGCGTATACGCTGAATTGATAACGCTTGCAGATATGAAAGAATCCACGGTAGCAGATGTAAAAGATTCAGGGAATCAAAAATTAAATCCGCTTCAAAAGTTTGTAAAAGTATTTTCTGACGTATTTATGCCGATTTTACCGGCGATTATAACAGCTGGTTTATTAATGGGAATTAATAACTTATTAGGTGCAAAGGATTTATTTTTTGATGGCAAAAATTTATTAGAAGTATACCCAAACTTAGGGGGACTGTGGGATTTAATTAATATGATGGCCAATACGGCATTCGTATTCTTACCAGCACTTGTTGGCTGGTCAGCAACGAAACGTTTTGGCGGCAGTCCGATACTTGGTATCGTAATGGGACTTATGTTAGTACATCCTGATTTATTAAATGCATGGAATTATGGAAAAGCAGCTGCAGGGCTAGAGGGACAAAAAATTGAGTACTTCAATATTTTAGGATTGTTCCAAATTGAAAAAGTAGGTTATCAAGGACAAATTTTACCGATTTTAGTAGCGGCATTTGTCTTAAGTAAAGTTGAGATTTTCCTGAAAAAACGTGTGCCAAATGCGATTCAATTATTAGTTGTTCCGATTACAACAATTGTTGTAACTGGTGTATTAGCGTTAGGAGTCATTGGTCCAGTTACACGTCATATCGGCGATTTATTAACAGCTGGTTTAGTTGGTGTATATGAAACAGTTCCTGCTTTGGGGGCAGTATTATTTGGCGCATTGTATGCACCGTTAGTCATTACAGGTATGCATCATATGTTTATTGCGATTGATTTACAGTTAATTTCGCAAAATGGTGGTACATTTATTTGGCCAATGATTGCACTTTCTAACATTGCGCAAGGTAGTGCAGCGCTTGCAATGTTTTGGATTTCCAAAAATCAAAATGATAAAAGTATGGCGTCTACATCAGCGATTTCGGCGTACTTCGGTATTACGGAGCCAGCGATGTTTGGCGTAAACTTACGAAATAAATTTCCGTTTTATGCAGCTATTACGGGATCGGCAATTGCAGCAGTATTTATCACGTTAAATGGTGTATTAGCACCAGCGATTGGAATTGGTGGGTTACCAGCATTTATTTCTATCATTCCGAAATCGATTCTAATGTTCGTTGTTGGGATGATAATCGCAGTAGTGGTACCATTTGTTTTAACATGGTTATTTGCAAAACGAGTAAAACAGAAGTAGGAGGCAGTTTAGTATGAAAGATTGGCATAAAAGCGTTGTCTATCAAATTTATCCGAAAAGCTTTAATAGTTACTACAACACAGAGACCGGTGACATAAAAGGGGTCACAGAGAAACTAGATTATTTAAAAGAACTCGGAGTGGATTACATTTGGTTAACACCGGTATACCAATCACCGCAAAATGATAATGGCTATGATGTAAGTGATTATTATTCTATTGATCCGTCTTATGGAACGATGGAGGAATTTGAAGAGCTACTAGCAGAAGCGAAAAAACGTGAGATTGATATTATGCTTGATATCGTTGTAAATCATAGCTCAACGGAGCATAAATGGTTCAAAGAAGCGAGTGAAGATAAAAATAGCCCGTACCGTGATTTTTATATATGGCGTGATGAAAAGAATAATTGGCAATCTAAATTTGGCGGTTCGGCTTGGGAATATGATGAAGAGACAGGGCAATATTATTTACATCTATTTGATAAAACACAAGCTGATTTAAATTGGGAAAATGAAAAACTTCGAGAAGAAGTATACGACATGATGCGTTTTTGGCTTGAAAAAGGTGTTAGAGGATTCAGGCTGGATGTCATTAACTTAATTTCAAAAGAACAGCATTTTTTAGATGATGAAGGAACATCGGCTACAAGCGACGGACGTAAATATTATACAGATGGACCGCGTGTTCATGAATATTTACAAGAGATGAATCGTGAAGTGTTTGAAGGAAAAGATGTGATTACAGTCGGAGAGATGTCATCTACGACAATTGAGAATTGTGTCAAGTATTCGAATCCAGAGCGGAAGGAATTAAGTATGACATTTAGCTTTCACCATTTAAAAGTAGATTATCCAAATGGTGACAAGTGGACGAAAGCGGATTTTGATTTTGTGAAATTAAAAGAAATCATGTCGAAGTGGCAAACCGAGATGCAAGAGGGTGGCGGCTGGAATGCATTATTTTGGTGTAATCATGATCAACCACGTATTGTTTCTCGCTTTGGTGATGATAAACGGCACCGAAATGAATCTGCAAAAATGTTAGCAACAGCGATGCATATGTTACAGGGGACACCTTATATTTATCAAGGTGAAGAAATTGGGATGACGAATCCGGACTTTGATGATATTAGTAAGTATCGTGACGTAGAATCTTTAAATATTTATAAGATGAAGAAGGCGCAAGGGATGTCAGGTGAAGAAATTATAGGTATCCTGAAACAAAAATCTCGTGATAATTCGCGCACGCCTATGCAGTGGAATGGAGAAGTGAATGGTGGTTTTACAACAAGTACACCTTGGATTTCAGTTGCGGAGAATGCAAAAGAAATAAATGTGGAAAAAGCGCTACAGGATAAAGAGTCTGTGTTCTATCATTATAAAAAGCTAATTGAACTTAGAAAAACATATGACGTTCTTACAGAAGGTAAATATGCAGTTTTAGATATAGAGCATCCAAATATTTGGGCGTATACACGCACGCTAGATAATGAAGTATTGTTGGTTGTAAATAATTTTTATGGGGAAACAATCACATATTCCGTACCAGATGAGGTTCAGTTAACTGGAATGAAGCAAGAAGTATTATTATCAAATTATGAGGATTCTGGTGAAGATATTAGAAAGCTTATCCTTAGACCGTATGAATCCATTGTGTATCGACTTACTAAATGATTGAAAAAAGAGGTTGTATGTTTATAACATACAACCTCTTTTTGATTTAAAACACCACTATATATTTTTTGTACTATAAAGGTTATGTCCAATGGTATGTACAATTACATCATTTGATGAATAGGGAATTTATGGAATGTGATTTATACTAGTATTGTGTCTTGCCTTTTTAGGCCTAGTACACAGCCGGTGATTGGCTAGTGGAAGTTCTTCCATTTTACCAGTTCCGTTTTTTTGTTGGATAATAGAGGAAATATATTTTCTACAAGAAAGAAGGGACCGTTTTGAAAGATGTAGATTCTATTTCTAGGTAGAGGCAGAGTTTTTTAATTATATTCATAGAAGTATTTTCCATATTTATGGTAAATTTAATATAGAGATACATAAAGGAGGGGCTACATATGGAAATAGCTGTAGAACGAGTTTTTACCAATAAAATTTTAGAAGAAGCTGCAAGAAGATTTAATGTTACAGTTGAAGAAAATCCGCTAGGTGATTTTGAAAATTATATTTTTCATGCAAAGGATGAAAGCGGAGTATCTTACGTATTAAGATTAACGCACTCTTCACATCGATCTGAAAAGCAAGTAGAAGCAGAATTAGATTTTTTACGGTATCTTGCAGAGAACGGAGCTAAGGTTGCAGCGCCATATTATTCAAAATCTAAAAAACTTGTAGAAGTAATACAAGCAGTAGATGGAACATTTTTTTATGTTTCTCTTTTTACCTATGCAACGGGTGAAAGAGTAAAGGGCGAAACATCTATTTATTGGGGCGATCCCCTTTTTGAAGCATGGGGAAAAGCAATTGGTCAACTTCATCGTCTTACAATTGATTATCCAAAAACGAAATATCGAGATACGTGGGAAGTAGAAGAAAAAGCAATTATTGATGAGTTAGATGACGAAAAGGTGCAAAATATAGCTTATATATTAATGGAAGAGATAAAGGCCCTTCCAATGGAAAAAAGAACGTTTGGTCTTATGCATGGTGATATTCATCAAGGGAATTTTCATTATGATGGGAAAGAGCTAACGATTTTTGATTTTGATGACGCGACTTATAATTACTTTATTCATGATTTGGCGATGGTTATCTATTATTCCGTTCTTTCAACCGCATGGACTGAACAAGAGAAAACATTGTTTGCACGTAAACAACTGCAAGTATTACGAAAAGGATACGAGTTAGAACATCAATTAGAGGAAAGTTGGTATGAATCGCTACCACTATTTTTACGACTTCGTGATATTGGTTTGTATGGTACGATTCAGAAAAAATTCAAAGGAAAAGAAATGCCAGTACATTTTCAAAAACTAGCAGATGCCATTTATGTAAGAATTATAAAGCAGGAAGCAATTGTGAATATATAATACACATGCAACGTAACAAAGTATATAGATCGAATATATACTTTGTTTTTTTATACAAAAATATGTTTGTTTTATCAAAATAATATTGTCATAGACTTTAGATACCTTTATAATTTTTATATATTCTGAATATTCTTTATAAAGTGAAAAGGAGGGGGAATGGATTGGAAGCTTTCGTTACTTGGCTAAATAATATTGTATGGAGTCCCGCACTTGTTTATTTATGTTTAGGAGTAGGTTTATATTTTTCAATTCGAACGAGATTTTTACAAATTAGGCATGCAGGTGAAATGGTGAGACTTACATTTCAAGGAGAAAAATCAGAAGCAGGTGTTTCTTCTTTCCAAGCGTTAGCACTTTCTTTATCTGGGCGCGTTGGAACAGGGAATATTGCTGGTGTAGCAACAGCGGTTGCATTTGGTGGTCCGGGAGCTGTCTTTTGGATGTGGGCTGTAGCATTTTTAGGGGCAGGATCTGCTTATGTGGAATCGACACTTGCTCAAATATACAAGACGAAGCATCAAGGTCAATTCCGCGGTGGCCCGGCTTACTATATTGAAAAGGGATTAGGGGTTAAGTGGTATGCACTCGTGTTTGTCGCTGCAACCATTCTTGCAACAGGAATGTTACTCCCAGGTGTGCAAGCGAATAGTATTGCCTTGAGTTTGGAAACAGCTTTTGGTATTAATACATCTGTATCAGGAGCAGTATTAGTTGTTGTATTAGCACTTATTATTTTTGGTGGGGTTAAGCGTATCGTTAACGTAGCACAGGTTGTTGTGCCATTTATGGCGGTTGGATATATACTTGTTGCTTGCGTAATTGTGTTTATGAATATTGAAAAGTTGCCTGAAGCATTTATGTTAATTATAAAAAGTGCATTTGCATTAGAAGCTGCTTTTGGAGGGATTATCGGTTTAGCAATTTCTTGGGGAGTAAAACGTGGTATTTATTCGAATGAAGCAGGTCAAGGAACTGGGCCACATGCTGCTGCTGCTGCTGAAGTATCTCATCCAGCAAAGCAAGGCCTTGTGCAAGCATTTTCCGTTTACATTGATACATTATTTGTTTGTTCAGCAACAGCATTTATGATGATTATTACAGGCATGTATAACGTATTTGATGCAAGCGGAAAAAATTTCATTGTAAATAAATTGAATGGTGCAGAACCAGGACCAGGGTACACACAGGCAGCAGTTGAATCTGTATTTCCTGGATTTGGAAACGGTTTCGTTGCAATTTCCCTATTATTCTTTGCTTTTACAACGATTATGGCGTACTACTACATTGCAGAAACGAATATTACTTATTTAAATCGTGATAAAGATCGTCCATGGATGTCACTTGTTTTAAAAATTGTTTTCTTAGGCGTTGTATTTTACGGCTGTGTCAAAACAGCAGCAACTGCTTGGGCTCTTGGTGATATCGGTGTAGGGATTATGGCATGGGTCAATATCATTGCAATCTTACTTTTACAAAAACCGGCACTGCTAGCACTGAAAGACTATGAAAAGCAGAAAAAAGAAGGGAAAGATCCTGTATTTGATCCAAAGGAGCTAGGAATCAAAAATGCTGATTTTTGGGAGCATGAATACGGAAAAGATAAGAAAGAAGAAGTGTCATAATAAGGTACTTGTAGAACAATAACGGGCAGTATATCTGCTCGTTATTGTTCAAATAATGGGAATTTATGTCTGCATGGCCGAATAAAATTTGAAGCAGAGAAATTTCACTTTATAAATAATCGCCCCAATTTAAAATACGATAGAAATAGAGAAGAAAGGAGGAAGCGAATTGATTGCCTTTCGTAATGTAAATAAGTTTTATGGTAGCTTTCAAGTCTTAAAAAATATTAATTTACAAGTTCAAAAAGGTGAAGTAGTTGTAATTGTTGGACCATCAGGGTCTGGAAAAAGTACATTGCTCCGCTGCATTAACCAATTGGAAACAATTACAGAAGGAGAATTAGTCGTACAAGATGTGGAAGTACATAATCCGAAAACAGATATGAATCAATTACGCCGAAATATTGGAATGGTATTTCAGCATTTTTATTTATATCCACACAAAACAGTGCTCCAAAATATTACACTTGCACCGATAAAAGTAAATAATATCTCAAAAGAAGAAGCGGAAAAAACAGCAATGTATTATTTGCAAAAAGTAGGGATTCCAGAGAAAGCGAATGTGTATCCGCAGCAATTATCAGGGGGACAACAGCAACGGGTAGCAATCGCAAGGGGATTAGCAATGAAACCAGAAATTATGTTATTCGATGAGCCAACTTCTGCACTTGATCCAGAAATGATTGGTGAAGTGCTCGATGTTATGAAAACCTTAGCAAAGGAAGGGATGACGATGGTTGTCGTGACCCATGAAATGGGATTTGCACGTGAAGTAGCAGATCGTATTATATTCATGGATGAAGGACAAATCATTGAAGATACAAAGCCAGTGAACTTCTTTGCAAACCCAGAGCAAGAAAGAGCACGATTATTTTTAAGTCGAGTGTTAAACCATTAGAGGAGGGGTTTTATGTTTAAGATGAAGAAACTGTTCGTTTTAATTGTATTTTCATGTTTATTTACTCTGATCGTAGCAGGTTGTGGGAAGGAAACGTCCAAAGAAGTTTCTAAAGAAACTTCGGGCGGAAAAGTGGTAGATCAAATTAAAAAGCGTGGGAAATTAGTAGTCGGAGTTAAGAATGATACAAACTTATTTGGATTGAAAGACCCTGCAACAGGGAAGGTAGAAGGGTTTGATGTTGATATAGCCAAAGCGCTTGCGAAAAAAATTCTAGGAGACGAGAGTAAAGTAGAATTCAAAGAAGTGACGTCTAAAACACGTATTCCAATGTTGAAAAACGGCGATATTGATACGATTATCGCAACGATGACAATTACAGAAGAGCGTAAAAAAGAAGTTGATTTTTCAGATGTATATTTTAAAGCAGGACAGTCGTTACTTGTGAAAAAAGGGAGCAAAATCAAGAGTATTGATGATGTGAAAAGCGGTGTGACAGTATTGGCGGTAAAAGGATCAACTTCTACCCAAAATATTCGTAAAAAATCACCAGAAGCAAAGGTGCTAGAATTTGAAAATTATAGTGAAGCATTTACAGCATTAAAAGCAGGGAAAGGTGATGTCCTTACAACAGATAATGCGATTTTATACGGTATGGCAAAACAAGATGCAAATTATCAAGTTGTTGGAAAAATTTTCACGGATGAACCGTATGGAATTGCTGTTCAAAAAGGAGCAACAGATTTAACAAAGGTAATTAATGATTTGTTAAAAGAGATGAAAGCAAATGGAGAATACGATAAATTATATGAAAAATGGATTGGTGAAAAGCCAGAGAAGTAAAGTATAGAAAGAGTAAGAGGATGAGAGATACTCATCCTCTTCTTGTAAAGAAAGAGGGGGAGCATTTGCCTGATTTTTCTATTCTTACAAACAATCTTGATTTGTATTTAGAAGGATTTAAATATACAGTGATGTCTAGCATTGTTGCACTGATTGGGAGTTTCATTCTTGGTACGATTATGGCAGTGATGCGAATTGCACCCATTCGTGTTTTGAATTGGTTTGGCGCAGCTTATGTAGAATTCATTCGAAATATTCCACTTGTTTTAATTGCGTTTGTATTTTATTTTGCTTTTCCGGTAATGGGTGTTACATTAAATGGTTTTATTGCTGGTACGGCTGCACTTACAATCTATACAGCCGCATTTATTGCAGAAGCAATTCGAGCTGGAATCTTGTCAGTTCCGAAAGGACAGATGGAAGCAGCACGTTCTTCTGGCTTAACGTACGTGCAAGCGATGTATTATATCGTTTTACCACAAGCTATTAAAATAGTAATTCCGCCATTAGGTAATCAATTTCTCAATTTAGTAAAGAACTCATCTATCCTTGGCATTATTGCTGGAGCAGATTTGATGTATCAAGGAGATTTAATTTCAACAAGAACATTTGTTACATTTGATGTGTATATATTTGTTGGTATGTTTTATTTATTATTGACTGTACCGCTTAGTATGCTTGTGCGTTATTTTGAGAAACGCTTAGCGAAAGGAGCGGTGTAAATGGATTTTCGAGGTGCTTATACAGGCGATCATGTTTTATTTTTATTAAAAGGGCTACTTGTTACATTAGAAATAGCTGTTGTAGCGATTTTACTTAGTTTTATTATTGGTAGTATAGTGGGAACTTTACGATATGCAAAAATACCAGTCGTATCACAGTTACTAGCTTTTATCGTTGAAATTATTCGAAATTTACCACTGCTTTTAATCATCTTCTTTACATATTTTGCACTCCCAGAAGCTGGGCTAAAATTAGAGATTACAACGGCAGCAATTGTTGCTTTAACGATATTTGAAGCAGCGATGATATCAGAAATTGTTCGCAGTGGTTTATTATCGATTGAAAAAGGACAAATTGAAGCAGCGCGCGCGTCTGGATTATCATATATCCAAACACTTTGGCATATTATTTTACCGCAAGCATTGAGACGAATGGTACCACCGCTCGTCAGTCAATTTATCTCGTTATTAAAAGATACGTCACTAGCGGTTGTTATCTCCTTGCCAGAACTCATGCATAATGCCCAAATTATTAATGGACAAAACGTAAACTATATGATTCCTACATTACTACTTGTTGCTTGTATGTATTTTGTTGTCAACTACAGTTTATCACTTGTGTCTAGGAAATTAGAAAGTCGTTAACTCTTACATGAAATGAGATGTGAGAGTTTTTTTATGTTTTTTACATAGTTTAAAAGTTGGGATTTGGAAGATATTTAGTTTTTTAGTAGTGTAATTCTAAGATAGATGAAAAAACATTATATTTTATCAGAAAAGTTTTAATTTTATATAGAAATTGTAACCGCTTTCGTGTATATTTTTATTATCAGAAAATTTTAAAAAGAGATAGAGGGTACTTGTAGGGGAGGATTACGATGCAGCAAACAACGAATGAGAAATTACATCGTACGATGAAGAGTAGACATTTATTTATGATTGCACTTGGAGGTGTAATTGGAACAGGTTTTTTTCTTGGATCAGGATATACCATTAACCAAGCAGGACCAGGAGGCGCGATCCTTTCTTATTTAGTCGGTGGATTTATTATGTATTTAACAATGCTTTGTCTTGGTGAGCTAACGGTAGCGATGCCGGTTTCTGGTTCTTTCCAAAAATATGCGACGAAGTTTATCGGTCCAGGAACAGGATTTATGATTGGATGGCTTTATTGGCTTGGATGGGCAGTTACAGTTGGTTTAGAGTTAACGTCTATCGGCTTAATGATGAAAAGATGGTTTCCAACTGTAGATGTTTGGGTATGGTGTCTTGTATTTGGAGTTATTTTATATATGTCAAATGCTATCTCAGCAAAGAGTTATGCTGAATTAGAATTTTGGTTCTCAAGTATTAAAGTAATTACAATTATTGCATTTGTTGTTCTTGGTGGTAGTGCGTTATTTGGTTTTTTACCGTATGACGGAAAAGAAGCAGCGCCTCTTTTTTCTAACTTTGTGAGCGATGGTGGATTGTTTCCGAATGGACTGGCTGCTGTGCTTCTTACAATGATTACAGTTAATTTTTCCTTCCAAGGAACAGAGTTAATTGGGATTGCAGCAGGAGAGAGTCAAGAACCGGAAAAAACAATCCCACGTGCAATTCGTAATACAGTATGGCGCATTATGTTGTTCTTTATTTTAACAATGACGATTTTAGTAGGTTTAATTTCATGGAAAGATGCAGGGGTTATTGAAAGCCCATTCGTTGTTGTATTTGATAAGATCGGTATTCCATATGCAGCAGATATTATGAACTTCGTTATTATCACTGCTTTATTATCTGTAGCAAATTCAGGATTATATGCGGCGACGCGTATACTATGGTCACTTGCAAATGAAGGAATGGCACCAACTTCCTTCAAAAAGGTAAATAAACGCGGTATTCCGATTACGGCATTAGTAGTTACAATCGCAGTAGCGGCATTATCTTTACTAACAAGCTTTTTGGCAGAGGATACAGTATATATTTACTTATTATCTGTTGCTGGTTTATCTGCAGTTGCAAGTTGGATTATCATTGCTTTATCACAACTTCGATTTAGAAGTCAGTATGTAAAGCAAGGCGGAAAAGTAGAAGATTTAAAATATAGAACACCGTTATATCCAATTGTTCCTATTTTAGCGTTAATTACAAATAGCATTGTTGTTATTAGTTTAGCATTCATTCCAGAACAGCGTATGGCGCTATATTGCGGCATTCCATTTATCATTTTCTGTTACGTGTATTATTATATAAATAAGAAACGGAAGCAAATTACGAAAGTGGAGATGGGAACAACGTATGAAACTAACAATCAAGCATGATGATATTGAGACAGAACTTTCACATGGTCAATTGTCTATTGGAAAAGAAAGTGGATATACACCGTTAGAGTTATTCGTTTCCTCTATTGCAGGGTGCAGTGCAATTGTATTTCGGACAATTTTAGAAAAGAAGCGTATTACATACGATACGTTTACAATTGAAACTGAAATTGGAAGAAGCGAAGTTTTACCAAGGCCGGTAGAAAGTCTTCATTTGCACTATAAAATAAAAGCAGAAGGAATTACACAGGTACAGTTAGAAAAAGCGTTAGAGCTTGCGGTGAAGAATTGTACGATTGCTCAATCTGTGAAGGATAGTATAAAAATTACGGAAACAATTGAGTTAATTGGTGAATAAACTTTTGTAGAGCAAATAATGTGCGAAAAAGCTTAAGAGAAATTCTCTTAAGCTTTTTTACATACTGATTGGCAATGACATAGTAAAGCAAGAACCTTGATTTACTTCACTTGTAACAGTAATTTCTCCGCCATGTAGTTCGACTATTTCTTTTACAATGGCAAGTCCTAATCCAGTTCCACCAGTTGAACGAGATCTTGCTTTATCGACGCGATAAAATCGTTCGAAAATGTGTGGGATATCTTCTTCTGGAATTCCTTCTCCTGTATCTTGGATGGCAATTTCAAGTTGTGTTTTATGCTCTGTAACGGAAATGGTAATTCGAGAATGTTCAGGTGAGTGTACATACGCATTATTTAATATATTGATGATAACTTGTTCAAACCTTTGTTCATCAAGAGCTATAGAAAGTGAAGAAGGACATGTTGAAGAAACAATGATATGTTTTGCTTCATACATTATATTCACTTTTGTAACAATGCGAGAAAGAAAGGTTTGCAAGTGTACTTCCTTTGCTTGAATAGAAAAATTATGTTTTTCCATTTGAGCAAGCAAGAATAAGTCTTGTACTAAATTTGTAATATAATCAGCTTCATCTTTTATAATTGATAAATATTTTTGGCGCTGCTCAGGAGGTGTACTGTTTTTTATGGCGATATCTGCATATCCCCTCACATAAGTTAGCGGTGTTCTTAGTTCATGAGCGACACTTGCTAGAAATTCACTGCGTTCTTTTTTCATATAATGTAAATCATTCGCGAGCGTTTGGATAGACCCTGCAAGTTCACCAATTTCATCATTTCGAGTACTAGTTAGAGATACGGATAAATCACCATGACTCATTTTTTCAGTAGCATGCTTCATACGGAGAAGTGGTTTTGTTAACAGACGCGATAGAAGAAATATCGTAATGACTGTTAAAATAAATGTAACAACACCAGCAACAAGAAATTGTTTTGTAAGACCTGTAATCATTTCTTTAATAGAACTTGTGCCAAGAAACATATAAACATAACCTTGCGTTTTTCCTTCTATTATTATTGGACTAACTGTGCATATATAATTAGAAGTTTTCCAGTGGTTCTCCACGATCGTTCCGTTATGGTTCGTATTTGCTATCATTCCAATAATGTGCCTCTTTATAGTGGAATCTATATCATTAGATTTTGCTAATATTTTTTTCTGAGCGTTTGTAATAATAACTTTTGTTTCAGCCTCTGACTCCATTAAAGTGACATGAGAGATTGTTTGGAAATCAAAATATTTCTCAAGTACATCTCGGTGGCTATTTCCACGTTTTAATAATGCTGTCATTTCCTCATTTATCCTCGTATTGACAAGGCTATAATAGAGTAAAACAAATAGGACGGTTTCGATTAAAAGCGTAACAATTAAAAAGTAAAATCCGAGTTGAACAGAAATTCGTTTCATCGCGTAACTCCTTGATTTTCAGCGTCAATCCACCGGTAGCCAACTCCATACACAGTTTTTAAATGTTCGTCAATTGGAAAATTGTTCTTTCGCAATTTATCACGTAAGTTACGAATATGAGAATCCACTGTGCGATCCTCTGTATTTGTATCTAGTCCCCAAATCCGCTCAATAAGCTGATCGCGACTTAATACGTAGTTCACGTGACGTAGAAATAAACCAAGTAAAGAAAATTCAATTGGTGTAAGAAGGAGTTCTTGTTCATAAACGGAGATAAAGTGTTTCGCTTCATCCCACAAAATTCCTTTATATCGTAGTTGCTCATGTTGATTACTGCGCCGTAATACTGCTTCAATACGTGCTAATAGTTCACCTTCATGAAAAGGTTTTGTTATATAATCATCAGACCCGATTTTTAATCCTTGAATAACATCAATCGTCTGATCGCGTGCGGTTACCATAATAATAGGAACGTTACTAAACGAACGAATTCTGTTACATGTTTCCCAACCATCCATTTTCGGCATCATAATATCGAGAAGAACAAACTTAAAACTTTGGTTTTCTATATAAGAAATAGCTTCTTGTCCAGAAGTCGCACAAACGCAGTTATATCCTCTAGGAGTAAGATAAAGCGTTAATAATTCGAGCATACGTGGTTCATCATCTACAAGTAGTATATCCATCATATAATATCCTCCGTATTTGTATTCACTACTAAAAGTGTAATGCAAAATCCTGAAGAAATGGTGCAGATTATCATGCATCTGCATAATTTCTTCAGAATTGCTTGTTATTGTATAGTTGAAATTTACATTTTAGGTAAAGATTATAGGCTCAAACATGATGGGGATGGAGGCGATATAGTGAAAAAAGCAACTCGAGTTTTGAGTATGACAATAGTTGCTGTACTTGGACTTGCAGCGTGTGGGCAAGCAAATACAGAGCATGAAAATCATGAATCTACAAAAGAGAAGAAAAATGAGCAGCAAAAAGATATGAAGGTGCATCATGCAGCGATGCCACCGAAAGAAATGAATACGGGAGCATCTAGAGATTTATTAACAACAAGTTTAAAAAATGTAACACGATTAAACACAAATGATCCTGTTCAAATGGCAGTATTAACATCACAAACAATATGGCCAGCGACTCACAAAGAGAACCAACCAGGAGCGGTGATTTTAGTACCAGCTAATCAGTGGCAACTTGGAATTGCTAGTGCGGATCTCATTCATCATCCAAACAATGGACCTATTTTATTTATGAATAAAGAAAGTATTCCAGAGGCGACGTTAAAAGAAATCAAGCGGTTAAACCCACTTGGAACAAAAGATGGAACACAAATTATGGTGATGGGAGATGTAGAATCTTCCATATTAAATCAACTGAAAGAATATAAAATAAAGCAAATAAAAGAAACGGATTCAGCAAATTTTGCGAAAGATGTTGATAAAGAATATGCAGACATAACAGGGAAGTACCCAGAAAGTGTCATTATCGGTTCGTCTGAAGAAGAAGGACGCTTATATACAACACCTGCTGTGAATTGGATTGCTCATATGCCTGAACCTCTTTTATATGTAGCAAAAGATAAAGTACCTGAGGCTACAATAGAAGCGTTGAAAGCAAGAAAAGGGAAAGCAAATATATATCTTTTAGGACCTGAAAAAATTATTTCAAAAGAGGTAGAAAAACAGTTAAGTAAGCATGGGAAAGTAACGCGCATTAGCGGAGAAAATCCAACAGAAAACTCAATCGCTTTTGCAAAGTTTAAAGATAAGAAAACACAATTTGGATGGGGATTCACAAAACCAGGGCACGGCGTATCATTTGTTTCAACAGAAACTCCCGATTTAGCAATTGCTGGAGCGCCGTTTTCACATATGGGGAAACATGCACCTGTTCTATTATTAGATAAAGGGAAGGTTTCACAGCCAGTATATGATTTATTAGCTACGATTCAACCAAAATTTAAAGATGATCCAACGCTCGGGCCATATAACCATGGTCTTCTATTAGGAAATACAGAGAATATTTCGTTTGAAACGCAAGGAATACTTGACGAGAAGTTAGAGATTGTTCAAGAAAATGGTGGGGGACACGGTGGACATTAAGAGAAAAGACGTTGCATGATGCAGCGTCTTTTCATTTGGGAAAGTTTTTTATAGCAAAAAATCTGACATTCGTTATATAATAGCACTCGTGCAATCGGCCCGATTTTCTTACGGAGAAAATCAAAAAATAAGAAAAGTAGAGGAGTGTTATCTTGTTACACATAATCTAGCTCTTGGTGTTATGATTGGTACAGTAATAAGTGCAGTTTTATTCGCAGCAAATATGGCAAAGATTCACGTGAAACATTCTTATATTGGTGAGAAAAAGGTATACGCTGTTCACGGACAACTCTTCTTTGCATCGACTACAGAATTTATAAATGTATTTCAGTTTAAAGAAGATGTGACAGAAGTAGAAATTGATTTTACACACGCCCATGTATGGGATGATTCAGCTGAGGCTGCGGTTGATAAAGTTGTAGTGAAGTATGAGAAAAATGGTGTGAAAGTAAACATAACGGGATTAAATGAGCGTAGTTCAGAGCTTGTTACAAAATTGGCGAAACAAGCTGTTCGTTAAATAGGAAGAACCTTTTCGAAGGACCGAAAAGGTTCTTTTTGTATTATAATACGAGTATGATGATGAAAGGGGTTTCAGAAGATGTACAAGCAAATTATATTAGCATGTGATGGTTCAGAACACGCAATACGCGCAGCAAAACATGCCGTACATATTTCTACATTGAGTAAGGAAGTAACCGTTGAAGTTGTATACGTAGTAGATAGTAGAACAGCAAAATCAGATATTATACAGGGACAAACAAATATAGAAACAATTTCAGCTAGTCGAAAAGATAGATTAAAAGAAATTGAGATTTTATTACAGCAAGAAGGAGTTTCTTATAAAATTACGATTTTACATGGTGATCCAGGAAATACACTTGTGCAATATGTAAATACAGGAGACATTGATCTTGTAATAGTGGGGAGTAGGGGATTGAATACATTGCAAGAAATGGTACTTGGTAGTGTAAGTCATAAAATAGCAAAACGAGTGAAATGTCCGGTGATGATCGTGAAGTAACAGGCAGCAGAAATGTTGTCTGTTTTTTTGAGATAAATCTTACAAAATTGTAAGACTGTTGTTAGGGAAATCGATGTTTTGAAATTTCCTCCATTGATATGATGTAATCATCAAAGGGAGAGAATGGGGGATGTAAGAAATGAAAGCATTTCAAAGTTTAACATATAGTCAAGGAGTGAGTCTTATTTGTTTAGGGGGATTTACTACTTCGGTGACATTGGCTATTGCTATGAAAATGTTTCAGCAGCTGTTTTTATAAAAGTAATGTTGTAAATAGAAGGGAAATGATTGTTATAGGCTGCAAGACAATATCACTAGACATAAATAAAAAATAGCTCTTAGCATATATCTGAATGCTAAGAGCTATTTTATTTCTTTACTTCAGCTTTTGTTCCCCACTGATTAAAGCTTTTCACTTTATCTTATAGAAGTTTTTAAGAAAAACCTCCGTTTAAGCTTGTTGTGATTTTGAAGATCCTGTGTTTAAAGTTAGAGCAAGGAATACAATCGCAAGTACACAAGATGTAAGTAATAGAATGAAACCGCCGTTCCATCCGAAAGCATCTACAATAAAGCCCATTGCAGCACTAGCAAATGCAGCACCGCCCAGGTAACCGAAGAAACCTGTTAAACCAGCAGCTGTTCCAGCAGCTTTCTTTGGTGCTAAGTCAAGGGCATGTAATCCAATGAGCATAACTGGTCCATAAATTAAGAAGCCAATTGCCACTAGTGCGATGCTATCGATGATTGGATGACCAGCCGGATTTAACCAATAAACAAGAACAGCAATGAATACACCAACCATGAATAAAATACCAGCAGGGGCACGGCGCCCTTTAAATAATTTATCGCTCATCCATCCGCAAAGGAGTGTGCCCGGAATACCAGCAAATTCGTATAATGCGTATGCTGTACGAGAACTATTATGAGTAAAGTTTTTTTCTTCTACTAAATAAGTAGGTGCCCAGTCTACAACACCGTAGCGTACGAAGTATACGAATACGTTAGCTATAGCGATGTACCATAAAAATTTGTTGTTTAGTACATAAGTAAATAAAATTTCCTTTACCGAAAGTTCGCGTTCACGATCTTTTACTCTTTCATCTGAAGGATATTCACCCGTATATTCTTCAATAGGTGATAATCCACAAGATTGCGGTGTATCGCGCATTACAATTAATACATAGATCCCAACTAAAATTGCAAAAATACCTGGGAAGTAGAAAATGCTTTGCCAGCTACCAGCAAATAAGAATAGTCCTAATGTTACGAGTGGTCCCATAAGTCCGCCACCAACATTGTGGGCAACGTTCCAAATGGACATTTTTGTACCGCGTTCACTAATAGAGAACCAATGAACCATTGTGCGGCCACATGGAGGCCAGCCCATACCTTGTACCCAACCATTTAAAAATTGAAGAACAAACATAAGCAAAATACTTGTTGTAATAAAAGAGAATGAACCAAAGATAATATTAATGATACCGGATAAAAATAGTCCTGCCGCTAAGAAGTAGCGGGGATTACAACGGTCGGAGACAATCCCCATAATAAATTTACTTAAGCCATATGCAATGGATACAGCAGAAAGGATAACTCCAAGTTCACCTTTGCTAAATCCTTGTTCAACAAGATAAGGCATAGCCAGTGAAAAGTTTTTGCGAACAAGGTAGTAACCTGCATAGCCAATGAAAATGCCTAAAAATACTTGTAAGCGCAGTTTGCGGTATTCGCTATCAATGCGATCAGCAGGTAAGCGCTCTGTATGCGGCGCAGGTTTAAACAACTGAGTTAAAAACATAACCTAAAATCCTCCTCTATTATTGAAAACGTTTTATGACATAGTCTTTATACTCTCATTCCCCATGACTGTCAATATTAACTTGGTCAAAAATTATACAACTTTGCGACAAAAATGTAAACGTTTTTACAAAATAAAATTATTGACGAAATTAATTATAGGGTTTAATATTTAAATACGTTAAATATTTTATTGTTTAAATAAGAGGTGGATAACATGCCAAATGATATGACTCATATTGATAGAATTCAGGCTTTAGCATTCTCTATAGGAAAGAAAATGCAAACGGAGTTACTAGAACAAATGCAAGCATCAGGACTTACACCACCGCAATTTTATATTTTAAAAATTTTAGACCATTACGGTGCATCAAGAGCAACGAAATTGGCGAAGAAAATGTATGTGAAACCAAGCGCAATTACAGTGATGATCGATCGGTTAATCGATCAAGAATTGGTACTGCGCTACCATGACAAAGAAGATCGCCGTGTTGTTGTAATTGAGCTGACGAAGAAGGGGAAAGATGTAGTAGAAGAGGCAATGACTGCTCGTAATAAGCATATTGCAAAATACTTCTCACAGTTAGAATTACAAGAGAGAGAAGATTTACTACGCTTATTTGAAAAGTTAGAGGTAATTATTTGCGGGGAATCTGAGAAGAAAGAGACAAACTAAAAGGAATTGAGGAGATTACATGGAGCAACAAGAAAATCAGAATAGAAAGCTGTTGTTAATCGGTCTAGTTATTGCCATGTTATTTGCTGCATTAGATGGAACAATCGTTGGTACAGCAATGCCGCGAATTGTTGGTGATCTAGGCGGATTAAGTTTAATGACATGGTTAACAACGGCATATATGTTAACATCAACAACAGTTGTACCAATTGCAGGTAAGTTAGCGGATTTATTAGGACGTCGTAACGTATATATTACAGGATTAATCATTTTTATGGTTGGTTCAGCACTTTGCGGTATGGCGAATGGTATGACTGAGTTAATTATTTTCCGTGGTATTCAAGGGCTTGGTGGCGGTATTATGATGCCAATGGCGATGATTATTATCGGGGATATGTTTACAGGGAAAGAACGTGCGAAATGGCAAGGAATCTTTGGAGCGTTATATGGTCTTGCTTCCGTAATTGGACCGCAAGTGGGCGGTTGGATTGTTGATGCTGTCAACTGGAGATGGGTATTCTATATCAACTTGCCAGTCGGTATTTTGGCGACAATCTTTATTGCAATGGGATTAAAAGGACATAAACAAACAGGTCCAATTAAAATTGATATCGCTGGTATTTTCACGATGATTCTTGGTGTTGTGACTTTATTACTTGCACTAACGTTTGGCGGGAAAGACTATGCTTGGGATTCTTGGCAAATCATTGGATTATTTGCACTTGCTATCATTGGTATAGTAAGCTTCATCATTGTTGAAACGAAGGCGGAAGAACCAATTTTACCAATGCATTTCTTTAAAAACCGTACATTTACACTATTAAATGCAATTGGTTTCTTTATGAGTATTGGAATGTTTGGTGCAATTATGTTCGTTCCATTCTTTATGCAAGGAATTGTTGGCGTAAGTGCGGCTGAATCTGGAACGATAATGACACCAATGATGATTACGATGATTGTGATGAGTATTATTGGTGGTCAGCTTGTATTAAAGGTAGGCGTAAAACCACAAATTATTACAGGTATGCTCATTATGGCTGGCGGTTTTTGGTTATTAACAACAATGGATATGCATACAACTAAACTTATTGCAACATCATATATGATGATTATCGGTTTAGGAATGGGTCTTGTAATGCCGACATTAACATTAGCATTACAAGAAAGTTTCCCGAAAAAGGATCTTGGAGTTGTAACATCTTCAAGTCAGTTCTTCCGTCAAATCGGTGGGACGTTCGGAATTACGATTTTAGGTTCTATTATGAATAATACGTCAGGTACAACATTGACAAATAAATTAGTTCCTGTACTAGATACATTCCCAGCAGAAGCGGGACAAATGGTAACGAAGTTTAAAGATATGATTCATACAGATCCACAAAGTTTATATTCTATGCTATTTAGCCCAGAAGCATTAAAACAAATGCCAGAAGCATTCTCAAATAGCATTGTACCAATTTTGAAAACATCTTTAGTGGATTCACTTCATAGTGTATTCCTAACAGGATTAGTCTTTATCGTAGTTGGTGCCGTATTTACAATCTTCTTACAAAAAATTAAGCTTTCTAATCGTAAAAAAGGTGCAGAAGAACCTGCTACTGAAGTAGAAGAGAAAGATACAAACGTATCTTTCTCATAATAAGAAAAAAGCATCGCCTTATGGTGGTGCTTTTTTAGTGTATAACATATAATCTTTTTTAGTTATAAATGATTGACGTATTTTTGTAAATGAGTTATATTATTTTCTGTAAACGGTTACATGAAATGGAGAGGGAAGAGAATGAGTACGATTAAAGATGTTGCGAAATTAGCGGGAGTATCTGTTGCGACCGTTTCCAGGGTGTTAAATAAGAACGGATATGTTCACGAAGATACATTAAAAAAAGTGGAACGAGCAATTGAACTGTTGGATTATAAGCCTAGTACAGTAGCACGTTCTTTATATAATAAAAAATCTCGCTTAATTGGTTTGGTTGTTCCAAATATCGTGAATCCATTCTTTCCAGAAGTTGCACGTGCCGTAGAGGATGTAGCACATAAGCAAGGATACACAGTTGTACTTTGTAATTCTGATGAAAGTTTAGAGAAAGAGAAACAATATATTGATGTGCTCAGACAAAATAATGTTGATGGGTTTATTGTGGCAACGAACCCACAAAATAGTATGAATTACATGAACTTGTCTGTGCCAGTTGTGGCAATTGACCGCATGTTTAATGAGCGTATTCCGACGGTATATGCAGATAACTATGCGGGAAGTCAAGAAGCAACAAAGTTACTGTTAGAAAAAGGGTGTCAACATATTGCGCATATTCGTGGACCGCGCGATGTGAGTACAGCAAATGAGCGTTTTGAAGGTTTTGTAGATGTTATTACACAATATGGGCTTTCTTATATGATTGCAGAAAGTACGTTTGATCCGGCAGATAGCGAACGTGTGGCAATGGAATTGTTAGAAGAGTATCCGCATATCGATGGCATTGTAGCTGGAAATGATTTGATTGCCATTGGGGTAGTGAAAGCGGCATTACAAAAAGGAATTTCCATTCCAGATGATTTACAAATTATTGGATTTGATGGTATTTCTTTAACAGAAATGATGTATCCATCTCTTACAACAGTTGCACAACCTATTTATGAAATGGGACGAATTGCAACAGAATTATTGCTAGAGCAAATGGAAGGAAATCAATTAGAAACCGAACATTATCGTTTACCGATTGAAATTATAGAACGAAATACAACGAAGTAAGGAGATGAGATATATGCCAAACATTGCAGTAGTCGGCAGTATTTCAATGGATTTAGTCGCTGTTTCAAAAAAGCGACCAAAAGCAGGAGAAACAGTGATTGGAGAAACATTTCATACAGTGCCTGGAGGAAAAGGAGCAAACCAAGCTGTTGCCGCAGCTAGATTAGGTGCAAATGTGGCAATGGTAGGTGCTGTAGGAAATGATGATTATGGAAAGCTAGTTAGAAAAAATTTAGAGAATGACCGTGTTTTTATCGACTATGTGGTACCGGTTACAGATGAAACGACAGGAATTGCTCATATTGTTTTAGCGGAAGAAGACAACAGTATTGTCGTTGTACAAGGAGCAAATCGTCTTGTGAATGAACAAATTGTTGATCGCGCAAAAGATCTTCTTGTAAAAGCTGATATGGTTGTCCTTCAGCTGGAAATTCCGCTAGAAACAGTGGAATACGTTCTTGATATTTGTGAAGAACACAAAATTCCGGTTATGTTAAATCCAGCTCCGGCACAAGTATTGCCAGTAGATATTTTAGAAAAGGCGACGTATATTACACCGAATGAGCATGAATGCCGCATTGTATTAGATGATTTTACGTCACCAATTGAAGAGTTACTTGCGAAATATCCAAATAAGTTACTGATGACAGAAGGTGGGAAAGGTGTTCGTTTCCATAATGGTACAGAGATTGTTCATGTACCAAGTATTGATGTTGAAGTAGTGGATACAACAGGAGCAGGTGATACTTTTAACGGTGCATTAGCGGTTGCACTTTCCGAAGGTGAGACATTACAAAAAGCAATCAGCTTTGCAAACATTGCCGGCGGTCTTTCTGTAACAAAGCTAGGGGCACAAGGTGGTATGCCAACAAGAGAAAAGGTAAGAGAAGTGCAGGTGATTGTTGGATGAAGAAGCATGGTGTATTAAATAGTGAAATTGCTGCGGTACTTGCTTCCCTTGGACATACGGATACAATTGTGATTGCTGATTGTGGTTTACCTATTCCAGATGGTGTAAAGCGAATTGATTTAGCGGTAGAACTTGGAAAACCATCGTTTCTAGAGGTGTTACAAGTTGTGATAGACGACATGGCAGTTGAAAAACTAACATTAGCAGGAGAGATTACGATCAATAATGCAGAAGTAAACAGAGAAGTTGAAGCACGTTTAAAAGAAGCTGCTTTTGAATACGTATCGCATGAGCAGTTTAAAGAACGTACAAAACAGGCAAAGGCAGTTATTCGTACGGGAGAAGCAACGCCATATGCGAATGTTATTTTACATGCCGGCGTGATTTTTTAATAAAGGGATGTGATGAGAATGCGTATTGAAATGAAAAATATTTCGAAAGCGTTCAATGGTAATCCTGTTTTAAAAAACGTACAGTTTAGTATTGAAACAGGAGAAGTCCATGCACTGATGGGGGAAAATGGAGCAGGAAAATCAACGCTCATGAAAATTTTAACAGGTGTATATACGAAAGATAGTGGTCAAGTCACGATTGATGGGCAAGAACGGACATTTAAAAACGCAAAAGAAGCTGAGGAATACGGAATTGCTTTTATTCATCAAGAGCTGAACATATTACCGAACTTAACAGTTGCTGAAAATATGTTTCTTGGGAAAGAGTTGATGTACGGCAAAACAGGCATTTTACGTACACGGCAAATGAATGGGTTAGCGCAGCAACAATTAGCAAGTCTTGGGCTTCACGTAAAAGGGGCTATGCTTGCTGGGGAATTATCAGTTGGACAGCAGCAAATTATTGAAATTGGTAAGGCCTTAATGACAAATGCAAGCGTTATTATTATGGACGAGCCGACAGCAGCCTTAACGGACCGCGAAATTGAAACACTCTTTACGGTTATTAATAAATTACGTAAAGAAGGCGTATCGTTCGTCTACATTTCACATCGCATGGAAGAAATCCTTTCTATTTGTGATGCTATTACGATTTTACGTGATGGGGAATATGTTGGAACGAGGTTAATTCCAGAAACATCATTTGATGAAGTAGTGAGTATGATGGTTGGTCGCAGCATCGGTGAGCGCTATCCGGAGCGCGATGCGAAGATCGGTGAAGTTATTTTTGAAATGCGTAACGCAACGAAAAAAGGGAAGTTTGAAAATATTTCGTTTCAAGTGAGAAAAGGTGAAATTCTCGGTGTCGCTGGATTAATGGGAGCTGGCCGCACTGATATTATGAAGGCGATATTTGGACATGAACCGTTAGATTCGGGCCAAATATTTATGAATGGGCAAGAAGTGAAAATTGATAGTCCAATTGATGCAATACGGCAGCGAATTGCCTTTATTACAGAAGATCGAAAATCAGAAGGGCTTGTCTTAGATTTTTCTATTCGTGAAAATTTAGCATTGCCAAATCTAGGGAATCTCTCAAAAGGTAGTGTGATGGATAAAGGAGTAGAAGCACAGTTCACAGAGGATATGATGAAGCTTCTCAATGTAAAAGCGGCAAATGGTGAACAAGCCGTCAAATCACTTTCTGGTGGAAATCAACAAAAGATTGTTATTGCAAAATGGCTAGGAATCCATCCGCAGCTGTTAATTTTAGATGAACCAACACGGGGCGTTGATGTTGGAGCAAAAAAAGAAATTTACTCTATTATGAACAAGCTTACAAAGCAGGGGGATGCGGTTATTATGGTTTCATCCGAACTTCCAGAAGTTTTGGGAATGAGCGATCGTGTCCTTGTTATTCATGAAGGAAAAGTAGGCGGTATTTTAGAGAAAGATAAAGCAACACAAGAGTCCATTATGGCATTAGCTACAGGGGGAGAGTAAGTTATGGCTAAAAAGGGGAATATATTGCAGCAGCTAGGTTCTTTAATTGGATTGGCACTGATTATTGTAGTTATTACAGCATTAAATCCAGCATTTATTGAAATACCAAATTTATTTAATATTTTACGCCAAGTATCGATTAATGCACTCATTGCATTTGGAATGACCTTCGTTATTTTAACTGGGGGTATTGACTTATCGGTAGGTTCTATTTTAGCATTATCAAGTGCACTTGTTGCTGGAATGATGGCAAGTGGCATGGATCCGTTCCTTGCAATGGCAGTTGGATTATTGGCTGGGCTTGTAATGGGAATTGTAAACGGTATCATCATTGCGAAAGGAAAAGTGGCACCATTTATTGCGACATTAGCAACAATGACCATTTTCCGAGGGCTTACGCTTGTTTATATGGACGGACGTCCGATCACTGGCCTTGGTGATCACTTAATGTTTCAAATGTTTGGCCGTGGTTACTTTCTTGGTATTCCCGTACCAGCTGTAACGATGATGATTGCTTTTGCTGCATTGTACTTTATTTTAAAGAAGACAACGTTTGGTCGCCGTACTTTTGCAATTGGTGGAAATGAAGAAGCAGCGGCATTATCAGGTATTAATGTAACAAGAATAAAAGTAATGATTTATGGTCTTTCTGGAATTCTGGCAGCGCTTGCGGGTATCGTGTTAACATCACGCTTAGATTCTGCACAGCCAACTGCTGGTTCTTCTTACGAATTAGATGCAATTGCTGCAGTTGTATTAGGAGGAACAAGTCTTTCTGGTGGAAGAGGTTGGATTGTCGGCACGTTCATTGGTGTACTGATTATCGGTGTACTAAATAACGGTCTAAATTTATTAGGTGTATCTTCTTTCTTCCAACAAGTTGTAAAAGGGCTTGTGATCTTACTTGCTGTATTAATTGATCGTCGAAAAGAAGCATAATGGAGGGACAATTCATGAAAAAATGGTTACTTGTACTCGTTGCACTCATAGTGGTAATCACTGCTGGTTGTTCAATGGAACCACCGGAATGGGCGAAGGATTCTAGCGATAAAAGTCGAAATAAAACTATTAAAGTTGGATTTTCTGTTTCAACTTTAAACAATCCATTTTTCGTTACGTTGAAAAAAGGGGCAGAAAAGAAGGCGAAAGATAGTGGCATTGAGTTAATTGCTGTTGATGCACAAAATGATGCAGCGAAGCAAACGAATGATGTTGAGGATTTAATTCAAAAAGGCGTTGATGTAGTTGTCATTAACCCAACAGATTCAGATGCAGTTGCTTCAGCAGTAAGTGCAGCTAATGCAGCAAACATCCCTGTCATTACAGTAGACCGCGTTGCAAACTCAGGAAAAGTTGTTTCACACATCGCATCAAATAATGTAGAAGGTGGAAGCATGGCTGGTGACTACATTCGTGAGCTTGTTGGTGAAGGTGCAAATGTTGCTGAGTTAGAAGGGATTCCTGGATCATCCGCTGCTCGTGAGCGTGGGAAAGGATTCCATAAAGTTGCCGATAAGGGGCTAAAAGTTGTTGCAAAGCAAGCCGCAGACTTTGACCGTGCCAAAGGATTATCAGTTATGGAAAACATATTGCAGGCAAATAATGATATAAAAGCAGTGTTTGCTCATAATGATGAAATGGCATTAGGTGCGCTGGAAGCATTAAAATCTGCTGGAAAAACAGATGTGGTTGTTGTTGGATTTGATGCCACAGATGATGCTGTGAAAGCGGTTAATGACGGACGTATGACAGCAACTGTTGCGCAAAAACCAGAATTAATCGGAGAGAAAGCGATGGAAACAGCAAGACAAGTGAACCAAGGTAAAAAAGTGGAAAAATTCATTCCGATTGAATTAGAGCTTATTAAGAAAAAATAAAATATAAACTTACATTTAGGAAGGAAGAAAAACAAATGAAATTTTTTATTGATACAGCAAACATTGATGAAATTAAAGAGGCAAATGATTTAGGCGTATTAGCAGGTGTAACAACAAATCCATCACTTGTAGCAAAAGAAGGCGTAGATTTCCATGAACGTATTCGTGAAATTTGCAGCGTTGTAACAGGACCTGTAAGTGCAGAAGTTATTAGCCTAGAATCAGATAAAATGATTGAAGAAGGAAAAGAATTAGCAAAAATTGCTCCAAACGTTGTTGTAAAAGTACCAATGACAAAAGAAGGCTTAAAAGCAGTAAAAGCATTCTCTGATTTAGGAATTCGTACAAACGTTACGTTAGTATTCTCTGCAGTACAAGCATTGCTTGCAGCGCGTGCAGGTGCAACGTACGTATCTCCATTCTTAGGTCGTTTAGATGATATCGGTCATAATGGTATGGACTTAATTCGCCAAATCGCTGATATCTTTGTAATTCATGACATTAAAACAGAAATTATCGCAGCATCTGTACGCCATAGCGTTCACGTAACAGACGCAGCATTAAACGGTGCACACATTGCAACAATTCCGGCAAACGTAATTGGCGCATTAGTGAAACATCCGTTAACAGATCAAGGAATTGAGAAATTCTTAGCTGATTGGGAGAAAACACAAGGGAAATAAAGTGAAACTTCCATCTGTGAAGGATTGGTCCCCGTTTATGAGGGGGAAACAAAAACTACCAAGGTTAGCATCACGTTAACCTTGGTAGTTTTTTTGTTTGTAAAATAATGAATAAAAGAATTTTCATGCAATTGTGCATATTGTCTTTTAAATTTTCTATCTAAGTTATTTAATATATAATAAATAACTCTTTTTTGTGAGTTTTTTTGATACGAGGTAAATAATCAGTACAGGGTCTGACCAGAGGACTGGAGGGCATGATTCTATAAGGGAATAATTACTATTCCATGATTATAGAACTATGTCTTTTTTATTGTATATAGAAGGGGGGATAGGTCTATATTATAGAACTTATATATATTGTGCATTCCATATTATCAATTATCTAAATTTTAAGTCTTGTTACAATTAATAAGGGAGGAAATAGTAATGAAAAGAAAAACACCGTTTAAAGTATTTTCATCTTTGGCAATCACGACAATGCTTGGTTGCACATTTGCACTTGGTACATCAGTAGCTTATGCAGAAACAACATCTCAGTCAAAAGGAAGTATTTCAACAACTCCAATTGATAACAATTTAATTCAAGAAGAGCGCTTGGCTGAAGCTTTAAAAGAACGTGGAACGATTGATCGATCAGCATCAAAAGAAGAGACACAAAAGGCTGTAGAACAATATATTGAAAAAAAGAAAGGTGATCAGCCAAATAAAGAAATTCTTCCGGATGACCCTGCTAAAGAGGCATCTGATTTCGTGAAAAAAGTAAAAGAAAAAAAGATGGAAGAAAAGGAAAAAGTGAAGAAGTCTGTAGAAAATGCTAGCTCAGAGCAAACGCCTTCACAAAATAAAAAACAGTTAAATGGAAAAGTACCAACTTCTCCAGCAAAGCAGGCTCCATATAATGGAGCTGTTCGTACAGATAAAGTACTTGTACTACTTGTAGAGTTTAGTGATTATAAACATAATAATATTGAACAAAGCCCTGGTTATATGTATGCGAACGACTTTAGTAGAGAGCATTATCAAAAAATGTTATTCGGTAATGAACCATTCACGTTATTCGATGGTTCAAAAGTAAAAACATTTAAACAATATTATGAAGAGCAGTCTGGTGGTAGTTATACGACAGATGGTTATGTAACAGAATGGTTAACTGTTCCTGGGAAAGCAGCAGATTACGGAGCAGATGGTAAGACTGGTCATGATAATAAAGGGCCTAAAGGGGCACGTGACCTTGTGAAAGAAGCCTTAAAAGCAGCAGCAGAGAAAGGATTAGATTTATCTCAATTTGACCAGTTTGATCGTTATGATACAAATGGTGATGGAAATCAAAGTGAACCAGACGGTGTAATTGATCATTTAATGGTCATTCATGCTGGGGTTGGTCAAGAAGCTGGTGGCGGTAAATTAGGTGATGATGCAATCTGGTCACATCGTTCTAAATTAGCACAAGATCCAGTTGCAATTGAAGGGACAAAGTCAAAAGTTTCATATTGGGATGGAAAAGTTGCTGCACATGATTACACAATTGAGCCTGAGGATGGTGCAGTTGGCGT
Source organism: Bacillus sp. FSL K6-6038 (assembly GCF_038050455.1). NCBI lineage: Bacteria > Bacillati > Bacillota > Bacilli > Caryophanales > Bacillaceae > Bacillus > Bacillus sp. FSL K6-6038. The sequence goes on from NZ_JBBOUH010000001.1 coordinate 661,401, forward strand.
ATTCGCTCATGAATTTGGTCATGATCTTGGTTTACCAGATGAATATGATACGAACTATACTGGAGCTGGATCACCTGTGGAAGCATGGTCATTAATGAGTGGTGGTAGCTGGACAGGAAGAATCGCAGGGACAGAACCAACAAGTTTTTCACCGCAAAATAAAGATTTCTTACAAAAAAATATGGATGGAAACTGGGCGAAAATTGTAGAAGTAGATTACGATAAAATAAAACGTGGAGTAGGTTTCCCTACATATATTGATCAAAGTGTTACAAAATCCAATCGTCCAGGTCTTGTACGTGTAAATTTACCTGAGAAAAGTGTTGAAACAATTAAAACTGGATTTGGCAAGCATGCATACTACAGTACAAGAGGCGATGATATGCATACAACATTAGAAACACCATTGTTTGATTTAACGAAGGCAGCTAATGCGAAATTTGATTATAAAGCAAACTATGAACTTGAAGCAGAATGTGATTTTATTGAAGTGCATGCGGTGACAGAAGATGGAACAAAAACATTAATCGATAAACTAGGCGATAAAGTAGTAAAAGGTGACCAAGATACGACAGAAGGAAAATGGATTGATAAATCATATGATTTAAGTCAATTTAAAGGGAAGAAAGTGAAATTGCAATTTGATTATATTACAGATCCTGCTTTAACATATAAAGGATTTGCAATGGATAATGTGAATGTAACAGTCGATGGAAAAGTGGTATTTTCAGATGATGCAGAAGGACAAGCGAAAATGAAGTTAAATGGTTTTGTCGTTTCTGATGGAACAGAAAAGAAACCACATTATTATTATTTAGAGTGGAGAAACTATGCTGGCTCAGATGAAGGGTTAAAAGTAGGGAGAGGTCCAGTATATAATACTGGTCTTGTTGTTTGGTATGCAGATGATAGTTTTAAAGATAACTGGGTTGGCAGGCATCCTGGTGAAGGCTTCCTTGGTGTTGTTGATTCTCACCCAGAAGCTGTTGTTGGAAATTTAAATGGAAAACCAGTATACGGTAATACAGGGTTGCAAATTGCAGATGCTGCATTTTCACTTGATCAAACACCGGCGTGGAATGTAAATTCATTTACACGTGGACAATTTAATTACCCAGGCTTACCAGGTGTTGCAACATTTGATGATTCTAAAGTATACAGTAACACTCAAATTCCTGATGCGGGACGAAAAGTGCCGCAATTAGGGCTGAAATTCCAAGTTGTTGGGCAAGCAGATGATAAGTCGGCAGGAGCTATTTGGATTCGTCGTTAATAGATTAGTAATAAAATAGAAAAGTACGTTCTTCGTAGAAAGAACGTACTTTTTTACTTTGTGTAATACACATTGTTTACCTATATACAGTCTATCAAATGGTGTAGGGAAAAGGAATATTTCCGAGGAAATTGTCGAGACATAGTTGGTATTTATACATTTTTTGAAAAATGAGTGAAGAGTGTATCAAGATGATTGGTATAGAAGAAAGACGAGTTTCAGCAATTTACAATGAGTAGTATTCGGATACGATTATTACTGAAAAGTAAAAAAGAACAAGCGGAATTTTTAAATATATGAAATGAAAATACATTTTTTTGATATAGAGATAAATAGAGTTTACTCCTTTTTTGTCGTTTATGAATACATATATTTCAAGTTTTTACTGATTTTGAATCTAAAAAAATAATTATTTATAAAAAACAAAATTATATATTGATTTTGTTTTTTATTTTGAGTAAAATTCAAAGGAATTAATTAAGATAGTGATAGTTTAATAGTTTAATTGAAATCCTTTTTTAGGAAGGAAATGTAGAAAATATTTGTAAAGTTATATATATAGGGAGAGTAAAGTAATTGACAGCATTGAAAAAATTATCAGCTTTTGTGAAAAGTAGTATTGTTTTATTATGTGTAGCATGTATGTATTTTGCTATACCAACTGCACATGCAAGTGCGGAGACAGTTAAGATTTATCTTGATCCAGGTCATGGGGGAACAGATACAGGAGCGGTTGGAAATGGTTTACGAGAAAAGGATTTAACATTAGATATCGCATTACGTATTCGTAACATTTTAAATGCAGAGTATACAGGTCATGAAATTAAAATGAGTCGTACAAGTGATGTATATCCTACGCTAACACAGCGAACAACTGATGCAAATAATTGGGGAGCAAATTTCTTCTTATCTGTACATATTAACAGTGGTGGTGGCTCTGGTTATGAAGATTATAGCTATCCAAATGCAGGAGCACCAACTACGACTTACCAGAATATAATTCATCAGGAAATTATGAAAACAACTGACCTTGATGATAGAGGGATCAAAACAAATAATTTCCATGTGTTAAGAGAAACGAATATGCCAGCAGTATTAACTGAAAATGGGTTTATTGATCGAGCAGAAGATGCTCAAAAATTAGGTAATGCAACATTTAGAGAACAACTTGCAAGAGGGCATGTAAATGGTTTAGTAAAGGCATTTGGATTACAGAAGAAAACATTCTTAATTCGTGTGAAAACAGAAGAATTATATTATTATAATCAACCTGATTGGAATGCAAAGGCTGGTACTGTGGAAAAAGGTGATGTATTCACTGTTGTGGCAACGTTAACTGTAAATGGTTCAAAAATGTATAAGCTAAAATCAGGAAGCTATATAACTGCTAATCCTTCATATATTGAGGTTTTACAATAAAGATTTGATTGAAAAAAGACAATGATGAGCTAATTCATCATTGTCTCTTTTATTTTTCCTCTGAAATAAATCATTCCAGCAAATGTTAGTAAGAATGCTGTTCCAATTACAAAGCTTACGCTCGGTGATGCCCCGATTGCTCCAACTGTAAAGGATCCAGCGACAACACCTAATGAGAAGAATGCGTAAAATAATCCGAATGCTTTTCCGCGTTTATCTTCAGTTGTATTTTCAACGAGTAAAGCATTAATAGATGGGAAGAGGATGGCGAATCCAATTCCGTAAATCATCATAACAACAAAGAGCATACCTTTTGTTGTAAATATGCCAAGTAATGATAAGGCAAGTGCCATGACTGTGATGCCAATTAGCATCATTTTTGAACGGTCAAAGCGATCATAAATACGATTTGTTGGCAGTAGGAAGAAGAGGATGGCAGTAATCCCAAATACACTTAGCATCATGCCTGTTGTAGATGCTTTGAGTGCTAGTGCTTCTACTTTTACCGGTAACATATATGTGACGATTCCTTGTGAAAACATTAATGTAAAAGCACCAATATATGCTTGTAATAATGGTTCGGATTTTAGTAATTCTATCATATCTTCTTTGTTCATCATTTGCGTCCGTGATGTGTCTTTTCTAGTCACATTGGTTGGTAATAAGAACAGGGATACGATTGTTCCGAATACCATTAAGATAGAAATCGTAACAAAGACCCACTCTACACCTGCGGTTGCTTTCATAATTCCACTGAAAGCAGGGCCAACGATAGCTGCTGTTCCGACAGCGGCACCAGATAGTGCCATTGCTTTTCCTTGTTTTGTAGATTTCGTTTGTTTAGATAGGAAAGTAAAGGCTGCAGGGATTAAGAAGCCATCACTAAATCCATGTAAAAAGCGAACGATGAGTAATTGCTCGCCGCTTTGAACAACAGTATACAATAACACTATGAGACTCGTAATTCCCATACTCATATAGAGTACTTTCTTTGCGCCAAATTTATCAACAGATGCACCTGCGATAATATTGCCAATCATATTGGCAAACGAGTACATCCCTACAACGAGACCGATAATAAGAGGAGTTCCCCCGAGGCTTTGCGCGTAAGTACTCATAATTGGTAATTGTGAAAATGTATCTAAAAACGCTACGATAACAATAAAATAAATGAAATATTTCAAGCGATGTTCACCTCTCCTCTGCTATTATGGCATAATGCGAATTTCGCCTGCAATGAAATTGAATTAACAGATGTGGAAAAAAGTACAAAGTGACAAAAAAGTGAACTTTTTTTTGTTAAAATTTAGTGAAATCCAGATTGGTTTTTTGAAATATATGGATAAGAGTACTATAATAGATTGGTAAACTTCACCAGGTTAAGTATATATACATAGAGAGGGATGCATAAAATGAAAGCATTACTTTGGCATAATCAACGTGATGTAAGAGTAGAAGAAGTTCCAGAACCAGCTGTACGATCAGGAGCAGTGAAGATCAAAGTTAAATGGTGTGGTATTTGTGGAACAGATTTACATGAATATTTAGCAGGACCTATTTTTATTCCAACAGAAGAACATCCACTAACACACGTGAAAGCACCTGTTATTTTAGGTCACGAGTTTAGTGGAGAAGTTGTTGAAATCGGTGAAGGTGTTACGAATCATAAAGTAGGGGACCGCGTTGTTGTAGAACCTATTTATTCTTGTGGTAAATGTGAAGCTTGTAAACATGGTCATTATAACGTTTGTGAACAACTTGTTTTCCACGGTCTTGGTGGAGATGGCGGTGGCTTCTCTGAATATACTGTAGTACCAGCAGATATGGTTCACCATATCCCAGATGAAATGACTTATGAACAAGGTGCACTTGTAGAACCAGCAGCAGTTGCAGTTCATGCAGTGCGTCAAAGTAAGTTAAAAGAAGGCGAAGCTGTAGCTGTATTTGGCTGTGGACCAATCGGACTTCTTGTTATCCAAGCTGCTAAAGCTGCAGGTGCAACACCTGTTATCGCAGTTGAACTTTCTAAAGAACGTCAAGAGTTAGCAAAATTAGCAGGTGCTGATTACGTATTAAATCCAGCAGAGCAAGATGTGGTAGCAGAAATCCGTAACTTAACAAACGGTTTAGGCGTAAATATTAGCTTCGAAGTAACAGGAGTTGAAGTTGTACTTCGTCAAGCAATTGAAAGCACAAGCTTTGAAGGACAAACTGTAATCGTCAGTGTCTGGGAAAAAGATGCGACAATTACTCCAAACAACTTAGTATTAAAAGAAAAAGAAGTTGTAGGTATTCTTGGATACCGTCACATCTTCCCATCTGTTATTAAATTAATTAGCTCTGGTCAAATTCAAGCAGAGAAATTAATTACGAAAAAAATTACAGTGGATCAAGTTGTAGAAGAAGGATTTGAAGCGCTTGTAAAAGATAAAAAACAAGTGAAAATTCTTGTTTCACCTAAATAATATATAATATAGAAGAAAGTAGTCTTTTTCTAGAAATAGAAGAAGGCTACTTTTTTTGTGGATAGAAAGGTGATAGACTTTCCTTTGACTAAATTGTTTAAGTAGGAAGGGAGAGTTACATGGTTTCATTTTTACTAACTTTGAAACGAATGCTAAAAGCTTGTTCAAGAGCGTGGAAAGATAAAGAATTTCAAGTGTTATTTGTATTAACGATTATAACGTTACTATCAGGGACTATTTTTTACAGTACGGTAGAAGGATTACGCACGATTGATGCATTATATTTTAGCGTTGTTACATTAACGACAGTTGGCTATGGAGATTTTAGCCCGCAAACAGACTTTGGAAAAATCTTTACGATTTTCTATATTTTCATTGGAATTGGTTTAGTGTTTGGATTTATTCATAAGCTAGCAGTAAATGTTCAATTATCAAGTATATTATCAGGGCGAAAGAAAAAATAGAAGCAATCAGGATATGCACCTGATTGCTTCTATTTTTTACAATATTTTAGCTGTTTCTTTGCAGGAATTTAATATTCGTTTACTATAATGCAAATGAAACATATTATCCATAGAGTTATAATAATGTGAATATTCGTATAATTTATTTTCTCAATAGAAATGAGTAGAAAGGTGGGATATTCTAATCGTAGGTTAACCATATGATTTGAATTACATATTCCAAGTAAATTAAATATAAACGGAGGTTTTCATATGAAAAAGAAAGTATTAGCCTTAGCAGCAGCTATTACATTAGTAGCACCATTGCAAAGTGTAGCGTTTGCCCATGAAAATGAGGGCGGAAATAAGGTAAGAGTAATTCAATATTGGTCTGCTGAAGATAAACATGCAGAAGGTGTAAACTCCCATTTATGGATTGTCAATCGTGCAATTGATATTATGTCTCGTAATACAACGGTTGTAAAACAAGATCAAGTTGCATTATTAAATGAATGGCGTACAGAGTTAGAGAATGGTATATATGCTGCTGATTATGAAAACCCTTATTATGATAACAGTACATTTGCTTCTCATTTCTACGATCCTGACACAGGGAAGACATATATACCTTTTGCTAAGCAGGCAAAAGAAACTGGGGCTAAATATTTTAAACTTGCTGGTGAAGCCTATCAAAAGCAAGAAATAAAACAAGCATTCTTCTATTTAGGCTTATCGCTTCATTACTTAGGAGATGTAAATCAACCAATGCATGCAGCAAACTTTACAAATCTTTCTTATCCACAAGGTTTCCACTCCAAATATGAAAATTTTGTAGATACAATAAAAAATAATTATAAAGTGGCTGATGGAAATGGATATTGGAATTGGAAAGGAGTAAATCCTGAAGACTGGATTCATGGAGCGGCTGTAGCTGCTAAGCAAGATTATGCTGGTATTGTAAATGGCACTACAAAAGATTGGTTCGTAAGAGCGGCAGTTTCACAAGAATATGCAGATAAATGGCGTGCAGAAGTTACACTAACAACAGGAAAACGTTTAGTAGAAGCACAGCGTGTCACAGCGGGATATATTCAGCTTTGGTTTGATACATATGTAAATCGCTAGAATGCTGGGTTACTTCTTAGTTAAAAAACATACACGTATAATGATTCATGATCCAGTACAGGTAATCACTTCTATTGAAATAGTTAAAAAGTTTCTTCGTAAAGAAGAAACTTTTTTTGTTTAGACACAGGAAAATGATAGTTTCTTTCCAATATGTATAAGACATATATATAGAAGGGGAGAGAACAATGTGGAGCGTAACATATTTCAAAAGGTTCCCTTACCATGTGCATTTCTTGATGAAGAAGCGTTAGAAAGAAATATTGAGTCAATTGTTCAATTGTGCGGAGGAAAGAAAGTTCGTATTGCTAGTAAATCGTTACGATCTGTTCCAGTGATGAAGAAAATTTTAGCCTCTAATAGTTGTTTTCAAGGCATTATGTGTTTTTCACCACGAGAAGTAATATTCTTAATAAAACAAGGATTTAATGATTTGTTGCTTGGATATCCTGTACATGATGAACAAGCACTTCAGGAAATTAGTTTGCTTACAAAACAAGGATTTATAATCACTTGTATGGTAGATTGCATAGAACATATTGCTTATTTAGAGAAAATTGCAATAGAAACAGGTGGACGCTTTCGAATTTGTATTGATATCGATATGAGTAGTCATTTTTTTCAGTTTCATTTTGGTGTTAGACGTTCTCCTATACGTACTACCTCTGAGGCTTTAAACGTTATTGAAAAAGCAATTCAATCTTCCGTTTTACAAATAGACGGTGTAATGGGCTATGAGGCACAGATTGCAGGAGTTGGGGACGATGTACCAAAGCAAGGTTTTAAAAATAAAATAGTTTCTTATTTAAAGAGAAAATCTGTATTTGAAGTGATGGAACGTAGACAGAGCGTTGTACGAGCATTGCAAGAACAAGGAATTACACTTCGTTTTGTAAATGGAGGAGGCACAGGAAGTATAAAAACGACAATGCAAGATGAATCCGTTACAGAGATTACAATAGGTTCTGCTTTTTACTCTCCCAAGCTCTTTGATTACTATAAAGATATTAGATTTGAACCAGCTGTTGGCTTTGCGTTGCCGATTGTTAGACAACCAAGCCAACATATATATACTTGCCTCGGTGGCGGATATATGGCTTCAGGAGCAGTTGGGAAAGACAAACAGCCTGAGATTTGGGAGCCAAGTGGGGCAAAGTTGTTAGCTTTAGAGGGAGCTGGAGAAGTACAAACGCCCGTTTATTATGATGGTTCAGAACATCTAACGGTTGGGGATGGCATGTTATTTCGGCATAGTAAAGCCGGAGAACTATGTGAGCGTTTCTCATCGTTACATCGTATTGTAGGTAACAAAGTGATAGGGGAGTATTCAACATACCGGGGGGATGGCCAATGCTTTCTGTAAAAGGGCAGAAATGGAGAAATTGGGCAGGGAATGTAGAAGGGAATCCACAATATACGATGTATCCAAAAAATATACAAGATGTGATAGAAGTAGTAAAGTTTGCAAAGGAACAGGGAAAGAGAATTCGTGTTGTTGGATCAGGACACTCCTTTACACCTCTTGTTCAAACAGAGGAAATTCTAATTTCTTTAGATGAGCTACAAGGGATAGTAGACGTGGATTCACAATCATTCATAGTAGAAGTATGGGGCGGAACAAAGTTATATAACTTAGGAAAACTGCTGGAAGACAAAGGATACGCGCAGGAAAATTTAGGAGATATTGATTCGCAATCTATTGCAGGAGCAATTAGTACAGGAACGCATGGAACAGGTATTCAATTTGGTAGTTTGGCAACACAAGTAGTAGAAGTTACAGCTGTGCTGGCATCTGGAGAAATTATTGTTTGTTCTGAGAAAGAGAATCCTGAATTTTGGAAGGCATTTCAGTTATCTCTTGGTATGCTGGGAATCATTGTAAAAGTTAAATTAAAAGTCATTCCAGCTTATTCACTTATCTATGAAAGCAGAAAGGAATCATTTTCTACTGTAATAAACAAACTAGAGGAATATAAGCAACATCGTCATTTTGAATTTTTTGTGTTTCCGTATTCAGATGATGTCCAAGTGAAAATTACAAATGAAACAGCAGAGAAAGGGATAGATTTAAAGTGGCATAAGATCAAGACAGAACTACTTGAAAATATAGCTTTTTCATTATTGTCTAAAGGATGCAAGTGGATTCCTTCTATAAGTAAAGGAGTTAGTAGACTGTCAGCAAAGGCAGTGCCGAGTGCGAAAACAATTGGTCCAAGTTATCAAATATTTGCTACATCTCGTAATGTTCGTTTTTATGAAATGGAGTATAGTGTCCCAGCGCAGTATATGAAAGAGGTAGTAGGGGAAATTTACAACCTCATTGAAAAGAAGAAATTCCAAGTTCATTTTCCAATTGAATGTCGTTATGTAAAGGGAGATGATATATGGATAAGTCCTGCTTATAGAAGAGATTCAGCGTATATCGCTGTGCATATGTATAAAGGAATGAAATATGCTGCGTACTTTACAGCAATAGAACATATTTTTCAAAAGTACGAAGGGCGTCCACATTGGGGGAAAATGCATACAATGCGATATGAACCATTACAATGTGTTTATCCAAAGTTAAATTCTTTCTTGGAAGTTAGAGGAAAGGTAGATCCAATGGGGATGTTTTTAAATCCATATGTAGCAAAAATGTTTTCTATTTATGAAAAAAGCTGACAAATTATTTGTCAGCTTTTTGGAGTGTAATTGCATTTCGTGTATGGCTTATATGCTCATAAAATAATAATTTATCTCGACTAAATACATGTAATAGGACATGTATAATGAAGAGACCATTAATTGAGAACATAAACAGTAATATAATGAGCATAGTTAATGGATTAGTCTGATTCAATATGGAACTACTAGAGAGAATATAGTTCATTCCACCTAAAACAAAATAGAACAGGCCGTAACGAATAAATAATTCTTTAATGGTAATTCGCTCATTTTTACCTTTTATATGAATACGAAGCAATGCTTTACCAATTGTTTTTCCGTTCGTCAAATACGGAATGACGATGAAATAAATGAAGACCGCACATAGGGTGAAAATAAGTTCATATAGATTGGTATAAGACTGGATACTAGAAATGAAAATAGAATTCCCTTTATTTTTTATAACTGGCACAACAATAGATAAGAAAATCCAATCAATTTGCAGTGCGATAAGACGACGAATAAATCCAACTGGTTTCGTAGCTAAATCGACATGTGCATCTAATTCATTTGATTTAGGAAGGAAGTACGTGAATATCGGTGCGATGAAATAACCAATTGCTCCCCCAAGTGTATTTAAAAATAAATCATCGACATCAAATAAACGATATGCGCAATTGTATATACCGTATAATCCAGTCACTTGTGTTATCTCAAAAAATAGTGAGAGACAAAGTGAAAAGAAGATTGTTTGTAAAAAACCAAGGCGGAAATAGTAACGTAAATATATGCCGATTGGAATCGTTAATAGTGCATTGAATGCGACTTGTAAAAAAGCAGATTCTTTTAATAAATAGAAATAGGTAGCTGGTTTGGCTAATACTGCTGCTGTATGGTTGCTGATTTCTTGAATGAAATAAAACGGTACAAGCTGAACGTGCTGTGTACTAGCTGGCTGCAAGCTACATGTATCATAGGTTTGTGGCAGCGGTAAGATGACAAGAAAATAAGCGTTTAACAAGTAAAGCAGTAAAGAATATAAAATAAATGAACGCCATTTATTTAAATAGCCATATTTTCTGTAATTAAATATTAAAAATGGAATCAATAGAATCATTGCTAAAAAGGGGAATAGAATAAATGCTGTTTTAATTGGAAATAAATAAGCTGTCAAAATGTGGCTCCTTTCAAAAAAATTCGGAATCTATTATAGCTTTAATAAAATGTAAAATCAAATTTTATTTTTTAGAGACCGAGTTGTTTCGATAGGAAAGAGGGATGAAGAAGAGCCTTACTGCAAATTTGCAGAAGGCTCTTTTAGTGTAAATATTTAACATGCGTAGCATGGGATTTTGATGAGAGAATATAGCTTTTGAATTGTTGTTTCCATGGCATCGTTGTAGTTTCCTGTTTTTGAGAAATCCACTCATGATAATCTTGTTGTGTTTTCCATAATATACGAATCATATATTCATTCCCATGCTCAGTACGTTTCATGCGAGAAAATTCTAGATTAATAAACCCATATGTACCGGAGTTTGGATAGTATTCTTGTAGAGAACGAATAATTTGTTCTTCATAGCCGAATTTAATATGAATAAGTTTTGTAACAATAAACATGATTGCACCCCTTTTGTATTTGTAGTAGTAAATTAAATTGAATATCCTGTTTCAGTCACAACATGTGCAATCCTCCTATTATGCTTACGAGGTTATGGAGGTATCTTTAACGTAGATTTATCATGCTCGTAATTCATTTTTATAATGTAGGATACATTTAATATTATACTATTCTGAAAATTCAAAGTAAATAAAAGGAAGACGACAAATTTTTTATAAAAAAGAGCGCCCTATTTAGTAGGACAACTCTTTCAGCTTTATAGGAAAATAATAGTGAGTACCCCCACGATGACACAATAAAAAGAGAAATATTTTAAATTCCCTTTCGCCATCAAATGTAAGGGAAAATGAGAGTTAAACCATATAAATCTATTTCGATTTTTCAATATATAAGTCACTGTTACGAAGAATAAAAAAGTGATCTGCACTTATTTTTTTTCTTTTTTAGATTGGTATGGGGCAAGGGAAGAATTTGACTGCTTCTATGCATGGCTTGATGCTCTCTTCCGCCCAAAAAGAAAGGTTTTATGATGGTTTTTCAATTTGGATTTATATAATTTGTAGAAGGTTGTCATATGTTGTCAACAGACTAATTTTGTATCAGTAAGGTTTCTACAGGATTTGACAATATTTTTAATGTCGTGTAATCTTTTGTTTCTAATATACGAATGTACATTTTGTAAGATTTGTATGAAAATCAGTTGTTAAAAGTTAAGAGTTCATTACATTTTATGGGTTGTTTTCATTTTTTTGTCATGAAAAATAAAGTGTATTTAATGAGTTTGTAAACAAACTGTAAAACAAATCATGTATAACTGTATGAGAAGGGAGTCGGATTATGAACTATTTTAAGCGAATCAGTAGTCTAGTATTAGCAGGAATTATTGGTCTTTCTAGTACAGTCGCTGTAAAAGCTGAGTCAAACGACGAGAAACTGGACAACATGCAACAGCAATTGCAGCAGAATAACAATGATATTCAGCAAAAAGAACAAGAGAAGCAAGCTGTTAATAAAGAAATACAAGGTATTGAAAGTGAACTACATAATTTAAATAATACAATTACAAAAAACAAAGAGGACCAAGCTGCTATTCAAAGTAAAATCGATGAAACGCATAAGCAAATTGAACAGAAAAAGCAAGAGATTATCGTTTTAGAGGATAAAGTACTTGCTCGTAAAGATATTATGAAAAAACGTATGGTTTCTGTTCAAAATAGCTCAAATACGAGTTTAGTAGTAGAAGTTGTAGTAGAATCAAAGAATTTTGCTGATTTCTTACAACGTATGAATGCAGTATCTACAATCCTAGATGCAGATAAAGAGATTTTACGTCTGCAAGAACAAGATCTTCGTCAAATTGAAGAAGACAAAAAAGTAATTGACGAAAAAGAAGCGTCTTTAGTAGTAGACAAACAAAAATTAGCAAAAGCACAAGCGGATTTACAAGAAAACTTGAAAAAGCGTCAAGAAAACTTACAAGCTGTGCAAGCAAAATATAATCAAATTGCAAGTCAAATTAATTTAGCTGAACAAGAAAAAGCAAAAATTGAATCAAGTATGAAAGAAGTACAAGAAACAATTGCTCGTGAGCAAGAAGCTGCAAGATTAGCAGCGGAAGCTCAAGCAAAAGCAGAAGCAGAAGCAAAAGCTGCGAAAGAAGCAGAAGCAAAAGCAATAGCAGACGCGGCTAAGCAAACAGCACCAGCGCCTAAGCAAGCTGAAAGTGGAAAAACACCATCTACTCCTCAGCCAGAGCCAAAACCGGCTAAAGGTGGTCGTGAATTTTATGTAACGGCAACTGCTTATACAGCTGATCCTTCTGAAAATGGAAATAAGCCAGGTGAAACTGTAAAATCTAAATTGGGTCATAACTTAACTGCAAACCCAGGAATGAAATTAATCGCTGTTGATCCAACTGTTATCCCATTAGGATCTCGCGTATATGTTGAAGGATACGGTGAAGCGATTGCTGGAGATACTGGTGGCGATATTAAAGGACATAGAATCGATGTATTAATGCCAGATGCAGCTAAATCTAACGCTTGGGGCAGACGAAGTGTTAAAGTGACAATTTTAAGTTAAAATCAAATCCAACTTTACAATATGTAAAGTTGGATTTTTTTATAAAATAAATGTTAAGTTAAGTTTACATTTTGTAAAGTGTAGCATACAATAGTGGTAAGAGGTGGTAAAAATGACCATTTATAATAGAGTGAAGGAGCTAAGAGCCCGTTTTAACTTTACGCAGAGCGTATTAGCTCAAAAAGTTGGCGTAACAAGGCAAACGATTGCAGCGATTGAAAAGGGTGATTACGTTCCATCATTGTTATTAGCGCTAACGATTTGTGATGTGTTTGGTTTGAAGATGGAGGATGTGTTTGTTTTAAATAAGGAGGGAGAAAAAGGTGAATAGAATCATTTTGTCTTATGTGGTGAATGTGTTATTTATCGGATTAGCTAGCTGGGCATTTATTGAACTCTATTATTTTGAGGTGGAATTTGCAAACATTATTCAAACAGAGAAAGTGCCATTTGAAATATCGATGAGCATCACACCGTTTTTATTGTTATTAATTGTAGCTGTTGTATCAACTATTTTTTATAAAGTTCAAAAGAAGAAATATAAGAAATTATCTTTTTGGATGTTTCCCTTGTTATTTCCACAAGATGATGAGCGGGAAGAAATCATTACAGCAAAAGCATGTCGTACGACTTTTATGGCGCTTTGGTATGTTATGCCGACTGCAGCTGCATTGCTTGTTATATATCCGATTGTAACCCCGTATATTCCTGCGTACCCATTATATGTTGTGTTTTTAATCTTCTTTATACAAATGACTGTATTCCATATTTCACTTTATCGAAATAAATTTGCTTGAAGACGTGCCGCGTGCACGTCTTTTTTTGTAATAAACATTCTATTTTTTACAAAAAATTAATGTGTGTCGAAGTGAAGATTTACAAATATTTTTTATGATAGAAATTGGACGTATCGAATAAAGGGAGTGGGGAAATGAAAAAGGCGTTCTTATACGGTGGGATGATTGCAAGTGTATTATGGACAGGAAATGATGTGAGTGCAGAAACAATAGACAAGGACGCACAAAAGGTTGTGAATAAAATAGATACGTTACCAAAGGGGAGTATATCTAACCCAGCGTATCGCGGGAAAGTGGAACAGATGGTGACGGACTTTATTGGTAAAAAACATAAGGATACAAAAGTTAATCGAATCGCCTCATTTCAAATGCCAAATGGGAAGGCTGAAATTACAGCATCAACACCTGATGGGAATACACTTGTTGTTACGGAAGCAGATTTAGGACAAATTCAGATTCTATCAATTGCAGATTTAGAGAATATAAAAGTATTAGGAAATGTGAGTTTTAAAGAAATTCATTCAGAAGCAGAAGTAACGAGTGTAACGGTTACACCAGACGGAAAGTACGCATTGGCTGCTTTTCGAACTGGAGATAACTTATATTATGCAAATAAGGGACAAGTGGCGGTAGTGGATTTAGCAGCGCAGAGAGTTGTAAAAACGTATGAAGTAGGTGTAGGACCAGATTCAGTAGCGTTAACAGCAGATGGAAGAACACTTATTATTTGTAATGAAGATGAAGAAAACGATCCAAATGATGAAAATGAAGTGAATATGAAAAAAACAAAACGACCAGGAAGTATTTCTATGATTACATTTCCTGGCGGCGATGTCATGCGCGGGGAACATATTGAGCTTCCAATCCATATGAGTAACATTAGTAATGGAGCAATTTATAAGCATGATCCACAGCCGGAGTATGTAGCGATTAGCCCAAAAGGAGATAAAGTGGCTGTTACATTGCAAGAAAATAACGCGGTAGCAATTGTAAATATTGTAGAAAAACGAATTGAAAATATATTTGGTCTTGGCATCACAACACATAAAGCAGATTTAAAAAAGGATGGTACCGTATCTTTTCAAGATGAGATGACTGCACGCCTAGAACCAGATGGTGTGACGTGGGATCCGTCTGGGCGATTTCTCATTACTGCTAATGAAGGAGATCTTGGTAAAAATGAGTTTAAAGATGGCGTGAAATCAGGGGGGAGAAATATTTCTGTATGGAGTCAGGACGGATCTCTTGTGTACGATAGTATGAATCTTATTGATGAAAAAGTAGCAGCTGCTGGTTTATATCCTGATAATAGAAGTGAAAATCGCGGAAGTGAAGTAGAAAATGTGGCGACGGGTATGATAAAAGGAAATTCCATCTTAGCAGTAGCTGCTGAAAGGGCGAATGCTGTATTATTTTTTGATATAACAATTCCAATGTTCCCGGTTTATATTGGACTTGCCCCATCAGCTGGGGCTGCACCGGAAGGGATTCATAAAGTAAACAGTCGAGATGTATTTGTGAGCGCGGATGAAGCAGATGGAGTGTTAAGTTTTTACCGTATCAGTAAATAAATTTCTTTTCCTTTTCGTCTCGCACTTGTACATATAGTCATCTTACTTTATCATCTTATATAGAAGTAAGATTTTGTAAAGGGAAGGAATTATGTATGAATAAGAAGAGAATATATAGTATACTAGCAGTTCTTTTATTTGTTGTAGGTGGCATTTTAATTGGTAAGCCATTTTATGACGGATATATGGCAGAGAAGAAGCAAACAGAAAATGTACAAGCTGTTCAGAAGATGGAATATCAAAAACAGGATACGAAATTTGTAGACGCATCTAAAATTGACCAACCTGATTTATCAGAGGTAGCGAATGCATCATTAGATAAAACACAAGTAATTGGTCGTATTGAGATTCCAAGTATTTCATTGAAATTACCTATTTTAAATGCTTCTACCGAGAAGAATTTATTATCAGGAGCAGCAACTGTAAAAGAGAAGCAAGAGATGGGAAAAGAAAATTATGCATTGGCAGGACATAACATGTCAAAAAAAGGTGTTTTGTTTAGCGATGTATCTTCGTTAAAAAAGAACGATAAAATCTATTTATATGATAATAAAAATGAGTATGAGTACGTTGTTACGAATGTGTCAGAAGTAACACCTGATAAATGGGAAGTAGTAGAAGATCACGGGAAAACAGAAGTTACACTTATTACATGTGTGTCTGTATCTGATAACTCGAAGCGTTTTGTTGTTACTGGGGAGTTTGTAAAAGCGAAGAAAAAAAGCTGAGGGAGTAATCCCTCAGCTTTTTTAGTCCATCCATTTTACCAGTTTTTTAGAAAGCAGTAATAAAACACATCCTAAAACAATAGCGACTGCTCCTATAACTGTGAATACTTCTGAATATCCAAGTGAAGTTGTAAAACTAGCGAGTTGACCACCTAAAATGTTGGCGACCCCTGAACTAGCGAGCCAAACGCCCATCAGTAATGAAGCGAGTTTTACTGGTGCAAGGGAACTGACCATTGATAATCCAACAGGTGATAAGAACAATTCACCTAATGTGTGGAAAAGGTAAGTAAAGACAATAAATAGTAGGTTTGCTTGCTCTGTAATGTTGTGTTCATCACTACCTGTTTTTAATGTAGCGATAACAAGAACGATATAACCGATTCCAAGTAAAATCATACCGAGTCCCATTTTTGCTGGGATTTTTAAATCTCCACGTTTTGTTGTAGCCAGCTTAGCCCATAGTGCTGAAATAGCGGGAGCAAGCAAAATGATAAATAGTGGATTGACTGATTGGAACCAAGATGTTGGGATTTCCCATCCGAACACAGAACGATCAACAAACTTGTTTGTATATAACGTTAGCGAGCTACCAGCTTGTTCAAAACCAGCCCAAAAGAAGACGACGAAGCAAGTTAGAATAACGATAACTGCTGTATGTTGTTTTTCTTTTTTTGTGAGTGGTGTATTACCAGCTGTTTGTTTCCCTGATGCTGCTTGTAAATCTCTTGTTGGTTTTTTACCGATATCACCAAGGTAGCGATTAGACAATGTTGTAAATAAAATTTGTCCAATAATCATACCAATTGAAGCAGCTAAGAATCCGTAACGGAAGCCGTAATGAACAACGCCATCTACTGTTGTTTTGAATAAATTTTCTGATAAAAATCCGCAAACGAGTGGAGCTAAAAATGAACCGACGTTAATACCCATATAGAAAATGATAAATGCACTATCACGTTTTGGGTCATTTTCTTCATACAGTTGTCCAACAAGTGTAGAAATATTTGGTTTGAAGAAACCATTACCAATAATAATAAGCGTGAGTCCAAGGTATAGGCCGATTTGGTTTTGCAGGGCAAATAGCGTAAGGTTACCGATTGCCATTGTCACGCCACCTATCGTGATAGCTAAGCGTCTTCCAAGAAATCGGTCAGTTAAGTATCCACCAATCATTGGAGTAAAGTAACACGCTCCAGTGTAAAAGCCATAGATAGAAAGTGCCCACCCGGGACTAAACCCAAGACCACCGCTTACTAAAGCTGTTGTTAAGTATAGTGTTAATAATCCTCGTAATCCATAGTAACTAAATCGTTCCCACATTTCTGTGAAGAAGAGTAGGTATAAACCTGGAGGATGTTTCTTGTTTCGTTGTTGTTTTTTCTCAAGTTGTATCGTTGATTCCATTTCAGTTTCCTCCTGACACAAACAAAAACAAAGTTAATAGTTTTGTATATGTAATAGTTTACTTTATTAACTATTACATGTCAATAAAGGTTGATTTTTCAGAAGGAATTGGAAAACAGAGTGGATATAGAATGGGGATTTCTTTTGTGGTAGACTATGGACTATGTTTGTTTTAGCGTATAAGTGAAAATTGAAAAACAATGTAAAACCTTTCTTTTTAAATGGAAGAGAGCATCCGACTATGTATAGAAGCGGTTAGGGCCTTTTTTAGCCCCATGCCATGGAAAACAAAAGGAGAAAACGAGTGGAGGTCTGCTTTTGTTTTCAAAGCCGCAACTGATATGTTGGAAAATCAAAATCGAGTTATATACCTCTTTTTTTAAATGGGAGAGAGCATTTGTTCATGGATAGAAGCAGTCAGATCCTTTTCCTGTCTCATGCTAAGTGAAGGCAAAGAGAGAAGATGAGTGCGAATCATCTTTTGTTAGGCGTAGCCGCAATTTATATGTGGAACAAACAAAATGTATATAGGGTGAAAAGGATTCCACTTTATATGAAAGTAAAGAAGGAGAAAGAAATGAAATCATTACAGAAAAAAGAAATTTTGCTTATGAGCCTGATGTTATTTTCCATGTTTTTTGGAGCTGGAAATCTTATTTTTCCACCTTTCCTTGGATATGAAGCGGGGAATCATGTATGGATTGCATTGTTGGGCTTTATCATATCAGCAACTGGACTTCCGATATTAGGTGTAATAGCAATCGCTAAGGCCGGAAGTTTCCAAGGATTAGCAAATCGTGTACATTCCTCTTTTGCAATTATTTTTCCTTGTTTAATTTATTTGTTTATCGGTCCTGGGCTTGGTATACCACGTGCAGGAAGTTTAGCTTTTGAAATGGGACCAGGTCAATTATTTCCTGATTCCGGTAGTGTGTTGCTACTTATCTATACAGTCATCTTTTTTAGCATTGTATATTGGCTAAGTTTATCACCATCAAAATTGATGGGGCTGTTTGGGAAACTATTAACACCTTTATTGTTATGTATGATTGCCCTTATTTTTATAAAGAGTATGATTACACCAGTAGGAGATGTTCAAGTACCAGTGGGGAACTATGGAAATACTCCGGTATTTCAAGGGTTTTTAGATGGGTATTTAACGATGGATGCTTTAGCAGCGTTAATCTTTGGAATTGTTGTGGCAAATGCTTTACGTGTAAAAGGAGTACAAGATGAAAAAGACATAGCAAAATACATGAGTATGGCAGGTATCGGTGCTGGTCTATTATTATCTCTTATTTACGTTATTCTCGGATATGTCGGATCAATAAGTGGCTCACTTGGAAAATTTGATAATGGTGCACAAGTATTAGCTCATGTGATGACTGCATTATTTGGACAGAGCGGTATGATATTATTAGGAATTATTTTTACAGTTGCTTGTTTGTGTGTATCGATCGGACTTGTTACATCTTGTAGTCAGTTTTTTACAGAAGTATTTCCAAGAGTCTCTTATAAAGTGTGGGCTTTTGTTTTAAGTGTTGTTAGTATGATTCTTGCTAATTTAGGATTAACACAAATTTTAAAAGTATCAGTCCCTATTCTTGGGTTTATTTATCCAATTGCTTTAACACTTATTATTTTAGGACTATGTCATAAGTATATCGGTAAGTATACGTATATATATCCAGTGACTATTGGACTAGTAGCGGTGTTTAGTGGAATAGATATTTTAAATCGTAACGTGCTACTTTCAAAATGGACATCTATATTAGAACACGTTCCTTTATATACAGAAGGAGTAGGATGGATTATTCCAGCGATTGTAGGTGGCTGCTTAGGAATGATTGTAAGTGCTTGTATGAATAAAAAGGATTAGAAGAAAAAGGTGTTTTCTATACTGGAAAACGCCTTTTTTGTTTAATCTAATTCACCTATAAACCAAATTTCTTTGTCATTGTAATCAGAATCAATAAAAATTTCTGTATATCCTTTTACTTGTAATTCGTTAGGTATATGTAAGCCGCATTCTTGTTCAATATCGCGTTCTTGTGGTAATGGAATCCACTGTGGTCCGTCCATGTATCTACCTAGAAAGCCTTCAAAAAATCGTTCTATTCCTTGTTTACTACATACAATTAAGATATTAGAAGCGTGTAAATTAGGAAAAGAGACAACAAAATAAATACGATACTCTTTTTCAGTTGTAGTTTTTATACGGATTAAATGCTCTACTCGATTGATTGCTGTCTGTAAATAAAATCGTTTAATCGCGTTTGATTTACGTTTTGAATGCATATAAGAAGGATTGAAGGGGAGTGGAATAGACCAGGAACTTAAAGTAGACTGTTCATTAGCATTTGGTAAAGAGTTTGTATGTATAGTCGTATATTGCAAGAAATTCCGGCATGCACGTCGTAGACCACGAGTTTTCTTTTTTGAGCCATTGTTCCCAATCGATTGTTTCAAAGCAATACCTCATAAGCAATATTTTCTATTTTTCTAGTTAAGCTGAAAAATAGAAGGGGAAATGCTATTTGTTACTATAATAGCAGAAGTTAGAAAATATTAGGAAAAATTCTCTTAAAAAATGAGTAAGCTAATAGTATGATGTAGGTAATTGGTAATTTCACCAATTATAGGTGTATTTCTGTTTTAGCAGCAAGATTAGAGGGGGGAAAGAATGAAAGAGGATTTAAACAAAAAAATAGAAGCTCTAGAAACAGCAATTGATACAATACAAGAGGCGCTCTATGAATTAAAAGTACAGCAAAGGGAAATAGAAGAAAAAGTTCAACCAGAAAGAGAGTTGAACAAACGGGAGTCTATTGAAAAGAAAGCAGAAGTCAGTATCCCCGCGCCAAATGTACGGCAAGAAGAAATAGTCGTTAGTCAAGAAAGTGTGGAGGAATCAGAAGTAAAACAAGTAGATATATCTGCGTTTAAGCCTGAACCATTTGATATTATAAAATTTTGTCAAACATGGCTACCACGTATTTTCGTTGCAATTATGCTACTTGGGGTAATTTGGCTATTTAAAGCGGGAGTAGATGCGGGATTACTTACTCCAGCAATTCGTATTGTATTTGGCGTAGTATTATCAGTTGGTTTGTACTATGTAGGTGATCTGCAAATAAAACAGGAACGTCAAGCATTAGGGTTAGTATTAGCTGGGGGGAGTATTACAGGTATTGTTTTAACGACATTCGCTGCACATTATTTGTATCATTTCTTTCCGGCAACCATTGCATTTATATTAAATATTATTTGGATTATACTTGGCATCTATCTAGCTAAGCGATATCAATCAGAGTATCTCGCTATATTTGTATCTGTAGGTGCCTTTTTTGTACCGTTCTTATTAAATAGTACAACACCTAATTCTTACATTTTCTTTGGATATGAAGCAATATTAACGATTAGTTTATTATGGTATGCGTATAAGAACCGTTATCAATATTTATATATGGTGTCTTATTGTGTTTCTGTACTTGTAACGTTTGTCTTCTTTGTCATTATGACAGTGTTACTAGGAAATTTAAATGTACAATTAACAGTTGTGTATGGATTCATTCATATTACACTTTTTTGGCATATGTTTATGAACCGAAGTTTTATTTATCAACCTAGAATGGCGTTGTTTAGTGCGAATGCAATCTTCTTTATTATGGCAATTGTAAAAATTCCAGACTTTACAACATGGGGATTATTGATTAGTACAATTGTGCACGCTGTAATGTTTGTAGCTGAATATACGAAAAATAAAAAATCATTATTTACGGATCTTTTATTTGGATTTGCAATGGGATCGTTTAGTATAGCGATTTTATATGAGTTCAGCTTAGTAAATGGATCGATTGTCTTAATGTTACAAGGATTCTTAGGTGTTGTTACTTCTGTTAAATTGAAACAAGAAATTAAGTTTTATATAAGCGCTGTCATTTATGCGATTGGTATGCTTCAAACGCTCGTTAGTCCATTTGAAGCATTTATGTCAGCTGCTTTTGTAGCTCACTTCATTTTGCTTGGAACATTTTATTATGGCATGATGAGAGTGAAACCAATGTTACAACATTTTGGAAAACATGTGTATTCGATTACACTGTACGGCTTTATGGTACTTGTATTTATTACAATTACTAGAATAGGAGAGGTTTTTTCAACAAGCGGAAGTATCATTAGTGTACCTGTCTCTCTTTTATGGATGATATATGCTTTAGTTTCAGTTTGGTTTGGGCGTAATAGAAGAATGAATGAAATACTGTATGCGGGGCTAGTGGTGTTAGTTGTGACAGTGAGTAAGTTATTCTTCTTAGATTTACCAGAAGTATCAATGATGATTCGTGCAGTATTATTCTTACTTATTGGTGGACTAGGAATTGTTATTTCTAGAATGTTTTTCTCAAAAGAAAAAGATGAGTAGTAAAAAAGCAATCCATTTAGGATTGCTTTTTTTATTATTTATTATTAATAGTGACAGCTTCATTATATTTTGTCGTTGTATTTTGACGAAGACGCAAAGTGGCTTGTCCAGTTGTATTTGGTGCGAGTTGTACATTTACTACTTTTTCAGCAAAACCTAGACTGTTTGTTATGAAAGAGAATGCATTACTATATTCAAAGTTAGAAGGCCAAGTACCATTTTCATTTTGGATTTTCGCAACTTGTGATCCTCCAGTTGTGAAAATTCCTAGAGAATAATTATTATATGTTGTATTTGGTAATAAGTTATTTAATTGAATTTTCACTTGGAATACTTCATTGTTTGGCAGGATACTAGGATGCGTAACTACGTAATTATTTACAGGTGTAGTTACTGTACTGCTATATCCATATGAACCTGGCTTAAATGTATTTGTATTGAACCATTTATATCCTTGATTTGGGGCGCTCCAAGGCTCTGGTTGTGGCTCCGTTGATAAATTAGGTTGCTCAAATGTTTGTAAAGGTGTTGGGTTATCAAGTTGTAAGCCATTTACTTGATCTAAACTTGTATAGGTTTCTTGTTTAGATAACCAATTAACAATATTTCCTAATAAGATAGCGTCATTTTCTTCTTTATACCCATCATATGTTTTTTTTGCTTGTCCTGTATCTTCACGAACATATTTTGGTGAGGCATCCTCAACAGGAGAAGAATCGCCGATAAATGCTGCTTTTCCAAGACCAACTTTAGCAATAGCAGCATAAGGACCTTCTGCAATACCGCCACCATTATAAACACCACTATCAACAGCGTTATTCCATTTTGATGGGTTTTCTGGAAGGTACACGATTCCTTTTGCTAATTTAGGGTTTGTAATGGCAAGTGTAGAACCAGCATGCATAGCTACTGATGAAACACCTTTCGTAATACCAAAGGATTGTTCAGGTGATACAATATTTTTGGCAGAAACATCTCCAAGCGCATTATAGCGAAAGCGAATACCAAAGTTTTGAGATAACCAATCGGAGCTTTCTACTCCTTGCATTGCTGGCGAGTTTGCTTCTTCATTAGGCATACCTTTTGCAGGGTTGTCCCATGCACCACGTCTGTATCCATTAAATACCTCTGAAGAATCCCAGCGATTCTTATTTCGGTCTGCATTATAATGATCTGCGATAAAGAAAATACTACCACCATTTTTAACATACTGTAACATAGCATCTTGTTCAGATTTTTTATAAGGAATATTTGCTTCAGGAACAATAAACACATTATAATCTTTTAAATTTTCATATGTAATAGGTGTAGATTGGCGAAGCTCTTTTACAAAATATCCATTTTTAGAAATACCATTTCCAAAATCGGAAAAACCACCATCAATGACCCAATCAGCTGTACCTGCTGTTTGCCCATGTGTATTATCAAATAATACTTTCTTCCCATTGTTTTGATTTACAACTTTTGCAGCAATTTCAGGTGCTGGATCTGTAGAACTTTCAGCGAAAGCAGGTGGAATATAAGTGCTTCCGACACTGAGTGTAATTGCTGTTGCTAAAGAAAGTTTAAGCCATTTTTTGTTCTTCATAGAAGAATCCCCCTAATAATAAATATATGTACCTTAATAATGTAATGGATTTTTTTATGAAAATAAAGATGGAAAATGTAAAATATACAAAAAATTTGTAAAAATAACATGAATTTTGTTGATAAATATTTGTGTGAAAAATAAGAAAACCCCTTCCTCGCTATCAGGAAGGGGTAACATATTTAACTAATTTTTGAATTTTCTACAGCATCTATCTTATGAAATCCTTTTAAGTAATATACAACTACCAATGCAATTAACCAAATTGGACCAACAATTAATGCAATTCGTGTATCCTCTGAATAAGCCATAATCCCTAATACTAATGTAAGGAAACCGAGTGAAAAATAAGAACTTAATGGATACAAAGGCATTTTATACGTTAAATTTTGCTTAGTTTGTGCTGGTAATCCTTTTCGGAATCGGATTTGGGTAACTAATATGATCCCCCATGTCCAAATTGCGCCGAACGTTGAAATACTAGTAAGCCATGTAAATACTTTTGCAGGAACAAGATAGTTTAAAATAACACCAGCTAGTAGGACGAAAGAAGTTGCTAAAATTCCTTTACTTGGAATCCCATTTTTATTCAAACGGCCGAACTTTTCAGGTGCCTTTTTTTGTTGCGCCAATGTAAATAACATACGTCCCGTACTAAATAGACCACCGTTACAAGAAGAAAGAGCCGCTGTTAAGACGACAAAGTTAATAATCCCTGCTGCTTTTGCTATACCAATTTGTTGGAATGTTAATACAAATGGACTTCCTTTATCGCCAAGTTCATTCCATGGATAAATTGCCATCATAACAAATAAGGCTCCAACGTAGAACAGTAAAATACGCCAAAATACGTTATCAATTGCTTTTGCGAGTGTTTTCTTTGGATTTTGTGCTTCACCAGCTGTGACACCGATGAGCTCGACTCCTAGATAAGCGAATAAAACCATTTGTAAGGAAAGAAGTAACCCAGAAAAACCATTTGGAAACCATCCGCCGTGTGACCAAAGATTTGAAATACCAGTGGCGATACCATCATTTCCAAATCCAAATAAAATAATTCCTGTACCAATTACGATCATACTGATAATTGTGACAATTTTAATTAAAGCAAACCAAAATTCAAGTTCCCCGAATACTTTTACAGATAAAAAGTTAAATGCACTCATTAATACGAGAGCCATTAATGCCCAAATCCAGCGCGGGATATCCGGGAACCAAAACTCCATATAAATTCCAGCGGCAGTGATTTCTGCCATACAAGTAACAACCCATAAAAACCAGTAGTTCCATCCAGTAATATAACCTGCTAACGGCCCTAAATAATCATGTGCATATTTGCTAAAAGAACCAGCAACAGGCTGTTCAATTGCCATTTCCCCAAGAGCGCGCATAATGAAGAAGATAACGAGTCCAGCAATCATATAGGCTAATAGAATAGAAGGCCCGGCTAATTTAATAGCGGAAGCGGATCCTAAAAATAGTCCTACTCCAATAGCTGATCCAAGAGACATCAACGTGATATGCCGTTGTTTTAGACCGCGGTTTAAATTTCCTGATTTGTTTGTGTTTTGCATAAGAAGCCTCCTTGTTGGATGAAAAAGTTTGAATACGCTTACTTGATGTTTAACTATTTTAAATTATAAAACATTTCTTTCTGTTATGCTACAAAAATAGTCGATGTATGCTGTACTATATCTATATTTGTCAGACCTAAACTTAAAATTCGAACTATTATTGAATATATTGACTCTTCTTTTTATTGGTTGGTAAGATTAAGTATTACATTTTCTCATATAATAGTAAGAAAAGAATGTGTGATAATAATTCATTGTGTAGGAAGGGTACTTAAGCATGTTTCAATTACAAAAGTATAACACTTCTGTGAAGCAAGAGATTTTAGCTGGCATCACAACGTTTTTTACATTTGCGTACATTCTTGTCATCAATCCGAAAATATTATCTGATGCAGGTGTACCTTTTGATCAAGCATTTACGGCAACCATTATTGCGACAGTTGTCGGAACACTATGTATGGCGTTTTTAGCAAATTATCCGATTGTCATTGCTCCAGCAATGGGGATGAATGCGTACTTTGCTTATTCTGTTGTACAAAAGGCAGAAGGCATTACATATGTCATTGCGTTTTCAGCAGTATTTGTAACAGGTATTATTTTTCTTTTACTATCCTTCACATCATTTCGTCAAAAGCTTATTGTAGCAATTCCAGATAGTTTAAAACAGGCTATTGCGGGTGGAATTGGGTTATTTATTGCTTTCATTGGTCTTCGTTTATCCGGGATTATCGTTGATCATCCATCTAATTTAGTTACAATTGGAGATTTTCATTCACCAGCTGTTATTTTAACGCTAATTGGTTTAGTGTTAGCAGCAGTGTTAATGGCATTACGTGTGAGTGGTGCACTATTTATTAGTATGATTGTGACGGGCATCATTGCCTTTTTTACAGGGCAACTTAAGTTTGAGGATAAAATTGCAGCTATCCCTCACCTACCAAAGGGAATCATTGTTTCAAATCCGATGACTGCGTTATCTGATGTGATTGAATATGGATTATACGGAGTTGTGTTTTCATTTTTACTTGTACTGTTATTTGATACAACCGGTGCCTTGCTTGGTTTAATTAAACAAGCTGGTTTAAGTACAGATAACACTGAAAAACGTTTCGGTAAAGCATTTATTGCTGATGCAATCGGTGGTACAACGGGAGCAGTATTCGGGACAAGTCCGACAGCAGCAACGATTGAATCATCAGCAGGAATTGCAGCAGGTGGTAAAACAGGATTAACAAGTATTGTAGTAATCTGCTTAACGATAGTTACTGCATTTTTCAGTCCTGTTATTGCCTCTTTATCAAGTGTAGCAGCAATTACTGCTCCATCATTAATCATTGTAGGAAGTCTAATGGCACAAAGTATTCGCGATATTAACTGGAATGAATTTGAAGATGCATTACCGGCGTTTTTAATTTTCGTAGGGATTCCATTAACATCTAGTATTGCGAATGGAATTGCACTTGGATTTTTAATCTATCCTATCTTAAAGATTGTGAAAGGGAAAGGGATGGAAGTTCATCCGCTTCTTTATTTCTTTGCGATTTTGTTTGGATGTCATTTATTTTTATAATGAGATAGAAAAAGGTACTCCTCATAGGTAGTACCTTTTTTCGTGTATAATAAGGTAAAACTTTTATTCGTAGAAATAGATAATTCGTTATGAAGAGAGAAATTGCATTTCAATAATAATGGAATATATAAGTTACAATTAATAGTGAAGGAGGGGCATGGATTGGCTGTAAGTAAAATAAAGGTCGCTCGTGTTCAGTTAGATTTAACACAACAACAATTAGCAGAAAAAGTAGGAGTTACACGGCAAACGATTAGTTTAATTGAAAAAGGAAAATATAATCCTTCTTTAGATTTGTGTTTAAAAATTTGTTATGCCGTAAATCAAACGTTAAATGATTTATTTTGGGAGGATAAGGAGTGAAGGATATCGATGAGGATCGTGAAAGATGAACGCTTAATGATTCAAGGGCTAAAACATACTAGAATGGCATTTGTTTTACAAAACCTTGTGATATTAGGTATGGTTTTTTACCGTTATGTCATAAAAGGAGTGGGATATGAAGGCGGAGAACCGGTGAAACGAAGCTATTTTTTTAAATTGTTATTGCTCCCTATTACACTTGCAATTGTAATTATGGGAATTAATATGATTGTAACACCAAATGCTTCTTTAAAGGGCACAGGACTAATTGGTCTTGTTATATTTATTTGTTTCTTGGTACCATCGTTATATGCTTACAATTATAGAAGAACAATACGATCTGAAGAGGATGAATGAGACATAGAAAAACCTTCCGCGCATATGGAAGGTCTTTCTATGTCTTTTAAAGAGAAAATATGAAGAATTCCCCACCTCAAGCTCGTGTAGAGGTAGGTGAGGGTAGTTCAATTCATAATGTTTTATACATTAATTTATGAAGTCCAATCGGATGTATATCGAATATTTCACCATGCTCAAGGAATCCTAATCGTTTGTAGTAATCTGTAACGGTAATACGAGCATTACACCATAATATCTCTGCTTGACGCTTTTTTAAGATTACTTCAGCTTGTTGGATTAATGAGCTACCGGCATGTTGTTTCCGAAAGTTAGGTACTGTAGCCATGCCTCGTAAACGATAGTGATGGTTACCCTGTAAGGAAGGGGGTATTTCATGAGAGAACGAAGCAATGCTAATGAGTTCGTCATTTAAGAAGGCACCGAGATGAAAGGAGTTTGTTTCGTAATCAGATGGGTATTTACAATCTTCCAACTGTTGAGTTGGACGTAAAATTTTTTGGCGTAGTTCGTATGTTTCGGAGGCGTCAATACATTTAATTGTAACCATACATAATCCACCTTTCTTATGAAGCTTTTTCTATGAGTTGTAAAAAGAAATAGGCCGGCGCAACACAAAGGCCTAATATGCTACAAGTACCAATAATAAGGGAAAGAAAGAGACAAAAGTATTTCGTTCCATTTGGCTTCTTCCACCCATAGCTGCAAATTTCAATGCTAATACCGATGAGAATAATGGCTGCAAGTACCTCTGCTAATAATAAAAGAGCTAAAGTTGAAATAGACATAGTGTGATTCATCCTCATAATTTATGATAGTAATATTTTACCATAAGGAAGTAAGAATCATAAGAAAAAAATTAAAAGTATTATGGTTTAGGGAAACAAGGAGTAATTGTTTTGTGTTATTTTTTACATGTCGATTTAAAAAGTCCCCTCTCAATTTTGAAAGGGGACTTTTTGCTATTCTAATATGCTTTTCATTGTATCAATGTGCTCTTTTGAGCCTGTTACAAGAAGTGTATCACCATTTTGTAATTTTGTATCACCATGTGGTATTAACGCTTTGTTACCACGGTAAATTTGGATGATGAGTACGTCACCTAGGAATGGCAAGCGACGAAGCGGTAAACCGTTATATGTATTACTACGTAATTCCACTTCGCGAACCGTTTCATTCGCAGTCGTAATTAAACGAACGAGACTCGGCTTATCAATGAGTGCACGTAATAAAATGCGTGTGGAGTTAATCGTCGAGAATACAGCAATATGCTCTTGCGTTGCTTTTTCCTGTAAAAGAGGATCTTCTACACTTGCAATGACATGCTCAACGCCTAATTCTTTTGCGTGTTCTGCTAATAATAAGTTTTGCTCATCATCACTTGTTGCGACGACAACTCGATCTGCATCGAAGGCTTTTTGTTCTTCTAATAGTTCTATCGTAATGGTATCTAGTTTTACGATTGGGAATTCATGAGATTTCGCTTCCTCGGCATTTACTTTATTTTGACGCATCATGTATAGTGTTACATCATAATCTTCGCGTTTTAAATCAAGTGATAATGGAAGAGTGATTCGACTTGCACCAATAATAGAAACTCTTGGTTTTGGTGTTTCCACTTTTGGAAACATCTTTTTAAATAATACAGGTGCAAAAATACATGTAATAACTGCGCTCAAGATAAGGGAAGCAGACAGACTTGGACTAATAATATTTAACTTTTCACCAATTTGTGCTGCGGCAATAACTAATGAAAGTGTCGATGTTAGTAAAATGGCACTTCCTAATACGATGTTACGAGGATACCATTTTCTTAGCACGAGTGATGGCAATAGTTTTGAAATAAAGAGTCCAACAATTAAAATTGGAATCATTAACATACTAGAAGGCTCTTTAAAAATAGACCATACTTCTAAATTTACACCGACCATTACGAAGAAGATTGGAATGAAGAAACCATATCCGATGGAATCGAGTTTTTCAACCATATCTTCATTTGGTGATAATAAGGATACGAGTACACCTGCTAAAAAGGCTCCTAAAATGTTTTCTGCACCAACAGATTCAGATAATCCGACTAGTATTAAAATAAGCGCAAAAACAGCACGTGTGTCAATTTGTACACTACCAGCTTTTAGGCTTTCCAGGTATGGAATATTTTTAAAGCGTCTTGCAACAAAGTAAATTACAATACCTGCCCCAAATAGAACGAGAAGAAGCCACATGCTCTGACCGCTTTCGGAGTTTAATCCAACGAAAACAGCGAGTAAAATCATTGTAACTAAGTCCGCAATAACGGCGACTAACAAAATAATTTGACCGATTGCTGTTTTTCCTAAGTTGTTTTCTTTTAGTGTTGGGACAACAACACCTAAAGAAATTGTTGAGATAATCAATGTCATGAACATCGCGTTATCTACAAATCCAAGCCATACAAATATAAGTGATAGGGCATAGGATAAGATGAAAATAAATAAGAAGATAATGCTTGCTGCTTGGAACGTATTGGGTTCATTCGTCTTATTCTTTTTCCCTTTTTGTTTAAAGATAGAAAAATCAATTTCTAAACCGCTTAAGAACATTAAGAAGATAAATCCTAGCGTTGATAAAACTTGTAGCCACATATCTGGCTCGATAATATTAAATCCACTTTTTCCTACAAAAATTCCTGCAATAATTTCTGCAACAACGACAGGAAGTGCTTTTAGTTTAAAGCGTTGTAACAAAAGGGGAATGAAAAACGCGATTGCGACAACAATCATAAGTGATAGGACTGAGGAATGGTGTTCCACTGCGTTCTCTCCCTTCAAATAATATAGTACTCATTTTAGCCATATTATAGGAAGAAAAGCAATGCATGTGAACTCGATTCCATAAAGAAAGAGTTTTCTTAACATTTGTCATAATAAGTATAGGTTTCATGATTATGTTTTAATTGCGGTAATGTGGATGATAAGAGAGGGGAAGAGAAAATAGTACGATAAATAAAAAAAGACTGCTGAAATTACCTCAGCAGTCTTTTTCATGTCCATTACATAGAGAAGAAAATCCAAACTGTACCAACAACCGTTACTGCAGCGATGAAAAAGTGGAATACGATTGTGATTGTTTGTATTACTCCTTCGCCTTCTGTCATGTGCATAAACATAACAAATTGCAATGCTGCTTGTGCCACTGCCATTACAAGAATGGCTGTTAAGATTGTTGAAAGTGGCAAGCTTGTATATAACGTTACATATACAGCGAGGAACGTTAATGCAAGCGATAAAATAAATCCGAAAACGTGTGACCATGGAAAACCGCTATGTGCGTTTGCTTGAGTATTGTTTTGTCCCATTATTACGCCACCATCCCATTCAAGTAAACTAGTGTGTAAATGAAGATCCAAACAACATCAAGGAAATGCCAGTATAAGCTGATAATAAACACTTTACGAGCTGTAACTGGTGTTAAACCTCGTTTTAAAATTTGGATAACAACACAAGTTGCCCAAATGATACCAGCTGTTACGTGGGCACCATGCGTTCCAAGAAGAACGAAGAATCCAGATAAGAATCCGCTTGTTTGGATTGTTGCGCCCTCTGCAACATAAGCCATAAACTCTTCAACTTCAAAGAAAAGGAAGCCTGCACCTAAAATTAATGTGAAGATGAACCATCCTAACATCGCTTTTTGGTTGTGCTTACGCATTTCATGAATTGCGATACCGCATGTAAAACTACTTGTTAAAAGTAGGAGCGTTTGAATTAAAAGGGTTTTAAGTTCAAACAGCTGAGCTGGTGTAGGGCCATCAGCCGTACGACCAGCAAGTACTAGATAAGAGGCGAAAAGTGTTGCGAACAGCACGATTTCAGCCCCAAGAAAAATCCAAAACCCTAAAATATTCAATCTGCTTTGTTCGGATTGATATTCTAGAGGTAAGCTTTTATCTAAAGCCGCCATTTCGTTTCACCTCTCATGCAACATGTTCTGTCTTTTTAATTTCATCTACGCTAACGTAATATCCGTCGTCGTAATCAAACGAGCGCCAGATCATACAACCTAACATACCAATACCACCGACAATTGCTAACCAGAACCAGCTAAATACTAATGCAAAACCTGCAAGACCGATAAGACAAGACATAATGATTGGAACGCCTGTATTACTCGGCATATGAATTGGTTTCAATTCTTCAGGTTTTGGTGTAATAGTTTCGCCGTTCTTCTTCATTTCCCAGAATACATCGCTAGACTTAATTTCTGGTAATTTTGCGAAGTTGTAATGTTGTACTGGAGATTGTGTTGCCCATTCAAGTGTACGAGCATCCCAAGGATCTCCAGTTACATCGCGCTCACCATGACGAATGCTATAAACTACGTTGTAGCATAATAAGGCGAAGCCAATTGCCATCATTACTGCACCGACAGATGCGATTTGGTTTAATCCGCCCCATCCAAGGTCTGCAGAGTAAGTGTACATACGACGAGTCATACCATCTAAACCTAAGAAGTACATTGGGAAGAAACAAATGTTAAATCCACTCATAAAGATCCAGAATGTCCATTTACCAAGGCGTTCATTTAGCATATGACCAGTCATCTTCGGATACCAGAATGTAAATCCAGCAAGCATCGCGAATACTGTACCAGCGATTAATACGTAGTGGAAGTGAGCGATTAGGAAGTAGCTGTTATGGTACTGATAGTCAGCTGCTGCCATCGCAAGCATAACCCCCGTAACTCCACCAATTACGAAGTTTGGAATAAATGCCAATGACCAAAGCATTGGAACTGTAAAACGGATACGACCTTTATAAAGCGTAAACAACCAGTTAAAGATTTTAACACCGGTTGGAATCGAAATTGCCATTGTTGAAATCGAGAAGAATGAGTTAACTGCTGGTCCTGCACCCATTGTAAAGAAGTGATGCAGCCATACAAGACCACTTAGAGCTGCGATTGCAACCATTGAATAAACCATTGCGGTATATCCAAATAAGCGTTTACGTGAGAATGTACTTACGATTTCAGAGAAAATACCGAATGCCGGTAAAATAACGATATATACTTCAGGGTGACCCCATACCCAGAACAAGTTCGCCCAAAGCATTGGCATACCGCCGCTTGCCATTGTAAAGAAGTGAGCATCAAATAGACGGTCGAATGTCATTAATGCAAGAGCAACTGTTAATACTGGGAATGCAAAGATGATGATGACACATGTAATTAAAATAGACCAAGTAAACATTGGCATTTGCATTAATTTCATGCCTGGTGCACGCATTTTTAAGATTGTTACCATGAAGTTAATCCCTGTCATCAGCGTCCCGAGACCTGAAATCTGCAATGCAATTGCATAGAAGTTATTTCCTACTCCAGGTGAGAATTCTGTACCAGCCATTGGGAAGTATGATGTCCACCCAGCGTCTGGAGAACCACCGATAACGAAGGCGATGTTAAATAACATAGCACCTACGAAGAATAACCAAAAACTTAATGCATTTAAGAAAGGATATGCAACGTCACGTGCTCCAATTTGAAGAGGAACAACAACGTTCATAAGTCCCATAACAAACGGCATTGCCATGAAGAGGATCATAACTGTACCGTGTGTTGTAAATATACCATTATAGTGTTCAGCGTTTAAATATGTTGTGTCAGGGAACGTTAACTGGGCACGAATCATTAATCCGTCCATACCGCCACGGAACATCATTACAATTGCTGAAATGATATACATAACCCCAATTTTCTTATGGTCAACAGAAGTTAACCACTCATCCCAAAGCCATCTCCATTTTTTGTACTTTGTTAGCACAAAAAGGATCGCTAACGTCACAAGAACAATAGATACGTCCGCTCCATAGATAATCGGATCGCCTGTGACAAAAAATTCATCAAGCTTCACTATATTCACTCCAATCTGTCGGAATATTCGTTATTACTTTTTGTTTTTGTAGTAGTTGTAATCACAATATTCAAGTGATTTTGGATCTACGTATTTTAAATGTGTATTAGTGAATGTCATACGCCCTACTACACCAGGTTTAATGATTTCATTGTATTTTTCTTCTGTAAGTGGTTTAGCAGTTTCTTTTACTTCTTTTACCCACTTGTCATACTTTTCTTTTGTTTTTGCTTCAAGCTCAAATTCCATGTCAGTGAATCCTTCACCAGAGAAGTTTGCGCTACGGCCAATGTAAGAACCTGGCTTATCAGCCTGTAGATATAAGTCCATAATCATGCCATCCATTGTGTATTTCATACCACCAAGCTCTGGAATCCAGAAGGCATTCATTGGACCAACAGAAGTTAGTTTAAATTGAATTGGTACACCTGCTGGTACATTTAAATAGTTAACGGTTTCAATATTTTCCTCTGGATAACTGAATAACCATTTCCAGTTGGCAGATGTAACGTAAATTTCAACTGGTTTCATATCTTTTGTTTGCTCTGGCTGCTTTTCCGATGCAAATGTTGCTTTTACTGTTGGGATTGACAATGCAATCACGATGATAACAGGGAAAATAGTCCAGATAATCTCTAAAAGAGTATTACCGTGTATATCAGGTGGCTCATAGTCCATATTTTCTGGTTTTTCACGGTAACGAATCAAGATGACTGTAAACAAGATAAATACAATTGCAATAATCAACGACATGAGTATGAATGACCAAACGATTAAATCATACTGTGTTTTTGCAACAGGCCCCTGCGGATTTAATACTGCAAGTTTTTTATCACAGCCACCGAGGAACAAGAGTAGTGATAGTGGAAGAAGCGAAGCCAACTTCCAAAATTTTTTTTTCAGTTGCACGATTGAAAATCTCCTTTCTCCTTGGATTGAAACTATGCCAATAAAACAATATAAACCTATTAATTTATAGAAGGCAATAGTTTTTGTTATATTGTTAAAAAATAGACACAAATGCACACTTTTTACGGTGAATATCATTTGTAACTTGATAACATTGTAAACTATTTTTTTGATGAAAACATGATTGTAAAAATTTTAAGATAAATAAAGTTATACCAACATATCCAAGAAATAGAAAAAAACTATCTTATCATAGGATAAGATAGTTGAATATTTTATATATTTAGTTTATTCCTTGTGTAATATTTCGTTGCTTTTCAAATGTGACAACTTTTTTATATTTAATTTGATACAAGATGTAGCAAATAATCATAAATGGAATTCCGCAATAAAGTGCGATACGTTGATCCGGTATAAAAGCTAAACTAACGAATGTAATGAAATTTAAAGAAAAAGCAACAATTGGAACGATTGGATAAAGCGGTGTACGATATTTTAAATCGTTTATATTTCCGCCATTCTTTATAAAATCTCTTCGAAAGAAAAATTGTGAAGCAGCAATTGACATCCAGACGACAACTGCTGCCATCGCTGCAATTGATGTTAGTACTAAAAAGACTGTATCTGCTGCAAATACGCTTGTTAAAAGCGAGAGACTTGCAAAGACTAA
Organism: Bacillus sp. FSL K6-6038; assembly: GCF_038050455.1. NCBI lineage: Bacteria > Bacillati > Bacillota > Bacilli > Caryophanales > Bacillaceae > Bacillus > Bacillus sp. FSL K6-6038. The sequence goes on from NZ_JBBOUH010000001.1 coordinate 696,322, forward strand.
GCTGAAAATTAAAGCATTCAGTGGTATTCCCTTTTTTGTTAATTTCGCAAATGCAGGACTTGCCATACCTTGTTTTGACATAGCCCAAAGCATACGTGAATTCGCGTATAATCCTGAATTTGCTACTGATAGTACAGCAGTAATAATGACAAAATTCATAATGTCAGCCGCATATGGAATACCAACTGTATCAAAAACAAGTACAAATGGACTTTCTACAAGATTAGCTTCCTGCCATGGAAGTAAACCAACAACAACAGCAATTGCTAGTACGAAAAAGAATAAAGTACGCCAAATTGTATTTTTAATTGCTTTTGGAATTGTTTTTTCAGGGTTTTCACTTTCACCTGAAGCAATTCCAATTAGTTCGGTTCCTTGGAAGGAATAATTTACAGTAATCATTGTGAGAAGAACAGCTAAGGCACCATTTGGAAATAATCCACCATTTTCGGTGAAGTTATGAAGCATTGGTGCGGGTTGCCCATTGAAATCTAAGAACCCAAACATAACAGCGCCTCCAAGTATAATGAAGACAACAATTGTTGAGACTTTTACACTGGAAAACCAAAACTCCGTCTCTGCAAATGCTTTTGTTGATAAAGCGTTTACAAGAAAAAGGATTACTGCAAATGTAACACACCAAATCCATGAAGATACGTCTGGAAACCAACGCTTCATTAAAATGCTAACAGTCGTTAGCTCTACCCCAACTGTAACAGCCCAGTTTAACCAATACATCCAGCCAACGACAAATCCAAAACCAGGTGAAATAAATTTGCTTGCATAACTTTGGAATGAACCTGCTTCTGGCATGGCAACGGATAATTCGCCAAGACAGAGCATTGTTAAATACATGACGAAACCACCAACTAAAAATGCAAGGATTGCCCCACCAGGTCCGGCATTATGGACGATTTGTCCTGATCCCATGAATAATCCCGTACCGATGACACCTCCGAGCGCAATCATAAAAAGGTGTCTGCTTTTCATTGTACGTTTTAAACTAGTTTGTTCTGTAGTTGTTTGATTCATATTCCCTTCACCCCGTACTTTTCTCTTGTTTGTTTTACTCAATGAATATTGAGCTTGCTTCGTTTCGCTAATCATCAGTGGGGGATAAAAAACATACTGATTGCAGTTTTCTTTATGTTCCTATACGAATGGATTACGTATATTTTCTGGGTGCTTGAGTAGTCATAAAAAACAACAACGAAACGATTAGTGTTCCTTGATTTTTGTTTTGTGAATAAAAGAAATTCAATTTCTTTAACCACATTAAACATTTTTAATTCTAGCAAAATATTCTGAAAATGTATATTAATTTTTCTTTTTATTACAAAAAATTAGAATTTTAAAACAGTTGAATTGAATAATAATTCATATAATCTTTCTAGCAAACTAGGTAGAAGAAAGGTACAATAAAAAGGATAGTGTTTGATGAAAATAATGATGTAATGGAGTTTTGCATATGTTTAAAAAATTCAAATATATATGTATTGTAGGAATTATACTTGTTGTTGCTATTTTTGTAGGGAAAAATAAAATTCTTCAAAAAGTACAAGCGTTACGAGTGAATTTTTTGTTTGATATGAAAGAAACAGCTATGATTGAAAATGTTCCATTTATAAAACAACTTCCGGAATTACAGCGAGGTTGTGAGGTTACGAGTTTAGCAATGTTATTGCAGTATAAAGGTGTACAAGTGGATAAGATGCAACTTGCAAGTGAAATCAATCATGTTCCATTTAAAGAAAATAATCTTCGAGGAAATCCTCATGAAGGATTTGTTGGAAATATTTATACGAAATCCGAACCAGGTTACGGTGTTTATCATGGGCCGATTTTTAAACTTGCAGAAAAATATGTACCTGAAAAAACGATTAATTTAACTGGAAGAGAGATTGAAGATGTATATAAAGTCATTAGTTCAGGCTCACCAGTATGGGTAATTGCAAATACAACGTTTCAGCCGCTAGCTGAGGATAGTTTTGAAACCTGGAATACAAATAACGGTGATGTGAAAATTACATATTATGAGCATAGTGCAGTAGTTGTTGGGTACGATCAAAACTTTGTATATATGAATGATCCGTTAGCTAACAATCCGAATAAAAAAGTATCACGTTCTGAATTTGAAAAAGCGTGGGAACAAATGGGAAAACAAGCAATTACTATTTTATAAAAATAAAAGCTATCTAATGTTAGGTGGCTTTTATTGTAAGTTAAATATTCGGAATATTGTTTATTTTGTTTTTGCTTCGAGCTATAATAACGTTTAGCTTAGTGAAGAAAGGAAGAGGATAGATGGGTGAAATCAAAGATATTGTTCTTTCTAAAGAACGATTAATAAAATGGAGAAGGCATTTTCACAGATATCCAGAGTTATCTTTTCAAGAAGAAAAAACATCTCAGTATATATACGACATACTTCAAACAATTCCTCATCTAGAAATTTCAAGGCCGACAAAGTACAGCATGATGGCAAGATTAATTGGTGAACAACCTGGAAAAGTGATTGCAATTCGTGCTGATATGGATGCCCTTCCAATTCAAGAAGAAAATCAATTTGAATTTGTTTCTACATATCCAGGAGTGATGCATGCATGTGGGCATGATGGTCACATTGCAATGCTCCTTGGCACTGTATATGCGCTCGTAGAGCAAAGGGAAAAAATTAAAGGGGAAATTCGTTTTCTATTTCAACATGCTGAAGAAAATTTTCCAGGTGGTGCCCAAGAAATGGTTGCAGCAGGCGTGATGGAAAATGTGGATTATATTATCGGGGCGCATCTTTGGGCTTCTTTAGAAGTTGGCAAAGTTGGTGTGATTTATGGTCCAGCGATGGCAGCGCCTGATGTATTTAAAATATCAATAGAAGGAAAAGGTGGACATGCGGGTATTCCGCATGAAACAGTTGATAGTATTGCAATCGGTACACAAATAATTACGCAGCTCCAACAAATCGTATCGCGTCTTACGAATCCGCTAGATTCTCTCGTTTTATCTGTAACGCAGTTTCATGCGGGAACAACGCATAATGTAATTCCAGAACAGGCAACAATTGAAGGGACGGTAAGAAGTCTGAAGCATGAATTACGAGAACAAACTGCGCAGCGAATTGAAAAGTTTGTTAAACATATTACGGAATCTTACGGCGCAAATTATACATTTTCATATGAGTACGGCTATCGTCCAGTTGTAAATGATGAACAGGTTACGCAATTTGTTGAAAATACAGCACTAGAGCTTTACGGAAGGGAACAAGTAGTTCGTTTAGAGCCGACGATGGCCGGAGAAGATTTTTCGGCCTTTTTACAAGAAGCGCCAGGCACATTTTTCTTTATTGGTGCTGGGAATAAAGAGAAGGGGATTGTGTATCCGCATCATCATCCTCGTTTTACAATTGATGAAGATGCTTTGCCGATTGGGGTAGAAGTTTTTGTTTCATCTGTTTTGAATTTTATGAGAAAAGGAGATAGTTGAACCAATCGGGCTTTTACGGACAGTTCATCTCCCACCTAACTTCTTTGCTCTCGCTGAATTTTGAGGTGGGAGTGTTACTGTCCGTTAATGCGGGATAAATAATTACATATGTAAGAGCTATCTTATAAAAGAGATAGCTCTTTTTGTATATATTTGTTTCTATTGGCGAAATCTAACTACAACTTGTTGAAAAGAAAGTTAGGTGGGGAATTTGTTAAAGTTAGATGCTAACTTATCTAAAATTACAAAGGAAATTCGAGAAAAGTTAGATTCACCTAATGATCTAACGGTTAGAGAATTTACACTTGCCGGTTGCTCTACACGTTGTGCGGTTGTTTTTTTATGCGGATTAACAGATAAAGATAATATTTATAAGTTTATTATCAGGCCACTTCAATATGAAGAATTACCAAAACAAGCTGCAATCATTCAAACTCTGCTGGATCGTTTCCTTTCTATTACAGAGGTGAGTATTGCAAAAACGTTTCCGGGGATTATAAATGCTCTTTTAGCTGGAGATACAATCGTACTAATTGATGACATTCCATCTGCTGTAGTTGTAAACAGTCGAGCGTGGGAAAAAAGAAGCCTAGAATCCCCAATTACAGAGGCACTAATTCGTGGGCCAAGGATTGGATTTAATGAGGATATCAATGTAAATAAAATGCTAATTCGTCGTAGCCTGCGTGATCCGAAGCTCAGGCTTCAATCTTATATCATGGGGGAACGTTCGCAAAAAGAAGTAACTTTAGTATATATAGATGATATTATTAATCCTTATTTTGTAGAAGAGTTAAATCGAAGGCTCCAATCGATAGTAACAGATATTGTTCTTGAAACAGGAACAATTGAACAGTTAATTCAAGATAATAATTTGTCGCCTTTCCCGCAATTTTTGAGTACAGAAAGACCTGATAATGTAGTCGCCTCGTTGGCGAAAGGAAAAGCGGCAATTTTAGTAGACGGATCTCCTTTTGCTCTCATTGCCCCACTAGTTTTGATTGATATATTTCAATCCGTAGAAGATCATTATGAACGTTGGATAATTGGAACGTTACTAAGGTTTTTACGAATGGGGGCTGGTATTATTGCAGTTTTATTGCCAGCTATGTATGTAGCTCTTGTCTCTTATCATCAAGGGCTGATACCATCAAAATTGGCTTATTCTATTGCTGGAGCGAGAGAAGGGGTGCCATTTCCAGCTTATATTGAAACGTTTATGATGGCGCTCACGATGGAACTGATAAGAGAGGCCGGTATCAGGCTACCAAAACCGATGGGGCAAACAATCGGAATTGTTGGTGGGCTTGTCATTGGAGAAGCGGCTGTAAGTGCAGGGATTGTAAATCCTTTTTTAGTAATTATCATTGCTGTAACTGCCATTGCTACTTTTTCTCTTCCGGTATATAGCATCACAATTACATTTCGAATTTTATTATTTGTATTCGTTTTAGCTGCTACAGTATTCGGACTATACGGTATTATTTTGGCTGTAATTGCGCTAGCAATTCATCTTACAAATTTAAAGAGTGTGGGAGTACCTTATACCACGCCTATTGCGCCAGCATTCTATAAAGATTGGAAAGAAGAAATTATTCGCTTACCAAAAGCAATGTTTAAGGAACGACCAGAATATTTACAAACGAAGGATGATACATTACGTCCAAAGGAGCGGGAGTAAATTGGGACCATTTGAGTACGGGGATGAAGAAATTGGATCACGTGAACTCGCTTTTGCGGTATCTTCAACCATTATTGGTACTGGTGCATTGGCAATGCCAAGGGTCATTGCTACACAAACTTTGTTTTCTGATGGTTGGATAATTTTATTAGCGGGTGGAACTATATGTGCATTTTTTGCATGGTTTGTAACAAAAGTTGCGATTTTATTTCCAAAACAAAATTTTGTTGAATATACAAGTGTTTATTTAACAAAACCAGTTACTTACGTATTTAGTGTTATTTTGATTTTGACATTTGTTGCATTGACAGGGTATGAGGTCAGAACAATTTCTATTATTTCACAAATGTATTTATTTAGTGATACGCCTATACAATGGCTTTCTTTTTTCTTTTTACTGATTGTGATTTACGGAGTAAGTGGATCAAGAGCTGCATTACTAAGACTGAATGTAATATTTTTACCGATTGTCCTAATAGCTATGTTGCTCTTGTCTTTATTAAATATAAATTTAATGGAGGTAGATAGGTTATTGCCAGTATTTCAAACAAAAGTAAGTAAATATGCAGCAGGAATTAAAGATTCTATTTTTACTTTTATTGGATTTGAAGTTGCTCTTTTTTATTCCATGATGTTGAAGGGGAATATAAAAAAAGCTCCTTTGGCTGTAGCCAAAGGAGTAATGGTAACTGTTATGTCGTATATTTTAATTTATGTAACCTGTATTAGTGTTTTTTCGTATATGACAACGAGGGGATTGACGTATCCTACAATTGAGTTGGGAAAGGAAATTGAAATTGGAGGAGGATTTTTAGAACGATTTGACGCAATCTTCTTTACGACTTGGATTATTACGGTTTATAACACAACAGCTATGTATTATGACATTGCTGCTTTATTGTTTTGTGCAATGTTTTCTAAATTAAATAAACATATTTTTATTTTTATAAGTGCACCTATTATTTTTATGATCAATATGGTTCCAGGAGATGTGAGAAAGTTATCGGATTATGGTACATATTTAGCTTGGATCGATATGGGGTGTATCCTATTGGTGCCCTTACTAGTGTTAATTGTATATAAAATAAAAAGAAGGGCTGGTAGAAATGAAACGCCTTCTTAAATTTATATACCTGATTAGTTTGTTATGTTATCTCAGCGCTTGTTCCGAGCAACAAGAAATTGAAGAGAGAGGGTTTGTTGTAGGGGCAGCGTACGATCTTGTAAAAGAAAAAAAGTCCAATCCGGTTATGAAGGGAACATACCAAATGGTTTTGCCCCGTACGCTAACACCACAAGGAGCACAAGGGAATGCGGGGAGTAAAAACTATATTAACATTAGTGCGGTAGCAGATGGAGTTTTTGAACAAATTCGTATCGTTGCTAAAAAAATTAGTCGTGCACTATTTTTCCCTCATATACAAGTGCTAATTTTTTCTAACGATTTGTTAGCAAAACCGTATGTGTTAGAAAATACATTGGATGTATATGTTCGTGACCATGAAATGAGACGGAATATTCGTATTTTTGTTTCTGAAAAAAAAGCAGAGGATATATTAAACCAAAGTGCAAAACCTGAGAATTTACCTGCAAAGTATATTGATATGTTAGTTGACCACGCTCCGAAAAATGCACAGATGATAGAAGCGGCTCGGATTGGTGATATTCAGGAGAAAATTACAGCCAAAAGAAGTTTTGTATTGCCTGTTTTAGGATTGACAAAACAAGGGGTGCAAATGAATGGAGCAGCCTTATTTAGAGGGAAGGATAATAAGCTTGTCGGTAGGTTGAGTGGAGAAAAAACAATAGGATTAAATTATATTATTGGAGAGAAGATGGCAGGTTTTTTTACGATTCGTAAAGGGAATCAATTTGTTACATATGAAATTCATAAAATGCGTCGTAAAATTACTACGTCCGTTACAAATGCTACTAAGCCAAAGTTTGTTATTGATTTATCGTTAGAAGGAACTTTGGCGGAACTGCATTTTAGTGATCATGACCAAATTATGGGAGAGAAGAAACTAAAGCAGTATATTGCAAAAGAGATGGAAAAACGTATTCAAAAAACGATAAAAATTGTACAAAAAGATTATAAGGTAGATGTATTAGGATTGGGAGAAGAATATAAACGTCATGATTATAAAAAGTGGAGCAAAATAAAAAATAATTGGGATCAAGGTAAAAATTATTTTAGTAATTGTGACATCGTAGTTCGGGTGCATCCGACAATTGAGCATTCAGGTTCTTCATTACCAACTCGAGTGGAGTAGAGGTGTTTTATCTTGTTTACCAAATTGAGTATAATATGTACGATATTAATAGCAATTCTCCCATATACAGTATACTTTCTTCATAAGAAAATTATGGAGTATGGTGCACAGCCGTGGCAAAAGAATAAGCAAAAAAGGAAATCTGAATAAATTTCAGATTTCCTTTAATAATCAACGAAGCGTTAATGAGATTCCCTCTATTGATGCTTGTCTCACTTTATCCCGCATTAACGAAAAGTAATCCACCCACCGCAAACTTCAAATGAAAGCGGAGAAGATAGGTGGTGAATAACTGTCCGTAAAGGCCCGATTGATGCGGGCCTTTACGGACAAGTGGGGATGAAGAAAACTCCCGACTGATAGAAGTTTCACTTTATACAAGCCCTAACCAATGTACCAATTGCGATGTGAGGAATGTAACAACAATGGCGATTACGGTAGGGATTGCAAACGATAGAAATGTCCATTTGGGACTTTTTGTTTCTTTATATATGTTAACTAATGTTGTTCCGCATGGGAAATGAAGAAGAGAGAACAACATTGTATTTAACGCAGTTAACCAAGTCCAGCCATGTTCTAAGAACAAGTTTTTAATTTGGTTTAAATCATCTAGTTCGGTTAAAGCACCAGTTGATAAATAAGACATTAATAAAATTGGAATGACAATTTCATTAGCTGGCAAACCAAGGATGAATGCAGCTAGAATAAATCCGTCAAGACCGAGTGATTTAGCGAATGGATCTAAGAAATTCACAAAATACATAAGTAGGCTTGTGTCACCAACATAAATATTTGCTAATACCCAAGTTAGCATAGCGGCCGGTGCAGCTACGATAACCGCGCGTTTTAAAACATATAATGACTTATCAAGTGTGGAACGTACAATTGTATTCCAAATTTTCGGCTTACGGTATGGTGGTAACTCTAACGTATAGTGAGTTGGGACGCCTTTTAAAGCGGTTTTTGATAATACCCAAGATACAGTTAATGTTACAATAACCCCAATTATAACCATTCCGACTACAATACCTGCCGTAACAAGTGTTTGCATACTGCCGGTATATCCAGCGGCCATGAATAATGATGCCATTAATATTAATGTAGGCCAACGTCCATTACATGGAACGAAGTTATTTGTTAAAATCGCTAACATACGCTCGCGTGGTGATTCGATAATACGTGTTGACATAATGGCAGCAGCGTTACAACCAAACCCCATTGCCATTGTTAATGATTGTTTTCCGTGAGCGCCAGAACGTTTGAATAAACGATCCATGTTAAAAGCAACACGCGGTAAGTATCCATAATTTTCCAGTAAAGCAAACATAGGGAAGAAAATAGCCATAGGTGGTAACATAACACTAATTACAGCTCCAGTACCACGGAATAAGCCGAGAATTAAGATGCCATGTACCCAAGTCGGTGCATTCATCGCTTGAAACCAAGCGGTTAAATGACCTTCTGCCCACCCGAAAAATTCAGCAATCATATCAGATGGCACGTTAGCTCCTGCAATTGTAAGATAAAAAATAATAGATAAAATTCCGAGCATAATTGGGAATCCGAATATAGGAGAAGTGAAAATTTTATCTAGCCTCTCTGAACGGTATAACTTATCAGTATTCGTGTATTGAACAGCTTCTTTACATATACTTGCGGAAGTTCGATAAATATCACCTACAATATCATCTCGTATATCATCTTTTGTAAGTGTTTGTGCATGTTGAACAATATAATCTAATGGAAGAGCCTTACTGGCTGAGTGAGATTTCATTTATTACGACCTCCCTTATCAGTGGCTCTTTATGATGTTTTTGAAGTGTAGCTAGAAAGTTTTTATCTCCATCTAGTATTCGTAGTGCGACCCAGCGTGCAGGGTATGTATCACCGAATACTTTATAAATTTGAGGTTCTAATTCCTGAATCATATTTTCAATTTGTTCATTATAAGTAATTTGAACAGGTGTAGGAATTAATTTTTTGCTAGCCACTTTAGCGATTACATTTAGCAAATGTCCGATTCCAACGCGGTTTCGAGCTGAAATTTTGACTACAGGTACACCCAGTGATTTTGCTAATTTCTTTTCATCAATGACGATTCCTTTTTTTTCTGCTTCATCGATTAAGTTAATACACACTATAACGTCGTTAGTCATTTCCATCACTTGTAATGCTAAATTTAAATTTCTTTCCATTGCAGTTGCATCTACAACTACTACTGTTACCTCAGGTTTTTCAAAAATAATATAATCCCGTGCAACTTCCTCATCTGCAGAGTTTGAATATAGGGAGTATGTTCCAGGTAAATCAATTACGGTATATACACTTCCGTTATGTTCATATTCACCTTCTGCTTTTAATACAGTTTTGCCAGTCCAGTTTCCGGTATGTTGTTTTAATCCTGTTAACGTATTAAACAATGTGCTCTTTCCGGTATTTGGGTTTCCTGCTAGCGCAATGCGATGGTTTTTCATACTAAATCATCTCCTATTAATCTCCCGAAAATAAGGGAACTTTCTTCACTACGCAGTGCAATGGTCGTATTGCTCACTTGATAAGCGATTGGATCTCCGAGCGGGCTTCTTTGCAATACTTTAATAGTAGCTCCGGGAATAAAGCCTAAATCTAATAAACGACGTTTCATAGTTCCTTCTAATTGTATCTTCTCGATTTGTACAAACTGCCCTGTTTGGAAATTTGAAAGGGGTTTGATATTAGCCGATACCATAAAAGTTACCTCTTCTCTATATTTTTAGTGTTGGTTTAAAAAGTTTGCCGAGGGAAACTTTTTGTTACTAATATAGTAGACTACATGAAATGATGTTGTCAATTGGTACTTTAAAAATATTCAATTATTTTTAGAATTGTTCCAATTTATTGTGTTGTACAGAAAAATATTACTGAAATTATGTGGGATACATGTGGAGTGAACGCTATAAAGTTCAAAAAATAAAGAGATTTGTAAATGTATTTTTAATATAAGTAGGGAAACCAATAATTTTATTTACAATACATTTACATTATTAAAAGTAAATTTACAATACGGGCAATTTTGTGTGGATTCTTTTGGTTTTTCTTATAAAACGAGTTGGGATATATGGGTTTTTAGACTTATGACCTCTATTTACTTAAAATTAAAAATCGCTTAACACTAACACAATATTATTGTCCTACAATGAATTTGTGTTCGAAAGAAGTAGATGAATGTGAAAAAGCGATAATCCAAATGGGGGTACAAGACATGGTTATGAAAAAAGGTATTAAATTTTCGTTAGCGGCATTAGTGGTTGCTGGTGCTTTAGTTGGATGCGGCAAATCAGAAAGCACAGATAGCAAAGAAACTGCTAAAGGTAGTAACGATGCAAAACAAGAATTGTCGGGTACAATTGCGGCAGCTGGTTCTACAGCTCTTCAACCGCTTGCTGAAGAAGCGGGTAAAAAATTCATGGAAAAGAATTCGAAAGTTTCTATTCAAGTTCAAGGTGGCGGTAGTGGAACAGGGATTAACCAAGTAGCTTCTGGGGCGGTTCAAATCGGTAACTCTGATGTTCCAGCTGCAGATAAAATAAAAGATCCAGAAAAAGCGAAGGAATTAGTAGATAACAAAGTGGCAGGTATTGCATTTGCACTTGTTGTAAATAAAGATGTGAAGGTTGATAACTTAACTGTGAAACAAGTACAAGATATCTTTTCTGGAAAAGTTACAAACTGGAAAGAGCTAGGCGGTAAAGATGAGAAAATTAATGTGATAAACCGTCCAGCATCTTCTGGTACACGTGCTACATTTGAAAAAACAGTTATGAAAGATGCGAAGATTAACGATGGAACAGGTACAACACAAGATTCTAACGGTGCGGTAGAACAAGCAATTAACTCTACTCCTGGTTCTATTAGTTATCTTGCAATGTCTTATATGGTAGGCGATAAAAAAGGTGCATTACAAACTGTGAAAATTGATGGTGCAGAGCCAAAAGTTGAAAATATTTCTGCGGGCAAATATCCATTCTGGTCTTATGAGTACATGGTAACAAAAGGGGAAGCGAAAGAAGCTACAAAAGCTTATATCGATTATGTAAAAGGTAAAGACTTCGAAAAACAAGTTGAAGATATGGGTTATATTCCAATGTCTAAACTGAATAAGTAAACATTTAACGGGCTGGCTGCGAGGCCAGCCTTGTTCATTTCAATCTATGAAGTGGGGTTGTGTCCTGTGATGAAGGGGAAAAAACAAATTAATTATGTAAAAAGTGAATATATCGGAAGAACGCTTGTTACGTTTTGCGGTATATTTATTGTTCTTGTTACATTAGCAATTATTGCATTTATTTGCGGGAAAGGAATTCAATCTTTTACACAAAGTGGTATTTCATTTTCTGAGGTATTGACGTCAACAAAATGGAATCCGAATGCTGATCAGGGATCGTTTGGTGCTGTTATCTTTATTGTTGGTTCAATGCTTGTTTCATTAGGTGCGGTCGTTATTAGTGCGCCAATCGCGCTTGCTCTTGCGATATTTATGAACTTAATTTCACCAAAGTTTGGGAATAAGGTATTAAAGCCTGTTTTAGAATTATTAGTTGGAATTCCTTCAGTAGTATATGGTTTATTAGGGGTTACCATTTTAGTTCCGCTTTTACGTGATTCATTCGGTGGTGTTGGTTTTAGTTTAATTGCCGGTATTATTGTGCTCAGTATTATGATTTTACCTACTATTGCTAGTATTGCTTCTGATGCAATACGTTCGGTTCCCTTTGATTATTTGGAAGCCTCTTATGGTTTAGGTTCGACAAAATGGCAAGCGATTAGCCGTGTTATTGTTCCGGCTGCAAAAAAAGGTATTTTAACAGGGGTCGTTCTAGGATTAGCTCGTGCTTTCGGCGAAGCGTTAGCGGTTCAAATGGTAATAGGGAATACTGTTAAATTGCCTGAAGGGATATATAGTCCAACGGCAACGTTGACAGGTATTCTAACAATGGATATGACGAATACGTTAAATGGAACTGCCTGGAATAACGCTTTATGGACATTGGCAATGATATTACTTGTTATTTCATTCCTGTTTATTTTAGTAATACGAGCAATTGGCCAAAGAGGTGAACGATAGCGATGAACGCAAGAAAAGTAAATAATATTTGGACGGGTATTTTATATGCAGTTGCAGCGTTTGTAGTAGCTTTACTTGTTTTCTTAGTATACGAAATTTTGCAAAAGGGTTGGGGTTTTTGGGATCCAAGTTTCTTGTTCGGAGAACCAAGCAATACAAGAGCTGGAGGTGGAATTGGTCCGCAGTTATTCAACTCTTTCTATATGCTTGTTATTACCTTAGTCATTTCAATTCCGCTTGGATTAGGAGCAGGGATTTATCTTGCGGAATATGCGAAACAAGGACGCTTTTTAGGATTTGTTCGTTTATGTATTGAAACGATGGCATCACTACCTTCTATTGTTGTTGGGTTATTTGGTTTATTAGTGTTTGTTACAATGACTGGTTGGGGCTATACGGTAATGGGAGGAGCACTTGCTTTAACGATTTTAAATTTACCGGGTCTAACGCGTGTTTGTGAAAGTGCGATTACGGAAGTTCCGTCTAATGTAAAAGAAGCGAGTCTTGGGCTTGGTGCAACAAAATGGCAAACGATTGTGCGAATTATTATCCCCACAGCATTGCCGCAAATTATTACGGGGATTATTTTAGCTGCGGGTCGTATATTTGGTGAGGCGGCGGCGTTAATTTATACAGCGGGATTAACATCACCGATTTTAAATTCTGCAGCCGATTTTTCAAGTCCTGCACACCCGTTGAATCCATTTCGACCAGCTGAAACATTAGCAGTTCATATTTGGAAATTGAACTCTGAAGGGATTATTCCAGATGCGAAGTTAATTGCGACAAAATCAGCAGCAGTCTTAATTATTATGGTATTACTCTTTAATATTATTGCCCGTTTTACTGCATCTGTACTTCATAAACGTTTTACGGGAGCTAAGAAATCTCGTAAAACAACGAAAGCCAAAGCGGCTTAAACGCTTGTACCCTAAATGGATAAGAAGCTCTCTGTTTATAAAAAAACAGGGAGCTTTTTTGTGTGAAGTGAATCCGGTAATCTCGGTTATAGCAGGAGTATGAAGATAAAATATTGTATATATACCTGTGTATGTAAATGCTGGAATGGAGATGGAGAGGAAGTTTTTCATGTTTTTTCTACAAATGTCAGGCTTACCGGGTTCGGGAAAATCAACACTTTCTAGACGTATAGCGAAAAATACAGGTGCAATTGTGATTGATCATGATATTGTGAAAACGGCCTTACTAGAGTCGTTGGAAATTCGTCAAATTGAAACAACGGCCGCTGGTGGAATTTCGTATGAAATCGAATGGGCGCTAATAGATTTTCATTTATCCATGGGGCATAGTGTAATATTGGATAGCCCGTGTCTCTATATAGAAATGGTGGAAAAGGGGACGATTTTGTCTAGGGAACATCGTGTGAAATACAAATATATTGAATGCTATCTTAATAATATAGAAGAAATTAATAATAGGCTAAAGACACGAGAACGAATGATAAGTCAAATTGAGAAAGTGGAATCTGAAGAAGTGTTTAAAGAAGGGTTAGATGGTAGTAAACGACCATCTGATTTTACATATCTTATTGTAGATTCTGGGAAGCCTTTAGCGGATTATATTGATGAAGTGATGACGTATATGAATGAGTAGTCGTGAAATTATAATTGTATATTATAGTAGAAAAAACGTTATCTTCAAAACAGAAGATAACGTTTTTTGGTGTTAAGCTTTTGGTGTATCTATAGAAGAGACTACTTTTCTGCGTGAGCGTCGTTTTTTACCGAATTTATCTAACAGTTCATACATAACAGGGACGACAACTAGTGTGAGCGCAGTTGAAACTGCTAAACCACCGATTACAACAACCGCTAAACTTTTAGATACCATACTGCCGGCTTGTGATTGGCTGAATAATAATGGTAACATCGCTACTATTGTTGTAATGGCTGTCATAATAATTGGTCGTAGCCTTGTAGAGCCTGCTTCTAGTAAAGCTTCCCGTGTCGTCATGCCGTGTTCTCTATTTTGTTGAACACGTTCTATTAATACAATGGCATTGGTGACTACGATACCAATTAACATCAATGCACCGATTAGTGCATTTAAATCGACTGGTGTTCTTGAAATGATTAATCCTAAAATACCGCCAACAGCAGCTAGTGGTAAAGAGAATAAAATCGCAAATGGGGCGCGTGCTTGCCCGAAAGTAATGACCATAATTAAATAAACAATCCCGATGGCGATACCCATGATTTTGAATAAATTTGTAAAGTCTTCTTGCATTGATTCAGTTGCACCAGCAATTTTAACTTTCGCACCGTTTGGTAGGTCTAATTCTGAAATAGCTTTGTTCACTTCAGTGTTTACTTTACTTAAATCTTCATTTGTTGCTTCGGCAGTTATTTGAATGGTTTCTTTTCCATCTTTATGGAAAATCTCTGTTTGTAATCGTTTTTCTGAAATGGTTGCAATATCTTTTAAAGGAATTGATCCTGCTATAGGTGATAAGATGTTTGTGTTAAGAATATCTTCCTTGTTACTTATCTTTCCTTGTTTATGTTCGAGCATAATGGTTGTTTTCTCATCATCAATTGTCAGTTGCCCGATTGGTGATTTCTTCATAAGGAATGAAACTTGTTGGCCTGCTGTTTCCGGAGTTAATCCAACTTGTTCCGCTTTCTTTTGATCAATATCGATTTGCCATTCCTTTTTTGATTCTTCTCGATTTGTTTTTACTTTAGAAAGACTGTCTATACTTTTTAGTTTTGTTTCAACGACATCAGCAGCTTTTTTTAAATTCGTCTCATTGTTTGCTGTCACGTTAAATTGCAAGCTGTTTCCTCCGCCGGAATTAGAATAGCTTGCCTTTGTATAATCGAATTCGGCTGGTTTAAAGTCTGCATGCTCTTTTTTTAGTTTTTTGATATATTGATCGATATCTGTTCCTTTTTTGAAGACTACAGCAATAGATGCAAGGTTATTTTTAGTTGTAAATCCAAACTGTGCATCTTCAGCACTGGAACCCATTCGTAAAATAACATCTTTTACATCGCTGTTAGAAAGTAATTTTTTTTCAAAATCAAAGGCTGTTTGCTTTCTAGATTCAAAATCGTAATTTGCTGGGAATGTCATCTGAATTGAAAGCATCGTATCGTCTTCTGATTTGATATTTGCTTTTGGAAGTAATATATAAGCAGCAATTGATCCGGCAAATAATAAGAAAGAAGAAAATAAAATAATAAACTTATGTGAAAGGGCCCACTTTAAAGTAGCTGTATACTTTCTTGAAGGTTTCGGTGTACGCTGCCTTGTTTTTCTCAGTAATAAAAATGCCATAAGTGGAACAACGGTTAAGGCCACCACTAGTGAAGAAAGTATAGAGTATACAACGGCCAATACCATAGGTAACATTAGCTTGCCGATTGTACCTGATACAAGACCGATAGGTAAAAAGACAGCGACTGTTGTTAAAGTAGAAGAGGTAATCGCAACAGCTACCTCTTTTGTGGCGTCTAGAATGATGTCTTTTGAAAAATGTTCTTTTTGTAAGCGCCGGAAGATATTTTCAATGACAACAATACTATCGTCAACAAGTCGACCAACCGCTACTGCTAAGCCCCCGAGAGTTAAAATGTTTAATGTAACATTAGATTGATCAAGTAAAAATAGTGTTAGTAAAATGGATAACGGAATACTAACGACAGCGATAAGGGTTGTTCGAACGCTGCGTAAAAAGATTAAAATAATAAATGTCGCAGCAATTGCTCCTAAAATGACTTCTTTCCCCATGCTCATAACTGCATTTTCAACTTGTTCGTGAGTAGAGGATATTAATTTAATTGTATAAGTATCTTTATATTCTTTGCTTATAGTTTTTATTTTTTTATCAATTTCTTTTCCGATTGCAACTGCATTTTTGCTAGGTTCTTTCATAATAACTAATCCAGTTCCCTCTTCGCCATTCACATGTGAAACGGTATCAAAATGTTGTTTTATTTTTACTTGAGCTATATCTTGTAATTTGATTTGAGGGGTAAGTGACATGTTTTTTATTTCATCTACATTTTTGACATTTCCAATGACGCGTAGGCTGTGGTCTTCGTTATTGACAGTAACTTGACCAACTGGAGTGGAAGTTTCTTTTCCTTGTAAGGCGGCTAATACTTGCTGTGGTGTTACGTTTTTATTTTTCATTTCATTTGGGTCTAAGAGGATAGATAACTCGGATGTTGATTTACCGTAATACATGACGTTAGCAACGCCGTCGATATTTTCAAGTTGCGGGATGATTTCTTCTTCAATCTGTTTTTCGTCTGCTTTTGTAAAACCATTCTGTTTTTGAACGGTAATTTGTGCAAGTGGAATCATAGAGGTATTAAGTTGGCTAACGACGGGTTTTGTAATTTCTTTTGGGAAATTTACGTTGCTGGTAATTTTTTCGACCTCGCGTGTAGCATCCTTCATATTAGCTTTAGATGTATACGCGATATCGATACGAGATAAACCTTCATAAGTAGAAGAAGTTATTGTATCGACGTGTTCCAAATTTCGAAACTTTTTTTCGAGCGGTTCGGTTACTTCTTTTGTCAATGTTTCAGCATCTAGCCCTTGAGACATTGTAGTGACAGTTATTGCGGGATTATCGACGCTGGGTAGAAACTCCATCGGTAATTTGGAGCCGGAATAAATGCCGAGCACAGAAATGAGAAAAACCATGATGATGATAGCGGCTCGATTTTTTAATGAGAATTTTGTTAACCTATCCATAAAAATGATTCCTCCGTTTAAGTTGTTTTTTAGCCTACTTCGTTACTATATAACAAAATCTGGATATCTTTCATTAATTAAATGTAAAAAAATTCTAAATTTATTCTTAAGTAGCGAGTGAATAGGGTTTTGTAAGGAAGAGCTAGAGAGTTGGTTGGGTATTTTAGCCTTTTAAAATTCTGTTGAAGTCAGGAGGAAGAAAATCCATTTAATATGAAATAAAGAGGCGAAATCATTAAGTGGAAAACTTTTTTAGTTTTTTTTAAAAAACACTTGTGATTTAAAAATAAGGATGGTATAGTAATAAACGTCGCTGATGCGGAACACGCAGAAAGTGAAAAAAAGAAATTAAAAAACTTAGTTGACATCGAAAAATGAAGATGCTAACATAAGGAAGTCGCCAATCGGCGATGGACAAGTTCTTTGAAAACTGAACGAAACAAACAACGTGAAACGTCAATTTTTATTTTAGATGCTAGACAAACTAACTTTATTGGAGAGTTTGATCCTGGCTCAGGATGAACGCTGGCGGCGTGCCTAATACATGCAAGTCGAGCGAATGGATTAAGAGCTTGCTCTTATGAAGTTAGCGGCGGACGGGTGAGTAACACGTGGGTAACCTGCCCATAAGACTGGGATAACTCCGGGAAACCGGGGCTAATACCGGATAACATTTTGCACCGCATGGTGCGAAATTCAAAGGCGGCTTCGGCTGTCACTTATGGATGGACCCGCGTCGCATTAGCTAGTTGGTGAGGTAACGGCTCACCAAGGCAACGATGCGTAGCCGACCTGAGAGGGTGATCGGCCACACTGGGACTGAGACACGGCCCAGACTCCTACGGGAGGCAGCAGTAGGGAATCTTCCGCAATGGACGAAAGTCTGACGGAGCAACGCCGCGTGAGTGATGAAGGCTTTCGGGTCGTAAAACTCTGTTGTTAGGGAAGAACAAGTGCTAGTTGAATAAGCTGGCACCTTGACGGTACCTAACCAGAAAGCCACGGCTAACTACGTGCCAGCAGCCGCGGTAATACGTAGGTGGCAAGCGTTATCCGGAATTATTGGGCGTAAAGCGCGCGCAGGTGGTTTCTTAAGTCTGATGTGAAAGCCCACGGCTCAACCGTGGAGGGTCATTGGAAACTGGGAGACTTGAGTGCAGAAGAGGAAAGTGGAATTCCATGTGTAGCGGTGAAATGCGTAGAGATATGGAGGAACACCAGTGGCGAAGGCGACTTTCTGGTCTGTAACTGACACTGAGGCGCGAAAGCGTGGGGAGCAAACAGGATTAGATACCCTGGTAGTCCACGCCGTAAACGATGAGTGCTAAGTGTTAGAGGGTTTCCGCCCTTTAGTGCTGAAGTTAACGCATTAAGCACTCCGCCTGGGGAGTACGGCCGCAAGGCTGAAACTCAAAGGAATTGACGGGGGCCCGCACAAGCGGTGGAGCATGTGGTTTAATTCGAAGCAACGCGAAGAACCTTACCAGGTCTTGACATCCTCTGACAACCCTAGAGATAGGGCTTCCCCTTCGGGGGCAGAGTGACAGGTGGTGCATGGTTGTCGTCAGCTCGTGTCGTGAGATGTTGGGTTAAGTCCCGCAACGAGCGCAACCCTTGATCTTAGTTGCCATCATTAAGTTGGGCACTCTAAGGTGACTGCCGGTGACAAACCGGAGGAAGGTGGGGATGACGTCAAATCATCATGCCCCTTATGACCTGGGCTACACACGTGCTACAATGGACGGTACAAAGAGCTGCAAGACCGCGAGGTGGAGCTAATCTCATAAAACCGTTCTCAGTTCGGATTGTAGGCTGCAACTCGCCTACATGAAGCTGGAATCGCTAGTAATCGCGGATCAGCATGCCGCGGTGAATACGTTCCCGGGCCTTGTACACACCGCCCGTCACACCACGAGAGTTTGTAACACCCGAAGTCGGTGGGGTAACCTTTTTGGAGCCAGCCGCCTAAGGTGGGACAGATGATTGGGGTGAAGTCGTAACAAGGTAGCCGTATCGGAAGGTGCGGCTGGATCACCTCCTTTCTATGGAGAATTGATGAACGCTGTTCATCAATATAAGTTTCCGTGTTTCGTTTTGTTCAGTTTTGAGAGAACTATCTCTCAGAAATAAATGTATGTTCTTTGAAAACTAGATAACAGTGTAGCTCATATTTTTTTAATTTTAGTTTGGTTAAGTTAGAAAGGGCGCACGGTGGATGCCTTGACACTAGGAGTCGATGAAGGACGGGACTAACGCCGATATGCTTCGGGGAGCTGTAAGTAAGCTTTGATCCGAAGATTTCCGAATGGGGAAACCCACCATACGTAATGGTATGGTATCCTTACCTGAATACATAGGGTAAGGAAGACAGACCCAGGGAACTGAAACATCTAAGTACCTGGAGGAAGAGAAAGCAAATGCGATTTCCTGAGTAGCGGCGAGCGAAACGGAATCTAGCCCAAACCAAGAGGCTTGCCTCTTGGGGTTGTAGGACATTCTATACGGAGTTACAAAGGAACGAGGTAGACGAAGCAGCCTGGAAAGGCTCGTCACAGAGGGTAACAACCCCGTAGTCGAAACTTCGTTCTCTCTTGAATGTATCCTGAGTACGGCGGAACACGTGAAATTCCGTCGGAATCTGGGAGGACCATCTCCCAAGGCTAAATACTACCTAGTGATCGATAGTGAACCAGTACCGTGAGGGAAAGGTGAAAAGCACCCCGGAAGGGGAGTGAAAGAGATCCTGAAACCGTGTGCCTACAAATAGTCAGAGCCCGTTAATGGGTGATGGCGTGCCTTTTGTAGAATGAACCGGCGAGTTACGATCCCGTGCGAGGTTAAGCTGAAGAGGCGGAGCCGTAGCGAAAGCGAGTCTGAATAGGGCGTTTAGTACGTGGTCGTAGACCCGAAACCAGGTGATCTACCCATGTCCAGGGTGAAGTTCAGGTAACACTGAATGGAGGCCCGAACCCACGCACGTTGAAAAGTGCGGGGATGAGGTGTGGGTAGCGGAGAAATTCCAATCGAACCTGGAGATAGCTGGTTCTCCCCGAAATAGCTTTAGGGCTAGCCTTAAGTGTAAGAGTCTTGGAGGTAGAGCACTGATTGAACTAGGGGTCCTCATCGGATTACCGAATTCAGTCAAACTCCGAATGCCAATGACTTATCCTTAGGAGTCAGACTGCGAGTGATAAGATCCGTAGTCAAGAGGGAAACAGCCCAGATCGCCAGCTAAGGTCCCAAAGTGTGTATTAAGTGGAAAAGGATGTGGAGTTGCTTAGACAACTAGGATGTTGGCTTAGAAGCAGCCACCATTTAAAGAGTGCGTAATAGCTCACTAGTCGAGTGACTCTGCGCCGAAAATGTACCGGGGCTAAATACACCACCGAAGCTGCGAATTGATACCTATGGTATCAGTGGTAGGGGAGCGTTCTAAGGGCAGTGAAGTCAGACCGTAAGGACTGGTGGAGCGCTTAGAAGTGAGAATGCCGGTATGAGTAGCGAAAGACGGGTGAGAATCCCGTCCACCGAATGCCTAAGGTTTCCTGAGGAAGGCTCGTCCGCTCAGGGTTAGTCAGGACCTAAGCCGAGGCCGACAGGCGTAGGCGATGGACAACAGGTTGATATTCCTGTACCACCTCTTTATCGTTTGAGCAATGGAGGGACGCAGAAGGATAGAAGAAGCGTGCGATTGGTTGTGCACGTCCAAGCAGTTAGGCTGATAAGTAGGCAAATCCGCTTATCGTGAAGGCTGAGCTGTGATGGGGAAGCTCCTTATGGAGCGAAGTCTTTGATTCCCCGCTGCCAAGAAAAGCTTCTAGCGAGATAAAAGGTGCCTGTACCGCAAACCGACACAGGTAGGCGAGGAGAGAATCCTAAGGTGTGCGAGAGAACTCTGGTTAAGGAACTCGGCAAAATGACCCCGTAACTTCGGGAGAAGGGGTGCTTTCTTAACGGAAAGCCGCAGTGAATAGGCCCAAGCGACTGTTTAGCAAAAACACAGGTCTCTGCGAAGCCGTAAGGCGAAGTATAGGGGCTGACACCTGCCCGGTGCTGGAAGGTTAAGGAGAGGGGTTAGCGTAAGCGAAGCTCTGAACTGAAGCCCCAGTAAACGGCGGCCGTAACTATAACGGTCCTAAGGTAGCGAAATTCCTTGTCGGGTAAGTTCCGACCCGCACGAAAGGTGTAACGATTTGGGCACTGTCTCAACCAGAGACTCGGTGAAATTATAGTACCTGTGAAGATGCAGGTTACCCGCGACAGGACGGAAAGACCCCGTGGAGCTTTACTGTAGCCTGATATTGAATTTTGGTACAGTTTGTACAGGATAGGCGGGAGCCTTTGAAGCCGGAGCGCTAGCTTCGGTGGAGGCGCTGGTGGGATACCGCCCTGACTGTATTGAAATTCTAACCTACGGGTCTTATCGACCCGGGAGACAGTGTCAGGTGGGCAGTTTGACTGGGGCGGTCGCCTCCTAAAGTGTAACGGAGGCGCCCAAAGGTTCCCTCAGAATGGTTGGAAATCATTCGTAGAGTGCAAAGGCATAAGGGAGCTTGACTGCGAGACCTACAAGTCGAGCAGGGACGAAAGTCGGGCTTAGTGATCCGGTGGTTCCGCATGGAAGGGCCATCGCTCAACGGATAAAAGCTACCCCGGGGATAACAGGCTTATCTCCCCCAAGAGTCCACATCGACGGGGAGGTTTGGCACCTCGATGTCGGCTCATCGCATCCTGGGGCTGTAGTCGGTCCCAAGGGTTGGGCTGTTCGCCCATTAAAGCGGTACGCGAGCTGGGTTCAGAACGTCGTGAGACAGTTCGGTCCCTATCCGTCGTGGGCGTAGGAAATTTGAGAGGAGCTGTCCTTAGTACGAGAGGACCGGGATGGACGCACCGCTGGTGTACCAGTTGTTCTGCCAAGGGCATAGCTGGGTAGCTATGTGCGGAAGGGATAAGTGCTGAAAGCATCTAAGCATGAAGCCCCCCTCAAGATGAGATTTCCCATAGCGTAAGCTAGTAAGATCCCTGAAAGATGATCAGGTTGATAGGTTCGAGGTGGAAGCATGGTGACATGTGGAGCTGACGAATACTAATAGATCGAGGACTTAACCATATAATATGAAGCAAATGTTATCTAGTTTTGAGAGAACATAAAAAAACTTATTGATTTTTTTAATCAATTAAGTATAATAGTGTTTGTCTTAAGTGAATATAGTCTGGTAATGATGGCAGAGAGGTCACACCCGTTCCCATACCGAACACGGAAGTTAAGCTCTCTAGCGCCGATGGTAGTTGGGGCCTTGCCCCTGTGAGAGTAGGACGTTGCCAGGCAAATGGAGGATTAGCTCAGCTGGGAGAGCACCTGCCTTACAAGCAGGGGGTCGGCGGTTCGATCCCGTCATCCTCCACCATATAATGTCGGAGGGGTAGCGAAGTGGCTAAACGCGGCGGACTGTAAATCCGCTCCTTCGGGTTCGGCAGTTCGAATCTGCCCCCCTCCACCATTCTTAATTAATGGGCTATAGCCAAGCGGTAAGGCAACGGACTTTGACTCCGTCATGCGCTGGTTCGAATCCAGCTAGCCCAGCCATTAAGAGCCATTAGCTCAGTTGGTAGAGCATCTGACTTTTAATCAGAGGGTCGAAGGTTCGAGTCCTTCATGGCTCACCATTTTTTAAAAAATATGCGGGTGTGGCGGAATTGGCAGACGCACCAGACTTAGGATCTGGCGCCTTTGGCGTGGGGGTTCGACTCCCTTCACCCGCACTTTTAATAAAATATCTCATACATGTCTTGCGGAAGTAGTTCAGTGGTAGAATACAACCTTGCCAAGGTTGGGGTCGCGGGTTCGAATCCCGTCTTCCGCTCCAATTTTCAATATGACATGCCGGGGTGGCGGAACAGGCAGACGCACAGGACTTAAAATCCTGCGGTGGGTGACCACCGTGCGGGTTCGACCCCCGCCCTCGGCACCATATGCGCCCGTAGCTCAATTGGATAGAGCGTTTGACTACGGATCAAAAGGTTAGGGGTTCGAGTCCTCTCGGGCGCGCTTTTATTAACGGGAAGTGGCTCAGCTTGGTAGAGCACCTGGTTTGGGACCAGGGGGTCGCAGGTTCAAATCCTGTCTTCCCGATATTTTTAAAACATGGGGCCTTAGCTCAGCTGGGAGAGCGCCTGCCTTGCACGCAGGAGGTCAGCGGTTCGATCCCGCTAGGCTCCACTTTGGTTATTTATTGGAGGTATACCCAAGTCTGGCTGAAGGGATCGGTCTTGAAAACCGACAGGCGGCGAGAGTCGCGCGGGGGTTCGAATCCCTCTACCTCCTCCATTTTATAATAATTAAAATGGAATGATTGGATAGTTAATAAAAACTATTAGATGTACAAAGATAACTAAAAGATATAATTAATATTTATTTCATGGAGGTATACCCAAGTTCGGCTGAAGGGATCGGTCTTGAAAACCGACAGGCGGCGAGAGTCGCGCGGGGGTTCGAATCCCTCTACCTCCTCCATTTTTTAAAATAATATAATACCGTCGCGGGGTGGAGCAGTTCGGTAGCTCGTCGGGCTCATAACCCGAAGGTCGCAGGTTCAAATCCTGTCCCCGCAACCAAATGGTCCCGTGGTGTAGTGGTTAACATGCCTGCCTGTCACGCAGGAGATCGCCGGTTCGACCCCGGTCGGGACCGCCATTTATATAAAGGCTCGGTAGCTCAGTCGGTAGAGCAGAGGACTGAAAATCCTCGTGTCGGCGGTTCGATTCCGTCCCGAGCCATATTTTTTTTTGACAAGCCGGCTTAGCTCAATTGGTAGAGCAACTGACTTGTAATCAGTAGGTTGGGGGTTCAAGTCCTCTAGCCGGCACCACTTAGGGGCATAGTTTAAAGGTAGAACAGAGGTCTCCAAAACCTCCAGTGTGGGTTCGATTCCTACTGCCCCTGTAAGAAATATGGGCCTATAGCTCAGCTGGTTAGAGCGCACGCCTGATAAGCGTGAGGTCGATGGTTCGAGTCCATTTAGGCCCACCATATTCCGCAGTAGCTCAGTGGTAGAGCTATCGGCTGTTAACCGATCGGTCGTAGGTTCGAGTCCTACCTGCGGAGCCATGGCCCGTTGGTCAAGCGGTTAAGACACCGCCCTTTCACGGCGGTAACACGGGTTCGAATCCCGTACGGGTCATAAAAAAGAGTCAGCAATTAGCTGGCTCTTTTTTTCTTGTGAAAAATATAATGTGAAGTTACGTTCTTTTCTAATATACGATATCGTCAATCCAAAATCCCTCTATTTATTATGAAATAAATAGAGGGATTTTGGAAAAACTATAGTATGTATAAAAAGGAGGGAATAGAGCTACATGACAACAGTTAGAGAATTTATGAGTACCGATATTGTGCAATGTACACCGCTAGATAATGTATATGAAGCTGCTGTGAAAATGAAAGAAGAGGCCATTGGGATGATTCCAATTGTAGAGAATAATCAAGTGGTTGGTCTTGTCACAGATCGTGATTTAGTTGTTCGTGGAATTGCTGAGAAACATCCTGGGTCTAATAAAATTACAAATGTCATGACAACAGAAATTGTTTCCGTATCTCCTGATGACCCTATTGAAAATGCTACAGAGTTAATGGCACAGCATCAAATCAGAAGACTACCTGTAGTTGAGAATGGCGAGCTTGTTGGGATGTTAGCGCTAGGTGATTTAGCAATAACAGAGAAAGCTGATGATCAAGCTGGATTTGCTTTAAGTGAGATTTCCGAGCATACAGAATAACGAATAGATGCAGATTATTTTCAGGCTAGAAAATACAGTGTATTTAGGTGCTAGAGAATAGGTAAGATTGGATACGTTTTATTCCGCATTAACGGGCAGTAAGCTCCCCCACCTCAAGGTTCAGAGAGAAGCAAGGAAGATAGGTGAGGGATAACTGCCTGTAAAAGGCCGATTGGTGAGGACTTTCCATCAGTGGTGGATGAAGAAAATCCCTACTGATGGAAGTTTCACCTTATTAATACTGCAAGCAAAATTATATTGTTATTAAAACGTATCCAAAATGTTAGGCATAGATGTATATAAGGTGTAAAGGTGCTTAACTAAGTATATATGAAGAATGATATATGTTAATTTCATTTGAAATTTTGGTTAAAAATTCCTATTGCTAATTTTTGTTATGTTAAAAATGATATAATAATAAATATAAGTTTTATAATCTATTTTGAATATATTAATATTTATAATGTTATGTTTATCTACTAAGCTATCAAAGATTTTATATATAAATAGAAATGGAGGGGAAATGATATGAGGGATGTACAAAGTAATCCAAATTGGAATTTGGTTACAGATGTTTATGTAGAACCAAATAATTTTGCGGATTTATTTTCTTTACTTGTACCAAATCATCCAAAAGGCGAAGGAAAAGAACGGACAATTTTAGCTTGGAAAGAAAAAGAATTTTATAAACAAGAAAACTTGGCTCCGTTTATTTTATATGGAATGAATAAGGTGCAGGACTTGCCACAGTTCCATAAGGATGAAATACCAACTTTAATTCGTATTGTTCGTTTATGCCAGAAAATCGGTTGGTATAAGGAAGCGTATACATTTATGGTGAACCAAAGATTAGATGAATTTGTACATACATCTATGGAATATGAAACGTGGGATATTTTAACTCAAGTTGTGGCTTGGAACTACTTAATTGTAAAATATCGAATTGGTAAATTGGAAAATGATGATGTAATGATATGGGAAAGAATTAAATTTAATACAGAGTGTATTGAAAAATGTGAGAAGCTATTATCTCATAAGGAAGTAATGGAACTTACATTCTTTTATATTTGCAAACAGGCAAAATTATTGTCCAAAGAACAATTAGATCAAGAGATGATGAACTTAGCAATATACTGCAATACATACGTTTATGACTTATACATATATGACTTATTAAAAAAATATCGTAAGTGTACGGATTTTTTAACATATTATGGACCAAGTCGTTCTGTTGTTGCATGTCAAAGGGCTGTAATTTCTCAAATTTCTGATCGCCTTAATCCATTAAAAACCACGCATGTGGATGATTATCTTTATGTAATGAAAGAAATGATGGAGCACATGTCGTTTGAATTTATGAATCGATATGAGCATTTCATTGGAAAACTATTATCATATGTACCATTTTTTGAAATGATTCAAGTTCCGCAACATGCATATTATTGTGAAGAGTTGATGTATGTTTGTAAAGGAATTGAACATAAGGAAGAACTTTTGCGGAATTATATATTTATACAATTACATGATTGTTTACCGTCATTTATCAAACAATTTCTAAAGAATAAGCGTTATGCAACGATTCATGATATTTTATTTTACTGGTGTGATGATGAACAACGAGTGGGATTAGAGAAGAAATATAATTTAAGTTTTATTTATGAACGATATGCGTGTGGGTAAAGAAAAGTTTTGTGCTTTCCCTTGTTCACTCTCTATAATGTATAAATAAAAAAAGGTCTCACACTTCAAGTGAGACCTTTTTTTATTTAGTCGTAAATGAGAAGTAGACATACGTCCATTCTAAGCTTCTTGTTGTTTCTTACGGTGATCAGGAATGTAAATATATTGGGAAATAATGAGTAGTACCCCTATAAAAAATACAGGGAATATAGCAGCCAGGTGAAAACCACTATAAATAATATTTGTTATTAAACCGCCGATAATAACAAATGCAGTATATATATGAGAAATGTGTTTCTTTAGTCGGATTTTGAATGCTTCCATCAAAGATTCGATAGTAACAAATAAGATAACGATACTCAAAAAAACAATGTTAGTATTGTAAATTACTAAACAACAAATTAAACCGAGAAAAGCCAAATACTCAATTATTAAGGCAATATTACGTGGCATATAATATTACCGAACTAAATACTGCAGTGGATTTACTGCGTTTGTTTTTTCAAAATTCCATTCACCATTATGTAATTCAAAATGGAGGTGCTGTCCAAATGAATGGCCTGTATTTTCCATATGTCCTAACAATTCCCCAGTCTGAACTTGATCACCAACATTTACAATATAACTGTTTTTCCGTTTAGTAGATGTAGAAATATTTGTATTTTTTACGGAGTTAGCATTATTCCTTGTTTTTATTTTATTATTCGAATATAATATTTTTGGATTCGTTTTTATATATTGAGTGTTTTGTGTAGGCAATTCTTGAGCTGCTATAGTACGTGTATCTACTTGAGTTATGGATGGAAGTAGAGATGCGACTGCGACAGTAGTTGCCGTTAAAGCTGTAGCTTTCTGTTTCATCTAATATTAGCCCCCCATAGATGTGTTAATACATTCCCTATTATAGTATAAAGATATAATATTTTGTGCATTATTTATATAACTGTAATATGAAATGAGAAAAATAACAATTTTTTAATGGAATCGAAATATATTAAAAGAATAACAGATTAATAATCTTTATAATTTGGATTAAAGATAATTGATATTTTCTGAATAGATATATAAATCTAAATTGAAAAACTGACAGAAAAGCTTTCTTTTTAGGAGGGAGAGAGCATCCGACCATGCATAGAAGCGGTTAGATCCTTTTCCTCCCCCGTACCAAGTTAAACAAAAAGAGAAAATGAGTACAGGTCACCTTTTATTCTTCATAGCCGCGACTTATATGTTGGAAAATCAAAATGGATATATTTATTTTTCATATTTTATATAAGTAGAACTTTGATGTAAAGAATTCTTACTTTGTATTGGATTCATGGCTCGTAAATAGGATTGGAATAAGTTAAAACAGTTGCTGATGATGGATGACAGTGTTATACTGACTATGGTAATTTCATATTGTGCTAGGAGAGTTGGTGTTGCCAGCTGAGAGTAAGGCCGAGAGTCTTTGATCCTTTACTACCTGATCTAGATTATGCTAGCGTAGGGAAGCAATTCGGACATTAACAGTAAGTCCCTGTTTCTTTGCGTAAAGAAACAGGGCTTTTTTATTTGACAATTTTATAGTAGAAACCACTAGGGGTGCTTTATGTGCTGAGAGAGGAATAATCCTTAACCCTTACTGACCTGATCTAGATTATGCTAGCGTAGGGAAGTGGAGCAACGAATAAATGTATTTTTATTTGATGTAACCACTTCTTATAGAGGAGTGGTTTTTTATTTGGATAAATTGATATAAAGGAAGGGGAAATATAAATGAAGTTTTGTGAGAGATTATTTGAGACAGTACAGCCTGTTTGGGAAAAAAGTCATAATCACCCATTTGTAACTGGGATGGGGGACGGTACATTAGAAAAAGATAAATTCCAATATTACATCATACAAGATTATTTATATTTACTAGATTATGCAAAATTATATGCAATTGGAGTTGTGAAAGCGACTAATCCGCAAGTTATGGCAAAATTTGCAGAACAAATAGACGGCATTTTAAATGGAGAAATGACGATCCATAAACAGTATGCAAAACGCCTTGGTATTTCTGTACAAGAGATGGAAGAGGCAAAACCATCTGCTAAAAATTTAGCGTATACAAACTATATGATGTCAGTATCTCAAAATGGTACGCTTGCAGAGTTAATTGCGGCTCTGCTTCCATGTATGTGGAGCTACTGGGAAATTGGAAAGCGTTTAAAGGATATTCCAGGAGCAAGGGATCATGAGTTCTTTGGGGAGTGGATTCAAGGATATAGCTCAGAAGAGTATGGAAACCTTTGCATTTGGCTAATGGATTTATTAAATGAACTAGCTGAAGGAAAGTCTGAACAAGAGTTAGACAAATTAGAAGAGATTTTCTTATATTCCAGCCGCTTTGAGTATTTATTCTGGGATATGGCGTATCGTAAGGAGATGTGGGGTTTTGAGGAGCAAGAGCATACTACAATTTCATAATGTTTCCTTTCATTATGATGAAAAGCCAATTATAAAGGGTCTGGATGCCTCGGTACAGGAAAAAGAGTTTGTTAGCATCATTGGACCGAGTGGCTGTGGCAAAAGTACATTATTTCGCTTAATTACAGGATTAGAAGAACCGACGGCTGGAACGATTCAACTTACAGAAACCTCGAGTCATCCTGTAGGGTATATGCCACAAAAAGATATGCTCCTGCCGTGGAGAACAATTATTGAAAATGCGGCATTGCCGTTAGAGTGCCAGGGGATAAAGAAAAAAGAAGCACATGTAAAGGCAAAAGACCTATTAGAACAATTTGGTTTACAAGGATACGAGAACAAATATCCGAAAGATTTATCAGGTGGTATGCGGCAGCGAGTGTCCTTTATTCGAACTTTATTAACAGGCGGGGACATTTTATTGTTAGATGAGCCGTTTAGCGCATTAGATGCATTAACGAAAGCAACGTTGCAAGAATGGTTGTTTGAGCAATGGAAACAGTGGCAAAAAACCATTTTATTTATTACACACGATGTAGAAGAAGCACTTTTTCTTTCTAATCGGATTTTAATAGTGACAGAGCAGCCTATAACAACTTTAACGGAGCGTGTTGTACCACTTGGAACGGAGCGCTCAAGAAAAGATTTGCATAAGCCTGAGATACTAGGGATAAAAGATGAGTTACTCGGTATGCTGCAAAGGCAGGTGCTCGTATGAAACGTGTGACAGAGCTACTACCTGCACTGATTTTAAGTAGCATACTACTCATAGCTTGGGAAGTGGGGGCTAGAATTGTAGATGAGATGTATATTTTGCCATCTCCTACTGCAATTCTAGCTAAAATGTGGGCACTGCGTGACATATTACTTACAGTTCATTTGCCAGCAACCTTATATGTAGTCTTAATCGGCGTAGTTATTTCTATTGTACTTGGTGTTGGACTGGCGATGTCTATGAATGCGAGTAAATGGATAGAAAGAGCTTTTTATCCGTTACTAGTTGCTTCACAAACGATTCCAATTACTGCTTTAGCACCATTATTTGTTTTATGGTTTGGCTATTCAATTTGGAGCAAAGTCGTTGTGACAGTTTTGATTACCTTTTTCCCCATTGCGGTAAATACGTATGATGGATTGCGCAGCACGAAAAAGGAATGGGAGGAGCTTTTAGTGACATATGGTGCAACGAAAAAAGATATTTTTCTAAAGTTAAAGTTGCCATCTGCACTTCCGTACTTTTTCTCTGCTTTAAAAATTGCTGTTCCACTTAGTGTCATTGGAGCAGCAATTGGTGAGTGGCTTGGTGCACAAGCTGGTTTAGGATACTTTAGTAAACGAATGATGACACAGTTAGACGGAGCTGGTGTGTTTGCGCCGATTGTACTTCTATCATTACTAGCTATTTTATTTGTATTATTTGTTTCTATATTAGAAAAGAAATTCATTAGTTGGAGGAAACATTCATGAAATTATTCAAACGCATCTTTGTGTTTACATTATTAGTTGCAATGATTGCAGGATGTTCTAGCAATTCATCATCAGAAAAGAAAAAGGCTGAAAAAGAAGTAACAGTTATGCTCGACTGGTATCCAAATGCGGTGCATAGCTTTATCTATGCAGCGATTGAAAAAGGATACTTTAAAGAAGAAGGAGTAAAGGTGAATATTAAATTCCCTTCTAATCCAACCGATCCATTAACATTAGCGGCAGCGGGGAAAGTAACAGTTGGTTTATATTATCAACCAGACGTTGTCATTGCAAAAGCGAATGAACAAATTCCAGTGAAATCAATCGGAGCTGTGGTCCGTTCACCATTAAATCACGTCGTATCATTAAAATCAGCGGGAATCAATTCACCAAAAGATTTAGAAGGAAAGACAGTTGGTTATTCTGGAACACCTTTAAGTGAAGCGTATTTAAAAACGATGGTAAAAGAAGCTGGTGGTAATCCTGATACTGTAAAAGTAGTAGATGTTGGATTTGATTTAGTACCAGCATTAATTACGAAAAAAGTAGATGCTGTCACAGGTGCTTATATTAACCATGAAGTTCCTGTTATGCGTCATGAAGGCCATGAACCAGCGTACTTCAACCCAGCTGACTATGGTGTACCAAATTATCATGAACTTGTTTTTGTAACAGGTGATAAAACGTTGAAAAAAGATAAAGAAGCGTTGCAAGCCTTTTTACGAGGTGCGAAAAAAGGATATGAATTTATGAAAAAGAATCCAGACGAAGCACTGGGTATTTTATTAAATCATCAAGAAAAGGAAAATTTCCCACTTGTTCCAGAAGTTGAAAAAGAAAGTATGAAAATTTTGTTAGAGAAAATGGAAACGAAAGATGAGCCATTTTTATCAGATACGAAAGAGTCATGGGAAAAACAAAATAAATGGTTGAAAGAAAAAGGCATGACAAAAGAGAGTGTTCCTGCCAATGAATTATTCGAAAATATTTTAAAGTAGGCGAGTGAATATGAAAGATGAGCTCCACGTTATCTCAAATGGCCAGATGGCATTCGAAGAGTTAGCGAATGTAGCGATGAAAATTGAGAGTGAGATTGATTATTTGCATATTCGTGAGCGAGAGAAAAGTACGAAAGAGTTATATGAAGGTGTGGAAGGTCTCCTCAAAGGAGGCTTTCCGGCATCTAAGCTTGTGATTAATGATCGAATCGATATTGCAATTCTATTAAATATTCCTCGCGTACAATTGGGATATCGAAGTGCTGATGTCAGGTCTGTAAAGGAAAAGTTTTCTTATTTGCATGTTGGTTATTCTGTGCATTCTTTAGAAGAAGCGATAGTAGCGTTCAAAAATGGAGCAGATTCACTTGTTTATGGTCATGTATTTCCAACGAGTTGTAAGAAAGATGTTCCGGCAAGAGGGTTGGAAGAGATTTCAGATATAGCAAGGCGATTAACGATACCGATTACAGCTATTGGAGGGATAACACCTAAAAATATAGGAGAGGTTCTTAGAGCTGGCGTGAGTGGTATTGCTGTTATGTCTGGGATTGTAAGTGATAGTAATCCGTATAAGCAGGCAAGGTTGTACAAGGAGACAATAAGAAAGTGGGCGAAAAATCATGAGTAAGAAGTATGATGTAGCCATTATTGGCGGCGGTGTGATTGGGAGTTCAGTTGCACATTTTCTAGCGGAAAGAGGATACCAAGTTGCAATTGTTGAGAAACAAAGGATTGCGTCTGAAGCTTCTAAAGCAGCGGCAGGTTTACTTGGTGTACAGGCGGAGTGGGATGCGTACGATCCACTATTTGAGCTTGCTAGAAAAAGCCGTGCAATATTTCCACAACTTGCAGCAGTTTTACGTGAAAAAACGGGTATTGATATTGGATATGAAGAAAAAGGTATATATCGTATAGCCCAAAATGAAGATGAGAAGACAAGAATACTAGATATTATGGACTGGCAACAGAAAACAGGTGAAGAATCATATTTTCTGACAGGAGATGAGCTTTATGAAAAAGAGCCATTCCTCTCTTCATCGATCATTGGGGCTGTATATTATCCAAAAGATGGTCATGTTATTGCACCGGAACTTACAAAGGCATTTGCACACTCTGCGGCCATTTCTGGTGCTGATATATATGAACAAACAGAAGTATTTGATATCAAAATAGAAGACAACCGAGTAGTAGGAATTGTTACGAATGAAGGTATGATTACATGTGAAAAGGTAGTAATTGCTGGTGGTTCGTGGAGTACAAAACTACTTCATCATTTTCATAGTGATTGGGGTACATATCCTGTAAAAGGAGAAGTTGTTGCCGTAAAGAGCTGTAAACCATTGCTGCAATCTCCTATTTTCCAAGAGCGGTTTTATATCGCGCCAAAACGTGGTGGACGCTATGTAATTGGAGCAACGATGAAGCCTCACACGTTTACTAAGTCTGTACAACCAGAAAGTATTACTTCGATATTAGAACGTGCTTATACAATCTTGCCGGCTTTGAAAGAAGCTGAATGGGAAAGTACGTGGGCGGGATTACGCCCGCAATCTAATCACGAGGTTCCTTATATGGGGGCACACGAGGAAATAAAAGGATTATATGCTTGTACCGGTCATTACAGAAACGGTATTTTATTAAGTCCCGTTTCTGGTCAATATATGGCAGATTTAATAGAAGGAAAGCAAGGGAATTATTTGCTAGATTCATTGGTTTCTAAATCAATTTATCCTGCATGAACTAGCAGTAAACGCCTGATTGATGGGGGATAAAGAGAACACATGTTGATTAAAGTTTCACTTTATATAAATGTATTTTGATTTTTTAACATGTAAGTCAATGTGACAAAGAATAAAAGCTGAACTACACTCGTTTTTTTTCTTTGTTTTTACTTGGCATGGGGCAGGAAAAGGATCTGACCACTTCTATGCATGGTCGGATGCTCTCTCCCACCTAACAAGAAAGGTTTATATAGAAAGGGGATGGAAGTTTGAATTTGAAAATTAATGGTAAGCAAGTAGAGGTACCTGGGAGTGTTAAGACAGTAGCAGAATTGCTTACACATTTAGGATTGGATACAAAAATTGTTGTGGTGGAACGTAACCAAGATATTTTGCAAAAAGAAGACCATCGAGATACATCTGTTTTTGATGGAGACCAAATTGAGATTGTAACTTTCGTAGGAGGCGGTTGATTATGTTAAACATTGGACCATTTACATTTCATTCTAGACTTTTATTAGGAACAGGGAAATTTTCTGATTTTGATGTACAAAGAAAAGCAATTGAAGTATCAGAGGCAGAAATTTTAACATTTGCAGTACGTCGTATGGATATATTTGATGCAGACCAACCCAATTTATTAGAAAAAATTGATGTAAAAAAATATACATTACTCCCAAATACAGCAGGGGCAAAAAATGCTGAAGAAGCAGTTCGTATTGCGAAATTAGCAAAAGCTTCAGGGCTTTGTGACATGGTAAAAGTAGAGGTTATTGGTGATGACAGAACGTTATTACCTGATCCAGTGGAGACTTTAAAAGCCTCTGAAATGTTGTTAGAAGAAGGATTTATTGTTCTTCCTTATACATCTGATGATGTTGTATTAGCACGTAAATTACAGGAACTTGGTGTTCATGCGATTATGCCTGGTGCATCACCAATTGGCTCAGGACTTGGAATTGTAAATCCATTAAACTTAAGCTTTATTATTGAACAAGCAAAAGTACCGGTAATTGTGGATGCAGGTGTTGGTAGTCCAGCTGACGCAGCATTTGCGATGGAATTAGGAGCGGATGGTGTGCTATTAAATACAGCTGTATCTGGAGCGAAGGATCCTATTAAAATGGCAGAAGCAATGAAATTAGGTATTCATGCAGGACGTTTAGGATTTGAAGCAGGACGTATTGCACGTAAGCGTTGCGCGACAGCAAGTAGCCCGTTAGAAGGAATGAGCGTAGTTGAATAATCGATATTCTCGCCAAGAGTTATTTTCTCCAATTGGTGAAAAAGGGCAGCAAAAAATAGGCGAAAAGCATGTGTTAATCATTGGTGCTGGGGCACTTGGTAGCGCGAATGCAGAGATGCTTGTAAGAGCTGGCGTCGGCCATGTGACGATTGTGGATCGCGATTATATTGATTGGAGCAATTTACAACGTCAGCAGCTATATTGTGAGGAGGATGTAGAAAGTAATCTTCCGAAGGCTGTAGCAGCACAAAGACGTTTGCAAGCGATTAATAGCAATGTAATTGTAGAAGCATATGTTCAAGATGTGACAGCAGAGGAATTAGAACAGCTTGTTACAAATGTCGATGTAATGATTGATGCGACTGATAATTTTGAAACACGTTTTATCGTTAATGATATATCACACAAACATTCAATTCCGTGGGTTTATGGGGCGTGTGTAGGAAGTTACGGCCTTTCTTATACGATTTTACCAGGAAAAACGCCATGTTTATCTTGTTTATTACAATCTATTCCGCTTGGCGGAGCAACATGTGATACAGCAGGTATTATTTCACCTGCTGTATCTCTCGTTGTTTCTCATCAAGTAACGGAAACGATTAAAATTTTAGTAGAGGATTATGAAGCACTTCGTGATGGACTTGTGTCGTTTGATGTATGGAAAAACGAATATTCATGTATGAATGTGCAAAAGCTTCGAAAGCCGAATTGTCCATCATGTGGTGGGGAAGCACTCTACCCATATTTAAGTAAAGGGAATACATCGAAAACTGCAGTTTTATGCGGAAGAAATACAGTTCAAATCAGACCTCCTTATAAAGAACAATTAGATTTTAAACGATATAAAGAGCTGCTGCGCGATCGCGTAGCAGATTTAATGGTAAATCCCTATTTATTATCATTTTCAGTTGAAGGAAAGCGACTAGTTGCCTTTCAAGATGGACGCGTACTTGTGCATGGAACAAAAGATATAGTGGAAGCAAAAACGATTTATCATCGCTATTTTGGATAGAAAAGGATGAGTGAGATGAAAGTGAATAAAGCTTTAACAATTGCTGGATCAGATAGCGGCGGTGGTGCAGGTATTCAAGCAGATTTAAAAACATTTCAAGAGCTTGGTGTATATGGAATGACAGCTATTACAGCTATTACAGCTCAAAACACACTTGGTGTGCAAGGAGTATATCCTGTTACACTTGAAGGGATTCAGGAGCAATTAAATTCAATTGGTGCTGATTTAACACCCGATGCTGTTAAGCTCGGCATGCTATTTAGTAGTGAAATTATTAAGGTCGTTGCAGAAAATATTAAAAAGTTTGGCTGGAATAATATTGTACTAGATCCTGTTATGATTGCAAAAGGTGGAGCATCATTGTTACAACAAGAAGCTGTGCAAGCATTAAAGGAATATTTATTGCCTATTGCAACAGTTGTGACTCCGAATGTACCGGAAGCAGAAGTATTAACAGGGATGGAGATTCATAACATCCAAGATAGTAAAGAAGCTGCAAAAGAGTTGCATAGATTAGGAGCCAAGTACGTTCTTATGAAAGGTGGACATGCGGATTATCAAGGAAATGAAGTTATTGATTTCTTATTTGATGGTGAACAATTTATTGAGTATAGAAGTGAAAGAATTGATTCAAAACAAACGCATGGTAGCGGTTGTACATTTGCATCTGCTGTAACGGCAGGACTTGCAAATGAGTATCCAATCGAAGAAGCGGTTCGAGAAGCGAAAAAGTTTATTAGCATAGCAATTGAACAGCAATTGAATATTGGAAGTGGTCATGGGCCAACGAACCATTTTGCATATAAAGTGAAACTTTAATCAGTGAGGAGCTTCATCCCCCACTGATTATTAGCCTTCACCAATCGGGCTTTTACAGGCAGTTGATTCCCCATCTAGTAGCTTTTGCTTTCGCTGCATTTTTGGGGATCTTACTGCCTGTTAATGCGGGGTAAACGTCAAGAAACTCGTGCATAAATATTCAAGTTTTGATGGGGAAGCCAGTTTTATAACTGGCTTTTTTTATTGTTTACTTTTTCCATATTTAGGAGTATTATATCAGCCAGAATCTGTTTTTTGTAACGCTGAGTCTGATTCATTTGGAGCGGAGGAACCAAATTGTGCATGGTCACTAGGGGTGAATCTTTCATGATGAAAGTAGGGCTACTCTCAAAGTCCGAATCCGACAGCTAACTTCGTAAGCGTCTTGAGAGAGGATGGTGCATGGATGGATACATCACTTCATCGGTCTGACTAGTATAGGAGAATATCAATCTATATTTGAATTCTTTTATGCTAAGGAGGATGATGTACATGGATGGGGAAAAAGAGGTAACGCTCATTTGTGTAGGGGAAGAGGAAAAAGTAAACAGTTTACGAGAATTAGTGCCTTTTCAACAAG
Source organism: Bacillus sp. FSL K6-6038 (assembly GCF_038050455.1). Taxonomy (NCBI): domain Bacteria; kingdom Bacillati; phylum Bacillota; class Bacilli; order Caryophanales; family Bacillaceae; genus Bacillus; species Bacillus sp. FSL K6-6038. The sequence goes on from NZ_JBBOUH010000001.1 coordinate 733,350, forward strand.
ATATGATTATTTTTACCGCAACTGAACATGTAGCGGCTGAAGTGCGAGCATGTGGATTTGAATCAACTTATTGTTGCAATGGTGAGCAGAATTTAACTAATATTTGCAAGAGGATTAAAAAAGTAATCCTGCTAGGAGATGCGCTTCCAACAGTTAGCTTTTTTACCGAGTGTATTCGATTTTCTTTTCAAGCACCTATTACAGTTGTCACAAGAAATAAAAGATATCCAGTAAGGCTCTATCAAACAATTGGAGCTACATTTGTAGTGTTTACAAATTGTGATAACATTTCTTTTTTATTTTTTGAATAGGGCGGGGGAAGTGATGATGAAGGTGTTATTACGCGAGGATATAGCGCATCGTTGGGCAGTATCAGTAGAGCGAGTTCAAGAATTAGCAATGGATTCTATGTTTCCAAAACCATATATGATATTGCCATCAGAAGAGAGTTTGTATTTAGAAACGGATATTATTGCGTATGAAATGTTGCATGTGGAACTAACACGAGTCTACATTCGTGGGAGAAACTTGCGTTCATTTTTATAATGCAAAAAGGGAATGAATTCAAGGTACTATTAAAACGGTACTCAAATTCATTCTCTTTTTTTATTTCATATTAAAAGTCGATTTTGATGAAAAAGAAAGAAAAGACAAGGAAACAGATGATAAAATATTAATCTTAATCAATGTAAGCGTTTAAATAATGAAATATTTTCTTATTTTAGGTAATTTTACTCTTTACAAGTTAAATATAGAGGAGTATATTTACATTCATAAATTGTTTATAAATATTTCCAAAAACAACCTGATATCGCTGAGTCCAGAAATGGAGCGGGGGAACCAATTTTGTGCATTGTCACTTGGGGTGAATCTTTCATTACGAAAGTAGGGCTACTCTTTAGGCCCGAATCCGACAGCTAACCTCGTAAGCGTTTGGAGAGGAGGTTTACTTTTGTGTTGTTCATTTTTGAACACTGAGTAGAGCCTCAGTGTTCTTTTTTTGATGGGTAGATGGTAAAATTTAACATTTTAAAGTGAGGGATTATAATGCTTGATGTTGTGATGATCGGAATCTGTGTTGTATTGGTAGCATCTATGATAGGGCTAGCGAGCTGGTCAGATAAAGTTGTGAAAGAAGGGAAGCAATCATGATGATTGCCTTATCGGTTATTGTTGCAGCAATTACGGTGTATTTAGTTTATGCGTTATTAAATCCAGAAAAGTTTTAACTAGGGGGAAGCATTTATTATGATTTGGGTCGCAGTTGTAATCACAATGTTGTTATTCATTCTTGTCGCAAAGCCAACGGGTATTTATTTAGAGAAAGCCTTTCAAGGAAATAGCAGATTAGAAAAAGTATTTGGGCCTTTTGAAAAGATTATTTTCAAAATTGCAGGTGTTAAAGCATATAACCAGAGTTGGAAACAATACGCTTTATCGCTAGTTGCACTCAATGGTTTCATGATCGTTGTTGTATACTTCATCTTTCGCTTACAAGGCGTGCTTCCATTAAATCCAGCTCATATTGAAGGGATGGAGCCAACTCTTGCTTTTAATACAGCAATCAGCTTTATGGCGGATACAAACTTACAGCATTATAGCGGCGAAAACGGATTATCTTATTTATCACAATTAATTGGGATCACATTTTTAATGTTTGCTGCACCGGCAACGACATTAGCACTTGTTATGGCTTTTATAAGAGGATTAGCAGGCAAGGAACTGGGGAACTTTTTCGTTGATTTTACTCGAGCTTTAACAAGGGTCTTTCTTCCCATTGCATTTGTTGCAGCACTGATTTTTGTTGCGCTTGGTGTACCGCAAACTTTAGATGGAGCAGTTACAGCACAAACAATTGAAGGTGTGAAACAAAGTATTTTGCGTGGTCCTGTAGCTTCATTTGTTTCAATTAAGGAACTTGGTAACAATGGTGGCGGATTCTTCGGAGCAAACTCCACACATCCATTTGAGAATCCAGGACAAATCAGTAACATCTTACAAATGATGCTCATGATGTTACTGCCAACAGCTTTACCGTTTACATATGGACGAATGGTTGGCAATAAGAAACAAGGGCGTATCCTTTTCGTTTCCCTATTTATGGTATTTTTAATTGGGTTTGTAACGATTGTTTCATCTGAATTACATGGGAATCCAGTATTAAATCAAATGGGTATGGAACATGTGCAAGGCAGTACAGAAGGAAAAGAAGTACGATTTGGAACAGTCTTTTCTTCACTGTATGCGACAGTAACAACAGCAGCCGAAACAGGTGCAGTTGATACAATGCATGATACGTTAACACCAATTGGTGGATTGGTACCACTTGTAAACATGATGTTAAATACAGTGTTTGGCGGTGTTGGAGCAGGTTTTGTCAATATCATTATGTACGCAATTATTGCAGTCTTTATATCTGGATTAATGGTTGGACGGACACCAGAATTTTTAGGTAAGAAAATTGAAGGAAAAGAAATGAAATTAATTGCGGTAACAATATTATTTCATCCATTGCTTATTTTAGGATTTTCAGCATTGGCCCTTTCAACTCATTTAGGGACGGATGCGATTTCTCATTCAGGTTTTCATGGTTTAACGCAAGTTGTATATGAGTATACATCCTCTGCTGCCAACAATGGATCTGGATTTGAGGGACTAGGAGATAATACACCATTTTGGAATATTACAACTGGTTTAGTAATGTTTTTAGGACGTTATTTCAGTTTAATTACGATGTTAGCTGTTGCAGCTTCATTGAAAGAGAAGACGGTAGTGCCAGAAACAGTAGGAACGTTCCGCACAGATAATAGTTTATTTGGGGGCATTTTCATTGGAACAATTGTAATTGTTGGTGCATTAACGTTCTTCCCAATGTTAGTGCTAGGACCAATTGCAGAATTTCTTACATTGAAGTAATGGAGGGTAAATGATGAAACCAGTAGTGGTAAAAGAAAAACAAGCAAATCAATCGATTCCATCGTCAATACATGCTGTAGAAAGTGAAGTTAGACAAGCGAAAACAATGGATCGTGATATTGTTACACATGCGATGAAACAATCAGTTGCAAAACTGAATCCAAAAGTAATGGTGAAAAATCCAATTATGTTCGTAGTAGAAATTGGATTTATTATCACTTTTATTTTATCGTTTCTTCCTAATATATCTAGTAGTATACCAGGTTGGTTTAATATAACAGTTTCTCTCATTCTATTATTTACAGTGTTATTTGCGAATTTTGCAGAAGCATTAGCTGAAGGGCGTGGGAAAGCGCAAGCAGATTCTTTGAAACAATCGAAGAAAGATGTATTTGCAAATGTCATAAAAGAGAATGGGAAAATCGTTCAAGTTTCAGCGACTGAGCTGAGAAAAGGTGACATTGTAATTGTAAAGCAAGGGGAAATGATTCCAAGTGATGGTGAAGTCATTAAAGGTTTGGCATCGGTGGATGAATCAGCAATTACAGGTGAATCTGCTCCTGTTATTAAAGAAGCAGGTGGTGATTTTTGTTCGGTAACAGGCGGTACAATGGTTGTTAGTGATGAGATTACAATTTCGATTACAAGCAATCCAGGTGAGTCATTTATAGATAAAATGATCTCTTTAGTAGAAGGGGCTGCCCGTCAAAAAACACCAAATGAGATTGCTCTGAATACAGTACTGACAAGTTTAACTCTTATTTTCTTAATTGTAGTTGTAACACTACCGATTTTTACAAATTATTTAGGGTTTAAGATTGATACAGCCGTACTTGTTGCACTTCTTGTTTGTTTAATTCCAACAACAATTGGAGGATTATTATCCGCGATTGGGATTGCAGGAATGGACCGTGTTACGAAATTTAATGTATTAGCAATGTCAGGTAAAGCTGTAGAGGCTGCGGGTGATATTAATACAATTATTTTAGATAAAACGGGTACTATTACTTTTGGAAACCGGATGGCACATACATTACTTCCTGTAGGAAACGAAACAATTGAACAATTAGCAAAATGGGCTGCATTAGGATCAGTTTTAGATGAAACACCAGAAGGTCGTTCTGTAATTGAATATGTAAAATCAAAAGCTTTATCATATAACAGTGAGCTTGCTGAGCAAGGAGAGTTTGTTCCGTTTAAAGCAGAAACAAGAATGAGTGGTGTAGACTTACTTGATGGTACAAAGGTAAGAAAAGGTGCAGTTGGTGCTGTTATTGAGTGGGTACAAGCGCAAGGTGGTACGATTCCAAAAGATGTGAATCAAAAGGCAGATTTAATTTCAAAAGAAGGTGGGACACCACTTGTAGTTGCAGTGGATGATCGTATTTATGGCTTAATCTATTTAAAGGATACTGTAAAACCTGGTATGCGTGAACGTTTTGAACAACTTCGCCAAATGGGAATCAAAACGGTCATGTGTACAGGGGATAACCCATTAACAGCAGCAACAATTGCGAAAGAAGCAGGTGTAGATGAATTTGTTGCAGAATGTAAGCCAGAAGATAAAATTGCAGTTATTAAAGCAGAACAAGATAAAGGAAAACTTGTGGCAATGACTGGTGATGGTACGAATGACGCACCAGCATTAGCACAAGCGGATGTTGGGTTAGCGATGAATAGTGGAACAACAGCTGCGAAAGAAGCGGCTAATATGATTGATCTAGATTCCAATCCAACAAAAATTATTGAGGTTGTAGGTATTGGTAAACAGCTGTTAATGACGCGTGGTGCGTTAACAACGTTCAGTATCGCGAATGATATAGCAAAATACTTTGCGATTATTCCAGCGATGTTTACATTAGCAATTCCGCAAATGGAAGCACTGAACATAATGAAATTAACTTCGCCACTTTCAGCTATTTTATCAGCATTAATATTTAATGCGATTATCATTCCATTACTCATTCCATTAGCAATGAAGGGGATTGCGTATAAACCGATGAGTTCCAATGCATTGCTTGGTCGAAACCTATTAATTTACGGACTTGGAGGAGTCATTGTTCCTTTCATTGGGATTAAGGTAATTGATTTAATTGTAGGATTGTTCATATAAGGAAGAGGGGAAAAGAAAATGGCTAAAAAACAAAATATACTTTCACCAGTCATTCGTGTTACCTTTACATTTCTTGTTCTTTGTGGGCTTTTATACCCGCTGCTTGTAACTGGAATTGCGCAAGCAGTGATGAAGGATAATGCGGATGGAAGTCTTATATATAATGAAAAAAATGAAGTAATTGGCTCAAAGTTAATCGGCCAAAACTTTAAAGACCCACGTTATTTTCATGGACGCGTCTCTAGTATAGAATATAAAGCAGAAGCGTCAGGATCAAATAACTATGCACCATCTAATCCTGATTTAGTAAAACGTGTAGAAGAAAGTGTAGCGGATTGGAAGGATAAAAATCCGACTGTTTCAGTTACGGAAGTACCGATGGATTTAGTGACGAATTCAGCTTCTGGATTAGATCCTGATATTAGTCCAAAGGCAGCTTACGTACAAGTTGATCGTATTTCAAAATTAACGAATATTCCGAAAGGAAAACTAAATCAAATGATTAAGTCTCAAACAGAAGGTGCTACATTAGGATTATTTGGAGAGGATCGTGTGAACGTTTTGAAATTAAATTTAGAATTACAAAAAATAATGAAATAGTACTGTTGCTACCTCAATCCAATCGATTGAGGTAGCGTTGTTTACTGGGAAGGAGTGCGTGTAATGTATGCAGATGACTATAAACCGACGTTTCAAAGACGAACGCCGGAAGAATATTTAGAATATATACGCCAGCAAAATCGTGGGAAATTAAAGCTGTATGTAGGTGCTGCTCCAGGAGTAGGGAAAAGTTATAAAATGTTGTTTGATGCGCAAGAAATGAAAAAAGAGAATATTGATATTGTAATAGGTTTAATTGAAACGCATGGAAGAAAAGAAACAGAAGAAGCAATTGCTGATTTAGAAAGAATACCGTTAAAAGAAATAAACTATAAAGGAAAAGTATTTTATGAGCTCGATGTAGAGGGGATTATAAAGCGAGCACCGCAAGTAGTTGTTGTGGATGAATTGGCACATAGTAATATACCTGGATTAAAACATAAAAAACGTTATATGGATGTAGAAGAATTATTGGACGCTGGGATATCAGTATTATCAGCGTTTAATATTCAACACTTAGAAAGCGTTCATGATATTGTGGAACAAATCACGAATGTAAAAGTACGAGAGCGTATTCCTGATTTTATTTTACAAAAAGCAAATGAAATTCAACTTGTTGATGTAACCCCTGAAGTTTTGAGGAAACGATTGACAGATGGAAAGATATATAAAGAAGAAAAAATTCAGCAAAGCTTACAAAATTTTTTTACGGTTAATAATTTAGGAGCTTTACGAGAGTTATCACTTCGTGAAGTTGCTGACGATATGGACGAGAAGATTAGTCAGTCAGTGACAGAACCAATAGGTGTAAAAGAAAAAATTCTCGTTTGTGTGCAATATAGTTCAACAGCAGAGAAATTAATACGGCGTGGTTGGCGTATGGCAGATCGATTAAACGCTGAATTGTATGTATTAAATGTTGAAAGAGAAAATATAGAATCATTATCGGCAAGCAAAAGGCAAACAATTGAGGAGTGGCAAGCGTTAACGAATCAATTTCATGCTACTTTCGTATTGGAAGAAGCGAAAGGAAGAAAGCCAGCTGATGTCATTATTGAAGTGGCAAAACGATTACAGGTCACCCAAATTTTACTTGGTCAATCAGCAAGAACAAGATGGGAAGAAATTCGAAAAGGATCAATTGTAAATGAAATTATGAGGCAGACGAAGCATATTGATATTCATATTGTGGCGGATCAGAGAGTATAAAAAAGAGAATGTCCAAATGCAGTAAAATAGCTGTTTTCGGACATTCTCTTTTTTGTTTGTAATATACATAAATGTTTATTTAGCTTTTTGAATTCTAGCTTTTCTTACAGGATGAGAAGTTAGCTTTTTCATAGAATATAAGACCACAATCAGAAAAACAATTGCCTCTACAAAGAAAATCCAAAAGTAATTTTGATTAAAGAGTAGAAAACTGCCTACGATTGGTCCTGTACCCATTCCGATATAACGGATAAAGTTGTAGATACCAATGGCAGTTGCTCGTTCGCTTACAAATTCTTCAGTTAGTAGAGTTGTATGGGTTGGAATTGATAGTCCCATGCTAAAACCGTATAGGGATGTTGCAATGATAAGGATTGAGATATTTATATGATATGTGAAAGAAAATAGAATAACGCATGTGATATTGAGAAAACTGGTGAGAAGTAAAGCTTGTTTTGTTGTAAGTAATGTTTGTAAAAACTTGTAGCAATAACTTCCTAGCATAATACATAGAGACATTGGTACAAACATAAGCCCAATTTTACTTGTGTTGAAATGAACTAAATTGGCTAGTATTGTTGGTAAAAAAACAAGAAAACAAAAATAAATGCAGAACTGCATAAATCCAATGATCGCAATAGCAGAACCAGTTCTGTGTTTTAAGATACTCCAATAATTATTAGTTGTTGTAGCTTTTTTAGGAATAACCGGTTTTGTTTCTGGTAGCCATGCAATATTTACAATTAATAGAGCTATGCCAATCGTAGATAAGAATAGAAAAATAGATACGTGACCATTTATATTTCCAAGATAGCCGCCTATGAGAGGGCCTACAGCAGGAGCAATGGAAAGTAGCATTTGATAAAGACTCATGGCTTTCCCTCGTTCTTTTCCTTCGAATAAGTCCCCAATAATAGTAGCCGCTACAACAGGTATCGCAGCTATCCCTGATGCTTGAATTGCTCTGAAAATAAGAAATAAATAAATGTTTGTTGTAAAAGCACAACCAATTGCACCGATTGTACCTATGAATAGGCTGGGAAGAAGAATATATTTGCGTCCTTTTGTATCAATTAATGGTCCATAAACAAGCTGCATAATTGCAAGAACAAAAGTAAAAATAGAGACAGTTAAATTCACAAGATAAAGAGAGGTGTGAAAAGAATCTTGAATCATTGGTAAGAGGGGCGTGTAAATGTTTTGAGCAAAGGAACCTAATAGAGCGCTAATACAAACGATATACAAAATAGATTTTAATTTTGATGAAGATAATGAGTGATTCATCAGAAAACCTCCTTATTTTAGTTTCCTTGGAAACTAAAATAATTTTAACATTATTTTCTTACTTGTAAAGATAAAAATGAATTTAATTTTTATTTTGAAATGGTATATAATTAAATTGTTTCTGTGGAAACTTATGAAGTATCATGGAGGGGATTCGACTTGGACCGTACTGTAAGGCAAATAGAAATACTTTCGGATATTCGTACACTTTTTCATAAACAAGAAGAGCATATGAAAGGAAATGATGAGCGTTTTCTTCGTGAGACAGGGGTAAGTGGTATGTCTTTATCAGAATTACATGTGATCCAATGTATAGGAAAAAAAGGATTAATGAATGTAACAGCTATTACTGAAGAGATGGGAATGACAAAGGGAGCAATTTCTAAAATTTGTACAAAATTGTTTAATAAACAATTTGTTGAAAAGATGAAAATGTTAGATAATCAAAAGGAAATATTTTTTCGTTTAACAGACAACGGAAATGGAATTTATATGGCGCATGAGAAATTGCATCAACAAGCTGAAGAGAAGTGGTTGTTACTTTTAAATCAGTATACAGAAGAGGAATTATCATTGATTCAAAGGTTTGTAAAGGATGTAGGAGCTCATTTAGAGAAGTAGAAGAATAATTTTTCGTTCGCACCAAGCCTTCTGAATATGGTTTTCGTGAAGACTCTTATATAATAGAAAGAGATATTTAACAAGATGAATAATTAAAGAGTCTATGTATATAAAGAGGAGAGAAAACAATGCTTGAAAATACGGGTTTAGTATTAGAAGGCGGCGGTATGCGCGGTGTATATACGGGGGGAATACTAGAATACTTTATGGAACAGGATTTATATTTTCCATATGTTATTGGTGTTTCAGCGGGAGCGTGCCATGCGGCGTCATATATTTCAAGACAAAGAAATCGAAATAAAACAGTAAATATTGAGTATGCAACACATCCGAGGTATTTATCTTACAAAAATTTATGGAAAAAACGTCAGTTATTTGATATGGACTTTATTTTTCGTGAGATTCCAGAACAGCACGTGCCATTTGATTTTGACACATATTTTAATAGTGCAGAGCGTTTTCTAGTAGGAACGACAGATTGTGAAACTGGTGAACCAATGTATTTTGAAAAAGAAGGAACAAATGAAGATGTATTGACTTTATTACAAGCTTCTAGCTCATTGCCATTTATCGCACCAGTTGTAAATTACCGTGGTAAACAATTATTGGATGGTGGAATTTCGGATCCAATCCCAGTTCGTAAAGCACAGCAAGATGGTTATGAGAAATCGGTTGTTATTTTAACGAGAAACCATGGATATGCGAAGAAAAAATCAAAATTTGGATGGATTGCAGCAAAAGCTTATAAAAAATATCCTAATCTTGTCAATACGATGCTTTCTCGTTATGAAGTATACAATGAGACACTTCATTATATTGAAAAAGAAGAGTTAGCTGGAAATCTATTTGTCATTCGTCCAGAAGTACCACTTCAAGTGGATCGAATGGAAAAAGATCCACAAAAGCTGCAAAATTTATATGAACAAGGCTATAAAGATGCAGCAAGACAATTTGCGGATTTACAGGCATTTTTACAAAGGTAATGGATGGAAAAACCTCTTTAAGGGGTTTTTGTTCTTGTAATAGACTGAATATAAAATCTATTTAGAGCTAATTGTGGTGTAATTTGGGTAAAAGTGTATAGAGGAATGATACATATGGAAAATGTATATAAGGGACTTAGACGTATGGGATATACGGCAATGTTTATTTCTTCATTTTTGATTCAAAAGTATAGTAAAGAATTGTAAATGAATAAGGAATATTAGAAAAAGCCTTTGTTCACAGAATTTGTGAGCCAAGGCTTTTTTATTAGTGCGGTAAGAAAACTAATTGATAAGCAAACAAAATACCAAATACATATACAAGTGGATGAACAGCACGGAATTGTCCTTTTGCCATTTTCATAAGTGGATATGAAATGAATCCAAGTGCAATACCTGTTGCGATGCTTGATGTAAGTGGCATGCTTAAGATTACTAAGAATGCTGGAAATGCTTCGTCGAATGTATCCCAATCAATATGACGTACAGCGCCCATCATTAAGCTACCAACAATAATTAATGATGGAGATGTAATTGCTGAAACACCAGAAACAGCACCTACTAGAGGACCAAAGAATGCAGCAACGGCAAACAATGCAGCTACTGTAATTGTTGTTAAACCAGTACGTCCACCAGCTGCAACACCCGCAGATGATTCAATATATGCTGTTGATGGTGTTGTTCCGAACATAGCCCCGATTGTTGCTGAGAAAGAATCAGATAGAAGAGCTCGTCCCGATTTTGGGAGTTTACCATCTTTCATAAGTCCACCTTGCTGAGCAACACCAAGTAATGTACCGGTTGTATCGAATAATGTAACAAGGAAGAGGGAGAATACAACGCCGTATAAACCGTAGTTAATTACATCAGAAACAGCAGTAATTGGATTTGAAACAATAATTCCTTCTGGTAATCCAGGCATAGATGTAATGCCGTTTGGGAATGTTAACTGACCTGTGAAATAAGCGATAATTCCTGTTAAGAGCATTCCGAAGAATAATGCTCCGTTTACATTTAAGGACATAAGAATAAGTGTGATCCCAAGTCCAGCTAACGCTAGTAGTACTGGAGGCGAATGAAGATCTCCAAGTCCAACTAAGTTAGATGGATGTTTTGTTACGATGCCCGTCATACGTAAACCGATAAAAGCAATAAATAAACCAATACCAGCAGTAATTGCGTGTTTTAAGTTTTCAGGAATTGCTTCCATTAATTTTGTACGGAAAGATGTAAATGATAACAAAATTAAAATCATACCTGCTACAAATACAGCAGAGAATGCAATTGCGAATGTCATTCCTTCATGCGCTTTTACAACAGAGTAAGAGAAATAAGCGTTAAGTCCCATACCCGGCGCGATTGCAATTGGTAAATTTGTAAAGATTGCCATAAATAATGTTCCAACAACAGCGGCAATAATTGTCGCTGTAAATGCTTGTTCAAATGGAACACCTGCATCCCCAAGGATGACAGGGTTTACGACAATGATATATGCCATTGTTAAGAAGGTAATTATACCTGCCATAATTTCAGTTTTAATAGAAGTTTTATGTTTTGAAAGGTTAAACATATAAACATCCTTTCTGTTTACGAATAATTGTCACAACAGTTATATATAATATTCGTTTTTTAGTTCTATTGCAAGAGTTTCGTACAAAAAATTTTATAACAATTTCTATTTTATGTCTTAATTTCGAATATTAATCACAGAACAGCTCCTATGTTTCGGCTTTTCATGTATAAGTACTTTTTATAAATGTGTACATCATAAGAAAGAGAAATGAGAAGGAGCTGAAATGTGTATGCCTGAGCAAAAAAAGTTTTTAACATTACCACCACAACATCAAAATAAACAACCGGGGATTGAAGCGATGATGAATCCTCTCCCAGAGTACGAAGATCCTAATTATCGCGGTAGTGAAAAACTAAAAGGGAAAAACGTGCTTATTACAGGAGGGGATAGTGGAATTGGAAGGGCGGTATCTATTGCGTTTGCAAAAGAGGGAGCGCATATTGCTATTGCTTATTTAGATGAACTTGAAGATGCAAATGAGACAAAAAGACTTGTTGAAAAACAAGGAGTGAAGTGTATATTACTTCCTGGTGACTTAAGTAGTGAACAACATTGCCAGCATATTGTAAAGGAAGCGGCTTCGAAGCTAGGGGGGCTGAATATTGTTGTGAATAATGTCGCACAGCAATATCCACAGCAAAGTTTAGAATACATTACAGCGCAGCAACTTGAAAAAACATTTCGCATTAACATTTTTTCTTATTTTCATGTTACAAAAGCTGCGCTTTCACATTTAAAGCAGGGAGATACAATCATAAATACAGCTTCGATCGTTGCGTATGAAGGAAACGAGCAACTCATTGATTATTCTGCAACAAAAGGAGCGATTGTTGCTTTTACACGTTCACTTGCAAAATCACTAGTTCAAAAAGGAATTCGTGTAAATGGTGTTGCGCCAGGCCCAATTTGGACACCGCTTATTCCAGCGAGTTTTGATAAGAAGAAGGTATCGGAATTTGGAAGTAATGTACCGATGAAAAGACCAGGGCAGCCGTATGAATTAGCACCTGCTTATGTATATTTAGCTTCAGGCGATTCCACATATGTTTCCGGACAAATCATTCACGTAAATGGTGGTGTAATTGTGAATGGATAAGTTAAATCTGAAGAAGCTTTGTACTTTCATTCATAAGAATAGAATTCATAGTAAAAGCTAATTGTACCCTCATATATTATGGTCAATTTTAAAGGGGGATGCTTGGGGGGATATGAATGAAAAAAGTATGTTTAGTTGTAATACTCTTTTTCTGTCTACCAATTAGCACTTTTGCGGATACAGATCATCTGATATTAATTAATCTTACAACGAATCAATTATCTTTTTTTGAAAATGGCAACTATGTAAGAACGTTTCCTGTTACAACTGGAAAGCGTCAAACGCCAACTCCTGAAGGCAAATTTTGTATCATTAATAAATATAAAAATAAAGAATATCACCGTAAAAATATTCCGGGTGGTGCACCGAATAATCCACTTGGAACAAGATGGCTTGGTTTAAATGAAAAAGAATATGCAATTCATGGTACAAATCGAGAAGGGACAATTGGAAGAAGAGAATCAAACGGTTGCATTCGTATGCATGATCGAGATATACAATGGCTGTATGACCGAGTATCGTTACGGACAAAAGTAATTATTTCTCAGTTTTATACATCTCCAGAATATGCAGCGCATAAGCTTGGATATCGTGTTACAAGTTGGAATGGACGTATAATAGAAGAAGAACAAATTGGAATGTTAACACTTGTGGATCGTATGAATATATATTGGCAAGAACCAAATGGCCAATTTACGAAAGTAAAAACAGTATTGCCGAATGAACGATATGCTGTTTATTCTCGAGGGAAAAATGGAAGTTATTATATAGGTAATAATTTGTATATTATGGATGAAACAGGCGGGAAAATTCGTTATGAGCAAGTGCCTTATTCCATTTTAAGTAATATATATAAGAGGAAATATAATGTACAGTAAAGCTATCGTAAATAGGCGATAGCTTATTTGTTATATAAATAAAAAGCGAAAGACCTTTCTTTTTGGATGAGAGAGAGGATCCGTTCGTGGATAGAAGCGGTCAGAGCCTTTTTTGGCCCCATGCCATGTTAAAACAAAGAGAGGAAATGAGTGGAGGTCTCTGTTTGTTTTCATAGCCGCGATTTATATAGCAAAGTGTAATTAGTTGGTCCAATCGCAACTATTCTGTTCTTGTGAATATAATACAGTACAGATTGGGGGCGGGCGTGTTATGAGAAAAGGGAATAGCCAATTTGCATTTAAAATCTTTTTGTTAACGAATTGCTTATTTATTATTTATTTGTATGTTTCATTTATGTTTAATCTGTATATTCCCTATATTGATTTATTACTTTTCGTTGGTTTTATTTGGTCCTTTGTTGAAGCGAGAGAAGGGGAAGATGGAATCTATCGCAGGATAACATTGTTTGGAACAGTTTTTATATTAATTGTGTATATAACGATAATGCATGATGCATGGAAATATGGGGTTGTTATAATGTAGAAGCATACCTTTAGCTGTATGCTTCTACATCTTTAAGCGTTAGGAAAGAAACGATTGCCCGCGATTTGTACAAGTTAAGGCAACAACTTTCTTTTCAAAATGTTTACCATCTGTTAATGATGAATGAATATCATGGCATACAAAGTCGATTAGTAATTCCCCGATATAAAAAAAGAAAGAAAAATCCCCATCTCAAAAGGAGATGGGGATTTACGTCTTAATATTTCGGTCTAAACGTTTGACAACAAGTCTCAACACTTGCTGACGCAGAGCTTTCAAGTGTTTCACCTGTTAAGGCCGAATTTGTATAAGATTCATTTGATTGATTCGTGTTTTGATCATCAGGCTGGACAAAGATTGAATTCGCCTGACAAAAATTCCCTTGTCCCCAAAATGAACAATTGGACACAGAACAGCGTACCTCTGGCATAAAACCCCCTCCTTATACATTAGTGTGGGATTTTACACAGCTTTCATGTATAGAAGGAGTTTCCTTTTCTTATTACTTCTTGTTTTCTTTAAACCATTTTTCAAAATTATCTTTTGGCTGTTCGCCACTAATGCGGCTTACTTCTTTTCCGTCTTTGAAATGAATAATTGTTGGTGTTCCTTCAATTTTATAATCATCCCAAGTTGGGTTATCGTTTAAAATATCAATGACTTTCATATCAATGTTCATGTCTTTAGCCATTGGTACAACAATAGGTGAGACTTTTTCACAGTAGTGACAATCTGTTTGATAGAAGTAAATGGTTTGTTCTTTCTTTTCCTCGTTATTTTTACGAATATCAGAAGAAGAGATTTTATTTGTATAGTAATTTTTTTCTTGTTTCGCTGTATTTTTGTTTTCCATCTGTGCTACAGCAAACATAGCTGCAAATAAGACGATAATAATACCACCAAAGATAAGCATTTTTTTCATTATGTCATCTCCTTATTTATTTTTAATTACAATCAAACTACAAATGGCAATCGTTACAAATCCGATAAGTGCCAAAAATGGGATTGTGACAAATCCGAACCAGTTTATATATTCCCCCGTACAAGGCACACGTCCACAAGCTGCTCCTGCTGCTGAGAATGCAGAAACTTTTTGAATGGCATAATGATATAACGAAATACAGGCACCAATACTTGCAATTGGTAAAGAATATGTAGCAATGCGGTAGTCTTTTTTTACAACTGCAATACCAAGCCATAAAACAAATGGGTACATAAAAATGCGTTGATACCAACAAAGTACACAAGGCTCAAATTTCATGATCTCCGAAAAATATAAGCTTCCAAGTGTAGCAATAAAAGAAGCTCCCCAAGCAGTAAACAATGCATATTCTTGTTTTTTCTCACGTTTCATGTTTTTTACCTCTCTTATAATAGTTACATACTAAATTATAGTATGAAAAGGACAAG
Organism: Bacillus sp. FSL K6-6038; assembly: GCF_038050455.1. Classification (NCBI taxonomy): domain Bacteria; kingdom Bacillati; phylum Bacillota; class Bacilli; order Caryophanales; family Bacillaceae; genus Bacillus; species Bacillus sp. FSL K6-6038. The sequence goes on from NZ_JBBOUH010000001.1 coordinate 748,577, forward strand.
AAAATAAAGAGAAAATATTTTTATCAAGGAAAGTTTTATAAGGGGAAAACTTGGAAATAAAAAAACAAGGTCCATGAACCTTGTTTTTAGGGGGTGTTTACGGCTTTTGTAGCATTGAAAAATTTTTGAATTGCTTCTTTATTTGTTTCTGGATTTATTTTTAATACGGAACCAGCGTGTTTGGTAAGAGCAGATTCATATTCGTTATCAATTGGAATTCGCATCGTTTCTATATTATCAATGGGTTGAAACAAAATATTATTCCCAAGTGAAAAGAGCGTTGGTATATCTAGATTTGTTTTTATATATGGAGAGAGTTCATGTGCCATTATTGGTAAATTTAGTACCCCATCTATAGAGTGAACTTTATCAGTAAGGGTTTGTTTCAATGCCCGGAGTACTTCTTGTTGTCGTTTCACACGGCCAAAGTCACTTTCAGTATCATGGCGAAAACGCGCGTATTTTAGTAAATCTTTCCCGTGAAGAGGTTGTATTTCTGGCTTTACATGTAGTCCCATATCATCGATTATTGTTTGTGTAACATTCACTTCAATTCCTTCAGGTGCAATGGTATCCACAATTTTAACAAATGCTTCAAAATCAATCGTAACGTAATGAGAAACATCGATTCCAAAATTATGTTGAATCGTCTTTCGTAATAATTCAGGGCCGCCATAGTAATAGGCAGCGTTGATTTTATTATATTTTTTATCATAAGAAGGAATTTCTACATAACTATCCCGCATAATTGAAGCGAGCTTTGCTGTATTTTCTTTTTTATTGTACTGGGCAATCATAATTGTATCAGCACGGGCTTGTTGTTCACCTCGTGAATCGCTACCGATAATTAAGATATTCCATATGTTTTTCTCTTGTTTTACCCCTTGAAATAAATGAGGATTATTCGCTTTTTCACAACCAATTAGCAGTATCATCATGCTGAGAAACACGTACAAGGATTTATACAAATAATCACGTCCGTCCACTATTGATATGTGTATTATGAACGGGAATGTGGAAAAATATTCAAAAAGCGCTATTCTCAAAGGGAGAATAGCGCTTCATTTACATTTGTACTTGGTCTATTTCTTCTATATGCGACTTTTGTGAAGCATGGTCGATATATTGGAATAGAAGTTGAAGTTGTTTATCTACTTCTGGTAGTTCTTTTCCATATTTGTAAGCATGTAAAAAATGCTCGATTCGTTTAGAAAATAATTGATCATCAGTTTGCACCATTAAAACAAGCAACTTGTCCCAATTACAACAATACGTGTAATAGAGAGCTTTATCGTAGTCGTTATATGTCTGCATTGTGTACCCTCCTTACTGAGGAGTTACATATAGTGTACGTCAATCGAGAAGAAAAACACTTGAAAGAATTTGCTAAGGGAAATGTTACGTAAAAAATAAAAAACGAGGAAATTCCTCGTTTTTACGCTTTTGGCATTGGGGTAGGCGTTGGTTTTGCGTAGCCTTCTTTATATTTATTATCAATGTATTTTCGAATTTCAAGAGTCGATTTTCCTTTTTGATGCATAGATGCAGATTCTACCGCAATTTCTAAACAGTTTACACAGGTCGTTGCGTGAGAATCCCAAACAACTTCTCCATTTTTCTTAATTTCACGAATAAAACAGTTTTTATTATTTTTATGTCCCACACTTTCTCCGCATCCACAATAACAAGGTATCCAATTTAATAATTCGGCATTTTTTCCTGCAACTGTATAGATTTCTTTCATTTGTGGGTCTAGTTTGTCCAGAAACGTTGGTAGCGTGTCGATCCCTTTTGTTGTTTCTTGTATATCACCTTGCTGAGAATGGGAAGCGTGTTCTTCTTTCGGTTCAGACGTTTGTTTCTTGTCCGCTGCGCCGCATCCAGAAAGCATAAGACTGCTTATTACAAGTAGAGAGAATAGATATTTTTTCATCTGCATATCCCCTTTGCCTTTGTATTAGTAAAATTGTACCAAAATCGCTAGTACTTTCCTATGGTGAAGTTTTATTTTGTTTATTTTTCAATCGCCAGCGAATGGAATGCCATAGAAAAAGGAGAGGGATATAAACATATACGATATACAGACCAGCCCGAGATAGGAGCGTGTTCAATGTATTAATATGTTCTCTGTTTATAATAAATAAAGACGCGATATACACAAGGAAAATGAAAAAAGGCAATGTAAACTTAAACGGAATATGGAACGATCGTTTTATGGATTGGCAAGAAGACCAAATCGTTACACAAAGATTAGGTAAAATGATGAGAAACCAAACAAAAATAATGATGTACTCAAATCGTTGAATGAAAGGAATTTTAATAATTTTAAGCATTGTTAAGGTTGCCCAAATTGTACGCTGCAAAAGTCCTTCACTAAAGTACATGAAAGAAATGAGTGCTAAGATAACGTAAATAATGGTTGTTAAAGCAATTCCACCGTGTGCCCATCTTTTTAGAGATTTTCCTTTTTCAATGAGTGGGTATACAAATAGTAATGCTTCAAATCCGAGAAATTCTAATATAGAATCTTTTGCTGATTGAAAAATTTGTAAAGGTGAATGCGTCAAAATAGGTAAAATATTACGGAAATGAGCATATTTCATTGGGAAAATTAAAAAAAAGATTACAAAAAAAGGAATGACGATCCCCCAAAAGCAAATACCGGTTACAGAGCGAAATCCACCTTTTATAACATAAAAAACAATGAATAAAAAGAGTACATTCAATTTCCACGATTTAAGTGTAGGAAATACCCAAACTTGAATGACTTCAATATATGTTTGAAGAATGGTAAGGCAAAATAAAAGAAAATAAGCAGTAAAGCATAGAGAAAAGAAAGATCCGATCCACTTTCCAAAGCATGTTGTATGTATATTGATTAAGTCGTTATCTTTCTCTAGCATCGCTAACATACAAAATAAAACAATGTGAGTTGCAAATCCCATAAGGATAAGAGAAATCCAAGCATCATATCCAGCGCTTTTAATCAGGATACGTTGAAATCCTAAAATTCCTACTCCGATTTGAAGAGAGTGAACCAAAAAGAAAGCGAAGTAAGGAGATACTGTTAGTTCTTTGCTGCGGGTATTCATATCGTCACCTCATCATTCTCCGATACCAGATTGCACAACATTAACCTTTACATCAATATTTACATCTACAGATGGATACATTTTATGTATTTGTTGTATGTTCCATTTTCTTGTGCGGCTTCTAATTTGATCCTGTATTCCTAACGGATCTATTTGTTTTTGTTGAAATTGCTGAATCAAAGCTTTAGACTGTTTTTCCATCGTTTGCTCGATTTGTTTTTTGATATAAGCTATATTTTGAGGCTCCGTTAAATTAAGCCAATTCGGAGAGTTTTTTATCAAGCCATTTAGTTTTAAATGAATGTTTACTTTCGGAATCTCACCATTTCCATCAAGATAATAGGTGCTTTTTCCAGATAAGTTTTGTGTGACTACAAGCCCTTTATGGCCATCTTTTTGGATGGACGTTTCATAACGACCATTTTTAGTAGGATGAGTCAGTAATTTTACTAAAAATGAATCTTTTTGATCGGCAAACATAACTACTTTGTCTTTTTTGAGAAATGCAAGTCCTTTTACTGTAGCCGCTTTATTATTACTCATTTGAATGTAAGGAATGAATGGATCGGATCCATATGAATAGTAATCATATAAAAAAATATTTAAAGTAGCACGAGGAATATTTTCATTCATCATATTTTGATCCAACAAGTCAGAGAGATATAATGAACCATTTGACGCAACATGTTTTAACAGCTGTTCTGCTGAGCCGTCGACAAATGCAAATTGTACATCCCTTCCAATATTGGGATCTCTTTGTAAATTATTCACAATATCACCAATTCCATATGTACCAAAAGACTTCCCAAATAACACGGTACGCATTTGTCCTACAACAACATTGTGAGGGGACTTTCCATTCATACGAGATGCGATTGTTTCAATCGAATTTGCCGATGTTGACTGAATTTTTGGTTTCGTCTGTACACCACGGGTATAGTCGGGATACAAAATCGTTCCTTGAACTTCTTTATTTTTGTCTATATCGAATCCCGCAACATGAATAATTCTTTGTGTATCAATAATTTGAGTTTGAGTGCAAGCAGATTGGAAAAATAATCCCCCAATGATCCATACAGTTAAAAATTTTTTCATGTCTTTTCACCATCACGTTTTGTCTTTGCTTTACTCGGGTTATAGCGCCAATTCGATTTTGGGCGTAGAAAAGAAGGACGCTGCGCTGTGTGGCTAAATGGGAAGCGAATAAAACCTTCAGATGCAGCTAAACCACGAAATGGATATAAAGGTACTAAGTAAGGTGATCCAAGTGATTTTAACTGAATTAAGTGCGTAAGTATCATCACAAATCCAACAATAAGACCAAGTCCGCCAAAGGCACCGGCTAAAACAATGAGTGGAAACCGGAGCAAACGAATTGTCGAAGACATCTTCACTGTCGGTGTGGTGAAAGAAGCTAATGCAGATAATGCGACTGCAATTAATAAAATTGTACTCGTTAAAGCAGCTTGAACAGAAGCTTGTCCAATAACAATTCCACCGACAATACCAATGGTTTGACCGACCTTTGTAGGTAAGCGTGCTCCAGCTTCACGAAGTAATTCAATTGTAATTTCTAAAAAGAGTGCTTCTAAAACTGGGGGAAAAGGTACATTGGCTCTAGAAAAAATAATAGGTCCTAACAAATCTGATGGGATCATTTGATAATGAAATGTTAAGACAGCTGTATAAATGGCAGAAGAAAACAGAGAAAATAAAGCACCAAAAAAGCGAATAATCCGGAAGAAGGAGCCGATGATCCATGGTAAATAATAATCTTCTGGAGAAACAAAAAAGTCTAATAATGTTGTTGGTCCGGCTAATGCATACGGTGATCCGTCTGTTAAAATTAATACTTGACCAGTGATAAGAGCGAATACAGCCCGATCAACTCGCTCAGTTGGCAGTAAAACGGGAAAGGGTGAGTTACTATTATCACTCAAAAATTGTTCAATCATTGTCGCATCAAAAGGAACATCAAAATCAATATCTTGAAGACGCTGCGTCGCTGTATTAATGTGTTGTTCATTTGTTAGTCCTTTTATATAGGCAATGGTAACATGTGTCTTGGACATAGAACCGACAATAATCTCTTTAAAAATGAGTTGCTCTGTTATGATACCGCGACGTAATAAGTGAATATTTATATCAATGCTCTCCACAAAACCAACTTTCGGTCCAATTACACTATATTCATTTTCAGTATCATTATATAAACGCTTACCAAGAACGGTACTTTCTGCTTGAATTAAAGCATACTGTGCAGCATATGATGTATTTTGTAACTCTATGAGTACATATCCACCCAATAACTTTTCACGAATATCATCAATGGAAGGAGAGATAATAATGTCTTCAATAAAGACGATGTTTGTCAAGTCTGCAATGTTTTGGATTTGTTCTAATTGCTTTTTAATAGGTGTCAAAATAAATCGTTTAATTATGAGCTCTTCCACGACAGATTTATAATAAAAAAGACAGATTTTTCCATTTTCTGTTATGTTGTAGGATACAAAATCCGTAGATTCTTTCATCGTATGAATAAATTCTGGAATGGTACAGCTCATTTTTTTGTTTTTTGCTTTAGAATTTTTTCGTGGTAAGCTAAACAATAATTTTCACTCCTTCCCTTATATGGAATGCTCTCGTTAGTTTTTTTGGGAAGAACAAATTTTATACAGGAAACATAAAAAAGGAAGGGCAACAAATGCTTCTTCCTTTTTATGTTTAATTTGTCTTTTTTTCTTTCACGGACTGTATTAATTTCATCATTTCAGCTCTTATATCTTCTTTTTTCACATTTAATTTTTCTGCGATTTGTTTAATATGCATGCCATCTTTTTTCATTTTTAATACGTCATTGAATGGTGTATTGCTTTTTTGTGCAATGATGGTTAAAACTGTAAGGTGATGCAAACGAATATTATTATCTTTCATTATTTTCTGCATTTGTTCTGGTGTGGAGTTTTGCATTTCGGCTACTTTTTGCAGTAGTGCTTGCTTCATTTCTTTACTCATATGATGTTTATGCAGTTTCTTTGGATCCACGCCAAAATGCTTTGCTGTTTCTTTCCAAGATTTATTTTGTTTATAGTACGATAAAACATCTTTAATATCTTTTTTGCTAATCTTTGCAATGTGTGCTGCTTTCCAAATTTCATGCTTGTTGTATCCTTGTTTTTCTAACGACTGGATTTGTTCTTCTGAGATTAACTTATGATGCTGCACCGCAACTTCTTTTTGCGAGGCAGCTGCAGCTGGGAAGACAGATACTCCACATAGCAGTGCTACCATAGCCATACTTAATACAATTCTTTTGTACATACAAATTCCTCCTAATTGAATGAAATGGAAAACTTTACACATAGCATGTCCGTAAGTTGTGAAAAACTTGTGAACATTTCAAGTTTTTTTCGCAATGTAACAAAAAAATTTTTTATTAGTTTCACAACATAAAACATTGATTAATGGTAGAAAACTGCGTTATAATCGAAATTGAAAATCAATATCAATAACAAACTTATACATATAGATGAGAATAAGGGAGAGAAACATATGACTACATATACTTCCATTGCAAATATCATTAAAGAAAGACGTTCGATTCGTACATTTACAGATAGAGAAGTAGAAAAAGAATTATTAATTGAATTATTAAATGATGCAACGTGGGCACCAAACCATCAGCATCGTGAGCCATGGAAATGTAAATTATATATTGGTGAAGGACGTAAAACATTAGTAGATGCTGTATTAAATTCTTTTACAGAAGAAGAAAGAACAAAACGAGGTAAAATTTTATCCGATCGTTTTCTAAGTACACCAGCTCAAATCATTGTGTATATGGATGAAGATCCACGTCAAATCCAGCGCGATGAAGACTACGCAGCAGTATGTGCATTTATGCAAAACTTTCAGTTACTCGCTTGGGAACGTGGACTAGGCTGTGTTTGGAAATCAGGCGGATTGAATTATAATCCTTTATTTATAGAAGGAATTGGATTAACAAAAGGACAACGCATTGTTGGAATCCTTCATATTGGTTATTTCGATAAGAAGCCAGAAGGAAAAGAGCGCACGCCGATTATGGAGAAGCTTGAAGTTATTGAAGGGTAATAGATAAAGGTGGAAAGCTGGATGCAAATGATGTGAAATTTGTATCCGGCTTTTTTGTGCTTTTCTAGTACTTTTTTATATTGCAGTAATTGATGAGTATGTAAGTAAACACTTGCTAAACCATCGTAAAAGGTACAAGTATTGTCAAAAATATATGCCAGGGGATTACCCTTATAATATGTGCCAACGCTGTTATGAAGAGCAGTATCTGTCATATGATTATGAAAAAGACTACTGGTTAAAGTGAATGGTAGAGTATCTATTTTTCATCATTTCTCATGAAAGCTTGTTTTCCTTCATACACTTTCTTAAGGGAAAGTGTAAGGAGGGAAAATAATGAGAACTAGTGATGATAAAGCACTACAATATGCAATCGCTGAAATTACTGAAATTGCAACTGGATTTGGGCTGGATTTTTATCCGATGCGCTATGAAGTATGCCCAGCGGAAATTATTTATACATTTGGTGCTTATGGCATGCCGACGCGTTTTTCACATTGGAGTTTTGGGAAACAATTCTTCAAAATGAAGCTACATTACGATTTGGGACTTAGTAAAATATATGAGCTTGTCATCAACTCTGACCCATGTTATGCATTTTTACTCGATACAAATGCATTGATTCAAAATAAATTGATTGTAGCACACGTATTAGCACACTGCGATTTCTTTAAAAATAATATCCGCTTCTCAAATACAAAGCGCGATATGGTTGAAAGTATGGCAGCGACAGCAGAACGAATTAAAGCATATGAACATAAATATGGAAAAGAAGAGGTAGAAACGTTTTTAGATGCTGTTTTGGCCATTCAAGAACATATTGATCCATCGCTTATGCGGCCGAAGCTAGCTTGGAGCATAGATGACTTAGAAGAGGAAGAAGTAGAAAAGAAACGAGTTTCACAGTATGATGATTTGTGGAATTTAGATGATAGAAATAAAAAACGAGAACGGCCAAATATGCGGAAGAAAAAGAAAATCCCGCCGCAGCCAGAGAAAGATTTGCTGCTCTTTATTGAAGAATATAGTAGGGAGCTAGATGAATGGCAACGTGATATTTTAACGATGATGCGAGAAGAAATGTTGTATTTCTGGCCGCAACTAGAAACGAAAATCATGAACGAAGGCTGGGCGTCCTTCTGGCATCAACGTATTCTTCGCGAAATGGACTTAACATCTGATGAGGCAATTGAATTTGCGAAGCTTAACGCGGGTGTAGTTCAACCATCAAAAACAAGCATTAACCCATACTACCTTGGCATTAAAATGTTCGAAGATATTGAAGAACGTTATAATAATCCAACTGAAGAAATGAAACGTCGTGGTGTAAAACCTGGATCAGGCCGTGAAAAAATCTTTGAAGTGCGAGAAATTGAATGGGATGTATCCTTCTTAAGGAATTACTTAAATAAAGAATTGGTTATGAGAGAAGATATGTACTTATTCCAGCGCCAAGGAAAAGAGTATAAGGTAATTGATAAAGAGTGGGAACATGTTCGTGATCAGCTTGTTAATATGAGAACAAATGGCGGATTTCCATATTTAGTGGTGGAAGATGGGGATTATTTGAAAAATGGGGAATTATATATTAAGCATTGTTATGAAGGAATTGAGCTTGATTTAAAATACTTAGAGAAAGTACTGCCGTACATTCATCAGCTATGGGGAAGAACGGTGCATATGGAATCTAATGTTGAGAATAAAGGTGTTGTCTTCTCATATGATGGGAAGATGGTGCATCGGAAATATGTGTAAAGCCGCTGGGAAACCAGTGGCTTTTTTCATACCAAGCTTGTTTCAATTTTGTGAACAAGTATAAAGTTTGAGCTTTATATATTGTCATTCTATTTTTTTGTGTTTATTATATACCTATACGGGTATATGTAATTTGATGTCCTGTATATTTATATGTAGTAAGTAAAAAGAAGAAAAGTTAAATGAAAATAATCGTGGAGGTTATGAAAAGATGAGCAAAAAAATTGTTGTAGTCGGTGGAGTTGCAGGAGGAGCATCAGTAGCAGCACGTCTTCGTCGTTTAAGTGAAGAGGATGAAATTATTATGTTCGAGCGAGGCGAATATATTTCGTTTGCAAACTGTGGGTTACCATATTACATTGGTGGTGTGATTCAAGAGAGACAGAGGTTGTTAGTGCAAACTGTTGAAAAGATGTCAAAGCGATTTCATTTAGATATTCGAGTTTTAAGTGAAGTGATAAAAATTAATAAAGAAGAAAAAACAATTGTTGTGAAAAATGTAATGACAAATGAAACATACGAAGAGTCTTATGATATTTTAATTCTTTCACCAGGATCTAAACCAATTGTACCGCCTATTCCAGGAATTGAAACAGTAAAAACGTTGTTTACATTACGAAATGTACCAGATACAGATCGCATTAAAGCGTATATTGATGAGAAGAAACCACGTCATGCTACTGTTATTGGGGGAGGATTTATTGGTGTTGAAATGGCAGAAAACTTGAGAGAAAAAGGAATTGATGTGACGCTTGTTGAGATGGCAAATCAAGTAATGCCCCCAATTGATTATGAAATGGCAGCATATGTACACGAACATATGAAAAAGCATGGTGTTCAGCTCATTTTAGAAGATGGAGTAGATACTTTTGAAGAAGGCGGAGCAGTCGTACGCTTAAAAAGTGGTTCGAAAATCAATACTGATATGGTAATTCTGTCTATCGGTGTCCAGCCAGAGAGTAGCTTGGCAAAAGAAGCAGGACTAGAACTTGGAGTACGCGGGACAATTAAAGTAAATGAAAAACTACAAACGTCTGATTCATCTATTTATGCCATTGGTGATGCGATTGAAGTAAAAGATTTTGTAACAGAAACAGAGACAATGATTCCATTAGCATGGCCAGCAAATCGGCAAGGTCGTCTATTAGCGGATATCATTCATGGGCATACAGAGTCTGTATACAAAGGGACGATGGGAACATCAATTGCAAAAGTATTTGAATTAACGGTTGCTTCAACAGGAGTAAATGAAAAGGTATTGCAGAGTTTAAATATACCCTATGAGGTAGTGCATGTACAGGCGAATTCTCATGCGGGTTATTATCCAAATGCATATCCAATTTTATTAAAATTGCTTTTTAATAAAGAATCAGGAGAAATCTATGGTGCACAAGCTGTTGGGCGTGACGGTGTAGATAAACGAATTGATGTAATTGCGACGGCAATGAAAGCTAAGCTAAAGGTAATGGATTTACCAGATTTAGAATTAGCATACGCACCGCCGTATTCTTCTGCAAAAGACCCAGTAAACATGGTGGGGTATGTTGCAAGTAATATGATTGAAGGGCTTGTAGATACAGTGCAGTGGCATGAAATTAATCATATTGCCCAAAAAGGTGGATATTTAATTGATGTTCGTGAACCAAATGAATTGAAACAAGGGATGATTAAGGGATCAGTTAATATTCCATTAGATGAATTACGTGAAAGATTGGATGAAATTCCAGTAAATGAAGAAATATATATTACATGCCAGCTAGGTATGAGAGGCTATGTTGCTGCACGTATGTTAATGGAAAAAGGATATAAGGTGAAGAATGTAGATGGTGGTTTTAAATTGTATGCAACTGCTTTACCAAACTGCATTGTATATTAATATATTAGGGGCTGTGGCTAATAATATAAGGTAATATAGTAGGAATTAATTTTAAATATAAAAATATGGCTTTACAAAATACCCTGAAGGGTATATGATGAGGTTGTAAATTCAAATAAGAATTTTACTACAATCTGGTGCAGTAGACATTTTTTTAGATAAAGCATGTCTATTAAAGTATTGAGGTGATAGCACGTTGGAATATAATCAAGATATTAAAAATAGGTTGAAGCGAATTGAAGGACAAATTCGCGGTGTACTTCGAATGATTGAAGAAGAAAAAGATTGTAAAGAGGTTATTACACAATTAACAGCATCTCGCTCTGCTATGGATCGCACAATTGGATTAATTGTAGGAACGAACTTGGAAAACTGTTTGCGAGAACAATTTGAAAAAGGCGATACATCAAATGAAGATTTAATTAAAGAGGCTGTACAACTGCTTGTGAAAAGCAGATAATCTGTCAAACGAATGTGTTGACAGATTTTAAAAAGCATTTTAACATACCCGTACAGGTATATGTATATTGAGTGATGTGGTGGTAAGCTACTACAGAAAAAGAATAAGAAAAAATTTGAGTAGGGCAGTTAACTTTTAATTTTTTTAACAAAATTTATACCATAGGGGGTAAGGTAGTGGGTGCTATAGGATTACAAGCGAAAGATATTGCTGAGAAAGTTTTATTTGGAGAATTATTTATTTTAGATGTTCGTAATGAAGTGGATTATGTGGATTGGAAAATTGAAGGGAAACAAGTTTCTTCTATTAATAAACCATACTTTGATTTGTTAGAAGGCGTAGAAAGCATCTTGGAAGAGTTGCCAAAGGAAAAAGATATTCTTGTTGTATGTGCGAAAGAAGGATCTTCCAAGTTTGTTGCTGAGCAACTTATAGAGGCTGGTTTGAAAAATGTTTATTATTTAGCTGGTGGTATGAAAGCTTGGAGTGAATATGTGAAGCCGATTAAAGTAGGGGATTTAAAAGATGGTGGCAGCGTGTATCAATTTAACCGTCTTGGAAAAGGATGTTTGTCCTATATGGTTATTTCAAATGGGGAAGCTGTAGTCATTGATTCTATACGAACAATTGAAGCATATGAGGAGTTTGCAGAAGAACAAGGTGCTATGATTACAAACGTTATGGATACACATTTACATGCCGATCATATTTCTGGTGGTCGTAAGTTAGCACAGAAGGTGAAAGGTACGTATTGGTTACCGCCAAAAGATGCTGAAGAAGTTGTTTTTTCTTATGAGCCACTTGTTGAAGGAATTGTCATTCAGGTGGGAGGAACAAAAATTGCTATTGAGACGATCTATTCACCAGGTCATACAATTGGAAGTACATCATTCATTGTAGATGATGTTTATCTTCTATCAGGTGACATTTTATTTGTAGATTCTATTGGTCGTCCGGATCTTGCGGGAAAAGCGGAAGATTGGGTAAGTGATTTGCGTAACACTTTATATAAACGTTATAAAACATTATCTCAAGATTTGATTGTTTTACCAGCGCATTATTCGAAAGCAAGCGAATTGGATGAGCAAGGGCGGGTTCGTGCAAAATTGAAAGATCTATTTAAACGAAATGCAGGATTAAATATTGAAGATGAGTTGGAGTTTCGAAAAACAGTTACAGAAAATTTACCGCCCCAGCCGAATGCATATCAAGATATTCGTCAGACGAATATGGGGAAAATCAATCCAAGTGTAGAAGAAGAGCGCGAAATGGAAATTGGTCCAAACCGCTGTGCGGTGCACGATTAATAATAAAAAAATATGTTGGAGGTATAGAATATGAATGCAAAACAAGTATTAGATGTGAAAGGCTTAGCATGCCCAATGCCAATCGTAAGAACAAAAAAAGCTATGGAAGCTTTACAATCTGGAGAAGTGCTAGAGGTTCATTTAACAGATAAAGGTGCAATAAAGGATATTCCAGCTTGGTCAAAAACAGGTGGACACGAAGTACTACAGCATACGGAAGAAAATGGTGTACTGAAGTTCTGGATTAAAAAGGCGTAAAATAAAAAGACCTGCTCTACGGATACGAATTGTATAGAGAAAGATTGGAGGAGATGGTGTATGAGTGCAAATGTAGTATTCAATATTGTTTTAACTATACTTGTTGCTTGGTTTATCATTTCTCGCTTTTTACCGGTTAAGGGAGTTAAAAATATAAACGGGAAAGAACTAAAGACGGAGATGAATAAAAAAAATAAACAATTTATTGATGTTCGTACACCTGGTGAATTTAGAGGGAATCATATTCAAGGGTTTCAGAATATCCCATTAAATGAGTTAGCACAAAAAGCGAGTCATTTAGATAAAAACAAAGAAGTAATTGTAATTTGTCAAAGTGGAATGAGAAGTAAACAAGCAACAAAAATGTTAAAAAAATTAGGCTTTCAACATATTACGAATGTCTCAGGTGGTATGAATGCTTGGAATTAAGGAGGAAATGAAAAATGAAGGAAATAACAGCAAAAGAATTAGAAAATAAATTGATGAATCATGAAGTATTACACGTTATTGATGTTCGTGAAGTGGAAGAGGTGATGGAAGGGAAAATTCCGGGAGCTATTCATATTCCACTTGGTCTGTTGGAATTTCGCATGCATGAATTAGATAAAAACAAAGAATATATTATGGTGTGTCGCTCTGGTGGGAGAAGTTCACGAGCTGTTCAGTTTTTAGAAAGCTATGGTTTTGGGGTTATAAATATGACTGGTGGTATGTTAGATTGGGAAGGTAAAATAGAATAATACGGAGTACGACGCAGGGTTCTTTTATAAATAAAGGCTTTTGTATATTTCACAAAATACCCGCATAGGTATATTGAAGTGGGGAGTTAACATGGAGAAAAAGAAAAAAACAACGATTGTTTTGTTTAGTGGAGATTACGATAAGGTGATGGCAGCTTATATTATTGCCAATGGTGCAGCGGCGTATGATCAAGAGGTGACTATTTTCCATACGTTTTGGGGGTTAAATGCACTTCGAAAAGATGAATATATAAAAGTAAAGAAAAACTTCTTAGAGAAAATGTTTGGAAAGATGATGCCTCGCGGTGCAAATAAGATGGGCTTATCTAAAATGAATTTTGCCGGTATGGGCCCTCAAATGATTAAGCATGTTATGAAAAAGCACAATGCTATGCCGCTTCCAGATTTAATTGATATGGCAAAAGAGCAAGGTGTTAGGCTTGTAGCTTGTCAAATGACAGTTGATTTATTAGGACTAAAAGAAGAAGAGATTATGGAAGATGTTGAATTTGCTGGTGTGGCAGCTTATCTAGCAGATGCTTCTGATGGAAATGTGAATCTATTTATTTAAAGGTAATTCATTAAAGAACGCCTTCTTTCTAGAAGGGAGAAAAATAAAGATGAGCTTCAGTTTTATGATTGTAATCTTTCTTATTGGTTTTGTTGGTTCATTTATATCAGGAATGGTTGGTATTGGCGGTGCTATTATTAATTATCCGATGATTTTATATATTCCTGTGCTATTAGGGTTTACTGGTTATACGGCACATGAAGTAAGTGGTATTACAGCTATTCAAGTGTTTTTCGCAACATTTGCAGGTGTATGGGTTTATCGGAAAAGCGGTTATATAAATGAAACATTGGTGCTATATATGGGAACGAGTATTTTAGTGGGAAGTTTTGTCGGGAGTTTAGGTTCAAGAGTATTAGATGCAGGGCAAGTTAATATTGTATATGCTATTTTAGCTACGATAGCAGCTATTATGATGTTTATTCCGAAAAAAAATCGCAGCGAGCTTCCTTTAGAAGCATTGACGTATAATAAAGGATTAGCTAGTGTTTTAGCATTTATCGTAGGTACTTCTTCTGGTATTGTTGGAGCAGGCGGTGCATTTCTACTTGTGCCAATTATGCTTGTCATTCTTAAAATCCCTACACATATGACAATTGCAACTTCATTAGCAATTACTTTTATTTCATCTATCGGGATTACAATTGGAAAAGTAACTACAGGACAAGTGGTAGTACTGCCGTCTATAATGATCGCGATTGCAAGTTTAATTGCTTCACCGCTTGGAGCAAGTGTAGGGAAGAGGTTAAATCAAAAAATATTGCAGTGGATATTAGCGATATTGATTGTTTCAACATCTATTAAAATTTGGATGGATATCGCATTGTAATATGATTTTTGGGAAGTGTATTACCAGATATTACTGGATAGATATTTTAAGAAGAAGGTTAGTATAGAAAGAATGTAAGAACGCCACTAGAGAACCAGTGGCATTCAAGTTATTAAGCCCAAATAAGTTTCATTAATCTTTCATATTCATCATTTGCAGCTTTATATAATAGTCTAGTATGCTCAAATACAAGGGCAGGGTTAAAGTATGGTTCTGTAAATACAAGGGAAGTTGAAATATCAATGGAGTCGCTGTTACTAATTGTGAATTTTGCGAATCTATATGCTGTATTTAGTTCGTTGATTAAATGTAATATTTCGCTTTTCTTGGCTGAATCAGGAACTTGAGCGACATTGAAGCAATATATATCGACAGTAGGATGCTCGTTATGAAAGGCAGCGATAAGACGAACTTTTGCACCACTCTCTGTTTCTAAGTTTACTGAAAAAAATACAGAGCCATCATTCTCATCTATGTTTTCTTCCATATGTATTTCATTGGATTGTAGATAATCTTTAAAGTCTGAAACGTTATGCTTTACTGCGGCTTTCATATGTTTGTGCCTCCTGTTAATTAGAATATAATTCTACCTTTTATTATAATTTAAAGATATTGAAATTGATAGTTAAAAAAATTAGAATTTTTGTTGTTTTCAAAATTATATTAGGGTGTATAAAAACCCAGCTCTATCTTTATAGAGCTGGGTTTTTTATTAATTTTTATTCGATGTTGTCTCTGTGTCTTCATCGTTATTGTTATTTTTTTGGTTAGTAGAATTTTGACGATTATCGTTATCGTGATTTGTATCTTTTGTTTTCTCATTCGATGATGTTTTGGTCTCTACGTTTTCATCGTTATTGTTACTTTTTTGGTTAGTAGAATTTTGACGATTATCGCTATCGTGATTTGTATCTTTTGTTTTCTCATTCGATGATGTTTTGGTCTTTACGTTTTCATCGTCATTGTTACTTTTTTGGTTAGTAGAATTTTGACGATTATCGTTATCTTGTTTCGTATCTTTTGTTTTCTCAGAGCTTGTTTTTTTCTTGTTCTCTTTATCATCAGAATCAACTTTCTTATACTCAGATAGTCCAAGATGAGTACGAAGTTGTTTTGTTAAATCGTCTAAATCTTTTTCTACTGGCACATAATAATACGTACCACCATCACTTGCACGACCGCATTCTTTATCACCAGCTGACATATAACAATCTTTACCATTAATTTGTAATTTTTCAAGTGAAGAATCTGAACCGTATTTATAGAATGATAACATATCATCAAATGTTAAGTTTGTAACGAACTGTCCATTAATGTGATCAATAATATTTCCTACTTTTGTTACAGAATCAATGTTTGTTAGTTTTTTCAGAATGGCTTCGATAACAAGTTGTTGACGTTGACCACGCATTGCATCACTATCAATATGGCGTGTTCTAGCAAGAGCAAGAGCTTCTTCACCGTTTAATTTTTGAACGCCTTTTTTCAAGTGGATTGCACCTGCATTATCGTTACTATCTTGTTCAGTAAATTCAACAGGAACGTCTACTTCAATACCACCTAAATCATCCACAATTTTTATAAATGATTTAAAGTTGAATTTTACAAAGTAATCAACAGGAACGTGGAGTAAATCTTCTACCGCATCAATACTAGCTTGCGGGCCACCAGCTTTTCCATTTTTAGCCGAACCAAATGCATGTGCATGCGTAATTTTATCCATTTTCTTTTCTATTGGGATATAAGTATATGTGTCTCGTGGAATACTTAAAAGTTTTACAGTTTTACTATCTTTATTAAAAGTTGCAAGTAACATTGCATCTGTTCTTATAGCAGCACCGTATTCTTTGCCACGGACATCGCTTTCATCAACGCCCATGATTAATACAGATACATTGTTAGAAATAGGTTTAACTGCTTTATCACGTAAATCTGATTTATCACCGCGTGCTAAATCGTGGGCGGCATTAAAAACAGCAGAGGATGCTTTATTTACTAAAAACCAAGTATAACCGCCTCCTACTATTAAAAATAATAAGAGAGCACTTAGAATGATTTTTGTTTTTTTCTTTCCTTTTTTCTTATTATTTCGTGTATTTTCTTGCAAAGATGGGTTTTGATCCATTTCATATACTCCTTCATTTGGATTGAAATACGATACTCATATCACCTAATTATAATGAATGTTAGCGAAAAAGAACATTACAAATCATTTACATTTCGCTAAAATCCGATTTATTTCACGAAAAGTCAGATTTTTCCGCCTTTCGAAAAGTGAATTTTAGGGGAATAAGCAATAGAACAATTATAATTTGTCGTATTAGAAATAGAAATACATATTATGAAAAAATAATAAAGAAGTAAGATTTGTTGAAATATGTTCAAGAGGAAGATTATATTACATTCTTCTATAGGCCTTATATAATGAAGTGAAAAAACTGTTTGTTAGGAGTAAAGGAGATAGACATAATAAATCATACATCATTTCGAGCAATTCTTATAAATGAAAAGGAAAAAAATCAATTATAAAGTGATAGAAGACATGGGATTGCCATGTCTTCTACTCGATTAAATACATTTTGATTTGTTGGCATATCAGTCGCTGCTATGAAAACAAAAGGAGACCTGCACTCGTTTTCTCTCTTTGTTTTCACTCGTCATGGGGCTAAAAAAGACCCTGACCGCTTCTATGCAAGGACGGACGCTCTTTCTCACCAAAAAAGAAAGATTTTATATCAGTTTTTTCAATTTGTATTATAGTGTTTGTTTTAATGCAACTTTCCCTTGTTCCCCTAAAACTCCATCTGCAATATTTACAGCGTGATCACCGATACGCTCTAAATTACTTACTATATCAATAAAGATGATGCTTGCATCACCTGAGCAACTACGTTCATTCAGGCGTAGCACGTGGCGCTTACGTAATACACGTTCCATTTGGTCAATTTTACGTTCTTTCGTAATGACCGTTTGTGCAAGTCCAGTGTCGAAGTTTGTTAAAGCTCCAATTGCATCTTGTAATGTTGAAATTGTTAGTTCAAGCATTTCATTTAGTTCCGCCATTGCTTCATCTGATAGTGTGACACGGTTAGAAATTTGGGAGTCCACAAGTTCTACAACGTTTTCTACATGGTCGCCAACGCGTTCAATATCTCCGACAACAGACGCTAAGACAGAATGTTTTTCGGAATCCATTGGTGAAAGTGGTTTTTCAGAAAGTAGCACTAAATACTCCGTAATTTTTCTATCTAAGTTGTTAATAGCACCCTCTAGTTGAGTTGCCATATCAGCATGTTTCTTTTCTTTTGTATTTAAAAATTGAGTTGCTTCTTTTAGGCCGTGTAATGAGAACTCTGCCATACGAATAATCTCTTTTTGTGCCTCTGTTAAGGCGATAGCAGGAGATTGTTCAATAAAGATTGGATTTAAATGCTGCGGTTTAAAGTCAATAGCGGCATCTTCTCCGCGAATAATTTTTGTTACAATCCACGCTAACACTGCAATGAATGGAAACTGAATAATCGCATTCGTTACGTTGAATGTTCCATGCGCAACAGCAATTGTCATTTCTGGATTTAAGTTTAACGATGTTTGGAAATATTGAATTAAGTTTGTAAATGGTACTAATAAAATTGTAAAGATGATGGTACCAACTATGTTAAAGATAACGTGTACTAATGCTGCGCGCCTTGCTGCAATAGAAGTACCAATCGCTGCTAATACAGCGGTAATTGTTGTTCCGATATTATCACCAAACAGTACAGGTAGAGCAGCTTTTAAATCGATTGCACCTTGGCCGAATAATTCTTGTAAGATTCCAATTGTTGCACTTGAGCTTTGTACAATTAATGTAAAGATTGTACCTACGATAA
Source organism: Bacillus sp. FSL K6-6038 (assembly GCF_038050455.1). Classification (NCBI taxonomy): domain Bacteria; kingdom Bacillati; phylum Bacillota; class Bacilli; order Caryophanales; family Bacillaceae; genus Bacillus; species Bacillus sp. FSL K6-6038. Next base: position 767,450 of record NZ_JBBOUH010000001.1, read on the forward strand.
CTCCTAGGACTGGGCTGTTACTCATACTAACAGTTAATTCTTGGAATGATTCTAAAGAGCGTAGTGGCTTCATACCTGTGCTCATTAATTCTAAACCGAAGAATAACATACCAAATCCGAAGACGACTTGTCCAAGAGATTGTACTTTTTTATTTTTAAAGAAGAATAGTAAGATTGCTCCAACTGCCATAATTGGAAGAGCATATTCTCCGATTTTAATTCCGATAATAAATGCTGTAACAGTTGTACCAATGTTAGCACCCATAATAACGCCAATTGCTTGTCTGAGCGTCATAAATCCAGCACTTACAAGTCCAACTGTTAAAGCGGTTGTTCCTGAGCTAGATTGAATCAGTACGGTAACTAACATACCTGCTAGTACGCCCATAAGTGGGTTAGTTGTAAAACGATCGAGAATGTCACGTAGGCGATCACCAGCTGCTTGTTGCAGACCGTCTCCCATGTACTTAATCCCAAATAAGAAAATACCTAATCCACCAATAAACTGGAAGATCATGTCTTGAACATTAAATTCCACGCATTTCACTCCTTAAATTTCATGTACGGTGTAATTATTAACTAAAATTTGAGGTGGTGTAAATGATATCAATGTAAACTTTACATTAAATTTACAAAGGGATAAAAAGTTTACATTTATTTAAAGAAACCCCTGGATTTAATTGGTTTTAATGCGTTATATAGGGTTGTATTGTAAAGAAATAACATTTAATTTGGAAGTTCTTTGTATACTTTTTGTTTAACGTAAAAAAATATGCGAAGTAAATAGTGTCTTAGAACTATACAATTTGAATATTTATATGTAAATATTCAAATTGTTATAATATGAGAGGATAATATATATCCAAATAAAGAGGATATAATCAAATTCAGAATTAAGTATAGGCGTGGAGAAAATAATGAAATATGCATCTACTGTGTTAATGATAATATTCGTTTTATGTGGAGCTATTGTTACGTTTGATAATAATGGTGTTGGGACTTTTACATTTACAAATATAAGAAGTAATGTATTGCAAAAGGCACCATTCAATTAGCTGGAAATAAAGTGTTGTTAACAACTAAAATAGTTGCTTCTGGAGAGTATGGATCTGAGACTTATTTTGGAGACAATGTAACAACAAATTTAAAGTATCATCGAGATAGATAAGGGTTAGAAAAAGCTGCTGGGTTATCCAGCAGCTTTTTCATTCTTTTTATCCATCTGTTTTTGTTTTCGTACATTTGTAGTGTAAATAAAGAGAAACGCGATAAGTAATACAGAAGAATAACGATATACAGTTGCATAGTCTGTAAAGTGTGCGATGAATCCGAAAATAATTGCACCTGCCCCAATGCCGAGGTCAAATGCCGAGAAGAATGTTGCGGTAGCAACGCCGCGGCGATGCGGAGCTACACGGTCAATCATCCATGCTTGTAAGGCCGGCTGAATAGCGCCGAATCCACTTCCGTAACAGCTTGCTGCAATGATTAAACTTGGTATTGTTGTTGTATACGATAACAGAATAATTCCTGTAAATGTTAAGATAACACCGGGAATAATAACAAATGCATGGCCTTTTACATCGTATAGTCTTCCTGAGAAGGGACGTGTTACAGCGATGGCAAGGGCGTTAAATAAGAAGAAAAGGCTAATATCAGCGATACCGACTTGCGTAGCAAATAACGTGATAAAGCTCCCAATTCCTCCGTACATTAATGTAATACACAATATTAATAATGAAGGAAGTAAAGCTTTCTTTTCGATAAACCCATCTAAAAATGATTCATGTGCTTGGTGAATTGGTTTTTCAGTTGCTTGAATTTTGAGTAGCTTTGTTAATATTAATGAAACTACTGTGCAAGATAGTGCACATAAAAAAAGAATCGTAAAGCTATAAGTCTGCATGAGCCAGAGGCCGATAAGAGGACCAAGTGCCATAGCGATCGTTCCAGAGAGGCCGAAATATCCCATACCTTCACCACGACGTGCTGCAGGAATTAAGTAAGAGACTACAGTCCCATATGTGGTCGTTGTAATACCAAAACCAGCTCCGTGTAAAATGCGAACAGCAAGAAGAAGAAAGACAGTGGAGGCAAATAGGTAGCTGCCCATCGCTAGTAGGCAAATTGCAGTACCAGTCATTAAAATCAGTTTTTTACTAAATTTTTGTAGTGCATTTCCAGTGAGCGGCCGAATAATTAAAGCTGCCACAGTAAACATTCCAACAACAAATCCGATGTTTGAACTCGTGCCACCAATTTCTTTCACGTAAACAGGTAATGTTGGAATTAACATTTGAAAGCCTAAAAACATACATAAGTTTGCTAAAATGAGCGCAATAAATTCTTTTGTCCATAATGGTTCTCGTTTTACGAGTGCTGCTTCTCCCATATATTCATCCCCTAAATATTTTTCTCTGTTCTTTCGAGTATATGTAGTGGTCAATGTACCAGTCAAGAAAGGTGAACTGAAATGATGTAACAATTTTTTGGGGCGAAAAAATTTGCAAATTTGTGTAAATGCTACACAAATGCTCTTAAAAAAGGTAAAGTATAGATGTATAGTCTGCTAGTTGTTAAGATTGATAGAGATGTTTTTTTAAAAAGAAAGCGGATTCAAACGGATAGTAAAGTAGAAGGGGATTTCTACTACTTTACTATATATGTTTGAAAGGGTTTACAAAATGATGATGAAGAAAGAGGTGTATATGCATGAGACGATTAGGTATTTCTATTTATCCAGAACATTCTACAGTAGAGAAAGATAAGGAATATTTAACATTAGCACATCAATATGGTTTTACACGTGTATTCACATGTTTATTATCAGTGGATGGAGAAAAAGAGAAGATTGTTAAAGAGTTTAAGGAAACGATTTCGCATGCGAATGAATTAGGTTTCCAAGTACTTGTTGATATTAGTCCAGCCGTTTTTGAACAGCTCGGTATTTCTTACAACGATCTCTTATTCTTCCACGAATTAGGTGCATATGGTATTCGTCTAGATGTTGGTTTTTCAGGATTAGAAGAATCCATTATGACATATAACCCATATGGATTAAAAATTGAGATTAATATGAGTAACGGTACGAAATATGTTGATAATATTATGAGTCATCGTCCGAACTGTGAAAATTTAATTGGTTGTCATAACTTCTATCCACATCGTTATTCTGGTCTTTCTTATGATCATTTTATGAAATGCTCAAAACAATTTAAAGATTACGGCATGAGAACTGCTGCCTTTATTACATCATTTGATGCGACATATGGTCCATGGCAGGTAACTGAAGGGTTATGTACAATCGAACAACATCGTGAATTGCCAATGACAACGCAGGCGAAACATTTATTTGCAACAGAATTGATTGATGATGTAATCATTGCGAATGCATATGCATCAGAAGAAGAATTAAAGGCGCTCGGAGAAATAAATAAAGAAAAGCAAACGTTTGATATAGAGATTTATGAAACAACAACAGAATTAGAAAGAAAGATTGTAGTAGAAGAACCGCATTTTTATCGCGGGGATGTGTCTGAATATATGATTCGTTCAACACAAAGTCGTGTGAAATATAAAAAAGAAGAGTTTAAACCTCATAATACAAGACCGATTAAACGTGGCGATATTCTCATTGATAATGAACAGTATGGCCAGTATAAAGGAGAATTACAGATTGCCTTAAAAGATATGGTTAACACAGGAAAAACAAATGTAGTTGGCCGTGTTGTAGAAGAAGAGATTTTCTTATTAGATTATTTACAAGCTTGGGATAAGTTTGGATTTGTGCTAAAGAAATAATATGTTTATATAAGAAGCCATCATGAATATGGTGGCTTCTTTGACGTGAAAAAAACTAGAGAAATTAAAATGGATAAATGATACAATATAAGGAAGTTTTGGTTAGAGATGGAGGGCAAAAAATGCAGGTAGAATATACGTTAACAGAACAAGATTTTATTGCATTTAATCTGCATTATGCGAGGTATTCTAAAACAGTAAAGCGCTCTTTAGTTCTTCAGCATTATATTGTAGCTATTATTCTGTTTGCTGTTTCACTTAGTGTTTTTTTATTTGGACCACCAGATTATAAATCGATGGATTTACCTTTTATTTTTTTACTAGCAGGGGTTATATGGATCGTGTTTTATCCTAAGTGTTTCTATAAACTTATTGAGAGAAATATTAAGAAAATGCTTCGGGAAGGAAGCTATGACAATTTACTAGGTAAGCACAATGTACAAATAACAGATGAGGGCATTATTGAAACAAATAACAGTGGAGAGACAAAGCTAAATTGGACAGGAATCGAGAAGATAGAAGAAAATGAAGCATATATTTTTATTTATGTAAGCTCGATGAGTGCAAATATTGTTCCTAAACATGCTTTTGTCCAAGAGAATAGTAAGAATGAGTTTATGAGAAGGTTGAGAGCGGGGATGGAATCTTTAGGAATATAAAAAGGTTGCCTTATGATAGGCAACCTTTCGTTTATTCATATCGTAAACATTCAATCGGATCAAGCTTCGCAGCTTTATTAGCGGGTAGTAAACCGAATAGGATACCGATTAGCATAGAAAGTGCGACAGAAATCAGACCTAGTTTTATTGAAACAACAAGCGGCCATCCCGCAAACATTGCGACAATCCAAGCGAAGAAGATACCGAGCATAAATCCAATGAATCCACCTAATGCTGTTAAAATACAAGATTCAATTAGGAATTGCATCAATACTTTTCCGCGCGTTGCACCAAGTGCTTTACGGATACCAATTTCACGCGTACGTTCTGTTACAGAAACGAGCATGATATTCATAACGCCGATACCACCAACAAGTAGTGAAATTGCTGCAATACCACCGAATACACTTTTTAATATGCCTGTGAAGCTATCAATCTCTTTTAAATCGTCTTGTGGATTTGGTACTTTGAATTTCCCAGTATGCTCTGGTTTTTTCGCATCATTTAATAATTTTACAACTGCATCTTGCACAGTTTGCTTATCTTGACCTGGAGCAATTTTTACTGTTAAGCCATCATAATTATTTTTCCCAAATAGAACAGGCCAGTTTTCAGCAGAGATAGCACCTTCTTTAAACGCCATGCCACCCATCATTGCTTTGATAGAATATACACCCACTACTTTATAAGGAGTACCTTTTATATCAACATATAAACCTTCCTCCCAAGAAGGGAACAATTTATCAAATGCATCTTTGTGTAACACGATTGTATGTTCAGGTTTATCTAAATCAGCGGCAGTGAACAACCTGCCGTGCTCAAGTTTGAAGCGAGATGTATCTTCAAAGTAATCGCCTTTTACACCAGTTATATCAATATCTAATTCTTTTTTTCCGGCATATACTTTCTCTTTTCCTCTAACATCAGGATATACATCTTGAACACCAGAAATTTTTGAGACATTGTCATACATGCTTGCAGATATTTTTCCATCCATATCAGAATAATCTTCTGTTGTATAGTTTACTGAAAATTGATCCTTTTTTTCTTTGCCAATTTGTTCACGGAACTTTGCGTTTGTTCCATCTCCGATTGAGATGATTGTAATAATCGCACTAACCCCGATAATAATCCCCAACATCGTTAAAATAGAACGCATTTTATGAGCGAAGATAGAGGAAAGGGCCATGCGTATATTTTCGTTTGTGTTCAAAATTAACCTCTCCAATCTTGGACGATATTTCCGTCACGAATTACAATTTGGCGTGCTGCCGCTTCCCCAATTTCACGATCATGGGTAATCATAATGATTGTTGAGCCTTGTTTGTTTAATTCGTAAAAGAGATCCATAATTTGTTTACTTGTCTTTGTATCAAGCGCGCCAGTTGGTTCATCAGCTAAAATGAACTTTGGATTATTTACAATTGCACGAGCAACGGCAACACGCTGTTTTTGTCCACCAGATAATTCATTTGGCAAATGCGTGGCACGATCTGCTAGACCTACTTTTGTTAGTGCAGCTAATGCACGTTCACGTCGTTCTTTTTTATCTACTCCAGCGTAGATAAGAGGTAATTCTACGTTTTGTAGTGCATTGAGACGTGGGAGAAGCATGAAGTTTTGGAATACAAATCCGATTTCTTTATTACGAATATGAGCTAACTCCGTTTCAGACATGTTTGAAATGTTCTGTCCAGCTAACGAATAAGTTCCACTTGTCGGCTTATCTAAGCAGCCGATAATATTCATTAATGTTGATTTACCAGAACCAGACGGCCCCATGATAGAAGTAAATTCGCCTTGATTAAGTGTTACATCAATACCATGTAAGATTTGAACTGTTTCTTCACCGTTTTGAAAGGCTTTCGTGATGCCTCTTAAATCAATCATTGGGCGTTAACCTCCATACCATCTTTTAAGTCTTTTTCTGGTTTAGAGATGATTTGGTCACCTTTTTTTACGCCAGAAACTTTCGCTTCGCCATCTGTTTCAAATTCAACAGTAACAGCTTGTTCCTTTGCCTTACCGTCTTTCACGATAAATACAACATTTTTATCACCTTTTTTCACAATGCTGCTTTTTGGAACAACTGTACCAGTTGCTTCACCAGACTTGCTTGTTACGTATACGTGGAATCCAGTTTGTAGCTCTTCATTATTATCTAATGTAACGATAAATTGATAGTTAGATACTGTCTTGTTTTCATCCATGCTCTTTACTGGTGTTGTACCGATTTCAGTGACTTTTCCAGTCCATTTTTTTCCTGGTACTGTTTTGGATGTAACAGTTACTTCTTGCCCAACTTTTACTTGGGCTAATTCATATTCTGATAGCTGACCTTTTACTTTAAGAGGACCGGCAGTGCGAAGGGTAATGCCGCTCATACCTGTTTTTTCATTCGCATTTTTTGCAATTTCTTCAATTACGCCATCAGCTGGGCTTGTTACAGAAAGTGTAGTGAGTTTTTCTTTGTTTGTTTGAATCATTTGATCAGCTTTTTCAACTTCAAATTTTTTCATTTCAAGTTGTGATTCAAGTTGTGTGATTTCAGTTTCTGTTGCTTTTAGCATCTCCCCAGGTGAACCGGCATTTTTATCTTTTTGTAATTTTTGTTTTGCTGCATTTAGTTGTTTGTTTAATAATTCTACTTCTTTATTAGCAAGTTTTTTTTGCATTTCGGCTTCTGTTACACCTAACTTCATGGAAGGATCATTATATTTAAAAAGTAGCTGTCCTTTTTTTACTTCATCGCCTTTTTTAACAGATAGCTCATATGTCCCTTTTGATGGATCAAATGCGATTGTTTCAATACCATTTGGAATGACTTCGCCACCAAATTTTTGTGCATTTTCAATTTGCTTTTCTGATACTTTATAGCTGCTGTAAGCCTTCGCTACATCGCCACCGCCAGCAAAAGTAAAATATGAACCTGCTGCAATTCCAATTGTTATTAAACCAGTAATGATTACTTTATTTTTCTTTTTCATTTATTTATCACCTTTTCGCTCGTTTTTGTATCTGTTTTCAGTATAGAAGAGAGAGAAAATATGACAAATCGTTTTAGCTTACAATAACATTACAGTTTTGTAAGGTTAGCGTATGGAGAGAAATAAGGTTGAGAATTTGTATATCTGGAGCCTTTTCATTTAGGGGGAGAGCAGATTGGTTGACGAGCCTTTTCTTTCTTACAATAATATTTATGAAGGAAAGGAGTGAGGAATATGAAAACGTACTTTGGAGCATTTCCGGTAGAGCCATTTGTTCCGTATTCAAAACAACATGTCATTATACTACTTCTTATCGGTATAGGAGCTTATTTTCTTTATCATTTTCAAGACATACTCCGTGAGCAACAATGGAATATGGCTGTACGATATGCGATTGCCTTTTTATTTATCGGAAGTGAAATTGGACTTGATGTGTGGCAGGTGAAAGCTGGAATTTTTCAGTTGAGTACATCATTACCATTTGAGTTATGTACCATTAGTTTAGTATTAGCAACAATAATGGTTATTACAAAAAGTTATAAAGTATATGAAGTTGTCTTTTTTACAGGGATTATTGGGGCATCACAAGCCATTTTAACTCCAAACTTACAATATGCTTTTCCGCATTTTCGCTTCATAGAATATTTCATCGCACATGTATTACTCATTTTGGCACCGCTCTTTATGACATGGGTAGAAGGGTATAGGCCGACTTTTCAATCAATCAAGCGTACGATGATTTTTTTAAACATATTGATTCCAATTGTTTCGTTTGTGAATTATAAAACCGGTGGTAATTATATGTTTTTGGCGTATAAACCAGAAACAGCTTCATTACTTGATATGTTAGGTCCGCATCCATACTATATTATTTCATTAGAAATCGCTGCGTTTATAGGGTGCCTATTATTGTATATGCCATTTGTTAGAAATGAAAAACGCGTGCATAAAGAATCACTAGGATCATAATCTAGTGATTCTTTTTTTGTAGAAAATATTTACAATTCTGAAAATTGTTTATAAAATAAAGCGGAGTATCAATAGAATGGAAATTTGTATAGAGAGAAGGGGGAAAATGACAAGAAAGGTGATTTCAAATGGAATAGAGATTACAGTGCAATTTATTCTTTCTGTTATTGGTATTATTTGTTTAGGTGCTCTTCCAAAACTATTCGAAGGCTTACATATTAATTTTTCACAGTATGTACAGGCTTTAAAGATGTCAGTTATGAAACTGATAGATGTTCCAAACTTAGCGTATGGGATGAATCGACCGTTATTTCCACAGCTATTTATTCATTATAAAGAAACGATGATTCTTTTTTTAGCTTCATTTTTTATTTCATTATGTATAGCTTTCTGCATTGTATATATGATGATGAGAAGTCGTTCGCATATACAGCGGCGCATTAAAACATTTCTGCTTTTTCTTGAGTCCATCCCAGACATTCTTCTTATTATCGGATCGCAAATTCTTGTTGTATGGTTTTTTCAAAAGACAGGTTTTTTACCTATTAAAATTGCTGCGCTGAGAGGAGAGTCCATTCGGGGTTTACCTATTATTTGTTTAAGTATTCCCACTACGATTATGTTTGTAAAGTTATTACTCCTTCGTTTTGAAACAGAATTAGAAAAAGATTATGTATTATTTGCACGGGCGAAAGGGTTTGATCGTTTCTATATTTTAAATCGTCATGTATTGCGGAATGTGTTGCTTAGTACATTGTTTTTTGCGAAAACAAATATTTGGTTTATGTTATCAAATTTGTATATTATAGAATGGCTTTTTAACACACATGGTATTTTTGTATTCATTAAAAATTATCAACCGATTGAAGTTTTTACAATGAGCATCTTACTTATTTATATCCCGATCTTTGTTCTATTTAAGTCATTTCATTATTTCGTTCCAGATGCGATGAAAGAGAGGGCGTAAGAGATGTGGAAATATATAAAGCGCGATAAAAAGTTTTGGTTTAGTATTTTATTTCTTGTCGTGTTAGTTGGACTTAGCATTGGGAATACATTGTGGAATGGAGGGCATATTCGCCAAGTTTCGCTGCAATATGACGCGCAAGGAAATGTAGAAGCTCCACCATTTTCGCCTTCATCAAAATTTTTATTAGGAACAGATCGAAAAGGTTATGATCTTTTACATTTAGTCATTGAAGGGGCGAAGTGGACTATTGGTATATCCGCTTTTATTGCGATGATGCGGGTGGTTTTAGGTCTCTTTTTTGGTGTTATATTAGGAACCTATGTAAAAAGAGGGTTTTCAAAAATTGAAGCGTTTTTTGATAGCTTTACAGTTATTCCAACTGTTATGATTGCATATTTCTTTCTTCAGTTTGCAACTAGTTTTGTGAATGGAGCAGAGACGACTAGTTTCTTTGAGAGAGCATCATTTCAAGTCATATTGTTTATTGTGCTTGCACTTCCTACAATTTCTCTCTATATTGCGAATGAAGTGCAGAAATTACAAAAGGAAGAGTTTATAGATGCTGCTCGTATATTAGGCGGAAGTAGAAGGCGTATTGTTGTGAAACATGTGTTTCCGCACTTATATATGACGTTTGTACTTGTATTGATGCAGCAGTTTATTCAAACGTTGATTCTTTTTCTTCATTTAGGATTACTTGAAGTGTTTTTTGGAGGGACGGTCCAGTTTGGAGGAATGGTCAAAGAGCTAGATTCTTACACACATGAATGGTCTGGTTTAATAGGTGTATACTTTCGCTCTCTATCAGTGCATCCATGGATTCCGCTCGTACCAATTACTTTTTTTGGACTCACTATCTTCTCAGGGAATATGATTGTAAGAAGTATAGAGGATGCGATAGCAAAAGTAAGGTTAGGAGAAATGAACAAAGACGAGGAAGTAGAAGAAGTAAAGTCTATTTCACTTCCTAAAGAAGAGTTATTTACATTTAAACATACGATGTAAAAGAAAAGAAGCAGGCATTTTTTAGAATGCTTGCTTCTTTCTTTATTTAGTAGAAACTTCACCTTCCGTTTGTGTCTGCGGGATAAAGTATCCGACAATACCTCCAATAATTGCTGGGACAATCCAGCCAATCCCTAATTTGTAAAAAGGAATTGTGCTCGCAATAGATGTAATAGCAGCTGGCATCATTCCCATATTATCAAGAGCATGAATACAGCTAATGATGAATGCAGCAATCATTGCACCGATGTATACAGATGGTTTACGCTTCGTATATTTATCAATAAATGATACGAAAATTAAAATGATTGTAATTGGATAAAGAATAATTAACACAGGTAATGTAATTTTGATTAATAAGCTGAGTCCTAGATTGGAAACAATAAAGCTAAAAATACAAACATATAATACAAGCTTTTTATAAGAAACATTTGTTAATACGGTTGTGAAATAGTTGGCAAATGCACTGACTACACCAATAGCTGTCGTTAAGCAAGCAAATATAATTGCGATGCTTAGCAAAATATTACCGCTTGTCCCAAATAATTGGTACATAACAGTTGCTAATAGCTGGCCACCATTTTCAAATTGTCCTAGATTTCCATTTGATGCTCCGATGTATCCAAGTAAGAAATAAACGACTGTTAAAAGGAAAGCAGCAATGCTTCCGCAAATAATTGTGTACTTTGCAATGGAGGCTTTTTCCCTTACACCGTTTTGACGAATAGCATTTACGACAATTGTCGATAAAACGAGAGCGCCAATCGCATCTAATGTTAAAAATCCTTCTAAAAACCCTTTGAAAAATGGAATCTCTTTATAGTCGCCAACAGGAGGAACAAACGAACCTGTTGGTGAAAGAATCACTTTTGTTGCCATAACCGCAATAATACCAAGTAAGATTGGTGTTAATATCTTCCCAATATGATCAACTAATTTGGATGGGTTTAATGATAAGAAGTAAACAACAGTAAAGAAAATAAAGCTAAATAGTAACATGGAATACCATTGGTCCTGAAAAAGCGGTGCGATTCCAATTTCATAAGAAACAGATCCAGTTCGTGGAATAACAAATAGTGGGCCGATTGAAAGGTAGATAATAATAGCTAATACTGCTGCAAACTTTGGATGAACACGGCTCGCTAAACTTTTAAAACTACCACCTGCAAGAGCAACGGCGACGATTGCTAATAATGATAAACCTACATCTGTAATAATAAATCCTGAAATAGAAACCCACATGTTTTCTCCTGAAGAAAGCCCAAGAAGTGGCGGGAAAATCATATTACCAGCGCCGAAAAAAACTGCAAATAGCAATAAGCTAATGGAGAGAATTTGCGATGGCTTTAAAGTTGTACGCATGTATAGAAAATCCTCCTAAATATCTTTTTGTCGAAAATTCAAATAATTTGTCGAGTAACTGTTATAATTTTAATCGTCTGATGACTAGAAATCAACAGGAAACTTTAAAAAATTTTAAAAATAATGCGTTAAATTGAATAATTATGCCTTTTTGGAAAAACATCGGTATGGAAGTTAGGGAAAGATAGATGGACAATAAAAAATACACATATCAATAGGATATGTGTAGCTGAAAAAATTAAAAATAAATTTTTCGATCGCGTTCTTCTTTTAAAATTTCAACAGCTTCGCGGAAACGCTGGGAATGAACGATTTCGCGCTCACGTAAAAAGCGGAGGCTATCATTTATATCAGGATCATCTGATAAATCAATGAGCCACTGATAAGTTGCTCTTGCTTTTTCTTCTGCAGCAATGTCTTCATATAAGTCTGCAATTGGATCACCTTTTGCTTGTATGTATGTGGCTGTAAACGGAACGCCGCCTGCATTGTGATAAAATAGTGCACTATCATGATTAGCGTACTGAGCATCTAGTCCAGCTGCTTTCATCTGCTCAGGGGTCGCGTCTTTTGTTAATTTATAAATCATTGTTGCAATCATTTCAAGATGAGCAAATTCTTCCGTACCGATATCTGTTAATAAACCTATTACTTGATCAGGAATCGTGTAGCGCTGGTTTAAATAACGGAGAGCAGCTGCCAATTCGCCATCTGCACCACCGTACTGCTCAACTAATAATTTTGCAAGTGCTGGATTACAAGTACTTACTTTTACAGGGTATTGCAATTTTTTTTCATATATCCACATATTTTCTCTCCTTTATATTTGCCATGGCCAAGGACCTTTACTCCATTCCCACGGAGCATTAGAGTAGCTATTACCAAACTGTTGGAGTGGGCCATACTTTTCTTCAATTTTTTGCTTTTGCAATCTTCTTTTATAGGAAAAATCATTAAATTGATTTATCGCTGTAACATCATCTGGATGAGTATCTAGATAAAGCGTAAGTTCAACTAATACAAAATCGAGTTCTTGCAACTCTTTTATCCATTCATAATATTCATCTGGCAGTGTTTGAGTCACGATTCTTGTCACCTTCCTTTCTTATGGGGGCTTTCATAATAATCATAAAGAGCAGGCCATAAAGTGCCTTTTTGTAAGGCGTCTCTTGGAGGGAATTGTGGTAAATTAGTTGGTTGGAATCCCATATATAAATGAGGAGGGGTTGAATAAAATCTCTTTCCAATCGGCGGACAAGGATCTTTTGGACTATGGTAAGGTGTGTAAGATTTCATAAATTTGTCCATAATGCAAACCTCCTTTATAAGTGAAACATTCATCACTATGTATTGTATTCAGACATAATTGTTATTTATGACTCATATAGAAAAACTAGTAGGGTCAAGGAGGAAATGTACGTGGAGACTATTACAAATTGTATTGTATTAGAAGTAAGAAATTTAAAGGAAACATTATATTTTTATGAAGGTATCTTGGGATTTCAGCCGAGTAGACACCGGCCACAATTACATGTGCCTGGCGTTTGGTATGATATTGGTGCAACGAGAATTTGCTTTGTTTTAAATAGGGAAAAAGGCGGGGATTTCGGTGAGGAAGTGCCTTCTTATATAAATTTTAGTTTGCCATTTTGTGATATGGAAAAAGTACGAAAAAAATTAGAGTTCTATTGTGTGTCATTTCAAGAGTTAGAGAGCTGTAAAACGGAGAAAAGAGGTATTATTGTGCATGATCCTGACCAGTATAGAATTCTAATTGCGCCGAAAGAGTAGATAAGGGGGGAGTTAACAGGATGAATAGTACGTATGAAGAAATCGCGTTGTTTGAACATAAATTCTGGTTGAAGGTTCTTGGCGATCATGCGCAGTTTCTTTTAGATGCTTTAGCTCAAAATGAAAGTGAAGATATTCAAAAAGCGATGTATTTTGTCCAAATATTTGATAGATTCCTCAGTAATATTCATACGGTAAATTTGATTGCATTTGCGAAAGATGCACATAAAGTAGCAGAGGAAATTAGAAAATTTAAGTTAAATATTATACAAAAGCAACTGGAAGGAAAAATTGTCATTCATTTTACACCAACTTTTATTAACCATATGGTGAACGAAGTGGAAGAGTACATAACGGTATTAGAATATTTAATAAAAGGAGAAGTGCCACCTGTTTTTCATGAATTGCATTATCATCTTGCTTGGCTAACGGATGCAGCGGGTCATGCAGGTGCCATTTCAGGTGGATTAGATCTGGTCGAGAAACGACTGAAAGAGAAGAGTGAAGAATATGAAAAGCATTTTGAACAGTTTTATTTAAAAGCTGTGGAAATGACAGGTTACTTACGGGCGGAACTGCATTCTTTTCCAGCTCTAAAAAAATTTACAAAAGATGTTTCATTAGAATTAACACTATTCTCCCGTTTTCTTCACGAATTAGAAGAATTAGAGTTATCTAATCAAGTATTAAGCTTAATATCTGGAAGAATGGCAGACCATATGGCAAGGGAAGAATGTTATTATTTACTGAAACTAGCACAAGCTTCTGGGTTAGAGATGCCAAAGTGTAATCCGCTTTAATTTATACCATATAAAGTGAAACTTTAATTGATGTGGGGCTTTGGCTCACATCAATTATTAGTTGAACCAATCGGGCTTTTACGGGCAGTTGATTCCCCACCTAATTTCTTTGCTTTCGCTGAATTTTGAGGAGGGGTCTTACTGCCCGTTAATGCGGGATAAAAATTCGCAATGATGTGGATTTTTATATGGTATTTTTGTTTTTTTAGGAGATGCTAGAAAGGAATTATAGAAAGGGGGAATAGAAATGCAATTAGCAACGCATGAATTACGTGACTTAAGTGAACTGATAGCGGGAGACTATAACACAATTAATACGATGTGTACATATATACAGCAAGCACAGGATGATGAGTTGAAACAAATGTTACAGAATCATCTTCCTCTTCATGTGCAAGATTATAATTTGAAGGTAGAATTTATACAAGGTGAGACAACTCCAAATATATCAAAGTTTCAGCCGTCTAAATTAAAACCAGTATTAGCTTCTTATACAGAGGCACCTTCACAAAAGTATTCCCCCGTTACACCAAGCGTCATTGCACAACCACCTAATGATCGAGCAATTGCGACTGGATATTTATTGAACCAAAAGTCTTCTGCGTTTAATTGTGCAGGTTCTTTATTAGAGTGTGCGAATCCAGAGTTAAGAACGCTTTTAGAAAATACCTTTTTAAATAGTAGTCACCATGCTTATGACATTTGGCAGTATATGGTGAAGAAAGGGTATTATCAGCTATCACCAGCACCAAGTTCTGAAATGCAAGCCATAGCGAGTATGTATCAGCCTATTAATGAAGGATAACCAAAAAAGATTGACAAGTTCTATCAAATATTTTAAGGTGATTTTATAAGATTGCGTATATAAAGGGGAGTAACTTGTCACAATAAAGTCGTCATTACAGGGAGAAACCCTCGGCTTTATTGGCAACGATTTGTTGTTAGTGAGACCTTTACCAGCAATGGTAAAGGCCCCTTATTGTTTTTTTTAAGACCTTTACTATATTTGGTAAAGGTCCTTTTTGTATGCAGAAAAAGGAGAGGTGAAAAATGAAAAAGTTTATAAACCGATTTCGATTTATGCTTCATTTTCGTCAATTTGGTCCATTTTTATATGACTTTTTTACATCAAAAGAAGTCGCTATGCAGAAGAAAATACTATCCATTGTTTTTTTAATTGGGTATGTCGTATTTCCGTTTGATCTCATCCCTGATTTTCTACTGTTTTTTGGGGGATTAGATGATATTGCTGTTGTCTTATTTATTTTACAGCGAATTGTGAAAATGGCACCGAAGCACTTACAAGAAAAATATAATTTAAATAAAGGATAGGAGTTCATAAATGGAGCAGTTTATTTTAGATGTGATTGAGTATTTAAAGCAGTTTTCTTATTTCGGTGTAATTCTAGCATTAACATTTGAGTTTATTCCAGCAGAAATTGTGTTGCCGCTTGTTGGATATTGGGTATACGAAGGAGATATGAATTTTTGGCTCGCAGTATTAGCTGGAACGATCGGAGGAACGACGGGGCCGCTAACACTATATGCAATCGGTTATTATGGTGGTCGACCGTTATTACTGAAATATGGAAAATACTTTTTTATAAAGGAAGAACAGATTCAAAAAGCAGATCATTTCTTTGAAAAATATGGACCAGCTGTGGCGTTTCTTGGCCGATTTATTCCAGGGGTTCGTACACTTATTTCAGTTCCATGTGGAATCGCCAAAATGAACATTTGGAAATTTAGCATATACACATTTGTAGCGATGTTGCCACTCACAACGCTATATGTATATGTAGGATTGAAATTAGGACCTCATTGGAAAAAAGCAGGTGCGATTGTTGAACAATATACATTACCGATACTAGGGATTGTTTGTTTCATTGTGATAGGAATGTTCATTTTCAAGTTTGTGAAAAAGAAAAATAAAGCGGAGTCTATGTGAAAGATGATGAGACTTTTGTTTGATTAAAAGTATTTTAGACGATAGAAAAAGTATTGGACTTAAAAGGTGCTTTCATATACAGAAAGCACCTTTTGTAACATAGATTATCTTTTTATATTGTGATTTATGTGATTAAAATCTACTTTTATCCTCCAAACATCTTTTGGTTATCACATAATACTGTTTCTAGATTGTAAATTTAAATCCTTTTATATATTCCAGTAAGGCTAATCGACATCATATCTACTATTTAGTCTAATAGAGATTTAAATGGAACAACTATATATGAGTGATATATAGTTGTTCCATTTCGATTTGCCAACATATAAGTTGCGGCTATGAAGAACAAAAGGTGACCTGCACTCGTTTTTTTCTTTTTGTTTTAACTTGGCATGGGGCAGGAAGAGGATCTGACCGCTTCTATGCACGGCCGGATGCTCTCTCCCACCTAAAAATAAAGGTTTTATGTCGTTTTTTATTTGTATTTATATAGCTGTTGTGGCACTTTACAGGAAACTGACTGTATATTTACAAAGATGTAATATTTTTCATTATTCGTTTAAACGAGGTTAATATGTGTTAGATACAATAATCCTTGTACTGAATCAAACATATGAGGAGGATTTACGTGAGTAGGAACATGTTTCAGAAGGTAAAAGGTCTTATTGGATTATTAGCAGTTTTCATTTTAGCGTTTGTATCGTTTCCATGGAACACTTCCGCACAAACGGAAGAGAAGAAACAAGAGGAAAAACCGCAGGAGAAAAAACTTGTCTTTCCGGTTGTAAGTGACGTACATATTAAAAATAGCGGAACAGATGATACGTTCCGTTGGAAAAGAGCGATTGAACAGTTTAATACACTTGCGCCAAAACAAGACGCATTTGTTATCGTTGGTGATTTTACAGATTCAGGGTCTAATCAGCAATATGATCGTTTTATGCAAGTATATAATCAATATGCCAATAAAGATGCAGTGAGAATGAATTCACTTGGAAACCATGATTATTGGAATGGTTTATCGGCAGAGGATGCACAAAAACGTTTCTTAGAAAAGACAGGAATGGAATCTATTTATTATCATAAAGTCGTGAAGGGATATCACTTCCTTGTTATGTCACCAGAAGATGGAACAACACATGGATATTATTCTGATAAACAAATTAATTGGTTGAAAGAAGAAATTGCGAAAGCAAAAGCTGATGATCCAGAAAAACCAATTTTCGTGTTCTTGCACCAGCATATTAAAGAAACTGTGTATGGTAGTCATGAATGGGGAACGAAGGACAGTGCAAAAATTAATGAAGTATTAAAGGATTATCCGCAAGCAATTACATTCTCTGGTCATTCGCACTATCCATTAGATGATCCAAGATCCATTCATCAAAAAGACTTTACATCTGTTGGAACATCTTCAGTAAGTTATATGGAAGTAGAGGGCGGGAAAGTTCAAGGTAATATTCCGCCAGGTGCAAGCGATTTAAGCCAAGGTTTATTAGTAGAGGTAGACGATAAAGAAGTAACAATTAATCGTCGTGATTTCCATACGAATTCTTGGACAGGTGAACCATGGAAGGTTCAACTACCAGCTAAAAAAGAATCTTTTAAACATGTGGAAAGCCGCGATAAAGAAAAACCATCTTTCGAGAAAAATGCAAAGTTAAAAGTTTCAAATGTAACTGAGAGTTCAGTAACAGCGACTTTCCCGCAAGCAGTGGATAATCTACTTGTTCATTCTTATCGTTTACAAGCAAGAGATAAAGAAACAGGAGAAATTAAAAATAAGTTATTAGCATTCTCAGAGTTTTATCGTGATCCAGTGCCGAAAGAACTTACGTTTACATTAGGTGGGCTAGATAGTGGAAAAACATACACGCTAGAAGCAGTTGCGATCGATTCATTCGAAAATGAAAGTGAACAGCCATTACAAGCAGAAGTAACAACGAAAAAAGAAATTATTGATCCGAATGTGAAAGTGCCAAAGGCGGATGTATTTGATGTTAACTTTTTAGATGGTACATTTAAAGACAACTCGCCATTTGGAAGTAAAGGCGATGTAAAAGGGAATGTATCAATTGAATATGATAAAGCATTGAAAAAACATGTAATGAAATTAAATGGAAAAGCAAACACATTTGGCTATATCCCGTTTTCAGCAGCTCAAAAAGAGAAAGTGGCGAATACATTTACATTAGAAACGGTATTTTCTATGAATGAAATTCGTGGTCAAGCTATTATGGAAAATACAGAGAGCGGCGGAATTGGGTTCGAATCTACTGGAACTGGATATGTAGAATTATGGGCTCATATTGGTGGTAGCTATAAACGTATAGGTACACAATTAGAGGCAAATAAAACATATCATTTAACAGGAACGTATAATGGAAATGAATTAGCAATCTATGTAGATGGAAAAAAAGTAAATAGTCAGCCAGTGACAGGTAAAGTATATCATCCGAATGTACCATTCGCGATTGGTGCAGATCCAACAAGCGATGGTAACGGTGGAGTTCCATTACATGGACAAGTTGCGCTTGCAAAATTATATAGTAAAGCACTTACTTCATCTGAAATAGTAGCGGCATACAATGAGTTTACAAATCGCACAAAACTAGAAGAATTAAATACTTTATATGAAGAGATTGGTAAAGCAAAAGAAACATTAGCAGGTTCTTATGAATTCGGTGAAAAGCCGGGCCAATATTCACAAGCTGCCTTTACAGAATTACAAACAAGTTATAATGGAGCAAAAGCAGTATTTGAAAATATGGCGACGACAGGTGAGCAAGCAGTTGGGGCATATCAGAGTTTAAAAACAGCACATCAAACATTTGTACAATCAAAAGTAGTTGACCAAAAACCAGAAACGCCAAAAGAGAAATTACAAAAAACAATTGATGCAGCAAAAGCTTTATTAGCGAAAGTTCAAGTAGGACAAGAACCAGGACAATATCAAGAAGTTCCAGTTAAAGCATTAGAAGGAAAAATCAAAGTAGCGGAATCTGTAGTAAAAGATACAAAAGTAAAAGATCAGTATGTAGAAACAATGAATCGTACATTAGAATATGCGATGCAGCTTGTTGAAAAGAGTGTAAATAAGTAAGAGAATGGGAAGCTTGCCTTGGGCGAGCTTCTTTTATTAGTAGGAATTTATGTCGTATCGCTGATATATGTAGTGATTCCGCCGATATATTATTTCATGTTACAATAAAGAGAGATGAAACAAACGTAAAGGGGCGAAAGATTTGGAAGAGCAAAAGCTAAAAAGAATTCTTGAATATGTATGGATTGCAGTTGTGCTCCTTGTTGGATATTATTTTTTGAAAGATAAAAGCAAATGGGTTCTGTTTTTAATGACTTTTCTATTAGCAGGATTAGGAGCATTGTTTATTAACTTTTTCTTTGATAGTGTAACTGCATGGAAAAAGAAAAAGAAGGAAACAAAATAATAAAGTGAAACTTTAATCAGTGGGGGATTTCTTCATCCTCCACTGATTGCTAGCCCACACTAATCGGGTTTTTGTGGGCAGTTCATGCGGGATAAAAGAGAATGGATATGCGAAACTGGAAGCTTGTGTACCAATTGGTTGTAATGATGATTGTAATTACGATTGGTATTGTAAATTACTCGTCATCAATAGGGAATTGTGCCTGGTTTACAGCTTGCATCGACATATTGTCCATTCTACAAACGTTAACAAAAAAACAAACTCGAACGTAAAGCAGCTCGCTAATATAGCGAGCTGTTTTTCATGCTTTTTTTTGTTCACCATTATTTTCTTTGGTCAGTAGATGGCTATTACGTCTAGAGTAGAAGAAATATACACATAGTCCAATGACAAGCCAAACAGCAAATCCTTTCCAAGTTGTTGCAGAAAGGTTAATCATTAAATAGAGACAACAACAAATTGCAACAATTGGTAATATAGGTACGAATGGTGCACGGAAACCTCTTTTTAAATCTGGGTGTGTTTTGCGTAAAATAAGTACAGCAAAGCAAACGAATGTAAAGGCTGTTAGTGTACCGATGTTCACTAAATTTGCAAGTAGATGTAAATCTAGTAATCCTGCTAATAAAGCTGCTGCAATGCCAGTAATCCACGTATTTAATAGAGGTATTTTAACTCTTTGATTTACGCGAGCTAATGCTTTTGGAAGTAGCCCGTCACGGCTCATTGCATAGGAAACGCGAACTTGCCCATACATAACGACTAAAATAACGGTTGTCATTCCTGTCATTGCACCGACAGCTAATAATCCAGCAATGGTGTCTTCACCAACGAAATGAAGCGCAAAAGCAACTGGATCTGAAACATCTAGTTGTGTATAAGGAACCATCCCTGTTAAAACAAAGGATACAATCATATAGAGTACCGTACAAATGAGAAGGGAACCGATAATTCCAATTGGTAAATCTCGCTGTGGTTTTTTCGTTTCTTCAGCAGCTGTTGCAATGGCATCAAATCCTAGAAAGGCAAAAAATACTGTTGCTGCACCTGTAATAATCCCATCATATCCAAATGGTAAAAACGGTGTCCAATTTTCCGGTTTGACGTATTTTGCACCTGCTACGATAAAGGCAATAATCACTGCTAATTTAACTAATACCATAATATTATTAATGCGAGCACTTTCGCGTACACCGAAGCTAAGAAGCAGTGTAATAAAAAGTAAAATACATACAGCTGGTAAATCGATTATTCCGCCTTTTCCCATTCCAGGGGCCGAGGCGATAATGGCGGGTAGATGAATATTAAATCCGGAAAGTAACGATTGTAAATATCCTGACCATCCGACAGCAACCGCCGCAACTGCCAGTAAATATTCTAGCATTAAACACCAGCCAACAATGAAGGCAACGACTTCTCCAACTGTCATATACGCATATGTGTAAACGCTTCCTGAAATAGGGATAGAAGAAGCAAATTCTGCATAGCAGAAGGCCACACATGCACAGGTAAATGCAGCAATAAGAAAAGATAGCATAATACCAGGACCAGAATGTTTGGCCGCAACAATACCTGTTAAGACGAAAATACCTGTCCCAATTACAGCTCCAATTCCTAAAAAGGTTAAATCTAACGCAGTTAACGTTCTTTCTAATTGCCGTGGTGATTCAGTAGTAAGTGGTTTTTTTCGTAATAATGATTTCACTTGGACTCTCCCCTCATTCTTCGATTTTCACAACTGCGAATATAATACGAGCCCACTGCAAAATAGTCCATAAGCGAATAGAGGTACAGTTGTGTGCTTTGATAAAAAATCTAGAATTGCTGTAGTCATTTTATTATATTTCAGAATATTTTGTCAAATAAAAATGTAACAAATAAAATCTTAGATGTAAGGAAAAACTAACACCAAAAATAGATGTATTTTATAAAGTAGGAGAAGATATTATGCTGTTTTATTTTGAAATTGTCGTTATTTTACTTTGTACGAAATTAGCTGGTGATATTAGTGTTAGACTTGGTCAACCATCGGTACTAGGAAAATTAATTGTTGGAATTATTATTGGTCCCGCTGTTTTTGGAATTATTAATAGTTCTGAACTTATTGATGAACTTAGTGAAATTGGTGTTCTGTTACTCATGTTTATGGCAGGATTAGAAACTGATTTGGAGGAATTAAATCGCAATTTGAAATCTTCATTCGCAGTAGCGATGGGAGGTATCATTTTTCCTTTCCTCGGCGGATATTTGGCCGGACTCGCATTTGGGATGTTACAATCACATGCCATTTTCCTAGGATTACTGCTCTGTGCAACATCAGTGAGTATTTCTGTTCAAACATTGCGAGACTTAGGGAAAATGAATACAAGGGAAAGTACAACGATTTTAGGGGCTGCTGTATTTGATGACGTTATCGTTGTTATTTTATTAGCCTTTGTTATGAGTTTTTTAGGCACACAAGATGTGAGTATTACACTTGTTATCGCTAAGAAAATCATTTTTTTCGTAAGTATTGTTTTCATTGGATGGAAAGTGGTTCCGTGGATTATGAAAATGTTGGTGCCGCTCCGTGTGTCAGAGGCGTTAATTAGTGCAGCACTTATTATTTGTTTTTCATTTGCTTACTATAGTGAGCAAATGGGGATTGCTGGTATCATTGGTGCATTTGCTGCGGGGATTGCCATTTCACAAACAACATATAAACATGAAGTAGAACATAAAA
Organism: Bacillus sp. FSL K6-6038; assembly: GCF_038050455.1. Taxonomy (NCBI): domain Bacteria; kingdom Bacillati; phylum Bacillota; class Bacilli; order Caryophanales; family Bacillaceae; genus Bacillus; species Bacillus sp. FSL K6-6038. Next base: position 789,913 of record NZ_JBBOUH010000001.1, read on the forward strand.
TAGAACCGATTGCCTATGCGATTTTTGTACCAATCTTTTTTGTTAGCATCGGGATGGAGATTACATTTCAAGGTATCGGAAACCAAATTTGGTTTATTGTCATCATGACGATTGTTGCCATTATCACAAAGCTAGTGGGGTCAGGCTTAGGAGCGAGGTTAACAGGTTTTAATTTAAAGTCTTCTATTAGCATTGGGGCTGGGATGGTATCGCGTGGAGAAGTAGCACTTATTATTGCAGCAAATGGACTTGCAGCAAATTTGTTAGCGAAAGAAAATTTCACTGCAATTGTAATTGTTGTTATCCTTACGACGATTATTACACCGCCGTTATTGAAGAAGTATTTTATCTAAGGTAAGAAAGCTTATCTCATGTGGATAAGCTTTTTTTATGAGTATAAAAAATAGTAATAGTGTAGAGTGGCGAAGTAATAATTGTGTTAAAATTTATGTGTGCTTTAGTACTAGAAGGAGAAAAATGAATGAAGATTGCATGGAAAAAAGTTATATGTGTAGTTGTAATTCTTTTAATGTGTTTACCATTTACATTAGGAAAAGAATCAAAAGTTAAAGATTTTCCTGTTTCTGTTTTCTCTTCTTATATTGCAGGAGATGATTCGAAAGGATATAGATACACTTCCTTTTTACCTGATGCTGCAATTTGGATAAATGGATGGGAAAAGAAGTGGTCTGAAGGAGAAAGGACGGTCTATCAAAAAGGAGATCGAATTGTAAATGTGTTTCATCCTCCTGGTGAAGATGTCTTTTATCTTTATGATTCGCAAGATATGGAATTGGGATATGAAAAATAAAAGCAACCGTAAGGAATGGGGGATGAATGGTGAAGGCGTCAACGCTACTATTTAAAATAGAAAATCATATGAATCAATTTTCACCAGCTGAAAAAAAGGTTGCTCAGTATATTATGGAGAATGCAGAAATTGTTCCTAATTTAACGACAAAAGAAGTTTCTAATAATGCAGGATCCAGTGAAGCAAGTGTCGTACGCTTTTGTAAAACGATTGGTATAGGAAGTTTTAAAGCTTTTAAGTTAGCGCTTGTTAGAGAATTAACAATTGTCCATTATAATATTAATGATTTTTCAGTGATGAACACAGAGGATAGTCCGTTTGATTTATTCAATAAAGTTACATATGTCAATAAGGCTGCGATTGAAGCGGGTATTACTGCTATTGATAAAAAAGAGTTAGAAAAAGCAGCAGATGCCATTTTAGGAGCAAAGAAAATATTATTTTATGGAGTGGGTGGATCAGCTACGCCAGCAATGGATGGAGCGTATAAGTTTACTCGTCTAGGGTTTACGGCTATGATGCTATCTGATTTTCATATGATGCTCCCGCTTGTTACTAACTTAAAACAGGGAGATATATTTGTCGCTCTTTCAACATCTGGCCGGACGAAGGATGTACTAGAAATGGCGCAATATGCTAGTAGACAAGGTGCTACTGTTATCGCTATTACAAAGCTAGATCAATCGTCTCCATTATATAAAGAATCACATATCCGTCTTTGTATGCCAGATGTAGAACAAGATCATCGTATTGCAAGTATTGCTTCAAGAATGACGCAACTTAATATAATTGATGCTTTGTATGTGATTACATTTAATAGGATAGGTAATCAAGTATTGGATAAATTTACAGAAACAAGAGAAGAAGCAGTACGATTACGGAAATTGAAGTAAAGGAAAAGATGAGATGAAACTCATCTTTTTATTTTGGTTAAATAGACACAATTTTGTTATAAAAAGAAATTTCGTTTCGTAAAATGTAATATAAATATTGATTTTAAGTTTCGTGAAGTTATAATAAAAGTGTGAAATTAAATTTCAAAGAAGGTGAGAATATGTTAGAGAATTTATCAACAGAACACCGAAATGAAAATACGATGAATTTAGACGAGATGAGCATAAGAGAAATTTTACAAACAATGAATCGAGAAGATTGTAAAGTCGCTGTAGCGGTTGAAAATGAAAGCGAACAAATTGAAAAAATTGTTCAAAGTGTTGTTTCATCTTTTCAAAATGGTGGACGATTAATTTATATTGGTGCTGGTACAAGCGGACGACTAGGAATTTTAGATGCTGTCGAGTGTCCACCGACATTTGGAACAGATGAGAAACAGGTTCAAGGCTTTATAGCAGGAGGGTTGAAAGCGCTTACTAAAGCGATGGAAGGGGCCGAAGATCGAGAAGATCTTGCAGTAGATGATTTAAAGGGGATTCAGTTAAGTAATAAGGACACTGTTATTGGAATCGCTGCAAGTGGTAGAACACCTTATGTAATTGGTGGATTAAAATATGCAAATTCTACGGGAGCAAGTACAGCTAGCATTTCCTGTAATAAGGGAGCAGAGATAAGTAAATTTGCAAAAATTAGCGTGGAAGTAGAGACAGGTGCAGAAGTGTTAACAGGATCTACACGCTTAAAGGCTGGAACAGCACAAAAGTTAGTACTGAATATGATTTCAACTGCTTCTATGATTGGCATAGGGAAAGTCTATAAAAATCTAATGGTTGATGTTCAGTCGACAAATGAAAAGTTAGTCGAGCGTTCCAAACGAATTATTATGGAAGCGACGGGAGTAGATTACAAAGAAGCGGAAGCATATTACGAAAAAGCAAAGCGTAATGTGAAAACAGCAATCGTCATGATATTACTACAGTGCGAATATGGGGAAGCACTTGAAAAATTAACAGATGCGAAAGGATTTGTGAAAAAGGCATTATAAAAAGTGGGGAGGGGGATTTTACAATGAAGAAAGAACAGCGGATGGCAAAAAAGATTACAGAGCAACTTGGGGGAACGAAAAATATTCGTGGTATTGCACATTGTATGACGAGGTTACGTCTAACACTTCATGATGAAAGTAAAGTCAATATGGAGCTTTTGAAAAAAGTAGACGGTGTCATGGGTGTGATTGAAGATGAAACATTGCAGGTCGTAGTTGGGCCCGGAACTGTGAATAAAGTAGCAGCCGAAATGGAGACTTTGACAGGGTTACGAATTGGTGATGTTGCTGATTACCACCTTGAAGACATTGGCCGAGAAATGAAATCAGCAATGAAGAAAAAAAATAATACACCGGTAAAAAGCCTTTTACGAAAAATAGGGAGTATTTTTATTCCATTAATCCCTGGACTTGTTGCATCAGGAATTATAAATGGTGTTGCTAACTTTGCTAAAAATGCGGGGGCAGATCCAAATGCAACATGGCTGCAAATGTTACTTTTAATTGGCGGTGGTATTTTTACATTCTTAGGTATTTTAGTGGGTTTAAATACGGCGAAAGAATTTGGCGGAACGCCGGTTCTCGGAGCGATTGCTGGTATTTTAATTTTCAATCCAGCTATGGCAAATGTGAAACTATTTGGTGAAGCAATGGTACCGGGGCGCGGTGGTTTATTCGCTGTCATCTTTGCAGCATGGCTTATGGTTGTAGTGGAAAGACAAGTGCGAAAAGCAGTACCGAATGCAGTTGATATTATTGTGACACCGCTTATTACGGTATTAGCAGTGAGCTTAGTAACGATGTTAGCAATTCAACCAGTGGCTGGTTTCCTATCTGATGGAATTACAAGTGGTATTAATGCAATTTTAAATGTCGGGGGAGCGGTCGCAGGAGCTGTACTCGCAGGAACATTTTTACCGCTCGTTATGGTGGGACTACATCATGGTCTAACACCTATCCACATGGAATTCATTAATCAAACTCATGTAACACCGTTACTACCGGTTTTAGCGATGGCAGGAGCGGGGCAAGTTGGGGCAGCTATTGCGATTTATGTAAAAACGAAAAATAAGCGTCTTCGTAATGTAATTAAAGGAGCACTACCGGTTGGTTTCTTAGGAATTGGAGAACCTTTATTATATGGGGTCACATTACCACTTGGTAAACCGTTTATTACGGCTTGTTTAGGTGCAGCTGTTGGCGGTGCATTCCAGGCAGTTATGAAAACGGCTTCACTCGGAATTGGTGTATCAGGATTATCGTTAATTCCGTTAATCGCTGATAATAAATATTTATTATATTTTCTTGGTCTTGTCATTGCTTATGTATTTGGTTTTATCTTTACGTATTTCTTCGGGTTTAAAGAGGAAATGGCAGAGAACATATAGAGAAAGGGATTCCTTTCTCTTTTTTTCATGATAAGTAGAAGGAGAGATTACTATGATAGGACTTTCAATATATCTTTCAAAGGACCGGATAGAAGAGCAAGAAAAATGGTTGAAAACGGTAAGCGAATACGGCTTTACGTCTATTTTTACTTCTCTTCATATTCCAGAAGACGATCCTACAACTTATAAAGAGTTAATACAAATACTTGGGAAGCAAGCGGAAAAATATGAGATGGAACTAATGGTGGATGTTTCTTCAAAGTCTTTGCAGTATTTAGGGATTACATATGAAAATGTGAAACAGTTATTAGCGTGGGGGATTACGGGCTTACGCATAGACTACGGTATAGAGGCAAAGCAAATTGCACGTATATCACACAAAATGAAGATCGCTTTAAATGCGAGTACCATTACGGAATCCTTTTGGAAGGAATTACTTCAGGAAAATGTAAAAGTAGATTGTGTAGAAGCATGGCATAATTTTTATCCACGTCCTGAAACAGGGCTTGCTAAATCATTTTTACAAAAGCAAAATCAATTTTTGCGTGAATGCGGTATAAAAACAATGGCATTTATTCCAGGTGATGGTGAAAAAAGAGGACCTTTATATGAAGGGCTTCCTACATTAGAAAAACACCGATATATGCGCCCGCTTGAGACATATTTGGAACTTGTGGAAGATTGCTTCGTTGATAAAGTATTAATTGGAGATATAAGTGGGAGTTTACAAAGTGTACAAGAAATTACAAGTGCAAATAAAGGGATTATTCCAATACGTTATAAACCGCTGATTAGTGAAAGAGAAGTATTAGAAACAGTAGAGCGAGTACATACGAATAGGCTTGATCCAGCGCATGATGTCATTCGTTCTGTAGAATCAAGAGAAGGACATACTGTTATTTTACCAGCGATGAATACAGTTCAAAGAAAGATAGGGAGTATTACAATTGATAATGAACTGTACGGTAGATATGCAGGTGAAATACAAATCGTTATAAATGATCTATCAGAAAATGAAAAGGTGAACGTAATTGGAACGGTTTTCGAGGAAGATCTATCATTATTGTCTTACGTAAATGCAGGAAAGAAATTTGAACTTATCTCGAAAGAATAGAAAATTATTGATGTTTTTTCGAATGTATTTCCACATGTCGAGCCTTGTAGGAGTGCTATTTTTTGTTAAACATTATCCGTAAAATGGATAATGTTTTTTTATTTCTATTAAAAAAAGTATTTGACGAATAAAAAGAAACAATGTATTGTTTTGTCTTGTGAATAAAAGGTTTATATAACAAAACAAAAAGGAGAGTTTAGAATGAATCAATATATTGGTAACTTAATTATTCGTATTGTGTTAGGAGTTACGTTCTTTGCACATGGCTTAGCAAAGTTTCAATCAGGTATTGATAATGTAGCAGGTTGGTTTACAAGCATTGGCTTACCAGGTGGTCTCGCATATGGGGTTGCAACATTTGAATTAGTTGGTGGTCTATTATTAATCATTGGCTTAGGTGTTAGATATGTGGGATTATTATTTGCTCTTATCTTGGTTGGTGCAATTGTAAAGGTAAACGGAGCAGCTGGTTTATTAGGAGACGGAAAGAATCCTGGATATGAATTAGATCTTGCATTATTAGCAATGGGTGCGTATTTATTTGTTGTAAAAGCAGAAGGGTATGTAGATCGTTTCTTAAAAGAAAAAGTACTCAAAGCAAAATAAATTATTATATAAAGCACTGTTCTTTTCTGAAGAAGATTTATGAAAAGAACAGTGTTTTTGTATATATCTATTTTGCTGGGGAATTTTTTGGATATTAAAGTATTGACTTGGCACTTAGTTGTAACTATAATTGTTACAACGGAGCAATTAGCAATGAAGTGTGAGTTGTAAATAGATAGCATATTTTTTTGGTCTAGTTGTAACTATTGAAGTTGCAACTTAGGGTTATTATAACAAGTAAGGAAATATAAAATAATAAAAGTGTAAATGTATATAGAAAAACGGAGGAAACAACATGTCAAAATTACATTTAGAAGCCTTTACAGGATCTGAACAAGCCTTTCAAGTTACATCAACGATTATTTATGGAGAGAAAGATGCAATTGAACATACTCGTAAATATTTAATCGCATTTGATGAGGTTCTTGCGGAAAACCTTTCAAGTGAAGAAATTCAAACTGCAATGAAGAAACACTTTCCAAATGTAAAAGCACTAGAAATCGGACTTGTTTTAGCAGCAAATGCGTTTGGAGGGGAAAAATAATGGGACAAAAAACAAATTTAGAGATTATTCGAAGCACATATGAAGGACCATCTTCTTCAAATGCAAAATATTTAGTAGAAGCCCTTTCTGAAAAAGTAGAATGGACCGAGGCAGCTGGTTTTCCATATGGTGGAACATATATTGGTGTAGAAGCAGTAATGGAAAATGTATTTAGTCGTTTAGGATCGGAATGGAATGATTATAAGGCGAGTGTAAATATGTACCATGAAGTAGAAGGAAAAGATGTCATCATTGCTGAAGGAGTTTATTCGGGAATTTATAAAGAAACTGGCAAAGCATTTGAAGCAGAGTTCGTTCATGTATGGCAACTTGAGAATGGAAAAATCGTAAAGTTCAAGCAATATGTGGATAGTCACGTTGTTAGAGAAGCGATGAAAGCTTAAAAATGATAAACAAATGGAATCGGCTATTTGCAGGCTATTTCATTTGTTTTTGTAACAATTAGAGGAGATATCAAAATACATACTATGAAAAAATGGATAATAGGGACGATTACGACTATCGCAATTGTAATGGGTGTTATATTTGGCGCTTATAAATTTCTTGAGTATGCCGAAGTAGAGGATAAACGTTTAAAGGAGCAGAAAGTAATTGCTCAAAAGGAAAATAAGGTAGTGGAAGAAACGCCGCGAGTTAGTGAAGATGAAATCATATCTACTATGCATAAGATGGTACATCAAAAAGTAAAATCCTCTGAGAAATGGGGATTTATTGAAATGACACAAAAGGAAATTCGTAATGCAAAGAAAGCTGTAGAGAGTAGCAAAAATTTTAATTATAAATCAAAATTACTTTCCATTTTAGAACGCTGGGAAAGAGGGGAGTTTTCGCAAACAGTTGAGGAACATAACTTTTTTTGGGAAATTCAAGGCGGTGATACTGGAAAAGCAACAGAACGTTTATCGCCAGCAGAAGAACAGCAGTATTTAAAAGAAATGAGAAGTAAAAAGTGAAGAATGTAAAAACATCGCCATTATGTTAAAGATAATGGCGATGTTGATCTATTAAGAGTGCTGCCGTACTAAAGTTTGGCTAGGCTGATGAGCAACTGTTTTAAAATGAGAAAATAAATAACAGCCAGTAACAACGATAATCGTCCCAAAGATTTGGATCCAAGTTAGTTCTTCTCCTAAGAAAAGAAACGCTAAAACGGCAGTGAAAATTGGATTGAAATTTAGGAAGATACCTGATGTAGTTGCTCCTAATTTTTGAACACCAATATTCCAAAATACCATACAGACTACAGTTGAAATTAAGCCTGTATATAGTAGTGAAGTGATAAATGAAGCATTAATATTGGAAACAGTAAAGCTTGGTATATTAAATGGAAGCAATATGATAACGCCAAAAACTCCTGAATACAAAGTTGCCATCATTGGCGTAGTTGTTTTTGTTGCCCATTTACTACAAACAGAATAGATACCCCAAATACAAACCGCAGCCATCATCCACAAATCTCCGCTATTCAAATGTAATGAAAATAACAGTGCGATATTTCCTTTTGAAAGGACGAGAATTACACCAAAAAAAGAAAGAATCATAGAAAGAATTTGAAGTATATTGATTTTTTCCTTTAAGAATAAAGATGAAAAGAGTGCAATTGAAATCGCATTTAGTGTAGAAATAAGCCCTACATTTGTTGCTGAAGTCTGTTCTAACGCTAAGAATTGAAAAATGTTAAAGAGAACAACGCCAGTGACCCCCATAAGTAGTAAGGGAAGAATTGCAGCGCGTGGCGGAAGAAGTTTCTTTTCTTTAAACCAAACAATCGGTAAGAGACAAACAATCGCAATCAGCCATCTTAAACTTGTAAGCGTCATTGGAGAAGCATGACCCACAAGTGATTTTCCAACGACAAAATTTCCACCCCATAGTAAGCTTGTTAGCAATAATAAAAAGACATAAAAATAAGGCATAGTTTGGAACTCCTTTTATTAGTGTATAAATTGAAAAACTGATAAAAAACCTTTCTTTTTTGGGGGAAGAGAGGATCCGTCCATGGATAGAAGCGGTCAGGTCCTTTTTTAGCCCCATGCCGAGTAAAAACAAAAAGAGAAAATGAGTGTATGTCCTTTTTTGTTTTCATAGCAGTGACTTATGTGTTGAAAACACAAAATGGATTTATATCGTATGGATTGTAAATAATTTTAGCATTTTTCTTTGTTATCTAATATATTCTTTTGTATAATGGTGAAAATTCAATAAAATGTTTTGTTAAGGGTTATAATTAAGAAATGTTATTCAATTTCATTCAGTGTATTATATGTTTTTCCGAAGAATCGTCAGTAAAGAAAAGGAGGGTTTTTATGGAGTCATCAGTTATTAAAGTGTTAGATGATTTAGACGTACAAATTTTAGATATTTTACAAAAAGAGTCACAAGTAAGTAATGCAGAACTTGCGCGTCGTGTTAATTTGTCACCAGCTGCTATGCATGCACGAATAAAAAGGCTAGAAAGTGAAGGTTTCATTGATAAACAAGTCGCAATCTTAAATCAAGAAAAACTTGGATTTGATTTGTTATGTTTTATTTTTATGAGTACAAATATTCATCAATCTGAAAAGCTTGAAGTATTGGAAAGAGAACTAGAATCTATGCCTGAAGTGCTGGAGTGTCATTGTTTAACAGGGGAGTATGATTACTTATTAAAGGTCGCAAACAGAGATCGTAAAGAGTTGGAGCGTTTTATTAGAAAGTTAAATAAGCTTGGGATTACGCGAATACAAACGAGCTTAGCACTAAGGGAGATTAAATCTTCTACAGTATTACCAATACGGGATTTGGAAGCAAGTATTGAATAAAAACTATTTTTTTTTAGGTAGAAGGGAGGATCCGTCCGTGCATAGAAGCGATCAGGGCCTTTTTTAGCCCCATGCAAGTTAAAAATAAAGGGAGAAAAAGAGAGTAGGTCTTCTTTTGTTTTCATAGCCGTGATGTATATGCTATATTATTTCCAATAAATATGATGTTAAATAATGTAAATAGGGGGTGGGGAAATGTATTGGGAGACTCTTCCTAATTGGTTTTGGGCAATATATTATTTATTTTTATTAATAACATTAGGGACTGCAATATTTTGTGTTATACGAAAGAAAATGAAAAAGTTGTCCATTTTAGCCATTGTTTTTGCTATAACAGTTCCAATAATTAGTTTGATAAATAGCATTGGAAGAGCGGAAGGAATTAATGAATTTGAACATTTAATAAATCAATTACAACAAGGGGCTATTTGGTCTATATTCATGACCATAGGTTATTTGTTTTTATTCGTATGGTGGATTTTCTTTCTACTCAAAAGTAAAAATCAAGTTATCGTTTCAAAGTGACCTCTAGTTGAGGTCTTTTATTATGCATTTCTAACCGTATTATAATTAGATTTTTGACACGTTGAAATCATCATATATGTCTTTCTACATCTCAAACTTGGCTTTAACCCGCATTAGATCAATATTTTAGTAGTATGTTCAGAAAATAGCCCCAAATTGACTTGGCTATATAGAAGAAATCGGTATGTATTTTTATATGAAAAATTCAGAATAATAATTGACGTATTTATAAGATGAATGTATTATTATATAAATTTATGAATTAATATTCATATTAAAGTATGAATATTTCATGTAAGGAGATACATTATGCAAATTTCAAACGCAATTACAAGTGATGTGAAAGAAATATATAACTTAATAGAAATATATTCGAAAGAGGGAGTTGTTCTGCCGCGCTCACTTTTGTCCCTTTATCAGTATTTACAGTGTTTGTATGTTGTGAAAGAGGAAGGAGAAATTTTGGGAGTTGCTGGTTTACATGTTTTAGGTGAAGATCTTGCCGAAATACGATCATTAGTCGTATCGGATACATATGCAGGTAAAGGGTTAGGCCGTATGTTGGTGAATCATGTCATGAATGAGGCTACTAAAATAAAAGTGAAAAGAGTTATTTCTTTAACATATCAAACTACATTTTTTAAGAAGTGTGGATTTGATTTTGTTGATAAGGAATCGCTACCTGAAAAAGTATGGGTTGATTGTCGGCATTGTCCGAAATTTGATTGTTGTGATGAAGTTGCTATGATACGGTATGTTATTTGAGGTTTAGTATGAAATAGATAATTGAGATAAACAGAAGGAGGAGGGGATAGCCTCCTCGTTAATTAAATTAATGTATGTCCACCTTCAACATGAAGAGTAGTTCCAGTGACAAATTGATTTTGCATTAAATATAGTACACCATCAGCTACATCTTTTGCCTGTCCAACTCGTTTGACAGGGAGTTTATTTGCTATCTCCTTATAGAATTTGTCCCGCGCTTTCAGCGGCATTTTGCTACGTGACGGTGTATCAATAATGCCAGGAGAGACGATATTTACGCGAATAGGAGCGAGTTCTAATGCTAATGTTTCTCCAAGATTAGAGACTGCTGCATTTACTGCACCAAGCGTAGCTGAACCAGCCATTGTTTTATAGGCAACTACGCCTGAAAATAATGTGATTGATCCGTCTTTCGTAATCTTAGGTGCACCATATTTTGCAGCATAGAATTGTCCCCAAAATTTATTTTCGAACAACTGGCGCGTTTTGCTTACTTCTGTATCAAGGAAAGCTCCTCCGAATGTTTCAGCTGCTGTAATAACTAAATGATGGATTGTATTTATTTCTTCAAAGAATGACTGTACTTGTTGCTCGTTTGTTATATCAAGTGTATAAGTTGTTACATTTCCCGCTAATACCTTTTTTGCCCCTTTTAATTTGTCTTCGGATCGACTGGCGATAATAACATCTGCACCTTGCGCTAATACCAATCTTGCTGTTTCTAAACCAATACCTGAACTCCCGCCAATAATAGCTACTTTTTTTCCTTTTAGCATCTTTATGCCTCCTAATTATTTCGTTTTTACTTTGTTGCCATCATTGTAGTTTGAAGAATTCCATATTTGAAGTAGTGATATTTATTTCATATAGTTACATTTCGGAAAGTTTTTTATTATATAAGGGGAATCGGAGCGGAAAAAATTTAAAGTACTTTAACTAACAAAAAAGGACTCACGGGTCCTTTTTTGTTAGTTTTCTAGAGTTAGTCCAAAGCGCTTTAATTCGATAAAAATACCTTCTAATTGTTTCCCTTTATCCGTGAGGGTATATTCCACTCGAGGAGGAACTTCAGGATAAACCTTTCTTGTTACAATACCTTGACCTTCTAATTCCTTAAGGCGAAGTGAGAGTGTTTTTGGGCTGATACCATCCATTGATTTTAGTAGATCACTAAAGCGCAGTGTTCCTTCAATAAGAAGGTCCCGAATAATTAAAAATGTCCATTTTGTTCCAATTACGTCGAGTGTTTTTGCAATAGGACAAGGTATACCAGGTGAACCTTTCGTTAATACAATCGGATCTATATTGCTCATGGAAATAGCCTCCATAAAATTTTTTTGAATTGATTTTCTTTATAGTATCACAAAACTATCCTTTTAGTAACTATATGAAAAAAATATCACTACTTCCAAAAGGGAAATTACTGCATATAAAATAGTGTTAGGAACCACAAATGATTTCTAAACTAAGGAGGTGACTATGATGAAAATAAAAAATCAAACAAAAAAGTTATGGTGGTCATTTAGTTTTCTCGTGCTTTGCATTGGCGTAATCGGTACCGTGCTTACTGCGTGCAGCAATACAAAAATGTCTGCTTCTAAAAGTGAAATTCAATTGTTGAAAGGCAAGCCAGAGCCTAAAACAATGACAATCGATCCTTCATTAAATCAAAAAGAAGCTACAGCAATGATTCATGCAGCCCAACGTTTTTATGCATTTTGGGATACTGGCAATGAGGAGCTTATTCCACAAACCGTTACAGAGAAATTCTTTGATAATACGTTGCCAAAAGGGCGCCCACAAGGTCCCAAAGGCTTAGCATTTGCTGCAAAAAACTTTCGTAAAGTCGTTCCGGATATACATTGCGAGATTGAGGATTTATTAGTGGTTGGTGATAAGGTCACAGCTCGTCTATCCTTTACAGGAACACATGATGGAAAGCCTATTAGCTTTTTTGCAATCGACATTTTGCGTATTAAGGATGGGAAAATCACTGAAGACTGGCATTTAGAAGACAATCTTACTCTTATGCAACAACTTGGAGTAGTAGCTGAGAACTAAATGATAGCGGTACGAAAAAGTGTGGATTTAGATAGATGCAATTCAATCAATAAAAAATAAAGGGGAAGAAAATGATGAAAAATATATTAATCATAAATGGTCATCAAAAATATAGTGCCGACGGAGGGAAATTAAATCAAACATTGGTTGATCGCATGGTCAGTCTACTAAGTGAAAAGAGTCATGTGAAAACAACGATTATTCAAGACGGATACAATATTAAAGAAGAACAACAAAAGTTTTTATGGGCGGATGTTATTATCTATCAAACACCGATTTATTGGTTTAGTGTACCAGGATTATTTAAAACGTATATGGATGAAGTATATGAGTACGGCCTCTTTTTTAAAGGAGGAGATCAATATGGAGCAGGAGGGTTATTAACAGAGAAAAAATATATGTTTTCCACTACATGGAATGCACCTAAAACAGCGTTTGAAGATTCCTCACAATTTTTTGAAGGTGAGAGTTTAGAAGAAGCAATTGGTCATTTACACCGAGTACAGAAATTTATTGGTATGAGTCCTTTAAAGAGTTTTGCGTGCTATGATGTAGTCAAAAATCCTAATATTGATATGTTTTTAGCAGAACTTGAAATGCATGTAAAAGAAGTGGTGAATCTTTCCTAAATTTTAAAAATAAATAGCTAGTAAAACCTCAATCTGAAGATTGAGGTTTTACGGTTATGCAAGTTATCCATATTATATAAATGCGGATTGAAAGACCGACGTAAAACCATTTCTTTTAGGCGGGAGAGAGGATCCGATCATGCGTAGGGGCAGTCAGTGCCTTTTTTAGCCCTATGCCACGTGAAAACAGAAGGAGAAAATGAGTGAAGAACTTCTTTTGTTTTCATAACCGCGATTTATATACCGGAATTTTAAAATGAGTATATATAAATAGTTAAGTGATTTGATTTCAATACTCTTTAGCTGATTCCATATGGTGAATCCATAACTTTGAAAAATCCGTCCAGCCAAAAGAATCAATGGTTACGTTCTTTAAAGAAGAGGGATATGTTTGCTTTTTTAAAACATGATAATTAAATAGGATAATGTATTCCGTTCCAAGGAATTCTTCAATTTCGAATATAAGTTTATGACGATGTTCCTTATTTTCTTCGGCTAAGAATGTATTTAGTAAACAATCAATCTGTTTTTGATAGTGAGGATGCATAAAACGGTTGATAAAACAGCTTTTACTTTTAAATACATTGAGAAAAGCTATTTCTATATCCGAATTAAAAACCTCCCCCATTAAAATAATATCGGCGTTTTGATCAATAGAACGATTCGAGTAGTCTGAGACTGGAAAAGGGTGTAATTCCATTTGTATGCCTAAGTTTTGGCAATGCTCTTTTAGCCAAATTGCATCATGAGCACTATCTTTAAAAGAGAAAAAGTAAATATGTATAGTTTCACCTTGATATGTACTTTTTTTCAGGTATTCCTTTGCTTTGCATAAAGAATAAGATTGTTTCGTTGCTGCTCGGCTTCGACTTGGAAAGAAGCTTGATGCCGGGATAGTCCGCATACCTTTTAAATCACGAATAATCGATTCAACGTCATATATTTCTCTCCAAGCTTTTCGAAAATAAATATCATGATGTGGACCAGGCCTTGTAAAGTTAAATGCGGCATATATACACCCGGTTTCTTCTATTTGTACTTCGTGTTCTTTTGTATGTTCAGTATTTGGTAGTTCATAGTGTGTATGTATTTGTGCATGTTCCGGAATCCGCCAAAACTCAATACGATCAAGCAACGCCCGTTCTTTAAAATAATCCGTAAACGCTTCTAATATAACTTGATCTTCATCATAACAATGTAATTTAAAAGCTCCCGTCCCGATATAATGGTGATTTTGTATTGTTACATCATGAGGTAAAATGGCTAATTGCATCGAACTTACATAACGTAGGAAAAACAAGTTCGGCTTTCGAAGGTGAAAGCTTATTTGTAGTGGTGATGGTGTTTCAATCTGCACAATCTCTTCAGTTAACCAGGCATAAGGAGAGTGTACACGTTGTAATCTTTCAAATGAAAATTGAACATCTTTAGAAGATAAGATTCTTCCATGATGAAAATGGATGCCTTTTCGTAAATAAAAAGTCCAGGTAAGTTGATTGTCACTAACCTCCCATGTATGTGCGAGGTGTGTTTCAATTTCTTCTGTGACGTAGTTGTAAGTAACTAATGTATCAAAAATTTGACTAATGAGATGACTCTCTGTTGTTACAGCTGCAAATGCTGGATCAAGTGGCAATATTTTTCTTGAGCAAGGTATCTTTAACACGTCATACATATCGTTTAAAGGTTGGTATCCAAAATGCTGTTGTAATTTTTCTTCTAAGCCTTTTCGAAGGGAAGTCGGAAATGGTTGTTTTAAAAGAAGAAATAACTCTTTTAATTTATCTTGTTGTAAGAGGGATTCAGCATAGGGCATAACTACTTCTGAAATGGTATGGAGAAAGAGAATTTCACTTTTATTTCCTCGTCCTCGTCCTGGTGTCCACGTAATTAATTTTTCTTCAGTCATTTTTCTCAGTAAAATTTTCACGTTTTTTGTACTGCAATATAAAATATCGGCTAATTCTTGCAAGCTATTTTGCATGTATTGTTTTTCTGGATCATGCAATCGTAGTTGAGTATAGTAATCCATCACTTTCATGTTTAAACGACTCCTTCTTTCTAAAAGGGGAAATTCTTTAGAATATTCTAACCTTTTTCTTCCTTTTTTTCAAAATAAAATGAATACACATAAGGAGGAGGGGGAAAATGGGATTTTGGAGCATGCATCGCAATATAAAAATTAGAATTATAACATCATTTTTAACACGCACTGTATCAACAATGATTTTCCCGTTTATGGCTATCTATTTTTCTATAAAACTGGGTAGTGTTCTCGCAGGCGTTCTACTATTAGTAAATGTCATGGCGGCATTAATAATTGGTCTTTATGGAGGGTATATTGGAGATCGATTAGGACGAAAAAAGGTTATGATTATAGGGCAAGTGATACAAGTTGTTTCGATTGCTTGTATGGGAATTGCGAATTCAGATTATGTAGATTCACCTTGGCTCACTTTCATTTTTATGTTAACGAATAGTCTTGGTTCAGGACTCATGAATCCCGCAACAGAGGCGATGCTAATTGATGTGAGTACACCGGAGAATAGAAAAGTAATGTACAGTATTAATTATTGGGCAATCAATTTATCGATTGCTATTGGGGCTATATTCGGAGGGTTATTATTCGAACATTATCGTTTGCAACTCTTTATATTATTGACTGCAGTAGCATTGCTAACGTTGTATTTAATTTCAGTATATATGGAAGAAGTATATGTAACTCAGAAAACGATGAAAAAGAAGCATGTGTTAAAAGAAATGGTTGAAAGTTATAAAGTTGTTATGACAGACCGGGCATTTTTGATATTTTGTTTAGCAAGTATATGTACGTTATCGTTAGAATTTCAGCTTAATAATTATTTAGGTGTACGCTTGCAAGAGGAATTTGAAACAATTCAATTTGCATTTGGAAATGATATTCGTTTTGATTTAACAGGTATTCGGATGCTAAGTTGGATTTCTGCGGAGAATACGATTTTGATTGTTTTATTTTCAGCACTTGTTATTAAAATGATGAAACGTTTTAATGACCTGAAAATCCTATATGTTGGCTTATTTATCTATACAATTGGATTTACAATAATTGGATCAAGTAATAGCTTATGGATCTTATTAATAGCAGGGCTTTTCCAAACAATCGGGGAGATGATGTATGTGCCAGTTCGGCAATCCATTATGGCCGATATGGTTCCAGATGATGCTCGAAGTTCTTATATGGCAATCAATGGTATGGTCTTTCAGGTGGCAAAAATGAATGGAGCACTAGGGATTATGCTAGGTTCTTTTATAGCATCATGGGGAATGAGCATTGTATATTTTTTAGTTGGTATAAGTAGTATTTTGTTATTTATGAAAGCAATTAATAGGACAGAATACTGTGAAGAAAACATACCTCATATAGGATAAGAACATATACAAAAAGCGAATCGTTTTTATAATGATTCGCTTTTTATATACCATTTTTTTCTAAAAAACGTCTACTTCAGCTAATGTATTGCTAGTGCTTGGGTTCATTAAAAGGTTCTTCAGTTCACCTACTTCAGAGAGTGTGACAATGATGTAACCGCTAATTAATACAATGAGTCCAATGACCCTTAATGTTTGCAAACTAATATTTCTTTGGTTTTCCTCAGAGTTACTTGGGGGCGTTAAAGTTTGAGTGTTGTTCATCGTAGGGCTCCCATCTTTTTATTTATATATGTGCTAAACAATTGTATGACTTATGGATGATAAATAAAAAGAATCAAAATCATAGTCATTTTCACTATATGAGAAATGCCTAAAAAAGTGATTAAAAATAGGGGTTGTTCAGTTCATACTTATACGCCTCTCTAAAAATCCTATCAGGTTGATAATGTTTCCATTTGAACAATTTTTCCTTTTTCATACCGATCACACACCTTTTTTAGAGTAATAGTATCAGTATGTCCAAGATTTAGAGGTTACTTGCATGTATCTTGAAGTTTTTGCAACGGAACCAGTTGTACTGTAGGTACCATCTTACTGTTTGCAAAATAATATCATGATGATAATGCTTCCACTTGAATAAATTTTGCTTTTCCATACTGATCACGCACCTTTTTTAGAGTAATAGTATCAGTATGTCCAAGATTTAGAGATTACTTGCAATTATTGTTGCTTTGAAATAAATTCGTACCGTTTTGAATAAAGTTTAACCGTTTGTAAAAAAGTTGCACCGTTTTGCATCATCAGGTAAAGCTGCCACGGTAAAACTCCTGAAGTTTTGATCAAACTTTATTCCAAACCAAAAATTAGAACAATATCCATTCTAAAACAAAAAAATAGGATAATTCTATATAAATTGTGATTAAATAATATATGGAATGTTGAAAGTATTATTTGTTATAGGAAGCAGGTGTACTGAGAGTGAAGAAAGTAATAGCAACTATTTTTATAGTAGGGTTTAGTGTGCTACTACTATATTTATTTACTGATGTTTTTACAAAAATAAAACTCCAACAACCGGTAGGAGATTATTTATCAGAGCATTATGGGATAAAAGATGGAGAGTTTAAAATTCTTTCTGCACATGATAATTGGATTGAAGGAGGGGATATTCAAACTTATGTAGAAATAAAAAAACCGTATTATACTACTACTTATTTAACCGTAGACCGAAATTCTTATGAGATAGATGAAGAGGATAGTAAGTATGTCTTCTTAGATATATTTAAAGGGGCTTATATTCAACAACATAGTGATGTTTTAAAACAATCAAATAAAATTATTAAAAAATATAACTTATTAAGTGAATCTACTGACGCATTTGAAATGGAGAAACAAAATTTCTATTACTATTTAAACTTTACTATTGATGAACAGCAGGAAAAAGAATTACTTACAAAGTTCAAACAAAGCCAAGAATTAAACACAAAAAAATTAATTAAAACTTTAAAAATTAGTGAATCTAGAATTAATGCTTATTATAAGGGGGTTGTGAATTTTAATTATTATTATAACGCCGAAAAAAATAAGGGGAATATACCGGATATCCTAAGTGTTATGGATGACTTTAAAAAGAGTAATGTTTTAACAGAAGGTGTTTATAATATAGTACTTCAGCCCAGAAGTTCTTCAGGTGGACAACATGATGGTAAGGAGAGTTATGTTATGTTTAGTGTAGATAAATCAGGTGAATTTAAGGTAATAAAAAAAGATGAATATAGGGGATGATTCATACATACAAGGTTAAAAAAGTACGCGTATCAAATAAACCCTGACTTCATAAACGGGCGCAATTGTATAGAAACACGGGCAGAAAATGATCAAACTTTTTTATAAAAACTGTACACACAATCCCAAAGAAAGAGTCGATTTTGATCAATCTTTTTTCAAAATCGATTCTTTTTGTGTACCATAGAATGTGAGTTTGTAAGAGGTTTTTGATCAAACTTTATACCAAAGCAACAGTTGTACGAAACCAACATCTCTAGCAAGATCTCGTAAGATATTTGGAGATAAAAAGCTTTGAATCTCTTGAGCAAATAGTTGTAATTCATCAGATACAGAAATAGACATACAAAAACGCCATCCTTTCCTATGATTCTACAGAAAGAATAGCGTATTTTTTCATTTTAGGGGGTATTTTGTTTTATTGGCTTGATAGCGATGTGGTGCTACCCCATAAAGAATATTGATATGTGAGGGTTTTACTGCCCGCGAATAGCGAGATAAAATGAATGCGAGTATTTTTACATATGAATCTATGAAAAAGTTGATGAAATTGTCAGCTTTTTATTTTTGAAAAAAATTGTTTATCTATTTTTATAAAAAAATGTTTTTTTGACCCCTATAAAATTTTTATTTCCTCCGAATATGTATAGTGAAGAAAGCAAATGGAGGAAAAATCATTATGAAAAAAACACTATTAAAAGGCACTATGGTAACTATGATGGCATGCAGCCCGTTTCTGATGGGAACAGCAGCGTATGCTAGCGAAAACACAGATGCGGTAAAAACAACGGAAACTGAAAAAACATCTTTAGTACAAGGTGACGTCTTTTATTTTGTGAAAACTATGGTTGAAGATATTAAAATGGCTCTTGCGACAAACGATTTAGAGAAAGCGAAGCTATTGTCTGAGCAAGCCGCGGAACGAATTACTGAAGCAAGTGTACTAATTGAAAAAGGAAAAGGCGATCTTACACAAGATACATTAGAAAAAGCGGCGGAAGACTTAGAAAAAGCAGATAAGCTTTCTGGCGAAGAGAAAGCAGAAACAGAAAAACCTGCTGGCGAAGAAGAAAAAGAAGCAGCGAAAGTAAAAGTGCACATCGGAAACAACATCGAAGCATTAGCAAAAGTGCTAGATCAAGTGAAAAATCCGAAAGCAAAAGCTGCAATTACCAAAAATATAGAGAAGAGTTTTTCAAAGATTGCAGCTAAAATAGAGAAAGAGAAAGAGAAAGAGAAAGAGAAGAGAGAGAAAGAGAAAGAGAAAGAGAAAGAGAAAGAGAAAGAAAAACAAGCGGACGCTATTGCAAAAGAAAACAAGAAAGCAGATCAAAATACAGAAGTAACTCCAGCACAACCAGAACAAGTAACGCAACCAGAACAAGTAACACAACCAGAACAAGCAACACAAGCAACACAGCCAGCAAAACCGGCACAGCCAGCACAACCAGCAAAACCGGCACAACCAGCACAACCAGCAAAACCGGCACAACCAGCAAAACCAGCACAACCAGCAAAACCGGCACAGCCAGCACAACCAGCAAAACCGGCACAACCGGCACAACCGGTACAACCAGCGCAACCAGCACATAAACCGGCTGTTTCTCATGAGAAGCATGAGCAATCAAACCACAAGGGTCAAACAGAAAAGAATGATCATCAAGACAACGGTAAAAAAGTCGGTCACGAAAAGCATGAAGAACAGCAAGAAGACAAGCACAAAGAAAAGTAGTAAGAAAATGTGATGAAATGGTCACTTCTTTAGTGACCATTTTGCTATTTGAAGCAAAAGGAGGGAGGGGGATTACTAGTGTTGAGTTTAGTGATGAAGATCATAAAAAAACCGAAAATAGAAGATATCGTATGTAACATACAAAACAACGGAGGAGATAAGGAAGCTTTTATCGCACAGTATCGGCCTTTTATTCGAAAATCAATCTCGTCTGTCTGCCGCCGGTATATTACGGAGCAGGATGATGAATACAGCATTGGATTGTTTGCGTTTAATCAAGCAATTGAACAGTATTCATATAAAAAAGGAAAATCTTTTCTAGCGTTTGCTGAGCTTCTTATAAAAAGGGATGTAATTGACTATATACGCAAGGAGTCTAAGCATAATCTCGTCTTTTTAAAAGAAGACCAGCAAGAGGAAATGGTAGAAATGCAGGTATCGCTTACGGAGTATATGAAAGAGATGGAAAACAGAAACCGTAAGGAGGAGATTCTTCATTTTCAAATTGTGCTAGCTGAGTTTAAAATCACATTTTCAGAGCTTGCTAAGGAATCTCCAAAGCATCGTGATACGCGTGAGCACTTAATAGAAATTGTAAAGATTATTATAAAAGAAGAGAAAATGATGGAAGAGCTGTTCCGAAAGAAAAAGTTACCGCTTAAACACATTGAACCGCGTGTTAGGGCAAGTCGTAAAACGTTGGAGCGGCATAGAAAATACATTATTGCAATGTGTATTATCTTTGCAAACAACTATACATATATTCTTGATTATATAAGAGGGGGGAAGCATGATGAATAAAGGGATTGTGATGGATATAAAAAAACATAGCATAGTTGTTTTAACTCCGGATGGAGAGTTTATTACGTTTAAAAGAAAATCGCACTCTTATATGATTGGAGAGGAAATCTCGTTTAACGTACAAGAACAAAGAGTACCGCGTTTTTCAATCCCTTCTTTCTTAAAGCCTGCATCATTACTTGTTGCTTGTTTTCTATGTGTGTTTCTGTTTTTCTACAACCAACCGGAAGAAAAAGCATTCGCTTATGTCTCAATTGATATTAATCCCAGTTTAGAGGCGAGCGTAACAAAGGATCTTCGTGTTATAGATTTGCGAGCTTGTAATGATGATGGAAAGCGCATTTTAAAAGAAATGAAACGATGGAAAAATGAACCTTTGCAAGACGTAGTACGTACCATTGTAAAGCAAAGTCAAGAGGATGGATACTTAACGAAAGACAAGCAAGTTATGCTAACAGCTGTTACAAAGGACAAGTCGCTAGAACCACAGTTGGAAAAGACTATGCAAGGATTAAAGAAAGAGTATGAGACAAAACATGTTACAGTCGTATATCAAAGCAGTACGATGCAAGTGCGAGAGAATGCCAAGAAAGCAGGAGTTAGCACAGGCGTCTATATAAAGCAAGAGAATGAGAAGAAGAAATCGCTTACTCCTCCTGCACCGCCGTCTAATCAGGAGGAACACCCTCAGGAGATACATTCGCAACCAAAGTCATCATCCGATGCATCATCGGATTTGTCTCCTGTAAAAGAAGAAAGATATGAGAAGCAAGAGCAAATAGAACAAAAACAATCCCAGGAACAGCAACCCCAGCAATCAAAAGGAAATAATGGGCATCAGCAAGAAAACAACGGTAAAGAGTATAAACAAGAAAATAAAGAGTCTCAGCAAGAAAACAATGGTAAAGGGTATAAACAAGAAAATAAAGAGTCTCAGCAAGAAAACAACAGTAAAGGGTATAAACAAGAAAATAAAGAGTCTCAGCAAGAAAACAACGGTAAAGGATATAAACAAGAAAATAAAGAGTCTCAGCAAGAAAACAACGGTAAAGGATATAAACAAGAAAATAAAGAGTCTCAGCAAGAAAATAAAGGCAATATAAACGAAAACAACGGGCATAAAAAAGAGGACAAAAACGTTCCTGCCACGCAACATCAAGGGAAAGAAAAGAAAAATCCATAGAATATTTAAGAAGTATAGGGTACATTGTTTATCAAGACCTAAATGAAAAATTCCCAATAAGTAAAGGACAATACATATTTTATATAACCCCAAATATGATATTTTTATAAAAAAGTTTAATCAAAATTCACTTAGAATTCTTTACGTGAAGGGATAAAGCATCGCATCTTTTTTTAAAACGTCGCAACTTTCTTAAGAACTTCGCGTCTTTATTCAAAGCATCGTGATTTTATTTCAAAGCCAGAGTAAGAGTAGAAAAAATTGTAACGCTAGGGAATAATGAAGCTAAGTATTTTTATTTTTGGGACTTAGATGGAAATATGTTCGAAGCGGCTTGGTCGGTGTGGGATGAAACTGTATAAAGAATATTGATATGTGAGGGTTTTACTGCCCGCGAATAGCGAGATAAAATGAATGCGAGTATTTTTACATATGAATCTATGAAAAAGTTGATGAAATTGTCAGCTTTTTATTTTTGAAAAAAATTGTTTATCTATTTTTATAAAAAAATATTTTTTTGACCCCCATAAAATTTTTATTTCCTTCGAATATGTATAGTGAAGAAAGCAATTAGAATTGAAATCATTTCGTACAGCAACCTTGATTTTGAGAGGTATCGAAGCCATGCATATGATGAAAAAAGGGCAACTTCACCAAAGGGTGAAATCTGCCCAAAATGAGGTTGAAGTCATTCATAAGATATTTGGATTAGTCGTTTGATCTCAAAGTTAACAGGAAATTACTGTTCTATATTCCTATTAAGCTATTTTCGCACCAAAACCCTAGAAGGTCTATCTGTTAAAATAGTTTGCGTTTGTACTTAGAATAAAAAGAAAAGGAGTATGTAAAAAAAATAATGGAGAAAAAAATTCAACAAGAGAAAGATAACTCAAAACCCGTTTTCTATGATCCTAAAGGAAGAAGAAAAATAGCTTTCAGTTGGTTTCTATGTATCTCAATAGTTAGTATAAGTATTGTATTTTATTTTTTCTTTCGAAGTATTTTTTCAACACCAGAAATTCCAAATATGAATCCTTCTGTAAAGCAAGATACTAAACTTGTACCTATTAATCAAAAACTCAGCGACCAGCAGTTAAAGAAGGGAGAATTCAAATCTCCTAATACCGAAATAAACAATAATAAAAATTCAGAAAAATCAACAGACAATGGCGAACAACCTAAAGAAGTTTATGGTTTTTATGTAAACTGGGATGAAAATAGTACTGCTTCTTTAAAAGAAAATATCGATTCATTAACCATGTTAGTACCAGAATGGTATCACTTAAAAGCAAACTTAACAATTAGTAGTGAGATTAAACCTGAGATTGTAAAGTTAGCAAAAAAAAATCATGTAAAAATTATGCCGTTGCTTACTAACTATACGCAAGAAGCTTCTGGTCCTGATAGTAAACTTATTCATAAGTTACTGAATGATTCAGATGATGTACAGACAAAGTTTATTAATGATTTAGTAAAGCGAATTGAAGAGAATCAATTTGCAGGTATTAATATTGACTTTGAGTCAATACCTGAAGGCGATAGAGATAAATTAACAAATTTCATGAAAGAACTTACTACGGTCTTTCACAAACATCATTTGCTCGTAACGCAAGATGTCCCTGCTAATGATAAAGCCTTTGATTATGGTGCATTAGCCAAAGTAATAGATCGTATGATTGTAATGATGTATGATGAGCACTATGGAGCAGGGACACCAGGACCAATTGCTTCAAATAAATGGTTTGAACATACGCTCAATGATCTAAACATTCCCTCTGAGAAACTTATAGTTGCTTTCGGTAACTATGGATATGATTGGGAAGTAAATAGCAAAAAACCTGCGAAGTCTTTAACTTTCTCAGAAGTTATGACAATGGCTCATGATTCAAATATAAAAATTCAATGGGATAAGATCAGTGGAAATCCTTATTTTCGATATAAAAAAGGAGCGAAAGAACATACTGCTTGGTTCTTAGATGGTGTTACTTTTTATAATCAAGCAAAAATCGCAATGAACAACAATGCAAAGGGATTTGCATTATGGAGACTAGGAGCAGAAGATCCTACTGTATGGAAAGCTTTAAAAGATCCTATTGAGGTACAAAATAATCCTGATGCATTACATAAAATCGCTAGTTTAGATGAAGTAAATTATTCTGGGCAAGGCGAAATTTTACAGATTGAGAATGAAAGACAAAATGGATTGAGAGATTTTAAAGTAGGCAAAGAAGGTTATCTTACAGATGAAGTATATCAATCACTACCATCTGCATATCAAGTGCAGCGCTATGGAAAACCAAAAGGAAAACAAGTAGTACTAACATTTGATGATGGACCAGATCCTAAATACACACCGGAAATCCTAGATATATTAAAAGAGTATAAAGTAAAAGCAGCCTTTTTTGTACTTGGTGAAAACGCCCAAATAAATCCTAATCTTGTTAAAAGAATATACGATGAAGGCCATGAAATTGGCAATCATACCTTCAAGCATCCGAACGTAGCTGATACGTCTTTACTACGAACAAAAGTAGAGCTGAATACAACTCAGCGCCTGATTCAGGAAATAACTGGACACTCTACGGTTTTATTTAGGCCACCATATGAAGCGGATGCTGAGCTGGATTCACCAAATGAAATAGTACCTATTTTGCGTGCACAAAATATGAACTATACAATGGTGGCAGAAAAAGTTGATCCTGAGGACTGGGCGACGCCCTCAACAAGTGAATTGGTAAAGCGTGCTCTTAATCCCATTTATAAGGGGGAGGGAAATGTTATTCTTCTCCATGATGCAGGAGGAAATCGTACTCATACGGTAGAGGCGCTGCCAATTATTATTAAAGATCTTAAAAAGCATGGATATAGTTTTGTAACAATTTCAGATTTAATGGATAAAGAACGAGATGAAGTAATGCCTCCCGTTTCTTCTGAGGGTAAGCAATATTTACTTTACAACAAAGCTGTTTTTTCAGGAGCGGGGTATTCTAAGCATATATTAACAACTATTTTTTATATTGCTATTGGATTAGGTATTTTCCGATTCCTATTTTTAATTTATTTTGCATTCAAGCAAAAAAGGAAAACAAGATCTCGTTTATTTACTAATTCGTCTTATCAACCTTTCGTTAGTGTTGTGATAGCAGCATATAATGAAGAGAAGGTTATAACCAAGACGATTCGCTCAATTTTGGATAGTGATTATAGAGAGTTTGAAGTTATTGTTGTTGATGACGGATCGAAAGATGGTACGTCAAAAGTAATTCAAGAAGCATTCCATAAACATCCTAAAGTTTGTTTAATTCAGAAAGAAAATGGTGGGAAATCATCCGCAATGAATTTAGGATTTCAAAAATCACGAGGAGAAATTATTGTCACTTTAGATGCGGATACTATTATTGCGCAAGACGCTATTTCTCTAATGATTAGACACTTTGAAGATCATAATGTAGCAGCAGTTTCAGGCAATGTCAAAGTGGGAAATAGACGGAATTTGTTAACTACTTGGCAACATGTTGAATACATTACAGGATTTAATTTAGAACGCAGAGCTTTTGATGAGTTGAATTGTATCACGGTAGTTCCTGGAGCTATTGGAGCATGGCGTAAAAAGAATGTAGTTGAATCTGGATATTTAAGCGAAGATACACTGGCAGAAGATACGGATCTTACTATAACATTTTTACGTCAAGGGCATCGAATTGTATATGAAGAAAAAGCATATGCTTATACGGAGTCACCTGAAGATGTGAAAAGTCTCATTAAACAG
Organism: Bacillus sp. FSL K6-6038; assembly: GCF_038050455.1. Classification (NCBI taxonomy): domain Bacteria; kingdom Bacillati; phylum Bacillota; class Bacilli; order Caryophanales; family Bacillaceae; genus Bacillus; species Bacillus sp. FSL K6-6038. Next base: position 815,798 of record NZ_JBBOUH010000001.1, read on the forward strand.
CGATATCGTTGGTCGTATGGTACACTCCAATGTCTTTGGAAGCATCGAAAGGCATTGCTTAATCCAAAGCATAAAACATTAGGGTTTGTTGCATTACCTAATATGTGGTTGTTCCAATATGTCCTGCAGTTCATTGCTCCTTTAGCAGATATATTAATGATTATAGGGCTATTTGGTAGCAATCCGCTAAAAGTTTTGGGATTTTATCTTGTATTCTTTCTAATGGATCTTCTCGCTTCTCTTTTTGCATTTAAATTAGAGAAAGAGAATCCTAAACCATTAGCCTGGTTAATTTTACAACGCTTTATTTATCGTCAATTTATGACTTATGTTGTAATTAAATCTGTATTTTCATCTATTCGAGGGGTAGCGGTAGGATGGAATAAACTAAAGAGAAGGGGGAGTGTTAAGCACTCCTCTGAACATAATGAGGCATCATAAGAGAGCAGATAGTCTGCTCTCTTTTTTTACTAGTAGTTTCTTAATTTGAATAACAATAGTTGTGAATGGTGTTGAATGAAAAATGCAAGTGGTAGAAAAAGAGAGAAAGGGAAAGTATGCTTTCTTGAATGATTCTGAGGTAATATACCATTTTGTGCACTTACAAAAAGATAAGGATGAGAAGAAAAAATAGAAAAGAGGATACAGATGAATTCTTTAATTTACTCATTTTATTTTCCCTAATCTATTTGATTGTCGAGAATATAAAAACAGAAAGTGTAGCTTCTTTAGCTAAACTTTCTGTTTTTTCTTTCAGAATACACAATCATTCATTTAAATTTCCGATGAAGAAATTCGTTTTTTGGTTCTTGGTAAGATAATAAATTTGATAAAAAATATACTGACTATAATAGTTGAAAGAACAAGTAAAAACTGCTGGAGTGCAGCGAATATAATAATGGAAAATAACGCTAGCTGAACGACTGCTAATGAAAATACAAGAATGAGAAATTGATTTATTCGTGTGTCGTGTGAGATAGGATATAATGTCACAATATTATTTCCCGAAAAATATTTCCATAAAGTACGAAGCTGCATAGAGGTCATATATAAGAGACAACAAGTAATAGCGCCTTTTGCAAATACATTCGGTACGAAATATAAAATAAAAGAACCGATAATAGTCAAACGAATATATATACCAAAATAATCATTCGCACGTAAGAATGATAAAGTGTTCAAATATAAAAAAGTAGATTGTTTTTTATGTAATATAGGTTCTAGCCAACTTGTTAGCCATTTTCTTTGTTTTACTTGTTTTTTCAGCTGCGGGACATCGGTGAAAAAGTTTGCAAATTGGTAAAAGTGCATGTCCATTTTTTCTTCTTGCTCAATTATATATTCCCATCCAATTTGTTTTGTTGGTTGTTTTGTTGTATAAACAAATAGGAAGACAAGAAGTAATAGCATTGCACCTAATAGAACAACTGATACGGACTGAAAGAGCATATAAAGAATAAGTGCATTACAAGTGAAGCGAATAATAAACCAGATTTGGCTGTTATATTGATCACGCCATATCCAATTGATATATAGGTTCCAACCTTTTATTAACATTAAAATGAAAAAGATTGTACATAAGAATGGAACGGTTGTCTGTAATGTTTGCATTGCTAGCGGTGTAATGATTAGAAACGTAAATAGCAATGGAAAAAGTTGAATGACATAATTGTATAGAAGAGACTGTTTGAAATAAGATGTTAATTTCTCTTCGAGTGCCAGTAAATAGACAGCGTCAGGCTTCTGGATAAAAGTACGAATCGGGCATCTCGTTATCATGATGGTAAGCAGAGATATAATGATGATTAATGAAATGCCTTTAGAAGGAGATGTTTTAAGAAACTTGGCGTAATAATACGCACCAATGCATGAGACGAAGATAAAACTGTATAGTAGACCGCTAATCATGCGTGCAAAGTACATGATGACGTTTTGAATATGCTTTTGGAAACGAGTGCTCCATAGTGTTTCGATTGACATGTTTTTTCACCTCTGTCTTCTATTATATAGGTTTCTTTCTTATACAAAAATAAAAACGAGCAAATTGCTTTAAGCAATTTGCTCGTTTTTATTTTCTTCATTTTTTTTCTTATCGCGATTCATTAATGGATAAAATGCAAAGCCAATTACAAATAAGCCGATTCCAAGAAGGAATGTTTTTATATCTGAGGATCCAGTTTTAATGACCCACAGTGCATAGCAAAGTGCAATGACTGCGATAATACCATCCATAATCCTTGAACCGGGTTCGTTTTTATACGTTTCACCAGTTGCAACGAGTTTTAATTGGAAGATTGGTGAAACGAGATAAGGGATTAAGTAAGCTAGGGTTGAGACAGTAATAACGAATGTATAGGCCTCAGCAATGGTCCCTGATAACGTTGAGAAAAGGAAGACTTGCGACATAATATTTGTCAGTCTTAGTGAATAAATTGGACTTCCTTTTTTGTTTGTTTTTGCAAAGAAGGAAGGGAAGAATCCTTCTTTCGCCGCTTGATAAGGTACTTCTGAGCTTAATAAAATCCAGCCTAAGATAGAGCCGAATAGGGAAGTAAGAGCAAGTAGTGCCATCAATTTCCCGCCGCCGTGGCCCATTGCAGCATTTAATGCATCAGCTAATGGACGTTCAGAAGTTTGTAATTTATCGATGTGAAGAACACCCATTGTTAAAATGGTAATTCCTAAATAAATGGCAACTGTTATCAATAAACCAGCTACAGTTGCTCGTTTTACCGTTTTTGGAGACACAGCACGGTTTGATAAAAGAACAGCTGATTCAATACCGATAAATGCCCAAAGTGTTGTAAGAGCAGCTAAATTTATTTGTGAAAGTAGTCCATGTGACACGCCTTCTTTATCAATCATTGGTGTGTACCATTGTCCAAATTTTGAAGCTTGAAATGCAAACAAAGTCACAACAATGAATAGAAGGAATCCAGTCACCTTTGTTGTTGTTGCTAAGAAGTTTAACTTCCCAGCTCCGCTTACACCGTTTGTTAAAATCATATGTGTTCCCCATAGTAAGACAGAACAAATAGAAAATGTAATTAGTTTTCCAACTTCTATATCGAAAGAGCCAATCGAAAATAATAGGCGTGTGTCTTTCATAATCGGGAAGAAGAGTGATAAATATCCCGCAAAAGATGTAATAATAGCGACATTACTTGCCCAGTTTGCAACCCAATAGCCCCAAACCATACTGAAACCAGCCATTTTTTTCTTTTTTGGTGATGAGAATAATGCATATGCATGACTTTGTGGTCCTGTCGTTAAATCAGGACGACGAATTGCTAAATTACCGAAAACAAGAGCTAGCATTAAAACACCAAACCCTGTTGTTAACCAAGCTAAAGTGACACCGAGAGGGCTTGCTGTTTGTGCTAACGTACTTGGCACCATGAAAATACCAGCGCCAACCATGTTACCGACAACGAATGCTGTCAGTACCCAAAAACCCCATTTTTTTTGTTGCATAAAAAATACCTCCAAAGTTAGTATAACCAAGTCAAGCGAGGAGATATGTATGTCTTCCAAAAAGGGAAGAAAGGTAAGCTTCATACAAAACAAAAAAAGCACGTGTAATTGTCGCTACGTGCTTTCTATCTTATAGGAAACCCACGACATACCTCTCGATAGCTCTCCACAAACAAGTTGTTTGTGACAGTTCTGCACTTATTAAATAGCAGACCCAGCAAGAATGCACAGTGGGCATTTCTTACTTCGGCAACCATTCCTTTCCCATTCATTCATCGATGCCACTACATCTCCTGAAATGATACTCTTAATGACTGCAACCTCTACCTCACCGAGATACGAATGAGGATTTATGTATTAAATTAACATAATCAAGGGTAACAAATGAATTTTTATACGTCAATGGATATAGTAATAATCAGACTATAGTGAACAATTTGTCATTAAAAGAAGAGGGATTTTTTTAGAAATAGGCTCTGTTAATCTGTGTGTTAAACTAATGAAGCAAATATTTTTGATATTTTGTCTCACTTGAGTCTAGAAAAACAACATAGTTATTCTGTAACTTTACTTGAGAATGTGATGGATTGGTTAATGAGAGAAGAGAAAGCGGGCTCATTGTAGCTCTTTTTTCTGTGCTGAAATATTACCATATAACAGAGCCTAGGAATAAAAAAAGAAGCTAAGTCTACAACCGTAGATTAGCTTCTAACACGAAATATTATACTAAGTTTAATACAGTTACTTTTTCACGTGTCATAGACTCAAGGCTCTTACGAATACCTTGTGCTCCCATACCAGAACCCTTCACACCGATGAATGGGAAGTGGTCAGGACCACGCTCTGTACGTCCGTTAATTTGAACGGAACCAGTATCGATTTTGTTTGCAATTGCAAATGCTTTATTAATGTCTTTTGTGAAGACACTTGCTTGTAAGCCGAAATCTGATTTGTTCGCAATTTCAATTGCTTGTTCATCAGAAGAAACACGGATGATTGGAAGGATTGGGCCGAATGGCTCTTCCCAAGCAACTTTCATATCTTCTGTTACATTGTCAATTAATGTTGGGTAAATTAAGTTGCGCTCGCGTTTGTTACCAATTACGATTGTAGCGCCTTTTTCTACTGCATCGTCAACTAATCCTTGAACGAAATCAGCAGATTTATCGTCGATTAATGGCACGATTGTACTGTCTTGTTCTGGAGAACCAACAGTTAATTCAGCCACTTGATCTTTTAATAAGCTAACAAGCTCGTCCGCTACATTTTCATGTACAAGCACGCGCTTGATTGCAGTACAGCGTTGACCTGAGTATGAGAATGCGCCACTAACGATATGTTTTGCTGCTTCTTGTAAGTCAGCATCTTCACGTACGATACCAGGGTCTTTACCGCCAAGTTCTAATACAAGCGGAATCATAGCAGCTTTTTTCGCTAAGTGAGCACCTGTGTTTGTACCACCTGTGAACGATACCATATTTACGCCAGGATGTTCTACTAAGTAGTCGCCGATAACAGAACCGCGTCCTGTTGCTACGTTTACAAGTCCTTTTGGAGGACCTGCTTTATGAAGAGCTTCAACCATTTTAATACCGCTAATTGCGCCTTGTGTTGCTGGTTTAAAGATAACAGCGTTCCCCATAATAAGAGCTGGTGCAAGTTTTGCAGCAGATAAGTTTACAGGGTAGTTAAATGGTGCGATTGCTAAAATAACACCACGTGGTGCACGTTGAATGATTGCAAGCTTGGATTTAGATCCACCAGGGAAGCTATCGCCCATCATGCTTTCGCCATGCATGTGTAATGCTTCATCTACAGTATAACGAATTAAATCAGCTGTACGAACAACTTCTTTTTTCGCATCTTTATAACCTTTACCGACTTCTTTCATTACGATATCGGCAATTTCATCTTGCATATTTACGAGCTCATCAGCCCATTTATATAAATATTTTGCACGATCTTGAAGAGAAGCTTCAGCCCATTCTTTTTGAGCTTGTTGTGCTGATTTAATTGCTTCGTCAACTTCTTCACGAGTAATTGCTTGTACTTTACCAATTACTTCGTGTAAGTATGGTGATGGAATATCAATTGTTTGCCCAGAAGAGCTTTCTCTCCATTCACCGTTTAAATAAAATTTGTACGTATTGCTAGTTGTCATGATTTGTCCTCCTAAAATAGCAACTTGTAAGAGTGAGTATATGGTGATTGTAGGGGGTTTGAGAACATTTTTCAAACAAAATGTTTATGGAAACGATTTCTTATGTGATTTTTATTTTGTATGCCCTTTCTTAAAGGGGTTTACCTTATTTGTAAGTGAAATATAGGATTATCTATAATAATATCGATAGATAATTTTTTCGAGTATCGAAGTGGTATTGTACATCTTTTATTTTTGGTGATAAAAGTTTATTTTGTAAAATAATGAAAAAACAATTGACAGAAAAGTTGATAAAGTTATAAAATTAAAAATGGAAAATAAATGAAGGGGGTGCGCGTAATGATTGTAATGGTAAATATGACTGGCTTAGTTGGATTACATGGTGGGAAACATTCATATCATTACGCAACCCGTACGGAAAGATAGTGCTTTTTTGTTTTTTCAAAAAGCGTACGTTGCGTATTTCGTAACGTACGCTTTTATGCGTTTTTGCGCATATCGTCAAGCGGCGGTATGCGTTTTTTTGTCTCTATTTTGGTTGTTTCCATACTTTGTATGGTTTCGATAAAGTGAAACTTCCATTCGTAAGGGGGATTTATCTCCCACGGATGGTTAGTTGAACCAATCGGGCATTAACGGGCAGTTATCCCCTTATCTATCGTGTTCATTTCTTGCTGAATCTTGAGGTGGGGATTTTACTGCCCGCAAATAGCGGGGTAGAAAAATATGGAAGGTGAGAAGTTATGGTGAAACAGTACAATTGGTACGGTGTAAAAGCAGGGGCTTTTGATAGTGGATAACAGAAATAGACTGAAACAAAATCGAGAAGGGAGAGATTTCATTGTTTTCAGTATTACAAAAGTTAACATGGTTTTTTAAAGAACATTGGAAGAGGTATAGCATAGCAATTGGAGTGCTTCTAATTGTAAATGTAATAGAGGTAATTCCTCCGAAAGTAATTGGATTAACAATTGATCATATAAAAGTAGGTTCTTTAACAAACGAAGTGATTATACAGTATGTTTGGATTTTATTTGGGGCGGCAGTTGGTGGGTATGTACTCACCTACGTATGGCAGCACCAATTATTTGGCGGTGCATTCGTGCTTGAAAAAACGATGCGTTCAAAATTTATGGGGCACTTGTTGAAAATGACGCCGACCTTTTATCACAAAAATCGTACTGGTGATTTAATGGCGAGAGCGACAAATGATTTAAAGGCGATTGCTATGACTGCTGGTTTTGGGATTTTGACACTTGTTGATTCTAGTTTATATATGCTCACAATTGTTTTTATGATGGGATTTTCAATCAGTTGGCAACTTACAATTGCGGCACTTCTTCCCTTGCCGATTATGGCATATGCGATGAATATATATGGGAAGAAGTTACATGAACGCTTTACGATTGCTCAAGATGCTTTTGGAGATATGAATGATAAAGTACTTGAATCGATTGCAGGCGTGCGTGTTATCCGTGCATATGTACAGGAAAAAGCTGATGAGCAAAGATTTCATCAATTAGGAACAGATGTATATAAAAAAAATATGAAAGTAGCAAGAATTGATGCACTGTTTCAGCCGACGGTTAAGATGCTAGTTGGTCTTAGTTATTTAATTGGTCTTGTATATGGAGCATTTTTAGTGTTCCAATCGAAGGTTACTCTTGGTGAACTTGTGTCTTTTAACGTTTATCTTGGGATGATGATTTGGCCAATGTTTGCGATTGGTGAATTAATAAATGTCATGCAGCGCGGAAATGCTTCGCTAGATCGTGTCAATGAAACGTTAGCGTATGAGCCTGACGTGAAGAACGTGAAAAAGCCGACGCGTGTACACGAGCCAGAGTATATCGACTTTGATAAAGTTTCCTTTTCGTATCCTGCTTCACCTAAGCTTAATTTGAAAAATGTTTCTTTTTCATTAAAGCAAGGGGAAACGCTTGGTATTGTTGGGAAAACAGGGAGTGGTAAAACGACTCTTGTTCGCCAGCTCCTTCGTCAGTATCCACTTGGAGAAGGGGATATTACGGTGTCGAATGTTGCGCTTGATGAAATTTCAACCGAAAACGTACGAAGTTGGATTGGATATGTACCGCAAGAGCATATTCTATTTTCAAAAACAGCACGAGAAAATATTTTATTTGGGAACAGAGAAGCAAATGAGGAGGAGCTTCAAAAAGCAATTGAAATTGCAGCATTTAAAAAAGATCTGGAGTTTCTTCCAGAAGGATTAGAGACGCTTGTTGGAGAAAAAGGTGTTTCTCTATCTGGTGGACAAAAACAACGGATTTCGATTGCGCGAGCTGTGATTCAAAATCCGGAAATTTTAATTTTAGATGATTCATTATCGGCTGTGGATGCTCGAACAGAAGCAGCGATTATTGAAAATATACGGAGAGAAAGAAGCGGAAAAACAACAATTATAACAACGCACCGCCTGTCAGCTGTGCAGCATGCTGATTGGATTCTCGTTATGGATAATGGTGAAATTATCGAAGAGGGAACACATGATAGGCTCGTTTTGAATGGTGACTGGTATGCGGAGCAGTTTGAAAGACAGCAGGGCGAAAACGTAGAGGGTGAGGTGAAAATATGAGTGTTGGAAAACGGTTATTTCAATACGCTATGAAAGTAAAGGGAACCATTTTTGTGGCACTTGCAATGTTATTTATTTTCGTTATTGCAGAGCTTGCAGGCCCATTTGTAGCAAAGACAATGATTGATGATCATATTGTCGGTATTGAGAAACCATGGCATGAAACAGTGCAAGGGGACGATGCCGTACTTTATAACGGAGCTTGGTATAAGCGAAGCGACCGCTTTGAACAAGGTGAACAAAAAGGAAAAGAAGTTCGTATTATACAAGTTGGTTTCACTTATTATTTTGTACCTAATAAGGTTGCAGCAGAGGGAACACGTTCTGTAAAGGGAGATATTATTACAGTTCAAAGTGGAAAAGCAACGCAAGTGTATAAAGCAAAAATGTTAACAAACAAAGAAGTGTATTCGTTTTATGAACCTGAGATGAAACGATTACTTTTACTTGGCGGAGGATATTTTGCACTATTGTTAGTTGTATCTTTATTTGCATATGGTAAACAGTTTTTCTTACAGAAAGCATCTAATAAAATCATTCAAATTATGCGTGAAGATGTCTTTTCTCATATTCAAACATTACCGATTCGTTATTTCGACCATTTACCAGCAGGGAAAATTGTATCGCGTGTAACGAATGATACGGAGGCCATTCGGGAGTTATATGTAACAATTTTAGCGACATTTGTTTCTAGTTTTATTTATATTATCGGAATCTTTATTGCTTTATTTTTACTTGATATGAAATTAGCGCTGTTATGTTTAATTATCGTACCAATTTTAATTGTTTGGGCTGTTGTATATAGAAAATATGCCTCTGTGTACAATCATAAGATGCGCTCTCGGTTATCAGATATTAATGGAACAGTGAATGAATCCATCCAAGGAATGCCTATCATCCAGGCATTTCGTCAAGAACGTGCAATAAAGAAAGAATTTGAAGAATTAAATGAAGATTACTTTAAGTACCAAAATAAAATTTTAAATTTAAATGCAGCGACATCGCATAATTTAGTGGGTGTCTTACGCAACATTGCTTTTACAGCGGTTATTTGGTATTTTGGCGGTGCCTCTTTGAGCGCTGCTGGGATTATCTCTTTAGGGATACTGTATGCATTTGTCGATTATTTAACAAGGCTCTTCTCACCAATTACAAATATGGTAAACCAGCTTGCGAATTTAGAGCAAGCGCGCGTTGCATCGGAACGTGTATTTGAACTGCTGGATGAAAAGGGCGAAGTAGTGGAAGAGGAACGTATACCACGTCTTAATGGAAATGTTCGATTTGATGATGTTTCATTTTCTTATAATGGGAAAGATGAAGTGTTAAAAAATATTTCTTTCGAGGCAAAAAAAGGAGAGACGGTGGCCCTTGTTGGTCATACGGGATCTGGGAAAAGTTCTATTATGAATGTACTCTTCCAATTCTATGAGTTTCAAAAAGGAAAACTTACAATCGATGGGCATGACGTAAAAAATATACCAAAGCAAGCACTCCGCGAGCACATGGGAATTGTATTACAAGATCCATTTTTATTTAGTGGTACAGTTGCGTCGAATGTAAGTTTAGAACATCCAAAGATTTCAAAGGCTCGAATTGTAAAAGCACTGCATGATGTAGGGGCAGAACGATTTGCTAACAATATAGAAGAAGAAATTACGGAAAAAGGAAGTACCCTATCGACTGGAGAGCGCCAACTTATATCTTTTGCACGTGCGTTAGCATTCGATCCTGCCATTTTAGTGTTAGATGAAGCGACTTCAAGTATTGATACAGAGACTGAGGCGATGATTCAAGGGGCACTAGAAGTTGTAAAGAAAGGAAGAACAACATTTATTATTGCACATCGCCTTTCCACAATTAAGAGTGCAGATCAAATCATTGTGCTCGATCGAGGGACTATTCTTGAAAAAGGGTCACATGAAGAATTAATGCAGAAAAAGGGTCGTTATTATGAAATGTATAAAACGCAAATAGAAGGAAGTCAAAGTGCGTAACTTTCACGAAATGTTCAGAAAACTTTAAAGCAATGTTTACAAATGCTCCCATCCCTTTCCTTATCCATGTGATATGTTGGAAGCAAGGGGGAGATAGAGATGGAAGAATTATCAGTTACATTTAACATTGCTTTCTTTTTATTATTGTGCGGAATGATCGGGTATTGTGTATTAGATTCTTAAAGGCAAGCTCTTTTAAGAGTGTTGAGAAACAGGGGCAGCTGCCTCTGTTTTTGTCGTTGTTTGTCAAAATGATAACCCCATAGTTAGTAAAATGATTGTTGAGAGCAGTTAACCTCTGATAAACTTAATTTATCAGAATTTTCCGGACTGATGATTGTTTGATGTTTCGTTAAAGCATAGGATTGAGGAATAAGCATAAGAAAATTTCACTAAGTAATAACCGGATTTAGCAGAAGACTAACTATTAAATGGGAAAAGGGGATTATCTAAATGATACGTGTTTATAGGGGAAAAGAAGATAAGGTCAGTATATTAAATCTAATAAAAAGTATGGGGATAGAAGAAGAGGTAGGTTCTTTAGATGATATTGTCCTAAATTCTATGCAATTTCTCCTATATGAACAAAATGGAATTGAAGGGTTCTCATATTCATCTGTCTATGCAAATAGTGCTGGAGAGTCTATTGCTCAAATCAGTGTTTATGTAGAACCAGATTCCCGTTTAAAAGGTATTGGTTCTACATTATATAAAGCAATGGAAGAGGTAATTTCTAAAACAAAACCAGATTTTGTGTGTACTTATATGAGAGTCGAATCAGAAAATCCTATTGGCTTTGCTAAGAAAATGGGGTTTGAAAAATGGTGGGGTTCACTTGAATCGGTATACAAGGGAGGAACTTTTCCTAAAGCAGACATTGAGTTGATTAAATATGAAGATAGATTTTTTGACCAGTTTGTAAAAATGGTACAGGAATGTTATTACGAGTTGCACGAAAAGAATGATATTAAACCTTACCTTGCTCCAGAAGACGGTGTAAAAAAATACAAATTAAACAATAAAAATAATGTATATTTAGTGTTAAAAAATGAACAAATTGTTGCATCAGTTACTACTGGAGAAGGGATATTAGATAATTTAATGGTTGTTCCAAGTTACCAAGGAAATGGATATGGACGTAAGGCTTTACAATTCGGTATGAACGAGATGTTAGAAGAAGGATACGAAGAAATCCGAATATGTTTTCTAGAGGGAAATGAAAGTGCTGAGAGGTTGTACACCTCTTTAGGCTTTAAGCCGCTTCATAATACACAGGTTTATCGAAAGTTCTTGTAAATTAAACACTCATTATTCCACAATCGGGAGCTTTAAGGGAACAAGGGAACTCTGTTACTTTACCCATAAAATTGCCGCTAAAAGAAGCATATCTTTGCCGGAAATCACATGTTTTTGAGGAGTTTTAGTTGATTATTTGAGGAAAAAGGAAGTATATCTTTGCCGTGGATTAATTATTAACCCATAAGTTTGCCGTGAATGCTGTTGGTTCGTAATAAAGTTTGATTAAAAGCATGCTACAAAAATTGATTTTTCAACAGAAGAAACCCAAACATTTCGAAAAAATTTTGATCAAAATGCTTGGGTTATTTGTTGCTAGTGAATAATTTTTTATAAAAAAGTTTAATCATTTCTCTACCCGTATTTTCTCTATTTCATGTCGTGGGTTTTCATTTTATCCAATTCTTTTTGTATCTTCTTATGAAAATACTTTCTACCTAGATTCCATTCTATACATAAGAAAAACATCCCTACTAATAGATAAAGGATAAAACCAATAGTACTTTCAATACGATTCGTTATAAACAACCATGTCAGAAATACAATATGTGCTACTGGTAAAATCGCCCCCCAATAGATATTGTTTCTACTTGATAAGAAAAATTGAACAGCTAACATACCAGCATAAATAAGAACCATTATTCCCCATCTCTTTCTTGTTTATATTTTTCAATAATCAATTTTGCATCTTCTACACTTATCCGATCATCAATAGACAGGCTCTTGATAAATTTAATAAATTCCTCGTTTTCTACGGCATCATTCATTTTTATTTTATCGATTAATCGATCAAGTTTAAGTCTTACTGTTGGGTATGATACCTCATAAACCTTTGCAATCTCTTTTAAAGAACCCGAATGAAGTACTAAGTTTTTAACAAACTCTAAATCCTCATTTTCCAAGGCTAAAATCCAGTTTGGAATATTGTTAATATCCACAGCTTTGCCCTCCATTTACTTTTATTAATATTAGTTTAACATATTTTTTAATAATATTAATAAAATATTGAACTTTATTAAAAATAATTTTTATAATTTGTTTAATTAATTATAGAATAAAAAGAACCCATTTGAATTAAGTTACTCAAGTGGGTATTGCTTCACAATCTGGCCCTTTAGTGGAGTAACTTTATTGCTACTCAACAATTCCTTAATCCGCCTTTCAGTTCAGATTTTCTTTTCACTATAAAAACATCCTTTTAGATAAACAGATTCAAAGGGACAAAACATCGCGTCTTTTTTATAAACACCATGACTTTATTTAAAAGCGACATTAAAAATATTCTTCAAATCCTGGAAGCATAAGTTTGCCGCAAACTTATGGTTCATATCACAAACTCAATAATAGGAGTTCCCTTTCTTTATCTCAAAAAATAACAACATTGTTTAACATAGCTTGTTGTATAGAAAAATCCATATTGATCTTTCAACAGCCCAGTTATGACTATGAAGGAGAAAAGAAGACTTCTACTCATTTTCTCCTTTTGTTTTCACACGGCATGGGGCAAAAAAAGGCCCTGCCCACATTTATGCATGGTCGGATCCTCTCTCCCATCTAAAAAACAATGGTTTTGTCAATTTATATAAAAGTAAGTATTGTTTTACCTTTCTTCTTAGAAGTGCTATATTTAAAAATGTTACTTATTTTTTGTACGTAGTGATTTTATATCATGTTGTTTGATTATGAAAAAAAAGGATACACTAATGACGAACATTTTCATTGAAAAATTGTTCAAGATTGCATACAATCAATATAGTTTTTAAATTCCTATCAGAATACTTGGAGGACTAATATCATGAAGAAATTATTTTCAGTGCTTGCAGTAGCTACACTAGCAGTCGGTATTGTGGCGGGCTGTGGCAAAGAAGAGAAAAAAGATACAGCTACTAGTCAAGATGCATTGCAACAAATTAAAAAAAGCGGTGAATTCGTTGTTGGTACAGAAGGTACATACCCACCGTTTACATTCCACGATGGAAGTGGAAAATTAACTGGATTTGACGTTGAGTTAACAGAAGAAGTTGCAAAACGTCTCGGTGTGAAACCAGTATTTAAAGAAACACAATGGGATAGCTTGCTTGCAGGGCTTGATGCAAAACGTTTCGATATGGTTGCGAATGAAGTCGGAATTCGTGAAGATCGTCAAAAGAAGTATGATTTCTCTAAACCGTATATTTCTTCTTCAGCAGCACTTGTCGTTGCAAAGGATAAAGATAAACCTGCTTCATTTACAGATGTAAAAGGATTAACAGCAGCACAGTCTTTAACAAGTAACTATGCGGATCTTGCAAAGAAAAATGGTGCGAAGATTCAAGGTGTAGAAGGCTTTAGTCAAGCAGTAGAACTACTTAATACAGGTCGCGTTGATTTCACAATCAATGATAAATTATCAGTGTTAAACTATTTACAAACGAAAAAAGATGCAAATATTAAAATTGCAGCAACAGAAAAAGAAGCGTCACAAAGTGGGTTCTTATTCCGTAAAGGTAGCGATAAGCTTGTACAAGAAGTAGATAAAGCGTTAGAAGATATGAAAAAAGATGGTACGTATGACAAAATAACGAAAAAATGGTTCGGTGAAAATGTATCTAAGTAATGCATTGATTACAGATCGATTGTCTACATGGATAGATATTATGCAAGCATCCTTCATGCCTATGCTAGAGGGTGCTCTTTTCACGACAATCCCATTAACGATTATCATATTTGTGATCGGTATTATTTTGGCGATATTTACGGCTTTAGCACGTATTTCAAGTAGCCGCCTACTACAATGGATTGCTCGTATCTATGTATCTATTATTCGCGGAACACCACTTCTTGTACAATTGTTTATTATTTTCTATGGACTTCCAACTCTTAACATTGAGATTGATCCATATCCAGCAGCTATTATTGGTTTTTCATTAAATGTTGGTGCATATGCATCTGAAATTATTCGTGCTTCTATTTTGTCTATTCCAAAAGGACAATGGGAAGCAGCATATACAATTGGGATGACATATCCACAGGCGCTAAAACGCATTATTTTACCACAAGCGACACGTGTATCGATTCCACCGCTTTCGAATACGTTTATTAGCTTAGTGAAGGATACTTCATTAGCATCATTAATTTTAGTAACAGAGCTGTTTCGAAAAGCACAGGAAATTGCAGCAATGAACTATGAATTTTTAATTGTTTATTTTGAAGCAGGTCTTATTTATTGGGCGATTTGTTTCTTATTATCTATCGTGCAACAAATATTAGAAAAACGTTCAGAGCGTTATACGCTTAAATAATAATCCTTTTATAAAAGGAGTTTTTGTTTTTATGATTTCAATTCAACATTTACAAAAGAGTTTCGGTGATAACACGGTACTAAAGCATATTGATTTATCAGTGGAGAAAGGTGAAGTTGTTGTCATTATTGGGCCATCTGGATCTGGTAAGACAACATTTTTACGTTGCCTGAATGTATTAGAAACACCAAATGCAGGTATTGTTCGCATTGGTGACAAAGAGCTGGATTTCTCTAAAAAAGTAACGAAGAAAGATATTGTAAATCTTCGTACACAAACAGGTATGGTGTTCCAGCATCATAATTTATTTCCTCATTTAACAGCAATCCAAAATGTAATGGAAGGGCTTGTTACAGTGAAAAAAGTAGGGAAAGAAGAAGCGAAGAAAAAAGCGACATATTTCCTTGAGAAGGTTGGACTTGGTGACAAAATGGAGTTATATCCATTCCAACTATCTGGTGGCCAGCAACAACGCGTTGGAATTGCTCGTGCGCTTGCGATGGAACCAGAAGTTTTATTATTTGATGAACCAACGTCAGCGTTAGACCCAGAACTTGTACAAGAGGTCCTAAAGGTAATGAAGGAACTTGCACAAGAAGGAATGACGATGGTGATTGTAACGCACGAAATGCGCTTTGCTCATCAAATTGCGAATCGTGTTATCTTTATGGATGGCGGCGTTGTTGTGGAACAAGGTACACCAGAAGAAGTATTTACAGATCCAAAAGAAGAACGAACGAAGCGATTTTTACAAATGCTAGGGTAGAAAGAAAGGTCTCAAGCGAATGCTTGAGACCTTTTTTGCCATATATATTTATTTTTGGTATCCGCCAAGGCTTTGCTCAGCCATTGCTACTAAACGTTTTGTAATTTCGCCACCAACAGAACCGTTTGCACGAGCTGTAGAATCTGCTCCTAATTGTACACCAAATTCTTGAGCGATTTCATATTTCATTTGATCGATTGCAGCTGTTGCGCCTGGTACTACTAATGGATTGTTTTGGTTTGCCATAGGAATGTATCCTCCTTAAAGTATAGAAATTTTTTTGGTTGGATTAGCTGGAGTTGAACCAGATTATCGCCTCGTTTGGCGCTAATCCATCGTTTGAAGTGAATGTACTCATAGTATGGATGTTACGTAGAAAGATATGCGAGTTAATAATTTGTAAATTTTGTAAAAATATATACCGATTTTAATTTTTCAGCATATAAGTTACAGCTATGGATAACGAAAGGTGACCTGCACTCTTTTTCTCTCTGTGTTTTCACTTGGCATGGGGCAGGAAAAGGATCTGAATGCTTCTATGCATGGCCGGATGCTCCCTCCCACCTAAAAAGAAGGAGTTTATTTCGTTTTTTTAATTTGTATTTTTCTAAAAGAAGGTCACACTAATTGTAAATATGAAACCTCTATGATTGGAGGAGTTATAAATGGGAATATGTCCACTTTGCAATGCACTGGAAGCTCAAGTATATTCTTGTCAAAGTTGCCTGAATGTACTCCAAGATTATGGGAAAGTTGTAGATTATACAGATGCTTATAGCGCATATATGGATCAAGATTTATTAATAGAGGTAGACGGTTTAACAGGAGAGAATTCTCAGCAATATTGTGTTCATGTTTTCTATTGCGGGACGTGTGGTACACAAACTGAATTAACGGTGAAACTGGTGTATTGAACTACCCTCACCTACCTCTACAAGAGCTTGAGGTGGGGGATTCTCCTGTCTCTATCCTCACAAAACAGTTCCTCTCGTTCAACAAAGAGGATACAACGATATAGAGTTCGGTAGTGTCTGTATGTAAGACGACCCATTCTATCTTCCGACGAAAGGCAAACAAAATAGGTACAACTACTTTGTTCTTATATCGAGGATCGAACACTTTGTCATGCATCCAGTTCCTAGACTTGTTATCTGCTCTGGTAATAAGCGTAAAAATCTGGGACAAAGTGCTCTTTTTTATCATGCAAATCGTTTTGCTAGTTTTTTCTTTTCATTTTCAAACAAGTGTAACCGTTCGATTTGTAAAACTTCTTTCGGTTGATCTACATCGTATAGCTGATAGAAATGATGCGTGCGAATATCCAATCGATTGTTTAATTGATGCCAATGGCTCCAGTGATGTGCGTCTTTCTTTGGAAGATAAGGCTGAAGCACCCCAGGTACTTTTTCTTTATACCCTAACCCTCGGCGACCAATCGTAAAAGCCGCAGATTGATGAATAGAGATGCCGAATTTGCGCATGTATTTCATCTTTCCGGAGATTGAAGTGTAAGCGGGATTCACTTGAAAGACAGCCACGCCCCTTTTATCTGCACGATTCAGAATTGCACTTGTCATCTTCTCATAAGCGAACATACTCCTCATTCGATTCGCATGTTTATTTCCATATCGATTCCCTGTTTTCGATTGGGTTGTATCTAACTTCTCGATGACAATCGGCTTGTTATACCGCTCCGCTAAGTCCACTAAGCGAATCGCTTCCACTTCGATGATCTTTGTGATTTGTCCTGTGGATTTACCCATGATAGAAAAAACAAGGGCACCACTTCCTTTGTAATTTCCATCCTTCGTTACATTTGCCCAAGCAAAATGCTCAAGATTACAATCTACACCGATGACACCATCTGATGTACTGTAATTCGTATGAGGGTTTTCCGGTACATCGACTAAGCATTTCACAATATAATACTCACCATGGTCTTCCACAGCCCACGCAATCGGTTTGCCATGCTTTTTCTTATTCTTACACTGTAATTGGGTTGTGATTACTTTCTCAATGACTTCTTGTCCATACGGGAACGTAACAGCTGGAAACATAAGTGTTTTTCCGGAACTTGTCGTCATCCATAATCCCTTTGTCTCAGGCACATACTGAAACACAAAATTCCCATGTTTGGCATCTTTACGGCCAGATAGAATGAGTTGTTTATTTCGAGCACGGGAAAAGAATGTTTTCCATTTGTCATGGTTACGTACAAACTCGCGGGTGGTAAATTGAGAGCGAAATAGTTTTTTACTTCCAAATACTGCGCTCGGAATATGCGTTTTGTGTGATGTAAGTTTTTGTGTTAAGCGGTATTGCCGGTGGGTTAAAAGGCCGATTTTCGCCTGAATCCTTTTCATTTGAACATCCAAGTATTGGTGCTCAAACAGATATTCATTCAGCCAAATCAATGTGTCTTTTTTACGAGATAAGGAGATGAGGTTGTTGTGCTTCGCCAAGCGAGTGTTTTTCGGAAACGTCAGCTTTCCTTTCACACAACTTTGTTTGATTTTACGAAGATTTGTCAGTTTTGTCCGTTCTTGTTTCAACTTTTTCTTGAGCTTCTTGATTTTCTCTTGTATTTGTTTCTCATATAGCTTTTGTAACTCCATTAAACCTGTAAACAACGCCTTCGCTTCTTGCGCCGCACTGTTTGCATAATAATCATTCAATTGATAGTTCCGCTTGAGAACGAGATGAAGACTGTCTGTATATATCTTACGGTTCCAACGTTTTTCCCGAACAATCATTTGAAACGCAAAGCGCTTCGCCTGATTAAATATTTCGATTGTCTCTGCCAATGCATCTACCATTTCATGCGGTACATCTATCTTATAGATCCGTTTCGAAAAATACGCTTTCTTCACCTGTTCTCACCTCATTTTATTTGATAAGATCATTATGCACCGGAACAAACATACGTTCTACAAAAAAGAGACGTTTTCTTTAAAAAGAAAAAAACCGAGAAGACCCCCACCTGCACTTCATTTAGAGGAGGGGGTCTTCTCGGTCAAAATGATAAAAAAACTTCCACCTATTATAGGGTGGAAGTTTTATCTTCTGGTAATAGCCTTTTCGGACGAGAAAGATGATGTTCTGTTAAATGCATGGCGTACTCGTAAAATAGCTGTCTCGTCAGTTCACTATATTCTTGTAATGTTTCGGATTGAAATATAGTTCTTCCAGGTTTGGAATTGGCTTCAAATAGCCAAATCTTCTCATCTTTATCTAAACCTAAATCAAAACCAATTTCTCCAATATTTCCTTCCGTTTGCTGATCTAAAATAGAACTTAGTTGCAAGGCTGCATCTGTCAATTTATTCGTGATTCGAACACGCTCCGTTGCATCAGAAAAAATATCTTGGAGTAGTTTTACTTCTCCGCCGCTATTTATATGAGTTGTCATACTGCCTTTCCCGGCGATTTTTGCAACGATGGCACTGACTCTCCAATTCCCAAAACGATTTTTATTTGTATGAATGCGAAAGTCTACTGGCTGCCCACCTATACGTAATAATACAATTCCTTGTTGAACAATAAATGTTTTTAAATCATGGCCTTGCATAACATGATTGATAAGTGTTTCTAAAGAGTGATACTTTCGTAATTTATTCTGCCCTGCCTCACGGTAACGACAATAATAACTGTTTTCTGAAGTGGAATAAAGAATTTGATAAATATTTCGTCCAAGACTACCATGCACAGGTTTCATATAAATGTGTTTATATGATGATAAGAAATTCTCTACTTGCTCGAAGTGCTGAAATGTTTCTGTTTGAGGTAACAGAGAAGCGACTGTTTTTTCATTTGTAAGCAGCTGGTGTATATTCCATTTGTTAAAAAAACCTGGGTTAAACCATGGAATGGTGTACTTCGTTTGTAATCGTTTTTTTGTTCTGAGAATAGGTTTGTAAAGTTCTGCTTCTCGATTAGGTAGCCGATCATAAATAACGTTTGGAAAAGGAACTTTACATTGTATCCAGTTTTCCTCTTTAAAAAAGTATCCATCAATTGTTTCCTCATCCCAGTTCATATGTTGTGCACCAAATAAGAAAACAAATGGATGTAAAGAGTGGGGTGGGGTCAGTAACTCCTTGAAACTGATGGAACGATTGCCAATTGGATTAGTAGCTGATTCTGTAAAACCTGTTGTGAAAATACCGATCAATGGCCCAAATACAAGTGTTTGATTTTGAATGAAAGCATGCACGGTAGTTGGAAATGGAAGATAAAGTTCTTTCGCAATTTGTTCGCCAATTATAATTTCGTGAGCATAAGTATAATGAATTTCAATATTTTCACATGTCGTATTTCGTGTGCCGAAGGAAAGAAATGTAAGGGGAGAAGTACTAGAAAATATATAGGGCAATGTTAGCGATCTTGGATGATCGATAGAAATTTGTAATGTGTAAATATGATCTTTCAATGTAATAGTCACTCCTTTTTCAGTTACGGTGTAAATCGATTAAACCGTAATGGGCCGCGGGAAGCTTCTTCGGCCAGTGAATAATCATGCTGTTTTCGCATTCGCATATATAATTCTAAGTGCTCTATTTTATCCATTATGTAAAAAGAGAAGAGAGAACTGCTCAATTGTTTTTTATTTCTATTGTGCAATTGCGCGAATGGCTTCAGTACATTGCAAACATGCTCCCATATCATTATACTGTTGTCCGTATAACGATATTCTATTTTTGGATGATCTATGTTTTAGGGCGAGAGAAGCCAAATTGAAAGACATTCTTTTTTAGAGGTAAGAGAGGATCTGATCAAGCATAGAAGCGGTCAGGTCCTTTTTTAGCCCCACGTCACGTGAAACCAAAAGGAGAAAATAAGTGGAGATTACTTTTTGTTTTCATAGCAGTGACTGATGTATGGAAAGATCGAAATGGATTTATGTACATACAAATGGAAAAACCTTTTTTTTAGAGGGGAGGGAGCATCCGTCCATGGATAGAAGCGATCGGATTCTTTTTCGGTCCCATGCCAAGTGAAAACGAGTGGAGGTCATCTTTTGTTCGTCATGACAGTGATTAGATTTTTGAAAAATTCCTGGTAGTAAGTTCGCGTCTTAAGCCATGAGAAATCGCAAAAGGTAGCTGATGGATGGAGAAAGTCAGTGTATCTCAAGATAAATGGCTGGTTGTGTATTGTTTTTGTAACAGGTTGTAGTAAGATATATATATTTGGAGAAATGGAAGGCTGGTATTGTGTAATGAATATGTGGTTAAATATGTTAACAACGACAGGGTTAGGAGCAATAATTGGTGGGTATACGAATCATTTAGCGATAAAAATGTTATTTCGCCCGCATCGCCCTATTTATATTGGAAAGTTTCGAGTACCTTTTACGCCCGGATTGATTCCAAAGCGTCGTGATGAACTTGCTGTTCAATTAGGGAAAATGGTTGTGGATCATTTGTTAACACCAGAAGGGATCGGGAAGAAATTAACAGATGAAAACTTTCAGCAAGAGCTTATTCAGTGGGGACAAGTAGAGATAGATAAAATTTTGGTGAATGAGCAATCATTACGAGAGGTTTTAGAAAAATGGGGTTTGGAGCATGTGGAAGGGAAGACCATCCAAAAAATTGAAAGTATGATTGTGGAAAAAATTGATACGTTTTTATCACAATATTATACATATACGTGGGAACAAGCTTTGCCTAGTTCTGTTCATGAAAAAGTGGAGCAAATGATTCCGAATGTAGCATCATTTATTTTAGAAAGAGGTAAAAGCTTTTTTGAAAGTGAAGAGGGAAAAGAGCGGCTTGCCAAAATGATTGATGACTTTTTTGCTTCGCGAGGTACATTATTAAATTTAGTAGGTATGTTTTTAGGGAATGTAAGTTTAGTGGATCGTCTGCAGCCAGAAGTGATTAAGTTTTTAGGACAAGAAGGAACGAAGCAGCTTTTAAGTGATGTACTGCAAAAAGAGTGGGAGAAATTAAAGGGAAGAGAAGTGAAGGAACTAGATTCCTTTATAGAGAAAGAAACGATTGTAAAGTCAATCCTATCAACAGTTAAAATAGAGGAAACTGTAAGAGGATTTTTCAATCAGTCTGTTCAAAAAGTGTGTGAACCAGTTCGGGAAAAAGTTGTACAAACAATGATTCCAAGTTTAGTGAAAAAAGGTTTAGCATGGGGGACAAACAATACCGAACAGATTTTGAAAAATTTACATCTTGCTGAAATTGTACAACAAGAAGTATCTACATTCTCAACAGAGAGATTAGAAGATCTTGTGTTATCAATTACGAAGAGTGAATTGAAGATGATTACATATTTGGGAGCGTTGTTAGGGGGGACAATAGGTTTGATTCAAGGTATAGTGTTGCTTTTTCTAATGTAACGCTTTGTCTATATAAATCCATGTTACTTTTTCAATATACAAATCACTGTGATATGAACCATAAGTTTGCCGGAACGGCAAACTTATGGTTCTTTTTGTTTATGGCAAACTTATGCTTCCGGTAATTTTGATGTTTTTGAATTAAAGCTAAGAAGGAATTCTTCAACCTTGGTACCAAAAATCTTTTATGAGCTCATAAAAGATTTTTAAGTACTTTTAATTGTGGATTTAAAACAAAGTTAAACCGTTTATATGTGGATTTCTGATAATGTAGGATTTTTTTCTTATTAAGCAAACGGGCCATTTAATTGAGTAAGTCTTATTAAACGAACGGTGGCAGGATAATGAATTTCATGGGGTAAAATAAGAAATTAGAGTAGAGAATTATTTAGAAAAGAATAAGGGATATGCCTTTGTTAAAATAACAGATTTATTTTTAGTAAAGAAAAATTAAGCCTGAAATAAAGATAGGTTTAAAAAAACGGTATGGACATGGCCAGCCGTTTTTTGGGGGGATTTATAAAACTTTTCAATGGAGTGCGTCGTCTAATAAATTGGAAGGAGGAACTGATGTGGATGAATTAACAGCAGAGGTGTTTGAAATAGAAGATAAGGAGGACCTTATAGATGAGATAATGAACAAGTATGGACAGGAAATCTTACAGCTTGTTTATTCATATGTGAATAATAAAGAGGTTGCTGAGGACTTAACGCAAGATATATTTGTTAAATGTTATAAGTCCCTTCATACATACAAAGGGAAATCAAATTTAAAAACATGGTTGTGGAGAATTGCCATTAATCATTGTAAGGACTATATAAAAAGTTGGTATAACAAAAAGGTAATCGTTACAGAGAATGAATCTACGTATATTGAGATTCAAAAAGAAAGTGTTGAACAAACTGTTATTCAAAATGCTGAGGACCGTAGGCTGGCTTCTGCAGTAATGAATTTACCAATAAAATATCGAGAAGTGATTTATCTCTTTTATTTTGAAGAATTGCCAATCAAAGATATTGCTATGGTAATAGAAGTGAAGGAAAACACTATAAAAACAAGACTTAAAAGAGCCAAGGAACTCTTGAAGAAAGGATTGGAGGAATAATCAAATGGAAGATCGATTAAAAGGGCTACGAAAATCAATGGAGAATACAACCTTTAAACATTTGAGTTTTTCTGATCAGCATCGAAAGCAGGTACACGAAAAAATCAATAAATCATACGAAAATGAAGAAGATATCTTTTTAGCAGTTTTACAACTTCTCATTAATGAAAAAACAGGATACGAATTGGCACGGCTATTGCGGGGGAGAGGGATTCGAAAATTCGAAGGCAATGAAGGTTTTTTATACACCTTATTACATCGTCTAGAACAGAATCGTTTTATCCAATCAAGTTGGGATCATTCAGGAGTTAAATATTATCAATTAAATGATAAGGGAAGAAAGATACTAAGAAAGGCAGAAAAAAATTCTGCAAAGGCAAGATTTATATTAAAAGAATTAGTACAGGGGTGAGACAAAATTGAACAAAAAAGGGGATCATTTTTTAAAAGAAGTCACCAATCATATTAAATCAAAAGAAGCAAAGAATCTTGTGGCAACTGAATTGGATTTTCACTTGAAGAAGGCTAAGAACATGTGGATAGAGAAAGGGCTAAGTGAGGAAATTGCTGAGGACAAAGCTGTTGAACAAATGGGAAGTCCAATCAAACTTGGTCAAGAACTTAACAAACTTCATAAGTCAAAGGTTGATTGGTTGATTATTATTTTATTGGTGACTGCTATGGGGCTAGGTTTCTTGCCAATAGTAGCTCTTGGATATACGAATCATTTTCTAATCAATAAGGTGATATTTGTTATTCTCGGTGTTGCGGCAGCTTTTGGGATGATGCTGATTGATTATCGGAAATTAGAGAGACTGGGATGGCTGTTTTACACAATAGGAGTACTCATCCTGTTAATGATAGGCTATTTTCCAAACGCTTCAATTAATGGAGAACTGTTAATAAAGATTGGTCCCATTGCAATTGGATGTTTAATGGCAGTGCCGTTCTTTTTTCTAGCTTGGGCTTCCTTTTTCAATAACAATAGGTTAAAGGTTATACATCTTGTGATATTGTATCTATTTTCTTTGTATCTATTCTTAACTACATCAATTCTTTCAACAATTTTTATCTATATCATGATGGTATTCGTTATGCTTTGGTGGAGTAAGTTAGGAAAGAAACAGGCATTGATCATTACAGTTGTACCAATTTGTTTATTTATTATCGGTGGTTTATTTTTCTGGTCTTCAGTAAAAGAACGCTATTCGGCTAGGATTTTAGGGTATTTAAACCCAGAGCACGACGCAGGTGGTCCAGGGTATATGTATTTACGTTTAAAAGAGTTAATGTCGTCAGCAGGGTGGTTTGGTACATCTAGAAATATAGAGTTCCTCCCTGCTGCACATACTGATTTTGTGTTTGCAAGTTTGACTTACTATTATGGGTATTTGCTTGCACTGATCCTTGTTTTGATTCTTTCTCTTTTTGTAGCGAGGATAATAGTCATATCTTATAAAATAAATGATCGTTATGGTAAATTGCTTCTTGTTGGTGGAATGACTCTTTTTGTAGTCCAGTTCATTTATAACGTTGGAATGATCATAGGCTTATTACCGATCACTTCTATATCCTTGCCTTTTATTAGCTATGGATTGATGCCAACTCTGTTTAATGCGTTTTTAATAGGTATCGTGTTAAGTGTGTATCGACGTAAAAATTTGATATCAAGTAGTTTCATTTAGAATTGAATCTAAAATTTCTTTAAATTAATTTAACAAAGAAACTTTACATTGACATGGGTATTTAACTTATTCCAGAATAGGGCGCTTTAATGGAAGAAGGATCACAGAAATGAACAGACTTTTTTATAAAAGAATGATTCAATTAAATAAATTAAGAGCGTGTTTTGAAGAATTTTTTTCAAAACACGCTCTTTCTTTTTGCTCGTTTATCAAGATTATTAGTATCAATTTGACCAAACATTATTCCAAAGCTGCATTAATAAAACACACAGCAAGCTTATGGGTTAATAATTAACTCACGGCAAAGTTATGCTTCCATTTTCTTTGGACAATTAGTTAAATATCTTCTAAAATAAGCGATTTCCGGCAAGTTTATGCTTCCAACTGTGGCAAACTTATGAGTAAAGTGACAATCACGGCCATGAAAACAACAGGAGACATCCACTTATGTTCTCCTATTGTTTTCACATAGCATGGGGCCGATCGCTTTTATGCATGAACAGACGCCCTCACTTCTAAAAAGAAAGGTTTTATATCGGTTTTTCAATTTGTAATACATACTATTGAACTACCCCCACCTACCTCTACAAGAGCTTAAGGTGGGAGATTCTCTTGTCTCTGTCCTCACAAAAACAGTTCCTCTCGATAAATAAAGTGAAATTTCTTCACATCTCGTGCATAGTTTGTTATTGTAAGAAGGTGCGTATCAAAAGGTACTCAAAGGGCGGGGACAATAGACCAAGCCCGTTAAAGGAGGAAAAATACAATGACAAAAAACATTCATGATGTTGCATATGAATTACAAAAAGCAATTGCAGAAAATACAGATTTCCAAGCTTTAAAAGCAAGTTATGCAGAAGTACAAGGGGATGCGGCATCAAAACAACTGTTTGATCAATTCCGTACAATGCAAATGGGCTTACAACAAAAGATGATGCAAGGACAAGAAATTACAGAAGAAGATAACCAAAAAGCACAAGAAGTTGTAGCGCTTATTCAACAAGATCCAAAAATCGTAAAGTTAATGGAAGCAGAGCAACGCTTAAATGTTGTAATCGGCGATATTAACAAAATTATTATGAAGCCACTTGAAGAATTATATACTGCATATCAAGCTTAATGAGAAAGGCGTTTCCTGAGAGGGAAGCGTCTTTTTTTATGGAGTTCGCAGAAGTTCCTTTTCTCAATCAATTGCATAAAAGGAAAGTTTTACAGGAAATAAAGTAAAGATAGGCAAGGAATATTTGTTGAGAAAACCTTTAAAAATATGTGATACAAATGTAAAAATTTATAAAAAATATTATTTTGATATAACAAAATACATGTAAGGGTTTTCATTTTTTATTGTCAAAATAATTTCGAATTCATATTGTTGGAAAAGTAATACATTTATAATATAATAATCAACAAGATATATTACACCACGTTAATTAATCAGGTGTAATATATGGCTGATTTACATAATAACTAGCTTTATTGTACACGATTTTGACATAAAGGGATGATTAGTTTGAGTACAGAAGTAAAAGCAAACAACGTGAAAACAACAACAAAAGGAGCCGATCTTGTTGTCGATTGTTTAATCGAACAAGGAGTTACACATGTTTTCGGTATTCCAGGTGCAAAAATTGATTCTGTGTTTGATGTGTTGCAAGAGCGTGGACCTGAGTTAATCGTTTGTCGTCATGAACAAAACGCAGCATTTATGGCAGCGGCTGTTGGGAGATTGACAGGGAAACCAGGTGTATGTCTTGTTACATCGGGACCAGGGACATCAAATTTAGCGACAGGTCTTGTTACTGCTACGGCAGAGAGTGATCCCGTTGTTGCTTTAGCGGGTGCAGTGCCGCGTACAGATCGTTTAAAACGTACGCATCAATCTATGGATAATGCTGCACTATTCGAACCAATCACAAAATATAGCGTAGAAGTAGAGCATCCTGATAATGTGCCAGAAGCACTTACAAATGCATTCCGCAGTGCAACTTCTACTCATCCGGGAGCAACGCTTGTTAGTCTTCCACAAGATGTTATGACTGCTGAAACGTCCGTTTCATCTATTGGCACGCTTTCTCAGCCACAACTTGGTATCGCTCCCATACATAAAATTGCAGCAGTTGTAGAACAAATTAAATCTGCAAAATTACCAGTTATTTTACTTGGTATGAGAGCGAGCACAAATGAAGTAACGAAAGCAGTTCGTGAGTTAATTGCTGATACACAATTGCCGGTTGTTGAAACGTATCAAGCAGCTGGAGCAATTTCACGTGAATTAGAAGATCATTTCTTTGGACGCGTTGGGTTATTCCGTAATCAACCAGGCGATATTTTATTAGAAGAGGCTGATCTTGTTCTATCTATCGGTTATGACCCAATTGAGTATGATCCGAAGTTTTGGAATAAGTTAGGGGATAGAACGATTATTCATCTTGACGATCATCAAGCTGATATTGACCATGACTATCAACCAAATTGCGAATTAATTGGTGATATTGCATTAACGGTAGATAGCATTGCAGAGCAATTACCAAGATTTATCTTGTCAACAAAATCAGAAGCTATTTTAGATCAATTACGTGCGAAATTATCAGAGCAAGCCGAAGTGCCAGTTCGCGATTCACAAGGGCTTACACATCCACTGCAAGTCATTCGTACACTTCGTTCATTAATTGATGATGAAACAACTGTTGCATGTGACATCGGTTCACATTACATCTGGATGGCAAGATGCTTCCGCTCTTATGAACCACGCCGTTTATTATTTAGTAATGGTATGCAGACATTAGGTGTCGCACTTCCTTGGGCAATTGCAGCGACATTGGTGGAACCAGGTAAAAAAGTGGTTTCTGTTTCTGGAGATGGTGGTTTCTTATTCTCTGCAATGGAACTAGAAACAGCAGTACGTCTCAAAGCTCCGATTGTTCATCTTGTTTGGAGAGATGGTACATATGATATGGTTGCCTTCCAACAAATGATGAAATACGGCAGAACATCAGCGACAGAATTTGGTGATGTTGATATTGTAAAATATGCAGAAAGCTTCGGTGCTATTGGACTTCGTGTGAATTCTCCAGAAGAGTTAGAAGGGGTATTACAAGAAGCACTGAAAGCAGAAGGTCCTGTAGTTGTAGATATTCCAATTGATTATCGCGATAACATTAAATTAAGTGAAAAATTACTACCAAACCAATTGAACTAGTGGTAAAGGAGTAGAATAGACATGAGTATTGCACAATTATTAGATATTGATGCGAAAAAGATGAAAACGAATAATGAAGTATATCAAACATCAACAATGCTAGCTTTATTGGATGGTATATATGATGGCATTATCAACTTTGATAAATTAAAAGAGCACGGCGATTTTGGCATCGGTACGTTTGATCAATTAGATGGTGAAATGATTGCTTTTGATGGGGAATTTTATCATTTGCGTTCCGACGGTTCTGCAGAAATGGTAGCACCGGAAGAAACAACACCGTTTGCCACTGTAACATTTTTTGAAAAAGAAATGAGTTATACAATTAATCGTCCAATGAATCGTGAAGAAGTAGAAGCTTTATTACATGAATTAATGCCAAGTAAAAACTTATTTTATGCGATTCGTATGGATGGAACATTCCGTGAAGTAAGAACAAGAACCGTTCCGCGTCAAGAAAAACCATATACACCACTTGTAGAAGTGACAAAATCACAGCCGATTTTTTCTTTCTCTCATACGAAAGGAACAATGGCAGGATTTTGGACACCAGATTATGCGCAAGGTATTGGAGTAGCCGGTTTCCATCTACATTATATTGATGATGAACGAAGCGGAGGCGGACATGTTTTTGATTTTACTGTAGAAAACTGTACGATCGAAATTTGTCAAAAAGCACATATGCATTTAGCACTTCCAGAAACAGCTGATTTTATGGCAGCGGATTTATCTAGAGAAAATCTTGAAAATGATATTGCGACTGCGGAAGGTGCGGAGTAAAAAAAGAAGCCGATTTGGCTTCTTTTTCATTTAGAGACAAATGGATGGTTCTTAAAATAAAAACGCCAAGGATAATGAACAGCTTCTTCAGCATAGTCAATATTGATGCGTGGGCCTGTTACAATTTCATATTGAGAAGATAGCTGCTCTGCTTCTGGCACCAATTCAATATATAATTCATCACCTTGTAAGGATAAGCCACGTTCTTCTAAAGTAATGCCAAGTGCGCGGCATAGCTTTCCAGGTCCGTTCGTTAAATTTTTGTATTGTGATTTCGTAAGATCTGTTTTACCGTAACGTGCCATTTTTATGTCTTCTATTCCATCGACTGGCTCTAATGCCCGAATAAGAACGCCTTGCGGGGTACCAACTGGAGCTGTAATGACATTAAAACAATGATACATACCATAGATGAGATATACATAAGCGTGTCCTGGTGCGCCAAACATAACTTCCGTTCGCTTGGTTCGTCTTCCCCCATAGCTATGTGCAGCTTTATCATCTGGTCCTTTATACGCTTCTATTTCTACAATGAATCCACTTCGTTTTATTCCATCTACTATATGTACAAGTTTATGACCAAGTAAATTTTTAGCAATTTCTAATGTATCACCCTCATAAAAAGAAGGAGGTGCTTTCATATTGGTATCCCCTTTACTGATGATATACGTATATATTAAACCAAATTTGCGTACGAAATTCTAACTCGTTCTAATTAACGAATTTAGTTCATAAATTATGGATAGAGTAAAAGCAGCTAAGAGGAGGAATGCGACGTGATTTATCGCTTGTTGGCTCTTAATATAGATGGGACGCTCCTGCAGAAAAATGGGAAGATACCAAAAGGAACACGAGAAGCTATTGAATTTGTAAAGCGAAAAGGTGTATATGTTACGCTGTTTACAAGTCGGCACTTTCAATCGGCTCATAAAATAGCAAAGTCATTAAAACTAGATTCTATATTAATTACGCATAGCGGTGCTTTTATTTCTGCTTCATTAGATAAGCCGCTTGTTCAAAAACGATTATCAGAAGAAAAAACGTTTAATATCGTGCAAGTGCTCGAACATTTTGAATGTAATGTCCGTATTTCACATGAACGTTTTTCTATCGGTAACCGTGAGCGAAATACACCAAACTTAATTGCACGCACTGTATTATCAAGTTCGGATCCGTTATTTTATCCTGTTCAATTTGTAGATTCATTAGGTGACGCACTGCGTGATCAGCCTGTTGCAGCTCCGAAAATTGATGTTGTCTTTGCAAGTAGAGGAGAAAGAGAACGCGCGCTTAAAACGTTGAAAAAAGCATTTGAAAATGTTGAGTATATAGAATCCGGTGGGGGAAGGGTAGAAATTCTTCCGCTTCATGTATCGAAATTAAGAGGATTACAATTATTAGGAGAACACCTTGGGATCGAATTGAATGAAATGGTGGCAATTGGAGATAGTTTGGAAGATTTAGATGTCATCGCGGGTGTTGGATTAGGAGTTGCAATGGGAGATGCACCTATTCCATTGAAGCAAGCAGCAGATTGGATTACACGTTCCAATAGTGAAAACGGAGTGGAATATATGATTAAGGAACATTTTCGAAAGCAATTTCCACTTCCATTTTTAAAAAATCACTCGCAGGTTCATAAATGGTGACAAGATGACGAAAGAACGCAGCCTGAAAGCTGCGTTTCTTAGTGTTTGTCTTTCCGGGAAAATGAGGAAAAGCTTCTATATTGACCTCTAGTCACCCTTCAAGTAAACTAAAGAGAGTTTACAAATGAAAAGGTGATAAGTGTTGTTAATTTCAATAAAAACGTTACAAGATGATCGTTTTTTACGTCCGCTACAAAATATTAGCGGCTTATTTTTTGAAGAAAGCACGATAGGATTTGAGAAAGAAGATGCGAATCTTATTGTTGAGATAAAGATAGAAGGAAACGTGACAGCTTCAGCACGTTTAACAGACGTTGCAACTGGAAATGTATATGAAGAAACGTTTGAAAAAGATTTATCTTCCTTCACAGTAGAAAAAGAACGTATGAAACAAGTAAAACATGTTGTTTCATATGTGTATCTTTCTGTCTTGCAACAGCTAACTGGAATTGAGCAAAGTTGGGGGATTTTAACAGGAGTACGTCCAACGAAACTTCTTCATAAAATGCTTCAAAATGGCATGTCAAAAGAAGAAGCGCATAAAGAACTTCGTGAAAGCTATTTAATTCATGAAGAAAAAATTGAACTTCTGCAGCGCATCGTGGACTGTCAATTAGCAGTTGTTCCAGATTTATATCGTTTGAAAGAAGAAGTAAGTATTTATATCGGTATTCCGTTCTGTCCGACAAAATGTGCATATTGTACATTCCCGGCGTATGCGATTAATGGACGTCAAGGATCGGTTGATTCTTTCTTAGGAGGCTTACACTACGAAGTTCGTGAAATTGGTAAGTTCCTAAAAGAAAAAGGTGTTAAGGTTACAACAATTTATTACGGAGGCGGTACGCCAACAAGTATTACAGCAGAAGAGATGGACATGTTGTATGAAGAAATGTACCAATCGTTCCCGGATGTGAAAGAAGTACGCGAAGTAACAGTTGAGGCAGGTCGTCCTGATACGATTACGCCAGAAAAACTAGAAGTATTAAATAAATGGAACATCGACCGCATTAGTATTAATCCGCAGTCGTACCATCAAGAAACGTTAAAAGCAATCGGGCGCCATCATACAGTGGAAGAAACGATTGAAAAGTATCATTTAGCACGTCAAATGGGAATGAACAATATCAATATGGACTTAATTATTGGTCTTCCAGGTGAAGGGCTAGATATATTTAAACATACGTTAGATGAAACGGAAAAGTTAATGCCGGAATCATTAACAGTTCACACATTATCATTTAAGCGTGCTTCTGAAATGACGCAAAATAAGCGTAAATATAAAGTGGCAGGTCGTGAAGAAATTACAGCGATGATGCATGAGGCTGAAGAGTGGACGAAAAATCATAACTACGTACCATATTATTTATACCGCCAAAAGAACATTTTAGGTAACTTAGAAAATGTTGGCTATGCGATGCCATCGCAAGAAAGTATTTATAATATCGTGATTATGGAAGAAGTACAGTCTATTATCGGTCTTGGCTGCGGTGCATCAAGTAAATTTGTGCATCCAGAGACAGGGGCAATTACACATTTTGCAAACCCGAAAGATCCGAAATCATATAATGATGGTTATATCAAATATACAGAAGATAAGCTTGAAATTTTAAAAGAGTTATTTTCATAAAGTGAAACTTTAATCCGTGGTGGTTTTTCTCATCCCCCACGGATTATTAGTTGAACCAATCGGGCTTTTACGGGCAGTTTATCTCACACCTAACTTCTTGGCTTCTGCTAAAATTTAAGGTGGGAGTATTACTGCCCGTTAAAGCGGAGTATGAGGCTGGCCTAAAGGTTCGCATATTGCGAGTTTTTAGGTTTCAGTCTCTTTTTTTAATAAAAACCATTCTTTGGATGGGAGAGAGAATCCGTCCATGCATAGATTGCTTTTTTAGCCCCAGGCCAAGTAAAAACAAAGGGAGAAAATGAGTGGAGAACTCCTTTTGTTTTCATAGCAGATACGTGTATGCCTACAAATCAAAATGAATATATATTTGTAAAACGCTGTCGAGAATGATCAGAAAAAGAAGGTAAAAATGTAGAGGAAATGTCTACTTATAGACGAAATGATAGAATTATGAAAGTTAAAAGGGGGCATATTTTGACATGTATATGACGATTGGGAGGATTTTTGATTTAACGGTAGGGAAATATGCAAATAAAGAAGCGTTAGTAGAACCAGAAAAGAACATTCGTTGGACATATAAAGAATGGGATGAACAGATCAATAAAACAGCGCAAGCATTATTAGCAGAAGGTGTGAAAAAAGGAGATACTGTATCTGTTTATTTATATAACTGCCGTGAATTTGTAAACGTTTACCTTGCTTGTGCGAAAATCGGTGCGATTTTCAATCCGATTAATTTCCGTCTAAAAGCAAAAGAAGTAGCTTATATCCTCATGGATGCATCCTCAAAAGTCGTTGTATTTGAAAAAGCCGTTGAACAGACAGTTGCTGCCATTGAACGAGATTTCCCAAATAGTTCTTTTTGGTACATAGAAGATGACGCGCCTTCATACGCTGCTTCTTATCATGAAAAGGTAAATGCAGCTTCATCTGAGGCAGTGGATATTGTCGTTAAGGAAACAGATTATTGTTCGATGCTCTATACAAGTGGTACAACGGGTCATCCAAAAGGGGTGCTACATCGTCATCGTGATATGGCTGAACATAGTATGATTTGCACGTATTTCTTAAAATATAACCGTGATAGTATTGGCCTTGCAGTAGCACCGTTATATCATTGCGGTGAATTAAATGCTGGTATCATACCACGAATTCAAGTGGGTGGGAAAAATATCATTTTACACCACTTTGATACAGAGACGGTTTTACATACAATTCAAAAGGAAAAGATTACAACATTCTTTGCGGCGCCAACGATGTGGAATATGCTGTTACAAGAGGATTTATCACAATATGAATTACGGTCGATGAAAATTGGAGTATATGGCGGAGCTGCGATGGCACCAGCGCTCGTAAAAGAATGTAAAGAGCGTCTGCATATCGATCTTGTTCAAATTTATGGAATGACAGAGATGGGTCCCGTTATTGCATTCTTAGTAGAAGAAGATCAAATTACGAAAGCTGGTTCAGCTGGAACGCCTTGTTTTAGTCATGAAATTCGAATTGTAAAACCGAACGAAGAGGGGCCGGCAGAACCAGATGACGTGTTACCACCTTATGAAGTGGGAGAAATTATTTCACGTGGACCAACTATGATGGCAGGATATCATAATCGTGAAGAAGCAACAGCAAAGTCTATGTATAAAGGATGGTATCACTCAGGTGATTTAGGTTATTTAGATAAAGATGGTTATTTATACGTTGCCGATCGTTTGGATGATATGGTCATTAGCGGCGGGGTAAATATTTATCCGCGTGAAATTGAAGATTTCCTGCATAGTCATCCTGGGATACTAGATGTTGCAGTACTTGGTGAACCAGATGAATTATGGGGTGAACGTGTTGTTGCGGTAGTGGTCAAAAAGGATGAACATATTACGGCGGAAGATTTAGAAAAGTATTGTAAAGAAAGTGATGAATTGGCAGACTATAAACGACCACGCCACTACGTATTTGCAGATGAACTTCCTCGTAATGCGAGTGGGAAATTGCAGAAATTTGTACTTAGAGAGTCATTAAAAGGTGCTAAACAATAAAAAAAATGCCTTTCCAATTTGGAAAGGCATTTTTTTTATTTGCGTGAGAAACCTTCTTCATCAAGGTATTCTGCAGCTTCTGGATAGGAATTGAATGTTCCGTCTAAGTTACTACCTGCGTACACATTCCACATATCGTCTTCTTGGATAAGAGTAAGAATATGGCCGTCTTCATTATGCCATTCTTCTTCTTTAGTAGGTGCAGCCTGTGCGACTACTTCTTCCGGTTCTTGGGATAGAAGTTCAATTGATTTTTGAATTAATGAGCGTAGTTCATCTGCTGAAAATTCACGGATGTTAACCATGCCTTTATCGTCTGTTTTATAACCGTTAATGCCGCTAGCGTATACAAAGCCATTTCCATTTGGATGTAAATGATAAACAACGTTCTTTTTGTCTAAGCGACTTTCTTCAAAGTGAAAGTTTACACGTTTTAATGACACGTTCTTTCTTTCTAATTGCGGGAAAGATTCGATAATCGATAATTTTTCTTCAAAAGTTAGCATAGTGCCTCCAAATATATAGTAAAAGATTTAATCCGTTCATTATAGCATAGGGGGATTTTTTTCTAAAGCGTTAGCGAGAAAGGAATGTGAAAAATGAAGACGGTTACTTCACGATACTGTAAAGAGTTTCTTCTAAAAGGCGCTGACGAACGCGCCTTTCTCACGTTACAATGGAACGTGGACATTATCCTGCATGTAACACTTCTACCTCAAAATTTAGCGAAAGCAAGGAAGTTAGTGAGAGAAGAACTGTCAGTAAAAGCCCGATTGGTAAGGGATAATAATCAGTGGGGCTGAAGACTCCCCACTGATTAAAGTTTCATTTTATGTAGAGGTGATTTTTTTATGGTTCAAAAAATAGCAAAAGAATGTTTAGCGGGTTTTACCGTGGCGATTGTTGCACTGCCGCTCGCAATTGCATTTGGGATTGCCGCAACGGGGACATCTGAAGGAGCGTTAGTCGGATTGTATGGTGCGATTTTTGCGGGATTATTTGCAGCGCTGTTTGGTGGCACAGCAGGGCAAGTAACAGGTCCTACAGGTCCAATTACGGTGATTGCGACAGGAGTTATCGCAACTCATGGACTCGAAGCAAGTTTTATCGCATTTATGATGGCCGGGTTGTTTCAAATTTTATTTGGTGTATGTAAGCTTGGAGCTTATATACGTTATATTCCATATTCCGTTGTTTCAGGGTTTATGAATGGAATTGCACTTATCATTATTTTAGGTGAAATGAAGCATGTAAAGAATAGCTTTTTACTTGTTCTGTTAACAATTCTCGTTATGCTTGTTGCAGGGAAGTGGATTAAAGCGATTCCGGCGAGTCTAATTGCGTTAGTTGGAGTTACGGCAACATTGCCATTATTTTCTCATGTATTACAAGGACTTACGATTCAATTACCTTTTGTGGGAACGATTCCTCTAAACAAGATGATTGAAAAAATTGGAGCAATTCCAGAAGCAATACCTTCTCTTCATGTACCATCTTTTAGTGGATCAGTAGTGCTTGAACTTATTTTTCCAGCACTTAGTATCGCATTATTAGGATCAATTGACTCTTTATTAACATCTGTTGTGATGGATAACGTAACAGGTACGCGCCATAAAAGTAATAAAGAATTGATTGGCCAAGGGTTAGGGAATATCATGAGTGGATTGTTTGGCGGATTAGCAGGAGCAGGAGCAACTGTAAGATCGATTGTGAATATAAGAAGTGGCGGGAAAACAGCATTGTCAGCTTGTATGCATAGCATCATTTTATTTATTTTCATTATTGGACTTGGTGCGGTTGTACAATATATTCCACTTGCAGTACTATCGGGTATTTTAATTTTAACAGGTATCGGAATGTTTGATTGGGATAGCATGAAAAAGATGCATGTAGCCCCAAAAGGTGATACTGTCGTTATGCTTTTAACAATGGTGATTACAGTGAAATTTGATTTAATGATTGCGGTTGCGTTTGGCATAGTGCTTTCCTTCATTTTATATATAGTGCAATGTAAAGAACGAAAAGCTTCTATTGTAAAAGAAGAAGGGGAAGATGCATTGTATATGATTCGGGGGCCGCTTTCCTTTCTATCTGTTGACCGTATTTTCTCTTCTTTGCAAGAAGTCAAATCTCATTTGACATTACGTTTGAATGATGTGCATTATATGGATATTTCAGGAGCGATGGCGCTATTAAACTTTGTGGATCATACGGAGAAAATGGGTGCAAGTGTAACGCTTGAGCATTTACAGCCGCATGTTGAACAGACGCTGCTAAGTTTGGCAAATGATGAACAAAGAAAAAAGTTACAAATGGTGAACGAAAAGTAGAGTTGAAATGATGAAAAGCAGCATCCACATAATTGGATGCTGCTTGTAGCGTTTTCTTAATCTGCTTTTAAATCAACAATGACATAGGCTAATATTACGACAAAGAAAATACTAACAGCTGGTGCGGTTAATACATGTCCAGCCGTAAAGGCAATACCTAGTGCTAATACTAGCACACTGGCAAGGAGCATATATCTTACAGTTATAATGGATTTGAAATTTGTAATGACGCGAATGAATAATCGAATGCCAAAATAAACAAATGGTAACAGATAAAGCAGAAAACCAATGATTCCAAATGAAAAGAATAAATCATGAAAGTCCATTTCAATTAGTTTAACTGCATCTTTATCTTTATAGTTTCCTGCGTATCCCATACCGAATAACTTTTGTGATGTAGGGGCTTCTTTATAGTATTGTTTATACACTTGTAAGAATTTATCACGGTCACTATAAATTAAACTATTCATTTCTCCACTTGTTAATTTTCCTTCTGCACGTCTTTTTGCTTCTTCAGGATCCTCTGTAATTACTTTCCCTTCTTTTCTTGCTTGTTCTTCGCTTGCTAATTTTTTATCTTCATATATTTGTAAATGAATGCCCATATTTTTGGCGATAGGAGTAAGTGGTGTAACTGCCAATAAACCACCTAGTACAACAAGAGCAACAAAGGTATTAACAAGATGTGTAATTCCTTTACCTACTTTTTTACGTTGCATCATATATTCAATAATAGAAAAGAGAAGTGCAACGCCTAGTGTAAGGATAATTGCTCCATAGCCCACTTTTGTTCCGACCATAATACTGGCATACATCGCTAAAATTGTTGGAATCCAGTAGTATACTTTAGAAAAAGAAGTTGTTTTCTGTACAGAGTAGAGTACAACCATTGGGAACGTGATTGCTAAAATAGAACTCAATTCATTTCCCGCGAAGAACCATCCTCTAGAGCCGGTTTTTTCGTATGAATAACTTGAGAAATCTGTTCCGGATGCTATAGATACAATCATAACTATACTCACAATTAACGATGCATATAAGAAATATGTAATGAGTTTATCAGAAGCATACTGTTTATCTTTTAGTTCTTTAAATACAAGAATATATCCAAACAATAAAACGATTGGATATGTACTTTTCAAAATGAATTTAATTTCCTCGCCAAAAGAAACGGGGTGCTTGACGATCATATTGTTTACAAGTCCAGCAGCAAGTACGATACCGAGCAAGACTAGATAGAAAATATATTTCTTATTACCAGGTTGTTTCCAATTAAAAAGTAGATATCCTAAAGCGAGAGTCATAAAGGCAAATCTTACTACAATTCCGACTGTCGCACTCATGTGTAATGTGTAGATAGAGAAAGATGTTAATAAATCTAAAACTGGTTGCAACACGATGAATAGTAACAGGAAATGTGGGAAGTAGTTATTCGTTTGTTTCAACTTGTTAACCATGTTTTCCTCCATTTCTTCATTTTCGCATGATTGGATGAACGAATTTCTATGTCCATTTGATACATCAACATAAGAATACACCATTTTATTATAATGGTAAATAGACGAGGATATGTGGCAAATCTCTTGAAAAGAAGTTATTTTCTTTCATTCATAATAGGGAATATGTAAATTTTCGAGTGTATTAGACAGAAAATTACGAAAAAAGAAGGATTTTACACATCTTTTCTTTAATTATATAAGTATAATCTTTAAGGAAGAAAGAGGGATATATAATGGAAGTAAAAAGTAAAGCTGAGTCTGTAGTTGTGAAATATGAAGGACGAGTAGCAACGATTATGATGAATCGCCCGGAAGTATTAAATGCATTAGATGAGCCTACGCTCAAAGAATTGTTAGCAAAGCTGAAAGAAGTAGCTGAGAGTTCCGTTCATATTGTCGTATTATGCGGGAATGGACGTGGTTTTTCTGCGGGTGGAGACATTAAATCTATGCTTTCTAGTAATGATGAAAGCAAATTTGAAAGTATCATGAATACCATTTCTGAAATTGTTGTAACGTTATATACAATGCCAAAACTTGTGATCAGTGCAATTCATGGCCCAACTGCGGGGCTTGGTTTAAGTATTGCGTTAACAGCTGATTATGTATTGGCAGACATTTCATCTATCATTGCGATGAATTTTATTGGAATCGCTTTAATACCAGACGGCGGGGGGCATTTCTTCTTACAAAAACGTCTCGGTGAAAATATGGCAAAACAAATCATTTGGGAAGGTAAAAAGTTACCAGCAACAGAAGCGCTAGAGCTTGGATTAATTGACGAAGTTATCGGAGAAAACTTCCAAGGTGCTGTAAAACAAAAAATAAATGAATGGCTTCAAAAACCAATTAAATCCATGATTCAAACGAAACAAATTTTATGCGAAGTCAATCGCTCAAGCTTAGAACAAACGCTTCAGCTTGAAAAGCGCGGACAATACGAAATGAGAAGAACAGCTGACCATAAAGAAGGAATTACTGCATTTTTAGAAAAACGTCCGCCTGCGTTTAAAGGGGAATAAAAAAAGAAAAAGTGTTAACACATCCTAAGTGTTAGCACTTTTTTAAGTAATGAGGGAAAAGATGAAAAGAAAAGTTATAGTTATTATCGGTTTATTTATGCTAATCTATTTTGCTCTACATAGCACACCAACGCTTGCTGTTCGCACGGCGTTATTTTTTGAGGGCCATCCTAAGGTTGCTACAGGGGGAGAAATTACGAAGGAAAGAAATATAGAGAAAGAAGCACTTCCTGTAGCTTATCAAACATTGTATGGAACAGAAAATAACGAACCAGATCATTACTTCTTTCCTCAAGTACAAGCTCATGGAACGGGGATTGATATGATGAGTGCGTGTGTGAAAAAGAAATGGTTTTTCTATAAAGCAGAGCTAGGATGCTACTAAATATGGAAAGAAGATATGCTATAGTATAAGTATGATATTTTGGTGGAGGTAGAACTATGTCAACTTATAATAAACTAGTTAGAGATCTCGTTCCAGAAAAGATTTTAATGTCTGGAAAAACATATACTTCAAAAAAATTAACTGGTCAAGCATACATACAAGCATTAGCGAAAATCGGAACAGAGGAAATTCGTGAATTCGCCTTAATGAAAGAACGTGAACACGCATTAGATTCACTGGCTGATGCACTAGAAGTCATCATCTCACTAGCGCGTGCAGAAGGCGCAACATTTGAAGATATTGAGCGTCTTCGTAAGCAAAAAGAAGAAGAACGCGGTGGGTTCCAAAGAGGGATTTACTTGCTGGATGTTTCGGAGGAGTAGTTAACTGTGAATTATATAGAGATATAAAACCTTTCTGTTTTTGGGTTCCAAAGAGGATTCGTCCATGCGTAGAAGCGGACTCGGCTTTTTTCTGCCCCGTGCTGGGTTTGAAACAAAGGGAGAGAATGAGAGTAAAACGTTCTCTTTTGGCGTACAAAACAACAAACAATAAGCTAAATGGGTTACGAAATCGCAAATGATTTCGTAACCCATTTAGCTTGTTGATATATAAGTATTTTTGGCACTCTAGCAAGCCAATTCGCATAAGAAAACGCAAGTAAATTATCATGGTAGAATGAGACTTATTTTCCCCATATTTTTTTAAACGACTTAGCATATGTTATTACAAGTACAGATTGTACAATTAGAAATAGTGATGCAGTCAATGTTTTTACATTATGGTCCAATGCACCTAATACTCCTATAATTAAGCCAATTAAGATAAAAAGTACACTTAGGAAAGGCGTAACTTTCATTAATATTTCAAACTTTTTATTCATAGAATGACCTCCTATTTTCTGTGGATTTTAACTATTATATAGGATTTATTATAAAATTAAAATATTTAAATTATATGTAAATAACCTATCTAAATTTAAAGGCCTTTAATTTTGTATCTGAATGAGAGGTGTGGAATTGCACCAAAAGTTTTTTGCTCTTAACAGAGTCATTTTTGGGGGAGCATTGTTTTTAATAAAGAATGATTGAATTCCCTCCCTATATAAGTAAATAACGAGGGGCTTCTGAAAAACATCTACTGTTATTCTCCTGAATCCTCTTCAAAAACGTCTCTTGTATATAATAACTATACATTATATACAAGAAGAAAGGTAAACTTAATTGGTAATTACATCAATTTATGTATATTAAAACAATTTTATTTATTTTTTCCTATTTTAGGGTGGAGAGAGAGTCCGTCTATGCGTAGAGGCGGTCAGTGCCTTTTTCTGCCCCATGCCGGGTTTAAAACAAAGGGAGAGAATGAGAGGAGGTCTCTTTTTGTTTTCATAGCAGCGACTGAGATATTGGGAAATCAATATATATAGTGAAAAATCGATATAAACCCTTTCTTTTTTTGGGTGGGAGAGAGGATCCATGTATATGCGGAAGTGGAAAGAAATATAAAAAATGTTGTTTAAAATAAAGGCTATATAGGAGAAACGCCATCTATAAGTGGTGGTTTTCTAATGATTCCTGTATACTGAATATTAGAAAAATGAAGTGGAGGAACCTACATTGGCACATCATGCAAAAGAAACAATGGAACTTATTAAACAGCTTGTTTCCATCCCAAGTCCATCTGGAAATACAGGTAAAATCATTAACTTTATTGAAAACTATGTAAAAGAGTGGAATGTAGAAACGAAGCGTAACAATAAAGGTGCGCTTATTTTGACGTTAAAAGGGAAGAACGATGATCAGCATCGTTTACTAACTGCTCACGTTGATACTTTAGGTGCAATGGTAAAAGAAATTAAATCTGATGGTCGCCTTCGCTTATCGATGATTGGCGGATTTCGCTGGAACTCTGTTGAAGGAGAATATTGCGAAATCGAAACAGCGAGCGGAAAAACATATACGGGTACAATTTTAATGCACCAAACATCTGTCCATGTATACAAAGATGCAGGTGAAGCAAAACGTGATGAAAAAAATATTGAAGTTCGTATCGATGAGCGCGTATCTTCAGCAGATGAAGTTCGTGAACTAGGAATCGAAGTAGGGGACTTTGTCTCATTTGACCCACGTGTCCAAATTACAGAGAGCGGCTACATAAAATCACGTCACCTAGACGACAAAGTAAGCGTGGCAATTCTACTAAAATTAATTAAAAGATTACAAGATGAAAACATTACATTGCCATACACAACACATTTTTTAATCTCTAATAATGAAGAAATCGGGTATGGTGGTAATTCCAACATCCCAGAAGAAACAGTAGAATACTTAGCTGTCGACATGGGAGCATTAGGAGATGGTCAAGCATCAGATGAATACACAGTATCCATCTGTGCGAAAGACTCTAGCGGCCCATACCACTACGGTTTACGCAAGCATTTAGTTGAACTTGCGAAAGCAAACAACATTGAATATAAAGTAGATATTTACCCATACTACGGATCAGATGCATCCGCAGCAATCCGCGCAGGATTTGATGTGAAACACGCGCTAATTGGAGCAGGAATTGATTCTTCTCATGCATTTGAGCGTACACATGAGAGTTCGATTGCACATACAGAGGCGCTTGTGTTTGCTTATGTGATGTCAGAGTTGATTGGAGAATAGCGAAAAGAGGTTACCTGGTATCGGGTAACCTCTTTTGTATGGCGAATGTTGTCGGATTGACACTCCCACGGCTAAAGCCAGTGAAATTCTTGCTACTAAAGGCGGAGTAAACTCTTACAGGTGCTTTCTCGTATCGCAAAATCTGTAATCTCCTTACATACTACATGTGAAGGTTTTTTTATGAAAAAACAGCTATTAAAGAAATTAACCTTCCTAAAATTGAAGGGCTTGTAATTTTAGTATGAATCTTAGTTGAACTCATGTTACTTAATCGTTCCCATCCCACCAATTTCTACACTTACCTTGACGTTTACATCGCCCTTTGCTAATGCCTTATTCCATTTGTTTTGGACTTTTTTCCATTCTGGATATGTGTAAGTTCTTGCATATACCCCAAGCCCAATAGGGTCGATTTTGGCAGTTTGTATTTTCTTTATTAATTGCTTGAAATCAGCTTCCAGCTTAGTTTCAATAGCTTTTTGTAATTTTTCTGCGTCCTTTCTTGTATTGAACGAAAAAAGCCGTTCTGTAATACTAATTCTCATCTTTACATCTATATTAAATATAAAATGATTATCATACTTTACCTTTGTCTTTACTTTAATATTTTGAGCACTAAAGCTTATCCAATCTTTATCCTGGCTATCTGACTTTAGTTTAAGTGCAATTGTAAATGGAAACTCACCTTTCGTTTCTTGCTGCAAAATGCGTAATAATTTGTTTTCATCGGATTTTAGCGTTAATTTATACCTTCCTTTTTCATCCAACAAAGCTGTACCTGTCACCCATATTTTATTCTTTTTTTTCATCTCAGTAATACTTGCTGTTATCCCTTTGTCTGCTATTTGTTCATGTAATTTTTGAAGAGTTGTTTTTACTGCGATATTTCGTAAATAGGCTGTATCAACTAGTTTTGTTAAATATAAAGGAAGCCGCGGCTTATCTTTTGGGTGATAAAAGATGACGTCCGAAACAGGTCCATCTACAGCAACAACTCTTGTGGTAACTGTATTTTTTGGGTCTCGGTAAAATGGGTCGAGGTAATTTTCCCAGTTTTTTCGTTTTATTAGCCGTTTTCCAACTAAAATAACCTGTGTTTTACTTCCCGAGGTTAGCGCCATAACTGTAGCGTCAAATTTCTCTCTAGAATTTCGAATCGTAACAGATTTCACACCAGTAGTTTCTTCTTTTACCTTTGCTTCTTTATTAAAAACAGG
The DNA here is from genome assembly GCF_038050455.1 of Bacillus sp. FSL K6-6038. Classification (NCBI taxonomy): domain Bacteria; kingdom Bacillati; phylum Bacillota; class Bacilli; order Caryophanales; family Bacillaceae; genus Bacillus; species Bacillus sp. FSL K6-6038. The sequence continues at coordinate 858,931 of NZ_JBBOUH010000001.1, forward strand.
ACTTGATATGTACACCAATAAATTATTATTACGATCTAAATCGATACCAAGGATAAGAGTAAGGGAAACATCTTCAACATTTGTTTGATCAAAGCATCCAGTCATCATGAACACTGATAACAAAATACAACATAGCACCTTTCTTTTCAATGTATCCCCCCCTGGCGAGACTTCTCATATACCCAGCTATACATCCATAAAATGATAGGTGATATATACGTTAATCCTAATCCAGCATTCGATACTACCTGTTGCCAAGTTTCGGCTTGATTCCAACTAGGATGAGTCCAAAATATTAAGCCGATAATGAGTAATAATAGAACAACAACATGAGAGGTGTGATCTTGTTTCCCAAGTAATTGGCTAGAACAAAATACAGCGCAGTATATGCAAGGAATCCAGGCTGTGGAAACAACGGTTAAGTAAGCAGCTAATAAAATCATGTCAAAACGTTCTAAAAAACGAAATTCAATTACTTTAAGTAAATTCAGTACCGGCTGGTTAAATTCTGTAATGCTATCAGGGCTAAAATAGGAAAAGCAAACAATAGTAGCAAATAAATAAAATAACATCGTTAAAGTGTTTGCAATAACGATTCCATGGACTGCATACTGTTTTTTTTGTAAAAAGGGATATAAAAAGAACGCAATATCAAATCCTAAATAAGAAAAAATAGTGGTCGGTACAGCCGTTAATACCGGTTTCCACCCTTCTTTTAAGAGCGGAAAGAAAGGCAGCAGGCTTCCGCCCTCTCTTAGCGGTATCAAAAAAAACAGCGGAATCCAAAGCATCATATAAAAATTAAGTTCACAGTACCGCCCTATAATACGAAGGCCGTTGCGTACAACAAGAAAGGTAGGAATCGAAAACAAAAAGATAATGATATAGTCAGGCGTTTTCGGAAGAAGCCATCCCTTAAGATAAAGCATAGCGTTCACAAGAATGGTACCGGAATAAAAGGCAAAATATATCATGTAAATAACAATTAGTGCTTTCCCTACTATTTTTCCAAATAATCGTATAAGAATGTCGTAAAGCGTGTCCTCGGGATATCTTGCAGCTGTTTTCACGATAAAAATACCTGATATTGTGGAGAATACCCAGCCGATAAGTATAGCTATCCATCCATCTGTTCCAGCTTTTTCTGCAAGCAATCGTGGGAGAGATAAAACTCCAGTTCCTACCTGCATTCCATTAATTAAAAAAATATATTGCAGAAGAGTAATGTCATTATAGGCATATTTTTTCATAGTTTCACCTTTTATTATGGTTCTTTCCTTGTCGAATAGATTGAATGGCTCCTGTACCCTTAGGACGACTTCTCATGGCCCATAGAGGAAAGCGTACAAAAGCATCCTTCATATCTGCAAAGCGAAACGGTGCTAACGGCGTTCCATAAGGAGTTCCTAGCGATTCAAGACTGATAAGATGCGCAATTAATGTCATCCACCCGATAACAAGTCCGACAATTCCAAATAAGGCAGCTGATAGCATCATCGGAAAGCGTAAAAGTCTGACTGCCGCCCCCATATCATAATTAGGGATAATAAAAGAAGCGATGGCTGTAATAGCAACAACAATAATCATAATGTTGCTGACAATTCCCGCCTGAACAGCCGCTTGTCCAATAATAATTCCGCCTACAATTCCAATCGTCTGACCGATCGGAGTAGGCAGCCGCAAAGCCCCTTCCCTCATCATTTCCAATGTCATTTCCATAAGCAGTGCTTCCATAACTGGAGAAAATGGTACGCGCGTTCTTGATTCAGCAATAGATAAATAAAGCTCTACAGGAATGACTTCAAAATTAAAGGAAATAAACGCAACATAACTCGCAGGCAAAAATAGAGCAATCATAAAAGCGACGAAACGAAGTATACGAATAGACGAGGCAACTAACCAACGTGTCCCGTAATCATCAATTCCTTGAAAAAAGGAGATAAAATTTGTTGGAGCAATTAATACACTTGGGGAATGATCCGTTACAGTTACAAATCTACCCTGTAAAATGTGAGATACTGCTAAATCAGGTCTTTCAGTTAATATAAATTGGGGAAACGGTGAGTACGGGTTATCTTCAATGAATTCGATAAGTTCACCAGTACTAGCAATAGCGTCGACCGTAATACTTTGAATCCGTGTTTCTAATTCCTTCAGCACATCTTCAGAAGCTACATCTTTCAAATATAAAATAGAAATCCTCGTTTTGCTTCGTATACCAATTATTATTTCTTTTATCATTAATTCGCGATGAGGAATATATCTTCGAATCATTGCGATATTTTGACTTCCAGTTTCTACAAATGCTTGATGCGCACCTTTTAGAGCTATTTCGTTATGAGCATCTTCGATATTTCTTTGTGGCCATCCTTTCGTATCCAATTGATGCGCTGTTGTTCGGCCGTGGATTAATAAAACACTATCTCCTCCAAAAATAGCATTTTCAAACTGACTCCACGTATTAATAATTTTAATATGTCCTAATGTAATTGGAAGTTCCGTATTCGTATCAAAAACACCATTCATTAAAGGATTTAGAACGTGATTTTGAATCAATTGTTTATCTGTTAATCCAGACAAATACACTAAAGCTGCTTCTAATCCATCTACTGTCATTTGAAACCGACGAATCACTAAATCAGGTGCTTGACGAAATACATTCTGAATATCAGCTATGTTTTTCGATAAATCAGCGTCTAAGAGGGAGTCCTGTATATTTTCTTCCGAGAAATGAGTGTTGTCTCGTATTGAAAATGACTTACGATTGCTTCTATATTTTAACCGTTTCAGAAATTTAGCCATGACTCCCTCACTTTCTACGTGCCTTCTATAGTATGTTTAGTATGCATATATTAAGAAAAAATATCCTAATAACTAGAGAGGCAACGCCAGAATTATTACTATAGATGTCCACTAACCAAATTTCTAAAATAAAAAAGTATTTCTCTCTGTATGACTAGTAGAAAGAAATACTTTTTATAATAATCTTCTATAATTTCTTTAGGAACCATACTGCCACCTGTCCCTCACATGACGTGTGTAGCATTTTCTAGTTTGTCTGTTTTAATTGAGCATACAGAGGCGCTTGTGTTTGCTTATGTAATGTCGGAGTTGATTGGAGAATAGAAGAGGAATGCTTTTCTGAATGAGTGATTGGTAGTTGTATACCAATCACTTTTTTTATTCCGCTATTCGCGGGCAGTAAGACTCCCGCTTCGAAATTCAGCAAAAGCAAAGAGGATAGGTGAGTGTGATTAAAGTTTCACTTTATTTGAATCATATGATATCATTTAACTTTATTAAAAGAGTATGTGAGCGATTGTAAGGAGTTAGGAATACGAGCTAATTCCTAGAAATAAAATGTTCTTTAATAAGTAAAGAATCCGATGAAAAGGACTAATAAAAAGAGACAAACTTGCCTCGGCTTATTCGTCCCTTTTTCATATATTTCATGTTATATGGTGCTACTGAGAATGATAGGGAAGAACAATTTAAAATGATAAAGGATGCGAACAGATTGAATAATCACAGCACAACACCGGCGTTTATATATACGTATGCATTCCGCGAGGATGAACGATCTTTATGTTATATGGAGATGCGCTCTCTTTTTGGAGTTGAGTCTCATGTTAACATTTTGAAAAGTAATGTTAAAATTGAGCCGAGCCGAAGTCCGTTTATGAAAGAACGAATCGAAGTGATGTATGAAGGAGACGACTTGGCAAATATTTTAGAACAAGTAGAACAAATTGATTTGGCAGGAGCTACATTCAAAGTTATTTTTGTTAAAATTAATGACCTCAATGAATCGAACAAGATAGAATACGGACAGAGGCGTGTAATTGAGAGAGAAATCGGCATGCAGATTGAAGGGGAAGCGGACGTGCATCATCCAGAGCGTGTATTTGGAATTGTTCCTCTTGGTGGTCGTTGGTATTTTGGAGAATATATTGAAAGTGAAGCTGTTTGGTATCATCACGTGAAAAAACCACGCAGCTATTCTACGTCACTTAGCACACGTGTTGCGAGAGCTGTTGCGAATATCGCTGTGCCAAATCCTGATGGAGTCAAAGCGATTGACCCGTGTTGTGGTATAGGAACGGTACTGGTAGAGGCACTGTCCATGGGAATTGACATCGTGGGCCGGGATATAAATCCTCTTGTTGTAATTGGATCTAGAGAGAATATTGCGCATTTTGGATTTGAAGGAGACGTAACGGTAGGGCCGATTGCGGATGTCACAACTAATTACGATGTAGCAATTATCGATATGCCGTACAATTTATTTACACATGCGACACCAGAAGATCAATTCTCAATTCTTACACATGCGCGTCGTTTTGCAAAAAAAGTAATTGTTGTAACCATTGAGACAATGGATCACATGATTAAAGAAGCTGGATTTGAAATTACAGACCGCTGTATAGCTAAAAAAGGGACATTTTCTAGGGAAATTCTTGTTTGTGAATAGGGGAAGTCTTTTGTAATGAAAAAAGGAAAGTGATTGGTATATATGCCAATCACTTTTTTCTTTATCACTCAAAGGAATTGTTTAATCGTGGAAACTCACTGCGAATGCGACAAAATACAACGCCATCCTGTTCGTTTCGAAAGGTACCAGAGATATTTTCCTTTACCTTGGCCATTCGCAAGTCACGCTCTGCTTGATTGTTGCCAAACGGGACAAACGCATTCCGAATATGGTGATAAACGGTCGATATATTTGAAAAATCGCCGATATATTCGAAAGAACAGTCGATATCGTTGTATCGATGAATCATAATAGATTACTTTTCTTTGAGTTCTTCTTGCTTTGCAACTAATAAATTGCGTAAAACATGTCCCCGATAGCTCTCTAACTTCCGTCCTTCAAAATAACGAACTCCTAATTTTTTCAGTTCAGCTACGTACCATCCTTTTGTTCCAAAATACATGGAGATCACTTCCTTTTTCTGCTTTTAAACAGTATATGTTTGGGGAGGGGGAAATTTCGTTTTTTATACTATATAACTGAATTTAAAATAAATGTTGAATATTCAGTCTATTTGTATTATTATTAGTTTATCATCGGATGACAGTGATTAGCCTCTCTGCATGCCCGGATATGATTTCGTTCAATTTAATCGAGGATGATTGGCTTCTTTCCACTTGAACTTCCTTAGCAGGAAGACGAGCCATAAGGATAGAGACAGTAAAATCCAATGTAACTTTGTACATTGTTTTTCTGGCTCTTTTTATTGTTCCTATTTATAGGAGGATTTTAAGAAAGCGTTATCAATAATGGGGATATTTCAATCTTATGTATGCTCACTTTAAGAAAAGGATTTATGAAAATAAATACTTATAGGTTGGTGATCTTTTTGGCGAAAGAAAAACAAGAATTGCAAAAAGACTTAAAAACCAGACATATCACGATGATTTCAATTGGTGGGGTAATCGGGGGCGGATTATTTGTAGGAAGTGGGACAATTATTCAATCAACCGGTCCAGCGGCCATTTTGTCCTATATCATTGGCGCTTTAATGGTTGTACTTGTGATGCGGATGCTCGGGGAGATGGCTGCGGTAAACCCTGATAGTGGTTCATTCTCAACATATGCACATAAGGCAATTGGACCTTGGGCAGGGTACACAATCGGTTGGTTATACTGGTTCAATTGGCTCATCATTATCGCAATCGAAGCGGTATTGTTAGGAGTGATGATCAATAATTGGTTTCCTTCCATACCAACATGGATAGCGAGTTTGTTCGTGATTATCATGATGACAATGACAAATGTTTATTCAGTGAAGTTATATGGGGAGTTTGAATATTGGTTAGCATTTATTAAAGTTGTAGCGATTCTAGCATTTTTAGTTTTAGGAGTTTCTATGATTTTTGGACTTGTGCCTAATGTAGATAGACCGGATCTTTCAATGATCTCTGAAAACGGGGGCTTTTTTCCAAAAGGAATTATGCCAGTATTACTTAGCGTTGTGTTTATTTCTTTCTCTTTATCGGGGAGTGAAGTAGCGGCGATTGCGGCCGGAGAGTCTGATAATCCAGAGAAGAATGTAATAAGAGCGATTAACAGTGTTGTATGGCGTCTTATGATTTTCTTTGTAGGGTCTGTATCGATTTTGGTCATTTTTATGCCGTGGAACAATGCAGAATTATTGAAATTGCCGTATGCAAGTTTATTTCAGATGGCAGGAATCCCTGCGGCTGCGGAAATTATGAATGGGGTTGTATTTCTGTCGCTCCTTTCGGTTATGAATTCCGGAATATACACGAGTTCTCGTATGTTATTTTCACTTGCGAAAAAGGGAGACGCTCCTTTTATTTTTTCAAAGTTAAACAGTAGAGGGACACCAGTTTGGGCGATATATGCAAGTATCATTTTCGCATTCATTTGCGCCATGCTAAAGTTCATATCTCCTGATAAATTATTTGCTTTTTTAGCGAATAGTTCGGGCGGGGTTACGATGCTGATGTATATGTTCGTTGCCGTTTCTCATATCAGGTTGAGAAGAAAAGCTGAAAGAGAAGACCCAGGGAAACTAAAGGTGAAAATGTGGCTATTCCCTTATCTCACATATGCAACACTTGCGATGATCATTACGATATTTGTTGCACAAGCGTTTATAGCGGATATGCGTATGCAATTTTATATGACGATGTTAGCAACTGCCGTAGTAATCGCAATCTATTTCCTAAGAGATAGAAATAAGCGAGTGCCAATAAAAGAAGATTTTACGATTATACAAGATTCGAAAGTTAGTTTAGAGAAGGAGTAAGAAAGGGGTATGTTCCATGTTAAAAGAAAAACAAAATATTGTAACGACAAAATCAAATAGTCTACATGAGAGAAGAAACAATGCGGTGCCTGGGGGTCCTTATAATATTACGCAGTTATATGTCGGGTCGGCAAAAGGGGCAATCATTACGGATGTAGATGGTAACGAATTAATAGATTTTGCAGGCGGGATTGGTATGCAAAATATCGGGCATTGTCATCCGAAAGTAGTACAAGCCATTCAAAGCCAAGTGGAATCTTCTATTCATAGTTGTTTTCATGTAGCGCCGTATGAAAGCTATATTGAGTTGGCTGAGAGATTGAATGAATTAACGCCAGGGGATTTTAAGAAAAAAACAATGTTTGCAAATAGCGGAGCAGAAGCGGTAGAGAACGCTGTGAAAATCGCTAGGAAAGCGACTGGGCGCAGTGCCGTTGTTTCATTTGAACGTGCATATCATGGGCGGACACTTCTGACAATGTCTCTTACGAGTAAGGTAAAACCTTATAAGCATGGATTTGGTCCATTTGCATCAGATGTATACAAGCTGCCTTATCCGTATTATTACCGTGCGGAAGACGGCATGACGAAAGAAGAAGTAGATGGGCAAATTTTAGCGTATTTCGAACGTTTTATGTTAGAGGAAGTGGCGAGTGATAATATCGCTGCCATTATTTTGGAACCGCTTCAAGGGGAAGGTGGATTTATTGTTCCAAGTGCAACGTTTATACAAGGCGTCAGAAACCTTTGTGATAAATATGGAATTATTATGATTGCTGATGAAATTCAAACGGGCTTTGCTCGTACAGGAAGTTTGTTCGCAATGGATCATTTTGGCGTTGCGCCTGATTTAATGACATTTTCAAAATCCATTGCTGCAGGGATGCCGCTTAGCGCAGTGACAGGAAGAGCTGAATTGATGGATGCACCTGGGCCAGGACAACTTGGCGGCACTTTTTCGGGAAGTCCGGTTGCTTGCGCAGCTGCACTCGCTGTTTTAGATGTAATAGAAGAAGAGCAGTTAGTAAAACGTGCCGAATTCATCGGTAGCCGGATGATGGAAGTATTCCATAGCTGGAAGGAGAAATACGAATTAATTGGAGATGTGAGAGGCCTTGGAGCTATGACGGCGATCGAACTTGTAAAGGATCGAAATACGAAAGAGCCAGCAACAGAAGAAGTAAAAGCGATTATGCAAGAAACACATAACAAAGGTGTAATCACAATAAGCGCTGGTATTTATGGTAATGTCCTTCGTTTCTTACCGCCGCTTGTTATCACAGATGAACAGCTGGAGGAAGGTCTTCATATTCTTGAAACGGCAATTGCGAAACTATCAAAATAGGAAACGATGATGGAGGCAGAGAAATGAGGTTTTTAAATTATATAAACGGCCAGTGGAAAGAGCCATCTGCGAATCAATATTCGAAAAATTACAATCCGCATAACGGAGACGTGTTGGGAGAATTTCCACTAAGCTCAAGAGAGGATACACAATCCGCGATTGCATCCGCGAAAGAAGCGTTTCAAAGTTGGCAAGGATTATCATTTCATGAGCGTGCTAGCTATTTGTGGAAAGCAGCCGCAATTTTAAAAGAACGAGTGACGGAAATCGGTCAAGATTTAACAAGTGAAGAAGGAAAGACACTTGCCGAAGGAATCGGCGAGACGAAGCGAGCAATCAGCATTTTGGAATACTATGCGGGGGAAGCAAATCAGCCGGTAGGGGAAATGATCCCTTCTGCAAATCCGAAAACAATGCTCTATAGTAAGCGCGTCGCGGTTGGACCAGTCGGACTCATTACACCATGGAATTTCCCAATTGCGATTCCAGCATGGAAAATGGCGCCAGCACTTATTTATGGAAATACGGTTGTCATTAAACCTGCTGAAATTACACCAAAATCCGTGTATCATCTTGTGAATGCTTTTCACGAGGCAGGAATTCCTGCTGGGGTTATCAATTGTGTTTTTGGAAAAGGCTCAGTCGTTGGAACGGAATTAACAGAAAATCCTGATATAAAAGCGATATCCTTTACTGGTTCGAATAGCGTCGGAAAAACCATTCAACAAATGGCGATTGCAAGCGGGAAAAAGGTGCAATTAGAAATGGGAGGAAAAAACCCATTAGTCGTATTAAAGGATGCCGATACCCAGAAGGCAGTCGATATTGCGATAAGAGGTGCATTCATGTCAACAGGACAAAAATGCACAGCGACAAGCAGAGTGATTATTGAAGATGAAATTTATGAGGAATTTCGTAATCAACTCCTGTTACGCACAGAAGCTCTTAAAGTTGGAAATCCATTAGAAAATGCTACGTTTATGGGGCCGTGCGTATCCGAGAACCAGCAGCACTCTGTTTTATCGATGATTGAAGCAGGAAAGAAAGAGGCTTCTTTACTTTGCGGAGGTAGTGCACCAGAAGAAGATGAGTTAAAACAAGGATATTATGTTTTACCGACTATTTTTGAAGACGTACCGCAAGATGCACGAATTGCGAAAGAAGAAATCTTCGGTCCTGTTATCTGTTTGTTTAAGGTGAACAATTATCAAGAAGCGATTCATTTAGCGAACGATACAGAATACGGACTGAGTGCATCTGTTTGTACAAATAATCTCAGCCTGGCCCAGCAGTTTATTGACGATATGGAGGTTGGGATGGTTCATGTCAACTCAGAAACGGCAGGAGCAGAGCCACAAGTTCCGTTTGGCGGAATGAAAAATTCTAGTGCAGGACCACGTGAACAAGGAAAAACAGCTGCAGAATTTTATACACGAGTGAAGACAGTATATATCGATCAAGTATAAGTTATAAAATGGGGGATGAACATGCGTAAAGGTACTTTTTTCATGGCAGGACATTCGAGGCTTCCGAAAGGGATGGCTGTACGGAGTGTCTATGAAACATTAACAATTACAATAGAGGCAGATCACAAATATCACGTTATTATTGAAGCGTCATGTACCCTTGCTACTGAACATGGAAGAGACTTTATTGCTCAAATGTTAAGAGGACATAGTTTACGAGATGGCATTGAAGAGATCACGCAAGAAATCTCGTATCACTATCAAGGAAAAGCACAAAATGCGATTATTAGTGCGGTAAAAGATTTGTATCGCCAATATACAAGCTATGTAAACGGCGAAAAGCCACAAGAAGAAGATGAAGAAACAAATCTATAACAAACTGTCTAGTTTATTACGCTTTACTTTCTAAAGAGCATTCATAAACAAGAGCCAGTTATATTTCAGCTTATTTGATGAGCGAAATATAACTGGCTTTTTTATTTTTATCTAATGAGGAGGAAAGAATATGTCAAAATCAAACGAAGATGTAAAACAAAAAAGAGGCTGTGCGGAAAATGGAGTGGTGAAACCTTGTAACATGTGTAAAGCATGTGGCCGAGAGAAAGAAAACGAAAAGTACATGTCAAAGGAGAAGAAGGTTCTTTGAAATTCAAGAATTATAATAAACAAATATAGTGTCAGCTCTTACCGCTTCATATACAATAAAAGTAGGATTGCTCTTCTACTAAAGAGCAGTTTTAGAAGGAGGGAATGAGATGGAGAAAATGAAAGTAGAGTTTGAAGTAAAAGGATTCGGTGAAGAAAAAGTATTAAATGTTGATGACGCTTTTAAAAGTATTGAAATTGCAAGAGTAAACGGTTTATCAAAAGATACTACATTAGGCGAATTGGAATCCATTTTAAAAGCTATGTTTGATGAAGTTGAAAAAAATTATGAAAATCCACCACAATTCACTGGAAGAATTACGATTCGAGCAAAGAAAGAGAATGCTGAAATTAAGTATTATGGCTAACTCTAACTGCATGGAAATAAATAATAAAAACATATTGACAGTATAAATATTTTGAATTATCATTTAATTATAAAGTGATAAGATCCATATGAGAAATTAGCCTTCTCTATATCCGATCTTCATTTTCTGTTTTGCACATATTTTCATAAAAAAACTGTCTATTATTACTGTACTTTAAGAGATTAAAGAACACTCGTAATTTAAAGCCAGTTGTACGTTTTCTACGATTTGTATTGTAGATGCGTATGACTGGCTTTTTCGTTTATCTAAAAAAAGGAGGAAATAAGATGTCAGTGATTACAGAGCAAGTAGTGAAGATGAAGTTTGCAAAGAAATATGAGGGGTATGAAATTGTTCCTCATCCAGAACATAAACGTTTGTATCATATTGTGTTAGATCAGCAATTGCTTCAGCACTTTTTCGCAGAGGTAAAAGAACATTCGGAGCAATCATTACAATATATTCCGTATTCTCGCTTCATCCTTGCTGATCAAATGAAAAAATTCTTTGGTGAATCGTTTATGGAAAATGTTCGCGGTATTATTCACGACCGGGAAACAGGCGGGTTTACAATTGGTGTACAAGGCGAAACGATAGATGCAGGAGACTATGTGAAATTTGCAACGGCATTAACACATTTAATTGGTACACCTAACTTTGATGCAATGACAGGAACGTACTACGCGAGATTTAATGTGAAAGATACAGATGGCAGTGATTCTTACCTTCGCCAAGCATATCGATTATTCACGCTTCATACAGACGGGACATTTGTTGACGAACCGACAGATTGGCTCCTTATGATGAAATTTGAGGAAAAGAATGCGGTAGGGGGCGAATCACGTTTACTTCATTTAGATGATTGGGAAGAGCTTGAGAAGTTTCGAAAACATCCACTCGCATCTGTCAAAATCACATACAAAGCACCTCCAAGTAAAAATGCGCAGGAAATCGTCTACCGTGAAACGTTTTTTGATGTAAACAATGCACCGTGTATTTGCTTTATTGATCAATTCGTTTATCCGGACAATATTGAACAGGCAACATATTTGAAAGAACTATCACACTCTGTGGAAAACTCTCCAGCAACGCACGCATTAAAATTGCCAGTTGGAGATCTCGTTCTATTAAACAATCTCTTTTGGATGCACGGGCGCGCTCCTTTTGAGAAAAACAAAGATTTATATCGAGAGCTCATGCGCCAGCGCGGTTGTTTTTCTAAATAATATATGTGGCGGGCCTTACAACAAGGCCTGCCTTTCCTAATATAGGGGATACAGACATAAGGGGGAAGTTAAATGTATGATTTTCTAATTATCGGCGGAGGAATTGTCGGCCTTTCAACTGGAATGGCCTTAACGAAAAAATTTCCTCATGCCAAAATCGCAGTAATCGAAAAAGAGGACGAACTTGCGCATCATCAAACAGGACATAATAGCGGTGTTATTCATTCCGGTATTTATTATAAACCGGGCAGCTATAAAGCGAAATTTGCGAAAGAAGGAAACGCAGCGATGGTGGAGTTCTGCAAAGAAAATGGCATTGCCTATGACATGTGCGGCAAGGTGATCGTGGCGACAGAAAAAGAAGAAATTCCTCTTTTACATAATCTGTATGAAAGAGGCCTGCAAAATGGGTTACGTATTTCGAAAATCGACAAAGGAGAACTAGCGGAAATCGAGCCTCATGTAAAAGGATTAGGAGCCATTCGCGTTCCTTCCTGCGGCATTGCCGATTATAAAGGAGTTAGTCATGCATTTGCACGTTTCATAGAGGAAAGCGGGGGAGAAGTACACTTAGGCACAAAAGCAGAACAAATTTTTGAACACAAAGATTTCGTTACAATCGAAACAAACAAAGGCGCCTTTGAAACGAAATTTCTCATTAACTGCGCCGGACTACATAGCGACCGAATCGCCAAAAAAACAGGAATACTAACAGACATGAAGATCGTCCCGTTCCGAGGCGAATATTATGAACTCGTTCCAGAAAAGCGTCACCTTGTAAAACACTTAATTTACCCTGTTCCAAACCCAGACTTTCCGTTCCTTGGTGTTCACTTTACAAGAATGATAAATGGGGACGTACATGCAGGGCCAAATGCAGTACTAAGTTTCAAGCGCGAAGGCTACACAAAAAAAGACTTTAACATAAAAGACTTCATGGAAACAATGACATACGCCGGCTTTTGGAAAATGGCAATGCCAAACATGAAAGAAGGCATGAAGGAAATGATTCGTTCTTTTAGTAAACAATCCTTTCTCAAAAGCTTGCAGCGCCTCATACCAGAACTTACAGAGAAAGATATCGTTCCGACCCACGCTGGTGTAAGGGCGCAGGCGATTTTATCTAATGGGAATATGGTAGATGACTTCTGTATTATCCCGGGCATAAACTCTATGCATATTTGTAATGCCCCGTCTCCAGCGGCAACGGCGAGTTTGAAGATTGGGGAGGAGATTGTGGGGAAGGTGCCGGATGTGGTTGTGGATCGAGTGAGTTCGGATGGGATGTTTCGGGTGAAGGTTTAGATAGGAGGAGGCTACCTTTTGGGGTGGTCTCTTTTTTGTTTAAGATGAGGGTGATATTATCCCCTTAAGGTAGACAGTGTAAAAAGACCATGAATAAACATGGATGCTACACTTTTACTTGGAGGGGATTTTATTATGGTTAAAAAAGGGATAAATTTCAAACTTATTCAGATGAATTAAAGATACAAGTTGTAAAAAGTTATTTAAATGGTGAGGGCAGCCAAATAGCTTATGTAATATTGCATATTAAAATGTATTGATATATATGTAAGCGCTTACTATAATAAGAGTATAAAGATTTACAACATCTTACTATACAAAATAAGAGGAGGAAATAATATGGCAATCGCAATGGCAGTTTTAAAATTTGTAGGTGGAATCATCCCATTAGTAGCAGAACTTTTAAAAGCAGTAATGTAAGTTCATTACCTTACTATACAAAATAAGAGGAGGAAATAATATGGCAATCGCAATGGCAGTTTTAAAATTTGTAGGTGGAATCATCCCGTTCGTAGGAGAGCTTTTAAAAGCAGTAATGTAAGTTCATTATCTTACTATACAAAATAAGAGGAGGAAATAATATGGCAATCGCAATGGCAGTTTTAAAATTTGTAGGTGGAATCATCCCGTTCGTAGGAGAGCTTTTAAAAGCAGTAATGTAAGTTCATTATTCCGCAATTGCAATTATATGTAAAAAATATCATACAAATGATCTGTATATCAAGAATGGATTGATGTGCAGATCATTTGTGTGAGCAAACTTTAAACAAGAAAAAGAATCCCAGAAATCATAAGGGATTCTTTTTCTTTATGTCTTCGGAAACTTTGCAACAGAACCTAAAAAAGCTATATGATAAGGATGTCGGAAGAGATAAGATCTTTTATAACATACATTACCCCGTTATATCATGTTTATTAAATTATACTTTATGGCATATTGAACAAGTTCACTTTTTTTAGAAAGATTAAGTTTGTTCAACATTCTCGTCTTATGAGTATCAACCGTTTTTATACTGATAGTTAATTCTTGAGCAATTTCAGACAATGAAAATCCTTTAACAAGAAACTGCAATACCTCCCGTTCACGTGGGCTTAGAATTACATAAGGATTTCGGGACTCTGTTTCGTTTTGCAATCTTTTTAGCATCGTTGAAATTTCCTTTGGGCGAAGGTATAGGTATCCATCCATTACGGAATCAATAGCAGTGTATAATTCTTCATCTACGGCTGCTTTAGGGACGTAACCTGAAGCTCCCGCGTTCATGATTAATGTTATATAGTCTTCGTCTTCGTGCATGGTGAGCACTATGACTTTCGCTTGTTCATAACGTAATTTAATCTCTGTGAGAACTTGGATTCCATCTAAGCGCGGCAAAGATATATCCAATATCAGAATATCGGGCCTTAAAATGTCGTAAAGCCGGAGTGCTTCAAGTCCATCAGAGGCTTCACCTACAACTTTTAAGGACGGTCTTTTTTGCAATAGTAGTTTTAAACCTGATCTCATCAAGGCATGGTCATCAACTAGCATTATGTTGATTGTCTTTTTCATCATGACACCCTTCTCTCTGTTTTAATGGGATAGACACCCTAACTTCGGTCCCACCGATATTGTGAGTTTTGATAAAAAATGAACCATCCAGTAATTCGGCTCTTTCCTTCATTCCATATATTCCGATCCGATTTTGCTGGCGAGCTTTTTCAAAATCGGTCTCACGTATACCGTGACCGTTATCATGGATGCTCAACTCGATAGAACAATCCTTGATTTCCATGTTAATCACAATCTCAGTTGCTACTGTATGTTTCACTACATTGGTAAGACTTTCTTGAACAATTCGGTATAGTGCTACAGCAGTATGACTATCTATGGCAGCAATGTCATCATCGGGAGCGTGTAGAATTACAGTAAGAGCGAATTTTTCTTCAAACTTTCTTGCATGTTTCCTTAATGCCGGAATTAAACCTATATCATCAAGGATGGGTGGTCTTAATTCTACCGCTAAATCTCTAATTTCTCGCAAAATACTTGCCGCAGTTTCTCGGCTTACATTAAGTAACTCCTGTTGCTCGATATCTTTAACTTCATTAGCCAAAATCCGCATTGTAACCATTAGAAAAGTAAGGGCTTGGCTTGTTTCATCATGAAGTTCACGAGAAATTCTTTTTCTCTCCTCCTCATGAGCGGATAATAATTTCAAAATCAACGTATCTCGAAGGGCATCCTTTTCTTGAAGTTCCTTCAATAATTTTTCTACTGCAGTGCTGGAACTAATTAGGTTGTCAGCCATTTCATTAAAAGCCCGTGCTAATTTTCCAACTTCATCGTCACTCTCTGCTTTAGCCCTTAAGGATAAATTACCGGCTGATATGCCTGTTGCTGTATCAACTAAACTATTGATTGGTCGAGTAATGATACGAGTCACATAATAAGCTATACCTGCAGCCCCCATACAGACCAAAAATGTAGCAATAACCAATTCTATTATTTTAGTAAAAATATAGCTTTTCGCCTGTTTTTCTGCCATTCCAACTCTAACAAATCCTACATCTCCCTCTTCGATTGGAACCAGTATGTCATGGATATTTCCTTCATCTGAGGTTAGTATAGCGTAATTTCCAGTATTGATATCATCAGGCTTATGTGCGTTTAATATTCCTTTCGGTAAGTGTTTGGAGAATGTATTTCCGACAAGAACATTATTATTGTTAATGACCAGTATATAACGAACGTCTTTGTTAGCTTCCTGTGCCCGGGTAATGAGAAGATGAATCGAATAGTAGTCATCAGTCAGAATGTAATCCGAAGACAATGCCGCAATATTTTCAGCAATATTTACACCACGTTTTTTAAGGTCCTCTGTCATGATTTTTGTGAGTGATTCCCAAATGATACATCCCAATACTAGAGCGAGAAAGAGTAGCGAAACGAATATAGCTCCAAATATCTTTTGGTTTATTTGTAATTTATTCATCCATTTCATAGGTGACCCTCATATAATTGGGGTTCAAATGGAACAAAACGATCAATGAACAGTCCCTGAAACGCTGGTTTTATTATTTTTTGTTCGTGCATAGAAATGAAACTTTCCTTGATAATTCGCTTCTCTTCATCAGGTAAATTACTGCTGATGACAACAGGACCGGTACCAATCGGTTCCGTTTTTTCAATAATTTTCAAATCCTTAATCAGTTCTGGATTTTTAAGTTTGGTACGCTCAAAGACTAAGCTATCAACAGCTGCAGCGTCAACAACACCATTTATCACAGCGCTTAGGGAGCTTTCATGATTATATGTAAAAACATAACGACCAAAGAAATGCTCAGGCGTTTCACTTAATTCAGCTAATTTTTTCCTCACAAAAATATATCCGGAATAACTGGTTGGATCGCTAAAAGCAATGTTTTTCCCTCTTAAATCATGTATACTGGATAGTTCATTTTTGCGGTTTACGACGACATAACCATAATAATATGGAACTCCCATTCGCTCTTGCATGGCAATTGCTTCAAGTCCTTCAACATGTCTGTAGGTAATATATGCTCCTGTTGAAAGTATGGCTATATCAGCACCTCCATTCATCATCAACATACTAATTTCATTATAACTCTTGCGCTGAATTAGAATTGCAGGTCTATGAAGCTTCTCTCCGATATAGTTAGCTATTTTCCTATAGTACATAATTGTATCAGTCGGTGATAACACACTTGAAATTGCGATCCGTACAGGAGAGGGCTTGTCACCTTGTGAACTAACAGGCATGGTGTCAGATTCGGAGAAAATAATTTGAGGGCTTGAACGCTCATGCTGACATCCCATTGAAAGTAAAGTAATAAGCAATATAAAAAAAAGCCTCAACCAATTTATCATACTTTCCTCCATTCTTGCAGGCGAGGGATTTATGTAATATGTGAAAATACCCTAATTGAATCCGATTTACCGAATCCTACTCGATTCAGGGTTTTCAAAATTTATATTTATATATTACTTCAGAACGATCCACGAAATCTATGGAAGATTGTATACAAAACTACTATTTATGTCGAAGGTGTGACAGCAAATAGCCATAAATGGTTTTATGTAGGATATTATCTTACATAAAATCAGATATTTGCTGATAGTTTAACGAGTTGACATATAAGATAATTTAACAAAGGAGGGATGATATAACACAAGTATTTTTGAAAACGTTTCCGACAAGTTGGCCTCTATTGAAATACTAAATTTCATGCCAATCTAAGTTTTTTCCGTAAATCAAAGTAAAGAAATCGAGGTAGATAGTATGTTCTCATTTTTGAAACCTAAAATCGCTACTACAAAAATAGCATCAGACCAGGTTCAAAAAACCTATAGGCTTTTCCGGCTACAATCTTTATTAGGCGTGTTCTTCGGTTATATAGCTTACTATATAGTACGTAACAATTTTGCCTTATCTACTCCTTATCTGAAGGAACAACTCAATCTTAGTGCCACAGAAGTAGGATTATTAAGCAGTTCCATGCTTATCGCTTATGGAATTAGTAAGGGTTTAATGAGTAGTATAGCAGACAAAGCTAATCCTAAAAGGTATATGGCGCTTGGTTTGCTTCTGTGCGCTATGGTCAATATTATGATGGGCTTCAGCACCGCATTCTGGATGTTTGCAGTTCTCGTTGTTCTCAATGGATTTTTTCAGGGAATGGGAGTTGGACCTAGCTTTATTACTATTGCAAACTGGTTCCCGCGTAAGGAAAGAGGAACTGTCGGTGCCATATGGAATATTTCGCACAATATAGGTGGAGGCATCGTAGCGCCTATCGTTGGTGTCAGTTTTGCTATGTTAGGCTCCAATCACTGGCAAGCGGCAAACTACCAGGTTCCGGCTGCAATAGCTATTGTTATGGCAATGGTGATACTAACCCTTATTAAAGGCTCACCGGTAAGCGAGGGCTTGCCTCCGTTAAGCGAAATCATCAAGGATGAACCCGATTCGAAAATGCAACAAAGGGCTGATTCCAAACCGCCAGTAGACATGAATGCTTGGCAGATTTTTAGGAATTATGTTTTATTTAACAAAAATGCATGGTTCGTTTCCTTGGTAGATGTTTTTGTTTACATGGTTCGTTTCGGCATTATAAGCTGGTTGCCCATTTATTTGTTGAATGTAAAACATTTCACTAAAGAAGAGATGAGTGTTGCCTTTTTATTCTTTGAATGGGCAGCCATTCCTTCTACTCTTCTGGCCGGTTATCTATCAGACAAGTTATTCAAAGGGCACCGCATGCCGCCAGCAATCATTGCTATGACATTGATATTCATCTGTATCATTGGTTACTGGCAAAGTACATCTTTACATTGGGTCACTATTTTCGCTGCTATTATTGGATGCTTGATTTACATTCCGCAGTTTCTGGCTTCAGTACAAACTATGGAGGTGGTTCCACCTTTCGCCGTTGGTTCCGCGGTTGGTTTGCGAGGTTTTATGAGTTACATTCTAGGTGCATCTTTAGGTACTACACTCTTTGGTGTAATGGTTGACAAGGTAGGATGGAATGGTGGTTTCTATGTATTACTAGCGGCAACTGTATGTTGCATCATATGCTGCATATTGACCCATCGAGGAGCAAAAGAATTCAACAAAAAACAGGTACTTCAATCCTGAAACAACTATATTCTGAGGATATTTCCATTATACAGTACTCAAAGTCAGTGTGCTGCTCAACGTAACCAATTTGGTGTCGATGCAGATATAAAGGTGATCAAATTGCAAACAGAGGCGTATATCATAGATAAAAAGACAATAGCCCTAGGTAGCCTTGAGCATTTAGAACCAGAAGATGAAAAAAAATCAGAGGAAATTGGCAACGCTCTTGGCCTATTATTGGGAAAAAATCTATTCACATTTCAGATATACAGTTAAGGAAGTGCAGAAATTGGTGGATTTTCCAATTAAAAAACCAACTTATACAGCAAAAGGCTATGAGCTAAAGAAGGAAAAAGTTGATACAGATATTACACTTGGAAAATCAAAACCAATTATTAATTCAAGATATAAAAAAGGGGAGTTCAGTTATACGATTTATCAATCAGCGATTATGGAAAAAGGAAAGGATCCATTTTACTTTTGGGTTAATGACAACGATAAGATAGAACATTATGAGCTCAAAGGGGCTAAATTCACCTTTGCAAAGACGATGGGAAGTAATGTAAAGGGTATTAAGATGATTGTTCCAGCAAAAGGAAAGGACAGTTCCTATCAAATTGTAATCATTGATGATATTTTAAATAAGGCTGAATTAGAGAAAATCATGATTTCCTTTTTGAAATAAAAAATAGAGTCTCAAGAAAAGAATCTTGAGACTCTATTTTTATTTGAGTTTGAACGAAATCTTCATGTGTTAAAAGAAATTAATAATCTATAAAACAAAAAAGTGAGATGGAATTTTTGTTTTGGGGGTACTTCAAAATATTAGCTTGATGGGCATGTGGTATATCAACTTAAGAAAACAAATCCACCCTAAAACGAAAAAAGTGAACTTAATTATCATGAATAAATGCGGCGTGAAAAGTGTTGTTAGGGGCATATTTCAAAATCTTAGAGAGAATAAAAAAAGATATTGTCATATTCTTAAATCTATAATATAATGAATTTACATAATTCTTAATATTCAGAAATTAAGAGAGGGGGAATTATTATGACAATCGCAATGGCAGTTTTAAAATTTTTAGGTGGATTAATTCCAGCCATACAAGAGCTTTTAAAAGCATTTATGTAAGTTCATTATTCCGCAATTATTTATAAAAATTATCATTTGTGTGAGCAAAGTCCCTTTAGCATTATGAAGGGACTTTTTAAAATTTCTACATACTTGAGGTTCCGTCACATCAACATCAAGTTAAAAAATTGGTTATTTCCAAAATGAAAAAATGAGATTAATTCTTATAATTTTGTACGCTAAGCACATTCAAACCTAAAAAAGGTCAATTTCCCCGTTAAGAAATCGACCTTTTTTATTTTCACTTATGAAATCTTACAAAACTGTCATCTTTATGTAAGGTTATTAGATAGTTCAACTATTATTTCAATGTAATAATAAAAGTATAAGAAATACATACATAAAAAAATATATTGTAAAGAGGTAACCATACGATGATTTTAAAAATAGCATTTATCCTTTTTGGAGTAATCTTAGTATTATGGGGTATATATAGTACGAAAACATATGAATCATTTTTAGATAAAATCACTGGAATAGGACAGCTTTTAGGAGGAATTACATGTATAATTGCTGGAATTTTATCCTTTATAATTAAATAATTTATATATAAAAGAAGACCGAGATAGAAAACAATCTAGTTCGGTCTTCTTTTTCATTTAATCGAAAGTAAACTTTGAAATATTAGTTTACTTTCAATACACTTGTTAACTAAATATTTTTCTTTAACAAAATAAGTTGATTTTTTCTATCCCTCGTGAATTTCTTTAATGCTTTTTCCTTCTAAAATAAAAAAAGGGCCTTATTAAGGATCTTTTTTTTATCTACTCGTTAACTTTTTTCATTTTACTTACAAAAAGACTTATTGAAGTTCTGTCGGAATTAATAAAATTTCATCAAGTATGATAACTTCCCTGACGTTAGCTGTCAGGGAAGTTATATTATAATAGGCTATATCAATTGTGATTGGAGTGTTATTGGATGCAAACAAAAAAAGTTTATCTTTATGTATTTAATACAATGTCAGACTGGGAATATGGATATTTAATTGCTGAACTAAACTCAGGAAGATATTTCAAAAAAGATTTAGCACCTTTAAAAGTAGTTACAGTAGGAGTTAATAAAGAAATTATTACTACGATGGGAGGACTGAGCATAAAACCAGATATTTCCCTTGATGAATGTACTCTTGAGAGTAAAGATCTTTTAGTTTTACCTGGAGGGAATACTTGGAGAGAGGATATTCATCAACCTATCTTGAAAAAAATTGGCGAAGCTTTAAAGCTTGGCACTATTGTTGCTGCAATTTGTGGTGCAACTGAAGGCCTCGCGAATATGGGATACCTAGATTCTAGAAAGCATACAAGCAATAACTTAGAGTATATTAAAATGGTCTGTCCTAATTATAAAGGAGAAAAATTTCATGAGATGGGACCTGCGGTATCTGGTGAGAATTTGGTTACTGCATCAGGAGTAGCTCCTCTGGAATTTGCGATGGAAGTACTGAAAAAATTAGATGTATTTGCACCAGATACATTACATTCATGGTATAATCTAAATAAGACTCATAAACCTGAATACTTCTTCCAGTTAATGAATTCAATAAATAGATGAGCTAAAAAAATCAACTTAGCAGTTTTATATTAGTTTAAATAATTACTATGCTTTAGGTGATGTCAAAGCATGGTTTTTGTATATAACTTAAAAATGTTTATGGAAGTAAAAAACTTACAAAGCACTCCTGAAGTTGTTATAAATAGAAACTTGAAAACCCTGAATTATGGCCTCTTTAATAAAGTCCATAATTCGGGGTTTTGATGTATTAAATATCCGTTTTATCAAAAGTAATCCCATATTTTTTGATTTTCTTATACAAATTAGCGCGCGACATTCCTAATTTTTTCGCCGTAATGCTTTTATTCCCATAAGTCTGTTGCAAAGTTTGAAGAATGCGTGTTTTCTCAAGACTTTCTCTTTCATCAGTGAGTGAGGGCATAGCTTGGTTAACAGGTGGTGAAAAAGATTTTGCTTGCGGCAGTAGCTTGAGAATGTCTGATTCGTATATTTCGTGGCCTTCGTGAAGGACAATCAACCTTTCTATAATATTACGTAACTCGCGGATGTTACCTGGCCAAGAATATTTATTTAATCGTTCGGTTGCCTTTTGATGAACGAAAGGAGTTGATTTGTTATATTTGAAAGAAAATTCTTTGAAGAAATGATGAGCTAAGTAGGAAATATCGTCCGTTCGTTCCCGAAGTGGAGGGATGCAGACAGTAAATACGTTGAGTCGATAAA
Source organism: Bacillus sp. FSL K6-6038 (assembly GCF_038050455.1). Taxonomy (NCBI): domain Bacteria; kingdom Bacillati; phylum Bacillota; class Bacilli; order Caryophanales; family Bacillaceae; genus Bacillus; species Bacillus sp. FSL K6-6038. The sequence goes on from NZ_JBBOUH010000001.1 coordinate 881,056, forward strand.
ATAAATCAGATCGGAAGGTTCCGTTTGATACCATATCTTCTAATATACGATTCGTTGCGGCGATAATTCTGACGTTAATTTTTTTCGGTGTTTGTCCTCCGATTCGATAAATCTCTTTTTCTTGTAACGCTCTAAGTAGTTTCACTTGCATATCAAGTGGGAGCTCTCCTACCTCATCTAGAAATAAAGTACCTCCGTCTGCTAATTCTATTTTTCCAGGTTTTCCTCCTTTAGCACCTCCAGTATATGCGCCTGATTCATAACCGAATAATTCACTCTCAAACAAAGCGTTGGGAATGGCACCGCAATTAATCGGAATAAATGCTTTTTTACTTCTTAAACTCGCCTTGTGGATCGCTTGTGCAAAAAGCTCTTTTCCAACGCCGCTTTCCCCAGTAATCAAAATCGTCGCATCTGTCTTCGCTACTTTTTTCATGTCATGAATGATGTGCTGGATTGTCAAGTTATTTCCTTTTATATTGCTGAAGGGATCGTCTCTATTATTTTGAATCATTTGTTGTTTTAGTTGCTGAAGTTCTTCAGATGTAGAGGTTAACTTTTCGTTTAACTTAATCGTAGCGGTAATATCTTTTTCTACGGACATAGAACCAATCAGTTCATTGTTCTCATTATAAATTGGAGTTGTGTTAATCAATACATGCTTATCTGGTTGCGGGAGGTGATAAATATCCCGAACAGGTTGCTGATTCTCAAGAACTTTTAAATTCATAATATCTTCTTTTAAGAAAAATTCCTGAACATTCCTTCCGATAATCTTTTCCTTCTTTATGTCATACATTTTTTCTGCTGCTTCATTCCAATAAAGCATTATCCCTTTCGTATTTACAATAGAAATGGCTTCTTCTACAGAAGAGAGAAGTGTATGCAATGTAGGAATCGCAAAGGTATCAGATTGTTTCATAACATATCCCCCAATGATTTTAAATCGTATACAAAAGTAGACACTCGTAGACGGATTTGTTGCTAAAAGGATACAACTTTTTTGAAACAATGTAAACGAAATTGATTGAATGTTAATAATATTAGGTTAATTTTCGTTTGGCACGATACTTGCTAATAAAAAAGCAAGACACTTTTAAAATACAAACATGGAGGAGATAGGAATGAAGATTAGCAAAATATACACAACAATTGACGCACACGTAGCGGGGGAACCATTACGTATTATTACAGGCGGAGTGCCGGAGATAAAAGGGGAAACGCAATTAGAAAGAAGAGCTTATTGTATGGAGCACTTGGACCATCTTCGCGAAGTTTTGATGTATGAACCGAGAGGGCATCATGGGATGTATGGTTGTATCATTACGCCGCCGGCAAGTCCTCATGCTGATTTTGGGGTATTGTTTATGCATAATGAAGGCTGGAGTACAATGTGCGGTCATGGAATTGTCGCTGTCGTCACAGTAGGAATTGAAACGGGTATGTTCGAAGTGACAGGCGAAAAGCAAAAGTTCATTATTGATAGCCCTGCAGGAGAGGTTATTGCGTACGCAAAATATAGTGGAAATCAAGTAGAATCCGTATCATTTGAAAATGTTCCTTCTTTTGTTTACAAGAAAGATGTTTCTATAAAAATTGATAGCTATGAATTTCAAGTAGATATTGCTTTTGGAGGAGCATTTTATGCTGTTGTAGACAGTAAAGAACTTGGTTTGAAAGTGAATTTTAAAGATTTATCAGCTATTCAAACGTGGGGCGGAAAAATTAAACACTACATTGAAAGTCAAATGGAGGTAAAACATCCTCTCGAAGAAGATTTAAAAGGAATATACGGCGTTATCTTTTCAGATGAACCAAATGAAAAAGATGCAACGTTACGAAATGTAACCATTTTTGCTGATGGGCAAGTAGATCGATCTCCGTGCGGCACAGGCACTTCCGCAAGACTTGCAACTCTTTTTGAAAAGGGTGCCTTGCAGAAGGGAGAAAGTTTCATCCATGAGTGTATCACTGACGGACAATTTGCCGGAGAAGTACTGTCAGTGACAAAAGTAGAGGAATACGAGGCGGTTATTCCAAAAGTTACTGGCCAGGCGTTTATTACAGGGTTTCATCAATTTTTATTGGACCCAAGGGATCCGCTGAAGCGAGGGTTTTTATTGGCTTAATGTTTGATGGAGAGGTTGCCTGTTGGGGTGGCCTCTTTTTTATTTGGGGTTGGGGGGCGGAATTTGTCGGCTGGTCGATATGTTGCGTCGAATCGCTGATATATTGGATAGAATGTTCGATATCATTTTATTTAGATGAATATAAATTGTAATCCAACAATTTAGCTTTGAAGGAAAAGTAGAGTGGCATATGGAACAAAATAAACATGGTGAAATATGCTATTATCTTCATATAAAAGTGCGCAAAAAAGATACCGTGGCAAGAGTGGAAGTGGTGTATCTGGTGGAGAGTTCATGATGGCTATATATTTTGTGTATTGTTTATAATGACTTTTATAAGCTATGAAAAAAAGAAGGTGTTTCAATATGTTGATAAACAAAATCGTATTAGATCTGATTGGGGAAATTAAAAAAACTGATCTTTGGAGAGTAATGCCTCCTGCTGAAAAGGAACGTTTAGAAGAAATTATAAAGTTTGTCGGTGGACAAGATATAGATAAAGTAAGAGAGGGAAAGCCTGTGAAACCCGCTATCTATCAATTTAAAGTTACATTAAAGGGAATTCGCCCACCGATTTGGAGAAGATTTCTGATCGATAATCAAATGACATTTGTAGAGTTACATGACATTATTCAAATTGTAATGGGATGGCAAAATTCTCATTTATATCGTTTTGACACTGGAGATGCGTATGTTGAAATCCAAGACGATTCATTTGATTTCTTCCCATCTTCTGTTGAAACATACGATGCACAAGAAACACAGGTAGGAGAATTAATAACAGAAGAAAAACAAAAATGTGTATATACATATGACTTCGGTGATGATTGGGATCACCAGCTAGTACTAGAGAAAATATTACCAATTGATGAGAAGATTACTGTTCCTACATGTCAAAAAGGAAAACGTGCATGTCCACCTGAAGATTGCGGAGGCGTTTATATGTATAACGAAATCCAAACCGCATTAAAAGGTGAAGATGAGCTAGACGAAGGAATGGAAGAATGGCTCGGAGAATTTGATCCAGAGGAATTTGATTTGGCGTTTGTTAATGGGGTTTTGGAGATGTATGCTGCTGGGGAAGTAATATATGGTGGAAATGATGAGGGAGAGTGAGGGTATGGCGCAAGCTGTCTCATTACAAGATTTGTGTAAGGAATTAGAGAAAGAAGAATTGATTGCATTAGTGAAGCATTTGGCAGATCAGTATATGGATATTGATATGGCTGTAATGGAATGGTATGCATTACAGAAGGGAACTGAAAAGAAAGCACCTGTATCAAATAAGCTACTTTGGGAATATTGGGACCGAGCAGAAGCAATTATTAGTGACTTTAACGATTACGGCGGTGGACCTGAACATCTTGAATATGATGTTTATGAATATTTGGAGAAAATGACGGACGTATTATCTCAGTATTCGATTTCTACTGAAGAGAAAAAGTTACTCATTAATAGAGTGTTTACGCAATATGCAATCGGTAATTCTGGATTTGATGATGTGCTAATGGACAAAATCTATGAAATATGTGAGTCTGATTCGGATTGGAGACATATGGTTCAGTTACTTCAAAAACACCCTAGTGATTGGAATCGAACGCTTATTTATTATGCGCATTTATAAAGATCAATTACAAGATGGAGAAGCGTATTTAGAGTTGCGCTTACAATCTTTAAAATATGGGATGGACTATTGGGATTTAGTAACATATTACCTGTCACAAAGTCAAATCGATCAAGCAGTTGAGGTAGCAGAAGCAGGAGTAGAGAACGGACAAGGTAGACAAACAGAATTATTCGCATTTCTATTAGATTACTATGCGGAGCAAGAGAAACTGAATCAATTGCAAGCTTTAATAGACCGTGCTTTCCAGAAGCAATCAGATATTGGCCTAATACGTGACCGCGCATTTATATACTTTAAACAGAAGAATGATTATGAAGAGGGAAAAAACATTTTAATACGAGCATTTCGCACGGATTATCGCGATAAAAGCCATTATGAAGATTTTCATTTCATGAAAGAGCACCTCGCAGCTGAAGATTGGGCAGAAGTACAAGACGAGATGATAGGAATTGTTCAAAAAGAAAGTACAAAGGATTACTTGGAAATTTGTTATGACAGTGAAATGTATGAGGAGATATTAGAAGTCATTTTAGATACTAGAAGAATAGCGTTTGAATCTCCCTATACAAACTTTGATGACTTGGCAGATAAACTCATAGACAAGTACCCGAGGGAAATTATTGAATACTATTGGATCAAAGGCTGTCTTCTTATCCAAAACGGCAATCGCAAACGCTACAAGCAAGCTATAAAACACTTCGAAAAAGTAAAAGATATTTACGAAACGAAACTACAAGAACAAGACGTATGGAAAAAACGTCTAGAAGCACTAAAAATACAGCATAAAACGAAGCGAGCATTGTTAGATGAGTTGAGAGTAATTGAATGAATGAAGGAGCTATTTCAGTTTGAAATAGCTCTTTTTTGTGTTTAGAGTCGCGAATTTTGTCGTTTGGCCGATATATGGTGAGAAATGGTCGATATATTTGGAAAAGCGCTGATATATTTGAAGGAACGGTCGATATCGTTTTATTGATTATGATAGTTATGCGAATGTATGTTCTTTTTGAGACGTTTTGTAGTACAATTGAAGACAGATGATAGGGAAGAAAATCTTACTGCAAGAAAAATATATAATCTATTAAAATTGGAGTAGGCGTAGTCATAAATGATACGTCTACTCCGCAAACATAAATGATTACAGCCAGGTTTACCATAACTTCATATAGAACATGCCTCCATGTAGATTGAATCCCAATCATAAGTAAGGAACAGAAATATAATGTTTAAAATTCCAAAAAATGAAAGAGGATGATTGTAATGGGAGAAAAAGAAATCGATTTGCTTCTTTCTCATATGATTATGGATGTTATAGACGAGCATGTCGCTTTTAAATGGGAACCTATAAAAGAACCGTTTATCAATTCGTATACGGGAAGAGTAAGCTATGATTATTCTGGGGAAGTCAAGAAAATGACAAAAGAGGATCTAAAAGAGATTGAAAAGACATTGGGGGAAAATAATGTTTCCGTTAATTTTGATTCTAAATTGGACGAGCTGTTAGGTACAATTCATATTAATAGCTGGACTGCCACTTATACATCAAACTTCGGAAAACATTGGATTAGTTTTAGAGATTTAGTTGAGGAAAAGTATAATGAATGGAAGCATGCTAACTTTGAATTGTCTGATGAAGAAGGTGAGGAAATAAACGAAGAGTTAGCAGAAGAGCTAGATGATTTGTTTTTTTCCTTTTTACGGGATACTTCTCATGAAATTTATTTAGCTAAGCTGTTGAAAAAAATGGAATGATTATATGCTGAAAGCCCGGCAATAGCTCTTTGGTACCATTCATTATATACGACGGGTAGGTTTGTGTGCAGTTTTACAAGAATGAGTGTAACTAACTATTTTGTTGCCCTTGCTTCGTGCAGGGAGAATAGAAGTAAATCCGAATTTAGAACAAGGCCATCGTCATATGGCATTAAAGATGATTAAGTTAGTAGGTTTAGATAAAGAACCGTCGGATAATCCAAATGTCAATGCAGAGCAAAAGGATAGAAGATGGAGAGAAAGAAGAGATGCATGGCAAGTAGCGAAGAGAGCTCTAGATCGTTTGAAACGAAATGATTCTATAGACTTTAGAGAACAAATAGTTGAAACGGCGATAGCGAGAGGGTATTTTTCTATTTGGATGAGTGTTTTTATAAATGATTTAGAGATGTTAAAACTACTCCTGAGAGGCTTTATAGGTACTGCTATTGAATGTTATGATGACAATGGTAACTATTTAAAAAGGGATCAAGGTGCGTTTTAAAATATATTGTAACTGTATGAAATAGGCCCCTTTTGCTTATATCTTTATCTAATAATAGCTCCAAAAACTTCATTGTTAAAGTAAATGATCAAAACTTATTAGTAAATAAAATTGGAAGCTATGAAGGTTCTATATTTCAAGTATTCAAAAACACAGGCACATACAGTTTTTGAGTACATACGGATGGAGATTGGAGCATTACAATAGAAATAGGAAACAAGTAGAAGGAGATTCCTTTAACTGTATTAGGGCCTCATATACGATGTTTTCATAAAACCAGACAGGCCATGATTATTTATTTCGTGGTCTGTTCTGTTTTATAATCCCTTTGTAGCATTATGATTTTTAGGATTTTTTAATTTTGGAAAATTTAAAGAGTGGATTCGTAGTTTTTTGGAAGATGAGTTATTATAGGTAGGGTTTAAAGTGTTTTGTGAAGTGAGAAGAGAGTACCTCTTAATGATAGAAAGATAAGTGGAATTCCAACTTTTCAGCCGAAAGTTGGAGTTTTTTTATTCAATATACTGATGTTTATTACTTCTACATTACTGCTGAAAAATGTAAATAATCAAGAAAGGTTTCTTACCTAAAAAATCCCTTGATAAACAAGGGATTTTTAAGCTGAATTATCGTTTTAAAATAGCTATTTATGACATTTAAGAGTGTCGTGAACCAGACTTGTGAGCAGCTAACGTATTTTCATCGGTCAGTTCGGCCTCGATGTGAGAGGTTTTAGATGACTCAGCCATACGCCAATAAGTGATGAAGCTTATGGCAATGCAGCCAGCTACGTAGAAGTAGAAGAGCGACTCGAGCCCAATACTTTTCAGCCATAATGCGATGAACTCCGCCGTTCCGCCGAATACTGCAACAGTGATTGCGTAAGGGAATCCTACGCCAAGGGCACGGATTTCAGTCGGGAAGAGCTCAGCTTTCACGATTGCATTGATGGAAGTATAACCGGTGACAATAATGAGACCTACCATCATAAGCAAGAAAGCAACGATAGGGTACTTCGTTTGCTCCATGATTAGAAACAGTGGCACTGTCAGCAAAGTTCCGAGGATGCCGAAACCAATCAATAGCGGACGCCGTCCAATCCGATCGGATAACATACCAGCGAGTGGTTGAAGTACGACGAATACCAATAGGGCGATAAAGTTAATCCAGCTAACGACTTCTTTAGGAAGACCTACAGTATTCACCATAAACTTTTGTAAATACGTCGTGTAAGTATAGAAGGCAACAGTTCCACCGAGTGTTAGCCCGACCACTGTTAATACTGCCTTAGGATGTTTCATCAGAGTCCGAATAGTTCCAGCGCTCTCGCGGCTTTCAGAACCCATTTTTGAGAACTGCTCCGATTCATCCATCGTACGACGCAGCCACAATACAGCTACTGCTCCCATTGCTCCGATGATGAAGGGAATACGCCAGCCCCAAGACTTCATATCCGGTTCGCTGAGTATTTGCTGGAGGACGATCTGAACACCTAGTGCTACCAGCTGTCCAGCAACGAGTGTTACATACTGGAAGCTCGAGTAGAAACCACGTCGGCCGCTGCTTGCCATCTCGGACAAGTATGTAGCCGAAGTTCCATATTCTCCACCTAATGACAACCCTTGAAGCAGACGTGCGAGAACTAGAATAATAGGGGCCATGATACCAATGGTGCTATAACCTGGGGTACAGGCAATGATTAACGAACCACCGGCCATGATGGTGATGGAAAGCGTCAGTGCAGCACGTCGGCCGTGGCGATCGGCATAACGCCCCATCAGTAGGCTTCCTAGCGGGCGCATTAAGAAGCCAACGGCAAAGATTGCTGCCGTGTTAAGCAGTTGACTGGTCGAATCTCCCTTAGGGAAGAACTCTGCTGAGAAATACACGGCGAAAGCAGAATAGACGTACCAGTCGTACCATTCAATCAGATTTCCAACTGAACCTTTGAAGATGTTTCCTGTTATGCGCCTTGTATTTGTGCGATTGGTGGATTGAGACATGATTAAAACCTCCCTATTTAATTGAAGTAATTTGAAAAATATCATTATGAACTAAGTATGAAGGCGTATAAATGTAAATAAATTATATCGTTTCGTTTGAAAAATCTCAATATAATGAAAAATAACTCTATTTTATAGTTGAGCAAATTGTTTGGAGGAAATCTGGAAGAGTTTGAGTTTTTTGTGTATGAAAATAAGGGGGAGCTGTAAGTGCTTTAATTGATAGGCGGATTGCTGTGATGGCAATGACTTTGTCAGAAGCGGAAAGACAATACAAAGTAGAAAAGAGAATGTTTGACTATATCTCCTCCTGAAAGGTTATTTAATCATGAGTTATAGCGTATCATTTTTCTTTTGTATATAGTTTGTTAAAATAGTAGTAATTGTAATTAATTGTAACTGCGGAGGTAAAAATGTTGGACCAACTCATAATTGAATTCGCTAAAGTAACCAATCAAGTTAATGACATACACACTAGTAAATCTTATTTGATTATAAAGACAGATGATGAAGGACTATACGTTGAAACAGAACTTTTACGTGAGAAGTACCAAGGAGGAGAAGAATCACATCCATATTTTATGGTAACTTTTGAAACTCTCCAGCAAGCTTGGCAAAAATTCATAAATATACGTACGGTAACGAGTGAAGATTTTGGACAAGTAAGTGAACACAGTGCTTTTTTGATTGCTTTCTTTTCACAACTTCCTTTTGTGAATGTAACTGACTCAAAATCTATTACACTTAAAGAATTTAGAACGGATGACTTACCCTGTGAGCAATATCATAAAGTAATCACTTTTTTAGAAGAGGTAATAGATAATACATATGATCCGAAAGATCTTAGTCACCAAATTGATGGGAATTTATATAGAGTGAAATCTCGTGGACGGCAAGATTTGAGATTATTGGGCTTTTTGGATGAAGCTCATGAGATTAATCGGGCTCTATTAAATGAATATATTGAATCAAAAAATAAGGATGCTTTTATTCGAAATTTGATTTTGAAACAGGAATATTTTCAAATTGTTCTATTTGTACTCGAACTTTTAAATAGTTATTCAAAGGCTGAAAAGAAAGCGGCTTTAGTGAATTTAGGAATGACGATCGTTCGAAATTCACGAGGAGATAATTTAATGGTTGAATCAGTAGCCAAGGAACGTACTCATAATTTGTTAATGTGGCTTGAGAAGGTAGGGTTAATTAACGAGAGGTGGGTTCCAGTTGAACAATATTTAAAAGAAAATGATGAAGAGGACGATAATATGAATAGTAACTTACGTGAAAAATTTTTAACTGTTATGTATGAGTATTTAGAGGCAAGAACGGAAAAATTTGCGGGTCATAAACTTGGTTCAGTCGTTCGAAATGAAATGACAACGGAGGTAACTCGTTTATCTTTTATCGATCATAATCAGTACATTGTTACGGGCTCAGTTGGACAAGGGAATTGGGCCGCCGTGCCATGGCTTGCTATCATGAATAAAGACATTACGACATCGACGCAGAGAGGGTATTATATCGTTTATTTATTTAGTGAAGATATGAAGCAATTATATTTAACAATGGCACAAGGAGTAACGGAAACTTCTAAAGAGGAAATGGAAAAGATTAAGTCTGAGATCCGTCAACATATACAAATGTCTAAAAAAATAAAAAAAGATGATGATATTTTCCTTGGTACAAGTCCAAAAGCGAAGGGATATGCCAACTCTACAGCTGCATACATTCCATATGATGTTGAACAAATGCCAAGTGAAGCAGAATTAGTGGAAGATTTAAAAGAAATGCTTCGCTATTATGAGGGATACATTGCCTTTAGAGAGAAAGGAACTAATCGTGCAGTGATTCACGAGGAGAAAAAAGAAATGGATTTGAATGGGAAGGAAATTGTAGATCATGTATCTTCCTATATGAAAAGCAAAGGTTTCTATTACGATAAGCAAGATATTATTAACTTTTTCCTTTCTTTAAAAACGAAGCCCTTTGTTATTTTGTCTGGTATTTCAGGTACGGGGAAAACAAAAATTGTTCAGTGGTTCGCTGAAAGTTTAGGGGCAACTGAAGAAAATGGACAGTTCACGCTTATTCCTGTGCGACCTGATTGGAGCGATAGCTCTGATTTACTTGGCTACGTGAATATTCAAGGTGAATTTCAGGAAAGACCGTTAATTCAAGTTCTTGAAAAAGCTGCAGGGAATCCGGACAAACCTTATTTTGTCGTGCTCGATGAGATGAATCTAGCACGTGTAGAGTACTATTTCAGTGATTTTCTAAGTGTCATTGAAAGCCGAAAATGGGAAGGAAGAGAGATTGTTACATCGGCTGTTCTTCCAGAATCGATTGTTGGGAAACGAATTACGATTCCATCAAATGTGTACGTCATTGGAACTGTCAACATGGATGAAACAACACATCCGTTAAGTAAAAAAGTATTGGATCGTGCGAATACAATTGAATTTAATCAAGTAAAATTAGATTCCTTTGAGTTTTTAATGGATGTAGAAGAAGTACAGGGAAAATGTGTTTCTAATCATTCCTTGACAGCCACGTTTCTTCATTTAAAAGAATGCTTTCAGCTCAATAAAGATCTTGTGAAGGAAGTATCTCATATTTTAATCGAAGTTAATAAAATTCTTGAACCGATCGGAGCACAGGTCGGGTATCGGATACGTGACGAAATTTGTTTTTATATGGCTTACAATGAAAAAAGTGAACTATTATCGTTTGACGAGGCGTTAGACTATCAAATATATCAAAAAATCTTACCGCGTATTGCAGGGAGCGATGGGAGAACAGAAGAGGCATTAAAGAAATTATATACGCTATGTACAAATCAAGAGTTTGATAATGAAGATATGATGTCTTATGCGAAGTATCCTCGTTCTGCTAAGAAGTTGTCTCATATGTTAAGGAGGTTCGAGTATGATGGTTTCACCTCTTTCTGGATCTAATCGTGATATAGAGCTAGTTAAGATTGAAACAGCGGATTTGTCATTGACTATCAAAGGGAATCCCTATCATGAAAAATACGAGAGCTTAAAAAAACATCAATCCATTGCCTCAGATGAGATGATGCATTTTCATGTGTCTGGAACAAGTGATTCTATCATGGTATATGATGCTCAGTTACAAAAGCTTAGCGAATTAACCGAGCACCCCCCTATCTTTTTCGAGAATAGGAGTTATCAGCTCGTTGTCGTTCCTAAAAATGATCAAGAATTGTCTTTTTACCATGAGCATCCATCTCTTCGAAAGGCAATCAGCTCTACTCAAATGGGTTCATTGAAAGTATTAATGGGAAATCTCTCATTTCCCAATGAAGTAGGCTATACAACATTTGAAATTCGAGATGATAAAAAGTCTCTACTAACAGTCACACTAGAAATTTTTCCATCAAAGCTCGATTACAAAGATGACTATCGAGCTTTATTGGAAGAAGTGAACGATGAAATTTATAATCTAGCATTTCATTTATTAAAAAGAACTTATTTGGGGGCATCAACAATCTATGCTACAAATCCATCTAAAAGTGAATTTTATCATATTTTAAATGACTCTTTTCATAGATTTATGAAGGCAATTTCTCATATTAAAAGACAACCGCATCATGCGCTTACTACACGTCATCAGCTTGTACAAGGAGAAAAAATTCGTAGGCTTGATTCTGTTGGGATGAATTACTTACGAAAAAGACCTCACTTGTTTCAAGAAGTAGGAAGAAACATGCTTCCATCGAAAGGAATTACAGCTTATAAGGAAGTATCCTACGATACATTGGAAAATCGGTTTGTTAAGTGGATGGTTCAGAGGGTGATACATAAAATCGAGGATTTACTTAAATCTTTGGAAAAGGATTCTGGATTTAAGAGTTTGCCAATTGACGATGATTTGATTCAAAACGTAAGAAAAATGAAATCTCGAATGAAAAACGAGTTGAATGATCCGTTTTGGAATGGGATCGGGAAATTGGATCGTTCTGTCTTTTCTCTAGTCATTCAAATGGCTGCTGGTTATAGGGATGCGTATCAAATCTTTCTAATGTTATCGAGAGGTCTCACGCTAAGAGGGCAGATCTTTAAAATGTCTGTAAAGGACGTCGCAAGGTTATATGAATATTGGACGTATTTAAAGCTTGGACAAATTTTATCTAAAAAATATGAAACAGTGAATCAAGATATTATTAAGGTTCGGCAAGATGGATTATATGTGACACTTGATGAAAGTAAAACTGCAAAAAGAACATTTAGGCACCCTGAAACAGATGAAGTGATTGAGCTTTATTTTCAAAAAAGAAATAAAGCATTACCAACTGTCACTCAAAAGCCGGATACGATGCTTGCTATTGAGAAGAAAGGGAAAAACTATCAATACCAATATATTTTTGATGCTAAATATCGAATCGACTTTGCCAAAAATGGTTCCCATTATAAAAGACAGTATGGGACACCGGGTCCAATGGAAGAAGATATTAACACGATGCACCGATATCGAGATGCATTAGTAGTAGATCAAGGTGGACCGTTTGAGAGAACAGCCTATGGAGCTTATGTATTATTCCCGTGGAATCAAGAGGAAGAATATGAGCATCATCCTTTCTATAAAAGCATTGAAAAAGTAAATATTGGCGGTTTTCCATTTTTACCAAACGCGACAAGACTAGTAGAACAATTTCTTGATCATCTCATTGAAAAAAGTCCAGAAGAGATTATAAGAGAAGGAATCCTTCCAAGAGGAACAAAAGAAGAATGGGAATCCTCTTTAGATGAAAAGGTATTAGTCGGTAATGTGAAAACAGAAAAGGATTATGAAACATATATGAAAGAAGGTTTCTATCAAATTCCTGTTTCACAATTAAAACCAGGCTGGCAAGAAATAAAATACATAGCCTTATATGCACCGAAAAAGTGGTATGGAGAAAACGGTGGGATTCAACATGTCGCAAGGATTAAAGATATCCATATAAACAGAGAGAATGTACTACCTGGTGATGAAACAAATGATTGTGTTTATTTCGAACTAGAGCCATGGAAAAAGTTAGGTCATCACATTTGTCCGGTGGGATATGGAATTCAAACATATATGTTAACGAGCATGTCATTATTAAAGGAAGTACAAGAGCTTCCTGAATTATTTATGAAATCGAAAGAAGAGCGAGCTCTTTGGAAAACGCTGCGCCGATTTACGAAACAGGTGAAGGTCGAGCTTGATCATTCTGATTTGGACAAGGCATCTTCCATTAAGGGTTATTATGTTCAAGATGTTCAAATTAAAATTGATTATGAGCAGGGGAATGTGATGGTTGGAAAAGGGGGAGAGTTTAAAGAGCTGGCTTTGGATTTGGTTGTTAGGAATTCTTCGATGTTGTTTAAGAGTGTTTTGGGGCAGTTAAGTAGAGATTAAGGTGTATTGAAAATAATAAATATAACAGGGACAACAATTTGTATATCGTAGGTGAGAATTGTATCATGGACAAGAGATCTAATCTATTTTCATATGCGACTAGTGAGTCATCTCAAGATGCTTTTATTTGTTGGCTAGCAGAGTAGGCAGATCCAGAGTATAAAGAAGCAAACCCAGATTTACATAAAGCGGGTACCGATTTTATTAGAAAGATATATGATTTACATAAAAAGAATTTCCCAGTATCTATTTCTGTCTTATAGATCCGTTTCGAAAAATACGCTTTCTTCACCTGTTCTCACCTCATTTTGTTTGATAAGATCATTATACAACAAAACAAACGTACGTTCTATTAAAAAAGACATTTTCTTTAAAAAAGACAAAACCGATTCATCCCCCACCTTCACTTCGTTTAGAGGAGGGGGTCTTCTCGGTTAAAATGATAAAGTCGGTACATTTACTTGTTACAACAATGCTCTTCTTCTCATCCATTGCGTCGCAACCCATTTTTCACCTTTGATAACAGGTGCACCGCCATGTAAAGTAAGTTTGTTTATTGATTCATCCTGATAAAAATACTCGAAATATACCGCCATTCCTTTTTTTGGAGATACGGAAAGGTTGAGTTTTGGAAAGAAGGTCTCTCCACCTTCTTCTACATGATTTAAATACATCACAAGTGTACTCATACGATTGTTACTTGCTGCCGTACTATTTTCTACAAAAAAATCATAATGAGCTTGATATTCTTGGCCAACTGTATACTTTAAAATCTGCAATCCTTCTCCATGTGGGGCAGGAACATTCATGATCGAAGCGATTCGTCTTTCGATTCTAGTAGTAATCTCGCTTTCTTCTAAAAATGCACCACTGCTCGTCCGAATGTCATTTGTTTTGCGCGAAACACCAATTTTAGAACGTTTCATTTTATTTTTAGACATTTCAATTAACGTTTCACACTCTTCATCACTTAATACATTTGCTAAAACAACAATAAGAGGCTCTTCTAGTCTTGAAATAATTTGTATTTCTCTGTCTTCTGTCACAATGGTGTTCCCTGTGTGGTTGAAAATCGTTAGTTCTGTATTTTTAACTGTTTCATTTTTCGTTGACATTTGCCCCATCTCCCTAAAAAAATGATTAGATAGCATTAATATATCACATTTTTCTCACTATTCATTCTTTACAAAAAAATAGAGTGATGATTGAAAAAGAGGACATGTAGTTACCTATTCAAACTAACTATTCCCACACCAAAATTTTGTTAAGTTAACACAGTTTAATGATACACTGTACTTCTTTTGTTCATAAGTGCAGAAGTCGGCCATGTACAGATTAAAAGAACCCCTCCCAAGCCCCTTACAACCCCCTACCAACAAATAAATCACTAAAAAGAAACAAAATAAAAAACAAAAAACTACTACAAGCACGCATTCAAAAAACAGTGGTCGTAGTAATCGTAAAAAATATAAAATAACCCCGCCAAACTTCCTCCCTTATCCCTATATACATTAAGGAACCACCGATTACATATGTTTCATTAAGGGATAGGAGGAATAAACATGGCAGTATACCGTAATGTGCAGGTGAATTTTTGGCAGGATGATTTTGTACTCGATTTAACACCGGAGGAGAGGTACTTTTACATATATTTGCTGACTTGTTCGAAGACGACGCAATGCGGGATTTATCCGTTGCCGAAGCGTTTGGCGGAGATGGAGACGGGTTATAACCGGGAGACTGTTGAGAAGTTGCTGCAGCGATTTGTTGAGTATGGAAAGATATTGTATGATGCGGAAACGAAGGAGTTATGTATTTTAAATTGGCTGCGCTATAACCCGGTTACGAATACGAATATGGAGAAGTGTGTGTTACGTGAGCTGAAGACGGTGAAAAGTAAAGAGTTTGTACATATGTTTCTGCAAAAATGTTTGGAGGAAGAGATGAATATTCCGCTACTTTTAGAGCATTTCGGTATGCCGGGTGAGTTATCTGAGATGATTCCGCAAGCATCTATTGAAAGCTATGAAGAGGATGAGGAAGTAGAAGGGACGGAGCCAGGTGGTGGTGTGTTCATGTTTTATGAACAAAACTTTGGTAGTTTGTCGTCGTATGCAGCGGAGGAATTAAGTGAATGGATGGCAGATTTATCGGAGGAGCTTGTCTTAAAAGCACTCCAGATCGCTTTTGAAAATAATAAGCGGACGCTTGCTTATGTGAAGGGGATTCTGCGGGATTGGCACGGAAAGGGATATACGAAGGTTAGTGAAGTGGAGGAAGCAGCAGTGAAGTTCCGAAAGAAGGAATCGACTGCTTTGTATGAGACTGAGAAGTTTCTAGAGGAGTGTGAAGAGTGGGAGAAAAACGTACCGTCTGAAGAAGAGTTGCAGAAGTTCCTCAAGGAAGAGGGATGGCGGCCATGAGCATTCAGAATGTTGAGGCTGAACAGACGGTGTTAGGGTCTTTGCTTCTTGATGGTGAACTAATTAAGGAGTGTAGGCTGACCGAGCAACACTTTTCTACGGCTGTGCATCAAGCTATCTTTAAGTTGATTCGGAAAATAGAGGAGGAAGGACAGCCGCTGGATCTTGTTGCGCTTGTTTCAAAAATGGAACCTGCTTTTTTGGCGCAAATTGGTGGTATGGAGTACCTTGTAAATATAATCGAGAGTGTGCCTACTACTGCTAATTTCTCCTATTATGAGGGGCTTGTTCGGAATGCCTGGAAAATGAATCAGGCGGGAAGTATGGCGCACAGCATGTGTGAACGGCTTCTTGCGGAGAAGGATGAGAAAGTAATCGGAGAGACGATTACAAGACTTTGTGAACTGGAAGAGGTGGATTGCACACTTGATTTTGATTTGAAGGATACGTTAGTCGATCTTTATGAAGAGCTTCATCAAGATACAGAAGAACTTACTGGTATTGAGACAGGTTTTTCAGCTTTAAATAAGATGACGTGTGGCTTGCAGGAAGGGGATTTTGTTGTGATTGGGGCACGGCCTTCCATGGGAAAAACGGCATTTGCCTTAAATATTGCGCTTCATGCGGCAAAATCGGGTACGGCAGTTGGGCTGTTTTCTCTGGAGATGAGCAACAAGCAACTATTGAAACGAATGGTTTCTTGTTTGGGTGAGGTATCTGGGAAAAGGCTGAAAAATCCGAAGCATCGTTTTACGATAGAGGACTGGGGGAAAACGAGTCGAGCATTTGCGGAAATTGGGGATCTGCCTCTAGAGATTTATGATAAGGCAGGCGTTACAACGCAGGAGATTTGGGTGCAAGTGCGGAAGCTGAAACGGAAGTATGCAGATAAAAAATTGCTTGTTATTGTTGATTATTTACAGCTCATTACAGGCGATTCAAAATATCGTGGAAATAGGTTTCAAGAAATGAGTGAAATCTCCCGTAAGCTGAAGTTACTAGCACGCGATTTAAATGTGTGCGTCGTAGCGCTGTCGCAATTGTCTCGTGGGGTGGAATCGCGTCAAGATAAGCGCCCACTTTTGTCTGACCTAAGAGAGACAGGGCAGATTGAGCAGGATGCGGATGTGATTATGCTTATGTATCGGGAGGATTATTATGAAAAGGAGACGGAGCATAAAGATATAACAGAAATTCAGATAGCGAAGCATCGGAATGGTCCTGTTGGGATGCTGAGGTTACGGTTTTTGAAGGAGTTTGGGAGGTTTTTGGAGGATGGTTAAAAATAGTCTGGTGAGTTCCACACCTAAAATAATCTTGATTCTTTTTTCAAACAGTTTGGATAAGATTAAGAGGTTGCTAATTAAAACTTCTTCAAGCGGTAGGTAATGTAATCGAATTGAGGTCTATATTAGGAATACAAAAAAGACACTTCATCGAGTGTCTTTTTATTGAAATGATATCTTTTATCCCGCATTAACTGCCCGTAAAAGCCTGATTGGTCGGGCTGATTAAAGTTTCACTTTATCTAGCATATATGGTGAACTAGTTGGTCCACCATGCTCAGATTATTGTATTTACAAGAGAAAGTGATCGGTTGAGCCATATGTTTTCTACTGATACTTCGGACGTGAATTTTTAAGGAAAAGAAAATGGTAAGCCTATACACCTTTTGCTTGCAAAAAACATCTATCTGCAAGAAAATAAAAGAGGTAAGAGTTGTGAATAATGGTTTAAAACCCAATTATTATATTTTTAGTAAAATATCTCTTGTAGATAAAGTTTAAAAGCTACTTTATAAAAAGGTGGATTTTTTATACTTCCTGCTTAGGTGAGATCATATCAGTTCATAAAGAATGTATGGTGGTCTTTTTATCTTTTAATCTCGTTTCGTGACAGTGTTAATACTGGAAGCTATTGAAGAATTGAAGACAACAATAGAGTATTCATATATAACGAATCGAAGAAAGGAAGCTAAATATGGGGATGAGTACGATGAAAAAAATGATTGGTTTAATCGTAGGTATAGTGCTAATTATTTTTCTTTTTTACTATCAGAATCATTCTAATTCAGATCGAAAAGAGAAGATATATGTTGAGGATTTTAAAGGGACAAATGATTCTGATAAAATTCAATCAGCTATTAATAAAGCAAAGGATAATAAAATAAAGACTGTTTTGCTTGATGACAAAAAGTACAAGATTACTTCACCTATTGTTGTGAAGCAAGGTGTTAAGTTGTTATTCGGGTATGGAACACAGTTTATTGTTGATGGTGACTTCAGGGTGATTGAACTTGAGAAGAATGCTTCAATTGAAGGGGCCTATATTGCCATTGATGATGCGAATTTTAACTCGGAAGTGATCTATTTAGATGGTAAACATAAATATTATAACACTTGGAACAAAACACATATAAAGGATATAAATATCATCAATTGGTCTGAAACGAACAAGGGGACAGGGATATCGTTATACGCTGGTGGAAGAGAACATGAGATTTCTTTTGTTAACTTCGAAAACGTTAAGGTAGTAGGAATGAAGAATGGAGTAAAGTTAAAAGTGGATAAACCGAATTCTGGATATGCTTGGATAAATGCTAATCGGTTTCTGAATTTTTCTTTAGAGGATTGTGTAAACATGATTTACATGGATAGTCATTCAACGATACCGAATGAGGCTAGCGGGAATCAATTTACCAATTTACAGATACAACCTTCAAGTAAAACAAAAAGTGTTTTGAAGGTGAGCGGGCAACATAATGAGTTTCATGGGATGTTGTGGGATTTGAACCAAATCAATCATGGAAACACGATTGTTGAGCTTACGGATAAGAGTATGGATACGACCATTGATATTTCTTCTGTGCCTACGAGCAGAATCTCTGATAGGGGACAAGCAAATAAAGTGAAACAGTAACTGTAAGGTTCTCTCAATCGGACATGGCTTTCTTAGGGGGAGCCCCCTAGATTCATGTGGAGACGGGGACAATTATTACTTATAAGTTGAATTATTAGAGTATTTCGTGTCTTTGGTATAAGAGGTGATAGTTACGCAAAGTTTTTTGAATCGTTAACATTTGAAGATATCGAAGGGGAGCATTTTAATATCTACTAATGGAAGTAAATGAATCTTAATTTGTACTATTTTCATAGTTTAGATGTGCTAATTTGCCCTTGATCATTTATACTCAATCTCCATTTTGTTCCATTTGGAGAAGTCAACGTCACAGCATTCCCTTTTTGAAATTCTAAATCTCCATATAATGTACCACCAGTAGTTGGCAACCATGAGGAGCCATACTGTAAAGATGATTTTGCGAATATTCGATTTATCCGAAAGCGTTTGTGATCTTGTGTATATCCGCTTAGTGTTAGTTTAACTTTATACAACATAGCTGACCTTACTTCTGAAATCACAGTGTCTCCGACATTAAACTGGAGATCTTTAGCCACCTCCCATGGTCCATTTAGGCTCTGTTGATATTCAATTAAAATACGACTTGGGCTTTCATTCCATCCAAAATAGATACCGATGCAATTAAGCATGTTAATAGGCTGCTTAGAAAAATCTAACTCGATTACAATTGGCTGAGTGCTAGGAACATCCACGTAATTTACACTTTGCTCATCGAGTAAGTTAAAACAATTATTAATATGTCCTCCATAGGGGGCTTTTCCAGAAAGTTGGCGCACTGCGTAGCGGACATTTGCATTTACTAATATATCATCTTGATTCCCAACTAGATGTGCTTTTCCTAATGCAAGAGGAGGATATATAGGAAGGGATTCTTCATGTGGTGAGGTACACCGATTGTATAGGCCACGATCGAGAATAGATGTGGAAACTTGATTTGAGAATAGGTAGTTATGATGAGAAATGGAAGAGAATTCGATAACGAGGGGAGGAGCATCCATACGAAAGACGTCCCATATCACTCCTTCAAACATATTATAGGCGCCTGAACATCGGATTACCTTTTTTGTTTGTTTCCGGCATTGAACTTGGATTCCCGCAAAGGTGTTCCCTGAAATTTCGTAAGGTAATGCACTATTTCCTATAATCTCGATACCATACTGACAACCATCTATAAAAATAGAATGGAAGGAGTTTGCATTAATCCAACAAGGATTGTTTATATCCGCAAGCTTTTCTGTTTTTAAATAGATAGCCGTATTAAAGTTTGTGATTTGGATTGAGTATGCCTGAAAGAAGCTTATGAAATCCCATGCCTTTTTACAGGATAAATGAATTGCAATACCTTGGTAAGTTGTTGTACGGTTTATAATATTGATATTTGATATAGAAGTATGATTATGAATTTCTATTTGTTGGGCACCAGAAAGATAAAGAACGGATGAGTTAAAGATATTATCCACGATTTCAATCGAACCACCAGAGATTGAAGTATTTTTTTGAAGTTCAAACACTTGGAAATTCCCTTTGACGATTAATGTTACAGTGGGATCCATTTCAAGATGTACATTTGACTTAATAACAATAGGAGAGGATATAGTATATTGTTTCTTCCCGGTGATAACAACTTTGGAATAATTGTTGGCCGCGCAATAATTAATGGCTTCTTGAATAGCTTGGGAATTATCGAGTAAATCTGGACTGGCACCAAAACAATCAATATTAACAACACTTTGATTTTGGCAGTCTTCAGCAAAATTAAGAGGTTCTGTCAACTTATAACACTCCTTATATAGTGGGATATTATATAATATGTATGTTTAAAAAAATGCACATGTATAAAAGAAAAAAACAAACGATGACCTCGTTTGTTTTTTAATATTGATAGGTTTCAAGCGTAGAATGAATCATGTTTGAGAGGGAAAAGGATTTTTCTACTTTTTCTCTTGCCGCTTTTCCTAAACATTTTCTTAAGTCTTGATTGTCATGAAGTAACTGGATTTTCTTTGCAAATTCTTTTTCAGAATGATGGGAAATGAGAATTCCGGTTTCATCATCTATAATGGCTTCTTGGATACCGCCAACATCTACAGAAATAATAGGCGTTCCAGAAGCCATTGCTTCAAGGACTACCATTGGAAACACTTCTCTTAGGGACGTTAGAAGCAGCAAGTCCATACTACAAATAAATTCATATGGATTAGATGTATTACCTAAAAGCTTCACCTTATGATTTAACTTGAAATCACGAATCATTTTTGCAATAAAGTCCCGTTTAGGTCCATCTCCAGCAATATAAAACATTACGTTACGTACATCTTTTAACTCATTTGCAATTTTTAAAAAAAGTTCATGGTTTTTCTCTTTTGATAATCGGGCTAAAATTCCGATATTGAGGGTTTCTTTAGGTTGTATTTGTTGAAAAGAAAAATGTTTTACATCAACACCATTGTAAATCGTTCGGATAAGGTCTTTTCTTATACCCAATTGCAGTAATCTCTCTTTCTCGAAGTTACTCACTGCGATAATTTGATTAACATGTTGATTTAACACTTTTTTAAATAGTGCGGGAAACTTTTTTTCAAGTATTGTAACATTATGTTTTGTATAAATGAGCTTAATTCTTTTTTTCGTGATTTTTTTAATTACGATAGAATACAGTAACATTCTGAAACTATTTGCATGGATAACATCAATGTCCAATTTCATCACTTGTTTACTTAATGTATAGAGGTTAGCAGGATGATTTTTTAAACTTAAAGGAATAAAATGATGCTTATTATGAATTTGATGATACAACTCACCTGTGGCAGCTGCTGAATAAAACGTCATATTTTCATCTTTGAGATGGTTTTCTAATTTGCAAAAATACATCTCAGCGCCACCTGTTATGAGTTTATCGGTTAATAGTAGAATATTGTTCATTTTTTATTTCCCCCCACTGGTCATAGAAGGAGGTCGGTCTCCTCTGTTTTTCTTGTATGCATGATAGGCATATTGACTAAAATAAAAGTTGGTTTTTACAAAGTTTAACTTTTCTTGGTTTCGTAAGAGTTTCCAATATCGGTAGGCAGCTTTTAATTTATTCCTTGAAGTAGAGTTACTTACAATACGATATGTAGATAAAATCTTTTGTAAGCCATAGGCCTGATATCCTAGCCGTAATAATGCTAACCATAGGGCAGTATCTTCAGGCTGGATAGCGGGCATTTCAATTTGTTTAAATTGATGCCTATCTAACATCACGGTTAAACAGCCAATCGTCGTATTTCCCAGCAGATATTTATAATCTACAACTTTCGGTGCATTAACTTTAATATTCATTGAATTTCCTTGTTCGTCAATTAAAGAATAAGAGGTAAAAGAAAAAGCAAGATTATCTTTTTGCATAAAAGCGACTTGTTCTTCTAGTTTGGTAGGTAACCAGAGATCATCGCTGTCTAAAAAGGCAATATAATCTCCTTGAGCTTCTTTTAATGCTATATTTCTAGCTCTGGCAGCACCAGCATTTTGAGTTAAAGTAATAAGTTTAATTCGTGGGTCTTTTTCTATATATTGTTTGATGACATGAACGGAGTCATCTTTCGACTTATCATCAACGATAATCATTTCCCAGTTAGCATATGATTGGGCCTGAACGGATTCAATGGTTTCTTTTATAAATGGAGAACTGTTATAGGAGGGGGTTATAACGGAAACCAATGATTCGCTATCTTTTTTGGTGTATATCATAAAAATCAGCCTCTTTTCTTTCATATACAGAAATATATTTTAAAGTAATTGCTAAAAAGGAGAAAAGCGCTTCATTAATCATGAGAGAAAGGGATACCATCTGCAATAAAAAAGCAAAAAGTGTAAGAATAATAAAAGGTTTTTCAATATGCAATTTAGTTCTAAAGAGCTTGATAATGAACAGTAATAAAAAAGAAAAGTAAAAAAGAAAACCAATAATTCCAGCCTCTACTAAGATTTCTAGATATGTATTATGAACATATAGTTTTTCATTATGTTCAAATGCGTAATAATCCGAGAAATTAAAGGCACCGATTCCCAAAAGGGGATGGGACATAAAATAGTTAATCGCCTGTTTCCATAATTCAAATCGACCACTTCCATTATCGGAAGAAAAGTCATTGATACGGCTGGAAATGATCTGATTCAAATCGATTTGCATAAAAGAACATGCGGCGTAGATTACAACTAGGCATAACAGAGCAACAAGTATCATTTTTACCTTTTTTAGAAAATCCGCTAATATTATATACAAAATGATAACGAGTATTAGGGCGACAATACCGCCTCGAGAAAAAGTAAGAAGGTTGGTAATTATACATAAGATAAATCCAAAGGAGTTTTTAAATCCTTTTAAGTGTGTTAAATAAAAAGAAAAAAACAATGTATTATAAAAAATGAAGATGTTCGGGTCATCAAGTAGTCCAATTAACCTTGGATAATCTCTATCTAATAATAATCCGTAAGAAGTAATCTCAACGCCTGTTGGGGATCCCCCGGTTATTTGTAGTCCAATTATGTACAATAACAAACTAATCATGTTAAATAGTATCCCGACATTTGCAATGGAAGCTTCAATAGCACGAATTGAAGCTTGCTCCAGCATATATCTCATGATGAAATAGCAGATAAGGACAAGGATTACTCCTAGAATGACGCGAATACTTGATTCTGGATACTGTGAAAAAGCACCACTTAGACAATAGGTAAAATAAAATAAAAGCAATAAAATTTCATAATGATAAAGGGGACGAAAGTAAAAGTCTCGAAAATAAATACAGAAAAAAATGGCTAAAAAAATCATGTAAATTTTTAATGAAAAACCGATGGACAAATTATATTTACTAAGTGTAATAAAAAATAACAAAAGAAAGACTTCTAAAGTAGAAGTATTTCTTTTAATTTGTAATCTTTCCATTCCCTCGTTGTCTCCCGTCTTTTAAATGGTTGATATTCTGTTGTTTTTTCTTTCTTATAAAATCTTTAATCAAGTTCCGAGTAGCTTGATCAAATAATAAAACCATCGTAGACATTAAGATAATGGTAGAGAACATGGCTATAAAAGGAAACTTATATAATAAGTAGTGTAATAGGATAAAACTTATCGAAAAGTAGGATCCGTATGGAATAACGACTTTGGTTAATACTGTTTTTCTGATTGGATTAGCTAATATATAACCAATAAATGATACGATTTCCATCGTTAAAACAGAAAAAGCTGCCCCCGCTATTGCATAAGTAACACTCAGATAATAAAAAGACACTAAGCCAATAGAGATGGTTATAAACTGAACAATAGTACGGCGATTTTGCAGTCCTCTTGTTGTGAGACCATCAGCAATGGCGATGTTAAATCCTTGTAAGACAATAATAAAGGACAATATTTTTAAAGGTTGAACCGCAGATCCCCATTTATCTCCAAATAAAATCGTGATCAGATAGGGGGATAAATAGAATAAAGCTATTGTCATACACATCCCAATCAAGGACATAAATTTCATTTGCAGGATATTTAATTCTGTATGTTTCTTTACCTCCCCATGACTATGATGCTTAAATAACAGTGGGAAAAATGCACCTGCAATAACCCCTGGTATTTGATAGAGAGCTGAGGGGATTCGGTAAGCTACTGCAAAGAGCCCAACAAGCCCTAAGGGAAGTGTTTTTTCTAATACTAATGGACCTAGTTGAGGAGTTAATATAATAAATAACCCACTAATTAAGAACGGGCTAATATTGATCAATAATTCTTTTTGAAAAGGGACTTTCCACTTAAATTCCATGTTTTTTCTGAGTAAATACAGGCAGTAAATGCCTCCAGCTAAATAAGAAAAACCATATAAAAAAGCTGTTACATGTATATCCACTTTTAAGCTTATACACAAAATGGTTAATGTGACTAATACAATGGCTGAGAAGATTTTTATGGATGCAATAAATTGCATTCTTTCAGATAATTGAAAGTAGGTTATGCCTATGCTTTGCAGCACTAGGCCGATGATTAAAGGAATCATTAAACTATACATCATATAAAGAATTTGTTGTTCATGATAAAAGACGTGGATACCGAAAGAAAAAATAACAAATGTTAAAAGTAAACATACTACTCGAACTTTTATATAAGAAAAAAATGTAGTGCCTGGGTTTTCCTTTTTTGCTCCTTCTCGAAGGAACGTATTACTGACTCCTAAATCTGTAAAAAAATGCATGACCATGGAAAGAGCTAGTGCTACACTAAATATTCCATAGTTCTTTGAGTTAAAGTAATTTGCCAATAGTATGAGCGTACTTGCATTTAAAACATTAGCTAAAATCGTGCTGTAAAGTAAGTGGAATATATTTTTAATAATTGAGTTTGTTTTCTTATTCACTTATTTCTCTCCCAATTCACAACTGTAAAGTCACTTAAGTACAGATGTAGGTTCTTTTCCACTAGGTAAAATAGCGTCTTTTTGCTTAAGGTAGTAATCATATGTATTCGCAAGACCTTTTTCCAATGCATATATAGGTTGCCAGCCTAATTTTTGAATGCGCTTTTTATTGCAGAGCAAACTTTCTTTGACGTCACCGTCTTTTGCAGGTTGGTAAATGGGGGAAACATTTTGTACACTAATTTGCGCAGCTTGGTGAACTACAAAGTCAGGTTTAAACGCTTCTATCGCTTTTTCTAATGATCTTTCATCTTCTACATTATCAAAGAAAGCTATACTTTTCGAATGAACATTATTTACGGATCAGGTGGATAAGTTATCATACACAGCCACTTCATAATGATTATGAATTAATTTGTCTACAATATGGGATCCGATAAATCCGAAGCCCCCCGTTACTAGCACTTTCTTCATTTTTTATTCTTCCCTTCAATATTTATCTAGCTCCATTTCCAGTAAATACAATGGCCAATGTTTGACATAAAATCTTGATTTCCATAGCGAATGATCTATGCTGGATATAGTATAAGTCGAATGCTAATTTTTCTTCGGGAGTTAGATCATATCCACCATTCACTTGCGCCAATCCTGTTATTCCAGGCGTTACAAGTAAACGATGTTTAAAATTAGGCAATGACTTATCAAACCTTTTATAGAAATATTCTCTTTCAGGTCTAGGGCCAATGAGTGACATATCTCCTTTTAACACGTTAATAACTTGAGGGATTTCATCAATTCTAGTTTTTCTTATAAACGTACCTATTCTTGTAACCCTAGGGTCCTCTTTACTTGCCCACTGAGGACCGTTTTTTTCAGCATCTAAAAACATGGAGCGTAACTTTATTAATTTGAAATCTTTTCCGTTTTTTCCTAGACGCCGTTGATAAAAGAAGGGAGAACCAGTTGATTCGATTGGGATAAGGATGCAAAAAAGAACTAAGATGGGTGATAAAAGTAACAGCATGAAAAGCGAAAAAACAAAATCTATTAGTCGTTTAACAAGAAGGTAGGATGAAGTTGATAGAGATTGTACTTGTATTTCTACCTGTCTATCAATCTTTATTTTTGGGTCCAAAAGTTCCCCCCCTTTATGAAATAATGACTGTACCGATTATTTCATGTTTGCTATGTTCTAGTTGTTTTTTTACATTCGCAATCTTATCTAACTTATCACGGCCTTCCTGTATCACTAAAACAATGCCATCACAATGTTTTGCGAGGATTTGTGCATCTGGTGTGTTTAGGAAATCGGATGTGTGAAACAGAATGATATCAAAATGCTCTTTCCACTCCTCAATTAGGATTGGGAAGGTCTCTAATGTTAACAATGTCACTGGCTCATAAAGATCTTCACCTGTAGATAAACAAGATAGATAATCCGTTATTTTTATTGTAGTATCCTTATTTTGCTCTCTTAGGAGTAAGGTGGTTAGGCCAAATGAATGATCGATATTAAACACATGATGTAAAGAAGGTTGACGCAGATTCGCATCCACCACCAACACTCGTTTTCGTTGTTCTGAAAAAGCTAGGGCCAAATAAGCAGTAGCATTGGTTATATTTTGTGTTTGTGCAAGTGAAGTAATCATTAATATTGGTTTTTCCTTTTGAAGGTTCGGTTCAATATGGTTACATATGCTATAAAATCGTTCTTTGATGGTGATATCGTATGGATTAAAGAAATATTTCCTCTTAAATTTGATGGTCATTATGTTCACCTTGTTTCATTGAAGATAAGCTTTTATAAGCTGTTTTTTGCTTGTTGTTTCTTTTTTTGGTATTTAAGTTCACTCTTCCTAATAATGGGAGTCCAAGATGTTCGAGTTCTCGATTGTTGTAAGTTGAATCATCAAAGTGTTCTCGTAGAATTGCCAAGCCAATTCCGACAAAAAAGCTAATTATGATTGAAATGGCTATAATGAATTTGGGTTTTGGAAAAAGCAGTTCGGCTTCTTCCGTCGCCCCGGAATCACTAAGAATATTAAGGCGGTTTACATTTGCATAGTCTTTAAATTTAGATATGGATTGCTTTGCGACGGATTGTGCAATTTTCTTAGCTAATTGTGGATTAGAGTCTTTCACTGAAATTGTAATAATCTGTGAATCATTTCTATTAGTAACGGAAACCTGTTTAAGCAAATCATAGCTTGAACGAGCTAGCTTTAACTCTTCTTTTACACCTATCATGATATATGGGCTTTTTATGATATCCATATATGAAAGAGCTAGCTGTTTGTTATCTTGTACTCTATTTACTGGATTTTCCTCTTTTTCTACGCCTAAAGATCCAGCAAGAACTTGGGTGGAGTACTGATAAATCGGTTTCATAAGGTACATGGATGAAATAATAATGAACCCGCTAGTACAAATTGTCGTAAGTATAATAATTAAGAATCGCCTTTTTAAAACTTGCATAAACTCTTTTATTTTTACTTTTTCATTCATCTAGTTCACCACTTTTTCAATTTAATAGTAGAGTTTTGGCGTGATTTTCCGAATGGGAATTATCACTTTTGATTTTGAAAAGGTCCTTATAACATTTATACTAGGGTGAAAAAATTATAAACCTAGCATCTGAACAAAAATTGAACAGAATGCTTCCTCCTAAATTTTTACTATGTAGGGCATAGCCACATCGTCATCAAGCTAAGAATGCCAAGAGGGTATATGTGAGTATGTTTTTTGAAATTTCTATGACTACAAAAAAGGTGTACATAACAAATAAATTAATCAAATGGCTACTTAAATAAAGAAGTCGATCATTATGCTATTGTTCTTATAAATCTAAATAATAAGTGTTTTTTCTGAATATTTATGGTAATATTTTGATATAAATTGTATTTTATTGAAAATACTAGTAATTTTTGGGTATATTTAACTTTTCGCAAATTTATTTATAAATCCATAAATGTATGAATTAAAATGTTTGGTTTTTATATGAAGCTTTATAATCTTATCTAGTTAAAAGGAGAATATAATGAATCATTCTATGGATATACAATATTTGTGTGATATTTTATATAAAACATTTCAAGTATCTATTCAATTTTTATCTACAGATGAAAAAATCTTATATAAATCTACTTCTAATGATATTTGCAGTCCTTTTTATTCTTCTAAGGAAGAACAACTTAGTGAAATTTTTCAGGAAAATGATCTCTATGATTTTCCGCTTATGAGAGGGAACAGTTATCTAGAAAATTTCGTTTTTATTCACATAGTAGATCATGAATATATAAAAGGAACCTTTGTTATTGGACCCTCTACATATCCCAAGGTATCAGAAGATATGGCCATTAGACTTATGAATGAATTTGGGGGAAATGTTAGAATACAAGATGGAATTGAATACTATCATTCCATACCTGTGATAAAAAAAATAACTTTAATTGATATAGGAATTTTATTACATTACATAATTTTTAAAGAAAAGTTAGATGTAGGTGCTGTTTGGAGAGAAAATAAATTATTGGAGAAAACCTCCTATGAAATTGCGAATCCTGATTTATATATTTCAGCCCGGCGTCAAAATAATTCTGATCATTATGATATATCATTGGAACGGAAAATTTTCACAAGCATTAAAGAAGGGGACAAAGAAAAATTAATAAAATATGCATATGCATTTCCGCAAGAAGATGCTGTAATTTCATCAAAAAGAAATCAACTAAGAAATCAAAAAAATAATGGAATAATGGCCATTACTTTAGCTACTCGTTATGCAATAGAGGGGAATCTCCCGCCAGAAATTGCTTTTTCGCTTAGTTCTCTCTATATGGAGACCATTGAACAACTAGATAACATGTATTCGGTCAATAGATTAATTGAGGACGCTTTATGTGCTTTTGCTGATCGTGTTAAAGAATATAGTATTCAAAGATATTCGAATACAATTACTACATGTTTAAATCATATTAGAAAAAACATTTACCATGAAATATCTCTCAATAATCTCGCTACGTTGCTTGACATTAATCCTACTTATTTATCTAAATTGTTTAAAAAAGAAGTAGGAATTCCTTTAAGTGAATATATTCAAAGGGAACGAGTAGAAGAAGCAAAAAAACTATTAACATTAACTACATATCCATTATCAGATATTTGTGCTTGGCTTAACTTTTATGATCAAAGTTATTTCACAAGAGTTTTCAAAAAAATATGTAACATGACTCCTAGACAATATCGTGAAAAGCATACCGTGATATAGGCTTGATATCTTAACAGCTAGGTGAGATATGTGTAATACTTGATCACATATATATAATGCATCAACTCAATTTACCTCGCTATTTATAAGAAATAATACTCTTACCTCAAAAACTTTCTCTGTTTATCCCGCATTAACAGGCAGTAAGACCCCCACCTCAAAATTCAGCAAAAGCAAAGAAGATAGGTGGGGGATCCTGCCCGTAAAAGTCCGATTGGTCGGGCTAATAATCAGTGGGGATGAAGAAAACCCCACTGATTAAAGTTTCACTTTATTTGAAAATATGTAGAATCCATTTCCTTATAATTCTGCTCACTACATGAACATAATAAAGAAATGGATTTTAATACTTTAAGATTTCCACCTTTCCTTTCAGTATGTAATAGTGCAGAAAGAATATTAAAAAATCCATTTGAATTAATATAGGAATAGAATGCGATAGCTAAGAAACTTTTGCTTTTCCATGTTTACCTTTTTAGCGTGGATTAAATGAATGTTCGAAATAAAAAAGAATCCCTTATTCTTTATGGAATTCTTTTTTAGCTGCCTATTAAAGAATAATTATTCTGCATTTTCATTTTTTACCAATTCATGTTATATTTGGTAGCGTAAAATATTTTGTGTAAATATACTTGTCTTGTGAATAGGGAAAATACAAGAGATTTTTAAGTTTGCGACTAAACAAATTAAGAGAGGAGTACCCCCTTAATGAATGAAGGCGCATTTATATAAGCAACTAGAGAAAAGTATCACAATTCTTAAAAGAAAGAGTAGATTTGCCAATTTCTTTCGCGTAAGTAGGAAGACGGAGCGAATAGTCGAAATGATTGCTATCAACGAACAATCGATACAAAATATAGGGAAATATAAGCTTTATCTGTTCCTTGTGATCAAAACGGAGCCTTTCAAACGTAATCATTCGCCCCATATCACCGTAGAAATGGGTGGCTAGTATTCGTATGTATCAAAGTGAATTGAGTACATATAGAACGCATTTTAGAACTCCATTATTCTCCTGCAACTGTAAGTAACATTATAATTTTGTAAACAACAAGATTGAAGTCACCTTGTATTTTAATAAAAATCTTTTTAGTAGGTGTAATATGATGAAAAGATATGAGGAGTTTGACTCTCTAAGAGGATTAGCAGCACTTCTTGTAATAATCGGGCATCATATGATGCTATTGCCTGCGTATGAAAATTATCAGTATGAGTTAAACAGTCCCTTCATAATTTATTTATTCAAGGAAACTCCTTTACGTCTTTTTTTTAGTAGCGGCAACGAATCTGTTATTCTCTTTTTTGTATTGAGTGGTTTTGTTTTGTATTTATCTATTAATAATGAGAAATTTCATTATGATACATACATAATAAAACGGATTTGCCGAATTTATATACCATATTTAGTAGCAATCAGCATTTCTATTATTGCTAAAATGCTTTTTAGTCGTAATGATATGCCATTTATTAGTGATTGGTTTAGTAAATCATGGACCACTGCAGATACACCAGCTTTATTATTACAACATCTTGTTTTTATCGGTGAGTATAACACAGACGCATATAACAATGTTATATGGTCTCTTGTTCATGAAATGAGAATTTCGATTATATTTCCATTTCTGACTTTCTTTTTTATACGCAAAAGGCTCAAATATTCCTTATTATGGTTTATTGTTCTAAGTTTTTCTTCGACTATGGGTTTGTATTTGTTTAATCCTAGTGGAAGCATAACTAGTAGTTTTTTAAGTTTTCATTACATCACTCTTTTTTTTATGGGAGCTCTATTAGCGAAGTATCGTTATTTTATTTTCCATTATGTTTTAAATATGAATAAAATGATGAAAATTGCATTACTGCTAATTGCAATTATTTGTTTTATGTACGAAGGAATGATTGGCGAAGTGGATTTTTTGAACAATTATGTACTGAGAGACTACGTTGTCTCATTTGGGGTTTGTATGGTAATGATTATGAGTATCTCTTCATGGACATTTAGTGCGTTATTAAGAAGAAAAGTATTTGTTTTTCTTGGAAAGATTTCTTATAGTCTTTATTTATATCATCTTGTTTCTTTATTCTCAGTTATGTATTTATTTTATGATAAACTACCTACCATATTAATAGTGTTTCTTTCCTTTTCTCTTTCTTTTTTACTATCTTCATTGGGGTATCTATTTATTGAAAAACCCTGCATAAACCTTGGGCGGTATTTAACTAGGAGATGGAGAAATATATTCTGGAAGGAAATAAAAATAAGGGATCGGATTTCATAGGAGTTTATATAGTAAGAGATCAAAGTTGAATCTTCTCGAACATGTAAAGAAAAAACGAGGATGTTAGATATAACAGAATCGGATATTTTCAAATTCATCTTATAGAAAAACATTCGTAAAAGCCGCTTCATTATACGATAGAGGGCTGGGGGAAAACGAGCTGGGCATTTGCGGAAGGCATTTTCCCTTAAAAGGATTGACAGCAACCTATATAAAGAAACATTTAGAATGTGACATTCGAGAGAGACAGGATGTAAACGTTGTTGTACCTATGTGCAAAGCTTGTGATGCATGGTTCGATGAAGGATATATTACTGTGAATTCGTTAGGATATGTAGATTGCATAGAGGATATGAACTCTGAAAAAATTGTAAAACAGATTTACTAAATGAACTTACGAAAATAAACGGTAGAAAGTGTTTTTATTGGAATCAGGAAAATAAGAAATATTTTGAATGGCACTATCATTATCATAGAATGACAACTTAAAAATTCAGAACTTTGGTGAGGGGAAAATCCAGTTGTTTGATCCAGAATCTTTTCAAACGATTCGATATACAAAACAAAAGTAAATGAGAGGGAATTTGGGACGAGGTTGTCATGAACCTAGTCCTTTCTTCATATGGAGGGATAAGTCTGAAACCTTTCTGATTACGGAATCGTCATCCTTTTGTATAGGTAGGAATTATTTGACGATTCTAATTATTTACCCATAGGCGCATAAGTGTCGTTATCCCTATATCTATCATATTTATATAGTTCTCATAGACCACTGTGATGGAGTGAATTTTTGTTTTGAGGTAACTTATTTTCTTAGTTTGATAGGCATGGAGTGCTCCCCCTATAAATACAGATTAAAAGTATTGTTGCTGTAGATATCCTGAATAAAAGGTATACTTTGATTAATATTTTTTAATTTATAAGATAAAAAAGATAGATGCAGTAGAATGTTCTACCACTATCTATCCTTTTTATCGTATGAATTATTGAGCTTTAAATTCGATCACTTGCTCTTGATTGATTGTTTTACCATCTAAAAGACCTTTTGCTGTTATGTAAATAATTGTTTTCTTAGAGTCTTCCAGCTGACCAATTGCATACTTTACATTGAAGTTATCATTGCTTAGTCGCCACTGTTCACCATTCCATCTACCAGTTATTTTTTGACCATCAGCAGCTTCAATTTTATCATCGTAATTTAGTGTACCAAACTCTGTTTTTAATGTATTGCTAGCAAAATCAATTTGAACTTTGTTTAATAATTTGATTGGAGAACTCGTTTGAATCTCGTATACATTGTCACTGATCTTTTTGAAGTGAATTTTTCCTTCTTGTCCTTTAACAAGTTTCATATATTGATCAGATGATAAGAAGAATTCATATTCTTCTTGTGTAATTCCCATGTTTTCATGGTAAGGTAATCTTTCTCCAGGTTGTACTGTTTTTAAATATTCTATGTACCAATCATAATTTTTCTGAATACTCGCTTGCGTTTTTTTCGTAATTTCCTCAAATTTTTGTTTCTTATCTTCTTGCATTTGTATTGTCATAATATCAGCAGGTGTTTCTGATTTTACTAATAATGGTGTGATGAAATCTTTTGTACTCTGATTGGTAGGTGATAAAACTTCTTCAGTTTTTTTCGGATTGGTATCCTGTTTATCCTCATTTTTTGTAGATTTAGTTGTTTCTTCTGCCGCAGTCTTTTTTGTATCGACTGGTTTACTTTCAGTAGAATTATTACATCCAGCCAATAAAAAGAAAGTTGTAAGTGTCCCTAGTATGATTTTTTTCATTAAAAATTCCCCCATATTTTTTTCATAAAAACAAACAATACCATAATTATACATTGGAAATATTACCATAACAATTCGCTATTTTTGAAAGTACTTTAAGTTCTTCAATTTCTAGTTATTAGTATTGATTATTTGCAGCTTATTACAGGTGATTCGACCAATAGAGGAAACGTGTTTCAAGAAATGGGTGAGGTTTCCCGTAAACTGCTAGCACGTGATTTAAACGTATGCGTCGTAGTGCTGTCGCAATTGTCCCGCGGGGTAGAGTCGCGTCAAGATAAGCGTCTGCTTTGGTCTGATCTAAGGGAGAAAGGGCAGATTGAGCAGAATGCGGGTGTGATTATGTATCGGGATGATTATTATGATAAGGAGACGGAGTATAAAGATATAACAGAAATTCAGATAGCAAAGCACTGAAATGAACTTGTTGGGATGATGAAGCTGCGGTTTTTGAAGGAGTTTGAGAAGTTTATGGAGGGGCTAAAAACAGACTAGTTCAAACTGATAAAATTCTTGCACTAGAACCACAAAAAAGAGCAGTGCTAATGCTCTTTTTTATTAATTGTCCAAGTGAATACTGAAAAAAGCACTATTTAGTAGATAGATTACTGTCTACTTATGCTGCCTTCCTATTACAATACCGCTCACCATATATAAAACGGAAGCAATATAAAAAATGGTACCAATCGTTAAAAAGTCGACTAGATACCCTGTTGCAATGACAGCTACTGCACCGCCAACTGAAGTCCATACGTGGTATTTTCCTATTTCATAGCCTGCTTCTTTGCTTTCTACTTTTCGTGCAAGTGAAGTTTTTTCGGTGTTTCGTTGCACGGCACCTAAGCAACCCATAATAATTTGCAGAATGTAAACATGCCAAACTTCTGTAGCAATGGGAAAAAAGAGCATTAATACCGCCATAGACCAAGCATATACAATTAATAGTTTTTTATCTCCAAATTTGTCAGAGATCTTTCCTATTAGTGGATAGACTAAAGCGGAAGTTAACGCAAATAAGCCATATGCCCAGCCAAATTGAGAGAAACTATCTCCAACATTTCGAAGCAGCAGTATGTAAAAGGGGAATACCATACTACCGGCCATCATAATTATGCTTTGCGAAGTTACAAATCTTCTATATGTCATTCACTGTACTCCTTATAAAATAGATTTACAAATCGTTCTTGCGGATCACTCTCTTTCTTTTTTTGAAAGAATTCCTCTATACGTGGATATGCCTTCTTAAGTTGCTGCTTTGTTGGATAAGAATAATAGGGTAAATAATAACTTCCATTGTGCTTTAAAGTAACATCTATCATCTTCCCTAACACTGCTTTCGTTTTCTTTATTTCACCCTCAGAACGTCCTTGATTAATAAGGAGTACAAGTGCAAACATATCATCCTTTGCATAGGATAAAACCGCATTCTCATTTTTTTCTACATAACGGATAGTAATATTAAGAAGGTTCAACTCTTCTTTGTTTAATACATTTCGCAAATCATCTATATACGCTGTAAAGTGATCGATAGGTACGAAATATTCTTGTAAAACCTCTGTTCGATTTGGATTTTCGTATTCCATAAAAGTACTATCTGATCGCATCACATTATTTCGAGTTTCATATGTTCCATTTATGCGTTCAATGTAGTTCCTTTGCATATCCCAAAACGTATTCTTTCCCCAGTCACTATACCTTGATAATCCAAGGAATAATTTCGGTGCAGCAATAATATTTTCTTCCTTTAGTTTGCTGTATTCTTCCCGTTTATTTTGGTTCTCTGCTAAAACATAATCTGTTACATACATTTCTTTTAAAAATGAGGTTGGAGCTACGGAAATACGCGCTAGGTGCATTCGAACATTCTCGTCCTTTTTTACCTTCTCTTTAAAATAAGCTGTATACTCCTTATAATCTAGCGTTTTTGTCTGCATTTCATATAGTTCGTCATCCGTTAACTTAAGCGTCACATCTAAGATCACACCGAATAATCCGTAACCTCCAATAACATAAGGAAACAAATCAGCATTTTCTTCTCTACTTACATTTTTAACCGTACCATCTGCCATTAACAATCGAAATGATTCTACTGTATCAATGAGTGCTTCATGACGAATATCACGTCCATGTACATTTACACTTAATGAACCGCCAACTGTAAAAATATTTTGAGACTGCATCACTTGAACAGCAAGACCATATGGATTTACTTTCTTTTGAATATCATCCCATGTCACGCCGCTTTGCACGCGAATTCTCTTTTTCTCTGGATCAAACTCTAATATTTTGTTATATCCTTTCATATCTAGCACTGTACCATTTGGATAATAGGTCTGTCCGCCTTGGCTATGCTGCATTCCCGCAATTGAAATCTTCTCACCTGAAGCATTTGCATCTTTAACTAGCTTCTTTAAGGTCTGCTCATCTTCCACATTTTCAACCCGTTTAATCTTTGTAGGAAGCAATCTGCCCACATCACTCATAACAGGATTGGCTATTTGTTTTGTATATGTATATATAGATGCCATACATAATAAGCTGTATACAGTAATACCTATTATTATTGTTTGTTTTTTCAACATACACTCTCCTTTTTTCGTGATAGTATAAAGAATTCAATGTATATTCGAGATTTATATTATATCTTTTTCTAAAGCCAAGGAACATTATGTAAATAAAAAAGCACGTTATCGGAAGAAAAATTTCTTCTGTGACAACGTGCTCGTTCACATGTATAGAACTCGATAGGAATACATCCTGAGAGCCATCAGCAGGGGAGGAGTGACCCCCTTACTGATGGTAATTTTACGTTATTGCACGCCACTTTCTAAAATCGAAAATGTTTTCCTTTCACAATCAATCTCTGCCATGACACCATAAGGCAAAATAAACTTAGGTTCAGTATGACCAAAATTTAAGTTATAAAGAATCGGTAAATCTTCTAAACGATATTCTTTCATAACTGTTAGAATTTCATGTTTATATTCTTCATAATATTTCTCGTCTTTCGGTTTGCCGAAAATGATTCCATTCGTGTTTTGTAAAATGCCTTGCGCCGCATAATTTCGTAACCAATATCTTATATAAGTTGGATCTGGCTTGTCTTCAGATGTTTCAAAGAATAGAATGCTGTTCTCCCAATATTTTTTCTCAGGCCAAAGTTCTGTTCCTTTTGCGAATTCCAGTACTTCTATACAACCTCCAATTAAACGGCCTTGTACGATACCGGAGCCTTGAAGGAGTTCATATCCAGTATTCTGCTGCCTTGTCCGCCGTTTATTCTTGTTCGATTCGATCCATTCTAAACGCTCACTTGTCCATTCTGTAGCGGGTTGAATGTTGCCAATCGTCTCATTTGAAAAAAGGATTCGATTTACCATTTCAATCGTATATGGATCCATTTCAACGTTTTCAGCAAAATCGGTTAAAATAGCTGGACCGTAAAAAGAAGAAATGCCTGCTTTATGACAAAATAAATGTGGAATGGTCACATCTGAATAGCCCATAAAAATTTTTGGATTCTCACGTATAACATCAAAATCAATATAAGGAAGCAGGCGAATACTATCTTCTCCGCCAATATTCGCAAAGATCCCTTTAATACTTTTATCTTGAAATGCCGTCATTAGATCTCTCGCACGAGCTTGTGGGTTCTCATAAATATAATCTGAACCTTTCAAACTATTTGGCATAGGTACAACCACAAGACCAAAAATTTCTTCTAATCTTTTTATCCCTTGTTCATAACGCCATCTCAGTTCCGGATCGCCTGCGCCTCCCCAAGAAGGACTAATTGTCGCGACGCGATCTCCCGGTTGTAATCTCTTTGGTTTTCTTAACACATTAACTCCCACCCTTATATCATTCGATTCACTATACGATTCACATAGTTGAAGAATATAGCATATGACCTTTTTCTACATGATCAAAAAATTCCCTGCTATTATGCTAGAGGGGGGAGAATTCAATTGTTTGTCTTTTTTCTTATTTTTCACCTGGATTATGGAATGGAAAAATATTATGTAATTCAAGTAAAAGTCGTCCTGTACGTTCTACGTTCATTGGATTTCCACTTTGCGCTGTATATTCCTCTAGTCTCCAAGAGGGTAGCTCTTCTCCTTCATTTGGTAAATCATAATCTCCACCGCATGGATCAGATAGACGATATAGAATCTCGTTAATAGCTGATCTAGCTATCCAGTACGCAAACAATCCTATCTTTTCAGGTGGGATTCCTGCTTGTACCATTTCTTTTATAATCAAGTTGTTCGTATCAGGTGTTGCTTGTTCATTCGCACGTTGAATCGAGTTTTGAACCCAGCTTTCATTATTATATAAATACATATCCAATATTTCTTGGAATGGCCTTAAAAAACGAAAGCTGGCAAGAACAGCTTCTTTACCTTCTATCTCATCTTTAGCCCAATATTCAGGGTACTGTACACCGAATTCTTTTAATATTTCGGTTACATTTTCTTTCGTTGGTTCTTTTTTTAACTCTTCTAAAAGGGGGATTAAATTATCCTTCATATCATTCATATGGTCTCTCCTTTGTTTGTATTTTCTGGTAATCCTGTATTCATTATAATATTAAAAATTAAGATTCGGTTAAAACAGTAACAGTAATTCCTGTAAAAACTTTTGCAACTACTTGGCTGCAAAGGGAACGAGTTATTGTTAGCTTCGTGACAATAGGGTACTACTAAATAAGAAGAAACAGCTTGTTTACATACGAATGTTAGATTGGGGATGCTGAAAAATTTTGGAGGGACAACAATGACTACTCTTCGTAAAAAGATGAT
This sequence comes from Bacillus sp. FSL K6-6038, assembly GCF_038050455.1. Taxonomy (NCBI): domain Bacteria; kingdom Bacillati; phylum Bacillota; class Bacilli; order Caryophanales; family Bacillaceae; genus Bacillus; species Bacillus sp. FSL K6-6038. The sequence continues at coordinate 919,338 of NZ_JBBOUH010000001.1, forward strand.
GGGACTAACATTAGCGGGAATAGTAGCACTAGGTTCGTTAGGTGCAGGAAGCATGATGAACGATAACGAGGTAAAGGCTGAGGCGACACAAGTAGGGAAGCAACCAAAAAATGTCATTATGATGGTTATGGATGGGACAAGCTCTTCAGCCACAACATTGGCTCGATGGTATAAAGGTGCACCTCTTGCACTAGATCAAATCGCATCAGGAGGTGTTCGTACTTATTCGGCAGAATCAGCTATTACCGATTCAGCGCCAGCAGCAACAGCTTTAGCGACAGGAAATAAATCAAATTCAAGCTACGTGGGCGTATTACCTTCTGTTGTGAATTCACCTGGCGTAGAACCGATCAAAGAAGAAGACAGGTTTCGTCCAGTTGCCAACGTCTTAGAAGGCGCAGAACATTCTGACCGCGCAACAGGAATTATTGCTACATCGGAAATTCAGCATGCTACTCCGGCTGGTTTTTCTGCTCACCATGTTATTCGCAAAAATTTTGAGGTGATTGGTGAGCAGCAAGTGTATCAAAATATAGAAGTCGTGTTAGGCGGGGGAAAGGCAGTACTTCAGCCTGCGGCAAGCAGTGGAATCCGGCAAGACAACGAAGATTTAATAAAAGTGATTCAAGACAAAGGGTACGACTTTGTGGAAACAAAGGATGCCCTGTTAAACTCCAAATCCGATAAAATTTGGGGCTCGTTCTCAAATGCTGCACTTGCGTTCGATATGGATCGTGAAGCGACCAACCCTGAGCAGCCAACACTTTCCCAAATGACGAGAAAAGCAATTCAAACATTATCAAAAGATAAAGATGGCTTCTTCTTATTTGTAGAAGGCAGTAAGCCAGATTGGGCAGCACATGCCAATGATCCAATCGGGATGATTAGCGATGTATTGGCATTTGATGCTGCAGTTGCAGAAGCGTTACAATTTGCGAAAAAAGATGGGAACACGATGGTCATTGCTTTAGCGGATCATGGTAATAGCGGTATTTCCATTGGGAACAGCAATACCACAAAAGGATATGATACCACACCAGTCTCTGCCTACATTGATCCACTGAAAAAGGCAAAAATGACACTTGAAGGTGCTACAAATAAACTAAAAGATGATTTATCTAATATTAAAGAGGTAGCTGCACTTTACGGTTTAGATAACCTAACTGATGATGAAAAAGAAAAGTTAAAAGCTGCACAAAAGAAAGCCGATGTAGGTCCAATCTTTACTAAATTATTGGCAAACCGTGCGAACATCGGCTTTACAACAGGTGGTCATACGGGTGAAGATGTATTCTTATACTCTTACGGCCCCGGGAAGCCATACGGTTTCGTCCAAAATACGGACATTGCGAAGACAATGGCCAAAGCAATGGGCTTTCACTTAGGAGAATTAACAAACAAATTATTCTTAGATGCTGAAATAGCCTTTAAACAAATTGGTGCAACTGTAACAATTGACAAAAAAGATGTAGCAAACCCAGTGCTTGTAGTAAAACACAATAAAGCGAAGGCTCAATTGTTTGTTAATAAAAATATGATCCGTATCGATGGAAAAGATTATGAATTAGGAAGCATCGTTGTAGAAAGCAATGGAAAATTCTATGTACCTGAAAAAGCAATTCATCTATTCACAAAGCATTCTTGCTAAACTAAAAAAGAATCAAAAAGGCCTGCCAGCTACTTAGCCTAGTTAGGCTAAGTAGTTGGCAATTTTCTTGATATTCTGTGCGGCAGCTATAAAGTGAAACTTTAATCAGTGGGGGTTTTCTCCATCCCCCACTGATTATTAGTTGAACCAATCGGGCTTTTACGGACAGTTCATCTCCCACCTAACTTCTTCGCTTCCTCTGAATTTTGAGGTGGGAGTGTTACTGTCCGTTAATGCGGGATAAATCCAGTTGATTGGAAAACGAGAAAGGGAGAATTGCAAGAGAAATTGCCTTTTTCATTTCCTATTATTTTAGGATTAGATGCTTCAGGTATTGTAGTGAAAGTAGGTACAAATATAACAAAATATAAGCCTGGTCATGAAGTGTATACAAAACTAGCGGATGTTATCATTTAAAGCTAAGTATGCTTCATAGTGATTCACCCTATGAGTCCCCACCATCGAATGAATCACTATGGCTTGCTGCATCGGAACTATCGCTGCTAGTTCCTGAATCATGGTCGATATTTGAATCTTCATTAGCATTTTTCATAGCTGCAGCAAGAAAAGATGTTGTCATCACTGCATTCATCCAATCTGCTTCAGCATCTTTGGTAGTTATGTTTGAGTCTTTATGTCCTGCTGTATCTGTTATTGAAGAATGTTTTTTTAGTTCTTTTTCAACAGAACGACGATTATTCATTTGTTTTCCGAAAATCTTCATGAGTACTAATAAGATGAAACAGACTATGGATATTATTAGGATAAACAAAATGAAGTATAAAGATAAATTCAATATCTCTGTCATATATATACCTTCCTTTCTTACGGGAGAGTTAATGCGTTAAATTCTTCCTGAAGTTTCGTATTTATCATAGGTACATTTCCTCTTTGAAATCCATTGTAAGGACTGAACTACATTATGTCCACATAACTATACTGGCTCCAATTACACATAGACCTACTATTCTAGTTTTATTTGTAAACATTTGGTATAATGTTATACTGGTATTATGATATTTTCATCTTCAGATTTGTACATAATAGTTCATTACTCATGAAAGAAAAGAGGTCCAAAATGATGAGTACGAAAAAAACAGTAGCAATATCCACACTAGCTTTAGCAATGATAACAGGAGCTGACACCATTAATGCTGAAGTTCCTGATACCGTCAAAATACACGATTCTATCAAACAACATACAGAAGAGAAGTTATCCGAACTAAAGCAGGCGAAACAACATGCAGAAGAGAGAGTATCTGAATTAAAACAAACGAAGCAAAATGCGGAAGAGAAAGTAGCAGAATTAAAACAGACGAAGCAAAATGCAGAAGAGAAAGTAGCAGAATTAAAACAAACGAAGCAAAATGCAGAAGAGAAAGTAGCAGAATTAAAACAGACGAAGCAAAATGCAGAAGAGAAAGTGGCAGAACTAAAACAAACGAAGCAAAATGCAGAAGAGAAAGTAGCAGAATTAAAACAGACGAAGCAAAATGCAGAAGAGAAAGTAGCAGAATTAAAGCAGATCAAGCAAAATGCAGAAGAGAAATTAACGGAATTAAAACAGACGAAACAAAATGCAGAAGAGAAGTTATCCGAATTAAAGCAGATCAAGCAAAATGCAGAAGAGAAATTAACTGAATTAAAACAGACGAAGCAAAATGCAGAAGAGAAAGTATCTGAGTTAAAACAGATCAAGCAAACTATAGAAAATAAATTAACTGAATTAACACGTACGAAGCAAACTATAGAAGAAAAAGTATCTGAGTTAAAACAGGTCAAGCAAACTATAGAAAATAAATTAACTGAATTAGCACGTATGAAGAAAAATGTAGAAGAAGAGAAAGTATCTGAATTGAAACAGACGAAGCAAAATGTAGAAAATAAATTAACTGAATTAACACGTACGAAGCAAAATGTAGAAGAGAAAATAGCTGAATTAACACAGACAAAGCAAAATGTAGAAAATAAATTAACTGAATTAACACAGACGAAACAAACTAACACTCCTCTTAAAATGAAAAACGATAACAGGGAACTTCCTAACGCCGGAGGTACAGAATCCAATACAATGCCTTTAGGGATGTTATCAATTTTAGGTGGAATTATATTAATAATGCGAAATAGAATTAAAAATACATTTCAATAGAATTCAACTAATAGTCTGAATTCTACAATATATACAAAAGTTGTTACGGCGTATAATGAAGTATAATCTTTCAAATGAGGTGAAGTAGATGACTTTCCGTATTGTTCGAAGTAACTAGTTTTCGGGTTGGAAAAAACGCGTACCGGCTATCAAGGGAGAAGTCTGTCCTTTTTCGGAAATATAAGCTTTGAATCCGTTGCGGTAGTCACTGTTCTTATCAAACTAAGGTACTGGACTATTTCGTTAACAAGTCTCAAAAACTTAGTTTTTACACTCTTTTGGAAGGTGGATACACAAAATGAATGAATTAGATTACAAAAATTTTTATGATAAAGTCGGAAGATCAAACGGTTGGGATTTTAGTAAACTGAAATACGTAACAGAAGGTGCTACGTGGGAGTTTTATGAAGAAGTCATAGAGAGATGCAAATCCTCAGATGTTTTGCTAGATATTGGTACAGGCGGGGGAGAGAATGTATTAAGAATTGCACCGGCAGCCTTATTCATGATTGGGATTGATAATTCAAGTGGAATGATAGAAACAGCACAGTCTAATTTGGAAAAAGCAAGTGTATCAAACGTTAGATTTTTCAAAATGGAGTCCGATGGCTTGATGTTTCCACATTCTTTTTTTGACATTGTGTCTTGTTGTCATGCGCCTTTTGTTGCAGCAGAAATAGCAAAAGTAATAAAAAAGGGTGGTATCTTTTTGACGCAGCAAGTCAGCGAACATGATAAATGGAACTTAAAAGCAGCGTTTGGAAGAGGACAATGCTTAGGGGAAAAAGACGGCACATTAAAAGAAAAGTATGTTCGAGAGTTGAAGTCTGCAGGTTTTACTGATGTGCAAATATTAGAATATGATGCGATTGATTATTACCAAACACCTGAAGACCTCTTATTCCTATTAAAACACACACCTATCATACCAAGATTTGGTGAAGAGAAAGAGGACTTTGGTATTTTGGAAAAATTCATCATAACAAATAAAACGGAAAAAGGAATCCGTACAAATTCAAAACGTTTTATGATAATCGCTAATAAATCTTAATCTTTTTACATGAATAAAGGTGTTCAATATAAATGATAAAAGCCGATTTCCGTAGTTTATAGGAGAACGGCTTTTATTGCGTGGTACCTGTGATTGTCTTGTGGTTAAAATTTCACTAAACGAATTTATACATAAGAATATCATCTACATATTCATTATCATTCATTTTAAATTCCTTAATTTTACGTCCTTCTTCAATGAAACCTATCTTTTTGTACAACGATATTGCACTATGATTTGTTGAGAAAACTCCTAAACTTACTTTTTCAATGAGAGGATTTTTCTCTGCCCAGTCTAATAAAGCTTGTAGTAGCATTGTCCCAATTCCTAGTCCTCTGTAATTTCTACTGATCATGATTCCAAAGGAACCTGTATGAGACAATCGTTTTTTATTTTCGCTAAGGAAAACGATCCAGCCAACCACTTCACCATCTTTTTCAGCAACAAGTAATGTTTCTCTTTCATTCTCCAATACGCCTTGTACCCATTCCTTTTGCTCGGATGACGTTTTATTAAATTCTTCGGATAACGAAATGAGAAACTTGCCTTCGGAAACAACGGATTTCTGTATGTCTAAAATGGCCTCGGAATCTTCTATTTTTCCTGTACGAATCATGTAGCTGGCAGTATCTTTTGAAATTGACAATTATATTCCCCCTTATAAAATATTTTGTTAATATTCTATCTTTCTTTTATAATCTCCTACTTAAACGAAAATGCTCCGTTTCTTTTAGAAGGAAGTTTTCATTTATTGGCGTATCTATTAAGTTGTCACGGGGTTTCAGAAACCTTGGCGATGGAAAGAATTAGAAGCATCGGGTTTGGTATTTACTTATATAAGGGAGTGGGGAAGTCTATGATTCATAAAGTTGGTCAAATTATGTTGTATGTAAATAACCAAGATGAGGCAGTGGATTTTTGGACAGAAAAAGTAGGGTTTACTGTAGTTTCTGAAGAAAATAACGGTCAAGGAATGAGATGGATTGAAATTGCTCCAACAAAGGGCGCAGAAACAAGCATCATTTTGCACAATAAGGAATTCGTTGCTAAAATGTCACCCGGATTAAATCTTGGTACACCTTCTCTAATGTTTTTTTCGGAAAATCTCGATGAATTACGTAGCACCTTATTAAATAAAAATATCACAGTCGGAGAAATTGTAAATATGCCTTCCGGTAGAGTGTTTAATTTTGCGGATCATGAAGAGAATTACTTTGCTGTGATGGAGAAGAAATAAATTGAAAAATCCGCTGCTTTTTGTTCAAAAAGCAGGGGGTTTTTCTATGTTTCATAATCGGATTTATTTTCAAAACGCTTTCATTTTACTATGTTTTCAGATAAAACGAATCCCCATACAATGATATTTGTAATTACTAAGCTCTTTCCACATATGTATTCGCTCCTAATCTGTTGAAGTTCTATAGTTCTTCTTGATGATATCTCGCATGTCTCTGATAAAGAATAGAAGGAACATTATACCTATGATGCCACTAATCCAAAAATATGTATTTCCGGTTGTGAATTTGTCATAGAAGGTATAGGCATTCCAAGTTATAAGGATTACTGAACATATAGTAGAGGTTACTAATGAACCTAAACTTCTCATAATTGTCACCTCGATTCAAAACGTTGTAATTTTATACAATTATACATATAAATAAAAGGATTTAGAAGTAGTCAGGTTACAGTAACTGGGATAATTGCTAGAAAAATATGCTTAACGTTGTAAAAGCACAAAATCCTGACGCTACCCCATGTCCATCAACCTAGCAGAATAGATCGCTCCAAAAACGATAAAAATGAGCTTCATTGCTATAAAAGACAAAAAATTGTACATTTTCACCTGGAGGTGTCAATATTGAGAAACCTCGCAGTTGCTTTTTTACGTTTTTTAAGAAGCAGAATGACATTCCTCAATTCAAATCTAAAAAGAATAAAGTTCAATCCTACACAATAAAACAAATAGAAATATTGCTATTGTTGAAAAAATCATGTTAATAAAACCCGGTCTCGTTACATTTGCAAAAAGCTAACGGGATTATGTTATTATTTTAGTAATTTACACAAGAGATAATTTCTTTTAAAGTAAATACGAAAATATATTTTAAATAGAACGGATGGATCTTGACATATATGAAAAATAATTCTCTTAAAGTCACCTTCGATAATTTGGAAGAGTTTGCTGATATAATCAGTGAGATTCTGCAATGCCCTATTACAGTAGAAGATGTAAATCATCGTCTCCTTGCATATAGTACCCATGACGAAAGAACAGACTCTGCAAGAATTGCAACTATTATGGGTAGGCGTGTACCTGAAAAAGTAATTAATAACTTATGGAAAGAGGGGGTTATTCCTACTCTTTTAAAAAGTCGTGAACCTATTCACGTAAAAAAGATAGATAATATTGGCCTCGGTGACAGAGTTGCGATTTCCATTTGGAATAAAGAGGACGTACTGGGATTCATTTGGGCTTTAGAAATCAAGCGCTCTTTAACTGAACAAGATTATGCCTTGATGAAAAAATCTGCTGAAGCTGTAAAAAGTAAGCTTCTTCAGCTCCAAACCAGAAAAAATAAAAAGGACGAACGTTCACAAGAATTTTTTTGGAAGCTACTAACTAATCATATACAAACAAATGAGGAAATTATTGAAGACTTTCAGGTACTTCATATTACGCCGGCTTCCTTATTTAACGTTGTCGTATTTCATTTTGAACAAGAAATTACGAGTGAAAAAGAAAAACAAATTTCTTATTTGTTAAAAACAAGCGAACATTTGAAAATTCTACTTTATACAATTGATCGTAACAAGTTAATTCTTCTTACTTCGTTAGATAATCTCAGTCAACCTTCTCATGAAATTAACAATTTCGTCGAAAGATTTGTTAACACGATGGAAAAACGATATGAAATTAAATCTATCAAACCAGCGTTCAGCAGTGTATATAGTGATTATCAAAAAATCAGTAAAGCTTATAAAGAAACATTAATCGTATTATCTATAAAGGAAAAATTCCCTTCCGACACAGCTAATATTCATGGCTATCAAAACATGGGGATTTATCAATTAATTGACCTTCTACTTGAGCAAAGAAAGCAGGAGGAGTATGAAAACCAAGCATTGCAGAAGCTCCATAAGTATGATTGTAAATATAATAGTAATCTTGTTGAAACGTTGGAAATATTTTTAAACAATGACAGTAATACCAGCGAAGTAGCTAAAATTTTAAATATTCACGTCAATACACTAAGCTATAGACTTAAAAGAATCTGTGAAATCAGTGAAATCGATTTAAAAGATCCGAATCAAAAAATGGTTCTATACTTGGATCTTAAGTTACAAAAATTCATGTAGCAGCATCCTTTTGTGAAATTCCACAAAAGGATGCTGCTTTTTTCTTTTTTCTACACGATGAGAAAAAAGAAAAAAGCACTTTATAATTATATCGCAACAAAATAACTCAAAAATTTTTAAGTTACATCATATGTATTGTTAGCTAAAAGTGATTGGAGATATCATACACACTTATGTATGTGTGTATATTGATATAGAGATTTTTCAAGAAAGGGATTTGATTCATGAGAAATTTTTGTAATACCAAAAAAATAATAATTACAATAGTAGCAATTGTTGCAATAGCAATTGGTTATTATATGTTTCAATCGATTAATTCACCTGCAAAAGCTGTGGCCAAGCAAGAAAATACTGTACAGCTAGCAAGTGAACAACCAAAAATTAAAATAAAAAAAGCAACACCAACCCATTTTAATGGTAAGGAGAGAAAGGTTGTTTATCTTACTTTCGATGATGGACCAGGTAAATATACGGCTGATTTGTTAAACATCTTAAAAGAAAATGATGTGAAAGCAACATTTTTCTTAATTGGCGAAAATGTAAAACAGTTTCCAGAGTTGGTGAAACGTGAAAAGGAAGAAGGGCATTATGTGGGCATGCATAGTATGACACATGATTTTAAAAAATTATATACAAGTGGCGAATATGTAAATGAAATGAAAGAAGATCAAGGTTTAATAGCAAATATTATTAAAGAATCCCCAAAACTAACTCGTCCTCCATATGGATCCATGCCAGGATTAAATGAAGCACTTCGAAATAGAACAGTAGAAGCTAATTTAAAAGTATGGGATTGGACTATTGACTCTTTAGATTGGAAGTATAATAAGATGCCAGTTGATGCCGCTTCATCTCAGATTGTTCAAAATGTCTTAACAAATGCAAACCAGTCCAAAGAAGTGATTCTAATGCACGATATTCATCCACAATCTGTTGCTGCTGTACCAGCTATTATAAAAGGATTAAAAGAAAAAGGATATGAGTTTGAAGCGTATCATGAAGACGAGCATTTTTCAGTGAATTTTTGGCATGATAAACGTATATAACATCATAGGAGGAATTAACATTGATTTATAGGGAAATGGTATTAATAGGAATCTTATCAATTGGATTTCTAGGTGGTTGTTTGGGGGCAAAACCCGAAGATCAATTATATGTAGCTTTTGAAAATGCAGCAAATCAAGAAAAAGCATTATTTGATAATGTAAAAACATTTGAGCAGTTAGAAACAAAAGAACAGGAATTGTATAATCAAATTATACAAGAAGGGAAAGAGCAAAATGAGGGAGTAATACAAAAAATAGAGCAAGCCATTGCAACTGTAAATGAACGTGAAAAATTGGTAAAAGATGAAAAGGATGTATTAGAAAAAGCCCAAAAAGAAACCGCATCAGTTCATAGTTATATAGATAAAATTGAGGACAAAAAGTTAAAAAATCAAGCGGAAAAAGTAGAAGAAGTTTATAAAAATCGCTATGAAGTTTTTCAAAAAATAAATAATAGTTATAAAGAGGAATTAATAGCTGAAAAAGAACTTTATGAAAAGTTAAAAGGTAAAGAAACAAAACTAAAAGAGATTGGTGAGAAAGTTAAAACTATCAATACATTAAACGAAGAAACGCTAAAAGAAAAAGAAAAATTCAATCAATATACTAAAGAGTATAATGAGGGAAAACTAAAATTCTATGAAGACGCGAAGATTAAAATAAAAGAGAAAAAGTAAGAAAAATAATTATCAATTTAAGTATCTTGCCTCCTCATCCCTAAAGACAAATCGAAGTTCTAAATAGCATTTCGTTTAAAGGAGGTTTTTCATGAGCTATGATACTGTTTCATCTTTACAACGCATGCAACGACTACAGCAAGCAGCAACAGGACAAAAAGATGTTTTAAAACGAGTAAATTCAGGTTTGGAAATTGTAATGTTTATTACGGGAGTATTCTTAGCTCTCTCGACTTTCACATTATCTTTCTGGATATATTTCTTTTATTTTTTAATAAAGGAATATACTGCTAAAACATATCTAGTAAAAAACATGGATACTGGTGAAAAATTTCGAGTTGATAAACAAGAATTTAAACAATACAAAAAAGTGTTCAGAGCGAAAGAGGTAGCAATGGAATTGATTAGTTAGTAGCTTTAATAAGTAAAAGTAATAGGACTTTAAACGTAAGAATATAGGGGTAATAATTCTTTTTTGTGGTTATTTCCTGACTTAATTTATGAGAATATATTTTGCACATCATATCAAAAAGGAGTCTCTTATGAAATATTTCTCAATATGTTTAGTAATTTTATTTCTAATTGTGGTATTTAGTTGTATTATTTTGGGTTCTCATGCAAATAGCTGAAAGAAAGCGTCCTTGAGGATGTCTTTTTTTATAGAATCGATGAACAGACACAATATAAAAAATAATTAATCAAATAATTAAAAACGAGAAAACATTATAATGAAATGGGGGAATCAATTGTTACGTAAAAGACATTTGTATGTGCTTAGTGCTCTCTGCGCCATTATATTAGTTGGATGTAAATCTCAGGTTAAAGAAGCATCTTTAGTAAGTGATATAGGCGAGAAATCTATAGGAATAAAAGACATTGGGGATACACAGATAAATTTAGTAGATCCTACTAGTGGAAAAATGGTCAAACAAATAAATTTAACTTCATTAGGATATTTTCAAGATGAAAATCAATATAAATTAAATATTAAAAAAATCGCTAATGAAATAGGCAAACAGATTGGTCAAAAAATGATACCTTCTCGTATGACTAGTGATGGAATATGGAAAGAAGGAAAGCCTTCATATGAATTATTTGAAAAAGAGTTAGTAGAGGATTTAATGAATGTGGGAATGTGGGAACGTTCCCGTGCATTGCCAATTGTTAAGAAACGGCCTATTGCTCAATCAAAAGATGCAAATCGAAATACCGAAGTAATTGGAAAATATGTGGCGGACATAGTTGGCACAGCTAATGGTAAGATAGAAAACATTCGTTTGTCGGCAAATACTATTAATGGTGTAATATTAGGAAAAGGTGATCGTTTTTCCTTTAATGCTTTAATAGGAGATACAACACCTGATAAAGGATATCAGCTTGGAAAAGAAATCGTTGCGGGAAAATTAGTAGATGGTTATGGAGGAGGGGTTTGTCAAACTTCTTCTACACTTTATAATGCAGCGGATCAAGCAGGATTAAAAATGATAGAAAGATATAGTCATTCAAAGCCAGTTGGCTATGTACCTATAGGCAGAGATGCAACTATAGCGTATCCTTATTTCGATTTAGTATTTGAAAATACGAATAATGTACTGGTACAGATCTTTATGAAGGTAGAAGGTAATAGATTAACCGCGGAAATACATAGGTTAATCTAAAAGATCTGTTTGGAGAGTTATTCTAATTCCTACCTTCCATTAGGGGTCCTATCGCATGCCCATCAAGTTAAGAAAAACAAATACCCCAAAGCAAAAATGCCATCCCTTCTATTCTCTTTTTTTTACCATCTTATTATCTGAATTGTACTAAAAAAGCATTGTTTTAGGATACAATAGAGTCAAAAGATGAACTATTAGAATAGATCGAATCATTGATATATCTATGTTAATAGAGGGGGGAATTATATGATTCGTGAAGCTGAACCAAAAGACAGTCATGTAATTGAAAATCTATATAAAAAATTAGCACCACATAGTAAAAACATTAAGGTTTTACCAGAAAGAATTGAGCAGATAAGGAATGATTCTAATAATTTCTTATTTGTGTATGAGGAAGATTGTAAAGTTAAAGGAAGTATATTTATGACTTTTTGTCTTGATCCTGGATATCAATTTAGACCATATACTGTTCTAGAGTATGTGATTGTAAATGAAGATTTTCGAGGTAATGGGATAGGTGAAAAGTTACTAAAACATGTAGAACGGCTATCAATTGCAAGGGGATCCACAAGAATTATCCTATTAAGTAGTATAAATAGAATAGAAGCACATAAATTCTTTTCTAAAAATGGTTATAATGGCACTATAAGTAAGGGATTCAAGAAGTATATACCGATTAATTAAGTTTTCGTTATGGGGATAATTCAAAACCTTAGATTAATAGTAATTGTGTGTTTTTTAAATTGGATTTTTTGAGATATAAGCGGAGGGGAAAAGACATGATAAATCAAGCTGAATTACTATGGAAACGTATAATTAATAGAGGTTCAAGCCTTGAAGTGAACTTTCAAAAAACATTAAACCTCCAACCGGGTGCAAGTGATGAAGATTTTCAGTTAATTGAAACTACACTGGGTATTACACTTCCTAAAGAAATGAAAAGTTTTTACAGGGTGTATAACGGACAAATTTGGGAACCTGGGGTTGAATCTTTTGTAAGAAATTTGGTTCTTTCCCCAACTTCTCAAATTATAGACAATTGGACATTTCTACAGGATGAATTCGATCCAGATGATTTAGAGTCGAATATTGAAAATGAACTTAAACCTGTTCTTTGGAATTCTAAGTGGATTCCAATTGCAGAAAATGGTGGTGGGGATTATCTTTGTATTGATACAGATCCATCAGAATCTGGAGTAGTAGGACAAGTGCTATATTTTTGGCATGATTGGGGAAAACGTTCTGTTGAGGCAAAAGGTTTATTTGAATTCATAGAAATCTGTTTGAAAGAAGATAATAGAATGCAGTGTTCTAATGAAAATTAGAGTTACAAAAGAGGATGTGAATTATTATTTACATCCTTTTTTGTTTTTTAAATTAAATCATCAGAATCGCACCAGTTAGAGCAATAGAATTGTAGATGAATTTACATCAACTTAAGAGTTTTAAGTAGACCCTAAACAAAAAATTTTCTTTACAGCTAGTTATTTATAAGAGCGCCTCTTATTTAAACCTATATTTTGATGCAATTTTGCATATCCTAATAAAGGGAATCTATATACAGAGTGTGATTGAATTATATTAATAACATTAAAGGTAATGAACATGCAGGTTTCCTTTTTTGTTTATTAGTTTCATCAGAAAAGAAGTCAGATCTTTGAAAGACTTTTGTAACATTTATGAAAGTCATTTGAAACATATTTAAACTAAGATGTACATGTCGAAGGTGATTTTATTTCAGTCTGAAGTAAAAAGTATTAGCAATGTATAGTATAATTTCATCTTTTGTATTCATGTAGAGATGATAAAAAAAGGGAGAGATTGCATAAATCTAATTTAAGAAAAACATATGATTATCCAGTAGGTATTTTATTAACTCTTACATCTAAGTAAAAAACAGAAAATCAAGTTCAGCTTCATTATCACTAGCATATAGAGAGAACTTTTATTATCCTGGTAGATTCCTATACAGATATGATATTGTTGATCTATATTACTACAATGAACCTGGTCGTACTAAATCTATAGGATTAAATAATTTACAAAAGGCTCAAGTAATTTACAAAATATTTATCATTTAGCATATTCAATTTGATTTAAAACAATAAGATTATAAACCACAGAAAGGTACTCATTCGACACTCAGTAGAGTGCCTTTTTTTGTTCAAATTATATCAAAACGTATCATTTTCTTTTTGATATAGTATTCTAGTGTACAGAAATAATATGAAATATCATATTTTATATTATGTTATATTAATAATGTGTTTTTATGGATTTTATAAATGGAGGAAATGTTATGAACAAGAAATCAAAGTTTACCCAAATGATGCTCGGTATTAGTACAGTGGCTTTATCATTTGGAAGTATTCAAACACAAGTATCAGCGGAAGAAAATACACCTTATAATGTGTTACAAAAGAAACCAATTGGGATAGAAACTTCAACCGATGAAATTGCACATTCTACAAAAGCAGACGAAACATTGTCTTATGAAGAACGTTTAAAAGTGAACGATTTTTCACAACGTCCAGCTCCGGTCGTGAAACGAGCAGCGGCAAAACAATTTCAGCAAAAGTATTCTGTGGCAGAGCTGAATAGAATGAGTGATGACGAATTAATTGATACATTGGCAAATGTTAGTTGGGATCAAATTACAGATTTATCTCAATTTAATCAAGAAACAAAGGCGTTTTATCAAAATAAAGGGCGAATACAAGTTATTATTGATGAATTAGGTCGCCGCGGAAGCGCATTTACAAAAGATGATACAAAAGGAATTGAGACGTTTGTTGAAGTATTATATTGCGGTTTTTATTTAGGCTTTAATAATAAAGAATTAAACTATTTAAATGAGCGAAGCTTCCATGATAAATGTTTACCTGCATTAAAAGCAATTGCAAAAAATCCGAATTTTAAACTTGGTACAAATAAGCAGGATAAAGTGGTATCTGCATACGGTAAATTAATTAGAAATGCTTCTTGTGATGCTGAAACGGTTCAATATGCAGGTAATATTTTAAAGCAATATAACGATAATATTTCTACATATGTAAGTGATAAGAATAAAGGGGACGCCTTGTATAATCTTATCCAAGGGATTGATGAGGATATACAGTCTTACTTGAATGGTACAAGGAAAAAAGCGGACGAAACAATATGGTATGGGAAAATTGATGGCTTCATAAATGAAGTCAGTCGAATGGCTCTTCTGAATCAAGTGACAACAGAAAATAGTTGGTTAATTAATAATGGTATTTATTATGCTGGTCGTTTAGGGAAATTTCATAGTAATCCAAATAAACCTTTAGAAGTACTTACACAAGCAATGCATATGTACCCTCGTCTAAGTGAAGCTTATTTTAATGCTGTAGAGCAAATTTCAACAAACTATGGTGGAAAAGATTATAACGGAAATACAGTAGATTTAAAGAAAATCCGTGAAGAAGGCCAACAGCAGTACTTACCAAAAACGTATACATTCGATGACGGTTCTATCGTATTTAAAACAGGAGATAAAGTAACGGAAGAAAAGGTTAAGAGACTATATTGGGCTGCTAAAGAAGTAAAAGCGCAATATCATCGTGTAATTGGAAATGATGCAGCGTTAGAATCAGGGAAAGCTGATGATGTACTGACAATCGTAATTTATAATGATCCATATGAATATAAACGAAATAGCCAACTATATGGATATGATACGAATAATGGTGGCATTTACATTGAAGGAAAAGGAACGTTCTTTACATTTGAACGTACACCGCAGCAAAGTAGTTATACTTTAGAAGAATTGTTCCGTCATGAATTTACACACTATTTACAGGCAAGATACGAAGTTCCAGGAGCATGGGGACAAGGAGAATTATATCAAAATGAACGTATGACTTGGTTTGATGAAGGAAATGCAGAATTTTTTGCGGGATCTACTCGTACGAATAACGTTGTTCCGCGCAAAAGTGTAATTAAAGGATTATCATCTAATCCTGCAGAACGTTATACAGCAGAACGAACATTATTTTCGAAATATGGATCATGGGATTTTTATAATTATTCTTTTGCACTGCAGTCTTACTTATATACTCATCAATTTGAAACTTTCGATAAGATTCAAGATTTAATTCGTGCAAATGATGTGAAGGGTTACGATGCATATCGTGAAGCTTTAAGTAAGGATCCAAATTTAAATAAAGAATACCAAGACTATATGAAGCAGTTAATTGATAATCAAGATAAATATAATACCCCACAAGTATCAGATGATTATTTAGCTGAACATGCACCAAAGCCACTAGCTGATGTAAAGAAAGAAATTGTAGATGTAGCAAAGATAAAAGATGCAACAATGACAAAGCATAATTCTCAATTCTTTAATACGTTTACATTAGAAGGAACATATACAGGCGGCGTAACAAAAGGAGAATCTGAGGATTGGAAAGCGATGAGCAAGCAAATCAATCAATCTTTAGAACAGTTAGCGCAAAAAGAATGGAGCGGCTACAAAACAGTTACAGCGTATTTTGTCAATTATCGTGTGAATGCGAACAATCAATTTGAATACGATGTTGTATTCCATGGTGTTGCAACGGGAGAAGAAGAAAAACAGACGATTAAAGTAAATATGAATGGACCATACAATGAGATGTTAAATGAAAAAGTTGAGTTTCATAGTGATGGCACAGAAAGCACAGGTGGAAATATTGTTTCTTATCTTTGGGATTTTGGAGATGGTACAACAAGTACAGAAGCAAACCCTACTCATGTATATGGAAAAGAGGGGACATATACTGCAAAGCTAACAGTGAAAGATAATAAAGGAAAAGTAGGCCGAGGACAAACAACGGTTACTGTAAAAAAAGATGAACCAGTAGGACATGGATTTGACAGTGCAAAGGCAATTCGTTTTAATAAGCTTTTCAAAGGAAATATGGATATGCCTAATATGGCGTATATGTACACATTCAATGTTACATCTCCAAAAGAAGTAGATATTTCCTTTATAGATGAACAGGGAATTGGAATAAAGTGGGATGTATATCACGAATCAGATTTAGGAAATCCTGTCATTACGGGCCAAGCGGATGGAAATAATATGAAAGGGAAATTTGAAGCGAAACCTGGGAAGTATTATGTAGTTGCATTTTTTGAAGAGGAAAACAGAAAGGGAACATATTCATTATTAGTAAAGTAAATTCGTTTAATCGTATATAACGACGAAAAGTAATGAATAAGAGACTTTTGCTATTCCTTGTTCATCTGTTTAACAAAGAATAATTTAATATTCGAGAAAAAATTGAATTAAATAAAAAAGAATCCCTTAATTCCTTTTGGGATTCTTTTTCTTGTTTAAAGTTTGCTCACACAAATGATCAGCACATCAATTCATCTTTGATATACAGATCATTTGTATGATAATTTTTATAAATAATTGCGGAATAATGAACTTACATAAATGCTTTTAAAAGCTCTTGTACGGCTGGAATTAATCCACCTAAAAATTTTAAAACTGCCATTGCGATTGCCATGTTATTTCCTCCTCTTTTTATGTGTTAAGATGTGGTACATCTTTATGTTTTTATTATAGTAAGCGCTTACATTAATATCAATACATTTCGATATGCAATATTGCATAATTATATATAATTTATATATATGATTAAATAAATTAACGATAAAGCTAATGAACATGCAGGTTTTCTTCTTTGTGTGCTAGTTTCATCAGCAAATACGTCAGACCTTTGAAAGACTTTTGTAACATTTATGAAAGAGAAATGAAAGATTTGCCAGATAGGATGAAGTTGATCTACTAGTAGACGATGCGCGCAAGTGGTAAAACCATTAGTAAAAATAAGGAGGAGTTAAGACATGTTTATGAAAAGAAAACTGTCTATATTTACATTTTTAGCACTAATATTTAGTTTGATAGTAACTGTTTTTCCTACAAATTCTGCTTATGCAGCTGAGGACGATCGTATACTTGATATTTATGGTGATCCAATTACCACAAATAAAGATTACATACTAGTAGACAAATATTTGTGGGTGACAGGTATTCCTTTTGAAAAACGAGTAGCACCCGTAGGTCAGAATAGACTTGGAATAACTTATGAGAAGTTTGCGGGTTGGCATTATGTAATTCAATATAAAAACTCGTCTTATTACGGTGCTGCTGAAAAGCATAAGGATACAAAAGGTAATGAGTATTATGGTACACCTATCAATTTTGAAGCACCGGCTGGAGTAGAGAGTGATGGATATATAAGAAATAATACTCCAATTACAGTGTCAATGTGGATTGGGGGATCAAATGCTGATGCAGGAGGAACAAAAAAATATGTAAATGCAGGCAATCGAAGCTGGATCTATTTTAGTGACCAATCAAGAAGCACTTTAACAGTTAAGAAAAAAAATTCGAAGGAAATAGATTTAGTAACAGGTAAAACGGATTATCTTAGAGATAAACTTGGTAGACCTACTGACTGGTATAATGCAGATCCACAGCAATCTAGTTATGGAGTTACAACAACCTTCCAGCTAGAGACTTCAGGGCAACCATTTGCAAATCAAGATAAATTGTGGGGAATATCTGCCCCTGAAGACTACGCTGGCTATGAATTAGTACCTTTACAATAAAGCAGCTATTAAATCTATCTAACTTACGCATTGTTCAATATATTTGCTAATAAGTTGCAATAAAAGCATATGAACGAAATTTAGATTATACATCAATTGGAGGAATATTTATGAAAAGAAAAATTTTAGCTATAGCTTCTGTAATTGCTTTAACAGCTCCTATTCAAAGTGTGGCGTTTGCACATGAAATTGACCGCCAAGATCCACCTATTGCTCTAAAATGGTCAGCGGAATCTGTACATAATGAAGGAGTAAGTTCTCATTTATGGATTGTAAACAGAGCCATTGATATTATGTCCCAAAATACGACTGTGGTGAAGCAAAATGAGACAGCTCTATTAAATGAATGGCGTACTAATTTGGAGGAAGGTATTTATTCTGCAGATTATAAAAACCCATACTATGATAATTCTACATTCGCTTCACACTTCTATGATCCTGATTCAGAAAAAACGTATATTCCATTTGCTAAACAAGCAAAGCAAACGGGAGCAAAGTATTTTAAATTAGCTGGTGAAGCTTATCAAAATAAAGATATGAAAAATGCATTCTTTTATTTAGGATTATCACTTCATTATTTAGGGGATGTCAACCAACCAATGCATGCAGCAAACTTTACTAACATTTCGCATCCATTTGGCTTCCACTCAAAATATGAAAACTTCGTTGATACAGTGAAAGACAATTATAGAGTAACAGATGGAGATGGCTATTGGAATTGGAAAAGTACAAATCCAGAAGAGTGGGTTCATGCATCAGCATCAGCTGCAAAAGCTGATTTCCCATCAATTGTTAATGATAATACGAAAAGTTGGTTCCTAAAAGCAGCGGTATCACAAGACTCTGCTGACAAATGGCGTGCTGAAGTAACACCGGTAACAGGAAAACGTTTAATGGAAGCACAGCGCATTACAGCTGGATATATTCATTTATGGTTTGAGACGTACGTGAATCACCAATAACAAATACACTTATGCATGGGAAGGCACTGAAAAAGTGATTACTTTGAAAAAATAACGTGTATTTTATTAATATGTAGAAAATGGAAAGGAGTTCATTACCTGTATATAGTAGGTGGTGAACTCCTTTTTCTTATTAAGTGGGCTTTTTCAGTGGCCTTATATATGGCAAAAGTTATTTGTGCTATAAAGTGAAACTTCCATCAGCTGAATATACTTTAAAACCAGGTTCCATAGTTGCGGGGGCTGTAAATAAAACAATAAATTCACCTTTTGCACAGTTTTGGCAAGGTGGCGGTTATTGGGACACAGCTACAAAAGTTAAACCATCATCTACTTCAACAGGTGCAATTAAAACAGATGATTTAAAATTAATTCGTTCAGATGTGTTAGAAAAATAAAATTGATCAAGCTGATCTTCACCCTCATCCCACCTAACTCAAGAAGCATCCGCACCTTCAAACTGACTATTATAAAGCGAAGCATAGAAACCATCAGCCTTCAATAACTCTTCATGATTACCTTGTTCTACAATATCCCCGTCTTTCATGACAAGGATTAAATCGGCATCACGGATTGTTGATAATCTATGAGCGATGATAAAGCTTGTTCTGCCTTCCATGAGGTTTTCCATGGCTTTTTGAATCAGCACTTCTGTACGAGTGTCAATGGAGCTTGTTGCTTCGTCGAGTATGAGTATTTTCGGATCCGCTAGAAGGGCACGGGCAATTGTTAATAGCTGCTTTTGTCCTTGGGATACGTTGCTTGCTTCTTCGTTTAGTTCCATTTGATATTTATTTGGTAAGGTTTTTACGAAGCTGTGAACGTGAGCTGCTTTCGCTGCTTCAATCACTTCTTCGTCGGTTGCACCCAGTCTACCGTAACGTATGTTTTCCATGATGGAACCGTTAAATAGCCATGTGTCTTGCAGCACCATCCCGAACATGCTGCGCAAGTCTTCGCGGGTGAAGTCTTTTATGTCGTGACCGTTTATACAGATGGCACCACTGTTTACATCATAAAAACGCATTAATAGTTTTACGATCGTTGTTTTACCTGCTCCGGTTGGTCCTACGATGGCTACCTTTTGTCCAGGTTTAATATTAGCTGAGAAGTTATTGATGATGATTTTATCTGGATTATATCCAAATTGAACATCTTTGAATGTAACTTCTCCTTTAACTTCTTGAAGCTTCACTGGGTTTTCTGCTTCCGGAATTTCTTCTTCTTCATCTAAAAATTCGAAAACTCTTTCTGCAGCAGCTGCAGTGGATTGAAGTACGTTAGCGATTTGGGCCACTTGAGCGATTGGTTGCGTAAAGCTTCTAACATATTGAACGAAGGCTAAAATATCTCCAACAGCAATTGTTCTCTTTACAGCGAGCCATCCGCCTAAAATGGATACAGCTACGTAACCGATATTACCGATAAACATCATAATCGGCATCATCATTCCAGATAAAAATTGAGATTTCCATGCAGAGTGGTAAAGAGTATCATTCACCTCTTCAAATTTTTTCACTTCTTCTTCTTCAGTGTTAAAAGCTTTTACGATATTGTGACCACTATAAATTTCTTCGACCTGACCGTTCACGTGTCCTAAATACTCTTGTTGGGACTTAAAGTATTTTTGTGATCTTTTTACGACGCCCATTATGAGTGTCATTGATACTGGTAATATTAAGAGAGCTACTAATGTCATTTGCCAGCTGATTGATAACATCATGATGAGTACACCAATGATTGTAATAACGGATGTGATGATTTGCGACATACTTTGGTTTAAAGTTTGGCTCACAGTATCTACGTCATTTGTAACTCTAGATAATACTTCTCCATGTGTCGTTTTATCAAAGTACTTAAGCGGCATACGGTTGATTTTTTCATCAATTTCTTTTCTGAAGTTATAAGATACCTTTTGTGCTACTCCCGAAATGATATATCCTTGTATAATGGAAAACACAGTGCTCGCTATATATAATCCAAGGAGCAGGAGGGCAATGTTTCCGATATAGGTAAAGTCAATGGCAGCACCGTGCACGCCTGTTACTTTGTCTACGAGTCCTTCGAAAAGTTTTGTTGTTGCTTTACCTAAAATCTTCGGACCGACGATTGCAAAGGCCGCACTACCGATTGCAAAAATAATGACGATCACGATCGAGAACTTATATGGCTTTAAGTATTGAAGTAACTTATTCATCGTTCCTTTGAAGTTTTTTGCCTTCTCAATCTTTCTCATGCCGCCGCCCATATGACCGCCGCCATGGCCACCTTGTCTGTTATGTTCTATTTTTCTATCACTCATGATGACAACTCCTCTCTTGAAAGTTGTGATAAAGCAATTTGCTTATAAACTTCACAGTTTTCCATAAGCTCTTCATGAGTACCAGTTCCGACTATTTTTCCTTCATCAAGTACAATGATCTTATCTGCATTCATGATTGTACTTATTCTTTGGGCAACAAGTAGAATAGTACTTCCCGCAATCTCATTGTTTAAAGCCCTCCGCAAGGCTGCGTCTGTTTTAAAGTCAAGAGCTGAGAAACTATCATCAAATATGAAGATTTCCGATTTTTTCGTAAGAGCACGCGCAATAGAAAGTCTTTGTTTTTGACCACCGGAAACGTTCGTACCACCTTGTGATATTTCTGTACGGAAGCTTTCAGATTTCGCGTTAATAAACTCCATAGCTTGCGCGATTTCTGCCGCTTTTGCGAGTTCTTCTTCAGTTGCTTCTTTCTTACCGTATTTCAAATTACTTTCGATCGTACCTGAGAATAGAACTCCTTTTTGCGGTACATAACCAATTTTCTCTCTTAATTCCTTCTGAGATACTTCTCTAATATCCGTGCCATCTATTAATATTTGGCCGCTTGTGACATCGTAAAAGCGTGGAATTAAGTTGATTAATGTTGATTTACCACTACCTGTACTTCCGATGAAAGCTGTCGTTTCTCCAGGTTTTGCGGTAAAGGTAATATTGGAAAGCACATCTTCTTCTGCACCTGGATATTTAAAGCTAACATTTTTAAATTCAACGTAGCCTTTCTTGTCAGAAGCAAATGTTTTTGGCTCCGCTGCGTCATGAATAGAAAGGTCAGTATCTAAAACTTCTGCAATGCGCTGTGCGGATACAGAAGCACGCGGAACCATAATGGATACCATAGAAATCATTAAGAAGGCCATGATGATTTGCATTGTATATTGCATAAATGCCATCATATCACCAACTTGCATATGTCCCATATCCACTTGGTGTGATCCAACCCAAATAATAAGTACAGTAACGGCATTCATGATAAGCATCATCATTGGCATCATAAATGACATTAAACGGCTTACAAATAAATTGGTTCTTGTTAAATCTTGATTTCCTTTTTCGAATTTCTTTTCTTCATGCTTTTGATTATTAAAAGCACGAATAACGAGCATACCTGTTAAAGATTCACGAGTGATCAAGTTAATTTTATCTACTAACTTTTGGATACTCTTAAACTTAGGGATCGCGATGCTAAATAGACCAATGACTAAGCTTAAAATCGCGATAACTGCAACTGCGATAATCCATCCCATTGAAAGGTCTGTAGTAAGTACCTTAATAATTCCGCCTATGCCTAAAATCGGTGCATAGAATACGATACGAAGCAGCATAACCATAAGTGTTTGCACTTGTTGAATATCATTTGTACTTCTTGTGATTAGAGATGCAGTGGAAAACTTATCAAACTCTGCATTAGAAAAGCTTGTAACCTTCCGAAATACTTTCTTTCTAAGATCTCTACCTAATCCAGCAGCTACTTTTGCAGCAAGTAAACTCACGATAACGGTAGCTGCCATACTTACTAAGGATAAAAGCAGCATTTTTCCGCCAGAAGTAAGAATATAATTGGATTGAAGCTTATCTGTATTGATACCGATCTTTTTATATTCATTCTCAATGAATGAAACGGCTGACTGTGTTACCATGCTGCCTGGCATATTCTTAAACTTTTCATCCGCCTTTTCTTTCATTGCATCGATTTGATCTTGAGGCAGTTTAGCAATTACTGCAAAAGGATCTGTATTTGGCGGAAGCTTCGCCGGTGCTTTGTTATCACCTGGTGCAGTGAAAGCAGATGAGCCGCCTTTTTCAATTCCTTGTGTAATTAACATTGGTTTCCCGAATATATCGTTAAGTTCGTTAATTGTATTTTTATCCTCTGTATGTAGCTTATAAAGCGGTTCTTTATCAAGCTGCGGATAATCTTTTAAGTCATTTTTCAGCTCACTTTGAGAAAGATTGTTCTTATCTAAAAGTATATAGTTGTCATCTACTTTTTTCTTCTCATTTTCATTCATAAAGAGTTTAAGTTTATCGAGCTCACTTTTACGAATAACCCCAGGTACTGCGTTTTCTACACCTTTTTGCTGAATACCTACATTCACAATGTTAGACATGTAGTCTGGCAGTGACAGGTCACATACGGCTTGTATGGATAATAGACATATAACTGCAATAATTGAGGCAACAAATGGTTTTAAATGTTTGATGATCTTTAACATTTAATTCATCTCTCCATTTTCCTTTTCTAATTTTTTTAGCTTTTACTTCGTTTCCTTCCTTTATTCTTCGTATTCTTCAGGAATGAATTCTAGCAGCTCTTTACGTATTTTCGACCACAGATTAATTCTATGACTCTATGAAGATATGATGCAACTTTTAGGGTGGAGAATTTCATAATGAATTTGTTAAAGAATTTTAAACTATATATACATCAATTAAAAAACGGACATAAAACCCCTCTTTTTAGGTAAGAGAGAGCATCTGGCCATGCATAGAAGCGGTCAGGGCCTTTTTCTGCCACATGCGAAGTAAAAACAGAAAGCGCAAACGAGTGTAGGTTACTTTTTATTCTGTATAGCAGGGATTTAGATGTCGAAAAATTAATTCACAAATTCGGTTTCAACTAAAGGAAAAAGGAGAATTCTCTGAATGGTCTGAGGACATTAGCATTGTAATGTTCCGTATTCTTCAGGAATCCATTACAAATGTAATACGTCATTCTGGTGCCAATGAAGTAGATGTATGTATACAAGAACATGCACAAGAATTATCGCTCATTGTTTCCGATAATGGACAATTTTTAAGTGGAAATTTATACCAAAATGGTTTTGGAGTAAAAGGAATGATTGAACGGTGTCAATCTGTTGGGAGAACTTGTAATTTTTCGGTTAATTCAGACGGGGGATTGAAGGTGGAAGCGATTATTCCTTTAATGAATCGTGTATGTGATGAAGCCTAGAGATAGGAGGGACGACGAATGAAAACGATAAAAAAAATTCGAATCATGTTAGTGGACGATCAACCAATCATCAGACAAGGGCTGACGTATATATTTAATAGTCAATCAGATATGGAAGTTGTAGGTGAAGCAGATAATGGTAAGGATGCCGTAAAGATTGTTTTGCGCTGCATACCTGATATCGTGTTGATGGATGTACAAATGCCGCAGGCGACCGGCATTGATGCAACTCGCAATATTGTGCAATCTTTGCCAGATACAAAAATAATATTGTTGACAACCTTTGATGTGCAAGACTATGTATTCGATGGGATTCGTGCTGGTGCCGCCGGATATTTATTAAAGGATACTCAAACGAAAGAGCTATTAGATGGTGTACGCTCTATACAGCGCGGTGCCACTTTATATAATAGCATGACAGCGAAACAAGCGCTCGCAAAGATTATAAATTCTAGAGATAATATTTCAACAAATCAGCCTAAGGCTTCATCTTTTATAGAACCATTAACAGATCGAGAAATTGAGATATTGCAACTCATAGCATATGGAAAGAAGAATAAAGAAATAGCAAATATACTGTATATTTCAGAAGGAATTGTTAAAACCCATGTACATAACATTAATCAGAAACTTGAGGTGACAGACCGCACGCAAGCTGTAGTTTTAGGGATTTGTATGCAATTAGTAAGATAAATTGTTCTGAGATAGAGAATTCGATTTATTATAAAGGGGGGAAGATACACTTTTGTAAAGATAATATTGGGGTAGCACCACATCGCCATCAACCTAAGAAAACAGGTCACCCCCCATAACGAAAATTTTACCTTTTTACAGTTATTTATGAGAATTCGACTCATCTTTTTCGTTTTTGGGACAATTAATCCCTTAAGTTGATAGATGTGTAATGATACTTACATTGTAACTGGAAAGTAACAATAATTACATTAATGGATATTTTGTGTCGTTAAATTAAAAAAAGATTACATTTTTGTTACAAAACCTATTGATTATATTTAAATATCATAATATAATTCTGTTTGTGGAAATAAAAACTAAAATTATTCATTATTTAGGGGATATGGAAAATGAAGAAAGCTATTTTACCAGTTTTAATGTCTGCAATGTTTGTAGTGCCTGCAGTATCTCATGCTGAAAACCAAGAAGCTGTAAAACAACTTACTCCAAAAACAGAACAGGCAATGCAGAAAACAGGGTGGGTAAAAGAGGGAAATACATGGTATTTCTATGATCAAAATAGTGTGAAGAAAACAGGGTGGTTAAAAGATAATGGTACATGGTATTACTTGAATGCGGATGGAGCAATGAAAAGTAATGGCTGGTTAAGTGATGCTGGAAAGTGGTACTACTTTGCTGAAAGTGGAGCAATGAAAACGGGTAATATTTTTAATCAAGGTTCATGTTATTTATTAGGAGCAGACGGTGCGTTATATACGAACGAAGGCTGGGTTCAGTACGAAGGAGAATGGTATTACGTTCACCAAGGAGGAAACTTACACGAGGGCTATCTTGAATATAATGGTAAGATATACTACATGAATCCAGGCTCTGGAGATATGAAAGTAAACAATTGGATAGGTTCACATCCTGATGGTAATTATTTCTTATCTGATGGAGCAATGGCAACTGGTTGGAATTTGATTAATAATGAATGGTACTACTTCGAAGAAAGCCGGACGCATTTTAATACTCATAATGGTTGGCTAAGTTATAAAGGAAGCTGGTATTACTTTGTGGCTTCTAAGATGAAAACAGGTTGGATTGAAGATAATGGGAATTGGTACTACCTGAATGCAGATGGAACGATGAAAACAGGCTGGTTAAAAGATAAGGGCACATGGTATTACTTAAATGCAAATGGTACAATGAAAAGCTCAGCTAATGGGTGGGACGAAGGTTGGTTAGATGAGGGAGGAAAGCGTTACGTTTTCGCTGACAGTGGTGCCATGTGGACAGGGAAAATGTGTGAAGGAGGTACTTGTTGGTACTTCAATCCAGATGGATCAATGTTTACAGGCTGGAAATTAATTGATGGTGAATGGTATTACTTTGATGATAAAACTGGAGCAAGCCACGCAGGTTGGCTAAGTTATAACGGGAAATGGTATTACTTTTATGATGGCCCGATGACAACAGGCTGGGTGCAAGATAATGGCACATGGTATTACATGAATACAGATGGAACGATGAAAACAGGATGGCTACAAGAAAATAGCACATGGTATTATTTACAGTCTAGCGGTGCGATGGCAACAGGTAAACATTTCATTGATGGGAAATGGTATTCATTCAAAGATAACGGCGTTATGATGTAACAAAGGTTTTTTTATTGAATAAATGACATCAGATATCTATTTTAAGATATTTCTATAATGAAAAAAGACACCTGTGAAGGTGTTTTTTTCATCTCTTCTTATTAATCTAGGAAGAATAACGTTTATAACAATAATGGGTAGTAAGTACTTTTAAGTTGATGGTAATGGGGTAGCACCACATACCCATCAACTTAAGGTTTTAATATCCCCCCTAAATGAAAATTTTCTTGCTCTGTAGTTAGTTATTTGGAAAAGTTAGCTCTTTTTTTTCGTTTTTGGGGTGTTTACTTTTCTTAGCTTGATGGCGATGGGGTAGCACCACACATCCATCAACTTAAGCATTTAGGCTATTCTTAAAGTAAAAAGCACGTTACTATTCTCTTATGTTAATGAGAATAGTAACGTGCTTTTTATGAATATACATCAGTTTGAAATGAACTCAATATATAATCTTTTATATTAAATCGATACTCACTTAAAAAGTTGATATGCTCCCATCCTAATGATGAGATATGTTTTAATAGTTCTTCATTAAACTCATACTTACTTTTTAACATTTCTACAGATTTACTTAAATATACGGCGTTCCATATAATAATGGAATTAATCGGAATACTTAATAAATCCGCTCGTTGTATTTGATCCTGGAGAGCACGTTTAGGTATATCATATAGCTTTTTCATAATTGCATTTATTGCAAGCGTTTTCAATTTTAGGGATTGTTATAATCTACATTTTTCACAAAACATTTCTTAGCATATTTAACTTTAAGCATTGGTAACAAAACCCTTATTGTTTATAGTTTTTAACTATGATTTTTCCCTATTTTTAATATATAGATTCCTAAAATAATAAATCCTAGTCCTACAAAAGGGACAGTTGGAAACTTCGTTCCTGTTGATGGCAGGTGATGCTTTTCCTTACTTGCAAGATCATTTTCCATTGCGCGCTCTTTACTTTGTATATCATAAGATTGTTTAGCATTTCCATATGTAGCATGCACTTTTTTAATTTCCAGGCCACTTGTTATTTTTTGATTCTTTATTTCTATTTCTGCTATCTCGCCAGTTTTTACTTCCATTTTTTTTATTGTAGGATCAAGTACATAACCTTCTGGAGCCTGAATTTCTTTTACAACATACGTACCGGTAGGAAGTTTATTTAATGTAGCAATCCCATTCTCAGTTGTAGTGATTTCTTGTCTAAAATCCCCATTTTCACTTACAACCTCAAACACTGCCCCTTTTAAAGCCTCTCTATTTTCTCCTACCTTCATAATTTTTAATGACCCTAAAAATCCCCATCTTACTACTATATCTGTACTGCTTTTTTCACTCATTCTTGGTAATAAAGCAGTTACATCTTGAATCCTTTGTTGGCCATCAAAGGTAACTGCTTGTAAGCTCTGCAATTTTGCATTTACTCTGATCTTGAAATTTCCACTTGTTGCGTTTTTGGGAATCATAACTTTAAATTTTTCCTCTATAGAGAATTCATTCTTTTTTTCACCTTGTTCATTTATAATTTTAGCTCCTTCTGGTGCACCCTCCATTTGAACTGAGTATACTCCAGATACTGAATTTGATTGAACTCTATATAAATTTGTTTCGAAATATTCCCCATTTTGCTCTACAGTTTGTTTTCCAGTAGGTATTACGTTCAAATATGTTTCCTGAACTTCAGTACCTTTAGAAGCTTTTTCTACCAAATGCTTTACAAGGTTATATACCTGTTGGTTTTCTGGCTTTGAATCGGCAATTTCAATTTTTTTAGATGCAATCCAGATAGCTAGTTGAGTTGCATAGTAGGCTTCCTCTTTTGTAGAAACTCCTAATTCAGCCGGCGTTTTTTGAGGGTATCCATAAAGTAAGACACGATATACAAAATCATTCTCTTTTCCAATTTCAGAAAGATCATCTCCATTAGGTGAATTCAGATCAGGTGATAAACAATATGCAACATCTTTTGATGACGTTCTTAGTAAGTCTGCCTTTACCTTTACTTCAGTACCTTTGAATTTAATATAATTCCAGTTCATTTGAAACTTTTCTTGATGTATTATCTCGGCTGCTGCTTGTGGAATAGAAACCCCTAGCAACATAATGATTAAACTTATAATTCCAAAACATTTTGTTAACATTCTACGTTTCATTTCATTCCCACCATTCATCAAATTTTCAGGAAAAACTTTACATGCTGATTATATTTGCTGTAAAAGAATATTAGTTTGATTATTCAGAAATTTATAGGTGTAAATAATGATTGTGTTATAATTTCATATTTTCTTATAATCTTTATCGTTTAATTGGATTTACCATATTTGTTAAAGATACTACTTACTTAACTAAATGTACGGGCGTAAATATTATTCTATACAATTAAAAACTAATTCAAAAAATCAATTTTTAGAATTTAAATCTATGTATTTAAAAATAAATACACTTAACAATCCACCTATTAAATGAATGTTTTTTCTATTCAACTTACCTTCACAAAACACCGTCTGTATTTTTGGGGAATTTAGCTATATTTTGCTTTTATAATTTTTAGAGAATACATGGCTTGCAATTCTTTTTTTATGTTATGATATTTTGTTTATTGATTCTTGTACAAGAATATACTTCTCAAAAGTAAAATAATTTTAATCCTTTATCATTCTTTTAGCTGTTTATATACATTCATGGATAGATTGAAAATCATATATACGCATGTGCATTGTAACTTAGACGGTTAATACACGGGACCATCAAACTGTTCCAACAGAAACATAAGGGACACTATTTGATGACTGGTTTGACAATTTTATTATATAACAAATATTAACAATTAAAGATTTTAATTTTTAAAATTGTGTGAATTAATAAAATAAAAAAATATCTTATTTTTAATTCCTGAAAAATCCCAATGTTTCATTTCACATAAACTACTTGGTTCTGGTGCAAAAAATACTATCATTGTGTACACTGAAAATATTCATAAATAAAGGACGTGTACGACGATGAAAAAACCAGTGGATTTTAAAGGGACTTTTTTAGGTTTCTACATAATTGGAAATATCCTAAGTTTCGGTAATTTGATGAAAGACTTTTGGAGCAAATCACCAAAGAAGATGTAATTATGCATACCCAAATAAAGGGGATGTCTATACATTGTGTGATTAAATTATATTAATAATATTTAAATATTATTTAAATTTTTCTGCAGATTATAATAGTTATTTTTTTGCTGAATATATCAAGTTGTAACTATTATAATTGCTGAAATGAAATTAAGAAATAATTTTAGAAATATAATATTTTTACTAATATTAATACGTAATAATCGAATTAATAAATATATTCGACAAAATTCTACTATTTACGCATTGGAAATTTAATGTTTTAATAAAGGTGTAATTGGTATGACCACTGGGGAGAGGAGAAGATTATACGAATAAAAGTGCAGTAAAGTTGCAAGTAACATTATGTCAAGTTAATTTTCGGAACACTCAGTTAATTACGTTTGGAAACGATCTAGAATCACAAAATTATCACATTTGTAAAAAATAGCATTCTAAGTCTCTACATAGCAATTAGGATCTTATTTTATTCCGAGATGAAAGTATAAGCAATGTACAGCATAATTTCATCTTTTGTAATCTTGTAGAGACCATGCAGACAAAACTAGGGGGAATAATGTACAAATATTTATAATCTATATTTAGGTTCCCATAATATACATCTTTATAACAATCTATAACGATTAACGGTTGTGAGGCTAGATTTCATATTAATAAAAATTAAACCTTTAAAATTTAGTCCAACTATTTTATCAAAAAACACCAATTAATAGGAGGAATTACCATGAAAAAAGCGTTAGTCGCAGGGTTATTAGTTACAGCAGTATCTACAAGTTGCTTCTTACCTGTAAATACTTTTGCAGAAAGTAAAACAACTTATTTACAACTAACAAGTAGTACAAATCAAGTTGCTATGAATAGGTTATCAGATTCGATTAAGACATTAGGATCACAGACGCCATTAATTCAAGGATATGGGCTAATCATATTAAAGCAACCAAACCTTGAAGTAACTGCTATACCTGGAATAACAACTGATCAAGGTACTGCAAGAAACCATGTTCAAGACTGGCTGGATAAATATAATCCAAAACTATTCAATGTAAATCAAGACCTGCAGGATTTTGGGACAAGATTTACAAATTATTATGATATATTGGTTGAACTAGCTGGAAAAGTGAATGACGATTCGCAAGCAAAAGAAGACTTTGTAAGTATTTTTAATGCACTTCAAGATCAAATGCAAGCAATTCAGTATGATATGAAAGGAGCTTCAGTAGACTTAAACAATTATAAAAATGACTTGGTTGAAGATAGTAAGAGCTTTTCTAGTAAAGTTAGCAGAGCGATTGAACTTTATAAGGGATCAGGCGGAGACATTGAAAAATTCAGAACGGAAATTAGACAACTTGATGAAAACATTCAAGATGATTATACAAAACTTCTAGCTCTACCAAAAGAAAATGTAAAAGGTTCTATAAATATTGGAAAGACGGTTATTGATATTTGGATAGACGCAGGTAAGGATCAAACTTTAGACACATCTAATTTGGAAGTGATTTATAACCAAGTTGGACAAGTCCAAAATGATGAAGTAACAAAACTGAATAATGATGTTCGTCAGAAGCAACAACAAAAAATTCTATTGCTACAAAAATTATCGAAAATTGAAGTGCAAGCAACTCAAATGACACTTATTGATCTACAGTTAAATAACTTTACAAGAGTAGTTAAAAAGCAAATTGAGAGTTTTGACAAGCTAGTAAGTAGTTGGGACATTTTTAATGACACAATGATTCAAATGAAGAGAAGTCTTAGTACTGATGTGAAAATAGATTCTAATGCATTACAAGCACAATTAAAAGAACTCAAAACGTTTACGGATGAATTGAATAAACAAACAACGGAATATGAAAATAGTGTTACAAACATAAAAGTAACAGAGGCAAAATAGTAGAATGAAGAAAAAAATTCTTAATAATATAATATAAGGAGATAGGAATATTATGAAAAAACCTTATAAAGTAATGGCTTTATCTACATTAATTGCAACAATCGCAGCGGGTAGCATTACGCCATCATATGTTTCGGCAGCGGAAAATACAACAAAATCAGCACCTATTTATGCAGGTGCAGAAAATAACTCCCCTGAGTACCCTGAGTATTCACTTGGACCAGAAGGGCTTAAAGATGCGTTAGAGAAAACTGGATCCAATATGTTGGTAATGGATCTGTATGCTTTAACTATTGTTAAACAAGCAAATGTTAATTTTGATGGTTTAACTGTAATTAACAATGATTTACAAAAAAGCATTAAGGACAACCACGATGCTTCTAAAAAAAATGCAAAACAATGGTTAGATGGTTTGAAACCGCAAATAATCCAGACGAATCAAAATATTATCAATTATAATACACAATTTCAAAATTATTATGATGTTTTGGTAGAATCTGTAAATAATAATGACAAAGAAACGCTAAAAGCTGTGCTTACAAGTTTAGATGATAGTATTTCAGAGAATAAAGGTGCAGTGGACAGGTTAGTGCAAGATTTGAAAGCCTTTCGCGGCAAATTAGAACTGGATACACAAAATTTAAAAACTGATGCTAACAAAATCACAGATATTTTATCTGGTCAAGATGCTGGAATTCCATTGATGCAGAAACAAATCGAAACAAATCAAACATTAATTGATGAGAATAACAAGGTTTATATTGGATCTTCGGTTGCAACTGCTCTCGGTGCATACTTAACTGCTACAGTTATCTTTGCGCCTATTGGTGCAGGTGCATTAGGAGGCGGGATATACGGAGTTGTTACATCGCAGCAGCAGATAAAGAAAGCACAAGAAGAGATTAAAAATCTAACAGAAAATATTTCCACTGCAAAACAACAGGTAGCTAAGTTAACGATCTTGAAAAATAATACTAATAATTTAACAGAAACAATTGATGCAGCTATTACTGCCCTTGAAAATGTAAAGAATCAGTGGCAGACAATGGGGGCAAAATATAAATCATTGAATGACAATGTTGACAGAATTAACCCAGACAAGCTTGCTACTATTATAAAAGTAGATCTGAAGATAGCTAAAGGTAGCTGGGAACAGGTTAACAAGTATGCTGAAAATATTCAAAAGGCTGAGATTTCATTCGTAGAAGAGAAAAAATAATATTACTTCAAGAAATTGCCGAAGTAATGAAAAATATAATATACTGACTTTCCCTTTTGAAGAACACATAATGTGAGTCTCCTGTTCAAGTTTGAACAGGAGATTTCCTATATAGTTATGAAACTTGATAAAGGTTATAGAATAAGAAAGTATGAAAACCCCTATTTTAATATGTTGTTTTATTTGCAATGATCGTAATTCATTAGAAGTAAAGAATAGAAGCTTATCAATTTAAAAAAATACGTGATACATTTGAGAGAATAGGTGAAAAAAGGTGAATAAAAAATTGTATAAGAAAGTTATTTTATCAACGATCATTACTGGAATGGCAGCGAGTAATGTAATCCCACTTCATACCTTTGCAGCAGAACAAGCTGTGCAAAATAGTGTGTCCCAACAGCAAGAAGATAGTAAGAGCTATTCTCTTGGTCCTGATAAATATAAAGAAGTAATGGAGAAAATGGGGGCAAGTATCCTTACAATGGATTCATATGCTCAAACAATTCGTAATCAAGAACAGACAGATTTAAGTAAAATAAGTTCTATAAATGGTAATTTACAAGCAAACATGATTCAGCATCAAAAGGATGCGCAAAGGAATGCAACATATTGGTTAGATAATCTAAAGCCTGATATTATGAAAACGAATCAGAATAGTGTAAGTTATAATGATACCTTTCAAGCGAGTTATGATCAATTACTAGCTGCTTTAGATCAAAAAGATACAGTGGCATTTAAAAATGAACTGGAGAAATTATATAATAGTATTTTGAAAAATAGCCAAGAAGTGGATGGACTACTAGAAAAGTTGAAAACATTTCGAAATACAATGGCTGAAGATACAAGAAGTTTTAAAGACGATTCTAATCAATTGAAGTCTATTTTAGAAAGTACGAACGCCGGTATTCCACTTCTACAACAACAAATCAGTAATTATAATAATATAATTAAAGAAAACTATGATAAGCGTGGTGGCTATATAGCTTTATCTGTATTTATACCTCCAGTTGGTATACCATTGATTGTCACTGCTGACAAGAATATCGCATCTGCACAACAAGAAATAGAACAATTAAAGTCCAGAATTTCTGGAGCAGAGGCAGAATTAGTTATTTTGACAGATGCCAAAAATAAAACGGAACATATGACTGCAACAATTGATACAGCTATTACTGCTCTTCAAAATATATCAAATCAGTGGCATACAATAGGATCAAAATATGATTCTTTACTAAAAAATGTTAATAACATTAACCCAGACCAGCATGCTTTATTAAAAATAGATTTGAAGATAGCGAAGGATAGCTGGCAGGACCTTAAAAATTATGCAGATAAATTATATGAAGGTGCTAAGATTGTACAAAATGGAGAGATTGTACAAATAGGACAACCAATAGAAGGGATTGTACAAAAAGGACCGGATTGCACCTGAATACATGTAAATAATATTAAAAACATACAACCTTGTATTTGTTGGCAAGGTTGTATGTTTTTTTATAGAGATGTAACAACTTCAGGTACCGTCAATATTTTTGTGTAAATAAAGAATTCCTTTTCTTGTAGGGGAACGGAAACCATTCTGGGTATGAGGGGTCACCCTGGGATTTAATTACAAATTAAAAAAGAACTTTATTCAAGTTCTTTTAATCTACGATACAGAACCTAAACACTCATGTAAGCATCCAAATAGGTTGCTTTTTTCTCTGTTGTTATAGAAACTACATAATAAAAATAAAATTCAATAAAGTAGACATTAATTAAATATTCCCCCTATAGCTAGCTTTTGATAAAGTACCTTATTCTGATACTGTAAGGAATGAAATATCAGTCTGAAAGATTAGTACATCATATTCTTCAAATAATTGTTTGTTTACTTTTTCCCAATAAATTTCTTCATTATATAAGTAAAAAAGAGATAAGAACACTTTAATTACGTGCATTATCTCTTTTCGAATATATATGGTATATCCCATGTAAAATTACCACATATTTTAATGGGACTTACAGTTTGCTCTTCAACAAAAATTATACCTCATTTTTTGTGAAAATATGCAATTTTAACTTTTCGTAAAATACATCATGGAAACATCTGTAATATGGACGTGTTGAAATATTATTGTTAGATATATCTATAATCTCATATTGGGGTACTGCCACATCACAATCAAGCTAAGAAAAGCGAATACCCTAAAACGAAAAAATAAGCTTTTTTGTTACAACTATTTTGTCAGATTCTGTCGAGGGAAATAAAAAAAAGAGAGCCGAAACCCTCTTTTTTACGCACTAGTTACAATTTGGTCATAACAAGATAGGATTAATGCTTCTAATTTTTTTAGATCGTGAACATCGTTAATAAAAATTCTACTTACTCCCTGAGACTTAGGTGCTTGTTCAACTACAAAATTAGGACACAATTGTTTAGTAGTTTCTAAGTCTAATCTTACAACTAAGGATTTTGATTCACTTTCAAGGAATAGACGTATAAACCATTTTGTAATTACACGATTCATAATTCCGAAATAACTAATAGTATCTTTATATTTAACGTCACTAATGTCTCTTTGATTTTTAACTAAAATTTCTTTAACGATATCAAAAGCAATTAGTTCATCATCAGTAGTAATAATTCTATCGTTTTTGTTTTCCTTAATAATTTCTTCAACTATTTCAGTTGAAGAAGCAACTTCAGCTACACTTTTTTCGATTGTCTCAGTTACTGTTGGCTCTTTTGGAGTCAAGCCGTCACTGATTATCTCTAATAACGTTTGGTTAATTGCTTTTTTTACAATTGGTCTGAATCGATCTAAAACATTGTTTGTGATTCTAGTTGAGCTAAAATCTTTAATTAGAAAACGAAGGAAATCATCTGAAGGATTCTTAAATAATTCTTTAATTATGGAATTTAAATTAGTCATATAGATAAGCTCTTCAGCATATTTAACAATTCCCTCAGCTTCAAAATTTTCTTTTGTAAAAGTTTCAATTGTTTCTATATCCACATTACTTAAATTATCCATGTTAAATGTAAAGAAAGGTTGTTCATCCATAACATTGTCATTAGTTAGATCAGTGTAAAACTTGTACTCTACACCATTAGTAAGTACCCCTACTTTGACATCTGGTAAAGCGTTGAAATACCTAGACAATTGAGCGTCATGTTTAAGTAGATTCTCAGTTACAGATTTTGCCTCAATTAAAATAATAGGAACTCCATTTTTAAAAACAGCGTAATCCACCTTTTCCCCTTTTTTAGCTCCAAAATCTGCAATGTACTCGGGTCTAACTTCTAAAGGATTAAAAACGTCATAACCTAATTTTTGTAAAAAAGGAATGATTAATGATTGTTTAGTCATCTCTTCGTTAGTTATGTATTCTTTTCGTTCTAAAATTTGGTTAGCTATTTTGTTTATATCATTTCTGAACTCCATATTGAATTTCCCCTTAACTTTAATATTTTATAGTTCGGAATATTAATAATATTCCACTATAAAAATCCATAATATAACAGAATTTCTAAATATAAATAAGTAGGTTATTTATTTTCTATAGAATTCGGACAAATAAAAAAGAGAGCAAATTGCTCCCTTACCACTGTTCAATGGAAAAGATTTCTTTTATTTTGAAATCAAATCACAATATATCTTTGTTGTTTTGCAACATTTTCACGTACAATGAAACTTGCTTTGCAAAACGACCTTGCTGACGTCCATCGAGTTCCTCATAAGCCCTTTGGACATCATTAAACAGTAATTCTAGTAACGCATCTTCTTTCTCGTTTTCGAAGCTAAGAAGACGGTCTATGGAGGTGTTAAAAAACGACGCAAGTACTTTCAAACTTTCAAGATCAGGTTCATGGCGATCCACTTCCCAATTTTTGATTTGTCCACGTGACAACCCTGTTCTATCAGATAATTGTTCTTGCGTTAAACCGAAAGACTTTCTGAAATTTTTAATGTTTTGACCGACTGTAGTTTTCATAGTTTGAGTATAATAATCACTCTATTACTATACCATAATTGGTAGTTATTCTGACTTTTTTGTTATATTTAGGTCGTATTTCTGTTTATAAGAAATAAAAGGAACAAAAGTTCGCTTTTTATGGTAAAATATTCATATAGATGTCTTTAAATGAAAAAATGTAAAAATGCATACTTCTTTCTATGAAATTCAAGAAAAACTGTTATATAAGGATTTTTAAAATCCCTCAAAAATGATAGATTAAGTAATTTTTAACTATATTACATGGAGATAGCGAAAGATGGTGAAGAGGGAAGAGAATATATAGAACAATCAATCGAGAGTTTTTCACAGTATTCTACCGAAAAAAGCCTTAAAACGTTATAGATAAATTATACATAAAAGTTGGTGAAGCACTTGAAAGGTAAGGTTATTAAAGCCATTTTGACAATTGCTACTGTAGTTTGTTTTTCTATCACCGCTTTCCAATTAATTGACACTATCAAATCGATAGTGTCATTTCTGCTCTAAAGGAAATGGAGAGTTCTTGACCCAAAGTGACAAAAGCTCATCATTTTAAGAAAGTCTACATATATTAAAGAGGATATAGGGGGAAGTAGATATGAAAAAAGAGCAATTGGTTAGGGAAGCGGTAAAATTGGGTTTGAAACATGGAACTCCGATTAAAGCAGAAGATATTTTAAAAATGTGTCTAGACGAATCTTATAAGGAAAACCAAATACATAAAAAAGAAGACTGTCACATTAAGTAGTCTTCTTTGATTAGCCATTCTTTTTATTTTGCATATAAGTAACATACATCTCTAACTGTTCCCAAGCTTTCTTTCTCTCATCTTCTGGAAGACTTTCAATTAAAGCTAGTATGTTTTTTCCTTCTTCAGTAACAATCTTGTTTTCTTCTTCGCTCAATTCTGGATCTTCTGATCTACCTAATAAATAATCAGTAGTTACACCGAAATAATCAGCAATCTTTTCTAATGATTCTCGCCCAGGTGACTTTTTTCCCTTTTCAAAATAAGAAATAGCCATTTTAGATACACCAATAGCATTACCAAGTTGCTCTTGCGTTATCTTATTATTCTTCCTAAGTTCTTTAATCTTTTCCCCGATCAATATTAACGCCCCCTTTTATAAAGTGTTTGCGATAAATAAAGTATAAAGTAAACATAGTGTTTACCACAAGTTGAAAATCATATAGTTTTTTGAAAAAAGAACTTGAAATAAACCTTAGGTTTACTTATAATGAAATTACAGGCAACGAAGGGAGGAAATAACTTGCATCAGTTAAAACAAAAACGACTAGAAAAAGGAATGTCTTGCCAAGATGTTGCCAATAAAGTCGGAATTACTAAAATGCACTACTGGTATATCGAAAACAACAAAAGAACATTAAAAATAGACTTAGCGCTAAAAATCGCAATAGCTCTTGAGGAAAATCCTAAAGAACTTTTTTTTAACAATAGAAGTAAACCTGCGGTTTATAAAATGGAAAAGGAGTAAACCAAATGAATGAACTCAAAAAATTTTCACACAGTATGTTCGGGAACTTAGGAATTCTTATTAAAGATGGAAAAGAATACTTTCCGGCAACAGATGTCGCTAAAGCATTAGGGTATTCAAATCCACACAAAGCAATTAAAGATCATTGCAAATCTGAAGGGGTGAACGAAACGTTAGTCTCTACTAATAGTGGACAACAAAGAAAAAAATTCATCAATGAATCCAATTTATACCGCTTAATCGTAAAATCAAAACTTCCACAAGCGGAGCAATTTGAAAAATGGGTATTTGAAGAAGTTCTTCCAACAATCCGTAAACACGGAGCATACATGACAGATCAAGTACTAGAACAAGTGGTAACTAATCCAGACTTCATGATCGGTCTTCTCACTAATTTAAAAGAAGAAAAAGAGAGGCGCTTTGATGCTGAACGAAAAGTATTACAGCAACAACCTTTAGTAACATTTGCTCAAGCAGTCCAAGTTTCAACGAATCTAATCAGCATAAAGCAGTTAGCGATTCTAATGAAACAAAAAGGAATAGAAACAGGTCAAAACAGACTCTTCGAATGGTTGAGAGAAAACGGCTACCTTTGCAAGAAAAGAGGAAGCATGTACAACACACCTACTCAGTATGCAATGGATTTAGGATTATTCGAGTCACAAGAATTTGTAAGAACAAATAGTGAAGGTGAATTCGTAACATCATTCACACCAAAAGTTACAGGAAAAGGCCAGTTTTACTTTATTAATAAGTTTCTTAGTCAGGAGGCGATCTAAGTAGTGGAAGAAAGTACATTCTCACTATTCATGGTAGTGGTGGTTATAGCTTGTTTTGCTGGACTAGGGTATGTGATGGAGCGGATAGACAAATTGTTCATGAAGGATGAGGAGTAATGACCAAAGAGCAGCGTGACAAATACGAAGAAAATCATTGAAATAGTAAACGCATTAAAGGCTAGAGGGTTACATAACAGTGTGGCAATTATTATATAACTCTAGCTAAAAAAGATACATAAAAAGCCCTGTCAAGGGTTACAGGGCATCACTAAGGTTTTGGGTTAAGGGAACACATGACTTTGTACCAATATAATATCACGAACTTTTTATGAAACATCAAAGTGATTTTGACGATTTTAAGAACATATAAAAAAACCTGTACGGGGAGGCACAGGCTTGAAGAAAGAGATATTTCGATATGCACTTCATATTTTATCAGAGACTTATCAAGATTAATACAACAATAATACGTAATATTCAGTCTATATGTTGAGAAATAAAAAACCGTCCTACCCCTAAGACGGTTTTGGAGAAACAAGATAAAAGTATTAGTACTTATATTATAACATATTTTGTTTCTCTTCTTAAATAAGGAGGAATGTGGAAATGATTGAAAATCCGATGTTAATTGGAAATCCTCATGATTCATCAGTGAATGATTCTATTGGGAATTGCGAAGGTTGCTCTCAAGAGATTTATTTTGGTGAAGAGTACTTGGATTTTGAAGGCGATTTTATACACAATTCAACAGAATGCGTTGAGGAATATGTTGTAGGCCATTCCATGAAGAAAGTCGCAGGTGAATAAGATGAATTTACAAAACAAAATCGAAGCTGAAATTCAAATTCTTAGGAGTTTAGTTGAAAGATATAAGCAAAGTGATGAAGATAACACTGCATCGATGGTTGTGGCTTATGAATACGGATTACAGGCACTGATAGAAGTGTATGAAGTTAGCAAACAAACGGAAGTAACACCATTTTAAAAGAGAGAGATTCATATGACTACTGAAAATTATTTTTCTAAGTTAGCTCAAATAGATTGTTCGGAACATGTTGAAAAGAAAGGGCGATTGAGTACACTACTCCCGATTGCTATCCAGGATACAGAGTAATCAGTGTTAAAGGCGACATAGCGGTATGTGAAAGGGAGAATGCGTGATGATGAAGATGGTGAACTAAATGAGTAGCAACATATTTCAACTAGAAACATTTGCAAGAAGCGGTTATATGGTGCGACTCGCTTATGTTGATATCACTGGGGATTTAATTGCAGGGATTTTATTGGGTCAAATTGTTTACTGGTACATGCCTAATGAACAAGGAAAGAGCAAATTAAGGGTTAAGAATAACGGAGAGTTTTGGCTTGCTAAAGGTCGTGAAGATTGGCGTAACGAGATAAGGATTACTCCTAAACAATATGATCGAGCAATTAAAATCTTAATCGATAAAGGATTTGTAGAAGTTCAAAAGTTCAAATTTAATGGTGCTCCTACAAATCACATTAAATTAAATATTTCCGAAGTTACCGAAAGGGTGAAATGGATTTTAACCTTTGGGGAAATTCCAAATTCCCCTTTGGGTGAAATGGAACTTACCGAAACAGTAAATTCTTTAACAGAGATTACTACAGAGACTACAACAAAGAGTACTACATTAGAAGATAATATGTCTTCTGACCAAAAAGAACGGTCAAAAGACTGCATCCCTTATGAAGATATTGTTTCTTATCTTAATGAAAAAGCAGGTAAATCTTATAAATACAAAACAGCCAAAACAAAAGACCTAATTAAAGCGAGATTTAATCAAGGTTTTACTATAGAAGATTTCAAGAAAGTAATTGATATAAAAGCTTCTCATTGGTTAACAGATGAAGAGTATAACCAATATTTAAGACCATCAACATTATTCGGAACGAAATTTGAAGAATACTTAAACCAACAACCTAAAAAAGGAGCGAGTTCGAATGCAAGTAGTGGCAAAGATAGTAGATTCATCAGTAAATATGACTTTACCAAAGGTCGCAAATGAAAGATGTGATTTATGTAGAAGGAAAAAGTTTCTTGATGAAAATAACAAAACTTATTGCTGGCATTGCAAAGAAATCGCTCCTCAGGACGTCCAGTTAGCTCAGGAAACGCTTGTAATACAAAAGAGGAACCAAGTCATTAGTTTATACGATTCATTCGCAGATAATAGCCTAATCAATGACAAATTAAAGAAGGCTACTTTTGATAACTATGCACCACCTACAAAGGAATTAGCAGATGCTAAAGAGACAATCATGAACTTCGTTTTTACATATAGCAAAGAAGATCCAACGAGCATGATTATAACTGGAGATTACGGAGTGGGTAAAAGTCATTTGTGCGTAGCAGCTACAAAGGAATTAATGAAGCGTGGATATAGTGCAATGTTCATCCAAATGAATAAGCTGTTTACCAAAATCAAATCTACATGGAATAAAAATAGTGAATTAACAGAGGACAAGCTTATGTCTCTCCTTGCTAAAGTAGACCTACTTATTATCGATGATTTTGGAGCAGAGTTTACAGAAAAAGATAA
Source organism: Bacillus sp. FSL K6-6038 (assembly GCF_038050455.1). Classification (NCBI taxonomy): domain Bacteria; kingdom Bacillati; phylum Bacillota; class Bacilli; order Caryophanales; family Bacillaceae; genus Bacillus; species Bacillus sp. FSL K6-6038. The sequence goes on from NZ_JBBOUH010000001.1 coordinate 961,179, forward strand.
AGAGGGCGTTACCTGGAAGCAAACGAAGACAAATGAAATTGTAGATAGTCGTATAGGAAAAAGTACTTTATTTACAACAAATTTCAACGTAGGCCAATTAGCAGAAATGTACGGAGAACGAGATTTTAGCAGAATGATGGAAAACGCAGAAATGCTAGAAATGTTTGGCGATAATTATAGATTGCGAAACTTCAAAAAGGGGGAATAACAATGTGTGCATGTAAAGAAACGGGAGTTATTAGGAACGACATGGGGAATGGCTGTTATCAATTTGCGCCATGTATTTGCACAGCAGGTAATCAGAGTCCTGAAGAAGTGGATGAAAGACGTCATGACGTTGGGAATAGCTTATCAAATGCAAATGGAGGGGAAATGGGATATGGATTTGGCGGCTACATTACAAGCGAATAAGAGGAAAAGAAAGAGAAAACAAATTAGCTAGGAGGATAAGCCATGACAGCAAAGGAACGGGCAAGACTACACGGTTTTTGGACGCATAAGAAGACAGGGCAGCGTATCGCTATATCGCGTGTGACGCTGTATGGCGAGGCACATGCGAGGAAGGTGAATTCGCTAGGGCATGAAGTGGGGCCGAAGGAAATTATGTTGGTGCGAGATCTGAAGGAAGACTATGTGAAAGGTATGATTTAGGTAATGGACAGGAAATAAATTTATATCGATGTGTTATTACATAAAGAGGTTTATACGGAAGAAGATACAGGACGGCAGCTTTATGAAATGAGCGAGCAAGAACTTTTGGATCTATTAAAAGGAGATGGGGAAAATGAGTAAGGAATTAGCAGATGAATTGTATGAGAAAAACATCTATAAATTATTGAAGTTGTTTTTCTTTCTGAATGCCATTGGTCTTCAGCGTGGTAAAACGTCTTAGAACGAAAAAAATAAACATGTTTTATGAGATTTGTTGTTTTTCACATAGAAAGTAGGTGAATCATCATTTGTTTGAATGGATGAAAGACTATCAGAAATTAGAAGAAGATATTGCTTATTTGGACTACAATTTAGATAAAACAAAAGCTGAATTAAAACGCTGGATTAGTGGTGATTTACGGGATGTTCGTTTAACTGCTGAATCGGACGGTGCGAAAGTAGAAGGACATATTGAAGCAATTGAATATGAATTAGCTCATAAGATGAATGCTATGTACGATTTAAAGTATTTGATTAGTAAGTTTACAGGATTAGAAAATCGAATACTAAAAATGAAATATGTGGACGGAATGACTTTAGAACAAATAGCTTTTGATTTGCATTATAGTACAGGCTATATCCGACGTAAGCATGCTGAAATAAAAAAGATTGTCAAGTTTCTAGATGAATTTTAATGTTACCTTTATGTAGATTACATGTGGTGTACAGAAACCATTGAAAAAATGATTTATAGTAGTAATATAAGGTTTTCACGAAAGGGCAACTATTTTATGGTTGCTCTTTTTCTTATGAACCAAGATGAGTACTAGGAACTAGTTTTACAGAACAAGGAGCATTTAGCAGTTAGATGTACTCAGTAAAGAAGTAGGTTTTTAGACGGAAAATAATAAGAAGGATAAGGAGATGTTTAGTAATGGATCAATTAGTTGCTTCAGCTAAAACAGTGAATCTGCCGCAAGCGGTTTTAAGATGGCAGACAATGGTAGAACAAGAATGTACTGCACAAGGTGTACCTGAGTTAGTGCCTTATGTGCTTGGAATTATTATGGTGGAAAGTGGTGGGAATTCCGAACAGACCCCCGATATTATGCAGTCAAGCGAATCCCAAGGAAGGCCTATGAACTCAATTGACAACCCTAAGGAGTCAATTCATTACGGAGTAATGCACTTAAAAGGATCCTTTGCAGATGCAAAGAAGTACGGTATTAATGATTTAAGCGCTATTGTTCAAACATATAATTTTGGACGTGCTTACATCCGTTGGTTAGCTTCTAACAATAAACAGCACTCACTACCGGTGGCAGATCAGTATTCTAAAACTGTTGTTGCACCATCTCTTGGAAATACAACTGGTGCTATGGTTCGGTATAGTCAACCTATCGCTGTGGCATACAATGGTGGCTATCGATATAAAAATGGTGGGAATTTTTTCTATGCTGAAATTGTTAAACAATATGTGAATTTTGATGAAGGAACTGGTGGCGGTACGCTGCAACCAGAGGGTATAGGCATTGCAGTTTCTAAGTATCCTGTCGGATATGGAGTTAACCTTTTCACAAAACCAGTTAATGGATTAGTAAGAGGTAGCATCAAAGATAAAACCCCATATTTAATTCTTGCTGGTTATTGGTTGGGGGGAGATGAAAATATGCTTTGCCTTGGCAATGAGCAATGGGTTCCACAAAAAAATGTTGATGTTCAATGGTTCAAGGCTTATTCAAAATACGCTCCTGATTACGGTATTAACACATACTCAGCACCAGGTGCTCCAGATGGAAGCTACATAGATAAAGTGAAGGGTTCTGTTGGGTATGACATTTACTCTCGCAAAGATGGTTGGATCGCAATTGACAACAAACGATTTGTAGAAGAGAAACACTTCGATATTCGATAAAAAAGTAGAAAAATTAGTTAAACAATGGTTCAAAGCTTATTCAAAATATCCAGCAGGTTAGGGTATTAACACATATGATGGTCCTAACGGGAATTATACAGGTAATGTAGATGGATCTGTTCCATAAAGAGTTTATGCACGACAAGATGGTTATTTGGATATTTTGGAAACAGCACATGGTTAAAAGAAGAACATTTTGATGTAAGGTAACGACGGAGAGCTTTTCGTTCTGTTCATCTTAAGATTTGAAAAACTATAATATATCCAAAAAATAATAAATATAGACAGTAAACGAAGGTGCTCATTTAAGTACCTTTTTTATATTGTGTAAAAATAGAAAGGAAGATTAATATGGCAAAATTTATTTATCCAACAGATACAACGAGAGTAACAAGTGGTTTTAGAGGTAGCAGATCAGATCATCATGGGGTAGACCTTGCTGAATCGGGTTATCATCCGATTTATGCAGCGGCTAGCGGGAAAGTTAGTCGTTCTTATTTCTCATCAAGTTATGGTGAATGTATTATGATTGTGCATACAATTGATGGAGTTACATGGGAGACTGTATACGCTCATATGCGCAGCGGCTCTCGAACGGTAAAAGAAGGCGACTATGTTACACAAGGACAAACAATTGGAGTTATGGGTAGTACGGGACAGGCTGAAGGTCAGCACTTACATTTTGAATTGCATAAAGGATCTTGGAATGATAAAAAGAGCAATGCTGTGAACCCGTTAGACTACTTGGAAAAAGGGGATGGTGGCAACACTACTGATCCTTCCGGAAATAAACCGCTGCAACCAGAGGGTATAGGCATTGCAGTTTCTAAGTATCCTGTCGGATATGGAGTTAACCTTTTCACAAAACCAGTTAATGGATTAGTAAGAGGTAGCATCAAAGATAAAACTCCATATTTAATTCTTGCTGGTTATTGGTTGGGGGGAGATGAAAATATGCTTTGCCTTGGCAATGAGCAATGGGTTCCACAAAAAAATGTTGATGTTCAATGGTTCAAGGCTTATTCAAAATACGCTCCTGATTACGGTATTAACACATACTCAGCACCAGGTGCTCCAGATGGAAGCTACATAGATAAAGTGAAGGGTTCTGTTGCGTATGACATTTACTCTCGCAAAGATGGTTGGATGGCAATTGACAACAAACGATTTGTAGAAGAGAAACACTTCGATATTCGATAATAGCTTAGCCGGCTCTTGTGAGTCGGCCTTTTTTTAAGGAGTGTAACAAATGAATCAAATTAATATATTAACAAAATCGTTTATAGCTACATTAGGTGGCTTTTGTGGATATTTCTGGGGAGGCTGGGATGCGGTTTTTCAAATCCTGGTAATAATGGTAGCGATTGATTATATCACAGGCATGATTGCAGCAGGATATAACGGAGAATTGAAAAGTAAAGTTGGTTTCAAAGGCATTGCCAAAAAGGTAGTGCTTTTTTTATTAGTTGGGGTGGCTGCGCAGTTGGACACCGCAATCGGTAGCAATAGCGCTATTCGTGAAGCAACCATCTTTTTCTTTATGGGTAATGAGCTTTTATCAATCTTAGAAAATGCAGGACGTATAGGAATCATGTTACCTTCTGCATTAATAAATGCTGTTGAAATTTTGGGTGGCAAACAAAAACAAGAAGAGAAAAAAGGAGATGTTCAATAATGGGACACATTGTAGATATTTCAAAATGGAATGATGATATTGATTGGTCAGTTGCGGCTCCGCAACTTGATTTAGTGATTGCACGTGTACAAGATGGCTCAAACTATGTAGATCCAATGTATAAATCATACGTGGCTTCTATGAAGTCTCATAGCGTACCATTCGGAAACTATGCTTTCTGTCGTTTCGTATCTGTAGAAGATGCTAAAAAAGAAGCACGAGACTTTTGGGCGCGTGGAGACAAAGACGCATTATTCTGGGTTGCAGATGTAGAAAAGGAAACGATGGGTGACATGGCAGCAGGCTCACAAGCTTTCATTGATGAGTTATATCGTTTAGGTGCTAAAAAAGTAGGTTTCTACGTAGGTCATCATATATATGAACAATTCGGTATGTCTAAAGTGAAAGCAGATTTTACGTGGATTCCTCGTTATGGTGGAAATAAACCAGCATATCCATGCGATATCTGGCAATACACTGAAACAGGACAGGTACCTGGGATTGGTAAGTGCGACTTAAATCTATTAGTCGGAGATAAACCGCTTTCTTGGTTCATTGGACAAGAACCGAATGTACCGAATCCAAATGAAAAACCGATCCGGGAATCAGGTATCGGCATTGCAGTTTCTAAGTATCCTGTCGGATATGGAGTTAACCTTTTCACAAAACCAGTTAATGGATTAGTAAGAGGTAGCATCAAAGATAAAACTCCATATTTAATTCTTGCTGGTTATTGGTTGGGTGGAGATGAAAATATGCTTTGCCTTGGCAATGAGCAATGGGTTCCGCAAAAAAATGTTGATGTTCAATGGTTCAAGGCTTATTCAAAATACGCGCCTGATTACGGTATTAACACATACTCAGCACCAGGTGCTCCAGATGGAAGCTACATAGATAAAGTGAAGGGTTCTGTTGCGTATGACATTTACTCTCGCAAAGATGGTTGGATGGCAATTGACAACAAACGATTTGTAGAAGAGAAACACTTCGATATTCGATAAAAAAGTAGATCCAATAGGAGCTGTTTTTTGTGTTTTAGAAAAGTAGAAAAATTAGTTAAACAATGGTTCATTGCTTATTCAAAATATCCAGCAGGTTATGGTATTAACACATATGATGGTCCTAACGGGAATTGTACAGGTAATGTAGATGGATCTGTTCCATATAGAATTTATGCACGACAAGATGGTTATTTGGATATTGGACAAAGTACATGGTTAAAAGAAGAACATTTTGATGTTAGATAAGAATAAAAGATTAGAGTCGCTCGTTTGAGTGGCTCTTTATTTTGGAATCGGGGCATGACCGGAAATGAAAAATGGGAATGTTGTCCTACACACTAAGTTGTTTTCGTGTCTCGATTCGAGAATGAAAGGAGTGGTTCAGTGATTAGTTTGTTTAAAGACTTCATAAACGCTGAGGCTATTCTTTATAAAGATATTAGAAAATACGTATTCAAGTCACCAAAGAAAAAGAGTGAAACAGACAAGCTAGGAGGAAACATGGATAGGAAACAAATTTTCATCGATGTCTTATTATATAAAGGGATTTACAAGGAAGAAGATACAGGGCGGCAGCTTTATGAAATGAGTAAGCAGGAATTATGGAATCTACTAAAAGGAGATGAAGAGCAATGCAACCAATCGAACATGGAAGTTTTGAAGTGACTCAGTTATTGGAAGAATTAAAACGAAAATAAGGGGTGTTTGGATGAAGGCGCAACATATTGAGCTTAGATTATCTAACGTGGAAGAAAACTAAACAAAAGCGCTATTTTGTACAACGGTAACCTGAGAAGAACTCGCAAATTACAAGAATCCCTGCTGAACAGGGGGCAGGGATTCAGAGGTAAGGAAGGCTATTTTGTATTTGTCGAAACGTGTCGTTTTCAACAAGTTAATAATACCACCAATTTTCAAAAGCTCATCATGTTAAATGTGTCTGAATTATATATAAACTATGTATAAATTTAAACAAAAGAGCAGCTAGCAAAAGCTAACTGCTCGGCTCCAGGGTATCTCCAAAAGGGGGACGGAGAAAGACATTCAAATGAGTTTTGGCTAGCTAGCCTATCTACATTATTGACGGAATGTTAAGACTTATTCAAGGGAGGAAAATTTATAATATGTAAATTAAATTAAAATCTCTTTTATTAATAGTATCATCCCCATTGCCATCAAGTTAAGAAATTCTTTGTTCCCCAAAACGAGAAAAACGAACTGAATTCCTATAGATAACTATAAAGAGATAAAATTTTCGTTTTGAGGATACTTTAAAATATTAGCTTGATGGGTATGTATAGTGATCCTTTATAGCAATAAAACCAGCTTATGTAATATTGCATATTAAAATGTATTGATATATATGTAAGCGCTTACTATAATAAAGGTATAAAGATTTACAACATCTTACTATACAAAAAAAGAGGAGGAAATAATATGGCAATTGCAATGGCAGTTTTAAAATTTTTAGGTGGAATCATCCCATTAGTAGGAGAGCTTTTAAAAGCAGTAATGTAAGTTCATTATCTTACTATACAAAATAAGAGGAGGAAATAATATGGCAATCGCAATGGCAGTTTTAAAATTTTTAGGTGGAATCATCCCATTAGTAGGAGAGCTTTTAAAAGCAGTAATGTAAGCTCATTATCTTACTATACAAAATAGAAGGAGGAAATAATATGGCAATCGCAATGGCAGTTTTATCATTCTTAGGTGGAATCATCCCATTAGTAGGAGAGCTTTTAAAAGCAGTAATGTAAGCTCATTATTCCGCAATTGCAATTATATGTAAAAAAAAATCATACAAATGATCTGTATATCAAGAATGAATTGATGTGCAGATCATTTGTGTGAACAAACTTTAAACAAGAAAAAGAATCCCAGAAATCATAAGGGATTCTTTTTCTTTATGTAATTACGGCATTAACATTTTTGCTACAGATAATGATGTCCTATGTAAACTTCATATGTATAGGTTATTCATAGTTTAAATAAGATGATTTTTTAATATATTTGTCGAATTATTTGTTGTTGCAACATATTAATTAAAGCGAGGTTTATGAGTTATGATTCGGTTAATCGAGGAAACAGATGCAGAACCTTTTTTAGAATTATGTAGAAAGATTGATGAAGAAACGGAATTTATGTTATTTAAGGAAGGGGAGAGAACTACTACAATTGAACAACAAAAAAGTGCTATCAAAAGAATGTCTCAATCTTCTAATTCAGCTATTTTTGTTGCTGAGATTGAAGATGAATTAGTAGGATACTTGATGGCAATTGGTGGTCAACCTAAAAGAATTAGGCATAGTGTTTATATTGTTGTTGGTGTAACTCATGAAAATAGTGGAAAAGGAATTGGAACTAAGTTATTTAAAGAACTTGAAAATTGGGCAAAGACTTTTGGTGTAATCAGATTAGAGTTGACTGTAAGAGTAAATAATACATCAGCCATTTCTTTATATGAGAAATTAGGTTATGAGATTGAGGGCATAAAAAGAGGTTCTTGTGTTGTTGATGGAGATTTAGTTGATAGTTATTATATGTCTAAGATTTTAAATGTATAGGTTTTACTTCTGATAACGAATCTTATGTCATCAACGCTTATAATAAGATAACAAAATGTAGAAAAGTAAAAATTTCGTTTAGGGGGTACCTCAAGACCTTAGCTTGGTGGCCATGTGGTACTACCCCTATGTGAAATGTAGTAATTATTATTGTACTTGGACACAATTCATTTACTACAGTATTAAGTATATCACTTACATCATGTATCTTTTATAAAGAAGTATGTCGAATTCAAGAATATTAGTTTTTTATATGAAAAAGAAATATATAACCTTGAAATTAAAGTCTTTGCAATTGTCCATATTTTTATTTCATATAAAACTTTCTAAATACAGATAAAATGATAAGTATAGAATCATTTCATCTGTATTACAACAACTATGAGCTTTCTTCTTTTGTTAGGTGACTATGTTTTTTCGAATAAACAAAGTATACAACTACTCCAATTGCTAACCAAACACCAAAGTACATCCATGTTGTTAACGGTAAATTTAGCATTAAGAATAAACAGCAAACAATTGAAATGATCGGCAAAATTGGTACAAGTGGTACCATAAATCCACGCTGTAATTTCGGATGTGTTTTACGAAGGATGATAACTGATACACCAACCATCGCAAACGTTAATAGCGCCCCAATATTCGCTAAATTCGACAATTCTTTTAAATCGATAAATCCAGCAATTAAAGCACTACCAATCCCTGTTAACCAAGTTGAAAATGTTGGTGCTTCTGTCTTCTTGTTAATTTTCGCAAAAGATTCTGGCAATAAACCGTCACGACTCATTGCAAAGAATACACGTGTTGTTGCGTAAATATAAGCAAAAATTACAGCCATAATACCAATTACGGCCCCAATAGCAATTACACCAGCTACTTTATCTTGTCCTACAACTTCTAATACATAAGCCATTGCTTCTGGTACATCTAACTCTTTATAAGAAACCATACCAGTCATAACAAGACAAACCACAACATAAATGATTGTACAAATAACTAACGAAGCAATGATACCAATTGGAAGGTCACGTTGTGGATTTTTCACTTCTTCTGCTGAAGTTGCTAATGCATCGAAACCTAAGAAAGCAAAGAATACTGCTGCTCCTCCGGCAAAGACTCCACTTAAACCATACGGTGCAAATGGTACCCAGTTTTCTGGTTTTACGTAGAATACACCAACCGCAATGAATAAGATAACAATAGCAATTTTGATTAATACCATTGCGTTATTCACACGTTTACTTTCTTTCGTACCACGTGATAATAGCCATGTTAGTACTAACGTAATGACTACTGCTGGTAAGTTAACGATACCACCTTGTGATGGAATCGTTAACAGTTCTTTTGGAATTTCTAATCCAAATCCACTTATCAAGTTATGGAAATAACCTGTCCATCCACCAGCTACTGCTGCTGTTGTTACAACGTATACCGATAGTAAGGTCCATCCCATTAAATGGGCTACAAACTCCCCAATTGTAGCATAAGAGTATGTGTACACACTACCTGAAACAGGAAGTGTAGAAGCAACTTCTGCATAACATAATGCTGCAAATCCGCAAACAATTGCGGCAATCATAAATGAAAAAATAACTGCTGGACCAGCATCTCTTGCTGCTACTAATCCAGTTAATACAAGAACGCCTGTACCAATTATTGCGCCAATTCCTAGCATTGTTAAGTCAAATGCCCCTAAATTTTTTGACAAAGTTTTACTTTTACTTTCTTCTAACAATTGCATAACAGATTTCTTTTTAAACAGGTTGGCCACGATATATGTCCCCTTTTACCAAAGAAGAGCTAAGATGTCTTCTCCTAGCTCTTCTTTGGTAAAATTAATTTATTTTATAAGATATTCAAAGAGTTATTTTACTTCATTCGCAACAAAGAAATGCTCACATACACTGGAAATGCGTTTTAAGTCCACATTTCCACCTGAAATAACCGCTACTACTTTTTTACCTTTTGTATATTGATCAACTTTTCCTGCAAGAAGAGCAGCTGTAGCTAATGCTCCAGCTCCTTCTACAACAGCTTTTCCACGTTGTAGTAAGTCTTTCATGGCTACTTCTAATTCCTCTTCTGATACCGTTACAATATCATCCACTAATTCTTTAACAATTTCAAAGGTTAAGTCTCCTGGTATTTTAACAGCACATCCATCAGCTATTGTTGGTGCTTCATAATGGGATACAATTTTTCCAACATCATAAGAAGCTTTCATTCCATGGACATTATCAGCTTGAACACCAATAATATTAATTGATGGATTAAATGATTTAAGTGCAACTGCAATTCCTGAAATAATACCTCCACCACCAATAGGCACAATTACAGTATCAACATCCCACATATCATCAAGAATATCTAAACCAATTGTTCCTTGGCCAGCCATTACCTCTACATCATCGTATGGATGTAAATATGTTTCTCCTGTTTCCTGTATAATCTCTTCACATTTAGCCTTAGCATCATCAAAGGTATCCCCATGTAAAATAACTTCAGAACCATATCCTCTGGTAGCATCAACTTTGGCTTGTGGTGCAGAAATTGGCATAACAATTTTACTTTTGATTCCAAGTAAATGAGAAGATAATGCAACACCTTGTGCATGATTCCCAGCTGAACAAGCAATCACACCATGTGCTTTTTCTTCATCTGTTAAATTTGAAATTTTATTAAATGCACCACGAAACTTAAATGATCCAGTTAATTGCATATTTTCTAACTTCAAATGAATTTCTCCACCCGTTTTACTCGTCAAATAAAATGATTTAACAAGGGGAGTCTTACGTGCATTTCCAGAAAGAATTTGTTGAGCCTTTTTTATATCACCAATGTTAAGTGGTAAATTTTTGTTAATCATAGTAACACTTCTTTCAGTGGTTTATAATCTAACTCTAACGTCTTTCCTAAATTCTCATAGGTAATAAAACCTTTATAAATGTTTATACCAGATGCTAAAGCCGGTTTAGTATTTATTGCATTTTCTAATCCCTCTTTACCAATTAATAATAAATATTCAATATTTCCATTTGCTAAAGCCATGGTCGAAGTACGTGGGGTGGCACCAGGCATATTTGGTACAGCATAATGGATTACATCATGCTTAATAAATATAGGGTTATCATGTGTTGTATAGTGATCAACTGTTTCAACTGTTCCACCTTGGTCAATTGCAATATCAACAATAACACTGCCAGGTTTCATTGATTGAACCATATATTCTTTTACAATTTTCGGTGGTTTAGCTCCTGGTATTAAGATAGTTGAAATAAATAAGTCTGCCTCTTTTATATGCTTTTCTAAGTTTTCAGTATTGGATTCAATAACCTCTACAGAATCATTCACATATCTTTCTTTTAAATAAGCAATTTGTGTTTTGTTTAATTCTAGAATAGTCACATGGCAACCAATTCCAATTGCCATATCACATGCATTAATAGATGCATTTCCTCCACCTAAAATGACAACATTTCCAGCAGGGATACCCTCAATTCCTGATAATAAAATCCCTTCTCCTTGATGTTGTTTTTCTAGATAATAAGCTCCCATAAAGACTGCACGGCGGCCAGCAATCGCACTCATGGGCTTTAACAGAGTCAAAACACCATCTTCACTAATTGTCTCTCCAGCAATTGCAGTAGTTCCTGCTTGTCTCATTGCTTCAACGCACTCTTTAGAAGCTGCTAGATGTAAAAATCCCCATACAATGAGATCTTTTTTAAAGTAGTGATATTCTGCAGATAGTGGTTCTTTCACTTTTACTACCATATCGACGTCCCAAGCTTCTTTTTGAGTTACTATGCTTGCACCTGCATTTGTATATTCATCATTAGTATAACCAGATCCTAATCCAGCATCTTTTTGTACCAAGACTTGATGTCCCTCTGCAACTAATTTTTGAGCATTTTCGGGAGTCATTCCCACACGAGATTCACCTTTTTTTATTTCTTTTACTACTCCGATTTTCATACTCACACTTCCTTTTGAAATTAATATATCTAACAATTTAAATGAAAAATGACAAGTACACCAAACTTATTATGTGTATACATGCTATTTTTCATTTATCTCGCTGTTTTGCCCCTACAAGATAGCAAGATTCAAAACCCTAAGTCAATCAATTTGTGAAATCATTCACAAAATGTATTTATTTGCTCGGTAATAAAATTCTATCTTGAAAATTATTATTGTATAGCATTTTAGTCTGTGCTAGACTTTGTCACGAATAACATCTCTTCTGAATTTAAAGCAACTTATCATTATGTAATACAAATTAAAAATCTGTGCGTTGAGTATTAATTGTGTTATGAAGACTTCTCTACTAGAAGCATGACCAAACATATTTGTGAAGTATTTCACAAATATGTTTGGTCATTAGTACTCATTTTCTATTCCTAATTCTAGGCAAATATATATTTAATTAGATATTCAAGTTTAAGCTTAAAAATATTATGTGAAAAACTAGGGATAATATCTAAATATGAGAACACCAAGTGCTGCGATTCATTAGAGATTTTGTTTATTTTTATAAAACAGGAGTGATTGTTATGTCACAACAACAACTAAAAAAAGAAATTGGTTTCTTTGCTGCTTTGACTACAGTTATTGGTACCGTAATAGGGGCTGGTGTTTTTTTTAAACCAACTGCATTATATGGTATCACTGGTACAGCCAGTTTAGGGTTGCTTGCATGGGTTATTGGCGGAATATTAACTGTTTGTGCAGGATTAACAGGGGCTGAATTATCGGCTGCTATTCCAGAAACAGGTGGTATGATGGCTTATTTAAAACGTACTTACGGAAATTTAACAGCATTTTTACTAGGTTGGGCTCAAACCGTCATTTACTTTCCAGCAAATATTGCAGCACTTGCTATTATTTTCGGAACCCAAACTGTTAACCTGTTTGGATTAAATGCTAATGAAAATAAAATGATGATTGTAGGAATTGCTGTTATAACTGCAACCTTTGTAACTCTTATGAACTTTTTAGGTGCTAAAGCTGCTGGAGGGATCCAAACCGCTTCCACTATAGGTAAATTACTTCCTTTAGCTCTTATTATTATTTTTGGTTTGCTACACAAAGGTGATGTAACTTTTCAATTGTACCCAATTGAGGCAGGACCAGATAAATCTTTTATATCCGCTCTAGGTTCTGGCTTACTTGCAACCATGTTTGCCTATGATGGATGGATACATGTAGGGAATATAGCTGGCGAAATGAAAAATCCCAAAAAAGATCTACCTAAAGCAATAATACTAGGATTATCAATTGTTACGGTCGTTTATTTATTAATTAATATTGCATTCCTAATGGTTATGTCTGCAACAGCACTTGCAGGAACTGATACACCTGCATCTGAGGTTGCAAAAATTCTTTTTGGTACAATGGGTGGAAAACTAGTTAGTATAGGTATTTTAATATCTGTATTTGGTACAATTAATGGATATATTATGACAGGTATGAGAATTCCTTATGCTATGGCATTAGAAAATAAACTACCTTTTAGTAAATGGTTTGCTACATTATCTAATAAGAGCAGAGTTCCTTATAATTCTGGAATATTTGTCTTGTTGGTTTCAATAATCATGATGCTTATAGGAGGGTTTAATACGTTAACAGATATGTTAGTATTTGTTATATGGATATTCTATACAATGACATTTTTAGCTTTATTCATTTTACGTAAAAGAGAGCCAGAACTTGCACGTCCTTACAGGGTACCCTTATACCCGATTGTACCGACGATAGCTTTATTAGGTGGCTTATTTATAGTCTTTAATACATTATTTACACAAACATTACTAGCCTTATGTGGAATAGGACTAACGGCTTTAGGCCTTCCAATTTACTTTATAATGCGTAATAAGCATATTGATGTAAAAACAGAGGATTAAATTGTGTCCAAATGTACGAAATTCTCGAAATGATATGGCGAGGCCTAATAAGGAACAGCAAAAAAGACATTTTCCCCAGTTGAAGATGTCTTTTTTATGCAACTTTCCCTAGATTTCAATAACATTATATGCAATTTACTTAGAATTATACCTAAAAGTTGCGGCTTGATAAATCCCCCCACCCGTAACTTTTGCATAACATATAAATAATAGAAAATACGGGTCTGTTGCAAAGTTTTTTTACACATAGAGACATGGGAAGATTGTGGTCAAATTTTATGAAACCGATAATAAATTCTGTAATTCGTTATTCGTCGAAAAGACGGAGTCTGATTGAAGACTTCGTCTTTGTTTGTATATGGCATGAAGCGTTTCTATCCCTTTTATCGTACGTGAGGCATGACGAAGACTTTGAAATCCTAAGGAACGAGCGAAACGGCGCTTCACGTGTCGATGATCTTGCTCAATGAGATTATTGAGATATTTTGTTGTACGATGAAAGGTATTTTTGTAAAAGTCTATTCTCTGTAATTTTTTAAATGCGCAAATTAAGGAAGGAGCCTTATCTGTAGTCAGAACCGTATTTATCTTCCTAAGTCTATTAAAACGCCATAATTCCCTACTCTTGGTTTAGAAAGTAGGGAATATTTTTTGTAAAGGATTTATCGTTTTTTCTCAAAGCACTACATTTAGAAAGAATAACATTTTTTACATTTGGGGGTAGTTGGATTTCTTAAGTTGATGGGCATATGGCGGCACCTCAAAAAGAAGTTCCTTTTTTCTGAAAAATGTATATAAATGCAAAATGAATAATAAATACCCGAAAGGATTTTATATTCCCTTAATTTATTCCTTTCCATCTACATTAATCATTTATTACAACAGCTTTCACGTTTAAAATAAGATGTTTCAACAAAGGAAAATATAAGTATCTTTATAATGAGTTCCCAATATAATCAATGTGTTAATCAAAGGAACTCTGTGTTATTTTTATTTTTCTACTAACTAATACAGCTTCAAACAATGGACACAATTGCTACATGCCAAGTGTAATTTATTATCCATTCAAAATTCTATTTATTCAATCTTTCTAAAAATAAAAAAATATTAAATTCATAAATATACAAGTTATAATGAGGGCGTCGAGAGATAATCTATTACCTCTGGAGAAAATATCAAACCTGGTTCTGGTGCAAAATTCTAAAGACCTTGCAAGTAATCTTCTAAAATTGGACATACTGATACGATTACTCTAAGAAAGGTGTGTGATCAGAAGGGAAATTTATTCAATATGAAAATGGAAGCGTTATCAGCCAGATCTTATTTTGTTAACAGTACGTTGGTACCTGCGGTACAACTTAAGTTTTCGTGATGTAGTAGAGATGATGGAGGAACGAGGATTATCCTTGGCTCATACCACGATTATGCGTTGGGTCCATCAATATGGACCGGAGTTTGAGAGAAGAATCCGACGTCATCTCAAACAAACAAATGATTCATGGAGAGTGGATGAAACGTATATAAAGGTAAGGGGACAATGGATGTATTTCTATCGTGCTGTTGATTCTGAAGGAAACACAATTGATTTTTACCTAAGTAAATCTAGAAATCATAAGGCTGCAAAGCGATTCTTCATAGAAATGACACCATTAAGCTCAAGGGTATTAACAGTGCTGATTGGATTGACAGAGGTACCAATGGCAATTGATGCTGCTTTAGGTTGTTATGGAAGCTCTATATTAAACCTCATGTCATTTAAGAAAATGAAATTTGGTGATAATTCTAATACAGTTTTTATTACAATTGAACCTCTTTCTCAAGCTGACATTTTAATAGATTGACCTGTTCTGATTTTTGGAACAAATGTAATTGCAGAAAATAAAAGCTGGAACATATTTTGAATTGGTCATTCTAATAACTTAGATTCAACTGCAATTAAAAATAATAAATTATGGGGGTGCTTATATGAACATGAATGTAGCATCTATTAAAGAAAAAAAGGTTGTTAAATACAAAAGTTGTTTTGATGTGATTGGGCCGGTCATGATAGGTCCTTCAAGCTCACATACTGCAGGTGCTTTAGCTATTGGAGCAGTTGCCAATAAATTATTTCAAGGTCTTCCAAAAAAAGTCGTGGTAAGGTATTATGAATCATTTGCTGAAACCCATAAAGGACACGGAACTGATTTTGCAATTATTGCTGGAATATTAGGATTTGCTACCGATGACAGCAAAGTGCCAGATGCTATTAAAATAGCAGAATCTAAAGGCATGGACATTACCTTTATTGAAAAGGCAGGTGATAGTCCTGCTGGTCATCCAAATACGGCAGATGTATATTTAGAAGATGAAAATCGAAGTATTAGAACGGTGGGTATTTCGGTCGGCGGCGGATTAATTGAAGTCAAACATGTTGAAATTGACGGATTTAGCTTAGATCTTCAGGGCCCATTGCCAGTTATTATTGCGATTTCCGAAAGAGCTGACTTTGAATTTGTCTTACGCAGGATCTTTAAACAATATGATGTGGAAATTAACGACTTTCATAGTTTAGAAGAAAGCGGAAAATATTTATATGCATTCGCTTTGGATTCGCTATTGCATGGTGATGCTCAGAAGGAATTGGGAAGTTTAAGCAGTCTAGCTAATATCATTATTCTTTAGTTACATTAAGGGGTGAAAAAATATGTATATGACCATAAAAGAAATTGTGGATGCAGCTAATAAAAGACAAAAGCCAATTTATGAATTAGCAATCGAACAGGAAATCGAACAAACTAAAACTTCTTATGAAGAGGTTTGGAGTAAAATGGAAAAAAATTTAGCGACTATGGAAAATGCCATAAATAAAAGTATCGAGGGCGACGGGGTATTTTCTCCGACTGGTTTAACCGGAGGCGATGCTGTTAAAATAAAAAAATATCGAGAAAACGGAAAAACTCTTTCTGGAGATTTGATGGTGTTAGGGATTCAAAGTGCTATCGGTGTTAATGAAGTAAATGCTTCATTAGGGGCTATTTGTGCGACTCCAACAGCAGGTGCGAGTGGGACAATCCCGGGAGTCCTATTTAGTATTAAAGATACGTTTCAGTTAGGTCATGAAGATATGGTCCATTTTCTATTCACTTCATCTTTATTTGGAATGATAGTCGCAAATAACGCTTGTATTTCCGGAGCGTACGGAGGATGTCAAGCTGAAGTAGGCAGTGCCTCAGCAATGGCGGCGGCTGCAGCGGTAGAAGCTGCTGGAGGAACGCCACAGCAATCTTCTGAGGCTTTCTCAACCGCATTACAAAATTTACTCGGTTTAGTTTGTGATCCGGTCGCTGGTTTGGTAGAAATTCCTTGTGTAAAGAGAAACGCCATTGGAACGGCAAATGCTTTAGCAGCAGCGGACATCGCATTAGCCGGCGTAAACAATATCATCAATGCTGACGAAGTTATTGAAGCGATGTATAGAGTTGGAAGACAGATGCCTCGCGAATTAAGAGAGACAGGTTTAGGCGGAATTGCGGCCACACCTACAGGAATTGCCATTAAAAGTAAAATTTTTGGAGAGAAACAATTAAATAAATAAACGGTTATTTGAAATATTGTGAAATAGTTAACAATTCTGTTCTCTATTGTTCTCCTAAGGATGTCTGTATATTAAGAGCCATTGTCATTGAAATATACTACTATACAATTAAAATATACTACTATACAATTAAAATATACTACTATACAATTAAAATATACTACTATATAATTAAAATGCTTTGTAAACGCTAACAAATTCATCGGGTTGATGACTAGCGAATTTTTCGATTTTGATCAACTTAGAAGAAGGACACACGATGTGGAGCATCTTGTAAGCAATTCATTTTTCAAGAATGGTCTATATTCCTAAGCTTTAAAAAGAGACGTAAGAATAGGATACAAGGAGGAATTATTATATGAATGGGAATACTGCAAAAACAATAGAATTTCAAGCTGAAAATACTGCAGTAAAAAATGAGAAATATCCAGACCCTAAAAAGTGGCATAAACAGGATACTACCTGGGCATTGAGCCTTTTTGGAACAGCAATTGGAGCAGGAGTACTCTTTTTACCTATTAATGCAGGTTCAGGTGGTTTATTATCATTACTGTTAATTACCATACTTGCATATCCTGTTATGTATTACTCACATAGGGCGCTTGCTAAAATGATATACGCTTCCAATTCTGCTGATGAGGGGATTACAGGTACAATAAGAGAGTATTTCGGAAATAAGGCAAGTATAATTTTTAACATAGTATATTTCGTCTCAATTTATACTATCGTGCTGATGTATTCGGTTGCACTTACAAATACTGCAAGTAGTTTTATCGTGCATCAATTGCACATGCAGGAGCCTCCAAGGGCCATTTTATCACTTGTATTAGTACTCGGTCTTATAGCTATACTAAATTTTGGTCAAGATATCACTGTAAAGATAATGAGCATGCTAGTATACCCTTTCATAGCTTCTCTACTTTTTATCGCAATATCTTTGATTCCAAAGTGGAATACGTCAATGCTTAGTTTTTCAAGTGTTTCTACTGCTTCAACAGGAACAGGATATTTTGGAACGATATTGATGATACTACCAATCATAGTATTCTCGTTTAATCATTCTCCTATGATTTCGTCATTTGTTATGAAACAGAGAGCTACCTATGGAATAGAAGCTACTGATGCCAAATGTGCTCAAATACAAAAAGTTTGTTATATCATGACATTCGTTGTTGTTATGTTCTTTGTTTGGAGCAGTACCTTGAGTTTGACTCCAAATGATCTTATAATGGCAAAAAAAGAGAACTTGTCAATCCTATCATATCTTGCTAATGAGCTTAATTCGCCTATAATCACTATTGCAGCTCCTATCATTGCTTTTATGGCCATAACAAAGTCCTTCCTTGGCCATTATATAGGAGCATATGAGGTAATGCGTGACATGATTATCAAGTCCAGTAAAACACGCGGAAAAGATATAGGAGAAAAAACAGTTAAGACAATGATCCTTACTTTTGTCGTATTAACATGCTGGTATGTCGCTTATGCAAATCCAAGTATTCTTGGAATCATTGATGCCCTTAGCGGTCCATTAGTTGCTGCTATCTTATGTCTATTACCAATGTATGCGATCCGTAAAGTACCAGTACTAGCTAAATACAGAGGGAAAATGAGCAATGTATTTGTCATTATTATAGGTATACTTACTGTCCTAGCAAGTATTAAGTCATTATTCTAATTCACTATTGTTGGTTCTGGTGCAAAAATAGTGGGATATGAAAAAAGAACGAAAGATCCTAGCGGAATTGAATTTTAAGTTGTTAAACCAAAGAGATCATGGATAAGATATATCTATTTTTGGACAGACTTCTCACCTTGGGGAGTTTGTCCTTTTTTGATCATATGCATAACTTCTATTCC
The DNA here is from genome assembly GCF_038050455.1 of Bacillus sp. FSL K6-6038. Lineage (NCBI taxonomy): Bacteria > Bacillati > Bacillota > Bacilli > Caryophanales > Bacillaceae > Bacillus > Bacillus sp. FSL K6-6038. Next base: position 980,328 of record NZ_JBBOUH010000001.1, read on the forward strand.
AGCAATCACTTTTTTAGCTGTTTGCAATGATTTTAATCCAAGCATATTGGGGTGCCGCCCCATGCACATCAACCTAACAGAACAGGTTGCCCCCAAAATGATAAAAATGAACTGCGTTGCTATAAAAAACACAAAATTTTCGTTTAGGGGGTATTTCAAAACTTTAGCTTGATGGGCATGTTCACATACCCCAAAAAGGAGCATAGTAAATATCAGCATGCTCCTCTTCCAGATACAAAATTATTAAAATTTTATAAATAACTCTGAATTAATCTTTCCGCACCCCTACGTGCTTTTAATGCAGAATCTCCTTTACGATGAATAAGTTCAGTTACAATCGCACCCTCAATAATAAAATAAAGTATATTTGCAACTTCCTCATACTCTTTTATTCCCGTATCTTTTACTAAACTAATTATATATTGTATAAAAAAATTTTTATATTCCATCGATTGTTCATGAAAAGGATGGGTAATTCGACTAAATTCCGCAGCCGTATTAATAAAAGTACAACCATTAAAATAAGAACTTTTAAACCAATTATCCAAAAAATCAAAAATAGCTAGTAACTTATCTATAGGGGTCTTACCATTTTCATTTACAGTTTGTTCTAATGATAATCGCCACTCTTCATTTCTTTTCTCAAGATAAGCAATAACTAAATCATCTTTCGAAGGAAAATGTTTATATAATGTCATTTTTGCGACATTTGCTTCAGCAACTATTTTGTCTACCCCTGTAGCTTGAATTCCATTATCATTGAATAATTCGGATGCAACGTTTAAAATGTGAGATCGCAGGGTCTGTCTCATTTTTCCACCTTCCTTTCTAACATAGTATACATATATGTATGTATACCATCAAGCAAGTTAATATAAATAGTAAATTGAAAATATAATGCCTTATGTAATTGCTCTTATCCTTTTGAAATTCAAATTTATAAAGAAAATATTACTGTAATATACCAGGCTAGAATAACAAGAGGTTTTAGTCTTTATTGTTAATACACTTGCAGCCCTACTAGGTGCTTTAGCTACATATTTTAAATATTCTCCTAATAAACCAAATAATACTATATATTTAATTTGATTTCGCTACATAATTCAGACATAGGTAATAATAAAAATAGGATATGTAAGGTGATAACAATGTAAATGATTTTCAAAATCCATTGGATCTCTGTGATATTGGAACCTTATGTTATTAATTAATCCGCTTAATTAGTGATTAAATTCTTTTCGCAATACTACTTGTATATCTTTAAGTTCTTTTGCTTAGTTAATTATCAAAAGGAGAATTCTCTAAAGAGAAATTTAAGTTACCGAGTTATTAAACTAAAGTTGATATAAAAATATATTAACAAAAAGGTTGAAATTATACAGACCTGTCTGTATAATAAAATGCACACGGAGGGGAGGTATTTAAAAGATTCAAAATTAGCCTTTATCGATTTAGTTAATATAACGAATCATTACAGCGAAGGGGAAAATTAATATGAGCAAAGATATTAGACCACCATTTACACATGAATCTGCATTAGCAAAAGTGAAATTTGCTGAAGATGCATGGAACTCACAAGATCCAGAACGTATTTCGATGGGATACTCTCTTGATTCAAATTGGCGTAATCGTACTGAGTTTTTTTCAGGCCGAGAAGAAATTAAGAAATTTTTAACAAAAAAATTCAAAAGAGAAACTAACTATAAGTTAATGAAAGAACTATGGTGTTACACCGATAACCGAATTGGAGTACGATTTGAATACGAGTATCAAGATGAAAAAACTGGTCAATGGATGAGGTGTCATGGTAACGAATTTTGGGAGTTCGGTGAAGATGGACTTATGAAAAGAAGAGATATGAGTGGAAATGATTATCCTATTAACGAGGCCGATCGCAAATTCAAATAGTTTTTTAATAAATATTGATAAGTGAAAAATTTAAAAATGATTATGTAAACTTTTAGCAAATACATCTTTCAGAATTAGAGATCATTATAAGAGGATTTTGTATATCTAGTAGAACTTTTAAAATAATAAAATACGTATACGTTTTTTGTATTCATTAAATAAAACAATAAATGAAAGTAGGAGAATTAAAATGAATAATAATCAATCATTAAGTACATTAAATGCAGAAACGGTTCAAACATCATATGTGGAAGCTGGAGGAATAAGATTCGCGTATCGTAAATTCGGTGTGGAATCTGAAGTACCACTTGTTTTTTGTCAACGTTTTCGAGGTACAATGGAAGACTGGGATCCAGCACTTGTTAATGAAATAGCAAAAGAAAGAACAATTATCCTGTTTGATAACGCTGGTGTGGGACTGTCTTCAGGTGTTACACCGAATAGAGTTCCTGAAATGGCCAAATATGCAATTACTTTTATTGAAGCACTTGGACTAAAACAAGTGGATATACTAGGTTTCTCAATGGGTGGAATGATTGCCCAATATGTAACACTTAATCGACCAGATCTAGTTCGACGTATGATTCTTTCAGCAACAGGACCTGGTGCAGGAGAAGGTATTGAAGGATCCAGAGAAGGTGTATTTGAAGTTATGACCAGACCGGTTCATACTGAAGAAGATTTCTTATTCATGTTTTTTGACAAAACTGAAACGAGTAAGTCATTAGGGCGTGAATATTTAAAACGACTTACATGGAGAAAAGAAGATCGATCGCCTCTAGTTAGTTCGGAAACAATGAAGGCACAATTAGAAGCTATCATTAGGATGGTAAATCCTTCTGAGGAAGATACGACATTCCCCCGATTAAACGAGATAAAACAACCTGTATTAATCGCTAACGGAAATAAGGATATTATGATTCCGACAATCAATTCTTATATTATGTCTCAGAAGATTGAGAACGCTCAACTAATCATCTACCCTGATTCAGGACATGGATTTTTGTTTCAATATCCTGAATCGTTTGCCGAGCAAATTTCAATATTTTTAAGATAAATAAAGAATAACTATAAAGAGATTGTCCCCCCGAGATTATTAAATAAATAACTAAAAATCGGAGGGCATTTCATTAAATTTAGTTTATAAAAGGAGTAAATTATGAGAATTCAAAGGATGCAATGGGCAGGGATATTATTAGAAAACGAGGAAAATGTCTTAATGATTGACCCTGCTTTTAAATTTAATAAAGAATTTTTAGGTTTGCCACTTGAAAAAATATATGACTTTTCAGCATTTAAAAAACCAGATTTGATTTTAATCACGCACCTTCATCCTGATCATTTCGATCCTGAATCAATCCTTGAACATTTTGGGGAAAATATACATTTAGTTGTACCAAAGCCATGTCTGGAAGAGGTAAAATCAAGCGGGTTTAATATGGTAACCGGTTTACAAATTGGTGAAACTATTAAATGTGGGGAATTCGAAATTTTTGCAGAGTATTCGGTCGATGGGGCAGGAGATGAACAAGTATCGTGGATAATTAAAGATCGTAATCAGACATTTATTCACTGCGGAGATACTTTATGGCATGGCCGTTGGTGGAATATAGCTAATACCTACGGACCAATTGATATTGCTTTCCTTCCCGTAAATCAAGCCATTGTTAATAGAGGGAAAGGAATAATTCCTAGTAATCAACCAATATGTCTTGGACCAGAGGAAGCTATATCTGCAGCAACAATACTAAAATCAAAAATATTAGTCCCAATACATTACGGAACATTTCATAATCCTCCTGTCTACAATGAAACAAAATCACTAATTGAAAGATTGTTATCTAGTGAGAAAAACTTTGAGGTTAAATTTTTAAAAAATAAAGAAGAATTTATTTATGAATCATAATAATATATGTGTAACACCATCGACATATGCTTGATAACGATTTTTCCATCCCCCATTAAGAGATCGAAGTACAAAACTCAAGTCGAACCTTTCTTTATCAGATTGTACAAAGAAATGAAGAAAAGGGAATGAAGTAAATAATGGAAGCATCTTTTGCTAATATAAAAAAATGTATCGCAAAACCTTTAAAAGTTCCTTCAGAAGAGATAAGAAGGGACCTTTTGTTCATATAATCTCACTTATAGATAATAAAAACAAAAACTTTGGCTCTGCAAGATTTTTGTAATACTTTTAAAAGAATTTTGAAAGACATATCAATTAAAATGAATTCATAAGAGTCAACTAACGATTTAAGTAATGACTTTTACAACAAACAATATAGTAACAAGGAGAAGACAAAAAATGAATGTTAAAAGAAAACTACCTATATTAACATTTTTATCACTTGTATTTAGCGTGATTGTAATTATTTTTCCTACAAACTCTGCTTATGCAGAAGAAGATGACCGTATACTTGATATTTATGGTGATCCAATCAGAACAAATAAAGATTATATATTAGTTCATAAAGAACTTGAGCCGGATCAAGCAATAGGTGTTCCTTTAAACCAACGTGAAGCAGCTGTAGGTGCACATAAACATGGAATAACTTTTGAGACCTATATTGGTTGGTATTATCCTGTTACATCCCACAATAATTCTTATTTTGGGGGAGAACAACACTACGATACAAAAGGCAATTTATACTATGGTACCCCTATAAATTTTGAAGCCCCAAGAGGGGAAAGAGGGGATGGGTATCTAAGAAATGATACTCAAGTTTCAGTTTCAATGAAGATTGGGAATAACTCTAGATGGGGAGGAGCACCAAAATACCATCTAACTGGTACGAACTCGCCATATTTTATTCAGAACAAATCACAAGAAAAAATCTATACAGTTTTAAAAGAAAATTCTAAAGAACTAAACCTGGTAGCAGATAGAGTTACTCTATATCACGATAAATTTGGTCGACCTACTACTTCGTACAATGCTCACACTTCTTATATTTCTACTCGAGTTTTACAAAGTTGGTACACAGGTCGTGAGAAAGCTTGGGTACAACATGAAGGTCGAGGGTATGCTGGCCTTGAAGTAGTACCCATTCAAAACTCTTGGGACCCGGAGAGCGTAAATGGTACGTATCACCTTATTTCCGGTGTGAATGGGACAAGTGTTGTAGATATGAGTACACGTAGATCGCCGGATCCTAACATACCTCTTAATAATGTTCACCTACATGAAAAACATGATGGGGCGAATCAAAAATGGATATTTGAGTATGATCAAATAATAGGAGCATACCAAATTAAAAGTGCAACAAATCCAAATTTAGTGTTAGCTTGGAATGATAGTAATAATTCTAATAATGTATTTGCTACACCGAATCAACAGAAACTAGAGCATTATTGGATTCTAGAAGATTCTGGAAGTGGCTATATATATGTGAAAAATTTCAAAAATCAAAATAAGGTACTAGATGTACAAGGGAAAGGTACGTCAAACGGAACAAATATAATTGTAAATAATAATAATAATGGCTGGAACCAATCATTTAAGCTAGAAAAATTAGACTAAAGGGTTCTACTACTGCAGGCTGTGGAGAAAGTCTTTTCTACAGCCTGTTTTTATGTTTCCTATCCTTTGTCGGCTTGCTAAATTAGCTAAAATGGAGTATGGAAACCAAAAGCGAAATATGGAGCCATATGCAAGTATATTCCAATTCAGCTCGTGATCTCTCGAGACAAAAAGTAAAAACGAATCTACAAATATAGTGGGTTCGTTTTTACTTTTTCTGGAGAAAACAAGGTAATGAAATTTTTTATTGTAACAAAAACAAACGTTTCTGTTACATTTTCTATTTGAAAATATGAAATGCCTTAACTGTTGAATTAGCTGTAACAAAAATAATTCGTAACATTATTGACTTTAATTCTTTTTGTTACAACAAAACTTGATGAGTGGCTCCAAAAAGAAGGAATCGTTGCCGTACCCCAGCTACATCCAGAAATCGTTTTCGTTTATTGCTAATTTCAGATCTTTTTCTTACAAAACAAATTACTTTTCCCCTAATTGCACCTACTACTGGTAGTAGGTTTACAAATTAGAAAGCCATTATTCCCTCTTTGGTAATTTTCCAAATACCTGGTTTCGTAGTTACCAAATACCCTTTCGCTTTTAAATACATACAGGACCAACGAACATCATTATGCCATTGTAGTTCTGCTCCCTCTTTAGGGGTACGGAAACGATTCTGGGTATGAGGGGCCACTCTGGAAAAATATTCAACAGAAAAAGTTGTAGAAACCATTATCTACGACTTTTTATTATTAGAACTAGCTAATTATTAGTTGCAATTTGAAACTTCATTAATCTGGACAAATATCCAAAACATCATGAAAAAGGGCATACTCTACAGTTACCTGAGGACCAAATAAGGTTACACCTTCTGGAAATTGAACGCCTTCAACAACTTCATTTATTTCTGCATACGATAAATCTGTATAACCACCTAGTTTTAAAGTTTTATTTATCATTTGATTCAGTTCTAGCTGTTGAAAAGTATATGGTTGTACATCATATCCATTCAGCTATTACAGTTAGTAGAACAACTTCGGGAAAAGGATGTTCACTTTGCGATTTTAAATTTAGGAATAGATACTAGAACTCTAACAGGAAAATTCTTTTTAACTGTCATGGCTGCCTTTAGTGCATTAGATCGAGAAATGATTAAAGAAAAACAACGTGCAGGAATAAAGTTAGCGAAACAAAAAGGAGTGTATAGAGGAAGATTGAAGAAATACATGGATAAGCACCCAGGTATGAATCATACGATTGAATTACGGAAGCATACCAATAAAACTGTTAAGGTAATATGCCAAATTACAGGAGTGAGTCAAGCTGCTCTGTATCGTAGATTAAAAGAACTTGAATAAAGTTCTTTTTTAATTTGTAATTAAATCCCAGAGTGGCCCCTCATACCCAGAATCGTTCCCGTACCCCTACTAAAAACGACCGTTTTTGGATCTCATTGTTAAATCCCTGTTATATCAAGGGATTCAGTCTTAGCGTACAGAATCCGCGAAATGTTGGTGCTACCTCACTAAGGACTACAAAAATTTATCATTACAGTATTTTTAAAATCTGTGAACAACTATGAAAAATTCGGGGGTTTGCAACCATCCATATAATCAATGCTATTCTTAGTAACAATGCAAAGGGAACGTGATATATTCTCATATGTAATATTGCATATAAGAATGTATTGATAAAAATGTAAGCGCTTACTATAATAAAAGCATAAAGATAAATCACATCTTAGCATCAACGACAGAGGAGGAAATAATATGACAATCGCAATGGCAGTTTTATCGTTCTTAGGTGGAGTACTTCCATTAGTAACAGAACTTTTAAAAGCAGTAATGTAAGTCCATTATTCAGCAATTATTTATAAAAATTATCATACAAATGATCTGTATATCAAGAATGAATTGATGTGCAGATCATTTGTGTGAGTAAACTTTAAATCAAAAAAAGAATCCCAGAAGCCATAAGGGATTCTTTTTTGTAATTTAAATTAGATTCTTTGCATGAGAATGCAACAATATAGGACATTAAAGAAAATATAAACGTGTTACTTTACATTCTTGTGATAAGATTGCATAGTAATTTACTATAAAGTATTCATATTGATAGGATATTCTTATCAGAAGGAGAGTGGGGATTGTGAGAGAAACTTGTGTTCCGACTGGCGTAGAACTAAAAAACACTGGTTTTGGATATACCTTATCCTTAATAGGTGGTAAATATAAAATGATTATTTTGTATTGGTTGTCTGAAAATAAGGTTATGAGGTTCAATGAGCTGAAGCGATGTATTGGGACTATTTCCTTTAAAACACTAAGTGTTATGTTAAAAGAGCTTGAGGAAGATGGTCTTATTATACGTAAAGAATTTCCCCAAATACCTCCAAAAGTTGAATATTCATTATCTGAACGTGGCTGTTCACTTATTCCATTGTTAGATATGATGTGCGAGTGGGGAGAGAAAAATAGGTTTCAAGCTCTAGAAGATGTAACAAAATAGGCATAGTGTAAAAAGGAAGTACCTTCTTGTTTAGAAGGTACTTCTTATTTTAACTTTTATAAAAGTTACCTATTACATATTATCAATGAAATTTAAATAATCTTGAGTACTTTTTTCTATTTCACTTACAGATGGCTCAAATTCTGCTCCATAAAACGCAAAGAACGAACGATAATCTGCTTTACAATAGATGGCTGTCGTCTCAAACGGAAGCAATACTTGTTCAAGTGTATAATGGTATCTTCCAGCTTCACTATAATCCACATTTTTGATCCCGGCAGATACCCCTAAAGCAACTTTACGATTCTTTAATTTATCTCCTTTTGAACCATAAGCCCATCCATAAAGGAAAACATCATCCAGCCACTTTTTTAAGAGAGGAGGACAGTTGAACCAATATACAGGAAATTGGAAAACAAGGTTCCCGTGAGTTTCAACCAATTTTTGTTCTTTTTCCACATCTATGTTCTCATCAGGATAAACTTTATACAATTCGTGCACAGTATATTTTTCTGGATATTTTTTTAATTCTTCTACCCATCGCTTATTAACAACAGATGTTTCTAAACTTGGATGTGTTACGATAACAAGAGTTTTCAATGTTTCTTCCTCCTTAGGCTGATTTCATTTTTATTGTAAAGTCCAAGCTGAAAATATGTAAGTACGCACTTTTATTACAGGTACTTACATAAAGGTAAGTACCTCCAATTTGCAGTCTATTTTTATCGTGCCGAATGACCAATAAACTGATGAAAGGGAAAGAAGGCTGCATAAGATGGTCTGTCCACGGTAAATTTTGTTACAATATCCCATGAAAATTAACGTTTGGAAAATACTATATCACTATAACCTAGTTTTACACGTATCCCGGCTGAACCCCATCGCCATCAACCTAAGAAAACAGGATGGCTACAAGATGGAGGAAAATGGTACTACTTTGATGCAAGCGGAAAAATGAAAATGGGCTATATTGAAGATGAAAATGGAGCTTACTTATTAGGAACAGACGGTGCACTGTATACAAATACGGGATGGGTTCAATATGAGGGAGATTGGTATTACATTCTCGAAGGCGGAAATCTACACATGGGCTATCTTAAATATAATGATAAAACATATTATTTAGATGGATTTAGTAAAGGGAAAATGCGAACAGGTTGGATAGGAGAATTCCCACAAGGTAATTATTTCCTTCCTGCTGGCTCAATGGTAACGGGTTGGAATTTAATTAATAATCAGTGGCATTATTTCAAAGATAACGGAGGTGCTTATATGGCTGGTTAAGTTATCAAGGAAGCTGGTATTACTTTGTTGGTGCTAAGATGCAAACAAGTTGGGTACAAGATAAGGATAATTGGTACTATATGAATGCAGATGGCACAATGAAAACAGGTTGGGTACAAGATAATGGAAATTGGTACTATTTACAATCTAATGGTGCAATGGCAGTAGGAAAACATTTCATTGATGGTAAATGGTATTCATTCAAAGATAATGGCGTTATGATGTAACAAAAGGTCTTTTAAACTGAATATATGACATCAGATATCTATTTTAAGATATTTCTATAATAAAAAAAGACACCTGTGAGGGTGTTTTTTTCATCCCTCTGATTAATCTAGGAAGAATAACTTTTATAACAATAATGGGTAGTAAGTACTCTTAAGTTGATGGCGATGGGGTGCCGCCCCATCGCCATCAAGCTAACAAAACAAAATACCCCCTAAAATGAAAAAATACGCTATTATTTCAATGTAATAATAAAGGTATAAGAAATACATACATAGAAAAAATATAATAGACAGAGGTAATTATAAGATGATTTTAAAACTAGCATTTATACTTTTTGGAGTACTCTTAGTATTATGGGGTATATATAGTACTAAAAAATATGAAACATTTTTAGATAAAATCACTGGAATAGGACAATTTTTAGCCGGAATTGCATGTATAATTATAGGGATTTTAAACTTTATAAATGAAAGTAAACTTTTGAATATTAATTTACTTTCAGTGATAGGAGTAGCACCACTTGCCCATGAACCTAATATTTTGGAGTACCGCAAAACAAAAATTTCACCTCACCACAGTTGTCTATGAGAATTCAGTTCATTTTTTTGTTTTAGGGAACAATTAATTTCCAATACATGTCTTAATGCGAAAATGTGATATTTCATTGACCTTACTCAGGTATGCAATATTGCATATAAGAATGTATTGATAAAAATGTAAGCGCTTACTATAATGAAAGTATAAAGATAAATCACATCTTAGAAACAACAAAAGAGGAGGAAATAATATGACAATCGCAATGACAATTTTAAAATTTGTAGGTGGAGCACTTCCATTCGTTCAAGAACTTTTAAAAGCATTTATGTAAGTTCACTATTTAGCAATTATTTATAAATAATTATCATACCTTAATACGAAAAAAAGGAAGGAGTTGATTTTTTTGAAAATCAAGAAAAATACTAAGGGAATAAAATTACTAGCATGTTTATCAATTGGCTTATGCACTATTAATTATTCTTCTATTTCCTTCGCTGAAACAAAAACAAGTAATGCAGCTGATGCAACAAAAAAAGCTATTAACATTGATACTGGCATAGAAAATCTTAAGTATAATAATCAAGAGGTTTTAGCAGTAAATGGTGATAAAGTAGAGAGTTTTGTTCCGAAAGAAAGTACAAATTCAAATGGTAAATTTGTAGTAGTTGAACGTGAGAAAAAATCACTTACAACTTCACCAGTCGATATTTCGATTATTGATTCTGTGGCTAATCGTACTTATCCAGGAGCAGTACAACTTGCAAATAAAGCTTTTGCGGATAATCAACCTAGTTTGTTAGTAGCTAAGAGAAAACCTTTGAATATTAGTATAGACTTACCTGGCATGAGAAAAGACAATACAATTACTGTCCAAAATCCTACATATGGTAATGTGTCTGGAGCAGTAGATGAATTAGTATCTACTTGGAATGAAAAGTATTCAAAAACACATACGTTACCTGCAAGAATGCAGTATACAGAATCTATGGTGTATAGTAAATCTCAAATAGCAAGTGCTCTTAATGTTAACGCTAAATATCTTGACAATGCACTGAACATTGATTTTAAAGCGATTGCAGATGGAGAGAAAAAAGTGATGGTTGCGGCATATAAACAAATCTTTTATACCGTAAGTGCAGAACTACCTAACAATCCATCAGATCTTTTTGATAATAGTGTTACTTTTGATGAGTTAACTCGTAAAGGGGTAAGTAATGCGGCTCCGCCTGTTATGGTGTCAAATGTAGCTTATGGTAGAACAGTTTATGTGAAATTAGAAACATCATCTAAGAGCAAAGATGTACAAACTGCTTTTAAAGCCTTAATTAAGGGTCAAGGCGTTGAAGCGAGTGGACAGTACAAAGATATTTTTGAAGACAGTACCTTTACCGCTGTAGTATTAGGTGGAGATGCAAAAGAGCATAACAAGGTTGTTACAAAAGATTTTAATGAAATCCGAAATATCATTAAAGATAATGCAGAATTAAGTTCTAAAAATCCAGCATACCCAATTTCATATACTAGCTCTTTCTTAAAAGATAATGCAACTGCTGCTGTTCATAACAATACAGATTATATTGAGACTACAACTACAGAATATTCTAGTGCTAAAATGACGCTTGATCATACTGGTGGATATGTTGCTCAATTTGATGTATCTTGGGATGAAGTCTCATATGATCAAAATGGAAAAGAAGTACTAACCCATAAAACTTGGGAAGGAAACGGCAGAGACAGAACTGCTCATTTCAATACAGTCATACCACTTCCGCCGAATTCAAAAAATGTAAAAGTCGTAGCAAGAGAATGTACAGGTCTTGCATGGGAATGGTGGAGAACAATTATCAATGAACAAAATGTTCCATTAACAAATGAAATGAAAGTTTCAATTGGAGGAACAACATTATACCCAAGTGCTAATATTAGTCATTAGGTAAAAGTGAAGCGCCCTGTTTACAGGGCGCTTTTTTACTTGGTCGCAAGGGTTCTGGTGCAAAGATAAAATAAAAGAGAATATAGCTCATATATTTCTAGCGGAATTCTATTTTATGCTGTAAGCCCAAACAATCGATGGATGAATTCTTTCTGGTTTTGGACAGACTGATCCCGTAAATCAATCTGTCCAAGTTTAGGAGATTACTTGCAAAAGTTTTAGAGTTTTTGCACCAGAACCAGACTTTTTATGGATAGTGCAACTTTATTTTGGATGGATAATTTTCACAATACACATAACGTTCTGCTTACGATAGATCCTGCAAATCATTTATCCAAAAATTTACAATAAATACATAAATAATTAAAAATTAATAGATAAAATAATACAAGAAAAGTGTATCTGTTCTAGTTAACAGGATAAAGAAAATTATTTTTTTCAAGGGGGAACTACAAATGTTAAAGGAAATATCAACAGTTGCTTTAATGACGAGTGTATTATTTTTAACAGTAAATTCTACACCGAATTTGGTGGGGGAATTTTCAAATCCAAGTGTACAAGAGAAACAAAAACATTCAAAACTTGTAAAAGTGGAAGCAAAAGAGGAAACAGATGCAGTTGCCAATGCGGGTGATGCAGCTGATGATCCAGCAATTTGGGTTCATCCTCATGATTCTGAAAAAAGTAAAATTATTGGAACGAATAAAGAGGGTGGGATAGCTGTCTACAATTTAAAAGGAAAACAACTACATTCGTATAACTTTGGGAAACTAAATAATGTTGATGTACGATATGGATTTCCAATTGGAGGTAAAAAAATTGATATTGCGGCAGCTTCAAATCGTTCTACAAATACAATCGATATTTTTGCGATAAACCCTAAAACAGGAGAATTAGAAAATATTACGGGATCTCCCATTCAATCTAGCATGAAAGAAGTATATGGGTTTAGTCTCTATCATAGTCAAAAAACGGGTATTTTTTACGCATTAGTTGTAGGGAAGGATGGAACTTTTGAACAATATGAGTTATTTGACAATGGAAAAGGAAAAATAGAAGGAAAGAAAGTACGTGAATTAAAGCTAAGTTCTCAATCAGAAGGAATTGTAGCAGATGATGAGTATGGAACAATATATATCGGTGAAGAAGATGTGGCAATTTGGAAATTCAATGCGGAACCAGACGGAGGAAACCAACCGATTGCAAAAGTAGATGGTGCGGATGGAAACCATTTAACAGCAGATATTGAGGGTTTGACGATATATTATGGAAAAAATGGGACAGGGTATTTAATTGCTTCTAGTCAGGGGAATAATAGTTATGCAGTGTATGACCGTAAAGGCAACAATGAGTATATTGGTAATTTTGCTATTGTTGATGGTAAAAATGCTGATGGAACGAGTGATACAGACGGTATTGATGTAATGAGTTTTGGATTAGGAGAAAAATATCCAAATGGCATTTTTCTAGCACAGGATGGAGAGAATATGGATCATGGGAAAATAGTAAATCAGAATTTCAAAATGATAGATTGGAAAAGGATTGCAAAAGGATTCGACTCAAAATTACAGATAGAAAATAACGTAGATCCTCGTAAACTAAAATTTAGAGAAATATTTAGCAAATAGTTAAGGTGAATAAAAGATCATTTCATAGTATATTGAAATGATCTTTTTTAGAATTTTATAATGCCTCAAAACAAAAAAATTGTACATTTTCAACTAGAGATGTCAATTTTCTCGTTTGGGGAGTATTTGCTTTCCTAAGCTTGATGGCGATGGGATAGCACCACATTCCCATCAACTTAAGAAATTGGTTGTTCCCCAAAACGAAATTTCTATCTAAGAAATAAACCATTAAATGTAAAATTAAAATAAATGTATTTTATTTTAATTTCTTAAATACGCATAACCCCGTTCCAATTTTAGAACGGGGTTAAAATAAACTTTTTTAGTTTCTGGTGTGATATAATTCCATATTAAAAATATAATAACACACATTCGTTTAAAGATGGTTTGGGTTATTCCACAATCACGCCTGATTGCTATAGATCAATAATTTTTTTAAGGTTCTCAATTTAACAGGGTAAATAGTGATTTATCGGTAATTGTTATGAATTGGTTGAAACAAATCCTCTTGGCTGGTCCGAACAACAGAAAAATTGTCAACATTGTAATGACCATGAAGTATTTCATTATGATGACTTATTATCTTTTCAGCAGATAGGATTGAAGAATCTGTCGTTGAATGACCATCCCCAACTAAAGTAACATCAAAATGATTCACCGTTGCAGTTCTAACCGCTGTGTCAATACAGTGTTCTGTTTTACATCCCATGATAACAAGATGTTCGATCTCGTTTTCCTTTAAAAAATCCATTAATAGTGTACCATAAAACGCATTTGTAGCTACTTTATCAAATATTTTTGCATTGGTTGGCACTTTTACTGTCTGGTGTATTTGAAAACCTGGACCTTTGCCATCAGCAACATCTTTATCCCTCACAAAGATAATCAAAGCATGTGATTCTAGTGCTTTATTAATAACCAAATTAACATTATCTAACAATGCTTCTTTATTAAGCACATTTTTAGTTTCGTTATTACCATCAACTAATTCTTTTTGGACATCAATAATAAGCAAAGCTTGGTTCAATATAAAAACTCCTTTATGCTATAATTTATATATATGTTCTCCATATCTTTCTTCATTCTAATAATCATAATATCGCCCCCTTTTATCTTTTGAACCTATTTCGTTACGAACCTAATAAGTAGTATTGTTATATGTTAAGAGAGCAGACACTACTAGATAGGGGTCTAGGTCTTTTAACAAGTTCTCCTTGACAATTAGGACATACATAATTCATTAATTTTGTACACTCCTCACAAAATGTACATTCATGTGTGCAAATAAAAGCCAAAGATTGCTCTTCAATCTTATTATTACATTTCTCACAACATTTCCTCATTTCAAGTCCCATTTTTATTCCTCCAATAACATTTTTTTCATTATATACATAAAATTATAAATATAATATAATTTTGTTTAAATACAAATTATTAGCTATTTCATCCAAAAGACTTAAAAAATTTATTCATTATAAGCGTTTTGCTTTAAATAAAAAGGGGATGTTTAGAATAGACCATATTGACCGAAAGATTTTACATATTCTTCAAGAAGATGGACGTATATCTATGACTGAACTAGGAAAAATGGTGAACTTATCAACACCAGCTG
Source organism: Bacillus sp. FSL K6-6038 (assembly GCF_038050455.1). Taxonomy (NCBI): domain Bacteria; kingdom Bacillati; phylum Bacillota; class Bacilli; order Caryophanales; family Bacillaceae; genus Bacillus; species Bacillus sp. FSL K6-6038. The sequence continues at coordinate 995,489 of NZ_JBBOUH010000001.1, forward strand.
TAAAAGAAAGAGTAAAAAAATTAGAGGATAAAAATATTATTACAGCCTATAGGGCAGTTATAAACCCAGAGAAATTAAATAAGAATGTAACGGCTTTTGTTTTGTTTGAATCAAAAAAATGTCAACAATTCAGAAATTTTTGCAAAGAAAATCCTATGGTCTTTGAGTGCCACAGATTAGCCGGACAATATAGTTATTTGGTGAAAATAGTCACTGAATCGGTGCAACATTTAGAAGAATTTATAGATGCTTCAATGGAGTTTGGCTATCCATCAACTTTAATTAACTTATCATCACCAGTAAAATATAGATGTATTTTTTAGAATAGAGTTCTTCGAATTTATTTAAGGGATGCTGCCACACATCCATCAACTTAAGGATTTAGACTATTCTTGAAGTTAAAAGCACGTTACTATTCTCTTATGTTAATGAGAAAGGGTGACGTGCTTTTTATGAATATGCATCAAAAACAAGAGTTGTCTTTATTTGCCGAAGAGTTATATCGCTATATGTCTCCCGCTACACTTAATCAATTAGCTATAGAAGCAGGCGGAATGAAACGAAAACGTAAGTGCCATGGGCACCATTTTTTATCTTTGTGTGTATGGTTAAATCAACAAATCGCTACTACCTCTCTTACTTAACTTTGTAGTCAATTAGAAACTTCAACAGGAATTTTATTAAGTCCTGAGGGACTTAATCGACGATTTAACGTGGCTTCTGTAGCCTTCTTTCGAAATGTATTTACTACACTTCTACAAGCTAAAATTGGAGGGTTATCTAGGATTTCTCATTCTCTTTCTGCTTACTTTGAGCGTATTCGCATCCTTGATTCTACAACCTTTCAAGTTCCAGATCGATTCGCAGCTACTTATCCTGGTGCCGGAGGATGTAGTCATAAAGCTGGTGTAAAAATTCAACTAGAGTATGACTTGTTGAGTGGAGAATTTTCTGATGTGAAAATTGAACCAGGAAAACGAAGTGATCAGGCGTATGGTGCGGCTCGAACAGGTATGGCACAAAAGAATGAACTATATATTCGTGACTTAGGATATTTTCGTTTACAAGAACTTTAAGTCTATTCAAGATAAGCAAGGATATTATTTATCACGTCTTAAGTTACCAACTAAGATATATAGAAAAGAATTCGAAACAGTCGTATTTAAAACAAAACCCGCTCAACTGAGACCGGTATAGGGTAGCACCACATGTCTATCAAGCTAAGAAATCGAGTCACCCAAAAAAACGAAAAAGCTCATTTCTTATCTGAAAAAAGATACTAAGTGAGCTTTTTCGGATACTACCAATAATTAGGATTATGTTAACTAAGTTTGTATATGAGATGTAAAAAACATTTACAATATATATCCAATAATGTTAGTATATATGAAATTAAATGCAATGAAGAGAAGAGTAAATAAAGTGAATTCTATACAGAGAACCCTGGTAGCTGAAAAGGGGTTAGAATTTCTTTATTGAAGCAAGGCTCAGAGCAGCACATTGGAACCGACTATAGGGGGATAGTGTGACGGGCGCTCCCGTTATAGAGCTAGGGTATAAGCCTTTTTGTTGTACCTGATAAGGTTAATATGGCGACATATTAATAAACTGGGGTGGTACCGCGATCTAAAATCTCGTCCCCAAGACACTTAAGTCTTGGGGGTGGGATTTTTTTATTTCGTTTTAAGTGTTGCATTCTATCTGATTATATTTTAGGAGGAATTCAATTGAGTTTAAAAAAAACATTGGAAAATTGGCGGTATCCATCTATCTTATTGTTTAGCATTGGTGTTTCAAGTGTTGGAAGTTGGGTTTACTTTATCGCTCTAAACCTTATCGTTCTTAACATAACAGAGTCGGCCATTGCTGTCTCTGGTTTATATATTATTAGGGCTTTATCAACGTTGTTTACTAATATTTGGTCAGGAAGTCTTGTAGATCGTTTAAATAAAAAGTATCTCATGATAGCACTAGATGTTTTTCAGACTGTGCTAATTGCATCATTACCTTTCTTCTCTTCTTTAGGGCTTATATATGCTATGGTCTTTCTTATTACAATAGCGAGCTCTATGTACCACTCAACATCGGTAACTTATATTACGAAGTTAATACCAATAGGACAAAGAAAACGTTTCAATTCTTTACGTAGCCTACTTGATTCCGGAGCTTTTTTGACTGGACCAGCAATAGCAGGAATGATGTTTACAATTGGTACACCAAATATGGCTATTTATATCAATGCTGTAGCTTTATTTTTATCTGCATTAATTACAGTAGGAATGCCTAATGTTGAATCCTCTGCACAATTAGAAAAAACATCAGATACAACAAAATTATCTCTTAAGTTATTAATAGATGATTGGAAGCTTGTTATTAGATTTAGCCGTAAGTATTTATATATCATGATGATTTATCTTTTGTTTAGTGCGATGATAGTCATGATGACAGCTACAGATTCGTTGGAAGCTGCTTTTGCAACTAGGATACTTTCCTTATCTGAAGGTGAATATGGAGTCTTAGTCAGTATTGCTGGAGCAGGAGTATTAGCAGGTTCTTTATCCAATGCAATAATTATTGAAAAAATACCTACCTCATGGCTTATTGGTATGGGTTCCTTAATAACTGCAGTAGGTTATATGGTTTTTACATCCTCTAATACCTTTATAGCATCTATAGGAGTTTTTGTTTTGTCATTTGCTACTGCCTTTTCTAATACTGGTTTTTACACATTTTATCAAAACAATATACCTGTTGATGTGATGGGGAGAGTTATAAGTATTTACAGGTTTATTGAGGCTTTTTTAATTATTACCGTTACGGCAATCTTTGGTATTTCTTCCGAGCTTATATCTATACGATTTGTTGTAGTTTCAGGAGCATTTATAATGTTTTTGGTATCTATTACACTATTTATTTGTAGTGTTCAACCATCAAAAGCGAAATTCTATTCTAATTCACCTGAGCTTAAAGATTCATTCCAATAAATTCTTTTTTTAATGAATAAAATTAGATAATAGTTATGAAATAAAAAGGATCTTTATTCAAAGATCCTTTTTACTACCGATAACGAGAATTATGTAAAAAAGTTAGTATGGATCTAACTTTTTCTTTTTTTGTTACAAACATTATATCCTCTTTATTCACAGTGTTTTGAATGTATACTTTTCTTGATGTTTTTGAAGAAAATGATTAACTCACGATAAAATGAGTTATTATCTATTTATGATGGTAATAAGTATCGCAATGATAATTGTCGTTTTTTTAGGGGATGGATTTAAGTTAGGCTCTATTTTAAAATGGATTGTGTGTATTATGTGGTTTTTTGTATTTATAGGGAATCTTTGTTATTACATTAAAAGTTTGAGAAAAAGAAATTTTAAGGATTAGATTGATATGTAAAAGCCTCAATTATCTAATATACATTTAGATAATTGGGGCTTTTGATTTTGTTATTTATCTTTTATTAATGTAAGCGTCAAAGTGTGTCCTGAAGGATTTCTTGCACGAAAAGGAGTGAAAAAAATGCGAGAAATTCATGCTTTGTAAGATATGAGGGAAGGCCCCCATATCCATCAAGCTAACAAGGACGAGTTACCCCAAAACGATAAAAACGATCAACATGCAAAGATTTTTCGTTCTGGGGGTATTATGATATCTTAACTTGATGGGTGCACGGTTAGTCCCCTTTTATAAACTCATTATTTACCAGACAGGTCTTAACCTCGATGATGATTTACCCTCATTTGCTTCATAAACTAACTTTGTTAAATCTTCCTTGAGCATTTGCATTCTTTCATCGCCTATGTTTTCAATCCAACGTTGTTCCATTTCAGTTAGTATCTTCTCTTTTGCTTGCACTACTAGCCAACCTTTTTCGGTCAAAACAATAATTTTCCCTCTCTTATCAGTTGGATGAGCTTTGCGCATTACATAACCACTTTTCTCAAGATAATCCACCATTTTACTCACAGCTTGCTTTGTAATTCCTAAATATTCGGCTAGTTCTATACCTGTCGCTCCATTAGGAGTGATGCATTTAAACATAAAACCGTGTACAGGTCTAATATCTCCAAATCCCAATTCACTCAATTTGTCATGTAGTTCATTGATTGATGCGCTAAAGGATAATGACAAAAGTGACGTAAGGTCCAATTCACTAAATACTGGATGACTCATACATAAAACCTCCTTAAATAAAGTCAATACGGTTGACTACATCTGATTTCTATTGTACTATATGGCATATAGTCAATCAAATTGACTATAATTAGTTATAAGAGAAATAAGGGATTCAACGAAACAAAAATTAATAAATTATGGAGGTTTCTCATGGCTAACATCGTGAAAATTAGAGGAAGTGTGTTTGCCCCGTATGCTTGGTTAGAACCTATTAAAGATCCTACAACAGGAAAACTTTTTGAATATACTGGTGATGCACGTGAATTTACACCTTATGCTGTAAACACAATGCGGTCAAGATTAGAGCAAGAAGTGATTATTGATTTTTATAAAAAAGAAATTTTTTCACATGCAAATGCTTGTATCGTAACTGTGAAAATTACAAATCCAGATGGTTCTATCGAGTATAAAAAAGGGAGAACAAGCACAGAAAATATTGTATGCACTAATGTTGTGTGGGGTACTGATGAAGTTTCTTTTAAAATGAGTGCAAGTGCCAGCAATCCTTTAAATACAGCAGCACCTGCAGCTGACTATGTATTAACTATACACGTTAACAAAAGTGGGGTTGCACAAATTGAAGGTGCACATGATGGGTTCCCCTGCTATGAATTTTATAAACAAACAGATTTTGGTCCATTTGAATTAATATATACACATGATTTCAGAAAAACTGGTGACACTCCAGCAGCACTAGCTGGGGAAATGGAATACAGTTTTAAAACGACAATCTAGATATAAATATTGAATAGAAGTTTACAAGCAGCAAAATTATTTATACGAAAGAAATTGCGATCTGTTTTGCTCAATGGGTCAATATTATTATTACCCAAAATAAAATTAAGAATTGCAGAGGTGTGTCTCATGACTAATATCGTTAAAGTTAGAGCAAGTGTATTTATTCCAATGTCTTGGACTGAACCTAAGAAGGATACTCAAACAGGAAACGTGATTCAATTCGAAGGTGACTCACGTGAATTTACACCATATGCTGTAAATACTATGCGTTCCAGAATTGAACAAGAAATAGTTGTAGATTTTTATAAAAAAGAAATTTTCACATATGCGAATACCGGCATAACAACAGAAAGAATCACAACTCCTGATGGTTCCGTTAATAAGAGAACAGGAAAAGCTAGTACGGAAAATATTTTGTGCACTGATGTTGTATGGAAGTCAAATGACGTCAAATTTAAAATGACTGCAAGTGCTAGCAACCCATTAAATGTATATGCACCTCCTGTTGACTACCTATTAACTGTACATGTCCAAAAAGATGGTACCGTCGATATTGAAGGTGCACATGATGGATTCCCTTGTTATGAATTTTATAAGCAACTAAATTTTGGTCAGTTTGAGAAAATTCATACACATGACTTCAGAGAAACTGGTGATACAGCTGAAGCTCTAGGTGGAGACATGGAGTATAGTTTTAAAAAGATATTATAAAGAACAATATAATACCCTTTTTATTAAATAAATATATAACAACATCAAAGAGTGAGTAACAGGAGGAAAAGCGAATGACAACAGTTTTATTTGTAAAAGCAAACAATCGTCCAGCAGATCAATCAGTTAGCGTGAGATTATATTATGCTTTTTTAGCAAGTTATAAAGAATCTCATCCAAATGAGACAGTAGTAGAGCTTGATTTATACAACGAGGAATTGCCATATGTAGGAGTAGATATGATTAACGGCACATTTAAGTCTAGTAGAGGATTGGATTTAACAGCAGAAGAAGCAAAAGCAGTAGCTGTTGCTGATAAATATTTAGATCAATTCCTTGCAGCTGATAAAGTTGTTTTTGGTTTCCCATTATGGAATTTAACAATCCCAGCTGTATTACACACATATATTGATTACTTAAACCGCGCGGGAAAAACATTTAAATATACGTCAGAAGGTCCAGTAGGTCTTATTGGAAATAAGAAAATTGCATTATTAAACGCAAGTGGCGGTGTATATTCTGAAGGACCAAAAGCCCCAATGGAAATGGCTGTTAAATATGTAGCAAGTATGATGAGCTTCTTCGGTGCAAAAGATATAGAAAAAATAGTAATTGAAGGTCACAACCAATTCCCAGATAAAGCAGAAGAAATTATTGCTGCAGGGCTTGAAAAAGCGATTAAAGTAGCAAGTACGTTTTAATTAACAAAACACTTGTCACTCTATATGGCAGTACCAACACTTTTATAGCGGTGGTACTGCTTTTTTATTCGCTTAGCTCGCATCAATTGGGTAGTAAGGATCCAATTGATGCGAGCTTTCCCTTCTCAACTTATTAAACGAAAGAAAGCAGGATTACATTACAATGGAACGTTTATGGACAAAAAACTATATAATGCTGACCATTACAGCATTATTACTATTTAGTGGTTTTTATTTACTCATGCCAACACTACCTATGTTTATTAAACAATTAGGTGGAAGTGAATCTCAAGTTGGATTTATTATTGGGGTGTTTACAATATCGGCAGTCATTTTTCGTCCTATTGTTGGAGGATTAATGGATCGATATGGTCGAATGGTATTTATAATAAGCGGACTACTATTTTTCGCAATTACAATGTATTTTTATGATTGGGTAACAGGGGTTATATTTTTAGTGGTCTTACGTATTCTCCATGGAATCAGCTGGGCAGTTGCTACAACTTCGATAGGAACGGCTGTGACTGATGTTATTCCACAATCTCGTCGTGGAGAAGGAATGGGATGGTATGGACTTGCCGTGACTTTAGGTATGGCTTTAGGACCAGTATTAGGTCTTTGGGTAATAAAATCATTTTCATTCCATTATCTATTTCTTCTATGTACAGGATTAGCACTTGTTGCATTCATACTTGCACTTGGTACAAAAATACCAGCAATTCAACATGCATCAAAAAAACCAATATCATTTTTTGAAAAAACACTCTTACCAATCGCTATTGTTACATTTTTCCTATCTCTTACTTTTGGTGGCATTACAACATTTTTACCACTGTTTGCGGCAAAAATTCAAGTTAATGCTGGTACTTTTTTCTTAGTTTATGCTGTCACACTTACAGTAGTTAGACCATTTGCAGGGAAGGTATCCGATAAATATGGAGAAGGAATCATTATTATCCCTGCGCTGTTTACACTGATAGCCGCACTATTAGTTCTAGCAATGACAAATGGGATTGTTGGACTAGTTATTACAGCTATTTTGTATGGGATTGGATTCGGATCAGCACAACCTGCTCTTCAAGTAGCCATGATACGATTAACTTCACCAGAGAAAAGAGGAATAGCGAACGCTACATTTTTTACTGCTTTTGATTTAGGGATTGGTTTAGGGTCCATTCTTCTAGGATTTGTTTCACAACTCATGGGATATCAAATGCTATTCATTGTTTGTGCTGTCTCTGGGTTTGTTAGTCTGTTAATTTTTATTTTGTTTGTAAAAAAGACGCTAACATAACTTTTAAACTTACGAAAAAAGCGCTATTCTTTTTGTAGAAATATACAGAAAGGATGGCGTTTTGGCTATGAATTTATCGATTTCTGATGAACTAGAATTGTTTTCTAAAGAGTTGCAGCGATATATGTCACCACATGCTTTGGAGAAATTTGCTAGAGAGATAGGATTTGTTCAACGAAAAAGTAAATATCGTGCACAAGATTTAGTAGCTCTTTGTGTTTGGTTAAGCGAAAACATAGCAAACACTTCATTGACACAACTAAGTAGTCGATTAGAAGCTAACACAGGTATTTCTATGAATCCAGAAGGACTCAACCAACGTTTTAACTCTCGAGCTGTACAGTTTCTGCAACAAATATTAGCTTCTTTACTCCATCAGCAATTTTGTTCTTCTAGCAAGATTCCAACTTTGTATACAAACTATTTTCGACGTATTCGTGTATTGGATTCTACACATTTTCAGATTCCGGATAAATTCACTTCTACATATCAAGGTTCAGGTGGTAGTGGTCAAAGTGCCGGTGTGAAAATTCAATTAGAGTACGATTTGTTAAGTGGCCAGTTTCTACATGTTCATGTGGGTGCTGGAAAGCACAATGATAAAACATATGGTTCTACTTGTCTAAAATCGCTCCAACCGCAGGATGTATGTATACGTGACTTAGGGTACTTTGACTTAAACGATTTACATACTATAGACGAGCACGGTGCCTATTTCATCTCACGGCTTAAGCTCAATACTCGTATATATCAGAAAAATAAAGATCCTGAATACTTTCAAAATGGAACTATAAAAAAGCACTCTGAGTATATCCAATTAGATATGGAGCAATTCATTGACCAATTACAGTCAGGTGAAACATATGAAATTCCCGAGATTTATATTGGAATGTATCAAAAGCTTCCTGCAAGACTAATTCTGTATAAATTAACTGAAACGCAAATGAAACGTAGACAAAAGGATTTAGCACTTAAAGAACATAAGAAGCAAATTACCTATAAAGAACGCAGTAAGCGGCTTAGTGCAATTAACTTTTATATTACGAATATCTCTCCGGAACACCTCCCCAAGGAACAAGTATACGATTTTTATTCCTTACGATGGCAAATTGAACTGATATTTAAAACATGGAAATCATTTTTTCGTATTCATCACTGTAATTCTGTAAAATTAGAACGACTAGAGTGCCACTTATACGGACAATTAATAAGTATCCTTCTTTGTTCTTCCACCATGTTTCAAATGCGCCAATTACTCCTCATCAAGAAGAAACGAGAATTAAGTGAATATAAAGCGATTTATATCATAAAAGATTATTTTTCACTTATTTATCAATCTTTACAAGAAGACACTCAAGAATTAATAAAGATATTGTTTCGTCTGTTTAATCTCTTACAGAAAAACGGCCGGAAATCCCATAGGTATGAGAAGAAAACAGTCTTTGATATCTTAAGCGTCGTTACTACTTTTATACAGTCAAAACTAGGGGCTTTTGACACCTCTAGGAAGAGTCTGAAAGAAACCTGATTACTGTTCAGGTGGCTGTCGGCGTAAAGGTTGCAGGAGTATGGCACAGGTTTTTACAAGGAACAGGAGAAGTTTGTATTCTGATGATAAGCGAAAAATCCAAGCGATGAACTGACAAGGATGAAAGTAGTGATGCAGAATACAGATGCGGAAGAATCCGTAGTAGTGATGAAATGGCTGTAATGGCAATGGAGCGAAGGGACTCTGTTATCTATACTTCAGAAATTGAACAACCAGAAATGGGAGGATTTAATGAAAGAAGGAAAATCGTTTGAGATTTCACAATATCAAGTACTGGAAGCATACAAACGTGTAAAAGCGAATCGAGGTGCTGGAGGTATTGATGGAGTTGACTTCACAGAGTTTGATAAGGATTTGAAGAATAATTTGTACAAGCTTTGGAATAGAATGTCTTCGGGTAGCTATTTTCCTAATCCAGTAAAAGGAGTAGAAATCCCGAAGAAGAACGGGAAAAAGAGATTGCTAGGTATTCCAACTATTAGTGATAGAATTGCCCAAATGGTAGTTCGTATGAATTTTGAGCCACTTGTTGAACTGATATTCTGTGCAAGTGAGGCAAGAAAGATACTCGACTTTGTGAATCTCACATTAGTCAGATTTATCAGGTTTAAGTATAAAACGGTGAAAAGAAGCAAAGCTAAAGCCTTTAGATATTTAGTACGTATGGCAAAAGCACAACCAAACCTGTTTTATCACTGGCAAATGGGGATACGTCCGACAATTGGATAACAAGAGCCGAATGAAGGGAGACTTTCACGTTCGGTTCTATGAGAGGCTCAGGGTGAAATCCCCTGGGCCTACTCGACTATTCCCCACCTGCCATTTGAAAATAACCAATGAGATAATCTCCTTACATACTACATGTGGAGGTTTTTTATGGAAAAACATCTATTAAAGTTACTTGACGTTTACAAATAAAAGGAGTGCTTATTTTATAGAAATAAGCACTCCTTTGTTTATTTCAAATTAAGAATTTCACAGCAGTCTTCAAAGAGATACAAGAGGAACCAACTGTTCGTAAAAGTTCGGTTCAGAAGGCTAATAATCAGCGAGGGCAAACATAATATCCTGATATTAATCTTTAACGAAAAGTGAATGCTAGGATATGTACAAATCTTTCGACTTTGTTATAAAATGGGAATGTTGAGAAAAAATTCTTAAAGTTGTTAAGGGGAAAGGTGGAAATGCAGTATGAAGATTAAGCAGTTTATGAGTGTTTGTTTTGCAGCTATTCTTACAGTAGGTTTTGTAAGTGGTTGCGATTCATCCAAAAGCTCAACGGAAGTAAAAGAGAATAAGGTATATGGAGTTGGGGATACAGGAAAAACACAAAATATTGAGCTGAAATTAGAAAGTGCGGAATTTGTCTTACCAGGACAATTTGCGAAGCAAACAAATGACAGAGTTTTAAAGGTGAAGGTGAGTTTGAAAAATAAAGGTGATAAGGTAATTAAAATGTTGCCACAAGATTTTTCACTATACCAAAAAGATGAAAAAACGAACCTTTATTATACGTCAGATCCAAATGAGTTAAAAGGAGGAGATGTCGATAACGGGAAAAAAGTATCTGGAACCATTTATTATAATGTGAAAGATTCGTCTTCTTATGAATTGGTTTATAAAAAGTACATTATGGATCCGAAAAAAGAAAAAGAAGAGAAAATTTCATTTAAAATCCAAGGAAAAGAATTGGCGGAAAAAGCAAAAGAGCTACAAAGACCTGCTGAGGCTTTGACCGCATATTTAAATGCAGCCTTCTATGATAAAGATTCTAACAAAATTAATGATTTATCAGGCGAAGATGGTACTGCGTTTGTGAAAGAAGTAGAATCTTCTTTTAAAAGAACAAATGAAAGAATGTTTAACAATCAAATCGATGAGCAAGGGATGTTAAATTACTATAAAACTTTAAAAACAGCATTCCAAAAAAATGTGAAATTTGAAACGAAGGTAGTATCCCTAGATGGAGATAGAGCTCAAGTTGAACTAAAAGCGAAACCAATTATGTTGAACGAGTTGAAATCTAGATTTCAAAGTGAAGCGATGACAATCGCAAATCAAAATCCAAATATCACCAAAGAGGAGTTGACGAAGAAATTATTCGATTATGCAGTACAGTTAATACCAGAAGCAAGACCTGGTGATACGGAAGAAACAGTTAAAATTACTATGCTGAAACACGGAAAAAATCAATGGCGTTTAGATACAGCCTCCGCAGATCAAATTATGAAAGTATTTATTAAATAATCATAGTAAGCATTTCGTTTTAGGATGTGTGCCCCTTATAAGTCAACGTAATACCACTTAAAGGATTTGATGGTGTTATAAACGAAGTCTGTTCATTTACCGTTATTGCAAAATCTATATATGTTTTTCAAGAAAACGGTAAGCTTGAATTAAATGACGGTAAGGCAAAAGATAATATTAGGTTAGTAAAGCAAAAATAAATGTATCATGCCCAAAGGGGACTAGTAAGCTATGAAACGAAACAAAGTACTATCGGTAGCAATCCCTATCATGCTATTAGCGGGATGTGGTGGGGTAGATAAAGCATCGACTGATAATAAGTCAAAAGTTGAAGCAAAACAAGAAAATAAGAAAGTAAAGCTTTCAAAAGAGGACTACCCTAACAAAGTCTATGAACTTTGTCTAGATTTTAATAGGAAGTATACAGAACACGAACGGATACTAAACCTCCCTGCAAGAAAAAGTACTCAAGATAGTTCCTTAGAAACACTACAAAGTCAACTTGGCGGTTTAATAACGGTAACTGATAAGGTCTTAAATATCGAACCTCCTAGTGAGTATGAAGATGTACATAAAAACGTAGCAGAATCAATGAATCACTTTAAAAAATCATTTGAACTCAATAAGAAAATATATAGTGCTAAAGACAAAACTACATCATCACATTTAGCGATGGTAAAAGAGTCTGATGAAGAACTGAAAAAAGCAAAAGAGTGTTGGTCAAAGTTCGAGAACGTTATTAACGATAAGAAATCAATCGGTACTAGGAAAACAGTAAGTGAAGGTGACGGTACGGTAACTGAACAAGATTTAAAAGATTTAGATAGAAAAGCCGGTATTGACATAGATGCTGTTAAGAAAAACACAACAAAAGAAGGTAAAGAGTTTGAAGGTAGTTGGGGTTTTGAAAAAGACGGTAAATTTATACCTACATTTATCTTTAAAGGTAACACATTTGAAACTTATGCAAGAGCCGAGTATCCTAGTAAAAAGAATTATGTAACAGGGACTTGGGTATACCGTAAAGACTCTTCTGAATTAATGTTAACTATTAAACAAGCATATGCAGAGGGAAAACCTATTGATTCAGAAAGACATATTATAGCATTAAAAGTCCAAAACTTTGGAGATAATAAAATGCAACTGTTTGATGGCGAGAATTTCCAAACATACCGTTTCGTAAAACAAAAATAAACGTATGAAAAGGGTTAGGTGTTGAAACCTAATCCTTTCTTAATAAGGAGGTATAGTAAACGTCAAGTAGCCCTAAAATATACTACATGAGTGGTGTATATTTTAGGGCTACTTTTTGTGTGTTATCCTTTCTTATTAATCTAGAAAGAATAACGTTTTTAACAATAATGGGTAGTAAATATTCTTAAGTTGATGGATGTGTGGTACCACCACATGCCCATCAACCTAACAGAACAGCTTGCCCCAAAAATGATAAAAATGAACTTCGTTGCTATAAAAGACATAAAACCATAAACACTTACTTCATATTTACTTTTGTTGTGGACGATAAAAAGCATCTACCAATTGATTATACTCGCTTCTTGAAATTTCTTTATTATACAGTTTAATTAATAACTCTTTATGCGCCTTCGAAAACGCCATTTTGTCAATGAATTTTGGATACATATGATTATTCTCTCTCCGTCTGATAAATTATTATGTTGCATTTCGTCTACTACCCTTGAATATTATAATAGAATAAACAACAAATGTTTTATGAAATATTACATAAATATATAATTTATATATTTATGTAAAAAGATTAACTATAAATCTAATGAACATGCGGGTTTCCTTGTTTGTTAGTTTCATCAGCAAATACGTCAGACCTTTGAAAGGTTTTTGTAACATTTATAAAAGTAAATTGAAAGATATATATAATAAGATAAATATATGGAAAGTGATTTTATGGTTCTGTTGCAAAGTGTACTTGAGTTTCGAAAACTTTGCAACAGAGCCGCAAAAGTAGAAATGTATACTTTTCTACTTTTAGATAGATAACAGTGGACTTAGTAATAAGTTAATATTATATGAAGCAGATACTTATTAATCCGATTTTAATAACATATGAGTAGGAGATGGTTTAATGGGGAGCTTTACTATCAACCGTTTTAATGGAATTGAGAAATACGAAATTTCTGAAGCTAAAATATATGCGGTGAAGAAGCAAGAAAATGAAATAATGCTATGGCTTGAAGTAGAAACAGAGCAAGAACCAATTCAATCATTACCTGATACAGTAGATTGTAAAATGAATCCTAGTGGAGAGGTAACTGTTTATATGGATAACTTAAAACTCGAAAATTTTGGAGAACAAGAATTTATTATTTCTAAAGGATATGATGAAGATAGTAACGATTTAGCAGTAAGAATATATTACTTTGAACACCAAGAGGTTAATAATAATGTACTGAAAATGAAATACAACGGAAATGGGATTTTTCATATCAATTGGACAGGGATAACTAGGGATATATCTTATTATGATGGAAGTAAGCCAGATACTACTATCGAGGTCAATGGAGAGTTTATTTTTGAAGAATTTAAAGAATGGTTATAAAAGAGGAATAATAAAACTATTAAAACGCCGTCAAAGGTTTAATCCTTCAAGGCCTATTGACAGGGTTGCTGCTCTAGTCCGCAGTAATGTTTCTATAATAAGGATATATATGTCAGAGCATAATCGAACCACTTATTTTAAATCGTGTATCTTCCTATATAAAGAAGATCTAGATACACTCGTAATTTCACAAATTTGTTTCATTGTCATATTTCCTTCTTCATACAGCTTAAGTGCATAATTCATTCCAGCATGCTTTTCATGATATTTTTTAACTCGTCCTTGATAATTTCCTTCATTTGTTGTAATTGTCTCTTTGGGTTCTGATCAACAGAACTTACTCGTACGTAACCTATTTTTCTCATATTCTACTCTCCTATTTTGAATCTTTGATTAATGTTCCATAAAGGGGTAGTAAGACGGTTCGTACTCTAGTCCGTCAGATATTTAAATAGAATAAAAAACAAATTGTGTACCCATTAAAGCCTCTGTAAGAGTTTTGTAACATTTATGAGAGAGTTTTATAACATTTATGAGAGAGAAATGAGAGATATGTTAGATATGATGAAGTTAATCTTACTAGTAGGTGTTCTAACTCACCTAGAAAACAAGGAGGAAAAATAACAATGAAGAAATTGAAGCCAGTACTTAGTGTATTAGGTAGTGTATCGATGGCAATGACTTTAGCATCTCCTGCTTTAGCAGACGTAAAGCAGCCGAATCCAGGAAGTACAGTTGAAATATTCAAAGAGGATGCAAATGCAAAAGAAGGAAAAGTTATTTATGGAACGGACGGAAAAAAGGGAAAGATGTCTACTGAAAAAATTGAAGTGCAAAATAACGATTGGGATAAAGATGGTATTTCTAACGACCTAGAGATACATGGCTATAAAATTGAATTCAATGGACAAACTGGGAAAAATGAGGCTCGGGCATGGAATCCAGAGACAGACAAAAATAAGTTAAAATTTATCACGAATCCTATGATGGGGAATTCGGATGGAGATGCTTTTTCAGATGCATATGAAGTTCAGCACTATGGCAATAACTCTGATACTGAGTTTAATCCAATGGTTGCAAATATGCCGAATTTACAAATTGGCGTAAAACGTATTAAGATTACTCCTGTTGCGTCTATTACGGATTCAAACGGTGGGTCCATTAATCAAGGTTGGGAAAAAAGTGTATCGACACAACATTCGTTTGGTATAGGAGCAGGTGTAGAAGGTGGTGCTGAAGGTTCAGCAGCTGGTCCTGTTCCTTCTGGAAAGGCCTCAGTAAATGTAAGTTATGGATACTCGAAAACATCAACAGATACAGAAAGATATTCTTCTAATCTTGATTGGTCTACCGCAAAAACTGTTGATTCAGCAAAAGCAGCGCAAGTGAGCATACAGTTAGAATATAAAAATACAGGGACGGCGTCTGCTCAAAATGTTTCACCTCATTTTAACATTCGTTTAGGAGAAGATATTATCCATACATCAAAGGGAACACAAGAACGTTATAAAGCAAATCAGTTAAGTACAGAAAAAGGTGGAAGAAATACAACAGAAGTATTGGTAGACAGTGTAGAGAATAACCCAGATGTAAAGATTTATTTATCGTTAGATCAATTAAAAGCTGTTGAACAAGGGGCCCCTCTTTCTGTTGAAGTACTACCTACGAGTACAATGGACTTGTATATGCAGGAAGATGGAAAATATATATCTTTAGGAGATTCAGGGAAATATGAATCTGATGTAAATTCTGCTACTGCATTACTAGAGACTGATATCGGGAATAAACCGAAGTTTAGAATGTATGCACCAGAAGGTGTTGGTAGTGATACAAATTTAACGTTTAACGAGGTTCTTAAGCATGTTAAAGTGGACTCTGCAAAGATAAATGAATTTATAGATAATAGCAACGGAGAGCAAGCTATTATTGCGAAAGATAATCTAGAAAATGCTAAAAAATCTTATGTATCGAAAAAAGCAAAAGTCGGTGTTTTCACAAAAATTCAGCAACCAGAATTGTCACATAGTGCTTATAATCCATTTACGAAAAAGTTTTATGCATCAGTCGTACCTGGCTTATTCGGAGCAAGTAATGAAATCTCTGCTTCTTTTGAAAATAAAAAGTCCAAACAAACACAACAAGTAACATTAGTGAAAAAAGGAAACGTATATGAGTCTAAAGAAACTGTAAGTTTGAATGATTTCAATCCAACACAAAAAGTTACATTTGAAATCAATGATGCACAAAAGAAACTTCCGACACAAAAAATTTCTACAGTTGTTACGTATGATCAAGAATATGACAATTATGTGACAGAAAAGGGCAGCGACGCACTTGTTGTAGAAGGAACTCCTTATACTATGAAATCTAATGGATATGCTGTGCAAAGTTATAAAGGTAGTAATAATTGGCAATACCTTGCGGTTGCTGGGAATTACCTTAAACCAGTTAATCTAATTATTGAAAGAAAAGGGCAGCCTAAACCTGGACAACCAATCAAAACAGGTGAAGAGGTACACATTAAAGTTCAAAATAGTGCTTATTCAGGCTATGAATATTTAAAACTTCAAGATGGTTATATCCATTTTGACCAAAAACAAAATGCAAGTACTTTTAAAATTGATCATTTATATGGAAAGGACGACCGTTTTTACAAGTCTGCTTGGAAACTACAATCTGATGGTAACGATATAGGGCTGCCTTATAACGGTTATGTGTCATATGGTAATAAGAATTTCAATAGCTGGACTTTCGAAAAAGCTAAGTAAAAGGGAACGGTTTTGTTGCAAAGTTTAAAAAAACACCGGTAATGAACGGAACCCAAAAAGTTAGACACAAGAATGTAGGCTGATTTTGGACTTGTCAACATTTACTGGACCCTAATTTAGGTGAATATTGGTTTTGTTTCTGTAAAGTGGGCATCTCTAAAAAGGCGAAGCTATCAGTGTGTTTCGATATAGAATCGGGGCACACTGATTTGGTTTTTTTCTGGATTTTTTGTTATTGTAGAACTATATATCGTTGTCAATTGTTTGAATCCATTGTTCTTTGACTTGACATTCTAAAAATTGGCTGTCTCTGTTTTTAAATGCGAAAATAATATTCAATATAAGCATTATCCAAATAATTTCCTTATGGGAATGACTTCTTATCAGATTATAAGCTTTTATACGGTAGGTTAGATGTATATATATTGAAAAACTGATTCAGAATGCAGAGTAGCGTCTTATATAGGCCTTTTCAAGATACAATCTTATGATTATAAAGATCTTGGACAACAGATACATCATAAAGTCGATTCTGACAGGATAAATGAATAATCTTCGTAAAAAAACCTGATTTAAAATTTCTGTTTGTATGACTAGATAAATACGACGATTTAGATTATTTATCTAGTCATGTAAATAAACCAATGTTAAAATTGTCAGCTGGATTACATAGCATTTTTTTTGAATTTTTGGTCATTAAGAGACCGAAGTGTGAGATTCTGATTTAGTGATACGATCAGTTGTTACATCTTCATATCTAAATTTTATTTTCCAAACGAGTGGTTAAAAACCACTGTCTTTAGACGGTATCAACTTTAGCCTTATAAGTTTTGTTTTTTATTTGTTGTAACGAACTTTAGTCGGCTTTTAGCCGAGCGTGATGCCACCTACTTGAGTAGGGGGATGTTTACATATTTATTAGATGAAAGCATATAAGAGAACCTATTGTATTATTGATGAAAAGAAGAGAGGATTACAGATGAAAAAAAGAATTTTAATCGTAGAAGATGAAGAAAATATTCGAGAAGTATGCGAACGGTATTTAGAAAGAGAAGAATATGAAGTATATACCGCTGTAAATGGCACAGAAGGTTGGGATTTATTTCTTACGTATCAACCAGATTTAATTATTTAAGATTCGATGATGCCGAAAAAAGATGGCTGGGAATTATGCGAGGAAATTCGTCAACAATCAAATGTACCTATTATTATGTTAACTGCTAAGGGCGAGGAAAGGGATCGAATTTTAGGACTAACAATGGGTGTAGATGATTATGTAACAAAGCCGTTCTCACCTCGTGAATTAGTATTAAGAGTTCAAATTATACTAAAAAGAAATAACCAGATACCGATACAGGTAAAAGAATCCCTATCAGAAATAATAGAATTTCCAGATTTAAAAATTTATCCAAAGACAAGATGTGTACTTGTTTGTGAAAATAAAGTGGAGCTAACGGCGAAAGAGTTTGAGGTACTTTATGTCATGGCAAAACATCCAAAACAAGTATTTTCTCGCTCTCAATTTCTTGAACTTATTTGGGATACTGAACATGAAGTGACTACAAACATAGTAACCGTGTTAATCAGTCGTTTACGTGACAAGTTGAGAAGCATACGATAAAGAATCGTTGGATTCATACGATTTGGGGGATAGGATATCGTTTTGAGCCAAATGGAGGAAATGAAACATGAGATTACGTATTCAATTGTTACTGATGAATGTATTAAGTACCAGTATCATGGTACTTGCTATATGGTATAGTGAGACGAAAATGTTACTTGAACCAGAACAAACAAGGCTATTAACAATAATTGCGGTTGTTGCATTCATGATTTCAACGTTTATTTACTGGTTAATGACACGCCCTATCATGAGATCTATCAAAAATTTAATGGCATTAACGAAACAATTTAGTGATAGACAATTTGAAACAATGTATATAATTGGAAAAGAACCGCAGGAGTTTAAAGAATTAGCAACAGCCTTTCAACAGATGGCAAAAAAGTTAGAAGAAGGGTTTACTAAGTTAGAAGAAGGGGAAAAAGCACGTAAAGAGCTGATTACGAATATTTCACACGACTTACGCACGCCTATGGCTAGTATGCAATTAATGATAGAAGCAATACAAGATGACCTCATTGAAGATCCTGAAATGAAAAAGCAGTACTTATCGACGACCTTAAAAGAAATAAAACGATTAAGTGGATTAATTAATGACTTATTTGATCTTTCAAAGTTAGAACTTGGACAAGTAGATTTTTATCCAAGTTTCACACATATGGATAAAGTTCTATTAGATGTACTTGAGTCATACTCTGTCTTATCAGCAAACAAACAGATTGATTTACAATTGCATGTTCCTGATACATTACCTCGGCTTTTAATCATGCCATGTAAAATAGCACGAGTTATCAGTAATTTGTTAGATAATGCGATTCGGTATTCTCCTGTCTCCGGAACAATTGAGTTGATTGTAGAGGAAAATAAGCAGAAGCAACAAGTCCAATTCATTTTGCGTGATGAAGGAGAAGGAATTACTCCAAATGACCAATTACGTGTATTTGAACGCTTTTTTAGAACAGATCAATCCAGAAGTTCACAATCTGGAGGATCCGGCCTCGGACTCGCCATTACAAAGTCATTAATTGAAATGCACAACGGAGAAATTGGTGTGAGAAATCGCTCAGATGGAAAACAGGGAAGTGAATTTTGGTTTACTCTTCCCATCACATCAGAAAAAAATAAGACTGCTGAAAGATCTGTGTAATATTTATATTATAGAAATAAAAGGTCTCCTGTAACGTACCACTAAACAGTGTGTTACAGGAGGTCTTTTACTTGATAAAAATAAAATATGTATTTTTAATAAAAATATCTGTGCAGTTTTGTTTTTCTTTCCCCCTACTTCTTCTTTGTTATATAAAATCTACACAATAAACGTGAAATTGAACAAATTAGATGCTTTAAAAAATTTCACACTTATTCTAGGTACTATACTTTCAGAGTCGAAATGTTTTAAACAAATGTTCGTTTAATGTCCTCACAATTGATGCTACATCATATAAGTAAAAAAGAGATAAGAACACTTTTATTAAGTGCATTATCTCTTTTCGAATATGTATTTCATATCCCATGTAAATTTACCACATATTTCAATGGGACTTACAGATTGCTCTTCAATAATAATTATATCTTATTTTTGTAAAAAATATACAAATTTAACTTTTCTCAAAATACATTATAGAAATAGCTGTACTTTGTTTGTGTTAAAAAATTATAGTTATCTTTACCTATCATCACATATTTTTATAACTTCTATAAACTGAATGTAAATATAGTTAATTAGGTAAGAATTTTATATATACACATTTATAGGTGTTTTGGATACAATTATCATTTTCCCTTTTCGCAATTATATCTTTAAATGAAATGCATGTAATCTGCATTTCATCTTTATATAACGGATATATATTATTAATATATCCAATGGGATGTGAAAAAGTATACGAGGAGAAAAATAAAAAAGAAAATTTCATCAATCCATGCGATGGCGCTATTAACAGTAGAATATTCGGTAACAAGTGCGTTTCCTGGAACAATGACACCACATTGAAAAAAGGAGTTGGTATGTTTGTAAGTGATAGTACTACAGCTCCTTCTGAAAGTGGTCATACTGTACGAAGTGGACAGCGTGATACAGTCTTTACAGAGCTAGGAGAGGTGATAGAGAAAGTACGCCCCAAACTGAACATTCTCCAGTATTTATTCTTTTAGAAATGGTATATAAACAGAACGTATCTAAACATACGAGGAATCAATTGTTAAAACTACCATCTGGATTATAGAATCGCTTTTAATAATTTTTAGTGAATAGAAGACCAAAGTGCTGGCTTCTAACCTAACAATACTATCAGTGATAACAGCTGTATATCTAAGTTTCATAGATTTATTAGATGAAAGCAGATAAACGAAACATTTCTTTTGTGATTGATGAAAAAGAAGAGAGGATTATATATGAAACAAAGAATTTTAATCATAGAAGATGAAGAAAATATTCGAGAAGTATGCAAACGATACTTAGAAAGAGAAGGATATGAAGTATACACAGCTATGAATGGAATGGAAGGCTGGGATTTATTTCTTACTCATCAACCAGATTTAATTCTTTTAGATCTGATGATGCCGAAAAAAGATGGCTGGGAATTATGCGAGGAAATTCGTCAACAATCAAATGTCCCTATAATTATGTTAACTGCTAAAGGCGAGGAAAGAGATCGAATTTTAGGCTTAACAATTGGTGCGGATGATTATGTAACAAAGCCGTTTTCACCTCGTGAATTAGTATTAAGGGTTCAAATTATACTAAAGAGAGGTAATCAGATACCGATACAAGAAGAAGAATTCCTATCAGAAGTGATAGAATTTCCGGATTTAAAAATTTATCCAAAGACGAGATGTGTACTTGTTTGTGAAAATAAAGTGGAGTTAACAGTGAAAGAGTTTGAGGTACTTTATGTCATGGCAAAGCATCCAAAACAAGTATTTTCTCGTTCGCAACTTCTTGAACTCATTTGGGATTTTGAATATGACGGGGTTACACACACGGTAACCGTGTTAGTGAGTCGTTTACGTGAGAAGCTGGAGAAACATACGATAAAGAATCGTTGGATTCATACGGTTTGGGGAATAGGATATTGCTTTGAACCAAATGGAGGAAATGAAATTACGCGTATTTGAACGCTTTTTTAGAACAGGTCAATCCAGAAGTTCACAATCTGGAGGATCCGGTCTCGGACTCGCCATTACAAAATCATTAATTGAAATGCACAACGGAGAAATTGGTGTGAGAGATCGCTCAGATGGGAAACAGGGAAGTGAATTTTGGTTTACTCTTCTCATCACACCAGAAAAAACTAACAACTTATCGAATTTCATTATTAAAGAAAAGACACTCATTTGGGTGTCTTTTCTTTATGAAAAAATCCCTACACAATGTGCTGGGACCAGGAGCGACTGTATCGTATCTTTATCTTAGTACATACACCCTCCACTAGCAAAACTGTATAACGCCATTTTTGTAAATTAAAAAACAAATTATTTAAACACCACTTAAATGATGCCCACTAACGCATAACCACTTCAAACATTATCAACCTCTATCAAAAGATACCAAAAAATTATCAATGATAATCACTTCATCTGTTTAATCTTCTATAGAAAAACGGGCAGAAATCCCATCGATATGAGAAAAACAGACATACACGTTAATGAATGTATATTGTGTCTCCTTTTGTAGATAACAATCTTTAAAACAAATGCATGTTATCTGCATCTAATCTTTATATAAAACTTATACCATATAAATATACCTAGAAGGTAATACAGAACTTATAGGAATCTACCATTTTGAAAAAAACATACTAAAAGTTTTTGAGTCATTTTAACCGTGTTTTAAGTAAATTGTGTTGGTGACCGATTTCAATAGTTTTTCTCCATATAAGGCAACACAAATGACATTGTATTGCACTACATGCTCTTAGCGTTGCTAAAATTATTTGTTTTAATGTCGAAATTTACTTAACGTGGTTTTTTTCTGATTTGCGGTCTGTACCCATTATAGATGGTTCAAGAAGGAGGAATTTTATCAATTTACCGTCTGCATTTATATTTGTAAGAGTTTTGTAACACTCACGATATTATTTTTATTTTAAAAAAATCTATTAAATTGTAAACATATTATCAAAAGCAAGTTGATCCAAAGGGGATTTTTTTATGAACAAAAAAATGATTATATTTCCTATACTGATTTTTATATGTATTACATCGGTCTATTTTTTATTCAGTCCAAGAGTAAAAGGAACAATGTATGAAGATACATTATCGAAAAAAGTTATCGTCATAGATCCAGGACATGGAGGAAATGATCCTGGATCTATTGGACCAAAAGGAACAAAAGAAAAAGATATAACTCTCAAAACAGCTAAAAACATTCAACAAAAGCTCGAGGGAAAAGGAATGACTGTAATTTTAACGCGTGAAGATGATACGTTTGTACCACTAAAAAATCGCGTAGCTATTGCTCACAATAAATCAGCTGATCTCTTTCTTAGTATTCATTATGACGGTTTCACAACTAATGATGTAAAAGGAGTAACAACATACTATTACAAGGGATTAAAAGAACAAGCATTGGCAGAAACGATACACGAACATTTATTCAAACATATACAGGCAAAAAATAGAGGTGTAAAATCTGGCGATTACTATGTTTTACGAGAAAATCAACAACCATCAATTTTACTTGAGCTAGGTTATATTACAAACCCAGAAGATGAGGAACGAATGAATTCACAACAATTCCAAGCAGATGTAGCCTCTGGAATTGTTAATGGTGTTATAGAATATTTTAAAAAATAGTAGTCTAGTTAAATCAGACTACTAAACCAAAAATAAAATTCAGTATCTATCAAAAATTTTATTTTTAATAGATACAATTATTTAGTAGAAAATATTAAAGGTTACTAGAAAGGACATACTAGAATGTTTACAAAAGGACTAAAAATAACGGTGATTATATCAATAGTTGCTTGTATCACACTAGGAATTTTTATGTTTCAATTCTTCACATCACCTGCCAAAGGGGTAATGAACCAAGAAAATACTGTTCAACTGGCAAGTGAGCAAACAAAAGGAGAAATGAAAAAAATAGCACCAGATCAATACAATGGTCAGGTTCGCAAAGTAGCATATTTAACATTTGATGATGGACCAAGTCAATTTCAAAAAGAAATCTTAGATATTTTAAAGAGTAATAATATAAAAGGAACTTTTTTTATGATTGGTGGAAATATCCCAGCTCATAAAGAAAGTGTAAAACGCTTAGTAAATGAAGGGCACTATCCAGGTATTCATAGTATGACACACAATTTTAAAAAGCTATATACCCAAGGCGAATTTGTTGAGGAGATGCAACAAGCGCAAGGTATCATGAAAGAAGTAACTGGAATTCATCCAAATCTTGTTCGTTGTCCATATGGGAGTATGCCCGGACTTAAACAGGAATTACGGGATAAAATGGTAAGTGTCGGCATGAAAGAGTGGGATTGGACCATAGATTCTTTAGATTGGCAGTTCACAGGAAATCCAGATGCTGTGGTTCAAAAAACAATTTCTCAGGTTAGTGAAAATCGCGAAATCATTTTAATGCATGAAAAATCACAGACAGTGCAGGCGTTGCAAAGAATTATTGATGATCTTCGTAGTAAAGGTTATGAATTTGAAGTATATGATGAAGCCTCTCATTTCCCATTAAATTTTTGGAAGGATAATCGTATCTAAGTAGGAGGAATTGCAGTTGATATATAGAAAATTAGCACTTATAACAGCCCTATCTGTAACCTTGTTGTCAGGCTGTTTAGGACAAAAACCAGAAGCAAATTTGTATGTAGCACTTGAAAATGCTACAAAACAAGAAAAGACAATATTTGAAGATACAAAAAAATTAGCAGCATTAGAAAAACAAGGACAAGAGTTATATACTCAAATTACACTTGAAGGAAAAGAGAATAATCAAGTAGTGAAAGAAAAGTTAGATCAAGCTGTAACAAACATACATGATCGTGAAAAAGTATTAGAGAAAGAGAAAGCTACCTTAGAAAATGCACAACATGAAGTGAAGTCTGTTGATAAATATATAAAGAAATTGGAAGATAAGAAATTAAAAGAACAAGCTGAAGAAGTTCAAGACATGTATAGAAATCGTGCTGATTCTTTCAAGAAATTGCATGATAGTTATAAAAAATCATTACAATTAGAACAAGAACTGTACAAAATGCTACAAGCAAAAGATGAAAAACTTAAATCAATTACTGAGAAAGTAAAAACGATCAATCAGTCTTATGAACAAATTCATTCAGATCAGGATAGATTTAATAAATACACGAATGAGTATAATCAGAACAAATTAGCCTTTTATAAACAAGCAAATATTAAAGTTAAAGAAATTAAAAAATAAAACGATTGTAAAAAACGAAGTGTATTGTGAGAGTTTTTTATAATTCAAACCCAAGAAGCCAAATTCATTCTAACCAAGAATAATTTGGCTTTTTGGGTTCGACAGTCGGATTGTTAAAACAGAACTATTCAATTATATGTTATCTAGTAGTGGTATTCATGTACACTGCCCATTACATATAGCCACAATAGAAGGGAAAGACATTACGAAAGAGCAGTTAATTACAAAAATATGGGGCTATGAATTTATTGGTGATGATTGTAAAGTAAATAGCCATATTGGTAAATTACAAAATAAATGGGAAGATAAATCTAAGAGTGTTATAATCATTGTTCGAGCGAGTTGTAAACTGGAGGATAAATATGAAAAGGGGAATTGTATTAAAACTATTTATGTTAACAACAGTGTTGTGTATGTCGATCTTGGCAACCATTTTTGTTGGACAAACAATATTCTTTAAACAATTTTATGCGAATAAAAAAGTGGATGATATCAAAACAAACATGAAATCTTTTGAAACAGATTATTTAAATAGTAAAGGAAATTCACAAGTCATTCAAAAGTTAGAACAAGATTTCTATCGAGAACATAATACATGGATTACAACATTAGATAGTAATGGGAATTTAAGGGGTTTAAATGATTTTTATATAGAAGTAAAATTAGATCAATCTAAAAATAAAGAAGGTCAATTCGCTAATTCTACAATTACCATACCGCTGTATAATTTCAAGGTTGAGGACAATCATGCTAGGAATATTGCAAATGAAATATTCCCTTTAGGAGAAACAGTTAATTTGCATGGTATAGAAAAAAATACTACATTCATTCCTTATTTGGTATTCTTCAAAACAAAAACTCCAAATTTGATAAATACGACATTAGATAAAAAAATAAATGAAATTGGTGACGAACTTAAAAATAAATATAGACCTAAAGACTTCTCTGAAAAAGAGCAGATTGAATATCAAATAGCATATGATAAAGAAATACCTGTAAAATATCTAGAGGGGAAAATTACAAAGGTTCAACTTACGGGTGGGAATGAACAATCGAATTTTGTTTATTCAAATAACTTATTTATGGAAAGGATACAAGAGTTTCAGGCAGACTTATTGCTAAATGAAAAGAATACTAACTATAATTCATTACAAGAAATCGATTATGAGCAGCATGATATTAAATATAAGCTCATAATAAAACCGATAAAGGATAAAAGCGGTGCAATAACATACATTTTCTCAATGACTTCGTTGCAGCCAGTTGATGAAGCTGTACAAATGATAAAAGAGTATTATGTCTATATTATTATGTTTGTGTTGCTTCTTATTTTTCTAGCTTCTTTTTACTATTCAAAAAAGATTGCAAGACCCTTGTTACAAATAAATAAGACAACCCAAAAAATTGCAAACTTAGATTTCTCGGAAAGGGT
Organism: Bacillus sp. FSL K6-6038; assembly: GCF_038050455.1. Classification (NCBI taxonomy): domain Bacteria; kingdom Bacillati; phylum Bacillota; class Bacilli; order Caryophanales; family Bacillaceae; genus Bacillus; species Bacillus sp. FSL K6-6038. The sequence goes on from NZ_JBBOUH010000001.1 coordinate 1,021,698, forward strand.
TCCAGTCATGTCAAAAGATGAAATCGGTGATTTATCTCAAAATATTAATTTACTTTCAAATACATTGCATTCACATATTGAGCAATTGCAACTAGACATAGAGAAAGAAAAAAAATTAGAAAATACAAGAAAAGAGTTTATTTCAGGGGTATCGCATGAGTTAAAGACACCTCTAAGTATTATGAAGAGTTGTATTTCTATTTTAAAAGATGGTGTTGCAAGTCATAAGAAGGAGTATTACTTTAAGGCAATGGAAAAAGAAGTAGATAAGATGGATCTGTTGATTGTAGATATGCTTGAGTTAGCAAAATTTGAATCTGGTACGTATAAAATGCAGATGGATGTTTTTTATATTGACCAAGCCATTCAGCATATCTGTGAACAATTATCTTTGGAGATAACAAAAAAGCAATTACATGTTCACACACATCTTTCTACAATTGAAGTCATTGCAAATTATCGTCGTATGGAACAAGTAATCACAAACTTTATCACGAATGCTATTCGTTATACGCCAGAAAAAGAGGATATTATTATTTCTACAATAGATGAGCCAAGTCACATAAAAGTTTGTATCGAAAATAAAGGGGCCCATATTGAAGAAGATCAATTAGATAAGATTTGGGATCGTTTTTACCGAGTTGATACAGCTCGTCAACGCTCACAAGGTGGAACAGGTCTTGGGCTTGCCATTTCAAAAAATATTTTAGAACTTCATGGAGCAGAGTATGGGGTACACAATACAGTTGATGGCGTGTTGTTTTATTTCTATTTACAGAAAAAAGTGTAGAACGGAGGTTCTACACTTTTTTTCATTTATTTTGATAGTATCTTTACCTTTTCTTTAACATAAAGAGAATAGGTTGATTTGTATCTAAACGTACAAAATTCCCGAAATAATATGGTGCGTTCTGTTGCAAAAAGATATAATTTTATTTAATACGTAGTTGTGTTTCGGTATCAAAGAAATGTACTTTGTTCATATCAAATACAAGTTGCATAGCCTCTCCTGTTTGATAATCATTACGTGTATCTAAACGTGCAATAAAGGATTGATTGTGTAACGTAGCATAGATCATCGATTCGGCTCCAAGCAATTCTGCAACTTCAATTTTTATATTTATAATACAATCAGGCAATGTTTCTAACATACTTGGATTATCATAGATATGTTCCGGACGAATGCCAAGAATTATGTTTTTATTTTCATAACCTTGTTCACGTAGTGCTTCTAATTTTTTTTCTGGAATACTCAGTTTGATATGACCTAAAATAAAATTTCCATTTTCCACTTTTCCCGTAAAGAAATTCATGGCTGGTGAACCAATAAAGCCACCAACAAATACGTTTTCAGGATATTCATATACTTCTTTTGGTGTACCAACTTGTTGTATCCGTCCATCTTTCATAACCACAAGGCGCGTTGCCATTGTCATTGCCTCAGTTTGGTCATGCGTAACATAAATGGTTGTTGTTTGTAAGCGATGATGCAGTTTTGAAATTTCAGAGCGCATGGTAACACGTAGTTTTGCATCTAGATTTGATAATGGCTCATCCATTAAAAATACTTTTGCATCACGGACAATGGCACGTCCTAAAGCAACACGTTGTCTTTGGCCACCGGATAACGCGTTTGGCTTCCGTTTTAAAAGTTCTTCTAATCCAAGAACTCTTGCTGCGTTTTGAACACGACGTTCGATTTCATCTTTTGGTAACTTACGAATTTTTAAACCAAATGCCATATTATCATAGACGGTCATATGAGGATAGAGGGCATAATTTTGGAATACCATTGCGATGTCCCGATCCTTTGGTGGTATGTCATTCACATATTTCTCATCAATGTATAAATCTCCTTGTGAAATCTCCTCTAATCCGGCAATCATACGTAAAGTGGTCGACTTACCACATCCAGAAGGACCAACAAACACTATAAATTCTTTATCTTGAATATGAAGATTAAAATTCACCACCGCTGGCACGTTATTGTCATATATTTTATAAATGTTTTTTAATACTACCTCTGTCATGTTGTTACCTCCTGTAATAAAAAAACTATATATGTTTTTATCATTTTTGTTTTCCCTGAATTTTTAAGTATTCATGTTGAACCTCAAACGCTTTTGCTCATCTATCAGAACAAACAATAATACTTTAGAAACTCTATTGGATAGATTTAGGGGACCAGTCTGTATTTCAAGCCATAAGACAAGTATAGGAAACCAAAAAAATCCCTTGGGCTCAAAAGTAGAATAAGAGAAACCGCCGTCCAATTTTGTGCAGTTTCTCTTATTTATCGTGGGCTTTTATGAAACAATGGCCCCTGACATGGTTTATTGGGTATGTCGTCTTATTTAGTAGCTGAATAGTTACATTTATTTTTTGTTAGCTGCATCCTGAGAGATCATGTCCATAGAAAATGTTATGAAACGAGAAACTTGTACTGAATTCACTTCTTCCCCCGACTTCTCAATAGGTTGATCTAGAGCCAAATATATGTCCTTTTCTTCAAAGGTAGGTTTAATAAGGAAAGTTTCTTTTAGGATATTAACTTGATAAAAATCCTTCTTCAGTGGATCTTTTGCACTTGGATCTGGTTTGATTACTTTTCTATCTTTTTTAATGTCTAGTCCTTTTTGCCCTATAGCTTGGTTCCATACTGTAAACTCCGGTTCCGCAACCTCATCTAGATACGCTAGGATTTCTTCATCACTAATTTCTTGTTTTTTTGCTACTTTATTTTGAAGTTTTTTTGCTACAGTTGTTTTTACATTTTTTCTAAACTCGGGAACTTTCTCTTTCAGTTTTTCATAGTGATCATCTATTTCATTTGCTTCTTTTTTGAACTCTTCAAGAGTATAAAAGCCCTTATTTCCTACAAATATTCCTTTAAATAAAACCTCTTTATTATCTGGTTTCACATAAAACTCCCAACCGCCTAATACCTTTCCTTCAAAATGCACTTTATAATATTCTTTCTCCTTATTATCCGTTGAATTTAGATTGGGTTTTGTAACTTCTGCTGTTAATGAAACCGTGTACTCTTGTTTGTCTTTTTGATAATAACTTTTTATTTCTGGGACCGAATTAAACAATACGTTAACAATTTCTTGATCTTCTTTTGAGAGTGTATCTTCTATAGAGAGTTTTGTTTCCTCAACAGGTGATTCCTTTTTCTCTGTACTCGTATTTTGAGCAACAGATTTCACCGAATTCTCATCACCTTTGTTACTACATGCAACCATACCAGTTAGTAACATGCCGCTACATAACATCAGAATCATTTTATTCCTCTTCAATTCTAATCCCCACTTTGCTAGTTATTTTCACTTTAATTGCTACTACCTGTCGTGAATTATATATAGTTTATTCGTTTATATATGTCGTCACTCGATTTTGGATTAGTGCTGCTACATCCTTAGCTGATTTTTGACCACTAAAGTATGACTTGGACTCCTCAGCAATAATGGATTCAATTTTAGTACCTTGTGGGCTCTGAACGCTTATTTCAGCAACCATTTTCTCTAATTCTTGTATATCACTCTCAGTAACGTTAATCATAGAGCCACTTATATGCTCAATTTTCCCTTTTTCCTTCAATGTTTTGATTTGTTGTTCATATAAAGCTTTATTAATTGGAAATGCATTCCCTTTACTTTGGACCTCATCAGACATTAAAAACTTAAGAAACTCCCATGCTTCCTTTTTAACCGGTGATTTCGCATTTATGCCTACTGTTGTGTACGGTGTAAAAGCAACTCCCTTTTTTTGTCCAGCTATATGTGGTTTTTGATATATCTTTGTCCCTGTTATACCAAATGTAGCTCCCGTACTGAAATAGTCTTCTACCGACATGATCATTGGTAGAAGGTTAAAATATGCTTCGCCTAAATTAACAGAATCTGCAGTGGCTATTTTCTCGTCATACATCTTTTTTACGTCTTCCAACATCTGTACAAATAAATCAGACTCGAACTTTGCTTTTCCACTAGTTTTATCTACTAGCTCATTGTAATGATCTTGCACCAGAAATTGCAGCATTTGTTCCGGAGGAGTATTCCCAATAACCTTTTTATCTGTTCCTTTGCTTGATAACTCTTTTCCGATGCTTGTGAACTCACTCCAAGTCCACTCTTTGTCATTCACTTTTACTCCAGATTGTTGTATCGCTGCATCGTCCCCAAGCAGGCCACTTAACCAAAAATATAATGGAATACCATAAAGTTTTTCACCTGTTTTCGAATTATCTAAAACTTTATTAAAATATTGATTTTTATCAAAAGATTTATCCTGTTCCATCATTTTACTTAAGTCTGTAAGCAAGCCTTTCTTCCCATACTTGTCCGCAGGTAAACCGTCTAGTACAATTACATCGGATCCTTTACCTGATAAAAATTCTGTATTCACCTTACTAATCGTTTTCTCTATAGAGGTATCGTCTGTCTTTGATCCCTCTTTATCTGATCCGTTTTCTGGAAAAGCCCCTTTTATCTGGATGTCAATTTTGGGATTCTTTTGTTCATATAGTTTCTCTGCCTGTTTTAGGGATTTAGTATCACCTAAAGTCGACACTTCGACTATCGTTTTTCCATCTTTTGTTTTTCGTTCCTCTTTGCTATCACTATTTCCGCAACCTGCCACGAGGCTGATTGATAGACTTGCTACTAGCATCATACAAACCTTTTTCATTTTAAATTCTCTCCTTATTTTTGTTATTTTATTTTTACTCGTTCTCCTTTTTTCAAAGGTTCACTGGTTTGTAAAACAATTTGATCTTTCTCATATACTCCTTCCAACACGACTGTTTCTTGTCCATTGGATTCACCAACAGTAATAGGAGACTCTTCTATATAAAAGGCATTACCTAAAGGTCCTTTTTTTTCTTCTATTGTATAGACAAATGTTCTCTGTCCTTCCTTCTTAATCACCTTATTTGGTATAAGCACGCCTTTAGTCAATTGTTTAGTCAGTGTAGCTTCTACCTGCTCCCCTTTTTTCAGTTCTTCTCCTTGTACTTTTACAAGAATACGTTTCTGTGGTTGTGGAGTTGCTGATGTTTGTTCAAATTGCTGTTCATCTTTTGGTTCACCTTTTTGTTCATCTTGCTGTTTACCTTGTTCTTCCGGTCTCTGATTTTCATTACTTTCTATATTTTTAATCTCTATAAGTTCACCTTCTAAGGATTTAGCATTTCCTTTCAAATTTATCTTTTCTCCAACCTTCAAGTGCGTGGCTAAATCAGCAGGTACTTGTACTTCAACCTTAAAGCCTTTACTCTCATCAGAGAGAATTACATCACCTTCATCTCTCGTAGAAAGCTGATCCTTCTTTGCATTTATTTTTGTAACAACTCCATCGAAAGGAGCGATCAGCTTCTTGCTCATTTCTAATTCTTCTTTTAAACTTTTAATTTTTCTTTCTTGCGTACTAATCTCAATTTTTTTGCTCTCCACAGCTGTTTTGAGACTTTGTAAACTTGTCTCACTTATCCCACCATTTGGTTGACTATTTGATTTGTTTTCTTGTTGATTATCCTGTTGATTATTTGATTTGTTTTCTTGTTGATTATTTGGTTGATCATTTGATTTGTTTTCTTGTTGATTTTTTTTTGCTTCATTATAATTTGCTTGAGCGTCATTCAGTGCTAACTTTTGAATTTGAAGAGTTGCTTCTTCATCAAGAATCACTTGTTCACTCTTTTTACTATCGTATGTCACTAATAATTGATTTTTTTTGACACGGTCTCCTGCTTTTACATGCACCTCCTTCACTTTCGCCTCTATGCTACTATTACTTAACTTTGCTTCTTCTTGTGGCTGTAATTCGCCATTACCTGTAAACGTTTGTTTAAGCTCACTATTTTTTGGCTTCTCTGTAATAACCTTTGGCAAGTTCCAATTCGCTAGCGTATTGCTAAAGAGTGTAAGGATAATTAAAAGCCCTATAAATAAACTGGAAATAATTTTAATATTTCGTTTTTTTCTTGTAACGACTTGTTCCGTTCTATTCTCCATTGTGTTCCCTCCTAAAATCTTTCCGAAGGAATGTTTACATTGTAATTCTTCATTATTCCTTCACACCTGATAACTGAATTCCCTTAATAAAATAGGACTGCGCATATAAAAATAAAAGTATCATTGGGGTCATATACAGAATAGAAGCAGAAAACCCAACCCCACGTGCCTCTTTGTTAATTTTTGATAAATAGAGCGATAATGGATGTTTGGATTCATCATTCAGAAAAATAAGCGGCTGTTCGATCATATTCCAATAATCTGCAAATAATAAAACAATAAGAGCGGCAATTCCAGGACGAATAAGAGGAAGAATAATCTTAAAAAAGATTGTAATATGGCCAGCTCCATCCATCTTAGCCGCCTCTATATACGCATCCGGGATATGCAACATGAACTGCCGGAGCATAAATACACCAAATGCACCAAAGATTCCTGGAAGAATAATAGACGCTATACTGTTCAAGATTCCAAGTTTATCCGCCATGATATAATTTGGTACGAGCGTAACTTGGAATGGCATGAGCATCGTCAAAAGATAAACTATAAACAACTTGTCTCTTCCTCGAAATTGAATCTTAGCAAAGACATAGGCTGCAAACGATGCAACGATTACTTGACCTACTATTATTGGTACAACCATGAATACTGAATTCCAAAACATTTTTAAGAATGTCGGATTTTTCACTAATACTGTTCCATACTGTTCAAATGACACTAAATCTGGGATTAGTTTTAAATTAATGAACGGTGTATCCTTTTTCACTTCTCCAATCGAATCATAATTGGATCCAATCTCTTGCTCAGTCATGAATGAATTCGTCAAGGTAAATACGATTGGAAATAGCATCATGACCGCTAATATCGTCAAAAATAGCGTTAACATCCATTTACGAAATACATTTTCTTTTTTCATCTGCTTTTCCCACCTAATTCATAAACTTTCGAAAACGACGTTCTATTGCAAACAATACGAATACAAGGATAGAAATAACCGCCACCATCAACGTGGCAGCCGCTGTCAACTTTTGAATATCAAGCGACACGAACATATTGTTCATATAATGCTGCATCATATACAAACTGTCATGCGGATAACTTCCTGCAATCAAGTATGTTTCCCGAAAGACTTTAAACGAATTGATAATCGACATTAATATGACAAAGAACATTGTTGGTGTTAAATAAATCAGTGTAATATTTATAAATGTATGCATACGACCTGCACCTTCAATTTCTGCAGTTTCGTAATACTCTTTGGGGATATTTTGTAGAGCTGCTAAAAATAAAATAATGTTGTATCCGATATTTTTCCATAGATATACGATTGTCAAAACAATAATTGCCCAATTTGATTTCATCCAATCAATTCGTTCAAATCCCATATTGTGCATCCATACGTTAAACGTACCGTTCCAATCGAATAAAATTTGCCAGAGCATGACAATGGAAGCCACAGGAACGACAAGTGGTAATACAAACGCGCTTCGTAACCAATTTTGAATATATACATTTTGATTCAAACAAAGTGCCAGTAATAAGGAGATAATGATGATGAGCGGTACACTCACTGCGGTAAACCAAAACGTATTCGTTGCTGCTTTGAGAAAAGAAGCACTACCTAGCAGTTCTTTATAATTGGCTAAACCGACAAAAGAACCATCAGTAGTGCCGTCCATTAACGAATAAATCATTCCCATTACAAATGGAATCAGATAAAAAATTGAAAAACCAATTGCACTTGGCAGAAGGAACAATAATGCTATACTTGTATCCTTTTGCATAAAATCCCGAAATTTTGTTGGGGATTTTTTTTTATCTTGAAGTTTATTCAAGGATCGATGGTCGCGATCCAAAAAAACATTCCGAATATATGATCGACTTTTGTTTATTTTCATTCGTGGATCCCTCTTTTTTATGAGTCTATTTTTATAAATCCATCTTACAATTATGTAGTTTAGTGGACACAGATGCAGATGAAATGCAGATAAAATAAAGAAATGAGGGATTTTAGTTCCGATGTTCATAAAACGGAATAAAAAAATGAAGGTTCCCCTTCCTTGCTTAGAATCATAAGGTGAAATCGAAAAGATAATAGATAAGCTTTATCAACTTTAGATAGGCTGGGTGGTTCTGTTGTAAAGGCCATGAATGGTTTCAATGCTTTTTATTGTATAAGGGGTATGGCGAAGGTTTAAAAGTAAATAGAAAAATGAAAAAAATAGTAAAATACAAGCAGACCAAATTTAGAAAAAGATAGGCTCTCAATTGCCTATGTATGATAGTCAGAAATCCTACATTAAAGAAATAGTTGAAGGAACTGGAATCCCTTAATATTCTTTATATAGAACGATTAATCATCCGAAACTTGAAAAAACACAGATGTGAATACCTCTGTGTTTTTTACTTTGCGTTCTACAGCAAGAACATTGTCACTAAGCCGACAGGGAACTAGTTAATTTATGTCCAAATTGTGTTTAAACGAACGATTTTCTTTTTTCGTTTTGGTGACACTTTAAAATATTAGCTTGATGGCTATGTGATGGTACGCCAAATAGTGTAGTTAACAATCTTTTATATGTTGTGTAACTCAAAATAAAATGTTTATAAAATTAAGACTACTAAGGTATTTAGAGTTCGAGGCAGTTACACAAAATATAAGATATGGGTAAGTAAAGGAAAGAGTTTTATGTTTTTTCAAATTCCTAAAAGAGTTATATAGATCAATAAAATATGTTTTTTTGAAATTGTCACTTTTCTGTAACATAAGTGATTTATTTTATATAGGTAACTAACATGGAAAGAGGGAGAAGTTATGAAAAAAATCATACCGATAGTTGCATTAATGGGCATACTAAGTTTAGGGATGCAAGAAATGAATGTGAAAGCTGAGACATACAAATGTGCAGATTCCAAAATGGATTTTTGGAATTCTAAAAGAACAGGTACTAATTTTATGAATAGCACTTCATTACCTGAGAATTACAAGAGTGCAAAGGAGGCTCATATTGAATATGTTCGTTTAGCACCTGATAAATGGGCAAAAGATAAAGCTTTCTTCTCTGGTGACAAACCAGATACACCAGGAAAAGATTTTCTTATCGGTAATGCAGATAACTATCAAGGATTAGTGAAAGAGGATGTAGCAAAATTAAAAACAGATTTAGATGCTGCACAATCACAAGGAATTAAAGTTGTACTTACAATGCTTTCATTACCTGGTGACCGTTGGCGCCAATTTAATAATAATCAGAATGATGATAGAATCTGGGAGGAAGAGAAATATCAAGAACAAGCAAGCCAATTTTGGAAGGACCTTGCTCTTGAATTAAAGGATCATCCTGCTGTGGTTGGTTACAATATTATAAATGAGCCACACCCAGAAACATCTAAGAAAAATAGATATAATGATTTTTGGACGGAAGATTATGAGAAATGGTATTCAAAAGTGAAGGGGACCCCAGCAGATTTAAATAAATTTTATCAAAAAGTTGTTACTTCAATTCGTGAAGTAGATAAAGAAACACCCATTATTTTAGATTCAGGCCTATATGCCACACCTTGGGCTTTTAAATATCTTAAACCAGTTAAAGATAAGAAGACATTGTATGCATTTCATATGTATGAGCCATATCAATTAACAAGCCAGCGTGAAAATCAAAATAAAGAGTATCAATATCCTGGAATTGTAAAAGTAGGAGATGTAGAAAAACCTATGATGTGGGATAAAGATGGATTAAATAAATTCTTACAGCCTGTTCAAAATTGGTCTAAGAAGAATCATGTACCATCTAATCGAATCATTGCTGAGGAATTTGGAATTAACCGTACTGTTCCTGGAGCACCTCAGTACATGCAGGACTTAATTTCTATATTCAATCAGAAAGGGTGGCACAAATCATTCTATGCATTCCGTGAAGATACTTGGACAGGAATGAATTATGAATTAGGAACAGGAAAAACAAAATGGGACGAAGAGGGTAAACCAATACGTCAAGATAACCCTCTCTGGGATGTAATTAAAAATGATTTACAAGCTCATAAGAAGTAAATTATTACTAAGTAATATAGTGTATTAGGAACTTGACGGATATATTATCCGTGTTTGAGCATCTGATCTATTAGGATTAGATGCTCTTTCTTTATCCCTTGATATATAAAGGGTACACCTTATGTTGTACCTTTACGGACAAAAAATAACCAAAAAGAAATAAGGTGATATTTAAAAGTTCCTTTTACTCCCGATGTATTGACAGGAAAATTAATTATAATAATTAAATATAATGATATAAAGTTATTAGTGAGGGATAAATATGTTTACAAATAAAAAAGGGATTCGAATTGGTTTAGGTTTATTTATCTTTTTATCTATAATTCAATTTACTATTGGCTATATAGAGGGATATTATAAATCTTCTACAGGTAATGAGTTATTAATTTCAGGAACATGGAAAACTGTGTTATTAGATGCTCCTGAAGGTATACTTGTTATTTTAGGAGCAATTGCTTTATAACAATGCACGAAGAAGTTACTAGAAAAAACGGCATCTATGTAGATTCCGTTTTTTTCTGGTTTGCTACCGGTAAGTGGGGGGATATTAACACATATATAGGATATACAGTTTGTTTGTCTAAAAAAAAGGAAAGCAGATGGCTTTCCTCAGAAATAGTATGTTGAACCAAACGGAATTGTTGAGAAATCAGTTGGATGTATGACATGATGTACAACATGATGATGTATAACATGTGTAAAGAAGGGATTCTGTGCCATCGTTTGGTGAATTGCCTGTTCTGTCACTTCTCCAGAATGTAATGTGATAGCGATTTGTCGTGTGTTATTAAAGTATGGGCTTATCATACTAATTCGTCTCACTCCTTTATAACAGTTGGCTTGCCTTTTTACATGTTATGTCTATGTACTGAACAAAGAGCTTATTTTATTGAGATTTGGTTACCGAAAAGCCGAGCCTAATTTGTGTACTGCCAGTATTTCGGAAAAAACCATGCTAAGGGTTTGGAATATTGAAAGTAACAGGAGCATTATAATATTTCGTTTACTACCGATAACTTGACTTATGTAAAAAACTAGTATGGATCTAGTTTTTTTTGTTTATGGATGTTTTAACCTCTTTATTTAAAGTGTTTCGAATATATACGTTTGTTAGTGATTTTGCTAAAAATAGCTAAATTCGGATAAGGCTAATGAAATCAATGTTTTGAAAGTAAACTAATAATAAAAAGTTTACTTTCATTTAGTGATCTTATTGAGTCCTATCTCAATAGAAACTCAATTAATAATTTACATGAATTTTTACATGCTAAGAGCTTAAATCTTTTTTGGTCTTCAATAGTTTTATTATCTGCTTGGTCGGATACAGACTTCACGCATAGGAATGGTATTTTATTAACATAAGAAACATATGAAAAAGATGCTATTTCTTGGTCAACAGCAATAGCGTTATGGGTACTGCTTAAGGATAGTCTCAAAGCATCTTCTCTAATACGTTGGTCTCCCGATATAACCATCCCATTGTTGATTTTATGTTCACTGGTATTGATAGCAAAATTAAGAAAATCACTAAATATAGAATTATTGCCATCAATAATGGATGTTCTACCAGTATATAGGTCCCACACATCATCGCCTTTTCCAGCATTCGTAACATCATGTTGAAGCATTTGTCTTGCAATGACAATTTCTCCACCCTTGATGCTATCTGACAAACTTCCACAAATTCCTGTCATATATATTTCGTCAGGATGAAACTCTGATATAAGTAATTGTGTACAACTAGAACAGTTTGTTTTTCCAACACCACTTATAACGGATATAATCTCTAAATTGTTAATATTATGATGATAGAATTCCCATGCGGCAATTTTACGAACTTTTCTACTCGGATATTCTTCGTGTAAATAATTTAGTTCAGGTTGCCAAGCTCCAATTATTCCTATCCTCTTCATTTTTATCCTCTCCTTGTCCAAATTATACCAAAAAGATCTTGTTTTAGGATATAATATAATCAGAATGTTAAGATGAATTGAAATATTGATATGTTAATACAAAAGGTAGGTAATTATATGATTCGTGAAGCTGAACCAAAAGACAGTAATGTAATTGAAAATTTATATAAAAAATTAGCACCGCATAGTAAAAACATTAAGGTTTTACCAGAAAGAATTGAGCAGATAAGGAATGATTCTAATAATTTCTTATTTGTTTATGAGGAAGATTGTAAAGTTAAAGGAAGTATATTTATGACTTTTTGTCTTGATCCAGGATACCAATTTAGACCATATACTGTTCTAGAGTATGTGATTGTAAATGAAGATTTTCGAGGTAATGGGATAGGTGAAAAGTTACTAAAGCATGTAGAGCAAATATCAATTGCAAGAGGATCCACAAGAATTATCTTATTAAGTAGTACAACTAGAATAGAAGCACATAAATTCTTTGCTAAAAATGGTTATGATGGAACTATAAGTAAGGGCTTCAAGAAATATATACCAATTAATTAAGTTTGATATATAAGAACCACTCTTAGATATAGTAGTGGTTTTCTTAATTGTTTTTAAATTAATTAACACATTAAAGAAAGTCATCGTGAACCACTTAAAATAAGCATTTTGTGTCAACGATGCATAAAATTGTCGTTATGGGGATAAATCAAAACCTTAGGTTGATGGCGATGGGAACCCTTATATAACAAAGCGTCGAGATCAAAGCATTAAGTAGCTTTAGACAAAGAACAAGCCGATTTCCTTAATGTACAGAAAATTGGCTTGTTGATTCGTTACTCGTTAAAAATGTTTGTAAAGCTTCTAGAGGTTATCATATCAAAAAAAGAAAATTTTACGTTAAACAAAAACATTGGTTACCAAAAAACAATGTTTTTGTTTAACTTCTTAATGAATTCATTCACCTGTGACTTTCTTTTTTATTTTTATGTTGTGTAATGATGGTGAGCTCATGTCTCTTTATCTCAGCAAGCTCATCAGAGGTATAACTAAAAATTCCAGATGCTTTTACTGGATTCGAAGTTATCGTTGCGAGTTTTCGCTTCTCTCCTGGTAGTGCATGAAAAAGTTTATTTAGGTCAAAAGAAGCACTACCTGGTTTTATATTTGGAAATTCCTGTTTAATATATTTTAGAGCTAAAGGACCATTCATGTGACCATTATTGTCACTTTTTAAGTAATATGTTTGCCAATTTGTCAGCGCAATACCAGTATTCCCTGCATCTAATTGTTTTTGTGTAATATAATACGTATCATGTTCATATAGATCTGAGGCATCGGGATTTAAGTCCACTATTATACCAGCTTGCTTAATCAGAAGTTGTTGACCATGTTTTATCGTTTTATATTCAACTTTCCCATCTTCATAGAAAACTTTAATTTTTTTAGAAAAGTTTTGGTTCTTATAATAATCATACACACTAATGCCAAATTCTCCTTTGTTAAAAGTAGGAGCTTTGTAAGCACGGTTTTCATTGTTAGCTGTATAATCATATTTAGCACTTTGTTCTGATAAAAGAATAACAAAAGGCTCTTTTAGAAACGTATCATAGGTATCTCCAAATGTTGTAAGAATCGTTTCTCTTGTATCAACGTCTGCTTTCACTTTATGTTTTGTAATTGGGTTGAAACTGAATAAGATTCCCATCGCTATTCCTACAGGGGAAATTTTTTTTATACTTCTCTTTATCTTTTCTTTCATGACTTTGTTCCTTACTTTCTAAATATACTGTTACCAACATGTTTAAATTAATATCGGTAAGTTTATCTTAATTTAAACCCCTTTCAAATTTCTTTCGTAATTGTTACAAAAGTCTTTCTTTGACTTTCTCTGTTTTCGTAAGAATTGTTGCTATCTTGACCATACTGATAAAAGGTTGACTTTCAACTAGTACATTGGAGTTAAAGGAGGGTTAACATGAAAGATGAATTAAGTATAAATATCTATTTAGATGAAACTGATACTCCGTTTTCAAGATATTATAGCTCAGATGATGTTCACCTAAGCTCTGACCTTGAAGATTTTCTTTTGTCAAAGCTACGCAGTGGCAAAAGAAAAGAAGTTGAAATATTTTTTTTAGGCCAGAATGATTTTGACGAAAAGTTACTGAAGACTGCCACATGTAACACTTTTTCTAACATCTTGAACGAAGAAGAATATACATATGCTAGAAATGTCAATAAGGCTATTGTTTTGTTTGTGGTTGGTATTATTGTTGGGTTGATATACTTGAAGCTTTCAAGCAATCATGCCTATATTGCAGGAGTTTTAAGCATAGTGTGTTGGGTTTTTGTTTGGTCAGGTACAGAGATTTATTTTTTTGAAAATCAGCAAATCAAACGAAATATTAGAAAATGCAAGAACATTCTAAATTCCAATATGCACAAAAAATAGAATGCTAGTAAATATTTATATTCGCGAAGCTGATTTTCGGATTCTATCTTGTACTTGGAAGTCGTGATGAAGATTAATATCGCCATACGAAGAAAGCGTTCATAAATACCTAAGACCTGGATTTAATCTGAGGTCTTATTTTTATCGCAAAAAAACAACAATCTATACGAAAAGAGCCGTGACTTTAAAGAAGTTCAACCAATATGAATGAAAAACAAGCGAATTTCAGTCTCTAATTTATGTTAACAATAATGTGTCTACTTCTTCTATGTTTAACCGATGAATTTTGAAAAGGTTTTTAACGGTATGCTATGAAACGATATCAATTTGATTTTAGTTAAGAAGCAAATATGGAGAGTTGGGAGAAATTGGTGTGAGAGATCGCTCAGATGGAAAACAGGTAAGTGAATTTTGGTTTACTCTTCCCATCACATCAGAAAAAAATAAGACCGCTGAAAGACTTTTGTAATATTTATATTATAGAAATGAAAGACTTTCTTGTTACTATACCACTAAACAGTATACTACAGGAGGACTTTTACTTTATGAAAAGAAAATATGTATTGCTTATAGGAGGTTCCATAATTGTTGGGGGAATTTTATGGTCATTGTTCCGCCCCGAGAAATTATTTATTGATAAGCAAGTGAATGAAGCATTGCCACAAACAGAAATACAATCAAACAAAACAAAACAACAAGAAGAACGAGTAATAAGTACAGGTCAGTTTCAAAACGGTGTTCATGAAACAACTGGAACGGCAACGATCCATCAATTAGGGGATGGAAAACGTGTTTTACGACTTTCAAATTTTTCAACTTCTAATGGACCAGATGTTCGAGTTGTATTAGTTCCTACGAATCGTTTGAAAAATAACGAAGATGTTAAAAACCATCAGTATATTGAATTAGGAAAGTTAAAGGGAAACAAAGGAGACCAAAACTATGAAATTCCTGAAGGGATAGATGTAAGCACATACGGTTCGGTTTCTATATGGTGTAAGAGATTTAATGAAAACTTTGGTGCGGCTTATTTTGAAAAGTAAGAAAGAACATAAAAATGAGGCTTGTGTACATGTCCCATGCCTATTAACTTAAGAACGAAAACAAAATAAACTTTCGTTCAAATGAACTAAAAAAACTCTTGAAATACTTTTTTCCTTAAAAATGAGCATGCCAAATAAACATAGATAGGCATCATTTTTAAAAATGATGCAGCTTTCTTTTGTCTTCTCAATCCATCATACTCATAGACAACACCCATAATATCAAAGACTGTTTTCTTCTCATATCGATGAGATTTCCGACCATTTTCTGTACTAGGTGGAATAGGCGGATTAGAATCTTTGTTATTTCTTGGGTGTTTTTCTGTATAGCTTGATGGGCATGAGGCCAAGTTGAAAAATACAGAATATCTTATAAAATTCGGAATTTTATAAGATATTAACGAAAGAGTTTTGTAACATTTTCGCAAGAAAAATGAAAGGTATTTAAACTAAGATGAACTTATAAATATTGATTTTATATTTTTAAATCAACATACGACAGTCTTTATATGTTTATTTTTTACAGTGTTACATGTAAGCAATCTAGGCTAAATTTTACTAAGAGAGGACAACAAAAATGAAGAAAAAATTTAAAACAATTGGAATTGGAAAGAAAGTCATTCCTACCGCAGCGGCATTAGGTATTCTTTTTTCAGTAGCTCCTATTGCAGAAAACAAGGCTAGCGCAGGGATAGGTACCGTACTCGATGTGACGATTACTTCATTAGGTATAGTGAAAGACATTTATGAAGGACTTGGAATATCTACAGGGGATCCCGACTTAACTGATTACACTGGTCCCTATGCAGAGAATGTATCTTACAGATCTCCTAATTTTAAATCTGGGGAATTCAATATCTCTATGCATCATACGAAAAATGATTCGAATTTTACTAAGCCGATTAAAGTACTTTATCCAGATGGAAAAAGTGAAATTCACAAATTAAAATCAGGACAGCAACTTAAGCTTACAGAAGCGGGTACCATTGTAGATCTAAATCCTGATGCAGAATCTGTTTCAGAACACAATCTTCTTTATATTACACAAGCGCAATTAGATGAAGGAAAAACGGGAGTTGCGCTTAACCAAGTTAAAACTATATATGTAGAAAAAACATCTGGTCAAAATGTAATTCTTCGTGACGAATTTTATAAGAAAAAATTTGGGGAACGTTCTCTTGACGGATTTAAAGGTTTATTTACTGACCTATTCTCTTATTTAACAGAAGAAGAAAAGAAGATAGCAACATTGACTTCACATCCAGTAGGCAGAGAAGTTCTTTCTAATTATGTTACGAATAATCCTGAAGCTCGTGCAGACTTTAATAACAGGTCAACTAATATATTGGCGGAATCTACAAAAATCCTAGAGACACCTATTTCACTACCATTTAGTATACTAAATGACGGTAAACCTTATCAAATTATCCCCTATAAAAAAGGGACGAATAAAGTATTGGTAAAAACAGGTTCAAAATATCTTTCAGGGAAAGAAGGAAATGCACTTCAATATTCTGATTCGATTGGTGATGATGAAGTGTTTGAACTTGTTCAGACCGGTAATTCTCATGATAATAAATTCCAATTCTATTTAAAAAACAAGAATGGAGTAAGTTTGGCTGGTAATTCTTATGTTCAACAATTTGGTACTGATTGGAGTTTCAAATCCGAAATTCGTTTCACTGCAAAAACTAACAATGAAATTCATAACTGGTTAAGAGCATGGTACCCTGGGAAAGAAAATGAGAAACAGAATTATGACGGAATAGAGTTCAGAAGTAATGATAAAGGTGATAGTTCTATATGGACTGCATATGATTCTACTGGAAAATTGATTAAAAATAGTTGGGTAAACCAAGGTACGCAAAATCCAGGTTGGTATTATGCAGATGCTTCAGGAGTTCTCTTGAAGGGTTGGCAGAAAATTGAGGGGAATACGTATTATTTTAATCCGGAGTCTAACATGATGGCTTCAGGAATAAATTCACAAATTGAGGGTAAGTACTATCACTTTAATGATTCTGGTGCTTTGCAACGATCAGCATGGAGAGATAATTACTATTCTGATGCTTCTGGAGCGTTGGTTAAAGAAGGTTTGCGGGAAATCGATGGTAAAATTTATGATTTCCAAAATTACCAACCTACTAAAAATAAACTACGTTTAGAAGATCAAAATGTCATTCTTCATTTTTCTGACAAGGGCGTGCTTGAGAGAGCTTCTGATCTGAATGGAAACGCACTAACTACTCCTACAACTGTTATTTTTAACGAGAAACAAGTAGCCTTTGAGAAAAACGGTGCTATTAGAAAATTAGGAGTGACTGAAAAGAGAGCTTTCCCTCAACCGGATGGAAGCGAGAAGAATGCAATCCACTATTATAGCTTAGAAGAAGGAGCTACTTATGCTGGTTGGAAAACGATTGATGGAAAGAAATATCATTTCAAAGACGGCGCACACTATACTTTCGATGGACATGAAACCATTGACGGAAAAAGATATTATTTTAATCATGACGGAGAAGCTAAGCTAACAGGGTTCGATAAAGTTGATGGTAAGATATACCATTATGACGATAAAGGCGTAATGCAAACGGGCTGGCAACAAATCGATGGTAAATGGTATTACTTCGATGAATCTGGAGCAGCTAAGATAGGATGGTTCTCAGTTGGTGGTGGGTATCATTTCCCTTATTACGGATACTTTACGTATTATGCTAAACAGGATGGTTCAATTTATACAGATACCAAGGTTGAAATTAACGGAAAAACCTATAAATTTGATAGCCATGGACACAAAGGCTATTAATCATCCAAAAAATCTATTTTTTATAAATATGACTCGCTAAATGAGATTCCCACGCCCTCCAGATGCTTTCAGCATCTGGAGGGTTTTTATTAACTTGATGGTGATGTGGTGCACCTCATAAAGAAAAAGAACCTGCTCGAATGACTATTGCGGCTATTGGTGGTTTTATCTGCATCTCACTTATTTATATCTTACCAGGAGTATTATTATTAATCGGCGGACTTATGGGGCTTTTACGTAAAAATAAAGCTGCTGTATCTGCATAAAATACTGATTTGAAAGGCACTCGTAAGGGTGTCTTTCTTTATTTCTTAAAGGACCTGCTCATATATTGTTTAAAAACATAAAGTAATGTGTATCCGTTAAAACACATGTGCATGGTCCCTCTTACTCAAGGAGGAAATGTTATGGGCTTTGGAGGTAGTTGTGGTGGTTTTGGTGGCGGATTCGCTTTACTAATTGTCCTGTTCATTCTGCTAATTATCATTGGTTGCAGTTGTTGGGGCGGCGGATTCGGTTGCTAGTAAAGAAAAGGCACTCATTGGAGTGTCTTTTCTTTATGAAAAGATCCCCACACATTGCGCAGGGATAAAGAGTGAATGTACTCATATATTACAACAATACTCCTCCACTAACAAAACAGTAAAATCTCATTATGGGGCACGGCAAGAATTCCTTCTTTTTTGAGCCACTCACTAGAGGACAGTTATATAATTATGTTTTTGCATTTAATGGAAATGGAGTTGTTTGAGGTCTATTAGGGGTCCTGACGTCAAAACGCGGACATCGTATATTATCAAGACTTAAATTGTAAAAAGTCATAAAAAATTAAGGGTATTACATATAAGTCATTTATTATATGTAATACCCCTTTACTTCTTTTATTATGATTGAGAGATTAAATCATTACTTTATAAGAATTAATTATAAATATAGATAATTAAGTTGTAATTTACTCTGTTGAAGTGATGCACCTAAAATGAAGGTAACTATTATATAAGGGATAATTTTATGAGTAATAAATTGAAATATTTATTAGGGATTAGCATTACCGGATTCGGGGATGGAATTCAACAAATTGCTTTGCTATGGTATATTTTTCATTTAACAGGACAATCAACTTCTATCGGATTAATGATTGCTATTTATTATATACCAAGTGTCATTTTAACACCTTTTGTGTCTGTTTATGTAGATCATCATGACTCTAAAAATATGGTTGTTCTAACAGATAGTATTCGATTTGTACTTGTTTTAATCATGGCGATTCTCGTTTTCATAAGATTTGAATCAGTATTTGTTTTTTACATTATGCAATTCTTATTAGCAGTTTGCTACACCATTTACAAACCTGCATCTTCTGCATTTATTAAGGAAGCATTCTGTAATCATGATATACCATTTGTCATATCAAAAGCATCTTCATTAAATGAAGCAGCATTAATAGTGGGAACTGGTATTTCTGGGTTATTTCTAGTTAAATTTTCTTTAGCTACTAGTTTCTTTATTAATTCTGTAACATTTTTAGTTGCGGCTATTTTCTTTTCTTACATAAAAAGAATGAACCCTAAAAAAATAAAGAATACAAGAATATTCTACCTTGCAGAATTAATATCGGGATGGCATTTTATTAATCAAACAGAAGGAATGAAATACTTACTGTTTTTATCTATTTTGAATAGCATTAGTATACAAATGACAACAACTTTATTATTACCTCTTGCAGAACAGTTTGAAGGAGGGAGCGGACTCTACTCAATATTTGAGATGGCATTTTCAGTAGGAGGGATTATAGCAGGTTTTATTGCTATCTATTTTTTAAAAAAGTTTAAACATAAAGTTATTTTTATTACGATGGTGGGTATGGCAACCTCTTCTTTTTTATTATATTTGAATGACTATAAAACAACGGCCGTTATTTGTATATTTATAATGGGGCTATTTACCATGTCGCACTTGATTATTGTGCAAACGTTAATACAGTTGAATACTACAACAGAATATATTGGCAGGGTAATAGGCTTAAGAACGATTCTAGCATCATTTGTTAAGATATCATCTGCTCTATTAACTGGTATTTTAATAACTCGTATGGGAGTGAATAATATTTTGCTTTTATTTTCTATCTTAATATTGGCTAGCTTTATTACGATTGGAAATATGAAAAAACAAATGTATTAAAATGAAGGGAAATACATCTGGAAGATTAATCAGAGATGCTGTTACAGGCTGTAAATAACTTACGAATAGGGGGATAAAATGATTAATATACGTTCGAAAACAGAGGAACTAAGAGCAAAATTAAAAACTATATTGAGTCGAGAATATAAAGAATAAAGGCATATTCTATAAAGAGCGTGTTAAAACACTTCATAATGAAATACATAGATGTTTATAAGAATAAATAAAAGATGCTTTCACATAGGGGGCCCGCCACATCGCCATCAAGCTAAATGCACGAGTTATCCCAAAACAATAAAAACGAGCAAAATGCACAAAATTTTCGTTCTGGGGGTATTATGAGATCTTAAGTTGATGGGCATAGGGTATCTCATTTTCGTTAACTTGATGGCGATGTTTCCGTACCTCAAATAGGGTGATAATTATTATAGGTGTATCAGATTTCTTGTAGCTTTTAAATTAAAGGCCTTACCCAAAGTTGAGAAAAATCCACATATCCAAAATATTTCATCCTAATATTCGTTAGATCTGATGAAAAAGGAATCTGACATTTATCATAATATAAGGGAATCATAATAGAGGATTCTATCAGTTCTTTTTCAAGGTCTTTATTTAATGAGGGCCACTTCTCAAAATGTGTACGTTTGTATCTATCAAGGTGTTTTTTTATTGTTTCATTTGTTTTTACAATCTTAGCCAACGGTGAATATCTAGCTGTTAGAAAATAATAAAATGATATCTCTTGATTCATCTCGAATACCTCACCATGAATAAAGAGATCAACTTGTTCATTAAGTTTTTCATCTCTCAGATAGCTTTCAAAAGGAACCCATTTGACTAGAAAAGGTATATTTTCTTTTTCTAAGACATTCATTAACCACTTTGTCAGTTTTTCTGTATACTGAGTAGCTTTTATAATAAGTGGTTCTTTAAATGCGGGGCGTGATTTTTGTCGCATATCGATTTGATGATCTATTTCCTTCAAACAACTCGTAGGGTTGGGGATCTTATTAAAGTCATATTCATAGATATGATTGATATTCTTAGTAATAATATAATGTAAGTAGTTACGAACATCGATTCGTTGAATAGATGAATTACGCCAGGCATTCATAATTATAACGCCAAAGCCAGAATTTCTTTCTACTTGAAAGGTGGAAGTGTTCTCGTTGCGCTTGGAAGATTGATAAATAGTATCAAATTCTAGAGGAACCTGAATGAATTCTACTGTATCTAGCAATGGTCTTTCCTGAAAATAATCATTAAATGCTATCAATGATGTCTTTTCCTGGTTATTCTCTCCTATATAAAAACCACCAGTTCCCACAATTACACCGTTATTTTCTTTATAAATGCTTGTATTTATCATACATAACATTTGTAAACAATAGCTACAACCATCCGGATAATGTATGTCAATAATTAATGGTGATACAATATCTATGTTCTCTATTGGTGCCCATAAGTCTTTATAGTATTTATGACTCCGTAGTTTTGAGAGACATAGTTTCACGTCAGTCGCTGTTAAGATGGATCCATCATGAAATTTTATGGACTTTTTTAAGTATAGTCTAAGCTTAGATTGAGTTAAATCCCAACTATGAGCTATTTCAGGAAATATGTTCCCCTTTTCATCCATATAAACAAGTCGATTGAACACGTTTGCGACAATGTGTGCACTATGTACATCGGCAGCTTCTAGTGGATGTGTTGTTAAAAAGGGCTTTCTTCTAGGAATAATTAATTTATCATCCGAATTATGTATATAGCCAAATTTTGAGTGAAACTTAGTCATCAAACGTAGTTTACTGTTTGGAGACCAATTATATAGTAAATATTTACTGCTTTTTTCAATAGGTTGTTGATCCATAATCTCCATCACTTGTGACTCATAGATTTGTTCTATATTTTTAAGCCATTGAAGAGAGGAAGTGTGTCCTCTTCCTTTTCCAGAATTGAAAATTAGCCAACCTTCATCCATCCATTTATGTAAGTAACGTACTGTTTGCTTTGTACTTAAACTTAAAAAGTCTGCTAGGTCTTTTATTTTTATGTGTCCTGAAGAAAATGATTGCCATAGATCCAATAAATTTTTATCCATTTTCCTATCTCCTTCTATAAGTAGACATATTTTTCTAGATATGTCCATTTTTAGTTTGATAAGTCTAGTTTAATATAACATTAGATAAAAGGAGGAGATACTATGAATTGGAAAGACTTTGAGCAAAATATAAAAGTACGCTTAATTACATCATTTTTTAATCGTGCTGTTACATCAGCAGTAATGCCTTTCATGGCATTGTTTTTTGCTCAAGAAATAAATAAAGTATGGGCCGGTTTATTTTTAATCTCGACTGTTATTTTAAGTTTTTTTTCAAGTTTAATTGGAGGTTACATTTCCGATCGCTTTCAACGGAAGAAAGTTTTATTGTTAACTTCTTCTTCTAGTGCTGTAATGTTTTTATTAATGACCTTAAGTTTATATCCTACAGATAAGTTGATTTGGTTATTTGCAATTGCTTATGTAGGTTTTGTAATATCTAGCAGTCTTGGTCGTCCATCCATGCACGCTATAATAATAGATTCAACTACACCAGAAAATCGAAAGGCTGTTTATACAATTGACTATTGGCTTATGAATCTTTCGATGGCAATTGGTGCTGCATTAGGTGGTTTTTTATACATTAATCACCAAAAAGAGTTATTTATATTACTAACCTTAGTTTCTGCTACACTACCAATTACCTATAAATTGTGGTTAGTTGCTGAATTTAATAATTTCTTAGAACCAAAACATGAAAATATAGTATTGGATCTAATCCAAAACTATAAAATTGCTATTCAAGATGTAGCATTTTTAAAAGTTGTAATAGGATCTACATGCATATTTGCGGCAGAGTTCTCCTTGAATAGCTATATAGGTATACGACTTTCAGAAACATTTAATACAATAAACGTTGGGAACTTTGAAATAGTAGGAGTAAGGATGCTGAGTATTCTCAACATACAAAATATGCTTTTAGTGGTATGTTTGACGTTTATTGTGAATAAATTTACAGATCGTTTAAGTGGAAAGAAGGCGTTACTCTTAGGTCTGGTTCTCTATGGTGTAGGATATGTAACAGTAACATCTGCAAATACTTGGTACGTACTTATTATTTTTAATTTTATTGCTACTGTTGGTGAACTTGTCTACTCGCCTGTCAGAAATGCAGAACAAGCTAATATGATTCCGGCTGATAAAAGAGGATCTTATTCAGCTTTTGCAGGTCTATCAGATATTGGTGCGGACCTGATTGCAAGAATTACCATTATCGTTGGTGCTTTCTTGATTCCTACGATAATGTCCGTTTACATTGGAATCATTGTGATAATTGGCACATTCCTCTTATACACTGGATTGTTCATTAGAAAAGATATTCAGTCTAAAGAAATATTGAAGAAAATATCATCATAATATAATACTTTAATAGTTATACATGGACAAAGAGGACAAAAGAGGAAGGCTTCCATACAGAACGACGCGGAAAAGGAAATGTTGGTGGCCCTTCCTCAAAACAGCTATCTTCTGATGACAAGCTAAAGAAAGCTTATTTATCTTGCGTAAAAGATAGTACGACACGAGAGATTTTAGCTTATCATGTTTCCCCTTCTTTACAAATGGATATCGTCTATCAAACATTAGACAAATTAAAAGATAGATTAGGAGATATGATTCATCCTGAAGCACTTTTACACTCAGATTTTTCATTACACGCACCCGGAATTTCAGCGCTGTGTAAAGGAAATGGGTATGAGACAGTCTATGTCACGTAGAGGAAACTGTCTAGATAATGCCTCAATGGAATCCTTTTTTGGTCATATGAAAGATGAATTAGACTATAAGTGTTGTCAAACGTTCCGATCTCTTCAACTAGTAATCGAGAATTATATACAAGATTATAATTATGATCGTTATCAATGGACTCTCAAAAAAATGGCTCCGGTACAATACCGGAACCATCTTTTAAGTGCTTAATTTTTAAAGGTCTTTTTATTAAACTGCCCATTTTATAGGGTACAGTTCATATATTGGTTCTCCTCTTTTTTATGAAATCTTATCTTCTATATATAGGCAATGTATGTTTCCCTTGAATTAAGTTCCACTCATCCGAACTTCTTAGAAGTTTAATATTTAACAATGCTTTGCCATCTACGATTTCAATATCAATTTGACCTTGTTTACCAAATTGATTGAAAATTAAAGTTGCTTTATTATCTTTGAATGTTACAGTACCGTCTATATATGCTATATCTTCAGCGTTATCGGAATAAGAAGATACACCGACAACTGCTTCGTTGTCAGAAATAGGACTAATCTTCATCATTGTGAAAGCTGGGCCGATATACGGTGGTTTCGTCGGTAGTTCTTGTTCTGACCATGTTCCTTGAACGTTGTATAGAATAGAAGTTGGTTTTGCATCAGGATTCCATGCACCGTCTTTATCGAGATAGTACCATTGTAATTGATCGTCGACAAACCATCCAGTTTTCATTGCACCGCTTTTATCAAGGAAGTACCATTTGTTTTGGTCGAGTACCCAACCCGTTTGCATAATACCCTTTGCATTTAAAAAGTACCATCTGTTTTGATCAAGAACCCATCCAGTGTGCATAGCGCCATCTTTATTTAAGTAGTACCAATCATATGGTGAGTTTTGATGCCATCCAGTTTTCATGACACCATCTTTTCCAAGAAAGTACCATTTCCCACTATCGGAAACCCACCCATACTGCATAGCACCGTTTTTATTGAAGAAGTACCACTTTTCATCTTGTTTTAGCCATCCAGTGTGCATAGCGCCATCTTTATTTAAAAAATACGAATGTGGTCCTTCTTGATACCATCCAGTTTTCATGACACCATTTTTTTCAAGGAAATACCAATTGTTATTTGTGTTTACCCATCCTGTTTCCATTTTTCCATTTATGTAGTAATACCATGCGTGTTGTTTTTGTACCCAACCTGTTATTGGAGTAGACTGTTTATTTGTTTCTGCATAAACATGAGGTTGTATTCCGCTAAACAATATACCTGCAACAAATAACATACTAACGATTTGTTTTTTCATAGTAATCTGCTCCTTTTTTAGAAAAATGCCTTTCCCTACTACTAATATATCTAACTAATAAAACGAATTCAACACTTTTATTACAAACGTGTTACAAAAATGTTACAAAAGTATCAAAATATTTCTTTCTGTAAGGGTTTTATTCCTTATTATCTGTTAATAAGGAATAAAATCACCATTATCATTAGTATGCAAAGGAGTTTTAAAATCCTTCTTGCTAGCTGTTTCTTTTCCATTCTATTATAGAAGAAAGAAATTCGTAAAAATTAGCAATGTGGTTTTGATTCTCTAGCATTTTTCATAGGATGCTAGAAAAATTTTCTGTTAGATATTTTAAACATGTAAGTGTATATTCTGTAAAGAAAAAGAGGAGAAATGTAATGAAGCGAATGATTGCATCAATATGTGTAGCAGGAAGCTTATTAATAGCACCTATACAAAGTTTTGCAGAAGTAAAGACAGGTGGAAATCAGCAAATTGTCGTAAAAGATGGCTGGGTGTTTGAACAAAACAATTGGTATTACTATGTGAATAATGTGCCGGCAAGCGGATGGAAAAAGATTCAGGGAACGTGGTATTACTTTGAGAGTAACGGCGTAATGAAAACAGGTTGGTATTTTGACGGAACGAATTGGTTTTATATGAATAGCAATGGTGGAATGGAGACAGGATGGAAAAAGATTCAAGGAACGTGGTATTACTTTGAGAGTAATGGCGTGATGAAAACAGATTGGTATTTTGATGGAACGAATTGGTTTTATATGAATAGCAATGGTGGAATGGAGACAGGATGGAAAAAGATTCAAGGAACGTGGTATTACTTTGAGAGTAATGGCGTAATGAAAACAGATTGGTATTTTGATGGAACGAATTGGTTTTATATGAATAGCAATGGTGGAATGGAGATTGATTGGAATAAAATAGGCGGGGCATGGTATTACTTTGAGAATAGCGGTGTATGGGTTGCAAGCAATGATGCTGACTATTTATATACAATAGGAGAAAATCAACAGCTTATTCTTGTGACGGCAAATGATTATGGAACTAGTAAGGCAGAAATTCAAACATTCGAGAAGCGAAATAATAAATGGTATCCAGTGTATGCTGCTATGCAAGGATATATTGGACGTGATGGATTTGCTTATACAATAGCAGAAGGAGGAAAAAGTTCTCCGCGTGGTAAATATACAATTGGAACAGCTTTTGGTCGCTACGGTAATCCAGGAACAAAACTACCATATCGACAAATTACATCAAATGATGTTTGGGTGGATGATTCTAATTCACCTTTATATAACACGTGGCAGCAAAAACCAGCAAATGACCGTTGGAGCAGTGCCGAAAATATGAATATTCCTCAATATGATTATGGGTTTGTGATTAACTATAATACAGAACGAATAGCTGGAGCTGGCTCGGCGATTTTCTTCCATATTTCAGATATGTATACATACGGTTGCACAGCAACATCTCGGGAAAATGTTCTTTCTGTTTTAAGATGGTTAAATCCTGCTAAAAGTCCTGTGATTGTACAAACACCGGAGAGTGAACTGAAATATTATTAAACGAAAGAAAGTGTCCGTCAGTGGGGGACTTACTGCCCACGAATAGCGGGATTAAAGAGTGATATAAAAAAAGAAGGTGGCACGATCCCCCTTATTGTAGACAGTAAAAAGAAAGCACATTAATCTGTTTACTATGGAGGGGATTTTTCTATGGGCAAAATTAGTGTTTATTTAGGGAAAAGAATTTTTATTAAAATAAAGTTTTAGACCAGAAAGTTAATTTTAAATTTTGATAATGAAATGTTATGTAGACTTCATGTATATACAGTATCTAATAGTTTTATGTATCTTAAGTTGGTGTTATATTCAAGCAAAAAACGAGTAAGGAGACAGAACTATGGATAAGCAAGTTGTTATTGAGGAGCATACACCAGAATGGGCACTACAATTTAAAGAAGAACAAAGGATTCTAAACAATATAAAGGTGTTTTCACATATGGAAAACACCTTTTCAAGCTAATTGAAACTACCAGCTAGCCACCTCAACATCCGCTTTTAACCATTTTTCCCAAAGTGGATCTTCTATTTTAAGTAAGCTTAATGAAGTGCCTTGCATGTCTAAGGAGGTTAGATGGGTTCCGACTTTGACAAATCGAATATCTAATCCTTCAAGCTCACATAAACGGCGAATGTCATTTGCGAAGATATACTGTTCCATTAATGGGGTAGCGCCTAATCCATTAATCAAGATGGCAAACTTGTCTCCTTTTTTCCAGCGGTAAATACTTTTGAGCTTATTCATAAGCTCAACCGCCAATTTTTCAGAAGAAGATAACATTTCTTTCCGGTATCCTTTTTCTCCGTGGATGCCGACTCCGTAAAAGACTTCATTGTCTTGTAAGGTAAAAGAAGTCTTTCCTTGGATAGGGTCGGTTGCTGGAGAGAGCGCAACTCCTAATGTATGCAGATTCCGAATGACAGAATGGCCGATGCCTGTTAATTGTTGCAGTGAATGGCCTTCAAGAGCCGCTGCTCCGAGTATTTTATGAACAAAAATCGTACCAGCTACTCCTCGTCTTCTTTTATTAAAGGAAGCATCATCTTCAATGGAAACATCGTCATTCACAATGACATGATCAACAAGTCTTCCTTCTTCTTTTGCTAAAGATTCAGCAGTTAAAAAGTTTTCTACGTCAGCTTGAAAGTTTTTAATGATTAATAGGACGCCCTTGTCTTTGGGCACAGAGCGAACTGCCGCTACTATTTGTTCTGGTGTAGGAGGGGTGAAAATTTCTCCATTGACTGCCGCTGAAAGCATGCCTTTTCCTACATAACCAATATCAGCTGGTTCGTGCCCGCTACCGCCGCCGCTTATAATGGCAACATCTTGCCCAATTTTAGCAAGGTCTTTCTGATAAATGATGTTGTGTTCTTTGTTATAAGATATTCTATCGTTATGTTCAAAATAAAAACCATGCAACATATCTTGAACAATATTTTGAGCATCATTCATAATTTTTTTCATTGTTTTTCCACCTTATGATTTGTGTGCTGATTGCTTTAGTAAAAGGACTAATTGATTGTTTATCATATTTTTCATCATCGAAGACATGATAGACGGATCAATAGCGCAATGATTCTCAATCCAATCTTTTATTGTCCCAACAAATCCGTGACTATAAAAAGAGGCCAGTGTATCTTTTTTTACCTCAGAAATTGCTAATTTACAGCCAATTAATAGTTCATCGATGATTTTGAGATATAAGTTTTTCGTATGTTCAAAGAGATAATAATTAAATGAATTTTGCTCGATTACTTTAAATGCATTTCGGTAGAAGCATTGGTTTTGGTAAAAGTAATCAAATAATAGGTCGAAAATATTTTCCCATTTTTCATAATCAAGAAAGTCTATAATATTCTCTTTTGTTTCTTCTTTATAAATCCAACTTAACAATTCAAATTTATCTTTAAAGTGATAATAAAAAGTTTGCCTGCGCATCTGACAATTTAACATAATGTCACTCACGGATATTTTATGGAAAGGTTCAGTTTCCATTAATTTTTTTAATGAGTTGGCTATGATTTTTTTTGAAATGATAGAAGAGGTCATTATAATCATCCCTACAGCTTTATTCGTTTTTAATAATTAACATCCTACCTATAAATGAAGTGGGTGTCTTTAGACAAATCGTTCATTTTGTCCGTTTACCATAAAACGCTTTCATTTTATTATAGTTAATAAGAATACGCTTTCAAATATATCATAATTCAGAAGAGAATGTACCGTGGCAGGAAAAGCAATAAAATTATGGAAGTGTGGATACGAATAGGTTTGCGAAGAATGTAACAAAGCTTACAGAGGAGGAATAACAAATGAAAAAAATTATAAATCAACCTGAAACGCTCGTTATGGAGATGTGCAATGGGATGGTTATGGCTCATCCGGAACTCGAGTTATTAAAAAAGTATAAGGTCATTAAGAAAAAAGAAATGAACGAAAATAAGGTAACTTTAATTAGCGGTGGCGGTAGTGGACATGAACCGGCACATGCGGGGTTAGTAGGAAAAGGAATGCTGGATGCGGCAGTATGCGGAGATGTGTTTGCTTCTCCATCGCAAATACAGGTGTATCAAGCGATTAAAGCAACAGCTAGCAAAAAAGGTACGCTGCTCATTATTAAAAATTACAGTGGCGATATCATGAACTTTAAAAATGGTGCTCACTTAGCTACTGAGGATGGCATTGAAGTAGAATATGTCCGCGTAGATGATGATATTGCAGTAGAAGATAGTCTTTATACAGTGGGACGCCGCGGTGTTGCGGGAGTTGTGTTAGTACATAAAATAGCTGGTGCGGCAGCGGAAGAAGGTATGGATTTAATGCAGGTGAAAGCTGTAGCGGAAAAAGCAGCGGCAAATGTTCGAACAATCGGTCTCGCATTAACTTCCTGCACGGTTCCGGCGAGTGGATCACCTACTTTCAAATTAGGTGAAGATGAAATGGAATATGGCGTTGGTATTCATGGAGAGCCAGGCAGAAAACGTGAAAAAATTGCGACTGCAGACGAATTGGCTTTACGCATGACAAATGACCTTGTGAAAGATTTAGGACTAGATGAAGATGCTGAAATTGCTGTTCTAGTAAATGGATTTGGCGGTACACCGCTTCAAGAACTGTATCTGTTTAACAATGCAGTTACGAGAGAGTTAAGTAAAAGAAATATACGAATCAATAGAACGTTTGTCGGTAATTACATGACGAGTATTGATATGGCTGGAATTTCTCTAACAGTGATGAAACTAGACGATGAGCTGAAGACATTGCTATCGAAAGAATGTAATACACCTGCGTTTAAAGTAGATGGACCAATTGAGAGTGTAGAATACGTTGATATTGCGGAGCACGAAGAAGAGAAGCCAGTTTTCTTTGAGACGGAAACAGCTGAAGAACATGCAATCATTAAGAATGAGGTAATCACATTAAATAATATGATTTATCTTATAGATAAAATGAGCGAAGTTATTATTAAGAACGAAGTACCATTCTGCGAACTGGATACGCATGCAGGTGATGGTGATTTTGGAATGAGTGTCGCGAAAGGATTTAAACAATTAAAGCGTGAATGGAGCTCGATTTTAGATCAAGAGCATTTAAATATTGGAACTTTCCTTGATGCGTGTTCTATGGTGATTATGGAACATTGCGGTGGAGCTTCTGGTCCAATTTGGGGCGGAGCTTTCCGAGCTGCAGGTAAGGCTATGGAAGGGAAAATGGAATTGACAGTTGGAGAGTTTGCTGAAATGTTGCAAGCTGCACTTCATGGTATACAGTCTATCGGTGAGCGCTCTTTCGGAAGAGGAGCAGAAGTAGGCGATAAGACGCTTGTAGATGCGCTTGTACCTTGTGCAAATGCTTGGTCAGAAAGCGCTGCAGCTGGTACAGACTTTAAGACTGCTTTTGAAAAAGGGGCAGCGGCTGCCGTTAAAGGAGCAGAATATACAAAAGAAATCGTCGCTCGAATGGGCCGCGCTGGTACGGTTGGTGAAAGAAGCTTAGGTTATCCTGATGCTGGTGCCTATGCGCTAGGGGTTATTTTTACGGAGCTTTCTCGTAGTTTAAGATAATGGTATTTCGGGATACTGGAAAGTCTCAATTGTGTAGGTGAATAGAAGGGAAATAAGAAAGAGGCAACGCCAAATAAAAAGGTACCTTATGAAGCAGCAGGTACCTTCTTAAGATAGATAATTAATGTTTATGAAAACATAAAAAAGGAAGAGAATTATAAAAATTCTCTTCCTTTTTGATTTACGCGAAATTTCATGTTCATTAGCTGTTTAGTTCATCGGAAAATGCTGTAGAAAACAGTATAAAACATGGTTTTTAGATGTAATATTGTATATTAAAATATATTGATACTTTAATAAGGGCTTACTATAATAAGAGTATAAAGATTCATAATATCTTAATATTAAAAAGGAGGAAATGATTATGGCAATCGCAATGGCAGTTTTAACATTCTTAGGTGGAGTACTTCCATTAGTAACAACACTTATAAAAGCATTCATGTAATATAATTCTCTGCACTTATTTTTTAAAATTATCATACAAATAATCTGTACCTCAACTGATAATTAGTTGAGGTACAGATTATTTGTGTGAGCAAACTTTAAACAAGAAAAAGAATCCCATAAATCATAAGGGATTCTTTTTCTTTATGTGTAATTATGACTTTAATGTTTTTCCACTCTTTCTTTGTTGTACCCTACAAAAGAAAACAAGAAAGATACCTATTTTGAAACAAGTCATATGGCATACTGTGAAATACCGTTAAATCTATTTCATTAAAACATCCCAATAGGGTTTACTCTATTGAGATGTTTTTGTGAATAAAAGATTTATGCTATTTAGCCTATATTTCCGTTGAAATGTAGACGGGTACGCCTTTTAGTCGTTATTTTCTTATTAGCATTACGCATATTGATTTTATGAACTTAATTAATAAATAAAAGATAGGATGAAAACAATGTACGAAATAAATGTAATGAAAACGAGGAAGCATATAAGCATCGTATTGGATACACATTGTTCTATTCTTTTTTTCATTTTAATTTGTTTTATTTTTTCAATTTTGCAGGATCAATTTGAATTTGTCCTTTCCAAGATCCAGTTACTTTTCCGATTTTATTTATATTTACATTTATCGTAAGTGGTTGTTTAAAGGATCCTTTCCCTTCAGGACCTTCAACAAATGTAACAACGCCTTCTGGTTTATCTTTATCACGAATACCTACATGTTTTAATTCTTTTCCATCTGCCATTAATTTGAATGGTAAACCATCTGCCCCTTGAATAAATCCTAACTGTGAGAACATACCATCCTTAGTATTATATTCAGGATTTTCTTCTTGTTGTCCATTTGCCTTACCATCACTTTTAAGGTCTAATCCAGTTGTATCAAATTCAAACGGTACTAGACTTCCATCAGCTTTTTCCAGTTTATAATGAACTGATATACGAGAATCTGCAACGTATAATTCTTTCAAATGCACAGTGACACCTTGATCAGTTATTTTTTCAACTATTTTGATGCTACAAACCTATGCAACAGAACCCGTTAGAAAATATGTACATGAATAACTACATATAAACTCCTTGTCCCTCTAGATAAACTACTGAATATCTCCATACAAACTCCAGATAGCGTATATAGAATAAAAACTATCAAGGAGGTTAGAAAAAATGAATTTTATAAAACGCGCAATTCTCAGTATGAAAAAACGAAAAGGAACATCATTAATTTTGATGGCTGTCTTTCTGATTGTTACAAATTTAGTGTTGGCAGGATTCACAATCCAAAATGCATCAAAAAAAGCTGCTGATGCTGCAAGAAAAAAACTGGGTGCAGATGTTACTTTGGGTCTTGATTTTGATAAATTAGGAAAACAAGCAAGGGAAACTGGAGAAATGCCTAATCCGCCGCATCTCAACACAAAAGAAGCAGATCAATTAGCGAAGTCCAAGTATGTAAAAGACTATAATTATATAACCAATACTTTCGGAATTTCGGATGGGTTTAAATTAGTAGGAGCTTCAGAAGGAGAAGGAGAAGAAGAAGGAAAAGGTAGAGCGGGAGTGGCGACTGTACGAGGAGGATCAGGTTCAGGTTCAGAAATAGATATGAATTCTTCGCTTATAATAGAAGGAGTGCGCAAGACTTTATTACAAGAAAGTTTTAAAAATGGAAAAAGTAAAATCATTGATGGGAAACCAATTACAGAAAAGATGAAAGATCAGAATGTAATTTTAATGGAAAAACGATTAGCGGAACAAAACAACTTGAAAGTAGGAGATAAGGTTAAAATTCAATCAGGCGATAAGAAGAAAACTCTTGAATTTGAAATTATTGGTATTTACGAAACGGATGAACAAGCACCATCGATGGGTGGAAATGCCCCTCCTATGATGGATCCAGCTAATAAGCTATATATGCCTCACTCTACTGTCAAAAAATTAGAGGCAGATGAAGGTGCTAGTAGTAGCATTCAAGTCGTGTACTACTTGAACGATCCACAATACATTGATGCATTTAAAAAAGAAGCAAAACAATCTAATATTGATTTTAATTATTTTAAGTTAGATGCACATGATTCATTGTACAAACAAATGATTGGTCCTATCGAAAATATCTCTTCTACTTCTCAAATGATTATATATATTGTATCTATTGCAGGTGCTATTATCTTAGGATTAATCATCATGTTATCGATTAAAGCACGTCGTAAGGAAATGGGGATTCTATTGTCCATTGGAGAGAAAAAATGGAAACTGATGGCACAGTTCGTAGTAGAAGTAGTATGTATTGCTATTTTAGCATTTGGATTATCCATAACAACAGGAGCTAAAGTTTCTCAATTCGTAGGGGATAATTTACTTTCTAATGAAATTGCTACAGCAAGCGAAGAAAAAGACAATTCACAAAATGGTAGTGTAATGATGGTTGGAGCTGGTGGTAATCTACAAAACCAAAGCGAAGATCCAATTGATAAAATTGATGTAAGTGTAACAGGAGAGGATTTAGGAAAAATGGGGGGAATTGGACTGACTATTGCTATACTAGCAACTATTCTTCCGGCATTATCTATTCTACGCTTAAATCCAAAACAAATCCTTTTAAAAGATGAATAAGGAGGCTCGACATGGAGACAATTTTACAATTTAAAAACTTAAATTATTATTACGAAAGTAACCGAAAAAAAGTAGCGATACTAGATAATGTTAATTTTTCTTTTCAAACAGGGCACTTTTACACGATTTTAGGGCCATCTGGATCTGGTAAAACCACAACGCTTAGCTTAGGTTGTGGGTTAGATATACCTAAAAATGGTTATGTACTCTATAAGGGTAAGGATATTCGAAAGATTGGTTTAGATCGATACCGGAATCAACATGTATCTGTGATTTTCCAATCCTATAACTTAATTACCTATATGACTGCTCTTCAGAATGTACTAACGGCAATGGAAATTACAGGTGTTCAGGTGCAAAATAAAAAGGCAAGGGCATTAGAATTATTAGAGAAGGTAGGACTTACAGAAGTAGAGGCGAAGCGAAATGTCCTGCAACTAAGTGGTGGACAACAGCAACGTGTAGCAATTGCTCGAGCACTATCTTGCAATGTTGATTTACTTATTGCTGATGAGCCAACAGGAAACCTTGATGAAGAAACAGCAAAAGAGATTATTGAGTTGTTTCAGAAGCTTGCCCATCAAGAGAATAAATGTGTAATTGTTGTTACGCATTCACAAGAAGTTGCAAAAAAATCGGATCGAGCGATTTTTTTGAGCAAGAAGCAATTAGTAGTAAAAGATATTAATAACCTTTAAATAACAAACTCCCCTATTAATAGGGGAGTTTGTTATTTAGATATTGGAATACTAACAAAAAATTGTACACCCTCTTCTACATTATTTATAGAATACCTTATACCCAGTGCTTCAAAAATTTGTTTGACGATATATAACCCTAAGCCACTCCCACCAGTATTTCGATTTCTTGACTTTTCGATTCGATAAAATGGTTTGAAGATATCTTGTATATTCTCTTCATTAATTTTGACACCTGTATTGATGACTTGCATTTGGATGTGGTTTTGTTTAGAATCTTGGGTTAACTGTATATAGACTTTTTCGTTATGCGGTGAATACATAACCGCATTATGAATAATGTTTTTACAGGCTTTTTCTAACAGAACACAATCCGTATAAACAAAAAGGTCAGAATCAATTTGTTTTATGATTTGAATGTCTTTTTGAGAAGCAAAAAATCCGATATCTTTTGTGATTGTATCCATTAATTCTGAGAGATTTACTTCTTCTAATTGTAGTTTAAAGGTATGTTGTTCTAGTTTTGACATGCTTAAAATTTCGCGAACCAGTTGTTCCATACTTTCAATAATTTGGTGATTTTTCTTTAAGTATTGGTCACGATCTTGATAGGGACCAATATTATAGATCATCCCTTCTAGGTATCCTTTCATAACAGTGAGAGGAGTTTTTAATTCATGTGATACAATTGCAAAAAATTCTCTGCGTTTTGCTTCTATTTCTCTTTCTTTTTCAATATCGCTCTTTAATTGCTGATTCGCTTTTTGTAAATTGAACATAGCTTGTTGTAAATTAATAGACATATCGTTCAAGCTATTGGATAATTCTCCTAATTCATCCGTGGAACGAACCTCAATTTTTTCGGAGAAATCTAAGTTTGCCATCTTTTGTGCACCCTCATTAATATAAATGAGTGGTTTTGTAATAAACCTTGAATAGAAATAAGCACTTCCTATACCAATCACAAGTACAATGATACTGATATAGGGAAGAAAACGTACTAAGACTTGCGTAGCTTCATCAATAGGTTGAAATGTTGCGAACACCACAAGTGTTAAGGTAACATCTTGGAATTGAATCGGCACAGTAACATCATATGAATTACGAAGGTAATCTGAACTCCCTAATGGTGTTGCTTTGGCAATCACATGTGCTTGGGTGCCTCTTTGAATAAAACTAAAAGAAGGAGAATACATAACTACGCCTTCCTTATTTTGAAGGGAAATCATTGCGTTATTTTTTTGTGCGTATTCATCAAAAAGTGGTATAGCATTTTGAAACGTAAGATCTTTAGATTTATCAATTATTTCTTCTATTCCTGTTTGAAGCTGATCTGTTTTGTATTGCTCATAAAATGTAGGGAGAAAGAAGTATAAAGTTAAATAAATCAGGACTGCAAAGGCTAACAAAATGAGGGATGTAGTCATAAAGAGTTTATAGGTAATTCTCTTCGTCTTCATGATTTTCACAATCCTATTCATCGATTTTGTAACCAATGCCCTTTACTGTTTTAATGTAGGAAATATCTAATTTTTTTCGTATGTTTTTAATGTGTGTATCGATCATACGAGTTTCTCCGTGATACTCGTATCC
This sequence comes from Bacillus sp. FSL K6-6038, assembly GCF_038050455.1. Lineage (NCBI taxonomy): Bacteria > Bacillati > Bacillota > Bacilli > Caryophanales > Bacillaceae > Bacillus > Bacillus sp. FSL K6-6038. The sequence goes on from NZ_JBBOUH010000001.1 coordinate 1,058,248, forward strand.
CCAAACCTTTTCTACGATGCTTTCTCTTGTGATTACTTTTTTCTTATTTTGAAGTAGTAGTTGCAGAATTTCGAATTCTTTTGCCGTTAAGGGGATTTCCAACTCATTTATATATACTTTATATGCATCGCAATCGACATGTATTTCTTTAAAAAATAAATGATTCTCCGTACTTTGATCATAGCTTCTCCGCAGCACTGCTTCGACTCGTCTAATCAAAACATGAAAAGAAAAAGGTTTCGTAATATAATCATCGATGCCAAGATCAAATCCCTTCATTTGATCTTGTTCTTCTTCTAACGCGGTTAGCATAATAATGGGTATATTTGACTGACTTCGAATCATTTTGGCAACTTCAAATCCATTAAGGTTTGGCATCATCACATCTAGTAGAATTAAATCAAAGGATTGTTTATTAAATTGTTTCATGCCCTCTAATCCATCTGATGCAACTGTAACAGCATACTGCTGAGTCATTAAAAATTGTTTGATTAATTCCTGAATTTCTTGATCATCCTCTACCACAAGAATATGATAGTTCATCCTTATATCACCTCTTGTAGCCATTATAACCTGCTTATCTGGAGTTTATGTGGAGACGTATTAGAATACATAGAAACAATATAAAAACTTCACAGGAAAACTATATTTATATCATATCAGCTCCAGATTCAAGAGATATGATATAAAAAACTACAAGAAAGAAGGAGGTAATCAAAATGTCACTTGAAACAAACATAATTCTTTCTTTATTTAGATGTAAAACTGTGGATGGTCTATCATTCGGATAGTAGTCGCATAAAAGTGAAAAAGAAATTAAAACCAGCACCATACTTACATAAGTACGTAAGTGTAAAGAAACGAAAGCTATATAAGTCTAGTTAACAAAAATGTTACATCCCCTCCATCGTACACACTCTTTATAACATCCTTATTTTCATTCCTGAATAGTAACTTTACGGGTAAAAAGAGAGAATCAAATTGATTCTCTCTTTTTCGTATATTCGATGACTAGATACTGAAAATCTTTACTATAACTTTAGATTAATCCCATATAGAATACAGATTAAGTTTGTATGATAAATGTATCAAATAGAAAGGAATGATACATGATGTTGACGATTTACACAATCTATCAAATTTTATCTCTTCCTTCTTATTTACACACAAATCTATTACCATCTATTCTCACCAGAACGCTCAGCCCTAAACTGAAAAAGTAAATGAGCTTGATATAGGTAATAATTGGATTGTTATTTTGTGTAAACACCTGTATAACACGCTACTATGTACATTGAATACCTTATTTGATGAGAGCCGAATAGGCTCTTTTTTTTAGAGACAAGTTCGAAGTGGGGTTGAATATCGTTGTATATATTTTTGTAGGGATTTCGATTTTGATTCTTGTTATCGTAAATTCTATAACTATAATTATTTACAACAAGTGTTGTTTTTGCAACAAAAGTATCAAAAATATTTACATCAGATTTATGTAAAAACAATATGATGTTGCAAGAAAAGTTCTGGATTACTAGTTATTCAATGTATTGAAGAAAAAGAAAATTTGAAATAGGAAGGTGAGCATATATGAAACAAGATGAAGTAATCAAACAGTTTACCACACCACTAGATGCTCCAGCATTCCCGGTAGGTCCTTATCGATTCCACAATCGAGAATACTTAAATATTTTAGGTAGAAAGGAAAGAAATTAGATATGGTTAAGATGAATAGAAATACTAACAGTCCTCAGTTATCTGAGAATTTGCAAATGTTTAGTCCTGTTACAGTTATTGGAGCGGGTGTTATTGGGATTTCATGCCCTATACAAACAAAGGCGAAGTCTTCAAATAGACTCCGCCTTTTCGGTGTATAACGAATTACAGGAATTATTAAGGGTTGCATAACCATTTAACGATGCAACCCTAGATTCTCTATGTTTTGGGTAACTTTGCAACAGAACCTTTATAAATCTATTTTGTCGCTTTTCGTCCTACTAATACCCAGTACAGAGATAAACTGAAAAGGGTAACGAGTACGAGGATGAATAGGATATTACTAAACATGGAAGCATCCACATTGTTTGTCATTCCGAAGAAACTTTTTTTCATTGCGGAATGGTCCATCATTGCCGCTGTGTAGGCAATTCCGATTGACATCGCGACATTAAGTGTTAAATTATAAAATCCGATTGCTGTTCCTGTTTTTTCTTTCTCAATTGTACAAATGCAAGAATCAAGTAATGGTGCATACATGAATGCAAATGAACTAGAGAATAGAACCATAGAGATTACGAATACAACAACAGAAGTGTTTATAAAGAATCCGCCTAATAGTAAGCTGACGATAATGCTAGACATAGCGAGTGTAATACATTGCTTGCTTCCCATAACCTTTGCAACTTTTCCTGAAAGAGCCCCAACGATAGTCGCTGCGATATATCCTGGAATTAATAATAGTGAAATTGTATCTAGCTGCAAACCGTAAATCTTTTCAAGCAAGAATGGGAATAGGAAAATATATGCTAGCTGTACAGAGTAAATGATAAATGCAACGCCAAGCAATGAGATAAACTGCTTATTTTGGAAGAATGAGATTCCGATAAAAGCTTTTGAATTCTTACTAATATAAGTAAGGAACAAAGCAATTGCAACAATAAACAAGACTAGGTAAAGCCAATTGAAATCTGTAATATATAGTAGTAGAGATGCTGAAATGGCTCCGACTAGGAATAATCCTAATACATCTACATGACTGTTTTTCGCTTCTTCCTTAGGAATGTATTTTAAAATAAAAGGAAGAGTGAAAAGTGTTACTAAAGAAAGTAAAAATAGAGTTGTCCAATGGAAATATGTTGAAACATAACCTCCAGTTAATGCACCGATAAGCTGTGAAAGAGCAAAACTACTTGTACTTAATCCTAAAAATTTCTTTTGTTCATCTGCAGGTAAATGCTTTGTGACAAATATTACATATAACGTTTCAGCTGATGCTAAACCAGCAGTTTGGATAATACGTGAAATAACAACTAGTAAAAACGAATGTTGAAAAATATATCCCATGACTGAACCGACACAGATTAAAATAATCCCAGCGCTAAAAAGTTTTCTAAAACTAATAGAATCCGCTAAAGCTGCGTAAACGACTGCTCCAATTCCAATCACAAGACCAGCTAATGTTGCTTGCCAGCTAACTGTTGTCGCTGAAATGTGAAAATCTTTTGCCATATCAACAGAAATAATCTTAAACGAATTGTCAATTACTAAACATAATAGAAATAACAGTAAGGTAACAGGTACTGCTTTCTTAGCACTATATTTCTGAGTTTTCTTCATGCTCACATCTTCATTAATTGTAGACATAGCTATATTCCTCTTTTCTTGTTATTCAGGGAATTGTCTTCCTGAGTCATGATTGTCTGGCCTTTAACTACCAATTGATCCTTTTGTAAAGGATGGTTTCAGTAATTTCTACACCTTTTGCTTCATATGCGAGGCTTTCTTGTGCACAGTTGTACCGATTTTTGTTCGTTCCTTCTTATGGTGTTTAAAAAGGAAACGTTTTCATGAACAACCAAAAACATCTTACCTTTTGAGTACGCTTTCATGATGATGCATAATAACTCCTTGAACTATATAATATTGTTTGGTTATTTAAAAACTTGTATGCACCTGAATATTGAAAAGGATATCATGCCTTTCCTTCTTATGATGCTTACAAGGAAGCATTTTCATGAACAACCAAAAACATCTTACCTCTTGATTGCGCTTTCATGATGACTCTTTGGGATATACAATATTGTATAGTTGTCTAAAAACTTGTATGCATCTGAACAATGAAAAGGATATCATACCTTCCCTTTGCTCACAACCCATCTTTCTTTTGGAATTTGTCTTTTTTGTTACAAAAAAATCGCCCCCATTATAATTGTAAGTAACCACACAAACAAGAAATAGGAGACGATTTTTTTATCCCGCATTAACGTGCAGTAATACTCCCACCTCAAAATTCGGTGAAAGCAAAGCAGTTAGATGGGAGATCAACTGCCCGTAAAAGCCCGATTGGCTCAACTAATAATCAGTGGGGGATGAAGAAAGCCCCCACTGATTAAAGTTTCACTTTATGAGTAACCATTCAGCTATTTTCATTCATTAATAACATGGGTCGGTTAATTCTACCAATGGACTATAGCAATTTAATCCCAGAAGATTATGTGGTAAGAGTGATCCATGACATGGTGAACAAGCGAAAACGGAAGTAGAACAGGAACAAGATAAGGGAGCAAAAAAGAGAAAAAGAAAGTGTATCAAGAGAAACGAAAAATACATAAGAAACTGAAAGAAGACTATTTATCACGACTACAAAAATATGAGTCACATCAAGAGACTTTCGGTGATCGTAATAGTTTCTCGAAGACAGATCCAGATGCCACGTTTATGAGAATGAAAGAAGACCCCTGAAAAACGGTCAACTGAAAGCTGGATATAATGTGCAAGTAGGAACAGAAAATTAGTGTATTGTAGGATACTCTCTTCACTAAATTCCGACAGATACACGTTGTTTCATACCGCATTTGGAGAAATTAAAAGAAGCCAATAGCTCTCCACGAATGGAAATTTCTAAGAGATAATGGATTGTTCATTCGATTATTTAGATGCTTTAATCTTTATTTGACTAAATTCTATTGGTATATAGTATTTATTATAAACCACAGGGTATTTGTCGCTGATATATACACTTTCTAAAATTAAATCAAATTCCTCCCCGTGGAAAATTTGGTATTTTAATGACGGAGTATTGGCGGAATTAGAACGTTTAATTTCAATGGTAGAGGAGTTAGCCAGTTCATATACTTTCTCCTCCAACATTTCCAACACTTGCTTCTCGTTATGTAAGTCAAGGTTCAATTTGGAAACGGCTTCTATTGGCATCATAGTAAAAGCAAAAGCTACTATCTTATCGTGATTTTTATACCAGCGTTCCAACGCAACCACTGCAGTCATTTGTTGATTTAATACTTGCATTGCATAGTCCGTTACTAGGTCAATTCGGAAATTAAGTTCGATATCATCTATTTTTTCCGTATAGCATTTATATAAGGGATTCCCCAGCTTCTCTAAGCCATCGCTACTTTCATTATGATGAAATCTTGTAATGAAATTTCCTTTTCCATGGATATTTTTAACCAATCCATCTTCTTGTAAAAGTGCCAAAGCATGTCTTAATGTCATTCTGCTCACACCAAATGTTTTGGCCAATTCGGGTTCTGTTGGAAGTTGGCTGCCTAGAGGAAATGTTCCATCCGTGATTAATTTATACAATTGGTCATACACAATGACGAATAGTGGTTTTTTTGGTTTATTGAGTTCATGAAGTTTATTGTTCATTTTCTTATACCCCTATAGTTTTTCAAATTCGTGACGATAAATTCTATTTCTTCTCGTTTTATAGTAGTTTATTTTCTTTTTCTATTGTAGCTTACTTTTCCGCGTAAATTAATACGCTTTCAAAAATTCATTATAATTTGCACTAGGTGTATTTGTCACTCAAAATGAAGATGAACGATATTGCGGACCACATCTTCATTAATCAAGAGTACGAATTTCAGTGGCTTGCGTTACATGAAGAAGAGGATGATGGGAAGGACTTCTGTTATGACCTTCGAAATCAAGCGGTTCAAACCATTTATCGGGATTAAAGAAGGTCATTGTACTTGATGCTGGAGGGAAAGCGAGTGACAGTTTTATAGAAAGAGCCTTAAAATTATATACTTAGAAGATGGTTTCAATATCGCAACGAATCTATTTTTTTCTAGAGGATCTAATTTGTTTTTGATACATTAATAGTTGGGAAATACAAATAAGGGGTAGAGATGTAGATATGGAATTATTTGACTATTATAAGCGAAAAGGGAAGTTTAAACTTTTTATTGGAACCTGTATTTTTCTATTTGCACTATGGTGTGTATATGGAACTTGGGGAATGGTGAATTGGGGACAAGTTATTTTTATTGTAATCGTTTCTTCTGTTTTTTTCGGAATTGGATTTTGGCAGTTACGAAAAGGGAATTTGATACAAAAGAATGCGGTGAAAAGTAATGTAACGTTTTGGGATGTCGATACGTTTGTTGTATTAGAATTGCCTAAACAGAATAAACAATTTGGTTTATATCATCCTGATGGGGGATATGTTGCTGGAACAAAGATCATTTCATCTAACATTCTTTTTTCAGTGATACCTTTTTTAAGTAATAAAGATGTTTATGGATTAGAAGCGAGTAGCGGGGAAATTCTTGCATATTTTCATACTGAAGCTGACGGGTATGATTGGGTAATCTATGATTCGAATTATAACCAAATTGGTATGTTTAAAGAGAAGATGATACAAGGATTTGCGGCGATACGTGGTTCTTTAATGACTGATAAAGTAACAAAATTGTCCGATGTAGAAGTAGAGTTTGATTTTATTCAAAGTACTCTTCGTACAACAGATGGACGTACATTAGCAATCGGTAAGCAAGGGTATATGCCTATAGAATGGAGTGAAAGGTTTATGGGACTAAATGTGCCTACTATTACATTAGGTTCCAATGCGTCTAAGAATGAAAAAATTCTAGGGCTAGGGGTGCTCCTTTATAGTTTATATACAATTGAGATTAGAAAAAATAGAGCGAGCATTTGATAGGAAAAAATAAACGAAACGATTAGAACAGAGTCCATAAAGTGATTCTGTTCTTTTTATTTATAAACCTTACAAAGATGTCACCTTTCTGTAAGATTATTAGATAGTTCATTTATTTTTTTAATGTAATAATAAAGATATAAGAAACGCTAATAAATTTTATAAATTATAGGAGAGTGTCAATCATGATCGTAACAACAACTTCTGGAATTCAAGGGAAAGAAATTATTGAGTATGTGGATATTGTAAATGGTGAAGCTATTATGGGTGCAAATATTGTCCGCGATTTATTTGCTTCTGTTCGTGATGTTGTAGGTGGCCGTGCTGGGGCATATGAAAGTAAATTAAAAGAAGCGCGTGACGTTGCGATGGAAGAAATGAAACAACTTGCGAAGCAAAAAGGAGCAAATGCAATTGTTGGCATTGATGTAGACTACGAGGTTGTTCGTGACGGCATGTTAATGGTTGCTGTAAGTGGTACGGCTGTGCGTATATAAAAATAAAAAGCATGTTATAGATGATAGGATAATCCCCTTAGAGTAGAAATACCCTAAGGGGATTTTTCATAATTAAAAAGGCTCAACACCTAATACTTATTCAGACGAATTACAACTATCGGCTGTTCAAAGCTATTTATATGGTGAATGCAATTATCAACTCATAGCTAAGCGATAGAATATTAGGAGTTCTACACAAGTTAAAGATTGGCGAAGAAAGTATAAAGAATTTGGTGAAATTAAAGGTATCCGTGGAAAGAATAATGGAACTCAAGGGATTCTTCATCTACTAAAAGGCACAAGTTTCATATTTAAAAAAGACATGTCTGATTACATGGCATACTAAATTTTTCAGTGTACATCGCTCGAGTTATTATAAATGGATTCAAATGAAGTGCTCGTTACAGATGAAGCTTTAGAATTCAATGGTATAATACTAAAAAACGGATATACCCAATAAATCTATCATTACTGTAATTTTAAGGGATTATACTACAAATCAGAGCCTAATGAAAAAGAAAATCCCATTCCAAAAAACAAGTAAGAGTACCGTTCTAAAAGGAGGAAAGCTTCATGCGAAATGCTGTATACGAGTTGGTTGAGACGAATGATAGTCTGCCTTTTGATGTTTCATTGAACAGTGTCAATTATGTACCGAGTCATTGGCATAACAGCGTAGAGATTATTTTTGTGCTGCGCGGTACGGTGGAGGTTAGGCTAAGTCATGAGAAACGGACGCTTTCTGAGGGAGACGTGCTACTTATCAACCAATGTCATGTGCATGAGGTGATTGGCCTTGATCGGAATATTATTGCGACGTTTCTTATTCCTTTCAGTTATTTGAAGGAAAAAATAGCACGTGCAGATGAGATTAGCTTTGATTGTTATTCAGGAGATAAGGAGCGGCGTCATGCTTTAGACCTGGTGCGACGTTTATTGGCTGAAAGCGGTGAGTTATTTTTCAGGCTGTACTTGCAAAGTAAAGCGGAAATTACTGATCCTCACGTTTCTCCGCTCCTTTCAGATCAATTAAGTAATATACCGCAGACGCTAATTGCAACTGCTGAATTTGATTATTTAAAAGTAGAGTGCGAAGCTTACGCGGCAAAACTTGCACGAAGCGGCGTACCTACAAAGCTTATTCAGTACAACGGTACAGATCATGCATTTATGGATAAAATTGGTTTGTATCCGCAAGCGGAAGATTTAATAAATGAAATTGCAAAAGAGGTTAAGCGAGTATTTGCTTAATTAGAAAAAGCTTGTTCAAAAATACGTTTTTTGAACAAGCTCTATATTTCAAGATGCATAAGGAACTTTGAATAGTTTTATGATAAAGATATCAAATGAATGAAAAGGAGAAGAGAAATCATGGAATCATTATTTCTCTTCTTTTTTATTTTTCCGTTGTTTATAGCAGTCAAAACATTGAGAAAAGGAGTTATCGCTGCATTGTTCTGGATCTCATTCGCATGGGTTAAAGCTAGGATTAGCTAGCACCTCGTATGGTCTCATCATATCGTAATCTTCGTGTTCAAGAATATGACAGTGCCATGGGTAAGTTCCTGTAAATGGACCAAAGCGTGCGATAATCCGGGTCACTTCTCCGGGATTAGCACGAACAGTATCTTTCCATCCTCTCTCGTTTGGATCAGGTGGTATGGGCGGTCCGACTTTGAGGTCAGAACCATTTGGATCGCCAGTAAATACAGCACGATTCAAAATTTGAAAATTGACAAGGTGCAAATGAATCGGGTGAGTGTCTGGTGTCGTATTGTACAGCTCCCAAATCTCTATAGTTCCATTATACGGGGTTTCTGTAATAGGCTGATTCCACTCCATGTTATTTAATAATGGCATAGGGCGTCCAAAATTATCGGTAGCTTCAAGTAAAGTGTTTTTTCGTGTGATTACAGCATCCTGGGGATTCAGCAGTTCCAAGCAACTCAACTTCTCTGGAATTTTACTTTTGTCAGGTTTGCAGCATGTTTGTTTGACGCGAAATTGCATAATCTGTCTCAGATCTTCAGAAGGACTTTCGCCGTCAGAGAACGGGGTTGGTGCGTCATTTGTTAAAATAATACGTTGACCATTATGGTTTGAAAAATCGACAATGACATCGGCGCGTTCCGCAGGTGCAAGGATGATTTCGGATACTAGGACTGGTTTTTCCAAAAGTCCTCCATCCGTACCAATTTGGACAAAATTTTGCCCAGAGCTCAGCTTCATACGATAAAAACGAGAATTGGAGCCATTTAGGATGCGGAACCGGTATTTCCGCGGCTCAACCTCAAGATAAGGCCATACTTTTCCGTTGACTAAAATTGTGTTACCGAAAAATTCAGGGACGACTGACGGATTTGGTAATGTAGGATCGATTGGTGGAGGTGGCTGTGGGGCTGGAGGCGGCGTATTTCCTGGTTGGGATGGATAAAAGAGTTCACCATTGGCATAGAACGAACGATCTTGGATGACCAGCGGGATTTCAAAGTTTCCACTCGGAAGATTCAACTTTTTTTCTTCTGCATCTCTGAGAAGATAGAAGCCCGCAAGACCTGCATAAACGTTCAAACGAGTAATTCCAAGGGCGTGATCATGATACCAAAGTGTTGTAGGGCGTTGACAGTTTGGATAATAGTAGACTTCAGTCACGAATTTCGGCCCAACATTTTTAAAATCTCTTGTGAACCATGCATCAGGATATCCGTCACTTTCTGGACGAACACGGCCTCCATGTAAATGGACAACCGTCCTAACAGAAGGTATGGATGATTCCGAACCATGAACAGTTTGGTCGACAGGCAGCAGGTGTTCAAAGGGCAATTTATTTTTCCATTTTACAAGAATAGGGTGATTTCTTTCTGCTTCGAATGTAGGACCCGGGTACATACCGTTATAGCCCCAGACAGTAGTTGGCGGCAAATCCCGATGTAATTTTTGTTTGACTTGCTTCATTGTTACTTCATAGAATGGTACTCCATCATGGGTACCTTCTGCTTTTAAGACAGGAGGAATTGGTAATGCATCGACAAATTTTTTAAAAGACAATTCACTGCCTCCTTTTTAAATCATCAAATATTGTTTGTCATATATAATATGAATTTAATGTAGGCCGGTATAGACGAATTTCTAACAGGAAATGAATGAAATAGGCTGGAATTGTAAAAAAGCAATTTGTTTCAGAGAAAATTTCATTTAAATGAGTTATGGTGAACCGTACCCCGAATAAGTGATACGGTTTTTACTAGCAGTTAAAAATCATAACAGTATAAAAATACATTAAGTTTTGTTTTCATTGAATCAAAATAAATTTCTTTTTCATTTATACGTTCAAAGTTTTGACTATCATAAAATCCATAGTTACATTTATTATCTGTATATAGATATAAAGATTTCACATTCGTACTTTTCATATAATTAGACAAATGATTCATTAGAGCCTTTCCAACCCCAAGACCTCTAGATTCCCCTGATACAATAAATAACTGTATACAACCTTGAAAATCATCTTCCTTTCCTTCTATAAGTTCTTTATATGTGTCTTCAACCTTTGAGGATTCTTTTATGAATTTTTTATTCTCTTTATTAGTCATGAATACTTTCAGCATGGTGTAGGCAAAACTTAAAGTATTATGAGCTTTCTTTAAACGCTTTTTGTCTTTTTTTGAATCCCCCAAAATAACACCAATAATTTTATTGTCTTTTTCTGCTACTTTGCTAAATGAACTCCCTAAAATACAACTTTGCAAATAGATGTTTAATACGGAATCTAAAAATTTTTTATCCTCAATCATTTCATTGAAGCCAAATGCTTCACCAATCAAAGCTTTGACAGGTTCATAATCTTCTTTAACTAGACTTCTGTATGTTACTGTATTCATGTTTCGAAACTCCCTTGTATATAAGTAAATTTTGTATTTTATTGCAAATATCTTATTATGATCATAAGGTCTCCTTTAAGGGGAGAGTCAATGATAATATAAGAAAAATATAAAGGAAGTGATTAGGGTGAAAAACTTATTTTCTATTGGGGAAGTTGCGAAAATAAAGGACATCACAATAAAAGCGTTACGATATTATCACAAAATGGGGATTCTTATTCCAAGATATATTGATGAAACAACAGGTTATAGGTATTATTCTATAGATCAATTTATTCATATAGATATTATAAAAAGCTGTAGAGAGTTAAGAACGAGTATAGTAGAGCTTCAAGAGATTTTTAAGGACTGTGATACTGATCAATTACTACAATTTTTACAATTAAAAAGATATGAAGCAGAAGAAAACATAAAGAAAATGCAAGAAGTAATCAAAACCATTGATAGCTTAAATATGAAGGTAGAGACTTCTAAGGATATATTAAATAGTGATGAGATATCTATTCAGTTCTTTGAACCGCGCTATGTAATTGTAGCACCATGTAAAGAAGTGGGAAGTTTACAAGAGCTACTTTACTATTCAGACTTAGAGAAAACCATTCAAGATAAAGAGGGGAAAATGTCAATGGAAAGAGGAATCATATATAACTTTAATTCAGAGGGGGATGCAGAACCAAAATATGTTTTTAGTAGATTTCAAGGGAATTCTAATATAGAAGCTGAACAAAATATAAAAATATTACCAAAGGGAAAGTATGTAACGTTATCTTATAGTAAAGAGAATGAAGAGGAACGTAGAAGAAAACTAGTTAAATATGTGAAAGAAAATAATTTGAAAATTAAAAGTGTTATTGAAGTGGAGTTACTTAATGATTTCTTTAATACAGAATCCTATAGTTGTCAAATTCAGATGCTTATACAGAACTAAGGTAAACACTGCTACATCACTATCCAAGTTATGTGGCGAAGCATCGGAACGGGTACCTAATTTCTTTAAGTACCAACCTTTGCTAACGAAATGCATATCATCGGTTTCTTTTTTATCAAAGGTTGTTGGTTTTATAACTGAAAATATTTACAAGAACATACGTTTGTGTATTGTGAGTTTAATGTTATAATTATATTAAATTAATTTAGAAAAGAGGGATTAAATTGAGTGAGGTAAAAAACATAATTGGTAATTTTAGTCATTATTCATCTTGGTTAAGCACTTTAGAAGAAATTGATGACACATTATGGTCTAAACCAATAGCCGAAGGTAAGTGGTCTGTAAGTGAGATAATAGCCCATATTATGAATTGGGATAATCATCTATTAAAAGAAGTCCTCCCATCTGTACAAAATGAAAAGGGAATGGAGTTTCCAAATTTTGATACATATAATAAAAAGGCATCAGACTATGCAAAATCAGGAATATCACAATCAAAACTTCTTGAAGAAGCAAAAGATACAAGGGAACTACTTATAAAAGAACTTAACGAATTTCCAATCGAAAAGTTAAACAAGTCATTAACTGCAAATGGTGTAACTCATTGTCCACATACTGGAGCACCTTACTCACTTATATATATTGTTAAGGAATTTACAGACCACGATAACCACCACAAAGGACAAATTATACAATTCTTAAGGGAAAACAATTTGGACTAATTCAAGTTGTTTTTTTGTCTTTCTCACCACGTTTTTTGTCTTTTCTATGAGCGATTTCACGATGATATTTTAAAGATTCTCGAAAGAAAGCTTCGTCGCTCACTATGATGCCTTGTAATGGATTAAAACCAAGACTTCCTAATGCGTTCAAGATTTTGTGTCTCCCATATATACGAAAACAGCCTTTATGAAAAATAAAAAAGCAGCAACGCAAAAACAAACGTTGCTGCTTTCTTGTATTAGTATTAAGCCGACTCTCTCTTCATTCTCTCAAGCAAACTAGCCAACACATGCGTACGATAGGATTCTAGTTTTTTACCTTCATAAGTACGGATACCTAATTTTTTTAGTTCTTTTACATACCAACCTTTGCTACCGAAATACATAGAATCGCTCCCCTTCAAATTTGTCTTTTATGTGTTCTGATTGTAATGGAGGTACGGGAAATGGATGAAGGAAATGAATTTCGTGTGAAAATGGTTAACTTCGATGCAAAAGACATATATACTAAAGGTAGTATATAACGAGGTGGGCACGATGTGATTATAGGGAAGCACGAAATTCAAATTGACCAAATTACGAGCGGAAAGGTGAATATATTTACTTTCTACCGAAATAGAAAGCAAATTGACGATCCGTTTTTACAATTGCAAGAGCCATCGCTTACGGCTAACTACTATTTCCATTTTCATTTGGATGCAGAGAGCCTGAGTCTTCTGCAGGAAGAGTTTCCTAGCGTATATCCGTATGACGGGAATGGAACCATTCACGACTGGACGGAAAAGATGAAAGATGAATTGCAGCGCCAAATTCAAACTGGAAAGTGGAACAGACGCGTGCGTATCGGTAACCGGATTCTAGATGTGGTATTTACGTGGTGTGATGAAGATATGGAATGAAAAAGAAGCGGATGACGCTTCTTTTTTTAGCGCTGGAATAAAACGAGTTTTCCCGCTGAAGATGTGCAGCGATGTGTGTGCTTATGCAATCCCTTTTCTTGTAAAATGGATGCTCCTTTTGATTTCGCTTCTGCTTCTGTTGCCGCCTCGAATGATTCGTCTAGCATTTTTGAACCATCTTTTTCAAAGACTGTTAGAACGTATACTCCCATGAAAATTCCCTCCAAAAATTAAAATCAGAATCTTATAACTATTTTGCCATAAAATGCTAGAATATGCAAAGAAATATGTGACATTGCGTGGTAAAATAGAGTGAAACTTTTATAGGATAAAGAAAGGATCGTTTAGTTGTGAAACAAGTAAAGTTTATACATGCGGCAGATTTGCATTTGGATAGTCCGTTTAAAGGGATGGAAATGAATGTGCCGTCATCTGTTTGGGAAAGAATGAAGCAAAGTACGTTTCAGTCGTTTGAGCGTATTATCGATAAAGCAATTCAAGAGCGCGTTGATTTTGTATTACTAGCAGGAGATTTATATGATGCGGAAACGAGAAGTCTTAGGGCGCAAGTGTTTGTGAGGGAGCAGATGAAGCGCCTTTCGCAGTATGAGATTCCGGTGTATATCATTCATGGTAACCACGATCATTTAGGGGGAAGCTGGGCAGCAATTGAGTTTCCTGAAAATGTTCATGTGTTTGCAGAGCCATATGTAGAAGAAAAGCCGTTTTATAAAGATGGTGAACTGCTTGCATCTATTTATGGGTTTAGTTATTTGCAGCAGGCTGTAACGGATAATATGACGGCGCAGTATGCAAAAATGAGCGATGCGCCTTTTCATATTGGCATGCTTCACGGGAGTGTGGAAGGCGATGCGGAACATAATCGCTATGCGCCGTTTCAAATTCGTGAGTTAAAAGAAAAGGGATTTGATTACTGGGCTCTTGGGCATATACATAAGCGAGAGATTTTAGCAGAGGAGCCGTATATCATTTATCCAGGCAATATACAAGGACGCCACCGGAAGGAAACAGGAGAGAAGGGGGCGTATCTTGTTGAGATAACAGAGCAGGGAACGGTGTGTTCATTTTTCGGTGCGGCGGATGTAGTTTGGGAAGAGACGGAAATTAGCATTGATGAACTGCAAACAGTTGATGACCTTATGACAGCTTGTACGGAAGTGATGAATGAATGGCGTCAGGAAGAGGAAGGAACTCTTTTGACAATTGTATTCATCGGACAAGGGCCATTGTCTCCTTATTTACGTGATGAAAAACGTGTGGAAGAGATTTTTCATATTTTAGCAGCGGGAGAAGAACGAAGAGATTTTGTGTATGTGATGAAGTGGAAGAATGAGACGGTTTCATTTGCAGAAATCCAGCGATTAAAAGAGGAGAATCATTTTGTTGGTAGTGTATTGCAAGAATTGGAATCATTTACGAATATGGATGCGGTGCTCAGGACGATTTGGACATCTCCAGTTGCGCGTAATGTGATTGAATCCTTTTCAGATGAGGAAAAAGCAGAGATTCAAAAGGAAGCGGAAAATATTATATTAGAGCAACTATTCCAGCAAGAGAGGGATAAAAAATGAAAATTGAAAAACTCCATATTTATGGTTATGGAAAATTAGAAAATGTGGAAATGGATCTTTCATTGCTGACGGTGTTGTACGGTGAAAATGAAGCAGGAAAATCAACGATTCGTTCGTTTATGAAGAGTATTTTGTTTGGGTTCCCAATGAGAGGACAAAGGCGTTATGAGCCGAAAGAAGGCGGGAAATACGGCGGCAGGGTGACTGTTATGACTGAGCAGTATGGGAGACTCCAAATCGAGCGCTTGCCGAAAACGGCTGCTGGGGAAGTAACAGTATACTTTGAAGATGGAAAAACAGCTGGAGAAGAAGTGTTACAGACTGTGCTGAGCGGGATGAATGAGAGCCTGTTTGATTCTGTCTTTTCGTTTGATATGCACGGTCTTCAAAATATTCATCATATTGGAGAAGCTGAAATCGGAAATTATTTATTTTCGGCGAGTGCAGTTGGGAGCGATGCCCTGCTGCAGTTAGATAAAAAGTTAGAAAAAGAAATGGAGCAGCGTTTTAAGCCAAATGGTCGTAAGCCTGAGATCAATGCGTCACTTCAAGAAATAAAGAAGCTCCAAGAAAAGCTTGGGGCGTGGCAAGGGAAGATTGGTACGTATGAAAAGTTAATGGGGCAGTTAAAAGAAAATGAAGGGCGTCTTGCTCATATTCGGAATGAAAAAGAGATGGCAGAAAAGCGTAAGCAAGACTATGAAGTATTGGCTGCATTGCAACCTCTTGTGATTGAAAAACATGCATATGAAAAAGTGCTAGAAGAACAGAAGAATCCGTTTCCTGTTCGAGGAGTAGAACGTTTCGAAACGATAAAAGCAAAACTCGAGCCGCTCGGGGTGCAATTGGATTCCATCCAGAAAAGGATGGAAATGGTGCAAACGGAAGTGGATGGGGTAGAAGTACAAGAAGAGCTCTTGCAAAAGGATAGCTATGTAGAAGAACTTCGTATGCAGCATATGTCATATGAAAATGCACGTCAAGAAATGCGTGATATTACAGTAAGTATTGGAAATATGAAAGAAGAGATAGAAGAGCTTGAGCAGCAAATTGGTGCTACTTTTGAGAAAGAAAGTGTGCTTTCATTTGATACAAGCCTTGCAGCGAAAGAAATGATAACGCAAACGGTGCAAAAGGCAAGAGCATTAGAAATACGGAAAGAGCAGCTAGATGAGCGCTTTAAAGTAGTGCAAGAGCAACTAGAAGAACAGGAAGAGAATGTAGGGCACATCCGAAAGCAGATGTTAGCGGATGAAGAGCGACAGGCGCTTGTAGAAAAGGAAAGATCGTTTCAAGATACAGTTTTTATGGGTACTGGCGTGGAACGAATGAAGCGTAAATATGAAGAAAGAATGAAAATCGCGCAGGAAAAGAAAAAGCGCTGGCAGACGATTTGTTTCCTTTTGTTAGCTATTAATACAGTGATTTTGCTGACAAGTATATTTCTAGATAATCGTGCGTTGTTATTTACAAGTGTTATCGTCTTTGTCCTAATTGTACTTGCACTTGTTTTGTATAAAGATACTTCTTCCGATGGTTTACAAGAAGAACTGCTCTCGCTGCAGCAAAGTGCAGGCGGAAGGCAAAATGAAGAGGCGCTATCCATTCGTTATCAATTAGAAAAAGATGAAGAAATTCGTAAATTATTTGAGCGAGAGTCTTATAAATTACAACAAATAGAACGAACCTATGATAAAGGTGTTTCTGCATATGAAGAATGGGAGCGAGATACGTTTCGTATGGGAGAGCAAGTCGATACATATAATGCGCGCTATTCTTTCCCGCACTTTTATACATATGCGCATATATTGCCAGCATTTGAACGCATTGAAAAGATGCAGCAGTTATATCGTGAGGTAGGAAAGCTGGCGGAGCGAAAAGGAATATTATATGAAATGATTTCGCAGTTTGAACATAAACTAGAAAACGTTATGGAAAATACAGATTTTGATCATCTTCATATGATCAGTAATCGTATTCAAAAGGAAAAAGAAAAGAAACAAAAGAGGGAGCAGCTTTTAGGGAAGCTAGCTGATTGGAAAGAAGAACAAGCGCTATTACAGCATCAAGTAGAACAACTTACATTAGAAAGAGATGCGCTCTGGGAAATGGCAGCAGCTACTGATGAAGAAATGTTTTTAGAAGCTGGCAAGAGGGCAGAAAAGCGTGAAGATGCAGAGAAGCAAGTAGAGCGGTTATCACCTCAAATTGACATGTTAGAACAACGTTTAACAAGCTTATCATTAGCGGAACACTATCAAGTGGAAGGGTATGAAGGAAAGCTGAAACAAGAAGCGCTCTATATACAAGACTTCCTTTCACAAGAGAAGGAGTTGACCGAGCGTATTGCGGAGCACCGCGTAGAGATTGCGAACTTAGAAGAAGGTAGTACGTACGGTGATTTACTCCATGAATGGGAAATGAAAAAGTCTCAAGTACGTGAGCAAGTGAAGAAGTGGGCGGCGTATGCAGCGGCAAAAACAGTGTTAACAAAAACAAAGCAATACTATCATGAAGTGCAGCTGCCGCGCATTTTACAAAAGGCCGAGGAGTATTTTGTATATTTAACAGGTGGTCAGTATAGTAAGATTTTTTCACCATCAGAAACAGAGCCGTTTATTGTAGAACGAAGTGATGGTATTCGTTTTTATAGCCATGAACTCAGTCAAGCGACAGCGGAACAGCTCTATTTATCATTGCGCTTTGCATTAGCGCGGACGTTTGAACATGATTATCCATTTATTATTGATGATAGCTTTGTGCATTTTGATGCACTACGAACAAAACGAACAACCCAGTTAATAAAAGAAATTGCGAAGGATAGACAAGTGATTTTCTTTACATGCCATGCCCATCTATTATCATTCTTTGCGGAAAAACAGATTATAAAATTAACACGTGAGCATAAAGAAAATAAGGTATAATGTGCTATACTAAAAGTACTTAAGTTGGTGGAGGAATCAGGATGAAAAAGAAAATTGCAGAATATGAAGTTGGTGAACAAGTCGATATCTTCTTGTTAATTAAGACAGCGACAAAAGGTATCGCGAGTAATGGGAAGCCATTTTTAACAGTAATCTTACAAGACCAAACTGGAGATATTGAAGCGAAGCTATGGGATGTATCACCAGAAGTTGAGAAACAATATGTAGCAGAAACGATTGTGAAAGTAGCTGGAGATATTCAAAACTATAAAGGGCGCATTCAACTTCGTGTGAAGCAAATTCGCGTTGCGAATGCGAATGAAGTGACAGATATCTCAGACTTTGTAGAAAAAGCACCAGTGAAAAAAGAAGATATGGTAGAAAAGATTACACAGTACATATTTGAAATGAGAAACTCAAACATTCAGCGTCTCACAAGACACTTATTAAATAAGCATCAAAGTGAATTTTTAGATTATCCAGCAGCAACGAAAAATCACCATGAGTTTGTATCGGGGCTTGCTTATCACGTTGTATCGATGCTTGATTTAGCGAAAGCCATTGCTACGCTATACCCATCTTTAGATAAAGATTTACTGTATGCAGGTGTTATTTTACATGACCTTGGAAAAGTAATTGAATTATCTGGTCCGATTTCAACAACGTATACATTAGAAGGAAATCTACTTGGCCACATTTCCATCATGGTAAACGAAATTGGAAAAGCAGCAGATGAGCTGAAAATCGAAGGAGAAGAAGTATTAATTCTTCAGCACATCGTTTTATCTCATCACGGCAAAGCTGAATGGGGTAGCCCAAAACCGCCATTAGTAAAAGAAGCGGAAATTCTGCATTACATTGATAATTTAGATGCGAAGATGAACATGATGGATCGTGCCCTTGGGCGCACGAAACCAGGTGAATACACAGAACGTGTCTTTGCACTTGATAATCGTTCGTTTTATAAGCCTACTTTTCATAACTAAATAATACTTATGAGGCAAGTGATTTTAGCGTATAGCTGAGGTTGCTTGCCTTTTTTATTTTTAAAAGTGGAGGTAGTAACACATATCCATCAACTTAAGAAATTGGTTGTTTCCCAAAACGAAAAAAGTAAGCTGAATTCTTATAAATAACTGTAGAAATATAAAATTTTCGTTTTGGGGATATTTCAAAATCTTAGCTTGATGAGTATGGGGCGTGGCCCTATCTTAAAAAATAAACCTTTTTTCCTACTTTTCATTATTTTTTTCTTCAGAAACAAAAAAAGCCTCTCAAATAAACCGAGAGACCCTTTAAAATAAAAATCACTTTTGACACAAAACAATGATTTTATATGGCGTAGTTTGGGCTGGTATACTCATTGTTGTAAGACCATAAATAACTATTAAATTTCGATTCGCAAGATTCCCTGTAAAAAATTGGCCATTTGTTAATAAAATTTGAGTAGAAGGAGAAATATTTAATTTTAATTTTCCATCACTACTCTCTAACTGTTCATTAAAATTATCTACTTTTACATTTTGATAGGGTATATATTTCGCTATAACAATTGCTTGAAATTGTGGTGGGAAAATGAGAGGAACAGGGACGTTAGCATCGTAAAATCCAGTTACTTTATCTCCTACTACTACCGCTGCGTAGTCAATAAAATAAGTATTTGGTTTCACTACAAAATTTGTTAGAGTCCCATAACCATTATCTACGGATATTAATTTAGTACATCCTATTTCTTCATTTGATCCTGTTACAAAATCGTTAATCATAGTTATTGTCCCATCAAATGATTGAAAGTTTTTCATTCTAATACCTCTTTTGTTTATATAATTAAACTTTTATCGTTACTCTATAATTTTTAAAAACATGTAAATGAACTAATCCTTCTTGTATCAATTCCAAAAATCACCCAAAACCTACCGTTCCATCTAAAACCAGTAACAGATCTTCGTCCTACAAAAATCGGATAATACCAAAACTGTTCACCATTCGTAAGCCATATATAGGTATTTCGAAATAAACAGAATGAAATTGCCCCTGGATCAACAGCAAATGGTGAAGCAGTTGATTGTTGAGGAATAAATGATGGAGGAGGAGATGTTGGAGCTTGTGAACTTTGCTGTCCTGGTGCACCCGGAAAACCTGGCATTCCCGGTATACTTGGAATCTGAGGACCAGGGAATTGACGATCGAAGTATTGATTATAATTTATATAAGGAAAATATATTGACTCATTATACATTTAAAAATCACCTCTTTATTTTTAAAATCTCCTAAAGTATTAATATGTAATATTTTCCGTATAGGAAGCTTATTCACTTCCTATACGGAAAATATTTTAATAAAGCGGATATCAAACATAAATGTATTACCCTTTGTTTTTGGTATGTTCGGCTCGGCGACATATCCATACTTGCCGAATTTCTTCATACAATGGAGGAAAGGTGGGGTTAAACCCCACGAATTTAACGTAACTTTATATATGAAATAAATTGATCTGTCATCTTAATTCACATAATTTTCAAAACTATAAACCTTGCATGTTAATATTTGTTATATAATAAAGAGGTCCTAGTAGTCTTAAGAAATAGTGATCCCTAGTTTTTTTGATAAGATAGTTTGTTTTACCCTTCAGTTTACATTATTTTAAAAAGAACTTGTATTTTTTTACAAGTTCTTTTTATTTTTACTACAAAACGAAAAAAGAGCGCATGATTAATCTCACTTCTATTTTGGATGAAGTCTATTCCTATACCCAAACCCTAGAAAGTACCTGGTTATTTCCTTCTCGAAAAGGAGATCAACCCATTAGCCAAATCCAAGCGTACCGACAATTACAAAAAGCTGGAGATTTTACCGATGTAGAATCCATTGGTACGCACACTATGCGCAAAACCTTCAGCTATTGGTTTTATAAACAAAAGATGTAGCAATGTTGCAAGAAATACTCATCTATAGCCATGTAAATCCTTACGTGACCTTTAAATTGGATATGATAGAACGAATTCAAATTGAAGAGAGATCATATCTAGAGGAATCAGTGCATTCTTAATTCATATCCTTATTGCGAGTAGTGACAGTTTCGCTGGTACTACCCGCAATAAGGATATGAAAGCTATTTTTTATGAGGTGGATTTTAATTATGTCTTTCGAGTTGAATATTCTGATAATTATTTCTCAAGTTATTTATATATTTAGAGGGATATACAATTTGTGGAAAAGTGATAATATTTAGATAATTATAGTTGTAAACGAGGGGGATGAATTTCTATGAGTGCACATGTAGTAACGAAAGAACAGATTAAGCATTCATTAGACGCTTGGTATCAGTCAATGCTGCAACAACAAGTAGAGAAAGCGACACGATTGAAAGAAGAGATTGATGAGAAGATTGTTAATGTCGAAGAAGATCAAAGCTTATTGTTATATTACGCTTTACTAGATTTTAGATATAAGGTGTTAATTGATAGTTTAAGTATTACAAAAAATAGTTTTGATATTATTGAATCATATAACAAACCTTCTGATGAGATTCTTTCTTATTACTACCACTTTTTTAAGGCAATACATGCTACGTTAACAACGAATTATAATGATGCTAGTGAACATTATGAGAAGGCCGAAAACCTGTTAAAATATATGCCTGATGAGTTGGAATGTGCTGAATTTTATTATAGGGTTGCTATTTTTCACTATCATTTTTACCAACCTATTGAATCAATTCAATATGCAATCAAAGCAAAAGAAAAGTTCGTTAAACATGCAGGATACGAAATTAAAGTTGGGTTATGTGAAAATACTTTAGGTGCTTCCCTTGTATACTTAAAACAATATGAACAAGCAGAAGAGAAATATAATTCAGCAATTAATATTTTCCAAAAGTTTGGCGAAAAGGAATTGGTTTTAAGTGTTCGCAATAATTTAGGTTGGCTATACGCAAGTCAAAATCTTTCTACTTTAGCAATTCGCCATTTATCAGAAGTAACAGAGAAGAAACCAACACATTTTAAAGCGGTCTTCTTACAAGCAAGGGAATATTATAAACTCGGTGAAACAAATATTGCAAAAGATATGATAGAGCAAGGATATGAGCTTTGTGTGAAGCTAGAAAATGAAGAATATCAGCATCACTACAAGATTTTACGAGCATTAAATGGGAATTTTTCAACAGAAGACTTGGAAAATATTGTTCTTGAAGGAATTACCTTTTTCGACAAGGAATTACTATATAATTACATTCAAGAGTATGTAGAAAAACTAGCGGTTAAATTTTATGAGAAAGATAATCATGTGAAGGCAAGTAAGTATTTTCATATAGGCTTACAAGCTAAAGAGAAAACATTTGAGAAAGGGGCTTTAAAATGATAAAAAAAGTCACTACTGCTGTAACAGGGTTAGCTTTAATTGGTATAGTATCTATTGGTTTAGGGAGTTCATTCACATATCAAGCAGGTCACGCAGACTTACCTGTACCTGCAAACCCTGATTATGTTAATATTGGAGAAGGCGGCGGAGCACCTTCTAATGAGCATGGAGACTATCCAGCACCAAAAGAAATTTAAGTAAATTTACAGCAAAAAAAGAAGAACGTTTACCCTCACTAAAAGGCGTTCTTCTTTTATTTTTTTCTTTATCCTTCATTTCTATAAGTATATAAAACTTTTGAAAAATGATTGACCTACTTTTTATTTGTAACTATAATGATTACAAGAGAGTTGAACAGTACGAAAATAATCAAATACAAGAAATATCCCAATGCATTCTTACTTAGAGAGAAAGCATATTTTTTTATTATAGTTGTAACTTATATGGTTACAACTATGTGGCTATAAAATGCTGACAAAAAGTGAAAGCTTATGTTAAGTGTATTTTTTCATGATTTAAAGTAGAGGAAAGGAGACAATAAATTTGAAACGATTAAAGTTCTATATAATTAGTTGTATTGTTCTTGTCGTATTAGTGATTTGTAATATCGTTGAGAAACCAACAGCAAAAGTAGAAGAAGTAAAAAATACTGTTGCAACAAAATTAAACACAAAAGAAAAAATGGTAGACATAGATGGACAAACGATATATTTTAAACAAATTGGTGAAGGGAAACCGCCGCTGCTCATGCTTCATGGCTTTGGAGGTTCTTCTGATGGATTTCGTGATATTTATCCAGAATTAGCGAAAGATCATACGATCATTGCAGTTGATATTTTAGGATTTGGTCGTTCTTCGAAGCCTATGGATTTTCAGTATTCATTCCCAGCGCAAGCAAATATATATTATAAGTTAATGAAAAAATTAGGCTATGATAAGTTTGCGGTGCTTGGTCATTCAATGGGGGGAGAGATTTCTCTTAATTTAACATACCTATATCCTGAGGCGATTACGCACCTTATTTTAGCGGACTCGACAGGAATAGAATCCTTCCAGCAAAAAGAAGGTTTCCAAAAGCCGAATTTATCGGTTGATTTAAATACGGTATCTACCATTACGGATTATGATAAAAATGCGGTGAAAAATAGAAGAGATGATAAAGAGCATTATAGTGAATTAAGTAAGATGAGAGAACATCGATTAGCGATGGATGCGAATGAAATCAAGGTGCCGACCTTAATCATTTGGGGCAGAAATGATAAAAGCGTTTCATGGAAAAATGGTGAAGCATATCATCAACTATTTAAAAATAGTACATTCCATATTATTGAAAAAGGGTATCATGCTCCGTTCCGTCAAGAGCCGGAAGAGTTTATGAAATATGTCCAAGCTTTTTTTGAAAAGCATGCTGTATCTATCAATGAATAGAATTACCCGTTCCTTCTTTCATAATTAAGAAGATGATTCAAACAAAGGTTCTGCTATTTAGGACAGAACCTTTTTATTTTGCTATCTTATGTATTTCACCCTGCATAAAAAAATATTTCTCAACATTTCATTTGTTGAAAAATATTGAATATTCGTCATAATACGAATATTATGTTGTTATCGACAAAAAAAACGATAGTTCGCAAACAACGGGGAGGAAATGCATTGAAGAAGAATAAGAAGTTAAAACCTTTATCAGTATTAGCAACAGCGGCAGTGCTAAGTAGTACTTTTGCTTTTGGAAGTCATGCAGCATATGCTGAAACACCATCATCATCTCTACCAATAGATGAGCATTTAATACCGGAGGAGCGTTTGGCAGAAGCGCTAAAACAACGGGGAGTAATTGATCAATCTGCATCACAAGCTGAGACATCAAAGGCTGTTGAAAAGTATGTTGAGAAAAAGAAAGGGGAAAACCCTGGGAAAGAAATCATTACAGAAGATAGTCTTACGCAAGAAGCTTCTGATTTTATGAAAAAAGTAAAAGATGCAAAAATGAAGGAAAATGAACAGGCGCAGCAGCCAACAGCAGGACCAGTAGCTGGACAAGATGCAGGATTGAATCCTAGAAAATTAAATGGAAAAGTACCTACTACACCAGCGAAGCAAGAAGAGTACAATGGAGCTGTTCGGAAAGATAAAGTGCTTGTTTTACTCGTAGAATTTAGCGATTTTAAACATAACAATATTGATCAAGCGCCAGGATACATGTATTCTAAGGACTTTAATCGTGAACATTATCAAAAAATGTTATTTGGTGATGAGCCATTTACGCTATTTGATGGGTCAAAAATTAATACATTCAAGCAATATTATGAAGAGCAATCAGGTGGTAGCTACACAGTTGATGGAACTGTAACGGAGTGGCTTACTGTTCCAGGAAAAGCTTCTGATTATGGTGCAGATGCTGGTACCGGTCATGATAATAAAGGACCTTTAGGACCGCGTGATTTTGTGAAGGAAGCATTAAAAGCAGCAGTAGCAAAAGGGATAAACTTAGCTGATTTTGACCAATTTGATCAGTACGATCAAGATGAAGATGGTAATAAAAATGAGCCAGATGGCATTATTGATCATTTAATGGTTGTTCATGCTGGCGTGGGTCAAGAAGCTGGCGGCGGTAAATTGAAAGATGATGCGATTTGGTCTCACCGTTCAAAACTTGGATCAAAACCATATGCAATTGATGGAACACAAGCTTCTGTTCCGAATTGGGGCGGAAAGATGGCTGCATACGATTATACAATCGAGCCTGAAGATGGAGCAGTAGGTGTGTTTGCCCATGAGTACGGTCATGATTTAGGCTTACCGGATGAGTACGATACAAAGTACACTGGACAAGGTGAACCAGTTGAATCTTGGTCTATTATGAGCGGCGGCAGCTGGGCTGGAAAGATTGCAGGAACAGAGCCAACAAGTTTTTCACCACAAAATAAAGAGTTTTTCCAAAAGAATATGAAGGGTAACTGGGCGAATATCGTTGAGGTAGATTATGATAAACTTGGCACGGGAATCGGTGCTGCAACATATTTAGATCAAAGTGTTACGAAATCAAAACGACCAGGAATCGTTCGCGTTAACTTGCCGGACAAAGATATAAAAAATATCGAATCGGCATTTGGTAAGAAGTTTTATTACAGTACAAAAGGAAATGACATTCATACAACACTTGAGACACCAGTATTTGATTTAACAAATGCAACGGATGCTAAGTTTGATTATAAGGCATTCTATGAGCTTGAAGCGAAGTATGATTTCCTTGACGTGTACGCTATTGCAGAAGATGGAACGAAGACACGTATTGATAGAATGGGCGAAAAAGACGTAAAAGGCGGTATGGATACAACCGATGGTAAGTGGGTTGATAAATCATACGATTTAAGCCAATTCAAAGGGAAAAAAGTAAAACTGCAATTTGAGTATTTAACAGATATTGCAGTAGCTTATAAAGGATTTGCGTTAGATAATGCAGCATTAACTGTAGATGGCAAAGTTGTTTTCTCTGATGATGCAGAAGGACAACCTGCAATGGCGTTAAAAGGATTTACTGTGTCTAACGGATTTGAACAGAAAAAACATAACTACTATGTAGAGTGGAGAAATTACGCTGGTTCTGACATGGCGTTACAACATGCACGTGGCCCAGTCTTTAACACAGGAATGGTTGTATGGTATGCGGATCAAAGCTTTACAGATAACTGGGTAGGCGTTCATCCAGGTGAAGGATTCTTAGGAGTAGTAGATTCTCATCCAGAGGCAATCGTAGGGACATTAAACGGACAACCGACTGTGAAAAGCAGTACGCGTTATCAAATTGCCGATGCGGCATTCTCATTTGATCAAACGCCAGCATGGAAAGTAGATTCGCCAACTCGCGGTATCTTTGACTATAAAGGATTACCAGGCGTTGCGAAATTTGATGATTCTAAGCAGTATATCAACAGCATCATTCCAGATGCAGGACGTAAGTTGCCGAAACTAGGATTGAAGTTTGAGGTAGTAGGACAAGCTGAAGACAAGTCTGCAGGTGCAGTTTGGATTCATCGATAGAATTTTAAAGACAGTACTTCTATCTACGGTGATTGTAGATGGGAGTACTGCTTTACTTGTTTGAAAAAGAAATTGTCATAACTCTTGTCTTACCTTCATATAGTGAAACTAACAAGGCTTGTCTCAGGAAAGGAAGGGCGAAGAGTGGAAACTTTACCATGGTGGATTTATCTTGTTATTATCGGGATTGTCGTAAGTGGTTACATGGTTTTATATACTTCGAAAAAAGAGCAAGATATGGATAATGAGTTTATTGAAAAAGAAGGAGAAGTATATATGAAGCGTTTAGAAGAAGAACGCGAGAGACGTAATCAAGAGAGTGATAAGGATTCTGTGTTGCTTTAATCCTAGTAAAGAGTGAGTAACTAATCGGTTATTCACTCTTTTTTTGCGCCATCATTATATTGCGATTTTTAAGATATATCGACCGTTTCTCGTCATATATCGGCAATTGGACATAGGATATCGACTGTTCAACACAACGCGACAAGAATGAGAATTAAAAATTTCTCTTGCTAGCTTTTCTTTTCGCTTAAATTGTGTACTATAAAAGGTAGGATGACGTAAAGAAGGGGAATTTTTGAATGGAATTTCATGAACAAAATATTTTGCCAGCTGTTCGGCAAATAAAAGATTTAGAAAAGTTACTATATAGTTCTTATGAGTATATTGTTATTTTAGACATTCATATCGGTCAATTGAAAAGTGTTGTTGCACTTGCGAAGCAGCATTGTAAAAAGGTATTTTTACATGTCGATTTAATTCACGGTTTGCAAAGCGATGGCCATGCGACAGAGTTTTTATGCCAAGAGTATAAGCCATATGGACTATTGTCGACAAAGGCAAGTGTAATTATGAAAGCGAAGCAAAAGGGTGTTGTCGCGATTCAACGTATCTTTTTAATTGATTCGAGTGCAATGGAAAAAAGTTGTAATCTTTTAGAAAAAACAAAACCAGATTATATTGAGGTGCTTCCCGGAGCTTTAACAGGTGTGATTGCTGAGGTAAAAGAACGGACGGGCGTACCGATTTTAGCAGGCGGATTTATTCGTACGGTTGATGATGTAGAAAGAGCGTTATCCGCTGGTGCGACGGCAATTACAACGTCGAAAAAAGAACTCTGGAAACATTACCAAAAATAGAAAAAGCTTTCTTTTAGGCGGAGAGAGGATCCGTCTGAGCATAGAAGCGGTCAGTACCCATTTTCGTCCCATGCCGTATGAAAACAAAGAGAGAAAATGAGTGGAAGACCGCTTTTGTTTACAAAGCCGCGATTTATATGTGGGAAAACCGAAATAAAAGCTTTCTTTTAGGCGGGAAAGAGGATCCGCCTGTGTAAAAAAGCGGTCAGTACCTAATTTCGCCTTATGCCTTGTACAAACAAAGGGAGAAAGTGAGTGAAAGACCGCTTTTTTCTCGTAACAGTGGCTTGTATGTTGAGAAAAATAAAAAGTGTCGAAAATGTGAAAAGAATGTATTGACACCGCTTTCATTTAAGGTTAACATTATAGATAAGTTAATAAACGTGACGGAGAAAAGAAGAGATCCACATTTCATTGTTTCTATATTTTTTATATAGAAGCATGCCAGGTGTGGATCTTTTTCTTTTGAAAAAAAAACGAATGGCCATTCATTTTACCTCTATCACATTGGAATTATTTAAATTGATTGTGGAGGGATTTTATGTCAGCATTTTTAGGGGAGTTAATAGGGACAGCGTTGTTAATCGTTCTTGGTGGCGGCGTTTGTGCAGGCGTAAGTTTAAAGAAGTCGTTTGCAAAGGATTCTGGTTGGATTGTTATTACGATGGGCTGGGGCTTAGCGGTTGCCATCGCAGCATATGCAGTAGGATCGATTAGTGGGGCACATTTAAATCCAGCAGTAACAATTGGACTTGCTTTTAAGGGAGCGCTTCCATGGAATGATGTACCAGGTTATATCGCAGCGCAAATGATCGGTGCAATCATCGGTGCAATTATCGTATATTTACATTACTTACCTCATTGGAAAGAAACAGAAGACCCAGGTACAAAATTAGGCGTTTTTGCAACAGGACCAGCAATTCCGAATACATTTGCAAACCTTTTAAGTGAAATGATTGGAACATTCGTTTTAGTATTTGGTATATTAGCAATTGGTGCAAATAAATTTGCGGATGGTTTAAATCCATTCATCGTAGGTTTCTTAATTGTAAGTATTGGTTTATCATTAGGTGGAACAACAGGTTATGCAATTAACCCAGCTCGTGATTTAGGACCTCGTATTGCACACTTCTTCTTACCGATTCCGGGTAAAGGTGGATCAAACTGGAAATATGCATGGATTCCGGTAGTAGGACCGATTTTAGGTGGATCACTTGCAGGTTTATTCCATCAAGTTGTATTTGAAGGAAAACAAAATGCAGCATTTATTTATGTGATAATTGCAACTGTGATTGTACTAGCAATCTCTTATATGACAAGTAAAAAGAGCGAAAACAATACAAATAGTAGAAAAGTAGCATAAGGGGGAACCGATTATGAAAAAATACATTCTTTCATTAGACCAAGGAACAACAAGCTCACGTGCAATCCTTTTTAATAAAGAAGGTAAAATTGTTCATTCAGCTCAAAAAGAATTTACACAACATTTTCCAAAGCCAGGTTGGGTAGAGCATAATGCACAAGAAATTTGGGGATCAATTTTAGCGGTTATTGCAACTTGTTTAAGTGAAGCGGACGTAAAGCCAGAGCAAATCGCTGGTATCGGAATTACAAACCAACGTGAAACAGCGGTTGTATGGGATAAAGAAACTGGTAAACCAGTTTATAACGCAATCGTATGGCAATCTCGCCAAACAGCTGAAATTTGTGATGAGTTAAAAGAAAAAGGCTATAGCGATATGGTTCGCGAAAAAACAGGACTTTTAATTGATGCATATTTCTCAGGTACGAAAGTAAAATGGATTTTAGATAACGTTGAAGGTGCAAGAGAAAGAGCAGAACGCGGCGAATTATTATTCGGTACAATTGATACATGGCTTGTATGGAAATTGTCTGGTGGTAAAGCGCACGTAACAGACTATTCAAACGCATCACGTACATTAATGTTTAATATTCATGACCTGCAGTGGGATGATGAGCTTCTAGATATGTTAGAAGTGCCGAAAAGCATGCTTCCAGAAGTACGTCAATCTTCTGAAGTATATGCCCATACAGTTGATTATCATTTCTTTAACCAAAATATACCAATCGCAGGTATCGCAGGTGACCAACAAGCTGCGTTATTTGGACAAGCTTGCTTCGGTGAAGGTATGGCGAAGAATACGTATGGAACTGGTTGCTTCATGTTAATGAATACAGGTGAAAAAGCAGTTGCATCTGAACATGGCCTATTAACAACAATTGCATGGGGTTTAAATGGTAAAGTTGAATATGCGCTGGAAGGAAGTATTTTCGTAGCAGGTTCTGCAATCCAGTGGTTACGTGACGGCATGCGTATGTTTAAAGATGCAAGTGAGAGCGAAGAATACGCATCTCGCGTTGAATCAACAGATGGCGTTTACGTTGTTCCAGCATTCGTAGGGCTTGGAACACCATATTGGGATAGTGAAGTACGCGGAGCGGTATTTGGCGTAACACGCGGAACAACGAAAGAACACTTTATCCGTGCAACGCTAGAATCATTAGCATATCAAACAAAAGATGTATTATGTGCTATGGAAGCAGATTCAGGTATTGAACTGAAAACATTACGCGTTGATGGAGGAGCGGTTAAGAATAACTTCTTAATGCAATTCCAAAGTGATATGTTAGATGTTCCAGTAGAGCGTCCAGAAGTGAATGAAACAACGGCTTTAGGTGCAGCGTATTTAGCAGGTCTTGCAGTTGGATATTGGGAAAACCAAGACGAAATTAAGGCGCAGTGGAATATGGACAAGCGCTTTGCACCAGCAATGGAAGCGGAAACAAGTGAAGAGCTATATGCTGGTTGGAAAAAAGCAATTGAAGCAACAAAAGCTTTTAAATAATTATAAACAGTGTTATAATGATGATAAGTTAATAATTCGGTAGGAGATTTGGAGAGACCACAACACGCTATAGAAGCGAATTCTATAGCGGAGTTTGTGGTCTCTTTTTTCGTTATCAAAGGGAGGAATTACCATGAAATTTTCAAGTAAACAACGTAAAGACGTATTAAATGGAGTAAATAAACAAGAGTTAGATGTGATCGTAATTGGTGGAGGTATTACTGGTTCTGGTATTGCATTAGATGGAGCAACACGCGGTTTATCAACAATTGTGTTTGAAATGCAAGACTTTGCAGCAGGTACATCAAGTCGTTCAACGAAGCTTGTACACGGTGGTTTACGTTATTTGAAACAACTTGAAGTGAAAATGGTAGCAGAAGTTGGGAAAGAGCGTGCGATCGTATATGAGAACGGTCCCCATGTAACAACACCAGAGTGGATGTTACTTCCGTTCCATAAAGGCGGTACATTTGGTTCATTCAGTACATCAATCGGTCTTCGTGTATACGACTTCCTAGCGGGTGTAAAACGCAGCGAACGTAGAAAAATGTTTAGCCGTGAAGAAACAATGAAAAAAGAACCGCTTGTAAAACAAGAAGGCTTAAAGGGCGGCGGTTATTACGTAGAGTATCGTACAGATGATGCTCGTTTAACAATCGAAGTTATGAAAGAAGCAATTGAACATGGTGCAAAAGCAGTCAACTATGCAAAAGTAGACGGTTTCTTATATAAAGATGGAAAAGTATGTGGTGTACGTGTCGTCGATTTATTAGATGGAGAAGTGTATGAAGTATACGGTAAGAAAATTGTAAACGCAGCTGGACCTTGGGTAGATACATTACGTGAAAAAGATAATTCAAAAAGAGGAAAAGTATTGCAATTATCTAAAGGTGTTCACTTAGTAATCGATCAAAAACGTTTCCCACTAGGGCAAGCGATCTACTTTGATACACCAGACAAGCGTATGGTCTTCGCAATTCCACGTGGCGGAAAAACATATGTAGGTACAACTGATACGTTCTATGATAAAGACGCAGCAGTACCACAAATGACAACAGAAGATCGCACATATATCATTAATGCGATTAACTATATGTTCCCAACTGTGAAGATTACAGAAAAAGATATTGAATCAAGTTGGGCTGGTGTTCGCCCATTAATTTATGAAGAAGGTAAGAGTGCATCTGAAATTTCTCGTAAAGATGAAATTTGGACTTCTGAATCTGGTTTAATCACAATTGCGGGTGGAAAATTAACAGGATATCGTAAAATGGCTGAAATGGTAGTAGATTATGTAACGTCATTATTACAAAAAGAAGGACATAGTGCGTATCCGAAAAGTGAAACGAAGCATATGCCAATCTCTGGTGGACATGTAAGTGGATCAAAACAATTCCCAACATTCGTTGCGAAAAAAGCACAAGAGGGAACAAAATATGGTTTAACAGCAAAGCAAGCAGAAGAGTTTGCGAAATTCTATGGATCTAACGTAGATATTCTCTTTAACTTAGCAAAACAACATAAAGCAGAAGCAAAAGAATATAACATGCCGTTAGACGTGCTTGTACCGCTTGTATACGCGATGGATTATGAAATGACAGCAAAACCTGTTGACTTCTTCGTACGCCGCAGAGGGGCTGTATTCTTTAACATTCACTGGGTATATGAGTGGAAAGAAGCAGTCGTTGCATATATGGCAGCAAAATTAGGCTGGAGCAAAGAAGAACAAATGAAATACACAGCTGAATTAGAGAAAGCATTAAGAGACGCTGTAGTGCCTGTAGATCAGCAAGAACAAGCAGCTGCATTAGCATAAAAATAAATACACTTTTTTCCGAACGAAACCCCGAATTGTCCACAATTCGGGGTTTTTTAACAGAATGTTGGGAAACGGGAACTGGACGGCTCCTGTTTTTATTTATCGCAAAGTCGATATCCTTTGTCGAAACGCCAATATATTTTGAAAAACGGTCGATATATTTGGATTTGCGCCTATAAAATTTCATTTACTAGTTTCTACTAACCCATTCTGTTACTTCTTCTACAACAAATTCTCCTGTCTCTTCAACGGCCTAATAAAAAAAGCTCGGCATATGCCGAGCTTTTTTTATTATTTCTTCTCTTTTTCAGCTTTTGGAGTCTCAAAGGTATCTTTTAAATCTTTATCTTCAACCTTCACATCAGCTTTTTTAAGTTCTTTGTCTTGAAGCTCAGCCATGAATTGAGGATCTTGTTTTTTCTTCTCAACTAGGCCTTTTTTAATGTTTGCTTTTTCTTCTTCAAATGATTTTTGTTCTTTAATATCAGTTACTTTGATGATATGGTAACCGAATTGTGATTTCACAGGCTCACTTACTTCATCTTTTTTCAATTTATATGCAGCATCTGAAAATTCTTTTACCATTTTACCAGGTCCGAAGTAGCCTAAGTCGCCGCCTTTTTCAGCAGAACCTTTATCTTCTGAGTATTGTTTTGCTAATTCTTCAAAAGATTTACCTTGTCCAAGTTCTTCTTTTACTTTTTTCGCAGTTGCTTCATCTTTTACAAGGATGTGACTTGCTTTAATTTCAGGTTTATAATTCTCTTTTAATTCTTTGTCAGTGATACTGCTTTCAATAGCTTTGTCCATCGCTAATTCAGCACGAACGCTTTCTTTAAATGAGTCTTTTGTAAAGCCTTGTTGTTTTAAAGCTGCGTCAAATTGATCGCCAAGTTGCTTTTTGTATTCATCATATTTTTTGTCAACTTCTTTATCGTCGACTTTATGGTTTTTAACAAGTACTTTCTCAAGTACCATACCACGTAAAATTTGTTTACCAGCTCTGTCTTTCATTTGTTTGTAAAGGTCTTCTTTTGAAATGTCACCAGCTTTAGATGTAACAATTTTGTCAGATGATCCACATGCTGATAAAGCAATCAAACTTGTTGCTGCTAAGGCAAGCATAGCTTTCTTCATTCAATAAACACTCCTACTATTATGTATTTTTAATTTATCCCGCACAAATGGAGAGCGTCCTCATTTCAGATGATGCTTGTCCAAAAGAGCCCGATTAAGTCTCACTGGTTTCGCCTTCTTATAAAGTTAAAAGCCTGCTTAACAGGGCTTACCGAGGCTGAGGATAAAATTTAGCTGAAGGTAATTTTATTCTATAGTATAAGCAATATGTACAAAATTTAATATATCACATTTCGACGTCTTTTCCTATTGATAAAGAAAAATTACCTATTTGTTTATAAAGATTGTCAGATTGGGAATGAGTACCAATTTGGGCGAATGTGCATATATAGGAAAGAGGAGAGGGGATGGGTGAATGAATTCATCACTTATTTTATTGGTTGTACTGTTTATTTTATTAGTCATTATAGGTATAATTTGCTTATAGAGGAAAAAATGAGGAAGGGGCTTTCCTTCCTCACTTTGCATGAAATATAATTTCTATATAACTAGAAATTAATAGAATGGTAATACATACATTAATAACCCGAAAAGCGCTCGTTTGTCGGCTCTCGGATAGTTGTTTCCGCACACACAGTGTATGTGTCAGGAAATTCGTGTAGAATAGAACAATAAGTGCAAATGTGACAAAAACAATTTCTATAAGAGTCACGAGGAGATACCTCCTTTTGGCCAAAATACATATACTTTTATATATTGTATCATACGATATTTTGTTAGTGTTATAAAATTCAGAAATAGAAGACCTTGTGTTAGAAAGTGAGGGGAAAAATGGACGTTGTAAAACGACTAGAGCAAGCTGAATATTATGTAGAACTTCTTTTCCAAATGATCGATGAAGATAAGTGTCCATTTTATTCTTTAATTATAAAGAAAAAAGCTCGTAAAAAAGATATTGAACGTATACTGAATCTTTGTGAACAATTGAACGAACAATACATAGTAGAGAAACAAGAAGGCTTACTTTTGTTTGATGCTCTTTTGGAGCAGTTTGAAAAAGCGCTTCCACATCAGCTCGAAGTAAACGAGACTGCAGAAGCGCTACATAGACAGGGCTTATTTCAGCCAATTATGCAAGAATTTTTACGCATGACAGCGAAAAAATAATCAATATTATTTTTTAATTAATTTTTGATCGTGTTCCATAAAATTTTCCTCAATACTTTCTAGTGATTTCTCAAAAATATCGATAAAATCTTGTCCATAAATATTTCTTAAAATCGCGATTAACTCGATGTTTTCTGGGAACTTACCATAAAAATTGCGAAGTGCAAGAGCGCCATTAAAGACCGAATTATTTTCAGGGGCATACTCCTCCATTAATTGCAGTAGCAATGTTTCCCCTTTTTCTGTAATTTCAATATACGTATTTCGCTTATCATCTTCTTTTTTTGAAAATACAAGATAGCCGCGCTCTTCAAGTTTTTTGGAAAAGTTAAATGCAGTTGATACATGCATAACGCCAAACTTTGCAATCTCGGAAATAGAAGCCCCTTTTAAATGAT
The DNA here is from genome assembly GCF_038050455.1 of Bacillus sp. FSL K6-6038. Lineage (NCBI taxonomy): Bacteria > Bacillati > Bacillota > Bacilli > Caryophanales > Bacillaceae > Bacillus > Bacillus sp. FSL K6-6038. The sequence continues at coordinate 1,093,243 of NZ_JBBOUH010000001.1, forward strand.
AAGCAATGGATAAAATATGATGTTCGTTAATGTTTAAATCATATGGTTTAATCCACTGTTGCCAATCTTTTTCTACGCATTTCCATAATGCCTTCGATAATTGAGCAATGCGTTGACTGAAAATCATGGCTTCTTTTACCGAATAATCTTTTTCTCCACTTTTCATTTACTCACCCACTTTTACATTCTTATTCATTAGTATCTATTATGCCAGTAAAATAAAAATTAATAAAGTCTTTTTGTGAGAATTGTGAAAATTTTTAGGAAAAATTATATTCTTGTACAAATCATGCATAACTGTGGAAGCGTTTTAGGTGTCATAACAATATGTGTTATCTTCACGTAATAGAGGATAACATATATTGTAAATGCATAAAAACACGACATATCTATGTGATATGTCGCGGGAAGAGAAATAGTTATAAAAAATATTTGTTATATGCAAAAACTAAGAATGAAACATCGTTTACGCTTTTTCTGGAACTGCTTGTTGCAGTTTTTCAATTGATTTTTGAATGTCTAAAATCTCTTGTTCAATATGAAGCTTGTTTTGGGAAATATCTTGTTTCCATGTGGAAAGCGTATCCTGCATATCGTCTTTCAATTCTTGAAAAACTTCTTTACCTTCTGAAGCTGTTTCAACAATTTGACGTTTTAATAATTTTGTATCAGCAGTAATATCAGCCAGCGTTTTTTTTATATCATTTCCTTTTTCTTTTAGTTTATCCCGCATATCTTTACCAGAAGAAGGAGTAGAAAAAAGAACGGCTAGTCCAGCGACAGCTCCGCCACAAATGATACCTGTTACAAAGGATTTAACTTTTGACATAAAAGGAAACCTCCTTATTTTTTGTTGGTATTCATGATGTATAAAACAATGCATATGCTTAAGACAAGGGGGGAGAAAAGTGAAACTTGTGACAACAATTTGTTTTATCGTAAGTCTTTTCTTTCTTGTACGTGCTATGCATTTATTGTTATTTATAAAGCAAAAAAGATCGTATCCTCCAGCATTTTGGGCTAAGAAACAAGCCATGCAGTACATTTCTTTTGGAGGAATAGGCTTGTTATGTACAATCGTATTTTATATGTTTCTATAGTACGGTTTACAATTCGTACAAAATAGAGAGAATTCTTACCCTTATTTTACACTATTTGCAATGGTACTTGCGATGTTTTGTAAATTTTCCGTCGTATATTCATTTTGGTGTGATTTCCAAACAGCGCCAAAACCATCGTTTTCACCGTAGCGTGGAATTAAATGAAGGTGGAAGTGGAATACAGTTTGTCCAGCCTTCTCACCGTTGTTATTCAAAAGGTTAAAGCCGACTGGGTTAAATTCAGATTTAATCGCATTTGAGATTTTAGGAACGACAGAAAAAATATGTGATGCGATTTCTGGCGTTAAAGCAAAAATATCTTGTTTATGTACCTTTGGAATGACAAGTGTATGTCCTTTTGTCACTTGGCTAATATCTAAAAATGCAAGCACATGTTCATCTTCATATACTTTTGAGCAAGGGATTTGTCCTTCAATGATTTTACAAAAAATACAATTATCCGCTGTGTGATTCATTATTCTCATCCTTTCAAGTAGTCTTAGCCGTATTTTACCATACTTACATAGGAGAACAAACACGAAAAACAGGAAGCTGACTCAGCTTCCTGCTTTCTGAAGAGGGATTGAAAAAGCATTTAATATAATCTACCGTTCGCAGACACCTCATTTATTTAGGAAATATGTGACAATTCGGCTCGTATTCTGCCTTAGACACCCCATTTACAATGAAATGATAATCCTTTATGAAATGAACTTGTTTATTTTATAAAACAGTATATACTCTCCTCGAGACACCCCGTTTCTAAAATAAAACAAACTATCTGGTTTCGTGTAAATTTTCTTTGTCCATTATGGACACCCCATTTCATGATGATTTCGCTAGGCTATGTTCATCAACTTGGTGGTTGCTTTTTCAATGTGTTCCTTCTTCACTAATTATGATGTCCCATTTTGCAGAGGATATGTAAAGAAATTAATTTTTTTTTTTTGAAGAAATTCGATACTATGTAGTATCTTTTGTTTTTTGGTAAGATGAATGTATACATTCTGATAGAATATACGCTTTTGTACAAACAAATGAATATAACGAAGAAAGTGGTGTCATATGGGACAGTTATTACGTGTGGAAAATGTCACAGGAGGATATACGAAGCGGCCGGTGCTGCAAAATGTTTCATTTTCTGTTAATAAAGGTGAACTTGTTGGTTTAATCGGTTTAAATGGTGCTGGTAAAAGTACAACGATTAAACATATCATCGGTTTAATGGAACCGAAAAAAGGTACGGTAACAATTAACGGAAAAACAATTCGAGAAGATATGACAGCGTATCGATCTAGTTTTTCTTTTATTCCTGAAACACCTGTATTATATGACGAGTTAACATTGGAAGAACATTTAAAGTTAACAGCGATGGCATATGGTATAGATAAGAAGCAATATGAAGAACGCGTCGGGCAATTATTAAAAGAATTTCGAATGACGAATCGTTTAAAATGGTTCCCAGCTCATTTTTCAAAAGGTATGAAGCAGAAAGTGATGATTATGAGTGCTTTTCTTGTTGAACCGTCACTTTATATTGTCGATGAACCTTTCGTTGGACTCGATCCATTAGCGATTCAATCATTACTCCAAATGATGGACAAGATGAAAAAGAGCGGTGCTGGTATTTTAATGAGTACCCATATTTTAGCGACAGCAGAACGTTACTGCGATTCCTTTATTATTTTACATCAAGGTGAAATTCGTGCGAAAGGAACGTTATCTGAGTTGCAATCACAATTTAACATGCCAGGTGCGACGCTAGATGATATTTATATTGCGTTAACAAAGGAAGAAGATTATGAATAGCAAAGCATTATGGAAAGAACGGTTCAAATATTTCTTAAAAGAAGTTCGTACATATAGTAAGTATGTTTTTAATGATCATTTAAAATTTATTTTCGTATTTATCATTGGAGCAGGGGCCTATTATTATCAGCAATGGTTGCAAACACTGACTCCTTCATTTCCGACCGCGCTAGTTATGGCGGTACTATTAGGACTTGTATTAACAGCAGGATCGATTCAAACGTTATTAAAAGAGGCGGATCTTGTGTATTTACTTCCAGTTGAAGAAAAATTAAAACCATACTTTACAAAAGCATTTCTCTTTACATTTATGATTCAGCTATATGTAATCGCAATTGTAGCGGCGGCACTTGCTCCGCTATATTTCCAGCAGATGAAGCAAACAGGAGGGGCTTACATATGGATTGTGGCTGCACTTGTTCTCGTTAAAGCATGGAATTTATTTGTAGCATGGGAAAAATCATTTTTAACAGATCAAGGCATGCAGCGCGCGGATTGGTTTGTTCGCTTTTTATGTAACGGGTTATTTGTATACTTCCTTGTCGAGCGAACTTCAGTGATTTACATCGGAGTAATTCTCTTTGTAATGGTTGTATACCTTGCTTTCATGTATCAAAAGGTACAAGGAAAACCGTTAAACTGGGAATACTTAATTGCAGAAGAAGGAAAGAAAATGATGCGCCTGTACCGCATCGCCAACATGTTTGTCGATGTACCAGCATTAAAAGAGCGAGTATCACGCCGGAAATGGCTTGATTTTGTACTTTCCATGATTGGTGAAAAACGTACATATTTATATTTGTATACACGGACATTTTTAAGATCAGGCAACTACTTTGGTTTATATATGCGCTTACTTGCTATTGGTGGTGTCATTCTTTACTTTATACCGTTTTTATATGGGCGTTTCATTGTGAGTATCGTATTTCTATACTTAATTGGTTATCAACTATTAAGCCTTTGGAAACATCATCGTTTAAAACTTTGGCTTGATTTATATCCAGTGACCGTAGAAGAAAAGAAAAAGGATTTTCTGAAACTGTTAAATGCAATTCTATGTATAGGCAGTGTTGTATTTACCATCATTTTTGCTTTCGCAACAAAAGATATCATCATGACTTGTATTTTACTTGCCGCTAGCATAGTATTTAGTATCGCTTTCGTATATCAATACGGTGCAAAGCGCATCGAGCGTTTAAACTGAAAGGAATGAACTTATGACTGAATATGAAGGGAAGGTCATAAAAGAATTACAGCAGTGGAAACTTACAATCATGAAAAGTTCTTCTATGATGACCAGGTTTTCGAAAAAGGTACAAACGAAAGTACAACAGCTAATTCCAGAAAAAGTGCAAAATGTGTTAACAGAAACAATTAAAAAGATGGTGCAAGGTATTAGCGCCGGATCCAATTTTATAAAACCGAAGTTAAAAGAAACAGACTGGTCGCTCGAAAGAAGAGATGCAGAAGTGTTAAAGAAAATGGACGAGTACAAAAAGATTGCCGCAGCAGAAGGCGCCGGAACAGGAGCTGGTGGTATTCTTTTAGGACTTGCCGATTTTCCGCTCCTGCTCAGCATTAAAATTAAATTTTTATTCGATGCAGCGACTATGTATGGATTCGATACGAGTAAAGAAGAAGAGCGACTTTTTATTCTGCACGTGTTTCAATTAGCATTTTCAAGTGATGATCATCGCAAGGAAATATGGAAAGCGATCGAAACGTGGGACACAGAGAAAGAAAATCATATGGACTGGGAGAAATTCCAGCAAGAGTACCGCGATTATATCGATTTAGCGAAGATGCTGCAGCTTGTGCCGATTATTGGTGCCCCGGTCGGTGCATATGCAAACTATCAATTGTTGCAACGCCTCGGAGAAGTGACGATGAATTGTTATCGTTTGCGGTTGCTTCAGCGGAAGGGAATATCGATTTGATATGTGGCTTTGAAATGAAGTCACGAAGTTTCACCCCCTTTGGTTATGCTTATCAAAGGGGATTTTTATGTCTAAAAGAAGAACATCTGGAGTGGGAGTGTGGATGAGATTTTAGTAAAAAAGGATTATCTTAATCATTCGTACATCAGTTATAAAGAAATTAAAGAGACCTCTATACTTGGAGGTCTTTTGGTATGTATTCTTTACCCGTTTCTATATGTAGAAAAATGATTGGGGAAGTAGTGCTCAACAAATGGAAGTAATCGTGTTACGCTATTTATAGATTGCTTTGAAGTGAGTGATGGTATGAGTATTTTAATTTATAATCTTCGAGTACAGGTCTATCTGGTGGGCTTATATTTTTTGGCAAGTCATATAAAGAGAAAAATTGAAGGTCTGTTGCCTCATTCTTATCATGACTTAAATGACCGTTATATTTTTTACATTCAAAGGCCGTCACAACATTATAGACTTCATCACCATGAGGATATTGATAATAAAAAGCTTCCCCTGAATATGTATGAATTAATTTCAGATTCTCAGCCGTTAGTCCTGTTTCCTCAAACAATTCTCTATGAGCTACTTGTTCAAGTGTTTCTCCTAACTCCATAGAACCGCCAATCAGTCCCCAACATCCATTATCTTTTCGAAGTTGTAATAAAACTCGCTGCTCATGATCTATAACAAGGACACACGCCCCGACCATAATTAAAGGTCTACTTCCAACCAAATTACGCAAATCCATAATATATCCCATATATATGTCTCCTTTAAAAATTCTGCAATCCCTGTACTATCAGAATTAAATTTCATTGTCTTAGTTCGTTACTATGCAATTCCTTTTGGGGCTAAAAGAGCATCAGATCTAATATAAGAGTCTACATGAAAACTAGCTTCATACACTTTTAGAGTTTCAACTGCACACTATTCACTATATTTGTTTTAAAATCTCTCTATATAATTTATTAAACAGGAGTATTCGGCATTAACCATAATATTCCTTCTAAAACAATAAAAAACCTGTCGAAATTGATAGGTAATTCGTTATAAATTAAAGTTTTAAATCAGTAGCATGTAGTTCATTAAAATAATACTTTCATTTCTTTAAACATTACAGAAACAACTTTAAAAGCTTGCCAACAGTCATTGACTGGAAGGCTTAAAATTAAGGGCGCATATTATTCCTTTACAAACAAATGATTTCTATTTAGAAAAATTTATTAGAAATTTATTTTTGTATCGTATCCTTTCAATATAGCTTGAAAGGAGAATTCTATGAGAAAATTATGTAAAGTATTAAAGAATATATGTATTGTGTCGATTGCGGTTATCTTACTGGTGTTACTATCTGTTTTTATATACCATAATTATCAATTAAGTAAAGAATCGTCATTAATCAAAAGTGAGGGAACATTAGTCAATTTTAATAATAAAAAAATCAATGTATACAAGGAAGGGAGCGGTGAGGATACATATGTATTTATGTCTGGATCTGGGATAGCTGCTCCTGTTTATGAACTGAAAGGACTATATAGCAAGTTTTCAAAAGAAAACAAGATTGCGGTTATTGAAAGAGCCGGTTATGGATACAGTGATGCTTTTCACGATGATAGAGATATTGATACGATGTTAGAACAAAGTAGAGAAGCGCTCATACAAAGTGGAAATAAACCTCCGTATATATTAGTGCCACACTCTATCTCGGGTATCGAAGCAATTTACTGGGCACAAAAGTATCCAAATGAAGTGAAGGGAATTATTGCTTTAGATATTGGTTTACCGAAGCAATACGTAACTCATAAAATGAACCTAGTGGATTCATTAAAAGTAAGAGGATTCAATCTGTTAACGAAAATGGGTGTACATCGTCTTTTTCCTTCTGTTACGTATAATCCTGAGGTGATCCGACAATCTTTTTTAACTGAACATGAAAAAGAAATGTATAAAGCACTATCATATAAACAATTTTTTAATAATGATATGGAGCAAGAGCTTTTACAGAGTTACAATAATGGTAAAAAATCAATTAACCTACCGATACCAAAAGAAACACCTATTTTATTTTTAGATGCGATCGCTAAACAGAATGAAAATTCTAAATATACAAAACGAAAAAACGAAGATTATGAGGAGTTTGCAGAGCAACTATTGATAGCAGATGTAATAAAAATTCAAGGTACGCACAGCATTTATTTATATGAGCCTGATGAGATATATAATCTTGCCATGAATTTTATCAATAAAAAAGTAGAAAAACATTAAGAGATTCTTATTTTGAAAATGGAAGGTCTATGTGATGAAGGGATATAAAATTTTAATTGTTGAAGACGATTTAATGATTGGAGATTTATTACAAAAGATTTTGCAACGCGAAGGGTATTATGTATGTTGGAAGAAAGAAGGAAAAGAAGTTATTGATATCATCCACGAGATAGATTTAGTCATAATGGATATTATGTTGCCAGGTGAAGATGGCTATCAAATTACAAAGAAAATAAAAAATCTAGGACTAAATATTCCAATTATTTTTCTATCTGCTCGAAGCGATATGGACAGCAAACTCCAAGGTTTAACAATCGGAGAGGATTATATGATAAAGCCTTTTGATCCTAGAGAACTATTACTAAGAATGCAGAAAATGCTAGATAATCGCTATGGTACTTTTACACAAATCAAACATTTATATATTGATGCTGAGCATAAAAAAGTTTTCAACAATAACTTACATAATGAAGTTGAATTTACTGCGATTGAGCGTAAAATATTCTTCTATTTATATGAAAATAGGAATCGTATTTTAACGAAAGAACATTTCTTTGATTATTTATGGCAACTCGAAGATAGAAATCAAAATATCGTGAATGTGCACATAAAAAAAGTAAGAACAAAAATCAATGATAACACGGGTGAAATTATTCAAAATATATATGGAGAAGGGTATAGATTAAATACCTATATAAAGAAATGAAATTAAAGAAAAAATACCAGTTATTATTATTTTCTGCTGTTATAAGCGTACCGTTTTTATTACTGTTGATTAGTATCTTTATGTCAGTCATTTATAATCTTGCCTTTAAAACGAAAAATAATAATATTCCATTTCATGAATCTTTTGCATATCCTACTATGCTAGGCGTCTTTTTTTTATCGTTATTATTGTTAGCCTTTTTATTTTCGAAATCCATTAATTCACTATTAAATAAAATAAATATATTGAATAAAACCATTCGAAATTTAGCTAGTGATGAAAAAGTTCCGAATAAATTAGATGTTAAAAACGACGATGAAATAGGGGAACTCGTCAGGGCGGTAAATTTATTAATTGAAAGAACTACATATCGAGAATTAGAACTTAAACAGCAAGAGGAAATAAAAAAGGAACTTTTAAATAAATTAAGACATGATATTAACACACCTTTAACAGCTGTTAGGTTACAATTATTCTACTTAGAAGGTCAATATAATGATCAAGCACCAATACTAGAATCGTTATATCAACAAATACAGTATATTGCTGAATTAACCAATGAATTTAATTTACAATCCACTGATACATTAGAGAGTTCTTATGTTTTAAATCATGAGGTGAATATACACGATTTATTAGAAGATATGGTTAAAAAGTGGGACTATTTGTATAGTATTCATGATATTGAATTAATATATAATCCAATAAATAAGGATTTAATATGGACGAGTAACGATTTATGGATTCAAAGGTTATTTGATAACATTTTCCAGAACACGTTAAAACATTCAAAAGCTAAAAAACTTGAGATAACCATTGAAAATAAGGTTGTTTCTATTAAGGATAATGGAATTGGTTTCGATATGAACCGTAAAAGTGCGGGGTTAGGATTAAAAATTATTCAGGATATATCTAGAATGCTCAATGTAAAATATACGTTACAATCAAGTAAAGACGGGACTATATTTTGTTTTACAATAAGTGAAAATAAAAAGAGAAAATGAGTGCAGGTCTTCTTTTGTTTTCATAGCCGAGATGTGGATATTGGGAATCGAAAATAGATAGAATCAATGAATCGGTAGAGAGGAGAAGAAAAAGATGAAATTTCGAAAAGACTGGTGGCTTGGTTTTCTTGGATTAATTGGAGTTTATAAGTTTCCGAATGTAATTGATGCGTTTCAAGGCGAAAAGGAATGGACGGCATTGATTAGCCTCATTTGGTTTATTTGGTTCGGTTATTTTATTCCGGAGAAGAAAGATGATGAAAAGAAAGAATTATAATAAAAACATTTCTATTTCCATGTAATTTTCTGTAAAATAGTAAATGAGAGAATTCATATATTAGATTACTAAATTTGGAGTGATTAGATGCAGCCATTGGAAAATGAAATTCATCCTGATATGGTCAGAGTTTGGAAAGCTCGTGTTTTAATTGAACTAGGCATAAGTGTATTAGTAATCCTTGCTTATCTCTTTTTCATGATTAAATTTAATTGGTGGGCTTGGCTGTTTTATGTACTTATTGGATTGACAGTTGTGTATACACCGTTTGACTACTTTATATTTCCGAAATTACGTCAGCGTTATTACAGCTATCGGTTAAATGAAGAAGAATTAGAAATTCAGCACGGAATGTTTACGGTTAAGCGTGTATTAGTTCCGATGATTCGCGTGCAACACGTTACAATTGAGCAAGGTCCAATTATGAGAAAATATGATTTAGCAGAATTACAAATTTCAACTGCCGCTACTTCGCACAGTATTCCGGGTTTAAAGATGAGAGAAGCAGAACAATTGAAACGACAAATTGGAGAACTTGCGAAGGTGAGTGATGAGGATGTATAAGAGGCAGCATCCAATCACAATGTTACTTGAATTAAAGATTACAGACTTTATACCATTTATTATTTTTCTGTTTAGTTTAAAAGGAAAATTTCCATTTTGGTATTTAGTACCGATAGGTTTCTTAGTGATTTCAGTTATCTCTGTTATTGTTGAGTGGTACTATAAATTATATTGGATCGAAAATAATGTACTGCACATTAAACAAGGACTATTTGTGAAAAAAGAAAGTTACTTGAATAAAGAGCGCGTACAGACGATTAATACAAGTTCAAGTATGTTATATCAAATATTAGGTTTAACGAAGCTCAAAATTGAAACAGCTGGCGGTGGTGGTGAGCCTGAGGTTAGCTTAGCTGGTATTACAGCTGACGAAGCAAAAACATTAATTACAATGTTAAATGAACAGGCAGAGGAACATACAGAAATAGAAGAGGATACTGTAAATGCTAGTTTGACAGAAGAAAATCGGACGGAATATAAGTTGACTTGGAAAGAGATTTTATTAGCATCCGTTACATCTGGTCAATTTGGTTTGTTGTTCTCTTTATTATTCTTTATTTACTCCCAAGTAGATGAATATATCCCGAAATGGATGAAAGAAAGAGTAGAAACATATGTGATGGATCATGATGTGTATGGCTGGATTTATATGGTTGCGGTCTTACTTGTTGTTTCTTGGATTGTATCCACATTTGGTTACGCCTTAAAGCACGCGAACTTTACCGTGCATCGGAAAAATGATGAAGTTCGCATTTCACAAGGACTTCTAGAAAGAAAAGAACTTGTGTTAAAGCTGCACCGCATTCAAGGGATCACGATAAAAGAAGGGATATTCCGTCAACCATTTGGTTACTGCTCTGTACATGTAGAAGTGATTCAAAACAATGAAAAAGGTGAGGAGAATGTTACGCTTCATCCGGTCATTCGGAAAGACCGCGTCGCAGAATTGCTTGCTCATTTGCAGTTGCCATATGAACTAAATCAAAATGTTACAGCCTTGCCAAAAACGGCACTGCGCCGCTATTTATTAGAGAGTTTTCTTTTCTTTTGTATATTAGCAGTTCCGATTACAGGCGCAAGTGTATATTTTGAAAAATATTTTGTGATTTGGACACTGTTACCCTTGTTTGGATTACTTTTGTCACTCGGATATGCGAAATTCCGTGCAGGTGGCTATAGAGTAGAAGGAGAGCAGTTAACGATGGTGTATCGTAACATTGCTAAATATACAGGTTTAGTAAGAAGAAGACATGTACAATCAATCGAGAAAACGCAATCTTATTTTCAGCGTGGAGCGCATTTATGTTCGCAGACTTTCTCTAGTGCATCCACAAATTATAAATTAGAGCATACGCGTTTAGAAGATGCAGAGTGTATGTTAGATTGGTATAAGAATAAGTAGAAACCTAAATAGAAAAAAGACAAACCTTTTCTTTTTAGAGGGGGAATAGAGGATCTGGCCATGCGTAGAAGCGGTCAGATCCTTTTTTAGCCCCATGTCAAGTGAAAACAAAAGGAGAAAATGAGTGGAGATCTGCTTTTGTTTTCATAACCGTAATTTGTATGTTGGAAATCAAAATTATATAAAATGAAAAACTGATAGAAAACCATTCTTTTTGGGTAGGAGAGAGGATTCGATCATGGATAGAAGCGGTCAGCTCTTTTTTTCTCCATGCCAAGTGAAACCAGAGAGAGAAAACGAGTGCAAGTCCATATTGTTTTTCATAGCAGCGACTTATATGTAAAAAAGGGGTTCATCAAGTTAAGGAAAATCATTACCAAAAAAACGAAAAAATACTATTCTTTCTGTATTACGATAGAAAGTGTTGAATGATAATAATGTTGTTTCATTTGTTATGCGAATAACACAGCAGGACAGTTAATTGATAGACAAACAAGTGAATGGCAACCTCTATTTTCTTTCCAATCGTTTTTATGCAATATCGCATGAAAAATGATTGGAATTTTTGTTATAATATTATAATTGTACACTTCAAATCTTGTTGTTTAGTCGCTAATATTGTCTATGAAAACGAAAAACTTATAATATTGGATATTTATTTTAGTTTTGCAACGCCCTCACTGTTAATGCTTGATAGATAAATAGGTCAACAGAAGGGAAATATGAATTTATGAAACAAAACATCAAAATGTTAGCTATGGCAGTTGGTCTAACAGTTATGGGGTCAACAGTAGCTACTTATGCAAGTGCTGATACAGGGTGGAAACAAACTGGATCGGTATGGAATTACTACAATGTAAACGGCGCGAAGCAAACAGGTTGGCAGTCAATTAATGGAGCATGGTACTACTTCAACGGAAGCGGAGCAATGCAAACAGGTTGGCAGTCAATTAATGGAGCATGGTACTACTTCAACGGAAGTGGAGCAATGCAAACAGATTGGCAGTCAATTAATGGGGCATGGTACTACTTCAACGGAAGTGGAGCAATGCAAGCAGATTGGCAGTCAATTAATGGGGCATGGTACTACTTCAACGGAAGTGGAGCAATGCAAACAGATTGGCAGTCAATTAATGGAGCATGGTACTACTTCAACGGAAGTGGAGCAATGCAAACAAATTGGCAGTCAATTAATGGAGCATGGTACTACTTCAACGGAAGTGGAGCAATGCAAACAGGTTGGCAGTCAATTAATGGAGCATGGTACTACTTTAGTGGAAGCGGAGCAATGCAAACAGGCTGGATCCAAGATAATGGTAAAAAGTATTACTTTGAAAGTAATGGTGTTTGGAATCCAAACGCTGCAAATGCAAATAACGTTTCACGACCTGACGGGCAACTATTAGACGCATTTCAAAATGAAATAAAAAAGCATATTAATAATCAAGAAGAAAATATAACAATGACATACAAATCCAAAAACTCTAATATTAATGAAGTTATGGATACACTTGTTAAAGAATACGACAAGGCAGTCGAATCTAACGAATACTTAAATTATAATATCGCAAATACACAATACTCTATTCGTGGTATTCCAGGAAATTACACGTTTACATTAAAGATTACATACCGTGAATCTAAAGAACAAACGAACTATGTAAAGACACAAGCGAAATCAATTATCAATTCCATTGTTCAAGCTGGTATGGATGAACACGAGAAAGTAAAAGCAATTCATGATTATGTTGTAAAACATGTCTCTTATGATACTTCTTTCCAAGCTTATACAGCGTATGAAGCTTTAGCAAACCGTTCTGCTGTTTGTCAGGGATATGCATTATTAACATATCAATTGTTAAAAGAGGCTGGAATAGAAAATCATATTGTAACAGGAACTGGAAATGGACAACCACATGCTTGGAATCAAGTGAAAATTGAAGGAAAATGGTACCATCTTGATACAACTTTTGATGATCCAATTCCAGATGTGCAAGGACGAGTAACTTATTCATACTATAATCTGTCTGATGCACAAATCGCTCAAGATCACCAGTGGGATCGTAATAAATTTGCGGCAGCAACAACAAATTACACGAATGAATTAGCAAATAAAATCCAGTCAGGTAGCTCAAAATCATGGAAATACCAGGACATTTTAAAAGCCATCAAACGTTAAACTGTATCTTTTGGTACAAAAACTTTAATACATTTGCTTAGACATACGGATATGATGAGCCTATAAAGGTGAGTAATATCCGTATGAAAAAGTACATGTATTCACGTAGAGGGCGTTGCAAAACCAAAATAAATATTTAATATTACATATCAATAAAACTAGCTAAACATAGAATATATAGTGATTCAATTTTCACGATAGTAGCGACTATTGGGGCTACACTTAAGAAGTCTAATCTTAACGAATATATATTGTAGTTCTAGACAACTGCATTTGATGGCACATTGGAAGGGAGGAAGCAACTTTAATTGATGAAGAGTGCTTCCTTATTCTATTTTCTAAAGCTTTAATCTCAAAACTTAACCATATAGAGAATATTCTTTCTGTATCACGATAGAAAGTGTTGAATGATCATAATGTTGTTTCATTTGTTATACAGATAACACAGCAGGATAGTTACATGAAACATGAAGGAATATTGGAATCAGTAACGAAATGTTCAATGAATGACGATGGTGTTGGCTCTTCGATAGTATTTTTTAGGAGATGATTGATTTGAAGTTGTTGCAAATAAGACTTTTGGTCAAAGATTTTAAGAAAAGTGCCGTGTTTTACAGAGATCTATTGGAATTTCCAGTGAGTTGGTACGAGGAAGACATGGAATATGCGCTTTTCAATAATGGAGAAACGAAAATTGAGCTTGTATCTCGAAACGTGATGGCCGAATTGGTCGGAGAAGGAAATAAGCCTTTAGAAGCTGAGTCCCAATCAAAATTCTTGCTTCAATTTGAAGTTGAAGATGTCGATCAGACTTATAACCGTTTCAAAGAAAAAGGAATTGAATTTGTTAATGAACCGCATGATCGTGAGGAATGGCGAGCGCGTGTTGCACATTTTCGTGACCCTGACGATAACTTAATTGAGATATATAAAATGCTGTAATTCGATTGTTCAAAATGGGATTAGGTTAAACAACTTTAGTAACACAGTTCGATTTATTTGAACTGTGTTACTTGTGTTTGTAAGAGTAGAATCTTTATAGGGAACGAACAGAAAAGACGGTGTTTTTTTGCATGAGGTATCAGATTAACTTACTTGTTTATCTCCACAAGCTCTCCAACTGCTGGTCAAAAAGGTAGGGAGTAAGTACTAAGCAAAATATTTCATAGCATTATGCGTGTAGTTAAGCTAAAAAGTACATAACGTTAAAAAATGACCTATTTCAGGTTTATTTCGCATGCCTTCCTTCAGTAACGTAGAAAATTGTCTTGTAGAAAGAGTTCTACTCTAGCCATTTATAAATATTTAGCTTGATGGGCATGGGCTGAACCCCTAATTGACAAAAAATGAGAATAGTAGTAATCTAACGTAAAACATACGCTACCGTATTTTACTGGAGAGATGATATGCAATTAACGAGGGAAGATTGGATAAAAGCAGGATTACAACAATTAGCTGATGAAGGGATACATAAAGTTCGCATTGAAGCACTTGCTCGATTGCTAAAAATAAGCAAAGGAAGCTTCTATCACTATTTTCGTGACCATCAAGAGCTTTTAGATTCTATGCTCGACTTTTGGGAAGTACATGCAACAAAGCTGATTGTTCAAAGTATGGAGCAACAGGATGCCTCTTTAGAAAAGCTATTACAGATTAGTTTTAATCGAGATAAAAAAATTGAGAATGGTATTTATACTTGGGCTAAATATGATCCTGTTGTGGCAGTACGTTTAGTAGATATGGAAGAACAGAGAATTTCTTGTGTTGCAAAATTGTATCAAAAAATGGGCATAGACGAAACTGAATCAATTGATCGAGCGAGACTTGCCTATTTAACGTATGTAGGATGGATGACAAGGTTTGAAGCAAATCCTAATTTTGATATTGATAAAATGGTTGAGCTTTTAACTTCTTTCAGCGGGTGTCCAAACATCCGCTGAAAGAAGTTAAAGCCTCCGGACGCAATTATGCCGAGGCATAATTGATTATTCGATAATAAATGTCCCTAATATGGTTATAAAACCTGAAGGGACAAAATTTTCACTATAACATACGGTAGTGTATGTTTTATTTGAAGTTACGACATTGGGGGCGAATAAATGAAATTACTATTAATATTAGTAGCTGTAGGGCTTCTGTGGTTTATCAGTTTTTTGCATATTTATTGGGCTTTTGGAGGTCGATGGGGTTCTGCCGCTGTTCTCCCAGTAAAAGAGGGAGAACATAAGCCTGCTTTTACTCCGAGAATATGGGGAACATTATTCGTAGCCATTCTTATTCTACTGGCTAGTGTCATTATTGTTGTTCAAGGAGGTTATTTGCAAGGGTTCCAAGCAAATAGTTTATCTAAAATCGGAAGTATTGTCTGTGCTTTAGTTTTCATCATTAGGGCAATTGGTGATTTTAAGTTTGTTGGATTTTTTAAAAAAATTAAACATTCTCAGTTTGCTAGATACGACACTTGGTTCTATAGTCCATTATGTTTATTCTTTGGCTTTGTCTATATCATGTTGTTGTTTTAATAAGTATAATGAATTCCCTATAAGGGGCACCGCAACATCGCCATCAAGCTAAGAAAAACATAATACAGAAATATGTAAAATTTTCGGTTCCGGTGCAAAAACTTCAAGATACATGCAAGTAACCTCTAAATCTTGGACATACTGATACTATTACTCTAAAAAAGGTGTGTGATCGGTATGAAAAAGGAAAATTTGTTCAAATGGAAACATTACCAACCTGATATTATTTTGTTAACGGTAAGATGGTACCTACGGTACAACCTCAGCTTTCGTGATTTGGTGGAAATGATGGAAGAACGGGGTTTATCCATTTCCCATACAACGATTATGCGTTGGGTTCATCAGTATGGTCCTGAATTGGACAAGCGAATCCGACGTCACCTCAAACAAACAAATGACTCCTGGAGAATCGATGAAATATATATCAAAGTAAAAGGTCAATGGATGTATCTGTATCGTGCCGTGGATTCCGAAGGAAACACGATTGATTTTTATCTCAGTAAAACAAGAGACAAACAGGCTGCAAAGCACTTCTTTAAGAAAGCTTTGCGGTCTTTGCATGTTTCTAAACCTCGTGTCATAACAGTCGATAAGAATCCGGCTTATCCTATAGCAATTGAACAGTTGAAAAAAGAGAAAAGCATATCTGACGGTATGCAACTTAGACAACAGAAGTACTTGAATAACATAGTAGAGCAAGATCATCGCTTTATAAAGAAACGAGTTCGTTCTATGTTAGGATTAAAAACGTTTCAAACAGCCAAACGGATCATCTGTGGAGTAGAGGTGATGTATATGCTGAAAAAAGGACAACTGCAACAAGGGATGGAGTCTGTCCAAAACGAGATTGAATTCATACATAAATTATTTGGAGTAGCATCATAACTCCTAGATGAAAAGGATATGGAGGCTCTATGTTTCTAACAAATCATATTTGCACCAGAACCCGATAGATTGATAAGCATTTCAAATGCCATTCCACGGTTTCCTAATCCCATTGTTATTCCTCACTTTCTATTAAAAGGATTATTTTGTTAAAAACTTTGTTCAAATTCATATCTAGTATATTTTTCTTATATTTTCCATTAAAATTAAATCAAAACTACTTTACTAACTAAGGAGAAAACAATGAAACATAACATTAATCTATGGTCCTTTATTTGTTCTCTGATTTGTATTGGTTTATTCCGTTTATATTTTGAAATCCCATCTGAAATATTCAAGTTTTTTACGGATTCACTACACATTCACCCTTTATTCATTTTACTAGTTTTAACAGTAGGAACTTTTTTTGCTGGCATGATTGGCTTCTCTAAGGTAAATAATTGGGTAGCGATGCTTAGAAGCATAGTAACAGTCCTACTAACATTTTCATTATCTGTATTTCTAACACTTACTTTGATTGTAGGATATGCGTTAAGTTAAAACGCAATTTAAATACAAGACTGAATAAAACTCAATATTCCGTCAATACTGTAGATACCCATTTCTTAACCTATTCCACAACCTGAGCAGTTAGCTTTTGCTAGCTGCTCTTATTTCTTCTTCTGAAGCATGTCTTAAAAATTCTGTAGAAGCTAACCACCTAGTTTTATCACCACATAATTCAATTCTGATAATTTGATTTCTTGGCTTTATAACTCGTGCTAGCCCATGTAGTTCTGGATAATCTGGATGAACAACCATTACATAGTCATCTTCTTTGAATTCCATATCCATCCCCCTTTTCTACAAAATGAAATTTTAGTTCATATTTTCGTCATATTTCCAAAAAATTTTCATCAACTTACAAAATATGACACTATCTCTATTTCTTAATTGGTCTTATTTAGTATGTCAATTAGGTTATAACACTTGATTGATAGATAACCAATATAGAATAGGAGATGTATTTATGTTAAAAAAATTAGCGATTGGAACATTAGCGATCGGAATTTTATTGCCTGGAAACTTGGCACATGCCACGTCGCCTCCACAAGTGCATAACCCCTTAGAAATTAAACCACTAGTACAAACGTCATTACTCTCAGAACAATATTCTTATAGTTTCTCAAGTTTATCTGATCCTAGACAATTCGGTCACATCTATGTGAATAATGCAGGACATATCACTTTTAATGTTGATCAAAAAACAGTTGATGGTAAAAGAATAACGTACGCCTTCTTAAAAATGGAACCAGATGGTTCTTCGACTATCTTCGGTTCTGGTACATTTAAAGGTACCGGTTCATTTACTTTTACAACTAATAAGCCAGCTCCTGTAGGAACTTATATGCTGTATGTGAAAAAGGTGGACTCTATACGTTCCTCTGATTCATCAGGAACTATCACATTTACCACACCTTGATATTCATACACTTCTCTTTTCGGTTCTGGTGCAAATATAGGGTTCAGCCGAGATACGTGTAAAAACGGGTCATAGGCTTACTTTTATTTCCAGTAGATGACCCGTTTTATGTTTATACCGGTATATTTTCCTCTACTGGTTGAGGGATGCTTTGTAAATCGATGACATAATCACCAAAACGTTTAATGTGCCTTGTAAGGTATGGACTCAGCATAACATGATCTTCTCGTGAAAACTTATACCCTTCATTTATGGGGCGAATTTATTAAGCACACAGAAAAGCTGAAGAGAGCTCTTTTATTTTTGTTCCGCAATCGGGCTATATTCTGGAAAAAGAAAGGGATTTAGATAAGGCATCTAGAAAGTTAAAGTTACTTCCAAAAAAGGGAAGTATTGAATTAGATATGTAGATAGATAAAGATATATAGCTACAAGTCCTAAAGGGCGTAGATTTCGAGGTGGATAAGGGCAGTATTTTCGCCCTGCTCGGCTCCAATGAGGCGGACAAGACAACGGTTGTAGAATAAACGTCTGATGAACACATGGCTCTATGTTAAGTGCAGGACATATCTCGATTCTGATAACCCAGAAAAGGAAGTGAGTCAGATTTTGATTGCCAATATTCATTTTCTTTAATGCATCGAATCCACCTTTTTGACAAAGGGCTTTCAAGCATGAATAACAAAAGAGAATTTGTAGTTTTAAAACAATAGGGCTGATAAAAAAGTAAAAAGAGGGAAACCAAATGAAAAAGATTACAACAGAAGATTTTCGTTCATCAGAAAATGGGGAAAAAAGGAGAGATTCATGATGGGACAAAGTAACAAAGGCTTCTCCGAAACAGGGCTGCACAAAATGCGCAACGTGCTGGCACGACATGTCGATTCCGGGAAGATTCCTGGGGTCGTCGCCTTAGTCAGCCGGAACGGTGAGACGCACGTCGAAGTGCTCGGCACGATGCGCCATGATGGTGGTGCGCCGATGCGCCGGGACACGATCTTTCGGATGGCCTCGACGTCCAAGCCGCTTGCGATTGCGGCGGCAATGATCCTGCTCGACGAGTGCAGGCTGCGGCTGGATGACCTGGTAGAGACGTGGCTACCGGAACTCGCCGACCGGCGGGTGCTGAAGCGGATCGACGGCCCGCTGGACGATACCGTGCCAGCGCGGCGGCCGATCACCGTACGGGACCTGCTGACTTCCACGTTCGGGCTCGGCATGGATATTACGTCGCTGGGCACTCCGATCATGAACGCGATCTTCGAGAAGGGGCTCACGCCCGATCTACCGGTGCCGATGCCCAAGCCGGATGAGTGGATGCGCCGCCTTGGCGAGCTTCCGCTGATGCACCAGCCCGGAGAGCGCTGGCAATACCACATCAGCAACGATTTACTCGGCGTGCTCGTCGCCAGGGTCACGGGCCAGTCGTTTGAGACGTTCCTGCGCGAACGCATCTTCGCCCCCCTAGGCATGAAGGACACCGGTTTCCACGTGCCCGCCAACAAGATCGACCGGTTGCCGACCCTCTACGCCCCGAACCCGCAGAACGGAGAGTTCATCGTGTGGGACGAGGCCAAGGGGGGACGCTGGAGCCAGCCTCCGGCGTTCCAGGGCGGCGGCGGTGGGCTGGTCTCCACCGTCGACGACTACAACGCGTATTTACGGATGCTGCTGAATCACGGGATGCACGAAAGCGAACGGATCCTGTCCCGGCCCGCCGTCCAGCTGATGACCACCAACCGCCTCACGCCCGAGCAGCAAGCCGCTCGAAACGCCATGGCCACAAACAACGTCCATGTGTCATTCGGCCAAGGGCAGCACGGCGGCTGGGGCTTCGGGATGGCGGTGCGCACCTATCGTGGCGACTACGCGCCCATCGGCCAGTTCGGCTGGGACGGCGGAAGCGGCACCACGACCTACGCCGACCCGGACAACCAGCTCACCGGAATCCTGCTTACTCAGGTCGGGCTGTCAGTCCCGAATTCGGCACGGCTTATCCACGACTTCTGGACCATGGTCTACCAGGCAATCGAAGACTGACACCGAGCCCGCGGTTCGTCGTTCGTTTAAAAAAAGGCTGGTGAATTTCATCGACCTTATTGGGGCAGAATCAGGACGTGACGCGGAGTTGGTTGGACGGAGTGGAAGCGGGCAGGGGCATGGCCGCAAGTCCTTGGAGGTCTATTCAAAGCTTGCAATCACCGATGCCCAGCAGGGATATAACGAGGTCATCAATAATTTAATTACATCTACATTGCGGGTGGTGTCAGCTTCGCTGGTACTACCCCCAATAGGGGGCTTAGCTTAACAAGCCAAATTATAAAGTCGGTTCCTAAGGAATTCGACTTTTTTAGGTTGAATTTCACAATTCGTGTTTCTTTAATACTATTTTTGACATTGTTCGATTTGGAAATAAAAGTAATCCTATGACCCGTTTTTACACGTATCTCGGCTGAACCCCATCTAAGCGTACGAAATCTGCGAAATGATGGTGCTACCTCATCACCATCAAGCTAAGAAAAGCGAATACCCCAAAACGAAAAAATTGACATCTCCAGGAGAAAATGTGCATTTTTTGTTTTGGGGTGTTATAAAATTCTTAAGTTGATGGGCATCATGGGGGTCCCGCCATATATAAGTAAAATAAAAAAGAATCCGATCTTTGGATTCTTTTTTGCTACTGATAAGTGGGGTTATGTGAACTGATTTAGATACCCTTACTTGAATTCTACAATATGGTATAATTTGGTTGTGAAATTAAAAGGGGTGTGGGTATGGAAGACGTATATGGAGGACTAAGATATTTTGGTTTTTTACTTGTATTAGTATTTGGTATGGGATTTATTATACGTTGGATTTTTCGTGATGTAATTTCGTTAGATCAATTACTTGGTTTAAGTATAGGAATTATTACGTTAATAATGGCGTTTTTTGTAAAGAAATACAGTAAGGAGCTAAATACTACTAGTTAATTTATGCTTTCTTTGATGAGTATCTCAATAGTGATGAGATACTCATTTTTTTGCTTGCATGGGATTTAATCCCTTTATTTATATTGTTTTGAATGTATACTTTTATTGTTGATTTTGAGGATATCAGAGGATTTGAAAGTAAACTAATAATAAAAAGTTTACATTTGATTTTTAAAATTTTAATTTGTTTGTGCTATATTTATTAGAAAAGGGCACGAATTAATGCTGAAATTTATTTGGTCTTTAGTTTTTGCTCTTATATTTTTTTGGGTGGTACGTGGCCCACTGATACCATACATATCTTCAAATCAAAATATTGTTGCTATTTTAGTTATTTTCACAGTAGTTATTATTAATTCTTGGATTATTGATTTAATAAATCGTTTATACAAGAAAAAGAAAACTGGACTAGATGGTTAATTTAGTTCATTTTTCTTTTTCATTTTTTCTTGAAAATATTTTTTTGAATGGTATGAGATATATTTTAACCAAAAAACTGAAAATTAAAATATTTAAATGTATAATAAAGTACAGAAGATATTGAAGAAAAAATAGAGAAGAGGGAATATCGTATGACTAGTTTAAAAAATGTTCTTGAGCTTGATTTTGCATATCTTGAAACCTTTACTAGCCGAATAGAGAAATCATGGGGTTCTATATTTTATAATGAAAATAACCCATGTTATTATGATGCAAATCATGCACATGTAAGTGTAGTAAGTTTGAATCCACAAATGATAGTAGATGAAGTAGTTCATTTCTATAAGACTAAAAATATAGTACCTAGATTTTATATATACAACTTAGATATGCAAGAAAAACTGATTTCTGAATTACAAATAAAGAATTTTGGGTTTGAAGAATTAATAAGTCCAATCCAATTATGGAATAAGAAATTAACTAAAAAAGATAAAAATGAAAAAGTTACTATTGAAAAGGTATCTGAATTAAATTTTGAAGAAGCTTTAGATATTGAATGTAGTATAAAAGAGTTAGGAGGCGAAGTTAGAAAAAAAGCTTTTCAAGATGAATTCCAACATCCAGCATTCACTCACTATCTACTTAGATACAATGGAGTAGCATGTTCCATCGCTTGTATTTTTGAACATGAAAAACAGGCTCGAATGGAAAGTGTAGCTACAATTGAAAAGTTTAGAGGTAAAGGATTAATAGGTGAACTTATTCACTTTATTCAAAGTGAAGTAATGAATAGAGGACTAGATAATCTTTGGGTGATCCCAATTAACGAAACAGTAGAAAAAGTGTATGAAAAGTATGGATTTGAAACAGTAGAAAAAATTAAAACGGGACATGCGTTTTTAGAAGGAAAAAGCATTAAAGAAATTCACGAGGGGTAGAAAAAATCAACCTATTTTGCTGAAGATAATTATTTAGTTAACAAGTATCTTGAAAGTGAACTAATAATAAGAGGTTTACTTTCATATTTATTATAAGAAGAAAAAAAGACGACTTTACATTAGTCGCCTTTTTTTCTAAAAAATCATGTTAAATCATTAAGTAATTAAGCGTTTATTTTATTTAAAATTGAAACCTTATTAGTGGTAAATAATATATAATTCTGTTTTTTAGTTTTAATTAAAATGCGATCAGTTGTGCCATATGCTGTTCCTATTCGAATCGCATCAGCTTTTTCAATACCAGCATAAGTATCATCTTCAGTAACTTCAATAATTTCATTTAATGGAATACTAACTTTTGCTAATTGCCATTTAATAATTAGTTCCTCTGTTGTTTTTATAACATCAATACCTAACATATCACCAAGACCTTCCTATTCTATTTTCTAAATATAATTATAAATTAAATAAATATATTTGTAATTAACTATCTTTATTGGATATTTATGTTTACGGATGATATGGATAACAAAGTATTTTTATCTATTATTAAAAGTTTACTTTCAACGGTTCACTACATACTTATAATTTAATATGCACATTAATAATAGTGTAATATAGTTAAAAGGTTCAGTTCTATCATAAATATATTGACTCAAATCCAGGGAAATATTCAATGACTGGAAAAGTAAAATACGTAAATCTAATCTATTGTTGGTTGTATTCTACATATTCAGAAAATAACAAGTTTTATTTTTACAAAAAATGTTTATTCTTCCTTGTTTTGTATTGTATGATTATGGCATATTACAAAGTATACATATTTAATAGATTTCTAAATTTGGAGTGATCAAATGCAGCCATTAGAAAATGAAATTCATCCGAATATGGTTAAGGTGTGGAAGATCCATGCATTAATTGGTGCAGGGGTACTTGTAAGTATCGTTTTAGCATATCTCTTTTTTATGATCAAGTTTAATTGGTGGGGTTGGTTGTTTAGTATATTGGTCGTTGCCACGATTATATATACGCCACTAGACTATTTTATCTTTCCGAAACTACGTCAGCGTTATTATAGCTATCGATTAGATGAAGAAGAGATTGAAATTCAAAAAGGGATGTTTGTTGTAAAGCGTGTGTTAGTTCCAATGATTCGTGTTCAGCATGTGACGATTGAACAAGGGCCGATTATGAGAAAATATGAACTAGCAGAATTACAAATTTCAACGGCAGCGACTTCTCATAGTATTCCAGGACTAACAAAGAGAGAGGCAGAACAGTTGAAACGACAAATTGGGGAACTTGCGAAAGTGAGTGATAAGGATGTATAAGAGGCAACATCCGATTACTATATTATTTGATATAAGGATTTCTAGTTTATTTCCCCTTATTATCATTGTTTTATTTGGTCCTAAAGATGAAGTAGAGCCTTGGTACTTATTTCCCATTTTCATTCTAGGTTTTTTGTTGATTTTGGCCATATTTTCGTTTGTGAAATGGTACTTTAAAGTGTATTGGATTGAAAATAATATTTTACATATAAAACACGGGGTATTTGTCAAAAAAGAAAGCTATTTAAATAAAGAGCGTGTGCAAACAATTAGTACAGCTTCAAATATCATCTATCAGTTATTTGGGTTAACGAAGCTCAAAATTGAGACGGCTGGTGGCGGAAAGGACCCAGAGGTGACGTTAGCTGGAATTAAGGAAGAGCAAGTGAAAGAATTAATCGCCTTATTAAATAAAGTAGAAAGTAAGAAAACTTTAAAAGAAGAGGAAACCCTACCGTCAGAAACAAATACAACTGTTTATCAGTTAACGCCAAAAGAAATTTTGCTAGCATCTATTACATCTGGTCAGTTCGGTTTATTATTTTCTGGGTTGATTTTCCTTTATACACAGTTTGATAACGTTCTTCCGAAATGGTTAATAGAAAAAGTAGAAACGTATGTGAAAGACAATAGTGTGTATGATTTGTTATGTATGGTTGCTATTTTAATTGTAATCTCATGGATCATTTCTACAATTGGTTATGCTTTAAAACATGCGAACTTTACAGTGCAGAGAAATGGAAATGAAATTCGTATTTCACAAGGGCTACTTGAAAAGAAAGAGATTGTGTTAAAACTGCACCGGATTCAGGCATTGACAATGAAAGAAGGAATCCTTCGTCAACCGTTTGGGTATTGTTCTATTGAAGTAGAAGTCATTCAGAGCATAGATACAAATAATATGAATGTCATATTGCACCCGCTCATGAAGAAAAAAGATGTGCAAGAGTTGCTGGCATATTTAGATTTGCCTTATGAAATGGAAGAGGAGATCGTCCATTTACCGAAAGCAGCATTACGCCGTTATCTCATTATGAGTTGGATGATTTTTGTAGCTGTAGCAGTACCGATTATAGGAGCGAGTGTATATTTTCAGCAATATAGTGCTTTATTTGTATTAGTGCCATTATTTTTGTTCTTTACGATTCTTGGATATGGCAAGTATAAAACGGGTGGATATGCGATAAAATCTGATCAGTTAACGCTTGTGTACAGGGGCATTGCAAAGTATACAGGATTTGTGAAAAGAAAACATGTACAAGCAATGACAAAAACGCAATCATACTTTCAGCGAAAAGATAGATTGTATACGTATATTGTAGCAGTAGCTTGCAGTGTTGCGGGACGTCATTATGAATTGAAGCATGTGCGTGAAGAGGATGTAGCCCGTATTCATGAATGGTATAAGCAAAAATAAAAAAAAGTTAGATATATAACCCGGATAGTGGATAATTCAAAAATTCTATTATTCGGGTTTCTTGTATGTTATTGCATGTATTTTATGGTCATTTTTAAGATAGAAGTGCTTTTGACGCAAGTATTGTGAAAGAGGGAAGAGATAGGTGAAAATTAGAATTCAGTGCAGGCGATTATAATTAGAGACAACCAAATATTAACGATTAAGAAATATGACTATAACAAGTTTATCCCGCATTAACGGACAGTAACACTCCCACCTCAAAATTCAGCGAAAGCAAGGAAGTTAGGTGGGAGATGAACTGTCCGTAAAAGCCCGATTGGTTCAACTAATAATCAGTGGGGGATGAAGAAAACCCCCACTGATTAAAGTTTCACTTTATGAACATCCTACCTGGTGGTGGTCAAAAACCGGGAGAAACTTTAAAAGAAGCTGTTGTCAGAGAATGTTTGTAGGAAACTGGATTAAAAGTACAAGCAGGAGAATTGCTAATTGTAAGTGATGAGTATATAGGAAAGAATCATGAACATGCCGAGTGGGATCGTAATGTACATGTCGTTGTTCATCTTTTTGAATGCCTGTATCCGGATGACGATCGTTCTTTTGGGGAAGGGACAGAATTTGATCCTGATCAACTAGCACTTGAATGGTTGCCGCTAGAAGACCTTTTAAACACAAACCTTTATCCAAAAGCAATCATACCGTTCTTAAC
Source organism: Bacillus sp. FSL K6-6038 (assembly GCF_038050455.1). NCBI lineage: Bacteria > Bacillati > Bacillota > Bacilli > Caryophanales > Bacillaceae > Bacillus > Bacillus sp. FSL K6-6038. The sequence goes on from NZ_JBBOUH010000001.1 coordinate 1,119,142, forward strand.
AGAATATGGTCTTCAAAGTAGGAAGTCCGCAATTTATGTTGGGGACATGGGATAATATGTAGCAATTCGTAAATGAAAATGAGAGATTCAGTCAAAGTTAAAATCGTAACTAGATGAATATAAATGATAGAAAACAGCACCTCTTTTCCCTTGCATTAACTGCCCGTAAAGAAGCCTCTCACTGATTAAAGTTTCACGTTATCTAGTTAAAAATAGACACTTATAAGCATATGTTGTGGTTAGGGAAACTCAATAAATGTGTGAAGATTTATTGTAGAGGAGAGAAATGTGATGGGATTAACAATTTTACATATAGAAGATGATAAAGAAATTGGATTATGGGTAAGTGAGTTTTTTACTGAACGGGGATATAAAGTGATTTGGTTAAAGTCTGGCCATCATGCATTTGAATACATGGAACAAACGGACGTTGTTATTATGGACATTATGCTTCCGGGGCTTGATGGTTATACGGTTGGACAGCGAATGAAGCAAAAGTTCCCTGAAATACCAATTATGATGCTCACAGCGAGAGCTTCAATAGAAGATAAACTGCAAGGGCTTGCTTTTGCAGATGATTATATGACGAAGCCGTACCATCCTGATGAACTCGAGGCCCGCATTCATGTTCTCTTAAGGCGACTCGGTGTGGTTTCTCCGGATCATATACAGTTGAACCATTTAAGTATTGACCGGAAAGCCAACCGTATTTTGAGTTCACAAACGAATAAAGAGATTGTCTTAACTGGTAAACAGTTTCATATCTTTATGTTTCTCTTCAATCATCCAAATCAGATTTTGACTCAAAAGCAAATATATGAAGCTGTGTGGGAAGATTCATATATAAAAGGGGATCGGACTCTTATGGTCCACATTCGTCATTTGCGTGAAAAAATAGAGATTGATCCCAGTCATCCTCAGATTATCGAGACGATTCGCGGCATCGGGTATCGGTTGAAGTTATGAATATTCGAAGATCGCTCGTTACCAAATATTTATTATTGATCCTTGCCTCTTTATTCATGTGGCCTATTTTGCCAGCAATCTATTATTTACCTGACATTTTGCTTAAACAAGATACGATACATGAGCCACTGGAAATAGAAAAAATGTGGGAACATGAAGCTGAACAACTAAATGAAGCTAATGAGAATACAATCAATGAAAAGCTCGGTAAGATACAAGGACATTATCCGAAAGCTGAGCTGTTTTGGGTCGATAAAGCGGGGAAAACCCATGTGATCAATCAGCGTATCGTAGAGATTCCTGATCAATGGACACCTTTGAACCTCATCAACTATCTCGATAGGAAAAGGCAACAAGATATATTCACTGTGACAGCTACGATTGGTAAAGATGGTGAACAAGGATTTATGGTATTTCATATCCCAAAATCTATTACGACGCTTGCGATTCAGCCAGTAAATGGAGATCTCTTTTTAATCCTTATTATTTTTGTCGTAGGTGTTTCGATTGTAGTGGTATCTGTGTTGTTTTTTTTAAGTATTCGCAAAAGACTTGTACAACTTCAAAGCGCAATGTCAGATACCGTAAATGATGGAATACCTGATAAGGTTACAGTCAATAACAGTGATGAGATTGGACAATTGGAAAAAGCCTTTAACAGGATGATCAATCAGTTAAAAGACAGCCGGAAGCGCGAGAAGGAAGAAGAGTATCTACGAAAACAATTGATTGCGAATATCTCTCACGATTTACGGACTCCTTTAACCGTTATTAGACAGCATGCCTACTCCATTCAGAATAACCCCTCATCCTTAAAAGCAACCGCATCGGTACAAATTATCGTCAACAAACTAAATGATGTTGGAAAATTACTTGAAAATCTTCTTACTTACACATTACTTTCAGCTGGAAAGTATCCATTAGAGAAGACAAACATAGATGTGATTGAAGAGTTACGTAGTGCTGTCGCCGAGTGGTATCCGGTTTTTGAGAAAGAAGGCTTTGAAGTGAATGTCCATTTGGCTGACTGTTCATTGATTTGGGAGGTGGATCCTCTCTGGCTGCGTAGTATATTGGATAACCTGTTTCAAAATGTCATTAGGCATGCCAGTTCTGGCGGATATATTTGTGTAGAAACAATTGATCGTGACGGCGACTTATTTATGGTCATCAGAGATAAAGGGCGGGGAATGGAGCACCACTCAGAAGCAAAAGGAGCGGGCATCGGGCTATCCATCGTTTCACTCATGACCAGGGAAATGGATGTTTTTTGGGAGGTATCCAGTTCTCCGCAAGGTACATGGCATTATTTAAGGCAAAAATTAAACTAGATTTAAACTTGAGGTCACCTCGATTTTCCATTCGCTCAATACAATGGATATCGAGGTGATTTTTTATGAGAGTTAAAAAAAGAAAGGGGCTGTGAGCAGGTTAGTGTCAAATTTGGATGCATGTGTATACAAAAAAACGGGGTAGATCAGTCTCAAGAAAATAATAGGAAAGGGTGTTTTTTGAGTGGATTCAAAGACTTCCATTGACAAATCTAACGTGGATACAAATTCTGCATTGCCTTCACCAAAGAAAAGAGAAGGAATGAGCCTAAAGCGATGGCCATCTTGGATTGGGTATATAGCCATTGCTTGGTCAGCCATTTATGGATCGATGCATCTTTACTGGTTGCTTGGAGGAGAGGGGTATCCTTTTAAGAATGAAGATGGTATGGATTTGTTTGCTGGAAAGGTTACTTATCTTCCGTCCCAGGTTGGAGGTATCATATTTGTTGTTCTTTGTCTGATAGGTATATTGGTTGGATTTTCAATGAGGAAGCCAGTGGAAAAGACTTTCCAACAGCGGCTTATCCTCATTTATGCCTGGGGGTGGGCGGCTGCTTTACTCCTCTTTGTACCGGATGCCAGTCTGATTGCGGCCATGGCTTATGCTTTTTTATTAAAATTTAAATTTGACTGGCTGATGCTCAATCAAATTATATGTGTTCTAGGAGGAATATCTTTGGGGTTTTTCGCTGTAGCTTATCGAAGAAAAATACGCCATGCATGTGAATATTGCGGAAGGAAAGCGGACGGGAAAACATCTCTTCTCATGCGATGGAGTCGATGGATTACCTATCTTGCGGCTCTTGCTCCTATTCCATACGCAATTACGCGCTATGCTTGGGCATTGAAAATCCCGCTAGGAATTGACGCGAAGTTTTTGCAGGACTTTTCAAATGTTAACCCAGCGCATCATATTACTGAATGGGCTTTCGGATCGATATGTATCGCCGGTAGTATTCTTACGCTGGGTTTGATCCAAAAATGGGGTGAAACCTTCCCGCGATGGTTCCCATTCGTTAACGGTAAAAGGGTGCCAATCCTGCTGGCGGTGATTCCAGCATCGTGTGTAGCGATTGCTGTAACCGCTGCTGGCTTCACCTTTACTTTCGCTTTTATCGCGGTTAAACTTCACCTCGTGTCTACAGATAATATTTTGTTGAGTCACATTTGGGGTTCAATAGGGCCAATGCTTTTATGGATTCTCTGGGGAATAGCGCTAGGTCTTGCTTCTATCGCTTATTATTATCGTAGACGAGGTCAATGTAGTTACTGTGGTAGAAATGAAGTGGAAAGTATTTCAAGATAAAAGGGCGATGAGTTCGTGGAAGACAGAGAAAAAAGCTGTAGCTTCTCCTCAATCGAAGTTACAGCTTTTTTGTTTAAGCTAACACATCAAAAGTAGTCACAAAAGAAGGTCTTGAAAAAATGCTTTTTTGCGGCTCTGCATTTGTTTGTGCAGGGCGTTTTTTATGTGCATTTTCGAAAGAACGTGACTCTGTCCAATCTTTAAAGTTTTGTTCATTTTCCCACATTGTCATAATGACATATGTATCGTTACTTAATGGGCGAAGAACGCGGATTGCTTGGAAACCAGGCTCATTTTCAATCAGTCCTGCACGGTTTTTGAAACGATTTTCAAAAACAGGACGGCCTTCATCTGTAACAGAAATGTTGTTACACACAATATAGCCAGGTTGTCCTTTAAATTCCCCGACAGCATCTAGCACGTCATATTGAAGTGATCCTTCTACAGTTTCCTCGGTATTTTCTTTATAAAACATATCTTTCTCATCATTCTTTGCAGTGAAATGTGGTTGTTCTAGAGGTGTTTCGTATGAAATAATCGCTTTCATTGTAATGCCCCCTTTATGAGTTTAGTTTCATTATAGCAACTCTTACAAAAAACTTCGAAGATTATATACATAAAGATAATCGTTTTTCAAATAATAAACATACCATCATTTGGAAAGAAGGACGATGTATGAAGAAAATAAAGTGGAGCCTAATGGGCGGCGTAGCAGTGTTTGTAGTGGCGATTGTATTCTATAAACTGATTGTGTTAGCTGGTGGTTATATAATGGATGAAAAACGGCTTGTTTTCCACTCTTCATCACGTATCGTTGATCAGCGAGGAAAAGAAATTACGAAGTTATATGTAGAAAATAGAGAGCTTGTACCAATTGAGCGAATTCCAAAACATGTAGCAGAGGCGTTTATAGCTGTAGAAGACGCTAGATTTTATGAACATTATGGAATCGATTACCCTTCTGTGTTTCGCGCGTTGTATAAAGACATTTTAGCAGGAGAGAAAGTGGAAGGCGGAAGTACAATTACGCAGCAGTTAGTTAAAAATGTTTTTTTAACTCATGAAAAAACATTTACACGTAAATTAAAAGAAGTGGCAATCGCTCTTCAATTGGAACATAAATATACGAAGCAACAGCTTCTTGAAATGTATATGAATCATATTTATTTTGGTCATGGTGCTTACGGGATTCAAGCAGCGGCGAAATTGTATTTTAATAAAGATGTAGAAAAATTAACAGTTGAAGAAGGGGCGATGCTTGCAGGTCTTCCGAAAGCACCGAATGGATATTCTCCCTTTTTATATCCAGAAAAGAACAAAGAGCGCCGTGATTTAGTTTTATCTCTTATGCATAAACAAGGATATTTATCAGCTGAGGAGAGTGTTCGTTACCAAGGAAAGACAATTGCTCTTTATAAAAGTTTAGATGAGCGAGAACTTGCTTATATACCATATGTGGATATGGTTGTAGATGAAGCAGCACAGTTATATGGTTTGTCACATCAAGAAGTGCTTCGCGGAGGATATACATTTATTGTATCTATGGATGAAAAAATTCAAAAAGTAGCTTATGATCAATTTCAAGATGCACGAAATTTTCCAGGTAAAGAAAACGGGGCACAAGGTGCTTTTTTATTAATGGATAATGCAACTGGAGGAATTAAAGCCGCAATTGGCGGAAGAGAGTATGTCCCAAGAGGATTTAATAGAGTGTTTGCGAAAAGACAGCCAGGGTCTGTTTTAAAGCCGCTCATTGTGTATGCACCAGCGCTGGAAACAAAAAAATATAATCCGTATTCTTTATTAACAAACGAGCAAACATCTTTTGAAGGGTATGAACCACGAAATTATAATCATAGGTATTCAAAAGAAGTAACGATGTATGATGCACTCTTAGAATCGGCGAATGTACCGGCTGTATCTTTATTACGTGAAATGGGTGTAGAGCAAGGGAAGCAATATTTAGAGAAGGGAAATATTCATATTGCAGAATCTGGTTTAAGTACGGCACTTGGCGGACTTAAAGAAGGGGTCTCTCCATTTGAACTTGTAAAGATGTACCGTGCGTTCTTAGCGAATGGAAAAATTATTGAGCCGCATGTTATTGAACAGGTACTCGATCGACACGGAAAGGTGATTGGAGAATCACCTAAAAACGAAACGAAAGTTTTTTCAAAACAAACAGCATGGTATATGACAAAAATGTTAGAAGGGGTTGTAAGGGAGGGGACAGCGAGAGCGGGAGTATATAACGGTGCATTAGCTGGGAAAACAGGTACAACGTCACTTCCTAATCAAAGTGAAGGCGCTAGGGATATTTGGTTTGTTGGATATACTCCGAGTTTAGTAGGCGCGGTATGGATTGGGTATGATCGTACGGATAAAGAACACCAACTTTATGATGGAAAGCTATCTGCAACAGAATTATTTAAAAAGATTTTAACGAAGGCAAATGTACAAGATAATTCAAATTTCAAGCGGCCAAAAGGTGTCGAAACAATTGGAAAACCAATCCGCCTAAGTAAAATTGAGAACGTGGAAGCACAGTTATCTTTTAGTCCATTTAGCTTGTTTACTGCAAAATTACACTGGACTCCACTTCCCGATAAACGGGTTGTATATAGAATCTATAAAGTAGAACAAGGGAAGCATATTCACGTTGGAACGGTAAAAGGGATTGGTGAGTATGAGGAAAAGTTTATTAACATATTCTCTAAACCAAGCTTTTATGTAGTTCCGTACAATCCACAAACAAATCGAGAAGGAGAAAAGACAAAAGTAGCTAAACCGTAATTTTTGCTTGTGATATAATAAGAATGTTATGAAAATAGTAAGCGGTTTTACGAGCGTTTGTGTCAATTTCATGAACAACGTACATAATGTTATGCATTTTGTTTTTACAAGCTGTATAGTAAAAAAAGATAAATAATAGGATAGGGTTCGTATAGGTAAGGAAGGGAGCAAGGGTTTTGGTAAGAAATATAAATGAGACATTTTTAAAAGCATGTAAAGGGGAACAAACAGAATATATACCAGCATGGTATATGCGACAAGCAGGGCGTTCACAACCTGAGTATAGAAAGATAAAAGAGAAGTATTCTTTATTTGAAATTACACACAATCCGGAGTTATGTGCATATGTTACAAAGCTTCCAGTTGATCAATATAATGTAGACGCAGCAATTCTTTATAAAGATATTATGTCACCACTTCCAGCAATTGGCGTTGATGTTGAAATTAAATCTGGGATTGGACCGGTTATTGATAACCCAATTCGTTCTTTACAGGACGTAGAAAAACTTGGTGAAATTCATCCAGAAGAGGATGTTCCATACATATTAGATACAATTCGTTTATTAACAAACGAGATGTTAGATGTTCCGCTAATTGGCTTTTCAGGGGCGCCATTTACATTAGCAAGTTATATGATCGAAGGCGGACCTTCTCGTAATTACCACAAAACGAAGGCGTTTATGTATGCAGAACCGAAAGCTTGGTTTGCTTTAATGGATAAGCTTGCAGATATGGTAGTTACATATTTGAAGGCACAGATCAAAGCAGGGGCAAAAGCAGTGCAAGTCTTTGATTCTTGGGTTGGAACAGTGAATGTAGCAGATTATCGTTTGTTTATTAAACCTGCAATGGAGCGTATTTTCACGGAAGTTCGCACGATGGGCGTTCCGATGATTATGCACGGCGTTGGAGCAGGACATTTAGCAAATGAATGGAATGACTTATCTCTTGATGTAGTCGGACTTGATTGGCGCCTGTCAATTGAAGAAGCGCGTGCACGCGGCATTCATAAAGCAGTACAAGGCAATATGGATCCTTCATTCTTACTTGCACCATGGGACGTTATCAGAGAGCATGTAAAAGGGATTCTCGATCAAGGAATGAAGCAGCCTGGTTATGTATTTAACTTAGGTCACGGTGTATTCCCAGAAGTAAATCCAGACACATTAAAACGCTTGACGACATTTATTCATGAGTATTCTAAAGAACAGTTAGCGAAATAAAGGAGAATAGGTGTATGAAAAAGAAAATTGGTTTGCTTGTAATGGCATACGGCACACCGTATAAAGAAGAAGATATTGAACGGTACTATACGCATATTCGCAGAGGGCGAAAGCCGAGTCCGGAAATGCTGGAGGACTTAACGGAACGCTATCGCGCGATTGGCGGTATTTCTCCTTTAGCTACTATTACATTAGAACAAGCGAAAAAAGTAGAAAAGCGTTTAAACGAAATGCAGGATCATGTGGAATTCCACATGTATCTTGGCTTAAAACATATAGAACCTTTCATTGAGGATGCTGTGAAAGAAATGCATAATGATGGGATTGAAGAGGCAATTGCCCTTGTTCTTGCTCCGCACTATTCTACGTTCAGCGTAAAGTCCTATGTCGGCCGGGCGCAAGAAGAAGCAGATAAGCTTGGAAACTTAACAATTCATGGTATCGATAGCTGGTATAAAGAACCGAAGTTTATCGAGTATTGGGTAAACGAAGTGAAAAAAATATATGATGGTATGGCAGAAGAAGAACGTGAAAAAGCAGTGTTAATCGTGTCTGCGCATAGTTTACCAGAGAAAATTATTGCGTTAGGTGATCCTTACCCAGAACAGTTAAATGAAACAGCTGATTATATTGCACGTGGTGCGGAAGTTCGAAACTATGCAGTCGGTTGGCAAAGTGCTGGAAATACACCGGACCCATGGATTGGGCCAGATGTACAAGATTTAACGAGAGAGCTACATGAAAAGTATAACTACACTTCATTTGTATATGCACCGGTTGGATTTGTAGCTGAACATTTAGAAGTGTTATATGACAATGATATTGAATGCAAAATCGTTACAGAAGAAATTGGAGCAAAGTATTATCGTCCAGAAATGCCAAATGCATCAGATTCATTTATTTCTTGTTTAGCAGATGTAGTGTTAAAGAAACAAATGGATGTTTCGTAATACCTTGGGAAAGGAGGAGCCGTTTTGAAGAAGAAAGTTGTTATCATCGGTGGTGGAATTACAGGTTTAACAACAGCGTATTACTTACAAAAAGAAATTCGCGAAAAAGGATTGCCGATTGATACATTGTTAATAGAAGCATCGGGTAAACTTGGAGGGAAAATTCAAACCGTTCGAAAAGATGGATTTACAATTGAGCGTGGTCCAGATTCTTTCTTAGAAAGAAAAGAGAGTGCAGCTAGACTAGCAAGAGAACTCGAACTTGGAGATGAGCTTGTAAACAATGCAACTGGTCAATCATTTGTTCTCGTGAACAATCGATTACATAAGATGCCGAGCGGATCTATGATGGGCATTCCAACGCAAGTTACCCCGTTTCTATTTTCAGGATTGTTCTCTCCGATTGGTAAAGTAAGAGCAGGTTTTGATTTTGTATTGCCACGTTCAAAACCTATTTCTGATCAATCACTTGGTCAATTTTTCCGTCGTCGTCTAGGAAATGAAGTGGTTGAAAACTTAATCGAACCATTGTTATCTGGAATTTATGCGGGGGATATTGATCAAATGAGTTTAATGGCCACGTTCCCACAATTTTATCAAGTGGAGCAAAAATATCGTAGTATTTCACTAGGTATGCGTACGTTGGCTCCGAAGAAAATAAAAGATGTAAAGCCGAAAGGGATCTTTTTAACATTAAAAACAGGCTTACAATCCATTGTAGAAAAAATAGAAGAGCAGCTAGAAGATGGAACTGTTGTGAAGGGCACTCGCATTGAAAAAGTTGCAAAAATGGGTGATGGTTATCATATTACACTAAGTAATGGAAAAGAAATTGAGGCGGATTCCATCGTTGTTGCTGCGTCTCATAAAGTATTGCCATCTATGTTTGCACAGTATAAAGAGTTCCGCTTCTTCCGCAATATTCCATCAACATCGGTTGCGAATGTTGCACTCGCTTTTCCGAAAGAAGCAATCAAGCGTGATATTGATGGTACGGGCTTCGTTGTATCTCGAAATAGTGATTTTTCTATTACAGCATGTACGTGGACACATAAGAAGTGGCCGCATACAACACCAGAAGGAAAAGTTCTTCTTCGTTGTTACGTTGGGCGTCCTGGTGATGAAGCAATCGTAGAGCAAACAGATGAAGAAATTGTTCAATTTATATTAGAAGATTTGCAAAAAACAATGGATATTAAGGCAGATCCAGACTTTACTGTTGTAAGCCGCTGGAAAGATGCAATGCCGCAATATACAGTGGGACATAAAGAACGTATGACAAAGTTAAAAACATTTATGGATAAAGAATTACCGGGTGTTTATTTAGCAGGTAGTTCTTATGCTGGATCTGGTCTTCCAGATTGTATTGATCAAGGTGAGGCGGCAGTCAGGCATGTGTTGTCTTATTTAGAAAAAATAGATGAAGCGGAATTAATTGCGCAATGATGAAACAGACCACCTTTAAATTAGAAGGTGATCATACTTTTTCTAACCTATTTTGCGAAGCATAAAAGTGATTATTAAGTTAACAGGCGCTTTTTTAATAATAATCGCAAGAAATGATTAAACTTTTCTATAAAAATCAAAAACATAATTTAAAGAATTAACTCCATTTTGAACAATCTTTATTCAAAATGGAGTTTTTACGTTAGTTGCTAAATTAGGGTTTGTGATTTCATTTAATCAATTCCCCCTATATAAACAGAACTAGAGTGATTACCTGTATGAAAGTTTTTAATAAGTTTCCGAATGCCAATAGGAAACAGAGGATAATGTAATAAGTCATTTATTTTTAACGCAGTATTACGTTCAGTGCTGCAGCTGCTTTTGGCCATCCGGCGTAAAAGGCTAAATGTGTTATGAGAGTGATGATTTCTTGTTGGTTCATTCCGTTTTTTTCGGCTAGTTGTAGATGAAATGGTAGTTGTTCAGTATTACCAATACTAATTAAAGCAGAAAGTGTAATGAAACTTCTTTCTTTTGGTGTTAAAGCAGGGTCTCTCCATACCTTTTCGAATAACACATTTTCACTATAATCAACAAAATTGGGAGCAGTATCCCTCATTTTCTTTGAAATATTGAGTTCGATACGATCATTCATGATTCTTTTTCTCCTTCATTGTAACCATTTGGGCTATTCCCTGACCAAATGACCAATTTTCAGCAGATGTTTCATTCAATGTAATAAAAATATTAGTTGTAGAGATGTTTAAATGGTCATAAAAAGCTTCTGAGATTGATTGATACAAATTTCTTTTTTGCTGTATTGTTCGTTCAGGTCCACATGTAATAGAAACATGTATCATTTTATCTGTTCTCTTTTTCTCCTCTTCTAAGAGATAATGCGGGTCGTAAAAAAAATGATTGGGTGGGTAGGGTAAAAACATGTGAAAGTAATCATTTTCTGGAATGCTAAAATGTTCAATTAATGAATAGTGAATACGATTGCTTACTCTTTTTAACTCTTCTCTATGCAATTGACCGTCTGGATAATAAACAGTAACAAATGGCATATATTCACTCCCTTTCTTATGGATTTATTTTACTGCTGTGATTTTGATTTGTATAATTGAAAATATATAATACAATTATCAATAAAACCGATAGAGATTAGGTGTGAAAATGGAAATAAAAGAGTTAAAAACGTTCAAAATGATTGTCCAGGAAGGAACTTTTTCACTTGCGGCCAAAAAATTAAACTATGCTCAATCAACCGTAACAACACATATAAAAAAACTCGAAAATGAACTTGGTTTTCTTCTATTTGAACGTGGATGGGATGCTCGGTTAACAGAGGAAGGCATTTTATTTGCAGAGGAAGTAGATAACTTATTAATGCATTGGAATTATTCAATATCTCAAGCGCAGCGTATAAGTAATGAGGAGAAAGGAACATTAAGAATCGGGATATTAGAATCTGTTGCAGAAAAATTAATTCCCCCCATATTAAAATATTTAAACGATGAGAAACCGTACATACATTGTGATTTTGTTGTAGGAAACACAGCGCTTTTATCACAAATGATAGAGCAAAATAAGATTGATTTTGCTGTTTGTGCAAACAACGAAAATATTTCTAATCTAAATTTCACCCCACTTAGCAAAGAACAAATCGAATTTATAGTCAATAACCCGAATCATCCAGTATTAAAAAAAGAGTCAGTTGAAATATCTGATATCATTCATTATCCAATCTTGATTGGAGAAAATAGTTGTAATTATTACAAAGCTGTAAACTCTTTCTTAGTAGAAAACAATGTATCTTTTCAAAGAGTCTACAATTGTAGTGCGGTACATCTCATTCCACAAATGGTTTTTGGAAATGCCATAGGTATTCTCCCTAAGGGAACGGTCTTAAAACAAAGTAATATATCATTTAAGATTAAAGGGTTTAATCCTAAAGTGCCTATAGGATTATTAATTTCTTCTAAAAAAAGAAACTATTTGAGCCAAACAAAACAACAACTTATGAAACTAATTGAATCGTTGTTGTTATAAATACACATATTGTTTTAGGAGAGGGGAAAAACGTATCTTCTGTTCAAGTGAGGTTTCAAACAAAGTCCCTTTTGAAAAACTAAAGGGGCTTTGTTTAAAATTTATAACTTTTTTAAAAAACGAATGAATTTCTTTAAGCTTTGCGGTTGTTGTTTTCTACGCTTAATCACAAAGTCAATTTTGACTGTTTCAGGTAGTTCTTCATAATGAATCGCTTTTGTCTTTGTTCGGCTATATGCCACATTAGCCGGTATAATCGTAATACCAAGTCCATTTTGAGTAGCTTGCACGATAGACTCAAGTGAATCAAATTCCATTATCGTTTTCGGATTAAAGGCATGGTCCTTACAGTAATCTAATAGCTTTTTTCTATAGATACAATTTGGATCACTGTTTACAAGTAAAGTTTGATGATGCTTCGTTTCAATTTGAGTATGTTGTGGTGAAATGAGTATGATATTTTCATAATAACTGTACACACTTTCGAATTGTGAATCATTATATAAACCGCTTATGAAAATCCCATCAAGTTCTCCATACAAAAGCATTTCTTGTAACTTTGCGTTATCAGTCGTTTTTATTTTTACATCCATATTTTTATAGCATGCCAAAAAAGAAGAGAATAGCTGAGGCACTTTCACCGCGGAAATGGTTTGTGATGCTCCAATTGCTAAAGATTCTCTCCATTTCTGAGGGTTTATTTTTGATTTTGCCTCATTCATTAAAAGCATAATTTCATTTGTGTAATCTAATAACACTATTCCTTCTTCCGTTAATGTGACACCTCTATTATTACGCTTTAATATTTTAACGCCTAATTCATCTTCTAAATTTTTAATGCGCTGGCTTATATTCGGTTGTACATATCCTAATTTCTCAGCAGCTCTAGATATTGATTGTAGTTCTGCAACATGTTTAAAAATCCATAAGTCATGGCTTTCCAAGAATAGATCCCTCCACTAGGTATCATTTAAAATGATATCGGCTTCATTATTCAGTATTATACTCCTCAAATGAACGAAGATAAAATGAAATGGAATCAGATACAGTGGGGAGATTTTAAAATGGACATAAAAGATAAAGTAGTTATTATAACAGGTGGCGGTACGGGTATCGGAAAGGCTACTGCTTTGAAGTTAGCTAGTTTAGGAGCAAAAGTTGTGATTAATTATAGTCGTTCAGAAAAAGAAGCGTTAGAAGCAGTGAATGAAATAAAGCAGCGAGGAGGTACAGCGATCACTTTGAAAGCAAATGTAGCACAAAAAGAAGAAGTGGAGGCGATGGTATCTCAAACTGTTCATTTTTTTGGAACAGTAGATTGTTTAGTGAATAATGCGAGTATAACAGCTCAAATACCGATGGATGACCTAGAGTCCGTAACGGATCAAGTGTGGGATTCTCTTTTCAGTGTAAACGTGAAAGGGATGTTTCATTGTATAAAAGCTGTTGTTCCTTATATGAAGAAGCAAAAATCAGGTGCGATTGTGAATATGGGGAGCGTTGCAGGGATAACGGGACTAGGATCATCTATACCGTATGCAGCAACAAAATCAGCCATTCATACGATGACAAAGTCGCTCGCTATTGCATTAGCACCTGACATCAGAGTAAATAGTATTTCTCCTGGTGCAGTTCATACGAGATGGTGGTCAGGTAATGAGGAGAAGATGTACCAACTTGCGGGAAATCTACCACTTCAAAGAATTTCAACACCAAATGATATTGCAGAGGCTATCCTTTTTCAATTGACTCAGGAATCTATTACGGGACAGGTATTTACAATTGATAATGGACAGACGCTTTAATAGTATTAGCAACTTAATAGAAAGGTGTATTTTAAGAAGTGACAGTAAAGTGTGTATTGTTTGAAACGAAATGGATTGAACAATGAGAAAAACAATCTTAATGTATTTATATAATTAGAAGAGGATACTATGTTCCACATGAGGACATAGTATCCTCTTTCTTTGCAAGCTATACACCGTTTATTAATTAACAAGAAATTCAAAAATAATCATTTCAGTGTTAATAAAATCTTTATAAATACCCATTACCATAAAGATAAGTTCACTAAAAGGAGTTGATTGTTAATGGGTGTATTATCAGCAGTAAGTTTAATAATTTCTATGGTTAGTTTCATTTTCTCAATAGCTTTGCTTATTAACGAAGTAGTTTTTAAGGGAGTAAGGAAAATGAAGGAAATAAAGTTAAGACCAATTCTTATACTTTTTATTACGTATTTTTTATTTTTTGTATTGTTTCTTGTGTTTCAAAATAGGTAAATGTTAAAAGGCACTTGAAAAATATTATCGGAGTTCATGTAGGGCGATGAATTATCATGTGATATAGTTTAGTTAAATACTGGTTAATTTTGGACTATTCAATCGTACAATTCAAAGAGGTGATTTGCTAATGAATGGATATACTATTTTAATTATTGAGGATGATCACGCCATCGGTTCCATGTTACAAGAGATATTAAAAGGAGAAGGGTATCATGTACTTTGGATAACTGATGGTCAAAGAGTCCTAAAAGAAGTAAAATACGCTGATCTTATAATAATCGATATCATGTTACCAGGTGAAAACGGGTATGAAATATCAGAGAAATTGAAGGCGAATGGATATTCACTTCCGATTTTATTCCTTACAGCCCGAAGTGATATAGATAGTAAATTAAAAGGGTTATCTCTTGGAGAAGACTACTTGGTAAAGCCGTTTGACCCACGTGAACTATTAGCAAGGATACACTTGATACTTAAGAATAAATACGGTTTATTTACTCAAATTCAAAATATATACGTTGATGCAGTTGGTTGTAAAATATTTAAACAAAACATACATTCTGAAATAAAATTGACAGCAACAGAAAGGAAGCTGTTTTTTTACTTATATGAAAATAGAGACAGAATTTTAACTAGGGAACAGATATTCAATTATTTATGGCCATTAGAGTATTCTAAAAACAGTGTATTAAATGTTCATATTAAAAAAATCAGAGAGAAAATTTTGGATGAAAATAATGATATTATTGAAACAGTTCATGGAGAAGGGTACAGATTAAATACCCTTAATCACGGATGAGTCTTAAGAAAAAATATTACTTGTTATTAGCAGCTATAGTCTTTTTTGTACCAATTTTATATTTACTAACTAACCTCATTCTGTTTTTACTTTATTTAGTTATATCAACAGTTTTTTACTTAGAACAGCCGTATAATCAAACATTAATTTATTCAAGCATATTTGGAGTGTTCTTTGGATTACTGATTTTATTAATCGTAATATCTTCTAAATCAATTAATCATATTTTGCGACAAATCAACGAAATAAATAAAACAATCAAAAAGATATCTCAAGACAAAAAGTTACCTGAAAAGTTACCAGTAAGAAAAAATGATGAGATTGGTTGGCTAGCTGAATCAATCAACATACTAATTGATCGTTTAGCTCATAAAGAACTTATGTTAAACACAGAGTTATCCTTTAAAAAAGAGTATTTAAATAAATTGTCTCATGATATTAATACACCTTTAACAGCAATGAGATTAGAGCTATTTTTGTTTCAAAAGAATGGGATGCTGGAAGAAAAATCTGTTTCATCGCTCTATCAACAAATTGAGTATATTTCAAAATTAGTAAATCAATTGAACCAAGAAGATTTAGAGTCTGTTAAAAAATCCTATATAATTTATGAAAACGTTGATATAGCAAACTTAATGGAAAAAATAATTAAGAAATGGACATATATATATAATAATAAAAATATAGAGATTAAATATATGGTTAAGGATGAGAAACTTGTTTGGCGCAGTAACGAATTATGGATAGAAAGAGTACTTGATAATGTATTTCAAAATACACAACGTCATTCAAAGGCGAGTTCTATTCATGTAATGATAGAAAATGGTGCTATTGTTATACAAGATAATGGAATAGGGTTCAATGTGAGGGACTCTCATCAAGGGCTAGGCGTTTTAATAATTAAAGAAGCATGCGAGATATTAAATATTAAATGTGAGTTGTCTTCAAATGATAAGGGTACTAAATATGTATTTAAAAGATAACCATATTAAAAATAATATAGAGCTTACACATTTCCTAGATACACGTAAAAGGCTATCATAATAATATTAGTCATGGCTATTATTATGATAGCCATGACTTTTTACAATTTAGTCTAGATAAATCTTTTAAGAGTGCTTTTGCTGTTATAATACTCTCTTTCATACTCACGAGGTTGCTTAGTAGGTTGGTCATTCAGCGCAATGGATGGTAATGAATTTGCATCAAATATAAGGTCGTAGAGAAAAGATAAGACCAAAACGCTACAGAATATATAGATGAACATTTCTCTTCACTTCTTTCTGTATGATTCTTACTTTTATTGTAAGAAAATCAGCTATCAATAAAATCCATAAAAGGAATGGAATACTGTAAGAAAATAGTAGGGGAATCATAATAGAAATCTCATACGGAAGTATGAGATTAATTTTTTGTGAAATTTGTCGAATTTTAAGTTCTTTATAAAGAATTTTTTGTTATGATAATACATGCTAAGAGAATATTAAAATTAGGGGAGGACGATGAATTTGAAGAAACTAGTAAGTATCTTGCTATCATTTATACTACTGATTTCATTTACTGGAACTTTAGTAAAAGCAGAAGAACGTTCTGCATTGTCTGTGCAGGATGCGATTCAAATGTTTAAGCAGCAAGGAAGCAGTAAAGGGGTAGTGGAAGGGTATATTGTTGGATATACAGAAAGCTCTTCTAAGTATACGAAGGATCCAGCGAAGTTTGGAGATACGAATGTAGCGATAGCAGATTCGCCAAATGAGACGGATCCAGAGAAAATTATGCCTGTTCAGTTGCCAAAAGGTGACGTGAGAACAGCAGTGAATGTAAAGGATCATCCTGAAAATGTTGGGAAGAAAGTTCAATTAACAGGGACGCTTGAGCTCTATTTTAGTAGCCCTGGTTTAAAATCCGTAACAGCTTATAAGTTTCAAGGGGAAACACCACATCGTGTGAGCGATGTTACGGCATCACCAAATGGTGGAGAGGTTGAAAAGGGAACAGCGGTGACATTAACAACAAATACAGAAGGGGCAACAATCTATTATACGTTAGATGGATCTGTTCCTACGAATAAAAGTATTCGTTATAATGAACCGATTGTTTTAAATGAAAACAGTGTTCTAAAAGCAATTGGAGTAAAAGAAGGTCTTTCATCTTCAGCCGTTGCTACTTTTTCTTTTACGGTTGTAAAAAATGAGCAAGTTCGTATTCATGATATTCAAGGTGCATCACATATTTCTCCTTATAATGGGAAAAAAGTACGAAATGTAGAAGGTATTGTAACAGCGCTAGATAAGAATGGATTTTATATGCAAGACTCGCAGCCTGATAATGATCCTGCAACTTCAGAAGGGATTTATGTATATAAAAAAGAGGCAAATGTAGCTGCTGGAGATCTTGTTCAAATTGATGGAGAAGTCGAAGAGTTTATTGGATCTGGATATGCTGACAGATTTGATACAGATTTATCCATCACAGAAATTAAAGCAAGCAATATTGCTGTGAAAGCAAATAATCAACAATTGCCATCTGCGATTGTATTAGGTGAAAATGGCGTAAAGATTCCTGATCAAATTATTGATAATGATGCATTTGGTGTATTCGATCCAAATGAAGATGCAATTGACTTTTATGAGAGTTTAGAAGGTATGCGTGTTACAATGCCGACTCCTCAAATTGTTGGACCGCAGAAAAATGGGAATTTATATGTAACAGTTGCAAATGGTGGAGATAAAGTAACTACGAAATATGGAACGCCGTTATTAGGCGAGAACCAATTCAATCCAGAGCGTCTATCTTTAAAAGTACCTCGTGATTATGTAGCGAAAGCAGGAGACAAGTTTACTGGAGATATAACAGGTGTAGTCGGGTATGACTATGGTGCGTATCGAATTTCACCAGTAACAGAATTACCATCAGTAACAGATGGTGGATTTAAACAAGTAGGGGCAAATATTCAGCCTCGCCTTGGAAAATTAACAGTAGCAACATATAACATTGAAAACTTTTCAGCGAATGCAAAAGAAACATCTGATGAAAAGGTAAAAGCAATTGCTTATTCTATTAAATATAATTTAAAGATGCCAGATATTATTGGTGTACAAGAAATGCAAGATAATAATGGATCAATCAATGATGGAACAACAGATGCTTCATTAAGTGCTAAGCGAATTATTGATGCGGTACAAGAGATTCGTGGACCAAAATATGAGTATGTAGAAGTTGCTCCGCAAAATAATCAAGATGGAGGAGCGCCAGGAGCGAACATTCGCGTTGGTTTCTTCTATAATCCATCACGTGTGAAATTGGCAGATAAGCCAAAGCTATTAGAAACAAATCCAACGCGCATAGGACAAGAAAATTCGCTGTTTGATAATACTCGTAAACCGTTAGCTGCGGAGTTTACATTCCAAGGACAAAATATCGTCGTTGTTTCAAATCACTTAAATTCAAAACTTGGTGATGCGACGCCGTTTGGGAAAATTCAACCACTTGTATTAAAGAGTGAAGAGAAACGAATTCAGCTTGCACAAGAAGCAAACAATTTTGTAAAAGAAATTCAAAAACGAGATGTGAATGCACCAGTTGTTATAGTTGGTGATATGAATGACTTCGAATTCTCGAAACCACTGCAAGCATTAAAAGCAGAAAACATGCAAGATATGTTAGAAACGGTTTCGAAAGAAAATCGTTACACGTATATTCATGACGGAAATGCACAAGTATTAGATCATATTTTAGTAACAAATAATATTGCACCGCATACAGTTGTCGATCCGGTACATTTAAATTCAAACATTATGAAAGAACATGGCCGTGTAAGTGACCATGATCCAGTGCTTGCGCAAATTGATTTAAAAAAAGCTTCCTAAGTATAAATATCCCTCAGCATAATTGCTGTGGGATATTTTACATTACATACTAACTGATTTTTGAATCGATTTTTTACACCGGATTCTTTTTTGAAGTCTCCGCATATATTTTTTCCGATCTTTCTGTACACCTTTCATATACATAAATAAACTAATTCCAAAAAATACGGTGCATTGCATGATTAAAATGTAAGGCGACATTCCTTGGAGCGGCTGTTTTGGGTCGTATAAATGAATAGGTGCTCCTCCAATCGTAGGGAATACGATATTTAAAACAACATATGGTAGAGAGGT
The DNA here is from genome assembly GCF_038050455.1 of Bacillus sp. FSL K6-6038. Lineage (NCBI taxonomy): Bacteria > Bacillati > Bacillota > Bacilli > Caryophanales > Bacillaceae > Bacillus > Bacillus sp. FSL K6-6038. The sequence goes on from NZ_JBBOUH010000001.1 coordinate 1,138,459, forward strand.
TATAGCAAAAGGGCATAGAATTGCCATGTAATCTTTTCTGGACCATATGGATGCAGAGAGACCCAATACCGCCATAAGACCAGCAAACAAGAAAATAATCCCAATATATAGGGAAATATAAGTAATTGGAGAAGAGAAATACAATGATGCAAACATACCGTTGTCTTTTATAATACTTAAGGCGGGTGTAGGAATACCATCTTGGATTGTCAGCTTACAAAAAAGCAATGAAAATACGAATGGGAGAATATAAAGAAGCCCCCCGCTTAGGAAGGTAACGATATATTTCGTACATACATAGGGAAAAAAGGGAACTTCTTTACTTACAAATGATTTAAATTTATCAGCTTTATCAGAGTTATAGCTTGTACTAAAAGGGAGTGCTGCTAGTACAGGCATTAAAAGCAAATACACATCCATTTCATCATCACGAAAGCCAATCCATTTATAAGCCGTTGCTAAAAGCTCGTCAGGTACCCCTCCTAAATATTTTAAAATATAGAAATAATGATAAATTGAAACAAGAATCAACCAACTAAACAAGAGAGTGAGAGAAATCTTATTTAAAAAGGCTTGTTTTATATGTAAGCTAAGTGCACGTATCATGATTGAAAGAGCCCCCACTATTTTTAATAAATATATCTATGTTCTATATTACTACTAATTGTAAAAAATTTCTTGTTTTTTCAATTGATAATTTGAAAAAGAGGGAAAATTCGTAAAAGATATTGTTTTTGTTGCTTAATATTTGCTAATGGATTTTACTACGTTTCTTGACCTTTTCATTTTCTCCCTTTTTTTGATACACTATGACAGTAGTATCTTAAATAAAGGTCGATGTATAGATTTAAATGTTTTATACTTGGAAATAAATAAAAAGAGAACTTGTAAACAATGGAAAACCGTGATAATATCAAAAATGTACTAATTGACTGGATTACCCAATTGGTCATTTTTGGAGGTGAAGATGTGGCTGTCGATCGAAAACGTTCTATTATTGAAGCTGCAACAAAATCTTTCTCAGCATTTGGTTATAAGGCGACAACAATGGATCAAGTCGCAAAATTAGCGAATGTAGGGAAAGGAACAATTTATACTTTTTTCAAAAATAAAGAAGAATTATTTGGCGAAATTATTTCTAATTTAATTACTGAAATGAAGCAAGTTGCAAAAGAAGCAATTCGTCCAGATGTTTCATTTTTTGAAAATGTACATAGGGCATTATATAACATCTTAGAATTTAGAAAAGAACATCAGCTCATGATTAAACTGATTCAAGAAGAGCGAGATATGGGAACAAAAGAAGTACAAGATGTTATGCAACAAGTAGATGTTGAAATTGTATCTGTTATTCAATCTTATTTAGAAATTGCGATTGAAAAAGGTGAAATTAGTAAGTGTGATCCAGAAATTACGGCGTTTATCATGCTTCGGTTATATGTATCACTTATTTTCGATTGGGAAAAGAATCATGAACCATTAGAAAAGGAAAGAATTGCAGAATTATTTGAACTTTATTTGTTAAAGGGATTGTCAAACTAAGATAATCCTTTTATTATAGTTAAAAATGACCGATTGAACAAATTGGTCATAAGTCCAAAAGGAGGAAGTAGAGAAAAAATCAGATTACGTATGTAAGGTTGTGAAAAGATAATTTTTGAATACGTTCACGTTGACCAAATGAATTTAATAGTCATTCAAAATAAAAAGGTGCATAGAGTATAGAGATAAGGTGAAACGTTAATCAGTAGGTGAGCTTCATCCCCGGCTAATTATTAACGCTCACTAATCGGGCTTTTATGGAAAGTTGATTCCACGGAGGTCTTACTGTCCGCAAATAGCGGGATAAAAGTTAGGGTTAGGTGTGGAAGTACAGAGTGTTCCATATTTCATTCTGTTTAGTATTCTTACAAGCTTAGCATTTATTGCGTTAATTCAATGTTTAGTAACAGCTTTTGGAGATGCAGGACGTTTTATTGCGATTTTAACATTAATTATGCAGTTAACAACAAGCGCAGGAACATTCCCGCTGGAATTAATTCCAAAGTTTTTACAACACTTTAATGCGTGGTTACCAATGACATATTCTGTATCCGGATTTAAAGCAGTTGTATCAAGTGGAGACTTCGGATTTATGTGGCAAAATGCAGGGATATTAATGATCTTTATTGTTATATTGTCACTTGGAACAATTGGTTCGTTGACTTGGATGCATAAGCGAAAATATCGAAATTTGGCTGAAGGAGAATATAGTCAGGGAGTTTGAGGTCAATCATAGAAATAAGAGGAACAGTCCTTCATTTGATTTTTTCATCAAATGAAGGACTGTTCTGTATTTACGTAAAAAGGTGTAATAGTTCCATTAAACTTTCTAAATAGAATAATTCACTTTATACTTATGATAAAAGTAGAGTGGCCTATAAGGTTTTGAGCGAAAAGATATTGGATTTTATTTATAAAAGTTTGATTTCTTAGAAGTTGTAGGAAATGTGAAATTGATATAGTAAGCAATCGGATATGGAGATGAAATGATGAAAAAGACGATTTTGGATATAGCGCAAATAGCGGGGGTTGCAAAGAGTACGGTTTCCCGTTATTTGAATGGAGGATCTGTCAGCGATGCGACCAAACGAAAAATTGAGCGTGCGATTCAAGATACAGGATATGTTCCGAATACATTTGCCCAAAGTTTAAAGGCGAAGAAAACGAATATTATTGGTACAATCGTCCCACGTTTGGATTCTTATGCGTCATCGCTCACATTAATTGGTATTGATGAAGAGTTAAGAGAGCTGAATTATCAAATGTTAATATCGAATTCCAATCAAGATTTGGAACGAGAAATTGAAAATATTTATACATTGGTTAATCAAAAAGTTGCGGGGATTATTTTGTTGGCTGCACAAGTTACTGATCGGCATATCGAGGCGTTTCGTAAAATTGATATACCAGTGATGCTTGTTGGACAGCAGCATCAGGAGGTGTATAGCTTTATTCATGATGATTATGGAGCAGCCTATGATATAGGGCGATATATCTTGGCAAGAGGGCATAAAAAAATTAGTTATTTAGGTGTAACAGAGCACGATATTGCAGTTGGTACAAAGCGAAAGCAAGGCTTTAAACGAGCAGTAGACGAAGCTGCTGGATGTGAAGTGAAATATTACGAAACAAGTTTTAAGATTGAAGATGCAATTGAAAAGGCCTCTGAAATTATTGAAGAATTTCGTCCATCTGTTTTAGTGTGTGCAACAGATAATATCGCGCTTGGTGCACTAAAAGCAGCCTATATGAAAGGGTTGCGAGTACCTGAAGATTTGTCTATTACGGGTTTTGGTGGATACCAAGTAACAGGGATGATTCATCCCGCTTTAACAACTGTGAAATTTTATTATAAAGAGGTTGGACAAATTGCAGCTCGAAATATTGTGAAACTCGTAAATGAAGAAATGATAGAAAAAATTTCGGTATCAAAATATGAAATAATTGAAAGAGAAAGCGTTGACAATATATAAACGCGAGCATATAATCTAATTGAAACCGGTTCCAAAAGCTGGTTTTTAATTAGGTTCTTTTTTGGAACCGGTTCCAAAAATAAGTATAATAAAGGAGGAGCATTATGAACTACAATCAAATTGCAAAAGAAATTTTAGATGCAATTGGTGGTAAAGAGAATGTATCGGCAGCAGCACACTGTGCAACCCGTTTACGTTTAGTTCTACATGATGAGGGGAAAGTGGATCAAAAGAAATTGGATCGTATGGATGAGGTTAAGGGGACTTTCTCTACGGGAGGACAGTTTCAAGTTATTATCGGTTCAGGAACTGTGAACGAAGTGTATAAAGAGTTTGCGAGATTGACAGAGATTTCTGGGATGTCTACAACAGACGTGAAAGCTGCTGGAACGAAAAAGTTGAATCCACTTCAACGATTTGTAAAAATGCTTTCTGATATCTTTGTTCCTATTATTCCGGCTATTGTAGCGGGCGGATTATTAATGGGGATTAATAATTTATTAACAGCAAAAGACTTATTTATTGCAGGAAAATCATTAGTAGAAGCCAATCCTCAAATTACAGATTTAGCAGCTCTTATTAATACATTCGCAAACGCAGCATTCGTATTCTTACCAATTTTAATAGGTTTCTCGGCAACACAACGATTTGGCGGGAATCCTTATCTTGGGGCAGCTCTTGGTATGTTAATGGTCCATCCAGATTTATTGAACGGTTATGGATATGGGGCAGCTTTATTGGCTGACAAAGTACCCGCTTGGGATATACTAGGTTTTAGTATTGAGAAAGTAGGATATCAAGGCACTGTATTACCAGTCCTCGTGGCATCATTTATTTTAGCGAAAATAGAAACATATTTAAGAAGAGTCATTCCAACGGCACTTGATAATCTTCTTACGCCTTTATTAACGATTTTTGTTACAGGTTTACTAACATTTACAATTGTAGGACCCATTACACGTTCTGCAGGTAACTTGTTAACAGATGGAATCGTTTGGTTATATGATACAGCTGGATTTATTGGTGGCGGTATTTTTGGATTACTGTATGCACCAATTGTTATTACAGGTATGCACCATAGTTTTATTGCAGTGGAAACACAATTACTTGCTGATGTTGCAAAAACGGGTGGTTCATTCATATTTGTGATTGCGGCAATGTCTAACGTTGCTCAAGGCGCAGCAACTCTTGCAGTCTTTTTAGTTACACGCGATAAAAAAGTGAAAGGAGTTGCCTCAGCAGCAGGGATTTCTGCCCTCTTAGGTATTACAGAACCAGCGATGTTTGGTGTTAATTTAAAATTAAGATATCCGTTTATAGGAGCGATTATTGGTGCAGGAATTGCATCTGCTTTTGTAACCTTTTATAAGGTAAAAGCTATTGCATTAGGAGCTGCTGGGTTGCCTGGTATTATTTCCATTAGACCAGATAGTATTATCCCGTATGTAATTGGAATGGTGATTTCTTTTATAGTGGCTTTTGGTGTAACACTTCTTTTAGCAAAACGAGCAAAAAATGGGGGAATGGACTCTTCTCAAAAAGATGCAGCTTAATTTATTGTAATGAACAGAGAAGAATGATAGGGTTCTTCTTTGTTCATTAAGGGAGTTTGATGGAAATGATATGGACAAAAGAACAACGTTATCGCCGGATTGAGGAAGTAAGCGACGAAAATATGCAAAGTTTAAAAGAAAGAGTAAACGATTGTTTGTGGAGACAAACATTTCATATACAGCCTGAAACAGGTCTACTGAATGATCCAAATGGGTTTTCTTATTATAATGGTGAATACCACCTATTTTATCAGTGGTTTCCGCTCGGACCTGTGCACGGTTTAAAGTATTGGTATCATACGAAATCAACAGATCTTGTTCATTGGAAAAATGTTGGTATAGGGATTAAACCGACAAATGATTACGATAGCCATGGCGCTTATTCGGGAAGTGCAATTGAGCATGAAGGGAAGTTGTATTTACTTTATACGGGTAACACTCGTGATGAAAACTGGGTAAGAAAACCATATCAATGTATTGCTATTATGGATGAAGCAGGGGAAATTACAAAGTTAGAACAGCCTGTTATTGATAAAGTGCCAGATGGATATACAGATCATTTTCGGGATCCGAAGGTCTGGAAAAAAGATGAGATGTTTTATACAGTTATTGGAGCACAGCGGAAAAATGGGACAGGATGTGTTGTAGTGTATTCTTCTCCTGACTTGTTACATTGGCAGTGCGAAGGGGAACTGCAAACTGATTTAAATGACTTCGGTTATATGTGGGAATGCCCAGATTATTTTGAAGTAGAGGATAGAGGCATCCTATTATTTTCTCCACAAGGTTTAAACGCTAAAGGAGATCATTATGAAAATATTTTTCAATCTGGTTATATTCTTGGAGACAAGTTAGATATAAAACAAATGTTTATGCCACACGGCTCCTTTCATGAATTAGACAGAGGATTTGATTTTTATGCCCCGCAAACAACAGTTGACCCGGAAGGCAGACGTATTGTAGTTGGATGGATGGGGTTACCAGAAATAAATTATCCAACTGATAAAAATGGTTGGGCGCATTGTTTGACACTACCAAGGGAATTACTTGTTCGTGGAGATAAACTTATTCAGCGTCCAATCAAAGAATTGCAAGTACTTCGTAAACGGGAGTATAAAATAAAGGATAGAATATGTAGCGAACAGAAAATGTACGAAGGATTTACAGGGGAATCATATGAACTGATTTGTGAATTTGAAAATAACAATGCAGATGAATATGGAATTATAGTGAGAGCAAGTGAAAATGAGGGAACGATCGTTAAGTATGATGCTGTTCAAAGAAAGGTTATATTAGACCGTGCACATTCAGGCGAAGCAGTAGGAGAGGCTTATGGGACACGGAGGAAGTGTTCAATAGAATCACAAACAATTAAATTTCATGTATTTGTAGATGTATCTTCTGTTGAAATCTTTATAAATGATGGGGAAGAAGTATTTACTAGCCGAATTTTCCCGAGAGCTGATAGTAATGAAATTCGTTTCTTTGCTAATAAAGGAAGTGTAATGTTCCAAGCGACAAGATGGGATTATGAATAAGAGAAGAGGTGGAGTGTATGAAACGGTTATATGCGATTGGGGAAGTTTTAATTGATTTCATTCCTGTTCAAAAGGGAATGTTTTTAAAAGATGTGGGAGAGTTTCAAAGAGTTCCAGGGGGGGCGCCTGCAAATGTAGCAGCTGCTGTTGCAAAATACGGAGGAAATGCATCTATAATTACCCAATTGGGCTTTGATGCATTCGGCGACTTCCTTTTAGAACAATTGCAGCAAGTAGGTGTAAATACAGAAAAGGTTATGAGAACGAGCGAAGCGAATACAGGTCTTGCTTTCGTCTCATTACGTGAAGATGGTGAACGTGATTTTTCATTTTATCGTAATCCTTCTGCAGACCTATTGTTTAGTGAAAATGAAATAGATGAAGAATGGTTTGAAGAAGGTGATATTCTTCATTTTTGTTCTGTTGATTTAGTAGAAAGTCCGATGAAATATGCACATGTGAAAGCGATTCGCTCTGCTAAAACAAAAGGAGCGATTATTAGTTTTGATCCCAATGTGCGGCTACCGCTTTGGAAACATGCAGACGATTGTAGAAAGACGATTTTAGAATTTATCCCAAGTGCACATATCGTAAAAATTTCAGATGAAGAATTAACATTTATTACAGGTATTTGTAATAAAAAAGAAGCGATTGCATCTTTATTTATAGGGGATGTAAAAGCTGTAATTTATACAAAAGGATCCCAAGGTGCGGAATTATATATGAAGAATAAACAGTATGAGTTGACTGGATATCATGTAGTAGTACAGGATACAACAGGTGCAGGGGATGCATTTATTGGTGGGTGTTTGTATAAATTATTAGAGAAAGAAGTAAAACAGCACAATGTAGAAGAGGTACTTCATATGCATTGGCAGGAGATACTAGCATTCGCAAATGCTAGTGGGGCCCTTACTACGACAGGAAAAGGAGCGATGTCTTCTATTCCAACGAAAGAAGAAATTGATCAGTTGATTCAAGCTTCACTTTATAAAGTATAAAAAAGAGTCGTATGTATTGTTACGGCTCTTTTTGGCATGAAAGATAAAGAAAGAGAAAGTGAATTAATTGTATTCTGTAGTATTACAGTTTCCAATAATATACTATATAATTTACTCAATAAAGCATGTTTTCCAAAAGGGAAGGGGGAATCGTGATGAACGACAGCCAAATAAAATTCAGAGATACGGTCATTAGAAATTTTTTTGATGCAAATGGTAAGTTAAAAGCAATGCCTAGTCAAAAGAAGAAAAAGTTAGTGAAATTTGAGTACCTCATAAGTAAATTGAATCCTGAACAACAATATACAGAAAAAGAAGTAAATACATTTATTAAACAGTATCATGAAGATTGTTGTACGATTAGAAGAGAATTCATCATTCATGGATTTATGGACCGGAATGAAAGTGTGTATCGTGTAAATAAAGAGCAAGAATGGAAGAAGTGGGAGGAGTTATAAATGAGTAAAGGAGAGATGGGATTTGACGATTGTAGGTATTTTAGGTATGGTTCATGATGAAGAATGGCAAAAGAAATATAAGTTTCCTCTATCCTTAGTTAAGGAACTAATTCTTGAATTTAAGCCAGATGTAATTTGTGGCGAGGTTCATCCAGATAGCTGGAATCTATATTTGAGAGACGGAAATCCAAAGGGAATCTATGAAGAAACATAAAATGAGTATCCCAATCTTATATTTCCATTGTGTGAGAGAAATAATATCACCTTTGTTCCGGTAAACTGGTTTGAATTTGACGTGTTTAAAGGGAGTTTTGATAAATTTCCTAGTGATGAAAGACTTCGGTCAGAAGAAGAATTATCGCATTGGCTTCAGAAACAATTGTCCCTTTTTAATAAGGGAGCTATTCCTTTTAACTCAGTTGAGTATGATAAAATTACACAAGAAAAATATGAGTGGTTACAAAGTGTGAATCCAGAATTGCAAAATATTGTTTCGAATGCAAGGCACTATATTATGGTGGCTAGGGTGAAGAATGTAATAGAGGAAAATGAGGGAAAGAGAATTCTTTGCATTCATGGTGCAGACCATAATTATTGGTATTATGCTGCGTTAAAAGATGAAAAGAATATCGAGGTTATTTATCCGTTACGTTCATGAGAGCAGTAGTAGAATATACATAAATGAAAAACATACTAATCCTAGTATGTTTCTTTGTGTTACCAAGTTTCACATAATGTACAAAAAATAACCATTTACACTATGGTAATATTAATAATGTAATCATATTAATTTAGAACGTAATGGAGATGATACAATATGACGACATATTTTATAGTTATGTTAATTATTCTCGGTGGTCTTAAAATAATAGTGACGTGCCTTCCAAGCTCTGTTGTGAAGTCGCTTTCCAGCAAATTTGAATTGCATCCAAAACTTAGTGATGCGGCTGTCACTGTAACCATCGACGGAAAGCAATTAGAAGGTAAAGATAAAATTCAAATTATTGATCAATTTAATGAAGCGATATTTTTAGAGAAATATTATTTTCCGCCACAGAGCAGTGGGACTCCAGTAGTTATTAATACGAAAAAAGGAAAAACCGATGTTCGTTTTTCTGTGTACAGTTACGACGATCACGTTGATGTAATCAAACAATACAAGAAAAAAGTAGTCGGGTATAGTCTGCGTTCCAAAGGCCTTCAAAACCGTTCTATGTTAGTAACTGAGGACTTAGCCTAAAAGGATTGGTACTGTCTGTTAATGCGGGATAAATCAGGTCAAATTAATTTGAAAATAATCTTTAAGTAAGTGTACTAGTTTACTTCTGTTCCAGATCAAAAAGAGGATTCCTAAAATATAGGGAATCCTTTTTCTTATTCACCAGGAGTTCTTTTAAATTAATAAGCAACTATATCTCTAGTAATAAAGTATCACTTATTTTAGAATAATATGCTGCTCCAGCCTTTCCTTCTGATGAAGGTGGTGAGAGAAATGCATATAAATCAATTGAAACCACTCTACAGCATTTAAGTACCCAAGTCCTGGATGTGCCACTTTATAATTGGCTAGAATTGAAGGGAGTTGTGGCTCAATCCCTTTCATTTTCTCAATGATCTGTAACAATGCTTGTTTAATTTCCTCTTTATCTGTAGGGTTTTCAGGTGTGTATCCAGGGCGATCAGGTATTTTTATTTGTACTGGAGGGAAAGCACCCATTGCATATACTTTTTCACCCATTTCTGTTTTCTTACCATCTATAGTTGCAGAATCAGTTGTACACTTTGCAATGGCATCTAATTGCATATTTGAAGCTGTAAGTAAGTGATTATACATTTGTCCAAGAGACCATTCGTCTTCGGAAGGTTTTCTTCTCAATTGTTCAAGGGAGTATTTCTCTAATTCTTTTATGTAATACATTGTTACACTTTCAAATTTCTCTAAAATGGCATTTGGATTCATAGGGTTAGCTCCTTTTCTTTTATAAAATGTAGTTCTTAAGGATCACTATAAACGAGTGATGTTGACACCATTATGTCAGCAGTGAAAGAAAAAATTACATTTGTAGCATTTTCTTTGCTTCTTCTCGAAGTTTCTCAGAAAGAATAGTCGGTTCTAGCACTTTTACTTGGCTTCCCCAGCTCAATACCCATGGAAATACTTCATCTATACTTCTTGATGTTAGAAGCACATGAAAGCCATCATCTTTTTGTTCATAGGAATCTATAAAAAAGTAGCGAGACTCAATAATTTTGTGTGCAATATGGGATGGAAATAATAAATGAATGATAATGGTTCGATTATTTTCAGGTTGATAGTCTGGTAAATAAAAGTTCTCCGGTTTAATAAAGAACGTTTGCTCTTGCTGTAAGTTGTCCATGCGATCCAAACGGAAATGACGTATTTGTTGCCGAAGTAGACAATGGGCAACAATGTACCAAATCCCTGAAATATTGACTAAACCATAAGGATTTACCGTACGTTTATTTTGTTCACTTTGATTCGGTTTACGATAAGAAAAAGAAACACATTGTTGTTCCTGAATAGCTTCTTGTAATAGAAGAAGTTGTTTCTCTAGTTGTTCTTGAGCAAATGTTTGATGAGAGAAAGTACCGGAGAGGAAACGAAAAGTTCCTCTTAACTCCTTGACCTTCTTTTGCTGTTCAGAAGGGAGGATTGCTTCTAATTTTTCTTTAGCAGATTTTGCATGTGTAGAAAAAGCTGAGTCGAGATTTTGTTCGACATAATCACTTCCTAATAGAAGAGTTACTGCCTCTTCTGGTTTGAATTGAATGGGCGGCAAGAAATAACCATCCATTAAAGAATAACCTTGTCCAGGCATTGAAAAGATTGGGACACCGGATTCACTGAGTGCTTGCATATCTCTGTATATTGTTCTTTTACACGTCTCAAATTTTCCCGCTAAACTTTGAGCTGTAACAATTTGTTTTCTCTGTAACTCAATGAGAATAGAGAGTAAACGATCTGTTCGATTCATGAAATATCATCCTTCATATGTAATAAATATCCTTATTGTGAAGTTCTAAATATGAGTCAAATCTTCCTGCAAATAACAGACTTTTTTCTATGTATAATATTAATATAGTAAAATCATGCGAGCCTGTATTGCGGTTTCCAATAATATACTATATAATCTACTTAAGAAAACGTTTTCATACAAAGGGGGAGAATTTCGTGTCAACGATCGAGGACGTGGCGAAATTAGCGGGGTTATCAAGAACAACGGTTTCTCGGGTGATTAACAACCATCCGTATGTATCAGATGAGAAGAAAAAGAGAGTTCAATTGGCGATGAAGCATTTAGGATTCGTTCCTAATTCTGCAGCAAGAAGACTTCGTAAACAGAAAACAGAAACAATTGCAGTGCTAGTTCCAAGGATTACAAATCCTTTTTTCAGTAGATTTATTGAAGCAATTGAAATTGCTGCTTCTGAACATAAATATAAACTGATTATTTGCCAAACAAGATATTTACCAGAAAAAGAGATGGAATACTTACAACTGTTATCAACAAAACAAGTTGATGGTATTATCTTATGTTCACTTGAGAATCCATGGGAGAACGTGGAGCCATATTTACAACACGGTCCAATTGTGTTATGTAATGAATACATTGAAGAAGCAAATATTCCAACGGTTAAATTTGATCATGCACAAGGGGCATACATAGCTGCGAAACATGTGCTAGAACAAGATTATCGCAACCTTATTTTTTGCCGTGGAAATGAAACAAAAGTAGTGAGCCAACAGCGAAAAATGGGCTTTTTACGTGCAATCACTGAAAAGAGCAAAGAAGTAGAAGCGATTGATTTTCTTGAAAACGCTTTCTCTTGGGAAGATGGAAAAAGAATATTCCATGAAGTATTAAAGGACAAAAAAAATCCTACCGCTATTTTGGCAGGAGGCGATGAAGTCGCAGCTGGAATTATCGCAGAAGCGAAACGCCATGGCTGGAGCATTCCTGATGATTTAGCTGTAGTTGGCTTTGATAATCAAATTTTATCACAGATTACAGAACCGGGTATTACAACGATTGAACAGCCAATTGATGAAATGGCTCATAAAGTTGTTGATTTAATGATGGATAAAATCCATACGAAAAATTATCGCAAAAAAGAATTGTATGAGTTTGAACTGGAGCTCTTGGTGAAAGGTTCAACGGTGAAGAATACGATGTTACTAGCCTAGTAGACAATGTCTGCTAGGTTTTTCTTATGTTTACAAACTATTATTCTTCGTGAACGCAATCGTCACATTTATTATGATATGCTTCGTGTTGCTCATCAATTTCCTTCCCGCAGTGCGCACACGTTTTTGTTGGTAAATTTCTGAAAAATTCCATCGGTTGATCGATCATGTAAATCCCTCCATTTCCATTTCTTAGTATCATTGTATTAGTACAAAAATGAAATGTCAACAACTGTTTTATAACAAAGTGAAAAATAATGAAAAAGTTTAGGAAATGGATTATAGTTAACAATGTAGAGTGTAAGTAAAAATCTTTCTCATTAGAGGAAGAATACTGCATTTCTAGTGGTTTAGAAAGGATGGATACATATGAAAATGACTGTTGTTGGCTTTTGGGGCGGCTTTCCAGAAGTGGGAGAAGCAACGTCGGGGTATTTGTTTGAACACGATGGTTTTCGTTTACTTGTTGACTGTGGTAGTGGTGTACTAGCACAGATTCAAAAATATATAACACCATCTGATATAGATGCGGTTCTGTTGTCACATTATCATCACGATCATGTTGCGGATATTGGGGTATTGCAATATGCAAGATTAATTACAAGCATGGCAAAAGGGCAATTACCAGAACTACCGATTTATGGACATGGATTTGATGTGCAAGGATTCTCTTCCTTAACACATGCACCACACACGAAAGGGATTGTGTACAATCCGGAAGAAACATTACAGATTGGGCCGTTCTCTATTTCATTTTTAAAGACGGTGCATCCTGTTATATGCTATGCGATGCGTATTACGGTGGGAGATAAAGTTATCGTATATAGTGCTGATTCTAGCTACATTCCTGAATTTATTCCATTTACAAAAGATGCAGATTTATTTATTTGTGAGTGTAATATGTATGCACATCAGGAAGCTGCAAAAGCAGGGCATATGAATAGTACAGAAGTAGCGGATATTGCAAAGAATGCAAATGTAAAGGAATTACTGTTAACGCATCTGCCGCACACAGGAAACATATCTGATTTAGTAGAAGAAGCAAAACAAATTTTTGACGGCCGCATTACGCTTGCGCATAGCGGTTATGTTTGGAATTCATGAGGTGAGATATGATGTTATTTATTGATAATAAAGGAATTACAGATCCAACAATTAACTTAGCGATTGAAGAATACTGCGTGAAAAATTTAGATATTAACGAAACATACCTTTTGTTCTACATTAACGAACCTTCTATTATCATTGGAAAAAACCAAAACACAGTAGAAGAAATTAATGCTGATTATGTAAAAGAAAAAGGTATTCATGTCGTAAGGCGCTTGTCTGGCGGAGGCGCTGTATATCATGATTTAGGGAACTTAAATTTCAGCTTTATTACGAAAGATGATGGGGATAGTTTTCATAACTTTAAAAAGTTCACAGAGCCTGTTACGAAAGCGCTTGGAAAATTAGGTGTAAATGCAGAGCTTAGCGGTCGTAATGACATTTTAGCTGAAGGTAGAAAAATTTCAGGTAATGCGCAGTTTTCAACGAAAGGTCGTATGTTTAGTCACGGTACATTACTATTTGATTCTGAAATCGATCACGTTGTATCTGCACTCAAAGTAAAAATGGATAAGATTCAATCAAAAGGGATTAAATCAATTCGTAGCCGCGTAGCGAACATTACGGAATTTTTACATGAAAAAATGACAACGGAAGAATTTAAACAGCTTCTTCTAGCGACGATTTTTGAAGGAGAAACAGAAATTCCAACGTATGAATTAACAGAAGAAGATTGGAAAGAAATCTATAAAATTTCTGAAGAGCGCTACCGTAATTGGGATTGGAACTACGGAAAGTCTCCTAAGTTCAACTTACAACATTCACACCGTTTCCCAGTTGGACAAGTTGATGTTCGCCTAGAGGTAACAAAAGGAACAGTAACTGAATGTAAAGTATACGGTGATTTCTTCGGCGTGGAAGATGTTCATGATATTGAAGAGTGTTTAACAGGAGTACAGTTTGATAAAGAAGCTTTTGCCGCGGCTTTAGAAGATGTAGATGTAAAACGCTACTTTGGTAATATAACAAAAGAAGATTTCTTAGCGTTATTCTTTTAACTCGTAAAAACAGTCATATTGTCCGTATGACTGTTTTTTATTTTGTTGCAAAAAAGCGCATAAAAACAAGAAATGGAGTCTCTAATTAAAAAATGAATGAATGCTCATTTATATGCAGTTAATTAAATGTTACTTGCTAGTTTAATTTTCTTTTAATATAATGTATTTAGAATTTTTAAATTTTCTAAATTTTATAAAGGTGGGGTTTGTGTGAATCTCGTTCAATCTTTAGCTGAAACAGCAAAACAGAAAGGAGAGAAACCGGCGTATATATTTATGGATCAGTCGGTCTCATATGACCAATTAAATAAAATGGTCACACAGTTTTCTAGTAATTTAGCAAAAATGGGCATTGGAAAAGGGGACAATGTTGCATTAGTTGTTGGTAATTCACCACATTTTTTAATTGGTTTATATGGAACAATGAAAGCTGGAGCAACTGTCGTTCCAATTAATCCAATTTATACAGCAGACGAAATGCATTATATTTTACAAAATGGAGATGTAAAAACAATCATCACACTCGACGTTCTTCTACCTGTTATACAATCTCTTACAACAAGACTTCCTTCTCTTGAACATATCATCATATGTGAAACCTCAGCAGATTTCAATCATACAGAAACCGAAAAAATGAAAACGTTTACTAGTCTTATAGGAACCGGTGACCTATCTTATGAAGGTCCTGAGCTAAATGAAGAAGACGTAGCTGTTATTTTGTATACGTCAGGAACAACTGGAAAGCCAAAAGGCGCTATGCTTACACATAAAAATTTATATAGTAATGCTAGCGATGTAGCATCGTATTTACAATATACTGCGGATGATCGCGTTGTTGCTGCGCTTCCAATGTTCCATGTGTTTTGTTTAACCGTTGCAGTCAATGCCCCAATTGTTAACGGTGCAACGATTTTAATGTTACCAAAGTTTAGTCCGAAAGAAGTATTTCGTATTTGTCGTACGTATGAACCGACAATATTTGCCGGTGTACCGACAATGTACAATTATTTATATTTATATGAGGAAGCAAGCGCAGACGATGTTCAGACACTTCGTCTATGTATTTCTGGCGGGGCTTCTATGCCTGTTGCTCTCCTGAAAAACTTTGAAAATCGCTTTAATGTTATTGTTTCAGAGGGATATGGATTATCAGAGGCTTCACCAGTTACTTGCTTTAATCCATTAGATCGTCCGCGTAAACCAGGTTCGATTGGAACAAATATTTGGCATGTGGAAAATAAAATTGTGAATGAGCTTGGGGAAGAAGTTTCTGTAGGCGAAGTAGGTGAATTAATTGTTCGTGGTCCAAACGTGATGAAAGGATATTATAATGCACCAGAAGACACAGCGGCAGTGCTTCGTGATGGATGGCTGTATACAGGGGACTTAGCAAGAATGGATGATGAAGGTTACTTTTATATTGTTGATCGTAAAAAAGATATTGTCCTTGTAGGCGGTTATAACGTATATCCTCGTGAAGTAGAAGAAGTACTATATCAACATGAAGCGGTTGCGGAAGTTGTTGCGATTGGTGTTCCAGATGAAAACTTAGGAGAAGCAGTGCGCGCCTATGTTGTTCTGAAGAATGGTGCGGTAACAGAAGAGGAGTTAACGCATTACTGTTCTTTACATCTTGCAAAATATAAGGTGCCAAAGAGTATCGAGTTTTTGGAGGAGTTGCCGAAGAATACGACTGGTAAACTACTTAGAAGAGCGTTAAGGGAAAAGGCAGTGCAAGCATAAAACATGGATACCTGTTAGGGAAAATAAAACGAACCGTCCGTAAATAAGGATGGTTCGTTTTATTTTTATAATAGAATTCTATATTTATAATTTTATTTTACCATCAATGACAGTTAGGAATCTGTTATTCCAAATCGATTGATGATGATTAATAATATCACCCGCATCTAAAATAGCACCATCTATTGTACTATGTGTTTCTTTGAAAAGTAGATTTTTTTGATACCCTAAACTAAAGGCAGCTCTAATCGTTGTGTCGAGACAAAATTCCGTCTGTGCTCCTGCAAAAATAAGTTGTTCTATTTCATTGGTCTTTAAGTAATCTAAGAGTTCAGTTTGATAGAATGAATCCCATTTTGATTTTTGGATAATTTTATCGGTAGGGGATACGAATAAATTTTTATGAAGTTTCCAGTCATCTTTTCCTTCAAAAAGTTCGTCTTGTTCGTTTTGACTCGTATGTTGAATAAAGATAACTTGTACATTTTTTTCATGAGCTTGCTTAATTAGTTCGTTTATATTTGTAACTAATTGCTCATTGTTAAATAAATAGTTTTGAGGATAATTAAAGAAAATTTCTTGCATGTCAATGATTACTAGAGCCTGTTTCATCAAGTAGCACTTCCTTTAGTTTCTTTTTAAATATAGCAGAAGATAATAAAACTTTTCAATAAAAGAAAATGTCCCTGTCCCTGCTCAACAAAACGTATCCTAAAATGAGCAAACTTTTTTGGGTAGTACGTACTACAACATTCAGCAAAAGCAAAGAGGTTAGGGAGAGAGGAAGAAAATCCCCACTAATTAAAGTTTTATTTTATGAAATGATAGGGAATTGTTAGTCGTTCATGATACGTAATATTTATAGTTTGAATAGCTATCGAGTTATAATAAAAGAAAGAGAAAAGGAGGCACGCTGTGAAAATTCGTCGATATTTTAATATAGTTACTATTTTGATTCTATATACATTACTGATGTTCTACATCGGATGGAACGGATGGGTTTGGCTTCAAACAAGTTTTGGTTGGCAATCTTGGGGATATTATGCTTTGTTAGTTGCATTATTCTCATATGCGTATGTAATCGTCCAGGTTTTCAAATTCCTTCCGTTCTTAAGGACAATTGGTTCCTATTGGTTTGCGGTAATGCAATATGCACTTATTTTGCTGCCGCTAGCTGATATAGCAGTATTTATCTTACAACTGGTAGCGGTGCCGAGAGATACAGCTATTATTTGGACAGGAATTGTTACCCTTATTATGTTTCTTTTCATATTTGGTTATGGAACATTTAATGCATATAGTCCGATTGTTCGAAAGTATGAAATTCACATACCAAAAGAAGCGAAAGGGCGGAAAACGCTTCGCATTGCGATGGCGTCTGATATGCATTTTGGCAAATTATCAGGTGTTTCTCATTTGAAAAGACTCGTGCACCATGTAAATGAAATGAAGCCCGATATTATTTTGTTGCCAGGGGATATCATTGATGACCATCCTGGAGAATTTATAAAAAAGAACATGGGACAAGTTATGAAACAAATGCAGGCGCCTCTTGGTGTGTATGGAGTACTCGGAAATCATGAATATTACGGAAGAGCCATTCCAGAATTTTTGCAAGAAATGAAGAAAATCGATATTCATATCATGTTAGATGAAGTAATCAAAATGGAAGAGGGTTTTTATCTCGTTGGAAGAACAGATAAAACGGAGCGAGATCGTCAAAGTTTCGAAGAGTTAATGAGCACCGTAGATAAATCGCTTCCTGTTATAGCGATGGATCATCAGCCGTTTGAATTAAAACAGGCAGCGGAATCTGGCGTTGATTTATTATTATCGGGCCATACGCATAGAGGACAAATGGCACCGAATCATCTTATTACTAGAAGAATGTATGAACTGGACTGGGGATACTTACAAAAGGAAACATTTCATGCGATTGTTTCTTCTGGATTCGGATTTTGGGGTCCGCCGCTTAGACTTGGGAGCCGGTCGGAAGTTATTCAGATCGATGTTACTTTTGAGTGATGTAATAATAAAACAACCATTCAACTTCGAATGGTTGTTTTCACTTTAGTGACGAGAACCACTTGGACGCTTAAACCAATTCCAAAACTCAATATCTCCAAGAGTAGCGTCGCGAACATGAGGAGAATTTTGTGATTTTACTAATTCTTTCGATGGGCCAGTAATGACAATACCGTACACTTTCACACCATGTTTTTTCAATTATCTCCCTCCTTTTACTTATAACAACGAATGTAATATGAAAAAGTTGCAAATTTCTGTAAAATAAAAGCAAAAAACGTCAAGAAAAGAATTGTCTTCTCTTTTATGATAATACATAAGGCGGGTGAACAGAGATGGAAAGCTATGAAACACAAATTCAAAAAGCAATTGATTATATTGAAGAAGATGTAATGGAGAAGCAAACATTAAGTAATTTGGCTCGTATTGCAGGGTTCTCGGAGTATCATTTTCATCGCGTATTCCAAGCGCTAGTAGGCGATACTGTCATGGAGTATGTTCGTAGGAGGAGGCTAGCCCGGGCAGCTTATCGGCTTTCTCATACGGAAGAAAAAATTCTTGATATCGCATTAGAACATGGCTTTCAATCTCATGAAACGTTCATTCGAGCCTTTAAAAAGTTGTTTCAGATGACGCCAAGTAGCTACCGAAGGCAAGGAATTAAGACACCGATGTATTATAAAGCAAATGTGAAGCAGCGGAAGTTCAATCCATATTTAGGGGGAA
This sequence comes from Bacillus sp. FSL K6-6038, assembly GCF_038050455.1. Taxonomy (NCBI): domain Bacteria; kingdom Bacillati; phylum Bacillota; class Bacilli; order Caryophanales; family Bacillaceae; genus Bacillus; species Bacillus sp. FSL K6-6038. Next base: position 1,157,330 of record NZ_JBBOUH010000001.1, read on the forward strand.
TACAAATGGAATTTCGTATTGAAAAAAAACCAGCGTTTCATGTGGCTGGATATGAGATAAAGACGTCTAGTAAAGAAGGGAAAAACCTTAAAGATATTCCGGCATTTTGGGACCGTTATTTACAAAACAATCTTGCGAGTAACATTACAAACCGTAAACATACAGATCAATATGTAGAGCTTGGAATGTGCACGGATTTTAATTTAGAAACAGGAGATTTCACGTATATTATTGGAATGGAAGTTACAAGTTTTGATGGGGTACCGACTGAACTAGCGCAGCGCACGTTCCCAGAAGCAACTTACGCTGTATTTACAACGCCTAAAGTACCGCATAAAGATATGGTATCTTCCATTCAACAAACGTGGAATGCAGTTTTCACAGAATGGTTCCCGCACTCAGGGTATGAACATGCTGGAGTTACAGAGTTTGAATTATACGATGAACGTTGTCATGAGGATAAGAGCGAGTTTGCGCAAGTTGAGATTTGGTTGCCGGTGCAGAAGAAACAACAATAAGAAGAGAAAAAGTTTCCTAGATTCTAGGAAACTTTTTTTCGTATTAAGGCTAAGATTAATCATATTAAAGAAGTTGTGTAAACGATAGCTCGGCTTCGGGCGCTGCGTCCAACGATTATGAAAAGTGACGACGGTATGGAAGTAGGGGCTGTTCATGAAGTATTCGTATGAAACGGATTGGGAAGTGTACAAACTACAAAGTCTTAAAAGTGGATTAGGTTTTACAGATGAAAAGCTTAGAGATATCTTTAGAGGTTTTTTTAAGTAGAAATACGTAGAATGAAAGAAATAAAACAATCGAATAAAGTATTTGGTGTCTCTGAACTGTGGACGGCCTTATTTATGAAGAAGCCTACTGAATCGTAAAAAGAATTATGTTTTCTTAAGCGAATTATATATTTCTGTTAGCAAAGACTATGTGAATGAAGAAATCCTTCAAAAGGTTTGAAAGGCTTACATACTAATAGAATATCATTTCATTGCTATTAAGCTGAGGTGAATTTGTATCTAAATAATTAGAAAAACGCCATTTTTTTATATAAGTATGCAGAAAGTATGCAGGAAGTATGGCGTTTTTTGAACAAATTTATCGATTTCTAATAAACTAGAATTGGTTTCTCAAGAATTACAACAATATATGTTACCATATGCTTTGAAACAATTAGCTAGAAAAATTGGAAATGTACTTTGATAATTTTGATTGGATTAAAATTTGGATTATCCATTATCGCTTTAATCGGTTTTAAGCTTTTTTTAAGAAATAGCCAGTATCATATGATTTGCATATCTATTCTACAAATCCTATTTTATCCCGTAAAAGCCCGATTGGTCGGGCTAATAATCAGTGGGGATGAAAAAACCCTCCACTGATTAAAGTTTCACTTTATTTTTTACCACGTTTAAGTACCTATTCCTCTTGTCTATATTACTCTTAAGAGGAGAAATAAAGAAATAAAGTAAAGAAAATGAAAGAACAGTTATATGTGGAAATATTTCAAAATACGTAAAAATTTAATGATGGTGTAATAGGACTGGCATCTCACTATCATTATTCACTTAACAAACTACTTTCTTATCATTAAAAGAAAAACAGGAATTGAGATAGATGCGGCTGTGGATTTTGAAAAATAAGTTGCTTTTCCAAATAAATTTGCTATGTCGAAAATTCATTTGGAATTATGGATATGTAATTTATGTTGAAGGTGGAATGTATGAAAAACAAAGTTTCAGAAATTACTATATTAAGAAGTTTAGCATGTTTAAGTGTAGTTCTCATACATGCCATAACACGAAGTTCTGCAAATTTTGCATCTGAAAATACAATAGATGTATTGGTATCGTATCTTCAATTACTACTTATGTACGGTACACCTATGTTTGTTTTTATATCTGAATTTGTAATAGCTTATAATTATAGGGATAAAGTACCTAATCAATTCATTTTAAAAAGAGTAAAATTTATTTTATTGCCTTTTATATGTATGGGTATTTTTTATGCAGCTATTTCAAATTATACGAATGGATTCCATGCAATCTTAGTACAATCTATAAGAAATATTGTATTAGGAGAGTTCCATGGCTATTTTGTTTTAATTATATTTCAGTTCTACTTTTTGCACATTATTTTTAATAAAATTGAGAAGTTTTTTTCTCCTAAATTTGTTCTTATTTTCTCGTTACTGATTAATTTAATCTACTTAGGCTTTTTTAATTTTATTCAACCGTTTGATATTCCATATGCAAATGATATTTGGTATTACTACTCTTGGATTCCATTTCCAGGCTGGATCATTTACTTCTTTATTGGATATTATGCAGGTGCTCATTATGAATACTTTAAAACATGGCTAAATAAAAACCGTAAATGGATCATCTCTTCATGGATATTAACAGGAATCATCGTTATTCTTTTTCAACATTTTAATATTTTAACTGTTACTAGTTCTAAAAGAGTGGATGTTCTTTTATTTACAATATCTACAATACTGGTGCTTTTCCATATTGCATCAAAAATAAAACATGTACCTAAATTTTTAATACTAATCAATCAATACTCATTTGGAATTTATTTGCTACATCCGTTTTTTCATCGGACTATATCTAATGTGATATTAGCAAAAATGCCTCAGTTTAATACTCTTTTTGGCACAATAAGTATTGATATGTTGGTTGGTATACTATGTCCAATTCCTATGGTATATCTCCTAAATAAGACAAAAATAGGTCCATATATTATAGGGAAAATAAGGGTTAATTCAAAACAAAAGTTAAAAAGTAGATGGTTTCATAGTACAAAGTTTCATGAAATGTAGTACCACGTATTATTGGTGGACTACTATATACGGATTTCCTATTAACTATAGTAGTACTTTCCTAATATCAAAATTGTTACCTGTCTTTTACTTACAACATCGGATATGATGTACAACCATATACATTTCAACCATTAGAATTGGAGCAAATGATAACTAAAGTGAAACTTGAATCAGCGGAGGGAGTTTATCCCCGCTGATTAGAGTTTCACTTTATATTAGGACTCTTTTTTGCTATTAGGTGAGAATGGGAACACCATCGTAATGGTTGTTCCTTTTTCAATTTCACTTTCAATGGAAATCGTACCGTTATGTGCAAGAACAAGTTGTTTTGTAATCGCTAAGCCAAGGCCTGTTCCTGCGTTGTTTTCTTCAGTATTTGTACCGCGGTAATATCGTTCAAATAAAAGCTCTTTCGTTTGCTCATCCATTCCTTTTCCATTATCAGAAATAGAAAGTGTAAAAGATTGTTTATTCTGTCCAAGTTTTACAATAACATTTGTTGTTTCATTATTATGCTTTACTGCATTTGCTAATAAATTCTCAATGATACGTTGGAACCATTTTTCTTCAATAGAGTAATGAATTGCATTGGAACTAGGAACAAATTCTATGTTTTGATTTTGAAGTGTCGGGTTATTAATAAATTGTAACAAGACTTTTTGGACAAATTGATTAATCTCAACTTTAACGTGCTGAGAGGGAATCGCGTTGTTTTTTAATTGGTAAGTTAAGCTTAGATCATCAATTAATGTTGTCATATATTGAGATTTTTCTCGTATAACACGACCGAATTGTTGAATGTCGTTATCATCCCAGTTATATTGTTTCGATTCTAGTAATAGAGAGTACCCATAAATGGAACTGAGTGGTGTTTTTAAATCATGAGTGAGGCCAGTAATCCATTCCTCACGTGTTTGTTGAATAACTTGTCGTATGGACTCATTTTTTTTGAGTGTAATAGAAAGGTGCTCTAGAGCATTTGTTACATCTTTAAACAGTCTGAATGACCATTTTTCTTTACCTGAGCGCCGGAAGCGAACTGTTCTTCCTTTTTTACTTACCGGTTCTTCATATTTTCCACTAGCTATATTTTTGAGCCAACGCATTGTGTGTAATAATGGTTTACCAAATTTTCTTCCGTACCAAATAGAAAGAATAACTAAGTAGACAAAAGCGATTAGAATAATAACTCCAAATCCTATGAATATTTTTTTTGTTAATAAATCTTCATTCATATCAGATGGATAGTAATGATCATTTTTTACTGTTATGGTAAATAAGGTTTGGTCCTCTGGATTATATAAACTCGAGATATTTTCTTTGTGATTCCAAGGCTCTTTTTCAGAAAGTACAGCTTGAATGGCTGAAAAGGAGTTTCTTTTTGTTTTAGGATAAGCAAAAATCTCTTCTCCTTGTGCGTTAAATATTTGCAGCGTAGCACCTTCTGCGGTAAGCTGTTTCTTTTCTTTTTCTGTTAAAGAAAATTCAGCTGATAATGGTGAACCGTGTTCTTGTTTTAACTCTTGAAGTAAAGTATTACTCTTTAGCTTTCCACCATAAATCACAATTGCTGTCTTCTCTTTAACTTCAATGTCCCAATACGTAAATTTGTAAGGGCTTTGTATATGATGCTGCAAATAAGCAACTAATGTTGTTTTTGTATAAGAACCAGGAACATCTTCAGGAGTATTGAAGTCATAGAGTACCTTTCCATTTTTATCGACAATTTGAAGCCAATCATTTTTCTCCTCAATCATTTCTTTTACCTCAGAACTTAATGTAATACGTCCGTTTTCTGAAGAAACATGCTGAGACATAGTAAAGTTATCAAACTCTGGAACATTTGGTTCATAAAGGGTCGTACTAAAAAGATGCCCCAGGTAGACGAAAGCGACGATGACTGCAATGAGTAAAGTAAACAAGACGAAAATATGTTGTATAATAAATTGTATAATAATCCTTCTACTTAAATTCATAGTTGGTACCTACTTTGCGATGAATTTATAACCAAGTCCGCGAACAGTTTTTATGTACTCCGGGTTACTTGGGTCAAGCTCAATTTTTTCACGTAGTTTTCGAATATGAACCATAACTGTGTTGTCATCTCCATTATAGGCAGGAGCCCCCCATACTTTTTCGTATATTTCTTCTTTTGAGAACACGTAATTAGGATGTTCACAGAAAAAGAGTAGTAGTTGAAAGAGCTGAGCTGAACATTCCACAATTTTCCCATCTACTTGTAATTCAGCTGCATGTTTATCGACCTGAAATCTCCCAAATGAAATAAAGTGTGTCTCTTTCATAGGTTGTGTAGTTTGTTTCATATGTCTTCGAAGTTGAGCTTTCATACGAGCGACGACTTCCAGTGGATTGAATGGTTTTGTAATATAGTCGTCTGCCCCGTATAAGAAACCAGATACTTTATCTAAATCAGATGATTTTGCTGTTAGGAAGAAAATTGGACAATCTGTTTTTTGACGAATAATTGGACAAATGTCAAAACCAGATTGCCCGGGAAGCATGACATCTAAAATCATTAAATCATAACGATTTTGTTCTACGAATTGTAAAGCTTCTTCTGCAGATGTAGCAGTTGTAATATGAGAAAATCCTTCTTTTTGTAGAATAGTAGTTAATAGTTGTAAAATTGCCGTTTCATCATCAACAAGTAAAACATTTGCATTATACAATCTGAATCGCCCCCTATTTTCATCGAATATCATAACATTTTATTGTAAGTTATGGGATTTTTAAGGAAAATTTAAGGTTTTCTTTGCTTAAAAATAAGATTCGAATGATATGATAAATGTAACATAGGGGAGGAGATGAGTGTGAATCCGTTTTGTTCGATGCGAGCCAGATATTTTTTGATTGTATTTACACTACTTGTTTTGATTGAACGTATTAGTAAACAATTGTTAGAGAATACATTTCATATATCAATTTCTTCTTTTGCAAGCACACTTGTACTCTACATATTTCCATCACTTTGGTTATGGTATCAATGTAAGCGCCATCGTATTCCATTTACTTTATTTGTGAATAGAAGAGAAGCATTTAATCTTTTACAAGTTTTAATGATTACGGGAATGCTATGCCTTTTTAGTTATGGATATCTTGTATTGTATATGTATAGCTTTGTATGGATTACACCGGATTTTATTATAAATATATTACATGAACCGATTATAGGGAGTGCAGGCGGATACATATATCAATTTATAATAATCGTACTAGTAGCTCCTATTGTATGTGAATTTGTATTTAGGGGATTTCTATTTCAGCGTTTTGCAGCGAAATGGGGAACCGGAAAAGCGATGGTTATTGTAGCGATTCTTTTCGGATGTTTTCATATTGATTTCCTCAGTGCTGTCATGTTTAGTATCGTACTATCAATTGTATACATTCGGACGAAAAGCTTACTGATGCCGATTAGTATTCATATGTTAAATAATGCAATCGTACTTATTACATCTTTTATGTTCAGTAAGGAAGAAATGATAAGCTTCGCAGATTTTTCTAATCAAACTCCATTTTTTACAGGACTTATTATTTTTATCATTGGATTAAATTTAGTACTCGTCTTTTTGTTCGTGAATCGTCGTTATATGAATAAAGAGGTGCCGGTAGTATATATGAATAAAATGAGAGAGTTATAGGTTAGAGAACGTAGAATTTATTGAATAATAAAAAAGATATACCTATTTTTTTTAGGCCGGAGAGAGAATCCGTCTATGGATAGAAGCGGTCAGAGCCTATTTCATCCTCATGCTAAGTGAAAATAAAAATACAGGTCACCTTTTGTTTTCATAGTGGCGATTTGTATGTTGGAAAATCAAAAAAGATTTATATAGAAAGGAATGGATATGATTCTATGAATGAAACAATTCAATCAAATAAATTGTTTTATGTGATTATGGTGAGTTTAATTGTGATTACAACAGTGAATGTAGGCTTTCGCTGGAATGAAGCATACTTTTTTGTTTATTTAGCACTTCATCTTCTAGGGCTACTATGCATTGGGGGCGGTATTGTAGTTGAGAAAAGAAGTGAAGATGGGATTAATTATATATGTGTACTTGGTCTTATACTACTTCTAGCTGTACAAGGAATTATGAAATATAGCTTCATTTCTTTTCAGGATTTAAGTTTTTTTATTAACATTTTTCAATAAGGAGTGCTGATTGGTATTGTCGAAAAAACAAGTTGGATATGTAGTTGTTTTACTTGGATTTATCTTAATTCTTGTAGGGAAGGTTTATCTAAACCATTATGAATACGGGAAATATATAAGTGGTTTCGGTCTTGTTTGCTGGATTGCGAGTGCGCTTCTTATTCCAACATATGAGCCGAAGAAACATACAGAGAGATAAAGTGAAACTTTAATCAGTGGGGGGTTCTTCATCACCCACTGGTTAAAAGCCCTCACCAATCGGGCTTGTACTGCCCGTTAATGCGGGATAAATAGAGAGTGTAGAATGGATAGGTTTAAAGTTTCGTAGCATAGTTTATATAGAATAATATGTGTGAAAAACCTCTTCGAATGATGAAGAGGTTTTTATAATGCATTTTTAATTTTCTCAAGCACTTTTTTACTGTTAAAACCGCGTTCTCCCATACCGAAGACTTCGATTAAACGATCATTTTCATCGAGTAGATAGGAGTTAGAAGTATGAATATAGAGTCCGCTTCCTGGATCGCGGTACTGAAAGTTAAATGTATCTGCTAGTTTTTTCGTTTCATCTTCATCACCGCGCAGTAAGTGCCACCCTTTCGTTTTTTTCATTTCAAACGTGTTGGCATATGTAGTTAATATTTCTTTTGTATCGAACTTAGGATCAATGGTAATTGTAATAAATTCAATTTTTTTACCAAATAGTTTATCCTTTTCTAGTTCGTCTCGTAAATGCTTCATTTTGTATGTAGTAACGGGACAAATATCAGGGCATTTTGTGTATATAAATTCTACGAGTTTAAGCTTTTTTGGTAGTTGATCAAAAGATAGCGTTGTACCATTTACATCCTCCATAACGATTCCACGTGGTATTTCAGCAGAAGCTTTACGATAATCTGTAAAATAGTAAATTCCAATTCCAATTACGATGACTAAACCTAATGTAAACGTAATATAAATTTTTTTCAATTTCCATCCTCCTCCTAATTTTATTTTATAAGAAAAATCCGAAAATTTATGGGGAGGGATTGAAAATTGCATGACAATTCGATGTATTAGCTTGTTCTATTTTAGGAGGAACGAACTTACAATAATAAGAGACAGGCAGCATAGAGGAGGAGATACCGTGAAGAAGGTTGTGAAGTGGTCACTTTTTTTGTACGTTGGTTTTGCATTATTTATATATTGGTATTTATTTGGATGGAATCATGAAATTATTCCAGATATGTATAAAGGAACGAGTGCTGATCCAGAGACGTTTATGAATGCAAAGGAACTTACATTAAGTCAAGATTATTCGCGTGTGAAAAATTTACTCTTTTTTTTAGCGACGCCTCTTGAATGGATTATTTTATTGTTTGTGCTTGTTTTAGGTATATCAAATCGTTTTGAAAAATGGTCAAAAGAAACGACGAAAGTACGGGTTATTCAAGTTGCTATCTATCTCTTTTATTTATCATTGCTTACAACCGTTCTTGCATTGCCTCTGCAATGGATGGGGCATCAAATCTCAATTGATTACGGTATTTCAACGCAATCCACAGCGAGTTGGATAAAAGATCATGTAATTGATTTTTGGGTAAATTATATTATGATGTTTCTCGTTGTTTCTGTTCTTTTATGGCTGATTTATAAATTTCCGAAGCGGTGGTGGCTAGCTGGTTGGGCTTTGTCAGTACCGTTTACAATCTTTTTAACCTTTGTACAGCCCGTTGTAATTGATCCGTTATACAATGATTTTTCTACATTGCAAAATAAAGACTTAGAGAAGAAAATTTTAGCAATTGCGGACAGGGCAGATATTCCAGCTGAGCATGTATATGAAGTGAACATGTCTGAAAAAACAACGGCCCTAAATGCATATGTGACAGGAATTGGATCGAATTCTCGAATTGTATTGTGGAATACAACGCTCCAGCAGTTAAAAGATAAAGAGATTTTATTTATTATGGCTCATGAAATGGGACATTACGTGATGAAACATATATATTGGGGTGTGGCGAGTTATATTGTGTTAACGTTTGTAGGGATGTATTTGATTAGTCGTATTATCAACATGTGCCTCAGAAAATGGGGAGATACATTGCACCTATCAAAGATGGCGTGCTTATCGATTATCCCATTATTTTTTCTTATCTCCTCTGTGTTATCTTTTGCAGTAAGCCCGCTATCAAACTACGTATCACGTATAGAAGAACGGGCAGCTGATCTATATGCTTTAGATATGACGAAAGATGGAAAGTCTGGTGTAAAGACGTTCCAGTATTTATCGAAAACAAGTTTAAGTCAAGTAAATCCACCGGCGTTAGTGAAGTTTTTCTTATATACACATCCGCCAATTTTTGAAAGAATTCATGTGTTTGAGGAGTATGAGAAGCAGAAGAAATGAGGAGTAGCGGTGACGCTGCTTCTCATTTCTTTGCGTATAAGTTTAGGAAAAGAGCGTCCGTCCATGGATAGAAGCGGTCAGAGCCTTTTTTCGCCCGATGCCATGTGAAAACAAAAGAGAGGATATCAATTTTTGTTTTCATAGCTGTGATTTATATGCGGAAATCCCAAAAGTATGAAGTATTTTTTGTGAAATTTTATCATTTTAACTGAGAAGCCCTCTCCTCTAAACGAAGTGAAGGTGGGGAGAGTTCAATTAAAAGTTACAGTTACGAAAGGAGCTAAAAGTTAGAGGCTTAAAGAACGATTCCTCTAACTCTATCCTTCTTTAGTTATATCATATTTCAACAATTGTCGTTTATCATAGAACTTCTCATAAATAATACCCATTAAATAGAAAAATAATAGACCAAAACAAATATGGATGAGTGTAAATTTAGCTCCAAATGAAGAAAATTCATACACCATAACCGGTAATTTTGCAGTTGTCCAAACTCCTAGAAAAAATACAATGTATCGTATGCTCGCTCCTTTTTTTAATAAAAGTGCCGCGATTGGAAAAGCAACATAGAGGGGACCAGCTGCAATTCCTCCTAATAATAGGGAGAATAAGATGCCATAGATGCCAGATTTTTCCCCCATATATTTAATTAATGTTTCTTTCTTCACCCACTGGTCAAGCAATCCTACGAATATTAAGACAGGAGGAAGTAGAAACAGCATATCTAAAATACTTTTTCCTGTTAATTGAAATGCGTTCCATCCCAACGAATGGTTTATAAAAGTACATATAATGAGCCCAAATAATAAAATGAAAAAGAAACGATATCTTCTTAATTCATTCATACCATCACCACCCAAATAATATACGAGAATATGAGAGACATTAACAATGCAGATGCATTACGAGAATAAGCAAAACTTCGCCCAAATATCTTTTGTTCCATCGGTAAAGTTGTGATTCCTACTGACATTAATGTAGACATTAATGCCGCAACTTGAGGGAGGCCCGCACCATTTTGGACTAATGTATTTCCAAGAGGAAACACAACAAAGCTTGGAATGAGTGCAACAGAGCCAATTATTGCTGAATAAACAATACCGATGAATCCAGATTTTTCCCCAATGATGGAAGAAATGAAGGAAGGCGTTAATATAGATAGTGATAGTCCAACGAAAAGCATAATTGATAGCATGGAAGGTATAAGATTACGAAACATTTTCCATGACTTTAATAGAGCATCTTTTGTTTTATTCCGATCCTTTACAAAAGAAATACTGATAAGAATAATGGCTAAAGAGTAAAGGAGAGCGCCATTAATCATGATTAGACTCTTTCCAGTCTTTATATTTGTCTAAGAAAAATGATAAGTTTTTAATTTTTTCTTCAATATCTATTTGAAACTCTTCTAATTGTTTTTTTCCCACTGTAGTAATTTTGTACATCTTTCTCGGCTTATCTTGATCAGATGTGTCCAAATAAGACTCAACAGCACCTTCGTTTTCTAATTTTTTTAGGGTGCGGTATATAATGGCACTATCAATTGGATTGATGGGAAGCTCTTCTTCACATTTCTGCAGAAGTTTCCCTCCATAGCTATCTCCCTCTGTTAAAAACAGCAAAAGAAATGCACCTGTATGTCTCCCTGTATGTTTCATAAAACATCTAACCTCCTTAATGAAATGTGAAAAATAGTTTTGTTATTATAACAGCAATATATCACTGTTAATACCATTATACTGTCATTAACAGTGGTATGTTACTGACAGTATAAACTTAATATAATTTCATGTCAATTCTAAAATAAACAACATGTTTTTGATCAAACTTTATTCCAAAGCTACAACAGGATCTGTCCATGCATAGAAGGATCAGTACCTATTTTCGCCCCATGCCATGTGAAAACAAAAGAGAGGATGTCACTTTTTGTTTACATAGCCGTGATGTATATGTTAGAAAATCAAAATAGATTGTTTAGGAAAAAATATTTTTATGTAAAATATGGTAAAATATATAGGTGGCTATAACGGGGAAAACGAGTATTTCTATATTGCCTTTTATCATCTTTATTTTTTACAATGATGCTTTACATTGTAAAAGGAATGAGGATTGCAAATGCCACTTCGTGAGAATAAATGGCTTTAAGTATCTTTACGATTTTTTACATTCCATTCATCTTATTGTATATTTAAAATTGAGAATATTACGAAACTTGGAATGTAAATGTTCGTTTTAAACTAATGGGGGTTGTTTATATTGTTTCAAAAGAGCGCCACAAATAGGTTATTCCAAACAAAATCATCGCCAGCTATAAAAATGATCATATCGATGTCTATTTTTGGCTCAATCGGATTTTTTTCAGTGAAAACAAATTTACCATCATTTGAATTAGTATTTGTTCGTTGTATTTGTGCCACTATATTTTTAACGTTATGTTGGATTGCAACAGGTCAGTTTAAAGAAGAAAAGTGGAATCGAAAAGAAATACTGCAAATATTAGCGTGTGGTGTCTTTCTTGTTTTTAACTGGGTGTTTCTGTTTAAAGCTTTCGAAGTCATGTCAGTGACAATTGCAATTTCTGTGTATCATCTTGCACCAATTATCGTATTAATGATTGGGAGTGTCGTGTTTAAAGAAAAGTTAACAGTGCTATCTGTTATTTCAATTGTTATTTGTTTTCTCGGTACTGTTTTAGTAGCGGGAGTAGATGGAAGTGTTTCGATAGAAAAGTTAATGTCCTCTGGGATGGTTTGGGCACTTCTTGCAGCATTATTTTATGCATTTACCACCTTGTTAGGGAAAGGAATTAAACAAACAAGTGCATATGCAATGACATTTTTGCAAACTTTTTTAGGGATATTTCTGTTACTACCATTTGTAGACTTTGGAGCGTTTCAAGGGTTAACAGAGAGTAATTGGATTGCGATTACAGCGACAGGACTTATTCATACTGGCTTTGTTTATTACTTATTTTTTGATAGTTTAAGAGATTTACCAACAAGGCTCATTTCTGTATTAGTGTTTTTGGATCCAGGTGTAGCTATTTTACTTGATACAGCATTTACAGGGTTTCGTCCGACCACGATGCAGACAGCGGGAATTATTTTGATTTTTGTTGGGATGGCGTTTACTTTTCAAAAATCCAAAACAAAGACAGTAGTATTAGAGGAAAGTAAAACATAATCAACAAAACGAGTGCAGTTGTTATATAACAACTGCACTCGTTTTGTTTTAGTAAAGGGTAACAGGTAAGAGCTTTAAATATGCTGCAAAATACGATGCTACCTCATTTACTAGTAAGAAAAGTGCCGGTTTTGAATAGATGGATGTTATAGAAAAAGGATAAATTTTCAAAAAACTCCTTCACTTTCAGGAAATTTGTTATATAATATAAAATATAAAATCAAATCTGTTATAAAACAGTTTACGAAGGGGATGCTAATATGTCGACGCAAACTTCGCGGGTTACACTCGCTTTAGAAGTATTACCGGCGTATGGAGAAATTTTGACACCGGAAGCGCTCACTTTTTTAAAAGAGCTGCATGAGAATTTTAATACACGTCGTAAAAATTTACTGCAAAAACGTGTGGAAAAGCAAAAAAGAATTGATGCAGGGGAGTTTCCAAGCTTTTTACCAGAAACAGCACATATACGTGCTGGAGATTGGACGATTGCCCCGCTTCCAAAAGATTTAGAAGATCGTCGTGTGGAGATTACAGGACCGGTAGATCGTAAGATGGTTATTAATGCTTTAAACTCGGGCGCGCATCTCTTTATGGCAGACTTTGAAGATTCTAATTCGCCAACGTGGCAAAATGCGATGGATGGCCAAATTAATTTAAGAGATGCAGTGAAAGGAACGATTTCATATAAGAATCCTAATGGCAAGGAATATCGTTTAAGTGATAAAACAGCTGTACTTATTGTGCGTCCGCGCGGCTGGCATTTAGAAGAAAAACATATGTTAGTCGATGGAGAAAAGATGTCAGGTAGTCTCGTTGATTTTGGTTTGTACTTTTTCCATAATGCAAAAACATTATTAGAAAAAGGAAGCGGACCATATTTTTACTTACCGAAAATGGAGAGCTATTTAGAAGCGAGATTGTGGAATGATGTTTTTATTTTTGCACAGAAATATATCGGGATTCCGAATGGAACGATTAAAGCAACAGTGTTATTAGAAACAATCCACGCTTCTTTTGAAATGGATGAAATTTTATATGAACTTCGTGACCACTCAGCAGGATTAAATTGTGGGCGCTGGGATTATATTTTTAGTTTCTTAAAAAGCTTTCGTAACCATAACGAATTTCTACTTCCGGACAGAGCGCAAGTTACGATGACGGCTCCTTTTATGCGCTCATATTCTTTAAAAGTGATTCAAACGTGCCATCGCCGGAATGCACCAGCGATTGGCGGAATGGCAGCACAAATTCCGATTAAAAATAATCCGGAAGCAAATGAAGCTGCTTTTGAAAAAGTGCGTGCTGATAAAGAACGTGAAGCTTTAGATGGACATGACGGGACTTGGGTTGCCCATCCGGGACTTGTATCTGTTGCGCTGGAAGTGTTTAATCACATTATGAAAACACCGAATCAAATTTTTAGAAAGCGTGAAGAGATTGATGTAACAGAAAAGGATTTGTTAGAAGTACCGGTGGGAACGATTACAGAAGAAGGGCTTCGTATGAATATTAGCGTCGGCATTCAATATATTGCATCATGGTTAAGTGGTCGCGGGGCAGCACCGATTTATAATTTGATGGAAGATGCGGCAACTGCAGAAATTTCACGAGCACAAGTGTGGCAATGGATTCGTCATGAAGGCGGGAAACTGGATGACGGACGTAAGATTACATTTACTTTAGTAGAAGAGTTCAAGGTGGAAGAACTAGCGAAAATAGAACGAGAGATTGGCAAGGAACAGTTTGAGAAAGGTAGATTTGTAGAAGCAACAAAGCTTTTTACTAATTTGGTGCGTAATGATGAATTTGAAACATTTTTAACATTACCAGGTTACGAGATTTTATAAAAGGAAAAGGGGATGGAAGAGATGAAAAACGAAAGAGTACAAAAGTTACAAGAAAGCTGGGAGTTAGATGAACGTTGGAAAGGGGTAACACGTCCTTATTCTGCTGAGGATGTAATTCGTCTGCGCGGGTCAATTGATATTGAGCATACGCTAGCACGCCGCGGGGCAGAGAAGCTTTGGGAATCACTTCATACAGAAGATTATATTAATGCGCTTGGCGCGTTAACAGGAAATCAAGCGATGCAGCAGGTGAAAGCAGGATTAAAAGCAATTTATTTGAGCGGTTGGCAAGTGGCAGCGGATGCTAATCTATCCGGGCACATGTATCCGGACCAAAGTTTATATCCAGCGAACAGTGTACCAGCTGTTGTAAAGCGTATTAATCAAACATTGCAGCGTGCAGATCAAATTCAGCATATGGAAGGAAGCGGTGATACAGATTATTTTGTACCAATTGTTGCGGACGCTGAAGCAGGATTTGGCGGGCAATTAAACGTGTTTGAACTAATGAAAGGTATGATTGAGGCAGGCGCGTCAGGCGTTCACTTCGAAGATCAATTATCTTCAGAAAAAAAATGCGGACATTTAGGCGGAAAAGTATTACTACCAACGCAAACAGCGGTACGTAATCTAATTTCTGCTAGACTTGCTGCGGATGTAATGGGCGTGCCAACAATTATTGTAGCAAGAACGGATGCAGATGCTGCGGATTTAATTACGAGTGATATTGATCCAGTTGATCAAGAATTTATTACAGGAGAGAGAACACCAGAAGGGTTCTACCGTACAAACGCAGGGCTTGATCAAGCAATTGCGCGCGGTTTAGCATATGCACCGTATGCAGATCTTGTTTGGTGTGAAACATCTGAACCGAATTTAGAAGATGCAAAGCGTTTTGCGGAAGCAATTCATGAGAAATATCCAGGGAAATTACTAGCGTATAACTGTTCACCATCTTTTAACTGGAAACAAAAATTAGATGAAAAAACGATTGCAAACTTCCAAAAAGAAATTGCTTCATACGGATACAAATTCCAATTCGTAACACTTGCAGGATTCCATGCATTAAACTACGGTATGTTTGAACTCGCGCGTGGCTATAAAGAGCGTGGTATGGCAGCATATTCTGAATTACAACAAGCAGAATTTGCAGCAGAAGAGCATGGCTATTCTGCAACGCGTCATCAGCGCGAGGTTGGAACAGGCTACTTTGACGAAGTAGCACAAGTGATTACAGGCGGAACATCTTCTACAACGGCTCTGAAAGGGTCTACGGAAGAGGCACAGTTTACGAAGTAAGTGAGGAAGTGGGTGTCCTTTAAGGGCACCTGCTTTTCTTTTGTATGTATCCCGCTGATGGAAGTTTCATTTTATTATGAAGTAAAAATTGTACTAGTGATACTGTATTTTATGAGGGGTACCAAAAATTAGAAAATTAGAATTTCAAAAAATATTGTACATTCTATTTTAAGTATGCTATGATTATCTCAGTTGAATAACTAAATCAAGCAATCCATATATTATCAAGTGCTGAAAACGAACGAGAAAAAGTATGTGAGAACTGTTTTATGTTTCGTATTTGATAATGTGTGGATTCTTTTTTTATGTATGAAGACTAAAAAAACTTATATTTTCTTAGGAGGAAATAATTATGACAGTAACAGGACAAGTAAAATGGTTTAACAACGAAAAAGGTTTCGGTTTCATCGAAGTTCCAGGCGGAAACGATGTATTCGTTCACTTCTCTGCAATCACAACTGAAGGTTTCAAATCTTTAGAAGAAGGCGAAAAAGTTAGCTTCGAAATCGAAGATGGCAACCGCGGACCTCAAGCTAAAAACGTTGTAAAACTATAATTTTATAGTACGTGATAAAAAAGGATGGCATATGCCATCCTTTTTTTGTTGAGAATTTTGTAATCATCTTTCCATTCGAGTTTGAGCGTAGCAAAAAAACTTCCTTTACAATTAAGCCAACGATTGTAAAACATCTACCGAAAAATAATAAACAATACAAATGGATGTATTTAATATTAGAATAACTTTTTATATTACGATCTTTAATATTGAACATGTACCTTTCATGTAAATATTAAATGAAAAAACAAGTGAATCTATTTTCTATTAGTAGACAGTAATACTTCTACTTCAAAATTGTACAGAAAGTAAAGGATTTAGATGAGAAGTAAATTATTCGTAAAGGACTGATTGATAAGGATTTCTGTTAGTAAGTGCGGAAAGCTGTTTATTAATTAAAGTTTTATTTTTCCTGTAAGAGAGATACGTAAATGGGTGTGGAAATATATACGGAATAGGTAATTTGTACAAGTTTATTGAATCATATATGTGAAACAAGATTTTGTTATGTTACAAATATTTCAAAAAAGAAAATTTCTGTTTTTATATAACAATATATCTTTTTCCTGTAGAGAAATATGGAGATTTTATATAGATATTTATATGAAGGAATATTATGAAATTTTAAAGTTTTATAAGAAAATGTAAAATATTTGAAAATATTAACTATTTTGGGTTTTGGGTGGTACAATTATCCATGCAGCTGCTGTTATGGATTGTAAGAAAAAATAATGAAGGAGCGAATGTAAGATGGGTGAACAAGTAGAACGCTACGTCGAAAACTATGTCGTAAACAAGAACACTATGGCCTTACTTCCAGTTATTTTAGGAGAAAAACGTATTGTAACGCGAGTGGTTGAAGTAGAAGACTCTTTTTTTATGTTTCAAAAGCCGCTTGATATTGTCGAACGAAGTTGCCGCAAGCACGGATCTAGTTTTTTAGGTAGAAAAGACGGTACAAAAGAGTTAACACGTATTACGCACAAAGCACCCATTGCGATTAGCCCGACAGATCAACTTTACTTTTTTCCTACGTATTCTTATTCTAGAAAGGAATGTGCCTGGTTGTCTCACTTCCATATTGAAAACAATAAAGAATTAGCAGATGGTAACTTAATCATTCGATTTATTAATGGCCTCGCAGTGAAATTAGAAATATCAAAGAGTAGTTTCGAGAATCAGCAAAATCGAACCGCAAAACTTCGGACAGAGTATGAAGATCGTAAAGATAAACAAAGGGGGCTTCATTTTAAGCAAGTCGATAAGGAATATATATCTACATTGAAACCTGCGTATGAAAAAGCATATCTTGTGAAAGAAGAAGACGAAAAGGAATGATAATTGATAGGTGGAAAGGATGGGACAACCATCCATGGTCATGAAGTTAACAAAAATAAACCAGATGTTTTTCAGCATCTGGTTTATTTTTGTTAGATATAGGTATGAGAAGTAAAATGTTGATTCAAACCATCAGAAGAAAGAGAAACACCAGTTGTCTCAAACCGCTTATGAGCCACTTCAAGAGTTTCAGTAAGTGAGGGTTCTTCTTTTTTAATGTTTAAATATTTTTTTGTTGAAATAGCCTCTTTGTATTACATATTAATTAACGATAAGTGGTGTTATATTAACTTCTAAATAAATGTCGAATTTATCAGAAAATTGTATATTTTTGTCTTGTTATACCTTATGTTTAGTGTTAAACTCATAATCACAAAGAGAGTAGTTGCAAATGGCCTCCTTTAAAATAAAGAGACTGAAAATTCAGCTTTTTTAATTTTCATCTGATTGACGTGTATGTTTACTACTCTTTCTTTTATATATTAAGCATTAAAAATTGATATTTCGGTACAGATAGGAGGGACTATAAAATAGGAGGTCTATCCAAAAGTTGGTATTTATCCATGTTGGAACAACTGTTAGGTTTCTTTAATTACAAAATTGGTTACAAAAGTTACAAAAACTATTTTTATTGTTGAAATAGTCCTAATATTACGGGTGAGAGCATGAAAAATGCCTTTAAGAGGGAGGTGAAGGGTTCTGGTGAATAAAATTGTGAATCATTAAAAAGGTGCTATCAAACTTGGACATAATGATGTTATGAATCTAATAATAACGGAAAGTAATATGAATAAACCAATAGCACTTAAATGAAAACATTATTAACCAGAAATTTATGCTCACAATAAGATGGCATATATGATACAACTTAAGATTTTGAGATTTGATAGGAATGGTGAGAGAATATAATTTTCCTAGTTGTAATACTATCATGATATGTTAGAGATGTAAATATTAAAATTAATAGATTTAGTGTTACATTAGAAAAAATGAAGATGTATGGAGAGTAGAAGAATCATTTATAGAGATCTATTTTCAAGCTTTTAAGCTTATAACAGTCGAAAGAGAAAAATACCATCAGCCTATTGAGTCATTGTCATAGCATATTCATATTAGAAGCCATCTAAAAATAATTGATAGGAGAATGATATGGTAAAAAGAGTAACTTCGATTTTTTCAATTCTAATGCTTTTTATGTTTACAATAGGTCAAAGTTTAATGCCTATAATAGCAAATGCACAAGAGTTAAATACAACAGGATTTGTGGATAGTTTTAAGATTGATAAAACAAAACTAAGTTACGGCGAACAGGCTAAAATAAATGTAACTTTTAGTGATAAATCTGGAAATAATATGAAGTCTGGAGATACACTAACATTAACGCTGCCCCCAGAATTACAAGGATTTAACGGAACGATTCCGTTAAATGATGGGCAAGGTAATAATTTTGGTACTTGTAAAGTAAGTGCAGGTAATGTGGTATGTACATTTAATGATATTGTGGAGAAACTTCACAATATTAAAGGGCATTTTAATTTTACAGTTCAAGCGACTGATGTAGGAACGGATCAAACGAAAAATGTTGAAACAAATTTAGGCACAACTTTAGATAAGCAAACTGTAACGATTACCGGTCCAACCAGTGGTGGTGGTACAGGCTCTAAACCGTTTTTCTACAAAACTGGTGATATTCAACCAGATACCCCGGATGAAGTGCGTTGGTTCTTGAATATAAACTTAAACAAAGAATATTTAAGTAGAGATATTGTTGTGTCTGACAGTTTGCAGGAAGGTCAAACACTTAATAAAGATAGTTTTCGGATAACAGTTAATGACAGAGAGTCTTTATCAATTAAACAATTTGAAGATCAACGTTATGGATATGTTCAGTTTAATGACGACGGTCATTCATTTAAAGTCGTGATTAATTGGAATATGGGAAGTGCTAGGTCTTTTACCGTTTTTTATACAAGTACTATAACGGAAAGCGGAAAGAGCCAAGAATCTTTTAAGAATGATTATAAGATTGATTATCAAATTCTATACAAACAACCGGTTTCTGAGTCGGGTAGTGCCACAGTCACAAATATAACATCTGGTGGTGGTGCTCAAGGTGATTTACCTCCTAAAGGAACATTAAGAATTGTTAAGCACCTTGGAACGGATGAAGACAAAGTAATACCGAATGTCTCGTTTAAGTTGTATAAAGAGTCAGGTGAACAAGTTGGAGATGTATATGTAACGGATGAAAAAGGAATAATTGAAATTCCTAATTTACAATCAGGTAAATATTATGTGCAAGAGGTTTCAGCTCCAGAGTATATTGATTTCAATCCTCAGGAAAAAGTAAGTTTTGAAGTTAAATCAGGTGCTGTAAATGGAGTTAAGCTGCCGATTTCGAATAAAGTGAAAACTACATTCATTACAGGAACAAAAATATGGAAAGGCGATAATGCGACAGAACGTCCGAAAACAATCAAAGTAGACTTACTACAAGATGGTCAGGTCATCGCAACGCAAGAAGTAAGCGAAGCAACAGGCTGGAAGTATGAATTCAAAGACTTAGCGGCATACAATGCAGATGGCAAAGGATATAAGTATGAAGTAAAAGAACAACCAGTAGATGGATATCAAACAGAAGTCAAAGGTTATGACATTATAAATACAAAAGTGGTACAAATAACAAAAGTAGAAGGAACAAAAACGTGGAAAGACGATAATGCGAAAGATCGTCCGAAAACAATCAAAGTAGACTTACTCCAAAATGGTCAGGCCGTCAGCACGCAAGAAGTAACAGAAGCAAGCGGCTGGAAGTATGAATTTAAAGACTTAGCGGCATACGATGCGAATGGCGCTGCCTACAAGTATGAAGTGAAAGAACAAGCGGTAGATGGGTACAAAACAGAAGTAACTGGTTACGACATCACAAATACAAAAGTAGGTCAAACAAAAGTAGAAGGAACAAAAACGTGGAAAGACGACAATGCGAAAGATCGTCCGAAAACGATTCAAGTAGACTTACTTCAAAACGGTCAAAAGATTGATACGAAAGAAGTAAGTGAAGCAACAGGTTGGAAATACGAATTTAAAGATTTAGCGGCATACGATGCGAATGGAGTAGCCTACAAGTATGAAGTGAAAGAACAACCAGTAGCGGGATATCAATCAGAAGTAACTGGTTACGACATCACAAATACAAAAGTAGGTCAAACAACAGTAGAAGGAACAAAAACGTGGAAAGACGATAATGCGAAAGAACGTCCGAAAACGATTCAAGTAGATTTACTTCAAAACGGTCAAAAGATTGATACGAAAGAAGTAAGTGAAGCAACAGGGTGGAAATATACATTTAAAGACTTAGGGGCATACGATGCGAATGGAGTAGCCTACAAGTATGAAGTGAAAGAACAACCAGTAGCGGGATATCAATCAGAAGTAACTGGTTACGACATCACGAATACAAAGGTTGGCCAAACAACCGTGGACGGAACAAAAACGTGGAAAGACGACAATGCGAAAGAACGTCCGAAAACGATTCAAGTAGACTTACTCCAAAATGGCAAATTGATTGATACGAAAGAAGTAAGTGAAGCAACAGGTTGGAAATACGAATTTAAAGATTTAGCGGCATACGATGCGAATGGAGTAGCCTACAAGTATGAAGTGAAAGAACAACCAGTAGCGGGATACAAATCAGAAGTAACTGGTTACGACATCACAAATACAAAAGTAGGTCAAACAAAAGTAGAAGGAACAAAAACGTGGAAAGACGATAATGCGAAAGAACGTCCGAAAACGATTCAAGTAGATTTACTTCAAAACGGTCAAAAGATTGATACGAAAGAAGTAAGTGAAGCAACAGGGTGGAAATATACATTTAAAGACTTAGGGGCATACGATGCGAATGGAGTAGCCTACAAGTATGAAGTGAAAGAACAACCAGTAGACGGATATCAATCCGAAGTGAACGGTTACGATATCACAAATACAAAAGTAGGTCAAACAAAAGTAGAAGGAACAAAAACGTGGAAAGACGATAATGCGAAAGATCGTCCGAAAACAATCAAAGTAGACCTACTACAAAATGGTCAGGCCATCAGCACACAAGAAGTAACAGAAGCAAGCGGCTGGAAGTATGAATTCAAAGATTTAGCAGCATACGATGCGAATGGCGCTGCCTACAAGTATGAAGTGAAAGAACAAGCGGTAGATGGTTACAAATCAGAAGTAAACGGTTATGACATCACGAATACAAAAGTAGGTCAAACAAAAGTAGAAGGAAAGAAAACGTGGAAAGACGATAATGCGAAAGATCGTCCGAAAACAATCAAAGTAGACCTACTACAAAATGGTAAAGTGATCGCAACGGAAGAAGTAAGTGAAGCAAGTGGATGGAAGTATGAATTTAAAGATTTAGCGGCATACGATGCGAATGGTGTTGCCTATAAGTATGAAGTGAAAGAACAACCAGTAGTAGGATATGAAGCAAAAGTGAATGGTTATGACATCACGAATACAAAGGTTGGCCAAACAACCGTAGAAGGAACAAAAACGTGGAAAGACGACAATGCAACAGATCGTCCGAAAACGATTCAAGTAGACTTACTTCAAAACGGTCAAAAGGTTGATACGAAAGAAGTAAGTGAAGCAACAGGGTGGAAATATACATTTAAAGATTTAGCAGCATACGATGCAGACGGCGCTGCCTACAAATATGAAGTGAAAGAACAACCAGTAGATGGATATCAAACAGAAGTCAAAGGTTATGACATCACGAATACAAAGGTTGGCCAAACAAAAGTAGAAGGAACGAAGACGTGGAAAGACGATAATGCGAAAGATCGTCCGAAAATGATCAAAGTAGACTTATTCCAAAATGGAAAATTGATTGATACGAAAGAAGTAAGTGAAGCAACAGGTTGGAAATACGAATTTAAAGATTTAGCAGCATACGATGCAGATGGCAAAGCCTACAAGTATGAAGTGAAAGAACAACCGGTAGATGGATATCAAACAGAAGTAAATGGTTATGATATCACGAATACAAAAATCAAGGACGAACCAGGTGTAGATCCAGACAAAGATCCAGACAAAGATCCAAACAAAGATCCAGACAAAGATCCAGACAAAGATCCAAACAAAGATCCAGACAAAGATCCAAACAAAGATCCAGATACAAATACAAACATAAATAGCGATCCAAAAGTTCCACCTACTAAAGAAAATGATAAGACGACAGCATTACTTCCTAAAACAGGTGGAACACCAACGGAAATGATTTCAATTATTGGAGGTATGGTATTGTTCGTTTTAGGTGGATTCCTATTCGTTCGTCAACGAATGAGATAATAAACAACTGGTTCTGGTGCAAGAAATCTATCAAACGTGGACATGCTGATCCTAGTAACTTAGAAAGACTGGAGATTATGTATATCAAAGTCAAATGATTTCAAATAGAAACTATCAAGGTATTATCTTGTTAATAGTAAGTGACTTAGTGAAGATAATAGGAGAACATAGATTATCTAATGCGTATACCCGATTGGTGAGGGCTTTCCATCAGTGGGAGATGAAGACCCCTCACCGGTGGAAGTTTCACCTTATAGCGTGCCGTTGATTCAGAAGGAAAACTGATTTTTATTTAGGAAAAACAAGAGATCATAAGGCCGCAAAGCGCTTTTTCAAGAAAGCTTTGCGGCCTTTTCATATTTCAAATCCGTGTGCTATCACTCTACACAAGTATCTGGCGTAGAGTCGAAGGAAGAGAAAAAGATACCAGCAAGCATTGCGAAAAGACAGGTGAAATATCTAAATCACAATGTAGAACAAAATTATCGTTGTATTAGGAAGCTGTTTAAAGTGCTCATGTTATTTTCCGAATAATTAGTTTTCCCGAGAGTTATAATGATATATTAAATAAAAAGGAGATGGGTTAAATAATGAGATATACACTTAAAGACCTTATAAATATAAACGAGTTCAAGAACATAACAGAACAATTTTATAATTTAACTAAAGTTCCATACTGTCTCCTCGATAATAATCAAAATGTTATATTTTTCAAAGGCGAACCTTTTTTTTATAATCAAAAAAGCAAATTGTTCAAAGAAACTCATATTCCCATCGTTATTGAACAGGAGCATATAGGGACCTTTGTTATTGGGACAAGTATTAATAAAGAGGTTATTGTAGATTCTCAGATAACACCTTTTAAATGTATTGTAAATCTCATTGAAGAGATGGCAACTCAACAATTATACTTAAAAAATTTTCATGAAAAAAATTCACAAATAAAAACCGTAACACAACATGATGAAAATCATTTATATAGCATATTACAAAATATGCCGATTATGATTAATGCTCTTGATGAAAAAGGAAGTATTATTATGTGGAATCGAGAATGTGAATTAGTAACTGGATATAGTGCAGATGAAATTATTAACAATCCTACAGCAATAGAATTGCTACACCCTGATAAAGCTTATAGAGATCAGTTATGTAACGATTTATTAAAAAATGGAAATGATTTTAGGGATTGGGAAGTGAACATAACTTGTAAAAATGGTGAGATAAAAACTATCATGTGGTCAAATATATTACAGAGTATTCCTATTTTAGGATGGAATATTGGAGCAATTGGGATTGATATAACCAACCGTAAGAGAATGGAAGAAAATCTTAAACAAACATCGGCTGAACTGGAATTAATTTTTAAAGCAATTCCTGATTTATACTTTTTGTCAGACCTTGATGGGACCATTAGGAAGTGTAAAACTAATTCTATATCTAAATTTTATGTTCAAATCGAAGAATTTATAGGGAAAAAAATTCAAGAGGTATTACCTGTTTCTATAACAAAGCAATTTGAGAAAGCTATTAATCAAATACAAATTTCAGCTGTTCCGGTTTTAATAGATTATCCTCTACAATTAGATGATGAAATTTATTATTTTGAAGCGAGACTTTTACCGCTTTTTAAGGATAAAATTATGATTATTGTACGTGATATTACAGAACGTAAAAAAACAACGGAATTATTAAAAAAATCAGATACCCTTAAAGCAGTAGGGCAATTGGCAGCTGGAATTGCTCATGAAGTTCGTAACCCTTTAACAGTAATTAAAGGGTTCATGCAATTATTACAACAAGAAGCAGGAGAAGACAAGGAATATTTTAGGCTAATATTTTCTGAAATCAGAGGTATTGAAACAATTCTTCAAGAATTTTTATCTATTGCAAAACCGAACGTTGTAGTATTTGAACCTAAAAATCTTTGTACTATATTAGATAACGTGGTTGCTTTAATAAGTACGCAAGCAATTATAAAGAATATTCGTATTACATTAAACATGGATTTTGAAAATTTATTGGTTGAATGCTGCGAAATTCAATTAAAACAAGTTTTTTTTAATATTTTACAAAATTCTATTGAAGCTATACAGAATGGTCAAGAAATCACCATTAACGTGAAAAAACATAATAGTACCGAGGTTATGATTTGTATTTCAGATAAAGGAGTAGGTATTCCACCAGAAAGAATTAAAAGGCTAGGGGAACCTTTCTATAGTACAAAAGAAAAGGGAACGGGTGTTGGGCTTATGATTAGTTATCAAATTATTGAAAGTCATGGTGGAAAAATAAACATAAGAAGCCAAGTAGGGAAAGGAACCACTGTTATAGTATTTTTGCCCATTTATAATAATACGGTTGTTGACTTTAGTTGAAAACTGGATTGATAATTTACAATATGAAGGAAGATAAAGGGCGTTTTTGGGGATATAAATTTATCCCGCTATTTGCGAGCATTAAGACTCCCACCTCAAGATTCCGAGAGAAGCGAAGAAGATAGGTGGGAGATAACTGCCCGTAAATACCCGATTGGTGAGGGCTAATAATCAGTGGAGGATGAAGAAAACTCCACTGATTAAAGTTGCACTTTATTTCTCAATATGTAACATCCTGTCAAATAATGATAGATTATCATACAATAATAATGAAGGATTTTTACATAAAACTATGGAACTTTAATAAATACATCTCCATATGTCGTATCTACCATTTCCTCTTTACAATAAGCGATGATAAAGTAGAGGTAGGAATATAGCAAAGGGGTAAATTGTAGAATGGATTTTCAAACAATCAAAGAGTATTTTTCAGCAGAAAATATGGATCAGCTTGTAGCTAGTTATCGGGCACTTGGACCGCTCCTTGGTATTAGCTTGCCGATGGTAGAGGCACTTATCCCGGCACTGCCACTTATTTTGTTTGTGATGGCAAATGCAGTTGCCTTCGGGTTTTGGCTTGGTTTTTTGTATTCATGGCTTGGATCGGTTCTTGGTGCATTAATTGTATTTTCAGTTATTCGTCGTTTTGGAAGAAGTCGATTCTTCTCGTTTGTGAATAAACATCCGAAAGTGCGCAAAGCGATGGGATGGATTGAGCGAAAAGGATTCGCACCTATTTTTATATTATTTTGTTTTCCTTTTACGCCGTCTGCACTTATTAATGTTGTGGCTGGTTTATCACGTATTAGTAGACGACAATTTGTGTTAGCGTTAGCGCTTGGAAAGTCAGTCATGATTCTTATTTTAAGTTATATTGGGCATGATTTAACTTCTTTTATCCATAAGCCTGTGAAAACTATTATTGTCATAGGTGTCATTTTTATTTTATGGTATGTCGGTAAGAAGATTGAGGTAAAGCTAGAACTACATTAAGACTAGTCTTCGCTGTAATTACAACTTCATTATAGGAAAAGGGTGAGGGGAGAGGCAGATGAAGCGAGCTTTGAAAAAAGAAGGCCTAGAGTGGATGAGAACGATCTTTATAGGTGTGCTATTAGCTGTTTTTTTTCGAACGTTTTTCTTCTCAACGTATGTTGTAGAGGGAAAGTCAATGATGCCGACACTTCAAGATGGAAATATGCTTGTTGTGAATAAGGTTAGCTATCAAGTTGGGGAGTTGAACCGATTTGATGTTGTCGTGTTTCATGCGAATAAAAAGGAAGACTATGTAAAGCGAATTATCGGTCTACCAGGCGATCGGATTGAATATAAGCATGACAAATTGTATATAAACGGTCAATTTATTGATGAGCCTTATTTGGAAACATA
Organism: Bacillus sp. FSL K6-6038; assembly: GCF_038050455.1. NCBI lineage: Bacteria > Bacillati > Bacillota > Bacilli > Caryophanales > Bacillaceae > Bacillus > Bacillus sp. FSL K6-6038. The sequence continues at coordinate 1,184,068 of NZ_JBBOUH010000001.1, forward strand.
TAAGAGGCAAGCGGAAGGCCGGCAGTTGACAGGTGATTTTAAGTTAGAAGAATTAACGAGAGAAAAGGCTGTTCCGAAGGGGTATATTTTTGTGATTGGTGATAATCGTCTCGGCAGTTGGGATAGCAGGCATTTTGGATTTGTAAAAGCAGATACTGTTGTCGGGAAAGTGGATTTACGCTATTGGCCGATTAATGAAGTGCAAACGAATTTTTCAAAAGGATAATGAAAGAGTTTACAGCTTATAGGGAAGGAAAAGACAAGCAGCCTCTGTTTGTCTTTTTTCCTGTCCTATAATACAATGATGACAGCAAACTAACGTTCGTTATGTAAGTGAAAGGTGGGGATTACATGTCGCTTCGATTTGTGATTGGACGAGCTGGAAGTGGAAAAAGTACATTTTGTTTACATGAAGTGCAAGAAGAATTAGGGCAGCGTCCAAGAGGCGAAACAATTTTATATCTTGTACCGGAACAAATGACGTTCCAAACGCAGCAAGCTTTAATAGGTAATGAAGGAGTTAGCGCCTCCATCAGGGCGCAAGTTTTTAGTTTTTCAAGGCTAGCGTGGAAGGTCTTGCAAGAAGTTGGTGGTGCAAGTCGCCTTCATATTGATGAGGCTGGCGTGCATATGTTACTACGTAAAATTGTAGAAGCGCGTAAAGAAGGGTTGTATGTGTTTCAAAAAGCAGCAGAACAAAATGGCTTTTTTGAACATTTAGGCAGCATGATTGCCGAGTTTAAACGTTATAATGTAACGCCATCGAATGTATATGAGATGTGGCAACAGTTAGATGCTCATAGTAGCGGTGATGAGCAAAAATTATTAGCAAATAAAATGTACGATCTTCAGCTTTTATATGATGATTTTGAACGGGCTTTAATTGGTAAATATTTAGATTCAGAAGATTATTTACAGTTGCTTGTAGAAAAGCTTCCGGATTCTGATTATGTAAAGGGCGCAGAAATTTATATAGACGGATTTCATTCATTTTCACCTGGGGAATTAGAGATTATTAGACAGCTCATGATTTGCGGAGCAAGAATAACAATTACGTTAACAGTAGATGAAAAAACATTATCGCAGCCAACAAGTGAACTAGATTTGTTTTATCAAACAGTACTTACGTATGAAAAGGTAAAACAACTGGCACGTGAGGAGAAAATCGCAGTTGAAAGTACAATTTCAATGAGAGAGCAGCCACGTTTTCTTTCGCCAGCATTGGCACATCTAGAAGCTGAGTTTGAATCTCGTCCGTCTAAGAAGTTCCAAAGTGAACCAGACATTACATTATATACAGCGGCAAACTTGCGAGCGGAAGTTGAAGGTGTAGCTAGGGAAATTCGTAGACTTGTTGCGGAAGAGGAGTATCGCTACAGAGATATTACGGTTCTTCTTCGTAATGGAGAAAGCTATTATGATGTAATGAAAACATTGTTTACTGATTACGATATTCCGCACTTTATCGATGAAAAGCGTCCAATGTCACATCATCCATTGATTGAATGCATTCGTTCTGCATTAGAAGTCATTAGTGGGAATTGGCGTTATGATGCTATTTTTCGCTGTATAAAAACGGAATTATTATATCCGTTGGATGTGAGAAAAGAATCAATGCGCGAAGAAATGGATGAGTTTGAAAATTACTGTTTAGCATATGGCGTACAAGGAAAGAGATGGACGGCAGATGAGCCGTGGACGTATCGTCGTTATCGTTCGCTAGATGGAGTAAACGGAATGCAAACAGATAGCGAACGTGAAATGGAAGAGAAAATAAACCGCCTTCGTGATGTGGTAAGGACACCAATTATTCGTTTGCAGAAGCGTTTAAAACGTGCAAGTTCAGTTGTACAAATGTGTGAAGCGGTTTATTTGTTTTTAGAAGAATTAGATGTTCCTAAAAAACTGGAAGATTTGCGTATGCGTGCTGAGGCAGAAGGGAATTTTCTATTTGCAAGTGACCATGATCAAGTTTGGGAAGAAGTAATGAATCTTCTTGATACATTTGTAGAAATGCTTGGTGAGGAAAAGATGTCTCGTTCAATGTTTATCGATGTAATGACAACGGGACTTGAGGCACTTCAATTTGCAAATATCCCGCCTTCTTTAGATCAAGTGCTCATTGCGAACATTGATCGTTCAAGGTTATCGGATATTCGCGCGGCTTTTGTGATTGGTGCGAATGAAGGAATCATTCCGGCAGCCCCTTCAGATGAAGGGATGTTATCGGATGAAGAAAGGGAATTTCTCGTTACAGCTGGTGTAGAATTAGCACCAACAACAAGGCAGACGTTATTAGAAGAGCAATTTGTTATTTATCAAACAGTAACTCGTGCATCTGAGAAGTTATATATTTCTTGTCCCCTTGCGGATGAAGAAGGAAAGACGCTACTTTCATCTAGCTTTATTAAGAAAGTGAAAAGAATGTTTCCTTGTGTTAAAGAAGTATTTGTAACGAATGATGTGAATGATTTATCTCGTCAGGTACAAATTTCGTATGTAGCAACGCCAGAGGTTACCTTGTCATATGTAACGCAGCAATTACAAAATTGGAAACGATATGGTTTTGAAGGGAACCTTGATTTTTGGTGGGATGTTTACAACTTCTATGTTACATCGCCCGAGTGGAAGCAAAAAAGTAGTCGTGTACTATCTAGTTTATTTTATCGAAACCGTGCGCAGAAGCTTAGCTCAGTTGTAAGTAGAGATCTATACGGAGATAAAATTAAAGGAAGCGTCTCTCGCATGGAATTATTTAATCGATGCGCATATGCTCATTTTGCGCAGCATGGATTATCGCTGAGAGAGCGTGATATTTTCAAGTTAGATGCACCGGATATCGGTGAATTATTCCATGCAGCATTAAAGAAAATTGCAGACAAGTTACTTAGGGAAAATCGTACTTGGGCTGATTTATCGATAAAAGAGTGTGAGCATCTTTCTGCTGTAGTAATTGAAGAAATCGCACCGTTATTACAAAGACAAATTTTATTAAGTTCTAATCGGAATTATTATTTGAAACAAAAGTTACAGCAAATCATTTTCCGTACGTCACTTATCCTTCGTGAACATGCGAAGTCCAGTGGGTTTGTGCCAGTTGATTTAGAGGTTCCATTTGGTATGGGCGGGACAGGCTCACTTCCGCCGATGGAGTTTTCGTTGCCGAACGGTGTGAAAATGGAAGTTGTTGGCCGGATTGACCGTGTAGATAAAGCGGAAGACGAAAATGGTACCTTCCTTCGCATTATTGATTATAAATCGAGTACAAAAGCTTTAGATTTAACAGAAGTATATTATGGGTTAGCACTTCAAATGTTAACGTATTTAGACGTTGTTATTTCAAATGCGAATACGTGGATGAAAAAAGATGGAACGGCATCACCTGCTGGCGTTTTATATTTCCATATCCATAATCCGATTGTGGAGATGAAGGGCGATGCTTCAGAAGAAGAGATTGAAAAGGAAATTTTAAAGAAATTTAAAATGAAAGGTCTCGTACTAGGAGATGCGGATGTTGTTCGATTGATGGATAACAAGCTTTCAACGGGAAGTTCAGACATTATTTCTGCAGGTCTGAAAAAAGATGGTAGCTTTAGTGCACGTTCTAGTATTGCAAGTGAGCAAGAATTTACAACTTTACAGCAATATGTACATCATACATTTGAAAATATCGGGAAAGACATTACAGAAGGTGTTATTGATATCGCACCGTATAAAATGGGGAACAAAGCAGCTTGTACATTCTGTAATTTCCGTTCTGTTTGTCAGTTTGATGAATCACTTGAAGATAATCAGTTTCGCACGTTAAAAGATATGAAAGATAGTGAAGCGATGGAGAAAATGAGAGAGGAGGTTGGCGGAGAATGATAGAGAATTGGCCAAAGAAACCTGAAGGTAGTCAATGGACAGATGATCAATGGAAGGCAGTTGCCCGAGATGGCCGTGATATTTTAGTAGCGGCGGCAGCGGGATCGGGAAAGACAGCGGTACTTGTAGAAAGAATTATTCGCAAAATTATTAATGCCGAGAATCCAGTAGATGTGGATCGTTTGCTTGTCGTAACGTTTACAAATGCAGCGGCACAAGAGATGAAAAATAGAATTGGTGAAGCGTTAGAAAAAGTATTAATTGATGAGCCAGGATCAGGGCATGTTCGGAAACAGCTCAGCTTATTAAATAAAGCATCAATTTCAACCATTCACTCGTTCTGTTTACAAGTGATTCGAACGTACTATTATATGCTCGACGTTGATCCGCGTTTTCGCATTGCTAATCAGACGGAAAATGAATTATTAAAAGAAGAAGTATTAGATGACATATTAGAAGAGGAATATGGAATCGAAGGAAATGACATTTTCTTTGAACTAGTTGATCGATATACGAGCGATCGTAGTGATAATGACCTGCAGCGTATGATTTTAGCGCTTCATACGGAATCGAGGGCGCATCCAGATCCAGAGAAGTGGCTGGATAAGCTTGTCGAAGCATATGATGTGGAAGGGAAATCAATTGAAGACTTAACGTATGCAACTTATTTATTAGAAGATGTGAAGTTTCAGCTGGAAACTGCTGAAAAGCATATTCGGAAAGCAATTGAGTTGGCTATGCTTCCGGATGGGCCAGCGCCCCGCATTGAGACATTACAAGCAGACCTTGTGTTACTCGGGACGTTATCTAGTGCAGCACATCAGTCTTGGACAAGTGTATATGAAGCGATGCAAAATGTTTCGTGGCAAACGTTAAAGCGTATTAAAAAGAGTGATTACAATGAAGAGATTATCAAACAAGTAGATTCACTTAGAAATAAAGCGAAAGATGAAGTGAAGAAGCTACAAGAAGAGTTGTTTGGCCGGAAACCAGAAAGCTTTTTACGTGATTTCAAGGATATGCACCCTGTACTAGAAAAGCTTGTTCAGATTGTAAAAGTATTTACTGAGCGTTTTCAAACGATAAAGCGTGATAAAGGAATGGTTGATTTCACAGATTTAGAGCATTTTTGCTTACAAATTTTAAGTGAACGTACAAATGATGGCGAGCTTCGTCCATCACCAGTTGCGCTTCAATATCGGAATAAATTTGCCGAAGTACTTGTCGATGAATATCAAGATACGAACTTTGTGCAGGAGTCAATTATTAAGTTTGTAACGAAAGACTCTGAACAAGAAGGTAATCTGTTTATGGTCGGCGACGTAAAACAGTCGATATACCGATTCCGATTAGCAGAGCCTGGCTTATTTCTAGGAAAGTATAAACGTTTTACACCTGAAGGAATAGACGGCGGGATGAAGATTGATTTAGCCAAAAACTTCCGCAGTCGTCATGAAGTACTAGCAGGTACGAACTTTATTTTTAAACAAATTATGGGCGAAACTGTCGGGGAAATCGATTACGATGCTGATGCTGAACTAAAGTTAGGTGCGAGCTACCCAGAAGGAGAAGATGTAGCAGCCGAACTGTTATGTATTCATCAGTCTGAGGAAGAAGAATCGGTAGAGGGAGAAGACGGTGTAGAAGTAGAAAAAGCACAGCTTGAAGCACGTTTAATGGCGCAGCGAATTAAAGCGATGGTTGATTCAGGTTATGAAGTATATGATCGTAAAACAGATAGCATGCGCCCTGTGAAATACCGTGACTTTGTCATTTTACTTCGCTCGATGCCGTGGGCTCCGCAAATTATGGAAGAGTTAAAATTACAAGGCATTCCTGTTTACGCTGAGCTCGCGACAGGTTATTTTGAAGCGACAGAAGTGACCGTTATGATGAATGTGTTTCGGGTAATTGATAATTCGATGCAAGATATTCCGCTTGCTGCTGTGCTTCGTTCCCCGATTGTTGGGTTAAATGATGAAGAGCTTGCGATGTTACGTGCTCATGAGAAAAAAGGCTCGTTTTATGAAGTGATGCGTTCCTTCTTACAAGGCGCGCCGCTTGAAGAAGCGGCAGAATTACACGGGAAATTACAATGGTTCTATAATCTCTTGCAAGGGTGGCGTGAATTTGCGCGCCAGCAGTCTCTTTCTGATTTAATTTGGAAAGTATATCGTGAGACAGGTTATTACGATTTCGTTGGTGGTCTTCCAGCGGGAAAACAGCGTCAAGCTAACTTACGCGTACTATATGATCGCGCAAGGCAGTACGAAGCAACATCTTTCCGCGGTTTATTCCGTTTCCTTCGCTTTATTGAACGTATTTTAGAGCGCGGGGATGATATGGGAACAGCGAGAGCGCTTAGTGAACAAGAAGATGTGGTTCGAATTATGACGATTCATAAAAGTAAAGGGTTAGAGTTCCCAGTTGTATTTGTAGCGGGGCTTGGGCGCCGTTTTAATACACAAGATTTAATGAAACGATTCTTATTACACAAAGATTTCGGTTTTGGATCACAGTTTATTGATCCTCGTAAACGAATTAAATATACAACGTTATCACAACTGGCCATTAAACGTAAAATGAAGATGGAACTAATTGCGGAAGAGATGCGCGTATTATATGTTGCTCTAACGCGTGCAAAAGAAAAACTGATTTTAATTGGTACGGTGAAAGATAAAGAAAAAGAAATTGAAAAGTGGCTTGACTCGCGTGAACATACAGATTGGTTGTTACCGGATTACGTTCGTGCAGGAGCATCTTGTTACTTAGATTGGATTGCACCGTCACTATATAGACATCGTGATAGCGAAATGCTTCTTGAACTTGGACAAGGAAATATACCAAATGAAATTTATGAATACGATGCGAGCTGGAAAGTGGAAGTGGTTGATGGTAGCACTTTACTTGCACCGGAACCAGTACAAGAAGAAAAGCAAGAATTGTTAGAAGCGCTTCGTGAGAAAAAACCTGTTCCTCTAGAAAGTGAACGAAAAGAAGAGGTGTATGCTCGTTTAACTTGGGAATATGCGTATGAAGGTGCAACAGCGCATCGGGCGAAGCAGTCTGTTACTGAGATAAAGCGGAATTATCAATCGGAAGATGGAAGTGATAATGCCTTCATTAAAAAACTTCGTACTCCTATAAAAACGCGTCCTCGTTTTATGGAGAAAAAGGGGTTAACTTATGCTGAACGGGGGACAGCTGTTCACGCCGTAATGCAACATGTTAACTTACAAAAACCGATCACGCTTGAAACCGTTCAAGAGCAAATTGCGGAAATGGTAAATAAAGAGTTACTAACATTTGAGCAAGCAGAAGAAATTGCGATTAATCGAATTGTAGCATTTTTTGATACGGATCTTGGTAAGCGTGTGTTAGCTGCGAAAAGTGTAGAACGTGAAGTGCCGTTTACGATGATGCTTTCAGCGGAAGAGGCGTATCAAGATTGGCAAAATCAGAGCAGAGAATCTGTACTTGTCCAAGGGGTTATCGATTGTATGATAGAAGAGGAAGACGGAGTTGTATTAATCGATTTTAAAACAGATACAATTGAAGGAAAGTTCCCAGGTGGATTCGATCAAGCAAAGCCGATTTTAGCAGAACGTTATAAAGTACAGCTTTCATTATATGCGAAAGCGTTAGAGAAAAGTTTACATCATCCAGTGAAAGAAAAGTGCTTATATTTCTTTGATGGAAATCACATAGTACATGTTGATTAACAAAGTAAGTGAAACATACATCAAAGTATAAATGTGAAAAAGGGGAAAGATGTAACTCTAGGAAGGGAGTATGTAAAATGGTAACTTCCAAAAAAAGTTTAAGAACTTGTGATAATAGACACCAATACTATAAAAGTAGCGATTGTCCTTCTTGCCCGATCTGTGAGAAAGAACGAAAACCGGAAAGTGGATTTCTTTCACTTCTCTCGGCACCAGCAAGAAGAGCATTGGAACACAATGAAATAACTTCTTTGCAGCAGCTCTCAAAATGTAGTGAGAAAGAGATTTTACAACTGCACGGTATGGGGCCAGCATCTTTACCTAAACTTAGAACTGCTTTGAAGGAAAGTGGGTTATCATTCAAAGGCTAAACAATAAGAATGATTACACTTATTGAAGCGCGAACAAGAAAATCAAAAGAAAGAAAAAAGTAGGAGAACAATTCTCCTACTTTTTTTAAGCCGTTCCAATTTGATCTTGATCTGCAACATCTGAATCGAATGTATTTGTTGCGCTGACACCGTTAAATGTATTAACAACAAAAGCAACATTTGATGCTCCTGAACCGTTATATGCCTTTGTATTTTCCTTAGGAGAGACATTATAGAAGTCACCTAAGTTAAAAGAGCCATTACTATTTTGAACAACGAGGTTTCCAACGACAGAGGGCATGTTATTCACCTACCTAAGCACTTTTCTTTAACATTACTATATGATTTATTTGTTGAAAGGTGCATCTGTGATATATTGGCGGATTTGGAGAATACGTGAATTATTAAATGCGTAGTCAACGGAGCCAATTTGAAAGCAAGCAGCATTTAATAAGGAACGAATCGTAACATCATTGACTTCAATAAAGGGACATTCATTTATAATATTCATTTTGACATCAGTTGATCGGGTGGGAATTGTGATTTCATCATCTGTAAAGATTTCATAAGCATCTAATTTTCCTTCGCCTTTTAAATAGTAAGGAATTTCACGGTGTACAATAAGCGCTCGGCTTTTTAATTCCATCTGTTTTGCGTCGCCAACTTGAAAAACACCAGCAATCCCCATAGAAATAACTTTGGATTGATGAACAACTGAAATGTGCTGAAGCATAAAGCTCCCTCCTTAACCTGGAGTAGTAGGCACGTCAGTTACGAGAGGTATAAATGGACCCCCAGTAACTGATTCGAAAGGTGTATCGAGAATAGAAGAGAGAATGAGAAGGTTCGCATCACCGATTAAAAAAAGTGCAGATGAAGATACCCCGTTCATTTTAATCTGACCAACTTTCATTTCACGATTAATCACGTTAAAATTCATATAAACTTACTCCTTTCGAAAATTGTTCGGTATGTGCTGAATAAAGGAAAGGAATGCTTTATCAATATCTTGTTTCATAGCTTGAATAATTGCATCTTTCATATACTGAGGATCTGATGTAATCTCTTCATACGGTTGTACTTGTGATAAATAGTAAGGAAGGCGATGCTCCATTTGTTTTTTTATATCATCAATCATCATTTGTCGATACATATCATCGAGTGGTGTCCGCTGTTCTTGTTCAAAATGAAGAATTCTATTATATGCTTCTTCATCTAAATAGCGATGCATTTCTTGAATAATGCCTTGATAAAAATCAGGAGTTGTTTGTGTTTCTGGATTTACTTTTAATGTTTCTGTATCTACTTGAAAATCTTCAATTTGTTGTCCTTTCGTTGCGAATGGATTTAAGCCGATATTTAACGTACCATTTAAGTTTTCTACTTTTAATTGATCGAATTTATATTCTACTTTTCCTATAGAAGAGGAGGGCCGGCCTTTTAGTTCATCAAGTTCTTCCCTTAATGTCCGTACTTGCTCTTCTAATGCATGAATTGCTTCTTGTTGTTTTTGAAGAACTTGTTGAAATTGTTGTAGGTAAATATATACATCTTGATTCACTGTGTGAAGCCTCCTTTTTGAACAGGGAGGTGTGTTTCTGGGTGTTCTACATATATCCACTTTGATTTTCCAACATATAAGTTGTTGCTATGAAGAACAAAAGATGACCTGTATGCGTTTTTTCTCTTTGTTTTTACTTGGAATGGGACAGGAAAAGGATTTGACCGCTTCTATGCATGGCCGGATGCTCTCTCCCACCTAAAAAGAATGGTTTTATGTCGGTTTTTCAATTTGTATTTATATATGTTTATGACATAAAGAGCTTAAGAAGAACCCATCATCGGTTTAATAGAAATAATTTGTCCTTTTGATTTCAAGGGGCGAAGTGGCGCTGTAAATCCACCGGTATTGGAAAATTTAGATAATGCTTTAATGCTGCCGGCACTTCCAATTTGAAAAACGGAGGATGTTGTAATGCTCTCAATTCTTATATTGTTAATGATAATACTTTGCTGTACATAAAAGTTCACTTGCGAATCGCCTCCTTTAGTTGGATCCAATTATAGCTTGATCGATTATGTCTGTATCATTGACTGTTGTCGCATTTTGATAATTGTATACTGAAATATTTTCACCAACATTAAAAGAACCAGCTCCTGCAAAAGCACGTGAGTAACTAATCGGTCTAATTGCAAATACATCTCCAACATGAAAAATACCACTTGATCCAATGTTAACGATATGAATATGTCCAACCATCGCTGGCATAGCAAACACCTTTCATAAATAAAATTTTTCTTGCTGTTATTATGCGTGTTCTATATGAAAAATCAAGATCCTTTTCTATTATTGTATGGGCGTTTTCATTAAAATGTGTCTTTTTTCAAATAAAAGACACACACTTCATTGTGTGTGTTCGTCTATAGTATAAGTTGAGGTAAAATCCGCTTTCAAAAGCCAAACCACATTTAAGAGCCTGTCCAGTTCTTGGCTACAATCCACTGTTTTTTGAGAAGTTATTCCGTAACGTTCAGCAAAATACATCATTTTCTCACGTTTTTTTTCAATCGCTTGCTCAAACATAGAATCGGCTCCATCTCTTTATAAATTTTAAGTATATATGTAGTACATATTATACAAAAGTTCCATAAAAAAGAAATAGCTTCGATAAAAAAAGTAAAAATTCTACATTTTATTCCAAAATAACATCGGACAGTGTGAAAAATGAAGAATCTTGTAAAAATTAAAATGTATTGGCAGGTTTTTTTTAAAGGAATGCGAATACAATTACATTGTATGAGTTTTAGGATGGAGAGTGGAAATCATGCGGTTTGTTACAGTGAAGAAGGAAGAGAAAGTATTTGTTGGCATTGTGGATGAGTATGAAGAAAAAGTGCTGCATATTAGAGAAGCACAGCGGCAAAAAGGCGAAAAGATTACAGTTCCTATTACAATGCTAGAGTGTATCGAAAAAGGAAATGCTTTTATTGAAAAGGTGGTAGAAATTATAAATTGGGCAAAGGAAAATGAAACGACGGCGTATTATCCATTGCAAGATGTTAAAATATTAGCACCTATTCCAAGACCAAGAAAGAATATTCTTTGCGTCGGAAAAAACTATCGTGATCATGCGATAGAGATGGGTGGAGAAGAGTCTATTCCGAAAGATATCATGATTTTCACAAAGGCGCCGACGACGGTTATCGGGAATGGAGAGAAAATTCACAGTCATCCGCATGCAACGAGTGAACTAGATTATGAAGGAGAACTCGCAATTGTGATTGGGAAACGCGGAAAACAAATTGCAAAAGATAAGGCGCTTGAATATGTTTTCGGTTATACAATTGTAAATGACATAACTGCTCGAGATATTCAAAGAAAACATAAACAATTTTTCTTAGGAAAAAGTTTTGATACATTTTGCCCAATGGGGCCGTATTTAGTTCATAAGACGGCTATTGAAACCCCGAATCAATTAGATATTGAAACAAGAGTGAACGGAGAGGTTCGGCAAACTTCAAATACTGCAAATATGATATTTTCAATAGAAGATATTATTTCTATCGTAAGTAAAGGGATGACGTTAGAGCCTGGGGATATTATTGCGACTGGAACACCAGCGGGAGTTGGGAAAGGGTTTATACCACCTAAATTTCTAAGCGCTGGTGATGAAGTGACAATAACGGTGCAGCATGTTGGAACGCTTCAAAACCTGGTCAAATAGTACGTTATATATTTGGCTCATCCCTATTCTATTTGCATTTCATAATGCTGAGGAATATTATTTTTTCCCTGAAATGAAATATTTCCAACCGATTCGTATGGAAGAAAGCGCGGGGCAAAAACAATATTTCTTCATTGCATTATGTTTGTTAACAAGCATTGTCTTTCTGCTTGTGTGTATTCATTCTATATTTAAAAAGAAAGTCACGCTTTATATATTGCTCGTTATACAAGCGATGATTTTTATGAATGGGTTGTTTCATATCACTGGGGCAATTTTGACAGAAAGATATGTTCCAGGATTGGTAACGGCAGTGATATTCATTATACCTTTTTCATTTTTTTGGTTTCGGAAAGGGATAAGAAATGATTGGTGGGAATTGAAACATGTGATTGTCTCCTGTATAGCAGGTGTGTTGCTTCTATTTCCGGTTATCGTTGGGATATTACTTTTCTCAAAAATGATTGTTTCATGAAACAAGCTGCCTCGTAAGAGGCAGCTTGTTTTGATTAAGATAATACCGCTTTAATTTTTTGGAATGCCCACTCTAGGTCTTCCTCAGAAATAACAAGAGGTGGTGCGATACGAATTACATTTTCATGTGTTTCTTTACATAATAAACCCGCTTCTTTTAATTTTTCGCAATATGGACGAGCAGGCTCGTTCAATTCGATTCCGATAAATAATCCTTTACCACGGATTTCTGTGATCATAGGATTATCAATTTCTTTTAATTGTCCTACTAATTTTTCACCTAATTGAAGAGAACGCTCTGTTAATTTCTCATCTAATAATACGTCAAGAGCTGCAATAGAAACAGCACATGCAAGTGGATTACCACCGAATGTAGAGCCGTGAGAACCTGGTTCGAATACGCCTAAAATATCACGATTTGCTGCAACGCAAGAAATTGGGAATACGCCGCCGCCAAGTGCTTTACCAAGTATGTACATGTCAGGAATTATGTTGTCCCAATCACATGCAAATAGTTTACCAGTACGCCCTAAACCAGTTTGAATTTCGTCAGCTACAAATAAAACGTTTTCTTTTTTACATACATCGTATGCTTCTTTTAGGAATCCAGCTGGTGGAATGTTAATTCCTGCTTCTCCTTGAATTGGTTCTAAAATAAATGCAGCTGTATTTGGTGTAATTGCAGCTTTTAATGCTTCTAAATCACCGTAAGGAATCACAATAATGCCAGGAAGCATTGGTCCGAAGCCACGTTTGTATTCTTCATTGGATGACATGGAAACTGCCCCCATTGTACGACCATGGAAGTTATCTTCACAAACGATAATTTCAGCTCTATTTTCTTCTACCTTTTTCACATCATATGCCCAGCGACGTGCTGTTTTGATTGCGGTTTCAACAGCTTCCGCACCTGTATTCATTGGAAGTACCATATTTTTATTTGTTAATTCCGCTACTTTTTCGTACCAAGGACCTAATTGATCACTATGGAAGGCACGTGAAGTTAACGTAACACGGTTTGCTTGTTCAATTAAAGCGTCAATAATTTTCGGATGACGGTGTCCTTGGTTTACCGCAGAATATGCACTAAGTAAGTCCATGTAGCGGTTTCCTTCAGGATCTTCTACCCAAACTCCTTCTGCTTTCGAAATTACGATTGGTAGCGGATGATAGTTGTGAGCTCCATATGTGTCTGTTAGTTCGATAATATCTTTTGTTTGAATCATGATTGTTCCCCCTTTTGTTATTACAAGAAGTTTATAAATACTCTAAATATTATATCATTTAAATGTAAAAAAGCGAAATATTTCCTGAAAAGAAGTGGACATGGTATCATATAAAGTGAAGAAGTGTGAAAAGAGGAGGTTGGGATATCGTGACAACACACATGCATATTACAGCATGGGCATTAGGGATTATTTTATTCTTTGTGGCGTATTCTATGTATACGGCAGGAAGAAAAGGTAAAGGCGTACATATGGGGCTTCGTCTTGTGTATATCATCATCATTGTAACGGGTTTCTTACTGTATCAAAGCATTATGAAAACAGCAACAGGGAACATGCATATGTGGTATGGCCTAAAAATGTTAGTTGGCGTTTGGGTTATTGCTGCAATGGAAATGGTTCTTGTGAAAACAAGTAAGAAGAAACCAGCAGGGGCGTTTTGGGTTCAATTTATTATTGCGCTTGTTATTGTACTATATCTTGGATTACGATTACCGATGGGATTTTCACCATTTGCGTAAAATAAAACCATCTTATTTTTCTGTAAAGGAGAATAAGATGGTTTTTGTTTAATGGTTTGTCAAATTTGAACTTATATGAAATGAAATACATTTATGAGGTTTGATTACGGAAAAGATAGAGATGAGGTATAGCTATTGTAACAAAAATAAGAAGAATCGCTCGTTCTATAGAGAATGAGTGATTCTTCTTATTTTTGTATTCACGTAGATTCTATATGTAGTTGTTCCCCGTTTGTTTTTGTAAATTGAAATATATTTTTATTACAAGTGGAATAACGAACGTAATGATGGTGCAACGAGCAAATCATTTCTTCGTTATCAAATAATAGCAGGTTTACACCTTCACAAGGCCCTTCTTTCGGCTGAAACGATAAGAAATTATGACAATATATACAGTCATATAAAGAATAATTGAAGGATTGCAATGTTTCTGCAAATAACGCAAAAGCGGAATCGGATAGTTCTTCTAACCATTCATGATAACTGAGTAGTAATTTTTTACGAATTCGTATCATTTCACCATTTTGCAATGGATGATGTTCATTTGCAATTTGTAATATGTTTTGTTCGTAGAATCTTGCCGGTAGCCAATTGTTGTTATATAAAACTTCAAATCCATCTTCAATAATATCCTCAAGCAAAAATGCTTCATCATTTTCATCATCAAAGAATATCCATTCATTGTTTATATATTCCACATTCCCAATTGTATGAGCACGCGGTTGATTATACAAAATATGTTTGCGTTGTTTCATTCGTGATTTCTCCTTTTATAGAAGTAGTTATTCCTGTTATGGACAGTTCAGGCATTCTTTATAACTATGGAACACCTAAAGAAAGGTGGGCATAGAATAAAAACATGCTTCATACAGTGAATTTTTTATCCGGACGGAGAAATTCCGTCTGGATCATTAACCCTCATCAACTAGGCTTTTACGTGCAGTCGTTTCAGTTCAGCCTTTTTGGTTCTATTTGGGTTTTGAACGGAGTAAAGTTATACGGATATAGGATAGGAAGGATGATTTATATGTGCGGGATTACAGGATGGATTGATTATAAGCGGTCGTTAGAAGGTGAAAGAGAAACGGTTACGAAGATGGCAGAAACACTTGCAAAGCGCGGTCCAGATGATACGAATGTCTGGATCAAAAGGTATGTTGCTTTTGGGCATAAACGTTTAATTGTGGTTGATCCTGAAGGTGGGAAACAGCCGATGACATGTACATGTATGAAAGAAGAAGAGTATTACACAATTTGTTATAATGGGGAACTTTATAATACAGAAGATATTCGTAAAGAATTAATGCAAAGAGGTTATAGATTTAAAGGGCATTCTGATACGGAAGTATTATTAGCGTCTTATATCGAATGGAAAGAAGAATGTGTGAATCATTTAAATGGAATATATGCTTTTGCGGTTTGGGATGAGAAAAAAGAACAAGTGTTTATTGCACGGGATCGATTAGGTGTGAAACCATTATTTTATAAATATGAAAACGGAAGATTATTGTTTGCTTCAGAATTAAAAGCTATTTTAGCTCATCCAGATGTAAAGACAGAAGTTACGATAGAGGGACTATCAGAAATATTTGGATTAGGACCGTCTCGAACACCTGGACATGGTATTTATGCAGGAATTCAAGAGCTACGTCCAGGTCATGTTCTTACTTTTTCAAAAGATGGTTTATGTATATGGCGCTATTGGAATGTTGAGAGTAAAAAACATGAACATTCATTTGAAGAAACAGTAGAACAAGTACGGTTCCTGCTTAAGGATGCAATTACAAGACAATTGGTTTCAGATGTACCGTTATGTACATTTTTGTCGGGTGGGGTAGATTCAAGTGCCATTACAGCGTTTGCGGCAATGGCATATGAAAGAGAAGGAAAAGGGAAGTTGCATACGTATTCGATTGATTATGAAGATAATGAAAAATATTTTAAAGCAAATGCTTTTCAACCAAATTCGGATGCACCATTTATTGATTTGATGACAGAAACATTTGGTACAATTCATCACCGCTGTGTGATTTCCAATGAACAGTTAGCCGAGTATTTAACAGAAGCAGTACTCGTTCGCGATTTACCTGGTATGGCAGATATCGATTCTTCATTATTATGGTTTTGCCGAGAAATCAAACAAGATTTTGTCGTCGGTTTGTCGGGCGAATGTGCCGATGAAATCTTTGGAGGTTATCCATGGTTTTACCGGGAAGATGATTTGCAATCAAGTACATTTCCGTGGATGCGTTCTACAGAGGCGCGTGAACAACTTCTGAAAAAAGAATGGCGTGATAAATTAAAACTGCAAGAATATGTACAACGACGCTACGAAGAATCTATACAGGAAGTGCCGGTTTTAGAAGGAGAAAGTACAATTGAAGCAAAAAGACGACAATTATTTTATTTGAATATGGTTTGGTTTATGACGACATTATTAGATAGAAAGGATCGCATGAGTATGGGAGCGAGCCTAGAAGTACGTGTTCCATTTGCGGATCATCGTCTTGTCGAATATGCGTGGAATATTCCTTGGGAAATGAAAATGTATAAAAATCGCGAAAAAGGTCTATTACGTAAAGCATTAGAAGGTGCATTACCAAATGATATATTATACAGAAAGAAAAGTCCGTATCCCAAAACGCACAATCCGCACTACACAGAAGCAGTAACAGTGTGGTTACAGAATCTGTTAACGGATAACAACTCAATTTTGCATGAGTTGTTTGATAAAGAACAATTACAAGGGTTGATTCAATCAGGTGGTAGTGCGTTTCAAACGCCATGGTTTGGTCAGTTGATGACCGGGCCACAACTATTGGCACATTTGGCACAAATTCATGTGTGGTTTAAGGAGTATGGAGTAAATATTAAAGAATAGTGAAAAGCGGCTCACAATCATTGTGAGCCGCTTTTTTTCGCTATTTAACTTGAATATACATTTCCAGAATATAGGCCCTTTATCTATTCTTAATGTCGCAAAGAAATAACTAATTTGAAAATTTATTAAAATAAAAATATAACAAAAATGTAATAAAAATTAACTTTAATTAATTTTTATTTCGGTTAAATAAAAAATATTACAAATATATTACAAAAAATGTTGATTATATTGAAATGTCGTAATATAATTCTCCTTGTGGAAATAAAAACACAAATTATTCATTATTTGGGGGATATGGAAAATGAAGAAAACTATTTTACCAGTTTTAATGTCTGCAATGTTTGTAGTTCCTGCAGTATCTCATGCTGAAAACCAAGAAGCTGTAAAACAACTTGCTCCAAAAACAGAACAGGTAATGCAGAAAACAGGTTGGGTAAAAGAGGGGAATACATGGTATTTCTATGATCAAAATGGTGTGAAGAAAACAGGGTGGTTAAGTGATGGAGGAAAGTGGTACTACTTTGATGAAAATGGAAGAATGAAAACAGGTAGTATTTTTGATCAAGTTGATTGTTACTTATTAGGAGCAGACGGTGCGTTATATACAAATGAAGGCTGGGTTCAGTACGAGGGAGAATGGTATTACGTTCACCAAGGAGGAAAGCTACACGAGGGCTATCTTGAATATAACGGTAAGGTATATTCCATGGCTATAGAGAGTGGCAAAATGCAAAAGAACATTTGGTTAGGTTCACATCCAGATGGTAACTATTTTCTTGAAGATGGATCCATGGCAACTGGTTGGAATTTGATTAATAATGAATGGTATTACTTCAAAGAAAGTGGGATGCATTTTAATACTTATAATGGTTGGCTAAGTTATAAAGGAAGCTGGTATTACTTTGTGGCTTCTAAGATGCAAACAGGTTGGATTGAAGATAATGGGAATTGGTACTACCTGAATGCAGATGGAACGATGAAAACAGGCTGGTTAAAAGATAAGGGCGCATGGTATTACTTAAATGCAAATGGCACAATGAAAAGCTCAGCAAATGGGTGGAACGAAGGTTGGTTAGATGAAGGAGGAAAGCGTTACTTTTTTGATGACAGTGGTGCTATGCGGACAGGAAAACTAGCTGAAGGTGGTACTGTATGGTATTTCAATCCAGATGGATCAATGGTAACGGGATGGGAATTAGTTGATGGTGATTGGTATTACTTTGATGATAAAACTGGAGCAAGCCACGCAGGTTGGTTAAGTTATAACGGGAACTGGTATTACTTTTATGATGGCCCGATGACAACAGGCTGGGTGCAAGATAATGGCACATGGTATTACATGAATACAGATGGAACGATGAAAACAGGATGGCTACAAGAAAATGGCACATGGTATTATTTACAGTCTAGCGGTGCGATGGCAACAGGTAAACATTTCATTGATGGGAAATGGTATTCATTCAAAGATAACGGCGCTATGATGTAACGAAAGTTTTTTTATGAGTATGTAGGATACTAGATACATATTTTAAGAGATTTTTACAACGAAAGAAGACACTTGTTAGAGTGTCTTCTTTATCATTTTAACCGAGAAGACTCACTCCTCTAAACGAAGTGAAGGTAGGGGTAGTTGAATATTCTCTATGAATCTATAGAAGAGAAATGAAAAGGGACAGACCTTCCAAGGGAAGAGATCTGTCCGAGAGTAAATATAGTTAATGAATCAATTCCTCATTTAGCAAACACATGATTCCCAATTACTGCAACAGTTTGGCGTGTCGTAATCCATTTGTCGGTAGAGGTTTTTGGATTATAAAAATAAAGCCAATCAGAATTAATTCCTTTAGTAGAAATTGCTTCTTCTACCGCCATTCTCGCTTCGCGGGTTGCTGGTTGATCAATTCTTCCATCTGTAACTGGTGTAAAGGCATAGCCGTATTTAATAGGTTCATAAATAACATCGGTAATTGTATTTGGAAATCCTACTGCATCAACGCGATTTAATATAACTTTGGCCACTGCGACTTTCCCAGCGTAAGGCTCTCCTCCGGCTTCGGCAGTGACCAAACGAGCCATTAAGTCCAGTTCTTGTTCTGAAATACCTGTCGTAATAATTAAGTGTTGACCTGCATAAATCCGATCGCCGTTTGTATTGTTAGCTTGTCTAATTGATTGTATGGATACATTGTATCGTTTTGCGATAGCTTCTAATGTATCTCCTCGTTGAACTTGATAAACAATTTGAGCTGAATGATTTGAAGCTGCCACATCTTTTTGTTGTGTAGATTCGCTTGATGAAGGCGAGACTGGAATGGTTAATTGTTCTCCAATATAAATTCGATCATTCGTCTTATGATTCGCTTGTTTAATGGCTTGAACTGAAACTCCATAGTGGATGCTAATATCCCCGAGAGTGTCATTCTTTTTAACAGTATAAACCGTTGCTGCATCGGCCGTTCCTTGATTAGATACGAGTGTAATTGTTGCAGCAGATATAGGTAGCAAATGTTTCATCTTATGTAACTTCATCTGAAAAAACCTCCTGAAAATCGTTGAGATATACTTAGCTGTGAATAAGAATTCATAAATTAGAATATTTATTGATCATTCATGGTTAAGTCATTTATATACTAACAAATTGAATGAGTATCGTCATTAATTGTGTATCAACATATTAATGATCTTTATGTAACTGAATATCTTAATGATCTTATATCTTACGTATAATTTTTATTCATTTGTTATTCATTTTATTTTGATTTTAGAATGTTAACTGTTACATTTTTATCTCGCTATTTGCGGACAGTAAGACCCTATCTCAAAATTCAGTGGAAGCAAACCAGAATATGACAAATGATATTAAATAAATTGTCAAATAAAATTAAAAATCATATTATAAATAATACTTATTTATAATTATTATTTTGACGTACTCATTATCGATTGGTATACTGGAAACGAATGTTCTTGAAAAAGATTCTCATTTCTGATATTGAGGTGAATATAGATGAATAAGAAGAAAATAGGTTTACTTGTGATGGCGTACGGAACGCCAGAATCACTTGAGGATGTAGAGGCGTATTATACGCATATTCGTCATGGACGTAAACCATCTCAAGAAGCGCTTGATGATTTAGTGGGGCGTTATAAAGTGATTGGTGGTATTTCACCACTTGCGAAAATTACAAAGGAACAAGCTAGAAAATTAACAAATGAGTTAAATAAGAGTTTTTCAGAATTTGAATTTGTATGTTATTTGGGACTAAAACATATCGCTCCATTTATTGAAGATGCGGTGGAAGAGATGAAGCGGGATGGTATTGAGGAAGCAATTAGTATTGTGTTAGCACCTCATTATTCAACTTTTAGTATTAAAGCGTACAACGAGCGTGCCGAAAAGATTTCTGAGAACATAAATGGTCCTGTTATAGAGCCGATTGAGCAATGGTACGATGAACCGAAATTTATTGCGTATTGGGCAAACCAAATAAAAGAAACATTTACTAGAATTACAGACCGAGAGAAAGCTGTTGTAATTTTTTCAGCGCATAGTTTACCAGAGAAGATTATTGCAGCAGGAGACCCGTATGTGAAGCAACTACAGCATACGGCAGATTTAATTGCTGAAGCAGCAGGTATTCAAAATTATACAATTGGCTGGCAAAGTGCAGGAAATACACCAGATCCATGGATTGGACCAGATGTACAAGATGTAACGAAAGATTTATACGAAAAGCATGGTTATGAATCTTTTGTATACTGTCCTGTCGGGTTTGTGGCAGAACATTTAGAAGTGCTGTATGACAACGATTATGAATGTAAAGTTGTAACGGATGAACTAGGTGCATCCTATTTCAGGCCAGCTATGCCGAATGCTCAAGGCTTATTTATTGCTTGTTTAGTAGAAATTGTTTCCAAAAAAGTGAATAAAATAATTGACAAAAAATTAATTTTGAACAATAATTAAATTATAATAATTTTAAATAAGTAATTATTATTATGAAATAATAGGAGGTTCCTCTTGATGAATCCAAATAATCGCTTAACAACAAACCAAGGTGCTCCGGTAGGAGATAACCAAAATTCTCGTACAGCTGGTCGCCGTGGACCGGTATTATTAGAAGATTATCATTTAGTAGAAAAACTTGCTCATTTTGATCGTGAACGTATTCCAGAACGTGTTGTTCATGCGCGTGGCGCAGGTGCTCATGGTGTTTTCGTAACGAAAAATAGCATGAAAGCATATACGAAAGCAGCGTTTTTACAAAACGAGGGAACAGAAACACCTGTATTCGTTCGTTTCTCAACGGTTATTCATGGGCAAGGTTCACCGGAAACAGCTCGCGACCCGCGTGGTTTCGCTGTAAAGTTTTATACAGAGGAAGGAAACTATGATATCGTTGGTAACCATTTACCAGTTTTCTTCATTCGTGATGCAATTAAATTCCCTGACATGGTGCACTCTTTAAAACCAGCACCAGATACAAATATTCAAACTCCAGATCGTTACTGGGACTTCATGACTTTGTCTCCAGAGTCTACACACATGATGACATGGGTATTCTCTGATTACGGTACTCCTGCAAACTATCGTCAAATGGAAGGTTTCGGTGTACATTCATTTAAATGGATTAGTGCAGAAGGTAAAATTGTTTATATTAAATATCATTGGAAACCACAGCAAGGTGTTCGTAACTTGAGTGCAAAAGAAGTAGAACAAGTACAAGGAAAAGACTTCAACCATGCAACTCGTGATTTATTTGATGCAATCGAGCGCGGAGATTATCCAAAATGGGATCTTCACGTACAGGTAATGCAACTTGATGAAATGGATTCTTTAGACTTTGATCCATTAGATCCAACAAAAGTATGGCCAGAAGATCGCTTTCCATTAATAGAAGTCGGAACAATGACGTTAAATCGCAACCCACAAAACTTCTTTGCAGAAGTAGAGCAAGCTGCGTTTACTCCAAGTGCGACTGTACCTGGTATTGAACCGTCTGAAGATAAATTATTACAAGGACGTTTATTCTCTTATCCAGATACACAGCGATACCGTCTTGGTGCGAACTACTTACAAATCCCTGTGAACTGCCCATATGCAGCTGTTCGTAATCAACAACGTGATGGTGCAATGCAAATGAATCAACAACCATCAACAATTAACTACGAGCCAAGTCGTCATGCTGAAAATCCAGTTGAGGATCCAGCATACCGTGATTCAACTATGAAGCTTGAAGGTTATGTATCTCGTGAAAAAATCGATAAACCAAACGACTTCCAGCAAGCGGGTGAGCGTTACCGTTCATTCTCTAAAAAGGAACAAGATAACTTAATTGCCAACTTAACAAACGATTTAAAAGATGTGCATGAGCAAACAAAATTACTTGCAATCTGTAACTTCTTCCGTGCAGATCGTGATTACGGTATGCGCTTAGCAAAAGCATTAAACGTTGATATTTCAGCGTATGTAGGAAATCCTAAGAAATAATAATATTCCTGGTTCTATTTTATTCTCAAATTTTAATTGCTATATGTGTCTACTAATATAATGAATAAAAAGACGGCTGAATTTTCAGTCGTCTTTTCTTTTAAAATACTTATAAGAACTTTATTTTTTATTAGATTTTTTACTTTCTAAATTCGAATTTAAAAAGAGATAAACCTTTTTCTATTATAAAAGTTATATACTTATAAAATGCATCACTTAGCCTCTTTTTGTATTTCCACCTCGCCTAGTGATTTCTCACTATATTCATAAGCCTTCTCACCGTGCATAGAAATATCCAAACCCATTTGCTCTTCATGCTCATGCGCGCGAACGGGAAGGAAGAAACTAATTCCTTTAATAATGGCGTACGTCATCACGATTGTAAATGCATAAGTCGCTCCAATTGCAGCGAGCTGTTTCCAAAGGAGTGCGGCATTTCCATAAAATAGTCCATCAGCGCCGCCGCTATTTACAGAAGTGGTTGCAAATAGTCCTGTTGCAATGCCGCCCCATGTTCCGCCGATACCGTGACATCCAAATGCATCAAGTGCATCATCATAGCCAAGTTTATGTTTTAAAAAGAAGACAGCTCCGAAGCAAAGAACGCCTCCGATCGCTCCGATTAAAAGAGCGGAGAAAGGAGTGACGAATCCGCAAGCTGGTGTAATAGCAACGAGGCCTGATACAGCGCCGCAAGCCGCTCCCATTACGGTCGGTTTTGATTGGAAGAACCACTCTGCTAAGATCCATGTTAAAGCGGAAGCTGCTGCAGCGGTATTTGTATTAATGAATGCGGTCAGTGCTACATCGTTCAGTGTAAGGGCGCTACCGACGTTAAACCCGAACCATCCAAACCATAATAAGCCTGCGCCTAAAAGTGTAAAGGGGAGATGGTGGGGAGAAGATCCGTTTACGTCTTTTCGCTTACCGAGGAAAATCGCTAATACAAGCCCAGCAACACCGGATGTGATATGGACAACGTTACCGCCAGCGAAATCTAATGCTCCGAGTTCGCGAAGCCATCCGCCAACGCCCCATACCCAATGGGCAACGGGATTATAAACGATTGTCGTCCAAAGAAGGATGAAAATGAGAAAAGCAGAAAATCGCATTCTTTCAGCGAATGCTCCTGAAATGAGCGCTGGTGTTAAGATTGCAAACATAAGTTGAAACATCATAAATAAATTGTGAGGAATAGTAGCGGAGTAGTCTGTGTTTGGCGCGTAAGTTACGTTTTGTAAGCCGAACCAATCTAATGTACCAATGACGCCATTCCAATCTGGCCCGAATGATAAAGAATAACCGATAAAAATCCATTGAATGGAAACAATCGCCATCGCGCTATAGCTATGCATTGTAGTACTCAGTACATTTTTGCTACGAACCATTCCGCCGTAAAAAAGTGCCAAACCTGGCGTCATAATCATAACCATTACCGTCGCTAAAAATAAAAACACAGTATCTCCCATGTTCATTCTTTTCCCCTCCTATAATGTTATAAAATATTACATTCAATGTTATGTTTCATATCATATTCAATAATAAATAAAAAATCAACATGTTTTTCAGAAAATTCCAAATGTTGCGTAAGGAAACCTAACATGTCGTTTGTGTAAGTGCGGTTTGTTCGGAAAATTGATATACTATTCTTACAATTAAAAAGAAGTTGGGGGATATTATGTGAAGAAGATATGGAGAAGAGGAGTGTTGATTTGTTTTTGTATGGTATTTGCTTTCTTAGCGCCTATACATACATTAGCGGAAGAAAAAAGAGAGTGGCAAGATGAAGTAGTATATTCTATTATGGTTGACCGTTTTAATAATGGAGATGCAAAAAATGATAAACAGCTTGATGTAGGGAATTTAGAAAGATACCAAGGGGGAGATATACAAGGGATTGTAAAGCGAATAGATTACATAAAAGAGATGGGATTCACTACTATTATGCTTTCGCCAATTTTTAAAGGTGAAACGTATGATGGGTATGGTATGGTTGATTTGCAAAAAGTGAATGAACATTTTGGATCAATGCAAGATGTGAAACAACTTGTACAAGAAGCACATAAACGAGATATGAAAGTGGTGTTTCAATTTGTTGTAGAAAAAGAGCAAGAAACGCTTATTGATTCGATAAAATGGTGGATGAAAGAAGCGAACATAGATGGAAGTTATCTTATGCATAGTAAAGAAATATCTCGTGCCTTTTTAAATACAGTAAAACAAAGTGTTCAAGGAATAAAAAAAGATTTCCTCGTTATGGCTGATGAGGGAGAGGGTATACATAATGAGTACTATAAGCACATAACAGATGTCTTTGCGAAAACGGATACACCTATTAAACCACTTTATGACGTTAGTTTAATAGAAAATGGTAAAGTAACAAGTAATTTTTTAGATAATCAAGATACAAAGCGGTTTGTCAGAATCGCGAAAGAGAACGCATATTATCCGCCGACTCGTTTAAAACTTGCGCTTACTTATTTATATACAACACCAGGGATGCCGATTGTTTACTACGGAACGGAAATTGCGCTTGATGGCGGAGGAGTGCCAGATAATCGCCGTTTAATGGACTTTAAAACAGATGAAAAGTTTTTACAGTATGTAACGAGATTGGGAGAGATTCGTCAAAAATTCCCTTCTCTTCGCCGTGGGACATTTGAGTTGTTATATGATAAGACTGGGATGAGTGTGCTAAAAAGGACGTATAAAGCTGAAGTGACACTTGTTGCAATTAACAACACGAAAGAGACACAAAAAGTTTCACTTTCGGCAAATGAGATAGGAGAAAATCGAGAATTAAAGGGATTATTGGAAGATGAAATCATTAGAGAAGAAGATGGGAATTATTATCTCGTATTGAAGCGAGAAGAAGCAAATGTATATCAAGTTAGAGAAAAAACGGGGATTAATTGGATCTTTATTTCTTTACTAATTGGGGTAAATGTTTTGTTTATTGCTTTTTTAATCGCGGTAAAGAAAAAGAAGAAATAGTAGGAGTGGGTAGGTTTTAGACTATATACAAGCCGTAGTTATGAAAATAAAAGGAGATTATGAAGAACACCTCCAATTGTTAGACACAGTTTAACAATTGGAGGTGCTTTTTAATTTACAATCGAAGAGAAATTAAAGGTTGTAAAACGTTATTTAAATGGTTCAGAGATCTGAAAAGACATCGCAGATTCTATTTAAGTAGCTCCTCCTGTTCTGCGGACATAGGTTCAACAGTATCAGTTTCATGGTGAAAAAGCTTTTTATGCTTTAGTATGTAAATGTAATTGCCGCCAATGAATACCCTTTTTGTGCATTATACGGTTCTATTTGATAAATTTGTTTTTTGCTTATTCTTTATCTCACCTATTTACTAAACTATTACCACTTGCAAAATTGGATGGATTCTCCTGAATACAAAATTAATGTTCATTTATTTTAGTAGGCGTCTCTCATAGTTCCTAGGATAAAAAGACATACCTATAGTTTAATAAACTTTAATTTTGCAAGCGTTTTCATTTTTAAGAATCATTATAAGCTACATTTTCACGAAACATCTGTTAACATTATATAGGGCTATTAAGGTATCTTGAATATTAAGTATTAGCTACTACCTTCTATAAATTTTAATAATAAGCCTCTACTATTTGTAACTTATTTGTGTTTTACTTTCAATATGTAGAGTCCTAAAACAACAAATGATATTCCTATATATGATGTAATTGGAAATTTTCCTCCTGTTGATGGTAAGTAATATTGTTCTTGACTTACATGCTCTTTTTCTTCTGTGTACTCTTTATTTTGTATATCATCAGATTGTTTAGTGTTTTTATATGTATCATGTATTTTTGTAACTTGCAGCTCATTTTTTATTTTTTTATTCTTTATTTCTATTTTTGCTATTTCGCCGTTCTTTACTTCCATTCTCTGTATTGTAGGGTCCAGTACATAACCCTCTGGTGCCTGAATTTCCTTTATAATATATGTACCAATAGGAAGCTGATTTAATAGTGCAACTCCATCTTTAGTTGTAGTGATTTCTTTCCTAAAATCGCCATTTTCACTTGCAACCTCAAATACCGCTCCTTTTAAAGTTTCTCTATTCTCTCCTACCTTCGTAATTTTTAGAGATCCTAATGATTCCCATTGCACTGCTATATCAGTACTACTTTTTTCACTCATTCTTGGCAATAAAGCTGTGGTATTTTGAACCTTTTGTTTGCCATCAAAAATAACTGCTTGTAAACTTTGCAATTTTGTATGTACTCTTAGTTTGAAAGTTCCATTTGTCGATTTTTTTGGAATTAAAATTTTAAATTTTTCCTTTATAGAGAATTCATTCTTTTCTTCACCTTGTTCATTTAAAATTTTCACTCCTTCTGGTGCCCCCTCCAATTGAACGGAATATACTCCAGATAAGGCATTTGATTGAACCGTATATAATTTGGTTTCAAGATAGTCCCCATTTTGCTCTACTGTCTGTTTTTCATTAGGTATTATGTTTAAGTATGTTTCCTGTACTTCAGTACCTTTAGAAGCTTTGTCTATCAGCTGTTTTACAAGATTATATACCGGTTGGTTCTCTGGTTTTGAATCAGCAATTTCGATTTTTTTAGATGCAACCCAGATAGCTAATTGAGTTGCATAGTATGCTTCCTCTTTTGTAGAAACTCCCAGTTCAGCTGGTGTTTTTTGAGGATAGCCATAAAGTAAAACACGATATACAAAATCATTTTCTTTCCCGATTTCAGGAAGTTCCTCTCCGTTTGGTGAATTCAAATCAGGTGATAAACAATATGCAACATCTTTTGATGAAGTTTTTAAGAGATCTGCCTTTATTTTTACTTCAGCACCTTTGAATTTAATGTGATTCCAGTTAATTTGAAACTTTTCTTGATGTATTATCTCAGCTGCTGCTTGTGGAATAGAAACTCCTAGCAACATAATGATTAAACTTATAATTCCAAACCATTTTGTTAATACTTTGCGTTTCATTTCATTCCCACCATTCATTAAAGTTTTAGTAATAAATATGTACATGTTAATTTTTTTTACTTCGGATATTTCAGTTTGATTATTCTGAAAATTTAAATTAAAATAATGGTTATTTTAGAATCTTATAATGTCTGACAATATTTGTTGACTTATCTGAGCTATAACCTTTATTAAGATTACTATGTATTGGACTAACTTTCTTGATATAAATATTATTCTATACTATTAAAAATCTTTTCAAAAAAATGAGTTTTGAAAGGTGAAATCTAACTATTTGAAAATAAACACAATTAATAATTCGTTTATTAGATGAACGTTTTTGGTATTCAATCCGCTCTTTAAAATTACCTTTATTTATTTTCTGAAAATTTAGCCATATTTTATGTTTATTATATTCAGAAAATAGATGGTTTGCAATCTGTTTTCATATGCAATATTGCATATGAAGTTATTATATTTTTATGTTATAATTTATAATTTTATATATAAGGAATATCATGGGTAGAATAATGGATTTTATCATTTTAACCGAGAAGACCCCCTCCTCTAGACGAAGTGAAGGTGGGGGTCTTCTCGGTTTTTTTCTTTTTAAAGAAAACGTCTCTTTTTTGTAGAACGTATGTTTGTTCCGGTGCATAATGATCTTATCAAATAAAATGAGGTGAGAACAGGTGAAGAAAGCGTATTTTTCGAAACGGATCTATAAGACAGATTTACCATATGAAATGGTAGAGGCATTAACACATACAATCGAAACATGTAATCGGGCGAAACGCTTTGCATTTCAAACGATTGTTCGGGAAAAACGTTGGAACCGCAAGATGCATGCGGATAGTCTTCATCTTGTTCTCAAGCGGAACTATCAATTGAATGATTATTATGCAAACAGTGCGGCGCAAGAAGCGAAGGCGTTGTTTACAGGTTTAATGGAATTACAAAAACTATATGAGAAACAGACACAAGAGAAAATTAAGAAACTCAAGAAAAAGTTGAAACAAGAACGGACAAAACTGACAAACCTTCGTAAAATCAAACAAAGTTGTGTGAAAGGAAAGCTGACGTTTCCAAAAAACACTCACTTCGCGAAGCACAACACTCTCATCTCCTTATCCCGTAAAAAAGACACATTGATTTGGCTGAATGAATATCTGTTTGAGCACCAATACTTGGATGTTCAAATGAAAAGGATTCAGGCGAAAATCGGCCTTTTAACCCATAGGCAATACCGTTTAAATCAGAAACTTACATCATATAAAACGCATATTCCAAGCGCGGTATTTGGAAGCAAAAAACTATTTCGCTCTCAATTTACCACCCGCGAGTTTGTACGTAACCATGACAAATGGAAAACATTATTTTCCTGTGCTCGAAATAAACAACTCATTCTATCTGGCCGTAAAGATGCCAAACATGGGAATTTTGTGTTTCAGTATGCGCCTGAGACAAAGGGATTATGGATGACGACAAGTTCCGGAAAAACACTTAAGTTCCCAGCTGTTACGTTCCCGCATGGACAAGAAGTCATTGAGAAAGTAATCACAACCCAATTACAGTGTAAGAATAAGAAAAAGCATGGTAAATCGATTGCATGGTCTGTTGAAGACCACGGGGAGTATTACATTGTAAAATGTTTACTCGATGTGCCGAAAAACCCTCATACGAATTACAGTACATCAGATGGTGTCATCGGTGTAGATTGTAATCTTGAGCATTTTGCTTGGGCAAATGTAACAAAGGATGGAAATTACAAAGGAAGTGGTTCTCTTGGTTTTTCTATCATGGGTAAATCTACCGGACAAATCACAAAGATCGTCGAAGCGGAGGCCGTTCGCTTAGTGGACTTAGCGGAGCGGTATAACAAGCCAATTGTCATCGAGAAGTTAGATACAACCCAATCGAAAACAGGGGATCGTTATGGAAATAAGCGAGCAAATCGAATGAAGAGTATGTTCGCTTATGAAAAGATGACAAGTGCAATTCTAGGTCGCGCGGATAAAAGGGGCGTGGCTGTCTTTCAAGTGAATCCCGCTTACACTTCGATTGCAGGAAAGATGAAATACATGCGGAAATTCGGCATCTCTATTCATCAATCCGCGGCTTTTACGATTGGACGCCGCGGGTTAGGGTATAAAGAAAAAGTACCTGGGATGCTTCAGCCTTATATTCCAAAGAAAGACGCACATCACTGGAGCCATTGGCATCAATTAAACAATCGATTGGATATTCGCACGCATCATTTCTATCAGCTATACGATGTAGATCAGCCGAAAGAGGTCTTACAAATCGAACGGTTACCCTTGTTTGAAAATGAAAAGAAAAAACTAGCAAAACGATTTGCATGATAAAAAAGAGCACTTTGTCCCAGATTTTTACGCTTATTACCAGAGCAGATAACAAGTCTAGGAACTGGATGCATGACAAAGTGTTCGATCCTCGATATAAGAACAAAGTAGTTGTACCTATTTTGTTTGCCTTTCGTCGGAAGATAGAATGGGTCGTCTTACATAAGGACACTACGGAACTTCTATACCGTTGTATCCTCTTTGTTGAACGAGAGGAAGTGTTTTGAAATAGTAGAATCCCCCACCTAGGTAGGTGGGGGTAGTTCAATGTTTTTCTTTTAGCGATAGTTAATGAATTGTACGTCGATTGGTAAATCAGCGCTACGAACTGCTGCGATTACTGCTTGTAAGTCATCGCGGCTTTTTGCTGTTACGCGTACTTGATCATCTTGTACTTGTGTTTTCACTTTTAATTTTAACTCTTTAATAATGTTATTAATTTTCTTCGCGTTATCTTTATCGATACCTTGTTGCAGTGTTGCACGTTGACGTACTGTGTTACCAGTAGCGCTTTCTACTTTTCCGTAGTCTAAGTTTTTAATTGGTACTTCGCGTTTAACTAGTTTTGAAATAAGAACATCTTTTACTTGATCTAATTTAAATTCATCATCAGAAGTTAAAACGATTACTTCTTTTTCTAATTTAATATCACTCTTGCTTCCTTTAAAGTCATATCGATTTTGAATTTCTTTTAATGCGATGTTAATAGCATTTGTTACTTCTGGTAATTCTACTTTTGAAACGATGTCAAAAGAACTATCTTTTGCCATAGTAAGCACCTCCAAATTAAATTCCACCTCTTATTATAGTGAATTTTTGCGAGTTGGACAAATAAAGGAAAATTCGTGTTATAATGAAGCTTTCTTTGGAATGATAAAAATATACTTTATATATAGAAGGGAATTAAAATATATGTATTTGCAGCCAGGATCGATTGAACAGGTAACTGTTTTACGAGAAACGGAAATTGGATATATGGTTGGATTTGACGATGAGGATGGTTAT
The DNA here is from genome assembly GCF_038050455.1 of Bacillus sp. FSL K6-6038. NCBI lineage: Bacteria > Bacillati > Bacillota > Bacilli > Caryophanales > Bacillaceae > Bacillus > Bacillus sp. FSL K6-6038. Next base: position 1,214,682 of record NZ_JBBOUH010000001.1, read on the forward strand.
GAAGAAGTATTTTTACATAAAAATGAAGTAGCGGGAGAAATTGAGGAAGGCGATGCGATTGATGTATTTCTATATCTTGATCATCAAGAGCGAATTTCTGCGACAATGAAGACGCCGCTTATTACGATAAGTGATTGGAATTGGGTAAAAGTCGTAGAAGTAAAACCTGATTTAGGTGTGTTCGTTGATATCGGTGTTTCTAAGGATATCTTAATCCCAGCTGATGAGTTTCCAATTTATACACCAGTTTGGCCAGAAGAAGGCGATGAGTTATATTGTACATTAAAATTAACAAATCGTGGTCGTCTTATTGCTCTTCCGGCAAGAGATTCAGATATGCAGGAAATTATTGTAGAGGCAACGCCATCTATGCGTAATAAAAATGTGAACGGACGTGTATATCGCTCACTTCAAGTTGGTTCGTTTGTATTAACGGATGAACATTTCCGTGCCTTTTTACACCACACAGAAAGAAAAGAACAAGTTCGTATTGGTGAGCGTGTAACGGGCCGTATTATTGATGTGAAAGATGATGGTACGATTAATATTTCACTTCTTCCGCGTAAAGAAGAGGGAATGGAAGATGATGCTGCGGTGGTTTATGAGTACATGGAGAGCCGCGGAGGAGCAATGCCGTTTTGGGATAAGAGCCATCCAGAAGACATTAAAGAACGTTTTAATATGAGTAAAGCAGCGTTTAAACGTGCGCTTGGTAAGTTGATGAAAGAAGAAAAGGTTTATCAAGAAGAAGGTTGGACGTACTTCAAGAAATAAAAAAATCCGAACAGGCTCATGCCTGTTCGGATTTTCAGAGTGTTGGGAAACAGGAGTCAGCAGGCTCCTGTTTTTTGTCGTTATGTGTCGGAACGTCGATATATTCGAATTTGCTCCGATAAAGTGAAACTTTAATCAGTGGGGTTTTCTTCATCTCCCACTGATTATTAGCTCTCGCCAATCGGGCTTTTACGAGCAGTTGATTCCTCACTTATCTTTCTTGTTTTTCTCTGAATCTTGAGGTGGGAGTCTTACTGCCCGTTAATGCGGGGTGAAATTTCATTTACTATTTTTCTACCAGCCCACTCTGTTGCTAGATTTTTTATTGTTGTCCGGAAAGACGAGAGAATGTATCTTTCAAATCACTATCTTTTACTTTAATATCAGCTTTCTTGAATTCGTCTAACAATATTTTTTGACCGGTAGTTTGATCTGCTAACAACTTTTCTTCCAGATTTTTACGAATGGAATCTTTTACTTCATCATATGGTTTTAATTCTTTTTTATCGGTAAGTTTAATAATGTGATAGCCTTGTGATGACTTGATAGGTTTGCTAATTTCACCGACATTTAATTTGTAAGCCGCTTCTTCAAATTCAGGTACCATTTTACCTGGACCGAAGTATCCAAGGTCTCCGCCATTTTCCTTTGAACCTGGGTCCTGTGACTGTTGTTTTGCTAACTCTTCGAATGAAGCACCTTCATCCAGTTGTTTCTTAATATCATTTGCCGTTTTTTCATCGTTTACTAAAATGTGGCTGGCTTTAATTTCAGGTTTATAGTTTGCTTTTACATCTTTATCTGTAATGCTTTTCTTAATGGCTTCGTTCATTGCTAATTTGAACCTAATTTGATTTTTAAAGTCATCTTCATCTTTTAGGCGGTTACTTTCTAATACCGTTTTGAATTGATCACCAAATTGATCTTTTGCTTTTTTGAATTCTTTATCGACTTCATCATCAGATACTTTATATTTTTTTGTCATGATATCTTGTGCCATCATTTCATATAGCATATCTTTTCCGTACCGTTCTTTTAACTGCTTGTCAAAATCACCTTTTGTAATGGTTGAAACTTTTGATGTTGCAATCGCCTCTGAGTTATCTTTTGGACCACAAGCAGACAGCATTAACGTTCCGAGCGCAGCTGTTGCTATCCATAATTGTTTTCTTTTCATCCTAACACCTCATCTAATTATGCTGTTATTATTGTAAAATAGTGAGGTGAACATGAAGTGAAATCGATATGTTTTTTGGTTATCCTGCATGAACGGGCAGTGTGAGAGGAGAAGGTTCACTTTATGATACAAAAAAGTACATCAACAAGATTGTTGATGTACGAAATAATTAAAGATGATCTGTTTTTTTAGAATATGCACGTTTTCCTTGCTGAATATTTTTTTGTTCTTGTTCATTTTTTTGTGTGCGCTTTGCATTATTATCGCGTGCTTTTTTGTCATTATCGCTTGTATGCGGCATACATATCAACTCCATTTCTAAACAGTTGTACGTTTATCATTTCCGTTTTCGTAAAGACTATGTATACGAGTAGTGGTGAACCTATTATGTATAAAGGTGGATGGGGTATGGACTTAAAATTAAATTATGCCGAATTAACGAAAAAACTAATTGTTGTTATCATCGCAGGTTTATTAAATGCAATTGGAATGAACTTGTTCTTAACACCAGCAAAAGTATATGCGAGCGGTTTCGCGGGATTATCTCAATTGCTTTCGCAAGTGTTAGGCGATTTTGCATCGATTCACATATCGACGGGAGTACTTTTTGCTTTATTTAATATTCCGGTTGTTATTTTAGCATGGAAAAAGGTCGGAAAAGCGTTTACGTTATTTAGTTTTTTATGTGTTGTATTTATGACACTGTTTTTAGAAATTATACCAGTGAAGGCTGTTTCAAATGATATTATATTGAATGCTATTTTTGGTGGTCTCATTTCAGCGATAGGGGTAGGAATTTCCTTAAAATGGGGAGCTTCCACAGGTGGTTTAGATATCATTGCAATGATTTTGTCAAAAATAAAAGATAAGCCTGTCGGAACATATTTCTTTTTCTTTAATGCAATCATCATTATTGCAGCTGGCTATTTGTACGGATGGGAAAAAGCGTTATACACGTTAGTGACACTATATGTATCATCGAGGATTATTGATGCAATTCATACTCGTCATGTGAAAATTACAGCATTTATCGTTACGAAAAATGGTAAAGATGTACGAAAAGCGATTCAAGCACGTTTAGTACGCGGTATTACAACTATACCAGCGACAGGGGCATATACAAATGAAAATAAAGAAATGCTAATGATTGTGATTACCCGTTACGAGCTATATGAACTAGAGAGAATTATTAGACAGGTAGATCCTGGCGCATTTACAAATGTGATTCAAACAGTCGGTATATTTGGGTTGTTTCGGAAAGATTAAAGAGGACCGGGAATCGGTCCTCTTGTTTTAATGTGTGTTAGTAATGTTTTGCAGTTGCTGTTGCATCTCACGCAGTTGTACCTTTTCAGCAGTTGAAGAATTGGCATAAGCGGATTGCAAAGCATTTTTGGCTCTATAAACGAGTTCCCGCTGTTCTGTGCCGCTTGAACAAGAAACGGCGCCTGCAACAGCATCTCGTGCTTGCTGAAATAATAAGTTACCCATTTAAACCCCTCCGAGAGAAGAGTTGTTTCGTTCTTTTTCTGCATCAGCTAATGTACCGCGGTACGGGAATCTTTCAGCATGCTTCATAACAGCATCGGCCCCTTGTTGGGTGAAACGTTTTGATTTGTTCTTTTTACCCATTCGTAATTCCCCCTTTTTTAGCAGAAAACAACTGACACATCGCTGTGTCTAGTTATAGTATGAGCGTTTTGAGCCAAACTATAAGTAGGGAATTTTTAGATTACAATCCAAGAACCTCTTCTAAATAAAGAGCAATTCCATCTTCTTCGTTTGTTAATGTCGTATGATTCGCTAATGTTTTTAATTCAGGAATGGCATTACCCATGGCGATGCCGTGACCTGCAAACTCAATCATCTCAAAATCATTGTCTTCGTCACCGAACGCAATAATTCGTTCTTGTGGAATGTTATAATAGCTAGAAACTTTTTGAAGTCCAATCGCTTTATTGAGGCCGCTTTTCACAATTTCAATAATCGGCCAAGGAGCACCCCATTTTCGATGATCAATCACTTCTGCATGCATATCTGTTAAATGCTTACGAATAGCTGTTGATTGCTCATCCAGTGCATCGATTAATAAGCATGTTGGATGATCTTGCAAAATGTTTAGTAAGTCTCCTGTAAAAATATTTGGAGAGCCAAATTCAAAGATATGCTTTTTATCCTCATCAATTTCGCGAACATATACATCGTCAATTACTTCGGCATAAATGTTTTTAACGCCAAAATCAAAGCAAGCGCGAACGATTTCTTGTGCAGTAGAAAGCTCAAGGGGGGAATGGTGCGTTCCCCAATTTGTATCAAGGGGGTGATGAACATAAGCGCCGTTAAAGTTAACGATAGGTGTATTCAAACCAAGTTCTTTATAATAAGCGTGACTAGCGCGAAATGGACGTCCTGTTGAAATGACAACAACATGTCCTTGTTCTTTTGCTTTTTCGATTGTTTGTTTTGTTCGTGCGGAAATAATTTTATTGTCTGTAAGTAAAGTGCCATCTAAATCTAATGCGATTAAATGTTGTTTTTTCATGTTTTCACCTCTTATGAAAAATTTTTTGTTTCTATCTGTATTTCCGTTTTAAGATGCAGAAATAAGAGGTTGGAAAGTGTATAGATAAAGTGGAACTTCCATCAGCGGGGGTCTCCATCCCCCGTTAATGCGGGAGAAACAACCATGAATGGAAGTTTCATTATATATTCATCTTACGTCGCGAAACATGTTAGTGTCCACTATTTCCTACCCAAAATCAGAAAAGTCAATGATTTTTTTGAAAGTTCAAATAATGTTTCTTTCATTTTGTACAATTTGTGAAAAGGGTTACATTACGGGCGCAGCAAGACATATAATGAACATGTAATCTTCTCGTATATGTTTGACTCTCCTTTGGAACTGGCCTAGAATAGGTCGGTTTCTTTTTTTTCAACAAGTGATGCTTTTTCTCCTGCTTTATCATGTAAAGTCATACATATGAACAGTAATAAAAAATATGATTCGTTTCCTAAACATAACAGAAAGGCTTTTTCAAAAATGGATATACTAACGGTGTAAAGATGTCATGGAAGGAGAATGAAAATGGGACAAAATCATAGGTTTCGTTCTGGACAGAAAGCACCAAATGATGGGATTTATGTAGAAATTGGTGAAACAGGAAGTATGGTTAAAGATCCACAACTAGTAAAATTAACAGCTGGTCAAAGGTTTCCTGAGAATTCGAATCAGAACCGCCAGTGGACATATAAAAGAAAGCCGTAAGAGAAGCCGCAATTTATATTGCGGCTTTTGTGATTGAAGAGCAGAGGTATACATACTTTTTTGGGAAACAAAGTTCAAATTTCATAATCAAATTCATTGTATAAAAAAGACAATTGGCGTATAATCAAATTAAAGGTCAAATAAAGTCAAAAAATCAAAAAAGGTCAAACATCAAGAGGATTCCAATGTTTGGAGGTTTGTGAAGATGGACTTAAATCAAATGACGACGAAAACACAAGAAGCAATTATGAGTGCTCAATCTTTAGCGGTATCTCATCATCATCAAGAAGTTGATACTGTTCATCTATTACTTGCATTATTACAGCAGCAAGATGGATTAGCAGTGCGTATTTTTCAAAAAATGAATGTCAATATAGAACAATTAACGAAAGAAGTAGAAAGATTGCTTCAAAAGAAACCATCTGTTACAGGAAGTGGTGTAGAAGCTGGCAAAGTGTATGTGACAAATGCTTTAGGGCAATTACTCGTTAAAGCAGAGGCAGAGGCAAAAAAACTGCAAGATGAATATATTTCAGTGGAACATGTATTGCTCGCATTTTGTGAGGAAAAAGGTGATATGAATCACTTGTTCACAGCATTTCACATTACGAAGGATACATTATTACAGTCTTTAATGGAAGTTCGGGGGAATCAGAGAGTGACTAGTCAAAATCCAGAAGTAACATATGAAGCGTTAGAAAAGTATGGCCGTGATTTAGTGGCAGAAGTAAGACAAGGGAAAATTGATCCTGTCATTGGTCGTGATAGCGAAATTCGCCGGGTTATCCGCATTCTTTCTCGTAAAACAAAAAACAACCCTGTTTTAATTGGTGAACCAGGCGTTGGGAAAACAGCCATTGTTGAAGGATTGGCACAACGAATTGTGCGAAAAGATGTACCAGAAGGATTAAAAGATAGAACAATATTTGCGTTAGATATGAGCGCGCTTGTGGCGGGTGCAAAGTTCCGTGGTGAGTTTGAAGAACGTTTGCAAGCTGTGTTAAATGAAATCAAAAAAAGTGAAGGGCGTATTCTTTTATTCATTGATGAGCTCCATACAATTGTTGGTGCTGGTAAAACAGAAGGGGCGATGGATGCAGGGAATATGTTAAAACCAATGCTTGCGCGCGGTGAACTTCATTGTATTGGAGCGACTACTTTAGATGAGTATCGAAAATATATTGAGAAAGATCCAGCGCTAGAACGTCGTTTTCAACAAGTGTTAGCAGAAGAGCCAACGGTAGAAGATACAATTTCTATTTTACGTGGTTTAAAAGAGCGCTTTGAAATTTATCATGGTGTAAATATTCATGACCGTGCGATTGTAGCGGCGTCTGTATTGTCTGATCGATATATATCTGATCGCTTTTTACCAGATAAAGCGATTGACCTTGTTGATGAAGCGTGCGCAACAATTCGAACAGAAATTGATTCTATGCCAACAGAATTGGATGAAGTAACGCGCCGCATTATGCAGCTGGAAATTGAAGAAGCTGCTTTAGGAAAAGAAACGGATCGTGGTAGTCAAGAGCGACTCAAAACATTGCAACGTGAACTATCTGATTTAAAAGAAGTTGCAAATGGAATGCGAGCGCAATGGCAAAAAGAAAAAGAAGAAATCCATAAAGTTCGTGACTTAAGGGAACACCTTGAACGTTTACGTCGTGAATTAGAAGAAGCAGAAGGGAATTACGACTTAAATAAAGCAGCAGAGCTTCGTCATGGTAAAATTCCAGCAATGGAAAAAGAATTAAGAGAGGCGGAAGAAACGGGAGCGCATAACGAACAAGAGAACCGTTTGCTTCGTGAAGAAGTAAGTGAAGAAGAAATTGCAAATATCGTTTCACGTTGGACTGGCATACCAGTTGCAAAGCTTGTAGAAGGTGAACGTGAAAAACTGCTACGTTTAGAGCAAATTTTATCAGAACGTGTTATTGGGCAAGAGGAAGCAGTTAGTCTTGTGGCGGATGCAGTTCTTCGTGCTCGCGCTGGTATTAAAGATCCAAATCGTCCAATCGGTTCATTCATTTTCTTAGGACCAACAGGCGTTGGGAAAACAGAACTTGCGAAAACATTAGCACAATCTTTATTTGATAGTGAAGAGCAAATCATTCGCATTGATATGTCCGAGTATATGGAGAAACATGCTGTGTCTCGCTTGATTGGAGCTCCTCCTGGATATGTAGGATATGAGGAAGGTGGACAATTAACAGAAGCCGTACGCCGTAAACCATATTCCGTTATTTTATTAGATGAAATTGAAAAAGCACATCCAGAAGTATTCAACATTTTATTACAAATGTTAGATGATGGGCGTATTACGGATTCACAAGGACGAACAGTGGATTTCAAAAATACAGTGATTATTATGACATCAAATATTGGTTCAGGGCATTTATTAGAAGGGTTACAAGAAGATGGTACAATTAAAGAGGAAGCAAGAAATCTTGTTATGGGGCAGCTTAGAGGACATTTTCGCCCAGAGTTTTTAAATCGTGTGGATGAAATTATTTTATTTAAACCACTTACAACAAATGAGATCAAAGGAATCGTTGATAAAATTGTAAAAGAGTTACAAGGGCGTTTAATAGATCGTCATATTACAGTGGAATTAACAGAAGTAGCAAAAGAGTTTGTTGTGGAATCTGGGTTCGATCCGATGTATGGAGCGCGTCCATTAAAACGATATGTACAGCGTCAAGTTGAAACAAAGTTAGCACGTGAATTGATTGCGGGAACAATTACTGATAATAGTCATGTAGTTGTTGATGTGGAAAATAACGAACTAGTTGTTCATGTCCAATAAAAAAAGAGTCCGGAGATTGAATCCGGGCTCTTTCTTTATTAGTGTTGTTCTACTGGTTCGTTTGGAATTGCTGCTGCAATTGCCATTACAAGCACAGCAAGAACAATTGAGAATTTAGACGCTAGCGCGAAATCGTATACACCGCCAGTCATAGAGCTAATTACGTAGCTCATCATATGTACAAGCATAAACGACCAAATAAAGGCCCAAATTACACGCATCTTTTCACACCCCTATTCGTTCAATCTGTCCTTATTGTAACACAATTGAAAAAAGAATATAGAAAAAATATTTGTAGATTTTTCAAAGCAAAATTGTATTCCTTTCATACATTATAAAGGAGTAGTTTTTATGTTTAGAAAATAAGGCGGGAGAATGATGAGTGTTACGGAACGTTTTTTTTACTTAGAACAAGAACCATGTGTGATTTATTTGCCAGAGAAGCCCAATGGATTTGGTGTCATGCTTCTTGGTGATTACAATTATTTTATTGAGAATGGTACAAGTTTATGGACGCAGCATGCGGGGCGCGCTCATTTTTTAAATGGGCTGATAGAAAATGGATATACCGTTTTTTCATCTAATTTATACGGGAGACATTGGGGGAATGATCAATCGGTTCGTTTAGCGAAGCGTTTGTATCATGTTGTTATGAAAAAAGAAACACTAAACGAACAAATTCATATCATTGCAGATGGAATGGGGGCTCTTGTGGCTCTTGAAATGATGAATCGATACCCAGAATGTATTCGATCTGTAGTGATGCTTACTCCATGCCTAGATTTGCCTGCACATGTGGAATTTGAAAAAGAGCATAAATTTTTCTATAAAAGGTTAGTGAGAGAGTTATTGCTTGCGTATGATGTGAAGGAAGCTCAGTTAGAAGCGGAAATTGCTAAGAAGTCTTTTTCTTATTTACCTTCTTGTGTGCCTGTAAAAATATTTGTATCCACACAAGAACAAAAAGCGCGTAAGCAATTGTTACGTGAATATGAAAAAAAGCGGATAAATAAAAATTGTGAGACCTCACTATCGTTTCATTTGCAACATGTAAAATATAAGATGGTTCAACATACATGTCATTTCTTTAAAAAATATGAAGAAGATTTATGAAGCTCCAATATACATAAATGAGGAGCTATTTGTTTAGAGGGAGAAAGGGTTGGTGACATGAAGCGCATACTAATTATAGGGGCACTTTCGTTTGTAGGCTATCATCTTGTAAATAAAATGCTTGCGGAAGAAGTAGAAGTATATGGCCTTGATTTTGCTGATCTGGAAAGTATGTCAAAAGTAAGTGAAGAAAAGCTATTTTTAATTGGGCGGAATGATTTGTTTATGTATTCGTCTATAAGAGATGAGAGCGGATGGAAGACAGTAGAAACCGATCAATTTGATGCGGCTTACTTTTGTTTATGTGAACCGAACAGGCAAAGCGGATTTCGAAATGAACGAATCATTTTACAATATTTAAAGCGTGTCATTCATATGTGCGAAAGAAAACAAGTGAAGCTAAATGTACTTTCTTCTATTGAAATAGCAAATGTGCAAGATCAATCTGAAAATAAACGATTATTTATGAAAGTAGAGGAAGAAGTGGAGAAGGGGAATATTCGTTATAGTATACTTCGTGTTCCAACTTTATATGGCCCATGGCAGCCTTCCTTTATGACGTACCACAGGCTTATTCTTTCTGAACTTATGGAAAAGGAATATGAGCTTCTTCAAAATGAAAATGGAGCGGACCTTCTTTATGTAGAAGATGTGTGTGAATATTTATGGGAAAAAGGCAAAAACATAGAAAATTTAGGTGTATATAATATGATCAGTGGTAAAGAAAATCTATGGGAAAAAGGAATTATCCTTTTAAATGCCGAGCATAAAGTGAAAAAAACTGTTAAAGAAGTAAAAGGAGAAGAGATAAAGAGTGTTTGTATTGTAAAAAACACGCCGTTAGAATTCGGTTTAAATAAGCAATTGACACATTTAAAACGATATAAAGAGTTATACGAAGAACACAACATATGTTAAACTATACAAATATAAATTGAAAAACCCATATAAAACCTTTCTTTTTTAGGTGGGAGAGAGCATCCGCCCATGCATAGAGGCGGTCAGGTCCTTTTTTGGCCCCATGCCAAGTGAAAACAAAAGGAGAAAACGAGTGAAAATCTCCGTTTATTTTCATAGCCGTGGTTTGTATGTTGGAAAATCAATATAAATACAAATTGAAAAACCGATATAAAACCTTTCTTTTTTAGGTGGGAGAGAGCATCCGCCCATGCATAGAAGCCATAGCCCATACCAAGTTAAAAACAAAGAGAGAACACGAGTGCAAGTCACCTTTTGTTTTTGTAGCACCGACTTATATGTTGAAAAATCAAAAGGAATTTATATAGTGTAGAAGTAAGGAGATTAGTGCTCCTTTTATGGAAAGGATGAAGAAATATGAATGAAAAAAATATGCAGTTTTTACAAATCGCTATGAAACACCTGCCGGAAGCAAAGGCCATTTTGGATGATAATGGGATTGCACTTGATATGGAAAAAGCGCAGCCAGTACTAGAGTTGTTAATGAAAGTAATGAACGAAGCATATGAGCTTGGAAAAGCGGGAAAATAAGGTGAACTAGACATAAAACCCTTTTTTTGGAGGAAGAGAGCATCTAGCCATGCATAGAAACGGTCAGAGCCTTTTTCTGCCCCACGCCAAGTAAAAGCAGATACGGAAGTATTTTTGTCATTTTAACCGAGAAGACTCCCTCTTCTAAGCAAAGTGAAGGAGGGGGGAGTTCAATTGGAAAAGAGCGGGATATATAGGTAGTTTGCTTTTGGTTCTACTATGAGATAAGGTCGACAATATGTCGGCTTTATTTTTTTACTTAGAAATATATTCTAGACAAATAAACATTTATGTTTTAGAATTAGTACCAAGTCATAATAATTGATATAAAACGGAGGGCTGCGATGTGAACGTAGGCATTTTAGGGATCGGAAGATATGTGCCAGAAAAAGTAGTCACAAATCACGACTTAGAGAAAATCATGGATACATCTGATGAGTGGATTCGTACGAGAACGGGAATTGCAGAGAGACGCATTGCCGATGATACAATAGATACTTCATATATGGCGGTAGAAGCTGCCAAGAAAGCTATTGAAAATGCAGGGATTAGTGGAGAAGAAATTGACCTTATTTTAGTTGCAACAGTAACGCCAGATCGCTCTTTTCCAGCCGTTGCTTGTGTAATTCAAGAACAAATTGGTGCGAAACATGCAGCGGCAATGGATTTAGGTGCAGCATGTGCGGGCTTTATGTACGGAATGATTACAGCGCAGCAATTTATTCAAACTGGAACTTATAAAAACGTATTAGTAGTTGGTAGTGATAAATTATCTAAAATTGTAGATTGGAACGACCGCAATACGGCAGTGTTATTTGGAGACGGAGCAGGTGCTGTTGTAATGGGAGCTGTTTCAGAAGGAAAGGGTATCCTTTCATTTGAATTAGGCGCAGATGGAAGTGGTGGCAAGCACCTTTATCAAGATGAATATGTTATGATGAATGGCAGAGAAGTCTTTAAATTCGCTGTTCGTCAACTTGGTGATTCTTGTCTTCGTGTTGTAGAAAAAGCAGGTCTTACGAAAGAAGATGTGGACTTTTTAGTTCCGCATCAAGCAAATATTCGTATTATGGAATCGGCAAGGGAACGATTAGGTTTGCCACAAGAAAAAATGAGTACAACAATTGAAAAGTTTGGGAATACGTCAGCTTCTTCAATTCCAATTGCGATGGTAGAGGAATTGCAAAATGGACGTATTCAAGACGGTGATTTAATTATATTAGTCGGCTTTGGTGGCGGATTAACATGGGGAGCAGTCGCTCTTCGTTGGGGCAAATAAGGACTGAGAGAAAAAAAGGAGTGTATTTTGTATGGAAAAGAAGCGTGTCGTAATTACAGGACTAGGAGCTGTTACGCCGATCGGAACAGATGTAGAAACAGCTTGGGAAAACATTAAAAATGGTGTATCTGGAATCGGACGGCTTACACGCTTAGATCCGGAACAATTTCCAGCAAAAGTAGCAGCGGAAATTAACGACTTTGAAGCTGAAAAATATATTGAGAAAAAAGAAGCGCGCCGTATGGATCGCTTCACACAATATGCGGTAGCAGCAGCGAAAATGGCAGTTGAAGATGCAAAGTTGGACATTACAGAAGAAAATGCACCGCGTATTGGTGTATGGATAGGTTCTGGTATTGGTGGCATGGAAACGTATGAAGAGCAATTTAAAATCTTTACGGAAAAAGGTCCGCGCCGTGTAAGTCCATTTTTGATACCAATGATGATTCCTGATATGGCTGCGGGTCAAGTCTCAATTGCTACAGGTGCAAAAGGAATTAATACTTGTTCTGTGACAGCTTGTGCATCTGGGGCAAACTCAATTGGTGACGCATTTAAAGTCATTCAGCGCGGTGATGCAGATGCAATGATTACAGGCGGTGCAGAGGCGCCGTTAACAAGTATGGCATTTGCAGGATTTAGTTCAGCGAAAGCATTAACATTTAATGAGGATCCAGCAACTGCTTGTCGTCCATTTGATAAAAATCGTAGTGGATTTGTAATGGGAGAAGGAGCTGGTATTCTTATACTAGAAGAGTTGGAGCATGCGTTAGCACGAGGAGCACGTATTTATGCTGAACTTGTCGGATATGGTGCAACAGGTGATGCGTTCCATATTACAATGCCTGCTCCTGGCGGTGAGGGCGGTGTTCGTGCGATACGTCAAGCATTAGCAGATGCCGGTCTTCAGCCTGAGGATATCGATTATATTAATGCGCATGGTACAAGTACAGATGCGAATGAGAAATACGAAACGATGGCAATTAAAGAAGCATTTGGTGAACATGCATATAAAGTAGCGATTAGCTCTACAAAATCAATGACTGGTCATTTATTAGGAGCAGCAGGCGCTGTTGAGGCGATTTTCTCTGTTAAATCTATTACAGATGGCGTGATTCCGCCAACAATTAACTATGAAACACCAGATCCAGAATGTGATTTAGATTACGTACCAAACAAAGCGAGACATCAAGAAGTACGCACTGTTTTAAGTAACTCATTAGGGTTCGGTGGTCATAACGCAGTGTTAGTATTTAAAGCTTATAAATAATGTAGTAAAAGGGTGTTTTGGGAAGTAGCAAAGGAGAGCTACTTCTTAAAACACCCTTTTTTGGATGGAAGAGAGCGTCCGATCATGTGTAGAATCGATCGGCTTTTTTCATTTATCTTATTCTTCTCTTTTTTTATAATGAACGGTATGATGGAAGGAAACAACAAGATACCTATGTTACATATAACAGAAGTCATTCTAAAGTTTACAAAAATGTAAAAAACATGATGCTCCTTTTAGTTATCAGGTTGGGGTATAAAGAAAAAGCACACGATGAAAAGGAAGTGAAACTCATATGGTGAACACATTGCATACCTTTTGGGAGGACTCTGACGAGTTCGTAAACCCAAATCCAGTTACAGATGAAATGATTCGGATTGCAGAAGAAAAATTAGGTTATAAATTACCAGATTCCTATATTCGCTTAATCAAATCGCAAAACGGTGGTACACCTGTACAGAATTGTTTTTCTACTACCGTACCTACCTCTTGGGCTGAGGATCATATTTACGTAGCGGGGTTCTATGGCATTGGTGGAGAGCATGGGGTTGATACGGAGGGAATTTACATGATAGAGGAATTTGAATATCCATCTTCTTGTATATATGTAGGAGAATCGCCTACAGCTGGACACGATGCTGTTTTGCTAGACTATAGCGAGTGCGGAAAACAAGGCGAACCAAGAGTAATTCATGTGAATGTAGAAAATTATCAAGATCCAATCATTACGTTCTTAGCGGACGATTTCCAAACTTTTTTAGAAGGGTTACTCCCGTACTCTCATTTTGACAAGGATTAAATGTTAGATTGTCGACAAACAGGCTCTTTTTTGAGGGGCCTGTTTGTATGAACAAAAACCAAATTATAATTCTTATACCCGCCTTTTCCCCTCAGTTTAACAGTGCTCCAACAGAAATTTCCTTCAGCAAGCACATGCAGGAAAGATGGAGCTGTGCAATTAGAAATAAATCAAAGCCAATCAAAAGTTTCATTTTATCACTTCGCGTTCGCTCCTTTTCTTGCATATATATAGAAGAAAAGGGAGGAGTGAAGATGGGGGTTATTCAAACGGCAGATTGGCTGCACCTTTATTATGGGCGTCCAGAAAAGCTTTGTGAGAAGTTTACAAAATACATTCCATTGCCAAAGGAGAGGTTGTACCGTTTTTTAATTTCTAAAGGTATGTATCGTCCAGTGATGGAAGGACAAAAAGAAATTGAGCGACTAGAGGAAAAGCAGATTTGGAAAGAGCTTTCTGAGGAGTATGAGGAACTAAAGCACTGGTTACAAGGGCCAGATGTCCCTATCTTTATTTTGTTATCAGATTCATATAATCGCACGGTACAAGCGGAATATAACGGAAAAGCTGGCTTAACAATGCGTCATGTGATTTTCCTGTTTGTCTGTGGACGGAATACCGTGAAGGAATTAAAAGCATTGCTTACCCATGAATATCATCACATATGTCGGTTACATCAAATTGAAAAGAAAGAAAAGGATTATACATTACTTGATACAATGATAATGGAGGGGCTTGCAGAGCAAGCGGTGTATGAAAGGCACTCAGAAAAGAGTTATGCACCGTGGACATCGTACTATACAAAAGAGGAAGCGGTTCATTATTGGGAGAAGGTTGTAAAAAAGAAACAGGATATGAAGAGAGGAACAAGGGAGCATGACTGCTTACTAAATGGAATGCAAATGTACCCGAAGATGCTTGGATATGGCGTTGGATTTCATATTGTAAAAGATTGTGTGGAATTTGAGAAAGATAACACGCTTTCTTTATTGTCCATGGATGCCATATGTATATTAAATAAAGCAAATACTTTTACCTCTTAATAGGTGATAAATATAAAAAACTTGGCGCTGCCAAGTTTTTTTGCATGATGAAAATGGAAGTGAGAATTAGTGAAGAAATAATAAGTAGAATATATTCCCTTGGATGGAATAAATTTCACAAAAAATGAACATAATGAGATGTACAAACAGTAGTGAAGTGAGGGGTAGAAAATGTTATATCTACATGATGTGTGGGTAAATTGGTTTGAAGGTGAAGAAAATGGGTATAACGTTTGTCATTTTTACGAATGGCGGAAGGATGATACGATCGAATTATTAGATCAAGTGCCATTATTAAAAGTAGATTCTACATTATATCATTACATCGAGAACGAATTATTGGAACTTCCGCAAAAACTATTGGAAGACGTACATCATAAGGCGTATATTCGTAAAAATCATGAGCGTTTGCAACAAGAGTATTGTTTTGTTGTTACAGATGGAAAAGGAATTATTGCAGTGGATTCAATTGGGTACAATGTACCGATTCGAAAAAGTAGGCTTATTCCTCGTCAAGAGCAGATGGTATATGAGATGGTGGAAAATGTCCAAGCAGAAAAGTATGAGTTTCAAGTGGAAGAATCACAAAAAGAGCATCATATTTTATCACCATCGCCATATATTATGAATGGCTTAACTCGTAAAGAACGACAATTAAAACAATTGCTTTTTATGGCGCTAGATCAACTACATACAACGAAAAATCCAGCTGAAATTCGCTATTGGTATACAGAATGGGATCCATCTGCATATGGGACTGTTCAACATATGAAATTTGAAGACGTCTGGGAGCGCCTTTATGAGGAAGCGAAATATGGTTGGTCAAAAAAGCATGAACAGCTATGTGAACGCCTTGTAAAAGGGCAACCATTCTTTGAAAAGTTATGGGAAATGGAAAATGAACAAAAGGTAAATTAAAAAACCGCCAAATTGGCGGTTTTTTAATTTGATCCAGCTCCGGTGGCAAGCTCTTCCTGTCTAAGAACCTTCCGCATAAGAAGGCAAAGAACGCCTTCTATACGAAAAAACCTTAGACCGTCAGAGCTGAATGATCCACCTCCGCTTTTTGTATAATCCAGCTCCAGCGGCAAGAATGATGGGTGGCTTCGCGTCTTCCTAAGAGGCAAAAAGCGCCTCTACGTCAGGAGCTCCATCCCCCTCACATTCTAAGCGAGCCACTTCCGCTTTTTTCATTACCTACGTTTTCTGCTTAATCCCATTGCATTTTCAACTTTACGTAGTTGTTTCATTGCAACGCGGTTTGCTTTTTCAGCACCTTTGTCAAGAATTTCATCTAATTCAGGGGAGTTAATTAGTTCGTTATATTTTTCTTGAATTGGACGAATTGCTTCTACGACTACTTGTGCTAAATCACCTTTAAAGTCGCCGTATCCTTTTCCTTCATAGTAAGCTTCTAGTTCTTCAATTGTTTTACCTGAGAATGAAGAGTAGATTGTTAATAAGTTGGAAATACCAGGTTTGTTTTCTTTGTCGTATTTTACGATACCGTCAGAATCAGTTACTGCACTTTTAATTTTCTTTTCGATTGTTTTTGGCTCATCAAGCATACTAATCATTGATTTTGGATTTGGATCAGATTTGCTCATTTTTTTCGTAGGTTCTGTTAATGACATAACACGAGCGCCTACTTTTG
Source organism: Bacillus sp. FSL K6-6038 (assembly GCF_038050455.1). NCBI lineage: Bacteria > Bacillati > Bacillota > Bacilli > Caryophanales > Bacillaceae > Bacillus > Bacillus sp. FSL K6-6038. The sequence goes on from NZ_JBBOUH010000001.1 coordinate 1,231,371, forward strand.
GAATGCGAATCTCTGGAATTGTGAAAATTTCACGGAAACGTTTATTGAAACGCTCTGCTAAATCGCGAGTTAACTCCATATGTTGTTTTTGATCGTCGCCAACTGGCACAATCTCAGTGTTGTAAAGTAAGATGTCAGCTGCCATTAATGGTGGATACGTAAGTAATCCAGCTGGAACAGATTCTCTACCAGATGATTTATCTTTATATTGCGTCATACGTTCTAATTCTCCAACATATGCGATAGATTGCATAATCCATCCGAGTTGAGCGTGCGCAGGTACCTCTGATTGTACAAATAAAGTAGATTTTTCAGGATCAATACCACAAGCTACATATAGCGCAGCAAGGCTGCGGATGTTTTTACGAAGTTGTACAGAATCTTGAGGAACTGTAATCGCATGCTGGTTTACAATGCAGAAATAACAATCATGTTCGTTTTGTAATTCTGTAAATTGTTTCATTGCTCCTAAATAGTTTCCAAGCGTAATTGTTCCGCTTGGCTGAATACCAGAAAAAATAACTGACATAATAATGCCTCCTTGAAATTTGTATGTATTGTTGAAGAGTGGGGGAAGTAGGTCAATGCGAGCCGCTTCCGCTTTTTATATAATCCAGCTCCAGCGGCAAGAATGATCGGTGGCTTCGCGCCTTCCTGCGAGGCAAAAAACGCCTCTACATCAGGAGCTCCATCCCCCTCAGATTCTAAGCGAGCCGCTTCCGCTTTTTATATAATCCAGCTCCAGCGGCAAGAATGATCGGTGGCTTTGCGCCTTCCTGCGAGGCAAAAAACGCCTCTACATCAGGAGCTCCATCCCCCTCACATTCTAAGCGAGCCGCTTCCGCTTTTAAATACAAAAAAGCCCATTCATCCCAAATGATCTAGGGACGAATGGACCGCGGTACCACCCTAATTATTTCACAAATAGTGAAATCTCTTTTATCCATTATAACGCCTGGATATAACGCCAAAGCCTACTCCTAAGTTGTTTCGGTTTGGTGCTCAAAAGCCCATTCCATACTGTACAATTACTTGTTCTCACCAACCACAAGCTCTCTGAAATTGCTGCAATATGTACTCTTCTTTCTCATCGCATGCATATGAATTTATTATAATATAGCTCTGTTTTTAACAGCTGAGCGAGCCACTTACGCTTTTTGAGTAATCCAGCTCCAGTGGCAAGAATACTCGGTGGCTTCGCGCCTTCCAGCGAGGCAAAAAGCGCCTCTACGTCAGGAGCTCCATCCCCCTCGCATTCTGAGCGAGCCACTTGCGCTTTTTATAACAAAATGTTTTGCAAGTAATTATATCATATGGAAAAACGTTTGCAAACTACATCAAAATAGTAAAGCTAATGATCGTAGAGATGAGGCCTAAAAGAACACCTGTAATGCAGATGGGGTATGTCCATGTGAAAGAATACGTTTTATATATTCTTTCTTTTTTATCTATTGCTGATTCTTCTTCTTCAATTAAAGATTCTACCTTTTTATTTGTTCCAAATACTTTTTGGAAAGCGTACATTGTTATGTTGAAAAATCCACTTTGAAATAGAAATAAAAAACCTCCTAAAATAACAAAAAATAATGCAATGTAAAACATGATATTGACAAAATTCAACAAAAATTGAGCTGAAAATAGGAATGCACCAATGCTAGAAACGATTATTGCTAACAATATTAATATACAAGTGTGAGAATAAAGTCTATTCAAAATGTTCCCCTCCGTCAAAATATTACTAGAATTATTATACTATAAAAGTTATAATGAGTACTAGGGATAATTATTTGAAAATTATACGCAATTTTGTATTTTCTTTCAATATGATGGGAGCAATGTTGAGTACCTAATTTACAAAAAATAAAAAAAATAAACATTTTATTAAAAATTTTAACAAAAAAACAAAAAACTATATTCACAATCGTCACATTATATGTATAATGAAAATTGTAGAAACTTGGAGATTATTCTTTCAATTCTGCTTTTTAGTAAGTGGGGGTACAGGAGGTGCAATTAGGGGAGGTAGTACAATATGAAGAAAAAGATACCACTAATACTTGCATCGACATTGACGGTCAGTATGCTTGGTGCTTGTAGTTATCAGCAAGAAGATACGAAAGCGAGTACGAAAGAAGGCAGTGCTTCAGGCAAACAAGTACTAAATTTACCTGAAGCTGCTGAAATTCCGACAATGGATACAACATTATCAACAGATGCGGCATCTTCTAACATAATGAATAACACAATGGAAGGATTATATCGCCTTGGAAAAGACGATAAACTCGTTCCAGGTGTGGCAAAGTCTTACGAGAAAACGGAAGATGGTAAGAAGTACGTATTTAAATTACGTGATGATGCGAAGTGGTCTAATGGGGAACCTGTAACAGCTAAAGACTTTGTATATTCTTGGAGACGAGCTGTCGATTCAAATACAGGTGCAAAATTTGCTTACATATTATTCGATGTAAAGAATGCAGAAAAAATTAATAAAAAAGAGTTGCCAGTTGAAGAACTTGGCCTAAAAGCAATTGATGATCACACACTAGAAGTGGAATTAGACAACCCTGTTCCTTACTTTGTTAGCTTAACGGTATATCCAACATTCTATCCATTAAATGAAAAGTTCGTAAAAGAACAAGGGGATAAATTTGGATTAGAATCTAATACGACGCTCTATAACGGTCCGTTCGTCTTAAATGAGTGGAAACATGAACAAAGTTTCCAGCTTAAGAAAAATGAGACGTACTGGGACAATAAAGTAGTGAAGCTGGAAGAAGTAAACTTCAATATTCTAAAGGATCGTTCAACTGCAATAAATTTATATGAAACAAATGCAATTGATCGTGTCGTATTGACATCAGAATTTGTAGATAAATACAAAAAAGATTCTGATTTCAAGACAATTAAGAAACCTTCTACACAGTTTATTCGTTTAAACGAAAAGAACAAGTTCTTAGCGAATAAGAACATCCGTAAAGCAATATCAATGGCCTTTGAACGTGAAAATATCGGGAAAGTTATTTTAAACGATGGTTCACAGGGGATATACGGTTTTGTTCCGAAAGGTTTAGCGAAAGGACCAAATGGAAAAGACTTCCGTGAAGAAAATGGAAATCTGATCAAAGAAGATATAAAAGAGGCTCAAAAATATTGGGAAGCTGGTAAAAAAGAACTTGGTGTTGATAAAGTAGATTTAGAGTTGCTGAACTTTGATACAGATGATGCTAAGAAAATCGGTGAGTATTTAAAAGGGCAATTTGAAAAGAATTTACCAGGCTTAACAATTTCAATGAAAATGCAGCCATTTGCACAAAAATTAAAACTTGAAGCAAGTGGAGAATATGCAATGTCGTATGCAGGATGGGCCCCAGATTATATGGATCCGATGGCATTCCTAGATATGTATACAACAGGAAATCCGCAAAACAAAGTCAACTATGCAAATCCAGCATATGACGAATTAATTAAGAAGGCAAAAGTAGAGACAGATGTACAATCTCGTTGGGATGCACTGTTGAAAGCTGAAAAACAATTGTTGGATGATGCAGCAATTGCTCCAGTATATCAACCAGGAAAAGCATATTTACAACGCAGCTCTATTACAGGGTTGCTAGAACATAAATATGGTGGCGAATTTAGCTACAAATGGGTTGAAGTCAAAAAATAAAAATGGTTTCCATCATGAATAAGGGTATATGCCTATGATGGGCATATGCTCTTATTTAAAAAAATAAAAGTAAGAATATTTCAAACTATCTTATTGCTTTTGAGAAAAATGGGGAGGTGCTTGATTATGGGACGTTATGCATTAAAACGTTTCGTGTACATGGCTTTGACGTTATTTTTAATCACTACGCTGACATTCTTTTTAATGAAATTACTGCCGGGTTCTCCGCTTAAAAACCAAGAGAAATTATCTCCGGCGCAGAAAGAAATCATTTTAGAAAAATATGGTTTGAATGATCCGGTGCCAGTGCAATATGCGCGCTACTTAGGGAACTTAGTAAAAGGTGATTTAGGAGTATCATTCCAGTACGATAACCGTCCTGTAACGGATATGATTGTTGATCGTATTGGACCATCAGCACAGCTTGGTTTCCAGGCGATCGTATTAGGAACATTTATAGGTCTAATTTTAGGGATTATCGCAGCACTTCGTAATAATACATGGGTGGATTACGGGGCAACCATTATTTCTGTACTCGGAATGTCGGTACCATCCTTCGTATTCGCAGCGTTACTACAATATTTTGTAGGGGTAAAACTTGGGTGGTTCCCAGTTGCATTCTGGAAAGGTCCTGAATTTACAGTCATGCCAACGGTTGCTTTATCGATGGCAGTTACTGCGACAATTGCACGTTTCGCTCGTGCGGAGTTAATCGAAGTAATGCAAGCAGATTATATTTTAACAGCAAAAGCAAAAGGAATTAGTCAAGGTGTCATTATTATAAAACATGCACTTCGTAATGCATTGATTCCAGTTGTTACAATTTTAGGACCAATGGTTGCGGGATTAATTACAGGGACGCTTGTTATTGAGCAAATCTATGCTGTACCTGGACTTGGGGAGCAATTCGTTAAATCGATTCAATTGAATGATTATACGGTTATTATGGGAACAACAATTTTCTATAGTGCAATCTTTATTTTAGTAATTTTCATTGTTGATATTTTATACGGAATAATTGATCCTCGTATTCGTTTAGCGGGAGGGAAAAAATGATGAAAGACGTACAAAAATTATCTCCAGATTTATTTCAACCAGCCAATCAAAGCAATGTTGATAATGAAGTCATTGCCCGACCAAGCTTAACGTTTTGGCAAGATGTAAGAAGACGTTTGTTTAAACATAAAGGAGCAATGTTTGGTTTTGTATTGCTTGTCATCATTGCGCTTTTAGCAATTTTTGGACCGATGGTAAGTAAACATTCCTATAAAGACCAAGATTTAGGACGTGCAAAAATGCCGCCGAAAATTCCAGTGATAGAAAATATTCATTGGTTACCATTTGATGGTACAGATCAATATGGTGTTGATCAATATGAGAAACGTGATATTAAAGAGTATTTCTGGTTCGGTACAGATGATCTTGGACGTGACCTTTGGACAAGAACATGGGAAGGAACACGCGTATCATTATATATCGCTCTTTTAGCAGCGGCAATTGACCTAGTAATTGGGGTTGCATACGGAGGTATTTCAGCGTTCTATGGTGGACGAGTGGATAACATTATGCAACGTGTTATGGAAATTATTAACGGTATTCCATATTTAATCATTGTAATCTTAATGGTAATTATTATGGATCCAGGTATTTTATCAATTACATTCGCGATGGCAATTACAGGTTGGATTGGAATGTCGCGGATTGTACGTGGACAAGTATTAAAATTAAAAAACCAAGAGTATGTATTAGCATCTCGTACATTAGGTGCAACAAACACACAATTAATTGTGAAGCACTTAATTCCGAACGTAATGGGACCAATTATCGTTATGACAATGTTTACAATTCCTACAGCGGTGTTTGGTGAAGCATTCTTAAGCTTCATTGGTCTTGGTATTCAGCCGCCAACTGCATCACTTGGTTCTCTTGTAAATGATGGATATAAGTCAATTCAAACATATCCACATATGATGTTCATCCCTGCGGTTGTCATCAGTATGTTAATTTTAGCATTTAACTTAATGGCAGATGGATTACGCGATGCGTTAGATCCAAAAATGCGTAAGTAAACGAGGGAGGAGAAGTGAAAATGAAAACATTGTTAGAGGTAAAAGATTTACAAGTCTCCTTTGATACACATGCTGGTGAAGTACAAGCTGTTCGCGGAGTTACATTTGATTTGAAAAAGGGAGAAACATTAGCGATTGTAGGAGAATCTGGTTCTGGGAAATCAGTTACTTCGAAAGCGCTAATGGGACTCATCCCAAATCCTCCAGGACGTATTAAAAATGGGGAAATTGTATTTGATGGTCGTGATTTAACAAAATTAACAGAAAAAGAAATGCAGCAAGTACGCGGGAAAGAGATTGCAATGATTTTCCAAGATCCGATGACATCACTAAATCCAACGATGACAATCGGTAATCAAATTATGGAAGGTCTTATTAAACACCAAGGGATGAGCAAAGCGGATGCGCGTAAAGTTGCGTTAGAACTGCTTGATCTTGTTGGAATTCCAAATCCAGAAGCGCGTTTAAAGCAATACCCACACCAATTCTCTGGTGGTATGAGACAGCGTGTTGTTATTGCGATGGCATTAGCTTGTAATCCGAAACTATTGATTGCGGATGAGCCGACAACAGCACTTGACGTTACAATTCAAGCACAAATTTTAGAGCTTATGAAGGACATTCAACAGAAAACAGAAGCGGCGATTATTTTCATTACGCATGATTTAGGTGTAGTAGCGAACGTTGCGGACAGAGTTGCTGTTATGTATGCAGGTAAAGTCGTTGAAATTGGTACGGTTGATGAAATTTTCTACAACCCAAAACACCCGTATACATGGGGATTAATCGCATCTATGCCAAGTTTAGATGGCTCAGAAGCAGAGTTATATGCAATTCCTGGAACACCTCCAGATTTATTAAAACCGCCAAAAGGGGATGCATTTGCACCACGTAACCCACAGGCACTAAAAATTGACTTTGAAATGGAACCACCATTCTTTAAAGTTAGTGATACACATTATGCGGCAACATGGTTACTTCATGAGCAAGCACCAGAAGTACAACCGCCAGAAGTCGTTCAAAAACGAATTCTTCAAATGAAAGCAGGTGAACAACATGACTAATCAACGTGAAAAATTAATTGAAGTAAAAAATGTAAAGCAGCACTTCAACGTTAGTGGTGGTGTTGTAAAAGCGGTCAACGACATTTCATTTGATATTTACCGCGGTGAAACATTTGGACTTGTAGGGGAATCTGGTTGCGGAAAATCAACAACTGGAAGAACGATTATCAGGTTATATGATGCAACTGCTGGAGAAGTGCTGTTCGACGGTGAAAATGTACATGGTAAGAAATCACGAGCAGAATTAAAGAAATTTAATCGTAAAATGCAAATGATTTTCCAAGATCCATACGCATCATTAAATCCTCGTATGACAGTTGGGGATATTATTGCAGAAGGCATTGATATTCACGGTTTAGCAAAAAGCAAAAAAGAACGTATGGATCGTGTGCATGAATTATTGAACACAGTTGGGTTAAATAAAGAGCATGCCAATCGTTTCCCGCATGAGTTCTCTGGTGGACAACGTCAACGTATCGGAATTGCTCGTGCACTTGCGGTAGAACCGGAATTTATTATTGCGGATGAACCAATTTCAGCACTTGACGTATCCATTCAGGCGCAAGTTGTAAACTTACTGAAACAACTGCAAAGAGAAAAAGGCTTAACATATTTATTCATTGCCCATGATTTATCGATGGTAAAATACATCAGTGATCGCATTGGTGTTATGTACCGTGGACAAATTGTTGAATTAACAAGCAGTGATGAGCTATACGAGAATCCAATTCATCCGTATACAAAATCACTATTATCAGCAATTCCGCTTCCAGATCCGGATTATGAACGCAATCGTAAGCGTATCGTATATGATCCATCTCAGCATCAATATGGTAATGAAACGCCTACTATGCGAGAAATTCGCCCTGGACATTTTGTTCTTTGTTCAGAAGCAGAATACAAGAAATATAAAGAAATCTATCAATAATAGAAAAGAAGCGGCTGGAGAGGTCGCTTCTTTTTTATATACATACAAATAAGAAAACTGATATAAACCTTTTCTTATTGGATGGGAGAGAGGATCCGCCCAAGCATAGAAGCGGTCAGGTCCTTTTTTCGCCCCATGCCGAGTGAAGACAAAAGAAGAGAAGGAAAAGCTGGAGTAGAGATTTCAGCAATAGAGTGGAGTGATAGAAAAATAGTAAATGAAATTTTATCGGCGCAAATCCAAATATATTGACCGTTCCTCAAAATATATCGGCGTTCCGATAAATAACAACACAAAAACAGGTTGGAGAAGGCTTTCTCCAACCTGTTTTTTCTGAATATCAACATTAATATTGAGCTTGAACAGGAGCTGATTCTTCAGAAGTCTCCGGTTTAACAAGTGCATAATTTTCCCATGCTCTGCTTTTCCAGCGGAAGAACATAATGATGGCACGTGTCCATTCATCAATCGCAATGGCTAACCAAATGCCGGGCAGTCCCATGTGCAAATAAAATACAAAAAAGTAGCCAAGTGGTAAACTCATTAATACCATTGAGAATGCGCCAATTAAAACTGGATATTTTGCATCACCAGCAGCCCGCAAGGAATTAATGATGACAATATTCATCGTTCGGCCTGTTTCTAGTAGAATGCTTAATAAAAGAACGGTTGCGCCTAAAGCGATGACATGAGGATTATCTGTAAATAACCCCATTAACTGCGTGCGAAATGTTATGACGAGAATGACCATACATAACGTAACACCAATGGCCCACTTTACACTTTTCCATACACGTACATATGCTTCGTCTTTCTCATTTCCACCGACTAAACGCCCAACAATGATCGCTGTTCCCATTCCGATGGCGATAGCGAATAAGTAAGTAAACATTGAAATATTTGTTGCATACTGTCTTGCAGCTAATGATTCTGCTCCTAAGTATGTCGCATAATATAAAAAGACAATTTGACATGCTTGGTACATAACTTGTTCAAAAGCCGATGGAATACCAATCTTTAAAATCTTGCCGATATATTCTTTTGATAAGGTAATGTAGTAGTTCAACTTCACGCGATATTCCATGACGCGGTATAGTAACCAGAAGAAGACAATGAGTGCGATTAAACGGCTGAAAGATGATGATATAGCAGCACCTTGAACACCCATTTCTGGAAAACCGAATTTCCCGAAAATAAGTACATAGTTTCCAGCAATATGAAAGATGTTCATTCCTAATGAAATCAACATTGCTTGTTTTGTAAATCCATGAACACGAATAATGGCAGCCAGTGAATTGATAATGGCTTGAAGAAAGATTGCTCCTCCAACAATTGATAAATAATTTTGTGCGTAAGTTAATACGTCACCTTGTAAATTCATTGCCATCATCATATTTTTCGAAAATAAAAGAAAACCGGCGCTTATGATGAGCCCGACTCCTAAGTTTAATGTTACCGCTAAAGCTGATATTTTTGATGCTTCCATATATCGTTTAGAACCAAGGTATTGAGAAACAACAATTGCGGCCCCGTTTCCGATTACTTCTAGTACTAATATTGCGATATGAAGGTATTGATTCGCTGCCCCAACACCTGATACCGCGTCATCTGATAGTGCACTTAGCATAAAAGTATCAGCAATCCCCATTATCATAAAAAGAAAAACCTCTAAAAAAATGGGCCATGTTAAGAAAAATAAATTTAATTTTTCTCCCTGCCCTTTTTTGGACGTAGTCACTGTCATATCATCCCCCACTTTACCGATATCCTTTTTGAAGCAAAATGTATCTTAACACACTTCAGCAACACTTGCATTCATTTTGCAGCTTGGTTATTGAACTACCCCCACCTTCACTTCATTTAGAGGAGGGGGTCTTCTCGGTTGAAATGATAAATATATATTTCGAAAAAATAGGACATATATAAGTACAAATTGAAAAATCAATAAAAATCCTTTTTTTGGTTGGGAGAGAGCGTCCGCTCATGCGTAGAAGCGATCATCCCTTTTTTTCACCCCATGCCGCGTGAAAACAAAAGGAGAAAAGGAGTGGAGATCTTCTTTTATTTTCAAAGCTGTGACTTATATGTTGAAAGATCAAAATGGTGCATATTAGAAGGGAATAATTATACAAAAGATATTATGTGATATAAAATTAATTATACCCTGATAATTTAGATAATTATAAAAACAGGTATATTTAGTATTTCAGGCAGGAAAATAAGTAATATAAAACGTTTACAGAAAATGCTATGGTAACAGAAAATTTTAATAAGATAGAAAAACAAATATACAAATAATATATTTATATGTATAATATGAATTATTAGAACATATAAATATTTCTTTCTGTTTGAAAATGAAAGGGCTAACATTTTTTTAGGGGGATGGAAGGATGAAGAAAAAAGTACCAGTTTTAGTAGCGTCGACATTAGCGATGAGCATGGTTTTAGGAGCATGTAGTTATCAAAAAGATGAGTCGCAAGCGAAAGCAAAAGGGGAAAGCGGCAATAATAATGCGAAACAAGTTATAAATTTAACTGAAACACAAGAAATTCCAACGATGGACACAGCGTTATCAGCTGATGCAGTATCATCGCGAGTGATGAATAATACGATGGAGGGGCTATACCGCCTTGATAAAGGGGATAAACTCGTTCCAGGTGTAGCGAAATCAAGTGAAAAATCAGCAGACGGGAAAAAGTATACTTTTAAATTACGCGAAGATGCGAAGTGGTCAAATGGAGATCCTGTAACAGCGAAAGACTTTGTATATGCTTGGCAACGAGCAATTAATCCAGATAAAGCAGCATTATCAGCATATATTATGTTTGATGTTAAAAACGCACAGAAAATTAATAAAAAAGAAATGACACCAGATCAATTAGGTGTAAAGGCCATTGATGAGTATACATTAGAAGTAGAATTAGAGCATCCAGTTCCTTACTTTGAAAACTTAATGATTTATCCACTGTTTTATCCTGTAAATGAAAAGTATGCGAAAGAGCAAGGGGACAAGTTTGGTCTAGAGGCAAATACAACACTATATAATGGACCATTTGTATTAAGTGACTGGAAGCATGAAAGAAGTTTCCAAATAAAGAAAAATCCATCATACTGGGACAATAAAGAAGTGAAGCTAGAAGAAGTGAATTTTAATATTGTAAAAGACTTGGCGACAGCAATTAATTTATATGACACAAAAGCGATAGACCGTGTTATCTTAAGATCTGAGTTTGTTGATAAATATAAAGGGGACAAAGATTTTAAAACTGCAAGTGAAGCTTCTGTATACTTCCTTCGTTTTAATCAGAAAAACGAAGCTTTAGCAAATAAGAATATACGTAAAGCAATCTCTCTTGCTTTTGAGCGTAAACCACTTGTTGATACAATTTTAAATAATGGTTCGATTGAAGCGACAGGATTGATTCCGAATAAATTTATTACGGGGCCAAATAAAAAAGATTTCCGAGCTGAAAATGGCGAGTTAGTAAAGGCGAACGCGAAAGAAGCGAAGAAATATTGGGAAGCGGGTAAAAAAGAACTAGGTAAAGATAAAATTGAAATTGAGCTATTAAATGAAGATGTAGATTTATCTAAGAAAACAGGGGAGTATTTAAAAGGAGAGTTAGAAAAGAACTTACCAGGTTTCACGCTGAAAATTAAGCAACAACCATTTGCACAGAAGCTTAAACTGGAGGAAAGTGGCGATTATGAAATGACATTTGCTGGATGGAGTCCAGACTTCCCAGATCCAGTTACTTACCTTGATATGTTTATAACAGATGGCACGCAAAATAAAATGAAATACTCTAACCCGAAATATGATGAAATTATCACGAAAGCAAAGACGGATGGCAGCGATGTAAAAGCGCGCTGGAATAGTTTACTTGAAGCAGAAAAAATCCTTATGGATGATGCAGCAATTGCTCCTGTATATCAACGTAGCGCGGCTTACTTACAAAGAGGAACAGTTAAAGATATTTATAAGCATAATTATGGCGGAGATTTAAGCTTCAAGTGGGCATCTGTCGGAAAATAATTTAAAAAGAAGCAGGGAATTTCCTGCTTCTTTTTAGTATGTTCGTTTTTTATAAATCCCTTTGCCGCCAACTTGCTTCCATCCAGATTGTACTTCCGCACTTTTATCAACAAATTTCATTTTCTCTTTCCCACCAAATAGCTTTTCACCGATGCCATTCGTAATGACACCAATCAATGCTGTAATTCCGATGACGAGGGCAGCGACAATTGCAAAATCAATAAAAAAAGCAACCATATGAAAATTCCCCCTTTGCCTGTCTGTATCATTATTGTATGAGAAAAAAAGTTAAAAAGAAAGAAAAGTTAGAAAATAATTATTTTACTTAAAAATAGTCTAGACAATAATAATGAGGTTTGATAAAATCAACAAGAACAAACGTTCCTTTTTCGTAGCTGTTTTACATAGCGGTAAGTCTTACATTTCACCATTGTTTTATCAGAAAAAGGTAATAAAGCGCTATCGGAAACATGTGGTGAAGTACATTATATGAAAGAGAGTCTATCAAAAAAATAGTTCTAAAGACGTATACGAATGGGATATAGGGCTTATGTCTTCAAGTATTTATGCCAGCTTTACTGGTCCTAAGCAACAGTTAAAGACATATGGTGTTTTCCCTATTAATAAGGAAATTTACTGTGTATTTCTTTCTGAATCTATTGTATAATGATTATAGAAGTTACTTATTTAAAGTAATTGTTGTTTATTAAAAGTTGCTTGCTCATAAGTTGTTGTTTACATCGAAAGCAATTTTTCATTTTGTTGTAAGACAAGTCATAGTGAAGAATTGCTGGGAAATAGAAATTCAAACTGTAATTAGTACAGAATCTGTACTCTTTAAGGAGAGTGAGTCTTGTATGGTAACACTATATAGTTCTCCAAGTTGTACGTCTTGTAGAAAGGCGAAATTATGGCTAGAGGAAAATCATATTCCCTATACAGAACGTAATATTTTCTCAGATCCATTAACGATTGAGGAAATTAAAGAAATTTTACGCATGACAGAAAGCGGAACGGATGAGATTATTTCAACTCGTTCGAAAGTTTTCCAAGAGTTAAACGTTAACTTAGAATCTTTACCACTTCAAGATTTATATAAGATGATTCGTGACTACCCAGGCATTTTACGTCGTCCTATTATGATTGACGAAAAACGTCTTCAAGTAGGTTATAACGAAGATGAAATTCGTCGTTTCTTACCACGTACAGTAAGAACATTTCAGTTACGTGAGGCACAGCGTCTTGTAAATTAACAATAAAAGTTTTGTATATGAAAACCTTCTACCTTACAGTAGAAGGTTTTCGCATACATATATTCATTACTGAGTATTATTTATATATAACTTCATTTTGATTTTCCGACATATAAATTAAAGTTATGAAAATAAAAGGAGTTCCTCGCTCATTCTCTTTTTTATTTTTACAAGGCATAGGGCGAAAGAGGTCCTGCTCGCTCCCGCCAAAAAAGAAAGATTGTATGTCGTTTTTCAATTTGTATGTATTTTGATTTCCTAACATACAAATCACGGCTATGAAAATAAAAGGGGCTTTCCACTCATTTTCTCCTTCTGTTTTAACGTGGCATGGGGCGGAAAAAGGCCCTGACCGCTACTATGCATGGCCGGACGCTCTCTTCCACCCAAAAAAGAAAGGGTTATGCATGTTTTACTTTACATTCCCTAATTTGATATGCTGAACAATAAACCCGATTGTTAATACTGTGAAAATAAAGAGGAGGGGTATACTTGTTGCAAAGGCCGGGTTGTGCTGGAAAAAGTTCGCAAGTCTCGCTTCATGGGTGATCATTCTGCCAGCCGTGTAAGCAAGAACTGCTCCTCCGCAATAAATGAGAAAAGGAAACCGCTCCATAAATAGTAAGATGAGTTTGCTTCCCCAAATAATAATAGGGATAGAAATTAATAATCCGATAATTACGAGTGTAAAATTCCCATGAGCCGCTCCAGCAATCGCAAGGACATTATCAAAACCCATAACGAGATCGGCAAATACAATTGTACGGATTGCTTGAAATAATGTCGTTTTTCCTTGTATAGAAGAAAGGTCATTATTATTGTTGATTAGTAAATTTACGGCAATCAGTGTAAGTAGGATGCCGCCAATAAGTTGTAAGAAGGGAATATCGAGTAAGTATACAGCAAGTATTGTAAGGAGAATTCGCAGCACGATTGCTAGGACCGTACCAATAAAAATAGCTTTATTCCGTTTAGATTCAGGTAAGTTTCGGCTTGCAAGCGCAATTACAATTGCGTTATCACCGCCTAGTACAACATCGATACCGACAATCATTAGTATAGATGTCAAAAAATCTAACTCCATCATTTTGCCTCCATTTATTCTGTTTTAATCAGTAATATAGGTGCAGTTGTATGTATGAAACGAAAAAGCTTGACCAGCTCTATTACAATTGTACGGCGCTAGGTGGAATTGTATGTCCGATTTTTTATCATTTTAACCGAGAAGCCCCCCTCCTCTAAACGAAGTGAAGGTGGGAGATGAATCGGTTTTTTCTTTTTGAAAAAAACGTCTCTTTTTTGTAGAACGTATGTTTGTTTCGGTGTATAATGATCTTATCAAATAAAATGAGGTGAGAACAGGTGAAGAAAGCGTATTTTTCGAAACGGATCTATAAGACAGATTTACCATATGAAATGGTAGAGGCATTAACACATACAATCGAAACATGTAATCGGGCGAAACGCTTTGCATTTCAAACGATTGTTCGGGAAAAACGTTGGAACCGCAAGATGCATGCGGATAGTCTTCATCTTGTTCTCAAGCGGAATTATCAATTGAATGATTACTATGCAAACAGTGCGGCGCAAGAAGCGAAGGCATTGTTTACAGGTTTAATGGAGTTACAAAAAATATATGAGAAACAAACACAAGAGAAGGTTAAGAAACTCAAGAAAAAGTTGAAACAAGAACGGACAAAACTGACAAATCTTCGCAAAATCAAACAAAGTTGTGTGAAAGGAAAGCTGACGTTTCCGAAAAACGCCCGCTTCGCGAAGCGCAACAATCTCATCTCCTTATCTCGTAAAAAGGACACATTGATTTGGCTGAATGAATATCTGTTTGAACACCAGTACTTAGATGTTCAAATCAAAAGAATCCAGGCGAAAATCGGCCTTTTAACCCACAGACAATTCCGTTTAACACAGAAACTTGCATCATATAAAACGCATATTCCAAGCGCAGTATTTGGAAGCAAAAAACTGTTTCGCTCTCAATTTACCACCCGCGAGTTTGTACGTAACCATGACAAATGGAAAATATTATTTTCTCGTGCTCGAAATAAACAACTTATTCTATCTGGCCGTAAAGATGCCAAACATGGAAATTTTGTGTTTCAGTATGTGCCTGAGACACAGGAATTATGGATGGCGACAAGTTCCGGAAAAACACTTAAGTTCCCAGCTGTTACATTCCCGTATGGACAAGAAATCATGAAAGAAGTAATCACAACCCAATTACAGTGTAAGAATAAGAAAAAACATGGCAAATCGATTGCATGGTCTGTGGAAGACTATGGGGCGTATTACATTGTAAAATGTTTACTCGATGTGCCGAAAAACCCTCATACGAATTACAGTACATCAGATGGTGTCATCGGTGTAGATTGTAATCTTGAGCATTTTGCTTGGGCAAATGTAACGAAGGATGGAAATTACAAAGGAAGTGGTGCCCTTGTTTTTTCTATCATGGGTAAATCCACAGGACAAATCACAAAGATCATCGAAGTGGAAGCGATTCGCTTAGTGGACTTAGCGGAGCGGTATAACAAGCCGATTGTCATCGAGAAGTTAGATACAACCCAATCGAAAACAGGGAATCGATATGGAAATAAACATGTGAATCGAATGAGGAGTATGTTTGCTTATGAGAAGATGACAAGTGCAATTCTGAATCGTGCAGATAAAAGGGAAGTGGCTGTCTTTCAAGTGAATCCCGCTTACACTTCAATCTCCGGAAAGATGAAATACATGCGGAAATTCGGCATCTCTATTCATCAATCCGCGGCTTTTACGATTGGTCGCCGAGGGTTAGGGTATAAAGAAAAAGTACCTGGGGTGCTTCAGCCTTATCTTCCAAAGAAAGACGCACATCACTGGAGCCATTGGCATCAATTAAACAATCGATTGGATATTCGCACGCATCATTTCTATCAGCTATACGATGTAGATCAACCGAAAGGAGTCTTACAAATCGAACGGTTACACTTGTTTGAAAATGAAAAGAAAAAACTAGCAAAACGATTTGCATGATAAAAAAGAGCACTTTGTCCCAGATTTTTACGCTCATTACCAGAGCAGATAACAAGTCTAGGAACTGGATGCATGACAAAGTGTTCTATCCTCGATATAAGAACAAAGTAGTTGTACCTATTTTGTTTGCCTTTCGTCGGAAGATAGAATGGGTCGTCTTACATACAGATACTACTGAACTCTATATTGTTGTATCCTCTTTGTTGAACGAGAGGAACTGTTTTTGTGAGGGCAGAGACAGGAGAATCCCCCACCTCAAGCTCTTGTAGAGGGAGGTGGGGGTAGTTCAATAAGAAGGAATGAGGGAATTTATATCGCAAGTGTATATAATGGAATATATAAGAGGAAGGAAGTATGATGTATTAGCATAGAATAATCTAGGCGAATGACTGTTTTTCTAAAATGAAACGATTTTATTTCCATTCTGGAGAATCTTATCATAAAATGAAAGTACAAGAATCTATTGATTTGTCATATGAGTGGGGAATCCCTTCATAACAATTCCGAATAGGAAGGGAGAGTTGGATTTTGGACATTGAAAGAATTAACGATCATACGATGAAGTTTTTTATTACGTACGTTGATATAGAAGATAGAGGGTTTAATCGAGAAGAGATTTGGTCCAGTCGTGAACGAAGCGAACAATTGTTTTGGGAAATGATGGATGAAGCTCGCGATCATGATGATTTCTTTATTGATGGGCCACTATGGATCCAAGTACAGGCGATGGATAAAGGCATTGAAGTACTTGTAACGAAAGCACAGCTTTCAAAAGATGGACAAAAATTAGAATTACCAATAGGTCTAGATAAAATCATTGATATTCCTCTAGATGAGCGGATTGAATCACTATTTCAACAAGAGTTAGAGGAAGAGATGGAAGCGGGAACAAACTTTAACGAAGATGGAACATTTGGTTTTTTAATTAAATTTGATGATTTTGAAGACGTTATTTCGTTAAGTCATCGTCTTATATTTGAAGATATAAAAGATGAATTGTATTCGTTTGAAGACCGCTATTATGTATATGTTGAATTTGATGAAGTGCTACACGATGAAGAAGAAATTGACCGTATTTTAAGTATTATTTTAGAATATGGGGAAGAGTCTACTTTAACGGTTCACCGTGTAAGTGAGTACGGTAAACAGGTTGTTAAAGAACGCGCACTTGAGACGATTCGCAGTCATTTTTCTCCTAAAACGTAGGCCGATTTCAATATTATGAAATCGGCTTTTTATATGATGGGTATGATAAGAGTAGAAAAGCTATGTAAGTAAGGGGGGTAGGAATGAAAAATACATTAAAGTTACTTTTCTTTTTTCTAGGTTTATTCGCAGTGTTTGTTTCGTTACGAATGTTTATTGATGTAGCATTTTATTCGGATGTTATAGGCATAAAAGATATTTCGTTTTTAGGAATTATAAGTATTGTATTTACTATTTCTGCATTTTTAATTGGCTGTGTTATTTTCTTGGAAAATCGGCATCCATCTAAAACATTGACATGGTTAATTGTACTCGGTATTTTTCCTGTATTTGGTTTCTTTGCGTATTTATTGTTTGGACAAAACTTCCGCAGAAAACGAATGTTTCAAAAGAAGGCTCTTTTGGATGAACAAGCTTTCTTACAGTACAAAGGACATGAAGATTATCAAGAACGCATTCTACAGAATCATAAACATCAAGAACTGCTATTTCATTTAGCGGATCGGCTTGGTGCGTTAAATATTTCATTTCAGACAGAAACAAAAGTGTTAACGAATGGGGATGAAACGTTTCAAGCAATTTTAGCAGGATTGCAAAAAGCAAAGCATCATATCCATATGGAATATTATATTGTACGTGATGACAAGCTTGGTACACAAATTAAAGACATTTTAATTCAGAAGGCGCAGGAAGGTGTTACCGTCCGTTTTTTATATGATGCGGTTGGAAGTTTTAAGCTGTCAAATGCTTATATTGATGAATTAAACGATGCAGGTGTCGAGATGATTCCTTTCTTTCCAGTGCGTTTTCCGATTTTGAACGATAAAATTAATTATCGAAATCATCGAAAAATCGTTGTCATTGATGGGAATGAAGGTTTTGTGGGCGGACTGAATATTGGTGATGAGTATTTAGGGAAAAATAAATATTTTGGATTTTGGCGAGATACGCATTTGTATTTACGAGGTGAGGCCGTTCAAAGCCTGCAGCTCATATTCGTACAAGACTGGTTTTATATGACAGGGGAAGCAGTATTAGCACCTGAATATTTACAGGCGGAAGCAGTGGATGGAGATCATTGGGGCGGTGTCCAACTTGTCGCAGGTGGGCCAGATAATAAATGGGAGACAATTAAGCATCTTTATTTTGCGATGATTGCTTCGGCAAGGAAGTCTATATGGATTGCTACACCTTATTTTATTCCAGATGATGATATTTTATCTGCATTAAAAGTAGCAGCTCTTGCGGGCATTGATGTCCGTTTATTAATGCCGAGTAAACCGGATAAACGAACGGTGTTTTATGCATCAAGGTCATATTTTCCGGAGTTATTAGATGCAGGGGTAAAGGTATACGAATATGAAAAAGGTTTCCTTCACAGTAAAATTGTCATTGTCGATTCTGATTTAGCATCAATTGGGACAGCGAATATGGATATGAGAAGCTTTCATTTAAACTTTGAGGTGAATGCCTTTTTATATGATACGGATAGTATTCGAAAGCTTGTTAAGGATTTTGAGGAGGATTTACAAGAATCCAGTGAAATTCATGTGGATCATTTTCATAAACGCCGCCTTCATAGGCGAATTGTAGAATCGGCATATCGTTTATTATCACCTTTATTATGAGGAGGATGTTCTTACAAGGACGTCCTCTTTTTGTCTAAAAAGGAATTTGTAATAAATTGTAGAATACAAAGCGGTATAGAAAGGATGTGGTATTATGTTTGTTGCAAGGAGAGAAAATGGAGGGAAAGTTCACCTTCTTGAAAGCCGCAATGAAAAGGAGCTACTTGCAATGCGAAAGAAGGAACGCTTTTTTTGCCCGATTTGCAGGCGAGAGGTGCAGCTCAAGTTAGGGAAGCAAAAGAGATGGCATTTTGCTCATAAAAAATTAAATCAGTGCCTCGTTTCATCTGAGCCTGAATCCGCTTATCATATGCGCGGGAAGGAACAGTTATATAGATGGCTCAAGTCGCAAGGATTTCATGTGAAAATCGAACATTACCTCCCAGAGATTCGCCAAAGACCCGATCTGTTTATTGAAATGAAAGGAAGACAGATTGCAATTGAATATCAATGTGCCTCTTTATCCACTGAGCAGTTATTAAAACGAACGCGTTCCTATTGGGAAATAGGGATACAAATCATTTGGATATTAGGTGGAAATCAACTGAAAAGGCACTCTGCTTATTGGATCTCATTATCCTCGTTTCATTTTCTCTGCATACAATCTTATCCTCAGCCTTCACTTTTCTTTTTTTGTCCAAATAAAAAATCATTTCTTAAATGCGAACTTCTTACCCCGTTTTCTGCAAAGGTTTATTTTTCACAGATCATGTATTTCCCGGTACGTACCGTTACTTTTGAGAAACTCTTTTGCCAAGCACCAATTACGAAAGAACGATTGGAGCGGGAATGGCAGAATAAAAAGACCTACTTTCGAACGAATGTCCTTCCAATATGGAATTATAGTCATAAATTACTTTTACATCTTCTATATCAATATCACCTTTCTCCCTCTTGTTTTCCATCTGAAATTGGTGTTCCTCTTCCATCTGCATTTGCATTTCAAACACATCCTTTTGTATGGCAGGCTTTTCTTTGTATAGACTTTATTGGCAAATTTAAAATTGGAGAATATTTTTCATTACATGCTGTTTTTTACTATGTAAATAAAAAGCGTAGTATTCAGAGGCGCACGTTACCATATTTTTCGCAACATGTATGGCAATTGGCAATCGTAGAGTATGTAACGTTTTTATGTAAAGCGGGAATGATTGAAAGGGTGGATGTGCATAAGTACCGAAAAATAAGGCGATTTATGATGCCGAAAACAGAAGGGGAAATTAAAGAATACGATGCGATTTGTTTGTCGCATGCGCTATCTTTATTCGAAACAAAGTACAACATGGGAAAAGGAAAAGCGGATATAATAAAGGAGTATCCTGAAGGAATTACATAAGCAGAATCGAATTGTACTAGTAGAGATTAAAAGGGGGTTTTTATTGATGTCTAATCAAAAAACAGCAAAAACATTGCCAGACCGCAGTGAGATTGAAGAAATGAACACATGGCGTTTGGAAGATGTTTTCCAAACTGATGAAGAATGGGAAAAAGAATTTCAAGCAGTAAAAGAATTACTACCAAAGTTAACTGAATTTAAGGGGAAACTTGGTGATTCTGCTGATTCATTATTAGCAGCTTTACAATATGAAGATGAAGTCTCAATGAGATTAGGAAAATTATATACATATGCTCATATGCGTTACGATCAAGATACAACAAATTCTGCTTATCAAGCGCTAAATGATCGAGCAACAAACTTATATTCTCAATCGTCCAGCAGCATGGCGTATATCGTCCCGGAAATTTTAACAATTTCAGAAGAACAATTACAGTCGTTCTTACAAGAAAATAAAGAATTAAGTGTGTATGAACATGCGTTAGAAGAAATTACGCGTCAGCGTCCGCATGTACTGTCAGAGGCGGAAGAAGCATTGTTAGCAGAAGCATCTGAAGTTATGAGTGCATCAAGTAATACATTTGGTATGCTTAATAATGCGGATTTAAAATTCCCATCTATTAAAGATGAAAATGGTGAAGAAGTAGAAGTAACACATGGCCGTTATATTCAATTTTTAGAAAGCGATGATCGTCGTGTTCGTCATGATGCATTCCATGCTGTTTTTGAAACGTATGGGAAATATAAAAATACATTTGCAAGCACACTTAGTGGTGCAGTGAAACGTAATAATTTCAACGCGCGCGTTCGTAAATACGATTCTGCACGCCAAGCTGCGTTAAGCAATAATAACATACCTGAAACAGTATATGACCAACTTGTCGAGACAGTAAATGATAACTTACATTTATTGCACCGTTATATTGATATTCGTAAACGTGCACTAGGTCTTGATGAACTGCATATGTACGATTTATATACACCACTTGTACCAGAAGTGAAAATGAATGTGAAATATGAAGAGGCACAAGAGATTCTGTTGAAATCTTTAAACGTCCTTGGTGATGAGTATGTTGAGATTTTGAAAGAAGCATATGAAAATCGCTGGGTAGATGTATATGAAAACAAAGGAAAACGAAGCGGTGCGTATTCATCTGGTGCATATGGAACAAATCCGTATATTTTAATGAACTGGCATGATAATGTAAATAATTTATTTACACTTGCACATGAGTTTGGTCATTCTGTGCATAGCTACTATACAAGAAAAACACAGCCACATGTATATGGTGACTATTCCATATTCGTTGCGGAAGTTGCATCAACTTGTAACGAAGCAATTTTAAATGATTACTTATTAAAAACGACAGAAGATAAGAAAGAACGTTTATATTTATTAAATCATTATTTAGAAGGATTCCGCGGAACTGTATTCCGTCAAACGATGTTTGCTGAATTTGAACATATCATTCATAAAAAGGTACAAGAAGGCCATGCAGTAACGCCAGATATGTTAACAGAGATTTACTATGATTTAAATAAAAGATACTTTGGCGATGCTTTAGTCATCGATAAAGAAATTGGTTTAGAGTGGTCTCGTATTCCGCACTTCTATTACAACTATTATGTTTATCAATATGCAACAGGATTTAGTGCGGCAACAGCTTTATCAAAGCAAATTTTAGAAGAAGGACAACCAGCAGTAGAACGTTATATTAACGAATTCTTAAAAGCTGGAAGCTCCGACTATCCAATTGAAGTATTGAAAAAAGCAGGAGTAGATATGGCATCACCAGAGCCTGTTAAAGAGGCATTACAAGTATTTGAAGAGAAGTTAAATGAATTAGAAGCGCTATTATTTGAAGGTAAATAATAGCGAAAGAGGGAAGGCGAGAGTGGGATTTCTCGCCTTCTTTCTTTTTAAAAACCTTTGAACCGCTTTCTATGATTGAAATAAGAGAGGCCAATAACAATGACTGCAAACAAAAGAGGCAAGGCAATCATCTTTGGAAATGCTTGTAATAGTGAAAGGATGTACAGAAAAAAAGAAATACAAATGCCAAATAGTAGAAAGAAGATATGTGTTTTTTTCATAAAATCCCTCCTAAAAAGCTTCTTTTCATAGCTTATTCAGTAATGAAAACGTTTAGAATGTGACAAAAGTGTGAAATTCGACAAAAAGGCTTGTCATCTGACGTCGAATCTTGTAATATAATAAGCGTGAACGAATTCACATACAAACATATACCCCTTTGTTTGAACGTGAAAATTTCTCCCATCCCCTTTAATATTTTTATAAGCCGTAAAGAAAAAGACCTGGTGTTTACACCAGGTCTTTTTCTTTTGCAATCCATTTCCAATAACGTTCGCATTTCACTTCAATCATTCGTACTTTTCTTTTTAATGACAATTTTTTTAGTTCTCGTTCTATTTCTTGCTCTGAGCAGTTATAAATAAATGCAATTTCTTTCGATGACATAAATTGGACCATTTCTAATAAGAATTCCAGTGGTGGTAAAGGTGCTGGCTCAATGTCACATTTTACAATTTCTTTTAAGAGTTGTACGTACACATCATACGAATAAATTCCTGCAATTTTAATGCCCTCTTCATCTGAATTTGCATGAAAGAATACGAGAGAAGGGATTTCGGTAATGTGCATTTCGTTTGTGAACTTTAAATCGCACTGAAATGCTTTTTTTGCACTAATCGAATGCAAATCTTTTTTAAATTCCTCTACATCAATGCCGCTTTGCTGTGCGCATGCAAGTAGTGATTGCAAATCTGGTTTTGATATATTTTCAAGAAAAATGTATTCTTGAAGTTTCCGTAAAAATTTCGAACCTGCTTTTCGACCTTGCAACTCAGCTGCTTTAATTGCCATAGAAACTAAATACGGTGTAGATGAGGCGTCCTGCATATGTACTTTTCCATCGCATGAAAAGCCGTGCAAACTTGTTGTCTTTTCCCACACAAATCGAATATTAGCAGGTTTATTCCATTTGTGTGGGGAGGCGATTGCCCCTTCCACTTTGCCGGTTAATATGTGCCGAATCGAAAAATATTTTCCGTATTCGAGCCATAATTTAATGATGACTGGTTCGATTTCCCAGCAATCTTTGCAAAGTGGATCAATAAACAAATAGGCTTCCACAGATTTATGTTCGCATTTGGAAAGAGAAGGAATGCGCATATGCTTTGCTTCCTGTTTATCCATTACGCTTCACCTGTTTCGTTTGGAGTGTTGACCATATGCTGCGCAGTTAATGCTAAACGTTCAAAAACAAATTCTCGAATCTGCCCTTGTACTCCTGTATCTTCCATTGCTTGCTCCATACATGCTAACCAGGCTTTCGCGCGCTTTGGTGTAATCTCAAAAGGGAGATGGCGTGCTCTTAGCATAGGGTGACCGTGTTCCTCTGTATACAAATTCGGTCCACCTAAATACTGCGTTAGAAATTGCTTCTGCTTCCTGGCTGTTTCTGTCAAATCGTCTGGGAAGATGGGAGATAAGTCAGGGTGTTTACTGACATAGGAATAAAACGTATCGACTAATGCTGCAATGCCTTGTTCACCGCCAATTGCTTCAAATGGTGTCATCGGTTGCTTGTTCATCCTGTATAAACTCCTTTTTCCATCAAATGTATATCTATTGTAGCAATGGATTGTCACGAAGAGCAACTAAACAGCTCTTGTGTAATCCTTTGCTCATTTTTTCCTTAAGATAAAGCTAAATATAAGTGCAACATTGGTAAAGGTGAACCATTAGTAGGAAAAGCACCTACTGATGGAAGTTTCATTTTACCCAGCTACTCACAATCAGTAACCTTCCTTTTCAAAGAAGAAAAAACAAAGAGGGAAGGACTGACCGTAAGAGCCCGATTGGTGAGGGCTTTCCATCAGTGAGAAAAAACTTCTACTAATGGAAGTTTCACTTTAGCGTGCTTTGTTTTGTTTGGCAAGAAAAAAGCGTTGCACTTTATTTTTTGTATGGCGAACAGGTATATGGTATTTGTTCAATAAATTGAGGAAATCAGCTTTGCCCGCTGCTTCATCTTGTACTTCATATTCAAGTTCATAATCATCGTGATTGTAATAGAAACTATGATCAAATACAAGTGTGCCGCCCTTAAATGTAGTTTCTGCTCGTTCTGTTGTTAAGCTTCCCATATAAGCTAAAGTAGAAACAGGGATTTGCAGGGCATGTAGTTGATCTGCTACAGGGCCTGGAATGAGCCCGTTTGTTTTCATCATTAGTTGTGCTTCTCGTGCTGTTAAAGGTTGATGAGTTTCCAGTAACCCAATTTCAGCTGGTTGTTTTAAAGTTAATGTATAAGCTCCGTCTTTATGACGAATACGAAGAGCAGAGCCTGCTGCTTTTAAAGAAAAATGAGGTGTTTCAAAATAATGATTCACTTGTTTTGTAAATGATTCGATAGAAAACACATCGCATAATGCTTGAAATTCTTCTTCTGTGACCATATTTTTAAATTCAATTTCAATTTCTTGTGTCATTGTATAAGCTCCTTCTTAAGAGTAATTCTTTAGACATTATCGCTTTTTCGCAAATTTGGTTCAATGTTTTATTTGTTTGCGTCTATGTTATGATACAATAATAGTGTGAAGTAAGACAGGAAGTTGATATGGAGGAGTTAGAGCATGCAAAATAAAATCCAAGTTAAGAGCGTAGAAGAAAGAGAGAATGCTCTTATTTTTTGTGCGGAAAATATTGAAATACAAGTGGAGGAGTTAAAGGCGCGTAATCACGTACTTGTAGACTCAGATCATTTATCATTTTTATATATTTTAGAAAACGAATCAGCGTTCATTTATGTAAGTATTCCGCATACATGTTGGGAAGCAATGCACAGTGCAATGAAGAATGATAAAGCAATGTTTGTTCGTGTAAATAATACTGAAATTGAATTAGCACAATTGAAAGAAGAAGTGGAATATTTAATTGAAAATATTGAAGGTAATGCAAATTACGGAGAAGAACTTGTAACGGCTGTAGAAAAGGTATTTCTATAAGTAAATGGATTGACTTTGGTGGTGGTTGAAATGAATCGTAATTGGGAAGAATTTTTAGCGCCGTACCACCAAGCGGTGGCAGAGCTAAAAGTGAAATTAAAAGGAATGCGTTCTCAGTTTACAATGTTAACAGAACACTCTCCGATCGAGTTTGTAACAGGTCGGGTAAAGTCGGTTGCAAGTATTATTGATAAGGCGGAAAAGAGAAATGTACCGCTTGACCGACTCGGAGAAGAAATGCAGGACATCGCTGGTCTTCGGATGATGTGTCAATTTGTTGATGAGATTAAGCCTGTTGTCGAATATCTTCGAAAACGAAATGACTTTGAAATTGTGGAAGAACGAGATTATGTGACGCAAAAGAAAGAAAGTGGTTATCGTTCGTATCACGTTGTAATTAGTTATCCTGTTCAAACGATTTGTGGAGAGAAAAAAGTATTAGTTGAAATTCAAATTCGAACATTAGCAATGAATTTTTGGGCAACAATTGAGCATTCTTTAAATTACAAATATAGTGGGCGTTTTCCAGAAGATATTAAAGTGCGCCTTCAGCGTGCGGCAGAAGCAGCATTTTTATTAGATGAAGAAATGTCTTCGATTCGTCTTGAAATTCAAGAAGCACAAAAGGTTTTTTCGCGCAAACAAGAAGCGAAAGAATCCGAATCATAAACTAAAGGGTGTTGGGCGATGAAATTTGCAATTATGTCAAAGGGAGATCAATCATCAAACGCACTTGCAAGTACAATGACAGGTTACTTGCAAGATTTTGGGTTTACAATGGATGAGGCGGAACCCGATATTGTAATTTCTGTTGGGGGGGATGGGACGCTCTTATACGCGTTTCATCGTTACTATAATCGATTAGATGAGACAGCTTTTGTTGGTGTACATACGGGACATTTAGGGTTCTATGCAGATTGGTTGCCAACAGAAGTAGAAAAACTTGTGATTGCAATTGCGAAAACACCGTTTCAAGTGGTGGAATATCCGCTTTTAGAAGTCATTATTCGCTATGTGAATGGAAGTAAGGAATCGCAGTATTTAGCAATGAATGAAGCGACAGTAAAAAGCGCAGAAGGAACATTAGTAACAGAGGTGGAAATTCGCGGAGAATATTTTGAAACGTTCCGCGGGGACGGTCTTTGTATTTCTACTCCTTCTGGAAGTACAGCCTATAATAAAGCGCTAGGCGGAGCAATCATTCATCCTTCGATTGAAGCGATACAAATTGCGGAAATGGCTTCGATTAATAACCGTGTGTTCCGTACAGTCGGTTCACCGCTTGTTTTACCGAAGCACCATACATGTGTTTTAAAGCCATCGGCAGGAATGAATTTACAAATTACGGTCGATCATTTAACGATGGTTCATCAAGACGTAAAGTCAATTCAATACCGCGTTGCAAACGAGAAGGTGAGATTCGTTCGTTTTCGCCCATTCCCATTTTGGAAACGTGTTCGCGATTCGTTCGTTGCGGGTGAATAGAGAGGATTTATGTATTTGAGAAGATTTACATTAAAATGGTGTATGACAGAAGCAGAGAAGGGAATGCTCATTCGGGAATTTCTAAAAACGAAAGGGATTTCTAAAGCTGCTTTGACAGATATAAAGTTTCAAGGTGGGGCAATTGAAGTTGATGGTAAGCATGCGACGGTTCGGCACGTATTACAGGCCGAGGAAGTATTGCAAGTGTTTTTTCCGGTTGAGGAGAGAAGTGAAGGAATGCTGGCTGAAAATATTCCGCTGACTGTTCTGTATGAGGATGAATCCGTACTGGTAATCAATAAAGCACCATACATGTCAACCATTCCGTCAAGGGAACATCCGGCAGGAAGTGTTGCGAATGCGCTTCTTTATCATTATGACAGGCAGAATCTTGCAAGTACGGTGCATATTGTAACGAGACTGGACCGTGATACGTCAGGACTTATGCTTATTGCGAAAAACCGTTTTATTCACCATCTTTTATCAAAACAGCATCAGCAAAAGAAAGTGAAACGAACATATGAAGCCATTGTTCATGGAGAATGGCTAGAAGAGTCGGGAACGATTGATGCGCCAATTGGAAGAAAAGGCGATAGCATTATTGAACGAATGGTATGTGAAGACGGTCAAAAAGCAGTTACGCATTTTCAGGTGATGGAGAGATTTCCTGATAAAACAAGAGTCTCACTGCAGTTAGAAACAGGAAGAACACATCAAATTCGTGTACATATGGCATATTTAGGCCATCCGCTATTAGGGGATGACTTGTATGGGGGGAGTAAGTCGCAGATGAAACGACAAGCGCTCCATAGTACGAGTTTAACCTTCTATCATCCTATTTTAGAAAAACAGATGAAATTTCATGCGGATGTGCCAGAAGATATGAAAGAATTATTAAAATAAGCTGCCTTCACATGAGGGCAGCTTTATTTTTTAGTTATGTAATTGGACGAAATTTCTCAGGCACAAACGGCATCGAAGAAGGAACTGAAATCGTCTCCATCTCTGGATAGCGCAGCCCTGTTAGTTTCCCGCCAAAAACAGCTCCTGTATCAATATTTACCGTATGATTGACAAAACGAGGTTCTGCCACAGGAGTGTGACCATACACAATCCAAGCTTCTCCTTCATAATGCTTCGCCCAATCACGGCGGACAGGTGAACCATCAGGATGTTTTTCTCCAGTAATGTCCCCATATAATACGAAAGTTTGGACTTTCTTATCACTTCTTCCGATATAATCTTGGCGAATACCAGCGTGACAGACGATGAGTTTTTTGTTATCAAGCACATGATAGAGAGGTGACTGTTCGTAAAGATCGATAAATTTTTTCTGTACTATTTTTTGTTCGCGAGTTTGAAGGGCTTCATATTCAGCGACGGTTGTTTCTAATCCGTGTGCGATTGTTACGTTACGTCCGATGAAAAATCGGTACAACTTATTACAATGATTTCCCGGAGCGTAATAAGCTTCTTTTTTATTTATTACAAGCTCCCATACAATTTCAATCATTTTTAGGGATGCCGGGCCACGGTCAGTAATATCTCCGACAAAAGCAAGTTGTCTCTTCTCTGGATGTACAGGAAGACCGCTATCCCAGTTATAACCGAGCTGCACTGTTAATGTTTGAAACTCTTCTAAACAGCCATGGATATCTCCGATAATATCGTACTTCATTTCACAACCTCCATCTTATTTTTACTTAGTATACCTAAATTGGATATAGAAAAAACCATACCCGCTGGATATGGTCTAATCAAACATAAACGTTTTTGTTCGCGATCGTACGTTCAGTACAAAGCCAATCGCAATCATATATGTCAGTAAGGAACTACCGCCATAACTCATAAGAGGAAGGGTAATCCCTGTAATCGGAAGTAATCCAATTGTCATCCCAATATTTTGGAATACTTGGAATGTAAACATTCCAATCGTTCCTGCACATAAATAGCTACCGAATGGATCATTACTTTCTAAAGCGATATGAATCATACGATAAATTAATAGGAAGAACAGTGAAATAACAACGCTTGCTCCTAAAAATCCAAATTGCTCAGCAATGTTTGTGAAAATAAAATCGGTATGCGGTTCTGGGAAGTATACTTGACCATTCTCCCAGCCTTTACCGTGCAATTCACCTGATCCGGTTGCTAAAACAGCTTGCCTTAACTGATATCCTTGTGTTTCATATTCATAAGGTGCTAACCAGCCGTAGAAACGATCTAA
Source organism: Bacillus sp. FSL K6-6038 (assembly GCF_038050455.1). Classification (NCBI taxonomy): domain Bacteria; kingdom Bacillati; phylum Bacillota; class Bacilli; order Caryophanales; family Bacillaceae; genus Bacillus; species Bacillus sp. FSL K6-6038. The sequence goes on from NZ_JBBOUH010000001.1 coordinate 1,260,338, forward strand.
TTGATATTCTTTTAAAATATGTTCTTTAAAGAATGCTGTATGCGCAAAGTAAGTGTACGTTAACGCAGAACCAGCTGCTATAACAAGTGTAGCTAAACCGAAAATAAAGCGCCAGCGTATACCTGAAACTAAAATCATCGCGGCGAGCATCGCTGAAATAACCATTGTATTTCCTAAGTCTGGTTCTTTCGCAATTAAAAGTAGTGGTGGTAAACTTGCGCCAAATATTTTGCCGAGTAAAATGAGATCCTCACGCGGCGTCCGAAACGGATACTTTTCATTATGATTGACGATAATGCGGCCAACGACAATGATTAAAAATAACTTCATAATCTCGGAAGGCTGGAAATTACCAAGGCCTGGAACACTGTACCAAGCAGTAGCCCCTTTAATTGTTACAGCTCCAGGAACTTTTAATTCAAGTCCAATAAGTAAAATCATCGCAAATCCATACAAGTACCAAGCGATTTGTTTATATCGGTCAAAATCAATAACCATAATCGCAAAAATTGCGATGGCCCCAATGAAATACCATTGAATTTGTTTCGCAACAAAGTTTACCTGTTGTAAAGCCGGTGGTAAAGATGGTTGTGCACTTGCGATAGCAAAACAACTCACAGCCCCGATTACGAGTACAATCAGGATTAATATGTAATCTATTCGATATTGAGAATTCTTATCTTTCAACGTACGTAGTCCTTTCTATTGCTCTTTGCGTAATACAAAAAAAGACGCTATTACCATATTAGCGGATTTTGGATGGTTTGCAAATATGTTGTTTGGATTTTGAGTGTGAGATGTTAGATTATATAGATATAAATTGAGAAACTGAGATAAAACCTTTCTTTTTTAGATGGGAGAGAGCGTCCGACCATGCATAGAAGCGGTCAGGGCCTATTTTCGCCCCGTACCAAGTTTAAAACAAAGGGAGGAAATGAGAGCAGGTCACCTTGAGTTTTCATAGCAGTAATTTAGATACGAAACCTGAAAAGTGTGATTTTACATAAATACAAAATAAAAAACCACTCTTTTGGGATGGGAGAGAGGATCTGGCAATACATAGAAGCGGTCAGGGCCTATTTTCGCCCCGTGCCAAGTTTAAAACAAAGGGAGGGAGTGAGAGCGGTTCCCTTTTATTCTTCATAGCCGTGATTTATCCAGCAAGTACTTTTAAATAGAGGAAATAAAGATTGAGCTTTCGTAGTAGCAGGAAAGTGAAAGAGCAAAAGAGAAGTAAAGAACCAGTTATACTAATAATTTTGTTTTGCCTTATTTTGAATTTGTGATATGATATAAATATATTACCAGGTACTAATAACTGATATTATTTAATAAATTTAGGGGGATAAATAAATGAATCTTCTCAACTTAAAAGGAAAAAACATTATCGTAATGGGAGTTGCGAACCAACGAAGCATCGCTTGGGGTATCGCTCGTTCACTACACGAGGCAGGAGCAAACTTAATTTTCACATATGCAGGTGAGCGTCTAGAAAAAAACGTACGTGATCTAGCAGAATCATTAGAAGGACAAAAATCACTTGTTTTACCATGTGATGTAACAAACGATGAAGATATCGCGCGTTGCTTCCAATCGATTAAAGAAGAAGTAGGAGTTATCCACGGATTAGCACACTGCATCGCATTCGCAAACCGTGATGACTTAAAAGGTGAGTTTGTTGATACATCTCGTGATGGATTCTTACTTGCACAAAATATTAGCTCATTCTCATTAACAGCTGTAGCAAGAGCTGCGAAGCCATTAATGACAGAAGGCGGCAGCATCGTTACATTAACATACCTTGGTGGAGAGCGCGTTGTAGCAAACTACAATGTAATGGGTGTTGCAAAAGCATCACTAGACGCAAGCGTAAGATACTTAGCAAACGACTTAGGGCAGCACAACATTCGCGTAAACTCTGTATCAGCAGGACCAATCCGTACGCTATCAGCAAAAGGTGTTGGCGACTTCAACAGCATCTTAAAACAAATCGAAGAACGTGCACCACTTCGTCGTAACGTAACGCAAGAAGAAGTTGGTAACACAGCGTTATTCTTATTCAGTGATCTAGCGAGCGGTGTTACTGGTGAGAACATTCATGTGGATTCTGGGTATCATATTTTAGGGTAATAAAGAATCAGAGTTGAAATTAGATGTAATATTTTAGGTGAAAAAGCACCACACATGTTCATCAAACTAAGATAAGCTTATATCCATGTAACATAAAGAACAAACGCTATCCTTTTTGCAAAAATATGCAGAAAGGATAGCGTTTTTCTATTATGCTTCAGATGGGAGAGCAAGTAATAAAAAGGATTACTTAAATTTGATAATTGTATATACGTATGAAAAATATAAAATGTCTAAGTAAACCGAACCGGATGTAGGTGATTTTCTCAAGATGACGGAAATAAACTTTAGTAATCATTCATCTTATTGTAGCGGTTACTTGAAACGAAAGGCATAATCTTGTCTTATTATTTTATGTGAAAATAAATGGTGGAATATTTTTGTTTGCGAAAATATATATTTATAAATTATTGAAGAAAACGAGTTGAAATGATAAGATGAAAAGTTTAAATCAAGGAGGAAGAGCGGTGTCGAAGAGTGCTGGTACTCCAAAAAAGAAAGGCGTTTTATTTGTGATGAATCCTATAGGTGGAGGAGTAGAACATTATCAAAATATGTATATTGAACAGAATTGGCATAAGTATAGAATTTATAAGATGACGTTTAGAGCTGGAATGTTTTGTATAGAAGATATGAATCAGGAACACCCCCTGTACTATGATTTAGAGTTTCATAATGATGATGAAACGAGTTTTCGATCGCTACTCAAGTCAATGGATATTGAACTAATTTATATCAATCATCTCATTAAATTCCCTATATTTAAGTTTATAAACCTTATTCAATATTCTGGGATTGAGTATATTTATTTTATACACGATTTTTTTTGTGTATGTCCTCTAGTTAACTTGATTAAAAGAAATGGCCCTTACTGCAATAATGAAACAGATGTGAATATATGTAAGGCATGTTTGGATGGAGGGAGAGAAACAGATATTCAAGCTTGGAGAAAAAATTTCGAGTTTTTTTTATCAAATGCCCAGAAGGTAATCGCTCCAAGCAACAGTGCAAAAGAAATTATAAAAAAACATTTTCCTGACATTATTATAGATGTACAGGAACATCCTTTATCTCCTAATATCTACTATACATATACCTCTGAATTTGCAAATGAAAAACAGCTTAATGTTGCCTTCGTAGGAAATATATACAAAAATAAAGGATCACACATTTTATATAAACTTAAAATGGAAATTGAAAGGAGGAAGCTACCTTTTTGTATAAAAGTAATTGGGTTAACAGATAGGCACAAAAGAAGATTTGTCAGTCCAAGCGGACATTTTGTTGTAACAGGACCATACGATAATAGGGAATTTTCTAATCTTTTGGCAACACATAAAATAGCTATCGTTATAACTTCTTCGATATGTCCAGAGACATTTTCTTATACAACTAATGAGGCTATGTTTTCAGGGTATCCTGTCATTGCATTTGATATGGGAGCGCCAGCGGAGCTAATCAAAAAATATAACGGGGGATGGATTTTGAAAGAAGTGAGTGATAGGAGTGTCTTACAATTGTTACAAAAGCTATTAGTAAATCGCAGTGAGATTTTAGAAAAAGCGGGTAATCTATCAGTAGTCTGTCAAGATAAAGGGATTTTCTAATCTTTTCAAAAGATGCATTAAGATATTATCGTGTTTTGTAACTCGAATTCAAAAATGATAATTGTGTATGTAGAAGAGTCGCATTAAATCGTGCTATTGTTGATAAAGATGTTTTTAGATGCTTTTTTTAATCATATTAAGTGAAGGGGGCTGTTTTACAGGAAATAACAATAGCCCCCACAGGAAATATTTCATAGGTAAAAAAGAACGATGAAATTTATGCGAGAATTTGATTTACAGAGATAGGAAGTTTACTTTATGTTTTTAAGAGGCTTTTCGTTAAATCAAATCCCAACTTACAGGTGTCCCCTTAGCAACATCTTTTTTCACTTTTTTTCCTAGTAAAATAGGGAGGTATTTTGGTGCTAAACCATAACCAGGTCGAATAGCTTTTATATTTTCTGTTGTTAAAAGATCCCCAGCTTTCATATCTTGTGCCACATATAGAGAACGTCGAAACTTTAATGAGCTTTTTTCCATATCAGTCGGTCCGTAATAAATCTTCCCTAGTGACTTCCATGCCCTTTCTGTTTCAATAACAAGAGAATTTAGTTCATCTGCTTCCATTGAAAACGCCGAGTCTACTCCTCCATCAGCTCTAGATAAAGTGAAATGCTTTTCGATTACAGTTGCACCCATTGCAACACTTGCGATTGCAGCTCCCACCCCTAATGTGTGATCTGATAAACCTACTTCACATTGAAATAATTCTCTCATATGGGGGATTGTATGAATATTAGTGTTTTCTGGAGAAGCAGGGTAAGTACTTGTACATTTCAATAAAATAAGATCTTTACAGCCCGCTGATCTAGCAGCGGTGACAGTCTCATCTAATTCTGAAATTGTAGCCATACCTGTTGAGATAATAAGAGGTTTTCCGGTAGAGGCAGCTTTGCGGATTAAAGGAATATCAGTATTTTCAAAAGAAGCAATTTTATAACAAGGGACATTGAGAGATTCTAGAAAATCAACTGCTGTTTCATCAAATGGGGTGCTGAATGGGATGATACCTAATTCTGTACATTTATCAAAGAGTGGTTTGTGCCATTCCCATGGTGTGTAAGCTTGTTGGTATAGTTTATAAAGTGTGTTTCCTTTCCATAAGCTGTTTGTATCTTCTATTTTAAAATCCTTGTTATCTATATCAAGTGTCATAGTATCGGCTGTGTAAGTTTGAATTTTTAGAGCATGTGCGCCAGCTCTTGCTGCAGCTTCAACTATTTGCAATGCACGTTCTAATGACTGGTTATGGTTTCCGGACATTTCAGCAATGATAAATGGTTGGTGGTGGCGACTGATTTTTCTTCCATTAATTTCAATTTCATTCATTTTATCTTCTCCTTTTTAACCATTCATTTTTGCTTTACCGATTATATCTTTTACTGACGTATTCCATCCATTAGTAAGTAAATGCAAATATATTTTTTTATCTTTTAATCTATGATAACTACCGCCAGAAGGTTGCGGTTTCCTCATAACTTTTCCAGAATAAATGAATTTCCAATTTTCAATGAAAAGTCGTTCTATTTCTTGGCATAGTCTATCGTAGGAGGTTTTTAATGTATCATTTTCTTTGTAGGGAACTTCCGATTGAGTGATAATATCTCCAGTATCTAACCCGTTATTCACATAATGAATTGTAACCCCTTTAGGTGTATCTTCAAGGAAACTCCATAAATTTGGATCAGCACCCTTATTCCAAGGAAGATAAGAGATATGCAAATTAATAATTTTGTTATTAAATTTCTCAATAATAGAAGGAGGAATCATATATCTGTATCCATAGCTGACGATAAAGTCAATGTTAATAAGAATAGGTGAGTGAATGTCTATTCTATTTTCATAGAAAACAACACTATTTCCAGATGATTTAAGAAAACTGTACAAATTATTACATTTAGATCCTAATAATAGAATGTTCATAATATCTTCCTTAACATTTAATATTGTAAAATTTTTGATACTACACGTGTTTTTCCAAAAGCGTCTACAATCTCCAATGCTTTTCTAGAAGATCCCTCTAAATCAAAGTTTCCGCTCCTAACAATCTCAAGGGCATTACAAATATCCTTCTCGTAAATTTCTTCTGATTTTCCAATGTAAAAATCAATCCCTAAATCTCCTACTGTTTTACATATTTCAACTTGATTATGCGCTACTGAGATTAATAGTGCGGGTAATCCTAAACAATATCTTTCCCAAGTGGTTGAACCTCCAGCACATATGGCTAAATCCGCTTCATTCATTAATCTAGACATATAATCAATATTATGATGAAAGACCATATTTGGATGCTTTTTGCATAAATTTTGGATGAAATCTTTTTGAGGATTTGATCGACCGATAACTACATGAATAAGAAGCTGCGTATATTCTATTGCTTCTAGAGCTTTGATTACTTTGGAAGTTTCATTAGTGGGATCACTTCCACCAAAAAATATGAGTATTGTTTTAAGGGGATTTGTTCTTTTTCTTACATTTTTTCGTGCTTTTAAAAATTCGGATCTTAGCAATGCATATTTGGGGCCTAATAATTTTATACAATTTATAGGGATCAATTCTTCGTATCTTTGATCTATGTTTGCATAATAATTTTGATCTAGCAGTAGATCACATATATGTAACCTATCTGCTAAATCATCTATAACCATTATATAGTGGGCGAACTCCTTTAACTTTTCTTCCCACTTTTTATCTAAAGCATAATGATCTACAATGAGCCAATCAGCAAAGCGAATGCTTTTACGTATCATTTCTATTGTTTGTTGAGCATCAATTTCCCAGCTCGTTTGAAGCCATTGAGCATGTGTAGTATTACAATTATTTCTTACTAACTTCATTTTGGGTAACATATATACTGTGTGTCCCTGAGATTTTATAAAGTTACACATATGACCGTCCAATTCCCTAGATATAAAGGAGATCTGATGTCCTTGATTTTTTAACTCTTTTGCTAAGGTTAAACATCGCATAACATGCCCTGTTCCAATCTCTATAGAAGCGTCAACACGAATGAGTATGTTCATTTAAACTATATCCCTAATTTTTTTTGTTCTATATGGCTATTAATATAAAACAGGTCTGGTTCTTGTTTTAATAAATTTAAAATATCAATGAAAGAAAATTGGGGATTAACTGGATATAGTTCTGTAATAATTTTTTTTATAAAGATAAAGTCTTCTTTCGTATCTACAGTCCAGCGATGTTTACTTTCATCTAAGTGATTCTGGACATTGAACAGTTTAAACGTTTTAGGGGTGTTATATATATATGCAGTCACATGCTCGCGATAGGATGGCTGATTTGCTTCTTCATATGTTTGTTTTAAAATTCGGTAGGGCATAATTTCTGTATCTAAACCTCTTGGATAAGTACGGATTAATGTGTTAGATACATAATCATATTTATTTTGATGTTCTAAATAGCAATTAACTATCTTATCAATAATATCAGGATCAATAACGGGACAATCTGAAGTTAATCGAACTACAACATCTACAGAAAATTGTGTTGCAGCTTCATAATAACGTGATAATACATCATCTGCTGATCCACGATAATAAGGAACAGAAAGTTGTTCGCAAAGCTCAATGATTGGATTATCATTTTGATTTGTAGTAGTCGCTACAATAATTTGGTTAATTGTTTTTGCTCTTTTTACTCGTTCAATTTGATATTCTAATAGTGTTTTATCAAGAACTTTCTTCATTATCTTCCCCGGAAGTCTAGTTGAGCCCATTCGAGCTTGAATAATAGCGGCAACTTTCATTTCATCACCTTTTTATTCACTTATTTTTTATAGAAATTGATTACCTTTTTAACTGCTTGAATGACATCATTAGCGTCTTGTTCACTCATTTCTGAAAATAATGGTAGAGTAATGATGCTTTCATATAATTTTTCAGCATTAGGACAAATTCCTTTTTGATAACCTAATTTTTGATAGTAGGGTTGTAAATGAATTGGAATGTAGTGAACATTGACACCAATATTTTCTTGCTGTAACGCTTGAAAGATTTCTTTTCGATCAACTTTTAGCATTGGTAAATTTAACTGAATGATATACAAATGCCAACTTGAATCAACATGATCTAATTGTTTTGGAAGAATAACTTCAGGTAAATCTTTTAGTGCCATATTATACATTGATACATATTGTTTTCTTTTAGCAATAAAAGAATCTAATTTTTGCAGTTGTGATAATCCAAGAGCAGCTTGAATATCTGTCATCCGATAATTATAGCCAAGAAATTGCATTTCATAGTACCAAGGTCCATGATTTTCAGTTAGGTTATTAGGGTTACGGGTGATTCCATGGGTTCTAAACTGAAGAAGTTTTTGATAGTAGTCTTCATTATTTGTTGTAATGATTCCGCCCTCGCCTGTTGTAATATGTTTGACGGGGTGAAAACTGAACATGGTCATATCACTAATTGAACCAATTTTTTTCTTTTTGTAAGTAGAGCCTAATGCATGAGCTGCATCTTCGATTACTGTTAGGTTATATTCTTGGGCAATTTTTGAAATTTTTTCAAGTTCACCTGGCTGTCCAGTAAAATGTACAGGTATAATTGCTTTTGTTTTATTTGTAATCTTATCTTTTATTAAATTAGGATCAATATTGTAAGTGTCGGATTTTATATCCGTAAATACCGGAACTCCACCTTGATAAAGGACACAGTTAGAACTGGCAGCGAACGTCATTGATGTCGTGATGACTTCATCATCATTGGATATCCCCGCTGCAAAACAGGCGCCATGTAGGGCGGCTGTTCCACTTGAAAATGCTACGGCGTATTTCGCACCTACATATGCTGCCACTTGATTTTCAAATTGTTTTATTGTTGGACCGGTTGTAATAAAATCACTTTTTAAAACGTTGATTACGGCTTGAATATCATCTTCATCAATGGATTGCTTGCCGTATGGCAAATAATGATTCCGTACGGGTTTTCCTCCGTGAATTGCTAAACAATACTTCATGATCCTTAATACTCCCTTATATGTTGTTTTGACTTATTTAGACTGTTTTTTTATCTTATTCACTAATTAACCGTTTTAACTCTTCTTTTGTTAACCAATGTTCATTTTTGTCGCTTGTATAACTAAAACCTTCTGGAAGCGGTTTGCCTTCACTTATATACGCTTTATCCCACCAATTAAATTCTGGTTGAATGATATAATAATCTTCAAATTCTAAAGTATGACGGGCATCATCTTCAGTTATCATAGCCTCATGAAGCTTCTCTCCTGGACGGATGCCTATAAACTCAATTTTACATTTAGGTGCAATTACTTTTGCCAAGTCTGTTACTTTCATGCTGGGGATTTTAGGGACAAAAATTTCCCCGCCCTTCATTCGCTGAAGGTTATCAAGAACAAATTGTACTCCCTGATCAAGTGTTATCCAAAATCGTGTCATACGTTCATCCGTTATAGGAATTTTTCCGGTTTTTTTTATGCTTTTAAAAAATGGTACTACACTGCCTCTGCTGCCTACTACATTTCCGTATCGTACCACTGCAAATCTGGTGTCCTTTTTCCCTGCATAAGCATTTGCTGCAACAAAAAGTTTATCTGATGCTAATTTCGTTGCACCGTATAAGTTAATTGGAGAGGCAGCTTTATCTGTGCTCAAAGCAATGACACGTTTCACACCACAATCCATAGCAGCTTCAATTACATTCTGAGCGCCATAGATATTTGTTTTAATTGCTTCAAACGGATTGTACTCACATGCACCGACATGCTTCAAAGCAGCTGCATGAACTACAATATCCACCCCAGCAAAAGCACGGTATAAACGAGCTTTATCACGTACATCCCCAATAAAAAAACGAATACGCGAATCTGTATACTCTTGAGCCATTTCGTATTGTTTCAATTCATCACGACTAAAAACAATAATCTTGTTTACACCAAGTTCTAGGGCTTTTTTTATAAATCTCTTTCCGAAAGAGCCTGTTCCACCTGTAACTAAAATTGTTTTTTCTGTTAAATCCATTTTTTCACAGCCTTTTTTTATTGAATCCATTTTCACTATTTATTACTATGAATATTTCGGGAAAACGTTTGGGTATCATCTCTACATTTCCTTATAATTTTCCCGAAATGGTGAATAAGCCTAGATTGAAGTCTACTTTTAACTGTTTTGTGATTTATTTCTTGGTTCAGGAAATGATAAATATGTTAAATAGTTTTCTATATTATTGAGAGGCTAGAAATCAAAATCTTCGTTTTTAGATATAAGAGGTATCTTCAGGTTTTCTAATCAAAAAGTGTTACATGTTCATAAGCTGTTCAAGTTCAGAGAGGGATTATGTATTTAATATAGAGATAATGCACCATCTTTTTTCAAGCTAGACTATGTAACTATACAAAAAGACAAACAAAACATAGCATAGTAAAAGTAAAAGCCTAAATCTGCTTTCTATTGTTCGATCGCATAGTTTATACCACTAATTAGTAATTAATAAAAACATCGATCGTGTACAACTAGTTGATTAAAAAACTTAAATAATAGAAATGTATCTTCAGTAATAAAAACACGTAATTCAAAGAACTTTGAAATAGATGTTGAATGGCGCAATTAATTAATAAAAAAATATATATCTTTTAATTTTAATAGTTATTTTTTGGTTTTTTGAATTATATAAGCGAGGGTGAACAATGTGTTTCAAGGGTTTTTAAATTTTAAAGGGCAAGAAATAATAATGACCAAGGACTTGTTTAGAAATATTAAAAATGATTTCACCTATGAATTTTGGATAAAGCCTCAAAAGGAAATTCAATTAAATGAGGAATCGGATCAAGGAAAACATGGAATTTTTGGTCAAAGATATATTATTGGTCCAGGGCATCCTGTAATTGAACGAAAAGATGAATCGGGTGCCGGAGTATCGGTTGGAACGAATGGTATAACGGTATATGAACACAGTCACAATTATTTACCTCCTCTACTCACATATGAAATAAAAATAGACGATTGGACTCATATAGCTATTGTTTATGAAAATAAAACTCCAAATTTATATGTGAATGGAAGTTTTGTAAAAAGAGGATTAAAAAGTACTAAGACTAATGTCTTTGCCTCAGGAAGTATTGGAGGATGTGGAGCATACGGATATTTTGAAGGAAAAATGAATAGTTTGAGGATTTGGGGTTATTCAAAAAACGAAAAAGAGATTAAGCTCCATATGGATAAATGTTTAAATGGTGACGAACAAGGATTGATTTTAAATTGGAACTACGAAAAGCCAACATATATCCAATCTATTTCGAATACAAACGAGGAAGCTGATAAACCATCTTTTTTAAATGATTCTATTCGTAATCAATTTAGTTTAGAAACATTAAATGAATCAAATTATATTGAATATAATAATGAATTACTTGAAGATACTGAAGTGGATGTGATTATACCAATATATAATGGCTACGAATTTACAAAGAGATGTATAGAAAGTATATACAATAATATAGACATTTGTTGTAATTTATTTTTGATTAATGATGCTAGTACAGATCAACAGATATATCGTTTTTTGGAAAGCTTGAAATCTAACAAATTACCTCAAAGCTTAAAAAAATTAGTGGTTATACACAATGATAAAAACTTAGGATATGTACAAAGTATTAATAAAGGCTTACTTTTAACAACGAATCACCCCATCTTATTAAATAGCGATACAGAAATTCCACCTCATTGTTTTCGGCGCTTAATCAACCCTATTTTAGTAAATGATAAAATTTCATCCGTTACTCCTTTCTCAAATAGTGCTACGATTTGTTCCTATCCTAATTTTGTTCAAGATAATGAATTGCCCTACAATATGACTGCAAATGAAGTCGATGCTTATTTTTCAAAATATGTCATTAACAAAGGGATAGTAATCCCAACAGGTGTAGGCTTCTGTATGGCATTAAATAGAAATGTTATTCATGATATCGGAATCTTTGATGATGAGGTTTTTGGCAAGGGGTATGGCGAGGAAAATGATTGGTGTATGGGAGCACGTCATAAAGGATATCAAAATATATTGATTCCAAATGTGTTTGTTTATCATAAACATGGTGTAAGTTTTAATCAAATAGATGGAAGTAAACAAGAGCTAATGTCAAGTAATTTAAAAAAACTACTTAACCGATACCCAGATTATAATAAAATCATACAAGACTTTATAAGGCTGGATCCAATAAAAAATATAAGAGAATTCATGAAAAGTATAATGGTTGCCGATAAATATTCTTATAGAAAGGGCAGATTATTTATCGATCATGGCTTAGGTGGCGGTGCCTCAATCTATCAAACTAACTATATAAAAACATTAGAAGATGATGAGAGAATATACACGTTAACACCTGGGACAGATTATGTGATTTTAACTGATCATAATCATTCCGAACCAATAAATTATAATCTTAAAATAAGTAAACTAACTGAAATGAACTTTAAAAAATTATTAAGTGCTCTAAACATTGATTTGATTTTTATTAATCATTTATTTAAGTATCCCATTGAAAAAATGTTTCGTTTAATAAAACACTCACTTGTGGATTATTATTTTTACATTCATGATTTTTATTGTGTTTGCCCAAGCTATAATTTAATAAATCATCAAAAGAAGTATTGTAATGCTGAAACAAATGTAGATATCTGTCAGGGATGTATTGCGAAAATATTTCCGAAAGAAGCTATTCATATTGAAGGTTGGAGAGAAGCGTTTCATTCTTTTTTAATGGGTGCGAAAAAGGTAATTACCCCTAGTCATAACACGAAAGATATTATTCTAAAATATTATAAAGATATTGAGATAGAAGTAAGAGAGCATGTTATTAATCCAAAAATATCATACTCCTTTAAGGAGGAGTTTTTAAATAAAAAAGTTTTAAATATTGCTTTTATGGGAGCCATTGATTATCCGAAAGGATCAAGTATTATATATGAGCTAAAGGATTTAATTGTTAAAGAAAATTTACCAATAAATATAAAGGTGATTGGTATAACAAATATTCATTTTAATCCACACAAAAGTGCTGAAGGAAAGTTTGAAGTCACAGGAAGATATCAGGTGGATAATTTATCTGATATATTAGCTCAAAATGAAATAGCATTGGTTATTAATCCGTCCATTTGCCCTGAAACATATTCCTATACAACAAGTGAAGCAATGTTATCGGGATACCCCATTATTACATTTGACCTAGGCGCCCCTGCTGAACGAGTAGAAAAATATCAGTGTGGATGGATTCTTGACAACATGAATAGTAATGAAATATTAAATTTATTAAAAAACTTATTAAAAAATAGAGAACAAATCCACGAAAAAGCAAAGAAATTAAGAGATTTGCGGGAAGGAAATGAATTTTAGGATAAGGTCCACATATCTAATAGATTTGTAGTGAAAATAGGGATCTTTTATGTAATAAATGCCATTATTGTCTTTGTGCTATCTTTTATAAGAAAGAATATAATAAATGATACTGAAGACAAGGTTATTTTCGATTGAAAAAATAAGAAGGGGTGATGGTTATGTTACAAAAGTTTCTCTACTTACCAATCGAATCAAAAATAAGGGAATTAGACGCAAAATTACTCTTAACCTATTATGCAATTAAAAGAAATTATCGAATTATTCTGGGAACGCACACGCCTATTCTCTCTCACTTGGAGTTATTACCTAAGGGCATCATTTGTTCAAAGGGAACTCCTTATGGTGATGCAAGGAAAGAATATATGACTCGTGCATACAAACTAGGCTATTCTATTGTTGAATTGGATGAAGAAGAAGGATTATTCCTTAATAGTAATAATTATAGTCGTCTTGGAAAAGATGATACGTATGTTAAAATACTTGAGCATGTATATTGCTGGGGAGATGCTCATAAAGAAATAGTTACAAATACTTTTCCTAAATTTAAGGAAAAATTTCATTTAACTGGTCATCCACGGTTCGATTTACTCAAGAAAAAGTTCCGGGGGTTATATAATGATGAAGTGAAAATGATTGAACAGCGGTTTGGAGACTTTATTTTAGTAAATACAAGATTTACGCAATATAATCACTTTATAAGAGGGTTCAATCCTAACGAACATTATATAAAGAAAGTATACGAACATTTTATCCAATTAATTAAAGAATTAAGTGAGAAATATCCGAATCTCAATATTGTTGTTCGTCCTCATATTCATGAAAATGTAGATAGTTATCGAAAAGAATTGTCGGATTATAAAAATGTGTTTGTTGCCCATGATGGTAATGTGGTTATGTGGATTTTGGCCTCAAAAGTCGTGATACACAATCGTTGTACGACAGGCATTGAAGCTTTGTTACTTGATAAACCAGTCATTGCTTATATGCCAATTAATTATGAGAAAGAGAAGAAATATTTACCTAATGCAGTTACCTATAAATCAGTGAATAGTAGTGAAGTATTCAACTTAGTCGACTTCTGTTTATCTAAAGGAGAAATAGGTGAAGAAAAAAAGAGTCTATCAAAAAATTATTATGGGTCCATGGATGTAGAAAATTATGCTTATCAAAATATTATCCGTTTATTAGATACAATCAGTTTCACGGGTGAAAGTTCCATTGAGGAATCTTCAGTAAGAGCGCTCTCTACAATAAAAGGGGATCATACGTTGACTTCAGAGGAAGAAATAAAAAGTTTCTTTGAAAAATTGGATTTAATAGAAATGAATAAAAATGAAGTGAGTGTTCGAACATTAGCTCCTGATTTATTTGAAATAATATCTAATAACAGTTGAGTCCTTTTTCTATGAGGCTTAACGTAACTTCCTTAGTTAGATAAAAACCCTTGGTAACAAGGGTTTTTATTATTTCATAGAATGAAGAATCAAAGTTTCTAAAGCGTGTTTTTTTATAATAAATCAATCATAGCATTTAGTTTTGAAACCGTTGTTAGAAAGAAATTTACGATTGTTAATTCAATGAGCCCTAAAGAATTGTATTAATACTGCAAAGGAATTTTATTAGTACAATGGGGGTTTTGATGAGGGATACGGGAGATGACCTTTAGATACTTTGGAAATATGAATATTACTCTATTTTTACTTAAAACATCGGGGTACGTTTTAGATTGTTAGAGAAGAAGGGAGCAATTTTATGAAAGGGATTATTTTAGCTGGAGGTACAGGATCGAGATTATATCCTATCACTAGAGTGACCAATAAACATGTGCTACCTGTTGGACGTTATTCAATGATTTATCATTCAGTTTGTAAGTTAAAAGAATGTGAAGGTTGTATCTAAGTTTTTTTGTACATTTTTTATATGTTTGAAATCTTTTCGTTTATATATCCCGAGAAAGATAGGTTAATGAAATGCTTTATAAAAAGAAAAATCATCGATAATATAACCGATGATTTTTCTTTTTGATAATGTGGAAAGTAAGAATTGTCCCCAATAAATTTTGGTTTAAACACAGATTGTTTAGAGTGTAATGAATGGATATTAGATATTATTTTTTTTGATGAGTTATATTTGTTGTAGAACATGATTTTTATGATTGAATAGTCTTCACCATTTCTTTTATTCTTTGGCAAAATGTATGCTGTCCTATAACTATTTTTTGAGCTTTTTGAGCAATAATCTCCTTCTTTTTTTTATCATTCATATAGGTAATCACTTTACATAGGCAATCTTCATAATCCTGATAAGATATCATTTCTTCTTCAGTAAAGAAAGAACGAAGATTAGGCTTTTCCTCTATTAATTGAAAAGCTCCACATGCTGCAATATCAAACGTTCGATTATTAATGCTTTCATTCATAACCTTGGACGTATTCTGATTATATAAGAAATTGTTACTTCGATGAGGGTTTAATACAATGCTAGCTCCGTTATAAAAATAAGAAACCTTTTCTGGATTCATCCATGTATCTTCAATCATAACCCTTGCGTTGTTTCTCCAGACCTTTTGTAGTCTATTACGCCATCCTTTTCCAATTAGTGTTAGGGCATAATTTGTATTCTTTAGAAGGAAATGAATAAGGTTTACCCTTGTCTGATATGGATATCCTACAAGAAGCAAGTCACTTTTATATACATGCTCTACTGAGCGCGGTTTAAAAATGGAATGATTCGTACCTAACGGTAAATAGTGGGCATTCTGATGAACGAGTTGGTACTGTTTTAAAGCTCCAGTATCGATGGTAAAGATATAGTCGAACCTATCAATGATTTGATAAGTCTTATCAAAATAATAAGGGTCTTCAGTCATCCAACAAGCCAATTGAATACCATTCTCTTTAAAATACTGGATAGCTTGTATAGAGAGATTGTCTCCTAATATTGTTAGGACTACTTGTGGCTGAAACGTGGTAACAATTGATCTTATATTTTCTATTGGCTCTGATGGATGAAAGCAGGTCCATTTATATCCGTTATCACTAAGCGCAGTTTTCATACTTTGATCTAAATAATCATAAATACCAAGATAACCAGAAGAAATATACAATAACTTCATTACATATCACCAATTGTATTCATCATTTTTAATCTTTTGCTGTTATGATGCTTTCAACACACTTACAATTAATTTGTATAACATTTGTAACGTTTGGAGATGGTAGAGCCTCTTCTTCTAATGTAACGATACCAGTTTTTTTATTAAAGTTTGTTAATTTGGCAGGTCCATAAACAAAACCTGATTTACCTACAACTGTTATAATCGTTCCAAGTGGTATGTTGGAGAATTGACGGCAGATGCTACTTTTACATATCCATAGAAACATAAATAAATCTTCCTCCTTTGTTAATATTTGATAACATATATACTATTATATGCAAATAGATAGAGTTTCGTGAAAATAGTACTTTCATAAATTAAAACGTTTATTTTTAAGGATATATTCACTAGCATAGCGCATGAAAAGGTATGACTGGGAGCAGTATAATGTTCATTTGAATAGTATAGGAAATTCAGCAGTTATTAATAAAAGGGGGAACGGGATTTTAAAATAAAATGAAGAAAATGCAAGAACTTGTCATAAAGTAACATGAAAAAGTAGGTAACACAGTGTTATTTCTATAAAATCCATATAAAGATTTATATAAAAAAATCCATTTTGATCAATTTTTTCAAAATGGATTTTTTTTATGCAATGTAAATAGGGGAAGGTGTTTTTGGTTACATTTTATTGAAAAGCTATATTGGTGTAAGATTTATGAATTCCGCAATCGGGCACGATTCTTAAATAAGAAGGCGTTTTATATGAAGGGCGTTATTTATATAAACAGCAAAAAGTTTAAAAAAGCTACTTGAACCTAACACGGTGTCAGGTTAGTAATGTTGCCGGCAAAATTAACTCGTGCGAAATGAGGGGTTGATTCTGAATAGAAAAACCTGGAAAGTGGGAGAGTTAGCTAAGCAAACCGGACTTACGGTACAGATGCTCCATCATTATGATAAAATTGGGTTGTTTTCTCCCTCGCAGTCTTCCGATAAGGGACAAAGGCTCTACACTGAAACAGATATTGCAAAGCTGCAACAAGTTATGTCACTTAAACAGTTAGGTTTTGCTTTGGCTGAGATTAAAGAGATGATAGAAAATCCAAATTTGAATCCGGTCGAAGTCATAAAAGTACAACTAGAAAGTGTAAAAGAGCACATTCGGATACAAGAACAATTGTGCAGTCTATTACGCCAGCCTTTTCCAATGAGTGTGATTTGATAGTTAGTGTTTTTTTTAAAGAAAATGGATGAAGTTCACCCTGGTTGGATATGGATATCCTACAAGAAGCAAATCACTCTTGTATGCATGTTCCACTAACCGAGGCTTAAAGATAGTAGGATCTGTCCCTAACAGTAGATGATAGGCATTTGAATGAACGGATTGATAGTGCTTTAAAGATCCCGTATCGATGGTAAAGATATAATCAAATCTATTAATGACTTGAATAGTCTTATCAAAATAATAAGGATCTTCAGTCATCCAACAAGCCAGCTTTATACCACTTTTTTTAATATTGAATAATTAGTACAGAAAGACGGTCTCCTAATATTGTAAGGGCTAGCTGTGGTTAAAACGTGGCAACAATAGATTGCAGCTTTTCTATCGGCTCCGATGGATGAAAGTAAGTCCATTCATAGCCATTATTGCTTAGCTCAGCTTTCATACTCTGATCTAAATAATTGTAAATACCGAGTTAATCGGAAGAGATGTACAATAGCTTCACTATATATCAACAATTGTAGTGGTCATTTGCTAATCATTTGTTGCTATGATGCTCTCAATATCGTCACAGCTAATTAGAATAGTAGTCGTAAAACTTGGAGATGGCAAATCTTGTTCTTCTAATATAACTATGCAAGTATTTTTATTAAAGCTTGTAAACTTGGCTGGTCCATATACATAACCAGATTTGCCTACAACTGTTATAATAGCTCCTTGGGACATGTTGGAGAACAAGCGGCAGATACTACTTTCACATGCCATGGGAAAATGTTCCCTCCTTCTTATTCATTAAGTTAATATTTAATAACACTTATACTATATGTTTATAGGTATATTTTTGTGCAGAGAACATCCTAGTGAATACACCCTCTTATACCAATTCAAATTTATGCCTGTAGTTTATATTACCTAATGCAGATAATTAAAAAGCGAGGGAGTATGTCTTTAACATGCCCTGCTAGTGGCTATATGTTTTCGGGAAAGCTTCATACACTACTAAAGAGTAAAAGTCCAATTGAGAGATTATATATATTGATGAATTCTATATGAATCAACTTACTATATACAGGATTGGTTTTGAATTCAAAGGTTGTAATCATTTTTACTTGTTAAACAAGTCTGTATTAGTAGGTAAAGCAATGGAAAGTGTACGTATTCAATCTTTAAATGAATGGGAACTTTGTATGATGGATGACAAGTCTAATAAAGAAACATTACATGTCATTAAACAATATTTGGGTGATTCAAGACTCGCTAGACACAAGTAAAAGGTATTTAGCGAACGACTTAGGATAGCATACATAATATTCGTGTGTCCCCTGTGGCAGTAGGAGAAATTCGTACGTTATCAGTAAAAAGGATTGGTGATTTCAACAGCATCTTAAAACAAATCGAAGAGCGCGCACCATTTCGCCGTAACGTAACACAAGAGGAAGTTGGTAATCCAGCTTTATTCTTATTTAGTAACTTAGCAAGTCGTGTTACTGGTGAGAACATTCATGGGGATTTTGGGTATCATATTTTAGGTAATTAAATATAAAATGATGAAAAAACACCTTCTACCCCCAATGAAATGGGGTATAAAAGGTGTTTTTTATTTCTTATATGAACTAATAAAATTTCGAGTTATTTTCAACAACCTCCGCTATATGTGGTGGTAATTGTTTGATTTTAGATTGGAGACGTTTCTGAGCAGCGCGACCTAAATTACGTTTATTTTCGATATAATACGCACATATGGAAATTTCATGATCAAAAAGGTAGTCGTAGACGTGGTAATCTACAAAAAGAATATCTTCTTTTGGGAATGGAATTTCTTTTCCTTGTAATGCATACATCAAGCTTAAATTATTTTTAGCTTTCAGTCGATACATTCTTGCAAGGTGGGACAAAGGTTCCGCTCTACAGGGTCTGTACTCCCAAGCATTCTGAAGATAAGTAGTAGCAAGAGCAAAAAATTGTTCTTCCTGATGGATGAAGGTATCTATTGTAGATTGATCAATTTTTGATTTATTTTTTTCTGACTCTGTAATTAATTGTTCACGTTGGAAAGAAGCCGTATTTGCCAAACGTTCATAACAGAGACCTATTCGTAAGAGGGCATAAAATACTTCTTCCGCCCATCCGCCCGCTTCAACTCTTTTTTTATACCATTTGATTGCTTCATCTAATTCATTGAGAATGGATAATGTTTGTGCTAAGTAAAACATGTATCTGATTTTTAAATCGGGCGGGGTTGCTTCATCGTGAATTCCTTCTAATAGCAACCGTTTATCTCGTTCAAATTTATCACTCTTACTCCCGCCGTCTCCTTGGTCATTGATAATTAGACTATCAAGTTTTTCAACTGTATCAAAGTAAGTAACTTGATCAGCCTTTAATTTAGAACGATCTAAATCCCAATATTCATGTGTAACTCCAACGGATCGCCATGGCAAAGATGTCTTAAGTAGACGAGAAAGCCAATATTTTATTTGAGGATCATATTGCATAGTCAAATAATGATCCTTATCTAAGTTACATTTATCAAAATGCGGCTTAACTTCTAAGACCATATCCGCATCGAGTAACAATAAATAATCTGCTTCTGGATAAGTTTTTTGAGCCAAGGATACAGCTAAGCTTCGATTATATCCAAAATTTTTAAAAGGTTCATGGTGCACAGTACCAGGTATGTTATTTTCTCTGCACCAGTTTTCAATAATTTCAGGTGTTCCATCAGTCGAACCCGTATCACAAATAGAAACAAAATCAATGATAGATTTAGTTGGATTTAAACATCTTTCTATAATTTTTGATTCATTTTTTACAATCATACAAAGACATATTTTCTTTTGCGATTTTATGTGTTTTGTTGTTTTTGATTTGTTTTTAGCCACTATTTTCCCCCCTATTTTGTTCAAAAGGTTTTATTCGTTCAACAACATCTGATTTTATATACTTTGAACAAATGCTAATAAAGAGTTATAAATTCTCTAAAGCATTGCTAGTAACTCTCAGTTTTACAAATTCTCCTCATTTTAATCATTCGCCTTGCAATCTAATGGGGCGCTATTGGGTATGTGCAACTTCATATACGTAATTAATTACAATAGTAAAGCATGTAAGTATTTTGTTTTACTTTATGTGTGAAACCATATTAGGCATGCGCTAACTTTATCATATGCAGTCGGATTTAATTTTGTGAGTCTCTTTAATTCGGCATTGAACAGTTATAAGGCTTACTGTATCAAAAAATATATAGTCAACATAAATTGTAACAACATTGATTTTATAGAAATAATCATTCAATTAATTGAATGAAATGAATATTTTCAGTTGTCTTATATGTAAGGGAATATAACTTTTTGGGAGGGGAAATATTTGAAAGTTTTAGTCACAGGTGGAGCTGGCTTTATTGGTTCACATATTGTTGAATTCTTATTAGAAAACAATATAGATACAGTGGTTGTTGATAATTTAGTTACTGGGCATAAGTATAATATTCCATCAAAAGTTGCTTTCTATCATTTTGATATAAGGGATCCAAATATCGATAAAATTTTCATGGTTGAAAAACCTGATTTTGTAATACATCAAGCAGCACAAGTATCTGTACAGGAATCTGTAAAACAGCCATTTTACGATTGCAGTGAAAATGTCATGGCTACTGTTAATATTCTTCAAGCTTGTATAAAGTACAATGTAAAAAAAATTATTTATGCATCAACTGCTGCTGTATACGGTAATCCCCAATACTTACCTATTGATGAGAAGCATGATCTTAATCCTGTATCATTTTACGGTTTATCAAAATTGACCAGTGAAGCATATATTCAATTATTTGCAAAGCTTTATGGTTTAAAATATACAATTCTCAGATACTCCAATGTTTATGGTGCAAGGCAGAATCCAGATGGAGAAGCTGGTGTCATTTCCATTTTTATGGATCGTTTATTTAAGAATGATAGTCCAATTATATATGGTGACGGAAATCAGACACGAGATTTTATCTTTGTTAAAGATGTAGCACATGCTAACTTCTTGGCATTTAGAAATGCTGACAATCAAATATGTAATATTAGTTCGAATCAACAAATTTCAGTTAATGAACTGCTAGATACAATTTGCAATTTAATGAAAATAGAAGATAAAAGAATATACAAAGAGGAAAGACCAGGGGATGTTATTCATAGTTATTTATCAAATGATAAAGCTAGAAAATATTTGAATTGGCACCCGAAATTTTCATTGCTTCAAGGATTAAGGGAGACGATTTCTTTTTTCCATAAAGAATAAAATTGAAAATTATCATAGAAGCATATACTAAATTTTATCATATTTAATGTAAATACGATTGATAAAATACAAAAGGGGGGGACATTTATTAATCTATGATGTTGATTGGCCAGTTTCTATAATTTGTGTCCGTATTATAAACAGGTTCCATTTTAATTTAGATACGATCAACTTTTAAATTTAACTTATAAAGGAGGTAGTAATGAGATTGACGCATCATACGAGATTATTTCTACTATGTGTTTAGGTATCGTCCCTATACTTTTAGAAAATGGAATTAGAGTAGGCTTCTCAGTCGTTGCTTCGTATGTCTTCTTCTCTCTTAATCAGGAGGTTTATTAGGAATTGAAATTTTTGTATTCATTAAAGTGTTTGTAATTTTAGAAAGGAAAAAAGTACTTAATGATTTATTTTTTGAATATGTTGAAGAATGTATGAATGAAATGAATGAGGTATATTATATAAATTATTATAACAATTGAAAGTTCGAAATGATTATAGAAAAAGTATAGTTTTATACAGAGTATCGCATAAAGGAGAGGGTAGAGTGTATATTGAGCAAGGAAGAAAGATGTATCTTGAGTTACTGAAGAAGACGATATTATTTGAAATTTGGCAAGAATACGAACAAAGCCTCAGTTTAGATTTACATAATTTTCAATTTAATCACACAACAGTAGATCCTGAAAAACATAGAATGGGAGAAATTTGGCCAAAAATTGCTCATAGTATGATCGGCCGTGTCCGTATGGATAATTTACAGATGTGTATGGAAACCGTTTTAAAGGATAATGTAGAGGGTGATTTTATTGAAACAGGTGTGTGGCGAGGAGGTTCCTGTATCTTTATGCGTGGCTTCCTAAAGGTACATGGAATTGCAAATCGCAAAGTGTGGCTGGCAGATTCGTTTCAGGGATTGCCAACTGTAAATGAAGAAAAGTACCCAAATGATAGATTGCTAAATTGGATACACACCATTGATTATTTACGTGTATCCTTAGAGGAAGTACAGAATAATTTTCGAAAATATGATTTGCTTGATGAAAATGTTCGATTTCTAAAGGGGTGGTTTAAGGATACATTACCCACTGCTCCGATTGAAAAATTATCCATTTTGCGCCTTGATGGGGATCTGTATGAATCTACAATGGATAGCCTAACAAATTTATACAATAAAGTCTCAAACGGAGGCTTTATCATTGTAGATGATTATTTTTTACCTCCGTGTGAAGCAGCTGTTACAGATTTTCGCAGAGAACACGGTATTCAGGCCTCGCTTATTCAGATCGACAATCAGTCGGTATATTGGCGAAAATAAAAAACTGTTGAATTAAGGTAAAAGGAGTTGATTCAATGTTAGTTTTTCTTACCTTTAAAATGTGAAGAAATAAGCACGGAAAATAACTCTAATTTTGAATTAATAGGGGATAAAAAGATGAATGATAAAAAAATAAGCTTCATATCTTGTGTTAACAATTTTGAAGAGTATAACACGTCATTGCGATATATTCATTCCTTAAAAATTCCTGATGGATATGAAATTGAAACAATAGCTATTGAAAATGCTGCTAGCCTTACTTCTGGATATAACCGGGCAATGGGGAAAAGTGATGCGAAATATAAAGTATATATGCATCAGGATGCCTATATTTTAAATACAAATTTTATACACGATATAATTACATTATTTGAGAGGTATTCTAAATTAGGAATGATTGGGATAGCAGGTGCAAAAACATTACCAAATGGATGTATGTTTCATAGTTCACACATCTATGGGGGAATGTATACTACACTTAAAGGGAAAGGTAGCGTAGATTTATCGCTAGATCGTAGCGTAGTAAACGATTATGAGAGCGTGTTGGCTGTTGACGGTGTAATTATGATCACTCAATATAATCTTTTATGGAGAGAAGATTTATTTCAAGGGTGGCATTTTTACGATGTTTCCCAAAGTTTGGAGTTTGTGAAAGCCGGATATGAGGTCGGAGTTGTTAGACAAGAAAGTCCTTGGTGTCTTCATGATACAGGTATTATAAACTGGGCTGGTTATGAAGAAAGTAGAGAGATTTTTGTTCGGAATTATAGGGAATATGTCACTTGAAAGCAGCAGGTATAGGTTTTGTATGAAATAATTTAGTGGAATCAACATACAGTAGATTTATAATACACTAGGAAGATTGAGCATATATGGAATGAATTAATTCATAATTCTTCTTTTTAAACATATTATGTTTGGTGTCACACACTTTTATGAAATAAATGAAAACTAAAAAGAGGTGTTTTATATGAGGGATTTCATTCAAGAGTTTCATAAACATTATTATGATAGCTTAGTATGGGGCACAAACACCCAATGGTTGGGCGTTCCAATCCAAAAATGTCCGTTGGATTTATTTTTATATCAAGAAATAATTTATCAAATTAAGCCTGATCTTATAATTGAATGCGGGACATGTAATGGCGGAAGTGCGCTGTTTTTTTCATCAATGTTGGATCTAATCCAAAAAGGGCAAGTTCTTTCTATTGATATAGAACCTCAGCCAAATCTTCCCATTCACCCACGATTAACTTATTTACGAGCATCTTCAACCTCCTCTGAAGCTATGGAAAAAGTACAAAGCATGATTAATCCGGAAGATGTGGTCATGGTAATTTTGGACTCCGATCATAGTAAAAATCATGTGCTAAATGAATTGGAATTATATAGTAAAGTAGTTACTAAAGGAAGCTATTTAGTTGTAGAAGATACGAACATTAACGGTCATCCTGTATTACCGAATTGGGGACCAGGGCCAATGGAAGCACTAAAAGAATTTTTGAAGGAAAATAATGAGTTTGTCATAGATGGAAGTAAACATAAATTCTTTGTAACTTTTCATCCTAACGGCTTTTTATACAAGGTAAGGTGAAAGGTACATTAAAAAATATATGTAATATACTTTTATTAAATTTAGGTATTCATTTGGATTAGGCGTTCTATTTCCAAAAAAGCACAGTGAGATTTTTAAAAATGTCTTAGAGAACAAAGAAATATTACAGTGAAATTATGAAATGTAAAGTGTATTTAATTACTGGGGCTGTCTTATAACTGATGAGACAGCCCTTTTTTTATAATAGGTATTTCAAAGCTTAGTAAATAATTATGTTTTGAATAATACAATAAAAACCCCTTTTTGTACTTATTGCTTTCGAATATATCGCTTACATGAAAGGCATATATAGGTAGGAAATGTAATGTGTAAGAGAAATAAAAACTAGGAAGGTTTAAGTGTATTCGGAAACAAGTATATTTATTCTGAAATAGGATAGGTTAGAGTGTAAAAAGCAATATGTAGAGAACATTTTCTTTGTTCAAAAGCTGAAGAATACTAGCTGTTTGTATTAATTAATTTTTTCATCAGATAAAGTTAAAGAAAGGCTAGAACAACAGTAAGATTCAATTTCACTTAATTAAGGTGGGAAACGGTGGAGGGGGACAAAATATTGTCTCTAAATAATAATAAAGTTTTTGTACCCTAGTGACTTTCGGAATAATATGCAACCTTAAATAGCGATAAAAGTAATGGACTGTTGACTCTTTTACAAATCATATTTTCAACTAGTTCTTAAACGGCAAATTTAAGGAGGTTGAATTTGGAAATGGCTGAAAATACATTTTTATTTGTTACTTGTGTAAATGATGATCAACTATATGGAAAATGTAAGAGACATATACAATGTTTGTACGTTCCAGAAGCGTATACGATAGAATTCTTAGCGGTTCGTAATTCTAAGAGTATGACACAAGGATATAATCAAGCAATGCTACATGATGCCAAGTATAAAATTTATCTACATCAAGATACATTCATTATTTCCCCCTATTTTTTATTTAACGTATTATCTTTATTTCAAAATGACTCTTCATTAGGTATGTTTGGAATGATTGGATGTAAAAAGATTCCTGAGAGTGGGGTATGGTGGGAGGGAAAAGAGATGGTTGGGAAAGTTATTGAGGAGAGAAGAGGAGCTTTTCGCACTCTTACGTTTGATCAGTACGAGCATCGTATACCTTATGTGCCCGTGCAAGCGGTAGATGGTCTGTTAATGGTTACACAATATGATTTACCTTGGCGGGAAGACTTGTTTACGGGCTACCACTTTTATGATATTTCGCAGTGTTTAGAGTTTATTAAGAAAGGATATAAAGTAGGGGTAGCAAGTCAATTAGAATCATGGTGTATACATTATTGCGGGGATGACTTTGATGCGCTTTCATATGAAGCGTATAGAAAGGTATTTATACAAGAATATATGCCTTTTTTATAAAACCATAGATAGTAAGAGCTTAAGTGTAAGTGTGCCAATATTTCAGATGGTAAACAGGAGAGTGTATAAGCTCTTGTTGTTTAGTAGTCCCTTAACAGAAAGTAATCAACTTTAAAGCAAGGAATTAGATAAAGAGGAATATAGAAAAGCATTATGCACATATATAGGGTATGTAGAGAGTTTACAAGGTTAAATTGATAATGTATGAAAATTGAAGGGTGTAGTGTATGAACCAAAAATACAAATGGTTTGAAGGGGGAGGGATAAAATGAAAGGGATTATCCTTGCCGGTGGAACTGGATCTCGATTGTACCCGATTACAAAGGTCACAAATAAACATTTGCTTCCCGTCGGTCGCTATCCAATGATTTATCACTCTGTATATAAGCTTCGGGAATGCGGGATTACAGATATTATTGTCATTACCGGGAAAGAACATATGGGTGATGTAGTCAGTTTTCTTGGTAGTGGAGCTGATTTTGGGGTGTCCTTCACATATCGTGTACAAGAGAAAGCTGGAGGAATTGCTGAGGCGCTTGGATTATGCGAAACGTTTGTGGGAAATGGGAAGATGATTGTCGTTTTAGGTGATAATGTTTTTTCTGACAGCTTGAAACCGTATGTAGAAAATTACAGAAAGCAAGGGGCAGGAGCCAGAATTTTATTAAAAGAAGTAGATGACCCGCGTCGTTTTGGGGTCCCTCATATTCAAGATGGTAAGATTGTATGCATTGAAGAAAAACCAGCTTTTCCAAAGAGCAACTATGCTGTAATCGGAATTTATATGTACGATAACAGTGTGTTTTCGATGATCAGTCAGTTAAAACCCTCTAATCGAGGAGAATTGGAAGTAACAGATATTAATAATGAGTATTTGGCAAGAGGAGTACTTACCTACGATACGCTGAAAGGATGGTGGACGGATGCCGGAACGCACCCTTCACTGCATAAAGCGAATACATTAGCGCAACATGTAGATTTTGGTGATGAGTTTAATGGAGGGGGAGGGAAGAGTTGAAGACGATTCCTGCATCTCTTTCTGATGTTAAGTTCATTGAGCTGAGTGTGTTTCATGATGCGCGCGGGTATTTTAAGGAAAGTTATAATGAAAAGGTGCTGAGGCATCTCGGTATTCACCACAAATTTGTACAGGACAATACATCGTATTCAAAGGAAGCGGGTGTGATAAGAGGGCTGCATTTTCAGCTAGAACCAAGAGCTCAAACAAAGCTCGTACAGGTTATACAAGGTGCGATTTTCGATGTTATTGTGGATTTGAGGAAGGGATCCCCAACCTATAAGAAATGGCAATCATTTTTGCTAACGGGTGATAATCATCGACTGTTACTTGTACCAAAGGGATTTGCACATGGTTTTTGTACACTCGTTCCTCACACAATTGTACATTATAAAGTAGATGAATTTTACGACGCGTCATGTGATAGTGGGATAGCATGGGATGATGAAGAATTTGCTATTTCATGGCCCGTTAGTAACCCAATTTTATCAGAAAAAGATGGCATGTTGCCTAAATTTACAGAAACAACTCATTACTTTCAATTTAAGGAGACATTGACATGAATGTACTAGTCACAGGAGGAGCAGGATTTATCGGTAGTAACTTTGTCCGTTATTTTCTCAAGAAGTATCCTGATTGCCATGTTATTAATTATGATTTGTTAACATACGCTGGCAATTTATCTAGTATCAAGGATATAGAACCTCTTAGTAATTATACCTTTATACAAGGAGATATAAGAGATGCTGAGAAAATTCAAGCTGTAATGCAAGATTACAAAATTGATAGTATTGTGCACTTTGCAGCGGAATCGCACGTAGACAGAAGTATACAGGGTCCTATGCAATTTTATACGACAAACATAGTAGGAACAGCTGTATTATTGGAAGCTGCTAAAACTTTTGGTATTCAGCGATTCCTTCACATTTCAACAGATGAAGTGTACGGATCTCTAGGGGAAACTGGTTATTTTACAGAAGAGACTCCTGTCTCACCAAATAGCCCTTATTCTGCTAGTAAAGCCAGCTCGGATTTAATTGCTCTTTCTTATTTCGAAACGTACAAAATTCCTGTAATTGTTACACGCTGCTCTAACAATTACGGTCCATATCAATATCCAGAGAAACTCATTCCGCTTATGATTACAAATACAATGGAAGATAAGGAACTTCCTGTATATGGGAGGGGACAAAACGTGCGGGATTGGCTTCATGTATTCGATCATTGCACGGCAATTGATTTAGTTCTGCATAATGGAAGGGACGGAGAAATATACAATGTTGGAGGTAATAATGAAAAGAGAAACATAGAGATTGTGGAAATGATTTTAGAAAAGCTAGGAAAATCAAAGAATATGATATCCTTCGTTCCAGACCGCCTTGGTCATGACTGGCGGTACGCAATCGATTCGTCTAAGTTACAGAGAGAACTGGGATGGAAACCGGTATACTCCTTTACAAAAGGCTTAGGGGATACAATAGAATGGTATAGGAAGAATGAACAATGGTGGAAGCCATTAAAGAGTAGGTGAGATAAAGTGAAAGTACTTGTTACAGGAGCAGGAGGTCAGCTTGGTAAAGAATTTATTGCTTATTTTACAGAAAAAGGGGATATACTCTATAGTTTTACAAGAAAAGAATTAGATGTTACAGATGCTACGTCACTTAATCCTATCATGAAAAACCTAAAACCAGATCTTGTCCTTCACTGCGCTGCGTATACAAAAGTAGATGCTGCTGAAGAAAATTGGAAAGAAGCATATGCTATAAATGCATTGGGGACAAGGAACATAGCGGTAGCTTCGGAAGTAATAGGAGCGAAACTTGTTTATTTTAGTACGGATTATGTATTTGATGGAATGCAAGCGCGTGATTATCACGAATTTGATCAAACAAATCCTCTTAATGTATATGGTGCTTCCAAGCTAGCGGGGGAAGAAGCAGTAAAAAATTTTCACAGTCGGTACTTTATTATGAGAACATCATGGTTGTATGGCGGGGAAGGTCCAAATTTTGTGCGGACAATGCAGACGTTGGCTCAGACAAAAAAGGAGCTACGCGTTGTGTGTGATCAAATTGGGTGTCCTACTTATACAAAAGATCTAGTATGTAAAACCGGCGAAATGATACAAACGAATCAGTATGGAACCTACCATGTGTCAAATCGGGGGGAATGTTCTTGGTTTGAGTTTGCTACTCGTATTTTTCAGGGAATGGGAGCGGATGTTAAAGTCATCCCTGTGAAAACAGAAGAATATGGAGTGAAAGCAGAAAGACCACGCTATTCGGTTTTACAGCATCTGTGCCTAGAATTGAATGGTTTTGCTCCTATGAGGCAATGGGAGGAAGCGTTGAGAGAATATGTAATAGAAACTTTGTAATGACAGATGAAGAAGCATTTATATACAAAGTAGGCTGTGGAGAAGACTTTCTCCACAGCCCGGAAATGGTAGCTCTACTAAGGAGCCGTCATTTCGTTAATCCAGCCCGCATGGATCATCGCAAGGTCCGCCGGTAGGTTGAAATACGATATTGTCAACAAAGGCTGATGCCCCTACTCCGCCTGATGTAGAAGCGTTTTGGAAAGTGATGCAAGCTGTGTCTACAACAGGAATGCCAGTAGGCACACATATAACAAGAGTGAAATGCTGGAAGCCAGATTGAGGTGCAGGTGAAGATGGTACAATGTGTGGGATATCATCTGCAATAATTTCCGCAATAGTAGGAGGACAATCCTGACCAAGGGCTGGGAAAGATACAGAAGCTACGAGTATGCCACCATCCCTTACATCTGCGGCAAAGGAAAGCGTATAGCAACACCCTGGGTTAACAGGGACCGTCTGGCTAATAAATGCGCCTGGTTGAATCTGCACGGTTTGGATACGGAGTAATGGCTCAGTGGGTGGAGTGCCACCGGTTGGTGAAAGTAAAATGCCACTGTGAGCGTTTGGCTGACCGACTACAAGGGCACCTGTCGGTGACTGATTCCAACCTGGAACCGGATCTGCCCCCCCTGTCGGTGCATCATCAAATCCAGGGTTGTCGAGCAGGTTGTTACATGGACAACATCCTTGTCCAGTAGGCCCCGTCGGCCCCGTCGGCCCCGTCGGCCCCGTCGGCCCCGTCGGCCCCGTCGGCCCCGTCGGCCCCGTTGGTCCGGTCGGTCCAGTATTACCTGTTCCAGCTTGCCCCGTCGGTCCAGTAGGCCCCGTTGGTCCGGTCGGTCCAGTATTACCTGTTCCGGCAGGTCCAGTAGGTCCAGTAGGACCAGTAGGACCAGCTGGTCCGGTCGGTCCGGGTTGAGGTAAAGGGAATAAACAATTAAGTGGTATGCAATTATGTTGATTAAACCTATCCAAATTAATTCCTCCTAATCTTTTGTATGAAATTTAATAAATAGAGAAACATCTATACATTGTATGAATGATAAAAAATAATGGTACTGGGCACTCCACAAAATAGGAGCGCTTTTTTTAAATCGCATCTTAACTCAAAGTAATTTAGGAATCTTGGAATCTTTGTGGCCTCTTGATTATTCTAATCATAGCCATAGACAGCGATAAAACAGATAAAGAAAAAAGCAAGAATCCAATTGAATATCGAAGTCTTGCTACTTAAACCGTTATTCTCTTTTAGTGTTCATTCAAACATATTAGTTCAGCTTTTATGTGATGAAAATATCTCTTTTTCGTAAAGCGATCTAGTGATATTGTCTGGTGATAATTTAGTTATTCGAATGTGATACCTGCACTTGCAAAGCCAATGATAGTGGCAACGAGAATGCCAGTGCCAAGTATGTGTGTAGAGACAACTAGTAATATTTTATCTTGTGGAGCTACGAGGATATTTTGAGGAATAATCTCACTTGCAGAATCACCAACAGCTATTCCATTGAAGGGTGGATTTAATAGTAAAGGAGTACCTATTGGTGTAAAGGTATCACTAGAGCCAGGTGAAGAATATAATTGCATCTGAATTTGTACGGGGAATCCTGCTCCTACGACTACGTCTACTGTAGCATTAAAGTAACCTGCTAATGATGTGATTCTTCCAGCACGAGGTGCAACAAATGCGAAATCCAAGAGATCAGAATCATTTAGAGTTATGTCTCCCGCAAGAACATCAACACCAACGCCAAAGAAGCTATTTCCAAACCCAAGGACAGCTCCAGTACTAGCTTGAATAATCCCTGCAATAGCAGTGTTAACTAACTCAACTGGCAAACCAGATGCATATGGAACTATAGCACCACCACCACCAGTCGGCCCAGTCGGCCCCGTGTTACCTGTTCCAGTCAGCCCAGTCGGTCCAGTCGGCCCAGTGTTACCTGTTCCAGTCAGCCCAGTCGGCCCAGTCGGCCCCGTGTTACCTGTTCCAGTCAGCCCAGTCGGCCCAGTCGGCCCCGTGTTACCTGTTCCAGTCAGCCCAGTCGGCCCAGTAGGTCCAGCCGGCCCAGTAGGCCCAGTAGGCCCAGCGCCAGTCCCAGCCGGCCCAGTCGGCCCAGTCGGTCCGGGTTCAGGTAAAGGAAATAAACAATTAAGCGGTATGCAGTTATGTTTATTAAACCTATTCAAATTAATTCCTCCTAATCTTTTTGATAAAAATAATTTAAAATGTCTAACTTGTATATATTGTATGAAGGGTAGAAAATTATGGTACTGGGTAGCTCTAAAAATAGGGCGCTTTTTTTTATCAAAACTTAGCTTAAAATATCTTTATGTAAAATGATGTAGATTCCGTATTGTTTATAAATTTAAAAGCAAGTTCTTCACTTTTGGGAATATACTTTGAAGAGAAGTGTTGTTGACAGGAGGGAGAACCTTGACTAAAAAGCAAACTGAGGAGATAAAAAACCAGCCGCTTCTTTATACGGCGGAACCTAGTTTGGAGAAAGGTAAGTTAAGTATACAACAAACGTTTATTATTAAATTGAATCACAGCGTTTCTGAACAAAAGGAGAACGTGCAAAATGTTGTGAAAGAAGACGAAGTAGAACAGTTGATTCAAGAAGAAACTGTTACATCGGATGAAGAGGTAGATCAACAAGTAAGCTCAGATATTGCAGAAAGTATTGAGTTAGCGAAAGTAGCAGAAGTGGAAGAAGTGGAAGAAGTGGAAGAAGTGGAAGAAGTGGAAGAAGTAACAGAAGTAACAAATGTGGCAGAGGGACTAGAAGAAGCTGAAAAATCAACAGAAGTGATAGATGAGGAAGCGGAAGAAAAAAAGGATGGGAAATCTCAAGTTTTTTTTAAGGATTTGACGAGAAAATCGTTTAAAGATATGAACAATGAAGAGAAAATATATTTTTTTATGCATAGACCGCATTACATTCCAAATGTAAAATGCCGTGTCATAGCAGAGAAGGATATATACGTAGGATTTATTACCAATTACGAAGATGGTTATGTATCTATTAATTCACCACAAACATTTGAAACATTTCATGTGAAGTTTGAAGAGATTGTATCGATTCAAATTATGGGGATATAGAAAAGGTGGTAGTAATACCTACCACCTCATAGTTTTTTAGTTTTACAAATTGTTCTAATCAAGCGATTATACGCCTGGAACATTTACATCACGTAAACATTGAATAGCACAGAAACAATTTAAATCAACTGTGATGGATAAATTTGTAGAGATTAATTGTGGTATTGTTTGTTTTAAAAACGCACAAACAATATCCTCAGGTGTTTGGGACGTTTCTCGTGTAAGTGTAGGTGGAACTAATATCCGTAATACGGCACAGCAATCATCTACACTCTCTACGCGGAAAATAGGAGAACGTGCACAGATATCATCATTTGGTGTTGTAGGATCATTTTCTAGGAAGAATACTGAAGAAAAAAGTTCGCCTTCTGTAGTATATAACAAAAAAGGGCGAGTGTTTGCGAATTTAGCACCTTGATTTGCTCCTAAAAATGGAGCGTCACAGCCTGTCGGGCAAGCGGAAGAAGCACAATCTTGTAATTCATCGATAAATTTTACCACGTCACATACGCAGTTTGAGCGGTGATGGTGATGATCATGTCTTTCATCTTTACAACTCATGAATTTCACTCCTTATATTTAGTTTTCATTTACACTATTAGAGTATTGAAATAGGAGCAAATCGGTTACGGTTCATAGGATGTTTTTTTTTCAAGGATAAGCCTTTATTTGTCCTCATTTAAAGGAGAGTAAAATCTTCCGTTTGTTGGATACTGCGATATGCTTTATGTTTCGGTAAATGGAAATAAGGAGATGGGAAGAATGTTCTTCAATAGTTGGCTTTTATTCTTTATTTTTTCGTTAGCTGTGTTTCGGTTTACGCGTCTCATTGTATATGATAAAATTACCAGCTTTATACGCTCTCCTTTTATTGAAGAAGTACAAATTCAAGAACACGATGGAACTATGTCTACATATATGAAAGTGAAGGGGACTGGACTCCAAAAATGGATTGGTGAATTGTTAAGTTGTTATTGGTGTACAGGTGTATGGATTAGTGCATTTTTACTTCTCTTTTATCATTGGATTCCTAAAGTTGCAGAACCTGTATTAGCGTTGTTGGCACTCGCAGGGGCAGCAGCTATTATTGAAACGATAATTGGGAGATTTGTTGAAGAATAGGGATTTTTAACTGATGATTAGTTGGAAAATCGGACTTTAATAACATAAAAATAGGTGAACAGAAAGGAAAGGCTGTTCATATAGTGAATAGATAGAATTGCACAGCAGAGGAGATGTTTGTTATGGAAGATAACCTGCAACCAAATCCATATGATATGCAACAGTGGCAGCAAATGCAACAACAGTTACAGGAAGAACAAGCGCAGCAACAACAGCAAGCGCAGCAATTACAGCAACAAGGCTTCGTAAAGAAAAAGGGTTGTAATTGTGGTAAGAAAAAGAACATTTCTAATCAACAAAATCAAGGTTGAAAAAACACTCATGTTATCGTGAGTGTTTTTGTTTTGTATGAAAATATATGAAAAGGAATTTTTGTAATAAGACAATGAAGCTATATTGCATCGGAGAGTTATATACCTTTAAAGCAGGGCATATAGCGAAGGGTTAATTTTGCGGACATATTGAGATACTATGGTGAAGAATCGGGAAGTTAATGGACAAGAAAAATTATATGTTAAAAGGTTATACTATGCTGTTATATATTCAGCAGTTTGTAACAAATGCATCACGTAAACATTGAATACCACAAAAGTAATGCAAATCAACCGTGACACAAGAAGAGGTTGCACGTAATTTAGCATGCGGGATCGTTAAGTAAGTACAGACGGGATTTGGGCTCTTGTCAGGTTCTTTACCTATAATAACGATTAATGCCCGAAGTACAGCGCAGCAATTTTCATCTACACTTTCTACACGGAAAATAGGAGAGTGGCAATTTTTATTTGCAGAAGGAACATATGCTTCAAATGGGTCTCCTGATTTTGTGAATAAAATAAATGGACGTGTGTTTGCTGCTTTTGCTGTATATTGCGGACGGAGGAATGGAGCATTATATTGTGATAAATAAGCAGTGGATGCACATTCTTGTAATTCATATATGAATTTGACGATATTACATACACAACTTTCATCAAAGTATATATCATGCTCGTCGCTAGAATTACAGGTCATATTGTTCACTTCCCTATCCTCAAGTTTTTACTATTAGAATATGAGTCGAGAAGAGTTGATATTACGGGAGACAAAGGTGAGGTCTAGGAGATTTTTATAAATTGTGTTGGACAATAAGCAGATATTACTTGAGAAAGATATGAAAAAATCCAGCACCACATGTTAAGGTGTTGGATTTTTTGGTAAGTCTTTCCGGGCAATATATAAAAATCTCGATACATCTAATTTTTTTCCTCTAAAAAATTGCGGGGAGGAAATATAAAGTTCTTCTTTTGCACGCGTGATGGCGACGTACATAAGCCGTCTCTCTTCTTCTAACGCTTCAGATGTGTCAGTTACGCGGTCATTTGCATCTTTTAAAGAAGACGAATGAGGCAGTATGCCATCGCTTGCTCCGAGTAAAAAGACACACGGGAATTCCAGTCCTTTTGCATTGTGAATGGACATAAGAGATACGGCATCTTTTTGTTGCATTGTTTTTAATGCTTCCATTTCTTTTTGGCTTTGAATAGCTGCACTAATAAATTCTAAGTAAGCAGGAATATCAGTAAAACGAGTTGCTGATTCCATAAGTTCTTCAAGCATTTCTTCTTGGATGTCTTTATGCATCGTAAAGGAAGAACGGTCATTACTTTGTAAGTACTCTAAGTATTTACCTTTACCTTTAATAATTTCTTTTAGTGCTTTCTTTGGTTCTAATTCTTTAATGAATTTAATGAAGTCAATTCGTTCGTTTATTTTTTTGACTTGGAATGGTTTTAAACTCGGGTTCAGCAATAGAAAATGCAGGAGGGAAGGGAATCTTCCTTCGCCGTATTTCCATTGTTCACGTTCAATAAATGAGATGCATTCATCACGGCCGATATACATCGTCGGCAATATGCTTGAGAGCGATTCGATTTGAAACGGTTCATATGCGAGACGTAGCTGATCGAGTACGGGCTTAATTAAAGAATGCTCATAGAACGATTGGCTTGCACCGTGTTTAATAAACGGAACTTTATGAATTGTAAGCTGGTCAAGTAAAGAACGGCTGACAGAATGTGTACGATACAGCAAACAGAAGTCTTTGTATTCTCGTTCGCCACTCGCTACTTTATCTTGAATGAGTTGCAGGATTTGATTTGCTTCATCAAGAGTAGTTGCAGGACGCGCATAAAATGGCTGTATACCTTCTTCATGAACGGAATATAATTCTTTTTTAAAGCGTTCTTGATTGAGTTTAATCACTTCGTTTCCAAGCCCCACGATAAAAGGATTAGAACGATAATTTGTATTTAACGCAATAATGGTTGTATCATCAAATTCTTTTGGAAAGGATAAGATAATTTGATGGCTTGCACCACGCCAGCCATATATCGCTTGATCGTCATCTCCCGCGATAAATAAATTATTTCGCGGCGAAGCTAACAGTTTTACAATCTCATATTGCGCATACGACGTATCTTGAAATTCATCGACTTCAATGTAATGGAATCTATTTTGTAATTGTGTTAATAAAGGTGCGTTATTTTCAAGCATATAGAATGTTTCTAGTAAGATATCGTCAAAGTCTATATATCCATATCTTTGTTTTACATCTTCATAACGTTCATACACTTCACGAAATTCTTGTTCAACGGGTGTTTTTGCTTGGACATCTTTTGGACGATTTAATTTGTTTTTTTCGAGTGAAATCATTGCGAGCATCGTTTCAGCGTCATAATCGTCTTTTAAGCGCAATTCTTTTAAGATTTTCTTTATCATAATTTGTTTATGTTTTTCATTTGCTAAGATCTGCTGGTTGTATCCTTGACTGCGAAGTAATTTTAAAAAGACGGAATGGAATGTACCTGCGACAACATAGCGGCTTGCAGCATGGTTCATACCAGGTAAGTTTGCTACACGGCTTCGAATTTCTTCAGCAGCTTTTTGTGTAAACGTAAGCAGTAAAATGTTGCGTGGATGAACATTTTTTACATTAATTAAATAGCCAACGCGAGTTGTTAAAACAGATGTTTTCCCGCTCCCAGCTCCAGCTAATGTAAGAACGGGACCTTCTGTCGTTTGCACAGCTTCTAATTGTTTTTCATTTAAATACACACCTTGCTGCTCTAGGGCGCGAAAATAAGCCGCATCGTTATCTTTCTCTACAATTAAATTGGCAGAAGTTTTTGGAATATGATACGTGGCTTGCGGAACGTCAGCGTGTGTTAATGATTTTTGTGAAAATTTTTCTTGAGTCATATATTCACCTTCAAAACTATAGCATCAACTTTTAACTTTAGCGGAAGAAAAAGAAAATAGCAATGAAAAAAACAGGAGGGGGTTACCTCCTGTTTAGAAAATCATAATTCTTTTATCATAACAACATGTGGTATATCAGCTTCTATAAACACATCGGAAACGGTTTGATATCCGAGTTTCTTATAAAAGGATTCAGCCTGTGTTTGGGCATGGAGTTTCAACTTTGCTAGCGACTCTTCCTTCGCATATGCTTCGAGCGCGTCCATAATGATTTTTCCGATTCCTTTTTTGCGATGAGAAGAGAGGACGCATATCCGTTCCATTTTCCCGATGCCATCAACAATGCGAAAACGACCTGCCCCAACTGGAATATCCTTATCATATATGACGATGTGTTTAGAAGTTTCTTCAAATTCATCGTATTCTTCTTCAGCAGAAACATGTTGTTCTTCAACAAAGACTCGTTTACGTACAGAGAATGCGTCTCTTAGCTGTTCGTCTGTTTGTACGATTTGTGCTTGCAAATTAGTTGTTCTCCTTTCCAATATGGAATGTTTCATATACTGTCCATGTTTCATTTTCTAATTGATATAGAAGGTGGAAGCGGTCGATTGGTTGCTCGTAATAAAAGTCTTTCATACGTAAGCGACCTAATACATCAGCATGCTCTGCATCTGATAAATTTTGTCCAATTGTTAAATGTGGTACGAATGCATATTCACGCTCTTGTGTGAAGAATCCTTTATGCATTTCTTCATTTAACAATGTAAGTTCAGGTGTTTTTTCTACTTTGAAATAAATAACATTATTAACAGGTGCAAATGAGCTTACCTTTCCAACATGAAGGGTAAACGGATTTGTTTTGTTTGCAATTGCATGTAGTTCTTGTACAATCGCTTCTAATTGTTCATCTGGTGCCTCAAAGGGTGTTTTTAATGTGATATGTGGTGGAACCAATGCATAATGCGGATCGTAACGCTTACGCAATCCGTTTGCTTTATCTTGAATCATTTTTGATGGAAAAATCACAATGCCTAGTTTCATCTTTATATTCCTCCCTTTGTAAGTCTAGTTAGATTTCGAGAAAATAAATCTCTTTTTCTATTATATCAAATAATTCTGAACACCGCTTCCTATTATTTCATTGATAGAATATAAGAAAATGCTTTTGGTAAATCATTTTGCCAATATTTCCATGTATGATTGCCTTCAAATTCTTCGTAATGTGTGATGAAGTTTCTTTCTGTAAGTAATGCATGCAGCTCGCGATTTGGCTCTACAAAATCAGAAACTTGTCCATCCGTTCTTTTTACAGCGGTTTCTTCCGTCCCAATTACATGATAAATTTCCAATGCGTGTGGTTCTGTAAAATCTTTTGCAAGACTAAGCACTGTTTCATCAACAAATGGTGATTGCATAACGACTTTACCGAATGTATGCGGATACATAAGTGCTGTCATAAAGGACACTGTACCACCAAGGGAATCACCGATTAATACACGACCTTTTCCCATTTGATAGGTTGGATAATTTTCATCAATATATGGAACGAGTTCATGCGCAAGGAAACGAATGTATGCGCTATTTTTTACATCGTTTGGAAAGTATTTTTCTTTACGATCGTGAACATTTTTATATGGAATACCGACAATAATTGTTCGGTCAATTTCTTCATTTTCACGAAGACGTTCAATTACGCGGTGCGCTTTACCAAGCTGAAAATAATCTCTTCCGTCCTGTGCAATTACAACGGTGTGTTTGTGCAGCGGCGTGTAATTAGCTGGTAAATAGACGAGAAGTGTAATCTCTTCTTGAAGTGATGTACTGTAAAATGAAAGTTCTTCTATTCTCCCTGTTGTTTGATTCATATATGATCCCCCTAAATAAAAATATGCTGTAGTTGCCCTGTGAGGGTAGCGCAGGTAGTGAAGATGTAAGGATGCATCTACTACTGTGCTTCTCATTTTCTATTTTACCATAATGGTAAGAAGAATCTAAAAAATTAGTATTTATATGATGGAAGAAAGATTGAGGTAAAAGCTTTTTTTTAGACGGAAGAGAGGGTCTGGCGCTGGTTAGAAGTGATTCAGCCCACATCCCAAGTGAAAACAAAACGAGGCAGTAAGTGTGGGTTCCCTTTTGTTTTTCGCAACGAAGATTTATATGTTGAAAGATTAAATTAGGTTTATATATAATGAAGTGGGAATTTTTAAAGAGAGAGGGGTAAAGCAACTTTGAAACAAGAAAAATCAATTGCACTACCATTAGCAGTTTCCATTATAGCTATTTCATTTGCAGCTGTTTTCGTAAAGATGTCCTCAGCGCCATCTTCAATTTTAAGTATGTATCGGTTATGGATTATTGTAATCTTTATGCTTCCGATTGTTTGGAAAAAGCGTGAAGAATTTCGCGGAATTCAAGCGCGAGATTGGTGTTTTTTAATAGGATCAGGATTCTTTTTAGCACTTCATTTTCTTTTATGGTTCGCATCTTTAAAGTTTACAACTGTTGCCAGCTCAACGATTATTTTAGCGCTCCAGCCAATCGTATCGCTAGTTGGAGGTTTTTTTCTGTTTAAAGAAAGAACGACTTATTCAGCGATTGCCACAATGGGGATTGCTATCCTTGGTGTAATGTGTATTGGATGGGGAGATTTAGGGTTAAGCAGAGAAGCGATATTCGGGGATATTTTATCCTTTTTAAGTGTAATTGCAGTTGTTGGTTATTTATTCATTGGGCAAACAACGGTAAAAAAAGTTTCGCACTGGATTTATAGCTTTACCGTGTTTGCATTTGCGGGAATATTTATCGCTATTTATAACGTAATCATGAGTGTGCCGTTTACAGGATATTCTACGTGGGACTGGTGGATTTTCAGTTTGCTTGCGATTGTACCAACCGCTTCACATATGATTAATAACTGGCTATTAAATTATGTGAATGCCACAACGATTTCAATGAGTATTTTAGGAGAGCCTGTTGGAGCATCGGTACTTGCGTTTTTCTTGCTTGGTGAGAAGTTAAATATGATGCAAATTATCGGAAGTATTCTCGTATTGTTCGGTGTATTTATTTTCTTGTTGCAGCAGCAAAAGCGCGTGCAGAAAGAACCAGTACACAGCGCAGCAGTTACGCAAGAGCTGTAGTGTATTTATAGATAGTTAGTAAGCTGCTAGGAGAAATCCTAGTAGTTTTTTTAATATAAATGCAATTTGAAAAAACGAAATAAACCCCTTTCTTTTTAGTTGGGAGAGAGGATCCGCCGATGGATAGAAGTGGTCAGAGCCTTTTTTAGCCCCATGCCAAGTGGAATCAAAGAGAGAAAACGAGTGGGAATCTCCTTTTTGTTGAGTACAAATATTACAAATAAAATCGTTACATTTACAATAAAGATGTTTAAAAGCGTCATTCATGTTATTCCGTTCAAGTGCGATCTTCTTGAATAAGAGAAAGGATTATTCTTAAGTAAATCGAAGTTAATTCAGGAGATGGCATTTAGTTTCGCATCGAAACAGATTACTCAACACTAAGGAGGAAATCAATTATGAGCGACGCACAGACATTACGAGGACTTACCACAGTCAGTTTTTGGACGGATGATCTGGCAGCAGCAAAGAAGTGGTACGCTGAGCTAATGGGCATCGAACCATACTTCGAACGTCCAGGATATGCCGAGTTTCGCCTTGGTGACTACCAGCAC
This sequence comes from Bacillus sp. FSL K6-6038, assembly GCF_038050455.1. NCBI lineage: Bacteria > Bacillati > Bacillota > Bacilli > Caryophanales > Bacillaceae > Bacillus > Bacillus sp. FSL K6-6038. The sequence goes on from NZ_JBBOUH010000001.1 coordinate 1,300,929, forward strand.
GAGCTGGGCCTGATCGATAGCCGCTACGCGCCCGATAGTTCAGCGATCGGGCCGGCCGGTGCTGTAGTGTACTGGCACGTCGACGATGTAACAGCAACCTTCAAAAGGCTGCTGTCTATGGGAGCAAAAGAGTACGAGGCACCCACAGAGCGCGGCGAGGGGTTCATCACTGCCTCCGTAGTCGACCCCTTTGGGAACATTCTAGGCATTATGTACAATCAGCACTATTTAGAGGTTCTGGGTTCGACCAGAAAAGCATGACCCTCTCACAGTTCATAGAGGTTTGGTAAGTTGTACTGTCTATGCAGGGTAGCTGTCTCGATTTATGTGTTGAAAAATCAAAATAGATTTATATAGTCTCAAAAGTTTCCTAGTATAAATTGGTATATAATGGGTATTGAGGTGGTTTTATATGCACTTTCCATCAAAAAAAGATGCATGGTTATATCCAATTTATTTTGCGGGAGTCGCTACTTGTTTAGCTCCTTTTCTGGCAGGCAGGGATTATTTTCTTCTATTTTTCACCATTCCTTTTGTAATTCTTCTTATTTGGAGCTGGTTTACAACAGGGTATAAGGTAGAAAATGAACAGATCATCATTCGATATGGGCTGATGAAAAAAAGGATTTCAATCAAAGATATAAGAAAAATTTCAAAAAACCAAAATCCACTAGCAGCTCCGGCATTGTCTTTTGATAGACTGGAAATACTTTATGGTTCTCAATTTGAAACAGCCCTTGTTTCCCCTCGAGATAAGCAACAATTTGTTTGTTTGTTAAAAAGTATCCATCCACAAATTGAAGTAGAACATCATATAATGAACGATTGATAAGAGTGGTCTCAAGGACCACTCTTATTTATATTCCCTCGAGATACAGGGGGAAACGAGGAAGAGAGGCGGGGGATGAAGACTTCCCACTGATTAAAGTTTCACTTTATATTTTGCTATTAAAATTTAATATTTGCTGGCTATATAAGTTGTGAAGTTGATATGTATATGAATTGTATGAAAAGCCGAATAACTAAGACGGAATTTTCATAAATAGTAAAAGGAATCAAATTTGCTTTTATGTAAAAAATGGAAACTTTACTTAATTTTTCCCAGAGGGGAGAGTGGAAAGAAAATGGAATTAATTAGATGGGCTGTTGAACTAGGAGCCTCAGTACATGGTAATACACCCAATGAACTATTACCTGCATTAGAATATTATTATGATCGAGATCATTTGAAAGCCTTTTTGATTGCAGGTATTCTTCTTGAAATGGAGTTGTCACCGAGTCAAAGAGAAATTGTTGAGCTGAAACGATGTGTATCAGCGTACTATGCGGGATTATACAAGATTGGAAAAAATTATGCTGATAAGCTTCTAGCTGAGCATCCTGAAGTAGTTCTTTACCAAAATAATGTAAAAGCATTTGAAGAGTATTTCAACAGTTATTATGACTATTGTCTTTACATATGGCCATATACGTATGGGAGTTTTATAGATGTTGCCAGAGCTTTAAAGTGGAAGTTAGAACAGCAGGGGAAAACGGTAATTATATCAGAAACACTATTAACAAACACGAGTGATACAATAGTTTTTGGTGCACATTCATATGTCCGTACCCCTGGTGAGATTCCAGAAGATGCGATTATTTATAATTTAGAGCAGCTATATGATGGGTGTCCGTATGATAATATTATTTATCGTAATATATTAAAAAACAGGATAGTGTGGGATTACAGTCCTCAAAATATTGCTTGGTTGAAAAAGAAAGAATTAGGAAAAGAAGTGAAACGTGTCAAAATGAATTATGCTCCTACTTTAAAAATTAAAACAGATACTTTTATAAAGCCTATCTCTGAAGATATTGATGTATTGTTTATCGGTGCTATGAATGGACGCCGTCAAGCAGTTTTTGATCAGTTAAAAAAGCTTGCACCAGATTTAAATATTATTTTTAAAAGCAATGTATGGGGAATTCTCAGAAATGAACTTATAGTAAGATCCAAAATTATTTTAAACATACACTACTACTTAACTGGTATTCTTGAAACACCGAGAGTTTCTCACGCTGTCGCGAATCATAAATTTATTATTTCTGAATCTAGTAGCCCTGAAGATGAAGTAGAGTGGCCGGGAATTGTTTTTGTCCCCCATGAAAAGATTACGGAGACAGTTCTAGAGTATCTCCAAAAGCCAGAGGAACGTAAAATGTTAGCAGAGAAGGCACATGATTATTTTAAATCACAAGACTAAATAAAATTGAACTCGCCCCCACTTTAATAAAGTGGGGGCGAGTTCAATTCGGATTTGTTATATAAGGCTGAACATGAACAACACATAAATCTCGAAATTTCCCTTCAGCAGTTGTTACAATCATGACTGCTCGTCCAGGGTTTCTTCCAGTTATGATTGCTTTGTCATCATCTGCATAGACTGTTATGACGTCAGGATTCATATTTGTCCATATAAGCCCTTGATTTGTTGCTTGAACTGGGAGAACAGAAGCAGATAATTCAGCGCTTTGCCCTACTTTTATTTTTAATTTATTTTTTTGTATATGCACACCAATTACAGATACAACAGAAGGAGCGAGTGAAATTTGAGGTTTTGACTGTATGTTTGGACAAGAAGAATTTGTAATAAGTGATAGTTTTTTTGAATTTTGGTGTTGTAGTGATGCCATTATTCTAAAGTCTCCTTTCTGTATAAGTGTTGATACTCATACTATAACGAAGTAGTGTTATGGTAGATTTAACGAAATATAAAGAAATTGTTAATTTCAAGGAGAGAATTGTCGAACAATGAATAAAAAAAGGAACCTCCGCTTTTATGATGAAAGCGGAGGTTCCTTTTTTAAAAAATATTATGCAGTTTTCTCAAATTCCTCGAACTGCTTTTCAACTTCTTTTGAAGGTTTTGTTAATAAACTAATGATGATAATTGCAAGTAAACTTGCTGTGAAACCTGGAATCATTTCATATAGGAAATCTTTTAAAAACTTAAATTGTGTCCACGTGATAACAGTTGCAGCACCAGCGATCATTCCAGCTAACGCGCCCCATTTTGTCATACGTTTCCAGTATAAGCTTAGTAAAACGACAGGACCAAATGAAGAACCAAATCCAGCCCAAGCATAGCCAACAAGCGCTAGGATTGTGTCGTTTTGTTTAAATGCTAATCCACAACCAATAAGTGCGATAACAAGAACGGCCATACGACCAACAAATACAAGCTCACGATCAGATGCAGAACGTTTAAAGAATGTTCGATATATATCTTCCGTTACTGCACTTGATGTAACAAGAAGCTGAGAAGAGATTGTACTCATAATAGCCGCTAAAATAGCTGCTAATAAAAATCCAGTAATTAATGGATGGAATAAAATGTTACCTAGTTCAACGAAAATTGTTTCTGGGTCAGAGAGCTTTAATCCCGCTTTTGAATAGTAAGCGATACCGATAAGACCAGTAAACATAGCTCCTACTACAGAGAAAATCATCCAGCTCATACCAATTCGGCGTGCGCTTTTAATTTCTTTTACAGAAGAGATGGCCATAAAGCGTACGATAATATGAGGTTGTCCAGCATAACCAAGACCCCAGGCAAATAATGAAATAATACCTAATACGGATGTTCCTTTAAAAATATCTAATAGCGCTGGGTCAATAGATTTAATTGTATCAAATGCTGGTCCAAGGCCGTTTACATTCATAATTGTTACGACCGGAACAAGGATAAGAGCAACCACCATGATGATTCCTTGAACGAAGTCTGTCCAACTTACAGCTAAGAAGCCGCCGAATAATGTGTAAGCTACAACAACGCTTCCAACAATAAGTAGTCCAACATGATAATTTAAGCCAAATGAATTTTCGAATAATACAGCACCTGAGACGAATCCTGAAGCTACATAAAATGTGAAAAAGATCATAATAACAAGTCCAGAAACAAGACGTAGCATATGAGATGCATCATGGAAACGATGCTCTAAAAATTCTGGAATCGTAATAGAATTGTTTGCAATTTCTGAGTAGGTACGTAAGCGAGGAGCGACATAGATCCAGTTTGCGTATGCGCCAAGTGTTAGGCCAATCGCAATCCAGCTACTACTTAATCCAACGCTAAACATTGCACCGGGTAATCCCATTAACAGCCAGCCACTCATATCAGCTGCTCCCGCACTTAATGCTGTTACTGCGGGGCCTAGTGTACGCCCGCCAAGCATATAATCTGTTAAGTTGGATGTTTGTTTATAGGCAAAATAGCCAATGACTAGCATCCCGAGCATGTAAATAGAGATAGAAGTTAAAATTAACATCTGCGTACTCATGTAGTTCCCCTTCCTTTTGTGATATCTTTTGATGAATTTTGCATATTTATAATCTATCATGATTATTCCGGAAAATCCATATACAAATACGAATTTTCTGAAATGTAAGCGTTTTTTGACATTGTTTTATTTTTAGAATATATAATCTTCTGACAAAAAACCTTAATTTTAATAGAGTATTTATTATATTTACATAGAAACAGGTTGTTTTGTCAATATAATATTGAATGAAGAAAAAAATATTTTTTTTGAAAAGCATTGACTTTTCGGAAAAGGAGAGAATATAATGAATGCAACTTAAAAAAATGCAAGCGTTGATGAAGAAGAGTACGTATTATGAACATGTCAGAGAGCTGATGGTTGGTGCGAATCAGTATGGAATTAATATGGAATGGCCTTCGGAGCTTCCAAACCGAACCGAAAGAAGTAGGCTTTGGCGACATGATCTCATCGATACAAGAGACACGTATTAACTTTTGATACGGCAAAGTGCGTTACATTTGTAACGAATTAAGGTGGCACCACGGGAGTACCCGTCCTTTCTATAGGATGAGTACTCCCTTTTTGTGTATAAAAATAAATGAACTGAATAAACTAAATCGTTTAAGTAAGAAGAGTACGTATATTGGAGACGTTCCAGAGAGCCGGGGATAGGTGGGAGCCCGGTGCGGTGCCATATGCGGAATGGGCTTACGAGAGGTATGCTGAACAGACTTGAATAAGTAGGCAACCCGGGTTCCGCCGTTACAAGGATAGGGTATATATTTGTACCTGAATAAAGTGGGATGCTTATGCATCCAAACGAGGTGGTACCACGGTAAATTTATCGTCCTCTACATATTTCGATATGTAGGGGACTTTTTTTATTTTAAATAGTGAGGTGACAGTTATGATAACGAAAGAACAATTTAACGTGCAACAGGAGCAGGGAAAGACATTTTTAGTAATTGATGAAGAAGAAGGAGACAGTGTGACGCCGATTGCTTTATATCGCCAAATGAAAGGTGAGAAAAAATTTTTACTTGAAAGCTCACAGCTTCATCAAGATAAAGGACGGTATTCTTATTTAGGATGTGATCCATACGGAGAAATAAAAAGTAGCGGTGCGGCGGTAGAGATTACGATAAATGGTAGGACTAAGCAAATAGAAGAAAATGTATTACAAGTATTGCAAAAGACCCTTGCGCCGTCGGAGGTAGAAAGCCCATTTCCATTTTGCGGAGGAGCAGTTGGATATATTGGCTATGATGTGATTCGGCAGTATGAAGATATTGGAGAAGAACTGTTTGATCCGGTCGATATTCCAGAAGTTCATGTATTACTGTACCGAGAATTTATTGTATACGACCATTTACGCCAAAAACTATCGTTTGTATATGTATGCAGGGAAGAGGATACGGACTCTTTTGAAGAAGTTCACGAGAGATTGCAGGCATATAAACAAGATGTCTTACATGGAGAAGAAGAACAAGTGAAAGAAATACAGCCTTCTCTATCCTTTACTTCTTCTACAACAGAAGAAAAGTTTTGCGAAATGGTGGAGAAAGCAAAAGAATACATTCGAAATGGTGATATTTTTCAAGTTGTACTATCTCAGCGATTGCAAAGTGAATTTATAGGCGATTCATTTGCATTATATCGAAAACTTCGAATTGCAAATCCATCACCGTATATGTTTTATATTGATTTTCAAGATTATGTTGTACTTGGTTCTTCACCAGAAAGCTTACTTTCCGTACGAGATGATAAGGTGATGACGAATCCGATTGCAGGAACAAGACCACGCGGAAAAACAAAAACGGAGGATGAAGAGATCGCGAAAGAATTGTTAGCAAATGAGAAAGAGCGTGCAGAACATATGATGCTTGTAGATTTAGGACGAAATGATATCGGACGGGTGAGCGAAATTGGTTCTGTTGCGCTAGATAAGTATATGAAAGTAGAGAAGTACTCACATGTCATGCATATTGTATCTGAAGTTTACGGAACATTGCGAAAACAAATGGATTGTTTTGACGCATTAGCGTATTGTTTGCCGGCTGGTACTGTATCTGGAGCACCGAAAATTAGAGCGATGGAAATTATAAATGGATTAGAAACGGAAAAAAGAAATGTATATGCCGGAGCGGTAGGATATATAGCTTTTTCTGGAAACCTTGATATGGCGCTTGCGATTCGCACAATGGTTGTAAAGGACCAGAAAGCATATGTGCAGGCGGGAGCAGGTATTGTCTATGATTCAGATCCAATTGCTGAATATGAAGAGACATTAAATAAAGCAAAGGCGCTTTTGGAGGTAATGAAATGATTGTACTCATCGATAACTATGATTCATTCACTTATAACTTGTATCAATTGTTAGGGGCATATGAGGAAGAGATTGTTGTACTGCGAAATGATAAAGTGACGATTCAAGAACTCGAAGAAATGAAACCAAAAGCAATTATTCTTTCACCAGGACCAGGAAAACCAGAGGATGCAGGGATTTGCACCCAGGTGATTCAACATTTTTATAAACAAATTCCGATCCTTGGCATTTGCCTTGGACACCAAGCGATTGTTTCAGCATTTGGCGGGGGAATTGTAAGAGCAGAGCATATAAAACATGGGAAAACATCACGTGTAAAGCATAATGGCACATCGATATTTTCATACGTCGCGCAACCGTTAACTGCGATGCGCTACCATTCACTCGTAGCGGCGAAGCATACGATTCCAAAATGTTTTGATGTATTAGCAACAGCGATGGATGATGGGGAAATCATGGCAGTTCGCCATAACTATTATCCACTCTTTGGACTTCAGTTTCATCCAGAGTCAATTGCGACAGAAGAGGGCGGAAAATTAATACGTGCATTTTTATCCAATGTGAAAGAGGAGGAGCAAGTATGAACAGTTATCTTCGAAAATTAGTAGAAGGACAGAATTTAACGGAACAGGAAATGTATGAAGCAGGCCTTGCACTCTTAAGTGAAGATATATTAGAAAGTGAAATTGCTGCTTTTTTAGCATTGTTAAAGGCAAAGGGTGAAACAGCCGATGAAATATATGGCCTCGTTCGAGCTCTTCGGGAAAAGGCATTACCATTTGCAAGTCATATAAAAGGAGTAATGGATAATTGCGGGACGGGCGGAGATGGTGCACAAACATTCAACATTAGTACAACATCTGCTTTCGTACTTGCCGGGGCTGGTGTGAAGGTGGCGAAACATGGGAATCGCGCGGTTTCTAGTAAAACAGGGAGTGCGGATTTATTAGAAGAACTTGGTGTCAATATTGCATGTACGCCAAGAGAAATTGACTACTTATTAGAAAAGGTTGGTATCGCATTTCTGTTTGCACCAGCGATGCATCCAGCACTTAAACGCATTATGAAAATAAGAAAAGAGCTAAATGTACCGACCATTTTTAATCTGATTGGTCCTCTTACAAATCCGATTGATTTAGAAACGCAGTTTGTTGGTATATACAAACGAGATATGCTAATGCCGGTAGCAGAGGTATTGCAAAAGCTTGGTAGAAAACAAGCGCTTGTTGTAAATGGGAGCGGATTTTTAGATGAAGCATCTCTGCAAGGGGAAAATCATGTAGTGATTTTAAAGGATAACAAAATTATAGAAGAGAGTATTATTCCAGAAGAATATGGGTTTTCTCGTGTGAGCAATGAAGAAATCCGAGGTGGAAATGTAAAAGAAAATGCGAATATTACACTGCAAGTACTAGAGGGGGAAAAGAGTGTATACCGTGATACGGTTCTACTCAATGCAGGTCTTGCACTTTTTGCAAATGGAAAAGCAGGGACAATTGAAGAAGGCATTCATATTGCAGCTCAAAGTATTGATTCTGGAAAAGCGTTATCGAAATTGAATCTATTAATTAGTGCAAGTAATAAAAGATTAGAGAGGGTGAATTAAATGGAAACCATTTTAGAAAAGATTGTTCAGCAGAAGAAAAAAGAGGTAGAAGCGTTGTATAAAACATATACGCCGGTGAAGAAACAACGGAAGTCACACTCTCTTGTAGAAGCACTGCAAAACTTCACAGTCATTGCTGAAGTGAAGCGAGCTTCTCCATCTAAAGGTGATATTCATTTACATGTAGATGTACCAAAGCAAGTAAAAATGTATGAAGAGTGTGGCGCCGGAGCAGTTTCTGTTTTAACGGACGGTCAATTTTTTAAAGGATCTTTTCACGATTTAGAAACAGCACGAGCAAATAGTAATATTCCGCTTCTATGTAAAGATTTTATTATCGATACAATTCAAATTGATCGGGCATATGAAGCTGGAGCGGATCTCATTTTACTTATCGTTGCTGCACTATCAGAAGAAAAACTACGAGAGTTATATGCATACGTGCAAAAAGTAGGATTAGAGGCAATTGTAGAAGTTCACAATGAGACAGAATTAGAGGTAGCACTAGCATTAAATCCTCATGTGATTGGAATAAACAATCGGAATTTGAAAACATTTGAAGTGGATTTGAGTACGACAGAAAATCTAGGGAAACGATTGAATGAAGAAAATATGCTTTGGATTAGTGAGAGTGGTATTCATACGGAAGAAGATATCGTACGTGTGAAGCAGGCAGGTGCAAAAGGAATTCTTGTTGGGGAAGCGCTGATGACTGCACCTTCTGTAGGAGACTTCTTTCAATCACTGAAGGTGACAACGTGAAAGTAAAGATTTGCGGCATTACCGATGTAGAAACAGCAAAGAAAGCGTGTGAATACGGCGCAGATGCTATTGGATTTGTATTTGCGAAAAGCAAAAGGGAAATTACACCTGAAAGAGCAAAACAGATTATTGATGAGCTTCCAGCTGATGTAATGAAAGTTGGTGTTTTTGTAAATGAATCGGTAGAGGTCATTCAGAAAATTGTAAATGATTGCGGTTTAACACATGTACAACTGCATGGAGATGAAGGAAATCATCATATCAGAAGATTGAATATTCCGTCTATAAAGGCGGTTGGTGTACATTCGAGCGAAGATATAGAGCAATCACCAGACTATGAAGCTGATTTTCTCTTATTTGATAGCCCGAAAGAAAAGTTTCATGGTGGAAATGGCAAAATATTTTCATGGAAGTTGCTAGATGATATGCCAAATGAAATTCGTAAAAAGTGTATTTTAGCTGGTGGATTACACATTGAAAACATTAAAGAAGCAATTGAAACTGTTAAGCCATATATGGTAGATGTCAGCAGCGGAGTAGAAACGGATGGAAAGAAAGATAGCGAAAAAATAAAACAATTTATTAGAAAAGCGAAGGAGTGTTAAACATGCAATATGCATATCCAGATGAAAAAGGTCACTACGGTATATACGGAGGACGTTACGTTCCAGAAACACTTATGCAATCTGTTTTAGAATTAGAAGAAGCGTATAAAGAAGCGATGCAAGATGAAGCATTTCAACAAGAATTAGAGCATTATTTACAAACGTACGTCGGAAGAGAAACACCGCTTTATTTTGCGGAGAATCTGACAAAGTATTGCGGAGGGGCAAAGATTTATTTAAAGCGTGAAGATTTAAATCATACAGGAGCTCATAAAATTAACAATACAATTGGGCAAGCGCTTCTTGCAGTGAGAATGGGTAAGAAAAAGGTTGTAGCTGAAACAGGAGCTGGACAGCACGGGGTTGCAACGGCGACGGTATGCGCCTTACTCGGTTTAGAGTGCGTCATTTTTATGGGAGAAGAGGATGTAAAACGTCAAAAGTTAAACGTCTTCAGAATGGAACTATTAGGAGCGAAAGTGGAAAGTGTCGCAGCAGGTAGTGGAACATTAAAAGATGCAGTAAACGAGGCGCTTCGTTACTGGGTTGCACATGTGCACGATACGCACTATATTATGGGATCTGTTCTTGGACCGCATCCATTCCCGCAAATTGTACGTGATTTCCAAAGTGTAATCGGGAAAGAAACGAAGAAACAATATGAAGCGCTAGAAGGAAAATTACCAGAAGCAGTTGTTGCTTGTATCGGCGGTGGAAGTAATGCAATGGGAATGTTTTATCCGTTTGTACATGATAAAGAAGTTGCTCTTTACGGCGTAGAAGCAGCAGGTAAAGGCGTTCATACAGAGAAGCACGCAGCAACATTAACAAAAGGAAGCGTTGGCGTCCTTCATGGTTCGATGATGTATCTCCTTCAAAATGAAGAAGGGCAAATTCAAGAGGCGCACTCCATTTCAGCAGGGCTCGATTATCCTGGAGTTGGGCCAGAACATAGTCTGCTAAAAGATATTGGCCGTGTCTCTTACAACTCAATTACAGATGACGAAGCGCTAGCTGCATTCCAGTTACTAACGAAAAAAGAAGGAATTATCCCGGCATTAGAAAGTTCACACGCAGTGGCGTATGCATTAAAACTTGCGCCTACAATGAAGCAAGATGAAGGACTTGTCATTTGTTTATCGGGCCGCGGTGATAAAGATGTTGAAAGTATAAAACGTTATATGGAAGAGGTGTAAACGATGGGAGTAGAAAGAATTACAGCAGCGTTTCAAAATGGAAAAAAAGCATTTATTCCTTATGTAATGGGAGGAGATGGAGGTCTAGAGAAGTTAAAAGAGCAAATTCGTTTTCTAGATGAAGCAGGGGCGAGCATCGTTGAAATTGGGATCCCATTTTCTGATCCAGTTGCAGATGGACCAACAATTCAAAGGGCAGGAAAACGAGCATTAGATAGTGGAACAACGCTCGGAGGAATCTTTCAGGCACTAGCGGAAGTCAGACAAGAAGTAAATATTCCATTCGTACTTATGACATACTTGAATCCTATTTTAGCATTTGGTAAAGAACGTTTTATCGGAAGTTGTCTTGAAGCTGGTGTAGATGGAATTATTGTTCCAGACTTGCCATATGAAGAACAAGATATTATCGCACCGCACCTTCGTGATGCGCATATCGCACTTATTCCGCTTGTAACAGTAACGAGTCCAATCGAACGAATTGAAAAGATTACGAGGGAGTCACAAGGGTTTGTTTATGCGGTAACGGTAGCGGGGGTCACTGGGGTTAGACGTGACTTTAAGCAAGAAATTCATAGCTACTTAGAAAAAGTAAAAGCACATGTACATCTTCCAGTAGTTGCTGGATTTGGAATCTCAACGACTGAGCAAATTGAGGAAATGATTACGTTATGTGATGGAGTGGTTGTGGGAAGTAAGGTAATTGAGCTTTTAGAAACAGAAAAAGAAGAGGAAATTTGTGAACTGATTGCTGCAGTGAAATAAGAAGAAGAGGCTACCTGTTAAGGGGCCTCTATATTATATGAGCAAGTTTCAAGCCATTAAGACCTTGCACATTAGTGGGAGATTCTTCATCTCCCACTAATTATTAGTTGAGCGAATTGGCTTTTACGGTCAGTTGATTCCCCAACTGACATGAAAATATCAAGAATGATTGACGTAAACCAAAGGTGTTGTTAAAATTATTACTGGAATTAATGTGAAATATTTCACAAATTGTAGTTTTAAATGTGAAAACATTCACAAATATTGAGTTTGTTTCTTAAAAATATTTTTAAAAGGAGTTATACGTCATGAAAAGAATCGTAACACTAAGTACCCGTAAACTGACAGATACAGTAAAACATGGTGGTTGTGGTGCATGTCAAACATCTTGCCAATCAGCTTGCAAGACATCTTGCGGAGTTGCAAATCAAAAATGTGAAAACATAATGAACAGATAGAAAATGAGAAACGTACCGCCCAACTGCTTCCCAGATGGGCGGCCATTTTTATCCCGCATGAACAAGAAGTAAAAGCCCCATTAACGGAAGTTTTACTTTATAGATAAAAGGAGTTTGATTATTAAATATGATTCATCAATATAAATTAAACGGATACAACATCGTACTCGATACCTACAGTGGATCAGTACATGTTGTCGACGACCTCGCTTATGAAATCATCGCGCTTTATGAGACTACTGCTGCAGAAGAAATCATAACAATGATGCTAGAAAAATACGTATATGATTCCGATATCTCTGAGAAGGACATTCGAGAAACCATTGCAGATATCGAAGAGCTAAAAAATGATGGGGAACTCTTTACTGAGGATGAATATAAGAGTCTCTCAATTGATTTAAGAAACCGCCAAACTTATGTAAAGGCCCTCTGCCTCAATGTTGCACATACATGTAACTTATCATGCGAATACTGCTTCGCCAGCCAAGGAAAATACAATGGAAGCAGAGCGATTATGAGTTATGAGGTTGGCAAAAGAGCTATCGATTACCTATTGGAAAACTCCGGTCATCACCGAAACCTCGACATCGATTTCTTCGGGGGAGAGCCGCTCATGGCCTGGAAAGTTGTAAAACAGATTGTCGCTTACGCAAGAAGTAAAGAAAAAGAGTACAAAAAAACGTTTCGCTTCACCTTTACTACAAATGGCATGTTACTAAACGATGAAATCACTGATTTTTTGAATAAAGAAATGTACAATGTCGTATTGAGTCTTGATGGAAGAAAAGAAGTCCACGATCACCTTCGTAAAACGGTAACTGGAAAGGGGAGCTATGATTATATCGTTCCGAAGTTCCAAGAATTCGTCAAAAGCCGTGGAGATAAAGAATACTATGTGCGTGGAACCTATACTCATAACAACGTTGACTTCACCAATGACATTTTTCATATCGCAGATCTTGGTTTTGACAAGCTCTCGATGGAACCGGTCATCTGTAATCCACGGGAACCATATGCACTCACCGAAAAGGACCTTCCAGATATTTATAACCAGTACGAAATTCTCGCCAAGGAAATGCTAAAGCGTGAGGAAGAAGGTAATGGATTCACTTTCTACCATTACATGCTTGACCTCTCAGAAGGCCCTTGCATCCAAAAGAGAATTTCTGGCTGCGGCTCAGGAACCGAATATTTCGCTGTCACACCATGGGGCGAGATTTTTCCTTGCCACCAGTTCATCGGGGATAAAGAATACAGTATGGGAAACATCTGGGATGGGATTACAAAACAAGAGATGCAATGTCAATTTAAAGAGAGCAACTGCTATTCGAAGCCAGAATGTCAGGACTGCTGGGCAAAACTTTACTGCAGTGGCGGTTGCCCTGCTAACGCGCTGCACGCAACCGGCTCCATCAATGGAATCTACGATTTTAGCTGTGACATCTTCCGTAAGAGAGTAGAATGTTCCATGATGGTTAAAGTAGCCGAATCCATGAGAACTATGAAAAAAAACAAACAAGCCGTGGCACAATAAGCATAAAGATAGTATAAGGCTGAGAGATAAGTCAAAATTTGATTTATGCTCAGCCTCTTTGAAAATCTTCTTTTTCTTTTAGACAAAAAACCCCCACTGATTAAAGTTTCACTTTATAAAATGGAATTCATTATGTAAATTATACCATTTCATATACGAGTATTTTGAATTTATTCAGTTAATATAATAAAGGATTTTCACCAAAACGTTCCCAAAGTGTTGGAAAACGTTTTGCTAATCCTTCTTCATCGTCTTCTTCCCAATCGAACTCAATTTCAGGCATAGATGAATCATGTCCCTTTTCATCTAATAAGGAATCAAATGTATCCCAAATATTGTCGTCACATTCTGTATCTCCCGTTTCTTGTAAAGAAAAAGCTTCAAGGGCAACAGATAGTATTTCTTCACATTCAGGAATAATTTCTTCCTCTTCATAATAAGCAGGAATTAAGTTTGCTAGATTTTCAGGATTTTGCATAGCGGCTTCAAACATTTCTTGTCCACATGCGATGAGCCACCCTCTAAAATAATCAAATAAATCATCAGAACATCCGTCAAAAATAATATACGCAGCTGCCCATAGAGAAGATGTATAAGATTCTTTGAGAGCGGTTTGGAAATGAATTTCAAAGTCTGTAATTTCGCTCGCAGACTTTGTAGCTAATTGTTCCACTAGCCATTCACTCGTTTCGTCTTTTGTATTCATTTCTGAAATAAGCTGCCAAAATTGTTCTTTGTTCATCGTTATCGCTCCTTTTAAAACGTAATTTTCTTGTAGTGTAGCATTTTTTCAATAATTCACTTGATAAAGAATAGTGAAAAACTGTATAAAACGAATTGAATATTCTGACATCTATTATATAATAGTTACAATTGTATCTTATAAGAAACGAGATGATGGTATGGCTGTATTGTTAGCCCTTATTCCAATTATGATGATTTTCATTTGTTTATTTATTTTTAAACAAACATCGCTGAAAGCCTCGCTGATTTCTTATGTTGTATGTACTGGAATCGTTTTACTAACACCAATGTTTCGACTGCAAATGGGAGAGGTTATGCATGCAACAATTAAGGGTGGGTTAATTTGTTTTATTGTAGGGTATGTTCTGTTTTTTGGTATTCTTTTATTTCACCTCATGAACAAAATGGGGTATATCGATCAAGTTGCACGTTTTATCGAACAAGTTACACATGATCGATTATTACAAATGCTCTTAATGTGCTTTGGAATTTGTCCACTTATCGAATCAGTGAGCGGGTTTGGAATTGGTTTTATGGTGGCAGCTCCTATTTTTCTTTCGCTTGGTTATAAACCGTTCCAAGCAGTTTTATTATCGTTTATCGGTTTATTGGCGAGTTCCTGGGGAGCGATGGCAACGGGAACGATTATTGGATCGCAGCTCATCAGCATGCCATTAGTGAACTTAGGATCTAGTACAGCATTACTCAGTATTCCTTTTTTTGCGTACTTTGTTTACCTTTCTTTGTATGTAGTTGGTGGTTGGCAAGCGGTGAAGGGAAAATGGAAGGAAGGGTTCGGTTTTTTTTTCTTATTTTCTATATCAATCTATCTGTCTAATGCATACGTAAGCGTTGAACTAGCCGGGATTTTAAGTTCCATCGTAACGATTACATTTGGTTTTCTTATCATTAAAATGACAGCGAGGCAAGGGAAGGCGTTTTTATCGGAGCATGCTGCCACGACGCAGCGAGAAGTTTCTATCGTGAAAATTATAAGCCCTTATTTATTTTTAACAGTTTGTATTTTACTTTCTCGTCTCATTCCGTCGTTACATAATATGCTGCAATCTTATGCTGTCGTTGATTTACCAGCGTACTCTTACAAACTAGCGTTACTATATTCACCTGGATTTTGGCTTGGGGTTACATGTTTATTTACCATTATGTTCTTCCGTATACCTTCCACTATTATAAAACAATCTTTATCGCAAACGATCAAACAATGGATTCCGTTTTCGATTACAACGACAATGTTTATTGCCATTTCAGAATTAATGGGTGCAGCTGGTATGCATACATTGTTAGCGGACGCAGCAGGGCAAACATTTGGAATGTTATTTGTCTTCGTTGCCCCGTTCATCGGTGCAATTGGTGGTTTTTTAACGGGAAGTAACGCAGGATCAAATGCGATGTTTATTAAACTACAAATGCAAACGGCGCAGAATGTAGGACTTCCGTGGCAATATGTTACGACTTTGCAAAATACAGCATCATCCGTAGCGACAATTGCTTGTCCGTCACGGATTACGCTTGGGGCCTATCTATGTAATATCCCGTTTCGAGAGAATGAACTACTAAAAAAGACAACGCTTATGATTTTTGGAGCGGTGTTAATTGTGGTGGTGGAAGTTGCAGGTTGGTATGTATGGCAATAAAATCTTCTGCTTTAGGAGGATTTTCGTTTGTTAGTGGATAATTTATAAAAGAACAAGTGTTTCTATTACATGAAGAGGAGATGATCCCATGCCCTTAAAAAACTACGGCGTTTTAAAAGGTATCGCACTACAATCTATGAGTGGAAAAGGGAAAACACCTCATTATCAAGTTCATTTGCAAGATGAATCGGGAGTAGATTACCGGATTGCAATTAATGTGAAATCGCAGAGCTATCCATCAGAAGTATTATATTTTGCAAGTGAAAATATTAAATCAGAAGCTATTACGATTTTACCGACATTACCTTTTGGTTTTACAGAAGTGAAAAATAATGAACCAAAGGTGGCTTTAGATTATGTGCGGGGAAATTTATTTGAATCAAAACAGATGATTCCTTTGCCGCCAGAAAAATCGGGAGCTGACAACGATTTAAATGAAAAAATAGAACACTATATAAAACGAGCGATAGAGGAAAAGGCAATTATTTATGCATTTGGAGAACGATGGGGTCCAGAAAATGATACACCTGATCGATATTTTCATTTTAAACCTGGTAATGGGATACATGATATTCATATGAATCAAGGAAATGTGGAGAAGTGGCAAGGGGATGATGGCACATGGCAAGATGGTGGCCTATTCATCCATTTTGAGAAAAAGCAGCAATGGGTTGGCATTTTCCTCGCATTTCAGTCGCAGTCTTGGTGTACAGACGAAGAGGGACATGCGCGGATTCCGGTGGAGCATTGCAACTATAAGAGCAAAAATTAATTAAAACAGCTAGTTCATCTCGAACTAGCTGTTTTAATTTTGTGGCAAATAAAGCTTATGATGTTTCAGTTATAAAGTGTATTAGACTGAACTTTATTGATACAATCATATTTTGCCGTCTATTTTCACCATATCTCATAAAATAAAAATTTAGATTCACTATTATATGTTACGAATAGATAATAGGTTGTATTAAAATATTAGACTAAATAGCAGATATGCTGTTTTTATATGGGAATTAAGGACAATTCTGAGAAAGCATACTTAATAAAATAAGTATGTATACATGCTGGCATAAAGCTTTCAAAAGAGAAAAAGGGTTACTCCTTGATGAATAAAGGAGTAACCCTCTTTGTTTATTACGTATAATGATGTGCTATGTTAACTTCACATGAATAGGGCATACATTTATGCTTTTTTGGGGACAAGTAAAGACAATGGCACAAGAAAACTAGCTCGTTTTACATTTAATGTATTAAATACAATAAAGGAGCTTGATTATTCATGTCATCAAAAAATAGAAATTTCTTCAATCCTTGCGCATTTCCCCTCCCAATTCCAGGATCTGTTGTACCACAATCAGCGTTTAGAGCTATCAATGAAACAATCGAACAAAGCGTGGGTCCTGCTGATCTGACCCAAATTGAATATCCGAGTGAAGTATTTGATTTAAACAATGAATATGACCCGAGCACATCGACTTTTATTCCCAAACAGGATGGAGTATATTCAGTTATAGCAAGTATTGGATTTCTCCCTGAAGATGTCATAAGTTATAGTGTGAGGATATTCATCGTAGTAAACGGAAATCTTAGAGTTGCTGACAACGATTTTTTGGGTGAAGAATTGCTGATTGTTAATCTGGTGAGTGTTTCCGCCATCCTAAATTTATCTAAAGGAGATAGAGTGCAGGTCATTGCTCAAGCTACTACGGATGGTAATACTGTTCCCGAACCACTTGAAAATACAGTACACTTCATGCACTTCGAAGCAGCTAGGTTTCCTTCTCCAATATAATAAAACAAGTTTATTTTCTTAACTAACGATAAATCTATGATTTTTGGAAAAGTAAAGACAATGACACAAGAAAACTGGCTCTTTTTACATTTAATATACTAAATGCCAAAAAAAGGAGCTTGATTATTCATGTCATCAAAAAATAGAAACTTCTTCAATCCTTGCGCATTTCCTGTTTCGATGTCACAACCGATCATATCTATGCCATCAAAAAATAGTAGTTTCTTCAATCCTTGTGTATTTCCTGTTCCGATTTCAGAACCTATAAAACCAACAAATCCTAACATATCTGATTATATCGTGATTGGTGCTGGAACTGCCGGAGGGGTAATCGCCAAAGAATTAACAGATGACAATAGTACTTCTGTACTAGTACTTGAAGCAGGAACGAATATGACGAATGAGCTAAGCAGTGGTTCCATTGAAAAAGCAATTAATTTAGCCAGTGATAATAAATTTACATTTAATATTACTTCTAATATAGAGCAAAGCATTAGACGTCCACTTCTTTCACAAAATGGTCGGGTAATTGGGGGAAGCTCAGAAATTAATGACATGTATGCAGTGCGCGGGAGTAAAGAACTTTATGACAAGTGGGCAGAGATTGTTGGTGACCAATGGAGTTACAACAAGATTCGTTCTTTATTTATACAAAATGAAACCTATACAGGAGCGACACAAAGCTCTAACGAGAGGGGAGCTGAAGGTCCTATTTTTGTTAGACAACAACTTATTCCTCCTCATGGGCTGATTGAAACGTTGACTAACGCAACTGCACAGGTTTTGGTTATCGATATTGTTGAGGACTATAATACAGGTGTAAGAGATTGTACATTTTACAAATCGCAATATACCCAACAGGAAAAAGATGGTCAATTTGTCCGTTCATCAACAGCAACAGGATATTTAAATGACCATACAGTCAGTCAAGGAGACCAGTTCCATCCAGATGAGTTTGGAGTTGGTGGAAGAAAGTTGGTTATTTTAGCTAAAACAACCGTTAACAAAATCTTATTTAAGAAAAAAGATGGACTGAACATTGCGGTTGGTGTTGAATTTGTCAAGGACGGTGTTTCACATAGAAGGTTTGCAAGAAAAGGCATTATCGTCTCTGCAGGATTTTTTTCCTCAGTCATTCTACAACGCTCAGGAATCGGTAAATCGGACGATTTGGCTAAAGCAGGTATACCAACATTGATAGAGAGTCAAAATGTAGGTTACAATCTTCAAACTCAAGCTTATGTTGGATTGGGAGTTAGGGTAGACACATCCCAACTAGCACCTAGGGCAATTGGCTGATCCTGATCAGCCAATTGCCCTAGGTGCTTTTAAAGCAGAAAATCCAGAGAGCCTTGAAGGTCGTCGTCTCCAAATGTTTGGAGCGCCCGTATCTTTATTTCTCCCTATTCAAGATGTGCTCAGAAATGGTTGGAATTTTGATATCTCCAGTGGTACCAATATCATGAGTTTCGGTATTTTAGATCTTAACCCGAAAAGCAGGGGTACGATTATGGCAGCACATAGCGATCCTGAAGCTCCTCCATCAGTTATCTTCAATCCGTTGCAAAATCGTGATGATATAGAATATCTGGTGGATCAATATATAAACACTTACAATATTGTTAAGCAGGCTCAAGTAACACCAAATAGTGGCATACATGAGGTTGTCTATCCTCCAGAATATATTTTTAATTTACCTGAATCAGACAAACGAAAGCAACTTGAGAATTATGTCCATGCGTCTTATTCGAACTTCTTTCACTTTGGAGGGCAATGTAAAATGGGGCGGATGATTCAAGAAGGGGTAGTGGATGGATTCCTCAATGTTTTTGGCACCCAAAATCTTAAAGTTGCTGATCTTTCCATTTCACCAATTTTACCAGATGGTAACACTTCCATCCCTGCTCAGATGATTGGTTTAAATGCGGTACGATTTATTCGGGAGGACCCTCATCCTTACGTATTAGATGATAAAGAATTTGAGGATTATAAAGGATAGCACTCATATTTTAACGTTTTTATACGCTAAGAGACTATCAAACCTCAATGAGAAAATAGGTTAGAAATATTTGTTGTCGTACATGAGGTCATTTAGAGGTCTTATCAAATAAAAAAGTACATCACAAAATATAGGAGTGATGTACTTTTTTCTATAGTGTGCAACATGTCATAAATCAAAATGAGCTAGCTGTTTTAATTTTGTAGAAAATAAAGCTGATACATACAGCGATACATGAAAATAGTATGGCAATACTAGAGAAAGCAAGTACATACATATTATATTTCACTACATTCCCTATTAGTTGATTACTATCATAATGAAATAGACCTGCTATTGCATTGAAGAGGAAAAGAACGATAAATATAGTAATTACACCGTCTAATGAACCTTCTATATCCGGCTTGCTCAAGGCAATATGTGCAGAGATACAAATCGCGATAAAAAGAAAAAGCCAAAACAAAAGATTAAATAAGTTGCTAACTGTAAAGAGACTTTTTAATAAGAGAATGGCTGATAATAAAATATTTTGTAACATATCGATATTGATAGAAGCGGTTTGAGTATTTGTTTCAAGAGCATGTATAAAGACCGAATAAGATTGTGGTACGAAATAATACATAAGAAGGATCAAGGCGGCCATTCCCGAGAAAATAGGAGCAATTCCGATGAAGAAATTTCCTATTCGTTGATATATACTTCTTTGATTATATTGATGCCTGACATAACCTAAATAACCGTTATTTGTATTGGTTGGAAAGAGCTGCATTGCCACAATTTGATGCCTAAATACGACACACATAATCGCATGTCCTAATTCATGAATAGGAACACCAATCCAAGCTGATAAAAGGAAGCCTTTTCTACCAAAAGCCCTCGTCCAATACGTTCGTGTAAGAGATTCTAAATATCCTAATAGAAAACCAACTAAAATGATAACACCAAGTAATGAAAATAATTGTATTAAGCTTGTAAGGAATATATGAAAAATTGAGTATGCTAGTTCCATATTCTTCATCCAATCTATGTATTTTACTACTGTTTATCATACCACTTTGTGAATAGATTACTAGAATAGATAGGGTGGAAATGTATAGCATATATAGCTTTTTCTTGTAGGCATGTTTTCTGTCCTTATACATATATTGAATTTGTAGCAGCTTAGAAGATACATGCAAGGGAGATGGTAGGATGATGTGTCCAGAGTGTAAAACTGAGCATGCAAGTGAAGCGAAATTCTGTGGTAATTGTGGACATTCACTTATGGAGCAAGTTGTAGAGCATCATGTAGAACAGGGAGAACAGCAGTTGTCCCAACCAGCACCTGTACAGGAAAACCGTTCGAATGAAACGGTAGAGCAAGCGAAGCAATTTGCAAGTGATTACTTTCAGTTTTTTAAGAATGCATTGAAAGCTCCTTCATCAATTATGAAAAGTGGACATATTGAGGTAAGGAATGGGATTACAAGTCTTGTTCTTATTTGTTTCTTTTTTGCTTGTATGTTTTACCGGCTGATGAGTGCAACGGCATCAATTGCAACTGGAATTATAAGTAGGGCTGGATTTGTACCTGAAGAACAGCCTTCTTTTTTGGGGGAATCAGCTAAGGTCTTTTTATTTTTATTAATTTTATTTCTATTTGTTGGGGGTATAATTTTTGTAAGTGGAAGGCTCATGAAATCATCTTTTTCTTTTTTAGAAGCATTAGGGGTATGGGGAACAATTTCAACACCGGTTGTCGCTATACTTATTCTTGCATTGTTATTTAGCTTTTTGTTAGGCTTCCTATCTCCACTATTTTTAGGATTCGCTGTAACAGGGATGACGATTTGCACAATTGTTTCAATATTAAAGTTAGACAGAGGTGGATTAGATCCAGTGTATACACTTATTATCGCAAATATTTTGATTTCAATTGCGAGCTGGATTGTGCTTTGGTCCTATATAAAAACAATACTTGATACCTTAACTGGAGGTTTAACAAACTTCTAATGAAAAGGTGGATGAATGGATGAACGTTTGTGCAAAATGCGGTTCACAGGTAATGGATGGCGTGCAATTTTGTCAAAAGTGTGGGGCTAGAAGAGATGAGCACCAGCGAGTAGGGAACGAAAAGGAACCACAGATACGAAAGAAAATGAGCAAGGGGAAGAAGATATGGATTGGGCTTGTGATTCTTTTTATTGTCGGTTTTGGCGGAGCATACCTGTATGGAACAAAGTATTATTCTGCAGAAGCACAAATTGATAGAATGGTTACGATTTTACAAGACAGAGATACGGAAAAATTCATTGATATTGTTACAACAGATGACCCACAATTTGTAGTAGATAAAGAGAGTGTAAGACCGTTGTTTTCGTATATAAAAGAATATCCGTCCTATGTTAATGATTTAAAAGCTTCTATACAACAGCAAAAGAAGAAGCAAAATGATGTAGAAAAAGTCGATTTTGTATTAACGAAGGATGGAAAATACCTCTTTCTATTTGATCGATATAAATTGAAAGCAAAAACCTATTATGCAACGCTCCTTACGAATGAAAAAGATGCGTTGTTAAAAATAAATGAAAAAGAGTTAGATAAGACAACTGATAAAATGTTTGAAAAGCAATATGGACCATTTTTCCCAGGTATTCAAACGTTTCAATCAGAGTTTAAAAATGATTATGTGAAGCTAGCGCGTGAAGAAAAGGTTGTACTTATGAAACAAAATCAAAATAATGTAACAGTTGACTTATCGTTAAAAGGTCACTACATTACCATTCAAACAAATGTAGCGGGAGCAACATTATATGCGAACCAGAAACCGATTACGACATTGGTGGGGGAAGAATTTGAGTGGGGACCAGTAGCTACAGATGGAAGCGTCTCTATTTATTTAGAAAAAGAAGGTGCAAATGGAAAAGAACAAACAAAGGTGGAAAATATATCGACAAGTCAATATTATACACTTTCGTTTCAGAAGAGGCCTGAAAAACAAGAAACATCTTCTTCTCCATCAACTGTGACAACAAAATATGTATATAACGGATTTTTCTTTCCTGATAGTCATATTCGTAAGTTAACAAGTGTAGAGCTGCAGTCCCTAACAAAAGAACAATTGCGGATCGCGAGAAATGAAATATATGCTCGGCATGGGCATGTTTTTCAAACGAAAGATATGCAATCATACTTTTTAAAGCAGTCGTGGTATCGTGAAAATCCGTATTATACAGGAGAGTTGAATGATGTGGAGACGTATAATGCTGAGCTTATAAAGTCAAAGGAGTAGGCATTATCACTTTTCATGTTGTAGAAATGAAAGGTACATCAACGATAATGGTGATGTACCTTTATTATTTATCCCGCATTAACGCGCAGTAAGACCACCACCTCAAGATTTAGAGAGAAACGAGGAAGATAGGTGGGGGACCAACTACCCGTAAAAGCCCGATTGGTGAGGGCTAATAATCAGTGGGGGGAAGAAAACCCCACTGATTAAAGTTTCACTTTATGTGTTTGCATTTCATGTAACAAATCCTTTTATGTGTCATGGTAATGATTACATTATTCCGGTTGAAAAATATAGAAGAATTTAAAGGCAAGATTACCTTTTTGTTATTTCTGTAATGGCATGAGGGAGGCTCTAGCTGGTTCGCGAGAAAAAAAGATATGAAAGAGAAAGTTGACTCTGCTTGCTCTGCCACTTGTACTAGCCTGGACATCGGCTAAAGAACTGGAAGAAAGTATGGCTTCCGAGTTCGGTGGAACCGTAATCTCCAGTCTACTGTTTAATTTTTTTGATGTTACAACTGTTATTGTGTCGTAAGAGAGGTTGATAATCTTTAGAATACCAAGTGGATAGACAGCATCGTCAGGCTGAGAGGTGGATGCAAACAGGGTAGATTTCCAAATTTCTTGAAAAAAGGTATCGCTATCAGCCGACCAAGCCTGTGCACCGTAAAGTGTTGCACTAATACTGAATTCTTGTTCCAGTGGTTGGACAACTTTGGGTTCAGCAGGAGTAGAGATAAGAAAATTACTGCACATTGATTCTTTTCACCTACTTTCCATTGCGATTGTTATAGCATATTAATAATTAGGTTTATGAGACACGACACTTTACCTATAGTGTTCAAAGGATGTTTAAAAATATATGAATAAAAATTGAAAAACTGATAGAAAACCATTCTTTTTAGGTGTGAGAGAGGATCCGGCCAAGCATAGAAGTGGTCAGGTCCTTTTTGAGTCCCATGCTATATGAAAACAAAGGGAGAAAATGAGTGCAAGGCTCTTTTTGTATGTATAGCCGCGACTTATATGTTGGAAAATCAAAATGTATATACAAAGGTATGCGTTATTATATTTGGACGAAGTGATTTCATTTATAAACAAAAGGGAGAAAACATATACTTTGTATAAGCTACTTATAGAAAAAAGGATTTATTTACAGTGAATCTGGAGAATGTAAACGATAGAGACTGTACAAAGGAGTGATTTGGTGAACTATGTAATCATTGGCGGAGATGCAGCTGGCATGAGTGCGGCTATGCAAATTATTAGAAATGATAAAGAAGCAAAAGTTGTAACGTTAGAAAAAGGTGAAATATATTCATATGCGCAGTGTGGACTTCCGTACGTTATTAGCGGTGTGATTACTTCTACTGAAAAATTAATTGCACGAGACATTAGCATATTTCGTGATAAGTATGGAATTGATGCGAAAACACACCATGAAGTAACGAAAATTGATACTGAAAACAAAATTGTGCATGGTATACATATAAGTGAAAACGAGGCATTTCAATATAAATATGATCGCTTACTAATTGCGACAGGAGTTAGACCTGTTATGCCGGACTGGGAAGGAAACAACCTGCAAGGTGTTCATCTTTTAAAAACAATTCCGGATGCCCATAGAATATTGGAGACGTTACAGGAACAGAATGTTGAGCAAGTAACCATTATTGGCGGCGGGGCAATTGGTCTTGAAATGGCTGAAACATTTGTAGAGCTTGGGAAAAAGGTGCGAATGATTGAGCGAAATGAACATATTGGCACAATATATGATGCCGATATGGCAGCATATATACATGAAGAAGCAGCAAAATATAATATTGAAATTTTAACAAATGAAAATGTAAAAGCATTTAAGGGGAAAGAGAAAGTTGAATTTGTTGAAACGGATAAAGGAACGTATAAAACGGATCTCGTTCTAGTATCAGTTGGCGTG
This sequence comes from Bacillus sp. FSL K6-6038, assembly GCF_038050455.1. Lineage (NCBI taxonomy): Bacteria > Bacillati > Bacillota > Bacilli > Caryophanales > Bacillaceae > Bacillus > Bacillus sp. FSL K6-6038. The sequence goes on from NZ_JBBOUH010000001.1 coordinate 1,325,882, forward strand.
CAGCCAAACACAGAGTTTGTTAACGGAACAACGATTCGCACGAACAAAAAAGGGGCTATAGAAGTAAATGCTTATATGCAAACGAATGTGGAAGATATCTATGCAGCAGGAGATTGTGCAACGCATTATCACATCATAAAAGAAACGCATGATCATATTCCAATCGGTACAACTGCAAATAAGCAAGGGCGTCTTGCAGGATTGAATATGGTTGATAAACGAAGAGCATTTAAAGGCACTCTCGGTACGAGCATTATTAAATTTATGAGACTCACTTTAGCGAGAACGGGTTTAAGTGAAAAAGAAGCAAGCGGATTGAAAATACCATATAAAACGGTGAAAGTAGATGCAACCAGTATGGCTGGCTATTATCCAAATGCAACGCCGCTTTATGTGAAATTAGTGTATCGTTCTGATACAAAACAACTATTAGGCGGACAAGTGATCGGAGAAGAAGGCGTGGATAAACGAATCGATGTTATTGCAATGGCGCTCTTTCATAAAATGAGCATTCATGATTTAGAAGATGTCGATTTAAGTTATGCACCACCATATAACAGTGTTTGGGATCCAGTTCAACAAGCAGCGCGGCGAGCGGAATAGTACTTCTTATAGAAGTGCTATTTTTTTATTTTGAAAACACAGAATTATAAAAAAGATATATAAAATCATATTTGTCCTTGAAAAATGTAGTACGTATCTATTATATTTTCATATAGTATTTATTTTTTACATACATAAAAATACGATAGAAACAAGCTAGTAATGAATGATGATGGAGGATAAGAAATGGCAATAAATATGAGAACAGTAGAAGAGTGGATTGCAGAGTCAAACGCAAGACATGAGGAGGACTTTGGAGAAATTGTCCAAGAAATAAAGGAACTATGCATTGCGATTGATAACGCTACATTAATTTACCCGAAAAATGTATTTTGCTTTGGAAAAAAAGCGGAAGTGTTCTTCTTTTTCCAAGATCATGTTGTCATTGGTCAGGTGCAAGAAGAGTATATTAAAGTTGAAAAATTAAAGTATGAGAATATTACAGATATAAGCCTAAAAACAAATGATAAAAATACAACATTAGAGTTGAAGTTCTCTAATGGGAATTCTATTATGCTAGATAGTTTAAATGATAACTGCGGAACGAAGAATTGGTTGTTTGCAAGACAGATTAAGAGTATCTTTAAAGTAATTTAGTAGTGAAAGCAGGTCTTATATAAATCCAAATTAAAAACGACAAAACCCCTTCTTTTTAGGTAGGAGAGAGCATCCAGCCATGCATAGAAGCGGTCAAATCCTTTTCCTGCCCTATGCCAAGTGAAAACAGAGGGAGAAAGCGAGTGTAAGGTACCTTTTGTTCTTCGTAGCAGCAATTTACATGTTGAAAAATCAAAATGGATTTATATAAAAGGTCTGCTTTTTTATCCCGTATTAACGGGCAGTAAGACCCTCATCCAAAAATTTAGCAAGAGCAAAGAAGTTAGGTAGGGGTCGGGCTGCTCGTAAAAGCCCGATTGGTGAGGGCTGATTAAAGTTTCACTTTATATTATTTGTTCCCCACTATACAAAGGCATCCTTTTTCTTCGTAACATTTTATATGGTGAAAACCAGTTTCTTTAAAAAGAGTTACTAATTCTTCGGTAGTTTTAAAGTTTTTCATATGATAATTGATCTTAAAGGTTTCAGCGACAATCATAAAGGAACCATTCGGTTTTAATACACGGAAAACTTCTTGTATATCATTTTGTAAATCAGGCCAAAAATAATGGGTTTGAAAGGCAGTGATGAGATCAAAAAAATCATTATGATAAGGAATAGAAGATACGCTTGCCTTACGAATAACAACCTTTTCATTTTTTACATCTTTTATATTGGATTTTATTGAATTTTCAACTGCTTTTTCTGAGTAATCAATCCCGTATACTTTTCCAGAGGGAGTCATTTTGGAAAGGGTATGTATCGTTTTACCGCCACCACATCCAATTTCTAGTATGACTGCATCTTTATGTATATGTGTTTTTTGCAAAGCCCAATTTGTTAATCTTGTATGTACAGTATTCATAATACAAAGCATGGAAGAACCGATAGAACCTCTAGGATTTTTAGCCTGTTCAATTAATTTTTGTAATACACGCAACCTTATCGCTCCTTTTATATATAAATTACCTAAATTTGTATATTCGATTTAGGTAATTAAAATCCCTTCAAAAACACGCCCTTTGCTAGCACAGTGTACTGAGCGCAGGGCGTGTTTTTAGCTATGCAAATATCCTTTTAACCAAGTGCGATGGCGATAGGGACCAACTGGAATTTGAATAAGGGTCGTTTTTCTTTTTGTATCAGTTTCATACAGTTTGTCACATAAGTTTGCATCAAATCCTAAGAGCGGGTGACCTCCCATATCCATAGCTGAGGCTGCTAAGACGAGTTTTTGGACGAGCATTCCAGCTTCCATTTGTTGAATTCGATATCCTCTATAACCTAAATCGTTTTTTAAATAATCTTTATTTCCTATTACATGTAAACAGAGTGGTACTTGAAAGAGATTTACATTGTCCATTGTCATACCGGATTGTAAAGGATAGCGGAGATCTCCTAATTGAATTTTTTCTAATGTATGAGCATTACTGTCGTAGGAATAGGCACCATTTGGCAAACCGTCTACGTTATAAAAGCATCCGTATAGTGAGACACGTGATTTTGTCTTTATATGTGTTCCGTCTAAATCATTTTGATAAGGAAAGGAAAGAGTTGCTTCTTGAAGTAAAGTAGCTAGTTGCGTATCGCTTATTTTCCTTAAGACAAAATCTAAATCAGGTGAATAACGTTTTTGACAAGCTGTTGCGAAATCGTATGATAATCGCTCTACTCTGGGGAGTGTCAAAGTTTGTGTGTGATGTGGAACAGTTGCCTCTTCTGTCACAGTTCGAAATTGTTCAGTTGAATCTAGCATAGATGCTGTATTCATTGTTGTTATTAGAGGGTGATCAGTAAAGTTCTTTGAGCGAACAAAGTGTTCATGCTCTAAAACGGGAAGCTGCTGTGAGAGTTCATAAGAAGTAACGTTTGCGCCTGTATTATTTGGATGAAACCATTCTTCTGCAGGTTGGTTAGATAATGGGATAACTGCATACACACTTTCTTCTTGCTCCGATAGTCCGAGTAAATGATTAATGGCTCTATCAAGAAATTGAAAATATACACCAGATGTATAGCCGAATTGTTTAGAGACTTCTAGTAATTGGCCGATGAGGACACCAGTATCTAGACCTTGGAGACGGTAGGAAAAGTTATTATATTTAAAGAAATTTTTCCAAAACATTGTTGATACAAAGGCGGTGCCAAAACAAGCAGATAGATTGCAGCGATTTCCAAGTGCCTCCGTGAGATAAGAGTCAAAATTTCCTTCACGTAGTAATACGAGACGATGATGTGCTGCGTCATAATGATAGATTCCCTGTGGACAATGATTCATTTTTAAATACAAATATAATTCATTTGGATATAGAGCTCCTCCAGAAGGAATAAATCTTCGGTATATATTTGTTGTATTTTGTTCTTCTAAGCCGAGGGAAGGCTGGCACAATTGAGTTAGGCCAAATGTATACCAGAGACAATGTCCGATTTGCTCGAGAGTAGGTTCTTTAGACAAATTTTGATTTCGCAATGTTAGCGGTACCTCTAGAGAAAGAGGAATGACAGGTAGATTACGGTATAGTTTATAGGGAAGGGGGGCATCAGCCCAGTTAATTTCCTTGTCTTGGGGCATGATTTCATCAATGGAAAAATGCAAATTGTGTAGAAATGTTTCTAGTTGCATCAATCTACCTCCTTATTGTGACTTATGGAAACGGATGAGGATGTGGATTAAGTTGTTCAAATGTAAGTGGCTCATTGGTATATCCAAGTTCCAGTGGTACGGTAAGTACTCTTTGTAGTCCTGTTGTGCGAGTAAGTTGATGTCCAAATGTCATTGGCAACATACCAGGAATTAGTACTTTCACACAATATAATCCGTTCTTTCGTATGAGAGGAACAGTTTGGTCAATGACGATGACTTCAAGGCCTGAGTGATGTAGTCGATCTAAAAGATGGCGAAGATCCGAAGTTAGATCCCTATCGATAGATCTTAACTGATTCATTTGTTGAAATGTTTGTACAGACCGATTGTCATTCAATAAAAATTGAAGGCGTTCTTCGGCTTCTGGTAAACCATATACCATACTATGATCATCCATTTGGGTGACAAGATAGGGATCCCGTAAACATTGTTCGTATTTTTGTTTACTTGCTTCAAATTTTTCATCCATTGTAAGTAACATACCTGCTAATTCATGGATAGCATTTTTAACAGCTCGCATTGGTTCCATGTGGGCACCACCTGCACAGACGAGATTCATTCCATCTTTTTTTGTGTTTTTTGCAATTGCCCATATACTTGGAATACCATGCTCCATCGTTGCATCAAAAACATGTAAATCATAGCCTGTGATCGTGCGCATTCGTTCAATCATCAATTGTAATTCCACATCGTCCGCAGAAGCTAGATCAAGGCGGGGAAGTGGTAATTGTGCATACCAAGTTAGCAAGAAAGCATCGCGTTCGACTATTTCTAAAATGCCATGGAAAATCGCTTCTTCTAAACTACCTCCAATTGCACAGCCGTTTGAAGTTTCATAAACAAAAGCGTCCCTGTGTCCTAGGCTATAATATGCAATCGATTCTGGAACTAAGATGGGACGATTTTGTGATAAAGAATACCCCCATACCCAGTCTTGAGGATAATCAGGATCAAACGGTTTAAATGGGAAATCTGTTTTTTTATAATGTTCATCTGTATGTACACCGATTGTGAGAGGATTGATGGCTGTATCTTCTAACTCTCGGTAGCTACCATGAACATTTGTCCGTTTCCCGCGAGGGGTCATTCCACAATATCTCTCTAACCCTTCTAAAATAGCAGTTGCTTCGCTCGCCCTGAATGAATGTGTTCGGCCTGCAACTCCTTCATTTCCTAAAAGTAACGGCATATTTACAATAACATCAGCAAATGGTAATAAGGAATGCTGCATTTTCCCATTTAAAAGTCCAGTCCGATAATCTAAATAATCTTTAGTCAAAAATGTATTTAAATCTTCAATAGAACGACAACGATAACTTTCATTGCCAGTTTTAAAACTTGACTGGAGTGAAATGTAGGCATCCGCTGCAGTGTCATCAGGTAATGTGCTACACATTGGGCATAGAGGATCAGGAAGAAATGAATGGCGTGAACATTGAAAGGTTTGCATGTTAAGTAAAACTAGTTCTTCAGCTAAAGAGGTATGCCCTTTTGTTACTATCTTCTCTGTTTCAGCATGAATAAGCTGACACATTTGTAGTAACCCAGTTTGCGTTGCACATACATCTCGCTGTATGGCATCATCTGTTTTTAAGGAATATTTCCGCTGTAGCTCCCACATTTCTTTTTGGTCAAAGCCAGCTATGAAACGCCGTGCATCAGCACAATGGGAGCACCCTGCCTTATCGGGTCTAACATAAGGACCAATGATACCCTCACCAAATGAAGTAAAGCCCCGAAGCCATGGAATGTTAGCGAAGCGAAATATTTCTTCAGCTTCATGATGTATAGAGGGAGGAGAACCATCGTGTAATACGAGAGCAAGATAGATATTTTCTGGGAGTTTTTCTTCAAGTGTATGTTGATGAATAATTGGATAGTGAGCGGATAATTGTTGATTTACATAGTCTGCTAGTATGCCATCTCCTATGATTAATATTTTTCGATTCATCATTCTACCTCCTCTTTGATTACCACACCAACTACACCGCCTAATCCTTCTTTTAAAAAGGGTTCAATTGCTAGGTCGAGGACGAAGGGATGAAGTTTATGCTCTTTTAAATTTTGTAAGGCTAATTGCAAGGATTCTAATTGTGGCATTTCTTCTTCTTTTTGTATTTCAACCCTAAACGATTCTGCACTGTGTAAAAGGATAGAGGAGTCCAATAATATATTGGATTTATAGGGAACTTCTTGATTTTGGACATGAAGTAGTACTTGTTGTAATGCATTTCTTAGTGCTAATGTTATATTTAAGTCAGTACTACCGTACCACTGGTTGTGTACACCGATCCAAACCACAGGAAAACCTAGCACATCTTCACCAATTCCTACCATTGGTTCCCCATGTATCGCGGAGAGTGCACGTAAATAAAATTGGCAGTGTTTGTCGTGAATCTCTGTTAATTGTAGTTGTGTAATTTCTTCTGTTTTGGTCAACTGCCTCATTTGTAATGTGTGTGTTAAATGATTTTGTAGTGCACGGTACACGCCCTCTAACATTGTTTCCCCAGCCCCAATTCCAATGAATTCATCTTGTTCAGGAATAATGAAATGAACCATTTGAGTTACATATGTTTCAATTCCGGTTAGACCTGCTTCGCGGCGTGCTTCATCATGAGTCAATCCGCCGCAAATTATGGTAGGCAGGAGCCTAGTAGGTCCTTCTGATAATGGATTCGGAACTTGAGCATAGCACTGAGATAACGGTAATTGTTTTAGGTCTTGTTCATCCCATATGTGAAAAATTCCAGATTTGTTTGAGGTTAATTGGTCAAAAAAGCGAAAAAGTTCATTCGAAGGGCTTTGGTTTGAATGTCTTTTGAGAGTTTCATCAATGTCTTGTATCGTTTCTATTGTAAAGTTTTTGGTTGTTATAAGTGGGTGTTTGATGAAAGTGTGCCAGCTGCCTTCTAGCGTTTCAAAATTTAGTAAAAAGAATTGTTTATTTTGCTCTCTATTTGAAGCGCCTGTAATATTTTTGAATAACTCAAAAACGATAATGTTTGCTAACATAGCCCCAGCGATTGGAGAGAAAGGCTCTAATAGTTGATCTTTTTGAAGGGCAGTCTCATGTACGCGTCGCCATGCAGATTCCCAGCATTCTTCAGATTCTGTAGTAATGACAGGACCAGCTAAGCCTACTTGCTCCAAACATAAAGCAGGAAGAAAGTTTTTCTTTTCTTCTCTACAAATCGCGTGGATCGCTCTTAATTTTTCAATATTTCCATTTTGAGATACATATAGAATCCAATCAAAATGTTGAAAAATTTCCTGCAAGGAACGATCTATCGTTGTATCTATTTCTTGAACAAGTACATTTTGATCAGCATCATGGGCTTTTTGTACAATCTCAATTAATCGAGAGCGATTTGTTGCGGTAGAGTCGGTAATAAGACAGTGAAACTCAGGTAAACCAGATTCAAGTAAAGAATAAACTAATGAAGTGAAAATAGAGCCAGATCCAATTGCTAAGACCTTCGCTTGTCGATACATTTGAAATTTCAAGGCACCTGAATGAGAGGAAGTCTCTAAAAAATCGATTTGCGATGCGTATCTCTCAAGTAAGGCATCCTCTAACTGGTGAGGGGAATCTTGACTTACATCACGTACAAAACCATTTTCGTGCAAAAGTTCTCCAAGTTCAAAAACTCTATTTTGATAAGGGAGGGGGAGTCCGCTTGTTAGTTCTTCCAAAGTATGTTCTCCATTAAACATAGGCATTAATTTTTCAATCCATTCATAGATACCATTACCTTGCATTCGGAATGAACTGGAGTTGTTTCGAAAATAGACACCCCCGTTTGAGTCGGGGAGGAAAAAGGTATCCTTGTTCATTTTTAGCTTTGTGGAAGCTGTGAGAGTACTCATTGTGTTCCTCCTTATCAGTAAATTTGTTCTAGACATACGTTATCAGTGTATGTATTGTGAGTTGTCCTTTATGAGTTCTAAAAGATTATTAGTATTTTAGCGTATCCGTGTAATATATAAACTCATTTTGATTTTTCGATATATAAGTCGCTGCTACGAAGAAGAAAAGGGGATCGCTACTTGTTTTCATTTGTTGTCATGGGGCAGGAAGGGGATCTGATCGCTTCTATGCATGGCTGGATGCTCTCTTCCCCCTAAAAAGAAAGGGTTTATGTCCGGTTTTTAATTTATATAAAAAAAGCTACATGAAAGAATCAATCGATTCTTTCATGTAGCCAGTATGATTTAGAAAGCCTATCAACCTTCTAATAATAATGATTTTGGATCTTCAAGCATCTCTTTAACAGCAACAAGGAAGCTAACTGCTTCTTTACCATCGACGATGCGGTGGTCGTAAGATAGAGCAATGTACATCATCGGACGGTTTTCCATACGTTCTGCATCGATTGCAACTGGTCTTACTTGAATTTTATGCATTCCAAGAATACCTACTTGTGGGCTGTTTAGGATTGGTGTTGACATAAGGGAGCCGAACACACCACCGTTTGTAATTGTAAATGTACCACCTTGTAGTTCTTTTAATGTAAGTTTGTTATCGCGTGCTTTTTTACCTAGTTCACGAATTTCGCTTTCGATTTCAGCAAAGTTCAATTGGTTTGCATCGCGTACAACTGGAACAACTAATCCATCTGGAGCTGCTACAGCGATTCCGATATCATAGAATTTTTTAATGATAAGCTCGTCACCTTGGATTTCAGCATTTAACAATGGGAATTGTTTCAATGCTGCAACAACTGCTTTTGTGAAGAATGACATAAAGCCAAGACGAACATCATGTTTTTTCTCGAATGAATCTTTACGTTCTTTACGTAATTCCATGATTGCAGTCATATCAACTTCGTTAAATGTTGTTAACATTGCAGATGTTTGCTGAACTTCTACAAGACGTTTTGCAATTGTTTGACGGCGGCGGGACATTTTTACGCGCTCAACTGGTTTTTCAAATTCAGTTTTTGCAGCTGGTTTTGGACTTGTTTTTTCTTGTTTTGGCTCTGCTTTTGGTGCAGCAGCATGTGCTTGTACATCGTGTGGTCTTACACGGCCAAGTGGATCAGTGCTGCGTACTTCATTTAAGTCGATTCCTAATTCACGTGCCATTTTTCTAGCAGCAGGTGATGCGATAGGGCGATCTGTATTTGGAAGACCTTGTAAAGCTGTTTTTGGAGCCTCAGCTTTTGGTGCTTCAGTAACTTCTTGTTTTGGTTGTTCTGGAGCTGCTGCTGGAGCAGGTGTACTTACTGCAGCGCCGTTTGCATCTAAAATTGCAATGATGTCGCCAACTTCAACTGTATCTCCAGGCTCTCCTAGTAGTTGTGATACAATACCTGAATCTTCTGCAATGATTTCAACATTGACTTTATCCGTTTCAAGCTCAACAACGCTGCCACCTTTCTCAACTTTGTCGCCTACATTGATAAGCCATTGTGAGATAGTTCCTTCTGAAATAGATTCTGCAAGCTCAGGTACTTTAATTTCGATCATTTTAAATGTCCTCCCCTTATTTGCCTAACGGTGTGTGTTTTGTCTTCTTTTTTCTTCGGTAATCTCAAAGTTTCCAGCTTGATTGGGCAGAAATTCTTTACGTTCTCGGGTGTAAGGAACTCTGCCCGCATGAGCTAGAGCAAATCACTTTCGTTTTTAGTTGCTATAAACTTCTATTTCTTGTTTATCTTGACGAAAGTTATACTTTGTATCTAATGCGTGTGCAACGATAAGTTCTTGTTCTGCTCGGTGTGCATGTGGATCGCCACCTGAAGGACTTGAACGGTCTGGGCGTCCAATGTAGCCTGTTTTTAATTTATCGCCAGCAAGTTCAAACAGAATTGGAGCCATGTAATGCCATGCACCCATGTTTCGTGGTTCTTCTTGTACCCAAATAATTTCTTCTAAGTTTTTAAAGCGTTTCATAATAGATTGAACTTTTTCAGCAGGGAATGGGTACAATTGCTCAATACGAACAATATGAACTTCATCTAAATTGTACTCATGTTTCCCGGATTCAATCTCTGCCGCTAAATCAATTGCCATTTTACCAGTTGTTAAGACAAGACGTTTTACTTTGTTTGGTTTTATGCCAAGGTTTTCTTGCTCTAACGCAGGTTGGAAACGTCCTTCACTTAACTGGCCACCTGATGAAGCTGTAAGTGGGTGACGCAATAAGCTTTTTGGTGTCATGATTACTAATGGACGAACAGCTTCTGTACCAAGGATTGATGCTTGACGGCGCAAGATATGGAAGTATTGTGCCGCGCTTGTTAAGTTTGCAACAGTCCAGTTATTTTCTGCAGCTAGTTGTAAGAAACGCTCTGGACGTGCACTAGAGTGCTCTGGTCCTTGACCTTCATAACCATGAGGTAAAAGAAGAACTAGACCTGATTTTTGTCCCCATTTTGCTCTTCCTGATGAAACATATTGATCAAATAATGCTTGCGCAGTATTTGAGAAATCACCGTATTGTGCTTCCCACATAACTAAAGTTTCTGGAGCGAATACATTATAACCGTATTCATAGCCGACAACAGCAGCTTCTGATAACGGACTGTTATGAACAGAGAACGATGCGCGTATATTCGGCAGGCGATGTAATGGTGAATATGTTTCGTTTGTTTCTGTATCATGCAGTACGATATGACGGTGTGCGAACGTACCACGCTGTGAATCTTGACCAGTTAAACGAATTGGCGTACCTTCTTGTAAAATAGAAGCGAATGCTAAAGATTCAGCAAGTGCCCATTCAATTTTACCGTTCTCTTCAAGAGCATCTTTACGGCGCTCAAGAATCTTCTTCACTTTCGGATATACGTTAAAGCCTTCTGGCCAAGTTAAAAGCCCTTCGTTAATTGCGCGAAGTGTTTCAAGTGGAAGACCAGTATCAATCGGCTGAATTCCTTTCGCAACAACGTCTGGAACTTTAACGTGAATTGCTGCGTCACTTGTATCTGCTGGTGGTACTTGTGCATATTCAGCTTTCAACTCTTCTTGTATAAACTGAGTAATTGTTTCAACCTCATCTGCATTTAGAACGCCTGCAGCTTCTAATTGGCTTGCATATAAAGCTCTTACAGTTGGATGGTTTTTAATTTTTTTATAAACTTGTGGTTGCGTAACTGCTGGATCATCCATTTCGTTATGACCGTAACGACGGTAACCGATTAAATCGATTAAGAAGTCTTTTTTGAACAGCATACGATATTGAATTGCAAGGTTAGCAGCAGCAAGACAAGCTTCAGGATCATCAGCATTCACGTGAACGATTGGAATATCGAATCCTTTCGCAAGATCACTTGAATATTTCGTAGAACGAGAATCATAGCTATCAGTCGTAAAGCCGATTGCGTTATTCGCGATAACATGAATTGTTCCACCAGTTTGGTATGCATTCAATCTGCTTAAGTTCAATGTTTCAGATACAATACCTTGCCCAGGGAATGCAGCATCACCATGAACTAAAATTACGAATGATTTTGAAACGTCTTGTTCAGGATAACCAGCTTGTTTACGATCTTCTTGAGCAGCACGTGCATAACCTTCAACAACTGGGTTAACAAACTCAAGGTGACTTGGGTTATTTGCTAATGTAACGCGTGTGCTAGCTTCTTCAGATCCGACAACTTGTTCTCTACCTAAATGGTATTTCACATCGCCAGTCCAGCCGACACTACTATTTATTACATCTTGTGATTTATCAGACTCAATAGTTGCATGTTTGAATTCTGCGAACATGTGACTATATGGTTTTTCTAATACATGAGCGAGTACGCTTAGACGACCGCGGTGAGCCATACCAATCATGACATCGTTTACGCCGCCTTTAGCACCTTCTAAAATAATTTCATCTAGTACAGGTACAAGCATATCAACGCCTTCGATGGAGAAACGTTTTTGGCCAACGAATGTTTTATGCAAAAATTGCTCGAAACCTTCAACAGCTGTTAAGCGTTTTAAGAGAGCAGTTCGTTTTTTATTTGTTAATGGTTGACGCAGGGAATTTGATTCCACCATTTGATGCAACCACGTGCGTTCTTCACTATCTTGTATATGCGAGAATTCATAGGCTAAAGATTTTGTGTAAACATCTTTTAATCTATTAATTACATCAAAAGCTGTGTGAACATCATTTGGTGCATCTGCCCATACTGTTTTAGCTGGAATCGCTTTCAAATCTGCATCGCTCAATTCATTCATTGCTTTCTCGATGAGAGATTGTCCATCAGCAGGCTCTTCCATTGGATTAATATGAGCCGATGTATGACCGAATGAACGGATATGCTCAACAAGTTGAACGACTTTAAGAATTTTTTCAATGTTTCCTGTGTTTTGAGGAGAAAAATTTGTTTCCTTGTTGTCCCCTGTTACGACATCTGCTTGGAATGGAGGAGCTCCAAAAGTTTCAAAAAGCTCTTGTAATTCCGGATCAACAGAACCTTCTCCTGTCACGTAACGATCATACTGTTCAATAACATAGCCAAGGTTCGGACCATGGAATTTGGCCCAAGGGTTTGTCGTTGTATTCTTCCTCGTCATTTGTTTAAACCTCCCAATGCATGTAATCCTTCTTTCATAATGCGAAAGAATGCATTTTGCTCTTTTCATAATTGATCAACCAGTAATGAATGTAAATGTTATCTTTACTCTTATGTTATTACGATAATTTACATAATACCAAACATTATTACTTATCCGTTTTGTAAAAAAACATTCACAATTACTTATCACCCAAGTTAATCTTTCATGTTATAAAGTAATTTTAAGGAAAAAATAGGTGATTTCATCTGGTACATCCGCACTTGGAACGAAATCTTCCATATGAAAATATAAAATGAATTGTAAGAATGTTTCGTTAAAATATGGTTTGATTTATGTATATTAAAATAATAAGCGCTTTCAAGAATATTATACAACAATATAACAGGATATAGTATAAAAAATAAAAAATTATGAATTTATCGTTAACTTTATTTCAATAGTGTTAAATATTGAAAGGAAAAAAGAAAAATTTGCTTGTAAGTGATGATTATGATTTGAAAATGGTTCATAAATCGTTAGTTTTTGCAAATATAGCAGAAAATAGCTTAAAAAGGGTAGCCAGCTTCATTCGTATAGGAGAAAAAATGTAATATTTTAAAAAGATAAAGTGCAGATAACAATATTAATTTTTCTCATTATAGAGGGATAAATATAACGAAAACCATCTATACAAATAAAGTTAACTATATGTTAGAGATGGAACATATCGTGATGTTCGCTCTCTATAGGATTCCATTTTAGTTATGACAATAGTCGTGATCAAAAAGAAAAGGCGGGAGTAAGAAGGATTGGAAAAGTTATGTAAATAATGTAAATGATACTTGACGTAAAGGTTGCTTTACATTTATACTCTGTTCAAGGAGGAGGGGGGATTTTCCTTGGAAAACAAAATGGTAGAATACAGAAAAAAAATGGGACTGTCTCAAGAGAAGTTAGCCGAAAAACTTGGTGTTTCTAGACAGACGATTATTTCAATTGAAAAAGGAAAATATGATCCATCACTTCCTTTAGCATTCGAAATTGCGAAAACATTTCAGACAATCATTGAGAATGTATTTATTTATGAAGGGAAAGAACGGGAATGATAGAGAAGGGGGAATATTAATGAATTATTCACAGAAGTACTTTTTGATTATTGGAATGTTTTTTTTAATTATGAGTGGATTCATGATATTGGCAGGGATTACGACACATTCTGCGCCGCCAACTCCGACTTATACATTAGCATCGATGATGATTATGTGCTTTTGTTTAAGTTATCTTCACCCACAATTTAAAGAGAAAGACGAAAGGATGAAGTTAATCCGTCAAAAAGGGATGTTTTATTCTTTCTTTGCATTATTGATATATTTCATTATTTTTTCAATTGGGTTACATTTAGAAATCATTATATTGACAGCTGGAGAATTACTTAATATGTTAGCTGCTTTAACAATTAGTACGGTTTTTATTTCGTTTGTTGTTTTATCTAAAAGATATTAAGTGGAAAATAATGAATTATAGGTCTTACATATAGGAAGGAGAAAAAATGCAATTTCTTTATGCGTTTGGTATAAGTATTATTTTAATGCTATTCATGTATTTCTTCGTTCGCAAAGATATTACGAAAGATAATACGCTGACAAAGAGAGGTTTTTATAAACTGATTGGATGTTTAGTGGCGATGTTTGTGGGGATTATTGTGTTGGTGGTATTGGTGAGTAAGAAATTATAAATAGAAAAACCCTGTTTTATAAGCTAGTAAAAGAGGTAGAAGATAGCAGGAATAAAACAGAATCAAGTCCAGTATGCAATAAGTTTGCATCTGGATTTCATTCTGTTTTATTTTTATTACATTTTTGTTACTACTCTTATTCTTATCTTAGAAACAATTATACTTATACATAGTATGACAATTTAGTCAATGGTCAAATTTAGGAAAAAGGAATGAATTTATGAAAAAACAAATTACAGCACTTTCTTTAGCTATGGTTCTGGGCTTCGGTTTCCAACCGATTGCTAGTTTAGCAGAAACATCAAATAACATAACGCAAGATTCTACTCAACAAGCTGGATGGAAATTAGAAAATGGTGAATGGTTTTATTATGAAAATGGTAGTAAAAAAACAGGTTGGTTGAAAGAAGGAACGAATTGGTATTACTTAGATGAAGCAGCTGGCGGAGCGATGAAAACAGGTTGGTTGAAAGAAGGAACGAATTGGTATTACCTAGATGAAGCAGCCAGCGGAGCGATGAAAACAGGTTGGTTGAAAGAAGGAACGAATTGGTATTACTTAGATGAAGCAACCAGCGGAGCGATGAAAACAGGTTGGTTGAAAGAAGGAACGAATTGGTATTACTTAGATGAAGCAACCAGCGGAGCGATGAAAACAGGTTGGTTGAAAGAAGGAACGAATTGGTATTACTTAGATGAAGCAGCTGGCGGAGTGATGAAAACAGGTTGGTTGAAATACGGAGTGAATTGGTATTACTTAGATGCGGCAGCTGGCGGAGCGATGAAAACAGATTGGTTGAAATACGGAGAAAATTGGTATTACTTGGATGAAGTAGCTAGCGGGGCAATGAAGACAGGCTGGTTGAAAACAGGTGGTAGTTGGTACTACTTGGATGCGGCAGCCAGCGGAGCGATGAAAACAGGTTGGTTGAAATACGGAGAAAATTGGTATTACTTGGATGAATCAGCTAGTGGGGCAATGAAGACAGGCTGGTTGAAATACGGAGAAAATTGGTATTACTTGGATGAAGCAGTTAGCGGGGCAATGAAGACAGGTTGGTTGAAAACAGGTGGTAGTTGGTACTACTTGGATGCGGCAGCCAGCGGAGCAATGAAAACAGGTTGGTTGAAATACGGAGTGAATTGGTATTACTTGGATGCGGTAGCTGGTGGAGCGATGAAAACAGGCTGGTTGAAAGAATGGAGTAGTTGGTATTACTTAGACGAAGCAGCCGGTGGAACGATGAAAACAGGTTGGAATAAGATTGACGAAAAAATGAATTATTTCAAAGATAGTGGAAAATGGATAGGAAATACGCGTGAGCTAACGGTTAGATCAACAGCATACTCAAACGACCCAGCAGAAAATGGTGCAAAGCCCGGTGAACATGTTTATACGAGTATGGGAGATGATTTAACTGCTAATCCAAATTTAAAAGTGATTGCTGTGGATACTTCAGTTATTCCACTTGGCTCGAATGTATATGTAGAGGGATATGGACCAGCTGGAGCTAGGGATACTGGTGGAGCTATTAAAGGGAATAAAATAGACGTATTTATACCTTCAAAGCAGGGAGTTTGGAACTGGGGAGTTAGAACAGTAAAGGTATATGTATTACCTTAAAGTCATTGTAGTTAATGTACATATTGTAAAAAATCATTATTACTATAGTAATATGTTTTTATTAGAAACAGCTTTTTCAAGCGAAGACTTGAAGAAGCTGTTTTGTTTAGTGTTGACGCACCAAATTCTCTATTTGTAAAGTCATAAGAAAATCAGGCTTCTTCGAAATATGTGCATTTTGTAGTTACAATCTTTTTCCTTCAAAATCCGACGAATATATTTTTAATATTAAGAATATTCATAAAACTAACATCTCGTTTATCTCTGAAAATTAATAAAATATTAATATAAAAGATGAAAAAAGAGAGGATACCTTATGAAACTATTGAAATCAAAAGCATTATGGGGAGCGGTTGGAGCGATTGTTGTTGCTTCCACTATAGCTTACAATGTAGGTACGATTCCTGGTGATGCAGAAGTAAATGGTAAGGTTACTACATATAAGAGTCTAGTTAGTAATATCGAACAGAAAGAGAATTCACTGGATAAGACAGAAAAAGAATTAAAGACTACAAAAGAAGGTTTGGACAAGGTGAATGCAGAGTTAAAGCTTCGCTCTGCGGAATTCGAAGGGGCTAAAAAATTATTAGAGAACAAGACAAACATCGAGAATGAAATTAAGAACAAGCAATCTGAACTGGATGGTAAAAAGTCAGAGATAAGCAAACTAGATGGTGATATCAACGCTAAGAAAGCTGAGCTGCAGAAGCTTACGGAAGGTGTTGTATTGAAACAGCAAGAGCCTAAGAAACTTGGTGCAGGCTATTGGTCTGTAGGAAAAGATATTCCTGCAGGTAGATATAAGATAACTGGTAAGAGCAACCTCTTTGTATACAGTTCATCTGGAGGTACAAAGGTGAATGTGATTTTAGGTGGAGGAGACTTTGGACTAGAAAGTTATGTGGTTGCTATAGTCGATGGAGATATTATCGATACTCGCGGCGGTGCTACATTTCAAGCGATTCAATAATTGTGATCAGGAGAGTAGTCTCGTGGCTACCAATAGCTTACACTGAACGATATAAATCCTACGTAATGTGACTGTACCTCTTTTCCATGTTCTAGACAAAACAAAACGCCACTTATATTTATAGCTATCAATTTAAACTAAATAAGCCAGATGTTTTTCGACATCTGGCTTATTTGGGCATTCATTTTATGTTGGTATTTCACAATTATATACAGTAGTTGATGTGGTGAGCCGTACCATAAATAAGTGAGTTTTAACGGGGATATATTTAAAAGTACACGATGATTATCAGAATAAAAAAGGATAGTCGAAGGAATCGTCATGTAAAAAAAGCTTCTTTTTTTAGTAGTTACTCATTATGAAATCGTCCCCTTAATAAATTTAACAGTACTCCAACAGAAGTCCCCTTCCTCAAGCGCGTGCAGGACATAGTCCAGTGGTAGGGAGGGGATGAATGTTGATCGTGCACAGCGTGAAGTTTTCAGTTCCTTTTTCTGTAACTCCATGTATACTAGTAGTATGGGAACGTACATTCGTTTCTTTGTTTTTAGGAATCTGAAACACTACAATGAAAAAAGAGGAAGGTGATGACAATGTTGCTGAGCCAAAAATATGAAATTTTCCCAACGAAAGAACAGAAAGAAATGTTAGAACGTTGGCTACAATATTGTCGTCAAACCTATAACTCTGCTCTTTTAGATAAACAGAGAAAATATAAAGAACATCAACAGCTGTATACACGTTCTGACATGCAAAAGCAACAAGTAATCGATAAGAAGAGATATCCTTTTCTAAAAGCAGTGCCATCACAGCCCTTACAAGAAGTATTTTTACGACTCAAAAAGGCATATGATGGCTTTTTGAGTGGGGATACGAACTATCCCAAATTGAAAACGTATAAAGACTATAATAGTCTCACTTTCCCTCAATTTGGATTCAAATCGAATGGGAAACACCGCTTTGCGATGTCATTTGCAGATAACGGAAATTTATATAACAAACAATTAGGAGAAATAGAGATTCATCTGCATCGGCCGATAGAAGGAACAATCAAACAGATGGTACACTATTTTTAGTGTCGAAAGACAGGATGTACCTCCCTCTATTGATATGGAAAATGCAATTGGTATAGATGTAGGACTGAATGAATACGCTGTTCTTTCAAATGGAACGGTATTTGAAAATCCAAGATTTCTTCTACAAAAAGAAAAGCAATTGAGCAAAGCACAGCATAACCTTTCGAAGAAAAAGAAGGACTCTACGAACTATAAGAAGCAAGTAGAACGGATTCGGAGCCTTCATGAAAAGGTAGCGAATCAAAGAAAAGATTTTTTACACAAATTAAGTTATCATCTCACGCAAATGTATTCGGTGATTTGTATAGAAAATCTGGATATTCGAAAGATGGTTCGGAATCGAAAAGTGTCGAAGTCGATCTCTGATGCAGGCTGGGGCGCTTTTCGTAAGATGCTTTTGTATAAGTGCGAGAAATTTGGAGGTTTACTTGTGAAAGTAGACCCAGCGTACACATCACAAGATTGTTCTAGCTATGGGAATCGTGTGGAAAAATCACTTTCGATTCGGACACATATTTGTACAAAGTGTGGAACGGTGTTAGATAGAGATTATAATGCAAGTCTCAACATTTTGCGAAAAGGATTAGAGCAATTACTTGTGAGAACGACTGAAGAATGAAACTGTAAGGCAAGGTTGTGTCCGAACAGTATAAACGACGCCTGTGGAGAGTATGTAAGACTGCTTGGATTCCCAAGCAGCAACGCTCTATGAAACAGGAAGCCCCTTCTTCAAACGATTCGTAAGAGTGTTAAGGAGGGGTAATTCACTGAGTGGGTGCAGCATGATGTAGGGGCGATTTATGTTATGAATTTTGAATGGGCATTAGCTTCCTGGATCGGAATTCCGTCACCAGTCTGTATTTTTGCAAAAGAGTGTGGTAGAGCGGTCGCTATGGAACATAATGGTGATCTGTTTTCTTGTGATCATTACGTTTATCCTGAATATCGATTAGGAAATATTACAGACGGATTAGTAAATATGATAAATTCCCCCATCACAGCTTGCCTTTGGTAAGAAGAAGCAAGATACACTGCCCTTAGTGTGTAGAAATTGCGAGGTTCGATTCGCTTGTCATGGTGAATGTCCTAAAAATAGATTTCTAGTTTCAAATCAAAATGAGCCAGGATTAAATTATCTATGTGCATCCTATAAGAAATATTTTAAGCATATTAACCCTTATATGAAAATGATGAAACAGCTGTTACAAGATGGTTTCCCTGCTTCCTATATAAAAGAAATAATTATGGATCAAGGAGGTCTTTCGAAAATCTAAAATAGGATATTTCTAATTTTTTGAAACCGTTGGGACTTTAATTACTTTAGTTGATCCAATTATCTAATACGAAATATGTTAGTTTATATTCACGAATGATATCTTTTTGGATGGGTATTTACGCTGAAGCAGCAAGAATTTGTTGTTTTTTGCGCATTGATTTGATTTTTTATGGAAAGATATGTTAGTAGGTATGCGATTTGAACGCTCTATTTTTTAGAGTATGAAAGGAGGAGTACGCATATGGAGGAAATTGAAGTAGGCGAAATTTTTACCCTTAGCGATGAGAGTGATCAGGAGCAGGAAGTTGAAGTGCTGGGAACGATGAATGTCGAAGGAGCAGAATACATTGCTGTCGGCTTTGTAGAGGACCTTCAAAAGGAAACAGATGAAGACATTGATATCTTCTTTTTAAGAGTAGAAGATGATGGTGAATTGTCATACATCGAGAGTGACAAGGAGTTTGAAAAAGTGTCTGCTGCGTTTGAGGAAATGATGGATGAGCAAGATTAATATTGGTTGGACAGAAGAGAGGGATAAATATATGCCCTCTCTTTGTGTATATATGGTTGAAAAATATTTCCTAAATGGCTAAATCAACGAATAAATCATCGCATAAAAATAGCGTTCTACCAATTGGTAGAACGCTATTTTACCGTATTTTATGACCCCGGAGAGGCTCGAACTCACGACCTCCACCCTGTCAAGGGAACCTTTCAGTTAACTGTAGAGGTTTAGGATCAGTAAAACTTATATGTATCAAGGCTCTCAAGTTATTATCTTCATTGAGAACCACTTCAATTAGAGTTTCTTACGGAAAATACTAAAGGAGTTATATTCATTGGTCAAGTACTTTTTGCAACAACCTCCACAGGGGAAATTTTTGAGTTGTACTTCTCAGGTGATTTGTAGCTTTCTATGTAGATAGTATATTTATATTGGTTTCTTGTACAATACGTACTATTAAAGATGAAATAAAGAATCTAGGTGAAGAGGTTAGATTCACCTTAACTATATATCCTTTTTCATTACCAACATCATTCCTAATGGAGAAACTTAGAAATATGGTATAATTCTCCATGAACATAGTAGAAAGGATTTAAACAATGGGACAATTTCAAAGTAATTTTCAAGCGGCACAACAAATCGCTACGCAGATGAGAGTAGCTTCGGATACAATCCAAAGTGCGACAAATCGTTCTATAAAAAAGGCGACGCGTACTACGCTATCTGTTAACTCCAAAGCACAAGAAGCGAACCAACAAGTTTTAGATTTAACGAAACAATTTTCTGCCGCCTTTCAACAAGCGGTTGATAATATTCATTCGGTAGCTAACGGGTTTGAGAGAATGGATAACGAACTTCAAAATACTTTTCGCTAATGTGACAACCTACGTAAAGTAAAACGATAGGAGGAAAAAGATGAGTCAAGATATTGAAGAACAAATCCATCAATTAAATCAAAAATTACAAAGTATATTCGAAGAACAGGATCGGAATCAATCTGCGATTCAAACACAGGAACAAGCGGAAACAGATTTTCACGAATGGAAAAGTCGAAGCAATCGTTTATTTAATCGAATTTTCGAAACTTGGCATGGGGATAAAGAGTTATCTCATTTTTTTATGAATATGCGTCAAGAAGCAGGGCACATTGAGCGAAAACTTACATTCGAATTGGAAAACCAAAAAGAAACGTTGCTTAAAGAAAGACGAGACCTTAGTGATTTAGAAAACGACCTTTCCTATCAGCAACAACAATTAGCAAGGGAGGTCAATGCATGAGTTTAAATATGTATTTGGGAGAAGTACAAAGCCAAACTCAAAGCATGAACGCTGTATGTACCGCTACCATTCAAGGTATGGAACAAGCCATTCAGTCGATTGACGCTTTTGCAATTGATACTGTTTTACAAGGGCAGACTTATGATAGTGCGAAAGCATTTTTTGTACAAACCTTTCGTCCTTTAGCACAGGGAATCATTTACTTATGTGAAGAATTAATCCGTCAGAATGATGCCTTTCCAAGTCAATTTCAATCAAAGGTAGCTTCAACTGATGTAATTGAACAAGAAATATTAGAACAAATTCAAGAAATTGATCGAATGAAAGTAAGTATGGAAGCCATCATTCAAACTATACCAATTCCAGGTATGGACGCTATGGCGAATCTTTTCACTGCTATGAGGAAAAAACTGCAAGAAAAGTTAGATCACCTGTATGAGTTTAACCAAACATCTAGTAATAATTATAGTACAGCAATTCAATTAGCCGCTAGCATTGCGACGGGTTTGGCTGAAGTCCAAAGTGGGAAAGGTTTTAGTCCTGTAAGTGGTACATTTAGTACACAAGGATTGAATATGGAGTGGACAACCTCTATTCAATCGATTACAGAAGAAAGGGCACGTCAGGCTGAAAACCATCTAAAGAGTAGTTCAATTGAAGAAGGGGCAATGTGTGGTAAGTTACCTGAAAAATCTACTTTCCGAAAAGTTATAGATGGCACTATAGAAGGTGCAGGAGAAGCAATTGGAGACACCATAGAAGGATTTAAAGCGCTTGGTAAGCGGGAAACGTGGGAAAACATGGGGAATGCTGCGTTGCATCCTATTGATACCCTTAGTACCATGTATAATGTAGTGTCAGACTCATTTATTAATGATGTAATAAATGGAGATGCTGAAAGTCGTGCGAAATGGGGAAGTTATGCTTTAACACAAGTTGCAGTAGGTGTTATTGGCGATAAAGGATTAAGTAAAGCAAGTAAATTGGGTAAAGTGACAACTAAAATAGCAAAAGATAAAATTCCAGAAGTTATTTCTCATACTATTGGTAATTTACAAATGGGGGATCGTTTTGCTTTTGCTGGTGGAAATAATATACGTTCTAGATTTGCTATACCTGATTTTAAACAAACTGAAGAAAAACTATCCACTTATCAGTTCGCTAATTCTGGTGGAAGAAACCATACTCCATCACTCTCTAATAGACAAATCATGTCTAGCTTAAGAGGAACAGAAAAATTCACGAGAAGAGGACTTAAGCATATTCTAGAGGGTGAAATAAATGGCATTGGTAAAGCAGTTGGCTATCACACTGAAGCATTAGAGAATACACCAGGAAAAATAGTTGCGGGAACAGAAAGAACAGTAAATAATCAGGGAGTATATAAAGCTAAGGTAGAAGTAAATGGAGTCCCTAAGACTGCAAATAGGGGATACTCTACATTTTTCCCTAAAGATTGGAGTCCACAGAAAATTGTAGATAATATAAATGAAGCATACAATAATAAAAGACTTGTAATCGATAATACATATAAAGGAGTAGGTCTAGACGGTATAGAAATTATCATGTATATAGCTGACAACGGGAAAATTATCTCTGCTTTCCCAAAAGAATAAATTCTATTTTTAATATAAGGGAGTATGATAGAAATGAAATATAAATATACTTTTGAAGTGCTTGATGATGAAATATTAATCATGAGGGTACCAAAGGAAATTAAACTTGTTGGAACCTTTTTATATGTTGAAGTTTCTGCATTTGGAGATTGGATTTTAGAAGAGATACATAGTGTTTTAAACGGGGAAAAGGATTATGGAGAAGTAAATGGCAACATTTGTGGTTTAGAAATTCGAAGAGATACAACTATTGTCCTAGACAATTTAGCTGAAGATGGTAAAGGTGAATTTTGTGAGATAGAAACGGTTGAATTAGTACATTTAATTAATATTTGGCTGGACAAACAAAAAGAGTTTAAAAAAGAGAAAACACAGGAGTAAAATAATTTAAAAGGCTGACTTCATACAGAAGTCAGCCTTTTAAATTATTTTACATACCACATACTATCTATAGCACGGATTTTCCAGACACCCGGCGAACCAAAATCCCGAAAACCTCCCCCTCGATAAATTCACTTTTGTGTATAACGAATCAGGCCTGCATCTTAAACAAGAGAAGCCGATTAGAATAACTTCTAGGTCACTATATAAGTGATTTAAAGGTATTCTAATTGGCTTTTTATTACTCGTAGGACACTCACAGGTAATGTTCCGAGGTGTGTTAAATAGGTAACCTCCAACCTCGATGCGATCCTTTTTAGCTAAACTCATATCAGAACTATATAGTAACCAATGTAGTGATAGCTCTATGTTGTGTAAATCTGAGGTAGCCAGCTCTGTAGTATACTCCAAGATTACATAAAACGATAAATAAGTGTAATCATTTAACTAGGGAAGCAAACCTTACCGTTAAGCCTTTTGTATGTTACATAAAGTTATTACATAAAAGATTACATAAAACATTTACACTTAGTGAGCTCTCATGTTACATTAAAAGCACAATAAATGTAAGGGGGAGAAACCTGATGAGAATCGCTTATGCTAGGGTTTCAACTGATGAGCAGTTACTTGATAGACAACTGGAAGCACTCAATAAGTATGGCTATGATAGATTAATCCAAGAGAAATATACAGGAACTAAAAAAGATCGAGCAGGACTAACCCAGCTCATGGATACAGTACGAGAAGGTGATACCGTTATTGTAGAAGCTATTAGCAGACTAGGGAGAAACACTCTTGATATCCTTACAACTGTTGAGGAGTTAAATAATATGGGTGTTACTTTCATATCATTAAAGGAAAATATGGATACTTCAACGCCGACTGGAAAAGCTATGTTCTCTATGATGGCAGTAATTAGTCAACTTGAAAGGGACTTAATAGCAGAACGAACAAAAGAAGGACTGGCAAGCGCAAAGAAACGGGGAGTTAAACTAGGTAGACCTCAACTCGATAATGACAAAATAAGGGTAGCTTTACAGATGTATGACTCTGGAGAATATTCCATCAAGGACATTGTTAGTCAAGTGGGGATATCTCAAGGTAAGCTATATAAAGAGATTAATAAGAGAAAATTACAAGAAGGAACTACGAGATAGGTGACAATTAAGTTGCTACCTCGCTGTTTCTTTTTTTGTTTGTATGCGAGTACGGACAATGTAGCTGCACCTCATAGTGGTAGGTATTGGCTACACAAGTACTGCTCATTAGACTACTTCTGAGAAGGTGACAAGTTGTCACTCTCTACTAGAGCTACACCTCTGTAGTGATCCTGCTGGCACATACCAATAGTTATACTCCTGTAGCTGTACCTTTATAGTGATACCACACGAGAGCGTACCATGTAGTTATACCATGAGAGAACGACACTATGTAGTCATCTTAGAAGGTAACAACATTTTACCATCTCATATGTATGTACTTGTGAGGTGAAACCTTGTGAAGGCTTGCCTCGTTAGTCCAGCTCGTGGAGAGGATCGTGTGAGGTTAAGGTTATTGGGAAAGGTTTGAGTATCACCTCATCAGGTGCTCACCAGTTACCCATTCCACAAGGTTAATCTATATATGGTTTGTTAAATATATAAATATCATAACATCCAGGTATGTATATATATTCGATAGTAGCCATATTTAGAAAGTATACCTATGAGTAAAATATATCGTATTTACTGAATGTGATTACAGAGGAGTACAACCAGTTAGTTTTTACCTCGTTAGCCGCCATTTGAGGGGGAACCTCTTGAGTTTTCACCTACCTTGCTTACCACCTAGAGTTATAGCTTATAAATTGAATTTTAGAGTTAAAAATTTTTTAGAACTAAATTTTTGAGTAAAACTTTGGTGATTAAAACAGGGAGGAGGAAGCATGGTAGAACACACCTCAGGGGATTTGTATAGTTTTGCCTACTGAATACCAGCTCAAGGGAAGACTAAAAAAGTTGTAGCCTCACAGTATCCTATACAGGAAACTAGAAGTTAAAGCTTATTGGTTGATCTAATTTAGTTAGTGTTCGTAAATAAAGATAAATAACTTACGAGCTGGCGCTCTTAGGTTAACCTAATTAGTGACTCTTAGGTGTATCTAATTATTTAAACCTATTAGTCCATCTCATAGATAAATAAATATAAATGACCTTATGAGGTGGACTAATTAGTAATACTCAGTAAACGAAAATAAAAAAGAACTACTGAGGTGACCAAGTTAGTTAAACTAAAGGATTTCGTCTCGTAAGATATTTGAAATATTTTATATATACGAGATGGGAATAAATTAGGATTAACTCCACAAGTAAGGCTAGTCGATTCTCGACAAGAAGTAACCTTGTGAATTTACCTTAAAGGCTTTCCTCCTCAGATATTTTATTTTTTTGTTTGAGGAAGTACGATCTACTTTAGTTGAACCCATATAAATTACATATGAGTAAAACTTGGAGCTGTGCTGATGAGTAAACTGTATGGTTTGCTTAGTTGGTATAGCTCTTTTTGTTTGCTACTTGAGATGGGATTAAGGAGGGGGAGTCGAATTAGGTACCACGAGATAGCTATGTAGTCTATAAGAATAAAGAAGGTTTTTCTGATTGAAATAGGGTTAAACCTTAGAGCTGCAAGGGATTGGTCTACTTTGAATCGACGCGTTTTTTTTTCGCGTATTTGAAGAATCGACGCATTTTTTTTACATAATTAACTAGGTTAACTAATTTAATAAAGCTTTAATGCTACTATGGAAGATATTTATTTTCGTAAAATAAAACCAAATTGAATTGTTGAGAACATCCAAAGAAAATACATGAAGTTGTCCAAAAAAGAACTTGTACAACGCCTGAACCTTGCAGAAAATAATTCAAAATGGGTAGCGAAATATTTCGGAATTTTTAAGAGGTGATACAGGTAAAGTATCACCTCTTATTCAATTAAATGGCCCTTTTGTTGAATAAAAACCTCCAAATAATACCGGATATTTATATTATTTTTGTATGAGATTTTGAAGAAATGTACTTAAACTATAGAAGCAGTTTAATTTAAGTACAATACTTCACAAAGGTCGGTTCCTAATTAATTTCCATAGTTATACCATAAGGAAAAAGCACATAACATGGAGTAGTGACTAAAAAGGAAGGAGTGAATAAAACTTGGATGAAAAATTCTATGATCCAAACTTCCCTGTAAAACGTCGGGATGAATTACTTAAACAATTAGAGAAAATTAGTAAGGATAAGGGACTTTCATTTTCTTTTACGACTTCTTCGTATTCTTCAGACCCACGGTGGAGTAACTGGAACGATACTTTTACTGACCATGGCCACTGGTATAAAACATGGGGAAATTCTATATGACAGTTAATTTAATTGTCATTCAGCCTTCTTCGCTTTGTAATCTGAATTGTAGTTATTGCTATGTTCCCGAAAGACAAAATTCAATGATCATTGAAGATTCTACACTGGAAAATATATTTTCAAAAACTCTAAGCAGCACGATTGTTAGTGACCATATCGAGTATCTATGGCATGCAGGAGAACCTTTAACAGTAGGAATATCCTTTTATGAGAAAATAATCGATTATATTAAGAAGTATAATATTGAAAATCGGAAAGTGATCAATTCCGTTCAAACGAATGGCACTTTACTATCAGCAAAATGGTGTGAATTTTTTAAAGAGAACCATTTTAAAATTGGTATAAGTATGGATGGTCCTGAATTTCTACATAACCAAAATCGTAAGGATTGGTCTGGTAAAGGGAGTCATCATATAGCCATGCGCGGTGTCAATCTTTTAAAAGAGTACGGACTTGATTTTGGAGCAATATGTGTTCTTACTAAAGAAAGTCTCCATTATCCGGAGGGAATTTTTTATTTTTTTTATGAAAATGACTTTAAATGGGTCGGATTTAATGTAGAAGAAATTGAAAATAGTAACCATTCAACATCTCTTAACTCCGAAAAATTGGAAAATATTACTCGGATGTATAATTCTTTTATGTCACGTCTTTTTGACTTATGGCAACAACATCGTGATAAAATCACGATTCGAGAATTTCAAAATATGTGCTCTGCTATAAATATCAAACTCAAAGACCGTCATTTTTATTGTGTTCCTGACGAAATACAAAAGCTGCGTATCGTTACGATTCAAAAGAATGGTAGTATTACAACGAATTCTCCTGAATTTGCGGGTAGCAGCAATAAAGAACTTAATAATTTTATAGTTGGAAATATAAACAGTCTGGATTCTTTCGAGCATATTATAAACAATGATATTTATTTGAAACTACAAGTTGAAATTGAAAATGGCGTTAAGAACTGCGCTGATACATGTCTTTATTTTGATTTATGTGGGGGTGGATCTCCTTCAAACAAATACTTTGAGAATGGTTCCATCTCTAGTACAGAAACAATCACTTGCATCCTTCACAAGCAAATACTCGCTTCTGTTGTCATCAATAAGTTGTCGGAATGATCATTTATCCATGATTCCGGGAGACTTTTGATTTTAAAAACGAAAATGTAATGAGGTCATATGTTGTACAAAAAGGATAGATGAACAGGGATTAAACCTGCTTGCATCTATCCTTTTCTTTTTACCCTATATAATATGTGACATTATAATTGAATACTTAATTATAGGGTTTTGTAATTATCTTCCTGACTTTTAATAAAAAAATCAGAACGGGGTTATACGTGTTATAGGTTTTAAAACTAAATAACTTTATTATCATTTTACACAGTCATCTTCGTAACTTTTCGGCTATCGAGGTGTAAGATCCTCGGTTTGAACGAGTTTTTTCTATTAAATATTAGTGCAGTATTACCTCAGCAGACCAATCGTAAAAAATGACTATAAGGTTGTTTCTTTTTAGTTCAGACAACTCTATAATCGTTTATATTGGGAGGTGACATAAAGTGATTCCTGTCTTGGAATATGAAGATTTGTGGGGCACTACCTTAAAAGTTGAATATACATTAGGTTCAATAAACTTTTTTATTACTGATGAGTATAGGAGACTTATTCATCTTGTATTCTTAGAAAGGGACGCTCATAAATTTATAAGTATTCTACATGGTAATAAATCTATGGATCTTATAGATGACGAGGGAAAAATGATGAAATTTCAAGCGTTAAATGATGGTTGTTTTGGGATTTCTATAGTATCTAAGAAGACAAGAGGTGGATTTCGATTTAATAAGATTCAAACTCAAGGGTTAATAAATTGTTTTCAAAGTATATGTGATTTATAAGTATGACTGAGGTGACATCTAGAAAGGGATTCAATGCGGTACTTGTTCTGGATTTTATAAATAAACATTAAAATGAGAAAGGGAGTTTTAACTATGAAGAAAGTAAAATCGGTAGCGTTTAACATAGCAGATCCTATGGAGTTTGACCTATATCACTACGCAGCTAAGCAGCAGTATTTTAGCACTTACATAAAAAGATTAATCCAAAGAGATATGGAAGATGGAAAGAGAATCATGCTTGAGATGGAACAAGCTAGCGAGATCTACTCGAAGAAAAACTAAGGAGCTTACCTATAGAGGTGGGCTCTTTTTTATACTCGAAAGAATCAGACAAGCATAATCCCGTCCTAAATTTAGAACGGGGTTAAAAATATAGTTGTTTAATTTTTGATGTAAACGGCTCACGGGAATGTGATTCCGCGAATTGTACGAAGCATCGCGGCAACCTCATTAACCATACTGTGGGTCTTTTCAATAGTGTTACAACTAGCCATTGTAATTTCTAAGAATATTTCATTTTCCATAGGAAAATGGGTAACGTAAAGCATGCAATCGTCTTTATAACCTACTACCCAACCTTTTTGAGGATAAACTGTTGGTGGAAAATGAAAATGAGGAGAATCACTTCTACTAACATTAGAAAATCCCATTTTTTCCAAGTTACCTGCAATAATACTCCGCACTCTGCCAACTTTTGTTTTACCAGAAAGTAATTGCCCAGATACTCCCGCCGAGGAGGGGGACGAACCGAAGCTGCCAACATGCCGAGTCGAGATATACGTGATTAATGGTACTGCCATAGAATTCCCTCCTAGTTAATCAATAATATAGCTTGGATATTCTATTCGCCGGGCTATAAGCTCAACAGCATGAACCACACTTTGGGCATCTTCTAGAGTGTTTCCAGAACCAACCATAATTTGATAGTATCGATTTGGTCCTGAAACCATAAAAAATTGTATTATGACAGTAGCACCGTTTGTTTCGCTTTCACCAATAACACCTTGTTGATAAAAATTTACATTTGTAAATCTTGAACGCATCATCTCGTCTACAATCAACTGCTTAAATTTCATAAGGTCATGAAGTATAGGTCGTTGATATCCTTGAGGATATACTACCGGCATAAAATTCCCCCCATTAGAGTTTCAACTTTTCAATTGAATATATTCGATATGAAAGTACTTTATGTATGGATATGGCGTATTAGCCCATCCCTTTTGTTCAAGTAACAGGTGGTTTTCTTGAATGTGATTTGTATATTGATTTTCAACAATCGGGCGCTTTAATTCTAAGGTACAGCAAAGAAGATCCTTAGAGGGCTATTAGAAAAAACTGCTTAGGTGAGGGGGCACGATTCGCTCAGTCCTTACCGAAGGAGGTACTCAAGAGAAAGAGTACATCAACGAGGGGAACTTGAATCGCTTAATTATAAAGTCAAAACTACCTAGTGCATAACGCTTCGAAAGATGGGTATTTAATGAAGTACTACCAAGCTTACGACAAAATAAAGGTTATGTAGTTGAGACTAGCGAGACTGAGTTTATCGAGAAACACTTTACAGGGTTATCTGATAATCTAAAGAGAATGATGGTTATGGAGTTAAATGAGAATAAAAAGAAGTTACACGAAGAGATTAAGCAAAAGAACGATATCATCTCAGTATTACAGCCAAAAACAAACTTCTGAGTACATAATTCTTGAGTATAAGGGAGATCAATCGGTTAGTGGTGTCATGTTAATGTTCGAAGATGATATGTTAACTGGAAAAGATAAATACGAATTTGAGAAGGAGAGCCAATAGGTTCTCTTTTTTTTGCATTCTCGAGTGAACCACGAGGTGTGACTTTTAGGTTACCGCTGTTGAATTTCAATTACTGTATTTAGATTACTAATTCAAAACAGTAGAGCGACACGAGACAGCAACCTCAAAAGTTTTTCTCATATAGTTTCGCTCAGAGACCACTTAACGTTTCAAACACCTAAAGGCAATACATGAGTAAAACTATTCGAAAAGTTTTCAATAAGTATAAAACCAGTAGTACCAAAGGTTTGGCGATTCATGAGTCGGACGCAGAGGGTAAGTTCGACAGGGAATGACTTGAAAAATGTGACACTTGTAGTGATTACTGTATGAGGACAAAATTTAAGAGTTTTGTCACAGTTTTTCTATTTATATATATGAAGGACCAGAAAGAGAAAAAGCTATATCTCACAATATAGTATTCTCTGATATGCAACTCTTCTGGTAACTACAGTTATGAAGGGGAAAAATGAGGAAAATTATTTTCCTCCAAAGAATGCTAACTCTTTTGTCACACAAGACTCATATTAGTTTATGTAAGGTGAATTTAAGAGTCTTGTAACACTTTCCGTACATCTTTTATGAGGACAAAAATTTAAGAGTTTTGTCACAGTTTTGCTATCTACACTTATGAGGGCACAAAAAAAGACTTTTTCTAATTTAATGCTTCGAGGTGGATTCTAACTAGCTTATAAATAAATTATTTGTAGGTTGGTAGAGTTCATCTCTAGGGATATATTGAGTTGCTTCTTATTAGCGGATGCTGATTGAGGTTTATCACCTTTCTTCCTCATGAGTTCGCTGTGAAGCTTTTTGTTGTAAGTTACCTCCATTGCTTGGTTAGTCAGTTCGATCCCCCTTGAGCTGGCTCCCTTTTTGGAGAGTAGTTGGTAAACAAGCGAAACTAAACAAATTAACAACAAATAATATATAGGAGGCTACGAGATGGGATTCTATGTAGATATCAAAAGATTAACTTGCAAGAGAGGAATCACATTAGATCAACTCAGTGATAAAACAGGGATTCACAAGGCTAATCTTAGTAGAATGGCTTACGGAGAACCTGTAACAATGAGAACGGTCAATAAGATTGCTATAGCGTTAAACATTAAAGAAGCTAATGAATTGCTAACATTTAGAAAAGAAGAATACTAAAAAAGGGAAAGCAGGGAGGAGAAAACTAAATGGTTACTACAGAAATGACAGGTAAAGAATTAGTCGAAGCAGGATATGAACTTGTGAGTCTAGCTCAAAAGGAAGCCCGAAAGAAATACCTAAATAGTATGAGCCAACGAGATGGGAGACATTTTATCATGATGAAACGAGATAATTTCAAAGTAATCAAAGAGAATTTAACTTTACAGCAGCATGGAGTATTACTTTATTTAGCAACTTGTATGAAAATTAATCGAGGTGGGAAATTGTTCACTGAGAAAGGTGATCTACTAACAGTTAAACACTTGGTAGCAAGCTTAGATAAAACACGTTCTCAAGTTAATAAAACCCTATCAGAATTAGAATCTAATGGATTAATCACTCGTGAGACGGTAGGGAAAACAACTTATGTAAATATGACTGACGCAGTATTTGTTTGTGAGAAATTAAAAGAGGAATACAAGGTAGTTAAAATCTTCAAAGCTCACCTACAAGAGAAAGCAAAGTCTATCTCGTTAAATGCTCTAGGGTTGTTTGGAATGATGCTTTCTTATATGAGTTGGAATACTAACTTAATTGTTGAGAATCCTGATGAGGAAGAAACTAGTAGGATTGTACTCTTAAAGCGTAAGCACCTAGAGGGGTTGCTTGGACTGTCTCGGCCTACTGTTAAAAAGTTAATGGACGAGTTAGGGAAGAATCGCTTGATTGTAGAGATTAAGTCGGTCACAGAAGCTATCTGTTTAGATCCTAAAGCAGTAAGTCGTCAAGCTAAAAAGATTACTTTGGAGGAACTACTGGATAATATCGAGAAAGCCTCCTTCTCTAAAGATAACTTCAAGAAATAAAACTACAGAATTCATCACCGTAACATTACCACAGAGAAATTTCAAAAGTAAAACCCTAATAGTATCACCTTAAGGGAAAAACAAAGGAGATAAATCATGATGAATAACTTACTAGTGTTTGACCATGAAGAATTAGGACAAGTTAGAAGTATCAAACAAGGAGAAGAAATTTACTTTGTAGCTAAAGATGTATCAGACATTTTAGAGTTTAGGGACGCATACACCGCTACTAGAGGGCTGGACGATGATGAAAAGCTCTTACACACAATTTATGTAGCAGGTCAAAACAGAGAAGTAACACTTATTAACGAGTCAGGTCTCTACGGTTTAATTCTAACGAGTCGCAAGCCACAAGCTAAAGCCTTTAAGAAATGGATTACCAGTGAGGTGCTACCTAGTATCCGTAAAGATGGTGGCTATCTTGTAACAACTGAGGAAGATGATGAACAAGCTATCATGGCTAAAGCGTTATTGCTAGCTCAGAGAACACTCGAAAGAAAGAATGTACAACTTAAGCAAGCTGAGGAGACTATTAAGATACAAGTTCCAAAGGTTGAATACACTGACAAGGTTCTTTCCACAGAAGGATACTACACAGCAACCGAGGTAGCAAAGATATTTGGTATGCGATCACCTCAAGGGTTGTATAACAAGTTAGTGGATAAGAAAATTATCTATAAGAGCAGAAAAAAGAATTACCTCCACAAAGCAGAGTATTCATTCCTAAGAGATGAGAATTACATCAGATACCAAACTACAGCGTTCGGACTTCAAATGTTGTTCTCCGAGTTGGGACGCTATTGGATTGCTCAACAGTTAGGAATTATTACTCAGTAATCCCCACGTAGTACAACTTCTAAAATATTAATCCTCATAATTCCCCATGAGGTGGCGAACCCAAACTAATTAAAACTAAGGAGATGTGATCATTTATGTTAAACAAATTATTCGGCTCAAACAAAAAGGTTAAAACTGTAGAGGCTGCACAGAGCGATTTAA
This sequence comes from Bacillus sp. FSL K6-6038, assembly GCF_038050455.1. Lineage (NCBI taxonomy): Bacteria > Bacillati > Bacillota > Bacilli > Caryophanales > Bacillaceae > Bacillus > Bacillus sp. FSL K6-6038. The sequence continues at coordinate 1,358,781 of NZ_JBBOUH010000001.1, forward strand.
ATAAAGTTGATGAGCTAGTTGTTTCCTTGGAAACTAAACGGAATGAGCTACAAAGTACTATCTCTAAAATCAACAATGCTATGAATATCATCGAGGCAACTATTCTGATTGACCCTAGCAACGCAAACTTAAATACAAAAGCAAAAGGTGAGAAGCAAATAGGGGAGTTAAACAACGAGGTTCAATCAGTGCAAGCTGAGCTAGATAAAGCTAGAGAACAACGCCAGGAAGCACAGCAAGCCTACGTACACTCAAAAGGTGAGCAAGTGAAGAAAGAACATATTGAGGCTTCTGCTAAGGATAAAGCTACTTATCACTTATCAGACTTTGCAGAGCGACTAGGTAAAGATTGCTTTGCAGGTAAAGGCTACGAGGATTTAGGCTTGGCATTCGGCTTTGGAGAAACTAAGTCATTCCATCCAGATAGTGAAGAGTTCAAGTACATTCAGGAGTTAGGTAAAGAGATTAATAGCGAGTCAGATAAGAAAGGTGAGGCGATTGTTATTGAAGCTCTACAAGCAATGTTGACCGTCCTCAATAAGCATGGCATTGAGTTAACTGAGAAGGGTAACAGCTTAATGAAACACTTTAAAGCAGAAACTAACAAATAATAACTGACAGCAACTCTGCCTTGCTGGTGGCACTGGTGAGGCAGGCAATCTATTAAACTACAGAGGTGAAAACACATGAGTTACAAACGACACGAATTGAATTTAATCGAGTCCTTTTCAGAAGGTATTAAACAAGGTGAAGACCTAGTGAAAGACGCTGAATTGTTCTCGGTAGGCACTCACAGAGGTCAAAAGTATGAGGTAGTAGATCTACAGAGGTTAGCCAATAATTTTAATGCTGAGGAGCAGATACCTATTCAGTTAGATCACTCAGAGTCAATCAAGGATACTGTAGGCTTTCTTGAAGAGGTAAAAGTTCAAGGGGATAAGCTTATTGGCAAACTGCGAGTAATCGATGAGTTCACTAAAGAACGTATCTCCAAAAAGTTAATGAAGAAACTCTCTATCTCATTCTACACAAACAATGAAGGTAAACCTGAGAAGCTACGTGAGGTTCCTCTAGTGGCCTTCCCTCAAGTTAAAACCGCTCAACTATTCCATGAGAACGGCAACTCGATAGCTGATCTACAGCGTAAAGCTGATATTCTCTCACGAGAAGCAAATCTACTATTACAATACTCAGAGATACGAAATAAGGCTCAACGATTGGAGTTAGGGCTAAAACAGTTAACTAAGGAATTCAATAAGCGAGAAGCACCTAAGAAGCCGACAACTCGTGAGATTGAAGCTGCCAAGAAGGCTCAAGAAGAATTTGACAAGTTCTATGCAGAATACACAAGTAATCTACATTGGAGTAACTAACGAGGTGATACTAATGAATAAACCAGCACCAAGAAAAGGAGCTAGACCATCTAAATTAGATGATCCAAGACTGAAAGCTTTAGCTGAGAAGGTTGCGGTTGCCAAGGAGAAAGACAATCAGGAAGCTCTCAAGAAACTCCGTAGCCAGCTCAAGAAGGAACCGACTATATGCGGTGCTATCAAGGGTGACGGTAGGTTGTGCCTGAGAAAGCCACACATTAAAGAGGATGGTTCTACTAATGGAAAATGTCCGTTCCATGGCGGTAAGTCTACCGGGCAAAAAACTGAGGAGGGGAGGAAGAAAGCTATGGCAAATTTAAACCCCAGAGCTAACCTTATTCACGGAGCTTACTCAAAAGAATTCAAAGAGATGCTATCTCAAGGGGAGACTGACTTGTACAACGGGTTAATGGATTACTACATTGAAAACTATGAGGTCGATCCGTTTAACCTTGTACTCGTAGACCGATTTGCTATCAATACTGTTAAATCTATGAGAATGGACTCTAAGGACTTCTTGCGAGATAGCAAAGCTTACAACGATACTGAGGTAAAACTTATCCGTTTCGCTGAGTCCCTAGGATTGAACCAAAAGTTTAAGCAATCTAAGGAACATAAAGATAACGCTAGTAAAGTAGATCTTAATGCGTTATTTGACATGGGAAATGAACAGTAAGTAAATATATGAGATGGCGACCCACTAGGCACACTTTGCAGGTAGAAAAACAGTCGTCCTCAGTGTTAAATCCTAGGAAATTAGTGAATTTGACTACAAGAGAGAAGCTTTCAAGCCTCACAATAAATACAAACAAGCTACTAAGCGAGCTTAAGGAGGAGATGCTTATGAGCAGACACATTACTTACCTAGCTCTGAGGAGGATATCGATTCTGTGAAGCAAAAGCTACTTAGCGTGTATTCTAACATATTTAACTCTATAGTTATCCCGCTCAGATTAACTGTAAGTGAAGTAACTGAGCTAGAATACCAAGGAGGCCAAGCTGAGGAGAAAGCCAATTTACGTCTCCTAGAGAGTGAGTATGGAGAGTTGTAATGCTAAAGAGGAGAGCCTAAAAGGTTGCTCCTTTCTTTGTGTGCATGTGATCTTGGGGAAATAAGGTTTGTAGCTAAGGAGTTATATTTAAAAATATTTTATTCTGAATATTCTTGAGAAATAGAAATATAGCCTTTTTTGTTTATTCAAATTTTGCTATTGTTTATTATAGGGAGTTTTTATATAAAAAGGATGAGGAGGTTATTTATGAACGTTCAAACAAAGGGGAATGAGCAAGTAATCCAATTATTAAACGAATGGTATTTAGAGATTCGCTCGAGACATTTAGATAAAGCAAGGGATTTAAAATTAAAAGTGGAGGCGAAAGTTAATGAGGTTAAAGACAACTCAGAGTTATTGCAGCATTACTTACTTCTCGATTTTCGATACAATTACTTAATTGATAACTTGAGAGTATCTAAAGATAGTTTTGATGAAATCGACCTTTATGGTGTACCAACAAATAGCTCGCTAGCGTACTATTATCATTTTTTTAAAGCTATCCACTCTAATGCAATTGGTGAATATACTTTAGCTAAAGAGCACTATGAGAAAGCTGAATCTCTTCTAAGGTATATTTCTGATGAACTTGAACATGCAGAGTTTTACTATAAATTAGCTACATTCCGTTATCATGTTTATCAAGCGCTGTTAGCAATTACTCATGTAACGAAAGCTAAAGAGATATTCTCTAAACATGATGGCAATGAGTTAAATCTTGCTTTTTGTAATAACCTTTATGGACTAGCTTGTGTTCATTTAAGAGAATGGGAATTGGCTGAGGAGCATTTGACTTCTGCAATGAATACTTTTCAAAAGATAGAGGAAGAGCACTTTATCCTTATGGTTCGCCAAAATCTAGGTTTAATGTATGCAAGTCAAAACCTCTCTTCATTGGCTATTCGTTATTTATCTGAAGTTAATGAAAAAATGCCAACGAATTACAGAGCTCTATTTGTTGAAGCTAGAGAGCAATTTAAATTAGGTCAAACAGAAATTGCTTTGGAGCTTATCGAAAAAGGTTTAACAATATGTAAACAACTAGAAAACAATGAGTATCAGTACCGATTGATAATTTTAAAATCTATGGTTCAAAATATACCAGCTCAAGAGTTAGAAAAAGTAGTTTTAGCAGGAATGGATTACTTTAAAAGAGAACAACTATGGGAGTATGTTCAAGAGTATACTGAAGTAGTGGCTGTGCAGTACCACAATGAAGGTAACTTTGAACAAGGAAGTAAGTACTTTTATTTAAGTTATGAAGCTAAAAAAGAAGTTCACAAGAAGGAGGCACTAAAATGAAGAAAGTGATACTTGGTTTAATGGGAATTGTAACAATTTTGACGCTAACACTTGGAGTATATACTACAGTAGATGAGCAGCAAACTACTACCCTAGTGAAAACTATGGCAGATGGAAACACTGGAGGTTGATCTCTTTAATAAAGAATTAACAGAAGCAGGGAGAAATCCTTGCTTTATTTTTGTGCAAAATCAGAAGTGGAGTATCATTAAATTAGGATATCCGAGGGGGATTACTGTAGGTGAACGCTCCTTTGCTTTTGTTTGGTTTTCGGTTAATCTGTTAACTTCTTGCCAGCGTACATGTGAGTTAGCATTTTATCGATCTTATCCGCTTTGTCTATTGTATGTATCTTGTTGAGTTGAATAAAAGCGGTATAAAACCTTTTAGCGTCCTCAATTGTATCTAGTTCATAGAAGTCTTTGACTTTACCGTAAAACTTTTGTTGTTTACTTTCCAATGGCTCACCTCGTTTCCTTAGTGGCTTGAGTAGATCATAATCTAAAGGTTCTAGAACCATCAATAGATAATTGGAAAGTTTTTTAATTTATTTTCATAAGAATGATAAAATAGACGAAATTTTATTAGAGACATCTATAAGTTTGACTGTGGAGTTTTCTTTTGGTTGGATACAAATCGGTTGCTCTCATAAAGCGTCTTATAAGTCAATGTGAGAGGTTGTTCTCTCTGGTGTGGCATTCCAGCAGACAATGAAACGAGTACAAATATCCTTAGAAGCCGTACAAGCTCGAACAAGAACCTGATAGTTTACCACCCTTAGCATGCAATCAAGAATATACTTAATAGCACCACCTCAAGGGTTAATGCTGAGAAGGACAGAAACCAGTTGCTAGGGATTATTACTTATCAGTAATAACAATGTGTGAAACGCTAGTGACTCGATAGAGGGCGCTCTTCAGGTTAACCTTGTAGGAAATCAAACAGCTCACACTTAAGCCTTCTTTGCCCAACAGACATCATCTTTGCGAGAACGCCAAACAAGTAGCCTTTGAAGCCTTTTCTAATTTTGTTCATCTTCAGAGCAAATACAGATTGTTTAAATGCTGAGATTGCTATCTCGGTTGTATCAACTAAATCAGGTGCATACTTGTAAGCTGCCAATTTAACTTTTCCCCACATAGCATAGATTTCCTTAGCTGTATAAAAGAAAGGGGATACTGTATTGATAAATTCCATCGGTACACATGAGTTAGTCAAATAAGATACATCTAACTCGTCGATATTAACAGATGCGCTATTACGTATCTTTAATTCTTTAGAGCTTTTAGCTTTAAGTGTAATGGCTTCTTCTTCGTGAGATGGCTCCTCAAGTTGCTCAAGAGTAGGCTCAGCAACTTCTTTGCAAGATGCCAACGCATGGTGACGCTCGAAAGGATTAATTACACAGATAAACGCTGAGTAGCCACCACTAACAGGTTTAAACTGCTCAATACGAGTAATGATTCCTAATTCGCTGAAACGTTTGAGGGCACGCTGAACAGTACGCTTAGAGTATCCTGTTAGGTCTGCTAATGTATTATTCTTCAGGTAGCTAACTCCAACGAACTTACATGAGTAGTTTGATAGCTTTAGAAGTATCACTCGTTCGCTGTCCTTTAAATTATATTCCTTAAGAGTGCGATCAATAGTTTTGTCCATCTCAGCAACAGACTGAAAGCTTTCATATTGTCTTAATTTCTTCATGCTCTTTTCCTCCTATGTAATTAAGAAGGAACACCCCTTGAGCTAGTACCAATGAGCATGATACAATAGCAAACAAGGAAGCTCCTTCGAGTTTCTTTAGTAGCTGTAGAGAACCCTGTTCGGTCGCCAAACTAGCAGGGTTCTCTTTTTATTTGTCTTAAATCTCAAGTGAATTAAGTGGATTGAACTTATCGTTTTGCTCTCTCAAGGCTGTTCCCCAAAGAGAAAGATACCTCTCAGTCATTCTCAAATTGCTATGTCTTAGCATTCTTTGGAGAGTAAAAACGTCCATTCCAGCCATTAAGCAACGATGAGCAAAAGTATGACGAAAAGTATGAGCTGATAAGCGAACATCTGAGAAGTTCATTACTTGTTTGAGTCTTTTAAATATGAGCTTCACTGAGTTAGGACTCATCTGTTTCCCTTCTCGTGTGGTGAACACGTACTCGGGTAACCTGCCTAGTTCACGCTCCATGAACACTTTGTACTCACAAAACTCCTTTACAAGCTTGTTTGTAAGAGGGACAGTTTGTTGCTTGCGAGCTTTACCGAATAGGGTTACTGTTTGGTTTACTAAGTCCAACTCACTCCAGCGGATATTAATAAGCTCACCAAGCCTTGAGCCAGTTCCTAAAAGGAAGATAATAATGGTATGGTCTCGATAAGCATAGAAGCTTTTATTCCTAGTTTTGAGTCTCCTATAGTAGCGAAGCATTTGCTTGATATGTTCATCTTGGAAGACCTCAATTTTTATGTCCTCTTTAGCCAGTTTCATTTTACGAATAGGGTTTTCTTTCTCGCTGATAATGTCCTCATGTTGTAAATAATTAAAGAAAATCTTGAGATGGTGAAGCTTGGTATTTCTAGTTACTACGTTGTTCCCTCTTGTCTTTTGGCAATACATGAGGTAGCTCTTAACAGTTGCTTCTCTAATGTCTCGTGTATCAATGAGTTCACGCTCAGAGCAGAACTCTTGGAACTCATGTAGGGTAGCCATATAAGATTGAATTGTACGAGGAGACAGATTAGCGAACTCTTTTTCCTCTTTGAAATCCTTCATAGCAAACTTAAGTAGCATTTTCTTATCAGTCCTTTCTTAGTTTTATAGAAACAAAAAAGAGGACTACCTCTGAGCCAGCTGATTAGCTGACTAGAAGTAGTCCTCTTTTAACTTGTGGTGTCTGATGGAGACCTCCACAGTTTTAGCTTTTGAGAATGTCCTCTCAAGCCTTGATACTATTAAGTTTTATGATCCCGGAGAGGCTCGAACTCACGACCTCCACCCTGTCAAGGTGGCGCTCTCCCTGCTGAGCTACGGGATCATGATAAAAGTGATAATTTATATATATCTGATAATTCTGTTGGTTTGATTATACAAAATTAAGTGGCACCTTACAATAGTTTTTAACTACAATGTTTAAAATGGAACCTGGTAGAATAACACATTTATATTTTGTTGGGAGCACATTTTCATGTAGTTTAATAGTAAATAGTAAGAGAATTACTCACTCATGAAGCTGAAGTGATTTTTTGGGTTTCATTAAGTTAAATATTAATTTTATCCTATAACACAATTTAAAATTGATATAATTTAAAATAGGAAATAATTTAAAGGGGCGTATCACTTTGTTTAGAAGGAGCGGAAAAGGAATTATTCTTGTTGGGTATCTTGTTTTATTTGGATTAATATTCGGTGGCATTATGTTGTTTTATAAAACAGATAAGAAAGAAATGAATGCTGAAAAGACTGAGCAAATCGAAGAGGTAGATAAATCAAAAGATATTGGAATGAAGATAAGAGAAACGCATAGTGATTTAAATACGATTACTGGTTGGGAAAGGTATGAAAATCTTGAGAAGACCGATGCTCCAGATTGGGAAGTGAACGAATGGGGATTCAAGTTAATTGATACCACTTTAAAAGAAGCTGCTTCGTTGACTAAAGGCAATTTAAAGGAAGATTTAGACCGAGCTAGAAAATTGCTTCATACTTCAATTCAAAATCATGATACAACAGCTTTAGTATATGTTCACCGTATTTTACATGATCTTGATATCGGACAAAACAGATTGGAAGCGAGAGATGTGTTTAACAGTGCAAAAGCTGGTGCTGGTGATGCTAGTGCAATACCTACTTATGAGGATTATATTAAGCAACATAGCAAATAAATATTAAATTTATATTTGTTTTGGTAGGATCTTCTTTTTACAATTTCGTGGAAATAGGGTATAACAGAAACAGAAAATAGGTTTATAAATACTTTATAGATTAAAGAGGTATATACAAATGGTAAGAAAATCTTTCAAGATACGTGTATCTAGAAATAGAACGATCTCAATAAATGGTGCGATTCTTGATGTTGATGTCTCTCATGATGAGTTTTTAGATGAGTTTATTGAATGGGTAGATTCAAAGGGTTGGTCCTTCATGGGAATGACCGATGAGATTACAGAAGAGGAAGCAGGGAATAATTTAATAGATTTATTGGCTGATGAGAAGGACAAGTAAGAATGAGTCCTTCTTATTTTTATGCGTATGATTATGTCTTTTCTTGTAAAATTATGATATAGTGAAAAACGGCAATTAATTTTCCATTTAAATACCAATTTAATGTCGGATTGGTAGAATTAGTATATAAGGCAAAAGAAAATAGAAAAGGGAGAGTCATATGGTAAATTGTAAGAAAATTTCGGTTTTTATTATGGTGATTTGTTTATTCTTTTTAACGCCTATGACATTGTACGCTGAAACTGGAACTGAACCAGTGCCGGCACCTGGTCCGGGTCCAAATGTGTTTGGGCAGTTTGCAGTTTCAATTGATGCAAAAACAGGGGATGTTTTGTATGACAAAAATGCACATCAACATGCATTTCCGGCAAGTATGACGAAAGTATTGACTGCTATTTTATTAATGGAGCATACGAAGCCAGAGGAGCAATTTACGTTTTCACAACCTGCATTAGATCAGGAAAAGAGTAATTATCAACTTGAATTTCAGGTAGGTGAAACAATCAATCGTAATACAGCACTAACAATTTTAATGGTATTAAGTGCAAATGATGTTGCGTATGCAATTGGTGAACGTATTGGCGGAAGTATAGAAAACTTTGCGAATATGATGAACGAGAAAGCGAAGCAGTTAGGAGCAAAGGATAGTCATTTTGTAACGCCGAATGGTTTACATGATCCGAATCATTATACGACGGCATATGATATGGCAATGATCACGAGAGGGGTTCAACAATACCCTGAGATTTTACAAGCTATGAATACGAAACGAACAACGGTTACAACATCTAGACAAACGGTTTCTATTTTTAATAAGGCTACTTATTTCGAAAATCCATATAGTATTGGTGGAAAAACAGGTTTTACAAATGAAGCACGCAATACACTTGTATTATTAAATGAGAAAGATGGTAATCGTATTGTCAATGTTGTGATGGCGTCACAAAGACCAGAGATTTACGAAGATATGCGTCAAATTGCAGATCATTCTTTCTCACAATTTGCTAAGCAAATGGTTTTAGATAAAAATAATTGGCATCAGAAAGCAACATATTTAGATAAAAATATAGATTGTGAACTTGAAAAAAGTGCAGAATTGATGTTGAAGAAAGATGAAGGTAAGAATGTAAAAACAGTCTTTAGAACGGCTCCGGTTGATAAAGAAAAACTATATCAAAAGGGGATTCATCGCGGGGATGTAATTGGAATAGTAGACGTGACGAAAAACAATCAAAAGATTGAAAGTATTAATGTTCTTTCTAAGGAAGATGTTACATTTGCAATGCCGAAAAAAAATATAAAGCCAGCTGAACCTACGTATCCTTTTGGGTTGATGGTAAGTATTGGAGCTGGAATTATTGCTTTAATAATAATCGGTTTATATGTGGTAAGACGAGCTAAAAAGAATGCGGTTTCAGAAGTGGAATAGGCAATGATCAATTGCCTATTTTTTATTGCGTTTTTCATTCGTTCATTATAGTATTGATTTGAGTTCTTTTTTAAGAACAACTTAGGATATCCTAGTTTTTACGTGCATATACATAATAAAGAGGAGGAGATAATGATGAAACTAGTTTGGAAGATTATGAGTAACGTCATCTCATTTGTTTTATTTGCGTTAATGGTTTTTTTAGCGTTTATTGTCATCTCATCAAAAGCAAGCGGCGGGGATCCGACTGTAATGGGATATCAATTTAAAACAGTACTATCTGGATCGATGGAACCAACATTTTTAACAGGGTCAATTATTGCAATCGAACCAACGAAAGATGGATCTAAATATAAAAAAGACGATGTAATTACTTTTAAAGAAAGCGATAAAAAAATTGTAACTCACCGTATTATTGATGTGAAAAACGTAAATGGGAAAGTAATGTATGAAACGAAAGGTGACAATAATAATGGGCCGGATTTAAAACCAGTCTTAGCAGAAAATGTTATTGGGAAATATGGAAATATTACAGTTCCATATGTGGGATATTTGTTGAATTATGCGAATTCAAAAGCAGGAGCAGCCTTACTTTTAATTATTCCAGGCATATGTTTACTTGGGTACTCTGCAATTTCTATTTTTAGTGCAATCCGTAGCATTGATAGCGAAAAGAAAAAGAAATCTGCAGATGTAGGACAATCTGTATAATTCCGTTATTTTCTTCATTTTAGAGATTATAAATATAAAGATATTATTGGGGAAACCTTCAATACCAGTTAATAATGATACACTTTTGGAGTTATTAAAGGAGAAGGGAATTAAGGCGGGAAACAAGAATACATTTAAAGTGAAATTTGAGTTTGTAGATAATGGAAAAAAATTAAAATCGATTCCAAGGAGATACGCTTGAGCTGAAATGGACATTTGATGCACAGCAAACAGTTGGTAGCGAGAAATAATTATATAAATAGGCTATCAAATTGATAGTCTATTTATATATATTATTTTCGAACTATTATACGGGGATATGTATACGAGAGATTAGATTGATAGAATTAGGTTTTTTACCATGTAAAAAGGTCATATGTCACAAAAAATGTAAAAAAATTCTATATTTTTTATTTGATTTTCGGATTTTATTCTATATAATGAAATTATGTTCTTTATAGAGAATTGAATGCGAGTAATGGGAGAGGTTGGAATGATGAAATCATCAAAAAAAATAAAAACAATACTCATGTTACCATGTATGTGTTCAATAGCTTTCTATATGGGATCACAAGTAGTTACGTATACAGAGGCTGCTTTTGTAAATGAGGCAAAAATACATTCTACTGTTTCAACTGCAATTGTATTTCCAAAAACGATTGATACTTTGGTGAAAGAAACGCAACAGCATGAGAATTTGATTTTAAATGGAACTGAAGGAATGAATAAGGAAACGCAAGCTGATTCTGTAGAAGTACTCGAACAAAAAGCGCAGCAATGGAGAAAACAGTTTGAAAAAGTGAAAGTGGAACGTGAAGCCTTGCAACACATATATACAGAAATAGAAGATTATTATAAGCAATCAGTAGAAAATGTAAGAGTAAATAATAGCGATTCAAGTAAGCAAGTGCTTCAATATGTACAAGCGGGTTTTACTAAAGTAGGGAGTATTAAGGATAATGTTGATAAGCAAATATCAGTACAAAAAATGGAAGAATTTATTCTAACCCTACAAAAGAAAATAGAAGAGAAAAAAGCGCAACAGGTTAATAACACGTCTGGAAAAACAGAGCAAGAACAAGTCGTACCTTCTTCTGAGCAAAAAGAGTCAAACAGCCAGGAAGAAATAAAGCAACCATCAAACCCTACGCAAGAACAAGTCGTACCTTCTTCTGGGCAAAAAGAGTCAAACAGCCAAGAAGAAACAAAGCAACCATCAAACCCTACACAAGAACAAGTCGTACCTTCTTCTGAGCAAAAAAAATCAAACAAACAAGAAGAAATAAAGCAACCGTCAAACCCTAAACAAGAACAAGTCAATCAAGCTCAATAAGCGAAAAAGACCAATCCAGTATTACAACAGCCTGAAGAGAATAAAGAAGAAGTGCAGAAACAAGATTCAAGCGCTGTACATGAAAACCACTGATTTTTGGGTTATACCTTCTACAAATGTAGAGGTTAACATAAAAAAATGAAGTTCAGGGGGAATATGGAATGGGAATTAAGAAAAAATTAGGAATGGGTGTTGCATCAGTTGCGTTAGGACTATCTTTAATTGGTGGAGGAACATTTGCATACTTTAGTGATAAGGAAGTATCAAATAATACATTTGCAGCAGGTACATTAGATCTTTCTGTAGATCCAACTACGATTATTGATGTTGATAATATTAAGCCAGGGGATAAAATGACACGTGACTTTAAGCTTGTCAATAATGGTTCATTAGATATAAAAACTGTGAAATTATTAACTAATTATAATGTAATAGATTCAAAAGGAGATAATTCAGAAGACTTTGGTAAGCATATCCGTGTGAATTTCTTCTGGAATTGGGATAAATTAAGTGAGCCTATTTTCTCAACGACATTGGCTGATTTAAAGGCTATGTCTCCAGATGCAGTGGAAGAAAGTATTTTTGCAGGTTGGTTTGCTGAAAATGGTGGTTTGAAGCATGGTGATTCCGATTATCTTTGGGTACAATATGAATTTGTAGATAATAAGCAAGATCAAAATCAATTCCAAGGTGATAAACTTGAGTTGAAATGGACATTTGAAGCGGAACAAACAGAAGGGTCAGAAAAATAATAGGATTGATAGAAAAAAGGTAGGTTTTTCCTGCCTTTTTTTCATACCAATTCTTGTTATATGAGGGATGCACATGAATAAGAAGTGGTTATTTATCATGAGTATATGTCTGATTCTAGTAGTTTTCATTGGTATTACAAAAAATATTGACCAAGTGTATGCAGAGGAACGGCGAGAAATAGATATAAGTCTTGAGCCCAAAGAAGTACTATTTCATGTTTCAAATATGAAGCCAGGAGACTGGGCAAATCGAAGTATACGTATTAGTAATGAAGGAACAAAGAAATTATCATATAGTATAAAGAGCGAGGCTTCAGAGGGGTCTACGAAATTATATGAAGCTCTTACGGTCACTGTAAAAGATAAACAAGGAGTGCTGTACGAGGGAAGTCTAAAAGAACTTCAAAGTATGGAAAAGCGTACATTAGCAGTTGATAGAACTGACGAGCTTATCTATACGATACATGTTCCTAAAGAGTTAGGAAATGAGTATCAAGGATTACAAACAATAGTAAAATTTATTTTTTATGCAGAGGGACCAACCGGCAATGGTGAGGGTACCGAAAATGAAATGGGAAGCAATCAAATGCAACCTCCTGCATCCATAAATTCTAATAGTAACTGGCAGCTACCACGTACAGGTACGCAGCAAAGCAGTATGATTTTAATAGGGTTTGGCTTAGTATGGTGTGGATTATATTTTTATAAAAAGTATATTCAAATGAAGTATCGGAAGGATTAAGTCTTTTTAAGGATGAATAGAGAATAGTTTCAAAATTAATATTATTTTATAGTTGCAATTACACCTCTACGTTCTTTATAATGAACATAAGGTAGCTTTTAAAGAACAGATAAATTCAAGGGGTATTGTACATACATTGGCCGTAGAAAAATAACAGGCGTTCTATTGGTTATACCTCTTATCCTACATTAAGAGATAACAATAAAAAAAATAGCTAGGGGGAATTTACAGTGAGTTTAAAGAAAAAATTAGGTATGGGAGTCGCTTCAGCGGCATTGGGATTATCTTTAATCGGTGGAGGAACATTCGCTTACTTTAGTGACAAAGAAGTATCGAACAATACGTTTGCAGCGGGTACATTAGATCTTACTTTGGACCCTCAAACAATTGTAGATATTAAGGACCTTAAACCAGGCGATTCTGTTAAGAAAGAATTCTTATTAAAGAACAGCGGCACGTTAGCAATTAAAGATGTTAAATTAGCAACGAAATATTCAGTTACAGATGCGAAAGGCGATAACGCTGGGGAAGATTTCGGTAAGCATATTAAAGTGAAATTTATTTGGAACTGGGATAAACAAAGCGAGCCTGTATATGAAACAACATTAGCAGATTTACAAAATGCTGATCCAGATCTTCTAGCAAAAGACATCTTTGCTCCAGAGTGGGGTGAAAAGGGTGGCTTAGAAGCTGGAACAGAAGACTACCTATGGGTACAATTTGTATTTGAAGAAAATGGTCAAGATCAAAATAAATTCCAAGGCGATAAATTAAACTTAGAATGGACATTCAATGCAAACCAAACTGAAGGCGAAGAGAGATAATCAATAAGGAAATAACAGACAAAAAAGCGGGGATTCCCCGCTTTTTTTGTAACTAAAAAAAGAGTGCCCCCCAGTATGCACTTCTTTTCGTATATATTATTTCTGATTTCTCTTCCATTTTGTAAACTCTAAAAATTCACGAAATTGTTCTTTTGATACACCGGAGTTCATGGCTTCTTTGACGAGATGTGTCCATTCCGAATCCAATTGATTTTCGGATGGTATTTCGTCATGAAGGAGCGTATCCACGGGAATTTGCAGAACATTGGCAATTTTTTCAAGAAATTGAATGGAAGGGTTCTTTTGTAAATTACGTTCAATGGAACTAATATAAGACTTTGCAACACCTGCTTTTTCAGCAAGCTCTGTTAAAGAAATCCCTCTTTGCAACCGAAGGCGTTTTATACGTTCTCCTATCATCTTTGTGCACCTTTCTGTAAGTATGTAGTCGGCTTATGATGTCATTATTATAACACAAATTTCGTTAAAAAGAACGCCTCTGCTAGTTTCTGGTAGGCTGGTTCATACGTTGGAAAAAGTGTTCGATATCTTGAATAGCAATCCCAGCATCTAAAGCTTCAAGCATTAAATCAATCCAATCCTGATCTAGCGTATCTGCCTTTTCTTTGTACAAAGTGTATTCCTCCCTAATATGTAATGAATCGTACAAAATAAACAATCTTTTAAACACATTATAATATTTCGAAAAGTTAATTTGGTAAAAATAATGTTAATTTATTGTATATTTTGTAGGTAAAATCAATAAAAAGTTATTGTTTTGTCATTCTATAAAGAAATTGTAATAGTTTTATCAAAAATTATCAATATCTTCAGAAATAACTGATATATGGAGAAATATTTTTGTGGAAAATATGTAATTTTTACAAAAATGTTACGAAAGTTACAAAATAGCACAAAATCAAACAAAATATTGAAAAATTACTGAATTTTTATTATTATCTAAATATTGGTACATATTTTATTGGGGGAGGAAAAAAGGGATGAAAAAGAAACCGTTTAAAGTGTTATCAACACTTGCTGTAGCAGCTGTTCTTAGTTGCTCGTTTGGGGCTGGTAGCCAGTCTGTTTATGCAGAAACACCTGCAAAAACAGTACCTACAAGTCCAATTGATGATCATTTAATTCCAGAAGAGCGCTTAGCTAATGCTCTTAAAAACCGAGGAGTGATTGATTCATCAGCTTCAAATGAAGAAACAAAGAAAGCTGTCGAAAAGTATGTAGAGAAAAAGAAGGGTGACAAACCTGGAAAAGAAGAAACAACTGGGGATTCTGTTACAAAAGAAGCGTCTGATTTCCTGAAGAAGGTTAAAGATGCAAAGGCAGATACAAAAGAAAAATTAGAAACACCAGCAAATGGTAATGGAGCTGGAGCAGTTCCCGCTAAAGGCGCATTAAATGGTAAAGTGCCAACTACTTCTGCAAAGGCAAAAGAGTATAATGGAAAAGTTCGTAAAGACAAAGTACTTGTTTTACTTGTAGAGTATGCTGACTTCAAACATAACAATATTGATAAAGAACCTGGTTATATGTATTCTAGTGATTTTAACCAAGAACATTATCAAAAAATGTTATTTGGTGACGAACCATTTGCATTAGATGATGGAAGCAAAATTGAAACATTTAAGAAGTATTATGAGGAACAATCTGGCGGTAGCTATACAGTAGATGGAACAGTTACAAAGTGGTTAACAGTTCCAGGAAAAGCTGCTGATTACGGCGCAGATGCTGGAGATGGTCATGATAATAAAGGACCACTAGGACCTCGTGACCTGATCAAAGATGCATTAAAAGCAGCGGTAGATAGCGGTCTTGATTTATCAGAATTCGATCAATTTGATCAATATGATGTAAATAAAGATGGCAATCAAAATCAACCAGATGGCTTGATTGACCACTTAATGGTTATCCATGCTGGTGTTGGACAAGAAGCTGGTGGCGGTAAATTGGGTGATGATGCAATTTGGTCACATCGTTGGACAGTTGGTCAAAAACCATATGAAATAGAAGGTACAAAATCAAAAGTACCATACTGGAATGGCAAAATGGCAGCGTTTGACTACACAATTGAACCAGAAGATGGAGCAGTTGGTGTATTCGCACATGAATATGGTCATGACTTAGGTCTTCCAGATGAGTATGATACAAAATATTCTGGCGGTGGTGAACCAGTTCAGTCATGGTCTATTATGAGTGGCGGTAGCTGGGCAGGTAACATTGCTGGAACAACGCCAACAAGTTTCTCTCCGCAAAACAAAGAGTTCTTTCAAAAAACGATTGGTGGAAACTGGGCGAATATTGTGGAATTAGATTATGATAAGTTAAACCGAGGAATTGGTTATGCAACATACTTAGATCAAAGTGTAACAAAAACAGCTCGCCCAGGTCTGATCCGTGTTAATTTACCGGATAAAGATGTAAAAGGAATTCAGCCTGCGTTTGGTAAGAAGTACTACTATAGTACAAAAGGTGATGATCTTCATACAACATTAGAAACACCTTTATTTGATTTAACAAATGCAACAAATGCAAAGTTTGATTACAAATCATTATATGAAATTGAAACAGACTATGATCTCTTAGAAGTACATGCAGTAGCAGAAGATGGATCGAAAACATTAATCGATACAATTGGTAATAAAAATGTAAAAGGTGGTGCAGATACCACTCTTGGAAAATGGGTAGACAAATCTTATGATTTAAGCCAATTTAAAGGTAAGAAAGTGAAGCTTGTATTTGAATATAGTACTGATGGTGGTTTAGCATTAGATGGATTTACTCTTGATAATGCAACATTAACAGTAGATGGTAATGTTGTATTCTCTGATGATGCAGAAGGTACACCAAAATTCAAACTAGATGGCTTCGTTGCTTCTACTGGAATTGAAAAGAAAAAGCACAACTACTATGTAGAGTGGAGAAACTATGCTGGTGCTGACGAAGCGTTAAAATATGCTCGCGGTCCAGTATATAACACAGGTATGGTTGTATGGTATGCAGACTCAAGCTATACAGATAACTGGGTTGGCGTGCATCCAGGATACGGATTCCTTGGTGTAGTTGATTCTCATCCTGAAGCAATTGCAGGAACTTTAAATGGTAAGCCAACATTTAAAGATAGCACACGTTATCAAATTGCTGATGCAGCGTTCTCTTTCGATCAAACACCGGCATGGAAAGTTGTATCACAACCTCGTGGAACATTTGAATACAGTGGACTACCAGGTGTTGCGAAGTTCGACGATTCTAAAGCTTATATTAATAAGCAAATTCCAGATGCAGGACGCATTTTACCAAAACTTGGCCTGAAATTTGAAGTAGTTGGCCAATCGGATGATAAGTCTGCAGGTGCAGTTCGCTTATATCGTTAATTATGAAGAAGCTGTTGAAGGTTTTCCTTTCAACAGCTTTTTTTATGAGCAAATGTATTTTATATGAAATGCAAACTCGTATATAATTAAACTTTAAGAATAGGAAAATGTTAAGTAAAAGGTGGAATATATTGAAGAACCAATATAAAACCTTTTTTTAAGGTGGTAGAGAGGATCCGTCCAAGCATAGAAGCGGTCAGATCTTTTTCCTGCCCCATGCCAAGTGAAACAAAGAGAGAAAATAAGTGTAGGTCACTTTTTGTTTTCATAGCAGTGATTTATATGTTGAAATAGCAATGCAAATATAGAAGGAGGAGATAGCAGATGGATATCACTTCTATTGTGAACGAGCAAAAGTCATATTTTTATAAAGGTCACACAAGAAATATAGAAGAAAGAAAGCAACATTTAAAAAGATTATATGAAGGGATTCAGCGTTTTGAGTCTGATATTTTTCAAGCGTTAAAATTGGATCTAAATAAATCAGATCATGAATCATTTACGACAGAGGTTGGATACGTATTAAAGGAAATTTCATTTTTAGTGAAACATCTTTCTTCATGGAGTAAGCCGAAGCGCGTTCGTACCGCACTTACACATGTTGGTTCGAAAGGAAAAGTGGTTCCAGAGCCTTATGGTGTTACCCTTGTAATGGCTCCGTGGAATTATCCCTTTCAACTTGCGGTTGCACCCCTTGTAGGGGCAATAGCCGCTGGAAACACGGTTGTATTAAAGCCGTCAGAATTGACACCTAATGTTTCTAGTCTTCTTGCAAATATGTTACAAGAGTTATTTCCGGCCGAACTTGTTGCGGTTGTTGAAGGCGGTACCAAAGAGAGCACAGCACTGTTAAAAGAGCCGTTTGATTATATTTTTTTCACCGGTAGCGTTGGAGTGGGTAAAATTGTTATGGAGGCGGCAGCTAAAAGTTTGATTCCCCTTACGTTAGAGCTTGGTGGAAAGAGCCCATGTATTGTGCATAATGATGCAAAGTTAGAAATAGCAGCAAGGCGCATAGTTTGGGGGAAATTCTTGAATGCGGGACAAACATGTGTTGCACCTGATTACATATATGTTCATTCTTCTGTAAAAGAACAATTTATTAAAGCACTACGAATTGAAATTAAAAATCAATATGGCGAAAAACCACTGCAAAATGAAAATTACGTTCGGATTGTCAGTAAACGTCATTTTGAAAGATTATGTTCTTTCTTACAAGATGGTAGGGTTGAAATTGGTGGGAAATATAATGAGGAAACTCTGCATATTGAGCCTAGTATTATAACGAATATTACATGGCAGGATTCCGTTATGGAAGATGAAATTTTCGGTCCAATTTTGCCGATTATAGAGTATGAGAAAATAGAAGACATCATGGAAAGAATTCAGCGACAACCTAAATCATTAGCTTTATATGTATTTTCAGAGAGTAAAGAAATTCAAAGACAAATTACACGTAATGTCTCATATGGCGGTGGGTGTATAAATGACGTTGTATATCATCTTGCTACGCCATATCTACCCTTTGGTGGTGTTGGGAGCAGTGGATTAGGAAGTTATCATGGAAAACAAAGTTTTCGCACATTTTCACACTATAAAAGCATTTTATCCCAATCTACAGTATTTGATATGAAAATTCGTTATTCTTCTACAAAAAGTGCTTTAAAATTCATACGAAAGTTGTTAAAATGATGATGGTGTTTATCAGTAGGCGTAGCCGTATGATAAAAACCCCTTCTCGCCTGAAGGGGTTTTTCTGTTCGACATATGTATCATGCGAAAATGAATCAAACATACTACATAAAGAATAGATAAGGACGCTGTTAAACAATCGTTTTTGTTTGGATCGAAACAAAAGAATTGATAGAAAACTAATATTTATTCATGAATATAAAGATTAAAAATTTGAGGTAGATAGGACGGGAAAATGAAAAAGATTATTAAAGTTGAAGCAGTAGAAAAACATTTTGGAGATCAAGTGATTATACCACCTCTTTCTTTAGATATTAAAGAAGGAGAATTTTTAACAATTCTTGGACCGAGTGGGTGTGGGAAAACAACGTTACTTCGTATGATTGCAGGTTTTGAAACTCCTACAAAAGGGAATCTCTTACTTGACGAGGATAGAATTAACGATTTACCACCTTATAAGCGTCATATGAACCTAGTGTTCCAGCATTATGCATTATTTCCACATATGACGGTGGAGAAAAATATTTGTTTTGGTATGAAGATGCAAAAAGTATCAGCGGCAGAACAAAAAGAACGTGCAGAAGAAGCGATGCGCTTAACGCAGCTCCTTGAATTCCGTAATCGTAAGCCTGCAAAACTTTCTGGTGGACAACAACAGCGTGTTGCAATTGCAAGAGCAATCGTAAATAATCCGCGTGTGTTATTACTGGATGAACCACTTGGAGCGCTTGATTTTAAGTTGAGAAAAGATTTGCAGCGTGAATTGAAAAATTTGCAGCGTAATTTAGGAATTACGTTCATTTATGTAACACACGATCAAGAAGAAGCAATGAGTATGAGTGATCGAATTGTTGTTATGAATAAAGGACATATTGAGCAAATCGGAACGCCAAAGGAAATTTATAAAGAACCGAAAACATTGTTTGTTGCGACGTTCATTGGTGAAAATAATATTATAAAAAATGGGGAAAGCTACGTAGCAGTGCGCCCTGAAAATGTAAAAATACGTTCGGTTGAGCAACCGATTTTAAAAGAATACCATCTTGGGCATATTGAAGATGTTGAATTTGTTGGAAATATGGAAAAGCTTTATGTACGCGATGAAAAAACATCAGAACTATTAATGGCATATCAAACTGCCGAAGAAGCAGCGCAGTGGGGTATCGGTGATAATGTATATGTAGGCTGGGAGCAAGAGGATGAGGTGACCTTAAATTGAAAAAAGGGAAACTACTCGCATTACCTACAGTTACATGGTTGCTAATCTTCTTTTTATTTCCGCTTGTATTCGTATTAGCATTTGCGTTCTTACAGCGCGGAGCATACGGGACAGTGGAAATGCAATTTACATTAGATAATATATCGCGCGTGTTTGATCCGTTGTATATGAATACATTATGGGAAACAGTGAAAATTGCAGTTATTACAACAGTACTTTGCTTACTCATTGGTTATCCATTTGCATATACAATTACAATTGTTGATCGTAAATATCGTTCTATTCTTCTATTATTAGCAACGATTCCGTTTTGGATTAACTTTCTTGTGCGCTCATATGCATGGATTGTTATTTTACGTTCACAAGGTCTTGTAAATACATTATTGCTGAAGTTAGGCATTATTAATGAACCTTTAAATTTATTATATAATACACCATCTGTAATATTAGGAATGGTATATTCTTTACTTCCATTTATGATTTTACCAGTGTATGCAGCGATTGAGCAGCTTGATAAACGTAAGTTAGAAGCAGCATATGATCTAGGGGCAACACCAATGAAGGCATTTTGGAATGTGACATTGCCAATGACGATGTCAGGGGTCGCTACTGGTTCGATTCTAGTATTTGTTTCATCTATCGGAATGTTTGTTGTATCAGACGTCATGGGTGGATCAAAAGTAGCATTGATCGGAAACGTGATTCAAAACCAATTCTTAGGTGCGCGTGACTGGCCATTTGGATCTGCATTATCAATTATTGTTGTTCTGTTCTCTGTTCTGTTAATTTACTTATATTATCGTGCGACGAAAGTATATAAATACGGAAACGGAGGGGAATAGACAAAGATGAAGAAGTTTTTAGTATCTTATTCTTGGTTGATTTTATTGTTCTTGTATTTTCCAATGATGGTTCTAATGGTATATTCTTTTAACGATTCGCGTATTAACGCAGAATGGGAAGGATTTACCTTCCATTGGTATACAGATTTGTTTCAAAAGCAAGATGTCATTGATGCATTTGTAAATAGTATTACAATTGCAATCGTGACGACAGTTGTGACAACGGTTCTTGGCGTGATTTTTGCTGTTGCATTACATCGTTATAAATATCGTTTTGAAGGAGCAATTAATGGTCTTGTATATTTACCGATTCTAATTCCGGATATCTTAATGGGATTATCATTACTCATTTTATTTAGTCAAATTGGGATGGAACTTGGACAAGTTACCATTATTATTGCACATATTACATTTAGTATTTCGTTTGTTGTTGTGATTTTAGCAGCACGTCTTTCTGGTATGGGACGTGATTTAGAAGAAGCGGCGAATGATTTAGGTGCAACCCCATGGCAAACGTTTCGTTATGTAACGTTTCCAGGAATTGCACCTGGGGTTATTTCAGCGGCATTATTAACATTTACATTATCAATCGATGATTTTGTGATTAGTTTCTTCGTGTCTGGACCAGGATCAACAACATTGCCATTATATATTTACAGTATGGTGAAACGCGGAGTAACACCTGAAATTAATGCTCTTTCTACAATATTAATTGTTGTTATTGTAGGATTAATGGTTGCATCGGAAATATTCCGTAATAAAGGTGCAGATGGTGAAGAAAACTCTGGAGGACATCTTCCATTATAAGAGAGAATTACAAAGAACGAGGAGGCAATGAATCGATGAAATGGATGAAAACAATAGCTGGTGCAGCAATTAGCTTTAGCCTTGTTGCCGGTGTACTTGCTGGCTGTGGTGAAAAGAAAGAGGAGCTAAATATTTATAGCTGGGCTGATAACTTTGATGAGCAAGTGTTAAAGGATTTTGAAAAAAAATATAACGTGAAAATTAACTATGATAAATACGCAAGTAACGAAGAAATGCTTGCGAAATTACAAGCTGGTGGTGCAAAATATGATTTAATTCAACCGTCAGATTACATGGTTAAAACGATGGCAAAAATGGATTTATTAGAGCCATTGGACAAGAAGAACATTCCAAATGTAAAAAATCTTGTTTCAAATTTTAAAACACCTTCATTTGATCCAGAGAATAAATACTCGCTTGTATACACTTGGGGTGTAACAGGAATTGCTTACAATAAAAAGTATGTAAAAGAAGCGCCAACAAGTTGGAGCGACTTATGGAATGAGAAATATAAAGGACATGTTACTTTATTAAATGATTCTCGTGAAGTGTTAGGAGTGGGTCTGAAAAAGAACGGATTTTCAAACAGCACACAAAATGATGCAGAGTTAAAGACAGCAGCTGCTGACTTGCAAAAATTACTTCCTAACTTACTTGCATTTGATACAGATAATATTAAACAAAAGTTTATTACAGAGGATGCTTGGATTGGAACAGTCTGGTCTGGAGATGCAGCGTTCATTGCAAAAGATAATAAAGATGTAGAGTATGTTGTTCCAAAAGAAGGCGGTACAATTTGGGCGGATACATTAGCAATTCCAAAAGGTGCGAAACATAAAGATCTTGCCGAGAAGTTTATGAACTACTTAATGGATGAAAAAGTAAGTGTGAAAAACTATGAATCCATTGGATATAGTAATCCAAATGAAAAAGCATGGGAACTTCACAGTAAAGAGTATCGTGATAATCATATGATTTTCTTATCGAAAGACGAATTAGCTCGTACAGAGTGGCTTGTTGATGTAGACAATAAATTAAAAGAGTATGATCGTTACTGGACAGAGTTAAAAACAAAAGGAAAATAGAAACAGAGAACTGAATCTTTTAGGTGGGAGAGAGGGTCCGGCCGGGCATAGAAGCGGTCGGATCCTTTTTTCGCCCCATGCGGCGTGAAAACAAAGGGAGAAAATGAGTGGAGATTCCTTTTTATTTTCATAGCCGCGATTTATGTGTTGGAAAAACAAACTGGATATATAATAAAATGCGGTTTCTAAATAGGAACCGCATTTTATTATAATAGGAGGAAAAATTTGAAACGAAAATTACATCGATATGAGCTCGCTTGTATTCTCTTGTTGTTTGCTGCATTTGCTCTCATTGCTTGGAGAGTACAAGCAGATGGTATAACAACACTTGATATATATGTGAAAGATCTTGTAAGAGGATTACAAACAGAAAGTTCATTTGCGTTTTTTACATATTTTACAAAAATGGGATCTGCAATTGGGATTATAAGCACGCTTATTCTTAGTCTGTTCGTGTTTTGGAAGAAACGTTACTATGCAGCGATGATTGTGTATCCTACGGCTGTGTTAATGACACATCTTGTGAATAAAGGAATAAAAGAAATGATGAAAAGAGATCGTCCGAGCTTAAATGAAGCGCTTGATGCCCTTGGATATAGTTTTCCAAGCGGCCATGCTATGCTATCAATGATTACGTATGGATTTCTTGCTTATATCATTGCTGCAAACGTAAAAAATGTGGCTGGGAAAGTTGTTATTACGATTGCGATGGCATTGCTAATCATATGGATTGGATTAAGTAGGATTATTTTATCTGTACATTATCCGACTGATATTTTAGCTGGCTATTGTTTAAGTGGTATTGCATTAATTATCGCTATGTATTTTCATCGCTTATTTTCAGAGCGATTTGGAACGAATCAAGAGAGATGAGACACGTCCGAAAAGGCTCAGATTACCGGGTTTTTCGGACGTTTTTTTTCATACCAAATTCTCTAATTGATTATGGTAATATGTGCTAAAATATATATAAATCCAAATGAAAAAACCGACATAAACCATTTTTTAGGTGGAAGAGAAGATCCGTCCGTGGATAGAAGCGGTCAGATCCTTTTTCAGCCCCATGCCAAATGAAAACAGAAAGAGAAAACAAGTAGCGGTCACTTTTTGTTCTTCGTCGCAGCAACTTATATGTCGAAAAATTAAAATGGATTTATATAGAAAGATTCACTAATTATATAAAGTAGGTGAAGATGTGTGAAGACAAATGTACATAAAATAGATAAATGGGGGAAATTCGGTAGTTTTCTTTATCAACTTCGCTATACAGTCATAATTACATTAGTTGTGTTAGCGATAGCACTCGGCATTTTCGCACCAAAACTTCCAGGGGTATTAGGGGGCGATGGTTTCCAAACAAAAGGAGACTATCAAACGACAAAAGCAATTTTAGATAAAGATTTTAAACAGTCTCAAGATACGCTCCTTCTTGTTTTCCAGAAGAATAAAGGAATTTCAAAAGAGGATTTTCAAAAAAGAATCGAAGACATTACAACAAGAATTCAAACGAAAGAAACGTATGATTCATTCCATCATCCATTAGAAAATAAAGAAATGTTACAAGACGATATTGCGTATGCGACAATTTTATTTTCCGGGAAAACAAGTAAAGAACGGAATGAAAAGACATTACAATTTGCAAAAGAAATAGAAAAGGAAAGTAACGATACTTTGAAAGTATCACCAACAGGTTTTCCAAAGATTAATGAAGAAATTAATGAGCGGACACAAAATGATTTGAAAGTAGCAGAAATGATTGGATTGCCAATTGCCTTTCTTGTACTACTATTTTCATTCGGTAGCTTGCTTGCTTCCATCTTGCCGATTTTAAATGGGGCGCTGAGTGTTATTAGTACAATGGGCATTTTATATTTTATTGGTGTAGATAAAGAGTTATCTATTTTTGTATTAAATGTTGCACCTATGATTGGGCTTGCGCTATCAATTGACTTTGCATTGATGTTTGTGAATCGGTTTCGAGAGGAAGTGGCATATCGGACAGTAAAAGAGGCGATAGCTGTCACATATCAAACAGCGGGGCGTGCTATTGTATTTTCAGGGTTATGTGTTTTTGTTGGTTTATCCGGTTTGTTTTTCTTTGAAATTGATTATATTCAGTCTGTTGCGATTAGCGGGATGATTGTTGTTATAATGAGTATGTTATTTTCACTTACACTT
Organism: Bacillus sp. FSL K6-6038; assembly: GCF_038050455.1. NCBI lineage: Bacteria > Bacillati > Bacillota > Bacilli > Caryophanales > Bacillaceae > Bacillus > Bacillus sp. FSL K6-6038. The sequence goes on from NZ_JBBOUH010000001.1 coordinate 1,383,724, forward strand.
CTTCCGGCATTGTTATCGTTAATAGGGAAGCGAATCTTGAAAAGGGATCAAACTGCACCTCGCACTTCAAATATGTGGCGTAAGTTCGCTCAATTTGTTATGAAGCATCCTATTATGATGATTATCGTTGTTACATTGTTTATTATTGTCTGTTTGTTGCCGCTTCGCACTGCTAATCTGCAATTTCCTGGTGTAGAAGCATTGCCAGAGAAAAGTGATACACGAATTGCATATGAAAGGTATGAAGAGTCATTTAACAAAATTGTAAAAACACATGCCGATGTTACACTAGTACTAGAGATGAAAAGTAATGTCATAGAGAAAGAAAATTTACAGAAGTTAGAAGATGTTATTCAAAAACTGAAAAAAGATAAGCATGTATATAAAGTAAAAAGTCTATATGATGAACTAAACGGTATGAAACCTGAACAGCTTGCTACATTGTTACAATCCCCACAGCGTACGCAAGTGGAACCTGTACTGGAAGCATATACAAAAGGAAATAAAACAACTCTTCAAATTTCCTTGGATACAAAGCCGAGGACGGAAACTGCGAAGCAATGGGTTCGTGATTTTAAAGACACGTATAAAGATGACAGTATTACGTATTATTTAGGTGGTATGACAACATTTCAACAAGAGTTAGAGGATGAAATTAAAGATAAAGTTGTGGTTGGGATGTCTGTCATTTTCGGTTCCACTTTCTTTATTTTGCTCTTTGCATTCCGATCTATACTTATTCCAATTAAGGCCATTGTGATGAATGTGCTTAGTTTAAGTGCAACCATTGGTATTGTGATTTGGCTATTTGAAGGTGGACATTTCGGATTGGAAGAAAGTTCAGTTTTATTCGTGTTACCAATCTTTATATTCGGCCTTGTGTTCGGCTTAAGTATGGATTATGAAGTATTTCTTATTTCTCGTATTCATGAATTGTATGAAGAGACAGGAGATAATGATACGGCAACGTTAGAAGGGCTTGTATCAACGAGTCGTATCATTACATCAGCTGCTCTCATTATGATTGTTGTAACAGGTGCATTCGCATTTACTGATATTTTACCAGTAAAGCAAATGGGACTCGGTGTGGCACTTGCTATTTTTCTTGATGCAACAATAATTCGACTTATGCTTGTACCAAGTTTAATGAAAATGTTCGGAGATTGGAACTGGTGGCTGCCGTTTCGAAAGAAAAAAGTAAAATCATCGGATTAAAAAAGCGCTCATCTTGTAGAGAGACCACTGAAAAACGGAAGTTTTTCAGTGGTCTTTTTTGATCCGTCATTCTTTCCATATATATTCATTTTGATTTACTGACATATCAATCGCGGATATGAACACAAAAGCGGATCTCCTCTCATTTCCTCCCTCTCACCCAAAAAGAAACGTTTTTTAGCAGTTTCTCTTATAGGAGGAGCGCTTTTTTTATGAATAGCATCACCCTCTTTTTGCAAATAGTATGTGGTAAGAACAATACATATAAAAGCAGGTGAAGACAATGTTTCGCTATTTTAAATTTAAGTTAAATGATACTGTACAGTTTGCAGAAAATGATGGGCACATGTATCGCATTGTCGGCTATAGACTAGAAAAAGGGTTTTACCCAAAAGATGAATGGACTCATATTATTTATGAATTACTGAGGGAATTTGATGGGTACACAATGGATGCTGAAGAAGAGGAACTTGTGAAAGTAATTCAAGTGGAGGAAGAATATTATAAAATACATGAGGTGTCCGGTTATCGGTACCCGGTGAAAATGAAATCGAAGCCAAAAGTTTCTCAGGAAGAAACGATAGATGATTTATTAGATGCTTACAATGACTACAAGCGATTAGCAGATTTTTTTAAAGATTTATCTTATGAGCAAAAAGCAGAACAAATGTTACGAGAAATGAAGAAATTACGTGCTTAGAGGGCAGTCTATGCAATAGACTGTCTTTTGCTTTAAACAATGCATAATGAATCATTTTCCGTTACAATAGTAGAATCAATAGAAATAAGGTGGATAAAGCATGGAAATGAAAAGAAAGGGAGAATGGTGTGAAATTACGGTTCCTGCTAAATGGAGCGGTATCAGCATTGATTCTTTGTTAAAAGAAGAATGGGGCGTCCCCAAAAAACTATTACATCAACTTCGTATGGAAAAAGGTATCATCGTCAATGGAGAACGAAAACGATGGAGTGAACCTTTAGCAGAAGGAGATAAATTGCAAGTTCATATGTTTATCCAGGAAGAATATGGTGTCCAGCCGGAGTTCGGTGATTTAGAAGTGATATTTGAAGACGATCACGTATTAATTGTAAATAAACCTGCGCATATGGATACGCATCCTTCTAGCAAAGGTGGAACAGGAACACTTGCAAACCTTGTTGCTTTTCATTTACAAATGCAAGGTGTGGAGACGAAAGTACGGCATATTCATCGATTAGATAAAGATACAACGGGTGGCGTTGTATTTGCAAAACATGGGATAGCTGGTGCTATTATGGATCGGTTATTAATGGAGCGTAACATTAAAAGAACGTATTTGGCATTGGTGGAAGGGAAAGTAAAAAAGAAGCAAGGGATAATTGACGCAGCGATTGGAAGAGATCGACATCATGCAACAAGACGCCGAGTTTCTTTAAAAGGCGATCAAGCGGTAACGCATTATCGGGTAGAGAAATATTTTAAGCATCAAGATGTAACGCTTGTAACGTTACAATTAGAGACAGGAAAAACACATCAAATTCGCGTTCATATGAGTCATAGTGGTCATCCACTAATTGGTGATACGTTATATGGTGGACAATCCACATATATGTCAAGTCAAGCCTTACATGCTATGCGGATTGCATTTTTACATCCAATTACAAAAGAAGAGATAACAGTAGAGGTTCCACTTCCTAGCTATTTAAATAACATCATGAAATCTTTCCAAACGTCGAACAAGTAAAGTTTTTCTGTTTAGTTGAGAAAGATATTTTTTGCAGGAAATTTTTTGTGAAAATCGAAGCCGTAAATAGAAAAGAGAGGTGAAGATTACTTGGTAAGATATAAATATATTATGGGTATATTTTTTGCTGGCCTTCTATTTACGTTGTTTCTATATCCAAATTTACCGAATTATCTAGCGGTGCACTGGAATCAGAATGGTGAACCAAATGAATATGCGAGGAAGCAAGTGGTGGTATTATTTATTCCTTATCTTATTGTTTTTTTTCATGGTCTGTTGTATATAATCTCACGTTACGTATATAAGTTTAATGAGAATGACCACTATATTGTGATGAGATTTAAAGAGAATGTATCGCTATTTTTATTATTTATTCATATGTTTATTCTTGCTATTGGCACTGGAATAGATATACCATTTCAAACGGGTCTTATAATAGGGATTAGCGCGTTTCTTTTTATGGTTAGTAAAGGATTTAAAAAAGGAAGAAAAAAAGAAGAGGAGCCGATTGTGTTACAGAAAATACGTTTGTTTAGTCAGCGTATTTTTCAATACATGTCGCTTATCATATTAATTTGTTTGTTTTTGAAACTACAATGGGGATTGTATCTACTAATCGGTGTGATTAGCTGTGGGTCTATTGCTTTTATGTGTTGTATTTTGTATTCATATATACTAGAAAATTATGAAACATAAAGTAAAACTTTAATCAGTGGGGGCTTCTTTATCTCCCCCCGCTGATTATCGGCCCTCACCAATCGAGCTTTTCCGGGCAGTTGATCCCAAAACCTAACGTCTTGTTTTCGCTGAATTTTGAGGTGGGGGTCTTACTGCTCGCGAATAGAGGGAAAAAAGGAGTCTTCTATAATAGGAGACTCCTTATATATATAAGTCCATTTTGATTTTCCAATATATAAGTCGCGGCTATGAAGACCAAAAGGAGACCTGCACTCATTGTCTCCTTTTGGTTTCACATGGCATGGGACAGAAAAAGGATCTGACCGCTTCTATGTGCGGCCAGATCCTCTCTCCCCCTCTAAAAAGAAAGGTTTTAATTCATATACTTACTTCGTAATAAATTGTTGTGTCCAGTAGTTTCCACTTTCAACATAACCAACACCGATGTGAGTGTAACCGCTATTTAAAATATTTGCACGGTGACCTTCACTATTCATCCAAGCTTGTACAACTTCTTCTGGTGTACGTTGGCCTTGTGCGATGTTTTCACCTGCAGATTTATAAGAAATACCGAACTTCTTCATCATATCGAATGGAGATCCGTATGTTGGGCTATTATGATCGAAGTAGTTATTTTTTTGCATATCTTCAGATTTAGCACGTGCAACTTTACTTAATTCAGCGTCAACTTTTAATGCTGGTAAGCCTTGTTTTGCACGCTCAGCATTTGTTAATTCAACAACGCGTTGTTCAAATTCGCTTAAAGAGCCTTTTGCTTCTTCAGCTGGCTTATTTTCAGCCGGTTTTTGTGCTTCATTGTTATTAGTATTGTTGTTGTTGTTGTTGTTGTTTTCAGCTGGCTTTTGAGCCTCTGGTTTTGCTGTTTCTTCAGCCGGTTTTTGTTCTACCGGTTTAGTAGTTTCTGGTTTAGTAGTTTCTGGTTTAGTAACCTCTGGTGTAGTAGGTACGTTTGGTTGCTGACCAGGAATGAAGCAGTTCCCTTGTTGGAATTTTACTTGATTCCATTGTGCTAGAGAGTTAATTCCCATAGATTGTAAGTATTTTTGTAATTCTTGTTGATTCATATGTTGCATAAAGACTTTAGAATGCTGAATATTCTGAACCTTTATTGTGGATGGTTGTACCGTTGCTGCCTCGGCACTAAGAGTAGATGCTCCGAATGTAAATGCAGTTGCTGCTGCTACAGATAATAAAACACGCTTTTTCATGATATGTGTCCCCCTATGTAAAAGTTTTTTAACTGTTCTCACACAGATTTATTTTTGACAGCCTGTCCGACTGACAAATTCATCGTAGCATACAAATTGCCGGAAAAAAGATGGAAAAAAATACATAGACTATAAAATTACCTATTTTATCCTAGATTTAAATAAGAGATGAAATGCGAGAAAACTAGATTGTAAAAGGAAGTTTCAGCATTTTCTGCCTTGCTTATAAAGGTGATATTTTGGGTGAAATTACCTATTTAGGAAAGATGAAAACCATTCACATCAAGGGTTTTACCACTTTTTTGAGGAATATAATGGATGCTTTTTTACGAAGTTGTAATCTTTTTGTTGTTCTTTTTTTATAGACGGTAACATATTTTTAATCTTGTAGCGAATAAAAAAGCGGCTATCTCTTTACATAGAAGAAAGAGATAGCCGTTTTCACATTGTTACATATATTACGAGTTTGATTCAATTGCTTCTAATAATAAATCTACAATATGAATACCTCTCATTTTATGAGAAAGCTTTTCACGTTCAATGCCGAGTTTCATTTGTAGTAAGCACCCTGGATTTGCAGTGACAATTGTTGTTGCATCGGTTTCATGAACACGTTCCATTTTGTAATCTAAAAATTCCATGGATAATTCCGAATGTACAATATTATAAATACCAGCAGAACCACAGCAACGATCCGCTTCTTTCATTTCACGATATGTCACACCTTGAATTGCTTGTAAGAGCATACGAGGTTGAGAAGATGTCCGCATGACATTACGCAAGTGACAAGAGTCTTGATACGTAATAATTTGCGGAGGAAGGCGTAAATCAGTTCGTTTATGAAAATCTAATTCTACTAAAATAGCAGTGATATCTTTTATTTTCGTAACAAATTGTTTTGCGCGTTCTGCCCATTTTGGATCATCTTTTAATAAGTAGTCATAATCTACGAGATACGCGCCACAACCACCGGCGTTTGTAATAATATAATCAATTTTTAAATCTTCAAAGGCTTGGATGTTTCGTTTTGCAAGCTCTTTTGCGCCACTTTTTTCTCCGGCATGACCATGTAGTGCTCCGCAGCAACTTTGTTCTTTTGGAATCACAACATCACAGCCAGCAAGTTGAAGGAGTTTCATCGTAGCGTTGTTTGTTTCCAAAAACATTGTATCCATTAAACAGCCAGTAAAGAAAGCAACACGTTTTTTCTTTGTTGTTTCAGCTGGTAAAAATTCAGGGCGATTTTTCATTTCTTTCATCTTAGGTACTTTTGGTAAGACGAGATCCATTGTTGCGAGTGTTTCTGGGAACAACTTCATAATGCCTGTTTTATGTGTTAACGTTTGTAAGCCAGAGCGTTGATAAAAACCGATTAGTCCTGTTAATGTTCGCATGCGATTTTGGTGAGGGAATAAGCCTTCGAATACAATTTTACGAACAGCTTTGACGGGCATAGAGAACTTTTTATTTTGATTCATAATATCGCGTGCTTCTTCTAATAAATGTCCGTAATTTACGCCAGATGGGCAAACAGGTTCACAAGCGCGGCACCCAAGGCAAACATTTAATGTATTTTCAATATCTTCATCCGGCTCAATTAATCCATCGACAACGCCCTTCATTAAAGCGATACGACCGCGCGGGGAATGAGACTCTTTATATCCAGATTGAATATAGGTAGGACAAGTTGGTAAACAAAATCCACATCGCATACAGTTTAATAATTCATCTTCATTCAGGCGTTCTTTAAATGCTTTTTGAATCTGTCCCTTATTTAATGTTGTCATCTTTCTACCACCACTCTTTTACGAGAGTCCTTGGCAAACATTTTTCCAGGATTCATAATGTTATGTGGATCGAAAGCTTGCTTAATACCTTTCATAGCAGCGATGCCTTCTTTTCCTAATTTCAACTCTAAATAAGGAGCTTTCATGGCACCAACGCCATGTTCACCTGTAATGGTACCACCAAGTTCAATTGCCTTTTCGAAAATTTCTGCAAAGGCTTGTTCAGCACGGTGCATTTCTTCAGCATTACGAGCATCGGTCATACATGTTGGATGTAAGTTTCCATCACCAGCATGCCCAAATGTACAAATAGAAATATCATATTTTTTAGCGATGGCATTAATTGCTTCAACCATAGGAGCAATTTGAGAACGTGGTACAGTAGCATCTTCTAAAATTGTGGTAGGTTTCAGTCTTGCTAGAGCAGAGAGCGCACTGCGACGCGCTGTACGGAGTGCATCTGCTTCTGTTTCATCCTTTGCAATACGAACATCAACCGCATGCATAGAACGGCAAACTTCAGCCATTTTTTCAATATCGCGGTTCACAACTTCAGGAGAGCCATCTTGTTCGATTAGGAGAATTGCTTTTACATCTGTTGGTAAACCAATCTGTGCAAATTCTTCTACCACTTCAATTGTTGGTTGATCTAAAAATTCAAGTGTTGCTGGAATAATTTTATTGGCAATAATTGCTGATACAGCACGAGCGGCTTCATTGATGTCTTGATATAATGCAAGCATTGTTTTCTTTGTTTCAGGCATTGGAACAAGTTTTAAAATGGCTTTTGTTACAACACCAAGTGTCCCTTCAGAGCCGATGAATAGGCGAGTTAAATCATAGCCAGCTACATCTTTTGCTAATTTACCACCGGTGCGAATGATATCACCATTTGGCAAGACAATCTCAAGGCCCATAACATAATCTCGTGTTACACCGTATTTTAAACCGCGTAAGCCACCGGAATTTTCATTGATATTCCCACCGATTGTAGAAATCTTCATAGAGCTTGGATCTGGTGGATAAAATAGCCCTTTTTCTACCACTGCTTTAATAATATCAAGTGTAATGACACCAGCTTGCACGGTAATTGTTAAGTTTTCTTCATCTATTTCTAAAATATGATTCATATGGCGGAAGATAAGAACAACTCCGCCTTCAAGTGGACATGTTCCTGCGCAAAGGTTTGTTCCAGAGCCTCGTACGTAAACTGGAACTTTATGATCGTTACATACTTTTAATATTTCAGCTACTTCGTTCGTGTTGCGTGGTGCGACAACCGCATCGGGCATCGCTTGGAAATTTGGAGTTGCATCGTAGCTATACGTTAAACGTCCCATGTTGGACGTATCTACATTATCTTTGCCAACAATGGATACGAATGAATCAATAATATGTTGTTCTAACATTAGAAAATCCCCCTCAAACTGTTAACTTGTTTATCCTATTCATAAGAGTTTGACTCATTTCATCATTCAGTGACTATTTACTGAATGATGAAAATAAGAATATACACGTTGTAACAGTGTTTTCATTATAATCATAAAAAAGTAGGGGATTTCTTTCTATGTATAATCAACTGAAGATTAATTGTTTTTGCTGTCTTTTTTTGTATGATTATCTAATAAAAGAAGTGCAAAGTATAAAATAATTAAATCTTTAAATTGTTTTGGGTCAAGTCCTGTATAATCTTCTATTTTTTTAAGTCTGTAATGTAATGTATTAATATGAATGTGTAACAGTTCTGCTGTTTGTTTATAGGATTGATTATGATCGATAAATAAGCGTAGTGTTTGCATGAGTTCAGTTGCAGGTAGCAAGTGATAAATGGTGCGTTGAAGAAATTCTTCACGAGTGTTAGCGGTAATATCTTGTAAACACATTTCTAAACGTAAATCTTCATTAAATATAATGCCTTTTGTTTTAAAGGCAACCGAAAGCGCACGCAATGCTTGTTCGTATGATACATGCATTTCATTTGGCATTACTGTTTGTCCAATACCAATATATAGTATAATCGGAAATAAAGATTCACAATCGTGTTTCAATCTCTTTAAAAATTGAAAAGTTCTTTTCTTTGCTTCCATTGTTGTAAATAATATAAAACGGTCATTTCCCCATCGTACAAATAGTTCCTCTTTAGCTAACAAGTTACGAATATGCTGCCAAATTTTCCGTTGTAGCATTGTATCATCTTGATCAAATGAAAATAAAATAAGTTGTTTTTTCTTATGTAAATCGATACCGAGTGTTTTCGCACGGTCGAGAAAACTAGGAGACCAATCATTGCTTTGCAACCAATCAAAAACAAAAGCTTCATAGGAACGTTGCTCGAGTTCTAGTTGTTCTAAAAAATAATTTTCATGAATTAATAATTCGGTCATTTTTCGTAATATTTCCCCGTATTGTGAAATGTTTTCGGGTTCACCTGTAATGCCAATAACGCCAATTACTTCATCATGGAAAAGGAGAGGCAGATTCATTCCTGCTTTTACCCCTTGTAAATATCGTTCATCTTCTTTTGTAATGATGACAGTTTTCTTTTCTTTCGCACAGCGAAGGGCGCCTTCATGAAATTGTCCAATTCGTGCTGGATTTGTGCTAGCGATAATTGTGCCTTGTATATCAATAATTATAATATTTTCAGTAAGTAGCCTTCGAACTTCACGGACAATTTTGTTTGCTAAATCGGGAAAAAGCATAATTTGCACACCTCTATTTCTATTTGTTGTACATTATATATGTAGTTTTATTAAGACTAGGAAGATTTCACACTTTCCTCACAAATATTTGCTATTTTACAATTATAACGAAATCATCTAAAGATGGAGGGAATCTTTTGAAGAAATACTTTTTTCTGCTATGTTTTTTGTTTCTGTTAGCAGGATGTCAGGGGAATTCATATACACCGATTGCTAAAAATAAAAGTATCATCATAACAACAAATATTAAAGAAGGTAGCGTTAGTTTTATTGATGAAAAGTCGAAAAAGACATTAACAACATGGGAATTAAAAGAACCTATTACAGGAATCGTGCTGCTGCCAAGTGGGGAAGACATGCTTGTATATGGTAAGCAGTTAGAATATGCATATATATACTCGTTAACAGAAGGAAACGAAGTGAACAAATGGAAAACGGGAAAAGGAATTACGAATGTCATCGTATCAAATGATGGAAAACAATTATTTATGGCTGATCAAAATGAACAAAAAGTACGATTCTTTACAATAAATGGGAAAGAGACAGAGAGTGTTTCGGTAGGAAAAGGCCCGCTAACAATGGTGCAGAATGATAAACAATTACATGTATTAAATTTTTATGATACACAGTTATCAACAATTGACTTAGACCAAAAGAAAGTTGTGCATTCATTTATGGTACCACCAGCATCAACAGGGGCAATGGTCAGCGCTGATGGAAAGGAAATATGGATTGGTGGACATGGAGATGGGAAGCAAGTGAATGAGAAAGTATTGGTTTATTCTTTAGCAGATGGACAGATGATTCGCTCTTTACATGCACCATTTATGCCAGTTAGTCTTGCAGGAGATGAAAAATTCGTGTATGCATTAAGTCATGGATCAAATACATTAAGAAAATTTGATGCGCGAACATATCAAGAAGTAGGAGCTCTTGAGGTAGGATCTAATCCATTTGCTTTTTTGAAAAGTGGGAAAGAAGGTTATGTAGCTAGCTATGATAGTAATGAAGTGTATGTAATTGATATTCAGAAAATGAAAGTGAAACAAACGATTGCGGTTGGAAAGGGACCGTTTCAACTTACGCAGCGAGAAGGGAGAGAGGGAGAGAGATGAACAAACATAAAGTATTACTTGTAGATGATGAAAGTGATATGAGACAGCTTGTTGGGATGTATTTAGATAATTTCGGATATGAATGGGGAGAAGCAGAGAACGGAAAAGATGCGCTTCATATGCTTGATACAGATCATTACGATTTTGTTATTTTAGATATTATGATGCCACAGATGGATGGAATTTCAGTCTGTAAAGAAATTCGAAAAACATCGGATGTACCAATTATTTTTTTAACAGCAAAAGGAGAAGAATGGAACCGCGTTAATGGTTTACGGATGGGAGCGGACGATTATATTGTAAAGCCATTTAGTCCAGGTGAGCTCATTGCTCGTATGGAAGCTGTATTAAGAAGATATACGAAGCAAGAACAACAAGAAGAAGAACTTCAATTTGGTTCAATCGTAATTAACGAAAAAAGTCGTCGAATTGAAATAGACGGAGAGTCTATTTCTCTTACTGTAAAAGAGTTTGATCTACTTTATTTTCTTTGCGGGCATAATGGACAAGTGTTTAGTCGTGAGCAATTACTTGAAAAGGTATGGGGATATGATTACGCAGGAAGTACGAGAACGGTAGATACACATGTGAAAACGATGCGTTTAAAACTTGGAGAAAGTGGAAACTACATTCAAACAGTTTGGGGTGTAGGTTATAAATTTGAGGTGTAACATGTTTACGATGGTACAAAAGCTTTGGCTTACGGTGGTATGTGCAGTATGTGTAACAGTTTCTTTTCTTTATTTCGTGTCCTTATATTCATATGAAAAGTTATATGTTCAAAACATTGAAGATTCGTTAGTAATGGAAGGGAAAAGGCTCGTATCTCAATATAAAAAGGACGAGGGTACGTTAGCGTTTGGAGAGAAAGTTCAGGCATTTGATCGTATCTCGAGTGCGGATGTACTTTTCGTTAGTAATCCTCGTGATTTAAGTGCTTGTATACCTTTTGATGTACATCATCATTCCCTTATTAGTGAGAGTGATAGACAAACATTGTTAGATGGAAAGACTGTTACGAAGGTTGGATATGAAGAACATTTCGAGCGTAATATTATGGGAGTTGTTATTCCTGTTTTAGAAGAAAAGAAATTAGTTGGGATTGTGTACTCATATATTCCATTAAAGAGTATTAAAGATTTAATCTATGATATGGGACTTATTTTAGCTCCATTAGCTTTCGTTATGATTTTACTTACAATATGGATTGGTAGAAAAATTATTATTGCGATTACAAAACCGCTCTCACAAATGGAACGAGTTGCAAATCATATGGCAACAGGAGATTTTTCTGAGCGTATTACGATTTCGTCGGAAGATGAAATAGGACGTTTAGGGAAAGCGTTTAATAAAATGGCAAATTCATTAGAAATGGAAGATGTCAAACGTAAGGAATTTTCAGCAAATGTTTCTCATGAACTGCGGACGCCACTAAGTTATATTAAGGGGTATAGTGAAGCGATATTAGATGGAGTTGCAAAGGGACAGCAACAATCAAAATTTACACAGCTCATTCATAGAGAAGCTGGTCGTATGCAACGGCTTGTTCATGATTTATTGGATTTGGCGCAACTTGAAGGAGACCATTTTCCATTAAAAAAACAACCGATTGTATTTGCGCAGCTTATTGAAGATGTATTAGAAACGTACGAATTGAAATGTATGGAAAAAGAGCTGTATATTTCAACGGATCTTGATCCAGATATTATTGTAACGATTGATGAGGATCGGATGCAACAGGTGCTTCATAACTTGCTAGACAACGCTATTCGTTATACAAATCAAAATGGAAACATTTCTATACAATTGAAGAAAAAAGATAGGCAGTGTGAATTGAAAATAAAGGATACGGGAATTGGTATTGATGCTGAGCATTTAGAGCAGCTTGGCGAACGTTTCTATCGGGTTGATAAAGGGCGAAGTCGCAGGCATGGTGGAACAGGTCTTGGTCTTGCGATTGTCAAACAAATCGTGCATATCCATGATGGAGAATGGCGAGTCGAAAGTGAAAAAGGAAAGGGAACAACGGTTATTATAAAATTACCTGCGAATGAAGAAGGAAGTATGTTTTAGTTGTCAATTTCCCCACTTAAACGTAACACGTTTTGAAGTGGGGGTCTTACTATCCGTGAATAGAGGGGGAAATAGGAAATGAAGGCGAATAATACCAGATCAAATACCAGTTACAACCCGCTATTGGGTATAATAACCATCAATTTCCTCTATATAACAAAAATTTGGCTATTTTATGAACAAAACATTTGTACTTCTTACTAATTCGTTCTAAAATGGTTATGGATGCTATGTTCTTATAAATCGTTTGAATTGTTGTTTGGATGATACTGAGGTGATTTAACTGGAGTACAAATCTATTAAGCCGAAAAAAATTTACGAAGAAGTATCTGAAGCCATTTTAACGATGATAAAAAATGGTACATTAAAACCTGGTGACAAACTTCTTCCTGTTCATCAATTAGCCGAGCAGTTTCAAGTTGGCAGATCTGCAGTTCGTGAAGCGCTTAGTGCCTTGCGAGCTATGGGGTTAATTGAAATGAAACAAGGGGAAGGAACATATGTGAAGAACTTCGATTCTTCAGCATTGACAAAACCTTTAAATAACATGTTGTTAATGAAGAAGGAAGATATTTTAGATTTATTGGAAGTACGAAAAGTGCTTGAAGTCGGGGCAGTTCGGGCAGCAGCAGTAAAACGTACAGAAGATAATTTGAAAAATATGAAGCATTGGTTAGATGAAATGGAAAAAAGCATGGGGAATGAAAGGGCTGGTGAAAAAGCGGACTTTCATTTTCATATGGGAATTGCAGAATCTTCACATAACAACATCTTACTCGAACTTATGAATCATGTTTCGGAAATGATTGCTGAGACGATTGGTGAGTCGAGACGCATTATTTTATATGGTGAACAAACAACAGCAGAACGACTTTTAGAAGAGCATCAAGTTATTTATGATGCGGTATTGAAACAAGATGTGGAATCTGCACAGCAAGCAATGCTAAATCATTTAACAAATGTAGAGCATATTGTCACAGGTAGACAAGATATAAATTCGTGATGTAGTCTTTCAAAAATTCATTTTTCTGATAGAATAGAGAAAGATTGAGTAAGCGTTTTCTTTTTAGGGAGAGGTTTAGGTAGGTCAATTATGCCTAGCTTCTTCTTTCTGTTAAGTCATCTGATGACCATATGATTGTTGGCGAAGTTGTAATGAGGGGGAATTATAATTATGAAAGTTACTTTGTTTGTTACTTGCTTAGTTGATATGTTTGAAACAAATGTTGGTAAAGCAACGGTTGAATTGTTGGAGCATTTGGGGTGTGAAATTGAATTTCCAGAAGCTCAAGTTTGCTGTGGACAACCAGCATATAACAGCGGTCATGTAGAAGCAGCAAAAGAAGCGATGAAGCATATGATTGAAACTTTCGAAGATGCAGAATATATCGTTACACCATCTGGTTCTTGTGCGACAATGTTTCATGAGTATCCACACGTTTTTAAGGATGATCCGAAATGGGCACCTCGTGCACAAAAAGTAGCAGATAAAACATATGAATTAACACAATTTATTGTTGATGTGTTAAAAGTTACAGATGTTGGTGCGCACTTAGAAGGAACAGCGACTGTTCACAAATCTTGTCATATGACACGTTTGCTAGGAGTAAAAGAAGCTCCAGGGATTTTACTATCAAATGTAAAAGGGCTAACTGTAAAAGAACTACCAAACGTACAAAATTGTTGTGGTTTTGGGGGAACGTTTTCAGTTAAAATGACACCAATCTCTGAACAAATGGTAGATGAGAAAGTGGATAGTGTGATGGAAACAGGTGCTGATTATTTAATTGGTGCTGACTGTGGGTGTTTGTTAAACATTGGCGGACGTATTGAGCGCTTAGGTAAAGAAGTAAAAGTAATGCATATTGCTGAGGTATTGAATAGTCGCTCATGAAGGGGGAACATAAGCTATGTCTATGAAAATCAGTGAGAAAAAATTTAATGATCGCGTTGGCGATGGAATTCAAGATTCATTTATGCGCGGGGCAGTATCTTCTGCACAAACGCGTTTATATACAAATCGCTTAAAAGCAGCCGATGAATTAGGAAACTGGGAAGAATGGCGTGAACTTGGTGAACAAATTCGTCAGCATACGTTAGAAAACTTAGACTACTATTTAATGCAACTGAGTGAAAATGTATCTAAAAGAGGCGGGCATGTTTTCTTTGCAAAAACGAAAGAAGAAGCAGCACAGTATATTCAAGAGGTAGCAAAGAAGAAGCAAGCAAAAAAAGTTGTAAAATCAAAGTCGATGGTAACGGAAGAAATTAGCATGAACCATGCACTTGAAGAAATTGGCTGTGAAGTATTAGAGAGTGACTTAGGTGAGTACATTTTACAAGTAGATAACGATCCACCATCTCATATCATTGCACCAGCACTTCATAAAAACAGAACGCAAATTCGTGATGTGTTTAAAGAAAAGCTTGGATATGAAAATTCTGATGATCCATATGAAATGACAAAGTTTGTTCGTAAACAACTTCGTGAAAAATTTATGGATGCTGAAATTGGGGTAACGGGATGTAACTTTGCAGTTGCAAATACAGGCTCTCTTTGTCTAGTAACAAACGAAGGAAATGCTGACCTTGTTATGTCTATTCCCAAAACACAAATCGCGGTAATGGGTATGGAACGTATGGTTCCAACTATGGAAGAACTAGATGTTCTTGTTGGTTTACTGTGCCGCAGTGCGGTTGGTCAAAAATTAACAAGTTATGTAACGGTAGCAGGACCGATTCAGGAAGAGGAAGTAGACGGACCAGAAGAATTTCATTTAGTTGTTGTTGATAATGGACGTTCTACAATTTTAGGTTCTGAATTCCGTCAAGTGTTGCAATGTATTCGCTGTGCAGCTTGTGTAAACGTATGTCCTGTATATCGTCATGTTGGGGGTCACTCTTATGGATCCATCTATTCTGGTCCAATTGGGGCAGTATTAACACCACTTTTAGGTGGATATGATGATTATAAAGAGCTTCCGTATGCTTCTAGTTTATGCGGAGCGTGTACAGAAGCTTGTCCGGTAAAAATTCCATTGCATGACTTGTTATTAAAACATCGCCAAGTCATTGTTGAGGAAGAAGGGCGAGCGCCACTTGCAGAAAAATTAGCAATGAAGATGTTTAGTATGGGTGCGTCTTCCGCATCTTTATACAAAATGGGATCTAAAATTGCTCCGGCTGCTATGAGTCCATTTACGTCTGGTAATCGTGTAACGAAAGGTGTAGGACCGCTGAAAAACTGGACGGATATTCGCGAGTTCCCAGCTCCAAGTAAAGAAAGATTCCGTGATTGGTATAAAGATCATAAGAAAGGCGGGAATGACTGATGACAGGGACAATTCAAAACCGTGATTCCTTTTTAGACAACATTGCGAAAGAACTTGGGCGTGCGCGTAAAACAGAAGGAGTACAGCGTCCAGTATGGAAGAATAATGTAAACGTAGAAACGTTGAAAGATTATTCAGAGGAAGAATTGTTAGCAGTATTCAAAAAACAATGTACCAACATTCATACGACTGTAATTGAAACAACAAAGGATGAACTGAGTGCAGTAGTTCGAAAAGTAATTACTGAAAACGGCGGCGGACCTATTTTATTATCGGGGGACGAACGTTTTGATACATACGGTTTGAATGCTCTATTTTCTACAGAACTTCCGAACGAAAATGTTGAAGTAAACACTTGGGATCCAGAGAAAAAAGAAGAAAATATTCGCTTAGCTGAAAAAGCAAATATCGGTATTGCTTTTAGTGATTACACATTAGCAGAATCCGGTACAATTGTCGTGCAAAGTCATAAAGGACAAGGTCGTTCTTTACACTTCTTGCCTACGATTTATTTTGCAATCATTCCACGTGAAACAATTGTACCACGTATTACACAAGCGGTTCATGATATGAATACGCGTGTAGAGAATGGAGAAGAAGTTGCATCTTGTATTAACTTTATTACAGGTCCAAGTAACTCAGCTGATATTGAAATGAATCTTGTTGTAGGTGTACATGGACCATTAAAAGCATATTATTTTGTAGTGTAAAATGGGGAAAAGCAGGCTAAGAAATGGCCTGCTTTTTTATTAGAACAAAGATAATGCGAAATGGAAGTGTCGCTCTCTTTTTGCTATATTTTTTTGGGGAAGGAGAGGATGGTGTGATATTTTATTTATATGCTTTTTTAATAGGGACGGTGCTAGGTTCTTTTTATACGGTTGTAGCAGTACGTATTCCTATTGGACAATCTATTATTGCTCCTCGTTCTTATTGTGACTATTGTCGTCATACGCTAAGGCCGAAAGAGCTTATTCCAATTATTTCTTTTTGTTTACAAAGAGGTCGCTGCATTCATTGTAAAATGAAAGTACCCTTTATTTATACATTGTTTGAGGTGATAACAGGGGGAGCATTTCTTTTTTTTACGTATGTGATTGGAATGGAGAAAGAACTAATTCTTATATGGACGTTACTTTCTTTACTCATTATCATTACAATGACAGATTTGTTCTATATGTTAATCCCGGATGTAATTTTATTCTCTTTTGCTTGTTTATTTGTAATAGAACATATTTTTATTTCACTCGTTCCTTGGTGGGAGGGTTTGATTGGTGGAGGAACGATATTTATTGTGTTATATCTCGTTCAAATTCTATTTCCGAATGGACTTGGAGGAGGGGATGTGAAATTACTTTCGCTACTTGGATTTATAATAGGGGCGAAAGCAATTTTTATTGTGCTTTGTTGTGCTTCTAGTTTGAGTCTTTGTTTCTTTGGAATTGGTATGTTACTCAAGCGTATTACATCAAGACAACCATTGCCATTCGGACCGTTTATTGCACTTGGAACAATATGTTATTTGGCTATGATATATCTGGAATAAAGTGAAACTGTAACCAGTGGAGGTATTACTGTCCGCAAATAGCGGGATAAAGGAGAAGTAGAAAATGAAAGTGTATATGGATGATCAAAGACCTTGCCCCTTTGGTTATGTCTTAGCGACAACAGTCGAAACTGCTTTAAATTTTTTGCGCAATTCTGATGTAGATATTATATCGCTCGATTATAATATGGGATGGCGTCAGAAAAATGGTTTGGATTTTTTAGAAGTTTTTTGTACGGAAGGTCTTTATGTACAGGAAATTCATTTACATACAAATGATTCAATTGGTATGCAGTACATGTTAGAGCGGATAAATAAAGGAAAAGAAACGAGAGAGATTTCCTCAAATATACAGGTGAAATGTACTGGAAGTTAAAAAGCTCCAAGGGGATCCTTGGAGCTTTTTTAGTGTTTCATCTGTGCTTGTAAAGGGATGATTTCTTCTTGTTGAACTGCTTCTAGGTTATCTTCTGCCGCTTTAGGTTCTGGATTTTTTTGAGTTAAATAATGATATACCATCCCAACGAATACGGATCCGCCGATAATGTTGCCAATTGTAACCGGAATTAAGTTATGGATAGCACCAGCGAAAGAAATTGTATCAGGATGTGGTGATACTAAAGATAGTGCAAATAATGATAAGTTTGCAATACTATGTTCATAACCGGATAAGAAGAAAGTAAAGACAAGAAACATCATAATAAGTATTTTTGCTGTATCTCCTTTTACTTGAGAAGGTAGGAAACATGCAAGGCACACGAGCCAGTTACATAAAATCGCTTTGAAAAATAATTGCATTGTAGGTGTACCCATTTTTACTGCAACGACTGTACTCATTAAATGTCCATGATTGATTGATTGGAAAATACCAGTTGCATAAAATAACAATGCAAAAAATACTGCACCTGCTAAGTTACCTGCATAACAAGCAACCCAATTACGAAGTGTATCGCCAATTGTTGTTTCTTTTCGCAGAGTTGCGACTGTAAAATACATTGTATTTCCTGTGAATAATTCAGCTCCACCATATATAATTAATATGAGTGCAATTCCAAAAAACATAGAAGATGCTAAATATGTTGCGGGTGAATTTACAACATTGAAGAAATTTCCTAATTTAAAACATAGTACAATAGTAAAACCAATATAGATGCCAGCTAGTGCAGCGCGAATGAAATATTGCATTGGATTTGCATCCAACATTTGTTTCTTTTTCTGCGCAAGTTGTACAACGTAAGCTAATCCTTGTTCTAGCATAATTAATACGCTCCTTTAGTACATTGTCTGTAAGTACTCTTCATATGAATAAGGTACACGTATTTACTCTTAGTTTCAATAAGTTTGTGCAATATTTCACAAAAAGGACATACCTTCTAAATGAAAGCGTTAACAAATCGTGGTATGATATCATATGTTTGTAAAAATAGAGGGAAATGGCAACTTTTTATGTAATAAAATGAAACTTCTATCATTGGGGCGTTATCTTTCAAGGATGGCAAATGGATTAGTTATCCTCCATCTATCTATTTTGGAAGGGGGACTATTTAGTGTGAGGTAAATGAAAAAACGCTGTTGTTACAGCGCTTTTTCATCCAAATTCTTTTGTGTATTTTGGACACTTGTATCTTTAGATAAGAACCAACCACCCATTGCAATTCCAATTAGTACAATCCAAAATCCAATTTTCCATGGTGCTGATTCTGGGAAACTGTGTGGAATAACGCCTAAAGCAGGATGAGCCAATGTATAAACAGCTAATTTAACACCAACCCAACCAACAATTAAGAAAGCGGCAGTTTCTAAACCTGGTTTGCGTTTTAATAGTTGTACGAAAGCTGATGCAGCAAATCGCATAATAATCAATCCAATCATACCACCTGCAAAAATAACCAGGAATTGTCCAGTATCAAGGCTACCAATTGTACCAAGACCTGTTTTGGGTAAAGTCATCGCTAATGCTACAGCTGCTAAAATAGAATCAACAGCAAACGCAATGTCAGCAACTTCAACTTTAAATACTGTCCACCAAAAGTTTTCTTGTTTTTTCTTAGATTCTTTCTCTTCATTTTCCTCATGCGAATTCTTTTTAACGTATGTTTTGAATAAATGGTTACCAGCGATAAACATTAAGTAAATGGCACCGATTGCTTGCACTTGCCATACGTCGACTAAGAAGGAAATCATAAATAATGATCCGAAGCGGAACACGAAAGCTCCTGCTAATCCATAAAACAATGCTTTTTTTCTTTTTTCTTCTGGTAAATGTTTGACCATGATAGCAAGAACTAGCGCGTTATCAGCTGCTAAAATTCCTTCTAGTGCAACTAAAATTAATAATACCCAACCATACTCCAATAATAATGATACATCCATGTACATTCTCCTCTCATTTGTATAAATATTAAACAAGTGAAGAGGTTTCCCCACTGTTTAGTTTCCCCATACTCCAGCCTATCGACGGTGGGATAAACTGGAAAAAAACAAAAAAGACCTCTGCCGTTGATAGGCAAAGGTCTTGCTAGACATATGTAATGAAAATGCCAACAAAGCCGGAAGAACAGAGTTCTACGTAATGACGACTTTGTTTCCAAGAATAGATTCTTGGACGCTACTCCCCTTTGGAGATATGCTATTGTATTTTCATTATATGGGTGATGTAAATGTTTGTCAACCTGTTAAAATGTCTTCGTTTGGATATTTTATCTTTCTTTGGTTTTTACGTGCAAAAGAAAATGCTAATGTTAAAGGGCCCATCTTTCCAAAAAACATCATAAATATAATGGTTATCTTCCCGATTATTGTCAATTTTGAGGTAAGTCCCATACTGAGACCAACAGTCCCAAATGCCGAAAATACTTCAAAGGCACTCATTAAGAGGGGAACTTGTTCGGTGATACTTAAAATTAATATGGCGAAAAAAATAAATGAGATTGAAATGACTACAATGGCAAGTGATTTTACAATCAAACCATCTTTTATTGATTTTTTAAAGATGACAATGTCATCTTGCTCTTGTAAAAATTTAAGAACCCCGAGTAGCATAATTAAAAAGGTTGTTAATTTAATACCGCCACCTGTTGAAGCACTACCAGCTCCAATGAACATGAGCAACATCATTAGTAAAAGAGATGGTTTTGTTAATTGTGCCATGTCTACAGTATTAAAGCCAGCTGTACGTGTGGAAACAGCTTGGAAATAGGCTGCTAGTCCTTCTTCAAACGGTGTAAATCCTTTCATAGAAATTGGATTATGGAATTCAAATATAAAAATTAAAATTGTAGCAGCAATATTTACAATAAGAGTAGATGAGAGCATAAGTTTAGAGTGTAATGTAAGGTTCTTAAAGTTGCGTTTTCTTTTTATATCCACTATGACTGTGAAACCAATTCCGCCTAAAATAATGAGAGAGGAAATGACTATGTTGACGAGTATACTATGAGATTGTGACATTAAATTATCAGTCCAAATGGAAAATCCGGCGTTGTTAAATGCTGAAATGGCATGAAAAAAACTATAATATAGTCCGCTAAAAACACCGTATTTTGGAACCCATTCAAAAGCAAGAAGAAGAGTAGCGAAACATTCAATGGTAAAAGAAAATAGAAATAATGATTTTGCGAGACGAATCACTCCGCCGATATTTGTTTGATTTAATGCTTGCTGTAGTAAAATTCGATTTTGGAGACCGATTTTTCTCCCGAGCATAATCGCGATTAATATAGCAAAGCTCATAATGCCGAGACCGCCAACTTGTATGAGTGTTAAAATGACAAGTTGCCCAAATAGGGTGAACACTTTTCCGGTGTCAACAACGCCGAGTCCTGTAACTGTAAATGCAGAAACAGTTGTAAATAATGCATCTAGCCAAGAAATTGAAGTTGTAGTGGAGATAGGCAGTTTTAATAGGCATGTTCCGATAATGGATAGTGCAATAAAAGATAACGTAAGTACACGAGGAGGACTCATTTTAATATTAATCCGTTTCATATTATATACCTTTCCTTTCGGCTTGCTCTTTGTAGTATGTCAAAAAGAATTACAATGTATGTTGAAAAGGAAAAGAGGCAGAATATATCTGCCCCTGAATCAATTATTTATAGAATTATCCACGTAATTGTTGTTGTGCTAAGGAAACGAGACGTTTTGTTACTTCGCCACCGACAGATCCGTTAGAACGAGATGCTGTATTCGAACCTAAGCTTACACCAAACTCTTGTGCAATTTCATATTTAAATTGTTCTAGCGCTTGCTCAGCACCAGGAACAAGTAATTTATTTGTTTTTACCATTGATAACACATCCTAATTTATATTCCAGTTTATTTGTTTTTAATGAGCAGTAAAGGAATGTTTTGCTGATACAAGCTAGCTCACTGTATAAACTGGTATCGTTAGTGTATGTGTTATATGTTTGGTCATACACGGAAGTAATCGGTGAGATTAGAAGTTATTGGATACGAAAAAAGAGTAGCACACATGCTACTCTTTTTTCATTATTGTTGCTGTACCTTCGACAACTATATCATTCCATTGATTATATACATTTGTTTGCAACGTAATAATTTTTTTATCATCACGTTTTTTGATAACTTCTGCGACTACGCGTAAGGTATCACCAATTTTTACAGGTGCACGAAATGATACATTTTGTGATAAATAAATTGTGTTTTTTCCTGGTAATTTTGTTCCGAGAATGGTCGAAATAAATCCTGAAACAAGCATACCATGTGCAATTCTTTCTTTAAACATTGTTGTTTTTGCAAAAGAGTCCAGAATATGAATTGGATTTACATCCCCGGTCAGTTTTGCAAAAGTGATAATGTCTTCATTGGTAATCGTTTTTGTTAAGGATGCTTGATCGCCAACTTGAATCTCATCATAATGAAGCTCTGGAACAGACTGCGCTTCTTGAAATGGATTCATTTTTTCCTCCTTCTTTTCCATTTCGAAAAATGTAAGCCATCTTGATGCAATGGGAGGAAGAAAGAGTTTAGTTTGTTCTGCGGTAAGCTGCCACATTTTCCTTACTTGATGGAAGTAAATAGATTTTTTGAGTTTTCCTCGAACTTTTTTACGAGTTCCAGTTGTGTAGATTTGAATTCTTCCAAAAAACCTTCTAATTGTTTTTGACCCTCGTCACGTTGAAGTTGTTGTTGTTCAATGAATTGTTTTGTTGTTTCTTCAAACTTACCGTTCGTTTGAGTAAGAATCGATAAAGATGTTTTTGTTGGAGACACAGTAAGTTGATGAATATGATTAGAAAGTTCGTTCCATTTTTCTTGCCATTCGTTAATTTGTTCATTTAAGGAGTTGCCTGTGAATTGCTTCACGTATTCTGTATATTGACTATTAAATTGAGTAGTGAATTGTTGTAGTTCTTTTTCGAGTTCATCTACTCCTGCTGTTAATTTATGCAAAGCATCCTGCTGTTGTTTTAAAGTTTCTAAAGTAAGTTGCTCCAATTGTTTCCCTGCTGAAGAGAAAAGGGAAAGAGAATGTGACCAATTTTTCCAAAATGCATCGACCAGTTCGTATGGTTTAGTTTCCATGGTTTGACCTCCAAATATTTTTTTGCATATTGTGAACGCAGATTATTCTGCTGTACCACCAGGTGAAGATGAAGATTTTTTTTCATCCTTTTCTGGAGAAGTAGAAAATGGAAAGAATGCATTGGTGTATAACGTGAAGAATGTTCGCAACATATTTTGGTAATGTTCAAAAGAGGTCGCGCATGTTGCTAAATATTGCTCTCCATATTCTGTTAAAGAATAAATTCGCTTTGCTGGCCCTCCTTCACTTGTATCCCAAGTGGAAGATATGAGGTTTTCTTTTTCTAACTTGCGCAAGGTTCTATAAACATTACCTTGGTCAACGGAAGAAAAGCCAATATCCATTAGCATTTGAATCAGTTTGTAACCGTGAAGACTCCAGTCTTTTAGACAGAGAAGTAAGAAGGGAACTAAGAAGTTTTTTGGCATGGAGTTTGGTTGTTTCGCTTGGTTTGTTTCCAAACTTTCTTGTTGTTCTGGTTCATTATGTAGCATGATTGTGCATCACCTCATGAATCAGTTAAATGGAATTTTTTGCTTATAAGTGCAATTTACACCTATCTGTTTTCTATGTCAATACATTTGTTGGAATATAGAAAAAAACAAAATACAGACTTGAAGTTTTATTCAGAATATTGGAAAATAGTGAATAGGTTGAATTGTTTCAAAAACGAATAAAGGAGTGTAGGAGAAGTGATTGATCAAAAATTCGATCCACTGCAAGCATGGAAAGAAGCTTATGAACAGACCGAAACATTTTGGGGAAAAACGCTCAATGAAACAATCAAAACAGAAGAGTATTCTGCTTGGATGGGAAGCGTTCTAGATTTGAATTTGTTTTATCAGAAGATGTTGAATGATGCAACAAAATGCTATTTAGAAAAAGTGAACATGCCAACCCAAGACGATATCGCAAGAGTAGCTACGCTTGTTATTAACTTAGAAAATAAAGTTGATAACATCGAAGAGTTTTTGGAAGAAAAAGCAGATTCTTTAGGACAATCTCCTACGCTAAAACGTGATGTAACAAAAGTGAAACAAGATATTCGTACATTAGAAGATAAAGTGGATAAGATTTTAGGATTACTTGAAAAACAAAATGAAGTGTTAGCAAAATTACAGGAACCAGCGAAAGAAGTGGCGAAAGCGCCTCTGAAACCAGAGAATAAAAAGTAGTTAAGAAGTGTTGTTTATACGTTCAAAAAGGGAAAGTAAGAACCTCTTTTACGAATGGTATGAACAGCTGAAAATAGTTTGTATGTAGAATATCGTTTTAAAATATGTATCAAGGTGATGCATTCTTATATCTAACAAATTCAATAAAGGGGGAATAGAAATGGTTCAATTAAATGGTAAAGTAGCAATCGTAACAGGTGGGGCAAAAGGAATTGGTAAAGCGATTACAGTAGCATTAGCAAAAGAGGGAGCAAAGGTTGTTATTAACTATAATAGCAGTAAAGAAGCGGCTGAAAATCTAGTGAATGAATTAGGAACAGAAGGTCATGATGTATATGCAGTTCAGGCAGATGTTTCTAAGCTAGAAGATGCGAAGCGCCTTGTAGATGAAGCTGTGAATCATTTTGGTAAGGTAGATATTCTTGTAAATAATGCTGGTATTACAAGAGACCGTACTTTCAAAAAATTAAACCGTGAAGATTGGGATCGCGTAATCGATGTAAACTTAAGTAGTGTATTTAATACAACGAGTGCGGCACTTCCTTACATAACAGAATCAGAAGAGGGTAGAATCATTAGCATTTCTTCTATTATTGGACAAGCTGGTGGATTTGGACAAACAAACTATTCAGCAGCAAAAGCTGGTATGTTAGGATTTACAAAGTCATTAGCGCTAGAACTTGCGAAAACAAATGTAACAGTGAATGCGATTTGCCCAGGATTCATTGATACAGAAATGGTAGCAGAAGTGCCGGAAGATGTTCGTCAAAAAATCGTTTCTAAGATTCCAAAGAAACGTTTCGGACAAGCGGATGAAATTGCAAAAGGTGTTGTATACTTGTGCCGTGATGGAGCGTATATCACTGGTCAACAGTTAAATATTAACGGCGGATTATATATGTAATGAAGCAAGGAGAAAGTGCATATCCATAGCAGGAGTGCACTTCTTTCTTGAAGAAGGAAATCAGTTAAAAAGGAGATAGGAAAATGACTACATTCGTAACAGAATGGGAAAAGCAATTGGAACTATACCCAGAAGAATATCGAAAAGCATATCGTCGTTTTAAAAGAGCGAGTGAAGTTTTACTGCGTGAACCAGAGCCACAAGTTGCTTTAACTCCAAAAGAGGTCATTTGGACGAAAAATAAAACGAAGCTGTATCGTTACATTCCAAAGCAGGAAAAAACACATTCAGTTCCCATTTTATTGATCTATGCGCTAATTAATAAACCATATATTATGGATTTGACACCAGGAAATAGTTTGGTGGAATATTTAGTAGATCGTGGTTTTGATGTGTATATGCTTGATTGGGGCACATTCGGTTTAGAAGATAGTCATTTAAAGTTTGATGATTTTGTGTTCGACTATATTGCAAAAGCAGTTAAAAAAGTAATGCGAACTGCAAAAGCGGACGAGGTATCTCTACTCGGATATTGTATGGGTGGTACGCTAACATCCATTTATGCGGCACTTCACCCACATATGCCGATTCGAAATTTAATTTTTATGACAAGTCCATTTGATTTCTCTGAAACCGGATTATATGGTCCATTATTAGATGAAAAGTATTTTAACTTAGACAAAGCAGTTGATACATTTGGAAATATACCGCCGGAAATGATTGATTTCGGAAATAAAATGTTAAAGCCAATTACAAACTTTGTTGGTCCGTATGTTGCTTTACTTGACCGCTCAGAAAATGAGCGCTTTGTTGAAAGCTGGAAGCTAATTCAAAAATGGGTTGGAGATGGTATCCCATTCCCAGGTGAATCGTATCGACAATGGATTCGCGATTTTTATCAAAATAATAAATTGGTTAAAGGTGAGCTCGTGATTCGAGGTCAAAAAGTAAAACTTGAAAACATTAAGGCAAATGTCTTAAATATTTCTGCAAAACGTGATCATATTGCATTGCCATGCCAAGTAGAGGCGTTGCTGGATCATATTTCTAGTACAGACAAACAGTATGTGTGCTTGCCGACAGGACATATGTCAGTTGTATATGGTGGAACGGCTGTAAAACAAACGTATCCTACAGTTGGAAATTGGCTTGAGGAACGCTCTAATTGAAGTGAAAAAGTGATTAATATGGCTTGAACAAATATCTTTTTTGTTCATACGAATGAAATGGAAAATCCAGCTAGCATAGGCTAGCTGGATTTTTTTATGTAAAGTAACAAAAAATAAAAGGGAGGAAATTCAATTGTAGGAGAATAGTTATGAAATTAGCATTAGGGAAGTTATACTGGAATGAAGAAGCTTGTATGCCTTGTTATCCGATATTAGAAAATGATATGATATGTGATGTGCTTATTGTTGGAAGCGGAGAATCAGGCGCTCAAATTGCATATTTTTTAACAAAATTAGGAATGAGTGTCACGTTGATTGATAAACGAAAAATTGCACACGGAAGCACAGTTGCTAATACAGGATTACTACAATTTGTTCATGATAAGTCATTGACATCTTTGATTCATACATTTGGGGAAGCAAAAGGGGTGCGAGCTTATCAGCTTTGTTACGAGGCACTGCGAACATTGGAACAGGTTGTTCCAATGTTAGATATTGATCCTTGTTTTATTCCGAGAAGAAGCTTATATTATGCAAGTCAAAATGAAGATATTTCATTCCTTCAAGAAGAGTATCGTACATTACAACGTTACGGATTTCCTGTTGAGTATTTTACAGAATCTGATATTAAGAAACGATATTCATTTACAAAACCGGCAGCATTATATACAGGGGGGGATGCAGAAGTGAACCCGTATATGTTAGCTCATGGTCTTATACATAAAGCAAACCAGCTAGGTGCTTCTACTTTTGAAAATACAGAGGTTGTGCATATTAAGCCTGTTCAAAAAGATTTGGTTTCTTACACAAAAATAGGTAAGAAAATTGTAGCGAAAGCAGTGATTATGGCTACAGGATATGAAACACTATTTGGGAAAAAAGAAGCAAATACAACGGTAGAAACCTCTTATGCTATTGTTACAAATGAGCAAGAGCATTTTAATGGGTGGCACGAACAATCATTAATTTGGGAAACTGCTCGGCCGTATTTGTATTTTCGTACGTACAAAAATAGAATTATTGTAGGCGGATTAGATGAAGCGATGCAACTTCAGAAATTTGGTGATACAAAGTTATTGCATAAACGAGAATTGCTAACTAAAATTATACAAGAGATGTTTCCAAATCTTTCAAATATAAGAGCTGAATATTATTGGGCTGCTGCATTTGGCGGAAGTCATGATGGTCTTCCTATTTGTAAAGAAGATGATAAAGTCTCTAATTTGTATTATGCATTACCGTATGGGGGAAATGGAACTGTATATGGAATGGTATTTGCAAAACTATTTCAGCAGTTATTTACAAATAAAGAAAATGATGATTTTTCTTTGTTTAATCGATAGAAAAAAGGTAGCGAAGTGATGGGATGAGAGATATAAAGAAATTTTTGCAAAAATTGCGTCCGGTACAGCTTATTGTTTTATTTTATTTCATAGCAGTAATTGTTTCTGTAATTTTATTAAGTTTACCATTTGTCATTAAGCCAGGTGTAAAATGGACTTTTATAGATGCGTTATTTATATCTGTTAGCGCTGTTAGTGTTACGGGGCTTTCAGTGGTTTCTATTCCAGATACGTTTAATACGGCAGGTATTATGATTTTAGCACTCGTATTACAATTAGGCGGTTTAGGAATTATGGCACTTGGTACATTTGTTTGGATGATAACAGGTAAGAAAATAGGTTTGCAGCGAAGACGATTAATTATGGCAGATCATAACCAAGGAAATTTATCAGGGCTTGTTGAGTTGATGCGGTCTATTTTAATTTTGATTATTTCGATAGAAGTGGTTGGGGCGCTTCTATTAGGAACAAGATTTTTACTCTATTTCCCAAGTTGGAAAGAAGCGTATTTTCATGGTTTTTTTGCCGCTGTTAGTGCAACAACGAATGGTGGATTTGATTTAACTGGTCAGTCGCTTATTCCATATCAGAAAGACTATATTGTACAAATAATTCATATGCTTCTTATTATTTTAGGAGCAATTGGCTTTCCTGTGCTAATGGAAGTAAAACAGTATTTGAGTAAGGAAAAACATCAATTGTTTCGTTTTTCACTATTTACAAAATTGACAACAACGACATTTTTCTCGCTTATTATTGTGGGAACAATCGTTATTTTTTTATTGGAGCGAAATCAGTTTTTATTAGGGAAATCCTGGCATGAAACGGTATTTTATACGTTGTTTCAATCCGTTACAACGAGAAGTGGTGGATTAGCGACAATGGATATACGTGACTTGTCACAGCCGACGCTTTTATTTATGAGTGTTTTAATGTTTATTGGTGCTTCTCCAAGTTCAGTTGGAGGGGGAATACGTACAACGACGTTTGCTGTGAATATTCTTTCCCTATATACGTTTGCAAAAGGTGACAGAACGGTACGTGTTTTTAAACGGCAATTGCATGAGGAAGACGTTTTAAAAGCGTCCGTTGTTATGACTATGGGGATTTTATTATGTGCTTCTGCTTTATTTATTTTATCGATGACTGAAAATGCACCATTTATGAGTTTAATTGTTGAAGTATGTTCTGCATTTGGAACGACTGGGTTATCAACAGGTATCACTTCTGATTTAACAACTGCTGGAAAACTTGTATTAATTGTTCTTATGTTTATTGGTCGTGTTGGTATTTTAACATTTATTTTAGCAAGTGGTGGAAGGGAACAACCACCTCGCTATAAATATCCCAAAGAGAGAATTATTATTGGATAACATGAAACCATTCTACCTATAAAGGTAGAATGGTTTTTTAATCGTTAATACCAAATTGAGGGTGCATAAATGAATCTTCAACCCCGTCTGTTTTGTTTCGTAACACTTCTTGATTTTCTTCTGAAATCCATCCGATATCATTTGTTGGATGGATCCATTCTTCGCCAGCCATAATGGCCGGATCAACTTCATCACTCCAATTGTTAAGTGGGCTATTTTTAGAATTGTATTTACTATCTCCAATTACAACATCGTATTGATTAATAAAGGGTTGTTGCATTTGTTTTCCTGTTCCTTTAAAGGAGGGGAAATTCATTTGATGCGGCAAGGTTTCATCTAAAATGGGTGAATGAATTTGTTGTTTTTTCTTCAAAGTAATCGTTCCTTCTTTATTTATAGTAGGAAATATGAATTTCCTGTTCAGATATAGTGTTTCCATATATACGTTGCTTTGTACTTGTTAACACTTCCCATCAATAATTTTTGAAAGTTTTCTCAAACTAATATAGAAAGTAAGATGTCATTACAGTGAAGGAAGGTATTGTAAGTGGTAAAACGAAAAGTAAAACAACATGCGGCAATGAATCATAATAAAACTCCAAAAGAAAGCCTACCGGATGCGGAATTTGCGGTAGAGTATGAAAATGAAAATCCAGCGAAATATGCAAATCGTAATTCAAAAAAGGGTAAGCAAAAATGAGGCGTTTTTTACAAACGCCTCATTTTTTTGTGGAATTTTTAATCTTTTCTTAATTAATTGTAAATTTTCTGTTTTTTTGTTGTGAAAAAATATGAAAAAACATTGAAGTAGCAACGTATTACACAAAAACAAACAACAAACAAAAGATTAATGTTAGTTTAATACTGTTTTTACACTTGGCGTTTATATTGGAGTTGTACATAAGAAAAATAAAAGGAGAGAGAAAAAGTGAAAAAACACTCTTTAAAGCTGTAGCAACCGGGGGAATGTTTTCTTTATTAATGGGATGTGGTACTAAGAAAGAAGAAACTGCTGGGGCGAAAGTGAAAGATGACAAACTGTCTGGATCATTAGCAGCTTACACAGCAATTGAAGAAGAACTTGTACCTATTTATCTTGATTCCTTTAAAAAGAAATACCCAGATGTGAAATTAAATATTGTTCGTGATTCAACAGGGGTTATTACAGCGAAATTGTTAGCAGAAGGGAAAAATACACAAGCAGATGTTGTATGGGGAATAGCAGCTTCTAGTCTTTTAGCTCTAGAAAAGAAAGAAATGTTGAAAGAATACTCTCCAAAAGGTGTAGATCGTGTACTTCCGCAATTTAAAGATGATAAAAAGCCAGAAAAATGGATTCGCGACGATTAAAAATGATTATAAACTTCCGGATGGTTTCCCAAAAGATGTAACAGACAAGTTATATAAAAATAACGATTTTAAATGGGCGGCTGATAATCGCGATAAAACTTTAGAACGTTGGGAAAAAGAATTTGGGCAAAAAGCAGAACCGAAAAAGTAAGTGGGAGAGAGAAAAATGAGGTGAAGTTATGTCTATTGTTGGAGAAGAGAGAAAGCGTAGTATTCTTGAAAAAGTAGAGTTTAAGGGAAAAGTGAAAGTTTCAGAGCTAGCAAGTGAATTTTCAGTATCAACAGAAACCATTCGCAGATATTTAGAAGAGCTTGATCGGGAAAAGAAGTTGAAGAAAGTATACGGGGGAGCGGTTCAACTTCCGGGGGCAGGGATAGAGCCCCCTATGCTAGAAAGAGAAATGCTATATATTGAGGAAAAGAAAAGAATTGGCTATAAAGCAGCAACTTTTGTAGAAGATGGAGATGTCATTGTTATCGATGATGGAAGCACGCCCCTGCAAATGGTCCCGTATCTCGTTCATCGGAAAAACTTAACTGTTGTGACGAGTTCATTTCCTGTTGCAACCCAATTCATTTCTTCTATAAATAAAAAAATGTTTGATGGTGAAGTATTATTTATTGGAGGAAAGGTATCTCCAAAACACTGTCGTGTATCAGGATCTATTTCACAGCAAGTCATTCGTCAGTTTCATTTTCATAAGGCATTTATTTCAATTGATGGATTGTTACCTAGTTTTGGAATCTCGAGTTTTGAATTGGAAAAAGCTAAGTTATCAGAAGCGATGATTCAATTAGCGGAAAAGGCATTTATTTTATGTGATCATACAAAACTGGGGGTAAAAGGAAATTATCGAATCGCCGGTTTTTCTGATATTGGGCACGTAATTTGCGATAAAAAAATGCCGCATAGTTTTGAAGAATTTATTACAAAAAATAATATTCGCTGGACGATTAGTTAAATATAGGTTTCCAATCCGAAAGTTGTAGGGCCTATTGTTTTATTGTTTTACACATAGATGAGAGAGGTACTTTGAAAAGTTTTGTATCAGTGCAAAAAAAATGGACACATTTTTCGGTTTCCTTCATATAATTTACCAACAGAAAAAAAGTTGACTGGAGGAAAGAAGGGGAAAAGGTGTCGGAACGCTTGTATAATAAACTTATATTGTATACAAATATGTTACAAAAGATCGGCATTATTAATGAGCAAGAGAAGAGTGAGATGCTTCAAATGATGAACAAAAAGGCTCTGTGAAAGAGCTTTTTTTGTTGTGTAACACGTGCCTAATTTTCAGGTAGATGAAGAAATTGTATTGACAAAAAGAGATTCTCATGTGATAATTCAATTAAATTTTTAGAATAATCAAAAAATACTTCTTTTACATAGAAATGGCTAAACCATTACAGTAATATTCTCATGGGGGTGACGAAATGTTATTTTTTTTAAAGAAGTGGAAAGAGTTAAGAGATGTAAAAATGGAATTGGCTCTCCGTGATTGGTTTTATGGTACAAAAATTAGTTTATCTATGCGGACATCACAAGAACCATTAACATTTTTAGTAAATATTGAAGGAAGAGACAAAGGGTTATTTGCAGAAGAGGATTTTATTGTAGTAAATAGTATGTGCGAGCCTGTATTTGCAAACGATGAAAAACCAGCAGTTGAATCGTTTATGCATGCAGATATTTATAAAAAAGGTAATGCGGAGTGTATTTTGCAAGTTCAAACTGTAGATAGTCATTTAATATCAGAGTTATATGGAAAAGAAGGAGCAGTTACATTTGAAAAACGCACTGTAGAACGTGTTTTTGGAAAAGAAGGAATTACAGAGATTACGATTCCGATTGTAGAAAATGAAAAGAAGTTTGCTGATTTATTAGAGAATCATGTTCCTAATTTTATAGAAGGCGGCGGTGCTATACTTGTTCATAATTACGGAATGATTGTATGGGGAAACTCGCCAGAAGAGACGAAAAAATGGCTAGAAGGGTTAGAGTATTTAATGAATTATCACGTGAAATTATTGATGATTAAAGGAACTAAGAGTTCAGTTATATAAAGAGAATAATTCGTTACGTGCAAACTAATAAATGAAAGCGTTTTAAAAAATAATTTCACTCATAAAATATGGGTCTCCTTATTATATATAGATTACATGTCGTCATGTGAGGAGGAACGTATTTTGCGAGTTAAATATCATTTTCTGCCGAAACAACAGGTGACATTTTGTAAGGATAATGATTCGGGGGAACAGGCGTTAAAAATTATGGACGTGAAGGGATATAGAGCAATCCCTGTACTTGCAGAAGATGAGAAGAGATTTAAAGGGATCATTTATAAAGTAGATATTTTAGAACGTAAATGTAATGAGGGTTTAGAAGATGTATGTGTGAAAGATATTATGGAAGATAAATCTGCATTTATTTTTGAAAAGGATTCTTTTTTTCGAGCCTTTTATGTAATTAGGCGTCTTCCATTTTTAGCTGTATTGAATGAGTACAATGAATTTGTTGGCATTTTAACACATTCTAATATATTTGATGTCATTGAAGATTCATTTGGGATGCAAACGGGTGGTTATATAATAACAATCGCAACGCAAGATTGTAAGGGGACAATTAAGGAGTTAGGAACGTTGCTCAGGTCTTATCATATTGGTGGATTATTTACATTGGACAATGGTGATCAATATATTCGTCGTGTTATTGTGAACATTACAGATGACTTAAGTGAAAAAGCATTAGAATCATTAATTGCAAAAATAGAGAAAAAAGGATTTCGCGTGAGTCATGTAGATTATATATAAGGTAGTAGTATGAAAAATAGAGAGCAGCATATAGCTGCTCTCTATTTTTGTTTGGAGACAGGTGGTGGTGAGAGGACAAGGTCGGATAAGAAAATAAAGTCTGCATGTTCACGTACTTTAGGAATGGTGGACTCAATAACACGAGAAGTAATTTCCCCAGGAGGGCCGACATGACCAATTGCTACTACGACAGGTTTTTCTTTAATTTTTTGTAGAAGTAACTGTGCTTGCTTTGTAATATGAGATGATGTATAAACATCATCAAAGAATAATTGATTTTCTACAATAGGAACTCCTAATTCCTTTCCGATTTTTGGTACTATGCTATTGGGATTTGTTTTACTATCTAAATAAAATAGGCCATGTTTTTTACATACTGATAGTATGATTCGCATAATTCTTTCATCAGCTGTTACTTTAGAACCCATATGATTATTCATCCCAATTGCATGTGGTACTTCTTGAATCGCTTGTTCGACCCGACTTTCAATTTCATGATCACTTAAATCAGTTGTAATGGCTTTAGGACCAAGCCATTCTTTTTTTCCTTTAATAGGCTCCATTGGCATATGAATAATAACTTCATGCCCTTTTTGATGTGCAGCTACTGCATCTTGTTTTGTAGATGGAAGAAAGGGCATAACAGCTACAGTAAGTGGAATGGGAAGTGATAACATCCTTTCAGTTCCCTTCATATTATTTCCAAAGTCGTCGATTACAATGGCAACTTTATTTGTATGGGCATACGTTTGAAAAGGAAAAATGACAGTAGATAATAAAATGAAAAAAATAATGATATGTTTACGCATATAAAAAATTCCTTTCTGAGTGGGTGATTTGTTATAAATAAAGCTTTATCAAATTTCTAGTTAGTGAAACAAATTAGATATGTAATTTGCATGAACTGCACTAAAATCCTGATTGGTAAGTGCTAATAATCAGTGGGGATGAAGAAAGTTCGCACTGATTAAGGTTTACCTTTATAGAAAATTTATCTTTTTTAATAAAATAAGGTACTGTATTTGTGAAGATGGAAACGCAAATCTATAATTATGATTTGCGTTTTTTACATAAATTAAACGAGAAAAATGTCGAAGTACTGGAAATTAAAAATGTAAAAGTAGAGTTTATTTGTCGTTTGGAAAAAATACCATGAAAAAAATGTCTATTATTGCGAATGTATTTACAAAGATAGAATAATTTGTAATAATTCTCAAAGTGAGGATAAAGATTTGTAAATTACAGGGAGAAAATGTTAGAATTTCTGAGTATTCTAATTCGGTTACAATATACATTTGTAGTCTGAATGTATGGAGTGAAAATGAAGTAGAGAGTATGGAAGAATAATGAGGGGGATATGGATGTTTACAGCAAAACGGGAGTACACAATGGAAAAACTTTCGCGTGATATTCATATGAAGCGTGAAGAAATGATTCATTTAGGTTTAACAAACGGATTAAACAGTACTGAAACAATTCAAGTGAGTCAAGAATTGGACAAGCTTATTGTACAGTATCAACGATATAAAGAACAAAAAACACCAAGATGGTTCGCATTTATGAAGGTACCCTTTTTTCAAATGGAATATGAAGGGAAATCAAGTGCTTTTTGGAAAATGTTTGTGACTGCTTTTATGAAATAAACATAATTACCCTCCGCAGAGAAGGATAATTATGCTGAATCTAATGGAAGCTTTATATGAACTGTGGTTCCTTTATTTTTTGTACTATCAATCACAATTTGTCCATCATACATTTCTATAATTCGTTTGCATATGACAAGACCAAGACCTGTTCCGGTATCTTTACTGGTAAAGAACGGATGAAAGAGGTGTTTTTGAATATGCTTTGGAATACCTTTTCCTGTGTCAATAATGTGTAATTGTGCGTGCTCTTTATTACTGGTTACCTGAATTGTTAATACATCACCAGATGACATAGCTTCAATTGCATTTTTTGTAATATTTAAAACCACTTGTTTCATATGATCTTTTGAACAACGGATATGAACAGGATGGTCTGGTAACTGCAAGGTGAATATAATATTATGCAAATTTGCTTCGGATCGAATAATTAACGAGACCTCTTTGATAATATCCCTTACATCATACTTTTTTTCGATAATCGCTGTTGGTTTACCAAGAATAAGAAATTCGCTAACAATTTCATTGATACGTTTTATTTCTTGTTCGATAACAGAAAAATAAAATTGGTCTTGTTCTTGTATATGTTTTTCCTTTAAGAGTGTTACAAGACCTTTAATTCCAGTAAGTGGATTACGGATTTCATGAGCTGTACTAGCTGCAAAAGTACCAACTAATTCAATTTTTTGTATTTCATTTTGTTGTCTCTCCAATCTTGTTTGTCGTTTCAGCAAAATATATTGAACGAGTAAAAATAAAATTGTCATTAAAAATAAAGTAACCAGACATTCTACCGCAACGGTTTTGTATAAAGTTGTTTTATGAATAGGTAATGGAGAAACAGCAACTTTCCATTTTAATTTTTGTAGTGGAGTAGAAATTTTGTTTGTATGTTGCCCAGTTGGTTCGTTATTATCATCTGTTAAAAAGACTACATCATGCTCATCGGTTACTTCAAAATGATATTGTGGTTTAATAGCATTTAAAGCAGACGATATATAATCAAAGCGTAAACTAGCCAACAATAAACCAGAAATTTGTTTGTGTTTTGTAAAAATGGGTGTGGCAATCATAATAGCTTGGTGTCCAAGAACCCGATCTGTAATGACAGATGATACAGTTGTTTTTTTGGATTTAAAAGCTTCTGCTATATAATACCGATCTGCAACCTGAATTGGTGTTGTTAAACCTTTTGATGCTACAGTAATTAGGCCGTTTTTATTTGTATAATATAATCCAGAAAAACGCTCGTCTTTTTCATCGGTATCGTGTAATATTTGCTGAATTCCGTTTGTATTTTCTGTTTCTGTATTTACGACCATAGCAAGCATCTCTAAGGCGGAAATTGCTTCGCCAATACGGTGATCTAAGTAGTCCCTATATAAAAATAAAACAGTATGAGCAGCTTGTTTGTTTTCCTGTTGCATTTGGTAGGTGTGATAAGAATAGAAAGTTGCACCGATTCCCAGTGTCGGTAATATAACAAGCAGTATATAAAAAGTTATGCTTCGTAATTTTCCATTCAAGATTGCTACTCCTTTTTTTTATTATCATTATATATAAACTGTGTTAAAATTGTCATGTTTTTATTTCATGTGTGAAAGTTAGTACTTAGCATGTGGGAAAGAGTAAAAATGAGAAATGATTGAGCGATCATTCGTAGACAAAGATGAACCATTGGTAGCTATTTTGCTTTATGGAAAAACTTTTTATTTGGTAGATTGTCTCGAATTTTTGTGAATTTAAGTGAAGGGTTGAAATCGTATGAAGTTGAATGATGAGAGGGAAGAGATTTCTCAATCTTTAAAATTGTTTATTGCATTATCGCGTGTGCACCGCTTTGTTATGGATGCTACAAATAAATCAATACAAAGTAACGGACTAAATCCAACTGAGTTTGCTGTATTAGAATTGATATATCATAAAGGTAGTCAGCCGCTTCAACAAATTGGAGAGCGTATTTTAATTGCAAGTGGAAGTATTACGTATGTTGTTGATAAGTTAGAAAAAAAGGGGCTTGTGAAACGAATTCCATGCCCGAATGATCGCCGTGTTATATATGCACAGTTAACAGGAGAAGGAGAGACCTTCATCGCTTCTATTTTTCCAAAGCATGAAAAAGTTATACAGGATTCCTTTGGAATGTTAACAAAAGATGAGAAAAATGAGCTGTTATCTTTGCTTAAAAAAGTTGGGAAATATGAAAAGTGATAGAAAACCTTTCTTTTTTGATGGGAGAGAGCGACCGGCCATGCGTAGAAGCGGCCAAATCCTTTTTCAGCCCCATGCCAAGTGAAAACAAAAGGAGAAAATGAGTAGTAATTTCCTTTTGTTGTTCATAGCCATGACTTTATGTGTTGGAAGTTAACAAAGGGTTATCTCGCAAAGTCCCGAGTAGTGATGGGAATTTCAATTTATATAAGTACAAATTGAAAAAACGGCAGAAAACCTTTCTTTTTTTGATGAGAGAGAGCGACTGGCCATGCGTAGAAGCGGCCAGATCCTTTACCTGCTCCATGCCAAGTGGAAACAAAGAGAGGAAAAGAGTGCAGGTCATCTTTTGTTATTCATAGTAGCGATTTATATGTCGAAAAATCAAAATGGTTTTATATAACATGTTAAAAAAGCTTTCGATGTAAAATGGTCAAAGGCTTTTTTGATTATCCCGCTATTTACGGGTAGAAAAACCTCTTCCTCAAGATTCAGAGAGAAGCGAGAAAGATAGGTGAGGGTTTGAGGGATAAAGAAAAAACTCACGGATGGAAGTTTCATTTTATATAGGTAGTAATTTCATTCACCGTTCTACAAGAAGTATGGATGGAATGTTACAGTTTCTAATGGATTCTGTTGAAGAATAAAAGGAGATTCAGAAAAGGAAATGGAATTATAGTAAGGGTACATATAATTGAGAGGAGGCATATTCATGTCATTTAAGAACTATGAATATACACGCCCAAATACGGAAGAGTTGCAAGAAAAATTCACTGTAGCTTTAGAACAGTTTGAGAATGTAAAGACGATAGAAGAGCAAAAGCAAGTAATTGGTGTAATTAATGAGATTCGCAATGATTTTGGTACAATGGGAAATATTTGTTATATCCGCCATTCTGTTGATACAACGGATCCCTTTTATAAGGAAGAACAAGATTTTTTTGATGAGTATTCTCCGATTGTACAAGGCTATGTAACGAAATATTATAAAGCATTGATGAATTCTCCGTTTCGTGATGAACTGGAGGCTTATTATGGGAAACAATTATTTGCTTTAGCAGAATGTAATTCAAAAACATATTCAGATGAGGTTGTGAAAGATTTACAATTAGAAAATAAATTATCTTCGCAATATACACAACTTTTAGCGGCTGCAAAAATTGATTTTGAAGGAGAAGAGAGAACATTATCACAACTTGGACCTTTTATGCAACATACGGATAGAGATATGCGTAAAAGAGCAAGTGAAGCTTATTATGGTTTTTTAGAAGAGCATGAAGAAGAGTTAGACAGTATTTATGATGAACTTGTAAAAGTAAGAACGAAGATTGCGAAAACACTTGGTTTTAAAAACTTTGTTGAACTTGGATATGCAAGAATGTATCGCACAGATTATAATGCGGAAATGGTTGCAAATTATCGTAAACAAGTACTAGATTACATCGTTCCAGTTGCGACAGAATTACGAAAAAGGCAGCAAGCACGCATTGGTGTAGAAAAGCTTGCTTACTATGATGAGAATTTTGAATATGCAACAGGTAATCCGACTCCAAAGGGAGATGCAGAGTGGATTATTAATCATGGGAAGACAATGTATAAAGAATTATCAAAAGAAACAGATGAGTTCTTCAACTTTATGTTAGATAATGAATTATTAGATTTAGTTGCGAAAAAAGGAAAAGCTGGTGGCGGTTATTGTACATACATTGAAAATTATAAAGCTCCGTTTATTTTCTCGAACTTTAATGGAACATCAGGTGATATTGATGTGTTAACACACGAGGCAGGTCATGCGTTTCAAGTATATGAGAGCCGGAAGTTTGAAATTCCAGAGTACAATTGGCCAACGTACGAAGCGTGTGAAATTCATTCTATGAGTATGGAATTTTTCACGTGGCCATGGATGAAATTATTCTTTGAGGAAGATACGGATAAATATTATTTCTCTCATTTAAGTTCAGCACTTCTATTTTTACCATACGGTGTATCTGTTGATGAATATCAACATTATGTATATGAAAATCCGGAAGCATCTCCAGAGGATCGCAAAGCGGCATGGCGTAATATTGAGAGAAAGTACTTACCACATCGAGACTATGAAGACAATGATTATTTAGAACGTGGTGGTTTCTGGCAGCGTCAAGGGCATATTTATAGCTCACCTTTCTACTATATTGATTATACATTGGCTCAAATTTGCGCACTGCAATTTTGGAAGCGAGCAAGAGACAATAGACAAGAAGCGTGGGAAGACTATGTGAACCTTTGTCAAAAGGGGGGAAGTCAATCCTTCTTACAATTAGTAGAAATTGCGAATTTGACATCTCCATTTACAGATGGGTGTGTGCAAGGCGTAATCACTGAGATTCAAACGTGGTTACATGCAGTGGATGACACAAAATTGTAAAAATCAACCTTGTTTTTTTCACATTTTGTAATCGACACATTCATAAAACAATGAGATAATATAAGAAAATTCAGATTTATTCAAAGGTGTTTCTAAGTTGGAAACACCTTTTTTTACCAAAAAAGAGGGGGGAGAATTATGCTTCAATCTAATATGAATGTTAGTTTGGAAACTTTGCTGCAATCGTTACAATCTACAAGAAACACACTATTATCAGAAATTGAGATGTTAAATGATACGGAAGTGAATGTAAAACCGCGCCGTGATAAATGGAGTATCATTCAAATTATGCATCATCTACACCTAATTGAACAATCTGTCACTTCATCCCTTGTGTATGCTTTACAGAAAAAAGACAAAAAAGTAGTTCCACTCAAAGATCTCCAACTTACTCTTGATCGAACATATAAACGAGAAGCACCTCAACAAATGCAACCAACAGAAACATTAATGAAAAGACAACAAGGAATTCAATTACTCGAACATTCACGCGCAGAATTATTGCATACGCTGCATAGTATTATAGACGAAAAAGAATTGTTCGAAAATTCGTTAAAACATCCTGTGTTTCAGGAGCTTAATCTATATCAATGGATACAATTCCTTGATTTACATGAACAACGCCATCTTACACAGTTAAAAGAAGCAAAATATGCGATTTTGCAAAGGTAAAGAAAAATTCCCATTTACATGGGAACTATATTGAATAAATAAGAAGAAGCGAGGTAGTAATTATCTCGCTTCTTCTTATTTATCCCTGCTTTTCGAGGGTAGTAATATCCACTTCTTAAGATGCAGAAAAAGAAGATGGGTAGGGGATAAACCACTTATAAAATCCTAATTAATGAGGACTAATTATTAATGGAGGATGAAGAAACTGGATTGATGCATATTTTTATCTTTTATTTTGGAATAATACATAAAGAGAACATAGAAGGAGTTGAAAGCATGTCACACAAAAAGAAAGAGCAAGAGCGTAGTTGGAAGGCACGAAAAGAAAATCAAAAACCGCATGGGAAAGTAAAGACTTTTGCGGAACTTGTTGATGAAACGGAAAAAACGTGATGATTTCATCACGTTTTTTGTATGAGTGGGAAAGTTAATAGAAAGGTTGTACCAATGTCTTTTTCACTTGAAATATCGATTTTTCCACCCATTGCTTTTACGATGCTGAATACGACCATCATCCCAAGTCCAGTGCCTTTTTCTTTCGTTGAATAGAAGGGAGAACCAAGACGTTTCAGTTGTTCTAGATCCATGCCAATACCAGTATCTTTTATGGCCAACTGTATCTGTGTATGACTCGGTATTAATGTGAGAATAAGATCTCCCCCTTTTGGCATGGCTTCAATACAATTTTTTAAAATGTTTAATAAGCATTGGTTAAATTTTTGTTTTTCTCCAGAAATACAAAAGATGTTGCTTTGCTTTGTGTAAGTTATACGAACATTTGTCAAATTAGCTAGTGGAGTAATGAGAGATACAGCATGAAGTAATTCATCTTCGATTTGTAATACTTGTTCTTTTTCTATACTTGGTTTTGCAAATGTTAGATAATCTGTGAGTACGTGATTTGCTTGTTCAATACCACGTATAGCAATTTCTGTATATAATTTTCGATCTTCTTCAGAGCATTCTTCGGATTGTAGGAGTTGCAAAAAACCTTTCGTTGAAGTTAAAGGATTACGAACTTCATGAGAGATAGAGGCAGCCATTTCTCCGATTAGGTGAAATTTTTCAGCGTTAATTAGTTCTTCTTGTAGGCGTATTTGTAATTGTAGTACGTTTAGTAAATAAAGAATAAGAATGGTACCAATGATGGTACATAATTCATACACAATAATATGAGGGAGGTAATATTCAGTGCTAGGAACTTCAGCAAGGAAAAAAGGAATCCAGCTAAATACGTATACAAAACTATATAAAATAGCAAGTACTACTTTTATATGATTGCTCCCTCTTTGAAAGAGTCTGTATGTGGCAAGGAGAATAATATATAAGCAAATGGAAGCTATAATAGATGGAAAAACTCCTATGCCTCCTAATAAAAAACGGTATATGTTTAATACAGCTAAAATCGATCCACCCGCAATAGGACCTCCTGTTAACGTACCGACAATTAATACAATATGACGCATATCAAATTGAAATCCATTATCCATCCTTGCTGCAAAAGAAATACAAAGAATTGTTGCAGCACTGCAAAATAATATAAATACGGTTGAATTTAACTTAGGTGAATGTTTCCCTTTTTGATTCCAAAATGAGTGATACATTAGCATCATAACGAGGATGGATAATATGTTTAAAAAGAGATAAATAATAAAGAGTTTCAGGTTTATCTCCTCCCTATTCTCATATGTATGGTGTTATATAAGTACAAATTGAAAAACCGACATAAAACCTTTCTTTTTAGGTGAGAGAGCATCCGGCCATGCATAGAAGCAGTCAGCGCCTCTTTCTGCCCCATGCAAAGTGAAAACAAAGAGAGAAAATAAGTAGCGGTCACCTTTTGTTCTTTATAGCAGCGACTTATATGTTGGAAAATCAAAATGGATTTATATAAGTATAATCATACTATTAAAATACAAGAAAATGAATCTTAAACCTGCAAAAAAGACAGAAAAATCAGATGTTTTTCTGGATATGTGCAGTATGTTACAATATGTGTTGTTAATGAAAGAAGAAATTCCATGTATAACATGGGAGAGGTTCGCGAACTCCCTCTATAAAAAACTATGGAAACAACAATATCCTTAGGTATTGTTTTGTTTTTTTATTGTGACAGTTCAAGAACGTTCTTTCTTCTTATTCGTAGTAGAGAAGGAGAATGAGTGAGATGAAAAAAGAAAAAGCAGTTGTCGTTTTTAGTGGTGGCCAGGATAGTACAACATGTTTATTTTGGGCAATGCAGCAGTTCGCAGAAGTCGAAGCTGTGACATTTAATTATAATCAACGTCATAAGTTAGAAATTGACTGTGCAGCTGATATTGCGAAAGAGTTAGGAATTAAACATACAGTACTTGACATGAGCCTATTAAATCAACTTGCTCCAAATGCGTTAACGAGAACGAATATGGAGATTACACATGAAGAAGGTGAATTGCCATCAACATTTGTAGATGGACGAAATTTACTATTCTTATCATTTGCAGCTGTGCTAGCAAAACAAGTTGGAGCACGTCATATTGTAACGGGCGTATGTGAAACAGATTTTAGCGGTTACCCTGATTGTCGTGATGTATTTGTGAAATCGTTAAACGTTACTTTAAATTTATCTATGGATTATCCATTTGTTATTCATACACCACTTATGTGGATTGATAAAGCAGAAACATGGAAATTGTCAGACGAACTTGGCGCATTTGAGTTTGTTAGAGAAAAAACATTAACATGTTATAACGGAATAATCGGTGATGGCTGCGGTGAATGTCCAGCTTGTAAACTTCGTAAAGCAGGTTTAGATACGTATTTACAAGAACGCGAAGGAGCGAACGCATAATGGAACAGAATTTTTTTGGATTTCGCATTGTAGAAAATTTACAAAAAGTGGACAAGGACATTCAACGTGAACAACTGAAATATCATAATAAACGAGTGATGGTAAGTAAGGAATTTACATTTGATGCAGCGCATCATTTGCACTGTTATGAAGGGAAATGTAAAAATTTACATGGTCACACATACAAAGTTGTTTTTGGAATTAGTGGATATGTAAATGAGATTGGACTTGCTATTGACTTTGGAGATATAAAAGAAATTTGGAAAAATGAAATAGAAATTTATTTGGATCATCGTTATTTAAATGAAACATTACCAGCGATGAATACGACAGCTGAAAATATGGTCGTTTGGATATATGAGAAGATGGCAGAGGCACTTACAAAAGAAGACCGTGCAAATGAATATAAAGGAGCACGGGTTGAATTTGTTCGTCTATTTGAAACACCAACAAGTTATGCGGAAGTAAGACGGGAGTGGATGATCGGTGAGTAAAATTCCTGTTCTGGAAATTTTTGGGCCGACCATTCAAGGTGAAGGAATGGTTGTTGGACAAAAGACGATGTTCATTCGTACAGCAGGTTGTGACTATAGTTGCGCGTGGTGCGATTCGTCCTTTACATGGGATGGATCAGCGAAAGAACAAATTCGGCAAATGACTCCCGAAGAGATATGGAGTGAGCTTGTAGAAATTGGTGGAGAAAATTTTTCACATGTAACGATTTCAGGTGGGAATCCAGTGTTGTTGAAAAATATAGACGATTTTCTGTCTTTATTACAAGAAAAACAAATTCGCACCGCCATTGAGACGCAAGGAAGTAAATGGCAGGAATGGTTGCTTCATATTGACGAAATAACAATTTCGCCAAAGCCCCCAAGCTCACAGATGAAAACTGATTTTATTATGCTGGATTCTGTTATTGAAAGATTAGCAGGAAAAGATTTTAGCTTAAAAGTCGTTGTATTTGATGATCACGATTTTGAATATGCGATAAAAGTGCATGAGCGTTATCCGCATGTACCGTTTTTCTTACAAGTTGGAAATGATGATACGAAAACAGTGGATGATGCAATTCTTATTAGGAATTTACTACAAAAATATGAATGGCTCATTGAAAAAGCTGTTCATTGCAAAGAAATGAATGACGCAAAAGTATTACCTCAGCTTCACGCGTTAGTGTGGGGAAATAAACGAGGCGTATAAGGAATCGAATTGAAGGGATGTATGAAAAATGGCAGGAAGATTAGATGAAGATTTAAAAGATGTAACGTTACTTGGAAACCAAAATACAAAAT
Source organism: Bacillus sp. FSL K6-6038 (assembly GCF_038050455.1). Lineage (NCBI taxonomy): Bacteria > Bacillati > Bacillota > Bacilli > Caryophanales > Bacillaceae > Bacillus > Bacillus sp. FSL K6-6038. Next base: position 1,427,856 of record NZ_JBBOUH010000001.1, read on the forward strand.
ATTTATTTGAATATAGCCCAAAAATTTTAGAGACATTTGATAACAATCATCCAAACCGTGATTATTTTGTAAAGTTCAACTGTCCTGAATTTACAAGCTTATGTCCAAAAACAGGACAACCAGATTTTGCAACGATCTATATTAGTTATATTCCAGAGCAAAAAATGGTGGAGAGTAAATCATTAAAATTGTATTTATTTAGTTTCCGTAATCATGGAGATTTTCATGAAGATTGTATGAATGTCATTATGAATGATTTAATCAAATTAATGGATCCACGTTATATTGAAGTGTGGGGGAAATTCACACCACGTGGTGGTATCTCGATTGATCCATATTGTAACTATGGTCGTCCTGGTACAAAATATGAAAAAATGGCAGAATATCGCATGATGAATCACGATTTATATCCTGAAACAATCGATAATCGTTAATGAAAAAGGATCTGTATGATACATGCAGATCCTTTTTTTTCTATTATATTACGCATGTTGATTGATAACTGTATAGTTTTTGTGATTTACAACTGTAAGAGGTTCCATATCTAGTTCTCTAAAATTCTCCATGATTGTTATATCGACAATAACGGAGTTTTTATTTACTTTTTGAACACGGCCTTGCATTCCACCTTTAAATTCGATAATATCTCCAGTTTCTGCGGTTTTCATAAGCAACTCTCCTTGTTACAGTTTTACCAAAAAAAGAACAATGTTGTTCTTTTTTATTTCCCTTTATTTTGAACTATATTCCCCTGTTTGTAAATGTTTCCATGAGAAAATTTCAAAAAATAGTCATTTTTCATAAGAAATGTATAAAGTATTTTTCTATTTTAGGAGAGGGAATTGATAAAAAAGTGCTTATATCAGTATATAGGGGTATAATAAACTGGGGGCGGTAAAAATGTTGTTTAAAATTGTTGGAAGTTTTATAATGATCCTTTTATTCTTATTTTCATATAAGCAATTAAAAATAATTCGTATCCATGAAACAGATACATATTTTGATGGATTAGATGGTATGCATGCTTCTGTCACTCATGAGAGCGGTGCGGATATGTAAGGAAGTATGACTTTCTCTTTCTCCATGGTATGATGATAATAAGAAAAAGTGCATAATAATATAGGTGATGAGCGGTGAATGGAGAGTGGAGAAGATGCGAATTTCTTTTATTCGTCACGGTCGCTTGAACAATGTTACAGAATCAATGACAGTATCATCGTTCCACAAATGGATGGAGCGGTACGATTTAGACGGTATGGAAAAAAGTATGGACATACCAATTGAGACGGTTGAAGTAATCGAATCTGCGAAGCTTATTGTAACGAGTGATCAAAAACGTACGGTACAGTCAGCAGCAGAATTAACGAATTCTCTTTCTTTTATACAAAGCTCCCTTTTTCGAGAGGCAGAAGTACCATCTAGTTTCTTTGTTCCGAAATGGGTGAAGTGCAAACCGGAAGTATGGACATTTATTGGGCGTACATTATGGATGATTGGATATTCTAAAGGTGTTGAGTCTTATCGTGAAGTACAAGGAAGAGCGAAGCAAGCAGCTGATACATTAGTCGGATATGCGTTAGTACATGGGCAAATTGCGCTCATAGGGCATAGTTATTTTAATACGATGATTGGGGCTGAGCTACGTGCTAGAGGATGGTCTGGTCCGCCTATTTTTCATGGGAAGCCATGGAGTTGTACAGAATATACATTTCATGAAGCAATGAATGGAAATATATTGAATACCAATTTAACATAAAGGCACACGATTACAATAAAGAATCGTGTGCTTTTTTTTAAGAAACGAAAGCTTTTTTATATAGTGGTTTCACTAAATGAGCATATGGCTCTCCAACAAGCATAACCGTTTTATCCTCTTGGTAGCCAAGTTTTTTATATAAAGAGAAAGCTCGCTTGTTTTCTAAATTTACAAGTAATGCGATTTTCTCATAGCCTTTTTCATAGGCATCATTTTCTGCTGCTTTAATCAATTTTGAGCCGATCCCTCGTCCGCCATATGTGTTTGAAACGGATAATGTGTCAATATAATATTCATCGAGCTCAGCTTCTTTTTCTAGCGTAATAGATGAATCTTGATGGATTTTTCGTAAGTGTTTTACAATGGGAGTATCTAGTTGTTTTGCATGGCTGCCATGATAGGCTACGATGATTCCAATTGCTTGTCCATCTTGTTCTTCAACGAAACAGTTCTCGTAGCTAAGTCGATTTTCTTTTTTTGAAAACCAAGTTTCAAGCCCTGTCAAGACTTCTGTTCCTGTTCTCCCACCTGTGATTTTTTCAGCAATTTCATGCAGAGCGTTATACAATAAGGGAGATATTGCCTTCGCATCTGTCTTTTTTGCTTTCCGAATCATATTATCCCTCCTAGTTGTCATTCTTATTGTAACATAAAATAAAGTTTCAACCAGTTATTCATCAATTTCTTGAATTTTATAGGATAAGCTTGAATATCGAATTGATTCAGTATAGATGAACCGTTATGGTAGTATATGATACTTGCTGTGAATGTAAGAAATTTAACATTGTCGACTTGTGAAAGATAGGATAAAATATTGCAGAGAGGTGAAATACATGGATAAACAATTAGCAAATACAATTTTAGATCAACTGAAAAATGGAGAGATAGAAGAGTATATTGTAACTAAGGATGTATTTTATACGTTTCGTGAGGTTGTAGTAAATCGAGAAGATTTTAAACATTTCAGTGGGAATGCACAGCACGGCGGGAAAATTATTTATACATATATAGAAACACCACGTTCTTAATAGAAGGAAAAGGAGAGGAGAATTATGGGAGAATTTAAACAAGGTATTTTACCGCACTGGGACTACATGTGGAAAGATGGTACAGGAAAACGATTCGTAGGAATGGTTATGTTTCCTGAGAAACGTACAGAAGAAGTTATAGAAAAATTGAAAGTAGCATATGAGCAAGAAATTCACATTCGAGCAACTGTGAAATTTCAGCATATGAATCAATATGTAGAGGGAATGGTTGTATATTTTGATGAAGAAGCGCCAGTATTTACAATGCAAGATAAAGACGAAAATTTTCATCATTTATTTATAAAGGATATTTTACGTATTGAACATTGCGAATGAGCGGTGCTTTGTGTACAGTCTTTTTAAAATTCTCATCACACTAACGAATAAATTGGTGTGCCATAATAATTGTCCTTTTCATTACAATAATATGTTTTATTGTGTAACAAAAAAGAAAGTATATGTACTCGATTTAATAAATGTTTAATCCACAAGAGAGAGAAGTCCTTACTTGTGTGATCTGAATAATGTGTAACCGGTTTCGAACAGATTATCTCGTAAATTCTGTTCTTTTTTATGTGATGCTGGAGAAATATATTTCTCCAGCATTTACTGTTTTTTGACAAAACATATTGATAACATTTTTGTAAATATGATTAAATTCGTTGACAACTTTTTCGAAAAGCACTTTATTGACATGAGTTTTAGAATGTTGTTTCATAGTCTTTGTATTGAAAAAAAGGACTTGTCATGTCGAAAAGTAAAAGTTAAAAAAAGAAAGAATTTATACATATATCTTGTGTCTTGTTTTGAAACGTAATACAATATATAGAGAAATCATGAAACGACATCTAGATATTAAAGAAAGAAGGGGAGGGTCGGAAATGTTAGTTGCATATGATTCTATGACAGGAAACGTGAAGCGTTTCATCCACAAATTAAATATGCCGGCCGTTCAAATTAATGACAATCTAGTATTAGACGAAGATTTTGTTCTTATTACGTATACAACAGGTTTTGGAAATGTGCCGGAACGTGTTTTAGAATTTTTAGAACGCAATAATGCAAATTTAAAAGGCGTATCTGCAAGTGGCAATCGCAACTGGGGAGATATGTTCGGAGCAAGTGCAGATAAAATCTCATCCAGATACGAAGTACCTATTGTATCAAAATTTGAGTTATCTGGAACAAATAAAGATGTAGAATATTTTAAAGAAAGGGTGCGGGAGATTGCGACACATTGAACTGAATAATGAAATCACGCAAATGCAAGACGGTTTCTACCAGCTTCATAAAGATAAAGAAGCATTAGAAGTCTTTATGGAAGAAGCGAGAGCGAATACCGTTCATTTTGATAGCGTGGCAGAGCGAATCGAGTATATGAATAAGCACGATTACTATTACAACGTTCTGGACGAGTATAAGTTGGAGGAAGTAGAGGAAGTATACAACGTTGCATACGGTGAAAACTTCGAGTTCCAATCTTATATGGCGGCATCTAAGTTTTATAAGGATTATGCATTAAAAACAAATAATCAAAAACAATACTTAGAAAGCTACGAAGATCGTGTATCAATTGTGTCATTATACTTAGGACGCGGTGATGTTAATAAAGCAAAACAATTTGCAAGCATGATTGTAAAACAAAACTACCAACCAGCGACACCAACCTTTTTGAATGCAGGAAGAAGCAGAAGAGGAGAAATGGTGTCTTGTTTCTTGTTAGAGATGGATGATAGCTTAAATTCGATTGGATTTAATATTAATACGGCGATGCAGCTATCAAAAATTGGTGGCGGAGTCGCTTTAAACCTTTCTAAGCTACGCGCACGCGGTGAGCAAATTAAAGGTATTGATAACGCAGCAAGCGGTGTTGTACCAGTTATGAAATTGCTTGAAGATTCGTTTTCATATGCGAATCAGTTGGGTTAACTTATGGCTCAACTATAAAACCGGGTCAATTGCTGGAACGCCTGAGTATATCTAGGTAGGATACTACGAAGAAATTACGTAGCGCCCCCTAAAAATCCAAGATTGCAGGAAATCAGCAGCCGAGCTCCTAAGTCTATTAGATAGGGAGAAGGTTCAACGACCAAGTGGCTATGTAGGTGACTATATAGCTCGAACCTGGCTTCTCAAACCAACCAAATTCAAAGGGTGTATCCAGTTATGGGGAGAAAAAAGAGCTTTATAACAAAAATATGTCCTATTTGTAAAAGTAAATATGAGGTTAATCAGAATAATAAAAGAGAGATGGAACGATCCAAAACGTGTGGAATATTAGAGTGTCGGAAGAAGCTTGCACTTATTAATACAAACTATAATTTAATATGTTTTGGATGTGGAAAATCATTTGTAGGAAAAAGGATAAATCAAAAGTTTTGTAGTAAGAAATGTCAAACTAAAAGATATAAATTAGTTTGTGTTATATGTGCGAGTGAATTTTATTCTGATAAAAGTGTAACAAAAACATGTTCGCATGAGTGTAGGTGGACATTGAATAGAAGTCAGCTTGTAAATTTAATATGTTCTTACTGTGAAAACCCTTTTTCTAGGCCAGCATATACTGTTAGAGATTCAAAAGTTTTTTGTTCAAAAAGTTGTAATAATAAATTTTTTGTGGAGCTGAATTACGGCACAACGAACAAGTATGGGAAAAACTGGTCCAGGATGCGAGAGTATATGTTTGAGTTTTATGATTTTCGTTGTCAAAGGTGTTTAGAAAAATATGATATAAATACACTAAGATTACATCACATTATTCCATTCCGTTTTTTGAAAGCTTTGATCAAGCAAACCTTATGATGAATTTATTGCCACTTTGTGATTTATGTCATATTCATGTACATCAAAAATACGATGAGTGGTTAAACAAAGAATTTGGTGAGAAGAAGATATGGTCTGAACTCTATAGCGATATAGAGAGGATAGCAGAAATGACTATCCCCCATACGTTTTAAAGGTATGGAGTAACAATATGCAAAGAAAAGGTGCCGGAGCAGTATATTTAAACATTTTCCATTGGGATATTATAGAATTCCTCGATACAAAAAAAATAAATGCCGACGAGAAGAGCCGTATTCAGTCCCTATCAATCGGTATTATCGTTCCGAGTAAGTTCTTTGAGCTTGCAGAGAAAAACGAACCATTCCATGTTTTCGCACCTTATACAGTATATAAAGAGTACGGAAAACATTTAGATGATATAGATATTGATGAAATGTATGATGAACTGATGAGTAATCCGAATGTGAAGAAGAAGCCACTTGATATTAGTGCACGTGATATGCTCATTAAAATTGCTATGATTCAGCTTGAGTCTGGTTATCCATACTTAATGTTTAAATCAAATGCGAACAAACAACATCCGTTAAAGGATATTGGAACTGTGAAGATGTCAAACCTTTGTACGGAAATCTTCCAGTTACAAGAAACATCTGAAATTAATGACTATGGTACAGATGACATTATCCGCCGTGATATTAACTGTAACTTAGGATCATTAAATATTGTAAACGTAATGGAGAATAAAGAAATTCGTGAAGCAGTTCATGCAGGAATGGAAGCATTAACAGCTGTTTCTGATATGACTGTTATTCCAAACGCGCCGACTGTGAAAAAAGCAAATGATGAGCTTCATTCAGTTGGACTTGGTGCTATGAACTTACATGGATATTTAGCGAAAAATAAAATTGCTTATGAAAGTGCAGAAGCGAAAGAATTTGTTCGTACATTCTTTATGATGTTAAATTACTACTCCATTGAAAAGAGTATGGGTATTGCGAAAGAAAAGGGCGAAACATTTAAAGACTTCGATAAGTCGGATTATGCAAATGGCTCATACTTTGAAAAGTATGAAACAACAGACTATAGTCCTGTAACTGATAAAGTACAGCAGTTATTTGAAGGAATCTATATTCCAACAAAAGAAGATTGGACAAGTCTAAAAGAGGAAGTACAGAAGCACGGTTTATACAACTCATATAGATTGGCTATCGCTCCGACACAATCGATCAGTTACGTGCAAAATGCAACTTCAAGCGTAATGCCGATCGTAAGTCAAATTGAGTCAAGAACGTATGCAAATGCGACAACATATTACCCAATGCCGTATTTATCAAAAGATACGTTCTGGTATTATAAATCTTCTTACGATATGAATCAGTTTAAACTAATTGATTTAATCGCAGAAATTCAAGAGCATATTGACCAAGGAATTAGTACAATTCTTTATGTAAATAGCGATATTTCTACGCGTGAATTAGCACGTTATTACATCTATGCACATAAAAAAGGTCTAAAGAGTTTGTATTATACAAGAACACGTAAGTTAAGCGTGGAAGAGTGCGTTGCTTGTACAGTTTGATGCAAACTATAATTGATTGATATACAAAATAAAGAGTAAGACATCATGAGCAGGGTTTTTCTGACCCTGCTCATGCTTAGTTATAAAATTTAAGACGTCTAACATGCGGTTAAGTTTTCATTACAAATTGAAAGCTTTACCGCATGTTAGAAAAGCTTATTGATAGAGAAGGGGCGATTCAATGCGCGCGGTAAACTGGAACAAAAAAGAAGACGATTTTAGTTTAATGTTTTGGAAGCAAAACATCGCTCAGTTTTGGACAGAAGAAGAAATTGCGGTATCTTCTGACAAAAATACTTGGGTGCAATTATCAAAAGAAGAGCAAATTGTGTATAAGCGTGTATTAGGTGGTTTAACACTTTTAGATACAAAGCAAGGCGGCGAAGGGATGCCACTTGTACTTGTTCATCTTGAGAATTTGCAAGCAAAAAGTGTATTAGCTTTCATGGGTGCTATGGAAGAAGTACATGCGAAGAGTTACAGTCATATCTTTACGACACTCGCAACGGAAGAAGAAATTGATGAGATCTTTGAATGGGTAGATAGCCATCCATTGCTTGAGAAAAAAGCAGGTATTATTACAGGTTACTATCGTCGTTTATTGAAGCCACAAGTAACGAAAAAAGAATTATACATGGCTATGGTAGCAAGTGTATTTTTAGAAAGTTACTTGTTCTATAGCGGATTTTTCTATCCGCTTTACTTAGCAGGACAAGGAAAATTAACAGCGAGTGGTGAAATTATTAACTTAATAATTCGTGACGAGTCAATTCACGGCGTATTCGTTGGTATTTTAGCACAGCAAATCTTTGCGGAATTTTCTGCAGAAGAACAACAAGAGGTGCAAAAAGAAACACAAGAGTTATTGATGGAACTGTATGAAATTGAAATGGCATATACAGAAGAAATTTATACATCCATTGGTCTTGTTGAAGATGTAAATCGCTTTGTTCGTTACAATGCGAATAAAGGGCTTATGAACTTAGGATTAGAACCACGCTTTGAGGAAGAAGAAATTAACCCAATCGTATTAAACGGTTTACGTACAGATACGAAAAACCATGATTTCTTCTCTGTAAAAGGGAATGGTTATGTAAAAGCAACAAATGTTGAAAAGTTATCAGACGATGATTTCGTATTCGATTTTTAATAGATAAGATTGAAAAAGCTGTCTTTCATATAAAGGCAGCTTTTTTGTTATGAATAGTTTACATAATGTTATTATCTCATGATAAGTTTTTATTCGCCGACTGATTAAAGTTTCACTTCATTTGTATTTATTGGTATGAGAGATTGAATAAGTTATGTCAAAATGAATAGAAAATTAACGAAGCAATTAGAAAAATAATCCCACCTGTAATTTCATTGGAGCATAAAAAAATATGGCTGTTTAGTAAATTTTTTAACAAAGACAATTTTGGCTCAAAAATTGCATGAATATTTAAAAAATAAAGAAAGGGGTTTTGTAATGCATTATATGACATATACGGTTCGTTGAAAGCGTTTTCTGTTTAGTTATCAATCTGTACATGAAAATTAGATAGAGAAAGTAGGAGGAATGATAGGTGGGAAAAGGAGTTGGGTTAAAGCGTTCATTAGGACTTTGGTCAATTGTTATGCTAGGCGTTGGGTATATGACACCAATGGTAGGATTTGATACATTTGGAATCGTTTCTGAAAAAACGGGTGGGCATGTTCCTGGAGCTTATCTTATTGCATTAGCAGGGATGTTATTTACAGCTGCAAGCTACGGAAAAATGGTAAAGGTTTTTCCTACTGCTGGATCTGCTTACACTTATACACAAAAGACAATTAGTGCAAGGCTTGGGTTTCTTGTTGGATGGTCAGCATTATTGGATTATTTGTTTTTACCAATGGTGAATGCACTATTAACAAGAATTTATATGTCGGCACTTTTTCCAAGTGTTCCAGATTGGGCATGGGTCATTGGTTTTGTTCTACTTATTACACTTATCAATATTATTAGTGTAAATGTTACTGCCAATTTCAACACGTTCTTAGTAACATTTCAAGTGCTAGTAATGGTTGTGTTTGTAGTTCTCGTTATAAAAGGATTGATAGCAGGAGAAGGAACTGGAGAAGTCTTTTCCATTCAGCCGTTTTTTCAATCAGATATACAAATATCACCGTTAGTTGCAGGGGCAACAATTCTTTGTTTTTCATTTTTAGGTTTTGATGCAGTAACTACATTTTCAGAAGAAACACCAAACGCAAAGAAGACGATTCCTCGAGCTATTTTTCTTACTGCTTTAATTGGCGGAATTTTATTCATTGTCACTACGTACTTTACACAATCCTTTTTTCCAGATGCATCCGTATTTAAAGATCAAGAATCAGCAGCTCCAGAAATTGCATTATACGTCGGAGGAAAATTATTTCAAACTTTCTTTTTAGTAGGAACATTTATGGGAACAATAGCATCAGGCTTAGCTTCTCATACAAGTGTATCGCGATTATTATACGTAATGGGGCGAGATAATGTAATTCCGCAGAAGATATTTGGATACATTCATCCTCGCTTGCGAACTCCAGTATATAACATTATTTTTGTGGGAATTATTGCGCTCTCTGCTATGTTTATTGATTTAGAAACAGCAGCATCTCTTATTAACTTCGGAGCGCTTATTGCATTTACATTTGTTAATTTATCTGTAATTGCCTACTATGTTATAAAGCAAAAAAGATATAAAACAACAAAAGATTTTTTAAATTTCTTAGTTATGCCTATTTTAGGTGCAGGTACAGTGGCTGTGTTATGGTTTAACCTCAATATTCATTCGCTTATTCTTGGACTTAGCTGGGCTGCCATTGGAATCGGTTATCTTTTATATATTACGAACATGTTTCGTTCAGCACCTCCGCAAATGCATTTTGAAGAAGTGCAGGAAATGTAAAATAATAAAAAACATCGGGATTTATCCGGTGTTTTTTATTTTGTAGAGGCTACAATTATGCAATAATGCATAAATCATTCAACTATTCATAAAGAACGTGAGACATTTTGTAAATAAGAGAAAGAGTTGAGGTTGAAACGATAATATAAACATTATATTTCCAGTTGGCACGATTATTGCTTTATAACACTAGTAAAAATAAATAAATGAGGTGTTATCGTGGCAATTCAATCAGAAAAAGAGGATGTAACACAATCTATTCAAGAAAAAGTTGAGTCGGAAAATGCTTTAGAGGAATTTCAATCCATATTAAAAGAAGCACTCCATGTTTTGCATTATCCAGAGGAAGTATTCGAGTTTCTTAAGAAGCCGATGCGTTTTTTAGAAGTAAGTATTCCTGTTCGAATGGATGATGGAACAACAAAGGTATTTCAAGGATATCGTGCTCAGCATAATGATGCAGCAGGGCCAACAAAAGGTGGTATCAGGTTTCATCCAGATGTTACAGCAGAGGAAGTAAAAGCGTTGGCCGGATGGATGAGCTTAAAATGCGGAGTTACAGGACTTCCATATGGAGGAGCAAAGGGCGGAATTATTTGTGATCCGCAGAAGATGAGCTTTAGAGAATTAGAGTTACTTAGCCGTGGCTATGTAAGAGCAGTAAGCCAAATTGTTGGACCTACTAAAGATATTCCAGCTCCTGATATGTATACAAATGCTCAGATTATGGCTTGGATGCTGGATGAGTATGATCATATTAGGGAATTTGATTCTCCTGGTTTTATTACTGGAAAGCCGTTAATGCTAGGAGGATCACAAGGACGAGAAACAGCTACTTCTAAAGGGGTATTATACACGCTCCAATTAGTAAGTGAATTAAAACATATTCCAATTCAAAATATGCGGGTAATCATTCAAGGGTTTGGAAACGTTGGAAGTCATTTGGCAAAATATTTATATGATATTGGTGTGAAAGTAGTAGGAGTATCTGATGCTTTAGGTGGCATTTATAACTCAGACGGTCTAGATGTTCCTTATTTATTAGAGAATCGAGATTCTTTTGGTGTTGTATCGAACCTCTTTAGTAAAACAATCTCTAACCAAGAGTTGCTAGAAAAAGAATGTGATGTACTCATTCCAGCAGCAATTGGAGGAGTAATTACGAAACATAATGCAGAAAGACTTGGGTGTAAGATTATCATTGAGGCTGCAAATGGTCCGACAACGAAAGAGGCGATAACAATATTAGAAGAGAAAGATGTTTTAGTTGTTCCGGATATTTTAGCGAACTCTGGAGGTGTTATTGTTTCTTATTTTGAGTGGTGCCAAAATAACCAAGGATATTATTGGACAGAGCAATATGTAGACCAATGTTTAAAAGAAAAAATTACATCTAGCTTTTCTGATGTATTTAACACTTCAAAACGGTTTGGGGTAAATATGAAAATTGCTGCTTATATAGAAGGGGTTCGTAAAATTGTAGAAGCGTCGCGTCTAAGAGGATGGTTGCATTTTTAAGTTAAAGGGAGGAATCAAATGAAACTGGACATTTTATTAGAACAAATTGAAAAGCAACCAATTGGTTATTACTGTATTGTGTCGCATCATCATCGCTATGATATAGCAGTCACGTATTCACAGCAATTTTTTGGAAAAGCAATGGTCACATCTATTCAAAATGGAAGAATGATTTTATTAAGTCAGGAAGATATCGAAGAAGAGCAATACTGGGCACCTAAGCTAGGAATTGAAATAGAAGATGTAGAAGATTTTCAAAGCTTTTTTCATATGATTCTCCAGTCACAAATGTTGGCAGAGCAATATTAATAGAATAAAGGAAGGGAATGATTTATTTTGTATTATGAAATAGTTACGAGCCCATGCTATGGAACAGTTGAAAAAGTTGCTATTGATAAGGACTCTCGAATTTATGAATGGGAACCACTGTTTGCGATTAAAAATATGAATGGTAAGCTGGAAGTAATTAAAATGGGATGTAGCGGAGAAGTACAATCTTTAGAAGTAGAAGCAGGAGATAAAGTAATCCCAGGGATGGTATTAGCGTATATTCAAGAAGATATTTTAATTAGTGGTAGTGATTAATTTTAGGGAGGAAGATGGAACTATCCATCTTCTTTTTTTATTTAAGTAAGTAAAAAATGTATATTGTCAGATTAATTAAAAAAATCTGATTTTAATGATACAATACAAGTTAAGCAGTTTAAAGGAGGAGTAACAAAATGTTTTCCATTGCTCATGATAAAATTAGACCTATTGTTTCCATATCGATCGATCAATCTGAACAGGAATGGAATATAGACGCTGAAAATATGAAAGAATCTTTTCTGTTTTTAAAAAGAGAAGATCAATTATCTGCATACGTCCATGTTAAGGAGCTGCTATCAAGAAGTGAGCGCTTAACGACTAAAATGTTACTTTCAAATGCTGTTTCATTAGATACAATATGTCATCTTAGCAAAAATATTTCCTTAACAGCTCTCTTTCAAATTATTGGGGCACCTATTGCCATAGTGAAAAATGAAAGAGGAGAGTTAACGGGATACATAAGAAGAGAAGATGTTTTTGCAGAACTATTTAAACAAGAAAATAAAAGTGTGGATCTACTGAAAATTATTTTAACTTCTATTCCAATGGGGATTTTTGTAGTAGACCGTGAAAAGAAAATTGTAAATTGTAATGAATCTGGTTTGAAGATGATTAAATCTACTCTTGAAAAAGTAATGAATGCACCAGCAGAACAGATTTTTAATGGGGAACATATTAACAATGTATTTGCAACAGGAAAAACGATTTTAAATCAATTACAAATAACAAATGAGATGGGAGTATTAGTTGACTACAGTCCTATACCAAGCTTCGATCAAAGAATCGAAGGAATGGTCATTATTGTGCAAGATTTACCGATGGTTGAGGATATGGCTATGGAAATTGAATATATAAAGGATTTAAATAAAGACTTACATGCAATTTTATCTAGCATTTATGATGAAATATTAGTAGTTAATCATAAAGGGGAATTAATCCGTTATAGTGAAACCGTTATCAATGATTTTTGGGGAAGAGATTTGAAGGATCTTTTAGGAAAAAATTTGTTAGACTTAGAGAAAAAAGGGTTATTTAGTCCATCAGTTACACGATTAGTGTTGGAACAACAAAAAAAGGTATCGATTGTACAAGAGACAAAAAAAGGTAGAAAGATATTAGCCGTTGGAAATCCTGTGTTTAATGAAAATGGAGAGCTTCATCGTATTATTATTGCCTCAAGAGATATTACAGAAGCAACGCGATTAAAGACGGAATTGCATGAGATAAAAAAGATATCCGAACAATATAAGAAAGAGTTGGACAGCTTTAAAAATAAAGATCGCTTTCTTAAGAAACTTATTTATTGTAGTCCGAAAATGGAGCAAATTATTACTCAAGCAAAAAAAATAGCTGATTTTTCTTCAAATGTTCTTATTTCTGGAGAATCAGGTGTTGGGAAAGAAGTGATTGCACAAGCGATTCATCAACTTGGAAACAGATCTTCAAAGCCATTTTTAAAATTAAATTGCGGTGCGATTCCAGAGACATTGTTAGAAAGTGAACTGTTCGGCTATACGAAAGGTGCTTTTACTGGTGCTGATAAAAATGGAAAAGAAGGGTATTTTAAGCGGGCGGATCAAGGGATTTTATTTTTGGATGAGATTGGAGAAATGCCTTTACATCTGCAAGTAAAATTACTCAGAGTATTGCAAGAACAAGAGGTAATTCCAATTGGAAGCACAATACCTACGAAAATCAATGTTCAAATTATTGCCGCGACGAATAAACGTCTTGAAAAAATGGTGGAAGCGGGCACGTTCCGGGAAGATTTATTTTATCGCTTAAATGTCATCCCACTGCAAGTTCCACCGCTTAGAGAACGAATGGAAGATGTTCCACTACTCGCGTTTCATTTTTTACAAGAGTTAAATGAAAAATATAATAAAAACTATCATTTAACTCCTGATGCACTAAATTTACTAGAGTTTTATTCATGGCCAGGAAATGTAAGAGAATTACAGAATATGATTGAACGTTTAGTAGTATCGGCAGATGATTCAGTCATTGATGCTGAATTTGTTAGTAAATTCCTTAATCCTGGATATGATTTTAAAAAATCAAAGCCAGTGATTACAAGAGTTTTGCCACTACAAGAAGCATTGCATTCTGTAGAAGAACAATTAATTTTACTTGCAATGAAGCAGTATAAAACGACAACAAAGGCAGCAAAGGCTCTTGGGATAAGCCAGTCTTCTGTTAGTCGTAAATATCAAAAAATCATGAATGAAAAGGAAATAGCAATTGATACAATTTCGTATTTTTAAAGGAGAAAGGGGGAGTCTACATAGACTGCCCCTTCTCTTTGTTGTAATTATGCGAAATGTAATAATCTATGCAAAAATGCATAACTTTGTATAGGTTATTTAAAGAAATCGTCAGTTTTTGTATGATTGCTTCGTATTTCAAATGTTGGCACAATTATTGCTTATATAATATATGAATGATTGACAAAGGGGGGCTATATACAGTGCTAGATTTAAAAATGTATCTAAACGGTGAATGGAGAGATTCTAGTAATCAAGAGAAAAGACCGATTATTAACCCTGCGAATGGCAAGGTTATCGCATATGCACCTGAAGGAACGATCGAGGATGCGAAATACGCGATTGAAGTGGCAAGAGCTACTTTTGATAGCGGAATTTGGTCAGAAACTTCTGCTGCGGAAAGAGCATCTTATTTATTTAAAATAGCAGATGAAATTGATAAAAATTTGAAAGAACTTGCGCGTCTTGAAACAATGGATAATGGAAAAACATATCGAGAGGCAGAAGGAGATATTGGAGATGCGGCAGCTTGTTTCCGCTATTATGCTGGGTTGATTACAAAGCCAGACGGACAAACGTATCATGTAGCTGATCCGATGCAAGCTATGGTAGTGAGAGAGCCAGTTGGTGTTTGTGGTTTAATAGTTCCTTGGAATTATCCGTTACTAATGAGTGTTTGGAAAATTGCACCTGCTTTAGCAGCTGGAAACACAATTGTATTTAAGCCTTCTGAGGTTACACCAATCACTGTAATGAAATTATTCGAAATAATGGAAAAAGTAGAATTACCAAAAGGTGTTGCCAATATGGTAATGGGCGCCGGGCCAATAGTAGGAAATGAGATTGCAGCAAGTAATAAAGTTGATATGATCTCCTTTACGGGCGGAACAAAAACAGGAAAGCACATTATGAGAACAGCGGCAGATAATATGAAAAAGATTTCGCTAGAACTAGGCGGGAAATCTCCAAATATTATTTTTGCAGATGCAGATTTTGAAACAGCTGTTGATTATGCTCTGTTTGGTATTTATGCAGGTGCTGGACAAGTATGTTCAGCAGGATCAAGAATTCTTGTAGAAGAAAGCGTTTACGATAGATTTGTTAATCGTTTCGTAGAACGAGCAAAGCAAATTAATGTTGGACCTGGTGATAACCCAGAATCAGAGATGGGGCCACTTGTAAGTCAGGAGCATATGGAAAAAGTATTACGCTATATAGAGATTGGAAAAGATGAAGGAGCAGAAATTGTTTGCGGAGGAAAGCGTATACTGGCGGATGGGAAAGGTGATGGCTTCTTTATTGAACCAACGGTCTTTGTCAATGTAAAACCTGATATGCGTATTGTGCAGGAAGAAATTTTTGGTCCTGTTGTAGTTATCCAAAAATTTAAGGATGAACAGGAAGCAATTGAACTAGCAAACGGTACAGATTACGGCTTAGCTGGAGGTGTATTTACAGTTGATGGTGCTAAAGCGATGCGTGTAATCCGCAAGCTTCGTGCAGGAATTACGTGGATTAATAGTTACCACCCAACATACAACGAGGCGCCTTGGGGCGGATATAAACAAAGTGGTATCGGTCGTAGCTTAGGAACGTTTGGTTTAGAGGAATTCCAAGAAATTAAGCAGATTAATATAAATCTAGAAGTAGAACCAATTGGTTGGTTTGCAAATAAAAAGACTGTAGAGGTGAAATAGATGGAAACGAATGTGAAAAGTAAATCTAATGAACAAGATGTGAAGAATACGAGTGTAAATGATTATATTACAAAAGTACTGCAACTAATTGAAAAAGAGAAAGTTTCTGCAGAAGAGGCGAACTGGATCCAAAAAGAAACAGTAGATGGATTTAGAGAACACGTAAATCCTGGCTTCCTCGCATATAGAAAAACAGTAACAAAAGATGGGCAATTTGCAGCAGTAGAATGGTCTGATGAAGGATCTTGCTTCATGGATATCAATGGGAAAAAATATATTGATTGTTTAGGTGGATTCGGGATTTATAATGTTGGACACCGTAATCCGAAAGTTGTAAAAGCTGTAACGGATCAATTAAAGCGTCAAGCATTGCATAGTCAGGATTTACTAGATCCACTTCGTGCGATTCTTGCAAAAATTTTAGCGGATATTACACCTGGTGATTTGAAATATGCTTTCTTTACAAATAGTGGGACGGAAAGTGTGGAGGCAGCATTAAAACTAGCAAAAATGTACAGTGAACGAACAACTTTTATTTCCACAACACGTGCTTTCCACGGTAAGAGTCTTGGTTCTTTATCTGGAACAGCAAAAGGAATGTTCCGTAAACCATTCTTACCATTAATTCCAGGCTTCCGTCACGTCCCATTTGGTGATATTGATATGATGAGAAAAACATTTGAAACATGCGCGTTAGTTGGAGAAGATGTTGCAGCTGTTATTTTAGAACCAATCCAAGGAGAGGGCGGTATTATTTTACCTCCAGAAAATTATTTGAAACAAGTGAGAGAGCTTTGTGATGAATTCGGATCACTACTTATTTTTGATGAAGTACAAACAGGAATGGGACGCACTGGGAAAATGTTTGCTGCAGAATTATATGATGTTGTACCGGATATTATTTGTCTTGCAAAGGCATTTGGCGGGGGCGTAATGCCAGCGGGTGCAATTGTTGCTAAAGAAAAAGTATTCAAAAGCTGGTTTGAAAATCCATTCATGCATACAACAACGTTTGGTGGAAATCCACTTGCATGTGCTGCTGCAATTGCAACAATCCATGTATTATTGGAAGATAAATTACCAGAACGAGCTGCGGAAGTTGGGGAGTATTTCTTAAAAGGGTTGAAAAAGGCAGCGGAAGGACATGAAGACAAAGTATTTGAAATCCGTGGCCAAGGTTTAATGATTGGGATTGAATTCCATAAGGATGAAATTGGTTATGAAGTATCGAAGGCGATGTTTGATCAAGGAATTCTTGTTGCAGGAACGTTAATTAATTCGAAAACAATTCGTATTGAGCCATCGCTTACAATTAGTTATGAAGAAGTAGATACAGTAATCAATGCATTTAAATCAGTGTTGGCACAAGTAAAAGTACAATAATTTTTTACACAATAGCTTGTAAATACAAACCAGTAAAACCAACATGTCTCCTTTTTTTCTCATTGGTTTTGCTGGTTTTTACTATAGGAGGAGAAGGAGTTGGAGGGAGCACTACAAGGGATTACAATTATTGATTTATCTCGGGTTCTTGCCGGTCCTTTTTGTACAATGATTCTCGGTGATTTAGGAGCTGAGGTAATTAAAGTTGAGAATATAGGAAATGGTGATGATACAAGAGGATGGGGACCGCCTTTTGTAGAAGGAGAAAGTGCTTATTTTCTTTGTGCGAATCGCAATAAAGAGTCGCTTACATTAAATTTAAAATCAGAAATGGGAAAGGATATTTTGAAAAAGCTTGTTTCTCATGCTGATATCGTTGTGCAAAATTTCAAGCCTGGGACACTTGAAAGAATGGGACTTGGTTATGATGTGTTACAAGAAGTGAAGGGAGACATTATTCTAGCTTCTATTAGTGGGTTTGGTCAAAAGGGTCCTGCTTCACATCTTCCTGGCTATGATTATATGATTCAAGCAATGAGTGGGCTTATGAGTATAACAGGAGGAAAGGATGAAGAGCCTGCAAAAGTAGGGGTTGCAATTTCAGATGTTCTCACAGGTCTTTTTACGTGTATCGGGATTTTAGCGGCTCTGCAGCACCGAAATAGAACGGGAGAAGGGCAAGAAATTGATATTTCTTTATTGGATTCCCAATTAGCAGCATTAGTAAATGTAGCGAGCAATTATTTATGTACAGGTGAATTACCAGAGAGACTTGGCAATCAGCATCCGAATATTGTTCCATATCAAGTATTTGAAGCGGAGGATGGTGATCTTGTTGTTGCGGTCGGAAACGATGAGCAGTTTCATAAGTTTTGTTTGTTGCTAGGTAGACAAGAGTTATCCAGCTTAGAACGTTATAAAACAAATGCAAGTCGCCTTCAGCATAAAGATGAGCTCGTCAATATGATTGCTATTGAAATGAAGAAGAAAAAGAAAGAGGAATGGAAACAACTTTTGGATGAAGCAGGAATTCCAAATGGACCAATTCTTAATGTGAAAGAAGCGCTAGAAACAGAGCAAGCCGTGGCGAGAGATATGACGGTTCATATGAAACATCCAACAATTGAAAATCTTAAACTTGTAGGTTCACCATTAAAGCTTTCAAGGACACCAGTACAGATGCAAAAATATCCACCACTCCACGGGGAACATACAGAAAAGATTTTGCGAAAATTAGGGTATTCTCAGGAAATCATTACGAGAATGACAAAAAATCAATGGATATAAGGAGGCAGTACAAATGAATTTTTCGTTAACAGAAGAACAACAAAGTGTTAGAAAAGTAGTGAGGTCCTTTGTAGATAATGAAATTATTCCATATATTAAAGAATGGGATGAAAAAGGACATTTTGAACAAAAAATCTTGAAGCGTTTAGCAGAACTGCAATTTATGGGCGTTTGTATCCCAGAACAATATGGCGGCGTGGGTATGGATTATAATACGCTGGCTATTGTTTGTGAAGAATTAGAACGCGGTGACACAGCTTTCCGTACAGCTGTATCTGTACATACAGGTCTAAATAGTATGACACTTCTGCAATGGGGAACAGAAGAACAAAAACAAAAGTACCTTGTTTCACAAGCGAAAGGTGAAAAAATTGGGGCTTTCGGTTTAACAGAACCAAATGCAGGATCAGATGTTGTTGCGATGCAAACGACTGCGGTAAAACAAGGCGATTATTACGTCTTAAATGGATCAAAAACGTGGATTTCGTTATGTGATGTGGCAGATCACTTTTTAATATTCGCGAAAACAAATTCGGAATTAAAGCACCGCGGTATTTCTTGTTTTATCGTAGAACGAACATTTCCTGGAGTATCGACAAAAGCGATAAAAGGAAAGCTTGGCATTCGAGCTGGCAACACAGGTGAAGTATTTTTAGATGAAGTAAAAGTACCAGCGGAAAACCTTCTTGGAGAAGAAGGTGAAGGGTTTAAAATTGCAATGGCTTCATTAGATAATGGACGTTTCACAGTAGCAGCAGGTGCGTGCGGACTGATTCAAGCAAGTTTGGAGGCAAGTGTAAAGTATTGTGAAGAGAGAAAAACATTTGGGAAAGAAATTGGGAAACATCAGCTTGTGCAGCAAATGATTGCGAAAATGTCTGCAAACCTTGAAATATCACGTTTATTGGTTTATAAAGCTGGGTGGTTAAAAAATGAAGGGAAACGTAATACACGTGAAACTTCTTTAGCAAAATGGATCGCTTGTGACGCTGCATTTGAAGCGGCAAATGATGCAGTGCAGGTGCACGGGGCATATGGATATTCAAATGAATTTCCAGTAGAACGATATTTGCGAAATGCAAAAGCTCCAGTTATTTACGAAGGAACACGTGAGATTCATACTATTATGCAGGCAGAATACGCACTGGGTTATCGCTCTGATAAGGAACTCCGTAATATGTTACCGAAGTGGCCTTTTGAAGAAAGTGAAGCAGAAATGGTAACGAAATAAAATAGGAAGGTAGTGCAACGAAGGTTGCACTACCTTTTTTTGTTATATTTTTAACTTACAAGTATTTACATCCCTTTTGTCTTAGTGTACTATTTAACTAGTACACTAAGACAAAAGGAGGGGGGAAATGAAAATTGAGTTTTCTCCTAACATACCGATTTATATTCAGATGATGGAATACATAAAAAAGGAAATTGTAACAGGTCATTTATTACCTGGTGACAAAATTCCCTCTGTACGTGAATTAGCGAGTGAGTTACAAGTCAATCCAAATACAATTCAGCGTACATTTCAAGAACTAGAGAGAGAAGGTATCGTTGTAACACGCAGAGGGATGGGGAGATATGTAACGAGCGAAGGGGAGAAAATTATGGAGCTGCGCAAAGATATGGCAAAAGAGTTGCTTCATTCTTTTATAAACGGAATGGACAATTTAGGTTTTACAGAAGAGGAAATTCTCTCAATCCTTCGTTCCTCATTGGAAGAGAAAAGGGAGGAGAGCTGATGACAGAGCTATTAAAAATAGAGAACTTATGGAAGCGATATGGTTTAAAAGCAGTGATTCGTGAGCTAAACATAGAGATTACAGAAGGAAAAATCGTTGGTCTTGTTGGAGATAACGGTAGTGGAAAAACAACATTATTGAAAATGATCTCAGGTTTGCAGCACCCTTCGGAAGGAAATATCACAATAGCAGGTGAGAAAGTAGGTTTAGAAACAAAAAAGATTGTTTCATTTATGCCTGATAGACCAGTATTTGATGAATGGATGACTGTAAAAGAGGCTTTATTTTTCTATAGAGACTTTTATCAAGATTTTGATATTCAAAAGGCGGTTGATACGATAGCTGAATTTAAAATACCGCTAGAAGAAAAAATTACAGTACTGTCAAAAGGAATGGTTGAAAAGCTACAGCTGATTTTAACATTTTCGAGAAAAGCAAAACTTTATATATTAGATGAACCACTTGGCGGAATCGACCCTGTTTCACGGGAGCATGTGCTAGAACTTATATTACAATTTTATCGTGAAGATTGTACTATCATCATTTCGACCCATTTAATTGGCGAAATTGAAAACATTTTTGATGAGGTTATCTTTTTGAAGGATGGTGAGATTGTACTGCATGAGAATGTAGAAGAGCTTCGTTTTCAGAGGGGAAAAGCTGTAAATGAGTTGTTTAAGGAGGTGTTCAGGAAATGAGTTCACTTCTTCGATATTTATATAATTGTAATAAAAAGAAGGTATGGATAATTTATTTTGGATTTATTACTATTTCATTAATTTTATTATTTAATATGAAGGGGTCCTCAGGGATAAGGGTTTCAAATAGACAAGATATAGCATTAATCATATTTATATTCTTATTTTGTATGACTGCATTTTCTATCTTCTTATTGGCGATCTCTTCTTTCAGAAAAATAGTAAGAGGGTCTATGATTCAATATGTTGCCATCACATCAAAGAAATATATATATGCGAATTTATTATTTTTTATAATAATGTTTACTCTATTGTCGTTAATAGGAATTGCTTTTTTACATCTTCTTTCTATCAATATATATGAGAATAAAGCAAATGGAGGGGTACAACAAGCCATTAATAGGTTATACAATTATGGGCTTTTACACCATTTGTTCTCTATCTTCTTATGGATTATAGATTTAGTGAGTACATTAGTTTCTCTGTATTTCATAATCATAGTTGTAAAACTATTTAATGTGAAATCCTCATTAAATAAAATGTTATTTATAATTTTCTTTGTTGTTTTCGGTGGAATCCAGTTTGTTATAACTAATATGCTAGACAAAATAAATATATATGTATTTTCGATAAAAAATGTTGGAGTTATAGATAAAAATGGTTTTTTCGAAACATCTTTTTATTTTAATGATGCTTCAAATATTTCTTATTTAATTTTTAGTTTATTATTAACTTTTTTATTGATGGTAATAACAAGTCATATCATCGACAAAAAACTAGAAGTCTAAAGGAGGAACAATCATTGGGAAACGTAGTAGTGAAATTAGAAAACGTCCATAAAAAAATAGGGAAAAATGAAATTATTCGTGGTCTTTCATTTGAGGTTCGTGAAGGGGAAGTATATGGATTTCTTGGACCGAATGGAAGCGGGAAAACGACGACAATTCGGATGATGACTGGTCTGATTTCAATGACAAAAGGCGATATTACAATTTGTGGTCATAGCATTCGGACAGAACGTGAGAAGGCGTTAGAACAAATTGGGGCGATTGTCGAGAATCCGGAACTCTATGACTATATGACAGGAATGCAAAATTTAAAGCATTTTGCAAATATGGCAGTTAAGCCGATTAGTAAAGAACGAATTACTGAAATTGTAAAACTTGTAGAATTAGAACAGGCTATCCATAAGAAAGTGAAAACATATTCACTTGGAATGAAACAACGTCTGGGGATTGCGCAAGCGCTTCTGCATAACCCGAAAATTTTAATTTTAGATGAACCGACGAACGGATTAGATCCGGCTGGTATTCGTCAAATTCGTGATTATTTACAACGATTAGCGAAAGAGGAAAACATTGCGGTTATCGTATCAAGTCATTTATTAAGCGAAATTGAACTTATGTGTGATCGTGTAGTTATTATTAAGCAAGGTCAGTTTGTGCAAGAGTATAACTTACATGAGCAAGCAAAGCATGGTGAAACGGTTGTAGTGGCATTTGAGGTAGATCAAATTCAGAAAGCGAATGAAATTATTAAAGGTAAGGCACAAGGGAGCGTAGTTGAGACATCTGTAGCGAAAGAAAAGATTCCGCAAATTGTAAAACAACTTGTGCATGCTGATGTACTTGTATATGGCGTTACAGTACAAAATAAAACGTTAGAAGATGAGTTCTTAGCGATTACAGGGGGAGTGAGAGCGTAATGTTTAAATTAATTCAAAATGAATTGCTAAAATTACATGCAAAAAAAGGTATGTATATTTTAATAGGTGTAATTGCTGCATTAGAAATTTTAGGTGTCCTCGCAATATTAAAATGGGGTGAAGCTAAAGATTTTAATGGAACATATTTAGATTTTACGAAGTCAGATATTAGTTTAGTTATTTTATTTGCAACAATTTTCGGTATTACGATTGCTTCTCGTACGATTACAGAGGAGTTTCAAAAAGGAACGATTAAGCAATTATTAATTCGTCCGAGAAAAAGAATTATGATTTTATTTTCTAAATACATTTCTGTATTACTAACAATGTTATTTGTTGTCTTTGCTGGTATGTTAATTGTAATGATTATCGGTGCAATTGCAATGGACGGAGGGAAAACAGATTTAACGTTAAGCATATTGCTTAAATCAATCTCATATCAACTTCTTGCACCGTTCTTCTTTGCAACACTTGCCTTTTTCTTGGCAAATGTATTTAGAAAATCTGTGTTGCCATTAATTATTACATTGTTCCTATTTTTCCTACAAGGGCCAATTAAGATGGCACTTATGATGTTTGGAAAAGGTACTGTGAAATTTGTTGTGTTTTTCCATTTGAACTTAAGTATGTACGACAGCAACAAATTAATTAGTGGCGGCGCTGAACCACCATTTACAGAATTTAATTTCACAACATCTTTACTGCTAGTACTTGCTTATTTTGTAGTATTACTCGTTGCATCAAGTACATTATTCCAAAAGCGTGATGTACTATAATAGAAAAATCCCCGCTCGCGGGGATTTTTCTTAACCAACTTTTTCTTCTGTTTTTTCACGATCCCAGCATTCTGTATTTTCTAAACCAGGAATGCTGTCGGCGTAGAAGACAGGATCTTTTCCAGCCTCTTTTTGCTTCATATAATCTTTTAATGCTGCAAATGCGTATTTGCTTAAGAATATGATTGTAACTAAGTTGAAGATTGCCATAACGCCCATAAATAGGTCGGCTAAATCCCAAACAACTTGAATGGTTGCAACAGAACCTAGGAATACCATACCAATTACAGCGATGCGGTAAATCATAAGTGTTGTTTTGCTTCCTTTTAAGAACTCGATATTTGTTTCACCATAATAGTAATTTCCGATTAGAGAACTGAAAGCAAACAAGAAGATTGCTACAGCGACAAAGATTGGAGCCCAAGGACCAATATGTGCTTTTAACGCTTCTTGTGTTAACTGAATACCGTTTAAATCTGTTCCAGTATGAACGTCTGATAAAAGGATAATAAAAGCAGTACAACTGCATATTAATAATGTATCTGTAAAGACACCAAGTGTTTGAATAAAACCTTGTTTAACAGGGTGTGTTACGTTAGCAGTCGCAGCTGCGTTTGGTGCACTACCCATACCAGCTTCATTGGAGAATAAACCACGTTTGACACCAAGTAAAACAGCTGCACCAAAGCTACCGCCCGCGATTTCTTTTATGCCAAATGCGTGTGCTAAAATTTCTTTTATCATTTCTGGAATCAATGTAATATTTGTCACGACAACAAATAGTGCAACTGCAACATAAATGATTGCCATAACTGGTACAATCATTTCTACAACACGTGCGATTCGCTTTACGCCACCAAAAATAATAACAGATAATAGGGCAGCTAATGAAACTCCAACTATTTTTGGATCGATATGAAAAGCACCATCGAATGCAGATGTTACGGTATTTGCTTGTACAGCGTTAAAGACTAAACCGAAACTAACTGTGATTAAAACGGAGAAAATCATACCCATCCAGCGTTTGTTTAAACCTTTTTCCATGTAGTATGCTGGTCCACCACGGAATGTTTTACCGTCTTTAATTTTATAAATTTGTGCAAGTGTACTTTCAACGAAAGCAGATGCGCCGCCAATCATAGCGATAAGCCACATCCAAAAGACAGCACCTGGTCCACCCGTAGAAATAGCAATTGCTACACCAGCTAAGTTACCTGTTCCAACACGTGATGCTGTACTCATGCAAAACGCTTGGAATGAAGAAACACCATGCTTTTCTTTTTGTGCTTTACGTGTAGAAGGGCTTGCGCCATCGCCTAGCAAACGGATCATTTCACGAATGTGACGGAATTGAACAAATCCAGCTCTTATTGTAAAATAACAACCTACAGTGATTAACAATGTAATTAAAATATAACCCCATAAATATTCGTTTGTTGTTGTAATAAACTTATGAATCGGAGTAATGACATTTTCAAAAAAATCCATGTGCGTAATCCTCCTTATTCCTATCATGATAATGTGTTTTGAAAAAACAGGTATAAAAAGCGACGTTTAACATTATAACAGAAAATCTTGCAAAGAGGAAATTACAAAATAGATTCCTTATTATATATTTTAATAGGTATAGTATTTAAAAGCGAACTGAGAAAAATAGGAAGAATTTTAATGATATTCATATTAAAATATAAATATATCATCTTGGGGGTGTTTTTTATTCAATACGCATTTTCACGTATACGACTTCGTAATTTTTTGGCATGGATGATTTTGGGTATAGTAGTAATGGTGCTACCGCTATCCTTTGCGGGCGCTTCAGAAAATGTCATGGATGTTGCAGTGCAAATTTCGGTGTTTTTTGTATTTCCACTACTATGGTTATATTTAAAAACACGAAAAAATAATGTTATATTTACTAGCTTCTTTGATAAACCATCACGGTTAAACTGGAAGATAATCATAGTTGCAACCGCAATGGGAATGATTTTTGCATTCGGTGTATCTTTTATTCAATTTTACATATTAGCACATCTTGTTCCAGATTTCTTAATGGGTGTATTAAGTGATGATAGTGTAATTGATATGAGTAGCACATATACAAAAATCTTTAGCTTTATTTCAGCATGTATTTTTGCACCTATTATGGAGGAAGTTATCTTTCGAGGTTTCTTTTTACAGCGTATGACGTTTAAGTGGGGGATAAAACGTGCTGTAATTGTGTCCTCTCTTATTTTTGGTTTAGGACATTTTGATGTAGTCGGTGCTTTTGTATTTGGTGTTGTCATGTGTCTTCTTTACATAAAAACGAAAAATATATGGACGAATATTGCTGTTCATGCGTTGAATAATTGTATAGCAACTACCATCCAATTAACGAGTGGTGAAGGAACAGATGATGTCATTTCGATTGCTGAATTACAAGGACAAAGTAATTTATGGATTGGACTCGTTGTAATTCTGATCAGTTTATTATGGTTGGCACCTTTTATTCGTAAAAATTGGCGAACTGTAAAAGAAGTGGGGGTACCACCTCTTCGTTTTATCAATGAAGATAAGGCAGTTGTACCATTACAGCAAAATAAAATGTATAGTCAAGTCATTTTAACGGATCAACTTATGGCTGTAGAGTTGCCAGATGAGGCTGTGAATCAGTTGAGATTAGAAGAGAATGATTATGTAACGGTTGTAGTAGAGAATGAAAAAATTATTATAACAAAGGCAGAACACTGATAAGAGTATAGGAAATGAAAAATAGCAGCTCTCCAATATAAATGAGGAGAGCTGCTATTTTAATGGATAACAATTTCAACGTGGAAGTTGTTTCCGTTTTTTACATATTTAATATCTGTGACTGTACGAACCATTTTTAAAATTTCTACCTTTTCCCCAATTCGAGGGATGGTGGGAACATTATCCCAAATGCCAAGTAAATCATCTTCTTGTATCGTTTTTTCGTAAAACCAAATTTTCAATGTAATGCCCCTTTCTCGAACTTTATGTATTTTAATACATAATAAAACATTTTTATTCTTTTTGTAAGGGGTTTTTTATTATATTTTGAATAAAAATTAATTTTGTTCTTCTGGAAAAATATGTTCGATATCAGGAGTAAGGGATACTTCCGATAATACGATATGAGAAACAGTTGTTGCATATGAAGAAACATCATTAATAAACTCTTCAAGTTCAACTAATGAAGGAACAGAAATTTTAACGATATAACAAAGACTTCCAGTTACGCGATAGCAAAAGCTTGCCGATGGATACGATTGAATAAATTGTTGCATGCGCGTTGTATCACCATTTTTTAAGGTGATTTCTAAAATACAATCTAAGACGAGCCCGGCTTTTTTATAATCAATATCAATTGTATATTTTTGAATGACTCCTTCATTTTCTAACTTACGAACACGTTCTGCAGTAGAAGGCGCGGATAAGTTTACGCGTTTTGATAATTCTCGCATAGAGAGGCGACTATCATTATATAATTCATTTAAAATTTTACGATCTACACGATCTAATTGCATATGTAACTATACCTCCAGTAAAATAATAATTTTTGTAAAGAAAATATATAAATAAAGATTCATATGAAATGTGAAAAGGCTATACTTTATTTTACAATAAAACAGAAAGGAATAGGAGGAGAAATGATGGAGAGAATTTCATTATCAGATGTAGGAGAAACAAAGTTTCAAAAATTATTAGGGCATTGTCCAGATATACTACATACTTGGAGTGTATTAGAAAATACATTATATGAAAAAGGGGCACTTTCTGCAGAATTAAAAGAACAAGTACGTAGAACACTTGCTTTTGGAAATGAGTGTTTGTATTGCATGGCAAAAGGAAAGCCAGATGATGTGCAAAAGGTAGAAGAGATTAGTACTGCTGTAACCTTTGCACATGTATTTGTACATAATCGTTCAGCGATAGATGATAAGATGTTTGATGTGTTGAAACAGTATTGGAGTGAGGCAGAGATTGTAGAGCTCTGTGTATATATTTGCTTTATTACTGCTTCACAACAACTTGGATTTTTATTTCAATTACAGCCAGGAGAGGAGAAGGAATAATGCTGAAACAGTCAGCACTTGTTATTATTGATGTACAAAAAGCGTTTAATCTACCTTATTGGGGCGAGCGAAATAATCCTTTTGCAGAAGAGAATATGAAAAGTTTATTAGAAGAGTGGAGACGAAGAGATTTGCCGCTTTTTCATATACAACATGTAAACAAAGAAAATATAGAATCGATGTTTCATCCAAATGCAGAAACAAGTCAGTTTAAAGAGGAAGTACAGCCATTACAAGGGGAGATAGTTATTCAAAAGTGTGTGAACAGTGCATTCATGGGAACAAATTTAGAAAAGCAATTAAAAGAGAAGAATTGTAATTCGATTATTATTGTTGGGTTAACGACGAATCACTGTGTGGAAACAACAACACGGATGGCTGGAAATTTAGGCTTTTCAACGTATTTAGTAAGTGATGCAACAGCTACATTTAATCGAAAAGGGCCGGATGGTTTACAATATTGTGCAGAAGAAATTCATAATATGACCCTCGTAAATCTTCATGAGGAATTCGCTACCATCGTTACAACATCGGAAATATTAGAGAAGGTAAGATTGGTTCAGTTGTAACGATGAATGATTGATACTATTTCAATAAAATATTTGAATAATTATGTAGAAAAAAATAAGAATATTTCGTATAATTAAAGTATAATTATTTTGAAAATAGGGGTGGCAGCATATGGAGCAAATTCCAGTAAAGAAAATAGAAACAGTACTCGTTTTAGCAGAAGAGGATAAACAAAAACAAAAGGAATTTTATGAATTGTTGCTAACAACTCATTTTTATGTTGCTGGATCTATAGAGGCGGATGATTCTGCATCAGAAGGAACACTTCGTTTGCGTTATTTCCAAGGAGAGGGTAGATGGATCGTACCGTTCTTTACACAATTGGAATTTGTGAAAGATGTGTTGCCGGAAGAAACGCCCCTTATTACGATACGTGGAAAAGAATTATTTGAAAATCTAGATCAAGAAGCGACGGCGGTATTGAATGTTGGTACAGAGCTTAGCAAAACGTTTATTCCAGAAGAGGTTGCGGATATAGCATCTGGGCGTATATTTAATTATTATCAGTAAAAAAATTGTTGTCAGCACTCCTTATAGTCAACTCGGTATAAGGAAATATATATAAATACAAATTGAAAAATCGACATAAAACCTAATATGTAGGTGGAAGAGAGCATCCGACCATGCATAAAAGCGGTCAGACCCTCTTCCTGCCCCATGCTAAGTGAAAACAAAGAGAGAAAGTAAGTGCGGGTCACCTTTTTTCTTCATAGCAGCGACTTATATGTTGAAAAATCAAAATGGATATATATAGTAAAAAGGAAAAGCGATACACGCTCTTCCTTTTTTTGCTGTGAATGAAAAATTATATAGAGTATTTCCTTCTAACCTAATATAAAGTGAAATCTTAATCAGTGAGGATGATTAAAATTTCACACCTGAAGGGATAGAAAGTGTATTTCTTTCCGTGTCCATTGTGGCAGTAACACCGAGTGGTATTCCGACATTTGGCTGTATATGCCCGATAGGAAGGCCGAATAATACAGGAATATTGTATGGAGCGAGATAGTTATACAATATGGTTTGTAATGATAGAGACTGCTTTGAGGCTATACAATCATGGCAGCTTGTGAATACAACTCCTGCACATTCATTCAATTTTCCTGCTAAATGTAATTGATTGAACATGCGATCAATACGATACGGTTCTTCTCCAATATCTTCAAGTAATACAATTTTATTCGCTGTATAGATTTCATAGGGGGTACCCAGTGTACTTACTAAAACGGTTAAATTACCTCCAACTAATGGTGCGGAAACTGTACAAGTAGATGTAGTGGTAATGCATTCTGCTGCTGGTAAAATAGTTGAATACGGATAGAATAGTTGATTGAAAGAAGATAAAGAAAGAGAATTCACTCCTTTTCCTAATTCTTCAATCATAGGTCCATGGAATGTAATGAGTCCTGCATATTGTGAAAAGGCAATATGTAAAGCAGTAATATCACTATATCCCCAAAAAATCTTCGGGTTGTTTCGAATGAGTTCATATTGAATATGAGGAAGGAGACGACCACTTCCGTATCCACCTCTTGCGCAAAAAACGGCTTGCACTTCAGGATTGGAAAAAGATTCATGTAAATCCTGAAGGCGGATTGCATCATTTCCAGCTAGATAGCCGTATTTCTCGTAAACACTTTGACCAATTATTACGGATAGGCCCATTGTTTCTAATACTTTTTTTCCTGCAAGGACGTGTTCTATTACTGGAGGGCCTGCTGGAGCAATAATCATTACCGTATCGCCTTGTTGTAAGACATTTGGCTGAATCATTTAAATCTCCTCCTTCGTTTTCAATATATTCGTTTATAAGCAGTTCGATCCTTTTAAAAGAAGGGAAAAGTTTGTTGAGTCGAGAAGATATAAGAGGGCATAGGGAGGGGAAGAAGGATGTTTACAAGCAGAGTAAATGATGTATTACAAATAAAGTATCCAATTATTCAGGCTGGTATGGCAGGTGCAATTACGACACCAGAGCTTGTTGCGGCTGTGTGTAATAGCGGCGGCCTAGGAACGCTCGGGGCTGGTTATATGAGTTCGGAACAAATTCGTCAATCTATTTATAAAATAAGAGAGTTAACAGATAGGCCGTTTGCAGTAAATTTGTTACTTACGAAAGAAATACAAATTGAGGAAGAAAAAGTACAAGTAGCAAGAAATTTATTAGAGCCGATACGAAAAGAATTAGGTATAGATGAGTATAATCAATCATTACAACTTCCGAAAAGTTATAAAGAACAATTGCACGTGTTAAAGGAAGAAAAAGTTCCGGTTATAAGCTTTGCATTTCACACGTTAGAACAAGAGGAAATTGTATCGTTGAAGAAAGAGGGCATAAAGATAATTGGAACAGCTACAAATGTGGCAGAAGCGAAGGTGCTTGCTGAATTAGAGGTAGATGTAATTGTTGGACAAGGTAGCGAAGCTGGAGGACACCGCGGGACTTTTATTGGGAAAGAACAAGATTCTATGATCGGTACATTTGCATTAATTCCACAAATGGTAGCCGCAGTATCAAATATCCCAATTGTAGCGGCAGGAGGCATTATGAATGGACAAGGTCTTGTTGCAGCAATGGCACTAGGTGCAGAAGGCATTCAAATGGGAACAGCATTTTTAACAAGTGAAGAAAGTATTACACATAATGTACATAAAAAAGCGGTACTGCACAGTACAGATACGAGTACAACTGTAACGAGATCATTTTCTGGAAAATATGCAAGGGGGGTTCGAAATACATTTATAGAACAACATGAAGAAAAAGAAGAAATGCTCCCAATGTATCCGGTTCAAAATGTATTAACCGCTAAAATACGTCAAGAAGCTGCAAAACAAAACAAAGGGGAATATATGTCACTCTGGGCTGGACAAGCTTCTTCATTAGCAAGAAAAGAATCAGCTCAGCAAATTGTTGAACGAGTGTTGGGAGAAGTAAAGGTAACCGTAGAAAATTTACAAAGCCTATATATAAAAAGACCACTTGAATAATTCAAGCGGTCTTTTTATTAGTTTGTTTTATAAAATTGCTGGATCGCTTCGTCGATGAATACCCAGCCTTTCCAGCCTAAGTGCATATGATCTTTTAAGAAGTATTTGTCATACTCATGGTTTGAAAAGTCAGCAATTGGATAGCCAGCTTGTTTAATTTGCTCATGAACTTTCTTATAGTATAATTCGCGTCGTTCTTTCGGGAATCCAGCATAATCATACCAAGGACCTTTTACAGGAACAGAAATGAAGAGTGGTTTTGCACCAGATTGTTTTAATAAATCGAGCGCAATTTGTAAATCTTCATATTCTGGAGAGTGATCATAAGCGTCATTTTTTAAGTAATCTTTGCGTTGCTTCAATTTCTTTTTAATTTTGCTATTGAAGTAATCATCTTCGATACCATACTGATTTGATTTTGATTCTAATTCACCAGTTTGATCCGCGTGTTTACGTGCTTCATTCCAGTTCATTTGTTTCAATGCTGGATCAAGTTGTTCTTTATGCGGTTTAATATCGAACATCACTGTAAATATGTCTTTGCGATCTAAAATATTACGGTAAAGATAAGCAAATGGTTTCGCTGCAATTGCTTTTATCTTATGTTTAGTATCATCATAGACAATGCCTTCTAAAGATATTTTTAATAACGTCTCTTTTTTTACAATTTCAAAGTTCAATAAACGTTTTGCAATTTGTTTTTTCATTTCAGGCTTTAAATCATTGTTAAAAATGAAATGGTAGCCTTGTTGTTTTGAAAAGTTAGGTGCAAAGTGTGTTTCATCAATGCCTTGTGGTACAAACCATTGTGGTGAAAGAACAAAGACCATTTTTTTATCTTTTAATTGATCCATTGTAGATGCAAAGTTTAGCACATGGATAAGGTCTTGCGTTCCACCACGACCAAGAAGAAATGGTGTGAATCCTTCAGGTTTTACTTTAAAGTAATTGGATGGATGAAAAGCATCCATTCTTGCAAATTCCGATGAACCATACATCGGAAGGTATTTCGGATCTTCTAACATTTTTTGCTGTAAAATCATACTTTGTATTTTCTCTGATTTTAGAGAAGTTGCCGCCTCTTCTACTTTCTTATCACTGACAAGCGGAAGTAGAAAGCGCGTTGGAATAAGTAAGAATACAGCAAAAAGGGCCAATGCTAAGAGCATCGGTCCAAAAGTTGCTTTTTTCATCGGATTTCTTCCAACTTTTTAATAATCATGTTTGGTGTTGCCCACTCATCACGATCAAAATCAGAAATAGATACTTCGATATCTAGACGTTCTTGGAATTCTACTAATAAAGATACTGTACCGAAAGAATCAAGGATACCTTCTTCAAATAATTGTACATCTGGATTTTCTTTTACAATATCATTTTCACAAACTTCTTCTAAAATATCTAATACTTGATCTTTAAATTCTGCCATTTTTAAAATCTCCTTTATATCCGAAATATATTATGTGTAACTTCTTAGCTGTAAGAAAAGAAGCTATTCATTAAAAGTATCTGTTAAGGTGACCAGAGAAGATTAGGAAACCGAAACATACGAAATGGAACGTAATCACTACTGCAAGAACATGCATGAATTTATTGTTTGGCCAAAATTTATGTTTCTTGTTTTTTCGTTCGAAAATATCAAACGCAATAAACAAAACAGTATGGTAAAGGCCGTAAATAATGTACTGGTAAACATGTTCACCTAGAATATGCCAAACGCCCATAATGAAAAAGTTTAAAAATGCACCGATATATGAAATCGTGTAGCGATTTTTAAGTAGCTTTTTCTTTGTTGCGAAAAAGACAAAGCGCATATAAATAAAATCACGGAACCAGAATGATAAGGTCATGTGCCAACGGTTCCAGAAATCTTTAATGTTACGACTAATAAATGGTTTATTAAAGTTTTCTGGTGTTTTAATACCCATCATATAACTGACACCAATTACGAATGCACTATAACCTGCGAAGTCGAAGAATAGGTATAAACTGTAACTATACATATAAATCGCATTAGAGAAAATGGTATCTTGATTTGCAAATACTGCATCAACAAAATGCTTCTGCAATAAATAAGCGATAATAAACTTATACAGGAAACCTTGGAAAATACGATTAATACCTGTATAGAGTAACTTTTGATATTCTTCAGCACTTGGTGGCTTTTGAATATCTTTTTGGAACCTACGATAACGATCAATAGGTCCAGTCGAGATAGCTGGGAAGAACAGAACAAATTCCCAGAAATTAAAGAATGAGAATTCTTTAATTAAACCGTCACGAATCTCAAATACCATTTGTACTGCTCTGAATGTTACATAAGACATACCAGCAAATACAATGAATTTTAATTCATGTACAAATGGTGCGATTTTTGCCAGAATTAGTGGCAAAATCGATAAAATAACAGCCATGTAAAACATGGACGTATTATTATTTTGTTTTCTTAATAATAAATAGCCTTTAATAAGGATGTATTGCCAAATGATAAAT
The DNA here is from genome assembly GCF_038050455.1 of Bacillus sp. FSL K6-6038. Lineage (NCBI taxonomy): Bacteria > Bacillati > Bacillota > Bacilli > Caryophanales > Bacillaceae > Bacillus > Bacillus sp. FSL K6-6038. Next base: position 1,461,697 of record NZ_JBBOUH010000001.1, read on the forward strand.
GCTGCTAACATCATTGCTTGCTTCGGTTTGTCAGAGAAAATAAGTGCAAGCATTACTAACGTTAGAACGGCATTATATTTACGCAACATTTTACCTTTTAATCCAGCTATGATAGTAGGTATTAATAAAATGCCCACTATAGCGAAAAAATAAAATGATCCATATGCGGTCATGCTGTAACCTCACTCAATAATTTTTTGCGATCTACCTTTCCATTTGGTGTCATTGGAATAGAAGATTGATACATGAATTTACGTGGAATCATGTAGTTTGGTAATCGCTCATTGAGTTCTTTTTTGATTGCAGATGTCAATTTGAATTCTTTTTCAAATGAATGCTCTCCAGGAACAACAACCGCTAATAAATAATCGTATTTTTCACCTTTTTTAATTGGAACAACAACTGCTCCTTCTACGTAAGAACATGCGCGAAGGTGATGTTCGATTTCTTCTAATTCCATTCGATAACCATGAAGCTTAATTTGGAAATCAAGACGACCATTATAGAATAGAAGACCATTTTCTACATAGCCAGCATCACCTGTTTTGTAGGCGCGCTCACCATCAATCATTGTGAATACTTTTTCTGTTAATTCAGGGCTTCCTAAATAACCAACGCTTACGCTTGGACCAACAATTACGATTTCACCTTTTTCACCATCTGGTGCAATCGTGCCATCTTCTTTCATAATAAGAAGGCGACAGTCTGATTTACAGTAGCCAACAGGAAGAGATTTATATTTATCAACAACCTCTTGTGTAACGTGAATGCCTGTTACAGCAACAGTAGCTTCTGTAGGACCGTACGTATTCATAATTGCTGCTTTCGGGAAGCGCTCAATTAATTTTCTAGCTACTTCATTTGGTAATACTTCACCGCAGAATAAGAATGTTTTCAAGTTTGGTAGCATACTTTCAGAGAAAGAAGCTTCCATTAAACACATTTCTGCGAAAGATGGTGTGGAAGTCCATACTTGAATATCCGATTGCTCTAAAGAAGCAAACAAGTCTTTTGGACGTGCAATCATATCTTTATCGATTGCCCAAAGTGTACCACCTGTTACTAACGATGGGTAAATGTCCATTACAGATAAATCGAATGAGAACGGTGCTTGGTTTAAGAATACTTGTCCTGTTTGTAAGTTGAAATCTTGGGCAGCCCATTTTGTAAAGCTAACAAGACAATTATAAGTAATCTGCACACCTTTCGGGTTACCTGTGCTCCCTGATGTGTAAATAATGTAGAAGTTCTCATCATCTTTTACCGCATGCTCAGGGTTTGGCGTTTGCCCTTTATGAGTAAAGAAAATGTCTTTTAAGTTGTCTTCACATACGATGCGAACTGGTAAGCCAGTTACAGCAACTTCTACCGGAGATAGAAGTAACTTCGCACCAGAACTTTCAGCAATACGTAGTACACGATCAGCTGGAATAGATAAATCTACAGGAATGTAAGCATGTCCAGCTTTCACACACCCTAAAAAGTTGATGATCATTTCAGGTTGCATATGGCCATAAACCATAATTGGTGAACGATCATCTGGATACTCAGAAGAAATCCAGTGCGCCAATGCATCAGAATCTTCCTTTAATTGTTTGTACGTAATTTTCGCATCTCGCCAAACGAAAGCGGTTTGATCAGGAGTTTCAACTGCCCACTTTTCGATTTGTTCTAATAACTTCATAACGCTCCCACCCTAAAATTCATTGTAAATAAATGTGCTTGTGTTTGTATCATGGAAACCATACAACCAAAGCAAAGCAAATAAAATTGCAAGGTAATAAAAAGTTTTTGCAAACCATTGTGTGAGTGGTCGAGACCATATCTCTTTTAATCTTTCCATGTCTTTCCCTCTCTTATGAAATAGTAACTATATGTAGGTATCATGTCCTACATCATTGTGAAAAAAACGAAATTCCACATTTTAGGTAAAATTTAGACAAAAAGGCTCTTTTTTGATAGTAGCACTAAATACAAAAAAAGAAAATCCCTAACTTAGCAATTATATTACATTCTATATGAATTTGTAATGGATTTGTCTTTTTTTAATGAGTTGTGAGTGTATAAATCGATTTTTTGAAAATGAAAATCTTACAAGGAAATTAAATAATCACAGTGAAATAAGAAATGTGAAGAATGAAAAGGAGGTTGTCAGGAATGGAGGGTTTGAAAAAGGTATGGCAGACATATGTGTCAGAGGAAAATATTATAAAGTGGCGGAGACATTTTCACCAATTTCCTGAACTATCATTCCACGAGGAAAAAACTTCACAATTTATATATGATACATTATGTTCATTTTCAGCTTTTGAGGTGACAAGACCGACGCGGTATAGTGTGATGGCAAAGAAAAAAGGAAAGAAGGCAGGCAAAGTAATAGCAATTCGTGCAGATATGGATGCCCTGCCAATTCAGGAAGAAACGTCTAAACCATATGCATCAGTTATTTCAGGGGTTATGCATGCATGTGGGCATGATGCACATACCGCTATTTTATTAGGTACAGCAGAAGCGATAGCAAATAAGAATGAGGATTGGGAAGGAGAAATTCGCCTTTTATTTCAGCATGCTGAAGAAGTGTATCCTGGTGGTGGACAGGAAATGGTAAGAGCTGGTGTGATGGATGGTGTGGATTATATTATCGGCCTACATGTAATGTCTGGATTAGAAACGGGGAAGGTTGGAGTTGTATATGGGCCTATGATGGCTGCTCCCGATGTATTTACGATTGAAGTAAAAGGAAGAGGTGGCCATGCTGCTAGGCCGGAAGAAACTGTAGATCCGATAGCAGTTGGTGCGCAAATCATTACGAACTTACAACATATTGTATCTAGAAATACAGGCGCTTTTATGCAAAGAGTTGTTTCCATAACACAATTTCACGGGGGAACAGCAGATAATATTATTCCTGATACAGCATATTTAATGGGAACAGTCCGGTCCTTTGATCAAAAACTAAGGAAAGAATCGGAAGAGATGATTGAACAAATTGCTAAGGGGATTGCAGAGGCACATGGTGCAGCGTATACGTATACATATCGCTATGGATATGACCCGGTTATCAATGATACGTTTATTACAAAAATAGTAGAAGAAAGTGCGGTAGAGTTGTTTGGAAAGGAGCGAATTGTAAAGCTAGCTCCTTCGATGGGAGGGGAAGATTTCTCGGCATATTTAAGAAAAGCGCCAGGCTGTTTTATTAAATTAGGAACTGGAAATGAGAAAATCAAAACTTGTTATCCTCATCATCATCCAAAGTTTGATGTGGATGAATCAGCTTTAATTAATGGGGCAGAGTTATTTTTACAGGCGACAATGAATTTACTAAAAGCTTAAAAGAGTACAAAAAAAGGCAACTGCGCTTATCGCAGTTGCTTCTATTTCTTTCCGTTAGAGAGGGCTGAGAAAGAACTATGCTCATTTATAGTATATGAATAGCTGGCGGACAAGCTTGTACCTTTTCATTATTTTTTAAAAAATAGTTATTGACTTTGATAATCATTTTCATTTAATCTGAAAGTATAGTTGAAATTGATAATTATTATCAATATATTCACAAGTGCAGAATGGATGAGGGAGAGATGAAAAAGATATTTCGCCTTGGGCAAAGGGAAATTAAAAATAAAGATATAAAATGGCAACGGCGTGAAATTCGTGCTGAATATGTAGAGGAGAAGAAAGGAAACAAGGAAGAAGAAGCGATACATAATCAAGGGAGAGATTCAGTTGAATAAATTTGTAATGATTTTTGCAAGTATGAGTGGAAATACAGAGGAGATGGCTGATCATATAGCTGGAGCGATTCGTGAAACAGGAAATGATATTGAAGTGATTGACATTATGACGACGCCAGAAGCTTCTATATTAGAAGAATATGATGGGATTATTTTAGGAGCGTATACGTGGGGAGATGGTGAGCTTCCTGATGATTTCTTAGATTTTTATGACGAAATGGAAGAAATTCATTTAGCAGGTAAAAAAGCAGCAGTATTTGGATCTTGTGATTCTGCTTATCCGAAATACGGGGCAGCTGTTGATATCTTAATAGAAAAGTTACAAGAGCGCGGTGCTGAAGTTGTAATGGAAGGGCTAAAAGTAGAACTAACGCCAGAAGATGAAGATGTAGAGAAATGTCTTCAGTTTGGTGCTGAATTTGTAAAACACCTTTCTTAATGGTGAGAGGGAGATGAAGATGGGTGCAGGGGAAAATATCAATTAAAACGATGACAGATTATCATTTATATGATTTTATGCGTTGTCCACATAAGTTTTATTTTCGCTATATAAAAAGAAGAGAACCTTCTTCGTTTGAATGGAAACAAATGGTTCAATCGATTGTAAATCAAATTATTATTGACTATTACACATCACCTGTAGAAAAACAAACAACAATGCTGTTGTTAAAACGATTAGAGAAACATTGGGATAAAGTGCGTATTGGAATGTTCGCTTCTAAAGCAGAATATTATATTGTTCTTGCAAAGTTAACGGACCATCTAATACAGTTTGTGAAAAATGATGCGAGTAAAACACCACCTTTATTTTTATATGAGAAGTTACAAACATATATGGACGAGTTAGGTGTGCACATTTCATTAACGTTTGAAGTGGGTGAATGGTCTACACAATCGTTTGTAATTAAAAAGTATGTTGTTGATGCAAATGAAGAAATGCTTGCTCTTTTTCAAAAGCTTACGGCAGTGTTTAGCTACAAAGTTTTTGGGATTCTTCCCGAAAGAATTGAAGTTGTTAATTTAATAGAAGGAACTAGGTACGAATCTGTTCCAAAAGAGCAAGATATTATGGATGGAATGAACGATTTATATAGAATGAAAGAAATGTTACAGCAACCAGAATATTACACAGAACGTACATTTTGTTCTGGATGTATTGGATGTGCTTTTCGTAATGAATGCAAAGTAGACGAGATGCAAGATGCATTGATAGCGAAGAATACTATACTACATTAGGGGGTGCAAATTTGCATCTCTTTTTGGTGTTGACATGAAAAGCTTTTCATCATTTACGGTATATACGTAGGGGAACTTATGATGGGAGGAATACTTAATGGGAAATGGAGTAAAAGTATTTCAATGGTTAAAAGAACAACAGGCTCCTTTTTGGGTCCAATTGCAAATTTTGCAGGCGTTTCAAATGTATAAATTAATTGTAGAAATGGATAAAAAATTAATGATATACGAGGAAAAGAAGAATAGGGAAAGAAGTTAACTCCTTCCCTGAAGTATAGTTTGTAAATGTTTTCGATTCTTCTGTATCTCCTGTTCGTTATTTGTTTCAAAGTTATAAACAAGGTTATGGAGTAATGGACTATACTGATAAAATTGAATGACACGCTTAAAGAAAGATAAATCATGATGGGGAGTGAGAGTATAGTACCGTTTATATATGGCATTTGTAAATTCACTACCAAAATTGTTATATAATCCAGCGAAGTCAAAGGCAGGATCTCCAATTTGAGCATCACCAAAATCGATAATACCAGCAATGCTTCTTTTCTCCCCATCAAATAAAATGTGATGATGTGTAAAGTCAGCGTGGATCATTGTTTTTTGGAAATCAGATGCATACATATGTTCAAAAAAATTCTCGAATAAACAATCAAAGGCTTTTTTTTCTAACAATGTAAGTGTGCAAGCAAGATGAACGTGTAATTTCGTTTGAATCTGTCGCCAATATGAGATAGGTTTCTCAGTATCAAATCCCCATTTTACAGCATGTTCTATTGGGATGGTATGTAAAGAAGCGAGAAAGATAGCAAGCTGCGAGATAACTGTTTCACGTTCTTTTACAGTTAATCTTTCTATTGTTTGTACTGTTAATGGCTCCCCATGAATGAGTTTATAATAACTACAAAATGGAATTAAATCTAATTCATTTTTATATAAGATGTGGTATTTTGGGACCTTTATCTCTTGTGACGATTGAGAAAGTATTTCGCATAGTTCTTTTTCGCGAGGTATTCGTTTTGCATACTGGGATTTACGTGGAAAACGGAAAAGCCATTCATTGTTAATGATAATGGCTACATTATCCCAGCCATTATCGTTTTGTTCATAAGAGTGTATAGGAATATTGGGTAGTGATTGCTGGATATCTCGCATATAAGATGTCATATGATTCTCTCCTTTTTTGTGGATATATGCATTAATATTATCAGAATTTTTAAACTCTGTGATAATATGGAATAAATATATCGAAAAAAGAGAGGGACATAATGTTTAAATGAAATGCAGTTAAGTTATAGAATGAAGATTATAAAAGAAGATAATACGTTTAAAATTGCGAAGCAACGGCAACGTGTAGAATAAAAATGTCCCCGAAAAGTGGGGACATTTTTTGTATTCACAGGTTCTCGTTTTGTTGCCCAATTTCTTTTTTTGCAATTTCTAGATTGCCTTGTTCGACTTGTTTATGCACATTTATAGAATCACCAGCATAACCTTTTTGTGTTTTTACAACTCTTTTAGAAAAGAGTGAGGATTGTTTGGTCATAATATAGTTCCCTTCCCATTAAAAGTAGACGAAAATGATGAGTACAAGTAATATTGTCCCGAAAATACCAATCCCAACTAAAAAGGAAGTATTTTTATATTGAGTCGGTTTATGAATATCTTGCCTGTATCCAGGTGAGATTTCAGGAGCAAACTCTTCATCGTAGGGCTGCTGTTTTTTCTTTTCATCCATAGATTTACACCTTTCTTTTTTATTATGTTACACGTTTAAAGAGGAACTATGCATGATGAAAAAAGCCGCTATGATTAGCGACTCTTTTGTGATGTATATTTACGTTGTACTTGCAAGAGACGAACGAGCAGAAAGGTAGCTCCAAATGCTAGCCCTATAATAAGACCAATCCAATAACCTTTAGCTGCCAAAGAAGTATAGGTTGCTAATATATAACCTAGAGGTAGACCAATGATCCAGTAGGCAATAAGTGTCATAATCAAGGTAACATTCACATCTTTATAACCACGGAGTGCACCTTGCACTGGAGTAGCAATTGCATCGGAAATTTGAAATAAAATCGCAAAAATGAGAAACTCTTTTGCTAAATCATGAACAGCAATATCTGTTGTATAAATAGATGCAATTTGATCGTCAAAGAAAAAGAGTAAGATAGAATATAACAAGGCAAAAGCAAGTGCCAAACCAATTCCAATAAAACTGTATTGTTTTGCGTTTTCACAGCGATTTGCTCCAACTTCAAAACCCACTGCAATTGTCATGGCCATTGCTAAACTTAAAGGTGTCATATATAAAAGGGAAGCAAAGTTCATTGCTGCTTGATGTGCAGCGATTGTTGTTGTGCTAAAATTACTCATCATGAGTGTTACGGCAGCGAAAATACTCGTTTCAAAAAAGATGGCAAATCCGATAGGTACCCCAAGTTTTAATAATTCTTTCCAGCTTGAAATAGAAAGTCGGTATAAGCGCCTGAAGATACCAAAAGATGTAAACGGTTCTTTCGTACGGATAATAATAATCGTAATAAATAAAATGCACCAATATGTTGCGGTAGAAGCAATTGCTGCACCAACGCCTCCTAGTTTCGGAAAGCCGAAATGACCGAAAATAAATACATAGTTTAAAATGACGTTAATAGGTAAGGAAAGTAATGTAATAATCATTGTTGTACGTGTTTTTCCTAATGCATCAATAAACCCACGTAATACAGTATAGACAAATAAAGGAATGATACCAATTGCAATAATGCTTAAAAATTGAGAAGCAATGTGTTCGACCTGCTCTTCTAAATGCATGCCTTTTAGAATTGGTGAAACGGCAAAGAAACCAATGAGAATAACAAGTAAACTAACTCCGATTGCCAAATACACGGCTTGTATCACGATATGAGGAACATCCTCTTTTTGTTTTGAGCCAACAAGTTGAGCGATAATAGGCGTGGTAGCCATTAAGATTCCTGTTAATCCCGTACTAATCGGAATCCATATACTTGTTCCAATTGCGACCCCTGCTAAGTCAGTAGCACTTGCATGCCCTGACATTGTTGTATCAAAAAAACTCATTGCAAATAAAGACATTTGCGTTACAAAAATCGGGAAAAATAGTAATACAAATTGTTTTATTTTTTGTGAAAATGAATTGGTTTCTTTCATAAAAGCTCCTTTCTATGTAGGACCAAACTCTTTCTATCATACAATTTAATAAGAAAATAGAAAAGAAATACACATATGTGAATGTATTGTTATATTTTGAAAGAATGAAAAAAGAGATGCACTTTGAAATTGGATAAGGTATTATGATAAGGTGTGAAAAAAGTATATATAAGGTATTAAGGAGGCACTACTCGTGGCTGATTGGTTAATTGGTTTAATCATGGGAGCTGTTGAAGGATTAACGGAATTTTTACCGGTTTCATCAACGGGACATATGATTTTAACAGGACATTTAATTGGATTTGATGATGATAGAGCAAAAGTATTTGAAGTTGTCATCCAATTGGGATCGATTTTAGCGGTTGTCGTTGTATTTTGGAAACGTTTATGGTCATTAGTTGGGATTGGCAAGGTAACACAAGGACCATCTTTAAATTTATTACATATCATTATCGGTATGATTCCAGCAGGAGTACTTGGTGTTTTATTCCATAGTAAAATTAAAGAAGTTTTATTTGGACCAGGCCCCGTTGTTATCAGTTTAATCGTTGGTGGTATTTTAATGATTGTTGCTGAGAAATTTTCAAGACCAAGTACAGCGAAAACATTGGACGAGATTACGTATAAACAAGCATTCACAATTGGAATGTTCCAATGTTTAGCACTGTGGCCAGGATTTTCACGTTCTGGATCTACAATCAGTGGTGGATTATTAGCTCGTGTATCTCATACAGCCGCTGCTGAATATACATTTATTTTAGCGGTACCAATGATGGTTGCAGCATCAGGGTTAGATTTAATTAAAAGCTGGGACGTATTAAGTTCAGCAGATATCACATTATTTGTAACTGGTTTTATTACGGCTTTCCTTGTAGCAATGCTTGCGATTGTTTCATTCTTAAAATTATTAGCTCGTGTAAAGTTAACACCATTTGCTTATTATCGTTTTATTTTAGCTGCGGTGTTCTATTATTTCTTCATTATGTAATAAAAAAACTGCCATTTGGCAGTTTTTTTTATTTTACTATTTTTTCAATCATATTTTCCATCGCATGTTCCCAAAGTGAAGTGTCGTCAGCTAATGTAGCACGGAAATTAGCATACATGTCTTTCTGTTTTTCTTCAAATTGTGGATCATCTTTTTCAGGTAATGTAGCACGCATAGAAGTTACTAATTCTTGCACTTTTGGAGCACGTGGTCCCCAAACCGCCTGTTCTTTTCCATCCTTATCAATAAAAATAAAGATTGGAATGGCACGGGCTGTTCCATTTGTTAAATATTGATCCATTAACTCTAAATTTTCATCACGGATGAGTAATCTCATTTCAATATTGGAAACTTCGCAAATACGTTTCATAACAGGTACGCAAAGAAGAGCGTCTCCGCACCAATCAGCGGATAGTACAATAACACGCCATCCGTCGTTTTGACGTTCTTCTAAAATAGGAAGCAATTCGTTCGGAATTAAAAAGTTATTATAAATATGTAGTAATTCATACTGGTTCACAGTCATGTTATTTACGTATGTATCAAAGGACATACCTTTATCAGCCCATTGTTGTAATGTCATATGTAACACCTCTTTAGTATATTTTTGTTTTTATTGTATCAATTTTTATCGTGAAATGCTTGTAATCTTACTCTTTCCTTTTGTTATCAGTAGACCATAATTTATCCAAGATAAAAAAGAAAAGGACAATAAGTAATTCAGCTTTATTGGAGATCGTTATACTTTCTATCCAATCATCTGCAGTATGAATAACGAGCCAATCAAGCGAGATTTCTATGAGGGAAAGCAGTAAAAAGGATAGCCATTTTGACATGTGCGTGAGCAGAGGGGTTAAAAGTACTTTGAAAAATAAAATCAAGAAACTACTAATTCCATCTAGTATAAGGGCTAATAAAAAAAAGAGAAGCAGTGCAGATCGTGATGTATATTCTACACCAATGAGGCGAAAAACTCCGACATACATAAAGAAAATGAGTGCAAAAGCAATAATTATAAGAAGGGTAATACTACTAATAACAATCGTTTTATCTTTTCCACTTAGATCTGAAAACTTTTCTTCGTCTGGATTCATGATATACCCCCAAAAAGTTCATCTTATAAAGTGAAACTTTAATCAGTAGGGGGCTTCATCCCCCACTGATTATTAGCCCTCATCAATCGAGCTTTGCCCCCACCTAACTTCTTTGCTCTCGCTGAATTTTGAGGTGGGGGTCTGACTGCCCGTTAATGCGGGATAAAAGGAAAAAAATTCATATTTTATTATATCATGAATACTTGATGGGAAGTGAAAACAAAAAAGGTGCGACGAATCGCACCCTTTTTGTGGCTGATGTGAGTTTCAGCATGTTAGAAAAGCAACCTGTATCATTTATTTCCAAATAGATAATAAATGATACGTGCTCTAGTGAATAACGGAGATTTTTTACTATTGGGTTTTGTTTTGGGAGTGTATCTATCAAATAAGTGAATACATTATGAGTGATTGTATGGGAAAAAAAGATGACAAAATGTAAAATATAAGGTAATATAATTCATAATATTTTTATTTAACTATATGAAATAAAAGGGAGATGTAAACGGTGTCTCATAATCGCGAACAATTAATGGAGGATCTATCTGCAAATGTTTTTGCTATGTTTCGTTCATTGCGGAATGATATGGGGAAAATTTTTGGAGATTACATACCATGGAATGAATTTCTCGTGCTCCGTATATTAAATCGTAATGAAAAAGAGATGGTTTCTCGCGTAGCAAATGAACTACATGTATCAAACAGTCATATTACAGCTGTTACAGAAAAGCTAATTAATAAAGGTTTTGTAACGCGTTCACGTTCTACATCTGATCGTCGTGTTGTATATTTGGAAATTACGGAACAAGGAAAAGAGTTAGTTGCAAAAATGGAATTGGCAAAAAAACAGTATTTAAAAGAAAGGTTTTCGGCCCTATCTGAAGAAGAAATGCATCTAATGATATCTATTTCGAAAAAACTTATATAGAAAAAAAGCCAGATGAACTATGGCTAATCGAGAAACCTTCCTTGTTTTAGGGAGGTTTTTTTATTCATACTAAAATGAAAAATTGAAATTTGTTACATAGAAGAATGCGATGTGTATGATTGGGATGGGAAAGGCATACTAACAATGATGGAAGATGAAAGGAGGAAGAAAGATGACGAATCGCAACGGGAGTCAAGGAAGTGGAAATCAAGGTTCACCAAAAACAGGGCAGTTTCAACAAGAGTTTAGTTCGGAGTTTATAACTGGTAATGATAATAAGGGAAAAGAATATCGTTCGAACAAAGGAAGTAAGTCAAAAAAGGAGTGAATAGATTCACTCCTTTTTTGTTAGGAAATTTGAATTGTATTTTAAGATAAGAAAATAGACCATCTTGTTAATACAAGATGGTCATGGAAGGGGACAATTTATGTCAATTTTAATTAGGGATGGAAAGCTGTTCGAGACACTGGGGAATGTCTCATTATTAGGGAGGAACAGCTTCGATAGATATAATATAAAAGATAGATGTGACCTCAATGTGAACTTGAAGTGAAAGGTATGGGGATTTTAAAAATTCCCCTCTTTTTAAATAATAGAGGGAAGGTAAAACATAGTTAGAGGTCCCATAGTCTAATGAATAGTGGATAAAAAATAGACCATCTCGTTAATACAAGATGGCCATGGAAGGGGACAATTTATGTCAATTTTAATTAGGGATGGAAAGCTGTTCGAGACACTGGGGAATGTCTCATTATTAGGGAGGAACAGCTTCGATAGATATAATATAAAAGATAGGTGTGACTTCAATGTGAATTCGAAGTGAAAGGTATGGGAATTTTTCAGTTGAAATCTATGGAAAAAAGGATTATGCTCAACTATATTATGAGATTATAAAGATTTATCCAAAATAATGAGTTTGCTCTAAAAGTATGAGGAATTGAAAAAAGTTAGGTGAAAAATTACTTTCCGTAAGATTTGGTCCGGTCAAAACGAACGATTAGTGTATGGAAAGAGGTTTTACTTTATTAAGGGAGTTAGTGATATGGAAGCAACAAAAAAACAAGGATTTTATAATCGTTTTATACGATTAAGTCCGCCGCAAATTTTAGCAATGGGCTTTTTTTGTTTAATTGTTGTCGGGGGAATGTTATTGAAACTACCATTCGCGACAAAAGAATCAATTAGTTGGGTAGATGCGTTTTTTACAGCAACCTCGGCAGCGACAGTAACCGGTTTAGGAGTTGTAGATACTGCTAGTACTTTTACAATGTTTGGTCAAATTATCATTATGTTGTTAATTCAGACAGGTGGTCTTGGATTAATGACAATCGCAATTTTAATTGTATGGGTGTTAGGAAAAAAAATTGGTTTACGTCATCGATTATTAATTGGAGAAGCGTTTAACCAAACGAATATTGGCGGTCTTGTAAAATTAGTGAAGCGTGTCTTTATTTTTTCTATTTGTATTGAGTTAGTAGGAGTTGTTTTTTTATCCATTCGATTTATCCCGGAATTTGGTTTCGGCAAAGGTTTATATTATAGTATTTTTCATGTTATCGCCTCTTATAATAATGCGGGATTTGCACTATGGCCAGATAATTTAACAAGATATGTAGGAGATCCTATTATTAATATTGGAATTTGTTCTTTAATTGTTATAGGTGGTTTAGGTTTTACGGTGTTAATTGATATATGGTATAGCCGTAGTTTTCAGAAACTATCACTTCATTCGAAAATTATGATTGTTGGAACAGTAGCACTTAATGTTATTGCGATGATTGTGATTTTTATATTGGAGTATAATAATGTGAAAACATTAGGATCACTATCTTTAGGTGAAAAGATATGGGCTTCATTTTTCCAGGGGATTACACCGCGTACAGCAGGATTTAATACGGTTGATTATGGAGGAATGGAAGAATCATCAATATTGTTTACGATGATTTTAATGTTTATCGGTGCAGGAAGTGTGTCGACAGGTGGCGGAATTAAGTTAACAACATTTGTTATTTTAATTACATCGGTTATTTCCTTTTTTAGAAAGAAGGAAGACTTTGTTTTATTTCATCGTACAATCAAAATGTCAACGGTAACGAGAGCGTTAGCAATTGTAGTTGCCAGTCAAATTCTTATTTTTACAGCAGTATTTTTATTAATGCTTACAGAAAACTTTAGTTTTATTCAACTTTTATTCGAAACAATTTCAGCGTTTGGTACAGTGGGGTTATCAATGGGAATTACGGCTAAGTTATCTGTAATTGGAAAATGTATCATTATGTTTGTTATGTTTTGTGGGTTAATTGGTCCGTTAACGCTTGTATTCTCTCTAGCGCGACCAGCTAAACAAAAAATTCGATACCCATCAGAAGATGTTTTCACAGGATAAGGTATCTCGCAAAAAGCGAGATACCTTTTTTCTTTAAAAAAGTGAGAACAATAAACCGATGATTGCAGCGCGGAATAACAGAGCAACAATAGCAGCAATGCCGCCCACAATAGCAGCGATGCCACCGGTTACAGTAGCTCCACGATTATAGGCATAAATACCTAGTAAAACAGAAACAAGTCCGAAGAGTGTAGGAAATGTAAAGAGTGATAATACAGCAAGAGCAAGAGCGATAAACCCTGCTGTGGATCCTGCTGTTTTTGATTTTACATCGTCTTTATCGTTATAGTTGATATGCTGAGGAGCAACCTCTGCTGCGTACTCTTCTTTATAGTCCCCTTCTTCGGTTCTATGTTGTTCATTAATTTTATCAGTCAACGTAAAGTCTCCTTTCATAGCAAGGTTCATTAGTAGTATGTATATCTTTTTCTTTTTTATCCGGCAAGAAATAGATAGGCATATCATTACTTTATTTCGCTATTTGCAGGCGGTAACACTCCCACCTCAAAATTCAGTGAAAGCACAGGAGTTAGGTGAGAGATAAACTGCCCGTAAAAGTCTGATTAGTGAGGGCTGATTAAATTTTCACTTTATCAGACTGAAGTGAAGGATATGTATATTGTTTTTAGATTCTAAGCTGAAGAAAGCTGATAATGGAACAGTGTTTTTTCATGAATTGTAAAACTTGGTATGAGTTCCTCTATTTTGGAAAGTATAAAAAAGAATTAAGAGGAAAAAGGTGGTTTAAATGATGGAACATCCAATTGAAAACTTAATGAAAACGGCAATGACAAATTTAAAAGAGATGGTCGATGTAAATACAATTGTCGGAAGCCCTGTTTCAACAGCGGACGGAAAGGTTGTTTTAACTGTTTCAAAAGTTGCCTTTGGTTTTGGCGCAGGGGGAAGCGATTTTAAAGGGGAAACGTCTGTAGGGAAAAGTTTGGCAGGACAAGGACAACAAAAAGAGGCGAAACAAGGGCATCCGTTTGGAGGTGGAAGTGGTGCAGGAGTTTCAATTGATCCTGTTGCGTTTTTAGTAGTAGGATCTAGTGGTGTACAAGTTTTACATTTACATAGTGGCACACACTTGATTGAAAAGGCTTTGAGTACAGTTCCAAGTACTATAGATAAGTTTGTAAACGGTCGTTAAAAAGTAAACTTGCATTTTTTAGGAATTATGATATATTAGAAAAAGTGTGTTCAGAAACGACAAATATAATTGGAATGTAAATATATATGATTTATGAAATAAGGGAGAGGTAGTTATGATTAACATCAAGAATTTTGCTGTCGGCTTATGTATGTTAGTAAGCGGATTTGTTGTGTATGTAGTAAAAGAAAAGGCTCCATTCTAAAACAGACAGATTGTGATGTCTGTTTTTAATTTTTTAAAATAAATATTGACGAATTTATTTTTAAGTGTTATGATGATATTTCGTGTCTCGGTTACAGCTAGTATATATTGGATATTTCTTGTAAATGCAATATGAAAAATTTGCGAAAGATCGGGTAATTTTACCAACAACTTTTGTGAATAGACCCAAAAAGTTGTATTTGTAAGCTTATACACATGCTAGTGTATCAGGAGCGGTCAGAGGAACCGTGTTGATGAGAGAGAGGTAGGGCTTTCATCCAGTATATGTTACTTTCCCGTTTAGGTGAATATAAAAAAAGAAGTCTCCTTGTTATAAGGAGGCTTCTTTTTTTTATAAACTACTTTCAATTCGTTGACAAATTTCATCAGTTGTTAAGCCACTTGCTTCAATAACGGGCCCTTTTATTACTGCATTACTAATTCCCATTACATTAGAATCTTGTCCAGTTACGACGCAACAATCGCACCCTTGCACGTCATTTTCAGAACGTAGTGAAATTACTTCATGTCCTTGTTGTTCTAAAGCTTGTTGAACATCGGTTAAAGAATTTTCAACACCAATTTTCGCCATACTCTTCACCTCCTACCATCTAGTAATATGCTCCATTTTTTAGGAAATATTTATGTTTTTAAGGAAAATATGGTAGAAATGTTGATGTATTTAATATTTACGAACAGGGAAATCCCCCTCCTAAAACAAAGAGGTGGGGGATAGCTGCTCAGAAAAGCCCGATTAGAGAGGGGAAGAAAAAATACGTAATGTATTAGTCGTTATATACACCTGTGAGCATTTGACTTACAAACTGATCATTTAATTGATCTTGAGCAGATTCATCATTTGATTGAATGTCAATTGAGGCAGTGAAGTTGTTATTCTGTTCTTCATTTGGAGATACCTCTACGTAATTGTTAAATTTACACAAACCTTTCGTATCCATTAAATCAAATAGTTGTAACATTTCTACTACCTCTTGTCTCGTTCCTTTAATTTGTACACATGCCATATTATTTTCCTCCTTCATTTGACAATTTGTTTTTTTAAATAGGATTATGAAAGCTGCATGAAAAATATGATTTTTATTTTTATACAATGTTATTTTGCTTATTTTCCTCCTTTTCAATCAAAAGTCGTTTTTATTCCCGAATATACGAAATCGGACGCCCGTTTATTGAATACAATAGATTCGCATCATTTGACAAAACTCCTTCTTTTAAGTAAATATTTTTTAGGATGAAAAATGGCGAAAAAAATTTTTGACATTTTGTAAACGTTAACAATGTTGATAAATCAATATAAACAAGGATGTATATAAATTAAAAATTATAAATTTTCTAAAAATTGTCTTGATTTATTTAAAAAGGAGAGTAAACTAGGAAACAATAAAAAATTCATAGAACATAGGGGGCGCTTTTAAGTGAATGAGCAATGGATTTTCTTAAATGGAGAATTTGTTCCAAAAGACGAAGCAAAAGTTTCAGTATATGATCATGGTTATTTATATGGCGATGGAGTGTTTGAAGGGATTCGTGTCTACAGTGGCAATGTCTTCAGGCTCAAAGAACATCTTATTCGTTTATACGAGTCAGCAAAATCCATTATGTTGGAAATTCCATATACGTTAGAAGAAGTGACAGATATTGTTGTTGAAACGATTCGTCAAAATAAGTTATCTAACGGATACATTCGTTTAGTTGTATCACGAGGTGCTGGGAATCTTGGGCTAGATCCTGATTCTTGTTCGAAACCGAATGTAGTTGTAATTGCGGAACAGTTATCTTTATTTCCGTCGGAATATTACGAAAAAGGTATACCGGTTGTGACAGTTGCCACACGTCGTAATCGCCCAGACGTATTAACACCACAAGTAAAGTCTTTAAACTATTTAAATAATATTTTAGTTCGAATTGAAGCGAAGCTTGCTGGTGTGCAAGAAGCACTTATGTTAAATGAACAAGGTTATGTTGCAGAAGGGTCTGGCGATAATGTGTTCATTGTAAAAGGAAATAAATTAATTACACCACCAAGTTCTGCAGGGGCATTAGAAGGCATTACAAGAAACGCTATTTTGGAAATTGGAGAAAAGCTTGGATATGACGTAAGAGAAGAATTATTTACAAGACACGATGTATATGTAGCTGATGAGGTATTTTTAACAGGAACTGCAGCTGAAGTTATTGCAGTTACGACAGTTGATGGAAGAACGATTGGGCTTGGGAAAACGGGTCCACATACAAATCGTTTATTAGAAGAGTTTCGTAAATTAGTTGTAGAAGATGGAGAGAAAATTTACGAAGAAAATAAAGTTGGATGATAACTCATTATAAAGTTGTAAAGCGTTGATAGGGAGGAGTAGTTGATTGTGAAGCCTCACAGAGAGTCGGTGGTTGCTGGAAACCGATGGTTCACGTTGACGAACATCGCCCTTGAGTGCTAAACTGAAGCATTTGCCTAGGTTTAGACGGTAGCTCCGTTATTAGCTAGACTCATCCCCGAGTCACTGAGGCAAGAAGTATTCTTGCGAAGAAGGGTGGTACCGCGAAATCTTTCGTCCCTTCAGCACATAGCTGGAGTGTGGACGTAGGATTTTTTTATTGTAAAAAAACAATTTTAAAGGAGGTTCGTAAGAGCAATGTCTTCAAAAACGGAAGAAAAGATGGCAACTGGTGCACAGCTGTTGTTAGAAGCGTTAGGAAAGGAAGATGTAGAAGTTATTTTTGGTTATCCAGGAGGTGCTGTATTGCCGCTCTATGATGCAATTTATGATTGCGAAATTCCTCATATTTTAACAAGACATGAGCAAGGAGCGATTCATGCAGCAGAAGGGTACGCGCGAATTACAGGAAAACCTGGCGTTGTCATTGCAACAAGTGGTCCAGGTGCGACAAATGTGATTACTGGTCTTGCAGATGCAATGATTGATTCTTTACCGCTTGTTGTTTTTACAGGTCAAGTAGCTACAACGTTGATTGGAAGTGACGCTTTTCAAGAAGCGGACATTATGGGACTTACGATGCCGGTAACAAAACATAATTATCAAGTGCGCAAGGCATCAGATTTACCAAGAATTATTAAAGAGGCATTTCATATTGCGAAAACGGGTCGACCAGGACCGGTCGTTATCGATCTTCCTAAAAATATGGTAGTAGAAAAAGGTGAGCGATGTAGTAACGTGCAAATGGATTTACCGGGATATCAACCAAATTATGAGGCGAATCCATTGCAAATCAACAAATTATTACAAGCGATTGATACTGCTGAAAAACCGTTGATTTTAGCCGGAGCAGGTGTACTTCATGCGAAAGCTGCAAAAGAATTAACAGATTTTGCACGAATGTATCGTATACCTGTTGTTCATACACTTCTTGGACTAGGTGGATTTCCGCCAAATGATAAATTATTTCTTGGAATGGGAGGAATGCATGGTTCTTATACAGCGAATATGGCTTTGTATGAGTGTGATTTACTCATAAATATCGGAGCAAGATTCGACGATCGTCTTACAGGAAATTTAGAGTACTTTGCTAAAGAGGCTACAGTTGCACATATCGATATTGATCCAGCAGAGATTGGAAAAAACGTTCCTACAGAAATTCCGATTGTGGCTAGCGCGAAACATGCTTTGGAGGCACTGCTCTCCTGTAAAAGAGGAAAAGAAAATCATAGTGCATGGCTATCGCTTTTAAAAAGCAGAAAAGAACAATATCCATTTTTCTATGATCAAGATTCTGAAGTGATTAAACCACAATCAGCAATTGATATGTTGTATGAAATTACAAAAGGAAAAGCAATTGTCACGACGGATGTTGGTCAGCATCAAATGTGGGCTGCTCAATATTATCCACTTGAAGACCCAGATAAGTGGGTAACATCAGGAGGGCTTGGCACAATGGGATTTGGATTTCCAGCTGCCATTGGTGCACAAATTGCCAGACCAAAAGAATTAGTTGTAGCGATTGTTGGTGATGCGGGTTTTCAAATGACATTACAAGAACTTAGTGTATTGAAAGAACATTCCTTACCGGTTAAAGTTTTGATTTTAAATAATGAAGCTTTAGGGATGGTAAGACAGTGGCAAGACGAATTTTATAATCAAAGATATTCTCACTCGTTGCTCTCTTGTCAACCGGATTTCGTAGCGCTTGCCCATGCATACGGCATAAAAGGGGTGCGAATTGAAAATCCGTTACTTGCGAAGGGACAGTTGCAAGAAGCGATTGATTTGCAAGAGCCTGTTGTAATTGATTGCAGGGTACTACAGTCTGAAAAAGTTATGCCGATGGTTGCTCCTGGAAAAGGAGTTCATCAAATGGAGGGGGTGAAGGGACAGTGAAAAGGATTGTTACGGCGACAGTTCGAAATCAAAGTGGGGTTCTGAATCGGATTACGGGTGTTATGACCAGGAGGCATTTTAATATTGAAAGTATTTCGGTTGGACATACAGAGTCGTCTGATATTTCAAGGATGACATTTGTTGTTCATGTTGAAAACGAGCAACAAGTGGAGCAACTGATCAAGCAACTTCATAAACAAATTGATGTGTTAAAAGTATCTGATATAACAGAAGAAGCAATGATTGCAAGAGAGTTGGCTCTTATTAAAGTAGCGACAACAAGTGTATCGAGAGCAGAATTATATAGTTTAATTGAACCGTTCCGAGCCGCTGTAATAGACGTTGGGAAGGATTCCATCGTCGTACAAGTAACGGGTACACAAGAAAAAGTAGAAGCTCTTATAGAGTTAATGCGTCCATATGGTTTAAAAGAAATTGCAAGAACAGGTGTTACTGCATTTACGCGGAGTATGAAAAAACAAGATAAACAAATTATGTTAATTCATTAATCATTTTAATATAGGGGGAGAAAGAATATGGCAAAAGTTTATTATGAGAAAGATGTAGCGGTAAATGTATTAAAGGGGAAGAAAATAGCGATTGTTGGATATGGATCACAAGGTCACGCTCATGCACAAAACTTACGTGATAATGGTTTTGAAGTAGTAGTTGGACTTCGGAAAGGAAAGTCATGGGAAAAGGCGAAAGAGGATGGTTTTTCTGTATATTCAGTGGCAGAAGCTGCAAAATCTGCGGATGTAGTAATGATTCTTTTGCCTGATGAACTACAGCCAGAAGTGTATGAAACAGAAATTGAACCGAATTTACAAGCTGGAAATGCACTTGTGTTTGCTCATGGATTTAACGTTCATTTTAATCAAGTTACACCACCAGAAGATGTAGACGTATTTCTAGTAGCGCCAAAAGGACCTGGACATTTAGTACGTCGGACTTTTGCTGAAGGCGGAGCGGTTCCAGCGTTATTTGCTGTATATCAAGACGCAACAGGAACAGCCATTGAAAAAGCATTATCCTATGCAGATGGAATTGGAGCAACAAGGGCTGGAGTATTAGAAACTACATTTAAAGAAGAAACAGAAACGGATCTATTTGGAGAACAAGCTGTACTTTGCGGAGGTGTTACTGCACTTGTAAAGGCGGGATTTGAAACATTAGTAGATGCTGGTTATCAGCCGGAACTTGCCTACTTTGAATGCTTACATGAACTAAAGCTCATTGTTGATCTTATGTATGAAGGCGGACTTGAAAATATGAGATATTCCGTTTCTGATACAGCGCAGTGGGGAGATTTTGTATCAGGACCACGCGTTGTAACAGAACATACGAAGAAAGCGATGGATGAAGTGTTAAAAGAAATTCAAGATGGCACATTTGCAAGAGGGTGGATTGCAGAGCATAAAGCAGGAAAACCGCATTTCCATGCAACGAATGCTAAGGAAAATGAACATCAAATTGAAGTTGTTGGGCGTAAATTACGTGAAATGATGCCGTTTGTACAACCGAAAGTAAAGGCGGGGGTTAAATAATATGAAACAGATTTTGTTCATGGATACGACGCTTCGTGATGGCGAACAATCACCCGGAGTCAATTTAAATGAACAAGAAAAGTTACAGATTGCCAGGCAGTTAGAAAAACTCGGGATTAATGTGATGGAAGCAGGATTTGCAGCAGCTTCTGAAGGTGATTTTCGCTCAGTAAAACGAATTGCGGAAACGATTCGAAATGCTTCCGTTATGAGTCTAGCAAGGGCGAAGGAAAGTGATATTCAGAGAGCGTATGAAGCATTGAAAGGTGCAGCATCTCCGCGGTTACACGTCTTTTTGGCAACGAGTGATATTCATATGAAATATAAGCTTTGTATGTCAAAGGAGGATGTATTAGATAGTATTCATCGCTCTGTAACTTTAGGGAAATCCTTATTTCCTACAGTGCAATTTTCGGCAGAAGATGCAACGAGAACGGCTCGCCCTTTTTTAGCAGAAGCTGTGGAAGTTGCGATTCGAGCTGGAGCGGATGTTGTTAATATTCCGGATACAGTAGGTTATACAAATCCAGAAGAATATTATTCTCTTTTTAAATATTTACAAGAATATGTTCCTTCTTATGAAAAAACTATTTTCTCTTGTCATTGTCATGATGATCTTGGTATGGCAGTAGCAAATTCACTGGCAGCCATTGAAGGTGGGGCACTGCAAATAGAAGGGACTATAAATGGGATTGGAGAGCGTGCAGGTAATGCGGCTTTAGAAGAAGTAGCAGTTGCTTTGCACATTAGAAAAGACTATTATGAAGCCGAGTCTTCTATAACACTAAAAGAGATTAAAGCAACAAGTACATTAGTAAGTCGGTTAACGGGTATGGTAGTTCCAAAAAATAAGGCGATTGTTGGAGCGAATGCATTTGCGCATGAATCAGGTATTCATCAAGATGGTGTATTAAAAGAAGTAACGACATATGAAATTATTGAGCCAGAACTAATTGGAGAAGCACAAAATTTATTTGTACTTGGAAAACATTCTGGTCGCCACGCTTTTACTGAAAAAATGAAAGAACTCGGTTATGAGTTTACGGAAGAAGAGCGAGATATAGCATTTAGTGCATTTAAGAGATTAGCAGATCGTAAAAAAGAGGTTACAGAAGAAGATTTACGTGCATTAGTACTAGGAGAAACAGCATTTTCAACACAGCAGTATAACATTAAACAATTACAAGTGCATTTTGTATCCAACAGTACACAATGTGCAACAGTTGCACTGGAGGATGAGGCAGGTAATGTGTACGAAGATGCAGCAACAGGAGCAGGTAGTATTGAAGCGATTTATAATGCAATTCAAAGAATTCTAGGACTTGAGTGTGAGTTAGCCGATTATCGCATTCAATCCATTACACAGGGACAGGATGCACTTGCTCATGTTCATGTTGAATTGAAAGAAGAAACACATCAAGTTGCAGGTTTTGGTGTTGCGCAAGACGTGTTAGAAGCATCAGCTAGAGCTTATGTACATGCAGCGGGAAAACTAAAGGCTTTGTTATTCCTTGCAAAGTAATGTTTTGATAAGTGGGGGGATACCCCTACTTATCGAAAGTTAATTCTGAATAATCAGTAAAATTATAAAAAAGGGGTGCTGATCATTGGAAAAACGTATTGTTTGTTTAGCGGGTGATGGTGTTGGACCAGAAATTATGGAGAGTGCCAAGGAAGTTTTACACATGGTAGAAAGGTTATATGGTCACCGTTTTTATTTACAAGATGAACAATTTGGAGGCGCTGCGATTGATTCGTTTGGGCAACCATTGCCGTCAAGAACATTAGCAGCATGTTTAGCGAGTGACGCTGTATTACTAGGTGCGGTTGGTGGACCTCGCTGGGACGAAGCGAAAGAAAGACCGGAAAAAGGATTGCTGGCGCTTCGAAAAGGGCTTGGTGTATTTGCTAATGTTCGTCCTGTCACTGTAGATGCAGCAACTGCTCATTTATCCCCATTGAAGGCGGCTGATGAGGTGGATTTTGTTGTCGTTCGTGAGTTAACGGGAGGGATTTATTTCTCCTTTCCAAAAGAAAAAACAGAAGAGGTAGCAACAGATACACTTACTTATCATCGTCATGAAATTGAGCGCATTGTTTCTTACGCTTTTCAATTGGCAAGTAAACGTCGTAAAAAAGTTACTTCCATTGATAAAGCAAATGTTTTAGAGTCGAGTAAACTTTGGAGGGAAGTAACAGAAGAAGTAGCACTTCGCTATCCGAATATTGAACTTGAACATATTTTAGTAGACGCAGCTGCTATGGAGTTGATTCGTAATCCGGGCCGGTTTGATGTCATAGTAACTGAGAATTTATTTGGGGATATTTTAAGTGATGAAGCCTCTGTATTAGCAGGGTCTTTAGGGATGCTTCCATCGGCGAGTCATGCAGAGAATGGACCTTCGCTATATGAACCAATTCACGGATCAGCACCAGATATTGCAGGGAAAAATAAAGTGAATCCAATTGCAATGATGCGTTCAGTTGCAATGATGCTTGGGCAATCTTTTGATTTAAGAAGAGAAGGAGAAGCGATTGAAGAAGCAATTTCTGCTGTTCTCCGATTGGGGAAATGTACAGCTGATATAGGTGGAAATGAAACAACATCGTCTTTTACAAAATATGTACTACAAGAAATGGAAGAACAAGCGCTAGTAGGGAGAGGGAGATAATGGCAAAAAGGTTACTAGATAAACTGTGGGAGAGACACGTTGTTACAACAAATGAAAATGGGTTAGATTTATTATATATTGACCTTCATCTCGTGCATGAAGTAACATCACCGCAAGCCTTTGAGGGCTTGCGGCTTGCAAATCGGAATGTTCGGAGACCAGATTTAACATTTGCAACGATGGATCATAATATTCCAACAAAAGATGTTTGGAACATTACAGATCGTATTGCTAAGCAACAATTAGATACGCTTCGTGAAAATTGTAAGCAATTTAATATTCCGTTGGCGGATATTGATGATGAAAATCAAGGGATTGTTCATGTTATTGGTCCAGAGCTAGGACTTACACAACCGGGAAAGACCATTGTATGTGGCGATAGTCATACGGCAACACATGGAGCCTTTGGAGCGTTGGCGTTTGGGATTGGTACAAGTGAAGTCGAGCATGTATTAGCAACTCAAACATTGTGGCAGAGCAAGCCGAAAGCGATGGGGATTGAATTAAAAGGGAAATTACCTAAAGGAGTATATGCAAAAGATATAATTTTACACCTTCTAGCTACATATGGGGTAGCAGTTGGAACTGGATATGTGATGGAGTTTTACGGAGAAGCAATTACAAATATGGAAATGGAAGAGCGTATGACACTTTGTAATATGGCGATTGAAGGTGGAGCAAAAGCAGGGATTATTGCGCCGGATGAGAAAACATTTGCTTATGTAAAAGGGCGTGAGTATGCGCCGGAAGAGTTTGACTTGGCAGTGGCGAATTGGAGGGAATTCTATACTGAGCCAGATGCAATATATGATACTTATATTTTGGTAGATGTTGCTGAACTAGCGCCATATGTAACATGGGGAACAAACCCGAGTATGGGTATGCGTATTGATGAACAGTTACCAGAAACACGTGATAAAAATGATGAACGAGCTTTTGCATATATGGGGCTTCAGTCAGGACAAAGTGCATTTGAAATTCCAGTTCAGCATGTATTTATTGGTTCCTGTACAAATTCCCGTTTATCAGATTTAGAAATTGCCGCAGCTGTTGTAAAAGGAAAGAAAGTAAAAGAAGGAGTGCGAGCACTTGTTGTACCAGGATCCAAACGAGTACGAAAAGCAGCGATGGAAAAAGGACTGCATCGTATATTTGAAGAAGCTGGATTTGAATGGAGAGAGCCTGGGTGTTCTATGTGTCTGGGGATGAATCCAGATCAAGTGCCTGAGGGAGAGCATTGTGCATCTACTTCCAATCGGAATTTTGAAGGACGACAAGGGAAGGGTGCGAGAACACATTTAGTCAGCCCTGCGATGGCGGCCGCAGCAGCGCTTTATGGTCATTTCGTTGATGTGAGAAAGGAGAGTTATGATGGAGCCATTTCATATTCATAAAGGTACTGTTGCTGTACTAATGAACGATAACATTGATACAGATCAAATCATTCCAAAACAGTATTTAAAGAGGATTGAACGAACTGGTTTTGGGAAATTTTTATTTGATGAATGGCGTTATGAGGACGACAGGAAAGAGAATCCAGATTTCCCACTAAATGCACCTGAGAGAAAAGGAGCAAGCATATTAATTACAGGTGAAAATTTCGGCTGTGGTTCATCAAGAGAGCATGCGCCATGGGCACTTGCTGACTATGGATTTCGTGTTATTATCGCGGGGGGATTTGCAGACATTTTTTATATGAATTGTACGAAAAATGGTATGCTTCCTATCATTATGGAAAAGGAAATGCGTGAAAAGCTAGCAGCTGTGGATCCAAGAGATGTGATAGAAGTTGATTTAGAGAATGAAGTGATTACAACTCCGCTACATCGTTTTCATTTTACAATCGAAAAGATGTGGAAAGAAAAGCTATTAAGTGGTTTAGATGAAATCGGAATCACGCTTCAATATGAACAAAACATTGAAGAATATGAACGAGAAACAGCTCGCTAATTTGTTTAGTGAGCTGTAATGAAAAACACAAAAAGTTTTGGATTTTGTTTACATTCTGAATTATGTGTTATATACTATGTGAAAATAAGAGGAGAAAGGGAGTAAGGATAATGTTTACATTACAATCTATCAATATGCTTACACAACTACATCATCATACATAAACCCTTGAACCTAGCGTGAACAACGTGTAGGTACAAGGGTTAGTCCCGTTGTACCTACACCCTATGAAGGGGCCTTGTAGGTATTTTTTCTACAAGGCTCTTTTTATTTTGTTCGTGATTGTTATAGTGTGCATACACTAGAAGGGGAAAGTTTGGTGAACAGAATTGAAAGGAGTGTAAAGCAGTATGACAAAATGGAAACGAGCAAATCCAGATGGAACAAGAGATTATGTATTTGAAGAGTGTACATTAATAGAAGAAGTTGAACACAAATTACGACGTACTTTTTTAGAAAGAGGCTATGAGGAAATACGAACGCCTACGATTGAATTTTATGATGTCTTTTCTTTTCGGAATCGGCCGATAGATGAAGAGAAAATGTATAAGTTTTTTGACCAACAGGGACGCATTATCGTGTTAAGGCCTGATATGACAATTCCACTTGCAAGAGTAATAGGAACCCACGGTGAGGAAGCGCCTGTAAAATTAACATACAGCGGGAACGTGTTTCGAGCGAATGAATCACTATCTGGAAAATACAATGAAATCATTCAAACAGGTATTGAAATAATCGGGATTGATAATATACGTGCTGAAATTGAATGTATCGTAAGTGCAATTCATGCTCTTCAAGCTGTAGGGATTCAGGCTTTTACAATAGAATTAGGGCAAGTTCAGTTATACAAATGTATTGTTAAAAAGCTGTCATTTGGAGAAGAAGAGGAGTCGCTCTTACGTACGTATATTGAAAGTAAAAATTATGCAGAGTTATCCCGTTTTTTACAAGAAAAGAATTTAGATCGACGTGATGAAACTGTACAGTTACTTGAAAAATTACCAAGATTATTCGGAAAACTCGAAGTAATTGAAGAAGCGGAAAAGCTTGCTTCAAACTATGAGATGAAGCAAGCAATCGCGCGGGTAAAAGAAATCTATAAAACGATTGAAAAATTAGGATATGGTTCGTATATATCAATTGATCTTGGGATGATTCAACATTTGCATTATTATACAGGAGTTATTTTTAGAGGTTATATATATGATGTTGGGGGAGAAATTGTTAGTGGCGGAAGATATGATGAATTGCTTGGTAATTTTGGAGAACCGATGTCAGCAGTCGGCTTAGCTGTACAAGTAAATCAAATTGTCCGGACATTACAAGAACAGCAAAAACAATTCAAACGAAAAAAATTAGATATGATCATTCATTATTCTTTGGATAGGATAGCAGAAGCAGAAAGACTATGTGGTTTACTTCAGAAAGATGGGTGGAAAGTGGAATTATCTATGTTTGAGAATTTGCAAGATACATTTCAGTTTGCGAAGAAGAAAGGGATTATAAAAGTGATCGAAGCGACTGGAAAAGCATTAGTGGAATATGTGTGGAAAGAAAAATGGGTGATACAGAAAGAAGGGGAAACTTCATGCGTAACATTCAAATTGCGTTAACAAAGGGGAGGCTTGAGAAACATGTCATTCCACTGTTTGAAAAGATTGGGATTGATTGTTCGGAACTGATGGATAAAGGAAGAAAGCTTGTATTCCAAAGCGCTAGTAGGAATGTTTCATTCATTCTAGTGAAAGCAGTAGATGTTGCAACTTATGTGGAACATGGTGTTGCAGACATTGGTATTGTTGGAAAAGATATTTTAATGGAATATGAGAAAGATATATATGAAATGGTGGATTTAGAAGTAGGATGTTGTAAGTTTTGTGTCGCTTCTATCCCAACATATAATCCGAAAAGCTATCGGAAAAAGAGAATTGCTACAAAATATCCGCATATTACTTCCACTTATTTTCGTGATAAGGGAGAAGATGTAGAAATTATTAAAATAGAAGGTTCGGTAGAAATCGCTCCACTTCTTGGATTAGCAGATGCGATTGTTGATATTGTAGAGACGGGAAAAACATTACAAGAAAATGGATTGATTGTATTTGAAGAAATGTATTCAATATCAGCTCGCATGATTGTAAATAAAGCTGCTTTAAAAACAAAAAAAGACGAAATATTCGATATTATCAATAATATGGAGTGTGTAATCACTGCAGATAAATAAAGGAGGGACTCTGGGTGGAGGTAATATCTGAAAACTACACGGAAGCGCTGAAGAGAATAAAACAGTTAAGAGAACAGGCTAATATAATAGAAGAAACTGTACAGATACGCGTAAGAGAAATTGTTGAGCGGGTGAGAGAAAGGAAAGATGAGGCGCTATTTTCTTATACAAAAACTTTTGATGGAATTGAATTACAAAAGTTACGTGTTGCAAAAGAAGAAATTGAAAAAGCGAGTGAATATGTAGAATCTTCATTTCTAGAAGCATTGCAATGCGCAAAGAAAAACATCATCTCATACCATGAAAAACAAAAAAGGCAATCCTTTTTAGATTGTGAAAACGAAGGTGTGATTCGTGGGCAACTGATTAGACCATTGCAAACAGTTGGTGTATATGTACCAGGAGGAACTGCATCTTATCCGTCATCGGTACTCATGAATGTATTACCTGCTAAAATTGCCGGTGTTCAGAAAGTTGTAATGGTAACACCACCAGGGAAAGAGGGAATAGATCCACATATTTTAGCAGCTGCTGAAATTGCCGGTGTAGATGAAATTTATACCGTAGGTGGTGCACAAGCTATAGCGGCATTAGCATATGGGACGGAATCGATTCCGAAAGTCGATAAAATTGTCGGTCCAGGGAATATATATGTGGCTTTTGCAAAACGTGAGGTATTTGGAGCTGTTCATATCGATATGATTGCTGGACCATCTGAAATCGTTGTAATTGCTGACAAAACTGGAAATGCGTCTTTTATCGCAGCAGACTTATTATCTCAAGCTGAGCATGATGTGAGGGCAACAGCGATTTGTATTACAACTTGTGTAGAACTTGCTAAAGAGATAGAAAGAGAAATAAAGCAGCAACTTCGAGTATTACCAAGAAGTGAAATAGCTCGTGAGTCGATAGAAAGAAACGGAGCAATTCTCGTTGTTCCTTCGCTAAATCACGCGTTTCAATTGTCGAATGAAATAGCACCGGAGCATTTAGAGTTGCATATAAATGAGCCGATGAATGCCTTGGCATATATTCAGCATGCGGGTTCGATTTTTATTGGACCGTATGCCCCAGAGCCTCTTGGAGACTATTTTGCAGGACCGAATCATGTACTGCCAACAAGCGGAACAGCGCGTTTCTTTTCGCCGTTATCAGTTGATGATTTTGTGAAAAAATCGAGCTTTGTATCATATACAAAAGAAGCGTTACAAAACGTTCAACACCATATTACAACGCTCGCCGATAAAGAGGGATTACACGCGCACGCGAGAGCAATTCAAATTCGATTTGAGGAGGAGAAATAATGCGTGAGGCAAGTCAAGTACGGGGAACGACAGAAACAAAAATTAAACTGAGTTTACACTTAGATGAAAGTACAAACGTTTCAATTCAAACAGGGGTTGGATTCTTTGATCATATGCTAACTTTGTTTGCGAAGCATGGCAGATTTGGTTTGCAAATTGAAGCAGAAGGTGATGTGTTTGTTGACGCTCATCATACTGTTGAAGATGTTGGGATTGTGCTTGGAAACTGTTTGAAAGAAGCATTGCAAAATAAAGAAGGTATTAACCGCTATGGAGCAGCATATGTACCAATGGATGAAGCATTAGGTTTTGTAGCGATTGATATAAGTGGACGATCTTATCTTGTCTTTCAAGGTGAATTGAAAAACCCTAAGTTAGGAGATTTTGATACAGAACTGACAGAAGAGTTTTTCAGAGCGGTTGCTCATGCGGCGAATATAACACTACATGCTCGCATTTTATATGGCAGTAATACCCACCACAAAATTGAAGCGTTATTTAAAGCGTTTGGACGTGCACTGCGCGAAGCGGTAGACAAAAATGACAAAATTGTTGGTGTAAACTCTACGAAAGGACTGTTGTAATTGATTGCAATTGTAGATTATGGAATGGGGAATATGCGCAGTGTTGAACAAGCGTTAACACGTATTGGGGCTGAGCATATTGTAACAGATGATAAAGAGAGGATATTACAAAGTGACGGTGTGATCTTACCAGGAGTTGGAGCTTTTCCAAAAGCGATGATCGCTTTGCAGGAAAAAGATCTTGTTTCAGTGATTCAAGAAATTGGAGTGCAAGGAAAAC
Organism: Bacillus sp. FSL K6-6038; assembly: GCF_038050455.1. NCBI lineage: Bacteria > Bacillati > Bacillota > Bacilli > Caryophanales > Bacillaceae > Bacillus > Bacillus sp. FSL K6-6038. The sequence goes on from NZ_JBBOUH010000001.1 coordinate 1,491,442, forward strand.
CACTCCTTGGCATTTGTTTAGGGATGCAGCTTTTATTTGAAGAAAGTGAAGAAATAGAGAGAACGAAAGGATTAGGTTTGTTGCCAGGACTAATTCGAAAGCTGAAAATTCCTTATAAAATCCCGCATATGGGCTGGAATCAATTAAAGAAGAAACGAGAAATTAAGTTGTGGAATGAAGTAGAAGATGGTTCATTTGTGTATTATGTTCATTCCTACTATGCAGATTGTCCAAGTGAGATTGTATGTGGCAGTAGTGACTATAAGATTGATATTCCAGGGATTGTTGCGAAAGGAAATATATTTGGGGCACAGTTTCACCCTGAAAAAAGCGGTGATATCGGAATACAAATGTTAAGAAATTTTAAAGGAGTGGTAGAATCATGGAAATCTTCCCAGCTATCGATTTAAAACAAGGACGGTGTGTTAGGCTTTATCAAGGAGAATTTAATAAAGAAACAGTTATGAATGAAGATCCAGTTGCTCAAGCATTATTGTTTGAAAAATTAGGAGCAAGAACATTGCACATTGTTGATCTAGATGGAGCGGTTGCAGGTCAATCAATGAATCTTTCCGTAATTGAGGATATATGTAAAGCAGTTCGAATTCCGGTTCAAGTAGGCGGAGGAATACGTTCTCTCGAAACGGTTGAAATGTTACTGTCAGTAGGAGTGAAAAAAGTCATTTTAGGAACGGCAGCATTGTATGATCGTCCTTTTTTAGAAGAAGCAGTTCGTTTATATGGAGAAAACATTATTGTTGGTATTGATGCGAAAAACGGTTACGTTGCAACGAGAGGCTGGTTAGATGTGTCTGAAATTTCTTATATCGACCTTGCGAAGAAAATGGAAAGTGTCGGCGTACAAACAATCATTTTTACAGATATTGCAAAAGACGGTACGTTAGAGGGTCCGAACTTTGAGCAATTGCAATTACTACAGAAGGCGGTGGCAATCCGTATTGTTGCATCGGGCGGCGTATGCTCATTGCAAGATGTACAGAAGTTAAACGATATGAATGTATATGGCGTTATTATTGGAAAAGCGCTATATAAAAAAACAATTGATTTAGAAGAGGCATTGCAGGTGACAAAGATATGTTAACGAAGCGAATTATTCCATGTTTAGATGTGAAAGGCGGCCGCGTTGTAAAGGGCGTGAATTTTGTAGGATTACAAGATGTTGGTGATCCTGTTGAAATAGCTGCTTTGTATAATAAAGCAGGTGCAGATGAAATTGTTTTTTTAGATATTACGGCGACGCATGAGGGGAGAAAAACAATTATAGATGTTGTAGAGAGAGCGGCGTCGAAAGTGTTTATTCCGCTTACAGTAGGTGGCGGGATTGCAACTGTTCAAGATATGTATGCCTTGCTAAGAGCAGGCGCGGACAAAATTTCACTTAACTCAGCGGCAGTACGAAATCCAAATTTAATTGAGGAAGGTGCCGAACATTTCGGTTCTCAATGTATTGTGGTCGCAATTGATGCAAGGGAAGTAAAAGAAAATAAATGGAATGTATATGTAAACGGTGGACGGATTGATACGGGAATCGATGCTGTACAATGGGCAAAACAGATAGAACAGTTAGGAGCTGGTGAAATTTTACTTACGAGTATGGATGCAGATGGGACGAAGGATGGCTATGATATTCGTTTAACAGAAACAATTTCAGAAGCTGTTTCGATTCCAGTTATTGCGTCAGGAGGATGTGGAAGCGCAGAGCATATTGTAAAGGTGTTTCAAAAAACATCGGTAAATGCAGCATTAGCAGCCTCTATTTTTCACTATGGTGAGGCAACAGTGCAAGAGGTGAAGCGAAAATTACAAGAAGCGAAAATTGAGGTGAGAATATGACACCTGATTTCTCCAAGGGATTGTTGCCAGCTGTTGTGGTAGAAGAAGAAACAAAAGAAGTTTTGATGCTAGCATATATGAATGAAGAAGCATATAAAAAAACGTTAGAAACGAAGAAAACATGGTTTTATTCACGTTCGCGGCAAGCGTTATGGAACAAAGGAGAAACGTCTGGGCACATGCAGTATGTTCAGTCTCTTTATTTAGATTGTGATCAAGATTCGATTGTAATTATTGTTAAGCAAGTAGGACCAGCTTGTCATACAGGAGAGAAAACATGCTTTCATTATAAAATCATATAGGGGGACCTGAGGATGGAAGACGTACTGAAGTCTTTATATGAAACCATCGAGCAGCGTAAAGAAAGTCCAATTTCGGAATCATATACAAATTATTTATTTACAAAAGGTGAAGATAAGATTTTAAAAAAAATAGGGGAAGAGTGTACAGAAATGGTAATCGCTGCAAAAAATGATGATAAAGAAGAACTTATAAAAGAAATGGTCGATGTGATTTATCACTGCTTTGTTTTACTAGCCGCAAAAAATATTCCATTAGAAGATGTGTTAGAAGAAGTGAAAGAGAGACAAGGAAAGCTCTCAAAAACAGGAGAGCGTAAAGAAATTGATACGTTATAAGGGGGGGGGAAACTATGAAAGTGGATTATCACCTTCATTTAGAAGAGGGGCCGTATTCGCTAGGGTGGTTGGCGAGAATAAATCAATCAATAGAATATTATCAACCGTTAGAAGAAGAGCGGCATTCGATTGAATGGCTTATGAAAACACAAGAACGCTTGCAAAAAAGAGTACAAGAGGGTCCATTTACAATAGAGTGGATTGATTTCTATTTAGAAGAAGCACTGCGAAAAGGAATAAAAGAAGTTGGTATTGTTGATCACTTATATCGTTTTTATGAGGCGAAGGAATATTATGAGAAATATGTAGACATTAGTGAGTCAAAGCTCGGTCGTCTGCAGAAAGAATGGCTAGATCAAGTGCGAGTAGCATCGATTTCTGATTTTACAAAAGCAATCCAAGAGGCAAAGGAGCGCTGGAGAAAAAGAGGAGTAGTACTGCGTCTAGGGATTGAAGCTGATTATTTTATGGGTGGGGAAGATGAATTACAAAAATTATTGGCATTAGGAGATTGGGATTACGTAATTGGTTCTGTGCATTTTATTGATGGATGGGGATTTGATAACCCAGATGCGAAAGAATATTTCGAAAACCATCAGCTAAATACATTGTATGATGTATTTTTCACAACAGTTGAAAAGGCCGTTCGTTCGAGAGTGTTTGATATTGTAGCGCATCTTGATAATATAAAAGTATTTAATTATCGATTAGATGAAAATGTACAGATTCCACATTACGAAAGAATTGCTAAGGCATTAATAGAAACAAATACAGCAACGGAAGTAAATGCTGGATTATATTATCGTTATCCTGTTCGAGAGATGTGTCCAAGTCCACTTTATTTACAAGTGTTGGCAAAATATAAAGTGCCAATTACTCTTTCATCAGATGCTCATTACCCAAATGATTTAGGAAATTATGTCCAAGAAAATGTGAAAACATTACGTAATCATGGTATTTCTCATGTTGCTACATTTGAAAAACGGGTGAGGAAGATGCAACTGCTTGAAGAAGAATCGGTAATTGTTTCAAAGTAAAACATGATTTCGTGATGAAAACCTTTCTTTTTGCTCAAAATAAGAAAGAATGATAAAGGAGGGTTTTAAATGGTAAAACAAAATAATAAACAGAGTATGAAAGTGACGAATCAAAGTTATACTTCCCAAACAAACGAGGAAGTTGATTCTGTAGTACAAGAACAAATTAGTGATACGGTAGCAGAGGGAACGATTGATGCAAAGCTGGGAAAACAATCTAGTGAAGAACAATAAGTAAAAGGGGAGATATCCATCTCCCCTTTTCTTATGAGAAAAAGTGTCGATTTTCAAAACTGTAATCAAATTTCTTGGCTTTTTTGACATAGATTTCTTACAATAAAATGTAAGGAAGTTCTCATTTTTAAATAGAAGAGGTGCTTAGTAATGGCGAAAATATTAGTAGCAGGAAATATTCCAGAAATCGGATTACAGTTATTACAAAATCATGAAATAGAAATGTATGACAAAGAAGAGTTAATCAGTACCGAAGAATTAGCAAAGCGAGTTAAGGATAAAGATGCACTGTTAAGTTTACTTTCTACAAAGGTAACAAAAGAAGTGATTGATGCAGCATCAAATTTGAAAATTATTGCCAACTATGGTGCAGGTTACGATAATATTGCTTACAAGTATGCAGCAGAAAAAGGAGTTGTAGTTACAAATACACCGAAAGTTTCAACAGAAGCAACAGCAGAGTTAACATTTGCTATTCTTTTAGCGGCTGCAAGACGAATTCCAGAAGGAGATACACTATGTCGTACAGTGGGATTTAATGGCTGGGCACCACTCTTTTTCCTCGGCCGAGAAGTATATGGGAAAACAATTGGAATCATCGGTCTTGGTGAAATTGGAAAAGCAGTTGCGAAACGTGCAAAAGCATTTGGAATGAATGTGATTTATACAGGTCCAAACCGTAAGTATGAGACAGAAAGTGAAATAGAAGCAACATATGTAACATTAGAAGAACTATTACAAACAGCAGACTTTATTACGATTAATTGTGCGTATAATCCAAGTCTTCATCATATGATTAATGAAGAACAATTTAAAATGATGAAGAAAACTGCATATATTATAAATGCAGCACGTGGTCCAATTATGAATGAACTAGCGCTTGCTCATGCGTTAGAGACAAATGAAATTGAAGGGGCAGCTCTTGATGTATTTGAGTTTGAACCGAAAATTACAGAGAGATTAAAGGGACTGAAAAATGTTGTCCTTACTCCGCATGTTGGAAACGCAACATTTGAAACTCGTGACGCTATGGCTGAAATAGCAGTGCGTAACATTTTAGCTGTATTAGAAGGAGAAGAACCATTAACACCTGTAAACCAAAAGGAATTTGTTACAAAATAGAAAGAACCCTTCCAACTGGAAGGGTTCTTTCTATTTTTCTTTATTTGCTCGTTTTTTATGAGAAGGTCTTTGCCTAATAAATTGAGATAACATAAACAAAATATAAAGTGGAATAGCAATGAATAGAAATACTGAAATGTTGCCAAAACTTGTTTTATACATTGTATAAATACTGCCAATTAAAAATAGTGTAACAATGATACTGTATCGTGGAATTGGCACATCTTTTAAACTTGGGATGCGAATACGGCTTACCATTAAAAATGCAAACGTTACAAATACTGTAATGAGGACAATTTTTGGAATGGTATGTGAAAACAATGTTAAGAAGGCAACAAGTCCTCCTGCTGCAGTAATAGGAACGCCAGTGAAATATTTCATAGAAGTAGAGGAAGGCGTTACATTGAATCTTGCTAAGCGATATGCTCCGAACAGAGGGAATAGGCCTGCTATGTATAGTCCGATAATTCCGTAATTGGAAAAGGAAGTGTAGTACATTAAAACTGCAGGCGCAGCACCGAATGTTACAACATCTGCGAGTGAATCAAGTTCTTTTCCCATTTGTGAATCAACACGCAATAAACGAGCAACCCGACCATCAAGACTATCTAACATCATCCCGATTAGTACTAAAATAGCAGCTGGTTTATAATACCCTAAAGATGCATAGCCGATTGATAAAAATCCACTGTATAAATTTCCGAGCGTAAATAAGTTTGGAATTGCTGCTCTATACAAAATCTGATCCCTTGCTTTCTGTAATAAATTCTTAATTAGTGTATGAAAGTTTACTTGTTTTATCATAACATAAATTTCTTTCCACGTACGAAAAAATTCCCATTTTGTGAAAGATTTCATCAAGTGAAATCGTATTCAGTGATGTGGTTCATTAAGGCAGGCTTTCATGAGTAGTTTATCCCTTGTCTAACTTTTTTATCATTTTAACCGAGAAGACCCCCTCCTCTAAACGAAGTGAAGGTGGGGGGAGTTCAATTCTACTGAGCTTTGAGTTGGGGGAGAGATTTTGTTAGATAAGATCATCATGTTTATGAAAGGGTAAAAATTTAATTAAGAAATAAGCAACCTCAAATTGTTATCATTTAAGGTTGCTTTTAGGGTTATTCAAATTTAGTTATCATTGTTCCCGTTTTGTATTTATTGTTAGGATCAAATCGTAATAAATCGCCATAGATAAGTTTATCAGAATAACTTAATTCTGTTTTTGATTTTTCAATATATGGCTGGCAAATTGCTAAATCAATAGATTCACCTGTGCTTTTTTTATAGCACATATTTTTTGTATAAACATAATCGTTTGTTACGAAACTACCATCACGCATAATCATAAGTGGATGCTCATTTTTTGCAAATAAATCGGTACCAAACTCAATGGATTGGTTTGTTTTGACACCAAGTAAATGGAGCAATGTTGGTTTTATATCGATTTGTCCAGATACTTTCGAAATAACTTTTCCTTCTTGACCAGGTACATGAATAATAAGTGGTACACGTTGCAATTGCATCGAATCAAATGGAGTTATGGATTCTTTACCGAGAAATTGTGCCATAGCAGCATTATGATTTTCAGAAATACCGTAATGATCTCCGTAAATAACAATAACTGAGTTATCGTATAACCCTTCATCTTTTAATCGATTGATAAATAGTTTCAGAGATTCATCTGTATAGCGAACGGTTGGGAAATAACGATTTAGTACACCACTCTCAGAATTATACTCATTAATATATTGATCTTCTGGATTTAAAAGAAATGGGAAATGATTTGTTAATGTAATAAATTTTGTATAAAACGGTTGTGGTAAAGATTTAAGCTTGGAGATCGATTGTTCAAAGAACTCTTTATCTTTTAGTCCCCATCCAACAGACATTTGTTCTGTTCCTGTATAATCATTTAGGTTAAAATAACGATCGTATCCGAGTGCTGGATACATTACATCACGATTCCAGAAAGTTTTATCATTCGAATGGAAGACTGCGGAATAATATCCATATTTTTTTAACTGCTCAGGAGTTGCTGTGTACTCATTGTTTGCATGTGTAAAGAATACAGAGCCACGGTCTAATGGATATAATGAATTTTCTACAATAAATTCGGCATCGGATGTTTTTCCTTGTCCAGTTTGATGATAAAAGTTATCGAAGTAATAACTATCTTTTATAAATTGATTTAAAAATGGAGTAATTTCTTTTCCATTTATTTTTTTGTTGATAACAAAATTTTGTGTAGATTCCATTGAAATTAAAATGACATTTTTTCCTTTTGCAACTCCAAATAAACTTTTATCAGCTTGTTTATCTTTTGAATTCACGTAGTTTTTAATCTCAGAAAAACCGTCTCCACTTGCAAATACACGCTCTGCAGAAGATTTAGACTGAAGTGTAATGTCAAATAGATGATATGTGTATAAACCTAGATTTTTCACAACGGTTTGACGATCAAAAGAGTGTGAAAATAACTGCGGTTTATGAACGACAGAAACAATAACTTGCAATGCTAACAGAGCTGTTATACCACTAAAAAAGCTTTGTTTTTCAGAGCGAGATAGTGGCGTATTATCACAAAATTTCGGGAACTTACGTAAAATAAACATTAGAATAATTGCATCCGCAAATAGAAGTAATGTCTTGTACGTAAATAGTTCTTTAATACTGGTTCCTAAATCAGCCATGTTATTTGTTTGGAATAAAACAGGGAATGTGACAAAGTCATTATAAAAACCGTAGAACATCGCGTTTCCAAATAAAATAAATGACAGCAAAAAGCTGATTCCAATAATAATTCGATTTCGATACTTTGATGCTAATAAAGCTAGACCAAAAAATAAAAGCAATGAAGCAATTGGATTAAACAAAAGCATCATTTCTTCAAAGAAGCTATCAATTTTAATATCGAAGGCTAGCTTGTACACTATATATGTTTTTATCCATAATAAAACGACTGCAACAAGTGCAAATCGTAATTTTGGAAACAAATGTTGTAGCATAACATACTCCTCTCCTACTGTAAGTGACGGTTCTAGTGATTGTAGTTCTAATGATAGAAGTTTCACTTTAAATATACGAACAGTCGTATATCTTTATGTACTATTATACGAAAACAAAGCAGAATTGTGGATAATTTTTATAAGAATTGGTTAGAAAAAGAGAAAACGGAGACAATAACCATATCGCATTTTGATACGGAGGTTATGATGAAAAAGTTATTTTGTTTCATATGTAGTGGTTTTTTATTCTTTTCTCCCCCTACAGTTTTTGCTGCACAATATGATGCGCCATTATTAGAAGATGCTCTTTATTCCGTTTTGTTTCCGCAAATAAATGTAGCGATTGAGAAGCATTATGGGAAACAAAAACCGTATGAATGCCCGAAGATTGTTAGTTTGAAAAAAATGTATAGTGGTACATATTTATTTCAAGCGGTAATTGAAGTGACGAAATATGAAGCCATAGGTGGGAAAGTACTTCCGCCATTCGAAAAAATAAGAATTACGTTTAATAATGATGAGGGAGAATGGACTGTGAAAAAAATAGATATAAAGCGCTTACCAGATGATACGAAATTAAATTGTAAAAAAACAATGTGAAAAATTGTTTGACAAATAATTTATTCGTTTGGTATTGTTAATACCAATATAAGATGTTTGAAAATTAAATAGACTTACCTCATCTACTCTCAAAGGTAGAGGCCGCGATAGGAAAGAGTAAGCTATGGGAGATTTAGTGGAATCTGTGATCATAGATTGAAAGGGACTATTGCCGAAATATAAGAGTGACCACGTCATTCATATATTGGGACTGCATTGAATAAATGTAGTACTGTCATAAGATTTTATTTTATGGAGAGCTATTTGGAGATGTTGATGCGGTTTCTTATTTGAGAAGATAACAACTCGTTTATTTTTTCATGATACATTATTCCTAATAAGAAACGCGTGTGAACATTGTTCCGCGCGTTTTTTGTTTACCCCGCTTTAACGGGCAGTAGGATCTCATATCTTAACATTCTGAGAAAACAAAGAAGTTAGGTGGAGGATCAACTGCCCGTAAAAGCCCGATTGGTGAAGGCTAATAATCATTGGGGATGAAACTCCCGCTGATTAAAGTTTCACTTTATCTAAAAACGCGCTGCAATGAATAGAAGAAGATTGGGGTTATGAGTTTTAGAGGAAATAAGGGAGGAATTCAAATGTATTTACACGGCACAAGCCGAATCAATGAGCAAGGACACTTAGAAATTGGAGGATGCGATACAACGCAGCTAGCTAAACAGTATGGGACCCCACTTTATGTATACGATGAGGCTTCTATTCGGGAAAAATGCCGCGCGTTTCATCGTGCTTTCCAGGAAAGTGGATTCTCTTACCAAGTAGCGTATGCAAGTAAAGCGTTCTTGTGCATGGAGATGTGCCGAGTAGCTCGTGAAGAAAATATGTCTTTAGATGTTGTTTCTGGGGGCGAATTGTATACTGCTTTGCAAGCTGGTTTTCCTGCATCACGCATTCATTTTCATGGTAATAATAAGACCGAAGAAGAGATTGTCATGGCGCTGCAAGCAGATGTTGGCTGCTTTGTGGTAGATAATTTCTTTGAAATGGAAATATTACATGACTTAGCACAGCAGTATGGAAAAATTGTAAATATATTAATTCGAGTTACACCTGGAGTAGAGGCGCATACACATGAATATATTACAACAGGGCAAGATGATTCGAAATTTGGTTTTGGAGTTTCGGCTGGTCAGGCAATGCAGGCGATTCGAATAGCGCTAGAGAAATCAAATTATAATGTGTTAGGTATTCATTCACATATTGGGTCACAAATTTTTGAAACAGCAGGATTTGTTCGAGCGGTTGAAGTATTGCATAATTTTTTAGAAGAGATAAGGGAGCAGACTGGTTATGTTGTAACGGTGTTAAATGTTGGTGGAGGTTTTGGTATTCGTTATACGGAAGCTGATACACCACTTACCCTTGAAACATATGTGCATGCTGTAACAGATGCAGTGAGAGAACAATTTACAAGAAATAATTATCCACTTCCTGAAATATGGATTGAACCAGGTCGTAGTATTGTTGGGGATGCAGGAACAACAATTTATACAGTAGGAGCTGTAAAAGATATCCCTGGCATTCGTAAATATGTGTCAGTCGATGGGGGAATGACAGATAATTTAAGACCAGCTTTATATGGAGCTCGTTATGAGGCGATGCTAGCAAATCGAGGGAAAGAAGAGGCTGAAGAAGTTGTTTCAATTGCTGGAAAGTGTTGTGAGAGTGGAGATATGCTTATTTGGGATATAGAACTGCCGCAAGTTGCTACAGCAGATTTGTTAGCGATCTCTTGTACAGGAGCATATGGATATTCTATGGCTAATAATTATAATCGTATTCGCAGACCGGCTGTAGTATTTGCAAAAGGCGGGGCATCACAAATTGTTGTTGAACGTGAAACATATGAAAATATAATTGGGAACGATCGCATACGTATAAAAGAGCTTGTGTAATGGTAAAAGTTGTTCAAATAGAGCAACCCCTTTTTAAAAAATATAAAATATATCGGAAAACTAGGATTGAAAAAAATCAGAATTATGATAAAATACAAATACAAAGCTTATCAAGAGAAGCGGAGGGAACTGGCCCTACGAAGCTCAGCAACCTGCTTATAAGAAGCAAGGTGCTAAGTCCAGCAAAATGGCATCCATTTTGAAAGATAAGGTAAATATATTACCGAACAGTCTTTTCGAAATGGAAAAGATTTTTTTTATGAATAAAAAGGGGGGCTGTTCGTGGGAGTGCGTGGACATTTTGACGAAGTAGCTGAGAAAATTCAAACGATGCTTGCGGATATGAAATATGGTTCTATTACAATTGTTGTGCAAGATGGAAAAGTGATTCAGCTTGAAAAAAGTGAAAAGGTACGCTTAAAGTAAAAAGCGCTGACTAGAAAAACTAGAGGCGGTTTTAATCTATTTTATTAGGTTAAAACCGTCTTTTTTGCGTTACAGGGGGGAGAACATGCTGACGTATGAAATGTGGAAAGAGGATTTCGTTTCTTTTTTTGAGAAAGATGAAACAAAAGGAGCGTTACAAGTATTAGAGTGGGCCTATAAACATTATGAAAACGAAATTGTATACGCATGTAGCTTCGGTATAGAGGGGATGGTGTTGTTACATCTTATAAACCAAGTAAATCCATCTGCAAAAGTTGTATTTTTAGATACAAACGTTCATTTTCAAGAAACATACGATTTAATTAAGCGGGTGCGCGAAAGGTTTCCAGATCTTGAAATTATTGAAAAGCAACCCTCGCTAACGCTTGAGGAGCAAGCAAAAAAGCATGGGGATCGTTTGTGGGAACATAATCCGAATCTTTGTTGTAAATTAAGGAAAATTTTATCACTTGAAGAATCTTTATCGAATGGAAAAGCGTGGATATCAGGGCTAAGAAGGGAACAATCTGAAACGCGTAAACATACAAGGTTTATAAATCAGGATCACCGCTTCCAATCTATTAAAATTTGTCCGCTTATTCATTGGACGTGGAAGGAAGTGTGGCGTTACGTATATAAGCATGGTTTGCCTTATAATTCATTGCACGACATGGGTTACCCAAGTATAGGGTGTGAAAAATGTACGTTGCCTGTGGGAGAGGGGGGAGATTCAAGGAATGGACGATGGGCTGGAAAGATGAAAACGGAATGTGGCCTTCATGATCAATAAGGACATGGTTGATTTTAAATATATGTGAAAGAGGCGGACAGGAGAATGAGTAAAACCAAAATATTAGTAAATCGTATTGATGAAACATATGAAATAAAGGGGATTACAAAAGAAATTGAATTGGACAAAATTGCTTTAAGTGATTTAGAGCTTGTTGCAATAGGTGGTTATAGCCCGCTTACTGGATTTTTAGGGAAGAAAGATTATCAATCTGTTATAGAAAACATGCGTTTAGTAAGTGGTGATGTATGGAGTATACCTATTACACTACCAATAACAGAAGAGAAGGCGAAGCAATTAAAAATTGGTGAAGAGGTTCGTCTTGTCAAAGAAAGGACCACATATGGTGTGATTCAAATAGAAGATATTTTTACACCGGATAAAGACAAGGAAGCATTGCTTGTTTATAAAACGACTGATACTGTCCATCCAGGTGTGAAAAAGTTATATGATCGACCAAATGTTTATGTTGGAGGAACAATTACGCTTGTGAAGCGTTTTGAAAATGATAAGTTTGCTTCTTATCATTTAGATCCAAGTGAAACACGTGCAGAGTTTGCAAAACGTGGCTGGAAAACAGTGGTAGGTTTTCAAACGAGAAATCCTGTTCATCGTGCACATGAATATATTCAAAAGTCTGCACTGGAAATTGTAGATGGCTTATTTTTAAATCCGCTCGTTGGTGAAACGAAATCAGATGATATTCCAGCTGATGTACGTATGGAAAGTTATGAAGTGCTTTTGAAAAATTATTATCCGAGTGACCGTGTCTTTTTAAGTGTTTTTCCAGCAGCAATGCGCTATGCGGGACCACGTGAAGCGATATTTCACGCACTGGTTAGAAAAAACTTTGGTTGTACACACTTCATTGTGGGACGTGATCATGCTGGGGTAGGGAATTATTACGGTACGTACGAAGCGCAAGAGATTTTTACGAATTTTACAGTAGAAGAGTTAGGGATTGCACCACTCTTCTTTGAACATAGTTTTTACTGTACAAAATGTGAGGCGATGGCCTCTACAAAAACATGTCCGCACAGTAAAGAAGAACATGTTATTTTATCAGGGACGAAAGTAAGAGAAATGTTGCGAAATGGAGAAATTCCACCAAGTGAATTTAGCCGTAAAGAAGTTATAGAAATATTAATTCGTGGTTTACAAAAAGAAGTCGTTACAAAATAAGGAGAGAGTAGGATGGAAACAAATATCACTTGGCATACAGCATCTGTTTTAAAAGAGGAAAGACGAAAGAAAAGTGGTCACCACAGTTTTGTCCTTTGGTTCACAGGCTTATCAGCTTCTGGAAAATCAACAGTAGCAAATGCGGTTGCCCGAAAATTATTTGAAAAAAATATTGGTAATTATGTACTCGATGGCGATAATATTCGTCATGGTTTAAATAAAGATTTAGGATTTTCCGAAAGTGATCGGACAGAAAATATTCGTCGTATTGGTGAAGTGGCGAAGTTATTTGTAGATCAAGGGACAATTGTATTAACAGCATTTATTTCTCCATTTCGAGTGGATCGCCAGCAAGTAAGGGATATTCTTGAAAAGGACGAATTTCTCGAAGTGTTTGTAAAGTGTCCAATAGAAGAATGTGAGAAACGTGATCCGAAAGGGCTCTATAAAAAAGCGAGGCAAGGCGATATTAAGCAATTTACGGGCATTGATTCGCCATATGAAGAGCCGTTTGGAGCAGAAGTGGTTGTAGAAACGCATCTTTATTCGATTGAACAATGTGCAGAACAAATCATCGGTTACTTACAAGAGCGTAGCTTTATATAGGGGGAATAAAAATGAATTATGACAAAGTGTGGGCAAACAATGAAAAGTTAAATGCTACAGAGAAAAAGAAATTAGAAAAAGATGGCTTAGAAATCTTTAAAGCTATTCTGTATTATGCTGAAAATGGATTTGATTCTATTCCGAAAGAAGAGTGGGATTCATTTAAGTGGGCGGGGTTATATTTACAACGTCCAAAAGAGGCAGGGTATTTTATGATGCGCGTTAATATTCCTTCTGGTATTTTAACGAATGAACAAGTGGAGGTATTGGCTTCAATTGCGGAAGATTATGGTCGTGATGTTCTTGATATTACTACAAGACAGGCGATTCAATTCCATTGGCTTGAAATTGGTCAAATACCAGATATTTTTAACCGCTTAGAAAAAGTAGGATTATCATCAGCGGGAGCTTGTGGTGATATTACAAGAAATATTATTGGGAACCCCCTTGCTGGTATTGATGGTGATGAACTATTTGATACAGCGCCAATTGTAAAAGAGGTATATGATTTCTTTCAACATAATGAAGAATTTTCAAACTTACCTCGAAAGTTTAAAATGTCGATCAGCACAAACGTATATAATGCAGCAAATGCTGAAATTAACTGTGCTGCCTTCATTCCGGCTACAAAAGAGATTGATGGAAAAACGGTGGAGGGATTTCATTTACGAGTAGGCGGGGGGTTATCTGCCCGTCCGTATTTAGCACAAGAACTAGATTTATTCATACTTCCTGGGCAAGTGAAAACAGTTGCGATTGCAATTGCTACTGTTTTCCGTGATTTTGGATATCGTGAAAAACGACATTTGGCACGTTTGAAATTCTTAGTTGCGGATTGGGGACCGGAAAAATTCAAAGAAAAATTATTAGAATATACAGGACATTTACATGATAAGGGGAAGGATGCTTTAAAAGGATGGAATGCTGGATATTTCTACGGTGTTCATAAGCAAAAACAAGGGGATTTATCATACGTTGGTTTTAACGTACCGGTTGGTCGCTTACACTCTGAGGAGTTCTTTGAAATTGCTAGAATTGCGAAACAGTACGGAAATGGTGAAATTCGTACATGTAACTCACAAAACCTCATTATTCCGAATGTTCCGAAAGTCAATATAGAAGGACTGTTAAAAGAACCTTTATTTGAATCTATTTCTGCAAGTCCAAAATCTTTCATCGGATATGCGGTATCATGCACAGGTATTGAGTATTGTAACCTTGCATTAGTAGAAACGAAAGAAAGACTACGTAATATTGCAGATTATTTAGATACACAGCTTGCTTTAGATGTTCCGGTTCGTATTCATATGGTAGGATGTCCAAATTCATGTGGACAAAGACAAATTGCGGACATTGGTTTGCAAGGGGTGAAATTGAAAACGAAAGAAAAAGGAATTGTTGAAGCATTTGAAATTTATGTAGGTGGTACGTTATTAGATGGTGGTGTCTATAACCAAAAATTAAAAGGAAAGATTGATGGAGAAGACCTTCCCAATGTTCTTGTATCGTTTTTAACATATTTTAAAGAACATAAACTGCCAGCTGAAACATTTTATGAGTTTGTAGGACGCGTTGGTATAGAAGATTTACAAGGGGCCTTAAACCATATTTTAGAAGAAGTGATTGCATCTTAGGAGGGAGCAATATGGATTTGTATCGTTTTGAAGCAGTATTGGCAAATGGTGTTGTTCCTGTAGTGGTTGTTGCGCAAAGTGAAGAACAGGCGTTTAAACTTGTGGAAGTAGAATTAGAGAAGTATTTTTTACCGCTTCCAGAAGTGAAGGAAATCTCTCTATATGAAAAAAAGAAGATTCGAAAAGGTGCAGCATTTGTCATTCGTGAGCAGGAGACAGTGTAATACAAATTGAAAAACCGATATCAAACCTTTCTTTTTAGATGGGAGAGAGCATTCGACCATGCATAGCAGCGGTCAGCTCCTCCTCTTGCCTCATGTCGAGTGAAAACAAAGAGAGAAAACGAGTGCGGGTCACCTTTTGTTCTTTATAGCAGTGATTTATATGTTGGAAAATCAAAATGGATTTATATAGTAACTTCTATTTGTAATAGGGATGGAAGTTTCACCTTATAGTAGAAATGAGGAGAGATGATGGGAAAAGTATATATCGTTGGTGCGGGGCCGGGAGATCCAGAGTTAATTTCTGTAAAAGGGGTAAAGTGTATCGAACGAGCGGATGTCATTTTATATGATCGTCTTGTAAATAAGGAATTACTTTCTTATGCAAAGCCAGATGCAGACTTAATATATTGTGGGAAGCTACCAAACTATCACACCATGAAACAAGAAACGATTCATGCTTTTCTTGTTAAATATGCGAAAAAAGGAAAAATTGTAACCCGTTTAAAAGGTGGAGATCCATTTGTATTCGGAAGAGGTGGTGAAGAAGCGGAAGCGTTAGCAAAGCATGGTATTCCGTTTGAAATTGTACCTGGTATTACAGCTGGGATTGCTGCTTCAGCATATGCTGGTATTCCTGTTACACATCGGGACGCGAGCGCAAGTTTCGCTGTTGTGACAGGGCATCGGAAAGAGGGGGCTGAAGAAGAAGTGAAGTGGGAAAACTTAGCGAAAGGTGTTGACACGCTTGCTGTTTATATGGGAGTAAGCAATCTTCCTTATATATGTGAACAGCTTTTGAAACATGGAAAAGGAGAAGATACGCCAGTTGCTATTGTGGAGTGGGGAACTACATCATCTCAGCGAACCATTACAGGAACGTTAGGAACAATTGTAACGATTGCTGGAAAAGAGCGGATTCAAAATCCGAGTATGATTGTGATTGGAGAAGTTGTTCGTTTTCGTGAAAAAATTGATTGGTTTGAACGCCAGGCTGACATTACGTATCCAGTAAGCGGAGTGTTATAAAATGAAAGCTGTGTTATATATATGCCATGGAAGTAGGTTGCGAGAGGCGAAAGAGGAAGCGATAGACTTTGTTTCTTCTTGTATGAATCGTGTATCAGCTCCTATTCAAGAGCTGTGTTTTTTAGAGTTAGCAAAGCCTTTTATTTCAGAAGGCTTTGCTGCTTGCGTAAGAAGAGGCGCAACAGAAATTGTTGTTGTTCCGGTCTTTTTATTAGCAGCAGGGCATGTGAAAGAAGATATCCCAAATGAGTTAAAAAAAATGAAAAATAAATATCCTCACATTGTAATGACTTACGGGAATCCGTTTGGTGTTTCGGAATCACTCGTATCGGCTGCGTATAAGGGAAGTGGCATTAAAGAGTATGAAAATGAAGTGACCCTATTGCTTGTTGCAAGGGGGAGTAGTGATCCTGAGACGTTACAAGATATTAAGCATATTGCTTCTTTGTTTGAACAAGAAGAGAAAGTTGGAAAGGTAGAAGTATGTTATTTAGCTGCAGCGGAGCCGCGATTTGAGGAAAAGTTAAAAGTAGTTGTAAACCGAGCTAATGAGAACATCGTTGTTCTTCCTTACCTACTATTTACAGGATTGTTAATGAAACATATTGAACGAGAGGTTCGCAATTATAGTTATTCGAGTATACATGTATGTCCTTATTTGGGGAAAAATCATGTATTTCAAGAAATGTTGATTCAGAAAACGGAAGAAATTTTAAGGGGAGATGTGCGTGTACCCACTTACAGTTCGAATTAGAAATAAACGAGTTGTTGTCATTGGTGGTGGCCGAGTGGCATCATATAAAATCGCGCCTTTACTAAAAGAAGGAGCGAATATAGTAGTAGTGAGTCGTGGTTTAGATAAGAGTTTAATGAAGCTTGTAGAATCAAAGAAAATTCGCTGGTTTCAAAAAGACTATGAAAAAAGTGATCTAGAAGATGCATTTTTAGTAGTAGCAGCTACAAGTGATGCAATATTAAATGAGCATATTGCACAAGATGCATCATTAAACCAGCTTGTGAATGTGATTACTAATCCTGAAAGTGGAAATGTTCATTTTCCAGCAACTATGCATAGAGGAAAGCTCAATGTTGCCGTTTCTACTGGAGGTGCAAGTCCAAAACTTGCGAAAAAAATTCGGGATGATATTGCGATGAAATATGATGAGACATATGAAGACTATCTTGATTTCTTATATGAAGTAAGGATGAAGGTGAAACAATTACGACTAGAAAAAAGACAACAGAATATTTTATTGCAAGAAGTGTTGAAGCTTGAGTATATTCAAAACCAGCAGAAAAGAGGAAGGTTTTTACAAGAGTTAGCTGAAAGAGTATGTGTAGAATAGAATACACGTATTGCTTAAAATATAAATTAAAAAACTGAGATAAACCTTTCTTTTTAAGTGGAAGAGAGCATCCGACCATGCGTAGAAGCGGTCAGATCCTTTTATATAGCCGGACAAATTAAATTCCTCTTTACAAATATAGCAATCTACTCTATAATCACAAGTAACTTCAATAGATGAAATCGATGAGCAAGAAGAGTACGTATATTTGATGCGTTCAGAGAGCTGGGATAAGGTGTGAGCCTGGTACGATAAAATATACAGAATGGGCTTGCGAGAGGTATGCTGAACTATTTAGTAGGCACCCCGGGTTCCGCCGTTACAAGGATAGGGTATCGGAATTTTTCCTGTACCTGAACAAGTGGGATTGTTTAATCCAATCGAGGTGGTACCACGGTATTATTACATATATCGTCCTCTACATGCATAGTAGCGTGTAGGGGGCTTTTTTATTTTCTAAAGGAGGTGTGCGAGTATGAAATGAAAGTGTATAATTAAGAAAAGTGGAAAAATTCAGAAAAGGAGAATTTACAATGAAAGAAACACAGCAATGGACATCGAAAATAGGTTTTGTACTCGCAGCAGCCGGAGCCGCAGTAGGACTTGGAGCGATATGGAAGTTTCCGTACGTTGCAGGTAATGGCGGAGGGGGAGCGTTTTTTCTAGTCTTCTTATTATTAACTTTATTTATTGGTATGCCTCTTCTTTTAGCAGAGTTTGTTATTGGTCGTAGTACACAAAAAGAAGCGGTTACTGCATATAAATTGTTAGTACCAAATAGTAAATTATATCCATGGATTGGTCGTATGGGTGTTGTCACTTGTTTTAGTGTATTATCCTTTTATAGCGTCGTAGGTGGATGGATTTTATTATATTTATATTATAGTGTGACAGGAAGCTTTTGGAGTGGGGCAGTTGAATATGGAAAATTGTTTGAACAAACAATTTCGAATCCTGCTAGCGCAGTAGGTGCTCAGTTAATCTTTATGCTTTGTACTATTTTTGTTGTAAGTAAAGGTGTAGAAAAAGGAATCGAAAAGGCAAGTAAGTATATGATGCCGCTATTATTTATTTTGTTTATTGCTATTATTATTCGTGCTCTTACACTTGATGGTGCATGGGCTGGTGTAGAGTTTTTCTTAAAACCGGATTTTTCAAAGCTAACAGCCGATACGATTTTATATGCGATGGGACAATCTTTCTTTTCACTAACAGTAGGTGCTTCGGTAATGGTAACATACAGCTCATACTTAAAGAAAGAGGAGCATTTAGCGAAATCAGCAACATCAATTGTAAGCTTAACGATTTTTATTACAGTGCTTGCGGGACTAGCAATTTTCCCGGCGATTTTCGCATTAGGGGTTAAACCGACAGAAGGACCAGGTTTATTGTTCATTATTCTTCCAGCTGTATTTGCGAAAATACCATTCGGACAATTTTTCTTTATTATGTTTTTAATTTTATTCTTCTTTGCAACCTTAACTTCTGCAATCTCGATGCTTGAAATTGTGGTTGCATCTGTAGCGAAAGATAATGAGGAAAAACGTCCTTCGGCATCATTTGTTATTGGATTACTAATTTTTGCGGTTGGAATTCCATCTGCACTATCATTTGGAATTATGAGTGATGTAAAAGTTTTCGGAAAAACATTTTTTGACTTAGTGGACTTTACGGTAAGTAATGTATTGCTGCCGTTAGGGGTACTAGCAATTTCATTGTTTGTACCGAATAAAATGAGTAAAGATTTACTAATGAAAGAATTAGAAGTTACAGAAACAAAGGGAAAAACATTATTTAACATTTGGTTTTTCTTACTACGTTATATAATTCCAATTACAGTAGTAATCGTATTTTTAAATGCAATTGGTATATTTAAGATGTTTGCAAAATAAAAAGGCGAGGGGAGATTCCCCTGCCTTTTTTATTTTATCCCGCTATTCACGGACAGTAATACTCTCGCTGATTAAAGTTTCAATTTATTGTGATGTAGATGTTTTTAATAAACGAGTATATGTTTTATAAGCTGTAGCAATTGATATAACGGAACCAATTAAAAATAGGATCGCACTACCAAGCGTAAATAATCGGCCAACATATGTTTCTTGGGCTTCTTGTAGTTCTGCTTGTTGTTCTGTATTCATGTGTATCCCCCCTAGATGAATAGGCATTTTGTTTTAGTTTATGTAAAATGCCTACAAAGTGTTAAAAATAATTTGGGGGACAAAACCATTGCTTTCGGGATAAATAGAAGACTCGGTATGTACCGAGTCTTCTATTTATCCGCCAGTAAAACCCATGCCTCAAAATTTCCACATGCGGAGGAAAAAACAATGATTAAAGTTTCACTTTATAATCCGATATAACTAGAAGGATCAACTGCATTTGTTTTACCCACGTTCCATTCGCCAATATGAAGTTCAAAATGTAAATGTTGTCCGAAAGATTGACCGGTGTTTCCCATAAATCCTAATTGTTGACCTTGTTTTACAGTTTGTCCATTAGATACAGAACGGCTGCTCATATGAGCATATACTGTTGTATAAGTTTTTCCGTTTATACGATGTGATAAGTAAACGACGTTTCCATAACTGGATGATAATTCGGAACGAATAACAACACCGTCTGCAGCGGCGATAATTGGAACTGTTCCAGCGGCTGCGATATCAATGCCTTTATGATTATCTAGGGAACGAGCGCCGAATCCAGAAGTTTTTGAACCAGCGGCTGGCTTAATAAATCCACCTTTGTTCGTATCTTGCGGTGTTGGTGCAGATTGTTTTTTTGCGTCCTCTGCCTTGCGTGCCTCTTCAGCTTTACGAGCTTCTTCCGCTCGTTTTTCTTCTTCAATTGCTTTTTGAACCGCTTGTCGTTGATTTTCTAAAATGCTTTTCGATTCTTCTAATCCCTCAATCTCAGAATCTACTTTGGATACTTTCGTATGTAAATCGTTAATGAGCGCTTGTTGCTGCTGTTGATTCGCTTGCAATTCTTGTTGCTTATGTTCTAATTTTTGTTTGGATTCCTCTAATTGCTGTTCCTTTTTCTCAACAGCCTCTTTTTCTGCTGTTACAGCCTCTTGATCACTTGTTTGTTTTTTTACAATATCGGTATCATTATTTAAAATCAAACTTACGGAATATATATTGTCAACAAGATCTGCGATGTTATTTGAATTTGTTAACACTTCCGTAATGATATTTGTGCGAGGTTTTTCTTGCATAGATTGCAGTCGTTGTTTAATGACATCTTGACGTGTATCTATGTTTGTTTGTAATTGCTCAATATGTTTCTTTTTCTCAGCAATGACTTGTTGAGTCTTGCTAATTTCTTTCTTTGTATCATTTAAATCAGCTTCATTTTTATTAATAGAAATAGTTAGTTCATCAATCTTTTTTTGTAATTCTTGTATTTCTTTTTCAATTTGTTCTTTCTCTGCTGATTTATTTTGTAAGTCGCTTTGTTGTCCTTCTAATTCTGATTCAATTGTAGATAATTTATCTTGATTTGTTTCCGCGTGTACTGGTGAAAGTAACGGAGAAACAAAAATAGTTCCTGCTGCTAAAACGCTGAAAGTTGCAAATTTTTTCATTGTTGTCTAGCTCCTTTCCCTATGAATGTATATATCATAAGAAGAAGAAGGGTGTCTATTGTTGTAATCATACTGTAAAGAAAATTTTATAAAATTGCTAAGTATTGTCGGAATTAAGAATATTTTAGGAGAGTTTGTCGTCTAATTGTAAAGTTGAAATTGGTATTAAGAATCGAATTTTTTAATTTTAGCAGCACGTAAAATGAATAAAAATGATTTCATTTTACACAATAAAGCTTTGTTTTAAAATCTATAAGTGAATAGTGAGGAATCGTTCTCATGTTAGGTTTTCTGACATGAGTTTTATTTTTGTCAAGAAAATTATTTGTATTCACACAAATTTATTTTGTTGTCAGATTTCATTTTTTGATTTATGATTTTTAACAGGGACAAAATGTAGTGAATTGTCGAATAATATGTAATACTCTTAATTTCTTAGTTTCATAGAACGAGAGAAGGGGAGAGTTAATGCATCTAAGAAGGGGGTTGCAGCAAGTATGAAAAGGATAGGACTTGCATGGCAAATTTTAATAGGTCTTGCGCTTGGTATTGCAGTTGGGGCAATTTTTTATGGCGATAGCACAGTGGTAGGATACTTAAAACCAATTGGTGATATTTTCATCCGATTAATTAAAATGATTGTTGTACCAATCGTCGTAGCGAGCATCATTGTTGGGGTTGCAGGAGTTGGTGATGTTAAAAAGCTAGGTCGATTAGGCGGAAAGACAATTATTTACTTCGAAATTATTACAACGATTGCGATTGTTGTTGGCCTACTGGTAGCGAATATTTTTCAACCAGGAAAAGGCGTGAATATGGATCAATTAACAAAGACTGATATTTCTAAATATGCAGAAACGACAGCTCAAGTGCAAAGTCATTCGTTTGCAGATACATTTGTAAATATCGTTCCGACGAATATTATGAAATCATTGGTTGATGGCGATATGCTTGCCATTATTTTCTTCTCTGTACTATTTGGTTTAGGAGTTGCGGCGGTTGGTGAAAGAGGACGACCGGTTCTTCAATTTTTCCAAGGCGTAGCAGATGCAATGTTTTACGTAACAAACCAAGTTATGAAGTTCGCACCATTTGGTGTATTCGCATTAATCGGTGTTACAGTTTCTACATTTGGTTTAGCTTCATTAATTCCGTTAGGGAAATTAGTAATCGTCGTTTATGGATCCATGATTTTCTTCGTCGTAGTTGTATTAGGACTTACGGCAAAATTATTCAGGATTAATATTTTCCAATTCTTCAAAATTTTAAAAGATGAGCTGATTTTAGCGTATTCTACTGCGAGCTCAGAAACGGTTTTACCGAAACTGATGGAGAAAATGGAGAAATTCGGTTGTCCGAAAGCAATTACATCTTTCGTTATTCCAACTGGTTACTCGTTTAACTTAGATGGATCGACGCTATACCAAGCGATTGCGGCAATTTTCTTAGCGCAAATGTACGGTATTGATTTATCCATTACACAACAAATTACATTATTACTTGTATTAATGGTTACATCTAAAGGGATTGCCGGTGTACCAGGAGTATCATTCGTTGTACTATTAGCGACACTTGGTACAGTAGGTATTCCAGCAGAAGGTTTAGCATTTATCGCAGGTATTGACCGTATTTTAGATATGGCTCGTACAGCAGTTAACGTTGTAGGTAACTCTTTAGCAGCTGTTGTTATGTCTAAGTGGGAAGGTCAATATGACGATGCAAAAGGACAAGCCTATTTAAAAGAGATTTCAGAGAAACAAGCAGCGTAATAATTGTCGTAAAAGCCCTCACATAAGATGTGGGGGCTTTTCTGTATAGTAAAGGAGAGAGAATAATGAAACGGAAATACGGAGATGGTTCGTCCTGGGAACGGCTAATAGAGAAAACATATGAAGTGAAGATCATAGAGCAAGGAATGTTAGGGATACTGCATACGCCCAAAGTGACAGAGCCTAGTTACAAGCAATATAATAATCAAGAACTTTGCATTGTAAATGATGGATACACATGGGTGCAGTATTTTATAAATGATAAGAACTTCGCGATTACAGCTATGCTCGATGAAAAGAAGAACTTAGTGCAGTATTATATTGATGTGGCAAAAAAATTTAGAATAGATGGGCGAGGTATGCCCTATTTCGACGATTTATATTTGGATGTAGTGTTATTACCTAATGGTGAGGTATATTTACTGGATGAAGATGAATTAGAAGAAGCGTATATAGCTGGAGATATTTCTGAAGAAGAACATAATGTAGCGTGGGATACGGCCAAATGGCTTATGGAGGAAATTGAAAAAGAAAAGCTTCCTTGGATTGCAATTTTAGAAAAAGAAATTCAAAAATTAAAATGACTATTTTCCTTTCTTTATGCTGATTTATTCGTGTTTTTGTATAAATATCAAAAAATACCAACTGTTTTTATACAAATAATAATTGACTTTTGATTTGTAAGCGAGTAAAGTTAGGAAAGAAATTATTATTAAAAATAAAATATGAAACCTTCTTATAAAGAGAGGCGGAGGGACTGGCCCTACGATGCCTCGGCAGCGGACTCACGATGGAGTGCTGTGCCAAATCCAGCAAGCATGTGCTTGAAAGATGAGGAGAGTGTTTCTTATAGAATTATAAGACCTCTTCTTTTCGGAAGAGGTCTTTTGTTATTGAATAGAAAAGGTTTAGAAATAGGGAGAGATGTTATTTTGAAACAAACGAGAGGGAATGGTTTGGCGTTATTACCGCTTGGAATATTTTTGGGGCTATTTATTGGTTCTGGCATTATTACAGGTGATTTCTATAAATTGCCGATACTTGTTGCGATTTTAATAGCTGTAGGAACAGCGTTAGTGATGAATCGTAAGGAAAGCTTTACAGTGAAAGTTGAACGGTTTGCCAAAGGGGCTGGTAATCCGGATATTATGATTATGGTGTTGATTTTTGTACTTGCTGGTGCGTTTTCTGAAACAGCAAAAGGAATGGGTGGAGTTGACTCTACAGTTAATTTAGCACTATCTATTTTACCGCAAGGGTTTATCGTTGCTGGGATTTTTGTTATAGGGGCCTTTATTTCACTAGCGATGGGAACTTCGATGGGGACTATTGCAGCGTTAGCACCAATTGCTGTAGGGATTAGCCAGCAAACAGATATTTCTATTGCGTTAACGATGGCAACAGTTGTCGGTGGGGCAATGTTTGGTGACAATCTATCATTTATTTCTGACACGACAATTGCAGCTGTTCGTTCGCAAGGAACAGAAATGAAAGATAAGTTTAAAACGAACTTTTTAATTGTACTGCCAGCTGCAATTATAACGATTGTACTATTAGTAGTTATTACATTAGGGAATCATACAGAAATTAAAGCTCATATGTTTGATTGGGTGAAAATTTTACCATACGCAGGTGTACTTGTTACAGCGTTGCTTGGATGGAATGTGCTCATCGTATTAACAGGTGGAACTGTATTATCTGGCATTATCGGCCTAATAGATGGAAGTTATACATTAGCGAGTTTCTTTAAAAGTGTAACGACTGGCATTGGCGGTATGATGGAGTTAGTATTACTAGCAATTTTAATCGGTGGAATGGTTGAACTCATTCAATATAATGGTGGTATTCAATATTTAATGGATATATTAACACGTAATATTCGTTCGAAAAAAGGCGCGGAGTTTGGAATCGCCGGTTTAGTGAGTATGACGAATATGTGTACAGCGAATAACACAATTTCTATTATTTTCACAGGACCGCTTGCAAAAAATATTGCCGATCAATATGAAATTGATCCACGAAAATCAGCGAGTGTGTTAGATCTTTTCTCTTGCTGCATACAAGGATTAATTCCGTACGGTGCACAAATGTTAACAGCAGCAGGATTTGCCGCATTATCTCCAATTGAACTGTTACCATATGCGTTTTATCCAATTTTAGTTGGAGTATGTGGTATAGTCTCCATTTTAATTGGTTTTCCGCGGTTTTCGAAGGTAGCGGAAAAAAAAGAATATCATAAAACAGCGTAAAGAAGAGGATGTCTTATATAAGGCATCCTCTTTTCTTTATGAAGCGTATATACACTTTGTTTAACTTTATATGCATCTTAATGTAGGGCTGACCCGGAATAGGTCTTAAGTCTGATTCGAAAACGGTTCTTAAGCTCGTTATGGAAAGTCAAAAAAATAGTTAAGATAAGAGTATCAAATCGAAGGGAGGCAAGCACAAGATGAAACAATTTTTAGCGTTTATCGCGGCCGGTATTTTGGCTTTGATTGCTCTTGGTAGTCTTGCTGGTATTGTAGGATTCGCAATTGGAGCAGGGATTGTGTACTGGAGCTATAAATCATTTGTGCGAGCACAATCATTTTTTGGAAAGTTAGCTTGGGGTATTGTCGGTTTAATCGGCTTGTCAATTGCCCTTTCCCATTCCCCAGCATTAATCGGTATCGTAGCATTAGTAGTTCTATACTATGGATACCGTGAGTGGAAAAAAGAAAAAGATGTAGTAGTTGATTCTGCTTCAGAAGGCTCTAAACGATATAGCAACTTTGAAGATGAGTGGAACAAGTTAATGAAAAACTAATATAAAACAATTTAAATCATAAAGTAGAAGAGAGGAAGATTATAATGAAACAATCTTTATTCGGACGTGTACGCGATGCAATTTTAGCAGATTTTCATAATGTTTTAGATGAGAAAGAAAGAAAAAATCCAATCGCTATGTTAAATCAATATTTACGCGATAGCGAGCGTGAAGTAACAAAAATTGAAAAGTTAATTCAGCGTCATAAAACACTAAAATCTAATTTTGCTCGTGAACTTGAGCAGGCTCGTTATTTCGTAAATAAGCGATCACAACAGGCGATAATTGCACAAGAAGCAGGGGAAATGCAATTGCATGAACGTGCATTAGAAGAAGTAGCATATTATGAAGGGCAAGTAGCTCGACTAGAAGAAATGTATGCAGGTGTAGTGGAGCAAATCGATGAGTTAGAACGACGTCTTTCTGAAATGAAAAATAAACTAAAAGAAATGAATGCAAAGCGTATGGAATTAATGGCACGTGAAAACATGGCTCATGCGAACCGTCGCATGAATACAGCTCTTCATAAAATGGATGAGAACAACCCATTCTTACGATTTGAAGAAATTGAAGATCACATTCGTGATTTAGAACTTCGCATGAATGAAGATCATGAGCGTGATACATTTGATATGAAAATTGCAAAACTTGAGCGTGAAATGAAAGAAAAGGATGAAGTATCCTTAACAAAAGAAGTAACAAAATAATTGTAGTACATTATAAAACGAGCTTATGATATAGTGATAGAAGAAAAGGTGTTGGAAAGCAATACCTTTTTCTTCTATTTATATGTGACAAGAAGGAGGGGAGCTGAAATGAAGAAACAATTTTCAAAATCACAACTAGTGGGGATGCTCCTCATCATATTTGGATTTGGTCTTTTTCTTGATATGATTCTCGGACATTTTGAACCGGGTGCTCTTATTTTTGCATTTATTATGATTATGTTCGGAAGACATTATCGGAAAAAGAATCGCTATGTGAGAGGTAATGTGTTTTTATTTGTCGGAGGACTTATTTTTTTATTCTTCCTGTTTTCATCAGCAGCCTTCGTGCTTGTTGTAGTTACTTGCTTAGCTTTCATCGGTTATCAGCTTATACAAGGACAGCAGAAGCCAAAAACTGTACAGGTAGAAATTAAGGAAAAAGGATATATAGATGAAGAAAAACAAATCTATCGTACAGAACCATATCTTAAAAATATGATGGTAGGTAACGTAAGAATGATGGATCATATTTATGAATTAGAGGATATTAATGTCCAGTACGGAGTCGGTGATGTTGAAATTGACTTGACGACGGCGATGATTCCTGAAGGAGAAACGGTTATCGTTATTCGTGGCGTTATTGGTAACATTCGTTTGTATGTTCCGTACGATATTGAATTATCTTTAAATCATTCTGTTATTGTTGGTAGAGTATTACTTCCAGGACATGAAGAGACAGGATTTAATCGAAATGTTACATTCAAAACAGAACAGTATAGGGACGCTCCTCGGCGTATTAAAATAATTTCTTCGCTTGTCGTAGGCGATACGGAAGTGAGGAAAGTATAATGAAAAAGCAAAAGAATATTTCATGGATGTATATTCGTTACTCTATGTTATCTTCTGTTAGTATTGCAATTATTTGTACGATTGTATATGTATGGAAAAGTAGAGAAGACGTATACGATTTATTGTGGAAAGAATCCATTGCTTCTGTTCCAATTAGCTTGTTCATTATGAGCACAAGTCTTCTTATTGGGGGAATTGTTGGATATGCAATTGGTTACTATATGCAGCAGCGTATTCAAGGTTTAAATACTTTTTTATTTGAAGTAGAGCGAGGTAATTTCCCAAAAGACGTTTCGTTTACTGCAGAGGATGAATTTCATGAAGTAGAGAGAAAGGTAATTGCGCTTGCTAAGCGATTAGAGGAACAAGCCGGATTATTTCAAAAAGTAACGAATGAACGAGCTCATTGGAATGAAGAGATGAGACAAGAAGCTATTTCTCAAGAAAGGCATCGATTAGCTAGAGAACTGCATGATTCAGTGAGTCAGCAGCTTTTTGCAATGTCTATGATGATGTCAGCTATTAATGAACAGGTAGCTCAAATTCCAGAAACAACAAAAAAGCAATTGCAGCTTGTGGAAAATATGGTCGTAAATGCACAATCAGAAATGAGAGCATTGCTGCTTCATTTACGTCCTGTACAACTTGAAGGTAAAAAATTAACAGAAGGTATAGAAGAGTTACTAACAGAGCTTTCAAGAAAACAGCATATGAAAATTGAATGGTTGATTGAGCCAATTCAATTGAAAAAAGGTGTGGAAGATCATTTATTCCGTATTGTGCAAGAAGCTTTATCCAATACGTTACGGCATGCGAAGGCAAAGAAAACAGAAGTTCGTCTTCGTCAAATCGATCAATATGCAATTTTAAAAATCATTGATGATGGTGTTGGGTTTGAAGTAGGTGTCAATAAAGCTGGATCATATGGTCTGAGGTCTATTCAAGAGCGTGTTCATGAAATTGGTGGAACACTAAAGGTACTAAGTTTTCCGAATAAAGGTACACAAATTGAAGTGAAAGTACCAATTATAATAGAGAGAGAGGGGGAGTAGCATGATTAAAGTACTGCTTGTAGATGATCATGAAATGGTGCGGATGGGTGTATCAGCGTATTTATCAACTCAGCCGGATATCGAAGTGGTTGGCGAAGCTGAAAATGGAAGAAAAGGTTCAGAATTAGCATTAGTATTAAAGCCAGATATTATTTTAATGGATCTTGTTATGGATGAAATGGATGGTGTTGAGGCAACGCGTGCCATTATTCAAGAATGGCCGGAAGCAAAAATAGTTGTCGTGACAAGTTTTTTAGATGATGAAAAACTATATCCTGTTATTGAAGCAGGTGCAACGAGCTATTTATTAAAAACATCAAGAGCGAGCGATATCGCAGATGCAGTACGAGCGACTTATGATGGGGAAACAGTACTTGAGCCGAAAGTTACTGGGAAAATGATGTCGCGTATGCGTCAAAAGAAAGAACAGCCACTTCATGAAGATTTAACAGAACGAGAGTTTGAAATCTTATTATTAATTGCAGAGGGAAAGAGTAATCAAGAAATTGCGGATGAGTTATTTATTGCATTAAAAACCGTAAAGACACATGTAAGTAATATATTAAACAAGTTGAATGTAAGCGATCGTACACAGGCTGTTATTTATGCATTTCGACATCAATTAACGAAATAAAATGTGGCTTCCACTGTATATGACTTGTTTCATTGGTGGAAGTTGCCTTTATTCCGCTATTTACGGGCAGTAAGATCTCCACCTCAAAATTCAGTGAAAGCAAAGAGGCTAGGGGTGGAGCAACTGCCCGTAAAAGCCCGATTGGTGAGGGTTAATAATCAGTGGGGGATGAAGAAAACCCCACTGATTAAAGTTTTACGTTATTGACGCATTCGTTTGTAAGCGTTATCATTTGATTGGAAATAGTACATATAAAGGGGGAGATTGTGTATGTTAGTTCAAACAGTATTTGAAATGGGTAAAAATAAAAAGTTAGGAAACTACGTGAATGCATTGCAAGCACTTAAGGTGCAATACGATATTGAAACAGGTTGTATTGCGATAATTGAAGCGACAGAAGAATATTATTTATTTCTAGTAAAACAAACAGATTGCTATGATGTTGTGAAAGTAGAAACAGTTGATACAAACCTTGAGTATTATACGAAAGCGTATAAAATAAGTAGTTTCAATCATACTTCCTACCAAGTGTGAAAAACTCCCTTAATCGGGAGTTTTTCACTAAGACACTTTAGGTTCAGAAGGAGTTTCAGTTAGTGGTATTGGTTTTGTGCTCTTTAATTTTGCGACTACAAGCCCGATTGTTGCTCCAGCAATCGCTGGTAATAACCAACCAATTCCTTCATTATAAAATGGAATGAATTCAAAGTAAGAGGTAATGAATGTAACAGATACATTTCCTTGCTTTAGCCCATCAAACATACTTATTACTGCAGCCCCGATTAAAGCACCAACATAAACAGAACGGTAACCACCAAAGTACTTATGGAGTAATGATAATAGTACGAGTACGATAGCAATTGGATATACAACTAGTAAAATTGGAACAGAGATTGCAATGATTTTTGTTAAGCCTAGGTTTGCTACTAGAAGTCCTAATACACAAATGATACCTGCTATCCCTTTGTAAGAAAATTTTGTAAATAATGTTGAGAAATATTGGCTACATGCTGATACAAGTCCAACGCATGTTGTTAAACAAGCCAGTGTAACGATAACCGCTAATAAGGCAAGGCCATATGGGCCGAATAACTGTTGTACAATAACAGTAAGTAATTGACCGCCATTTTTTGCATATCCAAGTGAAACGCTAGTTACACCTAGCCAGCCAAGTGCTCCATATACGAGTACGAGCCCTGTAGCTGCAATAAGTCCTGCTTTTGTCGTTGCAATTGCAACAGCTTTACGATCTTCTACACCTTTTGAGCGAATTGCATTCACGACGATAATCCCAAATGCAAGTGCCGAGATCGTATCCATTGTTAAATATCCTTCCATAAATCCTTTGAAAATAGGAGAAGTTTGATACTCTTGCATCGCTGGACCTGAATTTCCGAGTGGTGTGAAAACACTTTTTACAAACAATAAGAAAATAGAGAATAGTAAAATAGGTGTTAGCACATTTCCGATACGATCAACGAGTTTAGAAGGATTTAAGCTAAGCCAAAATACGATAGTGAAAAAAATGACCGTATATATAAATAAGGATAAGCTACTAGTACGAATTGTTTCTGGTAAGAAAGAACTAACACCCATTTCGTAAGCGACGTTAGCGACACGTGGAATTCCCATGGAAGGGCCAATTGCAATATATACAACTACTGTAAATGAAATTCCAAATAAAGGGTGAACATGACTTGCAAGTTGTTGCATTCCATTTCCTGAAAGAGAGATTGCAATAACAGTTAATAACGGTAAGCCAACTCCTGTTAGTAAAAACCCGAGCATTGCTGGCCAAAAGTTTTCACCAGCGTTTTGTCCAAGCATTGGAGGGAAAATTAAATTACCTGCTCCAAAAAATAAAGAAAATAGCATAAGACCTGTGAAAAAAACATGTTTTTTTGATACAGTGTTCATTGTGTTTCCTCCTTTTATAAAAATTCATTCGTAAGAACACAAAAAACTCGCCCCTTAAAAAGGGACGAGTTATATTTACCCGCGATACCACCCTAGTTCATACACGTAGAAATACATCTATATGTATGCGGCTTTGCAACGTACAACATGATACGTGTTCCTTGTAACGGGGGACGACCGGTAAGAACTTACTACATCCTTCGGTTCTACTTCTCGGAGATGATTTTCGGTTACGAGCTGAACGTTGGCTTTCAGCAAGATGCCAACTCTCTGGGGAACAGCTTTATATAACGTACTCGTTCTCGTCAATGAATTTTGTTCAAGTATTCTGACAGTATTTTTACATGTTTTTTTCATAAAGTCAATAGATTTTCCGTAAAAAATTTTGAGGGAGTGTATCTATATGAGAAATAGAACGAATAAAATTTGCAAAAGCTTCCTGATCTGTCGGGCCTTCGGAGCGATTTCTGCCCTCTTTAAATGTCAAAAATTTATCTCCTCCATTTGCTAAGAAAGAATTGACTACTACAGAGTATATTTGATCATCGCGTAATGGTGTTCCGTCATCTAATGAAATTGTTTGGACGATGTTATTTTTCCAACTATAACGAATCCCTGAAATTTGTAGCATGCGAGTTTCTTCTTTCCATTGCTCTTGCAAGACGTTTCGAATTTCTTTTCCAGACAAATACATTTTAATTAATTTGTTGCCGAATGGTTGTATGAGGAAGGTATCTTCCCATGTAATTGTTCCTTTTTTTAAATTATGCCGGATGCTCCCAGGATTTACAAAAGCAATATCCGCCTGCATAGTTTGGCGCTGGGCTATTGCGAGAACTGTTCCTAAATTTGATTGGCCGTGTTCATTTTGATTACGAGTTAACTCATGGTCCGTTATTCCGAGTTGTTCCTCTACTTGAGATTGGATTTTTGAGGCGTAAGAATCTATCCAGTTTCTTGTGTGTAAATCAGGAGAAATTGCATTTTGATAGACAGGGACAATTGTTGCAGCTTTTTTCGTAATATCTTTCGTTTTACGATTTAATGTAAAGGTGACGTTTGAAAATGCTTTTCCGTATGAGTAGGCTTGAACAAGCAATTTGCCGTTCACATTTCCATTTATATAGGAGTGGGTATGACCACCAAAAATGATATCAACATCAGGATCTATTTGATTAGCTAAATCAGCTAAAGGTCCATTTGTATTACTTTCTGTCGTATTACCACCTAGGTGGGCAAGAATAACAAATGCATGAATGCCTTTCTTTTGTAGTTGATACACATAAAGATTAATCGAAGAAGCTTCATCTAAAAAACGAATAGAAGACATATCGTTGTACATTGTTAAAAAAGGAGTATCGTTTGTAGAAACGCCGATGAAGGCGATTGGAATCCCATCAATCCATTTAATTATATAGGGGGGGAAGAGTGGTTGATTCGTTTCACTGTATACAATATTTGCGGATATATAAGGAAAGGAGCTACCTGAAAATGAACTTGTTTGTGTA
Organism: Bacillus sp. FSL K6-6038; assembly: GCF_038050455.1. Lineage (NCBI taxonomy): Bacteria > Bacillati > Bacillota > Bacilli > Caryophanales > Bacillaceae > Bacillus > Bacillus sp. FSL K6-6038. Next base: position 1,523,916 of record NZ_JBBOUH010000001.1, read on the forward strand.
ACGGATTCGCCATTAATTAGTTGTTGCAGAGCAATGGGACCCCTATCGAACTCATGGTTTCCTATTGTACCAACATCAAATTGAAGATTATTTAAAAACTCCATCGTTGGTTCATCATGAAAAAGTGCTGAAATCGGAGGACTCCCACCAATCATATCTCCTGTATGAACAAGTAAGGTGTTAGGGTTTTTATCGCGGTAGGATTGAATGTAAGCAGATATGTAATCAGCACGCCCTACAGCTTTATCGTGCAACGCTGAAGTCGTATTTAATTGGCCGTGGAAATCATTGAGGCCGAGAATTTGCACGGATACGTCGGTAGGTGGAGAAGAAGGGGATAGAAAAGAAAAAATTAGTTTGATAAGAAAAGGGAGTAATAAGAAATAGTTCATATTGACACTCCTCAATTAAAATTATTTTAGGGTGTGGATTTTTACTTACTGCCCGTAAAGACCCGATTGGTGAGAGTTGATAATCAGTGAGGGATGAAGAAAAGCCTTACTGATGGACGTTTCACTTTATTGTATGAGAAGTGGAAGGGAATCTTTTGTAAAAAGTACGTAAAAGTATAGAGATTATGTAAAAATTTTTTGAGAAATATGACAATTAGAACAGGAAGGCAGGAATCTTTTTTATTAATAGAGAATAATACTACAATCCACTTGCTGGAAAGAACAAACCAAAAAGAGGTGACGGAAATGCTTGCGATGGGTGTATTGTTCGGAATTATAGTAATTTGTGGTTTCATATGGTTATATTATTCGCGGTCATTTAAACAAGCAGAAGTGTTACTTTTTCAAAAAGGAAGTTTGTTGACAAGTCAATCCAGATACTTAGTATGTCCAAAGTGTGGAAGTGCACAGGCCAGAAGTGGAGGGTATCAAGAATGTTGCAAAATTAGGTTATGAAAGGAGAAAGCCTCACAAAATTATGTGAGGCTTTCTTAAAATTTTGTGGCACTCCAAATAGTCCAACGATCTTGTTCAATAATCGGAGCTATATTGTTTAGTTTAGAGTGAATGTGATGGAGTAATTGAGAAAGTTCATTGTCTGTTAATTCGTATAAAATGGATCGGCCTGTGCGTGGTGATAAATCTTGTAATAATGTTTCAATAGAATCATGGATTTTTCGCACTTCCCACATTGTTTGAAGGGGAAGTGGATACATGCCGTTTTGTGCGATTAGTTGTTGTATGTGCGTTGCTTTTGGTCTTCGCTTTTCCTCTATTTGAATGAGTTTAGGATAGATGGAGAAGAAATACCCACGAATATGTTCTGGGCTTCCTGGAATTGTACAATCTTCAATGGTACGATCTTGAAGAATGAGCATTCCATTTTTCTTTAAGATACGTGAGGCCTCTTGTAAAAATTTCGGGATGTCTTGTAAATGATGGATAACAGCACGAGAAATCACAATATCAAAAGTTTCATTAGCAAATGGCATATGGTGGGCATCACCATGAATAAATGAGATGTTTGGGACAGAAGCGCAATTTTCTGTTGCCGCGTGCAACATTTTTTTTGAGAAATCGAAGCCAATGACTTTGTTAGCTCTCATAAGAGCCAGTTCTTTCGTATAAATACCACCACCGCAGCCGATATCAATTATGTTTTTACCACTTACATCAATTATATTTTGAATCATTTCACACCAAGAGGAATCTGCTTTTCGCGTGGCGTAGGTGTACTTATTATGAGCATCATGAAAATTAATGGACATGTGAAAACCTCCCTTCGTATTTAGTATATCTTATTTCATCATACATAACGTTTTTGTTTCATTTTCAAGAACAATAAGCTTTTCTTATTGTTCTAGATAGGAGGGAAAAAGTTGAAAAGAAAATGGATGTTTTTCTTACTATTTTGTTTATTAGCATCGTGTAGTCAAGTTGAACAAAAAAAGGAGAAAAAACAAGCAGAAGAGACGGTGAATCCTATGCAGGAAAGTATACAAGTAACAATTATACAAAAAGGAAAGCTTGAAAAGGTTTTAAAGCAAGAGGAAGCAAAGAAAGTGGTAGATATTATTAATAAAGCTGAGAAACAACAAATAACAGGGGGTTTTGGAGAACCAGAGTACGAAATCCAAATTGAGAAAAACGGAAAGAAGAAAATATATCGTGCATGGCTAAGAGGGGAATCTCGCCAAGGGTGGCTGCAGGATGAAAAAGAGACGTATATGCTTACAAAATCTGATACAGAGCAACTTTTATCTATACTTCCAGGTGCTACTGAGCAACAAAATGATGATACAAAAGTGAACGCTTTAATAGAAGTGACAAAAAAGGACATGCAAATTACTGCTTTTCATATTAAAACAGATGAGAAAAAAATAAAATACACAGTATTTTATACAATCTCGGATTCTTTATATAAAACTTTAGAAAAAGAAGGGGAGTATTATTTTCAATTGATCTTTCCTGAAAAAATGCAACAGGTAGTCGGAAAGAAAATGAGTGAAACTATTGCAGGAGAAAAAGTTAGAGAAGGATATAAACAATATGAAGTGAATCTTACTGTACCTATAGAGGGGGCATCAACTTCCCAGTTAAAAGCATTAGAAACTTATTATGATCATTATGATTTACAAGTATTGAATCATAAAAAAGAAAAAGTAGGTACGTTTCAAAATATTATTCAAATTGTAAAAGAGTATGGTGAAAAAATGAATTTGCAAAGATAGTCAAAAACTTTCCTAGGAAATGATAATAGAGTGAACCTAAAAGGTTCACTCTATTATTTTGTTTTGGTAGACGGCTCATTTAACGATTTTCGTGTAATAAGATAGGAAATCATAAGAGCAGAAAGAATAATAAGAATAATAAAGAGATGCTTTGGTAACAAATCTAATAGTAAGACATAGCCAACTGTATAAAAGATTAATGCCGAAGCTAAAAAAGAAAGGGCACTAATCATGAAAGATTGTAATCTCATTTTTGTCTACCTCCTTTCGTTATTAGTTTTGGCTAAAATTGGATGAAATAAACGTCATTTTTAATAATTGAACACGCTCTACAAAAAAAGAAATAAGCTATCCAAAATTTTGGTTAGCTTATTTCTTTTTTGGAAAAATATAAAGGTGTATATTTAATTCGTTAGTTTAGTAACAAATAGCGGGATAAATCTAAATCGTTCATATATTTTTCACAAAAACACCATGTTTATAGTGATTAAAATCACAACCTTCCATTTTGGCTTCGTTTACAATAACAATAGACAAGGAAATAGAGGAGTGGGATACAATGTTAAGTGAAAAAACAATGGAAATTGTAAAATCAACAGTACCATTATTACAAGAAAAAGGTGTTGAAATTACGACACGCTTTTATCAAATTATGTTCTCGGAACATCCAGAATTATTAAATATTTTTAACCATACAAATCAGAAAAAAGGAAGACAGCAACAGGCCTTAGCAAGCGCAGTGTATGCAGCAGCAACGTATATTGATAATTTAGAAGTTATTATTCCTGTTGTAAAACAAATTGCTCATAAACATAGAAGTTTAGGAATTAAAGCTGAACATTATCCAATTGTAGGGAAATGTTTACTACAAGCAATTAAAGAGGTTGCAGAAGCACCACAAGAAGTGTTAGATGCTTGGGGAGAAGCGTATGGTGTAATTGCTGATGCATTTATTAGTGTCGAAGCAGGAATGTATGAAGAGGCAGCGGAAAAAGAAGGTGGATGGAAAGATTTCCGTAACTTTATCGTTGTAAAAAAAGAGAAAGAGAGCGACGTAATCACATCATTTTATTTAAAACCAGAAGATGGAGGGAAGCTATCTTCATTCTTACCTGGTCAATATGTAACGATCCAATTAAATATAGAGGGTGAAACATATACACATAATCGTCAATACAGCTTATCAGATGCTTCTGGCAAAGACTATTATCGTATTAGTGTAAAACGAGAAACAGCTACAGAGACACCGGATGGAAAGATATCTAATTATTTACATGATCACATCCAAGAAGGAGATATTCTTCCATTAAGTGCACCAGCAGGAGATTTCGTATTAAATATGGATTCAAACTTACCGGTTGTGTTAATCAGTGGCGGTGTTGGTATTACGCCGATGATGAGTATGTTAAATACATTAATTGAGCAAGCTTCAAATCGTAAGGTATACTTTATTCACGCAGCATTAAATAGCAATGTGCATGCGATGAAAGAGTATGTACAGCAAGTAGCGAGCGACTATGAACAAGTAGAAGCATACACTTGTTACTCTTCGCCAACAGAACAAGACCTACAAATGAAAAACTTTGATAAAGAAGGTTTCATTGATTTAGATTGGCTGCAATCTATCATTCCTACGTCTGAAGCAGAATTTTACTTCTGTGGCCCGGTACCATTTATGAAGCATATTAATGCGGCTTTAGTAGAATGGGGAGTTTCACCTGAACACATTCATTATGAATTTTTCGGACCGGCAGCAAGCTTATCATAAGGCAAACAAAAAAACGAGGTGTTAGTTTACCTCGTTTTTTGTTTGTTCTCGTAACAAGCGATTTACTGTTTCACGACGTACACCGATAAGTTGTCCAATTTCTGTTTGTGTTAATATTTCATAAATGGGAATTCCTCCTAAATAGAGTGCGAACCACTCTTGTAGACGGTGGAGACGTTCTTTTGGAGAAACAGTTGTTAATTGATCGATTCGTTGCTGCATCATTCGCAATTTCGTTTGTAGTTGCATGGCGATGTCAGCATATAATTCTGGATTCTCCTGTAGTTTTTCGTACCATGTATTACATACAATGGGCTGGACCTCTGTCTTAATTAAAGCGATGGCTGTACCATGATATTCTTTCGGTGAAATTAAAGAATGGTGAGGAATTGTCTCACCAGGAACGATAATATTAAATAAAAATGGTGTTCCGTCTTCTTGTAACCGAACGACCTTTAATAGACCAGTTTTAATAAAATATAAAGGTCCTTCTTCACCTTGACGAAATAGTATATCCCCTTTATGTAGAATCAATGTTAGCACCCCATTATTTAGTTCTATTAGTTTATTGTAAGTGACATACATATAAATTCAAATACAAATACAAATACAAATACAAATACAAAAGGTGATGTATATATCCATTTTAATTTTCCAATATATAAATCGTTGCTATGAAGAACAAAATGTGACCGCACTCGTTTTTCTCTTTGCTTTCACTTGGTATGGGGCAAGAAGAGGGGCTGATTGCTTCTATGCATAGTCGGATGATCTCTCTCACTTACAAAGAAAGGTTTTATGTCAGTTTTTCAATTTGTATTTATATTGTTATAAACAGCAATTTTATTGACGAAACGTATGCTATTACAGTAGTATACTATTTAGTGTGTAATAGTACTAGCAATGAATACGCTGTAGGGGGTTTAGTATATTGTTAGATGCGAAAATGACTGATATGAAAATTCCAGCTAATGCTGTCATACATGTGGAAGAGATGAAAGGTGGAGTCGTTCTATCAGTTGAAATAGATGGTCAAATTATTTATACAATGGCTTATGACGAAGAAACGGATAGCTACGCTGAATTGTATGATAGAAATGATAAACGAGCACGTCAAGTACATGAAGATTTTATGGGGTGGTCACTCCTTCACTAAAAGATGTCAATATGACATCTTTTTTTGTTGAATCGATTGATTATACGAATTTATGTAATAAATAGATAAAATTTGTAATAATTGATTTTGCATTGTTAGCATATTGTAAAGGCAAAGTGTCCTTTTTTTCGCTATCATAGAGGTAACAGCCCAGCTATAGGAGTGTGATCACCATGGACAAATTATATATTTCAAATTTGATGTTGTTGTGTGTGTGTACAGTATTATGTTTTATTTTAGGGATGTTTTTGTATTCCTGCGTATGAAAAAACGCATTCTAAAAAGAACGCGTTAGAGGAAAGAACTGATAATCAGTTTAGTTCCAAGAATAAGTAATGTGATACGCAATAAATTGATAATCGCATTACCGCTTAATTTTGTATTAATGTAAGCTCCGATTTTTCCGCCAATCCAAGCGCCTGGAATAAGAATCAATGCATAAATCCAGCTTACATTGCCAAGAGAAATATGAGTCAAAGAACTTACAATTGCTGATAAAAAGACAATAAACATTGAAGTTGCAACAGCAATTTGTGCAGGGAATGCAAAAAGAAGCATCATTGCTGGAACGAGCAATACACCGCCACCAATTCCAAATAATCCAGATATGAAACCAACTACAAATGCGATAATAATCGAAAGAAACGGTGGGAATTGATAATAAACGGTTTTACCTTCAGAATCCGTGAAAGAACGTTTAATAACAGTTGCATTTGAGAGGGAAAGAGGTTTCAATTTATCACGTAACAAGAGAAGGATAGATACAAAAATAAGGAAAATTCCAAAGTATAAAGAGAAAGAATCCTGATTCAAAAATTTGTTTGCCCACGATCCAATAATCCCTCCAGGACCGCTCCCTATAAATAAAATAAGTCCACTTTTATAATCTACTCGCTTATGTTTCATATAAGTAAGAGTAGAGGAGAGACCAGTGAAAACTACGGTCACAATTGATGTTCCAACTGCGAGTTGTGGTGATAAACTATGCAGTCCAATTAGTAAAGGGACGATGATAATTCCTCCGCCAAGCCCTACTAGGCTTCCGACTGTTCCTGCGATTAATCCAATGAAAAGTAACATGATATATTCCAAAATTGCCAACTCCTCTGTATAACTAATCCAACATTCATTATACACACTTTTTGAAAAGAAATAAGATTGTTCACAAAAAAGTCGTCTTCCTAGAAAAATAAGGAAGACGACTTTTGATTAGAAAATTAAATGTAATAGGCAATAGAATAGAGCAGCTAATGAAGCTGAAATTGGAAGTGTAATCACCCATGTAATTAACATGCGCTTTGCAGTTCCCCATTTTACACCTTTTACACGATGTGAAGCACCTACCCCTAAAATAGAAGAAGAGATAACGTGCGTTGTACTAACTGGTAAATGAATAAATGTTGCTCCGAAAATGACAAGAGATGATGATAAATCAGCAGCTACACCGTTTACAGGACGAATTTTCATAATTTGTCCCCCAACAGTTTTAATAATTTTCCATCCACCGACAGAAGTACCAAGACCCATTGCAAGAGCACATGAGAATTGAACCCATAAAGGAATATCTCCAGAATTATGAAGGCCATTTGTCATTAATGCCATTGTAATAATACCCATTGCTTTTTGAGCATCGTTTGTACCATGTGTATAAGCTTGTAGTGCTGCGGTAAACACTTGGAATAAACGGAAGTTTTGATTCGTTTTCGTTAAATTAAAGTTTTTAAAGACAACTTTAAAAATACTATACACGATAAAACCAATAACAAATGCAACGATTGGTGAAATAATTAAAGCTTCAATAATTTTAATAAATCCTTTGAAATTAATTGCACTTAGACCAGCAGCAGCAATTGCAGCACCTGCGATTGCACCAATAATTGCATGCGAAGAACTACTTGGGATTCCATAGTACCAAGTAATTAAGTTCCAAACAATTGCAGCAAGCAGAGCGGCTAAAATAACATATGATCCATGTTCTAAAGCAAAAGGATCAACAATGTCTTTTGTAATTGTTTTTGCTACACCTGTAAATGTCATTGCACCTAAAAAGTTCATAATAGCTGCCATGATAATGGCTTGTCGTGGCTTCAAAGCTTTGGTAGAAACAGCTGTCGCAATGGCGTTTGCTGTGTCATGGAATCCATTAATAAAGTCGAAAGCTAAAGCACAAATGACTATTAAAACAGTTAAAATCAAGACTGTATCCATGATCAAACTCCTTATGCGTTCTTCATAATAATTGTTTCTAATACGTTTGCAACGCTTTGACAGCTATCAGCAACTTCTTCTAGCTCTTCATAAATCTCTTTGAATTGAATGATCTTGATCGGATCTTTTTCACGAGAGAATAAATGTTTAATGGCGTGACGACGAATATCATCACACTGTGATTCGTAATCCTTAATTTTAATTGCATTTGTGCGAATGTCCACTAATTTCTTATTCGACATAAGTTCAACGGAATTTGCAATTTCAATCGCACATTGATTAATTGCCTCCACAAATTTAATCATGTATTCATCTGCCTCTGTAATAGAATACATTTCGAATAAACCTGCACTGTGGTCTAATCCGTCTAGTACATCATCCATGCTCATTGCAAGTTGCAGGATGTCTTCACGTTCAATAGGAGTAATAAACGCTTTGTTTAGCTCCATAATGATTTCGTGAATAAATGAGTCACCTTTTGACTCATATTCTTTCATGCGCATAGAAAATTCTTTTAAATCGCTAGCATTTTTAATTTTATACTCCACGAAAAATTGCGCGCCTTCTTTTAAATTTTCAGAAACATTCATTAACATTTCAGAAAATTTATCTTTTTTAGATTTAAATACCATTATTGTTACCCCCACGAAAAGTAATATATGTAAAATATATTGGCTAGTCAATTCTAACAAAAAACTGTCGGTTTTTAAAACATTTTATCGAAAAGTTTACAAAAACTTAACATAATACATATTGATGCATTAATAATATTAATAACGACTAATGAATATCTTACTTGTAGAATGTCCTTTTCTTGCAAAAAGTATGAATGAGAAAGAAATACTTTACACTTGAAGAACTATTACGTTATTATAATAAATTTAAAAGGAGGGAGTTTCTTCCTTTTTCTGATGAAAGTGTAAATAAATGAAGGAAGTGAATAAATGAAATGGAACAACACTCATTTCAAAAAAATGCTTAAGTGGTTCAACAAGAGGAAGAAATTGCGCAATATATTATTAATTTTTGGCGGTTTTTTCGTTACCCTATTTATTGCGGTAAATATAATGATCTCCATTCAAGACATATCTGCATTAAAACAGGCTGTTCCGCAGCCAACACTTATTTACGATGCAAATAAAGAAGTGGCAGCAAAGCTATCTTCTTCCAAGGCGGAAGGTATTAAAAGAAAAGATATTCCCGATATTATGATTCAAGCGGTTGTAGCAGTAGAGGACAAAGAGTTTTTTAGCCATCATGGTATTGACTATAGTGGGATTATGAGTGCCATATTAAAAAATATTACGGCGGGAGAAGTAGTTGCTGGTGGCAGTACAATTACACAACAGCTTGCGAAAAATGTATTTTTAACACAAGAACGTACATTTTCACGTAAGTTTAAAGAGTATTTTTTGACGAAGAAGATAGAGCGTACGTATACAAAAGATGAAATTATTGAAATGTATATGAATCAAATTTATTTTGGTGAAGGAGCTTGGGGGATAAAAAAAGCAGCGAAATCATATTTCGATAAAGAAGTAAAAGATTTAACAATAGCAGAAGCTGCGACAATAGCAGGATTAATTAAGGCACCATCAACCTATTCACCATATAAAAATTTTAATAAGTCAATTGAAAGACGGAATGTTGTTTTAGCACTAATGAAAGAGCAAGGGTATATTACAGAAAATCAATACAAGAAAGAGCAAGAGACAGGCCTTGCATTACGACGAGGTGTTGATGATAAGTATAAAGGAAAATATTCGCAATATGTGGATTATATTGTACGTGAGGCAATGGAGAAATATGAATTGACGCAAAATGAAATTTTAGCTGGTGGATATCGTATTTATACAGAGCTTGATCCGAAAAAACAACAAGCAGTAGAAGATGTTGTGAATAATGACAATTATTTCCAAGAAAGTAACGCTGATCAGCTTATGCAAACGGGCGTTGTTTTGATGGACCCGAAAACTGGTGGTGTACCCGCACTAGTCGGCGGGAGGGGGACGTATCAATTTTTGCAATTTAACCATGCAACGCAATTAAAAAGGCAACCTGGTTCAACCCTAAAACCTTTTGCCGTATATATACCAGCATTAGAACAAGGATATGAAGTATATGATGTTTTAAAAGATGAGCCGCTTAATATAAAAGATTATGCGCCCCAAAATAGTGATCATGCTTTTCATGGTGATGTTACCATGTATGAAGCGATTGCTAAGTCCTATAATGTACCAGCTGTTTGGTTGTTAGAACAAATTGGATTGGAAAAAGGTTTGAAGTCATTAGAGCGTTTTGGTATCCCACTACAAGCAGAAGACCGTACTCTTCCTATTGCTTTAGGGGGAATGCATACTGGAACTTCTCCATTTGTAATGGCTCAAGCTTACGCTACTTTTGCTAACGATGGTATACAAGTTGAAGGGCATGCAATCCGGGAAATACAGAATGCTGAGGGAGAAACAGTTGGGAAATGGTATAAAAAAGAAACCCGTGTAACGAGTGAGAAAGTTGCTCAAAAAATGACGTACTTATTAAAGGGTGTTGTTGAAAAAGGAACGGGTGAAAAAGCAAAGGTGAAAAATATTGATACTGCTGGAAAAACGGGAACCACTCAGCTTGTGGATGGTCCAAGCAGCGGAGCGAAAGATTCTTGGTTTGTTGGCTATACACCGGATTTAGTGGGGGCTATTTGGATAGGATATGATAAAACAGACAGTGAGCATTATGTGCCAGGTGGTAGTCAAATTACAACGACAATGTTTCGAGATATTATGAAAAAAGCTGATGAAAACCCTAGTCAAAAAGCATTTCAATTATCGCTTATATCAGAAGCTGACTATTCGAAACAATTAAAGACAATTGAAGAAGAAAAGAGAAGAAAAGAAGAAGAGAAAAAGCGTCAAGAAGAAGAAAAACAGAGAAGAGAACAACAAAAAGAATGGATTGATAAAGTAAAAGAGTGGATTCCATTTTTGTAAAAATAAAAAGAGGCGAATGATTATATTCGTCTCTTTTTTTATGAAGGGAAAAAAATTTTTAGCAAGTGTATTATTGTTCGTTGAGACGAATGATTACGTTGGAATGGGATTGTGAAGTGTAAATAATGGAAATTGTTCCTTTGCTAATTGGCTCATAAGGTAGGTCTTCTTCGTATTTTCCAATATTTTTATTGTGAATGGATAATGTGATTTCATCGATTTTCCGATTTTTATATTGTTCTTTAATTTTTTTAGCAATCTGATTCAGGTCATGATGGGAAGCAGCTTCTGTAATAATCATTCCTTTGATAACTTTTTTTTCTTTAGATGAGGAAGAGGATAGAGGGACTGTATTTTGTTTTGCATATAGTAGCTCATATGGAGCTATATTGCTGTTTTCTGCTGCTTTTGATGTAGCCGTATATTCTAAAGTTAAAAAGAATGCTGAGCATAAAAATATACATGACATAAGGGAAATCCAAAAGCGTATTGACAATAAGACTTTCATTTTCATCCCTCTTTCATATCATTGTCTTCTTTATCTATCATACAAAATAAGCGTTAAGCTAGAGTAAATTTGAAGTAAAGAAACGTAAAGAAGGAAATCAAATATTTAAGATGAGATGAATAGCATCTAGTTATTTCTTACTGTGTATGTATGTTAGATTTGGAATGGAGGAAGAGACAGCAGTTAGAAAAGTGAAAAAAGAAACAGGAATAGACATTGAACGAATTAAGCTTTGTGGCATTTCTCATGAAAGAGGAAAAGGAAGAGATAATACATATTGTTTAGGGGAATGGATTGGCGGGGAGCTAATGACGTGTGCTGAAAGTTTATAAATCGTATATTTTGAATATATTTATTTGATTATATCAGTGGGGCTTCATCCCCACTGATTATTTTTAGGGAGATGCTATAAGCCAGCCCCTTTTTGCGCTAATGGAATTGAGATGATAAATGTTGTTCCGTTTTCATTACTAGAAACTTTTAAAGTTCCATTGTGATTTTGAATGATTTTTCTTGTTACTGATAATCCGAGTCCAGTTCCTGCATCTTTTGTAGAGAAGAATGGATCAAATATATAGTCTTGAATCGCTGGAGGAATACCAGTTCCATTGTCTTGGAAAGTAATGCGAGCAAAATTATCCAAACGATGACTAGTGATTTGAATGGACAAAGGTTTATCACTTTTTGCATCCACAGCATTTTGAAATAAGTTTAGGAAAACTTGAACGAGCTCATGTCGATCAATATTCACTAATATGTCTTCTAAATCGGAGGACAAATTATATTCAATAGAAATGTTATGCAAAAATACTTCACTAGCTAGTAGCTGTTGGATATATTCACGTAAAAAAGTATTGATGGGAAATGGTTCTCTTTTAAATTCGTGTGCTTTTGAAATAGATAAAAATTTCGTAATGATACTATTGGCACGATCTAATTCAGGAATGAGTAAATTTTGAAAAAGCTCTTTATTAGAAGGTGAAACACTTTCTTGTAAAAATTGTAAATAACCGCGTACTGTTGTAAGTGGATTACGAACTTCATGTGCAATTCCAGCTGCAATTCGACCTGCTAATGCAAGTTTTTCGGCATCACGTTCGGTATTTAAATAATGAAAGACACTAATCACACGGAAGATCTCTCCATTATAGTCACGAATAATTCGGTTATTAGAAATTCCATAATTTGTATCTAACACCTCTTCGTTATAAATTTCTTTTCCGCTTCTTAATGTTTCTAATGCCTTAATTTTTTCTTCAGGTAGGTTTAATAACTGTTGAATCGGTTTGCCGATGATATCGCTCCGTGATATTCCGAAATCATCTGTTGCAGATTGATTACATAATGTAATGATGCCTTTATTGTCAATAAAGGTGACATGATGCGAAAATGCATCAAAAATATGAACAAAGTGCTTTTCAAGTTGCTCAAATAGAAATAAGGAATCGCAAGTTAGTACAAGGTTTGATTCTCTCTCTTGCTTTGGTATGCGATTGATGGAATGAGAAGTCCCTTTTTTATGTAACTGTAAACCTAGTTGTGAGTTTTTATATGTAAAATGATGTGGTAGTTGATTCACCAACTGCTCATAAAACTGTACTTTTCTTTCTAATTCTTTTATTTGCTTTTCATGAGATAAAGTAGTATCCTCTTGAATCATAAATAAATAACTCCTCAATTTAAAAATTCTTCCATCTAGTATATCATATTTTATAAAGATGCTCTTGAAGAAGATTGAAACTTTGTTAATTAGGTGTGTACGGATTTATAGAAATGGGATAAGGAGGGGAAAAGGTGATTTCTATTGGATTAACAGGATGGGGAGATCATGATTCTTTATATGCAGATTCCTATGAAAATAGAAATAAATTGCGAACATATAGTGAGTATTTCCCTATTGTTGAAGTAGATAGTTCATTTTATGCTATGCAACCGGTTCGAAATTATATGAAATGGGCGGGGGAAACGCCAAAAAATTTTTCGTTTGTTGTTAAAGCGTATCAAGGGATGACGGGACATATGCAAGGAGAGATTCCATTTTTAAATATTGATGAGATGTTTGAAATATTTAAACAATCGATTATTCCGCTTCAAGAAGCGCATAAATTAAAGGCGATATTATTCCAATATCCACCTTGGTTTGATTGTCAGAAGAAAAATGTAGATTTACTTCGTTATACAAAAGAAAAGATGGAAGGCTTACCGTGTGCCATAGAGTTCCGAAATCAAACGTGGTTTCATCCTAGTATGCATGATAAAACGTTGCAATTTTTAGAACAGGAAGAATGGATTCATACGATCTGTGATGAACCACAAGCTGGCATTGGTTCTGTTCCACTTGTATTAGAAGCAACTCATCCTGAAATGGCACTGATACGCTTTCATGGTCGTAATATTCATGGATGGCTTGATAAAGGAGAAAATTGGCGAGCAGTTCGCTGCTTATATCGTTATAATAAACAAGAGCTAGAAGAATGGACAGAGCGATTACATACATTGCAGAAAAAGACAAAAAACATATATGTACTATTTAATAATAATTCAGGCGGGGATGCTGCTGATAATGCAAAACAACTTATGGAGATGATGCATATTACATACGGCGAACCAAAACCGGAGCAACTCAATTTATTTGAATAAACGCAAAAAAGAAAAACACTGTACAAACAGGGGGAATGTACAGTGTTTTTCTATATGAAAAAGAGGGGTAACAATGTTACTGAGCGTTTGGTTGATTCATCAATTGTTGGCTTCTTAATAAATGATAATGGTTATCATTATCGTTGTCAATATTTTTTCGTAAATAAAATAAAAAACTTGATGTTTATGTGGAAATAGCCTGGTGTGAGTTTTGAATAAAGTTTAACAGTACTCCAACAGAAGTCCCATTCCTCAAGCACGTGTAGGGCATAGCCCAGGTGGTAGGGAGGGGATGAATGTTGGTCGTGCATAGCACGAAGTTTCTATTTCCTTTTTATGTAACTTTGTGTATACTAGCAGAAAAGGGAACGTACATTCTATTTCGTGTTTAGGAATCTGAAAAACTATATCGAAAAAAGGGGGAGGGGATGACAATGTTGCTAAGCCAAAAATACGAGATTTTCCCACCAAAGAACAAAAAGAAACGTTAGATGGTTGGCTACAATATTGTCGTCAAGCTTATAACTCTGCTTTTTTAGATAAACAAAGAAAATATAAGGAAAACAAACGATTGTATACACGTTCTGATATGCAAAAGCAACAAGTAATCGATAAGAAGAGGTATCCTTTTCTCAAAGAAGTGCCATCACAGCCCTTACAAGAAGTATTTTTACGATTGGAAAAGGCATATGATGGCTTTTTTCGTGGGGATGCCAACTATCCAAAATTGAAAAAGTATAAAGACTATAATAGTTTCACTTTTCCTCAATTTGGATTCAAACCGAACGGGAAACACCGCTTTGCGATGTCATTTGCAGAGAACGGAAAATTATATAACAAACGATTAGGGGAAATGGATATCCATCTGCATCGTCCAATAGAAGGAACCATTAAACAATTGATTATAAAACGCCAATCTAAGAGATGGTACGCTATTTTTAGTGTCGAAAGACAAGTTGTACCTTCCTCTATTACGATAGAAAATGCGATTGGTATAGATGTGGGACTGAATAAATATGCTGCTCTTTCCAATGAAACCGTATTTGAAAATCCAAGATTTCTTCTGCAAAAAGAAAAGCTACTGAAGAAAGCGTAGCGTAACCTTTCGAAGAAAAAGAAAGGCTCTGCGAACTATAAGAAACAAGTAGAACGGATTCGGAGCCTTCACGAAAAGGTAGCGAACCAAAGAAAAGATTTTTTGCATAAATTAAGTTATCATCTAACGCAAGTGTATTCGATGATTTGTATAGAAAATCTCGATATCCGAAATATGGTTCGGAATCGGAAAGTATCGAAGTCGATTTCGGATGCGGGCTGGGGTGCTTTTCGCAGGATGCTTTTGTATAAGTGCAAGAAATTTGGAGGCCTACTTGTGAAAGTAGATCCAGCATACACATCGCAAGATTGTTCTGGTTGTGGAAATCGTGTGAAAAAATCACTTTCTATTCGGACGCATATTTGTGCAAAGTGTGGAACGGTATTAGACAGGGATCATAATGCAAGTCTAAACATTTTGCGAAAAGGGTTAGAACAATTACTTGTGAGAACGACTGAAGACTGAAACTGTAGGGCAAGGTTGTGTCCAAACAGTATAAACGACGCCTGTGGAGAGTATGTAAGACTGCTTGGATTCTCAAGCAGCAACGCTCTATGAAACAGGAAGCCCCTTCTTCAAACGACTCGTAAGAGTGTTAAGAAGGGGTCATTCACTTGAAAGTGGTAAACAAGCTGAAGAAATATTAAGGAATCAACGTGCAGACGTAACAGCAATCGGAAGGCCTTTATTAGTAAATCCATTTTGGAGCGTCAACGCATCGAAAAGTTTAAAAGTTTAAAAGTTTAAAAGTTGAAATAGATGGTCCTGGTGTATATAAGAAGTATTGGTACGCTTAATGTGTATTTAAAACAAAGCTTAACCGTTTGCAATAAAGTTGTATGGTTTATAAAAAAGAACAGCGATTAGCGCTGTTCTTTTTTTATTACATATTGTTGTAAATCAAAAGGAGTGATTTCTTGAATAAACTCCTTCGAGATAAGTGATTGAACGAGTGTACTTTCTGAGATTGTAGCACCTGTTTTCTTTTGATAAGCCTGTTTTAATAAACCAAGTTTTTCTGCTATTTCTTTTGGTAATTCAATTGTTAATGTGTTCATAATTTCTCCCCCTTGTTATTAGAGTACCACTACAATATAGGAGAAACAAGAAAAGAGAATATGAAACATAAAAAAGGTTACCAAGTTTAAAGTTGGTAACCTTTTTTATGTATAAGAACCATGGCTGTTTTTTATGCAATACCGATATATTTTAAAGTTTTTGATGGGGTACTATGATCAAAGAAGTGTTGTAAAAATGCAATATCAACACCAGATTTATATGCACAATATCCCCAAGTTTTTCGAAGTGTATGTGAGCTAATCCCTTCTAAACCAACTTCTTTTGCAGCTTTGTTTAAAATATACCATGCATGCTGTCTTGTAATGGATTTTGTTCCTTTTTGAGACTTTAATAATGGTTCATTTCGTTTCCATGTTTTACGTTCTCTCATATAATCTTCGATTGCATGCTGTAAGTCTTCGTTTACAGCGAACCATTTATGTTTTTTAACTTTTTCATTGTAAAATAAAATGGAGTGACGAACATTTTCATTCTCATCGATGACATCACCAACTTTTAATTGTAAAATCTCGCTTACTTTTAGACCGGAATTTACAGCTAATACGAATAATAAGCCATCACGTTTCGAAGATTGTAAAAGTATATTTTTGATTTTTTCTAATTGTTTTTCGTTTTGAATAGGTTGTCCTGCTTGTTTCATTTCACGCACTCTCCTCTTTTATATGTGTAAAGGAAAGGATTAACTTGTTTACTACTATAAAGGGAGAGTGTGAATTTCATGTGAACTCCTCGTGAAATTAAGACAAATTATTTGACTTCTTTTATTTTTTGTAAATCAAAATAAAAGACGACACTATCATTGGTATTATATACACCATATTTGGCATGGTGAAGTTCCAAAATGTTTTTTACAATTGATAAACCAAGTCCAGTTCCTCCAGTATGGCGGCTACGGGAAGCGTCTAGACGATAGAAGCGATCCCATATTTTTTGTAAACTTTCCTCTGGGATTGGATTGCCAGTGTTCTCAATTTCCACTTTTACTTTTTCTTCATCTTCTATGACGTGAATACGAATTTCTTTACCATCAGGTGTATAGCGAATTGCATTGCTGAGTAAATTCACAACAACTTGCTCAATGCGATTGCGATTTGCTTCAACATATATAGAGGGATTTGCATCGATTTCTACTTGTAATTGTTTTTCTTCCATACTAAATAATAGCTTCGTATACACTTGTTGGACAAGTTCACCAAGTGAAAAAGTATTCATTTCTAGTTTATACGTGCCAGATTCTAGTTTTGCTAATTCTAGCATTTCGACGATGAGTCGATTCATGTTTTCCGTTTCCTCTAAAATCACATCCGTATAGTATGTGTTATCTTTGCTGACGCCATCTTTAATACCTTCTGTAAAGCTTCTAATAACACTTAGTGGTGTTTTTAATTCATGAGATACGCCAGAAATAAATTCTTTTCTAGTTTTTTCTAATTGGCGTTCTCGTTCGATATCTTGCTGTAATTTTGTATTTGCAATGTTTAATCGATCGATTCGATCTTTTAAGTTTACTGATAATGTATTAATACTACTAGATAAACCGCCAATTTCATCATCTACTGAAACGGGTAACTTTTCGGTGAAATCAAAATTAGCCATTTTTTTTGTGACTCGGTTCATTTTAATAAGCGGTTTAACAATGATTTTTGAATAATAAAAGGATAATAAAATAATGACGAGAAATACGACAATTAAGGCATAAACGTAATAATCTTTTAAAACGAGCATTGCTTCATTAACAGGCTGTAAGGAGGTCATCGTAAAAGCAAATTCTTTAATTTTACCGTTTTCGATGACTGGCTTTACAAAAATTTGACTTTTTCCATTCTCCTCTTCTCCGATTGTAAATGTTGTCAATTCATTTGAATTTGTTTTACCTAGTATCACAGATAGTTCCCAGCGCTGAATTCCTTGCAATGTCTCTAAATTATTTGCGAGACGAAGGTCGTTTTTTGAAGGAAGGTGTATTTTGGATACAATCCCTTCAAATGTATGGACGACAGGTCCTGTGTCTTTTGCATATTTATTTTTCTTAGCGTTTGTCCAATCAATATTGAATAATGTAAAGTCAGAAATGATGTTATCATTTTTCCATGTATTATAAGGAGTCCTAATCTTAACAGGTATAACTATATCTTTTTTAAAAATTCCATCTATGATAATAACATCATTACTTTTTAACTGTAAATTCATAAACTTCGTATATTCATCGATTGTTAAAATATTGTTGAGTGGAATGGAATACGATTTATTTGATTTATCCACAATCTCAATATAGTAATTATTTTCATCTTTTATAATTCCATTTGGATCTAAGAAAACGACGTCAGCGTTTGTTTTTTCGTGAAATTCTTGTTTGAGCTTTCTTATTTCCTCAAATGTTCCCTCACTCTTTTCATAACTTGATAAAAACTTTTCAAAGGCAGTTTGGACAGTGTGAACCTTCTTATTAATATAAAATGTTTCTAAAAACAATGATTGCCCAATGAAAAAAAGGAGGAAGGTAACAGTAAATAATGTTGATGTTAATAAAAATAGTTTAAAGACAATACTTCTTTTTTTCACTTCTTCACCTCATAAAAGAATATTCGCATAAGTATTTTCTTTATTATAACAAACGATAAAAGAAAGTAGGGACTGAAAATCTTTCTCTATCTGGAACTGTTTTTTATAAAAAGTCATATAAAGTAATTATTTGATTTAGAAAACAATAAAAAGAACTCGCCAGACGTATGACAAGTTCTTTTGTGCATTATTGTTGAATTGCCGCGTCTAAAGCGATTTCAATCATTTCATTAAATGTAGTTTGACGCTCTTCAGATGTTGTTTCTTCTCCAGTGAAGATGTGATCACTTACTGTTAATACGGATAATGCATTTACACCGTATTTCGCTGCTAATGTATAAAGAGCAGTTGTTTCCATTTCTACAGCTAATACACCGTATTCACCAAGTTTTTTCACCATGTCCATGCTTTCACGGTAGAATACATCTGCCGTTAAAACATTACCAACACGAACCTGTAATCCTTTTTCTGTTCCTGCATCATATGCTTTCTTTAAAAGATCAAAGTTTGCAGCTGGTGCAAAATCAAATCCAGGGAATGTTAAACGGTTCATGTTAGAGTCTGTACAAGCCGTCATTGCAATAATTACGTCACGTACTTTTACATCTTTTTGAATCGCGCCACATGTACCTACGCGAATTAAGTTTTTCACTCCATAGCTTTGGATTAATTCGTTAACATAGATAGAAATAGAAGGAACACCCATGCCTGTCCCTTGAACAGAGACACGTTTTCCTTTATAAGTTCCAGTGAATCCTAACATACCACGTACATTGTTATAGCAAGTTACATCTTCTAAAAATGTTTCTGCAATATATTTTGCACGTAGTGGATCACCAGGTAGTAAAATAGATTCAGCAATTTCACCTTGTTTTGCTTCAATATGAACGCTCATAAAAATCCTCCTTGTTATGTATAGATATAAATCAACATCACCTGCATTATACACTAGGAATCCTACCAATTAAAATCTTTTTCTTATTTGTAGTATATGCAAGATTCAACGTTTTCAATAGGTTGTTATTTATTACATAGCGGGTTTTTGTAAAAAAGAAATATATAAATACAAGTTGAAAAACCGATATAAACCTTTTCTTTTTAGGGGAGAGAGAGCATCCGACCATGCATAGAAGCGGTCAGACCCTCTTCCTGCCCAAGCCAAGTAAAAACAAAGAGAGAAAACGAGTGCGGGTCACCTTTTATTCTTCATAGCAACTACTTATATGTTGGAAAATCAAAATGGACATATGTAGAAAGAAGATGTAGCAATGTTCTTTTTATAGGTGTAATAGTCGGAATTATGTTACAATTTATAAAAAAAGTATGGCAGGTGATTGTTTGAAAAATCTTGTCATTGGGCTAATTGCGTTACTATTTATTGTAGCTGGTGGATTTTACATGCAAAAGTATAAAGGAACGACAGCAACAGTAGGGGACATTCGAGAGGTAAAATGGGATATAAAAAATAGAAAGGGAAATGAAAAAATAGATATTACATTTCAACTGTTTAATAAAAATAACAACGAAATTCGTGGAGTTAATGATCGTATTAGAGCTATTATCGTGGACGAGCAGTTAAAGGGAATTCAGCGAATCACTCCTGCATTTGCTGGAAATGGTTCATATAAGCTATCCTCAGGCAAAACGAAAGATAAAGCATATACGATTTTCTTATATGAGGATCATGGTAAAACAGAACAGTTCTTTTCTAGGAAGAATTTTGGGGAAGAGGAAAAAGAGAAGAAACAAAAGAATGTAATAGAAGATACAGTGCTCACCAAAAAAATTGGTGATTACCAAATGTCGCTTTTATTTGGAGCGCTACACCCAAATGAAGCAGCTACATTGACATTTCAGCTGCAAATAAAAAAAGGAGAAAGTGTGAAATTTAATTCCAATACTGGAGAACAAGCGACGCTTTATATAATCGATGAAAAACGAGAACATTTTTTATATGCAGTCCCTGTAAATGAAGAAGAGCAATTGCAATATCGTATTACATTCCCAGAGGAAGGGACGTATAAAATATGGGGAACATTTTATATAAACGGAAAAAAGTATGAAAAAGAGTTTATACTCCAAGTTCAGAAACGAAAAAACAGCTAGTGATGCTAGCTGCTTTTTCGTTTTCCTATTAATTTTGTTACGGCAAGCATTGTAATTGGCAAGGAATGATTTTTTCGGAATGCTAAATATTTTCCACTCCACGCCGGTTTATATTTTTCTTTAAAATGCCGTAAACCACTAAAACTATATGTATAACGAACGTTATTGAAAATTGCTGCAGCGACGCGCTCAGACCAAAAGGATTGTGTGGATAAACCAACATTAGAGAGCGGGGCCATACCGATGTTAAAGGAATGATAACTGTTTTCTTTTGCCCATTGGAATAAATGAATAAAGATTGCATCCATAATCCCGCCAGGTGCATCTGGATAATAACGCATTAAATCGATAGAAAGTTCACCAGTTTGGTAAACAGGCATAAACGTTGTAAATGCAATGATTTTTCCCTCAGCATCAGATAAAGTTGCAATAGGGGCGCGACTTATATACTCACGATCAAAGTATCCAAGAGAAAAGCCTTTTTCTTTTTTTCCCCCAAGCCAAGCGTCTGAAACATTTTTTAATTCTTCATATAACTCGTCTGAAAATGGTGGTTGATGAATGGAAAAGGTATAACCTTCACGTTCAAAACGGTTAAAAGTTGCACGTAATCCAGCACGCTTTTTCCCTGATATAGTAAATGTATTTAAATCAACAACAGCTTCTTCACCAAGTTTAAAGAAGTTATAGCCAAAATCATGGTATAAACTCATCCATTTGCTTTCAATTTGATAGAAAACGCAAATATATCCAAATCGATCCGCTTCAGCTAAAAATTCTTGTAGTACGTTACGGAAAGAAGACGGATCCCCAATTGGATCGCCGAGTACAACAAGTCGTTTTCCTGTTGTTGAAAATAAAAGAAGTGCTTTTCCATCACTACTAAAGAAGAATTGTTTATCTCCTAAAAAACCTAAATGACTTAGTACATTTCCGCCATATTCATCTAAGAAGTTTTGCAGACGTTTATCGTTTGCTGATTGCTCTGGGAATACACTACGATAGCGATTCGCGATAAGAGAACCGATGAGTAAAAAAGTTGGAACAAAGAAAGCAGCTGCAAGTGCACTTCTCTTTACTTGCGTAATATTGCGAACGACAAAATCGGGCTTGAAAGCTTCTTTTGCTCCTGCGAATAGGATGCCTAAGTTTTTATACAAGTATAATGTTAGTAGTAAAAATATAAATACTTTTACTACATCGGAAAGCGAAACTGACATTTTTTCACGTACAAATCTTTTGCGAAGCATATATAATACGGCTAGCACGATTAGTAAAATAAAGGTTTCTTCAATATCGATTCCTTTAAGTGTATTAAAAATGGCTGCTCCAATTAAAGAAACAATAGTCATATAGTAGGAACGTTTTGTTCCATAATAAATACCTCTTGATAGAATAAGGAGCAGAATTCCAAATGTTAATGATAAGCTAAAAGAAAATTGAATAAGATGTTTTGGAGCTAAAATGTGTAATGCGTGAGCACGATTTATACTCGTCGGTAAAATGGTCGATAAGATGACCATTAGGCCGGTAAAGACTGTTAAAGCAGCTGATGCCCATGGACCTAGCTTTCCTAAAAAATCACGTTGTAATGTCCAAATGACACCTGTTGTTTCTAAGGCGGGTGCAATAAATGGTTTATCTTCAATCTTTTTTAGGGCAGCTCCGGTCATTTCAAAAGCGGCAAAAATTAACCCGAGACAAAATGGTAAAATATAGTATACGAGGCGGTATAATAACATGGCAGGTAATAATACGCCTGTATCGATACCGTATTGTCCTAATCCAGTTAAAAAGACAAGGTCAAAGGAACCAAGACCACCGGGTACAAGACTAACAACCCCTGCTAATGCTGCAATAACATAAACCCCTAAAAATTTCCGGAAATCGATGTCAATTCCAAATAATATTAAAATAACATACATGACGATGCCGGCAGAAAGCCATTCCACTAATGAAACAAGTGAATATAGAACGGTTGGGTTCTTCTCTTTGATTTCTTCCTGTCCTTCTATGTGTTGCTTTTTTCGATTTTTAATTTTGGAAAATCCAATATATAGCGGTACAAAAAGAGCAAAAAAGATGAGGACAGGCCATAGCCAAGGTTTTTCATGTAAAATAAAACTTGTATCTAGTATTCCTATAAGACCGAGGAATGAGAGAAGGGATAATCCATTTATAAAAGCAGTTGTCATCCAAGCGATGCTTTTGATAAGTTTACCATTCTCTTTTACGTGAGGCCGATATAACATTGTCCGTATACCTGCTCCAACAAGTCCACCAAAACCGATAAATCCATTTAAGGTGTTAGCAATCCAAGAAACACGGAAAATCTTTTGAACAGGTACATCTGCTTTTAAATAGCGGAGCATAACAAAGTCATAAAAGAACATTGTTGAAACAGCAAACGCACCGAGCGTAATAGCTAAAAAGACTCCTCCAGTCGGAATGTTTTTAATTGTTTCAATTGCTTCTCGAAATGAAATACCTGACAATTCTTTCCGAGCTTGAAAGAATACAATTGTCAAGACAACAAATGGGAAAATAATTTTTCCGATTTGTAAGAAACGTTTCCACGAAAACGACATAAATACAACTCTCCTTGCATAAGAAAACTGAGACAATATTCTTATTATGACAAACTTCATGAAAAATAAAAAGGTAAATTGCAGGATATAAAAACTATTTTTTATATAAATATAGAAATGTTATATATTTTTTTGCTAAGAATTAATAATAAATTAAAGTTTTGTTTATTCAGAAAAGTGAGTTAAAATGGAACGAAATAAGGAAGAGGGGGAAAGCGGATGGTTATAGTAGGTTACGCAGGCCATGAGCTAGAAAAAGCACAACCTAATACATCAGAAGATTTCTTTAATCGATCCGAAGTAACTTATATTTTGGGTGAACAAGAAAAAACATTTTCTGTATTATATGTCCGTTATTTTGAAGAAATTTTACAAGGAATTACTCCGTTTGAAGGAAATCCAGTTTTTAAAATAGAAGAACAAGACATATATTTACGTGATATCGTTGCTCTAGCTTGTTTTATTAAAAATAAAGAATTTCGTGGGCAAAAGCGTGTATATATTAACAGGATAGAAGATTTTCAAAAAAATTTTGATGATAAAACAGTGGTAAAAGTACAAGACATAATGGCTGAGTTACATAAAAATAAAAAAGTAGAAATAGCGTAAAATGGAAAAGGAGAGAAAAGGATATGTCTAATTCAATGGTTGAAAATCAAACGCATCAAGTTTCTGAATTTTTAGAAGAAGTTATTGATTTAATGACTGATTTTGTTAATTATCATACATTACCTTCTTTATTAGAAGAGTCACCAGAAGGGAATAAACATTATTATGAAGGTTTATTATCATCATTAAGACGACTCCTTGTATTTTGTGAAGAAGGCTTGGATGCGTGCCTTGTTTTATTGAGTAGTCAACCATTTCGAAAAACGGCTGCTGAGAGAACATTATATAAAATCTATCATCAAGTAATTGCTGAATTCTTTTCGCCAAAAAGTGATCAGTGGTATGAAAATAGTCGCTCGGCATATACAGGGAAAAATTCCATTGCTTTTCAACAAATACCGCCTAGCTCAATTGAAAAAGTAATGCAAGAATTAGAAGGAAAGTTTCAAACAATGCGTGAGGAGCTGGAATATTACGAAACGGACTATCAAACAAAGATGTTACACAAGTATTAATAAAACCATTTTCTTTAGGTGTGAGAGAGGATCCGGCCATGGATAGAAGTGGTCAGATCCTTTTTCAGCCCCATGCGAAGTGAGAACAAAAGGAGAAAGTGAGTAGGGGGTCCTTTTTATTTTTATAGCCGCGACTTATATGTTGGGGAATTAAAATGGATGTATATAATAAGATGAGGGAACTGCTGTCTTTGATTGTAGGGATGAATAGCTCTAGTATATGTTTTATATAAGTATTAGAGAATACTCAAAGAAGCTAGAGAAAGACTAGCTTCTTTTGCTGTTTTGTACGGTATATACGATGCGGACGCTGAATATAGTTAAAGTGGATAGCATAGAGGAGGTGTCGTATGAATCAGCAAGGTGTATTTACGGATTATTTTCATGAAGTAGAAAATTGGTGTGAAAGCGTTCTTCACGTATTAGATAGTCGTGCAACTGAAGTTTATGACGTCCATATGCTTGCTTATAAAATTCAAATGCTATTAGACCGTATGAAAGAAAATGAGTATGAAACAGATGCTGAATTCCTGTATGAGATAAGTGATGATGTGGAACACATCCAGAATCATTTACAAGAAGTATTTATGCAAGAAAATGAGCAATATGAGTTATATGAAAGAACGTATACTGAGAGATCTGTTCCAATTGGGGGTCACACGCTTCCTCCGTTACCCTATCCATATAATGCGCTGGAACCATATATTTCTCGAGAGATTATGATGCTACATCATGATAAACATCATCGGAGTTATGTGGAAGGGCTGAATAAAGCAGAAAAAATGATGGAAGAAGCAAGGAAAACAAATAAGTTTGATTTAATCAAGCATTGGGAAAGAGAAGCGGCTTTTCACGGTTCAGGTCATTATTTGCACACGATATTTTGGAATAACATGAAAAAAGATGGAGGGGGAAGTCCAAGAGGTGCATTATCTCGAGAAATCGAGAAAGATTTTGGGGGTTTTTTACGTTTTCAAAAGCATTTTACAGAAGCTGCATCGAAGGTAGAAGGATCTGGCTGGGCTATTCTTGTGTGGGTACCTCGTTCGGGAAGATTAGAAATTTTACAAAGTACCCTTCATCAATTATTCACACAGTGGGATACGATACCGTTACTTGTGCTTGATGTATGGGAACATGCATATTATTTGCAATACCAAAATCGGAAAGATGAGTACATTAAAAATTGGTGGAATGTTGTGAATTGGTCCGATGTGGAAAAGCGATTTGAAAGTGCGAAACAGCTTGAGTGGACACCGTATTAGACGCATATTTGTGCGTCTTTTTTGCTGGTATAGAAAAGAATATTTCGTTCATATTTTAAGGGGCCAAGCATACACTTGTACAAAAAGTGCCAAAAGGACGTGGGGGAATATGAGACGAACTTGGATTGTAATTGCACTTATTATAATGTGTGCAAGTGTTATACCGATTCATACATATGCACAAATGAATGATGTAAGCGCCCATAATGCCATATTGATGGAAGAACATTCAGGACGTGTGTTATATGGAAAGTTAGAACATGAATCACAAAAAATTGCTAGCATCACGAAAATTATGACTGCCTTACTCGCTGCCGAATCAGGGAAAATGAAAGAAGTTGTACCTATTAGCGATAAGGCTGTTCGAGTAGAGGGGTCGGCAATTTATTTACAACCTGGAAAAAAAGTACCGCTAGAGGATTTAGTTTATGGTTTAATGCTTCGTTCCGGTAATGATGCAGCACAAGCAATTGCTGAAAATGTTGGGGGAAGCATAGAGGGGTTTGTTTATTTGATGAACGAAAAAGCGAAACAAATAGGAATGAAAGATACACATTTTTCAAATCCACATGGTCTAGATGGGGATGGAACGCACTATTCGTCTGCATATGATATGGCACTTTTAACACGTTATGCAATGGGAAATGAAACGTTTCGGAAAATTTTTGGAACAAAAACATATCAATCGAAAATGTGGGATTATCCATGGAAAAACAAGCATAAACTTGTAACTTCTTATTATGAATTTGCAACAGGAGGCAAGACGGGATTTACAAAAAAAGCAGGGCGTACACTTGTTACAACAGCTTCGAAAGATGGATTAGATTTAATTGTAGTGACACTTAATGCGTCTAATGATTGGGACGACCATATGTATTTGTTTGATCAAGGGTTTAAGCAATATGAGTTAACGAAGGTTCTACGGCAAGGAGCGCTCTCTGGACTGCAGGAAAAGAAGTATACAAATCATGTTTATATAAAAAATGATTTCGCTATACCGCTAACGAAAGATGAGAAGAAACAGGTTATGCTAAAGGTTGAACTTGATAGGAGTGCAAAATTAGTAGATGGAGAGAAAGTCGGCAAGACAATAGTTTATATTAATGAAGAAAAAGTAGGGGAACGTAATCTGTTTTATAGTAAGCGAAAGTTGGTTGCTACAACTGGAGTATATTGGAATGATGTGATAGAAATCTTCTCTCATATGTTAGGTGTTGGAACAGATGGTTAACCTCGTATGGGTGGCGATGGCGGTTATTGGGATTGTATATGCGATGATAAACGGAACGATGGAGGAAGTGAATAAAGCAGTCTTTGAAGGGTCAAAAGATGCAGTAACCATTTGTATTGGGCTGATTAGTGTTTTAGTCTTTTGGCTAGGGTTAATGAAGATTGCTGAAGAAGCGGGCTTATTAAAGAAATTAGTCTCATTTTTTATGCCAGTTGTAAAAAGATTGTTTCCAGAAGTACCAAAGGATCATCCTTCGATGGGATTTATTTTGTCAAATATGATGGCAAACTTTTTTGGGTTAGGAAATGCAGCGACGCCACTTGGTATTAAAGCAATGGAACAACTTAAGGAACTGAATGGAGGAAAGGATTCAGCAAGTCGTTCTATGGTGACATTTTTAGCTTTGAATACATCCGCAATTACACTGATACCGACTACTGTGATTTCAATCCGAATGACGTATGAATCGGCGAATCCGACTGAAATTGTTGGTGTTACGTTTATTGCACAAGTACTATCGATGATTGGGGCTATTTGGATTGACCGCTATTTTTACCGCAGACGGAGTAGAAAGGGGCGGAAAAAGTGAGTATTGTTAATACAATTTCATTATGGGTGATACCTTGTGTGATTGGTTTTATTCTATTATATGGCACGATAAAAAAAGTTCCAACGTACGAATCATTTGTAGAAGGTGGGAAAGAAGGAATCCAAATTGCTATTTCTATTTTACCATTTATGGTGGGGATGCTCGTATCCATTTCTATTTTCAGGGCATCTGGGGCTTTAGATGCCATGATTTCTGTAATGAAGCCAATGTTGGATATGATTCACGTGCCAGCAGAAATTGTACCACTTGCGCTCATACGCCCCATTTCTGGTTCGGCAGGATTAAGTATTACTACAGATTTAATTGCTACATATGGACCAGATTCATTTATTGGTAGGCTCGCTTCCACAATGCAAGGAAGTACAGATACAACGTTTTATATTTTAACAGTGTACTTTGGAGCTGTTGGTATTCGTAAAATGGGTGATGCTTTAAAGGTAGGGTTGTTTGCAGATTTAATTGGGATTATTTGTTCTATTGTGTTTGTTTCTTTATTGTTTCAGTAATCGGTATTCATTTTTTGAGTTAATTCGCTTATAATACGTATACGACCACTATTAAGGGTAGGCTTAATAGTGGTTTTTTTGTGGAATATTTTTGACAAAATAATGAACTTTTGTTGTGAACAACTATATGAGGGTAAACAATAATAAAGAATTGAAACCGAATTCGGCCTTTATAAGTTTAGAAACATAGCTATGTTGTTTACGATATGTTAGGCTGGCTGCTATATGTTCTGGCGGTTGCCAACTCCTTCTAATGAAGGTAAGATAAATTTGAGGTGAATAATGGAAATGGAACGATTACAAAAAGTGATTGCGCAAGCAGGAATTGCATCAAGAAGAAAAGCTGAAGAACTTATTCAGCAAGGAAAAGTTAAAGTTAACGGTAAAGTAGTGACTGAGTTAGGAACGAAGGTAACTCCTCAAGATAAAGTAGAAGTAAATAATATCCCTCTTGAAAAAGAAGAACCTATTTATTTCTTACTATATAAACCAACTGGCGTAATTTCGAGCGTATCAGATGACAAAGGAAGAAAAGTTGTTACAGACTTTTTCCCTGAAATCACACAGCGCCTATTCCCAATTGGTCGTTTAGACTATGATACGTCTGGCGTACTTCTTATGACAAACGATGGTGATTTTGCAAACATATTGATGCATCCAAAATATAAAGTTGAGAAAACATATGTTGCAAAAGTAAAAGGCCCATTAACAGGAGAGAAAATTCGCATGTTAGAAAAAGGTGTTGTATTAGAAGATGGAAAGACAGCACCAGCACATGTGAAAATCCTTTCTTGGGATAAGCGTAAAGAGATGGCAATTGTACAATTAACGATCCATGAAGGACGTAATCGTCAAGTTCGTCGTATGTTTGAGGCGCTTGGCTGTAAAGTAATGAAATTAAAACGTGAACGTTATGCTTTCTTAGAAGTAGGAAGTCTACGCCCTGGTGATGCAAGAGAGTTATCACCTCATGAAGTAAAACAATTACGTGCGCTTGCTTCTACAAAGCCGAGATAAGTGGTAAAGTGAAACTTCCATCCGTGGGGGAGTTTTATCCCCTATGGATGATTAGTTGAACCGATCGTTTTGGGGAGTGATTATGGAGGCATATATATTAAAATAAACAAATGCTTGAAGTAAAGGACAAGTTAGTAGTTACAGAAATTTTTTACATATAAATTCATCAAAGAGAGGGGAGAGAGTATGAAGAAGAATCGCTTACTATTTCGCATTCTCATTTTGCTTATTTTAAGCGTGGCAGTAGGATTCACACTTTATCAAGGTTTTTTTGTTGATAAGGAAAAAATGCAAATCGGGAAAAAAGCACCTAACTTTGTTGTTTCAGATTTAGAGGGAAAAAAAATCGAGCTAAATGACCTGAAAGGAAAAGGGATATTTTTAAATTTTTGGGGAACGTGGTGCAAACCGTGTGAAAAAGAGATGCCTTATATGAATGAATTATATCCTAAATATAAAGAAAAAGGCGTTGAAATCATCGCATTAGATGCAGATGAAACGAATATTGCGGTGAAAAATTTTGTGAATCAATATGGATTAAAGTTCCCTGTTGCGATTGATAAAGGGCAAGAAATAATTGGTACATATGGCGTTGGTCCACTGCCAACAACATTTTTAATTGATAAAGAAGGAAATGTAATCGAGAAAATTACTGGTACACAAACAAAGGAACAAATGGAGGAATATTTAAAGAAAATTACTCCTTAGTAAAGAAAGCCTTTACATAACGAATGGTAAAAGAGTTTGATAGATGAAGGTGCTTTGCTTCGTCTTAGTACCTATCTTGAAAATTCTGAGTATTGCGGTAACTTGTGTTTGGAAGATACAATGATAAATAGAAACAAGAGGCGGTGAGAATATTGGAACAGATAAAGTGTGAATGTGGACATGTAAATCCAATAGGCACAATTTTTTGTGAAGCTTGCGGGAAACCTTTTGAAAACAAGGAAGATACGAGGTTATTAGATATGCGATATGAGGGGAGTGCCCGGCGCTCTCTTATTCATACGAGAACGATAGTAGATAAAGTTTGGAGTTTTTTTTCTTCCGTAAAGGTGGGGGTATGGCTCATTGTTATCACTCTATTAGCATCAGCAGTTGGAACCATATTTCCGCAAGAAATGTATATACCTCCAGGTGTTACACCAAGTGAATATTATGAACAGGAATATGGTTTTCTTGGACAACTATATTACCAATTGGGTTTTAATAAATTATATAGCTCATGGTGGTATATAATTTTAATTGCGTCGATTGGTGTGTCACTTGTGATATGTAGTTTAGATCGTGTAATTCCGCTTTATAAAGCTTTAAAAAAGCAGGGTGTAAAAAGACACCCAAGTTTTTTAAAGAGACAACGATTGTATGGGACAGGCTCTCCAAAAGAGGGGGATCTAGAACAGATTCAAGCCAATTTAAAGAAAAAAAATTACAATGTAAGAGTCGAAGGCGAAAATATTTTAGCGGAAAAAGGAAGATTTTCTCGCTGGGGTCCATATGTGAATCATATCGGTCTTATCATTTTTTTATTCGGAGCAATGCTACGTTTTCTTCCGAGTATGTATGTGGATGAAGCACTGTGGCTACGTGATGGGGAAACAAAAGAGATCCCAGGAACTGATGGGAAATATTATTTGAAGAATGAAAAGTTTATAAAAGAAGTTTATGACAAGAGTAAAGATGATAAAGTATTTAATGATGCGATTGAGCGTGTAGGCGACAAAATGATCGCTAAAAACTACCAAACAAATGCTGTATTGTATAAAGCTGTAGAAGAAAATATAGCTGGACAAAAACCAAAGTTAGAAAAGGTAAAGGAATCTAAAATTAAAGTGAATGAACCGTTAAAATTTGATCAGTTTGCTCTATATCAACTAGATTTTAAAGAAAATGAATTTGGTAGTATGTCTTTTTCTTTACAGAAAAAAGACAATCAGCAAAAATGGAAACCCATTAAAGTTAACTTGGAAAATCCAAAAGAAACATACGATTTAGGAGATGGGTATTCTATAAAATTATTAAGTTATTTTCCTGATTTTTATTTTGATGAGAATGGTCAGCCCAATACAAAAACAAAGATTCCGAACAACCCAGCTTTCGTTTTTAAAATGTTTACACCAGAGACGCCAGAAGGAGAAGTGAGTTTTGTAGGTATACAACAAAACATAGAACCAGAAGGAAATAATCAATATAAAATGACCTTTGCAGGAGTAGAAATGCGAAATGCAACGGGGCTTATTGTGAGAAAAGATTTGACACTATGGATTCTTGGAATCGGAGGATTTATCTTCATGGTTGGTGTGATTCAAGGGATGTATTGGAATCATCGTCGTATCTGGATACAACGTGTTAAAGATGAATGGTGGATTGCTGGCCATACAAATAAAAACTGGTTTGGCTTGCGGAAAGATATTGAGAAAGTACTTGAAGGAACAACGATTCCACAACCATACGACAAAGTAAATGATCAAAAAATTAGTTGAGGTGGGGAGAATATATGGTGCAAATCAGCAGTAATTTCTTATTTGCCGCTTTCATCTTCTATTTAATTGCAACACTGTTCTTCGGGGGGGCGATTAAAGAAAAAGGTCGGAAGTGGGCAAATATAGGTATAACCATAACAATTTTAGGATTTGTCGCTCAAACTGTATACTTTGTAACAAGGTGGATCGCTTCAGGGCATGCACCAGTAAGTAATTTCTTTGAGTTTGGTACATTCTTCGGCATGATGCTTGTTGGTGCTTTTATTGTTATGTATTTCATGTATCGTGTAAGCATAGTCGGATTATTCGCTTTACCAGTAGCCCTTTTGTTAATTGCATATGCAAGTATGTTTCCGAGAGAAATTTCACCGCTTATTCCATCGTTGAAAAGTAATTGGCTACATATTCATGTAACAACGGCCGCAGCTGGACAAGCTATTTTAGCAATTAGTTTTATTACAGGTGTCATATATTTGCTTAAAAATGTAGATCAGTCAAAAAGGACGAAACGGACATTTTGGTTAGAAACAGTTGTGTTTACACTCGTTTGCGCTGTCGGATTCATAGCGGTAACAACAGTTTATTCGGCAACGAAATATGAAGCAAAGTTTCAATGGGTGGATAAAAATGAACAAAAAGTCGAGATGAAATATAATCTGCCTGCACTAGTTGGACCCCATGAAGGGAAGTTAATAACAACTGGAAAACTTGAACCGATTGCAGAAATGCCTGCTATAATAAATGCAAAGAAATTAAATACAGTAATTTGGTCACTGCTTATTGGAACGGGACTATATATTGTATTAAGATTAATTTTACGAAAAAGAGTATCAGCAGCCCTTCAGCCAGTAGTGAAAAACGTTAACAGTGATTTACTTGATGAAATTGGATATCGATCTATTGCAATTGGATTCCCAGTCTTTACGTTAGGAGCGTTAATTTTTGCGATGATTTGGGCGCAAATTGCGTGGACACGTTTTTGGGGCTG
The DNA here is from genome assembly GCF_038050455.1 of Bacillus sp. FSL K6-6038. Lineage (NCBI taxonomy): Bacteria > Bacillati > Bacillota > Bacilli > Caryophanales > Bacillaceae > Bacillus > Bacillus sp. FSL K6-6038. The sequence goes on from NZ_JBBOUH010000001.1 coordinate 1,556,519, forward strand.
GGATCCAAAAGAGGTATGGGCGCTCATTACATGGCTCTTTTATGCTGCAGTTTTGCATTTACGTTTATCTAAAGGATGGCATGGTGAGAAGTCAGCATGGCTTGCGGTAATTGGATTTGCGATTATCATGTTTAATTTTATAGCGGTAAACTTAATTATTGCTGGTTTGCACTCATATGCGTAAGGTTTTACCTCTTTTTTGGAGGGGGGGTACACGATTCAGTGAAGCATGATAAAATAGGAAAGTGGTTGTCACTTTCCTATTTTATTTTTGCCAATTTCTTTTCTTTTTTGAGAAAAACATGGCAAAATAAAGGCTGATTTTGTAAAATGATGTCGGGGCCTAAATGTCCTGTTCAAGAAAAATACATATTTTTGGAAAAGAAATGAACAAATTTTATTATTCTTGTGAAGTATAATGTCTAAGGTGGAAGACTAACATTTTAGAATTATCTATTATGAGATAAGAGTAAAAATCGTATTACATCATAGAAAGGTAGGTGTGAACCGTTGTCATGTTTTTTTACGGGCAGCGGGAAGCAATGGAAAATGAACCAAGAATTTTAATTGTAGATGATGAAGATCGTATTCGCCGTTTATTAAAAATGTATTTAGAAAGAGAACAATATACGATTGATGAGGCTGATAATGGTGATACAGCTTTAGAAAAAGCATTGCAAAATGATTATGATTTAATCTTATTAGACATCATGATGCCTGGAAAAGATGGGATTGAAGTATGTAAAGGAATTCGTGAGAAAAAAGCAACACCAATTATTATGCTGACAGCTAAAGGTGAAGAAGTAAACAGGGTGCAAGGATTTGAAGTTGGCTCGGATGATTATATCGTAAAGCCGTTTAGTCCACGTGAAGTAGTCCTTCGTGTAAAAGCGGTCTTGCGACGTTCTGTGACAACAACATTCTTTACACAAGATACAACAACAAAAGATATTATTGTATTCCCGCATTTAACAATTGATAACGATGCGCATCGCGTTACTGCTGATGGTGATGAAGTCAATTTAACACCAAAGGAATATGAATTGTTACTATTTTTAGCAAAGGCTCCTGATAAAGTATTTGATCGTGAGCAATTATTAAAAGAGGTATGGCAATATGAATTCTTTGGAGACCTGCGTACAGTAGATACGCACGTAAAGCGTTTACGTGAAAAATTAAGTAAAAAATCAGCTGATGCAGCGAAGATGATCGTAACTGTATGGGGTGTTGGTTATAAGTTTGAGGTTGTGAACGACTGATGCTTTGGAGAAGTGTAGTAGGAAAGCTATGGATGACCATATTGCTTCTTGTTTCATTTGTTCTTGGCTTTGTTGCCATTTTGCTTTCGCAGTTTTTTGATAATTACTATATTGAAATGAGTGAAAACAGGCTTACAAAAGTAGCGACAAGTGTTTCGGAATTAATTGAAGAAGGTGCAGACGAAAAAACGATTGAGAATATCGCGTATAAGTTTGCTGATCCGCTCTCACGAATTATTATTGTAAAAGGGGATCATGAAGTTTCTTCTTCACCGAAACAAGAAGGATTGGTAGATCTTACAATAGAAGATCTGAAAAAGGATAAAGATTTAGCAGCTGTTTTTATAGATAAAAAAGAAAATAAAGAAAAAATAAAAAAAGTGTCTGATGACAAAACGAAGAAGAACTCTGAAAATGATATTATGATTGTTGGCAAGCCGCTGCAATCATCAAATCATAGTGCGGTGTTTGTGTATCAATCATTGCAAGTTCCAAAACAAGGTATGGAAAAAGCGACAGATTTTATTTTTTTATCAGCGGGAATTGCGATTATTTTAACAACGTTCTTTGCGTTTTTCTTATCGACACGAATTACAGCTCCACTTCGTAAAATGCGTGAAGTGGCCTTTGAAGTAGCGCGCGGGAAATTTGATACGAAAGCACCTATGGTTTCGCAAGACGAAATAGGAGAGCTAGCAACGGCGTTAAATCAAATGGGAAAACAATTAAAGTTTAATATTAATGCACTACAGCAAGAAAAAGAACAACTTTCTAGTATTTTAAGCAGTATGGCAGATGGGGTTGTAACGCTAAATCAAGAGTGTGAGGTTGTTGTTATCAATCCACCGGCGGAGCATTTTTTACAAGTTTGGCAAGAAGAAAAAGAGTTGGAATTAAGTAGGAATTTACCGCCGGAACTTGTTGAGTTGTTTCATCTTGTAGTAGAAAGTGAGCAACAGCAAGTCATTGAAATTAATTTACAAAAGGGTAACTACGTTGTCCTTATGACGCCGCTATATAATCAAACAAAAATTCGCGGTGCTGTGGCGGTGCTTCGTGATATGACAGAAGAACGTCGCCTTGAAAAAATGCGTCAAGATTTTATTGCGAATGTGTCTCATGAATTGCGCACACCGATGGTTATGCTCCAAGGGTATAGTGAGGCAATCTTGGATGATATTGTTCAAACAAAAGAAGAAATAAATGAATTTGTACAAATTATTTATGATGAGTCAGTTCGTTTAGGTCGCCTTGTGAATGAGCTTTTAGATTTAGCGCGTATGGAAAGTGGTCATGTTGAATTGCATATATCTGAAGTGGATATTCATCCATTTGTTGAGAAGATTGGACGCAAATTTCAAGGGATTGCAAAAGAAAAAAATGTGCGGTTAACAGTTGATTTCCGTAATCCAATTGAGCAACATTCGTTTGATCCAGATCGTATGGAGCAAGTATTAACGAACTTAATTGACAATGCAATCAGGCATACAAATGCAGGTGGTCATGTTGAGCTTATTATTGATACGAAAAATAATGGACTCATGTTTGAAGTGCAAGATTCAGGTGCTGGTATTCCTGAAGAAGACATTCCGTTCTTGTTTGATCGTTTTTATAAAGCTGATAAAGCAAGAACACGTGGGAAAACAGGTGGTACTGGTTTAGGGCTTGCAATTGCTAAAAACATTGTACAAGGGCATAATGGTAAAGTTTCTATATCAAGTGTCGTTGGAGAAGGAACAATATTCTCTGTATATTTACCAGGTCAATCAATATAAGTGATATTGTTGTGAGTCAATACTGAAGTTCTAGTATTTTTTATTCTTTTTGAGTTTATAATATTTTCTCAATGGAATGAAGAATATTAGAGCTTTTTGTTTTATTGTACTATTTGTAGATGGTAGTCTCTCTATGAAAGTTGATTGAAAGACAAGAAGCTTAGACTAAGGAAAGAATAAATCCATGTTGATTTGCTGGCATATAAGTCACGGCTATGAAAATAAAAGAAGGTCTCCGCTCATTTTCTCCTTCTGTTCTCACATGGCATGGGGCTAAAAGGTACTGACCGTTTCTACGCATGGTCGGATGCTCTCTCCCATCAAAAAAAGAAAGGTTTAAGTCGTTTTTTCAATGTATACTTACATTTGATGGATCGTGTAATGAATAAAAATTTAAAAGAGAGGTGTAGAATATTTGAAACTATATACGAAAACAGGAGATAAAGGACAAACGAGTATTATAGGTGGACGAGTTGATAAAGATCATATTCGTGTAGAAGCATATGGAACAATTGATGAGGCGAATTCTCATATTGGATATGCGATGACTATGCTTCAAGAAGAATGCTTTCAAGACATACATGAGGAGCTTGAAAAGATTCAGCATGAATTGTTTGATTGCGGTGGAGATTTAGCAATTGTGCAGCAAAAATTACCTTATAAAGTAACAGAAGAAATGGTCATATATTTAGAAGGACGAATTGATCACTACATAGAAGAAGCGCCACCATTAGAGTGTTTTATTTTACCTGGCGGGAGCCCAGCATCTGCGGTGACCCATGTTGCACGTACGGTAACGCGGAGAGCTGAGCGCTATATTGTATCATTAGGAAAGCAAGAGGAAATAAATGAAGTTGTATTACGATATGTCAATCGATTATCTGATTATTTATTCGCAATAGCTAGGGTGATAAATGCTCGCCTTATGGTGAAAGATGTTGAATATAAACGAAGTGCAATTGTTTTTCGTAAAAAGGAAGTGGAGTAATTCACTTTCTTTTTTGTATACTTTTTTCCGTAATATACCACAATAGAGAAAGTGTGGCGGTTATTAAAAAACGGAGGATGTATATGAAAGGCTTAAAAGTCGGGATACTTGTCTTTGGATTGTTTTTTAGTTCTCAATTATATGCTTATGCTGAGGACGGACGATGGACATGGCCGGTAGATGGAAGAATTAGTGACTATTTTGGAACAAGAAATGGAAAACACTATGGTATTGATATAGCTGCTCCAATCGGAACACCGATTGCCGCTATTCGAGGTGGAACGGTGACAAAATCCTATTTTTCAAATAGTTATGGAAATGTAGTGTTTATTAAGCATGGAGAATATGAGGCCGTTTACGCCCATCTAAATAAGAGATATGTATTTCAAGGGAATCATATTACAAGAGGTGAGGTAATTGGTGAAGTGGGAAACACAGGTGAATCACGAGGTGCACATCTGCACTTAGAAGTTCATAAAGGTGCTTGGACATTTGGGAAAAGAAATGCAATGAATCCATTGTTTGTTTTAAATGAAGAAAGGGATCAAGTGGTTTCATCATCGATGTATATTGTGCAAAAAGGGGATACATTGGTCAGTATTGCCCGTAAGTTTGGCATGACTGTTCATGAGATAAAAGTAAAAAATGCATTACAACAAGATCGAATTTATCCAAATCAAAAATTATATATGAATTAAAAAAGGGCTAGTAGGACTAGCTCTTTTTTTACCAAAAAATAAAGACACATATAAATCCAGAAATGGCTAAATAGCTATAATAATAAAAGACCTTTGTCCTTGTTTTTTCCTTCGTTCGAAATAATACAATGGTTGGTTCGATTAGTCCAATTGTAAAGCAAAGTAGACCAAGGAGCATACAGCCGATAGAAAACGAATACAAGGCAACTTGTACTTGAAATGGAATTATCCACTTTAATAAAAATGCAATAAGTGCTGTATAACAAATGCTGCCTATATATTTGTTTAAAGTTGTATTGGAACGAAAACCAGGAAGCTTTTTCAAAAAGGATCGGGAAACAACTTCTGTTTGTAAAGAAGTATGTTCTTTAATTATTTTTTGGGCCTCTTTCCCTTTATGAAAGAGAGAGAGAATCCAATTTCGTTTTCCTTGGAAAACAAATTGTGATGTTGTTAAATAGTGATCAATTTTCACTTTATCCCAACTTTTCCACAGGTGACGCTCGCGTAGCTTTAGTTTACTTTCTGTTGTTTTATCATACTGATATACACTAATTCCTTCTTTGTCAAAAGTAGCATAGTATGTTTCTCTTGAAAATGTGCCTAAATCAATTGGACAGTAGAAAAGTAATTCCTTTTTTAAATAAAAGTATTCTTTTCTTAAGTTTTTTTTCATCGTTTCTTGAATAGAGTGTCTTTTTTCTTTCTTCATGACATTTCCTCCGTATTAAGAAAATGCTCTTATCTTAACAATTCAACATCTTATCACTTTTCTGTATGAATGACTAGGGAATTACGCAGGAAAAAGTCAGATTGTAAAAAATATGGATTGTGTTGTCAAATAATTCGATAGCTTTTTTATTGAGTATTAATAAGACAAATCTTATATAGAACGATGCTTACTATTCGTAAGTTATAAACATTTTTATTCACAACTGTATGATGTTGTTGTATAATGGTGAAGAAAATAGAATATCGGTCTATCTTCGGGGCAGGGTGAAAATCCCGACCGGCGGTGATGAACAGTTGCTTTTCGTTCTAAGCCCGCGAGCCGTTAAGGCAGGATTTGGTGAGATTCCAAAGCCGACAGTACAGTCTGGATGGGAGAAGATGGAGGTTCAAGCGTTCAAAAAAGATAGCTCTTTGAACGTCTGTTTGATGTGCCTAAAAATTCTCCCTTTGTGTAAACCACAAAGGGTTTTTTCGTATCATGAAAAAATAGGCATAGCAGAACCTTTCCACTTTCCATGAGATGATCGATGGAAAAGGAGAGAGAATGATGAAACAAAAAAACAGTGTAGTACAAATGGTGAGTGTAGCGATGCTTAGTAGTATTGCGTATTTGCTTATGATGTTGGATTTTCCATTTCCAGGACTTCCGCCATTTTTAAAAATTGACTTTAGTGATGTGCCAGCTTTAATTGCAGCGATTATTTTTAGTCCGATTGCAGGTGTAGTTGTAGAAGGGATAAAAAATATCCTTCACTATGGGATTCAAGGAAGTTTAACCGGAGTTCCGGTTGGAGAGGTAGCTAATTTCATTGCGGGATGTCTATTTATTGGTCCAGCGGCATTCTTATTTCGTAAGCATCGCACAGTAAAAAGTTTAACAACAGGGTTAATGTTAGGAACGGTTGCTATGTCTATCATTATGAGTGTGTTAAATTATTTCATTATTTTACCAGCGTACACTTGGTTTTTAAATCAGCCTGCTATGTCTAGCAGTGGTATGCGACAAATGATTGTAGCGGCAATTCTACCATTTAATTTAATTAAAGGAATTGTTGTAACAGTTGTGTTTGTAGCGCTGTTTTCACGTTTAAAAGTATGGGTATTTGCAAAAATGAAAAATGCATAGAAATTTTGGCCATCAGAGGAGAGAATATCGCTGATGGCTTTTTAAATTGTAAGTTAGATGAATAACAAAAAATCCCCCTCATAAAATGAGGAGGATTTTTTGAAGTTAATAAAAAGACTATTCGAATTTTAAAGCGTCGCCATCGAATGATTCGTCAGCAACTTTAATTGAGTCAGTTGGACAACCTTCAAATGCGTCCATCATGTCGTCAATTAATACATCTGGAATTTCAACGATACCTTGGTTATCATCTAATGTTACAAATGCAATACCTTCATCATCGTAATCATAAATGTCTGGTGCAGCAGCTCCGCAAGCTCCGCATGCGATGCAAGTGTCTTTATCAACAATTGTATATTTTGCCATATTCTTTTCCCTCCTGATAATATGTATGTGAAAATATTCGCTATAAAAATTATAACCTTATTGTAAAACGGTTTTTCAAACTTTTCAACATAAAATTATAATGATAATGCTTATCAATTAGAGTGTCAACTTATTTTTGATTTATTTCACAAGATTTTCAAAATGCCTAAATGCTGTACAGTTTGATACAATAGAAAATATAAAGTGAAACTTCTATCAGTGGGGTTCTCTTCATCCCTATCGATAGAAAGCTTTCACCAATCGGGCTTTTACTGCCAGCAAATAGCGGGATAAATGTAATTGAAAGGTGGAAGCGGTGATGCAGTTACAATATACTTTACTATATTGCATAAAACAATTAAATGGTGAACGAACTGTTTCTTCCATTTATCACCTTTTAAAAGGAAAACGTTCTTCACAAACACTACAAGACGGAAATATATTTCACATTTCTTTTCTGTTTGGAATATACAAATCATTACAACGTTCTGATTATGATCAGGAAATTGAACATCTATTGCATAAAGAATGGATTCAGAATGTACATGAAAATACGTACATTTTAACTGATGCTGGAAAGGAACAACTGGAAACGTGGAAAAAAACACTTTCTTTTCCACAGTATTTACATGGTTTACACTATGGTGATCTTGGCGAGCTTTTTTGGAAACGACTTTCATTAATTATTCAAACTGTGTCAAATTTACAACAGCAAAATGCGAAATTTATTCCTATTCAACAAGATACAGAGATCATGATGTGGGTCAAGCAGTTCCTCATCGGGATACCGTATACAAGAAGTGAACTTGCGGCAGGTTTGTGGAAAGAGATACATATGCTGTTGAAAGATACTTTGCCAATAGAAGCCACGATTTTTACATATCGACTAACTGGGTATGAACGGATTGGATATACATTAAAACAACTTGCAGAAATTACAAACCAAGATGTATTTCGCATCTATTTCTTATTTTGGGGTACCATTCATTTCTTTATTCAATCTGTTCGAGAGAATGAAAAAGAGTTTCCGTTATTAACAAAAATTATTTCTTATCCGAATGAAAGGGCAGATTTGTTTAGTTTATCCACGCAGAAAACATATCAGCTTTGGAGACAAGGGCTCTCTTTAGATGAAATTGCAACGATTAGAAATTTAAAGGTTGCAACAATAGAGGATCATTTTGTTGAAATTGCATTACGAGAACGAGATTTTTCTATTGAAATGTTCATGGGGAAAAATAAAATTAAGCATGTGCAGCGCATTATTGAAACATTACAAACACGTAAGTTGCGTGTATTAAAGCAAGCGGTAGGAGAAACAGTTTCTTATTTTGAAATTCGTCTTGTGTTAGCACAGATGGAGGGTGTAAATGAGACTTGAGGATTATCTGTATAAGTGGTTTGGTTATAACGAATTTCGTCAAGGACAGAAAGAGGTTATTGTGGATTTGTTGCAAGGAAAAGATGTTGTGGCGATGCTTCCAACTGGAAGAGGAAAATCAATGTGCTATCAACTTCCAGGTCTTATGCAAGATGGAACAGTACTGATTGTTTCTCCATTACTATCCTTAATGGAAGATCAGGTAGCGCAGCTTAAATATATAGTAAAGGATCGTGTGATTGCGTTTAATAGTTTCCGTACATTAACTGAGAAAAAAGAAGCGATAAAAAGATTATCTTCTTATAAATTTGTCTTTGTCTCGCCTGAAATGCTGCAAACTGAAGCAATAATAAGAGAACTAAAAAAGATTCATATTTCGCTATTTGTCGTTGATGAAGCACATTGTATTTCGCAATGGGGTTACGATTTTCGAACAGACTATAAAAAATTAGATCAAGTTATAGCGGCTATTGGACATCCTCCGGTATTAGCATTAACAGCTACTGCAACAAAAGAAGTATTACAAGATATTATAAAAAGTTTAAAACTTACGAATGTAGCAGAGCATGTGTATTCGATTGATCGTCCAAATATTGCAATGGAAGTACAATTTGTACAAACAATAGAAGAAAAAAAGGAAGCGCTTCTCACGCAAGTTACTTATTTACAAGGACCAGGAATTATTTATTGTTCTAGCAGGGCTTGGACGGAGCGCCTGACAGAATATTTAAGGAGTAAAGGTATAGCAGATGTTGCATTTTATCATGGTGGAATGGAACATGAAGAGCGGATGTTAATTCAGCAACAATTTATGAATGATCAACTGCAGCTTGTCATATGTACAAGTGCATTTGGTATGGGGGTAAACAAGCCGAATACAAGATATATTATTCATTTTCATTATCCAGCAAATATTGCTTCTTATTTACAAGAAATCGGTAGAGCGGGAAGAGATGGAGAGATGAGTATTGCGATTCTACTTTGTAGTCCATTGGATCATGATCTACCAGTTTCTATCATTGAGGATGAATTACCAAATAAACAGCAAATTCAATTTTTATTTTCCTTACTACAGGAGAAGATGTTCCAAACGAAAGTATTGCCAATGGAAGATGTGGAAGAAATTTGTTATAATGCCGCAAGGTTTAGTGAGCAGCATTGGCGTTTTGTACGTTATCATTTAGAAAAGATGAAAATCATACAACAGAAGAAGCTCATTATGGAATCCTTGTCAGATGAGAAAATGAAAAAATTGATGTTAGAAGTGGACGGGCGTCTTCGGAATAAATATAGGCAATTAGAAAATATGAAATCGTGGCTCCAGTTTAAAGGGTGTAGACGGGAACAAATGCTACATCAATTTGGATATAAGAAGGAAGCTGAGGTAAAAAACTGCTGTGACTACTGCGGTATTTCCAAAGAAGATTATAAAAAAAGACGAGCAAGACAATCAATTTTCGACTATAATTGGGAAGCGGAGTTACAATTGCTCTTTGGTATGAGAGAACGGAGGAATGATGGACATTCAAAGGCGTAGTATTGAAGACATAGGTCCGAAAGAAATACGGCTTAACCTCTATATAACACAATTAATAATTATAGGTGTTGGCTGCGCATTAGCCTATATATTATTTCCAAATAGGAATGAATTTTATGATTTGTGGAAATGGGAACCTGTTTCCATCCTTATAATAGGTAGTGGAGTTGCGGGTGGTGTCATCTTATTTGATTATATTGCAATGCAAGTGTTCCCAGAATCGTGGTTTGATGATGGTGGAATTAATGAGCGGATGTTCCAAGGGATTTCTGTCATACAATTATTAGTTATTACGTTTGTTATTGGATTTGCTGAAGAATTTTTATTTCGGGGTGTGTTACAGACGCATTTCGGACTTGTAATTGCTAGCCTTATTTTTGCTGTTTTACATATTCGATATGTGATGAAGCCATTCTTATTTTGCTTTGTATGTATGATTAGTTTTGTATTTGGATATGTGTTTCAATGGACAGGAAATTTGTTTATAACAATTTTTGCACACTTTCTTGTTGATTTTATAATGGGACTTCAATTAAGAAAATAAATGAAAGGTGGTGGTGAACAGCATGAGGAAACAAATTCCCGATTTTGAAGAAGAATTGGAAGAAGAGCAAACAGAAGAAGGTTTACCGCCGCGAAGTGAGGTTCATAGAAATAAAGAAAAGAAAAAATCTAAATTTAAGATTAACCACTTTTTTGTTCGAGTTTTAACATTTTTATTTATTTTGTTACCACTTAGTATTTTATGGTATACGGATAAGTATATCGAAGTAAAAAGTGCAAAAGAGAATGATGTCCCTGGAACAAATGCGTTTGAAGTGATTTTTTTCGATTCAAATAAACATGGTGAAGGAAAAAAGAAGCAGCCAGAAAAATTTGAAACGCATATTGTAAAAGCAGGTGAGACATTTGAAAGTATTGGGAAACAGTATTTTCCCAATGAAGATGGGGCTACAATCATTAAACGCTATAACAATTTACAAGACAATCAGTTAGAAGTGGGAAAAGAATTGAAAATTCCTGTCAAAAAGAAAACGGAGAAGGAATAGTAGCTGTAAAATAATAGTTATACGAGTGATTGAAAAGGTGAATGAAGTCTTTTGTATCGGATGAGATTTTATTCATCTTTATTGCAATATAGCTTGATAAAATTACATTTTGTTGAGAGGGAAGTTGAGAAAAATATATGTTGTGGATTTTAGGTGGCACGTTCATATGTATTGGCTTTATTTGTCTTTTTATGATGTATAGAGAAGCATTGCGTAATACATTGCTAGAACACACTTTATCATTTGTAAATTTCCCGGAAAGCTTTGGAAAGGTCAGGATATTTTTCATTTCAGATATTCATAGGAGAGTTGTTTCGCCTTCTTTAATTGAAAATGTAAAAGGAAAAGCTGATTTTGTTATTATTGGCGGTGATTTAGCTGAGAAAGGTGTATCGTTATCACAAATTGCTGCTAATGTTCAAACATTAAGTAAAATTGGTCCTATATATTTTGTATGGGGAAATAATGATTATGAAATTGACTATCATGAACTAGATGCGTTATTACTAGAACATGGTGTGAAAATTTTAGATAATACAAGAGTGCTGTTTGAATCAGATTCTGGCGACAAGCTTTGCTTATTAGGGGTGGATGATGTTGGATTAGAACGGGATCGTTTAGACTTGGCACTAGCAGATTGTCAAGAAAATGGCTTTCGTATTCTTATTAGTCACAATCCTGTTATTGTAAACAAAATGTCTGGACAAGAACAAATTTCCCTCGTATTAAGTGGTCATACCCATGGGGGACAAATTCGTCTATTTCATTTTAAACGATATCTAAAAGGCGGCGTATATAAGTATCCGAATACAACTTTATTTGTGAGTAATGGGTATGGAACGACATTGATACCACTACGTTTTCGAGCTCCAGCCCAAACGCACTTAATTACGTTGCAAGGAAAAAAATAAGAGATGTTCGGTTTAAAGGTGGGAAAAACATGCCAACTTTAAAAGGAAAATATAATATAAAAGCTGTTTCGAATATGCTTGGAATTCAGCCGAGTACGCTGCGGGCTTGGGAGAGACGATATCATATTATTGCTCCAAAGCGCAATGATGCTGGGCATCGCCTATATACAGAAGAGCATGTGAGAATTTTAAAATGGTTAATGTATAAAGTGAATGAAGGATTTACGATTGGTCAAGCAGTCCAGTTATTAGAGAGCAATCGATTGCAAAATCACAATTTAGTTGAGGTAGCGTACAGTACAGAAGTGTTTTTAGTAGACGATATCCTTCATTATTTGTTAAAATTTGATGAAAAGCATGCCCGTGAATTATTAAACGAGGCATTTGTTATTTATACAACAGAAAAAGTAATCACTCATATATTTGTTAAGATTATTGATAAATTGGAGACTATGCGGAGAAATGATGAGATAACAGCTGTACAAGAGCGGTATATAGATTCATTTTTATGTTCACGCATTGGAATGATTTATCATAATACGCATACTAATTTTATTTTGCCAAAAGCTTTGGCTATATGCGCACCAGGAGAATTGAATACATTAAACCTTTTTGTTTTCACAATATATTTACGTTTGAAAGGCTATCAAGCAACATATTTTGGGACAGGCCTAGAGGAAGATGAGATTCATACAGTTATTAAGCAATTTGCACCCAAATATGTGTTTATATCATGTTCAAAAGAGCGATATTTGAAAGGCGCACTAAATTTGATTAAGAAGTTGCAAAGTCAGAATTCAAAGATCTGCATAGGGCTTGTTGGATTTGCAAGTCAGTTTGTTTCAGATGAAGACAAGATTGGACTTCAAAATGTGTTCATTGGTGATACAAAAAAAGAATGGGATAAATGGTTAAATACGTCGGAATAGTTGTTCGAAAAGAACCATCTATTTTCTATTTCATATAATAAAAATTAGATACAACGGTTACGTAGGGAGGTTACAAGATGAGGCTGGAACGTTTAAATTATAATAAAATCAAAATTTTCCTAACGTTTGACGATTTATCTGAGCGAGGATTGACGAAGGAGGATTTATGGAAAAATGCTCCGAAAGTGCAACAGTTATTTCGCGATATGATGCAAGAAGCAAATAAAGAACTTGGATTTGAAGCGGATGGTCCAATTGCGGTTGAAGTTTTTTCTTTACAAGCACAAGGAATGGTTGTAATTGTCACAAAAGAAAATCACGAAACCGATACAGAAGATGAGTTTCGTGATGAGTTTATTGAGATGCAAGTAACTCTAGATGAGAGTGAACATATATTGTATGAATTTGCAACGTTTGAAGATGTGATTACGTTGGCAAATCGTTTGTATAATCTCGGTGTAACCGGAGGGAAACTTTACACATGGGATGGGCGTTTTTATCTTTGGATGGAAGAAGAAACACCATTATTAAAGGAAGATATTATTGCGATTTTAGCAGAATACGGTAATTCTTCTACAGCAACAATTTATCGTATTATGGAATATGGAAAAGAATTAATGGATTCTCAAGCAATTCAGCAAATATACAAGTATTTTGTCTTAAAACAAAACCTCAGCTAGTAGAAATAGCTTGAGGTTTTGTTAGTATTTTGCGATATTAGAGAGACTAAAATACATTGTGATATAAAAAACATTTAAATATTTAAGTATTTTACTTTTCTAAAAGCGATAAAAAGACTATAATAATAGTGAAAACGCTTGCAATAAAGAATAGTTTGTATACATTTGTTAGCGTTTTCTATTGCATTCCAAATTTAACGGTGTATACTAGGCAATGAAGGTTTACTAAACAAGTGAAATTACAGGGGGTTTACTTACTATGGTAGCCGAAAAGGGAGCTCAAACACAAACACAACAAAGGGAGCAACATTTTGAATTGTTGAATTCAACACAAATTGTTATTAACGAAGCCCTAGAAAAGTTGGGTTATCCAAACGAGGTATATGAATTACTGAAAGAACCAATTCGTATGATGACAGTGAAAATTCCAGTTCGTATGGATGACGGGACTGTTAAAATATTTACAGGATATCGCGCACAGCACAATGATGCTGTTGGTCCAACGAAAGGTGGAATTCGCTTCCATCCAAATGTAACAGAAAACGAAGTGAAAGCACTTTCTATTTGGATGAGTTTAAAATGTGGTATTGTTGATTTACCATATGGTGGAGGTAAAGGTGGTATCATTTGTGATCCACGTGAAATGTCTTTCCGTGAATTAGAAAGATTAAGCCGTGGATATGTACGAGCAATTAGCCAGATTGTTGGTCCAACAAAAGATATTCCTGCTCCAGATGTATTTACAAACTCACAAATTATGGCATGGATGATGGATGAATATAGCCGCATCGATGAATTTAATTCGCCTGGATTTATTACAGGTAAACCGCTTGTATTAGGTGGATCTCATGGGCGTGAAACAGCAACTGCAAAAGGTGTAACAATCTGTATTCGCGAAGCTGCGAAAAAACGCGGTATCGATATTAAAGGCGCTCGCGTTGTTGTCCAAGGGTTTGGGAACGCTGGTAGCTTCTTAGCTAAATTTATGCATGATGCTGGTGCAAAAGTAATTGCGATTTCTGATGCTTACGGTGCACTACATGATCCAAATGGATTGGATATCGACTACTTACTAGATCGTCGTGACAGCTTCGGAACAGTAACGAAATTGTTCAACAATACAATTTCAAACAAAGAGCTATTAGAACTTGATTGTGATATTTTAGTTCCAGCTGCAATCGAGAACCAAATTACAGAAGAGAATGCTGCGGATATTAAAGCGAAAATTGTTGTAGAAGCAGCAAATGGTCCAACTACATTAGAAGCAACTAAAATTTTAACAGAACGCGGTATTTTACTTGTTCCTGATGTATTAGCAAGTGCTGGTGGTGTTACTGTATCTTACTTCGAATGGGTACAAAATAACCAAGGTTACTACTGGTCAGAAGAAGAAGTAGAACAACGTTTAGAAAAAGTAATGGTAAGATCATTCGATTCTATTTACGAAACATCACAAGTTCGTAAAGTGAACATGCGTTTAGCAGCCTATATGGTTGGTGTACGTAAAATGGCAGAAGCTAGCCGCTTTAGAGGCTGGGTATAATAGAATAAAGAGTTTAGAGAGAACGTGGTTTCCTTCAAGGAAACCACGTTTTTTTATTGAAGTACATAATAAGGATCATAGAAAAGGTGGAGATAAAATTGCAAACGAAGATTGATGTAAGTGAGCGAGTGGATGAATTGGAAAAGAGAATCGTATATTTAGAAGAAAGGTTAAAGAAAAGGAATTCTAGTGAAAGGGAGAGTGTACTGCAAATATTTGGAGAAGGAATTATGTCTTTGTTGTTTGGAGTATGTATTGTTGGGCCAGTGATAGCTATCGTCTGGGGAATTATAATATTACTTTTAAAGTGGTTCGGTTAAATAATTACTGTTAATAGGTGTAATATTGTTAAAAATGGATGATCGATTACAAAAAACAAAAAGAACACTTGTTCTAATAGAACGTTTGTGCTATACTCTCTTTAGATAAACAAAACAGAAACAAGATAAGGAGAGATTAATAATGAAAATGACAGCAGACCAAAGATTTATGATGCCAACAGATGTTATGGAACGGGTAGAGGTTTTACGAAAAAAACATGTAAAACGTTCCTCTTTGTTACAATCCGTAAATAAATTTTTCGGTTTAGATACAAAAGAAGACTGTGTTTGGTTTTATGGGTTTTATGGAACGGCTGTAAGTATTTTATTATTTATGGTATTTACTTCGAATATTTTTGATTTTCTCTTTGTGTAAGAAATGTGCTATATAGATATCGAGGTTGAATACATATATAAAGAAGAAAGGTAATTTTCTAGAGCGGAGTTGATAGACATGGTGATGTTCCCTATAGAGCGAAATTATATTGGGTACGGAAGCTCCCGACCAGGAATCCGCCTTTCGAAGGTGAGGTTCATTGTAAGCCATGATACGGGGAATCCTGGCAGCAATGCGATAGGAAATCGAGATTACTTTAACGAAATACAACCGAAAGCATCGGCGCATACTTTTGTAGATGATACAACCATTTTAGAAATTATCCCAATTGATGAGGTAGCGTATCATGTAAGATATAATGTACCAACAGACAATGATTTGTTTGGTTATGATGCGAACAAAGCAGCAATTGGTGTTGAAATGTGTTATGGAGGTAATGTTAACTTTTGGGATTCTTACACGCGGTTTACATGGTACCATGCTTATTTATGTCATACATTCAATTTAAATCCTAAAAAGGATATTGTATCTCATAAAACACTTGATCCTACGAGGAAGATTGATCCAGAAAATGTATTGGGACAACAAGGAATACGATTTAGACAATTTTTAGCGGACGTCTATCGAATGTACGTATCGTTTAGATGACAAATATATGAAAAATGAATACAATAAAGATAGGTGCCTACTGCTGAAAGTAGGTTTTTTCTTGTTTTGTAATAAATAGAGATTGAGGCAGAAGACTAGGAGTGAACCGAGTATGCAAAAAGAAACAGCTATTATAATCGGGGGCGGACCGTGTGGATTAGCAGCAGCGATTTCACTGCAGCAACAGGGAATCAATCCACTAGTAATTGAAAAAGGAAATATTGTGAATGCGATTTATCATTATCCGACTCATCAAACGTTTTTTTCCTCTAGTGAAAAGTTAGAGATTGGTGATGTTGCTTTTATTACAGAAAACCGCAAACCAGTTCGTAATCAAGCGCTTGCGTATTATCGTGAAGTGGTAAAGCGTAAAGGTGTGCGAGTAAATGCATTTGAACGCGTAGAACAAGTGCAAAAAGATGGGAACTTCTTTAGAGTAAGTACGACGAAGCGTGATGGAAATACGGAAACATACGCTGCGAAATATATCGTAGTGGCAACGGGATATTATGATAATCCAAACTATATGAACGTTCCTGGAGAAAAATTGGAGAAAGTATCTCATTATTTTAAAGAGGGACATCCTTATTTTGACCGAGATGTAGTTGTAATAGGAGGGAAAAATTCAAGTGTAGATGCTGCGCTAGAACTTGTAAAAGCTGGAGCACGTGTAACGGTGTTATATCGCGGGGGAGAATATTCGCAGAGTATTAAGCCGTGGATTTTACCTGAATTTGAAGCGTTAGTACGTAATGGTACGATTCAAATGCAGTTTCATGCTCACGTAAAAGAAATTACCGAACATACGCTTACGTATACAAGCAACGGAGAGTTATTTACAATTCAAAATGACTTTGTATTTGCGATGACGGGATACCACCCGGATCATAGTTTCCTAACAAAAATGGGAGTAGAAATTGATAAAGAAACAGGGCGTCCGATATTTACAGAAGAAACAATGGAAACGAATGTAGAGAATATCTTTATTGCGGGTGTTATTGCAGCTGGAAATAATGCGAATGAAATTTTTATTGAGAATGGAAGATTTCATGGTGGAGCAATTACACAAACAGTTGTATCAAGAGAACAAAAATAAGCTGTCGAATTTTTCGACAGCTTATTTTTTAATCGTGCATAAACATTTGTTGGATTTTATCTTGAGAATGAGTACATTCTAAAGCAACAAGTAGTTTAATACGAGCTTTTTGGGCATTTAAACCGTATGTGAAAACAATTCCCATATCTTTTAATTGTTTTCCTCCACCCTCATAGGAATATACGTCTTGGACAATTCCATTAAAGCAGCGAGAAACGAGAACAATTGGAATTCCTTTAACTATTAAGCGTTGTAAACTAGAAAGCGTTCGTGGTGGTAAATTACCTTGACCAAGTGCTTCGATTACAATCCCATCGACCGGTAGGTTTTCAATTGCTGCTAATAATGTATCATCCATACCAGCGTATGCCTTTAACACAACAACATTTTTAGAAATTTGCCCAATCATGTATGTTTCATGATTTACGAGAGCGTGATGGAAGACAACGCCGCGTTTTGTCACCATACCGATTGGTCCGTATTGAGGGCTTTGGAATGTTGCAACATTACTTGTATGTGTTTTTGTTACATTTGTTGCACAGTGAATTTCGTCGTTTAACACGACAAGAACACCTTTTCCAAGCGCTTCGCTGCTACTTGCAACCTTTACAGCTGATAAAAAGTTATATAAACCGTCAGCACCCAATTCATTGCTAGAGCGCATTGCACCTGTTACAACGATTGGAATGTTCGCTTGTACAGTTAAATCTAAAAAGTATGCAGTTTCCTCTAATGTATCTGTACCATGTGTAATGACAACGCCATGGATATCTTCATGTTTTACTCTTTCGTCAATGATGATTTGTAATTGTAACATCTCGCTAGGAGTCATATGAGGAGATGGAAGATGAAAGACATCTTCAACGATTAAATCAATATCATCCGCTAAATTTGGAATGAATTTTAAAAGAGGATTTTGTTCCCCTGGTTGTACAACCCCAGTTTCTTTATCTTCCTCCATTGCGATTGTTCCACCTGTGTGTAAAACTAGGATTTTTTTCAATGCTTATACCCCTTTCTAGTCAAAAAATACATTTAGAACATACCATGTTTTTACTAGATTCGACAATGGAAATGTATAAAAGTTTGTATTAGAAATGAAAATAAAGTTGACTACTTTATTTTGGAAATAATTGAAGGGAATGGATTCTTAATTTTTTTATCGTGAGTTGTTAGAATGAGTGAGAAAAATGAAAAGAGGATATTTCTTTGAAAAAAATTGAGGGAGCTTTAATTCGTATATTATTGATTCAATTTATTTGTCTCTGCATTATTCAATTGCTTTTCATGCAAGAATCCACAGTGAAATATTTATCAAAAATTGTTTATTATGAAGGAGTTACAAGTGAAAATATAACTGATATTTTACAAGTCAATAAGTAGTTTTCATTTTCTTCTAGTAAGGATTGTGCTACAATAATTGAGGGTTTAATCGGTATGAAACAAGCGTAGAGAAGCAGGGGATTTGTACCTGCTTTTCATTTTGTTTTATAAGTGAAAAAAATGAGGTGTTACAGTGGATAAACGAATTTCAATTGCGATAGATGGTCCAGCAGCTGCTGGAAAAAGCACAGTTGCAAAGGTTGTTGCGAAAGAACTTTCTTATGTCTATATTGACACAGGTGCAATGTATCGTACGCTTACATACGCTGCTCTGGAACAAAATGTAGATATTGAAAATGAAGAAAGTTTAATGGAAGTTTTAAAAAATGTGAATATTGATTTTCAGCAAAGTGAAAATACACAACTAGTTTTCTTAAACGGCAAGGATGTATCTGAAGCGATTCGTACGCCGAATGTAACAAATCGCGTATCAATTGTTGCCAAGCATCGTCTTGTTCGCGAAGAGATGGTGCGCCGCCAACAAGCTCTAGCAGAAAAGGGCGGGGTGGTAATGGATGGTCGTGATATTGGTACGCATGTGTTACCTAATGCGGAAGTGAAGATTTTTATGCTTGCTTCTGTTCAAGAGAGAGCGGAGCGTAGACACCTTGAAAATACGAAGAAAGGCTTCGCTTCTAGTTTGGAGCAATTGAAAAAAGAAATTGCCGAGCGTGATAAATTAGATTCAGAGCGCGAAGTTTCTCCGTTAAAAAAAGCGGATGATGCATTGGAGTTAGACACAACTTCTTTATCAATTGAAGAAGTTGTCCAAAAAATTATGGATATTGTTTCTGGAGCGTTTGCAAAATAAAGAAAGAGGGAATCCTCTTTCTTTTTTTATTTTAAAAATATTAGTATAACAGAGAATAGTGAAACACTTTCCTTGACAAATAAGTCAATTTGTAAGAAGTTAGTAAAAGAAGAGGAACTGTCAGAATATATTCGCTATTATATTTTAAAACATACTTTATTCAAGGAGATTTTGCTGTATACTATTTATATAGGCTTCTATATCTTCTATGAAGTGTATAGCAAAAAATAGGTTGTTGTATGTATTGAAAGCGAGTATATGCTAAAAATTTCTTATAACATGCAAATGAAAACATTTGTTTTCATTTCGTATATACATAAAAAAGCTTTGTCAATTCTGTAGGGAGGTATTTCCATGGTAGAAAAAATGAATGAAGAAGTTGTGGATTCAAAAGCATTACAAGTGGGTGACGTTGTTACAGGTTCTGTAACAAAGGTTGAAGAAAAACAAGTTCTTGTAAATGTTGGATACAAAACAGATGGCGTTATTCCGATTAGTGAATTAGCTAACGTTCATATTGAAAAAGCGAGCGATGTTGTAAAATTAGATCAAAATCTTGAATTAAAAGTTATTAAATTAGAAGATGATGATCTTGTATTATCGAAACGTGCTGTTGATGCAGAAAAAGCATGGGTAGAGTTGCAAGAAAAATTCACTTCAGGTGAAGTTTTTGATGTTACTGTAAAAGATATTGTGAATGGTGGTTTAGTTGTGGATCTTGGTGTCCGTGGATTTATTCCAGCTTCACTTGTAGAAATGTACTATGTAGAAGATTTTACTGATTATAAAGGAAAAACATTAGCGGTGAAAATTGTTGAATTAGATCGTGAAAAAAATCGTGTTATTCTTTCACATAAAGCAGTTGTAGAACAAGAATTAGAATCAAAGAAAAAAGAAGCGATTTCTTCTTTAAAAGAAGGAGACGTTGTGGAAGGTACAGTTCAACGATTAACTGACTTTGGTGCTTTTGTGAATGTTGGTGATGTAGATGGTTTAGTACACATTTCACAAATTTCTCATGACCGCGTTGAACAGCCTTCTGATGTGTTAACACAAGGACAAAGTGTAAAAGTCAAAGTATTATCGGTTGATGCAGATACGCAGCGTATTTCTTTATCGATTAAAGCGGCTCAGCCAGGACCTTGGGAAAACGTTTCTGCTGAAGTTAAAGCGGGTGATATTCGAGAAGGTATAGTGAAACGAATTGTTACATTTGGTGCTTTCGTTGAAATTTTACCAGGTGTAGAAGGACTTGTGCATGTATCACAAATTGCAAATCGTCACGTGAAAAATCCAAATGAAGTATTAGAAATGGGACAAGAAGTAAAAGTGAAAGTACTTGAAGTACATGCAGCAGAAAAACGTATTTCTTTAAGTATAAAAGAAGCTGTTGAAGAAAATAATGAAACAGAAGATTATAGCCAATATGAGCCGACTTCTGAGTCTGCAACTTTCCAATTTAGTGATATTATTGGTGAACAACTGAAAAAATTAAAGAAATAAAGAGGGGTACAAGTGGTAAGGGCAAAACGAAAATTAGAACATATTGAATACGCTCTTTCCACCGGACAGTCTCGTATACATGGCTTTCATGATATTGCTTTTGTCCATCAAAGCTTGCCAAATTCAAGTTATGAAAGCATTACATTTGAAACGGAAATCGGCGAACTTTCATTAAGTTCGCCGATTTTTATCAATGCGATGACTGGTGGTGGTGGGGATCACACATTACATATTAATGAACAGTTAGCACACGTGGCTAAGCATCATAACCTTGCGATGGCTGTCGGTTCTCAAATGGCTGCGTTAAAAGATGAAAAAGAAGCATCTTCTTATCAAATTGTTCGAAAGGTAAATCCAAATGGAATCGTTTTTGCAAATTTGGGTAGTGAAGCGAGCGTTGAACAGGCAAAACGAGCGGTTGATATGATTGAAGCGAATGCTTTGCAAATTCATTTGAATGTCATTCAAGAACTAACGATGCCAGAAGGTGATCGGGATTTTACAGGCGTATTAGAGCGGATTGAACAAATTGTTACAAGTTCTCCGGTTCCAGTTATAGTAAAAGAAGTAGGTTTTGGTATGAGTAAAGAAACGGTACAGCAGCTAACTGATGTTGGTGTTACGGCTGTAGATGTTGGTGGTTATGGTGGCACAAATTTTGCTGCAGTTGAAAATGAGCGAAGGAAGCGAATGCTTTCTTATTTTAATGATTGGGGCATTCAGACGGTAGCTTCAATCATAGAAGCATCCTCTACAAATAAAAACCTCTCTCTTATTGCATCTGGCGGTATACAAACTGCGCTTGATGTAGCAAAAGCAATTGCATTAGGGGCACGGGCGACTGCTTTTGCTGGGTATTTTTTACGTATATTGATGAATGATGGTATCCAGAAATTAATGGATGAAATAGAACTTTTACATACGGATTTACAATTTATAATGACGGCTCTTGGGGCGAGAACACTCTCTGAGCTTCAGCGAGTGCCGCTTATTGTGAAGGGTGACACGTATCATTGGTTATCGCAACGTGGGATTGATACGACGTGCTATAGCAATAGGTAATGTTTTTTAAGTTTTTTTGCAGGTTATTTATAAATCAGAATAAGATAAGAATAAAAAATCAACCGAAAGAATCAACCGTTCGGTTGATTTTTTTTATGTACCCGCCTCGTACAATGAAGAGGAAAGGGGAAGATGAAATGAATTAGATTATTGAAGTGGATAAAGTAACGAAGTGCTATGAAACTTTTAAAGCACTATCTTTAAAAGTGAAGAAGTAACAAATACAGTGCTAAGTCAGAGAGAATTAGAGGTGTTAATTGTTCTAGCTACTGGAGCGACAAATAAAGAGATTGGTAAGAAACTCTTTATTTCAATTTCAACGGTTAAAACACACATTATTAATATATATACTAAGCTCCAAGTTTCTAATCGTGTAGAAGCAATAAAGAAAGCGTTGGAGCATGGATTAATAACATAATGTATTGTGGGAAAATGAAAAAACAGCCGATGTCGGCTGTTTTTTCATTTTGTTTAATGCTGATTTTGCTTGCGAGCTTGCTCTGGTGTATCAAGCCCAGTTGCTCCAGGATATTGCAGCGATTGGTCGCGGTCAGACTCGACACGGCGCGATTGTTTTAGTTTCTTTTCTTGGCGGTCTTTTCCCATCGTTATCAACACCTCCTTAATAGAAAGTGTTGCTGTTATAAGAAAAACTATGCAAAAAGAAGAAAAGGATTAGTTTTCATAAAAAGTTCCCATAATGGAAATGATAGGAGGAGAAAATATGGATGGAAGTTATTTTTATTTTTTAGCGTGGGTGGGATGGGTTGTTACAACGTTTTTTTTGAAAAAAGATGAAATTCGTTGGAAAGTTAGTGCTGCTATATTAATATTTATTATTTGTTCACAGATAACGGTATCTATTGCTTCTTTCACTGTATCAATAAACGCTCTTATACTCGGTATTATTTCCTTTTTGGGGATTGCTCTATATTCTGTGTGGAAAAAAATATATGCCTTATTGTCGGCACTTATCATTGCTATGCTATATACAAGCTTTCATTTATTAGAGGTGTATGATCCGATTTGGATTGTTATTAATCGAATTTTTATGTTAAGCGGTACTCTTGTATATGCATCAATTTTATTACATCGAGATCGTTTATTGCGTCTATGTTCTTTATATGCCGGAGCACTACAAGGAGAAATATTGGTAACATTTATTTTTCGCAGGCTTCATTTTCCATACGAATTTGGTGGTTTGACATTCTTTGATATCATTGCTGTTTCTACACTACTGGTTATGATGATGTCTTATATCGCAAAATTATCGGCGTATAGAGGACAATTTAGAAAAAAACATGTAAAAGAAAGGCAAGGGTAATACATGACTGAATATACACCAGCCATTTTATGTGGCGTCATTGCTGGAACAGTAACGCGAATTTTGATGCTTCGTACAGATACGAGGCAGTATCCGACACGTTTACATGGAAAAATCATTCACATTGCTATGGGATTAATTGCAGCAGCTTTAGGAGCAATTGCTATTCCATCCATTTTGAAGAAGGATTTTTCAGCGATTACTTTCTTAACATTAGCTGCGTCTCAATTTCGAGATGTTCGAAATATGGAAAGGAATACACTGCAGCAATTAGATGGGTATGAGCTTGTACCGCGTGGAAACACATATATTGAGGGGATAGCTCTTGTATTTGAAAGTCGCAACTATTTAGCGATGTTAACAGCATTTGTGACAACATTTACATATATAGGGTTTCATTCGTGGATAGCTGGTGTAGTTGCTGGCACAGTGGGATTCTTTATTGCCAAAATATTGATGTCTGGTAAAAGGTTACGTGATCTTGTAGACATTGAGCATGTCCCTCTCCGCTTTGAGGGAGCAGGACTATATATTGATAATATTTATATTATGAATATTGGATTGCCCGCAAGGCAAGAAGAAATTATGAAGTATGGAATGGGCTTTATTTTAAAGCCTAAGTCTATTGACGCAAGAATAACAATTTCCAATCTTGGACAACGACAAGCAATCTTACATGATGTATCGGTTGCATTAGGCATATTTAGAGATTCTGGAACCCCGGCGTTAGTCCCCTTAGCTAAGCGCGATTTAGAAGATGGAAGAGTAGGGGTATTTGTACTCCCGCAAGATCAAGATGTAAAAAAAGCGATTGTAGTAATAGGGAATGTACCAACATTAGAAAGTGCGGTTCATATGTCATCAGAGGCCCCAAAAGGAAGGGGAGATATACGATGATGTTAGAAAGCTATATTCTTGCTGTAATTACAACGACGCCAGAAAAGTTTGCTGGGGGGGCACCTTTATTTACTTGTGACTCAAAAGAAGAAATGGAATTTGTAGCAAATAATTTAGAAGCGATTTTAGACGGTATCGCACACCGCTTACAAGAGAATGTATATATTATTGTGAAACATTAGTAACGTGTGCTATAATATGAGATGTTTTGATACGATGAGAAATATTCTGGAATGCAAATCCCTTCTTGCACAAAGAAGGGTTTTTTACATAATAAACAGAAGCAAGTTGAAAGGATGAAATTATATGCCGAAACCAGTAGTGGCAATAGTAGGACGCCCGAACGTAGGGAAATCTACTATTTTCAATAGAATTGTTGGAGAGAGAGTTTCAATTGTAGAAGATATCCCAGGCGTAACGCGAGATCGTATTTATAGTGCGGGAGAATGGTTAAATCATGAATTTAACATTATTGATACAGGTGGAATTGATATTGGAGACGAGCCGTTTTTGACACAAATTCGTCAACAAGCAGAAGTTGCGATTGATGAAGCGGATGTTATCATTTTTATGACAAATGGCCGTGATGGTGTAACAGCTGCAGATGAAGAAGTAGCAAAGATTTTATATCGTTCTAAAAAGCCGGTTGTACTAGCGGTGAATAAGGTTGATAATCCAGAGATGCGTAATGATATTTATGATTTCTATGCATTAGGATTTGGTGAGCCATTCCCAATTTCAGGTACACACGGATTAGGTTTAGGTGATTTATTAGACGAAGCAGCAAAGCATTTCCCTAAGATTGAAGAAGAGGCATATGATGACGAAACAATTCGTTTCTCATTAATTGGGCGTCCAAATGTAGGGAAATCATCACTTGTAAATGCATTGCTTGGTCAAGAGCGTGTAATTGTAAGTAATGTAGCAGGAACGACCCGTGATGCTGTTGATACACCATATAGTAAAGATGGTCAAGATTACGTTATTATTGATACAGCAGGGATGCGTAAAAAAGGGAAAGTATACGAGAGTACTGAAAAGTATAGTGTACTTCGTGCATTGAGAGCGATTGAACGATCTGACGTTGTTTTAGTCGTTTTAGATGGTGAAGAAGGAATTATTGAACAAGATAAAAAAATTGCTGGTTATGCACATGACTCAGGAAGAGCAGTAATTATTGTTGTGAATAAATGGGATGCAGTTAAAAAAGATGAAAAGACAATGAAAGCATTTGAAGAAAATATCCGTGCGCATTTCCAATTCTTGGATTATGCACCGATTGTATTCTTATCTGCGAAAACGAAAAAACGTACACAGACATTATTACCAGTTATTAATGAAGTTAATGAAAGTCATAGTATTCGTGTACAAACAAACGTATTAAACGACGTGATTATGGATGCTGTTGCAATGAATCCAACACCAACGCATAATGGACAACGTTTGAAAATCTTCTACGCAACGCAAGTCGCGGTGAAACCACCAACATTTGTTGTATTTGTAAATGATCCAGAATTAATGCACTTTTCATATGAGCGCTTCTTAAAGAATCGTTTGCGTGAGTCGTTTGGCTTCGTAGGAACGCCAATTCGAATTATTTCTAGAGCAAGAGACTAATGGAGAGGATGTGATTTTATGAAAAAAATCACAGTAGTAGGAGCAGGTAGCTGGGGCACAGCGTTAGCGATGGTATTAGCTGACAATGGTCATGATGTACGTATTTGGGGAAATCGTTCGGAGCTCATGGATGAAATCAATATGAAACATGAGAACAGCCGGTATCTCCCAGGAATTACATTGCCAAGCACAATCGTAGCCTACTCTTCTTTAGAAGAGGCATTAGTAGATGTAGATATAGTACTTTTAGTCGTGCCAACGAAAGCGTATCGAGAAGTATTGAAAAATATGAAAGATATTGTTTCACAGCCAATTACTTGGATTCATGCAAGTAAAGGGATTGAACCGGGAACTTCAAAACGTATTTCAGAAATGATTGAAGAAGAAATTCCAGCGCATCTTATTCGTGATGTTGTTGTCCTATCAGGACCAAGCCATGCGGAAGAGGTAGGGCTTCGTCAAGCGACAACTGTTACTTCAGCTGCTAAACGTATGGAAGCAGCTGAAGAAGTACAAGACTTGTTTATGAATAGTTATTTCCGAGTATATACGAATCCTGATATTGTCGGAGTAGAGCTCGGTGGG
The DNA here is from genome assembly GCF_038050455.1 of Bacillus sp. FSL K6-6038. Taxonomy (NCBI): domain Bacteria; kingdom Bacillati; phylum Bacillota; class Bacilli; order Caryophanales; family Bacillaceae; genus Bacillus; species Bacillus sp. FSL K6-6038. The sequence goes on from NZ_JBBOUH010000001.1 coordinate 1,583,076, forward strand.
GCATTAAAAAATATTATTGCACTAGCCGCGGGTATAACGGATGGCCTTGGATTAGGTGATAATGCAAAAGCAGCTCTTATGACACGTGGTTTAACGGAAATTGCTCGTTTAGGAAGAAAGATGGGTGGTAATCCGTTAACATTTGCTGGTTTAACGGGAATGGGTGACTTGATTGTAACTTGTACAAGTGTCCATAGTCGAAATTGGCGTGCGGGAAATATGCTTGGAAAAGGATATTCATTAGAAGAAGTATTAGATAGTATGGGTATGGTAGTTGAAGGTGTACGAACAACGAAAGCTGCATATGAGATGGCTGAGAAAATGAAAGTTGAAATGCCAATTACGGCAGCCTTATATGATGTACTATTCAATGGAAATAATGTGAAAGATGCAGTAGGGTCATTGATGGGGCGTGTTCGTAAACATGAAGTTGAAGCGATACCTGATTTATTGTAAATAAAAGCTGTATGCGTGAAAAAACACGTATACAGCTTTTTGTTTTTCTGGGTTTTTTCACCATTTATTTCTTTTTGCATACGATGGATTGTAACTTGAAGAGAGGGTGAAGAAAATGGATAATAACATTTTCAATAATATTGAAAAAGAAGCGAAAGTAAATAAAGACGATATTTTTAAATTAGCATCATCTGTACAAAATGCAAATTTACGCGATGAGAAAGTACTACGCCAATTAATCCATCAGGTCGCAGTAATGGCAGGGCGAGAGGTACCAAAAGAGCAAGAAGATCAAATTGTAAAAGCGATTATTAATAATAATATGCCAACAGACTTTAGCTCGTTAAGTAAAATGTTTAAAAAATAAAGCATGAGAAACAAAGGGTTCGAGGATTGCATACGATAGCTATGAAGAAATGGGATTGGAGCTGTTTGTGGGCGTATTTGGTCAACCGAAGCGAAGATGATACATTCGCTTCGGTTTTATTTTTGTTTTTTTATTTACATTTATCCATTTTGATTTTCCAATATATAATTCGCCATTATGAAGAACGAAAGGTGACCTACACTCATTTTATTTATTTGTTTTCACTTGGCATGGACAGGAAGAGGGGCGGACCGCTTCTATGCATGGTCGGATGCTCTCTTCCGCCTGAAAAGAAACGCTTTCTGCCGTTTTTTCAATTTGTACGTATACATAAATATTCTCCAATATATAAGTCTTAGCTGTGAAAATAAAAGGGAGTCTCCACCCACTTTCTCCTTTTGTTTTTACTTGGCATGGGGCAGAAAAAGGATCTAACCGCTTCTATGTATGGTCGGATGCTCTTTACCAGCTAAAAAGAATGGTCATATATTATTTTTCTATTTGTTTAAAATTTTTAATTTGTTAAAATAGTATAAAAATAGATTGATAATTAAGGGGTGTGTATATGTCTGAAGGACTTATAAAAATGTGGTTTTCTTTAGGAGCAATGGGATTCATGTTTATTGCAGTAGCTTTTATTTTATTAAGTAGGCATAAAATAAAGAATAAAATTTTGAAAGGTATTACAGCGCTGGTTGCTTATACACTTATGGTTGTATCTGGGATTGTTATTTTCCTCGTTGTATTTAGTGGGCCAGTCGAACAATAAGAATGAATAATCGCCACTCTTTGTTTTCAAATAGATTGTGGAGAGGTAGGTGGAAATGAATAAACAAGATTTAATAGATGTGAGCGAGAAAATAAAGGATGGATTGTCTGTGAAAAAAAACTATATTATTTTAATATTTTGTTGTATAAGCCTTTTGTCAGGATGTATGTATCCTAGAGAAAATATGAAACAGAATGCTGTCCCTTATGAAGATCAGCTGCAAGCTGTACAAAAGGCAGTCAATACATATAAGGAACAAAATAATGGTTTATTGCCAATTAAAACGCGTGATATGAGCACACCAATTTATCAAAAATATCCAATTGATTTTCAAAAAATTGCACCACGTTATATACAAGAAGCACCTGGAAATGCATATGAAAGTGGTGGTGTATATCAATATGTATTGGTAGATGTAGAAACAAATCCAACGGTAAAATTAATCGATGTAAGAATGGCAGAACAAATTCGGGATGTTAAGTTGAAATTGCAAATGTATCGTGATGAACATCAATATCCTCCTTTTAAAAAGGTTATTGCAGATGGTGTTTATGAGCTAGATTTCAAAAAGATGGGATATAAAGATGTGCCTCAAGTGACAAGTCCATATTCTGGAAAAGGATTACCGCTTGTAATTAATGAAAAAGGGGAAATTTTTGTTGATTATCGAATGGATTTATATGAAATGTTACAAAAAAACGGAGAAAAGTTGAAAGAGGGGGAAGATATTCGTAATATGCTTTTAAAAGATACACCATTTGTGCCCGCATACTCTTTACCGTATACAGTAAGAAACGGAGAACCAATTTTTTTTAAATGATAAGTCATGAACCTTTCTTCTAGCGAATAAGTTCTAGAAGAAAGGTTTTTTCATGTATTACAACTTATGATGCAAACAAAAAGTTTTTTTTAAATAGTCATATGAATTTAGGACAAAATCATATGATATATTGTCCACACTTCTAGAATATTTTTATGTTATTTCATATGATAGGAGACATCAGTGAAGGATATTGTATGTGAATACAAATTGGATTATTCCCAAAAATTTTGAGGGAGGGAATCACTTGGAAAAGGTCGATATTTTTAAAGATATTGCTGAGCGCACAGGCGGTGATATTTATTTAGGGGTTGTAGGAGCTGTTCGAACAGGAAAATCAACGTTTATTAAAAAATTTATGGAGCTTGTTGTTATTCCAAATATCGAAAATGATTCAGATCGTCAGCGAGCACAAGATGAATTACCTCAAAGTGCTGCTGGACGTACAATTATGACAACAGAACCGAAATTTGTTCCAAACCAAGCGGTTTCCATCCATGTTGATGACGGTCTTGAAGTAAATATTCGATTAGTAGATTGTGTTGGTTATACGGTTCCTGGAGCGAAAGGGTATGAAGATGAGAATGGCCCACGCATGATTAATACACCTTGGTATGAAGAACCCATCCCGTTTCATGAGGCTGCTGAAATTGGAACGCGTAAGGTGATTCAAGAACATTCTACTATTGGGGTTGTCATTACAACTGATGGAACGATTGGAGAAATTCCAAGACGAGATTATATAGAAGCAGAAGAACGTGTTATCAATGAGTTAAAAGAAGTGGGTAAACCGTTTATCATGATTATTAATACAGTACAGCCGTATCATCCAGATACAGAACAGTTACGTCAAAGTTTATCAGAGGAGCATGATATTCCTGTATTAGCAATGAGTGTGGAGAGTTTAAGAGAAACAGATGTTTACAATGTACTTCGTGAAGCTTTATTTGAATTCCCTGTTTTGGAAGTAAATGTGAATCTACCAAGCTGGGTTATGGTATTAAATGAGGGACATTGGTTACGTCAAAGTTATCAAGAAGCTGTTCAAGAGACAGTTAAAGATATAAAAAGGCTTCGTGATGTAGATCGTGTTGTTTGGCAATTTAGTCAATATGAGTTTATTGATCGAGCGAGTTTAGCTGGGATTGATATGGGGCAAGGCGTTGCAGAGATTGATTTATATGCACCAGATGAATTGTACGATCAAATATTAAAAGAAGTTGTAGGTGTAGAAATTAGAGGGAAAGATCATTTATTAAAGCTTATGCTTGATTTTTCTCATGCAAAAACGGAGTATGATCAAGTTTCAGAGGCTTTAAGAATGGTCAAACAAACAGGATATGGCGTAGCTGCGCCGGCCTTAGCTGATATGAGCCTAGATGAGCCAGAAATTATTCGTCATGGATCGCGATTCGGTGTGAAATTAAAGGCAGTTGCACCGTCTATTCATATGATTAAAGTTGATGTTGAATCTACATTTGAGCCAATTATTGGTACTGAAAAGCAAAGTGAAGAGCTTGTCCGCTACTTAATGCAAGATTTTGAGGATGATCCGCTTTCTATATGGAATTCTGATATCTTTGGACGCTCGCTTAGTTCAATTGTTCGAGAAGGAATTCAAGCAAAATTGTCTTTAATGCCTGAAAATGCTCGTTACAAATTAAAAGAAACGCTAGAAAGAATTATTAACGAAGGATCTGGCGGATTGATTGCCATTATTTTATAAGGACCCCCCTGCGAGCAGGGGGTTTTTGCTTTTTTATCCCGCTATTTGCAGGCTGTAAGACTCTAGTCTCAAGATTCAGAGAAAAGTGAGGAAGATAGGTGGAGGCGAGAAAAGAAATAGCCATTATCTAATATTTTGTAGCATATTGTCAAGTTTCATCGTTTTTTCACATTTTCGAGGTAACAATTTCTTTAAAAATATTGAATTATACAGGAGAATCGTATAATATAGGCGTTGATAATGATTTATCTACATCTTTGTAGTATAGAATTTGTAAAAATTGCCTACAAATGAAAGTAAGACTCATTTTATGATCATTATACAGTCTTATCTTTGGGAGGAGGTGAATGGCATGAACAAGACAGATTTAATCAATGCTGTTGCAGAAGCAAGTTCCCTTTCTAAAAAGGACGCAACAAAAGCAGTTGACGCTGTTTTTGATTCTATCTTAGAAGCTTTAAAACAAGGTGATAAAGTACAATTGATCGGATTCGGTAACTTCGAAGTTCGTGAGCGTGCGGCTCGTAAAGGACGCAACCCACAAACTGGTGAGGAAATTGAAATCGCTGCAAGTAAAGTACCTGCATTCAAACCTGGTAAAGCGTTAAAAGATGCGGTTAAATAATCCTTACATATTAACAGGGAAGAAGAGTTTCCTTTTTGGAAACTCTTCTTTTTGCTTTTAAAATCATAAATATGCTAGAATGTGTTCGTATCACTTTTAGGTTTTTCGGGAGGGTTAAGCGGATGGCAAAAGTTAACTTAGAACAAATCGAGCAAGCAGTGCGTCTTATTCTAGAGGCAATTGGAGACGATCCAAATCGTGAGGGAGTACTTGATACACCGAAACGTGTTGCGAAAATGTATGCAGAAGTATTTTCAGGTATGCATGAAGATCCAAAGGAGCATTTGCATAAAGTGTTTGGAGAAGAGCACGAGGAGCTTGTATTAGTAAAAGATATTCCATTTTATTCGATGTGTGAGCACCATCTTGTTCCGTTTTACGGAGTTGCTCATGTTGCATATATTCCACGTGGTGGAAAAGTAACAGGTTTAAGTAAATTAGCTCGTACTGTAGATACAATTGCACGTCGTCCACAACTTCAAGAACGTATTACGTCAACAGTGGCTAATTCTATTATGGAAGTGCTAGAACCACATGGTGTTATGGTAGTTGTTGAAGCGGAGCATATGTGTATGACAATGCGCGGTGTGAAAAAGCCTGGTGCAAAAACGGTAACTACAGCAGTGCGCGGTGTGTTAGAAAATGATGCAGCGGCACGTAGCGAAATTTTGTCTTTTATTAAGGCAAAGTAAAGGAAAGCGGGAAACTGCTTTTCTTTTTTATTTATATTATTTTACTTTTGATTCCGGTTGTTTGTAGGAAATACTGTCTATATCCAACAAAACTAGGTGGGGATTACTGCCTGTGAAATCTAAATTCTTATAATGAGCAAGGAGAAATGAGAATTCCATTTTAATGTGTGTTTATGGAGTGAGAGATATAGTCTTTAAAAAATTACATATATTTTGATAGCTGTCCATAAACTTATAGGTGAATGAGTTTTTGTTTTTTATGCGTATTGTATGAATAGAAATCTAACGTATAGTTTATCTTGATTCCCCAAGTTTTGGTTATAGAAAATAGAATGTATGTGTTATAATAGGTTTTATGAATTAGAAAACAAGGGTGATTTTTTGTGTGTGACATCTACGGAGGGTATGCGGATATAAAGGAGCAGTTGCTATCAAAACTGCGCCATCCTTATTTTATAAACTATATTGAAGAACCATTTATTGATGAAGAAAAGGTAGTGCTTTTATACGCTGCTTTAAAAAATGCAAATTTACATAAAGAACAAATTGATCACTATGTTTTAACGATTATGCTTGTACAAATCGCTCTTGATACACATGAAAAAGTATCAAACAAAGCAGATGAAGAAACAAGTGGATTTCATAAGCGTCGTCAGCTTACAGTACTTGCAGGTGATTACTATAGTGGACTGTATTATTATTTACTTTCAATGAATTGTGATATTGTATTAATTCGTGCACTTGCCGAAGGGATTAAAGAAATTAATGAACATAAAATTATGTTATATCAGAGGGCATATGAAACAGTTGATGAAGTAGTCAAAAGTGTTATGACAATCGAATCGGCACTTTTACAAAAAACATGTGATCATTTTCATTTATCACATTGGAAACCATTTATAGCGTATATGCTAGGGAATAAGCGTCTTAAAAAAGAGTATCAATTGCATGCTAAAAGAAAAACTGCACCTGTTTTTCAAGCGGTTCAAGCAACTCTATCAAATGATGATGACAGAAATGTGGAAGCGGTCTTTACAGAGTGGTTGAAAAAAATGGATGAACAAGAAAAATCATTTCTTCAAAGCCATAAAGAAATTGATGAGATAGTTTCCGCTTTAAAAGATAAATTGAAAACATAAGCAATTTTATATTGGAAGAAGGGTAAGCGCATGCAACAATCAAAAGAAGAAAGAGTACATGACGTATTTGAAAAAATCTCTGATAAATACGATGTAATGAATTCAGTTATAAGTTTTCAAAGGCATAAAGCATGGCGAAAAGAAACGATGCGAATTATGGATGTACAACCTGGAAGTAAGGCGTTAGATGTGTGTTGTGGGACTGCTGATTGGACAATTGCACTTGCTAATGCTGTTGGTCCAAACGGAGAGGTACATGGTTTAGACTTCAGTGAAAATATGCTATCTGTCGGTAAAGAAAAGGTAAAGGCATTAGGATTGACTCAAGTGGAGCTTCTGCATGGAAATGCAATGGAACTTCCATTTGAAGATAATACATTTGACTATGTAACAATTGGGTTTGGATTACGTAATGTTCCTGATTATATGCATGTATTAAAAGAAATGGCGCGAGTAGTAAAGCCAGGCGGGAAAGTGATTTGTTTAGAAACATCTCAACCAACGATGATTGGTTTTCGCCAGATGTATATTTTGTATTTCAAATACATTATGCCTTTGTTTGGCAAAATGTTTGCAAAAAGCTATAAGGAATATTCATGGCTTCAGGAGTCTGCTAGCACATTCCCAGGGATGAAAGAATTAGCGAAGATGTTTGAATCAGCAGGACTTGAGCATGTGCAAGTGAAACCATTTACTTTTGGTGTAGCAGCTATGCACTTAGGATTAAAACCGAAATTAAAATAGAAAAAAGACGTTTTTAGGTTAAGGTGAACAATATGAAGTTACAACTTATGTACTCTTTTTTACGATCGGATATTGATGTAATAGAAAAAGAATTAAAAAAGGTTGTTGCCTCAGAGCAACAACTAATAGAAGATGCGGCATTACAGCTTATCGAAGCTGGTGGTAAACGAATTCGTCCTGTATTTGTGCTACTTGCGGGGAAATTCGGAGACTACAAGTTAGATGCAATTAAACATGTTGCAGTTGCTCTAGAGCTCATCCATATGGCTTCGCTTGTTCATGATGATGTAATTGACGCAGCGCTCTTACGAAGAAGTAGTGCAACTGTAAATGCAAAATGGGGAGATCGTATTGCGATGTATACGGGAGATTATTTGTTTGCAAAGTCTCTAGAGTGCATTACGAATTTAGAAGTTCCAGAAGCTCACCAGGCATTATCGTATACAATTTTGGAAGTGTGTAAGGGTGAAATCGAACAAATTAAGGATAAGTATGATTATAATCAAAATTTAAGAACGTATTTACGACGGATTAAGAGAAAAACAGCATTGTTGATTGCGGCTAGTTGTCAGTTGGGAGCTATTGCTTCTGGGGCAAGTCGTGATACTGTAAATCGTTTGTTTTGGTATGGTTATTTTGTTGGAATGTCGTATCAAATTATTGATGATATTTTAGATTTCGTTTCAACAGAAGAAAAATTAGGAAAACCTGCTGGTGGAGATTTATTGCAAGGAAATGTCACACTTCCAGCTTTGTATGCAATGGAAGATCCAAAGCTTCGTGCAAAAATTGTATCCGTACATGAAAATACAACTGCAAGTGAGATGAAAGAAATTATTCACGATATTAAAACAAGTCCAGCAATTGATCGGGCATTTGCATTTAGTGAACGTTATTTACATAAAGCATTAGAGGTAATAAAACCTTTGCCACGTGGACAGGCAAAATATGCGTTGCAAAATGTTGCAAAGTATATTGGAAAACGAAAATTTTAATGACTTTCTTTTACAAATAAAAAAATCTCTCTATTTCAAAACTATTGCACAATTGTGATAAGGGTGTTAATATGTGTGTGGGGATATACAATTACATACATAATTCAGAAGTGGAGAGATTTTTTATGGAAAAAACATTTCTAATGGTAAAACCAGACGGCGTACAACGTGCCTTCATTGGGGAAATTGTAGCTCGCTTTGAGAAAAAGGGCTTTCAATTAGTTGGTGCGAAATTAATGCAAGTTACTCCAGAAATTGCAGGAAAACATTACGCTGAGCACACAGAAAAACCTTTCTTTGGTGAATTAGTAGATTTCATTACATCTGGTCCTGTTTTTGCAATGGTATGGCAAGGGGAAGGTGTAGTAGATACTGCTCGTAATATGATGGGTAAAACAAGACCTCATGAAGCAGCACTAGGTACAATTCGTGGCGATTTTGGTGTAACAGTTGCGAAAAATATTATCCATGGTTCTGATTCTCTAGAAAGTGCAGAACGTGAGATTGGTATTTTCTTTAAAGAAGAAGAATTAGTAGACTACTCAAAATTAATGAATCAATGGATTTACTAATTATTTTAAAATAATTTGTAAACGCTTTAATTACTGTGGTAATAGTGAAAAGTGCAAGGAGAGTGTGAATACTCTTCTTGCACTTTTTTAGTTTCAAATAGTTACGAAGTAAGGCTCGGTATGATATATTGATACATAAAGTAAAACCTCTATGAAGGAAGAATAACTTTTGAACAAGACATAAAATCTTTCTTTTTAGGTGGGAGAGAGCATCCGTTCATGCGTAGAAGCGGTCAGCCCCTCTTCGTGCTCCATGCCAAGTGAAAACAAAGCGAGAAGTGCGGGTCACCTTTAGTTTTTCATAGCAACGAGTTATATGTTGAAAAAACAAAATGGAGTTATATAGTAGAAAATAGGGAAATCCTATATCTTCACTATATATACATACAACTTGAAAGACGACATAAAACCTTTCTTTTTAGGTGGGAGAGAGCATCCGCTCATGCGTAGAAGCGGTCAAATCCTCATCCTATCATTAATGTGGGATAAAATAATTACAAGAAAAGGGGAATATCCGATGCGATACATCACAGCGGGTGAATCTCATGGTTCGCAGCTTACGACAATTTTAGAAGGTATTCCAGCAGGGTTATCTTTAGTAGCAGATGATATAAATGAAGAATTAGCAAGAAGGCAGAAAGGTTACGGACGTGGCAGACGTATGCAGATTGAAAAAGATCAAGCACAAATTGTCAGTGGTGTTAGACATGGACTTACGCTTGGGTCTCCAATTGCACTCGTTGTCGAAAATCGAGATTTTACCCATTGGACAAAGATTATGGGAGTAGATCCGTTAACTGAACAAGAAGCAAAAGAAATGAAAAGACAAATTACAAGACCGAGACCTGGTCATGCTGATTTAAATGGTGCAATTAAATATGGACACCGTGATATGAGAAATGTACTTGAACGCTCTTCAGCACGTGAAACAACAGTTCGAGTTGCAGCAGGAGCTGTTGCGAAAAGACTTTTAGCAGAGTTAGGTGTAAAGGTTGCTGGACATGTAATTGAAATTGGCGGTGTGCAGGCAGAAAAGCTTACATATGACTCAATAGAACAACTACAAGAAATTACAGAAGCATCCCCGGTTCGTTGCTTAGATGAGGAAGCATCTAAAAAGATGATGCAGGCAATTGATGATGCAAAAACAAGTGGAGATTCTATTGGTGGAATTGTTGAAGTGATTGTAGAGGGAATGCCAATTGGAGTAGGGAGTTATGTGCATTATGACCGAAAACTCGATGCGAAATTAGCAGCGGCAGTAATGAGTATAAATGCTTTTAAAGGTGTGGAAATTGGCATTGGATTTGAAGCGGCACATAAGCCAGGAAGTCAAGTGCACGATGAAATTCTTTGGGATCAAGAAAAAGGGTATACGAGACGAACAAATCATGCTGGTGGATTAGAAGGTGGCATGACAACAGGTATGCCGGTTGTCGTACGCGGCGTCATGAAACCCATTCCAACGCTATATAAGCCGCTTCAAAGTGTTGATATTGATACGAAAGAATCTTTTTCAGCGAGCATTGAACGTTCTGATAGTTGTGCTGTACCAGCAGCTAGTGTTGTGGCGGAAGCAGTTGTTGCATGGGAACTAGCAGTAGCTTTAGTGGAACAATTTGGAGCAGATCGTATGGATTGTATTCGTGAAAATATTAAGAAACATAATGAATATGCGAGGGAATTTTAATGGAGAAAATACATATTCAGACGCAGTCTAAAGAGTATGATGTATATGTAGGAAAAGATGCGTTGTCACATTTGACAGCGCTTGTTCGAAATATGGAACCGACTGTTTCTAATGTAATGGTCATTTCTGATGAATCTGTCGCATCATTTCATTTAGAAGAAGTTATGGATGCATTGCAAGTAGAAAAACATGTTTTTTCATTTGTTGTTCCAAGTGGAGAGAAAGAAAAATCATTTGAAAACTTTTATGCGGCTCATACGTCAGCGCTTGAAAATGGGATGGATCGACATTCTTTAGTTGTTGCACTTGGAGGAGGAATGATCGGTGATTTAGCTGGTTTTGTTGCGGCGACATTTATGCGCGGTATTCGCTTTATTCAAGTTCCAACAACGTTACTGGCACATGACAGCGCAGTTGGTGGAAAAGTTGCCATTAATCACCCTCTAGGAAAAAATATGATAGGAGCGTTTCATCAGCCAGAAGCAGTTCTATATCATACACCATTTTTAAATTCATTACCGGAAAAAGAGTGGCGTTCAGGATTTGCTGAAGCGATTAAACATGCTTTTATCGGTGATGTTGAATTATATCATTGGTTAAAGCGAGAAGTGAAAACATTAGAAGATGTACGGGATGAAAAATTAATTTATATATTACAGCGAGCAATTCCTGTAAAAGCAAATATTGTAGCGCAAGACGAAACTGAAAAAGGTGTGCGTGCTCACTTGAATTTTGGACATACATTAGGACATGCTCTTGAAAAAGAGATGGGGTATGGGAAAATTACTCATGGTGATGGAGTAGCAATTGGTATGTTATTCGCGATATTCTTAAGTGAACAAATTTATAAAGTAGACCTTGGTTATAAGGAAATTAAGCGGTGGTTTTCTCAGTATGGTTATCCACATATGCCAAGGAATCTAAATATAGAACGTCTTGTGCAAGTGATGAAGCAAGATAAAAAAGCGAACGCAGGAATAATTCGTATGGTACTTATGCAGGAATATGGGGTAGTGAATGTCGTATCTATTTCAGATGAGACTGTCCATACTACATTAGAAGCATTTCAAAGAGATGAGGAATCTATTTGATTCGCGCAATTCGCGGCGCGATTACAGTCGAACATAATGAAGCTGAGGAGATATTGACTGCAACAGAGCGTTTAGTGAAGAGAATAGCAAATGACAATGGAATCTATCCGGCTGATATTGTATCGGTGTTAATTTCTACAACAGCTGACATAAATGCATGTTTTCAGGCAGCGACTTGGAAGACTTTACTTATTACCGGTGATGTGTGTAAAAGAAATAGATGTACCGAATGCTTTGCAGAAGTGTATTCGTGTGATGATGACAGTCACGACAAGACAGTTGCAGCATGAAGTAGAGTGTGTGCATGTAGAAAAGGCGATTGTACTGCGGTCTGATCTAGTAAAATGACAGGGGGAATCAAAATGAGAGTAAAAGAGCAATTGTTAACTTTGAAAGCATATGTACCTGGCAAAAACATTGAAGAAGTAAAAAGAGAATATGGATTATCTAAAATTGTAAAATTAGCATCTAATGAAAACCCGTTCGGCTGTTCAAAACGTGTAACGGAAGCTTTAGCTTCATTAAGCACACAATATGCTTTATATCCAGATGGAGCAGCTTTTGAACTTCGTGAAAAAGTAGCCGCACACCTTCATGTGAAACCAGAGCAACTTTTATTTGGTAGCGGTCTAGATGAAGTAATTCAAATGGTTAGTCGCGCTTTATTAGAAAAAGGTACAAATGTTGTGATGGCAAATCCAACATTTTCACAATACTATCACCATGCTGTAATTGAAAGGGCAGAGGTTCGTGAAGTGCCACTTAAGGACGGTATTCATGACTTGGACACGATGCTAAAGCAAATTGATGAACAAACGCAAATCGTATGGATTTGTAATCCGAACAATCCAACAGGAACATATGTAGAAAAGCAAAAATTACTTTCATTTTTAGAGGCGGTTCCGAAGTCAACACTCGTAATTATGGATGAAGCATACTATGAATATGCAGGAGCGAAAGAGTATCCACAAACATTGCCACTTCTTGAAGAGTATGAAAATCTCATGGTGTTACGTACATTTTCAAAAGCATATGGCTTAGCTGCTTTTCGTATTGGTTATGCTGTAGGGAATGAAAAACTCATACAGCAATTAGAAGTAGCAAGATTACCATTTAATACATCAGCTGTTGCACAAGCTGTTGGTTCGGTAGCGATAAAAGATCAAGAATTTTTACAAGAGTGCGTGAAGCAAAATGCTGAAGGATTAAATCAATATTATACGTTCTGTAAGGAGTACGACGTTTTTTACTATCCATCACAAACAAATTTCATATTCTTAAAGCTTGGGATTCCCGGTAATGAAGCATTTGAAAGATTAATGAGAAAAGGGTATATTGTTCGTTCAGGTGCTGCGTTTGGCTTGCCAGATGGTATCCGTATTACTGTTGGTTTAAAAGAAGAGAATGATGAGATTATTGAATTGCTGACGGAACTTGTGAAAGAGCAAAAAAAGAAAGAAGAAACATATTCTTAAGAAAAGGCGCGGCTCCCATTATAGGAGTCGTTTTCTTTAGGCTATACATATTTGCACGATGAAGAAGGAAAGCAGTACAATAAAGATATATACATACAAATTGGAAAACCGCCATAAAACATTTCTTTTTAGGAGGGAGAGAGGATCCGGTCGTGCATAGAAGCGGTCAGAGCTTTTTTCAGTCAGTCCCATGCCAAGTGAAAACAAAGAGAGAAAATGAGTGGGGATCTTCTTTTGTTTTTATAGCCGCGACTTATATGTTGGAAAATCAAAATGGATATATAGAGATGATATAGGTGTACAAAAGTATATATTATTTTTAATAGGGGTGATAAAAATGAGGAGACTCATAAGGCGGAAAAATGGTTTGAATGGAACGATTGCTGTGCCTGGAGATAAATCTATTTCACACCGCGCTGTGATGTTTGGAGTGATAGCAGAGGGAACAACAAAAATTTCAAATTTTTTATTAGGAGAAGACTGTTTAAGTACGATTGCTTGCTTTCGGAAATTAGGAATAATGATTGAGCAAGATGGTAACGATGTCATTGTATATGGAAAAGGATTAGCTGGATTACAGGAACCGAAAGAGGTGCTAGATGTAGGGAACTCAGGAACCACTATTCGTCTCATGCTTGGTATTTTAGCGAATGCTCCTTTCCATTGTACTATAATTGGGGATGAATCTATTGGAAAACGTCCTATGAAACGTGTTACAGCCCCTCTTCGTGAAATGGATGCACAAATTGAAGGTCGGGAAGATGGACAATATACGCCGTTGTCGATTCGTGGAGGAAACATAAAAGGTATACACTATCATTCTCCTGTAGCAAGTGCGCAGGTAAAATCAGCTATTTTACTTGCAGGATTGCAAGGAGAAGGGGTGACATCAGTAACAGAACCGTTACAATCTCGTGATCATACGGAAAGAATGCTGCGTGCATTTGGTTGTGAAGTGAATGTAGAAGGGCGAACTGTTTCTTTACAAGGGGGGCAATCGCTTGTAGGAACGGAAATAGAGGTTCCAGGTGATGTCTCTTCAGCTGCCTTTTTCTTAGTAGCGGGTGCAATTGTACCAAATAGTAAACTTGTATTGAAAAATGTTGGTTTAAATCCAACAAGAACAGGGATTCTGGATGTGTTATCAGAAATGGGAGCGCTTATTTCAATTCGTAATGTTCGAAATGAAGAGTTTGAACCATGTGGAGATATTACAATTGAAACTTCTGAACTGAAAGGAATTGAAATTGGCGGTTCACTTATTCCAAGGTTAATTGATGAAATTCCTATTATTGCTTTACTGGCGACACAGGCGACAGGAACAACAATTATTAAAGATGCAGAGGAGTTAAAAGTAAAAGAAACGAATCGCATCAATACGGTTGTTGATGAGCTTCGAAAACTGGGAGCGGAAATTGAAGCGACACCAGATGGTATGATTATTAATGGGAATCAGAAGTTACAAGGGAATATTGTTAATAGTCATGGGGACCATCGCATTGGCATGATGCTTGCAATTGCGTCTTGTATAGCAGAAGGAGAAATGCAAATTGAAAATGGTGATGCAGTTGCTGTATCCTATCCGAATTTTTTTGAGCAGTTAGAATCTCTGTGAAGCAAAAGGATCTTTTCAGTTTGGGAAGATTCTTTTCTGCTTCTTTGAGTTGCTTACATGGCAACAGTTGTTTATGATTAATGAACAGAAGAGAATATTATAAGAATTAAAGGAGACATTTATGCAAAAGTTTGAACAGGCTGTTTCTTATATTGAAAATGGGGAAGCGGAAAAAGGATTAACACAATTAAAAGAATTGGTAAAACAAGGGACAGATGAAGAGAAGTATGATATTGCTCGCTACTATCATACGCTTGGATTTATTGATGAAGCGTTAGCGATTACAGAAGATTTACGTTTGTTATATCCAGAAGAAAGTGAGTTTACAATATTTTTAGCAGAATTATATATTGATTTAGATAAAGAAGATGAGGCAATTGAAGTGCTTCATGATATCTCTGAAGACGATGAACTGTATGTTCAATCTTTACTACTTGTTGCGGATCTATTTCAAATGCAGGGCTTCGATGATGTTGCAGAGCAAAAACTATTAAAAGCAAAAGAAATGATGCCAGAAGAGCCTGTTATTACTTTTGGACTAGCAGAACTTTATAGCAGTAAAGGTGAGGAGCAAAAAGCGATTGCTTATTACCAGTCATTACTTTCTGATCACAAAGTAATGGGAGGTGTTGTAATTGCCCTTCGCTTAGCTGAAACGCTAAGTGCAATTGGAAACTGGGAAGAAGCAATTACGTACTATGAAGAAGGATTAGAAGAACAAAAAGATATTCATTCTTTATTTGGGTATGCATTTACACTTTATCAAGGTGAAGAGTATCAAAGGTCGATTGGAGCTTGGAAAGAATTAAAAGAACTAGACCCAGAATATGCATCCTTATATATGTATTTGGCTAAATGTTATGAAAGAGAAGGAATGCTTCAAGAAAGCTATGAAACACTTCATGAAGGAATTAAAATTGATGAATTATCTGTGCCTCTTTATGTAGAACTTGCAAATATTGCAGCGAAGATAGGGAAATTAGCAGAAGCAGAAGAATTGCTTCAAAAAGCATTACAGATTGATCCAGGACATTTAGGTGCGATATTAAAATATGCATATATCTTAAAAGAACAAGAGAAATATGAAGAACTAATTGTTGTTGTAGAAAATGCAATGGATAGTGGAGAACAAGATACACAATTACTTTGGGATCTGGCATTTGCGAAAAAACAATTAGAAATGTATTCTGATGCATTAAAACACTATGAGAGTGCATATACTTCTTTTAAGAATCATCCGGATTTCTTGGAAGAGTACGGTTATTTCCTATTAGAAGAAGGGTTGCGAAAAGAAGCGAAAGAAGTATTTACACGCTTACTACAACTGGATCCAACACAAATTCACATCGAAGAATTGCTATATAATTTAGAGGATTTTTCATAAGTTGGAAGGAAAGTGAATGCTGCTTCTTGAATCTAAATAAGAAAAGAGAAAGACAGAGGAGGGACTGAGCGCTATGAATACCCCTGTTTCTGTAAACGAGAAGAAGGATTTTGTAAAATGGTTTTTAAACAATTATCAACTGAAACAGCGTGAATGTGTATGGATTTTAAATTATTTAATGAGTCATGATCAATTAATGCACAAAGTCCACTTCGTAGAACATGCAAAATATTGCCCTCGTGGTTTAGTGATGTCAGCAAATTGTGTGAAAGATACACCGTTTCACTTCTTTAAACAAAATGTTATGACGACGGATGCAGAAAAATCATTTCATGACATTCGTTTAAATCGAGATGAGGATATTTATATTCAACTTAATTTTAAATCATCGTTCCAAAATGCAAATTATGTAGCAGTATTAGAAGAAAATCCGTACTTGCCAAAGCATATTGAAGTAAATGAAAAAGATCGTTTACTTGCAGAACGATTTTTAGAAGAGAGTGTATTTTCATTTCGAAGAGATCGACTTTTAAAGCAAATTGATGAAGCGCTGGACAATCAAGATAAGGAAGCTTTTTGTAAGTTAACAGAGGAATTGAAAAGTTTGTAGGGAATGATGATTTTCTTTAATTTTGACAAATTTCTAACTATTTAAAGAAAAACTACCTAATATAGGTAGTTTTTCTTTTTTTACCTGTTTTAGTATGGTTTAATAGATATAAAGTGAAAGTTCTGTCATTTAGAATGAGATAATGGGCAAAGGAGGGAATTATGATGAAATGGGCTGTAAAAGATGCGGAGCAATTTGAACAAGCTAGAGAGTATGTGGATACTGGTATTATACCCCTTCTTTCTATTTCAGTAGCAAAAGAAATGAAGAGTGTTGTAGCGCAAGGGGAATTTATTGAAACTTTAAGCATGGAGTTAGAAAGAGAATATAAAGGAAGAGTGCTTTTGTTACCGCCGTTTACGTACTTAACGGAGCAGCAAAAGCAAGAGAAAGGGCGTTTACAAGATTGGACAAGTCATTTGCAGGAGCAAGGATTGAAACATATTGCTTATGTTACAAGTGACTTTGCATGGAAAGAGGGTGTAGATACGTTACCAGGTCATTTGTTTTGGTTACCTGCTTTATCGCTAGAGGAATTTAGTGATCAAGCGAAAAGAGAAGTAATTCATGCGCATGTAAAAAATATAATGGAATTATTGACAGAAAAGTGGGAAAATAAAAAATAAGCAGATAGTTCTTATGATTATGAGTAGTATGATATTGACCTGCGCATGTGGGTATTATATCATGATAGTGTCCTAGTTTTTATTTTTTTATACTGTTTTGTCACGAGGGGACAATTTCTGATAGAGGGGGGAAATTTTCGTGAGCGAGAAAGAACATCGTGTGTCAAGAAGACAATTTTTAAACTACACGCTTACAGGTGTAGGAGGTTTTATGGCAGCTGGAATTTTAATGCCAATGACGCGCTTTGCACTTGATCCAGTTTTAAGGAAAGAAGCGGGGGGAGAGATGGTTGCTGTTGCGCAAGTTAAAGAGATTACAACAGAACCAAAACGCTTTGACTTTAAGGTAAAGCAGGTTGATGGATGGTACAAGTCCGAAGAACCAAAATCTGCTTGGGTGCATAAAGATGAAAGCGGAGACATTGTAGCGTTTTCTCCAGTGTGTAAACATTTAGGGTGTACGGTTAACTGGAATTCAGACAAGTCGCATCCTAATCAATTTTTTTGCCCATGTCACGGGGGACGTTACACAAAAGATGGCATAAACATAAAGGGAACGCCGCCTCTTGCTCCACTTGATGTGTATGAATCCAAAGTGAAGGATGGAACGCTTTATTTAGGAAAAGCAAAGCCAAGAGGGGGTGCGAAATAGATGTTAAATAAAATTTATGATTGGGTGGACGAACGGTTAGATATTACACCGATATGGCGTGATATTGCCGACCATGAAGTACCCGAACATGTAAATCCAGCACATCACTTTTCTGCATTCGTCTACTGCTTTGGAGGACTTACGTTTTTTGTTACTGTAATTCAAATTTTGTCAGGAATGTTTTTAACAATGTATTATGTACCGGATATTAAAAATGCTTGGGAATCGGTTTATTATTTACAAAATGAAGTTGCGTATGGACAAATTGTACGTGGCATGCACCATTGGGGTGCCAGCCTTGTAATTGTAATGATGTTTTTACATACACTTAGGGTTTTCTTCCAAGGTGCATATAAGAAACCTCGTGAATTAAATTGGATTGTCGGTGTTCTTATTTTCTTTGTTATGCTAGGTCTTGGTTTTACCGGATATTTATTACCATGGGATATGAAAGCGTTATTTGCAACAAAAGTAGGGATTCAAATTGCGGAGCAAACACCGCTTATCGGCCCTTATATTAAAACATTACTTGCTGGTCACTCCGAAATTGTCGGGGCTCAAACATTAACTCGCTTCTTTGCTATTCACGTCTTCTTCTTACCAGCAGCACTTCTAGGCTTAATGGCCTTCCACTTCATCATGATTCGCAAACAAGGTATTTCTGGTCCGCTATAAGTAAGAGATTGCTAATTTGAAAGAATAGGAGAAAAACTGAATTGAAGGAGGGAGATTATGCATCGCGGCAAAGGGATGAAGTTTGTGGGAGATTCACGAGTACCTGTAGCACGTAAACCGAATATCCCGAAAGATTATTCTGAATATCCAGGGAAAACAGAAGCGTTTTGGCCGAACTTCTTGTTGAAAGAATGGATGGTTGGTGCGGTTTTTTTAATCGGTTATTTATGTTTAACGGTGGCGCACCCGTCGCCACTTGAGAGAATGGCGGATCCTACAGATGCAGGATATATACCACTTCCAGACTGGTATTTCTTATTTCTGTATCAGCTTTTAAAGTACTCATATGCATCAGGCTCATTTACTGTAATCGGCGCGTTTATTATGCCAGGGATTGCATTTGGAGCATTACTATTGGCGCCATTTCTCGATCGAGGTCCTGAAAGACGTCCATTGAAACGACCAGTTGCAACTGGATTCATGCTTTTAGCAATTGCTTCTATCATCTTTTTAACATGGGAGTCTGTGGCACATCATGACTGGGAAGCTGCAAAAAAACAAGGTGCAATTGTGAAAACGACACCAGTAGATAAAAATGATGAAGGTTATAAATTGATGCAAAAAAATACATGTTTAACATGTCATGGTGATAACTTGCAAGGTGGTGCAGCGGCGCCAGCGCTGCAGAATTTAACGTTAAAACCAGAAGAAATTGCAAAGATTGCGAAAGATGGAAAAGGTGCGATGCCTAAAGGAGTATTTAAGGGCACAGATGAAGAATTGAAGAAGCTCTCAGAATTTATTACGAAATATAATAAAAAATAATTGAAGGCTGACTACGAATTTGTAGTCAGCTTTTCTGTTTGTAACACAAAGTTTGCTATAATAAAAGCATAGCGTTTTAGAGAATAAAAAAGTTACTTTGTTTGAAAGGTGTTGTATATACATATTGGTCTACGTGTATGCGTTATTAAGACAGCGTTCGGTTTTACTACTTTTGTTCATCATTAACATTTTAGGGACAATATATGGTTTTATTTGGTATGGAGATCAACTGATGGAAACTTCATTGATATTCTGGCCATTTGTTCCTGATAGTCCTATTGCAAGTTTCTTCTTTGTTTTTGTATTACTGGCCTTTTTGTGTAATAAAAATTGGGGACTAATAGAAGCTTTAGCAATCGTTTCCTTAATGAAATATGGTATTTGGGCTGTTGTTGTAAATGGCATTATGTTTATGGTTAAGGGCAATCTTGAGTTTATGAGTTATATGTTGGTGCTTTCTCATTTTGCAATGGCTATACAAGGTTTATTATATGCCCCGTTTTACCGTATAAAAAAGTGGCATTTTATTGTAGCAGGTATATGGACGTTACATAATGATGTAATCGACTATTTGTTTTGGCAAATGCCGAGATATGGTATTATGCATTTGTTTGTAGAACAGATTGGTTACTTTACATTTTGGTTAAGTATTGTTGTATTAACTATTACATACTATTATTGTTTGAGAAAAAATCGAAAACAGTTTTCGTTATGAAATTAAATGAGGAATTGGAGAAAGAAAATGAATAAAAATAAGATAGGTGTAAGAATATTCGATCGTTTGATAACTACTATTGTCTCATACTGTATAGCATTTTCTATTTTTGCTATTGCAACTACAATTGTTGTATATGGGAAATGGTTATATTATGCAGATATACATTTTTTAAATATACCAGATTTAGCAAATATGACAGAATCAGAAATTAAGAAGAACTATGATGTACTGATGACATACCTTTCTCCTTTTTATCATGAATCATTACAATTGCCTACACTAGATATGTCAACAAGTGGAAGAATTCATTTTGTTGATGTGAAAAATATTTTAGTGAAGATTCAATACGGGATGTGTATGGCGCTCAGTATTGCTTTATTGGGCGGGGGGTATTTATTGCGTAAACGAAAGATGAAGTTTTTATTACATGGCGCAATTTTGACCATTATATTTCCGATTGCGCTTACTTTGCCTATTGCAATTAATTTTGAAAAGAGTTTTGTACTATTCCATAAACTTCTTTTTAGCAATGATTATTGGCAATTTGATAGTGAAACAGATCCTATTATTTTAATGCTACCAGAACAGTTTTTTATGCATGCAGCATGTGTAATTTTAATATTGATTTTATGTGGGAGTGCTTTTTGTTATTGTATGTATAGATATTTATTAAAAAAGCGGAAGTCTTCAATGGAAAATCTTTATTCATAAAATATTTTTCGGTTTCGTTCTGTTCTATTCTTGTCCACCTTAACATATTTTGTACTAGTAGTTATAGGGGGGACCGGAATGAAGAGAGTCTTAATTGGAATGATAGCATTTCTGATTATATTGTTTCCAGTACGTATATACGCTGAAAAATGGAATGAGTTAACGGGGCTATTAGATGATTCCTTGCAACTTGTAAAACAAGAAGAATATAAGAAAGCAACGCAAGTATTGCAACATTTTTCAGAACAATTTGTATTGCGGGAGAATGAAAAGGAAAATAAACTAACACCCATGCATTTTCGGGTAATCTCTTTAGCGTATGACAGGGCACAGCGATCGCTTGGGGAAGAAAGTTTAGATCAGCAAATAAAAATAGATGATGTATTGGCACTACAATTGGTGGTAGATGCGGAAGTATCTAAGTATCAACCGCTTTGGATAGAACGAGAAGGACGTGTTATGGGGGCTTTTGATAAAGTTGAAAAGGCACTTCAAACAGAAGATGATGAACGATTCCAACAATCATTAAATACATTTTTGCATGAATTTGATGTGATTTATCCAAGTTTAATGATTGCATTGCCGGAAAATCAATCACAGCGTGTAAATGCGCATTTATCGTATTTGGATGAATTCCGTAATGTGATGTTAAAAAATAAAAGTGGACAAATGCAAGTAGGGATTATAAAAGGAGATTTACAAAAAATATTTCAAACAGCAAAGAAAGATGAAGTGGACTCTTCTCTCATATGGTTTATGACAATTACAGGTGGACTTATTTTCTTTACATTAACGTACGTCGGTTGGAGAAAATATAAGGGAGAGAAAGCGAAGCGTACCAGTGGGATACATTCTAAAAATCGATAAGATCACTAATATAGACAAGGATTGTAAGGTTTCTTTATTGACAATATATAAAGAAGAAAATAGAATGGATAGTACTATAATTACGACTTCAATGGAGGTTCATAATGGCTTTTTATTTAGTTTATTTCGCGATCATTATGATCATACCGTTGTATGCACAGTCAAAAGTACGCAGTGCTTATAGCAAATATTCACAGGTGTATTCAACATCGGGTATGACAGGAGCGGAAGTAGCTCGAAAAATTTTAGATGAAAATGGTTTGTATAACGTAGCTGTAGAAGAAACACCAGGGCATTTGTCAGACCACTATGACCCAACAGCCAAAACGGTTCGCTTGTCAACTGATAACTATTATGGTCATTCAGTTGCTGGAACAGCTGTAGCAGCTCATGAAGTAGGGCATGCGATTCAAGATGCGAAAGATTATAAGTTTATGCGTTTTCGTCATTCTTTAGTTCCAGTTGCAAGCTTCGGATCGAACATGTCATGGGTGTTCATTATGATTGGTATATTTGCATCGATGACAAAGCTATTGTTACTAGGGATTATTTTAATGGCAGCAGGTGTAGTTTTCCAGCTCGTTACATTGCCGGTTGAGTTTGATGCTTCAAAACGCGCAATGCAGCAAATTGAAGCACTTGGAATTGTATCAACAGACGAATATGGGCAAGCACGTAAAGTATTAAATGCAGCAGCTTTAACATATGTTGCAGCGGCGGCAGTAGCGGTATTTGAATTGCTTCGTCTAGTATTAGTTTATACAGGGATGCAGCGTAGCGATGATTAAAGACTATCGATTTCGATAGTCTTTTTCTTTATCCCGCTATTTGTGGACAGTAAGACTCAAGCCTTAAGTTTCAGAGAGAAGCGATGAATTTTGTTTTATAATTTGTTTATTATTGTAAATTGATAACAAGTAGCATAATGAAATTTAAAGAGCAAGTTATAATAGTAAGAAGCATAGGTAAAATGATTATGAGTGAAGGTGATGGAAATGCAATATCCAGATTCATTAGTACTGCATGTGAAAAAACTTAGTGCTCCCTATCCATTAGAAGGTTTTTTATGTGGACAAGGTCCTGAAAAGCCGAAACTAATGCTTGTTGGAGAAGCGCCAGGAGAAACAGAAATTCATAATGGCATTCCGTTTAGTGGAAGAGCAGGTAAGGAGTTAATGGGATTTTTAGAACGTATCGGCCTTACAAGGGAAGAAGTATATATTACGAGCACTGTACGTAGCCGGCCTTATATATGGAGAGAGAAAAGAGAGCGGAGCGGGCAAGTTGCTCAGCAGAAATATAATCGAACCCCAAATCAGGGAGAAATACTTATACATGCTCCTTTGTTAGATTATGAGATGGAGCACGTGCAAGCACCGGTTATTGTCACACTTGGAAATATTGCATTAAAGCGTTTAGTGGGACCAGATAAAAAAATTACTGATGTTCATGGACAATTATTGCAGCAGCCAGTACGAAGACTAAAAAATAATCAAAGTACAGATTTTATATGGACCGAGAAGATATATAATATTTTTCCGACATTTCATCCAGCATCAATTTTTTATAATAGAGGCTTGTTGGATTTGATTTATGAGGATTTAGAAAAATTAGGGAAGTATATATAGTAGAAGTTTTCTTTATAGTGGTTTACAACTTAAAAAGCTATCGGGTTCGATAGCTTTTTAAGTTGTGTATTTGGAAAGTGTAGTAATGTTAGAGATCTAGCATGTTTAATTATGTAATGGATTTTTATTTTCGTCTAATGTAAAGCCTTCACCAACTACATCATGTACATCACTTACTGCAACAAATGCATGAGGATCTACTGAAGTAATAATATTCTTTAGTTTTACGATTTCATTTTTTGCCACAACACAATAAAGTACGTTTCGCTCAATCTTTGTATAAGAGCCAACTGCTTTTAAAAAGGTTGCCCCGCGCTCCATCTCGGATAAAATCTTGGCAGCAATCTCGTCGTTTTTATCTGAAATAATGGTTGCTCCTTTTGCTGCATATGCTCCTTCTTGCATAAAGTCAATGACCTTTGCTCCGATAAAGACCGCAACTAACGTATACATGCCCTCGCGATAAGATAGATATGTAAGAATGGAGATGACAATGACAACAGCGTCAAACATAAACATTGTTTTTCCCATGCTCCAGCCAACATATTTATGAGCTAATCGAGCAATAATATCGACGCCACCAGTTGTTCCACCGTATTTGAATATAATTCCGAGACCAATCCCAATAAATGCTCCAGCGAACAGGGCTGCTAATGTCATATCATTTTGCAAATTCAAATGTAAATTTAATGATTCGTAGCGCTGAAAAATCCATAGAAATAAGGAGACGCTAAACGTTCCGATTAATGTGTATAAGAAAGTTGTTCGGCCGAGTAATTTCCAACCGACAAAAAAGAGAGGGATGTTTAAGATTAAGTTTGTATACGATGGATCAAGGGAAAAGAGAAAATAAAGCAATAACGTAATTCCTGTAAAGCCACCTTCTGCTAAGTGATTTTCAATATTAATATTTACGATGCCAAAAGAGAAGATAGCGGAACCAATCAAAATAAATATAATGTTTCGAATCTTTAAGTTGGTTTTCATGTAGCAAGCCCCCTAATATGTAATTGTTACTTCGCTCCGTTGAAATAGCTAATGACGAAGAAACACGATAAGAATAGTAAGTCATTTGTATGATTGTAATTGGTAAGAGGTAACCTTTTACAGGAAGAACATTTGCAAAAGAAAGTTTCACTTTACCCCGCACTAACGGTTGGTAAGGAGTAAGGTGAGAAGAAAAGACTAACTAACCGTAAGAGCCCGATTGGTTCAACTAATCTTTTGCAAGAAGAACATTTGCAAAAGAAAGTTTCACTTTATTATAGTCTATCCAAAAATACGTGGCAAATAGGGACGAAAGAGGAATAATATTTGTCAAATCGCCATGAATTGGCTAACATGAAAGAGGAAGGATTAGAGGTGAACAACATGGAACAAAAAACGATGAAAGATATGCAGAAAGAAGTAGATGCATATATTAGTCAATTTAAAGAAGGTTATTTCAGTCCGCTTGCAATGATGGCTCGTTTGACAGAAGAAATGGGTGAACTTGCAAGGGAAGTGAACCACTATTACGGTGAGAAGCCGAAGAAAACGACTGAAAAAGAACGAACAATTGAAGAAGAACTTGGAGATGTATTATTTGTTATGATCTGCATGGCAAATAGCTTACATATTGATTTAGAAACAGCACATAACATTGTAATGGATAAATTTAATACACGTGATAAAGATCGCTGGACACGTATTGAAGAGGGAGAGAAAGAATAATGAAAGATATTAAAGTGATTATTGCTGGACCAAGAGGACGTATGGGACACGAAGCAGTACTTCTAATGGAAAGAACACCACATTTTCAATTAGTAGCAGCAGTTGATTATAAGCATGGTGGTGAAATGATTTCAAATCTTCCTGGAATGCCTACATTACATGCACCAATCTATGCGGATTTACATACTTGTTTAAATGAAGTAGAAGCGGATGTATTGCTAGATTTAACGACACCAGAGGTCGGCAAAGAACATGTTACACTCGCTGTTGAACATGGTCTTCGTTCCGTTATTGGTACGACAGGGTTTACAGAAGAAGAACTTCAGCATTTAACAGACACTGCGAAAGAAAAACAGGTAGGTACTATTATTGCTCCAAACTTTGCAATTGGTGCAATACTTATGATGAAGTTTTCTCAAATGGCAGCGAAATATTTCCAAGATGTTGAAGTGATTGAACTACATCATGATCAAAAATTAGATGCACCATCAGGTACAGCTGTAAAAACGGTAGATTTAATTCGTCAAAATCGTGAACCAAAACAACAAGGTCATCCAAATGAAACAGAACAATTAAAAGGAGCACGTGGTGCAAATGTAGATGGTATTCATATTCATAGCGTGCGTTTACCAGGGCTTATTGCGCATCAAGAAGTATTGTTTGGCGGAGACGGACAGATGTTAACAGTTCGTCATGATTCATTCAACAGAGCATCATTTATGTCTGGAGTAAAATTATCTATTGAAACAGTAATGAATCTTGACCATCTTGTATATGGATTAGAGAAGATTATCGATTAAAGGGGGGGGGAAGACGGATGAAGATTTCCTTAATTGCACATGACAAAAAGAAAGATGATATGGTTTCGTTTGCATACGCATATAAACCAATTTTTGAACAACATGAACTTTTTGCTACGGGAACAACAGGCCTTCGCATTATGGAAGCGACAGGACTTACAGTCACAAGATATCAATCTGGTCCTCTTGGCGGCGATCAAGAAATTGGTGCAATGATTGCAAAAAACGATTTAGACATGGTGATTTTCTTTCGGGACCCGCTAACAGCACAACCACATGAGCCAGATGTAAATGCATTGCTTCGTTTATGTGATGTGTATGCGATTCCGCTTGCAACGAATATGGCAAGTGCTGAGATGTTAATGCATGCATTAGAACGAGGAGATTTAGACTACCGAAAGTTACGAAAATGAGGGAACAAATTATGAGAGGATTACATATATTAGCGTTTGGTGCCCATGCCGATGATGTTGAAATCGGCATGGCTGGCACTATTGCCAAATATACAAAACAAGGATATGAAGTTGGCATTTGTGATTTGACAGAAGCCGATTTATCCTCAAATGGGACGGTTGAACTAAGAAAAGAAGAAGCGCAAGCAGCCGCTCGTATCATGGGAGTGACAGAGCGAATCAATTTAGCAATGCCAGACCGCGGTCTGTATATGAAAGAAGAATATATAAGAGAAATCGTAAAAATTATTCGGACATATAAGCCAACGCTTATTTTTGCACCATACTATGAAGATCGCCACCCAGACCATGCGAATTGTGCGAAACTCGTGGAAGAAGCTGTGTTTTCAGCAGGTGTTCGTAAATATATGCCAGAAATGTCACCACATCGCGTACAATCTTTTTATTATTATATGATTAATGGTTTTCATAAACCGAATTTCTGCATTGATATTAGCGAACATCTTTCTGAAAAGATAGCCGCGTTAGAAGCCTATGAAAGCCAATTTACAGCAGGAAGTGATGGTGTGAAGACACCTTTAACAGAAGGTTATGTCGAAACAGTAATCGCTCGTGAGAAAATGTTTGGAAAAGAAGTTGGAGTTATGTATGCTGAAGGATTTATGAGTAAAAAGCCAGTTTTATTACATGCTGATTTAATAGGGGGATGTAAATGAAATTGAAAATAGGTATAACATGTTATCCTTCTGTTGGTGGTTCTGGGGTTGTAGGAACTGAATTAGGAAAACAATTGGCTGAACGAGGTCATGAAATTCACTTCATTACCTCTGGAGTTCCATTCCGATTAAATAAAGTATATCCAAACATTTATTTTCATGAAGTAACGGTAAATCAATATTCTGTCTTTCAATATCCACCTTACGATTTAGCATTAGCAAGTAAAATGGCAGAGGTTGCACAGAGAGAAAACTTGGATGTTTTACATGTACACTATGCAATACCACATGCAATTTGTGCATACTTAGCAAAGCAAATGATTGGAGACGATATTAAAATCGTTACGACGTTACATGGAACTGATATTACTGTACTTGGTTCAGATCCTTCTCTAAATAATTTAATACGGTTTGGTATTGAGCAATCTGATGTTGTTACAGCTGTATCTCACTCGTTAATTCAAGAAACACATGAGCTTGTAAAGCCAAATAAAGAAATTCAAACTGTATATAATTTTATTGATGAGCGTGTCTATTTTAAGAGAGATATGTCCCAACTAAAAAAAGAGTATGGCATACGTGAAGATGAAAAGGTATTAATTCATATTTCGAATTTTCGCAAGGTCAAGCGTGCACAAGATGTTGTCCAGTCATTTGCTAAAATTGTAAAAGAAGTGGCAGCGAAATTATTACTTGTTGGTGATGGGCCAGAATTTTGTACAATTTTACAGTTGGTGAAAAGCTTACATATTGAAGAACATGTTTTGTTTTTAGGAAAACAGGATAATGTTGCTGAGCTTCTTGCAATGAGCGATTTAATGTTGCTTTTATCAGAAAAAGAAAGCTTTGGCCTCGTTTTACTAGAAGCAATGGCGTGTGGTGTGCCATGTATTGGTACGCGTGTTGGAGGTATTCCAGAAGTTATTCAACATGGTGAAACGGGATATATATGTGAAGTTGGAGATATCAAAGGTATAGCTAAGCAAGCGATACAATTGCTTAAAAACGACGATCTCCATCAAAATATGGCACAGCGCGCCATGGAAGCTGTATATGAGCAATTTCGTTCAGAAAATATTGTTTCACAATATGAGGCAATTTATTATGACATACTAAGGGATGACAAAAATGAAACGATTTAAACAAGCTGGAGCAATTATTGAGACATTGAAACAACATGGGCATGAAGCATATTTTGTTGGGGGAAGTGTGCGTGATTTTATTATCAATAGACCAATTGGTGATATTGATATCGCAACATCAGCTCTTCCAGAAGAAGTGATGCATTTATTCCCAAGACATGTCCCTGTTGGGCTTGAACATGGTACGGTTATTGTTGTTCAAGAAGGTATTCCGTATGAAGTGACAACATTTCGAACGGAGAGTGATTATGAAGATTTTCGCAGACCAAGTAGTGTTCAGTTTGTTCGTTCATTAGAAGAAGATTTAAAACGACGAGATTTTACTATGAATGCGATTGCGATGAATGAAGAAGGAAACATCATTGATTTGTTTGCGGGGCAAGAGGCAATTCGTAAACAAGAAATTGCAACAGTAGGGAATGCTGCGGATCGCTTTCAAGAAGATGCACTACGTATGATGCGGGGTATTCGCTTTGTTAGTACTTTAGGATTCTTTTTAGAGGAACAAACGAAACGTGCGATTGAGGAGTATGGGCATTTACTGGAACATATAGCGATTGAAAGAATTACAGTTGAGTTTGAAAAGCTGTTGACGGGTAAATATTGTGTAAATGGGCTTCAACAACTAGTAGAGACGAAACTAGTTACGCACTTACCATATTTACAAATGTCAGAAGAAAGAATTTTAAAAGCTATGCAATATAACTGGGATTTTTTTGAAACCGATATCGAGGCGTGGGCATTTTTCTTATATTGTATTGGTGAAGAACATCCATCAGTTTTCTTGCGTCAATGGAAATTTTCAAACAAAAAAATAAAAGATATTGTAGCTGTTATATTAGCAATCCGCTCTAGAAAAACAAAGTCTTGGGATGCAGTTTTTCTATACAAGACAGGTTTGCATACTGCTTTAATGGCGGAAAGAGTATATCAAGCTATTATAAAAAAATATGATATATTTTCTGTAAATCAGGTACAGTCATTATTTGATTCATTATCCATTCATAATCGTCAGGAAATGAAAGTAAGCGGTAATGATTTGTTAGGTTGGACAGAAAAAACGCCTGGACCATGGGTGGCAGAAGTGTTGCAAAGAATCGAAGAAGAAATTTTACAAGAACGATTAGAAAATGAGAAAGAGAAAATAAGGGAGTGGCTACAAGGATGCAATCTACTATAAGAAAACAATTGCTGCAGATTTTTTCTGCAGCAGATGGCGAGTTTGTATCTGGTCAAACAATTAGTGACAAGCTTGGCTGCTCAAGAACCGCTGTTTGGAAACATATGGAGGATCTTCGGAGCGAAGGATATGAACTAGAAGCTGTGCGCCGTCTAGGATATCGGATTGCTAGTAAGCCAGATAAAGTAACAGCGAATGAAATTCAATTAGGCTTACAGACAGAATTTATAGGGAGAACTGTTTATTTTAAAGAATCTGTAGAGTCTACGCAGCATATTGCAGCAAAACTTGCTTATGAAGGGGCGGCGGAGGGAACAATTGTCGTTGCGGAAGAGCAAACAGCAGGACGCGGCCGTTTGAGTAGAAAATGGCACTCACCAAAAGGGACAGGGATTTGGATGAGTATTATTTTACGTCCAGCTATTCCCGTTCATCATGCCCCTCAGCTTACTTTATTAGCAGCTGTTAGTGTAGCACAAGCAATTGAGAAATGTACAGGTGTGAATGTGGGAATTAAATGGCCCAATGATATTTTAATTGAAGGAAAAAAAGCTGTCGGTATTTTAACAGAGATGCAGGCTGACCCAGATAAGATTAATGCTGTTATTATGGGAATTGGAATTAATGCAAATCAAGGGCAAGAACATTTTGCAGATGAGATTAAAGAAATTGCAACATCTTTAGCAATTGAATCAGGAAAACCAATTGTGCGAGCAGAGATTATGCAACAGATCTTTTTACAAATGGAAAAGTTATATCAAGAATATGTAAAAAATGGTTTTTCGGTTATTAAACTTCTTTGGGAAAGTTATGCAATAAGTATTGGAAAAGAAATTACGGCCCGAACGATGAAAGATACGATTACAGGTGTAGCAAAAGGAATTACAGCGGATGGTGTACTTATGTTAGAAGATGATAAAGGTCAACTTCATCATATTCATTCTGCTGATATAGAAATTAAGTAGAGAGAAGTTCCTGCTTGGGAGCTTCTTTTTATTTGTACATTGGATGACAGTAAGAATAGAATTGTTTACTGTTATATTCGTTGCTATTCTTGAAATTTCACATACTGTAATAGGAATAGAAAATTATTTTTTCAAAAAAATGTAGCAATTTTATTTCTTAGTTTGCTATAATTAGTTCGAATATGGGCAGTATCTGAGTGAACTGCACCATTATTTCAAGCAATGAAGAAAAATAATTTGGATTCTGCCTTGATCCAACAACGGACTGGGACAGAGGGATGAATTTTGCCGACTAACACAACCCATCTGCCCTTTTTTGGTCAGATGGGTTTTTTATATGATTTCGGCCATCTCCTCTCTCCTGAATAAAGGAGGAGTAGTTTTTGAAAACGACAACAGATTTTTTAAAAATGAAAGAGAAAGGTGAGCCGATTACGATGCTTACTGCGTATGATTATCCATCTGCAAAGCTCTCAGAAGAAGCTGAAGTTGATATGATTTTAGTAGGGGATTCCCTTGGAATGGTTGTACTTGGATACGATTCTACCATTCCAGTAACGGTAGATGATATGATTCATCATACGAAAGCAGTGCGCCGCGGCGCAAAGGAAACTTTTATTGTAACGGATATGCCGTTTATGTCTTACCATGTATCTTTGCAAGAAACGATGCATAATGCGCGCCGCATCGTGCAAGAGAGCGGAGCACATGCAGTGAAGGTAGAAGGAGCGGATGAGGTAGTATCAATCATTCGCTTCTTAACGAATGCAGGAATTCCTGTTGTATCTCATCTTGGTTTAACACCTCAATCTGTAGGTGTATTAGGTGGCTATAAAGTACAAGGAAAAGATGCTGAAAGTGCAAAGAAATTGTTAGAAGATGCTAAGAAATGTGAAGAGGCTGGTGCAATGGCAATCGTTTTAGAATGCGTACCAATGCAACTAGCAGAGCTTGTATCACAGCAGCTGACGATTCCTACAATAGGTATTGGTGCAGGTAGTAAAGTAGATGGTCAAGTACTTGTTTATCATGATCTCATTTCGTATGGAGTGGAGCGTGTTCCAAAATTTGTGAAACAATATACATCAGTTCAAGAAGAAATTGTACGCGGAATCGCGCAATATGTTGCTGAAGTAAAAGCAGGACAATTTCCGGAAGAACAACATTCATTCACAATGAAAGAGGAAGAATGTGTAGCATTATACGGAGGGAAACAGTGATGAAAATTGTAACAACAGTGCAAGAGATGCAGCAAATTGCTAGTGAAATTCGTGCAAGTGGTAAAGATAGCGGTTTTGTTCCAACGATGGGATATTTACACGAAGGGCATGCAACTTTATTACGTCAAGCAAGGGAAGAAAATGAAGTTGTTATTTTAAGCGTATTTGTAAACCCA
Source organism: Bacillus sp. FSL K6-6038 (assembly GCF_038050455.1). NCBI lineage: Bacteria > Bacillati > Bacillota > Bacilli > Caryophanales > Bacillaceae > Bacillus > Bacillus sp. FSL K6-6038. The sequence continues at coordinate 1,614,873 of NZ_JBBOUH010000001.1, forward strand.
TTACAATTTGGACCAAATGAAGATTTAGATTGCTATCCTCGGGATATCGAGAGAGATGAGAAAGTAGCAAAAGAAGCCGGGGTGGATTATTTATTTTATCCGAGCGTAGAAGAAATGTATCCTGCAGAACAGACAACAAAGGTTGAAGTTATAAAGCGTACAGACGTATTATGTGGTAAGCAAAGACCGATTCATTTTGAAGGTGTTGCGACTGTATTGATGAAACTATTTAATATTACAATGCCAAAGCGTGCCTACTTCGGTATGAAAGATGCACAGCAAGTCGCTGTTATCCAAGGATTTGTACGTGATTTCAATATTCCAATCACAATTGTACCTGTTGATATCGTTAGGGAAGAGGACGGATTAGCAAGAAGTTCTCGTAATGTATATTTATCAGAAAAAGAACGTGAGGAAGCACCACATTTATATCAAAGTTTATGTATAGCGAAAAAACGAATTGAAGCTGGAGAGCGTAATCCGCAAATCATTACACGTCTTGTGAAAGAATATATTGAGAAAAATACACAAGGTATCGTCGATTATGCAGATCTATATGCGTACCCAACTTTGACGGAAGTTGAAACAATTGGTGGGCGTATTATTCTTGCAATTGCAGTGAAGTTTGATAATGCACGTTTAATTGACAATATTACATTAACGGTTGAATAAGGGGGAATCATCTATGTTTCGCACAATGATGAGAGCAAAGTTACATCGCGCGACTGTAACAGAAGCAAATTTAAATTATGTAGGTAGTATTACAATTGATGAAGATTTAATGGACGCAGTGGAGATTGTAGAAAATGAAAAAGTACAAATTGTAAATAATAACAATGGAGCTCGCTTAGAGACGTATGTAATTAAAGGAGAACGTGGCAGCGGTGTTGTTTGTTTAAATGGTGCAGCTGCAAGACTTGTACAACCTGAAGATAAAGTTATTATTATTTGTTACGGTCTCGTAGCGACAGAAGATGTAGATAAACAAGTACCAAAAATTGCGGTGTTAGATGATAACAATCAAATTGTTGAAATGTTAGGTGCTGAAAAAGCAGGTACGATTTTATAAAATGAAAAGCTATCTCATATGAGGTAGCTTTTCATTTTATCTTGCTATCACGGCGGCAGTAAGAGATCTACCTCAAGATTCAGAGAGGCGCGGCAAATAGGTGAGTGGGGATAATAGCATGTGAAATCCCGCGGATGGAAGCTTACTTTATGTAAATACACGTAAAAAAACGGTTCGGAAAAATTATTCATTGATAAAGAAGATTAAAGATTTTTTTGAAACTATATACTTGAATGAATAGAAAGAGTCCTTTTTTCAACACCAGGCTCTTCTATTTTTTGTCCATCTTTTCATTAAGATGATATAAAACGTGGTATAGTAACAATATATGAATTTTTGTTGTTTGAAAGGGTAAGAAATTGAGGTGTTACATATGAGTAAGCGTTATGTCGTTGTCGATTTAGAGACGACAGGGAACTCCTGGAAAGATGGGAAGGACAGAATTACACAAATTGCAGCTGTTGTAGTAGAAGATGGAGAGATATTGGAAATCTTTTCGTCTTTTGTTAACCCGAAGAGAGAGATTCCTCCATTTATTACAGAATTAACAGGGATTGATGAAAATCTCGTGAAACAAGCCCCGCTATTTTGCGATGTAGCGCCGATGGTAGCCGAACTATTACAGGGTGCTTATTTTGTTGCACATAACGTTCACTTTGATTGGAATTTTTTGAAGGAAGAATTAAAACAGGCTGGATATGGAGAAGTAAACTGTCCAAAAATTGATACGGTTGAATTGGCACAAATTTTATTGCCGACAGCTGATAGCTATAAATTGCGTGATTTAGCAAAAAAACATGAATTGGAACATGATCAACCGCATCGTGCGGATAGTGATGCTCTTGTGACAGCGGAATTATTTTTACAATTTCTAAATCAATTAGAAAAACTACCGCTTGTCACATTACAATCTTTATATGAACTAAGCGATGTATTCCAAAGTGATATAGCGAATATCATTTCAGAAAATATTTTAAATAAAGTGATGCTTGGTACAGAAGATGCAAAGGAATATGAAGTATATCGAAATATTGCGCTTCGAAAACGAAATTATTCATTAGAAATCGGTGATGATTGTTTATCTAAATTTGATGCTTTTTTACACAAGTCAATGGGACAACTTGAGCTAAAGATGCCAAATTTTGAACAAAGAGAAAGTCAGCAGCGAATGATGAAGGAAATATATACAGCATTAAGAGATTCTCGTTTTTCATTAATTGAAGCAGGAACAGGTACAGGGAAGACACTTGCTTATTTACTTCCAAGTATTTATTTTGCAAAGAGAAGAGAAGAGTCAGTTGTTATTAGTACGCAAACGGTACAACTGCAACAACAAATGATTGAAAATGAAATTCCTTTATTACAAAGTATATTACCATTTCCATTCGAAGTGGCTCTTTTAAAAGGAAGAAAACATTATCTTTGCTTACATAAATTTGAATATGCATTGCAAGAAGAAGAGAAAAACTATGATGCTGCGCTTACGAAAGCAAAAGTATTAGTATGGTTATTGCAAACGGAGACTGGTGATCGTGACGAGCTTAATATTCCAGAAGGTGGGAAGTTACTGTGGGATCGGATTTGTAGTGATACGTACAGTCCGGGCGGCATGCAAAGCAACTGGTTTAGTCGCTGCTTTTATCAACGAGCAAAAAATAAAGCGTTATTTGCAGATATTGTTATTACAAATCACGCTTTACTATTTCAAGATTTTGTTAGTGAAGATCCACTTTTGGCATCTTGTGAACATATTATTTTTGATGAAGCTCATCACATCGAAGAAACAGCGACTAGGACACTTGGAGAGCAGTTTTCATGCATGTACTTTCAATTAATCTTATCACGCTTTGGTACGTTAGAGACGGACGATGTGCTATCAAAGGTATATGAATTGATGAAAAAATCTCATCATTCGTCACGCTCAGCTTTTCGAATGGTGAGTCATAGGTTAAAGGAAATTAAATTCGATGCTGATGAATTATTTCAAATGTTACGTACATTTATATTTCAGCAAACGAAGCAAGAACAAGGGGCAAATAATATGCCGCTTATTTATCGATATAACGCGGACCAAGAGGATGGAAAGCTATGGAGAAGTATAGCTGAGTTAACAAATCGCTTCGTATACGAAGTGAGAAAAATACTTACTGCGCTAGAGCAACAAGCGGACTTATTACAAAGTAAAATCGAATGGGAGATGCATGTTGTTACAGGCGAGTTTATGCATTTAATTGAATTATTGCGTAAAATGGTCGACTCATTGCAGCTGCTTATATTAGAAAAAACAGAGTATGTGACATGGATGGAAACGGAAACGAAAGGTACAATTCATTCCACTGTGTTATATGCACAACCTGTCCATATAGGAGAAAGGTTTGCGGATGAGTTCTTAACAAAAAAGCGAAGCGTTATTTTTACTTCGGCGACTTTAACTGTTAATAGTACATTCGATTATATACAGGAACAACTTGGATTATATGACTTTGCACCAGACACATTAACAGTTCCATCGCCGTTTCATTATGAGGAACAAGTAAAGCTAATGGTTTCTACTGATGTTCCTCTTATTAAGCAAGTAAGCGAGGATGTGTATATAAGAGAAGTATCACATCATATTATGAAGATTGCTAAAGCGACAAATGGGAGAATGCTCGTTTTGTTTACATCCTATGAAATGCTAAAGGAAACATATACAAATTTAAAACAAGCGGATGAATTAGAAGGCTTTGTATTACTAACACAAAGTGTTCATAATCGTAGCCGAAGTCGTTTAGTTCGGAAATTTCAAGAGTTCGACAAAGCAATTTTGTTAGGAACAAGTAGTTTTTGGGAAGGGATTGATATTCCTGGAGATGCATTAAGCTATCTTGTTATTGTTCGGTTACCATTTACACCGCCTCATCAGCCAATGATGGAAGCCAAAAGTGAATGGTTGAAAAATAAAGGAGACGACGTATTTACGAAACTGGCACTTCCGCAAGCAATTCTTCGTTTTAAGCAAGGGTTTGGACGATTAATCCGTACAATGACGGATACTGGAACGGTGTTTGTTTTAGATCGTCGTTTAACCAACTCTTTCTACGGAAAAAGATTTATGCAATCTATTCCAAATGTTCCTCTTTATGAAGGGTCGTTAGAAGAACTGTTAGATCACTTAGAAGAATAAAGCGGATAAAGTGAAACTGTAATCACTGAGGGTTCCTTCATTTCTCACTGATTCTTCGTCTTCGCCAATCGTTTTTTGACGGGTAGTATATCCTACCTCACTTTTGTTATTTTTTAGATAACTTTGAGGTAGGTGGAATTACTATCGGTAAATAGCTAAAGGAATAACAGTAAGTGAAAAAATATGCCTGAAGTACGACGTACTTCAGGCATGAAATGTGGGTAGGAGGAAATTTATTTTTTCTTACTTCTTGTATACAAATGTTTCGGTTTTCAATTTGAAACCTTTTTTTGCTGAACATGTCCTGCTATAATAGATGGGTGATGAAGCAGGGGTTGTAAAGAATGTACTCTTATTGTAACCGTATTGCGTTCTTCTATAATTAGAAATTTTTGTGTAACGGAGGAGTTTTCATGGAGAAGAAAATCGAAGTGCTATCAACGACGCGTATTAAATATTCGTCTGACTTATATAAAATTGTTGATAGTTTGAATCGCACTTTAAAAGAGCAGGACCTCATGTTCGGATTGGCATTAGACGAAAACGAAAAAGAAACAGCAGTATTTACGATATACAGAACGTAGTGATGCAATGAAGAAGTGGATCTTTGCCATCATTATCGTTATCGTTGCCATTGGATTATATGGGGTGCATGTTTATAATGCGACAATGGAAAAGAAAATTCCGAAAGAGTCAAAAGTTGTAGAAATTGCAAAAGAAAAAGCAAAGCTTACGAAAGTAAAAACGGTTGATTATTATAACGGAAAATCTTCATATGCAGTCGTACAAGGTGTAGATGAAAAAGGAGAACAAATCATTGTTTGGGTACCTGAGAAAAAAGGGAATGTTCTAGTACGTAAAAAGAACGAGGGCATTTCTGAAAAGAAAGCTTTACAAATTGTGGCTGGGGAACGCAAGCCCAAAGAATTGGTAAAGGCAAAATTAGGTGCTGAAAACGATGTTCCGTTGTGGGAAATTACATATATTGATCAAGAAGGTCGTTATACGTATTATTATCTAGAATTTCAAGATGGGAAATATGCTGGATATTACAGCATTGAAAAATAGATGCAGGGGGAAACCACAAATGAAATTAGCAAAGCGAGTAGCTGCTTTAACACCGTCTTCAACTTTAGAAATTACAGCAAAGGCACAAGCATTGAAAGCTGAAGGCCATGATGTAATTGGATTAGGAGCAGGAGAACCTGATTTTAATACGCCAGAGCATATTATGGATGCTGCACATAAAGCAATGTTAGAAGGACATACGAAATATACACCAACTGGTGGATTAGCAACACTAAAACAAGAAATTGCGAAGAAATTTACTCGTGATCAAGGATTAGCGTATGATCCAACTGAGATTATCGTATGTAATGGAGCAAAACATGCACTTTATACACTATTTCAAGTGCTACTTGACGAAGGGGACGAAGTTATCATTCCGACTCCTTATTGGGTAAGTTATCCAGAACAAGTAAAGCTTGCTGGTGGTAAGCCAGTTTATGTAGAAGGACTAGAAGACAATCAGTACAAAATTAAGCCAGAGCAGCTACGTGAGGCAATTACAGAGAAGACGAAAGCTGTTATTATAAATTCACCGAGCAATCCGACAGGGATGATTTACAGCAAAGAAGAATTACAGCAGCTTGGAGAAGTATGTTTAGAGCACGACATTTTAATTGTTTCTGATGAGATTTATGAGAAATTGGTTTATGGCGGCGTGGAATATACTTCAATTGCCCAGCTTTCTAATGCATTAAAAGAACAAACACTTATTATTAATGGTGTATCTAAATCGCATTCCATGACAGGATGGCGTATTGGCTATGCAGCAGGAAATAAGCAGCTTATTAAAGCGATGACGAACTTAGCAAGTCATAGTACGTCAAACCCTACTTCAATCGCTCAATACGGCGCAATTGCTGCGTATGCTGGGTCGCAAGAGCCTGTGGAAATGATGCGTCAAGCATTCGAAGAACGATTAAACATTATTTATGATAAATTAATTCAAATTCCTGGTTTCACTTGTATTAAACCACAAGGTGCATTTTATTTATTCCCGAACGTAAAAGAGGCTGTAGCGTTAGCTGGATATGAAACCGTTGATGAGTGGGCAAAAGCATTGTTAGAAGAAGAAAAAGTAGCTCTTGTTCCAGGAACAGGGTTCGGTGCACCAAACAATGTTCGTTTATCCTATGCGACATCTCTTGAACAATTAGAGAAAGCGTTAGAGCGAATTAATACGTTTATGAGAAGTAAAGTACAGGCTTAAAAGGCTAATTACTTTCATTTTTACCACATAAGTTACTTTGAACAAATGAAGATGACCTCCCTATCTATAGGGAGGTTTTTTGACGAATTGTGGTAAAAGAAAATTATAACAGGTGTGTTATACTAGAAAGCGAGGTGTATGGTCATGAAGAAAAAAATGATGTTACAATGGTTTGAACAAGGCAGCGTCGCAATTCCAAAATTGCTTATGATGCATTATAAAAAATTAGGCTTAAATGAGATGGAATTTATGGTTGTACTCCATGTGCATACTTTTCTAGAATCGGGTAATTCTTTTCCAACTCCTTCAGAGATTGCAGAACGAATGACAATAACAGAAATGAAATGTATGGAAATCATTCAAGCGTTAATTCAAAAAGGCTTTTTAGCATTAGAAGGTAGTCAAAAATCTGAAGCTATGATGTGCGAAAGTTATTCGTTGCAACCACTTTGGGAAAAAATCTTACATTTTTTAATGAATGAAACAATAGAAGAAGAAAAAGAAGAACAAAAGAAACTTCAAGTGAATTTATATACAATTTTTGAACGGGAATTTGGGAGACCATTATCGCCTTTTGAATGTGAAACATTAGCGATGTGGCAAGATCAGGATCAACATCATCCGAATTTAATTCAAGCAGCTCTTCGAGAATCTGTAATGAGTGGGAAACTTAATTTTCGATATATTGACCGTATTCTCTTTGAGTGGAAAAAGAATGGAATTAAGACAGTTGATCAAGCGCAAGATCAAGGGCGGAAATTTAGAGCGAATCAACAACGCTCGCAGCAAGTAACGAAACAAGAGACCAAATATACGGGGAAAGTGCCTTTTTATAATTGGTTGGAGCAGTGATATAGGAGGAAAGGTATGTTAAACAAGACACAAATTCGCTATTGTTTAGATACAATGGCAGAAATGTATCCAGAAGCACATTGTGAATTAAATCATGATAATCCATTTGAACTTGTAATTGCAGTTGCATTATCTGCACAATGTACAGATGTCCTTGTAAATAAAGTAACGAAAAGTTTATTTCAAAAGTATAAGACACCTGAAGATTATTTAAATGTGTCCTTAGAAGAGTTGCAACAAGATATTCGTTCAATTGGATTGTACCGGAACAAAGCGAAAAATATTCAAAAGTTATGCCGAATGTTGCTTGAAGACTATAATGGAGAGGTACCACAGGATCGGGATGAACTAACAAAACTACCAGGGGTTGGTAGAAAAACTGCAAATGTAGTTGTTTCTGTAGCATTTGGTATCCCAGCTATTGCTGTTGATACACATGTGGAACGTGTAAGTAAACGCTTGGCTATTTGCCGTTGGAAAGATTCCGTTCTAGAGGTAGAGAAAACATTAATGAAGAAAGTGCCAATGGAAGAGTGGGGAGTTACGCATCACCGAATGATTTTCTTTGGACGTTATCATTGCAAAGCACAGCGGCCGCAATGTGAAGAATGCCGGCTACTAGAAGTGTGTCGTGAAGGTAAGAAGCGAATGAAGGGGAAATAAAAAGATGGAACAAGTTGTACAAGTACCGGATGAGTTTCAATGTAATCCTTTTTTTGAAGGGGAGATAGATAAGATTATATATCATACAGATGAATCGTTTGTGCAATTGCTAGAAAGCCATTATTTCTTATTTGATATAGGAAAACAATATGAGCCATGGAATGAAATAGAAATGGGAATTCCAGCTGTATTAGATATATGGAAAGACAAAAAAGAGGATATATCGATATTTTTTCAGGATCGAAAGCGAAATGAAGCAAAAAGGCCAATGATTCACTTTGCAGCTCATTTATTATCGAGTTTATATTGGTTAAACGGAAAACCAGTGTCAGGGTTAAAGGATATTAAAAACAAGATTGATGAGCTACAAATAAAACCGATTAACTTTATGGAACGTTATTCATTTATTACAAAGCAACCAAATCACTATCATTCCTATATTCAATTGGCACAGTTGTATGTAGAAATAGAAAAGCTGTATGCAAAAAAAATAATACAAAAAAAGAAGTCACCATCTCGTTAGAGAAAGGTGACTTCTTCTTTGTATTATGGTGTTGGGATAACAGGCTCTTTTGGCTGATCAGGTTTTGGTTTCTTAGCGTCGTCTTCAGCTTTTTTCTTAGCGTCGTCTTCAGCTTTTTTCTTAGCGTCGTCTTCAGCTTTTTTCTTAGCGTCATCTTCAGCTTTTTTCTTAGCGTCGTCTTCAGCTTTTTACTTAGCGTCATCTTCAGCTTTTTTCTTAGCGTCGTCTTCAGCTTTCTTAGCGTCTTCAGCTTTCTTAGCGTCTTCAGCTTTCTTAGCGTCTTCAGCTTTCTTAGCGTCTTCAGCTTTTTTCTGCTCATCTTGTTGCTTTTTGGCGTCTTCCTCAGCCTTTTTCTTAGCGTCGTCTTCAGCTTTCTTCTTGACATCTTCGCTCTGACCAGGAACAGTAAAGGATACACCAGCTGCATCGCTTGTACCTGTTCCTTTTTTCGCTACTACTGAGAAGCTGTAAGTTACACCTGGTTTCACCCCGCCAAGTGAAGCGTTTGTACCGCTCACGGATAGGCTACCACTAGAACCGTCGTTTGCTTTATAGCTTGCTGAGTAAGCTTCAGCGTCTGAAGGACCAGACCAGTTTAATGTAATCGTATTAGATGATGCATCATAAGATGGCGTTACACCAGTTGGTGGATCTACTTTAATCTGCTTAACAGCATCCTTTTTTGCACCTTTCACATAGAGTTCTTCATTTAAACGTTCTACAGAAGAAGGTTGTTCAAAACGAGATGTATCTGTAGCAAACTTACTCATCATTTCTTTGAATATTTGCTGTGCAATTCGGACTGAAGGTGATTTATCTGCAATATAGTTTTCTTCAGAATCTTTTTCATATCCTGTCCATACTGACATCGTATATTGCGGTGAATAACCTGCAAACCAACTATCTCTGTTGGCACTTTCTGGGATATTATATTTTTTTAATGTATCTGGATCATAGTTCTGTGTTCCTGTTTTACCAGCCACATCAATTCCTGATACATAAGCCGTTGGACCTGTACCACCAGAACCTGGTTTTACAACATCACGAAGAACATCCGTAATCATATATGCTGTGTAGTCTTTCATTGCTCGTATTTCTTTTGGTTTAAAGTTTTTCTCTTTTCCATCAGGAAAGACAACTTTTGTTACGAAATGTGGCTTGTTATAATTTCCTTCGTTACCATAGGCGGCATATGCACCAGCTACTTGTAATGGGGAAGCGCTGTTACTACCAATGGCTGTTGATTCGTATACTGTGTTGTCCTTGAATGTCATTCCAAGTCCTTCGGCAAATCCTTTTGATTTGTCTAATCCAACTGCTTGTGCTGTTTTTAAAGCAGGGATGTTTAATGACTTTTTCAATGCCTCACGTAAAGAGACATCACCTTTATAGCTGTTTGTAGCATTTCGGATTTTTTTACCGTTGGAATACGTATATTCTGAGTCATTTAATTGATGGTATGTAGACCATTGCATATATTCAATAGCAGGACCATAGTCAAAAATTGGTTTCATAGTCGAACCTACTTGGCGCTGCATATCAACGGCCATATTATGTCCTTTAAATGTCGTTTTATTTTCTTTACGGCCCGCACCAATTGCACGAACCTCACCATTTTTTGTATCCATGAATACGAAAGAACCTTGGAAACGATCGTTTGGATAGTTAATAATATCCCCATCCAGTAATTGTTCAGCGTATTCTTGTGCCTTTGTATCAATTGTCGTATAAATCTGTAATCCGTCAGATCCAATATTTACATCGGGCATTTCTTTTTCGATTTCTTTTACGACTGCGTCTAAAAAGGCTTGATAAGGCATTTCGGTTACATCTTTAGATGGAAGAAGTCCTTCTGTTACAGGGATTTTTATCGCTTCATCCATTTCTTGCTTTGAAATAAAGCCATGTCGATTCATTAACGTTAATACAACGTTACGACGTTTTGTTGCTCGATCGATATTTTCTTTTTTTGTTGGATCGTAAATATTTGGACCTTGAGGTAATCCAGCAAGCATCGCTGCTTCGTGTAATTTTAAATCTTTTAAGTCTTTTCCATAATAGGTTTTCGCTGCTGTTGCAACCCCATAAGAGCGATTGCCGAGGTTGATTTTGTTTAAGTACATTTCTAAAATTTCATGTTTGGAATATTGTTGCTCTAATTTATAAGCTAAATACCATTCCTGTACTTTACGTTTTGATGTTTTTTCCATCGTTAGAAAATAGTTTTTAATTACCTGTTGGGTAATTGTACTACCGCCTTGAGAACCAAAACCACCTGTGACATTTTCAAGGATTGCTTTTCCAGTACGCTTAACGTCGATTCCGTTATGTTGATAGAAGCGAGCATCTTCTGTCGCTAGGAATGCGCTTTCTACTACTTTCGGAACTTGATCGTAAGTAATATTCGTTCGCTTTTCGGCACCATATTCATAAAAGAAATTCTTGTCTTTATCATAAAATTTAGTTGATAGCGGATTGACAAGTTTTGCTTTATTTAGCTTTGGAGCATCTTGTACCATTACAAAAAAGGCGGAAACTCCAGCTATAAGACCAACAATGCCAAGAAGTAGGCAACCAATTAAAAATTTTTTGAAAAAGGAAGCTTTTTTCTTTGGTTTCTCCGTTTGGTTTGTTTCTTGTTTTTGATGTTGTGCATGTTTTCGTTCTGTACGAGAACGATAATTTTCTGACATTATACTTTCTCCTACCTTTCATTTTTTCCCCAAAAGTCGAAAAAAGAGCCTTATTGTTGACTCTATCACGAAAAATAAGCCATGTCTAGTACACGAATATAATCAATTCGAGGATGATAACCGCATGATAACAAGTATCCGTGCTCTTCGATTTCATGTTTCGCAATCGATTTGCGTCCACCAGCATCTTGGCGATTCCAAAATGAAACGACATGTTTTGCATCAAGTAAATAAAACTCGTCATAAAGTGTAAATTTAATAATAACAAATGCAATTCCGTTATGAGCTATTACTTGTTCCATATGCTTAATTTGATGAAGATGGAAATTTTGTAGCGGAAAACTTGTTTTATTTTTTGTTTCTTTCGCTTCGAAGTCAATGTATTTCCCCTTGTATACACCGTTGTAGTCTGTTGTAGAAGGCTGTTTAAAATAAGCTTCTTTCACAACCGCCGCACTTCGAGCGGGGTAATCCACCTTTACAATTTGAAGAGGAGTGGGTTTTTTATGTACGCATGCAATATTATGGGTTAAATAATATTGATTTGTTTCATTTAGTTCCTCTTCCAGAGACATACCTCTATTGCTATAAGTATGTTTTTTAAATTGTGTTTTTTGAGGTTGTAACGCTTGATTATACCTTTTTCCGTTTGGATAACGAATGGTCATAGTTTGTCCACCTCAACTTACCTAGAATTACTTACAAAGGTGATTATATCAAAAAAAACAAAAAAGATGCGATTTTTTTCAAGAGAGATGTGGTGATTCCTGTATGCATATGCAGAATGAGTATGAGAAAATAAATAGAGAGCGCAGTGGACTTTCTTGTACAATAGAAGAGAAACAATTAATAGCATATATAAAACAACAGACGACTCTAGCAAATATAGATAATATTTCACGCACACAGGCTTATCAAGAATATTACTTGAGAAATAAAGAAATCCGGTGGTCATTTCTGGCGAGTATGGTTTCGAGAAATTCTGGTTGGAATATGACAGATTTAGCAGGGGAATATTATCCGAATATTTTATCTGAAAGAATGAGGAAGCAACTGTTCCTTACTTATGAAAATGCAAATTGGCTTGTTTTTTCAGATGCATACCCACAATTGTTGTTATACGAGTACAGCAAGAAAATGAATAAACCAATCTTTTACTTATTACAGTTTTTTAACGTATCTATTTTTATGGAGAAGGAATGGAATGATTTTTGGAATAAAAGAGATCTCACACGTCTTATTACAGCACTTATTATTAATGAACAAAATAGGATTCAAAAACCGATTATTGAACACCCATATTTTCAAAAGCACGTATTCCAAACTTTACTGTTTAAATTTCAAGAGCTCTTTCATTTTAGTGCTGTAATTTTTCCGACTACAAAAGGGCAACTATATGGTTTTTCGGTTTATCAATTTGAAACATTACAAAAACGTATAGAACTCGGAAAGAAATTAGCTTGGCTATTATTTCATCCTAAATATGAAACGTTATTTTACGATTTTTCCTTGCGAACGTTTCCTACAGGATCAAGAATGGATTACGAGCGGTACTTTATAATTCCAAAAGAAAAAGATACACCGCAGTTAAGAGATGCTTTCTCAATTGTTTTACATCACCATAACGTAACGAAAGATTGGTTCCATAAAAAAATGGATATTGAGGCATTGTTTTTCTTTCAGGAACTGAAAGAAGAAGTTAATATTACAGAATGGTTTTTACAAAAACAACAACAAATACATCTTTTTTCTTCATTGAATAGCTTTTTTAAAAGGAACAATGACTTCATGATATAATAAGAAAAGTCCCGCTCTCTGACAGGGAGTCGGGACGAATGGATTACATAAATCGATTCATGTTTTTATACAGTTTCAATAAATATGATTCCAATTGAAATGTAGGGAAAATTGAGGAAGCTAGGTAAGAGAAATAGACCCGCCGATTAAAGTTTTACTTTATGTAGCAGGAAAGTTCGGACCATCTAGCTTCGGATTTCCAGTTTCAGGTTTATTTTGCTGTGTGTTTTGTTTTTTCTTCTTCTCATTTTTATTTTTAGCCATGGTAAACACCTCCCTTTTGTATTGTTACCACTTCTATAAAACTCATACAAACCGATTTCTTTGCCGAATATCAACTAGTTTTGTCAGTCGTGCAGGAGTGGTAAGTGACCCGTCGAAATAACATGACAAAGGAAAAGCAAAGAAGGAGGCGTTTTATAAATGGCGATGGTTCAGAAGGAAAATGTAATGAAAAAAATGGATCAAATGTTAAGTGCTCTTGATTTGCTGGAAATGAATGTTTCACTTAGAGTTAATCATTCTTTAAAAGATAAACGTGAAGATATATGTAATCGAGGAGAAATAACAGAAATGCACATTCAACATATGGAGGATAAATTATTACATCACGAAGAAAAAGGAAGTTGGCTTCAAACGTTTCAAAACGTCATAGTAAGTGCATAAGAGGGTGGAAATAAATTGGATTATGGAAAATTAATGCAGTCTTCAATAAAATTAATACAGTACAATGATGAAACGATTATAAAAAAAAGAGAAGAGAAAGAATTTGATTTTTATCAAGATATGAAGCCTTTTGTGGATATGGTTGATCAAGAGTTAGAAGTGTGGAAAGAATTAGCTTATCAATGGATAAAACATGAAAAGCCTAAGTATATACATGTGCAACAAATTGACCAAGTGTATGAGAATTTACAAAATAATGCACTGCAATGTTTTGTAAATAAGGGAAAAGGTAAGCGGTTTTATGAAACACATCAGGCGATTTTATACACGTTGCAGAATATAATAGAACAATGTAAGTGACAAGAGGGAAAACCCTCTTGTTTTTATGATTCTACAGTTGTATGTGTGGGCTTCGCCCCATTTATTTCTAATTCACGTATTAATACTCGGTATTCTGAGATACAGATTTTTCCTTCTAAATAGTGATGTCTAGCAAAATCAAGCAACTCATTCATATCCTCTGTAGAGTACCCCTTTTTTTGAGCGAAAGCTTGTTTTAAATCCCCTAATATCATGTTGATTCCTCCCCAATGAGAATCTTCTTCTTCATTATCATAACATGAAAAGGCTTACTTTCTTATTTTTTTAAAAATTTAAACTTCCGACAAAAATAGACATTTATAAGGTTACACATTTTATTTTATAGGTACATATTCTATATGTAGAAACTTAGTTAAAGGGGGAGAATGCATGTTTCAGCAATCTAATGTATACCAACACATCAATTCGTATACACAACCGGATTTTTATCAATATAATGAAGATCCATATTTACGCTATAATATGCACCCATTTGCACCTTATTATGGAAATCAAGCGAATTATTATCAGCCATTTGAAGTATCCTTTATGAATCAGCAACCACAGTCCTATATGAATCAACAATCTTATGTACCACAGCAACCACAATCCTTTATGAATCAGCCATCAATGTTTTACCCACCGAAACAGCCTTTTCAACCGTATCCAACGATGAATAAACAAAAGCAACAGCAGCAGCCAAGTCAATTTTCTAGTTTCGTATCTCAATTTAAGACGTCAGATGGTAACTATGATGTGAATAAAATGATGAATACAGCAGGCCAAATGATGAATGCTATGAATCAAGTCACTGGGATTGTAAAACAAGTTGGCGGCTTTTTTGCTAAAGGATGATAGTTGCGTGTCCAAGTTATCATATTTAAATGGCTATTATATAGACAAATTTCCATTAAATAAATGGGTATATATAACAAGCGGCTTTTATCCCTTTCTCATATTGTAAAGTGTAGTCAGATTTTTTAATGAGAGAGGAGAGAAAAAAACTATGTATCATTGTCATCCTTGTTTTGGAGGACATAAACCTGTAGGACCTATTTGCACTACACCTCCTGTCGTTCATCCAACAAAGCAATGTGTAACGAACACTTTTTCCACAACGGTGGTACCACATATTCACCCAACTCATACAACACATGTTCATCATCAACAAGTTAAAAATCAACATTTCTTCCCGCAAACAGTTTCAAATGTGAATGTTGTAGAACCTGTTGCTCCAGGATTCGGCGGACCTGGAGTTGGAGGATTCGGCGGACCTGGAGTTGGAGGATTCGGCGGACCTGGAGTTGGAGGATTCGGTGGACCGTGTGGCCATGGGCATCATGTATCTCCATACGGACCAGGACCAAATGTAGGACCACAAGTATCTCCATACGGACCAGGACCAAATGTAGGTGGAATGTTTAAAAAGTAAATGTTATGTTAGAACTAGCAAAATGCTAGTTCTTTTCTTTTTATTGGAGTGTTGATATGAAAGTTGTTGCGGTAACAGGATATAAACCATTTGAACTTGGGATATTTAAGGATGATCATCCAGGCGTTATTTGTATAAAAAAAGCATTGCATCGTAAGTTACTGGCTTTTATAGAAGAAGGGTTGGAATGGGTTATTATTAGTGGGCAGTTAGGAGTAGAGTTATGGGCTGCTGAAGTTGTTTTTGACTTGCAGCTAGAATATCCTAATTTAAAGCTTGCTGTGTTTACTCCTTTTTTAGAACAAGAGGAAAATTGGAAAGAGGGAAATCGAGAACTGTATGAGTTTATTCTAGGGCAAGCAGATCATGTTGATAGTATTACGAAAAGAAAATATGAAAGTCCTGAGCAATTTCGATTAAAAAATCAATTTTTTATTGAAAAAAGTAATGCACTTTTGGCAGTGTATGATGAAGAAAAACCAGGAAGTCCTAAATACATAGTAGAAGCAGCAAAGAAAAAAGGCGAAATAGAAAATTATCACAGTTATTTCATTCTTTTTTCTGATTTACAAGATATAATAGAAGAGGAACAGTGGGATAATGCCGAGTAATATGTAATATAGCTCATGTATATAGGATTGACAAAAGACATTGTTTCTGAAAAAATTTAGTTAATGAAAGTTTTGGTAAAAATTTGAGGTGAAGAAAATGATTTCGGATAAAATTAAATTAACAGCGAAAGATATTTTGGAAAAAGAATTTAAAACAGGTATGAGAGGTTACCAGCAAGAAGAAGTAGATAAGTTTCTTGATATGATTATTAAGGATTATGAGGCATTTCATAAGGAACTTGAGCAATTACAGCAACAAAATGTTCGTTTAAAACGTGAATTAGAAGAGCAAAAAGTAGCGGCAGTGCAAGTACCGCAACAACCAGCTCCAACACCGGTTGCACAACCTGTATACAACAATACGAACACGGATATTTTAAAGCGTTTATCTAATCTGGAAAAAGCTGTATTTGGAAGTAAGTTATACGAGTAATCTAGGGATAGAAAAAGATTAAAGCATTTTACATATAAAAAAGCATTGCAAAATCTTTTTGTTTCCACTATACTAATGTTTGTCATAACGTTTGGGTAATCGCTGCAACGCCAACGTTGTAGAGGAAAGTCCATGCTCGCACGACCTGAGATGGTTGTAGTGTTCGTGCCTAGCCAATTCATAAGCTAGGGTATTCTGGCTGTAAGGCTGGATTAACGGCAGGGAAAAAACCTAAGTCCTTTTGGATATGGTTTGACTACCTTTAAAGTGCCACAGTGACGAAGTCCTTGAAGAAATGATAGGAGTGGAACGAGGTAAACCCCACGAGCGAGAAACCCAAATAATGGTAGGGGAATCTTTTCCAAGGAAATGAACGATGGAAAAGGACAGGTTCGAGTAACCTGTAGATAGATGATTGCCACCGGAGTACGAGGCGTGGGCCGTTTGCAGTACAAAGGAACAGAACATGGCTTACAGAACGTTATGAACCAATTATGGAATGACTCAGCTCTCCTTTGTAAGAGGAGGGCTTTTTATTTGTATGAAGTTATAACTTGTGAGTTAAAATGGTAAATAAGAAAATACTTCGTAATATTTAATAATTAATAGAAGGAAAATCTATTAATTATTGTTTGATTATACATAAGAGGTGAATGCAAATGGGAAAAGTTACTTTAATTGCAACAGCAGCAATGGGAATTGAAGCTTTAGTTGCAAGAGAAGTTCGCGATCTTGGTTATGAATGCCAAGTAGAAAACGGAAAAGTAACGTTTGAAGCGGATGCAAAAGCGATTTGTCGCACTAATTTATGGTTACGCACTGCAGATCGTGTGAAAATTAAAGTTGGTGAATTTAAAGCAACAACATTCGATGAATTGTTTGAAAAAACAAAAGCATTGAACTGGGGAGATTACATTCCAGAAAATGGAGAGTTTCCTGTAATTGGGAAGTCTTTAAAATCAACATTATTTAGTGTTTCAGATTGTCAACGTATTGTGAAAAAGGCTGTTGTTGAGAAACTAAAGACAACATATAGACGTACAACTTGGTTTGAAGAAGATGGTCCTTTATTCCGTATCGAGATTGCGATGCTAAAAGATATTGCAACATTGACAATTGACGCGAGTGGCGTTGGTCTTCATAAACGTGGATACCGCCTTGACCAAGGGGAAGCGCCTTTGAAAGAAACATTAGCGGCATCTTTAATTAAACTTACAAATTGGAAGCCAGATCGTCCGTTTGTTGATCCGTTTTGTGGATCTGGAACAATTCCGATTGAGGCAGCTTTAATTGGTCAAAATATTGCTCCTGGTTTTAACCGTGAGTTTGCATCAGATGCATGGGGTTGGATTGGTAAAGAAAATTGGCGTGAGGCTCGTCAAGAAGTAGAAGATTTAGCGAATTATGATCAACCATTGCAAATTATTGGATCAGATATCGACCACCGTATGATAAGAGTTGCACAGGACAATGCTGATGAAGTTGGACTGGGTGACTTAATTTCATTTAAACAAATGCAAGTAAAAGATTTTACAACAAAAGAGGAATATGGCTATGTTGTAACGAATCCTCCATACGGAGAACGTTTAAGTGAAAAAGCGCTTGTTGAAAAATTATATAAAGAAATGGGAGAAGTATTCCGCCCATTAGATACGTGGTCACTGTATTTATTAACGAGCTATGAAGCGTTTGAAAAATGTTATGGAAAAGATGCATCGAAAAAGCGTAAACTATTTAACGGTTTTATTCGTACAGACTATTACCAGTACTTTGGTAAACGCCCACCTCGTAATTCATAGTATAAAACCTCTTTGACGCGCATATACTGGCTATTATGTAATGTGCAAAAGGAGGAATAAATATGGATGGTTTCCAATTGTCGATGATTCAAAAGGCCATTCATCGTACGTATGATGAGCTTGGAAAAGAAATTAATCTTCAGGGTGTAGTTGCAGATGAAATACAGAAAGCACAGGAAGAATATTTATCTGCATTATCATATGAGACATTGATTGATAAGCGTTACTTAAAGTCATTAATAGAGTGAAAAATTTTCCTTTATATAAAGGAAAATTTTTTTCGCTCATTTCTATGTATTGCAACAGGGGAAAGCAACTGCTATTTAGATATCGCAGTTGCTATATCTTTTTATAGAAAAACTTTTTGGTTGGAGGCTAAGGATGTTTACTGAGAAGAGATTACCATTTGAAGTAGGGAAACAAGATAATTTTTATGATAAGTTGAATGAGTGGATTGGAGATGTGTTTTACGATATCCTCCCAGAAAAAGGTTTTGAAGAACGCGATGAACAAATTTTTATGGCATTCCAATTAGAACGAGCGTTTCAAGAGAAGAAAGTTATGTTCGCAGAGGCGGGTGTAGGAACGGGAAAAACGATTGTGTATCTTTTATATGCAATTTGTTATGCGCGTTATACAGGAAAGCCAGCTATTATTGCTTGTGCAGACGAAACGCTAATCGAGCAGCTTGTGAAAGAAGAAGGGGACATTGCGAAATTATCAGAAGCATTAGGGTTATCTGTTGATGTACGTCTAGCGAAATCAATGGATAATTATTTATGTTTACGTAAACTTGAAGATGTAATGAGTGGACGAGCTCCAGAAGTAATTGAAGATCTATATTATGAATTACCTCAGTTTGTATTTGATCATGGAACAATGCAAAACTTTACGCATTACGGTGATCGAAAAGAGTTTCCATTATTAAATGACGAAGAATGGTCAAAGGTATCTTGGGATTATTTCCAAGACTGCTTCACATGTGATTCTCGTCACCGTTGTGGTCAAACGCTCTCTCGTGAACATTACCGTAAAGCAGCAGATTTAATTATTTGCTCTCAAGATTTCTATATGGATCATATTTGGACATATGATGCTCGTAAACGCGAAGGGCAAATGCCGCTTTTACCAGAAAGCAGTTGCGTTGTTTTTGATGAAGGACACCTTGTGGAATACGCAGCGCAAAAAGCACTGACGTATCGATTAAAGCAAACGATGATGGAGCAACTCTTAACAAGATTATTACAAAATGATATTCGAGAAGAGTTTGCTCATTTAGTAGAAGAGACAATTTGGCAAACAGAGCGTTTCTTTGATGTATTAAGAGAAAGTAAAAAAGAAATTGCTGGATCAGATCGTTTAGAAATTACAGTAACAGAAAAAGTGATTACAGAAGCGAAACGACTTTATGCAAAAATTGCTGAAGTTGGTGATGCTCTTGTATTTGAAAGTGAAATGTATACAGTAAACACTTATGATTTAAATATCGTTGATGAGCATTTAGATGTACTGGAACATTCACTTCGTCTCTTTATGCATGAGAAAAATGTAATTACATGGGGAGAAGAAGGTGATGGTGCCTTTACGTTAGTTATTATGCCACGTGCGGTAGAAGAAGTGCTACAGGAGAAAGTATTCTCGAAAAAGATTCCGTATATCTTCTCTTCTGCTACATTATCTGAAAATGATTCATTCGCATTTACAGCAAATAGTTTAGGGGTAAAAGATTATTTATCATTCTCAGTAGCTTCTCCATTTGATTATGAAGAGCAAATGAAAGTATACTTACCATCGTATAACCAGGAAAATGAATGGGAACGAAAATGTCAGTATACGCTTGAGAACATTCAAAAAACAAATGGGCGTACGCTTGTATTATTCCGCACAACACAAGAACTTGCGGCGTTCAAAGAATATGTGAATAAAGAACAAATGTCTGTTCCGTTCTTATATGAAGGAGATCAAGAGATTAGTCAGCTTGTTTCCCGCTTCCAAAATGAACAAGAGACTGTGCTTTGCGCTGTTCATTTATGGGAAGGTTTAGATATTCCGGGTTCTTCACTATCACATGTCATTATTTGGTCGCTACCATTCCCTCCAAACGATCCTGTGTTTGAAGCGAAACGTAAGCATGTTAATGATCCGTTTTGGGATGTAGATGTACCATATATGATTTTACGTCTTCGTCAAGGAATTGGACGTTTAATTCGTACGAGCGAAGATAAAGGTGCTATTTCGTTATTCTTATCAGAGAATGAAAATGAAAAGGTTATTGAGGCTGTAAAGAAAGTACTTCCAGTAGAAGGTACGGTACTATAAAGTGAAACTGTAATCAGTAGCGGTTTTCTGCACCCCTCACCAATGGAAAAAGCTTAGCGTTTGCTAAGCTTTTTCTTTCTATATGGAAAAGGACTTTATATCTTTATGTCGAAATATAGGTGAGGTAGAAAAAGGAGGCAATAAAATATGACAATCGCTACATATGAAGTAGAAAAAGAGTTTTTAGCACACGTGAAAAAGATAAATAATTATGGGGAAGCATTAAGCCTAATATTTTGGGATTTACGTACAGGAGCACCGAAACAAGGTGTGGATCAACGCTCTGAGGTAATAGGAATGCTTTCATCAGAGGTATTTTCATTATCAACTACTGATGAGATGGAAAGATATTTAAAAGAATTAGAACAGCTAATAGTAGATAATAAAATTTCCGAAACAACAAAGAAAATTGTAGAAGAGTGCCGCAAAGCGTATGATCGAAATAAAAAAATTCCACAGGCCGAGTATGAAGAGTTTGTTAAATTGCAAGCAAAATCGGAAAGTGTTTGGGGAGAAGCACGTGAAAAATCTGATTTTGAAATGTTCCGACCATACTTAGAAAAAATTGTTGAATATAAGAAAAAATTTATTACATATTGGGGTTATGAAACTTATAAGTATAATACGCTTTTAGATATGTATGAGCCAGGTATGACAGTAGAAGTGTTAGATCATGTATTTGGACAACTACGTGAGCGTATTGTTCCACTTGTAAAAGATATTGGTGAATCAAATAAAGAATTAAAAACAAATGTCTTATTTGAACATTTTTCAAAAGAACAACAAAAGAATTTTACTTTAGAGTTACTAACGCAATTAAATTATAATTTCGAGGCTGGCCGTCTTGATGAAACGATACATCCTTTTGAAATTACATTAAATAGAGGGGATGTTCGCATTACAACTCGTTATGATGAGAATGACTTCCGCATGGCAGTTTTCGGAACAATTCATGAATGTGGACATGCTGTATATGAACAAAATATTTCAGAAGAATTAGAAGGAACACCGCTTTGCAGTGGTACATCGATGGGAATTCATGAATCGCAATCGCTATTCTTTGAAAACTTTATTGGACGTAATAAATCGTTCTGGAAGAAAAATTATGATATATTGAAACAATTTAGTGATGGGCAATTTGAAAACGTATCTGTAAATGAATTCTATGATGCGATTAATGAATCAAAGCCTTCCTTTATACGTATTGAGGCAGATGAACTTACATATCCGCTTCACGTTATGGTTCGTTATGAACTGGAGAAAGAATTATTTGATGGAACATTAGAAGTAAAAGACTTGCCGGCAGCATGGAATGACAAGATGGAGAGTTATTTAGGTATCCGTCCAGAAACGGATGCACAGGGTGTGCTACAAGATGTACATTGGTCAGATGGATCTTTTGGATATTTTCCATCTTACGCACTTGGTTATATGTATGCAGCGCAATTTAAACATAAGATGTTAGAGGAAATTCCAAACTTCGATGCATTGCTAGAAGAAGGAAATGTGACACCAATTCGTGAATGGTTAACAAGAAATATTCACCAATATGGTAAAACGAAAAAACCATTACAAATATTAGAGGATATAACAGGTGAAGGGTTAAATGCAAATTATTTAGCGGATTATTTAGAAGCGAAATATAAAGAGATTTATGAGTTATAAAAAGAAAAGGAGCTGCTTTAATGCAGCTCCTTTTTATGAATTAACATTTTACTGTATATGTGCGTTGCTTAAGGAGGAAGAGAAGTGAATTATACTTTTGAAGTGATGACACAAGAGCAAGCAGAAGAAATTGCGTTTAAATGGCACTATGAGGATAAGTATTCTTTTTATGATATGGAAGCCGATCAAGAAGATTTAGTGGAGTTTTTAGATCCTAAAATACGCGGAGAAACGACTTTTGCTGTTAGTGAGAATAATAGGCTTGTTGGATTTTTTAGTTTTAATAAAGTAGATATACATACAGTGGATATTGGACTTGGAATGAAACCAAACCTGACTGGAAATGGATTAGGTTTGGTATTTATAAAGGCAGGTCTGGTTTTTTGTGAAAAAAAATATCAACCTAAGTATATAACGTTATCAGTGGCAACATTTAATCAAAGGGCAATTAATGTTTATAAGAAAGCAGGTTTTGAAGCAGTTGGAGCTTTTATTCAAGAGACAAATGGAAGTCGCTTTGAATTTTTGAAAATGATGTATGTGACTTTATGTCCATCAAGATAAAATAGTTTTGAAACGATTTGCTTAGTAGTGATTTATGTTTTTTTATGGATTCTATCGTATATAAAAAATACATTTTTTTGAAATTTAGGGGGGATGAAAGTGGGTTGTTTTGATAATTTTGATTTTAATAACTTTTGGGATGACAGCGAATATGCAAGAGATGAATATATTTCTGAATATCCTACAGATGAAATGATTTCTAAACTAGAAAATGAATTAGGGTATAAGCTACCTGAATCTTATATTTGGTTAATGAAGAAGCATAATGGGGGAATTCCAATAAACGATTGTTTTCCTACAGATATTCCTACAAGTTGGGCAGAGGATCATGTTGCTATAACTGGTATTTATGGTATTGGATATAAAAAAAGTTCTTCATTAGGTGGAGAATTTGGTAGTGAATTTTGGATTGAAGAATGGGGATATCCTGAAATAGGAGTAGCTATTTGTGATTGTCCCTCGGCTGGACACGATATGATATTTCTTGATTATAGGGAGTGCGGCCCGAAAGGAGAGCCTTGTGTTGTACATATCGATCAAGAATATGATTATAAAATTACATGGTTAGCAAAAGACTTTGAGAGTCTTATTAGAGGGCTTGTAAATGGGGAAGTCTATGATGATAGCGAACAAATTAAGGAAGAATATTAAGAAAAGGAATATACTTATTAAGCCTGCAGGTACATGATTAAATAGCTATTCTCGAAATAAAGCAGAGGGGATATCCCCTCTGCTTTTCACTTACCATAATTTAAACCCTTTTGAACCGGGCGGAGCATTTTGAATCATATCGATAAACGGAATGGTATAAGCGAATAAAATGAGTAGAGCTGTAATGCAAATCCAAAGCTTCCAATTATCGAAAACCATCGGTGTCCGTTCAGATGCATCAGCTACTTCACCAATTGGGAATTCCGTTTGTCCTTTTGGAGCGAAGAAGACAAGATCCACATAAATAATAATTACGATAACAATGCCAACGAATAAAATGGCGCCTCCGACTGCTTGCGCAATTTGATATGGAATCCATTCAAGTGCTTGCTGCGAATTTCCATATGTAGAAAAAGCAGAACGCCGAGGTGCTCCGAGTAACCCGGAAAAGTGCATACCAGCAGACATGAAGAACATACCGATAGCCCACACGCAAGTTTGAATCATGGCAAGCCGGTTCATTTCCTTTGTCATGACGCGTCCTGTTAGATGTGGAATTAACCAATAGGCGATTCCGAAAAATGTTAATACAACAGATGTTGCTAATGTTAAGTGGAAATGCCCAGTTATCCATACAGTATTATGAACGACCTGGTTTAGTTGGTTACTTGCATTGACAAGTCCACCAGCACCAGCTGGAATAAACATTAACATACCGACGAATGGAGCGAAAAATCTAGCATCTCCCCATGGGAGCATTCGAAGCCATCCGAATAGTCCAGTAGCTCCTTTTGAACGCCCAAACTGTTCAAAGGTTGCAAATAAAGAGAAGGCGGTCATTAAAGATGGAATGACAACCATAAACGTTAAGACAACTTGTAAGTATTTCCACCCAGGGTCAATACCTGGTTCTGTTAATTGGTGGTGGAATCCTACAGGCATAGAAAATAGTAAAAATAAGATGAATGACAAACGAGCTAGTGAGTCACTGAAAATTTTACCGCCAATAATTTTCGGTATAATGACATACCAAGCCATATAGGCAGGAAGGAGCCAAAAATAAACGAGCGGATGACCGAAGTACCAAAATAGTGTTCGGCTGACCAGGACGTCAATTTTATCAATAAAGCCTAGGCTCCATGGAATAAATTGAATAAGTGCTGCTGCCGCTACACCAAGTGTTGCAACAAGCCATAGTGCCATTGTCACAACAGCCATAAAGCTTAACAGAGGACCTATTTTTCCTTTGTTATGTTTTTTCCATGTACGATACTGAGCAAACATTGCAAATCCGCTGAACCAACTTCCGACAATAACAAGGGTAAGGCCAATGTAAAATCCAGGATGTGCTTTTAATGGAGCATAGAACGTATAGAGTACAGTAGCTTTATTGAGTAGGATAAAAATTGCAGTAATTGTTGTTCCAATTGTCATAAGCCAAAAACCAATCCAGCCTGTTTGTCGGGCACCTTTTGAGAGGACACCAGTTGTTTTACTCATACAAGCAAATAAGAAACCGATAATAAAGAACGTTGTTAAGACGAGCCCGAGTAAAACACCGTGTGTTGTTAACACTTGATAATAACCAATACCAGCAGGTAAATTGAATTTTCCTGAACGGACAAGAACTTGTAGTAATCCGCATAACCCACCTAAAAACAGGGCGATAAATGCGATGTGAATATGAGCCATTGCTAATTTTGCATCTCGTTTGCTTATTTTATCCTGCAGTGCAATCATTTGTCGGTCACCTCTACTTTCGCGCTCATCATATGATGGCCAGTACCACAATATTCATTACAGACAATTAAATACTCTCCAGATTTTTTGAAAACTTGTGAAGCGGTACTTACATATCCAGGTTCAATCATCATGTTGACATTTGTCCCTGCGATTTCAAAACCATGTACAACATCTTTTGTTGCAACGACAAAATCTACTTTTGCACCTTTTGGTACTTTAATTGTATTTGGTGTAAAAGAAAAAGCTTGTGAGACAATCGTCACTTGATAATGATTTTTTCCAACTTGTTTAACGCCGGGTTGATCAAATGGTGCGGTCGCTTGAACCTTTTCTGGGTCAATTGTAGTTAAACAACTCGGTGGTTTGTTACCCATATAAAAAGCACTAATCCCTAAAACAGCCAAAAATACGAACAGTGAGCCGACACCGAAAATGAGCCAAATTTTTTCGTATTTATGTAAGTGCATATCTCCATCTCCCTTTTCAGAACTATATCTTATAGCCGATTAACAAAAATTTGATAGACGCTAAACCACGTGAAAATAATGAAAAAACCAATAAAAAAAACAGAGATTAAAGTTCCTTTTAACGAACTTTTTTGAGTGTTTTCAGTTTCTGTCTGATGTACATTATGTTCCCCCATGATACCCCTCCTTGGATAAATGAAATCTTACATTTTTATAATACAAAAAATTTAGATAATTTCATCACGTCCGAATGTGCTTTCAAAAAGTGTTCATTGATACAATAAAAACTATGTCTATGATGAGAACTTATAAAGTCGCGGATTCTTACAAGTTTTGGAATGTTAATTTGTGAAAAAAATGTGAAATGAATGCTCTTTTGAAATTGTTGAGGAGGATGTGTATGATTGAATTTGGAAAGCTTTTATCGAGGGGAGATTTCATGAGTACAATAAAAACGAAAAAAGAAATAAATTTGATGCGCGAATCGGGAAATTTACTAGCTTCGTGTCATCAAGAAATTGCGAAAATAATAAAACCAGGTATCACGACATTGGAAATTAATACATTTGTTGAAACGTATTTAGAAAAGAATGGTGCGACACCTGAACAAAAAGGATATAACAATTATCCATATGCAATATGTGCATCTGTGAATGATGAAATGTGTCATGGTTTTCCGACTACTCACCCATTAAAGGGAGGTGATATTGTTACGATTGACATGGTAGTGAACTTAAATGGTGCTCTTGCTGATTCTGCATGGACTCATAAAATAGGGGATATTTCTAATGAAGCAGAAAAGTTATTACTAGTAACGGAAAATGCTTTATATAAAGGAATTGAGCAAGCGATAATCGGAAATCGTGTAGGTGATATTGGATATGCGATTGAAAGTTATGTAGCTTCGGAAGGGTTTTCTGTCGCAAGGGATTTTACAGGGCATGGAATTGGTAAAGAAATCCATGAAGAACCAGCAATTTTTCATTTTGGAAAGTCAGCTCAAGGATCAGAATTACAAGAAGGAATGGTAATAACGATCGAACCGATTGTAAATGTAGGTATGCGATATTCAAAAGTAGATTTAAATGGATGGACTGCACGGACGATGGATGGAAAATTGGCAGCGCAATACGAGCACACGATAGCAATTACAAAGGATGGACCAGTTATTTTAACGAGTCTCTAGTAGAAGAATACAAAATGTAAGAGGTTTCAAAACTCGAACGAAAAAGATGTTTTTGTAAAATTTGTACGTGTTTTTTCTAGAAACGCTTTTCAAAGTAAAAAAAGTGCGTTATAATCCTTCTATAAAATAAATAGGTTAGCTACACTCATATAATCGCAGGGATATGGCCTGCAAGTTTCTACCGAAGTACCGTAAATACTTTGACTATGGGTGAGGACGAATATATTGCTGGTTTAGCATTCTTTTTTGCGAAGCTCCAAAAGCACGTCTCTCACTTGTAACGAGTGGTGGCTGCTTTTGGAGTTTTTTATTTGCATAAGAGGGGGAGCAAGCATGAAAGTATTACAAGAAAAGATTTTAAACGAAGGAAAGGTTTTATCTGGTGATGTGTTGAAGGTAGATGCCTTTTTAAATCATCAAATTGATCCAGTACTTATGCAAAAAATAGGAAAAGAGTTTGCACAGCGTTTTAAGGAAGATAATATTACAAAAATCGTGACGATTGAATCTTCGGGTATTGCACCAGCGGTTATGGCAGGTTTAGAGCTTGGTGTAAAAGTGGTTTTTGCAAGAAAGCGGAAATCGTTAACGTTACAAGATAATATGTATGTTGCAAAAGTATACTCATTTACAAAACAAGAAACGAATGAGATTTCATTATCTAGAAATCATATCCATGAAAATGATCGTGTATTAATCATTGATGACTTTTTAGCAAACGGTCAGGCTGCTTTAGGCTTAATGAGTTTAGTAGAGCAAGCCGGTGCAAGTATTGCTGGGGTTGGAATTGTTATTGAAAAAGCATTTCAAGACGGAGGAAAGAAACTACGTGAGAACGGTGTTCGTGTAGAATCACTTGCAGAAATTGCATCACTTGATAACGGTACTGTTACATTTGTTCAGCATGAGACTGCGGAGGTGAAATAGTCATGAAGCAACACCCATTTAAAATCGCATCCCTTGGCGTGCAACATATGCTTGCGATGTATGCAGGGGCAATAATTGTTCCACTTATTGTTGGCGGAGGACTTGGCTTAAATCAACGAGAATTAACATACTTAGTATCCATCGATTTATTAATGTGTGGTGTCGCAACAATTTTACAAGCTTTATCGAATCGATTTTTTGGAATTGGCCTTCCTGTTGTACTTGGTTGTACGTTTACAGCAGTTGGACCGATGATCGCCATCGGTAAACAGTACGGTGTTTCTTCCATATATGGAGCAATTATTGCAGCAGGATTGTTCGTTGTTATTTTTGCAAAATTATTTGGAAAGCTTGTGAAACTGTTCCCGCCTGTAGTAACGGGTTCTGTTGTTACAGTTATTGGAGTTACATTAGTTCCAGCGGCTATTAATGACATGGCTGGAGGAGTTGGAAGTAAGGATTTTGGAAGTCTAGAAAACTTAGCGTTAGCATTTGGTGTTTTACTATTTATTATAATTATGTACCGCTTCTTTGATGGTTTTATCCGTTCTATTTCTATATTACTTGGTCTTTTATTTGGTACGATTATTGCAGCATTTATGGGAAAGGTGAGCTTGCAGGCTGTTGGAGAAGCTGAGTGGTTTCACGGTATTCAACCGTTTTACTTTGGCACACCAACATTTGAGTTAACGCCGGTTATTACGATGATTCTCGTTGCTTGTGTTGGGATTGTGGAAGCAACTGGCGTGTATTTCGCTTTATCCGATATATGTAACAAAAAGATTGGTGAAAAAGAGCTAACAAAGGGTTATCGTGCCGAAGGATTAGCGATGATCTTAGGTGGTATTTTTAATGCATTTCCATATACGACTTATTCGCAAAACGTAGGTCTTGTTCAATTAACAGGTGTACGAAATCGCGTCATTATTTATACGTGCGGTGGTATGTTAATCGTTCTTGGTTTTATTCCAAAAATTGCAGCTATCACAACGATTATTCCAAAGCCAGTACTTGGTGGTGCCATGCTAGCAATGTTTGGGATGGTTATGGCATACGGTATTAAAATGTTAAGTAGTGTAGACTTTGCAAAACAAGAAAATTTATTAATCGTAGCATGCTCTGTTGGAATTGGCCTTGGTGTAACAGTCGTTCCAACGTTATTCTCTCAGCTTCCAGAAAGTATTCGTATTTTAACAGATAACGGAATTGTACTTGGAAGTGCGTCAGCTGTACTCTTAAATATTGTGTTTAATATGATTCCGCAGCGCAAAGCGAAAACAAAAGAAGAGCAAATTCCAATGCAAAGTGCTGTAACAGAAGCATAAACAAAAAGCAAGGTTCTCATTAAGAGACCTTGCTTTTCTTTTTTAGAGGCATCATTTTTCCATATGTGCCAAGGCGCCAAATATATTCAAGTGGACCGTACTGATAATGAGAGAGCCACCAGCGACTAATACAGATTTGTAATGTATAAAAGCCGATGCAAAATATTGGGCCGATCCATAATGGTACTGGTAAATAATTTTTGAAAAACAGACCAAACACAAGCAATGTAATGATTGTGCTTGAAATGTAATTTGTTAGTGCCATTCGTCCTACATATTGGAATGGACGTAATAGCTTCTGCCAACGCTCCTTCTGTAATAAGCGCATAAGTGTGAAAATGTAAAAGATAAATAATGTTTTCCCGCTAAACATTGTAAGACCTCTCATGTAGATTGGTTCATATGGTTGTTTTGCCACAAAGTAGCGAATCATGAAGAACCAAATAGGTAATGTTAAAACGAACATAATGATTTGCCACTTTTTTAGTTTTGGATCTAGTTCATTCGTTCGGCGGAAAATGTCGTTTTTGCCGGCATATAAGCCGAGCAAGAATAATCCAACTATTTCTGGAAGTATAAAAAGGTTTGTCTGGATTACTTCAGAATAAAAGTCTGTAAAGCGATCTTGCACTTGTACTCCCCAATTTTCTAAAGGCATAATGGGGAGGGAAGTTCTTAATTCTTCTATTGGCATAAACATAAGGAGTAAACTCATTAGTAGCATGAAAAACTGGAAAAGTCCTAATAGAACTAAAGCCCATATTAAAACAGTACGAGGCTTTCTTTTATAAAATAAAAATAAGAAAAATCCTGCAATTGCATAGCTATGTAAAATATCCCCATCCCATAAAAGGACATAATGCATGAAGCCGAATAATAATAAGATGAGGAGACGACGAACAAATAATGTTTTTGGATGATCTGTTTTTGTCTCAGCACGCTGCATGAAAATGTAAAATCCTAGTCCAAACAAAAATGAAAAAATAGTATAAAATTTTGTTTGAATAAACATGTCATAAAATAGGCGAATATAACGGTCTATTCCTTCATAACCTCCTGTGATTTCACTAGTGTCAACACCAGCAATAACAGGCCAGTTAACAAGAAAAATACCAAATACAGCAATCCCTCTAATAATATCGATAGAATGAATCCTCTCACCGTGCGAAACGCTTTGTTCCATTATTTTCCTCCTTTGAATAAAGCCCTTTTATTATACAAAATGTTATCAAAAGGAGATAGAGGGGATTTCCAATTTTTGAAACTGTTAAGATGTTTGTTATGAGATATAATAAGGATGCACAGCAAGTTTTTCACTCCTTTAAAACAGGTAGTAAAGAAGCTCCTTATTTTCAAGGAGCTTCTTTTTTAGAAATTAATATTGATAATGATTCTCTTTAATGATAAAATATACTCAAAAGTGATAATCATTATCAAAAAAGGTTGGTGTGCTAAATATGGTATATGCATTAGTTGCAGGAACGGTGGCTGTGTATGCTGTCGTTACAAAATATGTGTTAAATGGAGTCGGAGCAACAAAATGAATAAACTTACATAGAATCCCTTTCATCTGTCAAAAGAATGAAAGGGATTTTTTATTTTTAATGAGAATATCCTGAAAATTTAGTATGATAGTAGGGTATATACATCTTGGAATAAAGGGGAACAAGGGGATGACAAACATAGTACAGACAAACAGTATGAAAAAGCTTGTTTGTTTTTATGAAGAATGGCAGAAGCATGGTGATACGGAAAATAGTTTGAAGTTGTTTGAAGTAATTCAAAAATATAAGCAAGAACAGCTTATGATTGCTTTTTGCGGTCACTTTTCTGCTGGAAAATCGACAATGATGAATCACTTATATAAAGCGCAGTTATTACCAACAAGTCCGATTCCGACAAGCGCGAATGTTGTTAAAATTGAAAAGGGACAGGACCGTGTTGTTGTGACAGTGAAATCTGGAGAGCATTATGAATATGATGGTGCATACTCGGCGGAAGAATTGAAACAGCTTTGTAAAAATGGTGATGAAATAATTGGCGTTCATATTTATCGAAATGATGCGCCAATTCCTGATGGCGTTATGCTCGTTGATACACCTGGAATTGATTCAACAGATGATGCGCATCAATTAGCAACAGAATCAACACTCCATCTTGCGGATGTTATTTTTTACATGATGGATTATAACCATGTTCAGTCAGAAGTGAATTTGCAGTTTGTGAAAGAATTAAAGCAGCGTAATAAAACAGTTTATCTTGTTATCAATCAAATCGATAAGCATAAAGAAAATGAGCTATCATTTGAAGATTATAGGCAAAGTGTGAGTCAATCGTTTTCTAACTGGGATATTGAAGTAGATGGTATTTTTTATACTTCTTTACGAATGATGAACCATCCGTATAACGAAATACAAAGATTAGAGAAATTACTTTCTTCGATTATGAAAGAGCGTGAGCAGTATGTGGGCAATGGTATGGAAAGAGAAACGGCATATTTATTACAAGAACATTTTTCATTTATTCTTGCAGAAAATGAAAAACAATTAATGCCCTACCAAAAAGAATTAGCATCACCTCTATCGCTTACAGACGTAATGGAAAAGAAAGAAGAGCTTATTGAAAATAAACGACGTGTGGCTAGTAAAGAATCGGACGTGAAAAATGAATTTATAAAAGGATTGCAAGCAATATTAGACAATGCTTACTTAATGCCATTTGAAATGAGAGAGCTAGCAAATCAATATTTAGAAACGAAGCTAACGAAGTTTAAAGTTGGTTTGCTATTTGCAAAAGGAAAAACAGAGCAAGAAAAACAGCGACGTTTAGATGCATTTTATTTAGCACTAGGGAAGACCGTTGAAACACAGATTGATTTTCATGTGAAAGAGTTTATTGTGGCTTTCTTAAAAGATGAAGGGATGTTTACAGAAGAAGTCGGAAAAGACATATATGCACTGCGAATTTCTTTTGGTCCAGAATTATTAGCAGAAACCATTAAACAAGGTGCAGGGTTTACAGGAGATTACTTGCTTCTTTATACAGCGGATGTTGCGAATGAGCTGAAGAAACGCTACTTTATGAAAGCACAGCAAATTTTTGAGCAAAGCACGGGCGTTTTACGGAAAAAGATGGAGAAAGAGATTGCTCATATTGAACAAGAAATTGAGCAATATACTATGTTACAGACAGCAAAAGAAACAAAATTACAATATATTGAGGCGTATGATAAATACGAGAATTACTTACAAGGTATTTGGAGCGATCATGTACCGGTGCCAAATGAATTGCAAGTAGAAAAAGTATTACAAGGGAAGAAACAGGTTGTAAATGAGAAGTTTATATTACAAGAACAAGAGGTACAAAGTGATAGTATTTCGTATAAGGAAGAAAATATAAAAACAACAGCAACATTAAATATTCATCGTATATTAGAACAAGTAAAAGATGCGGAAACAATATTAGAAACTCTTCCTACACTTAAACATTTGCATCAAGAAGTTGTTGGGAAAAGAAAACGTGTTGAAACAAAGCAATTTACAGTAGCGTTATTTGGAGCTTTTAGTGCAGGGAAATCATCATTTGCAAATGCATTACTGGGTGCGAATGTACTCCCGGTATCACCAAATCCAACAACGGCGACGATTAATCAGATTTTACCGATTACAGAAGACAAACCTCACGGCACAGTAATTGTTCAGTTTAAATCGAAGCAGGCGCTATTAGAAGATATGAAAGCAGTTTATAAATTGTTTCATTATGAAATAAAGACATTTGAAGAAGCGTTATTACAAATAGATACAATCCTACAATACCCGTCACCAAGTGGAAAGCAGAAAACAACATTTAGTTTTTTACGTGCAGTGCAGAAGGGATATCAAGCAGTTTCTAATCATTTGGGAGAACAAGTGCAAGTTACGTTAGAAGAATTCTCTGATTATGTAGCGAATGAAGAGAAATCATGTTTTGTTGAATATATGGAATTATACTATGATTGTGCTTTAACGAGACAAGGTGTTGCACTTGTTGATACACCAGGAGCAGATTCTATTAATGCTCGACATACAGACGTTGCATTCCAATATATTAAAAACGCTGATGCGATTTTATTTGTAACATACTACAATCATGTCTTTTCAAGGGCGGATCGTGAATTTTTAATTCAACTTGGCCGTGTCAAAGATACATTTGCGCTTGATAAAATGTTCTTTTTAATTAATGCAGCGGATTTAGCTCAGTCTGAGGATGAACTTGAAATGGTAAAAGGCTATATAGCAGACCAGCTCCTGCAATACGGTATCCGAAATCCACGTCTATTTGCAATTTCGAGCTTATGTGCACTTGAGGAGAAACAAGGAAAGAGTATTGCAAAAGAAAAGTATGGTATCTTGAAAAATTCGGGGATTACAAAGTTTGAAGAATCATTTACATCCTTTATGATGCGTGATTTAATGCTCGTATCTGTCCATTCTTTATATAGCGCATTGCAAAGTGCTGAGCAGCTTCTTGTAAATATGATACAAGGAGCAAAGCAAGGGAACGATGAGAAAGAAAAACAAATAAAAAAATATGAAGCAGAACGTGAGCAGCTACTTCATATTATTTCATCGTATAGTGTACTTGCAGAAGAGCAAGCGATGCAAAATGAAGTGAAAGAACTGTTATATTATGTGCAGCAACGTCTATTTTTACGTTATAACGATGTGTTTACTGAATTTATTAACCCAGCATCCCTTCGAACAGATGGAAATGTGAAAATTAAGTTGCAAGAATGTCTCATGGAACTTGTAGCCTTTATCCAACATGATTTATTACAGGAAATGCGAGCAACGTCACTACGTCTTGAAAAATGGATGGATGAAGCGATGCAACGTGCAAAAGATGAAATTGCAGTGAAATGTAAGTTGGAAAACGAATCTATTTCTATGAATGGGACAGCAGATTATGAATACCAAGTTATTACGCATAAAGAGCCGTTTCCTTCTATAGAAATAAAGCATTTTAAAAAGGCATTATCTCATTTCAAAAATGAGAAAAGTTTCTTTGAAAAAAATGATAAAGCAACAATGCAGGAAGATACGAAGGAATCACTTGAGTCTGTCGTATCCCAATATGTAGCTGATGAAGAAGAGATATTTATCCAGCATTATAAACAAGAATGGGAATTGAAATGGGACTTATTCAAAAAAGTGATGCAGGAAGATGTTAAGCAATATTATGCAAGTGTATTATTCGCTTTAGCAGAGACAATTGATGTGTCGCTATATGAACAAAGTAAGGAACAATTACAGAAACAGTTAGCAGCAATCGAAAAAGAAATTCATATTTTATAAGCTCTATGAAAAAAAGATTCGTTCAATTTTCTTTTGTAATACAGCATCCAGAGATTTTACGAATCCTGCAAATTCATCTGTAGAAATCATATGAGTCAGAACTAACCGTCTGCCATCTGGTGTTTCACCGCATAAGACGAATGAAGAAAACTCATATGTTTTTCCATCTACAACTAATTTTGGGTGGGAATATGTTCCGTTTTTCTTTTTCTTTCCATCAATCGAGATGACGTTGCATTTTTTCTCATTGTTGTCCATGGTGAATCCCTCCTTTGTATTACTTATGGTAGACAAGGAGGGTTTAGAACAAGAGAGAAAGGGGAAATTTCATGAAAATTGTCATGGAACGTATTTCGCAAGATAAGGCGCCGATGTCATTATTGTTGCTTGCTGATCCCAGTGAGAGGCAAATTAATTCATATTTGAAGAGAGGTCTTTTATATATTGCAAAATATGAAGAAAATGTTATAGGCGTATATGTATTACTTGAAACAAGACCGCAAACAATGGAAATTATGAATATCGCTGTTTCAGAAGAAATACAAGGGCAAGGACTTGGAAAACAGTTATTACAGCATGCAATTGCAACTGCCAAAGGAAAACACATGCATAACCTTGAGGTAGGGACAGGGAATTCTAGTATTTCACAGCTTGCTTTCTATCAAAAATGTGGTTTTCGTATTTTTTCTATTGATTTTGATTACTTTTCGAAGCATTATGAAGAAGAGATTATTGAAAATGGGATTGTATGCCGAGATATGATTCGGCTTACAATAGAACTCTAGTCATTTTCTTATGAAGAATTGGCGAGAAAGTATAAATTATTTAGGGGGAAGAGAAGATGGAAGTACATAAAGCAATTACAGCACATTCTCGTAAACAAAATGAAATTGTGACAACATTTTTACAGTTAGAAGCACAGCGTGAAGCGGCAATTGAAGCAGCAGTAGCACTTGCGTCAAATGGAAAACATTTCTCAGTAGATGCAATTAATATGGTAACGAAGCAAATCAATGCTCTTGCTAAACGAGGTGTTGCACCGCAACGTAAAATTGTAACAGAAGATATGGTTATGGAGTATGTAGGTCGTCTGCAAGAGAAAGAAGGTCGTTAAGCATGATTGTTACAGTCGAATGGTTACGTGATCACATAGAAGATGAACATGTCCGTGTAGTCGATTGTCGTTTTGACTTAGCTGATTCAAATTTGGGACGAAAGCAGTATGAAAAAGAACATATTCCCCATGCATTATATTTTGACTTAAATCTTGATTTATCAAGCGCTGTTACGGAGCATGGTGGTCGTCATCCACTCCCAAGTCTTGAGAATTTTGCCGAAAAGCTTTCTCAGGCTGGTATTGATGAAAATACGACAGTGGTTGCATATGATAGTCAAGCTGGTGCAATGGCTTCGCGTCTATGGTGGCTATTAACATATGTAGGACATCAAAAAGCATATGTGTTAAATGGTGGGTTTCCTGCTTGGAAAGACCAAGATTTATCTACAACAGCTGAAGTTCCAACCATTGAACGGAAAAAATTCATACCGAATGTGCAAGACAACATGCTTGTAACGATGAAAGATGTGAAAGAAAAAATTCGTACAAATGCAGATTTTACGTTAATTGATTCGAGAGAGCCAAAACGTTATGCTGGCGCTGAAGAATCTGTTGATCCTAAAGCTGGTCACATTCCAACAGCAGAAAATTATTTTTGGAAAGATGGAATCACATCGGAAGGTCAGTTCAAAGATAAAGAGGAACAAGAAGATCGTTTCCGCTATCTTAGTAAAGAGAAGGAAACAATCGTCTATTGCGGATCTGGTGTAACAGCATGCCCTAATGTATTAGCGTTACAAACAGCTGGTTTTCGTAACGTGAAGTTATATGCTGGAAGCTGGAGTGATTGGATTTCTTATCCAGAAAACCAAATTGTAAAAGAAGGACAGTAACCTCTTGCATGCAAAAATATTTTGTATTAAAATAAGGTCACAAGCAAGAATTTGCTTCAAAACATTACATTTTACACATTGCATGCAATGTGATAAGATAACGACAAGTAAATAAAACATCCTGCGGTGTACGTAACTTATTTATGTCTAAAACCGATGTTAGTTATACGGAAGCTCAACATTTAGCGACCATCATCAAGCCTTCCATGTGGAGGAAGATGTACGGTAGCTGTGAGGGCATCCACCTGCGAGTAGCGGGTTTTTGGACATTTACGAGGGACGGCACGTGCGGGGGGTCTTATTTTAACTAACATTATATAAAATTCCTACGGTGTACGTAGCTTATGTATGTCTTAAACCAATAAGTATAATACGGAAGTTCAATATTTAAATGTAAACAGCATGCCATCTTTTTAAGAAGGAAGCTGAAAGCATTTATGAGAACATCCACCTGTGAGAGCAGGTTTATGGACATCTAGAGAGAACGGCATGTGTGGGGCTATATAAAAAACCTTACGTTTTATACGTAAGGTTTTTTTGTTTTAGGAACCTTTTATCGGGACTATGGAAATGATTAGAATTTCATTGTGTGGAGAGCATAAAAATATTAGAAATCAAATGAAACTCCCAATTATGGGAGTTTCATTTGATTGTTACCCCGCATTAACGGACAGTAAGACTCCCACCTCAAAATTCTGCAAAAACAAAGAAGTTAGGTGGGAGATTAACTGTCCGTAAAAGCCCGATTCGTTCAACTAATAATCAGTGGGGGATGAAGAAAACCCCCACTGATTAAAGTTTCACTTTATCTGTGCCCACCTGTAAAATTTCCATAATAAACATAGCACTTTCGGTCTTCATCAATCTCTCTGGAATCTAAGGCGAGTTCCATAAATATTCCGTCTTTTTGAACGTACAAAATATCTGAATGGAGATACGTTAAAATCTCGTCATGGTTCCATACATCTTTACTTTCTATTAAAATTGAATTTGCCTCTTGTAGTTCTCTAATCTCAAAACCTATATGGGAATATGTAGGCTCTGAAGGATCATCGAAGAACGCTTCTTTTTGGACATATAATACTGCTGTTCCATCAGGATCCATCGCGGTCGCTGTTACGACATATGTATCTCCTTCTTTAATGAAATACTCACAAGTCATCCTTGCGACGGTTTCGGAAACAGGAATGTTCGCGTAGCTCCATAGGGCAGGGTATTGTTTCGCTTCGTCATTGAGTCGATATTCTAACCGCAATTGTACTCCCTCTTCCTTTTTCTTCTATTTTATCATGAATTCTATTATAATAAAAAAATAATATACAAAGGAGCGTTGGAAAGTGACAAAAACCAAATGGTTAGTAACAGGTGTTCTTACTTCTTTAATGACTAGCACTTTATCTGGATGTACAGAAGATCTCCCTCCAAAACCGAAGGATAAGAGTTGTGCTGATTGGGATTGGGATGATGAACTTGGTGTGTGGCGATGTGATGACAACCGTTCAAGTTATCATGGGCATTATTATTACGGTAGTACATACTATCAAAATAAATCCACCTTCAAAAATTCATCTGAATTTAAGTCCTACCAAGCTTCGTCCAATTTTAAAGGGGGAATTGGAAGCGGTTCAAAGGGTGGATTCGGAGGTTAAATTATGTCGCTTTACATAAAGAAACGAAGTGAATTTTATTCAAGGTTCCCTCACTTTTGGTCTGACTTATACGGGAGTGAGTATAGCCTTTTTCATGTTTTTGAAATAACAGAACAAATAATCCAAGATTTGCAATTAGCAACAGAAAGAATGGGGAAAGTATTTTTTAAGACTGCTAGGCTTCTTCGGACCTTGTCTGACGCTCAGCTTCTTGAATTTGGTTTTCCATCTTCAAGTTTGCCTTTTATTAGAATGAAATCTCTGTTTCCTGAATCTATTATTTCACGGTTTGATTTTGTTTTGAAGGATAGTGGTATCAAAATGCTTGAGTTTAATAGTGATACTCCAACTTTTATCGTGGAATGCTTTCAAATGAATGGAGTGGTTTGTAAAGAATTAGATTATCATGATCCGAATAAGAATCAGGAACGTCTTCTCTCTTCTGGTATCACAAAAGCTGTGATGGAGGCTGCTAAGGGAATAGAAAGTCCAAACGTTGTCTTCACAGCCCATCATGAAAATATAGAGGATTGGAATACGACTGCGTATTTGAGTCAGCTATGTCAGGTTAAAAACAAAATGATGTCAATGCCAGAACTCAGAATTACTGACGATGCTTTGGTCGACAGAGACGGTGTGCCAATTGATATTTTGTATCGTCAGACATATCCTATTGAAGACTTGGTTGAGGACAGGGATCCCAAAACCGGAGATCTTGTAGGGATTGAGCTACTGCAACTTGTAAAGGAAGGAAAGCTCTTTATTATAAATCCTATCTCATCCTTTCTGCTTCAGCCAAAATCGATTCAATGCCTGATTTGGGGATTGGCCGAGGCGGGCGCTTTTTATACAAATGAGGAACGACAATGGATAAAAAAATATATGCTCCCTACTTACCTAGAACAGGATCCTTTTTTAGGGAAAAGTTCTTTTGTTCAAAAGCCTTCGTTCGGTAGAGAAGGCGACACGGTTACAATTCGTGACAAAGACACCAATATTGTTAATCAAAATTCATATCAAACGTATAAAAAAGAACTTCCTGTATTTCAAAAATATATAAAGCTTCCAGTTGTTTCACTTGAGACTGAAAGGGGAAACGAGGAGCTGTCGTATGTGTTTGGATCGTTTTTAATTGCAGGAAAACCAAGTAGTATTGGTATACGTGCCGGTGAAAAAATTACGGGGAATGAATCTTATTATTTACCTGTAGGAATTAAAAAGGAGGATTATAAATGATAAATTTCTTACTTTATTTAGCGATTTCAATCGGTCTTTTATGTATCGGTCTGTTTCTTATGGAAGTGACAACGAAAGTCAAGGAATTTTCGTTAATGGCGAAAGGTAATAAAGCAGCAAGTTATGCACTTGGAGGAAGACTTCTTGGTCTTGCTATTGTTTTGTATTCGACCGCAGCTAATTCTATTTCATTTTTGGATATGGTTTTATGGGGAGCGATTGGAATTTTAGCACAGATTATTGTGTTTTATTTAGCTGAATGGCTCACACCGCGTTTTAATATCAATCAAAGCATCGAAGAAGATAATCAGGCCGTCGGACTTTTCCTTATGTTTTTATCAATTTCCATCGGAATCGTGATTGCTGGGTGTTTAACGTATTGAAAAACCTTGAACTGAAGGTGTTGACATCTATTTTAAATAGGAGTAACATTTTCTATGTAATAAAAAAATAAGTCTCTGTTAGGTGAGGCTCCTGTATAGAGAAATGCTACTGCCCAAAAATGTCGAGAGACGCCAATGGGTCAACAGGAATGATCGAATTAAGGTTTTTCTTAACGTAGCTGGTAATGTACCTATGCTATACAGTGCTAAAACTCGGCGAGGGAGAGGTTCGCAGATTTCTATGTTGATTAGGAATCGCTTATTTACGTATGTAATGACCTTTACTCGCTTATGAGTAAGGGTCTTTTTATTAACAAACTATGACCATTTCCATAGTATAAATACTGACTAACAAATGAAAGAGGAGGTGAGGAGCATGTCAAATTCTGACTCGGTTCCGTTACCCATATACTGCAAAACAAAAATATATGATGTAGGCAGGAAACGACTTGTTCCTCCCTCTATAATTTATCACTAAAATAGCGGGCAGCTTATAGTTATGTGCTGAAATAATTATGAGTTGAGCGTAGACACTTTAACTGAGTTTAGGGATATCCATTGTTAAAGTGAGATAAATTGAGAAACAAAGCGTTTCTTCCTATGTTGTAAAGGAGGAGACGATAATATGTTATATGTAAATAAACTTGTGGGTAACATGTCTCATAAACAAAGTAAAAGAATGATGAAAGAGCAATCTATGTTAAAACAAAATAAAGACTTGTTAATTGAAATTGCAACAAGAGATGTAAAGTCTGTATTTGCTTATTTTAAAACGACAAGAGATGGTCTTTCTATTAAAGAAGCGCAGAAACGCATGCATGTGTACGGGAAAAATGAATTACCTTCAAAAAGAGCAATTCTTTTTGATGTAATGATGAAATTATGTGAAATGCTCCCTGGATTTACAAAGCAACGTGTTCATAATCAAAATCAGTGTGAGATTGTAATGGTTACTGTTTCTAGGATAGAAGGATGTACAACTGCGGAGATGAATAGCGAATCAAAAATAATGAAACTTCCAGTTGAGGAGCTAGTTCCCGGGGATATGATTTTTCTTTCAGCAGGTGATACAGTTCCAGCTGATGTACGTATTATTTTTGCAGAGGATTTGTTAGTAAATGAATCGGTGCTAACAGGGAAAGAAACGAATGTAGAGAAATTTGAAAGCTGTTATCATCTTGAACGCAAACGTTTTATTCCGTTAAAACGAATGAAAGATTACAATCCACTTCAACTTGAAAATGTATGTTTTAAAGGCACACATGTTGTAAATGGAAGTGCGAAGGCTGTGGTCGTTTCAACAGGTAAAAACACGTATTCTGGATTACTTCATACATGCTGTAGTCAAACATGTTAAACTATTAATGGTGCTAAATATATGAAAACATTGTATAATAGATAAAGTTGAACAGAAACGTAGAATGGTAATCTATTTATATAACCTTACGTGATAACGTGAGGTTATTATTTTTTGTTAGTAGGAGAGGAATTATGAAAAAAGTATTGTTAGTTGATGGCATGGCACTATTATTTCGTGCCTTTTACGCAACAAGTGTTTACGGCCAATTTATGAAACGACAAGATGGTACCCCAACAAACGGGATTCATGGTTATATGAAACATTTATTAACAGCGGCGCAAGCGATTGAACCGACGCATATTGTAACGTGCTGGGATATGGGAAGTACGACATTCCGAACAGAATCTTTCTCAAACTATAAAGCAAATCGTGCAGCACCACCAGAAGAATTGATTCCGCAATTTGATCTCGTGCAAGAGATGACATCGAAGTTATCTATTCCTGTAATTGGACTGAAAGGCTATGAGGCTGATGACTGTATTGGTACGTTGGCAAAAGAATACGCTAGTGAGGCAGAAGTATATATTTTAACAGGCGATACAGATTTATTACAGCTTGTTGATACAAATGTTACGGTAATGCTTCTTCGTAAGGGTATTGGAAACTATGAGTATTATACGTCAGAGAAGATTAGGGAAGAAAAGGGTGTAGAGCCTTGGCAAATCGTTCATGCGAAAGCATTTATGGGAGACACGAGTGATAACTACCCAGGTGTAAAAGGAATTGGCGAAAAGACGGCATATAAACTAATTCAAGAACACGGAACCGTAGCGGCAGTATTAGAAAATATAGCGGCATTAACAAAAGCACAGCGTACAAAAATTGAAAATGATTTGGAGAATTTAAACATATCATTACAATTAGCACAAATTCATTGTGAAGTTCCGATTTCATGCTCGCTAGAAGAAGGACTGCATACAATTGATGAAGAGAAAGTACGATTTGTTTGCGACCAAATGAACTGGGGAAGACCTGAAATATTTATAAATATGCTGTAAAAGCAATGCTAGAGAGATTGCTTACCACTATAGATAACGTCTGATCAAATATATTTTGATTAGGCGTTATTTTTTATGTGATTTCTTTTAATTGATAAAGTTATCAGAAAAAATACTTAGTTTTCATTTGGAATTCAAATAGATTTCACACGAATCTTTTATTATAAGACTACACAGATAATTACTTATCTTTTATATAAATGATCCTTTGATAAGTTATTTGTAATAGTGAAGGAGGAAATTAAATATGCGAAAAAAAATACGAAAATCATTTAAACAATTATTGATAGAGAATAAACAATTATTATTAAGCGATAAAGAGAATATAAGAGAAATAGAAGAAAAAATCGAAAAAAGGCATGTATCATATCGTGTATCAAGTAACTGAATAAGATAAAAAATTATGTAAAATCCCTTCATTTATGGTTCGAAGGGGTTTTATTTATATATGGATCATACTTAAGAGCGGGGTTGTAACGGAGAAAGAAGGGGAATGAAATGAGTGAGTTAATAGAAAAGGTGGCGTTACAATTAATTCTTTCTGTTCCATCAAAAAAACAAAGGATCGTTAACAAAAAATTCAAGTTACTAAGAAAACAAAAGTGGTTTCAAGATAAATATGATACCACTGTGATGTTTCAACCAGAGGTAAGAGAGTGTATTATGAAATACGATATTGAAAAGATGTTAAAAAGTGATTTAGAAATTATGATATTTCAGAAAGAATTGAATGGAATATTGATAAAGTAATTTGTTATCCCGCTATTCGCGGGCAGTAAGACCCCCACCTCAAAATTCAGCGAAAGAAAAGAAGTTAGGTGGGGGATTAACTGCGCGCAAATGCCTGATTGGTGAAGGCTAATAATCAGTGGGGGATGAAGAAGTCCCCTCCTGATTAAAGTTTCATTTTATTAAATCACGAACTCTCCCTTCTGAAAAAAGGTTTTTTAAGAGCATACGCTGTATATAGATATTATTTACTTCTTAAAAAAATTGATAGCTAAGGAGGAATAATAATGAAAGCGATTACTGAAGGTGTGCTGTTATGGGAGCCATCACAGCAACAAATAGAAAGCTCAGGTGTCAGTCTTTTCATGAAATGGCTCAAACAAGAGAAGGGGCTATCTTTTGGAAATCAAAAGGAACTATGGAAATGGTCTGTTGAAGAACTTGAAGCGTTCTGGGAAAGTATTTGGAATTATTGCCAAGTTATTTCTACTACACCGTATCATCAAGTTTTAGAATCAAGAAAGATGCCCGGGGCAAAATGGTTCCCGGGTGCTACTTTAAATTATGCGGAACATATTTTTCGAAATGCAAGAAAAAATAAACCGGCAGTAATTTTTCAATCAGAAACCACTCCGAGAACAGAATTAAGCTGGAAAGAACTTCAGGAAAAGACAGCGATGGTGGCCAATTCTCTAAAGGAATTAGGGGTTAAACCAGGAGATCGTGTTGTGGCTTATATGCCTAACGTTCCTGAAACTATAATTGCTTTTTTAGCATGTGCCAGCATTGGAGCGGTTTGGTCCAGCTGTTCTCCTGATTTCGGGACAAATACTGTTATTGATCGATTTAAACAAATTGAACCGACAATTTTATTTGCAGTCGACGGGTATTCCTATAATAGTAAAATTCAGAATAGAATAACAAATGTTTCGGAAATTCAATCGAGCCTACCTACCTTAAAGCAGACAGTTTTAATCCCGTATGTTGGCAGTAATGATTCTGAATTGAATAATCGTACAATGTATTGGAATGACCTATTGCGAGGAGATTGTGATCTTGTTTTCGAAAAGGTCCCATTTGATCATCCTCTTTGGATTTTATTTTCTTCTGGAACGACAGGGTTGCCAAAGCCAATTGTACAAAGTCAAGGTGGAATATTATTAGAACAGCTTAAGACATTATTAGTTGAGCAAGGTGTTAACCGAGATGATGTGTTTTTTTGGTTTACAACGACAGGGTGGATGATGTGGAATCTTTTAGTGGGTGGTCTTTTAGCTGGAGGTACAATTGTTTTATATGACGGCAGCCCATCTTATCCTAGTATACATAGATTATGGGATCTTGCCGAAGAAGTTGGTGTGACTTTCTTTGGTACAAGTGCCGGTTTCCTAAGTGCATGTATGAAATTTGGGATTAAGCCGAAAGAAAGAAACAGTTTTTCTAAGTTAAAGGCTATTTGTTCAACTGGTTCACCTCTACCTGTGGAAGGGTTTTTATGGGTATATGAAAATGTGAAAACAGATGTATGGCTTGTTTCGACCAGTGGAGGAACTGATGTATGTACTGCATTTGTTGGTGGCTCTCCTATATTGCCTGTTTACGCAGGTGAAATACAAACTCGTTCTTTAGGTGCAAACGTACAATCATTTGATGATGAAGGGAATTCGATTACTAATGAAGTTGGAGAGTTGGTTATAACTTCTCCAATGCCATCTATGCCTATATATTTATGGGGAGATGACAATAATAAGCGTTATCTTGAAAGTTATTTTGAGATGTATCCAGGGATTTGGAGACATGGTGATTGGATTAAATTTGATGATAAAGGCAGCTGTGTCATTTTCGGGCGATCAGACTCTACGATCAATCGGCTAGGAGTACGTCTAGGGACGAGCGAAATCTATCGTGTAGTTGAGTCCCTGGATGCCATTATAGAGAGTTTAGTAGTGGATTTAGAGCTCCTTGGACGTAGATCATTTATGCTGCTATTTGTGGTATTAAAACCTGAAGTAAATATGAGTGATAACTTAAAAGAAACAATAAGAGCTGAAATAAAACAAAAAGTTTCGCCTCGGTTTGCCCCTGACGAAATTTACGTAGTAGAGCAAATTCCGAAAACATTGAGTGGGAA
The DNA here is from genome assembly GCF_038050455.1 of Bacillus sp. FSL K6-6038. Lineage (NCBI taxonomy): Bacteria > Bacillati > Bacillota > Bacilli > Caryophanales > Bacillaceae > Bacillus > Bacillus sp. FSL K6-6038. The sequence continues at coordinate 1,659,828 of NZ_JBBOUH010000001.1, forward strand.
AAAACTAGAAGTCCCAATTCGCAAAATTCTATTAGGATTTCCGGCAGAAAAGGTAGTCAATCAAGGTTCCATGGCGAATCCTGAATCATTAAGCTTTTTTATGGATTTAGCACGAATTATCAATAAGCAAGAATAATAGAGTTCTTCCTTATTTATCCTGCTATTCGTGGGCAGTAAGATCTCCACCTCAAGATTCAAAGAAAAACGAGGAAGGTAGGTGGGGATCGGGTTGCCCGTAAAAAAACGATTGGTGAGGGCTAATAATCAGTGGTGGATGAAGAAAACCCCCACTGATTAAGTAAACGACAAATAGACCTAGAAATATAATAAAATTGATTTTTTAGGTCTATTTGTCGTTTACGTTAATAAAAGAAAAAATGGGCTTGTTAGACAACCCGTTTTTTCTTTTAGCTCTTTTTTCTTTTCGGTAAGTCAGGAGCCTTCTTCATTGTGTCAACAACATGCATGACCGCGAAATATGGATATTTTAAAATCATTTTCGGTCCGCTCTTCTTCATAACATCCTTAACGAAATCTTTCATATCTGGTTTATAACAATGAATTTTGCAATTTTGACATGCTGGCTTCTTTTCTTGAAATGGACATTTTGATAAACGAAAATAAGCATACTCTTTTAACTTCTGACATTCTTCACATATAGTATCTTGTTCATGTTCGTTTTTACAATACATATCAATCATAATGCTAATTGTTTTCTCTTCACGTTCAATTCGATTCATGGCTAGTGCCTCCCGTTCCAAAGTCTCTCTGCTTTGATTGTAAGACTTTTTTAGAGGGTTTACATGAATTTTCATTGACAGTTTTTCTAATGTTTATCTCTTTCCTACGAATTATTAATGGAGAATGTCCCTACCAATCATAACCAACAGTAAAAGCGAACGCATTAAGACTTAAATAAACATCTTTCTTTTTCTTACGAGCTTCGGATGCTTAAACCACTGGAACGACAAGCGTCCACCCGATTCTTCCACGCTATTGATTGATCTATTTTAGCCATGTCAAAATCTCCTTTCCGTCTTGTACGTAAGGAGATTTTGACATGGAACTGATTCTATTGGTAGTTGGGGACAGTTTGACGCTTACTGTTATATCAAGTAATTCAGCCTTAGCGTACGGAATCCGCGTTTTGTTGGTGCTACCCCATCACCATCAAGCTAAGAAAAGCAAATACCCCAAAACGAGAGAATTGACCTCCCGAGGTGAACTGTATAATTTTTTTTGTTAGGGGGCGTTATAAAAAAGAAATACCCTTTCCTATAATCGATGTTGCATGAGCTTAACTTGACGGCAATGTAGATTTAAAATAAAGTTTGATAATTTATAATAAAGATTGATACTTAGTAAAAGAGTTTGATAAAAAGGTCTATTTTGTAGGGAAATTGCTTATGCATAAAATAATACTAATTTTTTGTATACAGTAGCTATAAACTCTCTCGAGATTTGGAAAATAGATTCGCGAATCAACCAGGTTTCCAACCTGATGTGGTGATGAGCTGCGAAGCTATTATGAGTGCAGTGACATAATTAGGAGGTTTCCACTATGACAACTTTATTTAAACCTATGGCGTTCCATCTGAAAACTGAACGACTTGACCTGAGTATGTGGGAGGAATCCGATTCAGCCTGGTTTAGAAAATTAATTGGCGAACGTGGTGTGGACATGCCAACCCTTGACTCCGTTCGTAGCTATCTTATTGTGATGCGCAAGAAAGCGGCTGAAAATGGCATTTCTCTTCTCACTATCCGTAGGCGAGACGAAGGCGATTTCATCGGATACTGTGGCTTGATTATCGGCCGTTCCACCCTTGAAGAGCCTGAGATCGCATACGAGTTGTTCCGCAGTGTTCATGGTAAAGGATATGCGACCGAGGCAGCATCCGTTGTGCTGGACGCTGCGATTGCTACCGGGCGTCACAGACTTTGGTCGACTGTGGGCGCTTGGAATGTTGCGTCCCTTCGAGTTCTGGAAAAAATAGGATTTAATCGACATCACAGTACGTGGGACGAGCGCGGTGAGATTGTTTGGAACGTACGCGATTTTTAGAGATCCCGACCTAATTCGAAACTATGGAAAAGGAGAAAAGGTCATTAGTTTAGGGGAGAATCCACATCGCTATCAACCAAATAAAAAAAATACCCCCTAAAATGAAAAAATACGCTATTCTTTCTGTAGACTTATAGGAAAGGATGGCGTTTTTGTATGTCTATTTCTGTATCTGATGAATTACAACTATTTGCTCAAGAAATTCAAAGCTTTTTATCCCCAAATATCTTACGAACTCTTGCTAGAGATGTTGGTTTTGTGCAACGAACCAGTAAGTACCAAGCAAAAGATTTAGTCGCTTTATGTGTATGGATGAACCAAAATGTCGCTACGACGTCTTTAACGCAGTTATCTAGCTGTTTAGAGGCATCAACAGAAGTACTTATCAGTCCTGAAGGACTGAATCAACGATTTAACCAAGCAGCTGTCCAATTTTTAAAACATATACTAGCTGAACTACTAAACCAAAAATTAGCCTCATCTATACCGATTTCTTCTCCCCATACTTCTGTTTTCAAGCGTATTCGTATTTTAGATTCAACTGCATTTCAACTCCCAGATTCCTTTTCATTCGTTTATCCAGGCGCAGGAGGATGCAGCCATACAGCGGGGGTGAAAATTCAGCTTGAATATGACCTGCTAAGTGGACAATTCCTTCATATTCATACAGGTCCAGGTAAACAACATGATCGAACCTACGGTTCCCTGTGTGCCCCAACTGTAACATCGAATGATTTATGTATCCGAGATTTAGGTTATTTTCATTTGAGAGATCTTCAACATATACAAGATAACAAGGCTTATTATATCTCACGTATCAAATCGAATACACGTATTTATCAAAAAAATCCTAAACCTGATTATTTTCAAGATGGCAGAATCAAGAAAGGTACAGAGTATATCCAGATAGATATGGAGGTTTTAATGAACTCTCTTCAGCCAGGACAAACATGCGAAATATCCAACGCTTATGTAGGAATAACTGATAAAGTCCCAACTCGTGTGATTGTTCATCGACTAACAAAAGAACAACAAAAAAAACGATTACAAGATCAAACTGTAAGAGAAAAAAAGAAAGGAATGAAGTATTCTTCTCGTAGTAAACGACTTAGCGGTATCAATGTATATATGACAAATACCCCTATAGATGTTGTCCCGATGGGACAAGTACATGATTGGTATTCTTTACGTTGGCAAATCGGCGTGTCCAGATAAGGACACATTATCTAGTTGGTGAAAGTCCAATCGGGAGAATAGACTCCACTCCCGTAGCCTGAGAGGCACCATGAAGTGAAAGCGACATGGCGAAGCCCTCTGACATCACATGCAAAAGGCATGTGGGCAAATCTCCAGGTTGTAACGTACAGTGAACGTAGACGTAGCCTCGTTACACGCAATTCCGGTGGCTGAGACGGTCGATAACGTGCGAAAGCAGCAAGAACTGACCGAAACGAGTCTGGAACGGCAGTTCTCACCGGCGGGGTATCAGCGGCGACATGGAGAGAAAGATAATGTGGAAACTGGAGAAGCCCTCGACACCCGATGAAGAAACCTCATCGAGGAGACCGTCTCTATAACCGCGATCGGGAAGTGAGAACGGTAGGTGTCAGGGTGGCGGAACGGATCGTAGTACCAGAGATCTGCGTGCAGCAAAACGCGCGGGGAGGGAAGGGTCCGAACCTGTAAATATTTCGTACGACCAAAGGAGGCAAGGGTGCCATGACAAAAACACCTATTACTTTGCAGGAACTAAGGCGACGAATCTATCAAAAGGCGAAGTCTGAACCTACGCATCGGTTTTGGGGACTATTTTCCCACATTACCAAACTAACAACCCTCCATGAAGCATATCAGCATGCGAGGAAAAACGGCGGTGCCCCAGGTATCGACGGTCAAAGTTTCGCTGATATAGAAATAGAGGGAGTTATACCGTTTTTAAAGAACATCCAAGCAGAACTGCAGGCTGGAACATATCAACCACAAGCTAATCGTAAAGTAGAAATCCCAAAAGCAAACGGCAAAATGCGGACACTGCAAATCCCATGTATACGGGACCGTGTGGTCCAAGGAGCGCTAAAACTCATATTGGAAGCTATCTTTGAGGCTGATTTCTGCCCAAATTCCTACGGATTCCGACCAAAACGCTCCCCGCATCAAGCGCTGGCAGAAGTGCGACGCAGTGTACTGCGTCGTATGACCACAGTCATTGATGTTGATTTGTCACGTTACTTTGATACAATTCGGCATAACATCCTACTGAGGAAAATCGCAAATCGTGTCCAAGACCACCAAGTTATGCGCCTAGTAAAACAGGTGGTAAAAGCCGCAGGAAAGATTGGAGTCCCGCAAGGGGGACCGTTCTCGCCACTAGCGGCAAACATCTACTTGAATGAGGTAGATTGGACATTTGATACCATTCGGCGTAAAACGACGGAAGGCAACTATGAAGCTGTGAACTATCACCGATTTGCCGATGATATGGTTATCACCGTAAGTGGGCACTCCAGTAAACGGGGGTGGGCTGAACTGGCACTGCGACGACTGCAGGAACAATTGGAGCCTTTGGGAGTTGAACTGAATCTTGAGAAAACTCGGATGGTCGATGTCTTACAGGAAGAGTCTTTTGCCTTTCTGGGATTTGATTTCAGGCGAGTACTGAACCGAAATAAGACCCGACACTTCATATGCATGACCCCAAAGAAGAAAGCCCGTACGGCAGTGAAAGCAAGGATCCGCGAACTCATTCAAAACGGAGGAGCCAAACCAGCACAAGACTTAGTAAAACAAATCAATGCCGTACTAACAGGATGGGTGAACTACTTTCGAGTTGGAAACTCCAGCGGAGCATTTAGCGAAGTGCGTGACTATACGGAGATGAAAATCCGTACACTGCTGACAAGAAGGAAACGGCGACGAAAGCGTAGTATCGGATGGCAGAGATGGAGTAATGAATATCTCTATGGTGTACTGGGGCTCTACTGGGACTGGAAAGTCCATTCCCTTAAAAGCGCAGAGGGATACCGATGAAAGTGTCTGCGATTTGATAGGTCTCATAACCCTTTTGATGAAGTTTATGGGGTGAGCTGCTTGAGGGAAAACCTCACGAGCAGTTCTTATGGGGAGGGGTTGGAAACGGGTCATAACTGATACCGCGCCAGTTCTTTACCCGACAGATTTTATTTAAAACGTGGAAATCATTCTTCCATATTCATCATTGTAAAAAGATAAAACGAGAACGATTGAAATGCCATTTGTATGGGCAACTGATTGCTATTCTACTCTGTTCTTCTACCATGTTTCAAATGCGGCAATTACTTCTTATGAAAAAGAAACGAGAACTGAGTGAATATAAGGCCATATACATGATTAAAGATTACTTTCTTCTTCTTTTCCAAGCTATACAAAAAGACACCCAAGAGCTATCAAAGATTCTAATTCGCCTGTTCAACCTCCTACAGCAAAACGGGCGAAAATCACATCGTTATGAGAAGAAAACAGTCTTTGATATATTAGGTGTCATTTACAATTGTACCATGTCTGATAATCAAGCGGCTTAATTCAAAAAAATGAAACCCGTTAGGGTTTATTTCGTATGAAAATCTTTAAATTCCCTATATGTAGCCTTTAGAAAAGAAGAAATAACCTCTACTATAATTGACGTTGTATGAGCTTAGCTTGATAGCGATGGGGTAGCACCACACATCCATCAACTTAAGAAAAAGAAACACTCCAAAAACAAAAAAATGAGATGACTTCTCAAAATAACTAACTGTAGAGAAAGAAAAATTTCATTTAGTGGGTACTTCAAAACCTTAGCTTGATGGCGATGGGGTCACCATATCAAAAAAAGAAAATTGTGCGTATAGACATATTTTTCAACCGCTTCCTGTACGTTAAGGGACTCGTTATTTTTTTTACAGTTTTTTATTATGAAATTCTAAATAACTAATTATAATAGGTGAAAAAAACGATCAATAGTTGGGTTACGGAAAGGATTCGAATTTACATTATTTCTCAATACATATTATGGATAAATAAAGTAAAATATGGGTTGAGATTATGTCTCATGTTGTGTTAATCCTAACAATAACTAAGGGTACATAATATGCTTTCATACCTTTGAATAATTTTGTTATAGGAGGGATGGAGATTTAAATGGCTCAAATTGTTGGTATTGATAGATACCTTTGTACTGGGGCTTTAATCTATATGCGTGAGGGCCTTTCCCTAAGTCTTGTCAGGAAGTAAGGAACAGTAAGCAAACACTTATACAATATGAATAGAGGAGAGGAATGCCTTATGAAAATACGTAGTCAAATTACATGTGCAAGTCTGGCCCTTTTAATAGCTGGAAGTTCCCTGTTATACACAACACCAACCTCAATTGTAAAAGCAGAGTCCACTCAAAATGTATCTAGTTCGTTACAAACAAGCACTCAACGAGATCGTAATTCCGTCAAACAAGTAATGCGGGATACATTGCAACTTGGATTCCCGGGGATACTTGCTAAAACTTCCGAGGGTGGAAAAACGTGGAGTTATGCCGCTGGGATAGCGGATCTGAGAACCAAGAAACCAATGAAAACAGATTTTCGCTTTCGCATTGGCAGCGTGACGAAGACGTTCACCGCAACAGTTGTACTTCAATTAGCTGGAGAGAATCGTCTGAATCTAGACGACTACATCGAAGACTGGTTGCCTGGTGTCATTCAAGGAAATGGATATGATGGTAACCAGATTACTATCCGGCAGATATTGAACCATACAAGTGGTATCGCTGAATACTCAAGGTCAAAAGACGCTGATTTTACGGATACAAAAAAATCGTATACGGCTGAAGAGTTAGTGAAGATGGGGGTTTCTCTGCCTCCAGACTTTGCCCCAGGAGAGGGCTGGTCTTATTCAAACACAGGATACGTATTACTGGGCATTCTTATTGAAAAAGTAACCAGAAACAGCTATGCGGAAGAGATTGAAAATCGGATTATTGAACCACTTGAATTGTCGAATACATTCCTACCAGGCAATTCAAGTGTTATTCCAGGCACTAACCATGCCCGTGGATATGTCCAACCAGACGGAGCAAGTGAGCTAAAAGACGTTACTTATTATAACCCAAGTGCAGGTAGCTCTGCTGGAGATATGATTTCTACTGCTGACGACTTAAACAAATTCTTCTCTTACTTGCTCGGTGGCAAATTACTGAAGGAACAGCAACTAAAACAAATGCTTACTACAGTTCCTACAGGAAAAGAAGGAATCGATGGATATGGTCTTGGAATCTATGAAACTAAGCTTCCAAGCGGTGTCTCGATATGGGGACACACAGGTGGCATTCTAGGGTTTACAACTCTTGTTGGAGGTAAACTTGGAGGCAAGCATACGTTGGTCGTCAATTGGAATAGTTTGGGTAGAACTGATAGTCCTAATCCTTTTAAAAATATTTTACTTGCTGAATTTAGCAAGTAGGAAAAAAGGAAAAATTTATCGTAGTTTTCATAGTTAAAAATATACTTTTCTGGTTCAAAAGCCCCAACTTATTTTCAAGAAAAATTTGGGGCTTTTTTTGTTTTGGTGGCGTTTATTCTTCTTAAGTTGATGGATGTGGGGTCACCATACATGCCCATCAACTTAAGATTTTGAAATATCCCCAAGTGTAAAAAAACGTTATTTTCTAAAGTTAATGAATTTCAAAAACCTAATGGGGTACAGCCGAGATACGTGTAATTTTGAGTATTAGCCTTACTTTTATTTCCAAACAAAACCTATTGAACGTATAACTAGGTTTTATTACGTCTATTTACAATAAAGATTCTGTCTTTGTCTATTATGGGTTAACCCTAATCATCCATTAGTTAGTTACTGAAAACACTATGTTTCAATTGTATGATTAGGGTGTATGATAATAAGTTAAAAAATAAAAGATTAGACATATGTGGATTTGAAATAAAGTTTAATCGTTTATAACAAAGTTTAACCGTTTTGAAAAAAGATTAACTGTTTATAAAAAAGATGCACCGTTTTATCCCTTTGAATTTACTTATCTATGGGGATATTTTTATTAAGAAAAGAAATAAAATATATGAATTGAATATAAAACCGTTTTGATTCTTTAAAAATATTCCACAATTTAGTATTATTTGTATATGTGTCGATTTGAAATAAAGTCACGATGTTTCTAAAAAAGATACGATGTTTATAATAAAGTCGCGACGTTTTAAAGAATGTAGCGATGTTCTAAAGTTTGTTTAGATCCTGTTTTACAGGATCTTTTAATTGAACCTAGGTAATCCAATATCTATTATTAATATTCTTGTCTTAGGTTTTTAGTAAAAAAAAAGATAAAAAAAGAATAAATATAAAATATGAATAGGGATGTAGTAAAAATGACAATGATAAAATTTAATTCTTATCATCAAAAAGAAGAAATTAAGAGGAATTTAGAACTTATTAACTTAGAACATGAAAAAATTAGAGAATATGTGAATTTTGATATATTTTCTTTTGAACAATTAGATGAATTTCAAGTAGGATATAGCATTGACACCGATGGAAACTCCCTTGTAACCGATGAGGAAGATACTTGGGATGCAAATTGGATTGTTATTGCATATGAAACTATGTGTGGAGATCCAATTATTATTGATTTAAATGAAGATGGATACCCTATATCTTCATTAATGCACGGAATGGATAGTTGGGGTGTTGGCGGTTTCCTTGCAGATTCTATGGACTCATTTATCAATTTTATAAAAGATATAGGTAATTTTCTTACTGAGAAACAAGTGTTAGAAGGAAAAAGAATTATACAAAATAGAGAATTAAAAACATTGCTAAATAAGTTTTTGGAAAAAAATAAATTTGCTGATTTTGAAATATGGCACTCTTTATTGAGTCCATTATTTGATATTGCAGAAGAATACGAGCAAACATTGGAGGCAAAAGTAAAAAAGATGAAGAAAGAAGGAAAAAAAATAACGGAAATTGCTCACCTGCTTAATATAAAACCTAAAGAAGTGTATGAGTATATTAAGAAAGTTTAATAGAAACTATTCACTTTTTAGAGAACAATTGGGCGCGATTATGGAGCAATACAGGCAGAAAATGATCAAACTTTTTTATAAAGCCGAAACAAAAATCTGCTGAAGAAGAATCCATTTTGATCAATCTTTTTTCAAAATGGATTCTTTTTATTTATCGTAAAACTTGGGATTGCGAGGTATTTTTGATTAAACTTTATTTCAAAGCTACAACATACGAAGGATTTTTATAAAAAATAATAGTGTGGATTTTAAAAAAAACTTGGCGGGAGAACCAATATCTAAATGATTAAGGGGAGGAAGAATTATGTCCAATAACGTAAGACCAAGAAGAATAATTTTAGATTTAGCAGTTACTTTAGACGGTTTTATTGAAGGGAAAAATGGGGAAGTTGATTGGTGTATCATGGACTCTGAGATGGGGTTTATTGATTTCTTAAATCAAATTGATACTATTTTATATGGAAGAAAAAGCTACGATTTATGGGGACAATTTACTCCAGAAATTGAAGGAACTAAAACTGAAAAAGAACTTTGGGAATTAATTCACAGTAAAGAAAAATATGTGTTTTCCAGAACACAAAAAGGGAGTGCTAATAAAGCAATATTCATAAATGATAATATTCTTGAAGAAGTAAATAAATTAAAGAAAAAGTCTGGTAAAGACATTTGGCTATATGGCGGAGCAAGTCTAATTACAACATTTATCAATTTAGGGCTTGTGGATGAATTTAGATTATCTGTTCACCCTGTTATTTTGGGAGAAGGAAAACCGTTGTTTATTGATATAAAGCAGAGGTTGAATTTAAAAATGGTCAATACAAGAACGTTCTCCTCTGGCGTTGTGCAACTAATCTATCATTTGAATGGGAACTAATAATATTGCACATTCCAAAGATAAAATACAATAAATATCATTAAGAAATACTCGATAGTAATTGTCATTTCTTCAACAATAAGGCGAGATTCTTGAATAACATAGGTAGAAAATAATTAAACTTTTTTATAAAAACCCAAACATAGATCTGCTAAGGAAGAATCCTTTTTGATCAAACTTTATTTCAAAGCCACAAATAGATAAAAAACCCGATTTAAAATCAGGTTAGAAATAAAAGTAATCCTATGACCTATTTTTTCACGTATCTCGGCTGTACCCCCGTATCGTTAACATACCCCAGTCATGCTGATACTTGGTAAAAAGCATTAAAAAAAGAGCCCTTTTGTGGAAAGGACTCTTTTGTAGTGAGGTAAATGATTTCAATTCAATTCCAATATACAACATTTAAACTAAAAAATTCAAATTTTAATTGGACGGAATTTGAATTTTTAAAAGGCCATAATACATAAAGTTATAATTAAATGTCTCAAAATAAGCCTGAGGGTATCTTGTTTTTTGAATATATATAAGAAATATGGTTTTATTTAATAACATACTCTGTTACTTCACTTATTAGGGGTAACCTTATCAAAAAAAGAAGGTTGTACGGAATTCCCGAAATGATATGGTGAGGCCTAATACATACTAGATTTATGTAAATATTTCTCAATATTATATTATTAATATATAAGTTATTCTTTTATTGTTTATATTTTGTTATTTTCTGTTGCAGAATCCTTATGATAAGGATTCCTTTTTTTATTGTATTTCAACAAAAATATTTTTGCCCCCATAATTTTTAAAATTTCTCTTGTAACCCTTATCCCTATTATTCTCCTGCAATTCATAAAAATGCCCCCATAATTCAAAGGTGAAAAAATATTCTGAAAATACATTTACACATACAATATTTGTAAGATATGATGACATTGTTCTACAAATTTAAGACAATAGGGGGATGATGTTATGAAAAGAAAATATTTAGCTAAAGCTGGGGTATTTGCATTAGCAGCAGGAATAATCTTACCTTCAACTGTTGCACATGGAGAAGCTTTGCCTTCTTCTGTATCTGCATCTACAGCAAATGTCGATAATGCAGAAATTGATGATGTATCTGTAGAAGTTTACGATAAAGATAGGAATTTGGTTAAAACATATTCTAAAGAGGAATTAGAAAAATTTAATCAAGACATGGCTAAAACTCCTTTAAGAAGTTCTAAGTTCGATGGCAATATGCAAAATAAAACAGAAGTTAACTCTCTTGCTATGAATGTTTATAATTTTGGATATATGGAATTTAGTAACTATCAGTGGATTAAAGATGGCACATCATTTTACCTACCTCAAAGTGTACAGGTAGAACCACAAACTAAGACTTATGGATTGGCAGTACAAGTATTTCATAATAGTTCGTTGTGGGAAGAATATGTAGTTAAGGGTTCCTTTTCAAGTGGATTAAACATTCCTATTTCTCACCTTTTAAATGCTTCTGGTAATTATTATCAACTTAGACTTAAAAATTATGGTGGGGGAACTATATATCTTGATAGTGGACAAGTTTATTATAAATAATACAATTTCTAAATTTAATAGTTATATACATGTAAAAAAAACTGGGTATGAATCCAGTCTTTTTCATCAAATACAAGCCTATTGATACTAAGTTTCCTATATCCTGTTCATAGACTTGTTAGTTGATTCTTTGATTATCTTGACTATAAACTTCAATAGTATATAAATCATTTTCAATCCATTTTTGTGCTTGCTGTGTTTTAAGTAGATTATCAATTTCTTTCTCGATCTTCTCCCCAAACTCTTTAGCTCCTGAATCAGCACTATTTATAGGCGTATATATAGCAAATGGAATAGGTTGCCCTGATTCTACATAAGCCCGCATTGAAAAGCCTTTGTATCCTTTTTTATGGAACAATTCTTCAAGAATATAACTGCAAATTCTGTCCCACCTGTTCTCTATTTTTACAATGTTCATATCTCTTTGACTAATATTAATAGTATATGGTCTAATATCTTGGTTCTTTAACTGAATGTTAATCTCTTTTTTTAATTTACTTGTATTTACAGTATCCGCTATTTCTAGGTCTACAACTCTCGCTTTATCATCCACAGACGAACTGAGAAAATCTTTTTTATTCACTGTATTCCTAACAGTATCCATAACTTTTGAACCTTCACTTTTTGCTTCTTCTATATCGCTCTGTTGGCAGCTACTTAATACAATAGTTAATAAAAAAGGTAACAATAACCCTTTTCCTTTATTCATCCCAATCTCCTTTCCAGTGATTCCTTGTTATATATTTGAGCCGTATCTGAGCCTAGATTATAAAAAAAATACTTCAAGTGTAATTGATCTAACTTCTATTTTCATATTGGATTAGGTATTCTCCAAAACAAACGAAAAACCTTCATCTCATTATGGGGGTTATTTTACTTTGCTATTAACTGAATTTGAAAAATATCCGATTCTTTTAGACCTAGAACTCTCATTTCCTCTTTAAACGTTCGCCAAGATTCAACTTTAATGGATTTGGTACTTCTATCCCTTAATGTATACACTCTTATATACTGTAGCTCTTGTTTTTTATTTTCCTTCACACTATCTTCCTCCGTTATTTTTAATCGATGTAATGATAATATCTTTTCAACGAAAGTTTAGATTTAAAACCTACCTGTTTTATAATTTGATCCTCTGAAATTTGATGTTTTATTAACCTTAAAATAAAGGTATTCCGCAAGTGTTGTGCTGAAATTCCTTTTCGTAAATTCGCCCTTTCAACTTCAAGTCGAATCATCTTTTGAACAGCAATCTCTGTTAGGGCTTTTGGCGCATCATTTTCATATGACCAATGATAAGTTTTCCGAGTAAAATCAAAGGCTACGAACAATGGATCATTGCTATGGTATCTTGGACGAACAGGTTCAGGAATGGTTTTGTAATAGTTAAATAAGCGCTTTTTATCGTCTTCAGTTAAAAAAATCGTTCTTTCTATACCCACTATTCCTGGTACTGAGATCGTATTGTTTTCAAAATGGATGTACTTCATCTGTAAACCGACAAGTTCTTGTAAGGATAATCCATTATGAATGAGCAAATGCACAATTGAAATGTTACGATCCATAAGTAATGGACGAACAGAACGCTGTTTTTCTGTTAATCCTTCTAATGAACTTAAAATGGACTTTAAAGTTTTCTCTTCCTCCTTTGTAATAAAATCTTCATCACGTAACGCACGGTTCGGTTGAATACTAAGTTGCATGCCCTCTAACGGATTTGGCAGTTTTAAATACTGATACAGTCTATTTAAGACAATATAAACACGATGCATTGTTTTGTCAGAGTACTGTCGTTTCTTCTTTAAATCGTAAAAATACGCTTCATAATCCTTTTTACCAAGTGTCGTCCATATATTGCATGTAGGGAGTTTTGAAGATTTTTGCAACCATTGACCAAAATCTTCAATATCATAAACATACCGTTTAATTGTGGAAGGTTTTCTTCCTTTATCTAGTAAGAAAGAAGCAAAATGCTGTACTGTGTCTTGGAATTCCTTTGTTGACATACCCTTATCATCCTAATTTTTTCTTTTAGTATATCAGATATTATATAGCTCATATAAAAAAGACCTGTTTGCAATATCAGGCCTTTTTATCTAACGATTCCATTTTTAAATTCATTCATTTTCTTTACGTATTATTTTTTCTTTTAACTGATTTTCAAAAATAACACGTCTATCTTCCATGTCAGTGTACCTCTCAAATTTCCCTTTTCTTTTTTGGGTAGCAGTTCTTCCTTTGGTTTGTGATGGGTGACAAACCTTACATTTTACTTCTCCTCTATGTCTAGCACCTACTTGTGCTTTATATTCGTTTCCACAGGGGGTTTAACTCCATACTGTCCTTCATTTTTAATAGGATGCCACTCTTTAGCTAACTCAGGATCTAAAAGGGCTAAAGAATTTCGAAACAATTCACACTTCCGGCACCCTTTTCCATTCTTAACCCTTTGACTAATTTTTTCTCTCCCTACATGCCCCTTTTCACAAATCCAATATGCATCCTCTGAAGAATTATACATCACATTATATGCCGTCCTAACTTCAGAATACGTACTATTTTCAAACACAAACCAATTCTTTGCTATTTCTGGATAAACTGTGGCTAAACAGTTATCCTTGCATACCTTCTTATTTGCACAATATGGGCAAACACTTTTATTTATTTTTAAGCAAGTTTATTAACTTCTTTGAATCACTATCTGTTAATTTGTATCCTGGAACTTGAACTTGTTCCATGCTCGTTTTCTCTCCTAATGTAACAACCGTTTCATTATCGGTTACCCACACTAGATATTCTTGATTTGAGCCATCTTGGAATTTCACATTTATCTTATTCTCTACAAAAGATAAAGCTTCTTTGTCTATTGATAAAGATTTTTCCTTTGCATGGTGAATTCCATCCACAAAAGTCTTTACATTTTCTCTATTATTAAGAATTTTTGATGTTTGGTCTTTATTAGATGTAATCTTGATTTCTTTTATTTCCTTGTTTTTAAATTGTACAGCAGATGCCTTAGTGTCTTTTTTTGTTTCTTGACTTTCTATTGTTTTAGAAGTGTTAGATTGAGTAGTACATCCCACTAAATTGCTAAGCAATAGAAAAGAAAGTAGTAAAGTAATCCAGAGTTTCATAATGTTATCTCCTTAATCTAAAAATTGATTTCTTTTACTATGTTTTTTAAGAATATCATATAGTAGAGAAAGATATACAAATAAAAATTAGGTATAAGTTGAGAAATTACAATCAAACCCTTAATAGGGGTCACCGTACATGCCCATCAACCTAACAGAACAGGTTGCCCCCAAAACGATAAAAATGAGCTTTTTTGTTACAAGTTAGCAAAAAATTTCATTCTGGGGTACTATAAAAATTTTAGCTTGTTAGCAATGTGACGGGACCACTAACCTAAAAAATAACAGGACATTTAAAAATCCCTTCTACTCCCGTCATATTGACAGAAAATTAAACAAAATTTACAATAACTATATATATAAATACAAAATTATAAGGGAGGGAAAAATATGTTTACAAATAAAAAAGGGATTCGAATAGGTTTAGGTTTATTTATCTTTTTATCTGTAATTCAATTTACTATCAGTTATATAAAGGCATATTATAAATCTTCTACAGGTAATGAGTTATTAATTTCAGGAACATGGAAAACTGTGTTATTAGATGCTCCTGAAGGTATACTTGTTATTTTAGGAGCAATTGCTTTATATCAATTTACGAAAAAATCACCAGAAAAAATGGAATCTATGTAGATTCCATTTTTTTCTGGTTTGCTACCGATAATGAGACATTATGTTAACCTGACATGTATGGAATATACAAAAAGGGATTACTCTTTTTTAACAAGAATATAGTGTATAGACTTAATCATCAGGGAGGGAAATATGAAAGGTTTTGAAGTCAAACAGATACAAGATCTCTTTTATAATGATCTCACTCATTTAGTACAAGAGAGCAAAAAAGATGGCTTTCGTTTTCTTGAAAGACTAGTTAATGATTATAAGGCTGGTATCAACACTTTTGATAAGCCCGGGGAATCTTTATACGGCGTATTTAACAAAGAAAATGTATTAGTTGGTATTGGAGGGCTTAATATAGACCCGTCCTCAAAGAGACAAGAGATTGGACGATTGAGGAGATTCTATATTGCTAAGGATAATCGGAGAAACGGGCTAGGAAAGTTCCTGTTAAATACCATCATTTGTGATGCGAGAAAGCATTATAAAGTCTTGGTACTTTATACGGACACAGAACAGGCTGACAAATTCTACATCTCCACAGGATTCTTAAAAGGGGATATCTACCTCCACACTACGCATTATCTAAATTTGTAAAAAGAAATTCATTGACTTCCGAGTTCGATAATTATGTTAATAATATCTCATAATGTGGTAAAATTTAGGTGTTTTATTAATGTGAATATACATGAAGTTTAGAAAAGAAAGAGGAGGATTTTTATGGTCGATAATTATATAAATGAAAAAGATCATCTTTTTTATAAAAAACGTTTTTATAATGTTTTAGCTTCAATTCCTATTGTAGTTATCACGCTAATAGTAACCTATTTATCAGGTTTGGGATTAACTTTTTTTGTAACCTTAACTGGAGTTTCAGTAATAACTTTATTAATTCAGTTAATTTATTATTATTCAAATTGGAAAAAGTCTCTTCAGAAGATCTGAAGGGACTTTTTGAGATTTCTAGATATATGGACTACTGATAAGTGAGATTATGTTAACTGAACAATCGTACTTACAAATAATCCTAATTATAGTAAAATTTATAATGGTGATAATTATGAGAAAAAGCGAAAAAGATGATTTATCTTGGAGAATATTTAAATTATGGATATCAATTCTAAGAAGTATCCGTTTAGCATTTTTATGGTCAATTCTTATAGGATTTTCTTATTTAGGTTGAGTAAAAATCATACGTAAACTATTTGAATAAATATATTGTGACATGTTCAATAACTCCTTTATTCATATTGTTTTGAATGTATACTTTTGTTGTTAATTTTTAAGATGTTAGGAGATTTGTTGTGAAGTCAATATTTTAGAGGGTTTGAATGTAAACAAATGTTAAAAAGTTTACATTGGAGTATTTAAAAAAATTAATCTCTCAGACGAACTGAGCGGTTTTTTGATATTATTATGTTTATTTTTATAAGGGGATAGTTCCTGGTTTCACCCTAGCCATTGCACTCACACCCAAAAACAAGGGGATAATAAAAAATACAGGAGTGCTATATGAAGCCAAGTCGAACATATAATAATAATTGATATTAGAAAAATTTGTAATGAGCGGTACTCATCAGGAAAGGGTGAAAATACTTGAATAAAAATCATATATGGTTAGCTATATTATTATCTTTGTTAATAGTAATGCCTTGGAATTTACTTTTCTTTTATACACCTATCCTTTTACCAATTATGGGGTTTATATCTAAGTTCATTTTATATTTTCTCTTAGTGTTAGTAAGTCTTCGATTTCTTCAATATTTAAAACATAAAACTAACTATGAAAAAGAATTAATAGAACTTATTAAAAAATCTAATCACCTAACAAATAAAGAAAAATAATGTAAATTTTAAGAGTTCTCTCAGCTTATCTGAGGGATTTTTTTATTTCTGGGTGTTTTTTATAGGGGTCCCACCAACAAATAGGGGTCACTATATCATTCTGGGAAAATTGTACGCTAAGGAGTACAAATCCTTATCCTTACAGCATTCTTTAAAGGTGCATACAAGTTCAAAAAGATAAAAATATAAGTTTAATTGAACATTGATTTGCTGACACACTTTATGAACACGATTATAGCTAGAAAACGTTGATATTATTGAGTTTAATCCTCTGTTCATAAACTTAAGAGTTTTGGAACAAATATTGGGTTTAAGAAATATTGACAGGCTGCTTTTTTGATAAAAAGCGCTTTTTTAATTTTATTCCGCAATCGGGCCATTTAGTTGAGGAAGGATTTTAAAATTTACACACAGAATTATTTTGTGTGAAGAAAAGGGGGGAAAGAATTGAACCATGATTTTTATCGCTCATTATTTCCTATATTAGCTACCCACACACACCTAGCTAGTTGTTCCCAAGGTGCATTAGCAAAGTCTGTTTCAAAAGCTATTGAGGAATATCATAATAGCCTACTTCTGTCAGGGAGTAATTGGAATGAAGCAATAAGTAAAGTGGATGAGACTAGGGTGAAATTTGCTGAACTTATTGGAGCCGAAACAGGTGAGGTTGCTGTATTATGTTCTGTTTCTGATGCTATTTCTGCTATTGCAGCTTCCCTTCCTTATCAGCAAGAGAAAAATAAAATCATGTTTACGGATATAGATTTTCCAACTGTCGGTCATATATGGTTTGCACAAGAACAATTTAAGGATAATGTTTCCGTTATTCGTTCTTCCAATGGGGAAATATCTCTGGAACAATATGAAAAAGAAATAACAACTGATACGCTTATTACATGTATTCCCCATGTAAATTATTACAACGGATATAAACAAAACGTTAGAGAGATTGCTGAGATTGCGCATAGAAAAGGCTCGCTTTTATTCGTCGATGCTTACCAATCAGCAGGACATATTCCGATTGATGTGAAAGAGATGGAGATTGATATATTAGCAACGGGAACTCGTAAATACATGTTAGGTATTCCCGGCGTAGCGTTTTTGTATATAAAAAAAGAACTAGCAGAGCAATTGAAACCAAGAGTTACTGGATGGCGTGGACAAGAGCAAGCATCTTCTTTTGACATTTATAATCCTGTTTTTGCAATGGGGGCTCGTCGATTTGAAACAGGTACACCTTCTTTTATAAGTATATATGCGGCTTATGAGGCACTAAAATTGTTACTTGAGGTTGGGATAAGTAATATTGAAACCTATTTAAAAGAGCTAACCCAATTCACCATACATTATGGACAAGAAAAAGGATTGCATCTCATTGGACCACAATCTATTGATAATAGGACGAGTTTGATGTCTTTTCATGTTGAAAATGCATCAAAAGTGGAAGCGATGTTAAGAGATAAAAATATTATTGTTTCTGCAAGAAAAGATGTTATAAGAATTGCCCCTCATTTCTATACCCTTAAAAATGAAATAAAATGTGCAATAGATGAACTTGTAATCTTAAAAAATAGGGGTTAAACAAATATTTACTCCAGAAATCCTGAATTGCGGACCCACACAATACATAACGATCTTCAGCAAACGGGCGCTTTAATGGAGCAACGAAAAAAGCCTAATTTCTCAATTTTAATGAGAAATTGGGCTTTTTATATTTACTTATAGTGCAAAATAACTCCTAAAGTGACATTCCAAAACCTCAAAAATACATTTTTGAAACGTCCCTAAAAAATAGACACCTTTTGGAACTATTTTGTTATAATATGTATTATAAAACATCAAGAGAAGGAGATTTTGACACCTTGAATAACAGAAAATTCGGATATATTCGTGTAAGTAGTAGAGATCAAAATGAAGGTAGACAGCTAGAAGCGATGAAAAAAGTTGGTATTGACGAAAGAGATATTTTCATTGATAAACAATCTGGTAAAGATTTTAATCGTCAAAAATATCAACTTGTAAAAATGATGTTACGGGAGGGCGATGTTTTATATGTACAATCATTAGATCGTTTTGGGAGAAACAAAGAAGCGATTTTAAATGAATGGAAGGATATCACTAAAAATATTAAAGCCCACATCGTTGTAATTGATATGCCTTTATTAGATACAACTAAGTATCAAGATAATTTGGGAAATCTCATTACAGACTTAGTACTTCAAATTCTTTCTTGGCTTGCTGAGGAAGAGCGATCAAAGATAAAAGTTCGACAACAAGAAGGAATACATCTAGCTAAAAAACTAGGGAAACATCTCGGAAGACCGAGGGCAGAAATTACAGATGAATTTATCACTGCTTATAACGCTTGGAAAACAGGTACGATAACTGCTGTTGAGGCAATGAAACAAACGAATCTATCTAAAACTACATTTTACAGGCTTGTAAAGAGATATGAAAATAAAGCATAAGAGTGACTGTGAGAGAAAACAGAATAGGAAGTGAAACATGGGAGGGTTTTTCAGTAAAATATGGGATGATTTAAAAAGTGGAGAGATTTTTCACCTAGGTAGACTTTTATGTTTAGTTATATTTATTTACTACATCATGAATTCAGTCTATCAATTATCATTAAGATATAACATTATTTTAATTAACAAAAAACCTATACCTCAAAACATCATATATATCAACAATAAAATATTAAGCTTGTTAAATGAATATATGCCCTTAATAATTGTCATTTCAGTTAGCTTATTTATTAGTGGATTAACACTTAAAATAATTACTTATTTTATTTTCAATCATGATATTAAAGGTGGTTATTCAGGTCAACTAATTGCTTCTTCATTTTGGTTATTGATTACGACAATAATTCATTATTCCTATCAAGAATTTGGTACTTATTTTTTAACAGAAATACTAAGTGGTCTCATATGGTTAATAATTTTTATAATACTTAGGGCATTTCTTGAAGAAAAGAATTACTATTTTTTTAGATAAAACCTTTTTCGTTTACTTATGGCGTACCGCCAACATTTTAACCAAAATATACGCTAAGAAAAATTCGACATGAGAAAACGTTGGTTTTACTACTCTAAGCGATATCACCAGTAGGTATTTGAGACAAATGCACTTCAATGTAAAAGGTGCTGAAAAGAGCTTAAGTAGTGTCTCAAAACTCATCTTTAAATCAAATTCTCAATTCAACTCGTGTTATGGAGTTTTGAGAGTCCCTTAGCGTATAAAAACGTTAAAATGTGCGTCCTCCCCCTAATAGGCCTCACCATATCAAAAAAAGAAAATTGTACGTTAATTAGAGTATTATGAAGAGAGGATTGTTCGTTCAATATAGAGACGAATATCCTCTCTTTTTATAGATATTAGAAATATAAATAATAGCTTACATATTTAGTATAATTCGTTCATTATGTAGATCATGTTTAAATTATGCAAGTTCCTACACCGAAACAAGTGAAACGTGAGCTGGATGATAATAACAAAGATGCCATTATAGCTTCATTACAACGTCGCATGAAGAAGTTGGAAGAAGAAAAAAGGAATTACGAGAACAGTTAAAAGTGGTCTACTCAGAAGTTTATAAAAAAATATAAACCATTTTATAAGAGAATGTCATACCCATACTTATTCAACTAAAAGGTGCGGGTTAGTTTGAGAAGGGTTAAACCATGAATCATAGAATTAATTTAATCATCTCTAATGTTGGAAGGAGAAAAGAATGGAATTAGGATTAAAAAAAGATGAAGTAAAAGTAGTTCCATACACCGCTGATTGGAGTAAAGAATTTTTAAAAGTACAAAAGGAAATATACCAATGTACAGGTATTAGTGAAAATCGTATTGAACATATCGGTAGTACAGCAATCAAAGATATGTTAGCAAAACCCATTTTGGACATATTAGTAGCAGTAGATGATCTAGGCACATTAAATTCTTCCATTATAAACGGGCTAAAGAGCATTGGATTCCTTCGGTTAAGAGTAGAAAAACCTAATGAAATTGTATTTGCGAAATTTACAGATAACACTTATGAGGAAAGAACCCATTATATTCACCTTGTAGAATTTGAAAAAGAACTATGGAAAAACTTAATTTTTTTTAGAGATTATTTAAATGTGAATGAAAATGCACACAAAGAATATATCAACATAAAATTGGATTATTTAAAGAGGCATTCTACGGGGATAAATGAATATACCAACCACAAGGAAAGTTTTGTGAAAAGTATATTTGAAAAAAGGATAGATAACTAAGTTATATACGATTGTCGGTCACAAGGAGGAGGTACAACAGGACATATGACCTTCAACTTCGTGATTTCACCACTTTTGCCAGATGATACTTCAGGAGTTGAATTAGTCTTTAAAGGATTTAGCACACCATTTGCGGACAAGCCAATAGGTACTGGATTTGTAATTAAACTAGACTAATACAAATTGTCTTAAAACAATTATACGTTTATTGGGCCAACTGGGGACTTTAGTTGAATTTCATTTAATACAAGCTGTTCAACATGTTGTACATGACTAATATGTTTAACAGCTTATTTTTATGGATTTTTTTATATTAGGTCTTGATAATGTACGATTTTCTTTTTTTGATATGGTGACCCCATGCCCATCAAGCTAAGGTTAGGTATTCCATGAACTTCCGTTCTTGTTGCCTACATGCTTGATAATTTGTTTATTTGTTTTTAAAAATACGCATACCAAATAAACCTTGATACGGTGTGTTTTTAAAGATTATGCAGTTTTCTGCTTTAGATTGGATACAGTAAACTGATAAACGACACCTAAAATATCAAAGACTGTCTTTTTCTCATATCTGTGAGATTTCCGTCCGTTTTTCTGTAAGAGGTCAAACAGACGAAGGAAAATTTTTGATACTTCTTGGGTGTCTTTTTGTATAGCTTCATATACTAAGTACAGATGATCTTGAATCATATAAATTGCTTTATATTCACTTAATTCTTTTTGTTTTTTCTGTAGTAACAGCTGTCGCATTTTGAACATAGTAGAAGAACAAAGAAAAATAGCGATTAACTGCCCATAAAGATGGCATTCTAGACGCTCTCGTTTAATATTTTGACAATGATTGATACCAAAAAGAGATTTCCATGTTTTAAATACAATCTCTATTTGCCAACGTAATGAGTAGATATAATGAACCTGTTCCATCGGAACAATTTCCCATGGTATGTTGGTAATATAAATATTGATTTCTGTTAAACGTTTACTTTTTTCAGAGTATATAACTCCTTTTTTCTTTTCAACATAAGATTGCTGTTTCCTACGCTTATGAATTTGAGTTGATGTAAGTCTGTATATTACAACTCGTGAGGGCAATTTTTGTTGTCCAATGTAGGCATTCCGAATTTCATAAGTATCCCCTGGTTTTATCTGATGCATGATATCTTCAAGGTTAAGTAAAACATATAAAGATTGCTTTTTTACTGTCCCATCCCGAAAGAATTCTGGAAATTCATTTTTTACATATACTCTATTATTTAATTTCAACCGTGAAACATAGAATACCCCTCGTTGATCCATCTGGTCTAAATCTTTTAGAGAAAAGTATCCTAAATCTCGAATACATAAATCTCCTGGTCGTAAGGTATCCAAACACTCTGTTCCAAAGGTTTTATCATTATTTTTACCTGGTTCCATTTGAAAATTGAGGAATTTCCCACTATGTAAATCATACTCTAGTTGAATCTTAATACCGGCTGTTTGTGCACATCCTTCTGAACCAGGATAAATAGGAGCTAAATGATTGGGTACTTGAAAAATAGTAGCATCTAAAATACGTATACGTTGAAAATAAGAGGTGTATTGGTTTGAGATTCGAGACGAATCGTTTAGTTTGCTTTTGATTAAAAGGGAAAATACACGCTGTAGAAATAAAACAGCGTATCGGTTAAAACGTTGATTAAGTCCTTCTGTACTCATGAGTGTAGCTGTATTTGCATAAAGTTGACTACATAATCGAGTGAGGGAATCGCTTGCTACCTGTTGACTAATCCAGATACATAAAGCAGCCAAATCTTGTGCGCCATACTTGCTTTTACGTTTTACAAAACCTGTCTCTTGTGCAAGTTGTTGAAGAATATGTGGAGATAGATATCGCTGTAGTTCTTCAGCGAACAAATGAAACTCATCTTGAATCGATAGATTCATACAAAAATGCCGTCCTTCCTGTATATTTCTACAAAAAGAATAGCGTATTTTCATTGTTTTTTGGGATTAATTTCTAAAGTTTCATGAGAATGTATTTACAAACCCAAAATATGGTTGACAATTAAGGATTACGTTTGTAATATTAATTTACAGATTACAAATGTAATACAAGGGGTGGAATTTTATAAAATGAAAGAATTACCTAAAATATCGGAAGCTGAATTGGAAATCATGAAAGTTCTTTGGTCAAAATCGCCTCAAACAGCAAATGAAGTGATTGAAGCACTAGAGGTAATGATGGATTGGAAACCGAAAACGATTCGAACGCTTATTAATCGATTAGTCCAAAAAGAGGCTGTTTCTTACCATCAAGATAAAGGGCGTATGTATGCATATTATCCTTTAGTGTCGCAAGATAGTTATCTACAAGTAGAAACAAAATCGCTCCTCAAACGTTTCTATGGTGCAGCATTTAAACCTTTACTTGTGAATTTTTTAAAAGAAGAAAAACTTTCTTCAGAAGATATTAACGAACTCAAACGTATTCTGGATGAGAAGACTGAGGAAAATCAGAGGAAGGATAGATAATGATGATAGATATGCTTGTAAACGTCTATCTACCTCGATTTTTTGATTGGGTGATAGAAACATCCATTATGGCAAGTATATTAGTTGGTTTAATCTTATGTGTCAAAATCTTGCTTAGAAACAAGTTAACCCCGCGATGGCAGTACATGTTATGGATGATATTAATTGTAAGACTTCTATTACCATGGTCACCAGATAGTTCCTACAGTATCTACTCTATTCTTTCGTACAGTAATGGAACTTCTGATACCTTTTACCAAGAGCCTGTAGCTGTTTCTTCTTCAAAAGAGCGGACAGATATAGGCGATACAAAGATAGTCACAAAAGAAGATAACTATGCATCTGATTTAACACAACCAGTCGAAAGTAAGAAACAAACGCACAGTAATAAAAAGCCACAGGATGATACGTTTTCATTTTATACAATCGCTCTATATATTTGGCTTGCTGGGGTTATCATTCTAGGTTTTGCCACCATCATTATGAATAGGCGTTTACTTCTCTACATAAAAAAACAACCTGTTATTACAGATGAAAGGATTGTCAAAATATTTAAGAGCTGTAATAAATCTATGTCCGTTCAGCAGGATATCCCACTCCTCTTAGCTGGAAAAATTGCAAGTCCAACTGTTTTCGGATTTTTTCGACCAAGGGTGTTATTGTCAAGTGCACATATGAAAGTATTAGATGATCAACAACTACGATATATTTTTTATCATGAATTGGCTCACATCAAAAGAAAAGATGTCGGTGTGAATTGGCTTATGCATGGCTTACTCATCCTAAATTGGCTTAACCCGATTCTTTGGTATGCCTACTCATGCATGCGGGAAGATCAGGAACTGGCATGCGATGCATTTGCTCTTACATTTATAGATTCAGAGGAAAAACTTGCATATGGTCATACCATTATTACCCTTTTAGAACACTACTCAAGTTATTATCAAGTACCAAGCTTAGCGAACTTAAGTAGAAATAAAAGAACATTAAAAAGGAGAATTCTTATGATTAAAAAATTTCAAAAGAAATCTTATCGTTGGTCTGCATTTGGAGTTGTTGCTATTATTGCTGTATCATCTGTATCTTTATTAAATGCACATGCAGATATACCAACTAACCCGCAGAAAGAACAAACTGAAGTGAAAAATAATATCAAAGAAGCAAAAGCACAAACTAAAGTTCCTATTCAGCAAATTGTAGAAAAGATGATTGGTACAAAAGAACAAGCATTTGCAGAATTTCATATTTCAGAGGGTCGATATGAATATATACTTCAAGAAATGGAAGTGGTACGGAATCTGTTAACAAAAGAAGAATTTGACCAATTAATCAAATTGCAAAGAGAGGAGTATATCATAGACAAGAAGATAAAATCAGTAGGGACATTTGAAAATTTAGAACCAGAAGATCAAAAAAAATTAGAGGAGAATAGCAAAGCTATTGAACCATTATGGGGAAAAATTTATTCACATTTCACATCTCGTTCATTTGATTTTCCATACAAGAAACCAACTTATGTAGCGAAAGGTTATGAACTAAAGAGGGGAAAAGTTGAACCAGTAATTACAACAAAAAAGCTGAATCCTATCATTAACTCAGAATATAGAGCCGGGGAGTTTGGCTATACCATTTATCAATCCGCCGTTTTAGAAAAAGGAAGGGATCCATTTTACTTTTGGATTAATGATAACGATAAGATCGAAAATTATGAACGAGAAGGAGCAAAATTCACGTTTGCTAAAATGACGGGAAGCAATGTAAAGGGCATGAAGATGATTGTTCCTGCAAAAGGAAAGGACAATGCCTATCAAGTTGTAATTATTGACGATGTTTTAAATAAAGCTGAATTAGAGAAAATCATGATTTCCTTTTTAAAATAAAAAATAGAGTCTCGAGAAAAAAATCTTGAGACTCTATTTTTTATTTGAGTTTGAAAGAAATCTTCATGTGTTAAAAGAAATTAATAATTTATAGAACAAAAAAGTGAGATGAAATTTGTGTTTTGGGGGTACTGTAAAATCTTAGCTTGATGGGCATGGGGTACCGCCAGCATTTTAGAAAAAAACACGCTAAGCAAAAAATACAATAAGCTGCCCATATGGACAGCTCATTTACATAATTATCGTTATAAGCAGTTAAAAATGTATTATATTAATTGACTAGTAATATTTTGAAAAAAATATAGCTAGAATAGAAAGAAAATTCAGCGTTATTATAATGATGTACTGAATAGGTACATTATTGTATTTTAAAAATTTAACTTAAGGTGGGATTGTATGTGAATGGAGATAAAAAACTGAAAAAACCAGTGGTAAGTTTTATATTATTAACCAACATTATTTTTTGGCCACTGTTTCTTCTTGTAGGAGTCATAAAGTTATTAAATTTTCCAGTGTGGATTTTTGATGTAATGCTTTGTATATCAGCTTGGTCTTCCACTTTTGCTTTTGTATTGCTATTTAAAAAACTCTATCCTGAACAGAGTTTTATTCGATTCGTAAAAGATAGATTTAAAAATAAACTTAGTTTCCCCATAGTTCTTACTGTAAGTATGATTCAAATAATTATATTTTTG
This sequence comes from Bacillus sp. FSL K6-6038, assembly GCF_038050455.1. Lineage (NCBI taxonomy): Bacteria > Bacillati > Bacillota > Bacilli > Caryophanales > Bacillaceae > Bacillus > Bacillus sp. FSL K6-6038. Next base: position 1,686,335 of record NZ_JBBOUH010000001.1, read on the forward strand.
ACAATGTTGTTTCTCGTGTCGATTAACAGTGAAGCAAACTCGATTTTTAATAGAACTACATGGGGTGTGTTAATTTATTACTTTATTAAAACTATTGTGTCCGGACCACTAGGAGAAGAATTAGGGTGGAGAGGTTTTGCACTAATGGAGCTTCAAAAAAAATATTCGCCATTAAAATCTTCAATAATTATTGGTTTTTGGTGGGGAATGTGGCATTTACCTATATGGTTTACTACAGGTTTTACAGGCAGTAATTTAATCAAATATATTTTGTTTTTTATGATTGCAATTATATCTACTACAATTGTCATGACAACATTTTATAATTTAAATCGAAATTTAATTATTCCAATGATCATCCACTTTTTCTTTAATTTTTTTATAGGCATAATAAATGGACAATTAATTGAATTAATTATGTATAATGCAATTTTTTATTTAATAGTTGCAGTTTTAATTATAGTTATAAATCCAAAGAAAGTATTATACGGGAACGAAACTACAAAGTTTGTTAATGGAGATCGTGATTTGATTTAGTAATAGTTTTTACAGTTTTTTCATGTATGTTCTATACGAGATTAGTAGACATAACGTCTCATTATCGGAATTTGTTTAAAAAATATACACTTAACAATATGGTATAATGTGGATATTGTTTTTTTTGAAAGAGGGATCATAATGATAAAGAGAGGACTCATTTCAGGAATACTCCTATTACTTATCGTATCTGTAGTAGCTTATTTTAGTCGGGATTGGAGCTACATTTATTATGTATGTGGAACTTTCGGATTAATTAGTATTGGGTTAGCTTTAGCTTACTTCATTGATAGCTTAATTTTAGGTAATAAAGGAACTCTATTTTCAAAAAAGGAAACGCGAAAAATTGGTCGTATCGACCAATCAAAAGGTTTTTTAATAATGGCTATTCCAAATCTTATAGCAGCACTAGTTTACATCGTTATTTAATGTATATCGTATACAAATCTAGCTACCATAACACTAAATTATCGGTAGCGAGGAAAAGGAGGATCCTCACTCTCACAAGGAATCCTCCTTTTTTTGTTCTATGGATCTATGCATTTTTTTATACATTCCTATCCTGGCTTTGGTTTTAGGGTTCTTGTTTGTTACTGGATTAGCCGAAAAACTGTATAAAATCTTGCATCCTCTTAGCGTGGTTTTTTTCCGAAATGCTGGCGATACCCCAGATAGATATCGCTGTAGTTCTTCAGCGAATAAATGAAACTCATCTTGAATCGATAAATTCATACAAAAACGCCATCCTTTCTGTATATTTCTACAAAAAGAATAGCGTTTTTTTGATTATATAGATACAAATTTATCTTAGCTTGATAGCGATGTGGTGCTACCCCATCACGAAAAATCCAACGTATAATAAATCCCATCCCAAATACTAATTCAAGTAGAAAACCAAAATATCTTAACCCGCCATATATGTCTTCCATACCCACACCCTTTTTAACTTCATTTCTACTTTCATTTTTAACTAGTATTTCATTAATTTTCTCAATATGGATATAATCACTATTTTTGGGTTTTTAATTCTAATCAAGCAAAAATTACAATATGTTACTCAAGTGTGGAAATAAGAGCTTCATTCACACCGAAAGTGAGTATTTTGGACAATAGAATAGTTAAATTTAAGGAGGAATAGTGTAATGGCAATTGACGATATTAATTCTAATGCGAGGAATTTTATGGAGTGGCGTTTAAGAACACATTATAACCCAAGTAGACTTGGAGAAGTTTATTTCTACCCATATGAAATTCGTAATGCCATTGCTGTTCCTAAAACTACAAGTTTTAGGGTGACACCACAGCAAAAAGCAACATCTATTCAAGTGCTAGAAAATAATACAAGTATACCACAATCACAAACTGTTAAATTTAGCGAAAAAACAATAGAAACCGTTAGTAACTCGACAACTGAGGGATATAAGATTGGGACAGGGGTAAAATCAACAACTAAGGCTTCTCTTCAAGTGAAATTTCCTTTTGGAAGCGGAGGGGCTGAACAGTCTCTTGAGCTTTCAGTTACTTCAGAATATAACCATAGTTCTACATCAACTACAACACATACAACAGAAAGATTGTGGGAAGTAACACAACCTGTAACAGTTCCTGCATATTCAAGAGTAACAGCAACTCTTGTAATTATGGGAACTACATTCTCAGTTCCTATGGATTTAACTGCTAATCTCCACGGGACTCGTGCAGGCGGTGATGGTTTTTGTGCACAGGATTATTGGAATCAGAAAAATGAAAAATGGTGGGTGTTATGGACCGCCGGTCATCTTGCAAACGGAAGTTGGCCTAATAGACCCAAAAGTTTTGTTTCAGTTGGGCCGAATAGCTCTCTGAATCTAAAAGGTGCATCAATGACTACTGTGGGACCAGGACTATATAGTACTGTTAAATTTGATCAGACGCCATTGGAAGGATATGAGAATGCGCTTGAATCTAAAACTTGGTATTCGAATGAAATACAACTCAGAGACGGACAAATTGTAACGGTACCAAGCATAGACCCGGTTACTGGTGACTTTAGTGAGCTAGATCCTGAAATTGAAATAATGGGAGGTCCTGATGATATAGAGCTTTAATCTCAATAATTTTTTAAAAAAAGAAATTATATAAGATAGAAAGATTGAAATATATGGAGAATAGTTACTCTTTCTCATCTGAATATGATATTCTTGCAAAATCTAGAGTTGTTAAAAAAAATAATATCAATGATAAGAAAGTAAACTAGTGGGTAAAAGTTTATTTTCGGTTTTTAAAAATTTACAACTAGTTTTGAAATAAATTTCTCGATGTGGAAATATATGTTATATATGGTTTTTATATCGAAAATTAACAAAAAATATAACATTTAGAAATTTACACAAAACAAAAGCAGGGTCCATTTCGGATTCTGCTTTTTCTCTGTTCGTAAAAGTATACCTTTACAGATACATAGGAAACTATAAAAAACCACGTCTATAAACATCCGTTTCTCATTTTACAGACATCCGTTTATTTTATATACCTTTACAGACATAATTGTTATAATTATCAATGAGGTGTAGCATATGAAATATAAAAAATTTGGATATGTGCGAGTTTCGAGTAAAGATCAAAACGAAGAACGGCAAATTCAGAATATGAAGAATTTAGGGATAGAAGAACGGGATATTTTCATAGATAAAGAATCTGGAAAAAATATGGAGCGAGAGAATTATCAAATGCTAAAACGTCTTGTCCGTACAGGAGATACCATTGTGTTTGATTCCTTGACAAGACTTGGAAAAAATATGAATGATACATTAGAAGAATTTAGATATTACGAAAAACATAAAGTAAATTTACAATTTATAAAGGAACCATACATTAACGTCAATTACACCAGAGAAAGTACAAATGATGTTATTCAGAGCGCAATTCAAAAAGCAACACTGACAATATTATCTGCCTTTGCAGAAAAAGAGCGCATTGATATTAAACAACGTCAAGCTGAAGGAATTGCTCTTGCCAGAAAACAAGGTAGACGTTTAGGACGTCCGTCTGTCGAAATAACAGAAGAATTTACGGATGCTTACAAGGAATGGAAATCTGGTTCAATTACAGCAGTAGGAGCCATGAAAAAGTATGGCATCAAACGTTCTTCTTTTTATAAGCTTGCTAAACAGTATGAGGAAAGAATGAAAGAATAGAGAGACAAAATTTTAATTTGTTAAGTTAGGAATTGAGGTAGCACCAACATTCGTTAAAATGTGGGTGGGCCCCCTTTTAGCAAAACCGGAGTGGAAATGATGAGTATAAATAGTTTTGTGGGATTGATAAAGGACGAATTATTAAAAGAGGTAAGCATAAGAAGTGAGGATGAATTCGAGCCTGTAGTAGTTAAAGATATTCCTAGACTTTGGAAGTGTTTAGGGACAGGTAATTATGCCGCAGTATTTATGCACAAAGAATACAAAGATTGGGTAGTGAAAGTTTACGCGCGAGAAGGAGAAGGAATTGAAAAAGAGTCAGAAGTATACCGAAGAATCGGAAATCATCCTTCTTATTCGATGCTTATATATAAAGGAGAAAATTTCATAGTATTGAAACGTTTAAAAAAAATCACCTTATACGATGCTATTCATAAGGGGATTAAAATTCCTAAGCAGGTAATCCTTGATATCAATGAAGCTTTAGAGTATGCAAGGGAACAAGGATTAACTCCTTGTGATGTTCACGGGAAAAATGTGATGATGGAAAACGGAAGGGGATATGTAGTCGATGTATCTGATTTCTTAAAAACAAAAGAAGATAGTAAGTGGAGAGACCTAGAAAAGGCATATTTTACATTTTACTTGCCTTTCATTTATAAATTGCCTTTCCCTGTTAAAATACCGTATTTCATGTTAAACATTGTTAGACGTTCATATAGAAAATATAAGAAGCTTAAAAAGAAATTCAAATTGCTAAGTTGATTCCTAATTTTAAAGAGGGGCGACCGAAGAAATATAATAAGGAGCAAATAGAACATGCTCTTGGTTTGTTAAAAACAGAATCTTATAGGAAAGTGGAAAGAATGACGGGAATTAGTGTAAGTACCTTGCAACGAGAAAAAAGAAATCGTTTAAAAACTGAGTGAATAAAAAATGGTGGGTACTTTTATGAATGTTCATTTTGGAGAACTTGAAGAAAAAGGCATAGGTGAATTAGAAGAAACAGAGTATGTTATTAAATAAAACCATATTTCTTATATATATTCAAAAAACACGATACCCTCAGGTGCATTTTAAGGCATTTAATTATATTTTTGTGTATTAAGGCCCTTTTAAAATTGCAAATTTCGTTCAACTAAAAAGGTCGATTATCCTTTAGCGTACGAAATTCGCGAAATGTTGGTGCTACCCCATTTATAACAATGAAATTGTTGCTTGGAAACTCTCACATCGTAATGATTTACAACTTGTCCTAAAAACGTTAGATTTAGCAGCACAAAAAAGAGATGTGTATGGAACCAGCATCCACTCAAATCAAGGATTCCAATATACATCTCATGCTTATTACCGTACGCTTCAACAGCTAGGCGCCATCGGCAGCCACTCCTGCAAAGGAAACTGCCATGACAATGCTTGCATTGAATCATTCTTCTCTCATTTTAAATCTGAAATGTTTTATCTTAATTATTATCAAACAAAGGAAGAACTAATTCAAGCTATTGAAACATACATCTATCATTACAACTACAAACGATTCCAAAAAAGGCTTAACCATCGAGCTCCGATTGAATATCGAATCTCGATGGCTGCATAGTCTTTTTTTACAGCTGTCCACTTGACGGGGGTAAGACCAGACCAGTCTGTCCAAAACCAGAAAGAATTCATCCATCAATTGTTTGGACTTGCAGCATAAGATACGATTCCGTTAGGAATCTATGCGCTTTATTATCTTTTATTCTATTTTTGCACCAGAACCGATATTATTGATGCTAAATGAGTTTAGTTAATGCTTTTATTAAAATAAATAGATTGCATCGAGATTATCAGATATTATACATATAAAATTGAATATATTAATACAAAAAAATAAAGAAAGAGGTTATTATACAATGAATATAGGAATACATTTCCATGCCCCAGAAGATGAAAATTTTGATTTATCCATATTGAGTTTATTAGAACCTTTTAACTTTCAAGATTATATGTGGCAAATAGATACTGCTGAAATATACCTTAAAGATGAATGTGGTAACTTCACAAACAAAATGTTGTTTGATAATGAACGTTTTATCACAGGACACAAGTTGAAGAAAGCACTACAACACAAAGATTATTATTTAATCTTCCTAACGATGGTTGCTTTTCCTGATATGAAAAAGAGTAGCCCTACATGGGTAACTACAGCAACAGACTTTATTAATAGTGATTGTGAATTTTTACTAAGTATAGTCGATGGTTTTGATATTAGTATTTTATGTAAAGACAAAGATTTATTAAAGACGTTATATCAACATGTTCAGGATCTTGGTTATGTAGATACCAAGTATTTAACAGAAAGTAATAGCGGGACGTTTTAATCCAACATGGATTAAATAAAAAAAAGAGGGTCTGCTCATATTTAGGCGGACCCTCTTTTTTACTTCACATATACATAGGCTTCATTTGCAGTAACATAGTATGTTTTACCTTTGCTATTGTGTACTTTATATTGTTGTGAACCATTTACACTTACTTTCGCATCAATAGTAAATCCTAATCCAACATCTACAGTACCAGCAACATCTTTATCTTGCCATGATGGATAATTATATAATCGTAGGACTTTAGAATAGAAAGTTATAGATAAATAATAATCAACCTTGTTTCTCATCTCCTTCTTCCTCTTTACTTCTATACTATATCAGATTAATTCTTGTCCCCCTGTTGAGAACTACGAGAAACACATGTGGTATAAACTGTATTTTTCAAGGGAATTTTAACCATTTATTGTTATAATTATATCCGCAGTATTTTTTCCAGGAGTGTTCCTATGAAGAACAGTAAGATAATGGACATACATACTAGGCGCTCCTCTTCCTTAATACGTTCATAGAAATATAGAAAGGATTTGAGCGATGGGACAATTTCAAAGTAATTTTCAAACCGCTGCACAAATCGCAACGCAAATGAGAGCAGCTTCGGATACAATCCAAAGTGCGACAAATCGTTCTATAACAAAGGCGGCACGAACTACGCTAACTGTTAATTCCAAAGCGCAGGAAGCGAATCAACAAGCGTTTGATTTAACGAAACAATTTTGCGCCGCTTTTCAACAAGCGGTCGATAATATTCATTCGGTAGCTAACGAGTTTGAGAGAATGGATAACGAACTTCATAACACTTTTCGCTAATGTGACAACCTACGTAAAGTAAAACGGTAGGAGGAAAAAGATGAGTCAAGATATTGAAAACCAAATCAAACAATTAAATCAAAAGTTACGAAGTGTATTTGAAGAACAGGACCGAAATCAATCCGCGATTCAAACCCAGGAGCATGCGGAAGCAGATTTTCACGAATGGAAAAGTCGAAGTAATCGTTTGTTTAACCGAATTCTAGAAACTTGGTATGGGGATAAAGAATTATCTCATTTCTTTATGAATATACGTCAAGAAGCACAACACATTGAGCGAAAACTTACATTCGAATTGGAAAATCAAAAAGAAACGTTGCTTAAAGAAAGACGAGACCTTAGTGATTTAGAAAACGACCTTTCCTATCAGCAACAACAATTAGCAAGGGGGACCAATGCATGAGTTTAAATATGTATTTGGGAGAAGTACAGAACCAAACTCAAAGCATGAACGCTGTATGTACCGCTACCATTCAAGGTATGGAACAAGCCATTCAGTCGATTGACGCTTTTGCACGTGATACTGTTTTACAAGGACAAACTTACGACAGTGCAAGAACATTCTTTGCCCAAACCTTTCGACCTTTGGCTCAAGGAATCATTTACTTATGTGAAGAATTAATCCGTCAGAATGATGCCTTTCCAAGTCAATTTCAATCAAAGGTAGCTTCAACTGATGTCATTGAACAAGAGTTGCGAGAACAAATTCGAGAAATTGACCAAGCGAAAGCAAGTATGGAGGTCATCAGTCACGCTATGCCAATCCCGGGTATGGACGCTATGGCGAATCTCTTTACTGTCATGAAACACAAACTGCAAGAAAAGCTAGATCATCTACATGAATTTAATCAAACATCTAGCAATAACTATAGTACAGCAATTCAATTAGCCGCTAGCATTGCGACGGGTTTAGCGGAAGTCCAAAGCGGAAAAGGTTTTAGTCCTGTAAGTGGCACATTTAGTACAACAGAGTTGAATATGGAGTGGACGACTTCTATTCAATCGATTATGGAAGAGCGAGCTCATCAAGCCGAGACTCTTGAAGGTGACAATCTAGCTGAAAGTGAGACAGTAGGTAATACGTCTTCTTCTGAAGAAAATGGAGATAATTTAAAGAAAGCAGCCAGGGATTTAACGGGTGAACTATCGGGCGAATATGATGTAAGGCGTGTTATAGAAGGTGTTGACCCTGACACGGGCGAAAAACTTTCATGGTGGAAACGTGGTGGGGCAGGTGTCATGGTTTTTGCAGGTATTACACCCGTTGGGAAAGGAATCAAATTACTTAAAGGCGGAAAAAAGGTTGTTAATGCTGCAAAAAACTTACTTCGGTCAGACGATTATTTGCGTTCTGTTAAGAATGCAAAGGGCATCAAAAAATCATATATCGATGAATCTGGGAATCTAGTTCCGGCTAATAAAGAAGGAATGTACAAAGGTAGACAAGTTACAGTTACTGAGCATATATTAGGAGGATATAGGAAAGGTGCAAAAAATAATAGTCCCTATACAAGTTTTTCTCCTAATAGCGGTGCGACAGTAAAGTATGGAGATAACTCAATCGAACTAGACTTTAATGGTTTACGAACAGCAATCCGTAATGGAGATGTAAAAGATGTAGCAATCTTAAGTCCAAAACAAATCGAGCGTTTAATTAAACAAGATAAAATAACGACACCTCATTGGAAAAATCTTGCTCTAAAGTGAACTAAAAGAGACAATGAGTATTTGATAAAAGGGGAAATACCAAAAGACTATTTCAAAATTCATGAATAAGAAGGTGCAAATATGAAATTATACTTTAAAGATACTGAAATAGGCGAAATCACAGATGTTTTTGTAGAAACACCATGGATGTATGGAACAATACATTTAAATGATAATAGTAAACCATTTCAGGAATATTTTCGTGAAATGGTAGATGAGGATAGTACATTTGATTTTGAAAGTATCAATCCTGAATTTCTAGACGATGAAAATTGGTCTATTTTCGATGAAAATGAGGGGAAATATCTAGGAATTGATATTCCAGCTATTCACATCGAAGATACAACAATCGCATGGCGATGGAGATAACAGCTACTCATTTATTGTACAAAGAGAATAGTAAATAAAAAAGCCAACTCCAAATGAACTGGGGGTACGGAAACGATTCTGGGTATGAGGGGCCACTCTGGGATTTAATTACAAATAAAAAAAGAACTTTATTCAAGTTCTTTTAATCTACGATACAGAGCGGCCTGACTCACTCCTGTAATTTGACATATTTCCTTAACAGTTTTTTTGGTATGCTTCCTTAATTCAATCGCATGATTCATACCTGGGTGCTTATCCGTGTATTTCTTCAATCTTCCTCTATACACTCCTTTTTGTTTCGCTAACTTTATTCCCGCACGTTGTTTTTCTCTAATCATTTCTCGATCTAGTTCACTAAAGGCAGCCATGACAGTTAAAAAGAATTTTCCTGTTGGAGTTCTAGTATCTATTCCTAAATTTAAAATCGCAAAGTGAACATCCTTTTCCCGAAGTTGTTCTACTAATTGTAATAACTGAATGGTATTTCGACCTAAACGATCCATTCTAGTTACGACCAAAGTATCCCCAGTAGTTAGTTTTGAAAGTATAGTGTCTAACTCCGGCTTTTGTTTTGTTACTCCACTTATTTTCTCTTTTATAATTTCATCTACTCCATATTTCATGAGCTGTTCGATCTGTGTATCTAGATTTTGATCTTGTGCACTTACACGAGCGTATCCATAGACCATTTTTCTCCTCATTTCAAATATATTTTTGATAAGTGTTATTGAGAGTCACTGAGACTAATAATATCAAGGAAAAGGTTTATTCTCAATAGGGTACACTCTATTGATAAAGAGAAATTTAAACAAAGTTCTCTTTATGGGCTGATGCTTTATTTATAATTGAAATTAGGGATATAAAAGCCTAATTTTAATTATTAGCCTCTTGTTTTTGTATTTATTTTCCAGAGTGGCCCCTCATACCCAGAATCGTTTCCGTACCCCCAATACATATCAACTAAGGGATTATTCGCCTCACTAATGAATACTGAGACGTCCCTTTCTGATCCCTGTAGCATCATATGGATGTATTTATGATACGATAGTTATATATTCGTTTTGACATTAATAGGAGGCGTGTCTATGAAAAATCATATAAAAGTTAATGGACAGATCCGTCAAACAAATAAAAAATGGTCACATCTCAGACAACAACAAAGAGAACGCATTTCTAATTGGCTTCGTTGGGAATATACAAAATTTGTACAAGTGAATCATAGAAGACCTAAAAAATACGAGCATGATGAGATCCTTAGTGAAGTAATGGATCGAATAGAGGAACGTGAAATTTGGATTCCATATGGGGAAGTAAAAAGATATTATTTAAGTAAAATCGGTAAATGGTTTCAAAAAACAGAAAGCGAACGGGAAACACAAACACCCAGTAATGAAGAGCAGCATACCTTAGAGAAATAGTAAAGACAATAGAAAGGGGAATAGATAAGGCTAAATTTTCAAGACGATATGTTTGAACAACTAAAAAAGAAAAAAGGGCAGGTTACTTTGTTTTTAAAGAGTGGAGTTCCAATACGTGGGGAGATCATCACGATAGATAAATTCACTGTTTTTATGATGGCTCAGGGTAAAAAACAACTCATTTACAAACAAGCTATATCGACGATTGTTACGTAATATATACTAGCTTTATGTAAATATTTCTCAATATTATAATATTACTATATATACTATAAGTAATTCTTTTTATTGTTTATATATTGTTGTTTCCTGTTGCAGAACTCTTATGAAAGAGTTCTCTTTTTTCATTCTAAAAATTCACACAATATTCAAATACTACTCCTAAAAATGTTAATATCTGTTATATAATAAAGAGGTCCTAGAAGTCTTAAGATATATTAATCCCTAGTTTTCTAATAAGATAGTTTGTTTTGCCCTTCAGTTTGCAATATCTTAAAAAGAACTTGTATTTTTTACAAGTTCTTTTTGTTTTCACTACAAAAACGGTTCTGTTGCAAAGTTTTCTAAAGTAAGTTAAACTCTGTAAAAAACAAACAAGGAGCGTAACAAATGGGATATTTTAAAGGAAAACAGTTCGAGAAAGATATTATCTTGGTAGCCGTTGGCTACTATTGTCGTTTTTCTTTAAGCTATCGCGATGTGTCTGAAATTCTCAAAGAACGTGGTATTTCTATTCATCCAACAACTATCATGCGCTGGGTTCATGAATATGGAAATCTTATCTATCAAATTTGGAAGAAGAAAAACAAAAACACATTGTTATCTTGGCGTTTGGATGAAACCTATATCAAAATTAAAGGAAAGTGGTGTTATTTATATCGAGCAATTGATAAAGAGGGACAAACACTTGATATTCAACTTCGTCAAAAACGAGACAAACAAGCAGCATATGCTTTTATGAAAAGACTCGCTCGAACTTTTGGAGAACCAACGGTTCTGACGACAGATAAGGCTCCTTCTTTAGCTTCCGCATTCAAAAAATTAAAGGAGATAGGTCTTTACAAAAATACCTTTCATCGTACAATAAAGTACCTCAATAATATCATCGAGCAAGATCATCGACATGTGAAACGTCGATTTTCCCGTTCCTCAGGCTTTCAAAGTCTTCGCCATGCCTCACGTACTATTAAAGGTATAGAAACTATTCATGCCATATACAAGCAAAAGCGAAGTCTTCAACCAAACTTCGTTTTTTCGACGTATAACGCATTACATGAATTATTAATAGTTTCATAAAACTGGTCCGCAATATTCCCCATCTCTTTATGTCTTCGGAAACTTTGCAACAGAATCTTTCAAAGTATATATGTAATCAGTATGTAACTCCCAAAGATTACGATAGAAATGAGCAACATATTTTTATGGATTATGATAAGGGAGATAGTAATGGGATTGTGAAGTTAGATGAAGCCGCTTTCGGGGTAAATAGAAGTAATTTTATACAGAGAAGAATTGAACAATCTGAGCAATGTATAGTTGTAAAAGACAAAGAAAATTATATTGTGGGATATGGAATGAGCGTACAAACTCCAGAAAATAGAATTATAGGATCAATTGTCGCGCCGAATGATCATATCGCAACTACAATTGTTCATCATTTGGCAAAAGATTATAAAGGAAAGCTTAGAATTGATGTACCAGAAGGAAAAGAATTTTTTATGACAGTGCTCGAGACAGTTGGATTTCAAAAGGTAAATCAACCACCAATTATGTTGAAAAACAGCACTCAATTTTTGAAAAGAAATGGTGAATTATATGGAATTGCTGCACAGATATTTGGATGAAAAAGATTCCTTGTGAACTACCCGCCACTTAAATTCTAACGAATTTTGAAGTGGGGGCTTCTCAGTTCCACGACGAAAGCAACCTTTCGTCTCCCTGAGCGTTACTTCGGGTTATTCCACCCCTAGATGTCCAACGCTTGGACGTTCTTTTTTACGGTTGATATTTTACGCAGGAACCGAACGGCTTGGTTTTCGCACTTTGTTTTCTTCCTGCAACCTTATATATCAAGTTATCAAAGAACTTCATGTGTCTAGTTTATCAAAAATCTTTTTGCTATGCCAAACCGAAATTCATCTCCCACCTAGCGTTGGGCTATCGCCCTACACACGCTTGAAGAAGGAGAATTCTTTCGGATAGAGTGTTAAAAAAGGAATCTTTTAAATTTATAAATGTGATTTTTCTATTCTCGATATTGATTATGAATAGGGGAAAATAGATCTTCTTCGACATCTCTAACAACAGAAAAATGATCCACATTATAATGACCATGTAGTGTTTTATTATGATGTTCAATAATTTTTTTGGCTGATAAAATCGTAGAATCATTCGTGGAATGCCCATTTTTAATTAAAGTGACATCAAATCCCTGTACAGTTGCTGTTCTAACGGCAGTATCAATACAATGCTCTGTTTTGCAGCCGCCTATAACGAGATGACCAATTTCTTTCTCTTTTAAAATGGCATGTAAAGAGGTGTTATAAAATGAATTGGTTGCTTGTTTGTCTATGATTTGTGCTGCATGCGGAATTCTGAGTTCCTCATGTACTTGAAATCCTTTCCCCATACCAGAAGCAACATCAGTATCTCTGACGAAAATAATAAGAGCATTGGATTGAATTGCTTTTTGAATGGCTATATTTATGTTCGTTAATAATTGCTCTTTATGAAATACTGCAGATTCTTGCTCGTTTCCATCAATAAGTTCTTGTTGAGCATCAATAATTAATAGAGCTTGTTTCATTATATTTCTCCTTTTTATTTCGTGATTTGTAGGTAATAAGTTTGTCTCGATGTTTAGAATATAGATAGAGAGACAGGTACGGAATAAAGAAAATTCCCGTTGATTAAAGTTACACTTTATTTATTTCGTGATGCTGTACATGAATCCTTTTTATATAAGGGAATTATTTCATTTTCTTTATTGATCTTCACATCATGTAATACCTTACAATATAACCAAGGAGAGAAAGTGAAAATTAGTGAAGTATTTAGTGTTGTTTTTATCTTTTAGGAAATCAAGAAATCTAAGAGAGATTGTCAAAGAAAATTCATTCTCATAAAGCCTAAAAAAATGTATGATAGGAAGTGGAGAATTTTTTGGTAGGTGGGAACAGCATGCAAACGGTACAAGAATATCTTTCATTCTTACACACAAAAGGATTTAAATTATCAGAGGACGCACAAGGGTTTATTATGTTTGGTCAAGGGTATACTGGTGCGTCGGATGGGATTGTGAATGCAGCGATTGAGGCAACAATTAAACATCAACTACAATTTGATGGTAGTTATTTTATCGCTTTATTGGAGCGTTTGAAGGAAGAGGAAATTACTGATAAAAAAAGCGCAAAGGCTTTTATGTGGACGTTACAAGCGTAACATCACGCAGCCTGCGCTTCTTTTTTTGCTTTTGAAGGAAGTTCAACGAAGATCATGCCTAAGAAAATACAAAGGCAACCAAGTACTGTGGGAATAGAAAGTTGTTCGTTTGCGACAAGAACACCTGTTAATGCAGCAAAGACAGGTTCCATTGCGAAAATAATGGCAACTCTTGTTGGAGAGGTGTGTTTTTGCGCAGCTGTTTGAATAAAAAAAGCGATGGATGTTGCGAACACGGATGTTGCAAGTAGAGCAAATAAAAAAGCAGAATTTGTCCATAAAGAGATTGAAAATAACTTTTTCCAATCCTCGAATAAAAAAGCGCAGATAGAAGAGAAAATTCCAACAGATAATACTTGAGATGTGCTTAATAATAAAGGGGATATTTTTTTAGAAAAGACTCCGTTAATGAGAATATGGGCTGCAAAAGCAATTGCACAGCCGAGAACAAGTATATCACCAATATTCAATTGAAAAGAATCACCAGCGGTTAGTAAATATAAGCCTGCTGTTGCGGCAGTAATGCCAAGTATGATAAAAGGTGTAACTCTTTGTTTTAAAAAGATAAATGAAAGAATCGGAACCATAACAATGCTGAGTCCAGTTAAAAATCCTGCTTTAGAAGAAGTGGTATATAGTAATCCAAATGTTTGTAATAAATAACCGATAAATAAGAAGAATCCGATAATTAAACCAGCAATGCTACTATGTTGAACTTCTTGTTTTGAAGTTTTTTTCGAGAATATAAATTGGACAAATAATAAAATGATTCCAGCAAATAAAAAGCGAATACCATTAAAAGTAAATGGCCCAACAAATGACATTGCATTTTGAACGACAACAAATGTGGCTCCCCAAATAAAGGAGACAAATAATAAAGCGAGAGGAGCAATCCATCCTTTTTTCACACTAAAACCCCCATTAATTTTGTAAAATGGCTTTTCTTGCTAATTCATCGGCAACTTTGTTTTGACTATTTGGAATCCACTTTATAAAGAAAAGATCAAAGCTTTTGATGTACGCTAGTGCTTCTTCTAAAAGTGGTGCATACGTTTTGTTTTTTGCATATTCTTTTTCTACAGCACGTTCAACAAGCTGTGAATCTGTGCGAAAAGATACAATGCTATAATTATGTTCCATGCAATATTTTAATGCGACCAGTAATGCATGATATTCAGCTTCATGGTTGGACATGATTCCAAGTGGCAGTGATAATTGCACAGGTGGCTGCACACCTTTAATAAAAACCCCAGCACCAGAAGGACCTGGATTTCCCTTTGATGCACCATCAATATATACTTCAATCAAAATTGAATACCTCCATTATTATATAGCGTTAGCTGATAGTAATCACCCCGCCTAAAAACTTCTAGGGGCGGGGGATAGAATATGAAAAATGTACTTTATCCAATTGTAATGCTGTAGCGACATGTAAACGTTTCATTTGCTTGTAAGGATTGTACGCCTTTTTTCTCTTTGAAATCTTTAGCTGGTTCTACTTCATCAGCAATTCCATACCACGGTTCGATACATAAGAAAGGAGCGTCATTTCCTAGTGTCCACACACCAACGAATGGGAAACCTTCAAATGCTACTTTTACAAACTTATTATGTTTATGAGAGCGAATGGAAATTTCATTTGTATTCATATTTTCAAAAATAAGGGCATCATTTTTGAATAAATCGTATGTAAGTGGTAATTCTGTCTTGTTTTCAACCATTAGTTGTTTTTCTTTTGAAAGAAATGGTCCTTTTAGAACATTTGTTTCTAAATGTTCAGGGCCATTAAATGATAAATGGTAATCTGTAAATGATTCACCTTCTATTAAAGGACAATTGAAGCCTGGATGTGCTCCGATAGAAAAGAACATTTCTTTTGAAGTAGGGTTGATAACTTCATAAGTAACATGTATATTTTGCTCGTCTAGTTCATAAGAAACACGTAACTCAAATTCGTACGGATATTTTTGTAAAGTTTCTTGATTACTAGTGACTGCATAAGTAATTTTTGTTTCACTTTGCTCTTTTACTGAAAATGTAAGATCGCGAGCGAAGCCGTGCTGTGTTAATGAATAAGGTTTACCATCTACATAATATATATTGTCCACTAATCTACCGACAATTGGGAATAAAATTGGTGCACGGCGCCCCCAATAGTTAGGATTTCCTTGCCACATATATTCTGTGTTGTCTTCTTTTAAGCGAACGCTTTGTAACTCTGCACCTTTTTCAGAGATGGAAACGATCACTTTTTCATTTTGAATTGTTGCTGTCATGAAGTGAAACCTCCTAAATCTTTCATATTCTTTATTATACGTGGTCTATAAGAAAAAGGGTAGTGGATGGTAGGAATCTATTGACGAATGGTTTGCTATTGCGTACAATATAAAATTGTTGTTTAAAAACGAATCACGTGGTTCGAAACCATCCCACGTAAAAAAACTAAGGAGATTTTGTCATGAATATAAAAACATTAGTTGGTAATGGTATTTTAGCAGCATTATATATTGCTGTTTCAGCACTTATTCAGCCGTTTGGCTTTACGAATGTACAATTTCGTATTTCGGAGATGTTTAATCATCTCGTTGTATTTAATAAGAAATCAATTTATGGAATTGTCTTAGGGGTATTTTTAACAAATCTCTTTTTCTCACCTATGATTGCGTATGATTTAGTATTTGGAGTGGGGCAATCCATTCTTGCACTTCTTGCTACTATTATTTCCATGCGTTTTATTAAGGGTGTTTGGGCGCGCATGATTTTTAATACAGTTATCTTTACAGTTACAATGTTTATGATAGCAATTGAACTTCATCTTGCATTCGATCTGCCATTTTTATTTACATGGCTTACATGTGCAGCTGGTGAATTTGTCGTGATGGCAATTGGTATGCCTGTTATGTATTGGATTAATAAACGAGTGCAATTTGAAAAGGTGATGTAATAAATAAAGAGGCTGAACCAAATCGAAAGGATTGGGTAGCCTCTTTATTTGTATATAAGTAAGTTCTCTCAGTATATCTAATAGCAGTAAAGAAACCGAGATTCAGAAAAAAATTGCATTTGTTGGATTAGGAACTTTAATGATTGTGATGTTAGAATTAATAGTTTTTTCATTACTATAACACGTGTCTGAATTTTCTTTTTTGTTTTCGAAGAGGATAAGGGCTAAATCTAAGTTAGTATTTCTATAAGTAATTGCTTTATCCCGATTTGTGAGGACTGATTAAAGGTTCATTTTATCCCGCATTAACGGACAGTAAGACCCCTACCTCAAGATCCAGAGAGAAATGAGGAAGATAGGTGGGGGATAACTGCTCGTAAAAGCCCGATTGGTTCAACTAACCATCAGTGGGGGATGAAGCTCCTCTAATCATACAGACTCTTCCCTTTCTTGTGAGTTAGGAGAGCAATCTAAGTTAAGTTCAGATAATGGTAGTTACTTACAATATGATTTGATTCATTCGCATATAATACTGTGACTCTTGGTAAAATATAATAAAATAAAAATATGAAGTCTTATATAAGGGGAAAATAGTATGAAGTATAAAATGAATTGGTTGTATAAAACAAAACATGGTCTTCAAACAGAATTAATAACAGATTATATGAGTATGGAAGAAGCTCTCCAATTTGCAGTGGATTTTGAGAAAACGGGAAGAGTAAAAGAACTCGTATTTTATGATGAAATGGGCGCGGAATGGACGCTGAAAGAAATGAAAAAATTGAGTAAACAAGTGGAAGAAGATCCGCAAGAAATTCGCATTTACTTTGATGGAGGATATGACATCGAAACGAAAGAGGCGGGACTTGGAATATGCGTGTACTATAAAAAAGGGAAAAAAGTGTATCGTGTTCGTCGAAATGCTTACATAGAAGGTATATATGATAATAATGAGGCAGAGTATGCAGCGTTATTATATGGAATGGATGTATTAGAAGAATTAGGAATCAAATATGAATCAGTTACGCTTCATGGTGATTCTCAAGTCGTACTTCAGCAATTAGCTGGACAGTGGCCATGCTATGATGAACATTTGAATCACTATTTAGATCAAATTGAACAAAAAGCAAAGCAAATGAAATTGAAGCTTGTCTGTGAGCCAGTAACAAGAAAACAAAATAAAGAAGCACATCAATTGGCCGCGCAAGCATTGGAAGGGACACCGATCGATAGTCATAAGGAAGTAACAGAATAGAGAGGTGCACTGGTGAATAAGAAGCAGCTCATTATAGAGGTAAATGATTTATTAGAGACGTATTGTGAAGGATGTTTTTTACAAGAACACTATAGAAAAACACAAAGTAAGTACTATGCCCATTCTTTTTGTATTCGGCAATGCACAGTGGGAGCGAAGTTAAAAGAATATGGCAATCAATTATCATAAAAAACATCCAGAGGTAGCTCTGGATGTTTTTTTAATGCTTAGCTTCTTTCAATTGGTGTTCGCATAGGCTTAGTTTTTTTTCTTCATTCATTAAGAAAGGCTCGTCTAAATCTGTTGCAACAGATTTCATTGTTTCAAGCTGAGAGCGTGCAGATTCTACTGC
The DNA here is from genome assembly GCF_038050455.1 of Bacillus sp. FSL K6-6038. NCBI lineage: Bacteria > Bacillati > Bacillota > Bacilli > Caryophanales > Bacillaceae > Bacillus > Bacillus sp. FSL K6-6038. The sequence goes on from NZ_JBBOUH010000001.1 coordinate 1,704,707, forward strand.
AGTTGTCGCATGCTGCAGTGATTCAGGATCCATTGTAATTGTTGCAGAACCTACCATTTTTTGTGCTGTTTCTACGCGGAATTTTACTTCTTCAAAATCATTTACATGTGAACCCATTGTCGATTCCTCCTTTGTATTCTGTCACATTTCACATAGTTTTTACTCTGCAAAAAGGAAATATACAAAGGAATAACAAAGGAGGTTACCAAATAAGGTAACCTCCTGTTATATGTTGGATTAAAGTTTTACTACGTTAGCAGCTTGTGGTCCACGGTTTCCTTCAACGATGTCGAAAGATACTTCTTGACCTTCTTCTAAAGCTTTGTAGCCTTCGCCTTGAATAGCTGTGAAATGTACGAATACATCGTCAGCACCTTCAATTTCGATAAATCCAAAACCTTTTTCGTTGTTAAACCATTTTACTTTTCCTTGCATGTTACAATTCCTCCTAAAAAACGATTACTTTTTCATTTAGTGAAGTTCATTTGAAATATTTGCGAATTCATAAAACTGAAAATGCTATATTATCGAATATTCTGCTAAATGATATTTTAAATATACACGAAATGGTAGATTTTAGTCAAGTAAGCGGTTTTATATTTTTGTATTTTCAAATAATTTTTTACACAAGTTTTTAAAATGGTATAGGACAACTTTTATTCTTAATATGCTTAAATGAATGCTGTACATAATGAGGTGAGAGAATGAGTAAGTCTTATTTGTTAGATAATCAAGAAATTAAAACTAGGAGTGATATACCAAGTTGGGTTTCAAAAGAATTTGAGAATTTTTCTAATGTTGTATTAGAGCCAACTTTTCCGTGCTATTTTGGCTTAACGGCCTTAAAGAAAAATGAACTTCGTTACTCGTTTTTATCTCAGGATGATTGGAGTCATTTACCCAAGACTCTGTTTTCTTTTTTACAGTTAATGAATGAGCGACCAGTTGTAAGAAGAGGTTTTTTTCTTTTTGTTGAGCCAGAGTGTGAAGAAAGATCGCTCGAATATTACCGCATGTACTTTTGGAGAGTGCTACAATATTTACATGAAAAGGATGAACAGCCATGGCCAGAGCAAATTCCAAAAAATCCAGATCATTACTTATGGGAATTTTCATTTGGTGGGGAGCCGATGTTTGCATTTGGGAATGCTCCTGCCTATAAACAGAGAAAAACGAGGCATTTAGGAAATTCGCTCATTATAGGATTTCAGCCACGGATCATATTTGATGGATTAGAAGGAGATCGACCGAAAGGGGCATATTCCAGACAAACGGTTAGAGAACGAGTGGAAAAGTGGGATCAGCTGCCGAAACATCCCAATATTAGTCACTATGGTGATCCGAATCATCAGGAATGGAAACAATATTTTATTGGAGATGACATCGAACCAATCGAAGGAAAATGTCCATTTCATCATAAAGTACTAAAATGAAAGCCATCATTAAGGATGGCTTTTTTGCATATTTTGGATAAAAAAGGGCATTTTATATATGTATATTTTTTATAAAAGTTAGTCTATTTTTAGTACTGTTTACATTAGCTAATAGTAAAATGATATAGAAAGGATAGAGCGATGTTTGGAGCAATTATACAGCAATTTATACTAGGAATTTCACTAGCGGCACCAGTAGGGCCAATTAATATTGAAATGTTAAAAAGAGGGATCGAACGTGGGTTTTGGCATGCTTGGCTTGTTGGGGTAGGAGGCATGAGTGCAGATATTTTATTTATGCTGCTTATTTACTTTGGATTATCTTCTGTATTTATGTATACATATGTACAAGCATTTATGTATTGTATAGGTTTTTTCTTATTGTTTTATTTAGGATTTCAAAGTGTAAAACAAGGAATTTTACATTCAAATATGGAATATAAACAAGAAGAGGTAGGTGGACTTCGTCAATCCTTTATGGCAGGATTTTTAATTGCGGTATCTAATCCGTTAAATCTTGTCTTTTGGTTTGGTGTATATGGGAGTACGCTTAATTCACTGCTCACGAAAGTAACAAAACAAGAGGCCTTTTTATATAGTCTTTGCATAATTGGTGGCATTATTTTATGGAATTTAAATATTGCCTTTTCTGTTCATTTTGGACGCACAGTGCTTAAACCAAAGGTACTCGGTTATATTACAGCGGGAGCTGGTTTTATCTTAGTCGGGTATTCGATTCATTTTGCGTATAAAGCTTTACAGTTGTTCATATAAGATTGAAGGGGAGATTTTTATGTATCGAACCACAGTTAATGGAAAAGAAATTATCATTACATTAGCACCAAAAATTCGAAAAGAAATAACGGATAGGGACCCTTTATATGAGGCCGTTCTTCAAACTGTTGAAAGACTACTTCAAACAAAGCAGCCAACATTTGCTGTAAATCATGCAATACTGGGACTGATTATTGGAGAGGTACAGGAAGGTGAAGTAACTGTCTTTGCAGTTGAACACATTATACCGAAACAAAATATATTTGGTTCGCAAAATTTTTTCTCTACAATAGAACAGCGAGCAAATTTGTGAGTAAAAGAGAATAAGATAGATAGAATGAAAACAGTCGTAACGATATGTTATGGCTGTTTTTTCTAAGAAAGGGGATAGGATGAATGAAAAGGGTGATGAAGGAGTTCTTTTTCCAACATGATATTGTGATTATGTTTGGAGTATTTATATTGTTTATCATTATTTTGAAAATGCAATTATTTACAGGGGTGGCCATTTTATCATGTCTTGCGGGAATCGTTTTTTATACAATCAATGAGTATATAACACATCGGTTTTTATTTCATATGAAACCTCCTAAAAATCCATTTTTACTAAAAATCCATTTTTACTAAAAATGTTAAAGAGATTACATTATGATCACCATGTGTACCCGGATGATTTAAAGCTATTATTTTTACCAGTATGGTATAGCATGCCAGGATTTGCAATTTATTTGTTCATTCTGTATGGACTTACAAGGAATATAACGATTACATTTTCATTTGGAATTGGGATGATTGTCATGTTGCTCGTTTATGAATGGAAACATTATATAGCGCATAGACCAATCCGTCTTTTGACTGGTTTTGGTAGATGGCTAAAAAAACAACATATTTTGCATCATTATAAAAATGAAAATTATTGGTTTGGTGTGTCGAATCCAGTTTATGATTTCTTATTTGGAACTTATAAAAACGGAAAAGATGTTGAATTAAGTAGGACGGCACGTAACTTAGAAAAAGAGAAGGACAAGAAAGTGGTGCGATGAGCACTTCTTTTTATTTTAAAAAAATATATTAAAAAATTAGGAAAATATGACGAAAAATGTCTATCGAAAAATCTTTGCAGAGGAGAAGAGATTGTCTAAAATAAATGTAAGTTTCTGAATATTTATAAAATTTAGTTTTTGTTTATGAGGGGAAATTTTATTTAAGGGTTGAAGGAAAGGGGAGAGGACAAATGAAACGAGAGAGTTCAGCACGTAAGTTGCAAAGTGAGGTGAATTATACAGAAGTCGTCCAGTCAGCGGAATTTCAAGCATTGCTAGAAAAGAAGCGAAAGTTTATTGTTCCGATGAGCATTTTCTTTTTAAGCTTTTTTATTGCTCTGCCGCTTTTGACTTCTTATTCAAAAGTGTTGAATACACCAGCGTTTGGAGATGTTACATGGGCGTGGATCTTTGCTTTTACACAATTTGTTATGACGTGGTCGTTATGTATGATGTATAACAAAAAAGCGGAATCGTTCGACAAGACTTCGCAAAAAATTCTTCAAGATATACAAAAAGGGAGGGGATAAATTTGAACGTAACGGCGTTTGCACTTTTTTTAATTATCGTTCTTGGTACGCTCGTCATTACATATTTTGCATCGAAAAAGACGAAAAATGCGAGCGAGTTTTATACGGCAGGAGGAGGCTTAACTGGGTGGCAAAATGGTTTGGCCATTGCGGGAGATTATATGTCAGCTGCTTCTTTTTTAGGGATTGCAGGGGCAATCGCATTAACTGGATTTGATGGTTTCTTTTATAGCATAGGCTTTCTTGTTGCCTATTTAGTTGTATTATATCTTGTTGCTGAACCGCTTAGAAACTTAGGGAAATATACATTAGCTGATATGATTGCAGCACGTTTTGATGCGAGAAAAGTGCGCGGAGTTGCAGCTTTAAATACGATGACGATTTCAATTTTCTATATGATTGCACAGCTTGTGGGAGCAGGAGCACTTATTAAATTATTATTAGGGATTGAATATACGACATCCGTTTTAATTGTTGGAACGTTAATGACGGTGTATGTGATTTTTGGAGGTATGACAGCGACGAGTTGGGTACAAATTGTAAAAGCTGTCTTGCTAATGGCAGGGACATTTATTATTTCAGTAATTGTATTTGCTAAATTTAATTTTAGCGTGACAGAAATGTTTGCGCAGATGAAAACGGCAACACCTCTAAAAGAGGCATTTTTAAATCCAGGTGTGAAATATAAAAATGGATTAGATACGATTTCTTTAAATTTAGGTCTTGTTTTAGGAACAGCTGGTTTACCTCATATTCTTGTTCGCTTTTTCACTGTTCGTGACGCGAAAACAGCACGTCAGTCTGTTGTATATGCAACGTGGTTAATTGGTGCATTTTATATTATGACCATTTTCCTAGGTTTTGGTGCAGCTGCATTTGTAGGGAATGCTGCAATTATTCAGGCAAATCCAGCTGGTAATATGGCAGCACCTTTATTAGCAAAAGCACTTGGGGGAGATTTCTTATTTGCATTCGTTTCTGCAATTGCATTTGCGACGATTTTAGCCGTTGTAGCTGGTTTAGTTTTAACAGCCGCTTCAGCTTTCGCACATGATTTCTATAATGAAATTATTCGCCGAGGAAAATCAACAGAAAAAGAGCAGGTGTCCATGGCACGCTATGCATCAATTGGTGTAGCTGTATTATCTATTATTTTAGCGTTATTTGCTCAAACGTTAAATGTTGCGTTTCTAGTGTCGTTAGCATTTGCGGTTGCTGCAAGTGCTAACTTACCAGTGATTTTGTTTACAATTTATTGGAAACGCTTTAATACAACAGGAGCAATTTGTGGAATGGTTGTTGGGTTAGTATCAGCTATCGTATTAGTGGCACTAAGCCCGAATGTTTGGAATCCTGAAGCTGGGAAAGCAATCTTTGTTGGAAAAGCATTATTCCCTTATACAACACCTGGAATTATTTCTATTCCACTTGGATTTTTAGCAGCGTATTTAGGGACAATCTTTTCAAGTAAGAAAGAAGATGCAGCGAAGTTCGATGAAATCCTTGTTAAATCTAACACAGGTCATGGAGTTAGTGACGTGTCTGCGCATTAAGAAAAAAGAGAGCTTTCCAGTTGCTTGGAGAGCTCTTTTGTTTTGTAATGTTGCTTGAAAATATTACTCGGCAGTCGGTAGGATTTATTTTGTTCATGTGGAATGAAAATAAATAGGGAAAAGTTTTATCTCATCATGGCGCCAGTACAGCTTGGGAAAATATAAGTTGTTTTGGAAGGTGGAATGTATGATGAAAACGAAACAATCAGATGCATTATTAGCAAAGGATGAAAAGTATGTGTGGCACGGAATGCGTCCTTTTAGTCCAAATAGTACAATGGTCGGGGCAAAAGCAGAAGGATGCTGGGTAGAAGATATAGAGGGGAAACGGTACTTAGATGGGATGAGTGGGCTTTGGTGTGTGAATAGTGGATATGGAAGAAAAGAGCTTGCTGAAGCAGCGTATGAGCAATTGCAAAAATTATCATATTTTCCAATGTCACAATCTCATGAACCTGCAATTCAGCTTGCTGAAAAGTTAAATGAATGGCTTGGAGGAGAGTATGTTATTTTCTTCTCTAACAGTGGATCGGAAGCGAATGAAACAGCATTTAAAGTTGCTCGTCAATATTATGCTCATAAGGGAGAGTCACACCGTTATAAATTTATGTCACGTTATCGTGGTTATCATGGAAATACAATGGCGACGATGGCAGCGACAGGACAGGCACAGCGGAGGTATCAGTATGAGCCATTTGCTTCTGGTTTTTTACATGTTACGCCACCAGATTGTTACCGAATGCCAGAGATTTCGTCACAAAATATTTATGATGTAGAGTGTGTGAAAGAAATTGATCGTGTTATGACGTGGGAACTAAGTGAAACGATAGCTGGATTGATTATGGAACCAATTATTACAGGCGGAGGAATTTTGATGCCCCCGCAAGATTATATGAAAGCTGTTCATGAGACGTGTCAAAAACATGGTGCATTGCTAATTAGTGACGAAGTAATTTGTGGTTTCGGTCGTACAGGAAAAGCGTTTGGTTTTATGAATTATGATGTAAAGCCTGACATTATTACAATGGCAAAAGGGATTACAAGTGCATACCTACCGTTATCAGCAACAGCAGTGAAGAAAGAGATTTATGAAGCATTTAAAGGAAAGGGAGAATATGAATTTTTCCGTCATATTAACACGTTTGGTGGCAATCCAGCAGCTTGTGCGTTAGCACTTAAAAACTTAGAGATTATGGAAAACGAAAATTTAATTGAGCGTTCTGCACAAATGGGATCGCTTTTATTAGAGCAATTAAAAGAAGAAATAGGAGATGATCATCCACTTGTTGGAGATATTAGAGGGAAAGGGTTGCTAGTTGGCATTGAGCTGGTAAATGACAAAGGAACAAAAGAACCAATTGATAATGATAAAATTGCCAGTGTAGTGAATGCTTGTAAAGAAAAAGGATTAATCATTGGACGTAACGGAATGACAACAGCAGGCTATAATAATGTTTTAACGTTAGCACCGCCTCTTATTATTTCAAGTGAAGAAATTGCTTTTGTTGTCGGGACATTGAAGACAGCGATGGAACGTATTTAAAAAAACCGATTCATCCCCCACCTTCACTTCGTTTAGAGGAGGGGGTCTTCTCGGTTAAAATGATAAAAAATGAGATGATTGTCTTTTGAAGAGAATCATCTCGTTTTTTATATTATGAAACTAGTACTCTATATAGCTATTATGCACTTTGTTTTAATTGCTTATCTTTTACACCGAAAGAATATTTTAACATTGGTGGTGTAATCATTGTTGTTAAAATAACGACAATTACAATTGCTGTAAAGTAATCTTGTGCTAGTAGTCCAGAAGTAAGCCCCTGTCCTGCAATGATAAGAGCAACTTCACCGCGTGAAACCATTCCGGACCCAATGATTGTAGATGATTGTAAATCAAATCCTGTCATGCGCGCTCCGAAGCCACAACCAATCAGTTTTGTTAATACAGCAATTACAGTTAAAGCCAAGATAAACCATACTTTATCTCCAATGCCTGCAAACGTAATATTCATACCAATGCTTACAAAGAAGATAGGAACGAACATTGCATAAGCGATTGGTTCTACTTTCTTTTCTACTTCATGTTTGTAATCTGTTTGAGAGATAGCAATACCTGCTGCAAATGCTCCGATAATGCCTGCGATTCCTAATAGTTCACCGAAATATGCAAAAGCGAAACAAATGATAAGAGCCGCACTAATTATAGACTCTGATACGCGTAGTGGTGATAACCAACGCATAATCATTGGAACACCTTTCCAACCGATTAGGATGATAGAAAGGAAGAAAACAACCTTTTTCAAAATAATCATTGTTAAGCTTACATCACCTGAGCCTAAGAAACTCATGGCAAATGCTAGTAAAATAACAACAAGAATATCATCAAATACAGCTGCTCCCAACATTGTTGTGCTTTCGCGAGTCTTCATTTTTCCTAAGTCACGAAGTGTTTGTACAGAGATACTAACACTTGTTGCACATAGAAGTAATCCTAAAAAGACAGCATTTGCTTGTTCCATACCCATAATTAGTCCTGAAACATAACCACCTACAAATGGAAGAATAATACCGCCAACAGCAACAGCTAAAGATGAATTGCGATTTTCATTTAGTTCTTTTAAATCTGTTTCTAGACCTGCCATAAACATAAGGAGAATAACTCCTACTTGACTTAACTGTGTGAGTAAATCTGAATTGTTAACTAAACCTAATACCGCCGGACCAATTACAATACCAACAATTAATTTCCCGAGTACAGAAGGTTGTCCTAATCTCACACTAATGTCACCAGCAATTTTGGTGCTTAGTAAAATTAACGCAATTTGAAAGAAAAATTCCATCTCATCTCTCCTTTTCATTTTTTGTTTTTATTAAACGATTTCTCGGAGTTTGCCTAATGTACTAATATGTAAAACACATTAAACAAGAGGTCTTTATACGAGTTCTTTTGAACTTGTAATTTGAACCTGTAATAAATATATAATAAATTTCAAGAAAAATCAATGTTAAATCGGAAGATTTTCATGGGGATGATTCATTTTGAATAAGGAATAAATGTCTATATAATGAAGGGGAAGAAAAACAAATTTGTTTTTAACGAATCAATTTATTTGAAAGAAACGGAGTAGAAAATATGTTATTCAATCAACGCTTTACTATTGGAGAAATGGCAAAAATGCATAATATTGCGGAGTCAACATTACGTTATTACGATGAAAAAGGTATTTTTCATCCATCCATTGTTGATCCACAAACAAAGTATCGATATTATACAATCGACCAATTTGCACTTTTAGATACAATTAAATTTTTACGGCAGTTAAATATTTCTTTAAAAGAAATAAAGGAATATATTGATGAAAGAAACCCATCTTATGCCTTAAATTTACTTAAAAAACAACAAGAGATGATGTTAAAAAAACAAAGAGAAATTGAATATGCATTGGCTAAAATGAAGCATAAAATCGATTTGATGAAAGAAGCTACAAAGTCAAAAGCTAATAATGTGACACTTAAAAAATTACCAAAGAGAAAAATTACAGCGTTAGCTATTGCACCAAATATAACGGATGATATGTTTGAATATTATATCCATTCACTCCAAAAAAATATGAAGCAAATAGATGATAGTTTATTTTCAGGAGACCTAGGTGTGACAGTGTCAAAAGAAGGGTTGCTTCAAAATGAATTTCAAGCATATAACAGTGTTTTTATTCTCCTTGATTATATGCCGTTTCAAATTATTACTTCAGATGAAATTAAAGAAGGGATGTTCGCTTGCTCTTATCACCATGGGCCATATGAAAAAACGGATGGAACTTATAAGAAGCTGTTAATGGATATCAAGGAGAAAGGATATGAAGTGTCTGGAGATGCAATTGAGCTCGCTTTAATTGACTGTTCTGTAACGGAGAATCCAGAAGAGCAAGTTACAGAAATACAAATCCCGGTAATAAAAAAGAAGTAAGAGGTTGTATAATAAAAATGTATTTTTAATTCTCACTTGACCTTCAAGTTGCTTGAAGGTTTAAAATGTGAACAGAGAATTGAAAAGGAGCATTTTATTATGGAAACAACTGAGAAATTAAGAGAAAAACCAATGAAAAATTTATTTATATCTTATTTAATACCAGCGGTTCTTGGAATGGTATTAATGTCGGTGAATATTGTAATCGATGCCGTTATGATTAGCAGAGGAGTCGGAGCGAATGGCTTAGCGGGAGTAAACGTTGCTATCCCGGCCTTTTCCATTTTTTTCTCTATATCATTGTGGATTGGAATGGGCGGAGCTACACTATATTCCATAGCATTAGGTGAAAATAAAATAGAGCGAGCGAGATCCATTTTTACTCAGTCTATGACAGTGGCTGTTGTAATTGTTGGTGCTTTAATGGTCATCTGTTTATGGAGAATAGAAGATTTGGCCTATTTATTTGGAGCTAATGAAGTAATCTTACCATATGCATTAGACTATTTAACTGTATTATTAACATTTGGAATGATATACGTATTAGAAAATATTTTAAGTACATTTATACGAAACGACGGAAATCCAAATTTAGCGATGGCAGGACTTGTTGTAACAGCGTTGTTAAATATTGCTTTTGATTATATTTTTATTTTTATTTTTGGCTGGGGTGTAACAGGAGCGGCGGCAGCGACTATCCTGTCAGCAGCAATTGGTTTTCTTGTTTTATTAAGTCATTTCTTTAGAAAAAGTAGCATTTTAAAATGGACGAAATTTCATTTTGAATGGAATACAGTCAAACAAATTATGGTGATTGGTTTTCCAAGTTTCACCGCAGAAATAACAGTAGCGATTGTAACGATTGGTTTTAACATAACCTTTATGAAATATGCAGGAGAATTAGGTGTAGCATCTTACGCAATAGTGAATAGTATTCACTCCATGATGCTATTAGTATTCTTAGGTGTTGGAGCGGCATTGCAACCAATTGCAAGTTTTCATTACGGTGCAAATTTACCTGAACGTTTGAAGGAAGGACTAAACTTTGCAGTCAAAACAGCTATTGTACTTGGATGTGTAGCAATTGTGAGCGGATTATTCTTTGGGGAATACATTATTGGTTTATTTGATGTTCAATCAAAAGAGTTACTGACACTAACTGTAACAGGAATGAGTCTGTTCTTTGTTCAATATGTATTTTTTGGCTATAACATTGTATATGGAGAGTATTTCCAATCGGTGAGACAAACAAGAAAGTCTATCTTGATTATTTTGAACCGCGGTTTATTACTCATTATTCCACTCTTATGGATTATGCCAAAGTTGTTTGGAGTAAATGGAATTTGGCTTGTAATGCCTGTATCTGAAGTATTAACAGCGATTGTTGTATTTGGGATGAATCGTATTTCTCATCCTGTATCAGTACGAAATATAGAAAGAGAACATGTGGCATGATAGAAATCCCCTTAATGTATTTAAGGGGATTTCTTATTTTTTAGGCTAATTGCAAAAGAGCCTTCAGTTTCTTGTACAGAAGCAAATGCAATGTTTTTTATATCTTCAAATCCTTTTTCTAGTAACTCTTTCCGAAGCCATTTTTCATTTTTATGGATTAATTTTAAATTATCGTATTGAATTTGTGCATCAACGATAAGGGCAATTGGTAATCCTGCATATTTTACATCTATATGCATATCTTTTGGAGTGAGAGGAACAAGCTCTCTTTTTGGTAAAATACTAATGGCGCCATTCGCTTCTAAAATGGCATATTCGATTTCATGTACGCTAGGATATCCTGCTACGCGAAGATTAGATAGTAACTCAGCAATTGGATATCTACTTTTCTTTAGATTTTCAAAAACAATATCTCCATGTTTAATTAAAATAATGGGGTGACCAAGAATGAAACGATTCAGTTTATTTAGCAAGCTCAATTTTGTAATCAAGAGATGAAGGCATGTAATCACAATTATACCTACAATAGCTTGCAGAGCGCCATCAACCGGTATAGCTCGAAAAGCTAAATAAGATAAAAAGATAATCGCCCCGAAATCGTGTGGTGTAAGCTGTGCGAGTGCGGATTTTCCTAGTAGTTTAAGCGAGATAAGAAATAATAAAAAGAAGAAGGTTATATTACATAAAAAAACAATCAATGTTTACACTCCTTAATGCAAAGTTCCAATTATCTTATATATACCTTATCCACTATTCCCTTTATTTATTGTAAATATTACTTATCGAGGGTTATTTAGGAAATTAAATCTATACAAATAATGAGAAGAATATTATGATGAGAAAATAGAAAAAATAGGAGTAAATGTAAATGATAAAGAAGAAAAAGATGATGAAGTATAGTTTAGTTGTGATAATGATTATAGTAGGTTATATAGGATTTTTACAATATAACATTTATAAGCATGGTCATATGGAAGCACCGAACGATGCAGACTACATGATTCTTTTAGGAGCAAAGGTGAAAGGAACAGAGCCTTCTTATTCTTTACAATATCGTATTGATAAAGCAGCGGAATATTTAAAAACACATGAACAAACGATTGTTATTGTATCCGGTGGTAAAGGAAAAGGAGAAGACATTTCAGAAGCACGGGCTATGAAAAAAGGATTAATGAAACAAAGTATTGCAGAACAAAGAATTATAATGGAAGATCGTTCTACAAATACAGATGAAAATATTGAATTCTCAAAGTCTCTTATTCCAGCAAATAAGAAAAAAGGGATGATTGTTACAAATGATTTTCATATGTTTCGGGCCAAAAAAATTGCTGAAAAACAAGGGTTGAAGGTAAATGGACTTCCTGCGAAAACACCTAAATCGATTATTATTCAGTCAAATGTGAGGGAATATTTTGCGATTACACAGTATTGGCTAACGAATCGTATATAGTAATAAATCTTACAAAAATGTAATCTGATTGAAAGGTAAAACGATAGTTCCTAAAGTAGTGAAGTGCCATAATAAAGGTAACAAAAACAACGAAACTTTAGGAGTGAATCGTATGAAAGGCAATAATATTTTATCTTCACTTTGTTATTTTAGTATTTTCTTTGCACCGTTTCTATTCCCAATCATCGTCTACTTTATTGCAGAAGATGATGTGAAATATCATGCGAAAAAGGCATTTTGGACACACATTTTCCCATATGCAATTTTGTTTGGTGGATTGGCATTTTCAGGTGTATTCGGTTTAAGTTTTGGAGAATCCGCAAGTGTTGGAATCGGAATGATTGTAACCTATGTAACTTTTGCAATTGTAGGTATTTATTACTTTGTTTGGAATATTGTTAAAGGTGTTAAAGTGCTGAGAGCAGCTTAAACGATTTATTTTTTCAAGAATGAAAGAGGACGAATGGTTAAAAATTCGTTCTCTTTTTGTATAGGTTTGAAGGGTTCTGCTTTAATTGAGGTGAAAAAAGAGCATATTATATAGAAATTTTTAGATGGGCATAAAAGTTGTGATAAATGAAAAGGATATGTTAATTTTTCAGTAATAAGAAATAAGGAGGCTTTACTATGAATGAGATGATACATAAAATGGAGCAACATACATCAGTTCGGAAATATAAACAAGAACCAATTCCTAAGAATATAGTGGAAAGAATGGTACAAGCAGCGCAGTATGCAGCATCATCACATTTTGTTCAGGCGTATTCAGTTATGTACGTTACAGATGAAAATTTAAAGGTGCAATTGGCAGAGTTATCAGGTAATCGTCATGTGAAAGATTGCGCGGCATTTTTTGTTTGCTGTGCAGATTTAAAGCGCTTAGAAACAGCATGTGAGAAACATGGAACAGAGATTAAACATGATGGTGCAGAGGACTTTATTGTAGCTACAGTAGATGCATCCTTATTTGCACAAAACTTAGCGCTCGCTGCAGAATCACTAGGATATGGCATTTGTTATATTGGAGGAATCAGGAATAATCCAGAAGAAGTGAGTGAACTGCTCCATTTACCAGATAAAGTATACCCGGTATTTGGGATGACAGTTGGAGTACCTGATGAAAGTCATGCAGTGAAACCGCGTTTGCCAGTTGAAGCGATTTTACATGAAAACGTATATGACGAAAATAAATATGATGAATTACTAGAGGAATATGACCGTACGACTAATGAATATTATAAGGGAAGATCTACAAATCAAAAGGATGTAACATGGACAGGATCAATGAGTGCTTTTATGTCAAAAGAGAAAAGAATGCATATGAAGGAGTTTTTGAGTAAAAAAGGGTTTAATAGAAGATAAGGTAAAAACAAATCTGCATTAGCAGGTTTGTTTTTAGAAGGAGAAGTTTTTTACTTTCGAATATGTATAAGTGTGTCGAAAGTAAAGGGGCTGATGAAATGAAAAAAGCATTGTTTTTTCTATTTGATGGATTTGCAGAATTTGAAGTGAATCTAGCGAGTTTATTTTTAAAGAGTAAGGGATTTGAAATTGTCACAGCAAGTGTAGATAATGCGACTGTTACAGGAGAAGGAGGTTTCCAGTGTAAACCGCATATTTCCATAGATGGCATAATTGCAAAAGAGTATGAGATTTTAATTGTCCCCGGCGGAGATATCTTTCATCATCTAGAAAATCCTAAGTTATTATCGCTTGCCCGAGAGATAAATGAACAAAATAAATGGTTAGCTGGTATTTGTGCAGGAACCGCTTTATTACAAGCAGCTGATGTGTTGCTAAATAAAAGATTTTCAACTTCTTTAACACCAGAAGTGGAGAGTCTAGCACATCTCCATGAGTGGAAGTATAAACAAAGTATAGATGTAACAGTGGATGGGAAAATCATTACAGCAGTTGGCTCTGCTTATGTCGAGTTTGCAGCTGAAATCATTAAACAACTCAATTTGTTTGATGAGGGAGAAGAGAAAGAAGCACTCCTGTATTTTAAAAACATAAAAGAATTAAGTAAAAAGACCTTAGCGTAGCTGAGGTCTTTTTTTATGAAAATATTTTTAATTTTTCATTGACGTTTACATTGTAAGTTGTTAATATACTGAATAATTTTGCAAAATTATAAAATTGATTCGATAGAAATCGAATCAAAGAGAGGGGAATTTATGTTGCGAGTTACATCATGGTTTGAACGACATGTCAAAGTTGTATATTCACCATTTCGCGAAATGTTATTAAGCTTACATGTTTTATCTAATCCTACCCATCATGTAAAACGATTAGAGTGGGCAGAAAATGTATTAAATCAGATGGATCAGGAGGAAAAAGAAATATTATATGAGATTAATGAGAAAAGCGATGACTGGTTACATTTTATAGATTGGTGCTCTGAGTTTCAGGCTGAAGTCTATGTTGAAGAAGGGATTGAAAAATTACGAGTAACGGATACAAAAGGCTTTCAATCATTTTTTCCTAAGCTAGAGAAAGAATTAGTTTGTAATTTTTTATATCAATATCATCAGCGCTATTTTGCACGAGAGTTATTTCAAATAGAACCATGGCTAGAACGATCTGTATATGATGTGAAAGAAACAATCAAACAAAACCCGTTGTCCCTTTCTAAAAACTTGCATCCGAGATTTTTAATTGATGAAAAGGAAATAATCTTTTTAAAAGCCCGTACTTGGCAATATCGTTATGAGGATTTATCAGCAATTACATTATATCCATCAACTTTTGTCGCACCTCATTTACTAATAGATAATCTTATTTCTACTCATATAAAAGTCTATTATGAGGTGGAAATCGCATCGTCGTATACAGATGAAGTACCAAAGGATCTTTTGCGAATTCTACAAGCGATATCAGATGAAACGAGATTAAAAATGCTAAGAGATTTATCCTTTCAATCTTTTTGTACACAGCAATTAACAGAGCGGTATAGTCTTACAAAGTCAACGGTTTCCAATCATTTAAAAATGTTAGAGTCTACAGGTCTTATACAAAAGGAACGAAAAGGTTATTACGTATTTTATAAAACAAATCGAGAACGATTAGAACAAATTCGTGTTGATTTAGATCAATTTATGGATTTCCCAATTGTTCAAAAATTAGAGGAGGGGAGAACATGTGGCTAACGTTTATGGCTACATTTCGTCGTGATTTCTATACGATGCGTAGAGCGTACCCATGGTCATTTTTTTTAGGGCATATTTTAACTGGTGTATATATCGTATTGTTTGCTTATCTAACATATCATTTTATGTTTCAAGGAAAGTTAGATGCTAATTTTGCAAAGTTAGGGAAGACGGATGATTATCTTTCTTACGTTATATTAGGAGCTGTTTTTTATTCATTTTCTGTTTCTCTATTAATGATTGTGAGCCGGACATTGATAACCGAACTGCGTGAAGGGACGCTTGATGTTTTATTATTAACGCCATCATCTCGGCAAGGTTATTTTCTAGGAGCAGCTGCGCAAGGAATATTGCGTGTGGGACTTGAATTTATCACGATTTTTATTTTTGGTTTGTTTTTTGGATTACAGTTTCGAGAAATAAATATGATACCAGTGGTACTTTTATTATTTATTTTCTTTTTTGCTATATTCGCTCAAGCACTAGTGTTGGGGGCTTTTATGCTCTATTTTCGTGATACATATTTAACACAAAATACATTGTTTATTTTTATGAGCCTTGTCAGTGGTGTGTTTTTTCCAGTAGGTTATCTTCCGGCATTTTTACAACCTATGAGTGTATTGATGCCGCTCTCACATGGTTTATCAGCATTTCGATTGTGTATGATTGAAGGTGGGAATTTAGCTTCCATACAAATTGAACTTATGTGGTTATTGGGATTAGGAGTTGCGTATTTTATTGCGGGTGTATATGCGATGAAACGAATGGAAAAGTATGTGATTGAAAAACATTTTGCATAGGAGGGCTTATCATGATACAAGCAAAACAACTTGTAAAGCGGTATGAGTTAAAAGAGAAAGTAGGTTTTTTTCGTAAAAAAAGAAGAGTAGTTGAAGCAGTAAATGGACTAGATTTAACAATTCAAAAAGGAGAGATTGTAGGATTGCTAGGTGTGAACGGGGCTGGGAAGACAACAACGATTAAAATGCTAGCTACGCTTCTTGAACCAACTTCAGGTGCTATTGAAATTGATGGTATAGACAGCACAAAGCAAGATTTACTTGTAAAGAAAAAGATCAATATGATTGCAGGTGGAGAACGCATGTTATATTGGCGTTTAACAGGTAAAGAAAACTTGCAGTATTTTGGAAGTTTGTATGGATTAAAAGGAGCCGAATTAGAGGAACGTATTCAGTTTCTCCTTGGTCAAGTAGAGCTCAAAGAAGTTGCTAATACACCTGTAGAACGATATTCAAAGGGAATGAAGCAGCGTTTGCAAATCGCAAGAGGTCTTATTAATGATCCAGATTATTTATTTCTTGATGAACCAACATTAGGACTTGATGCACCTGTAGCGAAAAAGCTGAGAGAAATGGTATATCGATTGGCGAAGGAACAAAATAAGGGTATTTTGTTAACGAGCCATTATCTTGAAGAAGTAGAGGAACTTTGTGATCACCTTTATATTATTGAAAAAGGACGACTTCTTTATGAAGGAACTCCCGATAAAATTATCCAGTCTATTGTCCGTGAATATCGTTTAGAAATTGTGATTCCTGAAATGAAGAATGAAACGATAGAACGATTAGAGTATTCTTTAGGGCTGAAGGAAATTCAATATGAAAAAGAACATACGGGTGAACATATACGATATGAACTAAAGGCATCTTTTGATATGACAACAACGGTTTTATCATTATTAACAAAATATCAAATTCGTATATTACAGTTAGAAACACATAAAGCAAGATTGGAAGATGCAATATTACAAATTGCAAATGAGGTGAGTGCGTGAATATGTTTTTTGCAGAATGGAAAAAAAGTCACCGCAATCATTTTCATAGTAAGATGGTTTATTTTTCTTTATTCATTTGGCCGGTTTTATTATTTGCAACTGCTGATTTTTCGGTGAAGCCATTTGATACTTCAAATAGTAGTACACTTGCCAAATGGATGGATCCAAAGCAGATTAGTTTTTTTCTCCTTACAGGTTATATTGGATATGTTTTCTTTTGGAGCCTCGTTCAATCGGCATGGCAAATGTCATGGGAACGCCAAAATGGAACACTTGAACTTATATTTTTAACACCAGCATCGCGTGTATGGATGATGTATTGCCGGGCAGGAGCAAATTTAATAGAAGGAGTATGGATGTTTACGATGTTTTCGATTCTCATCGCATTGTTTCTGAATGACACACCGATACCACCAGTTGAAAATATTGTATTTGCTTTTATGATTTTATGTATTTCGGCTGTTGTGTGGGGGGGTTGCTTAAATACGATTTTTTTATTTTCACGAGATGCTAGTATTCTATTTACAATATTAGAAGAACCGATGCAATTTTTTGCGGGTGTACGCATTCCCATTGTTGTATTACCACTATGGGGCAAAGTACTAGCAGCTTTGTTTCCATTAACGTATGTACTTCAAATTTTCCGTTCATTATTAATGGAAGGAAAAAGTATTATAAATGTATTTCCAGAGTTAGGTTTATTAGCTAGCTTATTAATCATTTTAATTGGAATATCATATGTGCTTGTTCGAAAAGCAGAAAAGCATGCGAAACGAACAGGAAATATGGTTTTATTTTAAGGAATGGGGAGAGAGAAATGGGAATATTTCAAGGTGCAGCGGCATTATGTAAAAATAATGATGGGAAATTGTTAATGGTATTGCAAGGGCGCCCAGATGTAAAAGAAGCAGAACTAAAATGGTCTATTCCATCTGGTGGGAAATTGGAAGAGGAAACATTTGAGGAGTGTTGTATACGAGAAGTGAAAGAGGAAACGGGATATGATGTACGTGTCATTAAAAGTATGTACGAAAAGAAGGGGAATAGTAATGGATATGATGTTCACATTGTGTATTATGAGGTAGAAGTGATTGGAGGAAATAAAGAAATATGCGATCCAGATGGATTAATTTATGAAGTGGCTTGGAAAAGCAGTGAAGAAATAGCAGGTATTACCCTTTCTTTTCTAGAAGATAGAAAGTTATTGCAGGGATTCATAGATTGTACAGCAGGTGATGAAACCTAAGCGCTGATACACATGAAAGGAAAGAAAAAAGATGATATACGAATTGCAGAAAGACCAGTTTATGAATTGCAAACATCTTCTACAAAAGGAAAGGCATATAGAAGTGCAAGCTATCATTGAAGGGAATAATTCGGGCCGTATATTTGTTGACAATGCGAGCGAACCACGGTCTGGTTTAGTTTGGCTTGGAAATTTAGATGGTTTTGTATTTATTGGTGAGGCAAATAACAAAATGTTTAACCTTGAAATAAAAAAGGTTTTAAGGGAACAAATTGCACAAGAAGCAGCCTGTTTGGACTTGAAGTGGTTTGAAGGATTTGGTCATCAAGTAGGGTGGGATCGTACAATTAGAGAAATATTATGTGAACAATCATACGAGGAATCCAATCAAAAAGTATACAAATTATATGAAAGTGCGTACAAAACATATAATGAACCAATCATTGATGAGGTATATACAGTATTAAAAGTAACGAAGGAAAATCTTGTGACATACTCTTTGCTCAAGCAATCATTTTTCGTTTCACAAATTACATCATTTTGGAATTCGGTGGAATCATTTTTTGAAAAAGGAATTGGGTATGTGATTTTGCATGAGGATCAAGTGGTGAGTCTTTGTTTTTCAGGATTTGTAAGTGGGAATATGCATGCGGTAAATATCGAGACAATTTTGGAACATAGAGGGAAGAATCTTGCCAAGAAAGTCGCACATATATTTGTTCAAGAATGTTTCAAACAAGGGTATGTGCCCTATTGGGATTGTATGGAAGTGAATAAACCTTCAATTGCTGTGGCAGAGGGCTTAGGGTTTACAAACATTTTTGATTACATTGTATATGAGTATCAATTTTAATTTGACTAAAGAAAATAAGAAATATCTCAAGGGAAAAAGAATGTATTTGATCTTTTTCTGCTTGGTATATTTTTTTCAATATATTTGTAATTGCAGTGGGTGTACTTTTAACTTTGAAATATTTGATGTAGAAAAGCGACTTGTAAAAGTCGCTTTTCTTTATAAATGTGTAATGCCAAAATGATGGGAGAAACACTATTAATAAAAAAGCCTTCACATTAATTATTTGAGCAATCATATTGCCCAGTGAGGTACCGATGATATCTAGTTATTAAATCATCTACAAATAGGATCGTGATAGTGTAGTCCACTCTTCTAAAGAAAGTTTTTCTGTAATATGTTTTAGTTCATCTGGAACATTAACAAAACTAATAAACTCAATACTATTATCATCTGGATCTTTAAAATAGACAGAAGCATTGCCTTGGTTAGGGCGAACAAAAGGTCCAATGGTAGTTCGATTACTAAATGGAACGGGCGTAATATTTCGGTCTTTCAGCCACTTAATAGATGTATGAAGAAACTCGAAGTCTACTTGAAACGCAATATGGCGAAGGGAAGGATGATACGGCGTTTTATATTCTTCTCCTTCCCAAAGTCCGAGCCAACTTTGTTCTTCTACAATCCAAAAGAAGGCAGTATCCTCATATCTTTTATATAGTTTTAATCCCAATGATTCATAGAATGGTATGGATCTTTCTAGGCTGCGAACGGGTAGATGTGATTCGTATAATCCTTTGATCATAAATAATCCTCCTCTTTAGATAATATATTGTTCTTATTTGTAATTGTAATCTATGTCCTTCTAGGTTAAATCAATAAAAAGAATGGAGAATGATTCATACAAAAGTATGAAATATTCTCCATTCTTTTTATTTTATATTACAAAAAGTATACATTAATCTGTTTAATATCTCAAAAATTCATTTAAAGTTACTTTTAAATGAATATATTTTCTATGAAGTTAAAAATATTACGATTTCATTACAAAAAAGTATTGATTATATTTGTATATAATAATACAATTCTCTTTGTGGAAATAAAAACAAAAATTAAACATTATTTAGGGAATATAGAAAATGAAGAAAGTTATTTTGCCGGTTTTAATGTCTGCAATGTTTGTAGTTCCTGCAGTATCACATGCAGAAAAACAAGAGAATGTGAAACAAAATGCTCCAAAAGCAGCACAGAAAATGCAACAAAGTGGTTGGGTAAAAGAGGGAGATACATGGTATTTCTATGATCAAAATGGTATGAAGAAAACTGGTTGGTTACAAGATGGAGGAAAATGGTACTACTTTGATGCAAACGGAAAAATGAAAACGGGTCGTATTGAAGAGCAATATAATGGTTACTTATTAGGAGCAGACGGTGCGCTATATACCAATGAAGGATGGGTTCAGTATGAGGGAGATTGGTATTACGTTCACCAAGGTGGAAAGCTACACTGGGATTTTCTTGAATATAATGGTAAGACATACTTTTTAAATCCAGATAATAATAAAATGCTATTAGGTTGGATAGGTTCACATCTGGATGGTAATTATTTCCTTCCTGATGGATCAATGGCAACAGGTTGGAATTTAATTGACAACCATTGGCATTATTTCGGCGGAAACGGAGCTGCTTATAATGGCTGGCTAAGCTATAAAGAAAGCTGGTATTACTTTGTTGGTGCTAAGATGAAAACAGGTTGGGTACAAGATAATAATACATGGTACTACATGAATGCAGATGGCATGATGAAAACAGGCTGGTTACAAGAGAATGGGAATTGGTATTATTTACAGTCTAACGGTGCAATGGCGATAGGTAAACATTTCATTGATGGAAAATGGTATTCATTCAAAGATAATGGTGTTATGAGTTAAAGAGAACTCTTTAACTATCTTAAAAGATTTTGACAGGAAAAGATGGCAACTGAAATGTTATCCAAGCATAAAAAGTGAAAACATAAAAATTAAAAGGTGACACACATTGTACATCATTAATGTGTGTCACCTTTTGTAATTTAATATTCTATAAAACGGTATATACTTCTTTAATCATCTGCAAAAAAGTATGAAAAACAGTGAGTTGCTACTGTTTGCATGTCTCGACATCAATGCCGGCAGCAATTAATTTTTTTTCGCCTTCTTGTTCAATAATTTTTTGTAATTTTGATAAGAATGAGTCAAAGTCAGTATGTTTGGCAACTTGGAACGTCATTTTATGTTCGATGGGAATCCAAGTATCGATATCGGCTTCGTTATGCTGAATTTTAACTTCTAGTTTATCAAGAGCATTTGCCACTTTCGCTTCGTATGTTTCTTTTGCTTCAAACTCTATCCATAAATTGTACAGTTCGTCCCCAAGAGGACCTTCTAATGTATGTTTAATATTCAAAATGGCTTTTTGTTCATTTTCTTGTTTTTGTAATTGTAATTGTTCGCTGTTCATTGTGTCAAAAGCAGGAATATCCCCGGCTTCTGCTTCCACGAGATCATGGATAATAACCATCTTTAATAGTTTTTCCATGTTTACTTCTTTATCTAAATAAGGCTGAACTAAAACAGCCATAAGGGACATACGCCACGTATGTTCCGCAACACTCTCTTGTCGACCATTAGAAAGCCAGCTATGTCGCATTTCGTATTTAAGTTTTTCTGCTAGTGCAATGACTTTTAAAATGTTATGTTCCATATGGATCCCCCTCATATTGCTATAAACTAATATTAATATAAAAATAGAATGTGTCAATTTTACGTTCGTTTGACTAATAATTCAGAAATATTATAAAATATTTCCATAATATTTTTTTATTTTTACAAAAGACAAAGAAGAAGTTGAAATTGCAAAAATGCTGAGTGGGAGTGAATATAAAATGTACCAACAGACAGCAATTCATGTACTAGATCTTTTGAAAAATATTGTAAATGGAATGAAAAATATTCAGAAAGTGGAAGAGGAATGTAGAAAAATAGAAAGAGAGTTCCATGTGACGTATGCAGAATTAATGGACTTATATGATAAAATGATAGCTTTTCAAAGAGAGATTGAAAAAATGGGTGGTTTATTTGCATACGAACAATCTCAAATGATGTGGTTGAAATCTGAATTAGAACTTTTATATGCTACGTATCAATTTTGTCAGCATTACAATTTAAATATTTCAGATACTTCAAAGGCAATTAGTAAAGAGAATCTACAATTATTTCCGAAAACAGAAAGTCAACTGCAGAATACGTATTATAAATTAAAAAATCAAGAGCTGCCATTTGAAAATATAAAAAAGGGTAAGCCGGGGCGTAAGAAAAAGCACGAGCCAGAACAGTATGTTTGTGAGAAGGAGAATAGAGTAAAAAGTATAGTGGTCCAAAGTGAAAAGACAGAGAATAATCTGGTTACTATATTATCAGGGATTGTCGATAATTTTGAAACAATTGGTGTAGAGGGCAAGAAACAAGAACTATATCAATTTATGGAAGGGATTTACAAACTTTCGAGTATGGCAGCTGGGCATACAAAAGAAAATAATACACATGAGATACAGAAAGAGCTTCAAAATCTTCGTGCTGAAAATGAGAGATTGAGATATGAAAAAGAAGAGGTTATTTCTAGTATGGACGAAATGACAAATCAAATGAATCGTTTTATTGAGAGCTCTGATATTGATCAAATTCGAACATTACCAGCTTTTGTGAATATGTGTAAACAATATTTGGAGAAAAACAAACTTCATCATGACAAAATGGATACAAAAGAACAAATAATATCTATGAAACAATGAGAGCTACTTTCTATTGTTTTTTATGAAGCTGATAGAAAGTAGCTCTATTATTTTTATGTTAAAATCAAGAAAACTTACAAATTAAGAGGAGAAGTTAATATGAACCAAAAGTTACATCCACGCGTCGGTGTTGGAGCGTTTCTTTTAAACGAGCAAGGCGAGTTATTACTTGTACGGAGAAAGAAGGCACCAGAGCAAGCGCACTGGAGTCTCCCAGGTGGAAAAGTGGAATGGATGGAAACAGCAGAAGATACAGTTGTCAGGGAGATTCAAGAAGAGGTAGGGTTAGAAATTGAACTCACATCGTTATTATGTGTGACGAATCACATTTTACCTGAAGAAGAAGCACATTGGGTATGTCCGACGTATATTGCAAAAGTAACTAATGGGATAGCAGAAAATCTGGAACAACATGCTATTAGTGAAGTGGGGTGGTTTTCATTAGATAGTCTTCCAGAACCATTAACTTTAACTTTACAAAATGCTTTGAAGGAATATGAGAAACTTAAATAAGTATATGGAAATATAATGTATCGAGCTCTTAGTAGAGAGGAAGAAAACCTTCGCTGAGGATTAGCAGCGGGATAAATGTAATCAAGCTATCTTGTTTTAAAGGTAGCTTATTACTTGTTAATTGAATTAAAATTCAGAATTTTATTGACTATACATTTTTTTCTTTTTATATTAGTAGGTATAGTAATAACTACTAAAGGAGTAGGGATATGACAGAGGCATTATTTTTACAGGATACATATAAAAAAACTGTCAAACAGAAGTAACAAGAGTGGATGGAAACCGAGTATTTGTAAAAGAAACGATATTTTATCCAACTGGCGGAGGACAAGAATGCGATACAGGCGTACTTACATAAGGTGAGAATACTTTTGAAGTTGTAAAAGTAAAGAAAGCAAAATCGTCGTTTTGAAGTACGCGCTGTCATGTAAATGCAAATAGAGGTAAATTGAAGTGAGGGATTACAGTGGATGAAGTCATGAAAGAATTGCAAAAGTTAGGGTTTTCACAATATGAATGTAAAGCATACATCGGTTTATTAAAACATTATCCTGCGACAGGATATGAAATTAGTAAACAAACGGGTGTACCGCGTTCCATGATTTATGAGGTACTTGGGAAATTGATGGATAAAGGCGCAGTGCATTTAGTACCATCAGAACCAGTTAAGTACGTTCCAGTATCGGCAAGTGAGTTAATGAATCGAATGCGACAAGATTTTGAAAAGTCATTTGATTTCCTTGATCAGAAGTTAAATTGTTTAGAGCAGGAGCGTCAAGTAGATGTAATCTCTCATATTCGTACGGATGAACGAATTTTAAAGGAAATAAGTAACATTATTGAGCGTGCAGAAGAAGAGTTATGGATTTCTGTATGGGAACAGCAAGTGAGCGAGCTGGAGCCTCTTATTCACAAAAAGGAACAAGAAGGTGTACATGTTTTTTCGATACTTTTTGGGGCACCTCAAACAAAAATAGGAACAACATTTCATCATAATTATATGACTCCAGATGTTGTGAAAGAGCGGATGGGGGGGCATTTAACAATTGTTGCACGAGATGGAAAAGAGGTGCTTATTGCCAATTTTTCAGAACATAGTACATCATGGGCTGTTACAACATATGATCCAGCATTAGTGCTTGTCGCAACAGAATATATTCGTCATGACATTATGGTTGAAGAAATTACACAGGAATTTGGTCCTGATAAATTAGATGCATTATGGCGTGGTAATGCAGATTTAGTTCACGTTGTAACGGGTAAACGCTTGATGCAAGAAACGAAGGGGGAAGAGTGATGGCAAGGGCTGAAGTACAGATGACAATGCACGGGAATGAAACATTTCAACAAGGAGTGAAAGATTGTTTACCAACTGTACTAGGGTATTTAAGTATTGGTATCGCAGCTGGTGTAATTGAAAAAACAGCAGGGTTTTCGTTAGCAGAAATAGCATTAATGTCTACTTTGATTTATGCTGGTTCCTCACAATTTATACTCGCTGGTATGTTTGCCGCTGGAGCACCTACTTCTGCAATTATTTTCACCGTATTTTTTGTCAATCTACGTCATCTGTTAATGAGTGCTGCGCTTGCCCCGTATTTAATGAAGGTTCCTTTCTTGAAAAATATGATAATTGGCTCGCAAATTACAGATGAAACATTTGGTCTTGCGGTTCAGCAAGCTTCAAAAAAGAAGTATCTAAGCGAGAGATGGATGCTTGGTTTAAATGTGACAGCATATTTAAACTGGATCATTGCGAATGTCATCGGTGGTATTTTTGGTGAGTGGATACCAAACCCTCATACGTATGGTATGGATTATGCTTTACCAGCTATGTTTATTGGATTATTTGTCCTGCAGTTAATGAGTAGTCATCCAAAATTAGTCATTCATCTCAGTGTTGCGATTGTGGCAATTGTAATCGCATATAGCATACATTTTTTCGTTCCGGCAAGCGTAGCAGTTATAATTGCAACACTTACGGCAGCGACAATAGGGGTGGTGATTGAAAGATGGAAGTAAGAATCGATGTGTTATTACTCTTAATTGGAGCAGGTCTGGTTACTTTAATTCCGCGCCTATTACCGCTCATTGTATTTAGTAAAATACAAATTCCAGATTGGGGATTAAAATGGTTAAGTTATATACCAATTGCTATATTGGCGGCGCTCCTTGCTGAAGTGCTCTTTATGAATAAAACGATGCAATGGGATTATATAATTGCAGCAATTCCGACATTCTTTGTTGCTGTTTATACACGTAGCCTTTTAGGAACAGTGTTAACTGGGGTGATTGTGATTATTTTGTTACGTTTGTTTATATAACAAGGATTTCTTTCATAGTATATCGAAGAGTGTAATATCATGAATGAAATAGGGGTGGTGTTATGATTCTTTTAACGATAGGTGCTATTTTGTTTATAGTTTTTATCTTCTTCATCATTGGTCTGCTTACTTTTACAATGCTTGTTAATAAAGCAACTCCACAAATTTACTACACACCTTGTGATTCCATGACAATACAATCTCATAAAAAAAATAGAGGGAAGAGAAGTTGATTTTAGGCTTTTCTTCCTCTTTTTATTTATCCCGCGTTAACGGACAGTAAGACCCCATCTCAAAATTCAGAAAAAGTAAAGAAGTTAGGTGGGGGATTTTCGGCACCGGGATAGGGTTGTTTTTAGATACTTTCATTCTTTATTCTTCCTCTAGTATTTGTTCGACGCTTTCATCACAACAAGTTCTATCTTTCGCAATTTGGATGGCTATAGCCTATGCACTATATCTGTTCATTCCTGTATGGATGGAACGATCGTTTGCGAAATGCTTCCTATTTACGTGTAGAAAAAGGAGCTGATTCTTAAAAATCAGCTCCTATAAAACAAACTTACATTTTAGCAATTCCTTGTAATAGTATGCCGAAGAGTAGACTGATAAAAGAGAAAGCACCGACGGATACAGAAATAATTCGATTATTTTTCCATTCTTTTATGAAAACCATAAATCCTAAAATACAAAGAAAATACCAGATTGGTAGAAAAATAAAATCGCTAATATAATCAGGGAGTAATGTATAAAAACTAGTCAAAACTAAAATCCAATGTCCAAGAAATAAGGTCATAACGATAAAGGAATGTCGATAAGGACGGTTTAAATATTTACGATTTTTAAGAGTTGTAAAAATGAAAGCTAACGTTATGAGAATGATTAGAATAACGAAAGCAAGTAAAAGTAATGTAAATGACATAGCAAAACTCCTTTAATACATTTGTTTCGTTATAGTTTTTAGAAGAAATGAATCAATCATTTCATATGCTTGTTTTGTAGATTGTTCGTTATAGTTTGTAGTATAAGGATCCAGAAATCCATGATTTCCTGGGAACTGTTGTATATGTAGAAATGAGTTGTCTTGTCTTTGCAATGTCGTAATAAGAGAAGAAATGGAACAGTTCAATTCTGTTTCTGGAAAAATTAAAAGAGTAGGACATGTAGGAATAATATAAGAGTAGTCTCGTATGCGAGAGCCATAGCAGCCAATAATAAAATTAACTTTTGGATTGTTACTGCATAGCCAAGAGATGGTTGCGCCAATGCTAAAACCTATGATTCCAATATATGGGTAATTTTTTGAAAACTGTATAATCATTTCTTCAATTTTTTCTTTTCCATGTTGAAATCCAACGTTTTGCATAAAATGGGAGTAAGCTTTTTGTTCATCATTATAATGAAAAGGAGCATCTAGCTGTAAAAGACTTGGGCAGAAGATATCTATCTGTGGTGAAGAAAACCTGGATATGACATCCTGCATATGCTGATTTATGCCGTATATTTCGTGAACAACAATCAAAGCTACTTTGTTCTTCATTGATTATAAACCTTTCCTCTTAAAATTATATTCTCTTTCTACAACACATATTTTCATATGAAAGCTTTCATACCATTGTTCACGACCTCTTTGTCTTGCTATAGTATGTACTGCATTTTCTCTCCATTGTTTAATTGCTTCAAGTGACTCCCAATATGAAATTGTAATACCGAGACCAGATGCATCCCGTACGCTGTCAACGTTTATAAAGCCAGGTTGCCCTTTAGCGAGTTTTTCCATTTCTTCAGCGACATCGCCATAATCAGTCGTGTCTTGTGAAAGCTGGGAAGTGAATATAACTGCATAATAAGGTTCGTTACTTTGCTTTGTATCCCTCATCGTATCCCTCCAAATATACTTATGGATTGTATCATATCATAAAGATTGAATAGTATGTCTTTTGAGTATAAAAAAATTTTAGGAAATATCATGTACCGTATTAGGGTAGATGTTAAAAAAATAGAAATTCACGTTATTTGTGAAGTAATGCTCTAAATGGTTGGAAAGGCAAATTGGTGGCCTTCCATTTCATATAACACAAAAGAAAAATCCCACTTCAAATAAAGCTGAAGTGGGATTGCTTATAGTTCCTCTAGACTATTAATTGGAACAGTTAATTCACGATTTGGATTTGTTACATCATATATTCGAGCGGTTTCATTGCTTTCATCAACATGTTGAATCATAACAGGTAGGCCTTGAAAACTAACATGCGCTTGTTCTGATGACTCGGAAAGCTCTTTTGCACGTTGTACATTCATTCTTACATTCCTCCCATCTTTATTATTTTTGCTGAAAAGGAGGAATAATATACCATTTTGAGATGGCTTTAAAGTTTTTGTATTATTTGTAATGTTTCTTTAATAAACGCAGTAAATGTCGAATCAGGGAATTCTTGTATTGCATGAAAGGCTTCGGTTGCTTCTTGAAGCGCTTTTTGTTTATTCTTGAGCTCCATATAACAAAGAGCACGGTAAGCACCTCCGGTTATAACCCATGCTTGATCCAGTGGATGAAGCATGTAATCCGGAATTGTCGCTTGTTTTAATGTTTCTAATGCCTCTTCATATTGTTTAAGGCCGTATAGAGCTTTTCCTTTTTCTACGTAATAAAGTCCGCTTTCTATAAAGGTCGGTTCGTTTTGGAGTTTTTGTCTAAATAGCTTTAGATAGTGTAAGGCTGAAGGATACTCATCCATTATTGTGTTATAGTAATAAGCTTTTAATATATCTATATTTGCAATAGATATGGTATCTTCTGTAAAAATAGCAAATTGCTCTGATTTATTTATATAGTGTAAATATTTATCTTTATCAGCTACTAATACCTTTTGATAAGAAAGAATTCGATATAATTCATCCGTTTTATAATAT
Source organism: Bacillus sp. FSL K6-6038 (assembly GCF_038050455.1). Classification (NCBI taxonomy): domain Bacteria; kingdom Bacillati; phylum Bacillota; class Bacilli; order Caryophanales; family Bacillaceae; genus Bacillus; species Bacillus sp. FSL K6-6038. The sequence continues at coordinate 1,733,474 of NZ_JBBOUH010000001.1, forward strand.
ACTTGATGTTTTTTTGAGAATTCCAATGCTTGTAAACTAACCTTTTCACAGTCTTCATAATTGCCGTATGCGAGTAAAACAATTGCTTCACATAAGAAAAGTTCTATTTGTATAATAAGGTCCATTTCTAATTGTTTTGTTTCATATTCTTTTTGAATAGATGCAAGAAGATCTAGACATTCTTCATATTTTTTTCGTGTAAATAATACATGACAAAGCATTAAATTTGTTTGTGTACTTTCACGATATAAAGCATATTTTTGAAAAATTGCTACGGCTTTTTCGATATAAGAATGTATGTTGTAATCTTTTAAATGGAAAGCAGCGCTTATAAATTGTTTATATAAACGAGCTGTATTTAAAGTGGACGGTAGTTCCTTTTGAACAATAGGTAGCAGTGTATGATATACTTCTTCAAACTTTTTATGTTTTATAGCTTGTTCCATTTTGGGAAGCAGTTTTGCCACTTCTTCATTATCTTCTTCCAGTAAAAAACTCGCCTCACATTCAAGCTTACTAGCAAGATATTGTAATGTCTTCATAGAAGGCGTTGCTTTCCCATTTTCAATTTGACTCAGCATACTTTTCGTTAATTCTGAGCCCGCTAATTCTGTTTGTGTAAGACGCTTTTCTTTTCGTAATGCTTTAATTTTTTCACCAAGAGTAGCCATATTGTTGCTCCTTTATCATAAAAAGTTAAATACGATTAAACTTTTTATTGTCAAAATCTGAAGAATGATTATATAATAAGTTTAACACAATTTAACTTTTAAGGGGAGAGTGACGTAATGGGGGATGTAAGTATAAGTCAAAATGATCCCAGAATCAAAATTGCAACGAGAAATATCATTTTGATGATGATTGGAAAAATGACTTCTTTATTAGGTGCAGGGATTTATACGTTTGCAATGGGGTTATATGTTTTAAAAACAACAGGATCAGGAGTAGGTTTTGCAATTACACTTATTTGTGGCTCAATTCCAAGAATGGTATGTGGACCAATTGCAGGGGCTGTGGCAGACCGAATAAACAGACGGTGGGTTGTTATTGGTGCAGACCTATTAAGTAGTCTTATCATGTTAACAATGTTTTTATTTTCTACTTTATTTGGTATTTCGCTTCTATTCATCTATGTATCTGCAGCACTGTTATCAATATGTGCAGGTTTTTACTCTGTTTCCTTTACAGCTTCTATTCCAACTTTAGTTGACAGTACACGTATTCAACAAGCTAGTTCTTTAAATCAAACAGCGACATCACTTTCGACTATTTTAGCACCGATTATTGGTGGAATGGTGTTTGGTTTGTCTTCAATGAAATTCTTTTTTCTTTTAAATGGTATTACATTTTTTTTAGCGGTAATTGTACAGTTCTTTATTGTATTTGATCTGTATAAAGTACAAGCAGAACAGAAGAAAGCTGATTTTTTATCCAGTATTAAAGAGGGATTCTTATATGTAAAAAGACGTGATGATATGTATACGATGTTAAAAGTGTTTATTTGGATTAATTTCTTTGGCAGTGCACTGTTTGTTGCACTTCCGTATATTATCATTCAAAACTTACGTTTATCGTCTCAGCAACTAGGTGTTGTGGAAGGAATGTTGGCGGTAGGAATGTTGGTTGCATCAATTGTTTTATCTGTTCGTAAGGAAATGAATAATTTATTTCGCGCGGTTCGCATTAGTTTATTTGTCTTAGCGGGTTTGTATTTGTGTACTGCATTTCCGTTATTAGTTACAATTCCAGGGACGGTAAGTTTTATTTACTATATAATTTTTATGCTTATTTTTGGAATGACGAGCATTTCCATTAATGTTCCCCTTCAAGTATATGTTCAGAAAACAACTGATTCACAATATCTAGGACGGGTTTTTGGATTAATTGAAACAATTTCTACGGCAATTACGCCTCTTGGAATTATTTTGTATGGATTTTTATTAGATATAATGCCAACTAGTATGGTAATGGTTATTTCGGCTATTGGAGTATGGATGGTAGTATTATTAGGGATGAAACAAATGGATGTGAAAAAACAAGTGGATGTATCAGCATAGATGTACAATGTTTTTCTAGGAAAACTTCATTTTGAAGGAAATGAAGTTTTTTCTTTTTTGAAAGTGTTTTTTAGTTATGATAAATTAAATTTAGAAATCCATGTTGAATGGCAAGAGAGAGGGAGAAGAACAACATGAAATACAAAATGGTTGTAATGCTTTTTGTACTGTTTATAGTGGCTGGATGTAGCAGTAATTACGATATCCAAGTTGATACAGGTATGCAGGCATTAAAAGATGAGAAATATAGTGACGCAATTATGTGGTTTGAAAAAGCAGAAAAAGAAAAATCTACGAATGAGGTAAAAGCCTATAAAGAAGTTGCTAGCCTGATGGATCATGGTGCAACGGCGTTAAAAGATGGTAAATATTTAGAAGCAAAGGATGACGCGAACCAAGTATTACAAAAGAAAAAGGATGCATCCCTTGAGAAATCTGTAAAGTCAAACGCAGAAAATATGCTTCAAAAGGCAAAAGACATTGAAGAAAAAGAAAAGGAAAGAATTGCAAAGCAGAAAAAAGTGGACGAAGAAGGAATTGATAAAGTAATTAAAGCGGTAGATAGTATTGATGAAGTAAAAGAAAAGCAGAAGAAAGCTGGAGAAGTATTGGATAAAGCTGAAAATGCACAAGAAAAAATAGAAGCGAAGAAAAACTAATAGAATAGTATTTGAAAAGGTATGTATGAGGCTGTCATTTTTATGACAGCCTTTCTTTTTGAACATTTTTTAACAAATGAAAGAAATAAAAAAACACAGGAAATATTTGGTATAATAAAATTATTGGAAAAGTTTTCTACAAATCATAAGGGGGCTATGAAATGAGAAAATTAGATGGAAAAGTTGCTTTTGTTACCGGTGCTGCAATGGGGAATGGTGCTGGAATTGCCCATGTATTTGCTGAATTAGGAGCGAAAGTATTACTTGTTGATATTTCAGAAAAGGTTCATGAAACAGCAAAAGAAATTGTTAGTAAGGGGTTAGAAGCAGCTAGTTACGAAGTAGATGTAACTGACTTTGCAGCTGTAAAAGAAATAGCAAAAGATGTATACGAAAAATATGGGAAGATTGATATATTAGTGAATAACGCAGGAGTTATTCGTCTTGCTAACTTTTTAGAGATGTCAGATGAAATGCGTGATTTTCAATTTCAAGTAAATATTAACGGTGTGTGGAACTTCTCTAAAGCAGTCTTGCCATATATGATTGAGAAAAACTATGGAAAAATCGTGAACATGTCTTCTGTAACAGGAACGCTAGTTGCAGATGAAGGAGAAACAGCTTATGCGACAACCAAGGCCGCTATTTGGGGATTCACAAAAGCGTTAGCACGTGAAGTAGCCAAGCATCATATTACGGTAAATGCGATTTGTCCAGGCTATATTATGACGCCAATGGCAGAGCAAATTGCAAATGAGTCTGATCCAAATGAACCGAATAGTGTTATTGATGGAATCGCTTCAGGTGTTCCGTTAGGACGTTTAGGGAAAATTGAAGAAGTAGGACAATTAGCTGGATTCCTTGCATCTGACGAATCAAGTTACATAACAGGAACACACATTGTAATTGATGGTGGAAGTACATTGCCAGAAACAGTTTCTGTTGGTGTGGAGTAATATTTAAATATAGGAGGAATCTTAATGTTTTTAGGGTTTCTCCTATTAGGGTGTTTTTTTGTATAATTAGAAAAATCAATTTTGTTACAATAACTTGAATTTCCACTATTTCATCAAAAAAAGGAATATAATAAATGTATAACCTATTACAAGGAAGTGTAACTTATGAGTACAGTAGCTATCGTATATGGTATTATTCTTTCTACTATTATTGCTTTATTTGTTTTTGGAGTTTCACGTTATATCCACAAATGGAAAGAAGGGATTGCAAAGTTAAATCATATTGAAGAAGAACTTGGCGATTTAATGTTACATCATGGTAAGTAAAGAGGTTTATTTTTTAGTTAAACAATGTGAAGGATATCACAAAACATGCTAGCATTGTGGAGCATGTTTTTTTGTTATGTAAAAACGATAGTAGATAGGCACATCAGTTTGATTTCTTCCATACGATACAATGTTAAGTATGAAATGTTGGGAATAGAAAAGAGGGATCGAATGGCTAATTCAGGATATGTTCCAGATAATAAAAACTTAAAGAAAAGTTCTGGGACACCAAATCTTTTCTTTGACTCACGGGAAAATATATTTTTTAAACGAGATGATAAAAATATTGCTTATGAAGTGACTTCAACACAATTACCAGCAATGATTGGAGGAGCGTTTGTCGATCTTTTTATGACGAAAGGTCATATGAGGGAACCACATTGGCATCCAAACGCTTGGGAATTAGATGTCATCGTTTCTGGAGAAGCAATTACTTCTATTTTAAATCCAGAAACGAATCAACTGCAAAATTATCGAGCGAAAGCTGGGCAAACGGTATTTATTCCAATGGGTTGGTGGCACTGGATTACGGCTGTATCAGAAGAAGCCCATTTACATCTCTTCTTCAATAATGATCAATTTGAAACAGCTGAGGGTTCAGATGTCCTTAGAATGACCCCACCAGAAGTATTCCAAGTCGCTTACGGTGTTAATGCTGAACATTTAGCTAAGGATCTTGCACCTATTAAAGAATCTGTTGTGATTGGACCACCTAATTTAAAGCGTTTTACGGATGAACAGCGGTCTGATATAGTGGTTGTATTAAACGGAGAGGTGACTTCGTGTGAGATAGAGTAGCCCTTGTTCTTGAGTGAGGGCTATTTCATTTGTGTGTTTCTAGCAAAATACTGGATTTTTTTACATAAAACCCCCTTGTATATTTGATATAATGAATATATTGATAAAAAGGTATTTTGTTAGGGGGAGCAATATAGTGAAGGTGTTAAAGGTTATAGGATGGAGTATTTTTATTATTATAGCAATCATCATAGCGATTTTAGCGATTATGGAATATTACTATTCAAAAGAAGATCCAAACTATGTGCTAGATTACATAAAAGAGCATAAGAATGAGCAAACATGTTCATTAATGATTAGAAGAAATGGTGAAATTTTAGCTACTGTGAATGAGAATAAAAAACTACCGTTAGCAAGTATGGCAAAAATAGTAGTAGCAGTGGAATTTGCAAAACAAGTTTCAGAAGAAAAGATAAATCCACAGGAGCAAATTCCATTACAAGATTTAGAAAAATACTACGTACCAGACACAGATGCTGGAGCGCATCCGGCATGGTTAGAGGATGCAAAAATAAGAAATGCAATAAAAAATGAAAAGCTTTCTTTAGAAGAAGTAGCCCGAGGTATGATTCACTTTAGTTCTAATGCAAATACAACCTATTTATTAGAAAAATTAGGACTCGAAAGAATAAATAATAGCTTAAAAGAATTAGAGCTAAATAGCCATGATGCATTCTATCCATATACATCCCCCTTATATATGAGAGGGTATGTAGAAAAAGAACTGAATGTACCTAAAGATCAATCATTAGAAGTGTTACGTAAAATGTCTATGGATGAATATAGAAAGCATGCTTTGAAAATACATGAATGGATGAAAGATGAAGCGGAATGGAAAAAACACAATATACCATTAAAAGTTGACATGGAATTTCAACGTATTTGGTCTGATAGGCTAGTAAGGGCAACTGCAAAAGACTACATGAGTCTAATAGGGAAAATCAATAATAGAACTGCTTTTCCAAAGCCAATGCAAGATGAGATTGAGAAGATTTTTAATGGGACTGTTGGAGATAGTATATATGAACATGCTGGTAAAAAAGGAGGTTCAACTCCATTTGTATTGACAAATAGTTTTTATGGTACAGATAAAGAAGGAAACAAGGTTGAAATAGTCTTTATGTCTAATGATTTAGATTCTATGGAATTACAAAAACTTAAGAATAACTTAGATTATTTTATTCGATCTGTAGTAATGAGTGAGGAATTTAGAAAAAAGTTATAACAATATAATTTTATTATGTAAACAAAAGGTGCTTTTTTCATGAAGTGCCTTTTGTTTGTTATACAGCAAAAAATATTGAAAGGAATTGGTCTATATCTAATAGAATCAATGGGATAGAAGAGGAAATAAAAGGAGGATTTTCATGACTCATATATATTTTGTCCGTCACGCCCATTCTATATATACACCGGAAGAAAGAGAACGTCCATTATCCGAAAAAGGACGGAATGATGCGCAAAGTGTGCCAGAGTTATTAAAAGAAGAGAAAATTGATGTTGTAATCTCTAGTCCATACAAAAGAGCGATTCAAACGGTTCAAGGGGTTGCAAACCAATTCCAATTGCCAATACAAATTGAAGAAGAATTGCGTGAGAGACTACTAAGTAAAGAACCGGTAGAAGATTTTGAGGAAGCAATTATGAAGGTGTGGGAGAATCCCATCTTCTCGTTTAAAGGCGGGGAATCAAATAATATTGCACAAAAGCGTGGTGTTACATGTATTCAAAATATATTAAAACAATATAAAGGGAAAAATATTGTAGTTGGTACCCATGGAAATATTATGGTATTAATAATGAATTATTTTGATTCTACATATGATTATCATTTTTGGAAAACACTCGACATGCCAGATGTATATAAATTGACTTTTAATGAAGAGAGTTTACTTTCTACTGCAAGAGTAGAAGAGCGCACTAAAATATAGAAACAAGTCATCATGTGAATAATTTGTAAAATTTTATCGAGAAAGCAGGAAAGAACGGGTTTGTTAGAGAAGTATGCTTTTGTAACATAAAAAAAATGCATGATAAAGGAGGCTGTTTACATGTTTGAGAAAGAGAAGGGGTTAGTAGATCATCCAGAAGGGCTCATTGAAGTTCATAACGTATATGAAATTGTGCCACCTGATGGAACGATCATTGGTATGGCAACACCAGAAGAGATGGAAGTTGCTGCCGAACTCGAATTACAGCACTATGCCTATTCTCGTTTACTAGAAGCAAATATTCAGCTAGACGGTTCCTCCTACAAGGATATACTTCAGGAGTTCCAGGAGTATGAAAGAAAGTCAATAGGGTTTTGGCGGGCATTACATAAACGCTTAGCTGTACCTTGGGCATGGGTACTTCGTGTTGATGTTGCGAATGGACCTATATATGTGAATAATGGAAACTCGTATTATGATGGTGATGAAGACGAGGAAGATTATGAATAGATGAAAAGGCAAGAAAGCAGTGAAGGCTGCTTTCTTTTTTGCATGTTTATTTAATTCTAGAATGCTCATTGTTTTCAGGGGCATGTACGTCACTTACTTCGAAGGAATGGATTGCCTGAATTATGATATCAGGGCGATCACTTTCGATTCCATGACTAGCATTTTGAGCGAGAATATATCGGCTGTTTTGGGAGAGCATACGTTGTTCTTGAATAAGTTCTTGCCATGTTTTTTCAAGCTTTTTAGCTTCTTCATTAGGCATTCCCTCTTGAATCATTTGCCCGATAGAATGATTGGGATCTCTTCCAATGACGATTAATGGTGTTTTTAATGTGACTCTAAGTTGTTTTATTCTATGTGCACAAGATTTCCACTCTGAAAGTTCAGAAGTAGTAGCCTTATATAAGAAAGGTGATGTAAGGAATTTCACGTATTGTTTTTGTTTATATGGTGACAAGTGACTGTATTGATTTAATGTAGAGTCTAGTTCTGCACGAAGTGCTTCTGCATTCATATTGGAATAATCCCTATATTTTTGTAGCCATATATCATCCGAATCGGTTTGATCAGAGGTAGGTAAATCCAGTTCATCTAATCGATGTAAGTTTACAGAAGTAGAATCAACAAGAATCAAAGCTTTTAACTGATTGGGGTGTACCATAGCAAAATGTTGCGCACATAACCCTCCATAAGAATGACCAACTAAAATTATGGGTTGTCGAATAGCTAACATATGTAATAGTTCCTGTAATTCTTTTGTTGCGTGTAGTGTTGTACGTGGTTCGTTACCAAGTTCACTTTTCCCATAACCAGGGCGATGAAATAGAACTACGGTATAATTTGAAGAAAGTTTCTCTGCAATTTGGAACCAATCATAAAAGGAACATCCCATCCCTGTTTGAATTACAACGGTCTGAGAGCCATTTCCCATTGTGCAAACTTCTATTTTCTTTCCACGTACTTTTACAAAACGATTCATGGTAATAGCCTCCACTAAGATTGAAATGTTTTTTGAAAAGCAAATACGATACACCAAATGCCTACACCGAATAGTACAGAGGTACTGAGTGAAAAAGAATTTTTTAATCCAATATAAACAACAAATAATAGAAGTGCTGATGCAGGAAAGCCGTATAATACTCCTAAAGTAAATTGACTTAAATCTTGTTTGCTCCCACCTTCAAATGAAAGCCAAAACAAGCTAAGCAAACTGATAAGTGGAAGGGCAGCGATAAAACCACCAATTGTACTATAATGTTTGGCAAACTCAGTTACACCACCGATGATGAGGGCGGAAACGATTACTTTAACGAGGAAATGCATATTTTGACTCCTTTGCTAGTAATGAAAAAGCCTTTTCGATTAATTGCTGTTCTTCTTTTGAAAATTGAGATTCTAATATTTTTAATTTTTCTTCATCTAATAATGTATGTTTCGTTAACGCTTCCTTACCTTCTGTAGTCAATGTTAGATTAACGACTCGTTCATCTTGTTTATTTCGCTCCTTTATAACGAATCTTTTTTGAATAAGGCGTTTCACATGCTCTGATGCTGTATTATGAGATAAGCCTAATTCAGATGCAACTTTACCAATTGTAGTCTCCGTTTCTCGGGAAATGATTTGAAGAATCCGAATGGCTTGGTGAGAAAGATTATCTTCATATTCATACCGTAAATGATAATAAATGGTTTCCCAATTTTGATTGATGTTCTTCATAATGATAATATTCCTCCGTTTTTTATTTATATCTTACAATACGATATATTCGTTTTACAAGAAGTAAATTCCTTTATTTGCATAAAAATTATTGAAAAAGTTTATTTTTCTTGAAATATACGGTACTCTTAATGTAAAGGCATACAAATAGCAAGAGAGAGGATGATAGAAGTGAATACATTTAAATGGATTAGTCATGAAAAGATGTATTTAGACCAAATACATGTTGAAAAATGTGGTCCTCTTTCAGTTGGTGTATATGGCGGGAATCAAGAGAGTGATGCGTATGAAAGAGGAGATGCAGTACTAGCTTGGTGGGATCCGCAATTAGAATTTGAATTTGTTATGATCTTTGATGCTCATCATAAAACGAAAAATATACATTATATAATAGAAGCAATTTCTGAAAGAAAAGAGAAATTACAAGAATTATTCTCATATCCAGTTCATCTTGCGTTTCATCATACACATATGTATTTATTAGCGTTATTTACAGATGAGTTATTTATTGAGAAATGTGAACAAGAGAATGAAGAACTCGCGTGCTTAATTTGTTTACGAAAAGGTGAATTTTTATATTGGTTATCAGTAGGAGAGTGCTTTGCTTATTTATTTCATTCGGAACAATTACAGAATGGAAAAGGGAGATTAAATAAACGTAAATTTTATGAATATATTGGAAGGAAAAATGTTTTTGCTGCTAATTCGCCCTGCTTCACTTCTGGGGTTCGTGGATTAGAGAAGGGAATGAATCATATTGTTTTGGCGACAGACGGTGTGTTAGAGTGTGATAAGCAAACGTTTGATGATGATCAATCTTTACTTGAAGTACTGCATAAAGGAGATTCTCTTCAGATTGAACCTGCATTAGCTAATGTGCTTGAATGGAAGGGAAGAGATTGTGCGACTATCATTGGGTGGTCAATTGATACAGAAAATAGAGAATATGCGAATTAATATTTTTCATAAAGTGAGCTTAGGATAAATCTATTCTAAGCTTATTTTCTTTTTCTTGAATAAACGTAAAATTCAAATAATCCAATGCGAACAAACCTTCAGTATATTTCTAGTGTATCGAAGGTTTATTGTATATGTGGAAACACATTTACTCTGTGAAAATGAAAAAATGATTATAAATATGAGAGAAAAAATTTTCCTGTACGTTATATAAGGTGTAAAAGCTTTTACAAAAAAATAAGGGGAATTGCGAAATGAAATCAAATGAGAAAAATTTTATAAAAAGGCTGCAGCGACAAAAAGAAGATGCGTTAGAGTTTATTGTCGATACTTATTTGTCATTAATAAAAGCAATCGTACATAAGGTTCTTATTCCGCTTAAAAATGATGGACTTATAGACGAATGTATCAATGATATTTTTCTTTCAGTTTGGAATAATGCAAACAAGTTTCATGGAGAGCCGGAAGATTTTAAGAAATGGATTGCAGCGGTTGCTAAGTTTAAAGCAATTGATTACTACAGAAAATCCATTAAGGAAGTTGAGGTTACCTCAGATGATTTTGATGTAAATACAGGAAAATCGATAGAAGATGAACTGATTATAATGGAAGATAGGGATGAACTGATAAAGTTAATTAATCAATTAGAGCCTATAGATCAAAAGATTTTTATCATGAAATTTCTTCTAGGGTTAAAGACGGAGGAAATAGGAGAAAAGCTCGGTTTAACGCGAGCGGCGATAGATAATCGGATTTATCGAGGGAAAAAGAAATTACAAAAAAATGCTACGAATCTTAGTTTAGGAGGTAGTGTAATATGAAAGACATTTACGAGCTGTTAAATGACATTGATATAGATGAAAAAGAATTAGAGGAAATGAAGGCTTATGAATTTGAAAAGGAAAAAGTGAAACGTAACTTAAAACAGGCTATATATATAAAGAAAAAAACGAAGAACTGGAAAAAGGGTGTCGCTGTTGCATCTATTTTAGTAGGGTTGTCAGTTGCAACACTTGGAATTGGATTTCCTACTTATGCAGGAGGGCTTCCGATTGTAGGTAATATTTTTCGATTTTTAGATAATGGTAGAACGGGACTTTATGAAAATTATAAAGAATTTTCTACTGAGTTAAATATGGTGAGGGAAAGTAATGGGATTAAAATAACAATCAATGATGTGATTTCTGATGGACGAACTGTATCAATAACATATTCAATGGAAAGTGAGCAAGATTTAGGGGATGACCCAATTATATTAGGTGGGTTAGATATAATGGGGTCTGATGGAGGAACAGGAAGTTCTCAAATTTCTAAAGTTGCAGATAAAAAGTATGTAGGTATGGCGACAACGACACATCATAGCAGTAATAAAAAAGACAAAATAAACCTTAGATGGAATATAGACAAAATAGAAATACCGGATAAAAAGAAAGAAATAAAAGGGAATTGGAATTTTGCTCTTACTGTAAAGGCAATGGATAGTAAAGAAAAAATAATTAGTGGAAGTTCCGAAAAAGAAGGCGTAAAAGTAAATATGGAAAAGGTGGCAGTGTCACCGATAACGTTTATTCTTTATTACAATCAAGAAGTTTCTAAAAATACAAGGAAGGAATGGGATGCTGTAGATGTTGAGTTGGAAGTTAAAGATGATTTAGGTAATCATTATTCTGGAGAAGGAAATGGTGGATCAGGTAAGGATTCCTATAATATTCATTGGAGTGATACATTTCAAAAGCTACATGAAAATGCAACGAAACTAATTATTACTCCCCGGATTAATTTGCGAGTTCATACTCCTGAAAACCATGGCGGGGTAGAAATGAGTGGTGGAAAAGAGAAGAAGATTGAAGTACCTAAAAAAGAAGCAAAAAGTAAAGATATTGTTTTAGATGATATCATTATTGATTTGAAGAAGTAATAGGTGTAAGGACTGTCTTATTTACATAAGGCAGTCCTTTTTCATGAAACCACTATAAACAATAAATAGTTATATTTTTTGCGGGGAAACAAGGAACTGGTGTTAACAATCACGAAGAAATTAAGTAAAGGAGTGACTCGTGGTGTATGAATTGAAATGGATAAATCATGATAAATTAGTAATATTTGTCGCATAATAGAATGCTGGAATTATTATTGAAGGGGTATTTATAGGGGACATTCACATAATCATGGTCATTCACAAAATAAAAAAGCGTTAATGGTTGTATTCATATTAACGACAAGTTTTATGATTACTGAGGTTATTAGTGGATTTGTAACGAATAGTTTAGCACTTTTATCAGATGCTGGGCATATGCTAAGTGATGCAGTCTCTCTTGCTTTAAGTTTACTTGCCTTTAAAATTGGAGAAAAAAAGGCGACTTTAGACAAAATATATGGGTATAAGCGAATTGAAATATTAGCCACATTGTGCAATGGTGTCGTTCTTATTGCTATCTCGATATACATTTTTATCGAAGCAATTCGCCGTTTTCATGAACCAGTAGAGATTGCAAGCAATGGCATGTTAATGATTGCTGTTTTCGGTTTGTTCATTAATATTACGTCAGCATGGATTTTAATGCGAGGCGGAGATGTGAAAGGAAATTTAAATGTACGAAGTGCTTTTTTGCATGTCTTAGGTGATTTATTAGGATCAGTGGGGGCAATTATTGCAGCGCTACTTATTAAATTTTTTGGCTAGACAGTTGCCGATCCAATTGCCAGTATCCTCGTTTCCATCTTAGTCATTATAAGTGGCTGGCGTGTAACACATGATACCGTTCATATATTGATGTGGAAGAAGTGAAAGATACATTATTAAACATTGCAATTGTAAAAGAAGTACACGATTTACACATATGGTCGGTTACATCAGATTTTCAAGTTTTAACGTGTCATCTTGTTATAGAAAAAGGTGAGGAAGCACAAAGTGTATTAGCAGAAGCAACACGTTTATTGAAGGACAGTTTTCATGTAGAGCATGTTACGATTCAAATAGAAATAGAGAGGGACTCTATCCATAAAGAACCACTTTGCAAAGTATGAAAGAAAAAAGATGATAAAAAGTGTCATAAACCATCTTAGGAAACATACATATATATAATGTGGCCACAAACAGTTTGTAAGGTAAATATTTCATGATATTACTTTACTTCTAAAATATCATCTTTTATAATCAAAGTGGTAATTGATAGAGATTATCATTTTCAACGATTGTGGAAAGGAGTTTTTAAAAGATGAGTAGTCAACTTCGTTTTGCTGTTGAAAATCGTAAGAGACAGTTAATTGATCAGTTAATTGGGGCGGGTGTGTTTAAAATTCTCGATCGACAATTATACGAGCTTTCTTTAGAGGAACTAGAAAAAGAGTATAGGGACATTGAAAAATATGCCGAGATCCGTGCATAGTTATATAGAATTGTAAAGGAAGAGCCGTTTGTGTTGAGAGAACACGTAAACGGCTCTTTTCATTATTTCATAGAGATTATTTTTTGGATTTCTTTCATTGGTCGTAACCAGTTTTGAGACATGATTTGTTCTATTTGCGCTGCATCCTGGTTTTTTAATGCCTCAATTATTAAATTGTGCTCTTCAATCGATTTACGTGCAGGAATGAAGTTTTGGAAAAAAAGGTATTCAAGACGTAACACATGAAGTTGTATGTTTGCTAAGAAAGGCTCGATATATGAATTCTTAGCGATTGATACGATTGTATTATGAAATTGTATATCTAAGTTTAATGCTTGTTTTGAATTTTTTTCATCTATGGCATTTTGAAATGCCTCGTTTATTTCAGAAAGTCTTATCAGGTCGGTGTCGTTTATTTGATGAATTGCTTGTTTTCCAATAATGGTATGAAGACCAGCGATCGTTTCATAAATGACAGATACATCTTCTAATTTTATAGGGGCGATTTTTGTTTTTTGTCCTGGAACCATCTCGACCAGTCCTGAAAGTTCTAACACTTGCAGTGCTTCTCTAACCGGTGTTCTGCTCACACCTAAAGCTTCAGCTAGCTCTCCATCATTAATCTTTTCATCAGGTTGTAAAACACCTTCAATAATCCAATCTTGTAGTTGATTTAAAACGAGGGATTTAGCAGATACTCTTTCTTGCTTTCGATAGTTTTGAGGAATAGGCATGATCGAACAGTTCCTTTCATTTTATGTTTTGTTTTTTCGTAACGGCAAGTCGTAGTTTCGGTTTTCCTTCATCTGGCTTTTGGCTTAGTACAAGTACCATTACAATAATACAAAGAGCGCCTAAAAATTGAAATGATTGAAACGGAACATGCAAAATGAGAATAGAAGAAATGATAGCTGCAAGTGGTTCTGTACAACCAAATAATGTAGTTTCTTTCGGTGTAAGATATCGTATGCTGTCTAAATATAAATAAAATGCGATGAGTGTGCCGAAAATAACAACGAATGTAATGAGAAAAAGATTGTTAGGCTGAAAATATTTCATGCCAGATAATAAGATAAACTCGTTCGTGGAGAGAAAATGTAAGACGGTTACACCAACTCCTCCAATAATCATCCCCCATCCAACAATGACAGATGAAGACCATTTCTCTAATAATTCCTTTGAATAAAGGCTATAGAATGCTAGTGATAAACCGGATAAAATGCCCCAAACGATAGCTGGTGTTGAAACAGCTAAATTATCAATGGATCCATTCGTTAGCAAGAAAAAGGTCCCGATTAAAGATAGTACGATAGAAATAAAATCGATTTTAGTAGGACGAATATTCCATTTAAAGATAAGGTAAACAGTTATAAATATTGGTGCTAAATATTGTAACAATGTTGCGACTGCAGCATTTCCTTCCTGAATAGAAGCAAAATAGGTATATTGTACAGCCAGCATACCTAACAATCCAAACAGAATTATTTTGTTTGCCTCGGCTTTTTGCTTCCAAATGCCAAGTACTTCTGATTTTTTACTGCCAAATGAGGAGAATAAGAGCAAAATAATTCCGGATATAAGTAATCGAATTGTAACTAACCATTCTGTAGAAACATTTTCTTGTTGAAACAGTTGTTGTGCAGCGGTCCCGGATAATCCCCATAAACTAGCACCTGTAATGACCATAATAATGCCTTTCAATCTTCCTGAATCCATAGCTGGGTCCTCCTTTCAGAAAGAAAATCTAATTGAAATATTGAATACAATATGTAATATATCACGAGTAATATTAAAAATAAACAGAATTTTTTAATATTAAAGATAGACATGTAATAGTTATAATTATGGTAAAATATTGTAAAGGAGGGATTTGATGATCGGTGGATTTATAATCAGTTTTCTTGTAGGCATGTTAATCATTATTATGGGATACCAAATTCATATAAAAAAGCGATTATTTCTCATTGCAGGATACCAAGAAGAGACTTTCGTGGGGGATAAAGAGAAACTTGCAAAAATATCTGGGATTTTTTCTTACGTAATAGGAATTACTACCGCTCTGTTACCATTTGGACTAGAATCAATTGGTGATGCTGCAGGGGTTGGGTATGGGATTTTTGTTGTTATAAGTACAATTGTACTTGTTATATGGGCTAATGTAATAAATAAGCCTCACAAATCTGAATGATAAACGAAAGCAAGATGGTAACCTTTTGAGGAAGCCATCTTGTTTTTGAAATCACTTTATAGTTAGTAATCTTGTGAATTTTGTATTATGAGACAACGGTAAAAGGGGGAATTGGATCAACAAAATCATCCCACTCCTGATTCATTTCTTCCCCGGTTAATAAGCATGTATCCAAAGAGCGTTCAATTTCATATTGATTCATTTCAACACCAATAAAGACTAGTTCTGTTATTCGATCCCCATATTGATCATCCCAATTTTTTAAGACTTCTGGTTCTTCCCTAAGTATTTGCTGTTGCTCAGCTGCAGGTAATGTTGCAACCCATTCACCAGCTCCTTGAATGGTAATGGAAGAGCCAGCTTGAGAGAGAAGCCCCATCATGTGATTACGAGATGCAAGCCAGAAAAAACCTTTCGCTCTTACAATATCTAATGGCCATTTTTGTAACCAATTCATAAGTCGAACAGGATGAAATGGACGTTTGCGGCGATAAACAAAGGAACTAATGCCGTATTCTTCTGTTTCTGGTGTATGGTGTTCGCTATTTAACTCCTGAATCCAACCAGCTGCTTGACTTGCTTCATCATAGTTAAATAAATTTGTATTTAAAATTTCATCTAGTGGAACCACGCTAAATGAAGATTCAATGATTTTTGCTCCAGGATTTAATTTTTGTAAGAGGCGATAGAGTTCCATACTATCTTCTTTTTCTAGTAAATCCACTTTGTTCAAAAGAATAACATTTGCAAATTCAATCTGATCAATTAGTAGATCGATAACTTCTCGAGTACCTGTTTCATCAATTGCTTGCTTTCGATCTAGTAAACTTTCACCAGCTGCAAAATCATCCCAAAATCGGTTTGCATCGACTACGGTAACCATTGTATCAAGGCGACATTTGTTCGTTAAATCAATTCCTAGTGCCTCATTTATATACGTAAATGTTTGTGCAACAGGGATAGGTTCACTAATGCCGGAAGATTCAATCACAATATAGTCAATATCCCCTGCCTCTACAAGACGGTTTACTTCAATGATTAAATCTTCTCGAAGTGTGCAACAGATACAGCCATTTTGAATTTCTACTAATTTTTCTTCTGTACGAGAAAAGCCTCCTTGTTTCACAAGTGCGGCGTCAATATTTACTTCGCTCATATCATTTACAATGACAGCTACTTTTAAGCCTTCTCTATTTGTCAAAATATGATTCAATAATGTTGTTTTTCCAGAACCTAAAAAACCACTTAATACGGTAATGGGTACTTTTTTCATTGTATATTCCTCTCCTTAAATCGTAATCATTACGTTTTATGATAAATGACTTTAAAAAGAAATGCAAGAATAAATCATAATGATTACGATTTGTGAATAGAAATGAAATGTGAAAAATGTTTGGGAATTGTCATAGAAAAAGAGGACAAGCATACGTTTAAATATGAATAAAGTGGAGGCGAGGAATTTGGTTTTTAATAGAATATCAAAGGAGTTAATTGGTACACTTC
Source organism: Bacillus sp. FSL K6-6038 (assembly GCF_038050455.1). Classification (NCBI taxonomy): domain Bacteria; kingdom Bacillati; phylum Bacillota; class Bacilli; order Caryophanales; family Bacillaceae; genus Bacillus; species Bacillus sp. FSL K6-6038. The sequence goes on from NZ_JBBOUH010000001.1 coordinate 1,750,466, forward strand.
TCATTGCTATTTTTCTTTTTTTATTATTTTTTGTAGATTTCACAAACTTAGCAAATTTACATAAGAGTATTCCGAAAGAATGGCTGAATGTGAATACAATTTTCTTAAGTATTTTTTTTGAAGCAGTACCGTTTATTTTATTAGGTGTTATCGTCTCATCTATTATTCAAGTGTTTGTTACGGAAGATATGATTCAAAAGGTATTACCTAAATCTCCTATTGTAGCGATGATTCCAGCTGTCTTTGTAGGCATTATATTTCCGATGTGTGAATGTGTCATCATACCTATCGTTAGAAGGCTCATTCAAAAAGGGTTACCTCTTCATATCGGTATTGTCATTTTAGTAAGTGCTCCAATTATGAATCCGATTGTATTTTTATCAACATTTTATGCATTTCAAACAAATACCGCTGTTATATATGCTCGTTTTGGAATAACAGTTCTTGTTGCCCTTCTAATTGGAATTGCTGTGTATTATTGCTATCGTGGGAAAAATGTTTTAAAAGACACCACTATCTCGGCACATGAAAATAACCAAAAGAGCTGGAAAGATGTTGCCAGTCATACAGTTGATGAGTTTTTTGATACGGGAAAATATTTATTGATGGGTGCTTGTTTGGCAAGTATATTTCAAACGTTTTTAGATCGGAATGCGCTTGATGTAATAGCACATAGTGAGATGTTTTCACCATTAGTGATGATGGGATTTGGTTACGTGTTATCTCTTTGCTCTGCTGCAGACGCTTTTATTGCTGCATCTTTTGGACATATATTTTCAATCAAAGCATTGTTAGCATTTCTTGTATTCGGTCCAATGCTTGATTTTAAAAATACGTTTATGTTATTTGCTTATTTCAAAAATAAATTTGTATTCTTTTTGATTGGGAGTGTAATTATGTCTGTGTATGTTGTTGTTCAGTTGGTAATGTGATTAGGGGGGAGAAAAATGAGTAATCAAGAACGAAAAGTATTTCATCGTTATATCCGCGGCATTATTTTAATCGGTTTAGCGATGCTGTTATTTAAACTGCTTGTAACAGGAAATATTGATCACTTTATTGCTCCCAAAATGACGAAGTTTACATATGTGGCTTTTGCTGTATTTCTGCTTCTAGGGTGCTTACAAGTATGGGAAAATGGAGAAGAAAAAGAAAAGGACTGTCATTGTTGTGAGCATCATGTACTACCAAAATCAAGAATGAAGATTGTTCTTCTATATGCACTGTTTGTTATTCCGATTGTAAGTGCGTTTTTATTTTCCAACGTAACAATTAATGGTAGTCTCGCAGCGAACAGGGGAATGAATCAGAGTGCACAGGCAAAAAGTGTAGAGCAGAAAGTACCACAAACGAAACAGATCAGTTCTGATTGGAAAGAATTATTAGTTGATCAAGAAGAAGAGCCAATTCAAAATCTACCTACATCAGAACAGTCACCAGAACAGTTAGAGAAAACGATAATGAACCAGAAGGAAATACAAATAGATGATAAAAACTATATTCAAACAATGAATATAATCGGAAAAGATGTTCTTGGGTTTAAAGGGAAACAAATTACAATTACAGGTTTTATTTATAACGATAAAGAAGTAAAAGGAGATAAAACAGTAGTTGCCAGGTATGGTATTACATGTTGTATTGCAGACGCTTCAGTATGGGGAATGATTGTATCTGGTGAGGAAATCAAACAGTTCCCAGAAGAGACATGGGTCAAAATAACGGGATTACTAGATGAAACAACATATAAAGGAACATTGTTTCCGCTTGTGAAAGTAAGTAAAGTTGAAAAAATTGAAAAACCAAAAGACCCGTATGTATATGACGCTTTGCGGCAGTAATGGATTGAGGTAATCATTAGCTCAATGGTATTTGGAAGAGTCATAATTTTAAATGCAGAATAGAAATAGAGTAATTTAGTTAGAAATCCATGTATACAGAAGCGTTATCTGTTATTCCATATTTCATCTTTGGTTATACAAAGTTTCATGAGAAAATTTTGAATCATGATGGTGTGCTTTTAGGAGTAGGCATCTCGTTTGTACACTTTGCACTTTTTCTCGTATTAAGTTTGTATGATTTTAAAAAGAAAGACTTTGTACATTAGTTTATATTACGTCATTCATTATCCATGTTATTTGGATTTTTATAGCTTTACGACTATCAAGAAATCTTGATAGTCGTAAAAAAACATTCATCCCTAAGTATTAGGGATGAATGTTTTTTGCTTGTCTTATAGAAAATTAGAGATTCTTAAGAAGGGGATCGGTTTATGTATGGGGATCATTTCTTATTAAAAACTCAGATATGAAATGCAACGCTATCATTCAAATGCTAATTTCGTTTTGTAATGATGAGTAATCGAATCATATATTTTGGACACACTTAAAAATGGGAGTTTTTTAAGTGAACATGTTTAGAAATTGTATTAGAAAGAAATGTTTTGGAGGTATTTTTTATGAGAAGAGATTGTGCAGCATTACTCATTATTGATGTACAAACAGGTTCTTTTCAAGAGAAGCAACCTTTATATAAAGGAAAGGAATTGTTAGAAAATATTCAGTTGTTAATTTCAAAAGCTCGATCTGCTCAAGCACCTATTTTTTATATGAAGTATAATGGGGAAACTGGTTCACCACTTGAACCAAAGACTTTAGGTTGGGGGATTCATAAATCTATAGCTCCATTAGCAGAGGATATTGTTCTTAAGAAAAATCACCCAGATTCATTTCATAGAACGAATCTGCAACAGGAGCTAGACGAAAGAAATATAACACAAATTGTAGTGACAGGAATTCAATCTGAGATTTGTGTGGATGCAACATGTAGACGTGCTTATAGTCTTGGATATGATCTTACTCTTGTAGAAGATGGACATAGTACATACGACTCCACAATCTTATCTGCATCCCAAATTATCGATCATCATAACCAAGTAATTGGACAATGGTTCGCTCATGTTAAACCTGCTGAGCAAATTAGATTTTAGTGGGTATTTTGATTGCGGATGAATTTTTAAGAATGGCAACTATAATAATATAGCGCGGATATTTCTATTTATCCATATATATTATTTTTTGACGTGCATCATTCTAAAATAACAATGTTAGAAAAGGGAAAAATGGAATAATTGTTGTACATATGGTTTCACTTTAGATAAAAAAGTGTTTTAAATTACGTATATTTCTATTTTAAAATCTATTTTTTAGACTTTCTTATAAATAAAAATACAATATTTTTTATAATTTTCATTGCGAAATGTCCGCTCTACTTTTACAATAGAAAAGGTGTATATTTATTATACTAAAAAAACAAATCGGAATAATATGAAAATTATAGTTTGTCTTTGTGCATTATATACAAAAGTACATATTAGGCGACATACATCATGTTATCGACTTGTAAGGAGAGAAGCAAATGAAAAGTGTAAGATTACCATCAATTCCAGAAATCATTATTCTTTTATTACTATTTCTTGCTGTTGTCTTTTCCTTTCAAACGATCTTTAATTTGCCGATTCAACTAGCGCTATTTATTTCATGGTTTTTAGTAATTGCGCTTGGACTAAGGTTAGGGTTTCGTTATCAAGAATTGCAAGATGCAATTACAAAAGGAATTTCCAACGGATTAGAAGCTGTTCTCATCTTAGTTGCTGTAGGAGCATTAATTGGGACATGGATTGCTGGCGGTGTTGTACCGACATTGATCTACTACGGATTAGAATTTATTCATCCGAGTGTATTTTTATTAGCAACCTTAATTATTTGCTCAATTACTTCCATTGCAACAGGTACATCATGGGGAACAGTTGGTACAGCTGGTATTGCCATGATGGCAATCGGTGAAGGTCTTGGTTTACCGCTTCCACTAGTTGCTGGAGCAGTACTTTCAGGGGCATACTTTGGAGACAAGTTATCTCCGCTTTCTGATAGTACGGTACTTGCTGCTTCAATGGCAAAAGTAGATGTTATTGCACATGTTCGAGCTATGCTTGTATTAGATGTACCAGCATATATTATTACCGGTATTATGTTTACAGTTGCCGGATGGATGTATGGTGGAGATAATGTTGATTTAAACAAAGTGGAATTTTTAAAAGAAGCTTTATTAAAGCAATTTGATATTAAAATATGGATGCTTGTACCAGCAGTTATTGTCATCGCACTATTAGCAATGAAAAAACCATCAATGCCAACAATTGCAATGGGAGCGCTTCTCGGTGCAGTTTGGGCAACTCTGTTCCAAGGTATGCACTTTGGAGAGGCAATTGGAACAGCATATAACGGTTTTTCTATTGAATCAGGTGTGGACTTCATTGATAAGTTGCTAAATCGCGGTGGAATCAATGGTATGCTTGGTTCAGTAGCAGTTATTATTTTTGGATTAGGTTTCGGAGGGTTACTTGAAAAACTCGGTGTTTTAAAAGTAATCGTATCAAAATTTCAGAAGAAACTAAACTCTGCAGGAAATGTAACACTGTCCACATTAATCGTCGCTTTCCTGGCAAACGTATTCGGCTGCGCAATGTACGTATCACTTATTTTAACTCCAAAAATTATGCAAGACAGCTATGATAAATTAAAGCTCGATCGTCGTATATTGGCTCGTAACTCAGAAGTGGGTGGAACGCTAACTTCAGGTATGGTTCCATGGTCTGATAATGGGATTTACATGGCTGGTATATTAGGAGTCGCAACATTATCATACATTCCATTCATGTGGATGAGCTTTGTATCATTAGCATTGGCAGTTATATACGGATATACAGGGAAATTCATTTGGTATGTTGATGATGCTGAAAAAGGGAAGCAAGTGTCATAATATAAAATCATCCCTTCCATTGGTGTATTAGAGATTTTTAATTTCTATAGAAGATGACAATTCTTCATCGTATAGTACGAAGTTAACCCGTAAGTTCGATTAGAACTTACGGGTTGTTCAGTTTCTAATGAGATTAGTATATTTCCCTTATCAAAAAGCAAAATATATAGTATCAAAAACAGGAGGAGAAATATGACTGAATCATTACTGCTGGAGTATGGGGGAGTTATATTAATTCTTATTGCATTAGAAGGAGTTTTATCTGCAGATAATGCTCTTGTACTTGCTATTATGGTTAAACATTTACCTGAAGATGATAGAAAAAAGGCTTTATTTTATGGATTATTCGGAGCATTCATATTTCGATTTGGGTCATTATTTTTAATTTCATTTCTTGTGAATGTATGGCAGATGCAAGCGATTGGTGCAATTTATTTATTGTTTCTCTCTGCTAGAAGTTTGGTTAAAGTATATCGAAAAAAGAAGTGGCAAAGAGAAAAGTACGGAGATCACGAAAAAAAGATTGAAGAAAATACTCCAAAAAAGAAAAGTGGTTTTTGGCTAACAGTTCTGAAAGTAGAGGTTACAGATACTGCATTTGCGATTGATTCGATTTTAGCAGCAGTGGCCCTTACACTGACAATTACACCCTTGAATAAAGGAATGATAGGTGGCCTTGACGCAGGGAGATTTTTCGTTATTTTAACTGGTGGAATGATTGGTTTAATTATTATGCGATTTGCAGCTACTTATTTCGTGAAGATATTGCGTGAAAGACCAGGTCTTGAAACGGCAGCTTTTATGATTGTTGGGTGGGTCGGTGTGAAACTTATTATTTCAACGCTAGCACATCCTATGGGTGGAATAATTAATAAGGATTTTCCCCAATCGGTTACGTGGAAAGCTATTTTTTATATCGTATTAATTGCGATTGGCGTTTCTGGTTGGTTTTTATCTCCCGATTCATCTGAAATATAATTTTTTAAATATAGAATTATGAATAAACGAGAGTGAGAATCCTTATCATTAGAAGGGAAGTCTGTTACAATAAAAGCGTAGCTATTATATTTTCAAGGGGATGAAAACATGGAGTACAGAATTGAAAGAGATACATTAGGAGAAATGAAAGTTCCAGCTGATAAATTATGGGCAGCGCAAACACAACGCAGTAAAGAAAACTTTCCGATTGGAACGGAGCATATGCCGATTGAAATTGTACAAGCATTTGCAATTTTAAAGAAAAGTGCTGCGATTAGTAACCAGAAACTAGGGAAGTTATCAGAAGAAAAAGCGCAGGCGATTGTAGAAGCAGCGGATGAAATCCTAGCAGGAAAATGGAATGAACATTTCCCACTTGTTGTATGGCAAACAGGTAGCGGTACACAATCAAATATGAATGTGAATGAGGTAATCGCAAACCGGGGGAATCAAATTTTAAAGGGAAAAGGGCTTGATGTACATATTCATCCAAATGATGATGTAAACATGTCTCAAAGTTCAAATGATACATTTCCGACAGCACTTCACGTTGCATGTGTGATTGCGGTGGAAAACCAAGTGTTACCGGCAATTACAAAATTAAAAGTAACATTAGAGAAAAAAGTAAATGAGTTTCAAAATATTATTAAAATTGGTCGTACGCATCTGCAAGATGCAACGCCTTTAACGCTAGGACAGGAAATTAGCGGTTGGCATCGTATGCTTGAAAAAACAGAGCGTATGATTGCGGATAGCAATACATATATGAAAGAACTTGCGATTGGTGGTACTGCAGTTGGAACAGGAATTAATGCTCATCCTAAATTTGGTGAGATGGTCGCAGAGGAAATTAGTCAGTTTACAGGAAAACAATTCGTGTCTGCACCGAATAAGTTTCATGCATTAACGAGTCATGATGAAGTTGTGTTTGCACATGGTGCATTAAAAGCATTAGCAGCTGATTTAATGAAGATTGCTAATGATGTACGTTGGCTTGCGAGCGGTCCACGTAGTGGTCTCGGTGAAATTATTATTCCTGCGAATGAGCCAGGAAGCTCTATTATGCCAGGTAAAGTAAATCCAACGCAAAGTGAAGCATTAACAATGGTTGCAGCGCAAGTTATGGGAAATGACGCAACAATTGGATTTGCGGCGAGCCAAGGTAACTTTGAGTTAAACGTATTTAAGCCAGTAATTGCATATAATTTCTTACAATCTGCTCGTTTATTAGCTGATGCAACAGTTTCGTTCAATGATAAATGTGCGGTTGGTATCGAAGCAAATAAAGAAGTGATTAACCAAAATGTAAATCGTTCTTTAATGCTTGTTACAGCGTTAAATCCACATATTGGCTATGAAAATGCAGCGGAAATTGCTAAACATGCTCATAAAGAGGGATTAACGTTAAAAGAAGCAGCATTACAATCAGGATTATTAACGGAAGAACAGTTTGATGAAATTGTAGATCCGAAGAAAATGATTGCGCCGAAAGAATAATTTTAATTCATAATGGAGAGAGAGCCAGGTTCTAATTTTAGAATCTTGGCTCTTTTTTCATGGTAAAATATTTGAAATGAAAGGCAGGTGAGGAGAATGAAATACGCCATTTCTACACTAGCGGTGCTGATTACATTTATCGTATTACAATTGTTACCAAGAACTATATTCACATACTTTTACATGCAGGATTCACGGGATTGGACGAGCGTTGCAACAATAACTCCAGCAGTATCTGCTAATCACTTCTTTGATGTTGACTACATACAATTATTCTTCGTTTTTTTATCTTTCATCGTAGGATTTGTTACACTTAAATTTATTGAGAGAAGGAAAAGAGTTTAGATTAAAAGTAAATCCGGTAATTGGAGCTACAAGATAATGCCTATGGGCTATGAAAAAAGATCTATGTTAGTGAAAACATGGATCTTTAATGATTTTCATGAACGAGTAAATTTGAAAATCTTATTAGCAGCCCTAGAATAACCACCCGCGTTACGAAATGATTGACTAATTTTTTTCGTATTGTTCTTATAAATAGGATTCCTTAACACTTCACTAACAGCTTCTTTGATATCCTCCGCCGATAGTTGTTGAATATTTAACATAGCTCCTGCACCAAGTTCTTTCACTCGTTCAGCAATCGTATGTTGATCATTTATGATAGGAAGCATAACTAAGGGTACTTCAAAATAAAGTGATTCACTGGTGCTATTCATTCCACAATGGCTAATAAAGACATCAGTTTGGCGAAGTACATCTAATTGAGGAACATAGTTTCGAACAATAAAATTATCGGGTATATTCTTTAGCTGCTCTGCTTTTAATTGTTTGCCTATACTAAGCACCACTTTAACCTTTAAATCTTTTAAAGCGGTAAAGCACTTTTGATAGAAGTTTGGCTGGTTGTTCATTATCGTTCCCATAGAAATGTAAATCACATGTGTGTCTTTTAATAGATTCATTGGAAAATCGTTTGCAGTTTCATTTTTAGTAATGGAAGGTCCGACAAAAATATAGTTATTCTTAAAAGCGCTGCTATTCCTTTGGAAATAGGAAGAAGTGAAGACGATATTTAAATCTTCTGAACCAGGACAAAGTAAGAAGTTGTAAGATAATGGAAGTTCGTATTTGTTTTCTAAATATTGTTTGCGTTTGGCGATTTCTTCTAATTGTAAAAATGCTTTTAGCATGGTCAAACGCTCTTGTTTTTGTTCCATATCATCTATTCCTGTCAGGGACATATTTATTTTTGGATCTTGTGAATATGCAAAAGTGGTCCAAGTTGCAATAGATAATAATTTGTTTTGGTGGGCAATCCATTTTCCAGGTAAAGACTGTGCATCGTATATAATATAATCATACGTTTCGTTGGAAATTTCTTCTAGGATGGAGTCGGTGATCATTTCCATTGCATTTAGAAATTGCAATAAATATTCTTGAGGCTGGGAAGCCATAAGACCCATACTTTCTGCAAGTTTTCTGTGTGCCTTTTGATCAACGGGACGGAACTGGGCACCGGCTTTTTTGATTTTTTCTTCAAAATGATTGGATGAATAATAGGTGATATGTTCTCCTCGTTTTACTAAATCATTTACTAATCCAAGTGTTGGATTTACATGTCCTTCTCCACCAATGTTGATGTAAAGCGCTTTTTTCATCTTTATCCCTCCAGTAAATATAGTTTGATACATACCTTAGCAAAGAGAATACAAGTTTTATCAGTAATGATTCCTATAGCAGTGCGAAGTACAAAATATGATGATTGTCATAATAAAATCTCTATTTTTTGTGGATGTATATTATATTTTCAGATGAATAACGTCGGATTAAAAAGTAAACATATTTATCTTTTGTCCGGATTACAACAAACTATTTTTGAATTTGCCTATAAAAATAAAAAATTTGTGTGGGGGGTATAGATTGCACTTATATGGAGCGGATTGAATAGAGAGGAAGCAGTAATGTTATCTTGAGAAACAGATAGATAAGAAATAAGAGGGAGTTTCATTTATCCTGCTATTTGCGGGCAGTAAAACCTTCATCTCAAAATTCGGTGAAAGCAAAGAAGTTAGGCTGGGGATTAACTGTCCGTAAAAGTCGGATTGGTGAGGGATAATACTCAGTGGGAGATGAAGAAAAACTCAACTGCTTTTCACTTTAGGGTCAGGAAACTGAACGTATAATAAGTCAAGTGATTCTGATTAACGGGAAAGAAGGAAATTAGCAAGTTTGACAATTCATATGATAGACAAACTTGCTAATATGATTAATTGGTAGGTTTGTCAATTACTTTTAGGTTGGGACATTTGTCTTTTAATAAACTGATAAATTTTTCTTCTTCTTTTGGCACACAAACCGTTAAAGTATCAAATAGTTCATACATAATTTCTAATCGTTGTCTGGTCCATTTTTCCGAATCTAATTGTTTTCCATAATATTTTATGTGACGTATATTTTCAAAGGGAATTTCAGTATTTGTAAAAAAGTACTTAACGACAAGTGAATGATTAGTTATTTCATAAGTAGATCTATAAAGAGAGAAAAAGTTGAAGAGATTCAATAGCATAATACAACTAAAATAGATATGATCATCACTTTGAAGGGAAATTTGTGTACACAAAATAATGGTCACTAATATAAAGATAAATACATGTATAGGATTTTTTTTTACTTTGAATTTCATTTCTATTCACCCCTGAATTCTTACTACGTTAAATAATTTAATCATAATATTATGATTAATAAAATCAGTATGCGTAATTGCATATTTTGTTCTAAGTGAATTCATGTAATATTTAAAAATATGAATGATGCTATTTATACTTGAGATTTGGTAACGAATGAATACTTTGCCTAGTTTTTACGATTAAGGGTGGTTTAGCGTGAGTTGTAAAAAAGGTATTATGATAGGTGTACTGTGTGCATGTCTTTTTACCTTGAATGGTTGTGAATATTCGAATAGATCTCGAGGGGATTGGAACCAACTAACGATTGAACTACCCCCACCTACCTCTACAAGAGCTTGAGGTGGGGGATTCTCCTGTCTCTGTCCTCACAAAAACAGTTCCTCTCGTTCAACAAAGAGGATACAACGATATAGAAGTTCCGTAGTGCCCTTATGTAAGGCGACCTATTCTATCTTCCGTGGAAAACAAAACAGGTACAGCTACTTTTTTCTTATATCGAGGTGTAGAACACTTGGTCATGCATCCAGTTCCTAGACTTGTTATCTGCTCTGGTAACAAGTGTAAGAGACTGGGACAAGGTGTTCTTTTTTCTTTATGCAAACAATTTTGTTAGCTTTTTCTTTTCACTTTCAAATACGTCTAATCGCTCGATCTGTAAGGCCTCTTTCGGCTGATCTACATCGTATAGCTGATAGAAATGATGCGTGCGAATATCCAATCGATTGTTTAATTGATGCCAATGGCTCCAGTGATGTGCGTCTTTCTTTGGAAGATAAGGCTGAAGCACCCCAGGTACTTTTTCTTTATACCCTAACCCTCGGCGACCAATCGTAAAAGCCGCAGATTGATGAATAGAGATGCCGAATTTGCGCATGTATTTCATCTTTCCGGAGATTGAAGTGTAAGCGGGATTCACTTGAAAGACAGCCACGCCCCTTTTATCTGCACGATTCAGAATTGCACTTGTCATCTTCTCATAAGCGAACATACTCCTCATTCGATTCGCATGTTTATTTCCATATCGATTCCCTGTTTTCGATTGGGTTGTATCTAACTTCTCGATGACAATCGGCTTGTTATACCGCTCCGCTAAGTCCACTAAGCGAATCGCTTCCACTTCGATGATCTTTGTGATTTGTCCTGTGGATTTACCCATGATAGAAAAAACAAGGGCACCACTTCCTTTGTAATTTCCATCCTTCGTTACATTTGCCCAAGCAAAATGCTCAAGATTACAATCCACACCAATCGCGCCATCTGATGTACTATAATTTGTTTGGGGATTTTCCGGTACATCGACTAAACATTTCACAATATAATACGCCCCATAGTCTTCCAGAGACCACGCAATCGGTTTGCCATGCTTTTTCTTATTCTTACACTGTAATTGGGTTGTGATTACTTTCTCAATGACTTCTTGCCCATACGGGAACGTAACAGCTGGAAACATAAGTGTTTTTCCGGAACTTGTCGTCATCCATAATCCCTTTGTCTCAGGCACATACTGAAACACAAAATTCCCATGTTTGGCATCTTTACGGCCAGATAGAATGAGTTGTTTATTTCGAGCACGGGAAAATACTGTTTTCCATTTGTCATGGTTACGTACAAACTCGCGGGTGGTAAATTGAGAGCGAAATAGTTTTTTGCTTCCAAATACTGCGCTTGGAATATGCGTTTTATATGATGTAAGTTTCTGATTTAAACGGTACTGCCTGTGGGTTAAAAGGCCGATTTTCGCCTGAATCCTTTTCATTTGAACATCCAAGTATTGGTGCTCAAACAGATATTCATTCAGCCAAATCAATGTGTCTTTTTTACGGGATAAGGAGATGAGAGTGCTGTGCTTCGCGAAGTGAGTGTTTTTTGAAAATGTCAGCTTTCCTTTCACACAACTTTGTTTGATTTTACGAAGGTTTGTCAGTTTTGTCTGTTCTTGTTTCAACTTTTTCTTAAGTTTCTTAATTTTCTCTTGTGTTTGTTTCTCATATCGTTTTTGTAACGCCATTAAACCTGTAAACAGCGCCTTCGCTTCTTGCGCCGCACTGTTTGCATAATAATCATTCAATTGATATTTCCGCTTGAGAAAGAGATGAAGACTGTCTGTATATATCTTACGGTTCCAACGTTTTTCTCGAACAATCATTTGAAACGCAAAGCGCTTCGCCTGATTACATGTTTCGATTGTCTCTGCCAATGCATCTACCATTTCATGCGGTAAATCTATCTTATAGATCCGTTTCGAAAAATACGCTTTCTTCACCTGTTCTCACCTCATTTTATTTGATAAGATCATTATACACCGAAACAAACATATGTTCTACAAAAAAGAGACGTTTTTTTTAAAAAGAAAAAACCGATTCATCCCCCACCTTCACTTCGTTTAGAGGAGGGGGTCTTCTCGGTTAAAATGATAAAAAAGAAATCATAAAAGTAAGTAAGATCTTGATAGATGTTGTGGTGAAACAGTAATCTGTTGCTTTTGATCATGATATGGAAATGAACATGAAGCGTAAATAAGGCGATATAATCGGGCGTAAAAAAACAAAAATCTTTTCACGGATTTTTGTTTTTTTATTAATTATAAAATCCCTTTCATTTCACATTGTATACAAACGTTTTTAAATTTGTTTATAAAATAAGTAAACGTAATGTTGAAATGTTTGTGAAGTTCATGCTAATATGATAAAGAGGATAAACGATATCGTAATTTGTTTGGGTTTATAATAAACTTTTTGGAGGATTGTTTAGTATGGGTGATGTTTCAGAGAAGTTTTGGGATGCTTCAGTTGAAGAATTAAAAAAAGGATATGTATTTGAAGAGGATACAGAAGAATATATTTGCTTAGCTTGCGGAGAAACTTTTATAAAAGGTGTTATTTATCAAGATCATAATGTTTTATATGAAGCAGAGAAATTCGCACAGCTACATATTGAAAAGGAACATACATCTATGTTCGCATATTTATTAAGTCTGGATAAGAAGTTTACAGGTTTAACAGATTTACAAAAGAAAATGGTGCAGTTTTTTTATATGGGTTTAAATGATAAAGAAATTGTGAAAGAGATGGATGGAGGCAGTACATCGACAATTCGTAATCATCGATTTACATTACGGGAGAAGATGAAACAGGCTAAGGTGTTTTTAACGCTGATGGAATTGTCAGAAGAAAAATCAAAAGTGCAGTCTAAATTTTTACCGATTCACCGCACAGCTACAATGGTGGATGACAGATATAACATTACGGAAGAAGAGAATGATGAAGTGTTGAAATTGCATTTTACCGAAGGATTAAATGGGCCGCTTGTTAAATTTCCGAAGAAACAAAAGCGTAAACTTATCATATTGAGACATTTAGTGAAAAAGTTTGATAGTAGTGAGAAGTATACAGAAAAAGAAGTGAATCAAATTTTAGAAAGTGTGTATCCGGATTTTGTAACCTTGAGAAGGTATTTAATTGAATATGGTTTTCTAGATCGAACAGCTGATGGAAGTAAATATTGGGTTAAGTTATAAGAAAAAGACAAAAGAAAGGAGAAATGAATTTTGAAATCACCTACAGATAACACCCAAGAAGGTGTAGAATCACAAAATCACGAGAAGGAAAAGAAACCGATATGGAAATCAATGTCCATGTTCTTAGTTCCTTTACTTTTAAGTAATGTATTACAATCAGTTGGACAATTGTTTGGGATGGTAGTGGTAGGACGATGGCTCGGTGTGAATGATTTAGCGGCCATTTCTGCATTCTTTCCATTGTTCTTTCTACTTGTTTCATTTGTAATTGGAATTGGCTCTGGTAGTTCAATTTTGATTGGGCAAGCGTTTGGTGCTCGTAATGAAGATCGTTTAAAAGCAATCGTTGGTACAACATTGACCTTTACATTTGTTATTGGAGTCATTTTAGCGATAGTTGGAAGTATATTCGCAATGGACATTATGCGTCTTATGGGTACACCAGAAAACATTATTGATATGAGTGTTCACTATGCACGTATCTTATTTATTTCAATGCCGGTCTTATTCTTATATTTTGCATATACAACATTTATGCGAGGTACAGGAGATTCCAAAACGCCATTTTACTTTTTAATTGTTAGTACAGTATTGAACATGATATTGTTGCCTGTTCTTATTTTTGGTTGGTTAGGGTTGCCGGAACTTGATGTTTATGGAGCAGCTTATGCTTCTGTTATATCAACGATTATAACATTTGTTGTAATGCTTATTTATTTAAAGAAGAAAAATCATCCATTGCAATTGGATGGGGCAGTACGAAAATATCTTCGGATGGATTGGGAATTATTAAAGTTATTACTACGTCTTGGTATTCCAGCAAGTATTAATATGATATTAGTTTCGTTATCTGAGATTGCAGTCATTGCATTTGTAAATCGCTTCGGTTCTGATGCGACCGCAGCCTATGGAGTCGTGAACCAAGTGGCAAGTTATGTACAAATGCCAGCAGTGAGTCTTGGAATTACAGTATCCATTTTTGCTGCACAATCCATTGGTGCGAATCAATTCGATCGATTACAGAAAGTTGTTCGGGCAGGTATTGTGATGAATTATATCATCGGCGGGGTATTAATTGCTCTTATTTATTTGTTCTCAAGAGAAATTTTATCGTTGTTCTTAACAAGTCCAAATACAATCGAAATTGCTCATAGTTTAGTGATGATTACATTATGGAGTTATTTAATTTTCGGTCATGCGCAAATTATTGGTGCGACAATGCGGGCAAGTGGAACCGTACTATGGCCGACTATTATCAGTGTTGTATCAATTTGGCTTGTAGAAGTTCCTGTTGCTTATTACCTTTCGTATCATACAAGTCTTGGTATAAAGGGTATATGGATTGGATATCCAGCAGCATTTATTGTGAGTTTACTTTTACAATATGGGTATTATAAACTTTCATGGCAGAAGAAACGGATTACGCGACTTGTTAGTTAGATTGAAAGTAAATAAAAATGTCCCTAAGCTTGAAAGCTTAGGGACATTTTTATTTTGTATGAGTACAAAGAACTCATAAATAACTTTTCAAAGTTACATCAAAATGGTGTCTTATGAGTTTTCCATCATTCATATAGAATTCCCAAGCTTTCTCTGGATCTCCGATAATCTCAAAGGAATTTTCTGTTATATATAAAGCACAATTATCCTCTAAAGCAATTCCATCTATATCACATGCATGATTTTGTAAGAATAAATGGAAAGCAGTTGCTCTATCTGGCTGATTGTAATGGGGACAGAAGTGTTTGTTTACCATATTCCAGCCATCGCTTTCTATATAGCCATCTCCTTTATAATTAGAACGGAAGCCGGTTGTAAACCAGCACATAGCACCAGAGCTATATCCTGCAATGAATGTTCCATTGTGTAGGGCTGCTATTAACTTTTCATCTATTTTGTTTTCTTTCCACTTTTCAAGCATATTGATATAATTTCCTCCGCCTAGATAGATGAAATCAGCAAAATGAATCATTTCACTTATTGTATCTTCGCTATAGCTTTCTTTTATGCAACA
Source organism: Bacillus sp. FSL K6-6038 (assembly GCF_038050455.1). Classification (NCBI taxonomy): domain Bacteria; kingdom Bacillati; phylum Bacillota; class Bacilli; order Caryophanales; family Bacillaceae; genus Bacillus; species Bacillus sp. FSL K6-6038. Next base: position 1,765,980 of record NZ_JBBOUH010000001.1, read on the forward strand.
TAGAATGTGAACATCACACCCTAACTGCTTTTCAAATGTTTCTCTAAATTCTTTTATATAACCTTCATCATCATTGCTTGCTGTTGGGATAAACAATACTCTTGGAGATTGTTTCCCAGTTAGTTCTATAAGTCGTTGATTTATATGGAAATGATCTGTCTGTTCGAGATAACCTCCGCCAATTACAGCTAACTTCATAATGAAGCACCACCTAATAGATTTTTATTATTGATAAAATTTCGCTACAGGAGAGTGGCTTTCCTTCTGCAACAAAAGATGAAAAGTAAAAAGTATGAATGAATAAAGGAAAGGTGTGTGATATACCGAAGTTAAATAAAAAGTGAACTCGATAATAGGAGGAAAAATAGTGAAAAAATTAATTGTAATTATACTAGCTGGAGCACTTATTTGGGCTGGAGTTAACTTTTATAATTCCAAGCAAGAAGAAAAAGAACGGAAAGCAAAACAAGCAGCACTGCAAGAGAAAGAAGTATTACCTCAAGTAGGATTTAAGGCGCCGAAAATCACACTAAAAGGATTAGACGGAAAGCTTTATTCATTAAATGATGCAAAAGGAAAACCGTATGTTATCAACTTCTGGGCGTCATGGTGTGGACCATGTGAAATGGAAGCGCCGGACTTAGTTCGTCTTTACGATAAATATAAAGGTGAAATCGAAATTTTTGCGGTGAATGCAACGATTGGAGATGCAGTACAAGAAGCAAAGGCGTTTGCAGATCGTTTTGGATTTAAGTTCCCAGTTTTATTAGATATGGATGGGGTGGCGGGACTTGATTATAAAATTGTTTCACTGCCAACAACGTTTTTTGTTGATAAAGATGGGATTATTGTAGATCAAGCGCGTGGAGTATTACCTCCGGATCAGTTGGAAAAGAAATTCAAACAATTAATTGAGAAGTAAGAGGGGGATAAAGGTTACAAAGCTTCTCATAGGGATAGGAAATGGAAGTGGGGGATTTCCAATGATATCATTTTTCACTATTTCATGTGCTACTATACTTATATTAGCATTATTCATATGTATTGGGAATTTATTGTGTGAAGATTCCCTCTTTTTTGTTTTCTCTCTCTTTACAACTATCATTTAGAGGAGTATATTAACAATCAGAATAGCTCAATGTAGATTTTACAGCCAAATAATAAATCGCTTAATCCACTTCAGGAGCGGGGGAACCAAATTTGTGCATTGTCACTAGGGGTGAATCCTTTTATAGGTAGGGCTACTCTCAAGGCCCGAATCCGACAGCTAACCTCGTCAGCGTTTTGAGAGGGGGGCTTGTGTGTGTAAAAAACACTAGGTGCAACCTGGTGTTTTCTTTTTATTCTCTTAATGGTAAAATATAACATTTGTTTTTGGGTGTAATGGAAACAGAGAGGGGAAAGAGGATGAACTGGCTTACAAGTCTAATTACAATTGGCCTATTCGTAATTGTTGCAAAACCGATGGGAGACTATATATACAATGCTTTTCAGCGTAAGGAACCATTTCAAAAGGTATTTGGTCCACTGGAAAACATCTTATTTAAAGTTGCTGGGATTAAAGGGCATAGTCAGACTTGGAAACAATATATGTTTTGCTTAATGAGTACAAATTTTTTCTGTATCTTGGTTGTATATTCGATATTTCGATTACAAGGGATTCTTCCATTAAACCCGAATCACTTTTTAGGATTAGAACCAACATTAGCATTTCATACAGCAATTACATTTATGACGAATGCGAATTTACAACACTATGGGGGAGAAAGTAGTTTATCATATTTCTCTCAAATGGTAGGTGTGACATTTATGATGTTTGCGGCACCTGCAACTTCATTGTCAATTGGTATTACGTTTATTCGTGTACTAGCGGGGAAAAGAATAGGAAACTTCTTTGTTGATTTTGTACAAGCAATTACAAGAGTATTATTGCCAATTTCATTTGTGGCATCATTGATATTTGTGGTTTTAGGGACACCGCAAACACTGGATCCAACAATTGTTGTGAAAACGTTGGAAGGAACGGCACAAGAAATTCCTCGTGGACCGGTAGCGTCTTTGCTTTCTATTAAAGAACTTGGTGACAATGGAGGAGGTTTTTTTGGAACAGTTTCTGCGCATCCTTTTGAAAATCCCAATATGATAAGTAACGTGCTACAAATGATGTTACAAATGTTAATTCCGATGGCTTTTCCATTTGTATACGGAAGAATGGTTGGCAATCGGAAACAAGGTAGAATGTTTTTTATATCAATGTTCATTCTTTTGATTATCGGATTTTGTACGCTTGCTATATCTGAATTGAAGGGGAATCCATTGTTAAATCAATTAGGGATAGAAAGTTCACAAGGAAATATGGAAGGGAAAGAAACTCGTCTTGGCGTCATCTCTTCTGCTTTATATGCAACTGTTACAAGTGCCTCTGGAACAGGTGGTGTTAATACAACACACGACACATTAACACCGATTGGTGGAATGGTTCCACTTATAAACATGCTTTTAGGTACCGTGTTTGGAGGGATCGGACTTGGGTTTATGAATGTCGTCATGTATGCAATGATTGCTGTGTTTCTAGCCGGATTAATGGTGGGACGTACACCGGAGTTTCTTAACAAAAAAATAGAAGGAAAAGAAATGAAGTTAATAGCAGTCACGATTGTGTCTCAGCCATTACTTATTCTTGGAACTGCAGCGATTGCATTTTCTACGAATCTAGGAACAGATGCAATTTCTAATCCGGGTTTTCATGGTTTAACGCAAATTATATATGAATACACGTCATCTGCTGTTAACAACGGATCCGGATTTGAAGGATTAAGGGATAACACGCCTTTTTGGAATCTTTCAACGGGAATTGTTATGTATATTGGTAGATATTTAGGTGTGATTACAATGCTTGCCGTCGCAGTTGGACTCAAAAGGAAAAAGGTTGTACTTGAGACTAGAGGAACCTTTCAAACAGATAATCGGCTATTTGGAGGAATTCTACTTGGGACTATCTTTTTAATAGGTGCCTTAACATTTCTGCCGGTACTTATACTAGGACCGGTTGCTGAATTTCTTACAATATCATAGTGAAACTTTAATTTGTTTAGGCTTTTACTAATGCATTCTCTTTAACAAAGTGTTAAATTTAATTTAATTAAAGTAAATAAAATTAACATAAAAATGATTATATGTTAAACTGTATTAAAATTAATTTAATGTAATTTTATTGCGCAAATTGCTACAAGAAAATTAGGAGGATTAGATAAATGAAGGAGATTGAAAGCAAAGATATACAAAAATGGAAAGGCCAATATCCTTTACTAAGCAGGCTCATTTCGATGGAAGAAGTATTTTGGATTAATCCCAATATCGAAAAATTTCAAACGGGAATTAAAAAATCCCCCCTCACTCAAGAAGATGTAAGGGATGCAGAGGAAAGGTTGAAACGTTTTGCTCCATATATTGCTAAGGTTTTTCCAGAAACAAAAGGAATGAACGGTATCATAGAATCACCTTTAGTGAGAGTTCCTTCCATGAAACAATCCTTAGAACAGGATTATCAACAACCTATATTAGGTGAATTATTGTTAAAGTGTGATAGTCATCTTCCTATATCAGGATCTATTAAAGCAAGAGGGGGAATTTATGAAATTCTCAAACATGCAGAGGAATTAGCTTTTCAACATCAAATGTTAACGATACAAGATGATTATTCGATTTTAGATAGTGATAAGTTTCGAAGTTTCTTCTCGCAATATTCAATTGCAGTAGGCTCGACTGGAAATTTAGGTCTTAGTATAGGTATTATGAGTGCTAAGTTAGGTTTTAATGTGACTGTTCATATGTCAGCCGATGCAAAAGAGTGGAAAAAAGATTTGTTAAGAAGTAAAAATGTGACAGTGATTGAATACGAAGCTGATTATAGTAAAGCGGTAGAAGAAGGGCGACTGCAAGCAAATGCAGACCCTAGTTGCTATTTTGTTGATGATGAAAACTCCCATGATTTGTTTTTAGGATATGCGGTAGCGGCATCTCGTTTGCAAAAACAATTAGAAGAGTTAGAGATAACAGTAAATGATGAACATCCTTTATTTGTTTACCTTCCGTGCGGAGTAGGTGGTGGGCCTGGAGGAGTAGCATTTGGCTTAAAGTTATTGTATAAAGACAATGCCCATTGTTTCTTTGCAGAACCTACCCACTCTCCATGTATGTTACTTGGTTTAATGACTGGACTTCATGATAAAATTTCTGTACAAGATATTGGCATTGATAATGTCACAGACGCGGACGGACTTGCTGTAGGAAGACCATCTGGATTTGTGGGTAAAACTATGGAACCTTTTTTAAGTGGTAGTTATACAGTTAACGATGAACAGTTGTATAAGTTACTTAAGAAATTAGTCGATACAGAGGGGCTCCATTTAGAACCTTCTGCACTAGCAGGGATGATAGGACCAATGAAATTATGTAAAGAGGGAACCGATTATTTATTGAAGCATAATGTAACAGAAAAAGTGAGGAAGGGTACACATATTATTTGGGGGACTGGTGGAAGTATGGTTCCTGAAGAAGTGAGGAAGCAATATTATCAAAAAGGCTTGAATTTAGCGATAGAGAACTAGAAGTAATTTAACACGAGGGTAGTTTAACCCCCGTGTTTTTTTATTCGAATTTTTTTGTTATTTTTAACGTGGTTCATTATAGTATAGATATAGGCTTTTTTTGAAAGTAAGGACTTGACGATATAAGCTTAATAAATTCGTTATACAATAGAAAGCTTCATTTTACATAAATAAGAGGATGTGTATATACAATGTCACTACAGTCAAAATATTTAGCGGGTATTTCACTTGGGGTAATGGGAGTAGGGTTTGCGGCGACTATTCCATTTCAGGAATCGATGATAGGAACAATTGTACAAGGTGGATTTGAAGCAGGATTAGTAGGGGGGCTTGCTGATTGGTTTGCAGTCACGGCACTATTCCGTCATCCAATGGGAATTCCAATTCCGCATACAGCCCTACTTCCAAAAAATCGTAAACGGATTACGAAAGGCCTCGTTTCCACACTGGAGAATGATTGGCTGACAAAAGAAAGCATAACAAATAAAGTGAAGGAAATGAAGTTAGCACAAATGGTGCTACAGATTGCAGAAAGAGAGCTGCAATCTGATGCTGTGAAAAAAGGGATTGTTACAATTGCTGAAAAAGCGATTCTTCAAATTGATATCGAAAAGTTAGCTATTGTAATTGAAAAAGAATTAAAAACATATTTACATACGATTAATACAGGAAATATACTGCAAGTCCTTATTGATCAATTGGTTGTACAAGAATATGATGAAAAAACACTTGATTACATGTTAGTTAAAGCGAAAGAGTGGACGGCTCAAGATGAAGCCCGTTATCAACTTGGAAGTTTAGGCATGAAAGCGATGGAAAATATAAAAGTGGATGGATTCTTGCAATTTACTCTAAAATCTTTCATGAATATTGTAGATGAAGAAAAAATCGGAAGCATATTGCAGAAGTTCGTGATTAGTAATATTAGTAGTTTACAAAATCCTGATAATACCACAAGACAACTTATATTAGTGAAAGTTCGTCAAGAACTTATTAATGTGAAGGAAAATGAAGCGGTATTACAGGAATTAGAGAATTGGAAAGAAAGTTGGATCGCAAATTGGAATGCGGCTGACAAGATAAAAGAATTGTTAGGACAAGCGCAGGTAAGAGCAGTCGCTTTTATTAAAAAAGAAGAGTTTGCAGATCAATATCTTCTTCCATTTTTAACGAAGCAAATGAACAAAGTGAAAGAAGATCCAGTAACAGTTCAAAAAATAGAAGGCTGGTTGCAAAAGCAAATTGTAAATCTTGTTGAAAATAATCATTCCAAGATTGGAAAGCTTGTACAAGAAAACCTTGATAAGTTAGACGATCAAACATTGATTGAAATGATTGAAAATAACGTCGGCAAAGATTTGCAATGGATTCGTGTGAATGGTGCTGTTTGCGGGTTTATGATTGGGTTAGTTTTGGAAGGGATTAAAGCACTTATATAGAAAAAAACCTTCCTCATGATATGAAATGCATGTGGAAGGTTTTTAGTATCCGAAGAAGTTTCCTTCCTCAATTATATGCTAGCGTTTCATTCTTCAAGAAGGCTTATGTTTGTATTATAAGCTTTTTGAATGTTTAGCTGATGTGTTCCGTTTCCGAGCTTTAGTGTGTTTTTATACCATTGTTCTTGCTGATTTGAATCTGGATTTTCTTTTGAAGAATTATTCACCTTTTTCGTTAACTCTTCTACATGTTCCCAAGGTGTATTCCCATGAGAATCTTTTTGATTTGTTACTGCTGATAGTGTTATGTCGCTATCTTTTACAAGATGAACAGACACGTTTGATCTTTCTTGTACAGACCAATTGCTTTGTAATTGGCCTGGGTAAAGAGAGAGTTCTCTTTCAGAACCGCGAATTTCCACATTTTTATTCTGCGGGAGGACAAGTGTTGCTGTCATTCTTGACTGTGAAGCAAAGAATTTATGGTGAACAGGTAATGGTTTTAATGTCACATACATTGTTTCACCAACTGTGTGAATGGCAATGAAATCTTCCTGTTTTAGTTTGTTCTTTTCATTTGCTTTCATAGTCATTTCATATGTTCCTAATAAATGCACTTTATTAATGTTACTACCTTCTATTGTAAGAGGAGTATTACTCGTATCAACTACAATCTTTTTAATAGAATCAGGGATGTCATGTTGCACTTCTGGGATGTTATTCGTTTGCTCAGTTGTTCCAATGGAATAACGAATCTCCTCTAGTAATCCAGTGGATAATAAGAAATAGAATGAAATTCCAACGGTCCCTAATGCGCCGATAAAGAAAATACTAAATATATCATATTTAATAATAGGCTGCTCTTTTTTAGAGAATGTAACGTATAGTAAAATCTCGATGCCAAGCACAATGAAAAGAATAGGCCACCATGCTGTGAAGTTATCAAATACTTGTATACCTTTTATAGTTGAAAATAATAAGAAACAACCTAATGTGATAATTGAAATCCCCATAGATATCGTTCCTACACGCCATGTTCTCATTCTTTAGCACCGCCTTTTTCTTCTTTATTCCCTAGTAATAATTTAAAGCCACCACCAATTAAAAGGAGGGCAACGATAGATGTTTGGAAATAGCGATAATATAATTCACTAATATGAATATTGAATATAGTAGCGAAATAATCGTCAAAAATAGGGAGGAGTGTTTGATCTAGTAAATAATAGCATCCTAACCCGATGAGTCCGATACCAAGCCATTTTTGATGATTAATAAAATAATCGATAATAGGTGTGTCTTGTAAATCTTCTTTTCCGTATTTGGATGTTTGCTGTAATGTATCGAAAAAGCTATAAAACCAAATGATAGGTACTAAAAATAAGAAGGCGGAAAGTCTTAATAAATCAAGCATATAAATGGCAAGTAAAAAGGCTGCCATTAGTTGAAGACCACGGCGCTGTAAGCCTAAATACATATGACCCGCTCCAGGGAACATCGCTAAAATAGAAGCGAATGTTTTACTTTTCCTTCCTTGTTCTCGGTGCTCCTCAAAATCTTCGAAAATAGTACGATCGACTAATATTTCCCAACGTTCTTTTTTCTGCAGCTGCTGGACGACATCGAAGAAATTATAAATCCATAGAACAGGTAACGTAGCGAGAAAGATAAGAAAGCTTTCACGAGATGTTAATAGTGTAACGAATATAATCATGCTACCTAGTCCTGTAAAAGCGACTAAAAATGTAAGTCCACGCTGCATAAGTCCTAATTGGAAATGCCCAAGTCCAGGGATGATGGATAAGAGAATGATATAAAATCGTTCACTTTCACGTGCTGCTTCTTGCGTTAGGTCTTTCTCTTTTTTCCATGACTGATTCACTATAGAAATAATTAAGTCTAGTATATTTATTCCCCATACAAGTGCTAATAAAAATAGGATAAGGAAAGTAATCCCGTGATTTCCGAAGTTAATAGTAAAGCCTATCGCAGCGAGAAATAATAATAATGAACTACCACCATATATAATAAAACGACCAATTCGCTTTAAATATAAATGTCCAAGCCCAGGAATCAACCCTAGAACTAGCGCTAAAAATGGGTTTTTATTCATGTTTTGAACCTCCGTTCGTTTTTGAAGTGTGTATAGTTTTGTTTAAAATTTGTTTTGAAATCGAAATCCCACTTTGTTTGGAAGATTGTTCAAAACTAGAAGTCACTGTGAAAATATAATGGAATAAACCGCTTGCCATAAAAATTAAAGTAGCTGCAGTTGCAATTATGTAGTGAATGAGCGTACTTTTTATTTGTCTTGGTTGCTTCTTACTCATTTTTTCTTCAGACTTAAGTTTTTCGAATTTGATTTGCTTCATAACCTCATTTGTAAATGAATCATCATTTATGATTGGAAGGTTTTCATTTTGTTCATCAATGATTTCCATATAAAGTGCTAAACAATGATCACATTCATAAAGATGTTGTTCCATAGATTCACGTTCGTTATGTGATAGAAGATCTAAAGTGTAATTGCACCAAGCTTCTTTTGAAAAATGCGTCATAAAAAATCTTCCTCCTTCCAATGTTTTTTGATCCATTTTCTTGCTCTATAAAGCTTCATTTCGACTGTTTTGACTTCAGCATTTTGTTGAGCAGCAATTTCTTGATAACTTTTTTCTTCTAAGTAATGTGCGAGAACGACATCACGATAATTCTCTGGAAGTTCTCTTAGTTTTTGAGCAATCAGCAATTTTTGCTCTTTCCTCAGTAACGATGCCTCAATATTATGAGAAGATTTTATATCTTCCTGAGTTTCGTTTGATAAGGAGAGCTCTACTTTTTCCCTTTCTTTCTTTCTCTTATAATCAATGGCATGATTTGTAGCAATCCGTGCCATCCACGTTTTTAATCCGCGGAATTGATAGTTAGGGAGAGAGGCGTGAATCTTTACGAATACTTCTTGTGTGATATCTTGTGCATCTTCCTCATGTCTTAAAATAGCAAAAATAACTTGGAAAATATAATGACGATATGTTTGTACAAGGATACGAAAAGCATGTTCACTTCCTTGTTGTGCTTTTTCAATTAATTGTTTTTCCTCAATGGTTCTCTCCCTCCTTTTTGACGCATTCTATTATATAGACGTAAGAAATGGGAAGTCCCCCTACACATGATGTAAAAAAAGAATAATATATTTTAAGAGAAGAGGCTACTTCAAAAGGTGTGAAAAAATGTTATAGAGAAGTATATAATGAGAAATAGGGAAATGTTACATGGAGAAAGGATGTGAATGTTAGTAGAGGAACTCCTATACTAACAAACATGAAAATAAAAGTATTGATAGCCGATGATAACTCTTTTATTAGAGAAGGCATGAAAATTATTTTAAGTACATACGAAGAATTCGAAGTGCTAGAAACAGTAAATGATGGGCAAGAGGCTCTAGATTATTGCAAAAAACATGATGTAGATATTGCACTTTTAGATGTTCGAATGCCAAATATGAATGGTGTAGAGGCGACGAAGCTAATTTGTGAGGAGACAAAAACAAAGCCGCTTATTTTAACGACATTTGATGATGATGAGTATATTTTGGAGGCAGTAAAAAACGGAGCGAAAGGTTATTTGTTAAAAAATAACGACCCGGAGCGCATTCGTGATGCGATAAAAGGAGTATATAACGGGCAAACTGTTATGCAAGACGTAGTGCTTGATAAAATTAAGTGTAACTTACTGGAAAATAAAGAAGAGGAGTCGAAAATAGATAAGACTCTTTTTACAGAGAGGGAACTTAGTATTATTGCATTAATTGCAAAAGGTTTCTCTAATAAAGAAATTTCAAAACAGCTTTTTATATCAGAAGGAACAATTGCAAATTATATTACGTCTATTTTAGGGAAAACGAGTCTTGAACATCGTACGCAAATTGCGATTTATTATTTAACAGGGAAAGTAGACTGATTTTATGGAGTTTTGGTTCATTGTAAGTAAATTAATTGTCTTCTTATATATAGTGTTCAGTTATATTCACTCAAATGTTACGAACTTACCGTGGGTTATATTTACTTTGCTTTCGTACCTTTGTGTAAACGTGACAATTTCTATTTTAAAAAAAGATGCGTATAAAAAAAGATTAATTGGACTATCAATCGGTATTATCGCTTTGTTTACATGGAGGATTCATCCGTTTTTTATTTTGTTTTTACCTTTGAACTTATACGAAATTGTATCTTATTACATAGAAAAGAAATGGCAGATCTTTTTCATTATGATTCTCCCTATCGTTTTTGCGGATGAAAGTGTTCAAATGACATATGGACTCATTACTGCATTTTGTTTTCTTGTTTTAACGATGGCAGACCGTTACATAGTACGATTACTAAAGCTTGAAAAGCAAAATGATAAGATGCGAAAAGATATGCAGCGGCTCACAAAAAGTTTACATGAAAATAAAGAATACATAAGGCAATCAGAATACACATTTAAATTAGAAGAACGAAATCGATTATCACAAGAAATTCATGATAAAATTGGTCACTCCATGACAGGTGCACTTATTCAAATGGAAGCAGCAAAGAGATTGATGGAAATAGATAAAGACAAAGCTACGGAGTTACTACAAAATGCGATTCATATTTCTAAAGATGGGATTGAAAATATTAGAATTACCCTTAAAAATATGAAACCACCAACTGAACAAATTGGAATTCATCGTATGAAATTATTCATAGATGAGTTTGCGAGCAAGCATGATATAAAAATTCCGTTTGTGTATAAAGGGAATTTGGATACAATTTCCCCTATCCAATGGAAAATCATTGGTGAAAATATTACGGAGGCGTTAACGAATGCGATGAAATATGCTGATGCGACAGTTATTTCAATAGATATTCATGTACTTAACAAGATGGTCAAGGTACAGGTGAAAGATAACGGAAAGGGTGTAGTCTTTGTTAAAAAAGGACTCGGTATTATTGGGATGGAGGAGAGAACAGCGTCTGTTAATGGGAAAATAATTGTAGATGGAACGAATGGCTTTTCGGTAACAATGTTGTTGCCGATTCAGTAAGACATGATTGAGATGAATGATCTCATATGAAAAAAGTGAATATTCTCATGTGAAAAGAATGAACTTCTGCACTGAGCAGGTTCATTCTTTTTGTTTATAATAACAGCAGAGAAACTGAAATAGGGGTGAAATGATGAACGCATTAGAAATAAAAAATTTAACAAAAAAATTTGGTGATTTCATCGCAGTAGATAATATGTCTTTAGCTATTAAAGAAGGAGAGATATTTGGATTTCTAGGATCAAACGGTGCTGGTAAAAGTACAACAATTAATATGATTGCTGGGTTGTTAAGAAGTAATGAAGGTGAGATTAGCATACTAGGAAAAAATACAAAGAAACATAATCGTTTTGCGAAAATGAACATTGGAATTGTACCGCAAGATATAGCAATTTATGAGGAGTTAACCACCTATGAAAATGTGAAATTCTTTGCGGGTTTGTATGGATTACGAGGTGCAGAATTAAAAGCGAGAGTAGAAGAAGCATTGCAGTTTGTAGGACTAAGTGATAAACATAAAAGTTATCCAAAGAACTTTTCGGGTGGGATGAAACGAAGACTTAACATTGCTTGTGCCATTGCGCATCATCCGAAGTTAATTATTATGGATGAGCCGACCGTTGGAATTGATCCGCAATCAAGAAACTACATTCTTCAGTCTGTACGAAAATTAAATGAGATGGGGAGCACAATTATTTATACAAGTCACTATATGGAAGAAGTAGAAGAAATTTGTACAAAAATTGCAATTGTAGATCACGGTAAAGTAATTGCAGAAGGTACGAAAGAACAATTAAAAGCGATTATTACAGATACAAAGGATATTTGGATTGAAGTGAAGTCAGTCGAAAATCTAGACGTAGCTAAATTAAAAGAGATTAATGGCGTCAAAGCTGTTCAAATCGAAGAGAACGTGATTAAAGTGCATTCTGATGCAGGGTTGAATAATTTAAACAAAATTATTCAACATTTTATTAATCATGATATTGAGATCCGTTCGTTAGAAGAACAAGCGCCTAACTTAGAAACAGTATTCCTTACACTGACAGGCAGAAACTTACGAGATAAATAAATTTTTATTAAGAGAAAAAGGGAGGTTCATCGATTGAACATCTTCAATATTGCGATTATGCACATCAAAAGAGACTTTCGGGATATTAGAACATTAGTTTTTATGTTGGCATTCCCAATTGTGCTTATGCTTGTATTAGGAACAGCTTTAACGAATGCATTTAATGGGGAAGGCCAGTCTATTAAAGATATACAAGTATTATATAAAGATGAAGCAAGTAGTACGTTCTCTCAATCATTTGAAGCATTTGCGAAAGAAACAAGTAAATCGGGAATTCACTTTAAAAAAGCCTCAAATGAAATAGATGGCAAAGAAGAAGTGAAACAAAATAAATATGCCGGATATTTAGAAATGAATAAAGACGGTGTGAAATTATATGAGAGTGATCGAAATAGTGTTGAAGGAAGTATCATTGAAGGGATGCTTACGACATTTGTTGATAAGTACAATGTAGCAGTAGAAGTTGCGAAAGTGGATCTTAGTAAGGTTAGCACAGTTATCTCAAATGGAAATCATGATGATTATATAAAAGAAACATCTTTACAAGCTGCTAAAAAACCAAGCTCTATGGATTACTATGCAATTGTAATGACGACAATGATTGCTTTATATGCAGCGATGGGAGCAAGTTATTTAATTCGTGGAGAGCGACTTAGAAAAACGGGTGATCGCTTAATTGCGGCACCTGTTAGTAAAGCAGAAATTTTTATCGGAAAAATATTGGGTAGTCTTGTAGCAAATACGCTTTGTCTACTTCTCGTCGTTTTCTTTAGTAAATTTGTCTATAAGGCGAATTGGGGTGACCATCTTGGAGTAATCTTTCTTATTTTATTAACGGAAGTCTTGCTTGCAATTAGCTTTGGATTAGGAATTGGATATATTACAAAAACAGGAGAAGCATCTAAAGCGATTATTATGGTTGTTGTGCAATTAGCTTCTATTTTTGGAGGAGCATATTTCGTAGTTGAAGAAAATGTAGTTACGAATTTATCACCATTAACATGGGCGAATACAGCGATTATGAAAATTGTTTATGCAAATGACATAGGAGCTGCATTACCCGTTATCTTTTTAAATCTTGGTATTTCAGCACTCTTTTTATTGCTTGCGATTATCGCATTACGCAGACGGGAGGGGTTATAGTATGAAAGATATTTTATGGCTTATACAAAAAACATTATCTGTGCTTTTGAAAAATAAAAAAGGATTACTAATTATTATTGGTTTACCAATAATAGGGTCTTTAATTTCTTTTTCGATATATGGAAATGTAGGGCAAGGGACGTTAAACATTGGGGTTGTAAATAAAGAAAATCAGTATATAGCAAATGATACGGTGAAGTTTTTAGAGGGATTAAATCATGTAAAAGTGAGTAAGATTAAGGAATCAGAAGTAGAAGATAAGCTTACTTCGAAAAAACTTGATGGAGTAATTACGTTAAATAAAGGTTTTTCACAAAGTGTTCGAGATGGGAAACCGAGTCATATTGAGGTTGCATCGATAAAAGGTGATCAAGTAACAGGGTTTGTAAAATCATACTTGTATAATTATATTGATAATATAGTTGCTATTAGTAAAGTTGCGCAAAATGATCAAAGTACGTTTGATAACATGTATGCGGGTTATCAAAAAAGTTCAATTAAAGTAAAAGCTGAGACGCTTCAAGATACTTCAAAAAATAAAGATATGACGAATCAAACTGTCGGTTATCTCATTATGTTTATGTTGTTTTCAGCGGTGAATTTATCAGAACTCATTTTAAAGGAAAAAGAGAATAGAACGTATTTTAGATTATTATCAACACCGATAGATGGAAAAAAATTTATATTATCTAACGTAGCTGTTAATATGATTGTTTTAGTCGTTCAAATTGTTGTCGCAGTGTTATTTATGACGAACGTTTTTCATACGAATATCAATATGCCATTTATGGTCATGATTGGCGTACTGATGATATTTGCTTTAGTAGCAATTGGTATGTCACTAGCCATTGTATCTTTTGCGAAAAATGCAACTTCTGCAAATGCTATGCAAAATATTATAATAACACCAACGTGCTTACTTGCCGGATGCTTCTTTCCGTTTGAAATTATGCCAACATCCGTGCAAAAAATAGCTGATTTTCTCCCTCAACGTTGGTTATTAGATACGATAGGAAAATTACAACAAGGGACGCCATTTGCAGATTTATATTTAAACATTTTAATTTTGTTTGCTTTTGCAATTGCCTTCTTCTTAATTGCGATTTATAAGTTTGGTCGTAATAATGACGCGAGGAATTTTATGTAATAGGAAGGGATGCGGTATGGTGCTGCATCCCTTTTTGTATGTTTGTAATCTAAAGTATCTTTTGTAATATTGGTATGCTTTTATATAAAACTTCATTATGAGCACCTTGCACAATATATTTGTCACCTTCTAAAAGGAAAACGCTATTTGTAACGACATTGCCATCACCCAACTTTGTGAGTATGTCGCCTACAACTTTACCATTTGCCCATTTTACTTTTGAACGTGAGGGAACCACTTGTAAATATTGAATCGTTTCTTCCATATCACCTGCAATTAGTATAGTTTGAATATTTCTTTTCTGTATAATGCCCCTGTTTTGATTTAGTTCATCGAGAAACTGATTTTGGGTGTGCATTTTACTATAAGGTAGGAATTTAAGAGAAGATCCTGTCTTTATAAATAAATAATTTCCGTAATATTTACAAGGAATAATATCTTTTAGCCCTTGAAAGTGTGTTTGAATTGCTTCGACTTTATTCATCTTATATAAGATGCTTAAGTAGTTTATATACTGTTCCATATATAAATGAACGATATTTATTTTAGAGGACATACATACAGGGAGAGTGCCTCCTGTCCAATAGCTATAATTGGGAGGTGAGCCAGCGTTTGGTGTGCAAAGGAGGATTAATTGATCTACATCTGTATGATATTCCTCACTTTGAACATAAGATCGTGCCACGAGCCCTCCCATACTATGACAAATCAAATTTACTTTATGGGATCCTGTTATGTGTTTTGCTAAATTAATGGTTTTTAATAAATAATTTTGAGCAGCGGTCTGAATTCGTTGTCGCCAATCATAAAAAGAGATAAAAAGATTTTTATTTCTTTCGTATCCCATGTTTTCTAACATCATGATGAAAGGCTCATATACAAACGCAGAGATTCCGAAATTCCAATCACCTGTGCTGGGAATAATTATATTGCTCATAGAGCCAAATAGTCCTGGGACAAAAACGATAGGTTTTTTTCTTGTATTGTTTTTCATAGCGTCCTCCTTTTTATTGAGCATTAAAATTAGATTTTGTTGAACACTATATAATGAAAGTGAGTCTAAGCTAAAGGGGACTGACATGGCAAAAAAGATATTATGTATTATTTCTATTATCATTAGTGCAGTGATTTTTCTAGTTGTTTGGATGCATATTGATGTAACGCTAGGAAGGAAAGTGGAAGCTGATAAAAATCAACGGAAAGAGTATGCTCCTCGTTATAGTGATTTTCAATTATATGTAGAGGGAAAAACGCTATATCATCAGCTTTTTTCCGATATAAAAGAAGCGAAAGATTCTATCTTCACGTATTTCTATATCATTTCGAATGATAAAAGTAGCCATACTTTCTTAAATTTGTTAAAGGAAAAAGCAGAAGAAGGGGTACAAGTATACTTATCGGTTGATTGGATTAATGATTTATCTTTTGAAAGAAAATATAAAAATGAATTGCAGGCAAGTGGTGTCCATTTTACATACAGCAGGAAACCGGAGTTCCCATTCTTTTTTTATTCGCTCCATCATCGTAATCATCGCCGTATTACAACGATAGATGGGAAAATAGGGTATAGTGGTGGTTTTAATATAGGTAATGAATACTTAGGGAAAGATAAGCGCTTTGGATATTGGCGAGATTATCATGTGCGATTGCAGGGAGAAGGGGTAACGGATTTAGAGGAGCAGTTTGCGTTAGATTGGAAACGGGATACTTCAGAAGAAATTGCAAGAACAGCTCAATCTACTATTAAAGGAAAGACGTTACACACTATGTCTAGTTATAATGGACATAAAGTTGTTACGAAGTATATGGAATTAATAAAAGAAGCAAAGCGTTCTATCGTGATTGCCACGCCCTATTTTATACCGACAGATAAAGAACTTATGAATGCTTTAATTCAGGCACGAAAGCGGGGAGTATCGGTAAAAATACTTTGGTCTTACAAACCGGACGTTCCGCTTATTAAAGAAGCAGCGTACCCATATATTCGTCAGTCAATTGAAAATGGAATCACTGTATATGGATATAAAAAGGGGATGTTTCATGGGAAAGCAATGATACTCGACAACGAAATAACTGTGATTGGTACAACAAATTTCACTTCGCGTAGTTTTCATATTAATGATGAGATGGATTTTTATGTATATGGTGGCCCGATGATTCAACAAATAAATCAAGCGTTAACACAAGATTTTCAAGATTCAAAGGAGATAACTTCATCATTCTTTGCAAATTTATCATTTTTAGAGAAGTGTAAAGAAAAAATAGCATGGTTGGTTAATTATTATTTATAGGAATCATATAAATGAAAATTAAAATGCTTAGAGTTTATTCTCTGAGCATTTTAATTTTCATTGTAGTGTTTTCAATCCAAGTTTTCAAAAATTAAATGATCTATAAGTCTTTTTTTAAATAGTAATGTTTATAGTCTCTGCCGACATTATCAAGGACACCAAATTCTTGATAACCGTGCTTTTTATAAAAGTCTAATGCTTGAAAGCTTAAAGTATCCACTTTTATGAAATCACAATTCTTTTCTAAAGCTATTTGTTCGATTTCTAATAAAAGTTTAGTCCCATAACCTAGTTTGCGTATGTCTTCATCAATTATAAAAGTATGAATCTCTAACCAATTCCAGCAAATTTCACCTAATATTCCTCCGCGAACCTTGCTGTTTTCATCCTTAAGAAATAAATTAATCTCTTGGTATCTACCTCTTAAATCCACTGGGAAATACTTTAAATTATATTCATAAAGCCGATTGTTAACGTTGTTTTTATCAGTTCCATTTAATTCTTTCGTAATATGTAAATTCATTAATTTCTCCTCCTGCAATTTTTGTGAAATGATTTAGAATATAAAATGAATTACTTTTTCTTGAATACGTATCTTCATCATCTCAATATACTTATTTTAACATAAATATCCTAATATTCTGGTTATTGTTTTTTAAAACATCTATTGTGAATGTGTTGAAAGTAATACCATTCAGAGTGTTATTTTAATTGTTCAAACCATATAACAATTAAAAAGCGAGAATAAATTGTATGAAATTTCATACTCGAAACGTATTTTTTCATCAAAATATCTTTTGAAGGATAAACAAAGATGGTTGAGGAGGATGGAATTGAATCGTCAAACTATTATTCGTGAGATTGTAGAGCGTATGTTCATGGTTAAATTAGATCATCCCTTAAGAGTCGGTGTTAGTGGTATAACAGCTTCTGGGAAAACAACATTTGCAAATGAGTTACAGAAAGAAATTCATTTGCAGGGAGGAAAAGCTGTTCGAACAAGTATAGATAATTTCCATAATCCAAGAATAGTTAGATATTCACAAGGTAAGGAATCGGCTAAAGGATATTATGAAGATGCTCATGATTATAAGGCATTTGCTGAGCGGTTATTGATTCCGTTAGGGCCTGGTGGTGATATGCGATATGATATGAGATCACATGATTTAGAAACGGATATGTATATTGAACCAGATCCCATACTTGCTTCAAAAGACATGGTATTTATAATTGATGGTACTTTTTTATTAAAAAAGGAGTTGCAACATTTATTTGATTATAAAATATTCGTAGAAACGGATTTTGAAATTGCGAGAGAACGTGGTTCGAGTCGAGAAGCAAAAAACTTTTGGAATAAAGAAAAGGCAGAGAGAATGTTTTTACAAAGGTATCACGCTGCTTGTCATATGTATATAGAAGAGCATGGACCGAAGGAATGTGCAGAGGTAGTTTTAATTAATAATGATATTGAAGCACCGAAGGCTTTATTTAAGAGTTTGTGATTGTAACAGTGATACTGATAACAGTTATTGGAAGGGCGTTTCATGAATTGTGTATAATTGGGGCACAGTTTTTTTATATTGTTATGATACTACTTTTTTAGAAAGAGTAAGGTGCGGAAAATACCGCACCTATTTTTAAAGTCAAAGTTGCAGTTTTTTTACTCTAGAAAAAGTCACTTTTCTTCTACGAGTTCCGTTAACTCATGATTAATTAATGTGCCAATATGCTCACCTAAGCATATTTTTTTCATAACTCCAGGTTCATCAAAATTAAAGATATGAGCTGGTAAATGGTAGTCGCGAGCAAGTAATAAGGCTGATTGATCCATCACTTTTATATTGTTTCGAACGACATCATTATAATTTAAATGACGATACATTTTTGCTGATTTATTTCGTTTTGGGTCACTTGTAAAAACACCGTCTACACCTTGTTTTGCAACTAAAATGGCATCGCTATTCATTTCGATTGCTCGCTGGACACTCGGGTAATCTGTCGTAACGAACGGTTGCCCATTCCCGCCGCCAAAGATAACGATATATCCTTTATCTAAATGATGAACAGCCCGTAAACGGATGTAGGGTTCTGCCACGGCTGTAAAGGGGATAGATGTCATAACGCGTACTTCTTTATCTGTCTTACTTGTTAATACACCGCGCAGCATGAGACTATTAATAATTGTACCTAATGTCCCTATATTGTCTGCTTCAACGCGATCAATCCCCCATTCTTCAGCTAAGTTTCCTCTGAAAATGTTTCCTCCACCAACGACAAGAGAAACTTCAATACCTAAATCGACGATTGATAAAATCTCCGTTGCGATATGTTCTAAACGTTTGGAACCGAAACTATTTCCATCTTGATCAGCTAAAGCACCACCACTTAATTTAATTAGAACACGTTTGTATGGTTTCATGGATTTTCCCTCCTATACATATGGCAATAAAAAAGGAGCAGAGGCGAATGCCTTTGCTCCTTTACGAGAAAATGAAATAGAAAAAGGAAGAGCTATAATGAGATCTTTTGTATGATTCTTCATAATATCAACTCCTTTTCATCTCATTTACGTTCAAATAAACTTACTTTTTAGATTATATAAAATAATTTGGTGTTTTATCAATGTTATTTTCATTTTTTTATCTTCAAAGGGTGTCAATGAATATTTAAAGAAAAAAATTCGAATTTTTTGTGACGAATCTGTAGTTTTTTGTCTGATTTTGTAGGTTCACCTATATTATGTGAGTAAGCTTTTGTAAATACAAATTGAAAGCGTTCGCATGAAGGGATGAAAATATATGAAAAAATTCGGATTAGCAACACAGATTTTTGTTGCACTTGTTTTAGGGATTGTAGTAGGGGCAATCTTTTATGGCAATAAAACAGCAATTTCTTATATCACACCAATTGGGGATATATTTATCCATTTAATTAAAATGATTGTAGTACCGATCGTTATTTCAGCGCTGATTGTTGCAGTAGCTGGTGTAGGGGATATGAAAAAGCTCGGAAAATTAGGTGGTAAGACAATTCTCTATTTTGAAATTATCACAACAATCGCGATCTTAATGGGATTAATCGCAGCAAACGTGTTCCATCCAGGAACGGGTGTTGATATGAATAACTTACAGCAAAGTGATATTTCATCATATAAACAGACGGCTGATGCAACAGAGAAAAAAGGTTTTGCAGAAACGATTGTTCACATCGTACCAAAGAACGTATTTGAATCAATTGCACAAGGAGACTTATTACCGATTATTTTCTTCTCTGTGTTATTTGGTTTAGGAGTTGCAGCAATTGGGGAAAAAGGAAAACCGGTGTTTAATTTCTTTGAAGGTGTGCTCGAAGCGATGTTTTGGGTTACAAATCAGGTTATGAAGTTTGCGCCATTTGGTGTATTTGCACTGATTGCTGTTACGGTTGCAAAATTTGGTGTGGCAACACTACTTCCTTTAGGAAAATTAGTGCTAGCTGTGTATGTAACTGTTATACTATTTGTTATTGTTGTATTAGGTATTAATGCACGAATGGTAGGGATAAACATTTTTACATTAATGAAAGTTTTAAAAGAAGAACTTATTCTTTCGTTTACAACAGCAAGTTCAGAAGCTGTTTTACCTAATATAATGAGAAAAATGGAAGAGTTCGGTTGTCCGAAGGCAGTTGCTTCTTTCGTTATTCCAACAGGGTATACATTTAATTTAACTGGTTCGGCTATTTACCAAGCATTAGCAGCATTGTTCGTCGCTCAAATGTATGGAGTGCACATGCCATTAACGCAGCAGATTACATTGTTATTTGTTCTCATGCTGACGTCAAAAGGAATGGCAGGAGTTCCAGGTGCTTCATTTGTTGTTGTATTAGCAACATTAGGTTCAATGGGATTACCGTTAGAAGGTATCGCGTTAATTGCTGGTATCGACCGCATTTTAGATATGATTCGCTCATCTGTCAATGTATTAGGGAATGCATTAGCGGCCATCGTGATGTCGAAGTGGGAAGGCGAATTTGATCATGAGAAAGCGAAACAATATGTAGAAACAGTCAAACAAACAGAAGCAGCATAAGAAATAGATGAGGAGTGAGTAATAATGGCAACATTAACTGAAACTACAAAAAATGTACGAATTGAAAAAGATTTTTTAGGTGAAAAAGAAGTGCCAACGCATGCTTATTATGGAGTTCAAACGATGCGTGCTGTAGAAAACTTTCCAATTACAGGGTATAAAATCCATGAAGGTTTAATTAAAGCTTTGGCAATTGTAAAAAAAGCAGCCGCACTGGCGAACACTGATGTAGGAAGATTGGAACTGAAAAAAGGTGGCGCAATTGCCGAAGCAGCACAAGAGATTCTTGAAGGGAAATGGCATGATCATTTCATCGTCGATCCAATTCAGGGCGGAGCAGGAACTTCTATGAATATGAATGCGAATGAAGTCATTGCCAATCGTGCCCTTGAATTATTAGAGATGGAAAAGGGAGACTATCATTATATTAGTCCAAATAGCCACGTGAATATGGCACAATCAACAAATGATGCATTTCCAACAGCAATTCACATTGCGACATTAAATGCACTAGAAGTGTTACTACAAACAATGGGCTATATGCATGATGTATTCGAATTAAAAGCAGAACAATTTGACCATGTGATTAAAATGGGGCGCACACATTTACAAGATGCTGTACCAATTCGTCTTGGACAAGAATTTAAAGCATATGCTCGTGTAATTGGACGTGATATGAAACGAATTCAGCAATCCCGTCAACATTTATATGAAGTAAATATGGGAGCAACAGCAGTTGGTACAGGATTAAATGCGGATCCTGAGTATATTGAAGCGGTGGTAAAACATTTAGCTTCAATTAGTGAACTACCTCTTGTTGGAGCGGAAGATTTAGTAGATGCAACGCAAAATACAGATGCATATACGGAAGTATCAGCTGCACTGAAAGTATGTATGATGAATATGTCCAAAATCGCGAATGATTTACGCTTAATGGCATCTGGTCCACGTGTTGGACTTGCAGAAATTATGCTTCCAGCTCGTCAACCAGGTTCATCTATTATGCCAGGGAAAGTAAACCCTGTTATGCCAGAAGTGATTAATCAAATCGCGTTCCAAGTAATCGGTAATGATCATACGATTTGTCTTGCGTCAGAGGCGGGTCAATTAGAGCTAAACGTTATGGAACCAGTACTTGTTTTCAACTTACTTCAATCGATTAGTATTATGAATAACGGTTTCCGTGCCTTTACAGATAATTGTCTAAAAGGAATTGAAGCAAATGAAGGACACTTGAAAGAATATGTTGAGAAAAGTGTAGGAATTATTACGGCAGTGAATCCACATATTGGTTATGAAGCAGCGGCTCGCGTTGCTAAAGAAGCAATTGCGACAGGGCAATCTGTTAGGGAGCTTTGCTTAAAAAATGGTGTGCTGTCACAAGAAGAGTTAGATTTAATTTTAGATCCATATGAAATGACACATCCGGGGATTGCGGGAGCAACTCTTTTAAAGAAAAATTAAAAGAGGAGGGGACATTCCCCTCTTTTTTGTTTACAATATAGAAATGGCATATATAAATAAAGGTAGGGATGGTATGAGTAAATTTACAGTTACCTCTAATGGTGTATTAGAAACGACATTAAGAGGAGTAGAAGTATTAGCTACACCACTTTTAAATAAAGGGGTTGCTTTTACAGAAGAAGAAAGAGAAGAACTAGGGCTAAAAGGGTTATTACCACCTGCGGTATTAACATTGGATGAACAAGCACGCCGTGCGTATGAACAGTTTTGTTCACAGCCAGACGATTTATTAAAAAACGTATATTTAACAGCACTCCATGATCGTAATGAAGTGTTATTTTATCGTTTACTTACAGATCATTTACGTGAGATGCTTCCAATTGTGTACACGCCAACTGTTGGTGTAGCCATTCAAAGATATAGTCATGAGTATCGTAAACCACGTGGAGTGTATTTATCTATAAATGATCCTTCTGGCATAGAAGAAGCGTTTTCTAACGTTGGTGCAACAGCTGAAAATATTGATTTAGTTGTTGTAACAGATGGTGAAGGAATATTAGGAATTGGTGACTGGGGTGTTGGTGGTATTAATATTGCTATTGGGAAGTTAGCAGTTTATACAGCAGCAGTTGGAATCGATCCTAGTCGTGTATTACCTGTTATTTTAGATGTTGGTACGAACCGTGAGGATCTTTTAAGTAATCCGTTTTATATTGGAAACCGTCATCCTCGTATAACTGGCGAGGCCTATGATACATTTATCGATACATTTGTAAAAGCTGTATGTAACAAGTTTCCAAAAGCATTGTTGCACTGGGAAGACTTTAGCTCACGCAATGCACGTAAAATTTTAGACAAATATCGTGATCATGTATGTACATTTAATGATGATATTCAAGGAACTGGTGCAGTTTCACTTGCAGCTGTATTATCAGCAGTGAAAACTTCAGGTGTCCCACTTTGTGAACACCGAGTTGTTGTCTTTGGAGCTGGTACAGCTGGAATTGGAATCGCTGATCAAGTGCGAGATGCGATGGTTCGTGCTGGGCTATCAGAGAAAGAAGCAAACGAGCGCTTCTGGTGTATTGACCGTAATGGTTTACTTACAGATAATATGGAAGGTCTTCTTGATTTCCAACTCCCATATACACGTATGGAATCTGAAGTCAACGAATGGAAGCAAAGTGAAACGGTTGGGCTTGCAGAAGTTGTGAAACATGTACAACCAACAATTTTAATTGGTACATCAACAGTAGCTGGTGCATTTACAGAAGAAATTGTAAAAGAAATGGCTTCTCATGTAGAACGACCAATTATTTTACCAATGTCGAATCCAACACCGCTTGCAGAAGCAAAACCGGTGGATTTAATACATTGGACAGAAGGACGGGCACTTGTGGCAACTGGAAGCCCATTTGAGCCAGTTACATATGATGGTGTTACGTATGTAATCGGACAATCAAATAATGCGCTTATCTTCCCAGGTCTTGGTCTTGGAACAATTGTTGTTCGTGCGAGTGTAATGACAGATGGTATGTTTGCAGCAGCAGCAGAAGCAGTGGCAAGCATGGTAGATACAAGTCAACCAGGAGCACCTATTCTTCCGGAGGTAGAAGAACTACGTAACATCTCAGAGATAGTAGCAATTGAAGTAGCTAAAGCAGCAGTTGCTGAAGGGGTTACTCGTGAGGAATTCAGTGATAACGATATCAGAAAAGCTGTTAAAGAGGCAATGTGGCAACCTGAATATCGCCAAGTAAAAGCAGCTAAACAGGTAACAATATAGAAATAAAGCCCGTTTATATTATAAGCGGGCTTTCCTTGTTCAATTTTTGAAAAATATATTTCATAAATAGGAAGTGGCATCTTTGAATTGGAATCAATTGTGGAAGAAAGATATGTCCCTTTTAATTATTTTAATATTAATTGTTCCAATTGCCGGAGAATTAAATTTTCATCCGTTTAATGATACCTTTCGTGTAAGTTTTGGGACGCCAATCTTTTTCTTTTTATTGTTATTTTTACGTAAAATACCAGCGGCAGTAGCCGGTGTACTCGTCGGGTTATCGGTGGTAGGAGTTCGGATTTGTCTTGATTGGATGCTACAAGGGTCTTTTCATATAACTGATTCTTTTTATTTGCGTTATCCAGTGTTCTTTTATTATTTTGTGTATGGAAGTCTTTTTTCATTATGTAGAGTGAATAAATTTCATCAGAAACCATTTATAATAGGGTGCCTTGGGATTACAATTGAGATTATAGCAAGTATGTCAGAACTTACTTTTTATCATGTTTTAGTGCTTGGTACAACAATTACGATTTCTGAAATAAATAAATTGATTATTATCGCTGTTTTTCGAAGCTTCTTTGCCCTTGGTTTCTTAAATATGATGAGTCTATATGAAACGAAATTAAAGGAAGCACAAGTCCGGAAAGAAAATGAAAAAATGTTAATGCATCTTTCTAACTTATATGTGGAATCTGTTCATTTAAAAAAGACACTTCAAAATGCAGAATTAATTACACAAGAAGCATATCAATTATATCGAAATTTACAAGCTAGTAATGATGCAGGTGGCATAGAAATACATAGTAAAAAAGTATTAAAAATTGCTGGGGAAGTACACGAAATAAAAAAAGACAATCAAAGAATTTTTGCGGGGTTATCAAAGCTTTTATTAGATAAAAATCTTTCTGAATACATAGAAGGTCATGAGTTGACAGAAATGATTGTCAGGATAAATGAGAAGTACACCCAGCTATTAGGGAAAGAGATAACATTTTCTAAAAACATAGAAGGTGAGCATGAGGAATATCATGTTTATACTGTATTGTCGATATTAAATAATTTAGTTGCAAATGCTGTTGAAGCAATTGAGAACACTGGTACAATTATAATAAAGACATATAAACAAGAAAGAAATATAATGTTTGAAGTAATAGATGATGGTCCCGGTATTTCACCAAAATATAAAAAACTCGTATTTAAACCAGGTTTTACGTCGAAGTATGATCAAACAGGTACACCATCTACAGGAATTGGTCTTTCTTATATAAAAGAGATGGTTACAGAACTTGGGGGAGAAGTGAATCTGCAATGCAGGGAGAGCGGCAGAGGATGCAAGTTTATTGTCCGTTTACCAGAGTCTAGTTTAACGCGAGAGGGGGAATAGAGTGTTTTATTATATCGTAGATGATGATGAAGTATTCCGCTCTATGCTATCACAAATTATTGAAGATGGTGATCTTGGAGAAGTAGTGGGAGAAGCGGAAGATGGTGCTTTTGTTGAAGTAGATCAGTTGAATTTTAAAAAGGTAGATATTTTATTTATTGATTTATTAATGCCAATTCGCGATGGCATTGAAACAGTACGTCATATTGCACCGTCGTTTACAGGAAAAATAATTATGATTTCTCAAGTTGAGTCGAAACAATTAATTGGAGAAGCGTATTCTCTAGGTGTTGAATATTATATTACGAAACCATTAAATAAAATTGAGGTTGTATCTGTTGTCCGAAAAGTGATGGATCGTATTCGTCTGGAGCGATCTATACAAGATATTCAAAAATCACTGAATAACGTCTTTCAATGGGAACAACCGCAGGTGCGAAATGAACCGTTGCTAGAAGAGAAGAAGATAATGGACTCAGGTCGCTATTTATTATCAGAACTTGGTATTGCTGGAGAGAATGGAAGTAAAGATTTACTTAGTATGTTGGAATATTTATTGGGACAAGAAAAGGAAAAAACATTTGAATATGGTTTTCCAGCATTGAAAGATATTTTTCACTATATTACGGTCAAAAAATTAGGTGGTGCAGCCTCAGAAACGGAAATTGATAAAGAAAGAAAAGCTTCAGAACAAAGGGTGCGCCGAGCGATTTATCAGTCATTAAATCATTTGGCCTCTCTTGGTTTAACTGATTTTTCAAACCCTAAATTTGAAAGCTACGCTCCGAAATTTTTTGATTTTACCATTGTTCGTAAACGTATGACAGAAATGACGAAGGAAGAACTAGCAACTTCCGGGCATACGAGAATTAATACGAAGAAGTTTATTCAAGTGTTGTATTTTGAGGCGAAAAGGTTGATGGAGGTAGAATAGAAAAGAGGATGCTTACAAATGAGCGTCCTTTTTTCTATGATTAAAATTTTGAATATTATCCATTTAATAGTAATAAAAGGGTGTAATTGAATATAAATTTGTTTTGGTGTTTCTGTCTATTTAACAACACCTGGTGCGAAGTTAATTATTTGGATATTTGGCTTTTTTACGCTACTATATCTTGGATATGAAAGTATAAAAGATGCTTCTAAGCAGGTGGAGAGTAAAGGGAATGGAGAAAGAGAACACCCAATGAAATCATTTGCTTCAGGATTTTTAATTGCAATTTCTAATCCACTTAATATTATATTTTGGATTGGCATTTACGGAGCTGTCTTAACAAGTGCGATTAGTGCAGTAGGCAAAGAACAAGCGTTATTGTACAGCATTACAATATTTGTTGGGATTATGATTTGGGATTTATTTATGGCGACTTCTATTCATTTTGGAAGAAGATTTGTAAATAACCGTATGATGAAATGGATTTCTATTTTTGCGGGAATTGTTTTAGTTGGGTTTGGAATGTATTTTGGATATGAAGCAATTAAAGGGGTTGGGGATCTCATATAAGAGAAGGATAGCCAAGGAAGAAAATAATTATGCCTTAGCTATCCTTTTAAAAATATAATTAGAGTATGTCTTTTTTGAAATGGCAAAAGCCACCTTTTCTATTATTTATTTTATCATTCGTATCTTCCACTTTTCCAGGTGAATGCACTTTTTGTATTTTAGAGTGATCCACATATTCATCTGAAAACTCCATAGCATATTTATCACGATGATGTATGTTAGATGACGGACGTAAATCTTCATCTTCATGTAAATATGAAAAAATATTTATTCGGCTATAAATCAGAATAATCTTTAGTTAGATGGGTTAATCATAAAAAAGAATTCCATATTTCTTCGAATATATTTGAATGTTTTCCCAAAGGGGGATTAACTTTGAGCACAGTAGAAAATGCACTATCCATTTTTGCTTTAGGTGGAGTAAATGAAATAGGGAAAAATATGTATGCCATACAATATTCAAATGATATTGTGGTAATTGATTGCGGTTCTAAGTTTCCAGATGAAAGTTTATTAGGAATTGATCTGATTATCCCGGATACTACATACTTGCAAGAAAATAAGGATAAAATTCGCGGTTTAGTTGTTACACATGGACACGAAGATCATATTGGCGGTATCCCGTATCTATTAAAACAATTGAATGTACCAATTTATGCAACAAAATTAACAATCGGTTTAATTGGAATTAAATTAAAAGAACATGGGCTTCAAAATTTAACGCAATTATTTGTTATTGATTCTGAATCGGTTATTGAATTTGGTTCAATAAGCTTGACGTTTTTTAAAACGAATCACAGTATTCCTGACTGCCTTGGTATTGCTTTTTATACACCAGAAGGTACTGTAGTACATACAGGCGACTTCAAATTTGATTTGACTCCTGTAAATAATCAATACCCAGATATTCATAAAATGGCTAAAATCGGAAGTGGTGGCGTTTTAGCTCTGCTCTCTGAAAGTACGAATGCAGAACGCCCTGGATTTACTCCATCAGAACGATCTGTAGGTGAGCGTATTGAAGAAGCGTTCATCAAAGCTCGTAGAAAAGTCATTGTTTCTACATTTGCTTCTAATGTTAATCGCGTACAGCAAGTGGTAGATGCGGCTATAAAAACGAATAGAAAGCTTGCTTTGCTTGGGAAGAGTATGGTTAATGTAGTGTCTGTTGCTTTAGAACAAGGTTATTTGAATATTCCTGAGGGAATGTTAATAGAAGCAAATGAGATCAATCAAATGGACCCAGAAAGGGTAGCTATTCTTTGTACTGGAAGTCAAGGTGAACCTATGGCTGCTTTATCCCGTTTAGCCAGTGGAAACTATCGACAGGTAGATATCCTATCTGAAGATACTGTCATTTTAGCCGCAACTCCTATCCCAGGAAATGAACGTAATGTTTCACGTATTATAGATAATTTATTTTTATTGGGAGCCAAGGTTATTTATGGGTCGGGCAGTTCAACGGGAATGCATGTTTCTGGACATGCCTATCAAGAAGAATTAAAATTAATGCTTACTTTAATGAAACCTAAATATTTCATTCCTATTCATGGTGAATTTAGAATGTTACATCATCATAGTCTATTAGCAGAGTCCGTTGGTGTTAAGAAAGAGGATATTTATGTTATTAGTAATGGTGATGTTGTTGATATAAAGAATCAAGTCGCTTGGAAATCCAGACGAATACCTGCAGGAAATATATACGTAGATGGATTGGGTATTGGAGATGTTGGAAACGCAATCTTACGCGATCGTAAACAGCTTTCTGAAGATGGTATGCTTGTTATAGTTATCATACTTAGTAAAACAGAAGGGAAAATTATTTCTGGTCCGGATATGATTTCTCGTGGATTTGTATATGTTCGTGATTCGGAAGACTTTTTGCAGAGGATTAACCAATTGGTTGTAACAACCATTAACAATTTACAAAAAGAAAATGTTAGTCAATGGAATGTTCTTAAAAAAGAAATAAAAGAAGTACTTGGACAGTTTGTATACTCACATACAAAAAGAAAACCAATGATTCTTCCTATAATAATTGAAGTTTAAACGGACTGTTTTAAGTAATTGCTGTTTGATATTACTGTGTATACATGTAAAATGTTGTATAAGAGTAGATAAAAAACATTAGAAATGTTTGTATTCTAATGTTTTTTTTATATAACGTTAAGAAAGATAAATTTTTTATTTTTAGGGAAGGGTCAAAATAATGAGCTTTACATTAAATAAAACAATAATTAAACGATTATGTGGAGAAACCTCATATAAAAAGGGTGAGGCCTATTATAAGACAGACAAGGTTGATATTACTAATTACGATACTCAGAGAAATATTTGCGAGGCAACAGTGAAGGGGAACGGAGATTTCTATGTCAAGATAGAAACCGCTCATAATGGTGATATTGTTGGGGAATGCAGTTGTCCTTCACTTGCTTCTTTTCATACATATTGTCAACATATTGCAGCTGCATTACTATATATAAATAATTTTCAACGAAGTGGACAATCGTTAGAAGTTAATTCAAAAAAAGATCCCATGAACTCTAAAGATGCTCAACTAGCGAGTGGTATGTTGGATTTATTTGATGAAAAGCCACTGCGACCTAAAAGTAAGCAACACGGATTTGATACACGAAAAATACTTGATGTGGAATTCTTTTGTATTCCAGTATCTTCTAAAAACGGGGGGGCGCTGTTTGGTATTCAGGTAAAGTTAGAGAAGTTATACACTGTATATAAGCTTAGAGAGTTTCTTAATAGAGTGGAACAAAGAGAGCCTTTCATATGTTCAAATAATTTTACTTACACGTCAGATGCTTATAGTTTTCAGCCAGAAACGGATGCTGTTATTCAACAACTGATTCAAATTTACCGAAATGAAAAAATGTATGTAGAATCGTTGCAAATAAACGCTGAACAAGATGAAAGTATGATTTTAATTCCACCTGCGTCCTGGGATTATATGCTTTCACTGCTTTCCGCTACTTCATTTGTAACGGTTGAGCATGATGGAAAATCATTTCATGGTGTACATGTCTCAAAAGGATTATTACCTATAAATTTTGAGTTCAATAAAGGTGTAAATGGGGGATATATACTTGAGATTAGTGGGTTACAACAAGTTCAAGTAATGGATACATATAGTTATGCTCTTTTTGGAGGGAAGCTATATCGTTTAAACGTGGAGGATTGTAATCGGCTTATTGAATTAAAGAGAATGATGAATCGTTCTAGAAGTAATCAATTTCATATTTCAATTGAGAAAATGGAACATTTCGTAGCGAAAGTAGTACCAGGTTTAATGAAGCTTGGTAACGTTCGGATTGATGAGGTTGTATCGGAACGCATTGAAAAAACACCTCTCAAAGCCAAATTGTTTTTAGATCGAGTCAAGGATCGGTTACTGGCAGGACTAGAATTCCAATATGGAAATGTTGTTATCAATCCGTTAGAAGAGGATGGACAACCTTCAGTTTTCAATCGGGAGGAGAAAAAAGAACAAGAAATTTTAGAAATTATGAATGAGAGTGCCTTCGCGAAAACAGAAGGTGGTTATTTTATGCATAATGAGGAAGCGGAATATAATTTCTTATATCACGTTGCTCCGAAATTGAAAGATTTACTAGAGATTTATGCGACTACAGCTATTAAGTTGCGCATTCATAGAGGAAACAGTGCACCTCTCATAAGGGTAAGGCGGAAAGAGCGAATTGATTGGTTATCATTCAGTTTTGATATAAAAGGAATTCCGGAAGCTGAGATTAAAGGTGTATTAGCAGCACTTGAGGAGAAACGTAAATATTATCGATTAGCGAACGGTTCCTTGCTATCCCTAGAGAGCGAGGAGTTTAATGAGATTAACCAGTTTATAAAGGAATCGGGTATTCGCAAAGAAATTCTAAAAGGAGAAGAAGTGAATGTACCGCTCGTGCGCAGTGTAAAATGGATGAGTTCACTTCAAGAAGGAAATGTTTTGAGTGTAGATCAATCTGTTCAAGAGTTGGTAGAAAACATTCAAAGCCCTAAAAATCTAAAGTTTACTGTACCAGATAGCTTAGCTACAGTCCTTAGAGAATATCAAAAATATGGATTTGAATGGATGAAGACACTCGCATATTATCGTTTTGGTGGCATATTAGCAGATGATATGGGACTTGGTAAAACGCTGCAAAGCATTACTTTTATCGCTTCTATTTTGCCTGAAATTCGAGAGAAGAAGCTACCTGTATTAGTCGTATCGCCATCTTCTTTAGTTTATAACTGGCTAAGTGAATTAAAGAAATTTGCTCCAGATATTCGAGCTATTATTGTGGATGGAAATCAAACAGAACGCCGAAATATTTTAAAAGATGCTACAAAGTTTGACGTTATTATTGCATCGTATCCTTTGTTACGAAGAGATGTAAAGTTATATGCACAGCCATTCCATACGTTATTTCTTGATGAAGCACAAGCATTTAAAAATCATACGACGCAAACTGCAAAAGCAGTGAAAGCGATTCAAGCAGAGTATCGTTTTGCACTGACTGGAACTCCTGTAGAGAATTCATTAGAGGAACTTTGGTCTATTTTCTATGTAGTATTCCCGGAATTGCTTCCAGGAAGAAAAGAGTTTGGAGACTTAAGGCGTGAAAACATTGCAAAACGGGTGAAGCCGTTCGTGTTACGTCGTTTAAAAGAAGAAGTCTTGCAAGAATTACCAGAGAAAATAGAGCACTTACAATCATCTGAACTATTACCAGATCAAAAAAAGCTTTATGCAGCTTATTTAGCAAAGTTGAGAGAAGAAACATTAAAGCATTTAAACAAAGATACATTGCGTAAAAACAAAATTAGAATTTTGGCTGGTTTGACGAGACTTCGGCAGATTTGTTGTCACCCAGGTTTGTTTGTCGATGACTATAGGGGGAGTTCAGCTAAATTTGAACAGCTTCTAGAAATTGTGGAGGAGTGCAGAAGTACAGGGAAGAGAATTCTTATATTTTCACAATTCACGAAGATGCTTTCCATTATTGGACGGGAGTTAAACCGTCAAGCTGTCCCGTATTTTTATTTAGATGGGAATACTCCGGCGTTTGAACGTGTAGAGTTATGCAATCGGTTTAACGAAGGAGAGGGGGATTTGTTCCTTATTTCTTTAAGGGCCGGTGGTACTGGTCTCAATTTAACAGGAGCGGATACCGTTATATTGTACGATTTATGGTGGAACCCTGCAGTCGAACAGCAAGCGGCAGACCGTGCTTATCGAATGGGACAAAAGAATACTGTACAAGTGATCAAATTAGTAGCGCATGGCACGATTGAAGAAAAAATGAATGAGTTGCAAGAGAGCAAGAAGAATTTAATTGCAGAAGTGATTGAGCCAGGTCAGGAGAAGCTATCTTCGATTACGGAGGAAGAAATTAGAGAGATTCTTATGATTTAACATCGTAAATATTAGAGGGTTTTAAGGAAATAAAAGCTATTCTTTCGTAAATGCCAAAGAATAGCTTTTTTCATTATGAACGTAATAATTACATTCTTTTTCGAGCAAAGTAAGTGGATCATATATTTTTGTTAACTATTTTTTGTACCTTTACTTTTATAAGGTTTCGCATTTTTCTTTTTCTTAGCGCTAGATTGCCAGCGGTTCCAGCCTTTACTTCCTGTTCCTTGACCTGTCCCCTTTTTAGCTTTAGCTTTCGTTTTACTCATATAATCACTCCGTTATTATTATAGAAAATCTACTTTGATAGTAGTCAATGTCTTTGAAATATAATCTCGATCCATGACTATGTTTGTTCCTAACAGTTGCTGATCAGAACAAACAACTGAATGCTCTAGTATATCATAAAATGGGAAGTAATTTGATGCATTATGAAATCATTATCGAAATTTGTATAGATTTATTCGAATTGTAGAATGTTATTACATATGATAAAAATTATAAAGAAAATGAAATTTATGAGAAATACAATGGATTCTGTTTTTCGGACAATTACACTACTTGTCATATACATGATGGTTACGTTGAGTAAATTATTTTTTGGATTGAAGCCACAAAAGAAGCGATAAATTTTATCCCGCTATTCGTGAACGGTAAGATTCACACCTCAAAATTCAGCAAAAGCAAAGGAGATAGGTGGGGGATGAAGCCCCCACCGCTAATTAAAGTTTTACTTTATAAAGATGTTTTATTTACAACAATCAATAAAGCCGTAAAATAAAGAATTGAAAAATATTTTCAAACTTTTTGTTGACTTTCTTGTTTTTTTGTATAGAATAATCATTAATAAAATGTTTCAGAGATGTGACAACAAAACGACTATGAAAGGACGAGTAGTAGTAGGATGTAGTCAAAGCGAGTCAGGGGTGGTGTGAGCCTGATACGAAGCCTGTTATGAAGAACCTCCTGGAGTCGCTAACCGAAATCCTTTAGAGGAAAGTAGACTTAGCCGGAAACTTCGCCGTTACAAGAAGAACAGTATCGAGATTTCTCTAATCTCCGTACTGAATAAGTGAGCAACCTCTGTTGCTAATTTGGGTGGTACCGCGGAACCAAAGCCTTTCGTCCCAGTTTTTGGGAAAGAAGGGCTTTTTTTGTTGGCTTCTTTCCACTACATCCAAACATTTTAGGAGGAAACCAACATGTATCAATCATTAATGACAGTAAGAGAGACACAAATCGCAATTAAGGAAGTTAAAACATTTTTTGAGGATCAATTAGCAAAACGTCTTGGACTATTCCGCGTATCTGCACCATTATTCGTAACGAAAAAATCAGGTTTAAACGATCACCTAAACGGTGTAGAACGTCCAATTGAATTTGATATGCTTCACTCAGGAGAAGAATTAGAAATTGTTCATTCACTAGCGAAATGGAAACGATTTGCACTACATGAATATGGTTACGAAGCTGGTGAAGGTTTATATACAAACATGAACGCGATTCGCCGTGATGAGGAACTTGATGCAACGCATTCCATTTACGTTGACCAATGGGATTGGGAAAAAATTGTTCAAAAAGAATGGCGTACAGTGGATTACTTACAAGAAACAGTACGTGCAATTTATGGAATATTCAAAGATTTAGAAGATCATTTGTTTGAAAAATATCCGTTCCTTGGGAAGTATTTACCGGAAGATATCGTATTTATCACATCTCAAGAATTAGAAGATAAATATCCAGAGTTAACGCCGAAAGATCGTGAGCACGCGATTGCGAAAGAGCACGGTGCAGTTTTTATTATCGGAATTGGCGATGCACTTCGCTCTGGTGAAAAGCATGATGGACGCGCATCTGACTATGACGATTGGAAATTAAACGGAGATATTTTATTCTGGCATCCAGTACTGCAATCTTCATTTGAATTATCATCAATGGGAATTCGCGTTGATAGTAAATCACTTGATGAACAGTTAACGAAGAAAGGCGAAGATTTCAAACGTGATTACGATTTCCATAAAGGAATTTTAGAAGATGTGCTCCCGCTTACAATTGGTGGTGGCATTGGACAATCAAGAATGTGCATGTACTTCTTACGTAAA
This sequence comes from Bacillus sp. FSL K6-6038, assembly GCF_038050455.1. NCBI lineage: Bacteria > Bacillati > Bacillota > Bacilli > Caryophanales > Bacillaceae > Bacillus > Bacillus sp. FSL K6-6038. The sequence goes on from NZ_JBBOUH010000001.1 coordinate 1,800,482, forward strand.
GCGCATATTGGTGAGGTTCAAACTTCTGTATGGCCTGATGAAATGCGTGAAGCGTGTAAGAAGGAAAACATTCACTTGTTTTAATAAAGAATGCATCGAATTATTTTTTGAACGGGGACTGTTGATTCATAAGTTTACCAAACATGATTTAAATTAGCTCTATCTTTTCATTAGTTTTGAGGTATGAAACTCTTCAAAAAACATCCGAAATATCAAGAGATATCTTTTTCTGTAGTATATAAAGCAGAAAAAAGAGACACATGATATTTTTGGATGTTTTTTATGTTTCGTAAATTGGAATGCTGTACATTATCAAAAAAATAACAACTAATTGTGTGATAGACTGGAATTTGAAATAACATGTATGTAGTAGTTCGGCTATTAGGATACAGGTTACGCATTTAATTTATATATGTCTCTGACAGAATGTTTATTGGATAACCAAAAGGGGGAGAAAAGTATGTTACATAGTTTACATGCAATAGAAGAAGTACGAAATGGAAACATGTATACGAAAGAAGCGAATATATGGTTAGGATTTTTATTGGAAGAATATGGAGTGGTGAGTGTAGAAAGGAATTACCGAAGTATATTAGAGTATGTGGAACGGACGCTAAGGCATTTAGAAAAAATGAATGCTTCATACGGTATTCGTGCTCGTGTAGAAACTGTATTATGCTGGAGTGAAGTATCGAAGTGTGGTTCTGTAACGCAGCGCAAGAAGTGGAAGGATTTAGGGGTATCGTTTTTAGCACATAACGAAGATTCAGCTTATATTTATAGACGCTATTTTCCATATGATGATGTAACGTTTACACTCATTCGTACACATGGATTAATAGGGCAAGTATTACGAGGAGAAGTATCCATGACTTCTCATGACGAACTGGTAAGATTATGGCAGCGAGGTGTGATTCAAAAAGATGAACTGCGTGAAGTGCTTCGTGTTTTAAATGAATGTATTATTACCGGGGTATCTGATAAGTTATGGATAAGAGTGAAGGAAGAGGTATATGAACGTATTGAACAAATACTTTGTGGAGAACTGATTGAATATAGTGTAAAGCAGCGAATTCGGCGGTTACGTACGAATGCTTCACCTAACGATACATATTTTGTTCAAGAGTATGATTCAATTATGAATGATAGGTTAGAAGAAATGTTTACAGTTTTATTTGATTATGACCTTTGGTATGTAGAAGCAGCATTAACTCATTTTAGTTTTGAAGAATTCGTGAAAGTATTTGCATTAGCCTACCAACATATTACTCAGAAGAATATAGATCATATCAGTTTCCAGCCTCTTATGGACGCATTGTATTATGAGAGAGAGGGAGATAAATACTTAAATATTTATACGAAACGAGCAATTGAAAAAGTATTGCGAAGTGTATCAATAGTAGAATTGCTAAATATGAGTCGAATTCCTCAATCAGAAATGTATCCTGAATTAAAGGAAACTGAAAACGTATTAACAATTGGTTTTGGAACAAGTGAGGTTGGAAAAACACTCATCGAATTTTGTTTAGCCTGTAAAAAAGAAAATAATGCTCATTATGAACAAGCTGTCATGATGTTATGTGAAATATTTGGCTTACGCCGGGATGTGTTTGATCGATTGGAAAATGAGGAAGAATATCTTTCGCATATGAATGGAAGTGTAGATGATAAAGTTGTGGTTCTTCCATATGTAGTAGGAGATACAATAGTAGAAATTGGTCCCGGTGGGGGCGTAATGATGAATAAATTTAAAGAGGTTTATCCGAATAAATCGGTTATTGGAATAGATTTATCACGAAATGTAATTGAGAAGTTAACAAGTGATAAATACGAAAAAGGCTACAACTGGGAAGTTACACTAGGCGATGCTTTACATCTTGCAGATACATTCCATCCGGAAAGTATTTCTACAGTTCATTGTGGTTCAGTAAATCATGAGATTTTTTCTTACGGAGAAACAGATGGTAAGAAATTTAATGTTGCGACAATGGAACGTCTAGTGAGAAGTGTATTTCGAGTATTGACTCCTGGAGGACGTTGGATTATTCGTGATGGAGTAAAGACAGAAAGTAAAGAATGGTGTGAATTACATTTTCATGATGAAACCGCTATGCCTTTCTTAAAAAATTATCAACGTGATTTTCAGGGGCGACAAATTAAGGTGAATATATTAGATGTGGATCGAGTAAGAATGCCAGTTAATGATGCAATGGAATTTTTATATACGTATACGTGGGGAGAAGAAGCGTATCCACATGAGGTGCAAGAACAATTTGGTGTATTCACACTTCAAGAATATATTGATTTTGTAGAGAGTGTTGTAGGTTCAGAGAATGTAAAAGTAATTGAGGCCAAGCAGTACCTTCTAGAAGGTTATATAGAACATTTATCGCAAAAGGTTACATTGTATGATGAACATGGTGAACAAATAGCATTGCCGAATAGTACATGTTTGATTGTGTTTGAGAAAAGATAAAAGAGACGGAATCATGTTTTTTACTTAAAAGATAGAAGATGGGGCTAGCAAAATTCGATTTCGCTGCCTCGTTCCAGAAAAGATTCTGAAACGGATTTACATATAATCTGTTTCGGAATCTTTTTTTATGAGTATGTATAAATTGAGCTTTAGAAATTATGTTTACTAGTTTTATATTTTAAACTAATTTTCCCTAGATTTTACTTAGATTTTACTTTCACCACCTACAATGAAAATAAGAAAACGTAAGTGATAAAAATTTACACTTGTTTCATAAAGTGAGGAGGTAACGTGATGGAATTAATAATTGACCACGTAACAAAAAAATATGGTGAGAAAATAGCATTGAATGATTGTAGTTTACATTTAAAATCAGGAGTATTAGGACTTTTAGGCCCGAACGGTGCGGGGAAGTCTACACTTATGCGTATGTTAGCAACAATTGAACAACCGACGAATGGTAGTGTGATATGGGATGGGGAAAATATTCAAAAGAAACCGAAGTTGTTACGTTCAGAGCTCGGATATTTACCGCAAGACTTTGGCGTCTATCCAAATATGAACGCGGTCGAATTTCTAGAGTATATCGCAGCGATGAAAGGTTTATCAATGAGCTCTTCAAAAAAGCGGATCAATGAATTGCTTGAAGCGCTGAACTTAATGAATGACCGGAAACGACTATTAGGTGGCTATTCAGGTGGAATGCGGCAAAGAGTTGGAATTGCACAGGCGCTATTAAATGATCCGAAATTATTGATTGTAGATGAGCCGACAGTAGGATTGGATCCTGAAGAAAGAATTAGATTTAGAAATTTATTATCTAGTCTTTCTACGGATAGAATTGTTATTTTATCGACGCATATTGTAACGGATATTGAATCAATTGCGACAGATATTGCTTTATTATCAAAAGGAAATGTATTAGCTCATATGAGACCTGAACAACTATTAAAGCATGTAGAGGGAAAAGTATGGGAGTGGGTTATACCAGCTTCTGAGTTACATCATGTTCAAAAGAAATATATAGTAAGCAGCGCGATTCACCGGAGTGATGGAATTCATGCACGCATCGTTTCCAGCAATGCGCCTAGTGCTAAAGCACATATAATCGCAGCCTCTCTTGAGGATGCTTACTTATATTATGTTTCTTCGAAAGGAGGGCATAAAATTGAACAATGTATATAATCTATTTTATTTCATTAAAAACAATTTAATTAGACAAATGAGAAGTTATCCATTTCTAATTGTAATTGGATTAACGATTTTTTTGGGATATGCTTGTGTGCCAGCAGCTTCAGCAGGCTATGAAATATTTTATCTTGGTGGAGTTAGAGGAATATATAATTCAAATTGGCTTGGTGGTATGGGAGCAATGACTTCTACTTTATTTATTTGGTTGCTTGGTTTTTATATGTTAAGAAGTCAAATTTCAGACGATCAACAGTTAGGAGTAGGGCAATTGATTGCCGCTTCACCTATAAGTAAATTTCAATATATTTTTAGTAAAACGATTTCTAATTTTATTGTTTTAGTGGTCATTGAGACGGTATTTATCATTGCTTTTATGGTAATGCAATTTATACGTGGGGAAGACCTTTCGTTTCAATTAGGTGGTTATTTATATCCACTCTTTTATATTGTATTTCCTTCATTATTGCTTCTAGCGGCATTCACAACTTTTTTTGATGTGTTTCCTGGTCTAAAAGGTGTAGTAGGCAATATTGTGTTCTTTTTCTTGTGGGTGTTATTAGCGATTATGTCGTTTGAAATGTCAAATCGTTATTTAGATGTATTTGGTTTAGGAATCATTCGTTCTGATATGATACATGATGCAATGAGAGAATATGAATTTTTAAGAGGAACAAATGGTGGAGGATTCGGGTATAACCCGGTAGAGGGAAAGATTAAAACATTTCACTGGGATGGATTGACTTGGGATGCAGAAATACTTGTAACAAGTTTGGTTTGGATTGGAATGGCGATGTTACTAATTTGGCTAACGTCCCTTGTGTTTAATAGATTTCTTACATTTACCAAAGTAAAGGAAAAGGTAAGAGAGGTTGAAGGGAATAAGAAAACAATCGCTGTGAATGAACAAAATCATAGCTCTTTTATATTGACTTCTATAACGAAAACAAAGAGCATTAGTATGTTTCGTTTAATTAAAGCGGAGCTATCGATTATGTTAAAAGGGTTTACGATTTGGTGGTATGTAATTGCGATTGGGCTTATAGCATTTGGATTGATATGTCCGGTAGATATATCAAAAGGATGGCTACCTATTATTATAATTTGGCCAATTGCAATTTGGTCACAGATGATGACGAGAGAAAAATACTATGGTACGGATCAAATTATTATTTCGAGTTGTTCCCCATTGTATAAGTTTTTTGCAACATGGATTTCAGGTGTTATCGTGGGTCTCATTATCTCCAGTGGTCTTATCATTCAATTTATATTAATTGAAGATATTGCATTCTTGTTTTCTTGGCTTAGCGGTATAGTGTTCATTCCAACGCTAGCGTTAGTATTTGGAGTGTGGAGCCGAACGCATAAATTGTTTGAAGTCGTGTATATACTTTTATGGTATTTAGGACCAGTGAATCATCTTCCATATGTAGACTTCTTAGGAATATCAACATCATACGCTATTTTGTATATGGGGTTATCTATCTTATTGCTAAGTATGGCGTTAATTGGACAGTTACAGCAAATGGGAAGGCTACGGCTAATATTCAAGTAAGTAGTCAAGAGGGGTGATGTAATGAAGGGAATCAAAGAGAAAATATATTTATTTTCATCTATAAGTCTAATGACTTTAAGTATAGTGGCTTGTGGTACAAAAGAGAGTGAAGCGCCAGTCTCCAAACAGTTCGCCGTGAAAAATATAAATGAGATTTATATAAAAACAGTAGGAGAAAATATTAAACTCCATTCTACAACAGAAACAGATATTAAAGTTGATATAGGAGAGATAAAAGATGTAAAAGTGAAAGAGAATGGGGAGAAATTAGAAGTTATTACAGAACACTCTTCATCCATTGTAAATTTAAAAACAGCTACTGTGCATATATACCTTCCTGAAAAAACATATGAAAAAATAGATGTTAAAACAGAGTCAGGTGAGGTAATAGGTGAAAATATAGCATCTGAACAATTGAATTTATATAGCGATTCAAGTGATATGACAATAAAAGAGTATAAAGGAAACAATATAAAAGGAGTTTCCAAATCAGGAGGGATTACGTTACAGGGAGTGGAAGGAAGCTTCGATATTCAAAACGATACGGGAGAGGTGAATGTATCCGCTGTTTCAAATTTAAAAAATGAAAGTAAAATAAAAACCGAATCATCTCATATAAATATAAATTTTAAGAGAGAGCCAAAAAATCTAGAGATTGACTTGTCAACGCGTGCGGGTCAAATAAAAAATGAATTTTCACTTTCGTCTGGTAAACAAGGAAATGATCATAGTGTAAAAGGTCGTATAGGAAATGGAAAAGAAAATGATACAAAGCTAACGGTGCAGTCTATGACAGGAATGATTGAGCTAAAACGTGATGAGTAATAAGAGTATGAAAGGGCTTTAAAAAAAATCATTCTGAATGGGTACTTTCACTTTATTTGAGTTTTTTAATTTTTCTAGATTAATCTTCATTGGTACGCCCTTTACTCTCTTTTTCTTGACAGGAATATCATATAGTATTAATATACCGGGGAGTATATTAATACTATATACATGGTAAAAACGTCTAATGAAAAGGAGTACAGGGTGTCATGCGAAGGAAAAAAGAATTAACAAATTCGAATTCGAAACGACAGTTATCGAACATTTTAGCCCAAACGGTTAAAACCGGAATTATTAAATCGAATTTGGTCCCAATGTTTGCTGGGTTAACATTGGCTTTATATAAATATAAGATTAGCCCGTTTGAGAAAATTCCAGAGATTATATTTGCTTTCATCGGTTCTATTTTAATCATAGGTGCAGCAGGGGCTTTTAATAATCTGTATGATCGTGATATTGATTCGATTATGGAGAGAACCAAAAATAGACCAACTGTAACCGGAGAAATAAGCCCTAAGGCTGTATTATGGATTGGAATATTGATGACAATCTCAGGGTTAGTATTTCTTGCACTAACCACATATTTAGCAGCCTTATTAGGGTTTTTAGGCTTATTTTTGTATGTTGTACCGTATACAATGTGGAGTAAGAGAAGAACAATTTATAACACAGAAATTGGAAGTGTTTCAGGGGCAATGCCGCCACTCATTGGCTGGGCTGCTATTTATCCGGATATAATGCATCCGGCTATTATTGGGCTTTTTATCATAATGGTTATTTGGCAAATGCCTCATTTCTACGCCATAGCTATTCGCAAACATGATGAGTATAAGGCTGCAAAGGTTCCGATGCTTCCAGTAGTCAAAGGTGTTAAAAGAACATATATACAAACGAATATCTATTTAATTGTTTTAATTGGAATAAGTGTTCTTTTAGGATCTTTAAGCATTGGTCTTATGCTAGTAGCGCTTCTTTTAAGTATTTTATGGCTTGTTTTAAGCATTTATGGTTATAAAAAGATGGATTCAGAGAAATGGGCAAAATCATTGTTTGTTTTTTCTCTTCTCCATATGACGATTTTATTTTCAACGATCATTATCTATTCCCTTATAGGTGTCTTTTTTGGAAGATGAATATAGGTAACGAATGAAAAGTTTTAGAACGATTTAATTTGTAAAGAATAAGAAAAAACCAATTTCTCGTGTATTAGAATGAGCGATTGGTTTTTTAGCGTGTGAATAAATTTTACTTACGTTTGTGCTACTAAGTTGAACGAAAGTAATCGTCACTTTAATAAAACTATATTTTTGTCGATAATAAGTACTATAGAGTTGGAAGGGTAATATGAATCGTTGTTCCTTTCTCTATTTCACTGTTTACTTGAATGGTTCCACCATGTGCCGTTATAATTTTTTGGGCGATAGCCATTCCTAAACCAGTTCCTTCATTTGAAACGTTTGTAGTTGTACCTCGGTAGTACTGTTTAAATAGATTTTGAACTGTCATTTCATCCATACCGACGCCAGTATCTTCTATTATAATATGTACAGTGTCCTTTAATAGAATCGAGGTATGGATCTTTGTTTCTACAGGGTTATGTAAAACGGCGTTCATAAATAAATTTTGCAAAGAGCGATGTAGTAATTTTGTATCAATAGGAATAATAATGTTCGTTTTGTCTGCGTGAAAGCTAAAATGATAGTGTTCAGATCGTGGATCATTTGTCATATCAGCTATCATTCTTCTTGTAAATTCAATGATATTTATTTCTTCTTTTTTTAGCGGGATTTGTGAATCATGAAGGCGGAACGAGAGGTTTAAGTCTTCAATTAACTCCTTCATATGATCCCCTTTTTGTTGAATCTCTTGCAGAAACTTCTCTTTTTCTTCCTCACTCCATTCATGGTCGGGTGATAACATAAGTGCACTGTATCCTGTAATATAAGTGAGAGGTGTCTTTAAATCATGAGAGATTCCTGCCATCCATTCGCGTTTCATTTTCTCAAGTTGTTCTCGTTCATTCTCTATTTCTCGTAATCTATTTGTTAAATGTTCTATATTTAGAAAGACGTCTTTATATAAGCGATAAGGGCCTTTTAATTTTCCTGTTTTTTTATTGTACATTTGTTTCATACTTTCTGGAGTTACATAAGAGCCTTCTGCTAGATGGTTAATCCATGAAATTATTCGAAATAAAGGTTTCCCGATATGCCATCCATATAAAATAGCGCCTAAAATAAGAGTACATACAAAGAGGCAAAAAACGATAAGAGCTTCCGTGTCTTTGTTCTCTTTGCTTATTCCGATAAGAGGTAGTATGCCTTCCATGAAGATGGCCATGAAAATCCCCATAAAAAAAGTACCGATACATAAACTACGAATAAAATGAAAGCCTAGTCGGAAACCAATTTTCATTTTTGTTGCTCCTTAGTATGCGGAATAAATTTATAGCCAATTCCTCTCAAATTAACAATGTATGTAGGGGATTTAGGATCTTCTTCTATTTTTTTACGTAATTTAGAAATATGCATGACTACTGTTTTATCATCACCCATAGAAGTAAGTCCCCACACTTGTTCATATAATTGCTCAGCTGTAAAAATCCGATTTGGATGTGTGCATAAGAAAGTAAGTAATTCTAGTTCTTTAGCAGTGCAATGTACAGATTTTCCGTTTACTGTTATCAGTCCCTCGCTTGGATATAGAGAAAAGGATTCAAAATGTAAATTAGAGTGTTCTTCCTTATGATGACGTATTAACATTTGTTGTCTGCGTAATTGTACGTTAATTCGAGCAGCTACTTCTAAAGGGTTAAATGGTTTTGTTATGTAATCATCCCCACCAATTCCGAGGCCTGTTAATTTATCTAAGTCACTAGAGCGCGCTGTCACAAATAGAATAGGGGTATTTGTATAGTTTCGTATTTGTCTACATAATTCGAAGCCGTCTATATCTGGTAGCATAACATCGAGTAAGATAATATCGAATGGATGATTTTTAACTAAGTTTAACGTCTCACTTCCGTTTAGAGCGGTTGTTACATGAATAAAATTTTCTTTCTTTAAGGTTAGTACCAACATATCTAATATACCTTGCTCGTCATCTACTAAAAGAATATTTTCTGTTCTCATTATGTATCCGCCTTTACATGTTTTTTGTCTCATTAAAATGATTTGGAAAATATTTCACATGTAATAGTGTAACATAATACGATTTTGCTAGATAAAAAAATAACAACAAAGAAATATTCCTTGTTGTTATTTTTGAAAATGAAATTAATTCATTTGTACCATCTGTTCAATTTTTGCCATAAAAGATTGATGAAGAGCTTCTACACCATCTACTAAATGTAGACGATCAATGACAACAGATACTTTGATTTCAGATGTACTTACCATTTTAATATGAATATTTTCGTCTTTTAATGTAGAGAACATGTCAGCGGCAACACCTGGATTGGATACCATGCCAGATCCAACAATTGATACTTTTGCTAGATGATTTTCATATTCTACAGATTCATAGTGAAGTGCTTCTTGATTTTGTTCTAATACTTCTAATGTTTCTCTTAAGTCATCCGAATGAATAGAGAAGGATAGATGTACAGTACCTTCATTTGTAATACTTTGAATAATAATATCAACATTAATGTGAGCGGTAGCCAACGTAGAGAAAACAGTTGAAAGTGCTCCTTGTTCTAATCCTTTAATTGTTACGCGTGTAATATTATCTTCAAATGCAATACCTTTTACGATTGATTGTTGTTCCATGTTACATTCTCCCCTTACAATTGTTCCGTTTTCTTGTTCCATACTTGAACGAACTTCTAAAACTACGTTATGATTTTTCGCGAATTCAACAGCACGTGGATGCAGTACACCAGCACCAAGATTTGCGAGCTCTAACATTTCATCATAAGAAATTTCATCTAATTTATATGCGTCTTTTACAACGCGTGGATCAGTCGTGTATACACCTGTTACGTCTGTGTAAATATCACATTTTTTCGCTTTCAGCGCAGCTGCTAATGCAACAGCAGTTGTATCAGAACCACCGCGACCTAGTGTGGTAATTTCGTTCTCTTTACTTAGTCCTTGGAAGCCAGCAACGATTACAATTGTTCCTTCTTGTAAAAGGGATTGAATGCGTTCAGTATTAATATCAGTGATTCTTGCACTTCCATGTACAGATTCAGTCGTAATACCAGCTTGCCACCCAGTTAGTGAAATAGCGTCGTATCCTTTTGCTTGCAGCGCCATTGTTAATAAAGAAATGGTAACTTGTTCGCCAGTTGTTAAAAGCATGTCCGTTTCACGTTTACTCGGATTTTCGGTAATAGCAGTAGCAAGTGCGACAAGCTCATCTGTGCTTTTTCCCATTGCAGATACAACTGTAACAACACCGTTCCCTCGTTCATATTCTTCAATAATTAAATTTGCTACATGTTGAATGCGCTGAATACTTCCGACAGAAGTACCACCGAATTTTTGAACAATCGTTTCCATTACAAATTCCTTCTTTCATCCATTTTTATTAATTGATCAGGAAAGGTGTAAAAAACATATAAGAGAGATGTATAAGTCCCTAAATATTCCTGTAGTTACCGGAAAGAAAAACAAAAAAACACCATCTCAAATAGGTGAGGATGGTGCTGTTACAGGAAAAGGGAAACAGAAAAAGGAGCTAATAAAAAAACCGCCAAAAAAGAATATCATATAAAGCATGATATCTCTTTTTTGTAGATAGCTCTTCATATATACACGTCTGTACATATGACAGTTCTGTTTCTATTCGAAAACAGCCCCAATTAATAAATGCAGAGAAATTTATTAATTTCGGCAACACTTCCTTTTTTCTAAATTCATCGACATCTCTGTGTCTCCTTTAGAATACTTATAAGCGTTGCAACCTCTATCTCACGTTTTGGGCGAGAGTGTTTGGTTTATAAAGTTGTTTGGTAACATTTGTTTTATAATAATTAAAATATTTTAGGAAATCAAGTGCTTTGTTAATATTTTGAAAATTAAGTCTTTTCGTGTAATGAAAGAATTATTTGAAAAATATAGATAGAATCGAATTTTACGTATACATTAGTGATATAGAGGGAGTGGAGGGAGAGAGGATGAAGAGGCAGAAACCGATTTATGTTCAAACAGAAATGGTAACATCAATGGATGAATTATGGAAGTATACGCAAGATCCGATGTTACATACAGAGTGGGATGCTCGCTTTACTGAAATATCATATTTAGAGAAACAAGATGATGAACCACAACGTTTTTTATACAAAACAAAAATCGGTTTTGGGCTTGAAATAGTTGGTGAAGGGGAATCGGTAGGGGAATTCCAAAAGGAAACAGGAGAAAGAATATCTTCGCTAAAATTTTGGACAGACAATAGACTTTCATTGATACAAATAGGAAGAGGCTATTGGAAATATACACCGAATGGAGAAAAGATTTGCTTTGAAACGCAGTATGATTATGAGACGAGATTTGGTGGTGTAGGGAGGATTATAGATTCATATGTATTTCGGCCGCTATTAGGATGGGCGACAGCATGGAGCTTTGATGCTTTAAAATTATGGTTAGAAAAAGGGTTGCATCCTCGCTTGTTAATAAGAAAATCGATTACGTATTGGCTTATTTGTTTTTTACTTTCTTTTGTATGGATGTATCAAGGGCTTATGCCAAAAGTATTATTTAATCACCCAGAAGAGGTACAGATGCTTTCTGTACTTATTGGTTCAAACGAAAATAGCATTCTTGCTCTTAAAATAATTGGCTTTTTAGAAATAGGATTCGGGATCATGTGGTTGTTGCCGTTTCAAAAACAGAAGTTATTGCTGCTGCACATTATTATTTTAATTGGTCTAACCATAGTAGCAGGATTCACAAATATTTTGAGTTTTATCCAACCATTTAACCCCATTGCCTTAAATTTTATATTAATTGGATTATCAATTATTGGGTATATGAACAGTAGTGATTTACCAAGAGCGAAAAATTGTAAGAGAAAAAGAAGGGGGTAAATGCGTGGCTAGCATCTATGAACTATTATTAGGAGAATCTTATCAGCAGCTACACCCGAAATTACAAAAACGTTATGCAATTACGGAAAACAATAGTTTTATAGGTGAAGGGAAAATGGATGAAATTGATGAAGGATCGTTCCTTGTCAAAATACTTTTAAGAGTTGCATCTAAGTTTCGCATGTTCTTTTCAGAAAGAGGAAAAGAAGTACCGTTTACAATACATAATATTGCTGAAGAGGATGTGAAAGGAAATGTTTTTGTAAGGTGGAATCGGATGTTTCGGTTTGATAACAAAAAACGTTATTTCAATGCCGTTATGTACCTGAATACAAAACAGAATGAAATTATTGATTACTTTGGTGAACCGTATTTGCTCGTATCAACACTTGCCTTTTATGTTGATGAAGAAGGAGCAATGCATATCTCATCAAAAAAACAATGGTTTTACATACTTGGGAAGAAAATACCACTACCCAAATTTTTATATGGAGAGGCGAAAGTTATAGAGAGCTATGATGATGTATTAAACTGTTACAAAATTCATGTTCAAGTACGAAATCCATTATTTGGCCCGCTTTTCTCATATAAGGGAACGTTTGTAGAAAGGGATCAGACTAGATGAAAAATATAATTCTTGGCCTTATTTGTTATATGGTTTTTATTATATTGGAATGGCCGAAACTAAATCCCGTTGAATGTATCATAGTGTTATCTGTTTTTTTATTTATACCAATGTCATTATGCATTGTTGATAAGGAAAAAAGAGATGGGTCACAGGTTTTATTTTATAAACTTGTATTGTTACTTTATCCGGTTGCTGCAATCAGTGCGATGCTTGCCTTCATAACAGATTATTTTTTATTTGCAATGATTTGGTTTATATATACAGGCATTATTGCATTATTCGGCGTAAGTAGGTTACTAGAAAGAGGATGGAAGCCGTTAGAAGAGACGGCAATTGATAGCGGATTTATTTATTTGTTTTTAGGTGGTTTTTGGTTCTTTGCCTCTGTAGCAAATATATCCATTATGCAGTTTAGTTCAGATATTGTTTTGCTTACAGCAGCTCACTTTCATTATTCAGCCTTTTTACTACCTTTATCTGTAGGTTTACTTGGGAGAAAGCAACAAAAGAAAAGTAAACTATATAAATTTATCACGGTTATTATTGTTATTTCACCGATGACAGTAGCGATTGGTATTACTTATTCAAGAACATTCGAGTTCTTTGCGGTATTAATTTATCTCATCTCACTTTATGCTTATGGTGTTTATGTATGGAAAACAAAATTCACTTCGATAATTGCAAAAATCCTTCTTATCATTTCATCGAGTACACTTATGATAACGATTTTATTTTCGTTAGTATACTCATATGGGAACTTTAAGCAAGTTATGACGATCACAATTACGCAAATGGTTTGGATTCATGGTGTTGTGAATGGAATTGGTGTAACATTGCCTGCTTTTATTGGCTGGATGATTGAAAAGAATGTGCCAGCTTACATTCATTATGGAAAACCGATGAGTCGTATCAAAGGGAAGATGAAAGTGGGGGAAACGCTTTTCTTGCAACAGGATTTCATAAAGAAGAAAGAGTATACAGGTCTTGTAGAGCAAATGAGTGATTTTCATAGTATGGGGTTTGATGAAAGAAAAGTATCTCCACTTATCATTGATTTTTATGAGCATACGAAAAATTATCAATTAAAAGCAAACATTAAGTGGTCTCGTTGGTTTCGGCCCTTTGCCTTTCTCTATGAAAAAATAAGTAGACATATACAGCAAATTCATTTAGGAATGGGAAATAGATGGGAAGCTATGTATGGTAATATCATTGCGGTAAAAGGTGAACGAGATGGTAGAGAAGATGTGAGGGCATGGATTCGAAAAAATGAGCAGGATGAAACGATCTTTGTAGCTCTTTATTCACAGCATACATATAGAGGAGATACATATATGAATATTGCTTTGCCGCTACCATTTTCTAATATGACGGGTATTTTAAAATTACGTAATGATAACAAAGATCTTATCATTACTAGTCAGTTAAGAGAGAGTATAAAAGGAGACGAAGGGATTTATTTACATACCCCTTTCTTTACGATTCGATTACCGTTAGCTGAGACTTTTACGATAAAAGAAAAAACTGATCAGATTTTGACAGCGCACCATCAAATGTGGGTGTTTGGTGTGAGGTTTTTAGAGATTGATTATGAGATTGAGAGAACGGAAGGGAGATGTCGTTGAAATTTTTTTTGATATATCTAAAAACTAAATTATTAGAAAAGAAAGAAAAAATAAATGTTATAATAAAAGGAAAAAGAAGGAAGATGTTTAGAGGAAGGGGATACGTATGCAAGGAGAAATACAGGCAAAAAATAAGGGGAGTTATGTAAGTAATTTATTGTTACCTGTTACAAAATCACGTCATTTTACTTTCTTATGGATTGGTCAGCTGCTTTCTGTACTTGGAAGCTCGGTTACAATGGTAATTCTTCCAGTAGTAGTATATACATTAACAGGTTCAACGGTGGTTATGGGGATGACGATGGCTATGTATATGCTTCCGAATATTCTTGTTTTACCGTTTTCTGGGTTAATCGTTGATCGCATGAATCGAGTTAAATTAATGTTATTTACTGATATTGTTCGATGCATAGTGATGATAACACTTGCGACACTTATTTTTACAGACACTTTAACAATCAATATTCTATATGTATTAGTAGCAGTATATGGACTAATGGAAGGCCTGTTTCAACCGGCATATGCAGCGGTGCGGGCAAGGGTTTTCGTGCCAGAAATTCGGAATGCAGCTAACGCATTAACGCAAATGAGTAATCAAGGCGTTCGTTTAATAGGCCCAGCGCTTGGCGGGCTTATTGTTTCAGTTGCATCGGCTGGAATCGGGTTTGGGTTAGATGCATTGACTTATTTGTTATCTTTTATTTGTTTATTGTTTTTAAAAGATGTAACAGCTAAAAAAGTACAGGAACAAACAAATCAAAAAATGAATCTCAAAAAAGATTTTACAGAAGGTATTGTTGTTTTAAAAAGCCATCCGTGGCTTTGGATTACAATTTTAGCATTTTCATTTATTAATATTTGTTACGCAGGAATTATCGTTGTATTAATCCCTTGGCTATTTAATATACATCATCAGTTTGAACCGTTTGTTTATGGACTTGGAATGGCGTGTTCTGGAGCTGGGGCTGTTGTGGCAGCTCTTATTTTTGGCGGGAGACAGAGGTGGCATAAACGAGGATTGCTTGCCTATGGAGGTGTTCTCATTAGTGGGATGTCACTTTTACTAATGCCTTTTGTTTCTTGGGCACCAGGATTAATAGGGTTAATGGCATTAGAGGGGTTTGGAATTATGATTTTTGGCCTAATATGGGAAACGAGCTTGCAAGAACTCGTGCCAGAAGAAGCGTTCGGAAGGGTAGCAAGTCTTGATATGTTAGGGTCTTTTGCACTATTACCGTTAGGGTATTTAGTCGTTGGTTGGTTGGCTAATATAATTGGTGGTACTGTGACAATTATCATTCTAGCTATTGCAGCAATTGTCGTAGTAGCAATCGCGCTACTTGTTCCGAGCATTCGCAAGTTTGATTAATATAGGTTAACAAAAAACAGTAAGCCCTGTTAAACGGTAGAGCTCACTGTTCCTGAAATACAAATGTTTGCGTAAATTGTTTTTCTGCTTTTTCGGGGTGACCATTATAACTAAAATCTTTCTCTTCCCAGCTAATAACAATATCAAATGAATTGGCGTCTTCATATAATGGGAATTTCATTTTTGTAAAACTAGTTTGACTATATGACACGCTCATATCAGACTTGTTGAAAGGCTTGAAAGAGGCTTTTGATTTCGGGTTATTGTGACGTATTTCAACTGATACGTTAGATACGTCCTTACCGATATTCTTTACAAGCAAGCTGTATGAATGAAACATATCTGCTTTTGATGGTAATGCTTGAGGATCCTTAGCCTTATCAACTTCAATATACCACTGCTTAGATTTTGATGTAACAGGGAGTTCTGCAAAAGTAAAAGCGCTTGTTTGAAGTGGAACTGCAAAACATATGAAAGCAAGTAAGAATAATATTTTTCTTGTCATGTATGATTCTCCAATTCGCTATAGCGGATAGTTTTGATTTTGTTAGCATTTGCTAATTGGAAAGGAGTTATGCACACATATTTGATTTAACAGTTATAGAAAAGTGACGTTACATTCATCTTTAGTTTGTGAATGAAAGTGGATATATCAGTGCAAAAAAGACTGTGTAGAATTTTTCTACACAGTCTTTTTGTATTTAAATGTTTTAAAGAATGTGAAATTAATTGGTTGCATTTTACAAATACTAAAATATAATATATAATCAACAATCATATTAACATTGTTAATATGATTGTTGATTATATGAATTGCGAGGTGTCTTGAATGAAAGGAAGAGACGTTGTTTTAGGGCTATTGATGGAAAAAGAGTTGTCTGGCTATGACATAAAAATTGTATTTGAAGATGTGTTCACTCATTTTTTCGATGGAAGCTTTGGTATGATTTATCCAACTTTAAGGCAGTTAGAGAAGGAAGGGAAAATCAAAAAAGAGGTTATTATGCAAGAGGGAAAGCCAAATAAAAAAATGTACTTCATAACGGATGAAGGAAGAGAAGAGTTTTATCAATATATGAAGACTGATGTAGAGAAGGATGTGTTACGCTCGGACTTTTTAATGCGAATGTATTTTGGTAATTATGCTGATGGAGAGACAATGAAGAGATGGATTGAAGAAGAAATTGAAAGGAAAGAAGCATATATTGCAGATCTTCGCTTGAAATATGAGAAATGGAGAGAGGGTATAACATTTGTAGAGGAGATTTCGCTTGATGTTGGTATTGCATCGTATGCTGCGCAAGTTGAGACATTAAAGAAGAAATTAGTCCAACTTACACTGGAAGAAGATAGGGAAAACAAGGAATAAAAAGAAGTGCTAATTTATAAAGGGGGAGATTGCAATGGAGCAATCAAGGGGGCTTAAGATAGTGTTTTTGATGTGTTTAGGTATTTTTCTTTGTATGATTGATACCACCATTATGAACATCGCTTTACCAGCAATACAATCTAGTGTAAATACGTCATTAGAAAAAATGTCATGGATTTTAAATGTGTATACAATGACAATTGCGGTGCTAGCAGTTCCGTTAGGGCGTATTGCAGATATTTTTGGTAAGGCAAAAATGTATATCATTGGTTTAATCGTTTTTGGTGGTGGTTCCGCACTTTGTGCATTTGCGAATACTGGAGATTTTCTTATCTTTTCTCGCTTTATTCAAAGTATAGGAGCCGCGATTTTATTTCCGACGAGTATGATAATTGGAGTGTCAGCAGTTCCATTAGCTAAGAGACACATTGCGCTTGGTATTTTAGGAGTAACACAAGGTTTATCAGCTGCGATTGGCCCTGTAATAGGCGGGATTATTACACAAAATTTAGGATGGAGATGGGTATTCTTTGTCAATATTCCAATTTGTATTATTGGGATTGTTTTATGCTTTAGTATGCTACAAATAAAAAATGAAGAACGAGTTGTATCGAAAATTGATTGGATCGGATTAATACTAAGTAGTTCAGCAATTTTCTTTTTCACCCTCGTATTAGTAAAGGGAAATACATGGGGATGGTTGAGTACTTTAGCGTGGATTTGCTATATTACTAGTATTATTTCTTTCCTATTATTTATTGTAGTCGAAAGAAAAGCCGTAGCGCCTATGGTGAATTTACAACTATTTAAAGATCGAACGTTTGTTGGAGCTTCTATTGTTGTCATATTAAGCAATTTGTTTTTAATTGGAGTGACTGTATTACTCCCAACCTTTCTTACAAAAATACAACATCGAACAGAAATTGAAGCAGCTCTTTTAGTTACGCCTATTTCAGCGATGATATTTGTTGTTTCCCCATTTGCTTCTTTGTTGATTAAGAAGCTAGGAAAAGTGTTTATTATTTTATCGGGTTTTATCGTGATGAGCTTAGCTTATTATTGGTTACAAATGATTGGAGTAGATTCAACGAGTAAAGATATCATTGTTCCTTGTATGATATTGGGTGTTGGATATGGTTTAGTCGTAGGCCCCATTACGATTTTAAGTGCTTCTTCATTTGAAGGGGAATTACTAACCGCTTCCCAAAGCATTGTATCGATGTTGAGACAAGTAGGGATTGTATTAGCTGTTGCTATATTTGTATCAACTTTAACTCATAATCTATCTGTAAATAAAGATAAGGTTTACAGTTATGCTGAAGAAAAAGTTCGTAATATTCATGTGGATCAGGTTGAGCAAGAAAAAATATTGCAAATAACAAAAGAAAAAATCCGAAATAAAAGTTTAGAATCAAATGCTGAAAAAAAACAAAGTGAAGACAATCTCGGCTTGAACAAGGAACAAAAAGAGAAATTGATTCATGAAAAAGTGAATGAAGCTTTAAATGGAGTTCCAGTGGAATATAGAGAAGGAAAAAGAGAAGGAATTACAAGGCAAGTAACAAAAGGAGTGGAAGAAAAAGAAAAAAGCATAAAGAAAGATATCCTTGCATTCTCAAATGATGTTAGTCATTATGCCGAAAATAAGATGGCAATGAGCTTTACAGATTTATATAAAGTAAGTGCACCAATTATTTTACTTTGTGGTTTGGTGAGTTTGGTGTTTTATAAAGGAAAGTTTCGAGTTGGTAGGAGAAGAAAAGGGTTAACGAGTAAGGGATGGTGAAGTAAATAAGGAATTAATATGATTTGATTAATGAGAGAAAAGCATTCCACAGCTACAATGGTGGAATGCTTTTTTTATTTTAGATAAAGTGACTAATCGCTTAAAGCTCTTTTGAAAATATGCTTTGAGCTAATTCTTTAAAACTCGTTTCGTCTCTCGGTACGATTGATAAGTCCTCATGCCAAATCTCAACAATTTCCCAGTTATTTGTAGTTTGAAAGCCTATCGCATCGCCAGCAAAGTTATCACCAAATAATAAAACAGTTTTTATTTCTGGATTTTCATCTGCGTCATATATTTCATCCGCTTCAATAAGTCCTCCATAGAACATAAAATACGCATTAGAAACAGATCCATATCCAACTTCTTTTAAGAAGATAATGTAATCTTGGGGTATACCATTAAGCATAGATTCTTCATCAATAATGGATTCAGTTAATTTACTAAAATCATAATCAGTTGGTGCATCATGGATCTTTTTTAGAATATCTTTGTATACCATATGTACACACTCCAAACGTTTTTGTGTAACCCCATATTATAATTTTATCTGTTTTGTTAACTTTGATTTTTCTTATAAACCATAAATCTTATATAACTTGCTTATTTATCTTTTATATTTCTAATTCTAGAGATACACACTATGAAATAAAGGCTATTATTAACACAATACAAAATCCATATTTAATTATATTTGGATAAAAAAGAGAAATCAATACAATTTCATTTTGAAAATATAGAAAAAAGTGGAGTAACACATTTTATCCCGTAAAAGCTCGATTCGTTCAGCTAACCATCGGCGGGGAAGTGAAGACTCCCACTGATGGAAGTTTCACTTTATATTCGGAAATAAGTTATACGGTTAGAATTTTAATGGGGTTTATTGGAATAATACTAGGAGGTATATAATGTCTTTTGTTTAAAAAGGTGTCTCAATGATTGAGATACCAGTTCGTAATTGGTATGGACGGTGATTACAATAGAACAACAATTACATTATCTCATTTCGCATTTTGGATATTTCGGGATTATTATTGCTTTAGTGGGTGGAATTATCGGGTTACCGATACCTGATGAAACGTTGTTAACGTTTGTAGGGTACTATGTATATAAAGGGGAAATGAAATTTCTACTTGCATTACTAAGTGCATGTATCGGTTCGTCAATTGGTATTTCTATTAGTTATGTGTTAGGAGTGAAACTTGGGATTCCGTTTTTAAAGAAATTTGGTCCGAAAATACATATTACAGAAAATAAAATAAATCGAACACAGATTTTGTTTCAGAAGATTGGTCCTGCCTTATTATTTATTGGCTATTTTATTCCTGGGGTTCGCCATGTTACTGCCTATTTAGCTGGTATTTCTCGTTTTCGATTTTGGACTTTTTGCCTTTATGCATATTCAGGAGCATTATTATGGAGTTTCACCTTTATCAAGTTAGGATTAGAACTGGGAGAAAAGTGGCGTCATGTAGTACACTATGCTCACCGTTATAGCCTCATTCTTTTAATTGTGCTAGTTATCCTTGTGGGTTTGATTTTTGTATATTTTCGCTTCAAAAAAGATAGAAACTAAGTTATCCCGTTATTCGTGAGCAGTAATACTCCCACTTCAAGATATTCTCAGTAATTTTTTGGCATTAAAACGAGTAATTGATTATGATACAAGCCTTATTACACAAGGAGCGCTGAAGATTTATTTGAAAAGTGGCATGTTTCATACGCACAGTAAGCGACTTGCAAAAAAATATGCAAAAAAATCGATACTATTACATCAAGAAATTAAAAGACAACTCCAAGATTGTGAAGTTAGCATTGACTATAAAAGGCCGATTTCTCTTGATACAAAGTTACATCTTGCCTTACCGCAAAATATGAATGCAACTGAGTTGATTCAACGTTTACATGCTGAACATGTACTATTGAGGCCTATTGATGAAAATTATTTATCAAATTTTTATAAAGAAAATATCATTAAAATAGATGCAAGAAATATAAATGCATCTATTATTTCAACCGGAATTCAAACTATAGTTCAAACAATATCTAGAATGAGCTAAGTAGTTGACTTGTGAATGACTCCTTCTTAACACTCTTATGAGTTGTTTGAAGAAGGGGCTTCCTGCTTCATAGAGGGTTGCTGCTTGGGGTTTCCCAAGCAGTCTTACATATTCTCCACAGGCGCCGTTTATACTGTTTGGACACAACCTTGCCCTTCAGTTTCAGTCTTCCGTCGTTCTCACATGTAATTGTTCTAATCCTTTTTGCAAAATGTTTAGACTCGCATTGTGATCCCGGTCTAATATCGTTCCACACTTTGTACAAATATGTGTCCGAATCGATAGGGATTTTTTTACGCGATTTCCACAGCTTGAACAATCTTGTGATGTGTATGCTGGATCTATTTTTACAAGTAGACCTCCAAATTTTTCGCACTTTTACAAAAGCATCTTGCGAAAAGCGCCCTAGCCCACATCAGAAATCGACTTTGACACTTTTCGATTCCGAACCATATTTCGGATATCGAGATTCTCTATACAAATCACCGATAAATCTTTTCATATAAACATTTTAAATAAGTTAAACTATCAAAATGAAAAAAGAACCTTACAAAAATGTAATGTTAATGTCACAAAATAAGATAGTACATTGTGAGTAATCTTATTAAAATTGAATAGATTATGATTTGTAGGTGGAAACAATAAAAAAATATAATAAGAATTTATTAGAGTCCAAAGGTATATTTTGTTGAAATGTAGCGTGGACTCTATAGCAATAAAGGAGATTATGTAATGAATTTTAAAGACTTAGATTATGAATGGTTCAACTTTATAAATAATAAAGTACAGCAATATCCACTGATAGATGATGTAATGATTATATTTGCAGAATATGTACAATATGCTTTCGTGTTACTACTCATCCTGTTATGGATAAAGAATAAATCTAATTTTCGTGTAATGGCTTTTCAATCGATGGTTGCGTTTACTTTAGCGTATTCCATCAATAGAATCATCGAGATATTTATTTATAGAGAGCGTCCTTTTGTCTCACATAACATCACAAAACTTGTAGATCATGCTGCCAATTCTTCTTTTCCAAGTGATCATGCAACATCAGCTGTTGTAATTGCAGCTACACTATTGCTATCTGCCTATCGTTTTAAATATACCTGGTTTTTCTTAGCACTTGGTGTAGCTTTTTCGAGAATATGGGTAGGAGTACATTATCCATTGGATGTAATTGCAGGATGTGTACATGGAATATTAATAGCATTATTTACGCAGTATGTTGTATTTAGGATACGTCCTGTCGCTACATTAATTGCGAAACCTATTTTTCAAGGGAAAACTAGCTGAAAAGAGTCGAGTCGGTGGAGTAAGTGCTAACGTGTGCATGAGAGAATAGTCAGCAATAGAAAAATAGTTACACGATTTTTAGTAAGTATATATTGAAAAATGTTCTATTGTGAAATCATGTAAATGAACCAATCATCGAGGGTTGGTTCTTTTTATTATAGAGAATTTTACTCAATACTTTTTCTCATTCCTCAGAAAGGTTCTATATGCATCAAAATCTTCAAAGGGATAGAAAGCATTTGTAAAGAAATTATGTAATGTATATTATAATATTAAATTTAAACATTATAATTTTAAATGAATGTATCGTATACTGGGTTTAAAACTAAATGAAAATGTATATGAGAAATTGAAGGTGAGAAGTTTTGGATTGCATTCAAAAACTAACTAGTATTTATGGCTTAGGGCTTTGTTGCGGATTGTGGAGCAAAGAAGAAGTAATTCAATGGTGTGATAAAGTGATTGAAGTGAGTGACAGCCCGCCATATGAAATAATTGAGATATCCTTAATGTCTAAAGAAAAGATAGATGATATTGAAGGGAAGTTATTTGAGTTTAGTAGAATAGTTGATGAAGAGTATGCTGTGAAATTAACTCTTTCTGTAATTCATGAAAAGTTAGTACGAAATGAGCTGGTGATTGAAGAGTCAATTAAATCCACAACTAGACTTTTAGTCAACAGGGGTTTGTATTGGGAAGATGAATATCGTGATTTATATAGTGTTGATGATAGTTATGAATTAGCTAAAAATGGCGATCATTTTGATTTAGTTGAAGTTGTTAACATTTACATTGAAATGTTAGGGTTTTATGGTAAATATTTTAGTGAGTTTGAAAATTTGTATTTTAAAGTAATGAAGAATAAATGGGGTAGATAAAAGAATTGAAGATAAATTTAGTAACAAGAAGGCTTATTCGTAATCATATTAACAATGTGATGTGTAGAGTTTGCAAATAAATGAGGGAATCTTAGTTTAATAAATAAAAAATATTTGTGCTTAAGAAAAAACGGCCCTAAATCAAAGCATTTGGGCAGTTTTTTTGTTTTTCTCTTTTAGAAAGAAAAGAACGGATGAAAATGTTATTGAATATGAAACATTAAACATAGTACATTTAAAAAAGGAAAATCTTTCATAAAGAAGGTGAGAAAATGCTTGATACAGCTGATGGTTCAATAAGGAATCATATGTATACAGTAGAAGAACAACAAAAGATATATAAACGAACATTAGTGATCGTGAGTATTTCACAAATGTTTGGTGGTGCGGGATTGGCTGCTGGAATTACGGTAGGCGCACTTCTTGCGCAGCAAATGCTTGGAACAGATGCATTCGCGGGATTGCCAGCAGCCATGTTTACAATGGGATCTGCAGGAGCAGCTTTAGTAGTAGGCAGGCTTTCTCAGCGTTATGGACGCCGGATCGGGCTTGCGACAGGATTTATGGTAGGAGGGCTTGGTGCTATTGGTGTTGTAATCGCAGCTTTAACAAATAGTATTATTCTCTTACTTGCTTCCTTACTCATATATGGTGCAGGCACAGCCACAAATTTACAAGCCCGTTATGCCGGTACGGATTTAGCAAATAAGAAGCAAAGGGCAACTGCTATTAGTATTACAATGGTTATGACGACTTTTGGTGCGGTAGCAGGACCAAATTTGGTAGGGGTAATGGGGAGCTTTGCTCTTTCTATTGGTATTCCTGAACTTGCTGGTCCGTTCATATTATCAGCAGCTGCATTTTTGTTAGCAGGTCTCGTACTTTTCGTTATGCTTCGTCCAGATCCATTAATAATAGCGAACAGGATAGAAACATATAAACAGGAACATACAAATAAAGGGCGTGCGATAACTGAGAAATCGATAGCAAATAAAAGGGGCGTTACAGTTGGGGCCATCGTTATGATACTTACTCAAATTGTTATGGTTGCAATTATGACTATGACTCCCGTACATATGGAACACCATGGGCATGGATTAAATGAAGTGGGCCTTGTTATTGGATTTCATGTAGGAGCAATGTACCTTCCATCACTCGTTACAGGAATTCTTGTTGATAAGATTGGTCGAATGGCAATGAGTATTGCTTCCGGAGTTATACTACTTAGTGCGGGAGTGGTAGCTGCCATTGCACCGAGCGATTCTTTAATTCTCCTGATCATTGCTCTTTCTTTACTTGGATTAGGATGGAACCTTGGATTAATAAGTGGCACTGCTCAAATTGTTGATGCAACAGAACCTTTAACGCGTGCAAAGACACAAGGGAAAGTGGATGTTTTTATTGCATTGGCAGGAGCTTCTGGGGGAGCGATGTCAGGCATTGTGGTAGCGAATTCGAGTTATGCGGCATTATCATTAGCTGGAGGGGCGTTAGCCTTATTACTCATTCCTGTTGTGATATGGTCTAGAAAAGGTGAAGAACATGAAATAAAATAGAAGTCCTGGAAGTTTTGCAGATTGATTTGTACTGACAGAGAAAAAGAGATGGATAAATAGTTACTAAAAGAAATCAAAGAAGTTACTGCACAAAATGAATCTCATAAAATTGTAAGAGGTATATCTTCTTTTAATAGCTTAGTAGAGGATGAAGCCCTCCGCTGACTAAAGTTGTATCGTATTAGAAGGCTTGTCCGCAATCATATTAGTAATGTGATGCAAAAACTAAGGGTTAAAGGAGTACACAAGCGGTTATTGAGCTTTTTCATATAGAAGAACTGAAATTATAATAGATGGGCCAACTTTGTAGAAAAAGTTGGCCATTTTTTCTATTCTTTTTCGCTTTATACGAATTACAGTATAGAAACAGAGGAGATATGTTGAAAATGCATGGTTGATTTAACAACATTGCAAAATCAACCATGTATTTTCAAAGTTTCTTTGCAATAAATCTTCTTTTTTGATCCAGAAATATAATAAGCCAGTGTCTCCCCAATCCATTTCAGATTCATCATTGGTATCAAGTTGTAACAGTAACATCCAATCTTGGGCGCTGCCAGGCAAATGTTTTATCTCTTGATCTGAGGGGTACCCATTTCCTAAATAGATTCCGTTTGTAACAAGATGACACTCTTCCGCCATTGCTTCTGATTGTATAGCTTGTGCGGAGCCGAGTAAATGATGCAATCCATCGATATACAATTCTTCTATTTCTTTATAAAGATCCCATTCATCATCATTTGATAAACCTGTTTCTCCGACTTTTTCTTTTGCTAATGTCCAAGTTTCTTGAAAGGAGATGATGGAAGGAGGGAACACTTCTGTTTGAAGTTCTCGTCGTTTTAGGTTTTCTATATTTTCCGTGTACAGAACGCGATGTCCTCCAATATCTCTTAGGTCAAACCCCCATGGTTGTTCTTCTGCGTCATAAAAGAAATATAACATGCCCTTCGTAGGCAGTGGGTTTCCTTTGTGATAAGGTTGTATTTCTTCTAAATTCAGCTGTCCAATAAAGTGTAACGGTATGTCGTTGTATGTTGGAATCTTTAATTCATCAGGTAAGTCTGGAAAACCTCCTAATTTTGAGGTTCCCACTGCTATTTGCTCATCAGATCCTTTACGTAGACGAATTTGAATTGTTGGCTCAAGAGAATTTAAAATATGTTTTTCTAGATGCATGGCACTATATTTTTCGAGCACGTTTTGTAGTGTTTGTTTCATAATGTATCACCCCATTCTTATTGTACAACAACTTGTTTGTATTTTATGGAAATAATCAAAAATATTGAAAATTATGTTAAAATAGCGTTAGTGTAGGGAAAGGGGAATTATTTTATGACAAAAGATCGTCTTGCTCAAGTAGATTTAACGAAAAGAATGGAATCAAAATCAAAGTATAATAAGAAGCTTGAAAAGTATCAAAGGCGCTTATTAGCGTTGCAGCAAATTTTACAAAAAGAAAAAATAGCCGTTATTATGGCGATGGAAGGTTGGGATGCGGCTGGAAAAGGAGGGGCAATTAAACGAATTACTGAGCATCTGGATCCGCGTGGATTTCAAGTAAATCCAATTGGTGCGCCTGCTCCTCATGAAAAACGTTACCATTATTTGCAACGCTTCTGGAGGAAAATTCCTCAGTATGGTCAAATCACAATTTTTGATCGCTCTTGGTATGGTCGTGTATTGGTAGAGCGTGTAGAGGCATTCGCTACAAAGGAAGAATGGAATAGAGCATACGATGAAATCAATGATTTCGAAAAATTATTAACAGATGATCATTACATAGTAGCAAAATTCTTCTATCATATTAGTAAAGATGAGCAGTTAGTGCGATTTAAAGATCGAGAGAAAAATCCTCTTAAGAGATGGAAAATTACAGATGAAGATTGGCGCAATCGTGAAAAGTGGGATGAATACGCCCGGGCAATGGAAGAAATGTTTGAGAAAACAGATAAACCGAATGCAAGATGGAATATTATCGCTAGTAACGATAAATTATATGCGCGTGTGAAAACATTGAAAGTGATCATTTCATTGATTGAGGATTATTTCTTGCAGCATAGAATAGAATTGCCATCATACTATTATGAAATGAAAGAAGAAAAAGAAGAGATTGAACACGTGCAAGATATAGGTCGTTAAGCTTGTATGGGGTGAATTCGATTCATTAATTATAGATTTCACCCATAAAGTGATGCAAAACAAAAGACGAGAACTTTATTAAATTATGCGTAAAAAAATGAAGAATGCAGTAGAAAAATAATGATTTTATTTATGCCCGTAAGTGAAGTTTAATGTTGTGAAAACTACATAATTATGCTAAGATTTATGTAACTTTTAATGAACGGAGGGGTCTCCTTTGATTTTAATCAGATTACGTCTCAAAGCTTTGTGCCGATAATTGAATAGCGCTCAAAGGCTCTGTCTGTGTACAGAGTGAACGGGATTGGTCTGCCTATTTTAAAGGAACCCTTTATTGAACTGATATGTGAAAAGAGGGAGGGACGAATACGCCCTCTTTTTGTTTTGCCTTTATAATAGAATGATGTGATATACGTATATGTTTTTGGATACGTATATCATTTGTGACGTATTGACCATGTAGCAATTTGGAAGCAATGTTGCTTTCTTTTGTTTATTTGGTGTACTCTCATCCGTTTACGAAAAACACAGGCAGTGACCTGTGTTTTTTAATTTTACGTAATCGAAATGGAGGAATAAATATATGGAAGAACTAGTACAAAAAGCGATATTAGTTGGAGTTAATTTAAATAGTGAAAGTGATTTTGAATATTCAATGGAGGAGTTAACGAATCTTGCAGAAGCTTGTGATGTGGAAGTTATAGGGAGAGTTACGCAAAATTTACATCGCGTGAATCCATCACATTATATTGGAAAAGGGAAAATTGAAGAGGTTTCTGCTTTTGTGAAGGAAGCAGATGCGAATATGGTTATTTTTAATGATGAGTTATCGCCTTCACAAATTCGAAATTTAGAAGCTGACTTAGATTGTAAAGTAATTGATCGTACCATTTTAATTTTAGATATTTTTGCGCAGCGTGCTAAGACGAAAGAAGCGCAGTTGCAAGTTGAAGTCGCGCACCTACAATATATGATGCCGCGTTTAATTGGTCTTCGTGAATCTTTAGGAAGACAGAGCGGCGGCGTTGGTACGAAGAATAAAGGTGTCGGTGAGAAGAAATTAGAGCTGGACCGTCGTAAAATTGAAGAGCAAATTGCAGTATTAAATAAAGAATTAGAAGCGCTTGTTGCACAACGTCAAACGCAGCGTAAACAGCGTAAGAAAAACGAAATTCCCGTTGTTTCATTAGTAGGATATACAAATGCAGGTAAATCAACGATTATGAATACGATGCTTGAAATCTTTAATGGTTCGACTGAGAAGCAAGTGTTTGAAAAGGATATGCTATTTGCAACCTTGGAAACATCCGTACGCAATATTGAACTTCCAGATAATAAATCATTCTTATTAACAGATACAGTTGGTTTTGTAAGCAAATTACCGCATCATCTTGTGAAAGCATTCCGTTCAACGTTAGAAGAAGTAGCGGAAGCGGATTTATTGATTCATGTAGTGGATTATGCAAATCCAAATTATGAACAATTAATTGAGATTACAAACCAAACATTAAAACAAATTGGTGTTGAAAACATCCCAACGATTTATGCGTATAATAAATCAGATATGATGGATGTTGAAATTCCGAAAATCCAGGAGGACCGAGTATATCTATCTGCAAAACAACAAATTGGGATTGAAGAGCTTGTAGAAATGATTCGTTCTTACATTTACAAAGAGTATACAAAGTGTGAGATGTTAATTCCTTATGATCAAGGGCAAGTTGTATCCTATTTCAATGATCATGCTCATGTTGTATCTACGAGCTATGAAAATGAAGGTACAAAACTTTCACTCGAATGTAAGACGAGTGATTTTGAAAAATATAAGCGTTTTGTTATTTAAAATGAAAAAAACATTGATTTTATTTGAAATTTCTAGCTATACTAAAAATAGTGTTAATGAAATTGAAAGAACGGAAGGGTGACCCAATTACATGAAGTACTAATCCTATTTACGAAAACAAACAATTGAAGGTTATTTTTAACAGATGATTATGCTGTTATTTGTGATGCCTTTAATTCGCGTTTTTCAGAATAGGATTGGCTTTGTATAGTTGGATCTAAAAGGGATAGTCTCTTTTGGTGTACACCTATATATAATTATGCCTCCTATTCTGAATGGATATAGGGGGCATTTTTTTGTCTCCTAAACTGGATAAAAGGGGATGTTACTATGTTTTTATTAGAAGCTAATCATATAAAGTACTATGTACAGGATCGTTTATTACTAGATGTGGACCAATTGCAAATTCATCAAAATGCTCGAATTGGGTTAGTTGGTAGAAATGGAAGCGGGAAAACGACGTTATTTCAAATGTTGGCTGGAAAAATTTCTCCAGAAGAAGGAAATGTTATTCAACGTACTAGGTGTGAGCTTTTGCCGCAGCTTAAACGAACAGATACAACAAAAAGTGGTGGGGAAGTGACGCAAGAATATGTCCAAAAAGCTCTTATGAAAGATGCCGAGCTTTTACTTGCAGATGAACCGACTACAAATCTTGATACAGAACATATCGAATGGTTGGAGAAAAAGTTAAAAAGTTGGCAAGGGGCATTTATCATTATTTCGCATGACCGTGCATTTTTAGATGCTCTTTGTACAACGATATGGGAATTGAATGAAGGGAAAATAAAAGAGTATACAGGCAACTATAGTGATTATGTAAAACAAAAAGAAATAGAGCTAAATCAAGAACAATTAGCGTATGAAAAGTATGAGAAAAAGAAAAAGCAGTTGGAAGAAGCGTTAAAGTTAAAAGAGAAAAAAGCTGAAAGAGCAACAAAGGCGCCAAAAAAGGTAAGTAAATCCGAAGCGAGAATTACAGGAGCAAAGCCATACTTTGCCAAAAAGCAAAAGAAGCTACAAAAAACAGCAACGGCCATCGAAACGAGATTAGAAAAACTTGAAAAGGTAGAAAAAGTAAAGGGGCTCTCACCAATTAAGATGAATTTGCCAAATGCAGAAACGTTTAAAAACCGGATTATTCTTCGTGTAGATGGTGTAACAGGTAAAGTTGGGGAACGTGTGCTTTGGAGCAAAACAAGTTTTCACATTCGGGGCGGTGATAAATTAGC
Organism: Bacillus sp. FSL K6-6038; assembly: GCF_038050455.1. Lineage (NCBI taxonomy): Bacteria > Bacillati > Bacillota > Bacilli > Caryophanales > Bacillaceae > Bacillus > Bacillus sp. FSL K6-6038. The sequence goes on from NZ_JBBOUH010000001.1 coordinate 1,830,344, forward strand.
GATTATCGGTTCAAATGGAAGTGGGAAAACGACATTTGTCAAAAAAATCATGAACCAAGAGTATGGTATTAAGCTTTCACCAGCTGTTAAAATTGGCTATTTTAGTCAAAACTTAAACATATTAGATACGGAGAAATCAATTATCGAAAATGTCCAACTCTCTTCAAAACAGGATGAAACACTGATTCGAACGGTTCTTGCGAGAATGCATTTTTTCAGAGATGATGTTTATAAGCCAGTAGGGGTTTTAAGTGGCGGTGAGCGAGTGAAAGTAGCGCTGACAAAGCTATTTTTAAGTGATATTAATACTTTAGTGTTAGATGAGCCGACGAACTTTCTTGATATGGAAGCTGTTGAAGCGTTAGAGTCTCTTCTAAAAGAATATGAAGGAAGTGTAATCTTTGTCTCGCATGATCGCCGGTTTATCGAAAATATTGCTACGCGAATTTTAACAATCCGTAATCAAAAGATTGAATTATTTGAAGGGAACTATCAGCAATATAAACTTAATCAAGTGGAAAAGACGCGAGATACGAAAGAAGATAAGCTTCTTTTACTTGAAACAAAAATATCGGAAGTGCTAAGTCGCTTAAGTATTGAACCGTCCGAAGAATTAGAAATAGAATTTCAAAAACTTTTAAAAGAAAAACGAGAATTATAATTAAAGTTGATTAGAAAAAAGTACATCACGACTAATGGAGTGATGTACTTTTTTGAGCTAGGTGTTGTCTTTTGTTTTTGCTAACATGCGGATAGAATTACTGATCATGGAAGTAAGAGTGCAACAATCTTGTTTGTCTCTTTCTTCATCTTTGCTGATATAAAATAATCTAAAGAAAACTTCTTCCATTCAACGCTATAAAAATATATAAATTTAATGATTTTATGTATATAGATGAAATCGAAGTTGTGTTGCTGGAAAAAGAAATAAAACCAGTATAGAATAGAAAATGTTTTAAAAATCAGAAATTATTACAGTAAGTGTAATGTTAATTAGTTACATTTTCTGTTTTTTAGGGAAGGAGAGAGTGAATTATGCAGGCAGTTTCAAAGGAAAATAAAATAGCTTCACCAACGATATATCGTATTTTATTTGCGATTAGTTTCGGTCATTTTTTAAATGACTCGATGCAAGCTGTTGTACCGGCACTGTTTCCTATTTTGGAAAAGTCGATGAATTTGTCTTATATGCAGGTAGGATGGATTGCATTCGCGTTAAATATGACGTCATCGATTATGCAGCCGGTGTTTGGGATGTATTCAGATAAGAAACCATCTCCATTTTTATTACCGCTCGGTATGTTTTCGAGTATGCTTGGGATGATTGGACTTGCGTTCGCACCAAACTTTATTATCGTTATTATTTCAGTTTTATTTATCGGATTAGGATCAGCAGTCTTTCATCCTGAAGGCGCACGTGTTGCTTATATGGCAGCTGGTGCAAAGCGAGGGTTAGCGCAGTCAATTTATCAAGTAGGAGGAAATACAGGGAATTCTCTTGCACCAATTTTTACAGCGCTAATTTTTGTTCCGCTTGGGCAAGTTGGATCACTTGGATTCACGGCTTTTGCAGCGGTAGGTATTGTGTTATTAATTTTTGTTTCAAATTGGTACAAAAATGAGTTAGTAAATGGTGCGGTGCGAAGAAAGAAACGAGCTGCACTTGAGGCGGAGAATGCAATTGTTAGTAAGCATATTAAGTTTGTAATTGTTCTTCTTGTTTTCTTAACCTTTGTTCGTTCTTGGTATGGAGCTGGCATTGGGAACTTCTATCAGTTTTATTTAATCGAGCATTATGGTGTGTCTATTAAAAATGCACAGTACTTTGTATTTGCTTTTATGATTGCTGGGGTACTGGGTACATTCTTTGGTGGGCCATTAGCAGATCGATTTGGTAAGAAAAATATTATCGTATTTTCAATGCTAGGTTCTGCGCCGCTTGCACTTTTATTACCACATGTTTCTCTAGCGTGGGTTGTGCCGTTATTTTTATGTATAGGTTTTATTAGTTCCAGTAGCTTTAGTGTTATTGTTGTGTATGCGCAGGAGCTCGTTCCGGGAAAAGTTGGAATGGTGTCAGGATTAATTGTAGGTCTTGCGTTTGGCCTTGGAGCATTAGGTGCCGTTGTTCTTGGGAAATTAGCAGACGTGTATAGTCTGCAATTTATTATGGTATTATGTAGTTGTTTACCATTAATTGGACTTACGTCATGGTTACTACCAAGCGATCGAAAAACACGATAGAATAGGGGATGCGCTATGAAACTATGTCAAAATGTTACAGAATTAATTGGAGATACACCTGTCTTACGGTTATCGCGATTCGTTCCAGAAGATGCGGCAGATGTGTATGTGAAATTGGAAATGTTTAATCCATCTCGTAGTGTGAAAGACCGAGCGGCGTATAATTTAATTCATATGGCGGAAGAGCAAGGGCTCATTAAGCCAGGTGATACGATTATTGAACCAACAAGTGGAAATACAGGGATTGGTTTAGCGATGAACGCAGCTGCTAAAGGATACAAAGCGATTTTAATTATGCCAGATAATATGTCAAAAGAACGGATTAACTTGCTTAAGGTATATGGGGCTGAAGTTGTTTTGACACCCGCAGAACAAAGAATGCCAGGAGCAATTGCGAAGGCGGTAGAATTACAAAAACAAATATCAAATAGCTTTATTCCGCAGCAGTTTGAAAATCCAGCAAACCCGAATATTCATCGCTATACAACAGCTCTTGAAATTTATGAACAAATGGATGGAAAGCTAGATGCATTTGTAGCAACTGCTGGAACTGGTGGAACCATTACTGGCACAGGAGAAATATTGAAAGAGAAACTACCAAATTTATATATTGCAGTAGTTGAACCGAAAGGATCTCCTGTTTTATCTGGTGGTGTGCCGGGTCCTCATAAACTAGTTGGAACAAGCCCAGGGTTTATTCCGAAAAACTTAAATACTGAAATATATAATGAAATTATTCAAATTGCGGATGAAGAAGCGCTTAGTACAATGAGAAATCTAGCAAAACAAGAGGGAATATTAGTAGGACCATCTTCAGGTGCCTCGGTCTATGCTGCAATCACGATAGCAAAACAATTAGGTGCTGGTAAGAAAGTGTTATGTATTGCACCTGATACGGGAGAGCGTTATTTAAGTATGGGATTGTTTGAATAAGAAACATAACAAAGAAGAGATTGTATGTATCATATACAATCTCTTCTTTGTTTTATTTTACTAATTTTTTTAATATAGGTAAACGACCAATCCGATCACCAAGAATATGTGATGCTAGGCCACTTGTTAATACGAAAGTAAGATAGACAATTCCTCCAACCACGCCGCAAATAATAACGATTAGCAATGATTCGATATAAGGTTGTCCAGGGATCAACCATCCGATAATCGCTTTTAATCCTATTACGACAGCGGACATTGCTGCGGAGTAAATTGTAATAAGAAATACTGTTTTAGCTGTTTCTGCAATATCAAACTTTGCAAATTTGACGATGCAATATAGCATAATGATATCAGAAACGAGATATCCAAGAATTGTTCCAAGTACTGCTCCATGCCCACCTAATAGATATAGAAGTGGCGTATTCACTAAGATTTTTACGAGAATACCAACTGAGAATGCAATCATTGTTTTTCGCTGATAATCAATGCCTTGTAAAATGGCTGCTGAAACAGTGAAAATCGCACTTAATACTGCTGATGGTGCATAAGAAATTAAATATTGAGACCCGCCTAAAGCGGTATCAGGACTCATATATACCATGCGGAATGCATCATATGCGATGCTAGCGAGTCCAAATGCAGCAGGGATTGTGAAGAATAACAATAATTGGAAAATCTTTGTAATTTGTTCTTGTAATTCTTCTAGTTTCCCGCTTGTAAATGATTTTGTTATCGCTGGAATAATCGTAAGTGAAAATCCAGTTGCGAGCGAAGCGGGAATCATAATTAATTTTTGAGCATAGTTCGTTATATAAGCGAAAATCGCATTCGCAGTTTCAAGCGGTGTTCCAATTGCTCTTAGTGCATCAGCAACTGTATATTGATCCACTAAAGTATAAAGTGGAATAGCGATCCCTACAAAAACAATAGGGATTGCGTAACGAAGTAGCTCCATATAAATGCTTTTTAATGAAACGTTTGAAGCCCTTGTTTTTAGTTCGCCTGCAGGTGGTTTTAAATGATTATATTTTTTCCAATACATGATTAAAATTGAAACGCTGGCAATTGCTCCAATAACAGCTCCGAATGTAGCGACTGCAACAGAAGAAGCAACGGAACCACCTAGTAATTTTGAAACGATAAAACTACCTACTAAAATGAAAATGACACGTGCAATTTGTTCCACAACTTGAGAAACAGCACTTGGCTTCATATGTTGGAATCCTTGGAAGTATCCACGTGTTACACTCATTGCTGGAACAATAATGAGCGCAAAACTTAATGCTCGCATTGTAAGTGTTACATCAGCGATAAACCCCGGATCAGGTGTTTTGGAACGAATAATAAACTGCGATACGTAAGGTGCTCCGATAAATAAGATTAAAAATCCAGCGAAACCCATAAGCAGCATGATTTTTACACTAGAATTATACAGTTTCTTACTTGTGTTATAGTCACCTAATGCATTATATTTAGCAACAAATTTCGACACAGCAATTGGAATGCCGGCTGTTGAAAAGCTAAGCAAGATGCCATACCAAGAATATGCATACGCATATAAAGCAACCCCTTGTTCACCAACTAATAGTTGAAAGGGGAAGAAGTATATAAAGCCTAAAATACGCGAAATCATTGTGGCACCGCTTAGTAAAGCTGTACCTTTTAAAACTTTTGAAGTAGACAAAACCTTTCCTCCTACTCGTGCTCTGTTACAATCATCCTATACTACTATAAACCTGTCAGTGGATTTTATAAAGCATAAACCATAAGTCGTGCAATAGTATTCATCAAAAAGTCATATTTTGAATTTTTATAGCAACAAATAGCAAATTAATACATAAAAATTCAAAAAAATCAGTTGACACTCCTTTTATTGTATGATAAAAATGATAGTAATCAATTCGGAAAACATATAGTTGGGCAATGAAAGGGTAAAGTAGTGAAAATCTCCCTATGACAGAGAGCTGATGGTTGGTGCGAATCAGTATATAGATTATTCATGAAGTTCGTCCTGGAGCATCTTTCATAAATCTCACATTGTGAGGAAATGAAAGACGGTAGTATATACCGTTATCAAATAAAGTGGTGAAGAATTTTTTCACAACTAGGGTGGTACCGCGATATATATCGTCCCTACGTTTTTGCGTAGGGACGTTTTTTATTTCGGGGTTATTTTAGTTGTATCTTCATAACTAGGGTGGTACCGCGATATTTTATCGTCCCTACGTTTTCGTAGGGGCTTTTTTTATTTCGGCAGTTTCTTAGTATTTTTCACAACTAGGGTGGTACCGCGATATTTTTATCGTCCCTACGTTACTGTAGGGGCGATTTTTTGTTTCTGAAGGGAAGTGGTTGTATTAGAAAGGGAAGAGGATAGAACAATACGAGTAAGTATGAAATGTAATAACAAGAAAAAATAGAAGAAGAGAGGAGATAGAAAGATGAATTCACAGCAATGGACATCGAAATTAGGTTTCGTTTTAGCTGCAGCAGGTTCAGCAATTGGCCTTGGCGCAATTTGGAAGTTTCCGTATATGGCCGGTATTGGAGGGGGCGGTGCCTTCTTTCTAATATTCATTGGTTTTACTTTACTGATTGGTTTACCTTTATTATTGGCAGAATTTTCAATCGGAAGAAGTACGCAAAAAGAGGCTGTTGATGCGTATAGAGAGATCGCTCCTAAAACATTATGGCCGTGGGTTGGTAAGTTAGGGATTGTAACATGTTTCATATTGCTTTCTTTCTACAGTGTTGTAGGAGGTTGGATTTTATTATATTTATGGAATGCAATTACAGGTAGACTATGGGAAGGAAATGGTGCATACGAAGCAACATTTGGTGAAATCATTTCCAATCCATATTTAGCAGTTGGATCACAGCTATTATTTATTCTTATTACTATTTTTATCGTGAGTAAAGGCGTGCAAAATGGTGTTGAAAAAGTAAATAAATACTTTATGCCAGCACTATTCGTTTTGTTCTTTGTGTTAATTGTTCGTGCGCTTACATTAGATGGAGCGGGAGAAGGGGTACGTTTCTTCTTACAACCTGATTTTTCGCATGTAACGTCTGAGATTGTTTTATATGCGATGGGGCAATCGTTCTTCTCATTATCTGTCGGTGTGGCAGTAATGGTAACGTATAGCTCGTACTTGCCGAAAGAAGAAAATTTACCGCGTTCAGCATTTTCTATTGTTGGTTTAACACTTGTTATTACATTACTTGCGGGACTTGCAATTTTCCCGGTTGTATTTGCATTTGGAATGGAGCCATCTCAAGGACCGGGATTACTATTTATTGTATTACCGGCTATCTTCAGTAAAATGGCATTTGGAAAACTATTTTTCATTATTTTCTTATTACTATTCTTTTTTGCTACTGTAACATCTGCAATTTCTATGTTAGAGATTAGTGTTGCTTCCTTAACAAAAAAAGGAAAGGGAAAACGTGAAAAAATGGCATTGATTGTTGGATTACTAATCTTTGTTGTTGGAATTCCATCGGCACTATCATATGGTGTATTAAGTGATGTGAAGCTTTTTGGAAAAACAGTGTTTGATTTAGCAGACTTTGCAGTAAGTAACGTTCTTATGCCGCTTGGTGTATTATTAGTTGCAATTTTCGTGCCATTAAAAATGAAGAAAGATGTATTAATGAAAGAACTGGGTGTCAGTAAAAATAAAGGCTATAAATTATTTGTATTATGGTTATTCTTACTTCGCTATATCGCACCAATTGCAATTATTATCGTATTTTTAAATGTAATTGGAGTGATTTAAAGTACAAAAGGCTCTAGCATAACGTTATGCTAGAGCCTTTTAATTATAGAATTATCTTTTCTGCAATTCGTTTACTGTAACAAATTGATAGCCTTTTTTAGATAAAGAATCTAAAATGCTTTCAATGGTCTTTAAGGCATTATTAGAATCGTCATACATGGAATGTAATAAAATGATAGATTCAGGTTCTACATTTTTTGTAGGACCATCATCAAAGGTTAGGGCGACGACTTTTTGATTTGTTTCTACCCGATTTGTTAATTTACCAAATAGTTGATACGTTCGTGAATTCATTAATTTATAAGTTCCAAAGAGTAGGAAGAGAAGAGTGGTTAGTATAATCAATGATGTAATGATTCTTTTGTTCATAAAGCGCCCTCACATTATTTTTAATTTTAAAAAGTAGTGGGATGCAAGTGAGGAAAATTTATCATATAATAAAGTTGAATCAAAAGGTATATTAGGAGGTGTTGATATGGCGATTACAATACAATTGCCAGACACTGCAGCGTCTCATGCAAAGCCAAGTATGGAAATGGCGATACTTTGCGTGAGGTAGACAAGTAGTATTCAATCGCCAAAATGAGCTCGTATCATTTCTTTTATATTTGGCTTTGCACCTTATTGAAATGAACCATAAAAAATAAGGGGCGAGCAGAAATGAAATACGTAAAGGCAGCGACTGTTTTACCAGAAAGCTTAATTGTAGAAATTCAAAAGTATGTACAAGGTGAAACAATTTACATTCCCAAACAAGAAACTAAACATTATAAATGGGGTACACGATCTGGCGGAAGAAAGCAACTTGATGCGCGGAATAGAGACATTAAACATGCTTTTAAAAGTGGAACTACCATTCATCAATTAGCAGAGGAATACTTTCTTTCTACGGAAACGATAAAAAAAATCGTGTATTCAAAATAATAATGAAAAGCACTGATTATTCAATTAGAAATAATCAGTGCTTTTTGTGTATACTTTGTTTATGAATCGTTTTCGACATTTTATAAAATAAGTGTATTGTATACAATAAAAAGAGATCAACAATTTGTATGGAGTGATAATAATGGAAGCATTTATTAGAAGTGATCAATATAATTTTATAAAATCACAAACTCATATTCTAGCGCATGGACACGCAACAGCAAACGATAGAGGTGTTATTGCTGCGCTGAAGTCTCTTGCAATAGAAAAAGTGTTACATGTTTTTGAAAATCTTACTGATGCACAAAAAAAAATAATCGATACGATTTTGGCAGTTGAAAATAGAGAGAACGCAGAATCGTTTTTACTTCAGTTAAATCCATATGTTATTCCGTTTCAGGAAATTACACCACAAGCGTTAAAAAAAATATTTCCTAAAGCTAAAAAATTGAAGCTTCCTGAAATAGAAGAAATAAATATGAAAGAAATGTCGTATTTAGGTTGGATTGATAAAGGAACGGGCAGAAAGTTTATTGTAGCAAAGAATGGAAATAAGTTTGTTGGCCTACAGGGAACGTTTCAAAGTATAAATAAAAAGAGTATTTGTTCATTGTGTCATGGTCACGAAGAAGTAGGTCTGTTTTTAGTTGAAATAAAAGGTGATGTACCAGGTACTTTTGTTAAAAAAGGAAACTATATTTGTAAAGATAGTATAGCATGTAATCAGAATATGACTTCGCTTGATAAATTACATGACTTTATTGAGAGATTGAGGAAATAAATTATTGCAAAAGATCGTACTAAACTACATTCATCACTATAATTGTGTGTGAGTTCAAGAAAACAAAAATGACCTGTTCCCTAAAGAATAGAGGGAACAGGTCTAGGGATACTTTTCAATAGGTAGGAGATGTAAATCTCTACCCATTGAAATTCACTTAGATCATAACGCCATTATCTGCAAAGTGATACCACTTTCCATCAATGAACAGGTAGCTAGTAGCCATGGAACCATTTGTATTTAGATAATACCAAGTAGATCCTTCTTTTAACCAGCCAGTAGCCACAGAACCATTTGTATTTAGATAATACCAAGTAGATCCTTCTTTTAACCAGCCAGTAGCCATAGAACCATTTGTATTTAGATAATACCAAGTAGGTCCTTCTTTTAACCAGCCAGTAGCCATAGAACCATTTGCATTTAGATAGTACCAAGTATCGCCTGCTGGTAACCAGCCAGTAGCCATAGTCCCATCTCCATAAAAGAAATACCAAGTCCCTTTTATATTTTTCCATGCTGTAGCCATGGAACCATCTTCATTATAGTAATACCAAGTGCCTTTATAGGGCCCACTAGTAATCTCACGCCAACCTGTCACCATAGTCCCATTATCATTAAAATAATACCCTTTATCATTAATCAATTTTTCCCCTATAGCCATGGAACCATCTTCATTGTAGTAATGCCATCCGTCGGAACCACCAAAGTGTTTCCAACCTGTCACCATGCTGCCATTATCATTAAAGTAAAATGTTTGTCCTATAATCGTTTTTTTACCTGTGGCCATGAATCCTTCTTCATCGAAGTAATACCAAGTGCCTTTAATATTTTTCCAATCTTTAACCATGGAGCCATCTTCATTAAAATAACGCCATTTTCCGTTATAAGACACAGGTCCATTAAATTGTTTCCAACCTGTCATCATAGCTCCATTATCATTAAAATAATATGTTTTTTTATTAATAGTTTTCAAGTCTGTAACCATAATTCCATCTTTACCAAAGAAATACCAAGTGCCGTCGATCTTTTTCCAATCTTTAGCTGTATTACCATCTTCATTAAAGTAATACCAAGAACCTCCATATTTTGACCAATGTGGAACCATAGCCCCATTTTCTTCACCTTGCTCAATTGCATATGTATGATTCTGAACAACTACATTTTCTTCTGCATGAGAAACTGTAGGAACTACAAACATTGCAGCCATTAAAATTGGTAAAATAGATTTCTTCATTTTCCATATCCCCCAAATAATGAATAATTTTAGTTTTTATTTTCACAAAAGAATTATATTCTGTAATATTGAAATAATCAATGTGTCTTGTAATATAAATGTAATGTTTTTTGATTTATTGAAATTTAATTTGCTTTTTTGTCATAAATTAAGTGGGTTTGCAATTTAAGTAATTTACTTTATTTCTTGAATCATTATCATCCCTTGAATAGACCGCACCAATTACAATTATATATGTAAAATAAAAACGCCTATTATATCATGTGTGCCATTTTATAAACGCACTCTTTTAATAAGTGATTTATGAAATTTCTTGCCTTTTAATAAAAACTATTTTTCATACTTTGTATGTTGATTAGAATAAGCTATGCAATTATGCATAGACAGAAAAAGAGTGAATAGAGGGTAACGAATCATTTTCTATATGGCATGATTTTTGCATTTTAATAAAAAACATTCATATAAAAAAAGTTTCTTTCGGGTGCAAAAAATTATGTTTGAAAAGGGGAAATGAGAAATGAAATATCCACTAACACCAGATGTAAAACCAGAGTTTTGTACGACAGGTACATTTGTGAGATTGCCATCAAGTAATGAGCAAGCAAAAGTTGCTATTTTAGGAATGCCATTTGATACTGCTGCTTCTTTTCGCGTTGGTGCTCGTTTTGCTCCACAAGCAATTCGTCAGGCATCGATGACCTTATTTCCATATCATCCAATTCACCATGTATACCCATTTGATGACACAAATGCGATTGATATTGGTGATGTTTCTGTGATTCCACATAATATTCATCGCAGCTATGATTTAATAGAGGAAGCCGTTTTTGGGTTAATGCAGCAAGGAATTATCCCGATAGGTCTTGGAGGGGATCATTCTGTTACATTAGCAAGCCTTCGTGCGGCAGCGAAAGTTCATGGACCTGTGGCAATGATTCATTTCGATTCGCACACAGATACATGGGATACATATTATGAGGAAAAATATTGGCACGGTTCGCCGTTTATACGTGCACATGAAGAAGGGCTACTACAGCCAGACAAAGTATTTCAAATTGGAATTCGTGGAACATTGAATCATCCTGGTGATATAGAAGCTAGCAATGACTTAGGATATAACGTTATTACAACAGCAGAATTATGTAATCGTGGTTTTGAAAGTATCCTTGAGCAAATGCGAACAACGATTGGCGATACACCGTGTTTCTTAACGTTTGATATTGATTTTGTAGATCCATCTTGTGCGCCTGGTACAGGGACATTAGAAGTTGGGGGATTTAACAGTCGTGAGACATTAAATATGGTGCGTTCATTAAGTGGTTTTAATTATATTGGTTTCGATTTAGTGGAAGTGTTACCGCCATATGATCAAGCTCAAATTACTTCTTTATTAGCTGCGACACTAGTACATGATTTTGCTAGTTTGATTGCGTTGCAGTTGAAAAATGAAGCGAATAAGTAGAGAAATGATTTATTATATTGGAAAATAAAAAAGGTCAATGAGAAGATCTTCTCATTGACCTAAAGTATTCTCGTTGTTCATGAAGCAGGAATTTTTAAAAGATAATAAAAGTATGCTAATCATAGCAAGACGTCAGGTAATAAAAAAACACTACCTGTTCAAATTATTGAAAAGGTAGTGAGAGATATGATTAATTCTTTTTCCAATTTGACTTAATAAAATCTTCACGACCAGACTCTTTACGCTCCTGAGCATATTTCTCAGGATTTTTTTTATAAAAATGTTGATGATATTCTTCCGCTTCGTAAAAAGGAGCAGCTGAACGAATTTCCGTCACGATTGGATCCTTAAACATACCGCTTTCTGCTATTGCTAGTTTTGATTTTTCGGCTAGCTCTTTTTGCGATTCATTATGATAAAAAATCGCTGTGCGATAGGATGGTCCACGGTCAAAAAATTGCCCGCCATCATCAGTTGGATCAATTTGTGGCCAGTATAAATCTAGTAATTTTTGATAAGAGAAAATAGAAGGATTGAAAGTAATTTGAACAACTTCTAAATGCCCAGATGTTCCAGACTTTACTTGTTCGTATGTTGGGTTTGGGGTGTGGCCACCAGCATAGCCTGAAACAACTTTTTGAATACCTGGAAGTTCATCAAATGGTTTTACCATGCACCAAAAGCAGCCGCCTGCAAAGGTTGCGAGTTCGTATGTTTTTTCTGTCATTGCTGTAATCCTCCTAAATAGATATGTTTTATCTAGTATTATATAAATTGTTTTATTGCGCAATAAAAAAGATTTGAAACTATATGTTTTTTTATAAACAAGAACCACCGCTCACATCAATTAATTGTCCAGTAACCCATCGGCTGTCAGAGGAAGCAAGAAATGCAGCGGTATCTGCAATATCTTCTACTTCTCCTAAACGGCCGAAAGCAGAGATTTCAGTTGCATATCGTTTCATCATTGGATCACTTAAGAGTTCAGCATTCATATCTGTTTTAATAAAGCCTGGTAGTATCGCATTAACTGTAATCCCTCTTGCTCCAAGTTGCTTTGCTAGTGTAAAAGTCATTGTGTTGATCGCGCCTTTTGTCATGCTGTAGGCAATGAAATCGGGTAAAGAAATTCGTGTTGCAGCTGATGAAATATTGATAATACGGCTATTGTCACGTAAACGTGACAATGCCTGTTGAATAATAAAAAATGGGGCTTTTGTATTCACGGAAATCATTCGATCGAAAAAGTCTTCAGTTGTTTCTTCAATAAAGGCTCCCGGACCGATTCCTGCGTTATTTACTAAAATATCAAATTTATTTTCACCTGTATGTTTTTGCAATTTGTCATCTAAAGATTGGTAAAGAGATTCTACACCATGTAACGATTTGAGGTTACCATTTATAGAAAAAGCTGAACCGCCATTTGATTGAATTTCCTGCACTGTTTCTTCTGCATCGCTTTTACGATTTCCATAATGAACAGCAACTAATGCACCGTCGTTTGCTAAGCGTTTCGCAATAGCGCGTCCAATTCCACGGCTTGCTCCAGTAACCAATGCAACTTTGCCTTTTAACATATTCACATCATCTCCTTAATAATTTTACATATGTATGAAGCTGTCTTTTCTAATAGACAAGCCTTAAGTAATATATGAGTGTTGGATTGAGATTCATTCCTTTTTTATTTTGATAAAAAGTTTGGATTATAATTTAAAATAAAATTTTTCAAAAAACATGTTGACAATGAAAAGAATGAAGTCCTATAATACGTGTAACAACTTAAAAGTTAATTTAGAATTTTCTAATTTTTATATATTGTATATGCAAAGAAGAGGAAAGTAGATGATTATGAAAGTTTCAGAGAGCTGCCCCATGGCTGTGAGGGTGGTAACGATCGAATCATTGAAGATCACCTTGGAGCATCGCTTGCGAAAGGGAAACCGAGTAGAGAGCGGCGGTTTCATCCCCGGTAAAAGGGTGATAGTCTGATAGGACTTACAGAGCTTATATTTTGTGAGAAATATAAGGAAGCTGAGTGGTACCGCGAAACTCTCGCCTCAGCAATCAAAGCTACTATGACGTAGTGATTGATTGCTGAGGCGAGAGTTTTTACTTTAGAAAAGAGAATAGAAGAATGCAAAGAAGAGGAGAGTAAACGATACAAATTGTTTCAGAGAGCTGCCCCGTGGCTGTGAGGGTGGTAACAATTGTATCGGTTGAAGATCACCTCAGAGCACTGTCCTTGAAAAAAATGAGTAGAGAGCAGCGGAGTTGTTCCCGGTAAAAGAACAAAAGTCTACAGAGCATATATTTCGCGAGAAGTATAAGGAAGCTGAGTGGTACCACGATTCCCTCGTCTCAGCAATGGATTGCTACACGTTTGTAGAAAATCGATTGTTGAGGCGAGGATATTTTTATAATTAATATACATAATATTCTGATAAAACGCATTCTTCTCAGCAATCGATAAAAAGATGGATTGCACATAAAGAGATAAAAAAGAGGAGCGATGTAAGATGGGAAACCAGTATATCTATATGAATGGGGAATTAGTAGAAAAAGAAAAGGCTGTTGTATCTGTTTACGACCACGGTTTTTTATATGGAGACGGCGTATTTGAAGGGATTCGTAGCTATGGCGGAAATGTATTTTGTTTAAAAGAGCATTTAAAGCGTTTATATGAATCTGCGAAATCGATTTTACTAACGATCCCGATGACAATCGAAGAGATGGAACAAGCGGTTTTACAGACACTACAAAAAAATGAATATGCAGATGCATATATTAGATTAATTGTTTCAAGAGGAAAAGGGGATTTAGGGCTGGATCCAAGAAGCTGCACGAAACCAAGTGTCATTATCATTGCTGAACAGTTAAAGTTGTTCCCGCAAGAGTTCTATGATAACGGTCTTAGTGTTGTATCTGTTGCATCTCGTCGAAATATGCCAGATGCACTTGATCCACGTATTAAATCGATGAACTATTTAAATAACGTACTCGTAAAGATTGAAGCAGCACAAGCAGGTGTGCTAGAAGCGCTTATGTTAAATCAACAAGGGTATGTTTGTGAAGGATCGGGAGATAACGTATTCATTGTGAAAGATGGAAAAGTAGTAACGCCACCTGCATATTTAGGAGCTCTTGAAGGGATTACAAGGAATAGTGTCATTGAACTTTGTGAAAGGTTAAATATTCCTTGTGAAGAAAGACCATTTACTCGTCACGATGTATATGTAGCAGATGAAGTATTTTTAACAGGAACTGCTGCTGAATTAATTCCAGTTGTAAGAGTGGATTCAAGAGAAATCGGAATTGGAAAACCAGGAGAAGTAACGAAACAGTTAACAGAAGAATTTAAAAAGTTAACGAGAGAGCGAGGAGTGCGAGTTCCGGGACTAGCAGAAAGCTTAGCTTAACGAATAGGGGAAGGAGTTAGCAAAATGAAGGAACAACATGCAGTGTGTGATGAAGTGGATCATGGAGAAGTAAAAAAAGTAACAGGTGCCGGACATGTTATTCAATGTTTAAAGAAATTAGGTGTAACAACAGTATTTGGCTATCCGGGCGGAGCTATTTTACCAGTTTACGATGCGCTGTATCGCAGTGGTTTGAAACATGTTTTAACGCGTCATGAACAAGCAGCTATTCATGGAGCAGAAGGGTATGCGAGAGCTTCTGGAGAGGTCGGGATAGTATTTGCTACCTCCGGCCCTGGGGCTACAAACTTAGTTACTGGTTTAGCAGATGCGTATATGGATTCGATTCCTTTAGTAGTAATTACAGGGCAAGTAGCAACACCTCTCATTGGAAAAGATGGTTTTCAAGAAGCGGACGTTGTGGGAATCACAATGCCGGTTACAAAGCATAATTATCAAGTACGAGATGTGAATCAGCTATCACGTATATTGCAGGAGGCATACTATATCGCTAAAAGTGGACGGTCAGGACCAGTTGTTGTGGATTTTTGTGTAGAAGAGGGCGAAAACGTATTTCCAATGGTTCCTCCTAATAAAGGGAATCATGAAATGATCATGAAGAGGTGGGAAGAATGAGTCATACTTTTTCACTCGTTGTCAATAACGATCCCGGTGTTTTATTAAGAGTAAGTGGGATTTTTGCTCGGCGTTGCTATAACAATTCTTCTTTAAACTTAAATGAAGGAGAAACAAGAGAAGTTTCTAAAATGAAACTTACAGTAGCTTGTACAGAAAAGGAAGCAGTATTACTCGTTAATCAGTTAAAGAAATTAATTGATGTTCTGCAAGTAAATAAATTATAAGGAGTGTATGTGAAGATGAAAACATATTATGAAAAAGATGCAAATTTAGAGGTATTAGCAGGGAAAACGGTGGCAGTAGTTGGTTATGGGTCACAAGGTCATGCGCAAGCTCAAAATTTACGTGATTCCGGTGTTCATGTTGTAGTGGGTGTTCGTCCAGGAAAATCTTTTAGCGTAGCGAAAGCGGATGGTTTTGAAGTAATGTCAGTTTCAGAAGCGGTAAGAACCGCAGACGTTGTACAAGTATTATTGCCAGATGAACAGCAGGCGCATGTATATCGAAATGAAGTAGAAAAGAATCTTCGCGAAGGACAGATGTTACTTTTCTCACATGGATTTAATATTCACTTTGGACAAATTCAGCCACCAAGTTACGTAGATGTAGCGATGGTTGCGCCAAAAAGTCCAGGACATCTTGTTCGCCGCGTATTTCAAGAAGGAAATGGTGTTCCAGCTTTAGTTGCCGTTTATCAAAATGCGACTGGAAACGCTTTTGATGTAGCTCTTGCATATGCCAAAGGAGTTGGTTGTACACGTGCTGGTGTAATTGAAACATCATTCCAAGAAGAAACAGAGACGGATTTATTTGGAGAACAGGCTGTATTATGCGGCGGGGTAACTGCACTTGTGAAAGCAGGCTTTGAAACGTTAACAGAAGGTGGATATCGTCCGGAGATTGCATATTTCGAATGCTTACATGAGCTAAAGTTAATTGTTGATTTAATGTACGAAGGTGGTCTAACGAATATGCGCCATTCTATTTCAGATACAGCAGAGTTTGGTGACTATGTAACAGGATCTAGAATTGTTACAGATGAAACGAAAAAAGAAATGAAACGAGTTCTTGCGGAGATTCAGCAAGGCGAATTTGCAAAGAAATGGATTTTAGAAAATCAAGCAGGACGTCCAACTTACAATGCGATGAAAAAGGCAGAGCAAAATCATCAACTTGAAAAAGTAGGAGCAGAATTACGAGAGATGATGACTTGGATCCAGCAGCCAAAGGGGAAAGAGTTAGTGAAAAAGTAGTAGGAGATAGATAAGTGAAAATGAACAGAAGGGACTTGAAAAGATGAGAAGTGACATGATTAAAAAGGGATTTGACAAAGCACCACATCGTAGTTTATTAAAAGCAACTGGTTTAAAAGATGAAGACTTTGATAAGCCGTTTATAGCAATTTGTAATTCTTTCATTGAAATTATTCCAGGTCATAAACATTTAAATGAATTTGGTCGTCTTGTAAAAGAAGCGGTACGTGCAGCTGGTATGGTTCCGTTTGAGTTTAATACAATTGGGGTAGATGATGGGATTGCGATGGGGCATATCGGTATGCGCTATTCGCTCCCAAGCCGTGAAATTATCGCCGATTCAGTGGAAACGGTAGTAAATGCACACTGGTTTGATGGGATGATTTGTATTCCGAACTGTGACAAAATCACACCAGGCATGATGATGGCCGCATTACGTGTTAACATTCCGACTGTATTTGTTTCTGGTGGTCCAATGGCTGCAGGGAAAACATCAAAAGGAGAAGTAGTCGACTTAAGTTCTGTTTTTGAAGGGGTAGGTGCCTATCAATCTGGGAGAATTTCAGAAGAAGAGTTAAAGGATATTGAAGATCACGGTTGTCCATCTTGTGGTTCTTGTTCAGGTATGTTCACTGCAAATTCAATGAACTGTTTATGTGAAGTATTAGGGCTTGCGCTTCCTGGGAATGGTAGCATTTTAGCAACAGACCCAAGGCGTGAAGAACTAATTCAACAAGCAGCTGAAAAATTAAAAGTATTAATTGAATGTGATATTAAACCACGAGATATCGTAACAGAAGAAGCGATTGACGATGCATTTGCATTAGATATGGCGATGGGAGGATCAACAAATACGGTATTACATACGTTAGCAATCGCACAGGAAGCGGGACTTGATTATGATATGAGCCGAATTGATGCAGTTTCAAGACGCGTTCCACATTTATGTAAAGTGAGCCCAGCTTCTAATTGGCATATGGAAGATATTGATCGTGCAGGTGGTATCAGCGCTATTTTAAAAGAGTTAAGTAGAAAAGAAGGTGTACTCCATCTGGACCGTATTACAGCTACTGGCCAGACATTACGAGAAAACATCGCTCATGCAGAAATTCAAGATAAAGAAGTAATTCACTCTCTTGAAAATCCTCATAGTGAAGAAGGTGGTCTGCGTATATTAAAAGGAAACCTTGCAAAAGATGGTGCTGTTATTAAAAGTGGTGCAACAGAAGTGAAACGTTTTGAAGGACCATGTGTTATTTTTGGGTCTCAAGACGAGGCGCTTGCAGGGATTATGCTAGGTAAAGTGAAAAAAGGAGATGTTGTTGTTATTCGTTATGAAGGCCCAAGAGGTGGACCTGGTATGCCAGAAATGTTAGCTCCAACTTCAGCAATTGCTGGTATGGGATTAGGCGCAGATGTTGCACTATTAACAGATGGTCGGTTTTCAGGGGCATCACGTGGCATTTCAGTAGGACATATTTCACCAGAAGCTGCTGCTGGCGGAGAGATTGCACTTCTCAAGCAAGGCGATATTGTATGTATTGATGTAGAGGAACGTTTACTTGAAGTGAGAGTAAGTGATGAAGAATTAGAAAAACGGAGAAAAGAATGGAAAAAACCAGAGTTAAAAGTGAAAACAGGATGGCTTGGGCGCTATGCACAAATGGTAACATCAGCGAATACAGGTGCAGTGCTAAAAATGCAAAATTTTGATTAAATCCATATAAAAGAGATAAGGAATGATACGAGATGGTGCAAAATGTAAGGGAAAGAGTGAAAATCGAAGATATCCTTGTGGCTCATAATCATATGAAGGATATCGTCAATAAAACACCGCTCCAGCGGGATTCAGTTTTATCTGAGAAATATGAATGTGATGTATATGTGAAACGAGAAGACTTACAAGTAATTCGTTCGTTTAAAATTCGAGGTGCTTACAATTTAATTCAAAGCTTATCGAAAGAACAATTACACAATGGGGTTGTATGTGCTAGTGCTGGTAATCATGCGCAAGGGGTTGCTTATACGTGTAATTTATTGAATATTCAGTCTAAAATTTTTATGCCAACAACAACACCTAAGCAAAAAGTATCTCAAGTACAATTTTTTGGTGGTACTTATGCGGAAATTGTGTTAGTTGGGGACACATTTGATAGCTCTTTCCAAGAAGCGCAGCGCTATTGTGAGGAAAATAGCATGATGTTTGTTCATCCGTTTGATGATCCATATGTAATTGCGGGTCAAGGGACAGTCGCTGTTGAAATCTTACACGATATGGAGAAACATGTGGATTATGTCTTCACAGCAATTGGTGGCGGTGGTTTAGCATCAGGTATTGGTACATATGTAAAAGGTGTGAGTCCTACGACAAAAGTAATCGGCGTGGAACCAAAGGGAGCAGCATCGATGAAAGAAGCTTTTTTACAAAATGAAAACGTGGCCCTAGAAAAAATCGATAGTTTCGTTGATGGAGCAGCTGTCAAAAAAGTAGGGAAATTAACCTTTGAAACGTGTAAAGACGTATTGGATGATATTGTATTGATTCCTGAAGGGAAAATTTGTACAACGATTTTAGAATTGTACAAGAAAAATGCAATCGTTGCGGAGCCAGCTGGTGCTCTTTCAATTGCGGCACTCGATTTTTATAAGGACGAAATTAAAGGGAAAACCGTTGTTTGTACGTTAAGTGGTGGAAATAACGATATTGATAGAATGCAGGAAATGAAAGAACGCTCTCTCATTTACGAAGGGTTAAAACATTATTTTATTATTGAATTTCCGCAACGTTCAGGAGCATTGCGAGAATTTCTTGATAAAGGATTAGGACCAGAGGATGACATCACTCGTTTTGAGTATATTAAAAAACATAATAAAGAAAATGGACCTGCACTCGTTGGAGTGGAGCTAAAACATAAAGAAGATTATGAACCGTTAATTACCCGTTTTCGAGAAAATAATATTCAATTTATGGAGTTAAATAAAAATCCTGTTTTGTTTGATTTGTTAATTTAATATACAAAAAGAAAGGAAGCTTTTTAGTGAAAAGCTTCCTTTTTTCTAACTACGTTTATTTTTGATTGTTCCAGTTTCATCAATTTCTACATCAGTTGAAATGGTTTGTAAATATTGTAGTGTTTTTTTCTTTTCCTCAGGGGTGGCTGGTGAAATTTGATCTTTACGAATGATATAAGGGTTAATTGACATTTGTACATCTTTTCCTTTAAATGTAAGGGTCAATACACCTGTTTCAGCACTTTTTCCTTTTACATAGTTAGGGAATAAGAAGTTTCCTAATGAATAAGCGACAGGGACTTTGTTGTAGTATTCAAATCCTTGTAACCAATGTGGGTGACTTCCAACAATCGCATCAGCACCAGCTTCGACTATTTTCGGTACATATTGTTTTTGGTAGTCTACAGGTCTATTAGATTTTTCAACACCCCAATGCATATATACAATCAGATAATCGGCGTCTTTCTTTTGTTCTTTAATCGTTTTTGTTACTAGATTGATATCATATCCATTTGCAACACCTGGCTTGTCTTTACCAGCTACCCAGGTAAAGTCAGGCATAAAACGAACAAAGGAAAGGAATTTAATTTTTTTCCCTTTTACTGTGATTTCTCTAGCTGTGTATGCATCATCTGCATTTTTTCCAGCTCCAATATAAGGGAGTTTTAGTTTTTCTACATGAGATATCGTATCCATTAAACCATCTTGTCCATAGTCGAGCGTATGGTTATTGCCAATATTCACAATGTCATAGCCTGTGTTTTTAATAGCTTGTAATGTGGAAGGATCGCTTTTGATCCAGAATGACTGACCAGGGGCCTTTTTCTCCCGTGTTGTAAATGCAGATTCCAAGTTTATAAAGGAAATATCAGCTTTGGTTATTTCATCTTTTACATGCTGGAACGGATAATCAGCACCGTTTTTTTGAATAGCTGGTCGTAAATTCCAATCGAACATCGTATCACCAGAGAAAGTAATTGTAATTTCAGGATTCTCTTTCTTCTTTGTGTCCGTTGCTTTTTTCGTTTTATTTTCTACCCCAGCTGTATCTTTTGCTTTTGATGTAAAGGAGTTATTTATCAATAAAACAATCGGTGTAATGAGAATTACTATTAAAATAAATCGTTTAAATAAAGGTGTCATAGTTATCTTTCCTTTTTCTTTTTATATCATGACTTTCTTTTAGAAAGTTCAATGATGAGAGTTTCATATAATATGTACAAAAATGAGTAAGTGCTTAATAGTTTATCCCGCTATTTATGGACAGTAACACTTCCGTCTTAAAATTCAGCGGAAGCAAAGAGGTTAAGGTGGGAGATGAACTGCCCGTAAAAGTCTGATTGGTGAGAGCTGATTAAAGTTTCACTTTATGTATGCTAGACATGGTATGTAAGATGAAAGATGCTTATGTCAGATGATAGCTATGTATTAAGAGCTCATCTCATAGTGTAATATTACGGTAACATGAAACGAGGAAAAAATACAATACATAAGTCGATTTTACTTGTAGAGTTTTGAAAATTCTGTTAAAATTCCGTGTATTTTGTTGTATGTTAGATATAAAAATTTGAAAAATAATGGTTGAAGAGGATGGAGAAGGCATAATGGTTATATTAGGAGCAGTAGTGAACGGAATTTGTATACTAATTGGTACTATATTAGGTAAACTATTAAGTAATATTCCAGAAAGTATGAAAGGGACAGTTATGCATACAATTGGTTTAGCTGTTACTGTACTTGGTCTTCAAATGGGATTAAAAAGCGAAAACTTTCTTGTTGTAATTATAAGTCTTGTTATTGGTTCAGTGATTGGAGAATGGTTGGAGTTAGAAGGAAAGTTAAAGAGTTTAGGGGATTGGCTAGAAAAAAAGGTTGGCTCAAAAGGAGAAGGGAGTATATCTCTTGGATTTGTGACAGCTACATTAATCTTTGCTATCGGAGCAATGGGGATACTTGGAGCTTTGGATAGCGGTATTCGTGGAAATCATGATGTGCTATTTACAAAAGCAATTATTGATGGATTTATTTCGCTTATTTTAACGACAACGCTTGGAATAGGCGTACTATTTTCAGCAATACCAGTCATTTTATATGAGGGAGGTATTGCGATTTTCGCGACGCAAATTAATAGTTTTGTACCAGAGAAGCTAATGAATCAGTTTATCGTAGAAATGACCGCGACTGGTGGGATTATGATTTTTGCAATCGGACTCAATTTGCTTGGATTTATTAAGATAAAAGTGGCAAGTTTATTGCCTGGGATAGTGGTAGTTGGGATTATTGTTTCTATTATATATGGATATGATTTGTATGTTTAGTTAGGCTGAATAGCCCAATCCTGTTTTGAAACAGTTTTGGGCTATCTGTATGTAAAAAATTAATATGCTTTTTTCATAAAATGAACAAAGCCACCTATAAATACAATCACAAAGCTCCCGATTACGACAAATACTAGTGTTTGAACAGAGATATAAAACAGCCCAGAGCCTTCTTTAGGAAGCATAGCAAGAAAAGGTTGGGACCATGGATAGATGGGACCGAACCTTGCAGAATTCGCAATTATCATAGCGGGTATGGAAGCTATAACATTTAAAGCAATCGGTGCTGAAAAGCTGGACCAAATACTTGAAACCCATAATTGTAAGGCGATTAAAGGGAGGGTAGCAATCCAGCCGCCTACTACACTTTTTACTATAGTAGCTAGAGGGAATGGCCCAGGGACATGCAAAAGTTGTCCAACGCTAATATAACTTATAATGAAGAAGACTTGCATCGCACCTATAAATAAGAGAATAAAGAGAAATTTTATAATATAGACGTGATATCGTGATATAGGTTGTACTAAAAGTTGTTTCCAACCACCATTTGAATGTTCATATCGGCAAATAAATGCAATGAAAATGCCTGTTAATAATGGAAGAAGCAACATACCATGTACCATTATCATGATATTATAAATTAACTCCCAATGTTTATAATCGGGATAGTTTGAGGCATTTGCATAAGCTATTACTCCTGCTAAAATCGGGCTTAAAAATAGTAATGTCCATATTTTGGTTTTTTTAATTTTATAAAATTCAGCTTGTATGGTTTTAAGCCAAAGCATTATTTATGCACATCCCTTCTAGTAAAATCTGCTGTTTCAATACATAACATACATATACCAACGATTAGACCTATTGCTACACATAGAAGTGGAGATCCCCAGTCAATACGTAGGCTTGGCCATCTCCATATGAACCAATTGGGAAGAGCTACTGAAAACATTGTGAAAATAGTTCCTAAAAGTCCGATTGTAAATGCGATACTTTGGTTTTGAAATATGATAGCAATCCATAGTTGTAGCGCTACAATTGGCAGTGCCGACCAATAAGGATAGAAACTCATTTTAAATATAGAAAGCCATGGAATGGAAGCATCGAATTGTAATGCTAAACCCAATCCAACTATGCCAATTAATAATAAAGAACAAGATACAGCAAGCAGGAAAAATACCAGTATGAATTTTACTAGAAAAATATGTCGCTTATTAATAGGTAAGGATAAGAGATGCTTCCATGAACTAGAATGATGCTCTATGTGCGCAATTAAAGAAGTAACAATCGTAATTCCTAATATAAGAGTTGTGAGAGCAAGCGGTTGAGCTTCAGAAATGAGGCCGCTCCATAAGTCTTTCGCATATTTCTTTGTCAACCAATCATATCGAAGAAAGAAGTTACATGCTTGAAGAGAAATAACACCTATTGGTCCTAAAAAGATTAAAAACCAAATCCACTTCCTTTTTATTTTTAAAAGCTCAGATTGAAAGAGGCGTTTGTACATGTGTCTCTTCCTCCTTTATAAGCTGTAAGAATATCTCTTCGAGTGACTTTTTATTTTCTTCAATTCGGAATACAGAAATGTTATGTGTTACAAGTGTTTTTACAATTTCGCCAACAGTTTCATTTGATACATTTGATAGAATAATTCGCTGCTCTTCTTGCATAGAAGGAATCCCCTTAGCGAGAATGATTTTCCAAGCTGCATCTGATTTGTCTGTCATAAGTGAAATAGAGTGCTGAGCATGGCGGCGCAATGTTTCTATTTTGTCTTGAAAAATAAGCTTTCCTTTTGCAATGATACCAACATAAGTTGCCATTTGATCAATTTCACTTAATAAGTGACTAGATATAAGGATGGTAATTCCTCTTTCTTTTGCTAATTGCTTAATTAACGTACGAATCTCATGAATCCCCTCTGGATCGAGTCCGTTTGTCGGTTCATCTAAAATTAATAGCTGTGGATCACCAAGTAAGGCAATTGCAATTCCTAACCGTTGTTTCATTCCTAATGAGTATTCTTTTACCTTTTGTTTGGCAGCATGTTGTAAACCGACAATTTGTAACACTTCCTCAATTTTTTCTTTCGGAGCATTTCTTAAAATCCGGTAAACCTCTAAATTCTCAATGGCATTTAGGTGGGCATAATAAGATGGATTTTCAACGAGAGCTCCAATTTTAGATAATATGGATAAGCGTTCTTTAGCCAAATCTTGTTGAAATATCACGACCTTTCCTTGCGTTGGTTTAATAAGGCCTAATAACATGCGAATGCTAGTTGTTTTACCAGCTCCGTTAGGCCCGAGAAATCCATAAATCTCTCCTTTTGGAATTTTTAAATCTACGTTATGTACTACATAATCATTTCGATATCTTTTTGTTAACCCTGTCGTTTTCAAAATATAATTCATGTTCCTATCACCTCAAATCAAGTATAGGAAATAAAGGTTAATGATAATGTTAGAAGAGTTTAAGATTTGTTTAAATTTATACAGTATTCCCTAATTTTGGAGTGTGCTGGTTTTCAAATCGTGTTGTATTCCTTATGATGGAAGAGAAAGGTTAAATTTGTATATGAAGGTGAAGAAATGACACACATTTTATATGTTGAGGATGATCACGAGATTGGGGAATGGGTCAAAAGAGAACTGCAGAAACAAGAGTATGAAGTTGCATGGTTTACTTCAGAGAATGGTACGAATGAAGTATGTGAAATAGCAGATGTAATTGTTTTAGACGTTATGTTGCCAGGCCTTGATGGTTTTACACTAGGTCAACGTTTTAAAAGTGAATATCCAGATACCCCTATTATTATGCTAACTGCAAGAACAACATTAGAAGATAAAATATATGGATTAACATTTGCTGATGATTATATAACAAAGCCATTCCATCCAAAAGAGTTAATGGCACGTATTGAAGTTTTATTAAGGCGGTACAACAAAGATGGAGCAGAAGTGCAACATGTGAAACATTTAAAAGTATTTATGAAAGAATACCGGATTGTTGATATAGACACGGGTGAAGAAATTGTTTTATCAGGAAAGCAGCATCAAATCTTTTTTTATTTGATGAAGAATATGAATCGTACATTAACGAAAGAACAAATTTTTGAGGCAGTATGGAATGAATCCTACATAGAAGGAGATAAATCATTGATGGTTCATATCCGTCATTTACGCGAAAAAATAGAGAGAAATCCAAGTAGTCCTCAAATAATAGAAACAATACGTGGAATAGGTTATCGGTGTAAAGTATGATAAAAAGTACATCACTATTACGAAAGTACTTATTTATCATATTTATAGCGGTTATATTGTTACCTCTCATTGTCCCACTCAGTTCGTTTCTCTTCATTAAATATATCGAGTGGATAGAGGATTTTAAAGTTGCGTATTCTAGTGTGCAAATAGAAGAGGAATGGAGAAATAAAGCGACAGATTTACACGAAAAAAATCCTGAAGGAATTGAGCGAACTTTTCAAGAATTTCAAGGGAAATATCCAGAAGGATCAATGTTTTGGGTAGATAATAAAGGGAAAACGAACCTTCAAATTCCTGGAAAACAAAATATTCCACAGGAGTGGAGTGTAAGTGATGCAGTTGCATTTATGAAAAGGAGTTTTGAAGGGGATCCATTTACAGTTGTATCTTACATTGGAAAAGAGAAGCAAGGGGCATTTATGGTATTTCAAATTCCGAGGAAATATGTGAAGGCACCAATTGCTCAAATACGTGAAAGATATGAAATTGTTTTTGAAATGGTTATTATTGGATGTTTTACAACATTTATCATTATCTCTATCATCTTTTTTCTTAAGATTAGAAAAAGATTATTAAAGCTACAAAAAGCAATGGAACTTCCGCAAGACCAGACACTTCCGTCAAAAATTTCTATATCAAAGCAAGACGAGATCGGCTTATTAGAAGAGTCTTTTAATCGTATGGTAGAGGCTTTACAGCAAAGTCGATTGAAGGAGGAGGAAGAGGAGCAATTTCGTAGAAAACTAATTGCCGATCTTTCTCATGATTTGCGAACGCCATTAACGACAATGCGTGCACAAATAGATTCTTTAAAAGAAGAAGTTATCTCAGTCAAAGGACAGAAAACAATCGTACGAATGGATGAAAAAATTAATTACTTAGCGGAGTTAATAGAGAACTTACTATCGTATTCATTAATAACGGCAAAGAAATATCCATATCATCCGGAACGAAGGGATATGACACGTTTAATGAGAAAGGTTGTTGCATCATGGTATGACATATTAGATGAGAAAGGTTTTGAGGTTGATATTGTGATTCCAGAAAAGCAATTGTTTTGGAATATCGATGAAAATTGGTTTCAAAGAATTATAGATAATGTAATTCAAAATGTAGTTAGGCATGCAGATGATGGGAAATTTATAGGGGTATATGTAAACCATGGGGAAAAAACAATTACAGTTGTTGACCATGGGCCAGGTTTTCAAAATACTCATTCGCAAAATAAAGGTGCGGGAATTGGATTATCTATTATTGCTGTTATGGCGAAAGAGATGGGTATCGACTGGAGTATAGAATCTGATGATACAGGAGCGAAGTGTATATTTAAAAAATTGCCGTAGAAGGGAGAATATACATGGAAGAGTTTCGATTCACAAAGCGTGTAAATAGAATCTTTCAAATTGCAAGCAAAGAATCTAAATATAATGAGTATATCATTCGCCCGTTAGATTTATTTATAGGAGCCTATAAAGAAGGAACAGGGGTTTGTAGTGAATTATATATGTATTTATTTCATAATATAGGGCTAGATTTTGTAACGAAATTTGTACAATTACAACAAAGGGGCTTTCAAGATAAAAGATATATAGAAGTACAAGGATACAAAGTTTCTTATAAAACAATGGGGATATTACAGTTAGCTAAACATAAGATGGCGCGATTTAATCAATTATATGTGAATGAAGGACATATTTTAAGCGTGATCCTTCAGCAAGATGAGACAATAGCAAGTCTAATAGACGAAGATATGAAACAAAGTATTTTACAGATTGTTTCAGTACCAAGAGATATGACTGTAAATTTGAATAGTTGTGAAATACCAACAAGTATGAAACATGCCGTTTGCAATGTTAGACGAGCTGTTCAATCTGATTTAGAAGAACTTCGTCAATTTGTTATGTTTGAATTTGGAGAAAGATGGATCGATGCAATTCATAATGGTTTTCAAATATATCAAGAAATGCCAATATATATCGCAGTGCAAGAGAAGAAGATTATTGGTTTTGCTTGTTATGATGTTGTAAGAGGAAAGAAGGGGCTGTTTGGACCGATGGGAATCGCTAAAAATAATCGTGTAAAGGGTGTAGGAAGAGAACTATTACATAGATGCTTGGCTGAAATGCAGCAAATTGGTTATGAATATGCAGTGATTGGTCAGGCAGGTCCGATTGAGTTTTATGAGGAGAGTTGTGGTGCGCAAGTAATACATATTATATAAAGATTGCTTTGATTAGAAATGTCACAGAAGCAATAGGAGTGTTGTTTATTGTTCTTACATGTTATTGTAGTTTTTGAATAAGGTTTGATCTATGAATCATATTGCTAAACTTTTTCAGTAGAAGGGTGTAGAATGGGTATCTAAGAAAGAAGGTGTGCAAATGGCCAGCTGGAAAAGAAATTTAATCATTTGTTGGCTTGGGTGTTTTACCACTGCAGCCGGTATGAGTTTAGTGATACCATTTTTATCCTTTTATATTGAGGATCTAGGAGTAACGGGTACATCTGAAATTGCACAGTGGTCAGGAATTGCATTCGGTGTAACTTTTTTAATGGGTGCGATTGTATCACCAATATGGGGGAAACTCGGTGATATACATGGTCGGAAATTGATGCTCATTCGTGCGAGTCTTGGTATGGCAATGATTATGACGCTTATGGGATTTGTTACAAATGTATATCAATTAGTTGCACTTCGTTTTTTAATGGGGGCAGTGTCAGGATTTCTTTCAACTGCAATCACATTTATAGCAGCAGAAACACCGAAAGAGCATTCAGGCTGGGCAATTTCTACTATATCAACAGGTGGTGTAAGTGGTTCCTTACTTGGCCCGATGCTTGGTGGCTATTTGTCTGAATTAATCGGAATGCGTCATGTATTTTTAGTAACGGGTGCTTTTTTATTTCTTTCATTTTTAATTGTTTTTTTCTTTTTACATGAATCGAATCATTCTGTTCAAGCAAAAAAAGAGCAACCAAAAAAAGTATGGACGATGGTTCCGGCGAAACATTTTATTATAAGCCTATTTGTAGTAACCTTTATAATTCAACTTGCAAATATGTCCATACAACCTATTATTACGTTGTATGTGAAACATTTAGCGGGTCCTCATACGGATCATATTGAGATAATTGCGGGGGCAGTGATATCTGCAACAGGTCTAGCAGTCATTTTAGCAGCTCCTAAACTAGGGAGATTATCGGATCATATTGGCCCTCAAAAAACGTTAGTTGTAGCATTGTTCGTTGCAGGAATTGTTTTTATTCCACAAGCATTTGTGACAGCCGCTTGGCAATTATTCATATTGCGTTTTCTATTAGGGATTGCACAAGCTGGATTGTTACCTTCCGTACAAACTCTACTTAAACAACATACACCACAACATGTGACTGGACGTATTTTTGGATATAATCAATCCTTTCAGTTTTTAGGAAATATGATTGGACCAGTACTCGGTGGACAAATTGCCGCACATGCCGGGTTTCAATATGTATTCTTCTCTACAGCATCGCTTTTATTCTTAGCTTGCATTTGGGTATATTTCAATAGTAAAGGTGCAGTGGTGTCAGAAAAAGAGCATTTGAAAGTTAGTTAACAAGGTGAAATATGTAAGTTGTAAAAAGGATGAAGCGAACCGTGCTTCATCCTTTTTGTTCGAAATCAGTTAAAACTGGAAGCAAAGGTAACTTAATGTTCCAAGCTCATAGCTACGATGAATGACTTTCCCTTCAGCATTACCACTTCCCATAGCGATGAAAAGAGGGACAAAGTGTTCTGCTCTTGGAACGGCTAAACGGGCGTGAGGAGCGGCAGTTTCCCAGTTAAACAATGAATCTTTATCGTTATTTTGCATATGATTTATAATCCAATCATCAAATTCAACAGCCCATCGTTCAGGAGTCACTTGATCCCATTTGAGTGCACGTAAATTATGGACAGTAACACCGCTGCCGATTGCTAAAATATCCTCTTGACCAAGTCCTTGAATCGCTTGTCCAATTTCATATTGCTCTTTTGCGGGAAGGAATGGATTTACTGAAATTTGAACGACGGGTATATCGGCTTTTGGATACATACGATGTAATAGTGTCCATGAACCATGATCTAATCCTCGAGTTGTATCTTTGTGAACGGGAATCCCGTTATTCTTAAATTTTGTTTCTAGCATTGTTGCAATGGCTGAAGAACCTTTTGCTTTATATTTTATTTCATATAATTCAGGAGGGAATCCGCCGAAATCATAAATTGTTTCATATTCATTATCTGAAGATGAGATAGTTAATACTTCAGTTTCCCAGTGTGCTGTAAAAATAACAATTGCTTTTGGTTTATATGTTTCTCCAAGTGTTTTTAGAAAACGTGTATAATCTGTATCTTGAATAGCAAGCATTGGTGAGCCGTGCGCTAAAAATAATGATGGCATCATAAGTGAAACCTCCTAAAATATATCAATTACTTTATGTAAGTAACTATAATATTTAATTTGTTGTTCGTCAAGATAATGGTTTGAGTCTTTGCTTAGAAAGTGCAGTGTTTGTCATAATACAAACAATTGCATATAATACATAGTAAGAAGAATGAATAGTGATTCATTTTTTAGATATATAGATTGCTATTGTTAATAGATTATATAGATTTGGGGGCCTTCAAAATGAACATACAGGAAAGCTTTGTTACAGTGTTGGATGGATCGGAAATTTATTTGCGTAAGTGGCTGCCGGAAAGTGAAATTCGTGGAATTGTACAGATTGCACATGGTATGACGGAACATGCTGGTGTCTATACAGAATACATTGATGCCTTATTGAAGGCTGGTTATGGTGTATATGCTCATGATCACCGGGGACATGGAAAAACAGCAAAACAAGAAGAGGATTATGGCCATTTCGAACCGAATGTTGGCTGGGATCAAGCTGTTTCTGACATAATCTTTGTATCGGAACTTATTCGTAATGAACATACTTGTCCGCTCTTTTTATTAGGTCACAGTATGGGTTCTTTCTTATCTAGACGTACTGTACAACTTCGTGGTGACCTATATGATGGATTCCTTATTTCTGGGACAGGTGGAAACCTTGGATTTTTAGGTGTACTAGGTCATAAAGTGGCAACGATTGAAATGAAGCTTCGCGGCACAAAAACGAAAAGTCCAATGTTGAACTTTTTGTCATTTGGAAACTTTAATTCCAATTTTAAACCGAATCGGACAAAGTTTGATTGGCTTTCTTCAGATACAAATCAAGTTGATAGATACATAGAAGATCCGTTATGTGGTTTTATTTGTTCAACGAGTTTTTACCGTGAATTATTTAGTGGTATGCTTGAAGTGAATAGACCAGAAGAATATAAAAAAACGCCGAAAGACCTTCCTATACATATTTTTTCCGGAGATCGTGATCCAGTGGGAGATATGGGGAAAGGCGTAAAAGAAGTATACGATATGTATAAAAATTGCGGTGTGAAAGATGTAACACTTCGCCTATATGAAAATGGAAGGCACGAAATGTTCCATGAAGTAAATAGGGATGAAGTATTTCAAGATTTGATTTCTTGGTTAGATGAACATATTATATAAAAAGAAACCTCACTTTTGTTGTAGTGAGGTTTCTTTTTGGGAATTTGGAGGGAAAGCATGAGTGAATTTGTAAATAACGAGTATATAGAAATAGATTTTCGTGATGTTGCTATAAAAGAAGAGGAATTAAAAAATTGTACATTTATAAAGTGTCGTTTTAGAGGTGTAGATGCATCAGAAATTGTAACGGAAAATTGTAATTTCATAGAATGTGACTTCACAGGCGCTCTTTTTAATGCTTCAATTCACCAGGGAAGTACGTTTGCAAATTGTAAATTTTCTGGAGCGAATTTATTTGTTTCTAAGTTTGAGGAATGTAAAATGACGGGTTCTGATTTTGAAGAGGCGAATTTAGATGGAATAACGATTGTATTTGGCGATTGGTCATATACAAATTTAAGATTTGCGAATTTAAGTAAACAAAAATTAAAGGGTATTCGCTTAGTTGAAGCGGATCTTTGTGAATGTAATTTAGAAAAAGCTGATTTACGTGATGTTGATTTAACAGGTGCACAATTAGGAAAAGCGAAGCTTATAGGTGCAGATTTAAGAGGAGCTGTAGTGGATAGAATTGACTTTAGAGCATTTGATTTACAGAATGTAAGATTGGATATAACGCAGGCGGTTGCTGTGGCGAGGTGTTATGGAGCGAAGGTAGATTAAAATGATGAGAGAACTCTTACTATGATAAAGTATCAGTAAGGGTTCTTTTTGTAATTTAAAGGAAAGGGAGAGGGAGAAATGGTAGTGAGGAAAGCATTATTAAACGAGGCAAATGAACTAAGTCATATAGCACTAGCATCAAAGGCAACTTGGGATTACAGCGAAGAATTTATACTAGCATGTAAGGAAGATTTAACGATTACGGAAGAGTATATTAAAAATCACTACGTATATATTTTAGAAAATGAAGGAGTGAAAATTGGTTTTTTTTCATTTCAACGAAAAGAAGAAGATGTTCTCGATTTTTTATATTTACATCCAAATTATAAGGGAAAGGGTTATGGTAACATTCTATGGCAAAGTGTCGTAGAAAAAGCAGTTGAATTAGGAATTAAGAGTTTTACAATTGATAGTGATCCAAATGCGAAAGGCTACTACATGAAAATGGGTGCAAAATTGATTGGAGAGACACCTTCAACAGTTTTTAAAGATCGTGTTCTGCCACTTTTGCAATATGATGTATAAAAATGAGTATACATGGGAGATGCTGAAATGGATGGTTTTGAAATCGCACAAATCTACAAGATTTTAATGAAATCTTGGTCACTTGAAACAAGTTCAAAGTGGACGATAGAAAATCCGGCAAAAGGGCAATGTGGTGTAACAGCACTTGTTATACATGATTTGTTTGGAGGGGAAATAAAAAAGACGCAAGTTGGCGAAGATTGGCACTTTTATAATGTTATAAATGGAAAACGATATGATTTTACAGCAACACAATTTTTTGAAGAGATAGCTTATATGGATATGCCTTCTAATAGAGAAGAAGCATTTGCAGACACAAATGATAGGCAATATTATGCTTTAAAACAGAAAATGCATATCTTTATGCAATAGAATTTGTTTGAAGTGAAATATCTTTTGACTCCTAATGTCCAATGAGTTACTATAATGGTGGTAACTTTTTAAAGGGGAACATACTTTATAGAGTCGAGAGGGGAAATACTTTTGAAAACAG
The DNA here is from genome assembly GCF_038050455.1 of Bacillus sp. FSL K6-6038. Taxonomy (NCBI): domain Bacteria; kingdom Bacillati; phylum Bacillota; class Bacilli; order Caryophanales; family Bacillaceae; genus Bacillus; species Bacillus sp. FSL K6-6038. The sequence continues at coordinate 1,862,862 of NZ_JBBOUH010000001.1, forward strand.
CTTATGTAAGCGCTACGATTGCAACGCTAAATGAACAGAATGAAGTGTTTGAAAACGGATATATCATTGTAGAAGATGATAAGATTATAGAAGTACAAAATGGAGAATTTTCTAATCGAAATCAAGTGGATCAAGTGATAGATTTGAAGGGAAAGTGGCTATTTCCAGGTCTTGTGAATACGCATACACATGTTGTGATGAGTCTTTTACGTGGCATTGGTGATGATATGTTATTACAGCCGTGGCTTGAAACAAGAATTTGGCCTCTTGAAAGTCAATTTACGCCAGAGCTTGCTGTTGCTAGTACAGAACTTGGTTTATTAGAAATGGTAAAAAGTGGTACAACAACATTTTCTGATATGTTTAATCCAATTGGTGTAGATCAGGATGCGATTATGGAAACGGTTCGTAATAGTGGAATGCGAGCAGCGGTTTCAAGAACTTTATTTAGTTTTGGAACGAAAGAGGATGAAAAGAAAGCAATTCAAGATGCTGAAAAATATGTAAAACGATATTACAGTGAAAACGGCATGTTAACAACGATGGTTGCTCCTCATAGTCCATATGCATGCTCTACTGAAATGTTAGAAGAGTGTGCGAGAATCGCGGTGGAAAACCATACGTTGGTTCACATCCATCTTTCAGAAACAGAGCGTGAAGTACGCGATATTGAAGCGCGATATGGCAAACGTCCTGTAGAATATGCAGCGAGCTGTGGTTTATTTAAGAGACCGACAGTTATTGCACATGGCGTTGTGTTAAATGAAGATGAGCGCGCATTCTTAGCGGAACATGACGTTCGTGTAGCACACAATCCAAATAGCAATTTAAAATTAGGGTCCGGTATAGCGAATGTTAAGGGAATGTTAGAAGCGGGAATAAAAGTTGGTATTGCAACAGATAGCGTTGCATCTAACAATAATTTAGATATGTTTGAGGAGCTTCGAGTTGCAACTTTATTGCAAAAGGGTATTCATAAAGATGCGACTGCATTACCAGTTGAAACAGCTCTTTCACTCGCAACAAAAGGAGCGGCAGAAGTCATTGGGATGAAACAAACAGGTTCCATTGAAGTAGGAAAGTGTGCTGACTTTATTACAATTGATCCATCCAATAAGCCGCATCTACAGCCAGCAGAAGAAGTGTTGTCACACCTTGTGTATGCAGCAAGTGGAAAAGATGTATCTGATGTTGTAATTAATGGGAAACATATTGTGTGGAATGGTGAATGTAAAACATTAGATGAAGAGCGAATTATTTTTGAGGCAAGTCGTTATAAACGAGGATTGAAGATGTAGTTGAAATAGAGGAATTGATAACGAACGCTTCCCTTTTTAATAAAATACAAGAGGGAAGCGTTTTTTTGTGAATTTTATGTGAAACGAATAAATATTCAATAGAATATCACGACTTTATACTGATCCTTCTGTTATAATATATAACGTTTTATAATATTATTTGAATTTAAGGAGAAAAATTCATGAAGCAGAAAAAGAGCCGCTTACTAGTAATTACACTTGTCACATCTTTGATTTTATCGGCTTGTAGTAGTACAGCGAATAAAGTTAATAAAGAGGTTCAAAAACAAGTGTTAAATGTAACAGTATCAGAAGAAATTCCTTCTCTTGATACAGCGAAAGTGATGGATGGTACATCATCACATGTGATGCAAAATATATTTGAAGGGTTGTATGTGCTAGATAATCAAGACAAGCCCGTACCTGGTGTGGCGAAGTCATTTGAGAAAAGTGAGGATGGGAAAAGATATACATTCCATTTGCGTAAAGATGCAAAATGGTCAAATGGGGAATCGGTAACAGCACATGATTTTACTTTTTCGTGGAAACGGACATTGAGTCCTGAAACAGCATCTCAATATGCATACATGCTATTTTATATAAAAAACGCACAAGAAATTAATAAAGGTACATTGGCTACTGATCGACTAGGAGTAAAGGCATTAGATAATTATACGCTAGAAGTACAGTTAGAGCAGCCTGTCCCTTATTTATTGCAATTATTAGCGTTGCCTATTTATTTACCACAGCATGAATCATTTGTGAAAGAACAAGGAGATCGTTATGGATTAGAACCAGATAATCTTATATATAATGGAGCGTTTGTGTTAGAAAAATGGAAGCATGAACAAGAATTTCAATTAAAGAAAAATGATACATATTGGGATAAGCGGAAAGTGAAGCTAGATGAAATAAACTTTCATATTATAAAAGATACAATGACAGCTGTAAATTTATATGAATCTGGTAGTCTCGATCGAGTACCTATTAATTCTACATTTGTAGACCAATATAAAAACAATAAGGAGCTACATGTGTCAAGTGATCCTGCTATAGCTATGCTTCGCTTTAATGAAGGGAATACTTCACTAGCAAATAAAAAACTTCGGCAATCAATTTCTTTAGCAGTAAATAAAGAAGAGCTTATAAATCACTTTATAAACAACGGTGCATCTCCTGCGCATGGCTTGATTCCAACAGGGTATAAGAATGAAGTAACCGGGAAAGATTTTCGAAAGGAAAATGGGAATATTGCTGATTACGATTTAGAAAAAGCAAAAGAACTTTGGGAAGACGCGAAAAAAGAGCTTGGCACGGAAAATGTTACAGTGGAGTTCTTGACATTTGAGCAAGATAATGCAAAACGTATAGCTGAATATATAAAAGGAGATTTAGAAAAGCATTTACAAGGTTTAACAGTGCAGATTAAACAGCAACCATTTAAGCAAAAATTACAACTAGAACAAACAGGGCAATATGATATATCTATGGTAGTATGGGGGCCAGATTACAAAGATCCGATAAATTACTTAGAATTATTTACGACAGATAGCCCTAATAATAAGATGGATTACTCGAATTCTGATTATGATGATCTTATAAAGAAAGCAAAATATGATATTGTACTAGATCAACAAAAAAGATGGAAAGCCTTACAAGAGGCAGAGCGAATAGTATTGGAAGATGCGGCAGTTGCTCCTCTTTATCATACTGGTTCAGCATATATACAGAAGGAGCGTATAAAGGGCATTGAGAAGCATCAATTTGGCGGTGTATACACGTATAAACATGCTTTTATAGCTGAAAAATAAAAATACTGAGGTGGAAAAGAGCTAATTGCCTGATACAGAAATATTAGCTCTTTTTTTATTGGTTTTTGAATCATTTTAAAACAAATCTAGAAAAAGCTTTTTCAAGGGAAATGTTGTATTTAAGTTTGAAAATTACATTTTAGTTAAAGTAAAGGGATTGTGTTATTCTTTCTATTAAACAGATTTTAGTAAAGAATAAACGTTTGTATCATGTGGAACTCCATTTTGATACATATAATTTTGTAGAACTCCCTCTTTTTTAAACCCTAGTTTGGTTAACAATTTATTGGATGATTCATTTTCAAGAAAAACAATCGCTCCAATACGTGTTAAATGAAGTGTATGAAAACCATATGATATAACTTGAGAGACCGCTTCAGTAGCATATCCATTTCTCCATTGCTCAGGGAAAAGTGCATAACTTATGTTAGCTCTTTTATGTTCAGAAGACCAATCGTGAAAACCGATTGTTCCAATAATGCCTTTCGTCCCCTTTCGTTCAATTCCCCATTTTATACCATGTTTTTCATTGTAACTTTCTGCAAAATTTCTAATAATTTGTTTTACCTGATCTATACTTTTTAATGGATTTTGACCATAGTAACGTAATACATCTGTATTAGAAAAGCAATTTAATATACTTTGTGCATCAGATTCTGTAAGTTCTCTCAAAATGAGTCGTTCTGTTTCTAATATCGGAAACATTTTTCCACTCCTTTTTGTATAAAATTAAAATCTATTTATTATTCTACATTAAAATCAGTAAATAATGAATTTTAAAAATATAGAGAAACAATTATAAGAAGAACTTTGGAAACTTGCTAAAAAAATGAAGCTTCTCTTTTGCTACGTGTTAATATAGTTTTGTGGAATATATTTCAAATAAAATTAAAGAGGATGGACTATGAAACAGCATTCTATATTAATCGTAGATGATGACACAGATATTGTTCAATTAATTGAAGTGCACTTGAAACAAGACGGTTTTAAAGTTTTTAGAGCTTATAATGGGGTAGAGGCATTAGATATTTTAGATTCGAATGACATTCAGCTGACTATTCTTGATATTATGATGCCAGCTATGGATGGTATTGAAGTATGCCGAAGAATAAGGGAGCAATATAATATTCCTGTTATGTTCTTAAGTGCAAAAACGACGGAAATAGATAAGGTTATTGGACTAAGCACAGGCGCAGATGATTATATAACGAAACCATTTAGTATGATGGAGCTCGTAGCACGGGTGAAGGCACAATTAAGAAGATATACCTATTTCAATCAAGTTCCAAGTGAAGTACATAAAAACAAAATTCAAATTAGAGGTTTGGAAATAGATGAATTATCTAGAAAAGTGCTGCTTTATGGAAAATCAATTAATCTCACAAAAACAGAATATGATATATTGCATCTTATGGCTAAAAATAGAAATCGAGTATTCACATTAGAAGAAATATATGAAAGTATTTGGAGAGAAAGAGCGCATGAAAGCAATAATACTGTCATGGTTCATATTGCAAGGTTAAGAAACAAGATAGAAGAAGATCCAAAGAAATCAACAATTATACAAAATGTTTGGGGAGTCGGTTATAAAATTGAAGACTAAATTATTGCAAGGGATTAGGGTGAAATTTTTTCTTGTTTTTATAAGTAGTATTTTATTCTCTACTATTTGCATTATAGTATTCCAAAGTTTGGTTGGAAATATCTATGGGGATGTTGCGAGATTTGAAGAAGAGTATTCTTTTATTTATTTTGTTATTTTTCTTATTTTAACTTCGCTCTTTTTCCTACTATTATCAAAGAATATGATGAAAAGATTGGAGCAAATCAATCAGGGTGTGAATCAGATAAGCAAAGGTAATTTAGAAGTACATATACCCACAATAAAAAATGATGAGATTGGAGAATTAGCAACAAATATTAATGGAATGGTAGAAAATTTAAATGAATCAATTGAAAAAGAAAAAAAATCGCAAGAAAGAAAAAAAATCGCAAGAAATGAAAAATGAAATGATTCATAATATCTCTCATGATTTACGGACGCCCGTAACATCTTTAATCGGTTATGTTGATTTAGTGGAAAGTAAGCTTCATTCCAACATAGAGGAATGCGATCAGTATGTAGCAGTACTAAAGCGAAAAAGTTATGAGTTGAAAAATCAAATAGATGATCTACTAGAATATTGTCATATAAACTATAAGGAAATCCAGTTATATAAAGAAATAGTAGAAGTTAAACCATTAATAGAACAAATCATGATTGATTTTGTACCGCAATTAGATGAGGAAAAGATGCATTTTGACATTGAGTGTAAACAAACTGTACAAATTGAAGTAGATATGAAATTAATGATAAGGCTAATGCAAAATGTAATCAGTAATAGTATTTTATATGGAAAATCTGGAAAGAAAATCGTTATTGAAATGTTAGTTGAAAACATGAATGTCCAAATAAAAATAAAAAATTATGGGCAATGCATTTCAAGCAAAGACCTTCCATATCTATTTGAAAAATTTTATCGTGGAGAGAAATCAAGGAATGCTCATACTGGTGGAAAAGGAATGGGGCTTGCGATTGCTAAAAGTATTGCTCAGATCCATGAAGGTGATATAACAGTATGTAGTAGTAATAAGGAAACAACATTTACAATCATTTTACCTGTATATAAAAAAGAATCGTAAGAAAGTCGTAAGTATTTCTTTCATATGTCGTAAAGTCTGTTTTGTATCATAGCGAATGAAGATATGAAAACGGAGGATATAATATGTGGAAGAAAATTATACTTACTATTTTTGTTGCAATTTTGTTGATAGGTTGGAGCTTAATTTATTTAGCTAGGGGCATTGTATCTATCTTTGCTTGGTGGGGAATACAAGCTTTTAGTTTCTTTTCTATCGTTATTTTAATCATCACAATGACTACAATTATTTGGAATTGGTTTTTTAGAGGCTGTATAGATAAAACAATTATTTTTATTTTTGTTTTATCTATAGTTGGAGCTTGGCCAGCATGTTGGTTTGTCGGGATAGGACAAATCGCTTACCCAGCAGATGTTCATTCTGCAACTCCAAAAGCAACGATTCGTCTTCCATTGAATCAAACTGCATTAGTAGGATGGGGAGGAAATCGACTTGAAACGAATTATCACGCCTGGGCACCAAATCAACGTTGGGCATATGATTTTCTCGTTCCACCAGCAGGAATAAAAAGCTCAAAATTAGAAGATTACGGTATATATGGGGCAGAGGTAGTAGCTCCGGCTTCTGGAACAGTTATATCGATTAATACTGATGAACCTGATTTGAAACCAGGAACTGATGATTTTGATTCTATGGCTGGTAATCACATATATTTACGCTTAGATGAAACAGGAACATACCTTATCCTTGCTCATTTGAAGAGAGGATCGGTACGAGTAAAGGAAGGACAACATGTAACAGAAGGCGCAATCATTGCACAAGTTGGAAACTCAGGGAATTCAAGTGAGCCACATTTACATATTCATCATCAACGGCAAGATCCATCCAAGACGAGCATGTTTCTTTCGGAAGGCTTACCGTTATATTTTCGGGATATTGATGGGCACGCTATGCCAGAAGGTGGTATTCGTGTGAAAAATGGAAATGCGGTACCAATAGGTGATGTGATTTCACCTTTAACCTAAAATAAATCCCCTTTGTTTAAGCAGAGGGGATTTATCATGGCATCTTATAAAATAAAAATCAAAAACATAATAGCTTTATTGTCCAGTAAATGTTTGATACAGTAAGAAAATATTTAAAGCAATAACGAGCCCAGCAATTAACCAGGCAATTGCGCTTGTAATACGATGATTCACTAGCACGCCCATAATTTTTTTGCTACTTGTAAACATAATAAGAGGTACTAATGCAAACGCGATTCCAAATGATAATACAACTTGACTCATAACAAGAGCGTAAGTTGGATTCACCCCTAAAGCAATAATAACAAGAGGCGGGATCATTGTAATAAAGCGTCTTACATATAAAGGAATATGCATGCGGATAAATCCTTGCATAATAATATCACCAGACATTGTACCGACGGAAGAACTAGATAAACCAGCAGCCAACAATCCAATTCCGAAAAGGCTGGCTGATACAGGTCCAACTAAATTGCTAAATTCATTAAAAGCAACGTCTAAATCTTCAACATGTAATCCGTTTTTGAAGAACAAGGCAGCTGCTACGATTAGCATACTTGCGTTAATTGCTCCAGCAATCACCATTGCAATAATGATATCAATGAATTCAAAGCGAAAAATCTTTTTGCGCTGTTCATCTGTTGTTCCAACTACGCGGCGCTGCGTTAAAGCAGAATGTAGATAAATTGCATGTGGCATTACTGTTGCACCTAAAATCCCAGCTGCAAGTAAAATACTATCTACACCCTGAAATTTAGGAATAAATAGTCCCGAAAGAAGGGGACTTAGCTCTGGTTTCGCATAAAACATTTGTACACCAAATGCAACAACAACAATAAAGACCATCCCTGTAATAACAGCTTCTAATGGGCGGAAGCCTCTGCGCTGAAATTCAAGAATAATGAATGATCCGATTGCTGTGATTAAAGCAGCAGGTAACATTGGAATGCCAAATAGCAAATATAATCCTAAAGCAGCACCGATAAACTCGGCTAAATCAGTAGCCATAATAACGAGTTCACCCTGTATCCATAAACCAATTGAAACGGGTTTTGGGAAATGTTCGCGAGCAACTTCTGGAAGGTTTTTACCAGTAGCAATCCCGAGTTTCGCTGATAGAGACTGAATTAAAACGGCCATTAAATTGGAAGCGAGAATTACCCAAAGTAGTAAATAACCATATTGTGATCCAGCTGCAATATTTGTAGCGAAGTTCCCTGGATCAATATAAGCAACAGATGCGATGAATGCAGGTCCTAGAAAAGGTAATAATCTTTTTAGTCCCTTTGTTTCACCACTTAAAGCTAGATGGGCAGATTGAACGGTTGTACTTTGAGAAGGGACATGTTCATCTTTTGTTATATTTTTATTCATAGTAGTTTTCCCCTTTAGTTTCTTAGCATGATGCAATTATTGTATTTATTCTTACTATCTATTTCAATACATTTAGATGTTTTAGTTGATTTTTTATTTGAACACAAATGTTTCCTTAATGCAAATTATATGACTGTGTACAATAAAAGGTGTACTTGAAATAACTATGTAATAAAAATAAATAAAATAGCTAACATACAGTTATAACTTTTGGGATTGTAGGAAAATTAACCTATAATATGGAATGGAAAAGGCTGTTTTTTTAATTGTAAAATAGGGATTACAGCATATTAATTGCTGGAAACCAATTTGTATGTTATATAATATATTGGGATTACATCACAACTCTATTGGATTGTGATGTAATCTCGTTTTTCATTTGCGTTAACTTATAGGAAAACATTGTAAATAGGAGAAAGTTATTTGAACAATAGTTAACATATCTTTTCTTATTCTTATATGTTCCGATATGATCGTTAACTTATACATGATTTTAAAATATCGAATTAGATAGGTGGTAAAAATAAAATGTCAAATACAAAACCATACAGAGTGTTACTGTACTACATGTACACTACAATTGAGAATCCGGAAGAATTTGCTGCTCAGCATTTAGAATTTTGTAATTCACTTGAGTTAAAAGGAAGAATTCTTGTAGCAGAAGAGGGGATTAACGGAACTGCTTCAGGTACTGTTGAACAAACAGAGAAATATATGGAAGCAATGAAGAACGATTCACGTTTTGACGGAATCGTGTTTAAAGTGGATGAAGCTGATGAACATGCGTTCAAAAAAATGCATGTGCGCCCTCGTTCAGAGCTTGTTACACTTCGTTTAGAAGATGATATCAATCCGAAAGAAACAACAGGTAAGTATTTAGAACCAAAAGAGTTTTGTGAAGCAATGAAGGAAGAAAATACAGTTATCATAGATGCAAGAAATGATTATGAATATGAGCTAGGGCATTTTAGAGGCGCGATTAAACCTGATATTAAATCATTCCGCGAACTACCAGATTGGATTGATGAAAATAAGGAAATGTTCGAAGGTAAAAAGATTTTAACATATTGTACAGGTGGTATTCGCTGTGAGAAGTTTTCAGGCTGGTTAGTGCGTGAAGGCTTTGAGGATGTAAGTCAGCTTCACGGCGGAATTGTAACGTACGGAAAAGACCCTGAAGTGCAAGGTGAACTATGGGATGGACAATGTTACGTATTCGATGAGCGTATTGGTGTACCAGTAAATAAAAAAGAACATGTTATTGTTGGGAAAGACCACTTTACAAAAGAACCATGTGAGCGCTATGTAAATTGTGCAAATCCAGAATGTAACAAACAAATCTTATGCTCGGAAGAAAATGAAGAGAAATATTTACGTGCATGTTCACATGAATGCCGTGTACACCCGCGCAATCGTTATGTAAAAGAGCATGAATTAACAGAAGAGCAAGTGGCTATCGCATTAGAAAAAATTGAAGAAGAAAATAAAGTGAAATTAGGATAATCGTTCACTTTCATAAAAAACGGATCTTATCGCAAAAGATAGGATCCGTTTTTTTATCGTTTTAACCGAGAAGCCCCTCTCCTCTAATAGAAGTGAAGGGGAGGGTAGTTCACTTCTATTTAGATAATGAAAAAAATTACACATTGCTTGTTTGAAACAGCTTGCTTATATAAATCCTTAATTTCTAAAAAGTAACTATAGGTATATTCTAATATTTCATCCGGGTCATCATCTTCAACAAGTGGATAAAGCTGTTCATCCATTAATTCTTGAAAGTTGTACATGTTGTTGAAATCAGATGCACTTAAATCTTTTATTGCAGAATAGGTCTCTTCGACTTCATTAGATGTAAGGTAAAACGTACCGAGAGAATCGTTATCTATGATGGAATCATTAAGCGGTACGACATGTCCAAGCGGTGGTTCGCCTCCGCCAATCTCACCACATAAAATATAATGAAGTAACTGCCATGACTTATCGATATCTAAATCAGATTCTCTAAAATAAATATCTAACTCGTTATTTTTGATTTTACTTAATTCCTCATCTGTAACTAATATATACTGTCCAATCATCCCCATAATAGCCAGCTCCTCTAAAACTTTTGAATTTAGTATATCATTTTTAATCCCACATTAACGAGCAGTAAGACTCAACCTTAAGATACAAAGAGAAACGAGGAAGATAGGTGGGGTCTTACTGCTCGTACAAGCTCGATTCGTTCAACTAATAATCAGTGATGGATGAAGAAACCTCCCACTGATTAAAGTTTCACTTTATCATTTTAACCGAGAAGCCCCCCTCCTCTAAACGAAGTGAAGGTGGGGGTCTTCTCGATTTTTTCTTTTTAAAGAAAACGTCTCTTTTTATAGAACGTATGTTTGTTTCGGTGTATAATGATCTTATCAAATAAAATGAGGTGAGAACAGGTGAAGAAAGCGTATTTTTCGAAACGGATCTATAAGATAGATGTACCGCATGAAATGGTAGATGCATTGGCAGAGACAATCGAAACATTTAATCAGGCGAAGCGCTTTGCGTTTCAAATGATTGTTCGGGAAAAACGTTGGAACCGTAAGATATATACAGACAGTCTTCATCTCGTTCTCAAGCGGAAATATCAATTGAATGATTATTATGCAAACCGATTGCATGGTCTGTTGAAGACCACGGGGCGTATTACATTGTAAAATGTTTACTCGATGTGCCGAAAAACCCTCATACGAATTACAGTACATCAGATGGTGTCATCGGTGTAGATTGTAATCTTGAGCATTTTTCTTGGGCAAATGTAACGAAGGATGGAAATTACAAAGGAAGTGGTTCCCTCGGCTTTTCTATCATGGGTAAATCCACAGGACAAATTACAAAGATCATCGAAGTGGAAGCGATTCGCTTAGTGGACTTAGCGGAGCGGTATAACAAGCCGATTGTCATCGAGAAGTTAGATACAACCCAATCGAAAACAGGGAATCGATATGGAAATAAACATGCGAATCGAATGAGGAGTATGTTTGCTTATGAGAAGATGACAAGTGCAATTCTGAATCGTACAGATAAAAGGGCGTGGCTGTCTTTCAAGTGAATCCCGCTTACACTTCAATCTCCGGAAAGATGAAATACATGCGGAAATTCGGCATCTCTATTCATCAATCCGCGGCTTTTACGATTGGTCGCCGAGGGTTAGGGTATAAAGAAAAAGTACCTGGGGTGCTTCAGCCTTATATTCCAAAGAAAGACGCACATCACTGGAGCCATTGGCATCAATTAAACAATTGATTGGATATTCGCACGCAGCATTTCTATCAGCTATACGATGTAGATCAACCGAAAGAAGTCTTACAAATCGAACGGTTACACTTGTTTGAAAATGAAAAGAAAAAACTAGCGAAACTATTTGCATGATAAAAAAGAGCACTTTGTCCCAGATTTTTACGCTTATTACCAGAGCAGATAACAAGTCTAGGAACTGGACGCATGACAAAGTGTTCTATCCTCGATATAAGAACAAAGTAGTTGTACCTATTTTGTTTGCCTTTCGTCGGAAGATAGAATGGGTCGTCTTACATACAGATACTACTGAACTCTATATTGTTGTATCCTCTTTGTTGAACGAGAGGAACTGTTTTTGTGAGGACAGAGACAGGAGAATCCCCCACCTCAAGCTCTTGTAGAGGTAGGTAGGGGTAGTTCAATAGTAGTTAGATTCCATAGTTAACAAGCAATGAATCAAAAAGTTCTGCTTTCATAAATCTAGAAAGCAGAACTAAAGCTTTCGTATTATTGATATTCGCTAAAAAGAAGAGAAGCTACTTACTCTTGTTATAATCAGATCTTGTTAAACCATAAACAACAGTATCTTCATACACTCCCCAATACAAACAACTTTGTTTAAATGTTCCCTCATGTTTCAATCCTAATTTTTGCATGACTTTAGAAGAGGCTGGGTTTTTAGTAAAAGCATCGGCGTAAATACGATTTAGCTGTAATTCTTCAAATGCATATGTAACGATGACCTGACCGGCTTCTGTACAGTATCCTTTACCCCAATATGATTTACCCAGCCAGTATCCTAGTTCTCCTTTATTGTGTTTTTTGTTAATAAAAAGGTAAATACAACCGATGAGCATATTTTGCTCATTAACCATTGCAAAGTGAAAACTGTCCCCCTTATCCATAGCTGTATGAGTAGAGGTAATCCACTCTTCTGCCCAGCCATCTGGATAAGGGTGAGGAATAATTGTAGTAGTTTTCGCAACCTCTTTATCGCCTGCTAATTCTTGAACTCTCGGAGCATCATCTAATTCAAATGGGCGTATTGTTAATCTTTTAGATAAGAACATTGGATATTGCATTTCTTCTCATCCTTTCTAACTATACAAGTCTTTACTAAGTCTATAATACATAATTTTAAAATAAAACCTTATTAAAAAGTTGAATCTTCTGTTTAATTAATGAGTCAGATGTATAATATAGTTATGCTACAAGGAAGTAAAATTTTCATGTTTGGAAAAGGGGAGTTCTATATGCGTATTCTAGTACTAGGAGCTGGAGGAGTCGGAGGGTATTTTGGAGGCCGTTTAGTAGAAAAAGGGGAAGACGTTACTTTTCTCGTTCGTAGTGGACGAAAACAACAGCTTGAGAAAAATGGTCTTGTTATTCGTAGCATAAATGGAGATTTCTCCTTTATACCACAATTAATCACAAAAACTGAATCCGCAGATCCATTCGATTTAATTTTATTTTCAACAAAAACTTATCATTTAGAAGAAGCAATAAACGATTTGAAGCCATTTGTTGGTGAGAACACAATTATTATACCACTACTAAATGGTATAGCCCATCTATCTGTATTACAACGGGTATTTGGTGAGGATAAAGTTATTGGAGGTTTGTGTTTTATTGAAACAACATTAAACGGTGAGGGAGATGTTGTTCAAACTAGCTCTGCTGACCGACTTGTATTTGGGGAAATTAAACATCTACATACAGAGCGAATATATGGGATTGCCGATGCATTAAAGGGTACAAAAGCAAGTTTTGTTTTGAGTAATCATATCGTGCAAGATATGTGGCATAAATATTTATTTATTACTGTTATGTCAGGTGTGACTACGCTAATGCGCGCACCAATAGGACCAATCCGTGAAAGTGATGGGGGACGGGACTTGATTCGGAATTTATTTGAAGAATCAGCACAGATTATGAAAGCAACTGGAGCCCCAATTCAGGATAATATTGTTGACGAACATATGAAGACGATCGATAAGATTTCATATGATATGAAATCTTCTATGCAGCGGGATATGGAGAAAGATTCACCTATCGAGGGGGAGTACTTACAAGGATATTTGTTAAAATTAGCAAAACAATTTCATATAGATGCGCCATTGTTAAAAATTGTTTATCAAAATTTAAAAGTTTATGAAGAGATGCTGTAAGCGAACATTCCAACAGTCTATAGAGAGATTCGTAGACCTGCTGGTGTGACGGGTTTTCGAGGAGACATTTCCAAGTGAGTTACTGTAAATGAGATATAATTGGCTTGTTGTCTCTTGAAACAAGCTACAGCATAAGGAGAGGTGATTGCATTGATTAAATTTGTCCAAGTTATGTTCGGTAAACCTTGCAAAAAAGGTGATACGTTCCAAATTAAATTTGCACGTTTTGTTTATTGGAGTGCAATTGTAGGCTACTTTTTTGCGGTGATTCTTTTTGGGATCGCTTCACTTTTTAATAAAATATTCATTCCATCCCTTGTAGGCTCTTTGTTGTTTCCGTTTATATTTAGATTGGTTTATTATGTGAATTTAAAAATGAATGGTCTCGAAAAAGAAGGTGGATATAAAAAAGTACAAATCAGGTAATTGTATACGAACATTCAATATTTTATCCCGCTATTCGCCGATAGTAAGACTCTCACCTTAAAGTTCAACGAAAGGTTGGTTTATAAAAGCGGCTGTGTCACAAGACTCTGCTGATAAATGGCGTGCTGAGGTAACACCAGTAACAGGAAAACGCTTAATAGAAGCGCAACGTATTACAGCTGGATATATCCATTTATGGTTTGATACGTACGTGAATCAATAAGAATTGAACTACCCCCACCTTCACTTTGTTTAGAGGAGGGAGTCTTCTCGGTTAAAATGATAAACTTACACATGACACAACTTAATAGAAAGAGAGGAGCTCTTACCAGAAAGGCCCTCTCTTTCTATTAAGTTCATTCGATCAATCTGTGTATTACAATCATGTTTGGTATACCAATTGTCTGTGCAACAAGGATGTCTTTATTAAGATACGGCAACGATTCTAGGAATAATCCACCATATCTAAAAATTTTCCCATTTATGTTTCGAATTTGCTGGTATTTTTACACTATCATCAGCTTCTAATAGATATTGTTCTTCATTTTTTAAAATTAAATTATCCATAATATTTAAAAGTAAAAAATTTCTTCTTCTAAACTATAGAAAAGAAACTTTTTACTTTTGAGATGTTTTTATTTTTAAATTTCTGGTGATACGGTGGTACCTAAAAAGATAAATAAGAATATTAGTTTTCGAGAGTAGATATAGGAAGATTTACATTGATTGTCGTTCCTTTACCTACCTCACTTTCAATAAGTATCTTTCCTTGGTGCTTTTCGATCATTTTATAACAGATCATTAATCCTAAACCGATACCATCTTCTTTAATACTATAAAATGGCTCTCCTAGATAAGGTATACGATCTTTTTCAATTCCGCATCCGTAATCAGTAAATCGAATGTTTACCTGGTTTTTATCAGGTATATATTCGATTTGAATCAAGACTTCCCCTCCCATTGCTGTCGCTTCAATCGCATTTTTTAAGATATTTATAAAAACTTGCTTTAATTGATTTCCTTCACAAAGGATGAATGAAGTATCAGATGTAAACTCAGTTGTAATTTGTATGTTGTTCATCATTGCTTGAGGCTGAAGTATCATTACAACTTGTTTCATTAATACATTAAGATCATTTGTTTTAATTTCTAACGTCTGAGGCTTTGCTAGTGCCATAAATTCATTTGTAATACTTTCTATTCGCTCAATCTCTGATAACACGATATCTATATAATGTTCATTTTTCTTATTTTCCGATGATTTTAGTAAATGCATGAATCCTTTCATTGCTGTTAAAGGATTGTTAATTTCATGGGCAATTGCAGTGGCTAATTGACCAACTACAGCAAGTTTCTCTGATTTTCGTAATAATTCCTCTGTTTTTAACCGCTCAGTGATATCTCGAGAGATACTCAAGAAAACGTTTTTGCCATTCAAGTTAAAAACACGGACACCAAACTCAGTTGTTATTGTTTTTCCTGTTGGAAAAACAAATTCATCTTGCAAAGTGAAAGAAGTTTGCCCTTCTCTAATTTTTTTTATTACTCTTTTGACCATTGGAGAATCTAGCGGAACGGTACTAGGAAATGGCATTGAGAGAAGCTTCTCTCTACTATATCCAAATCTTTTACACCCAACAGGATTTACCTCTATAAATCCTGTTGGAAATTGATCCTCATTCAGCTCTACTACATATACTGCGTCAGTTGCTTGTTCGATTAGTGCACGGTATTTCATTTCACTGTCTTTTAATTGTTGATGTAATCGATGGAGTTCTCTTTCTGCTTGTTTCCTTTCAGAAATGTCTCTACAAATTCCTGATAAAGCAATTACATTGCCCCTTAAATCTAGAATGGGTGAAACCGTCAAGCTTACATCAATTAGAGTTTTATCTTTTCTTTGTCTAACTGTTTCTAACCTAGTAATAACAGGGTCTTGTATATTGGTATTTTTAATATTTTTTATAAATTCTAAAGTTTCATTCATTAAAAAATCAGGTATGCAAGGTAATTTTTTTCCCAAGATTTCTTTTTCTGACCATCCAAATATCTTTTCATAAGCTTTATTGGCTTGTATCATATGTCCATCTAAATCAAATATAGTGATAGCATCTACGTTATGATTAATAAATGATTCCAGCCGATCTTTCGTCACCTTTAGTTCATCTTCCGCATTTTTTCTTTTCGTTATATCAACAGTAGAACCAACTACCTCAATAACTGTTCCTTCTCGTTTAACAGGCCTAAGAGAGAAAAGTATAATAGTCTCATCATTGGGCCATGGCAGTTCGAAACTGACTTCTTCACCATCCCATGCCTGTTGATAATATTTTAGTAGTCGAGGAAGTAAATGAAATGAAATAATGGAAGAATCTATGGTAAGTAAACTTCTTCCTACCACTTGTTCTGAGTGAAACCCATGTTGATAAAATAACTGCCCATCACACATAGTATGAATAAAATTTCCATTTACTTTTTTAAATTTAAAAATACCTCCTTGCAATTCATGTACGGTATCCCTTAATTCTTGCTTGGATTCTAGTAATGTTTCATTCGCTTTAGTTAAATTTTGTGTTAAACAATATAATTTTTGATAGGACTCCATAAGAAAAATACAGATCAATAGTCCAGAAGATATAAATAATGTACCTTGAATGTCAAAAAGTATAAGAGGTATAGAAGGAAAAAAGAATCCGAATACCAAATGGATCATAGCTATATAAACAGCTAGATAGAGAAAGACTCTCTTAAAGGGATGAAGCTTCTTGAGATAAGTTTCAAAAATAGTATATATAGTAGCTATTCCTAAAGAAACAATCAAAGATGGTCCCCAATTACCACCAAGATAGAAAATACGCATAATTATAATAAATGTTATTGTAATCCAACCGGCTGTACGACCAAAATAAATGTACGAAATTATAAGAGGAGCCATTCGGAGATCATAAAACAATCCCATGTGCTTAAAATTAAAGACCATCAGAATAGCAGCTATGATACCGGCAACTACTCCTCCGTATAGCCGGTTTAATTTAGAATTAATATTCAAAATCAACACTCGAATGAATATAGCTGAGCTAACTAGGAAAGCAAAAATAGATAGATTAATGAAGAATCCTTTGAAAATCATGTAATATTCCTCCTTCCATTGAATATATTCGACAAAAAGTAAGGAAATCCTACAAATAAAACGGGTTTTAGATTTAATATTTCGAACAATAAGAGTATTAATAGGGGAATTGATAGAAGTAATCGATGGGTCTAGATATATGTATACTGTAGTTGAAAAAAGGTGAAGTCTATTCATTAATAGATAGCGTATATATAAATAATTTGATTGTGGTGCAAAAACTTCAAAAGCTAATTTTATATGATGCATTATATTCATTCACGAAGTAATACCCTATATAATCATCACAATTTTTCTATTTCTAAAAATTTAAGCCATTGTTTAAAAATTTTTGTTTACTTTTTCTAAATAAGGGAGTATGATAATCGACAGTTTCGAATTTCTAAATCGCTGAAACCTGATGGTACGGGGGAACCGTTTTTGTGGATTGATACATAATCCAAGGGGTGAATCCTTGCAAAAGAGGTAGGGCTACTCACAGGCCCAAATCCGACAGCTAACCTCGTAAGCGTTATATGAGAAGGAAGGTGGAGCTTGTGCGACAAAAAAATTAATGTCTACAAGTCTATTTGTTATGGCTTGTAGACATTTTTTGTTTTCTGAAAAATAGCGTATTAATTTGACTAAAAGAGAAATGTACGTACAAAGTTATTGGAGAGTGGACAGCAGTGGTTTCAACTATAAAGAGGTTTTTAATTGGAAGACCATTAAAATCAACCGAATTAGGAGAGCAAAAGCTTAATAAAACGAAAGCGTTAGCAATTCTATCTTCTGACGCATTATCATCGGTTGCCTATGGTCCGGAGCAAATATTGATTGCTCTATCTACAGTGGGGGCGTTAGCATTTTGGTATTCTATTCCAATCGCAATAGGAGTCTTAGTTTTGCTAACAGCTCTAATTTTGTCTTATAGACAAATTATTTTTGCCTATCCTCATGGCGGGGGAGCATATGTAGTATCAAAAGAAAATTTAGGTGTTAATCCAGGATTAATAGCTGGAGGTTCCTTATTAGTAGACTACATTTTAACGGTGGCAGTAAGTGTATCTGCAGGTACAGATGCTATTACATCTGCTTTTCCTAGCTTACATGCTCATAATGTAATTATTGCTATTATCTTTGTATTATTTATTACAATTTTGAACTTAAGAGGAGTAACGGAATCAGCTTCTATTTTAGCTTATCCCGTTTATTTATTTGTTTTAGCGTTATTTATATTAATCGGTGTAGGTATATACAACATTGTAACAGGTGAAGTCTCACCTAATTTGCATACACCAATTGGTACACCAGTAGCAGGGATTAGTTTGTTTTTACTTTTAAAAGCATTTGCATCAGGTAGTTCTGCTTTGACAGGTGTTGAAGCCATTTCCAATGCGATTCCAAACTTTAAAGATCCGGCTCCTAAAAATGCTGCTAAAACGTTACTTGCGATGGGCTCCTTACTTGCAGTGTTATTTTCAGGAATCGTATATTTAGCTTACTATTATGGTATTACTCCAAGTGGAGAGGTAACAGTTGTTTCACAAATTGCCGAAGAAACATTTGGACGGAACTTCATGTATTTCTTTATTCAAGGAACAACAGCGTTGATATTAATACTTGCTGCTAATACTGGTTATTCTGCTTTTCCTTTATTAGCAGTTAATCTTGCAAAAGATAAGTTTATACCTAGAATGTTTACAGTTAGAGGAGACCGATTAGGGTATTCAAATGGAATTATCATACTTGGAATTGCTTCAATTCTTTTAATTATTGCTTTCCAAGGGCAAACGGAACATCTCATTCCACTTTATGCAGTAGGCGTGTTTATTCCATTTACGTTGTCCCAGTCTGGAATGGTAGTAAAATGGATTCGTGAAAAGCCTCAAGGATGGATTTTAAAATTAACGATTAATTTAACGGGTGCTATTATTAGTTTTATAGTTATGAGTATGTTCTTTTTAACTAAGTTTTCACAAGTTTGGACAGTCTTAATTTTCTTACCTGTCATTATTATTGTTTTTCATCGAATTAGAAAGCATTATGAAGCGGTAGGTGATCAATTAAGTCTTAAAACTTGTGAACCAATTGTGCCGATTGAAGGGAATGTCATAATTGTTCCTGTTGCTGGGATGACTCATGTAGTAGAGAATTCATTAAATTATGCTAAATCCCTTTCACCAGATCAAGTCATAGCTGTTTACGTTTCTTTTGAAAGAGAAGATGAGAAGAAGTTTGAAGAAAAATGGAAGAAATGGCAGCCTGAGGTTAGACTGGTGACACTACACTCTCATTACAGAAGTATTATTCAGCCGCTAACCAAATTTATTGATACAGTTCAATATAAAGCTAGCGAATCAAATTATCGGGTTACTGTAGTAATACCGCAATTTATTCCTAAGAAAGGCTGGCACAATATTCTTCATAACCAGTCTAGCTTATTGATTCGTGCATTCTTGCTTTATAAGAGAAATGTAGTTATTACAACTGTACCGTATCATTTGAAAAAATAAAGATTATAGAACAAGCAATTTCTAAGGTAGCTTTACTTATGTAGAGCTACCTTTTTATACAAATAGGTTTTATATCTTATCTTTGTGTATCCAATCCTTATGTTAAATTTGGTATTTCGAAACTTTTTATCACTCCAAAAGTTATTCTTTCTAACCTTGTTAAAATTCCTATCCATTTACTTTCACCAATTCTTTGAACGACCCTGGTTTTTAAAATGATTATCTACATTTTATGAATATATTTACTACTATTAAGGCAATAAAGATATATAGTTTTTGATTTTTTCTTTAAGAATATTATTACAAAAGTGCATGTTCCACATCCACATTCGTCATTAAGTAGAAGGGGGGAGTTTATATCTGTTTCTCCATACCAATCTATCTTTTTAAGAAGTTGTTAAAATAGAGTGAATGATAAGACGGAAAAGGATTTGATTTACAGAAGAGCAGGGAGAGGATATATTCGTGCACAAATAATTTTAAGGGTACGCTAGGAAATTTCTAATTTATCAAGAAAAATTAAATTTAGAATGAATTATATAAAGAAGCTTCTTGGGGGGAGGAATATTAAATTTCAATACATATTTTATAGTAGGGAGTAGATTTTAGTGGGAATTGAACAATACGGTGGTCACTATACTTTCAATTAGGAAGGGAAAAACATGAAATTTTTGTCTCGTTTTGTCCGGCATTTCCGCCGCTTGCAGTGGAAACTGACTTTATTTTATGTATTAACAACCATTGGTGTTCTATTAACCCTTGAAGTGGTAGGCTTTCTTATTTCACTTAGTCTAGTGAAATATAATGCGGACCAAATGTTTGAACAACAGATAAGCATACAGGCCCAAAATATATCTTCTAACTTTAATGGACCATTGATTAATCAAAATCAACTGAAGAAGGCATTAGAAGATTGGCCCATAGAAGTAGGGACTGAATTCGATGGATTTTCTGTGGTGACTAATCCAAATGGGAAATTACTTGCAAGTGCTGGAGAGAATGTGCCTCAGTTTATTGATTTTAAAACAGAGTTCCCTGCGAAAGTTCATCGAAATATATATACAGCTCTGTCACTGAAACCATCCGAAGCACGTAAGTTAAAAACATATAGCTATCATAAAGGTGGGGTTTTATATATTGTTGCTCCGTTATCTAATGAGAAAGATGTTCTTGGGGTATTAGTAGTTAAAGCAGAAAACATACATTTTTCTTTGTTCGATTTTTGGAAGGCTACTTTTCAGTTTTTTGGATTTAGTATTTTGGCTTTCTTTATTGGTGCAGCAATTGTTGGTATTACTTTTGGAATTATCACCTCTCGAAGTCTCGTTCGTCGTATTCAAAAGATATTAAACTCTACAGATCAATGGAGTCAAGGAGATTTCACAACATTTGTACATGATCCTTCAAAGGATGAATTAGGGCAGTTGGCACATAAGTTGAATCAAATGGCGAAACAATTACGTACCTTACTTAGAGTGCGGCAAGATTTAGCGACACTTGAGGAACGCAATCGATTAGCTCGTGAGCTACATGATAGTATTAAGCAGCAACTGTTTGCTACATCTATCTGGCTGAATACTAGTAAATCTCTTATTGGAAAAGATGATGATATCGCTAAAGACCATTTGCTAAAGGCAGAAAACTTGTTACATCAAACGCAGCGGGAGTTAAGTGCATTAATACGGGAATTACGTCCTGTCGCACTTGAGGGAAAGAATTTGGCACATGCATTAAAAGATTATGCGGGGATGTGGCAAGAACAAACGGGTATCATGGTTAATTTGGAGACAAGTGGACAGCAACAAGTATCCCCCATTATTGAAGAAACATTTTTTCGCATCACACAGGAGGCACTGAATAATGTTGCACGCCACAGTCAAGCAAATATGGTAATGATTCATCTAGAGTGCGAAGAAGTAGTAACTCTTTCTATTCATGATAATGGTTGTGGGTTTGATATTCAAAGGGGAGCTCGACAAGGAGTAGGTTTGTCCTCTATGCGTGAACGGATTCATGCGTTAAAGGGGAATATCGATATCCAAAGCGGGATAGAGAAAGGTGTGAAAATTACCGTTCAATGTAAACAAGCAGACATTTGGAAAGATAACAATCCGAATGCCAATGGTTATTTAGAAGAGGTGACAGAAAATGGAGAAGGAAGATCCGATTTCGATTTTAATTGTTGATGATCATGCAATTGTAAGACAAGGATTGAATACTCTGTTCACAATTCAACCTGACTTTCACGTGGTTGGAGAAGCAGAGAATGGTGAGAATGCTACGGACCTAGCTGCTGAGCTTGTGCCAGATATCGTACTCATGGATTTAGTGATGCCGGGTATCAGTGGTGTAGAGGCGATACGAATGATTAAACAAGTTAGTCCTCGTTCTCAAGTGATTGTGTTGACTTCTTATCATGAGGACGAGTACATTTTTCCAGCGTTACGTGCAGGGGCAATATCATATGTGCTTAAAGACATTGAGCCTAATCAATTGGTTGAAACGGTAAGGAGAGGCGTACAAGGCGAATCCATTATGCATCCACGGGTGGCTGCACGGGTTGTTAATGAGATTCGTGCTACGAAACAGGCATCTCCCGATCCATTTTCCGAGCTAAGTGAACGAGAATTGGAAGTATTACGATTGATTGCTAGGGGGCTCACGAATGCTGAAATTGCTGAAAGTCTTTTCATTAGTGAAAAGACAGTGAAAGGCCATGTTAGTAACATTTTAAGTAAGCTTCATATGCTTGATCGTACGAAAGCTGCTGTTTTTGCATGGGAACAAGGGTTTATGCGTCCGAATCAGGAAAGCGATTATTAATTTATATTTAGAAAGTTCTCAACCCAATTCCTTTACATGGAATTGGGTTTTTGTTTTCTAGCGACATTTACAAGAAGTGGGCCTAAAGCCTTAATCATGTAAACTCCTGTTTATAAACGGATCTTTAGACCTGTTTATAAACAGGTCCGTGGATTCGTTTCAAATTGTTTCTCCTATTATAGTATGAACTTACTCATCACTATCCACTAAGGAGTTGGAGACTATGGTTTTTAAATTAAATCATATACGACAGTCGACTGAGAATAACTCAGAATACACATTGAAAGATAGGAAGAGGAATCAAAATAAACTGCTGTCAGATTGGCATAGATGGGTTGCTTATATAGCTGCAATCTGGTCTTTCTTGTATGGGATTTTGGGGCTTTATTGGGCTTTAGGAGGCGCAGGATTTCCTTTTGGTGAAAATGATTCAAGAGGGGTTATGATGGGATCATTTTTAGCAAACATACAATCAGATGTGGGAGGAGTGACAATCGCTTGCATTGGAGGGATTGGAGCAATCGCTGCATTGGCTACAATCCGAATGTGGGGGGAAATGATTCCACGTGTAGTCCTGCTCATTTTCGCATGGATAATGTGTATGACTCTAGTGTTTGTGATTCCTGATGTCCGGGTATTACAGAATTTCGCTTATTCATTCATGCTACACTTTCAACTCATTGATTGGTCTGTAATAAATCAACTTCTATGTATGGTAGGGGGATTTTTGTGGGGAGCCACAGCCTTGGCTTATCAGCGGCGTAGCCGGGAAGCATGTGTGAATTGCGGGCGCCAAAAGGAGACTCAGGATAACTCAATTGCCGGAAACAGTTTGGGGAAATATGCAACCTACATTGCTATCGCTATGGCACTTCCTTATGGCATTGTCCGCTTAGCGTGGGCTGCAGAGATTCCATTGGGAGTGAGTGATGCAGCAGCAACATTAATTAGCAATCAATCATTTACGGAACGTTTGATAGAGGTCGTACTTGGGGGATTACCAATATGCGGTGCTATTCTTACATTGGGACTTATCCAAAAATGGGGAGAAAATTTTCCTCGTTGGTGCCTTTATTTGGCTGGAAGACGTGTTCCTATTTGGTTCGCGGTGATACCAGCGACATGTGCATCTGTTCTTATCACTCTTGCGGGATTAAAAATAAGTCCGATTATCATTTTGAAAATATTGGATGGTTCCATCAATACTGGAAATTGGGGAGAATTAGGACCTTCACTATTTTGGCTTCCATGGGGAATAGCATTAGGAGTGGCAACTCTTGCTTATTATCAAAGAAGGAAAGGCCAGTGTGGATTTTGCGGAAAGTTTTAGCATTTGAACTTTCTAATAGAAGGGGTGGTTTTCGAGATGTTAAAGATAAAGAAAACAAGTGAAACCGGAATTCATATTGTTGAGCGGTTATCGCTATGGCCAAAATGGATTGGGTATGTTGCAGGTGCGTGGTCGTTTATGTATTTCATATTAGGTTTGTATTGGGCGTTGGGAGGAAAAGGTTTTCCACTTGGGATAGGGGATCCACATTCTGAATACTCAATGCTAGCTGGTTTGAGGCCTGAGATCGGTGCATCTATGATGGTTGGATTTGGATTAATGGGAGTCATTGTAGCTGTCCTGATGATTCTTGGCTGGGGCAAGGGACTTTTCCGAATGATGTTGCTCACGTTTGTGTATATGTTAGTAGCAATTCTATTATTTGCAGTTATCGATTACCGTATTTTGGCGACTGCGGCGTATGGAATTGTCTTTCTGGTTGGAGCGCCATTTGATTTTCCATCTGAAGCTAATTTTTTTGAACACATGATGTATGGGACGGTTATAAATCAATATATTAGTATGCTTGGATCCTTTCTATGGATTGCTACTGCTTTAGCCTACCAACGCCAAACACGAAATGCTTGTCCGTATTGTGGCCGAAATAGTAATCCTTCTAAATGGACATCACAATCCTCAGCAGCATCTTGGGGGAAATGGTGCACTTACATTGCTATTATAATTCCCATCTGTTATTCCATAACAAGATGGTGTTGGGCGATAGGCATTCCACTAGGAACGACTAAAGAATTACTTGATTCTTTTGAACGTGATTCACCTGGAATTTGGTTAATGGGTGCGTCTTTGGCAACCGTAGCGCTTGGAGGGGCAATTCTTACGCTAGGGCTTATTCAGCGATGGGGAGAAAATTTTCCGCGTTGGTTTCCATTTGTTGCTGGTAAGCGTGTACCTCTTTCATTAGCGATTATCCCGGCTTCACTGGTTTCCATTATGGTTACTTCAGCTGGTTTGATGTACATCCGAGGTTTTATTAATAAAGGGGGCCTAGATCATAGGGGATGGGCATTGGAAGGTCCAGAGTTATTATGGCCAATTTGGGGAGTGGCTCTGTTTGGCGCTACGATAGCTTACTATTATCGGAGGCGTAATAAATGTAGACACTGTGGTAGTTTGTAGTGTACTTTGCTAATCAAAAAATAGAAATAGAATAGGATTTCTCAGTAAACTTTACCATTTAATTGGTGCTAGTGAGCGCTCGCTTTTAGATAATGAATATAGGATATAGATGGGACTTACTACCTATGAATAAAAGAGCAGAAAGGGAATGTTTTTATCAGGAGGATGATTAATTCATTTTCTTTTTTATAAAAAGAGAAAATGAATTGTTTTCTGTAAGGGAGAAAAAGTTTTAAAGTAAGGAAATCTGCTTTGTGAAAAGAGTGTATGCATAATTGCATACACTCATAATAGTTATATCGAAATAATAATTGTTATGGCGATTCTTTTAGAGATAAAGGTGCTTTTCAATGAAAAATACTCCTATTAATATTTTATAAAGTTAATGTTACTTTATATTGAAATAAAGACAAAAAGCCTATGGAATAACGGAAGAAAAAATACACCTTTACGATAAAAAATAGCTGTGTTTAAATGAGGCTACAGTATAAAACTTGAATTTAAACACAGTTATTTGTTTCATAACCTTATTAATGAATTGTGAAAAATGAATAATATTTTTGTGTAACATATGCAATCTTCTTTCTTAGTTTTATAGGGAATTGGAAGAAGATTCATGGTAGGAAATTCATTCAGTAAATAAAAGGTATGATGAATAGCTTATATGATTTAGTTTAAGTCCAAGTGGTGCTATATTTTAAATCTAATGAATCGAAAGAGGTGGATATAGTAAAATATGATTTTATTTTCTTATTAAGATAGTAGTTCTAATTTGAATCAAAAAAGTAAGGGATGAAATCGCTAATAAGGAAATATAAAAACTAATAGAGTTCATACATATTCGAAAAAGATTGATATGTATGGAAACGTTTCCTATATTTGTCTATTACAAAGAAATAAACAGTATTAAATCTATATAAAAAAATATAATTAGTTACTAATATATTAGGAGGAGTTAAAGTGAAAAAGACTTTACTTACAGGGCTATTGGTTACGGCAGTATCTACAAGTTGCTTAACACCTATAAGTGCTTTCGCAGAAAGTAATCAATCAGAATTTAAACAAACAAGTGTTCAAAATATTACGGCTAGAAATACATTGTCAAATTCGATAAGAACTTTAGGGGCAAACACTCCTTTAATACAAGCTTACGGATTAGTTATTTTACAACAGCCAGATATTAAAGTAAGTGCTATGAGTAGTTTGACAGATTTTCAAAAGATCGCAAAAACGAATGTCCGTGAATGGGTAGATGAGTATAATCCGAAGTTAATGGATCTAAATCAAGAAATGATGAGATATAGTACAAGATTTAATAGCTATTATAGTAAATTATATGATTTAGCTGGAAAAGTGAATGAAGATGAACAAGCAAAAAATGATTTTGTAAGCGCTTTCGGTAGACTCCATAGTCAATCACAAACAATTCAAGATGACATGGAACAAACTTTACTTGAGTTAAATCGTTTTAAAGCTTTATTGGATAAAGATAATGCAAGTCTATCTCAAAAGGCTGACACAGCAATTCAATCATTAAAGGGCTCAAATGGAGATATTGTACAAATAAGAGCGGATATTAAAAGAATTCAAGAAGAGATTCAAGCGGAACTTACAAAGATTTTAAATCGACCAAATGAAATTATTAAAGGCTCAATTAATATTGGGAAACAAGTTTTTACAATTACGAATCAAACAGCTCAGACAAAAACAGTAGATTTTGTATCGATTGGATCTCTTAGCGATGAAATCGTAAATGCTGCAGATAGTCAAACAAGAGAAGCTGCGAATAGAATTCAGCAGAAGCAAAAAGAACTACTACCACTTATTCAAAAGTTATCACAATCTGAAATTCAAGTAACTGAAATTACATTTATTGAAGATCAGGTAAAAAGTTTTACGGAGCTAATTAATAGACAAATTACAACTTTGGAGTATTTGGTGAATGATTGGAAGTCAGTGAATGAAACTATGCTTCAAATGAAAGAGAATCTTGCAACAGGTGTTTCTATTGATAGTAGTACACTCCAAAAACAATTTAGTCAACTTAAAAGATTAAATGATGAGATGGCTAAACAAACGAAGCAATTTGAAGATTACGTGACAAATGTAATGGTACATTAAATTTCTTGCAGACAATACATCATAATAATTAATGATATAGGGAGAGAAGAAAAATGACAAAAAAACCTTATAAAGTAATGGCTCTATCGGCAATCATGGCAGTAGTTGCAGCAGGTAATATCCTACCAGCACATACTTATGCAGCGGAAAGCACAACAAAACCAATTCCGATTCATGCTAGTGTATCAGATGCATCGGACAAGTACTCTGAATATTCATTAGGGCCAGACGGTCTAAGAGATGCGATGGCAAGAACAGGTTCAAATGCTTTAGTAATGGACCTATATGCTTTAACAATTATCAAACAAGCTAATGTTAATTTTAATGGTATAACGACAGTTGATGATTCTTTAAAAACAAAAGTCGTTCATCATCAAGATGTTGCTAGAGGAAATGCAAATCATTGGTTGGATACAATTAAACCGCAATTGATTTCCACGAACCAAAATATTATTAATTATAATACGAAATTCCAAAACTATTATGATACGTTAGTAACAGCGGTAGATAATAAAGACAAAGCAACACTAACAAAAGGACTTACAAGATTATCTGCTAGTATTACAGAGAACAAAGAAAAAGTAGATAAGTTAGTGGAAGACTTAAAAAAATTCCGAAATAAAATGACAGCAGATACACAAAACTTTAAAGGCGATGCAAATCAATTAACGTCTATTTTAGCAAGTCAAGATGCTGGTATCCCACTTATGCAAAATCAAATCACAACGTATAATGAGGCGATTGGTAAATATAACGCAATTATTATTGGATCGTCAGTTGCAACAGCTTTAGGACCAATCGCGATTATAGGTGGTGCAGTTGTAATTGCTACTGGTGCAGGGACTCCATTAGGAATTGGACTTATTGCAGGTGGAGCAGCAGCGATAGGAGGGGGAACTGCTGGAATTGTTTTAGCGAAGAAAGAACTTGATAATGCACAGGCAGAAATCCAAAAGATAACAGGACAAATTTCGCAAGCTCAATTACAGGTAGCTGGCTTAACAAATATTAAAACTCAAACTGAATATTTAACAAATACAATCGATGTAGCCATTACTGCACTGCAAAATATTTCAAATCAATGGTATACAATGGGATCAAAATATAACTCTTTACTTCAAAACGTTGAATCTATTAGCCCTAACGATCTTGTTTTCATCAAAGAGGATCTAAATATTGCTAAAGATAGCTGGAAAAATATTAAAGATTATGCTGAAAAGATTTATGCTGAGGATATTAAAGTAGTGGATACAAAAGCGTAATAAATCACTAATGCTTTATATGGAGATACTTGATAATTTTTTCGGACATATAAAGTATGGGATGCAGGTCTCCTGTTCAATTTTGAGCAGGAGATTTTTAATCTCATTATTCGTGAACAGAGAGACACAGAGAATGGTTGAGATAAAGAGAATCTCAGCTGATAGAAGTTGTACTTTATACAAAGTAGGTGGAGATATGAATAAGAGGCTTTATAAGAAAATCATGTTGTCAATGATGGTTCTTGGGGTTACGACAAGTAATATTGTACCACTGCATCCACTTGCAGCAGAACAAAAGGGGCAAATACATTCATTGCAAGAAAGTAATAAAAACTATTCTCTTGGTCCTGCAGGATTCCAGGATGTAATGGCACAAACAACATCTAGTGTATTTGCAATGGATGCATATGCGAAAACAATTCGTGATCAACAAGAAACAGATTTGAGTAAAATAAGTGCAGTAAATAGTAGTTTACGAGAAAATATGATCAAGCACCAAAAAGAGGCCAAGTTGAATGCGACATACTGGTTAGATGAAATGAAACCTCAAATTTTGAAGACGGATCAAAATATTGTGGAATTTAATGATACATTCCAAGCATATTACAACAATTTATTAGCAGCTATGGACCAAAAAGACAGCGGAAAATTGAAATCTGATTTAGAAAAATTGTACAATGTCATTTTGAACAACCAGAGTGAAGTGGATAAGCTGTTAGGAAATCTAAAAACGTTTCGAAATAGAATGGCAGAAGATACAAAAAGTTTTAAGGATGATTCCAATCAATTAACCTCAATTTTAGCAAGTACGAATGCTGGAATTCCACTTTTACAACAGCAAATCAATACTTACAATGATTCAATTAAAAAAAGTAATGATATGGTTATTGCGGGAGCAGCACTTTGTGTGGCGTTAATCACTTGTCTCGCTGGTGGGCCGATGATTGCTGTCGCTAAGAAAGATATTGCAAATGCAGAACGAGAAATCGAAAACTTAAAGGCTAGAATTTCTGGGGCACAGGCGGAAGTAGCTATTTTGACTGATGTTAAAAATAAGACAATCAATATGACGGAAACAATTGATGCAGCCATTACTTCTCTTCAAAATATATCGAATCAGTGGTATACAATTGGAGCGAAGTATAATAATTTGTTGCAAAATGTAAAAGGCATCAGTCCTGAGGAGTTTACTTTTATCAAAGAAGATCTGAATACAGCTAGAGATAGTTGGCAGGATGTTAAGAATTATACAGAAAAATTACATGAAGGTGTAGTAGAATAAAGTAAGACTCTAATCAGTGGGGGGCCTCCGCTGATTTTTTTGTTTTGGTTGAAGTTTGAAACGAGGATAAATAGAGGTTTAAGGAACTTCATATGTGTTAATTCAAGGGACCGAAAAAAGAAACTTATTGATAGAAATTTTTTTCGCCCAATAAATAAATTTGATTGAAGTTACTCTGAAAATGTTGGCTATCAATTTAGATGGTCGAATTTCCTAGAATAAAGCGGTATAATGCTTGTAAATGATAGAAAAATGTAGGAAAGGATATATAAATAGCTACTATGGATAAAGATAAACAACAATTAAGTGTTGAAGTTGCAAGATTATACTACCAATCTGATTATAGCCAACAAGAAATTGCTAATAAACTGAATATTTCCAGACCGACCATCTCAAGGCTTTTAAAATATGCGAAAGAAAAAGGATTTGTTCAAATTAACATAGCAGATCCATTTGCTGATTTAGATAATGTAGGAAATCTACTTAGAGAAAAATATAATTTATTAGAAGCGCACGTCGTATTTTCTCCGGTACCAGAGTATGCGACTATTACGGAATATATTAGTAAATATGCTGCTGAGTATATGGAGAAGACTGTTACAAATGGTGATATCGTTGGTGTGAGCTGGGGAACCACTATGTATGAAATCGCAAGAAAAATTGTGCCGCAACATGTAAAAGGGGTAGAGGTTGTTCAATTAAAAGGGGGTATTAGTCACTCAAGTGTTAATACCTATGCGAATGAAACAATCGCTTTATTTGCAGATGCATTTCAAACGACACCACGAAATCTACCGCTTCCAGTTATATTTGATAACGCAGTTACAAAGGAATTAGTGGAACAGGATAGACATATTCACCATATTATTGAAATGGGAAAACAAGCAAATATTGCAATTTTTACGGTTGGAACTGTTAGAGACGAAGCTCTATTATTTCGATTAGGCTATTTAGATAAAGAAGAGATGAGTTTATTGAAAGAACAAGCTGTTGGTGATATTTGTTCACGTTTCTTTGATGGAGCTGGTAATATTTGCAGTGAGGAAATTAATCAGCGTACAATTGGTATTGATTTAGAGGAGTTGCGCTTAAAAAAACGCTCTGTTCTTGTTGCTGGAGGTTCTAGAAAAGTAAAAGCAATAGATGGTGCGTTAAGCGGAGGATATGCAAATGTGCTGATTATAGATCAGCATACCGCGAAAGAGCTTTTAAATTATTAAAAAGGTTAAAAAAGAAGGTTTCTCAAAAGTATAAATTTGAGAAACCTTCTTTTAGTATGTGGCTGTGCAATATATGAGTTTTTCAGTAAAAAATTCATGATGAAATAATGGTTTGTATAAGAGATTTGTGAAAGGAATTTTTTAATCCCGTAAAAGTCGGATTGGTGAGGGCTGATAATCAGTGAGGGGTGAAGCCCCTTCACTGATTAAAGTTTCACTTTATAAATGAATAAATACTGTGTTTTATGAGGGAGCTGTTAATAGGGTATCCCCTTTTTTGTGTCAATTTTAAAAACTTAGTTCGCTATCTCAAAAAAATATTGAACATAATTTCAAAAGTGTGTTTACATTTGTTCAAAGTGGAGTTAGAATGAAGTTGTTAAAAGATATGAGGAGTGAAGAAAATGAACATTGCAAAGTTAATTGATCATACAGTTTTGAAACCGGATACTAAAAAAGAAGACGTTATGAAAGTTTTAGAAGAAGCAAAAAAATACAATTTCGCTTCTGTTTGTATTAATCCTACATGGGTGAAATTAGCAGCCGAAGAATTAGCAGGACATGATGTAGATGTTTGTACAGTTATTGGTTTCCCTTTAGGTGCGAATACAACTGAAACAAAAGTATTTGAAACAAAAGATGTAATTGCAAAAGGTGCAACTGAAGTTGACATGGTAATCAACGTTGGCGCTTTAAAAGATGACAATAATGAATTCGTTGAAAAAGATATTTACGAAGTTGTACAAGCTGCAAAAGGAAAAGCACTTGTAAAAGTTATTATTGAAACATGCTTATTAACAGATGAAGAAAAAGTACGTGCTTGTGAATTATCTGTAAAAGCTGGAGCTGACTTTGTAAAAACTTCAACTGGATTCTCAACTGGTGGAGCGACTGCTGAAGATATCGCATTAATGCGTAAAACTGTTGGAGAAAATGTTGGTGTGAAAGCATCTGGTGGTGTTCGTACAAGAGAAGATGCAGAGAAAATGATTGAAGCTGGAGCTTCTAGAATCGGAGCAAGCGCTAGTGTTGCAATCGTATTAGATGACAAAAATGGTGCTTCAGATAACTACTAATTCATAAAACGTTGTAAGTAATAGATAAACAAACTGCAAGGAGCATGGTGTATCTATTACTTTAACACTTGATAAATATGTAAGCGGATACGGAAAAGGAGGGGGGATTTTATGAAATATGTAATCGGTATCATAGGCTTGATCATTGTGTTAGGCATTGCATGGCTTGCTAGTAATAATAGAAGAAAAGTGAAATATCGCCCTATTATAACGATGATTGTACTTCAGTTTATTTTAGGTTTCTTACTATTAAATACAAGCATCGGGAACGTGTTAATTGCTGGGATTGCAGATGGTTTTGGACAATTGTTAAAGTATGCTGGTGATGGTGTTAATTTTGTATTTGGTGGTTTAGCAAATCAAAAAGAATTTTCATTCTTTTTAGGGGTATTAATGCCAATTGTTTTCATATCAGCTTTAATTGGTATCCTGCAACACATTAAGGTATTACCATTTATTGTGAAATATATTGGTTTAGCTTTAAGTAAAATAAATGGAATGGGGAAACTTGAATCGTATAATGCTGTAGCTTCAGCGATTCTAGGACAATCAGAAGTATTTATTTCGGTTAAGAAACAGTTAGGTTTATTATCGGAAAGAAGATTATATACATTATGTGCATCTGCAATGTCAACGGTTTCTATGTCGATTGTTGGATCATACATGGTGTTATTAAAGCCTCAATACGTTGTAACCGCTTTAGTGCTTAACTTGTTTGGTGGTTTTATTATCGCTTCTATCATTAACCCTTACGAGGTTACTGAAGAAGAAGATATGTTAGAAGTACAAGAGGAAGAGAAAAAGACCTTTTTCGAAGTATTAGGGGAGTATATAATTGATGGCTTTAAAGTTGCTATTACAGTAGCGGCTATGTTAATTGGATTTGTTGCTTTAATTGCTTTCATTAATGCAATTTTTAAAGGGGTAATTGGTATCTCATTCCAAGAAATCCTTGGCTATGTATTTGCGCCATTTGCTTTTATTATAGGTGTCCCTTGGCATGAAGCTGTTAACGCAGGTAACATCATGGCAACGAAACTTGTATCAAATGAATTTGTAGCTATGACAAATTTA
The DNA here is from genome assembly GCF_038050455.1 of Bacillus sp. FSL K6-6038. Lineage (NCBI taxonomy): Bacteria > Bacillati > Bacillota > Bacilli > Caryophanales > Bacillaceae > Bacillus > Bacillus sp. FSL K6-6038. Next base: position 1,895,830 of record NZ_JBBOUH010000001.1, read on the forward strand.
GCACAAGGGAACTTTAATTTTTCAGGCAGAACAACAGCAATCATATCAGTGTTCCTTGTTTCATTCGCAAACTTCTCTTCAATCGGAATTATCGCCGGTGCTGTTAAAAGTTTGAATGAAAAACAAGGGAATGTAGTAGCAAGATTTGGTTTGAAATTACTCTTTGGTGCAACTTTAGTAAGCTTTTTATCAGCAACAATAGTTGGTTTAATATATTAAGAATTTAAGAGCTAGACGAATAAAAAATAAAAAGGATTGGTGATTCAGATGAGAATGGTAGATATTATCGCGAAAAAACGTGATGGTAAAGAATTAACAACAGAGGAGATTCAATTCTTTATCAAAGGGTATACAGATGGATCAATACCTGATTACCAAGTAAGTGCACTGGCAATGGCTATCTTTTTCAAAGACATGTCTGACCGTGAACGTGCCGATTTAACGATGGCTATGGTGCATTCTGGAGAAACAATTGATTTATCTGAGATTGAAGGAGTTAAAGTAGATAAACATTCAACTGGTGGTGTTGGTGATACAACAACATTAGTGTTAGGACCATTAGTAGCTGCTTTAGATGTACCAGTTGCAAAAATGTCTGGTCGAGGTTTAGGTCATACGGGTGGTACAATTGATAAATTAGAAGCAGTAGAAGGCTTCCATGTTGAAATTACGAAAGAGCAATTCATCGAATTAGTGAACCGTGACAAGGTTGCAATTATTGGACAAACAGGAAATTTAACGCCTGCCGATAAAAAAATATATGCACTACGTGATGTTACTGGAACAGTGAATTCAATTCCGTTAATCGCAAGTTCGATTATGAGTAAAAAGATTGCGGCTGGTGCTGATGCGATTGTTCTTGATGTTAAGACAGGTGCTGGTGCATTCATGAAAACAGAAGAGGATGCGAAAGAATTAGCACACGCAATGGTACGAATCGGAAATAATGTTGGACGTCAAACAATGGCTGTTATTTCAGACATGTCACAACCTCTTGGCTTTGCAATTGGTAATGCTCTTGAAGTACAAGAAGCGATTGATACATTAAAAGGGGAAGGTCCAGAAGATTTAACGGAATTAGTACTTGTATTAGGTAGTCAAATGGTTGTACTTGGGAAAAAAGCGAATACGTTAGAAGAAGCACGTGAAATGCTAAAAGAAGTTATGAAAAATGGAAAAGCAATTGAGAAGTTCAAGGAGTTCTTGAGTAATCAAGGTGGAGATAGCTCAATTGTAGATCATCCAGAAAAGTTACCACAAGCTAAATATGTAATTGATGTACCTGCTAAAACTTCAGGTGTAGTCTCTAACATTGTGGCAGATGAAATAGGTATTGCTGCCATGCTTCTAGGGGCAGGTCGTGCAACAAAAGAAGATGAAATTGATTTAGCTGTTGGCTTAATGCTACGTAAAAAAGTTGGTGAAGCTGTAAAAGAAGGGGAACCACTTGTTACGATTTACGCGAATCGTGAAAACGTGGAAGATGTAAAAGCTAAAATTTATGAAAACATTTCTGTATCAGAAAAGGCTGAAACTCCTAACTTAATTCATACAATTATAACTGATTAATGGTTCATAGGATTAATTTACTCTGAGGAGGAAATAACTTGGATAAAAAAAGATACATTGAAGAAGCAACGAAGATGTTAGAAAAAGCTTATATTCCATATTCTAAATTTCCTGTTGGTGCAGCGTTGGTTACGAAAGAAGGTAAGATCTATACAGGTTGTAATATAGAAAATGCTTCTTATGGTCTATGTAATTGTGCTGAAAGAACGGCTATATTTAAAGCAGTATCAGAAGGGGAACGTGATTTTAGTTATTTAGTAATTACAGGTAAAACAGATGGGCCTATTTCACCATGCGGAGCTTGTAGACAAGTCATTGCAGAGTTTTGCGATCCTAAAATGCCAGTGTTATTAACAAATCTAAAAGGCGATGAAAAAGAAGTAACGGTTGAACAATTGTTACCGGGTGCATTTTCGATTGAGGATTTAATCTAATTTCAAATGAATATAAGAAAGAAGCTGTCCTAAAATTTATATGTTGGGAGAGCTTCTTTTTTTGTGTGAAGAATATGTTTTTATTTATATAACCATTGAAATTCTGTTCATGAAAGACATTTTTCTATTTGAATGGGAATTTGCTGGGGATGGATCGACCGTTTTGCAGGATTACTCTTTCTGTCTGCTTCTTATCTATTTCAAACTCGTAAACTGTCCACAAGGTTAGGTGAAGTTCTCTCTAATGGTATTGTGCATCTATAAAGAGTTCCGTACTAAATGAGGGTGGCTACGAATAAGGTTGGTAGAAGAGTAGAAGGAAGGGAGGGAGGGCTAAAATGAAACCGTATCACATTATTGGAAAAAGTATTAAACGAAAAGAAGGTGCGGATAAAGTAACGGGTAGAGCAAAATATGTGGATGACGAGATTGAGATAGGTACTTTATACGCAAAACTCTTAACAAGTGTGTATGCGCATGCTTTTATTGAAAGTATTGATATAAAGAGAGCTGAGGAAATCCCTGGTGTTCATGCTGTAATAACAGGCGCAGATTATCCTATTCTGGTCGGTTCCAGTATTGTAGATCGTCCCCCGTTAGCCTACGAAAAAGTTCGGTATTTTGGTGAGCCTATTGCACTTGTCGTAGCGGATAGCGAAGCGATTGCTAAACACGCAACAGCACAAATACGTGTTACATATAAGAAACTGCCTGTAGTTCACGCCCCGCTGCAAGCCTATTTAGAAAGGGATATACTCGTACATGAAAATATAGAACAATATGAATTGGAAGAAGAAGTATATCCAGAAGCGCATACAAATATTGCAAATAGAACGAAAATTCGTAAGGGAGATATTCGAGAAGGGTTTGTAAATAGTGAAGTTGTTGTAGAGGAAACGTTTTCTTTTCGGCAATCTGATCATACTGCAATGGAAACTCGATGTGCGAAAGTAGAAATTAAGCCAAATGGAGAGGTTATTATTCATTCTACTTCGCAAGCCCCTTTTGAAATTAAAAGATTGCTTAGTAAGACGTTTCAAATTGATGAGGAAAAAATAATTGTACATGTGCCTTTAGTTGGAGGGGCGTATGGTGGAAAAACAACGGTACAACTTGAGTATTTAGTGTATCTTGCTTCTAAAGCAGTGGGTGGGAGGCGTGTTACCCTGCGGAATAGTAGAGAAGAAGATTTTGTAACATCGCCTGTTCATATTGGTTTACAAGCAAAAGTAAAGCTTGGATGTACAAAGAATGGGAAATTGCAAGCTGCAGAGATTTTATATTTATTTGATGGCGGTGCGTATGCTGATCGAGCAGTGACCATGAGTAAAGCGGCCGGATTAGACTGTACAGGTCCATACTCAATTCAGCATGTATCGTGTGATTCGCTTTGTATGTACACGAATCATCCATATGCGACATCGTTTCGTGGATTTAGTCATGCCGAGTATACATTTGTAATTGAAAGAATGATAGATATATTGGCAAAGAAAGTAAATATATGTCCGCTTGAGTTTCGTATGAAAAATACAATTGAGCGAGGAGATACAACACCAACACAAGTATTAGTCACAAAAAGTAATACGGGGGATATTCGGGCGTGTTTACAAAAGTTAAAATTGCTTATTAGTTGGGAAGAAGGGAATCGTATTGTTTTACCAAATGGGAGGATACGGGCAAAAGGAATTAGTTGCTTTTGGAAAAATTCGACTACACCAAATAATGCTGGAGCGGGTGCGACTATAACCTTTAATGGTGATGGGAGTGTAAATGTCAATTGTGGTGCAGTGGAAATTGGACAAGGAACGAAAACAACTTTAACACAAATGGTTGCAGAAAAAATGAATATGAATGTTAAAGATGTATCTATTATGATGGAAGTCAATACACAAATAGCGCCAAAACATTGGAAAACAGCTGCCAGTCGAACGACACATCTCGTTGGAAATGCAGTTGTAAAAGCGACGGAAGATGTAATGAAGCAGTTACTAGATACGGCGGCTAATGTACTTGGAATACCAGCAGGTGAATTAACAATTGCAAACAAGACTGTATATGTAAAAACAAATCCAGATATTTACGTACCATTTTCAAAAATTGTTTTTGGATATGTTGATTCGAGTGGGAATGTAGCAGGGGCGCAAATAATCGGAAGAGGTACATATATCTTTGAAGGAATAACAAAGATTGACTATGAAACAGGAAAAGGGCAACAAGGACCAGAGTGGGGAGTGGGAGCACAGGCAATAGAGGTTGAATTTGATCCACAATTATATACGTATAAATTAATTAAAGCAGTAACGGTTGCAGATGCTGGAAGGATTTTAAATAGAAAAGGAGCAGAAACACAAATTATAGGGGCTATGAGTATGGGATTAAGTTTTGCGACGAGAGAAACATTTCACTATGACTTGTATGGGAGAGTTCTTAATAATCAGTTTCGTTCTTATAAAGTGATGCATTATGGGCAACACCCAAAATACATTGCTGAATTTGTAGAAGTACCGCATGATCAAGCTGCATTTGGGTCTAGAGGGCTTGGTGAGCATGGAATTATCGGTATGCCAGCTGCTTTAGCGAATGCGTTATCTATTGCGGCTAGTATTTCACTTCGTCAATTACCTATTAATCCTGAATTGATTTGGAAAGTAAAACAAGCGGAGGAGAATGGTGTATATGATACCATTTGACTTTGAATATTATCGTCCGAATTGTATCGAAGAAGCAATCCGATTATTTCATCAGCTGGATAAAGAGGGAAAAAGGCCTATTTATTATGGAGGAGGCACTGAAATTATTACAATGGGGCGTTTGCAACAAATAATTGCGAAAGCGGTCATTGATTTGAAAGATATTCCCGAAGGTAATATTTGTGCATGGAATAACCAAAAGCTTATTCTTGGAGCTACATTAACATTAACACAAGTTCAAGAGGAAAAAGTATTCCCCCTTCTTGGAGAGACTGCCGGAAGAGCTGCAGATCACACAGCAAGAAATAAAATTACGCTTGGTGGCAATATTGCAGGGAAAATTATATATAGAGAAGCAGTACTTCCTTTTTTACTAGCTGATAGTACATTTGTTATTGCAGGAAAAGAAGGTGTAAAGTATATCAAGGCACAGCAAGCGTTTATTGAGAAGTTACAATTGCAAAAAGGTGAGTTTCTCATACAAATTATCACCGATCAAAAATATATAGAATCTCCTTATTACAGTGTGAAAAAAAGGCAATTAGAGAAAATTGATTACCCACTTGTAACAGTTGCTGCGTTAAAAAGTGATGAAGACATTCGAATTGCATTTAGTGGATTGTGTGCCTTTCCATTTCGGTCGCTCGCAATAGAGGCAGTGTTAAACGATTGGGATATTCCAGTAAGGAAGAGAATTGAGCGCGCCCTTCTTCATATTCCCGCACTTATATTAGATGATATACGAGGTTCGCGTGCTTATCGTATGTTTATTTTGCAACATGTGCTTTATGATGTGCTGATGAAGCTTGAAGGGGTGAAATAATGGGGAATGGGCAATTTATTCTTCATGTGAATGGGGAAGATAGTGAAGTGATTGTCAGAATGGCAGATACGCTATTATATACATTACGACATAACCTCGGTCTAACTGGAGCTAAGCCGGGATGTGAAAACGGTGATTGTGGTGCTTGTACAGTTCTTGTTGAGGGGCTACCAATTAAGTCTTGTATTATGTTAGCTGTGGAAGCGATTGGTAAGCGGATTACAACGATTGAAGGCTTATGGGAAACGCCTATTCAGCGAGCTTTTGAAGACAAATGGGCTTTTCAGTGTGGGTATTGTACGCCTGGGTTTATTATAAATTGTCATGCGCTCGTTACACAAAAAATGGATGTGGATGATTCAGTTATTGAAGAATGGTTAAGTTCTAATATTTGCCGGTGCACAAGTTATCAAGAGATTGAAGAAGCTGTGAAATCTGTCTTACAAAAACAACGGGAGCATCAATGATGACTTCTGTTCATACTGTACTAGAAGCACTACTATCTTGTGAACAACGATGTGCTTTAGCGACGATTATTCATGTAGAAGGATCTGCATATTGTAAAGAAGGAACAATCATGCTTTTTGGTGAAGATGGAACGAAAGTCGGAATGTTAAGTGCAGGTTGTTTAGAAGAAGAGGTTTCTGTTTATGCAGCTGAAGTAATAGAGAATCAAACTTGGTCTATCCATCAGTTTAATACAAAAGCAGAAGATGATTTATCTTGGGGAATGGGATGCAACGGCATCATTCGTATATTAGTTGAGCATATAGATGAGGAGTACAAAGCTTTTTTGCAAACACTATATGAATATCTTAAGAAGGGTATTTCAGTTCGAATGATAAAGAACCTTTCTTCATTACAGACTTTGTTTGTAAGTGAGAATGGTGACATGTTTGGGAATGAAGAAGCTTTATTTTCAACTCATTCCTTACATGGTTTATACGGTAAATGGTTTTATCAACACTTTGCACCAAAACCACGATTCTTTATTTTTGGAGCGGGGGAGGATGCGAAACCTCTTGTTCGGTTTGCAAAAGAAGTAAACTTTTTTGTAACAGTTTGTGATTGGCGTGAATCGTTATGTAATTCTTTACATTTTCCGAGTGCAGATGTTTGTATGAATGGGTTTCCGAAAGAGATTGTACCACGACTTCTATTAAGAGAAGAAGATTTTGTTGTGATTATGACTCACCATTTTCAACGCGATCAGCAATTGGTTGAACTTTTATTGAAACAATGTGTTCGCTATATTGGTATTTTAGGTCCACGTCACCGCACTGCTCGTCTATTAGAAGGAAAGACGATACCAAAAAATGTTCATTCTCCGGTAGGGCTTGCAATTGGTGGAAAAGGGCCAACTGAAATAGCGATTAGTATCATAGCTGAAATTGTTCAAGAATTAAGGGGGAAGTAAAATAAAGATTGCTGGTATATATTTAGCTGCTGGAAACAGTCGAAGGATGGGGCCAGGAATAAATAAATTATACTTACCATTACAGGGGAAACCACTTGGAAACATAGCGTTACAAGCGGCATTTTCTTCAAGGCTCTCTCATATTATTGTTGTTACAAATGACCCCACGTGGATATTAAAGAGGATGTGCCGTGAAAATGTGTATATTCTTTCTTGTCCAAACGCTGATAAGGGACAGTCATATTCTCTTCAGTGTGGTGTTAAAATGGCGAAAAAAATAAATGTAGATGCAGTGGTTGTTCTTTTGGCGGATCAACCATTCGTTACAGCTGAATTTATTAATAAGATAATGGATTGCTATGAGCAAAATAAAAACATTCATTTTGTAGCAGCGAGTTATAGGGGAATAAGGCAACCTCCTGTTTTATTTACAAAGAAAGTGTTTCCGTTTTTTAAAGCGTTGAAAGGGGATGAAGGAGCACGTGCAATTTTTATGAAGCCTACGATAAATGGAATTTCATTGTTGTCTCAAAACGACAAAATATTTTTTGATATCGATACATGGGAAAAATATCAACAGGTGAAACAAAAATATGCGGATTGATATGGTGTTTGAATTACAATGTAGTAGACATAGAATTATGTCAAAAAGAGCCGGAATTTCTCAATATAGAAATTTGGCTCTTTTTACGTTGATATTATTTTGTAAAATTGGTCGTTTGAATCGATTTTGGATCTCAATTTGTAAGGTTCATACGATTTTGTGCATGCTGTAAAGCAAGTGGAGTAACGTTTTCCCCGTTAGGATCTACAATCGTTGTATTTAATAAAATGGAATCTAAACTTCCGCGAAATTCTGTCATATAGTGTTGTCTTAACATTTGTTGTTCCTGTTTTTCAGTTTTTTTTAGTCCGGAAGCTTTTTCTTTTTTTGCTAATTCATTAATGCGAAATAATATATTTTTCATTTTGTTCACCTCTTTTAACTATAAAATAGTAACTCACTAATTTATAGTGATATTGATATTTCTTTTTGATTATGTCAATAGTTGTAAATGAAAAAAACACCCCTTTTTTAAAAAAGGTGTCTAACTAGATTACATTAGGTTTATCCATCAATTTTATAAATGATTTCTATTAAAATAATTCATTTTATTTATTTGCATTCTAAATATATAATAGCGATTAGGTGAGTGCACAGGAACAGCTATTTAATTGTCCTTCTTTTCGGAATGCTATTTGTGCATAAATCGTTCGATTTAATAAGTCGTTTAGATAGTTAATCAATGATTTTTTAGGAAATCGCTCAAGCTCGCAGAATAGAAAATATATGAGATTGTTACTAAAACCAACTAATTTCATGAGAATGATTATTTTTATTGGTGTCTCGGTGAACAATGGACTGCATTTCTGCGTAAGAGAAAACTATGTAACCTACATATTAACTTTTTCATTATTATGAAGATATGGTTATAACAAGAAAAACATCTGGAAATTATATTTTAACTTTATATAAAATAAAAGAATGATCGTACAACAGGAGGAGTAAGTATGGAGCTGCGCCATTTGAAAACTTTTATTATTGTAGCGGAAAGCGGTGGCTTTACACGGGCTGGAGAACAACTTGGGTATACGCAATCGACAATTACTAATCATATTCGATCATTAGAAGAAGAGATTGGAAATCCATTATTTGATCGTCTTGGAAAAAAGGTAATTTTAACTGATGTAGGGGAGCATATGCTTTCTTATGCGCATAAAATATTGGAATTATCAAATGAAGCATTGGAATCATCTCAAATGAACGGGAAATTTTCAGGGACAATACGCATTGGAGCGAATGAGTCTTTAATGATTTATCGATTACCTGCTGTTTTATATGAATTTAAAAGGAAGTATCCGCAAGTACATATCATTTTACAACCATCAGAGAGTCAAGAATTGCACAATGAGCTAAAATCAGGAAAATTTGATTTCGCTTTATTTACACATCCGGAGCAACTGGGTACAGACATTGTTACTCATTCTCTTGTTCAAGAGAAGATTGTGCTTATTGCTCCGCCCAAACATCCACTAACAAAAAAGGTGAGCGTTAGTCCTGCTGATTTAGAAGGAGAAATGTTGTTGCTTACAGAGCCAGGGAGTTACCGAGATTTGTTAGAAAGACGGATTAAAGAAGATGGTATTAATTGTTCTCATATTCATTTTTGGAGTATTGAAGCGATTAAGCAAACCGTTATGTGTGGGCTAGGGATATCTTATTTACCGTTTATAACGGTAAAGGAAGAAATCGAGCAAGGCAAGCTAAGTGTACTACCATGGACGTATAGTGAAGATTTCGTTACAACTGAATTGGCATATCATAAAAGCAAATGGTTAACTCCTGCAATGAAGAAATTAATTGAAATGATAGAAAAGCATGCAGAGAAATGGAAAGAATTCGCTTGATTCTCTGATCTGAAAGTAGGCTGGAAACTATATATTGGGGGAAAAGTAATGAATGAAAGAGTAATAAATGAAAGAGTGAAAGAAGTAGCGCTTGTCGTAATAGGATCCTTATTGTTTGCGATTGGGATTAACTTTTTTGCTATTCCAAATCGGTTATCTGAAGGTGGAGTTATTGGGCTTACAGTTATTACATATTATTTGTTTGAATGGTCACCAGGTACTGTAAACCTTTTAATAAATGCAGTATTACTTGCAATTGGGTATAAGTTTTTTGATAGAAAGACAATGGTGTATACAATACTTGGTATTGTCTCTTCATCTTTCTTTTTATATATCACAGAAGATATAGCGACTCCGGTAAATCATGATACATTGTTAGCAGCTCTATTTGCGGGTGTTTTCGTTGGTGTTGGTTTAGGATTTATGTTCCGTGCAGGTGGTACATCAGGTGGATCTGCAATCATAGCACAATTAGCAAACCAATATTTAGGTTGGAGTGTTGGAAAAGGTGTATTAATTATTGATATCGTCGTTATTGCAGGTTCAGTATTTATTATTGGGCAGGAAAAAGCGATGTATACGCTGGTAGCGGTATTTATCGGTGCAAAGGTTATTGATTTTATTGTAGAAGGATTGAATACAAAGACTGCTGTAACAATTATTTCAAACTATCCAGACATGATCAGAGAATCCATTATGAAGAGTATGACACGAGGTGTAACAGTACTAGATGGGAAAGGTGGTTACACAGGAAATAACAAAGAAGTATTATATGTTGTCATCAATAAACAAGAGCTCATTCAATTAAAGAAAGTCGTGAGCCAAAAAGATGAAAATGCATTCGTTGTCATTCACGATGTACGTGATGTATTAGGTGGTGGTTTTAAAGCGAGTTAAAAAAGCTGGTCTTCAAATTTTGAGGACCAGCTTTTTGTTTAAGGAGGTAAAAAAATAATCATTAGTTTATAGTTTTAAGAAACAACGTCATAACAAATACGATAAAAAAAACGAAACACTATAATGTATAAGGGTTTCGTTTTTATTTTGAGTATCGTTTGAATGCAGCATAATCTATGCTGTTGTATTCATTGGTTCAATGTCAAAAGAAATTTCTTTAGCTGCTTCTAAAGCTATTCTTTTAGCTTCTTGTTTAGAAAATGATGCTGCTAAAACGTAGCCGCACCGATCCCCCATTGATTTAGGAGGTTTTAGGATACTTCCCTTTTTAGGTTTTATATATACTTCTTCTACACCAGGATATTTAGAGCTACGCTTTTTTCCTGTAACTCGAATTAATTTCCCTCTATAAGCGACTGTTAAGTAGTGCGTATACACATATTTATAATGTTTTTTATTCAGTGAAGGTTTATTTCCTAACATTAACTGAATCGTTTCCTGTACTAAGTTGATTCCATGTCCAACTTCAATCATACGATTCATAGCTCCGCCTGATATCCTTGGGTTTATCTCAATTAACTTCCAAATACCATTTACTCTGCGGAGCTCCAGATGACAAGCACCATTTTTTATATCAAAAGCATGTACAACAGAATGAATAGCGTTAAGAAGACTATAATGTAGTTTAGTGTCTAATTGTCCTAACAAAGAATAACCAGTGACGATAAAACGTTCAAAAAATGTAATTTCTTGTTCAATCACTGCAATAATATGAACCTTTTTATTGTGAACTAAAACTTCAACTAAGTACTGAGGTCCATCTACATATTCTTCAAGTAGAATTTCTTCATTAGGTCGTTTTTTTAAAAGGGTTTGCATAGATGAAATTAATTGATCTCTATCCTTTGCCAACAATACATCTTTTGATCCTGCTGATTCAGGGGATTTAACGACAAGAGGAAATTTCATCTCTACAGTTTTAAGAAAAGATGATAAGGATTCTGTTGGTTTGTAAATTAAATAATTGAGTGAAATCGGTAAATTCTTAAGCACGTTACGGGTCAATATTTTATTTTCCATATGATAAATTGCGTCAGTAGATACCATACTTTTACAGAACTTCTCAGACAAACATGCAGCGACATAAACAAAATAATCAATAAAACTAAAAATTCCTTTTATATTTTTCCCTGTTTTTTTTAGATTGTGGATTACTGTAATTAAATTATCATAATCATTTATATCGGTAAATATCATCTGATGTACATCCGGAAATTCACTTCGTTCTTCAAGAAATCTTTTTTGGTCTGTTAACAAAACCGTAAAGAAATTAAGTTTCTCTGCTGCTTTAATTGCTTCCCTACTCGATCCAGATTTATTTGTTTCAATAAAAACAATAGTATTCATAATCTTACCCCACCCTATCTTTACTTGTTTTTATAAAATAAGCTCTGTTATCTATATAAATAGAATATAAAAATGGGACAAAGGTTGTTCTTAATCTTTTGGAAATTGGTTAAATGTGGAAAAAATATGAATATATATAAGTTGAATTTGATCTGTATGTTGAAAAAGAACTTTAGAAAGAGGGGAAGGGAACCAATATGACTATAATTGGTATGCTTCATCATCGAGAAGATCCAAGAAACGTAAGGAGAGCATATGCTTGTGCCGCTGTAGCAAAAGCTGAAGGTGTCAACTTCTTTTACTTTACCCCAGGGAAAGTAAAAATAGAAAATCAAACGATTTTAGGAAAAATCTATGAAAACGGCGAGTGGATTGAAAAAGAATTTTCTTTTCCCGATGTCATTTATAATGCAAGCGCTCCTGTTAGTGATAAAACTGAGAAAATCTTTGATTATCTATACGATAGGATTCCATTCACAAGTCATTCAATTGGAGATAAATTAAGTGTATATAACAGAATTAAAAAAGCAAAAGAGTTTGAACAATATCTTATTCCTTTTTATGAATTAACTAATGCTAGGAAGTTTTTTGACATGATTAAGCGCTATAAAAAAGTTATTATCAAACCGATGTCTGGGCATCAAGGTGGGGGCATCGTTTTTATTGAAAAATATGGGGTAGAGCATTACAAAATGAATGAGGCAGGGCAAGTCTCATCTATTAATGAAAAACAATTGTTAGACTTTATATCTCATAAAATACAAGAACAAGATTACCTAGTTCAACAATTTATTTCATGTCAAATGAAAACTGGTCATGTTTATGATTTCAGGCTGCATGTTCAAAGAAACGGAGAAGGAAAATGGGTCATTACTTCAATTTTTCCAAGGATAGGTCCATTGGGAAGCATTGTATCAAATATGGGTAGTGGTGGTTATAGCACGTATCTAGAAATTTTTTTAAAAACAGAGTTTGATGACAACTGGTACAATATTCAAAGGTATTTGGAGCGGTTTGCAGTAAGCTTTGTTAACCATTTTGATTCTTTATATGACAGTGTATCATTTGATGAATTAGGAATTGATGTTGGGATTGATGAGGACCAAAAATTGTGGTTGTTTGAAGTGAATTGGAGACCAGGTGCACCTAATATATTTAATCTTGAATTAGATGTAGTTAGAAATACGATTCACTATGCTAGATATTTAGCCAATAAATACAAACAAAATAGAGGATAAAAACAAGGGAAACGATAGGCAGATGCTTTTAAAAAAATCAATATTAGTGAAGAGATGATTGAGAATGTACTACATGGAAATCTATACAGTGGGATTGCAACGTATCCCAATCGTTTATTTGCTACTGGCTTTTTTGATAATATGGTATTGAACAGTATTGGAGTCCCTATTCAAAACAATGATCAACGATATACACTATTTTTTTGTTAATAACTGTATAAAATTTCTGATTAATTGTTAAAAGGTTAGGAACTTCAAGCACTATGGTAACTATTAATTGTCTTTATTATTATAAGATCAATGCAATTTTGATCATTTTTTATTTTTTTGTTTTTAAGGAAAAATATATATAAATAGGCGGCATGCAAAAACAAATTTTAGTGTAGAGTTGAAATAAAGTTAATATGCTTAAAATAAAGCCCCGGTGTTTGTAAAAAAGTTGCATGGTTTCATCCCTTTAGGTTCGAATATCTAAAGGGATGTTCTTATATCTAAGGGAAAAGGAACGGGTTCTCCGCAAAAGATGGTTTATTTGCATGGTTTTTCTTTGGATCTCCCGCACCCTATATGAATTCCATATCTTTATTAAATCTATGGTTTATATAGTCTCCTATTGTGAAGGTGTGAAGGTTAAGCGTATAATATTATAGGTCTAAAAAATATAAGATAAATTGTGAATGATAAAAATGATAGATATTTTTCATCACTTATAAAACAGAGATAAAATGAAAGTAGCATTGGAATTTAGATAGGGAGTTATAAAATGAAATTAATCATAGCCGAGAAACCAGATCAAGGTTTGGCCCTTGTTTCTCAATTTAAATATCGCCGAAAAGACGGCTATTTAGAAGTAGAAGCAAATGAGTTATTTCCAAATGGAGCTTACTGTACATGGGCAATTGGTCATTTGACGCAGTTATGTAATCCGGAACATTATCACGCTGAGTGGAAAAAGTGGTCACTCGATACATTACCAATGATTCCGGAACGTTTTCAATTTGAAGTTACAAAATCAAAGTATAAGCAATTTAATGTTGTGAAACAGCTGTTACATAATCCGCAAGTGACGGGAATTATTCATGCAGGCGATGCGGGGCGTGAAGGGGAATTAATTGTACGAAATATTATCAATCTTTGTAACGTGCAAAAACCGATGAAACGTCTATGGATCTCCTCCTTAACGAAGCAAGCGATTTATCAAGGATTTAAAAATTTACTTGATGAAGCAGATACAATCAATACGTACTATGAAGCATACACACGATCATGTGCCGACTGGGTGGTTGGGATGAATGCATCGCGTGTCTTTAGTATTTTGCTAAAGAAAAAAGGAATGAATGATGTGTTTTCGGCTGGCCGTGTACAAACGCCGACATTAGCTTTAATTGTGAAACGTGAAAAAGAAATAGAAAACTTTAAATCAGAGCCGTTTTGGGAAGTGTTTGCAACTTTTAATATAGAAGGAAAGAAATATGAAGGGAAATGGGAGAAAGATAATGAGTCCCGTTTAAAAGACCCTGATATGGCAAATAAAATTGCAGCATTTTGCCAAAATAAACCGGCTGAAGTAAAAGAAATGAAAACGGAGCGGAAGGAGTTTCAACCACCGTTTTTATTTAACTTATCATCACTGCAAGCAACAGCGAATAAAGCATTTAAGTTTTCACCAAAAAAGACTCTTGATATTACACAAGCATTGTATCAAAAAGGTATTGTGTCTTACCCACGTTCGGATTCTAACTATGTAACACAAGGAGAAGCAGCAACGTTCCCTGACATCTTACAAAAATTAAGCCAGTTTGAAGAATATAAAGAGTTATTACCAGCGCCGATTGAGTCCATTATGAATAATAAGCGATATGTGAATGAGAAAAAGGTTACAGATCACTATGCAATTATTCCAACAGAACAAGCGACAAATCCAAATAAACTATCTGGCGATGAAAAGAAAATTTACGATATGATTGTAAGGCGTCTTATTGCGGCTCATTATGAAGTTGCGATCTTTGACTATACAACAATTACAACACTTGTTGATAGCCGTGCTGAATTTATTTCAAAAGGGAAACAGCAAATTCAAGAAGGCTGGCGCAAAGTTATTTTCCAAGATGATAAAGAAGATGAAACCATTCTTCCAATCGTAGCAGAAGGCGAGCAAGGAAAAGTTGTAAAGGTGAAAGTGAAAGAAGGAAAAACACAGCCACCAAAGCGTTATACAGAAGGGCAGCTTATTACGCTAATGAAGACAGCTGGGAAATATTTAGAAAATGAAGAGCTAGAGAAAGTATTAAAAAAGACAGAAGGGTTAGGGACAGAGGCAACCCGTGCAGGCATCATTACAATGCTGAAAGATCGTAAGTATATTGATGTGAAGAAAAATCAAGTGTATGCAACAGATAAAGGAAAAGTATTAATTACCGCAATTGGTGATAAAATTTTAGCTTCTCCAGAAATGACTGCGAAGTGGGAACAGCGTCTTGCTGAAATTGGGGAAGGCATAGCTTCTCCAGCAACCTTTATGGAACAAACGAAAAAGCTATCAGCGAAAATTATTGAAGATGCGATTGAAATGTCTGAGAAATGGGACTTTACTGGATTACATGTTGAATCGATTGAACGTAAAGAATCGAAGTTTACAACAGGTAAAAAAGTAGGGAAATGTAAAAAATGTGATGGTGATATAATCGATAAATCAACTTTTTATGGGTGCTCGAACTATAATACAACACAATGTGATTTCACGATTTCAAAAAAAATATTAGGGAAAACAATATCGCAAAAGAATATGACTAAGTTATTAAAAGGTGAACAAACAGATTTAATTAAAGGTTTTAAGAAGAATGATAAAACTTTCGATGCGAAATTAGAGTGGAAAGAGAATAAAATCAATTTTGTGTTTGAGAAGTGAGAGTTGTCAGCTAATAAAAAAGTTCTTTACTAGGTAAAAAGGTTCTGTAGCAAGATGGAGTGCTTTTTTTCGTATATCTTGCGTCAAGACAATATAAGCCATTCAGAATAAGAATAACTATACAAAGGTTTTATTTGGGGAATTAATGTTCACGAATTAAAAAGGTATTTAACAAATAATAAAGCCATTTAAAAAATAATAAAATAGCATTGCACGTTGATTCTAATATAAAACAACGTGTGATATGAAGTATAACTTTGCATAAAATGCAGATGTATGCTTTCTTTTTGTTGTACAAAGATATGTTTCATCAAAGTTTGCTAATTCAAATTATGATTATAAAAAAGCTGGAGGATTTTTTATAAGAAATCCTTTAGCTTAATAAATAACCGTGTATTTAAAATTAAGTTACATTTATTTTTTTATGTGAGCTAATACTTATTATTAAGTGAACTTTTATTGCGAGAATAACAAAAATAAATAATTAGTCCTACAGCTATCAAAGAACTGAGTTTGACTCATCTGTAATATCTTGTTCCTCTGGTACTTTGGGAAAGCAAACAAAGCACGGTGAAGGCTGGATACAGGAACACTTATCCCTATGTTGAAACGGATGGAGACTGCAAAGTTAATTCACCGAAAGCTCAGTAGCATGCGTTGAATTATGCTTGTCAATGCATGGCTTCGTGATTAAACGAATATATCCAAACAAGTCAGAGCATTGAGTGCCGTGACTTTTTTATCATTTTTATATTGTGTATTTTTGGATTAAACGCTATAATTATAGTGTTAAAGATGGAATCGTGATATGACCTGTTATGAATCTATCATTTTACTTATGAATAAATGGATTGGTATTTTAGCAAGATGTGCTAATAAACTACTCCACCATGATGATAGCGTACCTATTAATTCGGTGCGTATATTTTCGTGGTGGAGTTTTTTTTATTCTCAAAAAGGGGGAAAGACCATGAATGACAGCATGGTTCATATTACAATTGACGGCAAAGAATATAGTGCTAAGCCCGGTTCAACTATATTAGGCATCATTAATGAGAACGGGATTGAACATCCACAAATCTGTTATGTGCCTGAAGTGGATCCTATTCAAACATGTGATACTTGTATTGTAGAAGTTGATGGAAAACTTGTGCGATCCTGCTCGGCAGTAGCAACGGACGGTATGAATATTGAGTTGTCCTCTATTAGTGCAAAGGCAGCACAAACGGAGGCGATGGATCGCTTATTAGAAAACCATTTACTTTATTGTACGGTCTGTGACAACAATAACGGGAACTGCAAATTGCATAATACGGCAGAATTAATGGAAATTGAGCATCAAAAATATCCTTACGAGCCAAAAGTAGATGCAAGTGAGGTTGATATGTCTCATCCATTTTATCGCTATGATCCTAATCAGTGTATTGCGTGCGGTCAATGTGTAGAGGTGTGTCAAAACTTACAAGTAAATGAAACGTTATCTATTGATTGGGAAGCGGAACGTCCTCGTGTTATTTGGGATGATGGAGTGGATATTAACGATTCTTCATGTGTTAGCTGCGGTCAATGTGTAACTATTTGCCCTTGTAATGCTTTGATGGAAAAATCGATGCTTGGTGAAGCTGGATTTATGACTGGGCTGAAGCCGGACATACTTGAGCCTATGGTTGATCTTATAAAAGAAGTGGAACCTGGATACAGTGGTATTTTCGCTATATCAGAAGTAGAAGCTGCGATGCGTGAAACTCGTACGAAGAAAACGAAAACAGTATGTACGTTTTGTGGTGTAGGGTGCTCATTCGAAGTGTGGACGAAGGGACGTAAAATTCTTAAAGTCCAACCAACTTCTGAAGCGCCGGTTAATGCAATTTCTACTTGCGTAAAAGGAAAATTTGGTTGGGATTTTGTAAATTCTGAAGAACGACTCACTAAGCCTTTAATTCGTAAAAATGGAACATTTGTTGAATCAACGTGGGAAGAAGCACTTGAATTAGTGGCAAATAAATTAGGATCTATTAAACAAGAGTACGGCAGTGGTTCTGTAGGTTTTATTTCTTCTTCTAAAATTACGAATGAAGACAACTATGTTATTCAAAAATTAGCTCGACAAGTATTCGAAACGAACAACATTGATAACTGCTCTCGTTATTGTCAATCGCCAGCAACAGATGGGTTATTCCGTACGATTGGTATGGGCGGAGATGCCGGAACGATTAAAGATATTGCACAATCAGGTCTTGTTATTATCGTTGGTTCAAATCCAACAGAAGGCCACCCAGTTTTAGCTACTCGTGTGAAACGTGCGCATAAACTTCACGGTCAAAAACTAATTGTTGCAGATCTTCGTAAAACCGAAATGGCAGAGCGTTCAGATATCTTTATTAGTCCAAAGCAAGGAACAGATCAAGTATGGTTAATGGCTGTTACGAAATATATGATTGATCAAGGTTGGCATGATCAACAGTTCATCGACGAGAATGTAAACTTCTTTGAAGACTTCAAAGATAGTCTTGCAGAATATACGCTTGAATATGCAGAAGAGATTACAGGCATTTCAAAAGAAACTCTCGTTAGAATGGCAGAAATGATTCGTGACGCAGATGGTACTTGTATTCTTTGGGGAATGGGTGTAACGCAAAATACGGGTGGTTCAGATACTTCCGCTGCGATTTCAAATTTACTTCTTGCAACAGGAAATTATCGTCGCCCAGGTGCTGGTGCATATCCGCTACGAGGTCATAACAACGTACAAGGTGCTTGTGATATGGGAACTCTCCCAGGCTGGCTTCCAGGATATCAGCACGTTACTGACGATGTAGAACGTGCGAAATTTGAAATAGCTTACGGGGTAAAAATTGATAACAAACCAGGTCTTAATAACATTGAAATGCTTCACGCAATTGAAGAAGAGAAAATGAAAGCAATGTATCTAGTTGGGGAGGATATGGCCCTTGTAGACTCTAACGCAAATCATGTACATGAAGTTTTATCAAGTCTTGAATTCTTTGTCGTTCAAGATGTTTTCCTTTCTAAAACTGCTCAATACGCCGATGTAGTGTTACCAGCAGCACCATCTCTTGAAAAAGAAGGTACTTTCACAAATACAGAGCGTCGTGTACAAAGGTTATATCAAGTTCTTCCAACGCTAGGTGATGCGAAACCAGATTGGTGGATCGTACAAGCGATTGCAAATAAATTAGGCGCAAATTGGAACTATAGTCATCCAAGTGAAATCTTTGCTGAAATGGCAAGTTTATCGCCACTTTTCGCACAAGCAAACTATGAAGTACTTGAAGGCTGGAATAGTTTCCATTGGGGAAGCTTTGAAGGAACGAATACGCCGCTTCTTTTCCAAGATGGATTTAACTTCCCAGACAAAAAAGCTCGTTTTGCGCTAGCTGATTGGGTACGTCCTGCTGAATTCCCAGCGGAATATGATCTTCACATTAATAATGGTCGTATGCTTGAACATTTCCATGAAGGTAATATGACAAATAAATCAACTGGTATTCAAACGAAAGTGCCTGGTGTATTCGTTGAAGTTTCTCCAGAACTTGCAAAAGAACGTGGAGTTAAAACTGGTTCGTTAGTGCGCCTTGTTTCTCCTTTTGGAGCACTTAAATTACGTGCACTTGTAACGGATCGCGTAAAAGAAAATGAGCTTTATTTACCGATGAACTCAACTGATAAAGAATCGGCGATTAATTTCTTAACTGGTCCGGCGGTCGATCAACGTACGAATACACCTGCATATAAACAAACGAAGGTTCGTATGGAAGTGTTACAAGTAGAAGGTGAAAATCCGATGCCAAAAGCGAATCCACGTAACAAAAAGCGTCATCCTCAAAATGGGATTGAGGTAAATCGTAAGTGGGCTCGTCCAGGATACGTACATTTAACGGATAACTAGGGAGGAGAAAAGAATATGGCAGCACCTATTAAGGCGATCCAGAAGCAGGGGCTAACTGAGGAAGAACAAAAGCAACAAAAGCTAGAAGATTTAAAAGAACTTCTAGCTAATAATGAAGAAGCTTTAAATCAAATGTTTAATATTGTAGGTGAACTGAATGATATTGGGATGCTGGAAGCTGCAAATTCTATGCTTAAAGCGAAAGAACCAATTGCAAAAATTGTTTTAGGACAAGTCACTCGTGAACCAGTTACAAATTTAATTAATAATATGATGGGCGCTGCAGGAGCTTTAACAGAGCTTAATCCGGAACTTACTAAAAAGCTTGTAGGTAGTGTATTAACAGGCATGGATGAAGGTAATCAGCATCTGCAAAGTAATAAAAAAGTAGGAATACTGGACCTTATGAAGGTACTTAAGGATCCGGATATTAACCGTGCTATCGGATTCGGTCTTCATTTCTTAAAAGGTATGGGTAAAGGGTTAAAAGACGAATAGGTAAGCAACAATAATATTATTTCATATGTTGTATGCATGTTTGAAATAATTCCAAAAGATGAGCCTTTTCGTTTAATTATTTGAGTGAATAATTTAGACGAAAAGGTCATTTTGTTAAAATATTTATGATGAAGTAGTATTTGAAAAGTATTATTAATGAATCGGGGAGGAATGCAAGTATGTCAAAAATGGTACATGAATTTAATGATATGATACGAAAACTTCGAAAAGATTTGTTCGGAAAAGGGCCGGAACGAATTCATACTGTATTTGCTGAGAATATGGCTATTGCCACACTTTATGGAAATTTGACACCTACTGAGAAATTCATTTCGGGAACTATGGATGGTGCGGAAATGGTTCATATGGCTCGAACGAAAATGATTCAGGAGGTTTATGCTGTCAATTCTCGTGAACATTTGGAGGAACTTGTTGGGGCAAAATTAGTTCATCTGTTTTCGGATATGAAAGTGGAAGAAGATATTGCAGTTTCAGTCTTTGTCTTTGATAAAAATATAACGTGAGAGAAGGATACTGATCGTGAAATCGATACAGGTGGAACGGGGAATTTTCCGTTATGAACAAGGGGAATTTAAACAAATAGAGGACAGCATTGTAACAGAGTTTCCAGTGACGGTTAAAATTAACGGACAGGAATTTGTTACAATGGTTAGTACTCCAGAGTATATTGAAGATATGGTAATAGGCTTTTTAGCCTCTGAAGGTATAATCCGAAAGTATGAAGATATTGATGAAATATGGGTACAGGAGAAAGAAGGATATGTACATGTAAAAACGACAAAAATCAATCCTTATTATCGTGATATCCAAAATAAGCGTTATATTACTTCATGCTGTGGAATGAGTAGGCAAGGATTTGTTTTCGCAAACGATGCGCTGACTGCGAAGAAGATGAATGATATTCGCGTAAAAGTATCTGCCGAGGATTGTTTTCGGTTAATGAATGATATGCAGCAATCTGCGTCTACTTTTCAACATACAGGCGGGGTTCATAATGCAGCTTTATGTGATGTGAATGGGATTGTTTTAAGCCGAATGGATATAGGAAGACATAACACTTTAGATAAAATTTACGGCTATTGTTTAAAAAACAACATTTCTATTGGTGATAAAATTATTGTTTTTAGTGGCCGTATATCTTCAGAAATTCTATTAAAAGTTGCGAAAATTGGTTGTGAAATCATATTGTCAAAATCCGCTCCAACTGAGTTAGCGCTGGAGCTAGCAGAACAGTTAGGGATTACTACAATAGGCTTTATTCGTAATGGATCCTTAAATGTATATACGCATCCAGAGCGGGTTGTAAATATAAAATAAGTAGAAGCGAGGCAATAAACATGAAATCTGTCACATTAGACAAATTGCACCGTCCTTTAAAGGATTTACGTATTTCTGTTACTGACCGCTGTAATTTTCGCTGTCGATATTGTATGCCAGAGGAAATATTTGGTCGTGATTATTCTTTTTTGTCTAATGATAAAATTTTATCTTTTGATGAAATTGAAAGGGTAGCGCGTATTTTCGTTTCTTTAGGTGTAAGAAAGTTGCGTATTACTGGGGGAGAGCCTTTACTTCGGAAAAATCTTTCTGAATTAATACAGCGACTTAACAAAATTGATGGAGTAGAGGATATCGGTTTAACGACAAATGGATCACTACTTAAGAAGTTTGCTCCTGATTTATATAAGGCGGGTTTATCACGTGTGACAGTTAGTTTGGATTCTTTAGATGAAGAGCGTTTCTCTTATTTAAATGGGAATAGAAGTAAAGTGAAAACGGTCCTTGCAGGAATACAGGCTGCAGCGGAAGTCGGAATGAAAATTAAAATGAACATGGTTGTTCAAAAAGGAAAAAATGAGCAAGACATCGTTCAGATGGCACAATACTTTAAAGAGAATAACCATATCTTGCGGTTTATTGAATATATGGATGTCGGAAATTATAACGGCTGGGAATTAGGTGAGGTAGTCTCTAAGCAAGAAATATTAGAGATGATTCATAAAGTTATGCCGCTTGAACGAATTGAAGCGAACTATCCTGGTGAAGTTGCTACTCGCTATCGTTATATCGGTAGCGATGAGGAAATAGGAATTATTTCATCTGTAACAGATTCTTTTTGTTCATCATGTACAAGAGCTCGTATTTCTGCAGAAGGAAAATTATATACTTGTTTGTTTGCTTCTAAAGGAAATGATCTTAGGGAATTACTTCGCTCTGGATATACCGATGAGGAGATTACTGATGTTATTCGTGACATTTGGAATAATCGTTCAGATTGCTATTCAGATGAACGGCTAAGTAATACAAATAAAAAAGCATTGCCGAAAATTGAAATGTCGCATATTGGTGGTTGAGAAATCACTATGACAGAAGGCTGTTCGTAGCTTCTTTTTGTTAAAGTAAGTAGTGGAAAGTGTGCAAGTTTTGCAGATTTTCTATTTTATAGTAAAAGTGATGATTGATATCTCTGTAAGAGAAATGCAGGGAGATTAAGCAGCATTCAAAAATCCTTATTATGTTAAGGGTTTTTGAAGCTGCTTTTTTAATTGGAAAAATGGAGGAATTGGTTATGTCATTTCATAAACCGGAACAAATCGCTGAGCTTGTGATTGAATCCGGTGTTCAAAAGGTAAGGCAATCGCTATCCGCAATGCTTATTCTTGGATTTTTAGGAGGAGCATTCATTTCGTTAGGATTTTTGCTTAATATTCGCGTTCTAGGTAATGTACCTCAGCAATGGGGAAGTTTAGTAAATTTTATAGGAGGAGCGGTTTTTCCTATAGGTCTTATGCTCGTAGTCTTAGCAGGAGGAGAATTAATTACGGGAAACATGATGTCACTGTCCATGGCACTTTATGCACGAAAAATTTCATTGAAAAATGTGTTGAATAACTGGGTTTGGATAACTTTAACTAACTTTGTTGGTGCACTTTTCGTAGCTTATTGTTTCGGCCACCTTGGCGGGCTAACAGAGGGGGCGTATTTAAATAAAACAATCGCGATAGCTCAAGATAAGTTACATGAATCGTTTGGGAGAACGTTAATTTTAGCAATTGGTTGTAACTGGCTCGTTTGCCTTGCGATTTGGTTAGCTTATGGAACGAACGATTTGATTGGAAAGATTGTTGGAATTTGGATTCCGATTATGGCCTTTGTAGTAATTGGATTTCAGCAAGTAGTAGCAAATATGTTTGTTATTTCAGCAGTTATTTTTGCTGGTCATCTTACGTGGATGGATCTTGCTAAAAACTTTGTTCCTGTCTTTATCGGAAATGTAATTGGTGGAGCTGGATTTGTTGGGTTTGCTTATTTTTCTTGTTATCAGAAACAAAGTGCTACAGAGAAAGATGTATTGAGAAAATGATCGAATATGAAGCATGTTTTTTTAATTAAATGATGAGTATGTACATGAAAGGAAGGCTATCTAATGATAGAGCGGTATTCACGTCAACAGTTGTTCACTCCTATTGGAAGTAAAGGACAAGAGAAGATTAGAAATAAGCATGTGTTGATTGTGGGGGCAGGTGCATTAGGAAGTGCAAGTGCAGAAGCGTTTGTTCGTGCAGGTATTGGAAAGTTAACGATTATTGATCGTGATTACGTAGAATGGAGTAATTTACAGCGACAACAGCTTTATGTTGAACAAGATGCGATAGAAAAATTACCAAAAGCAATTGCAGCTCAAAATCGGTTGAAACAAATCAATTCAGAGGTACAGATTAATGCTTTCGTGATGGATGCAAGAATAGAAAATATGGAAGCTTTGTTAGGCGATGTCGATATAATCATTGATGCAACAGATAATTTTGATATTCGATTTGTGATAAATGACCTATCACAAAAATATGATATTCCGTGGATTTATGGTTCTTGTGTCGGGGGGTATGGCATGAGCTATACGATTATTCCAAAGAAAACACCGTGCTTACATTGTGTACTTAAAAGTGTTCCAGTTACAGGAGCGACGTGTGACACAGTTGGAATTATTAGTCCCGCTGTCCAAATAGTGGCAGCGTATCAAGTGGCAGAAGCATTCAAAATTTTAGTGGAAGATTTCGCAGCAATTAGAAAAACCTTTTTAATGTTTGATATATGGAGTAATCAACACCATTCCATCAAACTAGAAAAAATAAAAACAGACAATTGTCCTTCGTGCGGAACGCATAGGATTTATCCTTATTTATCTTATGAAAATCAAACGAAGACAGTTGTTTTATGCGGGAGAAATACGGTTCAAATTAGACCGATGCATAATAGTCGTTACAATTTTGACCAGTTAGAAAAACAATTAAAAAAACACGGGAAAGTAGATCGAAACCCGTATTTGCTTTCTTGCCAACTAGAGGATTATCGTGTGGTCATTTTCCAAGATAGTCGTGTATTTATTCACGGGACAAATGAAATTCAAAGAGCAAAACAAATATACTATCGTTTATTAGGTTAACAGAATGGATGGGTAATTATGGAAAAGAGAATACCGATTGCAGTTGGAGAGGCCGTCCATAAAGTAATGGAATTTGCCAATCGTGGTTTAAAAGAACTACTGCCACTTGAACTAGCTTATGGGCGTACATTAGCAGAGGATTTAATAGCTGATCATGATGTTCCTTCCTTCGATCGCTCACCATATGATGGATTTGCTATTAGGGCAGAAGATACTGCCTGGGCAAGTTATGAGAATCCAATTTTGTTCGAAGTAATTGGCGAAATTGGGGCAGGTTCCATATTTCCTCAAGAGGTAGGTCAATTTCAAGCAGTTCGAATCATGACGGGGGCACAAATTCCAAAAGGATGTAATGCAGTTGTGATGCTGGAACTGACCCGTCAATATGAGGATGTCGGTAAAGCCTATATGGAAGTGAAACGCTCATTCAAAAAAGGAGAAAATATTTCCTTTCAAGGTGAAGATACACGTAAAGGGACAATTCTTGCGAAGAGAGGTTCTTACATTAATCCAGGTATTTCAGCTCTCCTTGCTACATTTGGTTACAGCGAAGTGCCAGTTGCAAAAAAGCCTGTAGTTGGAGTATTGGCGACTGGGAGTGAGCTTCTTGATGTAAATGAATTACTACAACCTGGGAAAATTCGAAATAGTAATACGTACATGATATTGTCCCAAATTCGAAGAGCAGGGGGAAGAGTGAAATACTTTGGTAAGTTTAGTGACGATTTTGATACGTGCCACGCAGCCGTAAAAGAAGTGTTAAGTCAAGTGGATATGTTAATCACAACCGGTGGTGTTTCGGTAGGGGATTATGATTATTTGCCAGCTATATACGAAAAATTAGGGGCATCGGTTCTTTTTAACAAAGTTACAATGCGGCCAGGTAGCGTCACGACCGTAGCACAATTAAATAAAAAACTATTATTTGGGTTATCAGGTAATCCTTCTGCTTGTTATGTAGGCTTTGAGTTATTCGTAAGACCTAGCATTCGTACCTATATGTTTAGTGAAAAGCCACATTTAAAAAAAGAAAAAGCATTACTAGGAGAAGATTTTTTAAAACCTAATCCATTTACAAGATTTGTACGAGCAAAGCTCAAATATAACGAAGGACAAGTAATCGCCTATCCATCAGGGTTTGATAAGTCTAGTGCGGTTTCTTCATTAGCTGAATCAAACGCTTTTATCGTACTCCCAGGCGGTACAAGAGGATATAAGAAAGGGATGTTCGTAGATGTTCTCTTATTAGAAGATAATCAAGGCAGTGAATGGCCTTGGATCAATATTATTCCATCCTATAAAGTGAAACTTTAATCAGTGGGGGATGGCCCCCCACTGATTATTAGTTGAACCAATCAGGCTTTTACGGGCAGTTGATCTCCCACCTAACCTTTTTGTTTTCGCTGAGTTTTGAGGTGGAGTCTTACTGCACGCAAATAGCGGGATAAATAATAGAGCTTTAAAACAAGAGGAGGATCATGTTGATGGGACAAGTATTATTTGAAATTGTAGCTACTCCTATTTTAGTCGAAGAAGTAACGAATAAGGTAGTAAGAAGAGAAGCAGGTGCTATTACAACCTTTATTGGAACAGTAAGAGAATTGACAAAGGGAAAAAGAACTTTGCATTTAGAGTATGAAGCGTATAAACCAATGGCAATAAAAATGCTTACTCAAATTGGTGAAGAAATTAAGAAGAATTGGCCGGGCGCAAAGATAGCAATTACACATCGAGTGGGACGACTAGAAATAATGGATATTGCAGTTGTAATTGCAGTGTCGTCGCCGCATCGTAAAGTTGCCTATGAAGCGAATGAATACGCAATTGAACGCATAAAGCAAATCGTCCCAATTTGGAAAAAAGAATTTTGGGAAGATGGAACAAAGTGGATTGGAGATCAGCTCGAAAATACGCCGTACCCGGAAGGGGAACCAAAGAAGGAAGAGTGAGAAGATGATTACAATTTTACTGTTCGCAAATTTGCGAGAGGAAGTCGGCTCAGACCAATTAGTAATAATAGAAAAACAAAAGATTAGTGTTCATCAATTAAAAGAATGGCTTAAAGATAGTTATCATTTACAATCGTTGGATAGAGTCATGGTGGCTATCAATGAAGAATTTGTAACTGACGAACATATTGTAAAATCCGGAGATGACGTTGCGTTTATCCCACCTGTAAGTGGAGGATAATGTTGTTTGTACTAAAAATTATCAAATAAAAATGAAAAGGACTGAGATTTATGCTTACTCATGAACAAATTATGAAAGTTCTAAGCCATGTTCAGGATCCAGAGTTGCACAAAAGTATCGTGGAATTAAACATGGTAAGAAATATTCAAATTGATGGCACACATATTTACCTTGAAGTTATTTTAACGATTCAAGGTTGTCCATTAAAGGCAAAAATTCAACAAGATATTGAAGACTCTCTTCGGAACATTGGGGCCTCTAAGGTGTCTTTGACTTTCGGCTCCATGACACCGGAAGAACGAGCTGCATTAACAGAAACTTTAAAGAAAAATTCTAGAACGGAAACCGGCATGCCTAGTATATTGCGACCAGATTCAGGTGTACGTTTTATTGCTGTGACAAGTGGAAAAGGTGGAGTCGGAAAATCAACTGTGACGATTAACCTTGCTACTGCTTTAGCCCGTATGGGGAAAAAGGTTGGGATTTTAGATGCAGATATATATGGATTCAGTATCCCTGCTATGATGGAAGCTAATCAAAAGCCAATAATGATAGATCAGACAGCGATTCCGGTCGTTAGCCACGACGTTAAAATTATGTCAATGGGATTTTTTACAGAGGGTAATAACCCAGTTATGTGGCGAGGGCCAATGTTAAACAAATGGATTCAAAATTTCATTGCCAATACTCATTGGGGAGAATTAGATTATCTTCTTCTTGATTTGCCTCCTGGTACAGGAGATGTCGCGATTGATGTGGCTGCGATGATTCCTCATGCGAAGGAAATTATAGTTACGACTCCTCATAGTGTAGCTTCGTTTGTTGCTTCCAGAGTAGGGGTAATGGCAAAGCATACAAAACACGATATTTTAGGTATCGTTGAGAATATGGCATATTATGAGGAACAAGATGGTTCAAGAAATTATCTCTTTGGGAAGGGTGGCGGCGAAATGTTAGCAGAACAACTGCAAACAGAAGTGAAGGCACAAATACCTTTTGCAAAGCCTGAAGAAAATAAAGGTTCGTCCGTATATGACGAAGATTCGCTTGTTGGAGAGATGTTTACATCTTTAGCTCAAGATCTTATCTACAAATGGAAATTAAATATCAACATAGTAAAAGAACGGAACTTTTAAAAGAGAGGGATATAAGGAGGGATTTTAATAGAATGTGTAATATAGATCATTCTTTTGAAGATGTAATCAATAAACTTGAAACGCAGCAATGTTTTTTATCCGAATTTTTGGTTAAAGACTTACATGAATTTCTAAAAAGCAATCATTCACAGAAAATATTAAATGAAATATTTCACCTTTTAAAAAAGTACGACCTAGCAGCTAAAGAAGAACGGGAGAAAAGAAATGAAAAATTAATGTTACTTATAAGTTAATTAATAGAATTTACAGCAGTATTTAACTTGTGTTTTCTTTAGTTAGCTTTTCGGAAAGGGTGAATCTTATGGATATTAAAAAGTAAAAGATAAAAAATTTTTTACTAAATGAGTTATTATAAAATGCATGAAAAAAGCATGACAGCGAAATGTCATGCTTTTCTTGTTAGGCAACAAATGAGGGTAGAAGAAACGTGGCAAAGTCAAATTTGAATATATACTGTCCTCATTTTAAAACTTCACATCATTAAGGATGCGAGGTTTTTTCGTTTGAAATATTTCACTCAGAGGGAATTATAAATGAGAATAGACGCAATGATTTAAAAGAAAATAATGGATAAATTGTTTGTCTCAATTCCTATCAAACTAATACTAAAAACCTTATCGAATTAAAATAAGGAACTTTGTTCTGGTACAAAAAACAGTTAGGTTTTTAAAGTTTCAAAATTTATATTGAAACTTGTAAGTTTTAGAAGTATCATATACATATTCAAACATTTGAAGATGTATATGATGATTTTTCAAATTAAGGATAAATAACGGAGGCGTTTGAATGGGAAACGAAATGCAACAATTTAAAGCTGATTTTTTTAAAGCCTTATCACATCCTTTGCGAATAGGTATTCTTGAATTATTATCAGAGGGCGAAAAAAGCGTAAATGAAATGCAAACGATTCTTAATAAAGAAGGTTCAGCTGTTTCTCAACAACTTAGTGTACTACGCTCAAAGAACATTGTTGTTGGTACGAAAGACGGAAAACGAGTTTTATATTCCTTGCGAGATCCTATGATTGTGGATTTACTGGTAGTTGCTAAGAAAATTTTTAACAACCATTTAATCGATACAATTTCAATGTTAGAAGAGTTGGATGAAACAGAACGTGAAGTGATGAGTAAGGAGGATTAGATTGAGTATTGAAGTTAAGAAAGAGGATATTATTCAATACGGAATGGAACTATTTCGCTCAATAGGAGCTCATCACGTTTGTAAAGTTTGTATTGAAAGTGGGAATTCTTGTTGTTTTTTATGCCAACATTTGCAAGAAGGAGTAGGATGTCAAAAGAGAAATACGGCTTGCACAGCTTGGCTATGTGGGATGCAATGTTTTTTATTTGATCAAATCGGAATATTGGACGAGTGGAATCGTTTCTGGAATGAAGTTCCAGGGCAAATGTTTCGTAGAGATATTACCCCAGATATAGTAAAGGTTACATCGTTTATAGATATGAAAAAATTAAATAATCGAGATGGATTACTTTTAGCAGAAAGGTTAAAATCCTACATGCAAGAAGGTGGAGACATAGGGAAATTAGAACGACATTTAAGCAAAACGTATAGCCAATACTAGGCTGATATTTTCTTGTAACGAGATAAAGAACTCTTGTACAAAAGTATGAAACATACATTTAGGATTCAAATTTATCACAAGAAAATATTCTTTCAGAAGAAAAGAAGCAAGATTTATTAAAAATAGAAAAGAAGGTTTTGTAATGAAAGGGTTATTTACAGGAAGGTTTGAAGGATATTCATTAGGACATTTTCAAAAGGATCTTCTTTCTGGAATGATTGTCGGAGTTGTCGCGATTCCACTTGCTATGTCTTTTGCTATAGCTTCTGGCGTTAAGCCGGAGTATGGAATTTATACAACATGTATTGCCGGGATACTCGTTTCGTTATTTGGTGGTTCAAAGTATCAAATTGGAGGGCCTACAGGTGCTTTTGTTCCAATTCTTTTAGGGATTGTAATTACCTATGGGTATGAAAATTTACTACTGGCCGGTTTATTAGCCGGAATTATCTTATGCCTTATGGGAATTTTTAAACTAGGATCTTTAATTAAATTTATCCCGCGCCCTGTAACAATTGGTTTTACATCAGGTATTGCTGTTAGTATCTTTACGGGACAAATTGCTAGTTTTTTAGGTCTAACAGGTATAAAAAAGCATGAGGCATTTATAGCAAATCTAAATGAAATCTTTATCCATATTGATACCATCAATTTTTATAGTATTATAACTGCTTTGATTTGCCTTTTTGTTATATTGATAACACCAAAGATTTTTCCAAAAGTACCTGGTTCATTAGTAGGTGTTGTTATTTCAACTATAATTGCTGCTGTATTTTTCTCAGGGCATATACCTACTATTGGCACAGCGTATGGTACGATTCCAAATACACTTCCTCATTTTGCTATACCAGAAGTTACATTAGAGCGGGTACAACAGTTAATTGGTCCAGCATTTGTTATTGCAATGCTGGGTGGTATTGAATCCCTTTTATCTGCTGTCGTAGCAGATGGTATGACAAATAGTAAACACAACAGTAATAAAGAACTGTTTGGTCAGGGTATTGCTAATATTGTTACACCGTTATTTGGAGGGATTCCTGCAACTGGAGCGATTGCTCGCACAGCAACCAATATCAAAAGTGGAGCCGTATCTCCGATGTCAGGTGTGATTCATGGGGGATTTGTGTTATTTACGCTTCTATTGTTAGCTCCATATGCTTCGCATATTCCTCTTGCTAGTATGGCTCCCATTTTAATGGTAGTAGCTTGGAATATGAGTGAGCAAAAACACTTTGTTCACATACTGAAAATGAAGACAGGGGATTCCCTTGTATTACTTGTAACTTTTTTACTCACTGTATTTACTAGTTTGACAACTGCTGTGGAAATCGGTCTTATTTTAGCTATTATTTTGTTTACAAAACGTATGAGCAATATGCTCGTTATATCTAAAGTGCTTCCTGATCACACAAAAAAGAACGAAAAATTGCTACCACATGTGGTAAGTAAAGCTCATGATTGTCCGCAAATTAGTATTTATACAATAGAAGGTCCGTTATTTTTTGGTGCTGCTCAGACGTTTGAACAAAACATTTTAGCAACCATTCATTATAAACCTAAAGTTTTAATTTTACGTATGGGAAAAGTTCCTTTTATTGATACAACAGGAGAATCATACTTTAGGAATATTGTCCAGCATTTTAAAAAACAAGGTGGCGTACTTCTCATTTCGGGAGTTCAATCAGAGTTAAAAACAACTCTAGACAAGAATGGATTATACGCTGAGATTGGAGAAGAAAACTTTTTTGATCATACAGGAGAAGCGATTAACTACGCTCTAGAGCATTTAAATACGAAAAAATGTATAGGGTGTAAGCATTTCGCTTTTCGTGAATGTACCGGGCTTTCTCAGCAATCCCAGGAAGGGAATACAATAAATAATAAAGCTAATGCACTAGATTTTTAAGAAGAAATGTATTATAAATCATGGATATAAAGGAGAATAAATAATGTCTGAATTTCAAGATCAAGTATTAAACATTTTAGAAGAAGTATGTGAAAATGATATCGTAAAAGATAACCCAGATGTGCAATTATTTGAAGAAGGGATTTTAGATTCTTTTGGTACGGTATCTTTATTAGTAGAATTTCAAGAACGTTTAAACATTGAAGTATCTATCTCTGATTTTGATCGCGATGAATGGGCGACACCAAACATGATTATTAAGAAATTGAAAGAAATTCGATAAAAATAGAAGTTTGAGAAATGGATAAGAAACAGTTTAACTTCGTAATTGTTTTTCTTATGAAGTCGTAAAAAGGAAATTGAAAATAATTCATATATATTAGAATGATAACAAGTGGAGGAAATAAAATATGTCTAATTTACCAAATTGTCCTAAATGTAATTCGGAATACACTTATGAAGATGGGAATCTTTTCGTATGCCCAGAATGTGCTCATGAGTGGACTTTAGAATCAGAAACTGAAAATAGTGAAGATACAAAGGTAATCAAAGATGCAAATGGAAATGTACTAAACGATGGTGATTCTGTAACAGTCATCAAAGATCTTAAAGTAAAAGGAACTTCATCAGTTATAAAAATCGGTACAAAAGTAAAGAGTATCCGCTTAGTTGATGGAGATCATGATATTGATTGTAAAATTGATGGTTTTGGAGCAATGAAATTAAAATCTGAATTTGTTAAAAAGATATAAATGTTGCTTTGTAATAAAAGATAAAAAATCTTTACTACTTGGAAAACATGTTGATTTCGCTATTTATTAGTAAAGAACTGTTTATATAACGATAGAGGGAAGGTGTTGTGATGATACGCAACACCTTCTTAAATATTGATGCGGAATTATATAATAACAGGAAAATTGAGTCTCTATTAATATTTGTATATCTAAAAAAAAAGAAAAGTTCGAAAATAGTATTGCAATATATTATCCTTGGGACTATAATAAATGAACAGAATACTTAACTTTTAAGTTAAATATTCAGAATCTTCAATTAGTTAAATTTGGAAATGAGATACGTTATTTTTAATGGAGGTTTTATGATGACGAACAAAGTACCATTTTCGTTCATAGTAGTTATTGGATTAATGTTGTTTGCTCTCTTTTTTGGGGCAGGAAATTTAATTTTCCCTGCGATGCTTGGACAATCAGCGGGAACGAACGTTTGGTCAGCGAATGCAGGATTTTTAGTGACTGGAGTTGGACTACCGTTACTTGGTGTATTAGCATTTGGAATTTCAGGTAAAGAGGATTTACAATCGCTGGCAAGTCGTGTTCATCCTGTTTTCGGTGTTGTGTTTACAACAGTTTTGTATTTAGCAATTGGTCCTTTGTTTGCTATACCGAGAACGGGTAATGTTTCCTTTGAAATTGGTGTTAAACCTTTTGTACCAGAAAGTTTAGGTTCTATGCCTTTAATCATTTTTACAATTATATTCTTTAGCATTACATGTTTTTTTTCGCTCAATCCTGCGAAAATTGTCGATATTGTTGGGAAAATCTTGACGCCAATCAAATTAACGTTCATTGGAATTTTAGTAATTGTTGCTTTTATTCACCCAATAGGGGATATGCAAGCACCTGTTGAAAATTATACATCTCACGCATTCTTTAAAGGTTTTCAAGAAGGATACTTAACAATGGACACGCTTGCATCTTTCGTATTTGGCATTATTATCATTAATGCTATTAAAGAAAAAGGTGCGAAGACGAAAAAACAAATTATGGTTGTTTGTGCAAAAGCAACAATTATTGCAGCAACGACATTAGCGATTATTTATACAGCGCTTTCTTATATGGGAGCTTCAAGCGTAGCGAAGCTTGGACATTTAGATAATGGAGGAGCAGTGTTAGCGAAGGTTTCAAATTACTACTTTGGTTCATATGGCGGAATACTGTTAGGATTAATGATTACAGTAGCTTGTTTAACGACTAGTGTAGGGCTTGTCTCAGCATGTTCTTCATTTTTCCATAAATTATTTCCAAAGGTATCTTACAAAAAAATCGCGATTATGTTATCTGTGTTTAGTGCAATTGTTGCGAATGTAGGATTAACACAATTAATTGCTATTTCTGTTCCTGTATTAACAGCTATATATCCATTAGCAATTGTATTAATCTTCTTAACGTTTTTACATCCATTATTTAAAGGGAGATCAGAAGTTTATCAAGCAAGCTTACTTGTAACATTTATTATAAGTTTATTTGATGGACTTGGTGTAGCTGGAGTAAATATTCAAGTAGTTAATCAGCTGTTCACTCAAATTCTTCCGATGCATGAAGTAGGGCTCGGATGGATTTTCCCAGCTATTATTGGTGGACTTATTGGATATGGGATTAGTTATTTACGAATGAAAAGTGAAATTCATTCTAACGTAGCGAGAGTAAATAAGTAGTTATATGTACCAAAAAAAGTTATAGAATTCGTTTCTATAACTTTTTTATTATTATAGGAGATGAATAGCGAGAGTTTTTATAATAATTTAGATGTATAATAAATATAGAGATCTGGATCATTCATAGATGGCAATTTGATTAGATGTCTTTTATAAAAGAAGTAAAATGAATCTAGGAGAAACGAAATGAATAAAAAAATTGATCATATTGGTATTGCTGTTCGTGATATAGATAGTAGTATACGTTTTTATGAAAAAGTCTTATCAGGAACATTAATAGATCGTTACATAAGTGAAGCGATAGGTGTTGAGAGTGAAGTGGCTATTCTTGAAGTGAACGGAGATAGAATTGAGTTACTTGCGCCGACGAATAATACAACTTCGCCAATTGCTAGGTTTATAAAGCAAAAAGGAAAAGGCGTACATCACATTGCTTATCGTGTAGATAATTTGGATCAAGCTTTAGAAGAATTAAAACAACAAGGAATTCGAACGTTGGAGCATACACTCCGTATAAACAAGCATGGTAGAAGATTAATTTACCTCAATCCAGCAGATACAGAGGGGACAATTATCGAATATTGTGATTACCCAGAGGAACAATAATTTGTATATGAAGTGTGATAAAAGGTGTCGCGGCAGCAAGTTTAGAAGCCTGGACAATCGCGACAACACTTACTGCAGTAACGCATCGATTAGATAGAGTAGGTTGTATAATATTGATTAAAAAACAAAAAGGTGTTACGCATTGGCGTAATACCTTTTTTGTGAGGAATTACGCTGTATGAAAGTGGATTTCACACTTTCTTCACAAATGATTCACTGTTTCTTTTCGTTTTTAAAAACTTATATTTATATATTATATGTTATAATCGTAACTAACTTTATAAAGATAAGTTATATTTGTATAAATAGTAGCTTTATAAGTGTAAGTTAAAGGTGGTGTGTGAACAGTTCATAATGAGAATTTATATTTTATTATTTGATATTTAATGAGGTTAATTTCTAAAAAAAGAGAGTAAAAATAGTGGTACTTTATTAACTTCCAAGTGAAATATAGTGATGCAAAAGAAAGAAGTGAAATGAATGTGAGTGTAGTAAGAAAACTAGGAATCTGGATGGTAATGGTATGTGTGTTACTGATACTGGCACCGAGCGCGGCTTCCGCTCATGCTTATATTGTTAAATCAAATCCTGCAGAAAATGAAACATTAGAAAAAGCACCTTCCGTTGTAAGGATTGAATTTGATGAAATGCTTCAATCCTCACACTTTAATACAGTATTCGTAAGGGATGCTTCAGGGAAACGAGTAGATTTAAAAAATGCTCATATTGATAAAAAGAATCCCAAATTATTAGAAGCTGGAGTGGAACAAAATATACCAAATGGTACGTATTCCATTCAGTGGAAAGCTATTTCTGCTGATGGGCATCCCATTCAAGGGGTCATTCCGTTCCGTATTGGAACAGAGGGAAAGGGAACGAGTGATATACAAGCCGAAGTTCCCTTACATATCAAATCTATATTTTGTTAAAGTTTGCTGTTTAGAGATTCCTCTAACATATCTTCTAACTCGTTCTTTGTCTCCTCAGTGCACAATTATTTATTGAACTAAATACATTTATGCATAGTTTTTCCAAATTATATTTGATAATATAGATAAACGGACATTAAATACATAATATATTAATAGTTAGGGAGGTATTAGAATTGAAAAGAACACCTGAATTTATACTAGGTTTAATTGGTGGTATTTTTGGAGTTATAGGTTCTTTTATTATATTGATGATAGCTATAACTGCTATGGATGGTTATATTGATTATAAACTTTTAACTTATTATTCTATTTTATTAATTATTCAAATAGGGCTGTTAGTTTTAGCATGTTCAGTAAATAAGGTTAACAATATAGCCTATGGACTTTGTATGATATTACTCCCAGTAGTAACATTGGTTATGTCATTATTCCTTTTACTTATTCCAGTAATTCTTCAAATTATTTCTGGTGGATTTGCATTTCGATCTTTAAAGCAAGAACCTCATTAAAACATTTAGTTATTACGAAATAACAGTAATTATATATAAGGATTAATTTAAAAAATATTTTTGAAGGATGGTATTGTAATTTGAAACGCACTGTAGAATTTGTAATCGGCTTAATCGGAGGAATCTTAGGACTCTTACTTTCTTTATTTATTGTAATTGGTAGTATTTCCTACACTAATTCTCACACTAGTTCTGGAGGTATTGAAGAATATATTATCATTACTTCTAGCATCGCCTTAATTATTCAAATAGGCCTATTAGTATTAGCTTGTTGTGTTAATAAAATAAATAATAAAACTTATGGTATTTGTATGATTGTATTAAGTATAATTTCATTGTTTTTAGGATTATTTATATTATTTCTTCCAGTGGTTTTACAAATCATTTCAGGTGCATTTGCATTTAGAACATTAAAACAGGAATATAATTAAAACTACAACCGACTAATAAATCTAATAAAAAACTTCCTTATCATACAAATAATAGGGTGTTTTTTTGTTGTATGAAGGTACAACGATAGAATTCATTTTGAAATATAATCTAGGCACGTAATAAACAAATAGATAGAAAAGGGGTATTAAATTGTTACCTACAGTATTAGATTATGCAGTTAGAACTGTATTCTTTGTTCTTCAAACGTTCCAATCTCTTCAACTGGTAATCGAGAAGTATATGCAAGATTATAATTATGATCGTTATCAATGGACACTCAAAAAAATGGCTCCGGTACAATAGAGGGCACTGAAAAAGTCCTCCTTATAAAAAAGTTGTACTAATTCTAGGTGGTGTCTAGAATGATTGTAAAACAACAATCTCTAAATCTTAGTCCATTCATGGCAATTTACGATACCGTCGTGCCAAAAGATAATATGCTTCGTCAATTCAATGAAATGGTTGATTTTTCTTTTGTTTTAAAAGAATTGAGGGATAAATATTGTCTTGATAATGGCCGCAATGCAGTGCCGCCTGTTCGTATGTTCAAATATTTATTGCTAAAATCCATTTTTGATTTATCTGATGTGGATGTTGTCGAACGCTCAAAATATGATATGTCTTTTAAATACTTCTTAGATATGGCACCAGAAGATATGGTGATTGATCCTAGTTCATTAACGAAGCTTCGTTTGAAAGATGTAGGGTTACTTGACATGCTCATTCAAAAAACAGTAGAAATCGCAATGGAAAAGGATTTGATTACAAGTAAATCGATTATTGTTGACGCTACACATACAAAAGTACGCTTCAATCAGAAATCACCGAAAGAATTTTTAGTGGAGAAATCCAAACTACTTCGCAAAGCTGTTTATCAAATTGATGAAGGAATGAAAGAAAAATTCCCGCCCAAAACAAAGACGAACTTGAATACTGCCAAAAAGTCATTGAAGCTGTAGAAAAAGAAGAAATCATTCGTGAATATCCAAATGTAAAAGAAAAGCTCAACTATTTAAAAGAAATTGTAGAAGATCACGAAGAACATCTTTTATTTTCACAAGACCCTGATGCGCGAATTGGGCATAAAACAGCCGATTCCTCTTTCTTTGGATATAAAACACATATTGCGATGAACGAAGAACGTATCATTACAGCTGCTGTGATTACAACGGGGGAAAAAAGCGATGGAAAATATCTTCAAACATTGATTGAAAAGAGCCAGGAAACGGGTATGGAAATCGATACAATTATTGGAGATACCGCTTATTCGGAGAAAGGCAATATTCAATATGCGAACGAACATAAATTACAATTAGTATCAAAATTAAGTCCAAATATTACCCAAGGTAAACGTCATAAAGAAGATGAATTCGAGTTTAACAAGGACGCCGGCATGTACGTGTGTAAAGCTGGGCATATGGCTATTCGTAAAGCACGGCAAGGAAAGAAAAATATAGGTGAAAATCAGAGAGATACCTATTACTTTGATATAGAAAAATGTAAACGATGCCCTTTCAAAGAAGGGTGTTATAAAGATGGCACAAAATCAAAAACGTATTCAGTCACTATCCACTCAACAGAACATAGTAAACAAAAAATGTTTCAAGAAAGCGAGCTGTTCAAAGATAAAGCAAAAGAGCGTTATAAAATTGAAGCGAAAAATAGTGAACTCAAACATAGACACGGGTATGATGTGGCATCTTCCTCGGGTCTCATTGGCATGCAAATACAAGGGGCGATGGCCATATTCGCAGTTAATTTAAAACGAATCATGACCTTAATAAAGGAAAAGAAGTAAAAAAAGCATAAGAAAAAGGTGACTTTCCGTTCAAAATTGAACGGAAAGTTACCTTTTTTCGTTTCACATCATTGGAGGGCACTGGAAAACGTAAGTTTTTCAGTGCCCTCGTACAATACCGGAACCATCTTTTAAGTGCCTAATTTTTAAAGGTCTTTTTATTAAACTGCCCATTTTATAGGGTACAGTTCATAGGCTCTTTCTTTTTTATATTTAATTAACATTTTTTGGGTTCAATAGACTGTTTCATGATGAGCGATTTCGGTTTTATATTTACAAAGCAAATGCTTACGACAATAAATAGAAGGCCAACAAATAAGCTAATTGTAATCGCCTCATGTAGGAAAATAGAACTTATAATAATTGCGATAAGTGGAATAAGAAATGTATAGGCACCAACTTTACTTGCTTCTCCAGCTCCGACAAGTGTAAAGTAAGCGAGCCAGCCCATTGCGATAACAAAGATTGAGATGAATAGTAGTACGATTACAAATGGTATGCTCCAAGCGATGCTGGACCAGCTTTCAAATTCTGAACCGAAGCCAATTAAGCAAAATCCACCGATAATAAGTTGAAGTGTCACCATCCAAATTGCGTTTACACGGTTTCCAGTTTTTTTGATAAAAACTGTACCAAGCGCCCATCCAATTGCACATCCTAAAGCAAGTAAGATGCCGATGACAGAAATATGTCCAGTTAAGCTACTAGAGCTAATAACAGCAACGCCCGCAAATCCAAGAATAAGACCAAAAATTTTCAAGCCATACATTGCTTCTTCCAGCCAAATCCAAGAGAAAATTCCAAGTAAGACAGGCTGAAGAAATACAATAGCGGAAAAGAGTCCAGCGGGCATATACTGAAGCCCTACAGTTTGTAGTCCGTAAAATAAAATAATGTTGAGTAGAGCTGAAATAAAGTATAAATGCCAAGTTTCTTTTAGATGTAACTGTTTGTATTTTGGCAATGCAAAAATAAGTAGAATGAATCCTCCAATTATTGTTCTAATTCCTGCAAACAATACGGGCGGTGTATAATGCAGAGCGAATTTAGATAAAGGCCAATTACCCCCCCACATAAGAACGAGAAATGAAAGGATTATGACCGTTTTTGTTCGTGAAAGCTGTGTCACGATAATACCTCCTTGTTGTATATCATTTCACTATGATATGATATTGAACACGATAAATAAAATGAATCTTTTTTATAAGGAGTATAAGTAATTTGTTATGACCATTACACAACTTCAAGTTTTTATAAAAGTAGTTGAACTA
The DNA here is from genome assembly GCF_038050455.1 of Bacillus sp. FSL K6-6038. Taxonomy (NCBI): domain Bacteria; kingdom Bacillati; phylum Bacillota; class Bacilli; order Caryophanales; family Bacillaceae; genus Bacillus; species Bacillus sp. FSL K6-6038. The sequence goes on from NZ_JBBOUH010000001.1 coordinate 1,935,369, forward strand.
GGAAGTTTTACGAAGGCAGCTCGAGTTTTAAATATGACACAACCAGCTGTGAGCCATGCTATTTCTAGTGTTGAATCGGAACTCGGTGTAACGCTTATTATACGCGATAAAAGGAAAGGTCTAATTCTGACTGATGTAGGAAATCGGATTCTTGTTCATTTTCGAGAAATTTTAAATGGCGTTGAGAAAGTAGAACAAGAGGTTGCGATGGAGAAAGGGCATGAAGTCGGGACGATTCGAATCGGAAGCTTTCCAAGTGCATCAGCATATTTCTTGCCTAGAATGATTAATATCTTTCGTGAAAAATATCCGAATTTAGAGCTAGTTCTCCATGAAGGAACACTGAAAGAAGTAGAAGAGTGGCTATTATCACGTGTAATTGATGTCGGAATTGTTATTTTGCCCAATAAAGAAATGGAGATTGTACCGTTAACGAGGGGGAAAATGGTTGTTGTCCTGCATAATGATCATCCTCTTTGTGAGAAAGAAGCTATTACAATAAATGATTTAGAGGGTGAACCAATTATTTTATTTAAGGGAGGATACGAACCACCAATTATTGATATGTTTAAACAAGCAGGTGTACCACTTCGAGTTGAGTATGCGGTGTCTACCGTTACAACATCTTTAAATATGATTCAAGAGGGGTTAGGTTTAGCGATATTAGCTGAATTATCTTTAACGAATCTATCTCCAAATGTCAAAACGAAAGAATTAGCACCTCAAGTATGGAGGGAAATTGCTTTAGCTGTTCCTTCATTAAGGGAATCTTCACTAGCTGTTCAACTATTTATTGAAGAGTTCCAAGGGCTATTCGCAGAATGATAAAGAGCGTCTCATATATGATAATGAGATGCTTATTTGTTTTTAACTATAATAATGTCCAAAAAAATCTATAAAAAGGATTGACTTATTTTTTAGTTGTAACTATAATTATTACATCGAGGTGGTGATCATGATGAAAATTAGTAGCCGCTTTTCTATAGCTGTTCATATTTTATCTATTTTGAAAAACAATTCATCTTCTATTTGTACTTCAGAATTTATCGCTGAGAGTGTAAATACAAATCCGGTTGTAATTCGAAAAATAATGTCTGACTTAAAACGGGCTGAGTTTGTTTATGTAAATCGAGGGCCAGGTGGGGCTGAACTATTAAAGGATTTAAATGAGATTACATTATTAGATGTGTATCATGCAGTAAATGTAGTTGAGGCAGATAAGTTATTTCATATTCATGAACAACCCAATCCAGATTGTCCAATTGGAGCAAATATTCAAGCTGTATTAGAAGTGGTTTTGGTTCAAGCGCAATCTGCAATGGAAGAAGTTTTAAAAAATATCACGATGGAGAATTTGTTTGAATCGTTACAAGAGAAAATAAATGCTTGAAATAAGGATTGAAACATGCAAAGTTCTATAAAAAAGAGAGTGCATATTTTTTTCTTATAAATGTAACTACTTTAGTTACAACTAATGACAATTAATGAAGGTAAGGTGTAATTATATGACTGTAAAAATGAAAGTGTACTCTGATTTTATTTGTCCATTTTGTTTTTTGGCAAAGGGCCCATTGGATGAAGTAGCTAAGGAAAAAGATGTAGAAATTGAATGGATGCCATTCGAATTACGTCCAAGTCCATATGCAAAAATTGATCCATGGCAAGAACCAGATAAATTAAGTTCTTGGGATTCGTTTATTCTTCCTACTGCGAAAAAGTTAGGAGTTGAGATGAGTTTACCACGTGTTTCACCTCATCCATATACACACTTTGCGTTTGAAGGATATCAATTTGCGAAGGAACATGGTTTGGAAAATGCTTTTCATCATCGAGTGTTTACAGCATTTTTCCAGGAAGAACAAAATATTGAAGAGATAGATGTACTAACAAAGTTAGCAGGTGAAGTAGGGCTTTCTGAAGCTGAATTTAAAGAAGCTTTAATAACTCGTAAATATAAAGAGAAACATCAAAAAGCAATCCAACACGCATACGATGAAGCAAATATTATGGCTGTTCCAACGGTAATGATTGGAGATGAAGTAATTCAAGGTCTTGCTAGTAAGGAAATGCTAGAAAGAGTAATTGATAAAGAAATACAAAAGGGAAAAACAAATTCATTTGATGGAATGCGATGTACAACTGATGGATATTGCTAATACTTGTCTTCAATTGAAGAATCAAATCTATTTGTTTAAATAAATTATACAACTTATATACTTGGAGGAATTAACATGTCAGTAACTAGAACAAATTTAAAAGATGCAATCGTGAACCGTCGTTCAATCCGTAAAGTAACAAAAAATGCTACGATTACAAAAGAAAGAATCCAAGATGTTTTAAAAACAGCTTTACACGCACCATCATCTTTCAACATGCAAAGTGGTCGTATGGTTGTATTAATGGATGCAGAGCATGAAAAGTTCTGGGATATTGTAAAAGAAACACTTAGAGCGCGTGTGCCAGCAGAAAATTTTGAAGCAACTGTTGAAAGACTAAAAGGTTTCCATGATGGAGTGGGGACAGTATTATTCTTTGAAAATCAAGCAACTGTAAAACAAATGCAAGAAAATGCACCTTTATATAAAGAGCAGTTCCCATATTGGTCTCACCAAGGGAGTGCAATGTTACAATATGCTGTTTGGATGTCATTATCTGCAGAGGGAATCGGAGCATCATTACAACACTACAATCCAATTGTAGATGCTGAAGTGAAAGAAACATGGGATATTCCAGCAGAATGGAGCTTAGTAGCACAAATGCCATTTGGTGAGCCAAATGAACAACCAGGAGAAAGAACGTTCTTACCTACTGAAGATGTAGTGAAATTTTATTAAAATGTACGACTGAAAGTATAAATATATATAGCAGAAAAAGAAGCTGTTTTGACAAATAGCTTCTTTTTTTATGTAAATGATTTTAAGGATTAATTGAAAAATATAAATAAAGTTGTTTAATCTTTTATGGGAAATTTGGTTTTAAAACCGAAGGCATTCTAAAAAATGACAAATTCTGTTCTGCCGACCAATACTATAACACCGTTGATGTGGGAGGATTTCATGTGTGATGTCTTGTGCACAGTCTGTATTTTACTGCGCAATAAAAGAATGAAACAACTTTATTATAAATTAAACGACTTTATTTGTAATTAAAAACCTTTTTCCCGCATTAGCGGGCAGTAAGACCCCCACCTCAAAATTTGGCAAAAGCAAAGAAGTTAGGTGGGGATGAACTGCCCGTAAAAGCCCGATTGGTTCAAATAATAATCAGTGGGGGATGAAGAAAAACCCCACTGATTAAAGTTTCACTTTATTGTTCAGGTACACTAATACTTAATTTGTTATGGTATGAGTATGAACTCTTCGTTTAGGGAAGAAATATAATAAATAATATTTGCTCGATTCAATGAAAGTTTATAAAAGGATGTGTAATTATGAATAAAGAGAAGAAATATACAGTTGTAGGCACAGATATTGATGAAGTGAAACGTTTAAATAAAAATTCTGGGTTAACGTATAATCAAGTAAAGGAGTTACTAGCAAAGCGGATGAAGCGGAAATAAGGAAATAAAATAGTAGTCATGAATCATACGTTTATCTCGCTATTTGCGGGCAGTAATCCCCCCTCAAAATTCAGTGCAAGAAAAGAAGTTAGGTGGCAGATGAAGCCCCCGCTGATGGAAGTTTCTAGTTATGGCTTATTTGTTTCTGTATTTTGAATAAAAACTCTTAAAATATCAGAAAATGATAGAATTATTTTGAATAGGTTATGTATATCAGTAGTTATCCAAAAAATGAAAAAGACTAAGATTGTGTGTTGTGATGTATATACTAATATAGTGTTACTCTTTGATATGGAATAAGAAAATAAGACAATTAAAAAGAAAAAGAGGACACTTTCAAATTAGTGAGAAAGATTGTCTTTAGAAGTTCATAAAATGTCTTAATATAGTAACAAATAAACGGTTAGTACTTTCATGAATATATGGAATTTCCATCCGTCGAAGGGGGAGAGTGAGACTTAATGATTCAAATGAAAAATTTCTTTCAAAGTAGAGGGTTTCAGAGGCTTCTTATATTAGTCATTTTAGCCCTTATATTATACGGGCTAAAAAGTATGATTAATTTAATATTGATTACCTTTATCCTTACGTTTCTAATGGATCGCTTTCAAAGATTTATTTCTGAAAAACTTAATCGTTTTGTACGGATAAATAGGAAAGTGATTATCGCCTTTTTATACATTGTTTTAGTTACGTTTATTGTTGCTACGTTATATAAATATTTGCCTGTATTAACGATACAAATTTCACAATTGATTTACCAGTTCAAATTGTTTTTTAAAAATCCCCCTGATAATGAAATGATAAGATATGTGTTTTCTGCAATTAATCAGATGGAAGTATCAAAATATATTGAACAAGGTGTGGATGTTATTTATCAATCTTTGGCGAATATTGGAAAGATAAGTTTACAAATTTTACTTTCCCTTATTTTAAGTTTATTTTTCTTATTAGAAAAAGAGTGTATCATTGTTTTTACTTCAAAATTTGAGGATAGTAAACTTAGTATTTTTTATGAGGAAATTGCATACTTTGGTCAGAAATTTGCGCGTTCATTTGGAAAAGTCATTGAGGCACAGTTTTTAATTGCCGTTGTAAACTGTATTCTTTCTGTCATTGCACTAGTATTTTTAGGTTTCCCGCAGCTACTTGTATTAGCGGTTATGATATTCTTGCTTGGTTTAATTCCTGTTGCAGGTGTTATTATTTCACTATTTCCACTTTGTATCATTGCGTATAATATTGGTGGAATTGCATATGTCGTATACATATTAATTTTTATTGCAGTTATTCATGCAATTGAAAGTTACTTCTTAAATCCGAAATTTATGTCCGCAAAAACGAATTTACCCATTTTTTATACGTTTATGGTTCTTATCTTTTCAGAGCATTTTTTAGGAATATGGGGACTCATTATTGGAATTCCAATCTTTATCTTTTTACTTGATGTGCTTGAAGTGTACGATGGAGAGAAATCGGACCTAAATACGGAATGAATTTTTAAGCTATGCAAAAAGCAATCCAAGTATTTTGGATTGCTTTTTTTGCAAGGTCATAATTAGCATGTATTTTACAGTATAGGAGCCATTGTTTCTTTTAGTACTTGAACAGAGTGATCGAACTTTAATTCTTCATCTTCACTTAATTCAACTTCTAAAATTTCACGAACACCTTGACGATTCAAGACTGCAGGAACACCGATATAAACATCTTTTTGTCCATATTGACCTTCAAGATATGCAGATACAGTTAATACGCTATTTTCATCATTTAAGATTGCTTTTGTTACACGTAAAAGGGACATACCGATTCCGTAGTATGTTGCACCTTTTCGTTCAATGATGTGATAAGCAGCATCGCGAACATTTATAAAGATTTTATCTAAATCTTGTTGATTAAGGTCATTATCTTTTTCAAGAATCGTTTGTAGTTTTTGAATTCCGATTGATACGTGGCTCCAAACTGGAAGTTCTGTATCACCATGTTCACCGATGATGTAAGCATGAATATTGTGAGAGTCAATATTGAAATATTCTCCTAACATATAGCGGAAACGGGCAGAATCTAGAGTTGTACCAGAACCAATTACACGTTCTTTTGGTAATCCAGATTCTTTCCAAGTTACGTAAGTTAAAATATCTACAGGGTTTGTAGCAATTAAGAAGATACCATCAAATCCGCTATCCATAATACTACGAACAATTTGTTTAAAGATTTTAGCATTTTTTTCAACTAAATCTAAACGTGTTTCACCTGGTTTTTGTGGTAAACCAGCAGTAATTACAACAAGATCTGCATCTTTACAATCTTCATAGCTGCCTTTCCAAACTCTTGTTGGTGCTGGAGCAAAGGGAACTGCATGACTTAAATCCATTGCTTCTCCTTCTGCTTTTGCCTCGTTTACATCAACGAGAACAAATTCTTCTGCAACCCCTTGGTTAATCATGCAGTAAGCATAACTACATCCTACTGCACCAGTTCCTACTAATACAACACGGTTAATACCTTTTTTCATATGATAATTCCTCGCTATTTCAGTAATTTTGATATGTAAGAAAGAACATGTCTTACTTCTATAGATTCTAACCTAGTTTATTACATTTCATAAAAGATATTCAAGTATTTCAAAATACATTCGTTTATATAGTTGTGAATCATAGGGAATGAAACATAAGTATCCTCTCTTGAATGTAATCTTTATTAAGAGAAGAAAATTAGGATGCTGAATCCATTAACAATAGAACAGATAATTTATATTATTCATACTATACTTATGAAGACAGAGCATCCGAAATATATATAGGAATACAAAACAACCGGAGTGTTTTGTTTACAAATTGCAGTTATTTTAATAAAATAATAAATATAAATCGTAATAATTACGCTTTAAAGTATATTAAAAGCATAGAAATGGATGGTCGGTCATATGAGTAAAGTAGAAATTCATATATTAGGTGGGTTTTTAGGAAGTGGGAAATCCACATTGCTACAAAATTTACTACTAGCAGAAAAGAAGAAAAATCGAAAAGTTGCTGTTTTAATGAATGAAATAGGAGAATACTCGGTAGATACAGATATTATAGGGAAAGAGAATATTTTAAGAGAACTTTTAAAAGGTTGTATTTGTTGCACCTTAAAAGATGAACTTGAGATTCAGTTACATTCTTTATATCAACAAGAGAGACCAGATGTAATTTATATAGAAACAACAGGAGTTGCTCACCCAATTGAAGTATTAGATGCATGCCTGTCACCTATTTTAGCTCCTTATCTTGACGTGAAATCCATCGTTGTTGTATTAGATGCAATGAGATGGTTAAATCGTGATACACTAAGTAAAAATATTCAACAACTTTTAAATGAACAAATCAAATACGGAAGTCATATCCTCATTAATAAATCAGATTTATTAAAAGATGAGGAGAAGAAAAAAGTTTTAGAAGAAGTAGCAGCAATTAATAAACATGCGAAATTGTATGAAACACAGTATTGTAATATATCTTTAGAGGATATAGAAGTTGTGGAACTTACAGAAAATGAAGAGCATGAAACATTACATATGAAGCAGCATTTACATATACAAACGATGACATATCAATTTACAAAATCAATCGATCAAGATCAATTATATGAATGGCTTTCCAATTTATCGCAGGAAATTTATCGTGTAAAAGGATTTGTAAAATTTCATGGAGATAAATATCCGCACTTATTACAATACTCATTTGGTGTACCAATTTTATTGGAACAGGACTTTGGGTTTCCCACAAACTTGGTGATTATTGGTGAGAGTTTAGATAAGAAACAATTGGCAGAAGGATTAGGTGGTTTAGAGAGTAACTCGATTTCATAATTTTTGTTGATATAGAAAAGCAGCGTAGAATTATAGATTCTACGCTGCTTTTGCATGTATAAAAATGATAGTGATTGGAAAGTTAATATTATTTAAAGGAAGCGTAACCTTCATATGCTATAACAACTCTACTATTAATTAAACTTGCTTCTTCCAATGAAATAAGATAAACAGTATCTGCGATCTGCTCAGGTTGAGTTAATTTATTTCCTGTTACTTTTGTTTTCATTACATCAATTAACCCTGAATCGTTATAGCCTTGAATGATGGGTGTATCGACAATGACACCCGATTGCTACTGCAACCACGCCAATACCGTACCGAGCCAATTCTAAAGAAGCTAAGAGCTTTGTGAATAGATTCATACATGAAATGTAAATCGCACTGCATACTTTGGTTTTTTGAAGTGGATTATATTAGAATTAACTAGGGAGTAATCTTTCTGTGTTGTTCATAATTGACATTATTAGGGTGAATATGAGTTTTTTAAGTATAGGTTAAGAAGGTTGAAAGTAATATGCTTTGATCCAAGGAGAATAAGATGAATAAGAAATATAGTTTTAAAAGAACTATTATGATTCCAGCTTCAATAGCCGTTGGTTTAAATAATTTACTAAATTTAAGGAATAAGAATACTACAAATAAGAAGCGTTTTGTGGATTTTCATATACTATTTGATAAGAAAAAAACAATTGAAAACTTCCGTAATCTTTCTGAAGTATACCCAGCCCAAAAGGTGAAACGTAAAGGACATATTTCTCGATTTGATTATGATTTGAAGGATATGAATGTTACGTACAGCTATAATGGGAAACAATCAACTCTTGATGAGTTTCTTAAAAACACGACGGCGACAGGCTTTTTCATTATGAAAGATCATAAAGTTGTAAATGAGCGATACTTTCATGGAAATACGTGCAAATCTCTTAATACTTCATGGTCTGTAGCAAAATCTTTTTTATCTGCTTTAGTAGGTATAGCGATTGATGAAGGGGATATTAAATCAGTAAAGGATCCAATCATTGCTTATTTGCCAGAGTTAAAGGACTCCGGATATAAAAATGTTTCTATTAAGGAATGTCTACAGATGTGCTCTGGTATTTATTTCAATGAAGATTATCATAATTTGTCATCAGATTTTTATATGCTGATGCAAGCGTCATTGACTGCAAGTAAGAGTGTAAATGTGTATATAAATCAATTTAAGTATAAAGAATTTTCTGGGAAATTTTCTTATAAAAGTATAGATGCGCAAGTGTTAGGCATGTTGATTGCAAAAGCAACTGGACGGAACTTAGCACAATATTTGCAAGAGAAAATATGGGAACCGCTTGGAATGGAGTCCCATGCATTTTGGAATATAGGTAGTGATGGGAGCATGATATCTTATTCTTTCTTGAATGCTACGTTGAGAGATTTTGCTAGATTTGGATTACTCTACTTACATAATGGAAATTGGAAGGGGAAACAGATTATTTCTCAAGAGTGGATTCGAGAATCAACCATACCTGAAAGATATAATCTACTGAAAGATAATCAATCTCATTTCACTGATAATTATCAGTATCAATGGTGGACTCCTGGACCAGATTATATAGTTGGAGAATTTCTTGCTATAGGAATTTGGGGGCAGAATATTTATATAAACCAACCAGAAAACCTTGTTATTGTGAGAACAAGTGCTGATCCTAGTTTTGAAAAACATCACTACGAAATGTATGCTGTTTATCGTGCAATAGTAGACTTTTTACGTAAAGAGTCTTAAGAGTAGTGCGATTGGGGGAAAAGATTAACTCATTTTGGAAGTTAGTCTTTTTTGTAGGGCTAATATATTAGAGGAAGAGAACAGTTATTTTAATGTATTTGTTCAAGGGATGATATGTATAATGCGAATAATTGTATGAATATTTACAAATGTATTGGAAGGGATTTGGAAATGTCTGGCGAATGTAGAGGTACTTCGAGAAATTTCTATTGACAACATAGTTCACATTGTTAAAAACAAGAAGTCATGATTACGGATGGTTACTTTGGCGTATTTGATTCTATAAGAAAGTAAAGTATGGGGAGGATCACAATGTCAGCAAAAAAACGTAAGTGGCTAAAAATGGTGTTTACGGGATGTATTCTTGGTTCATTATTAGTAACAGCAGGATGTTCAGGGAAAAAAGCAAGTACAGATGATGAGAAGACGATTAAGGTAGGTGTTCTTGCTTCGTTAACAGGACCGCTTGAATCATATGGGAAACAAACGGTAAACGGGTTTGAACTAGGGCTAGATTACGCAACAGGCGGAACAGGGAAAGTGGATGGGAAGAAGATTAAGTTTGTTGTAGAAGATACGGAAACAAAAGCGGATGTAGCAGTTAAAAAAGCTACGAAACTATTAGAGGAAGACAAGGTTGATTTTCTTGTTGGATCTTCGAGTTCAAGTGATACATTAGCAGTGTTACCACTAGCGGAAGAATATGAAAAAATAATGGTTGTTGAACCTGCAGTTGCAGATAGTATTACGGGGAAGAACTGGAATAAATATATTTTTAGAACAGGCAGAAATTCATCTCAAGATGCAATTGCTGGTGCTGCATCCATCGCTAAGAAAGATGTAAAGATTGCAACACTTGCTCCAGATAACGCCTTTGGTCGTGAAGGAATTGCTGCATTTAAAGCGGGAGCGAAGAAGCTAGGGGCGAATATTGTAAATGAACAATATGCTGATACGAATTCTACTGATTTTACTGCAAATATTCAAAACATCATTAGTTCAAAACCAGATTATTTATTTGTTGTTTGGGCTGGTGCGAATTCACCATGGAAGCAATTAAAAGATATGAATGTAGAAGCGCAAGGGATTAAGATTTCAACGGGGGCACCGGATATACCAGCATTAAAGACGATGGATGCATTAGTGGGCATGCAAGGATTTTCAGTATATTATCATACACTTCCGAAAAATAAAGTGAACGAGTGGCTAGTGGAAGAACATAAGAAACGTTTCAATGGAACAGTTCCAGATTTGTTTACAGCTGGAGGAATGTCAGCAGCAATTTCCATCGTTGAAGGATTAAAGAAAACAAAAGGCGATACAGATGTTGATACGCTTATTAAGAAAATGGAAGGAATGGAATTTGAAACACCAAAAGGAAAAATGAAATTTAGAGAGAAAGACCACCAAGCTTTGCAAGCGCTTTATTCTGTAACGCTACAAAAACAAGAGGGTGTTGATTATCCAGTACCTGTTCTAGAGCGAGAATTAACAATGAAAGAAACAGAGCCACCAATTCAAAATAAATAGATTGAATATTCGGTAATAAAAAGATGTAAAGAGAGGAGGTTATCTCTCTTTACATCAACTTCTCTTTTTCACCCTGAAAATATGAATTCTTTGAGGAGGGTATAGAGTGAAGAACTTGTTAGAGACTAGAAATCTTTGTGTCTCATTTGGAGAACATCATGTCATTAAAGACGTAAATTTGATGATACCAAAAGGAAAACTTATTTCTATTATTGGACCCAACGGAGCAGGGAAGACAACTCTATTTAACTTGTTAAGTGGACAGATTTCTCCAACAAAAGGTGAGATTTATTTTAAAGAACGTGACATTACAAAGTTATCGATTCCAGAGCGAACCCGCCTTGGTATGGGACGCTCTTTCCAGCTTACAAATATTTTTCCGGAATTAACAGTGATTGAAAATGTACGCTTAAGTGTACAGTCGTTTGTTCAAGATTATTATAGTTTTTTTCCAAACTTCTCACGATTCAAGCAGCAGATGGGAGAGGCGAGACGTCTTTTGAAGACAGTATTGCTTCACGAAAAAGAAGAAGTGCTAGCGAAAGATTTAGCACATGGGGAAAAGAGAAAATTAGAACTGGCCATGCTGCTAGCGCTCAGAACAGATGTATTGCTACTTGATGAACCAACAGCGGGTATCTCTGTTGAGGAAGTCCCAGCTATTCTTCAAGTGATAGAGAATATAAAGAAAAATCGTGAGAATACAATTGTACTTATTGAACACAAAATGGATATGGTTCTACATGTATCAGATCATTTAATTGTACTATTTCATGGCGAGTTATTGGCCGAAGGGTTACCAGAAGAGATTATGAAGGATGAACGTGTACAAACGGCATACTTAGGGGGATTATACGGTGACACTATTAAAAGTGGATAATATAGAAACGTATTTGGATCAGTTTCATATTTTGCAAGGCGTTTCTTTTATGGTTGAGAAAGGAACAATCACCGTATTGTTCGGAAGAAATGGGGCTGGAAAAACAACGACTTTACGTTCAATTATGGGGTTTAATCGGATTTCTAATGGAGAAATTTATTATTGTGATGAGAAAGTAAATGGTTTATCTACTCATCTGATTTCGCGAAAAGGAATGGGCTATGTGCCAGAAAATCAAGGGATCTTTCATGATTTAACGGTAGAAGAAACATTTGCTCTCGCTGGAGTAAAGAAAGGGATAGAATATGCAGAAAAGGTAGAATGGATGCTCGATTTATTTCCAGATTTAAAACAATATTGGAATAAAAAAAGTGGGCTGTTGAGCGGAGGACAAAAGCAAATGCTGGCGATTTCAAGAGCGTTCATTAATAGTGATGGATTGCTATTAATTGATGAGCCAAGTAAAGGATTAGCGCCGATTATGATTGAAAAGTTAATGTCGGCTATTTTGAAAATGAAAGAGAAAACGACTGTTTTGCTTGTAGAACAAAACTTTATGATGGCAAGCCAGATAGGTGATTATTTTTACATTATGGACAATGGAAAAATCGTGCATAACGGTCCAATGAATGAACTGAAAGAAGATAAGGAAACATGTCATAAGTATCTAGGGATTTCTTAACATTGATACGGAGGAGGTATGGAACGTGGATGTGTTAGTTAACTTATTTGTAAATGGAGTTTCGACAGGTATGCTTATTTTCTTATTAGCATCGGGACTTTCACTTATTTTTGGTTTAATGAGTGTACTCAATTTTGCCCATGGTGGATTGTTTGCCTGGGGAGCTTTTACAGGGGTTTGGTTATTCAATATGACTGGTAGCTATGTACTTGCATTAATAGGTGCGATTTTGATGGGAATGTTTCTTGGTTTCGTTTTAGAAAGATTCCTTATTCGTCCTGTTTATGGAAATCATGTTCGACAACTTCTCGTTACACTTGGTGGAATGCTTGTACTTAGTGAATGTATAAAAGTATTTTGGGGACCGAATCCAATTAGTGCTAAATTACCAACATGGTTACAAGGAAGCTTGACATTTGATGGAATTATATTAATAAAGTATCGATTGTTTGTTATTATTGTTGGGGTGCTTATTTATATTGGCCTGATGTTGTTACTACGTAAAACAAAAATTGGTCTTATGATTCGTGCGGGTGTAATAGATAAGGAGATGGTTCAAGCTCTTGGTATTAACATAAAGGCGATATTTTCATTTGTCTTTTTATTAGGGGCTGGAATGGCCGCGTTAGGGGGATTTCTCCTTGCTCCATATTCAGGAGTTATTTTCGCTGAAATGGGTATGCAGTATGCAATTTTGGCTTTTATTGTTGTCATTATCGGAGGGTTGGGAAGCGTGCAAGGTTCAGCGATTGCGTCTTTAATTGTTGGATTGGCTGGAGCGTTTACGGCTTATTATTTACCTGATTTATCACTCGCAATAAATATGTTAATGTTGTTGTTTTTCTTGGTAGTCAAGCCAACGGGGCTCGTTGGTGAAAAGGGGTGAAAAGGTGAATAATACATTTAATCGGGCCGGGATATATTTTGGGCTAGTTGTATTGATTTGTTTAAGTGTATTCCCTTTCGTAAATGATTCACGGAGCTTACTCATTTTGTTTACACAAGTTTTCATCTTTGCTATATTTGCAATGAGTTTTGATATTCTTCTTGGATATACAGGAATTGTTTCATTCGGTCATTGTATGTTTTTTGGAATAGGTGCTTATTGTGTTGCACTCTTACTAGATCGACAAGAGGTTTCTATAGCAAGCTTTTTAATCGGTATTGGGATAGCTGTTGTACTATCAGCGATAATCAGTTATATAATCGGTATGCTTTCTTTACGATTAAAAAGTCATTTTTATGCAATGTTAACACTTGCGATTTCCCAACTATTCTTCGTACTTGCTGAAAAATGGCGGTCTTTCACACATGGAGGAGATGGCTTTACATTCCGTGTACCTGATATGTTTCGTGACCGTTTCACATTTTACTATATTACACTCATATGTCTAGTCGTCATCTTTCTATTGCTTCGCTTATTTACACAATCTTCTATTGGAAAAGTGTTAAAGGCAATTTCGCAAAATGAGCAACGTGTAGAAGCACTTGGATATAAAATTCTCCACTATAAAATTATTGCGAGCATAGTTGCGGGAGTAGTAGCAGCGCTTAGCGGTGGTTTATTTGTTATCACATTACGCTTTGTAAATACAACTGTTTTTTCAATTGAAATGACTTTAAATGCTCTGTTAATGACAATGATTGGGGGAGTTGGCACATTAGTTGGAGCAATCGCTGGCGCAGGGATTATTGAATTTTTAAAGTATTATTTATCAGAACTTGCAGCGCAGTATCCAATCTTTGAGAGATGGACGATCTTTCTTGGGTTACTATATATTATTGTGTTATTAGGTTTCCCAACAGGGTTAACTGGTACGGTTAAAAAAATAAGAAGTATAACAAAAAAGAAGGGGGCAGAGAAAAGTAAGGAAGTTGAGCATAGTACATGAAACTCCGCCCTTGAAATTTAGAGAGAAATGTGGAAGATAGGTGAAAGTTAGCCATCAGCGGTGGAACCTTACGTTGATGAAGATATCACTTTATGAGATGGATAAAGGAATGTGAAATCGTATGTAATAAAAGTACAAATTCTTGATGTGTCAAGGTTTGTGCTTTTTATTTTGGAGATTTTCAGATGAGTGATTAGTATGACTATGGGAAATGGGCGTTTTATCGAATGAAGAGTATCGTACTATTTGTAAATGGGTTTAGAACTCAGCAGGTAAAGGCAATACTGAGCCATATTAGGAACGTATGTGAAAGGATGATTGTATGTTTGAGGAAGAAGGCATAGTTTTAATTATGGAACCTGTGGATGAAAGAGATCTTAGGAAATTCATTTTGACTATACCTCAGTCAGTTTATAAGAAAAAAGAAATTTCCTTACAATATGGAGCGGCTATAGGGGAAGGATACACAAATATTATTGAGGAAATTATCGGTGTACATATAGAGTCGGAACTTGTAACAGTTATAGGATATGTAGGGAAGTAAACGTTAGTATAAAGGAATCGGCATACTTAATTGTATCTTAAGTATGTCTTTTTTCGGATGTATACAAATTTGAAATAGGCACTGCGACAAGTAAAGAAATGAAGGAGTTTTTGAAAAACTATGTACTAACGGTAGGTAGCATGAAAGAGTGTGATGTAGTAGAAGGTACGATTTCTGAATCGTTAACAGGTTATACCGTATTACTAATAGATGGAATGGGAGAAATACTACTATTAGAAACACAATTATGGAAATCAAGGAGTGTTAACAGCTAGAGAAAAATCAACAAATGAGCTTGTTGTATATGAAATTCGTTCCATGAAAACCCCCGTATGTTTTTCAAAATTGATTATGAAAAGGAAATTGAAAAGTCCAGCTAGAATATATAAGTTGAGGTAATGAAAATGGAAATGAAGTAGCTAGTATTCTAGAATGACAGTATAACGAAAGGGATAAGTGTTTATAAATATAGTAGAAGAAACAATAGGTTAGTATTCAGCTAGGAGGTAAAAAATGAAGTTGAAAAAGACGATATTACTTGTGTTTTTAATTACAATCGGTTTAATGGGCTGTTCTATGATTGAAGAGGGTAAGAATTCAATTGATTATGCTCAAAAGGCGACAGACTATGTTAATAAAGTGAGTGCGTTTGCAAATGAAGCGCCGGGGTTAGTAGAAAAAGCAATCAATGATAGTGCTGCTCGAAAAGAATTAGAGACTAAGCTCGGAGATATTCAAAAGGATATCCCAGCTTTTAATGAATTGACACCCCCGGATGTAGCGAAGGACATCCATCAGCAAATTGTTGGATATAACGAAAAATTAAATGCATTAATTGATACAACTATGAAAAAGATAGAAGAAGGGAAAATAGATGTAGAACAATTTAAAAACTCAGAGCTTATGAAGACAGTGCAACAAGTTCAAGATTTAAAAGATAAAGTTCAAAATTTAGGGCAGTAGAGAGGATATGAAAAAAGTCCGTTATTTATAACGGACTTTTTTAACGCGAGAATATTATAATAAGGCGTGTACTTGTTATTGGATAGAAAAAACGACGATCCCAATTATAATAATAATGTTACCAATGACTTTTCTTTTTGTTATTTTCTCTCCTAAGAAATACCAACCGAATACTAAAATAATGACATAGCTAAGAGATTCTAATACAGGAGCCTGTTTTAATGGAACACCTTTTAGTGCAATAACGTTTAGCCCAGCATTAATTACAAATAAAGAATAGCCGATAATAACATAAGGGTTGACATATTCTCTTAATTTGGAATCATATTCTTGTAGAGTTGCTTTTTTGAGTAAAATTTGTGAGTAATTTGCTAAAATAATACCGAAAATATATAACAATATATAATTATTCATCTTTCGTCACCACCACAATTCCAATCATAATGATAGCTGCACCGAGTAAATTGTTCCATTTTATCGTCTCACCTAAAAAGATAACGGACCATAACATGGACCATAATATGATGATCCCTCGGTGGGAATATGCTTTAGAAATTTCAAAATGTTTAATTACCTGTTGCCAAAGAATAGCATAGCCAAATAAAATTACAACAAGTCCAAAATAGGCGATGAAAAACGAAATGGATGAAACAGGGAATTTAGCTGCCCATTTCATATAAAGCAGGATGATAGAATATAGCAAGAAAGCTACATGTAAAAATACATAATTTTTCATAGTCGGTTTCATATATTCACTCTCTTTTAGATGTAAATACATTAATTTGAAAAGAATGCATTTCATCTATGTTTTCTTATTACATGGAATGTGGTTTGAAATGGTTTTTTGTTTTATAATGTGTATACTTTGTCTATCTCTTCACATTCCAAGGTATATAATACCATGAGTGATGTTGTAAAACAATATAAGGAAACGAGTGGCTTTTTAATATAGAAGTCACTCGTTTCCTTATATTCATTATGTAATTTCTATTTCATTATTAAAGTAAAGATATTCATAGAATCGTTAAACTTCATATTTGTTTTTTCCATTGCTCAATGATTCTTACTCTTTTATTGGTTGCATCCATCTCCACTTGTACACCAATTGGCATCGTCATCATCGGATGGGTATGGCAACAATCAAAGTCTGCTAGAAATGGAATGTTACGATTTTGGAGTACTTCTAATAATATTTCATAAGGTTTCCGATGTGTACCACAATCATCAAATTGCTCATGCTTTCCAAGAATGATTCCTGAAACTTTATCAAATACACCGTTAATTTTAAGTAATGAAAAACTTCTTTCAATGGTAGCTGCATCTTTGGAGCTATCTTCAATAAAGAGAATATCTCCTTCTTTAATACCAGGCATAAATGGGCTACCCCATATACCTTGTATTGTATTTAAGTTGCCACCAATTAGTCTTCCAGTTGTTTTTCCGCCATTTACACAAATCCACTCGTTTTTTCTTAGTTCTTTGTCCTTTGTTTTTTCTTCCCAGTTTATAAAGTCATCTGTCCAAAATAAAGGTTGCTTTACCTTGTAGGGAATTTCTTGTTCTTCCATTAAAGCTTCTGCAAAGTATGTATAAGTGGAATCCACAAAAGGCTCAAATTCACCAAAAGAAGGAACAAGTGCTGGTCCATAAAATGTAGTAATGCCTGTTTGTGCATAGATTCCAAGTAGTAAAGCTGTAGTGTCTGAATACCCAATCATAATTTTTGGATTTTCTTTCAATGCTTTGTAATCAATATAAGGTAAAAGAGAATTTGAATTCATCCCGCCAATTGTTGACATGATGCATGTAACATTCAGATTTCTAATTAATGCATTTAGTTCTTCAGCACGTTCTTGAATGCTTCCTGAACGATAAAAATCCTGCTTACCTGTAAGGTTACCTTCCAATATATGGATCCCTTTATCTTGTAAATATTTTTTAGCTCGATTAAATCTTTTGGGAGATGTATATGTTACAGGTGAAGAAGGAGAGTAAATGCCAATAGTATCTCCTTTTTTTTAAGGGATTAAGTAGTATCATTGTATCAAACCTTTCTTGTTTCGATTAGGAATTTAAGTAGTTTCAGGATTTAATATTTGAAAATTTATATTATTAAATTTTTGGTAGTATAACATATTCTTAACAAATAATCTTGAAAAAATAGTTATCGTAGATTATTTACTGTTTGACCTTGACGGTTTAAAGACATTGTTGTTATGGTTAAATTTGAAATTATAATAGGTAGAGTAAAAGGAGTTTTATTGATGAAAAGGTTAGGATGGGGAAGCGTAACAATACTCTGTGCTATTATTTTAGGTTCATGTTGGTTCTTTTTCCAAGGGAGTATTCTAGAGAAGAATGGTATTAATGTTTCCAAAGCAAAAGAAAAAATGACAATAGATGGTCCGCCCCTACAAGTAGCAGAGTTACCAAAAACAGGATTAACTGAAAAGATGATCCCACAAAAATATGTACCAGTAGTTGAAGCGAAAGCAGCAATGATCATTGATGCAAGTAATGGGCAAGTCATGTATAAAAACAATGAAGAAGAGCTACTTGCCCCGGCGAGTATGTCAAAGATGATGACAGCATATATTCTTTTAGAAAACATACATAAAGGAAAGGTCCATTGGGAAGATCAAGTGACAATAAGTGCGAAATCGGCACAAGCAGAAGGTGCGAGAATTCCGGTACAAACGGGGGATGTATTAACGGTTAAAGACCTATACCATGCGTTAATGATCCAATCGGCCAACAATTCTGCAGTTGCTTTAGCGGAACATATAGCAAAAACTGAGCAAGATTTTGCCCATCTTATGAATCAAACAGCGAAACAACTGGAGTTATCAGAAGCAACCAAGTTTGTAAATGCTTCTGGATTGCAAGAGCCTGATGGAAGTGAAACGAAGATGACTGTAGCTGATGTAGCGAAGTTAGCGTATCACCTTGTAACAGATTACCCGGAGATATTAGATGTTACACATTTACGTCAAAGTCAGTTAGCATTTAAAAGCACGATGGTTACGAGTACGAATGAAATGTTGAATCCGGCCAACCAAGGACTTTACTTAGAAGGAATGGATGGACTGAAAACAGGCTTCACTGATAGTGCGGGTTATTGCTTTACTGGGACTGCCAAACAAGGTGATAAGCGACTTGTAACAGTTGTTATGGGTACGAAGAGCCAAATGAAACGTTTTACAGAAACGCATAAACTAATGTCCTATGGTTTCGAGAGTGTTAAGTAGGTGAAGGATCTATTATGAAAGAAGACGGCTTGTTTAAAACTCGGATTGAGTGGAAAATAAGCTGTTTTTTTATTTTAAGGGAATATAAAAGGTATCAAAAACAAAAACTAAAAAGTATGAGTGCTATTGTTTGAAAATGTTTTTCTATGTAGATATAATAAAGTTATAAACTTATTATTAATAAGTTTAGGACGGGATATACCATAATACAGATTAGTAAGCCTCAAAATAAAAATTGGAGGGAATTAGTATGGCAAAAGATTTTTATTCAGCAATTGAAGACAGAAGATCAATTTATGCAATTAGTAAAGAGCAAGTTGTTTCTGATGAGAAAATTCAAGAAGTAGTGAATCATGCCGTAAAGTATACACCTTCATCTTTTAATTCTCAGAGTGCAAGGGTTGTTGTGTTATTAGGAGAACAACATGATAAACTATGGGATATTACGAAAGAAACATTACGAAAAATTGTACCAGAAAATAATTTTGCACCAACCGAAGAAAAAATGAACGCATTTAAAAGTGGCTATGGAACAGTTTTATATTTTGAAGACAGAAAAGTAATAGAAGATCTTCAAGAAAAGTTTGCATTATATAAAGACAATTTCCCGACTTGGTCCCAGCAATCATCAGGAATGCTACAGTTTGTGATTTGGACAGCATTAGAAATTGAAGGGTTTGGTGCAACGCTGCAACATTATAACCCATTAATTGATGAAGAAGTAAGAAAAGAATGGGATATTCCAGAGACTTGGAAGCTGATCGCTCAAATGCCATTTGGTAAGCCAGTTGCGCCAGCAGGTGAAAAAGAATTTCAGCCGTTAGAAACTCGTGTGAAATTTCATAAATAAAATGGGAAAAGGATTGCCTATATAGGTAATCCTTTTTTGTTTTGTACGAGACCAATAAAAGATTTTTAAAATCTTGTGACTTCTAGTCATTAGAAGTTCAATGTAAGGTATCATTATGGGCATGGAATGACAGATAGCGAAATCCATCATGTGACGCAGTGGTTTCAAAATAAATGAAACAGACAAACAGGGAATGCGGTTATTAGCAATTCCCTGTTTGTGCGATAAATTATTAAAAAATAATTATAATTTATAAGGATTCTTATGATTTAAATTATTACTTTGATTTTCAATAGTAACTTTTAATTCGGATTTTTTTGTTTCAATGGTTGGGATTTTTCTGAACGTTACCAAAGATAGCGTACGAACCAATGCATAGTGAAAATCGATATAATGCTTCGAACCATTATCAATAATTTGTTCCATGGATAATACTCCTCCTCCTAATTATTTGAACTATATTGGTTATTTTAACAATATAAGCATAAAGATTCCAAATAATCAGGTCTTCAATCAAAAAAGCCTAAATAATCTAAAATATTTTTGCTGATAAGGAGTAACGTTACAATGATAAATAAAATTCGTACGTAAGATACTCCTTTTTTTATAGCGAAATTTGAGCCTACGAAAGCCCCGAAAATCATTGCAACTCCCATTGGAAGTCCATATGCAAAATTAACAACATCTAAATAAAGAAAAATGATAAGTGCAGCGATGTTACTACCAAAATTTAAAACTTTGGCATTTCCAGCTGATTGCACAAAATCAAATCCAATGATCAAAAATGTAAATAACAAAAATGATCCTGTTCCTGCCCCGAAAAATCCATCATAAAATCCAATGATAAAAATAACAGAAGAGAAGATAACTCTTTTTTTTACACTCATTCCATTATAACTTGCATCTTTTCCCCACTCTTTTTTCATAATCGTATAAATCGCAACGGCAATTAATAGAACAAGTACTAATGGTTTTAATATTTCAGATGAAATGTGTTTGACTACAAAGGCGCCAAGTATAGCCCCGATAAAAGTTAAAGGGAATAGCTTAGAGACCAATTTGAAATTCACATTTCCAGATCGAATAAATGAAATGGTACTCATAAGTGATCCCATTGAGCTTGCCAGTTTATTAGTTGCAATAGCTGTTGAAGGTGGGAGGCCGGTGAATAATAAAGCTGGTATAGAAATTAATCCACCGCCACCTACAACAGAATCGATAAAGGCAGCTAAAAAACCTGAAGCAATTAAAAAAAACATTGTATAAAGATTGATGTCCTCCATATGTATTTCCCCCATCCTAGAATAGTCACTACTAAGATAGTATCTGTTTAATTGCTTTGTGTAAATGAAAATTTGATAATGCCTCTTTAATATTTACTCCAACCACTTTTGTGTTTACTATTAAAGTAATAATTACTGTCAATGTTGCGGCAAGTACAAAATATGCGGGAGGCTTACAATGGAAGATTTACTACAAAAAATTCAAATGCTTGGCTTAAATCAATATGAAACAAAAGCCTATATTTCATTAGTTCAACAAGGAGCTTCTAGTGCTTATCAAGTTAGCAAAAATTCTGGAGTCCCTCGTGCACGTATATATGAAATATTGAATACCCTTGAACAAAAAGGCATTGTAATGAAGGAAGAAATAAATGAAGCAGTACAATATTCTCCTTTACCTGTAGATGTGTTTTTAGAGGCAGTAAGAGAGAAATGGGAAGAGACATACACGTATGTAGAAAAAGAATTAAAAGTATTTGAAAAAAAAGAACCTGAGGTGGATCCGAGAGTAACCACTTTGAAAGGTGAAGAAAATATACTAGCTTTCTGCAGAATATTAATTCGAAGAGCAAAAAAAAAGATTATTTTGTCAATTTGGGATACTATGTATAAAAAACTATTAGTAGACTTAAAAGAAAAAGAAAGAGAATGTAGTTTAAAGGGTATTGTCTTTGAAGTTGACGATCCGTTGCAAGGATTAGAAATTCATAGAAAAACAAGTTACGTTAATAATATTGGAAGTCATAAATGGTTTATCTTATCAATTGATGGAAAAGAAATGGTATATGGTCACTCGATAGAACAAAAAGGAAATGCTTTTTATACAGATGATCCTGTTCATATATATTTACTAGAAAATTATATATGGCATGATATATTAGTAAATCGTTTAGTAAGGGATAGCGATCAAAACATGGATTCTTGGATTGCTCCAGAACGAGAAAAGTTCTTTTTCATATAAATATAATTTTTTAGGATACTATATAGTTGATAAATGGCGGAATTTTTGTAATGATAAGAAGGTGACTCATGAAAAGAACTATTTTGTAAGACCAGTAGAAAAACCAATTGTTTACTTAGATATCATGATTTTATTAGTGGAGTAAGTAAAGAATGGATACTACTAGAAGCTTTGATTCGTTTTGTAATAGAAAAAATTAAATGTTTTATTACGAAAACGCTGTATATGAAGCTGGAATTCACATGAAGTTCACATGAAGTTCACATTGGTAATTTAAAATAGTTGACGTGTGAAAAAGAAAGCCCTTGTATAAAAATGGAATTTAACATGAAATCATTTCCAATGTTTTGGTAGGATATTAAAATCATTTTTTTAAGAGGGTAGTAGGGAAAGGGAGTTAATACAACTTATGAAAAAAGTACTAGCAGGTTTA
Source organism: Bacillus sp. FSL K6-6038 (assembly GCF_038050455.1). Classification (NCBI taxonomy): domain Bacteria; kingdom Bacillati; phylum Bacillota; class Bacilli; order Caryophanales; family Bacillaceae; genus Bacillus; species Bacillus sp. FSL K6-6038. The sequence goes on from NZ_JBBOUH010000001.1 coordinate 1,957,812, forward strand.
GCAGCAGCTTCTGTAGCCGGCGCAGTAGTTCCTGGAATGGATGCTGCTCACGCACAAGTTTCAACAGACGCGCTAAAAGAAATCGATGGACAAACACAAAAACAAACACAAACAGTTGATCCGAAAGTAACTGAAACACAAACAGTAGAGAAAAAATCTGACATTAAATACACAGTAACAGCTGATGTATTGAATGTACGTACAGGTCCTGGTACAGGAAATGATATTATTTCTAAAGTACAAGAAGGACAAGTTCTACAAGTAACTGGTGAAGAAAATGGTTGGTTTAAAGTAAATGTAAACGGTAAAACTGGCTATGTAAGCAGTGATTTTGTAACAACTGGTGAGAAAACAGGAACTGCTGTTCAACAAGGAACAGGTAACTATACGGTAAACGTTTCTTCACTTAATGTACGTACAGGTCCTAGTGCTTCTCATACAGTTGTAGGTACTGTAGGCAAAGGACAAACTGTACAAGTTGTCGGTGAAGTACAAGACTGGTTTAAAATTAACCACAACGGCGGAACTGGCTATGTAAGTAAAGACTTTGTAACAAAAGGCGGTACAACTACAAATGTAAGTACGGAAACAGAAAAGCCAAACAACAATGAAATGACAATCCGAAAAGACGGCTCATATGTTGTTGATACAGGAGCTTTACGTGTACGTACAGGCCCGGCTACATATAATGCTGTAATTGGTGGCGTAGTACAAGGCCAAACATTACAAGTTATTGGTGGAGAAAACGGTTGGTATAAAATTAACCACCAAGGAAGAACTGGCTATGTAAGTGCAGACCATGTTAAGTTTGTAAAAGGTGGTACAGCAAATGTAACTACGCCTTCTCGTCCAGCTACTGGCGGTGAGCAAGGAAATACACAAACAGAAAAACCACAAACAGAAAAACCGACAACACCATCTGCTAATGGCTCATCAATTGTGTCTATTGCACAATCGCTAAATGGTTCACCATATGTATATGGTGGTACAACACCATCTGGTTTTGACTGCAGTGGCTACGTTTACTACGTATTAAATAAAGCAGGTCATTCTGGTGGACGTCAAACTGTTGCTGGCTACTGGAGCAGCAAGACGCATACTAGTAATCCACAACCAGGTGATTTAGTATACTTTAAAGATACTACTGGTGCTGGTGCAGGTATGACTCATATGGGTATTTACTTAGGAAATGGTCAGTTCATCAGTGCAGAAACTGAAAAAACTGGTGTAAGAATTAGCTCGGTAAATAACTCTTACTGGAGTAAGCATCTAGCAGGTTACACAAAAGCATAATAAGAACCGTATTCTTACATATTATAAGAAAAAGCTTTCTAGGAAACTAGAAAGCTTTTTCTGTTTTAGATGTCTTTATGCGTCCAGTAAAAATTTGGAATATAAATCATGGAAGTAGCTAGGACGGAATAAGTTTGCTGCATGGCCGGCTAGTGGGATTTCTTTATATAAAACGTTTGGAAGAATGGATTTTAAATCAAATAAACAGGATTTATAGAGATGATCGTGTTCACCCATTACCCATAGAATAGGTTGTGATAGTTCTCGTAGTCGAGATTTTAAATCGAATTCTAGACGGTGTTTGAGCGATTCGACAATAATCGATGAATGCAATTGTAATCCAAACCGATAATAAATGTTTTTTGAAATAACCGCAAAAGGACTTGCTTTTAGTATACCACTTGGGAAAATTGTACTCGCATATTGATAAAGCCAAGTGGAATATTCATTTTCACGGTTGTCCCAAAACTTTCGAAAGACGTTATATAAAAGGGAGGGATTATTGTAATGACCTCCAATATGACAAAGACTTAATACTTTCTCTGGATATTTGTGAGCGAATATAGTGGCAATGTAACAGCCATAGCTTAGGGCACAAATATGAGCTTGCTGAATACCTTCTTTCTCATACAGGTCTGATAATTGCTGTACTAATCGATCTAAAGAAAAGTCTATTGCTTGCCCTTTGTCTTCACCATGACCTAGTAAATCATACGTTATAATATTGTAAGAAGGAGAAAATCGTTTATATTCTTTTTTGAAGGCACGACGATTTCCGACTAATCCATGAATGAATATAATGGTCTTCTTTTCAGAATTCTTTTTTGCTTGCACGGTATACCCCTTTCGGTGAATGAAGATTAGTGAGATGCGTATGCTATGAAAATATATATTTTTATAGTTATATATGGGTAATCATTCTAAATTCTTTTTGCGTAGACTATAGAATGGTAATTTTTTATTTTTTTTTATTTTTTTTTATTTTTTATTAAGTACCAGGTAATAATATCAGATGATTATATCTGTTGTAAAGATAAGATTAGATGTGTTTTATTACCAAATCAGTAGATTAATCGTTTGACTGTTTACATTCATATCGTATTCTAATTTTAGAAATAACCGTTTGGTTTGAAAGAAGGCAAGGTTCAAGCTTTAATTACATCAGTTATGTCATTTGTTTTAATGGCGTTACTTGTCATTATTGTAGGATATGGTGGAATGCGAGTTTCTAGTGGAGCATTAACAATTGGAGAACTTGTGACATTTATTTTATATTTAATGCAAATTGTTATGCCAATGAGTCAACTTTCTATGTTCTTTACACAATTCCAAAAGGCAATTGGCGCAACGGAACGCATTAATACAATTTTAGAATATGAAGTGGAACATCATATAGAAGGTAAAAATGTGGATTTTGAATATAAAGAGGAAGAGAAAGTACTACAAAATATTCAATTTACGATTGAATCAAGAAAAGTGACTGCAATTGTAGGTCCAAGTGGTAGTGGGAAAACGACATTGTTTTCTTTATTAGAACGTTTTTATAAAGCTGATTCATCACGAAATCGTGCACATGGAGGTAGTGGTTTAGGATTGGCAATTGTGAAGAAAGTGATTGATCTTCATAAGGGAGAGACCCGGATAGAGAGTGTAGTTGGAAAGGGAACGGAATTTATCGTTTTGATTCCTGGGAGTAAACATAGCACTTGAAAATAGAGAAGTGGGGGCAGAGGAAACTGTCTTTTACTTCTCTATTTGTTTAGTAAGAAATAAAAAAAATTTATAGGTTACCTAGAAGTAACCTACGCACATCAAAGTGCATAATTGCATTTAGGATGATATACATATAGAATTCATGGTATGAAAAAGCAACTTAGAATGATTGAGGAGTGTTATATTTGGCAGAATTATTACAAGGAAAAAATGCATTAATTACAGGAGCAGGAAGAGGAATTGGCCGTGCTGTGGCAATTGCTTTAGCAAAAGAAGGTGTGAACGTTGGTCTTTTAGCACGCTCAGAAGAAAACTTAAAAGCAGTTGCGAAGGAAGTAGAAGCAGAAGGTGTAAAAGCTGTTATTGCTACTGCTGATGTATCTTCATATGAAGAAGTTACTACTGCTATTGAAACATTAAAAAAAGGATTAGGTTCTATTGATATTTTAATTAATAATGCGGGTATTTCTAAGTTTGGCAAATTCTTAGAATTAGATGTTGCTGATTGGGAAAAAATCATCCAAGTAAACTTAATGGGTGTATATTACGCAACTCGCGCAGCGCTACCAAGCATGATTGAACAACAGTCTGGTGACATTATTAATATTTCATCAACAGCAGGACAAAAAGGTGCACCAGTAACAAGTGCATACAGTGCTTCTAAATTTGGTGTTCTTGGTTTAACAGAATCGTTAGCAATGGAAGTACGTAAACACAACATTCGTGTAACAGCTTTAACACCAAGTACTGTTGCAACTGATATGGCGGTAGAATTAGGATTAACAGATGGTAACCCTGAGAAAGTCATGCAAGCAGAAGATATCGCTGAGTTTATCGTAGCGCAGCTGAAATTAAATAAACGTACATTTATTAAATCTGCAGGACTTTGGTCTACTAATCCGTAAGAAGTTGTATATGAATAAAAAAGATTTGTTTTAAAGCCAAATCCTTTTTATTTATTTCTTTTTAATTCTGAATTTTACGAATTGTAATGAGGGATGAAAGTTATTGAAGGATTATCCTATACAATTCGAAGGGAATTTACGTGAATAATATTGATAAATGGAAAGCTGTTGATCATTTTATTACGGATTTACTTATACCAACTGATTCTATTCTTGAAGAGGTACTTCTGTATAATTACAACAAAGTCGTGGATTATACAAGAAGGTTGTAGAATATACAACATAGTTATGGACTTTACAACAAAGTTGTAAATTGAAGAATACAATTGATAAATTATATAGATAAAAAGCATGGCTATTTTTAAGTCATGCTTTTATCTTGTTAATGAGTTACTTGCAATGTATACTACTTGCAATGTATACTACCTGTAATTAATCAGAAAGAGATTTGGTTCGTACTGCTTTATAATTTGGTGATGATTTTGAAGTTCTTCTCAGTCAAGCTAGGGATGTTGAATCAATGTTGTATCAGAAACAACCAACATACCCAATTATTTCGAAAATGAATAAAGATAGTGAAAATGCTACTATTGAGTTAAAAAAATTTAAAAAGACAGGACTGGAACTTATTCAAACATATCAAATTAAAAATGTAATTAATCCGCTATTAGCTGATCATGTGACAAGGGAAGCGGAGCACTTTCTCTTTATGATTCATGTTTTGGAACAACGATTAAAACAAAAACAAATCGAAAGATTTTTGAGTCTACATAGTTGTAAAGAAGGAGTGTCCATAATAAAAATCTGTATAAACATAGGATATGAATTTTTAAAATTTTATTTTAAAGCTAATGTACCATTTTCTTGTAATGCAACACCAAACCAGACTTACTAATATCCTTTTTATTAGACTATATGTGGGAAAATTATTACTTAAAGAAAGAAACATTTGATTACTAAACTAAACAGCTATCGGTATATCGATAGCTGTTTAGTTTAGTAATAGATATTGTTATAGTGTAGACATTATGCACTTGGCATAGGAGTTGGAGTTGGTTTTGCATATCCTTCTTTATATTGGTTGTCAATGTATTGACGAATTTCAAGTGTAGACATTCCATTTTTCTTTAGTGAGACAGATTGCAGAGCAATGTCTAAACAATTGGCACATGTTGTCGCATGAGAGTCCCAGACGATTTCACCACTTTCTTTCACTTCACGAACAAAGCAATTTTTGTTGCTCTTATGACCAACGCTTTCTCCACATCCACAATAACAAGGAATCCATTCTAATAATTCATGATCTTCTCCTGCCATTTGATAAATTTTTTGCATCTGTTCAGGCTTCGTAGATAGGAATGAAGGGAGAGTATCAGCTCCCTTTGTTGTTTCTGTAATATCAGTTACGGTATGGTCATCTCCCATGGTATGTTTCTGAGTACTTTTTTGTGTTTCTTTTGGTTCTGAGGAAGATTTTTTCTCTTCATTTGAACTGCATCCTGCTAAAGCAATTAGAATAGACAAGCAGATTAATAGTAGGATAGAAAAAAGTGGTCTTTTCATATTTGTTCGCTCCTTAATTTTTATTTTGTAAATTAACGAATGGTTTTAATATCCTGAATAATTTCTTTATATGGTGTGTTTGTAAGAGCTGAGTAGCTCTTTACGACAATTCCATTCTTATCTACAAGATAAAGTTTTGTCCCATGAATGACTTGTGTTGTGCTTGCTGGTTTATCTACAAATGCTTGGAAGCTATTTTTAGCAAAAGAGGTGATTTCTTCTTGTGTATAATTGGTTAGAAAGTGCCATTTGGAAACATCGGTATCATAGCGTTCCATAAATTCTTTTAGTTTTTCTGGTTTGTCCACAGTAGGGTCTACACTGAATGAAACAAATTCTACATCATTGATTCCTTCTTCTTTCAACATGTTTTTAAGTTTTGTCATATTGGCTGTCATAGGTGGACAAACGGTTTCACAACTTGTGAAAATAAAGTCTGCGACCCATACTTTCCCTTTTAGGTCCGATAGCCCAAAAGGTTTTCCGTTTTGATCGGTATACGAAAACTTCTCTACTTTCCAGTCCAATGAGTCCTTCAATTTTGGTTCACCACATGCACTTAAAAATACAATCATGCTGACAATCATCAGTAATCTTATAGTACGAACTTTTTTCATATGTATCCCCTTTCATTTCTTTATTATGTATAAGGAGGCTATGTGATAGCCTCCTAACAGATTACTTGTTTTGTAATAAGCGCATACTATTTAAGATAACAAGAAGTGCGGCCCCTGTATCGCTAAGTACAGCAATCCAAAGTGTGAGCCAACCTGGGAAGATAAAAGCAAGTGCAATAAATTTAATAATCAATGAGAACCAGATGTTCTGTTTGATTATGTGTAGTGCTTTACGGCTTAGTTTCATTGTATAAGGAAGCTTTTCAAGGTTATCTGCCATAAGTACAATATCTGCTGTTTCCATTGCTGTATCAGTTCCAGCACCACCCATGGCAATCCCAAGGTTCGCTGTAGCAAGAGCAGGAGCATCATTGATGCCATCTCCAATCATAGCCACAGTTTTCCCTTCAGATTGGAGATGTTTTACAGAGCGAACTTTATCTTCTGGAAGTAAATTAGCAAAGTAACGATCCACTTTTGCTTTCTGGGCAATGTGATTAGCTGTTCCTTCATTGTCTCCCGTTAACATAACAGTTTCTCGAATGCCTGTTCGTTTTAATTCTTGGATTGTTTGATAAGTTGTCGAGCGGATGGAATCAGCTACAGAAATCATTCCAAGAATCGTATGATTTGTTCCGATAAGTACTACCGTTTGACCAATTCGTTGCATTTCTTGAATCGGTTCTTTCCAAACTTGAAGAGAGGTACCTAAATCATCAAATAGAGCAGCATTTCCAGCATAATAGGTTTCTCCATTGATATTTACTTGCGCACCTTTTCCTACAATTGCACGGAATTCCTTTCCTTCTTGAACGGAAATTTGTTGTTCCTTTGCGTATGTTGTGATTGCTCTTGCGATTGGGTGATTAGAATATTCCTCAATCGTTGTCGCAATTGATAATAATTCATTTTCAGGGCAATCTAGGCTTCTTACATGCATTACCTGTGGTTTCCCTTCAGTCAATGTTCCTGTTTTATCAAATGCGATAGCATTTAATGAGCCTGCTATTTCTAAAGCTGTACCACCTTTGATGAGGACACCGTTTCTCGCAGCATTTCCAATAGCAGATACAATTGCGACAGGGGTAGAGATGACTAAAGCACAAGGGCATGCAACAACAAGAAGTTCTAGTCCTCTATAAATCCAATCCATCCATGTACCCATGCCAAGGAGAGGAGGGAGTATCATTACGCTAATCGCTAATAGAAAGACGATTGGTGTATAGATTTTTGCGAAACGATCAACAAATGCTTCTGTAGGTGCTTTCTTTTCTTGTGCTTCCTCGACAAGGTGAATAATTCGTGACAGTGTAGTATCCTCAACGAGTTTTGTTACCGTAATCTCAAGAGAGCCTTCTTCATTAATCGTTCCTGCATACACGGAATCACCAATTTGTTTATCAATAGGGATGGATTCACCAGTAATAGGTGCTTGGTTTACAGTAGAATTTCCTCCTATAACGGTCCCATCCAATGGGATTTTTTCACCTGGTTTCACTACAATTGTTGTGCCTACTGTAATATCTTCTACGGATGTTTTGACAAGTTCCGTTTCAACTTTTACCCATGCTTCAGAGGGAGCTAAATCAATCAATCCACGAATTGATTCGCGCGTACGTTCAATAGATTTATTTTGTAGTGTTGCTCCTAATGCGAATAGCCAAACAACCGTTGCACCTTCTAACCATTGTCCAATTAGAGCAGCACCAATAGCAGCAGATATCATGAGAACATTCATATCTAGTGCCTTACTTCTTAAGGCATAAAAAGCACTTTTTGCAGGTTTATATCCTCCAATTAGGGTACTAGCTGCATAAAGAAGTGTAATGAGAAGGGGGGATGTATTTGCAAAACCACTGAAAAATCCTAAAGCTAAAAATAGTCCTGAGAGAATCAAAGTTGTATCTTTAGATTTTGAATTTGGTGTCGCTCCCCTACGACTTCCTGCTAAGGATGCCTCAAACCCTGCGTTAGAAATTTCTTTTATAATGTCATCTGCACTTCGGTCATGACGAATATGCATTTTTCCAGTAGCAAAGTTTACGTGGACTTCTTGAACGCCTGAAACATTTTGTAGATGTTTTTCGATTGTTAGAGCACACGCACCACAATCCATCCCTCCGACCAGATATGTTTGTACGCCATCACCTGTTACTTTCGGTGTATCACGAGGTAGTGTGTCTTCACATGAACTATCACTACAACAAGAAGAAGCTTTTGGTGTCACTTCTTCTTTTGGTGTGGCAAATGAAGAGCAGCATAAAGATACCTTTTCTGGTTTGGGCCCACAACAAGAATCAGAAGAGTCATTTTCTGTTTTCGCAGTATCGGTGCTATTACTACAACAGGAAGCCTTTTTAACAGTGAGTACAATTGGACTCTGATTTTGAGAAGAGCAACATGATGATATTTCCTTTGGTACTTCTTTTTTGATGGGAGTTAGTGAAGAATCACTATACGAAGAAGTTTGACAACAACTCGTTTGTTTCTCTTTCTTATCAGTCATGACAACTCGCGCCCTTTTGAGATAAGCATGCATCGTTTTTATCACATGATGCTACCTCGTTCTGCACTTCATGAAATACAACATCAAACATTGTAAGTAATTGTTTGATTTGTGTATTTCGTAAAGAATAGTAGACATACTTTCCTTCTTGTCTTCCCAGGATAATACCGCATCCTTTTAAACAGTTTAGGTGTTGAGATATATTCGACTGATTTCCTTTGATAATCTCTACAATTTCAGAAACCGTTTTTTCCCCATCCATCATACATTGAAGAATCTGAAGTCTTGTTTTATCAGCAAAGCCACGAATAAACTTGGCTTTTATATCTAAATCATTTATATTGCACAATTGTATTCACTCCAATCGTATTAGTCATTACTAATATGTTTATTCTTCATTCATATTAGCATTGACTAATATGTGTGTCAAAATATTTTTAAAAAGTCTGAAAAATATATATTTGCTCTATTTTTAACTATGAAGATTTAAGGATAAACTGGATAAAAATCCCTTGACGTGCAAAAAGGGAATACTATAATGAATGAAAATATATGAACATATGAACGATTGTTCATATAAAAAACTTGAAAAGTAAGTAATAGAGGTGGACTCATGTTAGATGTTATTATAATTGGTGCTGGGCAAGCTGGTTTAAGCATGGGTTACTACTTGAAGAAAGAAGGCTATTATTTTGTAATATTTGAGGGAGAAAAAAGAATTGGAGATTCGTGGAGAAACAGGTATGACTCTTTGGTTCTATTTACACCTAAGTCATATAGTTCACTGCCAGGGATGAAGTTAGAGGGAGATAAAAATGCGTTTCCTACAAAAGATGAAATTGCAGATTATCTTGAAATGTATGCTGTTCGTTTTTCGTTACCAGTATAGTTGGAAACGACTGTACATAAAGTACAAAAAATAGAAAGTACATTTGAAGTATCTACCGATAGGGGAGTATTTCTTTCTAAACATGTCATTATCGCATATGGTTCCTTTCAGAAACCATATATTCCTTCAATTTCTCAAAACCTCTCACAAGGGGTGTTTCAGATTTATTCTTCTCAATATCAATTACCAAAGAAAATTCCAGATGGCCCTGTCCTTGTAATAGGAGGAGGAAACTTTGGTACGCTAATTGCGACTGAACTTGCAGAAAGTCAAGATGTAACGATTGCTATTAGCTATCCATTTAAATTTTTACCACTCAAAATCATGAACAAAAGCATCTTTCATTGGTTAGAAAAGATTGGTCTCTTATATGCAGGAACTAATACAAAGCGCGGATTATGGTTTCGAAAACAAAGTGATCTATTTTTGGTTTTGACTTGAAAAATTAATTCGCGGAGGAAATATTGAGGTCAAACCAAGGATTATATTATATTGGATTGCCGTGGCAACATCAAAGGGGCTTAGCACTTATTTGCGGAGTAGGGAAAGGTGCTAAGTTCTTACATTTAGTTATAAAAGAAAAGAATGGAGAATGGGTTGGTTTTCCTGCTGTGCATTCACATACTTCTTTATTTCTTTTATACTTAAATCGAATCATATAAGATATATCGAAAATAGGATGAGTAAAAATGAGTGACTATGAAAATAAAGCATTGTTAAAAATTCTAGGGCCTTTGGAGCTTGAAGTAATGAAAGTTATTTGGATTAGAAAAGAAGCAACAGTTCAAAATGTGTTAACAGAATTAAATAAGCAAAATGATTATGCTTATACAACTATTATGACAGTAATGAATCGATTGGATAAAAAAGGGGCTCTTACGCGTAGTAAGTTGGGAAAGGGATATGTATATAAACCACAGTACACCCCTAATGAACTCATCCAACAAAATTCTTCTGAACAAGTGGAACATCTTCTCCATCATTACGGAGATATAGCTATTATGCAATTTGTGGATGCTGTTGGACATAACCCTGATCAACTTCATAAGTTAAAGGAACTTATTCAAAAATTAGAGCAGGTTGAAAAATAATGTATCGATTATTTCCAACTTTAAATATATACGTTTTATGGTTAGTTGATGTTACGACTGTGTTTATAAGTTCTTGTTTTGTTTTACATTATCAAACAATGCCAGGTTGTATGGGGATGGGCAGTATATTGGACTGTTGCAACATTCAATTGAATCATTGGCTTACCTTTATACCGATTATTGTAGGAGTTCTTTTTATATGTTTAGCTGGGACCTTTTTGTTTTTGTTTAAAAAGACGAAAAAATTTATTGCTGAGTTAGCTTTATATCAAATAGATTGTTATGAATCAATTGTAATCGAAGCTTTTCAACGAAAACATTCTGTAAAAGTTCAAATAGTAGAAGTTGCATATCCATTAGCATTTACACATGGATTTATTCGCCCTCATATTTTGGTTAGTACTGGTTTAATTGACTTATTGCAAACCTATGAATTAGAAGCTGTATTAGCACATGAGTATTATCATTATCAAAACAGAGATCCATTTAAATTATCAATAGGGTACAGTTTGGCACGTGTTTTTTCATTTTTACCAATCTCTCAAAAGTTTTATACACGCTATCTGATGGAAAAAGAAATCAACGCAGATACTTTTGCTATCCGAGAGGTAGGAATGAAGCCTGTTGCATCAGCACTATATAAGTTAATGACAAATGTACCTCCTTCTTCATTTGCAATGGCTCATTTTCAAAATCATTCTTTTCAGGATACTAATACTAGAATTGAGGTTCTTCTGACAGGGAAATATAAGCGGCCATCTATTGCATTAGTAGATTGGATGGAATCTAGTATTCACATTCTCTTAATTGTTTTACTTATAGCATGTGTGTCATTTTTGTGACAAATTCTCTTTTCTATAACAATTATCTACTACGAAATCGTAGTAGATGGTGGTTTTATCATCTGGATTATAAGATGTTGGGAGAGGAAAATAATGAAAAAGCTTATTTTAGGCGCTTCATTTATTTCATTAATGGCATTTGGCGGAACGGCTTTGGCTGCTAGTCCAACGCCACACAAAACAACGAATCAAGAAGATTGTATGACAATGATGAAAGATTGTATGTCTAAAGATGACTGTAATACAATGGGCATGGAAGACTGCATGGAAATGATGAAGAATATGCAAAAATAAATGTCTATATACGGACTGTAACGATACCATCCATGATATAGACTGTGAGTAAGACGCATACTAGATAAAAGTAAAGCATAAATAAGAGCTGGTAAAGGAATAACCAGCTCTTATTTATGCTTGTTCCTATAGAACGGGAATAGTTAGATACAATTATGCATGTAGAGACAAACAGTGCCATCGTGTGAATTATTTCCTATTACAAATGGTTATAACAATAGTATGACACTATAAACACATAAAGAAGGGAAAAATTCGTATGAAAAGCTTTCGTATTATTAGTTTTTTTGTTCTTATTAGCGTAATTCTTCTATTAACAGCATGTGGATCTAAACTAAGAGACCAGTTAAACTGGAAATTAGATAATTTTTCATATACTGATCAGAACGGAAAAACATTTGGACGGGATGATTTAAAGGGGAAGGTTTGGGTAGCAGATTTTATTTTTACAAGTTGTAAAACAGTATGCCCACCTTTAATAGCTAACATGGAAAGGCTTCAAAGAATGTTAAAAGATGAAGGAGTTCAAAATGTTGAGTTTGTATCATTTAGCGTAGATCCAACTGTAGATACTCCTTCGAAACTCAAAGAATTTATGAGCCGTTATGATATGGATGAATCCAAGTGGCATTTTCTTACTGGTTATTCGCAAGAAGAGGTTACCGAGTTTGCTAAGAAAAACTTTCAAACACTTGTAGATAAACCACAAGATTCTGATCAAGTCACTCATGGAACAAGCTTTTATCTTGTAGATCAGACTGGAACTGTTGTAAAAAAGTATTCAGGTCTCTCAAACCCTCCTTATAAAGACATAGTCAGAGATATAAAGAGAATTCAATAAAAGTACTTTAGTAATTATTGATAATAAAAAACATATAAAGCGAAAAAGAGCTGGTGGTATGCCAGCTCTTTCTTTTTAAGTAATGTCGCACACATTTGTTCACACATCATGGCACAGTCTTGAAGAGATTTCATAGTTTTACATGCATTTGTACGGTACCTACTCTATATTCCATCCATATACCCCGTTATTTAGATAGTCATTAATTAAGGTATGTTTACCGTAGTATAGTTATGCCTTTGTGTAAGGAACTAATAAAGATGAACCATAATTCGATACAAGAGCCATCTTCTGAGTATATGGGTTTTTCAACAATCTTTTTAATCAACTGTAAAGATGAATTGTTTTCAGTTGAGTATATAAGCAGTTAGTTATATACTTATTTCGAAGTAGAGGAAATTAAAATAAATCCTTTTAACGAATATTACGTTTAATTTCCGTTCAACATATAAGTATATGCTTATTTAACTATAAAAGGGTAGGTGTGGTATGGAAAAAACAGTTATAAAATTAACAAGAGCATCGCAGTTATTAAAACTATTAGGAGACAAAACAAGACTAACAATTGTATCTATTCTCAAACAACGTGAGTGTTGTGTCTGTGAACTTCTTGAAGTATTTGATATGAGTCAACCTTCTATCAGTCAGCATCTTCGAAAGTTAAAGGATTTAGGCTTAGTGCAAGAAGAGCGTAGAGGTCAATGGATTTATTATTCTTTAAATCAGGCAAGTGATTTATATACGCTTTTAGAAGATATTTTAGGCCATGTACCAGATCAAATAGAGAAAATCAAACAAATTGAGAAGAGCAATCCTACACTCCGGTGTGGTTGTTAATAAATAGTTAGAAAGGGAAGTGAGAAGGATGAGCAACACGGGGAAAAAACGTCTATCTTTCCTAGATCGATATCTAACCCTTTGGATTTTTCTTGCGATGGCAGTAGGGATTGGAGTTGGATATCTATTCCCTGGGTTCGTTGATGGAATGAATAGTCTACAGGTAGGAACAACTTCTATCCCACTTGCGATTGGCTTAATTTTAATGATGTACCCGCCGCTTGCTAAAGTACGCTACGAAGAGATGGGGCGCGTTTTTAAAGATGTAAAAGTATTAGTATTATCACTCGTGCAAAACTGGATTATTGGTCCGGTTTTAATGTTTACTTTAGCAATTATATTTTTACAAGATAAACCAGAATATATGGTTGGATTAATCATGATTGGTCTAGCACGTTGTATCGCGATGGTGATTGTATGGAATGACCTTGCGAAAGGTGATACAGAATATGCAGCAGGGTTAGTTGCTTTTAACTCTGTATTCCAAATGTTATTTTTCTCAGTATACGCGTATGTGTTTGTAACAGTCATTCCAGAATGGTTAGGAATTGAAGGAGCTGTTGTAGATATTACAATGGCAGAGGTTGCAAAATCAGTCTTTATTTATTTAGGAATTCCTTTCATCGCAGGAATGTTAACACGTTTTATCTTTGTAAAAACAAAAGGGCGAGAATGGTATGAAAAAGTATTCATACCAAAGATTAGCCCCATTACATTAGTCGCATTATTATTTACAATCATTGTGATGTTCTCATTAAAAGGAGAAGTGATTGTTAGCGTACCATTTGATGTTGTACGTATTGCGATTCCATTACTTATTTATTTTGTAGTGATGTTCTTTGTTTCTTTCTTTATGGGCAAAAAAATCGGTGCAAGTTATGGGGTATCAACAACATTAGCATTTACAGCTGGAAGTAACAACTTTGAATTAGCAATCGCTGTAGCTGTAGGGGTATTTGGAATCCAGTCTGGTGCAGCGTTTGCAGCAGTTATCGGTCCTTTAGTAGAGGTTCCAGTTATGATAGCTCTTGTAAATGTAGCACTGTGGTTCCAACGTAAATACTTTCAAACACAACCAAAATAATTATTGATATAAAGGTGGAATTAACATGGAAAACAAGAAAACAATTTACTTTTTATGCACAGGAAACTCTTGTCGTAGCCAAATGGCAGAAGCTTGGGGTGAAAAATATTTAGGTGACAAATGGAATGTACTTTCTGCTGGTATTGAGGCGCACGGAGTAAATCCGAATGCAATTAAAGCAATGAAAGAAGTAGACATTGATATTACGGACCAAACATCTGATATCATTGACCGTGACATTTTAGATAAAGCAGATCTTGTTGTAACACTTTGTGGTCATGCAAATGATGTATGTCCAACAACACCACCCCATGTAAAACGAGTTCACTGGGGATTTGATGATCCAGCTGGTCAAGATTGGTCTGTATTCCAAAAAGTTCGTGATGAGATTGGCGAACGTATTAAAAAATTCGCTGAAACAGGAGAATAATTGAAAACAAAATAAGCCGAGAATTCTTTTTCGGCTTATTTTGTAAAGAAGGGGAGAAATCAGAGATGAAAAAAATTGAAATTTTTGATCCTGCTATGTGTTGTTCTACGGGGGTTTGTGGACCCAGTGTTGATCCAGAATTAATTCGTATTTCAGTAGCTGTTAATAATTTGAAGAATAAAGGAATTGATGTGACACGCTATAATCTTGCGAGTGAGCCGGATGCTTTTGCAAATAACAATGTTATTAGTCAATTATTAATGGATAAAGGACCAGACGTGTTGCCTGTAACTTTGGTAGATGGAAAAGTAGTAAAAGAAAAAGGTCATCTTACAAATGAAGAACTTGTACAGTTAACGGATATAACGGAAGAAGAGTTGAGTCAAAAGCCAGTCGTACGTTTAAAGCTAAACGTGAAAAAATAGAGAAAGAAGTGAAAGGCAATGACAAACTTATACAATCCAAACACAATAACATTCACACCATTTTTATTCTTTACTGGTAAAGGCGGAGTAGGAAAAACATCTACTGCATGTGCAACAGCAATTACTTTAGCTGATATGGGGAAACGCGTTTTGTTAATTAGTACTGACCCAGCTTCTAATTTACAAGATGTGTTTGAAATCGAACTAACCAACAAGCCGAAAGTAATTCTTAATGTTCCGAACTTACAAGTAGCTAACCTGGATCCAGAAACAGCGGCTTATGAATATAAGGAACGTGTTGTTGGCCCATATCACGGGAAATTACCTGACACAGTAATTGCGACGATGGAAGAACAATTATCTGGGGCTTGTACTGTAGAAATTGCAGCATTTGATGAGTTCTCTACGTTACTTACAAATAAAGAGTTAACATCGAAATTCGATCACATTATCTTCGATACAGCACCAACAGGTCATACGTTACGTCTTCTTCAGCTCCCAACGGCATGGAGTGGTTTCCTAGAAGAAAGTACACATGGAGCTTCTTGTTTAGGACCATTAGCAGGTCTTGGAGATAAAAAAGAGTTATATAGTCAAACAGTTCAAGCATTATCTAATCCGAAACAAACAACATTATTGCTTGTTACACGTCCTGATAGTTCTCCGTTACAAGAAGCGCAACGAGCAGCTAAAGAATTAAAAGAAATTGGTGTAAGCAACCAATATCTACTTGTAAATGGCATCTTGAAAGACTATGTGCAAGATGATGGTGTTTCAAAAGCATTGTTTACGAGACAATTACGTGCGTTAGAAAACATGGCAGAAGAATTAAAAGGTCTTCCGATTTATGAAATTCCATTAGTACCGTTTAATGTTACTGGCATAGAGAATATGAGAAATTTGGTGCGACCAATAGAGAATCTTTCAATTTTAGATGAAGAACAACAAGAGGTTGCTGTACCTTCTCTTCAAAATTTGATTGCGGATCTTTCTGAGACTGGAAAAAGAGTTATTTTTACAATGGGAAAAGGTGGAGTAGGAAAAACAACTGTAGCCTCTGCAATTGCAGTTGGTCTTGCTGAAAAAGGCCATCATGTACATTTAACTACAACTGATCCAGCAGCCCACATTGATTATGTCATGCATGGAGAACAAGGGAATATTACGATTAGTCGAATTGATCCGAAGGTAGAAGTAGAAAATTATCGTAAGGAAGTCATTGAGAAAGCAAAAGAAACGGTAGATGAAGAAGGTTTAGCTTATTTAGAAGAAGATTTACGTTCCCCTTGTACAGAGGAAATTGCAGTCTTCCGTGCTTTAGCCGACATTGTTGAGAAAGCAAATGATGAAATTGTGGTAATTGATACAGCGCCAACAGGTCATACATTATTGTTACTGGATGCGGCACAAACGTATCATAAGGAAATTGTACGCTCTTCCGGTGAAGTACCACAGTCTGTGAAAAACTTATTACCTCGTCTTCGCAATCCAGAGGAAACAAGTGTTGTCATCGTAACATTAGCGGAGGCTACGCCAGTACATGAAGCAAGTCGTCTACAAGGAGACTTAAAACGTGCAGATATTAATCCAAAATGGTGGGTTATCAATCAAAGTTTTTATGCAACACATACAAGTGATCCAGTGTTAAGAGGAAGGGCGCAGTCTGAAGTACAGTGGATTCAAGCGGTTCAAAAGGAATCACAAAATAACTGTGTTATCATCCCGTGGCAATCGGAAGATATTGTGGGATATGAGAAGCTTAAATCTTTAGTAAAATAAAAAATTTGAATAGTTATTGTGAAGGGGAGAAATGAAAATGAATATTACAGATAAAGCAAAAGAGTTTATTGAAAGTGCTATGAAAGAAAACAGTGTTTCAACACTACGTTTTACATTTGAGGGTGCTGGATGCTGTGGACCAAGCTACGGTATTAATTTAGGAGAAGCGCAAGAAAATGATGTAACAGAAACAGTAAATGGTATTGAAGTTGCCATGGATCCAAAGGTCGTTGAAATTGTAAATACATTGACACTAGACTATGTAGAAGATCAACAAGGTGCAGGTCTTGTGATAAGTGGCGGATCGAATTGCTGCTGAACCGCGTGTTACTGCTACTGTGATCCAAACTGTAGGGAGTAAGGGGTATGATGGATTTGTAATTGCGCTTGTAACAGAAGAATGAGGTCTAGATGCCAATTATAGATCTACTAGACTAGGAGGGGGAAACAAAAAATGTTTGATATGTTATAATATGGATGGAAAACAGGGAACTCTTCTCGTGCTCCTCCAAAATGAATGCAGTACAATACACTAATAAAATTTGGAGGTTATAAAAATATGAGAAGCGAAAAAGAAATGATGGGTTTAATATTAAATGCAGCAAGAGAAGATGAGCGTATTCGCGCAGTGATTATGAATGGTTCTCGTGTGAATCCGAATGTGAAGAGAGATTGTTTTCAAGATTACGATATTGTATATGTTGTGAAAGATATACAGTCATTCACATCTGATCACAGTTGGATAAATAGATTTGGAAAAATAATGATTGTACAAATGCCAGAAGAAAGCACTTTAGTTCCACCCGAAGAGGATGGAAGCTTTCCTTATTTGATGCAGTTTATAGACGGGAATCGAATCGATTTGACTTTAGTTTCAGTAGAATTAATAGATGAAATTCTTGGTGGAGATAGTTTGAGTGTACTTCTTTTTGATAAAGAGGGTGCTATTGAGCCATTTCCACCAGCAAATGATTCGGATTACTGTATAAAAAGGCCAACAGCAAAAGAATTTGCAGATTGCTGTAATGAGTTTTGGTGGTGTAGTACAAATGTAGCAAAAGGGTTGTGGAGAGAAGAACTTCCTTATGTAAAAGGAATGCTTGAAGGTCCTGTTCGAAATATGCTGATGCAAATGCTAAAATGGCATATTGGGATAAAAACAAATTTTACAGTAAACGCCGGAAAGTTTGGGAAGTATTTTGAATAATATCTTGAGGATGATTTGTGGAAACAATATATAGAGACATTTTCAAATGCAGATTATGAGAATATTTGGAAGTCGTTCTTTGTAATGGGGGATTTATTTAGGGAAACTGCAATCGGAATTGCTAGCTATTTTAGTTTTGAATATCCACAAGGTGACGATGCTAGAGTAACAAGCTATCTAAAACATGTGAGATCTTTACCAAAAGATAGTCAAACAATTTATTAAGTGTATGATAGATAGAAATAAGACCGTTCCAAAATGGGACGGTCTTATTTCTGTTCAGGAACATGAATCATCCTGACAAAATAAGAATGAACTGCATATAAAATTTTAGGGAGGTTTTATTAATTATGTATTATTTTTATCCATCAGAGATACTAACTCCTTTTCAAGGGGGTTCAGAACGTAATACGCCTTTATATAATATGTATTCTTATTTGCCATACTCGAATGTATTTTATTATCAAAACTATTTGAGTGTAACGCCTGATTTGCTAAATGCTGGTTTGAAGAATGAGGTTCAAGGTGCAGAAGAAGATAGAGGCTCGTGGACACCTTTTTCTTGGGTTGAAAAATATGCTTATGCATTTTCTGGTCCATATAATAAAGCGGAAGTTGCCCTTACATTTGATGATGGACCAGACTTTGTATTTACTCCGCAAATACTAGATAAGTTGAAAAATTATGGTGTGAAAGCTACTTTTTTTCTTCTTGGTGAAAATGCAGAAAGATATCCTGATGTAGTAAAACGAATTGCAAATGAGGGTCATACTGTTGGGAATCATACGTATAACCACCCAAATTTAGTTAAAGTAAGTGATGAAGAATATCGTAATCAAATTGTAAGAACGGAAGAGATATTGCGGAAGTTGATAGGGTATGCACCAAAGTTTATACGTCCGCCTTATGGTGAAATACGTGAAAAACAATTAGAGTGGGCGACAGAACAGAATTTTATGATCGTACAATGGAGTGTAGATACAGTTGATTGGAAAGGAGTAAGTGCAGAGCAGGTTACAAATACTGTGTTAGGGAATGCGTTTCCAGGAAGTGTTATACTCCAGCATTCTACACCGGGAGGACATTTGCAAGGATCTGTGGATGCGCTAGATCGAATCATTCCTGAACTGAAAGTGAAAGGGTCACGTTTCGTGACGCTTCCTAACATGTTTCATACGTCGAAACAGAGAAAGTAAATGACCGATAAGGTGGACCTATAAATATAAAATACTGTATTCAGCTTGTACATCATTTAAACAAGAGTGGTGTATTTTTGTTTTTGGAAAATATAGGTTTTCGGTTGGTTTTTGTTGTATAATAAAACTATAAACTGTCAAATAAGTTTGAAAATATGTGTGTGGATATGGAGGGAATAAGATGACATATGCGCTTGCAAATATAGGAGTGAGCTTGTTAATCGGTATTATATTTATACTATCCGCACTCATATTGCAAAAAAATCCACCAACAGATATTAACGCAGTATACGGATATCGAACAAAGCGATCAATGAAAAATAAAGATTTGTGGGATGTTGGAAATCAATATAGCGCTGAAGTTATGAAACAAAATGGACTTTTAATGATTTTAATAGGAAGTTTAATCGGATTGCTATTTTGGTACCCACATACAATGATTGCTATTTTAATCCTTATGATAGTATTAATCATTCGTTTGTTTATACGGGTGGAGAAGAAATTAAAGGTACTGGAGAAACAATAAACTTTACTTGTGAAATTTTCAAGCTGTTCTATTAAGGAAGTACAAATAGTTTTGACCCCTGCACTATTTAAGTGGGGGTCAATTAAATTTTAGAAGTTATTGATTTTTAGCATATCTCGTCCTTTTTCTACGACAAATTCATAATATTCAAGCTCATATGGATAAATATCTTCAAATGTTATTGTAATAGATTTAGCGCTTTTGTTTAAAACTGGAATGCCTGTTGTAGATGAGATTTCTCCTTTTAAAAGCTGTAAAAAAGAAGTCGCATTTACTTTCATTACATCTTCAACTTCATCACCTGGAGCAAATGGAAGTGGTTTTGTAACAGCATGAAAATACATATGACACATTTCACGGTCAATGAAATGCGGGATTTCATGGTTGATTTTAAAAATGCCTTTGTACTCTAAATCAGTAGCTTGAAAGGAAAGTCCTAATTCCTCTTTTACTTCACGAAGACCCCCTATTCGTACATCTTCATCATGCATAATATGTCCCGCTGATGTAATATCCCATTTTCCTGGGAAATCTTTCTTGTTTTTAGCACGTAATTGGAAGTGTAGAAAGATGTCTTCATTATCTTTTTCTACAAACCAACAATGGAATGTTTCGTGCCAATCACCGTCACGATGTACATCATCACGTAGTTTTTTTCCAATTTTGTTTCCTTCTGTATCAAATATCGTTAACCATTCTGCCATTGATATTCCCCTTTCTGCACAGTTTATTATACAATGAATGTATGTAATTTTGGGAAAATAACGATAATTAAGTAGGGAGTGTATATGGAATGGGACTAGGCGAGAAAAAAATAAATTCGCTCATTTCAACAGAAGAAGAATTACGTCTTATTTTAGGATATCCAAGTGAACGTGCGGTGAAAAAAGTGATCCCATCACTCGATTATCATTGTCGTGAATTTCTATCTAAGTCTCCTTTTCTAGTAATATCTACTTCAGATGAATTTGGTCATTGTGATGCATCACCAAGAGGGGATGCACCTGGATTTGTATATGTTTTAAATGAAAATCAAATTGTAATTCCAGAAAGACCGGGGAATCGGAGAGTGGATTCTATCCTTAATATTTTATCTAACTCACGGGTGGGACTTATCTTTTTTATTCCAGGGCTTGGAGAATCATTACGGATAAATGGGCGTGCAACTATCACAAAAGACGAAGAGATTTTAGAGAAAATGCAAGTAAGGGGTCGCAATCCACTTCTCGGAATCGTTGTAAAAATAGAGGAGTGTTTCATCCATTGTGCAAAAGCATTTATACGTTCTGAATTATGGAATCCAGATTCTTGGTTAGAAAAAGAAGCATTACCATCAGCAGCAAAAATGCTTGCTGATCATGCCAAAGTAAATGCAAATGAAGAAGAAGTCGCACGTTCTTTAGAAGAAAGTTATACAAAAAGATTATATTGAAAATATTGCATAGTACATTGATTGATAAAATATATAAATATAATTAATGATTTAGGAATCTAAAGAGCATTCATTCTATTGGTAATCAGTATTTAAAATCAAAAGCATAATTGTTTTACTTGATATTTTTATCCCGCATTAACGGGCAGTAAGACCCCCACCTCAAAATTTGGAAAAGCAAAGAAGTTAGAAGGGGGATGAGCTGCCCGTAAAAGCCCGATTGGTGAGGGCTAATAATCAGTGGGGGATGAAGAAAACCCCCACTGATTAAAGTTTCACTTTATGTGAATTCCAATTTTAAAAAGGTAATTATGTAGGTTTAATCATTTTTTTAGTAGTTTAAATTATTATCTTGAAATAAGTTATAAAAGTGTAATTATCTTGTGGAAAATAAAAGGTATAATTTTTTTCTCAAAAACGGGCTTGTTTTTTCGAATTTTCTTAATTATAATAATTTAACAAATAGACATGAACGAAAAGTAACGATAAGGACATGAGATAATTTTTACGGTTTACAGAGAGGGAAGCCAAAGGCTGTGAGCTTCCTAACACGGGGAATTCTCTTACCACCTTTGAACTTCAATAGTGAACGAGTAATCTAGTAATTATTGACGGTCTCAGCCGTTATCTGATCTTGAGCAATCCGAGGTGAATGTATATTTGGATTGGAACAAGGGTGGAACCACGAAAACACATTCGTCCCTTTTATAGGGATGAGTGTGTTTTTTTATACAAAGTTAATATTAGAAAATTAAAAATATAAAAAATATTCCTTGCTTTTGTATGATATGTACGTATAATAATTTAACAAATAGATATGAACGAAAAGTAGTGATAAGGACATGAGATAATTTTTACGGTTTGCAGAGAGGGAGGCCAAAGGCTGTGAGCTTCCTAACACGAGAAATAATCTTACCACCTTTGAACTTCAATAGTGAACGAGTAATCTAGTAATTATTGACGGTTTCAGCCGTTATCTGATCTTGAGCAATCCGAAGCAAATGTATATTTGGATTGGAACAAGGGTGGAACCACGAAAACACATTCGTCCCTTTTATAGGGATGAGTGTGTTTTTTTTATAAAATGTATTACTGAATTGAAAGGAGGTGCAGTGGAGTGAAACGAGTGATCCGAACGAGAATCACCATTAACTGCGCAAATAGGAAGAAGATAATGGTCAAGTAGTTTAAAAAATAGGAGGAGATTAAAAAATGAGCAATGTAGTACATGTTGGAGTATTAGGACTTGGAACAGTAGGGAGCGGTGTCGTTCATATTTTGGAAGATCACAAGGAGAAAATAAGTCTTGATACAGGATATGAAGTAAAGGTAAAGGCAGTGGCAGTACGTGATGTGGAAAAAGAACGAGATGTTTCAATTGATGGAATCATGATAACAAATGATGCAGATGAAATTTTAGAAGATCCCAATATTGATATCGTAGTAGAGGTGATGGGTGGAATTCAAGAAGCAAAACAGGCTATTATAAGGGCGTTATGTAATAAGAAACATGTCGTAACTGCAAACAAAGATTTAATGGCTGTATACGGTAATGAATTGTTAAAATTAGCGAATGCAAATGGTTGTCAGTTGTATTATGAAGCAAGTGTAGCTGGAGGAATTCCAATTTTAAGAGGACTAGTAGACGGCTTAGCTTCTGATCATATTGAAAAGATTATGGGAATTGTAAATGGCACAACGAATTATATACTAACAAAAATGAGTCAAAATGGTTGGTCGTATGAACAGGCGCTTCAAGAAGCTCAAAAGCTAGGCTTTGCAGAATCAGATCCGTCAGCAGATGTAGATGGACTGGATGCTGCACGAAAGGTAGCTATTCTTGCAAACTTAGGATTTTCGATGAATGTTTCTTTAGATGATGTACATGTTCGAGGTATTCGAAATGTAGAAAAAAAAGATTTAGAAATGGCTGGGAAGCTAGGTTTTACTATGAAGCTAGTCGGGAAAGCGGAGAAGCAAGGTTCAGCTATTAATTTAAGCGTAGCACCTACTTTATTACCGAGTCAGCATCCACTATCCAGTGTGAATAACGAATTTAACGCTGTATATGTACACGGTCATGCGGTTGGTGAAGTTATGTTTTATGGGCCAGGGGCTGGAAAATTGCCAACAGGATCTGCTGTAGTAAGTGATATTATTTCAATCGTTAAAAATATGAATCAAATAGTGAAAAGTCAAGGTGTGTTAAAAGAGTCAGTGCCTTATACACTAAAAGGGGATGAAGAAGTTGTCTCGAAATATTTTTTACGCATTTTATTACGTGATGAACCAGGGATGTTTCGCGAAATCACAGAATGTTTCGTCAATGAATCAATTAGCTTAGAAGAAATTGTGCAACTTCCATTAAATCAAGAGCTTGCGGAAATTGTGATTGTGACGCATCAAACTTCAAAGTACCAATTCGAAAAAGTTTTAACATTACTAGAGAATGTAGCAAATGAAATAAAAAGTTATTACGCTATTGAGGAGGAAAAACAATATGTATAAAGGATTATTAAAAAAATATGCTTCATATTTACCAGTGAATGACAATACACCAGATGTAAGCTTGATGGAAGGGAATACACCACTCATTCCACTTCTGAATATTTCTAAAGAATTAGGGATTCATTTGTATGGAAAATATGAAGGTGCTAACCCTACAGGATCTTTTAAAGATAGAGGGATGGTGATGGCAGTTGCGAAAGCAAAAGAAGAAGGATCACAGGCAATTATTTGTGCATCAACAGGTAATACATCAGCAGCGGCAGCGGCATACGCTGCTCGTCTTGGGCTGAAGTGTATTATCGTTATACCAGAAGGGAAAATTGCTCATGGGAAATTAGCACAAGCTATTGCGTATGGAGCAGAGATTATTTCAATTGAAGGAAACTTTGATGACGCACTTCGAGCTGTACGTCAGATTGCAGATGAAGAACCAATTACATTAGTAAACTCTGTTAATCCATATCGAATTGAAGGACAAAAAACAGCTGCGTTTGAAATTTGTGATCAGTTGCAAAAAGCACCAGATGTCCTTGCTATTCCGGTTGGAAATGCAGGGAATATTACGGCATACTGGAAAGGTTTTTGTGAATATGAGAAAGAAAAGGGATTCAAGAAACCTAGAATTCACGGTTTTGAAGCCGAAGGAGCAGCTGCAATTGTAAAAGGTCATGTCATTGATTCACCAGAAACAATCGCAACTGCAATTCGTATTGGTAATCCAGCAAGCTGGTCCTATGCTGTAGAAGCAGCAGAGCAATCAAACGGTGAAATTGATATGGTATCAGACGAAGAAATCTTAAGTGCCTATCAGTTGCTAGCAAAAACAGAAGGAGTTTTTGCAGAACCAGGGTCAAGTGCTTCTCTAGCAGGTGTAATTAAACATGTTCAAGCAGGGAAAATCAAAAAGGGAGAGACAGTTGTTGCTGTATTAACAGGGAATGGTTTAAAAGATCCTGATATTGCTATTGCCTCTAATCACTTCGAGATTGCAAGTGTTTCAAACGATATGGAACAAATAAAAGAACATATTAAAGGAGTGATTGTTTCGTGATTCCATTTAAAGTTCGTGTTCCAGCTAGTACGGCAAATGTAGGTCCGGGTTTTGATTCTGTTGGAATAGCATTATCATTATATTTGGAAGTGGCTGTGAAGGAACAATCAGCTCATTGGCATGTTATACATTCATTCGATTCTTCTATCCCAAATGATGAGAGAAACTTAATTGTAAGTACAGCACTTAAAGTATGTCCTTCGTTATCTTCCTATATAATAGAAGTTACTAGTAATATTCCACTTACGCGAGGATTGGGGAGCAGCGCATCAGCCATTGTAGCAGGAATAGAACTTGCCAATGAACTTGGAGAATTACATTTAACAACAGATGAGAAAGTTCATCTTGCTACAAGTTTTGAGGGACACCCTGATAATGTAGCTGCTTCTATTTTAGGAGGTACTGTTATTGGCGCGATGGATGGGAATCATGTATCTGTTGTTAGAATAGAGAGTAAAGAATTAGGTGTAATCTCTCTTATTCCTGATGAAGAATTAAATACAAATAAAAGTCGTTCTGTATTGCCAGAAACATTTCAGTTTCATGATGCTGTTCGTGCAAGTGCAGTCAGCAATGTTTTAGTAGCAGCGTTATGCCAAAAGAAGTGGGAAATTGTTGGTGAAATGATGGAAAGAGATCAATTTCATGAACCATATCGTTCACAGCTTGTTCCATTTTTACCCGCAGTTCGGATGTATGCGAAAAAGTTTGGAGCATATGGGACAGCACTTAGTGGGGCTGGTCCATCTCTTTTTATATTGACTCCATATGAAAAACGCGAGGAAGTTGCTGAACAATTAGCAAAAGTGTTTCCGGCGATGCCAGTTTGTGAGCTGGAAATTGATCATGAAGGAACAGTTGTGAAAAGGGAACAAAGTGCTGGTAGAACAGAAGAGAAGTATAGTATATAGATAAGGGATTAAAGAAGCGAAGTCTCTTATATAATAGACATAAAGGAGTCGAACTCTTTTCTTGTTTTAGGTTGGTGTAGTAACAACCGTAATACAAGAATTTTGAGACAGGCTTCTTTTTTATGCTCTTTGCCATATTCCTGTAACAAACCACCTATATATTCAGTGGTGGAGGTGCAGAAGATGAAAAAAATGATGACAATATGTCTTCTTACAACAATGACAATTACGGCTGGATGCAATTGGACACAAAAAAATGTTTCACAGGAATTCAAAGCAAAAAAAGTAACATATAAAGATTTTACGTATGAGGTTAATCCAGAAACGTTTGCTTTAACGATAGACCATGATGGAGTGAAGGAGCAAGCATCACAGCCTTTACCGAAAATGAAAGTATCAAAGTTGAAAAAAGATGATACACATACATCATGGGAATATCCTGATCAGAAAATAAAAGTGAATTTAGAAAAGAAAAAAGATCATGTAGATATTGCGATTGAATCTACAGGTGCAGAAAGCTTTACTTGGCCAAAAGTACAAGCTGAAAATTATACACTTCCTTTATGGGAAGGTAAGTATATTCCGAGCAATGATGAAAATTGGAAGAAATTCTTAAAGGATGAAACGTATTCATTTGCGGAATCATTTTCAATGAAATTTTTTGCATTAAATGGTTCGAAATATTCCATGGTATTTGTTGCAAACAATATGTTTAATAATGAAGTTGAATTTCATTCTGATCCGAAAATTGGATTTGATTTTACCCATGAATTTCCGAGTATTAACAAAAATAAATCATACGGTTTTCAACTGTATGTGACTGATAATGATGCGGTGAATATTGCAAAATTGTATAAGAACAATATTGTAGAGAAAGGTGAATTTAAAACATTACAAGAGAAAGCAAAACAAAATAAAGAAGTTGAAAAGTTATACGGAGCAGCTCACTTTTATTTTTGGAATCAAAATGCTTTATCGCAAAGTAATATAGATTGGCCAAAACTAAGACAACAAATCAATAGTCCTATATTTGGGTGGATGAAAGAACTGATTCAAAAATATAGTAAAGAGCCTGGCGAATTAAATGTATTTGATCAAATTAATAAGCAAGATTTTATTGATAAGTATCAGGAAAATGTTGTTTTACGTTATATAAATGAAGTGTTAGGAATGAAGGAGTTTTATAAAGAAGATATGTTTCCGAAAGTTGATGATGAGGCAAATCAATTATTGAAAAAAGGCGTAGATCATTTAACTGAAACGGAATTGTATAGTTTAAATAAACATTTGTTAAAATCAACACTTGGTGATGCAGTTGAGGATGTTGACAAATGGGGTAGTGCAGATGGAACGAATGTATTAAAAGAGATGGATGAAGCTGGTATTGAACATGCATGGATTGGACTGCCGAACTGGGAACAAGGATTCATTCAACCGGAATTTGTGAAGCTAGCTGAGAAAATGGGATATTTAGTTGGTCCATATGATTCTTATCATTCCATTCATGAAAAAGGCGATAAAAATTGGAATACAGCTTCCTTTAAAGATCCTTCACTATTTGAAGATGCAACGGTTGCCAAAAAAAATGGTGAGAAAATACAAGGATTTCTAGGAAAAGGTCGTAAATTAAATCCGACATTATCTTTACCTAGTGTGAAAGAACGAGTTAGTGGCATATTAAATAATGGTACCCCATTTAATTCATGGTTTATTGATTGTGACGCCACAGGGGAAATTTATGATGATTATTCTCCAAAGCATATTACAACACAAGAGCAAGATTTAAAAGCACGTTTAGCACGAATGGATTATATAGCGAAAGAAAAAGGTATGGTTGTTGGTTCTGAGGGTGGAAATGATTTTGCAAGTCAAGTGATTGCTTTTGCACATGGTATTGAAACACCCGTTATTAAATGGGCCGATGAAGATATGAGAAAGAATAAGACAAGTCCATATTATGTTGGGGGTTACTGGTCGCCAAATCAAAATGTTCCAGAAAAGTATGCAAAACAAGTACCAGTGAAGGAAGAATATAAACAAGTGTACTTAAACCCAGTGTATTCAATACCTTTATATAAATTAGTGTACAATGACTCTGTCATTACAACTCATCATTGGGAATGGGGTAGCTTGAAGGTAAAAGATGAAGTCGGAAATCGTATGTTATATGAACTATTGTATAACGTTCCTCCTTTATATCACTTAGATGAAGTTGAATGGAAGAAGCATAAAAATGAAATTACACATCATTTAAAAACATGGGAAGCATTTCATAAAAAAGCAGTAACAGAAGAGATGACGAATTTTGCATATCTTTCAAAAGACAAACTTGTGCAAACAGCTTCCTATGGAAAGGACATAAAAATAATTGTAAACTTCTCTGATCAAGATGTAAAAACAGAAGATACAGAAATACCAGCAAAATCGGCTGTTATTTTTGACGAAGGTAAGAAAATGATTTACAAACCTGAAATAAATAAACAGTGATAAATGTAGCAGGTTCCCACTGGTATGGTAACGAAAGTGCTAAACTGGTTTTTTTTTTACTAGTATACAACGGAATTGTAAATTTTTTGAAATTATCATTTGATGTCTTGTTAAAATCCAACACGAGAGTATAATGTGAAATGAAATACATATTGATTTTACTTCTTTACAACGAAACCTTACAAAAATGTAAGGTGAATGAAATGAAATTCAATATGAAGATTGATAGACATGGAGTATACTAGGAAAAGAGAAAGAGAGGAGAATAGACATGAGCTCTGAATTAGAACAAAACACAAGAAGTAAAAAGAAACGTTCTAAAAGAAAATCTGTGAAGTGGTTCATTTTGATTCCATTTTTACTACTCATTTTTGGTGGAGTAGGATATGGTTCGTTTTTATATAATAAAGCAAATGCGGTTGTAAGTGATGCGTATGCAAAAATTGAGAAATCAACTAAACGCGATAAAGAGGTTGAACCGTTAAAAGATAATATTTCTGTTTTAATTATGGGTGTTGATGGAAGTGATATTCGAAAAGGACAATATGGAGAAGCTGTTCGTACGGATGCGCTATTATTGGCAACAATTAATAAAGATGATAAATCAGTAAAATTAGTAAGTATTCCACGTGATTCTCGCGTGTATATTCCATCAAAAAAGAAATTGGATAAAATTACGCATGCCCATGTATTTGGTGGAGTTGAAAGTACACGGGATACAGTAGAGAGATTTTTAAATGTTCCAGTTGACTATTATGTGAAATTTAACTTTGATTCCTTTGTGAAAATTGTAGATTCACTTGGTGGTATTGATGTGGATGTACCAGTTGCATTTACAGAACAAGATAGTAAAGATCAAGCAGGTATGATTCATTTAGAAAAAGGTTACCAACATTTAAACGGAGAGCAAGCTCTTGCGTTAGCACGAACTCGTAAAATTGATAGTGATGCAATGCGTGGTCAAAGACAACAGCTCGTTATTGAAGCAATTGCGAAAAAAGCAATGTCTGTTCAATCGATTAGTAAATTAGGTCCCCTTTTAGATGCAGTTGATAGCAAAATGAAAACAAACTTAACATTTAATGATATGCTTTCCATTACAAGAAATATGGCCGGAACTGATTTACAGATGGAGAAAATGCAAATAGAAGGTACGGATAAACGTATCGGTGGTATTTATTACTACATTCCAAATGAAAAAAATGTGCAAGACATTTCTAAAAAGTTAAATGAACATCTAGGTGTTACGCCAAAAGCAGCACGAAACTAATTGTAAAAGGTTGGCGCCTGGCCAACCTTTTTTGATTTATAATATATATGGGTATTAAATAAATCAAAATATTATTGGAGTTATTTAAAAATGTTTACATATATAATAAAATGCATATATATAGTTAGCGAGGAATTACGAAGTACACGAATTAGGGTGAAACTTCCTTTGTATACAGTTTGTTAATGTTCATTTTAGAAGATTGAAAAGAAATTGAATAGATATACTAATATGAATGGAAGAATTATATAAGATTAATAGAAAGGAATTTAATAGAATGGGAAATGTATTTAATGTAAAAAGCATTATAGTCACAATAGTGGCTGTTGTTGCGATCGCAGTGGGGTATTTTATGTTTCAATCAATCACATCACCAGCTAGGGCAGTAGCAAATCAAGCGAATTCTTTACAGCTTGCAAGTGAGCAGTCAAAAGTGGAGATGAATAAAACAGCACCAAGTCAATTTAATGGTCAAGTTAGAAAAGTTGCCTACCTCACATTTGATGATGGGCCAGGAAAATATACGGCTGAACTACTTAATATATTAAAACAAAATGATGCGAAAGCAACATTTTTCTTAATCGGTGCAAATGTAAAACAATTTGCAGATTTAGTAAAGCGTGAGAAAGCAGAAGGTCATTATGTGGGCATGCATAGTATGACACATGATTCTAAAAAATTGTATACAAATGGCGAGTATGTGAATGAAATGAAAGAAGATCAAGGCTTAATAGCAAATATTATTGAAGAATTTCCGAAATTAACACGTCCTCCGTACGGTTCTATGCCTGGTTTAAATGAAGCGCTTCGTAATAAAGTAGTAGAAGATGGCTTAAAAGTTTGGGATTGGACGATTGACTCTTTAGATTGGAAATATAATAAAATGCCTGTTGATGCTGCTTCAGCAAAAATTGTTGAAAATGTAATTACAGGTGCAACGAATCCTAAAGAAGTTATCTTAATGCATGATATTCATCCGCAATCTGTTGCAGCAGTACCGGCAATTATAAAAGGATTAAAAGAAAAAGGTTATGAATTTGAAGCGTATCATGAAGGTGATCACTTCCCGTTGAATTTTTGGCATGACAAACGTATGTAACATAGGAGGAAAAGAAGTTGGGTTATAGAAAATTAGCACTAGTTGGAGCATTATCAGTAGGATTATTATCAGGTTGTTTTGGCGAAAAGCCAGAAGAAAATCTATTTGTTGCATTTGAAAACGCAGCTAAACAAGAAAAGTCATTGTTTGAAGATGCGAAAAAATTAGAGACGCTGGAAAAACAAGGCCAGGAATTATATGCTCAAATTATAAAAGAAGGAAAAGAGCATAATGAAGCTGTTGCCCCAAAATTAGACCAAGCAGTTTTAAATGTGGGCGAGCGTGAAAAAATATTAAAAAATGAAAAAGATGCATTAGAGAAAGCACAGAAAGAGACGAACTCAGTTCAAAGTAATGTAGAGAAAATTGAAGATAAAAAAATACAAAAACAAGCGAAAAAAGTAGAAGAAGCTTATAAGAATCGTTATGATGCTTTTCAAAAAATGAACGAAAGCTATGTGAAATCAATGGCGATTGAAAAAGAACTTTATGCGAAGTTAAAAGTAAAAGAAACAAAGTTAAAAGAAATCGGTGAGAAAGTGAAAGCTGTAAATCAATTAACGGAAGAAATGCAAAAAGAAAAAGAGAAGTTTAATGGATATACAAAAGAGTATAATGAAGGAAAACTAGCATTCTATAAGGAAGCGAAAATCAAGGTTAAGGAACAAAAATAAAGTATATAAATCCAAATTAAAAAACCGACATAAATCCTTTCTTTTTAGGGGAGAGAGCATCCGGCCATGCATAGAAGCGGTCAGATCATCTTCTTGCCCTATGCCAAGTGAAAACAGAGAGAGAAAACGAGTGCAAGTCACCTTTTTTCTTCGTAGCAGCGATTTATATGTCGAAAAATCAAAGTGGATTTATATAGTATGATGTTAGGTAATACATAAATTTAAGGTGTAAGGCTCAAATGCAAAAAGGTAATGAAATACCTTAATCAAATAATATAGACAAAAAAGCTGAAAGACATTTAAATTATAATGTTTTTCGGCTTTTTTAACTTGTAGGACAGAAAAGACTGGAAATGAAATTCTAAAAGAGTTATAGTTTAATGTTTAAGGAGAAAAAAGATGTTTAAGAAAAGAAATGATGAACATCATATAAGTAAGGAGAATGAAAAATGACATATGAATTTTTACTCAAATTAGGTTTGGCACTCTTTTTAGGTTTATTTATAGGGATTGACAGGCAACTAAAGAATAAACCACTCGGTGTGAAAACAAGTATGGTCATTTCTGTAGCAAGTTGTTTAATTACGATGGTTTCGATTGAATCTGTGAATGTTTACTCTTCACCAGGACATACAAATATGGACCCAATGCGTTTAGCAGCACAAATTGTAAGTGGTGTTGGTTTCCTTGGAGCAGGTGTAATTTTAAGAAGAAATAATGATGTGATTTCAGGATTAACAACAGCATCAATGGTTTGGGCAGCATCTGCTTTAGGGATTGCAATTGGGGCAGGTTTTTATATACAAGCAATCGTTGCAATGATTCTCATTATATTAGCTATAAATGTATTGCCACACCTTGTTAAAATAGCAGGTCCTTATTCTTTAAGACAAAGGGATTTAGCGATTAAAATTATCGTAAAAGAGCACCGAGAATTAGATGGCATTTTTAAACAAATTAAAAACTTAAACATGCAAGTGAAACGCGTGAAAATTAAAGATATTGATAGTGAATCTCAGCAATTAGAAATGGTTATATTAGCACCTGAAGATTTATATACAACCGAATTATACAGTTCCTTAAAGGAAATTGATCATATTGTTTCGGTTGAGGTTGAAAGTAGATAATTATAAAGTTTAATGAGTGAAACAAGGTTAAATCAAAAAAGGGTGATGAAATTCACCCTTTTTTATTTGAAAAGTATTGTTTTTTTACACTATTATGAGTAGTAATAACCATCCTTCAGTTTTAGAAAAAATAAAGAAGTTAAGCGAATGATGAAGAACCTCCCATGATTAAAATTCCACTTTATCAGTAGGGAAAACAAGACCGATTTGTTGTCTAGCCTCCTTCATAATTTTTTTGCTCTAACCTTGAATAAAACGCTGTAAGAGAAAAGTCTTGTAATATACGTGAATCTTCGATAGATCTAGTTGTGATTGTATTTGTTCCAACTATTCTAACTTTAAAATGTTTTTGATATGAATTGCCATAGGAAATTAATTATATAGGGAAGAATGGGAAATATTAAATGATTTGCTTAATTGATATAGATGCTATGTTACCCTTTGGTATAATGAGGGACAAGAGGGGAGACGAAATGGATATAACAATTAGAAAGGCAACAGAAAAAGATATAAAAGGGATCGCAAAAGTGCATGTTGATAGTTGGAAGATAACATATAAAGGAATAATATATGATGAAATCATAGACAATGCAACGTATGAAAGTCGGGAAAAGCAATGGGAAAATATCTTTAAACAAGCGGTAGGAAATGAATATAGGTATGTGGCAGAAACGTTTGATCAGAAAATTATAGGATTTATTGATGGTGGTCATGAAAGAACAGGAAAGTATAATTGTGACGGAGAACTGTATGCGATTTACTTATTGAAAGAATATCAAGGAAATAAATTAGGAAAGAGATTATTTCAAGAACTTGTGTCAGAATTTATAAAAAATGATATGTCTTCTGTATTAGTATGGGTTGTTTCTAGTAATCCTTCGAAGCTTTTTTATGAAAAATTCAGACCAGAACTTATTGATACAAAATTTTTGGAAAGGTTAGATGTAGAAGAAACGGCATATTGTTGGAGAAATATTAAAAGTCTGTATAAGAGCTTAACATAATAAAATATGAAGTTTTCAGCTTACGAATGTATTTAGCCCATGGGAAGGTGTATTCATACTAGGACTTTTATTCCAGAATTAAAAAATGCATATTTTTACCAATAAATACCAAGTATAAAACGTGTAATTTTTAAACATTTTAATATATAAAGGAGGTGAACGGTAATGGCTAGAAATCGTAATTCAAATCAGTTAGTATCAAACGGAGCACAAGCAGCTCTTGATCAAATGAAGTATGAAATTGCACAGGAATTTGGTGTACAACTTGGAGCCGATACTTCTTCACGTGCGAATGGTTCTGTAGGTGGTGAAATCACAAAACGCCTTGTAGCTATGGCAGAACAACAGCTTGGTGGCGGGTATACTCGTTAATTTAAAGCAGTATGAAAGAAAGGAAGAATTCTTCCTTTCTTTTTTTTGTATAGTTTTTACTAAAACAAAAGTGAGTTTTCCATTTAATAGCACGAATATACTGTTGTAAGGATTGGGAAAATAGAAGTAATGCTATGATATACTCCAATTTCTTTTGTTATATAAGTTGAAAAGCAGACAAAATGTGATAGCCCTGATGAAATTTAAAAATGAATTTCATCAGGGTTACTATATGGAAAGAAATACGTGAGGAAGGGTCTCGAAATCAACATGCTAAAAAAAGAAAACTGTTGTTTAATTGCACTTGCATCTGTTCCACTTGTTATGACATTAGGAAATTCCATGCTAATTCCAATCCTTCCGACACTTGAAAAAAAACTCCATATCTCTTCTTTTCAAGTATCCATGATTATTACAATATATTCTATCGTTGCTATTGTATTGATTCCGATTGCTGGGTATTTATCGGATCGCTGGGGACGTAAAATGGTAATGGTTCCAAGTTTGTTAATTGCAGCTATCGGTGGTGCAATAACGGGTTGGGTATCATGGAAAGTGGAAAATCCATATGTTTGGATTCTAATTGGAAGAGCGATTCAAGGGATAGGTGCTGCTGGAGCGATGCCAGTTGTAATCCCATGTGTTGGCGATTTATATAAAGATGAAAAACAAGTAAGTACGGGATTAGGGATCATTGAAACGTCAAATACATTTGGGAAAGTGCTAAGTCCAATATTAGGTTCTGCTCTCGCAGCAGTAGTATGGTTTTTACCATTTTGGGCCATTCCAGTTTTATGTGCTGTTGCTATCATCTTATTATTACTGTTAGTAAAAGCAAAGAAACAAGAAAATCAAGCACCACCTTTCAAAGAATTCATTCAATCAATCGGTTCAACTTTCCAAGAAAAGGGAAGATGGTTAGTCGCAATTTTTGCATTAGGTGCTATCATTATGCTCATATTATTTGGAATTCTTTTTTATTTGTCTACGATATTGGAAGAGAAATATAACATTCATGGAATTTGGAAAGGCTGTATACTTGCGATTCCGTTGCTTGTATTATCAATAAGCTCATACATGGCAGGAAAGAAAATCGGTGATGACCAAGATGTTATGAAAAAATGTATATATATCGGATTTATATTAGCAGCCGCGTCTGTTATACTTCCATTATTTTTAAAAGGCATTTACTTGTTAATTCTTTGTCTTGTTGTTATGGGAATGGGAATCGGGATTGCTTTACCGTGTTTAGATGCTCTTATTACACAAGGAATTGAAAAAGAACAAAGAGGAACTGTTACCTCTTTTTATAGTTCAATGCGTTTTACTGGTGTAGCAGCGGGACCACCTCTGTATGCTTACTTTATGAAGGGGACAGATCATGAAGTATTTTATTTAACCTGCATATTTGCAGTTGCTGGAGCAATTATTACAATTGTGTGGATTAAGCCTAAAAAGAATAATAAACCTTTAAATTCAGTTCCGGAACCTACATCTTAATTCAAAATTTTATAAGAGATATCAAAAAATCCATCTGCAAATGATTGCAAATGGATTTTTTAATATCTCATTTCAACCTGTTAATTCTCTTTCGTATGATCAACATAGCGATCATAATCAGGTATTGCCAGTTAATCAAAATTTTCAACAAGTTTATTTAGGCCCGCTGTTAATGGCTTACCGGATATCGGAATTCCATATAAGTAACTGCTCCTTTTATGAACATTATACAAGAAATACAACTTTAATTATTGTTTAACAATTACCTATAAAGTGAAACTTTAATCAGTGGGGGTTTTCTTCATCCCCCACTGATTATTAGTTGAACCAATCGGGCTTTTACGGGCAGTTCATCCCCCTCCTAACTTCTTTGCTTTTGCCAAATTTTGAGGTGGGGGTCTTACTGCCCGTTAATGCGGGATAAATATACTGAACCGTTATACTTTCTTTTCTAAAAAATGAGTTGTTTTAGCATGTAAAGAGCAACTCCCCAAATAATAACCCCTGAAATTTTATTTAGAATTGCAATTGAGTTTCCTAATGAATTTAATTTTCCAAGCACGTGCCCTGCAAATGCTAAGCCAATAAACCAAAGCCAAGAAACTATAATTGTTGTAAAAGCAAAGGCCCATTTTTCGTTGCCTACATATTGAATAGAGTTTGTGCCAATGACGCCAATTGTATCTAAAATTGCATGAGGATTCAATAAGGAAACAGAAGCGGCAAAGATAATTTGCTTTTTGATAGTCATCGTTTTTGCTTCAATCGTCTCTTTTGTAGAATCACTTTTCCAAATCATCCATCCCATATAAATCAGAAAGAAAAATCCAATTACATAAAGTATTGTTGTTAGCCATGAAAAGGTCAGAAGCATAAGTGATACACCTTGTACTGCAATCAAAATTAAAATTGTATCGCAGATTGATGCGGTTAGAACAACTGGTGTAGCCCGTAAAATATTTGGCTGACTAGCAGCTTGGTTAAAGACAAAGACGTTTTGTACACCTAATGGAATAATGAGTCCAAACGCAAGAACCATTCCGTGAAGAATTGCTTCAATCATTTTATTTCCTCCCATATAAATTACTGAAATATGATAGTGTATATTGTATAGAAGAAAATCGAAATTGTATCCATCCATATGGTTGGATAATAAACCAACCAAAAAGAAGTGAGGTGATAAAATGGAGCGATTTGACTGGAAGCCAAATGGATTCTCTCCGATTCCCTTATATAAACAAATTGAGGAATATATAAAAGAGAAGATTATAAATGGAGAATGGACGATTGGTACAAAATTACCGTCACAGCGAGCTTTTTCACAAGCATTTGAAGTGAATCGAAGTACAATTATAATGGCTTTAGATGAATTAGCAGCGCAAGGATTGATTGAGGGAAAGGGTAGAAGAGGAACAATTGTGAGAAACGATACAGGGAGTGTATCAACTTTGGTGCCTCCTCCTAACTGGAATTCTTATGTAGAAACAGGTATTTATTATCCGAATCTTCCTACCATTCAAGAAATTAATGAAGCCGAATTTTATCCACATATCATTCGATTGGGTACTGGTGAACTTTCACCAGAACTTTTACCTGAAAAGAAAACGAAGCAAATCATGAAAGAACTTTCTCGTGGGAAAATTCCTTTAGGATATGAGGAACCAAGAGGAGACTTCAAGTTGAGAGAACAAATAGCCACGTATTTACAAAAATATGATATTTTTGCATCGCCGGCATCTATATTAATTGTTTCGGGAGCAATTCAAGCACTGCAACTTATTTCGATGGGACTTCTATGCAAAGGCTCATCCATTTTACTTGAAAAACCATCTTATTTATACTCCCTCAATGTTTTTCAATCTGCAGGAATGCGTTTGTTTGGTATTCCGATGGATGAAAATGGGGTTCAGCCATCACTTATTTCAAAATATAAAAGACGATTCAATGGTTCAATTTTATATACTATTCCGTCTTTTCATAATCCAACAAGTCTTGTCATGAATGAACAAAGAAGGCAAGACGTTATGAAAGTATGTAATGAAATTGGATTACCTATAATTGAAGATGCCGTGTATCAAGATTTATGGCTTGATTCGTCTCCACCAAAACCATTGAAGGCATATGATACAAATGGGATCGTATTACATATTGGAAGTATGTCAAAAGTCATTAGTCCGGGTTTAAGAATCGGCTGGGTTGTTGGACCAGAACCAGTTATTAAAAGATTGGCAGATATAAAAATGCAAATGGATTACGGCTCGAGTTCGTTATCACAACGAGTTGCTGCAGAATGGTTTGCAAGTGAGTTATATGAGAAACATATACAGCAAATACGAATTGAGTTAAAAAAACGGAGAGACTTTATGCTTGCAATGCTAGAGAAATACTGCAGAGATATAGCAACTTGGCAAATACCAAGCGGTGGATTTTATATTTGGCTACATATTGAACAAAACATTTCGATGCGGGAGTTGTTTGAAAAAGCATTACAAGAAAAAATTCTACTCAATCCTGGGAATGTGTATGATAGAAATGCAAGCCAATATTTACGTCTTTCTTATTCATATGCCTCAATGCATGATATAGAGAAAGGAATTGAAATGGTTGCGAGATTGATAAAGAATCTCTCAGTATAATAATCACAATTTTTAGAAGTGAAAAATGATATCATAAATACCAGTAATTGAAAAAGGAGAAGAAATATGAAACAATATGTCATTTGTCAGGTTATCGATGGAACAAAGTATTTAGCTGCCTATGCAGAAACAAAACAAGAAGCGATTGAAAAAGCAGAATTATTAGGGTTAAGGACGGGAAGCCGCTACGTTGTTGTTACTGCTGAAGAAGCGGAGGGATTACAGTATCCCTAATTGTTAAGCTACTAAAATAGAGAAAAAGAGTGAATCTAAGATTCGCTCTTTTTTCATATTTGTATAAAATTAACTTCAAATATCATTTCTTTGTTTCTAAGATAATACTATACTTATTTCTGTATATTATAATATTTCGTTTGAAAACAGTAATAAGAATGCTGTATGAGCTTATAAGTATTATTTTAACCATAGAAAATACATAGATGATAGAGGAGAGAATAAAATGAATGAAGTAAACATACGGCCTAAAAAAAGGTCTAAGTATCGTATTATGTTAGGAACGTGGTATTACTCTGTAAAAAGGAATATTCAATGGTTAACGGATGGGAAAAAGTATGCTAAAACTTTTCAACAAGAAAAGTTACCTTGTACTGTTATACAGCATCGAACAATACTGCTTCGTAAACTTAAAGATGTAGATATGTGGTATCAAGAGAATAAAATTATTAATTTGAAAATCGCTATTAAACAGTTAAATGGTGTTGTAATTAAGCCGGGAGAAACATTTTCTTATTGGCGTTTAATAGGTAAGACTACAAAGAGAAAAGGGTATGTAGAAGGAATGGTATTGCATTATGGTACTTTTAAACCAGGAGTTGGAGGTGGGCTTTGTCAACTATCAAATTTAATATACTGGATGACATTACATACAACACTAACCGTAACAGAGCGATATCGTCATAGCTATGATGTATTTCCTGATTCAAAGCGTACACAGCCGTTTGGAAGTGGTGCGACTTGCTCCTATAACTATCTTGATTTACAAATAAAAAATGAAACAGATCAAGCTTATCAACTTCATCTTTACGTGACAGACGAACACTTAGTAGGGGAATGGAGAACAGCCTATCCTCAGCTTTACCAATATGAAGTATATGAAAAAGAACATGCAATTAAGCCAGCGTATTGGGGTGGCTATATACGATGTAATGTCATACATCGTAGAGCGTTTAATCAACAAAAACAGTTTGTTGAGGATCAATATGTAACGGGAAATCACGCAATAATGATGTATGAGCCACTTCTGGCTTATAGTAGTGGTAAAAGTGAGGAGTAGTACTTTATGAAGAAGCCTAATAAAATGAAACTTTAATTTTACGGGTAGTTAATCTTACCTCTAACATCTTTACTTTCGTCGGACTTTGAGTTGGAGGTATTATTGTTCGTAAGTAGTAGGATAAAACATTTAGTTTATTAGGCTTATTTCTTTTTTATGATTTAGTGGTCTTACAATATCCATGTGAAAATAATGAAAAAAGTAAATGAATACAGTAAGAAGTATTTTTCTAAGGATTCTATGGATAGTGATGCTAATTTCTTTTTCAAATTCGATTCCCGTTTCTAAATCGATTAATATATGTTTTGAAATTCCAAGACTGTAAAAATTTTCCGGCAGTGTGAAAACCAGACTGATAAAGCCATTCTTTTTCCTCAGTAGTTAATTGGAATTTTGTACTTGTAATTGTTCCAGTTGGAATTGCAATGGTTCTTGCTTTCGATTCTTTATCTAGATGGCGTAAGTCATGTGCTTGCATCATCGTTTTGAATAAGCCTTTAAACATCGAGATGGGATCTTCATAAGGAACAGGTTCAGCTTGTATTTCATTTTTTACAAAATGAAAGCCAAAAGTTGGCCAACGGGGTATATTAGGTGAGTCAAAAATCCAAATTGGATAATTGCTAAGAAGACCTCCATCAACCATATAACAAGGTTGTTTCCATTTAGGTGTTTTCCATTTTACTGGTTCGAAATAGAAAGGGATAGTACTGCTCATTCTAACAGCTTTTGCAATAGAGAAATCTTGAGTTGTAAATCCATAGTTTGGTAAATCATCAGGGAAAATAACCATCTTTCCATTACTAATATCTGAGGCAATGATTTTTAAGTTTTGTGGATTAGATAAGTCGCTAAAATTATGAATCCCTTTTTTGTGTAGTAAGTCTTCTAACCATGTTTCTAAAAAAACATTTGAATAAATCCCTAATTTAGCCCATGCATTTAATCCCTTTCCTACAAAAGGAATTTTATCAAGTAAAGTTTTTTTTATAAATTGATGATAATTAACGTTACTAATAATTGTTTTTAATTCTTCACAAGAGTAACCTGCTGCCAGAAGGGCTGCAATAATAGCTCCAGCTAATGTTCCCGCTACACGTTCACATTCATAGCCTTGCTTTGCTAATGCACAAATTGCACCAACATGTGCAATTCCTCGAACGCCGCCACCTTCAAAGACACCATCGATTTTCATAGGAATAATTCCTTTCAAAGATTGGATTTTCCGTATAGCAAAAAAGCACGTGATTCACGTGCTTTTTTACAATAGTTTTTAAAGCTACTTAGCAACCGATGAAGCCGCCACAGCAGCTAGCTCCAATGATGATTAGAAGGATGAATAAAACGATTAATAAAGCGAAACCGCCGTAACCGCAACCACCACCATAACCGCCGTAACCGTAACCGCCACCACAACTGTAGCCGTAACCGCCACCATAACCATAACCCATATGGAATGCCTCCTTAAAATAAAAGTTGAAATAAAGAAAAATGAACAATTTGAGGATCTGCTATAAGGAATTATGAAAGATCGTGTTTGTAGGAACACTGTATACTATGCTGTTTTAAACTTATTCGCGTCCTAGGGATAAGCCCGTTTTTTTGAATAACTTATTTCGATTTTTTAGGATGAAGGATGTACTGTATGTGTGTTATGATACGGATAAGCACATTTACGTAAGGAGAAGTTATGAGAAACCAGATTGATTTATTAATTGATAAATATGATTTAACACATATAAAACCAGAACTATTAGCTACTATATTTCCATGTGTAAAAGTTATTCCGAGACAAGAGGAGTCACTTTCAATTGGCTGTTCAAAGATGGGGGGAATGCCTGATGTTCCATCTACATTTGAATACCCAACTTATGAAGGGAAAGCATTAGATTTTATTGCACAATTCAATCTAGCTGACCTACAAGGCGTGAACATAGAGCATGACTTACCTGAAACAGGTATGTTGTATTTCTTCTATAATGGCAATTATCAATATGATGGTACTTGGCGTGTTCTATATTATAACGTTCCGCTAGAACAATTACAGAGGATAAGTGATCAACCATCAAAATATACACAATGTGCATTATCATTTAAGCTAACATATAAACTCCCTGAGCTATTTATTGAAGATGAAGCTGATTCGGATCGTTTTCTACAACTATTAGAGGAGTTAATGCCAGATCATTATGATAATCATCAAGTATTTGGTGAACCGTTCTCAGTGCAAAGAGAAGTATTTGAGGAGGCTGGAGAATATGCTGGTATTAATGATCAGGATATGACATTGTTATTCCAAGTTGACTCTGACTATACAAATTGTAATATGATGTGGGGAGATTTAGGGATGCTGTATTTCTGCATTGGAAATGAAGATTTAAAGCAACGTCGTTTTGAAAATACATGTTGTGTATTGCAGTCTTGTTAGAAGGAAAAGCAGTAGTTAATTCTTATTGAAGAGTTTACTGCTTTTCTTTCACGATATATTTTTTAAAAATTCGATATTTAGTGATGATAAAATAATGATTAATAAATATGCACAATCCCATATTTTCTTTTTGAAAAAGTATTGTATACTTTAAAAGTATATGAACATTTTTTATGATTTTAAGTAGAAGGGCGTGACAAGATGAGATGAAGAAATCAAACAAGTACTTAACAGCTGTCGCACTTTGTTCAACGATTATGATTGGTGGTTTACAAGTTCCAGCAGTATCTTATGCAGCTACAAATGAAAAAGTAGACGATATAAAACCGGATGCCAAATTATTAAAAAGTTTCCAAAAAGAATTAAAAAAACATATTGATAATCGTGAAGAAAATATTACAATCACATATAAAACAAAAGCTAAGAATGGTAGAGAAGTGATGGATACGCTCTATAAAGAGTATACTAAGATAGTAGATGCAGATGAGTACTTAAAATACAATGTAGCAAGTACAAAATATTCAATTCGTGGTATACCAGAAAATTATACTTTTACATTAAAAATTACATATCGTGAATCAAAAGAACAAACGCAACATGTAAAGGCGCAAGCAAAATCAATTATAAGTTCTATTTTGAAGGTTGGCATGGATGAGCATGAAAAAGT
Organism: Bacillus sp. FSL K6-6038; assembly: GCF_038050455.1. Taxonomy (NCBI): domain Bacteria; kingdom Bacillati; phylum Bacillota; class Bacilli; order Caryophanales; family Bacillaceae; genus Bacillus; species Bacillus sp. FSL K6-6038. Next base: position 2,000,310 of record NZ_JBBOUH010000001.1, read on the forward strand.
GAAAGCAATTCATGATTATGTTGTGAAACATGTTTCATACGATACTTCCTATAAAGCTTATACGGCGTATGAAGCGTTGGTGAATCGTTCAGCGGTTTGTCAAGGATATACATTATTAACCTATCAATTATTAAAAGAAGCAGGTATTCAATCCCATATCGTAACTGGGATGGGGGATGGGCAAGCGCATGCCTGGAATCTAGTGAATATCGATGGAAAATGGTATCATCTCGATACTACGTTTGATGATCCGGTTCCAGATAAAGAGGGACGTGTAACCTATTCATATTTTAATATGTCTGATGAACAATTCAGTAAAGATCATAGCTGGGATCGGAGTAAATATCCGGCAGCAACAACAAATTATTATAATGAATTAACAAGTAAAATCAAGGTAGGAAGTCCAAAAACACTGGTATATCAGCAAATGTTAAAGGATACAAATCTTGTATATTTATCTGCTAAATATGGAGCGGATAACTACAATGAATTAAAGAAAAAATTACAGAAGCAATTTGCAGGACAACCTAAAAAAGTAGAAGTGCGCTATAAGCGGTCTATGGATGGAACGATGCAAGATGTTAAAAAAGTATTAAATGAAATTTCTTGGCCAAACGGAGTGAAACGAGTTTCTTATCAAGTAGCCCCATATAGTGCGCAAGCTGACTATTCATTGGCGACGATTACGTTTAAGTATTAATGAAAAGAGTATCTCCCGTAGATACTCTTTTTTCTTAGTTGTTAGTAGAAAGAGAAGCTAAAATAGCTAAGTCATATAAAATGAAAATTTAATCAGTGGGGCTTTCTCCATTCCCCACTGATTATTAGCCCTCACCAATCCGGCTTTTACGGGCAGTTGATCCTCTTTGCTTCTGCTGAATTTTGAGGTGGTGATCTTACTGCCCACAAATAGAAGAAAACTATTATTTTTAGAATGGATAACACATAATTAAAACCTTATTTATTGTAAATTTATGTTAAAATCATCAAAAATAGGAATCAGGTGAATGATGTGTCTTTATTTGAAAATGATATATTTGCAATGATTTACTTGTGCGTCATGATAGGTCTTATTGTGTTATTTGTCGTATCTTTCACTCTTTTCATTCGGAGATTACTAATAAAATCTTCTACAAAAAATGTTCATTCCGATCAGATAGAGAAGAAGCTCGATAAAATTATAGAATTACTTGAAAAAGATAAAAAATAATTAAATAGAATAGGTGAAGGATATATTGGAGGAGTTAAGATGGCTGATTATATTAGAAAATTAAGAACAAAATTAGGGCATGATTATGTAATTTTGAATTTTTCTGGCGGCTGTGTTTTTAATGAAGTAGGTGAAGTGCTTCTTCAAAAAAGAGGGGATAATGGTGCATGGGGATTTCCTGGCGGGGCAATGGAAATTGGAGAATCGGCTGAAGAAACTGCAATTCGAGAAATAAGAGAAGAGACTGGGTATATGGTGCAAGTGGATGAGCTTATAGGCGTATATACAAAGTATTTTCATACATATCCGAATGGAGATCAAGCACAGACGATAGGAATGTTCTTTAAATGCTCCATAATTGGTGGAAGTAAAAACATAGATGGAGAAGAAACTTTAGATTTACAGTTTTTCCCGTTAGATCAAATGCCTGTACTATTTAATGAACAGCATAAGGATTGTTTGCAAGATATTCTGAAAGGGAAAACAGCTGTATATCGTTAATAAAATAATATTTTAACAAAGTCTGCAAAAAAGAAGCCAATATAAATTGACTTCTTTTTTCTTTATATGTTTATTTCCACCAATCATCAAACATTGATGCCGGTGTTTGTCTTTTATGTTCACTTACTGTATAACGTTTTTCGATTTTTTCTGCAACGTCTTCAGGAACTGCTTTTCCTTCTAAGTAATCATCTAGTTGATCGTAGGTAATGCCTAATTCTGTTTCGTCAGCTTGACCTGGCTTTTCGTCTAATAAATCAGCTGTTGGCATTTTTAAGTAAAGACGTTCTTCAGCACCTAATTCTTGTAATAAAGCTCTTCCTTGACGTTTTGTTAATCCTGTAAGTGGTAGAAGGTCAGCACCGCCATCTCCAAATTTTGTAAAGAATCCTGTTACAGCTTCAGCAGCGTGATCTGTTCCGATAACAAGTAAACCTTGTTGTCCGCCAATTGCATATTGTGTGACCATACGAATGCGAGCCTTGACGTTTCCTTTATTGAAGTCTGTTAATGACTCTCCTAATAAGTCTTTATATTGATTTGAAAATGCATCAACTGTTGATGCAATATCAAAAGCAACAGATTGATCTGGCTGAATGAATTGTAACGCTAATTGTGCATCATCTTCATCTTTTTGCACGTGATATGGAAGACGTACAGCAATAAATGTTACGTTGCCTCCTTCATTACGAACTTCTTCAACTGCAAGTTGTGCTAAGCGACCTGCTAGTGTAGAATCTTGTCCACCACTAATTCCAAGCACAAATCCTTTTGCTCCGGTTTTTCTTAAATAGTCTTTTAAAAAATCAATTCGTTTACGAGTTTCTGCCTTCGGATCGATTACAGGTTGAACATGTAGTGCTTTCATAATTTGTTCTTGTAATGTCATTATGTTTTCCTCCTATTCATATAGAACAAGCAATACGTTTATATGTACTGATTCATATATCTCCACCCTTATTATTTCGCAAAATTAGCGAATATACAATAGGTTGAACGTATGAATATGAATGTAGTCATTATAAAAAAACTACGTTGTTTAATCAATTTTTCTGTAACCTTTCAAAAATGTAAGGTTTTTGTCATTTGAATCGATGGAAGATATTTCTTCGCTTCATTATGATTGCAGTATAGTGATTGGAAGGGCGGAGAAACAATATGAATATTAGGGAATTAGCGTTTCGTAATGTAACGCGAAATAGACGAACATATTCAGCTTATTTTTTGAGTAGTGCATTTGCAATTATGGCCTTTTTTGTTTACTCATTTTTTGCTTTTCATCCTGCATTAAGCGCAGGCCAATTAGGTCAATATGTATTTGTAAGTATGTCTGTTGCACAGGTCATTATTTATCTTTTTACGTTTTTCTTTATTTTGTATTCAATGGGAATGTTTTTAAAAACAAGAAAGCGTGAATTAGGGATTTTAATGATGCTAGGTATGACGAAATTTCAATTAAAGCGTCTTATCTTTTTTGAAAATGTTATGATCGGTATCGCTGCAATTATTACAGGTATCATTTGCGGCATGCTGTTTTCGGGTATATTGATTTTGGTAGCGCCATTATTACTAAAGTTAGATTTATCTTTATCATACTATGTACCAACAACAGCAATCGGTGTAACAAGCATTATGTTTTTCATATTATTTATTATCATTTCATTCTTTAGTGCAGGGCTGATTCGTAAAAATCAGATTATGAAACTATTTAGAGGCTCAGTAAAAGCAAAGCCTGAACCAAAAGCTTCAATTATTTCTTCGTTCTTAGCTATAGTATTGCTTGGAGCGGGATATATAGGTGCTGTAACTTCGCATGGTGTAATGGTTTTTATTATGTTGATTCCCGTAACGACAGTTGTCATTATTGGTACATATTTACTGTATAAGCAGCTCAGTGTATTTATTATTCGAGCATGCAAGAAGAGTAAGCGGTTCTATTGGACAAGAACAAATATTATAACTCTCTCAGATTTAGCGTACCGTATGAGAGATAACGCACGGATGTTCTTTATTGTTACGATTATTTCAACTGTAGCTTTCTCAGCTATTGGTACATTAGTTGGCTTTGCTTCTATGACAAAGGGAGTCATGAATCAACCAATTGCATTTCATTATTACTCTAAACAAGGAAATGAAAATGAATCACAGCATGTACAAGCCATTGAGCAAACATTGAAGAAACATAAGATATCTGCTGAAAAAATAGATATTGTATCAAAGAAAACTGAAAATAAACCACTAAGAGATGCGACATTTGTAAGAGAATCTGATTATAAAAAGTATGCAAAGTTAACGGGGGAGCCAGTTGATTTATTAACTGAAAATGCAGTACTATTTCTATCGATAGAAATACCAGGTCCACCGAAAAAAGAAAGAACAACAATTGAATTACCGAATGATAACAAATCGTTGCAGGTAAAAAAAGTTAACACATCTTCTCTTGGTAAAGTACTTACTGGAAATATCTATGTAGTTTCAGAAGCTCAATATAATTTACTACAAGATGGATTCAAAGAAGTAAAAGATTACATGTATAAAACAAACGAAACAAAAAATGAAATTGAAGCTGGAAAAGAACTTACCCACCAGATAAAAGCTTATCAAGAATATTCAAGATTTAGTGCTGCAGAATATGATCAAAATCAGGCTTTACAATTTGCTGGACCTATCTTTTTTGTAGGATTCTTTATTGGTATTGTATTCTTTGTTTGTGCAGGTAGTTTTTTATACTTCCGCTTATTCTCTGACTTAGAAGAGGACTATCGTTTATTTGATTCCATTCGAAAAGTAGGTTTAACAAGTGGTGAGTTAGCAAAAGTAGTAACGATCCGGTTAGGGCTATTATTCTTTGTTCCAATTGGTGTTGCGACATTACATGGTGCAGTTGCGTTAACAGCTTTAGGGCAAATGTTTGAGTATTCACTTGTAAAAGAAAATGCGATTGTATTAAGTATCTTTGTAGGGATTCAAATTGTGTACTTTATCCTGATACGATCACGTTATTTAAAGCAATTGAAAGAAAGATTACGAATGAGTTAACATATAGTAGTTCATAAAACTCCCCTAACACATGAGGTTAGGGGAGTTTTTATTATATAAATAAAAACTTGGATATTTTTAAGAGTTTACATGTAATGTTTTAATAAATGTATATACAAATATTAATTTGTAGTTTTTGTGAACAGTCTTGTTTTTCACATATATTTGTCCTACACTTTATTTGTTTGTAAGAAAGCAATATACATATAGTGTAAAGTTAATAATTAACTTTATTAAATATTAATAATGTGTAAGGAGGGTTTGTATGTTGAAATGGTTACAGAGCACAACAGACTTTGCGAGTAGTAAAAAAGGTGCGAAAATCATTGTTGTATCTTGGATTATTATTATGCTTGTACTAACAGGAGTCTCCAAACCAGCAAAGAAATACGCAAATAATGTAAGTGGTGATGGCATTCCGAAAAGCGCAGCATCCTTGCAAGCTGAAAAACAAGTAGAAAAGTATTTTCCAAATGATGAAGGATTACCGGCTATTATTGTATTTGATCAAAAAGAGGAAATGAAGGAAGAAGAGTTACAACATATTCAAGAAATGACCAAGAGGCTAGAGGATAAGAAAATAAAGCATGTCGAGAAAATTGTACCAATTAGTGAAATGCCAGTTCAAATGTTAACGGGTTTTTTATCTAAAGATAAAACAAGTTTTATTTTACCTGTTACAATGACAAATAATCTAGAAGTAAAAGAGATTCACAATACTGTAAATCAAATAAAAAAAGAATTGAAACAGGAATTACCTTCTAGTATGGAGGCGAAGGTAACGGGTCCAGCGGGGATTGCTGCGGATACGTTAGAAATTTTTAAAAATGCTGATGTAGTACTTCTATTATCAACAATTGGGTTGATTTTTGTATTATTAATTATGATTTATCGTTCGCCACTATTAGCAGTTATTCCACTCATAGCGGCAATTATTGTGTACCAAGTAATCGACCGAACCCTTGGTTTATTTGGTAAATTTGGCCTCGAAATAAAATCACAATCCTTGTCGATTATGTCAATCTTATTATTCGCCGCGTTAACGGATTATGCTTTATTTATTTTTGCAAGGTACAAGGAAGAGTTGCAAAAGCGTGAAGATAAATATGAAAGTATGAAGCAAGCGATGAGAAGGGTAGGCGAACCGATTTTCTTTAGTGGGAGTACTGTGCTTGCTTCGATGTTAATGCTGTTTTTCGCAGTATATAATGGTTATCGAAACTTCGCCCCGCTATTTTCTATTGCGCTTGTTGTCATTATTCTAGGTGGAATTACATTACTACCTGCCCTCTTTACGCTGTTTGGTAGAAAAGCATTCTGGCCGTTTATTCCAAAAGTTGGGCAGCAAAAAGAAAAACATGTGATATGGAAAAAGGTGAGTCATGTTGTAGTAAGTAGACCATATATTATTGGAGGAGCGGTTGCTGTATTTCTAATTGTATGCTCAATGAATATTTTTCAAATTAAGTATTCATTCAATCTATTAAAGTCTTTCCCGGACAATTTAGAATCCAGACAAGGATATGAATTAATTGAAAAGAAATACTCTCCTGGTCAATTGGCACCAATTACAGTTGTAGTAAATAAAGAGGGAAAATTATCAAATGAAGAAATCGTACAGTTTGTAGAAAAGCTAGACAAACAAAAAGGTGTAGAAGGGTTGAATCCTTCTATTGAAACGATTAAAAAGAACACAAGTCAATTATTGTCTGAGGATGGAAAAGCGGCAAAAGTACAATTAATTTTAAAAGATCAACCATACTCATTACAAGCAATGGACACGATTCAATCGCTTCAAAGTAAAGAAAGTGAATTTGTAAAGGATGGTCATGTTTATTTCGCAGGTGAAACAGCAAAGCAAGCGGATCTGTATGACATTAATAATCATGATACAACATTAATCGTTGTGTTAATCTCTATCTTAATTTTTATTTTATTAGGTATTCAAACAAAATCACTCATTGCACCAATTTATATGATTGGAACGATATTGTTATCATATTGTGCGGCATTAGGGCTTAGTATGTTCTTATTCCAGCATTTGTTTGGATATACTGACATGAGTTATCGAATTCCGTTATATACGTTTGTGTTCCTTGTTGCACTTGGTGTTGATTACAATATTATGCTCGTTTCACGCATTAAGGAAGAAGCAGCACAGCATTCGTTACAAGCAGCAATTGAAAATGGGTTAACAGCGACAGGAGGCGTCATTTCTTCTGCTGGTATCATATTAGCGGCTACATTTGCTGTATTAACTACTCAGCCCTTATTAGAGCTGTTTATGTTTGGATTTGTAGTTGCACTAGGGGTTATTATCGATACATTCCTTGTGCGGACATTGCTTGTTCCAGCGATTATGCTTTTATTAAAGAAATGGAGTTTGTGGCCGCAAAAAATGAAGTAATATAGGATTTCAAAAACGTCTTTTTCGTCAGAATATCTGGTGGAAAAGATGTTTTTTTATATTGAGAAAAATATTGAAGCAGGAAAATGGAAGTGAGAAAACGAATGTTATTTATAAATGTAAGCGCATTCAATTGGGAGGGTAATATATTTTTAGGAGGGGTTATGGTGAACAGTAGTACAGCGAATAAACAAAAAGGTATTCAATTAATTCCGTTTACGGTCGATAAAGTAATAGAGCAAGTGAACGAAATTCCACCAGGTGTACAACTGATTCATGCTCCTGGTGCTTGGGAAAAGAGTGCAAAAGGAAAAGACATTGTCGTTGCTGTTTTAGATACAGGTTGTGATATAAATCATGTTGATTTAAAAGATCGAATTATTGGCGGGAGAAATTTTACTGAAGATTATGAAGGGGACCCGAAAGTCTATCTTGATAATAATGGTCACGGTACGCATGTTGCAGGAACAATTGCAGCAGCAGAAAATGGGGTAGGGGTACTGGGCGTTGCTCCACTTGCTAAGTTATTAGTGTTAAAAGTATTATCAGGAGATGGTTCAGGAAGCTATCAACAAATTATTGAGGCTATTGATTATGCAGTGCGCTGGAGAGGGCCTAATCAAGAACGGGTACGAATCATTTCTATGTCACTCGGCGGGCCACAAGATGTTCCAGAGTTACATGAAGTCATTCAACATGCGGTGAAACAGGACGTACTCGTTGTATGTGCAGCAGGAAATAATGGAGATTGCAGTGATGAAACAGAGGAATTAGACTTTCCAGGTGCTTACTCAGAAGTAATTGAAGTAGGTGCTGTTAATTTAGAAAGGAAACTTGCTTGTTTTAGTAATTCAAATCAGGAAATTGATTTAGTCGCTCCAGGAGAAGAAATACTTTCTACTTATCCTGAAGGAAAGTATGCGGTATTAAGTGGGACGTCAATGGCAACGCCGCATATTGCGGGAGCATTAGCCCTTCTGATTAAACAATGTGAAAGAGAATATGGAAGAAAGTTATCAGAACCAGAAATCTATGCACAACTCATTAAACGTACTGTACCATTAGGATATGAGCGAACATCTGAAGGAAATGGTTTAATAGATTTATTAAAAGAATAATTGCTATTAAAAAACATCTCATATTTATATGAGATGTTTTTTAATACGGTTCCGTTGCTTGCAAGACAGCATCTAATAGTCCAGGAAATCGAGCATTTAAATCTTCCGTTCGAATCGAAATAAAACGCTGCGTTCCTTCTATACGTGTATACATTACACCTGATTCACGCAAAACTTTAAAATGATGGGATAAGGTTGATTTTGCCACAGGAATATTTAGTGCACCACATGATTGTTCATTTTGTTCCATTAGCATGCTTACAATTTGTAAACGAATTTGGTCGCTGAGGGCATATAAGACAGAAGAAAATTGAATTTCTTCTCGGTTTGGATGGTATAGTGTTCGCATAATGTCACCTACTTTTATAAGTTCTTTCAGTTGCACTATATCATATAGGGGGATGAAAATGAATTATACGACGTTGCAAAAGGGAGAATTACAGATTTCTCAAATTGGTTTAGGAACAAATGCAGTAGGGGATCACAACTTATATTCGAATGTGAATGAACAAGAAGGTATGAAAATGATTGAGGAAGCTATAAGGCAAGGAATTACATTTATAGATACAGCGGACGCATATGGGGTTGGAAGGTCTGAAGAATTAATAGGGGAGACAATTAAAGGAAAACGACAAGATGTTGTGCTTGCTACAAAAGGAGGAATACAGCCTTTATTTAAGGGCTCTACTTGTATTAACAATGAACCAAATTATTTAAGAAGTGCAGTAGAAAATAGTTTGCGCAGACTTCAGACAGATTATATTGATTTATATTATTTACATTTTACCAATCCAGAAACTATGTACATAGATTCAATTGGGGAACTTGTTCGTTTAAAAGAAGAAGGAAAAATTCGTTCAATCGGAATATCAAATGTAAATCTAGCTCAGTTAAAAGAGGCAAATCAGTTTGGAGATATTGATGTACTGCAGTCTCCCTATAATATGTTAGATCGTACAGCAGAGAAGGAACTTTTACCATATTGCATAGAAGAAGGGATTTCATTTATTCCATATGGACCTCTTGCTTTTGGAATTTTAGGTGGTAAATATCCGGGAAATTTGAAATTAGATGAAAAAGATTGGCGCCACGATGTTTCATTATTTGAGGAACGTACATATAAGAAAAACTTTATGAAAGTTGAAAAATTAAAAGAGTTTGCTAGAGCAAAAGATACAACGTTATCTAATATAGCGTTAGCTTGGCTTCTAAATCAAAGGGGAATTGATACGGTGATTCCAGGTGGGAAACGTGCAGAGCAAGTAAGAGAAAATGTAAAGGTAGTAGATGTCTCGTTAAATGAGTGTGACTTGGAATATGTACAATCTATTCTAGAGGATTAACAAAGAGGGGGAAACGCTTCTTACCCCTTTCTTACCATTCTATTGTAAGTCGTTATAAACAACTATTAGGAGATGCTAAAACCTCACTTACTTACTTTGCATATTTTCTTTTTCAAACTGGTAACTTTGCAGCATTTTCATTTTTGGGAGTATGGTTAACAACTCAATTTAAGTTACAAGTAAATGAAGTAGGAACGGCAATGCTTATACTTGGATTAGGAAATCTAACAGGAAATATTGTAGGACCTAGACTTGTTAAAAAATTAGGTTATATGTATTCATTTTATGGTGGTATTTTTGTCTTAGCTGGTTTATATGTTATTTTACCGTATTTGAAACATATTCTATTGGTTGAGTTATTTTTCTTTATTTTATTTTTTATTACAGGAATTCTATTTGTACTCATGATGAGTTATTTGCAAAAGATATCTAGTGTAGCTAGGGGAACAGGAGCGGCGTTAGCAAATTCTTCTATGTATATTGGGCAAACAATTGGATCGGCAGTAGCGGGGGTGCTGTTTGTAGCATTTGATAATTTTATTTTCATTGGTGTATTTACGGCTATCTTATATGTGGTTTCACTGTTAGTGTTCCGAAAAAGTGATCGATACATGACAGGAGAAATAGGAGAAAAACAGAAAACGGCTCTATATAATCAACAATAACATTATTATGTAAACAAAATGATGAAAAGCACTGTTTTAGACACATTACTAAAACAGTGCTTTTCGTTTAGATTGAATAGTTGCAGCATTTTCATCTTCTATGCCTGCTTCTTCAATAATTCGGTTTCTAGCTTTATCTAATAGGTGATTGACTTTTTCACCAAAATGGTTAGCTTCGCGTTTTGTGCGGGCTGCTCGTAAACATTTATAGTTTTCTATCAGTTCCTCTTTTTCAGAGTCAGTTAAGAAATCTTCTATTTTCTTTTTTTGCATACGAAACACCCTTTCTTCTGACAAACGACGCAATTCAGAAACATTTTTATACATTATAACAATAATTTTAAAGTGAAGTACATATTAACGTCGTAATAATTTGTCAATTTCTTGAATTTTCTCATCCGCTTTTCCGATTTGAGTATTCTTTGCTTGTTCACCACCAAGAGCTTGGTGTAGTAAAAAAGTTTGACCAGAGATGGCAGTAACAATAGAAACTTTTACAATCTCTTTTACTGTTGCTGCATCGAATAAAACAAGTCCAAGAAGTGCAGCAAGACTACCAGTCAAAATATCAGTAAAAAAACCAAGGTGGAAAAATGTTTTTAAACGGCGTGGAAGCAATAACTTGCCTTGGTTATTGATAAGATGGGAAACGAAACCAGTAACGCCACCAATGAGAACAGCAGTTAGCCATTGATACATCTCCATCAAATCCACTCCTTTTAGTGAATAAGATTCGTTTTTTACATCCGTATTCCTTTTTAAATTTTATATAAGTATATTGAGAAAATTTGGTTTGGCTACATGCTCGTTCACTTTTATTATAACAGAAAATTCTGGTATATTTCAGTCTATTATGTGACGTTCTTTTTCATTATCATAAAATCTAGAAAAGGAGGATGAAAAAATGAAAATAGATTACCGAATACGAAGTATAGAGAATTATACGCCAAATGTAGGACAACTTGTTAGCATGCAAGAGCGGTTACATTGTATGAAATAAAAGATTTAACAGTAGAAAATTTAGATTTTATCTTGGTCGATGGTGGGAATTCTATCGGCGCATTGCTAAAACATATTGCCGCAATAGAAAAAGTTCATCAGCTCATTTCTTTCCAGAACCGAGATTTTACAAAAGAGGAGTTGAAGGGATGGAATAACGCTCTTTTCTTAGGAGAAGTGGGAAGAAGAATTCGCGGGCATGAGGTGAAATACTACGTACAACTTTTTAATAAAGTTCGAGAAGAATCACTGCGATATTTAAAAGAAAAAGATGATGCTTGGTTAATGTCAGAAGGTCGATGGGATAACGGGGGCATATATAATCAGTACTATTTGTGGTTCCATGTACTAGAAGATGAAATCAGCCATCGCGGACAAATAAGGACGATAAAAAAGTATATATCTGAAAATTTAGTTAAATAAAGTAGCTTTTCAAAATAATATTACATATAATGAGATTAACTAAACTAAGAACGGAGTGATGTATTATGGCGATGATTTATATGGATGTTAAAGTAAGTACAAAGGTGGATGGAAAGAGCGAGACTTTGTAAAGAATCGCGTCATCCTTCCACTGAGCTCAAAATAGGGAGGATATGGATTTGAATCAAAATTGTTTAGAAACATTCGGATGGGATTCTTTTTTTGAGGATCAATCTTTAGAAAAGTATGAAATAGGTCGAATTTTACTTGAACATAAGCACATGTACCGTATTATTTGTGATGATGGCGAATATATGGCAGAGTTATCTGGAAAGTTTCGTCATGAAGCATTAGATAAAGGTGATTATCCAGCAGTTGGTGATTGGGTGCATGTAAAGAAAATAAAAGAGGAAAGCAAGGCAATTATTCATAGTGTTTTTCAAAGAAAAAGTTCCTTTTCTAGGCAAGCAGCTGGCGAAAGAACGATTGAGCAGATTGTGGCAGCAAATGTTGATTATCTATTTTTAGTAAATGCGCTTAATCATGATTTTAATGTAAGAAGAATTGAACGTTATTTATTATTAGCTTATGAAAGTGGATCAATGCCTGTTATTGTTTTGACGAAAAGTGACTTGTGTGAAGATGTGGAGCAAAAGATATTGGAAACAGAGGCAATAGCTATTGGTGTTCCAATCTTTGCAGTGGATAGTTTACAGCAAGCGGGAGTTGAGTCCTTACAACAATTTGTCACTTCTGGAAAAACGATTGCTCTTGTTGGTTCTTCAGGCGCCGGGAAATCTACTTTGCTAAATGCATTAATGGGAAGTGAAGTTGCAAAAACAGGTGGTATTCGCGAAGAGGATAGTAAAGGACGGCATACTACGACACATCGTGAGTTGTTTCAATTACCAAGCGGTGGTTTAGTAATTGATACGCCAGGAATGCGAGAACTTCAACTATGGGAGGGGAGCGAAGCGATTCATGCGACGTTTTCTGATATTGAAAAATTTGCAGAAGAGTGCCGTTTTCGTGATTGCCAGCATGAAAATGAGCCTGGGTGTGCAGTTCGCACCGCTATTGATGAGGGGATTTTAGAAGCAAACCGTTTGCAGAATTATAAAAAATTGCAAAAGGAAATTGCATACGCAATGAGAAAACAAGATCTAGCGCTTGCTCGTGCTGAGCGGGAGAAGTGGAAAAAAATAGCGAAGCAGAATCGGAGAAAGTAGAATAGAATGAGAAGCCAAAAGCTAATAGAATGCTTTTGGTTTTTTGTCATTTATTCTATAAAAATAGGCAATTATAGTCGAAAAATAAAGGAATTTGTTATAAGTATGTATAATTATTGAAAAGTAGACTATTTATAAAGGAGAAGAGTATGGGAGTGTATTGGGGAACGAAAAGATATTCTTGGCTTAGCTATGCCTCATTTTGGTTAAGTATTTCATTTTTTCTTATCTTTTTGATTGAGGTGTTTGTACTTAAAACACTTTTAAATAGTTCGAGTGGTGCAATGCAAATTATTAAATATTTTTATTTCATATTTGTACCATTAAATATCGTGATTAGTTTAAGACTATTGTTTAAAAAGAATGAAAAGAAAACATTACCAATTTTCAGCTTTATTGTATCGGTACTATTCGCCAGCTTGATAGTGGTATTAGCTTTAGTTGCTATAGGGAAAGTATTTTGATGAAAAAACAGGAATGATAAATGTCATTCCTGTTTTTTCATGATTTATATACAGTGAAACTTTAATCAGTGAGGTTTTTCTTCTCCCCACTGATTATCAGCCTTCCCCAATCGGGCTTTTACTGGCAGTTCATCCTCAACCTAATTTCTTAGCTTTCGCTGAATTTTGAGGTGGGAGTGTTACTGCCAGCAAATAGCGGGATAAAAGTAGTGGAGTATAATAGGCAGAAGAATATAGCAAGTCAATTGATGTATGGTACAATAAGCTTGATAGTGATAGAGAAAAAGGGTATATAAAATACTCATCGTTTTTTAGTAAGAGAGGGGTTATCTTATGCTATACGAGGATTTAATGTCATTATTTCAAGCTGCTCCAATGGAAGATGGAAAAAATGGCTGGAAATATGTAATCCAAGAAGAAGATGGTAAGTACTCAATTGTTAATAGTGTATCAACAGAACATATGAGTGTAGAATTGTTTTTTAATGAATATGATGAGTTGCGAATTACTTTATATAAAGAGGATCAGCCGATTACAACTATACAACGAATAGTAATCTTAAAAACCGAGTTAGAAGAGGATGAAGAAGGTATTCAGTTTGTTTTAGAGCGTATGCCAAGCCGAATGATTCGGTTACAATTAAAGCCATTCCTCGCAGTAGAAATGGGTTTGTATTGGGAAGTATGTGAAGATTGTGAGTAAAAAAGCATCCGTACATAACGGATGCTTTTTTACTATGTTTTTTCAAGCTGCTTATATGCGATAATTGGAAGAAGAACGATGCTAACCCATCCGATTATTGGATACAAGATGTGAAGGAGTTCACTGTAACCAATATAGCTAAAACAATAACTAATTAGTAAAATAAAATAAATAATATTGTTGTTCTTCCAGCCAGTGATAGACTGCATTTGTTTTGTCATCCCAAATACATTTCCAACTAATGTTGTAAACACTTCCCCAAAAATAATCAGGACAAAGAAGAAATGGAAGGTAGCATTAAATCTTCTTACTACTTCAGCCATAGGAATATTATATTGATAAAATTGGTCAATAGATAAAATGGCTAAATGACTACATAATAGAATAAAGCATAGTCCAGCTCCTCCTAAAATTCCGCCCCATAGAATCGCTTTTCGATCTTTTACTTCACTTGCTAACGGTACTAAAACACTTTGGGCGAGAGAAAGATTTAAGGCGACATATGTAAGTGGACTTGTTATCCATTTCATGTTCCAATTTTCTGTAGGTACAGTGTTAAAGATAGGTGTTGTGCCATGAATAAAAGTTGTAATAGCAAGTCCGATAATGAAAATCATCATAATTGGTACTACAAGTGTATTCACCTCAAATACACCTTGTAATCCACGACTACCAATAATGATACATGCGATAACTGTAATGAAAATACCGAGCTGTCGTGGTAGCCGAAGTTGTTCTTCGAATACAGCACCAGCGCCTGATAGCATAACACTTGTCACACCAAAAAGTACGAGTAATAACAAAGTGTTTACCACATTTCCAAATACATCACCAAATAAATATCTGTTAAATTCCTGAGCGGAAAATGCACCGATTTGTGAAGAAAGCAACATCATTTTCGTTCCTAACCAAATGAAAAAAAATCCACTTACGCATATTCCAATTGTTCCGTATAATCCGTTAATCGTAAAAAACTCAACAATTTCTCGCCCAGTTGCAAATCCAGCTCCGACGACAGTCCCAATATAAGTAGCAGCAACTTTTTTAGCTACTTGCCATTGTTGATTATCCATGTAATCCCTCTTTCTACTATGATGAGCTTGACCTATTATTATGCATATGTGTGAGCTTGGGCAATTAGACATGTGAAGTGCAAGAAAGGGTACATGGATTTCTCAACATTTAGGAATGATTAAAGTTGTTAAAACTTTGTTACATATAAGCGGATGATTTGGACGAGTAGGGAATTTATGGTACAATAAGAATGTATTATTAAAAGAGAATAATTCTAAAAATAAAGAGGAGTGGATTGAATGAGTACGAAAACAAATGTTGTTGAAGTATTAAACAAGCAGGTAGCAAACTGGAATGTGTTATATGTAAAAATTCATAACTATCACTGGTATGTGACAGGCCCACACTTCTTTACATTACATGAAAAATTTGAAGAATTTTATAATGAAGCAGCAACATATATTGATGAATTAGCAGAACGTATTTTAGCGTTAGAAGGAAAACCACTAGCAACAATGAAAGAGTATTTAGAAACATCTACTGTACATGAAGGAACAAGTAAAGAATCAGCTGAAGAAATGGTGAAAACATTAGTAAATGATTTCTCAGCAATCATTCAAGAATTAAAAGAAGGTATGGAAGTAGCGGATGAGGCTAAAGATGAAACATCAGCAGATATGCTATTAGCTATTCATACAACATTAGAACAACATGTTTGGATGTTGAGTGCCTTCTTAAAATAAGACAAAAAAACCTATTGAAAATTCTTTCAATAGGTTTTTTTATGATTTTTCAGCTTTCTTTCTATGGTATAATATAGTAAAAAGGAGGCGATGCAATGTTTCGCTTTTTCAAAAGTGGAAAAGAGGAGAGGTCAATTACGAAAGACGAATTAGAGCAAGCAATGGCTAAATTTCTGGAAACAAATGCAAATATTGTTTATACAGTATTAGTCAATGAAGATTATACAGTGAATTATGACTTGTTAAAACCGTATTTACCAGCATTTCCTACAAATACGTTCATTATAACGAAGGAAACGCTCGAGGTATTTGAACATACAGAAGAAAATCTAAAACTCGTAAAAGAGATTGATCTTGTGCAAAAAGCAGTAGACCAATATGTTACAGAAAAAGAAATGTTTCCTATTGTAGAAGGTGATGAGGATCGTCTTATATGTGGAATGAAACTAGCGCCGTATTTAGATCGTATATTAAAGCGAAAATTATATATTTCAGAGAAGCATTATTTAGTTTCAAGTCAGCCAGATAAAAGTAAAAAAAATATTGTTTAACATGAAAACAACAATTATATATTGTTGTTTTTTTGTTGAAAAGAAATGTGAAAGTATAGTATAGTTCGATTTATAGATTGACTTTTCTGTTAATTCTGTATTTAATTGTATGTAAGAGATAGAAAGGAGTGATGTATTATGAAAAATTGTAAGTCAGTTAGCAAACGTCATCCTAAGAGTAGGGGGAGTTACTGTTAATCTGATATTCAAAAATTGACAGTATGTATTTACCGGAACCTTAGGATGACTGAAACCGTGTTAGAGAAGTATATATTCCTAAAAAGGTTACGGGAGGTAAGTGTGGATGAGTAAGATTACTTATATTGGTTTGTTAAATGAGACATTAGAATGTTATGCAAAGGATGGTAGTTTAGAAGCATACCATTATATTACCAAAAATGCTGATAAGATAACTGGTAATAAAGCTCAAATATATAATTTTAAATATGCATTAGCAAGCGCATCTGGGCTTGAGAAAGAAGCCTTACATATAATGAAAGAAGCGATTGTAGAAAATGAGTTTTGGTATGGGTATGAGTATTTAATTACAGATGCCGATTTGAACCCCCTTCATAGATATGAAGAATTTCATCAGATGATTCAGTTATGTAAAGAAAGAGAAGAGGTAGCAAAGAAATCTGAACAATTTGATTTGAAAGTTATACAAGGAAATAGCGGTATTCATAACAATCTACTTATTGCATTGCATGGTGATCAAGAAAATATAAAGATAGCAGAACCATATTGGCAATCCGTTGTGTCTCAAGGGTATTTATTAGCATTACCGCAGTCTTCTCAAATTCAATTTTCAGAAGGATACGTATGGGATGATATAGAAAAGGGATCTCGTGAGTTAAAGGAACACTATGAAAGTATTGTAGCTAGTAATCATGGTGAGGTAGAGCATGTAATTATTGGAGGATTTTCCGCTGGAGCAAGAGTTGCGTTACATGCAATCTTAAACGAACATATTATTGTAAAAGGCTTTGTTTTTGTAGCGCCATGGATTCCTGAGATTGAAGAGTGGGAAGACTTGCTGGATAAATTGAAAGATAAAGGTATTAAGGGATATATTATTTGTGGAGATCAGGATGAAGATTGCTTTGAATGTACACAGAAGTTTGTGAAACGATTGGAAACGAAAAATATAAATCATGAGTATAAGGTTATTTCTAACTTAAATCACGATTACCCTGAGAATTTTGAAGAAATCTTACAAGAAGCAGTTAAATATATTGAGGGTACAGATTTATAAAAAACTTAGGCTGAAAAAAAGTGCATCACTTTATGTGACGCACTTTTTTTGTATATTATAAATGAAAAGCTTCTGCTAATAAACGATACGATTTTAATTTATCCTCAAATTGATGGGTGATGGTTACAATCATAAATTCCTCAGTATTGTAAGCTTTACTCAAGTTTAAGATTTGTTCTTTGACGTAACGTTGATCACCTACAATCATACGTTGCCGATTTTCTTTAATGCGGAACAAATCATAGGCACTATAAGGATAGTTTTGTGCTGTTTCAATGGAAGGGGTACCAGTTGTGCGTTTTCCTTGTTCTAATAATAGAATTGATAAATCTAGACTAGACGCAATTTTCTCAGCTTCTTCAGTCGTTTCTCCACAAACAACAAAAATAGAAACAATTGATTTTGGTTTGTCTCCTAAGAAAGATGGTTGGAATTGTTCTTGATAAGCTTTCATCACTTCAGGACCACCATAGCCGTTGATAAACTGAGCGAAGGCAAAAGAAGCCCCTTGTTTTGCTGCAACCATGGCACTTTCTCCACTGGATCCAAGCATCCATATTTCAGGTGCAGTAGGAATGACAGGCGAAGCTTTTAGGTTTGCATATTGATGATTTTCAGGTACGTTGTCATGTAAGTACATGGCTACATCCTGAATTTGTTCTGGATATTGGTCGAGTGAAATCATTTTTCCTTCTTGCAGCGCGCGAGTTGCGATGGGCATACCACCTGGTGCTCTACCAACTCCAAGATCGATTCGATTTGGATAAAGCGCTTCTAATACACGGAAATTTTCAGCGACTTTATATGAGCTATAGTGTGGAAGCATAACGCCACCGGACCCCACACGGATGCGATTTGTTTTCGCTGCAATATGAGATATGAGCACTTCAGGACTTGAACCAGCTAAACTGACAGAATTATGATGTTCAGACACCCAAAAGCGAGTAAATCCTAGTTTTTCCACTTCTTGAGCAAGTGTTACTGTATTGGAAAAAGCTTCAGTTGCTGTACTGCCATCGGAAATAGGGGATTGATCTAATACACTTAGTTTAATCATAGAAAATACCTCTCTATCTTAATGTACATTCTATTATATATTTACTTACGAAAAATGCGTAAAGAAATGCTCACATGAAAAAGCGAATGCTTTCACATCCGCTTGTTATGAGAAATTCCACGTTCATAATGATTCATTTCCACTAATGTTAAAATATATTCGTAGTTATCGATTTCCATCTTAATTTGATTACGATCATCTTCACTTAAATTTACATCCAATAATTTTTTGCATAGTAGTTGTTTTTTCAATTCCAAATGTTTTTTTGTTTCAGGATAGTCGTAAGTACGTTTCATATTTATCAATCCCTTCCTTACATTTCCTATCTATATCTTCATTATATGATAAGAAAGGGATGATGAGAGCAAATCTCTGTGAATTATTAGTGAATATTCAGAAAAAAGTGTTGTTCTACTATACTCATGAATACAATTCAGAGAATCACTGTTTTGTATTTTCAAAGTAAGGGGTGGAATGATGCGAGTGCATACACAATCCCATGTCACAACTGATAAAATGGTGGGAATTATTGATAAGGGATTACCGAAAACAGTAGAGCCAAAACAAATCATTGTAATTGGTGCTGGAATGGCTGGTTTAGTATCAGCATCCTTACTTAAAAGCGCAGGACATCATGTGAAAATTTTAGAAGCGAATAACCGTATAGGAGGCCGAATTGAGACTATTAGAATGGAAGACACCGGATTATATTTAGATGTTGGAGCAATGCGCATTCCATATATACATACATTAACGATGGCTTATATAAGAAAGTTTGAGCTACAAGTGACCCCTTTTATTAATCGAAATGAGACGGATATTATTTATGTGAATGGTAGAAAAACGACATTACAACAATACGAGAAAAATCCAAGTATTTTAAGATATCCAGTAGTGATGAATGAAGAAGGAAAAACATCTGAAGAATTATTATTGTTAGCAGTGCAGCCAATTATTGATTTCATTAAAAGAAATCCAGATAAAAATTGGGAAATTGTTGAAAAAGACTTTGGGAAGTATTCAACAGCACAGTTTTTAAAATATCATCCTTATCAATATAATACGTATTTTTCACCAGTAGCAATTGAGATGATTGGTGTACTTTTAGATTTAGAAGGATTTTTAGAAAGGTCATTTGTTGAAACGTTACGTTTTATATATATTTTGCAGCAAGAAAGTGGTTTTTGTGAAATTAGTGGGGGCAATGATAAATTGCCAAAATCTTTTTTGCCGCAGTTAAAGGGAGATATTATTTACAATCAAAAATTAATGAAGCTTCAACAACATGATAAAGGTGTGACAGCATATTGCAGACATGAAGAGACATTTGGATATAGCAGTATAACAGGTGATTTAGTTATTATTACAATTCCATTTTCCACAATGCGATTTGTTGAAATTGATCCATTCGATTCTGTATCACATGAAAAGTGGAGAGCAATTCGTGAACTACATTATATGGCGGCTACTAAAATAGGAATTCAATTTAAAAGTCGCTTTTGGGAAGAACAGGGTCAATTAGGGGGGAGGATTATTACAGATTTACCAATTCGCTATGCGTATTATCCAAGCCATGGTATTGGGACTAAGGGACCGGCTATGATGCTTGGGAGCTATACATGGTCGTACGATGCATTATTATGGGATGGATTGTCGAAAGGTGATCGTATTTATTATACATTACAAAACTTAGCGACTATATTAGGTGGTCAAGTATATGATGAATTTATGTCAGGAGTAGCAAAAAATTGGACACTGGACCCGTATGCATTAGGAGGGTTTGCGATTTTTCAAGCGGGTCAAGAAACAGAACTGCAGCCAGCTATTGTAAAACCCGAGGGGAAAATATATTTTGCAGGAGACCATACAACACTTTATCATGGGTGGATACAAGGCGCAATTGAGTCTGGAATACGTACAGCTGTAGAGGTGAATCAATTGATTGTATGAGTATTAATAGTAAGAGGAAGGAAAGTGTCGTGACGAATATAATTAGAGATAGGTATGTATGAATTTGGTTTGAAAATAAGTGAAGTTCAGAAAAGTTATTTATTATATAAGTCGCTGCTACGGAGAAAAAAGTGACTTGCACTTGTTTTCTCTCTTTGTTTTCACTGGGCATGGGGCAGGAAAAGGATTTGACTGCTTCTATGCATGGTCGGATGCTCTCTTCCATCTGAAAAAGAAAGACTTTATGCCGTTTTTTTAATTTGTATTTATATATAGTGTTAAATGTTATTATATATAAAAGAACAATAGGGAGTGTTTGTAATGAATCCATTATTACTTGATTTTCCTTCTGAATTTTACACAGACAGGCTTCTCATTCGAATGCCAAAACCAGGGGATGGAAAGGCAGTATATGAAGCTATCAATGCATCGTTAGAAGAATTAAAACCTTGGATGACTTTTGCTCAAAAAGAACAAACAGAAGAAGAAATCGAAGCGAGTATAAGAAGATCACATATTCAATTTTTACAACGTGAAGATTTGAGATTACTAGTATTTTTAAAAGACACAGGCGAATTTGTAGCTTCTGCTGGATTGCATCGTATTAATTGGGAGATACCAAGATTTGAAATTGGATACTGGATAGATTCGCGCTTTGGTGGAAAAGGTTATATGACAGAAGCTGCGCAAGGTATTATGGATTATGCTTTTTCTGAGTTAAAGGCAAACAGGATAGAGATTCGCTGTGATTTACGAAATGTAAAAAGTAGAGCGATACCTGAGAGGCTAGGTTTTAAATTAGAAGGGATTTTAGAAAGCAGCAGTGTAGCAGTAGATGGCAAGGGACTCAGGGATACATGTGTGTTTGCGATGACAAGAAACAGGTATGAAAAAGAAGAGCTATAATGTATTAGCTCTTCTTTTTGAATTGTATTATTAATTAAGTTTTAGTCATTATAAGAACTGTTTAATGATTTTTACCCATCCTAAATAGGAAGCTCCTAAAATAATAGCCCATAAGAATGCAAGTCGTGCACTTCTTGGAATAGATAACCAAATTTCGAATAATTTCCAAGAGTAATTTTTATTTGAGTTATTCATTAATGGATATCCTTTTTGTGGAAATTATAACATAAAAAGGAGTGGGGTATTCAATACCTACTATAATGTGCTAGCACATTAAGGTACGGGATGTCCATTCGAACTTTCAAAGATGGTAAACCATTGCTGACGATCTAATGTAAGTTTTGTTGCAGCGATAGCTGACTTCACGCGATCTAATTTACCAGAGCCAACGATTGGCATCATTTTTGCTGGATGAGCAAGTAGCCATGCATACATGACAATATCGATGCCATCAGCATTCAGTTCATTTGCGACTTTTTGTAAAGTTTTGCGTAAGCGTACAGCACGTTCATTTTGTCCTGTAAAGATTTCTCCACCAGCAAGAGGAGACCAAATCATAGGGCTAATTCTTTTTTCTTGGCATAAGTCGATTGTACCTTTTTCAAAATGTTCAAGCTGCATCGCAGATACTTCAATTTGGTTTGTGATGAGCGGGAAATCTAAGTATGAGCTAAGCATATTAAATTGAGACGGTAAAAAGTTAGATACACCGAAATGACGGACTTTTCCTTCTTGTTTTACACGTGTGAAAGCTTCTGCCACTTCACTTGGGTCCATAAATGGATCAGGTCGATGAATCAGTAACAAATCAATATAATCAGTATGTAAGTTTTGTAGTGACTGTTCCACGCTTTTTACAATATGTTTCGTACTTGTATTATAGTGAGCGACATATCGCTTTGGAAACTTCGGAGATAAGGGAGCGATTCCACATTTTGTGACAATTTGCATGTTATCACGTAAAGAAGGCTGTAATTGTAATGCTTCCCCGAATAATGATTCACACGTATATCCTCCATAAATATCGGCGTGGTCAAAAGTTGTAATCCCCATCTCCATACAATTTTTGATAAAAGAAAGTAATTCTTGTTTTGGCATATTCCATTCTGCTAAACGCCAAAATCCTTGAATGATACGAGAGAATTCAAGGTTATTAGCCATTTGAATTCGTTCCATTTTGAGTAGACCCCCTTGATGAATGATGATATTTTTGAAAAGGCTTTCTTGTTCGGTACTATTATATAGTTATTGGACTGTACTTACAATGAATATGTCTTTGTTGTAAAAAACGATTTTACCTCGCATTAACGGGCAGTAAGCCCCCACCTCAAGAGTAAGAGCGAAACGAGGAAGATAGGTGGGGGATGAAGAAAAACCCTACTGATGGAAGTTTCACTTTATCTGTATGGTATAATGTACGAAGATATAGCTATAAGGAGATGTACGAAATGATTCCAGTAACAATTTTAACTGGTTTTCTTGGATCGGGGAAAACAACATTATTAAATCGTATTTTATCGGAAGAACATGGAAAGAAATTAGCGGTTATCGTAAATGAAATAGGGCAAATTGGCATCGATAATCAATTAATTATGAATGTAGAAGAAGAAATTATGGAAATGACAAATGGCTGTTTATGCTGTACAGTGCGTGAAGATTTACTTGTTGCTTTAAAACAGTTATTGGATGTAAAAGCAGAAGGGAAAATGGATTTTGATGGTCTAGTGATTGAAACGACAGGTCTTGCAAACCCAGGGCCGATTATCCAAACGTTCTTTTTAGATCCAGTTATTCAGTCAGCATACAAAATTAATGGTGTTGTGACAGTGGTAGATAGTTATCATATACATAAACATTTTGAAAAAGGGCTAGAAGCGAAAGAACAAATTGCTTTTGCAGATATGGTTTTAGTAAATAAATTAGATTTAGTTGGAGAGGAAGAAGAGAAAGAACTCCTTACTGAATTACAAGGGATTAATCCAACAGCAAAATTAATCCCAACGATAAATTGTGAAGTAGATATACCGGTCTTGTTAGAAATTCAAACGTTTAAAACGCGTGATACATTAGAGATTTATCCACATAAAGAGCATCATCATTTAGAAGGTGTAAAATCATTTGTATTACGTGAAGAGCGGCCGTTAGATTTGCAAAAGTTAAACGAATGGATGTCAGCTGTAGTTCAAGAGTTAGGAGAGTATTTATATCGATATAAAGGAATTCTATCGATCGATGGAGTAGATTGCCGTATTGTTTTTCAAGGTGTTCATACACTATTTGCTGCTTCTTACGATAGAGAGTGGCAAGAGGGAGAAGAGCGCGTGAGTGAAGTGGTCTTTATCGGGAAAGATATTAATAAAGAATGGTTCCAAGAACATTTTAAAGAGTGCGTAAAATAAGCCTGCTAATTTAGCAGGCTTATTTTTGTTATTAATCTCTGCCGGCTTCAACTAATTTCTTCGCGACAATTGCTGGTTTAGCATGAAACATAGTCATGTGATCACCTTGTGTAGTTACTAAACGAAATAATCCAAGGCGATTTGACATGTGAGGGTGCCATCCTGAATCTTTACCTTGTGGAACTGCCATATCTTCAGTTAAATAGAAATAACTTTTTGGAATATTTAATTGATAAAATTTCGTAAGGTCCAGCTTTTCAAAAAGTGGTCCAGCTGGTTCTGGTGTAACAGTTTCGTAAATTTTTTTCGCTAAGTCGAGATTAGCATTATTCATAAAGGTTTCTCGCCAAATAGGAAAAGGCAATTGGATAGCATTATTTTTCGATTTTTTCGCAAGCTCGGTCCAAAGCGTTTTTCCTTCGGCTGGGATTTCATCAGCTGCACTTTCTCCATTTGCTAGAACAAATGCATTCATAAAGACAAGTCTGTGGATTCGATCTGGAATTTGTTCGGCAACTTTTGAAATAACAGTACCACCAAAACTATGACCAACAAGAACAAAATCCGTTATATTTCTTTCCTTCACATAGTTGACTACTGATTTGACATAATCAGTGTGTTTTACAGCTTTATTCGTATCTTTTCCATGCCCAGGTAAGGTAGGAGTATATACTTTATGTCCCATTTGTTTCAACTCATTAGCTGTTTTATCCCAATAGCTAGAATCTCCCCAAGCGCCGTGAACGAGTACAAACGTAATTGGTTTTTGACGTATTACATCAATATCTGTCTCTATTTTAGCTTCTGCTGGGATATGGAAGCTATTACTGCTAAGCATGATTAAAATAGCAGAAAGGCTTACGAATAAGAACTTGAATATTTTCAAAACAAACCCTCCATTTACTACTGATTTTGCATATATGTACATATATTTTCGCTGAAAGATTGTTTTTATTCTTTTGGAGTATAGTTATTAAAAGTAGTAGTGTTTACTTTGTAGAAAAAAGGACATTATTGTACGGTAAATGTTTAGCATTACATCTTTAGTTAATGAAAAAAAGTGAAACAATTATATTTTTGATGCGGAGGTAGAATAGGAAACATGACCATCTTGTTCTTCTATTAATAAACAAAGATTAGTAGAAAATAATAAAAAGCCTGTTTTCACAGGCTTATACTTTCATTTATCCGTAATTCCATTACAACACCAACAACTGGTCCTTCATCGTCTATATCACCAGTTAAGTGAAAACCGAAAGACTCATATAGTTTCATTGCTAGTTTGTTTTCTGGATGAAGACTTAAATAAATCTTTTTGCATTGAAATTTTTGTTGTAAATACTGGATAAGCAGATGGAGAAAACGTTTCGCATAGCCATTTCCTTGAAAATGGTAATCAATCATAAAACGATCTAGCCATACGCTATCATCTTTTTTTGAATACCAACCATACATTGCGTAGCCAACAAGTGTTTCTCCATCATATAAGCCTACTGACGTTCCGTTTTCTTCATATAGGGATTCCGCTAAAGAAAATGCATTGCTTTCAATAAATTGCTGCTGCTCCTTTGCTACGTCTAAAGCAGCGACTGAACGCCAATTATTTGCTGTTACTTCACAAATGTGAAGATTCATAGTTCCAACTCGCTTTCATAACATAGTATATCTTTAAAACTAATATGGATAATTTTACTTGTTATTTTGTTGAAGTCAAGCTGCTGAATATGAAAAAAGACAGTTGAATATGTTTCAACTGTCTGAAAGGAAATATAAATTTAGTTTGTAGCTTCTTTTAAAGTGTTCACGTTTTCTTCCATTAATGTGAAGTAATCTTTATTTTTCTTTGCATCATCTTCAGAAATAGTAGCAAGGTGATTTAAACGTAAAATTTTCGTTCCTGTTTCTTTTTGAATAACTTCTGCTACTTTTGGAGTAGAGAATGTTTCAAATAAAATATATTTTAAACCATGCTCTTTTGCTGTTTTTGTAATGTTAGCAAGTTCTTTTTGTGATGGTTCATCAGAAGCGGAGATGCCAGCAACTGGTATTTGTTTTAAGCCATAGCGTTTTTCCCAATATCCATATGCAGCGTGAGAAACTAAAATATCTTTCGTTTTTGCCTCTGAAACAACAGATTTAAAGTGATCATCTAAGTCAGTGAACTTTGTTTGTAGGGCGGCGAAGTTTTTCTCAAATTCTTTTTTATGATCTGGTTGCAATTCTACGAGTGCATCTTTAATTTTTTCAGCCTGCTTCATCGCGAGTGTAGGATCAAGCCACACGTGTGGGTCTTTGTCATGATGGTGATTTTCTTCTTCTTTATGACCTTCCTCGTGCTCATGCTCTTCTTCTGATGAAGCGATAAGATCGAAACCTTTAGATGCATTAACAACTTTTACGTTCTCTTTTTTTAATGTTTTTTCCATTTTTTCTGCAAACGGCTCTAATTCCGCGCCGTTATATACGAATAGGTCTGCCTTCGCAACTTGTACCGTTTGTTTTTGACTTGGCTCATATGTATGAGAGTCAGCGCCAGGTGGATAAATTGTTTCAACATTTACATAGTCACCACCGATTTTTTTAGCGAAATCAGCAAGTGGAAAAATAGTTGTATATACAGAAAGTTTTCCATCTTTTTTTGCAGTTCCGTCTTTTTTGCTGGCACACCCAGCAAAAATTAATGTAAAAATAAGTATAAAAGAAAATACCATTAACCTTTTCTTCATGTAATTCTCCTCTTTTCTTTCTTTTCCAATTTTATATTCTCCAAAATAAGAGAAAAAATATCTTTTTGTTATAAAACGGAATAATTACGTTTTAAGTTGCGAACTTAGTATAATACATCTTTACGAAAGTTGCAATAAATAATAATCATTCCGATTTGATTTTGTTATAAAGTTGTCAAAAAGAACAGTATTAATTTTTATGAATGTCGCATATGTGACAACACTCCTTTCATATATTGAGGTAGAGGGTATGAAAAGGGGATGAGTAATTGGATTACATAATGGAAGCAATCTTATTGATACTAGCAGTAGTTTTGCCATTAACATGTGTTTTGATTTTCCTCAAGACATTAATAAGTAATCTAGGTGACTCTAGGATAATAACCAAGCTACCAACAGAGAAAAAAGGAGAGAAGAGTAAGTAAAGCACTTGCATCACGCATAGTGCTTTACTTATGATAGAATAAGAAAAAGGAAACTCCTAGAAATAGGATTTGTACTGCCTGTTTGGACGGTATAAAATTAGATAAAGAGGTATAAAGATAAATGAATAAAAGAACAGCCTTAGTACTCGGTGCGAGTGGTTTAGTTGGACAAGAAGTGACGCAGCTATTACTTGACTCAGATTACTATGATTCGGTTATGGTTTTTGTAAGAAAGCCACTGCAATGGGAACATGAAAAGTTACAGCAGAAACAAGTTGACTTTTCTATATTAGAAGAGTATAAAGAATTTTTTGCTGTTGATGATGTTTTTAGCTGTCTTGGGACAACAATTAAGAAAGCGAAAACGAAAGCGAATTTTAAAAAAGTAGACTATGAATATACATTACGAGCGGCCTGTTTAGCAGAAAAACAAGGTGTACAAAATTTTCTTGTTATTTCTTCTATGGGTGCTAATCCAAAATCACTTTTCTTTTATTCACAAGTAAAAGGGAAGATGGAGGAGGAACTTCAAAAGTTAGTAATCGGTGGGATTCATATATTTAGACCATCACTATTGCTAGGAGATCGAGAAGAATTTCGTTTTGGAGAAAGAATGGCTGAGAAGATATCTGGTGTTTTGCCATTTGTATTTAATGGTACTTTAAAAAAGTATAAGCCGATTACAGCTGAGCAGGTTGCAAAAGGGATGTACTTAGCGGCACTACGTGAAGAATCTGGTGTCCATATTTATAATTCTACAGAGATTACAATGATGGAATAATGAAAACGAGAAGGGGAGCCCTTCTCGTTTTCATTATTGCGTATTAGCGGCGAGTCGGGGCTATTTTACCACGAGCACGTTGATATTGGTGGGGCTCTTGTAATTCAAATCCAAGTTCATTAGCTGCTGTTCTTGGAAAATATGGATTGCGAAGTAATTCGCGACCGATAAAGATTAAGTCCGCTTCATTATTTGCTAAAATTTCTTCTGCTTGTATCCCGCTTGTAATCAATCCTACTGCGCCTGTCGCAATGTGTGCTTGTCTTTTTATATGATTTGCATACTCTACTTGATAGCCAGGATAAACGTCGATTTGTGCAGGTACAACTGCCCCAGAACTACAATCAATTACGTCTACATCTTGTTCTTTCATCCATTTTGCAAATTGAACATAGTCATGGACTGTTAATCCTTCAGGATGATAGTCATTTGCAGAAATACGAACGAATAAAGGACCATTCCAAACTTCATTTACAGCATCAATGATTTCTTTTAAGAAACGGTAACGGTTTTCAGGTGATCCGCCATATTCATCAGTTCGTTTGTTAGATAATGGAGAGAGAAATTCATTAATGAGATAGCCGTGAGCCGCGTGGAGTTCAATAATATCGAATCCTGCTTGTTTGGAACGGCATGCGGCATCTTGAAAAGCAGAAATTGTTTTTTTGATTAGCAGTTTATTCATTTCTATTGGGGTTTTCATTGTATCATTAAATGCAATAGCCGAGGGTGCTACAGAGTCTGTATGTAATTCAGCTTTTCGACCAGCATGGGCTAACTGAATAGCTGCTTTTGCCCCATTTTCATGGACGAGGGACACCGTTTTTTGTAACCCTGGAATATGATCATTATTCCATATACCTAAATCTTTATTAGAAATACGTCCTTCAGGTACAACAGCTGTAGCTTCAAGCATAACAAGGCCTACTTGACCAGCTGCGCGAGACGCATAATGGATAAGATGGAAATTTGTCACTTTTCCATCTTCGTTTTCTGAAGAGTACATACACATCGGTGACATAACAATACGATTTTTTAATGTAACATCTTTAATCGTATAAGGTGAAAAAAGCTGATAGTTCATATTTATTCCCCCTTATTGTAGTTTCCTTTATTGTATCATCATCATTTTTGTTTCCATAATGAAACGCTTATTCCCGAAATTTTGTACATTTATGTTACAATTATTGAAATAAATTAAATTGGGGGATAGGGGCATGTACCGAGCTTATTATGAAAGCGAAATAGGTTTGCTTGAAATTACTGCAAATGATGAAGGAATTACTTCTGTTATTTTTGTAGAGGAACGGAAAGAAGAGAATAAAAATCAAATTGTAGAACAGTGCCTCGCTGAATTAGATGAATATTTTAATCGAAAGAGAACTGAATTTACAGTACCACTGTCAGCGGTTGGAACACCATTTCAAAAGAGTGTTTGGGATGCACTTTATACGATTCCATATGGAGTGAATGCTTCCTATCTGGATATTGCAGAAAAGGTTGGTAACACAAAGGCGGTGCGTGCAATAGGAGGAGCGAATAGTCGCAATCCGATTTCTATTATTGTTCCGTGTCATCGTGTAATTGGAAAAAGTGGAAAGTTAGTTGGATATGCAGGTGGTCTATGGCGAAAAGAATGGTTATTGAAACATGAGGGGATTTTGCAATAAGATAAAACTCTTTTCAAATGGAGATAGTAGTTTTCATTGCTTAGAGGATAACAAAGTCTAGTAGAAAGTAAGTATTTCTATGTTTCATACGAATGGTTTAACCTGTTATTTGCGGGGAGGAATCATCTTGTTAAATAGCTAAATTTTTTAGTATGCTGGACAACAGAAGTATAAGTAGGGGATAAATCAGGGAAAGAGGGATTATTTTGCGTTGTATAAATTGTGGGAATCCT
Organism: Bacillus sp. FSL K6-6038; assembly: GCF_038050455.1. Lineage (NCBI taxonomy): Bacteria > Bacillati > Bacillota > Bacilli > Caryophanales > Bacillaceae > Bacillus > Bacillus sp. FSL K6-6038. The sequence goes on from NZ_JBBOUH010000001.1 coordinate 2,030,120, forward strand.
TGTCCTGAAGGTCAATTTAATTGTGAAGATTGTCAGCAAACTTTACATAATGGAACAAAAGAGGAGACCTCACCAATCGAAAAAAATATGGAACAATATGTGGGAGCACATTATCCATATTATAAAAGAAAATGGGATAAAGAAAAGAAACGAATAGCAAGGTGGAGCTGGAATGGATGGGCTGCTATTTTCAATGTCGGATGGTTTGGTTATCGAAAATATTACTTACCTGCTTGTTTATTTGTAATTTTATTAGTAGCTTGTGATGCATTTTCATACTATATGGGATTCAATGTAGCACTCCCCATTATTAACATGGTTCCCCTTACCTTTTTATTGCTCATTTTAATGATGATAGGGGTCGGAATTTTTGCAAATGGGTTATATTATCGATTTGCTGAGCGGAAAATATACCGGATAAAAGCAAGAGGGGTAACGAATGGAGATGTTGAGCGTTATCTCATCCGTGATAGTGGAGGAACAAGTAAAATGGGAGCGGCTATTGTTACAATTTTGACAGCTGCTAGTATATTCATGAGTCACTTTTTCTTTCCTACAGATCAAGATGTTATTCAAAAAGTACGAGCAAGTTCCCTTTATGAGTATCCTTTTTTTTCTATTGGGGAATCTTTTGAACAGCATTTTAAGCAACCAACCTGGGTTTATTACCGCGGGGGAGATGGATTGGAATTAGTAGAATTTCATGGATACAATCATGGTATGACAAGACAAAAAATTATCATTCAATTTGTTGTCGATTACAGGTTGCATGAAATTGAACCCTATTCTCTTACAGTTAACGGTGAGCCCCAAGGTGAAAAAGAGTTTTTGAAAATGATGGAAGATGTGTTTCGTACGCAAGATCTTTTTGAGTTGGATGACGGATTACAAAAAGATGAAAAAAAAGAAATGTTATAAGAAATGAATGTAAAAGCAGATGGAGCAGCTTTTACATTCATTTCTTTTTTTATTTTAGGAAAGAAAAATATTTAAAATAATCAGAATTTTTTGTATAATAATATTATACATGCTTTATTGTATACATACAGATTGGGGGAAGGAATAATGAAGAAAAAAGTTTCAACGCTTGCTGCACTTGCATTATCAACAAGTATGTTCGTTGCAGGTTGCGGGAATGGGGAGAAAGCATCGACAACGAAGAAAGAAACAGGTAAGGGGATGGCCGATAAACAAGTGCTAAACTTACTAGAAACAGCAGAAATTCCTTCGATGGATACATCAAAATCAACAGATTCCGTATCATTTCGAGTATTTGTAAATGCAATGGAGGGTTTATATCGATTAGATAAAGATAACAAGCGAACTCCAGGTATGGCAAAAGATGTGAAGATTAGTGAAGATAAGAAAACATATACTTTTGAATTACGAGATGCAAAGTGGTCGAATGGTGAGCCAGTTCGTGCACAAGATTTTGTATATGGCTGGCAACGTGCGCTTGATAAAGCAACAGCAGCTGAATACGCATTCATTTTATTTGATGTAAAAAATGCTCAAAAAGTTAATAAGGGGGAACTACCACTTGATCAGCTAGGTGTAAAAGCAAAGGATGATAAGACACTAGTGGTAGAACTAGAACAACCAACTCCATATTTTCTTGATCTTACATCATTTCCAACATTCTTCCCTTTAAATGAGAAGTTTGTAAAAAAACAAGGTGATAAGTATGCATTAGAAGCTGATAAAATTTTATACAATGGACCATTTACGTTAAGTGAATGGAAGCATGAGCAAAGCTATCAATTAAAGAAAAATCCAAATTATTGGGATAAAGATACTGTAAAACTAGAAGAAATTAATGTCGGTGTCGTAAAAGAAACGAGCACAGGTGTGAACCTATATGATAATGATCAAGCCGACCGCGTAATTTTAACTTCAGAGTTTGTTGATAAATATAAAAAGAATAAGCCAGATGAATTCAAAACGAAACTAGATCCGCGTATGTATTTCTTACGTTTTAATCAACAAAATGCAACATTTAAAAATCAAAAAGTGCGTGAAGCAATTGATTTAGCTTATGATAAAAAAGGTATTGCAAATGTCATTTTAAATGATGGCTCATTACCAGCATATTTCTTAGTACCAGAAAAATTCACAACAGGTCCGGATGGAAAAGATTTTCGTACTGTAAATAAAAACTTCCGTGATAGTAAAGACAATGCGGAAAAAGCGAAAAAGTTATGGGAAGAAGCGAAAAAAGAACTGGGTCAAGATACAATTACGGTAGAATTACTAAACGATGATAATGGTAGCCGGAAAAAAGTTGGCGACTTTATTAAAGAAGAGCTTGAGAAAAATTTACCTGGAATTAAAGTGAATTTGAAACAACAACCGTATAAACAGAAATTAGATTTAGAGAAGAAATTACAATATGAGTTTTCACTATCAGCATGGAGCCCAGATTATCCAGATCCAATGACGTATATTGATATGTTTATTACAGGAAGTACATTTAATGAAATGGCGTATTCAAATCCGAAATATGATGACCTAGTTGCTAAATCGAAAGGTGAGTTGTTAAAAGATGATGCAGCGCGCTGGAAAGCACTTGCAGAAGCTGAAAAAATCTTAATTGGAGAAGATACAGCGATTTCACCTACTTATCAGCAAAGTACAGCATATTTAGAAAAAACATATGTAAAAGGAATTGCAAATCATACATTCGGCGGCGATTTTAGTTATAAATGGGCGTATATTACAAAAAAATAGTATAATAAGAGATGCGCGAATTTTCGCTCATCTCTTATTTTGTAAGGAGGACTTATGTTGATAAATGGCTTTAATCATCTTTGTTTTTCGGTTTCAGATTTAGAAAGATCTATTCAATTTTATGAAACAGTATTAGAGGGGAAGTTATTAGTAAAAGGAAGAAAACTCGCATATTTTGATATATGTGGAGTGTGGGTGGCACTCAATGAAGAAGCAGATATTGCACGAAATGAAATTCATCAGTCATATACACATCTTGCATTTTCTGTTAAACAAGAGGATTTTGGTCGACTATTAAAGCGATTAGAGGAGAATAAAGTTCATATTTTACAAGGAAGAGAACGTGATGTAAGAGATTGTCAGTCTATTTATTTTATTGATCCAGATGGACATAAGTTTGAGTTTCATTCAGGTACACTGCAGGATCGCTTAAAGTATTATAAGGAAGCAAAACCACATATGAAATTTTATTGATGAAATAAAGGGGGATGGGAAGAGCATGCATGCGCTCGTTATTGGAGGGACAGGGATGCTGAAGAAAGTGTCCGTTTGGCTTTGTAATCAAGGGCTTTATGTTTCTGTTATTGGACGAGATAGGAATAGGTTAGAAGATGTAAAAAATACATGTAATGCTCCAAGAAATGTTACATGTATTTCTCTTGATTACCACGATAGTGATGCTTTGAAACAATCTATTAAAGATACGATTAAACAAAATGGACCTATCAGATTAGTCGTAGCTTGGGTACATACAACTGCTAAAAAGGCGCTTCAAGTAATTTGTGAAGAAATTGAATTACATTCTAAATCCTATAGTTTGTTTCATATATTAGGGAGTAGTGCATCTCGATTGGAACGTCAAAAAATAGGAAGTGCTTTCTGTAATTATCATAGAATTTTATTAGGGTTTATTTTACAAGGTGAACATTCAAGGTGGTTGACTCATGAAGAGATTACTGATGGAGTTATAGCAGGAATTCAGAGTAAACAAAGTGATTGTATTGTAGGAACATTGGAACCATGGGAATTACGACCAATTTGATGAGGGGGAAGAAAACGAATGAAAACGACTTTATATGTAACACGTCATGGAGAAACAGAGTGGAATGTGGCAAAGCGTATGCAAGGGAGAAAAAATTCTAATTTAACCGAAAAAGGGATATTACAGGCAAAGCAGTTAGGGGATCATATAAAGGATATACCACTTCATGCGATATATAGTAGTCCAAGCGGGAGAACAATGCATACGGCAGAGTTAATAAAAGGAGAGCGGAATATTCCAATTATAGCTGATGAGAACTTTTATGAGATTAATATGGGGAACTGGGAAGGGCAAATGCTTGTGGATTTGGAAGCGCAGTACCCAGAGGAAGTACATACGTTTTGGAATGAGCCACATCGTTTTTGTTCGACATCAGGCGAAAATTTCTATGATGTGCATAGTCGGGTGATAGAAGGAGTAAACCTTCTTTTAGAAAAACATAAAGGGGAAAGTATTTTAATCGTATCTCATGCAGCAGCTGCAAAATTACTTGTGGGACATTTTACTGGTCTTTCTGTTGAAAGAGTGTGGGATGATCCATTTATGCATAGTGCGAGCTTAAGTATCATTGAATTTGAAGGAAAAGAGGCTAGTGTTAAACAGTTTGCCGATATAAGTCATTTTCAGCAAGTATAAAAAGACCGCAATAGAGCGATCTTTTTACGTTTACTGTTAACAATAAGGGATAAAGAATTAGCAATTACGTTTTCTAAACCAGAAGTGATCGACTTTTTTCCGTTTGCAAGATGAATGTTTGTGATGATCGCACTCATGGCAGCTTGAATGACAGTCATCATCCCATGAGTGATTGCAAGATTTTTTATCATGATTACGGATAAAAACACATTTTTTACAGAAACATTTCTTCACACGTGTCCGTTTTGTAACACAAGTGGACTTTTTCACACGTGTCCGTTTTGTAACACAAGTGGACTTTTTCACACGTGTCCGTTTTGTAACACAAGTGGACTTTTTCACACGTGTCCGTTTTGTAACACAAGTGGACTTTTTCACACGTGCCCGTTTTGTAACACAAGTGGACTTTTTCACACGTGTGCGTTTTGTAACGAACGTACATTTTTTCACACGTGTGCGTTTTGTAACGAACGTACATTTTTTCACACGCGTACATTTTGTAACGAATGTCCACTTTTGTACACGTACACGAGTACGCTTCGTAACAAACGTACATTTTTTCACACGCGTACATTTTGTAACGAACGTACATTTTTTCACACGTGTACATTTTGTTCGAGGACATTTACAGCTTGTTGTACATTTATGACCAGAAAATTTATTATCGTCACAATCAAACTTACTTGGGTCTTGATGTAAAAATTCTTCCATCCCTGCACTTTTGATTTCCTCAACGGCTTTTTGAATATCACGTTTCATAGAAACCCTCCTTATCGCTAATTAAAATGAAAAAGTATCCTTTTACATTAATCAGGATATGAGGAGAGAATTTCTTCTGTATGAGACAAGAGCTTAGATTTCAATAAAAATAGACATATAGCGGATATATGGACATGGACAAAGCAATGAGCATACATTAAATGGAGAAAAAAAGAAGGGATGGGAGAACATGTTGCCTTCTTATGATTTTTTTATTCATCCGATGTATCTTGTTGAATTAAAGAAGGACATTTGGTCTGATAGTCCAGTGCCTGCTAAATTAACATATGGGAAAAGAAAGTATGATATTGACATTGTATACCGGGGAGCACATATTCGAGAATTTGATAAAAAATCATATCATGTTATGTTCTATAAGCCGAAACAATTTCAAGGGGTGAAAGAGTTTCATTTGAATTCTGAGTTTAAGGATCCGTCACTTATAAGAAATAAATTATCGCTTGACTTCTTTAGTGATATTGGTGTGCTTTCACCAAAATCTCAGCATGTTTTTATTAAAATTAATGGTCAAATTCAAGGGGTATATTTGCAATTAGAATCTGTTGATGAGAATTTTTTGAAAATCCGTAAATTACCGAGTGGGTCAATTTATTATGCGATTGATGATGATGCGAATTTTTCTTTAATAAGTGAGCGTGATCAAGATGTTAAAACAAACTTATCTGCAGGCTATGAGTTTAAATGTGCGAATGAACATAGTGAAGAACAGCTTAGTGAATTCGTTTATCAGGCAAATGCACTATCGCGAGAAAAATATGAAAAAGAAATAGTGAATTATCTTGATGTTGAAAAATATTTGCGATGGTTAGCAGGTGTTATTTTGACTCAAAACTTTGATGGGTTTGTTCATAACTATGCATTGTATCATAATGATGAAACGCATTTGTTTGAAGTGATACCATGGGATTATGATGCTACATGGGGCCGTGATGTAGAGGGAAGGCCACTTAATCATGAATATATTCGAATTCAAGGGTATAATACATTGAGTGCCAGAATTCTTGATATACCAGTATTTCGAAAACGTTACCGCAATATCCTTGAAGAAATTTTGGAGGAAAAATTTACGGTTTCTTTTATAAGGCCACAAGTAGAGGGAATGTGCGAAGCGATTCGTCCGTATCTTATTCAAGATCCTTATATGAAAGATAAAATAGACATTTTTGATAAAGAAGCAGAAATGATTTTTCAATATATCAATAATCGTCGGCAATATATTGAAGAACACCTCCATGAATTAACATAATGTGAAAAGGGATTGATTCGTTATCAATCTCTTTTTTGTTATCCCGCTATTAGCGAGTAGTAAGATTACTATATTAAAATTTATATTAGGTGAAGGAGGGAGCAAAAAACGAAAGATTAAAGATTCATCTTATTTGAGTAGGTTTCAATTGCTCGACGTTGTGGAACATCAAAGTAATAATGCGTCTATTAGTAAAATGATTGTAGAAGATTGGTAATTTTTAGGGATCTCACCATTCTTTAAGTGTATATGGGGATTAGTCTTTCATTGCTCAAAAAAGAGTGCAATTAGAGTAATGATTTAACAAAATAATGGTTATATATGGTAAAATACAACCGAATGGGACAGGGAGATTTGGTTCATTAGAAATATAATGAATATTTTAATAAAATAATTAGAAAAAGAATGCGTGCCTATAATGAAGATCTTAAAACGTATGATATTCGAGAGAAATTAAGATATATTCATTTCCCTACTCTCATTTTGTGTGGTCAACATGATGTTCAATGCCCAGTTTTTTATTCAAAGGAAATACATAGCTTGATTTCAGATTCAAAATTAGTAATTTTTGAAAATAGTAATCATTTTCCTTTTGTTGAAGAGAAGGAATCTTTCGCAATAGATATCCGAAATTTTACAACTATTTAATTCGTTTATACAAATGGAGGTGAACTTTTTATATTTTTTATTTCTTAATCAACAATAGGAATTAACAGAGATTATAGTAAGATTTTGAAGGAATGGTGTATATTCTGTTATTTTTGCTAAGTATAGTTTAGTTTTAAGTGAACAAGTAGTCTATTTTTCATTTGCAGTGAAATTACGTATTGTTCAATGTGAGTAGAGAATATCTTTCCTAGGATGGTGAGAATATGGAAGTGAAATGGATCGATTGGGTAAAACAAATACAAGCCATTGCTCAGGCTGGTTTAACGTATTCAAAAGATGTGTATGATATGGAACGTTTTCAACAATTACGTGATCTTTCAGTTACGATGATGTCTCATTATACGAAGACAGATTGGGAAGTGGTAGAGAGATTATTTGCCAATGAAATGGGTTATCAAACACCAAAAGTAGATATTCGGGCTGTCGTGTATCAGGATGGAAAATTATTATTTGTGAAAGAAAAAAGTGACGGGAAATGGGCTCTTCCAGGTGGCTGGGCAGATGTTGGCTATACGCCAACAGAAGTGGCAGCAAAAGAAGTGTGGGAGGAAACGGGTTATAAAGTTGATCATTTTCGATTATTAGCAGTATTTGATAAAGAAAAACATTATCCATCACCATCAGCAATGCATGTATATAAAATATTTATTGGTTGTGAAATTGTTGGGGGCGAAAAACAAACAAGTATTGAAACAGAAGAAGTGACCTTTTTTGGTGAAAAGGAAATCCCAGAGTTATCGACTGCTAGAAATACAGAGTGGCAAATTAGAGAGATGTTTGCCTGTATGAAAGATAGGAATAAAAGCTCCTTACTTGATTAAGAAAATATGTAAAGATAAGAATAAAGATAGTTTAACAGTACTCCAACAGAAGTCCCCTTCCTCAAGCACATGCAGGTCATAGTCCAGGGATCATTCACAGCGTATAAATCTCTTTTTCTTTCTATTCGTGCCTGGTATATTTATAATGAATTGTACATATTTTGGGTAAAGAATGAGGAATATATTGGCATGCATAAATCTTTGTGGGATAATAAGAAGGTATGTAAGCAGAAAAGGAGATAGAAAAGCAAATGTTAGCAAATTTAATAGAGCAGTTATTGCAATTTTTCGCAAGTTTAGGATACTTTGGAGTTGCTTTAGGGCTAATGATTGAAATTATTCCGAGTGAGATTGTCCTTTCTTATGCTGGTTTTTTAGTTGCGCAAGATAAAATAAGTTTTATTGGGGCAGTAATCGCCGGTACAATTGGTGGTACATTAGCACAAATCTTTTTATACTGGTTAGGATATTACGGAGGGCGTCCGGTAGTTGAAAAATATGGTAAATATTTATTGATTAACAAGCATCATTTAGATGTAGCCGAAAGTTGGTTTAAACGTTATGGTGCGGGGGTAATCTTCTCTGCTCGTTTCATCCCAATTGTACGCCATGCGATTTCAATACCAGCAGGATTAGCGAAAATGCCTTTAAAACTTTTTACACTATATACAGTAGTTGCGATTATTCCATGGTCAATTCTCTTTATTTATTTAGGAGAAAAACTAGGTGGGAATTGGCGGCATATTAAAGAATATGCAGCTGATTATACGCATTACATAATTATTGGGGCAGTGCTCTTTATTGCTCTTTATTTCGGTTTAAAGGTATTGAAAAAAAGAAAAACAGTTCGTTAAAGCCAATGATTTCATTGGCTTTTTTTATACGTTTCAGTTCTAAAATAAAGAAGTTGTCCATAATGTGTAGTAATAAAGCGTAGCGGGGGAATGAAATGAAAGGATCACCGTTTTTACGTGGAACATTATTTTTAACGATGGCAACGATGATATCTAAAATGCTTGGATTTATATATGTTATCCCATTTACAGCGATGGTTGGTACTAGTGGATACATATTATATACATATGCATATCGGCCATATACAATTATGCTGAGCATTGCAACGATGGGATTGCCACTTGCTGTTTCTAAAATGGTTTCAAAATACGATGAGTTAAATGATTATCATACAGTAAAACGGGTGCTAAAAAGTGGACTGTTTTTTATGGTTTTTATGGGAATTGTTTCATTTCTAGTTCTTTATATGTTAGCTCCATATCTTGCAAAGCTAGTGATCGACGGAAGTGATCAAACTGGTAATAGTATGACTGCTGTGACGTATAATATTCAAATTGTTAGTTTTGCATTATTGATTGTACCAGTAATGAGTTTATTGCGCGGTTTTTTTCAAGGATTTCAATCTATGGGACCGTCAGCATCTAGTGTAGTTGTGGAACAGTTTTTTCGTGTCTTAACAATCTTAATAGGAAGCTTTGTTGTTTTGCATATTTTGAAAGCGTCTGTTTCGTTAGCGGTTGGAGTTTCAACTTTTGGTGCATTTATGGGGGCAGCGGCAGGATTGACTGTTTTGATAGGGTTTTATATGAGAAGGCGGAAATATTTAAAACGGAAAGAGATTGCCAGTATCCCACAGACAACGAAGTCCTTTTTTGCTTTATACAAAGAGCTATTTACGTATTCAATTCCATTTGTTGCTGTTGGGTTAGCGATTCCGTTGTATCAAACAATTGATACATTTACAATCAATAAACTTTTAATAGAGATAGGTTACGTACAAGGTGAAGCAGAAAAAATAAATGCAATAATTGGGCTTGTCCAAATGGTTGTACTTATTCCTGTATCCGTTGCAACAGCTTTTAGTATGTCTCTCGTTCCTGAAATGACGAAAGCTTATACAGTTGGAAATGAACAATTATTATATAAGCATTTCACGAAAACGAATTTACTTGTTGTAGGGATTACAATTCCCGCAGCAATTGGAATGATTATATTAGCCCAACCTATATACACTCTTTTATTTGGAGTAGGAAATAATCCAAGTTTAGGAAGTGTTATTTTACGGTACTATGCACCAGCGTGTATATTATTTTCATTGTTTACAGTTACTGCTGCGATGTTACAAGGGATTGATCAGCAAAAAAAAACAGTTCTAGGTTTAACCTTAGGAATTATAATAAAGATTGTACTAAATATTATATTATTGCCGTACTTTGACTACACCAGTTTTATTATCTCAACATATGCAGGCTACACAGTTTCAGTTTCATTTAACTTGTGGATGCTGTCTAAATATGTTATAAAGGCAACATGAGCTTTTGAAAAGACAGAGCAATCTCTGTCTTTTTCTATTTTGAAAGAAATTATGAAGAAAAGCGTTTTCAAAATAATTTTCTATTGAAATTTAAACGTTTGTTTCATATGCTGAAAATAGCGGTTCAAAAACTGTTGTTTAAGTGAGGTAGATTCCCACATGTAAAAAGAATCGGGGTGATAGTATGTTAAATATTTATTTAACAGACCGAAACGGAAAACTACAAGAAATAGAGGAAATTCAAAAAGGTTGTTGGATTAATGTACTCCATCCAACAGAGGAAGAAATTCAATTTCTAGTGCAAACATTGAATGTAGAATTGGATTTTATTAAAGACCCTTTGGATGATGAAGAACGATCTCGGATTGAAAAAGAAGATGACAATGCATTAATTATCGTTGATATTCCAACAGTAAGGCATGATGAAGAAGGAAATTCAATATACGACACGATTCCAATTGGTATGATTGTAATGCCGGAATGTTTCGTTACAATCTGTTTAGAAGAAAATCCGATTTTCGAGCGATTTATTAATCAGCGTATTAAAGAATTTTATACTTTTAAAAAGACTCGTTTTGCATTGCAGCTCTTATATACGATTTCTACTTATTATTTACGATACTTAAAACAAATTAACCGAAAAACAATCGACCTAGAGCACGAGTTAAATAAGTCGATGAAAAATAAAGAAATCTTTACATTATTAGGTCTTGAAAAGAGTTTAGTGTATTTTACAACATCTTTAAAAGCAAACAAAATTGTTATTCAAAAGTTAATGCGCAATAATACGTTTATTAAAATGTATGAAGATGATCAAGATTTACTAGAAGATGTATTAATTGAAAATAAACAGGCCATTGAAATGGCTGAAATATATAGTAATATTTTAAGTGGTATGATGAATACGTTTAGTTCGGTTATTTCTAATAATTTAAACAGTGTTATGAAGTTTTTAACTTCTATGACAATCATATTATCAGTGCCAACAATGGTTTCCAGTTTTTTTGGAATGAATGTTCCAGTTCCTTTAAGTGAAAATCCGCATGGTTTTTTAATGGCTATGATTATATCCGCAATATTATCTTGCGTAATGGCCTTTATTTTTTGGAAGAAACGTTATTTTTAAATCATATGAAAGCTGTTCTAGCATAGTTATCAAACTGCGCTAGAGCAGCTTTTTTGTCGTAATAAAACGTTTCTTATATACAATATGTGTATTGAGGAAAAACTTATTTCCATGATTTGTAGATTTGAAAAGGGCTTGTTCAAATAATAAATTGAGGTTAAAATTACATATTGTTAATGAAAAGATGGAGGAAATACATCATGGAATTGTTTCAGTTACCGAAAGCATTCCTGCAAATGAATACGATTTTTATCTCAATTTTAATTGAAGCACTACCATTTGTGCTAATTGGTGTATTTATTTCAGGATTCATTCAAATGTTTGTGACAGAAGATATGGTGGCAAAATGGATGCCCAAAAATCGATTTCTGTCTGTATTATTAGCTACTTTTCTTGGCATGATGTTTCCAGGGTGTGAATGTGGAATCGTTCCAATTGTAAGACGTTTAATTGGGAAAGGTGTTCCGCCGTATGCTGGAATTGCATTTATGTTAACGGGGCCAATTATTAATCCGGTTGTATTATTTGCAACATATGTTGCGTTTGGAAGTAGTATGCATATGGTGTGGTATCGTTCCATTGTAGCCATTATTGTAGCTATTATCGTTGGACTTATATTATCGTTTATGTTTAAAGATCATCAACTACGTGATGAACATTTCCCAGAGGTGGATCATAAGCGTCCTTTGCGTAAAAAGATGTGGGACGTATGTACACATGCGGTTGAAGAGTTTTTCTCAATGGGGAAATACTTAGTAATGGGAGCATTAATTGCTGCTGCAGTTCAAACATTTGTACAAACTTCAACACTACTTTCTATAGGACAAGGACCGTTCTCTTCATCAGCTGTTATGATGGGACTTGCGTATATTTTATCACTATGTTCAGAAGCGGATGCTTTTATTGCATCTTCGTTCCAAAGTACATTTTCAACAGCATCACTTGTCGCGTTCCTCGTTTATGGACCGATGGTGGATATTAAAAATATGTTTATGATGCTTGCGACATTTAAAACAAAATTTGTAATTGTTGTGATAGCTACAGTTACACTTGTGGTTTATGCAAGCTCACTACTCATTTATGCGATGGGGTGGTAGGTTATGTTTCGAGCATATATTTTACTCGGATTTACAATCTTAATTGCGCAGCTTCATATTTCAGGTAATATAACAAAGTATATAAATATGAAGTACGCATATTTATCAAAAACAGCTGCAATTATTTTAGGGTTTTTAACACTTATTCAAATCATTGTTGTTTTCCAAAAGGAACACAAAAAGGAAAAAGATCAGCACAGTTGTGGTTGTGATCATAGTCATTGTGGACATGATCATTCAAAAGATGAAAACACATGGTGGAAACGAACTTTTGCGTATACATTATTTTGTTTCCCTATTATTTCAGGACTATTCTTTCCAATTGCGACGTTAGATTCAGATATTGTTAAAGCGAAAGGATTTCATTTCCCTGTTGCGCAAGCAGAGAGTACAGATCCATTTATTACAAGGCAGTTTTTAAGACCCGATACGAGTATTTACTATGGAAAAGAAGGGTATCGTGGTGTGATGGAAAAAGGAAAAAAAGAATACGTCACAAAAGATAATATTGCCTTGAAGGATGAAGACTTCTTAAAAGGTATGGAAACAATTTATAATTATCCTGGTGAATTTACAGGTAAGACACTTTCGTTTAAAGGATTTGTTTTCCGCGATGATTCTTCAAAGAAAGAACAATATTTCTTATTCCGCTTTGGTATTATTCATTGTGTAGCCGATTCAGGTGTATACGGGATGTTAGTGAAAAAGCCAGATGGAGTAGAGTGGAAGAATGATGATTGGATTGAAGTGGAAGGTGAAATTTCAACTGAATTTTATCAACCATTCCATGCAAATATTCCTGTTTTGGAAGTAACAAAATGGAATAAAGTTGAACAGCCGAAAGAACAATATGTATTTAGAGGAGCCGATTGATTATAATCGGTTCTTTTTTATAGACATAAATTTATGAAAATTGCTAATATATAATATATAGTTCACCTAGTGTAATTTTTATATACAAGATGAACAAAAAAGCATAGGGTAGTTCCAATGTTTTCATATTAATTAATATATAGGATGCATGGGACTAGGAGAATTTAGGGAGTATTTATTTCGTTTTCATGTTATGAAAGGTTTATGAATGAATTAAAGAGGTGAAGGAAATGGAAGAAACAAATGGGAAAACAGTTAATGAATCAAGAGTTTTTAAAACAAGTCGTGTCTTTCCAACAGATTTAAATGATCATAACACATTATTTGGAGGTAAAATATTAGCTGAAATGGATATGATTGCATCTATCTCAGCAACGAGACATTCACGAATGGAATGTGTAACGGCATCAATGGACTGGGTAGATTTTTTACATCCAGTTCGTTCAACTGATTGTGTGAGCTATGAATCGTTTGTCATTTGGACAGGGAGAACGTCGATGGAAGTGTTTGTAAAGGTAGTAGCGGAAGATTTAATTTCTGGTGAAAAACGAATTGCAGCAACATCTTTTGTTACATTTGTAGCACTTGGGAAAGAAAATAATCCAGTTCCTGTTCCGCATGTAATTCCCGAAACAGAGGGAGAAAAAAAACTACATGAAATTGCTGTTTTACGTGCGCAACAACGTCATATTCGAAAAGCAGAAAGTAAGAAAATTGCAACGTTATTAACTTTATAAGTAATTTGAAATGAAAAGCGGACACCTAAATTTAGGTGTCCGCTTTTATAGTTTTTTCATCTGCATATCGCTCTTTCGGGTGGCTAACTAGCAAAAGCAAGCAGCACCGACGATAATTAAGAGGATAAATAGTACGACAAGTAACGCGAATCCATTTCCATGTGCGAAGCCCATTGTTATTTCCTCCTTTTATTTTAAGATACAACATACAATATGCAAATTCACTCTTGTTTGACAGGGACATATATCACGAAAATATAGATTTTTCTTGTATGTTAACGTGAAAAAAAGGAAAGATATAGGAATAACTGTTTTTGAAGAAAGGGTTTTATCCATGAAAAAATGTGTATCCATTTTGTTATGGATCATAGGGATATTCATATGGATGAACATCGATTTAGAGATGGGGAAGAAAATGACTAGTGGGCTTGAAATATCACAAATTCGATACGGTAATTTCCAATTATATACAAATGGAACGGATTTGTATCAAAATTTGTTTGATGATATAAATCGTTCAGAAAAGTATGTCTATATTCATTTTTATATTGTTGGTAAAGATGAAGTGAGTCGTAATTTTTTACAATTATTAGAGAAGAAAGCATCGAGCGGTGTGGATGTGAAATTATCAGTAGACCGTATAGGTGGCTATAAAATGAAGAAACAAGTGATTCAGCAGTTAAAAGAAAAGGGTGTTAAGTTTACTTTTAGTAAAAAGCCTAAATTAAAGAATTTGTTTTATTCATTGCATCAACGTAACCACCGGCGTATTGCGGTGATAGATGGAAAGATATCTTACATTGGTGGTTTTAACATTGGAAAGGAGTATCTCGGTAAGGATCCTAAATTTGGGAAATGGCGTGATTATCAGTTGCGTATTGAAGGAGATGGAGCGACTGATATGGAACAGAAATTTGCAGAAGATTGGTATGCGGATACTGGTGAAAAACTTTCTTTGTACAAAGGACCATCTCAGCAAGGAAATGCAAAGTATCAATATGTATTTTCAGATGGGAAAGGGTTATGGCAGGAATACGGTGCATTATTAAAAGGGGCTAAAAAATCATTAATCATTGCAACGCCGTATTTTGTACCAAGTAAGGAAATGATGGATGGTTTACAAGAAGCATTGCGGCGTGGCGTGACGGTAAAGATTCTTGTTCCTTTTAAAAGTGACGCTCTGTTACTAAAACAAGCTGCTTATCCGCATTTAAAAAAGATGCTGGATGCCGGTGCGGAAGTCTATCAATACCAGAATGGTTTTTTTCATGGAAAGGTGACAATAATTGATGATATAAGTGTTGATGTAGGAACAGCTAATTTTGACAATCGTAGTTTTTACATAAATACAGAGTCGGACTGTTTTATATATGATAAAGCAGTTGTAGCTGAGGTATGGAAACGACTACAAGAGGATTTTCATGATTCTAAACGCTTAACTGATAAAGATTTTGACAAAATAAATAGCTGGGATTGGTTTCTAGCAAAGGTAGCAAATGTTCTGGTATCCTATTTATAGGCATATATTTAGAGGGAAGGGGGAGCTATGATATGAGATGTATGGAAGAGTTAATGAAGTGTAGTTATGAAATGATTCATATGATTGGTGAGTATATGAATAGGGTGGAAGGTGAAGAGTTAAAGGATATATTAAAACAACATTTGCCTTATATTTTGCAAGCTTACAATGAACAAGTGAACTTTCAAGAAGGTGAAAATATACAGCATATGATTTGTGAACAACTGAAGTCTCCCCTTATACAAAATGATATACCGATGAAGAATACAAGTCAGGGTGACATTGAACTTGCTATTTCCTATATTTCGAATTTAAAAAGATTAGCACTCAGATTCGCCCAAGTTGCTGTAGAAGTTGCAAATCCGGAATTTCGATCATTTTTGGAAAACTGCTTTGTTAAAATGAATCGTTATGCATATAGTGTATGGCAATATGTTGTGAAAAAAGAATATACAATAGAGAATATATATGAAGACGAAAGATTTGCATAGAATAAAAAAACAAGACGGCATATGAGCTGTCTTGTTTTTTTGAAAAGAATTATAAGCTTTTTACCATTCCACCATCAACAAGGAATGATTGCCCAGTCATATAAGTATTTGCATCGGATGCAAGGAATGTAGCAAATTTAGCGAATTCACTAGGACGACCATATCTTCCAAGTGGGATAATTGCTTCATATTGTTTTTGAACGTCTTCTACTGCAATTCCGCGCTTTTCGGCAGCTGTTTCATCGAGAGAAGCGATGCGGTCCGTAGCAATACGTCCAGGAGCAATCGTATTAATTAAAATGTTATATGGAGCAAGCTCAGATGCTAACGTTTTTGCTAAGCCTGTAATGCCGACGCGGAATGTATTCGATAATAGTAATCCGGGAATGGGCTCTTTAATAGAAGACGAAGCAATGTTAATAATTTTGCCGCCTTGCTCTTTCATATATGGAAGTACTTCACGAATCATACGAACGTAACTTAATAAATTGAGCTCAAATGAATTGTACCAATCTTCGTCTGTTAATTGTTCAAATGTACCAGGCTTAGGGCCGCCGGCATTGTTTACTAAAATATCAATTGTGCCAAAGGTTTGTACAGTATATTCTACCGCTTGTTTCATGTTTTCTTTGTTTGTAACATCACAAACTGTATACATGGCAGTGCCTTTATTAAGAGCGATCAATTCTTTTTGTAAAGATGCTAGCTTTTCTTCATTACGACTAAGTAGCATAACATTTGTTCCTTCTTTTACAAGTTCCGTAGCAATTGCTTTTCCTAACCCTTGACTAGAAGCAACAACTAGTGCAGTTTTTCCAGCTAATCCAAGTTCCATATATATCAACCTTTCTTTGTTATATTATTTCTATTATAAGTGAAAAAGATCCAAAATAAAAAACAAACGCCTCTCTTATCAGAAAATTTACAGAAATTTACCGTATCTTTACTCTTTTCTCATATTATCTTCAAAAAAGAGAAGTAATATGAGATTGTACATATTCTATCAAAAGGGGGATAAGCAAATGAATAAATGGGTTAAATCTTTAACTGCTATGGCACTTGCGAGCTCTTTATTTATGGTAGGTTGTAGTAAAGGTGAGGACAAAAAGAAGGATGAGGACAAAACATCACAGCAAGATGAAAAGAAAGATCAAGAAACGAGCAAGGATAGTAATTCTTCAGATTCAAAGGAAAAAAAATAATATTTTGAATGGTAGGGCTTTCTCACGTGTTGGGGAAGCTTTTTTAGTTGCATATTTATCGTTTTTGAGAAAGAATAGAGAAAAATAGTAAGTAAGGAGTACGAAGATGAAAATATGTATATTTGGTGCAACTGGAAGAGTTGGGTCACAGTTAATGAAACTAGCATTACAAGATTCACATGATATCACAGTATTAGTTCGTGATCAAAATAAGCTTATGATGAGACATGATAAGCTACATATCGTAGAAGGGGATGTATTACAGGGAAATGATGTGAAGAAAGCTTTAAAGGACGCTGAGCTCGTTTTAAGCGCTCTTGGAACAGATGGAAATAGAACATTATCGAATAGTATACCTAGCATTATAAAACATATGGGGAAAGAGGGAGTAAAAAGGATTATTACGATAGGAACAGCAGGCATTTTACAGGCGCGAACAAATCAGAAGATATATCGATTTCAATCGGAAGAATCAAAAAGAAAAACCACAACGGCTGCAGAAGATCATTTAGCTGCTTATGTAGCTTTAAAAAATAGTGGGCTATGCTGGACAATTGTTTGTCCTACACATTTAATTGATGGTGAAGAAACGGGTATATACCGGACGGAGACGGATATGTTACCACTGGATGGATCAAAAATTACGGTAGGAGATACAGCTCGTTTTACGTGGTCTCTAATAAATGAAAAAGTATATGAAAATAGCCGTGTAGGCATTGCTTATTAAAAAAAACATCCCTGAAAAGGGATGGTTAAAAAAGAATGTAACATACAAAAATGATAATCATAATAATTTGTAAAATTGCTTTTGCTACTGTACTGCTTAAGAAGCCGACGACTGTAGCAATTCCGACCATAAACGCTTCTTGTGGTGTCTTTTTATGCATTATTTCTGTCACGAAAACAGACAGAAATGGAATGATAATGAGACCAAATGGTGGGAAGAAAAAGGAGCCGATAATAATAGAAACCATTCCCACACGTTCACCCCATTTGGTACTTCCATATTTCTTTAAGAAGTATCCATTTGCGATAAAATCAGCAACGAAAATAATGATGGTAAAAATGATTTGAAGGATCCAAAAACTTATTGTTAGCTCCCCACCATTTATGCCAAAATGATAAATGAGATATCCAGCCCACAGTGCAAGTATGCCAGGGATAATCGGATAGATAAACGCAATAAACGATACGATAAAACAAGCAATTATACAAAGTGTTAATAAAACGGTCACTTTATATCTCCTTTTTACTATCTAGTTTATGTACAGCAACTTTCTTAATTTGATGCCCATCAAGTTCTAATACTTTGAATTGGAAACCAGCATATTCAATTGAATAGCCAACTTCAATATTTAAATCAATTGCCTGAGATAGAAGCCAGCCCCCAATTGTATCTAAATCACTATCATCGATATGTAGACCAAATATATCATTTACTTCTGAAATGAGTACTTTTCCATCCAGTACAGTGAGTTTTGGTGTGCGTTTTTCAATCATTGGCGATTCATCTGCATCAAATTCATCTTGAATTTCACCAATAATTTCTTCAATAATATCTTCCATTGTTAATAGGCCAGCTGTCCCGCCGTATTCATCCATTACAATTGCCATTTGCACACGATTCTTTTGAAGATGAATTAATGTTTTACGGATTGGTACTGTTTCAAATACAGTTAAGACCGGATGTATATACGCTTCTAAAGGTTTTTGAATCCCCTTCGTTTGGTCGTGAAAAATTTCTTTTGTATTTAGCATCCCGATAATATCATCTTTATCTTTTTCAATAATCGGATAACGTGTATATTTTTCAGATGCCACGATATCCATATTTTCTTCTAATGTATTTTCGGTAGATAAACAAACCATTTCTGTGCGAGGTACCATAATTTCTTTGGCAACACGATCATCAAATTCGAAAATATTGTTTACATATTTGTATTCAGTTTGATTAATTTCACCACTTTTAAAGCTTTCACCTAAAATAAGTCGTAATTCTTCTTCTGAGTGAGCAAGTTCATTTTCTTTTGCTGGTTCTAAGCCGAATAGTTTTGTAAAGAATACGGCTGTACTATTAAGTGACCAAATGAAAGGATACATGATTTTATCAAACCAAATGAGTGGTTTGGCAAATTTTAATGTAATAGCCTCCGCTTTTTGAATTGCAAAAGATTTTGGAACAAGTTCCCCCAATACAACATGGAAAAAAGTGATGACACTAAATGCAATGATAAACGATAGCGTATTAGCCATTGCTCCAGTAATATTTATTTTTTCAAATAGTGGTCGTAGTAAGTGTTCAACAGTTGGTTCACCAAGCCAACCAAGGCCTAAAGACGTGATAGTAATACCAAGCTGACAGGCTGATAAGTATACATCTAAGTTAGAAACAACGCTTCTGGCAGCTAATGCTTGCTTATTTCCTTCATTTGCAAGCTGATCAATTCGACTTTTTCGTACTTTTACAACCGCAAATTCAGATGCGACGAAAAAGCCAGAAATGAGAATAAGTACAAAAATGAGAAAAATATTTAATATGTCCAAGTGTGTTCTCTACTCCGAAGTTGGAATAAAGATGTCACCTCCTGCAAGTATGTTATACTTTTATAATAAATCGAAATGAAAATAATAGTCAAAGGAAATGAGTAAATATTGGAATGTTTTTCTAACCATACATGAATTTGTTGGTATTTTACCCTGAATGAAAGGGGAATAACCCTCCATTTTTAAAAGGAGGGAGATAGCATGAAGCTTAATTACTTTATCAGTGTTTTTGTGATAGTGTAAGTTTGATGTTTAGACTGGTTTGTTGTCCACACGGATTGAAGAAAGGAAAGAATGATGTATGGAATATAAATGAGTAGCAGTCCAATTGTGACAACGGTCGGGGAACTTCCTCCAAATTGAATAATAAATTGTAGTAATCCTTTCGTATGAAAAATACATTCCATATAAAAAAATGACAGAATAATGGAGCTTAAAATAGATTTATGATTTGAAACAATTGCCATAAATAACGTATTAATGAGAAAAGTTGAATCACGTAAATCATGTTCTGCAGTTTTATTTAAAAACGGAATCCATTTTTTAATTGCCTGTATAACAATAATCATTGATGTACTACTTATGATGATGAGAGAGGAAAGGAATGGAATTGTTATGTACTTTGCGATGTATAAAGAAATTAAAACAATAGAACATTGTAATAAAGCAGTACTGAATGAGTATGGAATCCAGCGCAATATTGAAGTGTATTTTTTTAGTTGTTTTGGTGCCTTTAAGAATAAACGTCCCATTGTTAAGCTAATTGAAAAACCAATTGCGAGTGTGAATGTAAAACGCACGATTGATAAAAAGTATACTTCCCACATATAAGGGAATAGAAGTGTAGATTGTCCTGGAGCATGTAAAGTTGTGGTTGAATTTATAATAGGTTGTGATGAAAAAAGAATGGATTCATGCATCCAATCAATCATCGGGATGAAAATGGATGGAAAATGAGCGAGATTATGAAAAATCCCAAGTAAACCTTTCAAATAAGAAGACTCATGAGTTAATAATAAGGCGGGAATGGGGCTTATGATAAGAATAATAAGGAATCCTACAAAAAAGCGATATGTGTAAGAACGAAATAATGAAGACATAAAGGTTCACCTACTCTTTGAAAATTCAGAAAATTCTTATTCTTATTTTAGCGCTTTTTTGCTAAAGTTACAATATCTTTTTCTTTACATATGGGTATAAGCTAGGATTATAAGTAATTCTCTTTATTTTCAGCTATAGTCAGTAACTAGCTTAAGTATGATAAGTTGCTTATATTATTTGTTGTACAGAATGATAATCTACTAAATTTCTCAAAAATGAATCATTCATGAACAAATAATGACAATAATATGAAAAGATTTCAGAAAAATAAAATAAATTATTTATTTTTTTCTGAAAATATAATATAGTTATGGCACAGAAAGTATTTTAACATAAGGAGGCTTTTTATGAGGATTAAAGGAAATTATGTGCCAAAAAGAGAAGTTTTATATTGCTCCATTTCATTTACAATAGGTGAAGCATTGGATCATTTAAATAAAACAGGTTATCGTTGTGTGCCAGTTTTAGATGAAAAGAAAGAGAAATTTTTAGGGAATGTATATAAAGTAGATATTTTAGAATATAAAGGTTCATTAGAAGATGATTTATCAGAATTATTAAATGATAAAGAGGGCTATGTGAGAGAAGACTCTTCTTTCTTTAAAGTGTTCTTTACAATTAAGAAGCTACCATATTTGTCCGTTATCGATGAGAAAGGGACATTTCTTGGAATCTTAACTCATAAAAAGGTATTTGAGTTATTAGAGGATGCATGGGGTGTTCATTCTAGCAGGTATTCTGTTATGGTGGGAACCCAAGATTATAATGGAGCGATTCAAAAACTATCTACAGTTTTGAAAAAATATAGTGGCATACAAAGTTTAATGACATTTGATAATGATGCGTTATTAGTACGCAGAATTATGTTTACACTAGGCGAAGAATTTAAACCAGAAGAATTAGATTCATTGCTTAAGGATTTAGAAGACCATGGATTTCGCGTTGTATATGTAGAAGAAATGAATAATCCACGTGAAGTGGAGACAATAGAATAGAAGATAAAAAGCCATCTGTATAATTTAGATGGCTTTTCGTTATACATAAAAAAGGAAATAGTAATGTTATTTCGAGATAACAAAATGAATCGTTGCATATTTGTTTCTAAAATATTTTCCTAAAAGAATAATAGACGAGGAAGGAGAACTTATTATTTTGTTTTTCGAAAAATTCTATATAAAAAATATGTTTTTATTTTTCAACTAAATATGTTACTATATGTGTGACAAAAGCAAAGAAGTCTGACAAGTTTACTCCATGGTTTAACACTCTAATGATTTGAATATTCAAAAAAATCAAAATTTATAAATTAGAGTAATAAAAAGGGGAAGTGGAAAAATTATGGAGAAAGGCATTGCCTTTTAAGGGGCGATATATTAATCAACATGAGCAGAGAGGAGGATGCATAGCATATTGTGAAAAAAGATAAAAACAATAGGGAACATGCTATGCAAGAAAAAGATGAAGGGACGATTAAGGCCAGGAGATACGATAGCAATTGGTTTGATGTTGTTTGCATTATTTTTAGGAGCAGGAAATTTAATTTTCCCACCAGTATTAGGTCAACAAGCAGGAGAAAATGTTTGGATTGCCACAATTGGATTCCTTGTGACAGGAGTCGGACTTCCTCTATTAGCTGTAACCGCTGTAGCTTTTGTAGAGGGAGACTTAAAAGCGTTATCCTCTAGAGTACATCCTATATTTGCGTTTATTTTCCCACTGATTAGTTATTTAGCGATTGGACCATTCTTTGCAATCCCGCGTACAGGGGCAGTTTCATTTGAAATGGGAATGAAGCCGTTTCTATCAGAAGCGTTTTTGTCAGAGTGGTATATGCTGTTTCTATACACAGTAGTTTTCTTTGGGGTTACTTGGTATTTATCATTAAATCCATCAAAACTAATTGATTGGTTTGGAAAGTTCCTTACCCCATTATTAGTATTAATTGTTGCTGTAATTGTTGGGAAAGCGATTATTGATCCAATTGGGGCGCCTGCTGCACCATTAGATGCATACAAAGAAAATGCATTTTTTGGCGGATTTATTCAAGGATATTTAACGATGGATGCTATTAGTGCACTTGTATTTGGGATCGTTGTTGTACAAGTTATTCGTTCAAAAGGGATAAAAGAGAGTGGACAAATTGCAAAAATAACAATTATATCAGGAATTATTGCTGTGGTAGGCTTAACATTAATTTATTTATCACTTGCTTATCTTGGTTCGACAAGTACATCACTTGGCGTTTCTGATAATGGAGGTCTTATTTTAACGAAAGTTGTAAATGAGCTATATGGAACAAGTGGAAAAGTATTGTTAGGCCTTGTTATTACACTTGCATGTTTAACAACTTCAGTTGGACTTACATCGGCGTGTGCGGGATTCTTTACAAACTTATTCCCAAGATTATCACATAAAATGATTGTCACATTGGTATGTGCGTTTAGTTTATTTGTATCAAACTTAGGGTTAACACAGCTTATTGCTGTAACATTGCCTGTGTTACTGATTATTTATCCTGTTGCGATTGTACTAATTGTTCTGTCTTATTTCCATAAATGGATTGGGCAGCGAAATACAATATATATCGGTGCGATTTTAGGGGCACTAGTTATTAGTCTATTTAACGGTTTAGAAAGTGCAAATATTAAGTTTGATGCTATAACAAATGTGTTGCAAATGCTTCCTTTATATAAGGAAGGAATTGGATGGTTATTGCCATCATGTGTTGGTGGAGTTATCGGTTACTTCCTATATAGACCAAATGAATCAAGGGAGTTACAAAAGAAAGGTGCTTAGGCATCTTTCTTTTTTTAGAGGGAATTTGCATGTTTTGTCTAAATGATAATTTGGGAGGGAGAATAAAATGGCTAATTTTGAAGACTTTTTACAGTTAGATTTACGTATTGGAACGATAAAAAAAGCAGAAGAGTTTAAAGAAGCGCGTGTACTTGCAATTAAGCTGGAAATTGACTTTGGTGAACTTGGTATGAAGCAATCCAGTGCTCAAATTACAAAGCGGTATACACCAGAAGTGTTAATTGGAAAACAAGTTGTTGCCGTAGTGAATTTTCCACCAAAACGTGTTGCAGGCTTTAAATCAGAGGTGCTTGTGTTAGGAGGAGTCCCAGAACATGGTGATGTAATCTTATTGCAACCTGATATAGAAATTCCAAATGGAACGCCAATTAGTTAATATGGGAGAGGATTGGAAATGGAAGTTAGAAAAGCTTATTTAGAATGTGTTTTTTTAAACTTTAAGGCGATTCAAAAGCAAGGAGAACAATCGCTTTCACAGTTATCATATGAACAACTATGCTGGACACCTCATGAAGAAGCAAACAGTATTGCGATTATCATTAAACATTTGCATGGGAATATGCGCTCAAGATGGACAGATTTCTTAACGACAGACGGTGAAAAGCTAGATCGGAATCGTGATGGTGAATTTGAAGGCGGTTATGCTTCAAAAGAAGAAGTGCTAGCAGCATGGGGGGGAGGATGGGGGTATGTTTTTCAAGCGCTGCAATCATTAACTCCGCAAGATCTTTTAAAGATAATTCATATTCGTGGTGAAGCGCATAGTGTTATGCAAGCAATTGAAAGGCAGATTGCTCATTATGCATCACATATTGGACAAATTATTTATGTTGGGAAATTGCTGAAAGAAAAAGATTGGGAGTGTTTAAGTATTCCTAAAGGACAGTCTAATCGCTATCTTCAAAAGTGACGTTCGATATAATAATAAGAAATGAAGCGATATAGAGCTGGTAGTAAAAAAAAGATCCAAATAATTGAGGGTTCAGTTATGGTTAAAACACTCCCTATAGCGAGAGTATACCAAATGAAATATGCTCCAAATAACGTGTTAATAGGAATGAAACTAGAAAAGAAAAATTGTTGGCTAAAACAAGTATTGTGAAATAAGTAGATACGTATGTAAAATATTGTGGTGATAAGATCTTGTTTTCTGATAATTTTCTTCTGGCATTTATGACATATAAAAGGTGGTTTCATCTTTACACTCCATTTAAAGGTAAGTATTAAGTTTTTCTTACATTTGTTACTAGTTTATAAATAAGGAGATATAAAGAATATACTCCTACATAAGCCCCGGTAAGGAGAAATAATGGATTCAATAAAATACTGTGAATGGTTGTCATAAATACTAAGCCGTGCAGTACAACATCATATATGTTAAAAGCAATTAGTATACCCAGTATATATAATGAAAGGTACGCGCAAATATCTAAGAAAGCACGGATTTTAGGGTGTGCTGCAAATAATAAAAAAACACATGATAAAACAATAGGAATTATACCTATAATTAGCTTCAATTCACTTCACCTCTATGACAATATAGCCGAAATTTAGGCGGTCTATTCTCTATAGCTTGTACATAAGTTGGAACAGAGAGGGTGATGTTATGAATCGAGGCTTTTTTTATGTAAAATTAACGAGTGTACGAAAGCTCATTTTATTTGTTGTCATTATGATGTTAGCAACTTTTTTTCTTATTAGTATGATGGTGACTTCATTAAAAGAAACAAAGTCAGCATATTTATATAATTGGTTGAATGAGTTGTCAATAAATGGTTATATGTATGTGATTGGAAAGGAAAATCACTATTTTACACAAGAATATCGGAATTTAAATCAAGATTTTTCGATTTCATCTTTTCTTTTTTCAACTGTAACGAATATTCGATTTGATGATGTACGTAGCTTTGTTGGAAAGGAGCTTCCGGGTTTTGGGAAATACGATACGGAAATCGTCATTGCTGGTGAAGGAACAGATTATTCTAACTTACCAATAGAATCGAGTGTTCCACTTGAGGAAGTAGTGAAAGAGCGGACTGGAGAAGCAGGACAAGTTCCGAAAACGGATACAAATAAAGACAAGAAACAACCATCTCAAACAACTGGGAAAAGACAAGTGGCCTTTATTTATCATACGCATAGCTGGGAGTCTTATTTACCGTTATTAAATTTGACAAATAATCCAAATCCAAATAAAGCGACAAGCTCTGTGACGAATATTTCTATTTTGGGAGACAGATTCCGTGAGCAATTAGAAAATGAAGGGATAGGGGCAGTTAATGATAAAACAGATGTTGGGGAGAGGTTGATTAGTAAGGGTTTAAATGATACAAGTTCTTATAAAATGTCTCGTGAAGTTGTACAGGAAGCAATGGCTAGTAACAGAGAATTGCAATACTTCTTTGATTTGCACCGAGATAGCGCTCGTAAAAATGTCACAACAAAAGCGATTGGAGATAAATCATATGCGAAGCTTGCTTTTGTCATTGGAAAAGGAAATAAAAATTATGCAAAAAACTTACAATTAGCAACTGCGCTACATGAAGCGATTAATAAAAAATATCCTGGAGTAAGCCGCGGTGTTATTCAAAAGGGATTTCAAACAGGGAACGGTGTTTATAATCAGGACTTATCAGGACAAGCGATTTTAATTGAAGTGGGAGGTGTAGATAATACATCTGAAGAATTAAATCGTTCCATTGATGTATTGGCGAAAGCATTTAGTGAATATTTTTGGCAAGCAGAAAAGGTAAATGGATGAACGTAAGTGAGATACTTACGTTTTTTTGTGTGTTCAAAAAATAAAAAGATGGAAGCTAAGCTTTTATCTCGCTATCCGCGGGTAGTAAGCCCCAACTTTAAAATGTAGCAAATGTAAAAAATTTAAGTGAGGTAAGAAGAAAACTCCCACTGATTAAAGTTTCACTTTATTGTCACAATTTTTTCTTCATTATATTGATATCGAAAATTGTCTATTTCTCCTGGGGAAAATAGAAAGGAATTTCATAAAAAAATAGCGAAAATCTCTTTATAAAGAAAATTTTTATATTATAAACTTGGTAGGGTGATAGAAATGATTCGAGAAATTCGAGTAGAGGACGCAGCAGCATTTTTGCAATTAGGAAAACAATTGGATGAAGAAACTACTTTTATGCTATTAGAACCAGGTGAACGGAATACAACAGTAGAGCAGCAAACACAAATGATTCAACGTTTTGTAGAAGATTATAATTCTACTATATTTGTAGCAGTAGAAGGGGAGCAATTAGTTGGATTTATTTTAGCTAATGGTGGTAATGTGCAAAGAAACAAGCATGCAGCAGCAATTGTAATTGGAATCTTACAAGAATATGGCGGAAAAGGAATTGGGACGACATTGTTTAAAGAAGTAGAAAAGTGGGCAAGATTACATGATATATGGCGTTTGGAATTAACAGTAATGGCCCACAATACAAGAGCGCAGGCACTATATAAAAAAGCAGGATTTGAACAAGAAGGTGTCAAAAAAGATTCTCTTATTGTCGAGGGTGAGCGTGTCGATGAGTATTATATGGCCAAATTATTAAAATAAGAGGTCGTTGTATGAAAAAAAGATGGACACTACTGGGTGTCGTAGTAGTTGTAATTATTATTGGAGTGGCAAGCATTAATTATAAAATGTATAAAGATAAACAGGCACAAGAGGTGAATAGTAGCGTTGTATTTCCAAAAGCACAAGAAACTATTGCCAAAATGGAAGGAGATCTTGCGGTTGTCAATAATCCTGATTCCGTACTTGTACTTGTAAATAAAAGCAGACGGCTACCAGATCGTTATAAGCCACAAGATTTAGTTATTCCAAAAGTGCGTTATTCGAGTGAAGGTGATCAAGAGAAAAAGAAGATGAGGAAAGAAGCAGCGCAGGCACTTGAAAAAATGTTCGAGCAAGGAGATCAGGAGCGGATTTTTCTTTTTGCAGTTTCTGGATACCGGTCTTTTGATCGGCAAAAAGCATTAAATACAATGTATAAGATTCAAGATGGAGAAGCAAAAACAGCAATGTCTAGTGCTGTTCCAGGAACGAGTGAACATCAAACGGGACTCGCAATGGATATTACATCACAATCAGCTAAATTCCAATTAGAGTCTGTTTTTGGAGATACAAAAGAAGGGAAATGGCTATCTCAAAATGCGCATCGATTTGGTTTTGTCATTCGGTATACAAAAGAGAAGGAGTCCATTACGGGTTATCGGTATGAACCGTGGCACGTACGTTATGTAGGGAATCCACAAGCGACATATCTATATGAAAATCAACTCACCTTAGAGGAAGCGATGAAGTAATGAATTGAGGGGAGACGGATTAGATGACGATGTTATATAAGAAAAAAGTATATGCATACATTACAAGGGAGAAAGCAGGAGTTATGCAGTTGCTTGTTTTTACTCATCGTGATATACCAGAAGCAGGTATACAGGTCCCAGGTGGCACAGTTGACGAAGGAGAAAAATTAGAAGCAGCAGTACTGCGTGAAGTAATAGAAGAGTCTGGACTTCGTCATTTATGTATAGAACGTTTCATTGATGATTATATCATCTATATGAAAGAAAAACAGGAGTATCAAAAGCGTCACTTCTTTCACATTTCATTATTAACAGATGTAAAAGATATGTGGGAACATATAGTAAGTGCAGGAGAGGAAGATGAGGGCCTAACATTTTGTTATGAATGGGTTGATATAGCAAAGTGTCCTGTATTAGCAGGGAATCAAGGTGAATTTGTACATTTATTAGAGGACGTGTATGTGAAATAAAAGAGAGTTTGAAAATAGGAAGAGAATATATGTGATTGTTAACAACGTTTTAGATAGTTTTATTCGTCTAAGGCGTTTTTTATTTTGTTTGAAGGTTTTTATGTATGGTAGACGAAATGTTTAAACAGATGTGAATTTGTCGAAATGAGGAGACAAGGCAATGATTAAAGTTAATAAGTAATAAGATAAGATCTGAAACTAGGAAACAACTTGTAAGGGGAGAAATCAGATGGAGATTCAATTCAATAAACTACTAAGAAAAGAATTAACAATTCATGGTATACAAACAGCGATGGAAAATGGGGAACTTACTTCGAAAGAGTTAGTTATGTATTACCTTCATAGAATAGCGAAGTATGACCAAGACGGTCCGAAAATAAATTCTATTTTAGAAATAAATCCAGATGCAATTTTTATCGCAGAAGGATTAGATCATGAAAGAAAAATAAAGGGTGTCAGAGGTCCTTTGCACGGTATTCCTATTCTCTTAAAAGATAATATTGAAACAAATGATTCAATGCATACAAGTGCAGGAACAATTGCGCTTGAAAACTATAGGAGTAATCATGATGCATTTCTTGTTGAAAAGCTTCGTGAAGCAGGTGCAGTCATATTAGGTAAGACGAATATGACAGAATTAGCGAATGGAATGTCTTTTGAAATGTGGGCTGGATATAGTTCAAGAGGTGGACAAGTCATTAATCCATATGGATCAGGTGATGATGACCTTTTTGTTGGTGGTTCAAGTACAGGATCGGCCGTAGCGGTTGCTGCCAACTTAACCGTTTTATCTGTTGGAACAGAAACAGATGCCTCTATTTTAAGTCCAGCAGTTCAGAACTCTGTAGTTGGTATTAAGCCTACTGTTGGCTTAGTAAGTCGCAAGGGGATTATACCTTTTACATATTCGCAAGATACAGCGGGATCTTTTGCTAGAACAGTAACTGACGCGGCAATTTTATTGGGGAGTCTAACAGGAATAGACCAGCTTGATCCTGCAACTTATAAAAGTGAAGGAAGAGCTCAACAAGATTATATGGTTTATTTAGATTCTAATGGTTTAAGGAGTGCTAAAATTGGAGTATTTAACAAAGCCTCTGAAAGCTATTACGAATCTGGAGAGTATGATGAGGAACTATTTCAGAATGCTATACAAGTACTGCGTAATGAAGGAGCAACAGTATTAGAAGATATCGAAATTCCATCTTTTCATAGGGAGTGGAGTTGGAGAGTCTCATCGTATGAATTAAAACATAGTCTAGATAATTATCTTTCCAAGTTACCTTCCAATATTCCAGTCCATTCTATCTCTGAATTAATTGCATTTAATAAAAATATAGAAGAGAAAGCATTAAAATATGGACAAAGTAGGTTGGAGTTTGGAAAGGATTTTTCTAATACGTTAAGAAACCCTGAATACTTAAATGCAAAATTAGAAGATTTATATTTTTCCCAGGAACAAGGAATTGATTTTGCGTTAAAGAAATATGATCTTGATGCAATTCTCTTCCCTTCATATATAGGATCAACAATATGTGCCAAAGCTGGTTATCCTTCCATAGCAGTACCGGCTGGATATATGAAAAGCGGAAGACCGTTTGGAATCACTTTTGCAAGTACTGCTTTTAGCGAAGGGACTTTAATTAAGCTTGCATATGCATTTGAACAAGCTACAAAACATAGACGAATTCCAAATTTATCGTAAATAGAATGCAAAAA
Source organism: Bacillus sp. FSL K6-6038 (assembly GCF_038050455.1). Taxonomy (NCBI): domain Bacteria; kingdom Bacillati; phylum Bacillota; class Bacilli; order Caryophanales; family Bacillaceae; genus Bacillus; species Bacillus sp. FSL K6-6038. The sequence continues at coordinate 2,060,389 of NZ_JBBOUH010000001.1, forward strand.
GGATAGGGTAACCTATCCTTTTTGCATTCTGTGAACTTAAAGAGAAATGTCTTTTTCTTGCTGTTTTGTATGTTTTAACAAAATAAAAGATAAACAAGCAGAACAAAAAATTAGAAAAGCAGCAATGATATATATAGTACGGACACCGAACATATCGGTAATAATGCCAACGCATAGCATAGAAAGTCCTGAAACAGCCGAAGTAAGTGTACCGTGAGCTGTATACATTCTTGATAATAGAGATGGTGGTACGCTTGATTGTAAAACGGTTGTTTGGGAAATATCTCGAATTTGATAGGAAGGTCCCATTAGAACACAAAGAAACAGTGCAATAAATCCGTTGCTTGTTATGCCATATAAGAAGGTAAGCACGCTAAATAGAAGTGATCCTAAGGCCATTGAGCGTATTAAGTTATTTTGAATATATGTACTCATTCGCCATGCTAATAGCCCACCAATTAATGTTCCGAAATAATAGCTTGTGTTGATATAACCCCACCATTCTGCTCCTCTATGAAGAACAGTCGTTACGTAAGCCATAGTAATACCACCAATCCATATCGTTCCAGCAAAAGTTTCAATTAAGTCCATATATGTAACTATACGGAGGGAGGGATGCTGAAATAAAAGTTTCCATCCTTCTATTAATACAGCTGATTTGGAAGAGGATTTCTCTATTGTTTGTTCAGTTTGTATAGCGCGCAATGAAACATATAATGCAATACACCCCAAAATCATTAATACGTTGTTTATCATAAGTGTAGAAGTGGCACCAATCAATAAGACCACTACACTTGTGAATGAATAAGCAGCTGCTTGAACAATTTGTGTTGAAAAGGAAAAGACACTATTTACTTTTACTAACTTTTCTTGTGATGTTAGACGTGGAATAACAGCGTATAATAAAGGAGAACTCCAACCTTCGCATAATGAAATGAGAATAATAAAAGCAAGAAGGGCAATGATGTTAGATGATAGTAAGGGAAATAATGCAGTTAAAAGAATAAAAAAGAAAGTCTTAACGCCTTGCAATGTAAAGAGCAATGAATAAGATGGAAAACGGTTCATTAAAAGTGGTGCGGATGTACTCGCAATAAAACTTGTAATAACTCGTAATAATGGAAAAAGAGCTGTGATAGTAGCTGATTTGGTTGTTATATAAATATGAGTAGTAAGAATCATTATGTAAACAACTTCAGCAAGAGTGATGCACATTTTAGAAAACCAATAAAAGGATAGCGATTGTTGATGCAATATTGGTACCTCCACTCAAAGAATAATACATATTTCTTTATAGTAATCATAATTCGTGGAATAAATTTTTGAAAGAATTTTATTTTTTGTAACTTTTATACAGGGATTTTCATGTATAATAAAGAATATATTAATATAATATTTTAATAATACTCATTATAACAGTGAATATGTATAGTAGCTTCCGATGAAACGTCTCGCCTTAATTAGGAGGACGTGATAAACAATTCTTTTTTTTCATATACATATAGAAAATAAAAAAGAAAGTGAGGGTTGCATATGGCTGGATGGGTAGTTTGGTTTATTATAGCCGGTATTTTATTTATAGCAGAAATGTTATCGATTACCTTTTACATGTTATGGCTTGGAATTGGAGCGGTTGTCGGAGGTCTTATTGCATTGTTTGCTCCAGATGCACTATTTTTACAAGTTGTTGTAGGAGCAATTGTAAGTTTAACATTGACTTTCTTTACGAAACGAATCTCTAAAAATTTTCGAGAGGCAAAAGGATTTATCGATACTGTCGATAAATTAGCTGGTAAAAAAGGAATTATCCTGCAAGCGATTACAAGTGAAGGGAATGGGATCGTGAAAGTGGATGGCGATACTTGGACTGCTATTTCAGATGTTCCCATTTCTACTGGGGAAAGAGTCATTGTTATAAAGAGGAGCAGCACTGTTTTATATGTGAAAAGGGAGAGTGAATAAAAATGGTAGCATTAACATTAACGATTATTTTTGCATTAATTGTCATTGTATTTATCGCGTTAACAATTAAAATCATGCCCCAACAAAAGGTAGGTGTGGTTGAAAGATTTGGTAAATTCCAACGCATCATGCAGCCAGGATTAAATCTAATAATCCCAATTGTAGATCGTATACGTGTATACCATGATTTACGTATTCAACAAACAAATGTGCCACCACAAAAGGTAATTACGAAAGATAACGTACAGGTAGAAATTGATACAATAATTTTCTATCAAATTGTTGAACCGGAACTTGCGACATATGGTATTTCTAACTATGAATATGGTGTTCGTAATATTACATCTGCAACAATGCGTCAAATCATTGGTAAGATGGAGCTGGATGAAACATTATCAGGGCGTGAAAAGATTTCAACAGAAATTCGTCTAGCTCTTGACGAAGCAACAGAGAAGTGGGGCGTTCGTATTGAACGTGTGGAAGTTGTTGATATTAATCCACCAAAAGATGTGCAGGTATCCATGGAAAAACAAATGAAAGCAGAGCGTAATAAGCGTGCGATTATTCTAGAAGCAGAAGCGGCTAAACAAGATAAAGTTCTTCGTGCTGAAGGGGAAAAACAAAGTAAAATCTTGATGGCTGAAGGGGATAAAGAAGCGCGTATTCGCGAAGCAGAAGGTATACGAGAAGCGAAAGAATTAGAAGCACAAGGGGAAGCAAGAGCAATTGAAACGATTGCGAAAGCAGAACAAAACCGAATCGAATTAATACGTGCAGCGGACTTAGATGAACGCGTTCTTGCTTATAAATCATTTGAATCGTTAGCTGAAGTAGCAAAAGGACCAGCAAATAAGGTCTTCATCCCATCTAATGCAATTGAAACACTTGGCACACTTGGTGCAATCGGTGAAATTTTTAAAGAAAAACAAGCGAAGAAATCACCTTCGTCGGATACATCGAAAGAACAATAACTAATGAGAGAGAAATGGGCTGCCATTTCTCTTTTTTTATCATTTTAACAGAGAAGACCCCCTCCTCTAAACGAAGTGAAGGTGGGGGTAGTTCAATTAGGGAGAATTGTACAAAACAGGCGGTAGATATTTTGAAGATTTGTATATCATTTATATTTGCTCTAAGTGAGGCTAGGTAAGAAAAGACATTATTTTTAACTTACACTTAAACTTTGGTGCAACACAAATTGAAAATGGAATTCTAGTATGTAAGGTCTAATTTAAAAGTCTAGTAAATATATATTACATAAAGCTTGTACATATCCATGTTTGAACTACCACCACTTACTCATTGGTCTGTGCTCTTCACGTTCCTTGAGGTGGGGGCTTCTCACCTAAAATGATAAAGAAGGTGATACATTGAAAAAGTATGCAACTCGTATACATGGAAAGAAATTTCTATTTTTAATCTTATCATATGTATTTGTAGTGATAGTGGCGGCGTCTATTGTGACCTCGCTTTTACATACTATGAAATCTTATTATGCGAGTCAGTGGTTTGGAAAAGTATCAATGCAAGGATTTATTCAAATGTTTGAGAGTGAAAATCGTTATTTTGCATCGGATTATTTTAAAACAAATAAACGAGAGTCTGTTGGGAATTTATTGTTTTCTATCACAACAGATCTGAAAATACATGATTTACGAACGTTCGTTGGCAAAGAAGTACCGGGGATGTCAAAGTACTATTCTAATATTATCGTAGCTGGAGAAGGAACGGACTATACGAATATTCCGAATGAATCTAGTGTACCGATTGAAGAGGTAACGAAAGAACGGGAAGTAGCGAAAGATAAAGTCACAGAAGCAGACAAAAAGAATCCTGTACAAAAAAATAAAAACGATGCAAAAGGTGAAAAAGCTGTATATATTTATCACACGCATAGTTGGGAGTCCTTTTATCCATTGTTACCTGGGGCGAAGAGTCCATCAAGTCCGGATGTAAATGTCTCGCTTTTGGGAGAGCGTCTAAAAGAACAGTTGGAAGGGCAGGGAATACCGGTTCTTCATGACAAAACAAACATGGGTGATTTATTGGCGAATAAGAAATGGAAATGGTATCAAGCATATACCGCATCTCATGGATATGTGAAAGAAGCCTTGGCACAAAATGATAAGATTATGTTTCCAATTGATATTCACAGGGACGATCAGCGGAAGAATGTTACGACAAAAGTGATTAATGGCAAATCCTATGCGAGGTTATATTTTATAATAGGGATGGAAAATGCAGGGCGTTCTGATAATGAAAAGATTGCAAGAGCGATAAATTCGTATTTAGATGAAAACTATTATGGGTTAAGTAGAGGGATTTTTCCAAAGTATAAAAAGGATGGAAATGGAGTCTATAATCAAGATTTATCGAAAAATGCCATGCTTATCGAAGTTGGTGGCGTTGATAATACTTTAGAAGAGCTATATAACACAATTGATGTGTTAACTGAAGCATTTAGTAAATATTATTGGGATGCGGAGAAGGTGAATGAATGATGTGAAAGGAACAGGGAACTGTTCCTTTTTTACATGTCCCTTAAAAATTTTACTAGAATTTCATAATGTGAAATAAGGCAGTAGTTTTGAGTTGAGATTGTTTTATAATAATTTAAAATTCCGTCAATTTAAAAGGGTGACAGAATTTCTAAACTTATTTGTATAGTAAACTTCAAAATGTATATATTGGAGGGGTAAAAATGGCGATTCGAACAGGGGCTCAGTATATTGAAGGATTAAAGGCAAGAAATCCTGAAATTTGGATTGGTGGAAGAAGAATAACCGATGTTGTGAATGAAGATGTTTTTCGGGAACCGATTTTACAAATTGCTAAATTATATGATATGCAGCATGATCCAGAGTATCAGGACAAGATTACCCATATATGCGAAGAGACAGGAGAGCGGGTTTCGAATGCATTTTTAGTGCCAAAAAATTATGAGGACTTAAAAGCACGCCGCGAATTGTTTGAAGTATGGGCAAAGGCTACATTTGGTTTAATGGGCAGAACACCAGATTTTTTAAATGTTACAGTTACTTCAATGGCGAGCAATGCATGGTTTTTTGAAAAATTTGATTCCTCATGGGGGACTAATATAAAAAATTATTATAAACATATACGTGATCAAGATTTGTTTTTAACACATGCGATTATCAATCCACAAAATGATCGAAGTAAAGCCTCACATCAGCAAGAAGATGCAACGATGCATTTAGGTGTAGTGAACGAAACAGAAGAGGGAATGTATGTAAGCGGAGCTAAGATGTTAGCGACACTTGCACCAATTACAGATGAGGTAATCATTTATTCTTATCCAAGTTTTAAGCCGGGTGATGAACGTCATGCAATTTCTTTTGCAGTTCCTATTGATGCACCGGGTTTAAGGATCCTTTGTCGCGAGCCAATGCAAGATGGAAAACGATCCTTGTTTGATCATCCACTTGCATCAAGGTTTGAAGAAATGGATGCACTCCTTGTATTTCATAATGTGTTTATTCCATGGGATAAAGTGTTTATCTATCAAAGTGTAGAGGCTGGAAATCAGCTGTATCCAAAAACAGGAATTGGTCATCAACCAGCACATCAATCAGGAGTACGAGGATTAGTGAAACTTTCTTTTGCAGCAGAAGTGGCTATAAAACTAGCAGATTCAATTGGAGTAGACGGCTTTTTAAATGTACAAAATCAGTTAGCAGAATTAATACAAGATGTAGAAACAATCCGTGCACTCTTGCAAGTAGCAGAATATGAGTATGAAACGAATGCATATGGTGAAGCTGTTCCTGCGAGACTACCGCTTGATACAATACGTAGCTTATTACCTAAAATGTATCCACGTGCTATTGAAATTATTCAAACCATTGGGGCTGGTGGACTACTAATGTCGCCAACAGGTGCTGACTTTATGAATCCAGAGATTCAAGAGGATATGTATAAATATTATATCGGGCGTGAAGGAGTATCTTCTGAGGAACGCGTTCGATTATTTAAATTAGCTTGGGACTTATGCGGTGAAGCGTTTGGACAACGCCTATTACAATATGAGCGTTATTATTCTGGTGATCCAGTGAGAAAAATGGGCATGTTTTATAATGCGTACAAAAAACAACAATCGCTGTCACTTGTGGACAGTGCCTTGCGAACGGAATTATCTGGAAATTCATTAAGGTGACAATAAAATGATCGCGCTTACATTTTAAAATAAAAAAGGAAGGAGTGGCAAATAGATAACAAGAATTTTACTGTTAGGATGTAAATCTTCTTACATGTTTTAGCTATATATGAACCGGAAAATATGTAACTGGAATAGAGGAGGTAAGTTATTGTGATAGCATCTATCGGTAAAATTTGTAAAATTCTAAATTGTTTTACGAGTGGTGAGCCGGTGTTAGGAAATTCTGAAATTGCTGCAAAATTAAATATGAACTCGAGTACAGTTCACCATCTTGTCCGTACATTGTGTGAAGAAGGAATGTTAATTCGAGATGAGCAGAGAAAATATCGACTGGGATGGAAATTGTTGGAGTGGGGCAATCAAGTGATGTTTCAACAAGAGATTTATAGCGGGGCGATTCCAATCGTTGAAGAACTTGTAAGGAAATTTAATGGGACGGTGCATATCGGTATGTTTGACCGTGGAGATGTTGTATTTATTTTGAAAATTTCATCAAAGGATTCTGTTCAAATATCAACTCATGTCGGATCAAGAAAACCTGCATACTGCACAAGTACAGGAAAAGTTCTTCTTTCATTTAACCCTTCTTCTTTAGAGTATACTTCAGAAAATGGGCTGCTGCCTCGAGCACCAAATACAATTACTTGTATGAAGAGATTTCAAGAAGAGTTACAGACAATTCGTAAGCAAGGTTATTCCATAAGTGATAACGAAAATGAACATGGATTATATGGCATTGCGGCTCCTATTCGTTCTTACACTGGGAGAACCATTGCGGCTCTTAATATTGTTGGTCCGAAAACGTATATGCAAGGAAGCAATCGTCAAGTCATGATTCGAAGTGTGATGAATACTGCAAATTTAATTTCAAAGGAATTTGGTTATTTAGACATTTAATCATAACTGTAAAAGAGAGGTGAGAATCATTTATATACATGATTATAGTGTACCTGAATTGGAAAAATCGATTGTTTCTATTGGTGCTTTTGATGGTGTGCATAAAGGACATCAGACCGTTATTAGAAACGCGGTGGAGAAAGGGAAAGAGCTACAGATTCCAAATGTCGTGTATACATTTGATCCGCCACCACGTTCTTATTTTCAGGGAGCACAAGTGCTAACGCCAATTAATGAGAAGTTAAATCGATTTCAGGAGCTCGGTGTTGAACATGTAATTGTTATTCGTTTTGATGAGTTGTATGTAACGAGAAAGGCTAGTTACTTTATTCAAGAATTACAAAGATTATGCCCAATTGAAATTTATGTCGGAGAAGATTTTCGATTTGGAAAAAATCGCGAGGGTGATATAGAGCTACTGATGAAATACTTTGATGTTTCTATCGTCGAAGAGGTTTGCTGCGAAGAAGGTGAACGAATTTCATCAACGAGGATACGGAATCACTTATTTCAAGGAGAATTACAAAGGTCTCAATCCTTATTAGGATGGCCTCTTAAAACAATATAAGCGAATGAATTATAAGGAGGAAAAAACATGTCAAAAACATTACAATCTTTTAATTTACTAAAATGGATTGATGAAAATAAAGAGTTATTGAAACCACCGGTAAATAACAAGGTAATTTGGCAAGACTCAGAGTTTATTGCCATGATTTTAGGAGGGCCAAATAGAAGACGTGATTTTCATGTTGATCCTTCAGATGAATTCTTTTATCAAATAAAAGGCGAATGTTATGTGGAATGTATTACGGAAGAAGGGAAACGTGAAGTTGTTACAGTGAAAGAAGGAGATGTGTTTATGTTACCAGCCATGGTGCCACATTCACCGCACCGCGTTGCAGACACATATGGATTAGTAATTGAAAGGAAACGTAACCAAGGAGAACTTGAAGATTTTGTTTGGTTCTGTGATGAGTGTAATCATGAAATGCATCGCGTACGGGTTCAATTAACCGATATTGAAAAACAAGTGAAAGAAGCGATTCATAGTTTTAATTCAAATAAAGAAATTCGTGCGTGTAAAAACTGCGGACATATTATGCCAGAAGAAGTGGAGGAATGGAAGTGCGAATAGATTTTCATACACATATTATTCCTGAAACATTTCCGGATTTTGAGGAGAAGTTTGGTGGTGGACGTTGGCCGATATTAAATCGCACTTGTACATGTGGTGCTGCGATTATGGTTGGTGGGAAAAACTTTCGCGATGTGACAGATCAAGTATGGTGTCCGGAGAAAAGAATTGAAGATATGAACCGTGAAGGTGTTGATATACAAGTATTATCACCAATTCCTGTTACATTTTCCTATTGGGCAAAACCAGAAGAAGCTGAAGCAATGGCGCGTATTCAAAACGATTTTATTGCGGAAACCGTCTTGGCATATCCAGATCGTTTTGTTGGATTAGGAACAGTGCCAATGCAAGATGGAGAAACGGCAGTTCGTGAGATGGAGCGATGCATAACAGAATTAAACTTACATGGAATTGAAATTGGCACGAATGTCAATGGGAAAAATTTAGATGATCCTTCATTTATTGAGTTTTTCCAGATGGCTGAAAAATGGCAAGTCCCAATTTTTATTCATCCGTGGGAAACATTAGGGCGAGATAGAATGCCGCATCATAATTTTATGTATACAGTTGGGATGCCAAGTGAAACGGCTCTTGCCGCAGCCACACTTATATGGAGTGGGATAATGGAGAAGTTTCCTAGGTTAAAAATTTGCTTTGCTCATGGTGGAGGTTCTTTTCCATATATTTTGCCGCGATTAGATCAAGGGTGGCAAGTATGGCCACATCTGAGATTAACTACATATCCTCCGAGCCATTACGCAAAGAAATTTTACTTCGATTCTCTAAACTATGATCCTATCAACCTTAAATATATGATAGAGCGATTTGGACATGAAAAGATTTTTATGGGGTCGGATTATCCGTTTTTACTACGAGAAATTCAGCCAGGTAAAGTAATTGACGAGACACTTGATTTATCAGAGGAGCAAAAGGAAGCTATGCTTGGTGGAAATGCAGCGAGTTTCTTAAATATTGATATGAAAAAAAGAGGTGTAGTATATGCAGAGAGTACAAACACCAGAGAGTAAATTAAATGAAATGGGACTCACACTACCAGCTATTCGTCCAGCGGTAGGTAATTATGTAAGTTGTGTAAGGGTCGGAAACTTATTGTTTACTGCTGGACAAGGTGTTGACCAGTACCATGGGAAATTAGGTGAAGATGTATCAATAGAAGATGGATATAAGGCAGCTAGGCAGTCTATGTTGAACTTATTAAGCGTTGTAAAGAATGAACTCGGTGATTTAAATAAGGTGAAACGATTTGTGAAGTTACTTGGATTTGTAAATAGTACAGAAGATTTTATTGATCAGCCAAAAGTGATGAACGGTGCATCCGATTTATTAGTAGATGTTTTTGGTGAAAAGGGAAAGCATGCTCGTTCCGCTGTTGGAATGGCTCAACTACCGAATAATACAACAATTGAAATCGAGATGGTTTTAGAAATTGTAGAGTAGGAGGTAAAGAGTGTGAATAAAGAACTATTAGCTGAAAAAATGAAAGTAAAAGATGCGAAGTTATTTATTGATGGTCAATATGTCGATGCGATGTCCGGCGAAACGTTCGATACGTTCAATCCATCGACAAATAGAAAACTTGCCTCTGTTGCACAAGCAAATGAAGAGGATACTAAGCGAGCAATAGACGTGGCGGGGCGTACATTCACAAGTGGTATCTGGAGTAAAATGCCTGTGGAAGAGCGCTCAGCTATTTTATGCAAAATGTCAGATTTGATTATGCAAAAAGTAGATGAATTAGCGTATATAGAGACACTTGATGTCGGAAAGCCAATAAAAGAAAGTCGTGGTTTTGATATTCCGCGTTCTGCACATAATTTTCGTTTCTTTGCCGAGATGGCAAAGTATATAGTACATGAACATTATGATAAGCATAACTTTATGTCATATGCAAAATACGCACCAGCAGGAGTAACGAGCTTAATTATTCCTTGGAATTTGCCATTTATGCAGATGACGTGGAAGGCGTCAGCTGCACTAGCCGCTGGTAATACAGTAGTTGTGAAACCAGCATCTTACACGCCGCTAAGTGCAGTCATGCTTGGGGAAATTGCGAATGAGGCAGGGCTACCTCCAGGTGTACTGAATATTATTACAGGGCCAGGAAGTACGGTAGGAACGAAAATGACGACGCACCCGTCTGTAAGACGTATTTCATTTGTGGGGGAAAGTAATACAGGGAAAACAATTATGCGGAATGCTTCAGAAAACTTAATACCAGTTTCATTAGAATTAGGCGGAAAATCAGCAAACATTGTATTTGAAGATGCTGACTTAGATGAAGCGGTACAAGGGTCGATTGAAGCAATTTATCGGAATCAAGGAGAAATTTGTTTAGCTGGTTCAAGATTACTTGTACAGGAAAGCGTATATGAACAGTTTCTAGAGAAATTTGTAAAAGCGGTGAAAAACATAAAAGTGGGAGACCCTCTTGATGAAGATACAGATATGGGAGCGCTTGTTTCGAAATCACATCTAGAAACAGTTGATCAGTACGTGGAAATAGGTCTTTCAGAAGGAGCAAAATTAGCCCACGGCGGAAAAAGAATCGAGAGTTTAGCACAAGGGAACTTTTATGAACCGACTATATTATATGATGTCGATAATCGTATGCGTGTAGCTCAAGAAGAGATTTTTGGTCCAGTTTTAGTTGTTATACCATTTAAAACAGAAGAAGATGCAATTCGTATTGCAAATGATTCTATTTATGGTTTAGCGGGAGTTGTTTGGACAAATGATCTTAGAAGAGCACAACGAGTTGTTTCGCAAATTGATTCGGGATTATTATGGATTAATTGTTGGTATGTGCGAGATTTACGTACCCCATTTGGTGGTTCTAAGGCAAGTGGTATTGGCCGAGAAGGTGGACGCCATAGTTTTGAATTTTATACAGAAGCAAAGACAGTTACGATGAAATTATAAAGTGAAACTTCCATCAGTGGGGGCTTCACCAATCGGGCTTTTACGGGCAGTTATCCCCCGCCTATCTTTTTTGCTTCTTTCTGAAACCTGAGGTGGGGGGCTTACTGCCTGCGAATAGCGGGGTAAAATGAATGTTCCATCAATGGAATGGTATTTCCACTGATGTGTTCTAAATATAGATTTTAAAAATGAGGTGAGATAAATGCAAGTGTTAATAAAGGAATTAGCAGATGAACTTATACAGGCAGAACAAACGTGTAGACCAATTTCGCCTTTCACGGAAAGGTATTCAAATCTATCAGTTTTAGATTCGTATAACATTCAGCTCGAAGTAGTGGGACGAAAGTTAAGACAAGGCCGCACAGTGATTGGGAAGAAAGTTGGACTTACGAGTAGTGCAATGCAGCAAATGCTTGGGGTAGATGAACCAGATTACGGACATTTACTAGATGATATGAAAGTAGAAAGTGGAAGTGTAATCTCGGTAGATTCGTTTGTATCTCCAAAAGTAGAAGCGGAAATTGGATTTGTTTTAGCTGAGGATTTAAGTGGACCTAATATTACATATGTAGATGTGCTAATGGCGACGAAATATATTGTACCTACACTTGAAATTATTGATAGTCGTATTGCAGATTGGAAGATTAAGCTTGTCGATACAGTAGCAGATAATGGTTCTTCTGCAAAAGTAGTTGTTGGTGAAAAGATGTCCAATGTATCTGAAGTAGATTTGCGTACGGCTGGAATGGCGCTCTATAAAAATAATAGTTTAATTGCTACTGGAGCAGGAGCAGCGGCATTAGGACATCCTGCACAAGCGGTTGCTTGGCTAGCGAATAAACTTAGTGAATTTCATATTTCATTGAAGGCAGGGGAGTTAATTTTGCCAGGTGCATTATCGGGCGCTGTTTCAGTTCAATGTAATGATGTAATTCAAGCCGATTTCGGATCTCTTGGTTCGGTTTCTATTAAATTTGTATAGTTTTATAGTTGTGTGAAAAGGAGGGGATATATGTGGGGAAAGTGAAGGCGGCTATTATAGGTTCCGGAAATATCGGTACGGATTTAATGTATAAATTAAGAAGAAGTGAAGTAATTGAAATGACTGCCATGATAGGGATAGATTCTGAATCAGATGGATTAAGGCGAGCGAAGGAAGAAGGATATGAGATTTTTGATAATGGTATACAAGCAATTATTGAGAATCCTAGCATAGCGGATATTATATTTGATGCAACTTCAGCCAAAGCTCATATTCGTCACGCGGAAGTCTTAAGAGAGTTAGGAAAGCTAGTGATTGACTTGACCCCTGCAGCATGTGGCCCATTTGTTTGTCCAGCTATACAAGATGGTACTCATGTAGAAATGCGAAATGTCAATATGATTACATGTGGTGGGCAGGCAACAATTCCAATTGTTCATGCAATCAATGAAGTAGCGGACGTTACGTATGCGGAGATAGTTGCTACGATTTCTAGTTTAAGTGCAGGTCCAGGTACACGGGCAAATATTGATGAATTTACGATTACAACAAAGCGTGGGATTGAAGAGGTTGGGGGAGCAGACTGTGGGAAAGCACTTATTATATTAAATCCTGCGGATCCTCCTATTTTAATGAGAGATACAGTATATTGCGAAGTTAAGCATATGGATGAATTCATTATTGGGCAAGCAATTTGTAAGATGGTTGAAGTAGTTAGGTCATACGTTCCAGGATATTCTTTAAAACAGGAACCGATGTTTGATGGGAACCGTGTGACTGTATTTTTAGAGGTAGAAGGAGCCGGAGATTACTTTCCGCCGTATGCTGGTAATTTAGATATTATGACAGCAGCGGCATTAAAAGTTGGTGAAGGATTTGCATCTCGAATAATTGGAGAGCAGAAGCGAGGTGTGATGAGTGAAAAGAAATAGTGATATGCCAATCAAAATAACTGAGGTTTGTTTGCGTGATGGAAGTCATGTAATGAGGCATCAATTTACAGAGGAACAAATTCGGTCTGTAACTAGGTCGTTAGATGAGGCTGGTATGCATTATGTTGAAGTTAGTCATGGGGATGGATTAGGTGGTTCCACTTTGCAATATGGAAAATCGTTAGTAGATGAAATGAAACTCATTGAAGCGGCAGTGGAAGAATGTAGACAGTCAAAGGTAGCTGTGTTACTTATTCCTGGTATTGGCACTGTCCATGAATTAAAACAAGCAGAAAGCATTGGAGCAAGACTTGTTCGTGTAGCAACCCACGTAACGGAAGCGGATGTTTCCGCTCAACATATTCATTTTGCACGAGAATTGGGTATGGAAGTGTGTGGTTTTTTAATGATGGCACATTCGGCACCGATACAGAAATTGGTAGAACAAGCAAAACTTATGGAAAGTTATGGGGCACAAGCTGTCTATGTAACAGATTCAGCTGGAGCTTTATTGCCTCGTGAAGTACGTGAACGTATCCAGGCATTACGTCAATCTCTAAATATCGAAATCGGCTTTCATGGCCACAATAACCTTTCTGTTGCAGTAGCGAATACGATTACTGCAATTGAAGAAGGAGCAACCCGAATTGATGGAAGCGTCCGCTGCCTTGGAGCTGGAGCTGGGAACGCGCAAACAGAGGTATTGTTAGCTGTATTGGATCGGATGGGATATACGCTAGATGTAGATTTGTATAAAATGATGGATTTGGCAGAGGATATTGTTGCACCGCTGTTACCAGGGCCACAAGAAATTCAAAAAGGTAGTCTTGTCATGGGATACGCTGGTGTATATTCTAGCTTTTTACTACATGCTGAGAGAGCTGCTCATAGATTTGGTGTAGATGCTCGTGATATTTTAATAGAACTTGGCAAGAGAAAAGCAGTTGGTGGGCAAGAAGATATGATTTTAGATGTAGCAGCTGAATTAGCAAAGATAAAAACGGGGGTGTAAAATATGGCTTTAGTTAAAGGAGCGGATTCAGAGATTATTGAATATTTACTTCAGGCGGAGAGGGAACGAAAAGAAGTAGTAAAGGTAACAGATCAGTATCCGGATTTAACAGTAGAAGATGCTTACATATTGCAAAAACAATTAGTTGAACAAAAGATGAAAGAAGGATCCAAACGAGTTGGTGTAAAGCTTGGGTTAACGAGTAAAGCGAAACAACAAATGATGGGGATTGAGGAAGCAATTTACGGTTATTTATTACATGATATGTTAGCGTTTGAATGGGAACCTGTGCAGTATGAAACGTTGATTCATCCAAAAGTAGAACCAGAGATTGCCTTTTTAATGGGAGATGATTTACAAGGTACTAGCGTTACAGCGGATGATGTATTAAAGGCAACAAAATATGTTACGCCAGCTTTGGAAATTATTGATAGTCGTTATTTGAATTTTAAATTTACATTGCCTGATGTAATTGCAGATAATTGTTCATCCTCAAAATTTCTATTAGGAAGCAAATGGATTAACGCTCAGGAAATAGACTTAGCTAATGTTGGAATGGTTATGTCGAAAAACGGTAAAACGGCGACAACTGGTACAGGGGCAGCTGTACTTGGACATCCGGCAACGGCAATTGCTTGGGCGGTAAATAAACTTGGATTACAAAATGAAGGGTTAAAAAAAGGTGATATTGTGCTAAGTGGGGCATTATCTGAAGCGGTTGCTTTCAAAACTGGTGACGCTATTATTGCGCAGTTTGAAGGGTTGGGTAGTGTATCGATGTTTTGTGAATAAAGAGTAAAGCGAGAGATGGATATGCCAATTGTACAAATTCAAGTTATTGAGGGTAGAAAACAGGAGCAGATTCAAAATCTCATTTCAAATGTTACAGATGCAGTTGCAAAAAGTTTGGATGTAGATGTTGAACGTGTGCGTGTACTAGTAAATGAGATTCCGGGTTCGCATTGGGGTGTTGGAGGAAAGGTAAAAGGTAGTGTGGAAGAAAAATAGTGTTGTTGAGTAAAAGTAATTCTTATTTTTAATAAGAATTACTTTTTGTTTGTAGCGCGAAAGTAAGAGAGTTAGATCGTGATACGCTTCATCTAACTTGGATAAGGTGTCTAAATTATAGTGAATTTTTATAAGGATGTTCTTGCAATAAAATAGAAAAAATGAGTATAATGAAAAAGTAGTTAGTCAAACTAATTACTTTGGAGAATGATATTGAAAAAAGGAGAAACTGGGAGCAATGACTTCAAAAAACGATTCTCATCCTTTAGGGATAGAACCTTATGCAAAGTTGATAAAAACGACAGCATCAGCAGACACGGACCCAATCGCAGCAAAACTTGGTTTACTGATGCTATGGACATCTGATGATGTTTTGGATGCAGTTGATCTGGATTTAGCGCCACTTGGAATTTCTGAAAGTAAATTAGATTTTTTATTGTTATTTATTTTACGTGAAATTGAATTGAATGAGGAAGAAGCTAGTATGAGTCCTTCAGCTATTGCAAACCGCTTAGGAATTACGCGCGCTTCAGTCACTGGATTATTAGATTGGATGGAAAAACGCGCATTAATTGTAAGGTACCACCATGCTGAAGATCGCAGAAGATTAAAGGTGAAGATTACTCCGAAAGGAAAAGAACTTGTTTTTCTTTCCTTACCAACTTTTTGGTCTTCGTGTGCATCATTGGTGGAAGATTTTAATCAAGAAGAACGTCAAATATTAGAGAAATTATTAAATAAGATGCAAATAAACATGCGATTGAAAGTGGGAGAAGGTAGGTAAATAAGTTGATTATAAAAATCGACTTATTTATTTGGTTATATAGTTAGGTTACCTAACTATATGTGTGGCTAACAAAATGAGAGGAGGTGATGAAATAATTAAATCAATATTGTATTTTCGGTAAAGGAGTTGAAAAGGGTTAAGTTAAGTAGAGGACGTAAAAAGCAATAATTTTTTATGATTTTATTTTAGGCACTTTTGAGGCGCGGAATGTAAACAGTATGAATTTAAATGACAACTTTACTAAAGAGGAGGATTCAAGTTGCAAATTTCAAAAGAAGTGAATTCTATAAAGAATTATGCGTTAATGACAGCTGTTTTATGCTGGTCGGGTATGGCAGTTATGTCAAGTCTTTATGTTACAATTCCATTGATTCCGATATTCGCAGATTTTTTTCATGTTTCATTAACGCAATCTGCAATTACTGGTAGTATGTTTTCACTCGGTTTTGCGATTGGTTGTTTGCTATTTGGTGCGATATCTGATAAATATGGTCGAAAGAACGTCATTCTGATGGGGTTAATTGGATTAGCGATTATTTCCTTCTTATTAGGCTTAGTCAATAGTCTATCTTGGCTTGTTGTGCTACGTGGGTTACAAGGTATAGCGGCAGCTACTTTCTCCCCAGTAGCGTTAGCTTACGTTGTAGAATCGTTTCCGGTAGAAAAGAAAGTTACAACCATAGGATTTGTTAGCACTGGTTTTTTAGTAGCAGGAATTGTAGGTCAAGTTATGAGTACTGTAATTAGTCAGTATTTTGGATGGCATATGGTGTTTTTTCTTCTTAGTAGCGTATATATGGTTACTGCTTTATGGATCTATTATTCTCTTCCAAGAGGAGAGTCGTCTCAATCATACACGGATATATTAGGACCAGTGAAACAAATGGGTAAGGTCTTCACGCAAAAAAACTTAGTATTAAGCTATATGATTGCATTTGTCTTATTAATGGCTTTTGTAAATATGTATACTGTTTTAGGAAACTATTTAAGTTCGTCTAACTTTCAGTTACATGCAGATCAAATTCTCTACGTTCGCTTAGCTGGATTATTTGGAATGTTGCTTTCACCACTTGCAGGGCGTCTAACAATGAGATTTGGTGTTAAGCAGGTTCTTCAGGGAGGATTATTAATAGCCATTCTTAGTTTAAGCTCATTGGGGGTTATTTCTAGTCTTCCTTTTCTTATAATCATGAGCGTATGTTTTGTTGTCGGAATTGCTTTATCTGTCCCGGCATTGGTCACTCTTGTCGGAGAGTTAGGTGGGAAATCAAGGGGAATAGCAGTTTCAATTTATACTTTCATTTTATTTTTAGGAACAAGTATAGGACCTGTTATCTCTATTTATCTTATGAATATTGGCGGATATTCTCAGACTTTTGTTTTGCTAGGCTCAATACTATGCGTCGGTTTGTTTTCTTCTCTTTTCATTAACAATCAATCTATTTTTGATGAGGCTTAAAATCGATTCATGCAGCTTGAACAAACATTGTAATTCTCCTCATCTCCGTATATAATAGTGTCTTAGGAGTATTAATCTATATTCAAAATTCCGAAAATTCTAGTAGTTTGACTAGGAAAATGAAAAGTATTATATTGTAAAAGGTCATAATTAAACGAGAAATAGAATGGAAAGCAATTATTGAGTTAGGAGTTTAGACCCATGAGTTCGAGATATGGAAGAGATACAATTGTTGAAGTTAACTTAGATGCTGTAAAACATAATGTAAGAGAATTTAAAAAACGTGTGAATGATAAAAATATTGCAATGATGGCAGCGGTAAAAGCAAATGGGTATGGACACGGGGCGGTTGAAGTCGCAAAAGCGGCAATTGAGGCAGGAGTGAATCAACTTGCTGTTGCTTTTGTAGATGAAGGAATCGAACTACGCGAAGCAGGAGTTACTGTGCCGATTTTAGTTTTAGGTTATACACCAGTGGAAGTTGCTAAAGATGCTATTGGGTATGATATTATGATGACGGTATATAGAATAGAGGATCTAAAAGGTATCAATGAAATTGCTAAGCAACTTGAAAAGAAAGCGCATATTCAAGTGAAAATAGATACAGGAATGAGTCGCATTGGTTTACAAGAAGAAGAGGTTGCGCCATTTTTAGAAGAACTAAAAAATATGAAATATATAGAAATAGAAGGTATGTTTACACATTACTCTACAGCTGATGAAATTAATAAAATATATACAAATATGCAAACGAGTTTATTTGAGAAAGCTGTAAATGCAGCGAAGGGAATGGGTATTCATCTTCCGTATATCCATAGTTCAAACAGTGCTGGATCAATGGAGCTAAGCAATACATTTCAAAATATGGTTCGTGTTGGAATCGGAATTTATGGTATGTATCCTTCGAAAGAAGTAGATCATACAGTTGTTTCTTTACAGCCAGCACTATCATTGAAGTCGAAAGTGGCTCATATTAAGCACGCGAAAAAAAATCGTGGTGTAAGTTATGGGAATACGTATGTAACAACAGGAGAAGAATGGATTGCGACTGTTCCAATTGGTTATGCAGATGGATATAACCGTCAGCTGTCGAATAAGGGGCATGCGTTAATTAATGGAATTCGTGTGCCAGTTCTTGGGCGCGTTTGTATGGACCAGTTAATGTTAGATGTTACAAAAGCAATGCCTGTACAAGTAGGAGATGAAGTTGTTTTCTACGGTAGACAAGGTGAGGAAGAAATTTCTGTAGAAGAAATCGCGGATACATTAGGTACAATTAACTATGAAGTGACTTGTATGCTAGATCGAAGAATTCCACGCGTATATAAAGAAAATGATGAAACGACTACTGTTGTGAATATATTAAGAAACAAATGAATTAGAAAAGGACTGAATCGCTAAGATTCAGTCCTTTTCTAATTCATTTTAACCGAGAAGACCCCCTCCTCTAAACGAAGTGAAGGTGGGGGTAGTTCAATTTAGTAAATCATAATAATCATACCTTGTTGTAATCTCAAAACCACACTGTTTATAAAGTTTTAGAGCACTATCGTTTTTAGTTTCAACCTCTAATTCAATCTTCGTTCTTCCCTCAGTTAATAGCTGATGTACGATGTACTGCAAAATGCTTTTTCCATATCCTTTTCCTTGATAAGAAGGATGAACAGCAAATCCGGATAAGGAAGTAAATCCGTTTTGTTTATTTACTGTAATGGTCCCAATTGGCTGTTTATGGATGAGAGAAATATATACTTTGTGAGTAGGAGAAGACATTATTTTTTGTAACCAGGAGGATGTGTTTGTCAATGAATCGCCAAAAGCTTTACTAGATATTTCTAAAAGAGTAAGAAATGTCGCAGTCGATACAGGGATAAGCTCAATCGTATGTTTTTGTATAGTCGTTTGCTGTGTATCTAACTGAAACTCCATACCGTACTCGCTGTATAAGTATGGTAAGTTAGTTTGTTCGGCAAATTCTTTTCCAGATGTTGATGCCCCGTTTATGATGAGCAAGACTTCATCAACATCTCGTTGTTGTATTTCTTCCATGGCCGTTTGTAAAAGAGTAGTTCCTACTTTTTGTTTTCTGAAATGGGGGTGGACAAATCCTGTTAATTCAAGTTTTGTCGGTCTTTCAAATTCATACATGTTTAACACACCGATTAATTGTTCATTGTTATAAAAAAGAAAATCGTTTAGCCGGTTTTCGTTTCGATTCTTAAGAATATTGACATGCAAATCTGTTGGATAATCGATGCCATCGTTTCGCTTACAAATATGAGCTAAATCTATGATGTGCTGTATTTCAGGTATTGTTAATCGTTTCTTTTTTTGAATTTGCATAGTGTAATCTCCTTAAGAGTATTTTAGAAGAAGACGGGGTGTTGTAGCCACTCCTCTAAATCCATATTTCCTTGAACGGATAATAATCGATATAAATATCGGTACGGTGCCCTACATTGTTCTAAATTAGAAAGAGGCATAATTGTTTCGTAACCTTGTCGGAATGCATGATCTTCATAACCTGGGTGTAACGTGTCTATAGATAGGATAGGAGAGGTAAATAGCTTTTGTAACATAAGAAAACTCCTTTTCTCTAAAAATTCGATAAAATCATTATATATCACCTAGAAATAGAATATATAAAAATTTCCAAATTAGTGTCGGATTTGTGTAAATAAATCCATTTCTTTGCAAGAATAGAGAATTATAGGTATGATAATACTAAGAAAATATATCTGTTTTGGGGGTAATCAATGAAAAAAATATTTGAATATGTTTTATTAACAATTGGATCGATTATTGTAGCTGGCTCATTGGAGTTGATTTTGGCACCAAATGGACTGGTAGATGGTGGGGTAACAGCCATTTCTATTATGGCGAATAAAGTTGCTGGATTACCGCTTTATGGTGTGTTTTTAGGACTTAACATTCCTATCTTATTATTTACTGCAAAAGTAATGGGGAAAAAATTCTTTATTCGTACGTCCTATGCCAACGTTGTAACAACTCTCGGATTAATTTATTTGAAGCCATTTCCAGCTATCACAACGTCTGAATTACTAATTGTATTGTATGGTGGAGTATTATTTGGAATTGGTGTTGGAATTGTTGTGAAGATGGGTGGTGCAATTGACGGGTCAGAAATGTTAGCGGTCTGGATGAACAAACATTTTAAAGTGCCGATTAGTACATTTTTACTTGCTGTAAATGCTGTTATTTTTGTATTTGTCGCTATTTTGTTTTCAATCGAGCAAGCAATGTTCTCACTTGCAATTTTCTATATTGTTACGAAGATGATTGATTTCATATTAGATGGCATTAATCAAGGCAAGAGTGTCATGATTATTTCGAGTAAGAATAAAGAAATTGGTGAACTTCTTATGAAGGAGTTACAACTTTCAGTTACGTATCTACATGGAGAAGGTGGTTTTTTAGGAGAGCACCAGAGAATTATCTACTGTATTACAAACCGTTTTATTTATCCAAAGATGAAAGATCTCGTTCTCTCTGTAGATTCAAGTGCCATCATTGAAGCTTCTTATTCAACGGAAACAACTGGCGTAAAACGCCCAGGTATCTCATCACGTTCAGGGCAAACATCAAATGATTAGGCATGTAAAAAAGCTGTTCCTTGCAATTATTTCTGCAGGGAACAGCTTTTTTTTGCAAACCAAGCTTCTTTTAATAATGTTACAACAGTTTCGATTGCATCAATCGGTATCCCTCCAAAACCTAATAATACATGAGCTTCTTCTTGCAAATTATTTACTGGATCGTATATGGATAGAGGGTAAAGCTTTACATGTTTTTCAGCAGCTGATTGAATGAGTTCTTGTTCATTCATGCCGTTATGAACATGTAGTACAATGTGAAGTCCAGATTGATCCCCAAGTATATTAACACCAGTGCCCATTTGATTCACAAGTGATTTGACTAGTTTATGATGTTTTTTCTTATATAATGTACGAACGCGGTTTAAGTGCCGATCCCAATCTCCTTTTTGGATGAAGTTAGCAAGAGCAAGCTGTTGTATTTTAGAAACAGTTTGTTTAAAAATGCCGCCTAAGTTTTTATAGACTTCCAAAAGATGATTAGGAAGAACGATATAGCCCATTCTTAAGGAAGGTAAAAACGATTTTGAAAAAGTTCCCATGTAAATAACACGTTCATTTGTATCAAGCCCTTGCAGTGAGGGAATAGGTTTTCCAACGTAGCGAAATTCCCCGTCATAATCGTCTTCAATAATATAACCAGAGCGATCATTAGCCCATTTTAATAACTCAAGCCTCCTTGATAAAGGCATAATCATGCCATATGGAAATTGATGAGAAGGCGTAACATAAGCAACATTCGCATCGCAATTATTGAGAGATGAAATGTTCATTCCTTGCTCATCTAATGGAACAGGATGAAAAGGAAGACTGCAGCTTTGGATAATAGCTTTTACGCGGTGAAACCCAGGATTTTCGATTGCGTATGATTTTTGCTGCCCAAGTAATTGAATAAGTAACCAAAGAAGGGGTTGTGTACCAGCACCAATAATAATTTGGTTAGGTGTGCAATGAACCCCGCGAGCATGATACAAATATTTTGCAATGTGAGTACGAAGTATATATTCTCCTTGTGGATCTTCTTTTGTAAATAATTCGTTTTCATATTGGAGTAAACATTCTTGTAGTGCTCTTTTCCAATTTGAGAGTGGAAAGGCTGTTTGATCGATGTTTCCTTGACTACAATCAAAAAAGAGCGGTTCTGTTTGTTTTTTTTCAAATTGGTAAAATGGAGCGTGTTGTTTATTTGGTATAACATCTACATCTACTTCTGTAACAAATATACCACGCTTCGGTTTACTGTCCACATAGCCTTCCGCGGATAACTGCTGATAAGCTGATTCGACTGTAATGCGGCTAACACCAAGTTGTAATGCTAAATTTCGGTGAGAAGGGAGCTGTGTTCCGGCAGGGAGCGTTCCCTTTAAGATTTCTTGTTTCATGTAGTCATAAATTTGTATATAGATGGGTGTTTTACTTTCTAATTGTAGAGGAATGGTTAAATCCATTGCATGTGCTCTCCTTTAAAACTGGCCTTATAAAAAAGGGATGAACTGCCACTTAAGGAAAGGGCAGTCTCTATTTATAATAATAATATAACATTTAGAAAATTTTATAAATAGTTAGGGGAGATTCGCGATGAATGTTAAGGAAATAAAATCAGAAGATCAATTAGATGCGGTATTACCCGTTTTACAACAATTACGAACTGCGCTTACAAAAGAGGAAGCACAATTTTTATTTCGTCAGATGAAAGAGGAACGCTATCAATTATTTTCTTTGTGTAATGACGCAGATGAGGTGGTAAGCCTTGCAGGGGTAGCGGTATGTACGAATTTCTATAATAAGAAACATGTTTTTGTATATGATCTTGTTACAGCGGGGGCCCATCGCTCAAAAGACTATGGTAAAGCGTTATTATCATATATAGAAGAATGGGGAGCAGAAAAGGGATGTAGTTCGGTTGTTTTGACATCAGCTTTTCCAAGAATTGAAGCACATAGATTTTATGAAAGAGAAGGATATAATAAGGTAAGTTATTCTTTTTGTAAAGAGTTACAATAGAGAAGAGAAATAGTAGATTCTAAATGTGATAAGATATAGAATCAGCTATTTTTTGTTATAATAGAAATAAGGTATAATAAGGTATTTTGTCGAATTATGTTTATGAAATGATAAAGGAACATTTAAATATGTAGCAAGCTGTAAATGAAAAAAGGGGCGTTTATATTGGATAAAATACAGAAAATATCAATTCTAAACGAAGGAAGAGTTATTGTTATTTCTGATATTCATGGAGAGCTAGAGCTTCTTAAGAAACTATTAAGCGAAGTTAATTTTAGTGCAGAGGATTATTTAATCATTAATGGTGATCTTTGTGAAAAAGGAAGGAATAGTATAGGTGTTGTAAACTATGTCATGGAACTGTCAGCACAGAATCAACAGGTACATGTTATTGAAGGGAATTGTGAAGCTTTGGTTGAGGCTCTTTTAAATGAAAATCCTGGGTTAATAAACTATTTATGTACGAGAAAGCATTCTATCTTTAATGAATGGCTTGACCAATTAGATTTTCATATTAATGAAGAGAAGGATATCGGTGAGGTAAAAGATATATTAATGAGCTGTTTTTCAAAAGAGATGAATTGGCTCATGGAATTACCAACTGCTATTGAAACAGATGACTATCTTTTTGTGCACGCAGGACTTGAAGATATAGAAGATTGGAAGAAGACTGAACGGGAAAATGCGATTGCCATGCCGGAGTTTTTTACTAAATCACATCGCGCAAATAAGTATGTAGTAGTTGGGCATTGGCCTGTTGCTAATTATTCTGAAGAGGCACCTTCTAATAATCCAGTTATCGATGAAAACAAAAAAATAATTGCGATTGATGGTGGAAATACTATTAAAGAAGCGGGACAATTAAATGCATTTATCATTCATAGATCAAGTTCTAAAGATGTGTTTTCATATACATATGTAGATCATTTTCCACAATATGAAATTTTAACAGATTTTAAAGCAGAACCAATGATACAAGGTGGAGTCACGTATCCGTATTATCATATTGTACCAGTTGAAAAAAATGATGATTTTACAATATGCAAACAAGTAGAAACAAATAAACGATTATATGTTAAAAATGAATATATAAAGCAAAATGAAGCAGGTGATTATACTGTTAAAACCGATATTTCTTGTGCACAAATAAGTGTAAGGAAAGGTGATATTGTTTCGCTTATTGATGATAGCTGTACGGGATATGATTTAATCAAAAAAGATGGTGTGGAAGGTTGGATAGAGAAGGGTCTTCTTCTTAAAGTGAATGGGAAGGAATTAAAAGTATATAGCTAAAAAACAGGAGGGAATTTCCCTCCTGTTTTTTTATTTTGTAGACTTTGAGAGCGTAAAGTTTAGATGATCATGATAAGGAATTTAATTTTTTTATAAATGCAGCGAAGAACTACTTTTCTCTTCTAGAGAAGCAAATGAAAAAGAATCTTTATTTTTAACAAATGTTTTTTGATCTTGAACAGATTGAACTGCTACAATTTGTGAATTTCTTACTTTAAGTGCATCTTGAATCCCAAGTGTCATGAGCTTAATAAAAAGAATAGTAATAAAGAATGTAGCGAGAGTATAAAAAATAATCCACAATGAAAGATTCATTTCATTACGATTTAGTCCAATAAGGCCCGCCCAATCATTCGAGAGTGAAACAGGTTTGAACTGACCTTCGTCCATTTCTTTCATTTGTATCCCGCCGATTACAATGTTAAGTAATGCTAAGTGGATCATGAGTATGAGTGTTTGGACAATATGTTCCATAAATAACAAAAATACGCGGTCGAGCAATAAGACTCGTAAATGTTTTTTTATAATATGAAAACGACTTGCCCCCATTAATTGTGAGCTCGATATATAATCTTTTTTCATAAATTCATCAACTTCTGATGAAATATATAACGAAATTGTAGGGAGAGCGATAAAAATGAGTATAATAGCTTGATAAAGTGCAAATGAGATATTTGGACTTAGTCGATCCGCATTTGATGTGATTACAAGATTAATTGGCGTGATGAGTATGAATGCGATAAATAAAGTTGGGATATAATAAAAAACTTCTGAGCATGCCTGGAAAAATCTTTTGAATTTTGTAGCGTATAAACTTAATAGAATACCTATACATGTTCCAAATAAAATACGTAATAAACTAATTGCGATAGCAAATAAAATTGTAAATTTCGCTCCTTCTAAAATTTGTAAGAAAATAGATTCTCCAAAACGGTCAGAGCCAAAAGGTGGCATTAAAGATGGCGAAAAGGGTGCCTTGCCAAGTAATTCATTATTGTCATTGTAAAGCAATAGAGGTGCTTCTGGTATGCTATCTTTAAAGAACCAACTATAAATAAAGCTAGCTGTAAGTAGTACAAAAAGATAAATGAATCCGATTAAAAAGCGTTTTGATTTCCAAATAGACCTCATAGAACTTCTCCTCTCATTTGTTTTTGCCACCTATTCATCATAAAAGAAGTGATTTGAAAAATAATATAAAACGGTAAGATAATCATGATAAGTATGATAAATGTAGCGGGAGGTGAAATAAACGCCTTCCTAAATAAAAATTGAATGATACCTTGCATATTAAAAATAAATTCTAAAATGAACAAATTAGAAAGTAAGAAAACGAAAATTGTTTTTAAATGGTGAAAGAAATGGATAGATATATTTTTAAATAAGTGCACACATAGTATATAACTTGATGAAAGGCCCTTTCCGTAAGCAACTTCTACATATTGTTTTCCATGTTCTTCTTTTATATATAAAATCATCATCCGAAACATTTGTAATGTAGGTAAAACCGCTAAAGATAAAATAGGAAGTAAATAAGCGCGATTTTCATTAAAAGAAATAATTGTGACAGGAGATTCCCCGAATTTCTGAAGTAACCAAATGAAAAACATTTGTAAGCAAATCATCATCATCATATCAGGGATAGCTTCTAATACAAAAATAAATCTGTTAATCCATTTTTTGATAGAATCCTTTGCTAAAAAATAGAAAAACGCCATGCTAGATGAAATAAAGAGTGCAAGAACGAAAGCTACAAACAAAACAGTAAATGAATATATGTAAGGTTCTAATACGGTTGGAAATAATGGTATTTTTTTGAAATTACCGAACTTCGCTTCTGATGATAGAACTATAAGAGACTCGGGAGAGAAAACCTCTTTTAACATAGTAAAAATCTGTTTGAAAAATTGAATCGGTTGAAAGGTGAATCCCCCTTGAGTGATAAATAAATAAGGTAAATTTAATAATAGTAAGAGTGATAAAATAATCGATGAAAGTTTTATCATAAATTGAGATGTTTTGTGTAACATCAAATCCCTCCGTCATCTTTTTACAATATTATACAACAAAGTGAGAATTATTGTTTGATTTTTCAGAAGAATATATATTATTGTTATTATTAGTGATACATTAAATTCTAATATTCTACTTGATAGCATAGGAGGCAATATGGAACAGATATATTTACAAGGTAAAAAAGTGATAGTAAGAAAAATAGAAGAGAAAGATATAAATTCTTTATATTCACAAATATACAAAGAAGAAAACCCTGAATGGAAAAAGTGGGATGCGCCATACTTTCCATTTTCTATTCAGGAATACCCAGTGTATAAGGGAAGTTTGCAAGCTAAGCTAAAAGAGGAACCTTTGTCGCAACTTATTATTGAAGCCGATAACGAAATAATAGGGACAGTTGGTTTCTATTGGGAATATAAGGCGTCACGCTGGTTAGAAATAGGGATCACCATTTATGACCCAGCATATTGGAATGGCGGTTATGGTACAGAAGCTTTGCAACTATATAGAGATTTATTATTCGAAAATATGGAGATTGGTAGGGTTGGACTAACAACTTGGTCTGGAAATGAACGAATGATGAAAGTCGCAGAAAAAATTGGGATGAAGTTAGAAGGTAGAATGCGAAAATGTCGTTACTATAATGGGGCATATTATGATTCTATTCGAATGGGAATGATTCGTGAAGAGTGGGAAGCATTAAGAGAAGTGGAGGAGTAAAGTAAGATGTATGCCGTTATTGCTACATTTGATGAGAGGTTTTCAAAGCACGTGAAAGAGATTCGGGAAGGACTAACGGACATTGTACATAATGAGGGCTTAGAGCCTCATATTACATTAGCTGATTACCATGCTTTGGATTTAGAAGCATATAGACATGAACTTGAAAAGTTTACAGAGAGTGTAGAGCGTTTTCTAGTTGAATTCTCTTCTGTTGGCACCTTCCCTACAAATGGAACAATCTTTCTGGCGCCAACAGTAACAAGAAGATTACTAGAGTTGCATCAATCGTTTCATAATCATTTTACGGATTTTCATGATCAGCCACAGTCGTATTATGTACCTGAGAAGTGGGTACCACATTGTACAATTGCCAATCGTTTAGAGTGGGAGCAATTTGTTCGTGTAATGGAGTTTGTATATAAAGGTTTCAGTGTACAAACGGTAGTTATAGAAAGTTTAAAGTTAATTAAAGTGAACTATGAAAATGGTAATCCGGTTTCTTGTAACATAGTAGCAGAATACAATTTAAAAAGAGTGGAGATATCGATATGACGTATGTAGTTAGAGAAATGAATGTAGAGGACATTACAGCTGTACAAGAAGTGGCAAAAATAGCTTGGCATGATACATATAAAGGAATCATTCCACAGGAAATTCAAGATAAATGTTTAAAACAAGCATATTCAAATGAAATAATGAAACGACGTTTAGAACATTCATACTTACTCGTAGCAGAAGTAGAAGACCAAATTGTTGGATTTGCTAATTTTTCACCTGTAAAACATCAAAATGAAGCAGAATTAGGGGCTATTTATTTATTACCGGAGCATCAAGGAAAAGGAATTGGGACGGCTTTATTGCAAAGAGGTATCGCGGTTTTAGACGGTGTTAAGAAGATTTATATTTGTGTAGAAGCGGAAAATGAAAAAGGAAAAACGTTTTATAAAGCGAAAGGTTTTGCCGATTTAGAACAGTTTG
Organism: Bacillus sp. FSL K6-6038; assembly: GCF_038050455.1. Classification (NCBI taxonomy): domain Bacteria; kingdom Bacillati; phylum Bacillota; class Bacilli; order Caryophanales; family Bacillaceae; genus Bacillus; species Bacillus sp. FSL K6-6038. The sequence goes on from NZ_JBBOUH010000001.1 coordinate 2,088,308, forward strand.
AAGAAGACTTTGAGGGACACATGATGCAAACGGTAAGAATGGTGTTACATGTATAGTAAATGGTTTAGGAGGAGAAGAGATGAAGATATTCGATTTCGGTGAAATGGCAGGGAATCACATATCAGTGTTTCATTCTAACTTTATTATGTCAAAAATAGTAAAACATCAAGGAGAGGTACATATTGGTTGTATGCATTTACAACCAAAAGGAATAATCGGGTATCATGAAGCAGTTGTTTCTCAGCTTCTTCTAATTGTGCAAGGGTAAGGACTTGTTTGTGGCGCAGATAAAAAGAAAAAGAAAGTGCACCCGGGTCAAGCTGTTTTCTGGAATAAAGGGGAATTCCATAAAACAACTACTGAAACTGGGCTTATGGCAATTGTAATTGAGTCAGAGAATCTAGAAAATAATATCCGAATGCCGATTGTAGAAAGAGAAGGCGAAGGAATAGGAGGATGAAAGGATGATTCAAAAGGCGAATGAAGAGGAAGTTCAGCAAATATTAAATTTTGCAGCACAATCACTCTTTGAAGGAACAAAAGAAACGTGCCAGTTAAGCCAAGAAAAAGCGATTGAGATTACACAGCCTCTATTAGATAAAGGAGCGTATTATTTAGTTGTAAAACAAGAGAATGTGCTAGCAGGATGGATTTTAATTGGAGAGAATACGGATTATTTTTCAGGAGGAAAAATGGGATTCATTTATGAATTATATATTTTTCCAGCGTATAGAGGAAAAGGGTTATCCCGAAAACTAATGAAAGCAGGAATCGATAGATTGCAAGAAAAGTATAAAGAAATACGTTTAAATGTATTCGCTGGGAATTTCGCCAAAGAGATGTATAAAAAATTTGGATTTGTTGAGAGGCAAGTAGTTATGACATTGAAGCTTAAATGTTGAATTATATCTGTATATATAAATAAATAGAATAAATAAAATTTATAAAATTTTTCCATGAAAGTGAAAAAAATCCCTTTTCAAATTTTTATTATTATTCTATAATTATCCAAGTAGAATTGAATTTTAGTAAATTCTATCAATTTAACCAATTCATTCACTATTAAGGGGGAAAATTTAATGGCTGGACAAATTCGTATGAGTCCTGAGGAGCTAAAATCAAAAGCTAAGCTATACGGACGAAGCTCTGATGAAATTAAAGATATTCTTGGAAAATTACAAGGATTACAAAATGAATTACGTGGAGAATGGGAAGGCCGTGCTTTTGATGGTTTTGATCGACAATTCAACGATTTAAGACCAAAAGTAGAAAGCTTCTCACAATTATTACATGAGATTGATGTTCAACTTACCAAAACTGCAGAGGCTGTTGCTTCTCATGATGAAGAGTTATCACGTAATTTCGGCTTGAAATAAGAAACGTTGATATTCTCTACATAAAAAGAAGGTTTCAAAGTTAGCCATGCGACTTCTGTTGTATGGCTAACTTACTTTTAAGAAAAGAATGAATTTTAATTTTTATGTATAATAGGTTATTTTTAGATTTTTTTATTCGCAGGAGTGATAAGTATTGAAAAAAATTAAGTGGAGTATCTTGTTGTTTATCATTTTAGCACTTGTATTTGCAACAGGGACTTCCTATTTAGCTTTAAATAAAAAGTTAAAAAAAGAAGATGAAAAAAGCACTCCAAAAATGACGGTTGCTTTAGTAAACGAGGATCAAGGGACGGTATTTGAAGGAAATAAAATAGCATTTGGAGATCAGTTTATAAAAAATATTAATAAAGACAATAATCAACAATGGTATGTGGTCAGTCGTGGAGTTGCAGAAAATGGTTTGAAAAACAATAACTATAATATGATGATTGTAATTCCGAATGACTTTTCTAGAAAGGCTGTTTCAATTCATGCTGAAGCACCAGAGAAACTAACATTAAGTTATAAAGTAAATGCAACTGGAAATAAAGAATTAAAAACAGAAGCGGAAAAGACAGCCGCATCGATTTTAGAAGATTTTAATAGACGTATTATAGATGTATATTTTGCTAGCATAATTGGGAAATTACAAGCTGCGCAGGATAATATTGGGACAATCGTAGATAAAGAACAAGCCCACATGAAAGTATATAAAACAGATGTACATAATCCTTTGGCAAACTATACACAACAATTTAAAACAGTACAAGATTATACAGGTGTCTCTGTTAATAGCTTTAAAGGGTTTGAAGGGGTATTACAAAGATTTGGTCAAACAATCGATGAGGGTGCGAAATCGAATGCTACCTATTTAGGTGGTTTCGATAATCTTCAAAATTTGCAAACAGGCAATAATTTGTTAGCAAATAATTTTTCAAATCAGCTTAATCAATTTAACAGTGACCTTAGTACAAATGATGTGCTAAAGCAATTAAGTGCATTGGAATCGGCGAATAAAGTTATCGCAAGCCATTTCAATGACTCAGATAAACAATCTAATGCTTTAACTGACTCAACAGCAATTCAACAGTATTTAGCAGATGTCACAAATAAAATGAAAAGCTATGATGAAGAACTAGCAGATAAGCTCAAGAAGAATATTCAAGAAACAATTAATGAGAAATTAAAAGCAAAACTTTCGGGTAATAACACAAAAGAGATATATTTAAATACCTTAATGCAACAACCAGACAATCAAATTAACGAACAGATTAAAAGTTTAATCAATAAGTTAGCAAGTATGGATGTTGAAGAAATTGATAGACTCACATTACCTGATGAGACAAAGACGCAGCTGAAAAATGTAGTTCAAGTTTCTAAGAAGTATGGGGAAGAGAATAGCTTCCATTATGAAGGCTCTAACGATATTCCATTAGAAAATACAATCAAGAATATTAAGAAAGGCCTAGCTACTGATGGAATTATTTTTGAAGATAAAGAAAAAGTTGCAAAAATGGATGGAGAGCAAATGTTTAATTTGCAACTTCCAGAGGGATTTGAACTGTATTCAAGTACGGAAGCATTAATGATTAACGGACAAGACTATACTGCAGACTATTTAAGTAATGGGAGTGTCAAGCTGCCTTCTCGAGAAGAAGGAGAATTATCTGTTGGTGTGCGTGTCAAATTGTCGGATGAAAACGCAAAGATTGATGTTTTTACACCAGTAACATGGAAATGGAATTTAACTCATACGCATGAAAAAACACCAACGGAAACGAAGCCAGTTGATCCTCCGACCGAGGGACAAGAAACAACTGGTGAAAATAATAAACAAAGTAATCAAGTTGTCAAACTGACAAATCGCACAAAAACGCCAGTACATTCAATTAAACAATTGACAGATAGTAAGACTGGTAGTGAAACAAAAGAACCAAATAAAGATGGAAACAAAAACCCAGGTGGTGGCACGACAAACCCAGGTGGTGGCACAACAGAGCCAGGTGGTGGTGGTGGTACAACAAACCCAGGTGGTGGTACAACAAACCCAGGCGGTGGCACAACAACCAGGTGGTGGTACAACACGACCCAGGCGGTGGCACAACAGAGCCAGGTGGCGGCACAACAAACCCAGGTGGTGGTACAACAAACCCAGGTGGTGGTACAACAAACCCAGGCGGTGGCACAACAGGTGGTGGCGGCACAACAAACCCAGGCGGTGGTACAACAAACCCAGGTGGTGGCACAACAGGCGGTGGCACAACAAACCCAGGCGGTGGTACGACAAACCCAGGCGGTGGCACAACAGACCCAGGCGGTGGTACAACTAATCCGGGTGAGGGAGATAAAAAAGTTGAAACAATAGAACGTACTAATGATCATATTGTTCATCAAAAAATGGAAGTTTTATCTCCAGCATCATCTGAGGGGTTAATAAAAGACGCTGTGAACACAGTGAAAAATTATGAAGAATTATCAGGCTTATATGAACTGTATTATGGGCTTGATATGAAAACAGAAGATTTATCAGGAAAGTTAGAAAAACAAGCTTTAAAAGATCTTGCCACATCAAAATCTCTTTATTACATGTTAAATAAACAAAATGTGTTAGATATCATTACAGGTCTTGTTTCATCTGAAATTCAGGCGGAAGTAACATCTGAGATGAATCAAGTAAAACAAAAAATTAATGATTTGCAGCTCTTAGCTAAAAATGTTAACCAAAATTCAGACCGTTTGGCAGAAACATTAAAACAAACATCAGAACAAGCTAATGTAATGAATACGAATCTGGCTGAGTATTTAAACGGTGCAATGAAGTGGCGTGAAGGTAGTCTAAAACTGATGGAGGAACAAAGAACAATAGTAAGTAGTCGTGAAGGAGAACAGACAGCTATATTAGCATTAGACACTGGATTGAAATCATTAGTGACACAGAGTCAATCGTTAGCTGAAAGTTCGAAAGGTACTTTGCTAGCTTCTGACGAGGTATATAAAACGTTTGATCAAATTAATAATCAAGCAAAAGAAATTCAAGACAGCGGTGTAACGATGGTGTCAAAAGCTGATACATTATTAAACGATTTAACTGATAAAGTATCGGATGATAAGTCATTCGCGAAAAACTTCAGTAAAGTATTAGCGAATAGCCGTGTTGGCGAACGTCAGAATGAACAGTTATACAAGTTTTTAGCGAATCCAGTTTTAAAACAAAATGACGGTGTTATTACAGCAGGCAATGCCTTTACACCATATTTAATTGTATTAGTATGTTTTATTGTTTCTTTATTTACGTCATACGCTATTGCGAATCAGGAAAGAAAGCGTCATCAACAAGATGATTTTGAAGAAAAATCATCAATTTTAGATATGAACTTACCAATCACGGCAATTACATTCGGAATAGCTATTGTTGAAGGAGTTATAATTGGTATCATCGCTGGGAAATTATTAGAATTCAGCGGAAATCAAAGGTTAATTTGGATTGCTTTTATAACAATTACAATGATGGCTTTTGTCTTCGTTTCAACATATCTATTACGCCAAGCAAAAATGATAGGCATGTTTATCTTATTAACATCATTAAGTCTGTATCTATTTTTAACAGAAGCTGTTGGAGTTAAGGTAACTAAGACATCATATCTTGGTAAGTTACGTGAATTTTCACCACTTCAATATATAGAAGATTTCTTAAATAATTTTATAAGTGGTAAAAATGATGGTCATGTCACTTTCGCAGTCCTTCTTGTAATAGCAATTGTTGGATTTATTATCAATCTATTTGTATGGCATAAAAGGTGGGAGGAAAAAATTGACGATGATGAAACAATGCATACAGCTGGCTAGATTATCATTTGTCTTTTTTCTTTTCTTGTTTGCTGCGCCCCTCATGGGTAGCGCAGCAGACAGTTACCTGAATGATAATGGTAAACTTGATTTCAAAGTAGATCGGCTACATGAAGATAACCAAGAAAGAAATGAAAAAGGACAGCAAGAGACAGAGCTCGATAAAGCAGCAATTCAATTATTTAATGAAGAAGTTGAAAAACAAATTAATGAAAAACAAAAGAAAGAAAAGAAAGAAATGAAAGAGTTGAATGACTCTTTATTTTTGAATACGAAAAAAATAGATAAAATGAAAGACACACAGAAGAGTTTGTTTTCAAAAAACTATAACGTGAGAGCAAGTTCTAGTGAAATGGATCATAGCCAAGCCAAAACAGAAGAGTCAATTAGTCCGACATTGATTGGATTAATTATTATTGGCGTTATATTCATTTTTATTGGATTTGGAATCATCATTCGGAAAATTTGGATGTAAGGAGAATCACAAATGGCTATACAGACACATATTAACGTCACTGTTGATTTTCATAAATGGAATGGAAATACATACGATTTACGAATCCCCAATCATCAGTCTGTTAAATATTTGCTTAAAAATTTAATTGAAACATTAAAAATTGAAAAATACGATACATCAAACTACGTAATTAAAGTTGTGAATAAATCGTTATTATTAACAGATGATGATAGATTGGTAGATCACCAAGTAACAGATGGAGATATATTACAAGTAATATAAATTACATAATCATGAACGCAGCATGTAACCTACTCAAGTGAATTCGTAAAATCAGAATAGGTTTATGGTGAAAAGGAGAAGAGGAAGAACATGACGGAGAAAACAATTCAGATTGATTCAATGGAGTATCGATTTGAAATAGAAGAAGATACTTGGAAATTAGAACTTGCTAAATCTCAAACGCAAGTAAAAGATACCCGTCAATTGGAGTTATTAACGGAAAAATCATCAATGTTTCTACCAGTAACAATAGAAGAGCATGATGATACATTTACTTTTACATATACGGTAGAAAAGAAATTATTGAAATGGGAAGATGTAAAGAAATTAGAAAGAAATGAGAAATTACGTTTAATCCGAAATCTATCTCATTTTCAAGAGTATTTGCATAGAAGAATAACTTTCTTTTTACACCCGGATAATTTAGTATTTGATGCAAATTTAATGCCTTTTATTATACATCGCGGAATTCGAGAGATTGCCCCGCCCAAACCACTAACAGAAAATCAATTTTTACTCCACTACAAATGTTTTATTATTGCTTTGTTTTCCAAAAAACATAGTTATGATGATCTATATGCTGGTTTATTGGAAAGCGCAAAAGAAACTACATTTGAACAGAATGTGGTCAACATGGAAAGCTTTGAGGAACTGAAACAGTTTATCGAAGTGAATTTTTTAAAGGAGCAAGCAAAAGCAGAAAAAACAATGCAACTTGTTCCGAAAAAGCAGTTTAAATTATTTAAATACTTAGCATTTTCATTTGCGGCAGCTACAGTTATCTTAGCAGCACCAGTCGTTTACTACACATTTATGAAAGTGCCGTATCAAAATACACTTCTAGAAGCTAATAAAAATTTCTTAGCAACGGATTACGATAAGGTAATTAGTAATTTGAATGAGGAAGAGTTTGAATCATTACCGCTAGCATCTAAATATGAGTTAGCGTATTCCTACTTGAAAGTAGAGAAATTATCTGATGAGCAAAAAGCAGCAATTATGAAAAATGTTACTTTAAAAAGTGATGAAAAGTATTTATTGTACTGGATTTACAACGGAAAAGGTAATTTTGATAAATCATTAGATTTAGCGAAAAGTGTGGATGATCCACAATTAATCATGTATGGCTTAATTAAACAAATAGAAGCAGTGAAAAATAATCCGGATTTACCAGGAAAAGAGCGCGATGAAAAGCTAAAAACATTTGAACAACAATTGAATGAATATAAGAAAAAATATAGTGATTCATCCAATGAAAAAGATATATCTAATACAAAAAAAGCAAAGTAAAAGGATGAAGACTTTTGCTGAATCTATATGAAAATGGATATATAAACAACAAGAAAAGATAGGGAGTACGTATATATCCAATCTATATAAATACAAAATGAAAAACCGACATAACTCTTTCTTTTTAGGTGGGAGAGAGCGTCCGTCCATGGAGGCCCATGCTAAGTGAAAACAAAAAGAGAAAACGAGTGTAGGATACCTTTTATTTTTCATAGCAGCGACTTATATGTTGGAAAATCAAAATGGATATATATGTATGGGAACTCCTTACAGATAGAGCGAACAAAAGGAGAAGTGGAGAAGTATGGAGCAACTACTTGCACTAAGTTACGGCAATCGATTACATAAATGCCGCTTACATCCATCCGAACGTCCTACAGTGACGATTGGGAAAGAATGGTCAAATCATATTACTGACTTTGATTTAGATGAATCACTTTTGTTAAATTGGGATAGCGAATTAGAAGCTTGGAAGATAGGAGAGCAAGTCCTTTGTTTTAATAAGGCGAATACAATTCAATTAAAGAATAACAAGGCTATGCGCATTTGGATTGCAACTGTAGAAGAAGTAATTGTATATGATACATCAACGAAATATTCGATAGCAATTAGTAAAAATGACTACGATGATATAACAGTTCATGATGCTACTACAGATTTTCTGTTCATTCGTGAAACATTAGATGAGCCGTTTAAAATTAACGTGTATGAGGGGAACGTCTTTCATAATTATTCTAAATTGAAAGGTACAGCGAATGTAGAAGCTGGAGATCACTTATATTTTGATGGCGTAACAATTCAAATTGGAAGTGAAGATGTTCAAATATTCGCAGCAGAAAAACGGGTAGACTCGACATTACCTCGTTTACTAGAAGCGGACAGCTTTTATCATGATGAGTATCCAGATTATCATCGTTCACCACGGATTATTTATCGTGAGCCAGTTGAAAAAATGATAATTGCAAAACCATCATCAAAACCATCAAAACCAACAGAGCATCTAGCAAGGATTATTGTTCCATCTCTCGTAATGATTGTGGTAACTGTCATGTTATCTATATTTCAATCATACGGTTTATTTATTTTCGCATCGCTAGCAATGACAGTCGTGACTGTCGTTGTTTCGATCACATCGTACATAAAAAACTTAAAGCAATACAAAATTGATATTGCCGAGCGAGATAAGAGTTATCGAGAATACTTAATGCAAAAAACAAAGGATTTACATGCTGAAAGTGAGAAGCAGCGTCATGCACTTCATTATCATTATCCAGATGTTACCGAAATTAGAGAAATGGCGATAGAAGTGAACCCTCGTATATATGAAAAAACAATCATGCATCATGATTTCTTAACATACCGAGTGGGAAAAGGGAATGTAGATACTAGTTTTGAAATTGAATTTAATGAAGAGGAATTTAGCCAGTTTAAAGACGAGCTTATTGCCATGGCACGTGAGCTAAGACAGCAATATCTTTCTCAAGCCGATGTTCCGGTTGTAACAGATTTAATGAATGGACCAGTTGGATATATTGGGCAGCGTTCGTTAGTGCTCGAACAATTACAACTATTAGTGATGCAAACAGCTTTATTCCATAGTTATTATGACTTGCAGTTTATTACGGTCTTTCCTGAAGAGGAGAAGAAGAAGTGGGACTGGATGCGCTGGTTGCCTCATGCAAGTGTACGTGATATTAATGTACGCGGTTTTGTATATCATGATAGAAGCCGAGACCAAGTACTGAATAGTTTGTATCAAATATTGAAAGAACGCAAACTGAAAGTAGATGAAAAAAGCAATTCAAGTGAAAAAATACATTTTTCACCGCATTATGTTGTCCTTATAACGGATGAAAAACTCATCTTAGATCACGTTGTAATGGAATTCTTTAATGAAGATCCAAGTGATTTAGGTGTATCACTCGTATTCGTTCAAGATGTGATGCAAAGCTTACCGGAGCATGTGAAGACAGTTGTTGACATAAGAGACTCGAAAAAAGGAAATATCATCTTAGAACAAGGGGAACTTGTAAATCGTCAGTTCGCACCGGATCATTTTCCAGAAGGATTTAATTTAGAAGATGTAGCTAGAGCACTTGCGCCACTGAATCACCTGCAAAACTTGAAAAATAGTATTCCAGAAAGTGTTACATTCTTAGAAATGTATGGCGTTGAAAAAATTGATGAATTAAATATTACAAGCCGCTGGGCAAAAAATGCTGCTCATAAATCATTAGCTGTTCCGCTTGGCCTTCGCGGTAAAGAAGATCTTGTGAACTTAAACTTACATGAAAAAGCACACGGACCACACGGGTTAATTGCTGGTACTACAGGTTCTGGTAAGTCAGAGATTATTCAGTCGTATATTCTATCTCTTGCGGTCAATTTCCATCCTTATGAAGTTGCGTTTCTATTAATTGACTATAAGGGCGGAGGAATGGCGAACTTATTTAGAAATCTACCTCACTTACTAGGAACGATTACGAACTTAGATGGTGCGCAAAGTATGCGTGCACTCGCTTCGATTAAGGCAGAATTACAAAAACGCCAACGCTTATTTGGCGAGAATAATGTGAATCATATTAACCAATATCAAAAATTATACAAAGAAGGCGCTGTAACAGAGCCGATGCCGCATCTATTCTTAATTAGTGATGAGTTCGCGGAGTTGAAGGCAGAGCAGCCAGACTTTATGAAAGAATTAGTTTCAACAGCGCGTATCGGGCGTTCTCTTGGTATTCATTTAATACTGGCTACACAAAAGCCAACTGGGGTTGTCGACGATCAAATTTGGAGTAACTCGAAATTTAAACTAGCGCTTAAAGTGCAAAATACATCAGACAGTAATGAAATATTAAAAACACCTGACGCAGCAGAAATTACACTGCCAGGACGCGCGTACTTACAGGTCGGAAATAATGAAATCTATGAACTATTCCAATCTGCATGGAGCGGTGCTGATTACGTGGAAGATAAGGATGATCAAGATCGTCTCGATACAACAATTTATGCAATCAACGACTTAGGTCAATATGAAATCTTAAGTGAAGACTTAAGTGGACTTGGAGATAACAAAGAGATTGCGACGGTGCCGTCTGAACTTGATGCAGTTATCGATTATATTCATGATTATACAGAAGAAAGACAAATTGAAGCGCTCGCAAGACCGTGGTTACCACCGCTTCCAGAAAAAATATTCCTGCAAGACTTACACCCAGTGCACTTTAAAGAAGCATGGAATGAAGCAAAGAAACCATTGCAAGCAATAGTTGGTTTACTAGACCAACCTGAATTACAATCACAAACACCATTAACATTAGACATAAGTAAAGATGGACATGTAGCCGTCTTCTCAAGTCCAGGTTACGGTAAATCGACGTTCTTACAATCAGTCATTATGGATGTAGCGCGTCAAAATAGCCCGGAGCATTTGCATGTGTATTTAGTAGACCTTGGTACGAATGGTCTCTTACCATTAAAGGGACTGCCACATGTTGCGGATACGATTACGATTGACGAAGCAGAAAAGTGCTTAAAATTAGTTGAAAGATTAACGCAAGAGATGAAACAACGTAAACGTATGTTAAGTGAATATGACGTTGCAAGCATAGAAATGTATGAAAAAGCTAGCGGTAAACAAATGCCGAATATCATCGTTGCGATTGATAATTACGATGCGGTAAAAGAAGCTAGATTTTACGAAGACTTTGAAATGTTAATGATACAAATTGTTCGCGATGGCGCAAGCTTAGGTATTCATACACTAATTAGTGCAGGTCGACAAAATGCACTGCGTATTCAGCTATATAATAATATTAAATTGCAAACATGTCTATATATGATTGATCAAAGTGAAATCTCAGGCATTGTAGGTCGATCTGATGTAAAAGTGGAAGAAATGGCAGGACGAGCAATTATAAAACTAGATTCACCGACATTATTCCAGTCAGTGTTACCAACAAAAGCAGAAGATGAATTACAACAAATTCAATTATTGCAACAAGAAGCAAGTGAAATGGATCAAGAATGGGATGGAGAACGTCCGAAGGCAATTCCAATGATGCCAGAAATCATTGATCTTGTAACATATCGTAAAAACAAGGACGTTACCAAAGCATTACAAGCAGGAAAAGTTCCACTGGGACTTGACTTCACAAATGTAGAAGTCGTTGCGCATGATATTGCAGTTAATGATCATTTAATGGTTTACAGTGCAGATGATAGTATTAGAAAACAAGTCATATCAAGTATACTCTCCCAAATGAATAAAGACTATTTTGAGAGTATAACATTAGTAGATACAGCGGAGTATAGCTTCGTTCAGTATAAAGACAATGTGACTCATTACATCGTAGAAGAAAATGAAGTAAACGTTCACGTGAAATACTGGATGGAAGTGATTCGTGAACGATCTCTTGAATTATCACAGGCAAGACAAGAAGGAAGAGAAATACCAGTGTTTACAAAACAACTTATCATTATGACAAACGTTGAAGAATTTAGCAGACTTGTTTACTTAGAAACAGACGACGCAACAACTTTAATGGATCTATCTCGTGCAGTTGGTATTTACTTCGTCCTAGCAGGACATCATGACTATATGGATCGAAACCGAGATGCCTTACCGATGAAAATGAGAAGTAAACTAACAGCGGGCATCATCGCAATGCAATTAAACGACCAAAGTGTCTTCAATGTGAAATACGTAAGTAACGAAACATCTTTAGGGAAAGACGAAGTGTATTACTACCAAAAAGGAAGCATTATGAAACTCAAAATGCCAAGAGTAACGAACGAGGTGACTGTATGAAATTGAAAAAGAAAGCTAAGGTGATGATAGTTATGACGATAGTTGCGAGTTTATTTAGTGGGTGTGGTTTTGGAGAAACGAAAATAGACTATGAGAGATTTGTAAAGGCGTTGGATGAAGGGGATATGAAGACGGTTATGTCTGCGAGTGATGATGGGTATGCATATGTGACCCAAAGAGGTATATACAGTAGGTATGAAGAAAAAGAAGATGGAGAGCATAGTAAAACAATCCGTCAAACTACGGAAGGTGTATATAATACGAAAGATAAAAGTTTATATGGGGAGACAACACAAACAATCGCTACTGACATAGAGAATAAAAATGAAACAGGGACAAATAAAAATTATAAAAAAGAAACCGTTTATAGTACAAATATAATGTATGAAAATGGGCAGGTACAAAGTCCAGATTCCAATCTTGATGTTTCATACGTTAACTTAATTGTAGATCGTTTAAAAGGAATAGGGAGATTAAAGATGAAGCCAGGCGATGATATCAAAAAATTTGATCAGCCTAATACAGTTGGATATAGACTCACTGAATCAGAATTTCAAAATATTATCAATGATAAGCTAAACATACAATATGATGAATATGATGGGGCGACAATTGTACTTCATCTTGATTCCGCGAAAGGCCCAAAGCAGATATTACAAGTAAGTATTGATATAGACTATAAGAAAAAGAATGATGATGGGAATTTAGTAGAATATATGTTCCAGATAAAAACATACTTTAATAGAAAACAAGATAACAATCAAGATGCGAAAAAAGAATATGTAGATTATAAAGCACAGTACAAAAAATAATAAATAATTAAGAAAGGAGATAACCTAGTATGAAGAATAATGTGGGAGAGGAACAGGATAAAGATTTAAAGATAGCTTCTGATTGGGGGAAATTGGAGCTGGCTGGTCAGGATATTTATAATTTTAAGGCAGGGAAATATCCGTATGATCAATCAGACGAAAAAAATCTAAAGAGGTTAAAAGCTAATTTTAATGCAGAGCTTATGTATCATGAAGTAGATGAAAAGACAGGATTTGCAGCATATGCTTTTAAAGATAAGACCACAGGAGAAATTGTAATAACATATGTAGGAACAGAAGATGGAACGGATGCAAAAACAGACGGTGAAATTGGTGTTCACAATATAACGGGTGCAAATAAAATAGCATTGGGAGATTGGAACGAGGATCTTGCGGTAAAGCAGTACGATCAAGGTGATTTGTTTTATATGAAGATTAGACATAAAAACCCTGATGCGGAAATTAGTGTAACAGGACATTCATTAGGTGGTGGTATAGCTGACACGGTAGCATTAAGACACCGAGAAGATAATATTGAAGCGTTAACATTAAATCCAGCTCCTGTTCTAAAGCGAGATGTTGAAACATTCGGTAACGGATTTGATATGAAAAACATTCGGAACATTATTAATGAAAATGATCCACTGCACATTGGAATAAAAGTAGCTGATTTTACCATTCCTGGAAGAATGTATATAATTCCGAACCAAGCATGGCATTCTTACGTTTTTACAAAAAAAGATTATGGTAAAAATGATAAGCTAGTATGGTGTGATAAATTACCAAGTTCTAACGATACAGGATTTGATGGGATTCCTGGATCCTTAGAGCTGGCCCAATCGTCAGGAGCTTTGTATACAGGAACTATATATAAGGTGTTTGACAGAAAGGTTTCTCCAGTAGAGGAAGCGGCAGGAGGTTCAGCAGTAAAGTTTATACTAACAGGGACACCACTTGCACCTTTCATAACGGCCTTGTTAACATATTCAGATAGTGTACAAGCTGTAGGAGAATTTAGAAAAATAAAGGGTCAAGTGGAAGAAAGTATTTCTAGATTAAATAAAAAGTATGAAGGACTAAAGTCTCAAGTTACAATAGAAGCTATTAAGTTTAGTATGGCAGCTACGATAGAAATTAAGAGCGCAGTAGATACCGCTGTAGATTGGATTGAAACAACTCTAGCTAAATGTAAAGAAAAGGTGTTAGAAGTATTAGAATCTGTATTTAATGCAGCTGTAGACTTTTTAGCAGGAAGTGTCGTTGTGTATTTAGCGGCAAGTGAAATTTTAGAGATTGCCAAGGAAGTAGCGGGTTCTTATGTGCAGGATTTACTAGATATGTTTAAAGGGGATTTTCACATAGATACAAATGTTACTGCAATTGTAGCAGAGCATATTTTAACTCATCGACACTCATTGCTTCATCTCTTTATGAATGATGGTAGTAGAGGAATAAACCGTTCATTGTTAGGTGAAATCTCAAAAGATGTAAAAGAGCTCTCAAAAGATTTGAAACAATTGAATGAAGATGTTTCAGAAGCAATCTTTTCTATGATTGCAAAAGATGAGGAGTTAGGAGCAGTAACATATTATTAATATTTTTTCTAGCTAAATATATTTCTTTTCAATACGCGGACTTTGGAAGAGAAAGAAGAAAGGGGAATTGGTATGGATTTACATATGATAATGAATAAGGTTCATAGTACATTTCCAAATAATGGTGGTAGGGATCAAATTATAAACGTGGTCATGCAACTTGAAAAAGCTGCATCAGCTTTAACGAGTGATATTCGAAGCTTAGAGAGTAGTATCGACAGCAATTTGCAAGGGAAAACACGTGATGCCTTTATTGATCGAATTCGTCAACTTGAAAAAAAGAGACAAAAAATCGAAGAGAAAATCGTAGTATTAAAAGGGACGGTTAATTAATATGAAGGATTATATGGATAAAGTATTACCTTTAGGTAGTGTAGTGAGAGTAAGTTTGGAAGAAGAGAAAGATGTAGATTATGTAATCACTACAAGAGGTCTTTTGTTAGATGATAATACTTTCTATGATTATGGAGGAGTATTATATCCAGTAGGCTTGACAGCAGAAACATATAAACTATTTAATCACTCTGACATTGTTGAAGTGAAATTTGAAGGATATCGAAATAAAATTGAAAGTCAATTTGCGGCTAAATTTAAAATATGGCGGAATGAGTTTGTTGAAAAAGTAATAGAGAAAAATAAAAGAGAGCAACAAAATCAAGCGGTAGAAATACAAGAGCAACAATAAAGTAAAAGGGAAATAAGCTTTCCTCTTCCTATATGGAAAGAGGAAAGCTTATTTTGATTGTGGGAAAAGATGGCTTTGAATATACTACACAACCAGGAATCATTTCTTACGTAAGGAAGGGGTATTAGGGGTTATATGAAAAGAATGAAAAATGTAATATTGTTAGTGTTATGTTTCTTATTTTTGAGTGGCTGTATTAGTAATAATGAAGAACAGGTTAAAAAATAGATAAAAGAAAAACATGGAATCGATGTTGTTGTAACAGATTGGGGCGCTATGCATGAAGGGAATATGGGACATACATACCATACTGTTCAAGCAAAAAACAACAAAAATATTCAATTTAGAGTAGAGGTAGATGGCTTCTTATATTCAAAAATAAAAGGTGATGAATACCAATACGGAAAAAACACATATGAGGAATATAAGAAATTTAAACCAATTTTAAAAGAAATTAAAAAATTAGGCTACGAGGAATTTGAAAAAGAAAATGTTCTTCAGTATATAGTTGATTATCATGAAGACAAACCAACTGATGAGTTGTTATTAACTTTAAAAACAAGTAACAAGATTGATTATAGTCAATTTGAATCAGCAGAATTAGATCGTTTATATGCTCTATTCCAACTCATTCAGAAGAGTAATAAAAAGATAACAGAACTTGAAATTAAAGATCATAATGGTGAATATATAGGTCTCCCTTTTGAAAACGTACAAAAAGTTATAACGAAGGAAGAACTACTATTAACTATGAAAAACACTGTAAGAAGTTATTGGACATATTTGATTCAAACTCAAACAAAAGTAGGTGACAGATTGAAAGAAATTCAAAACGACGATTTTGTAATTGAAGGTATTACTTGTCCACATCCGAAAGACGGGGAGTGTCCGAAGTATAAGGTGACTTTAGTTTTTAAGGACAGTAAGATGCAATATAACAACAAGCCTCCTGTAATTGAGGATCTGACAAAGGTGGTCACTATCCTTAAAGAAGAACTATATAATGAAGAATTTGACATATTTTTAACCAACAAGGATGGAACAAGATATTCACTCTGGCTATCATCAGAAACAATCAAAAATAGTAATAGCATCGAAGAACTTATAAAATAACGGTCTCCTTAGGAATAAATCTAAAGCACTTTTTACGTTTATTATTTGGTGTGAAAGCATGATATCAGTTCGTAAAATGAATCATTTGTATTAAGAGTGTAAGAGCATGTTTTAATCGTTTTTTTCAAAATATGCTCTTTCTTTCTATGCATTTGCTAAGATCAGTAACAATAAGCTAAGTAGGTATATTATTATTATGTAGATGTTGGCAGACTTCAATTTGAAAATGAGAAGTAAACTAACAGCGGATATCATCACTATACCAGTAAACGACCAAAGTGTTTTCAATATTAAATACACAAGTAACAAAACATCTTTAGGAAAAGACGAAGTGTATGACTACCAAAAGGAAACATTACAAAACTTAAAATACCAAGAGTAACGAATGAGGTGACAGTATGAAAAAGAAAGCTAAGGTGCTGATGCTTATGACGATCGTTGGGAGTTTACTTAGTGGGTGTAGCTTTTTTGAAACGAAAATTAAATATGAACCATTTGTAAAAGCTTTGGATGAAGGGGATATGACGAAGGTTATGTCTGCTAGTGATGATGGGTATGCGCATTTAGAAGAACGAGTTATATATAGTGCATTTGAAGAAAAAGAAGATGGCATACACGAAAAAAATATCTATCAAACCACTGATGGAGTATATAACATTAAAGGAAAAAACTTATATGGTAGTACAACGCAAATAGTAACTACTGATATTGATAAAAGAAAAGAAAAAGATAAAATTAAAAACTATAACAAAGAAAAAGTATATAGTACAAATATTAAGTATGAAAACGGCCAAGTACAAAGTACAAATCTAAGCTTAGAAGTTTCTCAAGTGAAGCTTCTTATGGATCGTCTTCATGGAGTAGGAAAACTAAAGATGAAACCGGGTGATGATAAAAGAGGGTTTGATGAGCCTAATTTAGTAGGATATGAATTAACTGAAGCGGAATTCCAACAAATGATAAATGATAAATTGAAGCTACAATATGACGAATATGGTGGTGCGTCAATTGTACTTAATTTCGATGCTGCAAAAGATTCGAAAGAAAAACCAATGGAGTTATCAGAGCTGAGTGTCTCTGTAAACTATAAGAAAAAGAATGAAGAGGGGAAAGTGGTTACGAGTATTTTACAAATTAATACATATTTTGCCGGGAGAAAATACAATAATCAAGACGCGTTAAAAGATTATGAAAAGTATAAAAAGCAGTATGAAAATAATGGATAAGCGTGAATATTACATGGGGGATAAAATGAGAAAGTTAATGAAATTAACAATTAAGATGTTGACCTTAATTTTAATATTCGGTGGATGCAGTGTGGGGGAAACAAAAATTGAGTATGAAAGATTGGTAAAGGCGTTGGATGAAGGGGACATGAAAACGGTAATGTCTGCGGGGAATGAAGGGTATGCGCATGTAGAAGAACAAATCATACACTCCATTATAGAAGAAAAAGAAGATGGAGAATATAGAAGAACAAGATATCAAACTACTGATGGTATATACAATACGAATGATAAGAGTTTATATGGAACTACAACACAAGAAATAGCTGATAAAACAACTAATGATAAAAATAAGGAGAACAATAGTTATAAATCAGAAGAAAAATATAATACCTATATTATTTATAAAAATGATCAAGTGCAAAGTTTGAATCCAAGCTTAGACGTTTCTTCGATTAAGCTAGTTATAGATAATTTAGAAGGAATAGGGAAATTAAAAACAGATAAAGATACAAAGGGGTTTGATGAACCGAACAGTATTGGTATTGGATTAACAGAAGTGCAATTTAAAGACATGATAAATGATAAATTAAAACTACAATATGATAAATTTCAAGATGCATCGATTGTTATAGATTTTAATTCTGCCAAAGACAGAAAAGAAAAAACGATGCGAATAAGTGAAATTACGATCTCAATAACGTACGATAAAAAGAATGAGGAAGGCAAGATGTTGAAACATATTCAACAAATAGCAGTTAGATTTAATGGTAAAGAAGAAAACACTAAAAATGCTAAAAAAGAATATTTAAATTATAAAAAACAATATTGCGATAACAAATAAAGTTCATAGTACATTTCCAGATAACGGTGGACGCGATCAAATTATGAACGTGGTCATGCAACTCGAAAAAGCAGCATCAGCTTTAACGAGTGATATTAAAAGATTAGAAAGCAGCATTGATAGCAACTTGCAAGGGAAAACACGTCGTGATGCTTTTATTGATCGGATTCGTCAACTAGAAAAAAAGAGACAGAGAATGGGAGAGAAAATCGTAGTATTAAAAGGGACGGTTAATTAATATGAAACTGAAAAAGAAAGCTAAGGTAATGATTGTTATGACGATAGTTGCGAGTTTATTTAGTGGGTGTAGTTTTGGGGAAACGAAAATAGACTACGAGAGATTTGTAAAGGCCTTGGATGACGGAGATATGATGAAGGTTATGTCTGCGAGTGATGATGGGTATGCGAGTGTGACACAAAGAGGTATATATAGTACGTACGAGCAAAAAGAAGATGGGAGGCACATTAAAAGAATCTATCAAACTACGGAAGGTGTATATAATACGAAAGATAAAAGTTTATATGGAGGTACAACACAAGAAATTACTACTGATATAGATAATAGAAAGAAAGAAAGTACAAATGAAAATTATAAAGAAGAAACCGTTTATAGTACAAATATTATGTATAAAAATGGGCAAGTACAAAGTGATTCTAATGTTGATGTTTCTTACGTTAACTTAATTGTGGACCGTTTAAAAGGAATAGGGAAACTAAAGATGAAGCCAGGCGATGATATCAAAAAGTTTGATCAGCCTAATACAGTTGGATATAAACTAACTGAATCAGAATTTCAAAGTATTATTAATGACAAATTAAAAATACAATATGATGAATATAGTGGGGCGACAATTGTGCTTCATCTTGACGCCGCAAAAAATCCAAAGCAGATATTGCAAGTAAGTGTTGATATAAACTACAAGAAAAAGAACGATGAGGGGAATTTAGTAAGATATGCGTTACAGATACACACATACTTTAATAGAAAACAAGATAACGATAAAGACGCTAAAAAAGAATATATAGATTATAAAGCACAGTACAAAAAATAATAAATAATTGTATGTGTAAATCTTTTGGATATCACTACTATCAACGAAAAAAAGACGTGTACTATTTGATGAAATTGTTTGTCCATACATCACAAGGGTAAACGTTACGATACATTGGAATTGAAGCGGATGAAATTCGGAAAACGGCGGAAGATTTTACACTATAAGAACTAGGGGAATGCTAACTGATTTGATACCCACTGAAAGGAAGGATTATACGTGAAATACGTTGAATTTGAAGCCCTAAAAAATTACGAATCGCCAACAGTTTATTTTTGTGAGCATGATATAAAACATAGTTGCCTGGTTGCTATGTAACGGTATTGCTATAATAGTAACTTCTTTAACAATGTAATGATAAGTATTAAATTCCCTACACCGCTATACTTATGCTTAAATAAATATATATTATTGGAGATGTTGAAGTATGAGAATTATTAATAAACATATCACTCTCGATGAAATAGAGATAATAAGAAACACATTAGATAAATTGCATGAATACCATAACAGTAAATCAAATTTTTTTTCTGGTGATTATCCAAGAATTACATTTGAGGAACGTATTGAAGAATATAAAAAAAATTCAAAGTATGGAGAATACAGAATTGAATTATTGATTGAGTCAGAAACAGACAATATATTAGGATTTTGTATAGCATATAGTAAAAAAGTAAGCGGGAAGATTGAGGTTCTATTTGTTGATGAAAAATATCGAAGAAACGGATTGGGTTTGAAATTAATGAATAGTGCAGTGGAATGGTTTAAAGAAAAACAAATATATGAAATTGAATTAACAGTAGTGTACGGGAATGAAGCTGTATCGTTTTATCAGAAGTTGGGATTCTATCCACGTTCAATTATTATGACAACTAAATCATAACGATATTATGAGAATATTTTTTTGTTCAACTAAAGGGCACTCTAATGAAATAAAGATTACAGGAATGATCAAATTTCTTTATAAAAGAATGATTCAATCGAATATATTAAGAGCTTGTTTTGATCATTCTTTTTTCAAAACAAGCTTTTTCTATTTACGCTTTTATCAATTTTTATAGGGTTTATTTAATCAAAACTTATTTCAAGTCTACAATAACGAAAAGGCAGGGACATATTTTACATATTAAATATGTCCCTGCCTTTGATTTTATTGACTTTAGCCTCTACAACCTAAATATAAAAATGACTAATATGTGAAGTATCTTTATTTTTTGGCTGTGTTAAACAATTATGCTGATAATTATAAAAATAAGAAAATCAAAATTCGATCCATTTACAGTAGTTATTACTAACTGAACACCCGTTTCGCTAATGGAATATCCGTATTAAAAAATTTCGAGTAGTCTTGTAAATGATAATCAGCAACATCACCTTGACTTTGAAACATGCACGTTGCAATTCCTAATTCTTTTGCAGGTAATAAATCTAACTCCCGGTCTCCAATAACTAGATCGATTCCGTGTTTTGTATGTAAATGAATGTATGCTAATGGATTAGGTTTACGAGGGAAACCATCATCAATTGTAACCATATCCACAAAGTATTTATCCCATCCATAGTATTTTAAGATGGCTAAAACTCCGTCCCTATGCTTGTGTGTCATAATTACATTTTTATTTGCAAATTTTAAGATTTCTTCTACACCATCAAATGGTTTCATATCTTTTGGAGATAATGTTTTCTTTAATCTTTTTATCTCTTCTTCTTGATCCCTGGAAATGTTATAGTAATCAATTGCATGCGAATACGAAATTTTTAGCTTTTCATAAATTTCCTGTTTATCTACTGCTTCTCCCAGTACCAAAGAGAGTATGTTTGTATACGCAGGATACGTATCAAACAAAGTTCCATCAAAATCCCATAAAATGTTCAATTAGACCACCCTTTTATAATTATATCAATATAAATTCGTCAAACTAGCGTAAACTCCTCCTTTAGATTATCTAAAGGAGTGTATTTATAGTGAAAAGGAAAAGAACATCTGAAATTGAAAGAACGATTAAGGAACTGTTGAGTGACAATAAGTTGTTCCGTTAAAGGGCCAGATTGTAGAGAAATGGATTTACTAAATCATATAATTTATTGTAAACTGAATTCACACGATTATTTAAACGATTTATTATAAAACAAATATTTATATATACTTAAACCATTATGAGTAAAAACAATAAGGAGGGAACTAACATGACAAAGGGAAATAAAATCAACAATAAAGAGGAGTTGTCACTAGAACAACGTGAAGAATTACTCAGAGCATTGAAAGCCCGTTTTGAGAAAAACATGAACCGCCATAAAGGTCTTGAATGGGCTAAAGTCCAAGCAAAGCTGGATGCTAATACTGAAAAACTGTGGTCGCTCAATGAAATGGAAAGAACTGGCGGTGAACCGGATGTTGTTGGTCATGATAAAGAGAAGGACGAATACATTTTTTATGATTGTTCAGCGGAAAGTCCTAAAGGTCGCAGAAGTGTTTGTTACGATCGTGAAGGGTTAGAGTCAAGAAAAAAACATAAACCAGAAAATAACGCTATTGATATGGCAACTGCCATGGGCATTGAACTATTAACGGAAGAACAATATCGGACGTTGCAGAATCTTGAAAATTTCGATATGAAAACGTCGAGTTGGGTGCAAACACCCTCTGATATTAGAGAACTCGGCGGTGCCCTTTTTTGCGATTGTCGCTTCGGGCACGTCTTCGTGTATCACAATGGAGCAGAATCCTACTATGCCGCCAGGGGTTTTCGTGGCTCGCTAAGGGTCTAAATTTTGCACAGACAGCTAAAATTGAATTTGAGAACGGATCTCACCTAAGGAAAAGTTTTCATTTCATTCTTCAACTATCGGGCGCGATTGTGGAGCAACATAGATAGGAAATGATCAAACTTTTTTATAAAAGAATGAACCAACTGAAAACACGCTCTTTTCTATGAACATTTATCAAGGTTATTAGTATCAATTTGATCAAACTTTATTTTAAAGCAACAGCCGATCTCGGATTAAAAGAGAACAATCGTATTGTAATTCAAGCGAAAATATATGGTGTGAAAAATCGAGTTGGTATTCGTGTTGTACAGGAGATTTATGCAGCAAAAGCCTATTACAAGGCTTATGAGGCGTGGGTTGTCACGAACAGCGTATATACAAAGCAGGCGAAAGGATTAGGTGAAGCATGTCATGTAAAACTAATAGATCGTATAGAGCTTCAAAAATTGATTAACAAAGTAAATCCAGAGTATTCGGCTGAAGATGTGTATCGTGGTGTAGATCCTGCAGAAAGGAAATGCCCGTCATGTAAAAATCATTTAGTGGTACGAAATTCAAATAAAACTGGAAACAAGTTCTTTGGATGTTCTCAATATCCTACATGTACACATAAAGAACCAATTAATAAGTGAGCTGTGATGAAAATCCAGCTCTTTTGTTATTTTCATGAATATATTTTTAAAAGCCCTATTCTTATTTGAAAATGACTTCTCAGATTTGTTTGTACTACGTTTTTGACGGATTGGTAATGCAATAGGTCTTAAATAATGGATGATTGGATTTTTGGGGGAATAATAGGTTTAAATTTGATATGCAGATTTTTAAGTGAAATAAAAAAGGGCAGCCGCTAATTGCGACCTAGCCCTTTCTCTACGATCTGTCGAATTGCTTCATTTCGATTTTTTAGCTTATTTTCACGCCAAAAACTCTCTATTCGTCTTTATTTAGAGTTGCAGTTTCGTTTTCTGATGAATCTATTTTTATTCCGTTAGATAGCTTTTGAGCTGAATCTTGCATTTGCTCTTGGGACTTACTAGGAGTATTCAGAGCATCTGACGGCATGTTGTTGACTTGAAGACTTACTAAATCTTTTTTATCCATGGTATATAGCTCCTTCTTTAATTTAAATTTAGATGTAATGTAATTATTAAGTAATTACTTGGATATTTTACATCTTTAGATCGATTTATATACAAGAGATATATTGAGAAATCACGTAACTATATTGTGGCTTGTGAGTTTTTGGAACATTATGTTTTTCATGTATGGAGAAAGCCTGTTACAATGAGAAAATGACATAGGGTATGAAATATAGAGCTATAGAATATATAAGGGAGAGGTTTCATGAAATCAACAGGAGTAACTCGAAAATTAGATCAATTAGGACGTATAGTTATACCAATGGAGTTAAGACGCACGCTGGCAATTGAAGAAAAGACACCATTAGAGATTTATGTAGAAGGTGAAAAGATTATCTTGAAAAAATATGAAGCGAATGGTGCTTGTGCAATAACAGGAGAAGTATCTGATAAAAATATTTCTTTAGCAGACGGAAAGATTACGCTAAGCCCAGCAGGTGCAGAACTTATAATAGAGGAATTACAGAAGAATCTTGTAAAATAATTGGCTCCTTTTAGGGGAGCTTTTTTAAGTTATATCTAAAAAAATTCACGTACCGTAGTTATTAATCAAAACAAATACATGCCAATAAAGCTCTACAACTAATCCTGTCCTTTTCTTATAAAAGGCGCATACAATACGCTGTTGGGTTCAATATATTGAAAAATACACCTATAAAATTCGAAAAAGGGGCACGGCAACATGCCCATCAAGCTAAAAAAGAAAAACACCCCCAAAACGAAAATTCTATTCATTATTGACTACTGATAATGATGGGTTATGTGAACTATAAGAAACCTCTGATTTAGATAATCAGAGGTTTCCCTTTTTTACATACCTGAAAATGGGGCATGTTTCCATATTAAAAGGGTAGGCAAAGTCTTTTTAATGTTTGTTATTAGCTTTTGTATGAATTTAATTTCAGATAATTGTTTATTGTATTCTTCTAATTGAATTAGATATTCATAATCATTTTGAAACATTGTATCTTTTAAAAGTTCGTTCAAATCCATGGCTAGGAAAAGGGTTAACATAGATAAGTATTGTGTTCCTCCTTTTGAAGCTCTTTTTCGTAAGAATGTAAGGATTTGCTCTTTGGTTTGAAGACATATGTAACGTTTTTGAAATGATAAACCTAATATTCGTCTTTCAATTACTTTTATTTGTTTTTTTCGCTGTATACAATCTAAAACAGAATTATATAGTTTGTGACTTGATCGTTGTTTTCCGCAAATGGTTAGTATCCACATTCTTATATTGTGATTGTCATCTAAATGTTGTGTTAAATCTAAGGTATGTTGTAAATAAGGGATATCAGATAACTTACTAGTCCTATGTACAATAAATTTATGATCTATATAAATATACTTTTGAAGGTAAAGTTCTAGCAATATGTTTATTGTAATGAATATTTCTATATTTGATTGTAAAGGAGGTTGTATAGTTTGGGTATCATCATCTACAGATAGTAAGAAAAAAAGCTCAGGGACTGTTAGATATTCCATTTTTTCTTATCACCTTTCTTTAGATAGAATTTGTATTTAAATATATTTTCATCTTTTTATTTCATAAATCCTTTTGGATTATTAATAGAACTTAGCTACCGAGAAGTGGGGTTATGTAAACTTCAGATGTATACGGGGTTCAGCCGAGATACGTGTAAAAACGGGCCATAAGCTTACTTTTTTCCATATCTACGATATACAAAAAAAATAAAGAAACACGAATTTTATAGGCTAAGATATTTTTTGGAAGTAAAAACCTTGATTATTCTGCTTAGTGTAAAAAAATCAAGGTTTTTTATTTGTAGAGTGACAATAAAGTTATTTAATTTTTGATGTAGATTACTTCACCGAACTTAAAAATATAACAATAAAGTTGTTTAAATCTAAGAGTTATTTCATAATCGCGCCCGATAGTGGAAAAGTGAAGAACGCGAAGGAGTTACATTAATAATCCTCAGTTATTTTACTAAAGCTCCCGTGAACCCAAAAAGAAAAACGTCCCTACATCGTGCAGGAACGCATAATAAACATTTACTTTTCTGCTGAGATTATTAAGAACATAGGTCTACGAAGTTCTTCTTTCATTTCGGGAATACTCTTTAACATTTCTTCGGAAGGAATTGGTCACTGGAAGTAGGAGAAAACCTCATCGTTTTCACACCAGAGAAACCGGGAACTTAAATGTACAGCTGCTGGATGGGGATGATCCGCGGTATAATCATTGTGAAAGAAGCATAGGAGGAAGTAAAAGCTCCATAAAGAAAATCGGCTGTATCCAATGAGGATAGCCGGTTTTAAAAATATTTAGAAAATCCAGTTGACAGTTCATCTACTGCGTGTTACGATATACTTGTAGTAGGTCACACTGAATAGGGAGGTTGCAAAAATATTTTTAAGAAAAATAGTTGACACCTTCTACTCGGTGATACAATATACATGTAATAAGTAATACTGAATAGCGTGATTTTCCAAAAGCTATTCAGTAAAAATTTACCTTAGTACTCTGTTATACTGAATATAAGTCAGACAAAATAGAGGAGGGAGAGGAGAATCTAAACATGGAAAATTTAACTGAAATGCTGAAGGGTTCGCTGGAAGGCTGCGTGTTGGAAATTATCAGCCGCCATGAAACCTATGGCTACGAGATTACCCGCCGCCTGAACGAGCTTGGGTTTACCGAAGTCGTGGAAGGGACGGTCTATACCATCCTCGTGCGATTAGAAAAGAAAAAACTTGTGAACATAGAAAAGAAACCGTCAGATATGGGGCCGCCCCGCAAGTTTTACTCACTTAATGAGGCTGGCCGCCAGGAACTTGAATTGTTTTGGGAAAAATGGGATTTTGTATCATCAAAAATCAACGTCTTGAAGTCAATCTAGCTTCATAAGATATTCCGTCCGATATTTTTGGAGTGTCTTGTTCAGCTTTATAAAAAAGGAGGAAAAATAACATGTTGGAAATGTTCAAAAAAATGATTGGTGATAAAAAAGAGTACAAAATGATGATGGCACGGGTTGAAGCCCTTCCAGAGGACTACCAGTTTGTATTTAAGAAAATTCAAAACTACATGTGGAATTTCTCAGCGGGCAACGGGATGGATATGCTGCACATACAGTATGAATTAATCGAGTTATTCGAAGCCGGTGCGGCGGAAGGCAGACAAGTGCTGGAAATCACTGGAGACGACGTGGCGTCCTTTGCCGACGAACTAGTGGCAAACGCTAAAACCTATGTTGCCAAGTATCGTGAAGATTTGAATCAGAGTATCATGAAACGATTGGGAAAAAAATAAATGCAATAGATAATACCGACTGAATAGCTGGTTACAAATGTGAATTGCCACCTTCGCTATTCAGTTATATTTTCAACCCGGTAGTAAGTTATACAGATTATCAGTCAGACTAAATAGAAGAGTATAGGCAATCTAGCTCCGCAAGGCGCTTTTTATAAGGAGGAAAAAAGTATGAGCAATGCAGCGATTTTTGTAAAAGGGTTAAAAAAATCCTTTAAAGACAAGGAAGTCTTAAAGGGGGTGGATTTTGAGGTGCGGCGTGGCGAAATTTTCGCACTGCTGGGATCAAATGGAGCGGGCAAGACGACGATAGTCAACATCCTCTCGACGCTGATGAAGGCCGATGGCGGCGAAGTAGGTATTTACGGCTTTGACGTCCAGCATCAACCGGATCATGTTCGCCAGAGCATCAGCCTGACAGGACAGTTCGCAGCTTTAGACGGCATGCTCACCGGGCGGGAAAACTTGATGATGATAGCCAAGTTGCGGGGAGTTTCCAATCCCGCTCAAGTCGCTGACAATCTGCTTGCAAGATTTAGCCTGACCGATGCGGCCAACCGCCGGGCGGACAAATATTCCGGCGGGATGAAGCGCCGGCTTGACATTGCCATGAGCCTGATCGGGACGCCAGCAGTCATTTTTCTCGACGAACCGACGACAGGGCTTGATCCCGAAGCGCGGATTGAAGTTTGGGATACCGTCAAGGAGCTTGCCGGCGGCGGCACGACCATCTTGCTGACGACCCAGTACCTGGAGGAAGCCGAACAACTGGCAGATCGTATCGCCATCCTGCATGGTGGAAAAATCATCACGACCGGTACCCTTACCGAACTCAAGGAGATGTTCCCGCCAGCGAAAGTGGAGTACATCGAGAAGCAGCCGACATTGGAGGAAATTTTCCTCGCGATCATCGGCAAAAAGGAGGAGATGTAAATGAAAAGCAAAACAGGGGTATTACTAGGGCGTTTAATGCGGAACATCATGCGCAGCCCGGATACGATTATCACGGTGGCGATTACGCCGATTATGATGATGCTGCTGTTTGTCTACGTATTTGGCGGCGCCATAGAGACAGGCACGGACAACTACGTCAATTATTTATTGCCGGGAATCTTGCTGATGGCTATCGCATCCGGTGTCGCTTACACTTCACTGCGGCTGTTTACGGATGTAAAGAGTGGGCTGATGGCGCGTTTCATTACCATGCCCATCAAGCGCTCGTCGGTATTGTGGGCTCACGTGTTGACCTCACTTGTTTCCAATGCGCTTACTATTGTGGTGGTTATCCTCGTCGCCCTCTTGATGGGCTTCCGTTCCAGCGCTGATATCCTGGATTGGCTCGCGGTAGCTGGGATACTCGGGCTGTTTACGCTGGCGCTGACATGGCTGGCGGTCATTCCCGGATTGACAGCGAAGTCTATGGAAGGGGCGACAGCCTACTCGTACCCGCTGATTTTCCTGCCGTTTATCAGTTCGGCCTTTGTTCCCACTGAAACCATGCCTAAAATTGTCCGTGCGTTCGCTGAGAACCAGCCCGTGACTTCAATAGTGAATACGATTCGTGCCCTCTTGTATGAAGGGTCTGTTGGCAACGGTATCTGGATCGCGCTTGCCTGGTGTGTCGGCATCATGGTCATTGCTTACTTCTTCGCCAGTAAAGTATTTAAACGTCAGTTAGGGTAAGTACACCATTATGGGATTAGTCATATCAATAGTCAGCCACTGCGATGAATACATTTGCTATCACACTGATCATTTATAAACAACTTCCGATTTCGAAAATTATATAAAAAGCTAGCATGGATCTAGCTTTTTCTTTTTTGTCCATGATGCTCTAACCTCTTTATTTGTTATGTTTTGAATGTATACTTTTGTTAGTGGTTTTGGAGGGGATGAGGAAATTGAAATAGAGTCAATAAAATCAAGGGAATGAATGTAAATAAATATCTAAAAGTTTACATTCATTTTGTATCAGTACATGAATGCGAAATGCTTAAAATAATAATGAGAATCCAACAAAACCTTCTCTTTTCGTTAGAATGAGAAGGTTTTTAAATTTCAATTTAATGGTTTGGGAAAATTTAATTCATGATGTTAAAACATGGGGGCAAGTATAGGTAGAACAATTTGGTTCTTGGTGATGGTAATCTACTAAATTATATAAAAGGTGGAAAGATTGAATGGGGAAAACAAAAAAAGAAGATTTAGGGTTATTTAAAATAACTGATAGAAATCGATTAAGTCCTGATAGTGCGGTAGGTCCAGTTCTTTTTAAATGTACACAACTTGAAGATGAGAATAAACTAACAGCGGGCATCATCGCGATGCCATTAAACGACCAAAGTGTCTCCAATATTAAATACATAAGCAACGAACCAGCTTTAGGAAAGGATGAAGTATACTATTGTGTAAAAGGAAATACAACTAAACTTAAAATGCTAAGAGTAACGAACGAGGTGACGGTATGAAATTGAAAAAGAAAGCTAAGGTGATGATTGTTATGACGATAGTTGCGAGTTTATTTAGTGGATGTAGTTTTTGGGAAACGAAAATAGAGTATGAACCATTTGTAAAGGCTTTGGATGAAGGGGATATGAAGACGGTTATGTCTGCGAGTGATGATGGGTATGCGCATGTGACACAAAGAGGTATATACAGTAGGTACGAAGAAAAAGAAGATGGGGAGCACAAGAAAACAATTTATCAAACTACGGAAGGTGTATATAATACGAAAGATAAAAGTTTATATGGAGAGACAACACAAGAAATCACCACTGACATAAAAAATGAGAAAAACATTGGTGATAATACAAATTATAAAGAGGAAGTTGTTTATAATACAAATATTAAGTATGAAAATGGACAGGTACAAAGGCCAGATTCTACTCTTGATGTTTCATACGTGAATTTAATTGTAGATCGTCTAAAAGGAATAGGGAAACTAAAGATGAAGCCAGGTGATGATATAAAAAAATTTGATCAGCCGAGTACAGTTGGGTATAGCTTAACTGAATCAGAATTTCAAACTATTATAAATGATAAGCTGAAAATACAATATGATGAATATGGTGGGGCGTCCATTGCGATTGATCTTGGCTCTGTAAATGGTTCCATGCAGATATTGGAAGTAAGCGTTGTTATGAATTATAAGAAGAATGAAGGAGGAAAGTTAGTACAATATATATTGCAGATGCACACATACTTTAATAGTAAAAAAGATAATAATCAAGAGGCGAAAAAAGAATATGTAGATTATAAAGCACAGTACCAAAAATAATAGATGATTAAGAAAGGGGGAGCCTAGTATGCCGAATACTGAGGTGCAGGACAAGAATAAAAATTTAAAGATAGCTTCTGATTGGGGAAAATTGGAGCTAGCTGGTGAGGATATCTATAAATTTAAGGCGGGTAAATATCCGTATAATGCTCTATCAAGTAAAGTGAATGAAAAAATATTACAAGAAAATTTTAATGCAGAGCTTATAGATCATGAAGTAGATGAAAATACAGGATTTGCATCATAAAAAAAGAACGCCTTGTCCCAGCCTCTTACGCTTGTCACCAGAGCAGATAACAAGTCTAGGAACTGGGTGCATGGCAAGGTGTTCTACTCTCGATATAAGAAAAAAGTAGCTGTACCTGTTTTGTTTTCCTCGGAAGATAGAATAGGTCGTCTTAGGGATACTACGGAACTTCTATATCGTTGTATCCTCTTTGTTGAACGTGAGGAACTGTTTTTGCCCTAGCAAAAACAGGAGAATCCCCTACCTCAAGCTCGTGTAGAGGTAGGTGGGGGTAGTTCAATGAAATAGTTGGGGAAATTGCTTTATTATTCCTTCAGTAAGTGCATCCGCCATTTCTAAAGCTTCCTTCTCAATTTTGTCATACAATTGAACACCTGCTTGATAATTTTTACTTAGAATGGCTACTGCTTCAGATTTAGTCAATGCTAGGTGTTCATAAAACATTTTCCTAAATTCTTCTTTGGGTATATACGGATTTATACTACTTAAAAATTCAACAATGTCGTCTGCATTAGCGTACCATTTTTTCTCTGCAATTGATGCGGCGTTTTGATTACCAACTTTTGCTGCTTTGACAAGATCGACAGCAATCACTAAGTGATCTTTTATCAAATTACTATATTTTTTTGCTGCATTGTCACCGTAGAAAGGTTTAAGAGAATTCCCCATATCTGGAGCGTTTTGAAGGAGACGTGTAATCGAAAAGTTAACATCAGGTAAATTAAAAATAATGCTAATGATAGCCATTCTTGTCCAAGCAACATGTTGTTCCCATAGTGAACGCATATAACTTTTTAAATCAACTTCATTTTTACTGACACGGTAATTCCGTATGGGTGAAAATGTAGCTGTTGAATTCCAATCTAAATAAGGGATATCGTGTGTGAAATAATAGGATTGCCAATAAGGGTACATAATGAATACACTCCTTTTTTGAACACATATATATCACGGTATGAGAACATCTATTACTATGTGCTCATGTCCAAAGTATTTTTTTCATACGTTTAGGGGAATTGTTAAGTTTTATATTCAAATTTTGAATATAAAATGAGGTTTGATTCAGATGAAAATCATCAATTGAGAGTCAGCACTTTTTTTGTTTTAACCAATATTTTCTTAAAAAAGACTTCTAAAAGAACATAGGTTCGTATATAATAAGAACGAACGTTCTATCATTAAGGACGATTATCTTGTATGATTATTCTCTTTTACCTAATCGAATTATTTTGTGTGTAAATCTTCGTAGCTTTTATGCAAGTGTATCATGTATCAAAATGGGTCTGGCCCCTTTGCGTACGAAGCTAGCGGTAGTAGGGGACGTAAATCGTAATGGTTCAATTGTTCTGGCAGCGACGCCACTACTTAAGAAATTTCTCTTTTTGATAATGTAATACAGCGCGAAAAAGAAATGAAACTAACAAAAGTGATGGATGAAATACGCACTCGTTTCGGTAAAAATAGTATTTTGCGTGGCGTATCTTATACAAGTATCGCGACAGCAAGATATAGAAACACTTTATTAGGGGGACATAAATCATGAATAACGCAAACATGTCAAAAGAAAGAGGGATGGTAAAGTGGACACCATTTGCATCTATGCCGGAACAATTTGCTGGTATACGAAAGATTATTGAAGAAAAAACGAAAGTACCACGACCAATACTGACTCAAGATACGAAAGAAATGAACGAGAATAAGTTATTATTCTCGTTGTTATCCGAAGAGGAAATATTAATTACATATTATGAAGACGGTTATGTCCTTACTAGTTATATGACGGTTATTGATATCGATCCTAAAAGAAAGAATGTAATATGTACGGATGCATTTTATCACGAGAGCACTTTTAATTTTATCGATATAATTGCTGTTGAATAGAATGGAATAACAGGATAAATTTCATTATGTAGTCCAATTGGTGAGAGCTAATAATCAGTGGGGATCCCACTGATTAAAGTTTCACTTTATCAATGAACATCCAAATTTACCGATACATCGTCCACGTTCCAATGTCCTTAAAACCTAAGCGCTTATAAATCCGCCCCGCAGCTGGGTTATTATAAAATAAGCAAAGCGTTCTTCCTTCTTGAGTAAAATCCCAAATCATTTTTTGTAATATGAGTGAAGCGTATCCTCTGCCGCGATGGCTTAGATGAGTACATACTCCAACAACCATTGTAGATAAGGAATTTTCAGCTGATGTGGAAGCGGAAGCGATGATTTCTCCTTTCTCTTCAATGTAGTAAGTGCGTCCTGTATTTGTTTCGAGTGATTGCCGCAAAATCTTTTCTGATTGTCCTGTTTGAGGGAATTCTTCAATGTTGCTTTGGAGCTTCATAATTCGCTCAACATCATCTATGGTTGCTAGTTTGATTGCAGTATGAAGCATTGTTTTAGGTAGTGCAGTATCATCTTTACATTCACAAAAGTACATTTTATTTTTTGTGCCAAGTTGTATGTCTTGTATGTCTTCAAATTTTTCTACAATGTCTGATTTACCGGAGATTTTTAATGGCTGATAAGTAGCAAGAATTGCCTCATAGTCAGCAGCAGAAAAATCATCTTTTCCATATGATATAAATGAATCATGAAAGCGTAGTAATACGGATTGTAATGCTCCGTTTTCTGTGGAAATGCCCCATAATTCTTGAAAGTCTGCATCGTATCCAAATGCTTCAATATCGCCAATGATAAATAGGTTAAGCGCTGCTTCTTCTTTTAGAAATGTAAGCACTTGTTCATGATCACTCTTTGTTAGTTTCCGTATCATTATAATCCCCTCTTTAGTTTGTTTTTTCTAAATATTATTACTTATCATTTTTGAAATCAATATAAAATTTTATGTTTAGTTCATAAGGTTTCGGAAAAACTAGGAAAGATATGACAAAGGAGGTTATGAACGGTGGATCATCCAATTCAAGGATTAATGAAAGCAGCAATGGAAAATTTAAAGGAAATGGTCGATGTTAATACGATTGTTGGAGAGCCTGTTCAGACGGCTGACGGCGGTGTAGTGTTAACTGTTTCCAAAGTAGCGTTTGGATTTGGAGCAGGTGGATCGGATTTTCAAACAAATGATGGTCAAAGAGCACAAGGTAATCCGGCATTTGGCGGAGGGAGCGCAGGTGGTGTTTCCATTACTCCAGTAGCTTTTCTTGTAGTGAATAAAGATGGAGTAAATATTCTTCACTTACAAAATGCCACACACCTAGCTGAAAAAATGATTGAGTTAGCGCCACAAACAATTGATAAGATTCAATCCATTTTTCAAAAAAACGAAAAGCATACTGAAAATCATCATCCGCAAAATCCAGACGAAATCGCGTAAAAAAGCCTGTTTTTCAACAGGCTTTTTTTCTTGTAATCAGTATGTAATAAAACTCATGAAATTGTAAATAGTTTTTGAAGTTTTTTCTATGTTTCTAAAATTTTTCATGTTAAAATATGCTATAGAATTGAAACATATAAAACGAAGGTGGCTAGGTGCTTTGTCTGGAGGATCTGACCAAGTAAAGAATATGATATATATTAATGGTAATCGTCGGGGTCATTGTTTTATTACATCTGGAATTACATTTGAAGAGTTTGCAAGTAATATCCCATCACCGCTTCATCAAGTGTTGCTTTTGAAACATAATTTTGAGTGGACTGATTTTCACTATCATACTTTATTTGAATATGTTGAAGAAGAAAACATACATAAATTAATTAAAGCAGAGATTGATGAATTTGATGAGTTCTGTTGGGTGGATTTTGATGACGCAAGCGATTTAGATGAATTGGAGCCAAAGGAAATTGCAGAATTGTTATATTTGGCTCACAAAAAAGAACCACTTGGGAGAGCGTTTTTCCCACTTTTGAAAAATAGATTTGTCTATTTTTCACATGATGACGGTTGGTACAACAAAGTGTATTACCGTAGAATCGCTGATTTTGTAGGAATGCTTAGCAAAGTAATTCCGTACAAACTCGGTTCATTTGGAAAAAAACGATTCTCTTTCTTTCAAAAATCAAAAATATTTCCAGCAATTTCAAAAGAAGTTATTCTTGGGCTTGTTCCATTAATGGAAGACGGGCTGTATATTGATTTAGCGGGGAAAATTGAGTCAAGAAGAGGTTTAGAGATTCCTGTATATGTAGTTGGTTCGTATGAAAGTACGGATGAAGTACTAGATAACATAGAGGAATTAAAAGAAGGTGCAACCGAAACTGGCTGGCTTATTTTTGATAAGAAAGAACAAGAGTGGCAATGGGTTGTGGACTAAGAGAACTTGACGAATTAGGTCAAGTTTTCTTGTTTTTTGAAAGGAGAAAAAATGAAGAAATATTATACAGCAGTAGGTATTGTCAGCATTATCCTTGTTGCAGTACTACTTTTAACTTGTCCGAAAGAATCTGATTTCAGGTCTTACTTAGAGGATAAGTATGCAATGATTTGTAATCAAGATAGCTTTGAATGTACACAAAATGTAGGTAAGAAAGAACAAAAAATGAAGTTTGTAAGTACGAATACACGAAATGGTGTATTTTTTATAACAGTGAAACAAACTTTTGAAATGGAAAATGGTAAACAGAAAGAATATAGCGGAATAGGCGTATTTGGTACATTTCTTTTTGTTACGGAAAAGACTTTCTAATTATAGAAGGTCTTTTTTTTATGCATATGTTCATATAGATGAAGTAAGACAAGCATAGGAGGGATGAGAATGAAAAAAATATGTGTAGTTTGTGGTGGAGAAGAATTTTTTTCATCTACATTATATGCACGTACGAAACAAGACTGGGCATATGCCCCTAACATGTATCGTTTTGAAAAGGTATTTATTGAACAGCGGGATGAAGAGAATTATCCAGTGTTTCAAGAAATTACAGCAAAACATTGTTGTGGATGCG
The DNA here is from genome assembly GCF_038050455.1 of Bacillus sp. FSL K6-6038. Classification (NCBI taxonomy): domain Bacteria; kingdom Bacillati; phylum Bacillota; class Bacilli; order Caryophanales; family Bacillaceae; genus Bacillus; species Bacillus sp. FSL K6-6038. The sequence goes on from NZ_JBBOUH010000001.1 coordinate 2,123,301, forward strand.
GGTATATTATGCTGTATCATGAGTGAACACACCAAGTAATACTTGGTGTGTTTTTATAATGCTGATAAAGCAAGTGGATACAATAACGTAAATAAAACAGAAAAGCTACCAAATCCAATGGCTGTATATCCGAGTGTTTTTGCTCCAAAATTAACAGCCAATAAGCCAATTAAAATGGAAAGGGAACCAAGGGTAACTGGATAAAAGGCAATTGAGAATAAAGAAAGAAATAGTGCTACATAACCGATAAGTGTACCAGCGTTTGTACCTTCTATTTCATGTGCAATTTCTTTACGTCTATGTCTAATTGGAAGATGCCCTGGCGAGATTTCAGCTGCATATTCTTCGTTTTTTTCACCACTCTTAAAATGATGTGTTCGCTTTTTCGGCATGTACATCTCTCTCTTTCAATTGGGTGTATCTTTATTATTTTTCATAAAGAAGAGAATATGAGTATGAGTTATATCCAAGTTAAGCAAAATTTGGAGAATGTATGAGTCTGTTGCTATCTTATCCATCTCTCCATGAGAATAAACAGGAATATAGGAAAATGATGTAGAATGGAATGAATGAAAACAAGTGAAAGTAGGGGGAAACATGACAAAGTTTAATTGGCATAAATCAGCAGAAAAAAAGTGGGACAACAATGCGGAATCTTGGAATCAAAATAGTCAAGAAATGTGGGATCATGGGAGTCGGAGTACAATCATTCCGTTTTTTGAAAAGTATGTAGAAAATGGTGTGGCAGTTTTAGATGTCGGATGTGGTGATGGATATGGTACATATAAATTAAGTCTCGCAGGATATAAGGCGTGTGGTATAGATTTATCCGAACAAATGATTCAAAAGGGAAAGGAACGCGGAGAAGGGCCTAATTTGTCATTTGTAAAGGGCGATCTTTCTTCATTGCCCTTTGAAAATGAGCAATTTCCAGCCATATTAGCAGTGAACTCGTTAGAATGGACAGAGCAGCCGCTACAGGCGTTACATGAGATAAAGCGTGTTTTGAGGTCTGATGGATATGCGTGTATTGCTATTTTAGGACCAACAGCAAAACCACGTGAAAATAGTTATCCTCGTTTATATGGAAAAGATGTCGTATGTAATACGATGATGCCTTGGGAATTTGAAAAGCTTGCAGAGGAGCAAGGGTTTCAAGTAGTGGATGGTATAGGCGTATATAAACGAGGGGTAAATGAAAAAATGCTTGGACAATTATCGGTAGAATTGCAACAAGCATTAACATTTTTGTGGGTATTTATGTTGAAAAAATAATGCCTGAAGAAATGCGCAAAATTTAGGAGGGAAATAAGTGCAGAAAATACAAAAAACTGATACAATATCAACAGAACCAATTAAAGGGGGACTAGGGTATATGACAACTACTACAACAGTTAAATCCGATATTGAAATTGCACAAGAAGCAAGTATGAAGAAAATTCAAGAGATTGCAGCGGAGTTAAACATTTTAGAAGAAGAACTAGAGCCTTATGGTCATTATAAAGGGAAGTTATCTCTTGATATTTTTAAGCGCTTACAAACCGAAAAGGACGGAAAAGTTGTTTTAGTAACAGCGATTAACCCGACTCCAGCAGGAGAAGGTAAATCAACAGTAACAGTTGGTTTAGGTCAAGCTTTTAATAAAATTGGTAAAAAAGCAGTAATTGCACTTCGTGAGCCATCACTTGGACCAACAATGGGACTAAAGGGCGGTGCAGCAGGTGGAGGTTATTCACAAGTTGTACCAATGGAAGATATCAATCTTCACTTTACTGGTGATATTCATGCCATTACAACTGCAAATAACGCATTAGCAGCGTTTATCGATAACCATATTCAACAAGGAAATACACTTAAAATTGATACGCGAAAAATCGTATGGAAGCGTTGTGTCGATTTAAATGACCGTGCACTGCGTAATGTGGTAATTGGTCTTGGTGGGCCAGTTCAAGGTGTACCGCGTGAAGACGGTTTTGATATTACAGTAGCATCTGAAATTATGGCTGTATTCTGCCTTGCGACAGATATTCAAGATTTAAAAGCACGTTTATCTCGCATTGTCGTTGCTTATAATATGGACAACGAGCCTGTAACAGTTAAAGATTTAGGCGTAGAAGGAGCGTTAACACTTTTATTAAAAGATGCGTTAAAACCAAACTTAGTACAAACATTAGAAAATACACCAGCAATCATTCATGGTGGACCATTCGCTAATATCGCTCACGGTTGTAACAGTGTTATCGCTACAACAATGGCAGCAAAATTAGGTGATTATGTAATCACGGAAGCTGGTTTCGGTGCGGACTTAGGTGCTGAAAAATTCTTAGATATTAAAGCGCGTGCAGCTGGTATTAAACCAGAAGCAGTCGTTATCGTTGCGACAATTCGTGCGCTTAAAATGCACGGCGGTGTGGCGAGAGATCAGCTGAAAGAAGAAAATGTAGATGCGCTAGCAAAAGGAATGGAAAACTTACAAAAACATGTTGAAACAATTCAAGCGTTCGGTGTTCCATTCGTAATCGCAATTAATAAATTCATTACAGATACAGATGCAGAAGTTGCATACTTACAAGAATGGTGCAACGAGCGTGGCTACGAAGTATCCTTAACAGAAGTTTGGGAAAAAGGTGGCCAAGGTGGTGTAGACCTTGCTGAGAAAGTATTAAAAGTAATTGAAAAAGGTGACAACAAATACGCACCACTTTATGATTTAGAATTACCATTAGAAGAAAAAATTCGTACAATTGCTCAAAAAGTATACGGCGCAAAAGATATTGAATTTGCTCCGAAAGCACGTAAGCAATTGGCTCAATTTACAGGGGAAGGTTGGAGTAACCTACCAGTATGTATGGCGAAAACACAATACTCTCTTTCTGACGATGCAACAAAATTAGGTCGACCATCTGACTTTATTGTTACAATTCGTGAACTGAAACCGTCTATCGGTGCAGGATTTATTGTAGCGTTAACTGGAACAATGTTAACAATGCCAGGTCTTCCAAAACAACCAGCTGCTCTTCAAATGGACGTAAATGAAGATGGAAAAGCAGTAGGTTTATTCTAAAAGGTTGTAATTCATCTCGTTTATCTGTAAACTATATATACATCAAGTGGCGCCTTTCCATCGAAAGGCGCCTGTTTTTTGGAGGAAATTATGTTTGATCCAACTGCTTTTGACAACTTAAAAGTGATCGTTGAAGGAGCTGTCTATGATTTTGATTTACATGGCGATATTCTTGTAACGGATCGAAAAGATATGATGGACCTTGCATCGCTAAGCCGTATATATCATATTTCATTTCAATTAAATGAACAGTTTGAACAGCTAGTAGAAGCGACATTCTCACTGTCTGTAGATGCGAAGAATCTATCAGGTGAGATATTAGAGGTACCACAGTTTATACCAGGCTGTGAAATGAAATTACGCTTCGCGTTCCCGTTACAGCAACCAGAAGCAGAGTGTCAAGAAATCGAAAACTTGTTACAATCTATCTGGGGAAAAGAGCGAATGATTACGCAACAAATTTCATACGAATATAATAAGCAAGCGATTTCATATCATAATAAGGTAGAAGTTCTATTTCAAAAAGCGATTACAGAAGACCATGTTGATGATTTAATAGCTGTTATTTCTCACATGATAGAAACAGTGCGAGCAATACAACATTTTCTTCAAAAATAGAGATAAAGGAGAAAAACAAATGATAAAAGACATGCAACCATTTTTGCAACAAGCTTGGGAGAAGGCTGGTTTTAAAGAATTTACTGAAATTCAAAAACAAGCAATTCCAATGATTTTAGAAGGACAAGACGTTATAGCTGAATCTCCAACTGGAACAGGAAAAACATTAGCGTACTTATTACCACTTTTACATAAAATTAATCCTGAAGTGAAACAACCACAGGTTGTCATTTTAGCTCCAACACGTGAACTTGTTATGCAAATTCATGAAGAAGTTCAAAAGTTTACAGCAGGAACTGATATTTCAGGTGCATCTTTAATTGGTGGTGCGGATATTAAGCGCCAAGTGGAAAGATTGAAGAAACATCCGAAGGTAATTGTTGGTTCACCAGGACGTATTTTAGAATTAATTCGCATGAAAAAATTAAAAATGCACGAAGTGAAAACAATTGTATTTGATGAATTTGATCAAATTGTAAAACAAAAGATGATGGAAGCTGTGTTTGATGTAATTAAATCCACAATGCGTGATCGTCAACTAGTATTCTTCTCTGCAACAATGACAAAAGACGCAGAAGAAGTAGCACGCGATTTTGCGGTTGAACCAGAATTAGTTCGCATTAAACGTGCGGAAATAAAAAGTTTAGTTGAGCATACGTATATCGTTTGTGAGCGCCGTGAAAAAAATGATTATATTAGAAGAGTTATGCATACTGGTAATGTAAAAGCAGTAGCCTTTTTAAATGATCCATATCGTTTAGACGAGATTGCTGAAAAATTAAAGTATCGCAAAATGAAAGCAGCCGCACTTCATGCAGAAGCAAGCAAACAAGAACGTGAAGCAACGATGCGCGCATTCCGTCAAGGAAAAATAGAGATTCTACTTGCGACTGATATTGCAGCGCGTGGGTTAGATATTGATGATTTAACGCACGTGATTCACTTAGAATTACCTGATACATTAGACCAATATATTCACCGTTCAGGCCGTACAGGACGTATGGGGAAAGAGGGGACAGTTGTTTCCCTTGTTACTCCGCAAGAAGAGCGTAAACTACTTCAATTTGCGAAAAAGTTAGGCATCCAGTTCAAGAAACAAGAAATGTTTAAAGGTACTTTTGTAGAATCAAAACCGAAAGCACCAAAGAAAAAGAAATCTGCATTTACTGGGAAGAAGAAGCCTAGATAAATAATGAAAAGACAGACGTAACTATGGATAGAACATAGTTACGTCTTTTTATTTTTTCAGAAGGAACAGCATAGAGAATGTCGAATGTTACTGTTAAATGGACTATATTGAAATAGCGATGCAATATAGTGGAATTACTAAGTAAATAAAATAGTAGAAGAAATGATAAAAAGCCCTCATATTAAAGAAATGAAGGCTTTAAAATTATTAAAAAATATTTGTAGTAGATCTATTGTTCGAGAGCTGTTCTAGATAGAATACTCCTTTCTCAATAGCAGTCTCTACATAACCGACGATTTGATCAAATGTGAATACTTGTAAGTTTGTATGCAAATCTTGCTTGGGATACAGCATATCATCAAAAATAAGCTTTTTAAAAGCTAGCACATTTTCTTCTGAAACTTCTTCAATATTTGCTATGGTTGCTTTTTGATTAAGGAAAGGAAATAATTGCTGATCTTTATCGTAGAGATGTAACAATTTTCCGTTTAATAATTTGAAATCATTATGGTACATAGATAAAATTGTTTGATCGTGCTCGATTCTATTTTTGAGCCAAGGAAGAAAAAAACCGTTGAGCCAATTATCATCAGCAATAAGGTGTGTATAATACCCTAAAATGAAAGAGGAATCCATGTGCTTTTTATATTTTTGAAGAAATGTACCGTAATCAATTCTTCTGGTATAGTTTTTTGTTGTACCAGCATAAAAATGTGATACGTTTTTTTCCTCTTTTGAATGAACTGCATCAGGAGCTACTCCCCCAAGCAAGAAAGATGTTTTATCAGGGATGGATAATTTCTCTGCAATACCATTTGTGATAATCAAATGCATAATTCGTGACCCCATGAATGACACCTCTATTTAACAGTCAGAATGATCTTTCCTGTACTCTGTCTACTTTCGACCCATTCATGTGCTTTCCCTGCATCTCGAAGTGTAAAGCATTTACCAATTGCAATTTGTAGGCTTCCATCACGTAAATACTGAAAAACTTGGTTAGCGGTATGACAAAGTAAGTGAGGACGTTTCTTACGAGTTGTTCCAAAGCTAAAGCCAAGAATAGAACGACAGCTTGCATGTAAATCCTTTGTCCGAAATGTGCCAATTTCCCCGCTAGCATTACCAAAATGGACAAGGCGACCATAGTAAGCCAAACACTCCAAGCTTTTTTCTGATACTGCCCCGGAAATGGAATCCAAAATAACATCGGCACCTTTACCACCCGTAAGTTCATTTGCCTTTTTACTAAAATCCTCATCTTGATAACAAATAACATGATCAGCCCCAGCTTCTAAAGCAACTTTCTTTTTCGCTTTATTTCCGACTGTTCCAATAATTTTTCCAGCCCCTAGTATTTTTGTTAATTGAATCGATGTTGTTCCGATACCACCAGCCGCAGCATGAATAAGAACGGTTTCACCTTGCTGTAATCTTGCTATATTCGCAAGCAGATTGTAGCTCGTAAAAGATACAACAGGACAAGCAGCGGCGGTTGTGAAGTCAACTTCATCAGGTAACACAAACGTAAGGTTTTCATTGGCGACAACATATTCAGCATACGATCCATTAAGAGGAAAGGCGATTACACGCTGTCCTATGCGGATGTTTTTTACATCTGATCCTACTTGTTCTACAATACCTGCGGCGTCTATTCCAGGAATAAATGGGAGTTTTCGATTTCCCTTTTTACCGTAGCGAGATTTAATATCGGCAAAATTGACACTTGTAGCAATAACGCGAATTAACACTTGTTTCTCATTAAAAGTTGGCATATCGACTTCTGTATACTTCATCGTTTCAGGTCCGCCAAATGCAGTTACAACAATAGCCTTCATTTAGATGTCCTCCTAAAAATATATTATATATATTATTTTAAACATCTATCATAAAATGGAAAATTATATAATTGTTATAAGAGGCCATAAGCTACCGTTATAAAGTAATAAGTTTTAAATCATTATATTAATTTATATCGAAAATAATTTTAAAAAACGAACGAAATGTTTTTTACTTGCCAATATATAGTGTAAGACAAAGGAGGGAAGAGGCATGGATCAGGAAACAGACTATCACAATCTCATCGAGCGGACTTTATCAGGAAGTCAAGAGGCATACAGTGAACTGTATGATAAAACAATCCAAGATATCTATAGGACAGCACATTTCTTGATAGAGGAGAAAGTGGATGTAGACGATGTCGTTCAGGAAATATATATACAGCTTTATCAATCCCTTAGCAAGTATGATAGAGAACGACCTTTTCGGCCATGGTTAATGGGACTTGCGGTAAGGTAAATTCACTCATATAGGAGAAATAGGTGGATGCGTCTACGTATTATAAAGAAAGCAGAAGAACAGAAGAAACCAATTGAATTTGACTTTTCTAGTGATGTTGTGAATAAAGTTTCACTTTATGCGGGACTATGTTGATTTTCTTGTCGTATGAAACTATCTAATAATGAGTAACCAGCTATTATATTTATTATTACGGGAAATGTTGTATTTAAAAGAGTTAGGGTAGCTAAGTAAGCTAAGTAAGGGAAAAATTGTCCGATAGGTGAGAATAATAGAATAGGTGAAAAGCCAATCAATGTTGAAGGTAACGCAATGCCTATAAATTTATCTAGTTGAAATTTCCATATATGTTGGTTCTTTTTGTTACTGATAAGTTGAAAGAAATGTAATACACCACCGATGAAAAAGGGGAAAAACATAAAGAAAAATATTCGATGGTACATATGAAAGGATAGCTCAGCTTGTTTATCTAAATGAAATTGAATTTTCCCTCCATAAAATAGCAATATAACAATGAATAAAGTGAAGCATAAGTATTGAGTAACTTTTTTCATTGTGTCACTCCTTTTGTATGCATAGTATTAAAAAAGCATATTCAAAAAAAGAGGATATATGCTTGAAACAGAGCGTCATATCCTCGGATGTTTTTTCATTTAGTTAGTAGTTGTTTTGGCCTTTTCTTGCTTTGTAAGATAATCAATAATTCCCATCGCACTGATTTCCATATCTAGTTTTATCACATCGTAAACAGAATGAGTTGCTGGTACACCTTGCTGTGAAAGATGAGAAGAGACTTTTTCAAGTAATAAAGTATACAATTCATGGCTTGCTGCTTCAAAATCCTGGTTTTTTTCAAATACTTGTTTTCCTGCTTCAACAAAGATAGGGAGCCAGTCTTCAAGCTGTTTATACACTTCAGAAACATGGGAAGATACACCGTAATGCCCGAAATAGATGAGGTCAACTTTCATATTTCGAATGCGGTCTTTTGCTGCCATCATCGCGTCGGGTTGAAACTGTGATGGAGATGTGGTTGGTAAATATAGTTCAACGCCAAGTTCAGTTAGTTCTCGATAATAAATACCAATCGTGTCACCTGTGAAAATGCCATTTGTCAAAGAATCATGGATACTAATATGGTGCTTGGCGTGCCCTGGTGTATCGTAAAATGAAAGCGTCCGATTTTCTGAAATTTGTAGTATGTCACCATCTTGTACAATATGGACACGTTTTTCTGGAATAGGAAGGATTGGATTAAAGAGTTCATCAAAAGCATCGCCATAGACAGCTTTGGCACCTTGGATTAATTTTGTAGGATCAATCATATGGCGTGCGCCACGTGAATGGACAAATAAAGTAGCATTTGGGCACTTTTCCATCATTAAACCAGCTCCGCCAGCATGATCAAGATGAACATGGGTAACGATAATGTTTTTAACATCAGCTAAGTCAATGCGTAATTGTTGTAAGCCATTTAGAATGTGCGGAAGAGAAGGGGCTGCGCACGTTTCGATTAAAGTAATATCATCACCGAGTAATACGTATGTACCTGTACGCTCGTTATGTTGTAAATCGTAATCATCAATGAGATATAACTGAGAGGATAACTGTTCAACTTTTTTCATATGAGTCACTCCTTATAGTCTTATGTTCTTTTATTATAAAATAAAAGGCAGAAAACGAAAAATCGTTTTCTGCCTTTATGTAATGTTATTATTTTGTTTGTTCTTTACTAATTGACATAATAAAGAATCCGACAAGACCACCAACTAGTGGAAGAGAAATCATTCCTGCAAGTGAAAAGTACTTGCTTAAAAATAGTCCATTTACATCCATAACCCAACCGGCAACAAATAGTAACATCATGTATAATACGAAGTAAAACTCGCGATTTGAAATCATTTCACGTTGTGCAGTTTTCATTATCAACACCATCCTTTATTCATTATAATGGAATTGAAAATGTCACAATTTAGAAGGTAAACTGTCACATTTTGTTCACAATTTAATTGTAAAACTTTCCAAGCTATTTGTCTAGTAGTTTGTGTCGAATTTTTGAACGAAAATAAAGCGCTCTCATTAGACGGAGAAGTTAAATACATATATGATGAGAATAAGTATGAAATAATAGAGAGGGGCAGATATATATGACAGTTTATGATTTTTCTGCAAAAACAATTACAGGGGAAGAAAAATCGTTACGAGAGTATGAAGGTAAAGTTCTTCTCATTGTAAATGTTGCAAGTAAATGTGGATTTACACCGCAATATAAAGGGTTACAAGCCATTTATGAAAAGTATAAAGAGCAAGGATTCGAAATCTTAGGTTTCCCATGTAACCAATTTGGAGGACAAGAACCAGGTACAGAAGAGGAGATTACAAGTTTTTGTGAATTAAATTACGGTGTATCCTTTCCGATGTTCACTAAAGTTGATGTAAAAGGTGATAACGTGCATCCACTATATACATATATGACGGATCAGGCACCGGGCATACTTGGTATGAAGGCAGTAAAGTGGAACTTTACGAAGTTTTTAATAGGGCGTGATGGGAAAGTGATTAATCGTTTTGCGCCGCAGACGAAGCCAGAAGAATTAGAGAAGGAGATTGAAAAACTTCTCCGCTAAAAATCATGAGTCACTATTTGGTTCACAGTGATAGCTATGCTAGTCATTACCAGAGAAGTACTAGGCGTACAATGTAGTGAAGGAAGATGAGTAAGGCCGCCATCTTTGGCGGCTATTTTTTCTTATATAAACCTCTTTTAATCTGTTCCCAATTTACGCTACGTGTTAGCGCCCACCATATAGCTTTACCTTTTGGTTCTATGTATATGTTGAATTGTTCTTTATTAAAAATAGATTTATCGAATATATCAACTAACTCCTGCGTTGTATATGTCTTATCAGATGCCACAGTTTTTTCGAATTCTTGAATGAATTGAAGAGTTTGTTCGTTAAGTGAATATTTTTCTATCATTAGTATCGCTCCAATGTCTAGTTTAGTATTGTGACTTTCTTATATTATTTATATTGTTTTTTATAGATATCATGATCGCTCTTTGTACCTCCGCCACCGTCCCCATCAAAATCTCTCGTCATGGATTAGAGGGTTCTAATGGACTTATAATTTTTAGTAACTTGTATTTTAGAAGAAAACGGAGCTTTCTTTTTAGTAACAAAAGTAGATAATATTATCACACTAAAAATACCAATCACGGCAAACTTAGCAGCCTTATTTTTAGCATTCGGAGTTCCCAGATGCGGGTAGGGTAATGTAGTCTATCTACTAAAACACAATAATTTTATTATGTAAACAAAAATGGTGTCCTTTTATTTTGATAATTTTCTAAGCAAATAATAGATTGCTAGCATAATATATATTGTCTTTTCCAACTTAAGGAAGATGATCTAATAAAGTTTAGGAGGAAGATAATATGGAAATAGAAAAAGAACAGGTAGACATAACATTCGAAGAGCTATGTGAACGATTCTTTGATGCTTTAGGTGGTACCGAACATTCAATTGAGCCAGGACCTGTATGTGTAGTAACTCGAACTAGAATATTTGATGAAACAATTTTAGGAAGAAAATCAAATTCACCTTTGGTTAATTATCAATTTTTTTCGTTTGAATCTCTTGATGCATCAGGAAAAGCACTTTGTTTAGGTGAAACTGTAGCTTTTCAAAATCAAGTTGAACAAGTCCTTTCTAATCTTCGTGATCGTGGTATTATCGTATCAGGTTTGCATAATCACTGGATGAATGAAAACCCCCGTTTATTTTATATACACTGGGAATCGATAGATGATCCTATTGCATTTGCGAGAAAATCAAGAGAATCTATTGATTTCTTAGGTCCAGTATTACCACCAGATTTACCACCAGTAGAAGTGACTCCAGAATTTAAAGAATTGTGTGATGCATTTACTACACTGTTGGGTGGTGAAGAAGGTGAAATTGAACCAGGACCTGTATGTTTTGTTATGCGACCTGTAAATTTTGAAGCGACTATTTTAGGAAGAACTACAAATTCACCTTTGGTTAGTCATCAACTCTTTTCCTTTGAGTCCCTTGATTCAACGGAAGTTGCACTTTGTTTAGGTGAAACAGCAACGAATCAAGAGCAGACCAATCAATTGATTTCAAGCCTTCTTACATTTGGTTTTAAAGTAACAGCATTTCACAATCACTGGTTAGAAGATAATCCTCATTTAATATATGTTCACTGGGAATCAATAGAAGATCCTCTTGCATTTGCGAGAAAATCGAAAAGAGCGATTGAGTTTTTAGGTTAGTTTTAAAAAGGTTATTTAACAGTACTCCAACAGAAGCCCCCTTCCTCAAGCACGTGTAGGGCATAGCCCAGGTGGTAGGGAGGGGATGAATGTTGGTCGTGCATAGCACGAAGTTTCTATTTCCTTTTTATGTAATTTTGTGTATACTAGCAGAAAAGGGAACGTACATTCTATTTCGTGTTTAGGAATCTGAAAAACTATATCGAAAAAAGGGGGAGGGGATGACAATGTTGCTAAGCCAAAAATACGAGATTTTCCCAACCAAAGAACAAAAAGAAACGTTAGATGGTTGGCTACAATATTGTCGTCAAGCTTATAACTCTGCTTTTTTAGATAAACAAAGAAAATATAAGGAAAACAAACGATTGTATACACGTTCTGATATGCAAAAGCAACAAGTAATCGATAAGAAGAGGTATCCTTTTCTCAAAGAAGTGCCATCACAGCCCTTACAAGAAGTATTTTTACGATTGGAAAAGGCATATGATGGCTTTTTTCGTGGGGATGTGGGCTATCCAAAATTGAAAAAGTATAAAGACTATAATAGTTTCACTTTTCCTCAATTTGGATTCAAACCGAACGGGAAACACCGCTTTGCGATGTCATTTGCAGAGAACGGAAAATTATATAACAAACGATTAGGGGAAATGGATATCCATCTGCATCGTCCAATAGAAGGAACCATTAAACAATTGATTATAAAACGCCAATCTAAGAGATGATACGCTATTTTTAGTGTCGAAAGACAAGTTGTACCTTCCTCTATTACGATAGAAAATGCGATTGGTATAGATGTGGGACTGAATAAATATGCTGCTCTTTCCAATGAAACCGTATTTGAAAATCCAAGATTTCTTCTGCAAAAAGAAAAGCTACTGAAGAAAGCGCAGCGTAACCTTTCGAAGAAAAAGAAAGGCTCTGCGAACTATAAGAAACAAGCAGAACGGATTCGGAACCTTCACGAAAAGGTAGCGAACCAAAGAAAAGATTTTTTGCATAAATTAAGTTTTCACCTTACGCAAATGTATTCGGTGATTTGTATAGAGAATCTCGATATCCGAAGCATGGTTCGGAATCGAAACGTATCAAAGTCGATTTCTGATGCAGGCTGGGGCGCTTTTCGCAAGGTGCTTATGTATAAGTGCGAAAAAATTGGAGGTCTTCTTGTGAAAGTAGATCCAGCATACACATCACAAGATTGTTCTGGTTGTGGAAATCGTGTGAACAAATCACTTTCTATTCGGACGCATATTTGTGCAAAGTGTGGAACGGTATTAGACAGGGATCATAATGCAAGTCTAAACATTTTGCGAAAAGGGTTAGAACAATTACTTGTGAGAACGACTGAAGACTGAAACTGTAGGGCAAGGTTGTGTCCCAACAGTATAAACGACGCCTGTGGAGAGTATGTAAGACTGCTTGGATTCTCAAGCAGCAACACTCTATGAAACAGGAAGCCCCTTCTTCAAACGACTCGTAAGAGTGTTAAGGAGGGGGCATTCACTTAAAAGACCTTTCTATTTTGAAATAATTGGTAGAGTCGTGGCCGTTTTTTGACCACAAATGTGCAGAGCGTTTTGGATTAAAAGTGATATATTTGTATTGTGAGAAGTGGCGGAAAACACCTTAATCGAACTTAATTAAATACGAGCACACAAACATAACTTGTCTACTATGAAGACCGTTATCCTATGGGGTAGCGGTCTTTAATTTGTTTAAGTGAGGTGGAAAAACGATGGGAAAGCGAGAGCTTATTAATTTAATTAAAGGGCTATTTTTTGCTCACAAATGATATAAAAGCGCGTGAAAACATATGAAATTTATTTTTATGATAAAATAAAAAGTGCCATAAATGCTTGTTACACAAGCATTTATGGCACTTTTGTAATTTTCATATTTTACAATATGAACGCCTTTGAAACTGTTCATTCTTCTCCAAGATTCAACGAGATAGGCTTAGAAACCTTGGTATATAAGAGTCTCTAAGCGCTATTCTTTCTTTATGCTCATATTAGAATTTTTCAGTGTTTTATTTGATATTTTCATAAGGTTTTACTATGTTCTCAAAGTTTTCTGCAGCTTGTTGCTGCATATTTTGTGTGATATGGCTATACTTGTCTAAAGTCATTTGAATAGAAGAATGACCTAAGCGATCTTGAACTATCTTAATGAGAATTATAATTTGTAGAAACAATATACTCTTATACTTAAAGTATTCAGCATGACATTACAGTACAGACTCTCGTTCAATATCGAAAATGTCTATCTCATTTTGCTCAAATAAATCTTCAAGCTTAGTTGAACCATTTTGTTGAGCAAATAAATATTCTTTTTCTGATATTGGGACAGCAAGCAACCATGCGACTTTTTTGTCTGGGAAATCAATTGTTTGTAACTGATCTTCCCACAGAAATGGTGGCACAAAAAACATATGTTTCATTTCACTGTTAGGATAATAAAACTTCAACACATCCAAAAATATTTGACCTGGATAGATTGACATTTTTGAATTGATTAGACAAAAAGCACATGTTGCTAGTACATTTGTGTAATTATTATAAGTTGTTGCGCTCGCACCAACAATTTCTACTCGTAAAGACTTTTCATCTATAGATCGTCCTATTGAATGCATATACAAGCCAATAGTAGAATACGATGTAACCCCCTCACAAGGTCTATCCCTTGTTGATAAAATATCTATATTACTTATACTATTATCATCCCAATATTTAGAAACAACAGGATTACTTCCAAACGCTTTTAAAGCTGATTTAGCAATTATTTTACTTTCATTTGATATCCCCATTATACTCTCCTCTCTTTCGCTAATACTTCTTAATAATTTCAGTCTCCAAAATAATCATCCGTTAAATCTTCACCTTTATGACTCCTATTCGATGACGGAAGTTCAGGGCGGTAATGATCAGGATTGTTATGTTCATCTAAAAACTGTTCTCTTGTTATTCCTCTTTCTTGAGCACTGTTCTTATGCTTTCCAAATTCATAACCTGGTTTATGCCCCATATCATATCCCAAGGCTCATCTTTATTCATTATTTCATTGGTTATTGGATCCCTTACGTGACTATCTTCACCTTTAGCATTATCCCAGACATCATCTTTTACGCCCTTTCTATATCCTGAAGGTCTTGTGTAAGTTTTATCGCCTGAGTCACTTTCAATACCATTTTCTTTTTTATACTCATCCCAAGCTCTTACTCATTTTATCCTTACTATAATTACCTTTGTTGGCAGTTTGAAATTCATTCCATGTCAATGGATTAGAACTACTACTACCAGAAGACGAAGAAGACTGGATTTTTTGAAGAGCATCCTTACCATTTTGAATTGTATTATACCAAATGAATCCACTATGTGTAATTTTGTTCTTTTCAAGCGATTTCTGTAATTAGAGATTGGTGAGTGCTATCTTCCATAATTTATTGAGAAGGAGAGGGGAGGGCGCTTTTGTATTAGACGAAGCACAAGTGAAAGAAGAAGAGAAGGGGAAGGTATAGTATTTCTCAAGATATCTAACGCAAAAACAGAGGTAGGGTAGACTCTCTTGCTTATATAATGCTTTAAAAGTCAGTTCACTCATTAAAAGGTGGAAAATGAGTAATAATGGTGATTATTCTTTATCTGTAATTTTCTCTTCTAAAGTACTACGTTTCTATGATTCTCTATCTTGGGAGGATATTGATGTTGTTGGTACTTTAGATGCAAGATTAGGGTTTATAATTGATGAAAAAATTAATGGATCACCACAGTACAAAGTACACAATTCGAAATGGATTACGTACTATATTACCGCTAGTGAGTCTTATGTAAATTGGTTTAGATAACGGTATGCGAAAAGTACCGATTACAAACGGTACGAAAAATGCTATTAAACGATGGGTTTCCGTTAGGGGAGAAGTGAGTACGAAGCAATTATTCTGTAATATATCTGGTGAGTTGTTTAAACAGCGAGGACTACACCAAATGATTGCTCGTTATGGAAGGATGGCGATGATAGAGAATGTTAGAGTAAGCCCGCATACGTTTCGTCATACATGCGCTAAGTTTTACTTAAAGAATGGTGGAGACTTATTTTCTTTACAAAAAATACTGGGTCATACAGATATTGCAATGACGCGACGTTACGTACAATTTATGTACGAGGATGTTGTAGCGCTTCATAAACAATATTCGCTAATAAAATCGTTGGAATTATAAATAGCTTTAAGGTATAACGTCACTTTTAACAGTGGCGTTATATTTATGGTATGTATTTCTTATTATTCGAATATCGGTTAACATATAGTCATAAAAAGTTTTATGACTATAAAAACCTTGAAAAGCTAAAAGCCAATCAAGGTCAAAGTTTAAGTAGTGATTATTATTTATGATCTTCCATTTCCCATACTTTCTTTCCATCCGCTAAGAATATTGCACTTGGCGGATCATCATAGAGAGAAATTTCAACCAATGAACTTCTCTCTTGTCTTAACCAATCATATACACTGCCTTCGTTAGTAGCAGGATGGGATAAAATATGATTTACTTGAAATGAAACTGCATAATATTCTGTATAATTCACATCATCGTCATCCAACCCATTGTCTGTTTCAAAGAGTGTGTCTGGTTTACCGATAATCTTTAATCCACTTTGCCATTCTATTATCAGTTCACTACCTCCATACTCATCTAATGTTTTTATTAAAGAATTATATTCCATTTGTATCATCCTTTTCTTATGGTTCTAATGGTTTTGAAGGAACTATGTGCGCACCGTCTTTTCCATAGTGTATCATGCCTCTAGTAGTCTCTATATATTTCCCAGTTTGCATATCATAGTATTTTCCTATTACTTGACCAAAGGTATGTGAGTGTAAAGTAATAGTAAAAGCTGACTCAAATTGATATGAGTCAGCTTTGTTAATTGCAACTTTATTCTTTACTTTTTATAGATTCTTTTTAGTGTCTTAAGTGTCTGCTTTAACCATTCTATAGGTGTTAAATTTAAACAGTATATTTAATAATATGTTCTCATTTAAATGTTCAATTTATTTAATAATTTTTCTATTCTCTTCAATTCATTATTACTCTGTTCTACAAGATATTCATCAGGACATTCTTTCAATATATCAAAAAAGTTTTCTGCTCCTTTTAATAAAGCTAATAATAATTCATCTTTATTAAAACATGTTTTTTCTCCTGCAATAGATAATAAAATTTGCTCTTGCGAAATAACCTGCATTTTTACCTCTAAAGGTTGGTCTGGAAAATAAAAACTTACATCGTTTTGATTTTCAAGCAATTCTTCAATTGCATTTATGAAATATGACCATAACTGATCAATCATATCCCACTCTTTAAATCCTAAAATAGTATTTCCGTAATAGTTTATTATTATTGCACCTTCCATATAATCAAAATCAATAACTAGTTCTAAACATTTCGCATCGTCAAAATGTATGAAATATTCAAGAAAGTTACTTTCAATATTATCTAATGAAGTTATTATTTTATCATTTTTTATATACGATTTTACACGAATCATATTAACATCTCCTCGGATTTCTATTTAGGATATAATTGTCCTATTCTGCCATTTTTAAATCCAACAATATATGTTATTCCATCTGCTTTTCCCTCAATTTGATACATACCTTTTGTTCCTTTGGAAATAATTATATCTCTATTCTTACTGATAATTTCTCCTGCTATATTTTGTATATCAGATATTGACAAATCTTTGTTTAAAAATGATTGTTCTTTTTTTACTGAACCATCCCAATAATCTGGATGATGTCTTTCTAAAACATGTTTCATGCCTTTTTTATCAAACATTATTTTGTTTCCATCAACATTCCATTTTTTGATGTGTAATCATGTAAATCATTAATAACTTTTTCTGGTTTTGCAGCTTTACTTACCCCTTTACCACCACCAGAAGACGAAGAAGACTCGAATTTTTGAAGAGTATCCTGAGCATTTTGAATTGATTTATTCAAAACAAACCCACCATGTCCAACAGCACCAAGACCAGCTGCTGTAGCAACTGCATCTAATGGAAGAACAATTGGTGATGCTAACCCACCACTTCCTACTTCTACGACGAAGGTTAAGAAATTAGCCCCGCCTATGACTGAAATACCTTCAAAAATTTCTACAATAGATCCTACCGTTGATAAAACATGTCCAGTAAACCTTCCAGCTTGATAAGTTGTATTGCTTTCTAATTTATTATTATCAGGTGGTGTTAGTCCAATATAGTCTTCTGCAACTACACTGCCAGCGCCTTGTATAAAGTCCCAAGCACTTTCATAAATATCTTCGACATCATGTTTAAACTTATCCAGTAAAGATTCATCTTTTTTCTCACTATTTAATGGACCACAC
Source organism: Bacillus sp. FSL K6-6038 (assembly GCF_038050455.1). Lineage (NCBI taxonomy): Bacteria > Bacillati > Bacillota > Bacilli > Caryophanales > Bacillaceae > Bacillus > Bacillus sp. FSL K6-6038. Next base: position 2,141,153 of record NZ_JBBOUH010000001.1, read on the forward strand.
ATTGCTCCTTCTTCAATTGAACTACCATTTAAAAGGTTGTCAGCCTGACGCTTCCTATCTTCTTCAATCGCCTGAATGGAAGCCGTCCACTCCATATTCAATCCTTGTGTACTAAACGTACCACTTGCGAGACTAAAGCCTTTTCCACTTTGTACTTCTGCAAGACCTGTTGCAATACTAGCTGCTAATTGAATTGCTGCACTATAGTTATTGCTAGAGGTCTGATTGAATTGATACAGATGATCTAACTTTTCTTGCAGTTTTTTCCTCATGACAGTAAAAAGATTCGCCATAGCGTCCATACCCGGGATTGGCATAGTTTGACTGATGGCTTCCATACTGGTTTTCATTCGGTCAATTTCTTTAATTTGTTCGAGTAACTCTTGTTCAATGACATCAGTTGAAGATACCTTGGATTCAAATTGACTTGGAAAGGCATCATTCTGACGGATTAGTTCCTCACATAAGTAAATGATTCCTTGTGCTAAAGGACGAAAGGTTTGCACAATTTTGCGCGACCGTGGTATTAGCGTAGAAAAAGGATTATGGACGCATAGCGACGTAACGCATCATCTTGGCGGTACAGATCACGAAGACCCACTAGACTATTTACGGAGTCACGGAGTATCAGAAGCTCAATTCCGTGCAGATGTGAAGCGTGCATACAATAATGCTAATATAGAAGTTTCTATTCCTGAGTAACCATCTAAACCAGAAGAAAAGCCTACTGCTGTAACTGATGGTGTAGCGTACATTCAAGGCTACAATGTGAATTTACGTAAAGGTCCTGATGCAAGCTATTCTGTTATTCGTCAGTTAAATAAACCAGAATCATATATTGTGTGGGCTGAAAAAGATGGATGGTTAAATCTTGGTGGAGAGCAATGGATTAAATACGATTCTTCTTATGTGAAATTCGATAAGAAAAGCGCAGTGGATTCATCTATCGTAGGAAAACGTGTTGTGTCCAAAGTGGACAACCTACGTTTCTATGATTCTCCATCTTGGCAGGATAAAGATGTAGTTGGTACCTTAGATGTAGGACTAGGATTCACTATTGATGCGAAAGTAAGTGTGAGTGGTTCACTTCAATATCAAGTGCACAATTCGAAAGGCAACACGTTCTACATCACCGCAAGCAACTCCTATGTAAATGTACGTTAACGCAAAAGAAACCGGCTCTGTAATCGGAGTCGGTTTTATATATTACATAGCATACTTCGTCCGTGTTAAATAGGATTAGGTGGAAGTATAGAATCACCAATTGGATCTAATTTACGAGGTGTAAGCCGTTTTGAATGTATTTGTATTAACGTACTTGATTTCACTGATAACTCTCTAGGGAAACCGGCTTTAAAAAGTAAGATATAATCGCTGATTAGTAAATTAGAAAAGATATACGTACTACATTAAGGTAAGTAACGCATATGTTTACATGAAATAATAAAGAAAAGCCGACTCCTTGTCATGAAGTGCACCCCGATTGTTAGACACAGTCTAACAATCGGAGGTGCACTTTTTTATGGCTAAATTTTCTTCAAAAGAAAAAATACGAGCGATAAGACGATATTTAGAGGGGACTGAAGGTGGAAAAACAATTGCTAAATCTATTGATGTTCACCCCAGTATGCTCTATCAGTGGATTAAACAATATGAATCCTTAGGTGAAAATGCTTTTGAAAAACGCTATACATCCTACTCTACCCAGTATAAACTAGATGTACTTAATTATATGAACGAACAAGGGACATCTATCAGGGAAACAGCGGCGCTTTTCAATATTCCTTCTTACGAAACACTTCGAAAATGGAAAGTAGCTTATGAAACAGGAGGATTGGATGCCCTACAATCAAAGAAAAAGGGGCGTCCATCCATGGAAAAGAAAAAAACAAATACAACTAAAGATCAAGGAATAGTTGAAGGTTCGATAGAGGCACTACAAGCGGAAAATGAGCGTTTACGTATGGAAAATGCATATTTAAAAAAGTTGAATGCCTTAGTTCAAAACAAGGAGAAATCACGAAACAAGACAAAGCCCAAGTAGTCTATGAATTAAGGCATGAATTTTCAGTGAAGGTGCTACTTCAGCTCGCAGGTATTCCGCGCAGTACGTATTATTATTGGGTTAAAAGATTCAATCTTCCTGATTCAGATGTAGAACTAAAAGGATTGATTCGAACCATTTATGACGAACATGAGGGGCTTTATGGTTATCGTCGTATTCGTGATGAACTTACGAATCGCGGACATAAAGTAAATCATAAAAAAGTGTATCGTATCATGAAAGAATTGGGATTAAAATGTCTCGTTCGTATGAAAAAATATCGCTCTTATAAAGGAACAGTTGGAAAAATTGCACCTAATATTTTAAATCGTAACTTCCAAGCTGAAAAACCAAATAAAAAGTGGGTTACGGATATTACGGAGTTTAAATTATTTGGAGAAAAGCTATATCTATCGCCAATGTTGGACGTATTTAATGGTGAAATTATCACATACACAATTGGTTCAAGACCAACTTATTCACTTGTTTCAACGATGTTAGACCAAGCGTTTGAACACTTAACAGTCAAAGATACACTCTTGATCCATTCTGATCAAGGTTGGCACTATCAAATGAAACAATACCGTCATTCCCTTGCTAAACGTGGCATTACACAAAGCATGTCTCGTAAAGGAAACTGTTACGATAACGCAGTGATTGAAAACTTCTTTGGCATCATGAAGTCAAAATTTCTGTATCGAAAAGAATTTAAGAGTATAGAACATTTTAAGAAAGAACTAGCAAAATATATAAAGTACTATAATCATAAAAGAATTAAGGCAAAACTAAAAGGCATGAGCCCGGTACAATACCGGACCCATGCCCAAAAGGTTGCCTAATGAAATAACCTGTCTAACTTTATGGGGTCACTTCAGTCAGGAATTGGCTTTAATAAATACCTTACTCTAGTTAGAGTCACGGTTTCGTAAGTAATTTTCATACTCTGCTAACCATACTAACATCAAGTTTTTTAATTCAATAGTTTCAATTTCACAAGTATTTTCTCCATCTTCATAAAAACGGTGTAAAATTTTTGTGCAATCTGCTTTTATTGCTAAGTTACAACTATTTCCGCTTATCTCAAGAAAATCTAATTCCCCATTTAGTACTTTATCTAAATACTGTATACCATGATTGCTATGAATATCATCTTCTAATAAATCTGCAATTAAAGAAATTTTTTCTGGTAATTCAATCATTAGGGTATTTAAGGGACCCTCATAAATTCTATATGTATATTTCATAAGCAAATATTGTCTCCTTTATAAATTAATAGAGTGGAAATGCTGAAATGATTCTTCCGTTTGAAGCAATAAATAATCTAATCTTCATACCATTTGGAGCGGTACCAATATATCTATTTCCTGTTCCAGAGTAAACTTTATTATTATACGCTACTTCAATGGCTTTGAGGACCTCTATTCTACCACAATGATCTGGGAAAAATGTTGAAGGTAACCGTTTTGGTATACCATTTACTGAAACTTCAGCTTCGTATACACCATAACGGTTTGGTGGTCTTGTAACTCTTAGAACTTCCCCTTCACCCATTATACTTTTATGATGATATCCTCCAGCATCTCCTGCGCGATCAATATTCCCGTGAAATATATGTTCAACGGTACGATTGTTTTTATAAATAGAATTAGGATGAGATTTAAACGGATTAAAGAATAAGAAAGTATCTTTAGCTTGTCTAAGATCAGGCGTATCAAATCTAGATCGTATGTTATTTCCACCTGCATAAGCAACTTGATTTTTTGGCATTAGAATATTATTCAACATGTCAACGCTTTGCTTAAACTTATCGAAATTTATTACGTTTTTAATACCTTGTATAAAGTTTACACTTTCACTAAGTTTTGAGGTTTCACCTAACCTTGAAAATTTACCGAATTTTGAAATTTTATCTACACCTTTTGTTCCTACCAATAATTGGGCAGCTGCTAATTTAACTTGCATTTCTACATTTCCAAACCATTTAGCTCTGCTATTCCAATCTCCATTTACAACATCTTGATTCCATGAATCAGAAATAGCTTGTTCTACAGCAGCAAATGTTTCGTCGATATGAGAAAGGGCATACACAGCGCTCTCAAAACTATCTATTGGGTGTAAGACTGTATTTAATATTCCTTTAAGTTCATCTAATACAGCTTCATTTTGTCCTTTTTTGTAGTTATAATATTGCCCGAGCAAAGGAGTATTTTCTATCTGATGAAAAAGTTTTTCGGACAACTGATCCATCGCTTCTATTTTGTTTTCGACAGCATCTTTAAATTTATCAAGTAACGATTTGTCTATTGTACTCTCTTCCTCAGACTGACGCTTCCTATCTTCTGTAATCGCTTGGATAGAATTCGTCCACTCCATATTTAACCCTTGTGTACTAAACGTACCACTTGCGAGACTAAAGCCTTTTCCACTTTGCACTTCTGCAAGACCCGTCGCAATGCTAGCGGCTAATTGAATTGCTGTACTATAGTTATTGCTAGATGTTTGATTAAATTCATGCAGATGATCTAACTTTTCTTGAAGTTTGTGCCTCATGGCAGTAAAAAGATTCGCCATAGCGTCCATACCTGGGAGTGGCATGGCTTGACTGATGGCTTCCATACTTGTTTTCATTCGATCAATTTCTTGAATTTGTTCTAATATTTCTTGTTCGATTACATCCGTTGAAGCTACCTGTGATTGAAATTGACTTGGAAAGGCATCATTCTGACGGATTAATTCTTCACATAAGTAAATAATCCCTTGTGCTAAAGGACGAAAGGTTTGTACAAAAAATGATTTTGCACTGCTATATGTTTGTCCTTGTAGAACCGTATCAATTGCAAAAGCGTCAATCGACTGAATAGCTTGTTCCATACCTTGAATGGTAGCGGTACATACAGCATTCATGCTTTGAGTTTGGTTTTGTACTTCTCCTAAATACATATTTAAACTCATGCATTGGCCTCCCTTGCTAATTGTTGTTGCTGATAGGAAAGGTCGTTTTCTAAATCGCCAAGGTCTCGTTTCTCTTTAAGCAACGTTTCTTTTTGATTTTCCAATTCGAATGTAAGTTTTCGCTCAATGTGTTGTGCTTCTTGACGCATATTTATAAAGAAATGAGATAATTCTTTATCCCCATATTATATTGATGATGCAAAAGGCTGGTTAGGTTGGGTTGAACATCCATCGTTTGAAGATGTGAAAAAACTGTTTGCATCATGGAGTTTTGATGAGAAGAGATTACTTTTGAATGGTAAATCAATTTTAGAAGAAGAAACGGATGCTTTAGTTATTAGTAAAGACTCGAAATATAAAAAAGTTAAAGTTGAAGCTGATCTCTTAATCCACAATAAACTTCAAGCTCCTTCTAATGTGGCTGTTTGGTTTCATAAAGAAAAACGTTACAATAGCGGAAAGTGGATTGTAGAGTTTAATGATCTTCCTCGTTGGGGTTTTAATAGAAGTGTAGATCGTTCTGGTGGTCTATTTCACATTAAAGAAAGTGGTATCTATGATGTACATGCTTACCTGTCTGCATTAGCCCAAACAGCGGATGCTGAACATATTCTAGAAATCCCCATATTAGATGCAAGTGGAAAAACAATTGAAGAACATGAAATTGCAGGTGAAATTGCGGGCTATGTAGGTAAATGGGTTAGGATGACAGGTAGTTTTCAGTGGTACTTTACAGCAGGGCAAAAATTCAAAGTTGTTTATAACAATAAAGACAAAGATCAGATGTATGTTTGGGAAGCAAGAACTACTGTTACCCAGTTATCAAAAGGTTTAGATGAAAATAATGCGGTTTAATAAGTAAGCGTACAGAAGTAGGCTTTTTTATTTTGGATAAAATACGGCTTTGATACGCAAACATCTGAATTACATTCACAGTGAATAGGGTTGTCTCATAATATATAAAGATTGATTTATTAAGGTGGACGAAGGGTGTGAGCGTATGGAAGACGTATATAAAAAAATTGACAGCCTAAAAACGGAACAAAAAGAAATCATGAGAGATATTCGCAATTTAGAAACTCGTACAACTATTAACGAAAAAGACATTTTTACAATTAATAAGCAGTTAGAAAAAATTAGCATGAATACAACATGGATTTTACGAATTGTTATTAGTGCAATAGTTATGGCAGTTTTAGGATTGATAATAAAAGGTGGTATTTAAAGTATATGTTTAAATGTGGTTATAAAGGGGGACAATCGTCTCTCTTTTTATTTTGCTCGAAAGGGTGTGAGAACAATGTAGAAAAAGATAAATAAGAGTCGATTAAAGAGAATCAAAAAATCAAACAAAAAAATTCGATGGAGATGTTTAATAATGACTAATAATTCTAATGAGGTAAATCAAGCAGTAGTTGAAGAGGTAATTAAAGAGGTCCGAAGACGTTTCGGTTTAATTCCAGGATTCTTCAGTGAGGATAAGGAAGCAGGTGCTATCTTCCTAAATAAAGGTAATTATGAAAGTAGCATTTGGATGGATGGTGAAGGGCTTTTTTATGAGGACGATGTACCTTGGGAAGAGCTTATTATTACAAATGCAGTAGCTGACACTGATACACCCCCAATGCTACGTAGACATGGAAACTGGGTTCACATGACAGGTGCGATTAGATTGGTTAAAAACCAACAAGTATTCACAAGAATAACACCAGATATTGCACCACGCCAAGACTCACCATTCTCTGCTACAGCGTATTTAGATAATGACCCAAATTATCCAGTTGCAGCCGAAGTGATTGTTCATAAAGACGGAAGAGTTTCTACCTATCTTCCAGTATCAACAGCTCGTTATGTATCATTCTCGTTATCATACCCAATTAAGTGATGGTAAGCAGTAAAGGATATTATCAGTTAAATAGCAATAAAAAGGGAGCATAAATGATGCTTCTTTTTTATTGTCAAAAAGGGGATGAGAACATTGGAGAAATACAACGAATGTGAGATTGATAAAAAAGATTATGAAAATGTAAAAATCCGTCTCGCAATTGTGGAAAGTAAAGTTGAAAAGATTGAGGAAAACATTGAAAAAATTCTAAGTAATACTAATTGGTTAGTAAAAACCATTGTTGGTGGTATTATCGCAACTATTCTCACGTTCCTTTTGAAAGGAGGTGGTATGTAATGATTGAAATTAGTGTAATGATTGCCATTGTAGTAGGTCTTTCACAGATTGCAAAAACGATTGGATTACAAACAAAATACATTCCGTTATTAAATTTAACGCTTGGCATTGTGCTAGGCGTTTTATTTTTGTCCCAAGACATCAAAACAAGCATATTTCAAGGAATAATCATTGGGCTTACAGCGAGTGGATTATTTGACCACACAAAAATTTTGAAAAAGGATGCTGATACTAAATGAAAAAAACAATGAAACATCTTACCTCACTTCTTATGATTCTAGTACTTGCGGTATCTTTTACAACAAGTGCTTTTGCTGATAGAACACTTATTATTCCAGATTTACCTAAACAACCATATCGTTATGGTGTAGGGGCTTATGAAGGCGTTGTGGCACATTCCACAGCAACACCCGAAGCCAGCTATTAATATACAAAAGTATGAATCTCATACATGGCGTTCAGCTTTCGTACATTATGCAGTTGACTGGAATGAAACAATCAAAATTGCTGATACAAAATACATCGCTTATGGTGCAGGACCAGGTGCAAATAAACGTTTTGTACACGTTGAACTTTGCGAAACTGCAGACTATGGTAAATTTAAACGCTCTTATGAAAAGTACGTTAAATTGTTAGCTAAAATCTTAAAAGATAACAATCTATCTGTTGAAAAAGGATTGTGGACTCACTATGATGTAACAAAGTATCTTGGTGGTACAGATCACGAAGACCCACTGGATTATTTACGTAGTCATGGTGTATCAGGAGTACAATTTCGTGCTGATGTGAAACATGCATATAATAACAGTGACGTTTCTGTTCCAGAGCAAACATCTAAACCAGGCGAACCAGTCGCTAATGTGGAAGGAACTGCATATATTGAAGGTAACAATGTAAATCTTCGTAAAGGACCAGATGCAAGTTACTCTGTTATTCGTCAGTTAAATAAACCAGAATCCTATAAAGTATGGGGCGAAAAAGATGGGTGGCTAAACCTTGGCGGGAATCAGTGGGTATATAACAATCCTTCTTACATCAAATTTGAGAAGAAAGAGTCAGTTAATCCGATTGTAGGAAAGCGTGTTGTCTCCAAAGTGGACAACCTACGTTTCTATGATTCTCCATCTTGGCAGGATAAAGATGTTGCTGGGTCTCTAGATGCAGGATTAGGCTTTACCATCGACACTAAAGTTGATGTGAACGGTTCACTACAATACAAAGTACACAACAGTAAGGGCAAAACATACTATGTAACTGCTAGCGAAGCCTTTGTATATGTGAAATGAAAATCCGGCTCTTGCGAGTCGGATTTTCTTTAACTCTATTAAAATGATATAATGATTAATTGAAATATAGTTGCTTTTAGTAAAGTTTTGCAGTTAGCTATTTAAAAGTGTAAGTATATCTCTTTTAAATATAGCAGCTATTTCCGCTTCCTCTAATGAATCTCCCCATCTAAAAACTATATCATCTTTTGGACAAAGATGAATAGAAAGGTTAAAATAATCTATTTCATCTTTCCATTGGTTATATTCATTAAATGCTTTTCCGAAGATTCTGCTAATGTTTTCTTCCATAAGCATATCACTATTTTTACTTGAAATAATTGTAAATCTTTTAGGGTTACTAGAAACTATTTCAATGGCAGCTGGAAGTTCCTCAAGACAAAACTCTGCAATGCTTGAGTAGAAAGTTGTTCCTCCAACTTCCATTTCAACTTCTGAACCCTTATTAAATTTCTCAAGTTGCCATTTGGTTTGAAGAGCCTTCCATACCTTTCGGTATTTTTCAATCTTAGAGTTTTTGTCTTTGATTTCAATAGCTGCAAGCAAGTAGAATTTGTAGACATTAGTTAAATTATGTTTCATAAATACTTGCTTGATTTCAGTGCCACATACTTCTTTGAATTGTTTTTTTTCATCTGGGCTAAATAACATGGAGCCATTAACACTGAATACACTTAAATTTGGTAAATTACCGACTCTTTTGATTGCTTCATCCTTACTAAACCATTTATAGTATGAGAATGCATCTTCTTCTACTTCATTCCAACACTTCATTTTACCACCTCAATTTTAATAGTCATAATGATTTCCATGTACATCATTGAAATGTGATCCTCTATTTTGGGATGGATCATCTGGGTAAGTATGACCGCCTGAATGCTCTCTTATAATCTTACCATCTTTGAAATGATAGTCTCTTCCAGGTATAGGGTTTCCTCTTTTATCTACAGCTGGTGTAACCTTAGTTGGCTGTTCATTAACAGGAATACCGCTTGCTCTCTTAGCTTCGTTGAAAGCTCCACTTCTCTTAGCTCCTTTAGGAGTGAAATTTGGCGGTCTTTGTCCTTTTTCTGCTTTTACATAGTCTTTGTAGTTAGGTTTCCCTGTCTGTTTAACTCCTTCACCAGACCTATCAAAAGAAGACTGGAACCTTTGAAGAGTATCCTGAGCATTTTGAATTGATTTATTCAAAACAAACCCACCATGTCCAACAGCACCAAGCCCCGCCGCTGTAGCAACTGCATCTAATGGAAGAACAATTGGTGATGCTAACCCACCACTTCCTACTTCTGCGACGAAGGTTAAGAAGGCACATAGTACAGCAACTCCAGAAGCTCCAGCTATTAATATTCAAAAATACGAAACTCGTACATGGCGAAATGCATTCGTACACTATGCAGTCGATTGGAATGAAACAATCCAAATCGCTGATACAAAATACATCGCTTACGGTGGAGGACCTGGCGCGAATAAACGTTTTGTACATGTAGAGCTTTGCGAAACTACAGATTATGATAAATTTAAACGTTCATATGACAAATACGTGAAGCTACTAGCTAAAATTTTACGTGACCGCGGATTATCTGTAGAAAAAGGATTATGGACTCACTATGATGTTACGAAGTACCTTGGTGGCACAGACCATGAAGATCCACTTGATTACTTACGTAGTCACGGTGTATCAGAAGCTCAATTCCGCGCTAATGTACAACGTGCATACAATAATGGTGACGTTTCTGTTCCAGAGCAACCATCTAAACCAGCAGAAGTACCAACTGCAAATGTTGAAGGAGTTGCATATATTCAAGGTAATAATATAAATCTACGCAAAGGCCCAGATGCAAGCTACTCTGTTATTCGTCAACTAAACAAACCAGAAGCATACCAAGTTTGGGGCGAAAAAGATGGATGGCTAAACCTTGGCGGGAATCAGTGGGTATATAACAATCCTTCTTACATCAAGTTTGAGAAGAAAGAGCTAGTTAATTCGATTGTAGGAAAACGTGTTGTTTCAAAAGTGGACAACCTACGATTCTATGATTCTCCTTCTTGGCAGGATAAAGATGTAGCTGGCACAGTTGATGTAGGATTAGGATTTACCATTGATGCAAAAGTAACTGTCAATGGATTACCACAATACAAAGTTCACAACAGGAAAAGTAAGACATACTATGTAACAGCAAATGAAGCCTATGTATATGTGAAGTAATATGAAAAGCCAGTCCCTATTAAAGGAGCCGGCTTATATATTTGTTCATTTCATTATGCTTCATATGCCATGCTATCAGGAAAGTCTTCGTTTTTTTTAAGACAACGTACAATTCTAGTACATGCACAATCAAAATAATATTTTCTCATTGTTTCTGAGTCTACTGAAGCTTGCTCTAAATCATAAAACATTCTTTCTTTTTTATTATAATACATTTTCCCTACCTTATCGGGTAATTCAGAAGGGTAGTATTGATAAACGACAATTTCTTCATCTTCAAATTCTTTAGTCATTAATAAACATACAGCCATATATAATCCTCCTAATTTATTCTTTATCTATTTTTGGTATATCCCATGATCGACCGGATCTCACAGTAGCATCATGTGCTTCTCTATATGTTGTTTTAAATATTCCTTCAAATCTTGCCTCAAATACCTCATGACGAATTAAATCCATATCTTCTTTCAGAAACTCCCCACTTTCAAGTCGTTGCCATCCTCTAGCTATAGGATAATCGGGATCAAATCTTCCATAACGTGTATCTAAATGATGTTCTTTGAGAAATACGTGCTCTTTAGCTCTTCTTATATGTCTTTCATGTATTCCAGTATTTTCAGCTATAGCTTTAACATCAGTAGTCGATTTTCTTATTTGACTATACGCCTTTTCTGAATATGCCTCTCTACGGAAATATTCATCTACAGAAATACTACCATTTCTTCCGCCGGAATTAATATAAACTGAACGATCTACTTTCGATGCCTTTTTTGCTGTATCAGCAGCCTCGGCCGCTTTGGCAGTCATCTTAACACCTTTACCAACTTTAGCGAGTTTTCCGAATGGTGTAAGGCCGGCTACAGCCATAACACCTGCCCCAGCACGTTCCCACCCCGAAAGTTTTTCGCCGGTAGAGGGATCAACACCATCCCAAGCCCGACGAACATCATATCCACCACTTATTTCACCAGCTATATCTCTTGCTAATTTTTTACCACCAAAACCTTTTTCTTCTGATTCCGATGAAGGTCTACCATCAATTACATTACGGCTAGTGAAATTTTAACAAAGCCGACTCATATCACGTTGAGTCGGCTTTGTTTATTGTAATTTTATTTTTTACTTTTTAAAGCTTCTTTTAGTGTTTCAAGGGTCTGTTTTAACCATTCTATAGGTGTTAAGTTTAATGCTGGGTAATAAATATAAGTATTATATTTAATAAATTCCTCTTTTTCGCTATCAGTTAAATTACTGTTTAAAAATGAAAGTATATCATTTTTAGTATTTTCAATACAGATTTTAGTAACTTCCATTATAAATTCATTAAGGGCTTCCTCAGGCGATTCAATGTCTTGGTGAAATGTTCCTGCTAAAAAATCACCTAATTCTTCATAAGGGTTATATCTATCTTCCATATAAATTCTCCTCTACTTTACTGGATATCCTGTTATAATAAAACTTCCTTGGTTATTTTTTTCAAAACAATTATAGCATTTGCCACATCTAAAGCACTATTTGATCCTCTTTCGATATATCGTCCAATTATAGTATTACCTTTATATCTTAGCGGTAAAGTTAGTCTGCTATTAGGATTGTTTAACCACCTATTTATTTTTGCTATATTTTGCGGATTACCTAATACTTCATTAGCTATTCTCTCTGCTGTAGCTCTATCAGTGAAAGTTGATTACACTTATTTATCGTTTTATGTAATCTTGGAGTATACTACAGAGCTGGCTATCTCAGATTTACACAACGTAGAGCTATCACTACATTGGTTACTATATAGTTTTGATATGAGTTTAGCTAAAAAGGATCGCATCGAGGTCGGGGTTTACCTATTTAGCACACCTCTGAACATTACCTGTGAGTGTGTAACCTACGAGTAATAAAAAGCCAATTAGAATACCTTTAAATCACTTATATAGTGACCTAGAAGTTATTCTAATTGGCTTTTCTTGTTTAATACATAGGTCTGATTCGATTATACGTACTCAATTTCGCTGATAATTCTCTAGGAAAATAGCGTTAAAATGGACGTTAGCCCTTCCAAAAGTAAACGGCTTAAACTTCTATACGAAAGTAAATGTCGGTTGATATCCGCAGTATAAGGTGCATAATTTGAAAGGGTATACGTACTACATTACGGCTAGCGAAAATTATGTGAGTTGGCTTAGATAATTTGAAGGGAAATATAAACCTTGTCCACTAAGTTTATATTTATTTCGGATTTTCTTCTCTAAATTTTTTAACTGCATCTGTCCAAATAAGAATTAATTTCCTTAATTCTTTTGTATCTATTTTACACCAATCACCCATACCATCATCGGCAAGATTGTCATAAATACTCGTTTCTTCTTTTCGAATCTCAAGACCACACACATTACCACTTAATTCTGTATATTCGATTTCTTCATTTAATACAGCATCTATCGCATTTATTGCGTAAGATGGAGAGGCACCTTGAATATCAGACATCAAAAAAGTTGCTATTAAATATTTTTTTTCATCCTCCATTTTAATTATTAATGATTTATTGCCACTCTTAAATTGTATTGTATCAAATTGATATGAAATCATTGTTGTGTTCTCCTTTTTGATATTTAATATAAAGGGTATGCAGAAATTATCTTTCCGTCTCCATTAATATACATTTGAATTTCCATGCCATTTGGTAGATCTCCAACATAAGTATTACGAGTCCCTGGAACAAATTGTTTATTTCTATAGGCTTCATTAATTGCATTAACAATTTCTTGTGCATCCCAGTCTTTGGGAAAGAACGTTGATATTCCTCCATTTGATGTTTTAGGAACACCATTAACCTCAATTTCTGCTCTATATACACCGTATTGGTTTGGAGACGATTCTGTTCCAGGTATTGGTCTACCTGGCGAATTTGGCATAACTTCTGAATGGTATCCTACTGCTTGACCTCTTGCATTAATTTCTCCTTCAAAAACATGTTTTACGGCTCTATCATCCCTAAAATTCCCTGTATCTTTGAGATCGTCGATTGAATCAATAAATTTTTTAACTTTGGTCTCTTCACCTATAGTTATTTTTGTATCACTCTTCAAACCACCTCCACCACTAGCAAACTGATGGGTCGATAGCTTTTCTTCAGCTTGTTTAAAATCAGGTATATCAAATCTTGAACGTATATTATTTCCACCAGAGAAAGCATAAGAAACATCTTTCTTAAAAGATTGTAAAATTTCCGATGCTTGCTTCAATTCTTTTACTAGCGTTACGCCTTTAGCTAATGTACTTGCTCCACCTGCTCCTTTTATTCCTTTTGTGACCAGGCTTGCTTTACCTAGTCCTTTATCAGCGATTAGACCGATAGCTATTTGTGTTAATCCATAAGTAGTCCATTGTGTACGGCTCTCTGCATCGCCATCTATTATATCTCGTTTCATAGTACTTGAAAATGCATGCCACATATTTTTTGCCGTTTCATCCAAATGTAAAATCGCATATGTAACATTAATAAAAGTTCCTATATCCATATTCCTTATATCCATGTTACTTAAAGTTTCCATGGACTTGATTCCATCTTCAACAGCTTTCCCTGTTCCGATTACAGTACCATTCCACATCTTTTTTACCGTTTCGAACATTTTAACTACATCGTCTACCTTATCGTCCCAAGCCTTTCTAATCGGGGATTTTTCTTCTAGCCTACCGCACATTTCTCCATCTTTAATTGAATGGTCAGCTTTTCGGGGTTTCTCTTCTGTAATCGCTTGAATGGAAGCTGTCCACTCCATATTCAACCCTTGCGTACTAAATGTGCCACTTGCAAGACTAAACCCTTTGCCACTTTGCACTTCTGCAAGACCAGTAGCAATACTAGCTGCTAATTGAATTGCTGTACTATAGCTATTGCTAGAGGTCTGATTGAATTGATACAGATGATCTAACTTTTCTTGCAGTTTTTGCCTCATGACAGTAAAAAGATTCGCCATGGCGTCCATACTCGGGATTGGCATAGCTTGACTGACAGCTTCCATACTGGTTTTCATTCGGTCAATTTCTTTAATTTGTTCTAATATTTCTTGTTCGATTACATCTGTGGAAGCAACTTGTGATTGAAAATCACTTGGAAAAGCATCATTTTGACGAGTTAATTCTTCACACAAATAAATAATTCCTTGTGCTAAAGGAAGAAAGGCTTCTACAAAAAAAGCTTTTGCACTATCATATGTTTGCCCTTGCAAGACAGTATCGCTTGCGAAAGCTTCAATCGACTGAATGGCTTGTTCCATACCTTGAATGGTAGCGGTACATACAGCGTTCATACTTTGAGTTTGGCTTTGCACTTCTCCTAGATACATATTTAAACTCATGCATTGATCTCCCTTGCTAATTGTTGTTGCTGATAGGAAAGGTCGTTTTCTAAATCACTAAGGTCTCGTCTTTTTTTAAGCAACGTTTCTTTTTGGTTTTCCAATTCGAATGTAAGTTTTCGCTCAATGTGTTGTGTTTCTTGCCGCATATTCGTAAAAAAATGAGATAATTCTTTATCCCCATGCCAAGTTTCTAGAATTCGGTTAAACAAACGATTGCTTCGACTTTTCCATTCGTGAAAATCTGCTTCCGCTTGTTCCTGTGTTTGAATCGCAGATTGATTCCGGTCCAGTTCTACGAATACACTTCGTAATTTTTGATTTAATTGATTGATTTGTTTTTCAATATCTTGACTCATCTTTTTCCTCCTACCGTTTTACGTTTACGTAGGTTGTCACATTAGCGAAAAGTGTTGTGAAGTTCGTTATCCATTCTCTCAAATTCTTTAGCTACCGAATGAATATTATCGACCGCTTGTTGAAAAGCGGCGGAAAATTGTCTAGTCAAATCTAACATTTGTTGATTCGCTTCCTGCGCTTTGGAATTAACAGTTAGCGTAGTACGCGCCGCCTTTGTTATAGAACGATTTGTCGCACTTTGAATCGTATCTGAAGCGTTCCTCATTTGTGTAGCGATTTGTTGTGCGGTTTGAAAATTACTTTGAAATTGTCCCATCGCATAAATCCTTTCTATATTTCTATGAACGTATTAAGGAAGGGGAGTGCCTAGTATGTATGTCCATTATCCTACTGTTCTTCATAGGAACACTCCTGGAAAAATATTGCGAATTTAATTATAACAATAATTGGCTATGTGTTCCTTAAAAAATTCTTTTTTATTCTACATCCACAAATTTATTAAAGTGATTATAATATAAGGCTTATTGTGGTGATTTATGTTAAATTAACAATTATTAAAGTAAAAGTTATTTAATACGGTTCAATAAAAAATGATATTTTTTGCTCACATTTTGCTCACGAATGATATAAAAACGTGTGAAAAAATATGAAAGTTACTTTTAAAATAAAATATAACTTAACAAATAAAAAGTGCCATAAATGCTTGTTATACAAGCGTTTATGGCATTTTTATAGTTTTATATTACACAAAATGAACAAGCTTAAAACTGTTCATTCTTCTCCCAAGATTCCACAATGTAATGAGCAATTGTCGGATTAAATCCTTTTCCAACTAAGAACATAATTGCAGCAACCTCTGTCATTGCGTGTTGTTGAGAGGTATGTTTTGCTTCATTCATACCGTACTCTACCCATGGTTTTACGAAATCTAATACAGGTTTCTTTAACGACAAATAGTGTGTACCAACAACTTGTTGAATTTGTTGTTGTGTTGGTTCAGTGGGAATAGCTGTAGTAGGCCCTGGTGGCAAGATTTGTGGTTGAGTGGAATCTAATGTTCGTGCAGGTGGTGAAACACGTGTATCCTGGTATGGTTGATACATTTGTGGTTGCTGATATGGAGCTTGTTGAGCTACGTAAGGATTCTGTTGGTACTGAGTTTCCTGACCTGGTTGTGTTACGTAAGGATTTTGATGGTGTTGAGTTTCATGAGGTTGCTGAGTTGTATATGGATTTTGATGGTATTGAGCTTCTTGAGTTTGTTGTGCTAAGTATGAATTCTGTTGATATTGAAATTCTTGTTGCTCTGGTTCTTGTTCTTCAAACTGCTGCTCTTGATATCGTTGTTCTTGATTTTGAGGATAGTATGGTTGCTCTGGATAAGGGTATTTATTATTGTAGAACATTTTTATTTCCTCCTTCATGATCGTACGTACAAAACAGTCTATGGGCGGACAAGAAAATATGTGATGAAAAAATGAGAGCGTGTTACAATAAGAAATTGGGTGAAGATAAATGAAAAAACAAGAAAAAATACAAAAAACAGTTGCTTTTGTAAGGAATATTTTAGAAACAGATGCTAGTGGGCATGATTGGTATCATATTGAACGTGTACATAAATTGGCGCTTTCTTTGTCTGAAAAAGAAGGTGGGGATCGTTTTGTAATTGAGATGGCAGCTTTACTTCATGATGTAGCGGATGAGAAGTTAAATGAAAGTGAAGAAGCTGGTATGAAAAAAGTTTCTGATTGGCTAGAAGGATTGAATGTTACTGAAGAAGAAAATGAACATATCCTTCATATTATAATGAATATGTCATATAAAGGTGGGCATGGTGGCAAGGTAAGCACATTAGAAGGGAAAATCGTTCAAGATGCAGATCGTTTAGATGCACTTGGTGCAATTGGTATTGCCCGAACGTTTGCTTACGGCGGTGCAAAAGGACGTTTAATGTATGATCCGAACATTCCACCTCGAGAAGAGATGACAAAAGAAGAATATCGAAAAAATGATGATCCATCGTTAAATCATTTCTACGAAAAGCTTTTGAAGTTGAAAGATTTAATGAATACGGATGCTGCAAAACGAGAGGCTGAAATTCGCCATCGTTATATGGAAGAGTTTATAGAACAATTTATGAAAGAGTGGAATGCACAAATATGAAAATGCTAACAGTGGAAAACGTATCGAAATCATATGGAGATAAACCATTATTTGATGGACTATCATTTAGTATTGCAGAGGGTCAACGTGCAGGGATTATTGGAGTAAACGGTACAGGGAAATCTACATTATTAAAAATTATTGCAGGGGTAGAGATTCCAGATACAGGTGATATGACACATACGCGTGGTTATACAATTAGCTATTTATCACAGCAACCGGATTTTAATGAAAATTTAACAGTGCTTGAGCAAGTATTCCACGGTGATACGCCGCTAATTCGCCTTCTTCGTGAATACGAACAAGCGTTATTAAACATAGAAAAAGACCCGAGTAATGAAAAAGTGCAAGAACAATTATTTACAGTGCAGCAACGTATGGATGCGATGAATGCATGGGAAGCAAATGCGAATGCGAAGTCGCTTTTAACGAAACTCGGAATTACAGATTTCACTGCAACTGTGGGGAACTTATCTGGTGGACAAAAAAAACGTATTGCAATGGCACAGTGCTTTATTGAAACACCTGATTTATTAATTTTAGATGAGCCAACAAACCATCTTGATCATGAAACAGTGGAATGGTTAGAAG
Organism: Bacillus sp. FSL K6-6038; assembly: GCF_038050455.1. Taxonomy (NCBI): domain Bacteria; kingdom Bacillati; phylum Bacillota; class Bacilli; order Caryophanales; family Bacillaceae; genus Bacillus; species Bacillus sp. FSL K6-6038. The sequence continues at coordinate 2,159,292 of NZ_JBBOUH010000001.1, forward strand.
AATATTTAGCACGGTATACTGGAGCAGTTTTACTTGTAACACATGATCGTTATTTTTTAAACCGTGTTACAAATCGTATTTTTGAACTAGATAATGGTAATTTGTATAGCTATGAAGGAAACTATAGTACATTTTTAGAAGCAAAGGCACTTCGTGAGGAACAAGAATTAGCACAAGAATCAAAGCGCCAAAATCTATATCGCCGTGAACTTGCTTGGATTCGCCGCGGTGCGAAAGCTCGTTCTACAAAACAAAAAGCACGTATTCAGCGGTTCGAAGAGTTGAAAGAACAAGAAGGTCCAGCAGCGAAGCAATCTGTTGATATTTCACTCAGCGGGAGTCGCTTAGGAAAGAAAGTGCTTGAGTTAAAAGATGTAACGAAGAAATTTGGTGAAAAAACGGTATTACATAATTTTAATCATATTGTGAAACCAGGCGATCGAATCGGTATTATTGGGGCTAATGGTAGCGGGAAATCATCTTTATTAAATATGCTTGCAGGCAAATTATCACCTGACAGTGGTGAAATTGAAGTTGGACAAACTGTGAAAGTTGCTTATTATACGCAAGAAAATGAAGAGATGAATTTAAATCAACGTATGATTGAATATATTAAAGAAATTGCAGAAGTCATTCATACAACAGATGGTAAAGTCATTGGAGTATCCCAAATGCTTGAGCGTTTCTTATTCCAACCGCATTCACATGGAACACCACTTGGTAAACTATCTGGTGGTGAAAGAAGACGTCTGTATTTATTACGTCTTTTAATGGGAGAGCCGAATGTACTTCTATTAGATGAGCCGACAAACGATTTAGATACACAAACGTTAACAGTACTAGAAGACTATTTAGAAGATTTCCCGGGTGTCGTTCTTACGGTATCGCATGATCGCTACTTCTTAGATAAAGTAGTAGATGAATTATTTATCTTTACTGGTGGCGGAGAAGTTCGTGAATTCCTAGGAAGCTATAGTGATTACCTAGATATACAAAAGGCCCAAGAACTATTAGAAAAAGTAGAAGTACAGAAAGAAAAGAAAGTGGAAGAAGCTCCAAAGCAACAACGTAAACGTAAACTTTCCTATCACGAACAACGTGAATGGGAAACCATTGAAGATACGATTGCTGGGCTTGAAGAGAAGCTTGAAACGATTGGAGAAGAACTTGCGAATGTAGGTTCTGATTTTACAAAAGCACAGGAGCTTTCTGAGGCGCAGCAGCAAACAGAAGAAGAACTGGAAAAAGCAATGGAACGCTGGAGCGAACTGTCTGACATCGTTGAAGGTTTAAAATAAAAACAAGCTGCATATATTGAAATGTAAAGAGAAAAACTTTACACTATTGGTAGAACATATTTTAGGAGGGAAAAAATGAGAACATCTAATCCAATGTTGAAAAAAGAAACCTTTCGTAAACAGGGAGCAAGTACGTCTGCGATGACAATTGGCGGAGCTGTAGGCAAAACATTTATTATGCTTGTCTTGCTTCTTGCAACGTCTGTCTATTCATACATACAGATGTATACGGGGAAAATGCAAATGCCAGTTTTAATTGGAGCATTAATTGTGGCTGCAATTATCGCATTTGCGGCTATCTTCTTCCCGAAAATGGCGCCTATTACGGCACCTATTTATGCAGCTGTTGAAGGGATTGTCTTAGGAAGCATTTCAGCAGTATATGCGATTCGTTTTGACAACTCTATTATTTTAAATGCTGTATTACTAACAATTTCAATTTTATTTGCAATGTTAGTTTTATACGCAACTCGTGTTGTAAAGGTAACGGATAAGTTCCGTACAGGCATAATGGCCGCAACGCTTGGGATTTTGGTTATGTACTTGATCGTTTTTCTATTAAACATGTTTGGTGTTACTGTTCCGTATATTCACCAAGGTGGAACAATTGGCATCATCATTAGTGCAGTTGTGATTATCGTTGCTGCATTAAATCTATTACTAGACTTCGATTTAATCGAAAATGGCGCACGTAGTGGAGCTCCAAAATATATGGAGTGGTACAGTGCGATGGGTCTAATGATGACATTAGTATGGTTGTACTTAGAAATTCTTCGTTTCGTTTCTTACTTTGCGAAAAATGACTAATTGAAAGAAATCCTGCATGTTTGAAACATGCAGGATTTCTTTTTGTGTTTTTTTAGATTCAAAGTGATGATTTCTTTTTAGAAATATATTATTTTGCATTTTTTACCTATCTTCTATTTTTTTCTACAATAAAGAAAAAGATATGAGGTGGTATAAATATGATGAATCGAGTTGTATTAATCGGAAGATTGACAAAAGATCCAGAACTATACTACACAAAGCAAGGGATTGCTTATGCACGTATATGCGTTGCGGTAAATAGAGGGTTTCGAAATAGCCTAGGAGAGCAGCAAGCAGACTACATTTACTGCGTCGTCTGGAGAAAATCGGCTGAGAATGTATCAGATTATTGTCAAAAGGGATCGCTTGTTGGGATTACAGGTCGTATTCATACGAGTAATTATGATAGTGAACAGGGGAAAAGAGTGTATAAAACAGAAGTTGTGATTGAAAGAATTACGTTTTTGGAGCGGAAGAAAGAGGAAGCTTCACGGTAGAGAAAGGAGGTATAAACAAAAACTTGGTGTAATTACCAGATAACTATTATTTTTCATTAATCCCTTCCTATAAGTAACTGTCGAGAGATAAAAATATCGTTTTTGGGATGCTTCAAAATCTTAGATTAGTGGGCATATGAGATGATTCCTAGTAGAGAAAATCTAAACCCCTTGTTCAATATGGACAAGGGGTTTTTGTTCAAAGAAAGTATAACTTTTCGATTGCTTTTGCAAGATGTACTGGCGGAAAAAATGACATACGTAGCCAAAACTTTAATTGTTCATTTTTTGAAAAAGATCGACTTTCAATTGTAGTAGCCTGTATAAATCTTTTTCAGGATTTTGTGAATCAATTTTACTTAAGTATTGAAGTTTTGAAGCTAGTTCAGTTTCTTTTGTATCATGTAACACATGAAGAAAAAGGTCATCTTTTCCTTTAAAATGTGTGTAAATGGATTGCTTTTTCATGCCGGCTTTTTCAGCTATTAAAGAAAGGGGTGTTCCTTCATAACCATGAATTGTGAAATATTTTAGAGCTGCATCCTTAATTTTATTACTGTTCAATAAAATCACCTCAAATTTTACGAACGTTCGTCAGTTATATTAGCGAATTAAATAAATGTATGTAAGCGGAAATTATATTTTGATATCTAAACAAATAATTTTAAAGATTTATATTCAATCTAATTAGGAAAAACTTTAAAAGAAGGGGAAAGGATGTTAGGAGGCGAATGGCATCTGCCCGTATTGTTGTTATTTATATGGTGTCGAAGGGTACGGTTTCTTAAATATAAAAAGAGTGCATTCTAAGAAGAAACAATATTGCATTAAAATTTTAGCTCTTCACTTCGTTTTATATACATCGTAATGTGGGTCTAACCTGGAATAGGTCTTAAGTCTGATTTGAAAACGGTTCTTAAGCTCGTTATGGAAAACTAAAAAAATAGTTAAGATAAGAGTATCAAATCGAAGGGAGGCAAGCACAAGATGAAACAATTTCTAACGTTTATCGCAGCCGGTATTTTGGCTTTAATTGCTCTTGGTAGTCTTGCTGGTATTGTAGGATTCGCAATTGGAGCAGGGATTGCGTACTGGAGCTATAAATCATTTGTGCGAGCACAATCATTTTTTGGAAAGTTAGCTTGGGGTATTTTTGGTTTAATCGGCTTGTCAATCGCCCTTTCTCATTCCCCAGCATTGATCGGTATTGTAGCAGTAGTAGTGCTATACTACGGATACCGTGAGTGGAAAAAAGAAAAAGATGTCGTGGTTGATTCTGCTTCAGAAAGTTCTAAACGATATAGCAACTTTGAAGATGAGTGGAACAAGTTAATGAAAAACTAATATAAAATAACTGAAATCATAAAGTAGAAGAGAGGAAGATTAGAATGAAACAATCTTTATTCGGACGTGTACGCGATGCAATTTTAGCAGATTTTCATAATGTATTAGATGAGAAGGAAAGAAAAAATCCAATCGCTATGTTCAACCAATATTTACGCGATAGCGAGCGTGAAGTAACAAAGATTGAGAAATTAATCGAGCGTCATAAAACATTAAAATCTAACTTTGCTCGTGAACTTGAGCAGGCTCGTTATTTCGTAAATAAGCGATCAAAGCAGGCGATCATTGCACAAGAAGCAGGAGAAATGCAATTGCATGAACGTGCAGTAGAAGAAGTAGCATACTATGAAGGGCAAGTATCACGTTTAGAAGAGATGTATGCAGGTGTAGTGGAGCAAATTGATGAGTTAGAACGCCGTCTTTCTGAAATGAAAAATAAGCTAAAAGAAATGAATGCAAAGCGTATGGAATTGATGGCACGTGAAAATATGGCCCATGTGAACCGTCGTATGAATACGGCTCTTCACAAAATGGATGAGAACAACCCGTTCTTACGATTTGAAGAAATTGAAGATCACATTCGTGATTTAGAGCTTCGCATGAATGAAGATCATGAACGTGATACATTTGATATGAAAATTGCAAAACTTGAGCGCGACATGAAAGAAAAGGATGAAGTATCTTTAACAAAATAATTGTAGTGCCATCATAAAATGAGTTTATGGTGGTAGAAAAAAGGTGTTGCAAAGCAATACCTTTTTTTATTTATCCCGTATTAACGGGCAGTAAGACCCTCATCCTAAGATTCAGCGAAAGCAAGGAAGGTAGGGGCTGTTTAAAGTTATTATCAATCTACCTTTTTTGAGCGGAAGAGAGAAGGAACATGATACTAAAAAGGGGTATATCAATAGGGGCAGTTGTTACATGATATTCACCAATTCTATTAAGACTATAATTGTGATTAGAAAAAGCAAGCGTCTCAGTAGGAGTATAGCGATAGAACATGTTACAATACAGCTAAGAACAAGCAATAAAGGAGAGTTTATTTACGTGAAGATTAAAGCAATTGAACCGACGCCAAGTCCAAATACGATGAAAGTTATCTTAAATGAAGTGTTACCATCAGGAGCACGTAATAATTATACAAACGAAAATGCAGAACAAGCACCAGAGCAAGTGCAACACATTTTAAAAATTGAAGGTATTAAAGGTGTATATCATGTTGCGGACTTTCTAGCAGTAGAGAGAAATGCGAAGTATGACTGGAAAGTACTTTTGCAACAAGTTCGTGCTGTGTTTGGAGAAGAAGTCACTGAAGAAGATGAGAGAGAGCAACTTTCACATTTTGGTGAAGTGAAAGTATTCATTCAAATGTTCTTTACGATTCCGATGCAGGTGAAATTAACAGATGGAACAACGGAAGAACGAGTGGGCTTACCAGACCGTTTTAAAGAAGCAATTATGAAAGTGCAAATGTCTGCACCTAACGTTGTGAAAGAGCGTAAATGGGTAGAACAAAGTACACGTTATGGGAATTTTGAAGAAATCGGAAAAGAAGTTGTGGAAGAAATTATCGCTGCTTATCCAGAAGACCGTGTTGAAAAAACTGTAAAAGAATTATTAGATCAAGCGGGTGCTAAAGAAGTAACGATTACAAAGCGTGAACCATATAAAGTAACAGAAGAAATGATGGCGGATCCTGATTGGAAAAACCGTTATGCAGCGCTTGAGCAAATGGATCCAACAGAAGAAGATATTCCTGTATTGAAGAAAGCGCTAGAAGATGAGAAAGTATCTATCCGTCGTTTAGCAACAGCGTACTTAGGTATGGTAAAAGGTGATGAAGTATTACCGTTACTGTATAAAGCTTTACTAGATCGTTCTGTAAGTGTACGCCGCACTGCGGGTGATTGCTTATCAGATGTAGGAGATCCAGCAGCGATGTTTGTTATGATTAAAGCACTTAAAGATCCAAGTAAATTGGTGCGTTGGCGTGCGGCGATGTTCTTATTTGAACTTGGTGATGAAAGTGCAATTCCAGCACTACGCGTAGCGCAAGATGATCCGGAGTTCGAAGTAGCAATGCAAGCTCGTCTAGCATTAGAACGTATTGAAGGCGGAGAAGAAGCGAAAGGATCTGTTTGGAAACAAATGACGGAGTCTCGCAAAGGAGAATAATCATATGATCGTTTTCTATGATAGTAGGTGTCCGATGTGCACGGCAGTCGCAGAGCGTACAAAGAAGCTTGATAAAAAAGATACGATGAAGTTTACCTCTTTTCGTGATAAAGATGTTGTAGAGGAGTATCAACTTTCTACAGAGTTACAAGAGAAGATGGAGCAAAGACTTTACATTTTAAAAAATAACAAATGGTATGACGGGATTGGTAGCGTATATGTTTTAGCAAAAGCTGTGCCGTCATACTGGTTTGTGGTTCCTTTTATCAAGTTATCTATTTTACTTGGATTTGGAAATAAAGTGTATGATTATATTGCAAATAGAAGAAAACTTGTACCAGTTGGTCACTGTCGTGAACGAGTTTGTGAAATTCCATCAAAAAAATGATGGTAACGCTATCTTTCTTTTGCACCTATTATAAGAGCGTGATATGATGAATTTGGAATGAAAGTTGAAGGAGAGATTACAAGATGTCAAATGCATACGAAGAATATATGCGTCAAATGGTAATTCCAATGCGTCAAGAGTTAGTGCGTGCTGGATTTGAAGAATTAACTACAGAAGAAACTGTAAAAGAATATATGGAAAATGCGACAGGTACAACATTAGTTGTCGTAAACTCTGTTTGCGGATGTGCAGCTGGTTTAGCGCGTCCATCAGCTGGTCAAGCGGTTGTACGTTCCGAAAAACAACCAGACCATCTTGTAACTGTATTTGCAGGACAAGATAAAGACGCAACAGCTACAATGCGTGAGTACTTCGGAGATATTCCTCCATCTTCACCATCTATGGCGTTACTAAAAGGAAACGAAGTTGTTCACTTCATTCATCGTCATGAAATTGAAGGAGCAACAATGGAAGAGATTATTAATAACTTAGAACAAGCTTTTGAAAAGCATTGCTAAAAAGGGGGAGTGATTCTCCCTTTTTTCTTTATATATTGAGGTGAAAAGATGATTGTAACAACAGCAGGACGAACGAATAAGGAAATGATAACATATGCAAAAGAGGTAGCGGAAGAATTACAATGCTCTTTTGTAGTACGGAATGATATATCGGTATACAAGCTACATGAGCAGTTTGAACAAGATGTACTCGTTGTAGGAAAGAATCGATTAGCAATTTATCCAAAAGGTACAGAAGAATCGTTCTTTTTCCATCCTAATTCTGCAATGTTTCGTGTGAAAAGATTAATGAGGGGAGAACATGATCCATTTGTACAAGCTGCAAAATTAGAAAAAGGAATGACGGTGTTAGATTGTACGCTCGGTATGGCATCAGATAGTATTGTTGCAAGCTATGTTGTTGGAGAAGAAGGAGCTATAACGGGGCTTGAGGGGAATCGTTACATGGCTTATATAATGAATAAAGGTTTAAAGCAGTGGTGTGCGGGTATTTCAGAAATCGATGAAGCAATGCGTAGAATTAGAGTGAAGAAAACTGAACATTTTGATTTCTTAAAGCGCTGCGAAGACAACTGTTATGATGTTGTTTATCTGGATCCAATGTTTGAAGAAACGGTAATTGAATCAGATGGGATTCGTGGCTTAAAACACTTTGCTTTGTATAATGATGTCACAGATGAAACAATTGCAGAAGCAAAGCGTGTTGCTAGAAAACGTGTTGTCTTAAAGGATCATTTCCGTAGTACACGATTTGAGCGACATAACTTCTTAGTATATAAGCGAAAAAGTGCGAAATTTCATTTTGGTGTAATTGAACCTTGCTAATTATTTGAAAAGATGTATAATAAGCAATAATCAATTATATATGATGTCGTAGATGAAGAGAGTAGTCCTTCTTCAGAAGGAAAGCGAGCTAGGGATGGTGAGAGCCTAGTACGGAGAAGAGGATGAAGCGCACTTCGGAGACGCTGCTTGAAATGAATAGTAGAGTAAGCCGGGGCCCCCTGTCCTCGTTATAAACGGGAAAGTGGTTCTTCGGAACAACAAGGGTGGTACCACGGGTGATAACTCGTCTCTTTTTTAGAGACGGGTTTTTTGTGTTTAAAAAAATAAGGAGGGAGTAACATGGAATATAAAATTCAATTAGCAAAAAGTTTATTTGAAATATTAAAATCAGAATTATCATTGGAACAAATTACAGGTTTAATTGAAACTCCGAAGCAAGATGAATTTGGAGACGCGGCATTCCCTTGTTTTATGCTTGCAAAGCAATATAAAAAAGCACCCGCAATTATCGCGAAAGAAATTGCTGAGAAGTTAAACAATTCATTTTTTACAAAAGTGGAGGCAGTTGGACCATATGTGAACGTATTTTTCAATCGTCACATAGTAAGTGATGATGTATTAAAAGCGATTTTAGTTGAAAAAGAAGAATATGGACAGGGGTACTTTGGGCGAGAAAAAACAGTAGTAATCGATTACTCTTCACCAAATATCGCGAAACCGTTCTCCATGGGACATTTACGTTCAACGATGATCGGGAATTCTTTAAAACATATCGCTGAAAAGTGTGGATATGAGGTTGTAGGAATCAATTATATTGGTGATTGGGGAACGCAGTTTGGGAAATTAATTACCGCATATAAAAAATGGGGAAATGAAGAGCTTGTAAAAGAAGATCCGATTCGCGAATTATTCAAATTATATGTTCATTTCCACGAAGAAGTGAAAGAGTATCCAGAGCTAGAAGAAGAAGGTCGTGCATGGTTTAAGAAATTAGAAGACGGTGATGAAGAAGCAGTTTTTTTATGGAATTGGTTCCGTCATGAATCTTTAAAAGAATTCTCTCGTATTTATGAACTTCTTGGTGTTGAATTTACAAACTTCCAAGGAGAGGCTTTCTATAATGATAAAATGGGCGATTTTGTTGATATTTTAGAAGAAAAAGGGTTATTAGAAGAATCGGATGGAGCACAAGTTGTTAATTTAGAAAAAGAAGATATGCCGCCATGTTTAATTAAAAAATCAGATGGAGCTACACTTTATGCAACGCGCGATTTAACAGCGGCACTATACCGTCAAAACACATATGAATTTGATAAAGCGTTGTATGTAGTAGGCGCAGAACAAAGCTTACACTTCACACAATTTTTCACTGTATTAAAGAAACTTGGTTATAACTGGGTAGATGGTATGGCTCATGTACCATTTGGACTCATTTTAAAAGATGGTAAAAAAATGTCCACACGTAAGGGGAAAGTCGTATTACTTGAGGAGGTATTAGAAGAAGCGATTACGCTTGCAGAGCGAAATATTGAAGAGAAAAATCCGGACTTAAAGCAAAAAGAGGAAGTTGCTAAGCAAGTTGGTGTCGGGGCAGTCATTTTCCATGATTTGAAAAATGAACGTATGCATAATATTGAATTCTCTTTAGAAAAAATGCTGAAGTTCGAAGGGGAAACAGGACCATATGTTCAATATACACATGCGCGTGCTTGCTCCATTTTACGAAAAGAAAATGCTGAATTTGAAACAGAAGCGTTTCAATTAAACGATGATCATAGTTGGAGTACGATAAAATTATTAAATAGATTTCCACAAGTCGTTGAAACAGCCTTCTTCAAAAATGAACCGTCACATATTGCGAAGTATTTGTTAGATGTAGCACAAGCATTTAATAAATATTATGGAAATGTTCGTATTTTAGAAGAGGATAAAGAAAAGGAAAGTAGACTTGCACTTGTTTATGTAGTAACGATTGTGTTAAAAGAAGGATTGCGTTTACTTGGAATGGGTGCTCCGGAAGAGATGTAAATGAGTACAATTTTATCGTGCTATTGTGCAGTGACAATTATTAACGTTACTGTAGTAGTTAATTACAAATAATGTGTTACTGAAGATGATAAATACAAAATAAAGCTTACTATATTGGCAGAATGACAAATCGGGCGTACCATTGACCTGATTTGTTATTTTTTATTTTTCTTACTATTTTTAATAATTATTCATTTTGTTTTTTCTTTACTAAAATTATTCTTTGAAAGAAGGAGATGGTATCTTTTTTTCCTACAATGTATGAAGATGAACTTATAATGCTATTGCAAGATATCATGTTAGAAGTGGTAATACTATCCCTAAACAGACAATCGATAAATTGATGTAAGTCTGTATCTTTTATTTTTTCGCGAATATGGCCATAGCCTTTTTTAAAATCTCATTTTCCTCCTTCAGACGAAGCATTTCTTTCTGCATTCGCTTCAGGTCTTCTAGCGTCATTTCTTCCTCATCAATCGTTGTGATAGGAGAATATTTTTTTATCCATTTATAAATCGGTACTTCTGATACACCATATTCGCTGCTTAGTTCTTTCACAGATCGGCCTGAATGATATAGTTCAACAACCATCTTTTTAAATTCTTCATTAAATTTCTTGTTTGCCATACAGACACTTCCTCCTTGAAATCCATTGTAAGGACTTAACTAAGTTGTGTTCATATGACTATACTAACTCCAGCTTACTATAGTATCATTTTTGAACATCTTACTTTAGCTCAGCACAACGGATAACCGCTTTAATTAAAGGGAATTATCAAAAAGGGTACTATTAAACAGAACAAGCCCAAGAAATGGATAAGGAGTGAGCATGCGATGGACAACATGATAAATGCGGGCAGTTTTGGTTTGCAAAGCGGAACTGCTCAAAAAACGGTTGGCCAGTATTTGTTCGATTGCCTGAAACTGGAGGGCATTACCGAAATTTTCGGCGTCGCAGGGGACTATAATTTTACACTTCTTGATACTTTGGAGTGTTATAACGGCATCCGTTTTATAGAAGGGCGGAACGAACTAAACTCGGGCTATGCCACAGATGGCTATGCAAGAATCAAAGGAATTTCCGCTCTTATTACGACCTTCGGGGTCGGGGAGCTCAGCGCCTGTAATGCGATAGCGGGAGCCAACAGCGAGGGTTGAATATTGTCGGATGGTACAGCACGAATATCCTAGGGAATCAAGATGGTGCAATTTTGGATCATCCGAGGCATTCTTCAACAAAGATTGATTCAAAGTCCATTGGATTAGAACGTATACTAGGGTACAGTCATTTTGATCCTAAAGTTAGAATTGATTATTTTCCTGTCCGAGGAGATAGAAAAGAAGCATGGGATACGGTTGACTTTGAAGGGTGGCTAGGAGAGAGGATGACAATGAAAATCAATTGGCTGGGCATTGATTCTATTTTAGCTGCGCCTCTTATAATTGATCTTTCCCGGTTTATGGATCATGCGCTTCAGAAGGGGAAGGCAGGAATAATGGAACACCTATCACTATTCTTTAAATCCCCAATTGGAACAGATGAATATGCCCTTGATCAGCAATACCAAACGTTATTGGAGTATGTGAAACATTTTGAATATTACACTTAATCTTCTTGGTGACCTTGGAGCTGAAAAAACTATGGAGTATTAGAAAGAGGTGCGGAGAAGGCAAGAGGAATCGCGAAGGTAAATTTAGCGGGAATTAAAGGGCGGGTTGTATATGAGAGGGGATGTTAAGCGTTCCCTTATTTTTATTATTAAATTTATTAAAATACTTTCCTATTGCAGCACAAAGAATCGAGTTAAAAGGAGCATATAAGATTATTGCAATATCTGATAAATTACTTTCAGGTGCTGAACTGTATGGACTGGGATAATAGTATGTTTAAACCAGAGTATATAAAATTCGACCAACTGTTCGATAATTGTAATTGCCTTTGCTAATTTTTCATTCCCTACAGAAAATAAGACTTCTTCTACAGATATGTGTACAAAATCAATTTTAATCTTTTCTTTAAATGGATTGTGATTTTGAATAAAATTTTGTTTTCACTTTTTGATCAAACTTTGTTTTAAAGCCACACAATTTAGGATTAAGATTTTTATGGAGGGGAAGTATAAAGAAAGAAGGAATATACATTGTTGATTCTAAAGAAGTAGTTAGCAGTAATTTGAGGCAAAGATGATTGTGATATTGCATTCCATAAAAAAGAATGTTACTCTAAAAATAGAATTATGAGAGGACTGATGGATGAATAATGATTAACTAATCTATATTTTAATTTGAAATTAATAACTTCAAACTACAAAATATAGGGTTAGTCTATCCATTTTTATAAATCAGTTCATACTTTATTTGTCATGATTCCAATGATTAATAAGAACTTATTAAGTATAAGTGAGATACTAATCCTTCCGATTACAAATTGGGAGGATTTTTTTATTCTCTTATAGGTAAGTTGATATTTATTAATCCGTAACTGTAACCTAACAAATAAAGGAGAGAGAAAAATGAGTAATTCAGACACTATTGTTACACATGTAATGCTCTATATAAGTCGTTAATATCCATCAAACTTATATGGAGAAATTAAAAAATTGATGGATATTCCGACTTTATATGAAAAGTGTTGATATATAAAGGAGGAATTATTATGTCAATGATAAAAGTTCAAGACTTAACTTTTTCATACCCAGGTAGCTTTGATAATATTTTTGAAGGTGTAAACTTTCAAATAGATACAGATTGGAAACTAGGGTTTATTGGTAGAAACGGACGAGGTAAAACGACATTCTTTAATTTATTATTAGGTAATTATGAGTATAGTGGGAAGATCACTTCTTCGGTAGAATTTAATTATTTCCCTTACCCAGTTTCGGATAAGAACAAGTTCACTCATGAAATCCTTGAAGAAATTTGTCCCCAAGCAGAAGATTGGGAATTTCTGCGTGAAATATCCTATTTAAATGTTGATGCCGAGGCCATGTATCGACCATTTAAAACATTATCAAATGGAGAACAAACAAAGGTGTTGCTTGCTGCACTGTTTTTGAATGAGGGTCAATTTCTATTAATTGATGAGCCAACAAATCATCTAGACACTGATGCACGAAAGATGGTCTCTGATTATCTAAGGAGGAAAAAAGGGTTTATTTTGATTTCACATGACAGAATCTTTTTAGATGGATGCGTTGACCATATCTTATCTATAAATAGAGCAAATATTGAAGTTCAAAGTGGTAACTATTCTTCTTGGAAGTTAAATTTTGATAGACAGCAGGAACACGAAGAGGCTACAAATGAGCGTCTACAAAAAGACATAGGGAGATTAAAACAGTCTTCAAAGCGTTCAGCAGGTTGGTCTCATCAAGTGGAAGCTTCCAAAAATGGAACAAGGAATTCAGGATCTAAGTTAGATAAGGGTTTTGTAGGACATAAAGCGGCCAAGATGATGAAGAGAACGAAGAACCTTGAATCAAGGCAACAAAAAGCTATTGAAGAAAAGTCAAAATTACTAAAAAATGTGGAGAAAACTGAGTCGTTAAAATTAGAACAATTGAAATTTCAGTCAAATGAATTGGTTGTTTTGGCTGATGTGTCTGTTAAGTATGATGACCAAATAGTAAATGAACCAATTAGCTTCATAGTTGAACAAGGGGATCGAATTGTACTTGATGGAAAGAATGGAAGCGGGAAAAGTAGTATCCTAAAACTAATTCTAGGACATCCAATACAGCATACAGGCTCAGTTAATTTAGGTTCAGGACTCATCATTTCCTATGTCCAACAAGATACTTCTCATTTGAAGGGATCGTTATCGGACTTTATTGAAGAGCACGAGATTGATGAGACGTTATTTAAATCCATCCTACGTAAGATGGATTTTGACCGAATTCAATTTGAGAAAGATATATTTCATTATTCTGGTGGACAAAAGAAAAAGCTGCTTATCGCTAAAAGTTTATGTGAGAAAACTCATTTATATATATGGGATGAACCATTAAATTTTATTGATATTTATTCGCGTATGCAGATTGAAGAGCTTATTCAACAATTTAATCCCACAATGGTTATTGTTGAGCATGATAAGGCATTTCAACAAACAGTTGCAACAAAAACTATATCTATATAGTTCAAAGTGAGTGATTGAAGATATAATCAGTAAATCAAGTCATTAAACTATAGGGCGCTTTAATGGAGTGATGAAAAAAGCCTAATTTCTCTACAATAAATTGAGAAATTAGGCTTTTTAATAGGAAAAGTAGGATACATATTAACAGAATGCACTCATAAATGGGAATATGATATAAGACCATAAGGTTTTCATACTATTAAAGAAGATGTTTAGGTTTGAATGATACAGGATTAGTTGTGTAATATTACCAATTGTGAATATAAAATAAAGTCACTACTTGGTTTATCTAGAGGTTAATCAATTAACAGGTATTATAGTTGAACAAGCAATACAATAAATGATTAAACTTATTTATAAAAAAATAATTTGTTAGAATATTTTAAGAGCAAGTTTTGATCAATCTTTTTTCAAAACACGCTCTTTCTTTTTGTTCTTTTATCAAGGTCATTTGCATTAATTTGAACAAACTTCATTCTAAAACAACACGTGGGTTTTATGTTAGTACGTTGGTTGTACCACATCGCTATCAAGCCAATAAAACAAAATACCCCCTAAAATGAAAAAATACGCTATTCTTTATGTAGAATCATAGGAAAGGATGGCGTTTTTGTATGTCTATTTCTGTATCTGATGAATTACAACTATTTGCTCAAGAGATTCAAAGTTTTTTATCTCCAAATATCTTACGAGATCTTGCTAGAGATGTTGGTTTCGTGCAACGAACCAGTAAATACCAAGCATAACATGAATTTAAATATCAATTTATAAGTTAACAAGCATATATTCTTAATATTTTGATTGAAGAAAGCAGCAACTATATCGTTGCTGCTTTCTCATTTTCGTTATTGACTACTGATAAGTGGTGTTATGTAAACTTCAGATGTATACGATATTCATTAAAAAATGTACGACTTATTCTAACTCTACAGTGATAGAATGTAATAAATCTATATTTTTACAGGTGATAGGAGGAATGATTTTTGTATAAAAAACTTAGAAAATATCATATATTAGGTTCCTTAACCCTTATCATTAGTGGCTGTTCGATTTCAAAAGGATACGATACACCACAAGAAGCATTAAAGCACGGATTAAAACCAACAAGTGATGCAGAAACAAATAAATATTCTGTTTTAGAGCGTATTATAAAAATAGATGGAAAAACAGCCTTTTTTGTTACACCTAGTGATTACATTTCAATAGCAGATTTAGAAATAAAAAATGGAAAATGGACTGTTAGTGGGATGACAGGAGGAACAAATGTAAGTGAGTTAGAAGTACAAGATTCTGGTATATCACCTACTATGGGAATATCAAATGGAAAAGTTATTTCTGGTTATCTTAAGAACCCATCTATTAGCAAGGTATCATATGAATCCACCCCAGGACATATTGTAGATTTAGATAAATTCTTACCAAACGAACCAAAGTATAAAGGATGGAGTTTATGGTACGTGATCCTTCCTAATAAATTAGATGATGGTCCAAAATCGTTAGATCTCATTACGACTGTTTTAGAATTTAAAGATACAAACGGCACTATTATAAAATATAAGAACTGATCATTTATAAACAACTTCCGATTTCGAAAATTATATAAAAAAGCTAACATCTTTCTTCAAAATGGTTTCTTATTATTTATTGTGAAATGAGGGTTTTCGAGTTGTTTTTGATCAATGTTTATTTCAAAGCTACATTTACACCTGTTGAATTTTAGAAATATTGTTTCTGTATATCTAAATTAACAATTTTTAAGTGGAGAAGAAAAGATAAATATTTAATGTTACAACTTTAAATGAATACGAGTATAAATGTATAGATGTACATTTATACTCAAGGTGGAATTAGAAATTCTATATGAGTAACAGTAATAAATATAATCATTAGAATAGGATCTCAGTAACGATAATAATTGTTTCAAAAGGAAGAACTATGTACGTTATTATGGAGTATATAAGCTTTTATAGTAACGATGATAGTTGTCTCTGGACAGCTATTTACGTACAGTAAAACGCCGAAGAAATAAGAAGTTAGGTGGGAGATAAACTACCCGTAAAAGCCAAATTGATGAAGGCTAATAATCGGAGGGAATGAAGGAAACCTCCACTGATTATTAGCCTTCACTTTATATTATTTACAATATATCCAAAAAAGATAGAGATATATTGTAAAATTAGTATTAAGCTTTACAAGTGAAAGAGGTCAAAAAGAAGATCGTAAAACTGAAAATTAAGAAATTTCCAAATAGGAAATGGGGGATTTTAATGAGAAAAATGATATTATATAGCGATCAAATACAAGAAGATAGAAAATTGGATTATGAGCTTTTAAGGTTATTAAATAAAGAAAACCCTTCAATAGCATATCTTCGATCATCTTCAGATGAAACAGGAAAGTATTTTAATAATGTAGTTAAATATTATAGAGATTTAGGAATTAGCAAAGTAGAATATTTTGATTTAGATAAAGAATACGATGAAAGAAAGGTTAATAACATATTTAATTATGATGCAATACATCTTTCAGGTGGAAATACATTTCGCTTTTTAAACTCCCTAAGAAAAAGAAATTTATTACATTCATTAAAATCTTATGTGGAAAATGGTGGGGTTTTAATTGGTGTTAGTGCAGGTAGTATAATATCTACTAAAAGTATTGATACAGCTCAATTTGTAGACGAGGATATTATAGGACTAGAGGATAGAAGCTCTTTAGGTTTTGTAGATTTTGATTTTATGCCTCATTGGAGTGAGGAGCAAAGTGAAAAATATTTAGAATTATTAAAGGATTATTCCAGGCTGAAAAATAGGACAATTTATGCTTGTAAAGATGGTGATGGGATAGTTATTGATGGAGAAGATATTAAATTGATTGGAAATGTTATAAAAATCTAATTTGGCTTCAATTTATCAAATACATTTTGTCTAAATGAGCTGAACAGATGTCTAGATACATTAAGAACTTATGGACATGAAAAAGTGTTTTTATATCTAGAAAATATTTTTATCATTTGCTCAAAGTAGGGAACGAAATCAGCAATTTCAATATAAACAGAAGGAGGTAGCTCAATTGAAAGAGTATGATTGGGATAATAAGTTGGAGTATTTGAGAAATACAAGGGATCTATATTATAACGATGATTATCTAAGTTTTTTGGTGAATTCAGTTTGGAAAATCTCTAAACCAGTTCATATTGTTGACTATGGTTGTGGATATGGTTATTTAGGTCTGAAACTATTACCTCTGTTACCAATAGGGTCTAGATATACAGGAATTGATAAGGGGAAGAAACTAATTAATAAAGCAAGAGAGTTATTCCGCATTCTTCCATATGAAGCAGACTTTCTTGAGGCAGATGTTACTGAAATTGAATTAGAAAGTAAGTATGATATAGCAGTATGTCATGCTTTTTTATTACATATGAACGATCCAAAGACAATGTTACAAAAAATGATAGACTCGGTCGTTGATGAAGGTAATATCATATGCTTTGAACCACATTGGATTTCGAATATGTCTTCGTATAGTCTTAACAATCTAGAGCAATCAGAAATTGTTCAGATTGGTGTTCTTCAAAAATTATTTGAAAAAGATGCAAAACGAAATGGTAAAGATGGAAACATCGGTATTAAATTACCAACATATCTAAGTGAGCTAGGGGTAGAAAATGTTGAATGTAGAGTTAGTGATAAGATTAATTTTCTTAATGTTAATGAGGATCAAAGAGATAAACAGCAATTGTATCAATCACTCAAGGAAGAGGGAATCGGTAATACTCCTGCTGAAAAAGAAGAATTCATTGAACGTTTAATAAATCGAGGGCTGATATACAATGAAGCGATGGTGCAGTACGAAGCAGAATTACAATTTTCTAAAGCATTCACTATAGATTCTTCTTTAGTATATGCTCCAAGTATGAAAATTACTTTTGGCATAGTGAAAAGCAAGTAATGTAAATAAAGAAATGAGTTAGGACTTCTAACGCTGTATACATGTTAGAAGTCTTATTTTTTAGTTTGATAGTATTTTCTAAAAGAAAATATGTCAAAATCGTGTACGAATGAAAATAGATTCGATATTAATTTTGAAAACCTCGCTTAAATCACCCATTTCCTATGGAAAAACAGAGATAGTCTTGTTATGATAACAAGCATAGTCCTTTTTTATAACTATAATAGATAGAATTGTGAGAAAAGTCCGAGAAAAGGACGCGCACAAGGGAGGAACAACATGAAGCGTGTTGCTTGGTTTACTGATAGTACAACTGCAAACTTTACAACAAGTGCAGATAATTTTGTTATACCGATTGAAATTGTTATTAATGGAACGGCTTACAAAGACTGTGAAGAAGGTGTTCGTGAACGTGTCTACGATGCATTAAAACAGGGTATAACTGTAACTACGTCACAACCTAATTTTGGAGATATGGTTGCACTCTTCTCTAAATGTAAAGAAGAATATGAAGAGGGATTTGCAATCACAATTAGTGGGAAAGTAAGTGGCACTTATCAAAATATGATACTTGCAGCAGAAATGGCAGGATTTCCTCTAGTTGTAATAGATAGTGAAACAACGAGTTATCCAATGGATGAAATTTTAACAAAAGCGCAAACGTTATACCGTAAGGGTATGACTTTACAAGATATACAAAAGACAATACAACATGTGGAACGTAGTCCTTATTATGTATTTCCAAAGGATTTGAAAGGTCTATATGCAAGTGGACGTGTGAAAGGTGTACAATTTATACTAGGCAGTCTACTAAGTGTAAACCTAATTCTAGAAGTAAAACATGGCGAACTTGTGTTGGAGAAGAAAGTTCGTAAAATACAAAAATGTAAAGAATATATGCGAAGCGAACTTGAAAAAGAAATGCCGAACGTAGTCCATGTTTTCCATGCGAATGATGAAGAAGGGGCAGAAGAATGGATTGCTGATTTCAGAGCAGTATTTCCTGAAATGAAGTTTTTAATTTACCCACTTCCTATATCTTTTGCTGTTCATGCAGGTGCTGGAACAATTGCGATTAGCTTTTTGAAAGGGGAAACCCGTGAATAATTCACGGGTTTTTTTGATGTGCCAGTTCTTATTTTTTTATGTTGATGGAAATAATTTAGAGAATGAGAGATGAAGTGTTTTAGTAATAAGTAAGTGATTAACCATTAAAATAAATTAACGTGATAAGATTTCCAACATACGATATATGCTGGAGGTCGTATGTTGTTCATAGTAATAACCTAATGTCATTTTTTCATTTTCCACAAAAACAAGCACAGATAACATAAAAGAAGAACACTAAATATGTAGAAAGCATTTGTAAATCCAAATAAATCTGATAAACTTCCGCTAAGCATCGGTCCGAAAAACATACCAATTGAGTAGGCTGTATTATAGATTGCAAAAAGTATTCCATATGCATGAACTCCGTTTTTGTCTGCGAGATATGTAAGTTCTGGTAAAGCAGGTGCTAGTAAAAGGCTAAAACTAATTCCAAGGATAGCAAGTACAAATATTTCCAGGGCGGTATGAGAAACAATCACTGTAAATGGGAAACATAAAGCAGCCAAAGCTATGCCTACTGCCATCGTTTGTTTTCTGCCAATTTTAGTTGAAAGTGTGCCAATGATTGGTGCGGTAAATCCATATGCGAGAGTTGGAACGGCAAATAGGAGTCCGATTTTCCCAGGGCTAAGGTGTAAGGTGTCTTGTAAGTAGAGTGGAAGAGTTGGCTCTAAAGCGCTAGGTAAGGCCGATCCTAGAATAATAATACCGATCATAATAAATAGGGAACGCATATTCAAGATAGATCGATAGCTAATTCGTTGGTTTGAGCTGGATTTTGGTTCATTATGAAGTAATGTTATTCGTAATATACCATCAATGAGTGCAATACTGGCAGCGATAATAAAGGGAAGATGATACCCTCCCCATTGATAAAGTGCCCCGCCGATTGTTGGACCAAGGAGCATCCCAGCTGCTTGTCCCGATAAAGCGAGACCCATGGCCTTTCCGCGTTCTTGCAGAGGGAACACATCTGCTAGAAGTGCTAATCCAGCTGTCCATGTTGCTGCTGCAGATATACCTTGTAGCATTCTTGCGAGCACGAGCAACCAGAAACTATTTGCAAGTCCGAATAATAGAGTCGCTGCTGCAAGTCCAAATAAGCCTAGAATCATAGGGAGGCGTCTTCCAACCTTATCGGAAACCACTCCTAAAATGGGAGTAGCAAGAAGTAAAGTAATAGCGTAACTACCGAATAAAAAGCCAATCTCTGTTTGGGAAGCACCTAGTGTTTCTGCGTACCGTGGTAAGATTGGGACAATCATTCCGTAGATGAGCATATCCGTAAAGACAGCTACTGCTACAACCCATAACGAAGCTTTTTGCACGCGAGACATTTTTAACCTAGCTTCCATCATTTTTCCTCCGTGTTCTTCTTATTTTCTAATCGAGATAACATTTTTTCCATTTTTTCAATGAAACGTAGCTGTATTTCACATTGTTCATAAATATTTTCAAAAATCAGGCTCACATGCTCTGGAATGTCTATCATTTTTTCTTTAATAGATTGTCCAGCTTTCATATTCTCGTACATTTCTATAATTTTCTTTTTTTGATCTTGTAAGGCGGATGAAATGTGTTCAAGAGAAACAGTATTTGTATCGAAAAAAGTAAGTGCTGTATATAACTCTGTTGGGAATACGACTGAAGATTGCTGGAATGACTGAAGCATGAGTGTATAGAATTCATCTTTTCCAGCAGGTGTAACACTATAAATTGCTTTGGAACGATTGCCCGTTTTTTCAACGGCATCAAGCTCTACTAATCCTTCTTTATCCATTTTTTTTAAAGCATGATAAATCGAAGCGGGAAAAACACCTGCCCAAGTGTCTGTTTGTGCTGATTGCATAGCTTGTTGTAATTCGTATCCAGACATAGGACCGTATTGCATGAGTAAACCTAGCACCATTAAACGTGTCATATGTATCCTCCGTTCAAATAGAAAATATAGAATACTAAACGTTTAGTATTTGTTTATAATATATGTGGAAATATTTGTTTTGTCAATAAAAGGATGGGAATTATTATGTCCCGTTATTTCAGGAAATAAGACCCACCCCAAAATTCAGCGAAAGTAAAGAAGTTTAGATGGGATACAAACACCGTATAAAATTTTGATTTATAAGTGGTGATTAACTTAATAAAATAAATTTTATTTCACCAAATTAAACAAAATACATGAAAAAATAGTTATTTTTATTCTTTTTAAACTATAATTTAAATAATATTTTCTATTATCGAGGATTATATAAGATTTTAATTGAATACATGATATATGCTGTGTAGAATCTAAGCAAGCGGATAAGAATACTGCTTACTGATGCGCAAGAAAAATAATTACTAGAGGTGAATGCATGTTAGAATTTAGGCGATTAGAGATGTGTTTGAAGGAGAAACGATTTGTAGATGGATTACAGGATGTAAATAACGAAATTGCACATATAAAAGAAACCAATACGTTCTCCTATGTGAAGGAATGGCTTTCTTTGATTTCAGGGCATGAGGAATTTGATACGCTAATCCGTCTTACAGATGAAGGGCTTATGCATCAATATAGTGCCTTCCTAATTCGCTATTCATATAAAAAATTTCCAAATATGAGAACGCTCTCTTTATATTGTGATGAGCTAATTGATGACCGAAAAGTACTTGATGCTGAAAAGTTATTAAAAGACGCTTTGGACGATATAAAGGCAGAACAAATAGATTCTGATATTTTATCAAAAGCCTACTTTACATTAGTAAGATGCCTTTTAGAAATGAAACGAAATGAAGAAGCATTCCAATATATGAAAAAAGCTGAGAGTTATAGTACACGTCCAGTCTTTGATAAATGGGGCTATTTTTATATACAAATAGGAGAATGGGAGAAAGCGGAGCACTCACTTTTAGCTGGGATGGAACATAAGGAAAATGAAGAACTAGCGGTTTATTTATTATCACAGCTATATGCATATAAAGGTGAACAGAAACGAGCATTGCAATTGATTAATGATGCGATAGATCAGTTTCCGCAAGTACCGTATTTTTATTTCGAAAAGGTGAAACATTTACTAGATTTACAGTGTTATGAGGAAATGTTAACTGTAATAGATAAGATCGATCAGATATTACCGTACCATTCGTATAAAGCTTATTTTACACATTTACGTGCAGAAGCGTTGTATAAAATGAATAAGAACGAGGAGTTACTTGCTCTATTAAAAACGGAAGTATGTTTGAAAGAGTCACTATATCATAATATAGAAAAATACCCGAATGGGAAAAAAGTAAAATTGCCATTAGTACCAATCGTACAAAAAGATAATTATTGTGTTCCAGCGAGCTTGGAGATGATGCTTCGCTTATGGGGAGAAAGTCGTACACAAGATGAAGTCGCAAATCATATATTTGATGTAACAGGATCAAAATTTTCAGATACGGTTACTTATTTAGAAGAATTGGGCTATGTTTGTCGTTATTTCAAGGGGAACGAAAAGAACTATAAAGCATTACTCGATCAAAATATTCCTGTTTTATTAAGTATAGATATTGAACATGCATCCCATGTTCAAGTTCTTTCTGGATATGATGATCAGTTACAATCTTTTTTTGTTCAAGATCCTAATTTCTTGGAACCGCTTTTTGTTGAATATGAGAAGTTACAGGAAAGATATCGCTACACCGATGGTTTATCTATCGTATTTGTTCCTAAGGAGAAAAAGGAACAATTGTCATTTTTAGTAGAAGAGGAAGATGTATACTTCCGAAAGCTATTCTCTCTGACGGATCATTTAGAAGAGCAGGATAAAAAAGGGATTGAAAAACTCGTATTATTTTTACAAGAGACAAATGAAAATCCATACACGTGGTTATACACAATCAAACATATGGATGTTGAAGTGAATCAAGAGTTTATTCTTTTTTGTGCTGAAAGGTTAATGGAAAGATATCCGGATTCAGATTTTGTTAAGCTACATAGTGCACAATGCTTTATCCGTATTCAAGATCTGGAGCGGGCTAGTGATGTCTTGCGAAGTGTTGAGAAAAAGAATAATCAAGCATTGTATCATTTTATACATGGCCGTTATTCTTTAGAGAAAGAAGAGTATGAGGAAGCAATTTCTAGCTTCCGCTCATCGTTACAATTAGATGCGGATCAGCCAATCGCATGGAGTTTTCTGGCATTATCATATATGTATATAGATCAGTCTGAACAGGGCTTGCAAATGTCGCAAATTGCATTGCAACGTCATCCTGATAGGTTTATTCTTGTGAATCATGGTTTAGTTTTAATGGATTTAGAGCGTTATGAGGAAGCATATGAAGTGTTTAATGATTTATTGAAAGAATATAAGTATGAAGCACATATATGGTATGAAAGAGCCAAATGTGCGCATCAAATGGAGAAATTGCATTTAGCAATCAAAGGACTTCGCATCGCCATTCAATTAGACAAAACGGTACCATATCCATATGTAAAACTCTCAGAAATATATGAATCAGATCTAGAAGATAAGAAGAGTGCAGAAGCAATTTTATCGCGGGGTATCGAAAATTGCGAAGAATCATCATCATTATATACTCGATTAGGGGATTTGTATTTTCAAAATGATGAATTTGGAGAAGCTGAAAAAATATATAAACGTTCTTTAGAAGGAAATGATGGAGACGTTTATTCTCATTTTGGTTTAGTTCAAATTTATATGGCAAAAGAACAGTATAATGATGCAAAGCATTATATTTTCAGCATGGAAAAGAAATTTGAACAAAATGATGAGTTTCTAATGAATGCAGGAATGGTATTGTGGGACGCTGAAATGGAATTAGGGGCTAATGAAGAACAATTAAAGATAGCGTTGTCAAAGTTAGAAAATGGCATCCGATGTTTGAAAAATAATATAGCGAATGTTTTAGAAGAATATGTAAATAGAGTTGAAGGGACACCATTTGTACAACGTGGGATAGCATTTTTAAGAAAACTAGAAAAAGAAAGAGCGGATATTACCGAGTATGGCTGTTATGCTGGTATTTTATATGAATCTCTTGGACAATACGATCAAGCAATGAAACGATACCATCAAGCAATAAAGCATAGACCGAGTACTCTTCCGTATTTTCGTATTGGTGAATCCCTTATGGTATTAGGGGAATTGGAAGACGCAAAAAGAGCATATGAATCTTGCTTAGAAATAGATGCAAACTTTATAGGAGTACATTTGAAGTTAGCGGAAATATACGAAAAAGAAGAAAACCGTTTAAAAGAACAACATCATATGCTTCAGGCAATGATCCAAGAACCGATGATTGTAAATATGGAGTATTTGGCAGAGCTTTCAGTAGAAAATTCTCTTCATAAAGAGCTTCTATCTGAGTTAGAGAAATTGGCTGGCAGAGTGAATGAAATGTGGCGTTTAGACGCTCTTGCATATGTATATGGCGCCATGAAAGATGTAGATAAAGAACAAGAACTAATGGAAGAAGCTTTGCAAATGGATGAAGAACATGTGGAAGTACGATATCATTATGCAAAAGTACTTGTTAAAAAGCGAAATCCGGAAGAAATTACATTTGTTACAAATTTAATAAAGCAAGATATTGAAAATGAACGTGTATTTGAAGTGTATGTTCAAGCGATGGAACAAAGGCGGAAATTATCTCAAATACGAGATTCCCTTCATTTGCTGCCAATTAAGAAAAAAGAAAGAAGTACTGCATTTATGTACGCTGCATCTGCACTTGCTGAGAGACTGAGTAAGCAACAACAAAATGAAGAGCCAAAGAAATCAATCCTTACAAGAGCATTTTATCGAATGAAAAACCGTGCGAAAGAAATTTCCCTTATTACAATTGTTATTGATTTATTTGAAATTTCCTTAAAATTTAATGCTAAAAATAGTATGGCAGCGCAGCGTTTAGCGATATTTTATGAAAATGGGAATATGATTACAGAAGCGATAGATGTATTACAAACATCTTTAGAAAACATTTGGAATACTAGCGCGGCACGGCAACTTGTAAATCTTCTCATCGAACATGGTGATGAAAATGAAGAGATGTTAAGAGATGCTCTTGAAATAATAAAGCAGATGAGTAAAGAAGAGCCAAATGATTATGACATGCTCTTGTTACATTCAAATGTTTTGTTCATGTTAGGGGAAGAAAAACAGGCAGAAAAGATCTGTTTACAATTAATCGAAAGAATGCCTTTTGTGAGCCGTGCATTCCTTGCTCTAGCGGAAATATATCAAAGTGAAGAAAGATTTGAAGAGTCTATTGCAATGCTGGAAGAGGGAGTACTGCACCATCCGCAAGATCATGCAATGTTTCTCGCTTTAGCAGCGTCTTATCATCAGATTGGAAAAACAGAAAGGGCAGAAGAACTAACAAATCATATACTATCTTTTGATTCTTCAGATTTATTAGTTCGATACAACAGAGCATGCTATTTAGCTGTTTTAAATCGAAATGCTGAAGCGAAAGCAGAACTTGAAACTGTTCTTCATGAGGATGAAACTGGATTTTTTGCAGAGCTTGCAGAAGAAGATGAAGAGTTAGAGGAAGTGTGGGAAACAATAAAGTAATAGCAACTGTTCATGATGTATAAAATTCGAGAACTAGGACGAAAATGAAAATATATTTTTGAATTGATTGACAATTGTCTGTTTCATGGAATAAAATAACTTTTAATAAAAGTATACAAATCTGAAGACGAGAAAGAGTAAAATATTGTACTGTTCCCCAGAGAGCCGGCGCCTTGCTGAAAGCCGGTGTACAGACTTTATTTGAAAATCATCTCCGAGGAGCCGTGGCTGAATAAAGTAAGCTCGGACGGATGTCTACCGTTACAAAGAACGCGTATGTTAGTACGTTGCTAAGTGCTATTAGTTAAGATGCTAATAGAATTAGGGTGGTAACGCGGGTAAACCCGTCCCTGTTTATAGGGACGGGTTTTTTTTGTGCTTTTACAAATTTTCAAAGGAGTGATTGTAAATGGAGAAGGTAAATGTAAAAGAATCAGCTGTAGGGAGAGAAACACGAATTCGCAAGCAGTGGAATAAGCAGAATATCTTTGAACAATCCATTCGAAATCGTGAAGGTGCACAATCTTTCGTTTTTTATGAGGGGCCACCAACTGCAAATGGACTGCCACACGTGGGGCATGCGCTCGGACGGACGATTAAAGATTTAGTAGCGAGATATAAAACAATGACTGGATATAAAGTACTTCGAAAAGCTGGATGGGATACACACGGATTACCGGTAGAATTGGGAGTTGAAAAACAGCTTGGTATTTCTGGTAAACATGAGATTGAAGAGTACGGAATTGAACCATTTATTCAAAAATGTAAAGAAAGTGTATTTACGTATGAGAAGCAGTGGCGTGAATTTACTGAGAGCATTGGATATTGGGTCGATATGGAAGCCCCGTACGTAACTTTGGAAAATCCTTATATCGAGAGTGTATGGCATATTCTTGGGACTATTCATGAAAAAGGGCTGCTATATAAAGGACATCGAGTTTCGCCATACTGTCCAAGTTGTCAAACATCACTTAGTTCACATGAAGTAGCGCAAGGATATAAAACAGTAAAAGATTTAAGTGCAACGGTAAAGTTTAAAGTATTGCATAGTCAAAATGAATACTTTCTTGGATGGACAACAACGCCATGGACTCTTCCAGCCAATGTAGCACTTGCTGTACATCCAGATATGGAGTATGTGAAAGCACAGCAAGCTGATTCGGTTTATATTGTTGCAAAAGAGCTGGCAAGCAATGTATTAAAAGAAGATTATCAAGTATTGTCTACCCATAAAGGAGAAGAATTAGTAGGTACTTCATATGCAGCACCATTTCCTATGGATGAAGTTACGAATGGCTATCGTGTTATTTCGGCAGACTTTGTTACGGGAGATAGTGGTACGGGGCTTGTTCATATCGCACCAGCGTATGGAGAAGATGATTATAAAGTTGTACAGAATCAAGGATTATCATTCCTTCATGTTGTGAATGAACAAGGTAAGTATACGGAAGCTGTTCCATTTTTACAAGGGAAGTTTGTGAAAGAATGTGATGTTGATATTGTTCGTTACTTAGCGCAGGAAGGATTGTTATACTCTAAAGAAAAATATGAACATAGTTATCCGCATTGCTGGCGCTGTGATTCACCACTCTTGTATTATGCTGGAGAAAGCTGGTTCATTCGGACAACTGAGATCAAAGAGACATTCTTAAAGAATAATGATGCAGTCACATGGTATCCAGATCATATGAAACATGGGCGATTTGGAAAGTTTTTAGAGAATATGGTGGACTGGAATATTAGCCGAAAACGATACTGGGGAACACCGTTAAACGTATGGGAATGCAAAAACTGTGATCATCAATTTGCACCGAAGAGCATCGATGAATTAAGAAAACATAGCGTAGGGCATACAGCAGAAAATTTAGAACTGCATAAACCGTATGTAGATGAAGTGAAGGTATGCTGTGAAAAATGTGGTAGTTCGATGACTCGTACGCCAGAAGTAATCGACGTTTGGTTTGATAGCGGTTCGATGCCATTTGCACAGTATCATTATCCGTTTGAAAATAAAGAGCTTTTTGAGGAACAATTTCCAGCTGATGTAATCGCTGAAGGTGTCGATCAAACGCGTGGTTGGTTTTATAGTTTATTAGCAGTAGCGGCTTTATATACCGGAAAAGTACCATATAAACGTGTATTATCTCTTGGGCATGTGTTAGATGAACAAGGACAGAAAATGTCTAAAAGTAAAGGGAATGCATTAGATCCAGTAGAATTAGTCGAGAAATTTGGTGCAGATGCATTAAGATGGGCACTTCTTGTTGATAGTGCACCTTGGAATGCAAAGCGTTTTTCTGAAAGAACTGTGCAAGAGGCGAAGTCAAAACTAGTAGATACACTTGTGAATGTATATAGCTTCTATGTTTTATATACAAACTTAGATAAATACAATCCAAAAGAAAAGTATGAGGTCAAGCGGACGAAATTAGATGAGTGGGTATTATCACGTCTTCATAGTACAGTGAAACAAGTAAGAAATGCATTAGACAAGTATCAATTTACAAATGCAGCGCGTGAAATTGCGGTTCTTGTAGATGAGGTTAGTAACTGGTATGTAAGACGTTCGCGCAATCGTTTTTGGGAGTCTGGCATGAATCCTGAAAAGGCAGCTGCATATGAAACGCTTCATGAAGTGCTTGTTACGCTTAGTAAATTACTTGCTCCGTTTACTCCATTTGTCGCGGAAGATATTCATCTTAACTTAGAAGGAAATAGTGTTCATTTAACAGATTATCCAACAGCGGATGAAAAGCTTATTCAAACCAAGTTAGAGCAAGAAATGAATGCCGTTTTACAAGTTGTTGAGCTGGGACGTAGCAACCGAAATCAGCATGGATTAAAAGTGAAGCAACCATTAGCAGAGCTTGTATTACTTGAGCACCATGAGCAGAAAGTGGACTGGGAATCCTATCGTGATATTGTTATGGATGAACTGAACGTAAAAGCATTTCATGTAGAATTAGATGAAACACAGTATACATCGTACCAATTAAAGCTCGATTTTAAGACTGCAGGACCGAAGTTCGGGAAGAACGTTAACGCTGTAAATCAATGGCTAAAACAATTATCGCAAGAAGAAGTACAAAACTTTGTTTCGACTGAAAAAGCATTGTGTAAGCTTGTATCTGGGGAAGAAGTTGTTGTAACGCTTGAAGATGTATTAGTAGAACAAGTACCCAAAGTAGGGTTTTCTAATACTACAAATGGACAATATACGGTAATGTTAGATACGAATGTGACAGATGAACTATTACAAGAAGGAGTGGCGCGAGAATTTATTCGAGCTGTTCAAGAGTATCGAAAACAATTGAATTTACCAGTTAATTTACGAGTAGATGTTATTTTGGATACAGAGGATGAATTACAAAACACTCTAACAAAGCATAAAGATTTATTAGAAGAAAATTTATTAGTAAAACAATTTACGTTTAAAGCATTGTCACAAGAAGAGGATGAAATTTCTTTAGGTGAGAAAAAGGTTCGTATTAAACTGAGTCCAGCTAGCTAAATGAAAAATAGGATATAGATGGAAAGTTCGAATTTTTTATAAAAGTAACTTGAGAATGGAGCGTAAAAAATTACAAGAATCCCTGCGGAATGTCGGGCAGGGATTCAGGGGTAAAGAGGGTTATTTGTATTTGTCGAAACATGTCGTTTTCAACAAGTTAATATTACCACCAATTTTCAGAAACTCATCATGTTAAATGTGTCTGAATTGTATATAAACTGTGTATAAATTTAAACAAAAATGCTATTTTACCTTATAAAACAAAAGTATGATAATCCTTATAAATAATTGCTGAATGATAAACTTACAAAAATGCTTTTAAAAGTTCTTGAACTAATGGAAGTACTCCACCTACAAATTTCAAAACTGCCATTGCGATTTCCATATTATTTCCTCCTCTTTCTTGTAAGATGTGATAAATGTTTATACCATTATTATAGAAAGTACTTATAACAATATAAATACATTTCAATATATAATATTTCAAATTTATTTATATTTTATATTGTTATAATAGAAAGGATAAATTCTACAGCATTTTTCGATGAACTGAATAACTAAAGAACATGAAAGTTTCCCTACTTAAAAAGGAAGAGAATTATAAAAATTCTCTTCCTTTTTTATGTGTACATAAACATTGCTTATCTATCTGAAAGTACATGTATACTATACGATTAGTGGCTCTGGTGCAAATATGTTGCGCCCTTAAATAATTCATACAGATACGTAATCAAGTGTTCGTAAAGGTATAAGCTTACATAAAATAGAAATACTATCGTTGTGTATGGTAAGTATTTCATTATACAGGAGAGATGTTGTATGACTACTAATAAACGAAATGATTCAGAAAAGGAATTTGAACCTTCAATAATTAACTTAAATGATGAGTTAAATATAATTGATAATGGGGT
Source organism: Bacillus sp. FSL K6-6038 (assembly GCF_038050455.1). Taxonomy (NCBI): domain Bacteria; kingdom Bacillati; phylum Bacillota; class Bacilli; order Caryophanales; family Bacillaceae; genus Bacillus; species Bacillus sp. FSL K6-6038. The sequence goes on from NZ_JBBOUH010000001.1 coordinate 2,189,320, forward strand.
TACAGAGAGAGTAGTCGCTTATCAAAATTTGCAAGCTGAAGATACAGTTACACTTTTTTGGGGAGATGAATGGAATATAGAAGAAGCTGAGAAGAAAAAGATGGATTGTAATCGACCAAATGACGTTAAACAATATTAATTAACATCATGGAACATCTGTCAGTCAATCATACAGAAGCGATTTTAGGAACGTTATGAATAAAGAAACTGATGATTTCCTCAGACAAAAACAAAGCATCTCATTACTATTGAGATGCTTATTCAAATCAAGCATGAATTAACTATTATTATTTAAAAGAAATACAACAATTTATTTGATCTTTCAAAGTTAGAAAGTGGACAAGGAGCTTTTCATCCAAGTTTAACACATGCGGACAGAGCTCTGTTAAGAGGTATTAGAAGCTCATTCGGTCTTATTAACGGACAAACGTATCGAGTTAAAAGTGTAAGTCTCCAATACATTACCTCAACTTTGGATTATGCCATGTAAAATAGTATGTGTTATCAGTAATTTATTACATAATGTTATACAGTATTCCCCTATATATGGAAAAATAGAGTGATAAATTAATAACTTATCCAGTGATTTTTCTCATAACCCACTCTATAGGTCCTCTAGACAATTTATTTCTCCATAAAATACTAAATAATATACTAAAAATGAAGAAACAAATGGCAAATATTAATACGAAAGATAAAGATTGATTTTCAAGTCTGTGTAAAAGGATCAATGTTCCGATGCCTAAAATGACGTGACTTACATAATGAGTTAAAGTTAATTGTCCGGTTTTAACGATGGCCCCAATAAACCAATTTTTTTCATACCTCTCAGTAATAAATAAGCAAAGGATCAAGATTATTAAAGCAGATCCGGTGGCAGATAAGATGTATAAAATGTTTGGTAAAATAGGTCCTGTATTAAATAAAAAGGTAGAGGGTTCTTTTCCGATATAGGGGATGAAAAAATGAGTCAATACTTTTGACAACAATTCAGCAGTTGTTGAAATGATTAGGCTGATTATTAATAGTTTTTTTCTAATTTTATTATTATGAAGATCCATTCGTCCAATCAGCATACCAACTAAGAAGAACGAGAACCATGGGAAAATAGGGTGGTAGCCGTTAAAGAATAAATTACGGAGGAATCCTTTTACTGACCAGAAATCTATATAGTTTATAAAAGGAATGGGGCCTCCCCAGCCTTCAAAGGCATTAAAGGTTAATTGGAGGTATTGTGCAATGAGTAAAATGAGTATCGATAACCAAAGCAATATCTTTTTATTTATTGTAATGAAGAAGGCTGCAATAAAGAGATACACGCCGTAGTAGTGTAATATATCACCTGTCCAGTCGATTGTGTATAACAATAAGCCTAATACAAATAAGAACAACGATCGCTTCCAAATCATTTTTCGACTAGCCATAATTTTAATTGGATTACTACTAGAAACGGATGATTTAGTCATAAGGGAGATTCCTATACCTGCAAGTATGACAAATAGAGCAGAAGCGCGACCCTCAAATAGTGACATAAAGGCTATTAACCATGGAGGGCCATTACCTTCAGCCCCGGTTATAACCATGAAATTAACAATTAGCATTCCAAACATAGCCCATGCTCTAGCAAAATCTAATCCAATAATTCTTCTTTTAATTTCCATGGGAAACACGTCCTTTAAATATGCTATGCACAGCTTCAATCCATATTTGTTTATAATCCATGTTTGTATCAAACATCATGAAATTCCCGATATTATCAAGCACCAATGCGAGCATATGAGCTTTGGCTGTCAGGTTATCATCCTCAATAAGTTGCAATGAATTTGCTTTAGTAAGAAGTGCTTCAAATCCCTTTAAATATTTTCTTTGTATGGAAAGGAGCCGTTCATTATAATTGTTATTTCTAGATGCAAGTAACAAGTATTCTTGTAGGACACGGTTAAAATAAGGATCTTTATCTTGTTCATCGATCATGTTTACACCAATTTCAATACATTTTTCAATAAAATTGTTTTTTGTAAATTCATCAGTCTTAAAGAAGGTTGAAAATTGAACTGCCTGACATAGCTCATCAAATAAGCCTTCGATTAACGCATCTTTAGATTTGAAGTAATAATAAATAGATGGTTTTGCGATTCCGACTTCCTCGGCAATCATTGTGTATGTGGTCTTAGCGATTCCGTGCTCTGCGAATAAACGATAGCTTGCCTCGATTATTGCAGAAAGGGTTTCCTCACTTTTACTCATAATTGAGCCTCCTAACATGTAAGATCATATTCAGAATAGCATGCATTAAAACATTTTTCAACCTATCGTTAGGTAAAAAACAGCCCGTTTTTTATTGCCACCATATGAGTTACGACTGGTAAATGTCTAATTAAAAACAAACATTTCTGCTTAATATCCATAGCGAATAATATCTTTCGAAAGTATTTATCATTTTGATACACAAATATTGAGAAAATATTACTTTCTTTATTAATATAAAAAAGATAAAGGTAATATAATTGATCTTATAGAATTACTCGTACATTCAAAATTTATTAAGAGAGTGGAGAGTGATTCTAATGTTCAAAAAAAGGATGGTAGCAATTGCTACAGCAATACCGTTAGTGTTAGGTACAGTATCGGTTGTTTCAGCGGTAGAAGAGAAACAAGTAAAGATAGACAGGTATTCTCCTCAGGAAAAAGCAGCCGAATATTTAAAAGCGAATGCCGCGCAATATTCATTAAAGACAGATTTATCAGACTTGCAGTATATTTCAACTACTGATACACAGGTAGCTTCATATGTTAGATTTCAACAAGTAGTAAATGGTTCCCCTGTATTTTCAAAACAAATAACCGTGACTCTTAATGGGAAAGGACAAGGGGTGCTTGCTGTTTCTGATTATCAACCTGTTCAAAATGTGAAAGAAATAAAGCAAAAAATTAGTGAAAAAGATGCAGAGCAAAAATCAAAGGTATATGTTGGTGGAGAAAGTGAACAAAATTTATGGGCTCCAACAATGAAAGAATTCGGGTATATCATTGAAGAGGGAGTTGCCATTCCTGTATACCGAGTTGTAGTTCACTCTAATCAACCATTTGGTGCATGGGAAACATTCATTGACGCTGAAAATGGAAAACTACTAAAAAAGGTAGATATAAACCGTAAAGCGGAGGGAACAGGGAAAGTGTTTTTGTCGAATCCTGTCGTAACAAGTGGTAGTGTAACTGGATTAAAGGATAATAATGATGCAGATTCAGCAGCATTAAATAATCAATTAAAAACAGTTACTTTAAAAGGTTTAAATGGAACAGGCTTTTTAGTTGGAGATTATGTCACAATTTCTTCAAAGGCAAAAACAAAATCTTCAACTCTTCAATTTAATTACACACGTTCAAATGATAGTTTTGAAGATGTAATGGCATATTATCATATCGATACTTTACAACGTTATATCCAGCAAATAGGATTTAAGAACATTAACAATCGCTCTATTAAAGTAAATGTGAACGGAACGAGAGATGATAATTCTTTCTATTCTCCGTCAACAAAAGATTTAACATTCGGAACTGGTGGAGTAGATGATGCTGAAGATGCAGGAATCATCGCACATGAATATGGGCATTCGATTCAAGATAATCAAGTTCCGGGCTTTGGTAGTTCTCCAGAAGGTGGGGCGATGGGAGAGGGATTTGGAGATTTCTTAGGTGCAACTTATGAAGATGCTACATCAACTACAGGATATGGAAAAGCATGTGTAGGAGAATGGGATGCGACTTCTTATTCAAGTTCAAATCCAACATGTTTGCGTCGATTAGATAATAATAAGGTGTACCCAAGAGATGTGCAAAATGAAGTACATGCAGACGGAGAAATTTGGTCCCAAGGAGAGTATGAAATGGCACAATCCTTTGGCCGTGATGTAGCCACAAAAATCATTTTACAATCGCACTGGTCATTAACGCCAAATGCTAAATTCCGAGATGGGGCAAAAGCGATTAAACAAGCAGATGCTCTTCTATATGGTGGGCAACATGCGGCGGAAATTGATCGGATTTGGGCGGCAAGAGGAATTAGTACAAATTAAGAATATGAATGAATAATAAAGAAACCCTGGCATAACACCGATTATGCCGGGGTTTCTTTATTATTTGTATTTACTATCAAAAATTACCTATCCAGTCATCTAGGAGTTTTCCAGATTTATTGATTCACTGGCGTATAGGCTGTCTGAGAGAAAGTAGGTACAATTTGATTTAATACTACATCTAATGATTGACCATGGGCTAGCAAGAGTTCATCAAGGAAGCGCTGTCCTTCAGTAGATGAAGTGAGAATGGTAGTTACTAGCTGTGGATCAAATATAGTATGTGGTGAGATTGCTAATGAGTTTACTGCCCAATACATTCCGTATAATTTGAAATCACGCTCGGTTGTGGCATATTTAAGAAATAAATCCATATATTTTTGGCCAAAAGAAATCCCTTTCAATTGCTGTGAACTCACATATTCGACACCTTTCCACTGCAAATCAGTAGCACAATTGAGCCACCAAGCTGGTTCGATTACATCTTGCATTTTTTTGAGAACTCTTTGTTCGAAATGAGGGATAGGGTTATGTTGTTGTTCTTGCAAGCAAGACTCGAGTACTTCTACTTCAATTGCAGCAACGGTCATTCCTTGACCGAAAATTGGATCGTAAATACAGAATGCGTCTCCCAAGACTAACAATCCAGAGGGCCATCGATCCATTTGTTCAAAGTGATGACGAAACAGTTCTGGAACACGATAACTCCGAGGAGAGGATATTGGTTCAAACTCATGCAATGTTTCTCCAATTATCGGACTTGGGAGCTGGGAAATAACCTGCTCAAACTCTTCGGCATTTGTAGGAGGATAATGTCCACCAGGACGATAGATTAGCACCTCGGCTATATTATTTTCAATAAAGGAAAAGACACCTGTAAAAGTTTCTTTAGTTGGCTGCCCTGCAATATTGATTGTGTCCCATTTTTCTGTGAGATGTAGTAGGTGGAAGGGAACCTTATAGCGGCGAGTACTATATCCAAGGGAGACTTTCAAGCGATCTGAATCTGGCACATCATAACCCTGATCTTGAAGCCAATTTACGAGTTTAGAGGAACGACCACTAGCATCAACTATCAAATCAGCATTTAGTGTTCGTACTTGTTCAGATTTTCCGCGTTCTGAGACTTGGACTCCTGTAACAGTTGTTTGATCAATCGTCATTAATAAACCAATTACGTTATGATTTGTGAGAAAACTAATATTAGAAATTTTTTGTACTTGTTTACGAAGTGTCCATTCAAGCAAAGCTCTACTGAATTTGACATCATTCCGTGGATATTGCATTTCTATCGTACCGTATTGATTCATGTTATGGATGGTTTTATTTAGTACTGAGGGTGCACCTTGTGCTGCTAAATCATTTTCATAGCCTGGAAAGAGTCGTTCTGTAATTAATTTACCACGCTGGGTAAAACGATGTGGATGGAAGGCTTGTGGAGTACCAGGACGGTTGTCAGGTCTTTCTGGAAAAGTATCTTTATCGACTATAAGCACTTCTTTATAGTAGGTAGAAAGTACTCTTGCAGTTAGTAACCCTCCAATACCACCCCCAATGATAATTGCTCGTTCTGTTTTTCCTGTTGTTAGTGCATAGTTGGTATGAGTCATAATTTTCAACCTCCATTTATCAGGTGAATTTTAATCAGTATTTTTCATTCCACATTGGTTATTAGTGATTGACTGAGGTTTTTCCTGCTTGCTAAATTAAATATTCTGCATTAAGGTCATTTAATGGAGCCACGCTAGGAAGTTGAAAGGTAGTTAGAGTTTTTAAAGGGAAAAAGAATGATACAAAAAAGCGTCATTCTTTCCTAATATTTTTTAGAAAGACCAACGCAATTTTCCATTTAATATATTTGTTTTATAAGTTTGAAGATATAGATATGATTATTGCAAGAAATCTTTTCTAATCTTGTAGAAGAATTTTATTTTTGAGATTCCTTAAAAACAAAATGCTCTTTAAACTTTCTTCCCTCAACTTTTTGACCATTTCGCATTGCACGGAAAGGATGTTCTTGCCATGTAATCATGACATCTACCTCGTTTGTTTTTACAGAAACAGGGAAATTTGCATGTTCAAACCCTGTTTTTCCACTTGCTAATCGAGATTCTTTTAAAGAAAAGAGTTCATATTTTGTTTCCGTGTTTGATTCATTTCGGAATACTTCCACTTGTACGTTATATACTTCATCTTTTCCAATGTTTTGTACTGAGAAGTGATACGTGTGAAAAACATCTTTTTTAGGTTGTAACATGTTTTTGTCTGTTTTCTTTACTTCGTCAATATTTACTTTCCATTGTTTTGAATTCTGTGAGATGGGTAATGATTGTGGGGAATAAGCGTATGCTTGATTTGTCATTATCGTGCATAATAGTAAGAGTAAGAAACTTATAATTTTTCTCATGTATAGACCTCCAGAAGAAATTTACTAATAATATGCCTAGGAAAACAAATTGTTATGTAATGAAATAGTTTCTTTCTGAGTGGAAGGGGAAGTCATGATGCAAAAGAACTTGAAGAAGTGGCAAATCAAACTGATGTTGTGTTATTGAAAGGGTCGCGAGGAATGACATTAGAAGAAATTGTTTCAGAATGGATTTGAAATTAAAATCAGAAAATAATGAAAAAACACCTTGCATTTTCTCTTTTAAAGGAATAGAATACTCTGTAAATATAAAAAGTGATGAACAGGAAAAATACATGATGTAAGGGTCTCCAGAGAGCAATCAACTGCTGAAAAGATTGCGATACCGCATGATGGAAAGACACCTGTGAGCGTTGTTTTGAACGTGAAGGTTAGTAAAAGCAAACGGTACCTACCGTTATCAGGTTTAAGATGGTCAGTATGACAATTTGGGTGGTACCGCGGAAAAATCCGTCCCTATTTATAGGGGCGGATTTTTGTATTCTTTGAAAGGAGGTGAGTGGCCGTGGATGATGATGATGATAACAATAATGTAAATAAATATGAAAATATAGGAGGAAACAATAATGGATCAATCAATGAAGCGGTCACTCGTTCGTGAATGTAAAACATGTAGTAAAAAGGTGGTTTTACTACAAGGTTGGGTGAAAAAAATTCGGCATTTGGGGAATATCAGTTTTTTATTATTACGTGACCGAACAGGTGTTATTCAATGCGTGTTAGAAAAAGAATTAGCGGGATATAAAGTAGACGTAGAAAGTGTTGTTCAAATTATTGGCGAACTTGTGGAAACCACAAAAACAGAATTAGGTGTGGAACTGCTTGTAGAAGAAGTAAAAGTGTTAAATACTGCTGAGCCACTTCCTTTTGAAGTGAATAAAAGAAAGCTGCAAGTTGGTTTAGATCAAATGTTGAATGAGCGCGTCATATCGCTTCGGCATGAACGGATACAAGCCATTTTTACGATTCAATCTACGCTCGTACAGGCATTTAGTGAATTTTTAATAGAGAACGATTTCACACGTATATTTACGCCGAAAATCGTTTCTCAAGGAGCAGAAGGGGGAGCGAATGTTTTTAAACTCCCTTATTTTCAGAAAGAGGCATATTTAGCTCAATCTCCTCAGTTTTATAAACAGATGATGGTAGCAGGTGGTTTTGAACTTGTTTTTGAAATTGCTCCTGTTTATCGAGCTGAGCATCATAACTCTTCTCGGCATTTGAATGAATATATATCATTAGATGTAGAGATGGGTTTTATTGAAGACTTTTATGAAGTGATGGCATTAGAGGCAGATGTTTTACGTTATATGTTTGAACAAGTACGACAGAAATGTGAAAAAGAATTAGTGCTCTTGCAAGTTACGGTTCCTATAATTACAGAAATTCCAAAGATTACACTTGCAGAGGCGCAGAGCATTTTAAAAACAAAGTACCAAAAAGAATCACCAGCAGGCGACTTAGATACAGAAGGGGAAAAACTAGTTGGAAAATATGTGAAGGAAACATACGGTAGTGATTTTGTCTTTATCACACATTATCCGAAAGAAGCGAGACCGATGTACACGATGCCGAATAAAGAAAATCAAGCTGTTACGGATTCTTTTGACTTATTATATAAAGGATTAGAGATTACATCAGGTGCGCAGCGAATTCATGAGTATCGTATGTTACTTGCTTCTTTTAAAGAAAAAGGGTTACAGCCAGAAAACTTCGAGTCTTATATTAATACATTCCGATATGGATGTCCGCCTCATGGTGGTTTTGGGATTGGGTTAGAAAGGCTTGTATATAAGTTTTTAGAACTATCAAATGTGAGAGAAGCGAGTGCATTTCCGAGAGATTGTACGCGTCTCGTGCCATAAAGAAAAAGAATCTTCGCGCTTGTTGCGAAGATTCTTTTTTAGTGATAGAAATTTGTATAGTTAAGTTTCTTTCTTTCGACAAAAAAATAAATAACTTACTTGACAGTCATAAATATAACCGATATAATTCGTAGTAATTTCAAAAGAAATTATATTCAGAATATTAGAGTGCGTTGAATAGGAGTAGTAAGGTCATGTGTTTGTACAGAGAGCTATGGGTTGGTGTGACATAGTCAAATGACATCCTGAACTCGCCTAGGAGCAGTAAGGTGGAACAGAAGTCTAATTCTTAGTAAATCTTAACGGTTAACCTTCGATAACAGGTTTGTAATCAAACGATTACTGCTAAGGTGGATTCATAATGGAATCAATAAGGGTGGTACCGCGTTAAGTAAATGGCTTAGCGTCTCTTTATATATAGAGATGCTGGGCCATTTTTTATTATATATAGGAAGAAATGGAGGGTTTATTTGTATTGGTTAATAATATTTATTTATTAATATAAAAAGATGTAATTAGGAGGAAAATAGGATGAAACAGACGGAGCAGTGGACTTCGAAATTAGGATTTATAATGGCTGCAGCAGGATCTGCAATTGGGCTTGGAGCAATATGGAAGTTTCCTTATATTGCTGGAAAGAGCGGGGGAGGAGCATTCTTTTTAATCTTTATATTGTTTACGGTATTAATAGGTCTTCCGTTATTGATAGCTGAATTTATGATAGGGCGCAGTACACAAAAACAAGCAATCGGAGCATTTAAAAGTATCGCACCAAATACAGGCTGGCATTGGATTGGGCGTCTTGGCGTTGGAACTTGTTTTATTTTGTTATCATTTTATAGTGTTGTTGGTGGCTGGGTACTAATCTATTTATTCAGAGGAATAACTGGACAACTGATTACACCGCAGCAAAATTATAGTTCACTATTTACAGAAACAATTGGGGATCCGGTTTGGGCAATTGTTGGCCATTTTGCTTTTATGTTTATTACGATTTGGGTTGTATCAAAAGGGGTACAAAATGGAATCGAAAAAGCGAGTAAATATATGTTACCAGCATTGTTCGTTCTGTTTGTTGCTCTTATTGTACGCTCCTTAACACTTGATGATGCGATGAAAGGAGTCAAATTCTTCTTACAGCCTGATTTCTCAAAAATCACATCAGAAAGTATTTTGTTTGCAATGGGGCAATCATTCTTTGCTATTAGCATTGGGATATCCATCATGGTCACGTATAGTTCTTATTTAAATAAAAAAGAAAGTTTGCCACGCTCAGCGGTAACAATTGTTGGACTAAACTTATTTGTTTCTTTATTCGCTGGTCTAGCTATTTTCCCAGCAGTATTTTCACTAGGAATGGAACCGACAGAAGGACCAGGGTTACTATTTATTGTATTACCTTCAGTTTTTAGTCAAATTCCATTTGGTAGCTTTTTCTTAACAGTATTTCTTGCACTATTCACATTTGCAACGTTAACATCTGCGTTTTCACTACTTGAAACGGTTGTTTCAGCACTAGCGAATGGACAGCAGGAAAGAAGAAAGAAATTGTCATGGATCATTGGATTTTTAATTTTCTTAGTTGGTATCCCATCTGCACTTTCATTTGGTGTATGGAATGATATTACAATCTTCGGTAAAAATATTTTTGATGCGGTAGACTTTTTATCTAGTAATATTTTAATGCCACTTGGAGCTTTATTCATTAGTATTTTCGTTTCATTTAAAATGGAGAAAAAGGTATTAGAAGCAGAATTTTTTGTTGGCGGTAATTACGGGAAAGCATTGTTTACTTGCTGGGTGTTTTTACTTCGATATGTTGCTCCGATTTCGATTGTTATTGTCTTTTTGAATGTGATTGGGATTATTTAAAATTAAATAATTGAATATTCCGAAATTATTAAGGTGTATTTAAGGAAAAAACCAACCGAATTATTAAAAAATGCGGTTGGTTTTTATCCTGTATAAGTAAATCAATTTTATTTATTAAAAGTTATTTTCCCTTTAACATTATTTACTTTTATTTTATCGCTTTTAGCACCTAAGATGGTAACATTCTTTTCAATATTATTGATAGCGGCTGAACCATCACCAATTTTGGCTCTTATAGATCCTTTTATATCCTTAATAACAACTTTGCCGTTGTTATTATCAAGATTAATGTCAGACTTTGTATGCACAATATCTACATTTCCATCTCTATTTGTGACACTTACAGTTCCATTAACGTTGGAAATGTCAATATTACCGTTGACATTAAGTATATTTATATCTGAATCGAGGTTAGAGATTTTGATATCGCCGTCTCTATGAGTTTTTTTAAATTCAACTTTTATGTTTTTAGGTAATGATAGTTTGACATCAACCCAAGTTTCGCTATTGCTAAAAAATTGTCCATCAAAAGAAGTGTTTAAAGTTGCAATTCCATTTTGGGCTGAAAGATCTAGTTTTAATTTATCCATGCTGATACCTTTAGCCTTTGCAGTAATAGAAGCTTCTATTTTATCTGATTTAGGATTTGTTGAAATATCAATATTGCCGTTACGGTTATCTAATGTTAACGTTTTAACATCAGTAGCGGATAGCTCCAGTTGTTGTTCTTTTGTTTTACTTTCGGAATTTGAACAACCAGTAAGTATAAGAGTTATTAATATACAGAATTTAATCCATCTTTTTTTCAATGTATTTTCCTCCAGTCTTTAATAAAAAATTTAAGCGACATCTTTTTTTACGAATATGGGGTATGCAATTCCATGCATGATGAATATATGAATTAGGATAAATAGTATAGAAAAACTGAAAGTCATGCCCTCTACAGGGGGATTCTCATATACGAAACTTGATAAATCCGTATGAGAGAAGATGAAATATTTTGTCCAGCTGAAACCTTTTAATGAGATACTCATGACAAAACCCGCAATTGCTACTAAAAGAGAAAATACGATAGAGAATGTAGTGCTTTTAAACGCCGCTGAAATCATAAAAGCTAAAGTTACAACAATAATTAAGTAAGGAATCTTAAATAATAAGCTACCAATTAGTGCCTGAAGGAAGCTTGTTTTTTGAACGGCATGATCTTTGACAAATAAGTATTCACCATTTATTCCATCAAAGCCTAAAAGAATGCCACTAAATAGAATGGAAAGAAGGAACGTCATTACGATTAAGAAAAATCCAAATAATAAAGTAGAAATATATTTAGAAAAATATATTTGTGTGCGAGTAGCGGTTCGTGTTAATAAAAATTTAATTGTACCGGATTGAAATTCACTTGCAACAATTTCACCAGCTATTATGAGTGTAAGAATGGAGATAGCTATTAAAAAATTTGTACTTTGTCCAATCGTAAAGAACCATGCATTGTTTGTTGGTTTTATATTACTGTCAATGTAATAATTATTTAGTAAAAGTTTTTTTTCATTTTCTATTTTTTCAATAGGTAATTTTAGAGATTCTTTTTCAACTTGAAGTAATGCATTTTCTTCAATAAGAGATGTCTTCCAGTCATCCCCATAATTAACTTGGCTGGAAAGCTTTACGTTTAGGAATTGAATGAAAATAAATACAACCATAACACCTACCATAATCCAAGTTCTTTTTCGTTTGAAAATTTTCATATTTTCATTTTTTATTAGATTAATCATTGTGCACTTCATCTCCAGTCATTTCAATAAATTTGTCTTCTAAAGTTGTTTTAATGGTTTGAACACCATAAACATTCACTCCATTTTTGGCTAATGTATCGCAAATTTCAGGTATATGTTCTTTACTTATTTTGATCGTAATGACATTTTGATTTGTTATGATTTCTTCACCTATTACTGATTTTTGTAAGAGTGGGATTGCTAAGTCTGTTCGGTCTACTTCAAATTGTACAGCTTGTATCTGTTCTTTCGTAATATCTTTTATATCATGTATACCAATTAAATCTCCTTTGTCTATAATAGCGATGCGATCACACATCATTTCCATTTCGGCCATTAGATGGCTTGAAACAACAATTGCTACATTTTCGTCTGTAGCTAGTTGTTTTAAATGAAACCTTAAATCTCTAATTCCTTGAGGGTCTAATCCATTTGTAGGTTCATCTAAAATGAGAAGGGCAGGTTTGTGTACCAAAGCAATTGCAAGAGCAAGCCGCTGTTTCATTCCTAAAGAATAAGTGGAAACTTTATTATGAATACTTTTTTCCAACCCAACTAAAGAAACAACCACATCTAAACGTTCTTTTGGAATATTAGGTGTCATTCTAGAGAAGTGAAGGAGGTTATCATAGCCAGATAAAAATTTGTATAAATCAGGATTCTCAACAATCACTCCAATATGTTTCATAGCTTCTTTAAAGTCTTTGCTTGTGTCTTTTTTGTTAATTGTGACTGTTCCACTGGTTTTGGAGATTAAGCCAACAATCATTTTAATTGTAGTGGATTTTCCAGCACCATTTGGGCCTAGAAGACCAAGAATTTCTCCTTTTCGAGCATCAAATGATAATTGATTAACGAGTGTGCGCCTTCCAATTTTCTTAGTTAAGTTCTGTACTTTTAAAATACACATATTTTGTTCACTCCCTTAATATTAGTGACATGTTTCGGCTACTAACATAGCAAAAAGAATGTAATATAAGGCAGTGACAAAGTGTCATAACCTTGCTATGATGAAAATGGAAAAATAGGGGATATGTATAATATTCATCTTGATAGGGGGTATATGAAAGTTGAATGACATAAAAAATAAGTTACTTTGGCAGGAATGGGTAATGATACTTATTCGGATCACTTGGATTGTTGCAATTGTTACTTTGACATATCAAGATAATCCAAACTTTCCACTTGAGATTGTTTTTATAAGTACATTTCTGTCTTATGTCATACCTGTCATATTATATAAATTACAAAGTGAATTATATGTAGTAACAGAAATTATCTTAGTAGGTGGACTTTCGCTTTATTTTGCATATACATATCATTTGGCTCAGTTTTTATCTCCTGCAATTTTAACGCTTGCATTTTTTTGTCGTGGAAAAGTAAATTTCTATGCATTACCTGCAATGATAATTATCTGTGTATTGGGAGTTTTCTTGAATTTCGGGTTTGATCGAAATAAGCTGCTTCTAAGTATATTTGATGTTCTCTTTATATATGGCGTAGGTCATTTACTACAAAGAGTTGTTTATTCTATGGATGCTATTAAGAAAAAACTGAAATTGATTAAAGATAAGAATGCAATTTTAGAACAATATTCGTCCCAAGTAGAAAGAATAACTTTGCTTGAGGAAAGGGATAGAATGGCAAGAGAATTACATGATACGATAGGATATAAATTTACTTCGGTTATATTGAGTATGGAAACATTACGACCACATCTAGCAACCAAGGAGGGAGAGGGAAAATTACAAGAAATAATAGATATATCACGATCTGCATTAGATAATATTCGAAGACAGGTTCACGAAATGGATCCTCAAGAGGAATCAAATCTAGATGTGTCTTTATTGAACTTAATAGAAGAGTTTAAAAGTAATACAAATGTTCATGTTGTTTTCCGTACGGTTGGAGAATATTATCCAATGGCTAAAAAACTGAAGAGAACTTTCTGTCGGTGTTTACAAGAGGCAATGACAAACGCAACAAGACATGGGGGAGCAGAAACGATACAAGTTCTTTTACAATATCATAAAAATTATGTGATGCTTCAAATACAAGATGACGGTATAGGCATGGAAGTTATGCAGGAGGGCTTTGGTTTATCGGGAATGAGAGAACGCCTAAGTGAATATCATGGAAATTTGAGTATTGATTCCACTAAGGATACAGGAACAATTGTGACTTGTTTGATTCCGACCTTACATAAAGAAGAATCATTTGCCCAAGATAAGATTCATATATTAATAGTAGATGATCAGCCTATCATTTCAGATAGCTTAGAACTTTTATTGGATAAATACGGTTTTCGCGTATCGGTTGCGAATAGTGGGGCACAAGCCTTAAAGCAATGTGAAGAAAGGCAGCCAAATGTTGTTCTTATGGATATACAAATGCCTAAGATGAATGGGATTACAACAATGAAGAAAATCAAAAATAGGTGGCCAGATACTAAAATAATTATGGTCACAACTTTTGAAGAAACTTCTAGTGTTTCAGAAGCGATTGAAGCGGGAGCAGAGGGATATGTACTTAAATCTGTTCAACCAGAAGAGTTAGTAGCGGCTATTCGATTAGTACATTTAGGTGGGACAATGCTATCTCAGGACGTGGCGACTCGCTTATTTAAAGAATATAGTCCAATGCCGAAAAAGCCTCCTTATGAATTGACTCCTCGTGAAATGGACGTATTAGGATATCTTAAAGAAGGACTTCGATATAAAGAGATTGCAGCAAAGTTATTTTTATCAGAAGGAACTGTAAGAAATTATGCTTCTTCTATTTATATGAAACTTCAAGTATCAGGAAGGGGAGAAGCTGTAAAAAAAGCATTGGATGAAGCTTTTCTATAAAAATTTAAAATGGAGGATGAGAAAATGTACTATTATGTTACGGATATATAACATGTACGGATTCGTGGTCCTCCTATTTGTATATGGTGTCGAAATATAAAAAATAGGAGGAGAAAGAGATGAAACAAGAAAAAGAGGTGCTATTACAAGGTAAAATGGTGAAAGTACGCGGAAAAAAGCTGTATGTGGAGATGCATAGATCACTAGAGAAGCATCCTGTATTGTATCTTCATGGAGGTCCTGGAGAGATGTGTTTTGATTTTTCCTATCATCAAGCACATAGATTACAAGATTCTTTTCGACTCATTGCCATTGATCAACGTGGGGTAGGACGTTCAGAGGAAATTGGACAGAAAGAGCCATTTGGATTGCAAGATCTTATCGAAGACTGCGAAGAGCTAAGGAAGATGTTACAAATTGAAAAATGGTCTGTTATTGGACATTCCTTTGGTGGGTTTCTAGCGTTGTTTTATGCAGAAATGTACCCACAATCTATTCAAAAAATTATTTTTGAAGGGCCAACGTTTGATTTTGCATTAACTAGTAGAGCGTTATTAAAAAAGACAGGAACTTTGTTAATGGAGTATGGGAAAGAACAGCAGGGAAAAGAGTGTATAGCTATCGCAGAGAGTAATGCTAGTCCAGAGGAATTGCTAGAAGCTTATTCGAAATTAAGTGATGAATTAGAAGAAAACAGAATGGAAATATATAATTAAGTTGAGGATGAAACGGATTATAGTTTATATAGTGAGGGAGAATGGGAAGAGTTTTATAAGCGTTCCGCAATTCATTTTATAAGATTGAAAGAGGAAGGGGAAATTTATCAATCTTTATTATTAAAATTAAAAGATGTCGAGAATCCAATGTTGCTAATCATAGGAAAACACGATGTAGTAACTTGTGAAAAACACATTGAAGTATTTCAAAGAGATACTCAAAATGGTAAAGTCATAGTCTTTGAAGAATGTGGTCATACACCGCATTATGAAGCAGCGAATCAATTTGCAGAAACGGTAATTGATTTTTTGAAGTGAATTAGAAAAAGGTGCTTCATAAAAATGAGAAGCACCTTTTTTCTTCATGTTTAAATTTCAGGATGGAAGATTGTAATGTTAGGCCATTTACTTTGCCAGTTCTTTTTTTGTAATCTTTTTTTATACATATTAGTGCGCTCTTTCGTTTCGAGGAAATGAGGTGTTGGCTTCACCTGTAACGTGAGAACATCTTCTATTCCGCAAGGGGCGGTTAATACAATATTATCTTGGTCATCTAATGTAACTCCAAGAGCAGTCGCTGTTTCTGGGAATTTAGAAATTGCATCGACTGAAGATGAATAAGGTGGCATGTTATTGACTACATGCATGCGAGCTTGATTTTTCACTGACCATGGAATAGTAGAATCTATACTTTTAAGCTTATTTTCTAATTTTTCTTCGGTGGATTCACTTATATGTAATGGGTCAAAATAGATGATATCTATATCTGGCGTTAGAGTTCTTACTTCGTATCCATGGAGAACATCCCAAATTTTAGAACGAACAAACCCAGCACAAATCCACCAATCAGGAAGTTGTAATGATTTTGCTGTCTGCAATATTTCCATCATCCAAGTATCGTTTTGTATGAGTTTAATAATATCTTGTTCTGTTTTCATATGCATACATATCTCTCCTTATTAAATGTGCTCTTTCATTACATGTTTTTTTGTATACTTCAATTTTTGTATATTGTTTGTTTTCATCATTCGAATGAATGAACCGCCTGTTTCAAAGTTTTGAATTACATACCCAAATAGCTTTGTGAAAGTAGGATATAGAATAATTGCGAGCAGTGTACCGATGGAAGCTGTGAATAAAACGAGACGTATTGTTCTTTCTAAATCAATAGAAGAGTCTATCTTGGCCTGATCAACGATACCGCCAAGTAAAAAAGCTTGCAGTAAGTTGGATGTTCGTGAAACCAGCAACACCAACCCAACTACGGATAGGGAAACAGCAATCTTTTTTTAACGCATACCTGCTAAGTGAATACTATAAGAACTCGTTTCGACTGCATGGATGATAATCGTGAAAGCCATTATGAAAATTAATGTTATCGTCACCTTTGGTCACCATTTTTCTATGAAATTATACTTATAATACAACAAGAACATAGTTTTGAGTATATATATTCGTGGCTCAGACTGTTGGGAAGAAGCTAATGTGTGAAAAAACAACATAAATATTCAAAATAAATAAATATTTTGATAATATAGAAAGGATGGTGATTTTTCTGTTAGAGGGGGATTTGTGTCATGCATACATATTATAGTAATCGTGCAAAAGAGTATGAAGCAGGGATGTATACAACATTTCTATTTGATTTAGATGGAACATTAACAGATCCGAAAGAAGGAATTATAAATTCGGTTTTATATGCATTGCGAAAAATGGGAATAGATGAACCGAATCAGAAAGAGCTAGATTCTTTTATTGGTCCACCAATTCAGCATTCGTTTGCAGATAGATACGGAATGGACGAAAAACAAGTAGAGCAAGCTGTTACATATTTTCGTGAATATCTAAAGCGAAGCGGCCTACTTGAGAATAGTGTATATGAGATGATTCCCTATATTTTACAAAAGTTAAAAGATGAAGAGAAACGATTATTTGTTGCAACTTCAAAACCCACTGTATTTGCAAAATAAGTTTTAGAACACTTTAACTTGATTCATTTTTTTGAAGAAATTGTAGGCAGTAATTTAGATGGAACTCGAATAAAGAAAGATGAAATTATTGAATATATTTTGCATACAAATCCAGAGTTGCAAAGAGAAGAGATAGTGATGATTGGGGATAGAAAGCATGACATGATAGGAGCTAATTGTAATGGGATTGACTCTATCGGTGTATTGTATGGATATGGGGATGAAGAAGAATTAAAAGAAGCAGGGGCGACGCATATTGTGAAACATGTCGAAGAGTTGCGAAGCTTTTGTGCAAAAGACAGAAGTTTTAAAATATAAAACAAAAAAGCAAATCCCTTTATAACGAGTAATAGTTAAATCGTTTTCGTTTAAAGGGATTTTTCATATGTAATAGAATAGTAATAAATATGCTATTTTAATTATAAAAATTTTGTTAGAAAAGGGGGAGGAATGTCAGTATTTGAATCGTTATAAAAGCGATATTTTGTAGGGATACATAGAAAAAATCCGGATTAAAAAGATTGAATTTTCAGTCGAAGGAAGGTGAGAGAATTGGAGCTAGTTATTATTTTATTAGCACTTAGTTTACTTATGTTTGTTGCCTATAGAGGATTTTCTGTTATTTTATTCGCACCGATTTTTGCTCTATTTGCAGTATTTTTAACAGAACCTAGTTTTGTACTGCCTTTCTTTTCGAATATTTTTATGGAGAAAATGGTAGGCTTTATTAAGTTGTATTTTCCAGTTTTCTTACTAGGTGCTATTTTCGGTAAAGTAGTAGAAATGTCTGGAATTGCAGATTCTATAGCTAAGACAATTATTGAAATAGTGGGTGAAAAACGGACCATTTTGGCTATCGTTTTAATGGGGGCTGTTTTAACTTATAGCGGTGTGAGTGTTTATGTTGTTGTGTTTGCAATATATCCATTTGCTGCAAAATTGTTTCGTCAAGCGAATATTCCGAAGCGCTTAATACCTGGAACAATCGTTCTTGGAGCTGTCACGTTTACGATGGATGCACTCCCAGGATCACCGCAAATTCAAAATGTAATCCCGACAACATTTTTTAAAACAGATATTTATGCAGCACCTATACTTGGTATTATTGGTGCTATTTTTGTCTTAACGTTAGGATTGATCTATTTAGAGAGTCGACGTAAGAAGGCGAAAGCAGCTGGAGAAGGATATTTTGGTTTTGAAGATGGGAATTCTGAAATGGCAGCATCACTGGAGTTAGAGCAAAAGAATCATACTTCTCTTCAAAGTATTAAAATTTCAAGAGTACAGCAAGTCGTTGCTTTTGTACCACTTATTTTAGTAGGAGTTATGAATAAGTTTTTTACAATAACAATACCAAAATGGTATCCAAATGGTTTTGATTTTTCCTCAATTGGAATGAAATCGTTTGGTAAGATAGAGTTAAGCGCAGTACTTGGTATTTGGTCTGTAGAATTAGCACTCATCATTGGGATTATAACAACGCTTTTATTATATTGGAAGCGTGTTGTAACAGGATTTCAAGCAGGATTGAATACAAGTATTGGAGGAGCATTGCTTGCAACAATGAATACAGGAGCAGAATTCGGCTTTGGTGGCGTAATTGCAGCACTTCCAGGGTTTGCGATTATGCGAGATAGCATTTCTGCAACATTTACTAATCCACTCGTAAATGGAGCGGTGACAACGAATATTCTTGCTGGTATTACTGGTTCAGCATCGGGAGGAATGGGAATTGTATTAAGTGCAATGGGAGATAAATTTATTGCAGCGGCAGAACAATATCATATTCCACTTGAAGTTATGCATCGTATTGTTTCAATGGCATCGGGAGGGATGGATACACTTCCACATAACGGAGCAATTATTACAATCCTTACTGTTACAGGATTGACACATAAACAATCGTATCGTGATATATTTGCTGTGACAATATTGAAAACGGTCGCTGTATTTTTAGTAATTGCTTTTTATATGTTTACAGGAATCTACTAATAAATTTATTAGTCTGGGAGGAAATAATTAATCGAAGTGGAATATTACATTTGATAATTTATACAATGGAAATTTCACATTATAAAATATTTAGTAGGGAAAGAAGGAGTGGGTTATTTGCAAGAAATCGCAGAGTTTCGTATGCCAAAGAACGTTTTGTACGGGAGAAATTCACTGGATAAATTAGGAGAACAAGCAATTAAACTAGGGAAAAAAGCTTTCATTATCAGTGATTCTATTATGAAAAAACTTGGTTATATTGATGCGTGTGTGAAACTACTAAAAGCGAAAAAAATAGATGTTATTACTTATGAAAATGTAAATGCGGAACCAACAAATATTCATGTTTTAGAAGCGTTAACGATATGTGCAGAGTCAAAATGTGATTTTATTATTGGGCTTGGTGGAGGAAGTTGTATTGACGCAGCAAAAGCTGTTGCAGTTCTGTTTGCGAATGGAGGAGAGATTGAAGATTATGTTCAAAATCATGTGGAAATAGAAAAGCAACCATTACCCCTTATTGCAATTCCAACAACATCTGGTACAGGCTCAGAAGTTACAAGTGTTGCTGTTATTACAAATACAAAAACAGATGTCAAAATGATGATTAAGCACCCAAATTTCACGCCACAAATCGCGATTATCGATCCCTTATTGACACGTTCTGTTCCACCGAATATTACTGCAGCAACAGGTATTGACGCACTATGTCATGCAATTGAAGCATATCTTTCTAGATTTTCGCAACCGCTTACAGATGTATTAGCACTTGCAGCAATTGGAGCGATTATGAAACACTTGCGGATTGCCTATGAAAAGGGGACAGATATAGAAGCACGAGAAGCAATGATGATTGCATCCTTACAAGCTGGCATTGCTTTTTCAAACGCATCGGTCACTTTAGTCCATGGAATGTCACGCCCAATTGGAGCACTATTTCATGTACCCCATGGTATATCAAATGCGATGTTACTACCAGCAGTTTTAGAGTTTACAAAAATTTGCTCAGTCAAACGCCTCGCAGATATTGGGCGGATTATAAATCCGGAATTACATTCATTATCTGATGAAGAGCTTGCTAACCATGCTATTTTTGAAATAAAGAAACTCTGTTTGGATCTACGTATTCCTAATCTTAGGGAGTACGGAATTGATCAGGTTGAATTTGAAAATGCTCTTTCAAAAATGGCGAAAGATGCATTGGCTAGTGGGAGTCCGAGTAATAACCCACGCATCCCTTCTTATCATGAGGTGAAAAAATTATATCGTATATGTTTTGACTATCAATATGAAAATTCTATAAGTACCTCAATAGATTTCTGAATATTATTAAAATATTTCCACGGAAATGAAAAGGGGGCAGGAGATGGAATTAGTAATTATTTTATTGGCTCTTTGCATGCTGATGTTTGTTGCCTATCGTGGTTTTTCGGTTATATTATTTGCCCCAATTTGCGCGCTATTTGCGGTTTTATTAACAGAGCCAAGTCACGTATTACCTTTTTTCTCTAATATTTTTATGGAAAAAATGGTTGGGTTTATTAAATTATATTTTCCAGTATTCTTACTCGGAGCAATTTTCGGTAAGGTAGTAGAAATGTCAGGGATTGCGAAGTCTATTGCAAAAACAATTATTCAGCTAGTTGGTGTCAAACGTTCCATGCTAGCAATTGTTCTGATGGGTGCTATATTAACCTATAGTGGCGTCAGTTTGTTTGTAGTTGCTTTTGCGGTATATCCATTTGCAGCTAATTTATTTCGAGAGGCTAATATTCCAAAACGATTAATACCAGGAACAATTGCTCTTGGAGCAATTACATTTACAATGGATGCTCTTCCAGGGACACCGCAAATTCAAAATGTTATTCCAACGACATTTTTTAAAACAGACATTTATGCAGCACCATTTCTTGGAATCATTGGAGCGGTCTTTGTATTTCTTGTTGGTATGTTGTATTTAGAAAGAAGACGAAAAAAGGCAGAGGAAAGTGGTGAAGGTTATTACGGTTGTGGAAATGAGAATTCTGAAATGGCAGCCACAACTGAAACAGAACAAAATATAAAACCAGCTATTCATACTCCCGAAATTACACCACTTCGCCAAGTACTTGCTTTTATACCGCTTATTTTAGTGGGGGTAATGAATAAAGTTTTTACAGTGATGATTCCAACATGGTATCCAAAGGGATTTGATTTTTCATCTATTGGATTAAAAACATTTGGCAAAGTGGAACTTTCTGGTGTGCTAGGCGTATGGTCTGTTGAACTGGCACTATTAATCGGAATTATTACAACGATAATTTTAAATTGGAAACGCTTATTTACAGGATTTCAAGCTGGCTTAAATGCAAGTATTGGTGGTGCATTGCTTGCTGCTATGAATACTGGAGCAGAATATGGTTTTGGGGGAGTTATAGCAGCATTACCCGGCTTCGGTGTCATTCGGGACAGTATTTCTACGACGTTCACAAATCCTCTCGTAAATGGTGCAGTTACTACAAATGTCCTTGCGGGAATTACTGGATCAGCATCAGGAGGAATGGGGATTGCTTTAAGTGCGATGTCGGAGAAATACATTGCGGCGGCAGAGCAATATAATATTCCATTTGAAGTGATGCATAGGATTATTTCAATGGCATCAGGAGGAATGGATACATTACCACATAACGGTGCTGTCATTACATTATTGGCAGTAACTGGATTAACACATAAGCAATCCTATCGTGATATTTTTGCAATTACTATTATTAAAACAATAGCTGTATTTGTTGTGATTGGTGTTTATAGCTTAACTGGAATTGTATAAGAAAGAACTAAAAAAGGACATTTGTTTGTTTAACAAATGTCCTTTTTGTTATGTTAAAATTACATAATAATGTTGTATAAATTTTAAATGAGAAAATAAGGGGGAATGGGTAAGATGAAAATGATAGGTCTTATTGGTGGAATGAGCTGGGAGTCTTCTTCTGAATATTATCGCATTATTAATGAAGAAGTAAAAAAGAGGTTAGGAGGATTACATTCCGCGAAATGTCTTTTATATAGCGTTGATTTTGAAGAGATTGAACAATATCAATCTGAAGGTGATTGGGGAAAAGCGGGGAACGTATTAGGAGAAGCTGCATATTCTCTTGAGAAAGCTGGTGCAGACTTCATTGTTATTTGTACGAATACAATGCATAAAGTGATTAGTAATATTAAAGATAAGGTGAGTATTCCTATTTTACATATCGCGGATGCAACAGCTATGGAAATAAAGAAACAAGGAATTCGATCAGTTGGTTTACTCGGAACGAAATATACAATGGAACAAGATTTTTACAAATCACGTATAGAAGAAAAGGGTATGAGAGTAATGATACCAAATGAAACAGATAGGGAATTAGTAAATAGAATCATATATAACGAGTTATGTTTAGGAAAGGTTAATCAAACATCAAGAGATTCCTATAAAGAAATAATAAATCGTTTCGTACAAAATGGAGCAGAAGGAATTATATTAGGTTGTACGGAAATAGGGCTATTAGTAAAACAGGAAGATTCTCAAGTTCCTTTATTTGATACAACTTTTATACATGCTGTTGAAGCTGTAAACATCTCTTTAGGAGGTTATTTGGATGTGGTGAAAAAGAATAAAAAATAATTACATAACTTTATTATGTAAACTAATCCGATTGTGTCGATGGAAAATATTCAGAAGATACTTTATAATGTAAGTGGTTACAAAAAAGGGGGAGTATGGATGTTTTCACTTCGGCCAATTGCTTTTGTACATAATGAAAGAAAAATGATAATGGATGATGAATGGGGAGATGTACAATCTCTTATTACATTAACGGATTCATATGCAGAAGAGAGTATACAAGGAATTGAAGATTTTTCACATATTGAAGTAATCTTTTATTTTCATAAAGTGAAAGATGAACAGATTCAATATTCGGCTAGACATCCACGAAATAATAAGGAATATCCGAAAATAGGTATTTTTGCACAGCGGGGGAAAAATCGTCCCAATCGATTGGGGGCGACAATTGCAAAAGTTGTAAGGCGAGAAGGAAAATCAATTGTAGTTGAAGGATTAGATGCAATTGACGGTACACCTATATTGGATATAAAGCCTGTTATGAGAGAATTTTTACCGAATGAAGATATTTTACAACCTGAATGGGTAACGGACCTTATGAAGGAGTATTGGAAAGGAAGCGAAGTAAAGTGAAAATATATGAAGCGACAATTGAAGATTTAGATGGAGTAGCATCAGTATTTAATAATTATCGTACCTTTTATAAACAAGAGTCGAATGTGGAAGAAGCACGAGTATTTTTGCGTAATCGCATAGAGCGAAAAGAATCTGTAATTTTTGTAGCTGTTGAAGATGGGGAGTATCTTGGATTCACACAATTATATCCTTCTTTTTCATCAGTTTCGATGAAAGAATTATGGATTTTAAATGACCTATTTGTACAAGAAGGTAAACGCGGCGCAGGTATTGGAAAAAAATTATTAGAAGCGGCTAGAATTTTCGCACTAGAGAACGGTGCAAAAGGATTAAAATTACAAACAGAAATAGATAACATATCAGCACAGCGATTATATGCCGAGAATGGATATTTGAGAGATAATCGTTATTTTCATTATGAATTAACTTTCTAAATTCAATATTAATACAGGCGAAAATACAAACCGAACTCTATTATTCAACGTATATTACTATTGTGCCAGTTCCTATGAATACAACGTACAATATTATTTGCGATTGCTTGTAGATTTGTATATGAAAAATAAAACCCCTAACATATTACTTTTGATTAATATGTTAGGGTTTTTTTAAATAAGGTGCTTCTTAAATTTGTGTTGTAATTCGTTTCAGAATCCAAATGACAGCATCTTGAAAGTTTTCTGCAATATAATCTGGTTCAATATCAGCCCATTTATCGCGATATGTATGTAATGCGTCATGCCCGGCACCCGTTTGAACTAATATCGTTGTTGCATTCACATTTGCGCCAGCAACGATATCAGTCCAGCGATCGCCAATAACGATACATTTTGTTAAATCAAGCTCATGTTTTTTTGATGCTTGCAGAAGCATACCTGTACTTGGCTTTCGACATTCGCATCCATCTCCATGTCTGTGAGGACAAAGATAGATGTCATCAAAACCAAAAGCTTCTAGTTCTTGAATAAAATCTTCTATACTTGCTTTTCCATCAGCAATACCAGGTTGATTTGTAAAGGAAAATAGTTTTATATTTTGTTCTTTTAATGCACGTAAGGCGTCTTGTGTAAATGGAAATAAGGTAAATTCACCAGGATAATGTACGATAGTATCTCCTCCGATGGTTCCATCACGATCGATAAATATTGCTTGAATGTTTGTCATAATAGTAGTTCCCTTCAACTAGTAAATTAAAAGTATTTTACAAATCGATATCCGTTTATTTCGTATCCTAATTTTTTATAGAATGGATGAGCATCTGTTCTTTGCGTACCACTTACAAGCCATGTTCCAATACAGTTATGCTCTTTAGCTAACTGTTCAGCATACTCCATTAAAATTTGTCCAATTCCTTTTCTTCTTGCTGTGGAGTCAACACTAATAATGGATATTTCCCCGTATCGTGTCACATCTTCTAAGTTCTCACGTATACGAAATCCAAGGAATCCAAATATATGATCATCTTCTTCGTAAACATATAAGAAGTCAAATGGGCTCATTTCAACAAATTGTAAGCGATTTTGCATGTCTACATAAGAAATATCAGAACCTTTTAATTCTTTTGTTAGTGAACAAAGTGCTTCTATATCGTTCACAGTTGCTTTTCGAATGTGAGATTTCATACTCTCAACTCCATCTATAAATATAAATTAACAACTCCAAATGTTAAATATTCTGTTAAAAAGTGTTTTTTCCTGCTAGTAGTACGAATATAAACATTTAATATATTAGATATATAGAATAATATTTTAAGAAGAAATATGTTATGATTTTCCTGGAGTTTATTGTAAGTGGGAAGAGGGGAAGTAATTTGTTACAGGTCAATATTCGATCAGCGGGTTATGAAGCAGGAGAAAAAACAATCCATGATATAGCATTTTCAATTGAAAAAGGTGAACTAGTTGCTCTTATTGGTGCAAATGGAGCTGGGAAAAGTACGACAATTAAATCAATGCTTGGCTTACTTGCAAATATGGAGGGTGAAATTTCGTTTGGTGAAAAAGAGAATCCGTATGCATATGTGCCAGAACACCCAACGTATTATGATTATTTAACATTATGGGAGCACATTGAATTGTTAATGGCTGCACGTGGGTGTGAAATAGGGAGCTGGGAGGAACGCGCACAGGAGTTATTACATACATTTCGAATGGAAAAGCATAAGCATGAATACTTATCAAAGTTTTCAAAAGGTATGAAACAAAAATCAATGTTGATTTTGGCTTTTTTAACGGAACCAGACTTTTATATTATTGATGAACCGTTTATTGGATTAGATCCAGTAGCAACACGAGAATTTTTAAATTTCTTATATAAAGAAAAAGAGCGGGGAGTAGGGATTTTACTGTGTACCCATGTGCTAGATACAGCGGAAAGAATCTGTGAACGATTTTTACTTATTTCACAAGGAACGTTATTAGCAAACGGTAATCTACAAACAATTCAATCCCTAGCAGAAATGCCAGAGAGTCCATTATTAGATTGTTTTGATGCAATCGTAAGGCGGGAACAACATGATGAAACAACAATTTTATAAAAGGTTGCGTCATGAACTGAAAAGAAAATGGAAATCCATTCAGTCTGTAACTGATTGGACAATCGCATTATATTTTATCGTTCCAGTACTTGTATTTAGCGGGATTTATTATCGTTCGTTATGGACAAGAGAATTATCTGCAGAAGAACCGGCTTATTTTTTATTGGGCTTGTTTGTATTTTTCTTTGTTACATATTCAAGAGGAATGCGTTCGTTTTTTGAGCAAGCAGATAGCCTGTTTTTAATTCAGCATCCAGTTCACATGAAAAAATTAATGAAATATGGCATGGTATACACATGTATTCGAATAAGTATAACAAATATCATTGTAACGCTCATTATGTTACCTATATTGGTTAAGAGTATGGGGGCTTCTCTTTTACAAGTCGTATTATTTTGGCTGTCCTTTACCGTTTTTCGGTGTATGTTATCACTATTGGTAAGATATATAGATGTGCGTGGAGGGAAGCGCTGGGTATTATGGATTGTAAAGATTATCGTATTTTTTATGAGTTTTATTTGTTTGGGAAGTGGTATGTTTTTAGGTTTTAAACATCCAGTATATGCAATGCTATTTATCATTGTATTGATTGGAATTAGTTTGATATTGATAAAACAAAAAATGAACTATCAACGTTTCTTTTTTAAGGAAGTTGAAAAAGAAAAGGAAGAGGGTATGCGCTGGACAACGGAAATCATGCACTTTAGTGGTCAAATAACGAAGCCAAGTAATAACTCGAGACCATGGTTGTTTCCACGTTCGAAGCATATACTAGGGAAAAAATCTGATTCGCGTATTATTGAATCATTTTTTAAGGAGTATTTTCGATCAGGTGCTTCTTTAAGTTTTTATATTAAAATTATCTTTATGAGTGCAGTATCGATAAAAGTAACACCATGGTGGATTGCGCTTATTATTATTGTATTTGCCTGTGTTGCAATTGCACTTTATTCAGGGGATCAATGGAATGAATTTGTTAAAAAAATGTTTCTCCAATTATATTGTGATCAAGGGAAGTTATTATTGTTAAAAGGAAGAGCGGGAATGTCCTTGTTTGTTCCGGCTGTTTTGATTTACGGCATAGTTATACTTGGCCAGTTTTATTTATTACCAGCTATTATCGTAGGAAGCCTACTATTAATATTAATAGGCTGGATTGTATTCATACCATAGAAAAAAGAGCCATAATGGCTCTTTTTTAGTCTGTAATTGACTGGTAAATAAAATATAAGAGAACAAAAATGCTCACGACGGAGTACATGACATCTAGAGTCATTAAAAATCCTCCTCACTATTGTTGTACTTATATTATATGAAATCTGACTATTACATATTCAAATGAAAAAAATATGAAAGTTAATAAATTTGTAAAGTGCAAAAATTAGCATCATTTTGTATAATGGAAGAAACAACCGTTATACAAATATAAGTAGTGAAAGGGGAGGGAATAAAAAATGCCAAATTGGTTTAGAAAGACGTTAGTCGCATTAATTACTGTATTTACATTTGGTTTAGTGACGCCTCCTTCTATTTTGCTTGATAATGCAAAAGCGGACAAGCCTACAACAAGGCAACAAAATTTGGAGCAGACGTCCTATACATATGAAGAAAATCGAGAGAGGTTAACCGCAGAGACCTTTGTGACCTATGCAATGCAAGAAGCTGAGAAACAATCTATGCAAAAGTTTGGTTCTAAAATTGGACCTGTCATTGAAGATGAATTTAAAGATATTATTCTACCTAAAATAGAAGAAGCAATTGCAGAGCTTACAACAGATGTACCGGAAGAGTCTTTACAATCATTAGCAATTTCACAGAAACCAGCAGGCGGCAATAACGAAAAGATTTTTCATGTATATGATACGAAAACAGGAAATGATTTACTACGTTTCCATGTAAGGCGGGATCATCCACCACAAGATGGATATTATTTTAATTTCCACTACCATCGCTTTGATGATGGATATACAGCGCATCATGAGTTAGGAGATATTTATTGGAATACGAATATGCCGCCGAAATGGCTGTCGTGATAAAAAGAACGAGGAGATGTCCTTGTTCTTTTTTGTTTTTATAAATGTGAAAATTAAAGGTGAAGCGGATCTTAACAGCGAATAGAATATGTTTAGATTTGTTCAAAAAAGAGGCTAAGGGAGTATTCATTATGTTGAAATATGTTGTATTTGATTTTGACGGTACATTAGTAGATTCACAAGATATATTTGTTCCTATTTATAATCAACTTGCTGAGAAGCATGGGTATAAAACGGTAAGTGAAGAAGAAATTGAACCTTTAAGAAAATTATCTATTCCTGAAAGGTGTAAACAGCTTCATGTACCACTTTATAAATTGCCTATATTAGCGCTAGAGTTTTATAAACTATACCAGCCATCTATTAAAGATCTAGTCTTATTTAATGGCATGAAGGAAGTGCTAGATGAATTACATAGAAAGGGTTATGGAATAGCAGTAATATCCTCTAATTCAGAAGAGCATATTAGAGCATTTCTACATAACAATCAAATAAAAAATATTCAAGAAGTTTTTTGTTCGAAAAATTTGTTTGGGAAAGATAAAATTATCAAGAAATTTTTAAAAGAAAAAAAGTTAACAGAAGCTGATATGCTGTATGTTGGTGATGAGCAACGAGATATTGTTGCATGTAAAAAAGTTGGCGTAAACGTCGTATGGGTTGGATGGGGATATGATGTGATGGAAACGATAAAAGAAGATTCTCCAAATTATATGGTAAATACACCAAATGAAATTTTACATATAGTTGAGTCTGTTCATTAAAATGAAAGAAAGAGAAGGGGATGCAGCAGTTTGAACCTGGTATTCATCATATTGAATTTTGGGTAGCAAATTTAGAGGAATCCATATGTTTTTATAGTAGGTTGTTCTCTATCATTGGCTGGAAACAGTTGAATGAGAGTGCATTTAGTACAGGGAAGATTGAAATATATTTCAAGGAAGTAGATGAAAAGATTGTAAGAACGTTAGGGCCGAGGCATATTTGTTATCAGGCTGTTAGTAGAGCTGTAGTTGATAAGGTCACTAATTTCTTACAAAATGTACAAGCGGAGATTATTCGTGGGCCGATTGAGACGAATCATTACTCAGATGGATATTATACTGTGGATTTTTATGATCCGAATGGGTTTGTTGTAGAAGTGGCTTATACGCCTAATGTGGAAATGTGAGGAGAGATCTTATTACCCGTTAATACGGGATAAATAATAGAGGAAAGTATAGCTTTCCTCTATTATAAGTTTAGATTGTTGTATTTTTATTTAATCTTCGTAAATGTAAGAGGCTGTGTACTTAACATAACTGGTACATGTAATTGGATTGTTTGGAATTCCCCTTTTATATCCATCTCATAAGCAAGCAACACATTCATTTCTATTTGGAATAAGTCTAATGTTGCATAAAACATATCATAATGATGGTGATGTAACCGAACTTTTAGTTCTGTGAACTGTAAATATAACTCTTCATTTTGTTTATACACTTCTAGTGTTCCATAAGCAGGGTGTTCGAATGTTCCAATATAGTCTTCTAATGCATGAGAAGGTACGGTCTCTTTTACTTGTTCTGGAAGTGATTGGTTTACTTCTTTCATCATTTCTTTCAATTGAGCGGTGTCTTCTATAGCACGCTTATGCCAATCAATTGTTTCCAATCCGAGGAGTTCGTCATAGATTTGATTTGCAAGATAACTAGGAAGTAAGGTGCTTCCGGCGTTCGTTAATATGACAAGGCCTATATTTTCTTTTGGAATAAATGAGACAAGTGCAGAAAATCCATCGATACCTCCGCTATGATGAATTACTTTATAGCCACGGTAAGAACTAATAAACCAACCAAGACCATAACTATTTACTGGTGATTCAGGGGGCGATAAAAGTGGCTGATCAGGAATTGTATTGTGCGGCGTATACATTTGTTGTAATAATTCAGAAGATAGTAATTCGTGATCTCCTGTTTTTCCTTGATTAAGATGGAAAAGTACCCAATTTGCCATATCTGCAATTGTTGAATTGATGCATCCAGCAGCTCCTACTGTATCAATATTACGGAATGGTACCTCTTTTATTTCTCCATCTTTCTCAACGTAAGGCAATGCGTAGTCATTCGTATTTTGTGAGTCTGTGACAGAGAAGTTTGTTTGCTCCATTTGAAGTGGTGCTAAAATATGTTCTTTGGCGTATTGCTCCCATGTCTGATTTGTAATGTTTTCTACAATATAGCTAATTGTTGCATACATTAAGTTGTTATATAAGAAAGCTGTGCGAAATGGTGCATCAAGTGATAAATGCTTTATTTTTTCAACGATGTCTTTTCGAGTTAAGGAAGAGTTGTACCAAAGAGCATCATGACGACTAACGCCAGAGCGATGGGAAGCTAAATCACGTGCTGTAATTTGGGAGCTTGCAAGTATATCTGATAAAGCGAAGGTAGGGATATAAGATTGAACAGGAGTATCCCAATCAAACTTTTTTTGTTGTGCTAATAGGCTTAAAGATAGGGTGCCAAATGCCTTGGTCGCAGATCCAATTGCAAAGCGTGTTTGAGGCGTAACCGGTTTTTTCTGTTTTGAATCACGATAGCCAAATCCTTCTGAAACAATGACTTCTCCATCTTTTATAACTGCGACAGCAGCCCCAGGAACGTGTAGATCTTTCATCATTTTTTCAATTGTTGTTTGTAATGAACTAATAACAGGAATTTCAATTTTAGACATGCTTCTAACCTCCAAATATTATTTTATACTTCCGCACTATAGTTTCTTTGGTAAAGAGTGAAATACCTCTTAAAAGATGAAAAGTTAAGAATTTTGTAAGATTCATTAAAATGGATATCCTATACTAGATTTCTGTTAATACTTACTATATTGAAATATTTTTCAATAAGTTTTACTGAGAATTTTGCATGCAGAATTATTTTTTGTATGATAAACTCCATATAGGAAATAGATGCGAAAGAGGGTTTTTCTTACATATGAAACATGCTGAATATGAATACTTAAATCTGTGTCGCCATGTGATGGAGCATGGTACAAAAAAAGAAGATCGTACAGGAACAGGGACTGTATCTGTATTTGGATATCAAATGCGTTTTGACCTTAGCAAGGGATTCCCTTTGTTAACGACAAAGCGTGTGCCATTCCGCTTAGTAGCTAGTGAACTTCTTTGGTTCATGAAAGGCGATACAAACATTCGTTATTTACTACAAAATAACAATAATATTTGGAATGAATGGGCGTTTAAAAGCTGGGTAGAAAGCGATGCGTATGAAGGGCCAGATATGACGGACTTTGGACTTCGCTCTCAGCAGGATGAAGAGTTTAAGAAACAATATGATGAGCAAATGGATTTGTTTAAAAAGAATGTACTGGAAGATGATGATTTTGCAAATCAGTATGGCTATTTAGGAGATGTATATGGAAAACAATGGCGTGCTTGGAAAACGACAGCAGGTGAGACGATTGATCAGTTAAAAGATGTAATCGAAATGATTAAGAAAACACCAGATTCTCGTCGCTTACTTGTTTCTGCTTGGAATCCTGAAGATGTGCCAAGTATGGCACTTCCGCCTTGTCATACGCTATTTCAATTTTACGTAGCAGACGGAAAGCTTTCGTGTCAGTTATATCAACGAAGCGGTGATATTTTCCTTGGCATTCCATTTAATATTGCAAGCTACTCATTGTTAACACATTTAATCGCGCACGAATGTGGTTTAGAAGCAGGAGAGTTCGTTCATACGATTGGAGACGCACATATTTACACAAATCATTTTGAACAAGTGGAAAAGCAGTTAGCGCGTGAACCACGTCCGTTTCCAACGCTAAAATTAAATCCAGATGTAAAGTCTGTTTTTGATTTTGAAATGGAGGATTTAACATTAGAAGGTTATGATCCACATCCTGCAATTAAAGCGCCTGTCGCAGTGTAAACGCAAAAGGAGATGAAAATATGATTATTTCATTTATGGTCGCAATGGATGAAAATAAAGTCATCGGTAAGGATAATAAATTACCGTGGCATTTACCAAGTGAATTGCAATATGTTAAGAAGACAACAATGGGTCACCCACTTATTATGGGGAGAAAAAACTATGAAGCGATTGGAAGACCACTTCCAGGAAGACGAAATATTATCGTAACGCGCAATATGAATTATCATGTAGAAGGCTGTGAAATTGCGCAGTCAGTAGAAGAAGTATTTGAGTTATGTAAAAATGAAGAAGAAATTTTTATTTTTGGTGGAGCGCAAATTTACGAATTGTTCTTACCATATGTGAACAAGCTTTATATAACAAAGATTCACCATTCATTTGAAGGAGATACATTCTTCCCAGAAATGAATATGAAAGAGTGGAAAGAAGTTTTTGTGGAAAAAGGTGTTACGGATGAAAAGAATCCGTACACATATTACTATCACATATATGAAAAACAAAAATAATCATAAAAAGATTGATGTGTATGTTCACATCAATCTTTTTATTTGGATAATAAGATAAAACTTTATGAATGAACTTTTTTGATGATATAATGGTAGAGGTTGTAAGTTTTAGTAGCTTAGGAAAAATCCATAAAAGACAGATTTATATTTATTATTTCTTTGCTTAACTAAAGGAGGAGAATCGGTTGAAAAAACTATGGGGATTGCTTTTTCTTTGCTTCACACTCATGCTAGTAGGATGTGGTAAAGAAGAAAAGCCAGAACAAGCATTTGATACATATGCAAAAGCGTGGAATAAGCAAAAATTTGCAGATATGTATGATCAATTGTCAGAAGATGCAAAAAAATCTATTTCAAAAAAAGATTTTACAGAGAAGTATGAAAAGATTTATGCGGGTATTGAGGTTAAAAATCTAAAGATAGAAACAGGAAAAGTAAAAGAGGATAAAGAAGATAAAGGGCCAGTTCCTTTTAATGTGAGTATGGATACGGTTGGTGGGAAAATTTCCTTTTCTCACGAAGCAAAGCTTGTGAAAGAGAAAGATGGAGATAAAGAATCTTGGAAAATAGACTGGACTCCAGATTTTATTTTTCCAGGCATGACAAAAGACAGTAAAGTACGTATGCAAACGTTTCAAGCGAAGCGTGGGGAGATATATGATCGTAATGGAAAAGGACTTGCAACGAATGGAAGAGCAAATGAAATTGGCATCATTCCAGGTAAACTAGGAGAGGCTGCACCACAGACAAAGGAAACAATTGGAAAGTTGCTGAATATGTCTGTAGAAGAGATAGATCAAAAGCTTGCGGCAAAATGGATTAAACCAGATTCATTTGTACCAATTGGGATTTTACAAGAAGGTGCAACGCAAAATGATTATATTTCTTTAGACGGTGTAACGACTCGACAAGTCAATGTTCGTACATATCCATTGGGAGAGGCTGCTGCTCATTTAACAGGATATATGGGGAAAGTGAATGCAGAAGATTTAAAGGATTTACAGAAAAAAGGATATCAGGCAGATGACCCAGTTGGAAAAGCTGGTTTGGAGCAAGTATTTGAAGAGAAGCTACGTGGTAAAAAAGGTGGCCGTGTCTTCATGGAGGATGCACAAGGAAAAGAGAAAAAAGAATTAGCTAAAATTGAAGCAAAAGATGGAGAAAATGTTACGTTAACAATTGATAGTACAGTTCAGGAAAAAATCTTTAACGAAATGAAGGGAGAAGCTGGTTCAAGTGCAGCGATAAATCCGCAGACTGGTGAAACAATTGCACTTGTGAGTAGCCCTGCGTACAACCCGAATGTAATAGTAAGGGGTGCATCAAAAACACAACGTGAAGCATGGAATAATGATCCGAAAAAGCCAATGACAAATCGCTTTACACAAGCATCGGCACCAGGTTCTGTATTTAAAGCAATTACAGGTGCGATTGGTCTTGAAACGAAAACAATTGATCCAAAAGAGGAATTGAAAATTGAAGGATTACAATGGACAAAAGATTCTTCATGGGGAAATTATTATGTAACACGTGTAAAAGATGCAAGTCCAATTGATTTTGATAAAGCAATGAAGTTTTCTGATAACATTTACTTTGCACAACAAGCAATAAAAATTGGGAAAGATAAATTTATGAGTGAAGCAAAGAAATTTGGATTCGATGAAAAGTTACCAATTGAATATCCATTCCCGGTTTCAAAAATTGCAAAAGATGGCATTAAAAATGATATTCAAATGGCTGATACAGGGTATGGACAAGGCCAAGTATTAATGACGCCTCTTCATTTGGCATTAACGTATGCACCGATTGTAAATGAAGGGAATATACCATCTCCACATCTTATTAAAGATGATAAACAAGTTAAACCTTGGAAAGAAAATGTGATTTCTAAAGGGAACCAAGATATATTAAAAAATGCGTTAACAAAAGTAATTAATGATGAAGATGGTACAGGGAAAATTGCTAAGATTGACGGTATGACTCTCGCTGGAAAAACGGGAACAGCTGAGTTAAAAGAGTCGAAGGAAGCAGATGGAAAAGAACTTGGATGGTTCGCTGCTTTTGATGTAAATTCACCGAATATGATTGTTACGATGATGATTGAAGATGTAAAAGGCCGGGGTGGAAGTAACGTACCTGGTGAAAAAGTGAAACATGTTTTTCAAAAGTAATACTTAGGAAAAAGCTATCTCCTTAAAAAAGGAGATAGCTTTTTTCGTGAAGATTGAATAATGAAATGTGAATATTCATTGAAATGGAGATAGGAGAATTATCTACTTACGAAAAAAAAGTAGCTATTTTTTATTGACAGAGAAAGAATGTTTTTGTATTATACTTACATAAGGTAAGTTATTTACTTTTTTATTAAAATCTCAAATTAAAGATAATTATTAAGGGAGAGAATAAAAATGACAAAAGTACTATTTATTACAGCAAATCCAAATTCAGCAGAAGCATCTTTCGGTATGGCAGTAGGGGAATCATTCATTGAAGCATATAAAAATGAACATCCACAAGATGAAGTGGTAACAATTGATCTATTTAACACAACTGTACCAGCAATTGATGCAGAAGTATTTACAGCTTGGGGTAAATTTGCAGCAGGTGAAGGCTTTGAAACGTTAAGCCAAAGCCAACAACAAAAAATTGCAGCAATGAATACAAACTTAGAAACATTTATGAATGCAGATCGTTATGTGTTTGTAACGCCAATGTGGAACTTCAGTTATCCACCAGTAGTAAAAGCATACTTGGATAACTTGTCTATCGCAGGTAAAACTTTTAAATATACTGAAAACGGACCAGTTGGTTTACTAGAAGGGAAAAAAGCACTTCACATTCAAGCTACAGGTGGCGTTTACTCTGAAGGACCATACGCAGCAATGGACTTTGGCCGCAAGCACTTAAATGCAGTATTAGGATTTATGGGTATATCTGATGTAGACTACCTTGCGGTTGAAGGTATGAATGCAAACCCTGAAAAAGCACCAGAAATTAAAGAAGCGGCAATTGCAAATGCTCGCGAATTAGCAAAACGTTTCTAATATAGAAAACTCAAAAATGTCCAAACGCTTGTCGTTTGGACATTTTTTCTTCTTTTTCCTTCGTTTGTCTAGTATAATGAAGGACGGAATGAGAATAAGTGGGGGTTCTATATGATTCAAACGTTTTTTAAAATCTTTTATTTAATTGTAATTGTAATTGGTATTACACCGAGATTATGGCGTATAAAACGAAAAGCACAGACAATGTCGCCACAAGAGAAAGATCGCCTCGTGTATAAAACAACAAACTGGTTTGGTAAGAAAATGGTTCGTGTAGCTGGGTCGACTGTACAAGTAAATGGAATTGAAAATGTGCCGAAAGATAAACCGGTCCTTGTTGTAAGTAATCATCAAAGTGATATGGATATTCCAGTTTTACTTGGGTACTTGAATAAACCGATTGGGTTTGTTTCAAAAGCAGAAATTAAAAAATTTCCGATTGTACCAACTTGGATGGAATTGATGAATTGTGTGTTTATGGATCGTAGTAATCGTCGTCAGTCGCTCCAAGCTATTAAAGATGGA
This sequence comes from Bacillus sp. FSL K6-6038, assembly GCF_038050455.1. Taxonomy (NCBI): domain Bacteria; kingdom Bacillati; phylum Bacillota; class Bacilli; order Caryophanales; family Bacillaceae; genus Bacillus; species Bacillus sp. FSL K6-6038. The sequence goes on from NZ_JBBOUH010000001.1 coordinate 2,225,656, forward strand.
ATTGAACTTTTAAAGAATGGACATTCTATCGTAATTTTCCCAGAAGGAACGCGCAGTAAGACGGGCGAAATGGGGGAGTTTAAAGCAGGAAGTTTTCATCTTGCTGTAAAAGCCGGAGTAGCTATTTTACCAGTAACTGTAGATGGAACATATAAGATGTTTGAGGCGAATGGAAATCGCATGAAGCCTGCTCATGCAACAGTAACCATTTCTAAACCAATTACACCTGAGCAATATGCAAGTATGGATATAAAAGAATTAACGCAGCATACGAAAGATATTATTGCGGCTCAATTACATAAGTAATAAAAAAAGTCTCAGCTTGAAAAGCTGAGACTTTTTTATGCAACAGGCAATACATAAAACAAGACGCAGAAGAACATCATTGCACTACCACCTAATACAAAAAGGTGCCAAATTGCATGGTTGAAGGGCAGCTTTTCCCAAAGGAAAAATATAGCCCCTACTGAATATAGGATCCCACCGGTTAACAATAGTGAAAATCCATGCCCGGTTAAATTTTCATAAAGTGGTTTAATAGCGACGATAATGAGCCAGCCCATAATGATATAGCACAGTGTTGACATTTTAATAAAACGGCGTACAAAGAAAATTTTGAAAATAATTCCACCGATGGCCAGCGTCCAAATAATTGCAAGTAATGTCCAGCCGAGTGGCCCTCTTAGAGTAATTAGTAAGAATGGTGTATACGTGCCGGCAATTAAGAGATAGATGGCCGAGTGATCTAAAATTGTAAATAATTTTTCTACTTTCGGGTGGTGGATGCTATGTAATAGCGTAGAAAACAAATATAGTAGAAACATGCTCACGCCGTAAACTGTAAATCCAACAATAGCAGATACAGTACCATGCTTTGATGCATGCATAATTAGTATTATTAATGCAGGAATGCTTAAAATGGCACCGATGCCATGGGTAATCGCATTGGCAATTTCCTCTTTTACGAATTGCGTCATTCGTGTTATTTTTTGAGTCATAATTTGATTCCTTTCATGTTTGATGAAGTAAGGTGTAATTTCCTTTACCATATCATATACATAAGAAATAGAAAATGAAAATTGTTTAAGTGATTATATTTTCGAATTTTTTTGACAAAAGCTAATAGATGCATTGACGTTTACAAAATTTTTTGACAAAATAAAATTAAGTGAGATTAAGGGGGAAGTCATATGCCAAATATTGGGGTTCCGGGTTTAATATTAATTTTAGTACTCGCTTTAATTATTTTCGGTCCAAAAAAGTTACCTGAAATTGGACGAGCTTTTGGGGAAACATTAAAAGAGTTTAAAAAGTCTGCAAAGGGTTTGCATGATGATACGGAAGAAAAGAAATAAATTTCACTAGGTTATTTTGTTTCTATGGTATATAGCGAGTGGGGAATGTGGTGATAAGAGTGGACAATCAAGAGATGAGTGTCATAGAGCATCTTGGAGAGTTAAGAAAGCGACTCATTATAACAGCGCTGACGTTTCTGATTTTTATTGTCATTGGCTTTTCATTTACGAAAGAAATATATAATTTTATCGTAAAAGATTTAAATATGAAATTAACTGTTTTAGGTCCAAGTGATATTTTATGGATTTATTTTGTGATTGCAGCTGTCTTTTCAATTGTATGTACAATACCAGTTGCAGCTTTACAAATTTGGTTATTTGTAAAACCAGCTCTACATGAACATGAGCGTAAAATGACAATTCTGTATATCCCGGCATTATTTCTATTATTTATTGGAGGACTTTGCTTCGGCTATTTTCTGATTTTACCATTTATTTTGCAATTTTTAATGAGTCTTGGTGATGATATGTTTCAGACAATGTTTACGACGGATAAGTATTTTTCGTTTGTGATGAATATGACAGTACCATTTGCTGTGATATTTGAACTTCCTGTCGTTACGATGTTTTTAACTAGTATAGGTGTTCTTAATCCAATAGCACTACAAAAGGTGAGAAGATATGCGTATTTTATTTTAATTGTAATTGCTGTTTGTATTACACCGCCAGACTTTATTTCTGATTTTTCAGTAGCGATACCACTTCTTGTAATTTATGAATTAAGTATTACAGCATCAAAGTTTGTGTATAAGAGGAAAATAAAAAGAGAAATGAATACAGAATCAAAAAGTGCCTCATTATAAAGGCACTTTTTTTATTTATTTGTTATACTATACTTATAACTGTATACAATATAAAGAAGAAAAAAATTATAGAATCTCCGAAATTTAGACAAACTTTTCACTAGTGTAAGTTTATACTGAAGTTATAAATCCAATAAAAAAGAGGATTGATATCGTGATTATGAAAAGTTTTTATTTCACTCATTCAACAGGGAATTGTATCAAAATATTTGAAATCCCTGTCCTACAAGCACAACACCCATTAGCATTTCTAATTCAGTCACGTCTTCAACTATTTATTGCTAAAATTCAAAAACAAAAACAACCGAGATTCTCATACTCTTTTCGCGAATATTTACAAAGTTGCTTAAAGTGGAATGATTATTCAAATGTATATCAAACAAACTCGCTTGAAAAAAATGCATAGTCTAAAATAGAGACAGAGCCAATAAGCTCTGTCATTTTCTTTTTAGACATAAAAGTCAAAGAAATTTGTCGAAAATCACTTCAAACTGTTGAAAGCATTGTGAATACTAGTATAATAACAAGGAGAGCGTATTGGAAAGGGAAGAAGTAAAATATGCAAAAAATTAAAATTGTTACAGACTCAACGGTGGATTTATCACAAGATGTGATTCGAAAATATGATATTCATGTTATTCCATTGTCGATTTCTGTAAATGGAAAAACATACTTAGATCGTGTAGATTTACAGCCGGATGAATTTATTGAAGAAATGCAAAAATCAGAAGAATTACCAAAAACATCACAGCCAGCAGTCGGATCGTTTGTTGAAATGTATGATCGTTTAGGGGAGGACGGTAGCCAAGTTCTTTCCATTCACTTAACGCATGGTTTAAGTGGGTCAGTTGCAACAGCTAATACTGCAGCAACGATGACAGATACGAAAGTTACAGTGGTAGACTCATTGTTTATTACGCATGCTTTATCGTATCAAGTAATTGAAGCAGCAAAAATGGCGAAGGAAGAACGTTCTTTGGAGGATATTTTAAAGCGTGTTGAAGAAGTTCGTAAAAATACTCGTCTATTTGTAGTTGTTGATACGTTAGAAAACCTTGTAAAAGGCGGTCGGATTGGAAAAGGAACAGCTATGATCGGATCTTTATTAAACATTAAGCCAATTGCAAGTATTGATGATGGTGTATATAATCCTGTTGCGAAGGTACGCAGCAAAGGTCAAATTGTGAAAACATTGATAAAAATGTTTGAGGAAGATATAGCTGGTAAAACAGTAAAGGCGGTAGCTGTACCACATGCGAAAGCATTACCGTTAGCGCAAAAAATGAAAGAAGCAGTTGAAAAAATTAGTGGATTTACACAAACGGAAATTTTTTACACAACGCCTATAATTAGCACACACACTGGTGTAGGGGCAATCGGATTTTCATATTTTGCTGAATAGAAAAAGAGCTACTTGAGGGTAGCTCTTTTTATCTTTTCATCTACAGCAACATTTTAAATGAATGAGACTATTTAGGAGTGGGGAAGAAGTTCTATTAATTAAGATGTTATAACTGATTGTAATAGACGATGATAATCGTGATGATGGCGCTTATTGAAATCATAAAGCGTCGTTGTAAATACTCCCTCATATAATATTCCTTTCTCCTTTTATCGGTTCTTATATGAACAGAAAATCAGCAGTTCATTAAAGCCTTAGTTTATAATATGCATAAAAGGGGAAAGGGATTTATAATTTTGCGTGTTCCTTTATGGATTCTTTTTCCTCAGAGGGCATTTTTTCTGGAAAATACGTTTGACCAAGAAATAATACGTGAAGTTGTTCCCAAGGTAACATACGTAAATTCCAGTTGTTACGAAGTCGGGTAATAGCTTCTCTAGGTGTCTCATCAGCAAGTGCAAATGTACCGTAATGTATTGGAATGAAATGCGTTGCTTTTACATCTAAAAAGGCTTGCACTGCTTCCTCGGGGGAAACATGTGATACTTTCATAAACCATTCTGGTTCATATGCACCAATAGGCATTAAGGCGATATTAATAGAAAATCGGTTGCCAATTTCTTTAAACCCTTGGAAATAGCCACTATCACCACAAAAGTAAATTGTTTCATCTGTTGTGCTATTATCGATAACCCATCCACCCCAGTGGGAAGTATTCATATCAAACAATGATCTTCTTGTCCAGTGTTGCGCCGGTACGAAGTGAAATGCTACATCATTAATTTTTGTGAATTCCCACCAGTTATATTCTTCTACTCGCATAAACTTTTTTCTTGTAAATAACTTTTTTAATCCAGTAGGTACTAAGTATAGAACATCTGAATTCAATAGACGAAGTGTAGAAAAGTCCAAATGGTCATAATGACCGTGTGAAATGAGGACAATATCAATCTTAGGTAATTCCTGTAATGTAAGGCCGGGATTCGTTAGCCTCGGTACAAGCTTTATTTTCTTTGACCATACTGGATCTGTTAAAATGTTGAGCCCGTTTGTTTGTATAAGGAATGTTGAGTGACCTATCCATGTAATTGTTGTTTTTTCAGTGTTCGTTCGTAAAAACTGGCTACTCTTTACAGGTGATTGTTCTACTAGATAAGAAAAATCTTTTTTGTTTTGTTTTCGTTCTTTACGCCAACGTAAAAAAGAACGAAGTGGTTTTTTTGTACTAACATTATCCATATTTTCATAGCGCTTTGCCATGAACATCACCTCATTTAAAATCTTTGTAGTTGTATTGTATCGAAATGTTGTAAAGGAAAAAAGTGAGGGGAATTGATTAACGATTAAAAAATTGTAAAAAATAGTGTGGATATCTTTACAAAGCGAGTGACTTATTGAAAATTATTGTGTAAAGAGACGGGAAGGAGATAATTTTAGTAAACAATGAAACAGTTGTCTAGTAATTCGCTCGAAAATAGGAAGTAACATACCTAAATTCGTACGATTTCGTGAACAAATTGGATAAACAATTTTCTCATAGTGTTTACTTTTGTTATGATAAACATGTCATACATAAATTTAGAAAAGAGAAGAGAGGTTTGAAAATGAAGCGTTATCAAAAGCTGATTGGTCTCATAGTTGTTTTTTGCTTCTTTATACTTGCAGGATGCGGCTCAGGATCAAAACTCCGTAAACCATTAAATTGGGATTTAGAAACTTTTCAATACATAAATCAAGATGGTAAAAAGTTTGGAACAAAAGATTTAAAAGGGAAAGTATGGGTGGCTGACTTTATGTTTACCAATTGTCAAACGGTTTGTCCACCAATGACTGCTAATATGGCAAAGCTACAAAAGATGGCGAAAGAGAAAAAATTAGATGTTCAATTCGTTTCGTTTAGTGTAGATCCTGAAGTGGATAAACCAGAGAATTTGAAAGCATTTATACAAAAGTTCACAGATGATACGAAAAATTGGAATTTGCTAACAGGGTACTCATTAGAAGATGTGAAAAAATTTGCAAAGGATAATTTCCAAACGTTAGTAGATAAACCGGAAAATGGTCAAGTCATCCATGGAACATCGTTCTTCTTAGTTGATCAAGAAGGAAAAGTAATGAAGCAATACAGTGGAATTAGTAAGACACCGTACGAAGACATTTTACGTGATATGGAGCGACTCTTGAAATAAAAGAAGGATGCTGGGCATCCTTCTTTTTGGATATGGAAAATATATATATAATGGTTAATCTATGGATAAAATATCGTGCTGTTGTGGAAGTTTTTGAGCGCGGATTTCTAAAATACCATTTTGATAGGAAGCTTTTGCACTTTTTTTCTTAATTAGATATGGAAGCTTAATCATGCGAGAAGCACCTGACATGGATCGCTCACGGCGATAGTAATTATGTGAAACTTCATCTTTTGTTTCTTCCATGATTTCTTCAGTAACAGAGATTTTTAAGTATTCACTTTGAATTTCTATTTGGATTTGTTCCTTTTGAACGCCCGGGAGTTCTGCTTTTATGACCAGTTCTTCTCCAGTTTCATATAGGTCGACAGGGAATGTTAATAAGCGGTTTCCTTTTTGAAAAAAGTGATTCATATCCGCAATTACATCACGTAATGGCGTTTGTTCAAAAAAATCATCAATTTGTTTTAAGTAACTACGAATTGGTGGACGAGACGAAGATTCTTTTTTTTCATCACTCATGTTTTTGCCTCCTAGAAATCAATTTGCAATATCATATGACAAATGTGTGCAAATGTGAGTGCCTATTTTTCATGTTTGCACAAAAAAATTGGGTAAAATGTGAAATGGAGTGATTTTTTTATAGTTTTTATCGCCATATCGAGTTGATTATGCTAGTATAAATAGGGTTGATATAGTAGTATAGAAACAGAATGAAAACTGAAAGAGGGTAAGAAGTATGTGTGGTTTTGTAGGATGTTTATGTGAAAACCCTAGAGAGTTTTCAGAAACAGAAAAACATCAATTTGAAAATATGAATACGATTATTTTCCACCGTGGTCCAGATGACGAGGGATATTTTCGTGATGAACATGTACAATTTGGCTTCCGCCGTTTAAGTATCATTGACTTAGAGGCAGGACATCAGCCGCTAACTTATGAAAATGATCGATATGTAATTATTTTTAATGGTGAAATTTACAACTATGTAGAATTACGTGAAATGCTACTTGAAAAAGGTGCAACATTTGCAACGCAATCTGATACAGAAGTTATTATCGCATTGTATGCACACATGAAAGAGAAATGTGTAGATTACTTACGTGGTATGTTTGCATTTATGATTTGGGATCGTGAAGAAAAGAAACTTTTCGGTGCACGTGACCACTTCGGTATTAAGCCGCTATATATCGCGCAGCAAGGTGATACAACATTCTTTGCATCTGAAAAGAAAAGTATCATGCATGTTATGCAAGATAAAGGGGTAAATCCAACTTCTCTGCAACATTACTTTACGTATCAATATGGACCAGAACCAGAAACATTAACTGTTGATATTAATAAAATCGAACCTGGTCATTATTTCGTAAAAGAAATCGGTAAAGAGATGGAAATTCATCGCTACTGGAAACCATATTTCAATGCTTCAAGTGCGACAAAAGAGGAGCACATTCAAGCGATTCGCGATGTATTGTATGATTCTGTAAAAGTTCATATGCGTAGTGATGTACCAGTAGGTTCATTCTTATCTGGTGGTATCGATTCATCTATCATTGCGTCTATCGCAAGAGAAATGAATCCAAATCTTCTAACATTCTCTGTTGGTTTCGAACGTCGCGGCTTTAGTGAAGTTGATGTAGCAAAAGAAACGGCAGAAAAGTTAGGCGTTACAAACCATAGTGTCTTCATTACAGCGAAAGAATTCATGAACGAATTCCCAAAAATTATTTGGCATATGGATGATCCTTTAGCTGATCCAGCTGCTGTACCGTTGTACTTTGTGGCAAAAGAAGCGCGTAAGCATGTAACAGTAGTTCTTTCTGGTGAAGGTGCGGACGAGCTATTTGGCGGATATAATATTTATCGTGAACCAAACTCGTTAAAAATGTTCTCTTATATTCCTACCCCAGGAAAAAGTGTCTTAAAAGCATTAAGTGGAGCATTAAAAGAAGGATTTAAAGGGAAAAGCTTCTTGGAACGTGGATGTACACCAATTGAAGAACGCTACTATGGTAATGCGAAAATCTTCCGTGAAGAAGAAAAAGCTGAGTTAATGAAGTATTACAATGAAAGTGTTAACTATATGGATATCACGAAGCCATTGTATAATGAAATTAAAGATTATGATGATGTAAGCAAAATGCAATACATCGATATGTTCACATGGCTACGCGGCGACATTTTATTAAAAGCTGATAAAATGACGATGGCAAATTCATTAGAACTTCGTGTGCCATTCTTAGATAAAGAAGTGTTTGACGTTGCGTCTAAAATTCCAACAGAATTAAAAATCGCAAATGGAACAACAAAAGCAATTTTACGTGAAGCAGTGCGCGGAATCGTTCCAGATCACGTGTTAGATCGTAAAAAGCTTGGATTCCCTGTACCAATTCGTCATTGGTTAAAAGATGAAATGCATGACTGGGCTGTTAATATTATTAAAGAAAGCAAAACAGAGCATTTAATCGACAAACAGTATGTATTAAACTTACTGGAAGCACATTGTGCAGATAAAGGCGATTATAGCCGTAAAATTTGGACAGTACTTGCATTTATGGTATGGCACCAAATTTATGTTGAGCATAAATATGATACAAATGAGTTTCATGAAGAAACAAAGCGTGCGTATAGCTTAGTATAAAGTGAAACTGGCATCCGCCACTGATTATTATCCCACCAATAGTGGGATAAATAAGAAAACCTTAAGATTGCATACGATCTTAAGGTTTTTTTCATAAATACGTATTGTAGTTGATACAATAATAATAAAAGGATGGACAAAATATGATTACGTTTGAAAAAGTGAATACAGAAACAAAAAAAGTTGTTGAAGAAATGTTTGCTTCTAATGGTTTGAATATAAAGGAAGTTCAATATTGTATAAAAATTGATGATACATATATTGGTGTAATTGATTATACCGTTGAAGGTGAGCGTGCTATATTATCTAATTTAATAATTCATTTTGATTATCAAGGTTACGGATATGGAACGAACACTTATTTTACATTTGAAGAAATGATGAAGAGTAGAGATATGAAAGATATCAAGGTGTTACAAGGGGATCTAACTAAACAAGCTAAATCTTTTATAGAGGGACTCGGCTTTATATGGAACGGTGAAATGTACATAAAACGCTTCTAAAAGGAAAGAAGTTAACTAAGGAAAGAAATGAATATAAGGCAGGTGGATGTATGACGATGACGTCTGGTTTTTTACTAATAGGGAGTTGTTTTATAGGAGCAGAACTATGCCAAATTTTCATCCGGAAAATGATGCGTAAAAAGCGTAAACCGTATGAATGGCAATACATTCCGGTATTTTTTATTCTGTTTTTTACTTTGTATGTATTACAAAATGCAATCCACTTTCCACCAATGTTGAACATTTTTTTGAAGTTTGGCTTAATATATAGTGGCAGTGGAATGGCTATTCTATTTTGTTTGTTTTGTATACGGCATGTTCATTATCAGTCGTACATATTTATTTTAAATTGGCTCAATCGAGATGATGGAAATCGCCTTACATAAGGTGGTTTTTTTGTTTGTTTTGTAACCAAATTTTTATGTTGTACATAAAATAGGACGAGCATAAATATAAGCTCTATTAAATATAGAAAGGAAATGGTATATGAAGCTAGTTATAGATGCAGGTCATGGCGGATACGATTCCGGTGCTGTTGGAAACGGTTTGGTTGAAAAAAATCTAACACTTCAAATTGCTAAGCGTGTTCGAGATATTTTACTTGCAAATTATGCAATTAATATTAAGATGACGCGCGATAGTGATGTCTTTATCTCATTATCAGAACGTGCAAATATTGCTAATTCTTTCGGAGCAGATTTTTTCATCTCATTTCATATTAATAGTGGCGGTGGAACAGGTTTTGAAAGTTATATTTATAATGGACTATCAGATAGCAGTTCTGCAGCAGCCAAGCAACAAAAGATGCATGTGGCAGTTAATCCTGTTTTAACGAAATACGGTTTGCGTGATCGTGGTGCAAAAAAGGCAAATTATGCAGTACTAAGGGAAACAGCTATGGATGCTTTATTAACAGAAACAGCTTTTATTGATACAACATTTGATGCAAATTTATTAAAAAATCCGCAGTTTATAGAAGATTTATGCCAAGCATATGCAAGAGGAATTGCTGTAATCTTAGGATTAACGGCAAATCCAAACCCACCAAATCCAGAACCGCCAAGTCCAGCTCCTCAAACAAAAGGTGTAGCATATATTCGAGGAAAGAACGTGAATTTAAGAAGCGGCCCATCAACATCATCCTCAGTGATTCGTCAGTTAAATTCTCCAGAATCGTATGTAGTTTATCAGGAAAGTAACGGTTGGCTAGATTTAGGGGCAGGCCAATGGATATATAATGATCCATCGTATATTGATTATGTGAAATACGGAAATAGTGATGGAAGTCCGATTGGAGTGGCGAATATTCGAGGGACGAATGTGAATTTAAGAAGCGGTCCATCAACATCGTCTTCAGTGATTCGTCAGTTAAATTCTCCAGAATCCTATTTAGTATACGCAAACCAAAACAGTTGGCTAAACCTAGGAGGAAATCAGTGGATATATAATGATCCATCTTATATCAAATATGATCAATATTAAAATATAAAAGATTAATAATGGAATTGAATGACACCCTGCCTTGAATGTCTTGCAAACAGAAGAACTTAGAGGGAGGGCTTTTTGTGAGGAAATAATATATTAAAATTATAAACATGCTAATTGGACTTATCATTGTAATAGCTATGCAATTCGTGTCGAAAAGGGCAAGTCAAAACATGTGTTATGCATTGATTGAAGTGACAATTACTTTTGTATGCCTGTTCATTTTCCATGTTTATCGGTAGGATGAAATTGTATCCATGTTGGAATAGTTGAGAGAACATATTTTAGAAAAATTTTAAAAATATATTGACAACTTTTAGTCAATACATTAATCTTTAAAATGTTAATGATAATCAATTTCATCCAGGAGGACATATGACCCGAACTAAAAATATCTTTATTCTCTGCATTGTAATGTTAACGGTTATGATTGCAGGATGTGGAAAAGAAGAGAAGAAAGAAACGAATACAGCAGCAGAAGGAAAAGAATCGTATGTAATTAAGCATGCGATGGGGGAAACAACGATTAAAGGAATACCTAAAAGAGTCGTTGTCCTAACAAATGAAGGTGCCGAGGCACTTTTAGCGGTAGGAGTTACACCGGTTGGTTCTACAAAACCAAGAGCTGGTGAAGAATGGTATCCGCATTTAGCAAAAGACTTGAAAGATACAAAAGTTGTAGGAACTGAGCGTGACGTTAATTTAGAGGCGATTATGAAATTAAAGCCTGATTTAATTATTGGGAATAAGATGCGGCATGAAAAAGTATATGAACAATTAAAAGAGATTGCACCTACTGTTTATGCTGAAACACTACGCGGGGATTGGAAAGAAAACTTTACGTTATACACAAAAGCCGTAAATAAAGAAAAAGAAGGTCAAAAAGCGCTGGATGATTATAAGAAGCGTATTGAAGCGATAAAAGAGAAACTAGGAGATAAAATAGTATCTAAAGTTTCTATCATTCGTTTCGTTCCAGGTGATGTTCGTATTTATCAAAAGAATTCATTCTCTGGTGTTGTTTTGCAAGATATCGGATTTAAGAGGCCACCACTTCAAGATAAGGATGATTTTGCGATAAAAGGTGTTACAAAAGAGCAAATTCCAAATATGGATGGAGACTATTTATTCTATTTCGCATCTGATAAAGATGCTAATAAAAATAATGAAGGAAATACGATAGCGAAAGAATGGACAGAAGACCCACTCTTTAAACAGCTACAAGCTTCCAAAAATAATAAAGTATTCGAAGTAGATGAAGTTATTTGGAATACAGCAGGCGGCATTAAAGCGGCAAATCTTATGTTGGATGATATTGAAAAATACTTTCTGAAATAAGTAAATAACCTATAAAAACACATCACTATTAAATTGTGATGTGTTTTTATATTCTTAAATAACTGAAAAATCATCACTATTAAGTGCAAATAAGTTGTAAAATGAAAATAATTATTAGGAAAGGAGTGGTAATATGGCAACAGGTGTTCATAAAGATTGGATTTTGTTTAATGGAAGAATTGTGAATATGAAGGAAGAACAGCCAATGGTTGCATTAGAAGAGCGAGGTTTACAATTTGGTGATGGTATATATGAAGTGTTTCGTTTATATAATGGGAAACCTCACCTACTAGATTTACACTTAGAAAGATTCTTTAAATCTATGAAGGAAATTCATCTTGTTCCACCTTTTACAAAAGAAGAATTAATTGAACAACTTCAGCAATTAATTGAGAAAAATCAATTTCAAGAAGATGGGAATGTGTATATTCAAATTTCAAGAGGCATGCAGCCACGAAATCATGTATATGAATCAAATCTAGAGCCAACTTGTTTTGCAAACATTGTTTCATTCCCGAGACCGCTATCTCTAATGGAAAAGGGAATAAAAGTAACAGTGGAAGAGGATATTCGCTGGAAGTTTTGCCATATCAAATCTTTAAATCTTCTTCCTAATATTATGATTAAGAATAAAATTAATGAAGAAGGGTATCAAGAAGCGATATTAGTTCGAGATGGAATTGTAACAGAAGGATGCCATTCGAATTTCTTTATTATAAAAAATAATAAAGTGATTACGCACCCAGCGGATCAACTTATTTTACATGGAATTACTCGTCATCATGTCATTTCATTAGCAACAGCTCTACATATTGAAGTAGAAGAGCGAGGGTTTTCATTACAAGAAGTATACGAGGCAGATGAATGCTTCTTTACAGCAACACCCCTTGAAATACTCCCTGTCATTCAAATTGGAGACGAATCATTTGGTAATGGTGAACGGGGACCTGTTACAAGGAAGTTACAAGAAGCTTATGAAGAAAGCATCGCTACCTTTAAAGTAATAAATTGAATGCGCAAGGAAAATGAAGCTGGTATTCCTCCAGCTTTTTTTCGTGATATAATTATAAGCATAGGACAATTTTTGAAAATGCTATTAAAGGGGATTTTATGTATATGAATTATGAAGCATTTAAAGAAGTAATTCACGGACGACGCAGTGTTCGGAAGTTTACAGAACAAGAAGTATCTATTGGTGACATAGAGGAAATTATTGATTGTGCTCGTTATGCTCCAAGCGATACGAACTCACAAACGTGGGAATTTATTGTTATTATGAATCGGGATAAAATTAAAGAAATTGAGCAAATGACATGGGATGCTTTACATAAATTGGCTGAAAAAGCAACGGGAAAAGGAGAAGAAAAAGCAGGCAAATTACTTACGCGTTCGTTTGGACCATATGCAACTGCTTTTTCTGATGCACCGGTTTTAATCGTATGTTTAGCTACACCATATGAGTCAAAGTTTCGTGAAAAGATATTTGATCCAATTGACTTCGTTCCAGATTCAGTATGGGAAGAAGAGGGGATTAAGAGTAGTTGTTTAGCTGCGCAAAATTTAATGTTAGCAGCATATGCAAGAGGTCTTGGGACCTGCCCGATGACAGGGCCGGTGTTATTAGCTCAAAATGAACTGCGACAATATTTACAGATTGATCCTGAGAAACAAATTAATATGGTAATTTCGCTAGGGTATCCAAAAGATAAACCGAAGAAACTTGCTCGAAAAGAAGTAAAAGATATTACAAAGTTTATTTTGTAGGATGTTATGTGAAAAATTAGAAAAAGACATTGGATGTATCAATGTCTTTTTCTAATTTTTCTAGAGGAGAATATTTTTTAGTGATAATGGGCTAGAATGGAGAGTAAGAAGGAATTTCTAATTATTTCTTGAAAAAATTAATGATGTTAAAAAAGAAAGTATGGTACAGTAATGATGAACAGAATGTTTGTTCACGGAAGTTTAAAAAACTGAACTTAGAACAGATAATTATTTCTGTATAATAAATAAAGAATAAATTTACAGGGGGGATGAATTTTGAAGAAATTCATAATCACTGGATTGTCTGCTTTGTTACTAGTGGGGTGTGGTGTCCCGAATGGAAAAGAAGAAACTCAGCCAGTAAAAGAAGAACAAGTTGTAAATGCAAGTGATGAGAGTGTGACTCCTTTTCCAGAGGGAACAATGCCAATTGGTGAAGGGAAAGTAAAAGTAATCACGCCAGATGGTACTTCTGAAGATGGGAAGATACCAACTGTATTTGTAAAGAAGGATACTCTAATTCAGCAAGTTGAATTAGAACTTGCCGATTTTCAAAATGATAAAGAAACATTCGTATTCGTAGATAATATATTTGAAGATAAACATCATGTTACTAGCATGACGCAGACAACAGTAGAATTAAAACAAAAAACGTTAGAGACAGGGTATCATACAATAACTGCAGTTCAATTTGAAAATAATGATCCAGCGGGAAAAGTTATTAACTTTGTACAGGCTAAATTTGAAAATAAACCTGCACATTAAAAAGGTAATACTCTGTTATGTTAGAGAGGGAAAGGTACATCACGATAAAGAGTGATGTACCTTTTTGGTTTTTATTCCGATTCTACCATTTGCGGGCAGTAAGACTCCCACCTCAAAATTCGGTGAAAATAAAGAAATTAGGTGGGAGAGTAACTGCCCATAAAAGCCCGATTGGTGAGGGGAAATAATTAATGGAGGATGGAGAATCCCCCACTGATTAAAGTTTCAATTTATCTTTTTATAAATACACATTAAGAAGAATTTGAATAAGTTACAATAAGAATTAGCACAAATTATCAAAAAATATTTTGATGAAAATATAAAATAGATTAAAAGAGGGGGGAGTGAAGATGGATTATTTCGAAAAAATCCAAAACTCTATTGAATTTATTGAAAGCAATCTACAGGACAGACTTAATGTTGTTGAAGTTTCTTCGCAATCTTGTTTTTCTCCGTTTCATTTTCAAAGGCTGTTTCAAGCGATTACAGGTTTTTCTGTACAAGAATATATAAGAAATAGAAGGCTATCTGAAGCTGCCATTTCATTAAGGGAAACAAGAAAGAATATATTAGAAATTGCGATTGATTTTCAATATAACTCACAAGAGGCATTTACACGGGCATTTGTAAATTATTTTGGAATGACTCCTGCTAAATATCGAAAGTCAGAAATCGCTTTACATTTACAAGCTAAAATGAATTTTTTTGACTATAAAAAGGAGATGAAGGGAGACTTGATTATGAATAAACCTAATATTGTACAATTAAGCAAAAGGGATATTATCGGTTTTGAATATAAAACTAATCTAAACAATGAAAAATACTTTGAGGAAATTCCAAAATTTTATTTTGACTTTGGAAGTAATGAATATTATTTGAGGATTCTTGAGAAAATTGCACCTAATATGTCATATGGTATCGCATGTAATTTTCATGATGATGGTAATTTTTCGTTCATTATTGGAGAAGAAGTACAGGGGAGTGCTGCAGAATTAGACGATGGGTTTGTTAATTTTGAAATTCCAAAAGGTAAATATGCTGAATTCAAAGTAAATGGTTCGACTGATTTAGTTCAAAATACGAGAAGGTATATTTATGGTACATGGCTACCAAACTCGAATTATGAAAGAAGAGAAGGACCAGATTTTGAAATTACCGATGTATTGCAATCAATATATCCAAATCAAATGAAAGTGATAATATATGTACCTATACTTTAAATATAAATGTTTCGTAGGGATTTGTTTGAAAATGTCGAATAAAATATATTGCGTCGTAAAAACACGTTTTCTATTGTTTAGCGTGAAACGAGTAGGGAGGAGAATGAGTGATGAAACGTGCTCTTATAAATATTGATTATACATATGATTTTGTAGCAGAAGATGGTGCTTTAACGTGTGGAAAGCCGGGACAAGATATTGAACAGCATCTTGTAGCGATTACGAAGCAGTATATTGAAAACGGAGATTATGTTGTGTTTGCCATTGATAAACATGAAAAGAATGATTCCTATCATCCTGAGACACAATTATTTCCACCACATAATATAGCGGGAACAAAAGGAAGAGATTTATACGGAGAGTTACAAAAGGTGTATGAAAAATATCAAGACAATGAGAATGTATACTATATGGACAAAACACGTTATAGTGCTTTTGCTGGAACGGACTTAGAAATGAAACTAAGAGAAAGAGGAATACAAGAAGTCCACCTTGTTGGTGTATGTACGGATATTTGTGTTCTACATACAGCAGTGGATGCCTATAATAAAGGATTTCACATCGTTGTACATGAAAAAGCAGTGGCTTCTTTTAATGAACAAGGACATGAGTTTGCAATTGGACACTTTAAGTCTTGTTTACATGCCGAAGTGCAGTGAAGAGAAACAAAAATGCGGGATAAAAGGAATGGAACAATACTTAGACGGCTCTTGGTCGTTCGGAACTGCAAGATTAGTAAACAAATACAACAAATCGAAAAGTTATTGATATAGAGTAAAGAAGCTGATACATTCAGCTTCTTTTTTAATTTATAGTATTTAGAAATTTCTTAATGTTATAATGGTAGTTGGTGATGAACATGAATTATGATGAAAAGCAAATGCGCCGGTTAGAGGCGTTAAAAGAAATTGCAGAGTTGTTAAATGAGGCAACTGATTTACAGGAAATGTTGGAAAAAGTATTACATACATTATTGCAAGTTATGAATTTACAAACAGGTTGGATTTTTTTTATTGATGAAAAAGGAACGCATCGTATGCTTGTTGATAGGAATTTGCCACCAGCACTCACATGGCGGGAAAAGAAGCCGATGTGTGAAGGAGATTGTTGGTGCGTGAATCGATTCGTAAATGGACGTTTAGAAAAGGCAACAAATATCATTGAGTGTAAACGAATTGAAGATGCTATTGAATATAATTGGGGAGAGACCGAAGAGATTACACACCATGCGACGATTCCTCTTCGTGCTGGCAGCGAGAAGTTCGGTTTATTAAATGTTGCTTCACCTCATAAAACACATTTTTCAGAAGAAGAACTAGCGTTATTAGAGGCGATTGCATTCCAAATTGGAACAACGATACAACGAATTAGGCTAGTTGAGAAAGAGCACAAATATGTAATTGTAGCGGAGAGAAATCGACTCGCACGTGATTTACACGATTCGGTGAAACAATTGCTATTTTCTATTATGTTAACTGCTAGAGGGACTCTTGATATGGCAAAGGACAAAGAATTACAAGAGATGCTCCGTTACATAGGGGAATTATCGCAAGAAGCGCTGCAAGAGATGACATTATTAATTTGGCAATTACGGCCAGAAGGATTAGAAAAAGGGCTTGCAGAAGCAGTACAGAATTACGGAAAGCTATTAGGTATTCAAGTAGCAATTCGAATTGATGGAGTTATTTCAATTGGTGATGAAATAGAAGAAGTACTGTGGCGTGTGAGTCAGGAAGCCTTACATAATTGTAAAAAACATGCTTCATGTGAGAGAGTATCTGTTAGCTTGAAAATAGAAAATAATAAGTTGAACTTTCAAATTGAAGATGACGGCATTGGGTTTATTAGAGAAACAGTGAGAGATTCAGCACTTGGTTTAAAAAGTATGAAAGAACGAATTGAATTGATGAAAGGAACATTTCGAATAAGAACGAAACCGGGACAGGGGACAAAGATTGAGATTCAATTACCGGTTTGAAAGGGAGAAACACATTGAAAATTAAATTATTACTTGTAGAGGATCATCATATTGTGCGAAGGGGACTTGTATTCTTCTTAAAAACGAAAGAGGAATTTGAAATTATAGGAGAAGCAGAGAATGGGGAAGAGGCGTTAGCGTTTGTTCGAAAAGAAAGGCCAGATGTAGTATTAATGGATTTATCAATGCCGAAAATGGATGGAATTGAAGCGACAAAAAGATTGAAGCAATATGATGCGACAATTAAAATCCTTATGTTAAGCAGTTTTTCAGAGCAAGATTACGTTCTTCCAGCGATGGAAGCTGGTGCGGATGGTTATCAACTAAAAGAAGTACAGCCAGATCAACTTGTTGCTTCTATTATTGCTGTACATCAAGGCAATGCAAATTTCCATCCGAAAGTAACGCCTGCTTTGTTAGGACGACCGGCAGTGAAAGAGGAAAAAAAAGATAGTTTTTCTATGCTGACAAAAAGGGAAAAAGAAGTACTGCGTGAAATTGCGAAAGGAAGAAGTAATAAAGAAATTGCAGCAGAGCTTCATATTACAGAACAGACAGTTAAAACACATGTTTCAAATGTACTTGCTAAATTAGAAGTAGATGATCGGACGCAAGCGGCTTTGTATGCTGTGAAAAATGGTGTTGTATAGGAAGATGTTGAGGTGCCAGTAGCTATCCGCTCGTATGAACAAAATTGTTTAAATCTATCCGAATGTGTAGGAGAATACATAACAGAAAACAATGAAGCGATTCAGATTACAAGTTCAAATAACCAATTCTATGTTACGATTCCAAAACGTTACGGAGTATTATATAAGTTTAAAATTTTGCCTAGTCGCATGTAAAATGAAACGATAACATTCCGTGCTACATATATTGATGAAGAGGTAGAAGTCAATATAAGAACAGGATTATTACGGTATAAAGACGTCACTGCAAAATATACAAAAGCATATAAAATACATAACAATACCAATAAAGATTTTTCTTCTTTCGATAATTAGGTACGATAGAGCTACTATGGAAGGGGAAGATACATCATGTCTGGTACAAAAAGTGGAATAGGAAAGATTCGGGCTTCATTAAATGGTTTATCACCGAAGCTTCGAAGTATTGCTGAACATATTATTAAACATCCGCAAGATGCTGTACATAAATCAATTACGGAATTAGCTGAAGTTACTAGTAGTTCAGAAGCGACTATAGTTGTTGTTGCTTTGGAATAAAGTTTGATAAAAATGAAGTCACAAACCTTTATTTAACAGCAACAACAAAAACTCCATTTTGAAAAAAAGATTGATCAAAATGGAGTTACTCTTTTTAACTAAGTATGAGATTTTTATAAAAAAGTTTAATCAAAGCTCACTTAGAATCTTTTACTTGAAGGAATAAAGCATCGCATCTTTTTTATGAACATCGTTAATTTAGAATGAATTTTGACCATATCTGTAATTACTTGTAAAACGTTATACATAGAAAGGAATTTTAGGATAAATATAGAAGTGGTATGTTTTTTAGTTTTAAAGGGGCTAAAGCGCATCTATTTTATGTTTTGAGAGGGAGAATTGGAAAATCATATGAAGAATTTTAAAAAAAGTACAGGTAAAATTTTACTAGCATCTGGATTAGTAGTTTCTATGTCAGCTTGTAGTGTAACTAGTTTATTTGGAGACAAAGAAAAAACAAATGCTGAATCTAGTAAACAAGAAAGTAAGGAAACTAAGACAGAAGGAACAAGTTCAGCTAAGTCAGAAAGTAAATCATCTGAAACAAAGGAAAAATCAACTAACTCGAAAGAAGAAAGTAAAGATGTTCAAATGGTTCGAGTTTTAGCAGAAGATTATCCACAATTTATGATAGACATTGAGAAAGATTTAGTAAGACGTTTAGATTACTATGATTCTTCTGTAAAAGATTATGATAAAGGAAGTAAGTCAAAAGCAGAAGTTATAGATGCTCTTAAAGACTTAAATAAAGTATTTGATAAACTGGAACATATAGATGCTCCTTCTAAGTACAAGAACGACCATAAAGAAGTACTAAAAGCTGTTACAAGTTTAAGGGAAACTTTTGGGCATATAGAAAAGGTAATTAATGATAAAGATTCTAATAGTGATTCTATTAGAACAAGTGTTGATAAGGCAAACAATTCTCTAAGGGAAGCCAAATCACATTGGAAACCTGTATTTGATAAATTAAAGACAGAAGTTAATGGTGGTTCGACTTCAAGTAGTTCTGCTAGTAGTTCTGATTCAACAAGTTTAGCTAGTGTTAGTCAGACTAAGACATCTGATAGCCAAGCTAAAACTGGTATATTTGAAGGTACTACAATTGGTACACAAGAAGAAAGAGATATGCAGTATAAAAACGTGCAGAATAACCTCAAAGACGGTACTGAAATCATCGGTAATTGGGGTATTGATTTTGGTAACGGAGTAAAAACTACGCTAGTACTAAAAGGTGACAAAACATTTGTTACTTATGCGAATGGTTCTTATCCAAGTGAAGATAACATTTTATCAGGAACATATAAAGTAGATGTTAATGCAAAACAGGTAATGTTAGTAGTCGATAAAGCAAAGAAAGACGGGCAAGAAGTGAAGGTACAAACTAGCTTTGTATCTTATAAAATAGAAAACTACGATGGTAAAACGTTACAAATTTATCACATGGACGATAACATTCATATTCGTTATGTAAAACAATAAATAATTAGCAAAAAACTCTGTAAAATGATTTTTACAGAGTTTTTTTTGTTAGTTCTAATTTATTATAAACGATCAGACTTTTTTTATAAATTATCAAACTTTATTTCAAACCCACAACAATACGATGAGCAAATTGTTGGTTTGGAATAAAGTTCAATTAAAATCGTGCTACAAATGTTGATTTTACAATAGAAGAAACCCACCCATTTTGAAAAAAAGATTAATCAAAATGGATGGGTATAATTTTGTGAAGGAGTTATTTTTTTAAAAAAAGTTTGATTAAAACTCACTTAGAATTCTTTAATCGAAAAGGAATACAACGGTGCAACTTTTTTGTAAACGGTATAACTTTCTTTAAAACGGTACATCTTTTTTATAAACAGTACGACTTTATTTCAAAGCTACAGTTGTTTCAGCACTTCGAAATCAGTTCGGCGGACACGCTGTTGTAAAGAATGATTAATTGATATATCAGGAACTCATACGAAAGTATGAGTTCTTTTTGTATTTCTCATACTATTTTCTCAAAGCTTTTCCCTCTTTTTACTGTTTTTTGTGTAGAATTTTCTGATAGTATAGTGGTAGAACTTAAAACAAAGGGGAGAAATAAACATGAAATTAGTTGTAATTAACGGAACACCACGTAAATTTGGTAGAACACGTGTCATTGCAAAATATATTGCAGAACAATTTGAAGGAGAGTTATATGATTTAGCAACAGAACAATTGCCTTTATATAACGGTGAAGAATCACAACGTGAACTAGAAGCGGTAACTAAATTAAAAACAATAGTGAAAGAAGCTGATGGTGTTGTCCTTTGCACACCTGAATATCATAATGCGATGAGTGGTGCGCTCAAAAATGCATTAGATTTCTTAAGTAGCAGTGAATTTGTCCATAAACCAGTTGCTTTATTGGCGGTTGCAGGCGGCGGAAAAGGCGGTATAAACGCGCTTAATAGCATGCGTATTGTCGCGCGAGGCGTATATGCAAATGCGATTCCAAAACAAGTTGTACTAGACGGTTTATACGTACAAGATGGTGAACTTAGTGAAGATGCAAAACCATTAATTCATGATCTTTTCAAAGAGTTAAAAGCATATATGGGTGTGTATAAAGAAGTGAAGAAGCAATTAGGGGTTGAGTGATAATTTTTTAGAGGGCAATGTTCTATTATTCATTGCCTCTAGCACCTTTGTGAAAACGATTTCAATTAATAAGGTCCACAGAATAGTGATATAAATAGAAGAATTTTTAATAAAATTGATTTTATGTATGGAAATTAAGGTGGTGAATAAGGATGATTACACATTTTTCAGAGCTGAGATTACAGACAGTATCTATTCAAGGCGTAGAACAAGTATATGGAGAACGCCTCGGGATCCCAATTTTATTAAAAACGGATAAACAGATAAGTTTTCGATTAGCGCCACATGTAACTTTATCTTTTGAAGAAGCATATGAGCCAATTTCACCTGCTCATTTTGCTTTTCAAGTACCATTTTCAAAATTTTATGAAGCAGCAAAACGGATTCAGGAATCTGGTTTGCTTATTGTAAAATGGGAAGACGGTCATGACATTGATGAAGAGGATAATCGATTAAATTTATATTTTCGCGATGGGGATGGAAATCTTCTAGAGATTATTGCACATAAATATATTGATGAAGGTGTTTTAGTTCCACATACACCTTTAAACATTCTTTATATGAGAGAAATAGGTTGCCCAGTTGAAAATGTACCTATATTTAGAGAATGGCTAAAATCTAATTTATGCATGAAAACATTTGAAGATGGTGGAATTTTCAACTTTATGATTGGTGGCACAGCCCATATTGTTGCAAGTTGGAAGGGGAGAACTTGGATTCCAATTGCAATGAAAGCTTTGCCTCCAAAGATACATGTTTCATTTGGAACACCAAGTCTACACTTCATACAAAAGGTTCAGAATCATCTAAGACAAAATGATGTACCTTGTCAGTTTAGTAAGAATGAACTATCGTTTGTTCAAGAAGGATATTCTTTTTCTATACAACATACTCCGCATTTTAAAGCTGATATTCCTAATAAGTTAAATTTGCCACTTTCTATTTAAGTGGTATTTTTTTGACTTGTATTCAAAACACCTGTTGCTTCATTCGTTTAATTGCTATACACATATTAACGATCTGGATACGTTTCTTGTAAAAAAACGACAGATTGTTTAATTAATGCTTTTAGAACATTAAGATCAATATCTGCTACTTTATTAATGTATATACACGCTTTTCCAGATGTATGTTTTCCAAAGTCTTTTAATAATTCTTCTCGCTTAGGGTCACCCGTCGCAAAATATAAACTAATCTTGGCTTTACGAGGGGAAAAGCCTACTAATGGTGCATCTCCTTCATGACCAGATGCATATTTATAGTGGTATGTACCAAATCCAATTATGCTTGGTCCCCACATCTTTGCTGGATAACCTGTTGTTTCAGTAAAGATATCTAATAACTGATATGCGTCTTCTCGTTTTTTTAGGCTGTCAACATTTTCAATAAACTCGATTACACTATTGTTGGTTTCTGTTGTTTTGAGTTTATACATAATAGAATCGCCCCCTTTTTAGATATAGGTTTTATCGCATATTTCATTATAATACATAGTTTGAATCAAAGTTACAGAATCTCATGTATTCTTAAAAGAAATAAAAACTTTTGAATAAAAATTTACTTTCTCTTTTCATCCTTAAAAATAACACAAAATTATTTCATTTCATCTAACTTACCTTTTTTTCTAAGTAAATCGGCTTTTGTTATATCTCTAGAAATAATAAATAGAAATAAGTTAACCAAGACTAAAATGACATCTATACAAATGACCCAAGAATCACTTTTTATAAAAGAATTAGTCATAACCAATATTAATAAGCTAATTCCTGAAATTAAACGTACTTTGTTTTGTCCTATTTTCAACATAAAATCATCTCCTTTTCACTATATTACAATATTCTTATTGTATTTAATATATATTAAATTATAAGCATGTAATGAATGCACTAAATGTAACCTTTTATCCCGAATAAACGGGAAGGAATATCCTCACCTCAAGATGCAGAGAGAAACAAGGATGTTAGGTGGGAGATCAACTGCCCGTAAAAGTCCGATTGGTGAGGGCTAATAATCAGTGTGGGAAAGAAAACCCCACTGATTAAAGTTTCACTTTATCTTGATATCCCAAAAATAAAAAATACTCTTGAAATAAGGAGAAACTTCCAATAAATCCATTGTATGACGAGAGAGAAAATACAAAATCTATAAAGGAACCATAAAAAAAGAGGATGTGAAACAAAATGGGAAAAACGAAAGCGTTAGGATCAGCGAAACATAAAGGAAATCAAACTCAGTGTCATACATCTTCTAAAAAAGGGCGTAATGCTCAAAACGCAGGACAACGTAGTCACTAAAAAACACTTCTGTCTCCCTTTCTTTTTCTATATAATATAAAGAAAGGGAGTGTAAGCTTATATATGAACAAATGGATATTACTTGTTATTTTATTATTTCCACCATTATGCATAATGTATATGACATATCGAATGAAAAAAGTTGCTTGTGAAAAGTTAAGTGATAACGCTCCATATGTATTAATTTTAGGTGCAAAATTATTTGGGGATAAACCTTCTTTATCTCTTCAAAATCGACTGGATGTAGCCTTAATGTATTTAAATTCTCATCCGGAAACAAAAGTAATTGTATCTGGAGGACAAGGTGAAGATGAGGACATTCCTGAAGCACATAGCATGCGAAATTATTTAATAAAACATGGAATTGAAGAGAATCGTATTTTCATTGAGGATCGTTCGACAAGTACTTATGAAAATCTAAAGTTTAGCATGGATTTATATCATGTAATGCACGCGGTAGTTGTGAGTAATACATATCATCTATATCGAACAAAAATTATTGCTAAGCGTTTAGGAATGCAGATGGAGTCACTCGCGGCACCAACGCCAAGGCGTTCAGAGAAGAAAGCATATATACGTGAATATGCAGCAATTATTAAAACAGTATTATTCGATCATTAGAGCTCAAGTAAGGGCTCTTTTTTCGTGAATAAAAAGCGTATCATTTGAAAAGAAGGAAAGATTCTATCAGAATGAAAGAAACAATAATAAGGGAGTTGTATTTGTGATTCGATTTAATCATGTGTCAAAAGCATATGAAGATGGTACAAAAGCAGTAGATTCATTACATTTAGAAATTAAAAAAGGAGAGTTTTTTGTCCTTATCGGTCCGAGTGGTTGCGGAAAAACAACAACGATGAAAATGATTAATCGTTTAATTGAAACGACAGAAGGTTCCATCTCTATCGATGGAAAAGACATCCAAGATTACAATATTCATGAAC
Source organism: Bacillus sp. FSL K6-6038 (assembly GCF_038050455.1). Taxonomy (NCBI): domain Bacteria; kingdom Bacillati; phylum Bacillota; class Bacilli; order Caryophanales; family Bacillaceae; genus Bacillus; species Bacillus sp. FSL K6-6038. Next base: position 2,250,194 of record NZ_JBBOUH010000001.1, read on the forward strand.
TGCGTTGGGATATCGGGTACGTTCTGCAACAAATTGCATTGTTTCCTCATATGACAATTGCTGAAAATATTGCGATTGTACCTGAAATGAGAAAATGGAGTAAAGAAAAAGTTCGAGAGCGTGTGGATGAGTTACTTGATATGGTTGGATTAGATCCAGATGTATATCGAAATCGTATGCCTGATGAATTATCTGGTGGACAGAAGCAACGGGTGGGAGTGGTAAGAGCACTGGCTGCTAACCCGAAAATCGTTCTCATGGATGAACCATTTAGCGCGCTAGATCCATTAAGCCGAGAACAGTTGCAAAAGGATATTGTAGAATTACAGAAAAAAATTCAAAAAACAATCGTGTTCGTGACACATGATATGCAAGAAGCGTTAACACTTGGTGATCGTATTTGCGTGATGAGAAAAGGAAAAATCGTTCAATTAGATACACCGGAAGGAATCATACATAACCCAGTAAATGATTTTGTAGAAGAATTTATTGGAAATCGTGTTCGCCCTTGGTATGAAGGGAAGAGCATTGAAGATGTGTTGCCACTTGCGAGTGATAGAAAAGTAGACAATGATGTTTTACCTCTATCTCTGCATGCTTCACTACAAGAGGCGTTGATTCGTTTGGAAGCAGAAGAGGCAATCCCGATTGAAAGAGAGGGGCAATACGTGGGGACATTAACGAGCCGTCATATTGTGGCATATTTGGCTGGACAAATGAAGGAGAGGGGGTAAACCGTGTCTGCATTATTACAAACGTTTCAAGAACGAAAATTAGAATTACTTAGTGCGCTGATTGAGCACTTACAAATTTCACTTATTTCTTTATTCTTTGCGGTGATGATTGCAGTTCCACTCGGTATTTTGTTAACGAGAAGAGAGCGAATTGCTGAGTTTATTATAGGCACATCTGCTGTTATGCAAACAATTCCCTCATTGGCTTTACTAGGGCTTTTAATTCCGCTTGTTGGTATTGGAAAGGTGCCAGCAATTATCGCGCTAGTTGTGTATGCGTTATTGCCAATTTTACGAAATACATATACGGGAATCCGTAAGTTAGATGCATCGCTTATTGAAGCAGCAAGAGCGATGGGAATGAATAGCTTTAGAAGATTATGGAGAGTAGAACTTCCTCTTGCATTGCCAATTATAATGGCTGGAATTCGTACGGCAATGGTATTGATTGTCGGAACAGCTACGTTAGCTGCTTTAATAGGAGCTGGAGGGCTTGGAAAACTTATTTTACTCGGTATAGATCGAAATGACCATGCTCTTATCGTATTAGGGGCTGTCCCAGCCGCATTGTTAGCTTTATTCTTTGACGGAGTACTTCGGATGTTTGAAAGCACTGGACGCTCTCCTAAGCGAATTATATCGGCAATATGTATCATTGTAGTTGTTATAGCTGCACCATTTCTATGGAATACGCAAAAGAAAGATATTGTGATTGCTGGAAAGCTGGGAGCTGAACCAGAAATTTTAATTCAAATGTATAAGCAGCTGATCGAGCAAGATACTGATTTAGATGTAGAATTGAAACCAGGACTTGGGAAAACAGCATTTGTTTTTGAAGCTTTAAAATCAGGGGAAATTGATATGTATCCTGAATTTTCAGGGACTGCTTTATCTACTTTTGTAAAAGAAGACCCAAAAAGTACAAATCGTAAAGAAGTATATGAACAAGCACGCCTAGGGATGGAAAAGAAATATCATATGGTGATGCTAAAGCCGATGGAATATAACAATACATATGCACTTGCAATGCCAAGAAAAGTTGCAGAGCAGTATAATGTGAAAACAATCTCAGATTTACGAAATGTTGCAGCAAATGTTAAGGCTGGATTTACGTTAGAGTTTGCAGATCGGGAAGACGGCTATAAAGGGATGCAAAAATTGTATAATTTCCAGATTGCAAACGTAACAACAATGGAGCCGAAGTTACGATATGGTGCAATTGAGTCGGGGGAGGTTACTGTTATTGATGCTTATTCTACTGACAGCGAACTTGAACAATATGGCCTCCAAGTACTAGAAGATGATAAAGGGTTATTCCCACCTTACCAAGGAGCTCCTTTATTAAGAAAAGAAACGCTTGATAAATATCCTGAACTTGAACAGACATTAAATAAACTTGCTGGGAAAATATCAGATGAAGATATGAGAAAAATGAATTATGAAGTAAATGTAAATGGTAAAAGTGCAGAAAGAGTAGCGAAACAATTTTTAGAAAAAGAGGGATTGATTCATTAATATTTGCAAAAAATATACAATTTAATGACTGGAAATCGACCGTTCATAATAAAATGAACGGTTTTTTTGTGCATACTTATACAATTTTTCAAAAAAGTATTCCCTTTTTGCTCATTTTCTTTTAGAATAAGTAATGTTTTCCTGAAAAAATATAATAGAAACATCTATTAGAGAAAAAGGTGACTTTAATAGTTGAACGGATGAACATAACACCTAGAATGACAGATGGGGTGGTACCGATAGAAAAGAAATTAGGATTTTTTCCATTAATCGCATTAGTAGTAGGAACAATGGTTGGCGGTGGTGTTTTTAGTTTACCGCATGATTTAGCAGTAGGCGCAAATAGTGGCGCAACGATAATTGGATGGTGTATTACAGCAATGGGAATGATTCCACTTGCACTTGTATACCAAACGTTAGCAAGACAAAAACCAGAGCTTGAAGGCGGAATTTATAGTTACGCACGCACAGGATTTGGTGAATATGTTGGTTTTAACAGTGCATGGGGATATTGGCTTGCAGGGATTTTAGGAAACGTAGCTACGATTATGTTATTGTTTAGTACACTTGGATATTTTTTCCCTATTTTTAAAGGAGGAAACAACGTTGCCTCCATCGTTGGTGCATCTCTTTTATTATGGACGCTGCACTTCCTTATTTTAATTGGAATTCGTGAAGCGTCTATTATGAACTTTGTTGCAACAATTGGAAAACTAGTTCCGATTTTATTATTTATTGCAGTTATGGTTACAGCGTTTCGCTGGGATACATTTACACATGATTTTTGGGGTGAGGGAACCGTTTCTATTTCTTCTGTCCTTGGTCAAGTGAAAAATACGATGCTTGTTACACTTTGGGTATTTATCGGTGTGGAAGGAGCAGTCGTATTATCTGGAAGAGCAAAAAACAGCCGTGATGTTGGAAAAGCAACGGTTGTTGGATTAATTTTAGTTATGTCCATCTATATTTTAATCTCAGTCCTTTCTATGGGGGCAATGACAAGACAAGAGCTTTCTCTGTTAGAAACGCCGTCAATGGGCCATGTATTAGAGCATGTTGTTGGACCATGGGGAGCATTTGCCATTAATATCGGATTGGTTGCTTCACTTGTTGGGACATTAATTGGATGGTTCTTACTCGTTTCAGAAATTTCTCACGTAGCAGGGAAAGATGGCGTATTTCCGAAAGCCTTTACGAAGACAAATAAAAAGCAGACACCACATATTGCATTATGGATTTCAAATGGTGTCGCACAAACATTGTTTATTATCGTTTTGTTTTCGGAATCAACGTATCAAATGATGTATTTTATCGCGTCTACATCTATTTTACTTCCGTACTTATTATCAGCACTTTATCAGTTGAAATTAGTTGTAACGAAGGAACTGAAACGTGCGAGGCTAAAAAATGGAATGCTTGCTTTAATTGCTTCATTGTATTCCGTATGGTTGATTTATGCAGCAGGCTTAAAAAACTTATTACTTGTCTCAATCGTATATGGTATTGGACTTGTTGTTTATATGTTTGCTCGAAAAGAAAAAGGAAATCGCTGTTTTTCTGGCATGGAGAGATATGTCATGGTTGTAATCGTGGTTGCAGCAGTAATATCGCTTTATATGCTTGTAACAGGTAATATAAAAATGTAAAAAAGTCCTCCTGGAGGACTTTTTTCTTTGCATACAAGGAATTTTATTTTATTTACAGAATATCTAATATATAAGATGTTTAGGAGGGATGAGAATGGAAGAAAAAGAACAACTCTTAAGAATTATGGAATTGGCAAGTGATTTACGAAAAGTATTAGTACAAGAATCATTTTTTAATCATCATCCCGAACTACGTGGAGCGATTGAGAATTTAGCTGGTTCTGTGGAGACTTTAGCAAGCCTGCAACATAATAAAGATGAAAATGCCGAGGATAAACTACGATACGTACTTGCTAAAATGAAAATTGCTCACAATGCGATTATGCAAGAGAAAAAAGCTTTCCCTTCTCACTAATATAAGTTTTACTTTTGTAACCTGACGGTGTACGTCAGGTTTTTTTGTTTCTAGTTTTCTTTTACAGTTCATATAATAAGAACAGTATGAAAAAAAGAAGGTGAGTATATTGAAGCTACATAAAGCTCTCCATCCAAGTTTTATAAAGCGGATGTATCACATGAGATTTCTTGGAAAGTTCGTTGAAGGTGAGGAGGAAAAAAAGAATACTTTTTCTGTACAATGTCTTTCACAAATTCCTTCTATTTTGAAATCGCAATTTGAAGGTGAAGTATATTTGTTTGAAGGACTATATACTAACAAAAAAAATGAGAGAATATTTGCGGATTTAAAGAAAAAAAAGTTAGAAAAACAATTGGTATTGTTTCGCCTTTATTATGAAAGAGGGAACTTGTATGTTGAATTAATATGTACAGAACAACGGGAAATCGCGGATGCATATAAGATTATCCCTTCGCCAAGATTAGTAGGATATAAAAAGAGAGAATCTTTAGAGCGAAAGCTAGGTAATGGGTACTTATCTTTTCTTATTCCTAAATTCCCACACGATTTCGAAGTACCACAGTTGTTATGGTATGAAGGTAGATTATATGGGAATTTATCATTAAAATCATCCATTAGTTCAATTGCATATTGCGAACAAAAAAAGGAATGCAAATATATCGAAATTGATAATTGGACTAAGTATATAGAAGTGAAAGCGGATGATCATTTGTATTTTGTAAGAGAAAATATGTATGATCAACTTCTAAAGCAAATCGAAGAAGAGGGAAAACGGGTGGAAGTAGTAGACATAAAAGGGCAAAAAGAAGACCAAGAATGGAATGAGCGTGAATCTACATTTATACAGTATGTACAGAACTTAATCAATAATAAAGGTTTGTATTTAGATGCAACGGATATTTTTAACTTTCATATTAGTGTAAAAACAAATATGTTAACGATTCTTGCTGGTATCCCAGGAATCGGGAAATCTCGTTTTGTGCAAGTATATGCAGAAGCATTAGGGTTAACGTATGGAGAAGAATTGTTATGGATTCCAATTTCTCCATCTTATCAAGAACCACACGATATAATAGGTTATCTTCATCCAAATGGAACATATATCGAAAGTGAAACGAAGTTAATTCGGACATTATTAAAAGCATATGAAAATCCGAATCAGCTTTATATGATTGTATTTGATGAAATGAATATGTCACATATTGAACATTGGTTTACACCATTTTTATCTATTCTTCAATTAGAAAAGAAAAATCGTATTCTTTCTTTATATGAGGAAGGAAATGAAATAGAAAATATAATTCCACCTAAAATTGAAATTGGTGAAAATATTATTTTTATCGGGACTGTGAATTTTGATGAAACAACGAAAGAATTATCTGATCGCTTATTGGATCGAACAAATCTTATTACACTTCAAAAGATTCCATTTTGTGAAATCAATATGCAGCAAAATAGAGGGATACAAATCCCGCCCCTACAAGTAACAACAGGAGAGTTTCGTATGAATTGGTTACGAAATAAAGAGATAATTGATGTGCTTTTTGAAGAAGAATTAGAACTATTAGATAAATTACATGGCGTATTATCATCACATGACGCATCGAAAGGCGTTTCTTTTCGATGCGCTGCTGCGATTGCGACTTATTTGCAAAATATCCCTCCAAAAGATAATCAATCTTATATGATTAGCCGAGAAGAGGGTTTTGATTTACAAGTAAAACAGCGTATTTTAACAAAATTACGTGGTACGGAAATGACAATTGGTCCACTTCTTCGTGAGGATGAAAAGAAAGGGCTATCGCTAGTATCATTATTACAATCTCCACTTGCGAATTGTGTCTCCGCATTCGAACATTCTCTAGCTTATATTAGACAAAAACGGCGTGAATTGGAGTTGTATGGGTATGCGAAATGAGGAGCAGCACGAGACGGAAATTGTAGATACAAAAGATAAGCTCCCGTTCGTATTAAAATTAATTATTGGAACAGAAGGAAAAGGAGATTTTATATTTTTGAATCGTCTTTGTAAACACACTACAACAATGGCACATTGTGTTTATAAAGTGCAAGAATTAAAAGCATTACGTTTGACTTTACATTGTGAAAAGCCAATCCGTGTTACTTTTATATGGAATAAAGTGTATGAAGGGCAAAAAGATAAGAAAGAATGGCAATATGAATTGTATGAAAAAAGAGAAAAAGTATTATTATATGAACATGGAAAAACTGATTTTTTTTATCCTTGGCGTTGTGGTTTGTATCATTTCGAGGTGAAAGTGGAAGAAGAGATATACTATGGAGCGTTTCAAATTGTTCCTAAAAATTTTTTTGATGATCAATTTGAAACGATTCAAAATTATGTAAAATCAATTTTGAATGAAATTATGCTAGATCGTGGTTATTATAAAAAGACATTCTCAAGGCTAATTGACATTGAAGATTCTTCCTATTTAATGCTACTTCGAATGCTGCCACAAAAAATGAAAAAAATAAAGCAGCTTTATAAAAAAGTTGAAGAGAACACAAGATATATCGATAGATATGAGTGGGAAATACGGGAACGAAAAGCGACGATGAAAAGTGTGATAATGAACGAGAAAAAGCCTCACGCTAAGTATTATAATCGCAGATTTATAGAACAAACAGATAGTTTGGAGAATGCTTTTCTAAAATTTACAACGAAACAATTTTATCAATATTTACTTGAAGCGCAGGCTTTCTTACAAAAGACAATCGAAATATTAGAAAGAGCAACACATACAAAAAAAGAGGAACAACAAGCAGTAAAAACAATTATGCAAACCATTGAAAGAAACGGGTCTGTAACAGATAGGGAGAAGCAAAAATATCGAAATATTCATTTGTTAAAAGAGGCAGACTTGCGGAAAGCATCTATGAAAATACAAGAGTATAAAATTTTAAATCATATTGTCCACCAAGCTATACTGTACTTTCAAAATTTGTTAAATTCTCCATTCTGGAGAGGGATTTCTGAAAAGACAAATATAACTATGCATGCTTTACCTGTTACTCATCGGCAACTATTATATCATTTAGAGTTTCTACCACGTTATAATCAACAATCTCCAGCTTTATTATTTGTGTATAAACCAACGTTTTTAGTGTATGAGTATTATGCATTTTTTATCATTATTTCTATATTGCAACAGTTAGAATTTAAAGATGAAATTTCATTACGCGAACAAATTCAAACTTATTTTTACTTAGATGGTTTACAGGATGGTACGACAATTGTTTTAAATCGTGAAAATATTCAAATCCATGTAGTGTTTAATGACCTTATTGAAACGCACCCACTCATTGCACTTAGTAAAGGAAGTCATTTCTATAATGGAGAAGATACGAAAAAGCCAGACATTCGTTTAGATTGTTATGTGAAGCAAGGGGAACGTTATGAGTACCAGTCGTCTATTATTGTTGAGGTGAAATATAGTCCTATGTTTAATATTTTTCAGCCTGTTGGAAATACAAAAGCAACAGAGCAAATGTACAAATATTGGTCCATTAAATATGTAGAAGAACAAGATGGAAAACGTATTTTTCACCGAAGGGCGATTCATGAAGTGATTTGTGTATACCCAGGTAGTCATATGCACGGGAAGAAAATAGAAGCAGGTTGCGGAGTCTTTTTGCAATTATATCCATATAAAACAAAGCAGGGAGAAGAAAAGTTAGCTGGAAAGCATGGTCTTGTACAGATTTTCGAGAAATGGTTAAAAAATATTGTAACATGAAAAGAAACCTTTCTTTACGGAAAAGGTTTCTTTTTGTGTAAGTAAATTGAATTGTTGAAGGGAGTATAATTGTGAATTTATGGTATTGTAGAATTAAATACCCATAGAGGTGATAAAACAATAAAGGTAATTTCTAATTATATACAATGGAAGTGTCACTTTATATAAATATAAAAAAATGAATAGGAACTGGTTAATTTTTATAGAATGTATAATGTAGTAAATACCTTTTAGTTGCATGCGGAGATTTGTTCTTATATGATAGGTATTGAAAGCGTTATCAAAATATAGGGCGGCGATAGGAAAGGCGGGGAAATATGTTCCAGCGTGTTCAAACAAAGGAAGAACATTTTTGGTTCGAGCAACTGTGGGGAGATTTTTGTGAAGAGAGAGATTTAATGTTTGTAGAGCGTAATTTAAATCCATCACGATTTTTATTAATAGAAGAAGGACATTCTATTGGTACAGTAGAGTGTATTCGATATACGACACCTGAACAATCTAATTCTGAGTTTTTCTATCCGTTTTCTGAAAATGCGTTAATGAAAGGTTTAAAGAATGTTTATGAAATAGGAAAGTTAAGTATTGCGAAAACATCGCGCGGGAGAGGACATTTCAAAAGGTTAACAGCTATTTTATTTATTCATGCTTTAGAAATGAAAGCTGAGTGGTATATTGCTGTTGTTACAAAAAGAATGTATATGTATTTACTTACAATTGGTTTTCCAATTGAACCAATTGATGATCCGTTTTATTTTCATGATACATTGCAAGGGGTACCTGTTCGAATTCATGCTCGGAAAGGATTAACACATTTGTATTCCTTAAAAGAATTTCGGGATATTATTCAAGGAAATGCTCATGCGCAGGCATTAATCAAAGAGAACAGTAAAAATATTATGTTAACAAGATGAAGTGTCACAAATTTTTATAAATTATTGTGATTGATATCACATCCCTTTTTCTCAATGTATATTAAGCTTAGTTTGTAATGAATGATTGGGAAAGGGTGGGATGATATGTTTTGCTATCAATGTGAACAAACGCCAACAGGCGGATGTAAAGTAATGGGTGTTTGCGGTAAGAATGAAACAATTGCAAGTTTACAAGATACGATTGTGTTTGGGTTAAAAGGAATTGCTGCTTATCGTACCCATGCTGCGCAGCTAGGGTATACAGATCCATTTGTAGATGCTACAACTCAAGAAGCGTTATATATGACATTAACAAATTCTAACTTTAATGAACAAGAACATATTGATATGGCTATGAAAGTTGGGAAATCAGCTTTACGGGTGATGGAGTTGTTAGATGAGGCACATACGAATCATTTCGGTGTTCCAGAGCCTGTTCAAATTACACAAAATCATGTAGAAGGTAAGGCAATTGTTGTTACTGGTCATAATTTATTTGCATTAGAGGAATTATTAAAGCAAACAGAAGGCAAAGAAATTAATATTTATACGCATTCTGAAATGCTACCAGCACACGGATATCCACAACTGAAAAAATATAAACATTTAAAAGGAAACATTGGTAAGGCATGGTATGATCAACGACGTCTTTTTGAAAAATTTACCGGTGCGATATTGGCTACAACGAACTGTGTTATGCCAATTAAAGGATCATACTCTGATCGCTTCTTTTCATATGATATTGCCGGCCTGGAGGGTGTACGGAAAATTGAAAATGATGATTTTGCACCATTGATTAAAAAAACGCTAGAACTTCCCGAAGTACATATGGAGTCGGATGAACAGTTAGTAACAGGGTTTCATCATAATACAGTATTATCATTAGCTCCAGAAATCATTGAGGCAGTAAAGGGAGGGAAAATTAAGCGCTTCTTTGTCATCGCAGGTTGTGATGCCCCAGGAAAAGGCGGAGAATACTATCGTGAATTAGCAACGTCACTTCCGCAAGAAACGGTTATTTTAACAACTTCTTGTGGGAAATTCCGCTTTAATGATGTGAATTATGGTGTTGTACCCGGTACGGAGATTCCACGTTACATTGACTTAGGGCAATGTAATAATTCAATTTCTACAATAAAAATAGCGGCAGCTTTAGCAGATGCTTTTCAATGTGAAGTGAACGAATTGCCAGTTAGTATTGTCCTATCTTGGTTTGAACAAAAAGCGGTTGCCATTTTACTTGGGCTATTTAGTCTTGGGATTCAAGATATTCGTATCGGTCCAAAGGCCCCTGAATTTATTTCACCTGGTGTGCTTGATGTATTACAAGAAACATTTGGTTTAAAACTTATTACAACTGCAGCAGAAGATATGAATATGATGTTATCGTAACAAAAAGGATGTCTTGTAATGAGACATCCTTTTTATATAAATAAAAAAGCGCATGATAATTGACTAGGGGGGAGTCGATTATCATGCGCGAACAAACGATTGGAAAAGAACTAAAATCCGAATATACTTAAAATCATTTTACGACGTTTCGGTTTTTCTTCTCGTTCATATGTTGGCGTGATATCAGGTGTGATGTAAATTGGTTCTTTTTTCTCAAGAGCAGCTTCTAATTTTTGAATTCTATCCATCATTTCTTCCATTTCTCTGCGATGTTGTAGCAATTGGTAATTGACGACATCATCTGCTTTATCTTGCATTTTTTCCTCTATACGATTTAAACGGTGTGTAATTGTATTTAATTGTGTAACAAATTGTTCAAAATCAGTTGATGGTTCTACTTGTGAAATTATAGCTGGAGATAAGGTTTGTTCTATATGAGAACGATGATATTCTAACATTTTATCTAAGTTGTCTTGAGTGAAAATGAAATGACCGTACTTGTTTTTTTCTATATTGAGATTCAATTGTTGTGCAATTCGAACCACTGCCTTTGGGCTAACACCTAACTTTTTCGCAATAATGGGTGTTTTATATTCCAAGGTAAATCCCTCCTATATATATCCTGTTGAATTATTTCGAGGTATTAAGCTTCTTCCCTGCATGGGTGACAAAAGAAGTGAGGAATCGGCAAAGAAAGTGTTTTTTCACGAGAATTAGTTTTTGAACATATAGATTCTTCTAAAAAGAGAGAAAAATGTCTGTTTTTTTTCAATTATTCTAGTTTGACTGAAAGAAGATATTTAGATTATCATAAATATAAATATCCTCTTTATGTATGCATATAATGTATAAAAAGGTGATGGCGAATGTAGAAACTTGTAAGATGATAAGAAAAGTCTTTTTCGCTTGAATAAATTAATTAGGAGGTGGCTTCCTTGCTTACAGCGTAAGTAAGGAAACGTATTTGGACATATATAGTATAAGTATGGTGATTGTTTTAATTGCCTTAACTGCATTTTTCGTTGCGGCCGAGTTTGCAATTGTGAAAGTAAGAAGTTCACGCATCGATTTTTTAATTGCAGAGGGAAATAAACGTGCAATTCCTGTGAAAACAGTCATTACAAACTTAGACGAGTATTTATCAGCTTGTCAATTAGGAATTACAGTTACAGCTCTTGGACTCGGATGGTTAGGAAAGCCAGCAATAAAGCACATGTTTGATTCGCTTTTCGCAAGATGGGAAGTGCCTCCCCAGGTTGCTGATATTTTGGCTGTGATTCTAGTGTTTATGTTCATTACTTTTTTCCATGTTGTTGTGGGAGAATTATCACCAAAAACATTGGCGATTCAAAAGGCAGAACAAGTGAGTTTACTCGTTGCTAAACCGCTTATTTTCTTTTATCGAATTACTTTTCCGTTTATATGGCTTTTAAATGGATCTGCTCGATATGTAACAAGAATGTTTGGTTTACAAACTGCGAAAGAGCACGAGGAAGTCCATTCGGAAGAAGAATTACGGTTGTTAGTGTCAGAAAGTTATAAAAACGGTGAAATTAATCAATCTGAATTTAAATATGTAAATAAAATCTTTGAATTTGACGATCGTATTGCAAAAGAAATTATGGTCCCACGGACAGAGATGAACATTTTAGATAAACATACTTCTGTTAAAGAAGCATTGCAAAAAATGTCCAATGAGAAATATACAAGATACCCAGTTGTTGATGGGGATAAGGATCATGTTATCGGTTTTGTAAACTTTAAAGATATTTTCACAGATTTTGTGAAACATGGTGCCTTTAGCAAAGAAACGGTGCAGCAGTATATTCGTCCCATTATACTTGTCATTGAATCGATTGCAATTCATGATTTGTTTTTAAAAATGCAACGAGAGCGTACACATATCGCTATATTAATTGATGAATATGGTGGAACAGCAGGTCTTGTAACAGTTGAAGATATATTAGAAGAAATTGTTGGCGATATTCAAGATGAATTTGATATAGATGAAAAACCAGAAATCCAACATATAAGTGAAACAAAGACAATTTTAGAAGGAAAAGTATTTGTTAGTGAAGTAAATGTATTGTTAGGTTTATCTATTGATGATGATGATATTGATACAATTGGTGGATGGATTTTAACAAAACACCTAGAAATTACAGAAGGTGATATTGTTGAAATTGAAGATTATAATTTTTGCGTTAAGGAATTGGATGGCCACTATATCAAGCAGATAGAAGTGACAAAGCGAGCAGCTCCCATTTTAATTTCAGAAACTGAAAAACCAATAACATTACAAGAACAAGTAAGCTCGTAAACTCTGCATTTAGCAGAGTTTTTTTAGTAGGGAAAATATTTTTTTATGTAATGGGACAATGCTACAATAAAATAAGTCAGACATTTAACGAAAGCAATGCATGGAATTGATGAACTAGAATTAGATAAATACAAATTAAAAGACTGACATAAAACCTAATTTTTAGGTGGGAGAGAGCATCCGGCGGTCAGACTCTTTTTCTGCTCCATGTCGAGTGAAAACAAATGCAGAGCCCCCATTTTGTTATTCATAGCCGCAGCTTATATGTCAAAAAATCAAAATGGATTTATATGGGCAGTTTCATGATTAAAGACATTTCAACTTTTCGAGTAGATCACATGCCATATGCGGTGTCAAAGAAAGTGGTACAGGTCGTGAAGGAATTAAATATGCGATTGAAGAAATGACAGAGATGAAACTAATCTTTATAAAAAAATAAATACAAATAAAAGGTACACTTATTATCTAAGTAAGTGTACCTTTTATTTATCTCGCTATTTGCGTGCAGTAAGACCCCCATCTCAAGATTCAGAGAGGAGCAAGGAAGAGAAGTGGGGGATAACTGCCCGTAAAAGACCGATTGGTAATGGAAGTGTCACATTATCGTGTATTATTTCATCTCTTGTTTAAAAATCGTATCTTCAACATAAACTTGTTCTTTATCTACCGCTGTGTTATGCGCAAGAACTAAACCAATTGGTGTTTGTGTACCTTTATTTTGGACGATTGTAAAAGGTACATTTTTTTCGTTTGCTAATTTAATGTATTTTGATAAATGTGGGTAAGAGATGCTGCCGTTTACATATAGTTGTAATGATTGAGAAGTGCGCATGCTATTAGCTACTTCTGTGTAAACATTGCTTTGCATCACTTGACCGATTGTTAAAGCGATTTCCACACGCTCACGCAATGTGCCTAAGTACATATTGCGTTCTTCTGGTTTGTTTTGCTTTTGGCCATGAATGCCTTCTTGGAGATAATCTTCCACATTTTTATTTACCATATTTTTCACACCTTTCATATCTTATTGTACGCAAGAAATGAAAAGGATGCAAAAAAAGACATTTCAAATACCATGTTCAAATTAACTTTATCAACAGAAATTAACAAAATGTGACAACAATCTCTTAACGAAACTCGTTTTTTGTGTTAATATTCAAAATATATAGGGTATTCGTCGCATGGAAATGGAGGGAATGGGGGTTTTTCCAATCGATAAGGATATTAAAGAAGTATTTTGTTCGCACTTGAAAAACAACAGGCACCAATTCGTAGAGAACTGGAAAAACAAAATGATTATTTCCGAAAAAGATCCATTTAAGCAAGAAGTAGCTCAGAATGGAGAGAATTTATTAGAGTTAATCATTGAACTTATTATGGAAAATAAGGATGTAGCTCATCTACAGCCGTTATGTGAAAAAATTGCAATTGAGCGAGCAGGGGCGGACGTTAATATTGGAGATTTTGTCTATAACGCGAATGTAGGAAGAAATGAACTATTTGAAGCAATGTGCGAATTAGATGTTAAAGCTCGTGAATTAAAACCAATTATGACAAAAATACATACTTGTTTTGACAAATTAATTTATTATACGGTTTTAAAATATTCGGAAATTATATCGAGAAATTTAGAAGAAAAACAGCAATATATAAATGAAACACATAAAGAAAGATTGACGATTTTAGGACAAATGTCGGCTAGTTTTGTTCACGAGTTTCGAAATCCATTAACCTCCATTATGGGGTTTGTGAAATTATTGAAATTAGATCATCCGAATTTATCATATTTAGATATTATTTCACATGAATTGGACCAATTAAACTTTCGTATTTCGCAATTTTTACTTGTTTCAAAAAAAGAAATGTGGAATGAGTCTGAACGATTTTGGCTAAATGATTTGTTTCATGATATTATTCATTTCTTATATCCAAGTCTAGTTAATGCAAATGTTTCAATTGAAAAGATTTTACCGTATCCTATCTCATTTGTAGGATACCGTAGTGAAGTGAGACAAGTTTTTCTAAATATTTTAATGAACTCAATCGATGCTCTCGAAGTGATTAAAGAAGATCGTAAAATTATTATCGATACATGTGAAGAGGAAGAAAGGATTCATATTGTTATTAAAAATAATGGACCGATGATTCCGGCAGAAAGTATTGAAACGATTTTTGAACCATTTGTCACGACTAAGAAATTAGGAACTGGCATCGGTTTGTTTGTATGTAAACAAATTGTCGAAAAGCATAATGGATCGATTACGTGTCGCTCTGATTCAGAATGGACAGAATTTCATATTTCATTTCAAAAATAAAGAGAAAAAAATCTACACCAAGAGAATGGTGTAGATTTTTTAATTTGTAAGAACCACGGCTTCTAATTTTGGGGATTGATTAGAATAGCCTACTAATGCAAATGTGTAAATTGTATTTGGTTCTACTTTTACATCAGGGATGGTTACAAGTATCTTTTTTGTATGAGCAAGAGAAATTTCAATATCAGCTGTTCCAGGGCTTACCTGTAAATAATCTGTTACTTGTTTAAATAAGACATTTTCGAATAAATAGTCGCCACCTTTTATGGATACATGAACAGCAGGGGTATCAGAGGAAAAATGTAAAAATCTTATTTTTGCTTGACCAGATTGCAAAGGAGTATTATCAAGCATTGGTTGCAACTGTAGATGTGTATCGGTACTAATTGCTGCCAGTGTATAAGAGTGGTTACCCATCATGGGAACAAGTGCTGAAAAAATAGGTGTTTCATTACCGACTGGAACGATATCAACCCGGTACTGCCCTTGAGTTAAGGACAAATAAGGACTGTGTTGTTTAAAAGAAATGTTTTTTACTACCTTCTGTCCGTTAACTAAAAAATCAATAGCTGGTGTATGAGGGGATGCGTGGAATATTCTCATATAGGATGGCAATGTAGCTTCTTGAGAGCCGCGTTTTTCATACACATGTACAAGTTTGGTAATCGCACTATGATATTTCATATATAATTCCATATATTTTTTGGGATTTGTATATTGATAGTAACGGGCAAGTTGTTCATACAGGGCTGCTTCTTGTCCATATTTTTCAATTTCAGATTGAGCCATGTAAAATTCCTCCTTTGTCATCACTATAACTATATGCATCTCGGAAAAGGGCTTATGCAAAAAACACTTCAAAATATAAATAGGATAATAGATAGTTTATCCCGCATTAACGGGCAGTAAGACCCCCACCTCAAGATTCAGGGAGAAACAAGGTAGGTAGGGGATCAACTGCCCGTAAAAGCCCGATTGGTGAGGGCTAATAATCAGTGGGGGATGAAGAAAACCCCCACTGATTAAAGTTTCACTGTATTTAATGCCACAAATTTTATACATATACAAGTTGCTCGATCTGGTGCAAACTATAAAATCGTTAGCGGAGTTATGGAGTTTTTAATTTATAGGCAAACGCACATACAAAGTGGGAGTTGTCCTACATAATTTATTAAGGGAATTTAATTTTTAAGTAGCGGAGGGAGTAGAGCAAATCATGTGGGGTTACGGATATCCTAGTAGTTATTGCGGATATGGTTATGGCGGCGGAGGGTGCGGTACAGGTTCTGGATTTGCGTTGATCGTTGTATTGTTTATTTTACTAATTATCATCGGGGCATGTTGGGTTCGTTAATAACTGATAAAGAGCGTCATGCTGAACTGGTTAATATAGTTAATCGGTTCTTTCTTTTTTATTTTAATGTAAACTCGTATTTAAAATATCAGTTGGAACATGAGGTCTTGCGATATTTTAACACAAAAGAACAAATGAAGAAGTTGCAGTGGGATAAACTAATGATGGTAAAGGCTATCCAGAAACTGTGAAATTAATTGTTAAATATGTACTTGAAAATTTGAAATTACATTGAATGGAAGCATGTGTAAGGTTACATAAGGTTGTATCTATAGAGGATTAGAAAAATTAGATTTTCATAAAGTGAAATTTCAATCAGCGGTGGGGCTTCATCTCCCACCTAATTTCTTTGCTTTTGTTGCATGTTGGGGTGGGGCCTTACTGCTCGCGAATAGCGAGATGAAAAAGGAGTAGCCAAAAAATGTTAATGAAAATGAAAAATAAGAGGAGCGTCAGGTGGTAGCAATAAAAAACGAAAAGGATTAAATATAATACTTGTAAAAAAATAAAATATCAAAAAGAAGCTTCCTGGCCTTTCTTAGGTAAATAGTACAGAAAGATCAGGAAGAAAAATGGTTTATACCTTAATCAAGTATGTCTATTCATTACGTATACGTTGTTCTGTATCAATATCGAAAAAGTGCGCTTTAGTTAAACTAAAAGCTAACGGAAGTTTATCGGTAGCTTTAATTTCTGAACGAGCGTTGATTCGTGCAACAAAGTTTTGACTCGCAAGTTTTCCATGAATCATCGTTTCAGCACCTAATAATTCAGCGACCTCAACTGTAATTTCGACAGTTGATTCAGGAGAAGATTGAAGAACAATTAGTTCATCATGAATGTCTTCAGGACGAATACCGAGTATGATTTCTTTTCCATTATATCCTTTTTTCTTTAATGCTTTTAGTTGGCCATCTGGTACTTTGAAACGAATATTTTCTATATGAAAATAGTTATCTTGTAATGTTCCGGTAAAGAAATTCATAGCTGGAGAACCAATGAATCCGCCAACAAAAATGTTTTCAGGAGCATCGTATACTTCTTTTGGCGTACCAACTTGCTGGATGACACCATCTTTCATAACAACAAGGCGTGATGCCATTGTCATTGCTTCTGTTTGATCATGTGTCACATATATAGTGGTCGTGTTTAAACGGCGATGAAGTTTAGAGATTTCAGAGCGCATACTTACGCGCAATTTTGCGTCTAAATTGGATAGAGGCTCGTCCATTAAAAATACTTTTACGTCACGAACGATAGCTCTTCCTAGCGCAACACGTTGGCGTTGTCCACCTGATAATGCCTTTGGTTTTCGTTTTAAGTAATCTTCAAGGCCTAAGATTTTCGCAGCCTCTGTTACGCGGCGATTAATTTCATCTTTTGGAAGTTTGCGTAGTTTCAAGCCAAACGCCATATTATCATAAACAGACATATGTGGGTATAGTGCGTAATTTTGAAATACCATCGCAATGTCGCGATCTTTTGGAGCGACATCATTCATACGTTCTCCATCAATATAAAATGAACCATCAGAAATGTCTTCTAGACCCGCAATCATACGTAGAGTTGTTGATTTTCCACATCCAGAAGGACCGACAAATACGATAAACTCTTTATCTTCAATATGTAAATTAAAATCAGAAACAGCAGTCGTTTTATTATCATAAACTTTAAAAATATGATCTAATACGAGTTCTGCCACAATTACTCACTCCTTATTATTTGAATTAATTGAATTATAAGATTTTTTTGCAGGTAAGTAAATTGGCAGATTGCACAAAAAAATGAGAGGTTTTTATGCAAGTTTACGAGATATCTAAAGAAAGGAATGCCATGTAAACTGCTACAGCGCCTTCAAATGTTTTGATATTAATTCCTGTTTTTTCAATGAATCTATCAATTCGATACTGCAAGGTATTACGATGCAAATATAAATGTTTCGCTGCAAGTGATACATTTAAATTACATTGGAAGAATACTTTAACACTATCGATTAGTTCTTTGTCATTTGAAATGTGTGCTAACAATTGATTTGTATATTTTTCTCTTTCTTCTTTTGGTAATGAGATCATTAATTGGTAAGGGAGTAGGTGTTCAATGTGTATAATCTTTTTTGATAAATAGGGAGAAAGAAAAGAAAATAATGCTCGTTCCCATTGATACAAACGAGAAATTCCATTTGTTTCGGTATAGTGTCTGCCAATAAAAAAGGATAGAGATATAAAAAAATCTGTTTCTAATGTATCAAGGGCTGTTTGTAATATAGATTTCGATATATCTTCTTCTAAGATGAGAACGCCGGCTTGAGAAGTCTCCCATATCGTTGTAGTGGCGAAAGAAAACATGGACTGTAAAGCATCTTGAAATTCTTCTCTTTCTACTATAGAGTGATTTGTGAAAAAATGTAAAAAACGAACAGATACGATAGGAATATCCTTATTTTGATATAACGCTTCATACCAAGAATTTTCTTTTTCTGTTTCATAAAATGTATCAGTATGAATGGGCGTTAAGATTGATGAAAGTAATTGACGTTCCCTTTGGTGTAAGCGAGATTTGCGAATCCCTACTTTGTTTCCTTCAACTAAAAACCAGCTATACTCCCCAGACAATACTGTTTCATTAACCGTTATATCTTTACCGTAATATGTTTTTAATTGTTGAATCATAGGAACACTCCTTTTCTTTTTCTGAGATAAAGTGAAACTTTCATTTAGCCAGATCAATTGATTTTTTTGTGGGCAATTATCCCGCGCACCTATCTTTCTCATTTGTACGGACTTTAAGGTAGGGAGAATTTTATTAGTAATTAACCTTCATCGATCAGATTTTTACGGGAAGAATCAATTTGATAAAAATAATCTTTCTCTTGCAGGCAATTCCATTCATGGTTTTTATTTCGCAATAAATAGAATTATATTGTTAGGCTATGAATAAAAATGTTTGAAAAATTTTACAAAAAATTCAGAAAATGTATTATGAAAGAAAAAGTTGTAATGGTATACTTCATAACAACTGGTAATGACAACATGATATCATGATTTAATTTATTATTTATATAATCAATATATCATGGAAAAGAATGTAGTTAGGTGGAAAAGGATGTTACGAACGATATGCATCGACTTCTGCACTTATTCGCCAATATAAAGAAGCATCTCGATTACCAATGATGCTGGTGTGTATGGAGCTTGTTATTTAGGGTTGAATCGCTGGGAGAGTTAGATAGATTAAGGTGCTATGTAAGAGGAGAAACCTCGTACAGAGGATTAGCACATTTGTTTTTTCTCAGTAAAAAATATTTTGTAAAATGCAATAAAAGCATGTTTTTTAATAGGAATAAGTAGATGTCGAAAATTTAAAAAATAAATTATATGAAAGAAACCTCCTATGATTGAGTAATCATAGGAGGTTTCTTTTTGAAGGATTTGTCTAAATTTGTTGAAAAATATGACAGATAAACAAAATAAATAGGAAGGAAATTGACGGGAGTTTCGTCGAAGTTTACACAATGTCAGCAATTGAGCGAAGCTGATGGTATGGTGAAAAAATAATTAGGTAGTATGTTTTTTAGGCTTATTTTTTATAGGGGGGAGGATTTTTTTAAGAGGGGTAAAGGGTTTGGTCTTTTATTATATTTCTGAATGTTTATTTTTATTTTGATTTTTAGCACTCATTTGTATATTTTATAATAGTTTTTTGATAAATTCACTGCGTTTGCAGAGGGTTCTTTTTTATGAAAGAAACGTCAATTTTCTTCATATATATATACAAATTGGAGAAATGGGGGAGCGCTATGCGCGATTACTTAATTAAGCCACTTGTTGGTCAGCCGTATCCAATGATTTCACATGGAAAAGGTGTGTATTTGTATGATCAAAATGGTAATAAATATTTTGATGGTTCGTCAGGAGCGATTACGGCAGGTATCGGACATGGCGTAACGGAGATTGCGGAAGTGATTAAAAAGCAGGCAGAGGAGATTGCTTTTGTGTACCGCTCACAGTTTACGAGTGAGCCAGCTGAGAAGTTAGCAAAGAAGTTAAGTGATTTAAGTGTAGGAGATTTGAACTGGAGTTTCTTTGTGAATAGTGGTACAGAAGCGAATGAAACGGCTATGAAAATTGCGATTCAACATTTTCAAGAGCGCGGTATTCAAGGGAAACATAAAATTTTATCACGTTGGATGAGTTATCACGGTATTACGATGGGAGCTTTATCAATGTCAGGGCATCCACTTCGTCGCCAGCGA
The DNA here is from genome assembly GCF_038050455.1 of Bacillus sp. FSL K6-6038. Classification (NCBI taxonomy): domain Bacteria; kingdom Bacillati; phylum Bacillota; class Bacilli; order Caryophanales; family Bacillaceae; genus Bacillus; species Bacillus sp. FSL K6-6038. The sequence goes on from NZ_JBBOUH010000001.1 coordinate 2,270,752, forward strand.
TTTGTATCTATTTTAGAAGATTATCCAACTGTTCCAGCGCCGTATTGTTTCCGTTGTCCGGTGCAGAAAGTATATCCAACGTGTCAGCTTTCTTGTGCAACGGAATTAGAACGAGCAATTGAACGAATTGGTGCAGAACATATTGCAGCTTTTATAGCTGAACCGATTATTGGGGCGGCAGGCGGTGCGGTTGTACCACCGAAAGAATATTATAAAGTAATTAAAGATATTTGCAGCCATTATGATATTTTATTTATTGCTGATGAGGTGATGACAGGCCTTGGGCGTACAGGTGCATGGTTTGCGATGGAACACTGGGGCGTGGAGCCAGACATCATGACGTTAGGAAAGGGTCTAGGTGCTGGTTATACACCGATGGCCGCGACGGTTGTGAGTGACCGTGTGATGGAACCGATTTTACGAGGGTCGCGATCAGTTATGAGTGGGCATACGCTAAGTGCTAACCCGTTATCAGCCGCGACAGCTTTAGCGGTTATTGAATATATGGAGAAACATAATTTACCTGAAAAAACAGCTGAAAAAGGAGAATATTTAATAAAAGGATTGCAGAAAGTTCAGCAGCAATCGACGATTATTGCCGATGTGCGCGGAAAAGGACTCCTGATCGGAGTAGAATTGCAATCGTTTACAAAAGCGTCTGAGCTCATTTCAGTCGCGGCGAAAAACGGACTTCTTTTATATCAAGCTGTTTCAGGGCAAGCAGGAAAAGAGGATAGTGCGCTGCTTGTTGCACCGCCGATGACAACTACATATTCTGAGTTAGATGAGTTACTTGAGATTTTTGCGAAAAGTGTGGAAGAGATGATGCAAAAAGGAGGGCACAGTATCGTATGACAACCATTACAAATACATTTGGTAAATTAAAAGAAATTGAAGAGATTATGTCATTGTTTCATGATGATATGACGTTAATGTTTGGAGGGTTTGGCGGAATTGGATCCCCTCCATCATTAATACAGGCTATTGCACAAAAAGGAATTACAAATTTACATTTAATCGGAAATGATACGGGATTTCCAGATGTAGGAATTGGCCGCCTTGTAACAAATGAGCGAGTGAAATCATTAATTACTTCTCATATTGGTTCAAATCCAAATGCAGGAAGACAGTTAAATGAAGGACGATTACGGATTGAGTTTTCGCCTCAGGGAACGCTAGCAGAGCGAATTCGTGCAGGTGGAATGGGATTAGGTGGAATTCTTGTCGATGTTGGTGTGGATACGATTGTAGAGGAAGGAAAACGAACAGTCGAAATGAACGGAAAAACATATTTAGTGGAAACAGCTTTAACGGCAGAGGTATCGATTGTATATGCGAAGAAGGCGGATCCGTTTGGCAATCTTGTGTTTGATAAAAGTGCTCGCAATATGAATCCACACGTTGCGATGGCTGGAGATATTACAATTGTTGAGGCAGAAGAAATCGTACCGCTTGGAAGTTTAGATCCTGAGGAAATTGTTGTTCCAGGTGTTTTTGTAAATTATATTGTGCCGTCGGAAGGAGTGAATTGGAGATGGGTATGGGAGTAGAAGTACGAGATAAGATAGCAAGGCGTGCTGCGAAAGAAATTCAAAATGGAATGATTGTAAATTTAGGGATTGGTATCCCTTCTCTTGTACCTAACCATTTGCCTGAAGATATACATGTTATGTTCCAGGCGGAAAATGGAATCGTTGGAATGGGCCCGACGCCAAGTAAAGGAAGCGAAGATGAAAACTTGTGTAATGCGGCTGGATTGCCGACGTCACTTATTACAGGAGCAAGTTATTTTGACAGTTGCACGGCATTTGGAATGATTCGAAAAGGGTTGCTTGATGTAACAATACTTGGTTCACTGCAAGTAAGTGAAAAAGGTGATTTAGCAAATTGGATTGTTCCCGGGAAACGTGTTCCTGGTATTGGCGGAGCGATGGATTTAGCGCAAAAAGCAAAGCGGGTCGTTGTTGTGATGAATCACGTTGATAAGTATGGAAATGCAAAAATTGTTTCAGAATGTACGCTTCCATTAACGTCGAAAAGGTGCGTGGATTTAATTATTACAGATATGGCTGTAATGGAAGTTACTTCTGAAGGTTTAATACTCCAAGAGTTAATGAGCCCTTATACAGTAGAGGATGTAAAACGAAATACGGAGGCATCTTTTCATGTGAGTTCTAATTTACTTGTGATTGAATGAGAGGAGCTAACAAATATGGAGCAATTAAAAAAACAAGTGTGTGATTATATTGAAAGTCATGAAGGAGAAAGTGTAAAGCTCTTAAAACGATTAATTCAAGAAAAAAGTGTATCTGGAGATGAGAGCGGCGCGCAAGCAATTGTCATTGAAAAACTACGTGAATTAGGTTTAGATCTCGATATTTGGGAGCCTTCTTTTACAAAAATGAAAGATCATCCTTATTTTGTATCTCCAAGAACGAATTTTTCAGATAGCCCAAATATTGTTGCGACGTTAAAAGGAAGCGGCGATGGAAAATCAATGATTTTAAATGGACATATCGATGTTGTACCAGAAGGTGATGTGAATCAGTGGGAACACCATCCATATAGTGGTGAAAAAGTAGGGAATCGCATATATGGTCGTGGAACAACCGATATGAAGGGCGGCAATGTGGCGCTTATGCTGGCAATCGAAGCGATTGTAGAACTGGGTATTGAATTAAAAGGAGATATTTATTTTCAAAGTGTAATAGAAGAGGAGAGCGGTGGAGCAGGTACTTTAGCAGCAATTTTACGAGGGTATAAGGCAGATGGGGTTATCATTCCAGAACCAACAAATATGAAGTTTTTCCCGAAACAACAAGGTTCAATGTGGTTTCGCTTGCATGTGAAAGGAAAAGCAGCACATGGCGGGACTCGTTATGAAGGAGTAAGTGCAATTGAAAAGAGCGTGTTTGTTGTTGAACATTTGAGACAATTAGAACAGAAAAGAAATGAACGGATTACAGACCCGTTATATAAAGAAATTCCAATCCCTGTTCCAATCAATGTTGGGAAAATTGAAGGTGGTAGCTGGCCAAGCTCCGTACCAGATTCTTTGATTTTAGAAGGAAGATGTGGAGTTGCGCCGAATGAGACTATGGAGGCGGTAAAAGAAGAATTTGAAAATTGGATAGGGCAATTAAAGAATGTAGATCCATGGTTCGAAGAATATCCAGTAGAGGTAGAATGGTTTGGGGCAAGGTGGGTCCCAGGTGAATTAGATGAGGAGCATGCGCTCATTACAACGCTTCAAGATAATTTTGCTCAAATTGAAGAAAGAAGTCCAATTATAGAAGCATCACCATGGGGCACAGATGGTGGTTTATTTACACAAATCGCAGAAATCCCAACCATTATATTCGGACCAGGAGAGACAAAGGTAGCCCACTATCCAAATGAATACATTGAAGTGGATAAAATGATTGCCGCAGCAAAAGTTATTGCATGTACATTACTAGACTGGTGTGAGGTGAAAAAATGAACTATTATGAATCATTCAGAGAACAGACAAACTACTATACTGTAGAAGGAGTGCTAGATTATTTTAATAAACGTATTCGGGTAGATCATTATACAGGAAATGTAGAAAGTCTTATGCGAAAAATAGAAGAGTTAGCAGAGAAGCATTCTTTCACCAAATGCATTATAAAAGGAAAGGGAGAGCATGTTTCGGCGTGGCTCTCTTTTGGCTTTTTATTAGAAGCGACGATTCCACATTATTTTCAAGGACATGATGCATACTTTTTCGTAAAATATCGTGATGATGAAAGACGAAATAGTATCCAGTGGATTGATGAGGACCGCATTATAGATGGTGTGAGAGAAAAGGAAGTAAAGGAGAAACAAGTTCCAGAGAAATTTGTACTACGAAAAGCGACAGAGGCAGACGCAGAAGAATTGGCAAGTGTATTTGGAAAAGTGTTTGAAATTTATCCGACACCGTTAAATGAAGCAGACTATATTGTTCAGACGATGAAAGAAGATACGATTTATTATGTGTATGAATCAGAGGGGCGTATTATTAGTACTGCTTCAGCAGAAATGAATGTGAAAGAAGGTAACGCAGAATTAACGAATTGTGCAACTTTACCTGAATATCGAAAGCATGGATTTATGAAAAGTTTACTCATTAAGTTAGAAGAAGAACTACAAGAGAGAGCAATTTTTTGTTCTTACACAATCGCACGTTCACTTTCGTTTGGTATGAATGCAGCTTTTCATCAGCTAGGATATACATACACAGGAAGGCTAGCAAATAATTGTTATATTTTTGATAAATTAGAAGATATGAATGTATGGGTAAAAGATTTATCCCGCATGAATGCGTAGTAAGATCTTTACTTGAAAGTTTAGAATACCAGATTGTTGCGGGCTAATAATCAGTGGGGGATGAAGCCCCCCGCTGATTAGAGTTGCACTTTATTACTTGTTGGCGGGAAAGTAATGATATGAAATAAATAGAAAAGTAGAACGGAATGGCAATGCTTATAATCGCGCACAGGGGTGCCGGAAATTCAGCATATAAATTGCTGAATTTTTAGCAAGAGGGGGGAATGACATTGCTGGCAGTTTCGACACAAGAAGTCATTGAAGCGATTTTGGGCAGTATTGATGAAGCGATTCATGCTGTGGATGAAAATGGTATTACAATTTTTTATAATACTGTTGCTGCAAAACATGACGGATCAAAGATTGAGAATGTATTGGGTAAGCATTTATTAGAAGCATTCCCATCTTTATCAAGGGAAACGAGTACACTTATGAAAGTTTTAAATACAAAAAAGCCGATTTTACATCAAGTGCAGCGTTATCAAAATTTAAATGGTGAAGATGTTTGTACTGTAAATACCACATTACCTATTTTTATAGAAGGTGAAATTGCAGGTGCTGTTGAAATCGCAAAAGATTACTCGACGATTCAAAAATTAACGGATACAATTGTTGATTTACAATCGAAAATGAAACGATCCTCTAGGAAGAAGATAACAAAAAAACACGTTGCTTTTAATACAATTGTGACGAATGATTCCCGCTTTAAACAAACAAAAGATTTGGCGCAAAAGGTAGCTCCAACAAATGCAAACGTTTTAATATACGGGGAAACAGGAACAGGAAAGGAACTATTTGTACAAGCGATTCATGAGGCTTCCAACCGTAAAAACAAACCGTTTATTGCCCAAAATTGTGCAGCTCTTCCAGAGTCCTTACTAGAAAGTCTATTATTTGGGACAACTAAAGGGAGTTATACAGGAGCTATTGAACGTGCGGGGCTATTTGAACTTGCAGATGGAGGGACATTATTTTTAGATGAATTAAATTCGATGCCCCTTGATCTGCAGGCGAAAATGCTACGTGCATTAGAAGATGGAGTAATTCGTCGCATCGGTGATAGTAAGACGAGAAAAGTAGATGTTCGCGTGATTACGGCGATGAATCAACCTCCAGAAGTATGTTTACGTGAAAATAAAATTCGTACCGATTTATATTATCGTTTAAATGTATTTTCTCTATATATTCCACCGCTTCGTGAACGAAAAGAAGATGTATTATTGTTAGCATCCTACTTTTTAAGAGACTATAACAAAGAATATAAAAAACAGGTGCTCCATATTGATAATGGGACGAAAGAAAGGTTGCTAGCATATCATTGGCCTGGAAATGTAAGAGAGTTAAAACACACGATTGAACACGCTGTAATTATTGCAGAAGGAGGTTCATTAACAGTTAGTTGTTTACCACGAACATTTCGAAAAGAAGTAGATTCAAAGAAACAGAAGAAATCTATTCTTCCATTACGTGAGGCACTTCACCAAACAGAGAAAGAATTAATTAATCAAGCGCTAATGGAAACGGATGGGAATATTTTGCAAGCTGCTAAATTATTAGGTATTCCAAGACAAACATTGCAGTATAAATTAAATAAGTATGACAAAACCGCCGAATAATCGGCGGTTTTTGTGTGTTTGCACCAAAAAAAGAGCGTTTACATATACAGAAAGTAACGAATATTGTATTGAGTAGAGCGCCATTTAAAATAAGAAAAATATTTTTTCTTATATATAATAGGGTATCTTTCGTCATCACTTCTTGAAAATGTGGAGTTGGCATAATTATTGCTTATATAAATGGCGAGCGTAAAAAAAGGGGGAATAGCAATGTTACATGATGTATACAAACCAAATCGTCACTGGAAAGATATCGAATTATGGAAAGATGTTACAGAAGAGCAATGGAATGATTGGGTTTGGCAATTAACGAATACGATCAAAACGTTAGATGATTTAAAGAAAGTGATTAATTTGACACCAGAAGAAGAAGAAGGTGTTAAAATTTCAACAAAAACGATTCCGTTAAATATTACACCGTACTATGCTTCTCTTATGAATCCCGATGATCCACGCTGTCCGATTCGGATGCAATCTGTACCGATTTCGGAAGAATTATATAAAACAAAGTATGATTTAGAAGATCCGCTTCATGAAGATGAGGATTCACCAGTTCCAGGTTTAACACATCGTTATCCAGACCGCGTGTTATTTTTAGTAACAAATCAATGTTCTATGTACTGTCGTTACTGTACACGTCGTCGTTTTAGTGGACAAATTGGAATGGGTGTTCCGAAAAAACAATTAGATGATGCAATTGCTTATATTCGTGAAACGCCACAAGTACGAGATGTTTTAATTTCTGGTGGGGATGGTCTTCTTATTAATGATAAAATCTTAGAATACGTATTAAAAAATTTACGCGCAATTCCGCATGTGGAAATTATTCGTATCGGAACGAGAGCGCCAGTTGTATTCCCGCAACGTATTACAGAAAATCTATGTAATATTATTAAAAAATATCATCCAGTATGGTTAAATACGCACTTTAACACTTCTATTGAAATTACAGAAGAATCAAAACTAGCATGTGAAATGCTTGCAAATGCAGGTGTTCCAATTGGAAACCAAGCGGTTATTTTAGCAGGTATTAATGATAGCGTTCCGATTATGAAAAAACTGATGCACGATTTAGTAAAAATTCGTGTTCGTCCGTATTACATTTATCAATGTGATTTATCAGAAGGTATCGGTCATTTCCGCGCTCCGGTTTCAAAAGGATTAGAAATTATTGAAGGGTTACGTGGACATACGTCTGGTTATGCGGTTCCAACGTTCGTTGTAGATGCACCAGGAGGCGGCGGGAAAATTGCTCTTCAGCCAAATTATTTAATTTCACAAAGCGCAGATAAAGTTGTTCTTCGTAACTTTGAAGGTGTTATTACAACATATCCAGAACCAGAAAACTATGTACCAGGAAGAGCGGAAGGTTACTTTAAAGAGATTTATCCAACATATGAAGAGAAACGTTCGGATATTGGTGTAGCAGGATTGATGAGTGATAAGAAATTTAATCTTGTTCCGGATGATTTACAACGTATGAATCGTCGGAAAGATTATGAAACAAATGAAACACATTCTTCTTTAAAAGATAAACGAGATAAGCGTGATCAGTTAAAAGATAAAAAGTATCAAGCCCAAATGTCGAAATTAGAAGATGGCAAAAAAGCTGAGGGTGACGCAGTATGAATTGTATGTGGTGTGACAGTACAGAAGCAAGAGAAAGTCTGAATACTGTATATTGGGAATTGCCAGATGGTACAAAAGCCATTGAAATTCAAAAGACACCATGTATTTCGTGTTCATCATGTGGAATGGACTATCAGGCTGATCATGTTGTAAAAGAAATAGAAGATCAGTTGTTTTTAATTTATACAAAAGATTTACCAAAACAATTGACATATGAAGAATTAATGGAACGTCCACGTCTCCTAAAAAGAAATTATTTCGACTTTTAACCAGCGATTATGCTGGTTTTTTTCTTTTTACCCTTGTATAATGTATCCAAGTTAGAAAGGTAGGGAATATTTTTGAAAAAGTCATTTTATCACTATATGATGAAGTATCGTGCGTCTTTAATCAGAAATGAAATATCAGATTTAGCTGAAGCTATGTACGATGATTTAAGTTTTCCGAAGCAATCAGAAGATTACGATGAAATTAGTTCATATTTAGAATTAAGTGGATTACTAGGCAGTATGTCTATTTTTGATGAGGCGTGGGAGCTATACATACAAGAAAGATAACGATTAAACATATACAAATATATCTGTATTGGTACATCACTCTATAAAAAGTGATGTATTTTTTATTGAAATTTTTTTTGAATATAAGCTGATGTGATAAGCGTTTTTCTGCCGTTTGCATATACTGGTATCAAAATCACGACTTTAAAAAGGAGAGATATAAATGGCAAGAAAAAAACAACCTAAATATAATGTAGGAGATATAGTCGTGATTACGCTATATGGAACTGTTGGCAAAATTACAAATATGAAAATATTAGATGGTGTTTATGTATATGAAGTTAATAATCATGATGGATATTACGTGGAACAAACACTTCAACATGTTACGGAACAAGAAATGAAAAAAGGTGAAACAGAATGGATTGAATTACGCTATCATTTTACGTTCGGTGATCTTGTGCAAGTTACGGGATATGATAAAGATGTTTTTCGTATCGTTGGGTTTCGCACAGAGGTGTGGCGGTATAAAAATGATGCCTGGGAAGATACAATATATGAATTATCGAGAATTACAGATGGTGAGTGGTTAGAGGCTGATGAATCAGATTTAACTTTGCTTGCGAATGCACAAACTGCTAATGCAATCTTGAAAAAAATGAAACAAGATAAAGCCGGGATGAATAAATTAGATTTAGGAAAATTGAAGTCAATAAACAACTCAAAAAAGGTGAGTATTAAAACAAGCAGACAAGAAATTATTGATGGATTATTAGATATTTATAACGACTATCAATTATTATACGAAACATTTCAAGATGAAGAATATAAAATTGTTATGGATGTCGTCCATAATTATTTAGTTAAATTAACAGAGAAAAAATAGTTAGAAAGCAAGAAGAAATTGAACAAAAATATATATTGTGTACGGTATACCTACAATAGTTAAAAAAATAATAAGCCCTTTAATGATAGAGTCTGCCCATTTATCTTCATGCATGAACTCTTCTTTTCTTTGCTCTATTTCATATTGATATTCCATTCGTATTTCCCCCTTCAAATAGCTTGTACTACATCGTATGCTGCAAGGTGAAAGGATATGACAGACAAGTATGATTTGGAAAAGAAAATCTATTTTTCTAATCTCGTATACATAATTTTGAAATTTTTTCATAAAACAGAAATAAAGGGGTGATGCTCATGAAGGAAATTGAAGTCGTAATTGATACGGAAGAAATTGCGGAGTTTTTTTATGAGCAACTAATTGAGAGAGGGTATGTACCAAAGCGAGAAGAGATTGAAGATCTCGCTGATATTACATTTGAATATTTACTAGAAAAATGTATGATTGATGAAGTGTTTGATGAGGATGAAGGGTGAAAGTAACGACGGGATCTACTCGTCGTTTTTTACACTTCAAAATTCTTTCTTTACAAACTTGTCACAAACATAAAGCGTAATTATTGATATAATAAAAAGAAAATTTTAAGCAAGAGGTGAAGGGATGTTCAAAAAAATTATTGATTCTTTACTAGGAAAGAAGAATAGATATCGTTCGTATTCAAGTAGTGATTATCGTCATAGAGGTCGTTCGTATTCAAGTAGTGATTATAACAAGAGGAGAAATTCTCATGGCTATGGACATCAGCATTATAAAAGAAAGCGTAAAAGCCGCAGCTTTTTTTCAAGTAGTTGATGAAATGGCGTGATATACTCGCCTGGTTTGATAGACCGCTGCGTATGGATACAATTGTCTCGCAGCGCTATAAAATTGAATCAGTAATTGGAATGGGCAGCTATGGCTTTACATATATCGTTTATGATTTGCAAACGAAAGAAAAAAGAGTTTTGAAACAGTTAAGACAAAGTAAGCAAAAATATATGTCAGGTAGAAGGTCATTCGCACAGGAGCAAGCGATTTTAGAGCAGTTAGATCATCCGGCAATACCGCGCTTATATGACGGCTTTATATGGAAAAAACAGCCGTTTTTTGTAATGGAGTACATGCCAGGTAAGAATTTTGAAGACTTCATTTTCAAAGATGGACATGTATATGAAGAGCGTGAGGTTTTTCAGATTTTATATAAAGTACTTGAGCCAGTTTCTTATTTTCATAGTAAAGGTATTATTCACCGAGACTTACGAATTCCTAACATTTTAATAAAAGAGGAGCAGATTAGTATTATCGATTTTGGATTAGCTAGATTTATAGAAGAAATCGATGAACGAGCATCTACCTATGAAGGAGAACAAGCCTATATGCGAGAAATTCACTATCGTAGTGATTTTTATGCGCTAGGCCACTTTACATTATTTTTATTATACTCTGGCTATGAATCTACTGCAAAAGAAGAAAGGCCATGGTATGAAGAGTTACAGCTAATGAAAGAAAACTGTGAAATTATTATGCGAATGCTACGGATGAAGCCTCCTTATTACGAAAATATACAAGAAGTCAGAGAAGATGTACGCTATGCATTAGAAAGGATGGGGGATACATGTTTCAAAAGTTTTTAGCAAGCGTTGGAATAGGAAATGCAAAAGTGGATACAGTTCTTGAGAAAGATGAATATTTAGTAGGAGAAGAAATTGTAGGTGTGGTTCATATTACGGGTGGATCAGTCAATCAACAAATTGAAAGCATTTATTTAACACTATCGACATCGTATATACGAGAAGTAGATGATAAAAAAGTAAGTGCTACATTCGATCTAGAACGAGTACGTTTAACCGAACCTATTACGATATCTCCAAATGAAAAAGTAGAAATTCCATTTTCATTCTCAATGCCAATTGAAGCGCCACTTACATTTGGAATGAAAACGGTTTGGATTCATACAGGTCTTGATATTAAGCACAGTATTGATCCAAGTGATCGTGATTACATTCAGGTGCTACCGAATGTGTTATTAAACAGTGTTTTAGATAGCGTAAAACAATTAGGATTTAGGCTTCGTCAAGCGGAGTGTGAAGAATTACCACGTCATTTACGTGCCAATATTCCATTTGCGCAAGAGTTTGAGTTCATTCCAGTTTCCGGACAGTATTATGGCAAATTGGATGAATTGGAATTATTAATTTTACCACGTGCTTATGATCATTTGGACATTATTATGGAAGTTGACAGAAAAGCCCGTGGGTTAGCAGGTTTATTTTCAGAAGCTTTAGACTTAGATGAAAGAGTTGTTCGCTTTACTGTAACACGTGAAGACATTCCAACGATGCAGCAAAAAATTAACAGTTATATTTCTTAATAAATGATGCATAAAAAAGAAATGGGGAGGAAAACTAAAACAACCGCTCCATTTCTTATTTTTATATAGTGAGGTTATGTATGTGAAACGATATCGACATGTATACTTGTTAAGTACGTTACTCATTTGTTTTGTCGGATTATCACTTTCGTATCATACCGCTTGTATTGAGAGATTTGATGATGTTATTTCCAAATTTATTCAAGGTTTTCGGAACGATTATTTGACAGCTTATTTTACCTGGATGTCTTATATTGGTTCAAAAAAAATATATTTTCCAGTATTAATCATAGTTGTAATGTACTTTCTCATTCGAAAAAAGTTGTTAAGTGCGTTATTTTTAATCGTTAATTATTATGGATCTCGTTATCTTAACAGCCTCTTAAAATTATGGTACGAGCGCCCAAGACCGGATGTCACGCAGCTTGTTACAGCTACAGGGTATAGTTTTCCGAGCGGCCATACGATGAATGCTACAGCATTTTTAGGGTTTATCGCCTATGTAACAATCACAGAACATCGCATTACACTGCATAAAAAGTTGTTGCTTATTTTTATTACATGTTTTGTTATATTTTCTATTTCTGTTAGCCGTGTATATCTCGGTGTCCATTATCCATCCGATATATTAGCGGGCTGGGCAGCGGGTGGAAGTTGGCTTATTTTATGTATTATGTTTCATCAAGCATTCATCAAAAAAGAACCTATGTCATCATAGGTTCTTTTTGCATAGGTTCAACATGAATATGAGTGTGTAAAATTCCAAATTTTCGTTCTAACATTTCTTCAATTTTATCGGTAATATGATGGCTTTTACTCACGTCCATATGGGCATCTACTTCAATCGTAATATCCACATACGTTTGGTTTCCATACATACGTGCGCGAATATCAACAATATGTTCAACACCAGAAACGAGTCTGACAGCTTGTGAATATTCCTCCATTTTATCCGGATCAATGCCGTCAGTTAACATATGAGAAGCTTCTATAAAGATGTCCCACGCGGTTTTGCAAATAATAAAGCCAACGATTAACGCCGCAATTGGATCGAGGATAGGCATGTGGAACTGTGATGCTACAATGCCGACAACTGTACCTATACTCACGAGAGCATCTGATAAATTATCTTTTGCAGCGGCTTCTAATGCTTTACTTTTTGTTCGCTGCGCAATTTTATTATTATATTTGTACACGACGTACATGACGACAGCACAAAATAAGGCAACCCATGCTGCAAGTACATTTGGTGCGGTTTTTTGCGGAGTGAAAAACGATTGAATTGCACTTACGATTACTTCTAAGCTGACCGTCGCCATAATAAAGGAGGCAACAAGTGAAGCGATTTGTTCTGCACGTGAATGTCCGTATGGATGATCCGGATCACGGGGTTTACGAGAAATTTTAAGACCAATTAATACAGCTAAAGAAGCACCAATATCTGTTAAGTTATTTAAACCATCCGCCCGTAATGCACTGGAAAGGGCAATATAGCTAATTACGATTTTCAGTGATGATAAAAATATGTAGGCGATAATGCTGACAATAGCTCCTTTATCAGCTTCTTTATTAGAAAGTGAATTCATAATGATCACTCACCTTTCTGTTAGGAAATTCTTTCTATTAATAGAGTATCAAACGAAACTCGTGTGGGTCTATACAAACATTGTTGACGCTTTATAGTTTTTTAAGTAGGGGATAACAAAGTTTCGCAAAGGAAAAATATGTTGCAAAGTACAAAGTGAGAAAAGGTAAAAATTTCATCGGATTTCCTTTGCGATATAAGGAAGGGGGGAGATGCGCAAAATATTATCCTGCTTTTTACGATCCTTAGTATCACAGGGGGTAAGTCGTCCGATGAGGAAGCAAGATATTTCTATGCTATCGATATCTATTTCGAAAGGGTTTGGCGGTTTAAATGAAGGTTATTTTATGAATATTGAATGAAGATGAACAAAAATTAAAGGGGATTAATAATCTGCTATATGATTTGTTAATTACATATAAAAATGGAGATGTATCTTGGAGATGAAGGAGAAAGACGTATCCTAATGTATATTGGTCAAGAGGAAATAGCCTATTACACTTCTGAAGAAATGACTAAGTAATTACGAAAGAAAATCATTAAAAAAGACTAAAAAAGTGCCTCTGAAAGAATATATCTCAGAGGCACTTCTTCTATTTTAGTATGCTTCTAAAAACTCAGTAACTTGCTCTTCTGTTTTTGCGTTTGCACTATGTAAATGACCAAGTTTTTCACCATTTTGATACACTAATAAGCTAGGAATTCCCATTACTTGATACTCTTCTGCAATACTTGGGAACTCATCTTTATTAATAGAATACCATTCGAATTTCTGGAACTCTTCCATTACATCTCCGATAAAGTTGTCCATACGTACACAATCTGGGCACCATGTAGTGAAGAACTTAACTACTACTGGCTCCTCGCTTGCGATAATGTCTTTAAATTCCTTTTCAGACTTGATTTCTTTCATGTTTTTTGCTCCTTTCAATTTTATACGAATCTGCTAGTATTTTTATGCAAAATCCGTATTTGCAAACATTTTACAAACATTAGTGTTTTTGAAATAGATTATTTGCAAAATCTTCAACTGCTTTTTCTTGTAGTCCTGGTACGACATGCGAGTAGGTGTCTAATGTGATGCCTACTCTTTTATGTCCTAAACGTTTACTTACAATCTTCGGATGAATACCTTGTTTCAACATTAAAGTTGCATGAGTATGCCTTAGATCATGGAACCAAATATCAGGAACTTCACTTTTCTTTATAAGCTTTTTCCAGAGCTGTGTCAAATTTCTGAAATTGCAAGGATTACCATTGAAAGTAGGACAAACCAAATCATAGTCGTTATATTCGCTTCCGTATCGCTCTTTTACTACAAGATTCGTTGTCATATTTCGTGAAAATAAATACCCTATAATTTTCTTAGAATACAAATCCATGACAGATGCAAGATAACACCAAACGTCTTTTTGGGTGTGAATGTAGGTAATATCAGCTACCCATTTTTCATTTATTGTAGTTGTAGAAAAGTCTTGTTCTAATAAATTTGTCCGTTCCTCTACGGTTGATTTTGAAGAATGTGGTTTGTATTTCTTTAAGATAATGGAACGAATATCTTCTTTTCTCATGAGCCGTTGCACACGCTTTATGCTTACTTGTAATCCTTGTTCCAATAGTATTTGATGAATCCTAGGTGCACCGTAACGACCTTCACTGTCTTGATGAATTTGTATAATTTTTTTGGTTAATTTTTTATTTTCACGACTACGCTTTGACTCTGTTTTATGCTGAGATTGGTAGTAAGAACTTCTCGCTATCCCAAGAGTTTGGCACATCATATGAACAGAGTGCGTTTCTTTTTGACAATCAATAAATGGGTGTAATTCTGTATCTTTTATTTTCTCGCGAATATGGCCATAGTCTTTTTTGAAATTTCATTCTCTTCTTTTAGACGAAGCATTTCTTTTTTCATTCGTTTTAGATCTTCTAGTGTCATTTCATCTTCATCAACTGATGTGATAGGAGAATATATTTTAATCCATTTATAAACGGTTACTTCTGATACGCCATACTCGCTGCTTAATTGTTTTACAGATTGTCCTGAACGATATAATTCAACCACCATTTTTTAAACTCTTCATTAAATTTCTTGTTTGTCATACGGACACCTCCTCCTTGAAACCCATTGTAAGGACGTAACTAAGTTGTGTCCATATGACTATACTAACTCCATACATGCTGATAGATTTGGACTTTATAGTTGAATTATAAGATTAAGTTTTGTTAACAGTAAATTATGCTGAGGGAGTATTCGTTTTATTAGTGAAAAAGTGGCATTTATTCAACTGTAGCTTTCTTGACATTTTTTCTGGATTTAACTTTTGCTGTAGGGCTACCTTTTTTACTAATTGATTTTTCTTCATCTATTGGTCCTATGCTGAAAATTGGAGTAGTTACGGTTATTTTAGAATTAATACATAAAGCTATTCACGCTGATTATGTTTATTTTGAGAAGGATACAGGACGTAGGGATTATGAAATAAGTCCAGCAAAGAAAATAAACCTAGATAAGAAAAGAGATAAATAGTGTGTAAGTATAAAGAGTATCTGCATAAGATGCTTTTTTATTTGGAGATTGTTTTATCTGCAAATATATAAGAAGTAAATATCGTCCTTATGGTGAGAAATAGAAAATCTGTTATTTCGTCGTACAAAAGCCATCTATATATAGACCAAACTTAATAATAAGTAGGTTATATAAAACTTCATGTACCGTATGGAGTTTCGTATAACCTACTAAAAGATAGCCGTCCAAACAATAGGATGAATCAAAATTTGACTAAAAAGAAATGAAGGATATTCACTTTTGTTTTTTTATCGATACCTAGGTGTTCCTAGAAGTTTTGAATTAGGAGAATTAATTTACCCCGCTCTATACTGAATGTAAGTCTGGGGTTGGTAAACAAGGAAGCTTTTGCTCTTTTTTCGGTCATTGACGTAAAGCGTGTAGTTTAAAGTATATAGTGCGGTGATCGAGAAAAGAATGAGAGTAATCTTATTCTTGAAGAGATACTTTTTACCGTTTGTTATCTCTCTCATCCCCTCTAGATCTGTCACCTTTCGGTGATGGCTTTTTATTTTGTAGGATTTTCCTGTTTTCTGTCGAATAGATAGAGTGGGAGAGGAGAGAGAAATAGTGTACTGTGATGATGAAATCTTAAAAGAATTAACAGTAGGAAAAATATACTCCGAACGACAAATTTCAAGTTTGTTACATACCGATAGAACAAAATCATTGGTTTTATGTGATTCCGTATCAAGATTTGGTGACTCTGAGACTGAAAGATTTCAAGTGATGGGTAAATACGAAACATACATTCATAAAAATGAAGATTATTCTTATCATATACCTTCAAGAAAGACGATGGTTTATGTTATAGAAAAGGTTTAATGGCATCCAAAATGGGTGCTTTTTTCTATGTTATAAGAAATTACATAATAACAGAGAATGCGAATAGGCCTATAATCATATACATTTGTATAGAGTTTGCTTCCAACGTGTTACCCCTATCTATAGAAGAGCACTCACTAAAGGGGTGCTCTTCTTCACATTGCGATAAGGACAAGCATATGCTGAAGTATAGGACAAGCCACCTGCTTATTCTATTCAACATTCATTCTTGGGAGCATCCACTGGATTGGATGCTCTTTTTCACGTATTAAAGTGGACAAGCATATACTGCTTGTACCTCATTAACTTTAGCCGCTATATCTTGTGTTAATGAAGACTCTCGCAATCCCTTGAAGAGTGCTCGCGGAAACGGGTGCTCTTTTTTATTAAACAAAATGGACATTTGGATAGATAATCGTCTCTCTCTTAAAATAACCTTAAATATATTATAGATTTAAGAATATAAAAAAATAGATGGTATAATTTTCTAAAACAACCTAAATAAAGTTGATTTTAGAAAAGGGGTAGAGGGAAAATGTTTCAGAAATTCAAATTTTATTTAATCAGCCTTGCGGTCAGTTCAATATTAGGGGGGATTATCGTAGGTGCTAATTTCTTGATCCAAAACATCTATTATTTAGTTATGGATAAAGGATTTCATTTTAATATGTGGCCTTCTGTTATTATATTTTGCATCGTATTTGTTTCGGGTTTCACATATATGTTGAGACAAGGTCCAGATATACTTATTAATGATTAATTCTATAGTTACTTCGTTAGATGCTACCCAGATCATGGTGGCGTCTTGTTTGTTGTTAAGGAAAGATAAGGAATAATGTAGTTTTAAAGCGATTTAGAAAATATAGAACGTCAATTCAAAATAAGTGGTATAATTTACTTGTCATAGGGGTTTATTTCATATAAATGTAGATAAAGGAAAATCGGGTGACTCATATGGAAGAGGCGAATCCCAATGAAACTAAGGCGGTATTAAAGCTGTGGCTTACATTCTTCTCTATTTACCTTTACTTACATTTTTATTAATTTATTATGATATAGATGTTGATTTAAAGTATATTATTTGAAGTGGCGAATCCGCTGCTTTTTTATTTTATAAAGAAGTAATGCTGATATGGTATATCCTTTCATGGTAATATCATAGTAAAAAAGAGGGTATATGAATGTTAGGTTTATGCTTGATTGTATTAGGAATTTTTATTATCTGTATTACAACATTATATGAAATAAGGAAAGTTAGAGGTATAAGTTGGAGAGAAGTTCTAGCATTCCCTGTAGGATTAATTTTAGGTATGATTTTCGATCACTTTGATTTACCGGAGTTTTTAATATTGGTAGGCTTAATATGTATTGTGGTAGGTAGCGTTATGGTAATGGGTATTATATAAGGAAATCTAAACACAGAAGCATCTAAATAGGATGCTTTTTTATTTTATAAAGGAAAAGGAACCAATCCAGGCTCCTTAGTTTGATTCTGAAGTTTTGTAGTTTTTCTTGATGATATCCTTTATGTCGATGGTAAAAGATATAAGGAATATCACAACCAGAACAACATTTACCCAGTAATATGTATTTCCTGTTGTGAATTTATTATAAAAGGATTGGACATTATACAATATCAGCATTGCTGAGAAGAAAGCGGAGCATGCTAACGTACCAAAACTTTTCATAATGGTCACCTCAATTCTAAAAGTTATGAATTTTATATAATTATAACATCAAAATAAATGGATTTAAAATAAAATATAAGGGAATTACCACGAGGTGGTGAATATGGCTAGGCAAAGAAGCTCAGATTGTGAAAAGGCATTTGAAATAAGATTATTTTGAGTGAATTGGATAAATGTAGTTCGACACAATTATGCTAAATTTTACTACAAAGAACATTTTCTTTCTAAATGCAAGAAGAATTTACAAAAAAATACATAGAAGTATATATATGTAATGTTGGGGGTGAGTCGGATTTTTATAATGGGTGAGAGCTGTAATTCATTCATTTCAATTAACTTTATACGTAAGGGAGAGAAAAATTTGAAAAGAAAAATTGATACAGCAGTCGTTGGTTTATCTGTTTTAGGTTTTGGAATCTTTGGTGTTGCTGATGGAAATGGTGGAGGTATCGTTCAGGCGGCTTCGATAGGAGATGGTGGTGGAGCGCCAGCTAATAATAAAGGAGATACTTGGTCTCCAAGTTATGCCCATGGAGATCATGGAGGAGCGCCTGTTTACAATCACGGTGATGTGCCTGCACCAAAATTAGAAGCGGATGGAGATCATCATGCGCCTTCATATTCTGATGGTCACACTGGAGGATCTCCAGCTAATTCAGAGCATGGTACAGGTTGGTCCCCAAGTTATGCAGATGAAGACACTGGAGGATCTCCTGCTTATAACAAAGGAGACACTCCGTCTCCAAGATTGTAAATTATATGTTAGAAAAAAGAACCCACTAGAGGATGGTCTCCTTTTCAATAAATGAGTGATCTATCTAAATACAAATAAGTAAAGACTCGAATAATTGTACATTTTGATATTAAGAATTACAATATATACTTTAGGAATTACCGCGAGGTGGGTGAATGGCGAAGAAATACGCAAAACGCTTTTATAAGTCATTGGCGTGGAAGAAGTGTAGAGCGTCATATATATTATCAACATTGGATGGTATGTGTGAACATTGTAAAGAAGAACCTGGATACATCGTTGACCATATAGTTGAGATCACACCAGAGAATATAAACAATCCAGATATAACATCGAATCATGATAACTTAAAATACTTATGCTTACCTTGTCATAATACAAAGACGTTTGGTAAGTCTGTATTAATTAGAGAAGATGTAATGTTTGATGAGAATGGTGAAAAAATCACCAGTCCTTTCAAAAAGAATTCGAACGTTAGTAGCTGAAATGATTTCAGATTTTAACGATGGTTCTTTCAAACCTCTTTCAAGTGATTCAAATACACTTGATGGACTTAACGTGCATTGTTCGTTAATAGATGAACTACATGCAATTGAAGATAAAAATCTTTATGATGTTATTGTCGATGGTATGACGGCACGTGAGCAACCAATTTCTATTATTACAACAACTGCCGGAACTGTCAGAGAAGGAATCTTTGATATTAAATATGAAGAAGCCTATTATAAACGGTTATGATGATCCAGCAGGTTACAAAGACGAAAGAGTTCTCCCGATTATTTATGAGCTTGATAAAAGGGAAGAATGGATTGACCCAAAGTGTTGGAAAAAAGCAAATCCAGGATTGGGAACTATCAAAAACGAGGACCAACTAAAAAATAAAGTTGAAAAGGCCAAAGCTAATCCTCTGTTAGTTAAAAACTTGTTAACAAAAGATTTTAATATAAGAGAAACATCAACGGAAGTGTGGCTAACTTTTGAACAATTAAATAATCCTAATATTTTTGATATAGCTCAATTAAAACCTTTGTATGGAATTGGCGGTTGTGATTTATCTTCAACTACCGATTTAACAGTAGCGAAGGTTATTTTTATGGTATCAGATGATCCTCATATTTATGTTAAACAAATGTATTGGCTTTCTGAGGATTTACTTGAACAAAGAAGTAAAGAAGATAAAATACCTTATGATTTATGGTACGAACAAGGGTTGTTAAGGACAACACCAGGGAATTCTGTTCATTATAAATTTGTAACAGAAAGAAACTCAGCCTTTAAGGGTTAGGGTTTCTTTTGTTTTATAAAGAAAAGAGGTGTCAAAATGAGTTCTTTTACATTTAATAATCAACGTAAAAATTTCATTCAAATAGGAAAAGGATGGAAAAGACCAGCATGGGCGCCATTAAAGAGAAATTTATTGCAAGTTCCTAATTATCCAGGCGCTAGATTATTAAGTACCGAAACCGATATTCGCGTACTTCCTATTCCAGTAGGAAGTATTGTTCCAGATGGATCTGTTTTAGAAAAGTTAAAAGAAGAAATCGCTGATTGGCTTATCACAGAACAGCCGGTTGAGCTTATTTTTGATGCAGAACCGGATAGAATTTATATGGCTGTTGTGGATGAAGGTTTTGATCCAGATGAATTTGTTACTCTTGGTCAAGGTGTAATCAAGTTCATTTGTCCAATGCCTTATAAACTATCAAAAGATAAAAAGAAATACACAATGATTAATCAAAATTCTACTTTTAAAGCAGACGTAGAAAACAAAGGGACAGCGGAGGCAATCCCACTGATTACCCTAACAGCAGCACGAGAAAGCACATTCTTTGATCTTGATACTGATGATGGACAGTTCTTTCGAATTGGTTATCCAGCAACTGTGGAGGAAAAGCCTTTTATTAGAGAAGAACTAATTGCAGATTTACCTATGACTCCAATAGGATGGACAACAGCGAATTACATGGATTTCGGGAAAGTTGCAGGCTCATTTGCAAATTTAGGTGAGGGTCCACTCCAGGCTGCTGATTACGGTACAGGGACTGGATGGCATGGTCCTGCATTGAAACGTTCGCTTTCAGTTCCTATCCAAAATTTCAGGGTAGAAGTTGACTTAGATTTTCAAATGACATCGTACGAAATCGAACGAATGGAAGTATATTTATTAGACGAAGCTAGCGAAATCATAGGGGAAATTGCAATTTGGCGTAATCAATTTATACGTCTCATAGAAAGTGGTGTCGTTCGTCTGTATGTCGGTTATCATAGACGATTGGATGGAGATGTACAACCGACTATTATCTTAGGAGGAGACAATACTCTTAGCGGTGTTCTAGGTGCTTTGCAAGTGACTCAAATGAGAGTAGGATTATCTGATGCTAGTACAAATATCGGACTAGTAGATGAGGTAATAAATGGAGTTACATATAAATCAGTTTTTTTGGAAATGCAAAGAAGTGGAATCAGAGTATTACATGCTAACGATTTCCAAGTTCTCTACTCTTGAAATGGAAAATGGCATTTCAGACGCGGTAAAACTAGTTCATACAGTTCATCATTAACAATATCTGATAATGGTTCGGATACTGATTTAGTAATGCCGAACGTAACAATGCGAAACAGTAGAGTTACGGGATATACAGGAGTTGTTCAGTTTTCAACTCCGAATATTGTTGGTGATGGATGGGGAGGAGTGCAAGCTCATATAATAGCTCCAAGTTTACGAGAATACAAATCAAATATTCGTGATGTACCTTTTTCAGCTTTAGAGAAAGTTAGAAATGTTAAGGTGAGGGAGTTTAATTATAAGGGTGATGTGAATTTACTTTATGAAATGAGGGAGAACAAAGATCCTAATGATCCTCCTTTAACAACGAAAGACATCAAACAATATTATGGTCTTATTGTTGATGAATCAGATGAAGTCTTTGTTGATAAAGATAAAACAGGTACTCACTTATATTCCATGGCATCGTTAACGATGAAAGCAGTTCAAGAACTAGAGGGAAAACATGATCAAGATATAGCGGTATTAAAAGGACAATTAGAAGCAAAAGACGCAGAGATAGCAGCAATGAATAATCGAATAGCATCTTTAGAAGCTTTAGTTCAAAGTTTAATCGATAAAGGAAGCCAAACAGAAGCGTCAACAACAACAACAGAGCAGCAATAGCTGGTCTTTTTTATTTTGTAAAGGAGTGAAACGATGCAAAAGATTATCGATTTGAAACAAGAGATCCAACAAATTAAATCAGATCAAAAAGACATGCAACGCGATATTCGTAATTTAGAAACACGTACGACAGTCAACGAAAAGGACATTGTAAATATAAATAATCAGCTCGAAAAGATTAGTGCCAATACTACATGGATTCTCCGCATCATCATTGGTGCAATAGTCGCCGGATTGCTCGGTCTATTAATGAAAGGATGTGTATAAGTTGGTTGAAGTCAGTGTAATAATTGCAGTCGTTGTAGCATTAGCACAAGTGACGAAAATGCTCGGGTTACAAACTAAATATATCTCATTGCTTAATTTAGCGCTTGGCACTTTGCTAGGCGTTTTATTTTTGCCTTTTGACATAAAAATGAACGTATTCCAAGGACTCATCATTGGTTTGTCAGCTAGTGGACTATACGATCACTCCAAAATTATGAAAAAGGATGTTGATAATAAATGAAAAAATCAATCAAACTAGTTTCTTCTGTATTTATGACTCTATTGCTCCTGTTAAGCTTTGCTAGAGGGGCTTATGAGGGCGTTGTGGCACATAGTACAGCAACTCCAGAAGCGCCAGCTATTAACATTCAAAAATATGAAACTCGTACATGGCGAAATGCATTCGTACATTATGCAGTCGATTGGAATGAAACGATCCAAATTGGTGATACAAAATACATTGCTTACGGTGGAGGACCTGGCGCGAATAAACGTTTTGTACATGTAGAGCTTTGCGAAACTACAGATTATGATAAATTTAAACGTTCATATGACAAATACGTGAAGCTACTAGCTAAAATTTTACGTGACCGCGGATTATCTGTAGAAAAAGGATTGTGGACTCACTATGATGTAACGAAGTATCTTGGCGGCACAGATCATGAGGATCCACTTGATTACTTACGTAGTCACGGTGTATTAGAAGCACAATTTCGTGCTGATGTGAAACGTGCATATAATAACAGTGATGTTTCTGTTCCGGAACAACCATCTAAACCAGGCGAACCAGTAGCGAATGTGGAAGGTATTGCATATATTGAAGGTTACAATGTAAATCTTCGCAAAGGACCAGATGCAAGTTACTCTGTTATTCGTCAGTTAAATAAACCAGAATCTTATAAAGTATGGGGCGAAAAAGACGGATGGTTAAATCTTGGTGGAAATCAGTGGGTATATAATAACCCTTCTTACATCAAGTTTGAAAAAAAGAGCCAGTTAATCCGATTGCAGGAAAACGTCTTGTTTCTAAAGTGGACAACCTACGTTTCTATGATTCCCCATCATGGCAGGATAAAGATGTTGCTGGTTCTTTAGATGCAGGATTAGGATTCACGATCGATGCTAAGGTAAATATTAACGGATCATCACAATACAAAGTGCATAACAGCAAAGGAAAAACATACTATGTAACTGCAAATGAAGCCTATGTATATGTGAAGTAAGAGTTGCAAAAGAGCATCCACTTAAAGGATGCTCTTTTGTATAATATATTTTTTACTGCTTGTTTAATCATTTTATCAAGATAGTTATGTTTATTTACCTAGAAAGCTTGAAAGGCATTTAGTCAATCAAGGTTATCAAAAAATTATTCAAAGTCTTCAAACCAACAAGTGAAAAATCGTACTTTGTCATTAAAAAACACTGTACCTTCAGTATTGATAGTAGAGCTAACAGAAATTTTCCCCTTATCCCACAACCACTTATTTGATATCTTTTCAAGTATTTTTTCTGCTTCCTTAATATCAAGAATGCTTTTTGACGTTTCTATATTACACACAATCTTAAACCAACCATCAAATTTCCAGTAAGGTTCATTTGAGCTTACATCATGTGAAGTAATCATGGTGTCTATTTTTTTAAATAATTCATGCAATATTGTCAATGCTTCGTTCTTATTCTGACATTCTACAAATAAACTAAGTTGGAACATAATACTCCTCCTAATATGTTAGTGTGAAATTGTGTCATCTGGAGCAACGTTAATATATTTTTTTCCATTCTTCGTATATTTTCCCCATTCCTTCAATCCTTTTTCGGAGAGTTGTACATCCCATTCGAACTCAAAATTCTTTTTAGGATCCCCATGATAAGGGTCTTTCGTCCATACATTACCAAATTTATCAACGTACCCATTAAGCTGCCTATTAAACTTAACTTCCTTCCCTGGAATAAATCTGAAATGTCCTTTATTAGGTAACTCAGCCCTTGTCATTGGATTTGTTATATTATTTTGATACTCTACCCCTCGTTCTTCTTTGCGTTTGTAATAACCTCCATAAGCATCATTACCCATATCCTTAGCTTCATTAAAAAACCTTAGATCAAGTCCATTGGTATTAGCAAGAGCAAATTGATTTTTTGGCATTAGAATATTATTCAGCATGTCAACGCTTTGCTTAAGCTTATCGAAATTTATTACGTTTTTAATACCTTGTATAAAGTTTACACTTTCACTAAGTGTTGAGGTTTCACTTAACCTTGAAAATTTACCGAATTTTGAAATTTTATCTACACCTTTTGTTCCTACCAATAATTGGGCAGCTGCTAATTTAACTTGCATTTCTACATTTCCAAACCATTTAGCTCTGCTATTCCAATCTCCATTTACAACATCTTGATTCCATGAATCAGAAATAGCTTGTTCTACAGCAGCAAATGTTTCGTCGATATGAGAAAGGGCATACACAGCGCTCTCAAAACTATCTATTGGGTGTAAGACTGTATTTAATATTCCTTTAAGTTCATCTAATACAGCTTCATTTTGTCCTTTTTTGTAGTTATAATATTGCCCGAGCAAAGGAGTATTTTCTATCTGATGAAAAAGTTTTTCGGACAACTGATCCATCGCTTCTATTTTGTTTTCGACAGCATCTTTAAATTTATCAAGTAACGATTTGTCTATTGTACTCTCTTCCTCAGACTGACGCTTCCTATCTTCTGTAATCGCTTGGATAGAATTCGTCCACTCCATATTTAACCCTTGTGTACTAAACGTACCACTTGCGAGACTAAAGCCTTTTCCACTTTGCACTTCGGCAAGACCCGTCGCGATGCTAGCAGCTAATTGAATTGCTGTACTATAGTTATTGCTAGAGGTCTGATTGAATTCATGTAGATGATCTAGCTTTTCTTGCAGTTTGTGTTTCATGACAGTAAAGAGATTCGCCATAGCGTCCATACCCGGGATTGGCATAGCTTGAATAACGGCTTCCATACTTGCTTTCATTCGATCAATTTCTTGAATTTGTTCTAATATTTCTTGTTCGATTACATCGTTGAAGCTACCTGTGATTGAAATTGACTTGGAAAGGCATCATTCTGACGGATTAATTCTTCACATAAGTAAATAATCCCTTGTGCTAAAGGACGAAAGGTTTGTATAAAAAATGATTTTGCACTGCTATATGTTTGTCCTTGTAGCACAAATCGACTGAATAGCTTGTTCCATCCCTTGAATGGTAGCCGTACATACAGCATTCATGCTTTGAGTCTGGTTCTGTACTTCTCCCAAATACATATTTAAACTCATGCATTGACCTCCCTTGCTACTTGTTGTTGCTGATAGGAAAGGTCATTTTCTAAATCACTAAGGTCTCGTCTTTCTTTAAGCAACGTTTCTTTTTGGTTTTCCAATTCGAATGTAAGTTTTCGCTCAATGTGTTGTGCTTCTTGACGCATATTCATAAAAAAATGAGATAATTCTCTATCGCCGTGCCAAGTTTCTAAAATACGGTTAAATAAACGATTACTTCGACTTTTCCATTCGTGAAAATCTGCTTCCGCATGCTCCTGGGTTTGAATCGCGGATTGATTTTGGTCCTGTTCTTCAAATACACTTCGTAACTTTTGATTTAATTGTTTGATTTGGTTTTCAATATCTTGACTCATCTTATTCCTCCTACCGTTTTACCTTTACGTAGGTTGTCACATTAGCGAAAAGTGTTGTGAAGTTCGTTATCCATTCTCTCAAACTCTTTAGCTACCGAATGAATATTATCGACCGCTTGTTGAAAGGCAACACAAAATTGTCTAGTCAAATCTAACATTTGTTGATTCGCTTCTTGTGCTTTGGAATTAACTGATAGCGTAGTACGCGCTGCCTTTGTTATAGAACGATTTGTCGCACTTTGAATCGTATCTGAAGCATTTCTTATTTGCGTAGCGATTTGTTCTGCTGTTTGAAATTTACTTTGAAATTGTCCCATCGCTTAAATCCTTTCCATATTTCTATAACGTATTAAGGAAGGGGAGTGCCTAGTATGATGTCCATTATCCTACTGTTCTTCATAGGAATACTCCTAAAAAATATTGCGGATTTAATTATAACAATAATTGGCTATGTTTTCCTTAAAAGATTTCCTTTTTATAACATGTGTGTTTTTTACAATCTTCAGTCGGTGGGGGAGAGTTCATAATGAGAGAGAGGACTTTGCCAGGAATGAAATGATAGATAAAGAGATTAGATATGACTTGAATAGTAGAGGTTAGTATAGTATTTATAATTGATGCGAATGTAAGTGCAAATGGTTCTTGTCAATACAAAGTACACAACAGCAAAGGCAAAACATACTATGTTACTGCAAACGAATCCTTTGTATATGTGAAGTAAAGTAAAACCGTCTCCCTTGCGGAGACGGTTTTACTATCTTTTTGACGCTCTATATCCCGCAGCTTTTGCTTCCGCTTCTGAGCAAAACATTTCTTCGGCATTTGTTTTATCATAAAACTGTTGTCCAGGCATATGATAAATTTTTTCACCCTTACTGTTTTTATTCCCTTTAATATTACAAGAGCCACCTTGCTCAGTTGACTGTTTTTGATTTGGTTGAGGAGCTGGAGTCGCAGCTTCTTGTTTAACTTGAGCCTGTTGTTCTTGTTGTTTCTTTTGCTCTTCTTCCTGTTGCTTTTTTAATTCTTGCTGTTTCTTTTGTTCTTCTTCTTGTTGCTTTTTCAATTCTTGTTGTTTCTTTTGCTCTTCTTCCTGCTGTTTTTTCAATTCCTCTTGTTTTCGTTCGTCTTCTTGTTTAGTTGGGGCTGTTTCTTTTACTTTTGTGTCCTCTTTTTTTGTAGTGTCCTTGTCACCATTAAAACATGAAGCAAGTAAAATAATTAATAGAATAATAATACCTAAACAACCTAAACACCCACACCCGCGGCGCTTTTTATCTTCTTTCTTATTTCCCACTTCTGACATTCTTATCCCCCTATGTATTACAATCTCAATATCGAGTATAACAAATGTTTAGTGATAATTTTACATGTTTTTTCGTAATTAGAATTCTTTTTGTAAGAAATACTACATTTATGGAGGTGTGTCTATGTTTTATACATTTCTAATTACTACATTTATTTTGTATTTTGCATGGTACATATATAAAAGAAGAAAAGACCATCACTTGTACCAGCTTATTTCTCGGTTCAATAAAGATGAAGAGTTTAAACGAACTCTTGCAATGGGGCTGTATTATCGGTTTAAAAAACCACAAGAAAATGAAAAATTTTCGTCTGTTTTTATACGCCAGACACCGCTAGAATTTGAAGTGTTTGTTGCGGATGTGATTGAACGATATCATGGCGGTACAACTGTTGTAACGACAGCATCAGGAGATTATGGTGTGGATTTTGAACATACTGTAAACGGAGAATTATATCTTGGCCAAGTGAAGTGTTTATGTAATGACATGTCTTACAAAGCAATTGCGCTTGTACATAGTAATATTGCTAAGCGTGGAGCAAAAGGTGGATATGTTGTTTCAACTGGTGGTTTTTCGAAAAATGCTAAACAGTACGCAAAAGAATTAAATGTAGAATTAATTGATGGATCTCGATTAGCTGAAATGTATATGGAATCCATTGAACGTCACCCATTACCTCAATATGTATTAAACCCTGCTAATAATTAATTAGCAGGATTTTCTTTTTGTACCTCATATAAATCATCAACTTTACACCCAAATATCTTCGCTAACTCGAATGCTTTATCAACTGGTGGATAAGACTTTCCAGTTACATAATTACTCATTTGATTCTGACTTATGTTTAATTGTTGAGCAACCCATTTTCCTTTTAATCCACTGTTTTTTAATAAGTTCCCGATTTTACTTCTAAGTACAATCATTTTCATCACCTGTTGAGTTATTCCGTATCGAACAACAAATCACCTTCAAAATTAAATTTATAAAAAAATCACAATTAAATTTGGATAGACATGCAAAATCCTTCTTTCTAGTTCATATACCTTTATCAAGACCACGAGGAATGCCAAGTGGAATCAAGGGCATCAAGAAGGGAGCTGGATTATATGCGTTGGCAATATGATTGCTTGAACGATACACCGTACCTTTATTCTTCAAAAGAATTACGAAAAATGTATAAGAATTCTAATGGCAAGAAAGAAACAAATGCAATTGTAGAGCATATGGAAAGACACGAAGTTTATAACAACAGAGAGTATAAAGGATACTACCGATTATCAAACGATATTATGGATGCTTTGTATGAAGAGGAGGACGAAATCCTTGATTGGCAAGAAGTTATAGATCAGTACCAACCGGTTATGACATCAAATGGTTTACGGCTAAAAAGAAAAGAGGGATTCAGATGACAATCGTAGGGGAAGCGGTAGTTGTGTGGACTGCAACAGGTTTGTCTGTAATTACAATGAAAGCTGCAGAAAAGATGGGGCAGAGTGTTCCACATTGGCTTCCACGTATGACCATGTACACAACGCTCACAGGCTCGTTCTTGTATCTTCTACGTTATGTTCTTTTCACATTTCTATAAGGGAAGATCAACCTGGAATTGTAGGACACTTACATGATATTGACATAAAACATGTACATCAGTTTTCCAAAAATAAGGGATATATACCCTTATAAAGGGTATATGGGGAGTGGGAAAATGATTGAATTATTACTTGCTCCAGCTGTAGGTTTAACAGTGGCATTATTCGGTAATAAGTTCAAAGGAAAAAATGATGATAAAAGGAAAATACAAGTCTTTTTTGAGGTATCTGGAATTGCAATTAAAAGAGAAGATAAGCTTCATTACCCGAAGTTTCAAAAGCAAATTGATGATGATCGTAGTACGAATTATGTGTATACATTGCCTGTTGGGATGCCGAGTAAAATTATTCAAAAAGTAGAGGACGTTGTTTCTGAAGGATTAAATAAACCAGTACGAATCGATTACGATAATTACAAGTTAGACATCCGTGTATTCCGGAGGGAAATACCAACAAATTGGCCATGGTCCACAGAATTAGTGAAGAAAGGAAAATGGTGTGTTCCAGTTGGTCAGAGCTTAGAACGGATTATATATCATGATTTCGATGAAACACCACATATGGCAGTAGGTGGTCTAATTCGTATGGGTAAGACAGTGTTCTTGAAAAATCTATTTGTGTCCATATCATTGGCGAATCCAAACCATGCACATTTTTATCTTATTGATTTGAAAGAAGAAGGGCTCGAATTTAGCGAGTACAAGAAACTGAAGCAAGTCGAGCAAATAGCAGAAACACCAGAACAAGCACATGCAATGTTACTAAAGATAATGGAGAAAATGAATGAACGTGGAAAGTACATGAAAGAACGCGGAATCAAAAACATTGTCCATACGAAAGAAAGAGATCGTTATTTCATCATAGTAGATGAAGGGGCAGTACTCGCTCCTTCAAAAGGATTACCAAAAGGACAGAATCAAATGTTAGAGCAGTGTCAATATATGCTCAGTCATATAGCTCGTGTAGCTAGAGCGCTAGGATTTCGTATTGTCTTTTGTACGCAATATCCAACTGGAGATACGTTGCCAAGAGTAGTAAAACAGATGGCCAATGCAAAACTCGGTTTCCGTTTATCAACGCGTATAGCGTTGATCAGTCCGGCGTAGAGAATTTACCATCCGTGCCAGGTAGAGCGATATATATGAAGGGGAATTTTACAGAACTACAAGTGCCATATATTGATGACAAAGTCATGTGGGAACATCTAAAAGAATATGAGGTGGAGAAACATGAACATCCAGAGTCATATGAAAATCAACCGTCAGATGACGATACTTACGACGATTAGAAAGCTGCAATTTGCAACAAGAAGACATTTGATGTGCGTACATGATATGGGTGGTATACGGAATGCAAATAGGATAATGGGTGAATTGAAACCATATGTCAGTAAGGCGATACACGGGAAGGAGTATGTATATTATCTCAATAAAGAAGGTCATTCGTTGTTTGGTGAAGGTGCTGTTGTTTCAAGAGGAAAAATGGCACATGCATTGCTACGAAATGAAGCTTGGTTACATTTGTTCTGCCCAGACGATTGGCAAGTTGGCGTGTCCAGATAAGGACACATTATCTAGTTGGTGAAAGTCCAATCGGGAGAATAGACTCCACTCCCGTAGCCTGAGAGGCACCATGAAGTGAAAGCGACATGGCGAAGCCCTCTGACATCACATGCAAAAGGCATGTGGGCAAATCTCCAGGTTGTAACGTACAGTGAACGTAGACGTAGCCTCGTTACACGCAATTCCGGTGGCTGAGACGGTCGATAACGTGCGAAAGCAGCAAGAACTGACCGAAACGAGTCTGGAACGGCAGTTCTCACCGGCGGGGTATCAGCGGCGACATGGAGAGAAAGATAATGTGGAAACTGGAGAAGCCCTCGACACCCGATGAAGAAACCTCATCGAGGAGACCGTCTCTATAACCGCGATCGGGAAGTGAGAACGGTAGGTGTCAGGGTGGCGGAACGGATCGTAGTACCAGAGATCTGCGTGCAGCAAAACGCGCGGGGAGGGAAGGGTCCGAACCTGTAAATATTTCGTACGACCAAAGGAGGCAAGGGTGCCATGACAAAAACACCTATTACTTTGCAGGAACTAAGGCGACGAATCTATCAAAAGGCGAAGTCTGAACCTACGCATCGGTTTTGGGGACTATTTTCCCACATTACCAAACTAACAACCCTCCATGAAGCATATCAGCATGCGAGGAAAAACGGCGGTGCCCCAGGTATCGACGGTCAAAGTTTCGCTGATATAGAAATAGAGGGAGTTATACCGTTTTTAAAGAACATCCAAGCAGAACTGCAGGCTGGAACATATCAACCACAAGCTAATCGTAAAGTAGAAATCCCAAAAGCAAACGGCAAAATGCGGACACTG
The DNA here is from genome assembly GCF_038050455.1 of Bacillus sp. FSL K6-6038. Taxonomy (NCBI): domain Bacteria; kingdom Bacillati; phylum Bacillota; class Bacilli; order Caryophanales; family Bacillaceae; genus Bacillus; species Bacillus sp. FSL K6-6038. The sequence goes on from NZ_JBBOUH010000001.1 coordinate 2,301,883, forward strand.
CAAATCCCATGTATACGGGACCGTGTGGTCCAAGGAGCGCTAAAACTCATATTGGAAGCTATCTTTGAGGCTGATTTCTGCCCAAATTCCTACGGATTCCGACCAAAACGCTCCCCGCATCAAGCGCTGGCAGAAGTGCGACGCAGTGTACTGCGTCGTATGACCACAGTCATTGATGTTGATTTGTCACGTTACTTTGATACAATTCGGCATAACATCCTACTGAGGAAAATCGCAAATCGTGTCCAAGACCACCAAGTTATGCGCCTAGTAAAACAGGTGGTAAAAGCCGCAGGAAAGATTGGAGTCCCGCAAGGGGGACCGTTCTCGCCACTAGCGGCAAACATCTACTTGAATGAGGTAGATTGGACATTTGATACCATTCGGCGTAAAACGACGGAAGGCAACTATGAAGCTGTGAACTATCACCGATTTGCCGATGATATGGTTATCACCGTAAGTGGGCACTCCAGTAAACGGGGGTGGGCTGAACTGGCACTGCGACGACTGCAGGAACAATTGGAGCCTTTGGGAGTTGAACTGAATCTTGAGAAAACTCGGATGGTCGATGTCTTACAGGAAGAGTCTTTTGCCTTTCTGGGATTTGATTTCAGGCGAGTACTGAACCGAAATAAGACCCGACACTTCATATGCATGACCCCAAAGAAGAAAGCCCGTACGGCAGTGAAAGCAAGGATCCGCGAACTCATTCAAAACGGAGGAGCCAAACCAGCACAAGACTTAGTAAAACAAATCAATGCCGTACTAACAGGATGGGTGAACTACTTTCGAGTTGGAAACTCCAGCGGAGCATTTAGCGAAGTGCGTGACTATACGGAGATGAAAATCCGTACACTGCTGACAAGAAGGAAACGGCGACGAAAGCGTAGTATCGGATGGCAGAGATGGAGTAATGAATATCTCTATGGTGTACTGGGGCTCTACTGGGACTGGAAAGTCCATTCCCTTAAAAGCGCAGAGGGATACCGATGAAAGTGTCTGCGATTTGATAGGTCTCATAACCCTTTTGATGAAGTTTATGGGGTGAGCTGCTTGAGGGAAAACCTCACGAGCAGTTCTTATGGGGAGGGGTTGGAAACGGGTCATAACTGATACCGCGCCAGTTCTTTACCCGACAAAACGGAAATACGTTATAGAAAGAATGGAGAGAAAAAGAAGATTATTCCAGATGTAAAATACAGAGATGAAGAAGGGATACTTCATGCAGTTGAAGTAGATCGTTCACAAAAAATGAAGATTAATGAAGAGAAGCTAAAAAAGTATGAAGAGTTTACGCAAATTTATAAGCAAAAATATAATGGAAAGGTGCCAATTATTCATTTCTTTACAGTTACAAAATATAGGGAAAAGAAATTGGAACAGTTAGCAGCAAAATACGATATATATGTGAAGGTCTATGTGATTCAAAGTATATAAGAGTGTAGCAAAAAATAACCGCCCCTCTACTTATAAGTAGAGGGGCGAGGATTACGAGGGATAAACATCTTCAAATTTAATCCCAACAAGCATATGTTTCATCATTATAAGGCATTGTGCACTATCATTAACTGTGAAAGAACAAACTTCCTGTTTAGTTTTTTTTACAACCAAAACATCAAAACTAATGGCTAAAACGTCTGTAAGATAGTCTTTGTCCTGAGTATCTATAGCGATTAAAATATTATAAGTATATCTTGGAAAAACACTCCCAGTGTTATACCAGAAGATCCATGGTTCAGCATCTTGCTTATTTAAATTAATAAACATGTTAGTAATAGAATCGGTCACCTGACTCACAATATCTTGGTTTATACTTTCTCCCCAACGATAAGTAGGAAATGCTAATATATCTTTAATAATCAGATTACTAATTTTCTCGATCAATTCTGAAATTTGAAGTGCTTCTCCTCCGATGATTGCTTCCTGTGACGACTTCAAAAAGTTTATATCACGATTTGATTCTAGCACGTTGACTAGAGTGCGAGGATCAGTGAAATCATTAAAATCCATATCCAATTCTTCAAAGAATTTCTTTAATTTAAGAACCTGTCCAAAATGTTCTTGTTTCACAGCAAACACATTATGAAAGTGATTATTCCCCATTTTTCAACAGTCCCTTCTAGATAGAGCATAAGACAGATATATGATGGGAATTCCAATATATAACTATTTTTTGTTTTAAAATGTGGTACTGTACCTTTTCGAAAATAAATTGTCCTAAAGTTTTGAAGAATAAGATTGTTTAGGTTCGTTTTTTTTGTTCACTGTAGTTTGAATAAACAGTGAACAATTTCGTACGTTAAGGATGTTCAATAGACAGTATCTAATGTTTGTTATAGTACTTTGTTTTTAAGTAATGGGTTTGGAAACTAATTTTTGATCATATTTCTGTTAGTTTCGTTAAAAATAAATAAAGTTTCTTATAGGACGTTGTCCACTATGGACAAACTATATAGGGGAATAAATAGATAAACGGAAGAGTAAATATAATAATATGTTCTTAAGTGAATAGTTATTTTCATAATTGGTACAAATTTATATTTGGAGGCGTATTATGAAAAAGAAACTAATTGCTATATCAGTTGGTTATATTTTAATCTTAAGTGCATGTGGAAATAATAATGAATCTAGTAAAAATGAGTATAGGTTTAATGGTACCTGGGAATTGATAGACAAGACTAATACAAAATGTCCACCTACAATCGTGTTTTCAGGGAAAGATAAGATGGTATGGAAAGGACTCACTAAAGAAGGAGATAAGAAAACTGCGGAGTTACAATATACAAGAATATTTGAGGATGAATTCCAAGTAAAACTTACTGATCTTAAGGTTAATGGAAAAACAACAGAAAGCAGTGAAGAAGAAAAAACTACTGTTAAAATGATAAGAGATAATGATAGGTTACGCCTTGTGAATAATGGTAATTCTTGTACTTATTCATTAAAGTAATTATTTATTTTAGATATCATTTTATTGATAATGCGTTTAAAAGTACTCTTTAATGAGTGCTTTTTTTATTGGATAAATTGGACTTCTAAAAAGATATGCTCGACTTTGAGCTTATTAAGCACAGTGGAAGGGGATCGCGAAAAGCGAGTCCCTTCTTGAGGCAGCGCCACACCACCATCAAGTTAAGATTTTGAAGTATCTCCAAAGCGAAAAAAGAATTTATTACGTAGCCATAAACATAGGTAATAATGTTTTTAGTTATTAGGGAGTTCAGATAAAATACTCCAAATAAGGATATTAAATTATGGAATTTTTAAAATCCCATAATTTAATTGATGATTTTCGTCATAATGTCAGTGAGAGTGATGTGTAATTGAAGAAATACAATGAAGATTTTTAGTAGAAGAAATATAAAAAAGTGCTAACAAGTTTGCAAACAAAACTGCAAACTAAACGGACACTTCCAAGTAATGGGAAGAGTAAAAAAATAAGGACAAGCAGTCGTACCTGCCGTCCTCATTAGGAGAAAGATTACCCTGGATGAAAACCAAGAATAATCAGAAAACACGCTCGTAAATAGTGTTAACGTAAATTTAAATATATATACAACAAAATGGGATAAGCAAAAAATGCTTATCCCAAGAAGGGTAATTTAGGAGAAATTCAAAACACCAAAATGACTCGTATTGGTAAATAGGTTCGTTGATAGTATATGTGAAATGAAAAAGATTATACGAAAAGCAGATAGCTCTTTATGCTATCTGCTTACGTTGAAAATTATGTTTTCTCAAAAAACAGTAATACAGCAACTCACTTATGGGTAGTTTGTGTGAATTAAAAAAGTTTATACGAAAAAAGGGCAGACAACGCTTTTAGTTGCCTGCCGGTGGGGTGAATGAGTTAGCGAATTGCAATAAATTGCGTTCTCATTACAAGAAGAGTGAAGCCGCTAGTTCGGACGGCTTAAGGATAGTGTGGACTAAGAAATATGAATTTATGTGAAAAATGTAATCTGTTACGTCCAAATGAAGAAATAAATAGATATTCATCAGACAAGGGAAATGGAGCATATCTGTAATAAGGTGTAGAAAACTGTCAAATTGTGAGAAACCTTAAAAAGCTAGGCGATAGCCTAATCGAAGGGAGAACGGAGAATATGGCTGAAGAGAGAAACTGGGATCAAATCTGTACAAAGGCTGAGAAGTTACGTGCAGCTGATGAAAAAAGTGGACTTGGGGGAAAATCGCTGAACAGTTTGGTGTTGCGGAAGGGAATTTGTACTACTACATTTCTAGAAGACGAGAAGCAAAAAACATACCTAGAAAGCGTGTAGGAGCTCTGGAAGTTCCTTTAGCAACCCATCTTCTAAGCGGAACGGTTCAGGATTTAAATGATGTAAGAAGTGGAGCACATGAAGTAATGGAACAGAATCGTGAGTTATCGAAAGAAGTTGAACAGCTGCAGAAAGAACTTCTAGCAGAAACAACAGCGAGATCGTGAGGATGATTACAGCACTTTATTAAATGAATTCAAGTATCAAATTTGAATTTCATACAAATATACAGAGATTATCCTATAAATAAAAACTCTACTCTCATCATATAGAGTAGAGTTCATGGATGCAGTTGCTGAGTTCTCGGGATGGTGAACACCAGCAACTAAATAATATCATGAGTATTCAGAAAAAACATCGAGTAAATGTTTCCGATTTTTCAAATAATAGTTAATTAGAATGAAATGAATAAAAGCGTTATTTGAATAGAAAGAGATTAGGGAGTGACAAGATGAGAAGTTTCACAAATTATCAACTTTAAATCAATATGCATAGTATGAAAGATGGAAGGTGAGAGTATTTACGAGGAGGGGGGAAAACGAATGTTTCCCAATTATTTTTACAATGAAATGCGAATGCGTCCTTTAGGAGGGCAGGGTCCTGCGCAAAGTACAATTCAAGCTGTTCACCAGGCTATACAAGCACAGCAACAAGCGTTACAAGCACAACAAATGCACCAAAGTATACAACCTCACTATTCATCACAATATTATTACCCGATGTATATTACACAGGAGGGAATGCTTTTTTCAGGGATTTCGCATGAAACTGTATATGGTTTATAGCAAATAATAACAGGAGACATTGCTGTTCGATGGACACTTATTCATAAATAATTTAACAAAACGCTTTTTAATTAAGTTCCAGCTTAACAAAAGAGGATCTGCCACGAATAGCAGACCATCTCTTAAAATGGCAAAGAATAACTCTTACCTTACTCTTTTATCTGGCGAGGAGAAACGAAGGTTGTGCCAACAGGATTAGCTTTTGAGATTCCACCAGGATACGAATTACAAGTACGACCACGTAGCGGTATGACGCGTGACACGAAGCTACGAGTGATATTAGGTACGGTTGATAGTGGTTTTTGGGGAGAAGTTGGTGTCATTGTTGATAACGATGAACGAGTATTGGAAGTGAATATGCAGGCTCATGTTATTGAAAGAGGGACGCGCATTGCTCAAGGCGTTATAGCCCCAGTGGAAACAGCACATTTTGTGGAAGTGGACGGGCTATCGGAAAGCCAAAGAGGTAAAAACGGATTCGGATCAGCAGGAACTAAGTAATACCAAATTTAAATTTTCTTCAGGCTGAAAATTTAATGAAACAAAAAGTAATGAATAAAAGGAAAAATCCCTGGGGGACAGGGATTCGATAAGGGAGATATTGTTGTCGTGCAATGTCGAAATTTGGCATATTCAACAAATTAATATTATCACGAATTTTTAGGGGATTGTGATAGTGGATGTGTCAAAAATGTGTACGGGTTTCATATACAGGCGTTATTTTACAATTATCTCGGCCGAGCCCTTCATAAGGAAGAAAGTGGTTTTAAGGATTTTTAAGAAAAATAAAAAGGACAGCCGATATTTGCGACTGAACTCTTTTTATAAAAATCTTTATTTATCTTCAAGAGGTTTCATAACACTAGATGGAAGTTGATTGGTTGGAGCTAATACAGATTCTTCACTTGCTGGTTGAAGTGTTTTTAATTTTAGGAGTACACCTGCCTCTGTAGCAATTTCGTCCTCTTTTGCTTGATGGCTTGATGTAGATATATTTTCATTCGCTTTCTCCATTTTACATCCCTCCTTATTACATGTAGGTATACAAGCGACATAATTGTTGAAAATTACTAAAGTGTTTTTTAGTATTGTACTGATTATGAATAAAATCTATTGAAAAATCTTTTAGTAATAAATGCCGTTGTAACAATAGTATAGGATAGATTTAAAATATTATGCTGGATGGGAAGAGAGATGAAAATTAAACAAAATAAAAGTGTTATTTAATAGCAAATAAAAAGAGAGAACACATATGAATGTGCTCTCAGAAAGGTAGATTTTTTATGAGAAAGGGTCTACATAAAATAATATATGCTTGTCTCAGTTAAATGTGAAAAAAATCAACAAAACGCTATTTTGTATGTAATAAAAATGCCATCTTTCAATGTGAGGGCATATGAGTAAGCATGTCTTATATCCATAATATATGCTTACCCTATCAAATAGTGACAAGTTAATAAAAATAAAAGAGCAGCTAGTAAAAGCTAACTGCTCGGCTCCAATGGGGGACTGGAGAAAGATTATTGTATCTACAGTATTGACGGAATATTGAGTTTTATTCAAACGGAAATGTTTATTAGGGAAGTCACACCAAAATCTTTGTTATTAGCCATATTAGATATGAATATTATTACTCTAAAATACAGAATATAGACTAATAAACAAGCTGTTTTTTGTTTTTAATCATAGAATATGATGAATCCTATTATAAAGAGGAGGTAATCATATCTATGAGATGTAATTGTCATTTTAATCGCTTTCGAGATTGCGGTAGATTTTGGGATGACTTAATGTTCTGTAGATGCAGACATAGAGATTGTGATGACCGTCGTTGTAGACGCGACTGTGATTGCGATGATTGTCGTCGTAGACGTAAACATGATCGTGATTGTGATCGCAATGAGCGTCGAGAGTGGTAAATTTTTTTGAAAGAGTGCTTTTCTTCAAAGCACTCCTTTTTGTTTATGGATTTTCTGAATTCTTTATTGATAGTAGTTATTTAATAGAAAGAATGTAGTTGTAATTCAATTTAAGGGCTAACAAAACAAACGAACAAAACGAACAAAAATAGAGGAGGGAATTATGGATTCTAAAGTAACGTTTACTATGCAAATGAATGGTGAGAGTAAAGATGCAACTGCATATGTGAGTGGGATTACTAATTTAATACAGCAGAGAAAATGGCTTGTTCCTATTGGTCAAAGTCTAGAAAAAATCATTTATCATGATTTTGATGAAACACCACACATGGCAATTGGATGAAGAATTTAGTAAATTGAAAAAATATTTATAAATTGCACACCTTTTGAACTGGGCAAGCATATATTGAAGTATGGGACAAGCGTAAATCGCTTTTTTCATACTCATTGAAAACTCCTTATCACGAAAGAGCACTGTCGAGTGCTCTTTTTAATTTGGAATATATACATAGGTGAAAAAGCTTGGAGAAGTCATTTCATGCACAAAATGAAATGTATGAAAATATAATGGGAAAATGTAGGGAAGACATAAATATTATTATTTTACAAGTGGGTATTGATGTCCGTGAATCCATGATAAATAAGATGATTCTAATATAGGTGGATGAATAATATGAATCCAAGAAATTTAACGGTTACGGGAGCATGGTTTCAAGTAGGTGGAAATACGATAGCTGCCATTGGAACTACAAGAGGGTTTATAGGAGAAGAAAATGTTGAAGAACCACTTGTAATTGTAGGTGGATCATTACAAGCTCTTGGATATATACTGCAATTGATAGCGTTAAAAGATTCCTTTGAAAAACAAGGGATGAAAGTAGAAGAAACTGCACTGAGTAAAGAGGAACAAATGAAACAAAAAAATAAATCTTTGGAGAAAACAGGGATTGAATTATTAGCTTTAGGGAATGTTTCAAATGTAATAGGAACGTTTTTTAATATACAAAAAGAAATGGAAGAGAATGATTATCTCATTATCACAGGAAATAGTCTACAGTCTATTGGTGCATTTGTAGGGGTAGAAGTGGCATTGAATGAGGAGCCTGAAATTCCATGGTTGATTGTAGTGGGTAATTCACTACAAACGCTAGGAGCTGGATTACAAGCATTTCAAGGCATACACAACATATCCAAGGAAAACCAAATGATTGAGAAAAATGATAGAGAAAAAGAAGATGAGAGATTCGTTGGACTAATTGGTATTTGGATACAAGCAATCGGTACAGCAGTTTCAGCAATTGGAATCACACAAATGATAGAGGATTGAGTTTGAAACTTTAGCTATCGAGAAATTAGTATGAAGATTCATATGAATGGAAGGAAATATTTCATTCTCTTTTAAGGTCGGACAAGGACTTTAGGGAGAATTATTTTCTATAGCTCAATTTTTGGTAATTTAAAAGAATAAAAGATGTTTTATAGTGTAGGTTTTTCTTCTTTCCTGTCGAAGATGTAATAAAAGGGGGGTAGTAAAATGGCACAGTTTGAAGTTGGAAAAATCACTTATTTAGGAGAGAGAAAAGAAGAAATAGATTTTCGAATAGCTTATGTAAGGATTGATGACTATTTAGACTGGGAAGTCATTATACGTGGAACTACTGATAAAGATACAATTTTTATTGAAATAATGAAGAAAAATGAGCAACCGGTATTTGAATTTATTACTACTGAAGGTGAAGTTCTTCAAGGTAGGACAAAAATAGTGAAATTTATCCCGAAATTAATTGATACAGAAATTGATTTATTTGGTATTGGAAAGTTAAATGGTTATGAAATAAAAAGCGTCCAATAGGACATAGCCATCAAGTTAAGACTATGTATAATTTTCAACAAAAACAACCAACGCGTCTAATCATCTATAAATTAACAGAATCTGAACATACAAAACGATTAGAACGGCATAAAAAAGAAAAACGACGAATGCCTAAATACGCGAGTGGTATCAACTTGTTTATTACAAAGATAAATGAAACTGACATGACGGCGCATAAAATTTATCAATTCTATTCTCTTCGTTGGCAAGTTGAAATTTTATTTAAAACATGGAAATCTATTTTTGGTATTCATGCGGTAAAAAAGATAAAACTCGAGCGATTCCAGTGCCATTTATATGGACAGTTAATTGCGCTATGTCCAACAAGATACTTCTCATTTGAAGGGATCGTTATCGGACTTTATTGAAGAGCACGAGATTGATGAGACGTTATTTAAATCCATCCTACGTAAGATGGATTTTGACCGAATTCAATTTGAGAAAGATATATCTCATTATTCTGGTGGACAAAAGAAAAAGCTGCTTATCGCTAAAAGTTTATGTGAAAAAGCTCATTTATATATATGGGATGAACCATTAAATTTTATTGATATTTATTCGCGTATGCAGATTGAAGAGCTTATTCAACAATTTAATCCCACAATGGTTATTGTTGAGCATGATAAGGCATTTCAACAAACAGTTGCAACAAAAACTATATCTATATAGTTCAAAGTGCATGATTGAAGATATAATCAGTAAATCAAGTCATTAAACTATAGGGCGCTTTAATGGAGTGATGAAAAAAGCCTAATTTCTCTACAATCAATTGAGAAATTAGGCTTTTTAATAGGAAAAGTAGGGTACATATTAACAGAATGCACTCATAAATGGGAATATGATATAAGACCATAAGGTTTTCCTACTATTCCCTTTAGGGGGGGAGTGTCAAGTAATGATGTTATTTGTTGTATATGAAGAATTAACTATTCTTTATAATTATAGTGCAGAGCTATTAGATAAACACTTTCCTACATATAGGCCACTTGCTGCTGCTTGAGATAATGAATGAGTAATACCTGAACAATCTCCAATTAAATACAATCCAGTAATAGTTGTTTCAAACCTTTCATTGATTTTAATCGTAGGAGCATAAAATTTCCCATCAATTCCATATAGTAAAGTATCCTTATCGATAGGTTCTCCGATAAATTGTTCTAAACGTAGCAAAAATTCTTTGAGTCCTTCAATGTATAATTGAGGGATTTCTTTATTAAGATCTCCATAATCCCCCTGTAGTGTAGGTTGTATATGATTATATTTCATCATCTTTTCCAAGGTAGGTTGTCCCTTCAATAAATCCTCCAAACGCTGTACAACAATTCGATCTCGTCCTTGGTTAATTCCTTTTATAATTGTACTCGCGTATAAATTTGCTTCTGTCAGAGTAGGGAAATAACGTGGGATAAATAACGTGAAATTTAAGTTAGAAGTGCCGGTTTTTTGTTCTCGAAAATTTTGTCCATCAGGCATAACTAAACCTTCTTCATACTTACGAACAATACGCCCTTTGGGGTTCATACAATAGGTAGTTGCTGTGAAATTGTCATCTTGATAAGAGAGTTTTGTTTCAAATGTGTCTTTTAATATTGAGCGTAATTGATGTTCTTTCATCTCTACTCGAATACCTAGGTCTACACGGGTCTGCTCCTGTGCAATTTCAAGGGAAGAGCACATTTCTTTTAACCAATCCGCCCCGGAGCGTCCAGTTGCAAATACTAATTGCTTAGAATGAACTATTCCTTGATTTGTAGTAATTTTAAAATATTGTTTCTGTTTAACAATATGTTGTACATTTATGCGAAACTGGATATCTATCTTGTCACGTAAATATTTGTAGAGTTGCTGAAAAATGTCGATCGAAAGTGTAGTGCCTAGATGCCTTACTTGTGTTGTTAGTATTTGTAAACCACATGCTTCGGCTTTTTTGGTGATATTTGGATTGTATGTGGAGTATTTTAGAACTGAATTTCCACCAAAACGACATAGGATCTTATCTACTTCATCCATTAGTTTTATAAAAACTTCTTTACCTATTTTTTTCTCAAGTTCTCCTCCAAACCCGTTTGTGTAATTAAATTTCCCTTCAGATTTTCCTAGACCACCAAAACCAAAATATTTGTCACATGCATTACAGTTACATAATTCCCCTTGTTCTAAAGGACAATTTCGATATTCTAATGGCTTACCTTTATCAAGAATTAAGATATTTTTGTTGCTTTGGGCTAATGCATAAGCCATAAAAACAGCGCTTACTCCAGCACCGATGATTGTAACATCATACATATTTTTTCACCTGCTATTGAATAGTTTTCTTGCTATTTCCCTAGTGTATAACAAATTTTCAACGTTTGGAAATGGCTCACATTGATTAGAGAGGTGAATGTTTTTTTATCTTAATTTTCAGAAGGATCACCGTATGTAATATAAAATGCTTTAAAGTCCTTTGAAAGATATATTCTCATAAAATCAATAGAGTAGATTGCTAATAGTATAAAATGCCATATTCCTGTAACAAAGACAAAGTATGTTATTCGTATAACGAAAAACATTAGAAAGAAGGAAAAGTTATGAAAAAAGTCTTACCCATAGTTGTATTAATAGGCATGATGAGCTTTGGAGCGCAAGAAATACATGTGAAAGCGGAAACTTACAAAAGTGTAGATTCTAAAATGGACTTTTGGAATTCTAAAAGAAGAGGTACGAATTTCATGAATAGTACGTCCTTACCTGAAAACTACAAAAGTGCAAAAGAAGCTAATATTGAATATGTTCGTTTAGCACCAGATAAATGGGCGAAAGATAAAGATTTCTTATTTGAAGATAAACCAGATACTTCTGGGAAAGATTTTCTCATAGGGAATGCAGATAACTATCAAGGACTAGTGAAAGAAGATGTAGCAAAATTAAAAGCAGATTTAGATGCTGCACAAGTACAATTACCATGCTTTCCTTACCTGGTGATCGCTGGCGTGAATTTAATCATAATCAAAATGATGATCGAATTTGGGAAGAAGAAAAGTATCAAGAACAAGCAAGTCAATTTTGGAAGGATCTTGCTATAGAATTAAAAGATCATCCAGCTGTAGTTGGTTACAATATTATCAATGAGCCACACCCAGAAACGGCTAAAAGTAATAGATATAATGATTTTTGGACAGAAGATTATAAGAAATGGTATGCAAAAGTGGAAGGTACTACAGCAGATTTAAATAAATTCTATCAAAAGGTCGTTACCTCCATTCGTGAAGTAGACAAAGAAACACCCATTATATTAGATTCAGGTCTATACGCCACTCCTTGGGCTTTTAAATATCTGAAACCCGTCAAGGATAATAAAACGCTTTACGCATTTCATATGTATGAGCCGTATGAATTAACAAGTCAACGAGAAAATCAAAATAAAGAGTATCAATATCCTGGGATTGTAAAAGTAGGAGATTTAGAGAAACCTGTTATGTGGAATAAAAAGGGATTAGAAAAATTTTCGCATCCTATTCACCAGTGGTCTAAGAAAAATCATGTACCATCTAATCGAATTATTGCTGAGGAATTTGGAATTAATCGTACTGTTCCAGGAGCCACTCAATATATGAAAGACCTTATTTCTATATTCAATCAAAAAGGTTGGCATCAATCGTTCTACGCATTTCGTGAAGATACTTGGACAGGAATGAATTATGAACTCGGAACAGGAAAGATAAAATGGGACGAAGAAGGTAAGCCAATACGTCAAGAGAATCCACTTTGGGATGTATTGAAAAATGATTTGCAATCTCACAAGAAGTAAAAATGTCATTAAAGTTAAAAAGGGTGGTACGGGATTATAAAAAAGAACGCTTTCCCACTTTTGGGATTGCGTTCTTTTTTGTTAATAATTCAACCTGTATCACCGTCGGCTAAACTTTGTATAAGATTAGTAACTGTTTGAGTTCCAACTGAAGTATGTGTGCTTACTGCTAGAAATGTAATCAACAGCATTCCTAATAATACTTTTTTCATTTTAACGCCTCCTTTTTAAAAATTTCTTTTTTAGCTTCATAACTTAAATAGAAATATTTGCTTCCTTGTTCAAAATTTCCTTCGTTATGAAACTGAACTGCTAATGCCTCGGTATATTCTTGAACGTACTCCCATAATCTTTCTGTTTTAAAGTAGTCCATTCCTGCTAGTACTCCTTTTTCTAGTTTTTCAGCAGGAGATTTTTTGTTCATTTCTCTTAGGATTGTAAAGCGATATTGATACTCTTTGTTACCTAAGTCATTGCAGATGGTTAACCCTTTTTCAATGAGTTGGGATGCAATTTCTTCTTCTTTTAGTTTGACATGTTCTTTTGCTTTAACAAAAATTGCTTTGTAATGATGAGGCTTCTTCTCAACAACTTCTGATAAATATCGAATTGCTGAACTAGAAATATTTTGACTGGCATACATTAAACCCAAATTATGACGAACTAATAAGATTGCTTTTTCATTTTCTTGCTTTTGGAATGTCCCCATTGCCGTAATAAAATATTCTTCAGCAAGTTCAAATTCTCTTAAATGTGTACAAGCTAAACCTAATAAATTATCGCAATAAGCTGTTTTGAGTTCATAACCAGTGTGTTCAGAAAATATATCTCTAGCTTTCGTCCCATACTTTATGGCTAAGAGTGCTTGGTAAATATGATAATGATATGTTGCTAAATTATAGTAAAATTCAGCTTGTTCAAGTTCATCAGAGATGTGATTAAGTAATACTTCAGCTTTATCATAGTGCTCTTTAGCAAGATTATAATTACCGATTGCGTTAGAATGAATAGCTTTATAAAAATGATAGTAGTAAGCTAGGGAATTATCAGTTGGCATATCAAAGGATTCAATTTTATCAAAACTATTTTTTGAAATACTCAAATTATCTACTAAATAGTTATATCCGAAATCTAGCAGGTAATAGTAGAGTAATAAGCTTGAGTCTGCCTTTTTATTGGGAATAAGAGTATCAATTTCTTCTTTTAAACAATGGGCATTATTTATATTACGTGAACGTATTTCTTGATACCAATTATTTAATAGTTCTTTAATTTGTTCATTCCCCTTAACTTTGACATTCATGAAAACCCCTCCTTTTTCAAATATTCTTATAAATAATGATAACAGGAATAAAATGTAATGGAAATTAAGTTTCTATATTTCTCAACATTTGTCTAACAGTTTTATTTTTAAAGCAACAAATAACCAAAAGTTGTGTTTATTGACACGCCCCTCCTAAAAGTGGGAGCGCTGTCGCACCGTAGTGAACTTTCTCGTTCGGAACATCTGTAATCGGTCAAATCTAGAATAATAACGAAATTTCTAAGAGATTCAAATGTGGAAATATGGGGGGAATGAGGAAATCTAAAAGAGCAAATACATTGAAGCGTTTGAAACAGATAAACATATCTTTATGGGGCAAGTAAAGCTTATAGAGCAATCTTTTCAAGAGATTCAGGAGGATACGCAAGGAATCAATAGAAAAGTATGGGTTTTTCCAATCCAGTTATTGGCTAAGAATGTAGTACTTCCTAAGAATATTGTTCAGATTCGACAAGAGCAAGAAATGAAAAAAGCAAGAGGATTAAATTATGAAGAACTAAAGGACCGTGCTACAAAGGTAATATCTATTAGTAACAAACGATTTACAAAAAACGAAAACATATCAGCGTAATGAATATGTAGCTGAGTTGGCTAAGAGGCGTGCACAGGGTATATGTGAATTGTGCGAACAGCACGCTCCTTTCAAAGATAAATAAGGGAATCCATATTTAGAAGCTCATCATGTAAAATGGCTATCGGATGGTGGGGAAGACTCGATTTATAACACTGTTGGAGTATGTGCAAATTGTCATCGCAAGTTACATGTGTTAAATAAAAATGAAGATGTTGCGAAATTAAAGAAAAAGCTAGAGCAGAATAAAACGGGAAGATGAGATAACGCAAAAGAATGAAACGATATCAAGGAAGTGATTAGCGATGAAGAAAAAAGTATCGGTTGTTGGAGCAGTAATATTCAATGAACAAAATGAAATACTATGTGCATTACGTTCTCCTACAATGTTATTACCTAACTATTGGGAATTTCCTGGTGGGAAAATTGATGAAGGAGAAGCGCCGGAAGAAGCACTATTACGTGAGATTAAAGAAGAGCTAGGTTGTTTTATTACTGTAGGTGAAAAAATAGAAGAAGTTGAGCATGAGTATGAGAATATTATTGTTCATCTAACTACATATAAAGCATACATAGAGTCCGGTGTGCCTAAAGCACTTGAACATGCAGAACTCAAATGGGTTAATGTTAATAATTTATTAGAGCTAAAGTGGGCCCAAGCGGATATTCCGACTGTAGAGGTCTTGTGTTTATAATTTAAAATGCTAGGTCTATTATAACGAAAAAGAAACCGGATTTGTACTGAACTGCACCCCAATTGTTAATTGTGTCTAACGATTGGGGTGCAGTTCAGTAATCGGAGTCGATTTTATTTATTACATAGCGCGCTTAGTCCGTTTTAAATAGAATCAGACGGAAGTATAGGATCTACAGGATGAACCACACCAACAAACTCACGATTTCTAACCTGAGCTCTTGCTACATGAAAATAATCCCCTACATTCGCTACAATTCGGTAATGTATCGGGTCTGGTGGAAATACCGTGTCTCCCGGTAAATCCACCCACGAAAACGTAGAATTATAGGTATAGAGCGTCTCGTCACCCGTATTAGTTCTATAGTTTCCGGATACAAGTATATCTGTAAGTGGTACATCATTACGGAATAGCTGATACGTAATGGCATCGACACTAAAAGTAACTTCATCTCCTGGAACGGCAAAAATTTCTGTACCGATTGTTGCATCTAGTTGAACGCGTGCTCTTTGTCCTGCTACTGCTTCGGTGGGAACTCGTAGCTCCATAATCGTGATATTGCTCGCATTTTCCGGAACGGAAACGGAACCAGGAACTGAACAAGAAATCGCAGTATGGTTACAATTTCTTCCGTTATTTAAGCTCACGAATAATCACATTCCTTTACTTATAAATTACGCATAATACAATAGATGGAAATTTATTTCATTTCACTTGTATATTTACCTACCGTACATGCTATGTGCGATAGAGTACCTCGTAAAGGGAGGTGTTTTTTGTTTAATCGAGACTTCACACCCACTTTACACTCCGTTAATATCTATCTATTAAAATTTTACATGTAAGGCGAAAAACAAACGTAAAAGGGGGGCTTAATAATGGTGCAAACACATTCGAACTTATACGAAATATCAATGTCAGGCGGACAGGAGTTAATGTGGTATAACGTGGAGGTCAAACAAGGTAAGCATACATACGAATTCGAAATCTACCGAGTGAGTGATACCATTTCGGTGTTTTATGTAGATCAGTTCGAAAGACAACTGGCAATAGCTAGTACCAAAGAGATGCTGATGATGTTAGTTTACGAGGAAGACAAGATGCGTTATAGACACATCGTAGGGGATGCGGAGTGGTTATTGCTGGACGGTATACATAATCATCGAGGAATGACGAGTGAAGAGGAATCAGCGTTTTTGTACCTGAAGGAAAATGTATTGGATGAAATGGTAGCAAAATTGGAAGCGTAAAAGAGAACCGCCTATATAGGCGGTTTTTTGTTTCGTTAGTTTCATGTATCTAATGATATATGAAACTAACTGATAATGTATTTAACCAAAATACTGTGAGTAAAAAAATAAAATGAGGAAAATTAGTGTTTTACCTAATAATCTATTAAGTAAATCTACAGGAATAAAGAGTTCACCGAGTGTAATGTTTTTGAGATTATTTAAATTTTTCTTTTTTAATAAACCTTTTAACGTTTGAAAATCTATCTTATTTGAAAAAGACCAACCTGGCTTAGCTTTTGTATCTGAATTTACCTTAAAAATAACATGAATACCATAAGATTTTATACCACTTATATTTAATAATAGAATGAACCCTAAGATGATTAACCAAGTCATTTTGAGCACCTCGCTTTGATATTTAATATTATGATATTAAATGCGTTGAGAAAGTGTGCTGTTGTCCATGAAAAATGTTGCGAATTTGTTGCGATTATGTTGAGAATAATATGATACTACTATTGATTTTGAAGGCCGAGAAGACTTTCGAAATTTTATTTTGCTAGGCACCTGAAAAATCCGTGTATCAAAAAATAACTTTAGGTCTTAAAAATGCTGTATCGTTAGAAAATTATATTATAGGATTAAAACAAGTTTTACTAAATGTGAAAAATATCCAAGAGCACCCAGCCTCTACACTAGCAACGTTTCTCGAAAAAGGAGCGTGACGGTTCTCAAAAGAAATTGAAGAAATGTATCCATCACCGAAAAATGGATTAAAATCCTTTGTACAAAGGGAGCTTTTATCTGGTAGCTAGCAAATTAAAAAAAATTTTGGTGAACTTTACATTGAGAAATATTGAAAATGGGAGTGATTGAAAATGGCATATCTATTACAAGTTGATTTTCCGTTTGAAGGTCCTTTTGGTGAAGAGATGGCAAAAGCATTTTGGGATTTAGCAAATAGTATTAACGAAGAAGAAGGGTTCCATTGGAAAATATGGACAGAGAATCAAGACACAAAAGAAGCTGGAGGTATCTATGTATTTGAAGAAAAACAAGATGCTGAAAAATATGCTGAAATGCATAGAAACAGACTTCAATCGTTTGGTGTTAAAGATATTAGGGTAAGAATTTTTGACATCAATGAAAAGCTAACCAAACTTAATCATGGTTATGTTAAATAATGAGGAATACGGCACGGCATTCTCGACAGTTGAAGTAAGGGAGTGATTATTATGAAAGGGGTTAAAAGAAAAAATATAATTATCTTGGTATGTCTATCGGTGTTAGGTGGCTTAATATTTCTTTTTACATCTAATAAAGATTCTAAGATTGACGATTTTCCTGTACCGATGTCAGCCATTTATATTAAAGAGGATAAATCGAATGTTTATAGATATTATAGTATTATTCCTATAAACAAAGCTAAGGGATGGAAATATCTTGGTGAAAATGGTCATACTATAGAATTTCAAAAAGGTAATAGAAAAATAATTATTTTGCATCTACCAGAGGATAGAAATTATTATTTATATGAAGAACAATAGGGTCAATATACTATTTGTAAGTTGAAATTTAGTGGATATTTTCTATAGAAGTTATATATAAATATTAATGGTAAGATGTTTGAATCTTAAATGTATCGAAGGATATAATAGATGTCGAAGTGCAGGAAACTCGAATATTTAGTCCTACTGGAAGAACCGGCGGACATTGAACTATAAAGAGCGTTAGCAATATTGCTCTGTAGTTTGGTGTTCGCTTTTTTATATTTTATTAATAAAATAGACAAGGAGTGTTTATGTATGAATCAATTAACTTTCTTGCCAAAGATTGATCGTAAAGCAACGCATGCTCGCTTAGAAAAGATTCTTGAAGACGTTCGTATTTATAGACAGTTTGGGATGATCAGAAATGAGGGTTACAGCTTCTTGTGAAATAAGATATTATGGCCCAACAAAAATGGTAGGTAAACTAGCTGAAGAAGTTGCTTTGGCCAATTTGGAATTGAGTAAGCGAGAGGAAAGATAAAAACGTCTATCTTTTCAGATTGATAAGACGTTAAGTTGTTTTAGTAAGAATCAGAGAGACATTATTATAAAGCGTTATGTAGAAGATGAAGAAGTATTTGACTACATGGTTTATAACGAGAGTGGCATGAGTGAATATACAGATAGACGTAATAAGTCTAGCTAGCTTTTGCTCTTAGGTTAGAAGTGTATGAGGTAGAAAGTCAGTATGGAGGGGATGATCTATGAATTTTGTTCAACCTATTCGTGATCCAGATCAAATACAACAAATTAAAGAGCACCTCAAGGAAAAGAATGAGCGTAATTATATTCTTTTGGTAATGGGAATTAATACAGGATTACGTATTAGCGATATTTTCAAATTGAAGGTAGGAGACTTAAAAGGTAGTCATATTTCAATGAGAGAAAAGAAAACAGGAAAGCAGAAGCGTATTCAATTGACTCCAGCATTGAAAAGAGAATTACGATGGTACATTGAGGAAAGAGAAGATAATGAGTATTTTAAACTTAATAATAGAGAAGATTATTAAGTTTGAAATTGAGTATGATAAAAAGAAGACAATTATTAGTGATTGATATAATTTAGTTTAGATATCTTATTCGGTCATACCAATAAAGGGGATTTTGGCATACAGTAATTACATAATATGAATAGTTGTGGAACGGTTCCTACAATTTATGAATTTTTTATACCTGCGTGTTAGTTGTATTGAAGTTAGCTAGTTCTTCTTTCACTATGTTTAATATCACATTTTTGCCTTCTTCATTAAGGGTAGCTAAAATACTCCTAAACAAACTAATAAATAGTTAGAATTGCTCCTGTCATTTCTCATGGAAGTTACTAAAGAAAGTATGTTATTAATTACAGATTCAAAAATTAGTGCATTATTATCAATATTAAATGAAAGCTCCTCCTTGTTTTCTTGATCTTTCCTTTCGATTTGTTTATGTAAATCTCTCATCCATTTACTTTCAAAAGTTTTTTTATGAATAAGCTGGTCTCCTTGATAAGCAGCATTTAAAGGGTATTAAAATCTCTTAAGGTGAGGGTATGTATGATGATTGGTTGGTTGATTGATTTTGCTACATATTAGGTGTTTTTTTACGGAATATTCAAAATAGAATCTCGATGGCATAATATTATATTGCTTATATTTACGAATGCTTAACATTGGATTAATCCGATATTTACATTATTTGGGTATTCTAAAGAAGTAAACAAGTAACAAAAAATACAATGTGAATAGGAGGGAACTTAAATCGATTCAAATGACAGAAGTTGGGCATAGTGTAAACTTATTTGAATTTTTTATTTAATAAAAATCTATCAATCATTATATAAAAATAGCTTAGTAGTCTTATTGATAAGTAGGATATTTTAATGACGGTAGTAAATAAAATGGGTCTATTGATGTGTTTTTATCTGAATTTTCTAATTTGATTATTTCAACCTTATGATGATAGTAGGAGGGAATTTTGTGTGATAGTATGTGGGGTATAAAGTGTAGAAGATTCTGAAAAAGGGATGTGGATTGGATGTTCAAACTACTGTAAATAATAAAGTTACAGAACTATTAAATCATTATTTTCATCGAGTGAAGGTGAATCTTGTAGAAGAGGAAAATCAAAGAGAATTATATGAACATGAATTGATTAATGAACTATTCCCGTTGTTTAATGTTGCAGGAAATGACAACATGAATAGAGATTTTCTAATTCGCTTTCGTTTATTTGTAAGGGAGATTATTTCAGAGCAAGAACAGAAAATGAAAGAACTTGAAAAAACAAGAGATGAAGAGATAAATGTATTTGATTTAGTAGAGCGAAAAAAGATAATGAACTTTATGATTAATTGAAGTTTGAATTGTATTAAAGTTTAAATAAAAATATTTAGAGTGATTAATTATATCCAATAAAGGGCCCATGTACGCAAAAACATCCATTTTAGTAAACTTAAGGAGATCGTTTTTATGAAAACTACCGACTCAAAAAGTCTATGGGGAAATACAATTTATTTACAAGTTTTCTCTGCGTATTCACTGATTATGCTCGGAGTATTTATTGATATGTTAGCCATTATGACCATTGTTGGTTTTGAATGGGAAGTAGACCCTACCATGATTGGATTGATTCCCGTTGCGTATGCACTTCCTGGAATTTTATTTAGTTCATGGGCAGGTGTGATTGCTGATCGCTTTAGAAAAATTCCAATTATGATGTTTAGTAATCTAATGGTTGGTCTATTAACAATCGTTCTTTTATTTGTCCAAAATATTCATTGGCTTTTGTTAGCTTTAATGATTCGATCCATTTTTACCGTTTTCTATTATCCTGCACAGCAAACACTAACACGACAAATTGTATCCCCTGATTTGCTTACCAAAGCGGTAAGTATCAACGGTATAGTTGAGCAAGGAACCAAGATAGTGGGTCCGCTTATAGGTGGAGTGTTACTGAGCTGGTTTCAGCCAGAGTTTTGTCTTGTAATAAGGGCAATATGTAGTTTACTAGCTGCTTTGGTTTTATTGCCCACAATAAGGTTTAAGGAATCTCTGTCAAGAGAATATATAGAAAAGCAACAGCAAAGCACTTGGACTGCTTGGTTACAAGGTTGGAGTTATGTATTATCCAATCGGATGATATTATCAACCATGATTTTCTTTACAATAGGTATGGCAGTATTACAATTAGTAGACTCGCAGTTCCCTACTTTATTTAAGAGTTTGTTCCCAAATGATAAGAGTAAAATGGGATATATCATTTCTATTATTGGTATTGGGGGAATACTTGGTGCATTCTTAACACAAAAAATAAAACATTTTCAATACGGTTGGGTAGTATGTGGGGGCATTGCTTTAATGGGAATTGGCTTTGGCGGAATTAGTCTGATAAGTCTGGTAAGTCCCGGTACATCCCTTATTTTTGGCTATCTGATTAGTTTTATCGCTGGTATTGGAAGTGGACTTATGCTTGTATCCAATCAAGTCATTCTGCAAATAGAATCTCATCAAGAACAGGTCGGAAGAGTGTTTGGAATTCAAAGCAGTTTAGCAAATGCAGTCCTCATCATTTCTCCAGCTATGAGCGGACCACTAGTTCACCTTTTCGGAGTAATTCAACTCTATCTTTATGTAGGTATTGGGCTCATCATCATTGGAGTAATTGGGGTTTCATTACAAAAATATTTTTGGGTTAAACATGAAAACGAACACATCAAAGTAACTAATCTTTGAAGGGAGATTTCTTTATGTCCAATGAGGAGCGTTATCTTTTAAGTCATCCACAGAGGAGAATATGGTATACAGAAGTTATTTATTCAGGTAAAGGTATATGTAATCTAAAATTCTTGTTCAAGATCCATCGAAAAATGGATTATTCATTATTAAATCGAGCCATGAATCGTGTTATTAGTGAAAACGATGGTTTGTGTATCAGGCTGAAAGAACATGGACATCAGGAACCTGAGCAATATTTTGTTAAACATCAAGAACGAGAATTTGACTTCTTTGATTTCAGTTCCGAGAGAGATTCAGATTTGCTGGAAAAATGGATTGAGCAGAAGGCGCAAGAGACGTTTACGTTATTTGATTCTGATTTATACTATTTCGCTTTAATAAAATTAAGCGATAATGAGTGTGCCGTCTTTGGCAATGTCCATCACATTATCATGGATGGTTTATCAATCCAAATTTTTACTAGTCAGATTGCTAAATATTATCATAAGTTTCATAGTGAGACAGATGTGAGCATACCTAGGAACTCATATGTTCAGTTTCTAGTCAATGAACAGACATACTTGAACAGCAGTCGTTTTCAAAAGGATCAAAACTTTTGGTTAGAGGAATTCAATACACTTCCATCCGTGACGGGATTGAAACCCTATGATGCTTACCAAGTTAGTACGAGAGCATCACGTGAGACGTTTACATTATCGGAACATTTGAAGAAAAAGATAGAAAAATTTTCTGAAGATTACAAATTTAGTATATATACTTTTTTTGTTGCTGCGCTTTCGTTGTCGATGTATCGATGGACCTCATCGCTTGATATTGCCTTGGGAATGGCTTACGGCAATCGTATGACTAAAATGGAGCGGGAATTAATTGGAATGATGGTGAGTACAGTTCCTCTAAGAATGGATATCGATCCTGAAGAAGAAGTACTCTCATTTATTGGTCGAGTGTCTAGAAAACAAAGTAAATCATTACGACATCAGAAATATCCATTTGATTTGTTATTAAAGCAGATTAATAAAGAGAATAACAGTAATGTTCGACTTTTTGGAACTACGATTGATTATAGAGAACGTGCTGAAAGTGGTGACTCTCTTTGGATTCCAAATCGTGAAGAGGTGCAAGACTTTGCAGTACATATCGAAAATTTGACTGATATAGACTCTTTACAAGTACATGTTGATTATCGTGAAGAGCTATTTTCCAAAGAAGAGATAATTCGCTTTTTTAACACCATGCTAGCATTAATGGAAAACACATTTAAAAATCCGAAGCAGAAGGTTGCTGAGATCGAAATCATTTCAGAAGAAGATAAAAGAAAAAGTCTAGTAGAGTTCAACGATCCTAAGCTTGACTTTCCACCTCAAGCAACCATCCATGAGTTGTTTGAGCAGCAAGCGACGATTCATCCCAATGCCATTGCAGTTGTGTATGAAAAGGAGGGGCTTACCTATAGTGAGCTTAATGAACGTGCGAATCAGTTAGCTCACTATCTACAGAAAAAGGGAGTAGGACCTGATTCATTGGTTGGGCTTTGTGTTGAACGTTCTCTTGAAATGATTGTAGGTATTTTGGGGATTCTGAAGGCTGGTGGAGCTTATGTTCCACTTGATCCAACATATCCAGAGCAGCGACTTCAGTATATTTTAGAGGATGCTAGCATTCAGTTAGTCGTAACGCAAGAGAGTTTAAAAGAATCGAAATGGTTACCAGAGAATATTAAATCGATTTGCCTTGATCGAGATCAGGTTGAGATTGAGAAAGAAAGTACTGCTTTACCGATTTCTGATGTAAGTCCCCAACATCTCGCTTATGTGATCTATACTTCGGGATCAACAGGGAATCCGAAGGGAGTTATGGTAGAACATCACAATGTGAGTCGTTTATTTAAATCAACGGAATGTTGGTATCAGTTTGATGAAAAAGATACTTGGACGCTTTTCCATTCTTATGCGTTTGACTTCTCAGTTTGGGAAATTTGGGGAGCATTGCTCTATGGAGGAAGATTGGTTGTTGTTCCTTACTGGATTAGTCGATCGCCTAAGGATTTCTATCAACTGTTAGTAGAGGAAGAGGTTACGGTTCTTAATCAGACACCATCCGCATTTCGACAATTGATACAAGTGTGTGAACAAGAAGATGAGAATAAAAACTTGCATCTGCGCTATATCATATTTGGTGGGGAAGCACTCGATCCGGCCAGCTTGCTACCGTGGTTTCAAAGGTATGGAGAGCAGAACACGCAGCTAATCAATATGTATGGAATTACAGAAACTACCGTTCATGTTACGTATTATCCAATTACTCAGGATGATGTAAAGCATTCTTCAAGAAGTAATATCGGAAAGCGGATTCCAGATTTAGAAGTGTATGTGCTAGACGCTTGTCAACAGCCTGTGCCTATTGGCGTATCTAGTGAACTATATATTGGTGGAGCAGGACTCGCACGTGGGTATTTAAACAGACCTGAATTGACTGCAGAACGTTTCATTCCTCATCCATTCAGTAGTGACCCGGGAGCGCGATTATATCGGACAGGAGACTTAGCGAGATACTTGCCGGATGGAAATCTAGATTATCTTGGGCGGATTGATCACCAGGTGAAAATCCGTGGTTTCCGAATTGAGCTCGGGGAAATTGAATCTGCTTTAAACGCACATGCATCCGTAAAAGAGGCTGTTGTAATTGTTCGAGAGGATCAGCCGGGTGATAAACGATTGGTGGCATATGTCGTGGGTGATGGGAATGTAGGTGAGTGGAGAGATTATCTCAAGGCGGAACTACCAAGCCATATGGTTCCTTCAGGATTTGTGATGATGGAAGCTATTCCACTAACTGCTAACGGTAAAGTTGATCGTGAGGCCTTGCCTGTACCAGAGGAGAGGGAAATTGAAAGTGAATGTGTTGCACCCCGGAATGGTAAAGAAGAAACACTGGCTACCATTTGGAAGCAAGTATTAGGGATTAAAAAGGTGGGAATCCATGATAACTTCTTTGAAATTGGTGGGGACTCGATTCTCAGCATTCAGATCATATCACAAGCGAGTCAATTGGGATTAAAACTTACACCCAAGCAAATGTTTGAATGCCCAACGATTGCCGAGTTGGCGCAAGTAGTCAAAGAAGATCAGGGAGTACAAGCGGATCAGGGGGTTGTGACGGGAGAGGTACCGCTTACTCCAATTCAGTATTGGTTCTTCGAGCAAGAACATCCGCGTCCACAACATTGGAATCAATCGATGCTTTTAAGAGTAAGAGAGAGATTGGATGTGGAGTTATTAGAGGAAGCCCTATTAAACTTACTCAAACATCATGATGCCTTACGTTTCCGGTATGAACAGTTACCAAATGCAACCTGGAAGCAGAGAAATGAGGGAATCGATGAACAGTCTGTACTTCGTGTGGTAAAGCGGAACGATGCTGATCAACAAGCGTGGAATCAAGTGATACAAGAAGAGATGGATATCACTCAAGCCAGTTTCAATTTACTTACAGGGCCGTTGATGAAAGTAGTGTACTTTGATGACGGTTCGAATGGGAACGATCGATTATTCTGGACGATTCATCATTTAGTAGTAGATGGGGTATCATGGCGAATTCTATTGGAAGATTTACAGGCCATATACAACCAGATGAAACAAGATCAGAAGGTTCAGTTACCTGCGAAAAGTACATCCTTTAAAGAATGGTCGGAACGACTACAGGCATACAGTGAGTCAGATCTTTCAAAAGAAGTAAAAGATTATTGGCATGAACAGGCAGAAAAACAAGTGATGACGATTCCGATGGACTACCCTATACAGGAAACGACAGAAGCATCGATTGATCAAGTGACGATAACGTTAGGAGTAGAAGAGACCCACGCGTTGTTACAAGAAGTTCCGATGACTCATAAGACAAGGATTAACGAGGTACTATTGACGGCATTAGTACAAGCTATAGCTGACTGTACAAATCAGCATAAGGTTTCTGTTCACTTGGAAGGACATGGGAGAGAAGAGGTGATTGAAGGCGTTGATCTATCGCGGACAGTGGGTTGGTTCACGAGTATTTATCCCGTTCACCTTGATCTTCAAGGAACAACAACACCTATTGAGGGATTAAAGGCTGTGAAAGAGCAATTGCGTCGAATTCCGAATCAGGGCATTGATTATGGCATTTTACGCTACTTGAGCAGAGAATTGCTTCCGTTTTATCAGCAGCAAAAACCATCAATAAGCTTTAACTATTTGGGACAATTTGATCAAGTGTTTTCCAAAGAATCTTTGTTTATGCAAGAGACAGGGTTTACACGCTTAGACCATGCTCCAGAATCGAAACCATTTCACCCGATTGATGTTGTTGGTATGGTGAAAGATGGGAAGTTACATTTTGTTTGGATGTATAGTAGAAAACAGTTTTCTAGATTGACGATTAAAGCGATAGCAGATGCCATGTTGAATCAACTTCGTCTACTGATAAATCCACCAACGACAGAGTCTGCTTTTACGGTATCTGACTTTGCTGATGCAGAGGCTCTTACGGAAGAAAGCTTGAGTAAAGTATTACTTAAATTAACAAAGAAGAGGGTGTAACGATGGGGGACATTATCGATATATACGGATTATCACCTTTGCAAAAAGGGATACTGTTTCATACTTTATATGATCAAGATGATGAGCATTCTTTTTCCTACATTGTACAGGTAGGTTTCTTACTCGGTAATCGATTGGATGTTGCTACTTTCGAAAAGGCCTGGGAATACGTCATTCACCGACATGAGATTCTACGTTCTGTTTTTGTGTGGGAGGAAGTAGAAAAGCCATTGCAAGCTGTTTATCAACGTCTTCCTTTTACTATTCGTCGAGAAGACTGGAGCGCTCTTTCATGTGGAGATAGGGAAAAGAAATTACACCAGTTTTTGAATGCTGATCGGAGAAAAGGGTTTTCGTTAGACGAAGCACCGTTGATGAGAATCACTGCGATTAAAGAAGCAGAAGAAGAAACGAGAATCATTTGGACGCATCATCATATTTTGTTGGATGGGTGGAGTGTGTCCCTGATCTTCGGTGAAGTGATGGGAGTTTATCTCAAGATGATAAAGGGAGAAGCATTCGATCTTCCAAAGTCTCTTCCCTATAAAAAATATATCCAGTGGATTAATAAACAAGATCGAAGTAAAGCTGAGAAATTCTGGACAGAAGAATTAAAAGGATTTCATGCACCTACGCCATTAGCGATGGAAAGAAGTGAACAGGGGCAGGAGAAGGGTTATGGAGAGAGCGTTTATCAGCTATCTGAGGAACTGACTGAAACTTTACAAGAGTGGGTACGAAATAGTCAGCTAACATTAAATACGTTAGTGCAAGGAGCCTGGGCTTACTTGATGAGCCGGTATAGCGGTGAAAGCGATATCGTATTTGGTGTGACTAGCTCTGGACGTCCTACTGAATTAGCAGAGGCAGAGAAAATGGTTGGTCTATTCATTAACACATTGCCTACCCGAATTCATGTAAAGAATGATACATCAGTAGTAGACTGGCTCCGTAAGATACAGATGAAAGAAATGGAACGGAGACAATACGAGTATAATTCGTTGGTCGATATTCAAGGGTGGAGTGAAGTTCCAAGGAGCAGTACTTTATTTCATACCTTGTATGTGTTCGAAAATTACCCGATCCAAGGAGAGCGCAATGCTGATTTAAGATTACTAGAGGTCCAAAGTGCAGAACAAACAAATTATCCTTTGACGCTCATTGCAATGCCAGGTAAGGAATTTACTTTGAAGTTGATGTATGACCGCCATCATTTTGATGAAGAGACCATTCATCGGATTCAGGATCATCTATCGCAAACATTAATTCAGATGACGAAAAGCTCAGATTCAAAGCTATCCGAAATTACCCATTTAACAATGGAAGAGCAGGTACAACTGCTAGAGAAATGGAATGATACCCAAGTAGAATATTCATCTGAAAGCATGATTCATACGTTATTTGAGCAGCAAGTGGAGAAAACGCCAGAAGCGATCGCGGTTATTTATGAAAATGAGAAACTTACCTATAGAGAGCTGAATGAGCGTGCTAATCAGCTAGCTCACTATTTACAGAAGCGTAGTGTGGGTCCAGAGTCTTTAGTCGGTGTATATATGGAAAGATCGCCAAAAATGATGATAGCGTTGCTAGGGGTTCTAAAGTCAGGAGGAGCTTATGTTCCACTTGATCCTACGTATCCCGAGAATCGGCTACGCTATATATTAGAAGATGCTAGAATCGAAGTACTAGTGACGCAAGAAAAGTTAGAAAAAATAGGTATATCCGAACAAATCGAAACAATTTGTATGGGTCAAGATCGCATTGCGATTGAACAGGAAGAACCGATCGCATGTACAAGCAGTGTAACAGGAAAAAATTTAGCATACGTTATGTATACTTCAGGATCTACAGGTAATCCAAAGGGAGTGATGATTGAGCATCATTCGGTGATTAATTATCTTGAATGGATGCAACATCAATATCCACTCTCTGAAAAGGATGTGGTCTTGCAGAAAACACCATTCTCATTTGATGTATCGGTGTGGG
Organism: Bacillus sp. FSL K6-6038; assembly: GCF_038050455.1. Taxonomy (NCBI): domain Bacteria; kingdom Bacillati; phylum Bacillota; class Bacilli; order Caryophanales; family Bacillaceae; genus Bacillus; species Bacillus sp. FSL K6-6038. Next base: position 2,330,178 of record NZ_JBBOUH010000001.1, read on the forward strand.
AGTTATTTTGGGGTATTAGTGTAGGAGCATGTGTATCCTTCCTGCCTCCAGATGGAGAAAAGGATCCTTCTATAATAGCTGAAGTGATAGAGAAGCATCAGGTTACTGTTGTCCAATTTGTTCCTTCGATGCTATCTGTTTTCTTAGATCATTTCGATCATATTGATTTGAAACTGAAATGTTCGTCCGTGCGTCATGTGTTTTCCGGTGGGGAAGAGCTAAGTCCAGGGTTGGTTAGACGATTTCAACAGCACTGGGATCAGAGCGGACAAGTAAAATTGACCAACTTTTATGGACCAACAGAAGCAACCATTTACGTGAATGCATTTGACTGTCAACCCCATCAAGAATTTGTTTCTATTGGTAATCCAATACAAAATATTCAGCTGTATGTATTAGATCAGAATCAGTGCTTGCAATCGATAGGGATAGAGGGTGAGTTGTATATTGGTGGTGCAGGTTTAGCACGTGGTTACTTAAACCGACCTGATCTCACTGCTGAAAGATTCGTTCCGCATCCGTTTCAATTAGGAGAACGGCTATATCGAACCGGAGATTCAGTAAGATATCTAACTGATGGGAATTTAGAATTTATAGGCAGAATGGACCATCAAGTGAAAGTGCGTGGCTTTCGGATTGAGCTTGGAGAAATTGAAGCGACTTTAGAAAGGCATTCGTCTATTAAAGAGGCTGTCGTGCTAGTGAGAGAAGATCGCTCTGGTGATCAGCGATTGGTAGCGTATGTGATAAGCGATGGAAATATCCAAAATTGGCGAGCGTATCTCCAGGACCAATTACCGAATTACATGGTTCCAGCACACCTTGTAGAGTTGGAATATTTCCCACTTACTCCGAATGGAAAAATCGACCGAAAAGCCTTACCAGCGCCGGAAGGACAATCTATGGGAGAGTTTAACGTCCTACCAAGAACGTCATCGGAAGAGCTCATCGCCTCGGTTTGGAGTCAAGTGTTAGGAATAGAAAATATCGGCATTCAGGACTCTTTTTTTGAACGTGGTGGGCACTCATTACTCGCTACCCAAATCGTCTCTCGATTACAAGAAGCATTCCAGATCAAAATCCCGCTACGTGAACTTTTCAAGTACGATACGGTGGAGGCACTGTCGAAGCGACTGGATCAGTTGTGTAAAGGAGATAAAAAACGAGAGATTCCACCACTTGTACCTATGTCGCGGGAAGAATCTATTCCGCTTTCTTACGCACAGAAACGCCTATGGTTCATTGATCAATTAATGCCAAATAGTGCGATGTACAATATTCATGCAGCATGTCGACTGACAGGAAAATGGTCACTTGAAGCATTGGAGACGGGATGGAATCAGTTGATTGAACGTCATGAATCATTGCGGACGGTAATTCAAGAGCGAGAGGGTGAACCCGTTCAACAGGTTCAGTCGCATGTTTTCAGACCCCTCCCTCAAATGGATCTAACAACTCTCCCTCTGGAAGACAGAGAAAGAGAGTTGAAGCGGCTCGTTCAAAACGAGGCGGAGGAACCATTTCATTTGGGACAAGGTCCTTTGATCCGAACGCGAATTTTGAAAGTGGACAAAGAGGAATGGGTACTTCTTTGTACGATGCATCATATTGTTTCGGATGGGTGGTCAATGGGAATCTTACTCGAAGAATGGATGGCTTTTTATGAAGGAGCCATTAGTGGAAAACCAGTTGAACTGAGGGAGTTACCTGTTCAATATGCGGACTTTGCCATGTGGCAAAAAGAATGGCAAAAAGAAGAGAATCTTGATCAGCACCTTCAATATTGGAAGGAAGAATTGGCTGGTGAGTTACCGGTCTTGCAATTACCGATGGATCGTCCTCGACCTGCTGTTCAAACCCACCGTGGTGCAAGTCAATCTCTGATGGTGGCGAATTCCTTACGGGAAAAGCTCAAGGAATTAAGTCTGCAAGAAGACTCCACCTTATTTATGACCTTGATGGCGGCGTATCAAAGCTTCCTTTCTCGTTATACGGGACAAGATGACATCTTGGCTGGAAGCCCGATTGCGAACCGGAATGTTAAAGAGATTGAAGGATTAATAGGTTTCTTTGCAAATACGTTGGTTTATCGAGCTGATTTCAGTGGAAATCCGACGTTCCAAGAACTTCTGTCGCAGATACGAAAAAAAGCACTAAAAGCATACGAGTATCAGGACATTCCGTTTGAGAAAGTGGTAGAAGCCGTAAAACCTGAACGGAATACCAGTCATTCGCCGATTTTCCAAACCATGTTTACCTTGCAGAATATGAAACAAGAGTTACCTCAGCTATCTGAAAGAAACATGGAGCTGATGGAAAATCATACTTCGGTTGCCAAATTTGATTTGAGTTTATTTGCATCGGAGACGGAAGAAGGGTTATTGCTAAATTTTGAATATAATACCGATTTGTTTAATGCTGCAACTATTGAACGAATGGCAGGTCATTTTGAACATTGGTTATATGAAATTGTATCTCATCCAAAAGATTCACTATCAAAGCTGAATATGCTATCGAAAGCAGAATATAAGAGGTTACTAGAGGAATGGAATGACACAGGTGTCGTGGCCATACGTGAAAGCACGATTCATACATTGTTTGAGGAACAAGTGGAGAAAACGCCAGAAGCGATCGCGGTAGTGTGCGAAGATGAGGAGCTAACGTATCAAGAACTGAACGAACGCTCCAATCAGTTGGCCCATTATCTTCAAAAGAGGGGTGTGGGATGCGAATCATTGGTTGGGATCAGCGTTACACGTTCATCCGAGATGATTGTCGGTCTCTTAGGAATCATGAAAGCAGGAGGAGCGTATGTTCCGATTGATCCTGCGTATCCGGAGAGTCGGATACGGTATATTTTAGCGGATGCTCAAATCGAGGTACTGGTGACACAGGACAAGTTGCAGCAAAAAATGACGTTACCTGAATCGGTTAATATGATTTGTATCGATCGTGATCGAGCAGCGATCGAACAGGAAGTAACGACCGTATGTACGAGTGAAGTGACAAGCGATAACTTAGCTTATATCATCTATACCTCAGGATCCACTGGCAATCCTAAGGGAGTGATGATTGAGCATCGGAGTACGTTGGCGATGATCCATTGGGCACATCAAACCTATTCCCGACAGGAATTAGCAGGAGTGCTGGCTTCAACTTCACTATCCTTTGATCTATCGGTTTTTGAAGTATTTGTTCCTTTGACGAGGGGTGGCAAGGTAATTGTCGCTGAAAGTGCCCTTCATCTGGACAAGTTGTCTACGAAGGATGTGACCTTGGTCAATACTGTGCCATCAGCAGCGAAGGAACTGGTTCGAGCAAAGTTAATCCCTTCTTCGGTAAAAGTGATGAATTTGGCTGGAGAACCGTTGCCACAGTCACTGGTCCAGCACTTGTATGAGAGAAGTCCGATTGAAAAGGTGTACAACCTATACGGTCCATCCGAAGATACTACTTATTCTACGTATATGAAGCTAGAAAAGGGCGTCATGCACAAGGTGCCACCGATTGGTAGACCCATCTCTAACACAGAAGTATATGTACTCAGTGCAAACCAGCAAATGGTCCCGATTGGTGTAGTGGGTGAGCTTTACCTTGGGGGATCAGGCTTGGCGCGTGGCTACTTAAATCGCCCTGACTTAACAAACGAGCGTTTTATCCCGCATCCATTTAAAGAAGGGGAGCGAGTATACCGGACGGGAGATCTTGTGAGATATCTACCGGACGGGAATTTGGATTATCTCGGTCGGATCGATCATCAAGTGAAGATCCGTGGATTCCGGATTGAGCTAGGGGAGATTGAAGCGACGTTACAAAGTCATTCATCAGTTAACGAAGTCGTTGTGATGGTACGCGAAGATCATCCGGGTGATCAGCGTTTAGTTGCCTATGTAGTCGGAGAAGGAAATGCTCATGCGTGGCGTGATTATCTCAAGACCCAGTTACCAAATTACATGGTTCCGGCACACTTTGTCGAATTGACAGCATTCCCACTCACCCCAAATGGAAAAATCGATCGGAAAGCCTTACCTGCACCAGAGCGCAAGGAAGCAGAGGGTGGTTATGTTGCCCCTCGTACCCCTACAGAAGAAGCGATTGTTTCGATATGGCATCAAATTTTAGGCACTGAAAATATCGGGATTCATGATTCATTTTTTGAACTAGGTGGCCATTCATTACTCGCTACACAAGCTGTTTCTAATCTGAATGAAACCTTTGGAATTGAGTTACCACTGCATGATTTATTTATGTATACTACGGTGCAGGAATTGGCAGAACGGGTTAATCAGTTGCGCTGTAGTGGAAATGAGCAAACGCAGAATGATAGTAAGGAGAATGTAAGTTTTCAAGACTATATTCAAAATGAAGCAGCAGCGAGTAATGATGAAGAGTTACTTGAACTTCTTAAGCAATTGGAAGAGTTATCAGAGGAAGAAGCGCAAGATATATTCGAGAGAAACTTGGTTGAGGAAGGTGTGAAAAAATGAGAAGTGATTTACTTGCAAAGTTGAATTCGCTTTCTCCTGAGAAGAGAGCGTGGCTTCAGAAGCAGATGCAGAAAAAGGAGAATAAAGAAGCGCTTCCGTTGTCCTATGCACAACAACGTTTGTTGTTTATGGACCGATTTAACCCAAACAGTTCAGTATATAATATTCCGACAGTATGGCGTCTAAAAGGAAATTGGATACCTGAAGCATTGGAAAAGGGATTAAATCGACTCATTGAGCGTCATGAATCATTACGCACCGTTTTTAAGGAAGTTGGAGACCAACCTATGCAACATATTGTGGAATTCCTTCCTAGAAAACTACCTGTAGAGGATTATTCTCACCTTCCTTTGGAAGTAAAGGAAAAAGAGATAGAGAGTTTGATTGCTAGAGAAGCGCAGGATCCGTTTGATTTAATGAATGGCCCTTTGATTCGTAATCAACTGGTTCAATTAGGGAAAGAGGAATGGTTATTGCTATGTACCATGCACCATATTATTTCTGATGCGTGGTCCATCGGCATATTGATCAATGAATTGCTTGCCTTCTATGAGGAAGAAATGAGTGGGAAGCCTGCTGGACTAAGTTCGCTATCGATTCAATATGCAGACTTTGCGAAATGGCAAAGGCAGTGGTTGCAGGGTGAAGTGCTAGATCGACAACTTACGTATTGGCAGGAAGAATTGTCCGGTGAGCTTCCCATACTACAACTGCCAGTGGATCGCCCTCGACCGGTTACGCAAACGTACGCTGGGGACACGTATCATGTGATTCTTCCTCACACACTACTCAGTTCATTGAAGGATTTAAGTCGACGAGAAGGATCTACCTTATTCATGACCTTAATGGCTGCATATCAGAGCTTTCTTGCTCGCTATACGGGGCAAGAAGATATTCTTGTCGGAAGTCCGATTGCGAATCGGAACCATAAAGGAGTAGAGGGATTAATCGGCTTCTTTGTTAATACGTTAGTCTATCGAGCGGATCTCAGTGGAAATCCGACGTTCCGGGAGATTTTGTCTCAGATAAAGAAAAAGGCGTTGAAAGCGTATGAATATCAAGATATTCCGTTTGAAAAAGTGGTAGAAGCTGTACAACCTGAACGGAGTACGAGTCATTCGCCCATCTTCCAGACCATGTTTACGCTACAGAATATAAAACAAGAACGAATAGAGCTGTCTGGGAGAAGTTTGGAAATGATAGAAAGTAATATTTCCATCGCGAAATTTGATTTGAGTTTAACCGCTTATGAGGTGGAAGAAGGTCTATTTGTCTCTTTTGAATACAATACAGATTTATTTGACAGTAGAACCATTGCACGTATGGCAGGGCATTTTGAAAACTGGTTGAACGAAATTGTTCATCATCCAGATGAATCATTTACAAAGCTGTCGATGCTAGCGGACACAGAACAGAAGCAGCTCTTGGAAGAATGGAATGACACTGACGTAGTTTATTCACATGAGAGCATGATTCACGAACTGTTTGAGCAGCAGGTTGCGCGTACACCTGGAGCGGTGGCGGTAGTGTATGAAGGTGGACAGCTGACGTATCAAGAACTCAACGAGAAAGCGAACCAATTGGCACATTATTTACAGAAACGGGATATAGGACCTGAGTCATTGGTCGGTATATGTGTCGAGCGTTCACCCGAAATGATTATTGGTCTCTTAGGGATTCTCAAAGCAGGTGGGGCTTATGTCCCACTGGATCCGAGTTATCCTGAAAATCGCCTGAGATACATTTTAGAGAACTCGCAGATCCAAGTGCTTTTAACAAAGGAAGCGTTACAGGGTTGGTTGCCTGAAGGCATCCAAGCGATTTGTTTGGATCGAGATCAAGCAGCGATTTCTAAAGAGAGTAGCTTGGCACCAGTGAGCGGAGTGACAGCAAACAACTTGGCGTATATCATTTACACTTCGGGTTCGACAGGGAATCCGAAGGGAGTGATGATTGAACACCACTCGGTTATCAACCGATTACAGTGGATGCAAAAAAACTATCCATTATCTGAACAGGATACGATTCTTCAAAAAACGCCGTTTTCGTTTGATGTCTCTGTCTGGGAATTATTTTGGTGGTCATTTGTAGGAGCACGTGTTTGTTTACTTCCACCGGGTGGCGAGAAGGATCCTGCAATGATTGAGGAGTGTATTGAGCGATATCGCGTGACCACGATGCACTTTGTTCCGTCGATGTTATCTACTTTCTTGGATTATATGGAACAATTCAAAGCGAAAAAGGACGTATCGTCTTTGTGTCAGGTTTTCACCAGTGGAGAAGCGTTAAATACCGAACAAGTTCGCCGGTTTAAGGGTGTGTTTTATGATTCTCAGCAAACGAAGTTAAGCAACTTGTATGGTCCTACAGAAGCGACTATAGATGTCACTTACTATGATTGTGATTTAGAAAAAGAACCGTTGCTTATCCCGATTGGTCGTCCGATTGATAATACCGAATTGTATGTGCTAGATCAAAGCCAACAGGTGCTACCGATAGGTGTGGCTGGGGAACTTTACCTTGGTGGTGTAGGCTTGGCACGTGGTTACTTCAATCGTCCAGAGTTAACTGCTGAACGTTTTATTCCGCATCCATTTAAGGAAGGGGAACGGCTCTATCGGACGGGGGACCTGGTGAGGTATCTGAATGATCGCAATGTGGAGTATATCGGAAGAATAGATAACCAAGTGAAAATCAGAGGATTCCGGATTGAGCTGGGAGAGATTGAAGCGGTCCTACACGATCATTCATCTGTGAAAGAGGCTGTCGTGTTAGTGAAGGAAGATCATCCTGGAGACAAGCGGTTAGTAGCTTATGTGGTGGGTGAAGGAGACACTGGAGAATGGCGTGAGCACCTCAAGACGCAATTACCGAATTACATGATTCCGGCATACTTTGTCGAGATGGAAGTGATGCCACTCACTCCGAATGGCAAAATCGATCGCAAAGCCTTATTGGCATTGGATGGACAGCCCATGAGCGTAAATATTGTCTCACCGCGAACACCAGTGGAAGAGCTCGTCGCATCGGTATGGAGTCAAGTGTTAGGCATAGAAAATATTGGTGTTCAGGATTCCTTCTTCGAGCTTGGTGGCCACTCGCTACTCGCTACCCAAGTTGTCTCACGTTTACAAGAAGTCTTCCAAATCGAACTACCGGTGCGTGAACTTTTTGAGTTTACAACGGTGGAGGCACTGGCGAAGCGACTGGATCAGTTGCGTAAAGGGGACAAAAAACGAGAGATTCCACCGCTTATGCCGATGGAACGGGGAGAAGCCATTCCGCTCTCTTATGCCCAACAGCGCCTGTGGTTTATTGACCAATTCACGCCTAATAGTGCACTTTATAATATGCCGATGGTATGCCGTCTTACAGGAAATTGGGTACCTGAAGCATTGGAGACGGGATGGAATCAGCTGATAGAGCGTCATGAATCTTTACGGACTGTGTTCCATGAAATGGATGGTCATCCTGTGCAGCAGATTCAACCGTATGCTTTCCGGTCCCTTCCTCAAATGGATTTAACTATGCTTTCTCCGGAAGAGCGAGACGCAGAAGTTAATCGTTTAATTCAGCAAGAAACAGAAGTGCCATTTGACTTAGGAGAGGGCCCACTGATTCGGACAATCGTCTTGCGAGTGGGAGAAGAGGAATGGATCCTCCTCTGCACCCTGCATCATATCGTTTCGGACGGATGGTCGATGGGAGTCCTACTTGAAGAATGGATAGCTTTCTATGAGGAAGCAACGGATGAGAAGGTAGCAGAACTTGAACCATTACCGATCCAATATGCGGACTTTGCTCAGTGGCAAAAGGGATGGTTGAAGGAAGAAGTGCTTGAACAGCAACTCCACTATTGGCAGGAAGAATTGTCTGGTGAGCTTCCTGTGCTACAACTGCCGATGGATCACCCGCGTCCTGCGGTGCAAACCCATCGTGGATCGACACACACTGTGTTGCTGTCACGTTCGTTACGCGACAAACTGAACGAATTCAGTCGTCAAGAAGGGTCGACGCTCTTTATGACCCTGTTGGCTGCGTATCAAAGCTTCCTCTCCCGTTATACAGGACAAGAAGATATTCTCGTCGGAAGTCCAATTGCGAATCGTAATTACAGAGAGATTGAAGGGTTAATCGGTTTCTTCGTCAACACGTTGGTTTATCGGGCTGATCTGAGTGGCGCACCGACATTCCAAGAGTTGTTGTCTCAGGTGCGTCAAAAGGCGCTGAAAGCATATGAATATCAAGATATTCCATTTGAAAAAATTGTGGAAGTTGTGCAACCTGAGCGGAGTACAAGTCATTCTCCGATCTTCCAGACGATGTTCATCTTACAAAATATGAAACAAGAGCTTCCAGTGTTGTCTGGTAGAAGAATCGAAATGATAGAAAGCCATAATTCGATCGCGAAATTTGATTTAAGTGTAATGGCAGCCGAGGCGGAAGAAGGATTAATTTTCTCTTTTGAATACAATAAGGATTTATTTGATATTACAACCATCGAACGAATGGCAGGACATTTTGAGAACTGGCTATATGAAGTTTCTCATCATCCACAAAAACCGTTGAATAGTTTGAGTATGCTCTCCGAATTTGAGCGTGATTTGTTATTAGAGACATGGAATGACACCGCAATGGAAATGTCCCAAGAGGGTCTTATTTGCGACAGATTTGAGGACAAAGTAGCACGACGTCCCGATGCGATTGCAGTGGTCGATCAAATGAGAGAGTGGACCTACGGTGAACTGGATGCGAGGGCAAATCAGTTGGCACATGTTTTGCAGAGAAAAGGGGTTGGTCCTGAATCAGTTGTGGGTGTCTACCTCCCGAGATCGGCTGAGCTAATGGAAAGTTTACTTGGCATATTGAAAGCTGGCGGGGCCTATGTCGTTCTAGATCCGTTGTATCCGAAATCACGGTTACAATACATGATTGAAGATGCAGGGATCCAAATCGTAGTGACGACAGCAGCGCAAGAAAGCCTTTCTGAGCAGGTCGAAACGGTGAGATTAGAAGAAATAACAGATGAAAGCGTGATCGCACCGAAGCGGCAAGTGAAACCCGAGCACTTAGCTTATATCGTCTACACCTCTGGTTCCACAGGAAAGCCAAAGGGTGTCATGGTCGAATATCGGTCATTGATGAATATGGTCTCTTGGCATCAAGCGGTATACCAAATTACAGAACAGGATCGTGCGACTCAAATTGCGGGGATTGCCTTTGACTCAGCCGTCCAGGAGATTTGGCCTTATCTCACTGCTGGTGCAGCACTATACCTGTCGACAGAAGAGTTGCGAATCAATCCGGAGGCTCTACGAGATTGGCTCATTGATTCACGGATTACGACTAGCTTTGCGCCTACACCTATTCTGGAAAGACTCTTGAAATTATCTTGGCCAGAGAAGACGGATCTCCGTTTTATCATTACGGGAGGAGATCAGTTAACACAGTATCCATCTGAACAAATCCCTTTTACGGTGATTAATCAGTATGGTCCATCGGAAAATACCGTCGTTACCACTGATTGTTATGTGCCTGTAGGAATGACAACAGGTACTCCGTCGATTGGTCGACCGATTGCGAATACAGAAGTATATGTGTTAGATTCTCACCTTCAGCCGGTACCAGTGGGTGTGATTGGAGATCTCTATATCGGAGGAAAGAGCCTTGCTCGTGGCTATGCTAATCGTCCGGAACTCACAGAGGAAAAATTTATTCCGCATCCGTTTAAGTCAGGGGAACGTCTCTATTACACCGGGGACAAAGCAAGTTATCTGCCTGACGGTGATCTCCAGTTCCATGGTCGTATGGATGACCAAGTAAAAATTCGTGGTTTTCGGATTGAACTGGGAGAAGTTGAAGCAACTTTGCAGGCGCATTTGTCTGTAAAAGAAGCTGTTGTACTGGTAAGAGAGGATCATCCAGGAGACAAACGATTGGTAGCTTATGTAGTTGGTGAAGGAAGTGTTCATGAATGGCGTGAGCATCTGCAAACACATTTACCGAATTACATGGTTCCGGCACACTTTGTCGAGATGGCATTTTTACCACTCACACCGAATGGAAAACTCGATTTAAAAGCATTGCCTGTACCTGATGAACCATCTACTGAAAATACTGTATACCCACGAACTCCGATGGAAGAGCTCGTTGCATCGGTATGGAGTCAAGTGCTAGGCATAGAAAATATTGGTGTCCAGGATTCCTTCTTCGATCGAGGTGGCCACTCGTTGCTCGCTACCCAAGTTGTATCTCGGTTAAAAGAGGCATTACAAATCGAACTGTTAGTACGTGAACTGTTTGAGCATTCAACAGTAGAGGCGTTGGCGAAGCGACTGGATCAGTTGCGTAAAGGAGACAAAATACAAGAGATTCCACCGCTTATGCCGATGGAACGGGGAGAGGCCATTTCGCTCTCCTATGCCCAACAGCGCCTGTGGTTCATCGATCAATTCACACCTAATAGTGCACTTTATAATATACCGATGGTATGCCGTCTTACAGGGAATTGGGTACCCGAAGCATTGGAGACGGGATGGAATCAGCTGATAGAGCGTCATGAATCTTTGCGAACGGTGTTCCATGAAGTGAATGGTCATCCTGTGCAGCAGATACAACCGTATGCTTTCCGGTTCCTTCCCAAAATAGATCTAACTACGCTTTCTTCCGAAGAGCGAGAAATCGTAATGGAAAAATGGATCCAAAACGAAGCCGAAGCGCCATTTGACTTAGGACAAGGTCCGTTGATCCGTGGGCAAATCGTGCAAATCGCAGAAGAAGAATGGATTCTTCTTTGTACCATGCATCATATTATCTCGGATGGCTGGTCGATGGAAATCTTGCTCCAAGAATGGATGGCATTCTATGAAGAAGCGGTTGGTGGAAAACCAGCAGAACTCGCACCATTACCGGTTCAATATGCCGACTTTGCCCAATGGCAAAGGGAATGGATGAAAGAAGAAGTACTTGATCAGCAGCTTGCATATTGGAAGGAAGAGCTGTCTGGTGAGTTACCAGTCTTAATGTTGCCGATGGATCGTCCTCGTCCTGCGGTGCAAATCCATCGTGGATCGACACATACTGTGTTGTTGTCACGCTCGTTACGCGACAAACTGAACGAACTTAGTCGTCATGAAGGGTCGACGCTCTTCATGACCTTACTGGCATCGTATCAAAGCTTCCTCGCTCGTTATACAGGACAATCGGATATTCTTGTCGGAAGCCCGATTGCAAACCGGAATTATCGCGAGATTGAAGGGTTGATTGGTTTCTTCGTCAACACGTTGGTTTATCGGGCTGATCTGAGTGGCGCACCGACATTCCAAGAGTTGTTGTCTCAGGTACGGACAAAAGCATTGAAGGCGTATGAATACCAAGATGTTCCGTTTGAAAAGATTGTAGAAGTCATACAACCCGAGCGTAGTACAAGTCATTCTCCGATCTTCCAAACCATGTTTACCTTACAAAACACGCAACAAGAGCTTCCAGAGCTTCATGGAAGAAGTTTAGAAGCGATGGAAAGTCATGCTTCGATCGCCAAGTTTGATTTGAGTTTAAGCGCCGCAGAGGTGGAAGAGGGTTTATTCCTTTGTTTTAACTATAAGAATGATTTATTTGACGTTGTAACGATCAGACGTATGGCTGAGCATTTTGAAAACTGGTTGAATGAAATCGTGGAACATCCCGATAAATCACTGACGAAGTTGACGATGCTATCGGAATTAGAGAAGCAATTGATGGAAGAGTGGAATGATAATGCTGTAGCGTATCCACGTGAGAGTGTGATCCATAAACTGTTTGAAGATCAAGTGAATCGTACACCTGACACGGTGGCGGTGGTGGATGGAAATCAGCAGTTGACGTATCGAGAGCTGAATGAGAAAGCAAACCAATTGGCCCATTATCTCCAGAAATGTGGGATTGGGACCGAGTCATTGGTCGGTCTCTGCTTCCAGCGTTCAGTTGAGATGATTGTTGGTCTCATGGGGATCTTGAAAGCTGGGGCAGCCTATGTTCCATTGGATCCATCGTATCCAGAAAGTCGCCTACGATATATTCTGGAGGACACAGGGATTCAAGTATTGGTCACGAGCGAAGCATTAGTTGGTTGGATACCTGAAGAAATCGAAGCAGTTTGTTTGGATCGGGATCAAGCGATGATCTCACGAGAAAGCATTCTTTCACCAATATGTGAAGTGACAGGAGAAAATTTGGCGTATGTAATCTATACTTCGGGATCAACGGGGAATCCGAAGGGAGTGATGGTAGAGCATCACAATGTGATTCGTTTATTTAAATCAACGGAATGTTGGTATCAGTTTGATGAAAAAGATACTTGGACGCTTTTCCATTCTTATGCGTTTGACTTCTCGGTATGGGAGATTTGGGGAGCATTGCTCTATGGAGGAAGATTGGTTGTTGTTCCTTACTGGATTAGTCGATCGCCCAAGGATTTCTATCAACTGTTAGTAAAGGAAAAGGTTACGGTTCTTAATCAGACACCATCCGCATTTCGACAATTGATACAAGTGTGTGAACAAGAAGATGAGAATAAAAACTTGCATCTGCGCTATGTTATATTTGGTGGAGAAGCACTTGATCCTACTAGCTTGCTACCGTGGTTTCAAAGGTATGGAGAGCAGAACACGCAGCTAATTAATATGTATGGAATCACAGAAACTACCGTTCATGTTACGTATTATCCAATTACTCAGGATGATGTAAAGCATTCTTCAAGAAGTAATATCGGAAAGCGGATTCCAGATTTAGAAGTGTATGTGCTAGACAATTGTCAACAGCCTGTGCCTATTGGCGTATCTGGTGAACTATATATTGGTGGAGTGGGACTCGCACGTGGGTATTTAAACAGACCTGAATTGACTGCAGAACGTTTCATTCCTCATCCATTCAGTAGTGACCCGGGAGCGCGATTATATCGGACAGGAGACTTAGCGAGATACTTGCCGGATGGAAATCTGGATTATCTTGGACGGATTGATCACCAGGTGAAAATCCGTGGTTTCCGAATTGAGCTCGGGGAAATTGAATCTGCTTTAAACGCGCATGCATCCGTAAAAGAGGCTGTTGTAATTGTTCGAGAGGATCAGCCGGGTGATAAACGATTGGTGGCATATGTCGTGGGTGATGGGAATGTAGGTGAGTGGAGAGATTATCTCAAGGCGGAACTACCAAGCCATATGGTTCCTTCAGGATTTGTGATGATGGAAGCTATTCCACTAACTGCTAACGGTAAAGTTGATCGTGAGGCCTTGCCTGTACCAGAGGAGAGGGAAATTGAAAGTGAATGTGTTGCACCCCGGAATGGTAAAGAAGAAACACTGGCTACCATTTGGAAGCAAGTATTAGGGATTAAAAAGGTGGGAATCCATGATAACTTCTTTGAAATTGGTGGAGACTCGATTCTCAGCATTCAGATTGTCTCTCGTGCGAAGCAAGCAGGTTTGCATTTGACACCAAAGCAAATGTTTGAACACCAAACGATTGCCGAGTTGGCGCAAGTAGTCAAAGAAGAACAGGGTGTACAAGCAGAGCAGGGAGTTGTAACTGGAGAACTGATCCTTACACCAATCCAGCAATGGTTTTTTGCACAAGATCATCCTAACCCACACCATTGGAATCAATCCATGTTTTTTAGAACAAAAGAGCGACTGGATATAGTATTACTGGAGAAAGCTGTGCGTACCCTTCTAATCCATCATGATGCCTTGCGTTTAAGATATGAACGTTTACCGGATGGAGCTTGGAAACAGCGGAACGAAGGGATCGAAGAACAATCGACGCTGACCGTGATTTCATTAGACGAAGTGCCGCAAGCAGAATGGCATCAAGTGATTCAAACGGAGATTGACACTGCACAAGCAAGCTTACACTTACACGCAGGACCGCTAATGAGAATGGTGTATTTTGATGAAGGTGAGAAAAGAGCCGGCCGATTATTCTGGGTGATTCATCACTTAGCAGTGGATGGTGTTTCTTGGCGGATTTTACTGGAGGATCTACAAACGGCGTATAATCAAGCGAGCCAGGATCAGAAGATCCAATTATCTACGAAGAGTACATCCTTTAAAGCGTGGTCGGAGAAATTGCATCATTACGCTGAAGCTGGGATTGCGCAAGAAGTGCGTGATTATTGGGAGCAGCAGTTCGAACAAGAAGTGGCTATGCTACCAGTGGATGTCACCCTCGAAGATCCAGCAAACGCAGCAACTGAGGAGATTACCGTGGTGCTGGATGAGAAAGAGACCCGTGCGTTATTGCAAGAGATTTCAAGCACCCATCGTGTCCAAATCAATGAAGTACTATTGGCAGCATTGGTACAGGCTACGGCAGCATGGACAGGTCATTTGACGCTGACCGTGGATCTGGAGGGTCATGGTCGAGAAGAGATTATTGAAGACATTGACCTATCGAGAACTGTAGGATGGTTTACAAGTATTTATCCTGTTCACTTAAATACTACAGGTGCCAACACGCCAATTGCAGCATTAAAAGCAGTCAAAGAACAAGTGCGCCAAATTCCTAATAAGGGCGTTGACTATGGGATTTTGCGGTACTTGAATCCAGCGATGCGTGAGCGATTGGAGTCTCAGCCTACACCATCCATTAGTTTTAACTATCTTGGACAATTTGACCAAATGTTCTCTGACGATGCGATGGTTGTTCCGGAGACCGGGTTTACGCGCTTAGACCATGCTCCTGGTTCCAAGCGATCACATTTAATCGATGTAATCGGAATTGTAACCGATGGAAAACTTCAGTTCACTTGGGTGTACAATGTTGGACAGTTTGCGAAGTCAACCATTCAAAGTGTTGCAGAGAATATGCTCCATCAACTGAGTAGATTGATTTACTCTTCGGATGGAGAATCTGCGCTGACCATTTCGGATTTTGCGATGGCAAATCTCACCCAAGCAGATTTGACCAAAGTACTATCTAAGATGACTCGTGGAAAGAATCATCCCATTACCGACCTGTATCCGCTATCGCCTTTACAGGAAGGCATGCTCTTTCATACACTGCGTGATCAAGAGAATGAACATGTAGCGCCTTATGTGGTGCAATTGAGTTTCCTGGTTAGAGGGAAATTGGATATCCTTACATTCGAGCAGGCGTGGAAATCGGTGATTCAGCGGCATGAAATTTTTCGTTCAGCATTTGTGTGGGATGAAATTGAAGAGCCCTTACAAGTGGTGTATGATCATATCCCATTTAAGCTGAATGAAGTGGATTGGCGTGCGCTGTCTGTCGAAGACAAAGAGGAGAAACGAAAAGCCTTTTTGGCATCGGATCGAAAACAAGCTTTTCTTTTTGATGAAGCGCCATTGATGCGGGTGACTGTTATTCAAGAAGCGGAGGAAGAATATCGGGTTGTTTGGACGCATCACCATATTTTGTTGGATGGATGGAGCTTGCCACTGGTCTTTAACGAATTGCTTACAGTGTATCAGAAGAGGATGAACGGAGAGGCTGTGAATTTACCAAAGTCATCGCCATACAAGAAATATATTAAATGGCTGAAAGAGCAGGAGCAGGAGCAGGCGGAACAATTTTGGAGAGAGAAACTTAGAGGTTTTACAGCACCAACCCCGCTTGGCTTAGAGAGTAAAGAGCAAGAAAAAGGCTATACAGAGAAGGGTGTTTGTTTGTCAAAAGAGCAGACCCAAGCGTTACAAAGCTGGGCGAAGCGTAATAAGCTCACTTTGAGTACGGTGATTCAAGGTGCATGGGCGTATCTCATGAGCCGATACAGTGGCGAGAACGACATTGTCTTTGGTGTAACAAGCTCGGGACGCCCTACGGAGATTGTTGATGTCGAGCACATCGTAGGTCCTTTTATTACCACATCACCGACGCGAATCCAATTGACAGATGATCTGAAAGTAAGGGATTGGTTACAGAAGATACAAGAGGAAGAGATAGAAAGAAGACAATATGAATACGCTTCTTTGACAGAGATTCAAGGATGGAGTGAAGTTCCAAGAGGGACACCGCTGTTCCATAGCTTGTATGTGTTTGAAAACTACCCGGTGAAAGAGGAGTCTTCAGGAAATCTAGAAATTGGTGATTTGGAAGGAGTAGAGCAAACCCACTATCCATTAGGATTGACTGTTGTTCCAGGAAGTCAGTTATCGTTAAAGCTGATGTATGATCGTAGCAAGTTTAATGGATTAACTATTGAACGGATGCTGGGTCATTTACGCCAGGCGTTAAAGCAAATGATCGAGAACGTTGATCAAACCCTGTCGGAGCTGGTGTATGTTACGAAGACAGAACAGAAGCAACTACTGGAAGAATGGAATGACACCGCAATGGAAATGTCCCAAGAGGGTCTTATTTGCGACAGATTTGAGGACAAAGTAGCACGACGTCCCGATGCGATTGCAGTGGTCGATCAAATGAGAGAGTGGACCTACGGTGAACTGGATGCGAGGGCAAATCAGTTGGCACATGTTTTGCAGAGAAAAGGGGTTGGTCCTGAATCAGTTGTGGGTGTCTACCTCCCGAGATCGGCTGAGCTAATGGAAAGTTTACTTGGCATATTGAAAGCTGGCGGGGCCTATGTCGTTCTAGATCCGTTGTATCCGAAATCACGGTTACAATACATGATTGAAGATGCAGGGATCCAAATCGTAGTGACGACAGCAGCGCAAGAAAGCCTTTCTGAGCAGGTCGAAACGGTGAGATTAGAAGAAATAACAGATGAAAGTGTGATCGCACCGAAGCGGCAAGTGAAACCCGAGCACTTAGCTTATATCGTCTACACCTCTGGTTCCACAGGAAAGCCAAAGGGTGTCATGGTCGAATATCGGTCATTGATGAATATGGTCTCTTGGCATCAAGCGGTATACCAAATTACAGAACAGGATCGTGCGACTCAAATTGCGGGGATTGCCTTTGACTCAGCCGTCCAGGAGATTTGGCCTTATCTCACTGCTGGTGCAGCACTATACCTGTCGACAGAAGAGTTGCGAATCAATCCGGAGGCTCTACGAGATTGGCTCATTGATTCACGGATTACGACTAGCTTTGCGCCTACACCTATTCTGGAAAGACTCTTGAAATTATCTTGGCCAGAGAAGACGGATCTCCGTTTTATCATTACGGGAGGAGATCAGTTAACACAGTATCCATCTGAACAAATCCCTTTTACGGTGATTAATCAGTATGGTCCATCGGAAAATACCGTCGTTACCACTGATTGTTATGTGCCTGTAGGAATGACAACAGGTACTCCGTCGATTGGTCGACCGATTGCGAATACAGAAGTATATGTGTTAGATTCTCACCTTCAGCCGGTACCAGTGGGTGTGATTGGAGATCTCTATATCGGAGGAAAGAGCCTGGCTCGTGGCTATGCTAATCGTCTGGAACTCACAGAGGAAAAATTTATTCCGCATCCGTTTAAGTCAGGGGAACGTCTCTATTACACTGGGGACAAAGCAAGTTATCTGCCTGACGGTGATCTCCGGTTCCATGGTCGTATGGATGACCAAGTAAAGATTCGTGGTTTCCGGATTGAACTGGGAGAAGTTGAAGCAACTTTGCAGGCGCATTTGTCCGTAAAAGAAGCTGTTGTACTGGTAAGAGAGGATCATCCAGGAGACAAACGATTGGTAGCTTATGTAGTTGGTGAAGGAAGTGTAAATGAATGGCGGGAGCATCTGAAAACACATTTACCGAATTATATGGTTCCTGCACACTTTATTGAGGTAGACGCGATTCCGCTTACAACAAATGGGAAGGTTGATCGAAAGGCACTGAACAGCTTAACGATTCAAAAAGAAAGTACCTTTTCTACACCAATTATCCCACGGGATGAAATCGAGTATCAGCTGATTAGAATCTGGCAGGATGTGCTACAGATAGAAGATGTCCATGTAAACGATGATTTCTTCGATAGAGGGGGTCACTCTCTCCTGGTAATCAAATTGATTTCAAAGGTCAGAGAGAAATTTGGAAAAGAGATTAAGGTGTCCGCACTGATTGAGAACCCGACAGTGGAAGAAATCGCTTGTCTCATCCGTGACAATCATGATATGGAAAAATCGTTATCGGTTCTGGTTCCATTACAAGAGTCAGAGAAAAGGCCTTTCTTCTGTGTTCATCCGTTTATGGGTAATGTATTCTGTTACATTCAGCTAGCAAGGTTACTCAAGGATCACTGCTCATTTTATGGTCTACAGAATCCTCTCGTAGAGAAAGAAGGAATGGACGGGTTGACTTTGTCGGAAGTAGTTCAACTCTACATCGAGGAAATGAAGCGAGTTCAGCCAGAGGGGCCGTATCGTCTGGGAGGATGGTCTCTGGGCGGTGCCATCGCCTATGAAATCGCAACTATACTACGGAACCAGGGAGAAGAAGTTGAGATGTTGGTACTCATGGATACCAAGGTACCTTCAGAACAGGATCACAAGACAGAGGATGATATGCTTTCTTATATATTGAAGCATTTCATCCATTTAGATCTAGTAGAGCAGGGAGAAGAACTCGTTCATCAACAGGACATGCTTGTTGATCAGTTGATCGTGGAAGGAGTGCTCCTGCCTGATGCGGATCTTACGAGTCTAAAGCAGATTATCAATGCCCACAGGAAGGGTCTAAATTTAATGGCAGAACATGTTTTAACGCCATATTTTGGGGAGGTCATCTACTTCAGTGCTGAAGAAGGTAGAGATTTATTCACGGATTGGAGGCCGTTATTACAGGGGAAAGTGAATAAGTATTCGGTGCCTGGGTCGCACGAAGAGATTGTCTTCTCCCCAGCAGTGGAAAAGATAGCCAAATGTCTCGTAAATGAATTAGAAGGGATAGAGGGAGCGTACCTTTCGTTAACCACAAAGTAGAGTGTCTAGAAAGATACAACTTTATGAACATAAATTTTCACTATCAAAGGTATTATTTGTGAATAGTGATGTGAATGCAAAAAAAGCCGCTTAATGACTGTACATCAAATTTGAGACATTACGAATATATCAATAGCAGCACTGTATAGGGTTCTGGTGCAATAGAGACATAGAAACATACATGGACAGTTCAATGACAGATTATGATGCAATTACCCTGAAGTTTCTGCACCAGAACCGAGTATCTTAATTATATTTCCAGGTGAAAATTGTATATTTACATTAATATGTAAATATACAATTCTTTTGATTTATATGTATTTCAAGGGTGTTACGTAATACATAAGATTTTACATCTCTAAAAAGGAAGTGATTTATAATACGAATTCACGCTGTAAAAATACCAAAGAATATTGATAATGATTTGTTTAATCAGTTTAGTAATTTGATTTCAAATGAGAAAAGAGAACGAATAAAGCGTTTAATAAAATTGGACGATGTTAATAGGATTTTGATAGGAGATTTGTTAGTCCGTTCTTTAATCTGTGAAAAATATAAAATTAATAATGACGAAATTAAATTTGTATATAATAAGCACAGAAAACCTTTTGTTAAAAATTTTTCTGATTTTCATTTTAATATTTCGCACTCAGGAGAATGGGTGGTTTGTATTACTGCTAATTCAAATGTTGGTATTGATATAGAAAAAAATTCAGAAATAGACGCTCTTAAATTAGCACAAGAATTCTTCTCAGAGGAAGAATTTCATGATTTATCTAATATAAATTCTGATGAACAAATTAGTTATTTTTTTGATCTTTGGACGTTAAAAGAAAGTTATATAAAAACTATTGGGAAGGGGCTTTATATCCCGTTAAATTCATTCTCCATAAAAAAAGAAGCTCAAAATTCAATTTCATACAAGAACATACCTCGAAATTTTCACTTTAGACAATATAATATTGAGCCTAATTATAAGATGTCTGCTTGTGCAACACTAGATGAGTTACCAAAGGAGATAATAATTAAAGATATTTATATAATTTGCCAGAATATAAACAAATTTTAATCGAAGGAGACAGTAATGACGAAGATTAAACTTTTTTGTTTGCCACATGCTGGGGGATCTGCGTTTAATTACTCAAAATGGAAAAAATACTTTAATCCATTTATTGAAGTAATCCCTATAGAGTTAGCCGGTAGGGGATATAGAATTGAAGAAAGCCTTTATCATAGTATTGAAGAGGCTGTAAATGATGTCTATAAAATTATTATTAAGCAGCTAAATAATTCACCATATATTCTATATGGACATAGCATGGGAAGTTTGATCGCCTATGAATTAGCCAGGAAAATACAAATTTCCAATGACGTATTACCTGAGTTTCTTGTTTTGTCTGGTAGAAATCATCCAAATAGCAAAATAAAAGATATCCGACACAATCTATCTAATGAACAATTTAAAAATGAAGTTATTGCTATGGGTGGTACACCATCCGAGGTGTTTCAATCAGAAGAATTAATGGGAATTTTTCTCCCCATTCTAAGAGCGGATTTTAAAATCGTAGAGACATATATACATAATAATAATATACAAGTATGTGACATTGATTTTCTGATCTTAAATGGAAAAAATGATGAATTAACTTCATATGAAGAGGTAAAAAAATGGGAGCAATACACAAATAAAATGTGTACATTCCACTCTTTTGAAGGTAAGCATTTCTTTCTACATGAAAACATCGAGGAAATAGCAAGCATAATTATAAGAAAGTTAGTTTCTCAAAGATCCTTAATATATTTTTAGAATTTTCTAAAACGATTTTAAGACTGGAAAAAATATCAAAGGTAAAAAAATCAGGTTCTAATACAAAAATCATTTGATAGAGACATAGAGATCTACATGGACAGTTCAATGACAGATTATGATGTAATTCAAAACAATTTATCATGTTTCGACAGAAGACTCCTTCTTCAAAAATGTGAAGGTGTGAAACAACAATTTTAGGTGAGAGATGAATGTTCTTAGGCGTGAGCCTATGCGTTTTTGAATACTGTAGTCAAAAACCACTTAGCATATAGGCTTGTCTTTTGTTGTTAGTAATCTAAGAGTAGTTTGGGTCTAACGATATTCTTTCTGTAAATTCCTACAAAAAGAATATCGTTTTTTTGCATTAATGTTATCCCATTTTATGATAATATCTTAACGCTTTTATGGTAATGTCCTTTATTTTAGCAACTTCTCCAATAGAAAATAAGTTTTTCACCCTAATCACTTCCTTTATATTTTTTCTAATATTACCGTTGACTCTCCTCTTAGAGGAGACATTATTATTATAATAAGATATTTACATGCGAAATGAAAATTTACTTATATAAAAGGGAGTTTACAAAGATGGATAAAGTAATATACAGAAGTCTAGTTAAAGAAGATTATGAGTCTATTAAAAAATTGATTGGCGAAGCATTTGGCTTCAATGAAGGCAAAACTTAATGTATTTTATACTGTTATGATTTTTAAATAATAGTAAAAACCGTATCCCTCATTTGTGATACGGTTTTCCGCTTTATACCTTTATGGTTAGGTTGAACTTCTATTTTCTTAATTATCGCTCTCAGTAAAGGCTTGAAACTACTCAGCATTGAAATGCCGAGATTCCTACGAACGCCAGTGTAATCACTAGTTATTGTACGTAATTAATACTGTAGAAAAAAAGGAGAAAACAACATGGAATGGGTTTATGAATTATTTCAGCAATATGGCTACTATGTAGTACTTGTTGGAACATTGTTAGAATATATTGCATTTCCGTTTCCGGGGGACCCGACGTTAGTGTTTGCGGGTTATTTGGCACATAAAGGAGATTTAGAATTACCGCTTTTAATTATTTTATCATTTATTGGTACAAGCGCTGGGATGACAATTCAGTACTTTTTAGGCAATAAACTTGGTATGCCTTTTGTACAGAAATATGGAAAATATGTATTTTTAACACAAAGAAAAATTGATTTAACGAGAATGTGGTTTGATAAATATGGATATTTCCTTATCTTTATTGGATTTTTCGTCCCAGGTGTACGTCATTTTACTGGTTACTTTGCAGGGATTATTAATTTACCCCTCCGTCGTTTTGCCATAACGATCTACTCTGGTGCTCTATTCTGGGTATCTTTCTTTTTAATCGGTGGCTATTGGTTAGGAGGAAACTTACATGATATATTTGAAGTGCTTGGACAGCACATTGGGAAAATTATCTTCGGAGCGATAATCATTGTAGCCATTACGTTAGGTATTCATTTTCGAAAAAAATTAAAGAGTGTATTTGTAAAAAGTATTGGCTATTAAAATAAAGTAGTAGACTGAAAAGGTGTTTTTTAATCATGAAAGCACCTTTTTATTATCAAAACCAAACCTCACAAACGGGTCTTTTTTCATTTTGACAAATTACTTACATTATCCTAGAACCGGGAAAAGATATATTTTATATAAAAAATCAATTATGAATATCCATACAAATAATTGAAAGAAAAAGAATTGTATTAAATAATCTAAGTATAATTTGGTATAATTTAGGTAAATTCTGCTACTAGGAGGCTAATAATGAAAGGGTTAAAGAAAATATTTCCATTCTTTTTTCAAAACAAAAGGAAAGATACAGGTAAAGAAAAAACGAATTATAAAGAGACGGCAACAAAAACACTTAACTATTTTATTGAATTAGAGCATTTCAATTTCATGAATTGCGATAAAGAGTCTATAACTATACATTCATTTAAAAGTTTTTTTCACAAAGAACCTAATATTCATATACCAGATTTTATCAATCCTAATGGAACTCCACATCAGGATATGCAAATATTCCTTCAAAAAAAAGGAAATAGCGCAAAAGGAAAATATCTTGCAGATAATAATGCGTCATTATTTTATTTACCAGTAGCAAAAAATGAAGTATTAAGGTATTTCTCGAATGAATCTAAGCAAAAAGCGAGTTTTACTGATTTCCAAAAGGACCCGAATAGTTTTTTGATCCATATTCAACTAAATCAGATGCTTAAGCTAATCCCTGATACCTCGCTCGAATCTAGTGTGGTGGTTAGTCCGATTGTGAAGTACTTTCTACGTACAGGGAAGAGTCTAAAGGAGCTAGAATCAGATTTAATCAATACGATATCATCGGTAATTGAAAGTGATAATTATGGAAAAAAAGACAAAACGCTTGAATTTAGTGGGTTAAAAGAACAAGATTCTTTAGAAAAAGATATCAATTATATACATATCAGATTTAAAAATTGGGAAGAGCTGACCCGGAATATTCAATGTATATTGCAATCATATATTTCAAAGAGACATTTCGATAAAGATGGTGTATTTCGGTTTTGCAGTGAAAAAGAATATGAAAAATATGTCCGTCTAACATATAAAGAACATGTAGGCGTAAACAGTTTTTATATAAATGATTTAGAAAAAGTAAAATATGAAATTAAAGATAGCTCTGTTGGTAAAGCTTTAGAAACCTATTTATCTTTAAGTAACTGGGAAGCATTAAAAAACTCAGGTGAGAGGGTGGATTTATTTAAGAATGAAAGTATAAGTGAAATGAAGAGCATATTACGAAAAATACCAATTACGAGATGGCCCTCGGAATTTCCATTAGGACTCATGCAGCAGGTTGCTTTAAATCTTATTATTGCAAAATCAAAAGAAGATAATGGCTTTATTTTTTCTGTTAATGGGCCACCGGGAACAGGTAAAACGACGTTGTTAAAAGACGTATTTGCGAATATTTTATTTGAAAAAGTAAAGTTTCTAAAAGAGGCCACAGATGTATTCTCAAAAGTGCAATTTGCGGAGGGACAAGAAGATTATTATTATTCCTTTCACCCTAAACTTAAGGAGTATCGTATTTTAGTAACATCTAATAATAATTCTGCAGTTGAAAATATAAGTGTGGATTTACCAAAAGATAAAGATTTACTGAAAAACGGTTATCAATTCTTGGGATTCGACAAAGAGAAAAAATGCTGGGGGAAAATTTCTGCGGCAATGGGGAAAACTGCAAATATAAAGGAATACTTCACTACAATTACAGAGGATTTACAGCGTGTTGGTGATTTAGAGCATGAAAACGTATATTCATTTAAACAATTAGAACAAAATGTGCTGAAAAAGATAGCTACGGTAAAAGAGAATGATGTCTTTCATAATGTTAATGAAAAGAAGTGGCAAACATCAGAGGAACAATTTGTGAATATCGACGGTGAAAACAAAAATGAGCGGATGAATTGCGAGCGGAGTAAACTTTTTGCAAAGTTAATGAGTGAATATAATGCTTTTTTAATTGCAAATCAAGGCAGGATTGAAAAGAACTTATCTTTAGCAAAAACCTATTTTTTAGGCGGTAAAGAAAAAGGAAATCTTGATTCTCAAATTAACGAAGCCCAAAGAGACAATTTCATTCAAGCTATGTTTGATACTGTATTTTTACTCACTCCAATTATCTCATCAACATTTGCTTCCATTGCAAGGTTTTTAAAAGATTTAAAGACGGAGGATATAGGTTGGTTGTTTATTGATGAAGCAGGCCAAGCTACTCCCCAATCTGCAATAGGTGCGATTTGGCGCTCTAGGAATGTTGTTGTTGTAGGAGATCCCTTGCAAATTCCTCCTGTCGTTACATTAAGTGATGACCAACTTAAACTAATTGCAAATGACAGTGCTGGAATAAATGAGCAATATAATTTCTATTATCGTTTAACTAGAAATGAAGTCAGTGTTCAAGAGTTTGCTGATCTTAATAATAGATATGGAGGCGAGATGATTGACTCGAATCAGAATAAAACATGGTTAGGGTCACCTCTGCGTGTTCATAGAAGATGTGAAAATCCAATGTTTTCAATATGTAATGAAACAACGTATCAAGGTAAAATGTTCTACGGATTAACGGATACTAAAAGTAAAGAAAGTAAGCCTCAATATGTTAGCCAATGGTTAGATATAGGTGGGAAAACATATGGGTCAGGAAATCACTTTATTCCCGAACAAGGTGAAAAAGCAATTGAGATTGCAAAAAAATTCTCGCAAGATAACCCAGATAAATCTTGCTATATTATTTCACCTTTTGTAAGTGTTGTTCAAAAATTAAAGCAACTAAAACAACAAAAACTACCTGGGAAAGAGTATGAAAATATTGAAATTGGGACTGTGCACACTTTTCAAGGGAAAGAGGCACCAATGGTTATTTTTGTATTAGGAGTAGATAATCAAAAACAAGGTCCACTAAAATGGGCTTCTAGTACGCCAAATTTACTCAATGTTGCAGCAAGTAGAGCAAAAGAGGTATTCGTAGTGATTGGGAATGCAGAAAGTTGGGGGAAACAAGAGTATTTTGACATTGCTTATCGATATTTAGCAAAAGAATTAGCTGAAATAAAATGAAATAGACAACCTTATGAATTTTTAGAAATAGGGGCTGTAATGGTAAATTTACAGCTCTTTTTTGTTTTTGATTTAGAGACAGATTTTAAAAAATTAATTACTTATTCAAATATATTTTTCCTGTTTTCTTAGTTTATAGAAGAAAAATATATATCCTTATACTAGCGATATTGTATTTTTCAGAAAGGGGATGAATGATTTGGAGGTGTTGTATTCCGCTGCTTCTCCTAAAACGAAAAGCGAAGATCTACCATTTGATATTTCCTGGCTTACAGATTGATTCGTATCTTTATTTAAGGGAACCGGGGATTATATTTTTGTTTTACTCTCTATCGTTATATTAATTTCGCTTTTAGTTTTTGGGGCTTCCTTATGGTTTAAGCACATTAAATGGAAGAAAAGATCTATCTATTTTGGTGTAGGTTCCATACTATTGATTTGGATTATACTAGTATTGGTATTAACGACACACTCTTTTAATTTTCAAAGCTTTATGTCTAATATGGTTGGATTGAAATCTTTTCGTACTACCAAGGCTATTCTTTCTGGAATAGAAGCGATGCATATGATAAAAAAGAGAAAATTATTTTACAGGACAAGTCTGTTCAAAATCAGAAAGAGTTTATTCCTCAAGTGTTTGGACTTATAGCATAAAATACGAGAACCTACTACCATCCATGTTCTTCTTCATATATCTGCACCAGAACCCGAAAAAGTGCATAAAGAAAAAAGAGAGTAAAACGTAATTTCCCTTAACAAAGTAATGTGCTGAATTCATTTTCTCAACACACAATATAGATAGATATGGTAAAATGGTAATTGGATGGGAGTCCAGCACTTATATTATTAAAATTAAAGTGGTTATCAAGTCAGAAAAAGGCACATTATAGGTGTCTTTTTTATTTTTTCAGATTTCTTCATTAGCAAAATAGTAAAATCTCATTCTCCCATCAAAAAAAATACAATTATCACAGATAATTTCACGTACCATATTAAATTAATAAAATAAATTTCAGAAATAGGAGAAATCTAACAGTCCTTAACAAATTTTGAAGTAGGTACGGTGGCGTTACGTTCTGATGTGAAGAGGTTAGATATAGGAGAGAAGGAAACTTAGAAATGATTGATTTATTAGATTTTATTTTGTTTTCTCACGATGAAGCATTTCAAACTATCGGACAATTATGGAATACAAAAACGAAACAAATCTTAAGTGATGACATTGAAATACATTTTTCGGAAATACTAAAACTTGTAAAATAATGACGTGAAAAAAAAGTGAATCCGTGGGAAAATGCGTTTGTTCGTTGGATGTTATTACTGCCAGCACATGAAGACGAACATTTAACTCAAACATTGGAGGAGACAAACTTCAATTTTATGCTGGATTAGTTATTCAGTTATATATGGTTTAGTTGCCAAAGTTTTTGTGAAAAGCTCTGGTAATCATAGCCGCTGCTTCCTGGTGGGTCATATTTCTTTTCGCATAGTATCTTACCGCGCCATCTCGATATTTCGTCACTTCGGGACTATATAACTCTAAAGCAACTACCGTTTTGACCGCTTGTTCAGCCCATGGAGCTACTTTATCTTTTAGCTTAGCATTTCCATCTTTTAAGCCAGGACTGAGTATCTTCATCATCCTGGAAACATAGGATCTTTAATCGCATACTCTTTTGGTGGTTCTACTCCCATTAAATTTCGTATAAAATAGTCCCATCGTCGACGTATAAAGTAAACATCTACAGAAATCCCATGCTGCCGATTAGGGAGAATCAGTAGGTCAAAGTCTTTGTTTTCTTTAATCAAAGCATTTACCATTCGCATGGTTAAAGCAGGATGGACATTATCATCCAGGTCTCCTGTTACCAAAAGTAACTTTCCATTTAGGTTCTTAACCAATCTAGTATTATCTTGTTCACGGTATAGTTCTGAATTGAAAAGTCCTTGAAATCGTTTTCCCCAAGCTGCTAAGTATAAGCGTTGATCATGGTTCCCGCACCCAGATACTGCTACCTTATACACATCCGGATAAGTCAGTATAGCTCGAGCGGCTGCATAGCCACCTCCAGATTCGCCGTAAATACCTACTTTTTCTGAATCTAAAAAAGGATACTGTTCCGCAAGTTGCTTAATAGCTACTACATGATCTTCAATTCCTGCAGACCATTCCAGCTTCCCATCAGAAAAATCATGAAAGCCCTTTGACCTGTAAGGTGTGCCTCTTCCATCCATTAGAATAACGGCGAAGCCAAGCTGTGCAAAAGATTGGGCACCGCCGACTAGATCAATCGGTTGTTCTACTGAATACTCCCCTCCCCAAATGAATTCTTTTGGCGTGTGGAGTAGTTGAGGACCACCGTAGATATAATCCAAGATGGGATACTTACACTCTGTGTTTGTGCTTGCAGGAGGAATCAGTACTCCGTACAAATCAGTCATCCCATCGGCAGCCTTGACAGTAAAACGTTCTGGTATTTGATATCCATTTGATAAGAGAAGTTCAATATCAGCTTGTTCCAGTTCACAAACTAATTTTCCATCGGTTGAACGCAATACAGATTTAGGTGGTATATCTACACGTGAAAAAGTATCTACAAAAAAACAATAATCAGGAGAAATAAACACGTCATGCTCAGCTTCCTCAGGTGTAAGGAGCACTAAGTCTGATCCATCTAGCCGAACTCGATAAAGATGCTGAAAATAAGGATCCCGTCCCAGCTCTCGGCCGCTAGCAGTAAAATACACCCAACTTTTTTGTTCATCAACACCAATTAATCGACGGACTGTCCAGGATCCAGAGGTAATTCTGTTTTAAGTCTTCCTGTACGACTATCATAAAGATAAAGGTGTGACCATCCGTCACGCTCGGAATGCCAAATAAAAGTGTTATCATGGCATAACCATTGGACATTTATACCTTTTCCACTTTTGATGTTGTAGAGATCTGTAAATAGGAAAGTCTCACTTTTCTCCTCTAACAAAGTTTGAATTTCACCAGTTTTTGTATTAGCGACAACAAATTGCATAGATCGATAGTCACGAGACATTTTTGTGAAATAAACAAAGTCGCTGTCGTTTGTCCAAAAAGCTGTTTGACAACTAGGACTGAGCGGTGATACTAATCCCGTAATCATAGGTTCTGTATCCAATTGAATCATCAATTGCTGTTCAATATCGCAAATTACAAATTGGGCTAATGGAAGGTGTTTATCTCCGACTAGTGGATAACGATACGAATGGATGACAGGCGGCTTTGCTTCTTCAGGAGGAACTGACTGTAGAAGAGACATTTTTCGTACCTTGCGTTGATCAAGCCGGTGCGTCAAGATTTGTTTGGAATCCGGTGACCAGAGTGCTGCTGGTGGAATTTTAGGATTATATAATCGTTTAACGACAGCGGAAATTTATGATTCCGGTTGAATACCATAATCATAGTATCGCGTACCATCATGAGTTAGTTGGATGATTTTCCCTGTTTCTAAAGAACGTACAAATAAATTATATCCTTTGATAAACGCAGACCAGCGCCCGTCAGGGGATCGAAGTTCATGCGCAGGTACTTTTTTAGTCCTGATTTGTTTGCACTGGTATTTAGCTAAATCGTAAATCCACGTGGATTCATCTACTTCAAATTGAATTGCTTTCTCTTCATTGATATAAGTAAAGGAATTGAAGGGAAGGTTATCTGGGTCGACCTGACGGTTAATTACATTTGAGAGAGACTCTGCAAGCCTAGCATGATCAAAAGCGGATTCTTTAGTGTTTAATCGTGGATTAACTAATACAAATTGTTTGCCGCATTCACTTTCTTTTTGTATATCTCTTTGATACCAAAAACGGCTTCCTTTATCTAACCAATTAGGAAAAACCTTACCGTTACATACATCTTTTACAGTGTTCCAAGAAAGCAGACGCTCTGCTTTCTCATACTGTTCATAGGTTACTGATAATGACATATCTATCACTCCTTTAACTATTTAAAACATCCACTCTAGTACACTAGAAACATAGAAACATTCATTTTTCACATTCGAGGATTTGATTATGATACGAATCTAAACATCTTAGGGGTAAATTCTTTTTGCACTGAGCAGATTTTACACGTGCTGGTTTACCTACTTTTTTAATCAAATGCATAACTGGAAGCCACTTAACATACAAGTATCATGATGTTCAAGTTTTCTAGATTTATTCGGTAGTTAGCTTTTTTAGTTTGCATTTCTTTATAAGTTTTTTCAGTTGCCTTTCGTTTAAGATAACTCCACCTTACAATGTTAATCTTTCCCTTAACTGTCATGTATCTTACAATAATCTTACAAAAGGGAAATGTTAGTTTTAAGCAAGATTTTAACTAGTAGAAACGGGGGAGAAGATGGTGAGAACTATTTTAATCGTTGATGATGAGCCTGAAATCATAGAGATACTAAGCCTTTTTTTGGAAATGGAAGGCTTTTCGATACTGGAAGCGCGTGATGGTAAATCAGCTTTAAATTTTATACAGAAATTTAAAATTGATCTAGCTATTATTGACATTATGATGCCGAATATTAATGGGTACGAATTGATTAAAATAGTTCGGAAAGAATATAAAATGCCTATTATTATTCTTTCTGCCAAAAATCAAGAAATGGATAAAATTATGGGACTAGGGCTAGGAGCAGATGATTTTATATCGAAACCATTCAGCTTGTTGGAGGTATTAGCGCGAATCCAAGCTCAACTTCGAAGAACATATGATTTTAATACTGACTCACTTAATCAAGAGGGTTCTCAAACATGTATTGATGACCTAGTGTTGGATCACCACTCTTGTATTCTTGACAAGCGGGGACACGAAATTAAACTTAGCGCCCTTGAGTATAAATTATTGAAGCTATTTATGGGGGAGCCAGGTCGTATTTTTACGAAAAAACAAATCTTTGAGAACGTGTGGTCCGATCATTATTATTCGGATGACAATACTATTATGGTTCAAATCAGTAGATTGAGAGAAAAAATTGAAGATCATCCGAGAAATCCAGTTTATTTAAAAACTATACGAGGCTTAGGTTATCGATTTGCTAAAAAGGAAGAATTGAATGAGCGATAAAAATAAGATATTTAACACCTTAATTAAAACTTATGTTTTCTTCTCGTTGACCGTTGGAATTACTGTCGTTATCTTGCTGGTCATTTTAAATTTTCAAATGATACAGAAGTTCGATAATACTATGTTGTCTAATTTAAAAGCGACTGAAATCGTACGACAGAACTATGCAGACATCCCCTCTGAGGCAATTGAGTCATTTGATGGTTGGGTAGAAATTCTCGATGAAAATCTGCAAGTTATTTATGTTAAAGGAAAAAAACAAGATAAATCGTCCGCCTATACGCAAAAAGAATTAAACACCCTTTTTTACGACCAAGAGGAGAATCCGTACTACTCTTCTCTAGCACCATTTAAAACGAAAGACGGGAAAACAGCTTATTGTCTCGTTAAGATTCCAAAAACATATGTAAAGAAAGAGTTCTCGATAACAAGTGCAGCGAAAGACCATATTACAGCTTTTACAAAATTGCTACTTCAAACCTTTGTCCTTTTTCTCCTTTTATTCGGGCTTAATGTATATATATATAGCCGCTGGATGGCTATGAAAATAACAAATCCTTTACGTTCAATTGCTGATGGAATTAGAAACATCACAAATGGCTATTACTACAAAAGGCTTCGTTTTAAATCCAATTATGAATTAATGCAAATACAGAATGACTTTAACCTAATGGCTGAAAAACTAGAAAAAACAGAAATTGAGAAAAAACAATTAGAAAAAAGCAAGCAGCGCATGCTTGTCCATATCTCTCACGATTTAAAAACTCCTATTACAACTATTCAGAGCTATGTTGAAGCACTACAATTGGGTCTTATTAAGGAGGAAGCGAGGAAACAGCAAGCTTTACATACCATACATACAAAAGCACGACTCGTTACAGAATTAATTGAGGGTGTCTTTGAGTTGTCTAAACTTGAAAGCCCTGACTATCCATTTCCAACTGACACATTGGATATTTGTGGATTTATTCGTGAAATAGCTGCAGAATATTATAGCCTGTTTGAAGAAAAACAATTTAACTTTCAATTTGAAATCCCTTTTCAGAAAATATACGTTTTGTTTAACTATACATTGTTATATCGTGCCGTTTCTAACGTACTGTCCAACGCCCTAAAATACAACCCAGAAGGAACAAATATTCTTATTTCACTAATTGAAGATACTCAAAAGATACATATCAATATCATCGATGATGGCATCGGCATTCCTTATGCGGTAAAAGAAAAAGTATTTGAAGCATTTTTTAGGGGAGATCAATCAAGAAAAAGCGACGAGGGAACAGGTCTTGGTTTAACCATTTCAAAACATATCGTGGAGAAACACGGAGGCCAAATTTATTTACATACAGACGAAGGGAAAACGAGATTTCAAATCACCCTTCCTAAGACTGGTTACAATAAGACTCTATTGCAAAAATAATGAAGTTCTTTTTAACTAAAATCTGAAAGCTTATCACCCAACTAATAATTTCACGATTAAAAGGCATCCATGATGGTGGAAAGATACAAGATGCGTTCTCCAAATGTCAAGTATGTCACATCAGTAAACCATTTTCATTGGGAGCTGATACTTTAAATTGTCGTTCTAAGAGATGTGGTACTACCACAAATTCAGCACCATTGCTATACTTCTTTTTCTCTCGACGTACCCGTGATAGTAAATTGTAATGTTTCATAATACATAATAGGGATCACTATACATACCCATCAAGCTAATATTTTGAAGTGTCCCCAAAACGAAAATTTTATTATTTTACAGTTATTTATGAGAATTCAACTCATTTTCTTCGTTTTGGGGTATTTGCTTTTCTTAACTTGATGGCGATGGTCCAATAGGATGCTTTTTATCATTTGATTATTAGCCCGCATCAATGGGGCTTTACGGATAGTTCATACATAACCTCTTTGCTTTAGCTGAATTTTGAAGTGGGAGTGTTACTGTCCGTCGATGCGGGATAAATTAACAAGTAAATGATAAGGAGAGCTGATAAGAATGATGTATTTATTAGCAATTCTTTTTCCACCACTTGCGGTTCTACTTTGCGAAAAACCGTTTCAAGCAATTATAAACTTCTTTTTGACATTGATTGTTTGGGTACCAGGAGTTATCCATGCGATTCTTGTGGTGAATGATAAAAAAGCAGATAGGCGTCTTGAAAAACAAATTAGAGCATATGACAAAATCAATAATAGAAATAAAGATTAAGTGGTATGTCTAAAAGCTCATATTACAAAGTCTTATTTTTTGAAGGAAGCCGACTTTTATTTAAAAAAGTCGGCTTTTGTGTTACATATCAAATTCAATTGTTTTTTCTTCACCGATTGTTACAGAGTTTTTATTTTGTGGTGCTTTAAATACTAATTTTAAATGATTAATTTTTTCGGGATCACCATCGAGAAGGAAGACTACACTGCCTTCTTATTTTTCTTTGCCAGTAAATTCACCACCAATTTGCTGACTTAATAACGGATGAGCTTCTTTTTGTTCACCATCATTTGTTATAATTGTAGCTTTGTTTGGAAAAAACGAATTTGTATCATCTGCTTTGTTTTCTGCTAGCATATAAATTGTAACAATCGTTCCTCATATTAAGTATAACAAATGAGAATAGGTTATTTGCAGAATTTTATATTTAAAGGTCTTTTTGCTGGGGAGTCATGCTTTATATGTTCTTGTTAAACTCTTTTAAGTTGTAGCATGAGAAAAAAAGAATCTGTTACAGATTCTTTTTTCCTTTTATACATATTGGATTAGGAGAGTATGTTAAATCCTTGAAGGGAGCAAGGATTTAACGGTAATAGTAACCGTGGTATTAATGTAACATAGTTGACTCATATAGTTAATTGATAATGTTTGTATTGAATATTACCAATGTTTAGTATAGATACTTACTACTATAAGTATAGTGGTAAGTAATTGTTAGAATTGTTTCTTAAAAAGTGTACGATGAAAATTGTTTTTATAGAAGGTATATAACTGAGTCATGAGAGGGCGTTATATAACATTTTATATCCTGATTGAATATTTAATTTATCTCTCTATTCGCGGGTAGTAAGCTCCCTACTGATTAAAGTTTCACTTTATCGTTCGATAAAGTATTAAATCGAACTGGCAAAACACACACCTATTTTAATCGATTCCTACTATATTCATATTGTCGGAATCGATCAAGTATATGGACAAGTTGGAGGGGAGATTGAAGTATTTCTCTAAGTATTTAAATGTGATATTACAAAAGGAGGAGATGAATAATGGGCAAACATATTATTGATATTTCTAAGTGGAATGGTAATATCGATTGGGATGTGGTAGCACCTCAGATTGATCTTGCAATATGCCGTGTACAGTATGGTTCGAGAACAGTTGATGAGCGGTATACAAGCTATGTAACGAATCTGGAACAACGTGGTATTCCACATGCAGCATATGCTTATGGTTGTTATGTTTCTGTTAAAGATGCAATTGTAGAAGCGAAAGATTTTATGGCAAGAGCAAGTGCTAACGCTAAATTTCTTGTTCTTGATGTTGAAGATGATACGTTAAAAAGTTGTGGTCCTGATCAGTTAGCTGAAGCATCCCAAGCGTTTATTGATACTTGTAAAGCTGCGGGTTGGAAAGTTGGATTGTACGCAGGTCATCACATGTATAATAAGTATGGTTTAAGTGAGGTGAGAGCGGATTTCCTTTGGATTCCGCGATATGGTGGTAATAAACCAGCATATCCATGTGATATATGGCAATATACTGAAACAGGAAATATTGACGGGATAGGAAAAGTTGATTTGAATTATTTAGTTAGCGATAAGTCACTTTCATGGTTTATAG
Source organism: Bacillus sp. FSL K6-6038 (assembly GCF_038050455.1). Lineage (NCBI taxonomy): Bacteria > Bacillati > Bacillota > Bacilli > Caryophanales > Bacillaceae > Bacillus > Bacillus sp. FSL K6-6038. The sequence goes on from NZ_JBBOUH010000001.1 coordinate 2,364,883, forward strand.
ATGGTACAAGTCAGGTGCAGGACAATTTAGGACAACCAGTAGGTATTGGAATTGCTATTTCGAAATACCCTGAAGGTTACGGAATTAATCTATATAAGAATCCTGAAGAGCCTATATTTACTGGACATATCACAAATAAAATTCCGTATCTAATTTTTGAAGGATATTGGGGTGGTGGAGATAAGGATATGATTAAATTAGGAAACGAGAAACAGTGGGTGAAATTAGAGCACTTTGATGTAGAGTGGTTCCATGCATATTCAAACTACCCCGTTGGATATGGAATTAATTATTATGCAGAACCTGAATGTATAAATTTTAAAGGTTTGATTGATGGTTCAAGTTTTTATCGTGTTTGGGCAAGAAAAGAGGGTGCTATTGATATTGGACAAAGCAGCTGGATTAAAGAGGAGCAAGTAGTGATCAAGTAGTATTGGAAGCTATATTTAAATTTTAAAAATGGTATTACATTCGATAAACAATGTAATACCATTTTTGTTTTACATAAGATAATCATTTATACAATGATATAAATTGCTTCCTATTTATCATGCTATTTGCAGACAGTAATATCACTACTTCGAAAGTCAGTGCAAGAAAAGAAGTTAGGAGAATGAGGAACCTTACTGATTAAATTTTGGTGTGACGATAGGAATTTCTAATATAGGTGTCATAATAATAGCTTTTGGATTGCGCGTTTCGTAATCCTGTGTATATACTTTCTGGTACATCGTAAAAATCATATGTGCCATTTCTGAATTCAATTCGTAAAATCATAGATGATGGATTATAACCTACAGCGACTAAATTTTTAGAAATTACTGGATATAAAGTCATGTTAGTTCATCTCCCTTCTTCAATATGTTTAGCTGTTAAGAAAGGAAAATCCTGCTAATTTATAGAATTATAATACTTAGATGCTATACATTGCATATTATATATCCATTTTGATTTTCCGACATATAAGTCGCTGCTATGAAGAACAAAGGGTGGTCTGCACTCATTTTCTATGGGGTAGGAAGAGGGTCTGATCGCTTCTATGCATGGCCGGATGCTCTCTTTTACCTAAAAAAGAAAGGTTTTATGTCGGTTTTTCAATTTGTATTTATATAGTACTGTTTTTTGTGATCGCTTAGTTTATTGTGAGTTCACACGAAATTCATATTGGTGTGATATTTTTATTTCACTATTGATTTACTAGTAATAGTTTTTCAAATAAAAAAGTTTGACCAAATGAAAAAAAAGTATATTATTTATACGAGGTTATATGTTTTTTTATACTTTGCTGTTTAAAATTTTCGAATTAACTTATGCCAAAAGCAAAATGAAAGCCAACCTCTTATATTATATGTGTTACATGTAAGTATTATTAGAAAGATAGAGGGGAAAAAGTTGTCCAAAGTATATAGGCTTATTTGTTGAGGTGAAATCAAGATGTTGGTTTCATTTTCGTGTAAATCAACGGGAGAATTGAAAGGCAGGAGAAAGCAAGATGTCAGAAAATTATCGCTCTCGAGAAGAGCGAAGACAAGTACAAAAGAAAAAGCAACCAAGTGCTAATGTAGAAAAAACGAAAGGTAAAACATCGTTTTTCCGTAAATTTTTAATTGGATGTTTAATACTTGGAATCGTGGCGCTCGTAGGAGGAGTAACTACTTTTTTCATTATGATAAAAGATGCTCCGAAACTTGAAAAGGAAAAGCTTGTCAATCCATTATCAGCAAAAATTTATGATAAAGATAAAAAGCTGATATATGAATATGGGAAAGAGAAACGAACAAATATTACGTATGATCAAGTACCTAAATTAATAGAAAATGCATTTTTAGCTACAGAGGATGCACGTTTTTATGATCATAGTGGTGTTGACTTCAAAGGGACTGCACGTGCTGTTTTAGTCAGCCTTACTGGGAATTATGGCTCACAAGGCGGAAGTACAATTACCCAACAGGTTATTAAAAACTATTTCTTGTCTATGGATAAAACCCCTAAGCGTAAGGCACAAGAAATATTTTTAGCTTATAAGTTAGAACAGCAATATTCAAAACATGAAATATTAGAAATGTATTTAAATAAGATTAATTTAGGGAACCGCTCATATGGTATTGCAACAGCAGCTGAAAACTATTATGGAAAAGAATTAAAGGACTTAACTTTACCACAGGCTGCGATGCTTGCAGGACTACCAAAAGGCCCTAGTATTTATGATCCAACAAAACCGCAAAATGTAGAGCGGGCAACAGAGCGTAGAAATGTTGTCTTACATTTAATGAATCGACATGGATATATTTCGAAAAAACAAATGGAAGAAGCATCGAAGGTCCCTGTAACCGACGGACTACTTCCTCCTAAAGAAGTTACAGAAATGCCATATCCAGCATTTATAGACGCTGTTGTGAAGGAAGTAGAGAAAGAGTTACCAGATGCAAACGTTGGATCTGATGGGTTATCTATTTACACAACTTTAGACCAAGAAGCGCAGAAATATGCTGATGATCTTTTAAACAAAAATATTATTAGTTATCCAAATGATAAATTCCAAGGTGCTTTTACATTTATGGATACAAAAACTGGAGAAATTCGCGCTATAGGTAGTGGACGTGGTGAAAATAAAGCGACATTCAAAGGGCATAATATGGCAATTGAACTAGATCGTTCAGCAGGTTCAACAATGAAGCCAATTTTTGACTATGGTCCAGCAATTGAATATTTAAAATGGCCAACTTATCATCAACTCGATGATTCAGCATATAAATATTCGACAGGACAACAGGTTCAAAATGCTGATAAAACGTATAAAGGTATGATAACAATGCGTGAGTCTCTTAAATGGTCTCGTAACATACCAGCAATTAAAACAGCAAAAGAGGTAGGATTAAGTAAAGCACAAAGCTTTGCAGAAAGCTTAGGTATTCCATTTAAAAAAGATGCAGTTGAGTCAACAGCAATTGGTACAAATGAAGTATCGCCAACTGAAATTGCAGGAGCATATGCTACATTTGGTAATGATGGTAAATATACAAAACCACACTTTGTTAAAAAAGTGGTTTATCCTGATGGGAAATCACAAAGTTTTGAACCAAAATCGAAACGTGTTATGGAAGATTATACAGCATATATGATCACAGATATGCTACGTTCTGTTGTGAGTTCTGGTACTGGTACAGCAGCTAATGTAAGTTCTTTAGATGTGGCAGGTAAAACAGGAACAACAAACTATTCATCTGAACAAATATCGAAATATGGTATACCATCTAGTGCATCGCGTGATAGTTGGTTTGCGGGTTATACACCGCAGTATACAATGGCAGTTTGGACTGGATATATGAAAGATAGTCCTGAAGATTATATAAGCAGCAAAAATACGAAAATTGCACAACAGATTTTTAAAGAAATGATGAGTAAATTTGGAACAAATACGTCACACTTTAAGGCGCCAAGTAGTGTTGTTCAAGAGGGTGATGAATTACGTGTGAAAGGTGCAAAACGAGATTCTTCTCCAAATCCGAGCACGTCAAATTCAAACTCAAGTGAACAGCAGAAAAATGATGGTCAAAATAAACAGCAAGAACAGCAGCAACAAACAGATGGAGATAAAAAACAACAAGAGCAAAAACAAAATGAAGAAAATAAGCAAAATAATGATCAAAATAAACAAAATGAAGACAATGCAGCAAATAATCAAGGTGGAAATGATCAAGGGAATACAACCCCGCCGAGCAATGGAAATGGTCAAGGGAATACAACCCCGCCGAGCAATGGAAATGGTCAAGGGAATACAACTCCGCCGAGCAATGGAAACGGCCAAGGAAATACAACTCCACCAGGCAGTGGAAACGGCCAAGGAAGTACAACTCCACCAGGCAGTGGAAATGGCCAAGGGAATACAACCCCGCCAGGCAGCGGAAATGGCCAGGGGAATACAACTCCACCAAGCGGTGGAAACGGCCAAGAAAATGCAACACAACCGAGCAATGGAAATGGTCAAGGAGAGGCAACTCCAAATGGTGGTCAATAAATATAATGTTTTTTAAAGTTTCAATCATATAAAAGTGTATGGAAAACACCTAGGATACCGGAGATCGATCGGTAACTTAGGTGTTTTTTTGTATGCTATCATGTATAAAAATACTGTATATGAAATGGAAGAATATATATATATGTTCAAATGTTGAAGGTCCCATAAAAATTTTGAAAATAAATTGATGGGAAATGATAGAAAATCTGGAGAGGTGGATACGGAGAATGGGGAGGATGACCATAATAGGTAGTGCCACTAGGAGGTGTGCCGTGATGCCAAAATGAAGGTGTTGCTCCACCTGATAATTGATATTGCTGCCAAGTTGCTGGGAGTTCAATGCCAACATCAGAAGTTGCTGTATGAACGGGAACAGAATGGACAGAAGGAGAGGCAACTGGGGCTACAACGGCAATTCTTGTTGGAAATAAATACATAAAAGAATCACCCCTAAATCGTATTATATAGCAGTATATTCTTGCACGAGCTGCAAATGTGCACGCGAATTTTTACAGAGTATAGAATGTATATAAAAAAGAACAAGAAAGAACAGAAATGAGTTCTTTCTTGTTGGAAAGACATTTAGATATTGTAGTAGTTTCATTAACAGCAATCGTGGTTGTTGCCAATAGCTAACGCGCTAAAAGAAACCGGACCTACTATTGCAGCTTCGGCACCAGCAGTCATATTTTCAACAGTAAGCGTGTAAACATGAGTTCCGGATCTTAGATCTTTGTCAATTGCTTGGAAGGTTACAGCATAAAATTGTTCTGAATCAGTGGATTCGATCCCAACTTGAGTGTTGAAAATCTCAGTATTATCGCGGAAAATACGAAATACGATTTGAGCGATGTTTGTAACTCCTTCAACTCCAACTGTTGCGATTAATTCTACTGTGTTGTCACGGGAGTCTCTACGTGGAATATTTACTCGTAACTGAGCAACTGAATTTCTTTTTGGAGAATGGTCAATTGGAATTGTTTGTCTTGCATTTGTTTTACTACGTGGCTGAATAGCTTGAAAATCAATAATATGCGTTATAATTCTCACTACCTATTGTTTGATACCTTATAATATGAAGACTCTTAGAGAATAGCTTGGACATTTTTACTAAAAAGGTATATAAGCTCTACAGAAAACTTTATTAAAAAATCGTATTGGGGGCATGAAGTTAAAATGAAGAGCCGCTTTCAATAATTATATTCAAAAAAAATATAAACTTATTTAATAGTTCAATAGTCGAAAGACTAACTCCAACTATAGATGGTGGACTTTTTTTATAAAAACACATCTATTTACGGAAGGAAGTTCCTGTATAAAAAGATACAATATGATTGTAATAAATAATACCTTTTATGAGTTTTTATATGGAGATAATAGCACCATTCAGCCTAGTTATTCTTTAGGAGTGGCTTTTGAGGTGTCAGAAGATATAGCCGCATCTGTTGAACAGGATGGCATTCAATTTTTTTGTCGATTCCGACGATATTTGGTATTTTCGGGACTGTGATTTAGTAGTAAGTTATCATAAGAAAATGGACGAAATTGAATTTAACTATGTAAAATAATAATTTTATTAAAAATGAAAATATTTTATATAAAAATTGTATTTAATTAATATCGATATATAAAATAAGTGTGAGCGAGTTGTGTATATGTACAACTCGCTTTTTTGTGTGCTGAAAAAAGATAATAAATATACGGAGTAAATTGTTTGTTGTATAAGCTTTATATGGAATTTTATTGAAAATCAATATATTTCGGTTTAAAAGAAAAAGAAGGGACAACGGGCTTTTTGATAAAAAACTTAGACGTTATTCTTAAAAAACAATTTTATTACAGCAGGAAAAGTATAGGAAACTTATCATTATAAAATAAATTGAAATCTTCTAAAAACTCTGATACATTGAAATAGAAATGTAGTTCACAATGTTGTAAAGGCTTACAGTTATGTGCACGAAGATCTATTAGGATTGGAGGAAATGATAATGAAAGCTGAAGAAAAATTTTCCCCGGGATTAGATGGTGTAGTCGCAGCGGAGACGAAAATTTCGTTTCTCGATACGGTAAAAGGTGAAATTGTTATTCAAGGATATGACTTAATTGAACTATCAAAGACAAAAGGTTATTTAGACATTGTGCACCTTTTATTAGAAGAACATCTACCAAATGAGGATGAAAAGGAAAAACTTGAAAAGAAATTGAAGGAAGAATATGAAGTACCAGAAGGTGTATTCAATGTTTTAAAAGCATTGCCAAAAGAAACGCACCCGATGGATGGGTTACGTACAGGTGTATCAGCATTAGCTGGTTATGATAACGATATTGAAAACCGTTCGCTAGAAGTGAACAAAAGTCGTGGTTATAAATTGTTAAGCAAAGTGCCAAATATTGTTGCGAACAGTTATCATATTTTAAACAATGAAGAGCCAATCGGGCCGCTTCAGGAGTTATCGTATAGTGCGAATTTCTTCTATATGTTAACTGGTAAAAAACCGACTGAGCTTGAAGAGAAAATCTTCGACCGCTCTTTAGTTTTATATAGTGAACATGAAATGCCAAACTCTACATTCACAGCTCGCGTTATCGCATCTACGCAATCAGACTTATATGGTGCTTTAACAGGAGCAGTCGCATCCTTAAAAGGAAGCCTACATGGCGGTGCAAATGAAGCAGTTATGTACATGCTGTTAGAAGCTGGAAATGTTGAGAAATTTGAAGAGTTACTGCAAAAAAAATTATATAACAAAGAAAAAATCATGGGATTTGGACATCGCGTCTACATGAAGAAGATGGATCCAAGAGCACTCATGATGAAAGAAGCTTTAAAACAGTTATGTGATGTAAAAGGTGATTATACATTATATGAAATGTGTGAAGCTGGAGAGAAAATTATGGAGAAGGAAAAAGGAATCTATCCGAATCTAGATTATTATGCAGCTCCAGTATATTGGATGTTAGGTATTCCAATTCAACTGTACACGCCAATCTTTTTCAGTTCTAGAACAGTAGGCTTATGTGCGCATGTTATTGAACAGCATACAAACAATCGCTTGTTCCGCCCACGTGTAAATTATATCGGCGAGCGACATGTGCTTAGCAAATAAAAACAACTGGGGAGTTGTTAAGGCCGCCCGCCAGGTGGGTGTTTGACCGACACCCATCCTCAATAATAACGAATTTTCGACAGAAAGGGAAGGATAGCATGATTAAAACAAATGAAATTAAACAAAAAGATGCAATTTTAGAAGAGATTACGGATTATGTATTAAATAAAGAGGTGACGAGCTCAGAAGCATTTAGCACAGCACGCTATGTGTTGCTTGATACGCTTGGATGCGGAATTTTAGCGCTGCAATATCCTGAATGTACGAAACTCCTTGGACCAGTTGTACCAGGAACAGTTGTGCCAAATGGTACACGTGTACCAGGAACATCATTTGTACTTGATCCAGTACGCGGTGCTTTTAATATTGGATGTATGATTCGTTGGCTGGATTATAACGATACATGGCTTGCTGCAGAATGGGGACACCCGTCTGATAATTTAGGTGGAATTTTAGCTGTTGCAGATTATGTGAGCCGCGTTCGTATTTCAGAAGGAAAAGAACCATTAAAAGTACGCGATGTACTTGAAATGATGATTAAAGCTCATGAAATCCAAGGTGTACTTGCATTAGAAAATAGTTTAAACCGCGTTGGTCTTGACCATGTATTATATGTAAAAGTAGCGACAACAGCAGTTGTTACAAAAATGCTTGGTGGCACGCGTGAAGAAATCTTTAACGCATTGTCTCATGCATGGATTGATAACTCTAGTCTTCGTACATATCGTCATGCCCCAAATACAGGTTCACGTAAATCATGGGCAGCTGGGGATGCAACAAGCCGTGGTGTTTACCTTGCACTTACTGCATTAAAAGGTGAAATGGGTTATCCAACAGCATTATCTGCACCAGGATGGGGATTCCAAGATGTATTATTTAATAAGCAGGAACTAAAATTAGCAAGACCTTTAGATTCTTATGTAATGGAAAATGTATTGTTTAAAGTATCATATCCAGCAGAATTCCATGCTCAAACAGCTGCAGAATGCGCAGTGAAATTACATCCAGAAGTGAAAGAGCGATTAGAGGAAATTGACCGTATTACAATTACAACACATGAATCGGCGGTTCGTATTATTGATAAAGAAGGTCCATTAAATAACCCAGCTGACCGCGATCATTGCTTACAATACATTACTGCAATTGGTCTATTAAAAGGCGATATCGTTGCAGATGACTATGAGGATGAAGTTGCATTTGACCCTCGTGTAGATGAATTACGAAATAAGATGGTTGTTGTAGAAAATAAACAGTATAGTTTGGATTACCTTGATCCGAACAAGCGCTCAATCGCCAACGCTGTTCAAGTTCATTTTAAAGATGGCACAGTAACAGAAAACGTAGAGTGTGAATACCCATTAGGTCACCGTTTCCGTAGAGACGAAGCGATTCCAAAGGTTGTTCAAAAGTTTTCTGCAAATATGGCTGTTCATTATTCTAATAAACAACAAGAAAAAATTCATGAAGCTTGTTTGAATGAAGAAAAGTTAGAAAATATGAATGTAAATGAATTTGTAAATCTTTTCTTAATTTAAGTATAGGGGGAATAAGAATGGCTTGGGTTGTGAATAAACCGTCAACACAAGAAGAGCTTGCTAATCGATTCCGAGCTTTAGTAGAGGCACCTGAAATTTTACAAATCCCTGGTGCTCATGATGCAATGGCTGCTCTTGTTGCAAAAAACACTGGATTTTCAGCTCTTTATTTATCGGGAGCTGCTTATACAGCAAGTAAGGGTTTGCCAGATTTAGGTATTGTAACGTCTACTGAAGTAGCTGACAGAGCAAGAGATCTTGTTAGAGCAACGGACTTACCTCTTCTTGTCGATATTGATACAGGATTTGGTGGAGTGTTAAATGTAGCAAGAACGGCTGTAGAGATGGTGGAAGCAAATGTAGCCGCTGTCCAAATTGAAGATCAACAATTACCGAAAAAATGTGGACACTTAAATGGAAAAAAACTTGTTTCCACTGAGGAATTAGTACAGAAGATTAAAGCGATTAAAGAAGTAGCACCAACACTTGTTGTTGTAGCACGTACAGATGCTCGCGGTGTAGAAGGATTAGATGCAGCAATTGAAAGAGCGATTGCTTATGTAAAAGCAGGTGCAGATGCTGTTTTCCCGGAAGCACTTCAATCCGAAGAAGAATTCCGTTTGTTCAACAGTAAAGTAAATGTTCCGTTGCTTGCGAACATGACTGAATTTGGGAAAACTCCATATTATAGTGCAGAAGAATTTGCAAATATGGGCTTCCAAATGGTGATTTATCCGGTTACATCACTTCGCGTTGCAGCAAAAGCATATGAGCGTGTGTTTATGCTAATTAAAGAAACAGGCTCACAAAAAGAAGGGTTATCTAACATGCAAACGAGAAGTGAATTGTATGAAACAATTTCGTATCATGATTTTGAGGAATTAGATAACGGAATTGCAAAAACAGTTTTATCTGAAGATCAATAGAACAGAGAAGAAAGGCGATGATGGGACATCTTGGGCAAGAACAACTGCTTGATGTGAGAATTCATCGCCTTTTTATATGATTTGAATTGTTGTATACAAGAGGTGAGAAGATATGAGTTCTACAAAAGATTTCTCTGTAGAAAAATGGATGCAGCAAGATTTCCAGTTTGTGAGAAGTAACGATACGATTACTGAAACAGTTAAATTTCTTATTAAAATATCAAAGGATGAACTTCCTGTGCTAGATGGAAAGCAAATGATTGGCATTGTAAAACTAACAGATTGTATTCAGTGGATACAACAAAAAAGTGATAAAAGTATGTTAGTTCATATGATTGTCACTAATTCTATTAATAAGGGTAGTATGAAAACAACTATGAACGAATTACAGGATATACCATTTTATGTGACAACTGAACAAGACGGAGTACTTGTAGGAATCATAGACAAGCCTGAACTTTTCGCTTTTCAAAAGTTTCTAAAACAGCAATTAAAAGAATCACAACAATTAATTGAATGGTTTCGTTTGTCTTTCGACACTGCGTATGAAGGCATTGCGATTGTGGATGAAAACGGCGTCATTCAAATGTTTAATGATACGTATAGCCGCTTTGTCGGAGTATCGAAAGAAGAAGCAATTGGACAACTGGCCGAAAATGTAATTGAGAATACGAGGCTTCCAGTTGTATTAAAAACAGGGGTACCAGAAAGAAATCAAGTGCATCGTTTGCAAGGCCAAAATTTAGTTGTGCATCGGATGCCGATTTGGAAGCAAGGAAGAGTGATAGGTGCTGTAGGCATGCTTATTCATGAAGGGATTTCAGATATTTATAAAATACTAGAGAGGTTTGATCAAAAAGATAGTGCTGTCAAACCGTTATTTTCTAAACCGAAGAAGAAGCAAATTCGATTCGAAGATATTCTTGGAGAAAGTCAGACGATTTCTGAAACGAAAAAAATGGCTCGAAAAGCAGCTGGGTCGAAAGCGTCTGTGTTAATTACTGGAGAAAGTGGTGTTGGTAAAGAGCAATTTGCAAGAGCTATACATGATACAGGTATAACAAAAAACGGTCCATTTATCAGTGTGAACTGTGCTGCTATTCCTGATAATTTACTAGAATCCGAACTGTTTGGTTATGCAGAAGGTGCTTTTACAGGTGCGAAAAAGAACGGGAAAGCAGGGAAGTTTGAACTTGCGAATCATGGCACGTTATTTTTAGACGAAATCGGTGATATGTCTCTATTAACACAGGTGAAAATTTTACGTGTTTTACAAGAAAGGGAGATAGAAAGAATTGGTGGTACACATCCAATTTCAGTTGATTTTAGGCTAATTGCAGCGACAAATAAAGATTTAAAACAAATGGTTAGAGAAGGTACATTTAGAGAAGATTTATATCATCGTCTTCATGTTATTCCGATTCATATTCCACCACTTCGTTTTCGAAAGCAAGACATCCCACTCATTGTCGAAGAACATTTACAAAAGTTATGTCAAATGTATGGTGCTAAAGAAAAGACACTTGATAAAGAAGTATTACGCCTTATGTTCCATTACAATTGGCCAGGAAATGTTCGGGAATTAATCAATGTGTTAGAAAGACTATTTGCACTATCGGATGATGTACATATACGAGCTAAGGATTTATCAGAAGAATTCTATTATCGGGATATGGAACAGAAGAAATTAGTACCTATGATTCAGTCTTTACCAGCAAAGCAAGAAGCGATGAAAGTGGTACGTGAAGAGGAAGAGCGAGGATTAATTGAACGCGTTTTAAAAGAAGCAAAAGGGAATAAGTCAAAGGCAGCAGCATTGTTAGGGATTTCTAGGGCGACTCTTTATAACAAATTATCACGATTCAAAATCTAGACAAATTGTTATAAACAGTGTAAAACTGTCTAGACAGTTTTACGTTTTCTATTTATTTAGCCCAGGTTCTATCAAGTTTTTAGTTTGGCATAGATTTTGCATATAAAGAAAATGAAGACCGAAATGATAGGGGGATACAGATGGAGAAAACAAAGTTGCAATGGGACGAATTTTTTTCGCTGAATAAGAATCTTAATACAACTTTTTTTACACCGGAAGATTTTTCAGGTGATGAAGATTTAATCGCAAAAACAACAGAACAGTTTGTTAAACAGGAAATTGTTCCTCGAATTGAAAATATCGAGCAGCACAATTATCAAGTTTCTCGCGGGTTGTTTGAAAAGGCCGGAGAACTTGGGTTGTTAAGTATAGAGGTACCAGAAGAATATGGTGGGTTCGAATTAGGAAAGGCAGTTTCTGGCCTTGTAGCAGAAAAGATGGGATATGCAGGAGCATTTAGTGTTTCCTTTAATATTCATGCTGGTGTAGGAACATTGCCATATATATACTATGGCACAAACGAGCAGAAGGAAAAATACTTACCTAAAATTGCATCAGGCGAATGGATTGGAGCGTATGCATTAACAGAACCTAATGCTGGATCAGATGCATTAAGTGCAAAAACAAGCGCTGTATTAAATGAAGAAGGAACAACTTGGAAATTAAATGGGGAAAAGCAGTGGATTACAAATGCTCATATGGCTGATGTATATGTTGTTTTTGCAAAGACAAATAAAGGAATGACAGCATTTATTGTCGAAAGAACATGTGAAGGTGTTTCAATTGGCTTAGAAGAAAAGAAAATGGGCATTAAAGGATCTTCGACTGCGACACTCATTTTAGAGGATGTTGTAATTCCAGTTGAAAATGTATTAGGGGAAGTTGGAAAGGGTCATTACGTAGCCCTTAATATCCTCAATTTCGCTAGATTGAAACTCGCTTTTGGAAATATTGGAACAGCAAAACAAGCAATTGGTTTATCTGTTCAATACGGGAAAGAACGAAAACAGTTTCAAACAGAATTAGTTGATTTCACGATGATTCAAGAGAAAATTGCAAATATGATTATCGCTACATACGGTGCAGAGAGTGCAGCTTATCGAACAGCAGGCGTAATTGACGAGGCAATTCATGAGACAAATGGGGATGGAAGCATCATGCAGAAAATGTCTCAATTTGCAATGGAGTGTGCCATTAATAAAGTGAATGCTTCGGAAACACTAGGAAATATTGTGGATGAAGCTGTACAAATTCATGGTGGCTACGGTTATATGCAAGAATATGAAGTAGAACGATTATATCGTGATGCTAGAATTAGCCGTATATTTGAAGGAACGAATGAAATTAACCGCTTAACAGTTGCGAAAATGTTAATGAAACAAACGAAGCAAATAGGAGATCAAGTAGACGAAGGCACATTTGAAAATATAGAACGAAACCATCGTTATATTTTATTATCGAAACAGTTATTGAAGCAATCTTTGAAAACGCTATCTCAAACTCCTGAATTAAAAATCGAGCAAGAACAAGAATATTCACGCGTATTAGCAGACATGTTGAAAGATGTGTATGTAATGGAATCAGCATTTTTACGTACGAAGAAAGCAGTGAGTAAAAATGGTGAAGAAAAAGAACGTACAAAACAGTTCGTAACAGATGTTCTTTGTGAGGAAGGGTATCGTAAAGTAGAATCAGCGGCAATGGTTCTTCTTTCTGCAGCAGTACAAGAAGAGCAAAATAGAAACGCTATTCTAGATGAAATTCGTCAACTGTCAATACCTCTATATACGAACATATTTATGAAAAAGAGAGAAATTGCAAAAGCCATTATAAATCGCGGAAAATATATTGTTTAAATAGGAGGAGAACAATATGAAAAAGATTGGTTTTATTGGTTTAGGTAATATGGGCCTTCCAATGTCTAAAAATTTAGTTAAATCAAATTACACTGTATATGGCGTCGATTTAAATAAAGATGCTGAGGCTTCTTTTGAGAAAGATGGAGGAATCATCGGCTTATCAATTGCAAACTTGGCAGAAACATGTGATTTGATTTTTACAAGTTTACCATCTCCGCGAGCTGTGGAAGCGGTTTATTTTGGAGAAGAGGGTTTAATTGAGAATAGTCATCCGAATGTTGTTCTAATTGATACCAGTACAGTAGCACCGCAATTGAATAAAAGATTAGCAGAAGCTGCTAATGATAAAAAAGTAGATTTCTTAGCAGCACCGGTTAGTGGTGGGGTGATTGGAGCGGAAAATCGCACATTAACTTTTATGGTCGGTGGATCAAAAGAAGTATATGAAAAAGGTTTACCAGTGATGGAAGTATTAGGGGCAAATGTGTTTCATGTAAGTGAACAAATTGATAGTGGCACGACTGTAAAGCTTATTAATAACTTATTGATAGGTTTCTACACAGCGGGTGTAAGTGAAGCTTTGACTTTAGCGAAGAAAAACAATATGGATTTAGAGAAAATGTTTGATATTCTAAATGTGAGTTACGGACAAAGTAGAATTTATGAGCGCAACTATAAAAGCTTTATCGCACCAGAAAACTATGAGCCAGGTTTTACTGTAAATCTATTAAAGAAAGATTTAGGATTTGCGGTTGATTTAGCAAAAGAAAGTGAACTTCACTTACCAGTAAGTGAAATGCTGTTGAACTTGTATGATGAAGCGGGTAAAGCGGGGTATGGGGAAAAAGACATGGCTGCTTTATATAAGAAGATAAGTGAACAAGTAATCTCTAGTCATGAATAATGAATGGTTATAGCGTCGAATTATAAATTGTGAGAAACAATTCGAACTTATAACAATAAAAAAGGAGCGAATACAATGATTACAACAGAAATTAAACGAGTGAAAAATCATATTAATGGTGAATGGGTAGAATCTACTGGTACGGAAGTTGAAGCTGTTCCAAATCCTGCAACTGGGAAAATAATCGCTTATGTTCCGCTTTCTCCAAAAGAAGATGTGGAGCGTGCTGTTGAAGCTGCAAAAACAGCTTATGAAACATGGTCTAAAGTGCCGGTTCCAAATCGTTCAAGACAGCTATACAAATATTTACAACTTTTGCAAGAAAATAAAGATGAGCTTGCGAAAATTATCACATTAGAAAATGGAAAAACATTAAAAGATGCGAGTGGTGAAGTACAGCGTGGTATTGAGGCTGTAGAATTGGCAACATCAACACCAAATTTAATGATGGGGCAAGCACTCCCGAACATTGCAGGTGGAATTGATGGTTCGATTTGGCGTTACCCAATTGGAGTTGTTGCTGGTATTACACCGTTTAACTTCCCGATGATGATTCCATTATGGATGTTCCCATTAGCAATTGCTTGCGGTAACACATTCGTATTAAAAACATCTGAAAGAACACCACTTTTAGCTGAGAGACTGGTAGAGTTATTCTATGAAGCAGGTTTCCCAAAAGGAGTTTTAAATTTAGTGCAAGGCGGAAAAGACGTTGTAAATAGCATTCTAGAAAATAAGGACATTCAAGCGGTTTCATTTGTTGGATCTGAGCCAGTTGCACGCTATGTATACGAAACAGGAACAAAATATGGAAAACGAGTACAAGCACTCGCAGGAGCGAAAAATCATGCGATTGTTATGCCAGATTGCAATCTTGAAAAAACAGTACAAGGTGTTATTGGTTCTGCATTTGCGAGCAGTGGAGAGCGCTGCATGGCATGTTCTGTTGTAGCTGTTGTGGATGAAATTGCTGATGAGTTTATTGATGTACTAGTAGCGGAAACACGTAAATTAAAAGTTGGCGATGGTTTCCATGAAGATAATTATGTAGGTCCATTAATTCGTGAATCTCATAAAGAGCGTGTACTAGGCTATATTAATAGTGGTGTAGCAGATGGGGCTACTTTATTAGTAGATGGTCGTAAAATTAATGAAGAAGCCCGTGAAGGATATTTTGTTGGAGCAACAATCTTTGATGGTGTGAATCAAGATATGAAAATTTGGCAAGATGAAATTTTTGCTCCAGTTTTAAGTATTGTGAGAGTAAAAGATTTAGAAGAAGGCATTAAACTTACAAATCAATCCAAATTTGCAAATGGTGCAGTTATTTATACATCAAGCGGTAAACATGCGCAAACATTCCGTGATAATATCGATGCAGGAATGATTGGCGTAAACGTTAACGTTCCAGCACCGATGGCATTCTTCGCATTTGCTGGAAATAAAGCATCCTTCTATGGTGATCTTGGAACAAATGGAACAGACGGTGTTCAATTCTATACACGTAAAAAAGTTGTGACAGAGCGCTGGTTTTAATAGATGAATAGCATATACATGTACAAAAAGTACACCCCTCATTAGAGAGGGGTGTACTTTTCATCGTTAACTATTCTTTTCAAAAGCTAATTTGATACCAAATCCAATTAATACAATACCAGTAAGTCCTTGGATGTATCTTTGAGTAGCTGGTTTTTTCATGAAAACACTGATTTTATCAATTAAGAAGATATAAAAGGCAAACCATATCACGGTTAAAACGAGATAGGTAAGACCCATGGTTAGAAATTGAATGAATGTATTATGGTTAGGATTTAAAAATTGTGGTAAAAAGGTCAAAAAGAATACAGCGACTTTAGGATTTAAAAGATTAGTAAGAAACCCTTGGCGAAAACAAGAGCTGTTTTCATCTGCACGTTTCATAGGTAACTCATTTGTATCTATGCTGTTTTTGCTTTTTAAAGATAAAAGTGCTTTTATTCCTAAATAGACTAGATAAATGGCACCAACATATTTAAAAATAGAAAATAAGAGAGCAGATTTAACAATGATAGCGGAAAGCCCAATTACAGCAGCTAAAGTATGAATTAAAAGGGCGATACATGTGCCGAAAACCGTTTTTACACCTCCTATTTTTCCTGAAGTAAGAGTGTTTTTTGTAGCCATTGCAGTATCAGGCCCGGGTAAAATAATAAGACAAATAGACATGATAATAAAAAGAAGATAGTTCTCCACAATCACTCCACCTTTCTGTGTTTGTTTTTCAGAAAATTTAATTAAAAATAGTTTAACACAATTTAAGTGATATGATAAATAAAATTTAAGTATGTTAAAATATATCTATCATATTGTTTGAAGGAGCATGAGGTATGGAAAATATAAATATCGGAAAAAAGGTGAAAGAGCTTCGGGAATATAAGGAGCTGAGTATGCGAGAGTTAGCTAAAATGGCAGAAATAACACCTTCTATGTTAAGTCAAATTGAACGAGGATTAGCTAATCCTTCGATTCAAACATTGAAATTGCTAGCCAAGGCTTTAGAAGTTCCAACTTTTAGTTTTCTCATTGAAGATACGAACACGGATGATCTAGTTATAAGAGCGAATGCACGTAAAAAAATGATCGTAGGAAATTTATCCTATGAATTATTATCACCAGATTTAACGGGTGCTTTGGCAGTATCTTTAATGACTTTGCCACCTAATTCTGTTTCCTCCGAAAAACTTTTAGAGCATAAAGGAGAGGAAATTGCTCATGTTTTAGAAGGACAGATTATCTTGTATTTACAGCAAGATATATATACTTTATACCCCGGGGATAGTGTGAAAATCCCTTCTTACATGAAACATAAATGGGAGAATCTATTTGATCAAGATGCCGTTATTTTATTCGCTGTAACGCCTCCATCGTTCTGATAATGAAGATACATAATACATATGTCTAGAAAGAAAAAAGCTAGATGAAGCAGCAAATAGGTTGCTTTCATCTAGCTTTTTGATTAGGCATTAAGCAGATTGAAGAAGCGATTGACATCTTCATCTGAAACATCACTTAATTGTTTATATTTATACTTTGGATTTTGATCTTTGTCGACAACGACTGAACGTACTCCTTCAAAGAAATCTTCGTGCCTCATGAAATTTTTAGCGAGCACGAGATCTGTTGCAAAGCATTCTTCTATCGATTTTTCCTTTCCGTCAATAAGTTGTTTTAATGTTACTTTTAATGAGAACGGAGATTTTGATAGTAATGTTTCTTTCGTTTTTGAAGCGAAGGATCCGTCAGCATTATCTAATGAATGGATGATATCTTCAACTGTATGGAATGAAAAATGTTGATCAATTTCTTCTAATAAGGAAACAAGTTCACTTTCTACACTAGGAGCTGTTTCATATTTATTAATGAGTTCTTTTAAAGTGATATGTATATTTTGATCATGCCAATTTACCTTTTCGATTGCATCTAGGAAAGTAGGTAAAGTTTCCGATGGCATATAATGATCAGCAGCTTTTATATATAATACATCAGCAGCTTTTAAAACAGATGCTGTTAACGCAACATACCGACCAGTCTGCCCAGGAGCCTTGTTTAAGAAATAAGCAGCTCCAACGTCTGGGAAAAAACCAATGTTCATCTCAGGCATGGCCCATTTTGTACGATCTGTTACAATTCTATATTTTGCCCCATTCGTAAGACCGACGCCACCACCCATTACAATTCCATCTAAACAAGCAATAATTGGTTTTGGATAATGATATATATAAGTATCTATTTCGTATTCTTCTTCAAAAAAATGTTCAGCATGCTGTAATGCAACTTCATTTGAACGTGCTTCGTATAATGTTTTTATATCACCGCCAGCGCAAAATCCTTTCGTGCCAGCACCTTTCAAGATTACTACGGCAATACGATCATCTTTTTCCCATTCTTTTAGTTTCTGACCAATCGGATGTAACATATCATAAGATAAAGAGTTAAGTGCTTTTGGGCGATTTAAAGTGATTGACGCGACGCCATTTTCGTGAATGGAAAATAAAACATTTTCAGTCATTTTGAATCCTCCTCTTATATATCTTCTCATTCTTATTTCTCGATACAAGCTAAAATGTCCTTTATAATTTATTTGATATTGCAAGTAGCGTGCCAGTTTTAATGTCCTTAATTAAGAAGAAATGCCAGTAATAAAGTGTCTAACTGTCTAAACAAATGGACATTTAGACGTCGGACTAGATACTTTTTAGAATGGTGCATATTTTGACGAGTTATATTTGCAGGATTTCAACATATGAAAATGAATATTACAACATCAGTCATTTAAAATGTAGGGGTATTGTTTGTAACTTGAAAATGAAGGGAATACTATATACCATATTTAATTTGAAAGAAAGTGAGTAATTGGAATGAATTCAATATGGATAGCAACTTCACTTTGTTTTATTTACTGAATTGTCTTGCTTTTAACGAAGTGAGAGTTTGTATATAATAGGAGTAGAGAAAGGGGAGATCGGAATGCCAGGGCCTTTGCTATTATCGGTTATTATTTTGTCTTCTCTCATGGTAGGAATTACACAGTATTTTCATCGTACAGATACAACAGAAGAAATTAAAGATAAAGTACGTCTCGTATTTCCGGTTTTTATATTATCTATCTCACTGTGTTATGTGTTAAATAAAGATGGATATATCGTGGCATCATTCTCATTTTTTATAGCAATTGTTTTAATAACTGTATTGTACTATATAATGAAAGAGTATTTGCAAAAATAAAGATGCCTGAAAAGGCATTTTTATTTTTATGAAATTAAACAATTTATACCGGAATTTGAAGATGTGAATTCATATTACTGTTTACCTGCTTTTCTAAAATTGCTTTCTGTATACTTGCTTTTTAAGCTATTATTGCTTTGACTTTAGGATATTAATAAACTTATTGAATCATATTTTTATTGGGACTGTTTTTTGTATCATATAAAATCATTCAACTTGTAGAACATTCAGCTCATTCTTCTTTTCCAAACGGTCACGCGACATCAGCGATTCTATTTTAAACATCGTGACTTAATTTCAAATCCACATGAAACATTGTTAATTTCACATACCGTATTATAATTTAAAAAATACATATAGCATAAAAAAAATAAAATGAATGTGAAAGTGAATTCTTCATCATGTATTCACTTGTCAATCGTGAATAGCCGCTATACTATTAAAGTATAGAGAACTGGAAAAGGGGTTGTATTTATATGAAATTTGAGATGCATACAAAGATTATTTCAAATGAAAAAGAAATGAGATTACATATAGAAGAAAATATATTTCAATTAATATTAGACGGTTATCATTTATTTGCTGTGGATGAAATGTTACCTTTATATAAATCTGATCAAGAAAGAATCGGTAGTGCAATCGTTCAAAAGTTAGAGTGGGAAGATGGGAAGACAACACTTAACTACCAACTGGTTTCATTACAATCAGTAAATTAAAAGAGAGAAAGGAAGGAAAAGATGAAGTTTTTTCATACAGCGGATTGGCATTTAGGAAAACTTGTTCACGGTGTGTATATGACCGAAGATCAACGAATTGTATTAGATCAGTTCGTTCAAGCTGTGGAAGAAGAAAAACCAGATGCCGTAATTATTGCAGGTGATTTGTATGACCGAGCGATTCCTCCAACAGAAGCAGTAGATTTACTAAATGATGTATTAAAAAAGATAGTGATTGATTTACAAACGCCAGTAATTGCAGTAGCAGGGAATCATGATAGTCCAGACCGTATTCATTTTGGCAGCAGTTTAATGAAAAAACAAGGGTTACATATTGTTGGCCAATTTCAATTTCCGTATGAACCAGTTGTTTTACATGATAAGTATGGGGAAGTGCATTTTCATTTAATCCCATATGCGGATCCAAGTATTGTAAGACATGTGATGAAAAATGAAGATATTCGGTCGCATGATGATGCGATGCGTATTTTCATGAATGAACTTTCAGAAACGATGAATCAAGAAGCAAGACACGTATTTGTAGGCCATGCATTTGTCACTTCTTCAGGTGAAGCAGAAGAAAATACGAGTGATGCAGAGCGTCCGCTTTCCATCGGCGGTGCTGAATACGTAAATAGTCATTATTTTGATAAGTTTCATTACACAGCACTTGGGCATTTGCACCAAGCGCACTTTGTACGTAATGAAACGATTCGTTATTCTGGTTCACCACTTGCGTATTCTATTTCTGAAGAGCGGCATAAAAAAGGGTATTATATTGTGGAATTAGACGAAACAGGTCAAGTGGAAATAGAAAAGCGTTTATTTACACCTCGTCGCCAAATGCGAACAGTAGAAGCGAAAATAGATGATTTATTAAAGTATCCAACAAGTGAAGATTATGTCTTCGTAAAGTTATTAGATGAAAATCCTGTACTGCAGCCAATGGAAAAAATTCGTTCTGTATATCCAAATGCTATGCATGTTGAACGTTCTATGCAAAGACGAGAATTTACAGAAACCAATGAAGTTACTGTTTCTAGACATAAAACAGATGATCTATCCCTTTTGAAAGCTTTTTATAGAGAAATGAAGGGCTCAGATTTATCAGAAGAGAAAGAACGTCTTTTCTTAGACGTATTACAAACAGTGCAGGAACGGGAAGGTGAACGAGGATGAGACCACTTCAGCTTATTATGACCGCATTTGGTCCGTATAAACAGCGAGAAGTTATCGATTTCAGCGATCTTGGCGATCACCGTATTTTTGCTATTTCAGGAAATACGGGAGCTGGGAAAACAACGATATTTGATGCGATTTGTTATGTATTATATGGGGAAGCGAGCGGAGAAGAACGTAGTGATACGAGTATGCTACGTAGCCAATTTGCTGATGATAATATATACACAAGTGTAGAATTAACCTTCCAGTTGAAAGGAAAGCAATACGAAATAAAAAGACAGCTCGGTCATAAAAAACAAGGGAATAAAACAGTTACAGGGCATGCTGTTGAGCTATATGAAGTAATAGGTGATGAGAAGGTTCCATGTGTGGATCGTTTTCATGTGACAGATGTGAACAAAAAGGTTGAAGATTTAATCGGACTTAGCAAACATCAATTTAGTCAAATTGTTATGCTTCCGCAAGGAGAATTCCGAAAACTATTAACGTCTGAAACAGAAAATAAAGAAGAAATTTTACGTCGTATTTTTAAAACAGATCGTTATAAATTAATGCGTGAATTGTTAGATCAAAAACGTAAACAGTGGAAAGACGTCTTACAAGAAAAGCAAAAAGAAAGAGAACTGTACTTCCGTAATGTTTTTAAATTACCGGTTCGAGATGATTCACTATTAGAGACATTAGTTCAACAGGAACATGTAAATACGCACCAAGTAGTCGAAGCGCTTGAACAAGAAAAAAATTGCTATGAGGCGGAAGTTGAACAATTACAAGCGCAGCAAACATTGCAAACGCAGCAATTAAAAAAAGCCGAAGATCGTTTTCATATAGCTAAGTCTATTAATGAAAAGTTCAAAGATTTACAGCAAAAACAAGAGAAACAAGCAGTTTTACAAGCAAATCGAGAACAAATAGAAACGGAAGAACAACGCTTTAAACTTGCTGAACAAGCGAAACGATTATTACCATTTGAACAATGGTATGAAGAAGCGGTACAGAGTGAACAAAATGCTGAACAATTATTGAAACAAATATCTGTAAAAAAAGAAAAGACGGTTAAGGCGTTTGAACTTGCTTATGAGAAATATGAAGAATTAAAGGGTAAAGAGTCTGTTCGTGAAGAAGGTAAGAAAACTGTACAAAGATTAGAAGAGTTACAGCCAATTATTGCTTCATTAGCAGAGAAAAAATCAAAATTGCAACAGGCAGAACTTCAAAGTGGGAAATTGAAGGAAGGTATTCAGAAGTTTGAGAAACAGCTAGAAGGACAGATTTCTCAAAAACAACAAATTGCCGGAGAATTACAACAGCTAGAGGTTGCACTTGAGCAATATGTAGCAAAAGTAGAAGAGCTAACAAATATGCGGGAAGATGCAAAAGTACTAAAGCAAGCATATGACGTTTGGCAAGAAAAGCAAAAATATGAACAAGAAAAAGAAGTTGCAAATCAAAAGATGGAAGTTGCAGTTAAAGCATATGAAGAGATGGAGCATCGTTGGTTAAATGAACAAGCAGGAATGTTAGCTCTTCATCTTCATGAAGGTGAATCTTGTCCTGTATGTGGTAGCATAGATCATCCAAAGAAAGCTACAGAACGTGGAGATTCCATTGATGAAAAACATCTAAATGAACTGCGCGAAAAGAAAACAGTTGCTGAAAAATTACATGTTCAAGTAGAAGAGAAATGGAATTTCTACAGATTACAATATGAGCAAGTAATAGATGAAGTCGTAAAACGAGGATACTGTTCAGAAGAGTTAGTTGAAACATACCGTACGCTAGTGCAAAACGGAAAACAACTAGCAGCTGAGGTAAACACATTAAAGGAAAGTGAAGAAAAACGTAAACAGCTAGCGTTAAGTGTAAAAGGATTAGAAGAAAAAGTAGAAGAATTACAGAAGCAAAAACGCGAAGCTGAAGTGATGCATCACCGTACTGAAATGGAGTGCATGCAACTTCGTACGTCCTATGAACATGATCAGCAAAAAACCCATGAGGACTTACAAACGTTAGAAGCCTGGAAAAAACAATTTGATCAAGCTGTTAGCACACTTCGCTTTATGGAAGAGGAGTGGAAGAAAGTACAAGAAGCTTATCAATATTGGCAAAATGAAAATATACGCATACAAGCTGAGTATGATGGTGCTCTAAAGCAAGTAAGTCATGCAAAAGAAAAGCAAGAAGAGACTTTACTTCGCTTTACGACAGAGCTTGAACAAGGTGGATTTATCGACCAACAAGCTTATAAAGAAGCAAAATTAACAGATGTAGAAATGAAGCATTTGCATGAGCAAATTCAAGAGTACTATTCATCCTTAGAAGTATTGGCTAAACAAATTGAGGAACTAGTAAATGAATTAAGCGGGAAAGAATGGACGGACATTACAGCTCTAGAAGAACAAATGAAAGAGTTAGGAATTCAGCTTGATATTACAAAAGAAAAGCGCCAGCGTGCCCAAAGTGCAGTTGCATACATTACCGATTTGCATGAAAACATTAGACGAATTGATGAACAAATTCATGAAGAAGAAAAAGCTTTCCAAGAACTTGTTGATTTATATGAAGTCATGAAAGGGGATAACGAAAGTCGTATTTCGTTTGAACGTTACATTTTAATTGAGTATTTAGAACAAATTGTTCAAATTGCTAACGAAAGACTTCGTAAACTATCAAACGGCCAGTTCTATTTAAAACGAAGTGAACGAGTTGAAAAACGAAATCGTCAAAGTGGACTAGGATTAGATGTATATGACGCATATACAGGTCAAACACGTGACGTAAAAACATTGTCTGGTGGTGAAAAATTTAATGCATCGCTTTGTCTAGCACTTGGTATGGCAGATGTGATCCAGGCATATGAAGGCGGTATTTCTATCGAAACCATGTTTATCGATGAAGGATTTGGCTCGCTAGATGAAGAGTCATTAACAAAAGCGATCGATGCATTGATTGATTTACAAAAATCAGGACGATTTATTGGCGTTATTTCACACGTTCAAGAGTTGAAAAACGCAATGCCAGCAGTTTTAGAGGTAACGAAGCAGAAGAATGGTTGTAGTGAGACTCGGTTTGTGGTGAAATAATAAAACTAATAAAAAGGTTAATAGTAAATTTTAATTATGAGAGGACATATGCTTAATAGTGGGCATATGTCCTTTTTCCATATAGTTATATCGGTATAATTTACGTTTGAAGGAAGCGTTGTTTAAAGAAAAAGATGTAAATAGTTATTTTTAAATAAATTTCTTAATAAAATTTTTTCAGAAATTTATTGAGAAATTAAATGTTCAATATGATGGTTTTTATTATAAAATAAAGATTTTTATGTAACTAATGATAAAATTTATGATTATTAATTAGGAAATTTGAAAGTTTCAATTTAATTTTTTAAATCTATTATTTTCACAGAAAATAGGATGAAAAAAGTCTATATTTACAATAAAAGCAGAGATTTTTATGCAGATAAGTATGGGGACATAATAAAATATTTTATCTGAAAAATAAAAAAAGATTGACAAGACTGTTGAGAAACATTATCATTTCGGTGTACAAAAGAAAATGAAAATCATTATCAATTAATGCTAAGTGAGTATTACCTAGTTTATTGTGACTGAAATTAAGATTAAATTGCACTTGACTGATAAGTTTAATATGTGTATGATTTTCGTAAATGTAATGATAATGATTATCAATATCATTATTAGTTGGTGATGTTTGTTTAAATATTTTCTTTGCACAGATTAATTAGGTTAACTTTATTAATCTGCAATTGAGAATATACAAGATAAACTAGATCGATTCGTTGTAAGGAAAGGAATTGAGAATATGGATTTTGGGGAATTTGATGGGAAGATTGCATTAGTTACTGGTGCAGCACAAGGAATTGGAGAGACTGTAGCGAACATGCTTGCGGAAAGAGGGGCAAAAGTTGCAGCGGTTGATAAGAATATTTTAGAACTCAATAAGCTTTCAGATTATCATGCAACAAGAGGCAGCTCTTTGAAAGTATTCGCTTTAGATGTGAGTGATAGTTCCGCAGTGGAAAATACAGTAAATCAGATTGAGGATACAATGGGGCAAATTGATATTTTAGTTAATGTTGCTGGTGTTTTGAAGATGAATGCAATTCACTCTTTAAGTGATGAAGATTGGGACAAGACTTTTTCTGTAAATGCTACAGGGGTGTTTTATGTATCTAGATCAGTAAGTAAACGTATGAGGTCACGTAAATCTGGTGCGATTGTAACTGTAGGGTCAAATGCTGCCAGTGTACCTAGAATGGAAATGGCTGCGTATGTAGCATCGAAAGCTGCTGCAACGATGTTTACAAAATGTCTTGGTCTTGAGCTTGCAGAATATAATATTCGCTGTAATTTAGTTTCTCCTGGTTCAACTGAGACAGAGATGCAGAGGTTACTTTGGATAGATGAAAATGGGGCTGAAAAAATTATTGCAGGCTCACAAGATACATATAGATTAGGAATTCCATTAAAAAAAATAGCAACGCCTTCAGAGATTGCTGAAGCAGTTCTATTTTTAGCGTCAGATAAAGCAAGCCATATTACGATGCATAATCTATGCATTGATGGCGGCGCTACTTTAGGAATCTAAATTACATATAGGGGGCTTTAAAATAATGAATCATACAACTGCTTTAAAGGAGTTAGCGACAAAATTACTAGATGACTATAGAGCTGGATCTTCATTCTTTTTTGCTTCACCGTATCGTACAATACTTGCCGAAGGAACATTTGCAACGGTGAAACATAGTCAGGCAGAAAATGTTCCTGAGCTAGTTCGTGCTGTATTAAGCAATGCGAAACAAGCTGGCCATCCTAATCCAATTGTTGTAGGAGCACTGCCTTTTGATCGTACAAAATCGGTACAGCTCGTTGTACCTCGGGAGAGCAGGCTAGCAGATCGTCTGCAATTTGATTTTACAGATCGAATCCAGCAATCACCTGCACTTACATATGAAATGAATCCTATTCCGTCATCTTCAGAATATATGCGTGGTGTAGAGCAAGGAGTAGCTAAAATAAAGAGCGGTGACCTAAAGAAAATCGTTCTATCTAGATCGTTGGATTTGAAATCTCCAGAAAAGGTTGACATTCAAAAACTACTTTGTGATTTAGCGCAGCACAATAAACAGGGGTATACGTTTGCGGTAGATTTACCGAAGAGTGAAGAAATAGAGAATTGTGATGCTTCACCAAAGCGTAGTCATACACTCATAGGAGCGAGTCCAGAGTTACTTGTCTCACGGAGTGGAATGCAGATCATTTCTAATCCGCTTGCAGGCTCTAGACCTCGAAGTAAAGACCCTGAAGAAGATAAGAGACGAGCAGATGAGTTGCTTTCTTCAGCTAAAGATTTACATGAACATGCTGTTGTTGTTGAAGCAGTAGCTGCGGCGCTTCGTCCGTACTGTCGTACATTGCATGTTCCGGAAAAACCATCATTAATAAATAGTGAAGCAATGTGGCATTTATCTACTGAAGTAAAAGGAGAATTACTAGACGCATCAGTGTCTGCATTAGAATTAGCACTTGCGCTTCATCCTACACCAGCAGTTTGTGGAACTCCGACAGAAAAAGCTCGAGAGGCTATTAACGAAATTGAACCGTTTGATCGAGAATTTTTCACGGGAATGCTTGGTTGGAGTGATCTGAATGGTGACGGTGAATGGATTGTTACGATTCGTTGTGCGGAAGTTGAAGGGAATTCCCTTCGTTTATTCGCAGGAGCTGGTATTGTTGCGGAGTCAAAACCTGAAGATGAGCTAGCTGAAACATCGGCTAAGTTTCGTACAATGCTTCGGGCTATGGGATTAAATGATGAATCTTTGAAATAGAAGTTAGGGGGATAAATGATGTTAACAGGATGCCAGGAGTGGCCAAAGGAATTTGCAAATCGATATAAAGAAGAGGGGTGCTGGCGCGGAGAGACCTTTGGAGAGATGCTGCGAGAACGTGCGATGAAACATGGTGACCAGATTGCAGTGACAAGTGGCGAAAAACACTTAAGCTATAGTGAACTGGATAAAAGAGTAGATCAATTAGCTGCAGGATTTCTAAATTTAGGAATTAAACAAACGGATCGAGTAGTTCTTCATTTACCAAATATTACGGAGTTTTTCGAAGTCTGCTTTGCGCTTTTTCGAATTGGTGCAGTTCCAGTTTTTGCTTTGCCGTCACACCGAAGTAGTGAAATAAGCTATTTTTGTGAATTTGCTGAAGCAACTGCTTATATTATTTCTGATAAACAGCTTGGATTCGACTATCGAAAACTTGCAAGAGAAATAAAAGAAAAAGTTCCAACGTTGCAACATGTAATTGTTGTAGGAGAGGCGGAGGAATTTGTAGGAATTCGTGATCTTTATATGAATCCGGTCAATCTGCCAGAAGTAAAATCTAGCGATGTAGCTTTCTTGCAATTATCAGGCGGAACAACAGGATTATCTAAATTAATTCCCAGAACACATGATGACTATATTTATAGTTTAAGAGTGAGTGCTCAAATTTGTAAATTGGATCAAGATAGTGTGTATCTTGCTGTGCTTCCAGTTGCACATAACTATCCGCTTAGTTCGCCGGGGACTCTTGGGACGTTATATGCCGGAGGGCGGATTGTTCTAGCTTCTGGGGGAAGTCCAGATGAAGCGTTCTCTCTTATTGAGAAGGAACGTGTCACAATTACAGCACTTGTGCCCCCCCTTGCAATGGTATGGCTTGACGCAATAGCTTCACGCAATAATGATCTATCTAGCCTGCAAGTTTTACAGGTAGGCGGTGCAAAGTTTAGCGCGGAAGTGGCCAAGCGTATACGCCCGGCATTCGGTTGTACATTGCAACAAGTTTTTGGTATGGCCGAAGGGTTAGTGAATTATACGAGACTTGAT
This sequence comes from Bacillus sp. FSL K6-6038, assembly GCF_038050455.1. Lineage (NCBI taxonomy): Bacteria > Bacillati > Bacillota > Bacilli > Caryophanales > Bacillaceae > Bacillus > Bacillus sp. FSL K6-6038. The sequence goes on from NZ_JBBOUH010000001.1 coordinate 2,392,668, forward strand.
GATGCAGAAGATATCATTATTCATACGCAAGGAAGACCAATGTCAGAGTTTGATGAAGTTCGTGTAGTTGATGAATATGATAATGACGTAGAGACAGGTCAAGTGGGGAGTTTATTAACTCGTGGACCATATACAATCCGTGGATACTATAAAGCTGAAGAACATAACGCTAAATCCTTTACTTCGGATGGTTTTTACCGCACAGGCGATCTTGTCAAAATAAATGAGCAAGGTTATTTAGTGGTTGAAGGACGCGATAAGGATCAGATTAATCGTGGTGGAGAGAAAGTTGCGGCTGAAGAAGTTGAAAATCATCTGTTAGCTCATGCAGCGGTACACGATGTTGCAATAGTATCTATGCCAGACGATTATTTAGGTGAACGTACTTGTGCTTTCGTTATAGCTCGCGGGGAAACACCGACTGTAGTGCATTTGAAAATGTTTTTAAGAGATCGAGGAATTGCGGCATATAAAATTCCAGATCGAATTGAATTTATAGACTCGTTTCCACAGACTGGTGTCGGAAAAGTGAGTAAGAAAGAATTACGGAAGGCAATTGCTGAAAAACTTAAATCTACCATGAAGTAATAAATGACAAATAAATATTCTTAACAATTCGAAAGGAAGTGATTAGATGGCTATTCCAGCTATCTCAGTATACCCAATGCCATTAGAGTTAGATTTACCAAATAATAAAGTAACGTGGAAGCCAGATCCGAAACGTGCTGTTCTTCTTATTCATGACATGCAAGAGTATTTTCTTGATGCATATCATGTAGAGGAATCACCAAGAGTAGAACTGATTTCAAATATTCAATCTATCAGAAAAACATGTAAGGAAATTGGTGTTCCTGTCGTTTATACTGCACAACCAGGTGGACAAACGCCAGAGCAAAGAGGATTATTGCAAGATTTTTGGGGGGCTGGTATTCCTGATGGGCCTCACAAGAAGAAAATTGTAGATGAGCTCACTCCTGATGAGGATGATATTTTCCTTACAAAATGGAGATATAGTGCTTTTAAGAAAACAAATCTTCTAGAGATTTTACGTGAACATGGGCGTGATCAGCTTATTATTTGTGGGGTTTATGCACATATTGGATGTCTTTTAACGGCATGCGAAGCATTTATGGATGGGATACAACCATTCTTCGTCGCTGATGCGGTTGCTGATTTTTCACAAGAACATCATAAACAAGCTTTGCAGTACGCATCTGATCGATGTGCAGTAACTATAATAACGAATTTATTATTAAAAGATTTACAAAGTTTAAAAGAAACGTCTGCAGCAGAAGAAAATACAGGATTCACATTACAATCGGTACGTGAACAAGTTGCTGAATTGCTTCGTGAATTACCAGCAGATATTGGAGATAACGAAGATTTATTAAATAGAGGGCTTGACTCAGTTAGAATTATGAGTTTAGTAGAGAAATGGCGCCAAATAGGTGTAGAAGTTACATTCGCAGATTTGGCTGAGCGTCCAACAATTTATGACTGGTTTAATTTGGTGTCCTCTCAAGAGGAAAAGGTGCTATCAAATACAGATAGATAAAGGGGTAAATACGAATGTCTCATTGTCAAAAGGTTCGTCATTCATTGTCAGGTGCGCAAACGGGTATGTGGTTTGCGCAGCAACTTGATCCAAAAAATCCAATTTATAATACGGGTGAATACATAGAAATACATGGTTCAGTTGATGTGAAAACATTTGAATTAGCTGTGCGTAAAGTTGTAATGGAAGCTGAATCTTTACATGTTCACTTTGAAGAAGATGCGAAAGGGCCATGGCAAGTTATCGATGATTCACCTGAATTTCATATGCATATTATTGATGTTAGTACTGAAGAAAATCCCCAAAAAGCCGCTGAAGCGTGGATGCAAGTGGATTTATCTACGCCAGTGAATCTGAAAAAGGACAAGCTGTATACGGAGGCGCTTTTTAAAGTCGCTTCCAATCGTTTCTTCTGGTATCAGCGCATCCATCACATTGTGATGGATGGATACGGATTTTCTTTACTTGCGCAAAGAGTAGCAAGAGTATATACGGCATTCATGAATAATCAATCGTATGATGAGAGATCATTTGGTTCTTTATATACCATTTTAGAGGAGGATGCTGCGTATCGTGCATCGGAGCAATTTGAGAAAGATCATAGCTTTTGGTTAGAACGGTTCCAAGATCAACCAGAAGTAGTAAGTTTAGCGGAACGTGCTCCTAGAACATCGAAGACATTTCTTCGCCAGCCAGCACATTTGTCTCGTTTAAGTACAGAATCTTTGCGGAAGGTTGCACATGATTGTAATGCGAATTGGCCGGATCTTATCATAGCTGCAACTGCGATTTATATACATAAATTAACAAGTGCACAGGATATAGTTCTAGGTTTACCGATGATGGGACGTTTAGGATCAGCATCGATCAATATCCCTGGCATGGTCATGAATGTAGTCCCGCTCCGCTTGTCTATAAGCTCTAATATGAGTCTTGCTGAGGTTGTCGGGCAGGTTTCTAATGAGGTTCTTGATATTCGTTTTCATCATAAGTATCGTCATGAAGAATTACGCCGAGATCTTAAATTATTGGGAGAAAATCAAAGGTTATTTGGTCCAATGATTAATGTGATGCCATTTGACTATGCCTTGAGTTTTGCAGGAAATCATGGGGTTAAACATAATCTTTCGGCAGGACCGGTTGATGATCTTTCAATAAATGTGTCAAACGAGTTTGACGGAAAGGGCTTAAGGATTCATTTTGATGCAAACCCTGAAGTATATAGATTAGAAGAGTTAATAAATCATAAAAAAAGATTTGTGAATCTTCTGGAAGATATATCGGATCTTCAGGTAGATTCACCGATTGGAAAACTGGAACTCTTACTTCATGAGGAACGCAAGCATTTAGTAGAGTGGAATCAAACAATGAAAGAAAGTTCATTCGTAAGTGTACCTGCTCTCATTGAAAAACAAGTAAGTAAATCTCCTGATTCTATTGCTGTCATATGTGATGGAATAGAACTTACTTATAAAGAATTAAATGAACAAGTAAATCAACTTGCTCATTTCTTGTTAGAACGAGGAGTTCAATCTAAGGAATTTGTAGCGTTAGCATTTCCAAGATCTGTAGAGATGGTTATCGGAATGTTAGCAGTTCTTAAGACAGGAGCAGCATATTTACCAATCGACCCAGAATATCCAGAGGATCGAATTACGTATATATTAAGCGATGCTAAGCCTGCTTGTATCCTAACACATTCTTCTGTTTTAGGTGATTTACCGAATGGGGATCATATAACAAGAGTTGTGCTTGATAATCAGGATACAAAAGAAGAGTTAAGAGGATACCAGAAAAATAACCTAGATTCATTTGATGGAGAAGCACCCTTAAATCCTGCGTATACAATTTATACTTCGGGGTCAACAGGTAAGCCAAAAGGTGTCGTTGTGCCGATGCAAAGCTTAAGCAACTTTTTATTGGCGATGCAAGATCAATTCTCATTACATGTAAATGATCGTTTGTTGGCTGTTACAACCTTTGCGTTTGATATTTCAGCTTTAGAAATTTATTTACCACTTATTAGTGGAGCAAGCGTTCAAATTGCCCAAAAAGAAGCAGTTCAAGATTCTTCAGCATTAACAGAAATCATTCAAAAGGAAAACATCACAATTATGCAAGCTACACCAACACTTTGGCATGCGCTTGTAACAGATTATCCAGAAAGATTAATAGGACTTAAAGTTCTTGTTGGTGGTGAGGCGCTTCCATCGAATCTAGCGTCTCGGTTAAAAGAATTAAATTGTCATGTTACAAATCTTTATGGACCAACTGAAACAACAATTTGGTCAACTTTCATGGATATGAATGAAGAAGAGAGTGGTACACCTTCTATTGGAAGACCAATTTGGAATACTGAAGTATATGTACTAGATGCAGGTTTACAACCTGTACCACCTGGAGTGGTGGGAGAATTATATATTGCTGGTACGGGGCTTGCCAATGGATATTTAGGAAGACCAGAATTAACAGCTGAACGATTTGTTGCTAATCCATTTGGGAAACTTGGTACACGAATGTACCGTACGGGCGATCTTGTTAAATGGCGTAAGGATGGTTCGTTAGATTATGTGAGTCGTGCAGATCATCAAATTAAGATTCATGGATTCCGTATCGAGTTATCTGAAGTGGAAACTGTATTATCTCAGCACCCTCATGTTGAGCAAGTCGTTGTAATCGTTCGAGAAGATCGACCTGGCGATAAACGTTTGGTTGCTTACATTGTACCTGATGCTGATGGAAATCTTGACCTTGCAGAAATTCGAACATATGCAGGAGGGAGCCTACCAGGTTATATGATACCGTCAGCAATTATGATGATGTCTGAATTGCCATTGACACCGAACGGAAAGATTAATCGGAAAGTGTTACCAGCACCTGACTTCAATTTACTTGTTAGTGAACGCGTAGCTAGAAATCCACAAGAAGAAATTTTATGTGATTTATTTGCGGAAGTGCTTAGCATAGCGCGAATTGGAATCGATGATAACTTCTTTGAAATAGGCGGACATTCTCTGTTAGCTTCCCGGTTAATGGGACGTATTCGTGAAACATTAGGTGTGGAATTAGGCATTGGAAAACTATTTGAATCACCTACAGTCGCTGAACTTGCTAAACAATTAGATAGCACACAGAGTGCAAGGTCAGCTATTCAGAAAGTAGAGCGTCCAAGAGAAGTTCCTCTTTCTTTTGCACAGCGTCGTTTATGGTTCTTGAATTGTTTAGAAGGTCCAAGCCCAACTTACAATATTCCAGTAGTCATTCGAATGTCTGGTGAATTAAATCGAGAAGCTTTACAAGCTGCATTTTATGATATCGTCGATCGACATGAGACACTTCGAACTATTTTTCCTAACATGCTTGGTACGTCACATCAGCAAATTTTGGAGACAAATGAGGCAAATCCTACTTTAATTGTTACGCAGACTACTGATTCAGAATTACCTAAAGTACTTGCTGAAGCTGTAAGATATAGCTTTAATCTTGCAGAAGAGCCAGCTATCCGTATGGAGCTTTTTGAAATAAATCCGGATGAACATGTGTTACTTGTATTATTGCATCATATTGTAGGGGATGGATGGTCATTAAACCCATTGTCAAGAGACATAGCAACTGCGTATCAAGCACATTGTAAAGGTGGATCAGTTCAGTGGAAGTCACTGCCAGTACAGTATGCCGATTATGCCCTTTGGCAACAAGAACTATTAGGAAATGAGAGTGCACAAGATAGTCTCATTTCACAACAAATTGAGTTTTGGAAAGAAGAATTGAAGGGGTTACCAGCCCAACTTGAGTTACCTACAGATTATCAACGTCCTGTGGAAACGAGCTATTGCGGAGAAACGATAGATTTTCATGTGAATCCAGAGTTACATGAACGATTATTAGAGCTTGCTCGTAAAAATGGTGTTAGTTTGTTTATGATCCTACAATCCGGACTTGCTGCATTACTTACACGATTAGGGGCTGGAACGGATATTCCAATAGGTAGTCCAATTGCTGGGCGTAGTGATGATGCGCTTGGAGATATTGTCGGATTGTTCGTAAATACACTCGTTTTACGTACAGATACGTCTGGAGATCCTAGCTTTAGTGAACTGTTAAGCAGGGTGCGTAAAGTTAACCTTTCAGCATATGAACATCAAGATGTTCCATTTGAAAGACTTGTTGAAGTGTTGAACCCTGTGCGTTCGAGAAATAGTCATCCACTATTCCAAATTATGTTAGCTTTTCAAAATACACCAGAGGCTACACTTGATATACCGAATCTAGAAACGCATCTTGAGATTAAGAGTGTTGGTTCTTCGAAGTTTGATATGACGATAGAAATAAGTGAACGTAGTACGTCTGAAGGTCAGCCAAATGGATTACATGGTTTACTTGAATTTAGTACAGATTTATTTAAGCGTGAGACAGCTCAGAAACTTGTGAGTCGTTTCATTCATTTATTAGAAGACGCAGTAGAAGATCCAGAACAACCTATTGGGCGTTTGGAAATTTTGGACGAAGAAGAGCGTCAAACAGTACTTGAAAAATGGAATGGCGGCTTTCAAATTGCGCCTGAAATGACCTTACCGGAATTATTTGAGAAACAAGTTCGCTTAACGCCAGATGCAACCGCTGTCGTATTTGAGGACACTACGCTAACTTATGAAGAGTTAAATAAGAGATCGAATAAACTTGCACGTCTGTTAATTGAAAAAGGAGTAGGTCCAGAGCAAATGGTTGCTTTAGCGATACCAAGATCTGTTGATATGGTTGTGAGTTTGTTAGCAGTTTTGAAAGCGGGGGCAGGATATTTACCGCTAGATCCTGATTATCCATCGGATCGAATTTCATTCATGCTAAGTGATGCTAAGCCTGTCTGTATGATTACGAACACACAAGTGACAATAGAGAGTGCAGAGACCGTAACGATTGTAGTAGACGATTTCAAAATAATGGAGACATTAAACAAATATGGTGAAGAGAATATAGAAAATGTGGAACGAATACAGCCACTATCACCTGTACACATCGCTTATGTAATTTATACATCAGGTTCAACAGGAAGACCAAAAGGTGTAATGATTCCTCATCAGAATGTTATAAGGCTGCTTGGGGCAACTGACCATTGGTTCCAATTTGATTCAGAAGATGTTTGGACAATGTTCCATTCTTATGCTTTTGATTTTTCAGTTTGGGAAATTTGGGGGCCGCTATTGTATGGGGGACGTCTTGTTGTCGTACCACACACTGTGAGTCGTTCACCTAGAGAATTTTTAAATCTGCTTGTCCAGGAAAAGGTAACAGTTTTAAATCAGACACCATCAGCATTTTATCAACTTATGCAAGCAGATCGCGAAAATGTTGAATTAGGGCAGAAGCTTTCCTTACGATATGTCGTTTTTGGCGGAGAAGCACTGGAATTAAGTCGTCTAGAAGATTGGTATAGTCGTCATCCAGAAAATTCGCCTAAGCTTATTAATATGTATGGTATTACAGAAACAACTGTACATGTAAGCTATATCGAGCTGGATCAAAATATTGTATCTTTACGAGCAAACAGCTTAATAGGATGTAGTATACCAGATCTTAAAGTATACGTATTAGATAATTACTTACAACCTGTACCACCAGGAGTGGTAGGAGAAATGTATGTTGCAGGAGCAGGGCTTGCTCGTGGGTATTTAGGTCGTGCAGGGTTAACTGCGGAACGATTTATAGCAGATCCATACGGGAAACCTGGTACTCGAATGTATCGTACAGGAGATTTGGCGCGTTGGTGTCAAGATGGCACATTAGACTATATCGGTCGTGCAGACCATCAAATTAAGATTCGAGGTTTCCGAATTGAACTTGGCGAAATTGAAGCCGTTATTATGCAGCACTCTCATGTTGAACAAGTAGCTGTCATTGTACGTGAAGATCAGCCTGGTGATAAGCGATTAGTTTCCTATATTGTTTCGACAGAACATGTAAACATTGATACAGCTGAAATGCGCCAATATGTAGGACTTAGTCTACCTGATTATATGGTACCATATGCTTTCGTTATGATAAGTGAATTACCTTTAACTCCAAATGGTAAGTTAGATCGTAAAGCATTACCAGCACCTGAATTCATGGTATCTACGATAAGCCGAGGACCAAGAACACCAAAAGAGGAAATTTTATGTGATTTATTTACAGAGGTTTTGAATTTACCTCGAATTGGCATTGATGATGGTTTCTTTGATCTTGGCGGTCATTCCTTACTTGCTGTGCAGTTAATGAGCCGGATCAGGGAAGCGCTAGGAGTAGAGTTAAGTATTGGTAGCTTATTTGCGGTACCGACAGTTGCAGGGCTTGCTGAAATACTTGAGATGGGGACGAGCCAAAGTGCGCTAGATGTAATCTTGCCATTAAGAACAAGCGGTGAAGAGTTACCTATGTTCTGTGTACATCCAGCAGGTGGACTTAGCTGGTGTTATGCAGGATTAATGAAGTCTTTAGGAAGCAATCATCCAATTTATGGTGTACAGGCACGCGGCATTGCAAAAAGTGAAGAACTTCCAAAATCATTAGACGAAATGGCTGCTGACTATCTTGAGCACATTCGTGAGATACAGCCACATGGGCCGTACAGGTTGTTAGGTTGGTCTCTCGGAGGAAACGTTGTTCATGCAATGGCAACTCATTTGCAAAATCAAGGAGAAGAAGTTGAACTGCTTGTTATGTTGGATTCTTATCCCGGTCACTTTTTACCAAATACAGAAGCGCCTAGTGAGGAAGAAGCGCTTATTGCCCTACTTGCATTAGGAGGATACGATCCAGATAACATGGATGGAAAACCACTTGATATGGCAAACGCTATTGATATACTTCGCAGGGATGGCAGTGCATTAGCGAGTCTGGAAGAGGAAACAATTTTGAACTTGAAAGAAACATACGTAAATTCTGTTGGTCTTTTAGGAAAGTATGTTCCAAAACAATTTCATGGAAACCTTGTATTCTTTAGATCAACAATCATACCAGAATGGTTTGATCCAATTTCTCCAGATACATGGCTTAGTTATATAGATGGGGAAATTGAACAATATGATATTGATTGCCGACATAAAGATTTATGTCAGCCAGGACCACTTACAGAAATCGGACAAGTATTAGCTAGTAGACAGCAAGCGATGAAAGGGGTAAATAAAGTATGACGAATCCATTTGAAAACGATAACTTTATGTATAAAGTGTTAGTAAATAAGGAAGGCCAGCATTCTGTCTGGCCAGCCTTTCTCGATGTACCAGCCGGGTGGGATGTTGTTCATGAACAAGATAGTAGACAAGCTTGTCTTGCGTATATCGAATTACACTGGAGTGATATGCAGCCAAAGAGTCTTCACTCACTTGAGTGCGTTTCAGTAGGGGAGTAGTAATGAATTTGAAGCTGAATCCGAAAATTGTTGTTAGTGTTGTATATGTAACGGCTATGTTTATGGCTGCTATGGATGCAACGGTTGTAAATGTAGCTCTGCAAACGATTAGTCATGAACTACAAGTTCCACCTTCAGCAATGGGGACAGTCAATGTTGGATATTTAGTAAGTTTGGCTGTGTTTTTACCTATTTCTGGGTGGCTTGGAGATCGGTTTGGTACAAAGCGAGTATTCCTAATTGCTCTTTCTGTATTTACAGCTGCTTCCGCGCTATGCGGAATTGCTGATAATATTACTGCCTTAAATATATTCCGTATCATACAAGGTGCTGGCGGAGGATTATTGACGCCAGTAGGAATGGCAATGTTATTTCGAACATTTTCACCACAAGAAAGACCGAAGATTTCTAGGTTCATCGTCTTGCCTATTGCTGTTGCGCCTGCAATAGGACCAATTGTTAGCGGGTTCTTTGTGGATCATATGTCTTGGCGCTGGGCATTTTATATTAATTTACCGTTTGGAATAGTAGCTTTACTAATTGGTGCGTTATTTTTAGTAGAGCATATTGAAAAAACTGCTGGGCGGTTAGATTTACCTGGTTTTATGCTTTCCGCACCAGGATTTGCAATGTTGATATATGCAATGAGTCAAGGGCCATCAAAAGGATGGGGTTCCTCAGAAATAATAGGGACAGGATTAGGTGGACTTTTGCTTATTATTCTCTTTGTATTTGTTGAACTTCGTGTGAAGCAGCCGATGCTAGACTTATGTTTGCTGCAAGATCGTTTATTTCGGAATATGAGTCTCATTTCGTTATTTTCGGCTGCTGGATTACTGGGCATGTTATTTATATTCCCACTTATGTATCAAAATGTATTACATGCGTCGGCACTAGAAACAGGTCTTACAACATTTCCAGAAGCAATCGGGTTAATGATTGCTTCGCAAATTGTGCCTTTGTCTTACAAAAGACTTGGGCCACGTAAGTTGATTTCTACCGGTTTGCTATGTGCAGCGATTATATTTGTTGTTTTAAGCTTCGTGAATCAGGAAACAAACCCTTGGCTGGTCCGTATTCTATTGTTTGGCATAGGATTTTTCCTAGGTCATTCTGTAGGAGCTGTACAATTTTCAGCTTTTAATAATATTCATCCGTCTTCAATGGGGAGGGCGACAACTATTTTTAATGTGCAAAATCGATTAGGTTCCGCCATCGGTGTTGCAATTCTTGCAAGTCTTTTAGCAGCTTTTGGAAATCATGATGTAAGTGGAGCAGGAAATGAGAGTGCTAGTATTGTAGCGTATCAAATGGCCCTGCTTGGTGCAGCTGTATTCCTATTCATAGCATTATTATTTGCATTACGTATTCGTGATGCGGAAGTAATAGATACATCAAAGAAAAAACGTCAGTCCAATCAAATGAAGCTCATTCAAAAGCAGTTGCAGGTGAATAATGGAGTGGAAAATCTAGGTAGGATTCTCTATTACAATAGTAATAATGAAAAATTAGGATGGGATACTCCCTGTATACTAGTGGAGATATTTGTTGAAGGCTGGAATAGATTCCATACTTTTCTTAGTATGGGATATTGAATATGAAAAGGGGAGAATTTTTATGAAAGATTGGGAGATTGTAGATTCAGTACCAGAGCTAAGAAGTCATCACTGTCAAGTATGGTGGGCGCAAATTTCAGATTTGCAATGTTGGCACTATAATTTACTAAATGAAATCGAGCGTGAGAAAGCAAATTTGTTCCATCATTCCGAGGACCGAGCAAGATTTATGCTTGGATGTGCAATTAGTCGATTGGTACTGGGAAAACAACTCACAATGTCCCCGCTTCAAGTACCAATTAATCGAACCTGTTCAGTTTGTAAGCTAGCCCATGGACGCCCACAATTACCTGTAGGCATGCCACAGCTATCTGTATCACATTCAGGAGAACGAGTTGCTGTCGCGTTTACAACATCTACACCTATTGGTATAGATGTAGAACAAATAAATTCTAATATTGATGTACTTAAAATGGCAGTAGGAGTATTAACAGATATAGAAATTGCTCAGTTAATGCAACTGCCAGTTGAAAGGCGAATTGAAGGGTTTTTAACATATTGGACGCGGAAGGAAGCTATACTTAAGGCTACTGGAGAAGGCTTAATGATATCACCTTCTAATCTGACTGTATCAACTCCAGATCATTTACCGGAACTACTTGTTTTTCAGGATAAGCCACAGCTTGTTGAGATTACAACTTTGATGAATTTGCAACCTGGCTCAGACTATGTTGCTTCAATAGCTTTATTAAACAAAGATGTAACAGAAATGAGGCAATTTGATGCCGGAAAGCTTTTGCAGAGTAGTAGACTTCTCCCTCATTAATGAATAGTAATACTTTAATTGACGAAGGTGTGTACGAATAATACAGATACCTAGAGTGAAAATGCTCGCTTGAGTGGCTGCTAGATTATATAAATATAGAAGAGGTGTTAGTCATGTTAGTAGTGGAAAATAGAAAAAGAGAATTGGCTGATGCTACAGTAGTTAAAATGGTTAAAGATTTATTGTTTTCTAAAGAGACGTCATCTATTACGTCTTTAGAAAATATTGTGAAAGATATAGTTCAGTTCAATGTTGTGGAACAAGAAATGTTAGATAGGGAATATGTTCCAAAAGAAGCGAGGAGCTTTTTTGATAAAAATGGAACATTTCTTTACCGAGTTTCATCCATTAGTTACAAAGGAAAGGTGTTATCTGAAAATCTAATTTTTACTGATACCTCACTATTACCAAGTGAAATTGTGAAAGAGTTAGAAGACGGAAACGTTCCTATTGAAAACCTAGTTGAGCAAATGGAAGTAAGAAAAAACATGCTATATCAAGGATATCAGCCTTCTGGAAATATTATTGAACTGTTTGATGGCTGCTTATTACAATCTAGTATATACCCTACGAGAAAATATCAAATCGTAAGCAACTGTAGATGCTTATTTTATATTTGTGAAGTATATCATGAGGATAATATATATGCGGTCATGAAATAAAACAATAAACCAGCCTAATTGGCTGGTTTATTGTTATTTTACAGCTTCTTTTAATTCTTTTCCGGCTTTAAAGGCAGGAACTTTACCAGCTGCAATTTGAATTTCCTCACCTGTTTGTGGGTTTCGGCCAGTACGTGCAGCTCTTTCCCGTACTTCGAATGTGCCAAAACCAATAAGTTGCACTTTGTCACCAGTTTGTAAAGCATTCGCAATTGTATCAAATACAGATTGGACAGCTGCTGAAGCTTCCTTTTGGGAGATATCGGCAGTTTGGGCTACATTTTTAATTAATTCAGTTTTGTTCATTTTTTTCACCTCATATTAATTTTTTGTCTAAGTCTATTTTTGGAATGAGTGATATGATAGAGAAATTTTTGTTAATGTAAAATATTGATAGGATTGCATTGTTATCTTAATTTCGGTGAAAGAGGCGGAATCCCTGCAAAGTATGAAGGAATTTATTTGAATTGTTTCTTGAAAAAAGAGGATATATATAGATTATAGTACAATCGATATATAAAATAGAAGTAAGGAGGATTCTATAATGATTATTCGCACAAAGCTAGAAGAATTAATAGTAATTCGGCAGCATGATCATGGTTTTTTGGCAGGAGAATTTGCAAAAAAATTTAGAAAAGATGTATTTGAAGATAAAACATATTTAAAAGAGTGTATTGATGCGATTTATGAACATGATAGGGGATGGATTGGCTTAGATACAACGCCAATTTGGAATGATGCTAAAAATTCACCTTATACGTTTATGGATTGTCCAAGTTCATTGAGATTTGTTTTTTATACCTTAGGGTTGAATGAGATTGAACATACAAATCCTTATGGTGCTATACTTTGTAGTAAACATTTCATATCATTTCCTCTTAATCAAGAAGACGATGAAATGATAAAGTTTTATAAACAGGAATTGGATCGTCAAAAGAAATTTTTGAAAACGTTAACAACAGAGCAGTATGATATGTTCGATATACACTATAAACTTTTAAAGTTTTGTGATGAGCTCTCGTTATATGCTTGTATGAATGAACCTGGTGTAAAGAAAGAAAAAGAAATTGATTTATTTAAAGAGGGATTTGAAGGAACTGAAACTTTTAATAAGAACACAAATGAACGATTAAAGGCAGAGTGGTTAGATAAAGAAACGATTCGTATTATACCGTTCCCTTTTGAAGGCGAGTTTAAAACGTATGTAAAATATAAATCTGTGCTAACGAATAGAATAGAGGAGATTGGTATTGTTAAGGCGGATAAGGAGGTAGAATCTCAGAAATTAGATTTATATTTTGTGAGGTAAGAATGTAGTTACGTGAAAATAAGGAAAGGAGAATAGAATATGAAACAATATATGATAAAACAATTTGATTATCATACATGGGCAAATAAAAGAATACTTGAGCATCTAAGGGAGCTCCCTAAAGAGGTGTATTATCAAGAAGTTCAAAGTGTATTTCCTTCTATAGAAAAGGTACTGATTCATATTTATGTAGTGGATTGTGTATGGTTACATGTTTTAAATGGTAAAAGTATGGCTGAAGCGTTACAGGTAGGAAAGGAGTTACAAGAGCAAGTCGAAAACAAAACAATGGATGAATTGAAAAATCTGTTCCACAAAGTAACGCAGCAGTATAAAGTGTTTTTGGATAAACAAAAGGATATGAATCAGGTAATTCTACTTGATAATCCATACGCTGGAAGATTAAAAACCTCTGTATCTGAATTAGTGCAGCATGTTGTAAATCATGGAACATATCATAGAGGAAATATAACAGCTATGTTGCGGCAACTAGGTTATCCATCTACTATGACGGACTTTGTATTTTATTTACATGCAGAACAAAAATCTTAATGGAGAAAATGATAGCTTAGTATTCAAATACACTGAGAATAGAAGGAGAGGAAAGAAATGTATAAAGAATGTAGTAGCGAACATTTTACGATTGAGAAATTAAATGATGGTATTTACGCGGCAATTGCAAAGGAAGGAGGAGGCTCCTTAGCCAATGCCGGTTTTGTTGATATAGGAGATCAAACGATTATTTTTGATACGTTTAACACACAACAAGCAGCTGCAGATTTAAAAGAGATAGCAGAAGAAATAACAGGTCATTCTATATCATGGGTTATTAATAGTCATTGGCACGGAGACCATATTCGTGGAAATCAAGTTTTTAAAAATTGTAATATCATATCTAGTCATAAAACATACGAGCAAATGGCAGAAATTCATCCTTCCAAAATTGATAAACAGAAACAAGACATAGAAGGTTTACATACATATATACAATCCCTACAAGATCAATTCACTCAAACAAATGATGAAAGCTTACGAAAACAGATTTCATTCTTAAATCAGTTAGCGATTTCATTACCTACACTGCGACTTGTATTACCTCAATATTCTTTCCAAAATGAATTTACTATACATGGTTCGAAGAGAACTGCAAAATTGATTACGTTAGGTGGAGGCCATTCCGTTTGTGATACGATTCTTTACTTACCTAAAGAGAAGGTTTGTTTTATGGGTGATTTGTTATTTGTGAAATCACATCCTACTTTTTTTGAAGAATCTAATCTTCAAGAATGGAAGCGTATGTTAGAAATGATTGAGGAATTTGAAATTGATAAAGCAGTACCAGGACATGGCCCTGTAGGTGTAAAAACAGACTTCAGAAAAGTAATAGAATACATTGAAGAATTAACAGTTTTAGTTAGAGAGAATACAAGTATTGATGAGGTCAAATGTCCGAGTGCATATATAAATTGGCATACTCCTGAGGTTTTTACATCAAATTTAAAGTATTTAAAGAAGGTAATGGAATTACCAATTTTGCAAAGTAATGTTACGAAATAAAGAAATAATACAAATAAAGGGTATCCTATTTCTATATGGGATACCCTTGGCATTAAATGTTGATTAACTTGCTATTTTTTTATTTGATGTTTTGAGTTTTTCAGCTTGTAAGAAACGATTTGTTTCTGCTACCACAACACCACTTAATCCAATTAGACCGATTAAGTTTGGAATAGCCATAAGTCCGTTTGCGATATCAGCAAATGTCCAAACGATTCCGAGTTTTAAGTTGGCACCAATTGCAATCATTACAATGAAGATGGCTTTATAGTATTTCACAGCACCTTGTCCGAATAAATAAGCTACACATTTTTCACCATAATAAGACCATCCTAAAATAGTGGAGTAGGCAAATAATATGATTGCAATACCAAGTATCATACTACCAGTATCGCCAAATACAGATTGGAAAGCGAGTGTTGTTGCTTCAACACCAGTTTTTCCAGATTTCCAGGCACCTGTTGTAATTAATACTAAACCAGTAATTGTACAAACAATAAAGGTATCGAGAAAAGTTCCTGTCATTGACACAAGCGCTTGTTTGGCAGGTGAATCTGTTTTTGCAGCAGCAGCAGCAATTGGAGCGCTTCCTAAGCCTGCTTCATTGGCAAATACTCCGCGTGCCATCCCAATTTGAATAGCAGAAGCAACGGTTGCACCGATAAAACCACCAGCCGCTGCAGTACCTTGAAATGCACCAGAAAAAATAAGTGAAAATGCTTCTGGGACTTGATCAAAGTGATAAAAAATAATAATGAGACCAGAAATTACATAAAAGAAAGCTTTAAGTGGAACGAAAAATCCAGTGACTTTCCCGATTTTTTTTACGCCACCTAAAATAACAATCGCAATTAAGAAAGCCATTAATATACCAGTTAAAGCAGGGGGAAACGAAAAGTTTATTCTCATAGCTTCTGCAACGGAATTCGATTGCACCATATTTCCGATTCCAAAAGAAGCGATTGTTCCGAAAATGGCAAATAAAATAGCAAGCCATTTTTTCCCTAAACCACGTTCTAAGTAATACATTGGACCACCGGAATATTCGCCGTTTTCATTACTTACACGATATTTTACCGCGAGGATTGCTTCTGCATATTTCGTGGCCATACCGAACAAGGCAGTGATCCACATCCAAAATATTGCCCCTGGCCCACCGATTGTAACAGCTGTTGCGACACCGGCTATATTTCCCATCCCAATAGTTGCGGCCATTGCTGTCATGAGTGCTTGGAAATGACTAATATCTCCTGAAGAAGATGTGTCTTCTGATTTTCGAAATGCTAGTTTGTGAGCGTATAATAGTCTACTAAACTGTAAACCTTTTAGGCGCACTGTGAGAATGATTCCAGTTCCGACTAGAAGGAATAAGGTCGGTAATCCCCATACGTAGTGATTGATTTGTTCTAATACTTTACTTACTGTCTCCATCTTTATTCTCCTTTTAGAAAAAATAAAAAACCACTTCACATAAATGAAATGGTCTCTGGAGAAACAAGGAATAGAAAAATAAACCGATACAAATCGGCGTTTTCTTTCGCTTGTCTCTGTCCTTTTACCTGAGAGATTATCCGCTAATATAAGCGGATTTGCTCCTTCGGTGCTCTGTTTCCTCTGCACTATATGATAGGCGAGAGGGAGTCTCTCCAGAGATTCGTCCCCATGCAGTTCTACTTGTAACCAAGACCTGAGAGTTTCAAAGTTGAGTCATCAACTTTTTGCCCCGTCGGTAGATCAATTGATCTTCTCCTGAATGGTTCATCCGAATTATGTGATTAAAAACTTAATTATATTGATATGAAATGGTTTATACATAATCAATAAACAACATTATAGGTTCCTTATAAATGAATTGCAATCATTTTTTATTGGAAGATACTTTTTAACAAAAATTTTATCTCCTGAAATGGGAGGAGATTATAGAGTGAATTTATTTTTTGGTTATTCCTAATATACCTTCTAGTTCAGCTAACGTAGATAAGGCTATGACAATATTTTGATCAGCAAGACCTAAAGATTGCGCAGCATTTTCTAAACTATCTTTTAAGGGTTTCTCATTATTTAATCCTTGCGTAACAGATAATGCGGCATTTTCCATACAATTTGAAGCGGCTATAAACGCGGTTTTAAAATGACTGATTTTCTGCTTCAGTGCAGGGTCTTTCATTTTTTCTTCAGCTTTAAACATCTCCGTGTTTTTAGAAATCTCGTTGAATTGGTTTGCTATATGATTCATTTTATCTAATAGTTCAACTGTATTTATGTTATCTGGATTTGAATTTAGTTTAGTCCATGTTGGTAACCAATCTTGTTCCACGATATTATCGTAGTTTGTAGTAAGTAAATCAATTTGGGATTTTAATTCTTGTTGATAGATTTTTTTATCGACAGGTGCCTTAGAAGTTTTTATTGTTGACTCATTAGCGTAGTGTGACAAAATAATCACTCCCATGCTCATAATAATCATTATGCTAAAAAGCCAAAACCACCATTTTTTATAGAACGATTTTTTCATTTGGTATTTCCTCCTAATATGCAAAACATAAGCTGTATGAATCTATAATAACAAGTTACATAGTTAGAAGTTGTTGTATTTTGTCGAAAAAAGGAAGGGATTGAAGAAATAAATAATAATGGGATTATACAGTAAGAATTAGTAAAATATTAAATGATATTACTTTTAATAACATATAAGGATGAGGTTTTCGATGGAGAAAAAGAGACGGAAAATATACTCAAATATAATTATGGTAGTAGTTTTAGGTGGACTATTAGTGCTAATATTTATGACGAAAGAATCAAAGATTAAAGATTTTCCAGTTCCTATGTCAGCTATTCATATTGAAGATGAAAATCAAGCACATTATCAATATATAAGTCTAATGCCTATATCAAAAGCAAAAGGATGGGAAAACCTTGGAGAAGATGGGCATACTGTAGTATTTCAAAAAGGAGATAGGAAGGTAATTGTATTACATTATCCAGGAGACAATACTTATTATTTGTTTGAAGAGTAGATTAAGATATCAGGGGAATAGGACATAAACAGGATGATTACTTTGTTTGTGTCCTATTTATTATTTAAGATAACAATCCGAGTTCCTTTGCATGTAGTGGGGAAAGACTTAATTTCTGAACGAAAAATGCATGAAGTGAGATTTGTTCTTTGATTTCAACCCATTCGTGATAACAGGAAAATAATGCTTGAATATCATTATTAAAATATTGTTCTACTAGTATACGAATCAATTTCGTACTTCGCCAATAATCATAAAAAGCTCCCGCATATGATCCACTTTCCGCAGACTTGCCGAACTCATTTAAAGGGTAATTACTAAATTCAGCTTGATATATGCTAATTAATTCATCTTCTACCTGCATAATTGTTTTAAATTGTTCATGTGACATCATTAGTTTTCTTGATAAATAAAAGCATACGCCTTCTTCAAACCACATCGATTCTTCATCAATTTCATCAAAATCACTATGGAATTCTTCAGCGTGATGTACAAATTCATGTGCAGCAATAGTTGCGATGTCGAGTATATTAAGTTGCTTATAATATTGCTGAGCTTTTTCAAGCTCTTTTCCGTCAGTTACAGATAAGTAGATATTTTTCCATACATCAATAAGTGGTGTAATATGAATCAAATCACGTGAAGTATAAGCTGGCATAGGAATATTTGAATAAACTTGTGTTGCAGATTCTAAATCGTGAAATACGATTCCTTTTGGTGGTGAGAGGATTGTAACCTTTTCTTGCAATATATGAAGCTTTGTAATTCGTTTAGTAGTTTCAAACCTTCTGCTTCAATCTTTTGAATATGAGTTGAATCAGTTACTGAGAATGCGGGTTTCATTGTCAACATACTCCTTTTATTGGATTATTTAGTAAATGCATTATAATCATACTACGATAAGGTGTATTTTTGTTTTTATTCTTAATTTTTTGATTTATAATTAATTTGTATATAACACTTTATATAGGAATGAGCTGATTGATTGTCAATTATTAAGAAAATAGGTCGGTTTTGTCCTGTAGATGACAAAGGATACATTATTAATGATTCACATATGAATAATATTCAACCAGTCTTTCTCAAAGTTATACAAGAAGTACAGGATATATGTTTTCATATGCTGCAGGATGACCTCCATAGCATTTACATTAGAGGGTCTGTTCCAAGAGGGATTGGAATAGAGGGGATTGCAGATATAGATACAATTATATTAGTTCGAAAAGATCCGAAGGCACTAGACTTGGAATGGATCGAAAGTATAGAACAACAAGTGCTCCAAAAATTTGATTGTATATCTGGGGTGGAATTAAGTTTTTATGATGTTGAAGAAGTGTTACATTCCAGTCGTTTGTCGTTTATAAGTTTTATGATTCAAACACATGGAGTATGTATACTCGGTGAAGATATAAGGTCACAGCTACCTAAATATAAAGTAAGTCGAGAATTAGCACGTGAACATCTTATACATTTACAGCCACAAATTGAACAAGCATGTAAAGAATTAATTCATAATAAAGGTAGGGAAGATATATTAGATTGTTGCCGCTGGATTATGAAAATCATAGTTAGAGCAGGATTAGCATTAACAATCGATAAAGAAGGACTTTATTCTAGAGACCTTCATCCAGCGTATGAGTTGTTTAGTAAGCATTTTCCAGAGCAAGAACAAAATATGAGGAAAGCGCTGCAATATGCAGTTAATCCTATAGACGACATAACAGAAATTTTGTCTTTTTTAGAGCTACTGGGAGATTGGATGATAAAAGAAGCAAATCAGTATTTTAAAAAAACAATTGAATAGATTGTAATTTTATTATGTCAATAAAAGTGTTTGATTTTTTAAATAGTAGGTGAAGAAATAGCAATTATTGCAAAAGGAATACGGAATATATAATTAGGGGGGATCTATATGTTATTAAAAACGATATTTTGTCAGGTAGAAAAAGAGAAAAAGGGTTTGTTTTCAGAGGCGCAAGAGAAATGGAGAGGTTTACAAAATCTAGAGGGATTTTATGGACAGTTCGGGGGCTGGAATGAAGATGAGGCCTGTATATTTACTGTATGGGAAAACATGAATACATATCAAAAATTTATGAATGAAATGCATGATCCAATTTTTCATAATAGCAATCAAAAGGATACGTATGTATCTTGTGAAATAGAGTTATTTCAAACGTTATTTGATATAAAAGCTACTCCATTTACGAATGTACTTGCAAAAAATCTATTTGTCAGAGCAGCAGTTTGTGATGTGAAAAGAGACAGGGAAGAGAACTTTTTACATATACAAGAAACAATTTGGAATAAAGGAATGGAAAAATCAGAAGGAATGTTAGGCGGCGTTGTGGGAAGATCTCTTAAAAACTCCAATCGCTATGTCGTCCTTTCTTTTTGGGAAAATGAAATGTCACATCAACGTTATGTGAAAGAAATTTTTCCTGGATTATATGAGTTAGCTAATGTAACCGAGGATGTTGAAAATATAAATGGAAAGCAAGTTGTGTGTATAAAAGAATGGTCTGTATATTAATTATAAAAAAAGTGAATAAATGGTGTATATCTAGGATGAATGATTTTAGTAGTTATAGTTGTATGAATTATTAGTTTAAAAGTAGAAGGCATGCAGCGAATGTATTATTGGTATGTAGTTCAATAAGACGAACTCTTTTCTTTTAAACATGAAAATTATAGAAGACGTCAGATACCCTTTCGTGTTAATATATTTAAGTTATATTAGGAGGCTTACCCTTTTGTTATTGTACGGTAGAAGCAGTGTGAGCTTGAAATTTTTAGAAAAAAGGATGTGCCTAACTTGCGTATAAATAAATTTATTAGTGAATCTGGAAAAGCATCTAGACGCGGAGCAGATAAGTTAATTAATGAAAGAAGAGTAATTATTAACGGAAAGGTTGCAAAAATAGGTGACCAAGTACAACCAGGTGATGACGTGCGAGTAAATGGAGAGCAGCTTCGAATTGCTCGAGACCATGTGTATATCGCTTTAAATAAACCAGTAGGTATTACATGTACAAGTGAAAAGGCAGTTAAAGGTAACATTATCGATTTAGTGAATCATCCTTTACGAATTAATCACGTTGGACGTCTTGATAAAGATTCAGACGGTTTAATTTTGTTAACGAATGATGGCGATATTATTAATGAAATTTTACGTGCTGAAAATAAACATGAAAAAGAATATATTGTTTCAGTAGATAAACCGATTACGCCTGAATTTTTAAAAGAAATGGCAGCGGGTGTTAAAATTTTAGGAACAAAAACACTTCCTTGTGAAATAACACAGTTATCAAAATATGAATTCCAAATTATTTTAACACAAGGATTAAATCGCCAAATTCGTCGTATGTGTGAAGCTTTAGGTTATCAAGTATACACATTAAAACGTACGCGAATTATGAATATCCAGTTGAATAATTTACCAGTTGGACAGTGGAGAGATTTAACGAAGAAAGAGAAAAAAAGATTATTTGCAGACTTAAACTACGAACCACAAGATTGGTAAAAAAGATAGGGGAAATCAAAAAACATGAAAATTGTTTTTGGTTTCCCTTTTTTTATTGAACAAAAAATATTTTTTGACACTTGCAAAAATAAAATGAATAGGGTATAGTAAATAACAATTAATGGATGTGTTATTAAAAGCAAAGAAAAGGACACGAGTTATTTTTAACGGTTGTACAGAGAAGGAAGGAACGCTGAGAACTTCCTAACGCAGTGAAATAACTTACCACCTTAGAGCTGCACTGGGGAAATAAAAGTATCTAGTGCCGTGTAAGCGACGTTACCGCAAAAGAAGCCATTGTATGTTTAATATGATGGGAATCTGGGTGGAACCACGAATATAAGCATATTCGTCCCTATTATTAGGGATGAGTATGCTTTTTTATTTTTAATTTCATAATAAGCGAAGAAAAGGACACGAGTTATTTTTAACGGTTATACAGAGAGGGAAGGAGTGCTGAGAACTTCCTAACGCAGTGAAATAACTTACCACCTTAGAGCTGCACTGGGGAAAATAAAAGTATCTAGTGCCGTGTAAGCGACGTTACCGCAAAAGAAGCCATTGTATGTTTAGTATGATGGGAATCTGGGTGGAACCACGGGTAAAAGCACGCTCGTCCCTATTATTAGGGATGAGTGTGCTTTTTTATTTATGAAATGGAGCGATTAAAATGAGAGAACAGATGATTAACATTATTTTTCCAGATGGTAGTGCCAAAGACTATGTAAAAGGAATTACTCTAGAAGAGATTGCAGCCTCAATTAGTTCAAGTTTAAAAAAGAAAGCAGTAGCCGGAAAGGTGAATGGTCAATTATTTGACTTACGTCGAAATATCGAACAGGATGCAGAAATTCAAATTATAACTATGGATTCAGAGGAAGGAATAGAAGTTGCAAGACATACTTCTGCACATATATTAGCGCAAGCTGTAAAGAGAATATACGGTGATGTAAAACTTGGCGTAGGACCTGTTATAGAAAATGGTTTTTATTATGATATGGATCTTCCAAGTAGTATAGGTATTGAAGACTTACCTAAACTTGAAAAAGAAATGAAGAATATTGTGAATGAAAATTTGAAAATAGAGCGAGTTGAAATCACTCGAAAAGAAGCAGAAAAGCTTTTCCAAGATGTAAATGATCACCTAAAGTTGGAGCTTTTAGAAGCAATCCCTGAAAATGAGATTGTAACAATTTATAAACAAGGAGAATTTGTTGATTTATGTCGTGGTCCACATTTACCGTCAACTGGCTACTTGAAAGCATTTCAATTAACTCACGTTTCCGGTGCATATTGGCGCGGGGATAGTAATAATCAAGTGCTTCAGCGTATATATGGCGTTGCGTTTTCTTCTCAAAAAGAATTAGAAAGCTATTTGCATTTTGTAGAAGAAGCAGCAAAGAGAAACCATCGTAAGTTAGGAAATGAACTTGAATTATTTATGTTCTCGGAAGAAGCACCAGGAATGCCTTTTTATTTACCGAAAGGACAAATCGTTCGAAATGAATTAGAGTCTTTTTTAAGAGAAATACAACAAAACTACGATTACCAAGAAGTGCGTACTCCCATTATGATGAATCAGGGGCTATGGGAAGAATCAGGGCACTGGGATCATTATAAAGATAATATGTATTTTTCAGAGGTAGACAACAAAAGCTTTGCATTAAAACCGATGAATTGCCCTGGACACATGCTTATTTTTAAAAATAAGCTACATTCATATCGCGATTTACCAATTCGAATGTGTGAATTTGGTCAAGTACATCGCCACGAATTCAGCGGTGCATTAAATGGATTATTAAGAGTTCGTACATTTTGTCAGGATGATGCACATTTATTTGTGACACCTGAGCAAATAGAAAGTGAAATAAAGTCAGTGTTAAAACAAATTGACTATGTCTATAGAACATTCGGTTTTGAATATGAAGTGGAGCTTTCAACAAGACCTGAAGATTCAATGGGTGATGATGAGCTATGGAACCAAGCTGAATTGTCTCTCGAGAATGTGCTGAAATCATTAAATTATAACTATAGAGTGAACGAAGGAGATGGCGCATTTTACGGACCTAAAATTGATTTTCATATTAAAGATGCTTTACAAAGAAGCCATCAATGTGGAACAGTTCAGCTTGATTTCCAAATGCCAGAGAAATTTGACTTGAATTATATTGATGAAAGAAATGAGAAAAGAAGACCAGTTGTTATTCACCGTGCTGTATTAGGCTCTTTTGATCGTTTCCTAGGAATACTAATTGAACATTTCGGAGGGGCATTCCCAACATGGTTGGCTCCGGTTCAAATAAAGGTGATTCCTGTTTCCAATCAAGTACATGAACAATATACAAAGGAAATTGAAGAAAAGTTAAAGAGCGTTGGCCTTCGCGCCGAACGAGATGCTCGTAGTGAAAAACTAGGGTATAAAATACGAGAGGCACAGCTCCAAAAGATACCATACATTCTTGTTATTGGGGATAAAGAAATGGAGAATGGATCTGTAAATGTGCGTAAATATGGTGAAGAAAAATCTGAAGTGGTTTCGCTATCTGCATTTATGGAAAGTATACGGAAGGAAGTTTATAATAAAGGATCTAAGTAATAAATCATAAATCAATCAGGTTGAAACACACTACTTTAAGTAAGTAGTGTGTTTTTTACTATCATAAAGAAATTATTTGAAGTTGTTCGTCGTTAAAAATCATTTTTAACCTGTTTATTTTCTACTTCCCATCCATCATTCTTCTTTTTAATCTCTAAAACTATATTCATTCCACTAGATTCCTTGTAAAGGATATAACCATGGTCTGATTTAATATATGTCGACGGCTCTCCTCTCCATTTTTACTTATTTTAAATTATGCTTGTCTTAATATATTTAGAAGCGCCCGCTTCTAAGCAAAGTGTAGGTGGGGGATTTTACGTTGTTATTTTTGTACCTTACAAAAATGTAAGGTGAATGTAAGATAAATCGCAGGAAGATTGTAAGTAAAAGTGGGAATATTTAAAAAGAAAGTAAATGATATAAGATTTTTTATCAATTTTGTTATAAAAAAATGAAAAATTAAAAAAATCTTAAGAATTTATGTAGGAGAAATCTAAGAAATGTATGACAAAGTAATGATATACAAAAGAGATGGAGGGATAGGAATGGCAACAAATGTAGTGACAGTAGAAAGTGTGGAGAAAACATATGGCAAAAGAAATGAAAGCCAGTCAAAAGCATTAAGAGGGGTATCGCTTACGATACAAGAAGGGGAATTCGTTGGGATTATGGGACCTTCTGGATCTGGAAAAACGACACTACTAAATGTAATTAGTACACTTGATCATGCGACAGGAGGAAGTGTGACGATAGCAGGCACAGATATTACTTCAATGAAGGGGAACGCTTTATCAGATTTCCGTTCTCAAAAACTGGGGTTTATTTTCCAAGATTTTAATTTGCTTGAAAATCTCTCGATCTATGAGAATATTGCTTTGCCACTTTCACTACAAGGAGTGCCTTCAAGTGAGATAAGCGGGAAAGTAAATGAGGTTGCACAGAAATTAGATATTGTTGAAATTTTAACAAAATATCCATCAGCTGTCTCTGGTGGTCAAAAACAAAGAACAGCTGCAGCACGAGCTTTAGTACATAATCCGGCCATTGTATTAGCGGATGAACCAACAGGAGCACTTGATAGCAAAAATGCGAAGAGTTTATTAGAAGCGATGCAAGACTTACATGAAAATCATGGAGTAAGTATATTAATGGTAACGCATGATGCATTTAGTGCAAGTTATTGTGAGCGGATTCTATTTATTCAAGATGGGCTACTCTATAAAGAATTGAAACGCCAAGGAACACGAGAGGATTTCTATCAAGATATTTTAGGTGTGCTTGCTCATATGGGCTCAGCGGCTGAATCCAAATAGGGGGCGAGATCATGTTATTGAAATTATCACGTCATAGTATGAAAAAAATGTTAAAGGACTATCTTGTTTTGCTTGTTGGTCTTGTCATTAGTATCAGTATTTTCTATATGTTTCAAACGATGGCGATTAACAGCCAATTTACAAAAGATAATAGTATGATTAATAGTATTCGCCTTGTATTTTGGGTTGGTGCTGTCTTACTTTCCTTCATTACGGTCTTTTATATCGTATATGCGAATTCCTTTTTACTTACATTGCGCAGGAAAGAGCTTGGTATGTATATGATGCTCGGTGCAAAGAAGAAAAAAGTAGCCCAGTTATTATTTATCGAAACATTCGGTATGGGAATTATCAGCATTATTATTGGGATTATTGTAGGAATATTACTAGCAAGTGCAGCGGGGAATTTTTTAATGAATGGTTTAGAAATTTCGGCGAAAGGCTATGCACCATTTTATATACCTGCAGTTCTTGTTACATGTGGATTCTTCTTGGTCTTATTTATTATTACTGGATTTATCAATAGTATACGGTTATTACGTCAAACTGAACTTGAGCTACTTCGTGAAGATGAAACACAAGATACAATAGAAAAGAGTAAACGTCGCGTTATCATTTTTACTGTAATGGGAGTGTTACTGTTAGGAACAGGATACTATTCTATACTGCATATAGACAAGTTACGTGAAATAGGATTTATACTAGCAACGGGTGCTACAACGATAGGGACATATTTTATTTTTAGTTCATTGTTACCATTGTTTGTAACAAAGTTAAAAAACAACAAAAAACGAAATGAAACAGGTTTAAATAGTTTTACATATGCTCAGCTTCGTTTTCGAATAAATAGTTTATCTCGGGTACTTGGGACTGTTGCGATGCTAATTGCACTTGGTGCAGGGGCGATGACAGCTGGAATGGCTTTTCAAAAAAATGTTGGTATTATGACGGATTTTTCTCGAGTCTATGATGCGACAATTCATGATCCGAATGAAAAAGATATAGCGGCATTAAAACAAATGGAAATTGAAGAGCAACGAACTTATAAATATAAAGTGGACGGGGAAGCAGTCTATTATTTACGAGAAGATTTAACTGCAAAGCCACCACTCATTTCTGATCATCAAGATACAAAGAATGTCAAAGAGCCTGTACGTAAACGTGTAAAAGAACCATTAACGGAACCGCTTTATACATCTATGGAAGCACCTGAGGCAGCAAGTAAACTTCCACATATGCCAAGTGATTGGAATGATGCAATCATAAGAGAAGTTCAAGTTACACACAATCAATTCAACGGGAAACCTGTTCGAATTGCAGATAAGGACCATTATAAAAACATTCAAGGAACAGAACATAGTGTCACGCTAGTGCAAGTGGATGACTTACAAAAATATAAACCGTTGTTAATAGATATTGATCAACGACAAAAAGAGTTAGTAGAAAAAGCAAAAGGCGGAAAAGTAGAATTATATACAAAAATGACAACTTACCAATTTATGAATAGTTTCATGAGCGGTACGATGTTTATGGGGTTCTTCCTTGGAGTTGCATTCTTAGCTATGATGGCGAGCTCTCTTATGTTTAAAATTTTAACAGGAGCTTCTCGTGATGTACGTCGCTATGAAATGCTTCGAAAAATTGGAGTACGCCGTAGTATGTTGTCGCGTAGTATCTATAAAGAAATTTCATATCTCTTTATCTTCCCGGCTATCATTGGTATTTCACATATTTTAGTAGGACTTAACTTGTTCCGCCTCTTCTTAGTTGATCCGTTTGTAAAAGTGTGGATGCCAATTGGAATTTTTCTTATTATTTATGTTGTATATTACTGGATAACGGTGCAACTATATAAAGGAATGGTTTTGCCAAAAGAACAAGTTTCAAAGTAATAATGAATGAGATAATTTGCTGGCAGAATGAAAAAACACGCTTACTTTCATTATCAAGACCTAAAAGTTAAAAAACCTCAAAAAATAAAGGTAAGTACATATTAGTTATGTTAAATATCTACTTACCTCTTATTTCTCCTTAAACTAAGGCTCCACATAGGCTTAAATATTTCAATGTGCTTCTAATGGAATATTCCCAATATCCGAAACGGGTTCTGTTGCAAAGTTTTCTAAATGAGATCACACTCTAGAAAAAAAGAGTAAGGAGAAACACAAATGCGAAGTTTTCAAAGAGACTCCGCCTTTTCAACGTACAATGAACTTCAACAATTACTGGCTACTTCCTAAACATTGTTCCTCATTTACCAACCTGTTTATGCTTTTTTCAAACTTTGCAACAGAACCCTCAATTTTTATATTTATTGGACAGATGAGTACTCCAAAATCGATGGATGCTCCTTCTACCCCATGGAGATGTGGTGATTACCCTTATAGAGCCTGCATCTAATCTCGTTTACTGATGAAATCTTTATAAGCGGCAATTTTATATTCAAGCATCTCATCTGCAGCTTTTAATGTTCTGATTTGTTTCTTAATAGCGTCTTTATGTTCTTCTAAAAGGCTTAATCGCTCTAGTGTAGTATGTTCTCCTTCTAAAACTAATGAAGCATACTTCTTTATTTTCGCGATAGGCATTTGTGTTTCTTTTAACTTGATAACAAATTGTAGCCATTTAATATGTGAATCGTTATATCGCCTGTCTCCGCGGGCATCACGAACCGGAGTTATAATTTTTTCCTTTTCGTAATACCGCAATGTATGTGTACTTATCCCTAAAATTTTAGCCACTTCACCAATGGTGTGCATAAGAAACCTCCAGATTAATTTTTTTCTTGACTTAGAGTTAACTCTAATCATTATAATCAACTCATAGTTCGTTCACAATAAAATCAATTGGATAAAATTCAGGAGGGATTTATATGAAATATACAGTTATTACGGGTGCCAGTTCAGGAATTGGGTATGAAACGGCTCTTGCTTTTGCGGCTCGCGGAAAAAACTTAATCATAGCAGCTCGCAGAACGGAGGAATTGGAAAAGCTAAAATCAAAAGTGGCTGACGTTAACGCAGACCTGGATGTTGTCATTCGAACTGTTGATTTATCTGTTACCACAAATGTTTATGCATTCTACGAAAGTCTTCAGCACTATCAGATCGAGACCTGGATCAACAATGCTGGGTTTGGAAACTTTGCTTCCGTTGGGGAACAAAATTTAAATAAGATTGGGACGATGCTTCATTTGAATATTGAAGCCTTAACCTTGTTGTCCTCTCTTTATGTGCGTGACTATGCAGATGTTAAAGAAACGCAAATCATCAATATTTCTTCAGGAGGAGGATATCTGATTGTTGCCGATGCTGTGACCTACTGCGCGACAAAGTTCTATGTAAGTGCCTTTACAGAAGGGCTTGCACAAGAATTGAAAGGAAAAGGAGCAGCCATGCAAGCAAAAGTCTTGGCTCCTGCTGCAACAGAGACCGAATTTGCGAAACGCTCCTATGATGTTGATAATTTTGAATATGATGGTATTGTTCCAAAGTTCCATACAGCTGAACAAATGGCCGGTTTCTTACTGGATTTATATGACAGTGAGAAGGTGGTAGGAATTGTGAATGGAGAAACGTATGACTTCGAATTAAGAGATCCGATTTATCCGTATGTGACGCGGACAAGAAACTAGTCTTTTAAAATCCAAACATAACAAAAAGCCGATAGTTCCTTAGCGTATATTTTCGTTAAAATGTGACGGTAATTCTAGTAAATCTTTTGCATTTACGATAGATATATTAAAAATAATCATTTAGCTTTAACACAATATTATCGTTGGTATCAAGTATATGAAGTTTCGCTTAACAAAGCTCGTCTAGAAAATCAGTTAGACATTTTAGAGGATGAAATTGAAATTTTATCAAGCTGGAACTTCGAAAGGTAAAATTGGTTTAGTAGACAGATTAAAAATGTTTGAAGGATGGAAAAATGCGCATCATGTTGAAAACACATCAATCAGTTGAACGATGAGGTACTTTCATTAGAAGCTAATATTCTTTATCAAAATATACGTCCAGATAATAGTAGATAAAGCTATAAAATTAATTACTTAACAATTCTGAAACTTCTAGATAACGAATTACCTCTTTTTACAAAGGTGCATTTAGAACCAACAGGTACTGTAGAAAATCCACAATTTAAATCTGCCTATGCAGAAAATAGAGCAAAATCATTTATGCATTACTGGTTATATTTAATGAAAACAGCATCTGTGAACAGTGACAAATTCAAAGAACTATTAGCAGATCAATTTGAGTTAAATTTAAGTACGACTTCTAAAGTTAATACATTAAAAGGGTTTAATGAATGGTTAGCAACCATTTCTAACCAAGTAAAACAAAGCGGACATTATCCGGAAAATTTTCAGTTACAGAAAATGTAAGTAACACGATGAATGCTTCTGTAGATTTTGAATGGGAAGGTATTTCTGCTGAGAATAAGCCAATGATTGCGGAAACACATCATGAATGGGATACTTGAAAATAATTTAGATGAGCGATTTACTCGTATGAAAATGATGAAAGCAATTCAGACAAAGCCATTTCAAACAGTAGAATAATTTAAAATATAGCTTTTTTCTTTTATGATAGATAAAAGAAAAAGGCTACAGGCTTGATACGAACAAAAAAAGAAAATTGTACGTTAAGGTACTATTTAAATAAAAATCACCGATTTCCTGTACGTTAAGAAGTCAGTGATTCTTGTTATTTTTTTCTTATTTTGTTTTCTCTTAATGGTCGTAAATCTTCTATAATATATTTAGTGCATATAAAAGAGGCGGAACCATAAAATCAGCAAATTAGAAAATAAAACAGGATGGGAGTCGGTTATTATGGAGCAATCAAATAAAGCGTTTAGCGAGGCATTAGTAAAATCGTTAAGAGGAGAACGAGGACATCTTCCTATCAAGAATGCTTTGTCGGATATAGACTTGGCGCTTGCGGGAAAACGCAGAGAGGAACTGCCATATTCTATTTATCAATTAGTGAAACACATGACATACTGGCAAGATTTTCTCTTATTATCCGCTCAGGGGGAGAAGCCTGCATTGCCTGCCCATGTGAAAGAGAGCTGGCCTGAAGAAGAATGTCCTGGCAGTGAGGAAGAGTGGAAACAAATTATTCATTATTTTCTTCAAGGGATTGAACAGGCATGCACGATTGCCCAAACTGTTCAATTGGACAAACCATTGGAGAAATGGCCTGGCGAAACCCCGGGCGGTGTGCTACGCAATATTGCATCTCACAACTCCTACCATTTAGGAGAAATTGTGCTGATTCGCAGATTATTTAGTGCTTGGCCACCGCCAACAGGCGGATATCCGGTCTAAACAAGGTTATGGGTGGAACCCTTTCCTTTGAATTGATTCAATATAGTTATATTGCGGATATTAAGTGGATTTTGAGGGGAATGGAAAGTTGTAAGAAGAGTTGAACACTATTATGTGAAGAGACACCGCCTGTTAAAACAGGTGGTTTTTTTGCTCTCGACCTATATTCTTTTAGGGGTTCTGTTGCAAAGTTTTCTAAATGAGACTACACTCTAGAAAAAAAGAGTAAGGAGAAACACAAATGCGATATTTTAAGTAAGCGTCAAATCGTCCCCACAATTTAATATTCAATTAATGATGAGATAATCTCCTCCAAGTATTTATGTACTTGAGGAGATTGAACATTTTTTGTAATTTTATTTAAAATCTATTTACGATTAGTCTTAATTCCTATTTCTAGTATAATGAGTTCCTCTTATTACAATAGTATTTGTGTTTTCGTCCTTTCCACGCTTAAGGTTTCTGGTAAGCTTAGCCATAATGAGCTGGGATTCTGCATCATCTGCACCTTCGATTTTATATAAAAATTTCTTTGCATTTTCACCTGAAAGTACTTTTATAAGCTTATCATACCAATAAATAAGCACCTTATCGTCTTTCTTAACATCATATGAAAAAATTATATCGTTAGTTTGATTCTTACCTTTATCGAACATAGCTATTCCATACCTTTCGACCATAATGACTATTCATACTTTAGTGGGTGGTAAATAACTTTCTATTTTTAGTTTTCATAGTCGTATTCATGATTATATATATTCGTAATATCTAACCAAAAACCTTCACTATTAGACAAAAATTTCACTGTTATATGATTGTTTGGGCAAGAACTTCTTGATATCCTTGTTTTTGGTTAAAAGGTACCCATATCAAGTATCCAACATAATTGTCTTCTAGTTACAGCAAGTGGGGACAGTTTGATGCTTACGTATATACTTATCTAATGTTCCAAATTTGTTATGTTGCTTATTTAAAATAGAAAGATAACTTTTTTGGAACCAATCCTAGGAAAAATGAATTTTAAAAATTTCTTCGTTTGATTTACGTTTTTCATTTTGCATATATAAACATAAAATGAGAGAAATAAATGATTCGGAGGAACTAGATATGGAAAATAAAATTTATGTAAGTGACGTAATTACTACAGATGTGTATGTGTCAAAGTTCTATAATGAAAATGAAATCGAACGTTCAAGAGAATCTGTATTAAAATTTACAAAAAGAAATGTAGATTAAGTAAATTTACGGGAGTTTATTAGGCTGACAGGATGCGGATGTCATACAGATTATCAGTAAATAACAATTTTTAATTTTGATGAGTATGTTGGCTTATCAAAAAATGATAAAATAGTTACCGCAATGGTAAAATTTTATCATGATAAAAAAGAAAGGGGAATCTCTATGAAATTGCTACGTTCATTTCTCATTCTCACTCTTGTTGTATTGTTAAGCGCATGCAATACAGTAACAAAAGTCACAAAGGTTCAAAAAAATGGCGAAACGACTTTAAAAATTGGCTCCCTGCAAGGGTATCACGATGTGCAAACGATTAAAGCTGAAAAAGGAAATGTGGAAATTCCTTATGAGGCAGCCGTTGAAGAAGGTACGATTTTATTGCAAGTCACAAAAGACGATAAGGTCATTTATGAAGAAGAAGTCACTTCTCAAAAAGAAGGTTTGCTTTCTTTTGAAGCGCCAAAATCCGGATCATATGATTTAATTGTACGCGTGAAGGGTGAAGAAGAGAAAGCGAAAGGAATTCAAATACATACGAAGCTATGAAAAATCGGCAAGCGGAGTGTACCCGCTTGCCGTTTCCATTTCCAGTTGGTTCTGGCACAACACATGCTCATCAATTTACTCAGTTACTGTATATTGTTTGGCGGAATCGTATTTGCTATTTCTTTATTTTTGGGCTGAGATTGAACCGTTTCTTTTTTTACTAGTTGTGTTTCTATATTGTTAGAACAACCTGTAATTATAAATAAAGAAGTAATTGCTAATCCTGTTGCTACATAATATTTTACGTTTTTAGACTCCTTTCCTATATGTATGATATTTCAAGTATATGGAATAAATGTCAAGAAATTGTGGAGTGATATGCATGATTTCGAGTGAAAAGGAATCGTTGGGGAATCTGTATCTCGCTTAAACTGGCAGTAGGACGCTCACTGATTAATGTTTTACTTTCTACACGATAATTATTAATTGACGAAAAATTATAACAATAATAAAATGAATTACATTGGATAATTTGTTTTGATACATAGAATTCAAGGGGGATTATTATGAAGCCAACATTTTTTGCCCAAAATAGAGAACGATTAACGAGAACATTGCCAGATGAATCGATTACTATTTTATTTGCCGGACAGGCACCACATATGTCAGCTGATGCACACTATAAATTTGTGCCGAATCGAAATTTTTACTATTTAACGGGAATCGATGAGCCAAATGTTATTTTTATTTTAAAAAAATTTGGAGATAGTGTAGAAGAAACTCTTTTCATTGAAAAACCAGATCCAGTGCTTGAAAAATGGGTTGGTAAAACCGTTTCGAAAGAAGAAGCAGAAAATATTTCTGGTATTAAGAAGGTTGTATATATAGAAAGTTTTGAAGTAACAATTGCGAATACACTTTTCGCAGAAAATGTGAAACATGTGTATTTAGATTTAGAACGTCGTAATTGGAAAGGTACTGAGACGAAGGCGCTAGCATTTGCGAAGCACGTAAGAGAACAGTATCCTCATCTTTCAATTGGGAATGTCTATCCGAACATTTGTGAATTACGAGTGTTCAAAACAGATGAAGAAATTAAAAAAATAAAAGAAGCAATTGAGGTTACTCAAGAGGGTATTTATAATGTGCTGAAACAAGCGAAAGCAGGCATAATGGAATATGAATTAGAAGCGCATTTTGATTTCACATTAAAATCGTCTGGTATTAAATATCATGCATTCGATACAATTTTGGCGAGTGGTAAAAATGCTACTGTGCTGCATTATGAAGATAATGATGCAAAAGTGCAACAAGGTGATTTAGTACTGCTCGATTTAGGTGCTCAAAAAGACTACTACAATGCTGATATTAGTTACACATTCCCAGCTAGTGGAACATTCTCTAATCGCCAAAAACAAATATATAATATTGTATTAAAGGCATTAAAAGAAACGACTGAACTTATAAAGCCAGGATTAAAATTCGCTGCATTAAATGAACATACAAAAAAAGTACTGGCAGAAGAGTGTAAAGAAATTGGTTTAATTCAAGAAGATGAGGAACTATCTAAATATTATTATCATGGTGTGAGCCATTTCCTCGGTTTAGATACTCATGATGTAGGAACATACAAAGATAGAGTATTAGAAGAAGGTATGGTCATTACGATAGAACCAGGTTTGTATATTGAAGAAGAATCAATTGGAATTCGTATTGAAGATGATATTCTTGTCACAAAGGACGGGTATGAAAACTTGTCAAAAGATATCATTAGAACGGTTGAAGAGATTGAAGAGTTTATGAGAGAAAATAATGAAAACGTTAAGGAAAGACAAGTTGTTACAAAATAGTAAATGTAAAAGACGCTCTTATTCTTACTTCACATATACATAGGCTTCATTTGCAGTTACGTAAACGTAAAGTAACTCCAAAATATACAATAAAAGTTGATTTTGGAGTTGCTTTTTGTTTACTTCACTTTTTTCGGCATTCTGCATCTAGGAGGTAAATCCGTTGACCACGGCAAGACTTTATCAATTTCTTCTTTATTGTTTAAATCGATATTGGGAAGTGTTTCAAACAAATAAAGAAGATAATGATAGGGACTTAAATTGTTCTCTTTTGCGGTTTCAACCACACTATACATGATGGCACTTCTTCTAGCACCTCGCGGTGTATCTGAGAAGATCCAATTTTTTCTCCCAATTACAAACGGTTTAATGGAAATAACCAAAAAAGTCAAATGTAATTTGTCTAAAGATATGGAATTTTTAACAAAAATGCATAATTGTGTTATATAATTATGTTGTCAAACCATATTTTAGGCATTTACCCCCGATTGTGTATAATGTATATTTTATTTTGATGTGCTAAAATATTTAGCTGAAAGAACTTGTAGCGGGGCTTGCTACAAGTTCTTTTATTTTATTTGGAGTGGACCTTACTTTAACTAGTAAACAGGGAGCAGCCCCTTATGTCTATAGAATTGAAGGATATTCTTTTAAAAGTGAAACGCTGATAGCGTTGCAAGCAAATGAAGCGGAAACTACTAAAATTAAGATACCTGATTATATTCCTGTATTAGTTGATTATGATATAAGTGTTAAAGGTGAGATTATAATAGGTGGGTATGTTTATAGATTCCGCGCAGGTGAAGAATCAGGGTTTTCCGCAACATCACCTGACAGTTATGGCGGAGGAGTTTCATTTAAGTTTGAGAAGGAAGCGTGATAATAGAATGCGAAAAATTTCAAAAATAGTTATATGTGTTGGTGCGTTAATAATGATTATACTGGGCATGATTGTACATGATACATGGAAGGATAGGATTTACTTTTCCTTAGCTGTACTTTTTGTTACCGTACTTTCTTTACTATGGAACATAGTTGCTCATAATATTGTGGATAAACTTAGAAAAATGGAGAATAAATAGTTATGAAACTGTTACCGATTGGAACAGTAGTTAAATTATAAGATATAGAACAATTTGTTATGATTATTGGAAGAATGGTGACTTCAGCAGATAATCGTGATTTTGATTATATAGGTGTTCCTTACCTAAATGGCTATCTTGGAGAGGAAAAAGCATTATGTTTTAATCACGATAAGATTGTCGAGGAAATACATAGAGGATATATGACTGAAAGCAAATTAGTTCTACGTGAGAAATTAGTAGAAATGTAAAAGAAGAGGTTAAAATACAAAACGGTTTAGCAAAAGAAGACATAAATTTAGTTAAATTTGTGATAAGTCACTATCTAAGGCTTCAAAGCTAATAGACGAAGCAAATGAAAAAATGCAAAAGATAGAGTAGGAGTAAGGGCGTAACTAATTTAGCTTATAAGTAGTATTAAATTTTTGGGGG
Source organism: Bacillus sp. FSL K6-6038 (assembly GCF_038050455.1). Taxonomy (NCBI): domain Bacteria; kingdom Bacillati; phylum Bacillota; class Bacilli; order Caryophanales; family Bacillaceae; genus Bacillus; species Bacillus sp. FSL K6-6038. The sequence continues at coordinate 2,428,390 of NZ_JBBOUH010000001.1, forward strand.
AATTTTAGGATGAAAGCAAAGAAACTCGTATCATTAGCAGTACCATTTCTATTATTAATAGGTTGTGGAACGGATAAGACAGACGCAAAGCCGAAAGAGAAAGTGGAATCTAAAGCAGAAACAAAAGAGAAGTTATCGAAAGACAAGTATCCTGAGCGTATTACGAGTATATCTTCTGAATTCTTACAGAAAGTCGCTGATATATCGGAAACAGCAAAGGATAGAACGAGACCTGATAAAGAGGTAGCTACAACGTTACTAACACAAGTAAATGATGTACAGAAAATCATCAAGAAGTTTGATACGATTGAACCGCCAGTAGAGTTCCAAGACGCCCATAAAGACCTATTAAAAGCAGTAGATTGCTATAGTGAAGCCTATGCAATTCAAGCCCAACTTCTAACAGCAGACAAGAGAGTAGACAAGTCTAAAGCAGAAAAGGCAAAAGACTTAATGAAAAAGGGTTCTGAACTTTGGGCGACTGGTTTCCAACCAATTCAAGATGTGGTAGTAGGTAAAGTAAACGAAATTGAAGGTAAAACAGCTTCTAAAACAGACAGTTCTTCAACTTCTGATACTTCTACTCTTAGCAATGAGACCGTACAAATATCAAGGGACGGTAAAGAGTTGTTTGGTGAGTGGGGTAGTTACAAAGGTTCTGACTTCCATAAAGGAATAGAATTCCGTGAAGATGGTTCGTTTACCGCTTACGATGATACAGGTAAAACATCTTATGAAGACAACCACATGGAAGGAAGTTGGTACTACAGTGAAGAAACGAATCTAGTCACATTAATGCTGAAGGAATTTGTAAAAGACGGTAAGAAGATTGATAGGAACCAATTGGAAGTAGCAATAGACTACAAGATTGAGTCTTTCAAAGAAGGTTCTTTTAAAATGGTAGACGAAAAAGGAAATCGTCTAGAGGGAGAAAGACGTAAGTAATCAGTTCATCCAAAGGGGTAGAGGAAAATGAAAGCAAAGAAACTTGTAACGTTAGCCATTCCAGTTATGTTATTAAGCGGTTGTATTACAATTGAAACAGGTGGGAAGAAACAGGAAACAAAGCAAGAAGAGTCAAAGAAGGTTGAGAAAGAAAGTAAAACTGAAGACAACCTATCAGTAGCAAAAGGTGAAGAGTCAAACAGTAGTTCATCAAGTAGTCAACCAAGTTCTTCACCTTCAAGCAGTTCTACTTCTTCAACGGCTAAGATAAGTGGTGCAGAAGTTGATAAGTATAAGGAAGACATAGTAGAAAATGCGAATAAGATTGGTGACGTTATTAAACTGATAGAGAATTCAGCAAGTTCAGATATAAAAGAGTATAGTTTAAAGAAAAGTGAAATCCAACTGAGTTCGGGAGGGGCGCAAGCATACGCAAGAAAGATAAAGTATCTAAAACCACCAACTGAGTTACAAGCGGAACACGAAAAGATAGCACAATCCATGGACTTGTACTATGAAGCCTTTCAACTTCTATCAGAAGCAGTAGAGGAACAAAACGAGAGTAAGTTGAGACAATCAATGGGGAAATCACATCAAGGTGCAAAAGTATTTGAAGAAGCAACGATAGGTATTGAAAGTAAAACAAACTAACAAAGGGGTATATAACAATGAAACGTAAAATGTTAGCTTTATTAATTCCTGCATTACTTGTAACAGGGGTAGGTTGTACATCGGTTCATAAGATGGTAGACAAGGAAGCGGCAGAAGAAAAGGTAAAGAGTGAAGACTACAAAGACCAGTTAGCAAGTCTAATGAAAGACTTCAAAAAAGAGTCAGCTAAGTTAGACAAGATATTAAACGGTGATAAAACATTAGAAGAAAAAGAGAAAGAATTCAAAGTAGAATCAGAAGCTTTAGTAAAGCTAACAAAAGAGGTAGATAAGCTAGACCCTGGTGAAAAGTATAAAGACGTACAAGCTAAGTTATATAATGCAATGTCTTTAGTTAGAGTAGGGGTAACTTCAATTCAAGGCGGTTTAGAGTATAAAGAGAATCGTACAATACAAAGCGGTGGAGAAAGCTTATTAGAAGCTTCACAACTCATAACAGAAGCAGATAAGTTAATGAGAGAGACTAAGTAAAGACTTTATAAGTCAGTAACCGCAAGGTCAGTTAAAGTAAGAAAGTAGGGGTATAAATGAAACGTAAGGTGTTAGCAGTTGCTTTACCTTTACTATTAATAAGTAGGGTAGGTTGTTCTGGTGTGAAGTAAACGTCAAGTAACTCCCAAATATACAATAAAAGTTGATTTTGGAGTTATTTTTTGTTTTCTTCACTTTTTTTCGGTACTCTGCATCTAGATGGTAAATCCGTTGACCACGGCAAGACTTTATCAATTTCTTCTTTATTGTTTAAATCGATATTGGGAAGTGTTTCAAACAAATAAAGAAGATAAAAATTTGTTAATATTTAGATATTAAGAAAATTATTTCTCAAGAAAGTTCTGTTGATTTTGTAAATAATACAAGTGCGATTTACTTAGTTTTTAAGCTGCAATGATTATAATTAGCAACGAAAGGTAACAAGTCCTGTAGTATTTCCTATTAGATAAAATGGGGGAGAGCGATGTTTAAGAATAACTATGAAATAATAAAAGAGAGAATATTAATTCAGTTAAAGAAAAGCATTTTAATAACGGGGAAGAGAGATAATGTTTTCTAAAGAAGGACTAAAATCGTGCAAAGGAAACCTCAAAATCATAGGTAGAAATGGTTCTGGGAAAGCTGGAAAAATGAAGTAATTATTCAAGAAGTAATAAGGGATTATAACGTTTTAGCTGTGAATGTCGATGATGATTTCTATACTTTATACAGATCAAAAACACATGGAGAGGATAAGACTTTAAAGATTATGAACAATTTAAATCGAATTGAAGACACGCATAATTTTTTAAATACACTAATTAATGCATCTATAGGATTTGATTATGTATTTATCGATGAAACATATCTGTTATTTAAGGATAATCAAAAGGAGTTTGTATCTACAATACAAATTCTAAAAGACAATAATATAAATGTAGTGGCAACTTTTCAAGTAATGGTAAAATTATTTCTGCTTTTCCAAGACAAGGTAGATAACTTATTTATTGAAGGAGAAAATAATATGGATTACAAATTTGAAATACTTAGTACAGGTAGCTTAGTTATTAGATTACCAAAGAAATTCGATATTTTAGAAGCCTTTTTAAATGTAGAGGTATCTGAATTCGGCGATTGGATAGCAGAAGTTATAGATAAAGTTTTAAACGGAAAAAGTGATTATGAAAAAATAAGTGCGAATATTTTTGGAGCAGATGTTCGAAAAGATAAAGCCCTTATATTTAATAAATATGATGAAGATGAAATTGAAGATTCTCTTGAAATAGAAACTATTACATTACGAAATCTAATAGATATTTGGTTAAATGAACACAACAGATTGACAACTGAAAACAACAAAATGTAAATGATGTTACATACAGTACCAAAAAAACGTCCTCACAGGCGTTTTTTTTATACGTAACTATAACTCCAACTCTGCTACCATTACATCCAATATATTCGCCTTCAGATATGTCATCGTGAGGATAGCATTGAGGTATTGACATTAAATCCTGCCCCTCTTCCGGAAAAGGATGTGAAAAAATATGGTAATGGATTTGATATGGAAAATATTCGGAATGTAATCAATGAGAAGGATCCACTTCATCTAGGTGCGAAGGCGGCGGACATGGTCATACCGGGAAAAAATATATATAATGCGTAACGGTAAGGAACATTCCAAAGCTTTTAAGCAATCAGAGTTTGATAATGATAGGAAACTTATTCGGTTTCAACAGCCTGCTGATTTTAATGATAGAGGTTTGGATAATAAACTGACCCCCTCTGGAACTTTGTGAGAGTGCTGATGAGTTATATGAAGGGTTTACTGGAAATAAATCCAATTTTAATGAGTTCAAATTATATATAACGTAAGAAATCTCTTTCTAAAAAAGTATCCATATTCTTGTCTTTCTACAATAATAAAGAAATAGGGTAATGGCAAACTTCTGCCAGAGCAGTACATCCTTTTATAATGAACTCTTCGATAGATACTAGAACGTATATTTGGTATAATCAAAACATGCTACTAGAAGCTTAATAGTATGGAAATTAATTAACTAATATAACCAGGCGATATATAAGAACTTTAGGTAGACTTTGCAAGTATTAATAGAATAAGCGAACAATTTATACTTTGCAAAGTCATTGTTAGAAAGGAATAGATGAGATGAATCAAATTTCATTTGAAGATTTATTTGATGAGAATGTAGTGGAGGCGACCGAAATAGAAGTACCTTTATCTTCACTGCAGAAAGATATCTTGGAATTACTCAATTCTGAAGAAATAAGTGCAATGCAGCTATGTGAAAAATTAATACTATCAGGAAAAATACCTAATGAAAGATTCACAACCGATAAGCCTAAAGCTTACGGACAAGTATGCTTAATTCTTGAAGGTTTTGTTACTGAAGGAAAGCTTACTTTTATAAAAAATGATGAGAAAAGAGATAGATTATATAAAATGAAAGAAGAAGTTTCTTAATGCTTCAAAAGCGTATTATACCCACTTACTCTACGAATTTACTCTTTCTATATTATGCTTTACGCAGTCTAAGACTCCTTTTGCTTTCAAAATAAATAGACAGGAGAATAGAATGGGATATCAATATGAAATATTTATGTTTTGGTATGTAGGTTTTATTTTCTGGGTGTTACTATTAATTTCTTTAATAACTTTTATTGTCGCTATAAAACGAGAATCTTGGATAATGACACTTGTCAGCCTCATTTTAATAATTCCTAATGTTATATTCATGCTAATAGATAAGTTGGAATTAATTATATATCTAGCTTTAATTTTACCTATCTTACAAATTTTAATGGTAGTTAAATTTATAAAAAAAGGCATGGGTTTAACATGAAAAGTTAAAAAAGTTAGAGAGGGAATTTTCAGTCATAGAAGCAGCTTGATTATGCGTATCTGCATTTCGAATTTAAAGTTAATTTTAAGGATAGTCCTAGATCTTTAAATTTTATTGAAAATATCGTGTATTTGTTGATTTGAAATAAAGTTCAACCGTTTTGAAATTATCAATACCTAAAACGTAAAAAGTCATAAAAAATAAAGGGTGATACATATTAGTCATGTATAATATGTATCACCCTTGTAATTCTTGTTCCACAATCGCGCCCTTTAATGGAATAACTAAAACATGGTCTCAATCTTTAAATTCAATTAATTCTTCTTTCACTATAGCACCCGTTACTTTAAGTACAATTCTTCACATACTTTAAAATATAAAAGGTTGATCATCTATTTTGAACAGATATTCTAACATTCATTCTTATAAATTATGTAGTTGCTAAAACTAATAATTTTCATAAGGTTGAATAAAAACCTCATTTACTTTATGATACGGTTCTCCGTTGTATATCTAAATGAGTTTTTTTCTCTTTTATAAATATCCTAACAACGCATTTAAGCAATCATTTTCCATCCTACTAAGTAGTTTACGGGCTTGTTCGATAATTCTATTTATAAAAATTCGCTCCTTTTTTATTGACAGAAAATTCAAATTCATTATATAATTTTTGGTATTACCAATGTCTTTAACATGTATTACCATAAAATAAAGGGGACGATGGCTTGAAAGAAAAGGAACGCTCCTCAGATAAAATTGAGAATGAATTAATTAGATCCATATTGGCTGGTGTTTATTCTGTAGGAAGTACTTTACCGCCGGAAAGAGAGCTTGCGAAAGAATTTGGTGTTGGTCGCCCAACTATTCGGGAGGCGCTTCAACGTTTAGGAAGGAGTGGATGGATAACAGGGAGAAAAGGAATGCCAGCGCTTATTAATGATTATTGGAGCAATGGGAATCTAACGACACTTATTAATATTGTTGAGAATCATCATACCATTACAGATGAGTTTATTATGTACTTATTAGAATTTAGAAGTTCGTTGACTCCGACTTATATTCGTGATGCTGTTACGTTTAATCAACCTAAAGTGGTTGCTCTCCTTGCCAATCTTGAGCAGCTTGAAGATAGTGCAGAAAGCTATGCAGCATTTGATTGGGATTTGCAAAAAAGGTGTGCTGGGTTTGCGGCCAATCCGATCTTTCTACTCATTTTAAATAGCTTCGATTCCATTTATGTAGATATGGGGAAAAGATATTTTTCTGTAAAAGATCATCGTGGGTTGTCCTTCAACTATTACCACGACTTATTAAAAGCTGCATTAAAGGGAGATGCAATTGAAGCGGAAAGATTGTGTAAGACAACAATGGAGAAAAGCTTGGCTCTCTGGAAAGATAGAAAAAAATAAAGAAAGCTGGAGGCGTAATAAATGAAACTAAAATATTTTAAAGAATATTTTTCCTACCCTGATATATTGATCATGAGCTGTTTTTTCCTCATTAGCTTTGGATTTATGATTCTACATTTAATCTCTATCGGAATTTGGGGTGCTTTTATTTTGGGAATGATTATGTATTCCGTAGCTGAGTACGCTACTCATAGGTTTATTTTTCATCTAAAGCCACCAAAGAATGCATTTTTATTAAAAATGCTTAAGCGCCTACATTATGACCACCATACAAATCCGAATGAATTACATTTATTATTTTTACCCTTATGGTATAGTGTACCCAACATTGCAATTGCAGGAGCAATTTTTTATTTTCTTTCATCCAGCTTTTTCATGACAAACGCATTTATTGCAGGTATTATGCTCTTTTTATTATTTTATGAGTGGAAGCATTATATCGCGCATCGCCCCCTTCAACCAATATCACCATGGGGGCGCTGGATGAAAAAGGTTCATTTATGGCATCACTTCAAAAATGAAAATTACTGGTATGGTGTTACGAACCCAGCCTATGATTTTCTCATGGGCACCTTTAAAGACCAAAAGGATGTTGCCCAAAGTAAAACTGCTAAAAATCTAGAAAAACGTGGTGACCAGAAAATAGAATTATAAAAAATAATCCATTGTCATCATCCTGGAAATGTCGAATGAATTTTGCAGCTTCGACATTTCTCAGGGAGTGACAGGCATTTTTTCCTATTGAGTAGTAAGCATGGTAATAGATTGCATAAGACTCGTTTGAAAGTTTTTCTTACCGAAAAATGCATCCGCTTTGTTCTGTATTTCTCTTAGCATTGCGTCATTTTCACGAAGTGTTTCGCGGATTCTATCTACAATCTGCATCGCGTTTGCCCCAGTGATTTCTTTAGCGACTCGTTCCAGAAGAATCTTTGTATCAACAGAAAATTTCCGCGTAAAGCTATGGCACCTGACAATGTTATTGCGAAGAAACTCGGAATATTCAGGCGTGAAAGCACGACGAATACAGCCCCTCATCCCTGCATAACCATAGGAAATCTCCGATGCGGCCCGATAAAACAAAATCATCCCGTCAGCACGGCTTGATTCAGGGTGCAACCTGAGTTCCGTAATATACGAAACTAAGCGCTTCACCACTACTGTCCCTTGCTCAGTCGCTTCCCACCATTCTAATAAACGCTGTTGTTTCTCTTCAGTCATCCATGTATAATTTGTTCAACAAACCTTTATAATCTTTTTTTACTTCCCAAAAATAATCAAAAAACTGCTTTAGGGCATAACAGTATGTTTTTAGTGTATTGCTGCTTTTTTCTGCTGCATCTAAATACTTCAAATACTTCATCACCGGAACTAAAGGCATTCCTCCTTCATCAAGAAGTAAATACCTTTTCTTACTACCATCAAGTAACACTTCCTGTACTTTCATAACATCCTCCACCTTAAAACATAAGATCATATAGTAAACATATTAAACTAGAATTTTTAAATATAGTTTATAATTCTAATATGTATTAAAAAGAGGATATTAGCTCTTATATTGAACTAACTATCCTCTTATAATCATAGTACAGTTAATTAAAAAAATGTCTTAGCGTGGGTTTTATGTCATTTGATTGGCGGGACCCCATCGCTATCAAGCTAAGATTTTGAAGTACCCCCAAAATGAAAATTTTCTTTCTCTACAGTTAGTTATTTGGAGAAGTCAGTGTTGGTTTAAATAAAGTTTGATCAAAAATGTTTTGCAAATCCTTATTTAGTGAGAATCAAAAAGAAATCATTTTGAAAATAGATTAATCAAGATGGTTTCTTTTTGTGTATTGCATAGGGATTTAGTAGGGTCATTTTAATTAAACTTTATCCCAGTGCTATAGATAACGGCGCACCTTGAAATAAAATAGGGTGTGATGTTTAGTGGTTTTTACATTTTAATAATTGCATATAAATAAAATATGCTATAGAACACCGAGATACAATAGTATTATGTTACTGTAATTCATAATTTATACAGAAAAGGGTAGGGATAGAATATGCTATATTCCAAAAAGTTAGTAGGTATGAGTTTGATAGTATCACTTACAATAGGTGGGCTAAGTACTTGTAATACATATGTAGATTCATCGAAAGTAAAACAAGGAAGTGTATCTAAAAAGAGTGATAATGCAAATAGACCAGCTGAAGCTCTAACAGCTTATATGAATGCGGGCTTCTATGATAAAGACATAGACAAAATGAGTAAATTAACAGGTGAAGATGGAAAACAATTTAATGAAGCGATGGCGGAAAAGGTTAGAAAAGCAATCCTATATAATTATGAAGGCGTATCTAGTATTACAGAAGAATCAGTAGATAACTATTTTAAAGAAGCAATACGGCAAAAGGTGAAATTTGAAACGAATGTTGTATATATAGACGGAGAAGGTAAAACTGCAGGAGTGGAAATAAAATCAAAGCCAATATTGATATCAAGTTTGAGAACAAAAGTTGAAGATGAGCAAAAAAGAATATTAAGTGAAAACCCATCAATATCTAACCCAAAATTAATAAAGCAACTACATGATTATTCATCTTCAATATTACTTGAAGCAGAAATATCTTCTACGGAAGAATCGGTAAGGGTTGATATGTATAATAAAGGTGACGATAAGTGGCATATAAATGGAGAGGATATAACGAAACTTCCAAGGATTTTATATAAACCATAATATATTATTAAACTCTTTATAAAAAAGATACTATTAATTCGATATACAGGTTTACTCAAACGATTTTCGAATTTTCTGTATTGTAAAAGGTAAGAATTTTTCTTGGAGCGAAGTTATGCAGAAACAACATATTGTAGGTTTGAAACAAAGTTTGATTAAAAACACCTCACAAACCCGTATTGTACGATAAATAAAAAGAATCCATTTTGAAAAAAAGTGAACAGCTCCCTGTCAAGTAGACAGGGAGCTGTTCAAGATTGATCGAAATGAATTCTTCTTTTGTAGATATGTTTTAACATTTATAAAAAAGTTTGATCATTATCTAATCCTTATTCAACAGCACAGACAGCTTTCGCTAAATAAAACTATGTCCAGAGAACAGTATTTGAAATTCACGATATAACATGTTGGTAAGTTATATCCCTTAATGTGGGATGTAAGGTTTGATGAGGGGAAACTCAAAATAGGTTTCCTTCTTGGTATATATAGTAAACGTTCTTTTTCGGTTATTTCTTCATTTTTTGATCCATTTAGTATTGTTCCGATGATCATGATTTCTTATTTTATGTTAAAGGAAGTTTTAGTCTTTCAAAGTGGAACAGTCCCTGCTCCGTTTACAATGCGAGTTCTGTTTCAAATTAGTATTCTCACATGCTTGGCTGTGCCAACTGTCATGCTGTATACGGCGCAAGAAGTCCAGCGTGTAAAAAGAGAAGAGTTTATGATGGCAGCAACGGTTCTTGGAGGAAGTAAATGGAATCAATTATGTCGACATGTTTGGCCACATCTGTTGCCATCTTTTTTCTTACTGGTTGCGCAGCAATTTGTTAGTATGTTATTGCTACTTTTACATCTTGGTTTACTCCATTTGTTTTTTGGAGGAACTATATCATATAGCAGTGATACAGATAGTGTGACGAAGGAGTGGACAGGACCGATTGGACAAAATTTCCGTCATTTGACCACACATACTTGGATCGTTCTTGTGCTGATTTTTCCATATCCTTACAATTTCGTCGGGAAATCTTATAAGTAATAGTCTACAAGGGGCGATTGGAATAGGAAATCTGAGGAGAAGGAAAGTAGGAGAGAAAGAAGAGAAAGTTGAGAAACAGGCGAAAAGTGAAAGAGAAGATTTTTCTTTCCATCAAGAAGTATCTAAATAAAAAAGATAGATGAGAACAATCTGTTTTCATCTATCTTTTTTCGATTTTACAAAGGTGGTAAATCAATTTTTCCTTCTTCAAATAACTCTTTTAGCATATGTTTCGTATATCCGGCAGCTTGCCCAAATGTAATTTTTGCAGGCATTGGTGCTTCATTTACATCTACTACTACATCAATAATACATGGCTTATCTTGTTTTACTGCATTTTCAAAAGCAGGGAGAAGTTCATCTAAGTGTTCTACACGGTAGCCAACTCCACCGCATGCTTCTGCATATTTTGCAAAATTAGGGTTTGTTAAATCTGTACCAAACTCAATATTTCCCATTACTTCTTGTTCGAATTTAATCATTGCAATCTTATGGTTGTTGAGTACAACAACCACAATTGGTAATTTATATTTTACTGCAGTGACAAAATCATTCATTGTCATTCCAAATCCACCATCACCACAAATTGCAAAGACTTGTTTATCTGGATAAGCGATTTGACCAGCAATTGCTCCAGGTAGACCACATCCGAGTGTAGCGAGCCAACTAGAGATGATAAATTGTTGATTCGTCATCCGAAAATGACGAGCAGCCCATACTGTTACATTCCCAACATCTACTGATAAAATGGCATCATCATGAGCGACATGTTGCAAGGCATGCATAACTCTTTGTGGTTTGATTGGTGTAGAAGAGTCCTCTTCTTGGTTATGCAATTTTTCTTCCCATTTTTTCATCAGTTCTTGATGATATTCTAGGAATGAAAGATCCTCATGCTTCTCTACATTTTCTAAAAACCATTTCAGTGTTTTATCTGCATCACCAGCTAATCCGATATCTGTCACATAGCGCTTTCCAATTTGCGCAGGATCCGTATCAATATGAAGCGTTTTTGCTTTTTCGGGTAAAAAACCAGTGAAAGGGTAAGAAGTACCGATCATAATTAATGTATCCGCATGCTTCATCGCTTCGTAAGATGGTTTTGTTCCAATTAAGCCTAATCCACCTATACAAAGAGGATGTTCATCAGGAATAATCCCTTTTGCTGGAAGTGTTAAAACAATTGGTGCGCCAATATGTTCTGCGAATGCAAGTAAAGATTCCTTCGCATGTTTTGCTCCTTTTCCAGCTAAAATAACAGGCTTTTTTGCGTTATTTAATGCTAGTTTTGCTAACTTTAGATCCTCTTCTTGCGGAAAGAGTTCGGGTAATGTAAAAGAAGAACTTGTTATACGTGCGCCAGCTTCTACTTCAAACTTCGGAACATCATCTGGTATGGTAAGAACAGATACACCTTTCTTTGTATATGCCATACGAATCGCTTGGTTTACAACCGCAGGGAGTTGTTCTGCTGACATAATTCGTTGATTATAAACAGCGACATCATCAAACATTCTTTCTAAGTTTACCTCTTGGAAAAATCCTGTTCCGAGTAAATCTGATTCAACTTGACCTGTAATTGCGAGAACGGGTGCTTGATCTAGTTTCGCATCATATAATCCATTTAGTAAGTGGATCGCACCAGGCCCAGCGATAGCCATACAAACGCCTAATTTTCCTGTTAATTTTGCATAAGATGCAGCCGCTAATGCACCGGCTTCTTCATGGCGAACTTGAATGAATTTAATTTGGTCTTGTTTTTTTCGAAGTGGCTCAATAATAGAATTGATCGAATCACCGGGCATACCGTAAATGTGATCAACGCCCCATTCGATAAGCAAATCAACAAGCGCTTCACCTGCTGTTTTTCGAAACATGAAAGATCCTCCTTACATACTGAGATACTATTATGTTTCGAAAAAAAAGGTAAAATATACAAATAATAAATAAAAGTGCAGTTCTAATGGTGTCCTGCGAAGAATGTAAAGGCTGTTATGAGTAAAAAACCGCTCACAGACCAGGATAAGAAGGGAAGTAAAGCGAGGTGTTTCTTCGCTTTCCAAAGCATTTCATGTATTGTGACATATCCTAAAGAACCGATTGCACTTCCCATTATCATCCCTTGTAAATGAATCGCTTTCCCGTTCATCATTATCCCAAAGATTGTGCCAGTGCCGAGGATAATTGATAATAACAGAATTGTTAATAGAAATGAGAGATATTTATGCTGTGTAAATAAAAAAGGAATAATTAAAGCTAATCCTTCTGGAATATGGTGTATAATAATCGCAAATAAGAATGGAATGGCAGTTTCATTATGGTTTGTAAAAGCAGCGCCTAATGCAAAGCCGCTCGGCATATTGTGAATAAAAATAGCGAAGGAGAGAAATAAAAAAGTTTGCCATGCTTGCTGGTCTTTTTTATGTATGATAGGGTGATGGCAATAATTATCTAGTAAACTCATAATTAATAAACCAATGGCAATTCCGAGCATAGGACCTATGATTTCATAGCTTGAAAAAGTTTCTGGAATGATTTCTAGTGATAATAGACCGAGTAAGATACCGCCGCATAGCGCATATAAACGATGCATTTTCTCTTCTATCAGTTGACGTGTGGCAAGTCCGACAGCGCCACCTAATAGTAATCCACCAAACGAAAAAAACGTAACGATCATCGGAATCCATAATCGTTCCATAGAATCACACTCCATTTTTATGGCCTTCATTTTCAGCTTACTGTGTGAAAGGGGAGATTAGTCCAAATTATTTGGAAGTAATTCTAGATTATTGAGATTCGAAGTATCCGAATAATATGGTGAAAAAATTGTTAGTCTGAAACAACGGGAGATTGTATTTGTTTTAGAGAAAAGCGAGTCTGTTCATATACAATCCAATCAGAATATATTGATAGCTATTGAATCAACTTGAACTTGTAGAGTTTTCTAATGAAATGTAATGATTGATATCTGTAAGTAGAATTTGTATAAAAAATTTCAAAATGATAGACTTTCAAACTTGTGAGATATTTATTCGAATACATGGTTAATATGAAAAAAAGGGGGAATAAGGTGAAAAATAAATTATTATTTGCTTGTTAAAAAGCAAAAATACTTTTGATTTGAAGAAGTTTAAAAAGAAGCTACTTTTAATATTACAGACGAGGGATTATGTATCGAGATCAGAATTAAAATAAACTAAAAAGGGCAAATATATTAGACTTACATAATATGTTGATTGCTTTTTTCTATAAGAAGTTGAAGACAGTTCTTCAATCACATTAATGTTGTCTTTTCATTCAATCCATGATGTATACACTTCTCTTATATAAAACATAAAACGTTCATTATTTAAAAAAGTAATTCTTATAATGATAGGAGCAAGTATTAAGTAATGTAAGGATTTTTGGATATTTTGTAGAATTTTATAATTATCAAGCACTTAATCAGCTTTTTGAAGAACATTTATCCCGCTATTTGTGGGCAGACCCCTACCTCAAAATTCAACAAAAGCAAAGAAGTTGGGTGGGGGATCAACTGCCTGTAAAAGCCCGATTGGTCAGGCTAATAATCAGTAGGATGCTTACTACCCATAAATACATACCAAAATTCACCTGTTAAAGGGGGATATAGTTTTGACAATTAAAAAGGAGACAAATCTTAATTCACCGCTGCAATCCAAAGAAACAAGTGGAAATGTGCTTTCAACAATTACACAGTTGCCTAGTATATACGTGATTTTTGTTTTTGGCTTACTGATTTCCAGGGTTGGTGATTCCCTTTATACGTTTGCCCTTCCTTGGATTGCCTATGAGTTGACTGGTTCAGCAGTAATAATGAGTTCTCTTTTTGCTATTGGTGTGCTACCCATTGTTTTATTTGGTCCAATAGTAGGAGTAGTGGTAGATCGTTGTGACCGACGAAAATTAATGTGGACCGCTGATCTAGGATGTATTGCTTTGGTAGCATTCATTCCCATTCTTCATATGCTAGGTCTTCTCCAAATCTGGCATCTATACGTTGTTTCTTTTATTTTAGCAATACTATCCATGTTGTTTGATGTAGCTACTGTTACAGTAATTCCACATATCGCAGGTCAGTCGTTAACAAGAGCCAATTCGGCATACCAAATGGTTAATCAAATTGCTAGTTTAACAGGACCCGCATTAGCGGGCATTATAATTGCTGTAATAGGAGGACTTAACGCTCTCTGGATAAATGTCCTCTCTTTTGTAGCTACTTTAATTGTAGTCTTGCTATTACCAAAAATCGAAAAAAGAAAACCCATGGATAAAGCGGGAAATCTATTGGGGAACCTAGGGAACGATATGAAAGAGGGATTTAAATGGCTATTAAATGATCGTCTTAACCTTGCTTTATCTTTTCAAGCAATGGTAGGTAACTTTGGCGCTAGTGCCATACTGGGAGCACTTATGTATTACTTGCTTTCAACATTACACTTATCTGCTGAACAAAGTGGTCTTAATTATACGTTGATCGGAGTAGGTGGCCTTTTAGGAAGTATCATTGTTGTTCCGCTCGAACAACGTTTTAGACGTGGAATTCTTATTCCTGTTCTTTTAGGTATAGGTGCGATTGGATTGACCTATGCCATATGGAGTAAATATTGGCTTGCACCAGGTATTGCATTTGGTATTGCTATGATTTGTAATATAGCTTGGAATACCATTGTAGCATCGGTCCGACAGGAAACTGTACCTACCGATATGCAAGGAAGAGTTTTAGGATTCTCAAGAGTGCTTACCCGTCTGGCTATGCCGTTAGGAGCATTAGCGGGTGGAGTGATTTCTGACTTTAACCCAGTTGCAATATTTATACTAGCATCAGCTACAAAGTTCATTGAAGTCATAATTGCACTTACGAGTCCTATACGTAAACTATGAGTATTTGATTCAGATGAAAATCCATTAGAATGTTGTCAAGGGCATATTCAATCGGATATTAAGATACCTAGAGTATAAATCTAACGTAAATCCAACTGAGAATTTTGGTGAGAGTGCAATGAAGCTTCAATGTAAAGATACCAAAGGGAATTTATATACAGAATATGTTATTGGATATTTTGAAAGAGGTTATTCTGGAAATGCTGTAATAACGATAAAATTTGTTGATGCAAATGGAAAACTTGACATAGAAATCAAAGATACTACATCTTTATATTGAAATGTACAATTCTCCAATTCTTCCTCGTTTCTTTATCAATCTTGAGGTGAGAGTCCTACTGCCTGTTAATATGGGATAAAATAATAACCTGTTACTAAAAAAGTATATGAAAGTCAAGACGCATAGATGAAAAATGTATTCGAAATGAGTAGTAGTCGTATTAAAATTTTTGGGGGGAATATTTTGAAACGCTATTTTATCAATAATGGGAACATAGATGTACATATTACAGAATGGGGGAGTAAAAATAATCCCGTAATCTTTTGTTTACATGGATTAGGAAGCACGAGTCTTAGTTTTATAGAAATTGCTGAGCAGCTCAAAGCGGAGTATAGATTGATTTCAATTGATGTGCCTGGACACGGTAAAACTTCTCCGTTTGAAAGTGCTGAAGAATATGAAATGCCTCGTTTGGCAACATGGTTAAACGACCTATTGAATCATCTTGAAATTGAACAATTTTATTTCTTATCACATTCTTGGGGAAGTTTGGTGTCTTTGTTTTATTTGATGGAATACCCCGAAAGAGTAAAAGGCAGTATTCTCATCGATGGAGGATATCAAACAAAAAGACTTAAAGAAGAAACTGTAGAAGAAGAAATAGCTTACTATGAAAAAGATTTTGAAGAATATGTATTTAATGATTGGAAACCTTTCTTCAAAAGTGAAAAAGCAGCATATACAAGATGGTCTGCCTTGTTAGAACTGGCCGTAAAAGACCTTGGTTTAGAAAATGACAATAAAGTGTATTGGCATGCAAGAGGTGTAACAGCCGGTCATATCATTAAAGCTATGCATAAACATGAAACAATAGATATTTATGAAAATTTGCCGTCCAACATCCTATTATTAAGGGCTACATTACCCAATAGCTGGGATGCATATAGAAGTAAGACAGCAAACATCTTTAAACAGAAAACAGGAGGAACAGTAAAATTAATTCCTAATACTACTCATATGCTACATTGGGATAAACCAGAGGTTGTAGTGGAAGAAATAAGAAAGTGCTGGTCTCATTCTTATTAAACAAATAGATGTTTTAGTTGAATAAGTCAAAGAAAAAATCGATTCCTTTCAAGTTCAGGGAATCGATTTTTTAGGTGTGTAAATTCAATAAGGATATTATTACTTGTTATATCTTTTTTACATATTGAAAATGAGAATAGAACTCTTAATTTAGTGAATGAAAATGTTAAAATTATAAATATTAAATCAATAAAAAGTGATAGATATATTTGATTCTGTATCATAGGAATTTAGAATAGTAATCAAAAGCAATTATTGAATTAAAGGGGATAAAAATAACAGGGAGGGGATAGCCATGATTTATGTAATTAGACACGGGCAAACAGATTTGAACAAAGAAGGAAGACTGCAAGGGAGATTAGGATTACCATTAAATGAGTATGGTATAGAACAAGCAGAATGTTTAAGAGATAAGCTTAAACATATAAAATTTGATTATGTATTTTCTTCTCCGCAAGAAAGAGCAGTTGAAACAGCAGAAATCGTAACGGGTATAAAAGCAATAACCGATAAAAGACTTGATGTTTTTGATTTAGGAGAGGCAGACGGATTAAGAAAAGACGAAGTAAAAATGGCTGGAGGTGCTCCTGATTCTAGAGCTTATAATGGAGTTGAAGATAGTAACAGCTATGTGCAAAGAATTTTTAACTTTATGCATGATCTTGAAGTGAAATATAGAAAAAGAGAGTTAAATATTTTGTTATCTGGACACAGGTGTACAACTGGCTGTATCGGTGCTTATTTTGAGGGGATTCCAGAAGACAGAAATATTTCAAAGTTTTCATCTAATAATGGAGAATATAAAGTATATAAATTTAATCGTAACTCGTGATATAAAGGCTTATGAAATATTGTATTTTTGGGTTTAATGTTAACGTTAACGTTGATGTTAATTGAATAAACTAAAACTCAAAAAGGCATCTGCTGATTCTCAGTGGATGCCTTTTTAGTATTGAGAATGCGGGGGCAGATTTTATAAATAATAATGGTAATAGTCCCCTATTTTACTTTTGATTGCCATACACTATGTTCAGCAAACAGTTTCTTTCTAATTACTTAAAAATCTTTCGCAAAATTTTAATTTTGTTCCTATACGGTGGAAATACAAACCCTAAATCTATCCTTGAGCTTTTCTTTAAAATACTTTTACGATGTGTAAAAGTATCAAAACTATGTTTGCCATGATAGGAACCGAACCCTGCATTTCCTACTCCACCAAAGGGTAAGTGGAGATTAGCCATATGTGACATTGTATCATTGACGCATCCTCCTCCAAAAGAAATTCGTCCTAATACCTGTTTTTCAACATTTTTATTTTCAGTAAACACATACAAGGCTAACGGTTTAGGATGGTTGTTAACCATGTGAATGACCCCATCTAAATCGTTGTACTCCATAATTGGTAAAATTGGTCCGAAAATTTCTTCTTTCATAGCTGCATCATCCCATGATTTTACTTCAAGAAGTGTTGGTTCAATATATAAATGACTTCTAGATGAATTTCCACCAAATATTATATGATTTTGGCCTTTTTCTAATATAGAAATAAGTCTATCAAATTGTCTCTCATTGACAATTCGACCATAATCATTGCTTTTTGATACATCCGATCCATAAAAGCGGGTGATTATTTCTTTCATCTTCGAAATCAGTTTTACCTTAACAGATTTGTGTGCAATAACATAATCGGGTGCAATACAGGATTGCCCAGCGTTTATGAATTTTCCCCAGATAATACGTTTGGCTGCTATATCGAGGTTAGCTGTTTCATCGACAATAGCTGGTCCTTTTCCACCAAGTTCTAATGTTACTGGTACAAGATTTTTTGCCGCAGCTTCCATGACAATTTTTCCAACTTGAACGCTACCAGTAAAAAAGATATAGTCAAATGGTGCATGAATTAATAAAGAAGTTGTTTCTCTGTCTCCTTCAATTACACGAATATATTGCTTATCAAACGTTTCACTTATTATTTTGTTAATTACAGTTGAAACATTTGGTGCATTTTCTGAAGGTTTGAGAACTACACAGTTTCCTGCCGCAATTGCCCCAATAAGAGGTTCAATTAATGATTGGAATGGATAATTAAAAGGTCCAATAATTAGCACTGTACCATATGGCTCTTTTATTATGTAGCTTTTGGAAGGTAAAAAGTGAATAGGTGTTTTTACTTTTTGTGGTTTCATCCACTGTTTTAGGTATTTCATTATAAAGTTGATACTGTTTAATGTGAAACCAATTTCTGCAGCATAAGCTTCAAACTCGCTTTTGTGTAAATCTTGATATAATGCGCTCAGCACTTGATTTTCATATTGTTGAATAGAAATTTTTAATTTTTCTAACTGTTTAAGGCGGAATTGAAGACTATTTGTATAATCATTATGGAAAAATTGTCTATGCTCTTGAATAAGTTGTTGAATATTATCAACCATTAGGAAATCCCTCCAATAGAAAGAAAATATTTAAATACTATGTATATCAATTATAGAGAGTATTTGCTCCATATATTCTATTCACTAATGCATCCGTTTGCTGAAAAAAGCTACTGTTAAACTAAGGGTGGTTATCTTAGAATTGGGTAAATTCTATAAATATTACATAGTATTTCAAAACATGCTCTTCATATTTGCTTTTATATCAAGGTTAAAACCGTTAATTTAATCAAACTTTACTTTTAAGCTACACGTGAACGTTTTTGTATTAACAATAAGAAAGAAATTATAGATAGAATATTTTATTTCAATATTCTTTAATTTTTAATTTTTTTATAAACACAGTAACTGCTATGATTTTTTTATTAGGAGGGGATTTGTGGTGAATATAGTACCAATACAGAAAGATGATGTTCCTTATGTTATTATGGGAAAAGATTTAAGCACTATATAATAGCGAATATCTCATATTTGTAGGAAACTATAAAACAAAAAAGAAGACTTGCTACTAAGAGCTTCTTTTTTGTTAGAATTTTAAACATTTAATCTAAATGTACCGTGCAATTATATAATTCTGAATCCCATCCGTTCTCTATTTTTATAATTTTAGTTATTGATGTATTTTTAGGAGATTCTATCATGCTCAAATGAGGTACTAATTCTTTGAGAAGCTGCTTAATGAATGAGCCATGACTAACGATTAAGATGTTTTTGTTAGGATATTTATATGTAATTTCTTCAATAAAAGGTATAGCTCTTGCTTTAACGCTATCAGCACTTTCGATTCCTAAATCAAGCTCTCTCCAATTATCTCCCCACTTCGAAATTCGTTCGTCTTCGGTCGTTCCTTCAATTTGTCCACCGCTTACTTCGCGAAGTCTAGGGTCTAAATGGATTTCTATATTTTCAATGTTTTTTTCTATTGCCTCAGCAGTTTGTTTCGCTCTTAATAAATCGCTAGAGTAGATTACATTCCACTTCTCTGTAGCTAAACGTTCTGCAAGTTTATAAGCTTCAGATAATCCAGCTTGATCAAGTGGAATATTTGAATTTCCTTGTGCTCTACCTTCTTTATTCCAATGTGTGCTGCCATGCCGGATAATACCGAGTGTAGTCATATGAAAACCTCCAAACTATAGTTTTTAGAAAAATAAAAATGATTCCGTTATTATATGACAATTCAGGAAATAAAAAAAGGAAATTTTATATTTTCTATACAAAAGTTTTAAGAATATTGTTATGCAAACAGATGAATTAGGAGATTTAAAGATAAATGCAAGTAGGATTCTTGTATAGAAATAAAGAACCTTTAATGTATTAGTTGAAAAGGAGGTAAAGTGATGGAGGTTACGATTCGTGCAGTAGAAATACAAGATGCTAGAGCAATTCATCGTATATGCATACAAAATGATGTTTTACCATATATGGTTTTCTTGCCTAGTATGCGAGTGGATGCGATGGAAAATAGGATTCGAAATCTAGCGCCGAATCAATTTGAATTTGTTGCTGAGTATGATGGAAAAGTCGTTGGGTTTATTGGTTTAACGCAAGGGCAAGGACGAAGGTCACATTCGGGAGATTTATTTATCGGTGTAGATAGTGAATATCATAATAAAGGCATTGGGAAAGGTTTGATGACGAAAATGCTGGATCTTACAGATAATTGGTTAATGCTAGAGAGAGTAGAACTTGGTGTTTTGGAAATAAATCCTGGTGCAAAAGTACTATATGAAAAATTTGGATTTAGGGAAGAAGGTATAAAAAGGGGGAATCAAAAAGCTCATGGTAAGTTCATTGATGAAATTATGATGAGTCGTCTTCGGCCCAATGGTTTAATTGTACATAATTAAAAATTACAAGAAAAAGAATGCTTTTTTTGTAAAGCATTCTTTTTCTTGTAATGGGGAGTAGCTTTTTCTTAAAGATGTAAGATTTACATAAACATAACACTTTTACTTATTATGTAAGTAGTCTATACTAGAGTACATATATTTTCAAATTGGAGCGAGTAAATAAAACATGGAGCTGAGAAAATTAGAACATATCATTGAAGTGAAAAAAGAAGAACTTTTTGCACTTGTTTCAAATTATGGATTTCAACACCAAAAAGTACTTGAAATGAGCCAGGAATTAGACAAGTTAATAAATTATTTTATGTTATTAAAATAAAGAGCTGTCACTTTATACAGAAATAATGATTAAGTGATAGTTGGTTATTTTAATTGTTAGTTTATTAGCTGTAAATATTAAAAAGTATAATTATTTCCTTATTTAAATATATCTTCTAACATCATTAAGCGTTACGAACCTCATTTTAGAATCTCATCATGTTATAAACACTACTGTAATATGAAGTGTGTTTTATTTAAATAATTTAATGAAAGAAAGTAAATAGATTAGCGATATTTTTGTTTATGAAAAGACCACCAAGTAAAATGAAATCATTAACTTTTGTTGATGTTTTTTCCAGTTCAACCATAGAATTGAGAAGAAACCTTATAACAAGAAGCTGTGCATCATAAAAAATATTTGAAAATGAAGAAGTAGTTTCGTATATGAATGAAATTCATGAGAATAGTGCTGAGAGAACTTTCATTCAATTATGGAATGAAACGAATCGTTATCCTTTTTGTGAAACTAGTGATGTTTCTAATCTTTAAGTGCCTGCATTATGTATTGCTGAAGGGAGTTCGGAGGATGAGTCTTCAGCTGCTATATCTTTTAAACAACTAAATTCTGAGATTCATATTGCTATGTTTCCTTTGGCTTAATCATTTAGTGTATAATGATCAATCTGAAATGTATTCACATACATTGTATACCTTTTCAAGAACTTTGAAAGTTGCTAGTCGAGAAAGCTCATTTTTGGGTATAATAATAAAGGAATTTATTTATAGTATCGGTTAGGAGCGTAGCAGGTATGAAAACAGTTGTTGTCATAGGTGGAGGTATTACAGGACTTTCTACTATGTATCATTTAGAAAGATTAAAAAAGGATTACGATATAGATTTGGAATTAATCCTTGTAGAACAGAATGAATATTTGGGCGGGAAAATTCACAGTGTGAAAGAAAAAGATTTCATCCTGGAAACAGGAGCCGATTCAATCGTTGCACGAAATGAAAATGTTATGCCATTTGTAAAAGAACTGAAATTAGAAGATGAAATGGTATATAACGAAACAGGTATTTCTTATATTTACTCAAATGATACGTTACATCCGATTCCTGCTGACACAGTATTTGGTATACCGATGAGTGTAGAGTCGTTATTTAGTAGTACGTTAGTTTCAACGAAAGGGAAAATCATTGCACTGAAAGACTTTATTACAAAGAATAAAGATTTTACGAAAGATACATCACTCGCTGTATTTTTAGAAAGTTTTTTAGGAAAAGAGTTGGTTGAAAAACAGATTTCCCCCGTTCTTTCAGGAGTGTATTCTGGTAAATTGAATGAGCTTACAATGGCTTCTACACTACCATATTTACTTGATTACAAAAATACATACGGCAGTATTATAAAAGGTTTTGAAGTAAATAAAAAACAATTTCAGGCTGCTGGGAATAAGAAGTTTTTATCATTTAAAAATGGACTTTCTACGATTATTAATCGTTTAGAAGAGGAATTAGCTGAGACAGATATACGAAAAGGAGTAACAACGACGAAGGTAAATAGAGTTGATGATGGATATGAAGTTTCTTTTTCAAATCAAGAGACAATAAAAGCGGATTACGTTGTTATAGCTACTCCACATGATGTTGCACAAACATTATTAAGTTCTAATGAATTAGATGATGATTTCAATAAACTAAAAAATTCTTCGTTAATTAGCATTTATTTAGGGTTTGAAATAGCTGATGAACAATTACCGGTAGATGGAACTGGTTTCATTGTTTCAGAAAATAGTGATTTACTTTGTGATGCATGCACGTGGACAAGCAGGAAATGGAAGCATACATCAGATAAACAAAATTTATTGGTGAGATTGTTTTATAAAAGTTCGAATCCTGCTTATGAAAAAATGAAACATAAAAGTAAGGAAGAATTGATTCAAGTTGCCTTATCTGATATTGAGAAAAGCCTTAGAATTCAGGGAGAACCGCAAATTGTTGAAGTTACGAACTGGAAAGATTTAATGCCAAATTATCATTTAGAACATAACCATGCAGTTCAATCTTTAAATGAGAAATTATTAGATGTTTTTCCAAATATGTATCTAGCGGGGGCTTCATACTATGGTGTAGGCATTGGGGCTTGTATAGGAAATGGAAAGAAAACGGCAGAGAAGATTATTGAAGTATTGAATAATCACTTTGAATAACGTAACCTTTATATTTTTGACGAAATCCCTCTCTAGTATAAGAGTGGGATTTCGTCTGTTTTTTACTGAAAATTGTATCTATCGTTTATTCTTTAATTTTGATTAGGGTTTCTGCACGTTTCGTTTTATTTTCTGTAATTGTTAATGTGACGTTACCAGCTTCTTTAAATGAATAAGGGGAGAGTTGATAAATCTCTTTTATGTTATATTTTTCTTTTATTTCTTTTGTGGATGTATTTTTTATTAGGGAAATATTCGGTTTCCAAGTTTCTGTTTTACCAGAAGGGTAGTTTATGATAATTTGAGGTTTTTCTAAACTCAGTGTTTTCCAAGAAGCGAAATAAAGTTCGGTTTCTTTTTCTTTTTTGATTATTTGTTCTGAGAAATAACCAAATTCACCAATATCACCTGAAACGATATATTGTGTATTGTTTAGTTTAATGTCTAGCAAGGAAGGTTGATAAGTGGCTGCGTGATAAAATCCATATGAAAGTGATAATACCGAGGCGATTACAAGCCCAATTATAAATTTTTTCAAGCTGTTTCCTTTGAAACTTGTCATCATCGCCGAGTTTGGTGCGAATCGCTGTGCGAATAAAAAAACAAGTGAAATGAACAAGAGGGCAATGCCTATAAAAATATACATGATTTTCGGTCACCTCCGTTAATACAACTCTTATCTCTGCGTTGAATAATAACGTGATGTATTGTTCACTAATATTTTAACATAAATATCCAATTGATATTGGATATGGGGAAGCTTTCGAGAAACAAATGTATATAGTTCATTTTTAAAGAGGTGCTTGTTATATTAAGCACCTCTTTAAATAAAGAAACATTAATTCTTATTTTTATTTGTTAATTCCATTTTCCGTGTTCCGAATAATAGTAAGAATCCGATTATGGTAATCATAATGATTGCAGTTACTATTAAATCAGTAAACATCAGATTTTGGTTTTGAATTTCTTTTCCGGTAAGTGTTAGAAATACTTGAAAGATAATAATTTAGAGTATTAATTCTGTTAGATTTTGTGTATAAACCGAATAAATTAAGAAAACCATGGGGGAAGCCTGTTTCATCTATTTAGAAAACAGGCTTTTATTTATGATGAAACTTCCGATTGGAGAAGATTTTTCTGATATAATAAATCAGTAAAAAGAAAAACATTAGGAGGATTTCAATGGCATTTCCTGTTTTAGAAACAGAACGGTTACGTTTAGTTGAAATTGATCAATCTTATTGTCAAAAAATATATGAAATCTTTTCGCTTGAAGAAGTAACGCGCTATTATGGAATGAATTCCTTTACAGAATTTGGTCAGGCTTCGCGTATGATTGAATCTTTTTCAAAAAATTTTTTTGAAAAACGTGCAATTCGATGGGGAATTGTATTGAAGGAAACAGGTATTTTAATTGGTACAATTGGATTAAATAATTTACAACTTTGGAGTAAACGTTCTGAGATTGGTTATGATTTACATCCTTCTTACTGGAGAAAAGGCTATGCAACGGAAGCTGTGCAAAAAATCATTACTTATAGTTTTCAGGAGCTAGGGATATTCAGAATCGGTGCAATTACATATCCTGAAAATGTAGCATCTTGTAAGATGTTGTCCAAAATAGGATTTCAGAAAGAAGGACTATTAAGAGGGTATATTCATCAAGGAGATCAACAACGAGATGTATATATATATTCTATTATACGAACAGATTTAGAAAAGAACCATGAGATATAGTACGCATGGTTTTTCTTTTATAATTAGATAGTAATGAAAAATAACGAACCCCTCTTATCAAAAGATAAGAGGGGAATGAAGCAATTAACCTAATTTAGGTAATAAACGTTCTCCGCTTTTCATGCTACTTTTACATAAAGGGCATTTTGGCTCTTCTTCAAATGAAAAGTTCTTTCTCATCCATCCTAAACAATCCTCTGATTCACATTCCCAAACAGGGGTTTGTTCTGGTGGTACTTCTGCTACATCGTTCTTTCGATTGCGATACATGTGACCACTCCTTTTATGTAAAAATTTTAATTATATATTAAAAAGGTTGTTAACCGTGCGATGGTAACAACCTTTTTATTGTTTAAATTATAGCTTTACAACGTTTTTAGCTTGAGGTCCGCGGTTACCTTCTTCAACTTCGAAGCTAACTTCTTGACCTTCGTCAAGAGATTTGAAACCTTCGCCAGTGATAGCTGAGAAGTGAACGAATACATCGCTACCGTCTTCAACTTCGATGAAACCGAAACCTTTTTCGCTGTTAAACCATTTTACTTTACCTGTTAATGTCATGGTAAATGCCTCCTAAAAATAAGAAAAATAAATTACAATATGATCCGTCTTATTTCAACGAAAATAAAAATTCACATATTATCAAAAAACCATTAGGAATACTTATTATTCTTAATAGATGCTTGATAATATGTAAAGTTAAGCTTTTATAAATTTGACCTTAAGACCTATCTTACAACAAATGGTGAGAAATAGCAAGTGTTGGAAGGAAATAGGATATTTTTAAGAGCGAGTGCTTCAATAATGCTATTGGTATAGGGATTTGATTGTATTTCATGTATCTAAGTTTTTTATTAACAAGATTAAAAATATTCACTTTTATGTATTATTCCTGGTTCGAAAATATGTGAAAATACTCCAGATGATTACGAGTGGCATTCCTTGTTGTATTTTTTTATTTATGGATATGAATTTTAAATGAGGATATAAAAGTATAAAAAATAATAAATTTAGTGTAAAATAGGAAGTATTTGTAAGTTATAGGAGGGAAGGGAGGAGTTGTTTTGAATAATAGTCGATTTAAAACAATTGAAGCAGCAAAGGAAGGTCGAAAAAAAGTACATCCAATTTTAGCAGTAATATTATCGATTGTATTTTTAACACTTGGTGAGTTATTCATGCTATTTATGTTGTTTTTACCAAAAGCAGAAACGACATTGATGAAAGGGATTTATGATAACTTAAGGATGTTATTAACATTTGGCGGAGCAATTTTATTTGTATTTTTATGGGTTCGTTTTGTGGAAAAACGTCCATTTTCATCAATTGGTTTTTGGAAAGATAAAGCTTTAAAAAAATACTTACGCGGAGCATTCATTGGGCTTACATTTATAACAATACCCGTTTTAATTTTAGTCTTAAGTGGTTCTGTTACCTTACATATACAACAGTTTTCAAGTACAGTCATATTGGGAATGGTAGGTTCTTTAATAGCATTTTTAGTACAAGGTGCCACAGAAGAAATTGTTGTACGTGGTTGGTTATTTCCAGTTATTTCAGTTAGAAGTCGGGTATGGATTGGAGTTGCTGTTACCTCATTACTATTTGGATTTCTCCATCTACTGAATCCAGGCATTACAGTTCTTTCTATATCAAATATCATATTAGTTGGTGTATTCGCAGCGTTTTATGTATTAAAGGAAAATAGTCTTTGGGGTATATGTGCTTGGCATTCTATATGGAACTGGGCTCAATATAATATATATGGTTTTGCGGTAAGTGGTACAACAATATACTCTACACCTCTGTTTAAATCAACAACAAGCGGTCCGAAATCGTTACATGGAGGAACTTTTGGGATTGAAGGAAGTGTAATCACAACAATTATGCTTGCTGTTGTCTGCATTGTATTATGGAGACAATTGTGGGGAAGAAAATTGAAACAACATAATATTGGGTAATTTATGGGGGATAGTTATATTGTGATTAGAACAACATCGTGCATAATGTGAAAAGTAATGAGTATGACTATAACGTTTAGATGTTTGATAGAAGGTTCCTAAGATTAGTATATTTGATTTTTTTATTATGCAACTGTTCTTTGATATGATACAGGATATTTTTTACAATATAAATTTGAGTGTTCTAGATGCCTAAAATCAATATCTTCATGTGGATAAGAATGAAGTTTATTTTGTAATTCATACGTTTCGTCAAAATGAAGGAATGTTATACCTTTATGTAATAAACTCATTTCAGTCATCTTCTTTACGTACTAATCTAGCACAAATTTAAATGACATAAAAATAAAATGCTTTCTTAATTCAACTGATTTCAAAGGGTATAGTCTGGATAAAGCTAACCGTATTTTGCCGAGCAGAGATGGAGTGTGGAAAAATTCTTATGTGAATTTTAGAAAATCATAGTCCTTTTACAGAATAATCTTGCAATATGAAACTGAATAGAAATACAATAAAAGGAAACCTATGAAAGATTTTGATCAAATGTTATTTTGGGGGAGAGAATGGATGGAGAATTTTTAAGAAAAAGCATTTTTAAAGAATAATTTATAACAAGTTATTTTTGAAAAACGCAATAGGTAGGAAAAAAATGAGTGATGGAATGTTGGGGGGAGGAAATATGTACAATGAAAACACTATTAAAAATACTAGGGATAATTGCTGGAATGGTAGTAATCGGTGTGGCACTTACTTACGGAATTTTATATTATCTCAATCATATTAAACCAACCGCTAAAAAAACACCAACTGCGGCTCCGGCAGTGGAAGTGTTAGCTGATAGTAAAGTAAAAGCAGAGAATGCAAAGCTGTTAGATAATGGTAATTATTCATTGCCAAATAGTGACTTTAATAAAGGCTTTAAGTGGACTGATGAAAAATTACAAATCGCATTACATGAAATGGCACATCAAAAAGTAAAAGCGGATCAAAAGTGGGGTTATATTTTTATAACGCAAGAACGAATTGAAAGTTTATTGGGGATTGTTAAGAGTAGTGATATGAATCATAAAAATACATATATAGATATTTTAGAAAGATGGAAACAAGGGAAATACGAGAAAGTTGATGCGGATCATAATACGATTTGGAAATTACAAAGCGGTAATCTTGGCGAAGGTAAGGGTGTAATGTCACAAAATGAGCAGAAAGAGTTGCTTAATAAAGTCTTCATGCAAAAGGAGACATTCTCAGGAAGTATGTTAATAGCAGGTGGTGAACAAGTTAAAAAATAGTTTTGAAAACTTGATAGATAAGGATAAATACGCAGCGAAATATAAAAGTTCCGCTGCGTATTCGCTTTATTTGACATATGAAATAAATGGGAATAAGATTCATATATGAAATAAAGAAGGAAGGCTTTTTCGAATGGATATGAAAAAAAGAGAATTATATGGAAATATTCGAGATGTCTATCATCAACTGCAAAGAAATTTGGATAAAGCGATAGAAGAGCACGATATAAGTTATGTTCAATTTGGTGTGATACAAGTACTTGCGAAGTCTGGAAAGGTTTCTATGTCTAAGCTAATTGAAAATATGGGGTGTGTTCCAAGTAATATGACAACGATGATCCAAAGGATGAAACGAGATGGTTACGTTGCGACAGAGAAAAATCCAAATGATCAACGTGAAACACTTGTGTATTTAACTGAAAAGGGAGAAATAGCTAGGGAAAAAGTCGATGTAAAATATGCAGGTTTTTTAGAAGAAAATTGTAGCTGTTTTACTGATGAAGAAGAACAGAAGCTACAAGAACTATTATTAAAATGGAAGCATCGTATAGTTTAATTGTGATATATAAGAAAAAGTGTAACATTCTGTTACATTTTTCTTTATATAAATAATTCATATATGAAATAAAATAACGTATATAAAATCGGAGGTGTGAGGAGGAATTTAAATAATTACTTCATATATGAAATAAAAAGAGGGGGATACAAGTTGCAAGTAAAATCAATGTTACGTATTTTAGCAGTTATCGCGTTTTTTATCGGTTTAGATTCTTTAATTGTTTCACCATTGTTGCCTGCGATTTCACAGACAACAGGAATGCCTGCTGAAAAGGGAGGGCTTTTAATTACAGCATACGCACTATGCTATGGGATAACAGCTCCATTTTTTGGACCATTGTCTGATAAGGTGGGGAGAAAGCAAATGATTGTCACAGGTCTTATCATTTTTTCAGCCGCTACATTTTGTACCGGGCTTACGAATCATTTTGAAATACTCTTATTGTTTCGTGGACTGACTGGTTTATCCGGAGCTATGATCATGCCAAGTGTATTTGCATTAGTATAGGAGATAAAGTACCGTGCCAGTCACGAGGAAAAGCGATGGGGATGATTATGGGAGCAATGGTTGGATCGACGGTATTAGGTGTCCCTATCGGTGCGTTTTTATCTGAGGTAGGAAACTGGCAATGGACATTTTATATTATTGGATTACTAGCTTTGCTTGTTACGTTAATTACAAGTCGATTGTTACAAAAAGAGATTTCGAAAAACCAGTTATCAATTTCTGCACCCAAAGCAATGATTGGATCTTGTAAAATCGTATTTACAAATTTCTCTGTTTTCTTTGCGTTATTAGCAACGTTTTTATGGACTGTAGGACTACATGGTATGTTCTCATACATAGGTGTGTATTATGGAAGAAATTTTGGGTTTACAATTGGACAGATTGGAATTGTTATTTTCTTTGCTGGTTTAGGAAGTGTAATTGGTAATGTAGTTGGTGGGAAATTGGCGGATAAAATAGGTAAGAAAGTTGTGGTTTCAATCGCAAGTATATTTGCTTCTATAAGTGTGATTTTATTTACTGTATATATTGGAAATGTAAAATATGCGATTACCGCACATATGATCTGGAGTATATGTATTGGGTCAGCCTTCGCTCACTGCCTTGATTTCAGAATTAAATCCAGCTATACGAGGGACAGTTATGGCATTAAATAGTTCTGCAATGTATATCGGAATGACGATTGCTTCAAGTGTTGCATCGTTTACTTTGAGTAAAGGTTTACCGTTCTTTGTCTTAGGAATAATTTGTGCAATTGCTAGTTTACTCGTCCTTCCGAGCATATATTTTCTTGTTCAAGAGAAGGCTACAACTACGAAAAATCAAATTGGCATATAAAATGGGAAGGAAAAAGAAGGTATACGTTATAGGTGAGAAATGAATGAAACTCCAAAAAGAGTTGGTATCCTTCAGCAGAGACAATCAACTCTTTTTCTTTGTTTACTTTACCTTTGTTGTTTCACCTAGTTTATATTTAAATTTCTATTTTTTGAAAAGAAGCTACAATCTTTTGTAACTGCTCAATAAACATTCGTGTAGCGGCACACATATATTTATCCTTTCTATAAATAATTCCAATTTCTATTGTTGCAGTAGGATTTTTGATTTTAATAGCTTGAATAGAGTTACTCTGTAGAAAGTCTATATATGGTTTAGGCAACACTGTAATTCCCATTCCTTTTGACACCATGTGAATTAATGATTCCATTGTACTTATTTCTAAAATTGGTTTTGGTGTAAAGTTAAAGTTTTGACAATGCGAACGAATAAGCTGTGTTAAAAAGAAATTTTTGGGAAGAAGGATAATAGGATATTTCTGTAACACTCCCATCGTTACAGTAGTGTGTTGTGTTAATTCGTGATTAGTTGGCACTACTAAAGTAAGTTCATTTTGATAAAGCGGAATAGATATGATTTCTTTGTCTTGAACAGGAAGAAATGTAATGCCAATATCTAATTCATTTTGTAACAATTTTTCACGAATTTCCCCAGTACGAAGACCTAATACGGAAAGTTCAATATTGGGATATAACGCATTAAAATTCAAAATGGCTGGTGGTAATAAGTAGTTTACGGTTGTCAATAGAGCACCAATGGTTAACTTTCCTTGCTGAAGCCCGTTTAAATCTTGAATTGCAGCATACGCTTGTTCTACTTCGTGAAAGACTTTTTTACTATGTGAAAGCAAAATTCTTCCCGCTTCTGTTAAAGAGATTTTTTTGCCAATTCGATCAAAAAGAGGCATACCAATTTCATGTTCAAGTGCACGAATCTGTTGACTCAGTGAAGGTTGTGAAATGTTTAATTTTTCAGCTGCTTTTGTAAAATGTAATTCGTTTGAAACAGCTACAAAGTATTCTAATTGTCTTAACTCGATGGGAATCACCTCTAATGATAGGTTTTACCTATCATTATCATATAAATAATTGAATTGAACAATGATCATCTTGAAATTATACTCACATTAGTAGAACAGCAAAGTAATCATTGTAAAAAATAGATGAGGTGATGAAATGATACAAGCATTAAAATCTAATACATTACCAGGTAATTATTCTCAAGAACTTCATAAGAGATATCAACAAGCTGTACCAATAGGGGTATATAATTTAACACCTTTGTACGTACAATCGGCAAAAGAAGCAATGATAACAGATGTAGATGGAAATAACTTTATTGATTTTGCGGGTGGAATTGGTGCAATGGAGCTAGTGACCGATCATGTAACGAAAGAACCCGCAAAAGAATTAACAGCGCAGTTAATTAAGGAGTTTTGGAAAAATGGGCTTATAAGCATTGGGGCGGGTATACATGATAATGTTCTTCGATTTTTACCACCACTTGTAATTTCGAATGAAGAAATTGATAAGGGGTTTGAGATAATAAATCAAGCTTTTGAAGCGCTTTGTCAAAATAGTAAAAGGAGTGGGGAATGATGCCAAGGTCGTATGACTTGAGGTCTCTTAATGTAGGTATGCCAAAAGAAGTGTCATATGGTGGGAAATTAATTCAAACGGGTATTAATAAATCACGGGTAAGTGAGCCTGTTTTTTTATCATCACTAAAATTTAACGGAGATGGGCAAGCTGATTTAGTCCATCATGGAGGAATAGATAAAGCAGTTTGTGTTTATTCCTATAACCATTATCCGTATTGGGAAAAGGAATTGAATCGAAAGCTTGTATACGGTGCTTTTGGAGAGAATATGACAGTGCAAGACATGCTTGAGGAAGATGTTTGTATAGGTGATATATTTCAAATTGGCGAAGCGGTGGTACAAGTAAGTCAACCAAGGCAACCTTGTTTTAAATTAGCAAAAAAGTATGATATACCGCAATTACCACTCTACTTCCAAAACACAGGGTATACGGGATTTTATTTTCGTGTTCTAAAAGAGGGGTGGGTATCACCAACAGATTCTCTTACGCAACTTGAGTCTGATCGTAAAGGTATTTCAATCGCTTTTGCAAACCATATAATGCATAAAGAAAAACGTAACTTTGAGGGAGTACGAAGGATTTTAGGAGTAGAGGCCCTTTCAGCAAGTTGGAGAAAAACATTTGAAAAACGTTTGAAAGGAGAAGAAGGAAGTACGAAGGAGAGATTAGAAGGGATTAGTGAATAACGGGGTAGGAACTGGAATGTTTTTTATACTGTAATGTTAAAGTATAAATATTAAGTGACTCCTATGCATCTACCAGAGCTGATTCGTGCAAAATATATCCGTAGTGAAAAAATTTGGATAAATATTGATTGTTCAAATGAAGAAAGATAAACAAAGGATTAGCGAATCTCACTTAGGTATTTTTAGGAGGAGTTAAAGATGAAAATAGGGTTAATCGGTCTAGGGAAAATGGGATTAAATTTAGGTCAAAATTTAATTGATAAGAATCATGAAGTAGTGGCGTATGATGTAAATACAGATGCTATAAAAGAAATAAAAGAATATGGAGCTATAGGTACATCTAGTCTATCTGAACTTATTCAATCTCTCGAAAAACCAAGAATTCTATGGATTATGGTGCCACATGCTGTTGTTGATACTGTTATTAATGAAATTACACCGCTTTTAAGTCAAGGAGATATTGTGATTGAAGCGGGTAATTCCTATTATAAGGAATCCATTCGTCGTTATGATGAGTTTAAAAAAGCTGGTGTACATTTTATGGATGCAGGAACGTCTGGTGGAACAGAAGGTGCTCGTAATGGTGCTTGTTATATGATTGGAGGAGACCGGGAAGCGTGGGAAACTGTTGAGACTGTATTTCGAGATACAGCTGTAGAAAATGGATATTTATATGCAGGAAAAGCAGGAAGTGGTCATTTTTTAAAAATGGTTCATAATGGGATTGAATATGGTATGATGGCTGCTATTGGTGAGGGATTTGAAGTGTTAGAGAAAAGCGAGTTTGATTATGACTATGAAAAAGTAGCAAGAGTATGGAATAATGGTTCAGTTATTCGTTCATGGCTCATGGATTTAACGGAACGCGCATTTTCAAAGGATGCAAAGTTAGATGACATTAGAGGAATCATGCATTCTTCAGGAGAAGGAAAATGGACAGTTGAAACGGCTCTTGATTTACAAACAGCGACACCTGTTATTGCCCTGTCCTTATTAATGAGGTATCGTTCATTAGAAAATGATACATTTACAGGTAAAGTTGTTGCAGCACTCCGTAACGAATTTGGCGGACATGCGGTAGAAAAAAGTGACAAAAAATGAGTCGTTATCTTAATGTAATTGAAAAACGTTTTCTACATAAAAACAACCTCGTTCTTAAAAGAACGGGGTTGTTTGATATTTATATATCTTTAAAAAGAAGAACACGTGCTGGAGAGGCATCAGTTCCAACTAGTTTTAATGGTGCAGCTACCATAAAATACTGATCTGCCGGCACGTTTTTTAAACGTAATCCTTCAATGACGATAATATTTGCATCGAATAATGCCTTATGAGTTGGGTGTCCTGGTTGGCTACGTTCCACCCCGAGAGCATCAATACCAACTCCTCTAATGTTTCGCTTCGCTAGATAATGGGCACCGTCTTCTTTTAAAAAAATAAATTCATAATTAAACTCGTCTTCAAAAGAATTACGAGTTTTAAATAAGATAAAGTCATTCTCTTGAATATCGAGGTGTTGTA
Source organism: Bacillus sp. FSL K6-6038 (assembly GCF_038050455.1). Lineage (NCBI taxonomy): Bacteria > Bacillati > Bacillota > Bacilli > Caryophanales > Bacillaceae > Bacillus > Bacillus sp. FSL K6-6038. Next base: position 2,462,171 of record NZ_JBBOUH010000001.1, read on the forward strand.
AATCAGTTATTGTAATTCCATCTTCAACAGTTGTTAAATCAAAAACTTTAACAGGTCCCACTAATTTTTCTAATGGAATACTTTCAAAGGTTGCTCCTTCGTTAATCATATGTAATGGTGCATCAATATGTGTACCTGTATGGACGTCTAATGTAATACGTGACTCCGTGACATGCGCATTTGTTGTTCTTGAAAATTGTGGTTGTTTTTCAGGCTTATTTTTGTAAACAGTCATCCCTTCAAATATAGGTGCTGTAATATCATGTATTTTCATTGTAACTTTCTCCTTTCAAATGAGAGGTTATCGTTGGCCACCAATGGAAGCGATCTCTTTCTAATAAAGCATCAGATTCTTTAGGGCCCATTGATCCAGACTCATAGTTAGGAAAATGTTTCGCCGGTTTATTACGCCAAACACTCGAGATTGTATCAACGAATTTCCAAGAAAGACATACTTCGTCCCAATGTGTAAAGTTAGTTGAATCACCACGCATACAATCGTATAGAAGAACCTGATATGCTTCAGGTGTATTCATTTTGTCCATACAGTTATTACAATAACTTAATTGGATGGGTGTCGAAGTAGTACCGCTATCGGTTTTTTGCGCATTTAAATGGAGGGTAATTCCTTCTTCCGGTTGAATATGAATGACCAATAAATTAGGATGAACTTTTTTTTCCTTATTAAAATATAGATTCATTGGTAAGTCTTTAAATTGTATGACAATTTCAGTTGATTTTTCTTGCATACGTTTCCCAGTTCGAATATAGAAAGGAACTCCTGACCACCTGAAATCTTCAATCATTAATTTACCAGAAACGAATGTTTCTGTGTTCGATTCTGAATCTACTGCGTTCTCTTCACGGTAGCTAATTACTTTTTCCTCGTCTATCATACCTGGTCCATACTGTCCTCGTACAAAATTATGTTCTACTGTTTCTTCTGAAAGTGGCTGTAAAGCACGTAGTACTTTGACTTTTTCACTTCGGATTTCATTTGCGGTTAGCTTTATTGGTGGTTCCATTGCAAGGAGTGCCACCATTTGTAACATATGATTTTGGACCATATCACGTAGTGCACCTGAATCTTCGTAATAGCGGCCTCGATCTTCTACTCCTAAAGTTTCACTTGAAGTAATTTGGATGTTAGCTATATATTGATTATTCCAAAGGGGTTCGAAAATTGCATTCGCAAATCGAATGACTTTAATGTTTTGAACCATTTCTTTACCTAAATAGTGGTCAATACGATAAATTTCATCTTCTGTGAAGGCATGGCGAATTTGATCATTTAATGCTTGTGCTGATTCATAATCATGTCCAAATGGCTTTTCAATCACTAAACGAATCCAACCTTCTGTTGAAGTTAATCCTTCTGATTTTAAATTCGTGGCAATTGTGCCGAAAAAATCAGGGGCCATTGCTAAATAAAACATACGATTCCCTTCGGTAAAATACCTTCCATCTAGAGTGATTAATAAACTTTTTAGCTCCTGATAAGAAGATAAATTCGTTACATCAAAAGGATGATAATAAAAATGGGAAGCGAATGTATCATGAGTCATGTTTTCTTCTTGTAAATTGTGAATAGATTGTTTAACATTTTCACGAAATTCTTCAGTAGATAATGGTCTTCTTGCCACACCAACAACGGCAAAGTTTTCAGAGATTTTCCCTTGTCGAAAGAGCCTGAAAAGAGACGGGAATAATTTGCGCTTTGCTAAATCACCTGTCGCACCAAAAATAACGATAATACATTTAGGAGTAGTATAATTTTTCATGGTTAAATAGCCCTCACTTTAAATGAAATTAGTTCCCACTTAGTATGGTGATTATTGAACAATACATGTAAGAGTAAGATAAAATAATTTTTATCCCGCTATTCGCGGGCAGTAAGACCCCCCCACCTCAAAATTCAGCGAAAGTACAGGAATTGAGTCGGAGATAAACTGCCCGTAAAAGCCCGATTGGTGAGGGCTAATAATTAGTGGGGGATGAAGAAAACCCGCACTGATTAAAGTTTCACTTTATCTGACATATATCGGTTAGCTGTTAAATATAAAAATTATAAAAGTGTTGTAATACTAAAAAAATAATTCCTTAGAGTTTTACTGAAAAGAACTTGTCTGAATCATAAAGGGAAAAAAAAGGTGGATTAGTATTCGGAGTTATCTTGAAAATCTTAACTTATTTTGGTATATTTTGTGATGATGCGTTGAGTTGTAAGAAGACTTACTTGATTTAAACACAATAGAAAACAATTACATTGATAAGAATGAACTTATGGAGGAACAATATGGGGAATCTTATTCTTTCTGAAAACTTTTTTGTGGAGGAATCGAAAAAGGAACCGTTATTTCAATTATTTGAAGAAGTGTTTCGTATTCCTGTTCAAACGTTACAAAATTTTGAGGCCAATGGATTTTGGGACACTACATACAAACCTTTTTCATATTTACAAGAAGGTCAAGTAATAGCAAATGTGTCTATGTTTTCGCTACCGATTTTTGTAAATGGAGAACGGATTTATGCAGCTGGTATTCAATCTGTCATGACACATCCAGAATATCGGAGAAAAGGCTTGATGAAGCAGCTGTTTTGTAAAGTATTACAAGAAATAGATACAAAGTATGAATGTGCAATATTATTTACAGAGAAACCGGAATTATATGAACCATTTGGTTTTCGAGTCGTACAAGAATATCTGATGACATTATCATATGATAATACTCTACCTCGCTCGTCTTCACTTCGAAAATTAAACTTTTATGATGAAAAAGATATGGAACTTATAAAGGGAATAATAGAAAACGCTCAACAGCTTTCAATGGAATTTTCAACATTAAACTATCAGTCTTCTTTTTATTTTAATATGTACGATGCGAAATGGAATGAAAAACTATATTATTCAAAGAAACTCGACGCGCTTATTGTATTTGAAGTGAAAAATCAAGTACTGAAACTATTTGGTATTTTCGCACAAATCTTTCCGATTTTAGATGATATATGTGCTGAAATATCTGAGCCATTTACAGAGATTGAATTTTACTTTTACCCTGATGAGTTAGGGCTTGAAGAGGTAGCGCACAAAGAGTTTCAATCTAAAAAACATTTGATGGTTCACGGTGGTGAAAAGATCGATTTTAAAGGATATAAATTTCCAGTTTTGACTGAATTTTAAATAGAATCTTAATCTAGAAGTAACTATTAACAGATACTTTTTGATTGGATTACAGGAAATGATAGATAAGTGAATTATGGAATGTTTAAGAAATTATACTTGTAGTCCATCAAAAGATAATGGATTTGAAACAGAATTTTTGGATTTTACAATTGAGCATACATAATTAAAATTAGCCGCATTCTATTATGAAAGAATGCGGCTTTTTGTTATTGTCTTGAAATAGAGTTAAATAAGCGTCCATAAAGTTTTGTGATAAAAGTCTTATTTTCCATCAAATTAAGGCACTTTGATTGACGAATGTATAATTAATACTCATCATTTAATAATGTTAAATATTAACCTGTAGAACATAATTGTAGTAGTGATGAAAATGTCCAGATGAATAGAATGGAGGGGGATTTGAGTTATAAAATGACAATTTCATAAGAAAAGGAGACAATGTATGAAATCATTTCGCAAATTGTTACAGTATTTAAAACCATACATGTTCTTCGCCGTTATTGGACCACTGTTTATGGTACTTGAGGTTGCGATGGATTTAATTCAACCGACAATTATGCAACATATTATTGATGTTGGAATTGCTAATCAAGATTTTCATTATGTAATTAAAATGGGAATTCTTATGATAGGAGCAGCAGCACTTGGATTAATTGGTGGGCTTGGATGTATGATGTATCCTACGAAAGCGGCTGTTAACTTCGCAACGGATATAAGAAAAGATGTTTTTACAAAAATCGAGAATCATTTGGGACTGGGAAATTACTAACGATTGTTACAAATGATATTACATCCATTCAAGCAGCCATGACGATGACATTACGCGTTCTTGTTCGTGGCCCATTATTATTTATAGGCAGTATCATTATTGTTTTTGTTACAGCAAAAGATCTATTTTCTATTCTACTTGTTGTTGTCCCTATTCTTTTAGTTGCAATTGTTTTTATCGCTGGGAATGCAAGTGGATCCTTTAGAAGGGTACAAGAAGCGCTAGATAAAGTGAATACAAAACTACAAGAAAATCTATCTGGTGTTCGCGTTGTAAAGGCTTATGTAAGACAGAATCATGAAATTTCTCAGTTTGAAAAAGTAAATAAAAACTTAACGGGCATTAATATTCGTGCAGTACAAATCATTTCATTAATGATGCCGATCATCATGCTCGTTGTAAATGGTGGTATTGTAGCTACCTTATGGATAGGTGGCGTAAAAAATTTTAATGGTACACTACAAGTTGGAGCGATTTTGGCATTTATTAACTATTTGAATATGATATTAATGTCACTTATGTCCATCAGTATGGTATTTATTCAAATTGCGCGTGCTTTCCCATCCGCTGATCGTGTGCAACAAGTACTAGAAACTAATGTTGATATTGAAAATGAAAAAAATGTGTATCAGCCGGAGGAAGTAAAGGGAAATGTTGAATTTAAGCATGTAAGTTACAGTTACAGTAAAAATAATGAATATGTTTTAAAAGATATTTCATTTACCGCAAGAAAAGGTGAAAAAATAGGGATTATTGGTCCTACAGGAAGTGGGAAATCTACTTTAGTTAAATTACTTCCACGTTTATATGATGTTGATCAAGGTGCGATTTTTGTTGATGGTGTCAATGTCAAAGAGTACGATTTACAGGTGCTTCGCTCTTCAATCGGATTTGTTCCACAAAAGGCATTGCTGTTTTCAGGGAGTATTGAAGAAAATATGCGATATGGTAAAGAAGAAGCAACGCAAGGTGAAATAGAATCTGCATCAGGGGCAGCTTGTGCAACGGAGTTTATAAATAAGCTTGAAAATACATATCAGTATAACTTAACGCAAGGCGCAACGAACCTTTCTGGTGGTCAAAAACAGCGTCTTTCTATCGCAAGGGCACTTGTTCGAAAGCCATCTATCCTTGTGTTAGATGATTCTACATCTGCAGTTGATGCAAAAGCAGAAGGAATTATACAAATAGCATTGAAAGAAGAACACACAGAAACGACAACATTTTTAATCGCCTCAAAAATATCATCTGTTATAGATGCTGATCAAATTCTAGTTTTAGATCATGGTGAGTTAGTTGGAAGTGGGACGCACGAATATTTAATAGAAACATGTGAAGTGTATCAAGATATATATCTTTCCCAAGGTGGTAGTTTGCATCAAGAAAGGGGGGAAGAGCATGCGTAATTTTCAAGGACAGTTCGGAAATAAAGGTGGACGTAGCAATTCCAAATCAGGAAAACCAAAAGATACAAAAGGAACTGTAATGAGGATTTGGAACTATATGGGTTATCAAAAAGCAGCTCTTATGTTCGTTACTGTTCTTGTATTTGTCACAACATTACTTGGTTTACTAGGTCCATATTATATGGGAGTTATTATTGATGAATATATCATACCAAGAGATTTAAATGGGACAGCAAGAATGTGTATGCTGCTCATTGGGATTTATGGCGTTACGGTATTATTAACGTGGCTGCAAACATACTTAATGGTTAATGTTGCATTAAAAACGATACAAAAAATAAGGCAAGATATTTTTGAAAAAATCCAAACGCTTTCTCTTCGTTTCTTTGATGTTCGTTCACAGGGAGATTTAATGAGTCGCGTTACAAATGATATCGATAGTTTAAACCAAGCGTTAACACAAAGTGTCGTGCAAATCATTTCGTCTGCTTTAACATTTGTTGGTGTGACGATTGCAATGTTTTCACTAGATTGGATTTTAGCAATTGTGACACTCATTACAGTACCCATCATGTTTTTTGTAACAAAAAAATTGGTTGCATATAGTGGTAAAAACTTTGCGAAGCGCCAAAAAGATTTAGGAGAATTGAACGGTTTTATTGAAGAAGCGATTACAGGTGCAGATGTTATTACGTTGTACGGAAAAGAAAAAGAAACAGTAAATAAATTTCATGCGATTAATGAACAACTTAGAATTTCTGCTACAAAAGCTGATACATTTTCAGCGTTTATCTTCCCAAGTATGAACTTTATTAACAACTTAGGGATGGGACTTGTTATCTTAGCAGGTGCTATTATGGTTTTAAATGGTATGACAACAGTTGGTGTCATCGCAGCTTTTATTAACTATTCTCGTCAATTCTCAAGACCACTTAGTCAGTTTGCAACGCTTATGAATACAATTCAAGCTGCAGTTGCTGGGGGAGAGCGAGTTTTTGAAATTATGGATGAAGTTCCAGAAATTCAAAACAAAAAAGATGCAATTGTTGTTCAGAATCTAAAAGGAAATGTTTCTTTCGAACATGTATCATTTGGATATACGAAAGAAAAAGAAATTTTAAAAGATGTAAACTTACATGCGCATCCAGGAGAAACGATTGCACTTGTTGGCCCCACTGGATCAGGAAAAACAACAGTCATTAATTTATTAACACGCTTTTATGATATTCATAAGGGCCAAATTAAGATTGATGGAAAAGATATAAAAGATTACGATATTAGCTCCTTACGAAGTAAAATAGGAGTCGTCTTGCAAGATACATATCTTTTTGCTGGTACAATTATGGATAATATCCGTTATGGACGGCTAGATGCAAGTAATGCAGAAGTTATTGCTGCAGCAATAACTTCTGCACATTTCTTTATTAAACATTTACCAAATCAATATGAAACAGAGATTGCTTCAGAAGGATCGAATTTAAGTCAGGGGCAAAAGCAACTGCTTGCAATTGCGAGAACAATTTTAGCAGATGCAGATATTTTAATTCTTGATGAAGCAACATCAAACATTGATACAAGAACAGAACTTCAAATTCAATCTGGATTAAACAATTTGATGAAGGGACGCACAAGCTTTGTAATTGCCCATCGATTAAAAACAATTGAAAGAGCGGATCAAATTTTGGTTATTCAAGATGGAGAAATTATTGAGAGGGGCAATCATGAATCTTTAATTGAAAGTCAAGGGTTCTATTATGGACTGTATACGAGTCAGTTTAAAATTTAAATTTAAATGTTGATGTAATGCGGTTTCTTGTATTTGAGAAACCGCATTTTTTTGTGATTGCAAACATCAGAAGTACAAAAAAAACAAAAGAGGGCGAAGAACCAAAATACGGATTCAAGCCAGTTGGTTTTTATTCATCTGTTGAAAAGGCGTGTATTGCTTTTTTGGATAAAGAATTGAAAGATAGTTAGGTCACAAGTTGAATTTATAAGCAATAGTAAGTTATCTCCTGAAAGTAAGAGGATCATTAAGGCATTTATTAAATCTTTAGTTTATGCAAAAGGCGTTGGATATGATAAACCAATGTATGAAGCTATGCTGGAGATAGAAAATGATTATACCTTATTTTCTTTGTTATATAGAAATTACACAATGGACTAGTAAACAACTTAATGAGACAAGCATATTATGAAGTGTGGGACGAGTTATCATAATTGAGATGATACTTGGAGCTCCATACTCCTTTCGCAAAAGAGTACCTAATGGCGGGTACTCTATTTTATTGAACAAAATGGACATTTGAATTGAAAGGATGATGGCAGTGGAAATAATTAATAAATTCGTTGATTACTTGAAGAAATTGGCTGGAAATAAAAAGGGAGTTATTGAAGAAGAGGATGTAAAAGATGTTTGCTGAGGATATAGAAGTTTATTTAAACAATAACGGACATATCTACTCTTACAGTGGGAAAGTAAAAAAATGGCAGAGCAAGTGTTGGTAATTGTCCATGTATTTTCTGAACTGATAATAGTTATTAAATAGAAGGAATGTAGTTGCAATTCAATTTAAGTGCTAACAAAACAAACGAACTCAACGAACCAAGATAGAGGGGGGAAATCATGGACTCTAATGTTACGTTTACTATGCAAATGAATGGTGAAAGTAAAGATGCTTCAAACAACATCTCTATATCCCGATACTAACTATACCAATGGTGAATGCTTGTTGTAATCCGTGTGAAATAATCTGGATAATCAAATAATAATATCATTTAATAGAGTCACCTTGTTTTGAACAAGAGTTTTCTACATAAATGTTCTTTCAAAATGAATAATCATTTACTTATTTTATAAGAGAAAGAGCATCTGTTATGGATGCTCTTTTTTGATGTGTATATATTACACAGTAAATTTAATTCTGAATAAAGTGAAAAATTCTATTTGTTTTTACCGCAATTACATCCCTTTTTCTTTACATATCCTTGGCGATATAGGTTTTGTGATGATTGGTAATTGGAAGATTGTGAAGATGAATTGCGGATATCTTTATTGTTAGAAGAATTTTTGTTAGAATCGTACTCTTTATTCATGATACCATCACCTCCAGTTTGATATATAAATAGTATATGTGAAAACTCTAGTAATCGTTACGGTAGTTTAAGGTAATGAAACAAGATGAAAATATGATTCGTACATACAAGACTTTTACAGTTCTAAAAAGATGTTTACAGAGTAAGTAAACATCTTTTTAGAACTCATTTTTCAACTTATTAACTCAAGTAAAATTCAATGTAATTTCTATAGGGTCTTAAGTGAAAGATACTTAAACTCTAATTTACTGGATAAAGAATAGCTTTGGGATTTTCATATATTTATAAAATTTAATGATAACTCCTCCTATTAATACCCTCAATATGGATGAAATGGAAACTGTTGTTGGTAGTATGAAGGTGGCTGCTCGGGATAGGTTGGGTTTTGAGGTAGTGTATTGTACATAGTATTTCGATTCTGAGTGCAGTTTGCCGGAGGGCCAATTACAGTAGTTGATTGAATAGGAGATATTGCTTTCTTCCACTCTTGTTCATCAAGACAATAGGTATGAGCCATTACATTTGAGGGTGTCAGCCTTAAAATATCTGAACCAAATATAACTTCTGGTGTAGGAGCGTTAAAAATTGCTAATAAATGTGTATTGTCTACAGAGGCAATTTCATAATGCCACCAACCTTGGGGTACGTTGGCAACTTGCCCTGGTTTAATAGGGAGATTAAGAATTTGATTCGTAAACGGGTTAAGTAATGAAACAATAGCTGCTCCAGAAATACAGTAAACAAGTTCAGCTGCATTTTGATGTACATGAGGTTCAACGACGTTACCAGTGCTTAAAAAAATATCTAATAACGATGTATTGTCTAATGTATTTAATTGTTTAATTCCCAGTACATTTATATAATTTTGCTCATCTTTTTTAAAAAAATTACTCGTACTTAGATCATGAGTGAAACGGACAGAGGGAGAGGTGTAATCTATATAAGAAGTCATTTATTCTTCCTGCCTTTCTGTTTTGAAATAGGATTAAGTATACGAATTAGGATATGAGTCTAGTTATTTTAGTGTGCAGTATTGATTGTACCTATTCGTATACAATGAATGTATTTTTGAATCAAATATAAAATAGAATTAGAGCGAATAAATGATGTTTTTTTTGAAAAAGCATGGGCTTCATTTACCTTGCAAATATCAAACTATTTTCGTAAATACATTGATACCTTTGAGTGATGTAACGTTTAAAGAAAAAAGGTATCGTATTCTTACATTCAGAATGATAAAGGAGTGAACGGCCATGTCATATAGTGAAATGATTAGAAAAGAAGTGCTGAGCTGGGAAGGGGTTTCTGAAAAACCACATCGATTTGGTGGTATTGAATTAAATTATAAAAAGAAAGAGTTAGGTCATCTTCATGGAGATACATTAGCTGATCTTCCATTTCCAAAATTAAAACGGGATGAATTGGTTAATCAAGGGTTAGCGCAGCCCCATCATGTATTACCTGAATCAGGATGGATTAGTTATCATATAAAAAGCGAAGAGGATCTTCCGGTTGTCATTGAACTTTTTCGGATGCAATATGATAGATTTACAAAAAAATTAGAGAAAAGATGAAGTTGGTATTTCATTTAAATACAAAATAACTAGGTATTTATACCTAGTTATTTTGTAAATTACAGAGGAATTTTGATTAATTCTTTGGAAAATAAATATGACCCGTACATACCTAATATTCTGGATAAAATATTATTAATATAAAATAAGGTAGTAAATTAATAATGTTTTTAAAAGTTATAAAAGGATAAAAAATATTAGATTTATACAATTCATGTTTGAATTATATGTATGAATTCAGTTAATATATGAAAAAATAGAATATTAACTGAGGAGTGTGAGTTGTTTATGAAAGAAGATATTAAGATTAGAGATGCCGAAATTAGTGATTTATCTAGTATAGTGGATATATACAATTCAACTATTTCAAGTAGAATGGTAACCGCTGATACAGAACCTGTTACTGTTAAGAGTAGAGAACAATGGTTTAATGAACATTCACCTTCTTTTAGACCTTTATGGATAATAGAATCTCAAGGAGAGATATGCGGATGGGTTAGTTTCCAATCCTTTTACGGTCGACCTGCTTATAATGGAACAGCTGAAATAAGTATATACATCCATCAAATGTATAGAGGTAGGGGGATGGGTAAACATATACTACATAAAGTGCTAGATACTTGTCCGAAGCTCAAGATTAAAACAATACTAGCGTTTATATTTGCTCATAATAAAGCTAGTCTTCAATTATTTTCTTGTTTTGATTTTGAAAAATGGGCGCATCTGCCTAACGTTGCAGAATTAGATGGGGTTGAAAGGGATTTAATCATTCTTGGTAAAAGGGTTTTATGATATTTTAATAAAATATCATAAAAGTAGTATAACAAGTTCAGTAAAATAAGAAATGATATTTGTATGTGGAAGTAGATAGTATGAAATTGGAGTTTAAAATAAACAAGCTAATTAATCTAGCTTGTTTATTTTAATATTATGCATTATTACATGCAAACGATTGCGTCTTTTCGTTTATAATGAAAGCGAATACATGAAATCTGTAAATTAAAGAGGAGAGAAGCAATGAAAAATCAGTTTCAATATTGTTGTATTGTCATTTTGTCTGTAGTGATGTTATTTGTATCATTATTAATTCCGCAAGCGAGTTCTGCAGCTGTAAATGGAAAAGGAATGAATCCAGATTACAAAGCATATTTAATGGCGCCATTAAAAAAGATACCGGAAGTAACAAATTGGGAGACATTTGAAAATGATTTACGATGGGCAAAACAAAATGGTTTTTATGCTATTACAGTTGATTTTTGGTGGGGGGATATGGAAAAGAACGGAGATCAGCAATTTGATTTTTCATACGCACAGCGCTTTGCTCAATCGGTAAAAAATGCAGGTATGAAAATGATTCCTATTATTTCCACACATCAGTGCGGTGGAAATGTTGGGGATGATTGCAATGTACCAATTCCTTCATGGGTTTGGAATCAAAAATCCGATGATAGCCTTTATTTTAAGTCTGAAACAGGAACTGTCAATAAAGAAACATTAAATCCACTTGCTTCAGATGTAATTCGAAAGGAATATGGTGAACTATATACAGCATTCGCAGCAGCTATGAAACCATATAAAGATGTAATCGCAAAAATATATTTATCTGGAGGACCAGCTGGTGAACTAAGATATCCTTCATATACAACTTCCGATGGGACAGGATATCCCTCACGTGGAAAGTTTCAAGCGTATACAGAGTTTGCAAAATCTAAATTTCGTTTATGGGTATTAAATAAATATGGTTCTCTAAATGAAGTGAATAAAGCATGGGGTACGAAACTGATTTCAGAGTTAGCAATTTTACCACCAAGCGATGGGGAACAATTTTTAATGAATGGATATCTTTCTATGTATGGAAAAGACTATTTAGAATGGTATCAGGGCATCTTGGAAAATCATACAAAATTAATTGGTGAATTAGCACATAATGCATTTGACACAACTTTCCAAGTACCAATTGGTGCAAAAATTGCAGGTGTACATTGGCAATATAATAACCCAACAATACCTCATGGAGCTGAAAAGCCTGCAGGGTATAATGATTATAGCCATTTACTTGATGCATTCAAAAGTGCAAAGCTAGATGTAACATTTACTTGTTTAGAAATGACAGATAAAGGTAGTTATCCGGAATATTCAATGCCAAAAACATTGGTACAAAATATTGCAACATTAGCCAATGAAAAGGGAATTGTATTAAACGGTGAAAATGCTTTAAGTATCGGAAATGAAGAAGAGTATAAACGAGTTGCAGAAATGGCTTTTAATTATAATTTTGCTGGATTTACGTTACTTCGTTATCAAGATGTAATGTATAACAATTCATTAATGGGGAAATTTAAAGATTTATTAGGTGTAACCCCTGTTATGCAAACGATTGTAGTAAAAAATGTTCCTACAACAATAGGAGATACTGTTTATATTACTGGGAATCGTGCGGAATTAGGAAGTTGGGACACAAAACAGTATCCAATTCAATTATATTATGATTCTCATAGTAATGATTGGAGAGGAAATGTTGTGTTGCCAGCTGAAAGAAATATAGAATTTAAAGCATTTATTAAAAGTAAAGATGGAACGGTTAAATCATGGCAAACAATACAACAAAGTTGGAATCCAGTGCCACTAAAGACTACCTCTCATACAAGTAGTTGGTAATTATATTATGTAAACAAAAAGATCCTTTAGTATGTGATAAAGGATCTTTTTGTTTTTGAAGGAAAAATAAATCTTAAAAGATGTCACATTCCTCTTTCTTCATCCGTCTTGTGTGTAGAACAATAAGGAGGGAATATATATGGAGAACTTTAATGTGGCAATTATAGGCGGGGGACTTGCTGGATTAACAGCTTCGATTTATTTAGCTAGGGAAGGTGAAAAAGTTGTTGTATTAGAGAAATCAAGTCGCTTTGGTGGAAGAGCAATAACAACGAATAAAAACGGAGTCCTTATGAATCTTGGGGCGCACGCTTTATATCGCGGGGGAGAAGCACTATCAACTTTTGAGGAACTTGGAATTAACATTCCAGGAGACATACCTTCAACTAGCGCGCATGGTATATGGAAAAATGATGTGTATACAATACCGACAGATTTTCGATCAATCTTATCTACACCATTACTTTCATGGGCGGCTAAAATACAATTTTCTCATCTGATGTTAAAGCTAGGGAAATTAGATTTAAATACAATTCCTAAAATGAGTCTGAGTGTATGGACAGAAAAAGAAATTAAAGATCCCATGGTAAGAAATATGTTTTATGCATTATGCCGAACATCAACTTACACATATGCTCCGACAATACAGTTAGCATCTTCTGTACTAAAACAAATACAACGATCAATGAAAGAAGGAGTCTTTTATGTAGATGGCGGATGGGAGACAATCATAACAAAGTTAAGAGAAGATGCTACAAATGCTGGAGTTCATTTTTTAGAGAGCAAAAATGTAGTTGAAATTGAGCACTGTGGTCATATTCAAAGAATTCGTTGTTCTGGTGACGAATTCTTTGAAGTCCCTACGGTTGTTATTACTATACCACCAAAAGAGGCTTGTAAAATTGTAAAAGGTGCAAGAGACACTATGCTGCGTATATGGGAAGAACAATCAGTGCCAGTTACAGTAGCTTCCTTAGATCTTGGCCTAAGAAAATTACCCAATCCATCATATCAATTTGCCTTAGGATTAGATCAACCTTTGTTTTTTACGAATCAATCGAGAGCCGCTAAGCTGAGTGACGATGGAACGGTAGTAGTGGGATTGATAAAATATCATAATCATGCATTACAGACTAGTAATTTTAATGATGATAAAACTTTGTTAGAACATACAATGGATTTATTACATCCGAAATGGCAACAGGAGTTAGTTGAAAAGCAATATTTACCTAAAATAACAGTTGTCTATGATTTTCCTCATATTGGCCGTACTGAAAATCCAGGGCCTAGGGTTCCTGAAATGCCAGGGATATATGTTGCAGGAGATTGGACTGGGCATGATGAATTATTAGCTGACGCTGCGGTTGCTAGCGGTAAACGAGCAGCACTACAAATTTTAGAACAAAGTAAAGTCACAAATTGAAAGAGGGTCATGTTAGTGTGGAAATGGAACAATTGTATCAAGCATATAAACCTTTATTGTTTTCTTTAGCCTATCGTATGCTCGGGAGTGTTATGGATGCTGAAGATATTGTTCATGATACATTTCTTTCATTAAGTCAAATAGAAGAGCTAGAGTCTGTTGATAATGTAAAAGCGTATTTGTGTAAGATGGTTATGAATCGTGCAATCGATAAATTACGTTCAACGGCACATAAACGAAATGTTTATGTTGGCATGTGGTTACCTGAACCACTTGTTGAAGAAAATGATGATCCCTCAATGACATATATAATGAAGGAGTCTATTTCTACAGCGTATCTTTTGCTTTTACAACAGTTATCTGAAGTTGAACGAGCGGTGTTTATATTACGAGAAGTCTTTGGCTATGATTATGATGAAATCGCATCAATTGTCGAAAAGAGTAGTGTGAACTGTCGACAAATCTTTCATCGGGCCAGAAAAAGTATAATAGATAAACCGAAAGCCTCAAAATTAAGTACAAAGCAAATGGCTGCATATGTAGAACAATTCGTTGCATCTTTGCAGCGAGGAGACGTACAGGAAATGTTAGGAATCTTAAAAACAGATGCAATATTTAAATCCGATGGTGGTGGAAAGGTTACAACGGCTCTTAAACCAGTTTACACACCTGAAAGGATTGTTCGCTTATTCTTAGGGATTACCAAAAAGTTACCAGAAGGACATTCCATTGCATTTAGAATGGTAAATGGTACACCAGGTATTATTGTAAATATAAATAATCGCGCTACGTATGTGCTTTCGTTTGAGTTTCAAGAAAAGAAAATCGCATCTATTTATATGATGATGAATCCAGAAAAGCTTATTCATTTAAATCAGAATGTATAGAATGAAAAAGACGCATCTCAAGAGAGATGCGTCTTCGATTTAAGATCATGTAATTTACTTCTCTAACATTTCAAGAGGAACATCCTTTTCGCCTAATACCTCGCACTTAATTTCTCCGTCCTCTTCGTAAATACGTTTAATAATCGGTATAGTTATCATTTGCTTTTTGTACTGCTTACGTTTTCTAGCAGCTTCTAAATTAATCACGTTCATGTTCAAAGCATCCTTTCTTACATACAGTTATAAACAAAAGAAAATGCGTCCGAAAAGGGCGCTTTTTTAATGTGAAATACCGATTAAAAATGATTTTATGATTGCATTTTGATTGTAAAATAATGTGAATGGAATAATTACACGTAGAAATTAACTTTACCAAAAAATGAAACAATATGCTACAAAAAATTTCAATTATTTGTTTTATAACAGGAAAAAGATTTTCGTTTCGCATATAATGAAAAGTAGACAAACATAATCAACTTTCTCATCAATTTTTAATCATTAAATTTGTTAGAAAGGCGATGAATAGTATGAATTCATTAGAATTATTGTTGCTAGAACTTGAAAAGTATGGGGAAGAGCATGATAGCAAAAAAGAAAAGCGAGAAGAAAAGTTAAGAAATGTTTCTCGTGAGATGGGACAATTTTTATCTATTTTAATAAAAGGGTGTAGTGCACAAAAAATTTTAGAAATCGGTACTTCAAATGGATATTCAACATTATGGCTGGCAAATGCGGCTGAAGAAACAAAAGGAAAGGTTACAACTGTTGAGCTTTCTTCAGAAAGGGTCGCAGAGGCACTTATGAATTTTGAAAAGGCAAATCTTAGATATCGGATTGATATTCATAATCAAGAAGCAGGAGCGTTTCTAGATGTACAAGTAAATCGTTCATTTGATTTTATTTTTCTAGATTCAGAGCGTACGCAATATATGTGGTGGTGGGAAAATATAAAACGCATATTAGAACCACAAGGATTTCTTGTCATTGATAATGCGACTTCGCATGCAGAAGAGTTAGCGGAATTTATTCAGATGATTGAAGAAGATGCTACATTTGAAACAGTATTACTAGCCTTTCAAAAAGGAGCATTTGTAGCACGAAAAAAAATAAAAAATATAGCCATAACAAACAAGGAGATTTAATAAAAAATGCGAATACATTCTTATTTCTATGAGCAGGCACAAAAATATCCTGACCGCGTTGCGCTTTCGGAACAACATAATAGTTGGACTTACAAAGAGTTGGCGCAATGTGTTTCAAATCGCGCATCAGCTCTTATGCAAGACGGAGCGATACCAGGGCATATTTTTATTATCAAGTTAGAAAATTGTATGGAATGGATTCAAGATGCACTTGCGGTTTCCAAAATTGGTGGAATTATAATGCCGGTTCATCCAGACGTTACCGAAATTGAATGGCAAACAATTATAAGTAGTACGGAGCCTAATTGGATTATCACATCCAAAGAGACTTTATGTCAAACAATGGAGCCTAATACCATCCCATTTCCTCTTAGACATGTGAGTAGTAAGGATGAGTTATACTTCTTTGGTTATACTTCAGGTTCAACAGGTACACCGAAAGGGTTTGTTAAAAGTCATCAATCTTGGACTAGTAGTTTTGAAGGGTGGAGTAAGGCATTTTCACTAATTGAATGCGATCGTGTAGTAGTTCCGCTACATTTTCTTATTCAGCCCAGCTATATCCGGCACTTCAGGCATTAGCTATAGGATCTGAGATTGTTTTATTATCTAAGTTCACACCAGAAGCCTTTTTAAAAGCGAAAGGATCGTGTGCTTCTATCACACCAGCTTTAATTGAACCTTTAATTCGCCATGCAAAGCAAAAACGAAGTGTGCAGGAAATGATTCCGAGGTGTATGATTTCAGTTGGGACAAAATTATCGCCTATACAAAGACAAAAATTTGAAGAATGTTTTCCTAAATCATTTTTGTATGAATATTACGGATCATCAGAAATGGGCTACGCCTCACTGTTAACACCGGAAGATGCAAGAACTGCACCTGAAACAGTCGGGATACCATTCCCAGATGTAGAGATTGCCTTTTTTAATGAGAAAAAAGAACGAATAGTAACTAATAAAGAAAACTTAGGGAAATTATTTGTTCGATCTGGTCAGGCTTTTGAAGGATATATTGCAAATGAAAAGCAAACAAAAGCAACTTTCATAGAAGATTGGGTAACATCACATGATATTGGTTTCCAAAGAGAAGATGGAAAAATTGTTTTAGTAGGTAGAGACCGAGATGTTATAAAAGCTGCTGGGAGTTTTGTGTATGCTGGTGAAATAGAGGATGTATTACTTAGAATCACCGGGGTTATAGAAGCAGTAGTGTTTTCGGAAAAAGATGAGAATCGCGGGGAAATTATACGGGCTGTTATCGTTAAGGAAGTTTCTCGAGAATTAGTAGATATTCAGAAAGAGTGCCGTCAAAAACTAATATCATATAAGCAGCCAAGAAATTGGACTGTACTATCACGTTTACCGAAGAAGCCGAACGGAAAGGTAGACAAAATGAAATTGAGGGCCGAATTGCTAGGCAATAAACTGTATAACATGTGAAGAATCCGTCTTCCGCACGTAGCCTTCTAGGTCTTAAGTCTGAGGAAAATAATGCACGAAACAGGTATACTTAGGATAAGAAACAGGGAATGACTGCATAAGCAGGAGTTTATTAAAAATCGATTTTAAACAAGTATTATACATGTTGAATACGATATATTAGATGAAATATAGTGCAAATAAATTCGCACATATAAATAAAGGAGCGATTTTGTGACTGAATTAGAGAAAAAAGAACATGTATCAGTAGTGAAAGATAATATGCAAGTAGTTGTTGATACAGTTATTAAAGATGAAGAGCTTGTTGAACTGAATAAAGAAGCTGATTTATATGTACAAAAGTTAAATAGTGAACAAAATACTGACCTTTCAAAAGTATTATCCCAGCTGGGAGATTTAGGAGATAAAGAGCAGCAAGCAGCAGGGCAAACATTATCAGCACTAAAACGTCCTGTTACTGCAATGATGAATGGAAAGAATGAAGAAATTCCAAATACGTTGTTAGAATTACGTAAAGTGGTATCAGAACTCGATCCCAATTCAATGAAAGCATCGGGAATGAAGAAGTTTATGTTTAAGGTTTTCAAGAAAAACCCACTTGAAACGTATGTGCATAAATATCAATCTATAGATAAACAAATTGAAGAAATCATACGAGCGTTGCTTATTGGGCGTGACAACTTACAAGAGGATACAATTGGTTTAGAAATGTTAAAAGAGCAATCACATGATAAAATTCATGCGCTTGATAAACAAGTATATTTAGGACGAAAACTCGCTGGCATGCTTGAAGTAGAAAAGCAAAATCCAGATCGGCAAAAGGATATTCCATTAATCAATGATGCGTTAGAAAAAATTCTTGTACGTACGCGTAACATGCAGCAAGCGAAAAGTGTATTACTGCAGTCTATTGCATCTGTAGACATTATTAAGAAGAATAATGAAAAGTTGACAGAAGCAATTCGTAATGCGATTACGATGACGCAAAACGTAGTTACTGTTTCAGCAGCGATTCAGCTGGCATTAACAAATCAACGTAAGACGATTGATGCAGTGAATGCGACAAACGAAGCAATTGAATCAATGGTGTTAAGTAACTCACAAGCATTAAAACAGAATACAGAAGAAACAACACAGTTACTTGAAAACCCAGCAATCAGCATGGATAAGCTACGCGAATCATTCCAAAATGTGTTTGCAGCTATTGAAGCATCTGAGAAATCATCAGAGCGTATTATTGAATCTAGTAAAAAGTTTGTTATTGAACTCGACACATTTAATGATGAAATGAAGCAGAAGCTCATTCAGCGTCCAAAGAAATAAAGAATCGTTAGAGGAGGTGAAAAAATGGGCTTTTTTAAATTAGTTTTAATACTAATTGGAGTATTGCTTTTAGTAGGATTTACAATTGTTGTCTTGCTTGTGTATTTCGGCCGGAAATTTTATTTATCATGGGCGAAACCGTATAAACGAGCGAATGAATCAATTGAAAAATTATCAAATAAATCAACAGCGTTCTTACAAGAATTTACGCAGCATCCACTTTTTTATCGCTGGATTCGTACAGAGGGGAAAAAGGAAAAACAAACATTGAATACTCTTTTCTGTGCGACGGATCAACGTACAAGAGAACAAGTTTTCTCTATGTTACCGAAAGATAAACAGAAAAAGGTACACGCTATGGCAAAAACAACGAAAAAAGTGACGAATGAAGATATCGATGTAGCAGCGATGAAAGTAAAAGATTTTTTACGACAAGAATCACAACAATCATCTAAGCCAACAGATTTATCGTTTTATAAATTGTATTTTTATGACCGTTATCCAGATGCATTAAATACAATTCAAGCGTATAAACGCGCAATCAATCCGTCACTACAAAGAACAGTCGATGAAATTACAATTGCCGTATTAAACGCACTTCCGTATTACCAAGAACATCGCATGTTTGAACAACAACACAAACTTGAAACTTTCTTAATGAAAGATTTAACGGATATGCTGTCACTAGTGGCTCAGTTACCGCCATCACAGCGTCCTGAAAAAGAAGAAGAATTGCAGGTTTACTTACAAAACTTCCAAAAAGAAATGGAAGCAGTAGAGCGTGATATTCGTGACTCCATTGATCATGATTTGAATGTGAAAATGAGAGCGGCGAAGGAAAAATTTAAGAATAAGTAAAAGAAAGCCTCTTGAGTCACGTACTCAAGAGGTTTTTGTAGTTTAACTATTTAGTTTGAATTGTATCCAAACTTACGCGTGCCTAATTTTTCTTTATATAGGCTTTCAATTTCAAGCACTTCAAGAGGTGTTAATGTTTTAGAGAGTGTTTGAAGAAGAGAAAAAGAAAAATTATATTTGTAATCAGGATTTTTATTAATTAATGATATTAACTGAACAGTATTCCTAGAAGTTGCTCCTTATTATCTGTAAATATAGGAGGAAATAAATAATTGTTTTCTTAGTATAGAATTTTTTGTTGCTATGGTACATTCTATAAGTTATTTCTTATTTATTAGTTAACTTGGATATTTCAATAGATTTTTGAGTGCAATGCTTCATAGCCGAAATAATAGCTGTTCTTAATCCTTTCTCTTCTAACGTTGCTACAGCTTCTATTGTCGTTCCACCTGGAGAACAAACCATGTCTTTAAGTGCACCTGGGTGTATTCCTGTTTCAAGTACCATTTTTGCAGAACCTAATACAGCTTGGGCTGCGAATTTATATGCTTGAGTTCTTGGCATACCATCTAGTACAGCAGCATCTGCCATAGCTTCTATAAACATATATACATATGCTGGAGAAGAACCACTTACAGATGTTACAACGTCCATTAATCTTTCATGTACTATCTCTGTTTGGCCAAAACTATTAAATATAGTTAGTATATCTTCTAGGTCTTTTTCCGTAACCATTTTATTAGCACATAATGCAGACATTCCTTCTCCAACAAGAGCAGGTGTATTAGGCATTACTCTAACAACTTTTAACTTTCTGCCAAAGGCGTCCTCAGTACTCTTAATGTTTTTCCCTGCAGCAATAGTTACTACTATTACATCGCTTTTTATCTGCTCTTTTATTTGGTTAATTACTGATGAGTATAGGTCTGGTTTGATTGATAAAATTAAAATATCAGCATTGTTAGCTACTTTATTGTTGTCAGTAGTTGTGATTATATCGTATTTTTCACTAGCATTTTTTAAATTAATGACATTTAAATCTGAACAAATTATTTTATCTGAGGAAACTATATTTTTGTTAATCATTCCACCTATCATAGCGATACCCATATTTCCGCATCCTATGAATCCTATTTGTTTGTTCATAATAATTCGCTCTCGCTCCTTTTAGTATAAATTTCATTAGATTGAAATTTATTATTCTAAAAAACTTTGTGATATCCTGTAAAAGAGAAATAGGCATTATAAATAATATCGAGATTACTATAAAAAAATATTTTAAGAGAGTACATTGTTTTTTGCAATACCAAATATGCATAGAAATCACTTTTATTGTGTACTAAACAAGCACATTTTCTATAGTTTGAAATTTTTATTATATTTCACTCTATAACATCTTAAATACTTTTGGAGAATATAACATATCATTATCAGTAGTATAATGAAAAGGGGAAATTGAAAGGATTGCTACGTAAAATATTTGAAAAAAAGCAATTTGATATACAGAGTACTTATGAAGTACTATATTCTTTCGGGAAAATTATACGTGTTAATACAAAATACCTCTTTTGTTGTACGTTAAGAGATATTTGTTCAGAAAACTATATCAACGTTTTCTAGATATAATCAAGTTAATAAAGTGCGTACAAGATTCAGTGATCAATTAATTTTTGGCGTTTTCTTTCTGAACATGTGGTTATCCTTTAAGAACGTTGTCATAGTAAATTTTTCTAGTCCTTAGCGTGCAATTTTCCAAGAATGGTGTTGTATTTTTATAAACCCTGATAATTTCCATTTATCAATAAAAATTAAATATGCAGCCTTCTTTGTTTTTTAAAACATCTCTTGACATAAAAATCCACTGTATTGCATAATATAAAAAATTAAAATTAAAATTAAAATTAAAATTAAAATTAAAATTAAAATTAAAATTAAAATTAAAATTAAAATCGTTGAAGGGAACTAGTACATATGTTTTCTTGCGCAAGAGAGTGGAATCCGCAGGCTGAAAGATTCCTCGCAAAGAAACTATCGAACCTATCCCCGAGTTTTAAACGAAAGTTTAAGCGTATGCCTGCGTTACAGGCGACAAGCGGATATGGATCATATCAATGAAGGTGGTACCGCGGAACGATGACCGTTTCGTCCTTTTTAAGGGCGGAGCGGTCTTTTTATTTGAATTTTTGTTGCGAAATGGGCATCATTGGCGGGGGATTTTTCACTGCAAATTGCACGCGGTAGAAGAGTATTTTGTTTCCATTCGAAAAAAGAAGCGGCACAACTTATAAAAAAATTTTCATTTTAGACGAGGAGGTACAAAAGTGAAAAAACAACGAATTGTCATAAAAATTGGAAGCAGTTCTTTGGCAGCGAACCAAGGCGGCATCTCTAACGAACAGCTTTCAGATCACGTTGCCGCCTTGGCACGGCTGAAACAGGAAGGACATGAAATTTTGCTGATTACGTCCGGGGCCGTCGCCGCAGGCTTCTCTGCTCTTGGGTATCCTGGACGGCCCGTGACAATCAAAGGAAAACAGGCTGCCGCCGCTGTCGGGCAAAGTCTCTTAATGCAGGCGTATACAGAGGAATTCCTCAAATATGGGATTGTTACCGCGCAGCTTCTACTAACAAGAAGCGATTTTTCTAGAAAAGAACAATACAGCAATGCCTATGCAACTTTATCAGAGCTGCTGGACCGCTCCGCCTTGCCTATCATCAATGAAAACGATTCTATTTCTGTAGAGGAGCTAACGTTTGGAGATAATGACATGCTGTCGGCTTTAGTAAGCGGGCTCGTGTCGGCAGATATGCTCATGATTTTTACGGATGTGAACGGTTTGTACGACCGGAATCCTCAGAAAAATCCGGACGCGAAAAAGTATTACTTTCTTCCTGACGTTACGGAAGAAATTGACGCTCTTGCCGGAGATGCTGGCTCAAAGCTCGGTACCGGCGGCATGAGATCGAAAATCGATGCAGCGAAGACGGCGCTGTCTCTCGGTGTGAGCGTATTCATCGGAACAGGACGCGGACAGGAGAAGTTTTTAGATGTTTTGAAAGGCAAAGGTGATGGAACGTATATCGGTAATACGCCGCAAAAAGTGATCAAGATGAACAAGCAATGGATTGCATTGCATTCGCTCGTGAGAGGACAAATCGAGGTGGATGCTGGCGCGGCCGCTGCTATCGTCCATCATGGAAAAAGTCTTCTGCCCGCTGGTGTTACCGGCGTGTTCGGGATCTTTCAGGCCGGCGAAGTGGTGGAGGTCATCACGCAAAAAGGACGCGTAATCGGCAAAGGGCAGTGCAGATATAGCGCAGAGGAATTGCGGGCGCTGAAAGGCATGCGGAGCCGTGACATTCAAGCGCGAGAAGAAAGGCATAGCTACGAGGTCATTCATAGGGATAATTGGGTTTCATCTTAAGAAAAACAGAAGCCAGCTTGTTTAGGTGCAAAAACCAAGGCTTTTCGTCTTAATTGGCATTTTTTTTCTTTTTCTCTGCTCAAAGCGTCAGTAACTTGAATGTTTAGACAGGATGAGCAACAGAACGTTAAGAGCCCGGTTGATTCAACTAATATCTGTGTAGGAGAGTTTTGGGTTGCAGTGCCTAGCTGGCGGAGTTAGACACGTCTCAAATTTTATCTTTAAAAGGGGGAAGCGAAAATGAACGAAGTATTAGCAAAGGGACAAAAAGCGAAAGCGGTTATGAGAGAGCTTGTGGCCAAATCGACGGATCAAAAAAATAAGGCGCTGGCGGCTATCGCTGAGAAATTGATGGCGGAGACATCCTACATTTTGACGGAAAACAAACGGGATATCGAACAAGGAAAAGCGAAAGGAATGTCTGCATCACTCCTTGACCGGCTCCTGTTGAACGAACAGCGCATCATTGACATGGCAGAGGGCATCCGGCAGCTGATTGATTTGCGTGACCCTGTCGGAGAGTGCGTGGCGGCATGGGAACGGCCGAACGGATTGTCCATTCAGGAGGTGCGCGTGCCACTCGGCGTTGTGGGGATGATTTACGAGGCGAGGCCAAATGTGACGGTGGATGCGGCCACGATTTGCTTGAAAACAGGAAACGCGGTGATTCTGCGCGGTAGTTCTTCCGCCATTTATTCCAACAAAGCCATTGTCGCTGTCATTCACCGGGCACTCGAACAAACTAGCCTGCCTCCAGACAGCGTACAGCTCATTGAAGATACGTCACGTGAAAGCGCAAAGCAGCTGTTTACATTGAACGAGCACTTAGATGTTCTTATTCCAAGAGGCGGCAAGCAGCTAATTGATATGGTAGTGAGAGAAGCGTCTGTCCCTGTATTAGAAACAGGTGCGGGAAATTGTCACATTTTCATTGATGAAACAGCAGATAAACAGATGGCATTCGACATTATTGTAAACGCTAAAACACAGCGCCCGTCCGTATGCAACGCTATTGAAACAATTGTACTTCATGAGAATTGGGTGGAGCGTTACGGTACTGAGCTGTTTTCCTTCTTGAAGGAAAAAGGAGTGGAGCTACGCGGGGATAAGAAAGCTTTGACAATTGATTCATCTCTTGTCCCTGCTTCAGAAGAAGACTGGCAAACAGAGTTTTTGTCTCTTACGCTGGCAGTCAAAATCGTTTCCTCGGTTGAAGAAGCGATTCGCCACATCAATGCTTATGGCTCCAAGCATTCCGAAGCGATTATTACAGAAAACGAAGGAAATGTCAGTGAATTTTTCATTTCCGTCGATGCCGCGGCGCTGTACCATAATGCTTCGACTCGCTTTACGGACGGCTTTGAATTTGGCTTCGGCGCCGAAATCGGCATCAGTACGCAAAAGCTGCACGCGCGGGGGCCGATGGGATTGCCTGCATTGACTTCCACGAAATATGTGATTCGTGGGAATGGACAGATTCGGGGATAAGAAGCAGAGGGCAGATGCAAAGCCCCTCCTGCTTTATTTTTGCTTTTGTTTGTACAGCCACTTATATGTTAATGAAAAAACGTTTAAAGGTAAATGACAGCAATATCGCCGGATACTACCTTTAATCCTATTAGAACCATATAACATGAAAAAATGGATGAACAGATCAAATATAGTAAATGCATACCCTTCCTAAGCCTGGGTAGTTTGTTTTTTAAATATGCGTAAGGTAAAATCCCTCATATATAGAGTGAGGGATTTTATGATTACTTCGCTTGTATAGTAGTTTTGCTAGAAGGGATACTCTCGTTATGCAACCGATCCAAAGCAGTCACCACATACGTATACGTCTTACCAGACACAGCTGTTTTATCTATATAAATTTCCCCAGGTTTTGTTTTTCGTACAGTAGTAAGTAAGTTTTCAGCTTTTTGAATGTCAACGTCATTCTTTTCATTTACTCGATAGATTGCATAATACGTAGAATCATTGTTTCTATCATCGATGATTCCTAAGGCAATACCATCATTTCTTGCAATAGCACCTTTTAAAGTAGGTTGCTTAGGTGGATCGTGATCTAGCCAAGGCATTGGTGGAATTAATGCAGGATGTGTATAAATATCTTTTTGTAGTCGATCTTTTATTCCTAATGGATTGTTATTTATATCTTTAAGGCTAAAGTGCATGCTACCTTTTATTTGTGAATATTGATGATTTAATGCAATTTGCCTTGGATATTCTTTAGGGTCTGACCAAGCGGGGACTGAGTTATTATTAATTTTATATGCAGCTTGTCCAATATATAGGTGAATTTGTTTGTTTTCTGTTTCTTTTATCCACCAATCTAGTAAAACGTCATATGCTGCAGGTGTAAAACCGATATTCCAATAGATTTGTGGTGTAATATAGTCAATATATCCTTTTTGTATCCATTCTCGTGTGTCAGCATATAGGTCATCATAATTTCTTTGTCCAGCAGTTGTATTAGAACCGGTTGGATCATCAGCAATATTCCTCCATACTCCAAATGGACTAATTCCAAATTTGACATACGATTTTTCTTGTTTAATAGCAGTATTTAATCCGTTTACAAGTTGGTTCACATTATCACGACGCCAGTCTTCAATGTTAGAAAATCGCCCATTATTATATGTTTCATATGTGTTTTGATCTGGAATTTCCTCACCCGCTACTTTGTAGGGATAAAAATAATCGTCCATGTGAAGTGCGTCAATGTCATAATTTTGTACAATTTCCAATGCACCTTCCGTTATAAAAGCTTTCACTTCTGGAATACCAGGATTATAGTATAGTTTCCCGCCGTAGGGTATGACCCAATCGGGATGTTGCTTTGCTGGGTGGTTTTCTGCTAATCGGTTTATATCGGTATGATTCATCGTTATTCTGTAGGGATTAATCCAAGCGTGGAATTCAAGATTTCTTTTATGTGCTTCTTCAATCATAAATGCGAGTGGATCATAACCGGGGTCTTTTCCTTGTATGCCTGTGAGATATTCGGACCAAGGGCCATATTGGGAAGGGTAAAAAGCGTCTGCGGTTGGTTTAATTTGAACAACAACTGCATTCATACCTAGATTTTTTACATCATCTAGTAGTTTGATAAATTCTTGTTTCAGCTTTTCGATAGGTAATCCTGGCTTAGAGGGCCAATCAATGTTGAGAACAGATGCAATCCATGCGGCGCGTAATTCATGTTTTTGATACGTAGTAGGTACTTCAGCTTGTGTGAACCTAGAGCTTATGAACAAGAAGGGAATAATCAAGATGACGCTACAACAACTCATCAATAATTTTCTGAAAATAATCGTACGCCTCCTTACATATTCTATTATCGAGACTACTATATCACGTGAATATAAGATTCACAATTGAGAAAGTAGGGGCTGAAACTTTTATTTAACATAAAAAATATTTTTTCTGAAATTTTATTTCGTCAGAACTAATTTGTCTACATTCTTCATATGATTTTTAATAACGTGAAACTCCCTTTCGTTGGTGGTTTGACAGTCCTTGAAAAAGGATAAAAATTACTTAAAGCATATAGGAGGATTATGAAATGAAAGTTCTGTTTGTATGCTCTGGAGGAATGTCCAGTTCAATTGTTGTAAACGCTTTAAAAAAAGAAGCGGAGAAGAAGGGAATTAATATGGATGTACACGCAATTGGAACGAGTGAAGTGGAAGAAGAGGTTAAGAACGGCTGGGACGTTGTAATGGTTGCTCCGCAAGTAAGGCATAGATTTGATGCAGTGAAAAAAATAGCAGATGAGCAGTCTGTTCCTTGTGGTATAATTCCGCCACAAGCTTATACACCACTTGGTGGACCGACGCTATTAAAGGCTGTGAATGAATTAATCCGTTAGGAGGGAAGTTTGATGAATAAGTTTGTCTCATTTCTTGAGAATAACTTATCTGGTCCAATGGCGAGGCTTTCTGAGCAAAGGCATTTACAAGCAATTCGTGATGGTGTAATTTCAGCATTACCGTTTATTATTGTAGGAAGTTTCTTTCTAATTGTGGCGTTTCCGCCTCTTTCAAAGGATAGTTTTATTTCACTATGGGCAGCCAAGCATCAAACGAGTATTTTAATACCGTATCGGTTAACGATGTTTATTATGTCGCTCTATATCGCCTTTGGTATTGGATATAATTTAGCGAAAAGTTACAAATTAGATGCCTTATCAGGAGCGCAGCTTGCAGTCTGCTCATTACTTCTTACATTGACACCTGAACTCATTGATAAGAAAGGATTTATGCTCCCAATGACAAACCTTGGAGGGCATGGGTTATTTGTTACAATGATTGTTTCCATTTTATCGGTTGAGATTTTGAGATTCTGTAAGACGAAAAATGTGATGATTAAAATGCCAGATCAAGTACCACCGTCTGTATCTCGTTCTTTTGAAGCACTTATACCTGCTGCTTTCGTTATTATTATTATGAGTATTATTACTGTTGTTTTTAGCATTGATTTACATCATTTAGTTGATAAGCTAGCTGCACCATTAGTAAAAGCTGGTGATAGTTATTTTGGAGTTATTCTACCTGTGTTTCTAATTACATTCTTCTGGTCATTTGGCATACATGGTGTTTCTGTTGTTGGGACAGTTGCCCGTCCTTTATGGGAAGTTTATCTTGGTAAAAACTCTACTGCAGTTGCAGATGGAGCAAGCAGTATACCATTTATTGCACCAGAACCATTATACCAATGGTTTATATGGATTGGTGGTTCCGGAGCTACATTAGGGCTTGTATTAGCCATGATTGTCTTCGGTAGATCAAAGTATTCCAAAGCGCTGTCAAGAACGTGTATTGTACCTGGTATTTTTAATATTAATGAGCCAGTTATATTTGGGCTTCCAATCGTGTTAAACCCGATTTTAATTATTCCTTTTATTATTACACCATTAGTAACAGCGACAATTGCTTATACGGCAACAGCAATGGGACTCGTTACACCAACTTATATTATGCCGCCATGGACATTACCAGCTCCAATTGGTGCATATTTAGCGACGGGTGGAGATTGGAGAGCTGTTGTGTTAGTCTTCATTAATATAGCAATCTCATTCCTTATCTATCTGCCATTTTTTAAAATGTACGATAAAAATATGATTGAAGTCGAAAAGAGTGGTGATGGCGAGTGAGGTTCTGTGAACGTGTAATGATGCGAAATATGAAGAAATCATACAGATATGTATTAGAGTGATAGGCAACTAGTCTATCACTTCTTTCATGATTAAAGGTGAAACTAATCAGCTTTATTACAGTACCGTTTTCAAAAGAAATAACAAATGAAATTCAGCAAGCCTTATCTATAGAAGCTTCTAACGTACAACTTATATGTAGTTTGAATTTTAAGCTCGGGCTATGTTTTGCGAATGCAGTGAAAAAAGTCTGTAAACAATCTGATTTTCCAATAGAACAATTAGATTTAATTGGCTCGCATGGTCAAACGATTTATCATCAGCCTGTTTAAGAGAAGACGATTGTTCCATCGACACTACAAATCGGAGAACCCGCAGTTATAGCCTATGAAACAGGAACAACAGTCATTTCAAATTTTCGAACGATGGATATGGCGGCTGGTGGTCAAGGAGCCCCTCTTGTTCCATATTCAGAACTTATTTTATATAGAGACCAAAATAAAAATCGATTACTTCAAAATATTGGTGGGATAGGGAATGTAACCGTAATTCCAAGCCGAGTATCTAAACAAGAAGTGATTGCCTTTGATACGGGGCCAGGAAATATGGTGATAGATGAAGTATGTCAGCGATTATTTCAGTACTCGTTTGATAGAAATGGTGAGATAGCAAGACAAGGAAGTGTCATAAATGAAATGCTTTATTCTTGTATGAGTCATTCGTTTTTTAAAACTGTTCAACCTAAGTCAACAGGAAGAGAACAGTTTGGAGAAGAGTTTACAGATGAATTGCTAAAGCGATTTAAGGAGCACCGTAAGGAAGATATTGTAGCTACTGTAACGATGTTTACAGCAAACTCGATTGTTCATCATTATCAAAAAATTATTTCTCCTTATTATCATATTGATGAAGTTATTCTTGACGGAGGTGGAAGTTATAATAAAACACTTGTAGAAATGATAAAAGAGAGTTTGAAGGAGGCGCCCTGTAAAGTACTTATACAAGAGGAAATTGGGTATTCATCATCCGCAAAAGAAGCAATTGTTTTTGCTGTGCTAGCAAATGAAACATATCATCGTAATCCAAGTAATGTACCAAGTGCTACAGAAGACATCCTGTCGTTTTAGGTAATGTAACATTCCCTCCAATTGTGAGGTAAGAAAAAGTGGGTGGAAAGATGAAGTATATGATAGGTGTAGACGGTGGTGGGACGAAGACAGAAGCGATTGCATTTGACCAAAATGGTAAAGAAATAGCAAGAAGTATGAGCTGTTTCGGAAATGTTTTACTAGATTATGAGAAAGCTTTATCGCATATTATGGAGGCAATTGAATATTGTCAACAAAGCTTGTCTAAAGAGGACTGCGTTTGTATTTGTTTAGGGCTGGCGGGTGTGAAAAGTATAGATATTAATGTGTTAAAGGAACGTTTAATAGCGAGATATCAAACAAATATTGAAATTTATGATGATGCAGTAATTGCACATGCGGCCTTATTAGGAGGAAACGATGGTATTTTAACAATAGCGGGAACAGGTGCTATCTGCTTAGGGAAAAAAGGAGCAGAATATGAGTATAGTGGAGGATGGGGCCATATTTTAGGAGATGAAGGGAGTGGGTATTGGATCGCTTTGCAGGCGTTAAGAAGGATGACAATCGAGTATGATAAAGGTGAGCAATTTTGCAATCTTAGCAGAGTAATACAAAAGCAAGTTCCTATTCATACACCATTTGATATAAAACAACTTGTATATTCCTCACAGAAAGATCAGGTTGCTGCGATTGCCCCCCTTGTAATAGAGGAAGCAAGGAAAGGTAATGATGCTGCGTTCAAAATTATATCAAAAGCTAGTGAAGAATTAGCCAGAATTACAGTTGACGTGTATAAGAAAATGTCATTTGAAGTGCCAATTTCAATTGCAGTAAAAGGTGGAATTTTGTGCTCTGTACCAGAAATATATGCTGAATTTAAGAGGTATTGCGAAAACTATATTAATGAAATAAATTTTATTCAAAGTGAAATTTCATCAGCAAAAGGAGCTTATTTTTTAGCTGTAAAAAAATCTACTTTATTTTAAATACAGTTTTTCCATATAGCAGTCTTCTTTAAAAAGGAGGTGTTATATGGATTTTGGGATTAAAATATGGATTTTTTTATTTAGAATTTCATTTCCGATCTTCTTGCTTATCGTATGTATGAATATTATAGCCATTATAGGAATTGATAAGGTTCCGGTGCATAAACCGCAAGTTATAATACTTGTAAGTTTGTTTATAGCCTGGTCAATAGGATATATTTTACAATATATTAAATCCGTACATGTTATTGCATGGAATTTGATAGGAATTACAACGGTAGCAAGTTTCATATTTTATTGTATGGCTTACTTCTATGCCACTTATGCTTGAAGAGTGTATTGAGAATAGTAAATAGAAAGTGAATGATTATATGATTCATATCAACCAGTTTCTGTATGTAATAGGTGCTTATATGGTTGGGAACATATTAACAGCATATATGATTATAAAATGGAAATACGGGATAGATATTCGAGATGTTGGTAGTGGAAATCCTGGTGCGAGGAATATGGGGCGTTTATACGGAAAAGTATATTTTATTGTTACATTTCTAGGAGATGCCCTTAAAGGGGCAATTGTTGTTTATGTAGCAAGAATCTTATTTGGGGAGTCTATATTTCTATTAATCTCGCTACTAGCAGTTGTTGTAGGTCATATATATCCAATTTTCTTTAAATATAAAGGCGGAAAGGGAATTTCGACATTTATTGGCGGACTGATTGTGTTCAATTATTTGATAGCGCTTACTCTGGTACTTATATTTATTTTGTTTTATTTAATTTTTAAGAGTTTTACAAAGGCTGGTTTAATTACAATCGCTTGTTTACCACTTTGTATGATTGCATACTTTTATTCTATGGTAGCGATTGTATTAAGTGTTTGCATTATTATATTGATTTTGTACGCACATAGAAAATAAAGGGGATTAAAACATGGGATTAATGTATAAAATTGCTGATCAAGCATGGGAGTTTGAAAGTATTCATAAACTAAATTATAAAACATTCGTAGAAGAAATTCCGCAGCATGAACAAACAGAAGAGCGCAAACGCATAGATTTGTTCCATGAAGAAAATACGTATTTAAATACCTCATTTAGATGAGTGGTTACCAGAACGTGGTGATCGTGTATATGAAATTCGTTTATTAGCTGTGGAGCAAGAATATCGAAACGGAAGAGCTTTACTCGGATTGATTCGATTTTTGCATCGCTATTTGCTTCTAAATGGGTGTGATTTAGCGCTCATTTTAGCCGATGTATATCACCCAAAAAACGCTTGAACAATCTAGTATTACAAGTCTTGTGACGAAAGAATATACATTTTGACCCGGACCCGTAGAAATCGCAGAAAATGTCCAGCAAGCATTTGCTTCTAATCCAATTTCGCATCGTTCCATTCAATTTAAAGCTGCGATGGAGAATGTGAAAAAACGATTATTACTAATGTACCTGTCCCAAGCATGATTTGCACATGCTTGGGACAGGTACATTAGCAAATGATTCAATCGCTTTACAGCTAAAGTTATTAAAGGGACGTGGATTCGTTTTAACAAATGGTGAGTTTGGAAATCGTTTAATCAAGCAGGCGATTCGAGCAAACTTATCGTTTGATACATATGAAAGAGAAATGGGGAGACCATTTTTATACAATGAAATAGAGGAATTAGCGGAAAAGCAATTGGAGCATACACTGGGCTCTCTTTTGTATTTTATAATCATACTGTAAATCCGACTGCAACTTTATCTGTGTACAAGGATATAGGAATGTACAAAGAGAACGGAAGTGTACCGTACTCTCAGTCTTGGAATTTAATATGCGCCTTACAAGAAGCATTAAAGAATTTTGAAGATGAAAACAAATTTAAGAAAATATATAAGATGTATACCTTTATCGAAGAAGCTGTTACCAATATGGAATTACAACTTGTATCTCAAAAAAAGTATGCTTCATCTATCATTCTTACAATTGCATTAGATAAAGAACTTTCTTCTAAGGAAATAGGAGATTCATTAGCATTGCAAGGGTTTATTATCCATTATGAATCAAACTATTTACAACAAAATAACTGGATTCAAATTGCTTGCTTAAATCACTATAAAGAACGTGAAATGAAAAGAATGTTGGATTGCTTACAAATGCAGATAGAACAAGTGCATGTATAGTACAGAAAAGACGGTTATGAAGACCGTCTTTCTTGTTTGATGCATTATGTATGTGTCGCTCCAAATAAGGATTCCATCTTTACTTTTCCTTTTTCTCGAATTTCTGCATTTGTATGTACCATGATATATCTATGTGCCCAAGCAATTGCGATAACATCATCTAACAGGCCGATTCCAATAATAGCTGCTAAATCTGGGATGAAATCGATTGACCATACATAATAGGAAAGCGCAGCTAATATAATTATTTTGGCTTTAGTAGGCAGTCCGTTCTTTTTTAAAGTGTAATATAAAATAATGCTCTCATACACACCGGATTTTCCTAATTTCGTTGCACCTTCATTTAATTTTTTCCATAGTTTCTGTTTCTCCATATAATCACTCCTTATTTCGTTTTTTCATTAATTTTGTAAAAGTATATTTAACATTATGTAAATGCCCTTAAAAATATAGATTTTTTAAAAGGATAGACAAACAATTGACAAAATAACCCTTTTTATCATTTCTTTCTTGTTGTTCATACTCATATGAGTAAAAAAGAAGAATATTGTGGGGAGAAAACATGTGGCTTTTGTTTGATGTAATAGCCGATATTATTCTGTTCTATCCGAGGACTGACGCGAAATTAAAATATCATATTGCGCAGCTAAGTGAACAAGAATGGTTTCGAGATGTACATGAAGATACAAGGTATACAGGGATCATTTGGAATAATCGGAAAATCAAGAGGCTGATTTTGTCACCTACAAATATGAAATTGCTAACAAAATCAAAAGAGAAACAGAAAGAACTAATCCAAATCATTCATAGTGAGTATGAAAAAAGGAGATAAGAATTATCTTATTTTTTATATTTAGCGTAACAAATGGTACAATGAGAGCTTAATGTGAAAAATAAGGAAAAGAAGTGATCTGTTTGAAAAACTTTTTAGAATTAGGAATTAGTGAGACATTTAATCATACATTACGTGAAAATGGGATTGCTGAAGCAACGCCAATTCAAGAGAAAGCAATCCCGGTTGTTATGGCTGGAAAAGATATAATTGGGCAAGCAAAAACAGGAACAGGGAAGACATTGGCGTTCGTCTTACCAATTCTAGAAAAAATTGATCCTGAGTCAAGTGATGTACAAGCTTTAATTGTTGCACCAACTAGAGAATTAGCACTGCAAATCACAACTGAAATTGAAAAAATGCTTGTTCATCAAGAAAATATCAATGTTCTTGCGATATATGGTGGTCAAGATGTTGCGCAGCAAATGAGAAAGTTAAAAGGAAATACGCACATTGTTGTGGCAACACCAGGACGTTTATTAGACCATTTACGCCGCGAAACGATTGTATTATCCAATGTTTCTATGCTTGTATTAGATGAAGCAGATCAAATGCTTCATTTCGGCTTTTTATATGATATAGAAGACATTTTAGAAGAAACACCTGAGAGTAAACAAACGATGTTATTTTCAGCGACGATGCCAAAAGATATTAAAAAGCTTGCGAAGCGCTATATGAAAGAACCTGAGATGATTCAAATTCAAAGTGCGGAAGTAACGGTGAATAATATTAAGCAACGTGTTATTGAAACGACAGATCGGGCAAAGCAAGATGCACTGCGCCATGTGATGGACCGGGATCAGCCGTTTTTAGCAGTTATTTTTTGTCGTACAAAGCGTAGAGCGAGTAAGTTATATGATGATTTAAAAGGGTACGGCTATAACTGCGATGAGCTTCATGGTGATTTATCTCAAGGAAAACGGGAACGAGTAATGAAGAGTTTTCGTGATGCGAAAATTCAATATTTAATCGCAACAGATGTAGCAGCTCGTGGATTAGATGTAGAAGGCGTAACACATGTATTTAACTATGACATTCCAGAAGATGTAGAGAGTTACATACACCGAATTGGCCGAACTGGACGCGCTGGTGAATCAGGCCTTGCAATTACATTCGTTGCACCGAAAGATGAAATGTATTTAAAAGAGATTGAAAAAGGCATTGGCGCAACGTTGCAAAGACAAGAGTTGGAACTACCTGTTAAACAAAACGATGATGCGAGTGAAAAAAAGAAAAAACAGCAAATCAAAAAAACAAAGAAAACAGGTCAATACGGTCAAAAAGATAACCCTGGGGGATCAAAGAATACAAAACAACGATCATTTCATAAACCAAGTGAAAAGAAAAATAGCAAAAAGCAAGGTCAGCAGAGACGCGGTAGATAATATAGAGTAAGTGTTTATAGTGAAAAGTCGTTTCCTTTTAAAGAAGGGAACGACTTTTTTGTTTTTGTGTACAGCAGGTGAATAAATGTAAAGAATTCTTTTTTGTTCATTAAAGTAGAAGGATAATTTAATTAGGATGTTGTATACATCATTAGGAAACATGTGGTAAAAACAACTTGATTCATTTTAATTTGTATGACACTTTTTTACAGGCTACGCATATATTTATACTAGACCGACAGTCGGTCTAGATGAAAGGAGTTTCTTTGTGAGAACAGTAAAAGAATATGAAGAACGTAGAAATGAAATTCTGGATACAGCAGAAAAACTGTTCGTTTCTAAAGGGTATATGAAAACAACTGTAAATGATATTTTACGAGAAATTGGTATTGCGAAAGGGACATTTTATCATTATTTCAAATCAAAAGAGGAAGTAATGGACGCTATTATTACGCGGATTGTAAATGCAGGTGTAGTGGCCGCGAAAAAGATTGCTTCAAGTCCTAATATCCCTGTGTTGGATAAATTGTTTCAAATTTTAATGGTGCAAGTGCCGAAAGCAGGTGGGAATAAAGAAAAAATGATTGAACAATTTCACCAGCCAAATAATGCAGAAATGCATCAAAAAAGTTTAGTGCAAGCTATTTTATATTTAACACCTGTTTTAACAGAGGTAATTGAGCAGGGAATCAAAGAAAAAATTTTTGAGACGGCTTACCCCCAGGAAACAATGGAGTTCTTGATCGCGTCTGCACAAGTCATATTCGATGAAGGATTGTTTCAATGGCAGCCGCATGAAGCAATGCAAAGAGCAAAGGCGTTTATCAATATAATGGAAACGACTTTGGGAGCTAAAAAAGGAACGTTTAATTACATTTTGGATATTTTGATGAGGCAGTCCTAAAATAATTTTTTTATAAAATTTTTAGACCGGCAGTCGGTCTAGACCCTTGATGAAAGGTGTGTATACGATGCAAAATACCATCAATATAAAATCTTTCCCTAAAGATTTTAACCTCATGGTGATTGGACAAATTGTATCTATCTTAGGTTCCACCCTTTTACGTTTTGCTTTATCACTCTATGTACTGGATATAACGGGGCGTGCGGATATTTATGCCACTTTGTATGCTATATCGAGTGTCCCTTTGTTGTTGTCACCTCTTGGCGGGGCTATCGCTGATAGATTTAACCGACGTAATTTGATGGTAATCTATGACATGATAAGTAGTGTTATTATTTTCTGCTTTCTTTTATTATTATCAGTCGGCAAGACTTCCGTGGTACTTATCGGTGTTGTTATGGTTTTGCTAGCGATTATTAGTGCAATGTATTCCCCTGTTGTTATGGCGAGTATTCCGCTGCTCGTTACGGAAAAAAAGCTAGAACAGGCAAATGGTATCGTGAATGGTGTTCAAGCTTTGTCGGGTGTAGCGGCACCTGTTTTGGGCGGAGTGCTATACGGCCTTGTAGGGTTAAAAATACTTGTCGTGCTGAGTGGTATCACTTTTTTCTTGTCAGCAATATTAGAGACGTTTATTAAGATTCCGTTTGTTAAAAGGAAACAGGATGAGCATATTGTGCCAACAATCGCAAAAGACCTGAAAGTTGGATTTACCTATGTTGTCAAACAGCCTTATATATTGAAATCCATGATATTAGCCGCTTTGCTCAACTTGATCCTTACACCACTCTTTATTGTCGGTAGTCCAATCATTTTACGAGTAACGATGCAAAGTAGCGATACAATGTACGGTATCGGGATGGGATTCATAGATTTTGCTACAATCTTAGGGGCTTTATCTATCGGTTTCTTTGCGAAAAAGATGCAAATGAAAACAATATATCAGTGGATACTTATGATTGCTCTATTAATTGTACCGATGGCGGTCTCCATTATGCCACTTGTTCTTAGATTTGGATACTATCCGTCATTTATCCTCTTTATCTTGTGTGCAATTCTTATTACAATGGCAATGACCATTATCTCCATTTTCGTTATTACAGTCGTACAAAAGAAAACACCTAACGAGAATTTAGGAAAAGTCATGGCAATTATTACAGCGGTAGCGCAATGTATGGCACCTATAGGTCAGGTCATATATGGATTTATGTTTGAAATTTTTAGTATAAAAGTTTACTTACCTATATTGTTTGTAAGTCTTATAATGATAGTAATAGCAATTGTAACGAAGGGAATATTGAGAAATGAGGGGGAAACGGCGTGATATGATTTGGTTATTCCAATGGAAGTATTGAAACAACTACTATATTTTAATATATTTCTAATCAAATTCCCCCAATGAAATTCATGTTTGACACTTATAATTTATTTGGTACACATGTTATTGTTCTGTGATTACTACCAGTATTATTCATTTGAAACTCCTTTTTATATTGTTATTCTCTTAAAACTTAGAGGTTATTATAAGTTGACAATCCAATATTTTTTGAGGAAAATACAGTTATAGGAATGTATGTTCTGTTTGTTAGAGGACTAGCAATTTCAAGTGTATCTACATAAAAGGAGATGTTTCTAATTGAAGAATACAAGACAAAAAATTACTACTTTTTTAATGTTTGACGGCAATGCAGAGGAGGCTATGACTTTATATACTTCTTTATTTGATCAATCAGAAATTATAAATATTTCTCGTTACGGTGCAAATGAGCCTGGTAAAGAGGGAACTGTAATGCATGCTACATTCACATTAAATAGACAAGAGTTCATGTGTATAGATAGTAGTGTGAAACATGAATTCACATTTACTCCTTCAATGTCACTATATGTAAATTGTGATACAGAGGCGGAAATTGATGAAGTCTTTAATAAGCTAGCGCAAGAAGGACAAGTTTTAATGCCGCTTGCAGTTTATCCATTTAGCAAGAAATTCGGTTGGCTTAATGATAAGTATGGTGTTTCTTGGCAGCTAAACTTTTCTGCAAACTAGGTCTATGTTAGTAAATAAAAACGTATTCTCAATCTAATGAGTAATACGTTTTTTTATTCATTTAGAATTTTGCTTTGTAAGTTCTGCTAGTGATTTTAAGTGAAATTCCCTCTTATTAAGTCAAATGGGTTGATTTAATATTTCAGAGATAAATTGTGGTATAATTTACATATAGGGGGAAAGTAGATGACACAACATAAAGAAGAACAAATGAATCAAGCACTTGCACTGTTTTATTTTGCATATAAAACATTTACAGAAAAACCAGATGAAATTATAAAAGAGTATGGTATACAGCGAGTTCATCATCGAATCTTATTTTTTATTGCTCGTTTTCCTGGGCTTAGTATAAATGAATTGTTATCTCTGTTAGAAATAAGTAAACAAGCTCTTCACGGGCCACTCCGTCAGCTTCTTGAAAAGGGGCTTATTGAAAGCAAGGAAGCAGAACACGATCGTCGTGTGAAACAGCTTGTCCTAACGACAGAAGGAGCAGAGCTAGAGAGAAAACTAAGCGATGTACAAAGAGAACAAATGAGCAGTATTTTTTCAAAATTTGGTGAAACATGTGAAGAGAATTGGCATCAAGTTATGACTGAACTAGCAAATAGCCGTTTAGGTTTTGATGCATGGTTATCTAAGCGTGAAGAACCAGTTGATTAAAATGAGTAAATAAATCATTCATCTGTTTTTTGAGTTTGAAAAAGAACCGATTTTATCCATGTATTTTGGCAACTATGGATAAATCATAGAATAAATGGATAAAAAATTAACATTACCAGATACTTTATTACGTGTACGCATTGCAAAATTTAAATTTTCATTTCCGGAAGGGGATTATTATGATAAAACTTGTACTCATTCGTCACGGACAAAGTTTATGGAATCTTGAAAACAGATTTACAGGATGGACAGATGTAGACTTATCAAAAAATGGATTAAATGAAGCAAGAGAAGCAGGTGCAATTTTAAAAAACAATGGATATACGTTTGATGTTGCGTATACATCTGTTTTAAAACGGGCAATTCGAACGTTGTGGATTATTCTACATGAAATGGACCTTGCATGGGTTCCTGTACATAAATCATGGAAGTTAAATGAAAGACATTATGGAGCATTGCAAGGATTAAATAAGGATGAGACAGCAAAGAAATATGGTGATGATCAAGTTCATATATGGAGAAGAAGTACTGATGTAAGACCGCCAGCACTTACTGAAGATGATCCAAGGTATGAAGCTGATGATCCAAGATATAAGTTGTTGAAAAAAGGTGAATTTCCACTTACTGAGTGCTTAGAGGATACGGAACAAAGAGTATTGGACTTTTGGCATAATGAAATTGCACCGATGTTACAATCTGGTCAAAAGGTAATCATCTCATCACACGGGAATACAATTCGTTCGCTTGTAAAATATTTAGATAATCTATCGGATGATGGTGTTGTATCATTAAATATTCCGACGAGTATACCACTCGTATATGAACTAGATGAAAATTTACGCCCAATTCGTCATTACTATTTAAGTATGGATGGTGAAGTTCCGGAAGGTGTGATTCCGAAACATATATCCTGATAAAAAATATTTGTGAAAATTTGAAATGTATGCTTGTCTACATATAAAATGTAGATTCATTATAAAAGATGTGGCTTCCTTCTCATGTATATGCAATGCAGCTAACTTTAGAAGGTTGTCCATGTCTTTTGTCATAATGAGAGGGAAATCAGCATGTAATGATATCGTGAGAAGTTTTTGAATGGAGGGTGATGTGATTGACGGTCTCTAACATTCGAGTTGGTTTGTTTCTTCTCGTATTAGTCTTTTTATTTCTTATTTTCTTTTATTGGAAAAATGAAGAATTGTACGAAGAAAAAAAGCAACTTATTCGAAAAACATGGTATGGTGTGTTTATCACATCGGTCACAATGTATTTCATGGTGAAAGGAATTGATTTAACCCTCTGGAAAAATATTTTGATGTTCGTTGCAATGGTGATTTTTGTTGATATTGCATT
Organism: Bacillus sp. FSL K6-6038; assembly: GCF_038050455.1. Taxonomy (NCBI): domain Bacteria; kingdom Bacillati; phylum Bacillota; class Bacilli; order Caryophanales; family Bacillaceae; genus Bacillus; species Bacillus sp. FSL K6-6038. The sequence continues at coordinate 2,501,939 of NZ_JBBOUH010000001.1, forward strand.
TATTTTAACTCCAAACATTTCTGAAATATGGGGTGCAAAATTTAGTGATATCGGAAAGACCGTTCAATCTATTAAACGATCATTAATTGCTTCGAAAGCACGAGGTGAGATCTACACAACAATTATTCAAAATGTAAACCCAGCAGCATTTGGTACGATGGAGTGGCAAACTGAAACAGAATATGCACAAAGTTTAAATGTATTTCTTGATACGTATGCAGAAAAAATTGGGGCGAAGATTGTGGTATTTGTGACAGAAGATGAATTAAATACGAATTTTCGTGGTATCCGTTCTCAATTTAGTATTACAGTTCCTGTGGAACATATAGAACAATTAAATGAACAGAAAGCAGTGCAAGTTGAAAATGTTGGTATCATACCAGCCAAAACAGTAAGAGATGTTTGTATTGTTATTGATGGTCAAAAGAATAATCTTCAAGACCGGGATTTTGAAAATGTATATAACTTAACAATTCATCATAGTTATTTTAGTAAGTAAGGACAGAATCTAAATTCTGTCCTTTTCCTTTATACATAATGTAGAACAAATTTCGAGAAAATGGAACAAAGTTGAATAAAATCGGACAATCATTCCTACACTAGCACGTAGAGGTGATTGTAGTGGAAAAAGAATACGGTAGTGAATTTTTCAAAGAAGAAGCTGAAGATACAACAGATTTCTCTTTAATAAAAGGAGATACAATGCAGCAAGTAGAAAATTTAGAAGAAGAATTAAAAAGAAAAGGATAAAAGTGCACCATTTTTATATTTAATATATAATAAAGATAGACAAAGATTGTATCTTTTTTACAAAAGGGGGAGGAGAAAATGCAAGAAATGAAACAGCAAAAACTTGCTTTTTTTAAGAAAGAAAAAGAAGATTCAAATACAGATTTCTCTCTTGTGAAAGGTGCATTAACGGAAAATATTAATCGACTAGAAAAGATCGTGAATGGTGATGCATCAAAATATATACAGGGAAAAAACTTGAAAGAAAATGCATAGGTGCATTTTCTTTTTTATTTTTTCTTCATTCCTATCGCAAATTCTTCGAAATCTAGCTTTTCATAGAATGGAATGTATTCAGCTGTACAAATTAATTGCAAGTGTAGGTTCTGTTTTTTGCATTCTACAATTAATTTTTGAACGATCTCCTTTCCAATTCCGCGATTTTGAAAGGAGGGATGAACGACTAATCCACACAGATAAGCGTTAATTATCCCATCTGAAATAATACGTCTGGTTCCAATTAATTGATCGTTATCATAAGCACTTATGACAAAAGTACTTTGAATGAGAGTATGATGCAATTGCTCTTTTGAAAGCTTTAAATAGTCATCCCCACTGATTATTAGTTGCATCAATCGGGCTTTTACGGGCAGTTGATCCTCCGCCTATCTTACTCGTTTTTCTTTGAATCTTGAGGTGGGGATTTTACTGCCCGTTAATGCGGGGTAAATTGAAAATGTGTTCAGGACAAGGAAGGTTTTCTGTAAAATACATATGCATTTTCCTTAATTTTTTAAATGTAGTATAAAATTATACTGATATTCTGTGAAATGGATATGGGATAGTTTTTGATAAATAGAAGTGATAGATCTACACCTTTAATAAAAAGTAAAATGATGAAGCATGGTATAATGGTAAAGAAAAGAATAATTTGAAATTCAAAGATTTATCCAATCAGTTTTATTTAAGAGAGGAGCTTCAAAATGTATTCTAATTTAGAACAATTAACAAAGCACCCTGTATTTTATCATTTTGCAGAAATTTCAAAGATTCCAAGAGGATCTGGAAATGAAAAAGAAATTAGTGATTATTTAGTTGAATTTGCAAAAGATCGTAATTTAGATGTTGTACAAGATGAAGCATTAAATGTAGTCATTAAAAAGACAGCAACTGACGGTTATGAAAATGTTCCTGCAATTATTATTCAAGGCCATATGGACATGGTTTGCGAGAAGAACCAAGCAACTGTTCATGATTTTGAAAAAGATCCGATTGAGCTACGAATCGTTGGGGACATGCTGTATGCAAATCAAACGACTTTAGGTGCTGATAATGGTATTGCGGTTGCGTATGCATTAGCACTATTAGATTCAACGGATATTCCACATCCAGCTCTTGAGGTTGTGATTACAACAGAAGAAGAGACAACAATGGGTGGTGCTTTTGCTGTTGATGCGAAGCACTTTGATGGGAAAATATTTATTAATATCGACTCTGAAGAAGATCATAAATTACTAGTGAGCAGTGCAGGTGGAGCGAAGGCAGTTGAAACGATTCCTGTTGCTTGGGAAGAAGTACCTGCTGAACTAGAAGCATACCGTTTATATGTTGGAGGCTTAAAAGGTGGCCACTCTGGTATGGAGATTGATAAACAAAGAGGAAATGCCAATAAAGTTTTAGGACGCGTTCTTCATGATTTATCAAATGAAATTTCATTTAACATGAGTGGAATTCACGGTGGATTAAAAACAAATGCGATTCCGCGTGAAAGCGTAGCAACAATTTTATTATCTGTAAATGATGTACAAAAGGTAGAAGAGAAAGTAGCAGAATGGACACGTATTTTCCAAGACGAGCTACGTGCTGTAGATCCTGATGTACATGTTTCTCTTACAAAATTAGAAGAAAAAGTAGAAAAAGTATTTGCAACAGAAACACAGAAACAACTTATTTCTTCTTTATTCTTGATTCCAAATGGCATTCAAAGCATGAGCATGGATATTAAAGGGCTTGTAGAAAGCTCAACAAACTTAGGTGTTATTGAAACGTTACATAATGAAATTAAATTAAGAAATGAAGTAAGAAGCTCTGTAAGCAGTTTAAAACAGCACATTACGAATGAAATTAAGTATATTGCAGAATTAGTTGGGGCGCAATTTGAGAAGGAATCAGAGTATCCAGAATGGCCGTACAATCCTAATTCACCAATTCGTGATTTGTTTGAAAAAGTGCATAAAGAAAAATATAACAAAGATGCTGAAATCTTTGCAGTGCACGCTGGTATTGAATGTAGTGTATTTGTTCAAAAAATGCCTGAATTGGATGCCATCTCATTCGGACCAGATATTTTCAATGTTCATACGCCAGATGAACATATTAGTATTTCATCAGTTATAAATAACTGGGGATACTTCATTGAAGTAATGAGAGAAACGAAATCACTAGCATAAATATAAATGAATCAAACTGCCTAAGGTCCCCCTTAGGCAGTTTTTTTGCTGCATTGATATAGATAAAACAAAGAAATTCTTATATAGATACAATGAAGTTGATATCTGTAATGTTAGTTAAGGAGCAAGGAACATTGCGAAAAAAAAGATAATTTCACATACTGTATTGAAAGAAAAAATAAAACATTATAAAAATAAAATACTATCTATTTTGTAGAAATAGATAGTTTGATAAAATGTTAATGATATGATTAAAAAGAATTGCTAAAAATATATTTGATAGAATTTTTATAAGGGAGAAGATATGAAAAAAAGATATAAAAGGTTATTTATTATAAGTGCAATAGCAATAGGAGTCAGTGCATTCTCATACTTACAAAATAATTTAATAAGTGTAAGTAAAATATCAATAACATCTAGTAAGATACCTTCTAATTTCAAGGGATTTAAAATTGTACAGTTATCGGATTTACATAGTAAAAAATTTGGAGAAAACCAAGAAGCTCTAATTGAGAAAATAAAAAGTTTGAATCCTGATATTATCGCTATTACGGGAGATTTAATTGATAGTAAACGGTATGATGCAGAAGCGAGTTTAAAGGTAGTGAAAGAGCTTGTAAAACACTATCCCGTTTATTTTGTTACAGGAAATCATGAATTATGGTCAGGGAGGTATGATAGTTTAGAAAAAGAGTTGAAAAGATATAATGTGACAGTTTTGAGAAATGAACATGAACGTATTCAAAAAGAGTGGCAGGAAATTTGCCTTCTCGGCATAGATGATCCGGCATTTACCGCGAAAAATAACGATGAAAATGAAGAGATGTCTACAGTGAAAAATGAAATCGTTAAAGCGAAAAATGCGGTAGATCAGGATAAATATAAAGTACTACTTTCACATAGACCTGAACTTTTACAAGTATACGCTGAGCAACAAATTGATTTAGTTTTAACAGGGCATGCCCATGGAGGACAAGTAAGACTACCTTTTATTGGAGGCTTAGTTGCACCTAATCAAGGCATATTACCCAAATACACAGCAGGTTCATATAAGGAACAAGGTACTTCCATGATAGTAAGCAGAGGGTTAGGGAATAGCATCATTCTTCAAAGGATTTTTAATAGACCAGAAATTGTAGTCGTACAACTGGATTAATTTGTACGACTTTTTTTATTAGCTTTGAGTGACGTTGCGGTGGTGCATTCACTATAACTCTTTAAATAGAAAATAAGATAACAAATGTAAGTAACAGAAAATATGTATGATGAAAGATTGGTGTTTTCTAAAAAGTACAAGTATCCATTACAATTTTGTTAAATTTGTTCTACGCTACATAAACTAACAAATTTTGACGTTCTTTCTTTGTTATAGTGTAAATAATCAAAATACTCAGTTTTCATTCAGATTAGAATGCTTATGGCTTGTGCATATAAAAAACTAATTATAAAGGAGTGTACACATGCATAAAGAATTTGAAATTGAGGAATATACTGCAATTGAAGAACAAATTCATTATTATAGTCAATGTTTATTGGTGAATCATCCTGAGCAAATTGTGAAGTATTTAGAAAAAAGGTTAGAAAAATATACAGAAACATTAAAATATGCACATTTGTATCCCGAAAAAGTTATTTTGCCTATCCAGCAGTTAGTAATTGAGTATTCTTTAGATCTTGCTAGAATTAGAAAGTATTTAAATTTAGAAACGTAGCCTATAAATAATGATTTAAAATGAAACAGAGTCGACAGTGAGAAATGAATTCTATTGTCGACTCTGTTTCATTGTTCTATAGACAATGTACTAGTTGTTAGAAAGATTGAAAAGATAATACTCATAAATATAATTTGACATATAATAATCTAAGAGTAAAATAAAAGTGAGTACTCACTCATTTTAAAAAGGAGGAGATCTTATTGCAACAACCTTCAGTCATTTTACAAGATGTATCAAAGTGTTTTGGAAAAAAAGAAGTACTGCACAATATTTCACTATCTGTAGCAGAGACAGAGATTTTTGGTTTAGTAGGTCCATCCGGGTCTGGTAAAACAACGCTTATTAAAATGATTGCTGGCATTAGTGAATCAACAGTAGGGAATGTAATAGCATTAGGGGTACAAATGCCAAACTTAAACGGCATGAAGCAAATAGGTTATATGGCACAAGCCGATGCACTGTATGAAGAATTATCAGCTTATGAAAATGCAGATTTTATCGCAACAATGTATGGATTGAAAGGTAAACATAAGAAGGGGAGAATTGAAGAAGTTTTTACATTAGTTGAATTATCAGAGCATGCTAAAAAACAAGTACAACACTTTTCAGGGGGGATGAAAAAGCGGTTATCTCTAGCGATGGCACTTTTACATGAACCAAAGCTTTTAATTTTAGATGAGCCAACGGTTGGAATTGATCCAGTTCTTCGTAAATCTATTTGGGAAAAATTTTATGAGCTCAAAGGGAAAGGAACAACGATTATTGTGACAACACATATTATGGACGAAGCTGAATTTTGTGAACGTCTTGGATTAATTAGAGATGGGAAGTTAATTGCAACAGGAACTCCAAATGATTTAAAAGATCGAACTTCATCAGGACGGATTGAAGATGTCTTTCTATTGGAAGGAGCGGTTGAATCATGAGAGTCGGTGGTGTAATTATTCGGATTATTCGTCAGTTTCTTCGGGATAAACGGTCACTTGCGATGATGTTTGGAGCGCCAATGTTACTCCTTTGGTTATTATCGCTTGTGTTTACACAAAAGGATTACACTCCTCATATTGCATTAATAGATGTTCCAGCACCTATAGTAGAATCAATGAAAAAGCAAGATGCTACCATCTATGAGTATAGTAAAGATGAAGCGTATTCTAAATTAAAAAATCAACAAATAGATGCCATTATCACTTTAGAACATGGAAAAGCGAATGTATTGCTAGAAGGTAGTGATTCTTCAAAAAACCGTGCAGTGCTACAGACATTACAAAAGGCCACAGAAAAAAATGATATGCCCGGTATGAAACCAGAAATTGATTTTTTACATGGTTCCGCAGATTTCACGATGTTTGATGGACTTGGACCGGTATTAATTGGCTTTTTTACATTCTTCTTTGTTTTTATTTTATCAGGAGTTTCCTTTGTACGAGAACGTTTAAGTGGGACGTTGGAAAGATTATTATCTACTCCAGTGCGCCGCTGGGAAATTGTTGTTGGTTATATAATTGGATTTGGTATTTTTGCGTTTTTACAGTCTGTTATCATTGTAAGTTTCTCTGTCTATATTCTTGATTTATATGTAGCAGGGTCACCGTGGCTTACATTACTAATTACATGTATGCTTTCACTAACAGCGTTAACACTAGGCACTTTTTTATCGGCATACGCCAATAACGAATTTCAAATGATTCAGTTTATCCCACTGGTCATCGTACCGCAAATTTTCTTTTCAGGTTTATTTCCAATGGAATCAATGAATAAGTGGCTGCAAATGCTAGGTAAGTTATTCCCACTCACATACGGTGCTGATGCAATGAAACAAGTGATGATTCGTAATCAAGGATTTACTGAAATTGCGGGAGACCTTTGTGTGTTACTTCTTTTTGCGATAGTATTTGCAGTAGGGAATGTATTTGCTTTGAAGAAACATCGCAAAATATAATGTTTATAAAAAAGGGGCTTTACGAATGAAGAAAGATTGGCTGGAAGAATTAATTGCTGCTACAGACACAGATAAACGTAATGAACGTCAAATGCGTATATTAGAAGCAGCGGTTGATATGTTTGGAGAAAAAGGATATGCATCAACTTCAACGAGTGAAATTGCAAAGCGTGCTGGTGTAGCGGAGGGAACAATCTTCCGCTACTATAAAACAAAAAAAGATTTACTATTAGCGGTTGTCATGCCAACATTAACAAAGTTTGCTGCTCCATTTTTTGTACAGGCTTTTGCAAAAGAAATACTGGAGAATACGTATGAAACGTATGAAGAATTTTTAAGAAAAGCAATTCGAAATCGATTTGAATTTGCTAAAAAACATTTTCCAATATTAAAAATTTTAATACAAGAAGTACCGTTTCAACCAGAATTAAAAAATGAAATACAACAATTAGTAGAGAAGGAACTTTTTTCTCGCTTTAAAAAATTAATTGTACATTTTCAAGAACAAGGACAAATTATTGAAATGCCAATCCCTTCAGTTATCCGCTTTACTTTATCAGCTATAATGGGGTTAATTTTAACTCGATTTTTATTATTACCTGAAGAAAAATGGGACGATGAAGTGGAAATTGAAAATACGATTCAATTTATATTGTATGGACTAACACCACAAACGTTGCTATAACAACGTTTGTGGGTTTTGATTTTCGTATTTGCAAACAAAGAGTATCTATGTAGTGGATTCATCTATTGCAGGAAACTGTGTCGTTTCAAAAGTAGACAACCTACGTTTCTATGATTCTCCATCTTGGCAGGATAAAGATGTTGCTGGTATTTTAGATACAGGATTAGGATTCAAGTTTATTGATAAAGTGTCCATAAATGGTTCACCACAGTATAAAGTGAAAAATTCTCGTGGAAGTGTGTACTACATTACAGCTAGTGATGCATATGTGAATGTACGTTAACATAATGAAAAAGAAGTCGGCTCTTTTGAAGTGACCCCATAAAGTTAGACAGGTTATTTCATTAGGCAACCTTTTGGGCATGGGTCCGGTATTGTACCGGGCTCATGCCTTTTAGTTTTGCCTTAATTCTTTTATGATTATAGTACTTTATATATTTTGCTAGTTCTTTCTTAAAATGTTCTATACTCTTAAATTCTTTTCGATACAGAAATTCTGACTTCATGATGCCAAAGAAGTTTTCAATCACTGCGTTATCGTAACAGTTTCCTTTACGAGACATGCTTTGTGTAATGCCACGTTTAGCAAGGGAATGACGGTATTGTTTCATTTGATAGTGCCAACCTTGATCAGAATGGATCAAGAGTGTATCTTTGACTGTTAAGTGTTCAAACGCTTGGTCTAACATCGTTGAAACAAGTGAATAAGTTGGTCTTGAACCAATTGTGTATGTGATAATTTCACCATTAAATACGTCCAACATTGGCGATAGATATAGCTTTTCTCCAAATAATTTAAACTCCGTAATATCCGTAACCCACTTTTTATTTGGTTTTTCAGCTTGGAAGTTACGATTTAAAATATTAGGTGCAATTTTTCCAACTGTTCCTTTATAAGAGCGATATTTTTTCATACGAACGAGACATTTTAATCCCAATTCTTTCATGATACGATACACTTTTTTATGATTTACTTTATGTCCGCGATTCGTAAGTTCATCACGAATACGACGATAACCATAAAGCCCCTCATGTTCGTCATAAATGGTTCGAATCAATCCTTTTAGTTCTACATCTGAATCAGGAAGATTGAATCTTTTAACCCAATAATAATACGTACTGCGCGGAATACCTGCGAGCTGAAGTAGCACCTTCACTGAAAATTCATGCCTTAATTCATAGACTACTTGGGCTTTGTCTTGTTTCGTGATTTCTCCTTGTTTTGAACTAAGGCATTCAACTTTTTTAAATATGCATTTTCCATACGTAAACGCTCATTTTCCGCTTGTAGTGCCTCTATCGAACCTTCAACTATTCCTTGATCTTTAGTTGTATTTGTTTTTTTCTTTTCCATGGATGGACGCCCCTTTTTCTTTGATTGTAGGGCATCCAATCCTCCTGTTTCATAAGCTACTTTCCATTTTCGAAGTGTTTCGTAAGAAGGAATATTGAAAAGCGCCGCTGTTTCCCTGATAGATGTCCCTTGTTCGTTCATATAATTAAGTACATCTAGTTTATACTGGGTAGAGTAGGATGTATAGCGTTTTTCAAAAGCATTTTCACCTAAGGATTCATATTGTTTAATCCACTGATAGAGCATACTGGGGTGAACATCAATAGATTTAGCAATTGTTTTTCCACCTTCAGTCCCCTCTAAATATCGTCTTATCGCTCGTATTTTTTCTTTTGAAGAAAATTTAGCCATAAAAAAGTGCACCTCCGATTGTTAGACTGTGTCTAACAATCGGGGTGCACTTCATTTATTTGAGCCGGCCTTTTTATATACTCGTTTGTTTTGCTATACCCCGTATGTCATTTCATCCAAAAATTCTCCTCCATTTCTAAGACATATTACTATCCTAGAAATTGCACAATTAAAATAATGCTTTCTTGTTCCGATTGGTTCTTCTGGAACAAGTTCTAAATCGTAAAACATTTCCTCTTTTTTATGAAAATACATTTTCCCAACTTTTTCTGGTGATTCTGATGGATAATATTGATATACAACTATCTCCCCATCTTCAAATTCTTTATTCATTGTTATATGGATTGCCATAGTTTATCTCCTCCATTTTTATTCTGTATCTATATCGGGGATTTTCAAAGGGCGACCTGACCTTAAAGTTGCATCATGTGCTGATTTATAATCTGTTTTAAAATTATGGAGGAAAGGGAAGAGCTTGTAAATACAAAAATATACAAATGAAATTACTAATTATGTTTTAGTAAGATAGTGATTGGGTCAGGGGAGGCATATTGGGTAATGTAACTTTCTATGTTACTGCAAACGAAGCCTATGTTTAAGTGAAGTAAGAGTTACAAAAGAGCATCCACTTAAAGGATGCTCTTTTGTATAACATATTCTTTGCTGTTTGCTCAATCATTTTACCGAAGTTGCTATACTCATCTATCCAGAAAGTTTGAAAGACATTTAGCTAATCAAGGCTTAATTTTCTAATACTAATATTAATTTTTTTAAGTGTCAATTAGGTCAGTGTTGCAGCGCTTATAATGAATTTCATAACATTCTTCTTCAGAAAATATTTGTGCAATTTGCCCCGTACTCTTATCAGCAATTATAAATTCATTAGTTTCAGAAATGTTCCAAAGTTCCTCAATAGATTTTGTGAAATTCAATATTCTAACATTTGCCCATACCGGCTCTAAACAATTAGGAACTAATATAAAATATTCTGTTTTATGATTTGAAAAACTTAAAGAGCCTAAAGAATTTTCAATCCATAAAATATACTCACTCTTAACATCACCAATAGGAATATGAAATGTTGGCTTAGAGTCAACATTACGAAACTTTTTCAATGCTGTGTCGAACAGTTCTATCCATGCAGAATCGGGATTTTCAAATTCAATAAGTTCTAAATTTGAAAATTGGCTAATGACTTTTTTAGCATTGATTAATGCTTTTTTTCTACGAATCTTCTCATTTTGATATATCATAATTTTCCTGCTTCTCATTTGTTATAATAAGTGTGATGATCGTTATTAAATCCGTAAATGTTAGAGTATCTTTCCTTCTTAAAATCAGAAGTATACGGATTAGCTCCATCTTTGGGTATACCTGCATGTGTATGTAATACGCCATCATTAATATGCTCAAAAATAACTCGTTTACCTTGAGGTGTATCGTACTCATAATAACGTCCATGTTGAGCGTGGTTAGCACTATACTCATAGTTCTTAGATTCATACCCTTTTTTAGGTATATCATCTCCTACTTGCCATTGGCGTGTAGGTTGTTGTGACATAGGAACACCAGCTAAATCTTTAGCTTTATTAAATGCAATATCAGAAGACTGGATTTTTTGAAGAGTATCCTGAGCATTTTGAATTGATTTATCCCAAACATATCCACCGTGTGCAACAGCACCAACACCAGCCACTGTAGCAGCTGCATTTAATGGAAGAACAATTGGTGATGCCAATCCACCAGTTCCTACTTCTGCGACGATGGTTAAGAAATTAGAGCCGCCTATGACTGAAAAACCTTCAAAAATTTCTACAATAGATCCTACCGTTGATAAAACATGTCCAGTAAGCCTTCCAGCTTGGTAGGTTGTCTTGCTTTCTAATTTATCATTATCAGGTGGTGTTAGTCCAAATATAGTCTTCTGCTACTGCACTGCCAGCACCTTGTATAAAGTCCCAAGCACTTTCATACATAGATTCGACTTTATTATCAAAGGCACCACTTATTTTACTATAGTCCTCATAAATATTTTCGACACCATGTTTAAACTTATCCAGTAAAGATGCATCTTTTTTCTCACTATTTAATGGACCACACATTGCTCCTTCTTCAATTGAACTACCATTTAAAAGGTTGTCAGCCTGACGCTTCCTATCTTCTTCAATCGCCTGAATGGAAGCCGTCCACTCCATATTCAACCCTTGTGTACTAAACGTACCACTTGCGAGACTAAAGCCTTTTCCACTTTGTACTTCTGCTAAACCCGTCGCAATGCTAGCGGCTAATTAAATTGCTGTACTATAGTTATTGCTAGATGTTTGATTAAATTCATGTAGATGATCTAACTTTTCTTGCAGTTTGTGCCTCATGGCAGTAAAAAGATTCGCCATAGCGTCCATACCCGGGAGTGGCATAGCTTGACTGACAGCTTCCATACTTGTTTTCATTCGGTCAATTTCTTGAATTTGTTCTAATATTTCTTGTTCGATTACATCCGTTGAAGCTACTTGTGATTGAAATTGACTTGGAAAGGCATTATTCTGACGGATTAATTCTTCACATAAGTAAATGATTCCTTGTGCTAAAGGACGAAAGGTTTGTACAAAAAATGCTTTTGCACTGCTATATGTTTGTCCTTGTAGAACCGTATCAATTGCAAAAGCATCAATCGACTGAATAGCTTGTTCCATACCTCGAATGGTAGCGGTACATACAGCGTTCATACTTTGAGTTTGGCTTTGTACTTCGCCTAAATACATATTTAAACGCATGCATTGACCTCCCTTGCTAATTGTTGTTGCTGACAGGAAAGGTCGTTTTCTAAGTCACTAAGGTCTCGCTTCTCTTTAAGCAACGCTTCTTTTTGGTTTTCCAATTCGAATGTAAGTTTTCGCTCAATGTGTTGTGCTTCTTGACGCATATTCATAAAAAAATGAGATAATTCTTTATCACCGTGCCAAGTTTCTAGAATTCGGTTAAATAAACGATTATTTCGATTTTTCCATTCGTGAAAATCTGCTTCCGCGTGTTCCTGAGTTTGAATCGCAGATTGATTCCGATCCTGTTCTTTGAATACACTTCGTAATTTTTGATTCAATTGATTGATTTGTTTTTCAATATCTTGACTCATCTTTTTCCTCCTACCGTTTTACTTTACGTAGGTTGTCACATTAGCGAAAAGTGTTGTGAAGTTCGTTATCCATTCTCTCAAACTCTTTAGCTACCGAATGAATATTAGCAACTGCTTGTTGAAAGGCAGCGGAAAATTGTTTCGTCAAATCTAACATTTGTTGATTTGCTTCTTGGGCTTGTGGGTTAACAGATAGCGTAGTACGTTTTGACTTTTTAATAGACTTATTTGTCGCACTTTGGATAGTATCCGAAGCATTCCTCATTTGAGTAGCGATTTGTTGTGCCGCTTGAAAATTACTTTGAAATTGTCCCATCGCTTAAATCCTTTCTATATTTCTATGAACGCATTAAGGAAGGGGAGTGCCTAGTATGTATGTCCATTATCTTACTGTTCTTCATAGGAACACTCCTGGAAAAAATACTGCGGATATAATTATAACAATAAATGGTTAAAAATTCCTCGAAAAATACAGTTTATGTCATATGTGTTTCTCGTAGTTCTTAACAGGCTGACAATATAATAGAGGTAAAAAGGGAGAAAAGAATATAATAGAAGAAATATAAAAAAGTGCTAACAAGTTTGCAAACGAACTTGCTAACACTTATATGAAATAGATATAAATTATCGCTGATATGTCACTGATATATAGTCATAATAAAAAGAGACAATACAAACTAACCTTGCTTAGAATACTCATCGTAGTACAATTTATATTATATGGATTAACGCCGCGGAGGTAATAAAATGCGACAATTTGCTAAACCAACAGTTGTTGTAAGTAAATGTCTAGAATTTGGTGCTTGCCGTTATAATGGAGATTTGATTCATGATGTGACAATTCGAAATCTACAGCCGTTTGTTACATTTATTCCGGTATGCCCTGAAGTGGAAATTGGATTAGGAATTCCACGTGAGACAATTCGGATTATCGAAGATAGTGGCATTCATAAGCTTGTACAGCCTTCGACAAGAAAAGATGTTACAGAGAGGATGCAACGGTTTTCTGATCAATTTTTAAGTACTTTACTGGATGTTGATGGTTTTATTTTAAAAAATCGTTCCCCAAGTTGCGGAACTAGAGATGTGAAAATTTATACAGGATATGAAAAATCACCAGTAAAAGAGAAGGGTGTTGGATTTTTTGGTGGAGCTGTACTAAAAAAATTTTCGCATATTGCAGTAGAAGAAGAAGGTAGATTGTCGAATTTTATTATTCGTGAACATTTCTTTACGAGGTTGTTTACAATGGCCCATTTCAAAACAATAAAACAGAGTAAAACTCTGAAAGAATTAGTATCATTTCAGTCAGATCATAAATATTTATTTATGGCATATAATCAGGTGAAACAAAAAAAATTAGGCCGTATTATTGCAAATCATGCAAAGGATAATATTGAAAATATCTTTGAAAATTACGAAAAAACCTTGTATGAATTATTGAAGCGAACACCTCGCTATAAATCGAATATAAACGTATGTCAGCATATTTTTGGATACTTTAAAGATAAGCTAAACAAGCAAGAAAAAGAGTATTTTTTAACGCTACTTCAAAAATATGCAGATAAGAAAATACCTCTTAGCAATTTACTTGTAGTTTTAAAGTCGTGGGTCTTACGTTTTGAAGACCACTATTTATTACGACAAACATATTTTGAACCGTACCCTGAAGCATTAGTAGAAATTTCAGATTCCGGAAAAGGAAGAGATTATTAAAGAAAAAACCACATAATTCGACACTGTTATTCCTATGTTGTTGTAGAACAATGTAGGAATTTTTTTGTGCATGAGTACAGATTCTGTTTTAAAATTAAGTTATGACAGAATTATAACAATTATCTAACTACTATTCTTGTCTTTTAAAAGCAATGTTTGTAGTACAGACTCGCACGCTGTCGAAACTCAATATTCGATAAGGGGTGTGTAGCGGAATGGAATTTACTCTAACTCGCGAAAAACAAATGATTAAAGAAATGGTACGAGACTTTGCTGAAAAGGAAATTGCACCAAAAGCTGTGTATTATGATAAAACAGCTGAATTTCCATACGAAACGTTTCAAAAAATGGGCGAACTAGGATTATTAGGAATCCCATTCCCAGAAGAGTATGGAGGTTCTGGCGGCGATACTCTATCGTATGCGTTAGCTGTTGAAGAAATTGGCCGTGCTTGTGGCGGTACAGGTTTAAGTTATGCTGCAACAATTTCATTAGGTGCTTCTCCAATTTATTACTTTGGTACAGAAGAACAAAAGCAGAAGTATTTAGTTCCAATGGCATCTGGAAAAACATTAGGTGCTTTTGGTTTAACTGAACCGAATGCTGGATCCGATGCAGGTGGCACACAAACAAAAGCATTTTTAGATGGTGATGAATATGTGATTAGCGGTGAGAAGTGTTGGATTACGAATGCAGAGTATGCAAATACAATCATTGTAACCGCTATCAATGGTGTCGAAGAAAATGGAAAAAAACGTATTTCTGCATTTATTGTGCCGACAACAAGTGAGGGATTAACGATTTCAAGTCCATACGATAAGATGGGTGTTCGTGCCTCTAATACTTGTGAAATCATACTTGATGGTGTTCGTGTACCGAAAGAGAATATTCTTGGTGATGTAAATAAAGGATTTAAACAATTCTTATATACACTTGATGGAGGGCGTATTTCAATTGCAGCATTAGCTGTAGGAATTGCACAGTCTGCTTTTGAGCGTGCACTTCAATATGCAAAAGAGCGTCAGCAATTCGGAAAAACGATTTCTAATTTCCAAGCGATTCAATTTAAACTGGCTGATATGGCTACTGAAGTGGAATTGGCGCGTAATTTAGTACATAAAGCGGCTTGGTTAAAGGATCATGATAAACCTTTCGGTAAAGAAGCGGCTATGGCAAAGTTATTTGCATCTGAAGCAGCAAGTCGTATTGCGAATCAAGCAGTGCAAATTCATGGTGGATATGGTTATATGCGTGAATATGAAGTAGAGCGTCATATTCGTGATGCGAAGCTTTTAGAAATTGGTGAAGGAACTTCTGAAATTCAACGTCTCGTAATCGCAAGACATTTAGGGTGTAGATAAAAGGAGGATTCACTATGTTTCAAAAAATATTAATCGCTAATCGTGGCGAAATTGCAGTTCGAATTATAAAAACATGTCAAAAACTTGGAATTCGTACAGTTGCTATTTATTCAGAGGTAGATGAAAATGCACTTCATGTAAAACTAGCAAATGAGGCTTATTTGGTTGGTGGCCCACGTGTCCAAGAGAGCTATTTAAATCTCGAAAAGATTATAGAAATTGCTAAGAAAACAAATACTGAAGCGATTCATCCAGGATATGGATTGTTATCAGAAAATCCTTCCTTCGCGGTTCGCTGTAAAGAAGAAGGAATTGTATTTATTGGTCCTTCTGAAGAAATCATTGCTAAGATGGGAAGTAAAATCGAGTCACGTCTGGCAATGCAAGAAGCAAATGTTCCAGTTGTACCAGGAATCACAACGAATATTGAGACTGCTGAAGAAGCGATTGGAATTGCAAAACAAATTGGTTATCCATTAATGCTGAAGGCATCCGCGGGCGGCGGGGGCATTGGAATGCAGTTGATGGAAACTGAGCAAACGCTCACCAAAGCATTCGAGAGCAATAAAACGCGTGCACAAAACTTTTTTGGTAATGGTGAGATGTACTTAGAGCGATACATTGCAGATGCGCATCATATTGAAATTCAACTTTTAGCTGATACACATGGCAATACAGTTTATTTATGGGAACGTGAATGCTCTGTACAACGCCGGAATCAAAAAGTAATTGAAGAAGCACCGTCTCCATTTTTAGATGAAGAAACACGTAAAGCGATGGGGAAAGTTGCTGTACAAGCAGCAAAAGCTCTTGGCTATACAAATGCAGGTACGGTTGAATTTCTTGTGGATGATAAGAAAAACTTCTATTTCTTAGAGATGAATACAAGGTTACAAGTGGAGCATCCTGTTACTGAAGAAATTACTGGTCTAGATCTTGTTGAACAACAATTACTCATTGCGTCTGGTGAAAAGCTTTCCTTTACGCAGGAGGATATAAATCGTAGTGGTCATGCCATTGAAGCACGTATTTATGCAGAAGATCCAAAAACATTTTTCCCATCACCTGGGAAGATTACGGACCTAACGTTACCAGAAACAGTGCGTATTGATCACTTTTTAGAAAATAATGTTACAATCACACCGTTTTACGATCCGATGATTGCAAAAGTGATTGCTCATGGTGAAACGCGTGAAGAAGCAATTGAAAAATTACAGGATGCACTTCAAAACTTGAAAGTAGAAGGCATTAAGACAAATACATCCATGCTATTGCAAGTGCTAGAAGATGAAGTGTTCCAAAGTGGTATTTATACAACAGGTTTTGTAACAAAACAACTTGTAAAAAAATAAGGTTTATGAATATTAAAGGGGGAAAAAATGATGACAAAAGTATATGCATCGATGGCAGGTAATGTTTGGAAAATTGTTGTAGGAATAGGAGATACAGTAGAAGAAGAACAGGATGTCGTCATTTTGGAATCTATGAAAATGGAAATTCCAATCGTTTCAGAAGAAGCAGGGACAGTTATGAAAATAAATGTGCAAGAGGGCGATTTTGTTAATGAAGGAGATGTATTGGTAGAGATTGAATAGGGAGAAGAAGGGGTGAAATGTATTGAAGCTACCTACTTTTGCTGTCATTAAAGAAGTGGGACCACGTGATGGTTTGCAAAATGAAAAGAAAATTGTTGGCACAAAAGATAAAGTGAAATGGATTCAATTACTTTCAGAAGCTGGATTATCATATATTGAAGTTTCCTCTTTTGTTCACCCGAAATGGGTTCCTGCTTTAGCTGATGCGAGTGATGTATTTACAGAGTTAAAGCGGAATTCAGATATTACATATGCTGCGCTTGTTCCAAATCAAAATGGTTTGGAACGAGCTCTTTTGCAAAATGTAGATGAGGTGAATGTTTTTTTATCAGCGAGTGAATCACATAATAAAAGTAACATCAATAAGTCCATTAAAGAAGCGTTATCTGTCATCCAAGATATTACAAAGCAAGCAGAGTTTGCAGGTAAAAGAGTAAGAGGTTATGTTTCTACTGTATTTGGTTGTCCTTATGAAGGAGATGTGAGCATTGATGCTGTAGACGAGTTATGTAATCAACTCTTCTCATATGGCATTTATGAAGTCTCGTTGGGAGACACGATTGGTGTAGCAAATCCATTGCAAGTAGAGCGAGTATTGGAACATTTACTTAAAAAATATGATTCTTCTCAATTTGCGATGCATTTTCATAATACCTACGGGATGGCACTTGCAAACGTCGTTCAGTCATTGGAATACGGTGTTACGACATTTGATAGTTCCTGTGGTGGGCTTGGTGGTTGTCCGTATGCACCAGGGGCATCAGGTAATGTCGCGACTGATGATTTAGTACATATGCTCCACAAAATGGGCGTACAAACAAATATAAATGAAGAAAAGTTATTAAAGGCTAGTCAATTTATTCAAAGCAAGCTAAATATTCAATTGCCAAGTCATGTGTATAAAGCATTGCAACATAAAACAATAAGTAGGTGATAAAATGCTACAATTACAAAACATTTCAGTAGATTATGTAACACCGCATATCGTAAAAATAACATTAAATCGCGAACGGCAAGCAAACTCATTATCTCTTGCACTATTAGAAGAGTTGCAATCTACATTAAATCATATTAATGAAGAAGCCGATGTTCGCGTTGTCATTTTAACAGGCTATGGTGAAAAAGCATTTTGTGCCGGAGCTGATTTAAAAGAACGTGCCAATATGAATGAGGAGCAAGTACGTCATGCAGTTGGGATGATTCGTTCTACAATGGATATGGTTGAGCAATTATCACAACCTGTTATTGCTGCAATAAATGGAATTGCACTTGGTGGTGGTACCGAGTTAAGTTTAGCGTGTGATTTTAGAATTGCGGCAGAAACAGCAAGCCTTGGACTCACTGAAACATCTCTAGCTATCATCCCAGGAGCTGGTGGGACGCAGCGTCTCCCAAGACTAATTGGTGTTGGCAGGGCAAAAGAATTAATTTATACAGCAAGACGTATTTCGGCGCATGAGGCGAAGGAATATGGAATGGTAGAGTTTGTGGTACCAGCTAACTTACTAGAAGAAAAAGTAATTGAAATTGCAAGAAGCATTGCGAGTAATGGACCAATTGCCATTCGATTAGCAAAAGAAGCAATCTCAAATGGGGTACAAGTAGATTTGCATACCGGATTACAAATGGAAAAGCAGGCGTATGAAGGTGTAATCCATACGAAAGATCGATTAGAAGGACTACAAGCATTTCAGGAGAAACGTAAACCAGTGTATAAGGGGGAGTAAATGTGCTAGAACAAAAACAACAATCGAATGCATTTCAAGAACGTGTTGAAACAATTAAACAAGGTGGGGCACCAAAATATCATGAACAAAATAAAGCAAAAGGAAAAATCTTTGTTCGAGATCGCTTAGCTCTTCTATTTGATAATGGTGAATATGTAGAAGATGCATTATTTGCTAATTGTGAGCAAACAGGCTTACCGGCAGATGGTGTTGTAACTGCTACTGGTAAAATACATGGTCGTACTGTATGTGTCATGGCAAATGATTCAACAGTTAAAGCAGGGTCTTGGGGTTCTCGAACTGTTGAAAAAATCTTACGCATTCAAGAAACAGCTGAAAAGTTACGTGTACCACTTTTTTATCTTGTTGATTCTGCAGGTGCTCGTATTACTGACCAAGTTGAAATGTTCCCAGGGCGCCGCGGTGCGGGACGCATTTTTTATAACCAGGTGAAACTATCAGGTAAGGTACCACAAATTTGTTTATTGTTTGGTCCTTCTGCAGCTGGAGGTGCTTATATTCCTGCTTTCTGTGACGTTGTCATGATGGTTGAAGGAAATGCTTCTATGTATTTAGGTTCTCCGCGTATGGCTGAAATGGTTATTGGTGAAAAAGTAACACTAGAGGAAATGGGCGGCGCTCGTATGCATTGCTCGGTATCAGGATGCGGAGATGTATTATGTAAGACAGAAGAAGATGCGATTGCTCAAGCAAGACAATATATTTCATATTTTCCAAGTAACTATCAAGAAAATGCTCCTATGACTAAGCCTCAAGAACCAAAACAGTTCGAAAAAACGTTAGAACAAATCATCCCAGAAAATCAAAATGCTCCTTTTAATATGAAAGATCTTATTAATCGTATTATCGATGAAGGTTCTTTCTTTGAAGTGAAAAAATTATTTGCACAAGAACTTATTACAGGATTAGGCCGAATGGATGGGAAGCCTATTGGTATTGTTGCAAATCAACCGCGTATGAAAGGCGGTGTATTATTCCACGATTCTGCTGATAAAGCAGCGAAGTTTATTAATTTATGTGACGCATATCATATTCCATTATTATTCCTTGCGGATGTACCTGGATTTATGATTGGAACGAAAGTTGAGAGAGCTGGTATTATTCGTCACGGTGCGAAAATGATTTCTGCTATGAGTGAAGCGACAGTACCGAAAATTTCAATCGTTGTTCGTAAAGCATATGGTGCTGGTCTATATGCAATGGCAGGCCCAGCTTTCGAACCAGATTGTTGTTTAGCGTTACCAACGGCTTCCATTGCTGTAATGGGACCAGAAGCTGCTGTTAATGCCGTATATGCGAATAAAATCGCAGCATTACCAGAAGAAGAGCGTGCAAGCTTCATTGCAGAAAAACGTGAAGAGTATAAAAAAGATATCGATATTTATCGCCTAGCATCAGAAATGGTGATTGATGGTATTGTTCATCCGAATGATTTACGTGAAGAACTAAAGAAGCGTTTCGAAATGTACATGAGTAAATATCAAGTGTTTACAGATCGAAAACATCCAGTTTATCCAGTATAAAAGCCCTATTAAAGGCTTTCTTGTTCGAAAAATGAGGAGGGGAAAACATTGAAACAAGCCGTTTGGTTTCCAACAGAAGAATATAAAGATAAAACACGTCTATATGGGTGGATGAAATCGCTTGGCTATGAAGATTATGAAGCATTTTATAACAAGTCAATTGAAGAAACTGGATGGTTTTGGGGAGAAGCGGAACGTGCAGTTGGCTATCAATGGATGAAGCCGTATACAGAAGTATTAGATTTAGAAAACGGTACACCATTCGCTCAGTGGTACACTGAGGGAACGTGTAATGTAGTAGAATCTGCTTTATCTCGTTGGCTTGCAGATGAAGAAATAAAACAACAACCTGCTCTCATGTACGAAGGGGAAAACGGAACAACAAAATCATTTACATATGAAGAGCTCGATAGCTGGGTGAGCCGAGTTGCAAATGGACTAAAGCATTCCGGAATTGAGAAAGGTGATCGCGTAACGATTTATATGCCAATGATTCCTGAAACAGTTGTTGCCATGCTGGCAGTAATGAAAATAGGTGCGATTATTTCTCCGATTTTCTCAGGATTTGCTTCTGATGCAGTCATGACGCGTGTACAGGCAGCAGGATCCAAAATGATTATTACAGCGGATGGATTCTCGCGCCGTGGTAAAAACGTTTCATTAAAAGATGAGGTAGATAAAGCGTGCGAACATTGTCCATCTGTTGAGAAGGTTGTAATTGTACGTCATGCTGGAAATGATTTTACACCTCATAATTATGATCTTTCATGGAGCGTTTTAGAAAAAGAAAAACCACTTACACATGCTGAAGAAATGAAAAGTGATGACCCGCTTATGCTCATTTATACATCTGGGACGACTGGTAAGCCAAAAGGAACAGTACACACGCACGCTGGATTTCCTCTGAAATCTGCATTTGATGCAGGGTTTGGTATGAATATTAAGCAAGGTGATCGTGTATTATGGGTTACTGATATGGGCTGGATGATGGGACCGTTCTTATTATTTGGTTCACTTATTAATGGTGCAACAATGGTAATGTATGAAGGTGTTCCAGATTATCCGGAAGCAGATCGATTATGGGAAACGGTTGATCGATATCAAATTACGCATCTTGGGATTTCACCAACATTAATTCGAGCATTGATGGCAAAAGGTGATGAGTATGTAAAGAAACATTCCCTAGCAAGTTTAGAAGTTTTTGCATCAACAGGTGAACCTTGGAATCCTGACCCTTGGATGTGGCTTTTTGAAACAGTTGGTAAAGGGAATGTGCCAATTTGTAATTATTCAGGTGGAACAGAAATTTCTGGTGGGATCTTTGGAAACGTTTTAGTTAAACCAATTGCACCGATTAGTTTCAATGCATCTTTACCTGGAATGGCAGCTGTTGTATTAGATGAACAAGGTAATCCAATTCGTGATGAAGTTGGAGAATTATGTTTAGAAAAACCATGGGTCGGAATGACAAAAAGCTTCTGGGGAGATGACGAGCGCTACGTTAATACGTATTGGTCACGTTTTGAAAATAAGTGGGTGCACGGTGATTGGGTAATCTATGACGGAGAGCAATATATCATTACAGGACGTTCTGATGATACATTAAATATTGCCGGGAAGCGTATTGGACCAGCGGAATACGAATCAATTCTTGTAAAGCATCATGATGTAATAGAAGCAGCAGCAATTGGTGTACCAGATGAAGTAAAAGGCGAAGTTTGTCACTGCTTCATTGTTTTACGTGAAGGAACTATATTTACACATGAATTAAAGATAGAGTTATTAAATTTAGTAAACTCTCACATTGGAAAAGCGTTATGTCCAAAGGATATTCATGTTGTAGAAGACTTACCGAAAACACGCAATTCTAAAGTAATGAGACGAGTAATTAAAGCAGCTTACTTAGGGAGAGAATTGGGAGATTTATCTTCACTTGTAAATCCGGAAGTTGTCTCTTATATTCAGGGATTACAATCTAGTCAAATATAAAACAAAACATGAGCCCCGTATAAAAGGGGCTCATGTCTTGTTTTATGATGGATAGATTTTTTGTATTGAGAATCTCCTTTAATATGAATGAAAAGCACATACATTATCTATGCCAAATTGAAATAAAGATTAATGTTGTAGTTCCTTTGCCGAATAATTCATGTATAAGTCTATAAATATGGGAATTGTTCATCTATAAAACTAAAGTTTTATAGAAAAAGTTTCATAAATTTTTTGCTGTCCTAATGAAGTTATGTGTATTGCTCTTGATTGTTCGAACTTAGTAATCCAATTTTGTTCTAACATTCGTACCAGAATTGCATTTCCCAGTGCACCTGCAATATGGTGTTGTCTCTCGGTCCAATCTAAACAACATCTGGAGAATGCACGTCTTTTATTGTGTAATCGTTCTAAGTTCACACCGAAATCTGAAAAAAATGCTTCACCGACTTTTGTTACTGCAAATTCAGTATCCTTTTTTATTAATATTTGTTTATTTAATAAAGCATTTGTAATCTCAACTCCTAATTTTCCTGCTAAATGATCATAGCATGTTCTTGCATATTGAATTTCTTTATTTTCTTTTGCTTGTTTAAAAGATCGAATTGGTTCGCAGGGGGCAATGTATAATAGCTTTTCTAGTGATTCTGCTAGCTCATGATTTGCCAATTTGTAATAACGATGTCTGCCATGCTTTTCTACTTCAACAATTTGTGCCTCATATAATTTATTGAGATGAAAACTGGCTGTTTGTGGTTTGATTTTTGCAACATATGCTAATTCAGTAGCGGGATGGGCGCGTCCATCCATAAGGTGAACCAAGATGGTTGCTCGTGATGTATCACTAATTAAGGAAGCGATTTTCGCTATATTTTCATTCATCCTCTTCACTCCTTTTTTACATCCATATTTCGATGATAATGGAAGTCTTTATGTTTTACAATACAGATAAAGAATCAAAATTAGGAGTGATAATATGAATTCGGAAATAAGTAAACTATTATGCAAAGAGATACAGCCAAAGATTTTATATTATGGAATGCCAATTTATTTATTATCAACATTAAATGAAGATGGGACAACAAATATCAGTCCAATGTCTTCTTCATGGGCATTAGGAAAATATATGATTTTAGGCATTGGTTTGGGAGGGAAATCGGTTGGAAATCTTGAAAGGAGTAGAGAATGTGTTATTAATTTCCCTTCTGCATTGCAGTGGAAACAAGTAGAAAAAATCGCACCCTATACTGGAGTAGAACATGTCCCAGTTTATAAACAAGAAATGGGGTATACATATCAAAAAGATAAATTTACAATGGCTGGTTTTACACCATTGGATTCACAGTCAGTAAAGCCACAACGTATTAAAGAATGCCCACTACAAATCGAAGCAAACGTAAAACAAATTAGGATTCCAGAATATGATCCTTTCTTTGCAATTGTTGAAACCGAGGTTGTTCATGTACATGCGCATGAAGAGATAATAAAAGGGGAAAACCATATTGATCCGCAAAAATGGAGTCCGTTATTTTATAATTTTAGACATTATTTTTCAATAGGAGAAGAGTTAGGGAAGAATTATCGAGCTTGAAATCTTAAAAGGAGTCAGGGGAAATGATCAAACTTGAGTATTTTGAAAGAAACAATTTTAAGCAACTTATAGATTGGATTGATTCGGAAGAGTTTTTATTACAATGGGGCGGTCCGGCATTTTCATACCCATTACAGAACAAACAATTAGAGAAGTATATAGCGAATGCAAATTATGAAAATGCAAATGTATTTGTTTATAAAGTGATAGATCAAGAAACGAAAAAGGTTATTGGGCATATTTCACTTGGGGAAATTGACCGAATAAATAAATCTGCAAGAATTGGGAAAGTTTTGGTTGGTGATACAAGTATGAGGGGAAAATCTATTGGGAAAAAGATGATGGAAGCAGTGCTCAATGTTGCATTTGTACAATTAAAATTACATAGAGTCTCTCTCGGAGTGTTCGATTTTAATTCAGCTGCTATTACATGCTATGAAAAAGTGGGATTTGTAAAAGAAGGGTTATTAAGAGATGCGAGGAAAATAGGAGATGAATATTGGAATTTGTGGGAAATGAGTATTTTGGAATATGAATGGTTTAATAGAATGTAACTAAAATTTATCTTAAAATGATATGATGTAACTGATGGAGAAGATATTAAACTAATTGGAAAAATTATAAAAATCTAATTTGGTTTCTTTTAAGTGCTCAGGTATAAAATTATAGCTATTTATCTTTCAAACGAATACTCTATTGATATGTTCTTGGATAGCGCTCTTTATACAAAATAGTACTATAAAATAAAAGAATTTTCTGTATAATTAATATAATGGTATTAACTGGGTACATACTAAAAAGGAGCGATATTTAGTGGAAACTTTATTTCGATACAATTGGCAAGTAAGAGATCAATGGTTTGAATGGTGTAAACAGCTTTCGGAAGAAGATTTACTCTGTAAACGTGTTGGAGGAGTAGGGAGTATTTTAGAAACTTTATTTCATATTGTAGATGTAGAGTATAGCTGGATACGTGCGCTTCAAGGGAAAGCAGATTTCGAACTGAAGTTTGAAGATTATAGAACGCTAGAAAAAGTGAAGCAGCTTTCTGATTCCTTTCGAACTAAAATGGAAGACTTTACACAAACATGGTCAAGTAATTTAGAGAATAAAATATTAACAGCCTCATGGACTGATGAGACGTTCAAATATGGCGAGGTTCTACGTCATGTGATTGCTCATGAGATCCATCATATTGGTCAATTATCTATTTGGGCAAGACAATTGAATCTTCAGCCTGTGTCAGCAAATTTAATTAGAAGAGGTTTAATGAAAGAAGCTGGGAATTCTATTTTGTAAAAATCTATAAAGTGGTGGTTGTTTTGAAAAGTATTATACCTAATAAAATTCATATCATTGGTTCTGTTGGAAGTGGAAAAACAACCTTAGCAAGAGCATTATCTTATCAATTAAATATTCCTTATTATGAGCTAGATAATGTTGTTTGGAGAAGGACTAAAAATGGAGATATAAGAAATACACCTAAGGAAAGAGATGAACAACTTTACAATATTGTAAATTCAAATGCTTGGATTGTTGAAGGTGCCCATCATAAATGGGTATCGCAAAGCTTTCAAAAAGCAGATTTAATCATATTCTTAGATGTAAGTGTAGTGAAGAGGATAGTCAGAATAATAAAAAGATTTATTTTGCAGTTACTTAACCTGGAAAAGGCTAACTATAAGCCCACATTTAAAATGTTAATGAAAATGTTTAAGTGGACGAATGATTTTGAAAAAGATAGTAAATCAGAAATTTTGAGGATGTTAAAACAGCATGAGGAGAAATTGATTATTCTGAAAGATAATACAGAGATGAAAGTATCGAGAGTAGGATTGTCACGCTTAAATTGAGACATTTTAATCGGAAAAGTTGTGATTTAAATGAAGATATAAAGCGAAAACACCAAGATATTAGATGTGAGTCCTATACCTTGGTGTTTTTTTGAAAAAGTACATACATTAAGAAAAAACTTTTTGTTTTATAGACTTCAATCATTTCAAAAATAGTAAGGCTTTGTTCATAGTACAACTTGAATAAGCAACGGCGTAATAAGTCGGTTGTAAATATAGTAAGAAAATGAATTGATAAATAAGGTTTACATAGGAGAGATATGATATGGATAGAAATGGTTGTTTTGTCGGAACAGATGGTGAACAAGATGTTAAGTTTTCGATTATCATACCTGCACACAATGAAGAAAAATATATTGGTAGATGTCTTGATTCCATTGTGGTTGCATCCGAATTTTATAAAAATCAAATCGAGGTAATTGTTGTATTAAATCGTTGTAGTGATTGCACAGAAGAAATTGCACAATCTTATCATTGTATAACTTTACAAGATGAGAATAAGAACCTATCTAAAATTAGAAATGCTGGGGCGAAAATAGCTCGAGGAGAAATCATTGTTACAATTGATGCTGATAGCTGGATGAGTGAGAATATGTTAAGAGAAATAGATAAGCATTTAAAAACTGGAAAATATATAGGAGGGGGAGTAAAAGGGAAATTTGAACGTATTTCATTAGGAATTATTGTTTCAGGATTATTGTTAATTATTCCTCTCATTTTCAAATATGGATTCGTTTCTGTCGGAATGTTTTGGTGTTATAGAAAGGATTTTGAAGCAATTGGTGGTTTTAATGAGGATTTATTAATGGCTGAAGATGCGGAATTTGCAATGCGTTTAAAAAAATACGGTAAGATCCATGGAAAAGGCTTTACTACCATTAAAAAAGCTTATATGACAACATCTTGTAGAAAATTTGATGAGCATGGTGATTGGACTTTAGTAAAGAGACCTCAAATTATTTTGGCATATTTAAAGGGAACAAATAAAAAGTATGCAGATGAATTATACTATGAAAAGAAAAAAGGGAAATAAGGAAAACCGACTTTTTTAGAAAATACAAGCCGGTTTTTTTATGTGAAAGAGGCTTTTTAGTTAAAAATCCTCTGAATCTTTTTTTCGTATATGTACGAATAGTGAAATGGCAATAATAGCAAAAATTATTATTGTTTGTAAAAATAGATTTTTAAACTGAAGCAGAGATATCCACGATATCAAATAATCCTTAACAGATTGAAGAGATGGAAGGTGAGTAGGCTCGGAACCATAAGTAAATAGTTTTTTTGCTTCGATAAAAGCACTATTTTCTCCATTTGCCTTCATTACAATCGAAATAAACCTCTTGTTTCCTTGTTTTGCTGTACTAGCAAAACTATATCCAGCAGGATTTGAAAAGCTAGTTTGTAAACCATCGACTCCTTTGAATTTTATTTTACTATCAAGTGAATACAACATTTTATTTGTATTGAAAACATGTATATCTTTGAAGGTGAATTGATAAGAAGTTAATTGGGTGATTTCTAATATCATAGGATAATCCGTTATTAAATGCTGGGCTAGTTTCGAGGCATCTAAGGCTGTTATTTTAGATTCTTCTTGTTTATTTATTACGCCGGTTGCATTTGCAAAATACGTTTTATTAGATAGTCCTAATTGTGTCGCTTTTTCATTCATTAAATTCGTAAAGTCTTGTTCGTTTTTTGAAATATGTTCTGCTAAAAATACGGCCGCACTATTATCAGATGCAAGAACCATTGCATGAAACAAATCTCGAATCGTTATTTGATCTTCAAAAGTTATATCGATATTATTTCCTTCCATTTGAATGGAAGAATTACTTATTTTTACACGATCATCCCACTTGATTTTTCCTTTTTGTATTTGTTCTAACACAATATACTCTGTCATCATTTTTGATAAACTTGCTGAGGAGAAAGGGGTATCTTCATTTTTTTTATATACAATCTCTTCTGATGTTGCATCTATTAAAATAGCTGATTTCGCTTTAATTAAAGGTCCGTTTACATAGAAATAAAAATAAAAAACAAGAATTGCAGTAATAAGAAAAGACAATATAAGAAGCATCAAATTCTTAAAATGTTGCATAAGCTATCCTCCTTGTATATCGATATTACTAGTGTAAAAATTAATCTTTAACTAGGAGGAAAGAAAAGGTAAAGAATTTCTAAAGAATTATAAGGAATATATAAATTTTGGATAATTATGGTCATCATGAGGAAATAAACATGTATTTTCACTCACATTTAAACATAAAGAAGATTTAGTAGTAGAGGACAGGAATGAATTAGTAATGGATAAATTAAGAATTCTTAAAGAGTAAATTTTTTCAATTTATTTAACGTAGAAGTAAATTATGAAGTGGAAGTAACAGTTAGAGGTGGAGAATTTTCTTAAGTACAGTGGGAGAAAGTAAAGAATCATTTGGAATTATTGGAAAAAAATCAACTTTCGCAGGTACAAACTGTTATTTAATACAATCTACTTAAATAAACAAACTGATTCCAAATCAGTTTGTTTATTTCTCACTATTCTTTAGTCCCTAAAACATCTGTATTTGGAGGCTCATAACCCATCTGGCGTGCCATAGTTACAATCCCTGTGAAATGCGTACATTCTAGGTTTTTATTTTTTATATTGATAGTGATAAGTTGATAGATCGGAAATAAAACCCCATGGAATTTTTCCATGGGGTTTATCAATCAATACAACAAAATCACTATTATATTTAGAATATAGTACTTTTCTTGTTCTAATAGGTGATTTTTTTAGTGGATTTTTAGTTGTTGAGATAAATGCTTTTTATTGCTTATATGAAAGAAGCTTCACAGTAAATGTTGTTTGTTCAGTATCGCTATATACCTCAATCGTTCCATCGTGAATCTCCACAATACTTTTTGCAATCGCTAATCCAAGGCCTGATCCTCCCGTGTATGCAGAACGGGATTTTTCAACACGATAGAAGCGTTCAAAAATATGTGCTAAATCTGTACTTGGGATAGGCTGTCCGTAATTTGTAATATCGATTACAATCATGTTTCCGTCTTGATAAGCTGTTATATCAATAAATTTCCCATCATTACCATACGTTATAGCATTCATAATTAAGTTCTCAAATACACGTACTAATTTATCTCCATCAGCAAGGACCATAAGTTTTTCTGGTGGAAATGAAAGTCTACACTCAATATTGGCTTCCTGGAATTGCATACGAAATTGAACAGATAGTTGACCAAGTAGTTCAATTATATCAATAAGTACAGTATTTAGTTGTAACTCGTTATTTTGAACACGCGTATACTCAAATAAGTCATTCATTAGCATGTTTAATCGATTTACTTTGTCATAAATAACTTGAATATAATGACGTAATTCTACTTCATCTCTGTAATTATCATGATGTATGAGATTAACATAGCCAACTATGGATGTTAGCGGTGTCCGTAAGTCATGTGATACATTTGTGATGAGTTCACTTTTGGCTTGTTCAGTTTGACGTTCTTCTTCAATTGAAACTTTTAACTGCTCTACAATGTGATTGACACCAGTTGCTAAGTCTTCTAAATAATTATGTTGTAAAATAGATACTTTATGATTAAAATTACCATCCGCAATATAACGAATTTCGTCAATCATTTGCTTTATGCATACTTCATAATATAGTTTTTTTTCGTGACGATAGAAAATATAAACATAGAATGAAAAAATTGAGAATAAAAACAGATAGGATCCCATCATTGTCCAAAGAGACTCCTTTAATCCCATATACTTTTCGTAGCCGACGATTCTGACAAATTCTCCACTTAATGCCGTTAATGTAAGGGAACTGTCAATTACACTCGTAACAAGACGGGATATGACAACCTCGGTAATTGGTGTAAGCAAAATAGATATTAAAAGCCAAAAAACAATTTTCCATTTCGGAATGACTTTTAATATGTCAAATGTCTCATTTCTCAATTTTATAACCTACTCCCCAAACAGTATGGATGAGTTTTTCACCATTCGTTCCTGTTTCAAGTTTTTCTCTTAGGTTACTAATATGAACCATTACAGTTTTATTGGAACCATAACCATCCTCATTCCAAACTCGTTCAAATATTTCCTCTGAACTAAATACTCTACCAGTATTGCTGGCAAGTAAATATAAGATATCAAACTCAATAGATGTAAGTTTAATATACTCTCCATTCACTTTCACAGTATGATTATGTTTATGTATTTCAACAGAGCGGATGCGAATAATACCATCATCATTAAGTGATGTAACTTGTTGGAATGAAGATCTACGTAATAGCGCTTTAACTCTAGCAATTAATTCTAATGGATTAAAGGGCTTAATCATATAATCATCTGCACCTGTCATAAGACCTAGGATTTTATCCATATCTTCGGCTTTTGCACTTAGCATAAGAATAGGTACCGTATTTTCTTCTCTAACTTGCTGGCAAACTTCTAGTCCATTTCGTTTTGGCATCATAATATCTAATATCATAAGGTCAATCTGATGAAGTGAGAGCATGTGTAACGCTTCATCACCATCATATGCTTTATAAATGCTGTAGCCTTCATTTCGTAAATAAACGGCTAGTAATTCTACAATTTCTTTATCATCATCAATAATTAAAATGTTTCTTTCCATCATATACTTAATTCCTTTCTTTGCATTCCCTCATCATTAATATAATAACAAACATTTAGGCATTTGGGAGTTAAGATCATACATAAAATTTCATGTAACGTATTGAAAAAAATAAAAAAATACATCACGAATAAAAACAACAGGATAATTTGTTTCCTTATGATATGTTGAAACAAAGTTTTATTGAGGAGAAAGTAACGTGTTACATAAAAAAATATATACATTTGAACCCAGTGGAGCTTGGAAAAGTGATATAAAAAAGTTTTTATTAGATTGGGATTTGAAATATAAAATAAGTGGAATTTGAATTATTTAAAAGGAATAATAGATTAGAAAGGATCTAGAAGAGGATGTGAAGTACTTACGAAGAATAAAGAATTAATAAGGTATTTACATAAAAAGTGGATTCCATGTTATGAGCGAAAAAACATTGGTGAATTATTCAAATGAAAATAGGGGGAAGTGAAAAGTGTAATGAAACGTATTGCAATTGTATCCGCATGGGAACCAGAGCTTACATACTTGTATCAGTATTATCCAAGCCATCGTGTAGAAAAACGAGCTGCTTGGGAATTTCATTTTCATTCTATAAATGAATTAGAAATAATCTCTGTAATTACTGGTGTTGGAAAAGTGAACTGTGCTAGTTGCGTACAGTTACTAATAAGTGAATTTAAGCCTGAACAGTTATTTATGACAGGCATTTGCGGAAGTTTATCTGAGAAAGTAAAAAATGGTCATATTGTTGTTGCACTTAACACACTACAGCATGATGTAACCGCTGCGGGAACAGGAACGGATAGTTTCGATTTATATACTGGTAGAGCAGCTCCTATTGAAACAACGAAATACCTTGTAAGACAAATAAAAAAAGTGCGTGCTTATGATCCAGTACATTTTGGAACTTTCATATCCGGAGATCAGCGTATTCGCAGTACGGAAATGAGATATTTACTACATACTGTATATGGTGCAATAGCTGTTGATCAAGAAATAGCTGCTTTTGCATACGTATGTCATGTGAATAAAAAGCCTTTTCTTTGTTTGAAAGCAGCTTCAGATCAGGCAAATGATAAAACTGTAGAGGAACAAAAGGTGTTTAAAATGTTAGCCTGTGAGAGAGCATGTGAATATTTAATTGCGTTTTTACGCGTTTACGAATTAACTACATCTCATCAATAATACGATGTATAAATCTATATCCTTTAAAAGGAGCCTAACTTTAGTCATGAAAATAATAAATAAAGTAGCAATTATCGGTGCAAACGGAAAGGCTGGTAAATACCTTATAACTCAAGCACTACAAGAAGGATACTTTGTACGTATTCTCACACGAAATCCACAAATATTTAAAATATCGCATAAATATTTGGAAGTTGTAAAAGGAGATGCTCGCGATATTTCTGCAATACGTCGATTACTACAAGGCTGCAAGGTTGTTATTAATGCAGTGGGGAAACCTAAAAAAGAATCATATATATTTAGTACGGTGACAAATCATATTTTAAAAGTAATGGAAGAATACAGAATTAAGCGATATATTCTTGTTTCTGGAGGATCATTGGATGTACAAGGAGATCAAAAGAGTATATTAAATAAACTAGGGGCAATGTTATTTCGTGTGTTTCTTTCGAATATGATGAAAGATAAGTATAAGGAATACAAGTGATACAAAATAGCAATGTGGATTGGACTATTGTGCGGTTACCTTTTGTTGTAGACGGACAAGGGAGTGGTAAAATCAAAGAGAGTATCAGAGATTTACCAGGGATTAAGATTCAAAATGGAGATATTGCGCCGTTTGTTATAAAGCAAATTAATGATGAAATGTATAGCAGAAAATGTCCATTTATTTCAAATTAGTGGGAAAGGTAGATGAAAATTTTACTATGTTTCATTATAAAAAATGTAGCGAAGCAGATATAGATTTAGTATACGAAGCTTTTCGAGATGGTTTTTCTGATTACATTATAAAGATGGAAGTTTCAAAAGAAGACTTTATAAATAGATTTTTCGGTCCAGAAGGTAATAAACTTGAGCATTCTTATATAGCGTTAGATGAAAATAAATCAATTGGAGTTATACTTGGTGGAATTAAAGAATATGAAAGTATAAAAACAATGCGATGTGGCACATTAGCGCTTCATCCGGACTATCGTGGGGTTGGCGTTAGTCATAAATTATTTGAATTTCATAAAGAAGAAGCGATAAAAAATGGATGTCAGCAACTTTTTCTTGAAGTCATTGTCGGTAATGATAGAGCGATTCAATTTTATACGAAGTTAGGGTATGAAAAAGTATATGATCTGTCTTACTATAATTTGAGGGACACTTCTATTTTGACAAGTAAGAGTGTACAAAATATAGAAATAAGGCAAATTAAGTTTGGCGAATTTCAAAACGGTATACAAAAATGGTTAAACTTCCATATAAATTGGCAAAATGATATCGATTATATAGAGAAAACTGAAAATAATACGTATTATGGAGCTTATATTAATGATGATTTAAAAGGATGTATATGTGTTAGTGACAATGGTAAGATAAGTTTATTATTTGTTGATAAAAAATATAGAAGAATTAGAGTGGCTACAAGTCTATTACAAACTGTAAGCAAAGAATTACAGCTTCCCAGTCTTTCTATTGGATTCCCTAATAATGGTTTACTTGAAGGATTTGTAAAAAAATGCGGATTCGAGAAAAGTTCGTTGGCTCAGTATGAAATGTATTATACATTGTAACGTTTAGAGGAAAATAGAAAAATCTTTTAGCTGCATACTTTAAAAGAAATTGAAGGATTTATATTTTTATAGACATCATAAGTTTTTATTTGCTTTTTCATGTGTTTTGTGTGAAATTTTAAAAAACGATCGTATGTTTGTTTTTCGAGTTTAAATGGAGGTATGACTATGTTAGCTCTAATAGAGAAAATAGATAATGAATATGTAGCTCAATTTAACCGTTCATTAAATCATGCAGTAGAACAAGTTTGGGCTGTATTAACAGAGAATGATAAACTAGCAAGATGGATGCCAAACCTTTATGTAGAGAATTTACGAAAAGGAGGTATTATAAAATTTGATATGATGGATGGCTCAGGGAATTTTATTGATATCAATATTTTAGACTGTCAAGTAAATTCTGTATTAGAATTTACTTGGGGAGAAGATCGTGTTCGATTTGAAGTACATAAAAATCCAGATGGTTGTCTATTAATATTAAAGGAATTTATTCATGAAATAAATGAACACACACCAAAAGATTTATCTGGATGGCATATATGTTTAGAAATTTTTTCTTCTGTATTAGATGGTCATGACATGGATTTTCCAAAAGATGAATGGGAAAAATGGTATAAAAGATATAAGTTAGTAATTAATAAAATCGAAAATAATGATTTAAATTAATCGTATTATTATGTGATAATTACAGATTAAAAAAGCTTTTATCGTGAAATAAAAACTGTTGATTATATTGATGGAATGAAATAAATACAGAAAAGAGTACATAATTGTTAACAATAATAAAAAACAGCGCATAAGTTTGATTTGCAATGTTCTCGACAAAAAATGATTAAATTACATTTCTCTTAGATTGATTAACTGATGCCTAATACAAAAAGCAACAAAACAGGAGAAAACTTGCTTTGTTGCTTTTTAAATACACTTAAATTTCATAAAGAGGAACACAGTGTAGATTGCAATATAAATGTAAAATTAGCACAAATTATAAAAAAAAACTTTTGTTTGAATTATAAAATGTGAATATACAGAGGGTTGAGGAATGTATCACTTTGAAAGAATACAAAACCTAAATATATTGAAAAGAACTTATAAGACCAATTAAGGAATAACCTAAGGAGAGAATAAAATGAATATTGAAATGGTTTTTGGAGATTTCCCAGTATTGGAATCTGTTAATCTAGTATTAAGAAAAATCGAAGAGGTACACTTACAGGAATTATATTCGATCTACGACAATGACAGGGTATTTGAATATTGCGGTATCATTCCTAAACATAACTTACAAACGGTAAGAAAGATGATTGGTCATTTTGATAGGGATTATCATAAAAAAAGCAGAATTAAATGGGGTATCTTTCAGAAGAATCAAAGTGATAAATTGGTTGGAATTATTGAATCTATGGATTTTAATCAAAAAGTGAACATGGTATCTATTGGATACTTTTTGGTAGAGGATTATTGGGGTAAGGGCATTGCAACTGAATCTGTTCGTATGGTAGTAAAATTTTTATTTGAAGAAGTTAATGTAAACAGAATTCAAGCAGAGGTCATGCCTGTAAACGAGGTTTCAAAGAAAGTCCTCTTAAAGAACGGTTTTATAAAAGAAGGGGTGTTAAGACAAGCTTCTTTATGGTCTGGTAAAGGAGTGATTGATTTAGAAATATATGGAATCCTTAAAGAGGACTACATACAAAATTTCAATTAAAATGATACACCTATTTATTTTCATCTCGCTTTAATGGGATAAAATTTAAAGAAAGAAAAAAGTTAGGTAGTGGATAAAGCCGCGCTGATTAAAGTTTCACTTTATCAAGGATAGTATTAATGTAGGTGTTATTAAATTTGATTATATCAAGATTTTATTATGTAATTATAATACCTTAAAAATAGAATTATAGATACAATTAACCCCCTACCCCTAGGTAATGGGTAGGTAATGGAGAATTGATTCTCACGTTATGTCATTGTTTAAATTAAATTTGTTCTTCGAAATAATAGTAATATATAGGAGGGACTAATGTTTAAAATAAGAGGGTTTTCAAAGCTCTAATGAACAGAGTGGAGAAATGAAATTTTGGAGTCGTCCTGATTTTTTTATTATTTAGTTCTTATTATTATGAAAAACTTTTTTGCGAGGCAATATGTTTTTCTGAAACCATTTTATACGCAACTTGTTATATCCAAGTTCCAATGTTTTTATATTTATTTTATATTCGAACTACACTCATTGTGGTAATATATTTTAATAGAGTATATTTTTACCAAATCACTCTTAACATTATCATAGGGGGATACATATGAAAAAAAGAATAGTTTCAGTTATTTTATCGTCTGCTATTTTATTTCCTACTATTTCACATGCACAGGAAAATTCTAAGCAAGAAAAACAGAATCAAAGATTTCAAAAAACACCTGCTGTACAACAGCAAAAATCAATTCATATAAAAACAGAACTTTCACCAGAAATAAGGAATAGTGATATTAAAGGAAATAAACATGGTACTCAATACTCTAACCAAGAACGTAATATGGTCAAAGCTCCAAGAAATGGATGGTTCTCTTATAATGGATACTGGTATTATTTTAAAAATGGATCGTTATATCATGGTTGGCTACAAGACGGAGGGAAATGGTATTTTTTATTGAATGGTTCCGGGGCAATGGCAACAGGATGGTATAAGGTGGATGGCAAAAACTATTATTTTAATTCCAGTGGTCAAATGCAGACAGGTTGGGTACATGACGGTGTAAGTTGGGCATATTTTAAAGCGGACGGCTCACAGCAAACTGGTTGGTTTCAAAATGGTGGGTATTGGTATTATTTACCTAAAGATAAATATATGAGTACTGGCTGGAATCATATTGATGGAAAGCTTTATTATTTTAATTCCAACGGTCAAATGCAAACAGGTTGGGTACATGATGGTGTAGGTTGGGCTTATATGAAACAAGATGGATCACAACATGTTGGATGGTTAAAATATGATGGCAAGTGGTATCATTTTTATGCAGGATATCATATGACTAGAGGTTGGATTTTATTAGATGGTTATTATTATTATTTTGATGCAAATGGTATTTTACAATATTCTCAGAAAGCTTGATGTAATTACATAGAAGGAATTTTCTACCCTTTCTTAATGAGTAGGAGTTTATGAGGATTTGTTTATTGAGATTCGATCCCCAGAAGAAGATTTTAACAATCATTTAATAGTTCAGTTAGAAGTAAAAGCTTATCCAAAAATATCAAGGCCAATCACTTCATTATTAGCCTCATCGACGACCAAGACAATTTGTTCAGCAAATGTCTGAAAGGATCGAATAGTTATTGATTCCTTTAAATCATTATATAAATACCAACCAGTTGGTGTTTTGCTTGTAAGTCATCATCTCGAAAAAATATAATATTATTATGTAAACTAATAATGATAAACTAAGACTCTATTTTGAAAAATATAATTTCAAAATAGAGTCTTTTAGTAAAGGTTAAATTAAGTAAAACGTAGGCTTAATTACTCATATTTTTTCTAATAACGCTAATTCCTCTTCAACAAAACACATCAAATCCTTAATTGTTTCACCAGAAAAGTCAAATCGAATTCCTGCTGCTTCATATACTGTTTTTACAGACTTAGAACTACCTAAAGATAAAGCTTTTTTATAGTTTTGCAATGCTTGCTGAGGGTTTTCTTTATATTGTTTATACATTTGTAAAGCACCAATTTGTGCAATTGCGTATTCAATATAATAGAAGGGTACTTCAAAAATATGCAGAACAGATAACCATTGTGCGACGATCCAATTTTTATAGCCATCTGTATTTACGATGCTTGAATTATATAGAGAAGAAAGTTCTAAAAACTTAGCATTTCTTTCTTCGACAGTATGAGTTGGATTCTCATACAACCAGTGTTGAAATTGATCAATAATCAGTGTAATTGGTAAATACTCTATAATTTGTGTTAATTGTTCTCGCTTAGCTTGTTTAAAATCTTCTTGATTATTATAAAAAACATCCCAGTTGTTCATTGTAAATAGTTCCATTGTCATACTTGATAATTCAGCAGTCTCCATTGGTAAATGTTGATATTGATGTATCGAAATATCTTTCATTAAATCATGATGAATACAGTGACCCATCTCATGTAAGAAAACAACAACATCATCTTGTGTTTTTGTTAAATTCATAAAAATAAATGATAACTTAGATGCGGGTAAATATTCACAGAATCCACCAGGTGCTTTCCCTTTTCTGCTTTCCAAATCTAGATGGTTATGCATTTTTTCTAGAAGAGCTGAAAAACTTGAATCAATCTCTGCGAAAAGTGTTTTGCTTTTTTCTATTAATTCATTTTCATTTTTTACAGGGTGTAAAGGTTTATGATCTGTAGGTACAGCATGTATATCCCACGGACGTAACGTATCTACCCCAAGCTTTTCCTGTAATTCTTTATGCATTTTTTCTTGAAGCGGCACAACGTATTTACGAATAGATTCAGCGAATTTATTGCATTGTTCGGCCGTATAATCAAAACGTTCGTATTTTTTAAACATGTAGTCACGATAATTCATTAAACCAACGTTCCTAGCTTTTTTTGTTCGAAGCACAATTAACTGATTTAAGATTTCTTGAATTTCATTCTCTACGGATAAAAACTTTTCAGAGATAGCAGTCATCGCTTTTTGACGAATGTTTCGATCAGAATCTTGTAGATATATTCTTAATTCAGAAAGGTTTACCTCTTCACCGCCCCACATAGAAGAGAGATTACCAGTGATTTCAAAATATCTTGTTATTAACTCATCTTCAGTAACCTCTAAACTAATATTTTCTTCGTTAAAGAGGCTTCGAATGTTTTGGATTTTTGTATCTAAGAATCCAAACTGAGAGGGATCTAACTGGAAGCGATATGGTGATTCATAATATTTTTGATCTAGTAGACTTTTATAACGTTTTAATGTAGGCTGTACATTTTTTTGATCAAAGTCAAAAGCTTCTTTTACCTTTATATCATTTGTATTTCGTTGAAAAGCAATATAATGTTGCATGAGTTGCTCATTGATAGAATTTAAAGTCTGTGATTGTTGTATTAACCAATTCTCAAGTTCTTGATTAGAAGATATTGATACGTTTAATAATGTATCCAATTCTTTTGTTAGTTCAGCTATATTACTAATATTAATAGGCATTACCTGCTGCATGAAAAACCCCTCACTTTTTATTTACTAATAGAGGTATTCTTTTCTTTTATATGAATTCCTTTTTTACCTAGGAAGTTTGTACCTACTATACCAAGAACAATCATTATGGACCCAAAGATATGATAGTATGCAATTTGTTCGTGTAAGAATAATACTCCTGCACTAATTGTAATAAGTGTAGATAGATTACTAAAGACACTCATTTTAGCTGCTTCCATATAAGACAATGAATAATTTAATAAAAATGCTGTTAGCAAAGAAGACAATAATCCTAAATATAAAATAGATATAAGAAATGTTCCGTTTGTAAATGGTTTAAAGTATATATTTACAGTACCTTCATTCATATGTTCAATGATAGCGATTAAATTGAAACTAAGAAACCCAATCATTGTCATCATATATGTTAAGTCTATTAACTTAAATTTCTTTGTCATTTTTCGTGCTAAAACATTGTAGCAAGCAGATGATAACGCTGATAGCAGAATAAAAGCAACTCCTATAAAACTAGTCTCATGAGTTCCTGTGCCATTCATAACAAATATATAAATAACACCAATTACAGAAATGAGTACAGATATTTTTTGCCATGCATTTGTAAATTCTTTTAAAAAGTAAGAAGCGAAAATCATTGTGAATATCGGAATGACAGCTTGGATAATCCCAGCTTCAGACGAGCTTGTATATACTAAGCCGAAAGCCTGGAACGCAAAGAATAATGCTGGGTAAAAGATTGCTAGTGGTAAAAGTGAAAGTATGTTTTTAAATGAAATATTTAATTTTACAAAACCAAAAATGATAGGAATAGTTGCTATTAAAAAAGCAACTGTAAAACGGTGTGCAAGTGTATCGAGAGGAGTTGTAACCGTTAATGCTAATTTCACAAACATAAATGAAAATCCGATAATAAAGGCATATACTAATGCGGCTGTATATGCTTTAGTTGTGTTTTTCATAATTTCACCTCATATAATTAATTTACTACTGGCCAGTATATGTACATGGTAATCTTTCTGAATCGGTGCTACAATGTGAACAAATACAAACTGTACCGGTACAAAATAGACGTTGAGGTGTAATCATGTATAAATATTTAAATGTATTAAATGATCTAGAAAGCATGATTCAAAAAGGAGAGATAAAAGAAGGTAGGAAATTACCGTCTATACGTTCACTCGTATCACAATATGAGTGCAACAAAGCAACCATTATACGTGCGCTTCATGAATTAGAGAAGCGCCATATTATTTATTCCGTACCTCAAAGTGGATATTATGTGGTGAAAAAAATGGGGAATTATGAAGAAGATGAAACAGAGAATTTTGATTTTGCATCTTCAGCTCCAGATCCTGATGTATTTCCTTACTTAGATTTTCAACATTGTATTAATAAGGCAATTGATACGTATAAGAATGATTTGTTTATATATGGTACACCTAAAGGGCTGCCATCTTTAATTTCAATTGTGCAAAAACAACTAGCGAACTATCAAGTTTTCGCAAAAGAAGAAAATATCTTTATCACCTCAGGAGTTCAGCAAGCTCTAGTTATATTAACTTCAATACCCTTTCCAAATCAAAATGAAACGATACTTATTGAGCAACCGAGTTATCACTTATTTATTGAATATCTAGAAACAAATCGTACTCCTGTAATCGGAATAAAACGCACTGCTAAAGGTATTGATTTATATGAGTTAGAAAAGATATTTCGAACGGGAAAGATAAAATTCTTTTATACCATCCCAAGATTTCATCATCCACTCGGCACTTCATATTCTAAGAAGGAAAAAGAAAAGATTATTTCTCTCGCAAAGAAATACAATGTATTTATAGTAGAAGATGATTATTTAGCAGATTTAGAACAAAACCCAAAGGTAGATCCACTATATAGTTACGATAATTCTTCACATGTAATCTATCTAAAAAGTTATTCGAAGATTATTTTCCCTGGATTACGTGTAGGTGTGGCAGTTATTCCTGCTTCTATTGCAAAAGCGTTTCATAAATATAAAAAGCTATTAGATATTGATAGTTCAATGATTTCCCAAGCTGCTTTAGAAATTTACATAAAAAGCGGGATGTTTGAACGACACAAACAAAAAATTCAATTGTCATATTACGCTAGATCTAAGGCGTTATCTGGAGCATTAGAAGAAGCTTATAAAGAAAATCAACATCTGTTTTGTAAAACAGAAAGCAAAATAGGAATACATACGTGCTTATCATTACATAAAAGTATTGTCACGGAAACGCTTATTAAAAACTTAGGGCAAAATCAAATATTTATAGAGACTGTTGATAAAAATTATTTGTCTTCTTTCCGTAAAGAAAAACTTTTAAAACTGAATGTATCAAATATGAAAGAAGATAAAATTAGGATAGGAATTCATAGAGTAATCGAGGAAATGAAACAAGTAAATCGTGTAGATTTCCATTTTAAGAAAGACTAACACTTCATATAGGAGGTTTATTATGAAGAAAAACTTAATAGCCTTGTTGATATGTATTGTCGTAGGAACCGGAGTGATAGTAATTGTTATGTATAATAAAGGAAGTGAAAATTGTAAAGGGGTTGCTATTCATATAAAGTCAGTTATTGTAGATGGCAACAACCTTTCTATATCGAATGTTAAAGTTTATGCAGACTCAATCGTAAATAAAGAACTTGCTATTTCAAATTCACAAGGTGAGTTCGAATTTTACACTGGTGTTTGTGGTAAGATTACGCTACAATTTGTTACTCCGGATGAGGAAATATATACAAAAAAGTATGATAGAGGGCATGTACCTAAATTAATTAGACTGGAAAATAAACATTAAGGAGAATTGTATATGAAACCATTACAAGGAAAAGTCGCAGTTGTAGCTGGTGCGACGCGTGGTGCTGGAAGAGGTATTGCAATGATGCTTGGTGAAGCAGGAGCAACTGTGTATGTAACAGGAAGAAGTACAAAGGGTAATTTATCATCAATGGGAAGAACAGAAACGATTGAAGAAACAGCAGAGCTTGTTACAAAACAAGGAGGAAAGGGGATTTCCGTACGTGTAGATCACACAGTGGAAGAGGATATTAAAGCATTATTTACAAAAATTCAAGATGAACAAAACGGCAAACTTGATATTTTAGTAAATGATGTTTGGGGCGGAGATCCGCTTACTGAATGGGGAAAACCATTTTGGGAACATGACTTACATAATGGATTACTTATGCAACAACGTGCTGTCCATTCACACATGATGACAAGTTACTATGGTACCCCCCTAATGGTGAACAATAAGAAGGGACTTGTAATTGAAATTACAGATGGTGTCGATTATCAGTACCGTGGTAACCTATATTATAGCTTAGCAAAAATCTCAACCATCCATTTGGCAGAAGCAATGGCGAAAGATTTAGAGGAACATCATATTACTGCTGTTGCG
Organism: Bacillus sp. FSL K6-6038; assembly: GCF_038050455.1. Classification (NCBI taxonomy): domain Bacteria; kingdom Bacillati; phylum Bacillota; class Bacilli; order Caryophanales; family Bacillaceae; genus Bacillus; species Bacillus sp. FSL K6-6038. The sequence continues at coordinate 2,543,703 of NZ_JBBOUH010000001.1, forward strand.
GTAAGCCCTGGATTTCTCCGTTCGGAAGCAATGTTAGATTTATTTGGTGTAACAGAAGAAAATTGGCAAGAAGGTACAAAGAAAGATCCACACTTTATCGCATCTGAAACACCTTTCTTTATTGGTAGAGCAATCGCTGCTTTAGCAAGTGATTCGAACGTTCATAATAAAACAGGAAAATCCCTTAGTTCTTGGGGATTAGCGAGAGAATATGGATTTAAAGATATTGATGGAAGACAACCTGATTGGGGAAAATATTTTGAAGAGAATGTTTTAAAAGGACAATGAGTATTGTATAAAATGAAATGAAGACTAAGAACCATGTATATATCGGTTCTTAGTCTTCATTTTCGTTTTTATAAATATTTTTGCTGCACCTTCATTCCTTCTAACGGTGGACAAAAGGCTGTTAAATATTGTTACGCTTTAGAACTTTTTAAAACTCATATCCATAATATATAAAACAGTGTGTGGATGATTATATAAGAGGGAGTTGAATGAATATGAATGTTCCATATTTTAATAATGAAATTCGAGTTCCTGCTGTAACATATACTTCAGCACAAGGTACACTTCAATCTGTTCAGCAGGCATTACAAGCGCAGGTACAAACAATGCAGATGCAAGATATGCATTTTGACTATCCGTCTGTACAATATTATTATCCTACGTATATGACTCAGAATGGGATATATTTTTCAACAATTCTAATTGGTGCTGTGTACAATTTATAAAACTGATTTTATTACTCTTAATAAAATTAAGCTGTTCCAACTTGATTTTGATCTGCAACATCAGAATCAAATGTATTCGTTGCACTCACACCGTTAAAGGTATTAGTTACAAAAGCAACATTAGATGATCCTGAACCATTATAGGCTTTTGTATTCTCTTTCGGAGAAACATTATAGAAATCACCTAAGTTAAAAGAACCGTTACTATTTTGAACAACAAGATTTCCGACAACAGAGGGCATAGTCTTCACCTACTTTATTAGATTAGGGATTGTTAAAGTCACTATATGATTTATTTTTGTAAAAGTGCAGCTTAGCATAAAGCGAATTTGAGCGGAAGAGAAATGTATCGTATGAACCAAAGACATCATTGAACAAAAAAATGCATAGATTTGTGGAATTGAGATGGACTCTTTTTTATTAATATTTCGTACTATTTTGATAAATGCATTAAGAAAAAACATTGATAAGATTCCATTAACCCAAGAAAATGTATTTATCGTTGTGCATCTAAAAGCGATAAATCTATTTATAGTAAAAACGTGCAAGCTGTTTTCTATCAAATGAATAAAATACATTATTTAATGAATAGGGAAGTGAACTATACTTTGTCTAAATGTTTTTTAACTAGATTAACAGGGTGGGAAGAAGTGCCTCTTGTAAAAACAGATGCTTGCGGTTTAGTACTATTTAGATTTAATAATGATTTTACAGGACTTCGATTTAAATTGGTGCTTAATGATATAGAAATATTGACTGCTGCTCACATTCATCTAGGGATGCGAGGCGAAAATGGTCAGGTTGTCGCATTTCTTTTTGGACCAGTAACGCGTGGTATTAGTGTCAATAGAGGAGTGGTAACGGGAATAATTGTAGAAAGTGACCTTACTGGTCCTTTACAAGGTATGTCCTTGTTAGAACTAGCAAGAAAGATGGAAATCGGCAATTCGTATGTAAACGCTCATACGGAAAACCATCCAAACGGAGAAATTCGAGGGCAAATAAAAAGGTTTTAATCTTTCTTAACTGTATATAGTCTGTTCTTACAGGTTATAATTCCATATTTTTATTACTTATAAATATGATGACAAAAACCTTTAGCCATAATTATGACTAAAGGTTTTTGTTGTGGGGAAATTTATATAGAACCAATAATTTTTAGGGAGGTAAAGTTCATGGAAGATAATAAAAAATCAATTCTCGCTTTTATAGTGTTATTTCTAGGTTTAGGACTCATTGTTGGAGGGATGGTTTATAGTTTGTGGGGACCATTTTAAATTCATTGGTGAACAATTGCCACCCAGGCAATTCAGTCATAAACTGTTTTCCATTTTTTTATTAGTTAATGGACTTTATATATCATTTCAGAAATAAAGGAGAACATTTATAATGAATTATATGCTGTTTAAGGTTATAAATCGTCTTGCTGGACGAGGAACTACTATGGATGCGATAATGGTTTTTCTTTCACAGAAGACGCGTTATCTATACCTTTTCATATTAATATTTATGTGGTTTAGAAACAATTTCTACAAAAAAATTATTTTGTATGCAGGAATTTCAGCAGGAGTTACTTTATTTATAAACCGTATCATCCAACTTTTTTATTTTAAACCTCGTCCTTTTATTTTCCATCGAATTCGTTTGCTTATCCCATCAAAGAGTAATTCCTCATTTCCAAGTAAACATACTGCCTTAGCTTTTGCTGTAGCGACTTCCGTTTTACTTCGTGAACGTTTAATTGGCTCTATTATGTGGTTATTAGCAGTTTTGACAGGTTTTTCACGTATTTGGGTAGGACATCATTATCCATTTGACATAATCGGGAGTGCTGTTATAGGTAGTCTAACAAGTGTTATTATTGATAAGAATACATATACATTTCAGTCTCTTATTACTTGGATTATAAATATATATTCATCGTTCACAAAATTATTTAAATGAAAAAAGAGAAAAATCCCCTATGTCATTCTTGGGAATTGTACCAAATAAAAAGAGAACATCCGCTTCTTTTGTTTTGTGCAGTAGAGCGAGAGAAGGCGCAAATTGAAAACTTTTGGTGAGATTTGAAAAAAATCTAGTTGAAGGATGAGGAGAAATAAGGATTGACTAGGATAACTAAAAACAAGTACATGCTAGATAGGGCTAGTATATACTTGTTTTTAGTTTTTAGGAACTGTGTGAACAATAGAGAATTTAATTAATGGTAATGTTATTCATAAATTAGCATTAAAGGAATGGATTGTTGATGAATATTTTTTTTGAAAGCATAATTTTAATTGTTACGGGTATCCTCGCTTTAAAATTAACCGGAAGTAAATCAATTAATCAGATGACAAGAGCTGAAATTATTATCGTTGTCTCTATTGGGCGTATTATTGTAGAACCAGTGCTAAGTAGAAAAGTAGGACCGTCTATCCTTGCTGCTTGTATATTTTCAGGTGTTTTATTTATTATTCATTATGTAGAAATGAAATCAAGAGGGATGGAACAATTTTTAAATGGTAATAGCATTGTTATTATTGAAAATGGAGAAATTTTAAAAAATAATTTGAGACGTACGAAAATGACAGAACAGCAACTGCTGATGTATTTAAGAGAACAAGGAATTCATGATATTAAAACATTACAACAAGCAACGGCAGAACCGAACGGTCGCGTTGGTTATCAACTAACAGCTGGAGCACAACCAGTTACTTGCGAAATGTTAGAAAAGATATTGCACCAATACAACCTGAAAAAATAGTTAATATGGAGATATATTAACTGTTTTTTGTTGTTTTAGGGAGTTTAGCAATACGTTATGAAATCTTTTTAATCCAATCAACATGTCTTTTTCATTTAACATAGAATAACTAATTCGTAAATAGTTATATTTTGATTCATGATTCAAAAAACAAGCCGTTCCTGGTAGAAAAGAAACGTTCGCTTCATTCGCTTTTTTAAGTAACATAAAAGCATTGATTGAATCTGGAAGTGTAATCCATAAATTAAAACCACCTAGAGGTTTTTGAAAATGAATTTCCCCTGTTAGAGAAGTTAATATTTCTAGTGTTGTATCGCGTCTTAGTTGTAATGCGGTGCGTAATTTTTCTAAATGATTTTTCATTCTTTCTGCTCGTAAAAATGGAAGAAGTGCCTTTTGTGTTAGTAACGGACTTCCTATATCCATCGAAGCTTTCACAGCATATAACCATTCAAAAATAGGTCCTTCTACAGCTAATGCTGCAATACGAAGGCCTGGCGCTAATGTTTTACTGAATCCTTTTAAATATATAACGTGACCATTTGTATCAAAGGTTTTAAGTGGAGGTGGAATTATAACTTCATCAAAATATATTTCCCCAAAAGAATCATCTTCAATTATAAAAAAATGATACAGTTCTGCTAGTTCTACAAGTTCATTTCTCCTTTGGCTACTCATTATAGTACCTGTAGGGTTTTGAAAAGTAGGATTTACATATACTAAAACGGGTCTCTGTTTTTGACAAACTTCATCGATTAAATCAGAGCGAATTCCTTGTTCATCAAGCTCAATTGGTATGATTTTAACCCCTTTGTTTATAAATACATCAATTGCTGCACCGTAGCACGGGCTCTCTATTATAACTGTATCACCTGGTTGTAACAATGTTTGAGCGATTAAATCAATTCCTTGCTGGGCGCCACTTGTAATTAATAAATTAGAAGGATCTACAGCTAGTCTTTGATAATCTTTTAAGTATCTTGCAATTTCTATTCGAAGCTCTTCATCTCCTTGAACTGGTCCATAAGTTGCTAATATCATTTGATCTTTGTCTATTATTTTTTGCATTTCATCCGAAAGAAATGGATTAGGTAAAAGACGAGGATAAAGAATGGCCTGTGAAAAATCATAATATTTCCTATGTTGATTCATTACATATTGAGATCGCATGACATTGATTGATTTCGTATGTTGCCAATCATACGGCGTAGGCTGATGCTTCCGATGTTCATGTTTATGTATATACACACCTTTTCCTTGTTTAATTTGTACATAACCTTTTGTTTCCAGCTGTTTATAGGCTTTACGAACGGTTAATATACTTATTTTCAAATCATCTGCTATAGTACGTAAAGAAGGTAAGGAATCACCATGTAATAACATTCCACTTTGAATCCGCTCAACAACTTGCATATAAATTTGTTGATAGAATGGTATATTAGACTCTTTGCGTAGTACAATTTTCATGATCTCACCTGAGTTTCTTTTTAATTTAATTAAATCTAAAAACATATGTAGGAGCAACTATAGATTTATCCAACTGTTATATACGTTGATATACTGTTATACACTGTTTCCTCTATACTCATCTTAAAAATCAAAAGGAGGAAACATAATGGTCATTTTTAATTATATTTTAATTTGTATGATTTTCGGCACAACATTTTTAACGATAAAAATTGGGGTTGAAGCGGGGGCACCACCATTATTCTCAGCGGGAATCCGTTTCTTTTTAGCAGGTGTTATTCTAATCATCATATTTACCTTAAAACGGAAAGGTATTATACCATACCTACTTTCAAAACGAATTATATATGCTGGTTTTTGTTTAACCTTTATGACATTTGCAACATTATATTGGGCTGAACAGTATATTTCTTCGGGTTTAGCAGCTGTTCTTTCTGCAACAGGGCCAATGATGATTTTGTTATTACAATCGAAGAGAAATAAAACAAAACTACAACGGGAGCAATTTCTCGCTCTAATCATAGCGCTTATTGGAGTTGTTTGTATCTCCTTACCAGGGATGCACCAACAACTCACTTTTATATGGAGTATCGCTTGCCTTGTCATATTAGTCGGCGAATTATTTTATGGCATAGGTTCCATCCATTCAAAAGAAATACTTTCAGATCTGCCAAAAGTATCGCCGTTTCTCATTAACGGAATCCAAATGTTTTACGGTGGACTTTTTCTTCTGATTAGTTCTATTTTTATAGAACAGCCAAATCTCGATATATTAACATCTTGGAGTGTACAATGGCCCATTCTATATCTTATCTTTGTAGGGTCAATTGGTGGGCATGGTTTATATTATTGGCTCTTGTCAAAGACCAATCCAGTATTCCCATCAACTTGGCTGTATGTATCTCCATTAATTGCTGTTATTACAGGATACGTATTTTTAGGAGAACCAATTAATCCAGTAATGGGAATCGGAGCGTGTCTCATCTTGATGGGTGTATTTTTAGCAAATCGCTCTACACTTGGAGTGTACTTTAAACAGGGGAGATTATTGAAAAAAGAAATGTAACATGATTGTATTTCAGTTGTGAAATAGAAGAATAAAATAGTGTGTTTATGACAATGGAATTGATATGTAATTAAATGTTTTTTTATATGTATACTGTTGTTTTTCAAAGTTACATAAATAAAAACCCTCTCATATAGAAAACGAGAGGGTTTCATTATGCCTAATTTGTATGTAAAAATATTAGTTTACTTTCTTTATAAACCCTTTATAGTGACGCTTCACAAGCTGGCTTTCTAGTGTTTTCATTGTTTCTAACGCTACCCCTACAATGATGAGTAAACTTGTACCACCAATTTGAGCAGAAGGTGGTAAAGTAGCCACTTTCGTAAATACAATTGGTAAAATTGAAATAGCACCTAAGAAAATTGCACCAATAAACGTTAAGCGATACAAAATTTTTGTTACATATTTCTCTGTCGATTTCCCTGGTCGAATACCTGGAACGTAGCCATTTTGCTTTTTCAAGTTTTCGGCCATTTGTTCAGGATTTACTTGAACAAATGCATAGAAGTATGTGAAAGCAATAATGAGTCCAACGTAAAGGATCATTCCAACTGGATGTGTAAAGTCCAGATTTGTACTTAACCATTTAGATATATCAGAGTTAGGGAATAACTGCGCAATGGTCCGTGGTGTCATTAGAAATGCAGAAGCAAAAATAACAGGAATTACACCCGCACTGTTTACTTTAAGCGGTAAATGTGTATTTTTTGCCCCTTGATATTGATTATTCCCTGAAACAGCTTTTGCATATTGAATAGGTATTTTACGAATTGCCTGTTGGATGTAAATAACACCAACAACGATCGCTAAAATAATGAGTCCAATCAATACTACTTTTACAATATGCATAAAGAGTTGATCTCCAGCATTTTGAAATTGTTGTAAATAAATTTGATTTACGACATTTGGAATCGCTGCAACAAGTCCTGCAAAGATAAGCATTGAAATTCCGTTACCTACGCCGTTTGCAGTAATTTGTTCACCTAACCAAAGTAAAAATGCAGTACCGGCAGTTAGCACTGTAGCGATAAATAAATACGTAGTCCATCCTGGATTAGAAATTAGTTGCCCGCCTGCTATATTGTTAAAGCCAATAGACATTCCAATGGCTTGAATAAATGCGAGAATGATTGTAAAGTATCGGGTAAACTGAGCTGATTTTTTACGGCCCATTTCCCCTTGCTTTGCCCACTCTGTAAATTTAGGTACAACATCCATCTGTAACAACTGTACAATAATGGAGGCTGTAATATATGGTGTGATACCTACAGCAAAGATTGAGAAGTGTTGTAAGGCTCCTCCGCCAAATACATTAAGCATACCTAAAACATTGGCTTGATCTTGTACTTTTAATACCTCTGCGTTAGTATGAGGAACTGGTATAAACGTGCCAATTCGAAAAACAATTAACATCGCAAGTGTAAAAAAGATTTTCCTTCTTATCTCAGCTACTCTCATAAAGTTTGAAATCGTACGAAACATCGTGTCGCCTCCTGTATTTTTTAGCAGTTATCTAAAAAGAAAACTGTTTTTTTATATCCTGATGAACGAACTACAAGCCTCCTTCCGTGTAGAATTCATTTGACAAATGGATTTTCATACATTTTGTAGTGTTGTTATGGATATAAAAAATACAAACGTTTTTATAAGCGATAGATTTATTTTCGTAATCATTCAATAACCATAATATAACTAATAAATAAAAAAATGTACATAGATACGCATGAAAAATGAATGAAAAGGGTAATTCTTTACATTGTTATATGAAGAGTTGATTACATAAGTTTGTAATTGTTATCTATGTATAAGTAGAGAATTATCTACAATTGATAGCAGTCAAGTTGTGGCTGTAGCGTGGGATTAAGTGTTAATAGGAAGTGTGTTTACTCCAAGTGATATTCATACACCTTTATGGTTATGGAATCAGTATTTCCGGACCTTGTTGTTCAAAACACATTAAAATAAAATGAAAAAGAAGTAGATGCTGGTGTTTCAAACATCGGTATCTACTTCTTTTTATTAAAAATCAGGATTTTTGTACCGGTACAGTTATTGTAAATGAACATTGTTGATGCTCTTCATAGCTTTTAAAATTAGCATATAATACATTCACTCTAAATATTGAAGGGGTGCTTTATATGACAGAGTTACAAGATCAGTTTTTTGCAAGGTTAAACCTAAAGAAACAACAGATTGTGAGATTTGAGGACTTGAACAAAATAATTAGCGCAATTGCGTATGAAATTCCGTTTGAGAATTTAGATATCGTAACAGGTAATACGAAAGAAATTTCTAAAGAGAATTTACAAAAGAAAATACTAATGAGTTCACGAGGTGGGCTTTGCTATGAAATGAATTCTATTCTATATTACTTATTAAAAGATTGTGGATTCGATGTGAAGTTGGCATTAGGCACAGTTTATAAAAGTGATTTAAATGTATGGGCTCTTGAAGAAGGCCATATTACAATCATTATAAATTATGATTCAGTATCGTATTTAGCTGATGTAGGAATTGCTTCACTTGTACCTCTCACACTTGTACCGTTTACTGGTGAGATTGTTACTTCAAAAAATGGCGAATATCGTGTTAGGAGAAAAGATACAGATAAAGGAACTTATATTTTAGAAAGACGAGACACTCATTCGTGGCATGACCCACATGAAAAGATAGAATGGAAAGTATGTCATGCTTTTCGTACGGATCCTATTGATGAAACAACTTTAAATGAAGTTCAAAGAAAAGTCATAGAAGATGAGAATTCTAGTTTTAATAAAGGGCCGATTGCAGTAAAACTTACGCATTCTGGATATGTCTCTTTGACGAAAGATAGTTTGACTCAAGTAATGAATGGCCAAAAAAGGAAAAGTGTAATTACAGAGAATCACTATAGGAAGCTCTTACATGATATATTTAACATTGAAATGTAAACCTTACCTTTGCATTCAAAATAGAAATAGTATGATCCTTAATGTAAAAGCGTCATGGTAAATAAATGAAAAATCAAACTATTTATTTGAAAAACGAATTAAATAAATGGTTTGGTTTGCACAGCAAGGTCATTTTCTTTTATGGTAATATAGGTACGATAAAAGTAACAATGAATAAAAAAGGAGTCTACTATGTCAGTTATCGATAAATTGAACCTTAGTAAATATAGTAATATGGCAGTGATTAATCAACCAAACGATTATGCCCTTTTTACTGAACAAGCAATTAAGTTATCTAAAGATCATGATGCTATTTTCATTTTTGTAGAAACAATTGATGAGATGGTGAAGTACACGCAACTTATTATTAATAAGCAAATATTACTTGAAAAAGGTTATTTATTTTTTGCTTATCCCAAAAAAGGTAACACTCGTTATGAAACTTTTATTCACAGAGATGAAATATTCCCAGCAATGAACGTTGGAGAAGATGGATATGTAGGTAATAGTGATATTAAGTTCGCACGGATGGTAAGTATGGATGATGTCTTTACTGTCGTTGGTTTGAAACGCGAAAAAAAGAAAGTTAAAAAGACATCTGCTGCTAGTCAATGTGTTTCTGATTATGTAGAGAATATTAAAGATGTAGAAGCATTATTAGCTAATCACCCAAATGAACTTCAGTTTTATCAAAGTTTAACACCAGGCTATCAAAAAGATTGGGCACGCCACATATTCTCAGCAAAACAGCAACAGACACGTGAAAAGCGTGCGCTGCAAATGGTTGAAATCCTTTCACAAGGTTATAAATCAATTGATTTATTCCGCAGAAAGAAGAAATAAAGAAGATTTAATAGTAAAACTAGGATATTCAAAAAGAGTGGAATTTTTTAAAAGTGTAGTTATAGGTACCGTAAGCCTAATTTTAAGATGTAAAACATATTCTTGACCTCATCAAGAATATGTTTTTTTATGAACTTCCGTTTTCGATATCAAAATACATAATGATGACACAATTAATAGAAGAGAAAAGTTGAAAAAACATCTCCTTCAAGTATACTGAATATGATTCGGAATTTATGAGAGTGGCTTTTTACAGCACATAAAATGTGTAGGGCTCTCGTGCAGTAAATAGAATATAAAAGAATGAATAAGAAAAGGTGTTTGAAATGAAATCGTATATTGTAGTTGGAGCTGGAATTTTAGGGGCGTCTACTGCTTATCATCTCGCTAAAGAGGGAGCTCGTGTTACTTTGGTTGATCGCCAGGATTTAGGACAAGCAACGGATGCAGCAGCAGGAATTGTATGTCCATGGCTTTCACAACGGCGTAACAAAGCTTGGTATAAAATCGCGAAAGGTGGAGCGAAATATTACGCTTCTTTAATCCAGCAATTAGAAGAAGATGGTGAAATAGACACAGGTTATAATCGAGTAGGTGCTATTAGCTTACATACAGATGATAAAAAGTTAGATCAAATGGAGGAGCGAGCATATAAACGACGTGAGGATGCTCCTGAAATTGGCGAAATCACTCGTCTATCACCAGAGGAAACAAAAAAATTATTCCCGCCGTTATCGGAAGAATATGGAGCTGTGCATATAAGCGGTGCTGCACGGGTAAATGGACGAGCACTTCGTCAATCTCTTGTAAATGCTGCGAAAAAACATGGTGCTACCTTTATAAAGGGAGATGCTGTTTTAATTCATGAAAACAATTATGTTAAAGGTGTTCATGTAAATGGTGAAACAGTAACGGCAGATCAAGTAATTGTTACTGCAGGAGCATGGGCAAATGAGTTGTTAAAACCTCTTGGTGTTAACTTTCTTGTGACTTTCCAAAAAGCACAAATTGTTCATTTACATATGCCGAATACGAATACTGAAAATTGGCCAGTTGTTATGCCGCCAAACGATCAATATATTTTAACTTTTGAAGATGGCCGTGTAGTTGTAGGTGCAACACATGAAAATGATACTGGTCTTGATTATCGTGTTACAGCTGGTGGTTTGCATGAAGTATTTGATAAAGCATTGTCTGTGGCACCAGGGTTAGAAAATAGTACGATGCTGGAAACAAGAGTTGGTTTTAGACCATTTACACCAGGTTTTCTTCCAGTCATTGGTCCGTTACCTAATTTTAAAGGTATACTAGTTGCGAACGGCCTAGGTGCTTCTGGATTAACAGCAGGTCCATACTTAGGTTCAGAACTTGCAAAACTTGCTCTTGACCAACCGATAGAATTGGATTTAAGTCATTATGATGTAGCTGGTGCACTTGAATAGTGATTAGATCTAGAAACAAAAAAAGATTAGGAATAGCTACCTAATCTTTTTTTGTTTCTTTTTATATTTGCAGAGGGAATTTTGAGCATTTTGGAGAAAAGCTATATTGATTGTAAATTTGAAATAGATAGCATGAAAATTATAAATCAATTACACATACAATTTTAGAGGATTAAGGAGTTGCCTTAAGTGTATAACGTTGAAATAAGAAGACCAATCATTGGTGATTATGAAGAGTTACATCGATTGTTTCATACAGTCATTATAGATACGTTTGCTGGAGAAGGTTTATCGGAGTTCGCTGGCGATATAGAAAATGAAATTGAAACTAAAAAACAGTACTTGAAATGTGACTTTGATAGCGATGGGAAAAATCGATATTTTTTGATCGCTGTAGACAAACATTGTAATAAAATTATCGGCACAATTGAATTTGGGCCATCTAGTAAACTGATTAATAATTGCACAGATGGCGCATTAAAAGACTTATATGAGATAGGGACTGTATTTGTACTCCCGAATTACCAAAGACGCGGCATAGGTAATTTGCTTTTAAATGCGATTTTTCTTACCTTATTGGATAAAGGAATAAAAGAATTCTGTTTGGATAGCGGATATACTAACGCACAAAAAATATGGAAGAAAAAATTTGGAGAGCCTAACTTTTTGTTAAAGGATTATTGGGGCGAGGCGTATGATCATATGATTTGGAGAAAATGCATAAATGATATACCTATAATATTTAGTAGATAATGAAAGTTGTTTTAGCAAATCGATTGTATAAATTTAATTAAATTACATTTATAATCAACACGCATAGCTTTTCTTTCATACTTATGCTATTATTTACCTTTACTATAAAAGAGGACGTGAAGTAACTTGATTAAAATTGATTTACCTGCAGTTGATGTTTCTATAACAGAAAGAAAACAAGTAATAAAAGGCGATGAGCCAAGAATCACTCCAATTCATGGATTCATTGATTTCCACCTGTTTCCAAGAGATAAAGGCGGCATTTTTATGTTTTATAACATTAATGATGAACTTCTTTTTGTTGGGAAAGCACGTAAAATAAGACAACGTATTAAAAAACACTTTGAAGACAATGTTTCACCAATTCAAGCACATCGCGATGAAGTATACCGCATTGATGCATGTATTGTAGAAGATCCAATGGAAAGAGAAATTTACGAAACATATATTATTAATGAGTTTCAAGCGAAGTATAATGTTGATAAGGTATTTTATAAATAAAATAAGAGTAATTTAAAACATGATCTTAGTATTATATTAAGGTCATGTTTTTTTATTTAATAAAAAACATTTGATCCCCTTAGACTATTCGACAAAATATAACAATGCAAAAAAAAATTTTTTGCTATGATAAATAGGAAATTTATATATTGTGTTTATTGGGGGATAAAAAAGGATGTTGAAAAAATTTACTACATGTATTTTGGGTGGCGCTTTAGTATTTAACTTATCTGGGTGTGGAAGTACATCTGACAAAACTTCTTCTGAATCTAAAGAAACCACTTCTAAGCAAGAAGAAAAGAATGTGAAAACAAACGATACAACGAAAGGGAATACAGATTCGAAAAACACGGAACAAACAAAAGAAAAGACAAAAATAAAAGAAAAAGAGTATTCATTAAACAAAACTTTTAATACGCCAAAATTTGATGTAACTGTGAAAAGAGTTGTAGAAAGAGATAAGGTTGGTAAAGAAAGTATAGGGATCCAAGAGCCTGAAAATGGACATGTCTTTATTGTTATAGAGGTTGAAGGGAAAAATATCACAAACGAACCGATGAAATTAGCAGTTTTGCCATCAGTTGATTTAGTGGATGAAAATGATAATGCTTACCAAAGTGATGTGTGGGCAACTAGTAGTTATGAGGTTGAAAAAGGCGAGACCTCTACTATTAGTAAGGAATTAAAACCTGGTGATGTAAAGAGCGGAAATAAAGTTTATGTGATTAATAAAGAAAAGTTTGATACAGGTAAATGGTATGTTCTTGTTAATCATGAACATAAAGAACAAATTAAATAAAGTTTATGTTAAGAGGGTATACCCTCTTTTTTTGTTGTTTGGAAAAGTCCTTAAATCTTGAATTCCTTTACCTTTCTTTTCTTTCATAACAGGTAAAAACAAACATATACTGGTACAAGCAAACAAGAAAGGAGACAATCATGAACTGGTTAGAAGCTTTTATATTAGGAATTATTCAGGGATTAACGGAATTTTTACCTATAAGCAGTACTGGACACTTGTATTTAGGAAGACATTTGTTTCATTTAGATGAAGCTGGGCTTTTTTTAGACACGATGCTGCATATTGGTACCCTGTTAGCGGTGTTTATTTATTATAAAAAAGAGTTTATCTATTTAATTAAAAATCCACTTTCAAAGCTTACATTTTTACTCATTGTTGGAACAATCCCAGCAGTTATAATTGGCTTATTATTTAAAGATTTCTTTGAAGAGATTTCAAAAACGGGTGTAACAATCGGATGGGAGTTTTTAGTGACAGGTTTGTTTTTATATATGGCAGAGAAACAAAAAAATGGACGTAAGAAAATGGATGACATTACATATCAAGATGCTTTTATTATTGGTTCGTTTCAAGCGTTTGCTATTTTTCCAGCAATCTCTCGTTCTGGTATGACGATTGTCGCAGCACTTTGGAGAAAATTAGATCGTGAAACAGCTGCATATTTTTCGTTTTTGTTATCTACTCCCGCTATTGTTGGAGCAATCATTTTACAGTCTGTAGACGTATTTCAAGGGAAAGCTGAAAGCATTTCAAGTACATCGTTAATCGTTGGCACCTTATCTGCTGCATTTTTTGGATATATTGCAGTATCTTGGATGATTCAATATTTAAAGCAGCATTCTCTTAAAGTATTTGCATATTATGTTTGGGCTCTAGGCATTATCATTTTAACTTTACAGTTCACTGGCGTATTTTAAGGAGAACGACCTTGAAAAAATACAGTCATGCAATAATCTTATTTTATGCTGAGTCTTGCTGGTGAACGTTATTAGATAAACAATGCTATTTTTAGCGGAATTACATGTTGATTCTTTGCTTAAATAGTACTTGTAATTAAGAGGAAAGACGAATAAATGTTGATAAAAAAATCCTGTTGCGCAATTTTATAGCAGGATTTTTTATTTTATGATTCTATTAATATGTCAGAAGAATAAAGAGGAAAATGAAAAATTTATTTTAGCATCATGAAAGTAGCGGAAATATCTTGCGGGAGGTAAAAAAATGTTAGGAAAAGCAATCGTTATTGGTGGAAGTATAGCTGGGAAACTAGCAGCAAAAGCTTTATCTGATTATTTTCAAGAAGTAATAATTTTAGAAGCAGGCGAAGAATGGAATGAAAAAAGGCCTAGAAAAAGAGTACCTCAAAGCCATCATCCTCATGTGTTATTAAAAGGTGGTGAAGTAGCAATTGAGAAATTATTCCCGGCAATTATGAATCAATTAAAAGAAGATGGTGGTATCGAAAATAATTTTACTGGGGATTTGAAATGGCATCATTTTGGTTTATGGAAACAACCATTTATCGGAGAGTTGAATGCGGTTCAACAAAGTCGTCCTATGCTTGAGTGGCACATACAAAAAAGAATGAGTGAAGTAACTAATATTACAACAAAATATGAAACAATGGTTGAACAATTGATAATCGATCAGCAGCATAACAAGGTTTCTGGAGTAAAAGTGCGGTGCATGAAGACAGGAAATAAAGAAAATTCACACGCAGAACTAGTTGTGGATGCAAGTGGATTTGGTTCAAAAAATATAGAATGGTTAGAAACACATGGCATTGAGGTAAAAGAAGAAAAAGTATGGATTCAATTATTTTACGCGACTAGGGTATTCCAGCTAAAAAAGAATGAATGTCCTGATTGGTGCAATTTACTTATTTCTCCTAGCTTTCCTGAAAATCCTTATGGTGCCTTTATTCAAACTATTGAAGATAATCGATATTTCGTGACTTTTAGCGGATACGCCAATGAGAATGTACCAAAAACAGATGAAGAATTTCTTGCATTTGCTCATAAGTTACCTGCACCAGATGTCATTCATTTTCTTGAACAAGCAGAGCCAATTACAGATATAAAAATACATAAGATTCCATACCAAGTTCGTCGTCGATTCGATTTAGTGAAAAATATGCCAGAAGGATTTTTAGTAATTGGAGATGCTCACTGTCGCTTTGATCCAGTTTTTGGACAAGGAATTTCTGTCGCTGCTATGGAAGCTGAAGAATTACAAATGTGTTTAAAGAAGGGGAAAGTGCTAGAGAAAGATTTTACTCGTGACTTTTATAAGCGAATTTCAAAAATTATTGCAACGCCGTGGGAAATGGTTACTACAGAAGCTTTCCGTCACCCTAAGATAAAAGGAGAAAAGCCTTTTATACAACCATTTCAACAATGGTATACGAAAAAAATATACCAACTTTCCGCGAGTAATACAGACGTTTACATTCGTTTAGTTAGGGTCATGAACCTTATGCGTAGTCCCCTACATCTTCTTCATCCTAAGGTATGGCTTGCTATTCTTACAACTCGAAAAAATAAAGGAGGTTAATCTCATTACAAGCAGTAGGATTTTAACTATTAAATGGAGAATTTATAATAGATAATTGATTAAAAAGGAATGAGTCATGAATGGAAATATACATAGAAAAATTAAAGAAACAAGATGCAGAAGAATTGTTTGCTTTTGAGAGTTATAATAGAACTTTTTTTGAAAAGATGGTACCGAGTCGTGGTGATGATTACTATGTTTATGAGACGTTTCAATCTAAACATGATGAATTGTTAAAGGAACAAAAAGAAGGCACTTCCTACTTTTATCTCATACGGAATATGGAAAAAACAATTGTAGGTCGAATAAACTTAGTAGACATAGAGAAAGATAGACAATTAGGATATCTTGGTTATCGTGTAGGAGAAGATTTTATTGGAAATGGAATTGCAACTAAGGCCGTCCAATTACTCTTAATTCAAGCAGCAAACCATCAAATTATCGAAATTCATGCAAAGACAACAAATAATAACATTGCTTCACAACTAGTATTAGAAAAAAGCGGCTTTTCACGTACCGCAATTGATAAAAAAGGTATAGAGTTAAATGGTCAAAAGATTAATTTCATTCATTACGTTTGGAAACATACTAAAGTATTATAAAAGAAATTTTAAAACAAAAGGGGAACAATACAATGCAGGACTTACGTTATCCAATTGGGAAGTTTACTTATGAAGGAAATATTACGGAGGAAATGGTAGAAAAGTGGATTCAAGAAATTGAAAATCTCCCTGCAAAACTAACAAAAGCAATTAACGGTTTAGATAAAGAACAGCTAGATACACCTTATCGAAAGGGTGGATGGACAGTACGGCAAGTTGTTCATCATGTTGTCGATAGTCATATGAATAGTTATATTCGTTTTAAGTTAGCTCTTACAGAAAATAACCCGACAATTAAACCATATATGGAAGAGAAATGGGCAGAGCTCCCTGATTCAAAATTACCTGTAGATGTTTCCCTTGTATTATTAGATTCATTACATAAAAGATGGGTAAATGTATTAAGCTCTTTAGAGCAGACAGATCTTGAAAAAACTTTTAATCATCCTGAATCAGGTGAAACAAAACTGGAGGTAGCAATTGGATTATATGCATGGCACGGTCGGCATCATACTGCACATATCACTTCTTTACGGGAGCGATTAGGGTGGTAAATGTTATGGAAATAACACTAGAAAGAGCAATAAGTTTTGATGCGGAATATATTTTCAATATTCAAGTACAAGCATTTAAACCGTTATTAGAAAAATATAAGGACTATAAAACGAATCCTGCTAATGAAACAATTGATAAAGTAATTACAAGAATAAACAATCCTTATGGTGGATTTTATAAAATATTAGTTGATAATACTCTTGCGGGGGCTATTTGTATATTTTGGAAAGAAAAGACAACGGAATTCTGGATAAGCCCTATGTTTATTCTGCCTATTTATCAAGGGAAAGGGGTAGCCCAGAAAGCACTCGTTTTAATAGAGAAGATGTTCCCACAAGCAACTAGTTGGGAATTAGCTACCATTTTAGAAGAAGAACGTAATTGTTATCTGTATGAAAAAGTGGGCTACATTCAGACGGGGTTAAGAAAGAAGTTGAATGATAATACAACACTTGTTTATTATAAGAAAATATTATAAAAATAGATTTTAAAAGGATAGATACAACAGAGTATATCTGTATTATCTATCCCTTTATTTTGGTCCTATATAATACAATGCTGTGAAGTTTTTTGTATTTTTAAAACAAAAAAATGCATGTTGTTCCAAAAAACACGGGGTTATAACTTTTGTTTTTGTATAAAAATGCAAAGGTGTTATTTTGTTGTATATTTTACTAATGCTTTTTGAACGCTTAAAATACTGTCATCACTTTTAAATTCCTTTGTAATCGGTTCATGCATACTAGATACCCAAATTTTAAGTTCTGCATCTAAATCAAAATGACCTGCTGTTTCAATGCTAAATTGTGTAATGCTTTTATATGGAATAGAATGATATTCTGTTTTCTTACCAGTTACTCCTTGTTTATCTACTAAAATCATTCGTCGATCTGTAAATACAATTAAATCTCGAATCAATTTATACGCATACTCAACTTGTTCATCATCAAGCATAATCTTCTGTAAGTCACGCTCAACATTTTCTGTACTCGTATCAGATGCATTTCCGAAAATACCACTAAATAAACCCATATAAAATTCCTCCTTTATGATCTGTGGAATGAGTTTCTTTTATTGTATCATGTTATAGACTAAGAGATTCTTACAATGCAGCAAGAGCTTTTTTAAGCAAATGCAATGAATTTATTGATACTTCATCATAATATCTTGTGCTAAAATATAAGTGTTTAGAAAATCAAGAAACAAATATAGAGGGATTATAAATGAAAAATATCGGTTTAGTATTAGAAGGTGGAGGCATGAAAGGGTTATATACAGCAGGGGTACTTGAGTACTTTATGGAAAATGATTTGTTTTTCCCATATGTAGTTGGAGTATCGGCAGGAGCATGCATGGGTGCAACTTATTTATCGCGTCAAAAAGGAAGGAATAAAAAAGTAAATACAGAGTTAGTATCTGATCATCGTTATATATCTTATCGAAACTTAATACGAAAAAGAGAATTGTTTGGTATGGACTTTCTTTTTGATGAAGTGCCTAATAAAATTGTACCATTTGACTTTCAAACTTTTTTACATGCAAATGAGCAATTTGTAATCGGCACAACAGATTGCGAGACAGGACAAGCTGTTTATTATAATAAGCAAGAGCATGGGAATGATATATTGAAAATTATTCGCGCATCAAGTTCTGTTCCATTTATTGCTCCAGCTGTGGACTATGATGGTAAAAAACTTTTAGATGGGGGAATCATTGATCCTATCCCTGTTCGAAAGGCACAAATAGATGGATTTCAAAAAAACATTGTTATTATGACAAAGCCAAAAGGATATGAGAAAAAGCGTAATAAGTTTTCACCAATGGCAAAATATTTATATAGACGATATCCGAAAGTCTCTAAGCTTTTAGTAGATCATTATCGGTTTTATAATGAGAGCATTTCATACATGTCTTCAGATGAACAAAAAGAAAACTTTTTTGTAATTCAACCAAGCATGCAGCTTCCTGTTAGTGGGATTGAAAGAAATAAGGACAAGCTTGTTAATTTATATAATCTTGGGTATCAGGATGCAAAGAATCAGTATGAGCAGTTATTAGAATGGATAGAGAAATAATAACTATAGGGGTGAACAGTGGATACTAGGAAACAGCACGTAAATTATCACTTTACTATCTTGATAAATAAGAATGTAAACACACAGACTATATTGTTTGTGTGTTTTTGTTCATAAAATATACAATATTAGTACCCTGTTTATATAGGGATTTATTTACAAAAAAAGAAGTACTAATATACTGCGGTGGAGGAGGGAAAAGGAATGAAGTCAATACTAAGCCCAAAAATAACAGAGCTTACAGATCAATTAAGCAATGGAGATACACGAGCTTTTCATACATTTTTAGATGAACTCAAAGCAAATGAGACGCCACTTATAGAAACTTGTCCAATGAATAATCAGTATCATCTTATTACTTACATATGGCTAGGCGATAAAGACACAGAAAATATTTATGTATTTGGTAGTTATCCTGGTTGGGATCTTCATTCTAATCGACTAGAACGGCTTTCAGACACGAATTTATGGTACAAAACATTTAGAACGAACAAAAGGTTTATTTCTATCTATCACTTTTCAGTTAATGATTATTTTGAACAAAATTGGATAGCGCGTAGTGAACAGTATCAGTTAGATCCATTTAACAGTCATATATTCGGAGAAGGAACAGATAGAGCAGCTGTTTTAGAAATAGGAATGGAAATGCAGTACGATAAAAGATTCCCTAAAAATTATAATCCTCAGGGAAAAGTTGAAACATATTCTTTTTACAGTTCTGTTTTAGGCAATACACGAAAGATATATATTTACACACCTCATGATTATTCTCTTACATCAAGCCTTCAAAATCTTATCCTCACATTTGATGGAAACTCATTTATGCAAAATCTTTCAGCACCAGCAACACTCAATCATCTCATTCATAAACAAGAAATACCTTCGTGTATTGTTGTTGGAATTGAACACGTAGATCGATTAAATGAGCTTACTTATAACGACAAGATGAATGCATTTTTAATAGAAGAGCTACTTCCTTGGATTCAAACAAAATATCATGTATATAAGGATCCGGCGCATGCAACAATTGCTGGTTTAAGTTTAGGTGGCCTAGCGGCGTTTTATGCAGCACTTCAGAATCCTCATGTTTTCGGAAATGTGCTGTCATTGTCAGGTTCTGTACATTGGAAAAAGGACGGGTATGAAGAAAAACTTCCCTGGATGGAGAAACAATTTTTATCAATTAGTAATACGCTGAGATTACGTATGTATATGGCAGCTGGAACTCTTGAGAACGAACCGCCTTATACAAGCCAATAGGAGCTTGTATAAGGCGCTTAGAGAAAAAGAATACCAAATTACCTATAGTGAGTTTCAAGGCGGTCACGACGAGATTTGGTGGCGAGAGCAACTTGCTGAAGGTTTATTAGCATTAAATAATTCAAGATCGTTATCTTAAAAAGAAATGAGGAGGTAAAATATGAATCAAAAGGATTTAGATAAAGAGTTAAAAAAACAAGAGATTTTAGTAAAGGATGAGAAGGTTTGGGATTTCACGTATGAAGATCATATTAGTTCTATCGTTAAGCGGGCAGAAAAATCAGGAGCTTTTGATGACCTACCTGGCAAGGGGAAACCACTTAATATTGATAAAAGCCTTTCGTATAATCCTGAAAAACAACTTTATAAAACATTGAAAGATAATCATGTTTTACCTAGGTGGATTGAGCTTTCGAAAGAAATTGATTATTTAAAGGAAAAGCTGAAAGAGATTACAGATTCTAAAGAAGCAGCAAAGCTAGTTCGGACTATTAATAAAAAAGTTTTGGAACATAACCTTTTGTGCCCAGCATCTGCACAAAAAATGAGAGTGAAAACGGATTTTTAGTATTTTTCAATAAGCCTATTTCTTGTTATATAATTAAAATAGGCTTATTTCATATATTATGCAAAGGAGGAGTAGAGGGTGACAAATACATACCATATTTGAAAGTGAATTTGGTGGGTATCCGTATGTACCTATTCATCATGAGCATCCAAAGGATTCGAATGGACAGCCTATGATGTTACTTGTGCAGTTGAATTTTAGAGAGATTCCGCATATTGAATCTGTGCCAAAGAAAGGATTACTATAGTTTTTTGTAAGCAGAGATGCTGATCTTGTTGGGGCTGATTTTGACCATCCAACAAAACAAAAAGATTTTCGTATTATTTATCATGCAGAATTAACGCAAGATGAAACTCAAATTGTAACGGATTTTAGCTACTTAAATGCTATTGATTCAGAGAATTTTATTGTGCCTAGAGCAGCAAAGTTAAGATTTGAAGCAGGTTATCAACCTGTAACACTAGGAGATTATCGATTTGAAGAGTTTTTTAGAGATGCAATTCATTTAGAAGAAATCGATGACGATAGCGTAGAAATGGAATTTCATAGATTGTACAATAAACACTTTGAAAGCCAAGGGCATAAAATTAGAGGATATCCATTTTTTACACAAACGGATCCAAGAGAATGGGAAGAAACCTATCAAGAACATAACACCTTATTGCTACAAATCGATACAGATGATTCTCTAGGAATTATGTGGGGAGATTGCGGCATTGCTAACTTTTTTATACGAAAAGAAAATCTACTAAACCTAAACTTTTCAAATGTACTTTATAATTGGGATTGCTGTTAAGTCTAAAAACACCTTTAATATAGCGGAAAATAGGGAAGAGGGGTTGAAGTATTTCGCTATATCTGTGTGAATTACCGGTTATAGCAAGAATCTTAGTGTGAAATCACAATTTTAAAACTTATGTACGTAGTTACATGAATAAAAAGTCAATATAATTTACAAAAAGAAATATAAACCAATATAAAAATTCTTCCTAAAAAATAGGGAGAATTTTTATAGGAATAGTATCGGGTTATGTTAACTAAGATAAAAAATACAACGCAATAAACAACTTGTTATAGATAAACCCTAAATTTAACCATATTAAGAAAATAAGATGTAATTATAAGGAAATGTATAAATGTATAATAGATGATGAAAAACTTAAATGCGCATGCGGAAACAATGTAATAACAAAAAATGTAATAACAAAAAATGTAATAACAAAAAAATTTTAACGAATTACGTAATAAATTTATGTTCATCAATGTTTTTGTATGTTGTAAACTCAGCAAAATTTTTATTCTAAAAATGCTGTAGAGAAATTTAATTGTAAATTTACTATAAAATCTATAAAAATTTAAATAAGTAATATGTAAAGCCGATTTCATAAAAAATATCCGTTTCATCTCATTTTGTATAGTATACTTGTGTTTAGAGACAGGAAAACACTTCTTTTGTATAACTACCTATAATATATATTATGTTAACTGCGAAAATGAAAATAACTTACTTTTTGTTTCATTCCCCCTTTTTTGCTATTATTTAACGAAAAAAAGATTAGTGTTAGAATGCAGCATTCACACTAATCTTTAAACGGAATTTTAATTTGAATGTATTTGTTCAAAGCGATTTTTGAATTCTAAATCATTTTTTAACCAGCTTTTAAATGTCGCTTTGCTCATATTAAGATATTCGCAAGACTTATTTATACAATTGTGTTGCTTATATTGTATGAGAAAATCATTTTTCCTTTGAGCAACTGCTGTTTTTGTTCTTTTTAATTTTCTATCATGTAATTGTTCTAAATCTAAAGTTTGGTTTGAGATTTTGTTCTTGTAAGGTTTGGATTAAAGAATTCATAAAACTATGTGATCCACCTACGAAACTTACAGTATAAGTTGGATAGTTCACATAGCCATCTCCATCAAAATATCCCCTAATAAAATGATGCAGATACTCTTTTGGGACAAATGGGAATTGTACATCGTATGATTTACTAGGCATGATTCCGTGTAAGTCCATGAGATCGTTTTTCATGATTTTGCTATTTAGATTCAACATATAAACGCCAGTATTCTTGTTTTGGTATAACGGCTGGTTTGAATTGAGTTCTATTTTTATATCTTCTAAGATTCTGGAGTCTTTTTGAGAAATGCTTACAGTTTGATTATCTTTTGTAATGACACCATCTGCAATGAAAAACCCTAAAATATATGCCATATTATTAGACCAATGTTTAAAGTAATCTTCATTTAAATTATATTTTCGTTTCCAACTCCCTCTTGCTCTTCTTTCGACATTGTTATCTGCTAGAACCATACGAACATATCTTGCGGAAACGTTAGCTGTTTTTGCGATATTTGACGTGCTCTTCCCTTCTAAATAAAGTTTAATCATTTCTGCTTTTTTCAGTGTGCATTTAGACTTCTTTTTACTCCTTTCATTCATATTGATTTGCCCCTTTCAAAGATATAAATTAAGTGCTACGCCCTTTCCTCTATATCATATAAAAGGACAAATGTTCCATCTATTATTATCTACCGAAATCAATCGTAGCGTTTTTATTCAATATAAACCTGATATCCTCCCTTCTTTCTGCTGCTATCTGCTCTTCCTGTACTTTACATTTGTTTTATTTTTGTGACAGCTATGTAGCATTTTTCCTAGAGTTCTCTTCCGACGGTTCTTTTTACACCGTTTAATTTATAGAATTTTTAAATTCAATAGAATTATCACCCCTTTTTTTCTTAGTTTGTATAAACTCCATCCTTTAGTATAAATATATAAATCTAATTGTTCCTATTTTGTTTAAATGAATCATAGCTGATTAGATTTATGTGATAAGGTTTATAAAAATTTAGGAGGGGTTATTGTCTTACTAGGTGAGTCTACTCATGGTTCAACAGAAATGAATCAATCAAAGGTTCGTATGATTAAGTATTTGCATGAAGAAATGGGTTATGATGTGCTTGCGTTTGAATCAGGCTTTGCGGAAGCAAATGCCGTTGTATCAAAATATAGATGATTTAACAGCTAGACAAGCTATGAAGAAAGCTATTTCTAACGTGTGGTCTACAGAAGATGTGGAAGAACTATTTCAATACATAAAAGAACAGAAAGAAAAAGGAACGCCTCTTATATTAACGGGATTTGATATACAAATTCCGTGGGATGCCTCTACTGCTACATTTGCAATATTTGCGAATGAATGGATTGGCAAATTGAATCCTGAAATAGGTAAACTACTCGTAGAAGCAGAAAAAGAAATCGTGAAATATCGTTCCGTTTCTACTTATGAAAAATTTCAAGCAATGCAGGCACCCCTTTTGGACAAGTACGAAAGGATAAAAGAATTTATCCAAAAACATAAGAATCAATTACAACAAGTAGCGCCTAAAGCATCATATGATGTGAATTTGCTAGAAAAGTTAATCAAGATTCGAATTGATACCCTTAAAACGTATATTCCAAATCAAGTAAAAGAAGAATTAAGCATCCCCCCTCAGCCAGTTTTTTCGGATTTTTCATATTACTCACATGACAAACAAATGGGACAAAATTTAGCGTGGTTAAGTGAACTGCAGTATAAAAACAAAAAAATGATTGTGTGGGGACATAATTATCATATACGAAAACAGAACGCTAAAATGTTAAAAGCAGATCCTTATCCAATTCCATTTCCAAATATGATGGATGTTATGCCAAAATACTTGAAAGATCAAATGTATTCTGTGGGATTACATGCGTATAGCGGGAGCAGTTTAGGTTCGAATAACAATGGCCCTTTTCCTGTAAATGAAAAACATGCAGCTAATAGTATCGAAGAAATTTTGAAATCTGCGCAACATCCGCATTTAAAAGGTGAAGAAAATCGTCCTGAAACCTCTTGGATGTATATGCCAATTATCGGACTGCATTGGGGACAAAAGGAAGAAATCATGATTCCTAACCAACAATATGATGGTATTCTATGGTTAGAGCATATTACACCTTCTCAGATTAAATAAAATAAAAAGCGCACCAAGAAAGTGGATGGTGCGCTTTTTATTTTATATGGTCACTAGGAGATATATTTTTCTTTAACCAATCTTCTTTATGAAGGATATAGTGATTTTCTATAAAGCTCTTCTCCCTCCTTTTATGTCTTAGGATGTTAAACAAATCATTCATGTATAGCAAACACGCATAACTATTTTAACTATCGTATGTAAATTATACACTTTTTATTTTATCTAAAACTTATTTTATGAAATTATTAGTTTAAATGTATTCTGCTTAAAATGAACAAGAAAAGACACCTTATATAGGTGTCTAAGAATCTTATGTATCATACAAATCAAATGGAATTATTCTTTTTTCTCTTCATCTGTCTTCCCGTAAGCGAAAATCTCAAAAACGAATTCACATAGACCAACTACGACTTCCCCAATTACTTCGTGCATTTTCCCACACTCCTTTTTTGTAAATCTATCTTAAGTATATGAGTGGGATGTTTTTAAGTGCTATTGGAGAAGGTGACATAAACATTACAAATTTGTAATGTTACTCTAGTTTAAATGACACCAAATTTCTTTAACGCGTAAGATATTCCTCCTTCGCTTGCTCTTTTGGTAACGAAGTCTGCTTTTTGTTTTAACGTATCTTCTCCATTTCCCATGGCAATTCCCAAACCCACATACTCCAACATGTCGATATCATTTCCGCCGTCACCGAAAGCAATGGCTTCGGATTTGCAAAAGTTGAGATGCTCCAATACTTTTTTAATCGCAGCTGATTTGGATACTTCCGTTTCTTCAAGTACATTCATTACGTAGCCATGAAAACGCTCGAATCTAAGTTTTGAAAATCTATCTAGAAATTTTTGCGCTTCACTGTCGTCCGCATACAAACATATACAGTAAATTTCGTCTGATAGAGATTTCATTTTTTCGGGATATTGTGTAAGGTTCAAAGTTTCTTTTAATGCCCCCATGACCCGCTCATCATCGGAACCCATGCCGTTCATCGTAAATAGCTTGGTAAAATAAGAAACACCGTGTCCGTTCAACTCAGCAAAAGCAGAAACATCTTGAACTGTTTCTGTTGATAGTACTGATTTATGTATAACCTTCTCGTTACATGTTATAAGCGCACCATTAGCAGAAATAAACGTATCAATGCCCATAGTCTTAAACTCTTCGCACAAATTGTACGGTCTTCCTGTTGTAACTACAACTTTTAATCCTCTCTCGATTAATTTCTCAAGTGCTTCTTTTGTGCTTAACGGTATACTTCTATCCACTTCGCTTAATAGGGTGCCATCAACATCAAAAAATACAATTTTGTACATATGTAATCCCTCCCTTGTTAAATTGCGCTATCTTTATACAATAACTAATAGTGTACTTTTTACAAACATCTCAAAATACGTTCTACACTCAACTAAAATGAAGCAGTTTAAGCGTTTTTTCAAAACATGGAGTTCTTCTTTCGTATGGGCCTTTTACTAAATTAAAAAACTGATGTTATCCTATTTTTTCACTAGGTTATTTAGAGGTAGGTTGTCTAACCTGTTAAATTCTTTGCATTCATATTCTACTAATGTATGATTTATAATGACACATCTATGTTCTAATATATGATGTTCATTGAGCATTTTAGGTAGAAAGTGAGGTATCATCGCCCCTACCCCATAATTATACTTACTAAGTATCCATGACACGCCTTTCCAGTCTAAAATCCCTTCGGCTGTCTTTTTAGGAGTTTCGTAGTAAAAGTCATTAGGCACATCTACTACATACGCATACATGCCACCTGAATATGTATGATCCATTTCCCATGTTATGTTTCTAATTTTAATATAAAGCAACCATTACTTATATAATCGTATAGTCATCAAAATATTGATCGATACTTTTTAGTTTCTCTACTTTAAAATTTATAATAGCAAAAGAACTCTCATGTAAATGTAACTTTTCATCTAAGGTAATAATATTGCCGTCTGTATCAATCAATATGAACGAATAAACACCCTCTATAGTAGCTGTTACTTTTCCTAACGCTTTTTTATCCAACCATATAGATAATCCTGCAAACAAAGAAGCAGTAACAAACACTTTGTTATCTATTAATTCAAATTTAATATAGTCTGGACTGTCAATATCAAATAGTTCAACGTAATTACATTCCGAATTCTCGTATTCTTTTGTATAATAATCAATAAAACTACTAATAAACATTTCTTTGTTATTCAAATTTTCTAGTATTTCTCCGCTTTCATTCAGTATAAGTTCCTCAAGTTTTTCGCTTGAAAGTATTTCGTTATATATTTGCATAGTTATTTCTCCTAAGCCCCTATTATTTCTGTGCATAATAATTAAAAAGGTAACGATTTGTATTTTAATAAACCTTTTTCCATTCATGTTTTGAATCAATTACTCTAATTTATTTTCAATGGGATATTCTTGGTTATTAAGTATCTTTCTTCTCATATTTGTTTCAACTTAAAATATTAGCTTTATTATTTGTGAATAATTGTCCCATTAAAAATATATGGTACAGTTTCTTTTCTTTGCAATAGATTTTTTAAATGTTCGGGAAGTTGTAAATATGTTTCTGCAATTTGTAGTTCCATCCACGTAACTTCCTCGATCTCTTCTGGTCGTGATATATGTATTTCTCCACCTGTAATTTTCCCAATAAAGTTAATGAAAATAGCATGGTGACCTCTTTCTTCAAAAAATGCTTCACTTATTGAAAAAATCCCATCTACCTCTATATCTAATCCTGTCTCTTCTTTTACTTCGCGAATTGCTGCTTCTTCTAACGTTTCATCAAACTCGACTGCACCACCCGGTAAAGTAAAATAAGAAGCATTTGAACCTGTATTTTTAACCATTAATACTTTTTCTTGAAACTCATCGTAAAGTAGTACGTACGTTACAGTTACTTTTTTCATAGGAACCTCCTTAGTAGATCTCTAGTATACAGTTCTCTATAAAGCGATGTATCTCCTTGCTAGTAAATTTTAAATATTATTATATGGAATATTAAGGATATCTTTTGTTTTTATTTAAAGATATAATAGTAAGAAAAAACAAAGATTGTGAATGGATGAAATGCAACCGCATAAAAAGAAAAGACTTAGAAAGAAAAAACGTAATCGAAAAACATTTAAGCAAATTGTATTTCAATGCTGGATCAATATTAAGAAGTTTTTTAAAGTATTGTTTGTTTTAGTGCTTTTTGGCGCGTTTTGGGGATCTTGTTATTACATATTTGATAAAGTATCGAATCGGGAATTTACAGTTCATCTTGTTTTCGCTTTTGTAATCTGTTTTGTGCTGTCCTATATTCTAGGGCATATTATCAGCAAAGTTAAGGACTGGAATTTTTCAAATGCAGATGTGAATTTTAATGGGGATATTGGAGGTTGTTTACTAGCTCTTATTTTATTTCCATTGTTTTTGTTATTATTTGGTGTAACGTACTTTGGTGTGAACTACATTATTTATAAAATAACTGGAAATAAAAAATTTAATTCCTTCTCAAAAGAGCCCTAATGTTCATTTAGGGCTCTTTTCTATACAGAACACATGCAAAATGTTATGCTATTTTTCGATATAACTTTTGTGTTTCTTTCTTTTTCTCCTTGCTTGGTGGTCGAATTAAAATGGAGATAATAAAGGATACAATACATAGTATACCGATTGTAATAAAAGTTGGTTGAAATCCGCCTAACAGCGCTCCGATAAATGAACCTGCGAGTGCACCAAACCCAAAACCTTGATATACAATTCCATAATTTGTACTATGATTTTTTAAACCGAAGAAATCACCCACAATTGCTGGGAATATGGTAATATTTCCTCCAAAACAAAATGCGACACTTGCAACACAAGTAAAATAAATAGCGTAGTTTAAATTCATAAAACTCAGTGTAAAAACAGATAAGCCGATTACAATAAAAGTTGCTGAAACAATTTTTAATCGACCTATTTTATCTGATAATGTCCCAAGAACAATTCGGCCAACAGTATTAAAAACCGCAATCATTGTAACAGCATTAGCTGCGGTTGCTACACTAAGTCCTACGAGTTGAACTCCGATATCTTTTACCATACCGATTAAATAGAGGCCACTCATACATGATGTAAATAACATAAAAAACAATAAATAAACTTGTTTTGTGCGTAACATTTCTTTCGTTGAATAATCATTACTTAAAGTTTCAGATACTGTTTCATTCGTAGCAGCTTCACGTAAGAAAAAAGATCCCGCAAGTATTACAATCAAAACGATTATGCCCCAATATAAAAAGGCTTCCGATACACCAACTGTATCAATTAACTTTCCATTTACGTATTTAAAAATTAAGCTCCCCATTCCGTATGCTGAGACTGATATACCAGAAATGAGACCTTTACGATTTGGAAACCATTTAATTAAATTTGATAATGATGTGATATAGGCTGTACCATCTGCATAACCTACCACAACACCAGCTAGTAAATAAAGAAGTGGTAATGAGGAAACTTGTGAGCTAAGTATTAATCCAACTCCAAGAACAATTCCTGCGGTTGCGATAAGTTTACGAAGCCCCATCTTTTGTTGTAATTTACCTGCAAATAAAGTTGAAAATGATAAAGAAAAGCTGGTAATTGAGAAAGTTATCGCTACAGTATGAAGTTCCCAACCGAATTTACTTACTAAAGGTTGATTAAACAAACTCCATGTATAAATCGTTCCAAGACCAATTTGCACAATGATTGTGCCTAGGACAATCAGCCATGGATTTACAGATGCTTGTTTCATGCGAACTGTCCCTTTCTTATCATGACATGTTTTATCACAATTTAGTATATCCGTGATGAAATACAAGATACCAATTTAAAACTGGAAATTAAATTGAAGTCATTGTACAAAATAAACAAAAAGACACTTCGTTAAGAAGTGCCTTTTTGTCGATTAGATTATATACGGGTTCATTGTAAAAAGCTGTGTTAAGATAAGACATTTTCAAATGCTTATATACATTATAGTACCAAATGATGTCTTTATTTTTATGGGGCTTAAGATGTATTTTTCTTTCATAAAAAAGTCTTATAAAAAACAAAAATTAATATTCGATTTCCTCATAATCTTTTGGTTGTGGAACAGTTTGCATATTTGCAGCATCTTTTGGATCGCTATATATAGCGTTCTGCTCAACACTTGTGTCGTTGATGTTTTGTTTTTTACTTTTATTCGTTTGTTTTTTCATAAGGGTTCACTCCTTTTCTTTATAAAAGTAGTTATACCCCAATTCAAATATTTTTACAGGTATGTAAAAGATGATTTCGCGAATGTATCAGCGACTAAATTGCTAAATTCTCGTAAATAATACAGATAGTTGTCTCCTCCATAGTTATATCTTTTATTATACATTTTGGCAACGACAACATTATACTTGGGAATGACTAAAATGGTGGGTCCTGTAATGCCTAATATTTGATACGAGCCTTTAGGTACCCTTTCCCCAAGCTCGCTTTGTATAGCGGGTGTGTTTTGAACAAACCAGAAGCATCCGTTTTGTGGTAAGTCCGTGTTTTCGTATTCTGGGCTTTGAAGACTTGTTGCAATTTTAATAACCTCTTTCGGTACGATTTGTTTTCCATTTATGTATCCTTCATTTAAATGTAAATTTCCCCAATAGGCGAATTCTCTAGCAGAAACAAAAAGGTTTTTTTCCGTTCCATCATCTAATATTCCAGTACTGCATATTGCTTCTTCATGAGGATTTACTATTACCTTTACCAAATTCTCATGATACTTTTTTCTCCATCCTGTTTCTTTAAAACCTGCAGGTATAAAGATACGTTCTTTTAATAACGCAGGAAAACTTTTATTATATAGTTGATAAATAAGATGGGTCATCATACGTACGTTAATATCTCGATATGCCCACCCTTGTCCAGGTTCAAA
Organism: Bacillus sp. FSL K6-6038; assembly: GCF_038050455.1. NCBI lineage: Bacteria > Bacillati > Bacillota > Bacilli > Caryophanales > Bacillaceae > Bacillus > Bacillus sp. FSL K6-6038. Next base: position 2,574,543 of record NZ_JBBOUH010000001.1, read on the forward strand.
TTCTCGATAAATTGTTCCGTCTTCTTTTTCATTTAAACCATGTGAATGCGTTACTAAATGTTTTAAGATTGTCTTACCAAGCAAATTCTCATCATAATCTTTAAAATAATTTGCTGCATAATCATCAAGATGCTTTATCTTCCCTTCATATAGTGCATAAGCAATTGCTAAGCCTAAGTAACTCTTTCTAGCGGAAGCAACATTAAATTGTGAAGACGCCGTTATAGGGGCACTGTTTTCAGTATTGGAATCATTTCCACTATAATGTTCAAGTACCACTTCATTATCTTTCATAATAAAAAGTGCTGCTGCAGAGCTATGATTCCGTTCTTTTATATCTTCTACCCATGAAACTAATTTTTGGTATGTATGCAATGTCTCACTCACCTCTGTATGAAATGCTATATCAAATATTAATTTCGATGAAAATAGAAGATGTCCTTTTATTTGTTTAATTCACAAAATGAAAGAAAAGTGTCTCTACACTCTGAACATGTACATACACCTTTCTTTCATACAATAACTTCATTTATGTTACAAAGTTAAATGAACCACCAGCTCCAGCAGCTAAAGCATCCTCCGCAGCCGCCGCCGCACCCTGCACAGCCGAAACAGCCGAAACAACGTCCGCCGCAACCACCACAACGTCCGCCGCAACCGCCGCAACGTCCGCAGCCGCCGCAGCGACGAGCATCTTCTTGTGCATAATAATATGGATATTGATTTTGATTATCCCAGTACACAACATTTCCAGGGTGATAATCATTTAGATTCAATGATTGCAGTTCTTGTTGAAATTCATTCATGTTTATGACCTCCGTTTATAAATTAAAGTTTCTGTCTAGCATAATTCATCGGTGCTTTTCTATAGGTATTACTTGTTTAATCGGCATAATAAACAGCAATAAATATAGAAATTAGAAACCAATTTCAATACGTACAACAACAAAATATGAGCTTTTACTGGGTGACGTACCTTGTTCGGTTGCCTATTTTTAGATAGCTTGTATGTTGGATTCGTTTTTATAAACGAGATGATAAAAGAAATTTTACAAATATGAAATTATATAAATTTCTCATTTGTAAATATAGGAGAGAATCTTATATTCTTTGTAGGAGCACAATCTGAGGTTTACTTCTTTTGTACAATAAAAGTGAATCAATTATTTCATTTGATGGGGATGATGACTTTCTTTAATAGTTATTAAGAGTTAGTTGGGTACTATGCAGTATTATTAACACTTAAGTAGCCAATACCCTTCAGCAATACTTTATAAATTACTAATCCAACAATTTGATAAATCTTCTTTTTGTACTTTTTCTATTAACCTTTGTACAGAGGGTTCTGGCATTATTTTATATGTAATTAGATTTTCATTGTTAGGGATGATCCAATGAAAATCTAAGTGAGACTCTTTCGAAATCGGTGTTATATCACTATGCAAGTCTTTACTATAGACTTCGAAAACATGATTTATTTCATAATGAAGAGTCTCACTATCTTGCCACTCGTTTTCAATCACTCCTAAAAAGCGCTTAACTTCACAATCTATACCTATTTCTTCTTTCAGTTCACGAATTAATGCGCATTCTGCAGGTTCTCCTAATTCCACATGACCACCTGGTAGAAAAGAATGATGCCCTTTATAATTTGCTATTAAAAGTTTGTTATCTTTTATAATGATTCCTCTTACAATATGATGAAATTTCGTTTTCAATTAGGTTTCTCCTCTTTATCCATTTTCTTAATTAAAGTTAAACAAGTAAACGGTATACTTCTTCTCTATCATAAACATGACCAAGATTTACAAAACGATAGCTTTCATATAACCTTTTTGCCCGAGTGTTCTTTTTGTGTACAATTAGACGAATCTCTTATTCCGTGCCTTTATTTCTTCTACCCATGAAACTATTTTTTGATATGTATCCAATGTACCATTCACCTCTATATGAAATGCTATATCAAATATTAATTTCGACGAAAATAGAAGATGCCCTTTTATTTGTTAAATTCACAAAATGAAAGAAAAGTGTCTCTACAGTTCATACTTGTATATACACTTTTCTTTCAAAAATATCTTTATTTATGTCACGAATTTAAATGACCCACCAGGTAGCACCATTAAAACCGTCAAAACAATTAGAGCAACCACCGCAACCACCACAACCAAAACAACTAAAGCAACCTAAGCAACCAAAACAACGGAATCCACCGCAACGAAATCCACCGCAACGGCCACAACCGCCACAGCGACGAGCATCATCTTCAATATAGTAATATGGATATTGGTTTTGCTGGTCCCAATACACAACATTTCCAGACTGATAATCATTAAGGCTTAACGCTTGTAGTTCTTGTTGAAACTCATTCATTTTCATGACCTCCGTTTATAAATTAAAACCCCATCGATGCTTTCCTATATTTCTGTTCGTTAAATCTAAGTAGAAATAGCGCTATAAACTAAGTTCAATACGTACACCAACAAAATATGACCTATCACTAGATGATGCACCTTGTTCATATGCCTATTTTTAGGTTGTTTTTACTATGGGCTCATTTTTATAAATGGAAATTATAAAATATGAATTTAAACAATAACATTTAGCTTTATGTCATCATTTTCTAGTTCTATAGCTTAAGCGTGGTAGTTTTTTGCGTGATATCTTTTAGTCATAAAAAAACACAGATATTAAATTTTTAAAAAGATGAACTAAGAGTATATTAGTTTTTCGAGAAAGGGTACTTATATCATGTTTTTTTACAACGTAGTACTCTTGCATGTTATTTTATAAATTGCTAAGCCAACAACTTGATAATTCCTCTTTTTGCACCTTTTCTATTAATCCTCGGACTGAAGGTTCAGGCATTATTTTATATGCAATTAGATTTTTATTATTAGGAATAATCCAACTAAAATCTAGGTGAGACTCTTTAGAAATTGGTTCTATATCACTATGTAAGTCGTTACTATCAACTTCGAAAACATGATTAATTTCATAATGAAGTATTTCACTATCTTGCCACCGGTTTTCAATCACTCCTAAAAAGCGCTTAACTTCACAATTGATGTCCAGTTCTTCTCTAAGTTCGCGAATTAATGCGCATTCTGCAGATTCTCCTAACTCAACATGACCACCTGGTAGAAAAGAGTGATGCCCTTTGTAGTTTGCTATTAAAAGCTTTTTATCTTTTATAATTATCCCTCTTACAATATGATGAAATTTTGTTTTCAATTAAGATTTCCCTCCTTTTGTAGTAACATAGCATGTATTCTCATTAAGTCTTTATTATTATTTTTTGTTTTTCTAGAACTATCGTGAATAGATTTTGAATACACCTTTAAGTAATCTTTAACAAATAAAATTACAATACTAACTTCATGTTTTTTGAAAGTGATATCCTCCGAGAATATTAAACTTGTCCAAAATATTCATTTAGTAGTGGCATGATATAAATCATGGGTGTTTCGTAAGGGTGAATTCGATTAATTATGGTAAGTGTGTCTTTTACAATGTCTTGTTTACACCTTATTTCGACTTTACATTCTTGCCCTTCACATATTTGACCGATTTCTCCATCAAAAGGTGTTGCATTATCTAAAGGTCTCCAGTACCCTTTAACTGTGCTGTAAGATAGACAGTTATCGTAATTTCCGACCTTACAAGCGTGAATGTTATTTAATTCATCTCGTAGAGTTTCAATATATTCCTCTGGGATAAATATTTCGATTTTTACTTCATTAAATTCCATGCGCTAGATCACAACCTTTTCTAAATAAAAGTTAGACATATAAACGATATACTTGCTCTTCGTCATAAACATAATCAAGTTTTTTAAATCCATAACCTTCATATAACCTCTTTGCAATAATATTCTCTTTATGTACAGTTAATCGAATCTCCTTACATTCCGTAAATTCATTTGTAATCCATTTAATCATTTCAGCTAAAGCAGTTTTACCATATCCTTTTCTTTGATGATGCTCATCAATCATAAATCCGTTAATCCAATACATGTCCGATGTATTTGGTTCGAATGCATGCATAATGAATCCAATCATACTATCGTCATCATATATGGCTAATGGAATGTATTCGACATTTTCACCATCCGGCTTAATATATACTTTCGCAAGTGATACTGCTACTGGTGGTACAAATGTAGTTTGTTTCTTCGATACTTGTAATTTCAGTGCTTCTTCCCAGTTATCTCTTGTTATTATTTTTAATTGGATATTCATCGTATGGACTCCTTTTTGAATAACAAATTATCCTATTTAAAAAATATCTTTCTTTCATAATTGTTTCTTTATCAGATTTTAATAGTTCGAATACACTTCCTATATATTCAACGATTCGCTATCATTTCCTCTCTAAAAGAATCGAAGTACAGTAATTATAGCGTTAGAAGAACTAACAGCAGACGGTTTACTTAGAGGACAAATGGGTATGGGAACAATTGTAATGAATAATACATGGTCATTATTAGCAACGAATCCTCCACCTAATTGGAACGAGTATGTAAAAACAGGAGTACATAAACCAAGTAAATTAATTGTTCAAGAAATTAATGAAATCGAATCAAACAAAGACTTTATTCAACTTAGTAAAGGTGAACTTTCTTCTGATATTTTTCCGTTAGAAACAATGAAATTAGTTATACATAATGTGTCTAAGGAACTAGATACTTTCGGATATGAAGAACCAAAAGGACTTTTCCCTTTACGCCAGACAATAAGTGATTATGTGAAATCATTCGGTATTCATACATCTCCGTCTTCTATACTAATCGTTTCCGGAGCATTGCAAGCACTACAGTTAATATCAGTTGGTCTTTTGCATAGGGAATCCACAGTTCTACTTGAAAAACCTTCATATTTATATTCGCTTCATGTATTTCAATCAGCAGATATACATCTTTCTGGAATATCGATGGATGAGTGTGGTATCGTACCAAGCGATTTGTCTAGACGAAGTAAATATAATAAAACGAAAAACATTTTATATTCTATCCCTTGTTTTCACAATCCAACAGGTGTCTTAATGTTGGAAAGTCGACGGAAAGAACTTATGAATGTTTGTGAAAAAGAACAACTTCCTATTATTGAAGATGATATTTATCGTGAATTATGGATTGATGAACTACCTCCACTACCATTAAAGGCAATGGATCAAAATGGGCACGTATTGTATGTCGGTAGCTTATCGAAAACACTTAGTCCTGGATTAAGAATTGGATGGGTAATTGGTCCAGAACCTGTGATTGAAAGATTATCAGACATAAAAATGCAAACAGATTATGGATCTAGTTCATTATCACAAATAGTTGCTGCTGAATGGTTGTCTAGTGGTTTATATCAAAAACATGTAGCGTCCGTGAGATTGCAGCTGAAAGAACGAAGAAAAATCATGATACAAGCGCTGGACCTGTATTGTAAAGACATCGCAACATGGAATGCCCCTAGCGGAGGATTGTTTATATGGTTAAAGATACAACCTAAAATTTCAATGAAAAAACTATTTTCAAAAGCATTATCTAAAGGGATTCTTCTTAACCCAGGGCGTATTTATGAAGAGGAATCTGATCAACATATTCGTTTATCGTATGGCTATGTACCTGTCCAAGATCTTACGCAAGGAATCTATCAGATAAGTCAAATTGTTAGGGAATTAATAGAACCATAGAAAAGTCCTCTTCATTTAAGGAAGAGGACTTTCAAGCGGGTACTCATACATTCATATGTTAGGTGTTGACAACTTCCTGATACATTCTTCTCTACCTTTTCATAAACTGTCCAAATCAAATCTTTGAGTTAACTTATAATTGTTTAACCATATTGGTATATAAGAAAGATGAAAATATTTTTGGAATTTCCAATTTAATTAGATTCTATTTGTTCTTCTATTACAAGTAGTAATTCCCACTTTTTCTTTTTAGTTTATATAAAGCGTCTTATTCAAAATCCCTTTTACAAAATCAGTTTTAGCTTCACAATAACCATCAATATTATATCGATAGTTCTCAGCTAATCGATATTTCAGTTCTTCATATTCTTTCCGTGCACCCTCATTTGCTGATAAATAATCCCGTAAAGCGACATGTTCTAAATAGCCTTTCCCATCCTTCGGGCAGACATAGAGGTGGTATTTCATAAAATTATCTTCATTATTTCTTTGAAAAGCTTCACGTCCTTCAACACCTAGATCTCCTTGATGGTGATAACCTTCTTTTTCTAATCGTTCTATAATGTCAGGTAATAGATCGTAACTTTCTATAACTACATCAATATCAATAATTGGTTTTGCTGCTAACCCTTCAACAGAGGTACTACCTACATGCTCAATTCTTAAAATTAAATCGCCGATATAACTTTCAATCATTATTTTGATTTTCTTGAACTCCATTTTCCATTCAGGATTATAAGACATGATTTCTATTATTCTCGTTTTTTCAGCCATTATTATATACCTCCTTATCATAATTTAATTTTTTTCCAAATATAATAAATTGCTCATACGAATCCTCATCAAGCCCTAGAATTTCTGCAAAAGCAGTTTCTATTTTACACCTTTTTTAGAACTATAATATCTTTTCAAATATGAAGTAGTTTCTTAATTTACAATATACATTTTATATCAGCAAACAAAATATGATGAAAATTATTATTGCTAGAAGATGTTCTACAAACACCTTAATTTCAATATATTAAATTGAATCAAAGATGTATTTCATCTCTTCTTTAACAAACCAAAAATATTAAAATGGCAAAGGAGGAAGTATATTGGATATCTTTCCTATACTTTTAATAATTCATATTCTATTTGGGATCATATGTTTAATTTCAGGAGCTGTCGCAATGTCTGCAAAAAAGAGAAAAGGAACTCATACAGAATGGGGTGAAGTTTATCATGCATCTTACGTTGTAATATTCATCACTGCAATTATATTGTCTATTTTACATTGGAATGAGATTGCTTATTTGTTTTATGTCGCACTTTTTTCTTATTCATTTGCTATTTATGGCTATCTTGCAAGAAAAAGACGCTGGAAAAATTGGATTCATCATCATATTAGAGGTATGCTAGGTTCATATATAGGTGCTGTAACGGCTCTTCTAGTGAACATAGGGAATTCTATACCGATATTAAATTTACTTCCTACACTATCGTTTTGGTTTTTACCAACATTGATTGGTACCCCACTTACAATAATGGTTATAAAAAAATATAAAAAGCATACAAACAAGTAAAAAGCTCTATTCCTCTTTGAAAAAATAGACGATCTAAGGAGCAGAAAACTTCTTAAATCGTCTATTTTGACTGTGTAATTCCCTACACTCTTGAAGTATGTTTCGAAATAGCGTTAATTATATTATCCCAATCATCAAAATAAATTTCATGCCCCGTTCCCTCTAGTGGTAGTAACGACGCATTAGGAATTTCATTCGCTAGAGCTAAGCCATGCTCATACGGAAGTGCCGTATCTTCGGTGCCGTGAATAACTAAAGTAGATATATTTATTTTTTTTAATTTCCCCTCATAGTAATCATCACCTTTAAGCAGTGCATGATTAAACATGCTGAGTAGATTGTTTGCTCGTTTTATTTCTTTTGTTACCTGCTTCGTAACTCTTTGCTCATCAAATTTATGCTTTGGTCCACAGAGTAATGCTGATCCTCTAACCAAATAATTCACAACAGATTCGTTATCTGTCCAATCCAATTTACTTCCATTCGCATGATAAGCAAGAATTTTTTCATCCATTGGAGGTAAATTCCGATTGTTTTCATCAGACCCATAAATACTTGATGCAATCAATGTCATTGTTAGGACTCTTTGAGGATGCCTTACTGCGATAATTTGAGCAATCATACCTCCCAAAGACATTCCTACAATATGTGCATGATTAATATCGTATGCATCGAGTACTCCAACAGCATCATCCGCCATGTCTATCACAGTATAATGAGAACTTCCTGGCTTGTAGGTAACGGAACGTCCAACATCTCGATGATCATATCGAATAACGTATCGCCCTGTATCTGCTAATCGTTTACAGAACTCTTCATCCCAGTAAACCATCGAACACATTGCTCCCATAATCAGTAAAGTCGCTGGGTGATTAGGATTTCCAAAACTCTCTGTGCATATATCAATTCCATTAATTTTATTTATCTTTTCTTTCATAATTCATTCCTCATTTCATTCGAATTTGGTCATTTGAAAAAAGGTACATCAAGACAGCCCAAAATTCCCTTTAGAAAAATGAACGAATAGAAATGTACCTGAAATTAACGGAAACGAATGAACTTAATAATCATAATAAGCACTCTCCTTATAAGAAATGAATAAGAGGCTTAACCCCATTGCTAATTATATTATATTTTTGTAACTTAGGTTAATCTATTTCATTACTAATGGATAATGATAAAATTACATGCTGTAAACGATCCGGATAATTCGTAAACATCCCATTTACACCCCATTCAATCATTTTTTTCATATCTTCCTCTTTATCTACTGTAAATGGGTGAACTTCTAAGCCTTGTTTTTGTATTTTTGGAACATCGGTAGCATTCATATATGTATAGTTCATGCCCAAGCCTACACAATAAGTTTTATATGCCTTTAAGTCTTCATTGGTTAGTCTGACTGCTTTTTTGTGTGTTAATAATTGCACCAGCGGAATGCTAGAATTTAGACTATGAATCTTTTTTAAACTTTCTGTGCTAAATGATTGGATGATTATTTTCTCCTTTACAATAGCGGGATCACTTAGTTGGTATCGATTCAGTATTTCTAAAAGCTTTTCTTCCATTCCTAGATAGTCCTCTGGTGATTTTGTTTCAATATAATAACGAGCATCATGGCCAAACGTTTCAATAATCTCTTCAAGCGTTGGTACTTTTACGTCCTTAAATTCTTCTTTTGATAGCTTGGGATGTTTTTTATTAAAGAAGCTACCAGCATCAAGTCTTTTTATTTCTTCTAATGTATGATTTTTAACAAGTCCTGATCCGTTTGTTGTTCGATTTAATGTATTATCATGCATAGCAATTAAGTGTCCATCCTTTGTCATTTGAAGATCTATTTCTATATAATCACCTTTGAATTGTTGACCTAATTTATAGGCTGATATTGTATGTTCTGGAGCATATGCAGATGCCCCTCTATGGGCAATTGTTATGACATGATCTGATTGATTCTTAGCTTTTATATAATTTTTTTCTTTTGTTTGCTGTAGAATAGCAATGCTTATTCCTATCAAGATGCAAACAGTTGTAGTAATAAGTGCTTTTTTCATAGTGATATTTTAACTCCTAATCTTATACTCTATTTATATATGTTACACGATAAAATTTAAGCACGTATAAATATGTTATTAAAGCTTTGTAACAAAATCATTCAGTCTACAAAATAAACAACTGGATAGCTAATGTCTTGATAAAAAATAACCATCCTCTAAGGCTTGGATATACCTTAAAGAATGGTCGCCTTAAAACAGATTTACGATTCAATATTTTTAGGCACTTCTCTTATACCTTTAATCGGTAAGCAAGTACCTATCAGTGCAATTATTGTACAACCCATAAACATAACAGGTAACCCGTATACAGCAAGTATAGATAACGTACCAAAAATAATTAAATCCAGTACAGAATCTAGTACTGATAACAATGAAATTGTTGTTGCACGTACATGTGATGGAATTATATCATTACTCAGCTGTGAATAAATCGGATATCTTATTGCTCTTACAAATCGTAATATAATAAATGCTCCTAAAACGCTCCACAACGTATTTCCAAAGCACGCTGCTAATAGTAATCCACAGACAGCTAATGCACCTGAAAGATTTAATAAAAATATACGAGAGAATTTTCGGGTTAACCACCCTATAGAAATGGATGCAAAATATCCGCCTATTGCAGCGACTGCATATAATATGCCAATTGCAAATACGGGCACGCCTGCATTTTTCAAAAGTAATTGATCATAGTTGTCAAAAACTGCACTCGCTGGAATAAATACAAGCGATATATTTAAGAACATAATAAGTAATTGAGGTGCTCTTCGGATAACTTGTATTCCTTCGATTACTTGTGAATAAGCTGACTCATTATATTCAAATTCCACCGCCGGATTTTTTATAAATAAAAGTAAAATTAATTCTACGAAATGAAAAAGAAGTCCGAGTGTAATTAAAATAAAGAATTGCTCTTCCTTCAAATCTTTCGCAAAATAAGATCCGAAAATAACGGCAATCAACATTGAAATAAAGCTAGCGGATTGAATTTTTCCCATCGCTTTATCCATAAGATGTTGTTCATTCGTTTCTTTTAAAGATTCGTATATTAAGGCTTCATCAGCACCCGAAAAAAATGTGACTGATAAACCATTCAATAAGCTATATAAACAAAATAGCCATATGTTATCAGCAAAGAACAAAATAGAGATACTTATAATTTTTATGCAAGCGCCTGTTATAAAAGAGAGTTTTAAACTGAAACGATCTGCAAAAATACCTGCTGGTACTTCTCCAATTAAAACCGCTCCACTCCAGCACATCAATACAATAAAAATATTTGAAGGAGTTAATCCTCTTTCCACATAAAACAACGTCATAACTGCTTGTAAAAAACTAATTGTTCCAAAAAAATGTACCCAAAATAAAATAGAAATATTATGATTTGCCAGCGTATACTTATCCAAACGTTCTCCTACTTTCCAATATTTATATTCTTCGCGGAAGCAGGAGTGTTAAGTTAGCTTAAATACTATGCACTCCTCTTCCTTTACTTGAGAATGTTTTTAAAGTTTTTAACATGTTAATTCCTCCTTACATTTAATTAAGTGTATCGTAACAAATATTCTTAATATTTACAAAATAAAATTATAAACTGGATAAGATTGTCGAAATGGAAAAAGTGGTATATAATAGGCAGTAACATTACTAGTAATTATTTTAGGTATTCCTAGAATAAAGGAGCGATACATATGAAAATTACTATTTATTTCGGAAGTCATGAAGATCAAGATGTACGTACAATGGATTGTCATTTAGATGTAGAAGATGCAGAAGAACGTGTCTCTGTTTCATAATATAAATCGTAAATAAAATGGGTTGAATCCTCTTCCCTATCGCATTCAGGGCACTTTTTAAAAGGTGTCTTTTTTATGTTTTTCCGGTAAAAATCCCTTTACTTTATAACGATTAAATAGTAAAATATAAATATACGAACAAACGTTCTTTTATTTCAATCGTACTTGAAGGGATGATTTTTACAATGGCTCAAAACAAACGCAGAGGAAGAAAAAAGCATACACCTACTATCTCAAATACAGGCTTTATCGGTTCTGTGTTTATTGATACATTGGAACTACAAAAAAAATCCTATTATTTTGCCCGTAAAAAGCTTCAAATTGTCCATCATGTATTAGATGGCCTTGCAGGCGCAACAAGTTCTTTATTTAAAGAGCATAATATTTCTGCACATATGTCTTGTGTGTATTTACATAAACAAAGGAAGATAGGTTTTGTTCTTTCAACAAAACCTTTTGAACAAGCTGATGGTGTTGCTTATTTTAAAAATTACTTAATTGAAAAGAATTTTTATGATAAGCAAGACGCCGAATTTCAAGAAGTATTTAATACAGGCTTTATTGGGGTGGTATTTGCTGACATATCTAGTATTGATCGATTTAACTTTGATTTTGAAATGAGCATGTTATCAAAGCTAATGAAGGATATGATAATTCCTGTTAAGGAGCTATTCTTACGTCATAATACCCCCGCTTATATCTCTACTTCTCATTTAGAGGAACAAAATAAATTAGGATTTGTTTTATCTGTAAAACCTTATGATGAACGTGCAGAAGCAGATTTATATTTTGAAACATATTTAAAAGAACGTGGCTTATATATTGGGGATGAAGAAGACGAAATTGATAAGATTGTCATTCGAAAAAAAGTTGAATTGATATAGAAAAAATGCAGGATTCCAATAAATCCTGCATTTTTTATTTGAAAGTTTCATTCTCTAAAATAACAACATAATCATTAGTCATTCTACCCGCTTCTTTTGTATAATCAACAAGTCGTTGTATATTATCACAACACAGTTTTGCTCCCCATACGAGTAAGGGAACACCAATAAAATCAATATGTAATCTTCTTGAAAACAATCCTCCAAACGTCATAGGAAGTGGAACTGTTGGTGAAGTATTTGAAAAAATGATTTTTTCATTGTTTTGATACTGATGTTGAAGAATTTCCGCTAAATTTTTCATGGATGGAACAACTACTTTTGATGTCCCGTGTCCTACTGTATAAACCGGATTTCCTCCTTCGTCCCTTCCATGAAAAATTATTTTTCCCATATCAGACGTTTTAAGCTTATTAAAATAGTCGACATTTAAAATTTCTTCTTTTGTCAGTCTTCGATCAGTGGGGAGTTTGTTTAAATGATATGCTGCTGCAAGTGAAGTTGTATGTGTTCCGCCAAAATCTGTATAAATAAAAATCATAATACCATCCCTTATCATAAACGTTTCATAGTTATTAGTATCACCATTTCATCATTTACTAATCAAGAAAGGCTTTGATTTTATAACTTACTTGTTAATTCGTGATATTTTCTCCAAATATAATATCTTCTACTAATTATTGTACCAAGTGGCGTACATAAAAAAGCGTTTGTTACAACGGTTAACATATAATGTGTACCTCACGAAAAAATACCCTTGAGTTTTAAGTTAATATACGATTATGATATCTAGATAGAATATAATACTGAAAGGAAGGTGTATTTCTTTTGAATATTCTCGAAACAGAGCGTCTTACTCTTCGCCTACAAACAACCGACGATGCGGCGTTTATCCTTGAGCTTGTGAATCAACCCTCTTGGTTACAATTTATAGGAGATCGCGGTGTGGGAACGTTAGAAGATGCAAGGATCTATATTTTGAATGGACCGATTCGCATGTATGAGCAATTTGGTTTCTGTCTTTTTTTAGTAGAAAGGAAGGAGGATCATGTTCCGATTGGAATTTGTGGTCTAGTAAAAAGAGATTCCTTGGAAGATGTAGATATTGGATTCGCCTTTCTCCCAAAGTATTGGGCTAAAGGATACGCCTATGAAGCAGCTTCTGCGGTGATGGCATATGGAAAAGATAAATTGGGGCTAAATCGTATTGTGGGGATTACTACTCCAGACAATCACGCTTCAGCCAAACTTCTTGAAAAAGTAGGGTTGCGGTTTGAACGATCGATGCAGCTGGCCAATGATTCTGAAGAACTTAACCTGTTTGCATTTGATAAACGAAAAGAAACCACATAAATAAACAGCAAAGATATCAAAAATAATAACTCATATAAAAGACTCTCCGCTTGGGAGAGTCTTTGCTTTATTTGCTGAATTTTGGCAGAATATCTGTCGGTATAATTATTTCACAGCTTGAACAGATACTGGTTTCCAACCTTTATTTTCAATCCAATCAATATACACTTTATATTTTTTATTGCTTTGCTTATCTCGCACATTACCATAGGCCTTATTCGTTCCGTTATTTCCAATAAAATCATAAATGAGTTGTGATTCAGAAACATCAACAGCGTAGGAAATTGCTTTTTTCATCTCATTCCAATCTGTCGTTCCCTCTTTAAATTGCATGGCAGGTTTTGCCCCTTGCTCTGTACCAACTGGATTCCATTGCTTATTTTGTTCTGTTTGATTTGCATCTCTGTCTGATTGATTTTTATTTATTTTTTCTACATTAGCCTTCTGTTCTTCAATTTTATTATCCTGCTGTTCTTCTTGTTTTTTTACTAGATTTTCATTGTTCTGTTTTTCTTTTTCCTGTACTTTTGGGCTTTCTTTCTCTTGATTTTGCAGTTCTATTAATTCTTGTTTTTCACTTTCTTTGTTTGCTTGTTCCTTTGATGAGTCTGCTTCTGATTGTTTTGTTTTTCGTTCCTCTAATTTATTGTTTTTCGCCTCTTTAGATGCTAATTGGGCTACTTTCTTTTCTTCTGGATGTTCTTTTCCTTTTGTTTGATCAGTAAAAAATAACTGATAAGATACCATGCTGACTGTCAATAATACTAAACTTAATCCAATATTAACAACACTGCGTTGTCGACGGACTTGTTGCTTTTCTTGAAATCTACCTTCATTTCCCATTTCTGAAACCTCCATGTAATTTTTACAGTGAAACTGTATGCTTTGTTCACTATTTTAGAATCCAGTAAGCTTATATGTTGATGAACTTTAAAATTCATCTGTATAGTTGTTAATCCCTTCCTCCTTATCACTTACACACACCTTTATTGTAAATACATTTTCTTACCTAAAATAAGTACATTGTTAAACACGCTTTTTTTATATTACATTTTAATATTCAGAATTTCAACAACAAAATTAATGTTAAGCTAGAATGTTTCTACTATTTTTAATAAAAGCGTCAACCACTCTAAGAATTCATCTACTTTTATAAAAATATTTTACAATTATTGGTGTATCTACAAAAGTTGGGCATAATACACTCACCTTAACACCGTAAGTTTCCTAATGATGTTCTATTTTAACTACATATGAATAGAATTCACTCTATAGGAATACATAAAATATATATGTACAAGCCTACTCACTACATCCTTAGTGAAAATAGAACTCTATAACTTTTGGAGGAATACACATGCCAAAAAAGGTTCTCCTGTTTACAGATTTGGGAATTGACGATGCATTTGCCATCCTGTACACCTTTTTTCGTAAAGATATTCAAATTTTAGGGATTGTAGCCGATTATGGAAATGTATCAAGAGAGAATGCCATAAGAAATATTAACTATTTGAAGTACATTGCGGGAAAAAAAGAGATACTTGTATTCCTTGGTGCTTCTGTACCGTTAACGGGTATATTGGTTCAGTATTTTCCTGAGGTACATGGAAAAGTCGGGTTAGGACCTATCATTCCACCTGAAATTTCTTATCCAGTTTATCCCTTAAATGATATTTACCAAATTATAAATTCAAATTTAGATGATCTTACAATTATCAATTTGGGAAGACTTTCTTCGTTAGCTACGACCTTTGTTTTAAATTTAGAAACAATGCGGAATGTAAGAGAATACATTTGCATGGGCGGAGCTTTTTTTTATCCAGGAAACGTGACTGCGGTGGCTGAAGCTAACTTTTATGCGGATCCTTATGCAGCAAACTTAATTCTGCAGCATGCGAAGAACTTGACAATTATTCCGTTAAATGTAACTCAACATGCGGTTGTTACACCCGAAATGGTCCAACAAATCGATGCATTTCATCGGGAGACACAGGATATTGCAGGACTCATCATCAAGCCTATGTTAGACTACTATTATAATTTCTACTCCAAGTCGAATCCCGGTATAGGAGGAAGCCCTATGCATGATTTTGTAACAGTGTGGTATTTGCTGAATCAAGAGGCTGTTGGTCTTTCAAGAGTACCCATCAAAGTAATTCCCGATCAAGGGGAAGGATTCGGTCAAAGCATTGCAGACTTTCGTTTTGTGACTAATCCAGGTTATAAAACGCATAATGTAGTTTTTCAGTTTGATTATGAAAAATTCAAGAATGATATTATGGAAACGTTCCTAAGGAGAAGGCTGTAGCATTCTTTCGTTGAGAGATAAAACTGTTTCAAGAAATATCCACAAAAAATTGTATAAGTAACCGGTATATCCCAGGGTTCTCTTTATCGAGTAATCAAAGGAAACTTCAAGAAACACAGGGATGCCAAATCTCTGTGTTTCTACTTTGCGATCTATAACAGCAATCCTGTCTCTTTCCCATAAAGTGAAACTTTAATCAGTGGGGGTTTTCTTCATCCCCCACTGATTATTAGTTGAACGAATCGGGCTTTTACGGGCAGTTTATCTCCCACCTAACTTTTTTAGAAAAGCGCAAGCGGCTCGCTCAGAATCGCAGGGCGTTGGAACCCCCGACAGAGAGGCGCTTTTTGCCTCGTCCGAGAGGGCGAAACGACCGGAGATTCTAGCCGCTAGAGCTGGACAATGCTTTCGCCGGATTTTGAGGTGGGAGTATTACTGCCCACAAATAGCGGGATAAACCAGTGGTATTCATACAAACTAGATGTTTATGCTAATTTGTTTATTTGATTTATTTATTATACAAATACAGTGCGTGAAATTGCTTGCTTGAGTATTTATCCCTCTAGAATTAGTGATACCAACAACAAAATACAAATTTCACACATTAAGCAAAATAAAAAGGTAAACAAGCTGGATTTTCACACACTAAGGATGTCCAGCTTGTTTACTTTATTGCTAAGGTGACATAGGAGTTATTTGTATTTCCCTAAAAAGAGGCATCATTCAAAACTTTCTCCCATTGATCCATGACTCATGTTTTTTCCGTAAAATATTTCATCCATTTCCGTTTTTAATTTTTTTGTAATTTCCTCTTGTTCTTTTACGGATAATTTTTCTTGTGTATATCCAAATAGATAGTTGTTTAAGTCAAATTCTTTTAGTTTACATTTTGTATGAAAGATATGCTCTTGATAAACATTGACATCAATCATATCATAGAGATTTTTCACATTATTTGGAATGTAATTTTGGATAGAACTTATTTCATGGTCAATAAATAACTTGTTACCTGTTATATCTCTTGTAAATCCCCGAACGCGGTAATCAATTGTCATAATATCTGTATCAAATGAGTGGATAAGGTAATTTAAAGCCTTAAGAGGTGAGATTTCACCGCATGTAGCTACATCAATATCCGCTCTAAAAGTGCTAATACCTTCATCTGGATGATATTCAGGATACGTATGAACCGTTATATGACTTTTATCTAACTGCATAACAACTGAATCAGGAAGAGGTCCAGGTGATTCAGTGAATGATTCTGTCGGCACTTCTACCACGGGACCTTCTGATACTAATATAGTTACGCTCGCCCCTTGTGGTACATAGTCTTGTTTAGCAATATTCAGTACATGCGCACCTATAATGTCCGAGACATTTTTCAAAATCTTAGTTAATCTGTCTGCATTATATTGTTCATCTATGTATTCTATATAAGCTTCTCGTTCTTCTTTTGTTCTTGTATAGCAAATATCATACATGTTAAAACTTAATGATTTTGTGAGGTTATTAAAACCATGTAATTGAATCCTTTGTTCTGGTGTTAGGTTCATGATAAAATGCCCCATTCTTTTTTCTGATCAATACTATTTTATAAATCCTTTATGAAATATAGTTCCATTCTACAATTTTTTCATGCATCCTCTTTTTGAATTAAGATTACTTGTAATATACAAGTTATTTCTAATTCGTTGGTGATGGCTATTATTATATTGTTATGGATTATTTTAATTTTATTGTAAAAATACGGTAATTGAAATTTAGAATAGCAGCTATGTAAAATTTGAATGAAGAAACCATTGTGAGTAAATGCATCAAAAAAGAAAAGATGTGTAAACTTAGATTAGCTTACACATCTTTTCTTTTTTCTATGTTTAAAACTAATTAAATACTGCGCCGATTTTTATAATTACTCTCAATTATATTCCAAATCAAAACACTACTTTTTTAAATCTTTTTTCGTTACTTCACTTCTAATATTTACATCTTTTGAGAATTCAGTATCATTTTTTAGGTTATTTGGATAGTTGCTTTTTTGTTTTCGATTATCATTCCGATTCGTCATGAATGATCCCTCCTCTTATAAACGTTCGTACCTATTTTGTACAAAAGGAACTATTTCATACTGATAATTTCATGAGTATAGTCCCGTTCAACTTACGCAATCCGATTTAACACAATGTTTTCAATATTTCTCCAAGCGATTTGGACATGCTAAAGAATGAGGTGACTGTTATGAAAAATGAAATATTAAAGTTAGTACCAGAAGCGGTAAAAAAGTTAATCCAGAAAGACGTTAAAGAAAGAAACAAGCGCATCATTGATTTAATTATCGATGATGCAACTGCATATGAATTTGAACCAGACCAAGTAGTTCCTTGTATCATGGCTGCTTATTATGCTTACGAGTCCACCCCTTATCCTAGTGAAATGGAAGATGAATGGATGAAGATCTTAGTTTTTCACACAGCTACTCGTTCAGCGATGAAACTTTTATCTTACGGTAAATTTAAAGCAAAGCGATCAGAGAGTGGATGGATGAAGTATACAGGTCATTGAATGATCCCATTTTGAAGTGAGAGATTCCTATTAACTAACATATTCGCTGGAATCTCTTATTTCGCAATGGAATTTTCACAGAACATATGACTGTTTCATGCTCAATAGGCATCGTACATTTCGTTCGAAAAAATTTTCACGAAAAGTTACACATGCTATATATCTTCTAACGAGCCCTAATATTTTTTATTTTCCAATTAAATACAGTGCGTGAAATTAATGTTTGTATGCATGAAAAAGAACCCATCATTTACGAATAGGTTCTTTTTCTAGTAACTTGTATGATTAATGTGTATGGTTATATTTCGATAACAATGGAATTCGTTTTGCAATGGATGCATAAATTACAAATACCATTTGTGTTAATGGTTCTAATTTTCGCGTACTTTGCATTACTATGCCGCAAGTTATAAATGACAGGAATGCTCCACCAATTATATCTGCTGGATAATGGACACCAACGTAAATACGTGAAACTCCAACTAGTACGGCCCAAATTAATGCAATATATTTTAATCTTTCCCCTCTCAATAGCATCGTAAATGCTATTGAAAATACAAGTACAGAATGATCACTTACAAATGATGAATCTACTGCATGTGGCACTAATTGATGAACATGATAAGTTACAAAAGGTCGCGCATGATAATATACTGCATGAATGAAAACATTTAACAGCAATGAAACTCCGACTGTAAGAACAGTATATACAACAGTATATTGTTTTTGAATCGCCATTTCTTTTTTAGTATTACTAAACCATAAAATAAGCATAAAAAGAATCGCCATGTAAGGCGCGCTATTCGTAATCATAATCATGATCTTATCTGAAATGATTGAGGTTCCCGCTAAATTATTAATCCATTGAAATACTGTGTAGTTCATATCTACCCTCTCCTTATTTTCATTACATTCGTACTTTAAGAAAGTACAAGTTCTATTGGTTACACAGTATACAACAGTAATATGAAAATACTTTGAAACTTTTCTCATCTATTTCTCATTTTCATGTAAAACATAAGGAAACGAAATTGTAACTGATGTACCTTCTTTCTCCCTACTTTCTAATATAATGTTTCCATTATATTTTTCTACAAGCCGTCTTGCGATGGAAAGCCCCAGGCCATTTCCACCCTGTTTACGACTCCTTGCTTTATCCACCCTATAAAAACGATTAAGTACATATGGTAAATCCGATTCGGGTATTCCGTCGCCATGATCTACAATACGTATAGTAATATTTTCTTTTTGCATGTTTGTTTGAATACAAATGTATTTATCATTTGCTTTGGTATATTTAATTGCGTTATCTAGTATGATAATCATTATTTGCTCTAAATAAGGTGTTGGTATAGCCACGTAAGCCTCTTCGGCATATAATTGTATATCGAATTCGAATTCAGTTTGAAGAACTTCAAAGTTTTGGATTACTTGTTTTAATACAGTATTTACATGTACAGGCTCGACTGCTAATGAGGGCATTTGCTCTGATTCTGCTCTAGATAACTCTAATAATTCTGAGACTAATTTATTCAATCTATCCACTTCTTTTAAACTAGATTGAAGTGACTTTTGTAGAATAACAGGATCATCCTTTCCCCAACGGTTTAACATGGATAAATGGCCTTGAATAATTGTAAGGGGTGTTCGAAGTTCATGTGATGCATCTTCAACAAACTGTTTTTGTTGTAAAAAAGACTTTTCTACATCATCCATTAATTCATTAAATAGAATGCCTAGCTTTGCAAGTTCATCATTATTTTCCCGTACAGGAACTCTTTCTTTTAACCCGTTTGTTTTAATTCGATTCATCGTATCAGTTATATTCTGAACACTTAATAAAAGTTGTTTAGCAATAATTGTTCCACCTAAAAAACTAAGTATAAGTCCACCGATACCAGCTGCAACCATTACAACGAAAATGATTTTCAACAAATGATCGAAAGCTTCTAAATTTTTTCCAACCTCAATTGTTCCCATAAATGTTGCTGTTTGAATCGGCATACGTTCAATTAATATTCTATCTTCTAAATGCCTCTTTATATAAGCTTCAGGTTGGGTAACCGATTTAGGGGGCGCCCACCTCGGATTAAAATCACGAGAAATCGAGACAATTGGTTGTCCATCTTTATCTAAAATTCGAATAATCTGATGTTTATCATTCATATTATTAAGAAAGTCTTTACTGTTTTCAATCGTTTGGTTAGAAAGTGTTTCTTTTTTATCAGTAAAATATGCTGCTATTTCTTTCACTTGCCTGTTCATTTGTTTCTTTTCATAGTCTACTGTCCATTGATTAATCACAATATACTGTAAAACATTATATAAAGCGAACAAGATAAATAATAACGTAGTTGACCAAAGAGTTAGTTTCCATTTTATCGGAAGGTTTCGAATGCGCTGTGCAAAATTTTTGATCATCTCATCACATATCCAGCCCCTCTAACAGTCTGGATATACTCCTCCTTATCTACACCATGTAATTTGTTTCGTAAATAGCGAACATATACATCAACAATATTTGTTTCTACAATCGCATCGTAACCCCACACTTGCTCTAAAAGTATATCTCGTGTAAGTACGCGGTTAATATTCTTCATAAACATGAGTAATAACTCAAATTCTTTGTTCGTTAATTCAATGATTTCATCATTTTTTCTTAGCGTTCTTGATTCTACATGTAACTGTAAATCTTTAAAAGCAAGCAAAAGTGTTGGCTTACTTTCTTCTTTTTGTTCGCGTCTAAATATAACACGTATTCGTGCAAGGAGTTCTTCAATTGCAAATGGCTTCGGTAAGTAATCATCAGCGCCGCTATCTAATCCTGTAACACGATCCATAATACTATCACGCGCTGTTAACATAATGATGGGAGTATTCTTCGTCGCACGCAGTCTACGACATACTTCAATCCCATTGAGTCCTGGTAACATCAAATCAAGAAGTATAATATCATAGTTCTTCTCTATGGCTGCTTCCAATCCTTTTCGCCCATCGTATTGTACCTCTACTGCATATCCTTCATATTTTAATTCTAACTCTAAAAATTCAGCTAAACTTTCTTCATCTTCAATTATTAATATATGATGCAACCCTAATTCCTCCTATATTATTAAATGAATGATCAATCCTAATCCAAATAGAATCGCAATCATTTGATGTATGCTTCGATATAATACCGATTTTTTTCTGTCTTTAACCTTATTCAAAAGAATTCCAACAACTCCTAGCAATACTAAGCTACCAAAAGCAAATATGCCGCTGTAAATCTGTATCATATGGTGATTTCCCCTTATAAAAAAATAAACTCCATGTGTTGTTGCAACAGCTAATACAGCATAACCGATAAACATATGATATTTCTTTGCTAACATATATAATTCTTTCATATACTTGAATCCGGGTATTTTATTTTTGTGTAAAAACAGCCAAATATGACGTAAAAACCAAAGTGATGCAGCTGCAATCGCACCATATTCACCAAGAGAACCAAGATTTTTATTTACGCTTTTTAATCCTATTTGATCTCCTAGCATAAAGTTTACGATAAACATTGTAACACTAAATGCAATCACACAAGCTCCTGCGATCTTTATAAACAAATTAAAAATTTGACTTCCGAACGTTTTCTTCATTTTGCATCCCTCTTTCAATTTCAAAACATCACTACATTCCAAATTGTAGCAATCAAAAAAGAAAAAAGAATGAAAGAAAGATTAGAATAAGATGAGAAATACTTTATGTGAACTAAAAAACAAATTTCCCACCGTAATTTTTATATGTATAGATTTTCTTTCGCCAGTGTAATGATCCTTTGAATAAAAGGTTCTTTTGCATTAGTATACGCCACTCGATTAAATGGATACTTCATAGCAAGCTCGTATTTTAATTGTTTGTATTCCACACGTGCCCATTCATGATTTTTCATAAAATCACGAAATAATAAATTGTTTTTCCAATCTTGACCACCGTGCGTATAGACGTGTAAATGATGTGTACCTGCTCTCCATTTCCCTTTTCTAAAAAAACGCCTCTGCGGAAAATGTTTATGAAATACATATTCATATCCTATTGTTTGCAATGGTTCTATCCAATGATCAACTAATTTTAAATCTTTAACACCTATCATCATATCAATAAGAGGTTTAGCATTTAACCCTTCTACTGACGTACTTCCGATATGTTCAATCGCTAAGATGTCCTTTTTTAGCAATGTGATAAATTTCTCTTTCTCCTTCACAAATTCCGTATGCCAATTTAAATTATACGGTTCAATGATTATTTCTTTATCCATCTTTTACTCCTTTCATAATAATTACATAGCTTTAAAAGTAATTCTTTTTAACTAATCAAAACAGGATTTTTATTACTCTCCTCGAATTTATTAATATTTAATCTCATTATATAAAATAAGAGGTGTAAAATGAACGAAATTCCAGTCACACTTAGCTTTGATGATGTAACTTTTAAATTAAAAGAATATCAAGATTTTGAATGGCTTGTGAAGCTTGGTAGAGTGTTTACTGTATTTGATCAACAAGATTCTGGCAATATATGCTTTGGTATTGAAATAGATGGTCAGAAAAGATTTGTTAAATATGCTGGTGCAAAAACAATGGAATATTCGGGAAATCCAGATGCCGCTGTTACTAGATTAAAAGAAGCTATTTTTCTTTATGAAGAATTAAAACACGATCATCTAATCGAATTAATTGATCATTATGAAGTAGAAAACGGTTATGTGGCAATCTTTAATTGGTTTACCGGAGAATGCCTTCATTCCCATTGGTCATTTCCACCACTAGCGAAATATAGTAATCCTAGTTCTCCGTTCTATCGCTATAAACAATTATCAATTGAAGAACGTCTTATTTCACTAGATCATATTTTTTCTTTCCATGTTCATGTTGAAAGAAAAAATTATGTAGCAATAGATTTTTATGATGGAAGCATTTTGTATGACTTTGAAACAAAGATAACAAAGATTTGTGATATCGATTTATATCAGAAGAAACCTTATATCAATACAATGGGAAGACTTTGGGGATCATCACGATTTATGTCACCTGAGGAATTCGAACTTGATGCAGTGATTGATGAGAAAACAAATGTATTTAATATGGGAGCAATCGCTTTTGCGTTCTTAGGAGGGGAACTCGATCGTTCTTTCACTAAATGGGAAGCAGGGAAAGAATTGTATGACGTAGCAGCTCGTACGATAGAAAAAAATAGAAATCAACGTTATGCATCAGTTGAAGAATTTCACTTAGCATGGGAATTTGCTCGAAACAAATAACAATTCAAAAGTAATCACAGTCCTTATTCCAATAATTAAAACATGAAGAAGTTGTATTTTTCCGGTATAATACTTATAGTACTGAAAACTACAATAATGAGGCATGCTAGATGAATTTTGTATACATTAACCAAAACGTATTAAATAATCTGCTTTACATTTTAAGCAGCACCTTTGTTTTTTATTTTATATATAATAATGAAATATTTTTTAAAAACTATAAAAAGATTCTTATCATTATATGCACTAGTATACCATTGATTTTATGTATGAAATTCCCTATATACATAGACGAAAACTGCGTTCACGACTTAAGACAGATCCCTTTTTTAATAGGTACACTTTATGGTGGTTTACCAGTTGGGATCGCTTTATTATCTATCATGTTATTGATTCGGTTTGTTTTTTATGGTGTTAACTTTTTAACAGTTATTGTTTATATTACCATGCTTATTTTCACTGCCTATTCTTCTTCTAAATTTAATCAATTAAACAGAAGAAAGAAGCTTATCATGTCAATGACTTTACCTTTTTTCCTTGCTTTACTTACAACCTTTATCGCTGTTGTTCTGTCAGATTTCCCAATTACAAATTCATATATCACTTATTTTATTCTACTCCCTCCAATTGTCATGTTATTTGTTGTATATATAAATGAGGTTTTAAGAGATGCCGTTATTATGAGGTCTAAATTAGTAAAGATGGAGAAGATGGAGATTGTGAGTCAACTTGCTGCGAGTATTTCACATGAAGTAAGAAATCCTCTTACCGTAGTAAAAGGTTTTACTCAACTCCTTAAAACTCCAGATTTACCACAAGAATCGCGAGAACAATATATTGAACATATTCTTGGAGAGCTAAACCGCGCTCAGGTTATCATTGATGACTACTTAACATTTGCTAAGCCAGCATCACAAAAAGTTGATAACATTGTAATAGATCAAGAATTAAAAAGAATAATAAGTATGATGATGCCATTATGTAATATGAATTCTATAAATGTTTCTGAGAATTTAGTAACAGGTTCCATCACTGGGAATACACAACATTTTCAGCAATGCTTTTTAAACTTAATAAAGAACAGTATTGAAGCGATGCCAAATGGCGGAAAACTAAGTATCAAATCATCTGCTTGTGAAAACAAAATTACTATTGTCATTAAAGATAGTGGAATTGGGATGACACAAGAGCAAATCAATCGATTTGGTGAACCTTATTTTAGTACAAAAAAAAGAGGAACAGGTTTAGGTACGATGGTTGCAGTGAAAATCATTGAAACGATGAATGGTACTTTAGATATAAATAGTATTGTTAATAAAGGAACCACTTTAACGATCACATTTCCACAAAATAATGAGATTGCTAAAAAACACTAACATTTTGATTTAAAAGGAGCTTCCTATGCTCCTTTTTGTTTTTCACTACATAAATTGAAATTTTAATCAATGTTTTTTCTCCATCCCCCACTGATTATTAGCCTTCACTAATCAGGTATTTACTAACATTTCATCTCCCGCCTAACTTCATTGTTTTCGATGATTTTTAAAGCGGGAATATTACTACTAGTTAATACAAAATAAGATATGCTTTTCATAAACCTTGGCTTAAATTATTTATATATGAACCCTCCTATAAAAGGTCCTGGCTATAGCTAACTTGAAGGTATTCCTTCTTTACTCCATTTTTTATTACCTAACATAGTTGTACCACTTCTCGTATATTTACTCATTAGGTTTTACATTCGCAAGACTCCATCCGCATCAATCACCGGTACGCAAAAATAATTCGAAATATTTAGGAGGGATAACTTGAGCGCTCACTACTCTTTCACATATCAATTATCAAACGGAGCATGATAGCTCCTTTCCCATTAAATATTTAGCACAATAAACGCATATAACTTCGAAATAAATATACTTTTTTATGGGTAAAGAAAAAGTCTCATCTCAGTATGAATAAAAGCAAACTGCTGAATCATTTCATTTAGGCATCTCGCTGCTTTTGTAGGAATTTGATGCTTTACGTTATCAATGAATTTTAATTCATTACATGGCAATTTTTCATGTAGTAATTTGGCATGACTATAAAATACTTTATCTTTCTTACCATACACCAACAAAACCGGAAGCTGAATATTTCTAAGCTGATTAGTACAATCATAATGCAAACTATAACAATAATACTGCCAGATATTTTTGCCATTCCCTTTTCGTGCCTCTTTAAACATCTTTCTGAACAATTTATGTGTATTTGAGTTGCTCCATGAAATAGACCATGCTAAAAATGAAACTGCCCCCGCTTTCGCAAGTTTCACGCCAAGTGAAATCTTATTCTTTAGATATCCATCCCTCACTTCTGACATTCCCCCGATTAGAATACCTCCTAACGCTCTTTCAGCAAAGGCCAATAAAAATTCTAATGCGATAGAGCTTCCAGTCGAATATCCACATACAAATGCTTTCTTAATCTCTAAATGATCCAACAAACATCTAATGTCTTCAGCAATCAGTGGATAGGTTATCGGTTGTTTTGAATACTGACTCCTTCCGTGTCCTCTAATATCAAAAGCAATCACCTTAAAATTTTGGGATAATCCCTCTATTTGATACTCAAAATTCACACATGTAAGTACAGGAGGATGAATAAAAACAATAGGAACCCCTTTTCCCTTAACGATATAGTACAGACTACTACCATCTACATCCAACATTGGCATGTATGTAATCACCTCAACAATCTAAAATTATTCCCAACTCTTTTTCAAAAAAACAGTAACTCTAAAAAATGATGCATACTAAAAATTGATTTTAGTACATGAGTATTTTCCTTTTGTTATTAATTTCTTTATAATTTGTTAGCTATAAGCTGTCGATATTATTCTGTTATACGTTCCTGATAACGTTGAAGCTGATTTTCGTTTAAAAAAATGAATTTAGTCGCTCCTCAAGTTTTTCTTTTAATCTTTTCATTTATTTAGACAGAAAAACAGATGGTCTTTTTTTTGAATGTTATGCTATAAAATAACCTCTTACAGTACACTTGACGATGTGTCTTTTCCCTCATTTCTGTTATTATGTGGCACTTCTTTTTTTCTATTCTGGTAACTATTTAGAATAAATTACGATGGATTTCCCTTATGAATCACACATAAAATTACAATAATTCTTTTTAATCCCATTTTCCAATATGCTGCATCTCATTGATTAAATAAACATTATGTAAATGAATTTTAAATCCTTATTTATCTGTACATGTTTCCCTTTGTAATGAGTAAACTTAGGGTTTTTAGGAAAAAAGAATCAAGAAATGTTAGCATAAATTCCGATAAAATATTGCAACATAAATCATGTGAAATTGAACTTAGTGTTTCTTTTTCCTAATTATCTTTACAGGGGGTAAAAAATGAATACTCTTAACTTCTTGATGTCACTATTCAATTCTAGAAGAAGAACTCAGCGAATGTTTAGATTATTTAGAAATAGACGGAATAACAATAGAAGCTGGATTTGGTTTTCTTTACTAGGATTAGGAACAGTTTTTAGTGTAGTAGCAACACGTAATTCAAATATGATGAAACCTATTCAACGTTTGTTCCAAGGTGTTCAAAATACAACAAAAACATTTATTCCATCCAAAGTAAATTTGGCAAATATAGAATTTGCCGATGAAATTACGCCTAACAGTCAAAAGAGACTAGGTAATTAAAACCAATAACTATCGTGAATAATAAAAACTCGTCTTTTAGTCACAAGTATTTACAATATTAAAAAATCATGTAAATTAAACGAATTTTCCGGAAATCAACCTTATTATTTCGGTGAAATTTCAACATAAAAAAAGGAGCATAGCAGCTCCTTTTTTTATGTTGAATCTCGTATTGATACTAAAAAAGTATCTTTAATGGTTTTTCTGATTACATGATTCTGTGACGAATGATTAAAAAGTTATATGTTTTTAATACCCTCAGCCCCAGCAGCTGCATCCAACAATAATTAATAAAATAAATAACACAACTAATAAAGCAAAACTTCCACCAAAACCACAAGAACCACCGAAACTCATACTCTCTCCTCCTTTTAGTATAAAACTAATGGATAATGAAATTGATCGTTTATTAACAGGTTCGTATTATACAGTATGTTTCTATGTCATTTTTGAGCATGTCTTGGATAAATTTAAAAAGAC
Organism: Bacillus sp. FSL K6-6038; assembly: GCF_038050455.1. Classification (NCBI taxonomy): domain Bacteria; kingdom Bacillati; phylum Bacillota; class Bacilli; order Caryophanales; family Bacillaceae; genus Bacillus; species Bacillus sp. FSL K6-6038. The sequence continues at coordinate 2,602,231 of NZ_JBBOUH010000001.1, forward strand.
ATTCCTCTGAGTGCCTAAATTTTATCCTAATAACATCCAGAAAACTTACAATGGATACCAAAACCCTTTGAAAATATTGAACTTTAGGTAAATGGCCAGTACTAAAATTATAATGCCGATAACGAGCCCTAGATAATCCTCTTGTTTTGCTTTTGTTGTAAAATACCATGTTCGCTTCTCTTTTTTTCCGAATCCTCGTAAGTCCATTGCATTTGAAACCGTATCAATTCGCTCTAAAGAATGAATAACAAGTGGCCAAAAGATGAGTACCCGATTTTTAATACGTTCCCAAAAATTCGTCTCTCCTCTTTCAAATGGTACACCTCTTGCTTCTTGAGCGTGCTTAATCAATTTGTATTCCGCTTGTATATTCGGTATGTAACGAAGCGCAATGTTTATTGCATAGGCAATCTTATATGGTAAGCCAATTTTATGCAGGCTGCTAGCGAACTCACTTGGATGTGTCGTGTATATGAAAATAAGTGTAAATGGTAATAACGTAAAATACTTTAATGAGAGCGTAAGAGCATAAAATAGTGTTTCAAATGTAATCGTAGCATATCCAATATGCAAGAATGCTGTACTTGTACCAGTTAACTCAGATCCATGAGTTGGTGTAATCAATAAAATCATCATTGAATTTAGCATACTAAATGTGAAAATAACACTAAATATAATTACAATTTTTTTTATAGGGATTTTAGCGATCACTAATCCTAAACAACCAATGAAAAACAAGCATAATAAAATACGAAAATCAAAAAATATAAACGTAAGAGTCATCCAAATTATAAATAACAACAATTTAATTGCGCCGTCCATACGATGAAAATATGTATGATTATCTATATAAAATAAATCTGATTTATTCATAATCCCCTCTCCTTTTTGCCTCCATATACATTTGTACAAAAACATCTGGAAAAGGGACTTTACTCAAATTGGCCAAAGTTGTTAGCGAACTCTCCTGTAAATTAGCTTGTTGTAATACTTCGCTATTTGCTAATACGCTTGGAACAGTATCATTAGCAAGTATTTTCCCTTTATGAAGGACAACTGCACGGTCTGCATATTCTAAAGCTAGATTCATATCATGTGTAATAAAGATGAATGATATTCCTTGTGCCGCTAGTAGGCTTATACAAGACATAAATTGTTTATAATGAAAATAATCTTGTCCTGCTGTTGGCTCGTCTAATATGATAAGCTTCGGATTCCTTGTTAAAACCGATGCAATGGTAAGCCTCTTTTTTTGTCCATAACTTAACGCTTGAATAGGCCAATTTCGGAATGGATATAATCCACAAATTCGCAATGCATCTTCTACGCGTTTATTTATTTCTGCGCTAGAAGTCTTCTTTAATTTTAATGAAAAAGCAACTTCATCCCAAACAGTAGATTGTGTAATCATGTGATTAGGATTTTGCATGACATAGGAGATCACTTCTCCACGCTTTCGAATAGACCATGAACTTATATTTTCATTATCAAGTACAATTCCCCCTTCCTTCGCTTTGTTCATTCCCGTTAATGTATGTGCAAATGTAGACTTACCTGCACCATTATGGCCTAATAATGCTACAATTTCTCCCTTTTGTATAGAGAGTGTTATATCCCTTAATGTAAAATCTTTTTGCGAATATGAAAATGATATATTTTCTATTTCACATAAGATTTCTTTTTTTTGTTGTTCTTTAAACATGGTAGAATTTAACATCCATTGCTTAATCGCTTTATTCACATTTTCATGATCTAAACTTTCAATTGGATATAATTCTTCATCTAAAATATTCATTCTTATATTTTTTAATGCTTCAATATATACAGGTTCTCTTAACCCTATTTTTTGTAGCATGTTTGTTTGTAAAATTCTTTTTGGTGAATCAACCGCTACAATTTTTCCTTCTTCTATTAATATGATTTTATCAAGGTCTAATTTTAATATTTCTTCTATTCTATGCTCAATAATAACAACTGTTTTATTAAATTGTTGATGCACCTTTCGTATAAGTTCTACTGTTTTCAAACTACTCATGGGGTCTAAGTTTGCTAATGGCTCATCAAATAGTAATATGTCAGCTTCTGTTGTTAACAGTCCAGCAAGAGAAACAGTTTGTTTTTGACCACCAGATAATTCATACGGGCTTCGTAGATGAAACGTATGCATCTGTACTTTCTGTAGTGAGTCCATAACAACAGCCTTCATTTTCTCCTGTTCTACACAATCGTTTTCTAATGAGAATGCAACATCTTCTCCTACGGTTAAACCAATAAACTGAGAATCTTGATCTTGTAAAATAGTTCCTACATGCTTGCTTTGCTCAAAAATACTACCTTTTCGCGGATCCTTACCACATATTGAAATGTTCCCAGTACTTGATCCCTCATATGAAAAAGGGATAAGCCCATTTATACAATGGGCCAATGTTGATTTTCCTGATCCACTTCGACCGGCAATCAATACTTTTTCACCTGGATAAATACGGAATGTAACATCCTTTAAAGTAGGTTCTGTCACTTGTTTATATTGAAATGTAAATTGTTCAAAGGAAATAATCGGCTTCATTGTAATCTCCCTACTTTTCAATCTTCAAATGTGTATGTTTTTTATTTGCTTTCGCTAATCCCAGTGTGATTGGTAAACCAAGAATTAAGAATACAAGGATATCTGCAATCGTTGCACCGAATACTTGAATAACAATTTTATCCAAAGGTTCACCCATAACGATAATATCAAAAGCACCGGCAAATATGATTGCAATGACAATCCCGATTAAACCTGTTATAGCAAAATATGAAATATCTCGATTACGAAATGTTCCATTTTTCACACTGAAACTTGCTCGTTTTTGTACAAGTCCCATCGTAAATCCAATAATACCTGAGCTAAGTACCCATCCCCACCATATTCCCCATCCAGCGATGGTATCTGTCACTATATGACCGATAAGACCAATCAAAAGTCCTGCAATCGGCCCGAAAATCGCACCAAAAATTGTTAATATAGCCAAAGCAGGCTTTATAAATGTGTTTGGCGCAATTGAAAATCCCCATAGACCTAATACACCATATATTGCAGAACCGATTCCAATTGCTACGACTAATTTTGTAGATAATTTGTTCATATGAATTCCCCTTTCATTCTAGTTAGTTTATATTAGTCCTATATGTATAAGAAAATTAAATTATGCGTCTTCACTTCCTTTCTTCTCAATTTCTCAATAAAAAATGACCCCTTTTATAAGAGGTCATTTTTTATTGAGATATGATCCTCTTATCTTTCAAAAGACAATATGTCTTTTGCGGAATTAGCACCTTCCTATTTGTATGAATAAATAGGGGTTGCTGAGGTTTCATAGGGCCGTTCCCTCCATCTCTCTGGATAAGTATTCGTTTGTAATTTGTATTATTGCATTAACGCAAGTTAATTTCAATATTTTTCTCACTATTTTTATTTTTCTTAAAACAATCGAATAAATCATTGTATTCTTATCGGAATTATGGAATAATTAGCATAACAAAACATGTTAACGGGAGGAATTTGACATGAAAGTAATCGGATTAATTGGTGGATTAAGTTGGGAATCAACGTCTCTTTATTATAAACATATTAATACACTAACTCTATCTCAGTATAATCATAATGCAAAGCTTGTTCTATATAGCATGGATTTTGGCGAAGTGACAAATTTATTACAAAATCAACAATATGAGGAAGTGCAAAATCAACTCGTTCAAGTAGCAAAAAAAATAGAGTGTTCCGGTGCAGATTGTATACTTATGTGCTCAAATACAGTACATCAATTTGCGGAAGAAGTAGAACAAGCAATCTCTATCCCCCTTCTTCATATTGGTGATGTCAGTGCTGAAGAAATTGTTGAACATGATGTGAAACGGATTGGTTTACTTGGAACAAAACAAACAATGGAACAGGACTTTTATAAAACAAGACTAGCTAATTATGGTGTTGAAACAATTATTCCGAAAGAAGATGAACGAAATTTCATTCATCATGTCATTCTTCACGAATTGAGTAAAGGGATTATTTCACAGCAATCTAAAGTACGTTTCTTACAAATCATTCAAAAACTTATTGAAAATGGTGCAGAAGGAATTTTATTAGGTTGTACAGAAATACCGTTACTTATTTCACAGAAAGACCTTTCTATTCCTGTATTTGATACTGCTTTTTTACATGCAAAAACTGCTGTACAATTCGCTGGATAATAGATAAACAACTGTATAATTTATAAGAACTCTTTAACTCTCAAAATAAATTAATATATAACAAAAGCTATCTTACAAATCATAAGATAGCTTTTTAACTCTATTATTATATGAACCGGAAAGTAATAATATCCTCATAAAGCCCCTGTTATAGGTAACATTGCTACACAAGAAGTAACTTGCTCACTTTGAAACATTGGTAAATAGATTGTAACTGATGTTCCTATTCCTACCTCACTCATAATACTAATTCTTCCTTGATGACTTTCAATAATTTTATAACTGAGCATTAGTCCAATCCCAGTTCCTTTCTCTTTCGTACTATAAAAAGGTTCACCAAGTCTTTTAATTCTTTCTTCAGGAATTCCTACGCCCTCATCAACCATATTAATCATAACTTCTTCACGCTCTGATTTTTTTACATAAATAGAGATTTCCCCTCCATTTGGCATTGCTTCAATTGAGTTTTGTAAAATATTAATAAAAACTTGTTTTAATTGATTTTCACAACAATCTATCATTAGTTCTTTTGATTCTATATGGAGATTAATTTGAATATTTGTCATGATTGCCTTCGTGTTGATTAATGAAACGACATTTTTTAATATCGAGCAGAGGTTTTTCTTTTCAGTTGAAATGACATCAGTTTTTGCAATCGATAAAAACTCATGAAGTATAGCTTCAATTCTTTCGATTTCTGATAGCATAAGATCAAAATATTTATCTTGATCTTCTTGGTTAATTTGAAATAATTGAATAAACCCTTTGATTACGGTTAATGGATTTCTAACTTCATGTGCTACCCCGGCAGCTAACTGTCCAATTGCTGCAAGTGTATCAGATTTATTCAATAACTCCTCAGTCTTTTTCCGCTCGGTAATATCTCGAACGATTATCATAATCTTATCTTGTAAGAGTGGTAAACATCTAGCTTCAAAGAAACTAACACTTCCTTTAAGTGTTAACGGATATTCAACAATAACTGTCGATTCCTTTTGTTGTACTTGATGAATTGCTTCTTGAAATTGTTGTGCTACAGGTGATGGCAAGACTTCATAAAATTTCTTCCCCATAAAGGATTCTGCAGGTACGTAAAACTTAGCTGGTGAACCTGCTTTATAGTCTATAATTGTTCCATCAGCCTCAGTTAAGAAACACAAATCCGGTAATGCTTTAAAAATAAGCTCTAACTCAGAAGTTTGCTGTTTTAATTGCTCTTCAATTCCTTTTCGATGAGTAATATCAACTCCAACTGCCCAATAACTATAACCAGCTACTGGGAACTGCTCCGAAATATTTGACCACATGATTGTTTTTATTTCCCCATTTTTGCATGTTAAATTCATTTCCCAATCTCGAAAACTTTTTCCGCGAATCGAAAATTTCTTTTGAAGTTGTCTGCGATAACTTTCATCAGGATATAACAGTTCAAGTGCTTTGGGATTTCCAACGATTTCTTCTGCAGCATAGCCTGTTACGAGCTCGCATTCACGATTCCATAATATAAAATTCCCATTTTTATCAAGAGCATCGACCATAATGGGCATATTTTGTAAGATTGTATGTAGCTGTTCTTCTTTTTGAGAAAGTAAATGTATATTTTTTGTTTGGTTTTGAAGTTTATTCATTGCACCATCTACAATGAGATTTGAAAGCATTTCGAAGTATTTATAACAAGTACGGATGTCATTTTTAATTGCACAAACAATAAATGATCCAAGGTGTTGCTCATGTAAAAAGATAGGGATTTCAATTTTTGTAAGTTGTATATTTTCTTCTTGATTCATACCAAATGAAAAAACACATTCCATATTTTGATCAAGAAGTTGATGTGAAATGTTTGTTAATTTATAAAATTGTTCTGCCATGGTTTCTATTGTGTTCACATCAATGAGTTCCAATAGCCGCGCATTCATTCTCTTTCCACCTCTATATGTAAATTTAATACCAATTTTTACTCACGCCTCTCCATTATACGAATAATGTTCTTATAGGTATATAGCAAGAGCATAATTATTCAAATAAATTTTATTTTTCAATTAAAAATTATTTGAAATGATATATAATCTTATTAATATAAATATGCAATGATCTAAATATTCACAAATTATTCACAAATTATTTGAAAATCATATACAATTCTTCCAATATATTCTATATAATAAAATGCAATAAGGTATTCTATGAATCTCATAGAATACCTTACCCCTAATAAAAAATAAAAAAGAATCCTTGATGGATTCTTTTTTATTTTTTTACCATGACATATTGATAAAGAGCATGTGCAACTCCATGTTCTTCATTCGATAATGTTTCATAGTGACAAATCCGTTTAATTTCGTCCACTGCATTTCCCATTGCGATAGATATATGTGCCTTTTCCATCATAGAAATGTCATTTAGCCCATCACCTATTGCAACAGTATTTACCACCGGAATATTAAGATGTTCTGCTAAAGTATATAAACCATTCCCCTTTTGAGCGTCACAATGATTAATCTCTAAATTATGCCAATACGAAGCAGTAATTGCTAGCTCTGTATTATGTTGAAAATGCATTTTTAATTTTTGTAATTTCTCTTCATTATAGGAGAATGGTAAAAGCTTATGCACATAAATCTCTTCTTCTAATATCGATTTACAACTTTCTGTGATATGAAATGCTGTATGTTCAAGATACAATGCTGCGATGACTTCAAGTTCTTTCTGATCAATATCTTTATTTGACCTTTTTATCCATTCTATTTCATGATTCACACTTTCTTCACCATATGCCGGAACGTATACACCTCGATCTGTATACAGTTGATAATACATCCGATTTTGTTCAAGATATTCAACAATTTCAAAGGCATGTGTATTTTGAATAGGGTATCTCTTCATCATTTTTTGATCCACATAAATAAGAGCACCGTTTTCTGCAATAATAGGACATTGTAAATCAGCTTCCAGTAGTAAACGTTCAATATCTACGAGAGAACGTCCTGTACAAATCGCTACTACATGCCCCTGCTCCTGGCATTTTTGAATAGCTTCTGCATTTTCTTTACTAATCATTTTATTTCTTGAAAGAAGAGTTCCATCTAAATCGATTGTAATTAGTTTCATTGTTCCGTCACCACTTTCTATAAATAAACATGCTTGTATAAAGTGAAACTTAAATCAGTGGAGCCCACTAATTATTCGTCTTCACTAATCGAGATTTTACAGGCAGTTGATTCCTCCAGTTCCTTCCACTAAGATTAAAGGTGGATGGCTTCCTATTCACAAATAGCGGGATAAATACACAAATTAGGTATCGTTTCCATATTCACTTTGTCAAACACAACTTAGTTATAATTTATGAAAAGCGTTTCAGGTCAAGAAATATTTTTTAGTTTGTTAAAAAAACATATTAAAAAAATGAAACCCCTACTTAGAATAGGGGTTTTCATTTTTTTAATATGCTTCATTTCTTTAAAAGGATAGGAAACCGCTTTAACGTTTGTTCATTCTCTAATATACAGTTCTCTAAATGAAAGGATGGTGAAAGTTCTAGCTTTTTAAAATTCCTAATAAACGTAGTTAATGCAACTTCAGCTTCTAAACGAGCAAGTGGTGCGCCTAAACAAAAGTGAGGTCCTTTGCCAAATGTTAAATGTTTTTCATTTCCAGGTCGATGTAAATCAAAGCAATCTGCTTGTGAAAATTTATTTTCATCTAAATTGGCAGCGCTTATCCACGTAACAATCATTTGTCCTTTTTTCATTTTCGGTCCAAATATTGTTGTATCTTCCGTTATAGTACGGGCTAATGTAACAGGGAAACGATAACGTAGTACCTCTTCTATCGCTTTAGGAATCAGCTCTGGACTTTCGCTTAATTCTTTGTATACCTTAGGTGCATCTACTAAAAAGCAATAAAAGCTATTAATAATAAGGTTTGTAGTGGTTTCATTCCCTGCGGCTAAAAGTCCTAATGAAAATGTCACAATTTCCTCATCAGTCAATCTTTCTCCCTCATACTCCGCTCTGATCAGGTCTGAAATAATATCTTCTTTCAAATGGTATCGTTTCTCTTGAACAATCGGGAGAAGATAAGATTTAAATTTATGTAAAGCAACTTCTTTCTGCTTATCTAAATCGCTAAACTTCTCTTTACTATATGGCATAAACAAAATATCTGACCACATCTTAATTTTTTTTCTATCTGTTGTTGGAACACCTAATAAATCAGAAATAACGGTTACAGGTAGAATTGCAGCAAACTGCTCTACAATATCAATTTCATCATAATTATTCATATCTTTCACAAGTTCATTTGCAATTGCTTGTATCTGTGGCTTCCACTGCTGAAGACTTCTTGGGGTAAATGCCTTTGAAACAATTGAGCGAACATTTCGATGCTCTGGAGGATCAGAAGAGTTTAAATTTACTCTTGTGTCTAAAGGCGGAACGGAAAATTGACGACGATCTCTTCTGCTTGAAAATAGGCGATAATCAGATAAAACACGGTTCACATCATTATATAAAAAAACATTCCATACATCCTGCTCCGCATCATAATAGACCGGATGATTTTCCCTCATATGCTTATACCACTCATAAGGGTTCCACAGCGCTTCTTTTGTTTTGAGCTTTGAAATTTCATGAACCAAAATTACATTTTCAGGCGAATTCATAGTTCTTTCCTCCCTTTTCTTTTAAAATAAAGTAATAGGTAGGCAGTTCAAAGATGTATAGACTAACATATGTTATTTTAACATATGTACAGGGGATATTTACGGATATAAACTTGAGAAAAAATTAGGAGGATACATATGTATGTTGATATTTTACTACTCGCAGAATTAACTTCTGGACCAAAGTATGGTTATGAAATAAAGAAAAACATTCAAAATCGTCTTGGAGAAAATTTTGAATTGAATCATAACATGCTCTATCCTGCCCTTCGGCGTTTTGAAGATATGGGAGCAATTACAAAAAAGATTCATCAACAAATAGGTAAACCAAACCGTAACATTTACGCATTAACTCCTACAGGTGAAGAAATCTTTTATGAAATGATGCGAGAGTTTCCAGAGAAACTAGCTGCTAATGCTGCTGAATTTCTTGTACGTGTTGCACTGTTTGAGAAATTGGATTGCGAAGCTCGTAAAGAAGTTTTAACGACTCGTCAAAATGTGCTATATACACAATTAACCTCTATTCAATCCCTAGCTGAAACTTCACTTTTTATTTCTGAAGTCATACAACATAGAAAATCATGTATTGAACATGAGCTAGCTTGGATTACTTCTCTTATGAAAAAAATATAAAAAATGACAAAAAAGCAAATATAGTGAATGAAAATGAAATTTATTATCAATAATATAATTAATAAAAGGGCAACCCGGTGCGGTTACCCTTTATCGTTTAAGCTTCAGGAATAAATGTTTTGCAATCCGTTTCTTCTGTTGTAGATGCTTGGTTACCTTTATGACTTACTACATAAATTGCATCTGCATTACATTTGTTTCCGTTACCCCAATATTTGCAGTTGTTTACTTCGCATAAAACATCTTGTGCCATAAGTATCACACCTCCTTATTCTTTTATCATTAACAAATTTGAGAGGTATGATACTTCTATTTTTTTCTTTGTATTGATACTACGCTTGCTAATTATCATGAAAAATTGGACAAGAAAAACATTTCCCTCAAATTTTTTCTCTATTATATAATTAACTTATTATTTAAGAAATGATAAAGGAGATTGTATAATGAAAGATCCGTGGAACCCTACAACACAAGAAATTATTGAATGGGCTTATACAGAACATGCTGTTTTCCCTGAGCAAGACTGGGACTTATCGATATGCGATAATACAGCAGAAATTATACTGAGTATTGCAAGTGATACAAATTGTCCCAATCAAACTTTTTTTCTTCACTGTTTATATCTATTAGTTGGAGATGCTATTCGAACTCGCGGAAATACATATAATATAGAATCTCTTCAAAACATCTTACAAAGTGCAACAAATTCAACGAATTCAGCTATTTTTAAATGGGTTGAACGCTCCCGAACTCTTCTAGCTAAGCCAGAAACATTTTGTTACGACTTATGATGTGACGGTGGTTTTGTTTATAAAATTGATAAAGCGAATGAAAAAAGGAGGACTCATCTTTCGTAATGGAGCCCTCCTTTTTTCATATTTTTCACACTGAAGCGTCTGCTAATTTTTTCAACGCTTCCATATTCCCACTTACAATTACATCAATATTTTTAGAAATAATCTTAATGTCCAAGTCCCACCACTTTATTTCTAACAATTCATTTATTACATCATTTGAAAATCTCTTTTTTATCTCAGTAGCAGGATTACCACCAACAATTGTATATGGTGGAACGTCTTTTGTTATAACCGCTTTAGCAGCAATAATTGCTCCGTCCCCTATCTTCACTCCGGGCATAATCGTCGCATCCATACCAATCCATACATCATTTCCGATAACCGTATCTCCTTTAAACGGTAAATCAGAAAGTGTAGGTGTGAATTTCTCCCAGCCATGACCGAAAATATTAAATGGATACGCTGAAAATCCATCCATTTTATGGTTTGCGCCATTCATAATACATGTAACTCCAGGTGCTACGCAGCAAAATTTCCCCATAACCAATCGGTCTCCAAAAAATTCATAATGGTATAGCACTTGATCTTCGAATGTTTCTTCATTTTTTGAATCATAATAAGAATAATCTCCAACAATAATATTTGGTTTTGTTATTGTATTTTTAATGAAATGAACACTCTTATTTCCTTCAATCGGATATTGCACATTTGGATTAGGATTCATGCTGGACAGCACCACCTTCATTTGAAGTTCCTACTACTGGTTTCAAATTATATATTGGCAAAATAAATAATGAACCAATAATAAATAGTAATGCTGTTCCTTCATACATTGTGCTAAGTGAAAATACTTCTTTTAATGAACCGGCAATACTCATCGTTAATACCATCGAACCCGTAAATAAAGGACTTAAAATCCCATTTACTCGTCCGATAAAGTCTGTATCCGAGTTTTGAATAATAAGCGTATTTATTCCAATTTGGATACAAGGAAGTGCTAGACCGCTGAAAAACTGAGCAATGAGTGTAATCCATAAATTTGTAGAAAATCCGATGATACCAATGCCAACGGCCTGTGCAAACATGCCTAAAATTAACATCTTTTGCGGAGCAACATTTTTGGCAAATACCATCGCTAAAGCTCCTCCAATAATCATTCCAGCTCCATTTACAGTGAGTAGCCATTGTAAACTTTCTTTTGATAAATCTAATTGTTCAGTTACGATAAAAATACCTAGTGGCTGAATCAGACCAATCCCTAATCCTGCTGCCATAAAACAAATTCCGAGTAATGTTAGTGTCTTCTTTGCCTTTACATATTTAATTCCATCCACCATCTCTTGCAATAAGCTAACTTTTTTCTTTTCTTCTTGTTCTTCAATATCTCTTGGAAGAAATAGCAAGACTAAAGCCGCAAATAAAAAAGCAATTCCTGTCACAATAATAGAAGTGTAAATTCCGAAGGCTTGAAATATAAACGTGCCAAGTATAGGACCTAATACCATGAAAATCGCAAAAATGGTTTGATATAATGACATAGCCAACTGTACTTCTTCTGTAGATAGATGTTGTTTAAATAATTTCATACCTGAAGGCTGTGAAAATTGCGAAAGAATTGCAGAGATAAGTGTAACGAAAAATACTACCTTCCAAGTACCAAACATAAGTGTAAACAATACTGCAAATACTGATAACGAACTTAAGGCTTCACACCAAATCATCGTCCTTTTTGGCTTCCACCTATCTGCAAACGTTCCTCCTATAAATGAAAAGATAAAAATCGGCGCAAATTCAGCAACTGAAATCATTGAAATGGCAAACGCATCACCATTGGTCATTTCCATTACATACAGCAGTACCGCAAAGTTTCGGATCCAAATTCCTATCTGGAGAAATAATGCTGAAGCAATAATTGCTTGCACAAATCGATTTTTTAGTACTACAGATATATTACTTTTTTGTTTAGCTTCTATATTCATAGACATAATAAAGCCCCCTATTCTACATTCTGAATAGGAGGCAGCACCATCATCATATTATAAAAGTCAGTTTATTCGCAGTGCGAAAATACATCCCTTTTACATATAAAAATGTACATACTAATCCTATTCAGAAGAATATTTCGTTTTATAACGAAGATTTCTTAAAAAATAGAATTAGTTGATCATTGGGATGTCTTCACCCTTCCGTTTCGATTTTAAATGACACATACATACTCTATGTGAACGAAATACAATGTATGCACGTCTCAAATACCTATTCTAGAAAGTTAACGGCAATTCCTCTAAAGAACGCATTAAATAATTGCCTTGCCATTTAATTTTTTCGCGTTCCCCTTTTATTTGGATTTTAGGTATACGTTTTAACAATGTGGCAATTGCAATTTTTGCTTCTAAACGAGCAAGCGGGGCTCCTAAACAAAAATGACTTCCATGTCCAAATGCAATGTGGCGGTTATTTTCCCTCGTAATATCAAAAACGTCCGGATTCACAAAGACATTCTCATCACGATTTGCCGACGCTAGTGAAATGATTACCATATCCCCTTTTTGAATCTCTTGATCATGAATCATAAAAGGTTCAGTTGCCCAACGTGCCGTCGTAATTTCAACGGGAGAATAATAACGTAATCCTTCTTCAATCGCTGAATCAATAAGTTGGGGCTTTTCTTTTAATAACTGCAGTTGATCTGGATTTTCTAACAATGCTAATACCGTATTGGTTATAAGATTCACAGTCGTTTCATGTCCTGCGACAATAAGCAACATAATCATTGAATAAAGTTCTGGTGCACTTAATTTACTTCCTTCGCTTTCCACCTGAATTAATCCACTAACTAAGTCTTCTTTCGGCTCTTTCCTTTTTACATCCACTAAATATTGAAGATATGTAATAAACTCGGATAGTTTTTCTTCATTTTCCTTTATTTCCTCTGGTGTTTCAGGGGAAGCAATTACCGCATGAGACCATATTCTAAATCTTTCTTGATCATCTTTTGGAACGCCAAGCATTTCACTAATTACATTGATTGGTAATGGAAAGGCGTAGTCATTAACAAGATTTAGGGAATGCTTATATTCTACACGGTCTAATAAAGTATCCGCGATATTCTGAATACGTTCATCTAATTGTGAAATCATTTTAGGAGTAAAAGCCTTTTGAACTAGTGCTCGTAAACGACTATGATCAGGTGGATCTGAATTTAACATATGTTTCGTTAAGTGGTCACTATTTTCAAGAGAAAGAAATGGTTTTAATCTTTCTTGAGAAAATACATTTTCTGGATTTTTCTTTAAGCGAGAATCTTTTAAAAGTGGTAATGCATCTTCATATCTTGTAATAAGCCATTCTGTCCACAGTTCACTCTTATATACGAACAAAATTGGTTGTGATGCGCGTGATTCTTTATAAATTTCATATGCATCTTCTTTAAAACCTGCAGAGGCTAACTGAATACCATCTTCTATTTTGAGGCCAACTTTGTTTTTAAAAAACATTGCATTCCCTCACTCTCATCTATTTGTAAAAAGCACTTCAACATATGAATTATAACTCATGAATAGTGAGAAAATTGTAAATTTTTCGTTGCGATCTTACTTTATATATTGAAAAATAATTCATTTCAAAAAACAAACGATAAGAAGATATTTTCTTCTTATCGCCTATTAGTGTTTCTTTCCTACATTTTGTTTTATCACTAAGCAAAGCACATGAAATTACTAATTTGCTGGTATCGGTAACTTACTTTCCGGCGACGTCCGGCTTGCCAAGTATATCCCGATACTCCATTTCTTCTCACTTCAGTTGGGAAAAACCATAAATCTCTTCCGAATGGTCCTGGTCGATGCAATCGTAAATATCCCCATCTGCCTAAACAATTACACATCCATGATTTCATATTACTACTTTGTGCAGGAGTGGCGAATGTTGATGGTAAAGATGGTACTTGTGATGGCGGTGGTGACGTCGGAGCATCTTCCGCATCATCAGGTCTATATTCTTCAAGCTCCACATCTCTTAGTTCATCAGATGTTTCATAACCAGAAGTTTGTGGGTTATAATATGCTGTTTGATTATAATCTACATATGGAAAATACGTTGGTTGATTATACATTAAAAAACTCACCTCTTATGATTAATTACTTTATCCAATCATATGTTGTATTGCTCCTATGGGAAGCTTATTTATATAGCCCAAAATAGAAGTTGAGAGATTCTATTTTGAAATAACTGTAAAACAATAGAGGTGTTCTCATTTCCTTTTCCGAACAAAAAAGCCCAATTTTTCAGCTTTAATGCTGAGAAATTGGGCTTTTTAAAATGGACACTGTAAAACCGTACTTTCCTAACGGTTCCTCTTCTTCAACTTAACGCTATAATAGCGCATTGCTTTTAATGTACCTTCCATTTCAAATACACCTTGCTGGATTAATGTACGCAAGCGATATTCAAGAAAAACATCTCCAATTACTTGCTCAATATGCCCAAGAACTTCTCCTACTAACCTTGGTGCCTTACAGAAAGATCTTGTTGTTTCTAATCTTTCTGCACATTCAATAATGAAAGAATCGAAATAATCTTCTTGTACGGATTGAACTTGGTTTTCATTCCAAAGTCGTAATAAATCCGTAGTTTGAGAGAGTAATTCCCATTCTTGTTCAAAAGTTTTTCGTGCTTCATTAGCCAGTGATGAATCTTTTTCGTACTTTTCATAAATAACTGCTAGTTTCTCTGAAGATAACCCTCCTGTCCCGCGTATATCATAGCCTTCTAGGAACAGTTCTCTATATGCTTCAGATGTGTTAATTACACGAATATTATCTCGATCTTGTAAATGTGCAAGGACAAAACAAAGGCCCACATGTTCATGTGCATTATCAGCTTTCCAAATTGTAATTGGTATATCTTGAGGAATAGACTGTAATTCTTTCATTGATTGTCTGAATGTTGATAAATATTCTTCTTCAAAATAAAGATCATAAGAGTTTAAACTTCTAGATAGCCATTGCTGGCGAGCTACTTGTCCAGCTTCTAACTTCAATTGATGAATTGGGCCGATAGAGAACGCATCGGAGAAAAGAATAACATAGTCTTCTGTTAAATTAGCTTGTTTCAGCATATGTTTAATACACCCAGCTGGCGAGTCACCAAATGCAATATGTACATGTTTACTCTCTTTAATATGTAGCTTAGGTTTTTGTGATTCAATGAGTTGTTTTGGGATTTCTGTTAAAATGTCCATTCTATCTTCGCTTGGCTCTGTTTCCATTAAATCAAGTTGAATTAAGATGAAGCGGAGTAATGATTTTGCTTCATCTTCTGGCATATTATCGATTACTTTACTTAAATTATCTATCATGTACTTCCCTCTATTCGTTTCTAAAATAATGTAATTTATAGTGTAACATATAATGAGACGCATGCTATTCTTTTCATCTAATAATTGCTAGGAGAAATGAAAAAGATAAAAAAGCACACAATGGAATAAACAACATTGTATCCATTTTCGCAAAATATGTATCTTTTTTTCTTTTAAATATGTCAAAGTAATTGAATTCTCCAACCACTCTTAATCCAAATACAAACATACAAATCCAAGAACCGATTTGAACGATGACATGTGGAATAAAAGAGGAAATAACATTTGCCTGTAATAATAAAAGTAACGCTGCTATACATAGTAATAGCGCAACTAATAATGTCATACCAGTTCCAGGAGTAAAAGCTTTTTCTCCTGACTCAGTTGGAATCGCTGCCTTTATTCCCCATTTCCCGCCAAATGCCCAGTAAACATGTAATAAACTAATACATACTAAGAGACATGCTGATATAGTGATGATAATGAGCAATATTAACACCTCCATCAATGTGTTTCTTTTAAGATTAAGAATATTCAACTAAACAACAATTAGCAATCTATTTCTAAATTGTTCACAATACCGCCATTTGTAATGTTATTTAATCTTCAATCTTGATATTCTGATACCGTATAAAAACAATTGAATATAAAGTCATTAAGTTTTACTTGTAATTAGCAGGCGTGTACATTGGATAAGTTGCATATTTCTTTAATTCCTTTCACTGGGTTGAATTTCCTAAATGAAGATGCTATTTTAGATCATTAGATGAAATTATATGTTCTGTTTTTATATCTTCAATCTTTTTCTTTATTTCATTACTGATTTCTATTTGTTTTTCTCTTTGCTCATCTAATATCTCCTCTTTAATCCCTTCTAAATTCAGTGCAATTTCATATATTGCTTGTAGCTTCCCTTCTACAGGTTTATTTTCAGCTTTTTGTATATAGTAAATTGTCATTCCTAAACCTACAGAAACTATAATACTTGCAATGGCCATATTACTTAATTTTCTCATAGTATTCTCTTCTTATCATTAATCATATATTCTCTTCTACGTGAAAATTTCCAATAATTAAGATGTTTAATATATTAAAGTGAAAACCCGCAATACCCCATCGAATTGTATACAGGGGCGTTGCGGGTTCAAATATTTGTATAAAAACATCCTCTATGCATTATAACGATTTCTTCGTCGTTCCATCCTTGTTTGTCCTTGCATTGTTTCAACTTCATGATGTTGCTGCTCTGTTTGCGTTGTATGATACGTTGCTGTCTTTTCTTCACGATTTGGTTCATACGTACGTGTTTCTTTTGAGTTAGAAGATTTTCTACTAAACTTTGGCATCTTCACTTTCAATCTTGGTAAACTCGGAATACGAATTTTAAAATTCGGTTTAATTCGTTTCTTTTTTTGTTTGAATAGATTTGTTTTTTCTTGTTTTTCATTGATACTACCACGCTTTAGCATGTTGGCAAACAATCCACCAAGTAAAAATCCAACTACTAGCAAAAGTAAATACAGTCGTTCTGAAGTCAATAAGTTCATAATACGTCCAAGAACGACTAATGATTTGGCTTGTTTAATATCCCATAATAAGCCACCCCATAATGCCAGTAACCCTAAGGTAATTGCATAGGTGCGGAACCGGAATAATAATGGAATTACCGCAATACATGCAGCGATTTTTGCGTTTGCTAGTAAAGAACTAGTTGTTACGTATTGATTCCAAATTGCGAGCAAGAACGTGATAAATATAGTGTAAGCGAGCCAACTACATATTCGTGAATACATTCGTTTTGCATAATAGCTTCCAAAACTCGTGAAAAACAATAGTCCTCCTAAATAAAATGACAATTCAAGAGGAATTTTTTTCATAATACCTGCAATGGGGAACAGGAAGCTGAGTACCATTAAAAGCACATCAAGTTTCTTCAAAACTCTCATCCCTTTCAGTTTTCTATCTTTCTTCTATATAACAAAGCAAATTTTTTGTTTTTTAGCGTATTCCTCACTTCCACCAAATTATAGTGTCTATGCATGCAAATAATAACATTCCTAAAAAACATCTTAATCCTACTTGTACCAAAAAGTAAACAAAAAAACAAAACTATAATTGACAATAGAGATCTAGATTTGTATAAAGAAATGACAAATCCCGCTATTTGTAAATTAGCGGGATTATCAAATTATCCTATTGTATATTTAACGGACTTTCGCATCTTCAAACGTGTGATGGACAAGAGCTCAACAACTTGGATATACCTTTTTATATGATTATATCCCCCCCTCACAACGCAGCCACTTTACACAATAGAATTTATTATTTCTCATTCACTCCCAAAGCCCCACGCGCCATCTCCATATGTGCCTCTTCCTTTGTCTGTAGTGCAAACAATCCAATCATGACCGGATAAGCAGCGCCAAGTTCGATAATATGTTCAAGCATTCTCGGCCAAACTTTTCCTCCTGCTTTTTCATATTCGTTTAATAATACTTTCAAATTGTCCTCTCCAAAGATTGTGAGATACAGAGTAAAGTCAGTAGCGGGATCTGTCACTTTCGCCTCTGTCCAATCTAGCAGGCCTGTTACTTTGGTATTTTCATCAACTAAAATATGCGGTGGATGTAGATCACCATGAACAAATGCAGAGTACTTTGGCCAATACGATTCATCCGCAAGCCATTTTTGCCAACGCTCCCATAGTTCGGCTGAAACACCAAGTTGTGATTTTATTTGATGCATTCTATCTACTAACAATCGCTTTGCTTCAGCAGGTTGAAGAACTTCAAGTCCATGTTTAGTAGCCTCAACATGATTAATTGAATGCAACGCAACAAGTGATTCGGCTAACGATCGAATAAACGTCATAGAAGGGGGATTATTTTGAATGTGCCACACATAATTTTGTATTTCTAAATCAATAACAGCAGCAGGATTCCCCTTTACTAATGGATAAGCAATTAATTCTGATGTGTTGATTTTCCAATTTGGTACTGCAACAGGTACATATTTTTGAACAAGCTCAAGTATTTTCCCTTCTAATGCCCCTCTTTCAATGACATCAGGTCTTCTCGGTTTCCGAAGAACCCATGAAGCGCCCTTCTCATCAGTAGCAAATACAACTTGAAAGTCCATTCCTGATTCATTTAATTCAGCGCTTTCTTTATTCAATGGTAAACCATTTTTTTCAGCGATTTTTAAAATTTCTTCTATACTTTTCTGTTCATTTGCATTTGTCATCTTTAAACACCCCTTTAAAATTCTTCATATAAGCACAAAAAACATAAGCTGATTACCTGTACTTTGAGTAAACGGAATAATTTATCACAAATAAACTGAAAAAATCCCCTTTTAAAATAATGATCTTCTCAGTCTTATGAATGATCTTTGGATAAAATGAAATATTTTATGAGTCACACCTTATCACTTAAAACACCTCATCAGAAAAATAGAAGCGATTATGAATCATATGACATTATTTATTATATTTGTAAAGACACCAAAAAGAGCGCAGTTTTGCTCCGCTCTCTTTTTGCGTATCACCCAAATAGGGGTTACCTTAAAAATAGGCAGACCAATCCCGATTACCCTGCACACAGGCAGAGCCTTCAATTAGCGGCTCAAAGTATGAAATCGGAATCTGAAAAATGCCATTAGGTAAATCCCTCCGTTCTTTATAGTTGCTTACATCATACTATGATTATATGTGTTTCACAATGAAAAATGATTTTATCTTAAATGTAACAAATCGTTATTAAATGATAATGTCCCTATTTTCATTTGGCTCTTCCTTGCACCCAAGTAGCAATGTCATTTATAACATACTCAGGGATATTGGTAGGACTATTATATTCATCCGGTTTACTTAATTCCCCATCACCTTCTGTAAAGAAGTGATTTAACTTTGGATATAGTCGATAATCTACGTTATCTCGCTCTTTTAATTGTTCTTTCCAAAGAGGAATTTCGATTTTTGATTGAACTTGATAGTCTCTTTCTCCCTGAATAATAAGAAGAGGTGTCTTTTGTTCTTTGGACATTTCCGCTGCCTTAATTTTACGAATAGAATCCCAAAATACAGGTGATCCTAAATAAAAATCTTTTGGAGGATTCTGACTAGAGAAGTTAGGATCATTTAATAATTTAAATTGCTCTTTGTAAAATTTATATTCTTCAGGTTTCATTCTTCCAATAGAAAAAAGATAATCAAATTGATCTAAAACAACATCTTGGATTGTACGAGCTGGTCCTCCCATTACAATCGCCCCAGCAATATTTTGATTTTGGTCTTTTTCGATCATTTGCGGAACCATCATTCCACCTTGACTATGACCAAGAATATAAATTTGATTCTTGTCTATCATAGGTTCATTTTGAAGAAAACGAGTGGCAAGAAGTGCATCGTCCGTTGTCTCTTTATCAACTGTATAAAAAGGACTAAATTGCGTCTTCAATCCATGTTCATAGGTTCGTTTATTATAGCGAAGGACAGCAATTCCTTTTGAAGCAAGACCTTCAGCTAAATCGCGAAATGGTTTTAAAGCAAATGCAGTTTCATCTTGATCGCTTGCTCCAGATCCTTGAACAAGGATAACCACTGGGAAAGGACCATTTCCCTTTGGAACAGACAATGTTCCTGGTAATGGAAACGCGCCACTTCCGACTACTACTTCTTTTTCAACAAATGATTCAGGCTTACTATATGATGGACGTTCTGCGACAGGACTAAACGACATGCTAAATTGAAAATCATCTATTTTTCCAGATGGATCTAATTTAATTAGTAAAGGCACAGTAAATTGTTCAAAAACTAATCCAATCTCTACATTTGTATGAACGGAATTTGTCTCTTTTTGTTTTACCTCTCCAATTCCAATAAAAGAACCTGCTTGTAATTGTACTGGGAGTCCCTTCCAATAACTCTCCAGCCATTTTTCAGATATTATCTTCTGTAAAGATCGAGAAGTTAAATCAAATGCAGATTTATAATTTTCAGCATGCATATCACGAATAAATGTAAGAGTAGTAGATATAACAGGATTTTCATCATCAACATTGTCTATTTCTTTTATATTTGTGTTTGTTTCCTTTAATGTCGAAATAAATTGGTGGTTGAACGGATTATTATATGTATTGGCATAAAAACTTGTTTTCAATACATCCATATTCCTCCCCTCATACAAACTTGAAGGACTCACGAAATTTTTAGGTGAAATTACTTCCTCCGCATATGAAACAGAAGGAATACTTATCACACAAATTGCACTAACGAGTAAAAAATTATTTCCTATTCGTTTTCTTGTTTTCATATTTATTGATCCCTTTCCAAAATTAAATTTTTTTAATAGAACACCCCAATTATTGTAAGTGGAATAAAAAGTGTCAAAAAGATTAATAATCTTCTTTACGATTACCCTCTAACAAGTTAAAAAGGAATTATAAACAAAATTCAATAAAAACCATCTTCTCCCTCTTTTTTATTGTGTAATTTTTTTATAATATGTAATCAATTAATCACTAAAATTAATTTTCCTAAAACATAGAATATAGATATTATTATTTTGTAAAAAAAATGACTAAACTAAGTTAGTCATTTTCTATACTCTCGCATGCTTGATGAGAGACATATCTTTTCATTATAAACTTACATCTTCTACTTGTTCTTCCACTGGCCACTTTTCTAATGTGTAAGCCATCTCCCAAAATGAATACTCATATTGACTGCTAATTACAAAATGCTGTTCCATTCGCTTACGATCAGCTTCTGTTACTGTTTCAGCAATGGCATCTAATCTAGCAATTTGCTCTTCTACTAAAGTACGGAACCAATCAGAGCCATATGCGGAAATCCATTCTTGGTAAATTGGTTCTTCAGGTTGACATTCCTTGAGTCGCTCACCAATTTCATAATAAAGCCAATAGCAAGGCAAAATTACTGCGATAACATCCCCGATATGCCCATCATATGCAGCGCGATACATATGTGATGTATACGCATAAGCCGTCGGTGCAGGAATGAACGATTCTTTTTCTTCTTTCGTAATTCCTAGTTTTTTAGCGAAATTCTCATGCAGTGATAATTCCGCTTGATATGTATTTTGTGCATGGTGCGCCATACGGGCTGTCGTTTCTAATTCAATAGCTTTTGCTGCTCCTAACGATTGGATTCTTGCAAAATGACTTAAATAATATGAATCTTGCAAAACGTAATAGCGGAAACTAGCTAAATCTAATGTGCCGTCTCCTAGTTTTGTTACAAATGGATGATTAAAACTTGCTTCCCAAATTGGATTAACTTCTTTACGTACTAACTGTGAAAATGACATGAAAGACCCTCCAATAAACATTTTAATAATAAAAATGAAACAGATTTCTTAACGAATCGCTCGTTAACGACTAGACTACAGAGATTTACTTCAAATAGGTGCACAAAAATAAAAAAGCTTTCTTTACAAACACGTAAAGAAAGCGGACTGGACATCATCAATATTTTAAAAATATCATCTTCTGTCACTTCCACTTCCCTACGCTGGTATTACCCAGATCAGGTCCTAAGAGTTTCAAAAATATTCTTTGATCTCAGCCTATAAAAGGCCCCCCTAGTGGATAGAAATAAACTATTTAACTTTGATACTTATCATAACATAATCCATATAACTATCAAATATAATTTGAACGTTCGAACTTCATAAAGTAAAACTTTATAAAATGGGGTATTCTTCATCATCCCTTACCAGTCGGGCTTTTATGGGCAATTTATACTGGATAAAATACGAGTTTGCATAACAACATTACTTTTATTTTCTTACTAATGTTTCAATCTGCTCCTTCACATTCAAATCACAAACACCACCGTGATAACAAATTATCCTCTCAATATCAAACTCTAAAAATCTTCTAAGTGATTCTGTAGCTGTTTCCATATCTGGTGTCGTATGTGGAACTGGCCCTTTTAGTTTTCCTTCTACACATACCATCGCGTCACCTGCAATTAATGTCTTATACTTTTCACTATATAAACTAATATGCCCCGGAGTATGTCCTGGTGTATGAATCACTTCAATGCCTCCGAGAAATGGAAGTCTTTGTCCATCTTCTAAGGTTTGATTTACTTTTGCTGTTGGAGGATTTTTATATAAAGCTTGCACAACATCTGGAAGTGCCGCCCATTTTTCTTCACTCATTTTATTTGGATCTCCTTTAATAAGGGGTAACTGTCCTTCAATATAAGGTTTGTCTAATCCATGGGCGTACACTTCAATAGAATGATCTGCCTTCTGCTGTATTTCAGGAAGACTTCCAATATGGTCTATATCTTGATGAGTTAAAATAATTGCTTGTAATTGTTCAAAAGGCACACCAATACCAATCATTGCATCGCGAATCCCTTCTAATTGACCTGGCATACCAGTATCGACTAATAGAGCTTCTTTTCATCCCAAAGTAATGTTGGATTTAATTCAAATCCTTGAATTTTCAATTTCAAAACCGCTAGACCGTTTTCTATTTTCATACTACACGTCCCCCTCGATACATAAATTAGTGAAGTTATTTCTCTTACTAAAATGTATCACCCTAAGGGTTCACTGTCAAATGTTAAAATTTAGATTATAACATGAAAATATTTATTTGTCAAGTTGATTGTTATCTTTTTCATTTTAATTGAAGACTATATTTTTTCATCATACATCTTTTCGATACAAATTAATTAAATCTTTCAAAGCCGCTGCCGCTGCTCCTCTTGGGCTTGAAGCTCCTCCGGTTGAAGTAACTTTCCCCATCGTATCAGTATGAAAAGTGATTCCTTTTTCTGTTCCATTTACATGAGCCAATGGATGCCCTTTCTCTATTTCACGCGGGCATACTTCAAGTTTAAGATTTCCTGAATGATCTTTATATGCTGTTGCAATTAGTTTTAGAGATTTACCTTGTTCTTTTGCTTTCTCTATATCTTGTTTTGTAACATCCTCTATACCTTTTATAGATATACAATTCAATGAACATTCTGCTTGCAGCAAACTATTTGCCAATAATAAAAGTTTACATGCACTATCCATTCCACTTACATCTAATGAGGGGTTTGTTTCAGCTATCCCTTTGTGCTGCGCTTGATGCAATGCTTCCTGGAATGTTACATCTTCTTCATACATTTTTGTAAGAATATAATTTGTTGTTCCATTTAAAATACCTTCTATACTTTCAATTTGACATCCTGCTAAATTGAATTGTCCAATATCTAATGTAGGGAGTGCAGCAGCAGTTGCGCCGCTATAACAGATACGTACGTTTGCGAGTTTTGCCTTTTCTTTTATTTCTTTCCATGCGTTAACAAGTGCTCCTTTCGAAATAGCTACTACATCCATATGGTTTTCAATCGCTGTTTCAATGTATGTTCTTCCTGGTTCACCAGTTTGAAGATTAGTTGGTGTCGATTCAATTAATACAGTACCAAAAGGAAGCTTTTCACTTTTATCAAGTGGATAGTGTTTGGTATACTTCTCTAATACATGAGAACCAGTACCATAAGTTAATAATTCTTTAATATGTAAACCTTTGTCATTATAAAGATTGACTGTACTCCCAATAATTCCAGTAAAAACAAGTTCGATGCCGTACATCTCTTTTATATATGAAGCTTTCTCAAATACCAATCTTACAAACTCTTTTCCAACAGTTCCATATCCAGATATCACCACGTTAACTCTCATATCATCACCTCGGACTATCATGCTATTTTAATGTTAACTCCATTATACTTCGAAAGTACAATACAATTCACGAAGTAAAAACTCCCTCAGAATAATCTGAGAGAGTTTTTATATTTCGATATAAATAGGAATTCAGTCCCCCCGCTATTCGTGGACAGTAAGACCCCCAATGATTACAGTTTTACTTTATTTTGGTAAATTGGATAACTTTTCAGCGATTGTTCGGTAAAAAGCATTAATATCAGAAAACCCTAATGAGTCCGAAACACTTAGTCCAACCATATCAAGGTGATCCCAGTTTTGTTTTGTCTCAATATGGTTCCATTTTCCAAGCTCTGGTGTGTCATTATTATTTATAATCGTATCAGTTGATGGTCCCACCATTGAACTTGTATTCACTACACCATCATTTTGCCACCAAGATGAATCGATGAATGGACGATTCTGTTCGTATCTTGCATATGCCCCTAAGAAAATTGCATTTCCCATTAGTGTCTTATTCATTGTAATGTGCGGAAAATGGATCCCTGTTATAGGTGCGGCTTGTGTTGCATGTCCGCTGTAAGAGAAATAATATACATCTGGTTGCGCTTTTACCCAGTCATTTAATTCCTTCGCTCCATCTGTACTTAAATCCCATTGACTTATATCTTTCGTATCCTTCAAAATGGAACTATTTAAGACACGGTTTGAATATTGATAAAATGACTCCCCAGCTTTCTTTTTAATTCCCCATTGATCCAATTTAAAGTCGTATAGTGATAGATTGTTATTTTCTCCGATTCCAGCAGTTGCGACGAGTAATTGCTTTACAGCTGGTAGAAGTAAACTTCCATCTGCAAGGGTTGTCCCGTTGTGAGGTGTTGCCAATGCCGTTACACTATGAACATATGATTTTCCGCCCTGGAACAACGGAGACACCTTCACATCTACATGCTGTTTTGCATAATCCCTCTCTTCTTGATTTCCTTCTTTTAATATTTGAACAAGTGTACGTATCGTTTGACCACCCATACTATGTCCTACTAAATGAACCTTATTTGTCTCACTCCAATTTCGGACAAACCCTGTATATGTTCTCCCATATCGATCATGTCCATGTTTCTCAGCGTGAGCCGCTCCATAATCTACTGTTCCCCCATTAATTTCAGCATATAACTCACAAGCACGATCCCAGTTACTTGATAACGGTCCAACAGCAGCGGTATGTACACTGTATCCATCTCTCTTTAAATTCTCTTGAATATCATGTACACCCCCCCAATACTTTACGCCCAATAATTCATCTCTTCCCCACCCTGTAAAGCCATGTACCAAAATAATAGGATTGTTATTTTTCTTTCCTTCTTCCGCATGTGTTGGTACTGGAATAATTACACTCGAAGCGATAAAACATAAAATTAAAAATCCCAAAAGTAATCTTTTCATTTTACATCCCCTTTTCTTATTCTATACCTCCCCAATAAAGCGTTTTCATTTCGCTCCTTTCTTTATGTAATAGAAAAAAAGATCCACAAAGATATACCAACGCAATTAGCAATGGCTATATAGTGTGGATCTCCAATTCTCTATCACAATTATTAACTTAAAGATACTGTAAACTATCTTATCTGAATTGTCTATTAATTATGGAATATTACATAGTTGATAAAGTTTTGTTGACAATTTCCTTTTCTTTTTAACCCTCATCCTCAAAAGTAACAAATTTGACCGATATTAATTTATGAAAATCTTTGACTTGTCTTTTCATCTTTAAATATTCATTCACTAATGTATTGTCTGTTGACATTTTAGGCTTTTCGTAGCCTAATGATTTTTTCAAGTGAATAAGTTGTAATTTTGTTTTATTCGCTTGTATTTCTTTATATACGTCATTTCTTGCAACGATAAGATACCATTGAGATTTGTAGTCACGAGAGTTTCCAATCCAAGCATTACTTTCATATTGAACTGGTATTGTTTTGTCATTTAAGTCTATACTTTCTATATGTTCTTGATCTTCATGTGTAAATACTAACGAATGGCCTTTAGGAATGGTTGGTAATTTTTTTATTGAAATATAATCTAAGCTGTTATTTACATCATTAGTCCGAAAAATTTTATCTTTAATCATAGCTTGAGCTGTAGATTCATCTATAATTAGTACTTTATTTTCACCCATGCTGCCTGTTTTTACTTCAAATACCTCTTTTTCTTTTATATTTTCTTTGTAACGTGTAAAAATTGGTAATGTATATTGTTCGTCTCCAATCATTATTATTCCGTTTGCAGGTTGTGTATTCTCCTTAGATTTAGAACAAGCACTTAGGCTTATTATGGCTAGGACAATTAACATAAAAATCGATACCGTTTTTTTCATTACGACTCCTTTCGTTATACGAATTAGTTATCAAGTATACGCTCTAAGGTGAGACTTTATTTCTCTATAATATAATCAAGCCCTATTCATAGTGCTTTTATTGATCCATTGTCTTATAAAGTTTTTGGAGGTAACGCCAACGAGTTATAAAGAAATACAAAATTTGTATACATACAAATGATATTAAGATAACGATAGAACTGTTTAAAATAGAAAAATCCACTAATTGTTGTAATGCGGTATATGCAACTGCAGTATGAATTACCGCAACGATAATTGGTAAAAAGAACATGATTAGCAGCTGCCTTGTTACGATCCTTTTTAACTCGCGTCTACTTAATCCCATTTTCGAGATCATTTTATATTGTTGCTGATCTCGATTTAAATCTGTATATAAACGGAAATAAATAAAGCTCGCTGCAAATGTAAAGAAGACAATTCCCACTAAAACACTTGCCATAAGTAGTAATCCGTTTGTCTGTTTTGCTTGTAACCACTGCAATGCTAGAGCTGCGAAATAAAAATGGCGCTCTCCACTCTCTCTGTCCAGTATGCTAGTTAATTGTTGTGAAATTTCTTTTGTTTTCATCCAATTATCTGCAACAAATCCGTAAATACGTTCTTTGGACTGCGGGATATCCTCACGATCAATAAAAGGAACTTTATCATACACTTGGTCTTGTACTGCAATTAAAGTACTTCCTACTTCATGTGGTAAAACTAAATGTTTCACAGCCTTTTTCACATGAAATGTTTGCATCCAATCTCCATGAATTACTTCAATTTCTTTTTTGAATTCCCTATTTTCAAATTCTTGTTTTTGTGCCACCCATCCTGGGACTAGCAAAATTTCATCTTCTCTATCAAGCGTCTCCTCTTGATAGCCTAGAGCCTTCGCAAGATTATTATATTCACTTAATTTCATAACAGAAACATTACTTTCCGTATATTTAGTAGAAGCAGATGCAAATTGATAAGAGATATTGGCATCTTCAAGATGCTTCTTAATTGTTGAAAGGTGTTCATTTACCATTTTATTTCCTTCAAAACTCATATACGTAAATGTATAAGGATTTGTCATTCTTGCTAGTTCTTGATTCCCAAGTGCAGCGGTAGTTCCAATTGCAGTGAACGCCACTGCTGAAATGATAGATACAATAAAAAACATCATTGCATTATCTTTCATACGGTAAATTAATTCTGAAAATGTTAATATATTTGTTCTTTTCAAAAATAAAGATTCTCTCTTTTTCGCTATACGCAATAAAAAAACACTACATTGTGTGTATAAAAAATATGTTCCAATGATTACAAGTAATACACCTAATACTAATAGAACCGGATTTTGACTAATGATAAAACGAAATACTGTACTATATCCCCCACCTATACTAAGTAGAGATAAAAATGATAGTAAAAGAGAGGCCTTTGGTTCAGGCTTTGGTTTTTCTTCTGTTTGAATCAGTTCCACAAGTTCAGTCACTTTTATCATCTTAAAAGTAACAAGTGATACAATTAAAAATAAAAGCAGGAATGTAATAATTGTTAATACAATCGCTTGAATTGGAATATAAAACGGCAATCCATTGTTAATCATTAAAATACTTGCGCTAATGAGTAACACTAATTTAGAAAAGATAAGACCAATGATAATACCTATAAAAATCGAAGAAATACCAATTAACATATTTTCAATTAATACTAACTTTTTTAACTGCCTAATAGACATTCCTTGTATCATTAAAATACCAAACTCTTTTTTACGTGTTTTTAAAAATGAGCTTACTGAATATAAGATAAAGAAAAATGAAAAAACAAAAATCAAGCCCTGTGAAATTCTAAACCCAATTGTACCGAGTTCACTTATCGTTTCACTTGTCGATTTCAACTCACCCGTTAAATTAGGATGAAATAACAAAAGTGCATACGTAAAGAAAATCATGATAGAAAATGTACTACTTAAAAAATGAGCGGCGTATGTCCGTTTATTACGAAAAACATTATTAAACGCGAATTGACGAAAAGTCATGCCTTTTCCCTCCTAACAAAGAGAGAACATCCATAATCTTTTGGTAAAAAGCTTGTCTACTTTCACCGCAGTAAATTTCATTATACAATTCACCGTCTTTAATAAAGATAACGCGACTACAATAGCTCGCTGCATATGGGTCATGAGTAACAAGCATCATGGTTGCACGTTCTTTCTTGTTCAGTTCTTCTAACATACCCATCACATCATTCGAAGACTTAGAATCTAAGTTTCCCGTAGGTTCATCCGCTAATAACAATTGTGGCTTATGAATGATTGCACGAGCAATTGCGGTTCGCTGTGCTTGACCACCTGAAATTTCATATGTTCTTTTATGCAAAATATCGAGAATGCCTAACTTTTCTGCAACTTCTTCCACCCGCTTATTCATTTCCTTTACAGCCACTCCATCTAACGTCATCGGCAACACAATGTTTTCTTTTACAGTAAGCGTACTGAGAAGATTAAAAGATTGAAAAACAAATCCTAACTGTTGTCGACGAAATAACGCTAATTCTTCAGATGACAATTGAAAAGGGTTCGTACCATTTATTAAAATGTTTCCTGATGTTGGTGAATCAATCGTGGATACCATATTTAACAATGTAGTTTTTCCACTACCAGACGGTCCCATAATCCCAACAAATTCACCCTCTTGAATAGATAAATCAATATCAGCAAGAGCTTTATAAGGAACTTTACCCTTATATACCTTACTAATCCCTTTCGCCTGCAATATTTCCATACTTTATTCTCCCTTCATTTATACTAACTAATTTGAAGTGTAAAGGAGTTATCTTACATCTCATATTGATTCGTCTTTCATTTATCTTACAACTTTGTAAGATTTCTAAAAAAGCTGATGAAATAGAATCTTTCATCAGCTTTTATAAAGTATAAAAAATAATCCGTACAGTCGTACCTTTTTTTACTTCAGAATAGATTTCTACTTTGTGACCTAAATGTTTTGCAATTTCATGTACAAGATATAGTCCCATCCCTGTAGATTCTTTAAAATCTCTACCATTCTCTCCTGTGAAGAAAGGTTGAAATACTCGTGGTATATCTTGCTTCGGTATGCCTACTCCAAAATCACTCACTTCTAAGATGACCCGCTTGTCTACATTATATGCTTTCAGTATAATTTTTTCTCTACTACCCGTTGAATATTTAATTGCATTAGAGAGAATCTGACCAACTAAGAATTGAAGCCACTTCGCATCACTCTCTACAATGATGTCTTTTTCAATTTTTACTTCGGGATATACAAAATTACGGATAAAAAAACGCTTATGTTCATGTATTGCTTCGTTTACTAACTTATACAATTGGACTCTTTCTACATAAAAATCTTGTGTGAAAGTTTCCAGACGTGCCACATATAAAGCCATTTCTAATCCTTTTTTTAATTTATCCGCTTCTTCATTGATACTTTCAAATCGAGGATCAACTTCATCTTGTGTAAGTAATTCAATAACAGATAAAGGTGTTTTCATTTGATGAATCCATTGATTCATAAAAGTTAAATGCTCCTCATTTTTACGTTCCTGCACTTGTAACTGATTCTGATAATGACGGTATTGTACTTCTAATAACTCATGTAATGCAGTAGACAAGACTGCAAAATCTGATTTTTGCACGGATTCATCTAAAGATCGCAGCGGATTTGCTAACCTTTCATAAAAAGACTTATGGGTAAAATAGCGATATAGTAAATATGCAATCAAAAAACATAATCCTAAAAACATTGCATAAAGTGCAGTTGTCATATGACGATAGCCATCAAACCAATAAACAAGAAAAATAGCAATGAATTGAAAAATTGTAAAGCATAGCAGTGGAATATGCTCACGTATAAATAGTTTTATCATTTTTCTCCATCGATTTCCCATGTTATATGTAATCGATAACCGACACTACGAATGGTTTCAATTGCACCTTGAATACCTAATGCTTGCAACTTTTTCCTAACGCGTGTTGTATTCACACTTAGTGTATTATCATCAACATATGATTCACTATCCCAAAGTTTGTTCAATAGCACTTCTCTACTTACAACGCGCGGATAATTTTTCATTAACATTTCTAACAAAATCGCTTCATTTCTTGTTACATCAATTTCTTGATTACGTAATTGTAATACTAAACGCTCTGGAAACAAAGTAAGCCCTTGTTGTTCAATCATTCGTTCTTCTATTTTGGGTGCATAGTCTCCGTATGCACGCCTTAGTTGACTACGAATTTTCGCCATTACAACTTCATAATGAAACGGCTTTGGAATATAATCATCCCCACCATTTTCTAATGCCATCACTTGATCCATTGTTCCTTCACGAGCTGAAATAAATAAAATAGGACACGTAGAAATAGCGCGAATTTGCCTGCACCAATAATATCCATCGAAACTTGGTAAATTAATATCTAGTAGCACTAAGTCTGGTTTCTCTTGTAAAAACATATCTAATACACATTGAAAATCAACAATAACAATTGCTTGATACCTGTATTTCTCGATATAAGAAGATAATAATTCCGCGATTTTAGGATCATCTTCCACAATCATAATTTTAACCATGTTTTCATTCCTTTCTTATACTCTCTACGTATGCATATACTACCATATTTTTTCTTACTTATTTTTAAAAATTCATTGCATGACTATTTAAACACTGCATTTCTTCGCCTATATGACAGGTGTCATTTACTTTAACTGACACCTATGCATACAAAATACTCCTTTTTAAAGATACAATAATGACAAAATCATAAGAAAAGAGGAAAATAATGAGAAATAACAACAAAAGAATTCGTTTGCTTGATATATTAAGAGGCTTTGCTGTGTTAGGAACACTTGGTACAAACATTTGGATTTTTGCATATTTAGGTGATATTTCTTATATCTTTACGTTCGATCATGCAATTTGGTGGATGTCAGTTAATGATTTTATTCGGCTGTTCGTTTTATTTTTAGTGAACGGAAAACTTCTCGGTTTATTAACAATTATGTTTGGTGTAGGACTTGAACTCAAATATCAACAATCTTTACGCAAAGGAAATACATGGCCTGGCGTTTACCTATGGACTTCTTTTATACTTTTATTAGAAGGTTTCATTCATTTCACCTTGGTTATGGAATATGATATTTTAATGAGCTATGGAATAACCGCAATTATTGTTGCTTTCATTATTAAACGTGGTGACAAATGGATTAATCGAGCTATGAAAATGATAGGTATCTTTCACGGAGCTGCTATGCTTGTCATTCTTGCTATATTTATGTATTTAAAATTCATAGGAGGTAACATTTCACTAGGTAACGCTAATGAAATTGCAACTCTTTATAGTGATGGAACTTGGTTTGAACAAATCCATTATCGACTAACAAACTTTATTGCGAATCGACTGGAAGTAATTTTTGTTATTCCAATGAATATTTTCCTTTTCCTATTAGGGATACGTCTTATGCGTGCTGGCGCCTTCTCCCCTGATGAAAACGGGAAAAGAATTCGTACAAAAATGCTAGAAATCGGCATTATGATTGGTGTCCCTCTCAATCTGTTAATCTTTATTCCGGGCGGTATCTTTGATTTACCAGCTCGTTATTTATTTGCACCTTTCCTTTCTATTTTGTATATTGCATTGATTGCTAAAATGATAGAAAGATTTGAACACTCTTGGTTATGGCGGCGCCTTGAAAATGTAGGTAAAATGTCTCTTAGCTGCTATGTTCTTCAAAATATTCTTTCTTCCATTCTCTTTTACGGTTGGGGCTTCGACCTTGGCAGAAAAGTGAATTCATTATCGATTGTCTTTATTTGGATTTGCATCTGCTTCTTTGAAATTTACTTCGCAACATTTTGGCTAGCTAGATTTAAATTTGGTCCAATGGAGGCCGCACGCAGATACACAGCTGGTTTAATTAAGTAAAAATGATTCTTAGCGGGATTTCATCATTTCCACTAAGAATCGCTCCTTTTAAAATTCAGTGTACTTTACCCTGAAATAGGACTTATTACAAGTCCTTATTCCCTCTTTATAGGAGGATAGTAAATGTTTAAAAAAATTTATCCACACGATCAAATCGAAAAGTACTTATACTTAGATATTATTTTTATTGTCCTTTTAATTTACAATGTAATTCAAGCAGAAACGATTATTAACTTATTCTTAAAAATTGTTCTTTTACTGCTCGTTTTGTTATTTTTTTACTTCGAATTGTGGTATAGAGATTGGCGCCTTCTCCTCTCCAGTTTATGTAGCTGCATATTATTTGCACTACTTGCAATATTCATCGAATCATGGCTGCTTTTTTATGGTTTTGTCATCGGGAATTTATTAGGAAGAGCCCAATCTAAATTGTATATCGGCATCGGTACAGTAGGCATCGCAATGATGTTTTTTCTTGTTAGTTGGTATACCTTTGGTCACCCTTTTTACATATTAAAAACTTCTTTGCTTCTTGCCTTTATCCTTCAACTTGTACAACCATTTGTCATCCATATCCGGGAAAAAGCAAAATCTTTACAAAAGGAGCTAAGCGCCGCAAACTCTCAAATTGAAAGATATATTCAAGAAGAAGAAAGACACCGCATTGCAAGAGACCTTCATGATACACTCGGGCAAACATTGACAATGATTAAACTGAAAAGTGAACTGACAATACGATTGATAGAAAAGGATCCACCACAAGCAAAACAAGAATTAAATGATATTTTAGACACATCACGTTTCGCATTAAAACAAGTACATGAACTAGTTACTGATATGAAATATATATCGATTGAAAGTGAATTAAATCATCTACGTGAGCTATTACATACAGCCGGTATCCAATTTACGACTAATGCAAATAGAAACGCACCTTTGTTAACAAATGTTGCGGAAACAATGGTTGCTCTCTCTATAAGAGAGGCCATTACAAATATTCTAAGGCATAGCCAAGCAAACCATTGTACAATCGTTCAAGAAATGGATACAAAATGGTTTCAAATAAAAATAAACGATGATGGAATTGGCTTTCAACATGAGCCACTTGGATTCGGAGTTCAATCAATTCGGGAACGAATGAAGATAATACATGGCACAGTAGATATACATACATTAAGAAACAACGGCACAACGATTATTTTAAAGATACCTATTTCAACAAACTTAGTAGAAACAAATTAACCTTGTAAAACGATACAAGAAAGGCGGCAGTAAAATGATTCGTATTGTAATTGCTGAGGATCAAAAAATGCTTCGCGGAGCCCTAGTTTCTCTATTAAAACTAGAAGATGACATTGAAGTGATTGCAGAAGTTTCAAATGGGGTAGATGCTTGGAACATTATTACAAAACAACAACCCGATGTGTGTCTTCTCGATATCGAAATCCCCGACATCACTGGACTTGAAATCGCAGAAAAATTAAGAACAATGGGACATTCCTGTAAAATAATGATAGTTACAACTTTTGCTCGTCCAGGATACTTGCAAAAAGCGATGGACGCAAAAGTAGACGCATATTTACTAAAGGACGAACCAATTGAATTTCTTATTGAAGCGATTCATAAAGTAATGAATGGTGAACGTGTAGTAAGTGCAGACCTAACTGCTACGCTGTTTTTAAAAGAAGATAATCCACTAACTGCCCGTGAAGTAGAGATACTCCGTATGGTTAAAAACGGGATGACAACGGGAGAAATTGGTAAAACATTGTATTTAACAAACGGAACTGTTAGAAATTATTTATCATCTTCCATTCAAAAGCTTGAAGCTGAATCAAGATTTCAAGCCATTCGTATCGCTGATGAAAAAGGATGGATATGATGTAAGATGCGGTATAGTAAAAGGGATGCTTCTTCTACACCTTTCCTCCCTGTTAAAATACAAGTTTGTTATAAGTTAATTTAAATATTATTTCTTCTTTTATTCAAATTTCTTATATCAAAAAATTCAGTATTTTTAAAGTCTATTTTTTCCTTAATGCAAATTCTATAATCAAATGTAAACTATAAGAAAGGAATGAGTTAACTAATGAAACAGCAAAAACAATATTGGAACGAGGTTGCACATGAAAAACAATTTACAACTCCCTTTCGATTTGATTTGTTTCAAACACATGTAAAACAAGAAGCGACTATCTTAGACTATGGATGTGGATATGGAAGAACATTGCGCGAGTTAAGAAAAACACAGTTTACCAATCTTTATGGCGTTGACTTCTCAGAAGAAATGATTAAAAGAGCAAAATTAGACGATATGGGGATTCATTTTAGTGTCATTGAAAATAGAAACCTAGCATTTCCTGATAATTATTTTGACTCTGTACTTTTATTCGCAGTACTAACTTGTATTCATAGTGACGAAGAACAAAGAGCCATTTTAGATGAAATTAAGAGAGTCTTAAAACCTAATGGAATAATTTATATTAATGACTTTCTATTAAATCAGGACAATCGTAATTTAAAGCGATACGATCAATTTTATCAAAAATATGATATATACGGTGTATTTGAATTACCTGACGGAGCCATTTTACGCCATCATAATGAAGAACAAGTAAAGTGCTGGATGAAGGATTTTAAACAGCTGGCATATGAGAAAGTGGAATATACAACAATGAATGGGAATCGATCCAACGGGGTAGTTTGTATAGGGAAATTAATAAAATAAAACCTTAGAACTTGGAGTATGCTATGGTGATTTATAATCAGACTAATAATAAAAACTTTACACTTGCATATCCCCTCCTTGTTAAGACAACATTCTTTACTAAAGTTAACACAGCGAAAGAAACAATGCTTTTCTTATTCAACACAGACAGAAAATAATCAAACACTTTTATAAGCCAACTATTCTTAAAACACATTTGTAAAAGCACCACACTCATTTTCCTACATAACCTTTACTATAACCACCTCTACAAGGGAGGAACTAATATGGCTCTTATTCCTTATAATGAAAGCGATGTCGATTTATTAGCACGCTTAATCCGTGCTGAGGCTGAAGGTGAAGGTAGACAAGGCGAACAGCTTGTCGGCTGCGTTGTAGTAAACCGCGTTTTTTGTGACTGCTTAGACTTTAAACAATTACGTACCGTAAGTGATGCGGTATATCAAACTCCAGGTGGATTTGAAGCTGTACAATACGGATATTTTTATCAACGTGCTCGTGACTCAGAAAAAGAAATTGCAAGACGTGTGTTACAAGGTGAATGGCGCTGGCCAGCAAGATGGTCCCTTTGGTATTTCCGGCCGACTGGTGCTTGTCCACCGGAATGGTATAATCAACCATTTGCAGGGCAATTTAAAAGTCATTGTTTTTATGAACCAATCGGGGATGAATGCCCGAAAATGTATACGCGATAATAACTTTATAAAATTCACCACATTCTATTAGTTACAACCTTAAGAATTCAAGGACGCGCATATACAAGTCCTTGAATTCTTAGTTATACTATTAATCAACTCAAACACAGCTTGATAATATAATTTGTGTTTGAGTTAGTATTCTACTCTACTTAGTTACAAAAATCCAATAAGGACACTATTTTCTCGGCACCTATTACAGATATAAGTAACGGTATCCGTGGACCACTTGGCTGATTGATAACAAGTCTATAAATGATTCTAAAAAGTAATTTTTGATTCTCTTTCATTATCTTTTTACTTTCATTATGACAAATTTCATATATCTGTTCCATTATCTTTGGACTATCCGCATTTGTAGGAACTATTTCACAAACTTCTAAAATCCACTTTTTCTGTACCTCTTCCAATGTTTCGTAAAACTCCCAATTCTTTTCTTTATTTACTTCAATGATTTTTTGCGGTTGTAAATTTCGAATCCAGTATTCCACACGATTACTTATTTTCATAATGTCAATCAAGCTATAATCTGCATCCACTTTCGCTAATATCTCTTGTAAAATATGAGTATCAAAGTTCACTAATGGCAAGATGCCTGCTACTTGATTAAATTTTGGTAAGCTGGCATTTTCATCACTAACGCCAGAAAGCCTAATTACATCACGGAACTCTTCATTATTTAGCTTATTATTTTGATAACCTTCTTTATATCTTTCATACTCAGTATAATTCCGAATCACATCCTCATCCATACCAATATGAAATGCTGCATTTGGTTTATATTTTGAAAACATAAATAGAATGACTTCTGGCAAATACACATTTAATAATTCACTTGGAGTAATGATATTCCCAGCAGAACTTGACATTTTTTGATTATTACCTTTTATTCCAATGAAATCATAGGCAACATAATTCGGTGCCTCATAATTGAAAATTTTACTAGCTATCTCCTTTGAAACATTATAACTACCTGTTTCGGCTGAATGATCTCTCCCACCCGGTTCAAAAATCACATCTTCTATCATCCATCTCATCGGCCAATCAATTTTCCAATTTAATTTCATGTGACTCGTTTGCGTTACTGATAATACATTATGACTCCCACATTCACACTCATATCGGATTGTTTCCGATGTTTCATCAAAATTTGTTATTTTTGTTGAATCTTTCCCGCATTGCTCACAATATAGCGTAATTGGATAAAAAATCTCCCGCTCATCTTCAGATGGTTCACTCGTTTTGAATTTCATTAATACGTCGTAGATTTCTTTTCTTCTTTTTAATGCTTGAAGTATATGTTGATTATATCTCCCAGTTCTATATTCTTCATGTTGATAAATAAACTCCACATCAATGCCAAAAGTTTCTAATGATTTTTCAAATTCTTTTCCAAAATGCTCTGCATACGATTTATGGCAACCATATGGATCTGGAATATCACAATATGGCATACCAATATATTTCTCAAATGATGAATCAACGTTTTTCGGAACCTTTCTAAATCGGTCGTAGTCATCCCATGAAAATATAAATCGTGTCTTTTTTCCTAAATCTTGAAGTTCTCTTACAACAAAATAGGTCGTTATTATTTCTCGAAAATTACCTATATGAACAGACCCCGAAGGACTAATTCCGGATGCACATACAAACGTCTCTTTATTTGGATGTTTTTGAATAAGTTCATGCGCGATTTGATATGCCCAGTGCATATAATTCACCTCTTATTAATTTTTTATTTACTCTTCCACTTCCTTTTCAAAACAAAAAAACTCCCACCCCCAAGATTATTCATCTTGAGGACGAGAGTTGTTCACTTCGTGGTACCACCTCAGTTTATTAATATGTCACCATATTAATCTCTTCAGGTACGGCAATCATTTGCTTATACCCTATCTCTATAACGGGAGAACCCGTCGCATTATCCCTAAACAAGTTAGTTCTATGCACAGCTCCAAGTCTTTTTTCGTTAAGATTTTTACCCCTCCTTCTCAGCTACCGGAGTTCTCTGTATGCAATCATTCTTAACTACTCTTCTCTTCATTGCCACTTTTGTTATAAGTTATTTTCCATATAATAATTTATAATGTTATCGTTGTCAAATTTCTCCAAATTGAAGGGTTTGCTACCATTTTCATCGAATATATATAGGTTATCTTTATAGAAAGGAGAAAAATACATTGTTAGGAAAATTAGAATTAGTTATCGATGCTAAAGCAAACTTAGGAGAAGGCCCTTGTTGGGATGAAGAAAAGCAAATATTATACTGGGTTGATATTTTAGGGAAAAAGGTATGCATTTATAACCCTATTACAAATATAAATCGTAAAATTTCATTAGACCAACAAATTGGATGTGTCGTTCAAGATGCATCTGGCGGAGTTATATTAGCAATGGAGCGTGGTTTCCATTCTCTTAATCTTGAAACAGAGGAATTAAAACTTATTCATAACCTGGAGTCTCACCTGTCAGAAAATCGCTTTAACGATGGAAAGTGCGATCCCGCTGGTCGCTTTTGGGCTGGCACTACCGATTTATATGGAGTCAGCGCAGCTGGTTCTTTATATTTCTTGGATACTGATTTTAGTGTAAAAAAGCAATTAGAACATGTAAATACATCCAATGGTTTAGCCTGGTCACCCGACCAGCGGTATCTTTATTTCATTGACACACCTACTAAAAAAGTCACTCGTTTTGATTATGATATACACACTGGAACAATTAGTAACCCAATAGATATCATTATTATTCCTAATAGTGAAGGATTACCTGATGGAATGACAATTGATGAGGAAGGCTGTTTGTGGATTGCACATTGGGGCGGTGCTAAAATCACAAGATGGAATCCAATGACTGGCGAAAAAATTCTAACAGTTCCTGTTCCGGCACTCAATGTAACTTCCTGTACATTTGGAGGACCTGACTTAACAGAATTATATATTACTACTGCCAGGACAAGAATGAACCAAGATCAATTAGAAGTTTATCCATATGCTGGTGGCGTATTCCGAATAAAAACACAGGTTAAAGGGTGTCCAACTTATCAGTTTAATCATAAGAAATCGCAGGTAAAAAAATGAATCGAATAGAGTACATTAGACAAGGAAAAAAGTATCATGACCTTTGTTATGAAGAATCGCTTTCAAAATTCTCCCTCCTTATTTTTTTATTTTAATAAACATCCATTTACCTTCAAAATATTCCGTACTTTCAGTTTGAATTTCGCATGATTAATGGGCAAAAAAAGCCTACCACTTAATCATATTTACAGTGGTAGGCTTTAGATATACTTTTATATGTTTTAAAAGAAGGGACAATCTATTTGATCAATAAATTCCCAAGATTTATTTTCTACACATTCGGCAGGTCCTTTCTTTTCCATTGACACTTTTCTAAGAGGATTTACTTCAAATTTAAACATAGAAGTAGGTTCAATATACATGGAAAAAACATAGCTGCTAGGTAAAGTTTTAGATACATCAATATCGCCTACTTGTTTAAACAATTGCTGGGCACCGTATAAAAAAAATTTTGTTACATCAGATTGCTTATTAATCCATGCGATCATTTCAGAAGATACAGATTTATTTAAATGGATTTTTACCCGATCACCACGCTTATACCGCTTGCGCCCCATACTCACACCAACTAACTAATTGTTAAATTCGTAAATCCCAATTCTTTTTGTTTATGTTCTCTATACCGTGGTGAACATGTATAAACTAATAATCCACGTGCATTTGTAAATAGAGGGTTATCTACAAATATTACATTTTTTAAACGACCTTTTTGTTTTAAAATAAGTTGCAAACTGTTTTTAATGATGACAGCGCCCCCGCCATAGATAAATACATACGGATCATCTTTCATATCATCAATTTTATTAATAATATCCGTTGCAACTCGTGCAGCTAATCCTAGAAATGCCTGTTGTGACTCTTCTACTAGCATTGCATGCCTTGGGTGTTTCTCATTTAAATAAATTTGATTAAACTCTGTAATACTATCTATTGTTTTTGTCGGATGCTTCCGATTCCATCTTGTAATAATCTGCAATAAAGTTTCTTTAACTCCATAGGACAATCCTTTACTTAATTGCGGTCTAAAATTCACTCCAAATGAAACAACTTCCTCAGTTGTACCCGCACCAATATCAAAAGATAATAATGTTTTATCCACAAAATCAATCTCTGTAATAGCATCTTTTTCACTTGCAACTTTATGTTTTAAAATATTACCTTCCTCATCGTACACAATCCCCCAGGTCCCAGACGCCCCTTCTGGTAAGCATTTACAGTACTCAATGGATATATTTATCGTTACATCTCTTCCATTTGGATAATGAAAAATAATTTTATGATTTCCCATATAACGTTTAGCGTTTTCTGCTGCGATTTCTTGCGTAATAGTTTGCATTGGAAGAGCAACTGATAAATCGTAACGAATATTAATATGATCTAATTTCGGACTATGACGCATAGCGCTAATTGCTAAACCTGATAAAATCGTTAGAACCATTAATTCATCTGTAGATTTATTAGACTTCTTCTCTACTTCTGTCCCTTTTAACTGATCATTGATAACCTTTTGCCCAACAATGTAACGTACATTATTCAACATGAGTGAAGATGAATTAATCGTCACATCTATATGATTTTCCACTTCAGATATCGGTACATCCTCTTCGTCTAATAAGCCTGTCGGTTCCCCAATATAGAGTGAATATATACTTGGAATATAAATCGGATTTTGGCCTTTCACCATTAACTTTAAACCATTATTTCCAGCGTCTGCACCCGCTTTTAAAAGTATGGACATATTTACCCCCCAATTTAATCTGACATCCCTTCCAAATATATGCAAATAATAACTTTAACATTCAAACCAAATAGAAATCTTTTTCCTTTCTGTTTTTTAATGTTTATTTCTAAACTGAGAAATAAATAATTAATTTTCATAAATTCATCTATTTATGTAAAATATATTTGACATTACTCCCTGTCATTTTTATACTATTAAGTGTAAAGAGTTTTTTACACTTATAAAGAGGTGAATACGATGAATCAGAATAAGTTTATTTTCGTAGTTATTATACTATCATTACTTGGAATACTCATACATGGCGCATACAAATATACGACCGAAGGAGCCATTCTCGGAGGGACTATTTTTGGAGCTTCTTTAATAATTAGTTATTTAATAAATCATATGACATGGGGAGATCCAAACGGCGTGTCAGAAGAAAGTCAAGATGAAATGGGACAACAAATTACATATAAAAGTTTCAAAATTGGATATTTTGTATTAGTCGTTATTATGTTTATTTTATTGATTTGGTCAGAAGGATTTTCTACCTTATATTCGCTTGATAATATTCAAAATCTCCCTTTATTTATAGCGCTTTGTTCTTCATTCATTGTTATTCCACTTGTAGAATTCGTTGTTTCGAAACGATATCAATAAAGGTATACATAATAGGAGAAGGCATTCCCTTACATAGGAATGCCTTCTCTTTCTTCTTCATATTTTTTACAAACTTGTTCTAATGTTGGTCCAGTTCATCAATAAGCCGGTAATGTTTATAATCAATTTCATAACAGTTATTACACAAAATAGCTATCATTGATATTACCACACTACGCAGCGCCTCTTTTCCTTTTTCGCACGTATACTTGGTGAATTATCAAGATGGTAAATATAAAACAAGCTGCCTTCCAATTGGGCCCATTCTTCTTTGACCTCTATCTTCAAATCCTACTTTTAAATACAGCTTTTGAGCAGGAATATTTTTTTCATTTACAGCTAGTACAATTTCATTTTTATCTGAAAAATAGGATGCTACAAAGTCATGTAATAAGGCTAATCCTTTTTTTGCATACCCTTTTCCTTGTTTCTCGTAATTGATAGAAAAGGCAACTAAAAGTAAAGCATTGGGATTATCTGTGTATTCTGCTACCCTCGTTCCTGATTGTAATGCGAAAATTCCTACTGGTGTATGATTCGCTAAAATAACAACAACATTTCGAGTTGTGTCTTTTTTAGCTTTTTCAAGCAAGTCACTTGGTTTTACTGTAAATTGAATTTGTTCACTAGGTAAAATAAATGCGTCTATAATTTCTTTATATTTTTCATCATATGGAATAAGCTGAATATCTTCTGTTTGCAAATTCATTTTTATTTCCCCTTTTCTTCTAATTACTAACTTAAACCTTGCTGTGACTTAGAACGTACTTTTCCATCTAAAAAGGTAATCTCAGCAAAGGATTGTGGTGGATTTCCTTTCCAGGCAAAAGTTTATTTATAGTTTGATGAATTTTCATTACCTTGATTTATAAGTAAATCCCCTTCAAATCCTATTAATTCTTTTACTTCGTTATATGTCATTTCTTCATTTATTTGTGAGAAAATATTCATATCAATTGTTTCTCTCTTCTTTTTTTCTGTGACAGTTGAAGAAGTTGTTGTTTGTTTCTTTATTTCTTTTTATCACACGCTGTCATACCAAAAATCACACACAGACTAAGACCACAAACTATGAGTGCGCATTTATTTTTCATCATTACAACTATCTCTGGTTTAAAAATGATACCCAAGCATATCTAAATGTAATATATCGCAGAGAAACCAGGATAAACCTCCTTCTTTGTTATGTTTTTTATTCATCATTTTCAGATGGTTTTATATAGTTTTATACACGGTGGATCTGTCGTAACTTCCTAATTATTATTAAACCATATATTCCCTTTTTGATAAACTGAATATTAATAATTAACAAAAACATCTCGCGCCATATAGCACGAGATGTTTTTGTTATCTTTTAAGATGATTATTTGATTGATCTTCTTGTTCTTTTCTTAATTCATTCTCTTCATCTTTTGGTAACTGTTTGTCGTTTTCTTTAATCGGATTCGTTTCTTTATTTTCAATCATATCATTTGGTACTTGTGGCATAACACGTCCAACAATTGCAGCAAGTTCATCAAGAATTCCTTCGCCAGCTTTTCCGTGCTTAATTTGATTCCCCATTCGCTTTAATCGTTCATACGTATCAACATCCGCTACAACAACTGCATTTGCACCATTTGGATCATGTTTTAAGCTTTCAGCGACAGAATACTTGATTGATTCTACACGAGTTCGATCCAGTTTTGCCTTTACATCAATGCCAACAACAGCATATTTTCCAATAACGACTGCGGTCGCATCTTTTACACCTGGTATACTAGAAGCTAAAGAAGCTAAATGATCTGCCACTTTTTCATTCGGTTTTGTTTTATCTTTTGTATAGCTAACATTTCGCATAGATACATTTTTTTGTTCTGGTTTTTCATGAGCATTCTCTTTTTTTCCTACACTACACCCTGTGATAGCAAAACAAATCATAAGCATATATATAAGGATTTTCATCATTTTCACCACTTTATCATTGATGTTTAATCATAAATCTTTTCGACAGCCTGCATCTTTTTCACTTTTTCTTCAGTTCCGTCATTTGCATTAATAAAAATTTGGTACGTATCTTTTCCTAATGTCCCGACAAATTCATAGCACAATACTTCTTTATGCACATCATTTACAACAACCGCCTTGCGTTCTTCCATTACTTTTACATCTGGATTGATTTTCTTTCTTGCATCAGCAGCCGTTAATTTTGCAGTTGGAATGGTGCGTTTTTGATGTGATGCTAAATATTCTTTTGCTGAAAAACCAACAATTGATCCATCATCTAAAGCAATTTTCATTTGAATTGCTTCTGGATAAATACGCACATTATTCTCATTCACAACGTACGTAAACACACCAATATTATCGTATTGTGAACTATCAAAGAGCTCCATATTGGTAAACTTATGGTCCTTTAAGAAAGTTAATCCTTTACTTCCTGCGTCATTTAAGCTGATTTTTTGTTCCTTAATTTCACGGTTATTCATTACCCATATTGGATATCCACCTTTTTCGGTAATATCCATATAAAATTCATTCTTTGTTTCAGGATCTTGAATTTTCACACTATAAAATGATTCTTTAGCACCTTTTCCGCTTTTCTCAACTTCTACTTTTTCATTGCCTTTTAAATTTAAAAATGATTTTGCTATTTTTGCCGCTTCATCTTTTGAAATCGCTTTACCTTTTGCTTCAAAGCCGCCTTTTTTCGCCTTTTGCATGCTTGTGAAAGTTGGACCGAAATTATTTGAAGAATAGGATGTTACATTTTTCTCAACCGTCTTAAGCCCGTCAATAATCGTGTTATCCGCTGGATCTTTATTTGACGCAAGCGCAAGTTCTACATCCATCCAACGTAAATTATTTTTCAAAACGAGATGCTGTACTTTTCGAAGCTCATCTTGAATGTTGCCAGCATTTGAATATAGAGTTTGAAGCGCTTTATATTCTTGATCGTTTAAAGGTTCTTTCTCTAAATCACGAATGGCAGTGCGATAACTAAAATCACCAATATTCGCTAAAAATTCCTCGGTTTTATTAAACGGCATTAATGTTAAAGGTAGTTGTCCTACATCAGAACGAGCTTCCGATGTTAAACGCCACACATCCGCTAATGCCGGTGATAAAGATGTACGTGAATTCATTGCCAGTGTTGTTCCGATTTTATCGTGTAATAAATCAACCTCATACGCTAAATCATGAAACGCACGCTGATAGCTGTTTTCTGCTCGAATTAACACTGCATTTTTTTCTTGGTGTTCTTTATAACCCCAATACCCTGTTCCAACTACGCCGATTGTTAACAATACAATTACGATACCTCTTAACATT
Organism: Bacillus sp. FSL K6-6038; assembly: GCF_038050455.1. Lineage (NCBI taxonomy): Bacteria > Bacillati > Bacillota > Bacilli > Caryophanales > Bacillaceae > Bacillus > Bacillus sp. FSL K6-6038. The sequence goes on from NZ_JBBOUH010000001.1 coordinate 2,647,134, forward strand.
TCTTCACCTCCGCTCTATTTACAGAAAATATGTTTGCCGATTTTTTTAATTTGTGGTCGACTCCAAATCCATTTACTCGTTGCAGTATCTGGATTGAAATAATACAGTGCATTTCCAGTAGGATCCCAACCATTAATAGCATCTAATACAGCTTTTTTCGCCGTTTCATTTGGCGTTAAATAAATTTGTCCATCAGCAACTGCTGTAAATGCACGTGGTTCAAAAATCACTCCAGATACTGTATTCGGGAATGATGCACTTGTCACACGATTCAAAATAACTGCCGCAACTGCAACTTGCCCTAAATATGGTTCACCACGTGATTCACCATAAACTGCGTTCGCCATTAATTGAATATCATTTTGTGAATAACCATTTGGCACATTTGTACCTTTATTTTGGGCTGGCTTATTACTTTGTCCACCCGTGTTCCCTTTATTAGCAGTTGATTTCTCATACTTTGTCGCTTTTACAAGCATCTGCTTCGTCTTAGCCCCCGCTAAGCCATCTACAGGTAAACCGAACTTTTGTTGAAAATTCCTTAGTGCCCAATATGTACCCCAACCAAATACACCATCTACTTTTCCCGTATAAAATCCGTTATATTTCAATCGAGACTGTAGTTCAATGACATCTTCTCCAGAGGCACCTCTTTGAATCACCTGATTAGAAAAGGCTTGGACATTTCTTGTCTGCCCGCTACTTACAATTACAGATATACCGATTAATACAAACAAAATCAGTATTTTAAAAATAACTGTATGACGCATATATTTCCCTCCTTATTTGCAGTGATGATTTCATGGTTATGTTTTGTAAATAAAACGCTTTTATGTAAAGAAGACAAAAAAATCCAAACTTATATGATTTAGACTGCATGTACACAATAAGAAAAACGGCTAAAAGGAGTTTATTATGAAGCGTATTTTTGCATGTTTTGTATTAGGAATTGTATTTGTTACAGCATATTGCAATACATATACTCATTCATCAGTTGTTCACGCACAACCACCATATGCAAAATGGGGTAAACTTGCGGTAGAAAAAACGAAAGAAAACTATCCAAAAGCGCAAATTATTGATTACCTTCATATTGGAAGAAAACCGAAGACAGTGAATATAACAACAGAAAAATTCAAATTATGGCTGCGTGAAGATGGAAAGGAATATGGTGTTTTTGTTGATGTAGAGTTTGATACAAGAACGGAGAAGTTTTTGAAGATTACATTTCAAAAGAGCAGTAGATAATGTTCAACTAACCAAGCTTTTACAGGCTTTTATTTCCCCACTTATCTTCTGTTGTTTCTTTGATTCTTGACATTAGAATCTTATTGTCAGCGAATAGCGGGATTAAAAAAGAGGAAATCATCTCGATTCCCTCTTTTTTATTACTATTTAACTTTCACTTCTTGCTTAACTATACTCTCCTTCTATTTATGTATGATTAACGTTCTCTTGTAAATGATTTATAAATAATTTTAATGGTACTAATCCACGCTTTGGCATTTGACTGCTTATTACCGCTACAATTTCTAAATGTGGAATAATGATAATGTATTGCCCTCCATATCCCATAGCAAAATACATACAATACGGTATGTGAAATCTTCCATTGTCTAATACCCACCAGTGATAACCGTATGCTCCAACATGTTCATATGTCATAAAACGAACCTTACTTGATTGTTCAATCCAACTTGAGGATACAATCTTTTCTCCACTCCAGAATCCATTTTGTAGACATAATAATCCTATTTTTAGCAAATCCTCCGCTTTCATTTTTATGCCAAATCCACCAACATAAATACCTTGAGGATCTTGTTGCCACTCATATTCGGTAATTTGTAAAGGATTAAATAAATATTTCTTTGCAAACTGCTCCGTTGTCTTTCCAGTAGCAACTTGTAGTATACAACTTAACAGATGTGAAGAGCCTGAATTATAATTCATTTTTGCCCCTATCTCTTCCATTAACGGCTTCTGCAAAATATAATTTATCCAATTATCTGATTCCACGAAATCATTTGGAAATACAACTCCATTTCCAAACTCCTGCCACTCTTCACCAGTTGTCATTGTTAACAAGTGATAAATGGTTAATTCCTTCTTTTCTTTCGGTACATTGGGAATCCATTTTGCTATAGGCGTATGTATATCATTTATGTAGCCTTTATCTATTGCTATACCGATTAAAATTGATACGATACTTTTCGTGATAGAATTAATTTTATATAAATTGTGTGCGCATTCTTTTGTTTTATAATATTTTGTTGTTAACTCACCTTGTTGATATACGAGAAATGCATTCACTTTCTTTTTCATAAATTGATTTTCCAACTTGTAAAAATCCAATATGTATTCCTCCAAATGTATACTGTTCTTGTCTGTTTTTACTATTCTACTCAAATCAAATAAATATTTCTATTTCTATGTACTTTCTAAAAAAATATCCAATTTCACGTGTGGCAAACATATACTATAGATATAAGACATGGTCACTCATACTAAGTAGTTTCGTTTTCGTGGAAAAACACTTAATAACATACGAATTGGTATGCTTTTTTCATTGATGTAACAATATTTCCAAGGAAAATAAGTACAAAATAGCATACCAAATAACAGCGTGACAATAGTCATTGTCATTGTTTGAATTATGGTGTTAATTTTATTGTTAAATGCTATGTTATTTCTAAACTCTTTTGAAAAAAAGAGAAAGGTCATTGTAAATTTATGTTAAAATGTATATAAAGATTGTGAGAATTTGTACTTAAACTGATGAGTCAGATTAGTTGAATAGGGATTGGTTAAGTTATTCTGTCTTTATGTTAAACTTTAGAAGTTATTCAGCAATGGTAAAAAGGGAGAGAAAGTAATGTTACAATCACTGATTTTTGATATGGATGGAACTCTATTTCAAACAGAAAAAATTCTAGAATTATCACTTAATGATACTTTTAACCATTTGCGGTCACTAAATTTATGGGATACAGTAACCCCCATTGATAAATACCGTGAAATTATGGGTGTACCTTTACCAAAAGTTTGGGAAGCTTTGTTACCTAATCATTCCAATGAAGTAAGAGAACAAATGGATGCTTATTTTCTGGAAAGATTAGTTGAAAACATAAGAAGTGGGAAAGGTGCTTTATATCCTAATGTAAAGGAAGTTTTCCGTTATTTAAAAGAAAATAATTGTTCAATTTACATAGCGAGTAATGGTTTAACGGAATATTTACAAGCAATTGTGAGTTATTATAATTTGGATAATTGGGTTACTGAAACATTTAGTATTCAACAAATACGAACACTCGATAAAGGAGATTTAGTTAAAACAATTATAAAAAAATATGACATAAAAAAGGCAGCGGTAGTTGGAGACCGTCTATCTGATATAAATGCAGCTAAAGATAATGGTTTAATTGCAATTGGATGTAATTTTGATTTTGCACAAGAAGATGAACTTGCTCAGGCTAATTTGGTAATAAATGACTTAATGGAGTTAAAAACAATATTGCCTGAAATGAAAATAGTTTACTAAACCAACGGGTGCTTTAACTGAATAAGCGAAATAATAAATCAACGCTCAGAATGATATATGTCTGGGCGTTTTTGTTTGTTATTAGGTATGCGATTTATAATGTGAATTACCGTGTTATTAGATATCTTTTTTACACATAATTACAAAGAAAAAAGTACACCACGCTTCAATAAGTGATGTACTAACAATTATATAATCTTTAACTTTATAACTTCGTCCGCACATTCCAAAGTTCTGGGAAAAAGCGTTGATCAAGAACACGTTTTAAATAAGAAACACCAGATGATCCACCTGTTCCCATTTTATTTCCAATAATTCGCTCTACTGTTTTCATATGACGGAAGCGCCACTGCTGGAGCCAATCTTCAATATCGATTAACTTTTCTGCCAGTTGATATAAATCCCAATATTTCTTCACATCAGCATACACCTCTAACCATGCAGCTTCAACTGTCGCATCTTCTTCATAAGGCTGTGTAATATCACGATTTAAAACATTTGGATTGATTGGGAACCCTTCTTTTACAAGTGCCTGAATTGCAACATCGTAAAGACTTGGTGAATGAAGCGCTTTATGCAAACGAGCATGTAACTCTGGATCTTTTTCATAAATTTTTAATGCATGAGGTGTTTTATAACCAAGCGCATACTCAATCATACGGTATTGATAAGACTGGAATCCTGATGCTTGGCCGAGTGAATCACGAAATTCAATATATTCAGATGGTGTGAGCGTTGCAAGAATATCCCAAGATTGAATAATTTGCGATTGAATTTTTGAAACGCGCGCAAGCATTTTAAAAGCTGGAGCCAGCCTATCATTTTGAATAGATTCAATCGCTGCACTAAGCTCATGTAAAATCAACTTCATCCAAAGTTCACTCGCTTGATGAATGACAATAAACAACATTTCATCATGATGATCAGATAACCTTTTTTGACTTCCTAGCAAACTATCTAATTGTAAGTACTCTCCGTATGTCATATTTTCTTTAAAATCCGTATGAATTCCCTTTTCCATAATTACTTTTTCATTTTCTTTCATAAAAATGAACACCCCTTCTATGCATCATCTGCTTGCTCTTATAGTGGTCTTATTACAGCTCGAACTGGACTCCCATCCGCATCTGTCAATGCAAGTGGCAGGGCAATCAGTTCATAATCTCCGTCTTGTACATGGTCTAATACAACATTTTCTAAAATATGAATACCATATTTAAATAATTGGTGATGCGCCGCTAATTCTTTATCATCTAGCGGATCTACAGAAGGTATATCCACTCCAATTAATCGAATGCCTTTTTCCGAAAGAAATGGTGCAATATCAGCACGTAAATACGGAATTACTTGCGGGAATTCCTGTGCATTCCCATGCGAAGAAGTCCGAAGTAATAACCTCTCTACCCCATCTAAAGGGAATTTTTCTAATTCTTTTGCGCCAATACTTTCGATACCTGATACATCTATAATTCGAGCTTTACCAACATAGACATTAACATCTAAATCTAGTACCCTTTTTCCGTTATTATCAAAATGAAATGGCGCATCAATATGCGTACCCGTATGAATACTCATCGTTAATTTTCCAACATTAACAGATCCACTTTGTTCTTTTGCCCATGATACTTCGTATGAAAATGGCGTATCTCCTGGCCATGTCGCAATATCATTATTTAATGGTTGTGAAATATCAATCCAATCAGATTCCTTCATCGCTTATGCCACAACCTCTCGCTTATTTTCAAACTTTTTATATTCTTCATCTTTCATGATTTTCTTCAAGATTTGCACAGATTTCCACACTTCTGCGTACGTGTTATATAAAGCAACTGGCGCAAGGCGAACCCCATTTGGTGCACGAAAATCAGGAATAACTCCATTTGCTTTTAAAGCTTTACATATACGTGCAGCTTCTGGATGCTCTAAATATATATGCCCTCCGCGTTTATCATCCTCTAATGGATTTCCAATTGTAAATCCCATCCCCTTCAGTTCATGGTTGATTAAATTTAGCATATAACGAGTAATGTGTAATGATTTTCCTCGCAATCTTTCAATGCCAGCTTCTTTGAAAATCTCAAGTGAACCAATAAGTGGCGCTGTACTTAACACATGAGGTGTGCCAATTTGATATGCCCCGGCATGCTCAGCTGCTGTTAATGTATGTTCCATATCAAATTGCTTATCTTTTCTTGAACTAAACCAACCAGAAAGCCCTGGAAGACGATTGAAATGTTTTTTGTTTACATATAATCCAGCAACCCCACCAGGTCCTGCATTTAAATATTTATAATTACACCATACTGCGAAATCAACACCCCACCCTTTAAAGTCATGCGGAATTGAACCGATGGAATGGCATAAATCAAAACCAATATAAATACCACGCTTGTGCGCTTCAGCTGTTAATCGCTTCATATCAAGAATTTGTCCACTTCGATATAGCACTGCAGGCAATAAAATTAACGCAATATCATCAGTCATCGCATCAATAATATCTTCCTCTTGCAGCGTTCTACCATCCCTGCTCTTCACTCGTACAAGATGTTCATCTGGATCTAGTCCTTTTAAACGGATTTGACTTTGCAAAGCATAAATATCTGATGGGAACGTTAATTCATCCGCAAGAATCTTTGTACGAATTCCTTTCGGTTCATAAAATGTCGCAATCACTTGATGAATATTCGTCGTCGTGGAACCGGTTACAATTACCTCTTCAGGTAAAGCACCAACAAGAGGAGCAGTTAATTCACCTAATTGTTCAGAGAGAAAAAACCAAGGATATTCTCCTTCTGTCCACCCGTCAATACCATACTCTTTCCATGAATCTAGCATAGTAAGTAAAGATTTTTCTGCTCTTTTTGAAAGTAATCCTAATGAATTACCATCTAAATATATTGTATCTGCTTTCTTATAAAATTCTTTTTGAAAATCAGCAAGTTCATCGTATTTATCACATTCCATTGCATAGTCGTAAGATGGTTCAAATGGCTCTCGATACATTCTTTCACCTTCTCTTAATTTTCTTTTTATTCTAACTAATTGAAATATAACATCAAAACTGACATAACGTCAATGATATTATGTCAGTTGACTTTTTGTATTCGATTCAACTAGAATAAAATTATATTTTCAGATATTTCAGTGTAAAGGAGTGTCCAGTTTGGGAAAAGATCTTCTTTCAACAAGACAACAGCGATCTATAGAAACGAGAAATAAATTATTAAAATCTGCCCGCAATGTTTTTTTAGAAAACGGATTTCACAAAACAACAATCTCTCAAATTATTAAACATGCTGAAACTGGTTATGGTACAGCATATGTTTATTTTAAAAATAAAGACGAGCTCCTCATAGTCCTTATGGAAGATGTTATGAATCGTTTTTACAAAATCGCTGAACGTTCCTTTTTTCCTAAAACAAAAAAAGAAGCTCACAGTATGATTGAAAATCAAGTGCGAGCTTTTTTACAACTAACTGAAGAAGAAAGAAATATATTACAAGTCGTTGAAGAGGCTATCGGTGTGTCAAAAGAAGTTCGACAAAAGTGGAATGACATTCGAGAACGTTTTATTAGCCGAATTATACAAGATATTACCTATTCTCAAAATAATGGATTAGCTAGAAAAGAATTAAATAAAGCAATTGTGGCACGCAGTTGGTTTTATATGAATGAAGCGTTTCAGTGGGAGATTGTCCGAAATGAGATCGATGTAAATCTAGAGGAGGTTGTTTGTACATTAACAGAGCTGTATACGGCAGGCTTATATAAAAATGAATAGCACACTCTCGTCTCTATGAAGAAAGTGTGCTATTTAATCGTTTATAGGAATATTTCTTCTGGATATGGCAATGCTAGCTTTGGTCTTTCCTGTGATGAAAAGTATTGAAGTTTTAACGATTCCTCATCTATCGCTCTCAACTCTCCTCCAACTCCCTCACATTCAAACACAGCAACGATATATTCCACTTGATCTCCATTTGAATATGTATGACGGAAGTCTTTCCCTCCAAAAATCCCTTTTATTTCTTTCACTTGTACTCGTGAACCGGTTTCTTCCCACACCTCACGAACAACTGCTTCTTCTGGAGTTTCACCTGGTTCAATTGCTCCTGCAGGTAAACTCCAAAATTCCCCACCGGGATATTGAAATAAGATTTCCCCTTGCTCATTTTTAATAATTGCCGCTACGCTCGGCATGAAAATAAGATCAGACCCTACTTTTTCACGGATTTGTTTGTAGTATGTAGAAATCGCCATATGCCATTCTCCTTACAGATTTTCTGTATGCTTATATTATTGTACTTTACTCACAATCCCCAAAATAAACTTATACTCATTTCGATTTTTTCTCATCTTTTTAAACCCTTCTTTTGAATCAAAAATCAAACAAGTTTTTCTAAACCAAACTCGTAAATAGCATGATTCAAAATAAATAGGTTTCACAACTCCTTTTTGCTCAAACTCTGTTCCATCTTCTCGTTCTATTTCTGTTCGAACCAACCATTTATTTCCGATTCCGGCTTCTATGTACTTCACTTACAACTCCCCTTATATGAAATACTTACATCTTCCTTAGGAAATGTTGTTCTAAGCATTCTACTATTTCCCTGGTAAGCGCAGATTTTGACAGATTCTCTATTATTTCTACTTAATTGAAACTAGAAACATTCCTGTTATAAAGAAAAAGGAAAAAGCTTCATATATACCGAATAACACAAAAATAATCCATTCTTTTGAAAGAGGTATATATGTTATGAACGATCAATTTACTACTCTCCTAAGTGAAATGACCTTTATAGAAAGACAATATGAATTTCGAAATCCAGATGTTGTTCTCTATCATCCCGGTCATTACACAGAATTAAATGAACAAATCATCACATTATTTCATGAGGAAGGCTTTAAAACAATTATGATTCCCAGTGTACCTAATGCATTTTTAAATGCTAATGAGTTTATCTTTCATAAAGAAATCCTAGTTAAATCAGGAATTCCTCAAGAACTAGTTATTCCAATAACAGGAGAAGCGAATACAGCTAACGATGTTATAAAAAACGCAATGCTTCTTCTATCAAAAACAACAGAAAACAAAAATATTTTATTAGCGGGAAAAACTTTTTTTATGAAAAGATTCTTGCTTATAGCAACTGCGTTTGCTACTAACAACATGACTATTGATATTCTTCCATTACAAGATAATAGAAATCTTACGAAAGATACATGGCACTTAACCGACATCGGTAGAAGGAGGGTATGGAATGAATACCATATGATTTCCAAATTTCTTAAAGAAAACTGCCCTTAAATCGTAAAGTAGTAGACTTTATCGCGTTGACCAGTTTAAAAGATTTCCCTTCTTTATAGAAATTTTTTTGATCTACTATTTCCCCGGTAAGCGCATATTCCGACAGAACGTGCACTTACATATAAAAGAAGCAGATTGATAGAAGCCTGCTTCTTTTATATCTGAAATCGCTGCATCCGTTTATAAAAAGTACTACGCGGGACATCTAACAGTTTTGCCGCAAGTGATACATTTCCCTTTGTTTTTTGAAGTGCCTCAATCATCCCATTCCGCTGTATTTTTTCACGAAAGGTTAATTATTATCCATTAAATCTCCCCATAATAATAGTGTTATAATATTTATCATCCGCAAGTCTTTTGTCATTTTTTAATATACCTTCAATTTCAAAACCAAGTTTTTCATACAATTTAATTGCTTTATCGTTTGTTTCTAAAACATTTAACGTCATTTTTTTTATATCATTGGCATTAGCCCAAGATATGGACTCTTTTAAAAGATTTTTCCCAATCCCATATCCCCAAAACTCTTTTAATACGCATACTCCAAATTCTACTTTATGAGAGAATCTCTTTAAATACACTCCCTCACATCTTGAAAACCCAACAATTCGATCGTTCACTACCGCGACTAAAAATAAGTTTCTTGGACTTCCAGTGTCCGTTTTAATGATTTCTTCAAATCCCGTTGTATCTATGAATCCCTCCCCTTTTTCTCTGTCCAGATTTTCAGTTTCTCCATCAATTTGTAATCTTAATTTAGACAAATCATTTGCATCTTTATCCATTGCAGATCTAACAGTATAATTAATCCCATTTACATAAAATTCTTGTTTGTTAATAATCATAATATACTCCTTTGATATTAAGTTGATTTAGAAGAATAAGACAGGTAAAGATCTTAGTAATTTACTGCAATTTTAACCAAATAACCTCCACATTCGTTTCAATTAAATCGTTTCAAAACATCATTATAAAGATGCCCCTTTTGATTTAACGAATCTTCTGTTGCTTTTCATATGAATCATTAAAACTGATATTCTCTGTTCGTATCATCCATTCTTCTACTAGACTCTGGAATAACTCAGGTTGTTCAATTTGTAAGTTGTGACCGGCCATATCTAAAACAGCAAATGTTGCTCGTGGATACTCTTCAATAGTCTCCAATAAATCTTGATATCCTACAACTATATCTTGCCTGCCAGCGAGTAAAAGAACTGGTTTTTCGTATTTTTGTCCATTTGTATTGAATGATAACGTATAATTTCTTTGAAGCGTTTCCACAAACTCTGTATTGGCTACTGTAAGACCTGATTTGATTTCTTTTTTATATCGATTGTAAGTATATTCATTTGCTATCACTGCTAACTCACAAAACTCGTTTCTTTCATCCGATGAAAGTTTATTTAAAAATTCATCATCACTTATAATCCTATTATATTTTGGGACTGTTCTTGCTTTATGATTCGCAATTATAACAGGGCATATCAGCAATAAACCATCAATTCGCTGAGGCATTTTTGAAAGTATTGCTTTAGACAAATATCCGCCATATGATTCTCCTACAAGTAGAAAATTTTCATCAGGAATAATTTTTTCGATAAATAAAGTCAAGAGATCTAATAAAATATCAGAACTATTTATCCAATTAGGGGCAGTCGATTTTCCCATACCTGGTAAATCAATATAAATGCGCTTATAACCTGCATGTTTATGAAACACTGACTCCATACATCCCATCATGAGCCTATGATCGACAGAACATCCATGTAAGAGAATTACAGGTTTTCCCTCGCCAATTATTTTATAATATATTTGTGTATCTTTAATGTGGCATATCATAAGAAATCCTCCTTATTTTAAATAAAGGTTTTCTATTTCATTTCTTCATTCAACTTAAAATATGCTTTAAAGGCTGATTTACAACCACTAAAGTTTTTAACATAATAAGTTAAGAACTTTTTATAGAGGTAATATATTTAAAGGAGAGCTTTGCGTCCAACCGACAGAATATACGTTCTTATTATATAACACTCAACAAGTGACTGACAACTCTGATTTTTCAGTCCAACCCGTTTTTTACTTACAAATAAAGGATCCTTACATATCAATGTCAAATTGTTTTAGAATTCGGTCGTACAATAAAAAAGAACAAGTTTTATATAAAACTCGTTCTTTTTCAACCATACTATTCACACATGCACAGCATGCCCTATCGGCCTGTAATACTGCTTCATGAATCGCTTCCGATAATGTCGGATACGCTGCGATAAAATCTCGCATTATATCAGCTGTTACTTCTGTATGAAGCATAACAGTTCCTTGTCCAATCAGAGTTCTGTCGCACGAGGCCCGACAATCGAAATTCCAATGATTTCTTGATACTTCGGCTCAACTATTACTTTCACTTTCCCAATTTGTTCTCCTAAAATAAGTGCTTTTCCATTTTCGGTAAATGGAAATTCCCCAACAGGCTTGTTCTTTTGTCATTTCATTCCCTTTACTTTCAGTTGTTTTTAACATGTCCAGCCCTCCTATTTTCTTGTTCACCTTTTATATCGCAAGTACCGCGCCAATTTAAAACTCTTGAAATGATAGTTTTTTTCTCTTTTTCAAAAATACTTGTTTAAAAGATATAATTTGCATTAATATAGAATGCTAGTTAGTATGCTATTTGATTTACGAGAATAATAGATTTTCTACATGTACATCGTTATGATGTAAGAAAAAAGAAAGTGAGCGGAAAATGAGTAAAATCGTGATTATTACAGGTGCATCCAGTGGATTTGGATTTTTAACTGCCCTCGAGCTTGCGAAAAAGGACTATTTCGTCATCGCTACAATGCGTAATCTTAATAAACAAACGGAATTATTATCTCAAGCTGCTGCATTACACTTACAACAAAATATCAAAATTCATCAATTAGATGTAACAGATCAAAAATCTATACATGCATTCCAATTGTTTTTAAAAGAATTAAACCAAGTAGACATTCTCGTCAATAACGCAGGCTATGCGAGTGGTGGATTTATAGAGGAAATTCCGGTAGAAGAATATCGTAGACAATTTGAGACGAATGTATTTGGAGCAATATCCATAACTCAAATTGTATTACCTTATATGCGAAAACAAAAAAGTGGGAAAATTATTAATGTAAGTAGTATTAGTGGCCAAGTTGGATTCCCAGGTTTATCCCCCTATGTTTCTTCAAAATACGCATTAGAAGGTTGGAGTGAATCCCTTCGCCTAGAGGTAAAACCATATGGAATAGACGTTTCATTAATCGAACCCGGTTCCTATAACACGAACATATGGGAAGTTGGGAAAGAACTTGCCGAAAATTATTCAGAATCAACCTCTCCTTATAAAGCGTATATGGATAAAATACAAAATCATATTAATAATGGCAGTGATACATTTGGCAATCCAGTAGATGTTGCAAGAAAGATTGTAGCGATTGCTGAAGCAAAAAACGCAACATTACGATACCCAATTGGGAAAGGTGTAAAATTGATGATCGTTGCTAAAAAAATTCTTCCGTGGAGAGTATGGGAGTTTCTTGTTTTGAGGAGTTTTAAGAAGATGTAATGTAAAAAGACTACTGATAAATAAGAGTCGTTATACACATTGAAATTGGGATAACGACTCTTATTATCTAGCTCTTTTAACCAACAGGTTGGAATAAATATATCATTACATTAAATGTAATCATTAAACAAAATACTCCCAATAGAGAAATTACATATTTTTTTGATTTTTTATCATATTTCCATTCCATATACGCCCGAAAAAGCTGTTGCGTACCTAAAAATACAAATAATATATATACACCCTTTATATACTCTGAAGTATAAATACAAACAAAGCCAGCCACTAAATAGATTATGATTATAATCCGCTCTCCCCATTTATGAAGCTCATTTACAGGCTCATAAATCCAGCCACTTTGTTTTGGTATATTTAATTTCTTTCTCACAAGCTTTTCTAAAAGATATAGTACGAAAATCCATAGAATCAACACAATCACTATTGTGAAAATTGTTCATCCCCCCATCCTTAAAAATCCAATGTTACACATATTAATTAGGAATATACTTTTTGAGTAAGTAAATGCGCAATATTATTGCCCTTTTGTTCTATCAAAGAAACAATCCCCTCAGGATAAGTCAGTTTATCTTTTAACTCCTGTATACTTTTCCATATAAGAATAATATTCTTATGTTCTTTATGAAATAACACTTCACTTATAGACTTTACAGGTTTACACCAATGAAACAACGTACATTGATGGTGTGATTCTCCATCAACTTCAAATATGTGTTCATTTACAATCGCTAATTCTGCTACTCGAACTTGTAAATCATATTCCTCAAGTAACTCCCGTATAATCGCTTCACATGCCGATTCTCCATACTCAATCGATCCACCTGGAAAACGATAAAATGTCTCTTCTTCATTACATTGAACAAGAATTTTAGAATGCTCCTCATCTATGATAATAGCTTCCGCGCGCAATAAGGGCCTTTTCATTTCCTACCCCCTATTTTACTAATTTGAAGATCGTATTTTCTCCGGCTGATCGCTTGGATAAGTAGCATATACACGATTATCATAATCCCAACTAATTATCGTTGCACTATCTCGACCAAGTTGGTGATGAACATGCTCTAGTACATTTTGAATACATTCTGTTAGTTTCACTTTGTTTTCATATATATCTTTATATAAATGAATTGGATTTTCATAACGACGTTCTCCGTATTCTAGTACGCCATCTGTTACCATTACGATTCTATTTCTTCCTGTACGTAGCTCTCGAGCACCTGAAGAATAACATGGAACAGGTAAAGAAAATGTATTCACATTCCCAATCCATTCATAAAAATGACGTTGGTTCAGCATATACTGTCCTAGCTTATGTAACTCTTCATGAAATACATAAACGAGGCAATCTCCTATAGAAAACCACCAAATATAATTTTCTTTTCGCACACAAATTAAGCATGCTGTTTCACCCTTTACTTGCTGACACGCCTGTTGAAACGAATTAGATTGAAAAAGTGTAAGGATATGTTTTTCAACAGAACGGAATGCTATTTCAATTGGTTCTTCTAATAAAACTTTTATATTTTCATAGTCATTTTGGATTGTATTTACTACTAAGGCGACACTTTCTGCACTATTGTGTCCATCTAATATCATCGCAAATTCCCAATCTCCATTTGACCAAACGAAAGCGCCATCTTCATTCTTCTTTGCGCCTGCACTCGTATTTCCACCATATCTGCCAAGCACTATATCACCATACTGTTTAACTGAAATTTCGCCTAAACACATTTCATCACTACCAACCCATGAATATTGTGTATTATTTGTTGTATGCATACTCATTCACCATATACGTTCGTATTCTTTCGCATAGTTTTTGGATTTGTTCTGCTTGTCCATAAGGTGCACCTTTCCAATTGGCGATCTTAGTTGGTGACCAAAATTCCTTCGGTGTATTTGGATAACGAGGAATTATATGCATGTGCATATGATTGACTCCATTACCGGAAACGAAAGCATAAATATGTTCTGCACCCTCGCATTCTTTTAATGCACGGCTTACTCTACTCGTAATTAAACCAAAAGCTTTCGCTTCTTCTTCTGTTAATTCAGCTAATCCTGGTGCATGTCTTTTTATATCAATCATTACATATCCGAGATACGTTTCCTCTTCTTCCCAATGAACATGCCCCACATATACGAGTTCATCTTCATAGATTGCCCCGCCTAGCACCTTAATCTCCCCTTTATGTTTCTGACATATAAAACAGTGTGCTTCAAAGTGACTTTGTGTCGACATATGCATCCCTCTATCCCTTGGATTTACCATTATAATACCATAAAACACCCTTCCGTTCAGACTATTCAGAAATAAATTCATTATATATTCCTGTTATTTCAATTTAACAGTATAAACCTTTGTAATTCTTTTTCATCGAGTCACCTTTAAACAGAGATGGGCATTTATTATAGAAAAAGAAATCTTTTCTTGAAGGAGGAACAAATCATATGCATCCACATTGGAATTCTCACATGAATTACCCACCAACCTCTTATTCAAACAACGCCGTACGAACTACACCACCAATCCCTAATGATTTTCATTACATGATGCAACGTATAGCGAACCTGGAACATCAATTAGCAAAATTGATCTCATTGATTGAAGAAAATAATCAATTAATAAAAGCGATGGAACAACAACAAAATCAAGTGTGTGCACCAGCTGGAAGTTCAGTAATTGTGCGTATGTAACCTTATTTCATTCAAATAAAAAACACGCATCATAATAAGTAGCCTCACTTACGATGCATGTTTCATTTCTATTTACACTCTTCTTTTCTTATGAAATCCTTGCGTAATCCGATCTAATACAATCGCAATGACTACAATAGCTAGTCCAGCCTCAAACCCCATTCCAATGTTAACCTGTGTTACAGAACGATATACATCTACCCCAAGTCCTGGTGCACCTACAAGCGAAGCTGTAACAACCATCGATAAAGAGAGCATGATACTTTGGTTTACACCAGCCATTATAGTTCCCGTTGCAAGAGGTAACTGAACTTTAAATAACTTTTGCGATGTAGTTGAACCAAATGCATTTGCAGCTTCAATTAAATCTTCTGGTACTTGCCTAATCCCTAAATCAGTAAAACGAATCGTTGGTGGCATCGCAAAAATAACAGATGCGATAATACCAGGAACAACACCTACTCCAAAGAATGTAATCGCTGGAATTAAGTATACAAATGCTGGCATTGTTTGCATAAAATCTAATGTTGGCCTCAATATTTTTGAAAATCGCTCATTTTGAGATGCTAAAATGCCGATTGGGATTCCAACAATGATGGAAATAATGACTGATGTAAGAACAAGCGCTAATGTTTGCATCGTTTGTCCCCAGTAGTTAATGTTTAGAATAAATAATAAGCCGATTAACGCAAATACCACTAAAGATATTTTCCTTGTTGTATACCAAACGAGAAAACATACGATTATAATCATTAAAAATGCTGGAATTAATGTTAAGAAATTTGTAAGTAAATCAACGAAACCACCAATGATGTATGAAAATCCTCTAAACAATCCTTCAAAATGCGCATATAAACTCGTAACAAATACATCGACCCATTCACCTAAAGGAATACGCGGAATACTATTCATCGTCATTCACCTCTTCCTCAATATTTCCTGCAAGGGCTTGAATGACACTTTCTCGTTTTATGATGCCTCTTAACCTTTTCTTTTCATCAATGACTGGTAATGGAAGCTTCATTTCCGCCATTTTCGCATACGTTTCCTCTAGTAATGTATCTAAATATACGTGCGGAATATCTTTTAGTAACAAGTCAGCAATTGGCCACTGCTTTTGAACAGCTTTACTCGCATCATCCGCTGTTAATATCCCTAAAAACTCGTGTTTTTTATTTACAACATATACGGTAGATACCCCTGCATTTCTCATAATTTGCAGGGCCACTCGAGGGCCGCGGTCAATCAATAATGTTTCTGGTCTTTTTAAAATAGATTCAGCCGTAATCACTTTTCCTAAATTCACATCCGCAACGAATTTCTCTACGAATTCATTAGCTGGGCTTATCATAATTTCTTCTGGCGTTCCAATTTGCACAATTTCTCCGTCTTTCATTAATGCGATACGATCCCCAATTCGAAGTGCTTCATCTAAATCATGTGTAATAAAAATAATCGTTTTTTCCATCTTATCTTGTAGCTCTAACAGTTCATCTTGCATTTCTTTACGGATAAGTGGGTCTAATGCGCTAAATGACTCATCCATAAGTAAAACATCTGGATCATTCGTAAGAGCTCTTGCAATTCCAACGCGCTGCTGCATACCACCGCTTAATTGTCCTGGGAAGCTATCTTTATGATGATTCAATCCAACTAATTTAAGTGACTCCAAAGCTTTCGCTTCTCTTTCTTCTACTGGTACTCCTTGTATTTCTAATCCATAGGCAACATTTTGTATCACGGTACGATGAGGAAATAACGCAAATTTTTGGAAGACCATACTCATCTTTGTTCTTCGTACTTTCCTAAGTGCCTCTTTCCCCATTGTTGCGATATCTTCCCCATCTATGTATATGTGGCCTGCTGTTGGCTTTATAAGCTGATTGAGCATTCGAACAAGAGTTGATTTCCCGCTCCCAGATAGCCCCATAATGACAAAAATTTCTCCTGTATACACTTCAAATGTTGCTTTTTTCACCCCAACGTTCATTCCCGTTTCTTTTAATATTTCTGATTTACTTTTTCCCTCCTTTAATAAGGCGACTGCTCTTTGAGGGTTTTTTCCAAATACTTTTGTTACGTTTTCAACACGTACTTTTGTATTTTCCATACAACGACTCCTTTTCTGCCTATCTATTCACATAGTGTAACGATTTTAAACAGAAATATTACATAAAGAGGCTTTTTTTAAAATTCTTGTTTCCGTTCATAATAAGAAGGTTCACTTATAGATTTATTCCTACAAACAACGTGATGCAAAACGGAATCAAAAATTTCTATTTACGAAACGGGAGGACTCGATGAAACAGAAAATATGGCTTATAAGCATTTTGTTATTTATCAGTATGATTATTACCTCTTGTAATGCCACAAATGCAAATACAAAAGGAAAAATTAAACTTGGTGTAACAAGTTGGAAGGAAAATATTGCGGCTGCAAATATGTGGAAAGTTTTATTGGAAGAAAAAGGATATAAAGTTGAACTCATGTATTTAGAAAAAGCAGCCATTTGGACTGGCGTCGCTCGCGGCGATGTTGATGCAAACTTAGAAGTATGGCTTCCCGTAACCGATAAGCCCTTAAATGACCGATATAAAAATGACATTGTCTTAAAATCGAAATGGTATGAGGGAACTGGACTTGGATTAGTCGTTCCTTCTTATATGAAAGACATTAACAGTATCGAGGATTTAAATACCCATAAGGATGAATTGGATAATAAGATTGTCGGAATTGAGCCTGGTAGTAGCCTTATGAATTTAACAGATAAAGCAATGAAAGAATATGATATAAAGCTAAAACTTGTCCAATCTTCAGAAGCAGCGATGATGAGTGAGCTAAAAAAAGCATATACACAAAAGAAACCCATCGCTGTAACGCTTTGGAATCCACACTGGAGCTTTTCAGAATTTGATTTAAAATATTTAAAAGACCCTAAGAAAGTATATGGTGAAAAAGACGACATTTATTACTCTGTACGAAAAGGTTTTGAAAAAGATTATCCAGAGATTGTGAAATATTTCGACAGATGGAAAATGAGTGATGAACAACTTGGTACATTGATGGTTATGTTAAATAAAACAAAGGATCCCGAAGAGGCGGCTCGAAAATGGATTGAAAAGAATCAGGCGTTAGTAAATGAGTGGATAAAAGATTAATTTATTACGCAAAAATAGGCCAGGGAGCCCAATGTTCTCTGGCCTATTTTAAGTTATTTTTTTTCAATAACAGCATCGACAATACCATATATTTTAGCTTCTTCCGCAGTCATAAAGTAGTCTCTTTCTGTATCAAGAGCTACCTTTTCAACTGGTTGACCTGTTCGATCTGATATAATTTTATTAATATCATGTTTTAACTTTAATATTCGTTTTGCAGTTATTTCGATCTCTGTCGCTTGCCCTTTCACTCCGCCAAGCGGCTGATGAATCATAATTTCACTATTTGGAAGCGCAAACCTTTTCCCTTTCGCTCCAGCGAGTAATAATAGCGCTCCAAATGAAGCTGCGAAGCCCATACAAAGCGTTTGAACATCAGGTTTAATCAAATTCATTGTATCTAATATCGCAAATCCCGCTGTAGTTGAGCCTCCTGGACTATTGATATAAAGAAAAATATCCTTCTCCGCATCTTCTGCTTCTAAAAATAATAACTGTGCCACTACACTGCTTGCTACTTGATCATTAATTTCTGATCCAATCATGACAATACGGTCTTTTAACAACCTTGAATATATATCATAGGAGCGTTCTCCTAGCTTTGTTTGCTCTACAACATACGGAATTGTATTCATCATAATCCCTCCATCTACTTTTTAAGCTGCGCATAGCATATAACCGTAAGAAGAAGGTGTTTTTGTATTGAATAATAACACAGGCTGCTTAGATGATAGATGTGTAAAGTCGATTGTTGGAAGAAGTCTTGTTAACAATTCTGGTTTTTGTTCACGAATAGCTGTTACAACTACTTCAACGTCATCATCCTGCCCGGCTAATTCAATCTCCTCTTCTTCACTTACCGTTTTCAATCTATTTCTACTACGAAACAACGAAGCCTTCACTGCGCCTTCTGAGATTGAACATATTTCCGCAATATCTGATAAGCTGTATTGAAAAACATCTTTTAACAAGAAGATAACGGATTGCTGTACATTTAATAAAGACAAGACTTTCTCCGCCATCTCATGCAAATCAGCAATTTTTTCATGTGGTTCTTCAAATGTAATCTCCTGCTCTAATTTCTTCTTAGCTGATTTTGCTTTCATTTGATCGAGCCATTGATTTCGAGCGATTTTATATAGAAGCGTAATACAAACATCTTTATGTTCTACACCTATATATTTTTGAAGTACTTTACAAACCGTTTCTTGGGCCAGGTCTTCCCCATCCCATTTGCTTTTTGTTAAAAAGGTACAGTACCTTTTTAACTCCGCATAATTTTCAATGATAAAGTTTATATTTGAATGATTCATATCGATATGATTTTTTAACATTTGAGTTACTTTTGTGCACAAAATAACCACTCCTTTTCAGCGCTTACTTAATTAACGATTGAACAAATCAAAAAGTTACGGGGCACATAAAAAAATTTAATGTTTATGTTTGTAAATGTGGGGTCATAAATATGTTATGTAGAATTTTACATGAGGAGGCAACAATATGCCAAAATTAACCGTTGTAGGCAGCGGAACATTTGATGTCAAAGAAGGAACGAAATTAGTACTAGCACTTGTAGATAATGGTATCCATATTCTTCACCGCTGCGGTGGAAAAGCACGTTGTACCACTTGCCGTGTCGAAATCATAGCTGGAGATTTTTGTGAACCTACACATGTTGAGAAGAATGCTATTACTGAAAAAGGCATTGAAGATCATTTGCGATTATCATGTCAAATGCATGTACATACTGATCTCACCGTTCGTCCCATATTAACAGTTGAAAATTCCGGATTAGATGCTGGGCCACGGCCTGTAGAATGAAAAGGCAACAGAATGACGGATTTAAAACGCTTAGCTGGTGAATATGCTGCTGATTTTGTAAAAGACGGGATGAAAATCGGCCTTGGTACTGGTTCTACTGTATATTGGACAATACAAAAATTAGGACAGCTAATCAGCGAAGGTTTAACGATTCAAGCTGTACCAACATCAATAGAAACTCAGAAATTAGCAGTGCAGCTTTCTATCCCTTTAATTCCTTTAAGTGACGTTGATTACCTTGATCTCACGATTGATGGTGCAGACGAGATTAACCCCAATCTACATTTAATTAAGGGGGGCGGCGGCGCTCTTCTACGTGAAAAAATAGTCGCCACTTCTTCCCAAAAACTCATTATAATCGCTGATGAATCAAAACTGGTAAAAGATTTAGGTACCTTTCCTCTTCCTATTGAAATCGTACCGTTCGCTTGGGAGCAAACTGCAAAACGAATTCAATCCTTTGGTTGCCAGACGATTTTACGTACCCAAAATAATCAACCATTTATAACAGACAATGGCAATATGATCTTAGATTGTGTTTTTCCAAACCAAATAACGAACCCAATCGAAACTCATCAGCAGGTAAAAATAGTAACTGGTGTAATTGAAACTGGTTTATTTATTAATATGGTAAATAAAGCGATTATTGCAACTGAAAAAGGAATAAAAGTATTATGACAAAACTAAAGGGCATGAGCCCGGTACAATACGAAGCCCATGCCCTTTAGTTTTGACTAATGAAGTAACCTGTCTAACTTTTTGAGATCACTTCACTAATAGCGACTTACTTAACTAATTTAGCTAATTCACATTGCAATCTATATTCTTCTAATTCCCAAATCTTATTTACAATTCGTTCTTTACAGCATTCCATACCAATATCCATATCATAATCAGCAGAGTCAACACATGCGCTGGATTCAGTTAAAATAAATCCATTTGGCAATTTCGCAACTACGACTGTACATTTGCCATGAAATTCTTCTACTGTCCATTGAGTTTTCTCTAAAATATTATCAATATCCTGTTGAGTTACCGTATTATCCATTATTCAACAACCTCCCAATCTTCTGCTAACATATCAGTTGGTGAAGCTAACCAAGGAACAAAATGTTCTTGTACTGTTTTCATTGCAATATATGCAACATATGAGACATTATGTCCTCTATGCTTGTTTTATAAAGACCACGACACTAATACACCGTTGACCGTCTATATGAATTCCATTGGTCTTTTGTCCTAATGTGGTTTCTTACCGCCCTCTGCTCATTCTCCGAATTCATATATGATAAAATTAATTCAATCGCTAATATGTCCAAACATGTAATTTTCATAGCAATAAAATTAAAACTAAGCTTACAACGTCATTCAAAATTAGATGAAGCAAGTGCATACAATTCGAAAAAGAGTTTCAAGTGGTGTATTATTATCGATATTGAGTCAGGTCCAAAGACAGGAAAAAAACCAAAAAATGGGCTTCTCGATATAAAACAGTATCTTTATATTCCCATCATATAAGAAAGGACTGAATAAGTTGAAATCAAAACAAATAAAAGAAATAGCTGACTTAGAAACTGCCTTTCAAATTCGAAAAGAAGTGTTTGTCAAAGAACAAGGTGTTCCTCTGGAAGATGAATTTGATACATTCGATAAATTAAATGATGTATGTCATCATATTTTAGTTTATTTTAATGAAATACCTGTAGGGACTGGACGCATAAGATTCGTCGATAACATTGGTAAACTAGAAAGAATCTGCATATTACAACCTTATCGAAAACATGGTTTAGGCAAAGTAATTATTCAAACATTAGAAGAGATTGCTAGAGAAAAAGAAATATCCAAAGTTAAATTACATGGGCAAACACATGCAGAAGGGTTTTATAACAAACTAGGCTATCATACTTCTTCAGACGTATTTATGGAAGACGGTATTCCGCATATTCTTATGACAAAGGATTTATCGATTAAAGAAGTTAGTAAATAATAAAGTAAAATCCCCTTTCTGCACTATATAAAGGAGATTTTAAAACGATTCATTTATAATATACTCTATCAATTCTTTCATCTATACATTGTCGTCTCTTAAACTATCTCTACTCCCTTTATTGTTTCTTCAATCGCCTCTTTATTTGTTAAAATCCAAAAGAACATTTCTTCATTTAACTTTAATAATTCTGCTGATTGAACAAAATAAGTAATGAAGATGACTTGAATACCTAGCATTACATACCAAATCGCCTGAATTTCTGCTTCTGATAAAGAATTCTGTTTATGGTATCCCTCAAAAATATTTCGAACAATATATAACCAGTCACTTCTTAATTGTTCATCACAAAATACTTCGCTTAAAATACTAGTGAAACAGTAGCACAAATCAAACACTCTCACATTTATTTCTACAAGTTCAAAATCTATAAATCCTTGAAACTCATCTTCCTTAAAGATTAAGTTAGATAAATGCATATCTCGATGAATGAGTTGCCTTGGTAACAGCGTAATGGAGTCTTTAAAGTCTTTTTGCAGCTGGTTCATAGTTTGAATGAGCTCAGGATGAACTTGCTCACTGCTTTTCAAAATAGGTGTGGCCCAATCATAAATTACATTGTACAAATTACGTTCCACAAATTCGTCTACATGATTTGTGGAACAAAGTGCCTGATGTAACTTAGCAACTTCATTTCCAATAGTATTACTTAACACTTTAAGATTTTCAACGCGTTTGACTTCTACAACATTTCCCTCTACATACTCATACATACAATAATATTTATCATCTTGTAAAATATAGCTTTCGTTGCCTCTCGTCTTCAAAAGCCTTTGTATTCTAATTCCTTTTTGTGCAAGTTGATTTAATACATTTGTTTCAGCCAACAACTGCTTTATCGAACCTTTTTCTTTTAATATATAATTTTGCTTATTCCTTATAATCTTCGTTACTTTCGGTTGGATTGCTTCTGCTGTTACTTGCTCGTCTTGAAACCAAAAATTTGTAATATCTAATATGTGTTCCATTGTACATATACCCCTTTATGAAATCCGAAGCCTTTTATACTTTTCGAAACATTAATTCACAAAGCATACCCATTCCAACTCCAATTGTATAAGCTAATAAATCACTCCACAAAAAACCATACCCTAATACAAGTCCCCCTAAAGTCGTTGCACGAATATTATCTATCCAATCCGCATGATATAATTGACTGATTTCAATACCATAACAAAATAGTAAACTTAAAAACGCGATCTTTTTAGTCTTCATTTTATGAAAAAGGAATCCAAATCCAATAAAAATCATGAGAGCCCACAGTGCATCCCCTAAATATGCATTTAATAGATTAGGTAAAGCATAAGCAAATTTCCTTGATGCCAATCCTAAAATAACTACTATTATTGTCAAGATTGCATACAGCAACCTATTTCGTTTATAACTCATTATGAAGTCCTTTCTTATTACACAAAACGTTTTACAAACCCTGTACTTTTTTCAACGTATCCCATACATTTATAAAATTGGTGCGCATGGTGTCTTTCCTCACGATTCCCACTATTTAAACAAATCGAATCTATCCCTTGTTCCATCGCCCATTTCTCTGCTGCTTCTATTAAACTTTTTCCTATTCCTTGATTTCGAAACTCTTCATCTACTACTAATGCAATAATGCGAGCGTATATTCCATCTTCAGTGTAAAGTATGCCTGTACATAAGCCAATCATTCCAATAACACGCTCATTTTCTTCTGCTACCAACGTATAGTAATCTGGGTGAGAAAAAATATTTTGAAGTCTTACTTTCATTTTTTCTATAGTTGTTGGATAACCAAGATGTTTCATTAACATAGCTAAATCATGTACATCATCTAAACGTGCCTTTCTGATTTCCACACCCTCCTCTACTATTCAAAACCCCTATACCATTATTCATTTATTCCTCATACAATACGTTAAAATCAGTAACAAGCGAAACAATTTTCCCATTCTCATCAAATCCCCAATAGGAAGGATAAAAACCATCACCATAACCTGATCGGAACATAATAATATTACTTCCTGTTTCCTCACATACTACACAATTTCCCCACTCATCATCATGTTCTGTTAGTACGTCGTCTATCAAATCATCATACAAACTAATGAATTCTTCTCCTAGCTCTTGTTGTAATCTATTTTCTATTTCTTCTAACTTATCAATTGCTTCCACATCTGCAAAACACCCTAGTCCCGTATCAACTGGATACCCAAAAATATATCCTTCCTTTAGTTCACTTACATTCTGTCCTGGCTTTATTGCCATCTTCCATTCTGTCACTTTTGCTTCTGATACTTTCAATTCAGCACCAGCAATTACACCATCTTCCTCGTTCAACCAAGCAACAATTGGATATGTGCCGGGCTGAATTGTTTGTTCGAAGTGATTTTTATTAAAAATAAGAGGATCACAAGCAACCATTTTACCTGAAGTAACTTTTAAATGGTCTAATACTTCAGGACGTAGGACTTCACTATCCAGTTTAGATAATTCATGTAGTAGCTTTGACATAATGTTTCTCTTCCCTTCATTCTCTTATTATTAGACTATACAACTTTCCTAGAATTTAAGCTGAGAAATCATCAATAATTTCTACCACTTCAATTTTTCCGTTAATCAAAAGCTCTGGAAGCTCGTTTTTTACATTACCCTTCCAATATTCTTTAGCTTGTTCAATTTTTCGAGAGAAAGGAACACCATCTTCCTTTGGTAAAAGGTTTCCATCCCCCTCAAAAGAATTCCCAATAACTCGAAGTTTAACAATCCGCAAAACTTTCCGACTATAAGAATTAAATAATTCTTTCCATTTCAAAGCATCTTCATAGCTTTTCGCAGCGTATAAGCAAGACAATCTTGAAGGATATTCCGGATATTCTTGTAGTCTAACCATTTCTACTATCACTTCTCTAATAGCTCTGATTGTTTGGTCTACATACTTTATAGCTACTTCGGCATTTTCTTTATTCATGTTCAAGCCTTCATTTGTATAATGATCTTGTAAAATCTGAATACAGTCTTCGCCTTTAGAATTCAATTGTTCTCTCTCAAAAAAGAAGCGATATAAGGTATTGTTTTTGTTCTTGTCAAAGTTAATTATCTGCCCAAGAATCATTTTTTTCCTAGTAACAATGTGATAAACATACAATTCGTTCTCTTTCATGGTCTGTCTCCTATTGGTCTTCATCATATTGACTATATTATGTACTTTCCATCACTCTTGTCCGCAAAGAAGAGTTAGTTTCAGTTGCTTTTTTGAAAGACAGTATGTACGTGTTGATTCCATTTCTTTTTCTCCTCTTATCTGCTCTTAATTGCGTAACTGGTTACAATGCATGATTATATATCCCGAAAATTAATTTACATAACATTATTATATTATACTTATAAACGTTTCTCTAAAAAATGCTGACTATACCCTTTAGGATGATCTTCCACTACGCCAAACTCTCTGTAACCATGTTTCTTGTAAAATTCAGGTGCTTGAAAACTAAATGAATCAAGTAATATAAGTCTACAGTTTTTCTCTTTGGCAATTTCTTCGATTTCATTTAATAGTTGACTACCATATCCTTCATGACGTACTGACTCATCCACCCATAAAAAATCAATATGAAGGTGATAGAAATATATTGTGCCTGTTATGCCCCCAAATATTTTGCCAACATCGTCTTTTAATAGAAAACTTACATGTTCTAATGGGCTTTTTACTTCATCTGATAGTACAGACATATTGTATTGGATTACTTTATTTTTAATATATTCGCTATCTTTTGAGTTATTTTGTTGTATAATTTTCAAGTCTATTCTCCTTTCTCATCACTATATATAGCATTCTGTATGCTCTTTATACAAACATTGCAATGTTTCTTTTATTTTCATATCAGCTTCTTGATTTTCATAACGATTTGGTAACTCCATTCCGCCAATCACATAAAGCAATGGTTTTTCATAAAACGTTCCTAGTATACCGATATTTATAACAGCTGTAGGTAACCCACCTGTCATATGGGCTAAGTGGTACCCTGGTATTCCTTCATATTGTCCTTGTTGTCTCACCATTCCATTTATAATTGGTTCCCATAGCACCGGATTCAATTCATATCCTTGGAATATACGAATTAAAAGTTTAAGAACTTGTTTTAATTTCCCAACATTTTCCATATCCCTTGGGTCTTTCGTAATATAAATCTTTGAAAAAGAACATTGAATTCTCCTATTTACTTCTTCCCATCCACCGCAAAAGTTGACAACAGATTGTGCAATACAATTGTCATGACATGCAATCATTACTTCTACAGCATCTTTGAGTGTTAATACGGTTCTTCTTTGTAAATGTGGGTATATTTCTTTACTATCTTCTTTCGGATTAAATTCGATATTTTCGATTTCATCACTCCAGCGAACTTCATTCTCTTCAACCATTTTAGCTACAGCAAATCCAATTGCAACCTTTGCGGCAGACGCTAGTGGAACCAATATATCATCATTATATAAAGCGACAATATTTTGTCTTTCTGCCGAATAAGCAACTATACCTACTTGACCTGATTTTATCTCCTTTATTTTCTTGATTACTTCCTCCATTTTTACGCCTCTTCTCGATTTCGTTTTTATCCCTTTCAGTATTTCGATAATACGAATCAAAAATCCTTTTATGAGGTTAACAAATGCATTCTACTATTTTTGTTCCAACTCTACTGGTAAAACATAGCCGCCATTTTCTTTCTGAAGTTCTACTACTTTCACAACAGCATTAGCATTTACGGTTCCGTATATATGTGGATAGTTTTGACCATTAGAAGCCAATTCATATTTTATCTCCGCCTCAACTAACGACGGATTAATTACAAGTAATACTAACTCCATTTCAGTACTAAAATGCTTTTCTGCCACTTGAAGAGATTGTTCTAAAAAAGAACAATGAATACACCCTTCTTGCATCAGTGAAGCTTCCATTATGTTTCCTTTTGCTTTTGCTACTTCCCATTCACTTTTTTCCATTACCTTTGTAATCATAGTCAATCTCTTTCTTCCCTACTTTATAGAAACATTAAGAGGATTTTCCCGCTCGTTACGGGGTAACGCCAATGCCCATCAACCTCAGATTTTAAAATGCCCACAAAACGAAATTATTTTGCTTTTTGGATCCCGAATCTCTTAATTAGATAGCACCAGGTACCCCACGAAAAAAGCCGTTCTCCTAAACTATGGAAATCGGCTTTTGTAATCTAATTCATTCATATTGTATATCCACCTTCCAAAAGAGTGTAAAAACTAAGGTTCTGAGGCTTGTTAATCAAACAATCCCGTACCCTCGTTTGATGATAACGGTAACTACCGCGACGTATAGTTTTCATTTCCGAAAAAGGACAGACTTCTCCCTTGATGGCTGGTACGCGTTTTTTCCAGCCCGAAAACTAGTTACTTTGAACCATACGGAAGGTCATCTTCTTCACCTCATCTGAAAGATTATATTAATTATACCCCATAACACTCTTTTGTGGACATTGTAAAATGCGAATTTTTAAATAACGGATATAA
Source organism: Bacillus sp. FSL K6-6038 (assembly GCF_038050455.1). Taxonomy (NCBI): domain Bacteria; kingdom Bacillati; phylum Bacillota; class Bacilli; order Caryophanales; family Bacillaceae; genus Bacillus; species Bacillus sp. FSL K6-6038. Next base: position 2,674,830 of record NZ_JBBOUH010000001.1, read on the forward strand.
ATTCTTTAGAAAACATTTTTTACTATTCAGTGGAATTTTTCGTGAATAGGGCTGTCCAAAGTCCAGAGACACCAAATACTTTATTCGATTGTTTTATCTCTTTCATTCTACGTATTTCTACTTCAGAAAAGTCTTTAAAGATGGCTCTAAGTTTTTTATCTGTAAAACCTAATCCACCTTTAAGACTTTGCAGTTTGTATACTTCCCAATCTGTTATGTCTGCTCCACCTAATTCTCCACCTTGAACAAAACAAGTGATTGCAAAATAACCACCTGGTTTTAAAGCCTTTTTCACCAAATTTATATAACTCATTCTTCTGTGCGGAGCAATATGATGAAAGCATCCTGAATCATACACAATATCGTATGTACCCTCTTCAATTTGTAAGTCAAAGATATTGTTATAAATAAAATTTATATTTACATTTTTTTCTTTTGCCCGTTCGGTTGCCCAATGAATTGATTCCTGCGATAGATCTACTGCATCAACTAAGCATCCTTTTTCAGCAAAGTAAATTGCATTCCTGCCTGGACCGCATCCGAGTTCAAGAACTTTTCCTGGATTAAGTAATTTTTTCTCGAAATAATTAACTAAGTTCTCATCTGGTTTATTAGTAAAAAAGGGAACTCCTTTTTCACGATTAGAATAAAAATCATCCCAAAATTGAGTTGGTTCACGCAATAACGAATCTAACATATCCAATAAATCTTCATAACTACTAATTGTTTCTTTCATAATAACCCCTTCTTTCCAATTAAATCTTATATTCTAATTGTACTAACAATTAGAATGTTTCGTGTTTCATCGGGGTTAACAATACTTTAAATTCAAATAAGTTTGAACTCTCTACATATGCCTATTTATGCTAATTTAACACGCATAAATGCACCTAATTCTCCTTTTATATTATTTTAAAAGTATTTACCTTACTCTTTCTGAAAATCCAATCAAACAATTAGAAATACCCTTAGAATTGGAATTTGATTTCTATTTTTCAGAATTATCATTACAATTATTGCGATAATATTACAAATGGAGTAGCTATACATTCTCATTAAATAAAGATGTTTCTTTGATAATTTACATAAATTCCATTACTAGTAGTAAGAAAATAAGCACATGCCTTATTTTTGCGGAGTGACGGGTTGCATTTTTAATTCTTTTATCCCTTCTTTTAATATGAACGCATCTGTTCTTACTGTTTTCCAACTGTCTTTAGCCGCATCCAAGTTAGGTTTTAAGAATTTAAATTTATTTTGATCAGCTTTTTGAGCTGTATTATCAATATATCCCATTACTCCCGAATATTTAGAATCTAAATCGTGCCATTGCGCGGACATATAAGTAAGATCATTAATAGCTTTATCAATCGCACTATGCATCTCACTAATATTATTAAACGCAACTCCAACTACACGATTTAATGTTAGTTTATAATCTAAAGTCTTACGTAATTGTGCTAATTTCGGCTCTAAAGTTGATAACTTACTTCTTGCTATACCCACCTATATAGGTTGGTTCCTGCAGTTTATCATTTTCTTCTAATTCGATTAATTCACGAATAAAGGAATCAGCAGCTCTTCGGTTCACCTCTTTTACAGAAACTTGCACTTTATTTACATCTATCTCATCAGACATTTGTGTAATAATGACAGGAAAGATATGACCTGTCAACTGGGTAATACCTTTAAACGCATGATCTGAAAAATCCTCTTTTTTACAAATGCCTATAATTTTCCCACTCTCAAGTGCAAACTCTGCATATTCAGTATCAGGATTATCCTTATCAGTACGCTTCACTGTCCGCAGTACTGCTGGTATTGGCTCTTTATATCTACGTAATGTCTGAAGCTTGTCAAAAGTTTTAGCATCCATAACATATCTCCTCTCTTTAATAATGGTCTATTAAAAGATTCCCAAAACAAGAAGTTTGGTATGTCAACACGAAACTAGACAATTTTTTTAAGGTGTTCCTGTCTGTACTGAACAGGGCTCAAATAGCCTAGTGTGCCATGGATTCTAACATTGTTAAACCAGTTTACGTAGTCGTTCAATTCTAAAATCAATTCTTCTAAACTTGCGAAATGACGATCACGAACGAACTCTGTTTTAAAGACTTTGTAGGTTGCTTCCGCTACTGCATTATCGTATGGACATCCTTTCGCACTTAATGAACGCTGGATTTTGAAGGCCTCTAACGTGTCATGAATCAGCTTGTTTTTGAACTCATTTCCTCGATCTGTATGAAATAAGGTAATCCGATTTAAGTTTGTTTTCACCGTTGCGAAAGCTTGTGAAACAAGCTCGGCATCTTTCTTTTGGCCTGCGCTATGATATATGATTTCTCGATTAAAGAGATCGACTAATAAACATACGTAATTCCACTTTTTGTTCACACGGACGTATGTTAAATCACTTACGACTACAGCTAGCTCTTCTTGTTGGTTGAACTGACGATTAAGTTCGTTTGAAATGTTTTCTTCATTACAGCTAACTCTCTTCGGCTTAAACTGTGCAATCGTATAGTTCGATACTAAACCTTGGTTCTGCATGATTCACCCAATACGTCGACGTGAAATCACATATCCTAACTTCTTTAATTCCACTTTTATCTTTCGTGTTCCATAGTTCTGGCGGCTCTCTCGGAAGATTTCTTTCACGAGTGGTGACAATTCATCTACTGTATCTTGTGCTTGTTTTGCCTCATAATAATACGTCGCTCTTGATAATTGTAGGACATTGCACATTGCTGATATCGAGTATTTATGTAGGTTATTCTTCACTACTTTTACTTTCGTCCTAGTATCGGCGCCGCTTGCTTTAAAATATCATTTTCCATAAGAAGCTGTTTGTTTTGTTTTCTCAACGCTTCCAATTCTATTTGTTCAGCGGTCTTATTATCTTTCTCTTTAAACGAGCCAGATGTATGATTTTGTTTGATCCACCGATCCAATGATGATGGTGTTAATCCATATTCCTTAATAATGTCTTTCCTTGGTTTACCATTTTGATACAGTTGAACCATTTGGTGCTTAAATTCCGCTGTAAAGGTTCTTCTTTCTCTTTTATTTTTCGTCATAGTAGATTCTCCTCAAATATATTAGTTGTAGTCTACTTGACCTTAATTTTTTTGTCTAGTTCAGTGTAGCCTATCCACTTTTTCGTTTTGGGGAACAACCAATTTCTTAAGTTGATGGGCATGTATAGTGCCCCTATAAGGTAAACTTCGCCAATTGTTCACCCCAAGATGATACTTCAGTTTCAACAAATCCAGCTTTCCTATAAGCAATTTTTGCTGAAAGATTTTTAGGATTATATCCAATCATGATTAGAGGAATATTTTTATTATTAATACTTCTTATCTTTTCAATAATGAGAAATATAGCCTGTATACCTATACCTTGTCCCTGGTACTCTTTATCAATCATTAGTCTATAAATCCAATAATTATTATCATCAGAGTCTATTCCAAACATCGCAAATCCTATTAGCTTATTATCAAGATATATACCATTTGCATAGAAATTATCTAAAAATTGAACCTCTGCAATAGAATAAAGATTGGAGGCGATAAATGTGCGTTGTTCTTCTTTTACTGATAATTTTATAGCCTCTTCCCAATTACTTTTGTCAATGGGTTTTAAAGATAGTTTGTTCAATATGGATACTCCTTTCGAATATAGAAGGGAACCACGTAGCTTTTGGGCTATTAAAACGTTTTTCCCTCATATTTACACCCTAAAAATACCAATTCCTTTTGCATAGACAATACCTTCTTAACATTAGGATTTAACCTTCTAAATAATATATTTAACCCCGTCATATGTTCCAACTAAAGCTGCCTCACCATTTGCATCCGCTAAAAGTAAATTCATATTCGTTCCCACAGGCATGTTTTTCACCGCATAGACGGCTTCTTCAGTATTTTTACACGTCTCTAGTATGGCTCTAACAACCACCATAAACTGTAACCCCGTAACTACTGGCTCTCTCATACCTGGATATTTACCTATCGGCATACCACACGAAGCAAACACTACACATAAACCTTTCTCGTTTAATCCTTCACTTCGACCAAATGTAGAAACGGAGAAACCGGTATGAGTGTATCTTCCATCTACTTTACAAAGGCGCATATCCGAAATATCAGGAGAGAGGTCGTAGTTTCGTAATACATATGTTTTACCATCAGACATTTTTTTGGGGGAAATTGCACCTAGACTACACCCTCCAGGTATTAACCAGGCATCGTTATAAAACTTTAATTGATTTGGTTGATAACCAAACCCTTCCGCAAAACCCTCTAATTCCTCATTTAATCCCGGACAATACTCTTCGATTTGGGATCTCATTTCAAGATATGCTTTGTCAGAATAAGATTGTTCTCTTAGAAAAATTCCCTTAACGTTTGCATTCTCAGGATATTCTAATGCTTGTTGTTTTCCAATTCTCAATTACATTTTATTCTAAAACTACATACTCAAATAAGTTCCATTATAACCGAAAAACACATTAATCTGACAATTCAACTTTCCAAATCATTCCTAAAAAAGTATCAATCGGATTGCATTTTTCTTTCGTGTAGGACCCTCTGTTGACTTAGCTTCAAGTGCTATAGCTCATCCTTTATACACACCATCGTAGTCTACTGTACTTTTAGCTTCATAGATTCCATTCGTCCACCTTTACTTTTTAACACCTTCACAAGAGTCTGATGGCTTGTTTATACGCGCCAATCTATCTCTTTGGTGCATTTCATTCGATAGATTGATAAGCATTTCAAAATGCATCCCTCGATTTCCTAAGTCCATTATTCTTTCTTACTGTCTATTAAGAGGATTATTCTGTCAAACAACAATTCCCACAAAACGGTAATTATTATATAATTGAATTATTCAAACATCAGGAGTGAAGAAAATGCTTGATATATACAGTCTTATTTTTTTGATTATTATAGGAATCGGTGCAGTATTATCATTGATAAGTGATTTGCGAAAACCACAAAAAAATATATTTGCGATTACATGTGAGTCTTTAGTTCTTATAGGAATTGTATCTTATTACTTACATAATAAATAATACTATCCCGTGAATAAGTTTCAATATTCCGTCAATACTATAGATACCATAATAATTTCTCTGTCCCCCTGGAGAGCCTTGAGCAGTTAGCTTTTGCTAGCTGCTCTTTTCGGTCGCATTTACCATTAATAACCATTGTGATTACACCTTATAATATAGAAGCTAGATTAAATCGGGTTGTTATATCCATTACCCTAGGAAACTAGGGTTTTGTTTTGTACAAAATGAGGTTTTTATTAACTCTGTAATTTTTATCACATCTTCACCGGCAGGCCTATGTTAATATTTTTTGCGAGGTAAATTCTTTTAAACGAATGCCTCTTACTCCCTTTAGGATTCGTTTAACAAAATTTTTTGCACACTTAATCCTCTCGCAAAGTAACTTCATCCTATGAAGCCCTATCTCTCAACAACTTTAGGACTTCATAGGATGGAGTTTTTTTATTCGCTTGTCTAGTAGCTCTATAAGAATATCCGGCTCATAATGCTCCCATTTAAAATTCACTGGTTGTTTCATCGTCGTATACGTCCTTTATTTATGAATATTTTCAGTGTGGTATTATTTAACATCAATTTAAGCACATGTTTTACAAATTTCACGATTCGGAAAAGCCCATGTAGCACTTCACACCGACATTATCGTTTTTGGGATAATCTGTTCTGTTAGCTTTATGGACATGTAGTGATACCTCTGTATGCAAAATTGCATACCACTTCCTATTGAAAATAATTATCATTGTAACTATAACAGTTACAGTAAGTAGATTTTACATTTACTTATTGTAACTATTTTATGAAAGAATATTAAAGGAGGAGTTAGAATTATGAAAAAAGCCATTTTAGCAGGAGCATTAGGAGTAGCAGTACTTTCGGGTATGAATTTACCAGGGTTAGAAGTTCCGAAAGCTAGTGCAGCAACTATGGATTTAGAAATTCAAGAGGTTACTAAATATTATTCTCTGAGTTCATATGAAGTGTCTCAAAAAGAATCTTTTAATCTTAAAAAAGGAGAAGACCTTACAGTCTTTGTAAATAATTCAGGATTCCCGATTTCTTACACAGTCTTTGACGCAGACAATCAAGTAATTGGTACATACAATGCTAATTCACCTTATGGACGCGTATTCGAAGCGCAAAAAGACGGTAATATTTCTGTACAATTTCAAGCAGGAGTGAATTCTTCATTTATGAAGAAAATGAATTTTACAGCTAAATTCGCTCTTTCTAAATTTAATTAATGGTAAGAGTTATATAAACAATAAAGGTAGCTTCAAAATCTTTTCTATCCCTTTGCTGGTGTAGAAAAGAAACTTTGAATATTTAACAGAGATTAAAGAAATTAAAAATGATGTTTAAGAAATCTCTTTTAATTCGGATATCGTTGTAATATTGTGATAAATCTGTTAAAATAATAATAGAGATACTTTTCTTTTTTAGAAAAAATGACATCGGGTATTTTATTTGAATAGCAGGTCAAGGTCTTTGAACCACTTGAAGAGCATTCTTCTTCAAGTGCGTCTAAAGACCTTTTTGTGTTGTTCTAAAACGATAAGAAAGGAGAATTCAAGCCAAACTCTCTGAATATAAAATGAAATCCTCTCTTTTTGGTTGCTGAACTAGAAAACCCTTATTTTTGGATTAATTATAACAATTACTTATTTTAGGAGATGATTAAATGGAAGGGTCACCTTGTAATGGCTGCAAAGGAATGTGTTGCGGTCCCATTCCAATTACGGAAGAAGAATTTAAAAAAATAAAGAAGAAGATAAAATCGATGCCTACAAAAAAACGCCTAGATTTAAAAAGTCAGCAACGATATTTTGGAACATGTATTTTCTATGACGAAATAAACGATCGTTGCGGTATTCATCCGGTACGTCCAATAATTTGCCGAGCATTTGGGTATTACAACAATCTTGTTTGTTTTCGCAAACCGGAAGTAGTTTCCGCAAAAAACTATATGAGTAACGAACAGCCCATTGGTATTTTGAGTGTTGATTTTACATGGAAAGATTTTTCTTAATGGTTTTATCTATTTTCTTAAGTTGATAGATGTGGGGTAGCACCACATCGCTATAAAGCTAAGGTTTTTCACCATCTATAAAGCAAAAAATACGTTATCATTTCCTATAATTCTATAGAAAGAATAGCGTATTTTTTTACTTTAATGGAATTTTGTTAACTTGATAGCGACGGGCGGTACCCTAAACTAAGTTAAAGCATATTTAAGCGAAATTAAACATGACAAAAAAGCATTTCACTATCAGTGAAATGCTCAGATTGTAGAAAACCTCGATGAAAATCAGTTTTTCTACTAAGCTTAATTAGATTTTACAATCGCTGATGAAACTTCATCATTCCAAGTTCTAGCTCCATCTCCCATACTAACATCAGTCAAATTAATATACTTTCCATTGTTTACAATTGCAAGTGCTCGCCCTTCTGCATTAACATGTTCATAAATAGTCGTATAATCTCCATAAGGATGTGTAAGTATAGAAGAAACATTATCATTATTAGAACCACCAAAGTTTACAACAACAACTGGGTTTCTACTTGCATTTACAGTAAAACGTGAGCCCTTCAAATCATTATCATAATAAAAAGTAGAATAAATTGATGCTAAAGGTTGCACTTTGTTGCTTTTAGGAACTGGATGGCTTTCTAAGTAATTTTCAAAATCTGTCTTGTTTTCAAATCCAATCGTTGTTTGCTCCCCATCAAATCCATCCGTTATTACTTGGTAAGGCTTTGCTGGAGAATCTGCATACGCCTGCGGGCTTGAAACACCAAATAGCATCGCGCCTGCTAATAAACCTGTAGAAAGTACTCCCATAACTCATTTCAAATGAATCACTCCTTTATAAAATGGCTTGCAAACTAATCTTACGACTTTTATCATTTTTTGTAATAAATGTAAAAATTTATCAACATATTATTTTTATTCGAATAATAAGAAATATATATTTTAATTGTTTTAACACATAATATATTTCACTTTTGTAGCCCCAATTCGTTTTTTTCGTTTTGGGGGTATCATAAAAACTTAGCTTTATGGCAATGTGGAACAGGATGTTTCTTTAGGTAATCTTCTAAATCCGTTTTGTTATCAAAACCAATAGATACTGGTTGTCCATTAAACCCTTTTGTTTTTACTTGATACGGAAACTCTTCTGCAGCAAGTGCACCTCCAGCTCCAGTCAATAGAATACCAGTTGCTAAAACCCCAACTACTAGTTTTTTTAATCTGAACGTACACTTTAGAAGACATTATATTTTTTCTATAAATTGTAAATATTTAAAAATTACAGAAAAAGAGGGATAGCATCTTTATGCTATCCCTCTTTTTCTGTTCAGATATTTATTCTATTTTTGTGGCAAATTAACTACCTAACATAACATATAATAACAAGGCCGCTGCCTCTTGCCGTTTCATTATTTGTTTTGATAAATAATCTGCTGATCCATCTTCATTATATATAACCTCTGGTCCGACTAAGTGATGACCTACAATGTTTTTCACAGACTCCATCGCCCAATCATCAGTTTCTCCTTTTAAAGTAGCTTTTGCAGGTGGAGCCTCTAGCATTTCTAAATAATGCCAAGCAATCCATGCTGCTTCTTGTCTAGTGATAGCACGATCTGGATAAAATTGTTCTCCCTCTTTTTCGTATAATATACCCAGTTCATATAACTTTTGAATATGAGATGCATACTGATGACCCTTTACATCAGAAAATACAGGGTCTTTTTTTGAAGGTGGTGCAAAGTACGCAATTTGAGACAACCAATATGAAAACTCTCCACGTGTAAGAGGGGCTTCAGGAACAAAATTCCCCTCCTTATTTGCTTTTAATATATCATATTGATGTAAAGGATCTATGAATTTAGCATATGGGTGATTCACCTCTACATCTTGAAATCTCTTAGGTTCACTTAATTTCACCGCTGAACTACCAGAGTTCCAATGTATTATTTCTTTTACAGTACCATCTTTGTGAAGTTTAAACGCCATGTAATTACCCTTTTCATCTTCGAATAGTAAAGGATCTATTTGTTTTAATTCCTGTTTACCATACCTTTTATCAGCTACAAATAACTTTCCTTCGCTTATTTTTACATGCGTAATAAGGTTTTTCACCCGTAAATCACGGTACACACCTTCAAATTTCTTTAACTCTTCCTCGCTAGGTTTTAAATACTCTGGCTTCGTTTTATCTGGAAAATAGTGATTCATAAATTCATCAAATAATTTATAAGGAAGTAATGAACTATCTTTATTCGTGACAACAAAAACACCTAATTTATGTTCAGGAATTAACCACATTAAAGAAGAAAACCCTGGTATATTTCCACCTTTCCCAAAAACATATTGACCATTATGGCTTTGCGGTGAAAAGAATTCAAATCCATATGTCATATTGGGATACTTTGGATGCAACGCAAATTTTGTTTGTTGCATATCTTGCACAGTTTCTGTTTTTAGTATTTGTTTATTTTTGAATTTACCACCATTCAATTGAGCAATCATAAAATTGGCTACGTCACTTCCTGTAGAAAACATACTCCCTTGTGGCATGTCCGTCGGTCTTGTTTGATAAAATGGGATGACATCGCCTTTTTTATCGTATCCTGTTGCAAGCTTATCTTTAATAAAATTAGTCATAACAAAACTACTATTTTGCATCTCTAAAGGGTAAAAAATATTTTTCGCCATATATTTATAAAAAGGTGTGTCTGTCAAATTTTGAACAATATATCCTTGCAGCATAGAAGCAAAATTATCATATGTATACGTATCTCCTGGCTTTCTCACTACTGTGGGCATATTTTCTTCTACATAATCTTTAAGTTTTGTATAGTCATTTATTTGATCATGAATATCCCCCAATCTAGGATCCACGTCATCAAAACCTGTTGTATGGGTGAGTAAATGTTTCATTGTAACTGGTTCACCCACATTATTTTGGTACTTTAATCCCCCCATATAATTTACTATATCTTTATTTAAATCAATTTTTCCTTGTTCAACTAACTGCATTACAGCACTAGCAGTAAAAACCTTTGATACTGACGCTAATCGAAAAACGGTTTTTTTAGGATCGATGGGAATATTCTGTTCTTTGTTGGAAAAACCGTATCCTTTTTGAAATAGAATTTGATCATCTTTGACAACGACAATAGCTACACCAGGTGCATTTTCTGCTTTCATTTTCTCTGGAATTACTTTATTTGTGAAAGCTTCTACATCTTTAGCATTTAATGCTATAGAAGAAACTGTTTCAGCCTTCGAGTTATTACCACCCAAAAATACTAGAAAGAAACATAGGCTTATAACTAATAAACTTCGAAAATGATGAATAATTCTATGACTTCTTCTTTCCAAATTAATTCCCCCTTTAAAGCCAGATTTGTTGATTATTTTCTCAGTGTGCTAAACATTGATCCGGATAACACAACCATATTCTACCATAATTTATTTCGTTTACATAATTTTATTTATATTCTGTAATTTCATCTTCCTCTAACTTTATAAACAGTTTGGTTCTGGCACAAAAATGTTAGTGAGAAACATAGAGTAGCAAATTCCTCTACATTGCCCTCTTATGAAGCTAAGCCAAACAATTTATGAATAAATTCTCTCTGGTTTTGGACGGACTTGTCCGGTAAAACAAGTTGTCCTTTTTTCATCATATGCATGGCTTCGATACCTCTCAAAATCAAAGTTGCTATGCGAAATGATTTTAATCCTAACATGGAACGAACTCTCTTCTTTATAAAACAATGATCCTGTTCCACGATATTGTTAAGATATTTACATTGTCTTATCTGTACGCTTTCAGGCATACATTTCTCCTCTTGCTCCATAAAAAAATGTTTTAGACTATAGAAAAAAGTATTAGACTGTTAAAGAATAGTTGTAGACTAAAAGGGTGTTTTCTGTATGTGAAAGCATTTTTCGCTAACATAAAACCAAATTATCGCAAAACATTTAAAAGTCCCTTCATTTCTTCTGAAGGGACTGTCTATTCACATAATCGGGTGTTATTGGTAGAAAATACGTGATTCAGGGAGGATATTTGAACAAAAATATCTAAACATTAAAAGTGGGAACATGAATTAAGAATGCTCCTAATTAAGGTATAATGTAAGGGGGAATTACATGAGCTCAAAAAAGAAAGACTATACTGTTGAATATCAATGTCCTAAAGGGATTGTGTATTACAAAAAAGTACAAGCAAGTGATATAGAAGAGGCAAAGCAACAAATATTAGCTCAACAACCAGACATGAAAGTTAGAGCTGTTAGTCTTATCGACCCTGAATAAATTAAAAATGGCTAGAGTGTAGATAATCACTACGGACTCTAGCCATTTTTAATTTATTTATAGAAGACTTCCCGACGTCGGAAACTACGGAGATAAACTGAACCTATTTCGAAGTATAGCTTTGAAATAAGGTTTGATCATTTCTACCTATATTGTTCCACAATCGCGCCCTTTAATTGAATAATATCTCAAGTAGGTGCTGTGGATGCGCATTAATTAATCCATGGACAATAATAATTACCCACACACTGCGATAACGCGCCCACAAATACCCAAGGAATAGACCTACGATACCAAGGTTCATAATGACCGTGGCCGTATCAGCCCCCCAATGACCAGAACCGTGTATTGCAATATGCCAGCTCGCCCATAAGAGTGATGTAAAAAGAATCGCCGGCCAGGTACCTAGTAATAATTCCAAACGTGTTTGCAACCAAACTCTATAAAAAAGCTCTTCGAGTACACTATTAATAAGAAACCCTACGAGTAAAGTTGCGATTAAAATCGTTGGATCAGTTATACCTATTCTCATTGAAACAAATGGTGTAGAGAATACCGAAAAGAAGTTGAAATAACCCCATATTATAATGACAATAAGCGGTGTAAGCCAATACCATCTATTACTCACCATTGATTTTACAGGTTTTGGTCGTTCTTTTTTGAGGTTACTCTGATAAAACAAAAGAAGCATTAATGGAATGAACAATAAAAAAACAATTTTAGATATCATAAACCACAATTGGAACACCATTCCTTCAAAGTTCGCGATGAGAAGACAAATCGTAAAGAGGGATCCACTCAAGAATAAGACAACAGTTTGAACCATGATGCGCCTTGGTTCAAACTGTTGAAGGGGATTGTAGTTTTTACGATAAAACGGTAAGAAACGGACGAGGAGTATACCGACAATAACAGGTATCCACTTGTTCCAAAAGGGCATCGTTCCCTCATGATCCGCACTATAACGAATGTTTGTTTCTCCAATCCATATAAGCCAAAGTGATGAAAGCAAAATGACAAGCATACTTATTACGCCAATTAGCTTCCCCGCCTTTGGAAAATAACTGCTCATAATTACCCGACCTTTCATCCTATCATTGCAAATCGTTTAACCCTTGACTCCTGTCGCTGCCTGTTATCTATCAGTATTTAGGCAATGATTTTTTTGAAAAAATTCAATAATATACTTACGTTCTCGAATTCCTAACAGTATGTGACATAATTTCAAAATGCCCTTACAGAGTTACGTTTAACTTTATCTAAAGTTTCATGTGTCAGCATTACTCCACAAACTGGCCCGATTGTAGAAGAATCGACAATATTATTAAACGCTTCTTGTCAAAATTAGCTCTTTACACCCACATGTTACCAATTGTATCACACAATCTGTATATAATTACTAAAATTCAATAAATATCCCATACATGTGAAGCTAACATAATCTCTTATTATCGGAATTAAAGAGGTTGGGTGCCTAAAGGTACCCAACCTCTTTTTGTTGATATAACTAAGGATTATCGGTAGGTTCAAGTAATTCTATTCCCATCAAACAAAACCAAAATCTGGCTGACCGTCAACTGTTTCGAACATTTCTGCATAATCAGCATTACCTGTAACCCACCCATTATCAGCAATCCCTGTTCCATTATTCAAAATTTTAGCTGCTAGTGATTGATTATTAATATCAGTTCCATTTGCTAAATGCCATGAATAATCATCCGTTGCATTATCGAATCTACCCATAATGTGGACTCCTGCATGCATGGCTGTATCTGTTCTTCTCCCTTCCGCATGGGCAGCTTCTCCACTAACAATGGTACCGCTTCCTAACATTAACAACCTGTTATCCTTTTGATTATATTGGTGACGCGCCTAATCGTTATATAATTGAATCATCTTTAGTTTCTGTACATTAAAATACTGATTTTATAGACCCTCGTTGGACGAATTCTCTCATATGTAAAATTGCATGAAAACACCAGGTAACATAATGCTATTATTTTGTTATAGATCTGCTCTATATTTTTCATTAATCATGTTGAAACCCTATAGAAAAACAATTGGTGAACTAAAGAACTGAAGGAAGGCACTCATTGAGTGTCTTTTCTTTTCATTCAAAATATTATATAATTATATCGGTATACTTCATTATTGCGATTAGCTTGGAAAACTAATCGCTTACCATGGACCTTTAGCTCAGCTGGTTAGAGCAGACGGCTCATAACCGTCCGGTCGTAGGTTCGAATCCTACAAGGTCCACTTTCACAATTCATAAACTAATTATCACAAAAAGATACTCGGAAGAGGTCTTTTCTTTTGTTTATGCCCTTCATATATAACTTGTACAAACTTTTTTCTCCCCTAATGCATATTTTATCCTTATATTTACAAATTTCCGTAGTAACCTTTTAGTATTTCGAGGAAAATCACTAAATAAGTGCATTCTTTTCTTTTTTCGACAGACACATTGCAACAAATTTAATAGAACCCTTTTGCTATTCTAATTTGGTGACTAATTGAATACTGAATGGAGTGAATTATTTTATGTTTGAAAAGCTTTCTTTGCTTTTTGTTTCCGGTGCATTATTCATGTCTTTAACAGCTTGTACACCAAATTATCAAAAAGCCTCAGCAAAGAATGAAAGTTCAGCTTCCCTGTATACCACCAAAGAATTGCAAAATGAATTCCCCATTGGGATGCCGATTGATGAATATATTGCTAAAAAAAATAAGATGAATATTAAACATCCGACTAGCATTCCTCTTCCGAATGGAAATGTAGGAAGAGTATTACAAACAACTGATGGGTTTGTTGTTATTTGTGGTAATGAAAAAGAAATTTTTAATGTAGTAGTATTTAGAACGCTGGATGAAGTAAAAGAATATGAGACGAGTTTAAGAGAAAAATAATTCCAAACAAAATGCTGGTGTTGCTTTAAAATAAAGTTTGATCAAATTGATACTAATAATCTTGATAAATAATCATAGAAAAGAGCGTGTTTTGAAAAAAGATTAATTAAAACACGCTCTTAATATTTTCAGTTGGTTCACTCTTTTGTAAAAAAGTTTGATCATTTCCTATCTATGTTGCTCCACAATAGCACCCTATTCTTGAATAGGTATATGATCGCTCACTAAGTGAATAAAGTAGTTGCCCTTATAATAGAGAAGTCAGCGCTATTTTCGTAAGCAAATTAGTGCACGCTTATTTCCTTCCACTCAAAATCACTGCATTTCCTAATACTTTTTTGTTCAATAAGAACTTTGGCAATTTCATTTCTTTAGTAAGCTTGTAGCTATTCAATTCAGATACACCATGTTTCTTTAAGACATTTAAGAGCTCTTTTTCATCCCCAAATATTTTTTCATCCATAAACAAATCTAAGAAGACAAATTCACCACCAGGTTTTAACACTCTTAATGCTTCTTTAATTACTTCAGTTTTATTTTCTCTATCTTTTACTTCATGAAAGGTTAGACAACTTACAATTATATCAAATTCATCATCATTAAAAGGGAGTTCTGCAGCACTTGCTTTCAGAAAATCAACCCTATCAGAGACCCCTTCTATTTCAGCATTCTGTTGACATTGAGCTTTCGAATATTCCCAATTCCCTCCCCAATAATCAATTCCAGTTAAAAAGGGCTTAGGAAAAGTCTTTGCCAGTTTAATAATCAGTGAACCACTGCCTGTTCCTATATCTAGTATTTTTCCTTTTCCAACCCAATTCACCTTGGCAACAATTAAATCATGTATTTTTGACTGATAATTCCCTCCAAATGCTGCGAATTGGTAAACTGAATAAGAAAGTATGAATGCTATATACATAAAAGGCAACGCTAAAACCCCTGACAGGACTCGCTGATATAAATTAACAGGTAATAATGTTACCAAGAGAAAAATGAGTGAAATAACCAAAAAAATAAGTAGTTTGTAAATTCGTATCCAAGTTTGATATTTAGCTTTCGTTTTCAAGATATCAGCCATCCTAAAATAATCTATTTTTTGTTTGTTATAATTATATAGGAAATTAATACCCCTTTGTTAGGTCTTTAAAGATATTCTTATTAAATAATCCTGCCCTATAGTTTAACAAGTTATGTTTGCAGCAGGTGAGGTAAGAAAAATAGTTGCGGAAGAATTAGAAAAAGCGAGGATGGACCCCAGGACAGGGCGAAAACCAATGTCTTCACCAAGATTCGTGGTTCTAATGTTAGAAAAAGGCGAATAGAAATATAGGTGTACCGCCATATATCCATCAACTTAAGAAGTTTATAACGCCCATCAAAACAAAAAAATGTACATTTTTTTGTTTTGGAGTACTTATATTTTCATAGCTTGATGCGCATGTAGTGATATCTCCCCATTAGTAAAATTCTCTGGAGGTGTATGGATATGGACTGGCATAGTATTACATTGACGGCAGCCGGGGTCATCGGCGGTGGTACCGCGATAGTTCACGGCATACTGATGAAACGGCTGATAATCAAGCCGATTGAGGCAGTTTTTGTGGCGAATGGGCAGATATCTGCACCGATACAAAAACTCGTGCGATTGCTTTTGCATTTTACCACGCTCAACTGGTTATTCAGCGGGCTCACCTTGATTGCCGCCGCAATCTGGTTCAAGCAGGATGCAAGGCTCGTGACTGGCCTACTTGCAGGTAGCTCTTTTCTATATGGTGCTATCATCTCTTTTTGGGTAATGCGCCGCCCTCATCCTAGCTGGATTTTATTGTCCGTTGCGCTCCTTTTAATCGTCTTGGGGCTAACGCCGGTGGCCTAAGGCCCCACTTAAACTCATTAGACATGAGCGATTCCGTGGAACGAAAATCATCAAGTAGAGGAAGATGAACCTCGATTTATTTTACTAAATAAATCTCAAAAACAACGTTCAAAATGGTTAAAGGGTATAGGTTACACAGCTTTTGTTTGGCCTGCTTTATTTTGATTGATACATATTTACTGGGCAATTGGTGGTACCTTAATAGTAGCAAAGAGGATCTGTGCAGTAACGGAACAAGAACGGCAATAACTTAGATTTATGTTGGCTTGTACTACAAGTAGTTTGTTTTTAGAAAAGAAATTTTTTATTAAAAGGTTGTTTAAATAGTATGCTTAGTATTTATTGATACATAATAAAAGAGTTCAATAACATAAGTTATATGGGATACAGCCACATCGCCATCAAGCTAAGAAAAAGAATTACCCCCAAGACGGAAAAAATATACTATTCCTTTAATTGAGGTCACTATACATACCAATTTAAAAGGAATAGTATATTTTCGGTAGGATAAACCGAAGGGGTTCTCCAAATGCTGATGATGTTCCACATAAAGAAAATGCATGAATCAAAAGATAAATTTCTCACCAACAAGTAGATTTTTCTAAAGATTAAATGGAATTTGTCCATACATTATTTTTACATTTATTATACTTGCACCTAAATAGTCTTTATGACCTATTCTTTATAATTTTTGAAGACTTTTTTCAATCATTTTTAATTTTCTGCACCAGAGCCCTCAAGAGAGCAAACCGCTCTCTTTTTTATCATGGCAGAACTTTAACGTCTAACTTAAGTTTGCCATGTTTATTCAAAAGCTTTAAAAAAGAACCGATATCTCCTTATTTTTGTGGAGTGACGGGTTGCATTTTTAATTCTTTTATCCCTTCTTTTAATGTGAACGCATCTGTTCTTACTGTTTTCCAACTGTCTTTAGCTGCATTCAAGTTGGGTAGTAAGAATTTAAATTTATTTTGATCAGCTTTTTCAGATGCCTTATCAATAAATTGTAGAACTGATCCATATTGACGATCTAAATCACTCCATTGGTCGTACATAAAAGTAAGAGATTTCAGAGCATTATCAATCGCACTATGCATCTGATCAATATTATTAAACGCAACTCCAACTACACGATTTAATGTTAGTTTATAATCTACAGTCTGACGTAATTTTGCTAATTCTGGCTCTAACCAGCCTAACTTACTTCTTGCATCACCTATCATTATACCACCAGAAATCATTACGGGAAAAAACGGAATCTTTACCATTGTCAATCCTTTAGATTCTATGTCTTTCTGATAGTTTACTTGTCCTAAAACTTCATTTAGACGCTTTTGATCGTCCTCAACCGCAGCTCCTTGGTTTTTTAAAATCGACTGCAAGAGATCTTTATCGCTTCCAAATGCTCTAACATCTTGTCCAATATCGTCTTTTAACTTAGTTAATTCTTGTATTAATTTTTGTGCATACTCTTCGTTTTGTTGAATTTCACCTCGTAAATCTGTAATCCCTTTTTTAAGAATATCTCCGTTCCCTGTATGAATTGCCTCTACTAATGTTCCATAATGATTATCAAATTTTGTATCGTATTCAATAATGCCTGTCAATGTATCTAAAAGCTGTCCTTTTATTTGCGTATCCCATTTAACAGCATGTTCTCTTGCATTCTTTTGATCTTGTACAATTTTAATAGGTAAATCTGCATACCCATTAATAATAATCCCTTCAAAATTCACATCTGGATTATTAATTAACAAACAAGAATAGTCATTCATAGATTTTGCAAATACCCCAGCATCTTGCAAAGCTGTTTTCATCTTCTCTTCATTTGCTGAAAGAGACATATCTCCAGTGTTAGTTTGTTCAATTTCACTTGCAAAAGTTGCTACTGGTGTGACTGCATAAGTGGTTGTCATAGTTAAAAACGTTGATACAGCGAGTATTTTGTAAGGGAGTTTTTTCATCATTTCATATTCCTCCTATATAGGTTTTGATTGTAAGTTCATTTCTCCTTTAAAAGCGATATCTTTTGAAGCTAGTTCTGCATCGTTATGAATATCATTTCAACTTTGTTTAGCAGCCTTTAAATCATCAAGTATTAAAGAAAATTTATAGTGAAAGGCGAAGTCTTGAATCAGACTTCGCCTTTTCGTTATATAGGGATTTACTAATTATTTTATAACCATTTAACAATGTAATCATAGATTCTCTATGTTTTAGGTAACTTTGCAACGGAACCAATATTTCCTTATTTTTGCGGAGTAACAGGTTCCACTTTTAATTCTTTTATCCCTTCTTTTAATGTAACCGCATCTGTTCTTAATGTTTTCCAACTATCTTTAGCAGCATTCAAGTTAGGTTTTAAGAATTTAAATTTATTTTGATCAGCTTTTTGAGATGCATTCTCAATATGTCCCAGTACTCCCGAATATTGAGAATCTAAATCATGCCATTGCGTGGACATATAAGTAAGAGCATTAATAGCATCATCAAGTGCCTTATGCATCTCATTAATATTAATATACGCAACTCCAACTACACGATTTAATGTTGTTTTATAATCTACAGTCTGACGTAATTCTGCTAATGTAGGCTCTAACTTAGATAAATTATCTCTTGCTATACCCACTATGATACCACCAATTATCGGTAGGCCCAAAATGGCGCCCTTCATTACATTAAATCCATCAGACTCTAATTTTTTATAATAGTTTACTGAGTCTAAAATTTGTTGTAGACGCTTTTCATCGGCCTCAACATCAGCACCTTGGTTTTTTAAAATCGACTGCAAGAGTTCTTTATCGCTTCCAAATGCTCTAACATCTTGTCCAATAGCGTCTCTTAACTTAGTTAATTCTTGTATTAATTGTTGTGCAGACTTTTGGTTTTGTTGAATTTCACCTCGTAAATCTGTGATCCCTTCTTTTAAAGTCTCTCCATCCCCTGTATTAATCGCATCTACTATTGTTTCATAATAATTTTCAAATGTTGTATCGTATTCAATAATGCCTGTTAATGTATCTAAAAGCTGTTTTTTTACTTGCGTATCCCATGTAACCGCATGTGCTCTTGCATTCTTTTGATCTTGTACAATTCTACCAGGTAAATCTACATATCCATTAATAGTAATTCCTTCAAAATTCACATCTGGATTCTTAATTAACATATAAGAATAGGCATTCATAGATTTTGCAAATAACCCAGCCTTTTGCAAGGTTTCTTTCATCTTCACTTCATTTGCTGAAAGAGACGTATCTCCATTGTTCGTTTGTTCAATTTCACTTGCAAAAGTTGCTACTGGTGAGACTACAGAAGTTGTTGTCATAGTTAAAAGCGCCGATGCAACGATTAATTTGTAAGGGATTTTATTTAGCATTTCGTATTCCTCCTAATATAGGTTTTGATTATAAGTTCTATTCTTGTTTAAAAGCGATGTCTTTCGAAATGAATTCTGCATCTTTATGAATATCACTCCAACTTTGTTTAGCAGCTTTTAAATCATCAAGTATTAAAGAGAATTTATGTTCTTGCATAGAGTCGATATTATCATGTAAATCTGTATAGTTGGCCCCCATTTTATTCCATTGTTGTTGGATATTTGTTAGAGACAGTATCGCTTGATCCACTGTTTGATACAGATCTGTCAAAGTTGCTTTCGCGTTAGTAAGCGAAATAACTGCTTGGCTAGCAAGATCGGCCTTCGTACCTAATTCTCCGATTTTTTTAGAAATTTCGTTATAGGAGTCCATATGCTTAGACGCCGTGACACCAGCAGCTGTTCCTAAACCGATACCAGCTGCACCGAGAGCTGCAAGTCCACCAACAACAGCTGGTGTTGCTGTACCGCCAGTCACAACAATTACTACCGCTCCTCCAATGGCTGCAGCAACTAAAATGAATGCTCCCAATCCACCACCAATTGACCATGCTAATACATTGTTAAAATGCTCTGTCTGAGTAGAACGTAGCTTCTCAATTTCAGCTTGAAGTTGTGGAATCAGTGCATTATTTCCAGCTAATAGTGCCGTTAATCCACCTTGCCCATCTGGGCCACCAACATTATTTTTAAACCCTATAGAATTGTCATACAGTTTTGTTTTGAAGTCTTGTAACATCTTAATTACTTCTGTGACTTCTTTTGAATTTGTATTAATTGTAGTGATTAAATCATTTATGCCCTCTTTTAACTCTGCTTTATCTTTCTTTTGTACAGCAGCTTCCAATATATCGTAATAATTTTTAAATTGTTCATCGTAATTTACAATATTACGTGCTGTTTTTTGAATTTTCGGCTTCGCTGTATCTAACCAATAATTCGCATTGATTCGTGACAGTTCCTGATTAAGGTGAATATTTTTAATTAATTCTGCTCCTTCTGAACCTAAATCAATATTGGATAAATTTACATTTGGTTGTTTAATCATTGTTTTTGCGTACAAATCCATTACAAGAATATGAGATCCTGTTCCAGCTAATGCTTTCTTCAGCCCTTCAGGCCCTAATTCATAATTCCCTACTTTTTGTTCTTGAGCGGTCGTTTCTTGTGCAAATGCATGAATAGTGTTACCGGTAGTAGCAGTGATAACCGTTGCCAGAGTGGCCAAAGTCAACACTTTAAATGGAAATTTCTTCATATCTATTCTCCTCCTTAGTCTTTCGATAGATTCTTATAATCTTTGCAGATTTCAAAAAACATAATATTAAAATTTATAAACTTGTTCTTCAAGGTAACTTGTTACATTTTTTAATTGTCTTAATGTATCTTTTTGAGACTGCTGGTCAGTTGTATCAACATTAGTAGATAATTTTGTAATATTATTTTTGATTAGATTCAAATCTTCTTTATAGCGTTTTAGTAGGTCAAGTTCTACATTTACTTGATTTGCAAACGTATGCAAATCATTTTGCATAAGAATAAGCATTGATTTTTGTAAATCTGCTATTTTTAGGTTCTTTGTTAAATCATAAAATTTTTGGTTTTGTGTCTCTAAATCTGCTAAATGTGCTCGCTGTTCTGCTGTTAGTTTATTTACCTCAGCGAAGGCACTATATGTTTTCTTAACTTGTTCAGGGTCAATAACTTTCGTAAGGTCATACTCTTTTGTTTGTGCAACTGCAGCTGCAGCTATTTCAGCTTGTTTGCTTTTCTCAATTGCATCACGAGCTTCTTTTTTGGCAGCTTCAATCTCTAAAGCAGATTTCCCTTTTTCTATCGCTTCTTTCCCTGCTTTTTCCTCTGCTTCTAAAATAGATTTGTTAATTTCTTTTCCTTTGTTATACGCTGCCACCGCTGTTTGAGCAGCAGGTTCAATGATATCTTTTGAAAGGTTATAGACTTCTTTGAATATAACAAACCCTTGTTCATTTAAAGCTCCTGGTAACAATGCGATTTGTTGTAAATCATTTTGAATTGATTTTTGGGTATTTAGTAATTCATTTTTTAGCTGGTCTATTTTCCCTGTTCCATCTGAACTTAGTACACCCTGTGCTTTTGTCACATCAGTATCGAGATCTTGAAGTTTTTTATCAAGCTGTAATTTAAGATCTGTTAATTCATTAATCTGACGTTGTACGTTTTCTTGGTTTGTCATCGCTTTATCTTGAAGAACTTCTAGTCTATCCAAGAAACCTTCTTTATCTTCTTTATTGTCTACAAACTCTTTTAATGTTGGATAATAGCTATTAAATTGATTTACAAATCCTTTACTTTTTGAATTTAATAGAACTAATTTTGGATAAAGTTCCGATGACCATTCGTTCATATCTTGTTTGATTAGGGATTGGTTCGTATTTAAAGATGGAACTTCCTCTAGCTGTACATTAGGGCTCATTAAAGCTTGATCTATATATGTTTGGATTAATTTCGATTGTGCACCTAATTTTCGTAATGATGAGGAAATATCCGTGTTTTCCTGTTGCGTTTCTGCTTGAACGATTGGTGTTGCGAGAGTATTGATAGGAATAGTCGCTCCAGTAACAATGGATGTTATTAAAAATCCTTTAATTATTTTATTTTTCATTCCGTACACCTCTTCACTATTGTCTTTTTAGAATCTTATACATACATCTTGAACGCTCTAACGATAGGCTCTCTCCTTGCACACGCTTGAGGAAGGAGAATTCTTTCGGATAGAGTGTTAAACTCTGGTTATTATTTACTTCTCATAGAATGTAAGGACCTTACTTCCCCCTCATTTAAACACTATGTTTTTAATAAGTAAACAATAAAATCCCATCATTTATATTTAATAATTCAGATATTTTATATTTATAATATAAAAAAATTATATTAAAAAAAGTTAAATACTATTAATCGCTTCACTAAGTGAAATAATTATACTATGATAATTAAACCTAAAATATAGTGATTTTCATTGATCTATACTAATCTCTTGCTAAAAAATGTTTTTAATATAATTTAATGGTACTTCATATATAATTTTACTTTATTTGGAAATGCACAATTACATATAAATATAGTCATATCAACCATAAATAACTCATACTATTATTACCTTATGAATAGTAATTTGATTTTCCATAAACATTACAGGGGAAATTTTCTTCTAGGGGTTCAGCCGAGATATACACATTACCTTAACTAAGAAAATTAAAAAACGAATTTAAAAGGGCCCTTACGTTGAATACATGTACTCAACGTAAGGGCGGATTATGTAAAATGACAATAAAGTTATTTAATTTTAAAACCTAAAACACGTATAACCCCGTTCTGATTTTAAGACGGGGTTAAAATAAAGTTGTTTAATTTTTGATGTGAAATACTTCACTGCACTTAAAAATACAACAATAAAGTCGTTTAAATCTAAGTGTTATTGCACAATCGCGTCCTTTTCTGGAACAACACCATTTTCTTTTAATGATTTTCCATCCACTCTGACTTATTTAATATATAGTGATTATATAATTCGCTTTCTATTGTCTGTTGATTCAGATAAGTAAATCCACATTTTTCAATAACTTTATTTGATGAAACGTTGTTAATTAAAGCTACTGCGTTAATGACATCTAAATTTGTATTTGTAAACAAATAGTTAATCAATCCTTTAGACGCTTTAGTAGCATATCCTTTCTTTTGATATTCACTTGAAATGGCATACATAATTTCTCTATTCGGTGAAGGTAGCTCATCTTTAATGCCTGTACAGCACCAACCAATACATTCATTAGTTTCCTTAATAAATACCCCTAATTTTAAAAAATGAACATCTATGTTTGATGTATTTACAGCGGCATCAAGAAATGCTTTATTTGCTGGTATTTCATAATTGGTAACCCAATCTACCCTTTGTTCTTTTGTTGATTTCCAGTCTGGCAAGAAATTAAATATTTCGGGTTGATTTGAAATTCTGTATATACTATCTGCATCTTTAATGGAAAACTCTTGAAGATAGATATCTCCGCAATCAATTCTAAATAATCTTTCTGATGTTTTACGCTTCATAACTCTTCCCCTTGTAAGTCATATTTTCATTACTTCTTTTATTGAGCAATCTTATTCCATTTAACTCCCTTTTCCTTAAAAACAATTTAATCATTAGCTGTATCCAGTGAAATTCGTTAATACCACATCCCCATCTTAAAATACTTTAAATACTTCGAAAAATCAATATAGTTATTCTTTATTTAAAGATAAATAAAAACCATAAACATTACTTAAAGAACTATAAGGACTATGGTTTTATTTAGTATAGTTAACGTGTAAAAACGGGGCATGTTGATACAATATTTACCAATCTATTATTATTTGGGTTGTAATTAAAATGAACATTTTTTCTATAGACAGCAATATTAAGAAATAGATTATTAAAACAGTATTCCTATTACTTTATCATCTTTATTATTTTATAAGATGGATCTAATTAACTTCCGATAACGATTTGAAAAATGCATTTTTCTATTTAGGATTATCACTTCATTATTTAGGAGATGTTAATCAGCCTATGCATGCAGCAAACTTTACTAATGTTTCGCTTCCAGTTGCCTTACACTCAAAATATGAAAACTTCGTCGATATTGTAAAAGACAATTATAAAGTAAAAGATGGAAATGGCTATTGGAACTGGAAAAGTGTAAATCCAGAAGATTGGGTCCACGCTTCTGCAGTTGGTGCAAAAGCTGATTTCCCATTAATTGTTCATGATAAGACGAAAGAGTTATTTATAGATGCCACTGTATCACAAGACGCTGCTGATAAAGTGAAACTTTAATCAGTGGGGGTTTTCTCCATCCCCCACTGATTATTAGTTGAACCAATCGGGCTTTTACGGGCAGTTTATCTCCCACCTAGCTTCTTTAGAAAAGCGTAAGCGGCTCGCTCAGAATCGCAGGACGTTGGAGCCCCCGACAGAGAGGCGCTTTTTGCCTCGTCCGAGAGGGCGAAACGACCGGAGATTCTAGCCGCTAGAGCTGGACAATGCTTTCGCAGAATTTTGAGGCGGGAGTATTACTGCCCGTTAATGCGGAATAAACGGCGTGTTGAAGTAACACCGGTGACCGGAAAACGTTTAATGGAAGCGCAACGTATTACAGCTGGATATATCCACTTATAGTTTGATACGTATGTGAATCATAAATAATAAAATAATTGAAAAAAGAGAGTCCCTTTCCCAAAAGGCACTCTCTTTTTTCAATTAGATAGTTTCTCCATGATCTAAACAAAGTAGATTAGCTTTAGCTGATGGCTCTTTAATAGATTGATTAGCAACACCAAAAGATAAAATCCCTGTAAAAATCATTACAGTTAAAAGTACTTTTTTCATTATTTTTAGGCTCCCTTCTCCAAATCTTTTTTGTCAGCATCTAGGGCAATGTGAAAGAATCTACTGGCTTTTTCATCATTGCTTAGGTCATAGAATTTACTTCCGAGAATTGAAGCATATTCTTTTACATGACCCCATAGATTTTCTTTCTTGAAGTAATATATTCCTGTCATAATAACTTTCTCTAGTTCCTCAATCTCTGCTCCCTTATTCAGTTCTCTTAAGATAGCAAAATGGCACTTATATTCTTTAAGTTTTGTAAGGTTATATCCTTGTTCAATTAGATCTGCAGCAAGAAAATTTTCTCCTAACTTATAGTATTCCCTAGCTAATAAAAACATAGTTTTAGGGTTATTTTTTAAAGAATCCTTTAAATACTTAATCGCTAGCTCTGAAAGGTTTTGATCAGCATATAATAATCCTAAATTATGTTTCACTTTAGCTATTAGTTGTTCTTCTCCATATTTTTCAAATATTCTAAGAGCTGAAATGAAATTTTCCTCAGCAATTTCATACAGCCTAAGTTTAGTACAAGCAAGTCCTATGGTGTTTTGACAGGAAGCAACTTTCATTTCATATCCTGTATGCTTCGAAAATACCTCTTTTGCCTTATTAGCATATTTAGCAGCCAACAACGGGTTTAAGGATTGATAATGGAATACTGCAAACATGTAATCAAATTCAGCCTTTTCTAATTCATCTGGAATAGTTGCTAAGAGTTTTTCAGCCTTCTCATATTGTTCTTTAGCTTCATTATGATTTCCAACTGAAATTGCATAAATAGCTTTGAAGAAATGATAATAATATTTCAAAAATGTTTCGGTTTGTTCTGGAAATGGAGCAATCTTTTCTAGACAGTCTTTAGAACCATCTATATCACAAACCAGTAAATTATATCTAAAGTTAAGTAGGGAATAATAGATAGAGATATTAGAGTCTTCTTCAATACTATGAATATTTCTATCAATCTCTTCTTTTAAGTGTTTAGCTTTTATTATATGTTGAGAAATAATTGCATTATACCAACTGCTTAATAATGTTATTATTTCTTCTTTTGCTATTATATGTGTATCCATAATATTCTTCATCCTATTATATTAATATTATAACAAAAAACAAATTTTCCGACATTTTATTCTGTAAAAAGCTAGATAGTACCTAAGGTACTATCTAACTTTCCATAATGTTGTCGAAACAATAGCAGAACCTGGCCTATCCTCTTGCTTATACAACCATTATGTGTTGAGTTCATCAATACGGATAAGAACTATATTTCTCACTTACTTAATTTTTGCTGCATCAAAAGCTTTTTGAACTGCTTGAGCCTCAGTTGAGTTCGCCCCATATTTATTTGCTGCAACTCGAAGGCATGCCGATCTCAATTCGGAGAAACCAGAAGTCATGTTTAATTCATCAGTGTTTGCATAATGGAAAATATCAAACATTTTATCCTCGCCAATACCTTTTACAGTTACACCGTTATGAGTGCCACCTTTTGCAATTAAATACGCAACTTTATTAATAATACTTGAGTTGAAATGAACACCTCCATTATCCCATCCATTAAAATCGTTAAATTCACTATAATCATCTGGATACGGTACTCCAGTTGAAGAAGGAACTGAAGATGGATTTGCCATATCACGGAAAACTGATCCAGTTTGTTCTCCCATTGTCCAGTTAAATTTCCCCTTGTTTATATATTTCTCAATAGCTGTTCCCATAATATCAGATAACGCCTCGTTAATCGCACCAGATTCTCCAGAATATTCAAGATTAGATTCGCTAGATGTAACCGCATGTGTAAATTCATGTCCTGCTACGTCAAATGCCTTTACAATAGGATCTCCATATACAAGCATGCTACCATTATTAGCACTTAATGCGTTCTGCCAATTCTTCGGATCATTTGTATCTTCAGAATCCCAGGCATGTACAACTGAAACTACTTTTTGTCCCTTATTATCAAAACTATTACGCTTGTATTTATCTTTATAAAAATCATATACCTTTGTTGCTAAGAAATGAGCACTTACCGCTTTTGGATCATTAAATGTTGTTGAAGTGCTAGTTGCTAGTGTACCAGGGTAATAGCTTTCCTCTTTAGTAATATCTCTGTAATTCACATCATACGTTTCAATTCCTTGCCCTCTAGTGTAATCAGCAAGTGCATATTTCCCATTACTTTGTTTAGAAATACCAAATGTACGAGATATACCTAAATCATCTTTTCCTGTTCCAGTTAATGATGTAAGATTGCTTTTTCTACTTTCCTTTAAGGCTCCAACAAGCTTTTCACTTGCTTTTAAATCTGATTCTTGTACCATATTTTTT
The DNA here is from genome assembly GCF_038050455.1 of Bacillus sp. FSL K6-6038. Lineage (NCBI taxonomy): Bacteria > Bacillati > Bacillota > Bacilli > Caryophanales > Bacillaceae > Bacillus > Bacillus sp. FSL K6-6038. The sequence goes on from NZ_JBBOUH010000001.1 coordinate 2,702,138, forward strand.
AACATATCACCATTATGAGCATTCACTAAATAGGTTCCAGATACATAGTTTGGTGTTGCAGCAGCAAATGTAACTTGGTATGCATTGCTGGCTTGTCCATTATTTTCATCAACAAAAATAACTTCCTTTACTTCTGGCTCAGAAATAAACTTGATATCATTGCCGTACTTCGTATAAATATATTGTTTCGCTTCTTCTTGTGATAGATTAATAGGCTTCTTTAAATCTTCTTGTTTTAAATTTTGCGCGCTATCTCCTGAAACACTTTTAATAACACCCTTTTTATCTACGTGTGCAGTCAATTGATGCCCATATACTTCTTTTCCTTCATATGTTTGTTGCATACGCACAAGTGTAGTTCCATCATAAGAACCACGCTTTTGAAGAACCTTATAATCTACTCCCGTTTCTCCATTAACTTGTTTTGGAGACAAAGCTTGCTCTGTCTTCTCCTTAAGAGCATCTTTTACTACATTTTCTGGTGCCTTTTGTGATGGTCGTGTAAGTTCACCTGTACGAAACGAATCCTCTTGCATTTGAACTTGTAGTTGATCTGTTTCCTCTGCATGACCTAGTCCATATGGTGTTACAGTTGTTAAAGCTAATCCTGTTGTTAATGCAACTGTAGCTAATGTTTTTTTATTTTTCATGTTTTTCACCTCGTATAATTTTCTGAAATATTAAACTTGTAAAAAGTATACTGTCTATTCTTGTCAAAAAAAAGAGAAAATGCCGAATTTATGTAACATTATGCAAAATTACATAATTTAGTGTCGATAATCCGTTATTTAAATTCAATTATTCTAGAAAAAATTAATGTTTATAATGAATGGGATATTTTAAAGGAAAACGGTTGAAGAAGGTAATTCTTTTAGTAGCCGGTTACGTGGGCCAAGAATATATATTCGAGGAGAGAAATTATACTTCATACAGTGTTCTTATCTCTTTTTTACTTTATATGATGGCAGAATGGATTGTGGAGGAAACAAATCAGGAATCGTATTTCATCAGAGTTTATACATGAAGAGATCAAAGTTTTTACTCAAGACATACTAAAAACTGCTCCTATTAAGAAGTTTAGGCTGTGGAGAAAGTCTTCTCCACAGCCTATGTTTGTTCCTGAACCGCTTAAAAAAATATTCACTATAGGAGATAGCACTCATAGCCGTTAAGTTAAGAAATTCATTATTCTCTAAAACTAAAAAATACGCTGCATTCTCAAAAGAACTAACTGTAGAGAAAGAAAATTTTCGTTTTGGGGGTATTTAATTTCGTTAGGTTGATGACGATGGGGTGCTACCTCATTACTTGAAAATCCTATTGAAACATCTATTATTTACTTTCATAAAACTCTTCTTGTATTCCTTGAATTAAAGGTGATGCTTCCCCAGAATAGAAAATTCGCAAATCATGGAGAGATCTTGTACATCCAACATATAATAATTTTGCATCATGCTTCGTACCTTTATAATGTACTTCATCAACATCAACAAGAAGTACCGCATCAAATTCTAATCCTTTTGCTAAATACACAGGTACAACTGAAATACCACCCTCATATTTACTTTGGTTTGCTTCGATGACGTTAGCAGTGATTCCTGTAGCTGTTAACTTTTCATATATATCACGACATTCATCATCTGTTCTTCCTATAACAGCAATCGTCTTCACATTTTCATTCTGCATATGTTGTAGAGTCTTTACAATTGCGGCAAATTGATTGTCCGTAGAAATAACCTTTACTTTCTCACCACTACGGAAAACAGGGGTTGCGAGTCCTACTGGAATTTCAGCATTTTTAATGACTTCATTTGCAAATTCAATAATTTCTTTTGTAGAACGATAACTCCTCGTCAGTTCATAATAACCGGTTTCTTGAAATACTTCTTTAAAGTCATTCCAGTCTTCAATCCCTTGATAATCATATATTGCTTGCGATAAATCACCTAAAATCGTAAACGAGTTACCCATTGTAATTTCCTTTAATATATAAATTTGGAATGGTGAAAAGTCTTGTGCTTCATCTATAACAACATGGTGGAATTTTTGCCCGATTTCGATACCTGCTAATCGATGGTGAATATGAATAAGAGGTGCTAAATCTTCTACATACACTTCTTTTTTACGGCAATTTTTTTCTGTTTCTTGAACAAGTTCTTCAGGCAAAACTTCCAATATTTCTTTTTGCTTTATCATCGAACTATAAAATGATAGCGGGCTCATTTTAGGCCAAAATTTCATATAGGCATTTAATCTCTTTGTAGCTTCTTTTTTTAATGCTTTTTTCTCATTTGTTCCTTCAAACTTTTTAAGTTCAATCTCAATCCAGCGCTTTATTCGACCGACTAATCTTTCTCTACGCTTCCTTAATGGATAGTGCTTATATTCCACTTGCATCCATTTTCTAATTTCTTCTACTGCAATAGATGCTTTATCCCATGCCTCAAAATCTTTTGTTGGCAATAAATTCTTTTCAAATTGAACAATATTTTCTTCAATAAATGACTTGAATTTCATCGTTCCTTTTAATTTACCGAGCATAACCTTTTTATCATCGCGATTTATCGAAAAAGCTTCTTTCAACTTTTCGTCAGTATCTTTCAATTTCACCGCAGCATCTAATGTATTTAGCGCCCAATCTTGAAATGTTGTTTGCCTAATATTTCCTACACCAAGTTCAGGAAGTACACTAGAAATATAATCTAAAAACAAACTGTTTGGAGCAAATACAATCATTCTCTCTGCCTCTAGCTGCTCGCGATATTCATAAATTAAAAAAGCAAGGCGATGTAAAGCGATTGTTGTTTTTCCGCTTCCTGCAACCCCTTGAATTAATAATGGCATGTTTTTCTCTGCACGAATAATGTCATTTTGTTCAGATTGTATCGTCGAAACGATATCTTTTAATTTATTATCCTTGTTTTCACCTAATCGATATAGAAGAAAATCATCTGCAAGAGATACATCTTCACTTCCTTTTACATATGTATCAACAACACGTTCCAGTTCTCTTTTGCGAATAGCAATGTTCCTTTTTAAATACACATCGCCCTCTACTAAGCCATCTGGTGAATGATAAAAAGCCGGTTCTTCACCACCAGTAAATGAATAAAACATACTAGCAACAGGTGCGCGCCAGTCAATAACAATTGGTTTCATCGTTTCTTCATCAGAAACACCTACTTTACCAATATAAATCGGGTTTGGTTCTGGCTGTCCATCCTCCTGAAAATCTAATCGCCCAAAGTATGGTTCTTGCACACCAATACGTAGGTTTTGCCGATTTGACTCCCTCATACTTTCAAGTATTTGTTCTTTAAAATCCTCGCCATAGTAAACTGGAATTTTTTCCAATTTGTCTAGTTGTTCATCCATTGTAGATAAAGTTTTTTTCATCCGCTGTAATTCTTCTTCAAATATAGTACTCATAATGCTGATTCCCTCCTGTCCGTTCGAATTTTTCAGTCGAGATACAATTGTATAAAAAATACATTTATAAAGTCAATAGTTCGAGTTGGAATTTTCTAAAATATAAGAATACAAGAAAAAATCCCGCCTTTTTTCACTATTCATTATTTAATTTTTTTCTTTTATACGATAAACATTCGTACAAAAATGTTCATTGATAAAATAGATAAAGGCATAAATAAAATCCCATCGCCATCAAATATGAAATTTATATGCTAAATTCACTTATTAAGCTATTAATTCCCAGTCGGAGTAAATAAAACCATCTTTTTTGAAGTGTAATTGGTCCTATCAATTTTTCACTTACATGCTGGAATTACATACTTGCCAAATAAGTCTAAGGATGAAAGCACTTTATGATGTTCTAATCCACCAAAATTCATTACTGCCATAAAATTCGTAACACCTATTTCCCTGTAGGACTGAATTTGTTTAATAACTTCATCAGGACTTCCTATTACTGGATTGAATTTATGTTTAAGGTCTTCATATGAGATATTCGTCCCACGCGGAGTATTCATAAATAGTTGATAAGGATCTTTTGCATTGGATTCAGCATCTACATATGTTTCACCAACATGAACATGAAATGCAACAGGGATTTCTAACTGGTCTGGATTACCGTATCCTGATTTCAGATACATATTTTTGTATGTATCAATCAGCTTTGCTAATTCATCCCGTGATTTACTAAACCCAAGGCCCATGAAATTGCTTCCCATACTAGCAACATGACTAACACCTTTTTCACTAGAGGTTGCAATCCAGTGAGGCGGAAACGGAGCTTGTATTGGCTGGACACTAAGTTTAAGATCATTGTATTGAAAAAACTTTCCTTGATGGGAAAAAGGCTTACCTGACCACGCCTTACGTAACACTTCTAGAGACTCGTTAAAACGCTCAGTTTTGTCCTCCAATGAAATATTATAACCATCAAATTCCTTCTGTGCATATCCACTACCTAACCCAAAATCTAATCTTCCGTTTGATAAAAGATCAACCATCGCATAATCTTCAGCAACTCGTATAGGGTTGTGTAATGGAAGTACTGAAACACCCACACCAAGGCGAATTCTATTCGTCCTTTGAGATACCGCAGCGAGCAGAACTGCTGGGGAGGGATTAATACCAAAATCTGAGAAATGATGTTCTGTAAACCATACTCCGTCAAAATTCATTTCTTCAGCCCGAATGGCTTGCTCCAATACCTCATTATAGAATTGTCTAGAAGTTCGGGATAATTGATCGGGTTAATTGTCAAATATTGTTAATGTACTAAATTTCATTTCATATCGCTCCTGATAATTTTATTTAGCTTCTTTATTTCACGGATTGTTTTCAAGAAATCCAGATGATAATGTACTTAAAAATAATCACTCTAATTTTCCGAATCATTCCACCTACGGCTGATTTCTAAACCATAATCCATATCATAAACTTCTTTTATAGCTTTAACCTTTTCAAGACTCTCTTGGCTAAATACAGGTTTGTTTTCAAAAGCATGAAGAACTATTCTTTCAAGAAGAACGCCTAGTGAAATATCATGATACTCTGCCATCGCTTTCAAAACTTTTACCATTCTTTTTTCCATTCTAATGCCAGTTTGTACACGTTCAACTTTAATTTTTTGATCTTTTCCACTCATTTTTTCATTATGTTGTTTCATAATTACACACCCTTCTCGCTAAAAAAACAATGTTTTGTTACCTATATAACAATGTACTATTATAACAGTGTCGCATGTTTTGTCAATTGTGTCATTATATTATCGATTTAACATAATGGAGTCTCGCCCCATCACTATCAAGATATTATAAATTTCTATCCACATAATGAAAAAAACGCGATTCTTTTTGTAGAAATATACAGAAAGAATCGCGTTTTTGATATAAATTTATCAATTAAAATGTAATTACTATTTGTACTATAAGAAACAATTCCTTACTTCCCTTATCGATTCAATTTCGATAGCTCACCCAATCACCAGTAATTATTGGTCTCTGTAACATCCCGTCATTTTGTGCAATATAGACATATGCCCCTATACTTCTATCCCCAAAATAGACGGTCTGTGTAATCCGGTCATATAAATCTTTTTCAGGATTACCTGTATACTCTTCAAGTTCATCTAACTTTTTTAAAATCTCATCACTTACTTCATATACTTCTCCATATACCTTATTATCACTCGAAAGAATCATTGCAGGATAACCTTCATTTGTATCAAATAGTTTCCCATAAGTCCATGCTTCTTCAGCTATACATGTTGCCCCATGTAAGTAATGAGCATTTGTTTGTTGTTTTCTTAATGTGCCGTAAACAAAAACATAGTGCATTTCCCTATCCCCTTAGTACTTTTCTATTTTCTTATTTGCAAATAAGCACGAATCATAAAGTAACTCACTTCATCAGGAAGTTGTTCTTTAATTGACTTTAATCCGCCTTCTGCATTTTGTACTGCTGTTTCAATAAGAGATTCGTATTCTGTTGGAACAAAACTTGGCCAATCAACCTCCATTCCTTCTTCAAAACAACGAATTAAATGATTTTCAACCGTTTGACGTGATAAGCCTCGTTCTTTTGCAATCGTACTTAACTCCGTTCCTTGTTTATACATTTCATATGTTTCTAAGTGAGAATTTGCCGATGCTTTTCCAGATTTCTTACGTTCAGTAACAACCTCTGTTTTAATTGTCTCAGCGTAATCTGGGTTTTGTTCCATAAAATGAATGACTGCTTGTAAAAAGTGAGAACCATACTTAACAAGTTTATGTTCACCAATCCCTTTTACTTGTAGTAACTCATTTTCACTTTGTGGCATTTTCGTACACATATCTTTTAACGTTTGATCAGAGAAGATAACAAACGGTGGTACACCTTCTCCTTGTGCGATTTCTTTTCGCACTTCACGAAGCACTTCAAACAGTGGATGGTCTTGTACAATTTGTCTTGTTTCCACTCTTTCTTTCCGTAACACATTTTCATTTCCTAGTAATACTTCTTTTCCTTTAGCTGTTACTTTTAATGTTGGATAAGTCCCATGTTCCACCGCAATTAACTCTTCTGAAATTAAAAACTCAATAAACTCACTTACCTCTTTTACACTACGATTCGATAAAAGACCATAAGTTGGTAATGTGTGGAAATCAAATTCTATTACTTTTTTATTTTTGGACCCGGTCAACACTTGCGCAATCATTTGTTTTCCAAATCTCTGATTTGTTCGAATCATACAAGATAAGACCATTTGTGATTCTCTCGTAACGTCGACGCTCTCACGTTCATCCGTACAATTCCCGCAGCGTCCACAATCTTCTTTCGGCTCTTCTCCAAAGTACTCTAGAATAAATGATTGTAAACATTGTTCTGTATGGCAGTAATCTGTCATATGTTGCAGTTTTTCAAGTTCATTTGAGAAACGTGATTCCCCAGTAGATTGATCAATTAAAAAACGCTGCACTTGTACATCCTGAGAAGAATATAACAAAATACATTCACTATCTAACCCATCACGACCAGCACGTCCTGCTTCTTGATAATAACTTTCCATATTTTTCGGGAGTTGATAATGAATCACATAACGAATGTTTGATTTATCTATCCCCATACCAAATGCAGATGTCGCTACCATAACACTCACTTCATCACGTAAAAATCGCTCTTGCTGTTCATTACGATCATGATCATTCATTCCGGCATGATAACGTGCAACTGAAACCCCTGCTTTATATAAATCTTCATACAACTGATCAACAACTTTTCTTGTCGCTGCATAAATAATTCCAGATTCCTTTTTATTTTGACGAATATAATCTGCTAAATATGCATTTCGGTCCTGCCCTTTAATCACTGAAAATGATAAGTTTTCCCTTTCAAAGGTTGTCATAATTGTATTCTCTTGATTAATTTCAAGAGCACAACAAATATCTTCACGCACTTGCGGTGTTGCAGTCGCGGTTAACGCAAGTACAAGTGGTTTTTCTGGAAGATAATCTAATATGCGGTGTATATGTAAATAACTCGGGCGGAAATCATGTCCCCATTGTGAAATACAGTGTGCTTCATCAATTGCGATCATCGGTATCTTCATATCAATTAATTGATCTACAAATTCCATTGAATCAAGACGCTCCGGCGCCACATATAACAACTTATAATGACCTTGTTTCGCTAATTGGATTCGTTGATTTGCTTCTGTAATTGAAATAGAACTATTAATATATGTAGCTGAAATCCCGTTTTGTACTAATGTATCTACTTGATCTTTCATAAGTGAGATCAAAGGTGAGATAACTAATGTCGTCCCCTCAAATACTAGTGCTGGAATTTGATAACAAATTGATTTGCCACCGCCTGTTGGCATAATACAAACTGTATCTTTTCCAGCCAATACATTTTTAATTGTTTCATCCTGCCCTCTACGGAATGACGAGTAGCCAAAATAGGAAGCTAAAAGTTCTTGTGCTTTTGTAAACAAAAAAGATTCACCTGCTTTTCTTAGTCTTTCATCTATTAATATTATATCATTAGTTAAAAGTTACTGTACTCTCTACTTCTCTCCATCCCTTCGCATGCTTACGAATAATCATTAAAAACTCATGTAAAGCTGGAGAAAACCATTTATTTTTATGATATACAAGTTGTGTTGCAAACTTTGCTTCATTTAAAATAACAGCTTGTAGTTTCTTGTCTTTCTGCTCTTGCCCAACCGTAATAATTGGTAATAAAGAAATTCCTAATCCGCACATGACACATTGCTTTATCGCCTCAATGCTCCAAAATTCAAATGTACTTTCATGCTGAATGCCTTGTCTTTGTAAATAATGCTCAAAAAATGCTCGATAACTGCAACCACGTTCCGTATACAAAAACGTTTCCTCTTGAGAAAATTGGACATCTTGCGAATCTGTTTGTGTCACAGTGTAATCTTTTGGAAAAACAAATGCCATTTGCTCCATGACAAGTTGCTCAATATGTAAATCCTCTTCATGACGCTCAGTGTCTAAGAGGAAAGCAATATCTATATTTCCACTCTTTAAATCATTTCTCAATTCCCGACACGTTGAAGCTTTTAATGTAATTTTTACTTTTGGATACTTCTTTTTATATTCATGAAGAATAGAGGGCAAGCGGTAAATTGTTAATGATTCTGGGGCACCAATTACAATTTTTCCAGTAATCTCATTATCCACACTTGGGATTTGTTTTGCTTTCTCAGACAAAGCAATCATTTCATTTGCATAAGGCAGTAGATGCTTTCCTACATCTGTTAACACCATTTTTTTCCCTAATCGATTGAATAAAGGCTGTCCCATTTCTTGTTCAATTGCTTGAATATGCCCTGTTACAGTAGATTGTGCATATCCTAAATAGTCGGCTGCCCGTGTATATCCTCCTAATTCAACAATTGTTTTAAATGTTTTTAAATGCCGAATCTCCATCTCAATCTCTCCATTCTAACATCGCAATTTCCGATTAATAACTTCATATATATCTATTTTACTGATAGATAAACTCGAATTACAATAGAAGAAACACAATTTTTCAAAAGGAGATGTATACATATATGAGAAAGAAAAAATTAGGACCAGTACTGCTCAGCGGTTTAATTATTGGTCCAATTTTAGGGTCTGGGATTATTTTACTTCCTCCACTTATCTACAAAACAACTGGAGATTATGCCATTATCGCTTGGCTACTTATTATGGGAATTGGTTTTCTATTCGCTTCCTTATTTGGTAAGTTAAGTATTCTCTTCCCTAGTGAATCTGGGGTTGCACATGCGGTAGATCAAGCTTTTGGACCTTCTATGAAGCAATTAACTTCTATTTTCTTTATCATAGCAGGTTGTCTAGGACCTACAGCTGTTCTTATGACAGCCAGTCAATATATAGCGGCTTTATTTTCAAACTTTAAAGTTCCATTAGAGGGAATTGGTTTTCTTTTAATGTGCCTTTGTGTATTGATTTTATTATTAGATATATCATCTATTGGAAAAATATCATTTGTATTTTCAACAGCTGCAACCGTTCTTTTATTGAGCGGTGGAATTCGTTCTATCCCTCATTTTCGATCGGAACAGCTAGTTCAAACATCTTTTTCTTTTGGAGATTTTGGATATAGTATTTTATTGCTCTTTTGGGCTTTAGTAGGTTGGGAGATTATTGGGAATTACAGTATGGATGTCAAAAATCGAAAAAAAACCATCCCACAAGCAATTACGATAAGCACACTTACTGTAACGGTTGTTTGTCTTGTCGTGGCAGGCGCCACACAATGGATTGTAATTCCTAGTTCACATCAAGAAGACTTACGAATAACAGCCATATTAGCTACTTTATTTGGAGAGTTTGCTGTTCCTCTTATCGCTTTTATTACTACTGTTCTTTGCATGAGTACATATTTATTAGTTGTTGGCGGGGTCTCGCGTCTTATCGCTTCTGAAGCAAAATATATAAAGAAATTATATACACTTTCCTATCGTACGAAATCGAATGTATCAATCTATTCTTTACTTTTCTTAATCGGCGTACATACCATTGTATTTATCTGTCTTTATAACGATTTCATTACAGTAGAACAAATTGTAGCCATTGCAAATGCTTTCTTTATCTGTAATGCCATTTGTGGAATCTTTGCAGCATATAAATTATTACCAGGTCTCTTTAACAAAATTCTTTCTTTAAGTTTGATTGTCTGTTTTCTTATCATTCTCTCTTTCTCTTCCATCTGGATTTTAATAAGTATTGGAATACTAGTTGGTTTCTATGGGTTACAGTACTTCAAAAACAGACCAAATACTTATGAAAAGGAAATTTCAATACGATAATGAAAAGAAAAGATTCTCATTTAAACTATTTCTCACACAAATTACAGATTCATTCCCATAATATATCCGCATCAAATTAAGGGAGGTTTATTTATGAAACGCAACAATAATCTAATTGTTTTTCGCTCTTCGAATAAACAACTCAAGGTTTCTAATCGTGATGCTTGGAAATATGAATCTCTTTATAAATATAGACCTTTATTCTCGTATAGGAAGATTTTCACATCTCTTTTCAATCTCTTTTTCAAGAATACAAAACGTTAATATCTTTCATATAAAGTTTCTCAACACATAACCTATGGACTTCATTCATTACAATTGATAACGTTTAATTAATCTGTTGGATTAAAGCCCCTTCTTACGACCTGCTTCTTACTTGCAGGTCTTTTTTATTCCTTCATTACTCTATGAATTGAACACAAGCGTAAAAATTCGACATATATATGACTACCGTAAATGTCTGCTTAAAATTTTTTCTCAATACACAAAACCCTTTCCATTTGTTACGATAAAAGTACTCCAGATGGGTTATTGCTCATCAACATTATCTAGTTAAAGGGACCTGCTGCGGGAAGTAGGTCTCTTTGACTTTGTCTGAAAGGTTTCTTATAGCCCCCATACTAGACATTCATTTGGACACATTTACCAGGTTTCTTTCCAAGAAATTCATGCTAAGATTACTTTGTCGAGTTCGACATTCTCGACAATACCCTTATGAATCCCTGCAACTTCCCTTGCAGGGATTCATTTCTTTTATATTCACTTTTATTAACATCTACTTCAACTAAATTCCCTATAATTTACTCAAGAATATTTTCTTTAAAATTCTGCATAAATCCAACTCTATAATATTTTTTATCTTCTAGAAATCCCTTAATAATATTTACAGTAATCTTTTACCATTTGCCTTACCACTTTACATTTAACATGTATCGATATATTTTATTAATATCTTTTTTATTTGTAGGAGGAAACGTATTGATTAATGCACTAGGTCTCGCTTTTATTCTTTCTAATAAACCTGAAAAGAAGAAAAAAGTTTATCTTAATGATAGATTTGCACTAATAGACATTATTGAATCTAAAGATGTATATGATTCTGAAGGTAACCCACTAGTAGAGCTAACATGTAAATATAGTATTTATTTGGATGAAAAATACTATTGTAAATCTCTCGAAGACTACACTGGACAAGTATTTCCTTTCCTAAGTGCAAAGATTGGAAAAGGTCTTGTTAGAAATTTAAATTATTATTTTTCATATGTTGATGTATACGATAAAAAACCACCAGTTAAAGAGATAAGAAACCTTATGAAGCAAGTAATAAACTATAACGTTTAGTATGTTCTAAATGGAAATTCTCTTAAAAATAGAAGCACCCAATTCGGGTGCTTTCCACTTATATTCTTTTGTTTTGGTTGTTGTACTAAAGACTGACAATATCTACATAACATAATTACCTCTCCCACTAACCCATTCCATGTTCAGCTGTATGCACTGGGAAATTAACATCTTTTACATCAACAAAAAATGGATCGCCCATTAACTCCTCATCTAGCTTTTTTCCTTATAAGTCTATATTTCTAACGATACATAGCACCCTTATGTACAATATAAAGTGAAACTTTAATCAGCGGGGGCTTACTGCCCGTTAATGCGGGATAAATCGAGTTCTTTTAACTTTCACTGAATCTCGTTATGATTTTCAACCGCCCACTTCAACCTCTGCAGCATATATCCAATTCCTTTACAGTCTTCTAACGGATAGGAAATCATTTCTTCCGGATATAACTTTGTCACTACTTTTTTATGCTTCTTGCCTGCAAGCAGGACAATTTCATTAAAGTCTAATAATTTCTTTTCAATCATTTGTCTTTTTAGTTGTTCCATACTAATAATCTCATTACTTTTCGAATTAAAAGCAAGATCATAGTTTTTTTCTACTATATCAGTTGGCAGTATAAATCCATGTTTAGCTGATAAAATAACCCAGTGTGAAAAAAATTGCGAAGCATATGCTTGGCATGCTTTTCCGAATGGACTAATGTATACATCCTTCGCTTCTGTTGGTCCCTTATCAGGATACTGATCCCAGATTTTCTTTTTTCCACATGGAATGATGCATAGCCTTTTCATTATTCCCTTTTTCCCTCTTTTCTCTTTCGATCCTATATATAATTTGTTTTATTTTTTCATTATTACTTTTAAGACATAGTAATTACTAATGAAATCATAGCATTTTTAATTCACAGATAAAAATATCAGGTTTTTCTTTTCTTCCTACCCAAGTTCCATTTTCCCTAAATGAAACATTAAAATAACAGACCTTAATATCCGAAATTTTATGCTTCCTAAAAACAAAAAAGGACAAGCAGACCATATATCTGTTTGTCCTTTCCTTTTCATCCAAAACTTCTCTTATAGAGTTTGGAACGTTTCTGTTAATACAGGAACGATTTGTTTTTTACGAGATACAACACCTTTTAAAGTTGCTGTATTGTTTTCTAATGTTACGTTGTATGCTTTTTCAACAACTTGTGTCGCTTTACCGATAGCAAGACCAACAGAATCGTTAGTTAAGATATCAGTCACAACGAATAAGAATAGGTCTAAACCTTTTTCTTCTACTACTGCAGAGATTACTTTTTCTAATTCCGCTTGGTGTACAAGAACGTCGTTTGTATCAACAGCGTTTACTTGTGCGATTTCAACTTTTGCATCGCCCATTTGGAATTCTTTTGCGTCAAGAGAGATTAATTGCTCCATTGTTTTACCGCTTAAATCTGCACCAGCTTTTAACATTTCTAAGCCGTAGCTTTCCGCGTCAACACCAGCGATTTCCGCTAATTCACGAGCTGCAGCTACGTCTTGTTCTGTGCAAGTTGGAGATTTAAATAGTAAAGAATCTGAGATAATTGCAGATAACATTAAACCTGCAACTTCTTTACGAATTACAACGCCGTTTTCTTTGTACATTTTGTTTAAGATTGTAGCTGTACAACCAACTGGCTCGCAACGGTAGTATAAAGGATCGCTTGTCTCAAAGTTAGCAATACGGTGATGATCGATAACTTCTAACACACGAACAGATTCGATATCGTTAGCACTTTGTTGACGTTCGTTATGGTCAACTAAAATCACGTTGTCCACTTCGTTTGCTACTGTTTCAACAAAACGCGGTCCTTCTACTTTAAAATGATCTAACGCAAATTGAGTTTCACCGCTGATTTCACCTAAACGTACAGGCTCAGCATTCATTCCTAATTCTTTTTTCAGCTCTGCATAAGCAATTGCAGAACAAATTGCATCTGTGTCTGGGTTTTTATGCCCGAAAACTAGTACTTTTTCCATGATTTCCACCTCTTCATGAAAAGGATATCTTAAAGAAGCAAATATGACAATATTTTAAACACATTTTTTATAAATAAAATAAAGGTTCTGCCCTATTTTACACAAAAAAACAGCTTACTTCTCCTATATAAGAGAAAAAAACATGAAAAGCAGAATAAAATCATAAAAAGTCCATTTATTAAAAGGAGGTTTTCCGTTATGCCTATTATCAAGCTTGAAAATGGTGTGAACTTATACTACGAAGAGCGCGGAGAAGGTACACCCATTCTTTTTATTCACGGCGTCTGGATGAGCAGCCGTTTTTTTCATAAACAAATCCCTTATTTCAGTGAAAAATATCGTGCGATTTCAATTGACTTACGAAGTCACGGGCGCTCTCCCCATATTGAAACTGGACATACAATTACAAACTATGCCCATGATGTGCATGCTTTTATAGAAAGTTTATCTTTAAAAGATGTTATCTTAGTCGGTTGGTCAATGGGAGCATTTGTTGTATGGGAATATATAAAGCAATTTGGAGAACAAAATATTAAAGGTTCTGTTATTGTTGATGAATTAGCATCAGATTTTAAATGGCCCGATTTCCCTATTGGTGCCTTTGATTTCCCAACACTTATTCATTTCATGAGAGAAGTTCAAACAAATCAAGTTGAGTTTCTAAAGGGTTTTATCCCTCTCATGTTTAAAAATCCCCTTTCTACAGAAGATTCAACTTGGATGCTTGAGGAGGTAACAAAGGTTCCAGCATCTATTGCGAGCGCGATTTTATTCGATCAATCTGTTGTTGATTATCGGAAAGAATTAAATGCAATTACAAAACCAACTTTACTTTGTTTCGGTAGAGAAGAAAAATTAATTCCAGTTGCTGCGGGCGAACATTTACACGCACATATTAATAACTCTCAACTCGTTATTTTCGAAAACAGCTGTCATTGTCCATTTCTAGAAGAAGCTGACCATTTTAACAATGTGCTACATTCTTTTATTCAATCACTGTCATAACGTATTTTTCAAAGGACCTAGTATGTTAAAACTTTAAAACTCATTTTTTAATCAAAACAAAAAGGCCATTTAAAACAATGGCCTTTAAAATTAATTTCTGCACAATTCCTTTTACTCAAAATTTTTATCTTCTATTTTATTAAGTTCGCCCCTTACCCACGATGCTTCTAAAGTATCTTCTAGGAAACGAGAAACCGACTTTAATTCATTTGGATTATATCTATTTAAAAATCGAATAACTCCTCTATTACTTTCATCATGCAACGCCTGATGTAAGTAAAACAGTTCTTTTCCTAAAGAAGTTGTTTTAAATAAGATTTCCTTTTTATTATTTGGAATCGTTTCTGTCGTGATTAATTTTTTAGTAACTAATCCCTAACGCAATGAGCTGTTTTTCGCGTTTTGTTAATACACCTTTCTGGAAACAAGCTTGTGTAAATGCATGATATGTTTCTGTGATTTCTGGAATTGGTTTTAAAAAATTTCCAATGCCTTCTTTATAAATGAAGTAATACATCATTTATAAAACCATGTTGTTGATATATCATCATAAAAGATAGAATTTTCAGTTTTTTAACCTTAAAAATATACTACAATTTCACACTATCATCTACTGGTACTTTTCTTCTACAAATTTCATTTTCACCTTCTTTACACTTTTCTTCCCAAAATACAACACCTTCAAGCCCTACTTTTTTAGGGTCAAATATTGGATCTTTCCCTTCTTTTTTCTGCGTTTCATAATCTTTTAATACTTTTAATGCCGTCTTACTTAACAATAAAATCGCTAAAAGATTCAGCCATGCCATACTGCCTATCCCTAAATCTCCAAGATTCCATAAAAGTGAAGCTGATTCCACACTACCGACGTAAACCATAATTAAAAATCCGAATTTCAAAATCGTTTTTAACCATTTAAATTTCAATTTATGATCCAAGTAAGTAAGTGTAGTTTCGGCAATATAGTAATATGCTAGTAGAGTTGTGAATGCAAAGAAAAAGATTGCGATTGAAATAAATAATGGACCAAAACCTGTCATAACAGTTTCAACTGCTTGTTGTGTATAAATTGGCCCTGCTTCAACATTCCCCATATTTTTCACAATGGCGCTCTTTCCTTCAGGTATGACATTGTACATCCCTGTTATTAAAACCATGAGAGCTGTTGCTGTACATACAACAATTGTATCGATGTAAACCGAAAATGCTTGTACTAACCCTTGTTTAGCAGGATGTGATACTTCAGCAGCTGCAGAGCTATACGTTGCTTCTCCAACACCAGCAACATTTGAAAATACAGCTCGTTTCACTCCCCATGCAATGGCTGCCCCAACAATTCCGCCAAACATTTCATCGATTCCAAATGCACTTGAGAAAATAAGTGTGAACATATTAGGGATTTCCGTTATATTAGCAATTAAAACGATACATGTAACAATTACATAACCAATTGCCATAAACGGTACTAGAGTTTGAGAAACAGCAGCAATTCTCTTTACTCCGCCAAAAATAATCGCTGCCAGCAATACAACTAAAAATACACCAGTCATATATTTACTAATACCAGAAGAATTTTCAAATCCAACCGCAATGCTACTTGATTGAATCCCTGGCAATAAAACGCCGTATGAAATCGTCACGACAACCGCTACAATGACGGCAAACCATTTTATTTTTAAGCCTTTTTCAATAAAATATGGTGTACCACCTCGATATTCATTTCCTACCTTACTTTTATATACTTGAGCAAGCGTTGACTCAACGAATGCACTAGCTGCTCCTAATAGAGCCATCACCCACATCCAAAACACAGCTCCTGGACCACCAAAAGCAATAGCTGTCGCTACACCAGCAATATTTCCAATTCCGACCCGGCCCGATAACGCTAAACAAAATGCTTGAAATGAAGATATCCCGGTCTCTGAGCTCTTTCCTTCAAATAATAGTTTGATCATCTCTTTAAAATACCGAATTTGTAAAAAACGAGTAGCAATTGTGAAATACACGCCTGCTCCTAACGCAAAAATAACTAATCCTATACTCCATACTTGTCCTACTAACCACTCTACTAAATTTTCCATCCCAATCCCCCTCATAATTGTGTGAAAAAGAGTTATTTATTGCGTGCTTAAAAAATAAAACGGACAACCTCACCGTTCATTCAAGTTGTCCGTTCACTCTTCCTATTTGATCATTATTTTATATTAACCCAAACACTCTTTACTTCCGTGTAGTTATCAAGTGCATACGACCCTAATTCGCGCCCAATTCCGGATTGTTTATATCCGCCAAATGGTGCCGCTGCATTTTCTAAATTATAATCATTAATCCAAACGGTTCCTGCCTTTAATTTATTTGCGACTTGATGTCCAGTTTTAATATTTTGTGTCCATACACCTGCTGCTAATCCGTAAGAAGAGCTATTCGCTCTTTCAATTACTTCCTCAGTCGAATCAAATGGCATAACTACAACGACTGGTCCAAATATTTCTTCCTTTGCGATTGTCATATCATCTGTAACATTTGTAAAAACTGTGGGCTGTACAAAATAACCTTTTTCAAATGCCCGTTCTCCCCCAGCTACAACTGTTGCTCCTTCAGCCATTCCTTGTTCAATATACTTTAGCACACGCTCTTGTTGTTTTTTAGATACGAGTGGGCCCATTTCTGTATCCTTTTCCATACCGGCACCAAGCTTAACTTTATTCGCCATTTCTACAAGTTCATCTACTACTCTTTCATAATGTTTCCGATGAACGAACACACGAGATCCTGCGCTACAGTTTTGACCATGATTATACATAATGCCTTGGAAGGCACCATTAATAGCTTCAGATAAATCGGCATCTTCTAAAATAATATTTGGTGACTTACCTCCAAGTTCTAGCGTTACATGTTTAATTGTTTCAGCAGATTGACGCATAATATATTTCCCTGTAACTGTCGAACCTGTGAAAGCTACTTTATTAATATCATGATGGTTTACGATTGCTGCTCCTGCTTCTTGTCCGAAACCTGGAACAAAGTTTACAACACCGTTTGGAAATCCCGCCTCTTTAAAAAGCTTTGCAGCATATAGTAAAGATAACGGTGTTTGCTCTGCTGGTTTTAATACAATCGTACATCCTGTCGCAAGAGCAGCACCCATTTTCCAAGCGGACATAACTAACGGATAATTCCAAGGAATAATTTGACCAACAACCCCAATCGGTTCATGACGTGTATAATTTAAATAATCTTTTGAAATAGGAATTGTTTGTCCTACAATTTTTGTAGTCCAACCAGCATAATACCGGTAATTTTCTACTGTCGCTGGAATATCATCTTCAAGCGCAATTTGATACGGTTTCCCATTATCTAAAGCTTCTAGCTGCGCTAATTCTTCTTTATGTTCTTCAATTAAATCAGCTAATTTATATATAAGATGTGCTCTTTCTGCAGTAGTCATTTCAGACCAAGGGCCCGTTTCAAAAGCTTCTCTTGCAGCTTTCGTCGCTACATCAATATCTTCCGCTTGCGCCTCACTCACTACCGCAAGAACATCCTCTGTAGCCGGATTATATGTTTTAAATGTCTTTCCACTAATAGAAGGAACAAATTCACCATTAATAAACAATTTGATTTCTTCATTTAAAAACGCTTTTACTTTTGATTTTAGCTCCATGTTTGTCGTTAACATATTTTCCCCTCCTCCTTAGTTTAAACAGCTGAATTAGCCGTTATTTGTAATAAAATCTGTTGAAGTTTTTGATCTTCTTCCTGTGTCAATCCTAATCTTGGATAACGAGATGGACCTCCAGTTTGTCCGTGTAACTCCATTGCACGTTTAACAATTTGCACGTATTTCCCTGACCCTTCTAGGAATTCACAAAGAGGCAAAATTGTATCATTAATCTCCCATGCATTTTCGAACTCTCCATTTTGAAAATGCTCATACATTTTTGTAACAAGTCCCGGAACGATATTACCCGCCACAGAGACCCATCCAGTAGCACCAACTAAATATGATTCCATAACTAAATCTTCGGATCCGCAAAAGACTTGAAAAGCACTCTCTCCTTGTCTTACTAAATCTCTCACTTTACGAATATCTCCGCTAGATTCTTTAATATGTGTAACATTTTCACATTCTTTTCCTATTCGAAGCATAAGCTCTATACTCATATCAACACCAGAGGTAAACGGGTTATTGTATAACATAATTGGTATATTTACAGCATTTGAGATTTCTTTAAAATGAAAGTAGATTTCTTCTTCTTTCGGTTTACAATAATAAGAGTTAATAATTAATGCACAATCTGCGCCATGAGCTTCTGCATGCTTCGTATATTCAATCGTTTCTTTCGTCGTCTCTGCAGCAGTTCCAACAATTACAGGAATGCGTCCATCAACTTCTTTTAATACCGTTTCCACCATCTTAAATCGTTCTTTTTTTGATAAACTAACAAATTCTCCCGTACTTCCATTAATGATGATGCCGGCAACCTTCTGCTCAATAAAATAGTTTACGTTCTGTTTCACTCCGTTCCAATCAATCTCTTGAAATTCATCCATCGGAGTAATTAATACTGGAAATGCTCCTTTTATACTTTTCATCATATTCTCTCCCTTACATTTCATTTGCTTTTTCCACATACTGTATTAACCGTTATTTTAATAAAAAGCCTACTGGAAATGGATCAGTAGGGTCTAATACAAATGTTTGCATACCTGTAATAAACCCTCTGCTTGTGAAAGTAAATGTATATCCTTTCTCTTCCTTATTCACTTTTTGCACCTTCACAAAACTATTAAAAATACTCTCATTAATAAAAGGTTCTTCCGTACGTACATCACCTATAGAAAGGCTACTTATATACGAAACACTTGTTGATGCGAATCCAGGCGAACGCACAATATAGTCGTCATCCTGAAACGTAATTGTTTTTATACGATTCTCTTTTATGTGGGAAGAATCTACTAAAACGACTCTTTTTATAAGTGGCTGCTTTGGCATGGACTCAAGTATAGCTTTCCCCCAGTTCTTTAATTCAAAAATGTTTTCAATACAAATTTCCGGAGAACATTCCTCTTTCTGAAACACTGCATATACTTGATCAGCTTGTATGAGAGAGTAGTGTATATTTCCAATAGGACTATGTAGT
This sequence comes from Bacillus sp. FSL K6-6038, assembly GCF_038050455.1. NCBI lineage: Bacteria > Bacillati > Bacillota > Bacilli > Caryophanales > Bacillaceae > Bacillus > Bacillus sp. FSL K6-6038. Next base: position 2,721,935 of record NZ_JBBOUH010000001.1, read on the forward strand.
GGTAGATTCTCTTCGATTGAGTAACACACTTTACTTTCTAGCGATACAGAAACGACTTCATCCTTTTCTACATGTGCACGGACTAAAAACACACCGCATAGCGTTTCAATTTTGTATTGATTTGAATCGCTTTGTTTTAAGTGTCCACTTTCAAGTAACATAGTTACTACCGCGACAATCCCACCGTAATGAAGAGGAATTGCTCCTTTATGATTAAAAAATAATACAGCTGCATCAACTTCACTATGAATAGAAGGAACGACAACACATCCGTTTAAACCTATGAACCCTCGTGGTTCATTTAATAAAAGCTGTATTTCCTCTGCTAATTCACCAGAAATTTGTTCATTTAGTTGTTCCAAACTATGATAGTATTTACACGGTACGTCTTTAATTACACGAAACGCTTCACCAGCTACGTGTACATCTACTGTCATATACATTTTTTGAATCTTCATTTCACTTCCTCCGTTTCATGTTCCATCGGCGGAATTAGCAAAAATCCTTCTTTCAGTGGATCCTCTTCATTGTAAAAAAATCTATGCATTCCCATTAGCCAAGCTGAACCAGTGATCTTTGTTACTACAGCTTCAATGTTCTCCACATATGTTGTATCTATTACACTTCCTTTAAATAACGAGCCAACAATACTTTCATGAACAAATTCTTCTTGCATTGTAATTTTTTTATTAGCGTATAATACAGCTAGCTTCGCAGATGTTCCCGTACCACATGGAGAACGATCAATTCCTCCCGGCGGAACAACAACGGTATTTTTCACATGTGCCGTTTCATGGGTAGGATCTGTGTAAAATTCAATATGTGTTACCCCTTTTATAAATGAATATTGCGGATGAATAACTTCAAATTTTTCATTAATCGTATTTCTTATTTGGATCGCTTTATCAATTATTGTAGAAGCATTTTCTGGCACTAACTCTAGACCAAGCGCTTCCCCGTCGATAATGGCATAAAAGTTTCCGCCATATGCGATATCAACATCTACATTTCCAATCCCTTCAACATGGACAGAAATACTCTTTAGTAAAAAAGCTGGTATATTACAAAAAGATACTTCTTTTGCTTTACTGTCTTGAACAGAAATATCCACTTCAACAAGACCAGCTGGTGTATCCAATTTCAAAGAAGTTATCGGCTCATATACAGGTATTAAACCTGATTCAACTAAAGCCGTACATACACCGATCGTATCGTGACCACACATCGGTAAATATCCACCTGTCTCTATGTAGATGACACCTATATCCGCTTCTGGATGACACGGATCTGTTAATAACGCCCCAGACATCACATCATGACCGCGCGGTTCATTCATTAACAATTTACGGATCCAGTCGTACTCTTTCTTCATATGAAGCATTTTTTCTGCCATGTTCTCTCCTATTAACTTTGGAAGTCCGCTAATTAACGTCCTCGTAGGATTTCCACCTGTATGCGTATCAATCGTTGTAAAGACTCTTTGTGACCTCATCCGTTTAACACCCTTTCTGTAAAACGATTCAAACGAAGCGGTTCAATCGGAATTGATGTTTCTCTTTCGTTTAAGAGCTCTTCAATAACTTTCCCTGTAACTGCTGCGAGACTAATTCCATCCCCTTCATGTCCTGCAGCGATATAATAGTTTGGAATATGTTCTACTCGTGAAATGATCGGCAAATGATCTTCTGTCCATGGACGCAGGCCAGCGTAAGAACGAATAACCATCATATCTGCCATTTTCGGATAAAAACGAATCGCTCGATTCGCAATACACTTAATTACTTCGTTGTTTATCCTCGTATGAAATCCTACAAATTCTCTACTACTACCAATTAAAAAATTTTGACTTTCTGTTGGTTCAAACACGAGAGCTACACCGTATTTTTCAGTCAAAGCATCGACTTTCCGTTTCCCACCAAACTTAGAAATTAAATAACCAAATTCCATTACTTTGCGAGAGCCTACATGTTGTTGCCTTGAAGCTACGATAATATGTCCTTTTCTTGGCTCAATCGGTATAGATAGGTCCAACATTTCTCCAATTTTAGGGGCCCATACTCCCGCTGCGTTCACAATTTGCTTTGCAGTAAACGTTCCATTTGTCGTTTCTACAATAAAGGAACCATCTATGGCTCTCCTCATTTCTTTTACTTCTGTATGCTTAAAAGATTTTGCCCCCAATTTTTCCGCTTCTGCAAGAAGTGAAAAAGCAAGGAGATACGGATTTACAGTCGAATCTGTTGCACATTCTAAACCACCTAATAAATCATCAGCGAAAAACGGTGATTCTTCTCTTATGTCTTGTCTATCAAGCATCCGAAACGGTAAGCCAGCTTCTTTTTGACGATTCACCCATTTTTGAGCTGCCTCCATTTCCTCCTCTGACTCACAGACAAGAATACTTCCTGGCGCTCGGTATTCAAACGAATGTTCCAATTCTTCACTTAATTCCGTTACTAATTTTTGACTTACTAGCGACATCTGACTATCAAAGCCTGGGTCTTTATCAATGGCTAAAATGTTGCCGTCACACCGTGAAGACGTGCCACTGACAAATTCCCCCTTGTCAATGATTGTTACGTCTCTTCCATATTTTGAAGTGTAATAAGCAATAGAACAGCCAATAATTCCACCGCCTAGTATTAAAACGTCACAGTGTCTCATGCAGCCCCCTCCTTTCTTTCAAATCTCTCATCCTCTATTTATGCAATTGGTATGCCAACTCAAAATATATTTATTTTCATATGTAAGAAAAATAGATGTAAAAATATTTTGAATTTAAAAGAAATAAGTGTATTATTTTTTTATCAGTGTCTAAAATTTTTCACACTACAGGAGGATAATATGGCATTTTCGTTCCCATCAATAAAAGAACTTATAAAATATTTTTCAACAAATCATACATTCGACATAAGTCACATCAAACAAAAAAATGGCGAATTTTATTACCTTACTGCACATACGAAAGAATTACTTTGTGCAACTTTATATGAAGAAGACTCCTTCTCTAATTTAATCAAAGCATTTTCTAATCATTTTGCAGTCGTTATTCTCAATAAAACACAAGATCCAACACACTGTATAACTGTTACCCAAATGGTCCCTTTTCTCTATAATTCTTACAATCAATTACAGGCATTTTACAATACCGTTCTTCAAACGACAGATTCTTCAGTTACTGTTATCGACGATAATGAACGTGTTCGTACATGGACAGATGGAGCCGAAAAAATATTTTCAGTAAAACATGGAGACATTATCGGACAACCTATTACTCATTTTTTTGATTATAAAGATCTAGAAATTTTACAATCATTACATAAAGGAAAACGTATAGTAGCTCAGTATCATCAACCTCGCTCCGATCTATTTGTATTAATTAATTCAAATCCTGTTTATTGCGACAACAAAATTATCGGTGCAGTCGTTTCTGAAACGGATGTTACAAGTCAGGTTGTACTAAATGAAAAGTTATTTAATATGTCACATGAAGTGCACCGCTTAGAACAAGAAGTAGCAAAATATAAAGACACATCCGATCCCTTTCATTCCATGAAAGGAAAGAGTGCTGTCATACAGAGAACGATCCAATTGGCTAGAAAAGTTTGCTCTGTTAAATCGACCGTTTTAATACTAGGAGAAAGCGGTGTCGGAAAAGAAGTATTTGCGAAAGCGATTCATGAAGCAAGTGAGAAGGAAAATGCCCCTTTCATTTCGATTAACTGTGGTGCAATTCCAGAAGCATTATTTGAAAGTGAATTATTCGGCTATGAGCGCGGAGCTTTTTCTGGAGCGAATAGTAAAGGAAAGAAAGGCAAAATAGAACTTGCACAAGGTGGCACTTTATTTCTCGATGAAATAGGCGAAATGCCACTCGATATGCAAGTTAAGCTTTTGCGTGTACTGCAAGAACGAAAATATTATCGTGTCGGTGGAGAAAAAGAAATTAATATTGATTTTCGTGTTATTGCAGCTACAAATCGCGATTTACAAGAAGAGATGAAAAAAGGAACATTTCGTGAAGATTTATATTATCGCTTAAATGTAGTTAGCTTACACATTCCACCATTACGTGAAAGACGAGAAGACATTATAGAATTAACCTATTCTTTTTTAAACGACTTTTCAATAAATTACAAAAGACCAATTCATGATTTCCCCCCAGAAATTATGCACGAACTCCTTCATTACGATTGGCGGGGGAATATTCGCGAGCTGCGCAACGTTATAGAAAGACTCGTCGTATTTGCAACGGACGGCATTATAAAGCAAGAATATTTACCCTTTCATACAAACAGTACTCCAGAGGAAATAGCATCTCATTATTCATTAGTCAGTAACAACAACACGATTTTTTCCTTACAAGAAGAGATGGATCAACACGAGAAAAAAGTGATCAAAAGAGCTTTACGAATTTTAAATGGTAATAAATTAGAATGTGCGAAACAACTTGGTGTAACAAGAGCTACTTTATACAACCGCTTAAAAAGACTCGGGTTACAATAAAACCTCCCCTCCTCTATATTGGCATACCTTTTGCATTATAATTTTTGTAAACCGAACTAGAGGAGGAATATACATGTCTAATAAAGAGAATTTAATTATTTGTCGTTGTGAAGAAGTTACATACGGACAACTTCAATCGACAATTACTGCATATAATTGCTCGGCTCGGGAGTTAAAACTAAGAACACGTGCTGGGATGGGCTTTTGCGGGGGGCGTACATGTAGAACGACAATAGATCGAATGATAGAAATTGCAAATCCTGGAACATCACCTCATGAGATTCCGTTAAAATATCAACCACCAATACGCGCAGTAACTTTTGGAGCGGTAGGTGAAAAGCAATGAATAGAATTTTACATCATCCTATTTTAGGAAACTTAGACGATAGAAAACGTATTTCATTTCAATTTAACGATAAAGAATACGAAGCATATGAAAATGAAACGATTGCTGCTGCCCTTCTTGCAAATGGAATTAGAACGTTACGCGTTCACGAAGATAGTGGTACACCTAGAGGAATTTACTGTAACATTGGACATTGTTCTGAATGCCGTGTAACAGTTAATAATCAAATGAACGTCCGAGCGTGCTTAACTGTTGTAGAAAACGAAATGGTTGTTGAAAGTGGGAAACAGCATCCAAATATTATTAGAAAGATGGTGGAAAAACGATGATGGATGTAATTGTAATTGGCGCGGGACCAGCAGGATTAGCTGGTGCAATTGCTTGCGCTAGTTCTGGACTTAACGTACTTGTTATTGATGAATTTATGAAACCTGGCGGACGATTGTTAGGACAATTACATCAAGAACCAACTGGAGAATGGTGGAACGGAATAAAAGAATCCGAACGCCTTCATCAAGATGCAAAAGCACTCTCAGTAGATATTCGATGCGGTGTGTCAGTATACAATTTAGAAAAAGACGAAAACATTTGGTATGTACATACAAGCATAGGTACAATTGAAGCCCCCTTTGTACTACTTGCTACCGGGGCTGCTGAATACTCTATCCCACTTCCTGGCTGGACTCTTCCAGGAGTCATGTCAATTGGCGCTGCTCAAGTTATGACAAATGTTCATAGAGTCCAAGTTGGGAAAAAAGGAATTATTATCGGAGCCAATATTTTATCATTTGCAATTTTAAATGAATTACAACTAGCTGGTATTACTGTTGATCATATCGTACTCCCTGAAAAGGGTGACCTTAGCCAAAAAGCTGGTGAACCAGAGGAAGTTTTAAAGTCACTATTAAACGCTGCCCACCTTGCCCCATCAGCTTTACTACGCATCGGAAGTCGCTTTATGAAACATGATTGGATTCGAAAAGCTGGTTTAACCTTTTATCCGAATAACGGTATAAAAATAAATGGTACACCACTCCACCTTTGCAAAGCTGCAATTGAAATTATCGGAACGGATAAAGTAGAGGGTGTTCGTGTTGCTAACATTGATTCGAAAGGAAATATTATAAAAGGATCAGAAGAAATATATGAAGCAGACTTTGTTTGTATCGCAGGAGGATTATATCCACTTGCAGAGCTCGCTGCCGTAGCAGGATGCCCATTCCATTACATTCCTGAACTGGGTGGACATGTCCCATTCCATTCAGAGACAATGGAAACCCCTCTTCACGGATTATTTGTAGCTGGAAATATTACTGGAATTGAAAGTGGGAAAATTGCTATGGCGCAAGGAACTGTTGCCGGTCTTTCAATTGTTAAGCATGCTTGTACAGAATTAAACTCAGTCGGACAACAATTACAGCAAGCTATCCAAAATGTCCAGGTTGTCCGCGAACAAGCTGCAATTCAATTTAACCCAATGGTTACCGCTGGTAGACGTAAAATGAATGAACTTTGGAGTCATTTTTGTTTAAATCAGGATGATCAAAATCCGCCTCAAGAAGTTATATAATTCATTGCCTAGAGAATAGTGCCCAGCTTAGCTGGGCACACAAATGAAGAAGCAAAGGTATTCACCCTTACTTAACTACTAGGTTCATTATTTCATTAAAAATGTGCATACTAAAAGGAGCTGTTGAAATTAATCTCAACAGCTCCTTTTGACTACTCATCCGAGTTATTTAAATTCGCCAATGCGAAAATACCTTCTTCATCATCTAACTCAAGCTGTAACCTTGCCGCAAACGGATTGACATTGTATTCCCTATCAAGCCATAAGCGAAGTGCTTCAATTAAGTTTGCTTGAATTAAAATTTGCCTGCGACCATTTACTTCTACTTCAGCAGAAAAACCATAGTCATCATCATACATTAGTTCAACTAAAACTGCTTCTGGGCCAACTTGTCGCTTTTCTGCGATATACACACATAGTGCGTTTATCAGCTCTTGTTCAGAAATTTTTATCGTTTCCATACTGCTTCTTCTGCCTGTTTCTTACGTTGATTTTTGAAATATTTAAATGCTCGAATCGCTAACATTACGATACCAGCCATTACTAGCATATTTACCATGAACGCTAATACAGAACCAAGTGCTCCCATGTTTGCAAATAAACTTCCCATTAGCAGACCACCAAGACCACCTAGTAATAAACCTTTCATAAAGCTCCCTTTATTACTCTTCGGTGCTGTGTTTGATGCTTTTGTTTTTGTATCAGGGTTTGTTTTCTGTGCATTCACATTAGAATCTTTTTTGTTTAAATCAACTTTTGATTTTTGACCTGAACTTGGTGTAAATGATTTTTGACCTGACTTGTAACTTTTCGCCGCCGCATGATCTACGAAAACAAAGCTACTAGCCCCAAAAACAACCATTAATGCAGTCATTACTGTAACGATTTTTTTCAACATATTATATCCATTCTCCTTTTACTATAGATATATGTGAAATCTATCTTTCTTTAAAATAAGAATGATAGATTTATTTTAAAGTTAAACAAAAAGTTCTTATGAACCTATTATATGAACTTTTTCTATAATAAGCAAGTGTTATTTATTTAACTTTATTAACAATTTATAAAATGACAGGAAAAATAATGAAAAACAGAATTGACTTTACAAGCAACAAAACATATTATAAGTTCATAAGAACTTTTATAATTTTGGAGGTGAAAAGATGGAAACATTTCATCTCACACGAAACGAAATGGCAATGCTCCTTCTTTCTCTTAGAGGATGGAATGCAAAAAAGCCTCTCGTTATTTTACAAGAAGCTTGGGCAAAGTCACATAAAAAAGATATTGAATGTGGACAAAGTGTTACAGCTTTTATTACAACCGCTCTTTCACCTATTTTTGAAAAGCTCATTAAAATTGAAGATACAGATATTGGATTTTCTTTAAATGAGATCGTTGCGCTTGGTAATCAAATTGAAAATACCAGTTTTTCTGTAACAGCTATGCAAAACTGGGTAAAACGAGATATAAAAGAAATGATTGGTTCACCACAAAAAGGAAAAAAATATTCTATCGAACAAGCAGCTTTATTATTCATTGTTGAAGATTTAAAAACAGCACTTGATTTTGAATCCATTCGTAAGCTGTTAAGACTCATCGTAAATGATCCAGCAGATCGAAGTGATGATTTAATCAATCCTGTTCATTTATACGTCGCTTATTCTTCTTTATTTGAGGAATTGAATCAAGGTGGTTGTTTACAATTAAACGCGACTGATACCATTCGTACAATTGAAAATATTGTAAAAGAAAAAGCAGATAAAATCGCAAGTCGGTTTGATCAAATCAACAATGAGCAACGAGAAGCCATTCGTAATGCGATTATTATCGCAACACTTTCTGTACATACGGCATATGTACAAATGTTAGCGAAACGCTATGTTTCTGCAACATTATTTTTACAAAATTTAGATGTAAAGCCATAAAAAAAGAGGAGCGCAAAGCGCTCCTCTTTTTTAGAACTTTTGTATTACAAGTAATACACACACTCTCTCCGCAATAAATGAACTACATCTTGAATATACTTTGAAGTCTTTAAAATATCATCAAAATAATAGTTTCTCTTCATAAAAACATTAAGATTCTTATTCTCAGTTAAAATTCCAAATACGCACCTTTCTTTATAGGTCACAAAATCTTCTTTCATCTCTCCTTCCCACTTTAAATTTTGAAAGGGAAGAAGAGATAATTGTACTAATTCTGCCATTTCAACAATTTTCAAAGTAGTAAACTACTGTATTTCATCTAATATTACTTCATTAATTAAGCAAAGAAAATCTCCCACTGTTCGCTCTTCTTCTCTCTTTTAAAAGAAACTTTGTAATACTAGGGCTATGAACTGAAGTTTTTTCTTCTTTTATCTACTAAAAAAAACAGCTCACTTACAAGATGAGAAATTTCTAATATACTTTTCATTCTATCTCCATCAAACTTTCACACGGCTCTAATTTCTACGCTTTACTATAAGTAATACAAACACAAAGGAGATGGTGAAGCTAAAATAAAATTTCAAATTTGTACGTTATGATCGTTATGCAAATCTCATTTTTTCCAGTTATGAAAGAAACACAACTATATGGCAGGAGGTGAGAATGTGAAGAAACAAAAAAAGAAGCGTACAAAATTCCGTTGACTTATATGGGTAAGTATTATTGCTTTCTCCCTTTTGGCAGTATTTTTAGGAACCCGCGGATTGCAGGTGGAAAGATGGCATCATGCAAAACGTGAGGCCTTTGCTGAGGAATATAGGGGACAAGCTTCTTACTTTAAAGATGAAAGACATCATCTCAAACAAGAGAATTTCGAAAACGAGAAGCCTTTTCAACATTATGAAAAGCATCATAAAGAAAAATTTGATGGGAGTTTCCTTATTCTTTTCACAATTGAGTTAAGCTCCATTCTTTTAGGATGGTTTATCCTCAAAAAGGCAGAAGGTCAAATAATAAGAAAATGGATTGGTATCCTTCTTATTATTATTGGTATATTACCATTGATCCCTCTTTTCGTTGTCGTGGTATTTCCAATTTGGCTTTATAAAAAAAGAAAACAAAACTCACTCCATTCTACAACTGACTATACAGTAGACAGCTATATAGTCATATCAAAAAATAAAACGGATATTCTTGATCAATGGGAAAAACAAATTCGTAAAGAGGAGAAATAAAAATGAGTATTTTTAGAAGAATTAAAAACATTGTAACCGCTGATGTCCATGAAGCTTTAAATAAACTAGAAAACCCGGTAAGTATGTTAAAACAATACATACGAGAAACGGAGCAACAAGTGGTAAAAGCACAACAAGCTTTATCTCAGCAGCTATTTCTAGAAAAAAAATATGAATCTCTTATTACAGGAACAGAGGCTGTTATTGCAAAAAGATTTCGTCAGGCTGAGCTTGCGGTGTCTCGCAATGAAGATGATATGGCACAATTAGCACTTCAAGAAAAAATTGCACATGAGAAAAAACTAGAAATGTATCATGAACAGTACAATGTAGTAAAACAACAAACTTCAATCCTATATGAGCAAATTGATAAACTACAAAAAGAATACCAAGAATTACAATATAAAGAACTCGTACTTGTTTCCAGATTACATGTAGCACGTACAATGAAAGAAAACAATGAAACTCTTGCATCTTTTCATACAGAAAATGCAGTGAAAGGCTTCGCAAGAGTAGAAAGTTATATTCAAAAAATAGAAGCTGAGGCCTCAGCAAGTAACTACTTTAATCAAATAAAGCCTATTTCTTATACAGACGATACGGAGATTAAACTAAAAGAAGCAGTACAAAAAGAATTAGAAAAATTAAAAGTAAGGAAGTAAAGACTATTCGCTCGTTTCATTTTTTGAGACGAGCGAACAATTATTTATGAAATTAATCTTTTAAAATAAAATTCCACACCTATTCTTTTATAATTTCCCGTATACTAAAAATGTAAGGAATATTTTTTCTCTTACTCTAAAAAAATTTCATATAGAAGGTGCAACATGTTAGGTAGTTTTATTCATTCTGTATTACTATTTTTAGAAGGACTAGGTTATTGGGGCATAATGTTTGGACTCATGATTGAGATTATTCCAAGTGAAATCGTTCTCGCTTATGCAGGTTATTTAGTATCTTCAGGAAACATCTCATTTATAGGCGCCATTGTATTTGGTACTATTGGTGGTGTTATCGCACAAATCTTTATTTATTGGATTGGGCGTTACGGAGGAAGACCTGTACTAGAGCGTTATGGCAAGTACATTTTCATTCATAAAAAACAAATCGATTCTGCAGAAGCATGGTTTAATCGTTATGGAACCGGTGTTATTTTCACAGCACGCTTCATTCCAGTCGTTCGTCATGCCATTTCAATCCCTGCCGGCATTACAAAAATGTCACCTATCCGATTTATTACCCTTACAGCGCTTGCGATTATCCCGTGGTCAATCATCTTTATCTATTTAGGTGAAAAGCTAGGAGAAAATTGGGGCAATATCGATGAAGTTGCTGGGCCGTATGTAACATCGTTTGCAATTGGCGGAGTAATACTAATTGTTTTGTATTTCACTTTAAAAATATGGCTAAAGAAACGAAGAAAACTTGTTTAAATGAATCATTCGAGATAATGAATTTGAAATAAAACGCCATACATTCAATTAGATGTATGATGTTTTATTTCATTTTTCTTTTATTCTTACTTTTATAATTTGATATGCTTATCTTCTAAAAGATCCAGAATTTCTTCTTTATGCTTTAAATCATGTTGAACAAGACCCAAGAAATAATCATTTAATTTCATACTTTCTTTCCCAAATTGATAATAAGTATTAAAATCCTCCTATGTAAAATTAACTGGATAAGCAACCATTCCTTCTCTAAGTTTGTATATTATCTTAAAAGGAGGGATATACACATGCATTGGCAACAAAAAGTACAATATTTAATTGGTCAGCCCGTTGGTGTTTCTCTCGTAAATGGTCAGGGTACATCTGGAGTTTTATGCGGTGTGCGTGGTGGACATATTTATTTGTATGAATACTTGTATCAAGCGCAATTCGCAATGAAACATTATGACTTTAGGCAAATTCAAGATATACATCCATTTCCTAATTGTCCACATCAGAATCCTTTGTATTAAAAAACAGGAGCAGCTTAAAAAGCCGTTCCTGTTTTTGGTTTAATTTTAAAATTTATTTCCCTGCATGAAATTGTTGTAATGCTTCATCCACATATACCCAGCCTTTCCATCCTAAATGAATGGTATCTTTTAGAAAGTATTTGTCATATTCATGACTAGTAAAATCTGCAACTGGAAATCCAGCTTTCTCAACTTGTTCTCGAACTTTCTTATAATAAACATCACGACGTTCTTTTGGGAACCCTGCGTAATCATACCAAGGTCCATTTACAGGAACAGAAATGAAAAGCGGTTTAACTTTCTTTTGCTTAAAAATATCTAAAATAATTTGTAAATCTTCATATTCTGGCGATTCATCATAAGATTCTTTTGCCTTATATCCTTTTAATCCATGTAATTTCTTTTGAAATTTGTTTTTATAGTAATATGGATTTTCAATTCCAAATGTATTTGATGTAGACTCTACTTTCCCAACCTGTTCAGCATGCCTTCTTGTTTCTTCCCAGGAAAGTGAACGTAATTCCATATTTCTTTGTTCTTTTTTTGGCTTTATATTGAATATAGATGTCACTAAATCTTTATGATCCGCAATGTTTCGGTTTATATAGGCAATCGGCTTCAATACTCCCGCTTTTATCTTATGAGTTGTATCATTATATACAATACCTTCTAGTAAGCTTTTTAATATAGAATCTTTGCGGACAACATTAAAATCTAGCAACCGCTTCGCAATTTTCTTTTTCATTTCAGGTTTTATTTGATCATTAAAAATAAAATGATATGTTTGCTGTTTAGAAAAGTTACTACTAAAGTTCCCTTCATTTACCCCCTGCTTGGTAAACCATTGTGGTGAAAGAATAAATACTACTTTTTTTCCTTCTAATTGATCCATTGTGGAAGTCACATTTAAAATATGAGCAAGACTCTGCGTTCCGCCAGTTCCTATTAGAAACGGTGTAAATCCTTCGGGTTTTACTTTAAAATAGTTAGACGGATGATATGCATCCATTCGGGAAAATTCAGATGAACCGTACATCGGCAAATAATTCAAATTCTCCAACATTTTTTGTTGTAAAAAAACACCTTGTAATTTTTCTTTTTGTAATGAAGTCGCCGCATCTTCTACCTTTTCATTACTAATAAGTGAAACTAGATATTTAGATGGAATAAGCAATATAACGATAAAGATTATACATGCTAAAATGATTGGGCCAAAAGCATGCTTCATCTTCATTTGTTTACCCACCTTACACTAGAACCACTTACAATCATTCTCTTATTACCTCGATATTGCATGTCTACTAATAATTCTAACCCTTGCTTACAACACGTCATCATTCTTTCTCTTCTCCTTTATTCCGTAAAAATGCTCCATTCTATTCATTTATCATTTACATGTATTTCCCCCTCTTATCACAACTTATGTACGCATCCATTATAAGAAATGTTTCCAAGTAAACATTTTAATTATACAAGATTTTGTATTTCTTTCACACTCTAAATTCAGTAATGATTTTATCTTTCGACAAGTTAAACTTGTATATAAATCTATACGATGTTTACAAACTATCTGGGTAATTTGTATGAATATTCAAATTTTCATCGGAATAAATTCTTATACTCATAATATGATAATTGATGTCCATCAAAATCCACATCATGTGTGTACTTAAATCCAGCCTTTTCTAAAACATTCTTTGACTTCTCATTGGCAATTCTAATTCTTGCAGTTAATTTTTTGACTTTCAAATCATGAAAAGCATATTGGATCGATGCATGGGCTGCTTCTGTAGCATATCCTTTTCCCCAAAACTTCGGATCGAGAAGATACATGATTTCTAAATCTTCTGTTCTATCAATATACCTTAAACCACAGTGTCCCATCATTTCCCTCGTGATAGGATTGAATATAAGCCATACACCAAAATTATGTTCATTCCAATGCGCTATGAACTTTCCAATATATTGTTCAGTTTCTTCTCGTGACATACCTCTAGATATCGCAAGCCACTTACCTACCTCATTGTTTTTTACAATTTGATAGAAAGCATCCACATCTTCTAAACAAGGTTTTCTCATATAGAGTCTTTTCGTATTCATTGATTTTACATTCACATGAATAGACATATCCTTTCCCCCTTCAATAAAGTCTTAATTTTTATCCTGGTAAATTATAGCATGATTTTTCTCTCTTTTATTAATTTCAATAATGAAACATTGTTATATACAAAAACAGACTGTTCTCTAGGCACAGTCTGTTTTTTGTATATTTCATTTTATTTTTTCACATTTGTCCATTTCAAGCTAGTCGCGGGTCCGAATTGATGTACATATAAATCTTTCACATATGGTTTTTGTAAATAAGATAATCCGCGCTGGAACACCGGTGCAATTACCGCATCATCCAATAGCATTTTCTCTGCATCTTGCATCGCTTTCCAACGTGCCTTTTCGTCATTTCCTAATTCCATTTTTGTCTTTTTAATTAATGCATCATATTCTGGATTTGCATAGCTAGTATTATTGACACCACTTTCTGAAATAAAGACATCTAAGTAAGTCATTGGATCTGGATAATCCGGTAACCAACGCGATAATGACATTTCGTATTCTTTCTTTTTCTCTAACGCTAGTTTTTGAGAATGTGGTTGTAGTTTCACTTTTATCGTCAATCCTGGTAAGTTTTTCTCTAATTGTTCTTTAATATATTCCCCTACTTTTTTAAAGTTTTCTAAATCATAGTTTAACATTTCCAACGTAACTTCATTCGTTCCTGTTTCTTGCTTGGCCTTCTCCCAATATTCCTTTGCCTTGTTCACATTCGTTTTATTAAACTCTGTCGTTGTTTCCCTGAAATCTTTTTTATCTGGCCCTTTTAAAAAGCCATTTGGAACATAGTAGTTTGCAGGTACTGATCCATCGTTTAAAAATGAAGTCGCAAGTCCCTTTTTATCAAAAGCCATGCTAAGTGCGAGGCGGGCATTTTTGTTTTTTAGAATTGGTACATTTTCATTAAATCGGAAGAAATACATAACCGGATCTGTATATTGTTTCAATTCTTTATCATTTTTATATTTATCAACAAATTCTGTTGAAATAACAGCACGATCAATTTTATCTGTTTGATATAGATTTACTACGGTCGAAATTTCTTTAACAATTTGGTAATTTACTTCATCTAATTTCACTTCTTTTTTATCCCAATATTGATTGTTTTTCTTCATTGTAAAACTTGCTTCATGCTTCCATTCTGATAATGTAAATGGTCCATTATATAGAGTTTTATTTGCTTCTAAACCATATTTATCTCCTTGTTCTTTCGCATACTTCTCATTAATTGGATAAAAGGATGGTAAACAAAGTAATTTTGTAAAATAAGGGACAGGGTGTTCTAACTCTACAGTAAACGTTTTATCATCTTGAGCTTTTACTCCTAATTCATCCAATCCAATTTGTTTCTTATTTATCTTTTCTGCATTTTTCACATCATACATAATATATGCATATTCAGAGCCCGTTTCTGGATTAACAAGTTGCTTCCAAGCATATACAAAATTATGTGCTGTTACAGGATCACCGTTAGACCATTTCGCATCACGCAAATGAAATGTATATGTTTTCCCATCTTTACTAATCTCATGCTTTTGAGCAATTCCAGGAATGACCTCATCATTTTTTGAAAGTCTAAATAATCCTTCCATTACATTATTTAATACGTTAAATGAAACAGCGTCTGTTACTTTTAAGGAATTTAATGATGGAATTTCTCCTGTTTCTGTTAACTGCAATACTTTCTTCTCTTCTTTTGGTTTTGTCGTGGACTTTTCTTTTCCACAACCAGCTAAAAACGAAGAAAGAAGTAACGTACTAACCAATGAAAAGCGAATAACCTTTTTCACTTTAAAACCCCCTTTTTAAATTTCTACTAATCTTTCATATTAAGGTAAATAGCGACGTGCACCTGCATATTCCTCAATGTAACCTGGTGTATCTACTGGTATAATTTCAACTGTTTTCGCTGCATTTGGAGAATGTATCATTTTCCCATCTCCAATATACATTCCTACGTGGTGAACACTTCCTTTTCCTTGATTGTAAGCAAAAAACAGCAAATCACCTTTTTGCAAGTTTTCTCTTTCAACAGCAATACCTGCTTTTGATTGTGGACCAGAATCACGCGGGATTGTAATACCATGAGATTTGTAAATTGTATGTGTAAAACCAGAACAATCAAAACCAAAACCACTTGTTCCAGCCCATATATACGGCAATCCTAAAAATAACTTCCCAGTATTCACCAAATCGTCGCCTGTTGGAACAGGAATTTCATTTTGCGATTTATAAACCATTCCATCATTTTTCCGTAACCATGCTTTTTGTCCGTTTGGTAATAATACACGAAACGACATATTATCTTCACTTACTAGTGGTAACCGTGTGTTATAACTAACCTCTAAAGATTTATATTTATCAGATGGATTAATGTATAAAATAGCTGTCGGTTTTGTAATAAGAACAAATGGTTGTTCCTTTTTCCCTGCAAATTCTTGATTATAGGTTAGCTGTTTTACCGGGACCCATCCTGGATATCCCGCTTCATTTCTTGGCGTTGGCTGACCATGAACAACTACTTTTGCCCACTCACCTTGCCGATCAATGATTGTTACTTCTTGCCCCAATAAAGCTTGTGTTTCTAATTTATTTGTACTTGTTAACCAAAGCTTTTCATCGAGCGTCATCGATTTCGTCCATTTCCATAGATTAACTGGATTCATCGCACTTGGTTCATCAATTGGACGAAGCAAATTTGGCCCAGTCCATAATGTTGCTGCTGCCACATCTACATACGCTTGATTACTTTTTACCTCTTCAGCATTTGCAACTGAAATAGATGAAAATACTAACAAACAACTAAAAAGCAAAGTAATGGATTTTCTCATAAACACATCCTCCTTTTATTAATATTCCTCCCTGTTCAAGCAAAGCGTGACATCAAAAACAACTCTTCTGCCGAAACTTTATTCTATATTCACTGCGTGATGCAGGTTTACTCTTGGTCCGTTATATGTGATTCCGCTTGGCTCTTCCATTAACCATAAAGGAGCATCAAGATCAAAGTAGTGAATATTTGGATGAGCGGCTGCTACATGTGCAATTGCCGCCACAGAAAGCGATGATTCCATCATGCTACCAACCATGCATTTTACACCGGCAGCGCCAGCAATATCGGCAATCTTCCATGCTTCCCGTATCCCGCCACATTTCATTAATTTAATATTTAATAAATCGGCGTATTGCCCTTGAACAAGCTTTAAAGCGTCTTGCGCCGAGAAAGCACTTTCATCAGCCATGATTGGTGTTTGCACATGATCTTTTACATATTTCATTCCTTCCCAATCTTTCGCATGAACGGGCTGTTCTACAAATTCTATATTTAAATTTCTATTTTCCATTTCTCGAATAATCGATACAGCTTCTTTTGGACTCCATCCTTGATTTGCATCTAATCGCAAAGTTACATCCTTCGGCACAACATTTCTGATCGCTTCAATGCGTTCTAAATCCAATTCTGTTGATTTACCAACTTTAATTTTCAATGTGTTAAAGCCTTTTTCCACATGACTTTTTGCTTCTTTCGCCATTAATAAAGGTTCATCAACACTTACTGTAATATCTGTTTGAATCTCTTTCTTTCCACCTAATAACGCATATAATGGGATATTATGAAATTGACAATACACATCATATACAGCCATATCTACTGCTGCCTTCGCACTCGTATTGCCTACACAGCTCATTTGGATTTGTAACAACAACGTTTGAAATTGCTGCAATTCTTTCCCGATTAACACAGAGCGGATTGGCCCTAAAATAGCTTCTCCCATTCCACTCGCAAAATCCCCAGTAATAACTGGAGTCGCAGTCCCAGCCCCTTTTCCTACAATCCCTTCATCTGTGTGAATAAAAACATCAATACTTTCAATTTCTGTTACAGTGCGCAAAGCTGTTTTAAACGGTGTATGAAGCTTAATATAGCGACGTTTTACTGTTAGATCCATGATTTTCATTTCTATTCATCCTTTCTGTCCAATAAAAAAATCCAGCCATAAGAATGCATCTTATGGCTGGATTTTGTCTATGAATGTGTAGACAAAGCAGCAATTTGATTATATTTTTTTTGTGCATCTTTTAATGCTACAAGCAATGCTTTTTGAGATGATCCGAAATAACGATTTTTAATTTCTTCTACTAATTGTGGATCATTCATATTTCTATGTAGAAATAAATGTTTTACAAATTGAGCAGTTAATGAAATGGTTGCTGAACAATCCGCATCTACAATTTTCCCTGTATCTTTTTCAACAACAAATGCAACAAAATAGCTTTTAAATTTTTCTGTAATTGGATTGTTTTGAGGTGCTTTTGCGTCCCCTACGATATAAATCGTATTAGAAGCGTACACATAAATCTTCCTTTCTTATACAAGGATAACGGTTTTCTTAACAGGCGAATAAGCTGTAGACTCATCGTTAATTAAGAAATGTATCCGCTTACTGTATATTATATACAATTGACAGAATTTTAACAATATTTATTTTAGTAAATATTGTACAATTATTACTGTCTACAAAGAACGAATAAAAATATTTAGTATTAAAAAACAGTTAGCCTAATTTGCTAACTGTTTTTTAACAGATGTTTCCTTTTCATTACTGCATATCTACTTAGGTAGTACAAATATAGTCTCATTTTGCTTAGAGAATTGATACTCTTTTCTCGCAAACTTTAAAATCTCTTCTTCATTATCTGTCAGATTCGCAACCTCACTCTTTAAATAACGTGAATCTTTTTTTAGAGAAAGTAATTGCTTTTGCTGATTTTTAATCGTATCTCGCTTTTCTACAATCATTTCTTGTTGCTTAGTAAGGATATATTGAATATAAAAAGTGGCCGAAAGAATAAAAATAAAAACTAAAACAAATCGCCGTACTTTTCTCTTATTTATAACTCGGTATTCATTAGACTGTGTTTGATATTGTGGTGTATTAGGAACATTTACTTTCTTGAGTTTCCTCATTTTTTAAATCCCCCTAACCCATTTTATTTCACTACCACAGGCATACTTTCTTACTAACCTAAATTCTCTTCTCGTAAAATAAGCTCCTCCATAAAAAAATCTCATAAATTAACCAATTAGAGATAGCTTTCGACGACATCTCTATATTTCAGATGAAAATTTTATTTTTTGTGCTATATATTAGTGTTTTATGTTTTTAAGCTAAGCAAAAAGATCTCACAAACACATTCGCTTTTTCAGTGAATAATTTATTAGGGATTCCTTTTATTAAGGAGGTAAACAAATGAAATACCGCGCATTAGGAAAAACCAGTTTAACCGTTTCTGAAATTGGATTTAGCGCTTGGGCAATTGGTGGCGATGAATGGGGTCGTGTAAATGACAAGCATTCTATCTCTGCAATGAAAAAAGCAATTGAATGCGGAGTAAATTTTATTGATACCGCTGATGTATATGGTTTAGGTCATAGTGAAAAATTAGTGGCACAAGCAATCAAAGAACATCGTAATGATATCATCCTTTCCACAAAAGGAGGTTTAATTGGTCATCACTATGATCCTGATGGAGAACCTGTCTACGATACAGCAGCAAAAGTAATTGCAGTATTTGAAACTAGTTTACTTCGCCTGCAAACAGATTACATTGATGTTTACTTTTGTCATATTTGGTGGGATAAAAGAGAAGAAACCGAAGCGTTCCTTCGCGCATTTGAAATTTTAAAACGAGATGGAAAAGTAAGAGCAGTTGGTGTTTCTACGCATGATTTACAATATATTAAAAATTTTAATAAAGACGGGCAGATTGATGTTATACAACTTGACTACAGCATACTTAACCGAGAACCTGAAAATGATATTTTACCTTACTTACAAGAGAAAAACTTAGGAGCTGTCATTCGTGGACCATTAAAAATGGGAATATTAACAGGGAAATTTACTGACCAAACAACATTCCCTGATGGTGATTTACGACAAGATTGGCCGAAAGAAACATGGTTTCAAGATGATTTACGCAAGGTTGAACAATTGAGATCCCTTTCAAACCCTAAACAAGCTTTGGGGCAGTTGGCCCTTCGTTATGTACTCTCGCATCCTGCTGTATCTGTTGCTATTCCTGGGGCAAAAACGGCTAATCAAGCAGCAGAAAATGTCGCTGCTTCTGCACGCCCACTTCTATTAGAAGAAGAATTAGCATATATACGAGACTTCTAAAAAAAGATTGGTAGCATTGAATTGCTGCCAATCTTTTTTTGTTACTCTATTATTCTCATATTTTATATGTATTTTTCATTTCGATTTCCCTTATACAAGGTATAGAAGATGCTGATGTCCCTTCTCTAATGCGATATCATATGCTGTTTTACCATCATTTTTTTTAATACTTTTATCTGCTCCATTTTGAATAAGTAATGTTACAATTTTTTCATCGCCTAATAAAGCTGCTTCATGAAGTCCTGTCCAACCACCACTTTGTACAGCATTAACATCCGATCCTTGCTTAATTAAAAATGTAGCGAGTTCAATTTTCTTGTTTGCAATTGCTGCTTGAAGCGGTGTATTTTCATTTTGATTCTTCGCTTTTACATGTAAATTAGCACCATTTTCCAGAAGAAGATTTGCAATTTCTTTATGACCAAAATAAGCAGCCAAATGAAGCAGTGTCCAGCCATCTTCAGTATAAGAATGCACAAGGTTTTGATCTTTATTTATTAATTCTACTACCTTCTCCTGTTCTCCATTCATTACAGCATTTGTAATTACTACAATTGGATTCATTGTTATCCCCCTTTTACATAAACTCATTTCATTTTCTAACTATGAAATAATTCTATTAAGTATGTAAAATTCCTTTTTAATCCACTTAAGTTTACATAATAATATTATAAATATTAACTTTCATTACTTACTTTGTTACAAATAAAAAAATAATTCATTTTTAGAATGAACTGTTCGGGGTTTAATCAAAAATATATTTTTGTATCTTTCTATAAAATAAACCACCACGTTTATATAGAAATAAAAAAACTCCGTACTGTAGTGACTTTATTACATTTTTTTATTTCTAATATCTTTTTGAAAATGCGAAAATGATTAATTAGTTTTAATATAAAAACAATCATTAGTAGGTACCTACTAATGATTGTTTTTTTCAAATAAAATACGAAAATGTTTTTTGTATTTTATTTGAAAAATGATTTTTATATTCTTTTATAGATACAATAACTTTTACATTAGCCTATAGCAATTTTGCCTTCTTCCCTTCCCCGTCTCTTTTAATACATATGATTTTACTACGAGTTCAGTTAATGAATCCGTTAATGTTTTATATGATAAATTAGATAGTGCTAGCAGATCATTTGTATATAGAATTCTATGTTTTTCTAATAGTAATAATACTAATCGTTCAGATGGCTTTAATGTTTCGTCACTTTCTAGTATAAAATCTACATCTTTCATAGGATATTACATTCTCCTTATTTTAAAAATTACTATTCTCCATTATTAATACGAAAATATTATATAATAAATCTATTGTTATTTCAAAATAACGTAATACTTATACTAAGAATGTAGGGTATCCTAATACTCTCTTCGCTTCTTTCATTCCCTTTCTAACATCCTTTCGGCAATTTGATGTTAGAATCCATCCCCTTTTTTCAGTACAAAAAAAGCCTCCACATTCGGAGGCTTCCTTCTATTTTACAATTGGCAGTGTTAATTCACTTAATTTTACTGTAAGTTTCGTCCCTGCTTTTGGACGAATCGTATAGTCATAATCACTTGCAATTAATACGAATCCGATTTGATGGCCGGCTTGGAATACATAATCATCCGGCTGCATGTCCCATGTAAATGTGTAATCTTTTCCTGGTATAATTGGTGTTGACTCTTCTTTTCCATTCAAGTTTTGTGGATCCATCCATCCTCTCGTCACAATTTCTGGTTTCTCACCACCATAATCAACAAGTAATGCGGTTAAATTTGAAACTGGACGATCAATACTCCCCTTAAATGAAATTTTTGGTGTACCACTTATTCTCATTTCTTTTTCGAGCTTAGGCATTACATATACTAACCGATTTGGTGATTCTAATTCTGGATTTGTTAGTAATTGATTCGATTTAATTTTTGCATCATCTAACAATGAAGACACTTGTTGTACCGCACCCATTCGAAGCGGTAAATCTACTGCTTTATTACTTAAAAGCATACGTATTTTAGACGGAGCTGCTGCAGGGTCTGGCCAATTTTTTAATTTTTGCCACGTTTTATTTTCTCGCTGTACATCTACCATCGGTTCATTCATAATTCCATTTTCAATTCCGTATAACCAATAATCAAACCATTTATTTTGTGTTTGTTGCCAGTTATTACTAGATGTTCCCCCATGCCCTCCTTGATGTAACCACATTTTGCGTGGCACATTATTTTCTCCAAGAGCTTCCCACCATTGTGAAAACTGTTTTGTCTTTACATTCCAATCGTTTAAACCATGTACAACAAATACACTTGCCTTTATATTTTTTGCATCCTTCACGTAGTTACGCTTGTCCCAAAAATCATTATAATCTCCTGTTTTTCGGTCCTGCCTATCAGTAAGCTCTTTAATGATTTTTTGACAAACTTCAGGATTTTTTCTCGTTAATACTGCTTCGGCCATATTATCTGTATCTTCACCTTGATAACCACCTGGTGCAACAACTGCCCCATTTGCACGGTAATAATCATACCAACTGCTAATCGCGGCAATAGGAATAATTGTTTTTAACCCTTCAACTCCTGTTGTTGCAACAGCGTTCGGCAATGTGCCATTATATGAAGCACCTGTCATCCCGACATTTCCTGTAGACCAATCCGCCTGTATTTCCTCACCATATTCTGTGAATGCTTTTGCTCTTCCATTTACCCAATCAATAACAGATTTTGTACCGATAATTTCTTGTTCGTCACCAGTTGTTGGACATCCATCTGATTTCCCAGTACCAATGCTTTCACCTAAAATAACGGCATATCCACGAGGAACATAATAATTTCCATATGAACCGAGGTTAGCTGGTCCTGCATAAGGTTTACCTTCCGTAGGGTGTAATTCTTCATCTACATTATAAACTGGTACATTATTTATCCCTGAACGATAAGGACTCATTTCATAAATAACAGGAACTTTCACACCCGGTTCTGTTTTCGGTCGCATTACCTTTACCGATACACGATCTTTTTTACCATCTCGGTCACTATCAATCTCTGTTTCTACAAATAAATTTTCTACAATTGCCTCATCAAGTGAATAAATTGGTTTCGTCATTCCATTTTCTAACTCAATCTTTGCCGATTGAGCTAACGTTTCTGGTACTTTCCCATTTAGCGGTAAAGTAAATTTCTTTGAATTCTCTTCTTTCTGCTCTGCATGTACCGTAATACTAGATATGCCAGATGTAAGTGTTAGAGAAAACATTGCTGAAAGCGCAATTACAAACTGTTTTTTCCTCAAATTCCTTCCCCCTTTATATTCTTCTACCACTTCTTTCACTATACAACAAAATAACAGAAAATTCAGTTTATAAAGAGGTGAAAACTTGAGAAATTTGTAATATTTTAATCTTTCTTATATAGCTTATAAGATTTCTCTAACCCAACATTATATTTCGTATTATTATTTGTCCAATCTTCTCCTAAATTTCCAGGCCATCCCGATGTATTGGCAACATATTTTAAAAGAGCTAATTCTGTTAATCCTTTGTTTACTCCACGTTTATAGGAACTCACCATATGTGAGATTGCTATTGTTGCATTCGTTTTTGCATCTTTTAAGTTCTCTTCTGATAATTGTGCAGGTGCTAATCCGCCCCGATGTAACTGAAATAGCCCAAAAGATGTCCCTTTATCTCCAACAGCTTTTCGATTAAATTTTGTTTCATGATCAGCAATTGCAAGTGGAATCCAGTCTGGTATACCGTACTGCTTCGAGATTTCAGTAATTACTAATTTATTATTTTCAATTTCTTTTTGTTTTTCATACTTCATATAAGCTGCATAACATAAAAGCGTCAACGTGCAAATTACTACTATATATTTTAATAATTGTTTCATAGATTCATATCTCCTATATCGTTTATGCTCAATCCTTGTATACCTATACTATAAAATGTTCATGTGACATCTATTTGACAGAATACAATTTTAAAAAATAAAAAGAGCTTACGAAAGTTATCTGAACTGTACCCCGAATCATGGGCACTCAAAAAGATGGTTCCGGTACAATACCGGAACCATCTTTTAAGTGCTTAATTTCTAAAGATCTTTTTATTAAACTGTCCACTTTATCCCGCATTAACGGACAGTAACACTCCCACCTCAAAATTCAGCGAAAGCAAAGAAGTTAGGTGGGAGATGAACTGTCCGTAAAAGCCCGATTCGTTCAACTAATAATCAGTGGAGGATGAAGAAAACCCCCACTGATTAAAGTTTCACTTTATAAGGTACAGTTCATTTTTGGATTGGTTTTTCTGTAATTACAGACTTTTTTATCAGTGTTTAAAATGTGTTATAAACTTGTTCACAGGTTGCGGCTGTTGGTTGAAAAAAACAGTGTTTTTTATAACGTCCTACAAAGGGCTGATTATACCATTGTTGAGGACAATCGCCTGGTGGCCTAAAATACCACAAACTAAATTTCCCAGGCCAGTACCTCTCTCCATTGATAACTCGACGAGCTAAACGTTTTTCACTTTCTCTTGCTCTTTGATAGAAATATCCATGCGTAACAGCTTCAAATGCATGTTCTTGGAAAATCATTTGTCTAATGGTACGAAGGTTTTTAAAGTCAGAACAATTTGCTCTTAGTCGGTTAATTCCTACATTTCCGACGAGTAACATACCCTGAGTTCCTTCTCCTTCGGCTTCTGCTCTGAGTAATCTTGCTAAAAGTGCAATATCTGCATCTGTAGCGTTAACAACTCCCATGACTCCACCCCCATTATATTTTTCTCTTTATAGTATTGTTTATTGGTCAGGATAATGACTTGTTTAATATAGGTTGTTTTCTAAATTAATTTATATTGGACATGGTATCCTCTTCCAATTATCGTATGTTTAACTTTCGTAAACTCTTTTCCATATACATATAAAATTGTATTTCCTCTTTTATAATGGATACACCATACTCAAAACCATGTCGTTCTAAAATACTCTTTACAATGGCTAATCCTAATCCAGTTCCTGATATTTCTTTATTACGTGAAGCTTCTAATACATAAAATGGTTCCCAAATTTTTTCGATATCTGTACTTACTTCAGGAGCAATTCCATTTTGGATACTAAAATATACATAATCTTTTCTCTCTTCCAATACAATCTTGATATTTTGATTTGTTGTATATTTGATTGCATTTGAAATTAAATTATTACATACCATTTTCATTTTATCCAAATCTACATAAACACTAGCATCTCTCGCACGACAATCTATTTGTAAATGTATACCTTTTGCGTGGAACTCAATTTCATGTTTATCAATTATACTTTTAATAAGGGGTTCTATCTGCACTTCTTCTTTTTGTAACAAGTCTCTTTCTAATTTCGAAAAACGTAATAACTCTTCTATTAAATTTGAAATTTGATCAGTTTGTTTAATAATTATATCTAAATATGTCCCATCATCGAGACCGTCTTTAATCCCCATAGAATATGCTTTGACTAAAGCGATGGGGGTCTTTAATTCATGAGTAATATCCCCCATAAACCGTTTTAAATGTTCATTTCTATTCGTTAAATCTTGATGAGCTTCATATAATTTATCACTCATAATATTAATACTATTGGCTAAATCTCTAATTTCATCGTTTGTTTTCACTTTTGCTTTCTTAAATTCTAGATTGGAAATATCTTCTGCAACATCGCTTAATTCTTTCAACGGTGTTGTAATCGTTTTTGATAATATCCAAACAAGTACAATGACAAGAAATATTGAAAAACCAAAAATATATATATTAAATGTATTAAGTGTCTCGATTAGTTCATTCGAGTGCGCAATAGATACTCCTACTAAGATTAACATTTCATTTTTCGAAATAAATTTCGCAAAAAAGCTCGCTTTTAGCTTCTCTTGATCATATAATTTATTTGCTTGTCCAGAAGTTTTTACTTTCATTACGTCTTCTTTTGTAATCCAAAACTTGTTCAATGTTACTCTTTTTTTTATAAGCCCAGAGCGTAACGATTCATTAATTTCATCCTCTGTATTTTTTATAGAAGTATACACAATTGTTACGTTATTCTCATTCTCAATTTGATTTATAGTAGCTGTTAAGTGTTCAACAGACGAAGACTGGATTTGATCTGTAATGATATTTAACTTTTCTCGTGTTTTGTATATATTATATTTCGGTAAAAAATAGTTCATTAACAATAATGAAATAGTAAATATAAGAACGATTGTTAACGATATACTAACAAAAAGTTTTTTACCAAGCTTATTCACGTTCATCCTCCAAACTGTAACCTAAACCGCGGTGCGTTTTAATAATATCTTCCCCTATTTTTTTTCGCAATCGTCTAACATGTGTATCCACTGTTCGCTCATCTCCAAAATAATCAAATCCCCATACAATATCTAGTAACTTTTCACGTGTTAATATTGTACCTTTATGATTTAAAAAACATTTAATTAATTCTAACTCTGTTTTTGTAATTTCTAATTCTTTATCACTTTTATATACTTTATTCTTTATCAAATCTATTTTTAGATTTTGAACTTGTATGACTTCATCTTGATTCAGTAGTTTTTTAGCTCTTGTAAGTAAAATCCCTGGATGAAATGGCTTTTTCACATATTCATCCGCCCCGCTTTGTAAGGCCGCAAGTTCATCTTCATTTTCACTTTTAGCAGTAAGCATCAATACTTTCACACTCGAGTTCTTTTTTATTTCCTGGCATACAGTGATCCCATTCCTTTTTGGCATCATCCAGTCTAAAATTGCTAAATCAATTTTTACTTCATAAAATATTTCAAGTGCTTCTTCTCCATCCTTCGCTAAAAGAACTTGGAAGCCTTCCTTTTCAAAATAAGCTTTTAAAATTTTAAGCATATCCTGCTCATCATCTGCGATTAATACTCTCACTCGTACCTTCCTCCATTAACTATATATATGTGCCTTATAAATTGTAATCATTTTCATAACAAAGTAACATGAATTTCTTATTTTACTTTGTTATGGTACAACATTTTTGTTACATGAATGTGACAAAAAATATTTATAGGGTTTGGGGGTATAGTAAATATGAGGTGTTGTTCCATGTTTAAAAAAATAGGATTCATTTTTCTGTTTTCATTTTTATTATCCACAACTGTTCTCGCAGAAACAAATAAACAAATTGAAGTATTTGATTGTCAAAAGGAAATGGTCGTGCAAAAGCAATCTCTAAACACAGAAATTCAAAAAGAGGCGATACAATATGCAAAATCAATTACCGGAGCATTTAAAAATCTAAATGTTGTCCCTAAAACTGGACATATGGTGAAAATCCCTTTATCTAAACCTGTAGTCATCACAAATCAATGGATACATACAACGATAGATGAAGTTCTTGTACTCCTTCCGCTTAACGAAAAGCCATATATCATGATTTATGATGATGAAAATAATCCACACTTTTATTATGTACAAGGTCATCCTGAAAATTTATTAAAGCATTTGAAAGTTACATCATCATAATCACTAATAGAAAGAGAAAGATTCCATAAAACATCGTCTATGGAATCTTTTTTATAATTTTACATAATGGGTTGATCCTTTATATTCTTCACTTTTCAGAAATCCATTTGAAGTGTAAAATTGACTAGCTCGTTCTGTGTCTGTATATAGAACGACAATTTGAAAATGTTCTCTTGCATCAGATAGTATCCTCT
This sequence comes from Bacillus sp. FSL K6-6038, assembly GCF_038050455.1. NCBI lineage: Bacteria > Bacillati > Bacillota > Bacilli > Caryophanales > Bacillaceae > Bacillus > Bacillus sp. FSL K6-6038. The sequence continues at coordinate 2,749,470 of NZ_JBBOUH010000001.1, forward strand.
TTAATAATAAGTTTCCTAGCCCTTTCCTTCGATATGCTTTGGAAATATAAAACCTTCTTAACCGTCCAATCGTTTCAGTTTTCGTATATGAATCTTGATTTAATCCACCAATTCCAATTAGAGTATCCTCATGGAAAATACCATATAAACATTCACCCATCTTACTAAATGTGTTCGTTTTGCTTTTGTATTCATTTACTAATTTTGGAATAAAATGAAATCCCTCTTCTTTACTTTCTTTTATAAGATGAGTGATATCAAGTTGTGAAAGGTCTATAATCTTTTTAATTTCTACAATCTTTATTATAATCACCTCTCTGTTAAAAATTTCTTTTAACTTAACAAGGCCTCTTTTATTAAAGAGGCCCTTCTTTACATATAAATCATACAACTGTGTTACTTGATATATTCTTAATCATTTCCATTATAACTCTTGAAGATTGATCAGCTGTAATTTTTGCAAAGTTTTCATAAGAACTAGTTGCATCATCATCCGCACTGTCAGAAATACTTCTAATTATAAGAAACGGTATATCGTTGATAAAGGCAACATGCCCAATTGCTGATCCTTCCATTTCAGTGCAATGAGGCGCATATTCATCCAGCAGTTTCTCTTTTAGCTTTGCATCTTCAACAAAGCATTCTCCACTTACAATTCTTCCTTCATGAACATTTATGTCTAAACCACTGGTATTACATGCTTTTCGTGCAAGCTCTCTTAATTCCTGATTTGCAATAAATGTTTCTTGGAATGGAAACAGATTCTTCATTTGATTTTTATTTACATCATGATGTGTAACGTTCGTAGAAATAACTAGATCACCAACTTTAACATCAGGATGTAACCCTCCCGCAATACCTATATTAATCATGCAATCCACTTCAAATTTGTCTATTAAAATTTGTGCACATGAAGCGGCATTGACCTTCCCCATACCACAGCGAGTAACAATAATCTCTTTATCCATAAATATTCCTTTATAAAAAGGCATTCTTGCAATTGTATATTCCTCATAAATATCTAATTTTTCTAAAAGTAAGTCTATTTCAATTTGCATGGCTCCAATAATACCGATTTTTTTCATTGGTCGTCTACCTCTTCTCGATTATATATAAAGTTTCTATTATAAAAAATTAATGAACGCTTTTTCTGACTCTCTCAGCCATAACCGATACTAAAAATTTTGGAAGTATTAACTGTCGTTTTATTCTTTTAGGCTGTGTTACTAACCTATATAACCATTCTGTACCAGTATCCCTCATTAGTTTCGGAGCTCGTTTTACCGTGCCGGATAAAATATCAATCATACCTCCAATACCAATAGATAAAGGTACGTTTAATTCTTGAAGATTTTCATAGATGAATACCTCTTGCCTAGGAGATCCTAATCCTACCAATAGCAAGTGTGGCTCGAATTGTTGAATTCGAACTTTGACTTCTTCTATCTGCTCATTTTTCACAAATCCATGCTGTCCTTCGAAAACCGCATGTGGAAAACGTATTTTCAAATTTTCTAATGCTTTCTCATTACTTTCTGGTGCAGCACCAAAAAGAAACACCCGGTATCCCTCTTGATTACAATACTCTATTAAGTCATGAGTTAAATCTGCACCTGTAACGCGCTCCTTTAATTTTCCTTTTAAAATTTTAGAACCAAGTATAACTCCTATTCCATCCGCTGTTATTAAGTCCGCTGATAACAAAATCTTTTTAAAACGTACAGATTCAGCTGAAGTTTCTTTAGCAGACATTACAATTTCGGGATTTGCCGTAACAATAAACTTTGGTTTATTTTCCTTTTCAGATAACCAATTTTTTAATAAATCTATTACTCTCTTATACTCTAAGCTACAAAATGGTATGCCTTTTATGTATTGTTGTTCCATTTCTTACATACACTTCCCCTATGTGTTCTCTTATAATAAATGACTTAAACTTCCTCTTGTACAAACTGTAAATACTCATCAATATCCTTATTTATTTGAAGTAATGCTTTCTCCCAAAACTCATTATCAGCAAGGTCGATGTGAAAGTATTGTTTCACCAACTCTTCGACTGGGCGTTTTCCAGTCTCACACAAGAATTTTTTGTATTTAGAATGAAACTCACTACCATCTTGTTTTGCAATTTCTAATAATCCTAAACTTAGTAGATAACCAAATGTATATGGATAATTGTAAAAAGGAACACTCGCTGTATAAAATTGACCATATTTCATCCAAACAAAAGGTTGATATTCTGTTAAAGAATTTCCATAAGCTGCTTTTTGTGAAAGTATAGATAATCTCTCTAATTCATCCGCACTTAAATGTCCCTTTTGACTTTCTTCATAAAATGTTTGCTCAAATTGAAATGAAGCTCGAATGGCCATTACATAATTAAAGCTATTTCTGATTTTCCAGCTAAGCAATGATTTTCTCAGTTCTTCACTTTCTGCTATTTTAACTAAGTAATCTACAAGTACCATCTCAAAGAAAATAGATGCTGATTCTGCCATACACATTGGAAGGTAGTCATCTAAAAAAGCAGTAGACTGCTCATTGCTCATTACATAAAAATGCCATGCATGCCCTAATTCATGAGCTAATATTCTTACACTATCAATTGTTTCATCATACCGTAATGAAATTCGAGATTCTCCTTCACTTAAAAAAGGAGCGCAAAATCCACTAGGTGGCTTATTATCTCTTGGCTCAGCATCAACCCAACCATTCATAATAGCGTGCTGTGCAAATTGAGCTAGTTCTTCATCGATATCCTTTAAGGCCTCATATATATTTTCTACTGCTATTGAAAACGGAATTTGAACCTGATTATTTTCTTCCAATGTCATCAAATCATGTCAAGTAAACGTCTCCTTACTTCTTTTATGAAACGCTATAACACTCGATAACTTTTCAAGATTCCCTTCAATAGCATTCCACATTTCCAATAATGCATTTTTAGAAATACCGTTTGCTTGAAGCGATTGTGACAATACCTCCTTTTCTTGTAACAGGTTACTTTTTAGGTTACGCAATCTACCTATTTGATTAAGTACGCTAGCAAATACTGTTTTCTCCTTTTCCAATGCCTCTGTAAGAGAAGAAAATACCGCTAATCTTTCATGATGAGTTTCACCATTCATCGCAAGATAGTTTGCTTTTCCAAATGATAATATCTCGTTATTATGATGTACTTCTAATCTATTTCGTAATTGTATGTACATGTCTTCCCAAGCTTTTAATTCATTTTCTATAAAGTTGATATTTTGATTTTCGAAGAAGTTACTTTTTTCATGATTCGATTCTTGTAGTAATAAACGAACCTCTGTTTTCAACGTATTTATTTTTGTATGAGGTAAAGCAGCTGTAAATTCATCTGCGTGTTCAGCAGAAAGACAATAAAAGTAATACTCTGCCTTTTCAATTCTTTGTATAATTCTTGAGAGGATTGCTGGGTCGCTATTTTCTTTATATGTTCCTATTAATTGTTCGATTATCTCTATTTCTGTAGAAAACGTAGGATCTTTTGTTTCAGGATATAACCTTTCCAAATCCCATCGCGTTGGATGATTGATCATTTGATTCATTTTATAGCCTCCTGTTTTTACAGATAGTTACAATAATGCATTCATTAGCTAATTATATATGAATCACTTAAATTTTAACATCTTGGAATATTCCGACTTTTGTGCGGGTATTTTAATAGTATTACTTTCACTCCTTTCCTATTCTATTTCTTCTTATTTATATAGCGTGTATTTACTACCTTTTCTTTTTGATATATATACACCAAACACATCAATGCAACTACAATCGGAATGGCAATTACATCACCAATAAACGGATATACCATTACGCAACATGTGAATGCTGTTACAGAAAAAATCTTTCCTAGTCTATTCTTGATTAGCTTTATTCCCGCTGCAGTACCTACAATATATGTAACAATTCCTAATGAATTAGGGATTAACACTAATTGATCTACGCGAATATGAAAAAAGAAGCTTATTAAAAGCCCTGTTATTGCGATGAAACCTACTATCATTAAAGCATTCGTTGGTGTATTGCTTTTGTTATTCAAATACCCCAGATATTCAGGTGCAAATTCTTCTTTTCCTAGAGAATAACCCAGCCGACTCATACTTGCTATAAATACATTTGTTGTACCTAAACAAATCATGAAAGCTACTAATCCAACTAACCATACAAATTGGTCACCTAATGTATTTTTTATAACGATTACAAGAGCGGTACTATTATCAGACTTTATAGAATATGCTCCTGTCCCAATTACTGAAATAGCAATTCCTATATAAATAAGGCCAATAATAATAATCGCAGCACCTGTTGAAAAAATGATATTTCTTTTTCTCGGAGATTTGAATTCAGGCGCTAAACTTGAAATTGCTTCCCATCCAAAAAAAGACCAAAATATTAATAATGTAGCATGTAAAATAGGGTGTATTTCATTTAATGAAATGTTTATATTTATGTTTTCCATTTCAATATAAGGCAATGAACAAACAATTGTTATGAGTAAGATAAGAAAAGTTAATACACCTATACATACTTGAAATACTCCACTCATTTTTAACCCGAAGAAATTTGAACAAATAGCTACACTTAATATAAGAAAGGCAATTACATATGCAAAGTCAACAGGCAAATTGAAAACTTTAGTGATATACATCCCACCTGTTAGAGAAACGATAATTTGCCCAACACTTCCAGCAATAAAAAAACACCATCCTATTATAGCCCCAATGTGTTTTCCAAAAGCTTTTTCAGAGAACGTTGCAATTCCACCTGCGCTTGGATGCTCGATAGACAAAAAGGCAAAAGTAAACGCAAGCGGGATACTAAGCAAAATCATGATAAACCAAGAGATAATAGCACTTGGCCCTGCTATACTTGCTGTCATACCCGGTAAAATGAGAATTCCTGATCCTAAAACAGCTCCGACATATAAAGCTGTTCCCTTTCGAATAGAAATCGTTTCTTTAAAATCATTAGACATTTAATGCACCTCCATTTATATTTAAATTATAGAAAGTTATTAATCTATTTTATATTCAAAAATGAACATAAACTTTTTCTAAACTTTATATTATGAAGGTTTTTTAATTATTTATTTTCAATTTCGTAAAGGAGTATACATTATGGATGAAATCGATAAAAAAATAGTTTCACTTTTACAAGAAGATGCCAGAATGACAATTAAAGAAATGACTGAACATTTACATCTTAGTCGTCCAAGTGTTACCGAAAGACTCAAACGATTACATGATGCAGGAATAATTGAAAAATATACAGCACGTATTTCCCTCGATGCAGTCGGCAAAGACATTCAAGCGTTTTTAAGAATAGAAAACTTAAAAATTGCCTGTAAAAAATTCGAAGAAAAAATATATAACGAACACAGAATACTTGAATGCCACCGAGTCACTGGCGAAAGTAGCTATTACTTAAAAGTAGCTGTGCAATCAATGAAAGAATTAGAAGAATTAATCGATGTTGTAATTCCATTTGGTACAGTAAAAACTTCTATGATACTCTCCTCACCAATCCCTTACAGACCGGTTATTGTGGAGTAAACCCCAAAAAAGGAGTGATTCTTATGATCACTCCTTTCTACTTTAAAATTTACCCAGGTATGATTTTACTTATTTATTTCCAAATTTCATTTGCCCATTCAGGATGATCAATAAATGGATTACGATTATGTTGATATTTTGTAAAAATAACTTCATTACGCTTTCGTTCCAAATCATCGACAGGGTCTTGTTCATTCCATTTTAGTAAAACAGATAGTTTCCCCATATATGGATCTTTATTGTTATTCACTTTTTCATTAAGCTCTAAATCTACTTCGCCATTGTCTCCTTCATAACGAACAGCCATGTAAAATAACATTCTAGCAATATCTCCTTTTACACTATCACGAGGTTCCCAAGAATCACTATCGTATTTACATTCTGTTGCTTCTGAATGACTCACACCGCCATTATCAAAATCCAAATTCCCACGTGAACTATTGACAGATACATCCGTAGCTCTTAAATGGTGAAGGTCCGTTCCTGGTCCTGCAGCTGTCCCAAAATCACCGTGAGATTTTGCCCAAACATGCTCTCGGTTCCAATTATCGACCCCTGAACCATTTGTAAATTTCCCTTGCGAACGTCCTGTATATAAGAGAAGAACATTGTTTTTATTATTTGGATCTTCATCAGTATCTCTTAGTGCTTCCCAAACCGCACTGTATGATATCTTTGTATGATTATCAATAATATTATGAAGCTCCTTTTTTAATTCTGAACCCGCTTTTCCCTTTGCGCTATTATAATATGTATCATCATAATTTTTTACAGTAACCTCTTGTGTTAAAATCATCTCTGCTTTCGGAGACGCAGACACTACTTCAGCATATGTAGTATCTGTAAATGATAAGGACGAGGAACCTAAAATAAAGAATGAAGAAATAGCAACCATACTTAGTTTTATTTTTTGAAATGGCATATACACAAATCCCCTTTAAAATTAGATGCTAGTTAATGAACAAAAAACTCATTCTAAATACATGAAGTATTATTAAAATATATAATTTTTTCTTTCTCTCTTCTAGGAAATCCTATTGAGCCTGTATAAATTTCCATGCTTTTGGTTGATCCGTTTTCTTTCCTAACACAATCCAGCTCTTCCCTTTACCATTTTCTTGATAATTTACTGGGTATCCATCTGTATATAGGTAATATTCAGCTGAATTATTCGGATTTGGATACACTTTAAACTGTGCAGTATTTGCTTTTTGTTTCGCAAGATGTACCCAATTTGTCATGTTGGAGTAATTAAGAAATACGTAATTATCATAGTTGGATTGCGTCATTTTCAGCAGTACACTTTCTCCGCGATGGAGGATTCCATTATTCTCTTTATCAAATACAAACTGAACAGGTGTACCGTGAACTTTATTATCATCTACATGATTAGATAATAGTGCGTAATCATTCGCAGCATATACTTCAAAGGTCAAACCTCTATTTAGAAACTCACTTGGTACTACGAAGTATTTTTTATTATCTTGTATTGCTTCTCCTTTAGAATCTTTTACTATCGTATTTTCAATATCTTCAGCAGCAGTATTTCCAACAAATGTGTTAAACCATAAATGAATAAATCCCGCTGTATTTCTTTGAGCTATTTCTAAACTTCTCTGAACAGCTGGCATAACTTCTTCTTGCCAAAGAGCATTGTTTCCTTTATTATAGTGAGATTTAATCTCGTCATTGGTAATGTTCCCGATTTCCACTTTTGCGAGTCTCGCTGTTTCATGAATCCACTGTTTTGGATCATTAGAATTCACTAAATTATATACGCCCTCACCATCAGATACTTCATACTGTGTCTGAATTGTCGTCACATAATTTTCAAAAGCGCTATGAAACTTTAAAGCACTCATATCAACAGCTGTAAAATTAGCGGCATGCATCGGCTGAGTAGCATCTGTAAAGTAGTGCGTCGCAACACCTAAATAATAGAAAGCTTGTTTCCAATCATCTTTCTTAAAGTAATCGCCTGCTAATTTAAAATATTTATCTCCTTGCGAGAGAGCTGTTGGTTCTTCTTCTCCTTTATAGTTCTTTCTCGTATCAGGATCGTAGAAGTGAGATTTCCATCCTCCCTTAATTAGCCCATCAATACCTATCGTACCTGTACCGCCATCGTTAAATTCATCAAGGTAATCAGCATCATAAAGACCTCTTTCAAATAACTCCTTATATTCAGGAGTATTTAAAAATTGTAATTCATTTGCTTGAACCGTCTTATCTTGATTACGACCCATAATTTGAATTGCGTTTCGTGCAATCCATAAATGTGTGCTTTCATTAGGATGGTGCGGATGCTCCGCAGACCATCTTTTCACACGTTTGTGCTCTTGGTTTTCCTGTTTCATTACTTCGTCAATTCCACAAGCATATGTTTCTGTTGGAATTGTCATTGCAATAGAAGATATTGCTGTTACAAAAGCTAGTGTACATAATTTCTTTTTCATACGATTCTCCTAAATTTCAATTTCATCAATAACGTAAACGATTTTACTTTTAAACAAAAATACCCTTCCACATTAAAAATGTAGTTTAATAATAACCTATATATTTCAATTTTTTTATGCAATTATACATATTTAGTTGCTAGCTAAAAAGACTACAGTTTATCGGCTATTTAAATCAAAAAAATTATTAATTAAATAAAAAAAATTATTAATTAAATAAAAAAGAGAGATGAATATGATTTTGAGAACGAATGACACAAAGACGCGAAAAACAGTAAGATATGTTGCAGGATTTGTTATACTTTTAATACTAGTATCCTTTATATATCAATGGAATAACGGTTTAGAGATTGATACGACTGAGAGAGTTTCTTTCATACTAGTTCTCACTAGTTTCCTTTCTACCTTCTTGCCTGTTAGAAAAAAAGCTAGTGAATAATAAAAAAGTTACGTCTGCTACTGTAAATCGTTTGTATTACATATATTCTTTATTGCATTTGATATATTAATTCCTCCTACGATGTTATCCTCATCTATTTCGTACAAAACTATGATTGTAAAAAAAAAGATTGATCAAAAAGATCAATCCTTTACTCTACTTCATTTAAGAAGAACAATGTTAAAACACCTGGTCCTGTATGCGCACCGATTGCTGCTCCAATTGTATTTACAATAAACACATCACAGCCAAATTTTTCAGTAATTAACGCTTTTAATGCATTCGCAGTTTCTAAATCATCACCATGTGTAATCCCAACTGTTTGACCTTTAAGGTCTTTTCCTCGCTCTTCCATTATATCGACAATTCGGCCTAAAACTTTCTTTCTACCTCTAATTTTTTCAAGTGGTACAAGCTTTCCTTCTTCCACATTTAGAATCGGCTTAATATTTAATAAACCACCAATAAATCCAGCTACCTTACTTAAACGACCACCTCTAACAAGATACTGCAAATCAGCAACTGTAAAGATATGCTCCATATGTTTTGTTAGAAAAGCAATTCGTTTCAAAATTTCTTCTTTTGATGCACCTTCTTTAGCCATTTTCGCAGCTTCTAATACAACAAGACCTTGACCAAGTGAAGCGCATTTTGTATCAATAATTTCCAAATCGAAATCTGCATATGTTTCTTGTACTTCTTCTTTAATCACTACTGAAGATTGATATGTACCAGAAAGTTCAGAAGAGAAAGCTACATATATACAAGGTGTACTTTGCTTTGCATATGTAACGAACTTTTCTTGGAATGTTTCTAATGATGGCAGCGATGTCTTAAATACCTCGCCTTCTCTCATCTTTTGTAATAATTGAACCGAATCTAATGTTACTCCATCTAAATACTCTGTTTCTGCCTCATCATATACACGGAGTGGAATCAAATCTATATCATAAGCTTGCAGCAATTCTTTTGGTAAATCAGCAGCACTATCCGTAATGATTTTAACGCTCATTTTTAAACCTCTATTCTATTATAAGTATACTAAAATAAGAACAATTACCTTTAAATTATATACGTAAAACACTTATGAAGAAAGAGAAAGTATTATTAAACTATTCTATATTCTATGCGCGGAATGTGGAGAAATTAACTTCATGATCAAATCAATTTCTCAAACGAGTTATATCTAATTGAACCAAGTACCATTATTTCATTACAAATCATTTTGTTTCCTATACAATAGAAATATCAGAATTTTTCAAGGAGTGTATTTTTATGAAAATAAAATTTGCTTCACCAGAGGATTTAGAATGGATTAACAGTCAGTATAAATCAGTTGGATTTGTGCCAAGTGATTTAAAAAAAGATAAAGTGGCAATTGTGACATACAACGGAGAATATGTTGGACTTGGACGTTTAGTTAAAATTGATCAAAGCACGTTAGAAATGGGCGGTATTTATATACTTCCTAAATTCAGGGGCTATAAATTAGCAGGCGATCTCCTTTCTTTCTTAGTAGACGAAGCAAAGCAATCCAATGTACCTAATATTTATTGCATTCCTTTTGAAGAACTGGCAGCTTTTTATAAAAAATATGGTTTTAAAGAAATTAATACTGATCAAGAGGGTGTTCATCCTACTGTATTAAATAAATATAATTGGTGTTTACGGGAATATGATAAAAATGTTTTGTTGTTTAAATTATAAGCACTTTTAAATTCAAACTTCATTTCATACCATTATTTTCTTCTTCAAACAAAAAGGCAGCATGTACAATTATACATGCTGCCTTTTCATCTATGAACAATCCTTATATATTAGTTTTTATCCATCTGCTTTAGTGCTTTTTTAGGAATTTCATTTTGTTGGACTTCTTCATATGTTGAAATCCCTTTATATCCCTCACTATTTGGTTCATCAAATACATACACACGTAAAAAAGCATTTAGCTTTAAATTTTTATTAGCATCGAACTTAATACTCGTCTTATTTCCATCTTTATCATATGCAATTACGTTATACTCGTAACGCTTCCAAGTAGGATCATCTTTATCTACCTGATATTCTTTTCCGTTCTCCGTAATATGAACATACATTTTATCTTTGCCCAATTTTTGCTTCATTTCAGCTAAATCCCAATCAAAGCTTACAAAAGCAGTCATTAAAAGACCTAATAATACGAGAAAAGCAATCAAAGTTATTAACAGTTTCTTCATGTTTTCAACCTCTTGTTTTAATAGTATGTGACACCTCGTATACTATCAGAAACCTTATGATCTATTTATCTATTTTCCTTACAAAAACCTTACACTTTTGTAATAAATTCGAACCAATTTTGAATTAGCAAGGATTTCCTTTCCCTTCCCTGAATAGCACTTCTCCTACCCGAACTTTTGGATGCGGATATTATAATTGAGAATGATAATAAGGAAACAATTTCATCTTTCCACTAAAAAACGTTATAATAAACTGTAGCCTCTACGATTACGTTATAAAGGAGATTAAAAAATGGCTAAAATTAAAGTGTATCAAGTAAAAGAAGAAAATATGGATGCAGTAAAAAACATCATTGATGTTGAAGAACAAAACCCATCTACTGCAGATTTACAAAATCTATACACATGTGTATTAGATACAGAGGATATGGCATTGCCTGAATCATATATCGAAGAAGATATTTTAATCGATTCTATTGAAGTAATGGTAAATGTGTCTCAAAATAAATTAAGAGACCTAGGCACATACGATGTAATTGAAGTACAAAACAAAGGTAAAAAAACACAGATTTTATTATTAGCAGACGAAGAATATGAAGTAATCGAAGGTTAATTTGTAAAGTTACATACAAAAAAGCTCCTTTCTATTTGAGAAAGGAGCTTTTTTCTTCTATGCTTTTGATGTTTCAGCCTTTATCTTACCTTGTTCTTTCTTATATACCATTCGTTCATTCCCCATAAAGAAAATAAACACGAATGCTAAACCTGCTGGAACTAACGCCCACATAAAAGTATGAACGATAGAACTTGAAAGGGCTTCAATAATTTTATCTAATATTTGTGGCGGAATTTGAGATCTTGCGCCTTCTGAAAGAATTGCTCTTGAATTCCCTAGAGCGTTGCTATTTATTCCGCCATCCATTCCTTTAAATGCTTCTTCTAATTGATCTTGAAAACCTGTTCTTTGAATCATACCGAATATTGTAATCCCAAGGGTCATTCCTAATGAGCGGATAAAGTTACTCGTTGAAGTTGCTGATCCCCTCTGGTTCATACCGAAATTATGAATTGCAGCCATACTTAATACAGAGAATGAGAAACCTACGCCAAAACCAATAATAATCATATAAATGGTTAACCATACACGGCTCGTTTCTGGTGTTAATGTACTTAATAAGAACAATCCACCAAGCATAATCACAGCTGAAATAATCATGATATTACGGTAACTTAGCTTTGACGTTAAAAATCCACCTAACTGTGCTGTAACTACTGATCCTAACATCATTGGCAATAGTAATAAGCCAGAATTCGTTGCCGATCCGCCATATACACCTTGAATGAACAAAGGAATATATACAGTTGCTGACATAAAAGCAGCCCCGTAAAATAAAGCGATAATTGTACTCATCCCGAATAAGCGCTGTTTAAACATTTCAAACGATATGATAGGTTCTACCACTTTTCTTTCAATAAAAATAAACATAATAATTAAAATAGCAAATGCCGCAAATAAACTTAAAATAAAAGTAGAGTCCCAATCATACTTCTGTCCACCAAGTTCTAATGCGAACATTAAACAAACAACTGCACCGACTAGTGTAATTGCACCAAACCAATCTATCTTTTGTTTTTGATGAACGCGCGATTCTTTATAAAAGAATACAATAAAAATAAGTGATAGAATACCAAGCGGTAAGTTAATATAAAACACCCAGTGCCAGCTAATGTAGTCTGTAATATATGCGCCAAGTAAAGGACCGAAAATACTAGATAATCCAAAGACCGCACCAAATAATCCACCCATTTTCCCGCGCTTTTGGGGCGGAAAAATATCAAAAACAATAGTAAAGGCAATTGGAACAAGTGCCCCGCCACCAATACCTTGGATCGCACGATAAATACCTAACTGCGTAATATTTTCTGCGGTACCACAAAGTGCCGAACCAATCATAAAGACAATTAAGCCGAAAATAAAGAATCTTTTTCTACCATACATATCTGATAGTTTTCCGAAAATCGGCATTCCTGCCATTTCTGCTACCATATACGCCGATACAACCCAAACAAAGTTTTCTAATCCGCCTAAATCGCCAACAATTGTTCCCATCGCTGTAACAACAATGGTATTATCCATTGATGCCATTAAAATCCCTAGCAATAAACCAGCAACTACAAAGCTAAGTTTACTATTCTTTGCAACCATATATCTTGCTCTCCCTCTTACAACTATATTTGTTTATGTTCTTTTACAACTGATTTGCCTTTTTGATTAAAGCTAGTATGATATTCAACAACACTTATTTCACAGCCAGGGCCAATTGTAACATTGTTCCCCCTCACTACTTCAGCTATTGTATGCTCTAAATAAATGTCATCACCTTCAATAATTGATGTTTGAAGATTACCAGTATGACTTGTAAAAGGAATAAATCTAGCTTTTTTTCGTACTGTAATCTTTTTCCCACCAATTTCTCTTACTTTACTTCCTTCATAACGCAAGATAATGTTAATATTTTCAGCATTTAAAAGCCCTTCACTTTCAAGACCACCCGTTAATAAAAATTCTTCAACTTCAATATCTTCTTTTACAGTCAGCCCTCCTTTAATGTCCACAAAGTTTCCGGATAACTTTCCATTCACTTCGAACATTCCTCGAATTTTTATTTTGTTAATGTGACAATCATTCTGCACTTGTGTATTACCATATACTTTCACATACTCAGCATGCAAACCACCTTGTACTTCACTATCTCCATACACAATATATGAATTTGTCGTCATATCACCACGAACATCGCTCGTTCCATATGCTTTAAATTCATTGCAGTTCACATCATTTGAAATTGTTCCTTCTCCTCGAATTTTCACCTTATTATAGATTCCACCTGATGAACTACCAGAACCATTCAATGTAAGACTATTTCGCTTTTCCATTTACATTCCTCTCTCTATAAAAAAATTAAACTTGCTGAATTTCTTTTACTTTTGCATTTTTATCGACATGAAGAACTCCCGTATATTCTATAAGTCCAATCTCACAATTCGGCCCCACTGTAACATTGTTACCTCTTACAGTTTTAATTTGCACGTAATCAATATCAATATTGTCACCTTCTAACAATTCAGCTTCTAAATGTGATCCAAACACCGTTTTAAAAAGCCCACTAAATGCTGTTGGTCTGTGTCTTACTTTAATTGTTTGACCACCTATTTCTTTTACTCTACATGTACCATGAATATCGATGTCAATTTCATCTGCGCTTAGTAAGCCACCAATTGTGAATTGCCCTTCTGACGAAAAGATATCTACTTCACAATTACCGTCAATAGTCGCTTGCCCACGGATTTTAAGCTCTTCTCCTGTCAAAGTACCACCAATTGTTCCTTTTCCAGCAATCTTTAAATTGTTAGCCTTTACATCTTTTGTAATCGTTGCTTTTCCATCAATTCGCATATTTTCAGTGCTTACTGTACCGTCAACTTTACCGGATCCACTAATTTTTGTGTTCTCGCTTTTTAAATCACCATTTACACTACCTGACCCATTACATTCAAATTCATCACAGTCAATATTTCCATTAACAGTTCCTTTTCCATTTAACTGTACTTTATGGAACTCTCCACCATTTGAAGAACCATAGCCATTTATAATTAATTTTTCTGTATGCATTATTTCTCCTCCACTACAATAGTTTTGATTTTAATGCTTCTGTATATTGCATGATTGTTAAACGTACGACTATCTTCGTACCTTTTTCAAAAAATAGATCTTCCACATTTGAAACTAAGAAACATGTAGCAATACCTAGTTTTCGAACCACAACTAATTCACTATTCTTTTGTTTCATGATTTCATAGTGCTCATGCAGCACTTGCAGTATCATCTTACCTTCTTCTAAACTAATTTCTCCAGATTGCAGTAATTCTTCTAAAATGTATACATAGAGAATATCAACAAATTGAAATTCTACCGGTTTATTCGTTTGTTCTATAAAAAACTGCACAACCGGTTCGGAGGCAATACCCTTTCGTATCATGTCTTCTTTCGTTAAAGAAACCTCTGTTACACTTGGTGAAAACATATTCGCTAATTCATCTAGAGACAAATCCTCTTTCATTGTTTGAATTTTATCAATACGTTCTAATATCTTTTCTTTCGGAAAAAATGTTTCTTGCCCTGTAAAAGTTGATTTTCTTACAAACCAATCTTCTGGTATTAAATTCTTTCTTTTCCACCTATATAGCTGTCCGTATGAAATACCAGTCAGTTCTAATAAATCCTTTTTTGAAATTAAATCCGTACTCAACTGTATAACACTCCTTCCTGATAACAATGTAACATAACACTGTTACGCTGTAAATGGGTGTTTATAAAAAATGTGCGAAACAATGTTCAAAATCAAAATGTACTTCCATACAAAAAGGCCCTTTTGATTTTTCAACAGAACCTTTATTAAATGCTTATATATTAAGGTTTAAACCATATATTATAAAAATCAATCCAACCTTGAGCGTTGATGATTATATTTTGTACTTTTTCATGTGTACGTATGTGTTGTTTATTACGATATAAAGGAACAATATGAATATTACGTAACAATGTGTCCTCTATATCGCGTAACAGTGTAATTCGCTTTTCAAAATTAGGTTCAATAAAATATGAATGTAATTGCTCATTAAAATCCAGAGAGCTATGCTGATAAATAAAACTATTTTTTGAAAGAAACATATACAGAAAACTGCTTTCTGTTTGCTCGCTAATGGTAGCACTATCATGAATGATATCTGCTTGCTTTATCATTTGAACCTGTAATAATTCCTGTGTATCAAGAAAAGCTATTTCAATTACAATTCCATATTTGGCACATTCTTTTTGAATCCAATATGAATCTTCTACATGATCTTGTCCTTTAAATGTGTATAAATTTAATATTTCATTATTATACTTACTATTTTGAACCAAGATTTGAATATCCTCTTTTATTCTTGGCATAAAAAAATTCGTCAATAATAATTCCCCTGCTACCTCGCCACGCTCTCCCTCTAACTCACCTATTATTTTGCTGCTATGAATAATTTTATACAACGCTTTGCGAAATGTAATATCTTGCATAGGTCCTTGTTTCTCAGTGTTTAACGTTATATATGTTACATTGGATTCCAGTATAGAAAGTTCCTTATGATACTTTTCTAATTCTTTATGTTGCGCCTTTACGAAAACATCATATGTATCAATACTTTGTGGTACATTCCATAATTCAATCCGATCGAGAAAGGGTCGTTCACGAAAATACAAATCATGAGCTTCTAATACAAAAATAGACTCATTATTTTCACACAGTTTAAACGGTCCTGTTCCAATTAATTTGTCTTCCTCATCTTCCATTACAATAGAACACTGTTCTGAGCTTAAAGCATGTAATAACAACTGATTTTCCGTATGCAAGTGCATTTCTACAATATATTCATTTACAATACCAACACTTTCAACATGTTGAAGCATCCATGAATACGGATTATCCTCTTTATTCATAAACCTACCAAATGTATATACAACATCATGAGCTGTAAATCGTTTTCCATTATGAAATCGAACCCCCTTTCGTAAATAAAAAGTCCATAGTTTTAGATTGTCATTATATTCCCAATGAAAAGCGAGTCTCGGCTCTATTGTATTTGTGCTCTCATTAACATAAATAAGCGTGTCATATAGATGTTTTACCATATGACACTCCGAACGCATTGTAGCATATACAGGATCTAAAGAAATTTTCAGGTTCATTTCAACTTGTAAACGCAGTACATCTTGTCTTCCTCGAGAAGTCATTTCAATTTGATAACCAAATATCGAATCTATCCAAGCTTGGAATTGTTTTTCTAATATGGGGAAATATGAGCTATATTGCTCAACAAATGCTTTTCCACCCTTTACATCCCCTTGTTTCGTTATTTCTTTCCCCTGTTCTAAAATTAAAGAAATAGGATTTTTTTGAAACGATAACTTTGATCGATTCCCTCTTCCGCGTCCTGGAAACCAACAAATCCACGCTAACTCTTCTAATTTTTTTATAATAAATTTACTATTACGATCCGTACAAAACAATGTTTCCGATATATTTTGTAATGATATTTCTATTTTTTCTTCCTCTGTTCTCCCTTTTCCATACTGGACCCACAGCTGTATGTACTGCTCCAAAATAACCATACTTTTCCCCCTAAAAGATGAAAAATCTCCTTCTTTCATTCTACCCTTTTTCATTTCTTGCTTCTATCTTAAGATTTCCATATAGAAAGGGGGAAATGAAGAATGAATCATCTTATAAAACGCTATAATAAACCAATCCGGATTCGATTATTAGGTGAGTTGTTAACTAGAACAACTGAGGCCATGTTAGCAATTATTTTTATTGTCCATGTCAATAAAGCACTAGAAGGTAATGTGATTATGACAATGCTTCTGTTTGGATTGCAGCCACTTTCTGATATTGTGTTCACAATCATTGCTGGAGGTGTAACAGATCGCTACGGTAGAAAGAAAATTATGTTACTCGGATTATTCGTGCAAGCAATTGCAATAGGCGGATTTGTTTTTGCTGAATCAGTCCTATTCTTTGCTTTGTTATATGTAATGAACGGTATTGGCCGCTCCTTATATATTCCTGCTCAGCGTGCACAAATTGCCGATTTAACTGAACAAAAACAACAAGCTGAAATATTCGCTGTTCTTCAAACAGTAGGAGCTATCGGTGCTGTGATTGGTCCATTCATCGGTGCCTTTTTTTACAATAGTCACCCTGAATACTTATTTGTCATTCAAGCTGTAACTCTCCTGCTGTATGCCATTCTCGTTTGGACACAACTTCCAGAAACAGCTCCAATCATTCAAACTAATGAAAAATCAGCACAAGTAACAACACGTACACAGTTTATTTTTAAGCATTATGCTATATTTGGACTCATGATATCTACTCTTCCGATTAGCTTTTTCTATGCCCAAACTGAAACAAATTATCGTGTATTCGCAGAAGATATCTTTCCAAATTTCTTATTTGTTCTCGCATTTATCTCGACTTGTAAAGCTGTAATGGAAATCATCCTGCAAGTTGGTCTTGTCAAATGGTCTGAACGATTTTCAATGCCTAAAATAATTGTAATTTCATATATTTGTTATACATTCGCTGCTATTGGTTATGGTTATTCTACAACATTATGGTCACTCTTCTTCACATTGCTTTTCCTGACAATTGGTGAAAGTATTGCTTTAAATCACTTACTACGATTTGTTTCCAGAATAGCACCAAGTCACAAGCGGGGATTATATTTTTCTATCTACGGCATACACTGGGATATTTCTCGAACGTGCGGTCCTGCTATAGGTGCAGTTATATTAAGTCATGTAAGCGGCGGCACTCTATTTTATATTTGTGCCTGCTTGTTAATAATCGGAGGAATTGTTCAAACTTATTTTGTATATTCAGTAGAGCGTAATAAATCAAAAGAGCTGTTCTTATAACAGAACAGCTCTTTTTCTTATATCAACTACCCTGCCATATTATTAACACTGTCCTCTGTGGAAAACTCTACATGTAAATATTCTTTATTCATAATTTCTTCCTTAAAACATATCCTATTTATTTGTTATACTGAATAGATAATAGGAAAATTTTACTGGGTTTGATAACCATTTTATTCACTTTAAAGAAGAGGTATAATGAATAAAGCTATCGACATACAATATCTGTGTCATTTAATATATCAAACATTTTCAATTCCTGTTCATTTTTTATCTACAAATAATGATATCTTATATGAATTTATTTCTAACGATAGTTGTAGTCCTTTTTATTCCTCTAAGAAAGAACAACTAAATGACCTTTATCAAAAAAATGATCCCTATAACTTTCCACTCATCAAGACCAATCGTTATCTAGAAAATTTTGTTTTAATTCACATAGTAGATCATGAATACATGGAAGGAACTCTTATCATTGGCTCTTCTGCATACCCACGTTTATCAGAAGATATGGTTATTGAACTCATGAATGAATTTGCACACAATTGCAATAAAGGCTGACTTCTAGTGCACTCTTTCACTCGGTTATGTTGGATAATTTTTATCTTTTACAAGTAAAAAGCTTCACTTTTCAAATGTCCGAAGAAACTTTTTCATGGTATGGATGCTCCTTTGAGCAGATATCCCCCTTCTCTACTAATAAATTGTTATTTTTTAAGATTTCTGCTAACAATTTGTATAACCATTTTTGTGAAATTTATCCAAAATAAAAAAGCCGCCCTATTAAAGGCAGCTTTAGCTATTTTATACTTCAATACTTTTTCCATCTTCAACGATGTGGTAAAGTAAATGAGCTAAATGATGAATTGGACCATATTCTTCCTCTTCTTCATCTGTTTCACCTTGGAATTCAAGGTCATTTAAGTAAAGTGCTAAAAATTGATAGAATAATTTCAAATCAAATCCGTAGCAAGCACTTGGCTCTTCATGATCTCCTTCATATTGCAACATTAAGTATTGTTCATTGCCTTCTGCATCTTCTGCATCAAAGAATACAAAGAAACCAACATTTGTATCTAGATCAAATAGATGACGAGTACCGTTTTCTGTTACTTTATTGAAGTCCTCTTCACTTAACTTATGTACTGTTGTTGCTTTTGCATTGTCTTCTTGATGAAAGTTTACTGTAAATGATTTCAATGCTTACACCTCCTGATTGTATAACAGTAGCATAACAGATTAGGACAAATAATACAAAAATGGATCGCTGACAATTTTCAGCGATCCACCTAATTTCATTTTCGCATTGCACGCAGTAATAAGCTGACAATAAAAATTAAAACAATGGCACCAATTAATGCTGGAATAATTGCATACCCTCCGATAACCGGTCCAAACGTACCCAATAACAATGTTCCAAGCCAAGAACCGATTATCCCAGCAATAATATTTCCAATCACACCACCAGGTACATCTTTACCAACGATTAAACTTGCTAGCCATCCTAAAATACCACCAACAATTAAAGACCATATAAATGCCATATCACTATACCTCCTTAATTTTACAAAACAAAAATAATACCTATAAATTATTGCTTACCATTAGTTATGCTACTATTTTTGATAAGTTATACCTTAAATGCCACGTATAGCTTTTTATACAATTGAATTAATACAGTTTTGTATCCATTCAAAATAAATTATTTTTCCAAACCATATTATTCCTCGATGATCTGATAGCCTTATTCCCTAAGAACAATCTGGTTTCAACATTGTTCTCATAAATTTTTTTAAAACGTTTGATAGTTAAAATCAATGGTCATTCTTTGTACAGACCGATTATCAAATCTTATGGGTTCAGCAATCTTTCTAAAATCAGCTACACTTTGTCCTCGAGTTTCGTCATTTGTTGTACTTATCCATACAGCAGACTTTTTATATTCAAAGATATTATCATTCATTAATGAAATAAACGGTAATAAATCATGAATGGGACTTCCACCAATTCCAAGGTATTCTTTTTTATAAAAGTTCTCATAATAAAAATCAATCATTGGCTTAATTAGTTTTGCTAGCCCTCTTCCCTTTTCATTAATAATGTTTCCATTTCAGGAGTAATAAGTGCCTGCTGCGTTACATTTAACGGATAAACACTAACATTCTTGGCATATTTCATGACAATATTAGTTGCAATTGGATCTCCATAAAGTGAAACTTTAATCAGTGGGGGTTTTCTTCATCCTCCTCTGTTTATTAGTTGAACGAATCGGGCTTTTATGGGCAGTTGATCCCCCACCTAACTTCTTTGCTTTCGCTGAACTTTGAGGTGGGGGTCTTACTGCCCGTTAATGCGGGGTAAAAGTTAGCTTCTGAAACAGGAGTAACATTACCTGGAAATAAAAATGCGCCACCCATTATATAATAAGCGCATACTTGGTCCATTACATCTGGATACAAAAGAAATAATATTGCATGTTTTATCGGCATAAATTAAAGCAACTGCATCATCGATACCTAAATCTCCAAAAAAGATTTTTTATTAACTCCTCTCACCCTCCTCATCATTTTCTACTATTATTATTATGCGAAAAAGACAAGGCGGTGAAACAGTATCAAATAAAAAAACCGCCTATTTACTGGCGGTTATATGGAGATAATAAAATTGTTTATATTTTATTCAACTATCGTGTATTTTTCACTATGAATACAATTTATTTACCTTTTCATTTTCCTCTTAAAGCCCAAAACAGCGATTACGAAGATAATGATTATATAACCAACTACCCATAATAAAGGTACAACAAGATCACCATATTCACCAGATAAAGCAAATCGTGTAGCATCAACCGCATGAGCAAATGGCAATGCATAACCGACTGTTTTAAACGTACCACCAATCATATCTAACTTAAACCAAGTGCCACTTAACCATGTTGTAAGATTAACAAAAATCGCAAAAATCCCACCAACTTGCTTATCCGTAAAATACGTACCAAGTAGTAGACCAAATCCAATATAAAGCATTGCAATGATAATGAGTAGAATAGTGGCACCTAATACATTCGCATTAAATGATAGACCTAAGAAGAATGCTGAAATAAAGCAAATAACAATTTGAAGAATGGCAACCGGTAATAGTGGAAGAGCGTACCCAGTAATATAATCAGAGGCAGACATAGGGGAAGCAAAAATCCGCATTAAAAATGAACTGCTTTTATCCTTACCAATCAGCATCCCTGAAAATAACGTAATAAAAGAAAAACTGAAAACGATTACACCTGGCGTTAAGTTTTCTATATGATAAAGGTCCAAAGGCATATTTTTCTGCATGATTGAAAAAAGACACATAATAATAACCGGAAGCACAATCCCAAAAAGAAGCGTCAGAGGATCTCGTAAAATCTCCGTACGATTACGTGAAGCAAATGCTAAATATCTCATAGTCCGCCTCCCTCTTCAGTTAGCGTAAGGAAAATATCTTCTAAAGAAGATTGTCCCGTATTTTCTTTTAACTCATCAATCGTTCCAAGTGCATGCAATTTACCACCATGCATAATACCGACGCGATCAGCAAGTGCTTCTACTTCTTCTAGATAGTGCGTCGTTAAAATAATCGTGATTTTACCCTTTAATTCAAGTAGAGTCTTCCACAGATCATGTCTAGCACGAATATCAAGTCCTAGTGTTGGCTCATCTAAAAAAATGATTTGGGGAGACGAAATAAGTGCCATCGCAATGCTTAGCCGGCGCTGCAACCCACCTGATAATGTTTTTGCTTTATTTTTTGCTCGCTCCGAAAGTCCAAACTTTGTCATCATTTCCACCGCTTTTTGCTTAGCCTCTTGCTTATTGCTTCCATAAATACTCGAGATGAATTCTAAATTTTCCTTTACAGAAAGATTCGGAGCTACCGCAGTTTCTTGCGGAGAAATGTTTATTTTTTGTTTTACTGCCGTAGGTTTTTTGATGATACTATCTCCGAACATCAGTGCATCGCCACTTGTAGGTGTAAGTAAGCAACTAAGCATTTTAATCGTTGTTGTTTTTCCAGCAGCATTTTGCCCTAAAAGTGCGAAGAATTCTCCCTTCTTAATCGTCAGTGAAAGATTGTCAACAGCTGTGCGCTCTTTAAATTTTTTCGTTAGATTTTTTATAATTATGGCCATTATTCATCACTTCTCCCTTCAAATTGCCTTGATTGAATCGCAGCATTAATTTTTTTTATATCATTCTTTGAAATCATGTATTGAATAGTCCATGTGATGACATACGTACCTAAAAAACCAATAAAAAAAATCAGTGTGCCTATAGATGTTTTGGGCATCCACAGTAGCGTTACAATCGGCCCCCATACTAGTGCTGTTATACAAAAATGAACGATGTACTGTTTTAGTAGACTCCACTTCACTATGTCAAAAACAAGCGAACTTGTAGCGAATGTGACCCCAATCAGCCCTGTTAACAGTATTTGTACCGTGACAGCTGACATCTCACTAACAAATAAAGAGCGAAACTGTTCCACAACTGGCATATATTCTCCTTGACCTAATGTGAGCGAAATAAGGAGTTGTACGATTTGTCCAATAATCACACCGATAACAAAACCACCAACAACTCGACTAATTATATTTTTCAAGATATTTTCACCTCATATTCCGAACAGTTTCTTAATTTTTGAAACATAGCGTCGAGAAGCATACGTTTTGATATTCCCTGTTAATGACACGCCAATTGTTCCTGTCATACTAATATCCATATTCGTAATCATTTTAATGTTAACAATCTCTGAATTTGAAATACGAACAAAAAATTGACTATTTAATTTCTCTTCCAGTTCATATAACCTTGAGCGAACGGTATAAATACCAGCAGCGGTTTGGAGAAATACCTTCTGTTTCTCTGTATAGATTCTAACGATATCTTTACATTCAACAATTTCAACACCTCTTTCTGAAAATACAGCTAATGAATCCATATGAGTCTCCGATAGTCGCTTCATAATATCAGATATCTCATCTGTCATTTTATCCGTTAGAATGATAATTTTCGGCTCTTTATAAGATGGATCAATCGACACTTCAAACTTCACTTCACTTCACCACTTCCCTTTCACTCGCTCTAAATATAAAAGCTATTTAAGTTACTGTAAATGGATTTTCGATAACCGGTTGTTTTCACACGATAACTGGTCAAAAGACAAATATAACAATTAGATACTCCAGGAACATATTCTCTCTTTACAATAAATAGGCACACAAAACAGAACTTCTGTGTGCTGATTCAACTTATGTATTTCTAAATAAAAATCAATTTATTAAATTATTTTTCCATATAGATGTATAGCTTATATAGGAAGGAACGAAATATTCAAAATACTTTTTCGCTAAAAAGTTCTCCCCTGTTAATTATATTTTTTACATTTCTATTATACATGAATAGAAAAAACGACACTGTATTTTGTGTCGTTTCGGCTCTCTATCATTAAACAATTTTATTGTTTTTAAAGGACTTTATTATTTGTGAACAGCATTTTCCATCTTTTTATACGACAAATATGCTAATACATTCTTACTTGTATCATATTTAGGATTGTTTCCTTTTTTCGGCTCTCTAACATGTGTCTTTTCAAACCCAGGAATTTCAGGCATTTTCTCCAAAAATTCAACAATCTCTTTTTCCGTTCCCTCAACGCGTACACGAATCATTGTTATTACTCCTCAATTCTCTATTTCTCTGTACTAAGTATAGCGTACTGAGAAAAGACTGCAAGAAAATTATCTTTTTAGCGTTGAACTTTTATGACATACAAACAGTGCCATCTCCGTATAAAATGATTCTACTTTATTATTGTTAAATTGTATGTTGAAGAACTCCTTCATTTCATTTGACGTTTTCATCATACAATCCGTTAACTTGGAGCGTGTTGGCGATGGGACATCCATCATGTTACACCACCAATCAAAATTAAATTGTTTTTCAAATGTGAAACATGATTGCATTTGTAAACCTTGCTTTTCTAATAATGAAATCCACTCTGTTTTTCTAAGCGCTCTCCTGTGACTTGGATCTCGCTTTTTCTCAATAAAATTATAAAATGTATCATATTCTAGGTTTTCTGGGGAGACATTATCAATTAATATAAATAATCCGTTCTCTTCTAACTTTCGATGTACTTCAAAAATAAATTGAGAAGGGTTTGAAAAATGATGCGCTGCAATGCGACAAATAATCGTATCAAACGATTGATTAGAAAATGGTAAATCCTCTGCATTTCCTACTACAAATGATACATTTTCATGTCCGTTTGTCTGGATAAATGCTTTCGCTTTTTCTAGCATTTTTTCTGTTAAATCGAGCGCAACAACCTCTTTAAATATCGGGGCTAATAAATTAGCAACATGACCGCCACCTGTAGCGATATCAAGAAGACGAATATTTTTACGATTTTTCACTTGTTGAACGACATACTGTAAATCTGGCCCTTTTGCATGAATTTGACTATTCACATACTTTTCAGCATTACTACCAAATTGTGTTTTCACAAGTTCTTCGTTACTCATTTCAATCATCTTCTTTCTACATATATTTACATATTCTTTTTCAGCAAGAATATATAAATATCCTCTTTATTCAATGAACTAAGCACTCTATTTCCTTCCAATTTTCTTCTTGTTTTATATATTTACATACATTTATACCATATGCTTGTACAATGAAGGGAAGTGACAATACAAATAGTTCTTTTAACACATTCTCTTCGTATTCATCAACCCAATCCTTTGTTTCTGCACAATAATTAAAAATCAACGTATAGAAACTTCCGCATTCAATTTCTGTTTTACCTACACCTATTTCTCTTAATAACTCTTTACATAATAACGAATGTCCATCAATAAAGCGTGGAAAGTAATAAGCATAAATCATTTCACGACACTTCTCCCTAATCATTTCCTCAAATTTAATATAGTATATTCTACTTTCAAAATAGAACGCTCCCCTTGTTTTCCCACTATACTCGCGTAAAAAATCTCCAATTGTATCATACGTATAGCCTTCATGCGTTTGATTCATATGTACTAAAATACCACTAGAATTCACCATATATTTTGGGACTGATATGTAATAATAGACAATCCAAAAACAAAGCTTTGCTATTATTTCCTCTTCCTGCTTCTCTAAAAACTGGTCGAACAATTTTTTGAAAAATTGTTGAATCATAAGTATCCCTCCCTCGTACATTTTAAATTTATTCCAATTTATTTTCTAATATGTAAATTTGATTTTTCAGCTCTATAAAAGCAAAGTTTTATCCAAATCAAAAAGATTGAACTTTCATTATCAAACACGTAATATAGACTCTGACTCTAAAAAATAATGATTCAAATGTATGAATGAAGAGGAGGATTTATATACGATTTTTCCTATTTTATAAGACTGAGAGGTTTTGTTATGTGGCGTAATAAAAATGTCTGGATTGTTCTAATCGGTGAGTTTATCGCTGGGCTTGGTTTGTGGCTTGGGATTCTTGGCAATCTAGAATTTATGCAGAAGTATGTACCTTCTGATTTTATGAAGTCGGTTATTTTATTTATTGGATTATTAGCCGGTGTTCTTGTTGGTCCGATGGCTGGTCGTGTTATCGATCAATACGAAAAAAAGAAAGTCCTTCTTTATGCTGGTTTCGGCCGTGTTATCAGTGTTATTTTTATGTTCTTCGCTATTCAATATGAGAGTATCGCCTTTATGATTGCCTTTATGATTGCCCTTCAAATTTCAGCGGCTTTTTATTTCCCTGCATTGCAGTCTGTTATTCCGCTTATTGTTCGTGAACATGAACTATTACAGATGAATGGTGTCCATATGAATATCGGAACAATCGCTCGTATTGCAGGAACCTCACTAGGTGGTGTTCTTCTTGTCGTTATGAGTTTACAGTACATGTACGCGTTCTCAATGGCAGCATACGCTTTATTATTCTTTTCGACCTTTTTCCTACAATTTGAAGATCAAAAATCAGATACATCAAGTAAAAAAGCAGCAAAAGATAATAGCTTTATGGAAGTATTTCGGATTTTAAGAGGAATCCCGGTTGCATTTCGGGCACTTATTTTAAGTATTATTCCCCTTTTATTCATCGCTGGTTTCAATTTAATGGTTATTAATATTAGCGAAATGCAACATGATCCGACAATTAAAGGGTTTATTTATACCATTGAAGGTGTGGCTTTTATGTTAGGAGCTTTCGTAATTAAGCGTTTATCTGATCATTTCCCACCTGATAAATTACTTTATTTCTTCGCCTTCTGTACTGCTTTTGCGCATCTCTCATTGTTCTTTAGTGATGTGAAATGGATGGCACTTGTATCATTTGGTCTATTTGGATTTAGCGTTGGCTGTTTCTTCCCTATCATGTCAACAATTTTCCAAACAAAAGTTGAAAAAAGTTATCATGGACGTCTTTTCTCATTCCGTAATATGTTTGAAAGGGTAATGTTCCAAATTGTCTTACTTGGAACTGGATTCTTCTTAGACACAATTGGGTTACGATATATGGTTCTTATTTTTGGCGCTATTTCATTATTAATTATTTTTATGTCGTTATCAAAGCACAAGCAGGCAAGTAAAAACACTTCCCAAGTATCGAACATGTAAAATCCATCTCCAAATTGAGATGGATTTTTCTCTTATTGTAAGAGATGACCTAAGTCTCCTGTTGTTATATTCCCACTATTTGCTTCATCTGTATCAATATGCATATCTAAGGCGTATGTATCTTTTACACGAATTAACACTTGATTAAAAATCAATCCTCTGCTTCCTTCTACTTTCACACTTGCATATTGTCCATCTTTCACTTGAAATTTTTCAGCATCTTGAGGTGTCATATGGATATGGCGCTCAGCGATGATTACACCTTTTTCAATTTTTAAAGAACCCTTTGGACCAATAAGAGTAATCCCTGGTGTTCCATCAATATTGCCTGATGCTCGAATCGGAGCATCCACTCCTAATTTACGTGCATCTGTTTTTGAAATTTCAACCTGTGTAAACTTTCGAATAGGACCAAGGATACGGACTTTTGGGATTTCCGCCTTTTCAGTCTTAATCGTTACTGTTTCTTTCGCTGCAAACTCTCCTGGTTGTGAAAGTTCTTTTGCAACCAGGAGCTCATATCCTTCCCCAAAAAGTTTTTCTAAATCTTCGCTTGTCAGATGGACATGCCGATTTGATACACCAATTGGAATTTGTTTCACCTTTAACACCTCTTCATTATGTGGTAGTATTCATACTCTTTAGCCTTCCCTTCTTTTTCTTTTTACACAACTGCGTTTTGAATTCTGACTCAAAAGTGATAAAATATAATTATGTGTTTTCAGAATAATAAAAGAATATAAAATTCAGAAAATGAAAGCACAGTTTTTTAGGAGGGGTTTTGATGACTTATACGTTAGCAGCTAGAATGAAAGCATTTCAATCTTCTATATTCAGTGAATTAGCAGCTTATAAAAAGGAAAAAATTGCAGCAGGTCACAAAATGATTGATTTGAGTATCGGCAATCCAGATATGCCTCCTGCTGATATTGTAAGAGAAGCTATGGTACATACAGCAAATGAAAAAGAAAGTTACGGTTATACTTTAACAGGTATTCAAGAATTTCATGAGTCAGTAATTGAATATTACGATAACAATCACAATGTTAAATTAGATCCAAACAATGAAGTTTTATTATTAATGGGTTCCCAAGATGGACTCGTTCACTTGCCTATGGTTTTTGCAAATCCAGGTGATCTTATTTTAGTACCTGATCCTGGATATACAGCATATGAGACGGGTATTCAAATGGCAGGTGCAAAACCTTACTTCATGCCTTTAAAGAAAGAAAATGACTTTTCACCTAATTTACAAGACATTCCTAAGGAAATTGCTAAACAAACAAAAATGATGATATTAAACTTCCCTGGAAATCCAGTCCCGGCAATGGCTCATGAAGATTTCTTCAAAGAGGTCATTGCATTCGCAAAACAGCACAATATCATTGTGGTACATGATTTCGCCTATGCAGAATTTTATTACGACGGAAAGAAACCAATCAGTTTCTTGTCTGTTCCTGGCGCCAAAGAAGTTGGTGTTGAAATTAATTCCCTATCCAAAAGCTACAGCTTAGCTGGTAGCCGCATTGGTTATATGATTGGGAATGAAGAAATTGTAAGTGCACTAGCGCAATTTAAATCAAACACAGACTACGGCGTGTTCTTGCCAATTCAAAAAGCCGCATCAGTTGCCTTACGTAAAGGGGCCGATTTCTGCGCCAAAAATCGGATTATCTACCAAGAACGTAGAGATACTTTAGTTGATGGATTTGCTTCTTTCGGATGGCATGTTGATAGACCAGCTGGTAGTATGTTTGTTTGGGCTGAAATCCCAAAAGGCTGGACTTCATTAGACTTTACCTATGCACTAATGGATCGTGCAAATGTCGTTGTAACTCCTGGTCATGCTTTTGGACCACATGGTGAAGGTTTTGTTCGCATCGCACTTGTCCAAGATAAAGAAGTATTACAACAAGTTGTTGAAAATATTGAAAATAGCGGTATTTTCTCTCCCGAAAAAGCAGATGCATTAGTCAATAATTAATTACAAATCCCCTGCTTACTTTTAGCAGGGGCTATTATTTTCCCATTTAAGGATTAAAGATCGGAGACCTTTATGAATATCAAAAATATTAACGATACACTTCCTCATCGCTACCCATTTTTAATGATTGATAGAATCACAGAAATTGAAAATGAAAAATCCGTAAAAGGATATAAATTAATCACAAGTAACGAATGGTTTATAAATCCGAATCAAAACAGCATGCCACACATGCTAATTGTAGAGGCCCTTGCACAGCTTGGAGCATTTGTAGGAACAAGTGAGTCTACCGGATTAGGATTCCTCTCCTCATTAGACGGTGTAACATTTAATGGCACTGCTATACCTGGTGACAAGCTAGATTTACAATATGAAGTTCTGCGGAATAAACGAGGATTTGTTCTCGGGAAAGGGATTGCTTCTGTAAACGGAAAAACGATTGTTACAATCGAAAAATTACTAGTTTATATCACAAAATAAAGGTTTTATTATAACTATACAATGACAAGGAGTACAAGAATGAAGAGCGCTGTCGGTATTGATGCTGGTGGAACATTAACGAAAATTGCTTATTTTAATGAAAACAATACATTGCATTTTAAAAAATTTTACTCCTATGAACAAAACAAAATTAAAGATTGGTTACATAATCATACACATATTAATAGATTATCTATAACTGGCGGTAAAGCTGAGCAATTACAAACATTATTTTTAGAAAAATACACTATAGAGTATGTTGCAGAATTCGATGCCACACTTGCAGGCGTTCATTACCTCATTAATAAAGAAAAACACTTTATCAATAACTTTGTTTTAACAAATATCGGTACAGGAACGTCCATTCACTATGTCCATAACAAAAAATATATCCGTGCTGGTGGAACTGGCATTGGCGGAGGGACAATCATGGGGTTATCAAAGCTGTTAACAAACATAGATGGTTTTGAAGAAGTCATTCAACATACAAAACTAGGATCTAGACAGAATCTCGATATAACAGTTGGAGATATTTATAACGGCGTTCTTTCCCCAATTGATAGTAGTTTAACAGCTAGTAATTTTGGAAAAGCTGCTATGAGTGAAGCGGATTATAACAAGTCTGATTTAATTGCTACCCTTCAAGGTCTTGTTGGTGAAGTAGTTACTGCATTAAGCCTTCAATTTGCAGAAGCAAAAGATATGGATCATATCGTTTATATTGGATCTACACTATCAAATAATACACATCTACAAGAAATTATAGGTAGTTATACTTTGTATCAAAATAAAAAACCTATCTTCTTAGAAGATCACGGTTTTAGCGGGGCTATTGGTGCCTTCCTGAGTATAGCGAAATAAATATATTACAAAGAAAAGAGCCTCTGTGAAAGAGAAAACATGAGTCGAAATTTTACATAATAAAAAAGCTGGTTTTTAGACCAGCTTTTTTATTTGAACTATAGCTCTACATACCCTTTTTCTCCACCGAGATACTGAAAGCCAGTTACACCAAATTCTTTCGTTACATATAATTTTATCGCTTCAATCCCTTCACCAAAATAAGGAATAGGGTTTTTCAAAAACGAGATTGTTTTTTCTCCATCATAAATTTTAGCTTTTATTATATCTTTGTCCGAATGAAACAATATATATATTCCCTTATAATAATATTCATAATATCCCTCTTCATCCTGTTCACTCTTGTCTTCAAAAGGTATACATTCCATTTTATAAGTATCCCCATTAATATTTATTAATTCCATGTAATCCGCCCCTTTAAGGAAAACTTAGGTACATTAACATGTAACAACCTCTTTTATTCCGCTTCTACATTTTCTTGTAACAATACGTTTTTGGAGAAACAGACTGTAAAAATTCATTCATCTCCCCTACAGAATAAATATATAACTCATGCATCGCACGCGTACAAGCGGTATAAAATAACTTACGTTCACTTTCTCGGCTGTATTTTTCCTCTGATGCATCGTAGATAATGACCGCATCAAACTCTACCCCTTTCGATAAATACGATGGGATAATCAAAATACCTTCATCAAACGAACTCGTTTCTTTCTTAATGAGGCGAACTGGTAATGATGTTTGTAGGGCATAGTACGCTTCTTCACTTTCTTCCGCTGTTTTACAAATAACCGCAATTGTTCTGTGACCACTTTGCTTCAATTGTTCGATTTGGTCCACAATCTTTTTATGATGAGCTTCTCCTTCTTTCACTTCTGTTATAATCGGTTGTTTTCCTTCACGCTGAAACGGTTCAATTTCATCACCGTCAATTAACTGCTTCGTAAATTCAATAATTTGCTTTGTAGAGCGATAACTACGCGTAAGAACAATTTTTTCACTTAGTTCTTCCCCATACAAGGTACTTAACTGTGAAAATTCATTCTCTGATGCATGTTCATAAATGGTCTGATTAAAATCACCTAGTATTGTCATTTTTGTATGCGGAAATATCCGTTTCAAAAATGCATATTGAAATGCAGAATAATCCTGCGCTTCATCAATAAATATGTGCTGCACAGATGTATTTTTTTGTAATTCTTCCAGTTGGTCTTTCATGTATAAATAAGGCGTTGCATCTTCATACGCCATATAAAAACCTTGCATTTTTTCTATTGTTTCTCCGCATATTTCATCCCATTTTTGTGGTAATTCATTTTCTTCTACAAGTTGCTTAGCAAACTGCGGATCTTTAAATAACTGCATATAGAGTGCTGGTGTATGAATAAATTGTAATTTTTCCACACGTCTTCGGAGCGGTTTAAAATATTTTTTCACAACAATAGCTGCTAACATATTTTGTTCACGTTCAAAATCATCAAACGTACCATCGGAATATTCTTGTCTTTTCTGTAATTTCTGATGAACTTTTGCGTATGTTTCTTTATCTAATAACTGTACTTCTTCTTCCACCCAAAGTTTTTTTCTCTCTATTTTTTCTTGCTCCTTCAGCTCCTTTAACAACCACTCAGAAATTAACTTTATTCGATTCGGAATCCGTATTGAAGGATCAAATTTATAAAATTGTTCTTTTATTTGTTCTTTAGAGATTAATACTTCCCCTCTAAATTTTATATCTTTAAATAACATACCTTCTCGTTTTAAATAAGATACATACTGATCTACTACTTCAATAAAATCAGAACTTGCTTTATATCTAATCCCTTCTAATCGTGTTTTATAACTCTTTTCTTCCATTCTTGTCAGTACATATTCCATTTGTGTAAATGGATCTTCTAATTCAAATTTCTTATCAATATGACGCTCTAAGTATTCTTGGAATGTCGTTTGCTTCATATTGTCTTCGCCAAGTTCCGGCAATACTGTAGATACATAGCTATTAAACATCGAGTTTGGAGAAAAGAGAACGATTTGATCGGCGTGTAATGTCTCTCGATAACGATATAATAAATATGCGACGCGCTGAAGTGCTGCCGATGTTTTACCGCTCCCCGCAGCTCCTTGAACAACAAGTAAACGACTCTTTTCATTCCGGATAATTTGGTTTTGTTCCTTTTGAATTGTTGAAACAATGCTTTTCATTTGTGTATTGGCGTTATTTCCTAATACTTCTTGTAGCAATTTATCGCCAATCGTCACTCCTGTATCAAACATACTTACAATTCGACCATTCCGAATAACATATTGCCTTTTTAAGGTCATTTCACCCGAAATCGTATCATTAGGTGCTTCGTATTTAGCTCTTCCTACAGAATAGTCATAATACAAACTTGATATAGGGGCTCGCCAGTCATACACAAGAAATTGTTCTGTCTGTTCATCGTAGAATGAGTGAATACCAAGATAAATAGCATCCTCACTTTTTTCACCGTCTTCTAAAAAATCTACCCTTCCAAAGTATGGTGATTGCTGTAATCTTTGTAATCCTTTTAGTTGATTGTAAGCATGGCGGTGACTTTGCTCTCGTTCAGATAATAACTCTGCTTGTTGTTTGATACTTGCTGCCGTTTCGATAGCCTCTTCTGTATTATCAACATTCACAGTTACATCGTCCCAAAAATGTTTTCGAATCTGGACAACATCTTTTGTTGCTGCACTTGTATATTGCTCTAATGTATCAATATGTTTTTCAATCTTTCCAACTACTTCTTTCACACGATGTTGTTCCTGTTTCCACTCTTGACCGGTTTTCTCCATATTGCCACTCCTTATCAACTAATCGTTCTGATGCTCATTGTTTGATGCTATAACAAATTCAATAAAAAGTTTGACAAACAAGCAATCGATTTGTTATAATTAAATTGGGTAATTATTGAGTTTTCACAAAAATAAACAATGAGCGTTTTTCCATTTTAACACATATATATGAAAAATCAATAAAAAGGAGATACAAATTTGTATCTCCTTTTTATTTTGGAAGTTCCACTTCAAATTCTATTATTGATTCTCCATCTTCTCCAATACGTTCAATACTTACTTTCTCAATTATACATTGCAATCGCGTGCTTAATTTCAGCATCTTCTCTGCGATTTTTATTGCCCGTTGTTCATTTTCTTTTCGTCCAACTGTAACGTGTGGTATATAAGGTATATCACTTCGCAAAAATTCCGTCAAAGGCCCTTTGTATAACTCATCATGTAACTCCCTTACCTGTTCCCTTCCCTTTTCAACACGTAAGAACAAGTACTCACCTTCATGACTTATTCGATCAATAAGCTCAATTTCTATTGGATGAATCCCTTGCAATTTCCGGGCTATATGCGCTCTTAGTTCATCATTAGAAAGTGCACTTTCAAAAGGAAACACAAGTGTAATATGTGGTTGAATGAATCCAAATAAAGGATCATGCTTTTTTCTAATTGCTTCAATTTCATCTATTTGCGCCTCACCTAGAAAAAGTAAAATAGTACGCACTCTCCACCCTCCCTCCAACGAAACAAAAAACTCAGCTCTATGAAACTGCACGAAAAACTTTTCTAAACTTCATATAACAAGCAATTCTCCATGGAACTATATAAGAAATCGCAACAACATAAAACAATAACCCTATCGTTTGCTGATCCAAATCAATTATATATTGCCTAGAAACGTACCTTAAAATTACAATCCCAATAAAAGTAATGAGAAAAGCTACACTTTTCTTCGTATAGACATTCCCATCTTCTCTTCTCTCATAATTTGTAAGTATAATAAGTGGAATCGCGAAAAGAATTCCAAATAACATCGCAAAGCCAATGTATACTGTAGCCGGATGAATAGGACCAAAAAACATTAAAATTCCTGGTGATAAAAAAAGCAGTGGTAATAAAATTCGCTTACCATTTCCCTTTATCGGTCTATGCATAGAGCGGTAACGCCGCCATAAAATCAATAATGCAATACATAAAAACATCGTTATTAATGAAGATGTATCTCCCATATGTTTTCCTTCTCTCCTAAAATATTTTATCTAACACTGCTATACAATTTATTAAACCGTTTGCTCAAAGGAAACTTTACGAATAACTATACTACTAACTATGAAATAGACTACAGTTAATCTATTGAAATCATAATAAAATATGGTATGTCTATTAAGGTTGCACTATTTTTAAATACTAAACCTTTTATTCCTACCTCTCCATAGAGTACACTCGTTAATCCTAAGAAAATCGCCCCCCCCAACAGCAAGGCCAATCCACTGAAATCGTTGCTTAAAAATAACTACTACTTGAAAAAAGCTCGCTATTGTAACGTAAAATAAAAACTGCACAAAAAACTGTCCTACTGAATGTCCTCCTAAACTAGCACTTTCCGTACTATATAATATATTCTGTAAAAGAATCACTTGAAGAAATGAGAACAATGCAGCTTGTAACGTCATATAACAAACTGATCCAATAAAAAACTGTAATCTTGTTACTCCAAACGAAACAGCTAAACGAAATACATCATCCTGTATAACAAAAGTGCTTACTACTATAAAAAATGTAATTGCAATCGAAGGATTATTTAAAACATCCTGTAAAAATCCTACTTTTATTCCGTTTAAATCTGCTGCACTCGTTGTTCCTTTTATAAGTAACGCCACAATCCAAAATATAAGAATAGCTTTATAATGAAAATTCATATGTAACTTCAATTGTTTCATTAACATCATCATTTCACCTCATCATCTGTTATATAAATAAATAGTTTTTGTAGTGTTACTCTATCGATTTCTAATCCTTCTTTTTCAATGAATCGATAATCTTCAGTAGAAAACTCCCCCCATATAACAGCAATCCCCTTATTTCCATATCCCTCTCGGTGTACAACATTTTTATTTATTAGAAACTCATCGACTTTATCTTTTCTTCCTGAAATAGAATGACCTTGCTGTAATAAATCTTCCACTGATGATTGAATAACTACTTCCCCATCTTTTAAAATCAGCACATTTTCTATAACATGAGCTACTTCTTCTACTAAATGAGTCGATAAAATAATTGTTCGGGCATAATTCCCATAGTCTTCTAGCAACATACTATAAAACAATTCACGGTGCGCTGCGTCTAAACCAGTAGTTGGTTCATCAAAAATTGTGATCGGTGCCCTGCTCGCTAAACCTTGAATAATTCCAACAACAGTCTGCATACCATGCGATAATTTATGGTATTTTTCTTTTACATTAAGCTGAAATCTTTTCGCAAGCTCTTCAGCATAGGCTTGGTCCCAATTTTTATAAAACATGTTACATAAGTTAAAAATCTCTTTCACTTTATAACTTAAATGAACTTCTTCTTTCACTTTTACAAAACAAATACTTTGCAGCGCTTTCCTATTTTCAAAAACATTTTCACCAAATACGGATACACTTCCACCATTTGAAACGATTTGTCCAGAAAGAAGATGTAATAATGTCGTTTTCCCTGCCCCGTTTCTACCGAGCAAACCATATATTTTATGCTTTTCCAACGAAATTGTTACTGCATTTACAGCCGTTTTTCTCCTATACTTTTTCGTTAAGTCTTTTGCCTCAAGTGCGATCATGATCATTCTCCCTCCTTCGTAATCTTTTGAATCATATTCATTAATTCTTCTTTTGAGATTTCAAGAACTTTCGCTTCTTCCCACACTTTAGGCAAGAATTCATTCATAAAAGCACTTTGCCGCTTCTTTAGTACAACTTCCTTGGCTCCTTTTGCAACAAACATTCCAATCCCTCTCTTTTTATATAAAATACCTTCATCGACTAGTAAATTTACCCCTTTCGCAGCTGTCGCTGGATTGATTTGCAACATCTTTGCAAATTCATTTGTTGATGGAACCTTTTCTTCTTCAAGCAGTATTCCTTTTAAAATATCCGACTCAATGGCTTCTGCAATTTGTACGTATATTAACTTATTTTGTTCGAGACCTGTTTTCATACCCTCACCACCTTAGGTTCATAGGTTAATTACTTATGTAATTAACCATATCACAAGAATATATTACCATTCAATATTTTTCCATAAATTCTTTCAAAAAAAAGAAGTATCCTACCTTGAAGGATGATACTTCTCTATAAACTATTTATAAAACTGTTGTATTTTTTATACGTAGCCTTAAGTTCTTCTCATTTAAACCATTTTGGCAAAAGTCCAGTTTCTGTCCTCTTAGTAATTTTGTACGATCTACAATCTGTCCTAGATGATAACTTGTATGCTCCACTAAATGAAAAAGATCATGCATATCTATACTACTTCTTTCATTACAAGCTTTAACATACTCTTTTTTCCATTCATCAAATGTCTCTTGTACAGCTTTAGATAACATTTCTGGACTAAAATACATAATTGGAAAATACTCCTCAATCCCTTTTTCAAAATGTATATTCGGATTTGAATAACGAATGGCATTCCTTTTTACATGCTCACAAATATGAAGTACAATACCACCGATAGAATTCGCTGACTCTCCCTGTTTCCACAACTCTTCTGCATTTAAGTGCCCAATTGTTTGCATTAGTTTAGGTAAATAATGATCATACATCCGATGATAGGCAATCTTGTAAAATAACTCCACTTTCTTCCTCCATCTCTTCACTTAGCTTCCTTCCCGAATGAAGTTAAGTAAAAACTCAATTTCTCTAACTACTTACAAAACCATGCTCCACTCTCCTCATAATTAATACGTCAATTTATTTAATCACCTTTCAAGATATACGCATTTTAATCAAAATTAAAAATTTTCATTTTTTATGTTTACAATTATCCATTAATTGTATATACTTACTAACGTAAGAAAAAAATTCTAAAAGGAGGTCGAATAAAATGATGAAATTACAATTACATGTTGCATCTATTTTACAATTAAATATGAATTCGACCACCCTAATGGAGAATTGAAAATCGTTCGGTATTTTCTTTAATTAGCAAATTCGCCACAGGAGGTCGTATACTTTCCTGTGGCTTTTTCATGCCTGTCACAGGAGAATTATATCTTCCTGTGGCTTTTTTGTGCGATTTTTTAATCTCTAACACTATTTCTTTTCGGAAGGAGCAAATTTTCAATGACTTTTCACGTACTTTTTTTCAGTATTACAATCCAACGAAAGCAATTATCTGAAGTTGAAATGTTACACGATCAACACATTCAAAAGACTATGAATGACATAAAGGAGCGTCAATGTCCTTACAGTAGTCACCTGTAATTCCTTTACGAAAGGAGGAATTCATTTATGACGATTCATATTTTCTTTTTTACGTTTGCTCTTCAGAAAAAATCTTTATCTGAAACTGAGATTTTACGTAAACAACAATTAAAAGCGATTACGGACGAAGTAAAAGATCGCAAGAGTTCTTATTATAATCAAATGTATTAAAAATTAATTTATAAAAGGAGCAATCTTCTGATGAAATTTCGAGTATTCTTTTTAACCATTACTGTTCACAAAAGTAAAGTCTCTGAAACTGAAATTTTACAAGAACAGCAAATCAAAAAAATGATGGATGAAGTGAAAGAACGTCAAGTTTCTTATTACAACCATATGTACTAAAAATTTATATAAAAAGGAGCAATCACCTTATGAAATTCCAAGTTTTCTTTTTAACGATTACAATTCACAAAAACAAATTTTCTGAGTTCGAAATGTTACACGATCAACACATTAAAAATGCTATGGATGAAGTGAAAGAACGTCAAGTCCCTTATTGTAGTCACCTATAATTCCTTTACGAAAGGAAGAATTCATTTATGAAATTTCATGTTTTCTTTTTAACGATTACCATTCAAAAGATGCGATTATCTGAAGCTGGAATTGTGCAAGAACAGCAATATAAAAAGATTATGGATGACATTTGAGATCGTAGAAGCAAATATTATACACATCTATAATGATGCGATTTAAATCTTATGAGAGGAGAGGATTAAGATGTTAATGGCGCGTTGTAAAGAAATGATTTGGATTATTGAGAGGGATTCCACATAGTCCAATGTATGATGTTTTAAAAGGTTATTTTTTTCAAATAAACACGAAAAGATCACACAATAAAAACGCCTAATTTCCATTTAAAACTAGGTGCTTTTATTGTGATACCTAAAGTTAACTTTCATCCTCATTTATAACAAGGTAGTAATTTTCTCTAGTATTCCCACGCCTTCAAGTAATCTTTTAAATCATGCGGATGAACTTTCGCACAGACCCCACCCCAATGCGGGTATATACTTGAGCAATTACCTCTTCTATTAATCTTGAGTTTTCGACCTTCAAATCGTTCAATTGCGAAAATGCCGTAAATAACGTCTCTGTGTCTAGATTATTTGGTGAGGAACAAAATGCGTATGTAAAATCATAAAATAATGACCCCACCATCGGCGAAGGATCAATAATTCCATTCAACACTTCATGATGAAACAAAAAATTATGAATACTGGCGTCATCATGTAGAAAATATTTTTCTTCTTGATCTTCCCATTTTGATCAGGAATGAACAAAAGCTATCACTTTCTCATAGTCTTCTTTTGGTAATACGCCACTCGTGATACCTCTCCTCTATAAAATCAAGAAGGATACATCGCTTAACAAGCAATGTATCCTTCTTGATTCATATGAATTCTTTTTATTTCCGATTATTTCTTTTCATCTTAAATAATCTCACCAAGTTTGAAACAACTGTTTTTGTCACAGCGTAAGCTGGTACTGCTAAAATCATCCCAATAATACCCGCGAAATTACCTACACCAAGAATTAACACAATAATTGTTAAAGGATGGATATTTAATTTCGAACTCATAATACGCGGTGAAATGATGTTACTCTCAAATTGTTGTACAATTGTTACGATAACAATTACCCACAATGCTTGCATTGGAGATACAAATAATCCAACAATTACAGCTGGTGCTGCCCCAATAAAAGGTCCTAAATTCGGGATAATATTTGTAAATGCCGCTATAATACCTAAAACAAAAGCATATGGCAAATCCATGATGACATATCCGATAAATGTAAATGCACCGACGAATAAACAAACGAGCGCTTGCCCCTGAATATAGGCAGACAACGTTTCACCTGTTTCTTTTATAATACGAAGTCCTTCTTCACGATACGATTCTGGTAAAAAACTAACAGCTTTTCCTGGAAATGCATGACCATCTTTAAACATGTAAAACAAGATAAATGGTACTGTAAATACGACTAATGCAACGTTTGTAATAATACCGAATAAAGCCGTTGCACTCGACGTTATTGTATTTGGTATCTCTTTTAAATACTCAATTGCGTTTTTTTCAATCGTTTCAATTGATACATAATCTTGTGTAGCCAGCCATTCAAATAGCCTATGATGAGATAATTCTTGTATGTATACTTTCCCCTCTTTAATATATGTTGGCATGTTTTTCACTAGGTCCATTAGCTGCTGTGAAATCGTTGGAACGACTACACCAATTGCAACTGCTGCCAGTGTAATGATAAAAACATATAACAACAATATCGCTAAACTTCTAGGAACTTTTTTCGCCTCTAAAAACACTAACACTGGATTAAAGATAAAATATAAAAACATAGCGATTAAAATTGGGAAAAATAAAGTGGAAATGAATATGCCAATCGGTTGAAATAAAAATGATATTTTTGTGCAAATAAATATAATTCCTACAACCATTAGCACTTCTAATGTCCAAAAGTGCACTTTCGATTTCAAAAAAACGTCCTCCTTTAAACTAGCACTTCCCTATATTGTATCAAAACATCCATGAATTTTACATGCTATTTTCATCTTCAATGTTCCAAAATGCGAATAAATACACTACAATGAGATTACATACAAATTTGCAGGGTAAAAGGTGATAAATATGACGCAATGTATTATTTGCAGAAAAGAAACGAAAGAACTTAGTGAACAACATGTTATCCCAGAGATTTTATGTGGACATTATTTTACAAATTCAATTTGTGATACTTGTTATGAACATCTCATAACAAACGTGGATCGACCATTAATTCGGCATAAACTGATTCAATATAAAATCGAACAAATGAAACAACAAATTGATTCTCCTCTTTATACGAATGAATATGGTCAAGAATTAGCTGCGGCAGAAACTGAAGAAGTTGAAACAAACGATGAAATATACTATTCTAATGAATTAATTATGAAACTATGTAAAAAACATGATATTTCATTGCATAATGAAATTTGGAAAGAAGAGCGCGTAACAAAAGTAGCAAGCTCAATTCAACGTGAATTACTTTTAGATAACCGTAAATATAAAATGAGTATCTTAAAAATGGCTTATACATTCGCAGTACATACAATTGACGGTTATTTTAATGATCCAGATGCGATTGATATTTCTACTATTATATCGAATGTTGACTTTATCGAATTAAAAGAACGAAGCATTGTTCGTGACCTAAGTAAAAGTTCATTGTGGAATACCCTCAATACCACTAGCGATAATCACTACTTTATTTTATTAAGTGACAAAGATGGTCTATTCTGCTTCATTCGTCTATTTGATATTTTTGATGTTGTTGTCCATCTTTCTAGAAAAAAATATCAACTTCCATCTCCAATTGTTGGAGTGAATGATATAGAAAAACAAGAATTCTATATTGAAAATTTAAAACAATACATGGATAAGTTATTTAAACAAAAAAGCCCAAAAACTCATATCTAATTACAAACCAGAACATACGGTCTCCTTTCTTGATGAAAAGACACTATGTTATAATGTGTATGAAAAGAACAATACAATCACATAAAACAATTATAAATTGTATATAAATAAAAAAGACTAGTGTGCGGCTACACACCAGTCTATGTAACTTAGCAGATTGGATTGTTCATTTATCCTATTTGTTTCTTACAAACGAGACAACCCACATTCTATTGGCATAGGTGGGTTGTTATTTTTTGAGCTTGTCAATTAATACGACAACAAACGTTAACAATGCAACGAGAAATAATCCGCCTTGCAGTAACAACGCAATTTCACTCATTTATTATCACCTCCCTTCTATCCGGAGAAGTGATAATTGAACAACCAACCATACCATAAGTTACCTCTTAATTTTATCATATTTTCTAATCTTTTACGATGAAAACCGGCAAGTCTCTCGCTTGCCGGTTTTACTGATTCCTATTCTTTTATTCTCCATCTTGCACTAGTTTTCCAACAATCGCTTCATAAAATTCCCGCTCATCATCCACATTTACATGTACACGATTCACCTTTTTGGTAAACCCATATAATAACTGCGCTGTTAACGGCTCTTTTAATTTTATTTCAAAAGTAGCCGGTTCCTTTATAAATTCCATTACCGTTGCTTCGAATACTTCTTTTCCTTCTTCCTTCGTTAATACCTCGCCTTTATAAAATGTAATCTCCTTTATTTGAGTAAATGGGATTATGATTTTCTTCCCAAATCCAACTTGGATAATTACTTCCGTTTCCGTCATCATATATGGATTCGTACGAATTGCTTGTATCTCAGCTAAAAAATAAAGAATTCCATATATATTTACAATAAGTAAGCCCCAAGCAACTACCTCATTCCACTGATGAAGTAAATAATGAAATCCAATTGATTCAATTAATGTTGCGTGAATCAGCATAATATAAAACGGGATTGCTCCGGTCTTTTTATGATATGAAAAAACATGCTGACTTTCCGGCATCTTTGTACACCACGAGAATAAAGCGTAGTAAAATAATTTACATTCCGAAACAATAACATCTACTACAGTATTTCTTTTCAACACAGTATCAAAGGCTTTATCAATTGCAAAGGAGAATGATGGATATTCGTTCTTATATTGTTTATAACATCGTATAACCGTAGGCAAAGCTCTAGCAATCTTATACAGCATAAATAACTCTAAACCTATAAACGCAATTTCTCCTGCCACTAAAATATAAGAAACAAACGAAAACGACTGTAAATAATCGCTTGGAATAACAAATCTTGCGGCAATATAGCCTGCTATTACAACTGGAAATATATAAGTTAACGAATAGCGTTTACGTATAATAAAGAAATACGTAATGACTGGAATGACAATAAGAAAATCTAACAAGGACCCTAACACCATTTCCTTCGGTACAGCGGGTACAATAGGAAGTGTATATGCTAGATAATTTGATATTACAATTAAAGCTATAAAACCAATCGAAATATTTCTTCTTTTACGTGAAATGGATTTACTCATATAA
The DNA here is from genome assembly GCF_038050455.1 of Bacillus sp. FSL K6-6038. Lineage (NCBI taxonomy): Bacteria > Bacillati > Bacillota > Bacilli > Caryophanales > Bacillaceae > Bacillus > Bacillus sp. FSL K6-6038. The sequence goes on from NZ_JBBOUH010000001.1 coordinate 2,791,938, forward strand.
TCCCACCTTTTTATTTAAAAATCTCATTAAGATGATCTTTATAGAACAAAATAGCTCGTTCATATTCTTTTACACCTTCTAGTTTTACAACAGTTTCAAGCAATAATTTCATTGCTTCTTCATATTCTTTAATGTTATATTTGGCAATGGAAAGAAATACTTTCATGGTATCATTGTCTGGAAACTGTTTGATTCCAGCTTCTAACGTAACAATCGCTTTATTATATTGACCAATACAGCGATATGTGCTACCGAGTCCAATATATGCCCCACATAATGATTCTCCTTTAAGTCCATTTACAATTGCTTTTTCGTAAAATGGAACAGCTTCTGTTTCAAGTCCCATTACATCATGTATACAAGCGCATTCATAGAGGACTTCTGGATTTTGAGTAAAGTTAGTTAACCCAATGAGTATGTCCCTTGCTTGTGCATATTTTTTTTCATTCCGAAATTGAATCGCTTGCTCAAATAACTGTTTCACCTGCATCGCTCCTTATTTGATCCAGAATAGATGCTACACCATCATCTTCATTGCTATCAGTTATGCAATATGCTAATTCTTTTAACTCTAAAATTGCATTTCCCATCGCAATTGGATAACCACATTCTTTAAACAAACCAATATCATTCCAATCATCACCAAATACCATGACTTGCTCTGCACTTATCTCATGCCTTTGGCACCAATTTAACACAGCATTCTCTTTCGAAACATTATGCCCCATAATTTGGACAAGCTGATTTTGATCTGTACAAATTACATTTACTTTATGTCGAAATTGTTCTTCTAATTTCTCATGATGAGAAAACGAGTGTAACAGTATTTTAGATACAGAGCGTTGCTTCATTTCTTCATTTGTAATCACAATAGGCTTTGTTGCTGTTATAAAATTTGTTTTTATATTTTGATTAATGTAACATGTATCTTCCACCTCAATAGCGATGAAAGAATCAGGTTCCTTCTGCGTAACAAAATTGATAATTTCTGCGGTATACATAGCATCAATTGGGTAATGGTAATTCATTTTTGTTATTTGATCCCGTAATAGAGCGCCATTGTAATACACCATCATGCCAATATTCTGTAATTCCTTGGGAAGAAACTGCTTTACAGAACGAGGAGCTCTTGCTGTCGCAAAAATGATATGTATACCTTTTCTATGGCAATCCATAACCGCTTTTATATTTCTCTCTGATACCTTCTTTTCGTTATTTAATAATGTGCCATCTAAATCTAATACAATAACTTTTATATTTTTAAAAAGCATAAGCTCCTCCTTCTATTTACATATGACCAATACTTATTTCGTTTACACGATTACACAAATCTTCTAACCTGTTTACAATCTCTTTCGCTGTTTCATCTTTCCCTTCACAAACCCAAACATTGCCATCTTCTCCAATCACATGATGAATGGCTGCATGTGAATACAGTGAATGCGGAGAATTTGCTATCATCAGATTTGCTTTTGCCTGTTCCATTCTTTCACTTGCTCGTTGGATTAATCCAGCTTCTGTGACATCGCTTTCAAGTTTAAATCCAACTAAAATCGTTTCCGGATCCCATTGTTTAATTTATTTTAATATTTTAGGTGCCTTTTGAAAATGAACGATTGGTGCTATATCACTCGAAATCTTCCCATTCTTATCAAGTTCATTTCCTTCTTGATCACAAATTTTATCAACAATCCAATCCGATCCAGCTGCCGCCATAATCACAGCATCGATTTTCTCATGTGTAATGATACTTTTCATTTTATCTTGTAAATCAATAATACCTTCAAATGGATGTAATTCTAATTCGCTATTTGTAGCATTCGGTTTTTCAGCAAAATAACCATGTAAGTATATGACATGTGCTCCTTTTGACATCGCTTCTTCAGCAAGAATTTTTCCGATTGTACCTTTTGCTAAATTCGTATGACCACGTACTTGATCCCATTTTTCTAAACAGCCACCACTCGTAATTAAAATCTTTTTCCCCTTCATCATAACCATCCCTTACTTATTTTTCGAACGAAACCATTGTACACCAAAGTCAACAATTTCTCGTTGTTTCATTAATCTACACGTTGCATTTCCCACTTTACCAATTGTTACAGCGTTTATATGTTCAAACTCTTTTCCAATCTCAACAAACAAGTCAGAATCATAGTCCATTTCATCGAACTCTTTCCATACTCTGACACCGTTTTCTATAATAGGCGCCCCCACTTTCACCAATTCACGTGCACCGGTACGTATTTCAGATAAATGAACTGATGTGTTAGAATCATAGCCTACACCTATCAACAATACATATCCATCTAAATCATATATTTTCTTTAGTGGTGAGTACTCTCCAAAACTAATTGAAAGTGAATGCTCCGCTATAATAGCCTCCGCATGTTTCCCCCATGCAGCAAAACTATTTAACGGATGATTACTACGTTTTACATTTGGATATGTACGAAAACATTCTACAACTTTCCCCATCGCGCGTGTTGGAGTTATATCCGGATGAAACGCTGGAACATTGTCTCGAATAATTTGCCACCAGTTTTCTGGAACGGGTGGCCTTACCCAGTTTTTCGGATCAGACAAATCCGACGTTTGAGTTGGCATGATAATCGTACCTTCTTCAGTAATTACATTCATTAAAGCTTCAACTACGGCGACGGCACCACCAGATACCCAGCCAATTGAGCTCAAAGAAGAATGGACGATCACTGTCATTCCTGTTTTAAGTCCTAATGCCTGTAAATCATTCGATATAGTTTCAATTGTATTTGGTAATTGCGTTTCTGCCACAATGTCGTTTATTTTCATGATTACTCCCCCATAAGGTTCTCTCTACGCTTATAAACTATCAAATTGAATTTTAAATCTCATCAATATATTATCATATTTTTCTTAATTTTTAATCCAAACGCCAAAGAGACCTCCTAAAAAATTCTGTTCATACTGACTTATGTATCCTAGACAACTGAACCATAGCACTACTCCATATACACTTGTATTATTATGGTAAATATTATACAATAAAACCGACTGGTCGGTCTATAAAAAGAAGAATTATGAAAGACTATCACAACCTTGCATAGCGTCAACATACATAAAATGTCTTTCTTAGTCTATTTTCAAGGGAGATGAAACCATATGTTCAACTGGATCTTTGTATTCAGCATTGCTATACCAGGAATTGTTACAATGAGCTTAGCGGAACAAAAAATAAACAAAAAGTTAGAAAACACTCCAGAAACACCCTCTATCTACCTAAGTCTTTTTATCCATACTCTACTCGTTTTACTTTTTTCCGGAATGGGTGCATTTTTCTTATCAAATATCCAAGATGGAAATATTATTTTACCGAGCAACATTGGTGAAGCAGTTCTAATTGGAATAATTTGCTCCCTCGGACACGTTATTATATATTATGGATTCTTTAGAAAAGTTATTGATAAAGAAACGTTTCTACAAATTGAACATCAGCGCCATAGTGTAGGATTAGGAGCCAGAGTCCTATATGGCGGAGTTGTTGAAGAAATCATCTTCCGGTGGGGTCTTATGTCACTTTTCATCACGTTGATGAGTTTTTTTCATGCTGTCACTCAGATTATTGTAGTTCTTGGAATTATCCTATCTAGTATTCTATTTGCAGTCACACACTTTCTAGGTGTAAAAGGAATGAAAAAATCAAGATGGCTATATTCTTATGCTGTATTAGGAAATTTGTGGGTAGGTATTTTTTGTGGCTGGCAATTCTGGTTGAATGGTTTAATTGCCGCTATCATTGTTCATATGCTTTTTCACCTATTATTGTATCCTTGTGAACTGTGTTATCGTAAAAAGCTAGGGAATGATGAAACGACTGCTGTAAACATGTAACATTTTTCTTGCCCCATTAAAGGTGCAATAATTGAACATGTATGAATTACCTACATATGATAAAAGCCCCCTTTTGTATTCACTTTAGAAGGAGGCTTTCAATCGTTTAAAAATAATCAAAAAAGCATGGCGGTGAATCCGGAATTAAATTCTCAAGCACCTCTATCATTTCATGCCTTCCTTTTATTCTTCCGATATCATACAAAAATGCAGGACTTTTATAACTTAATAACATAGTTGTTAATGTTTGAATCGTTAAGGACATTCCCTCCATATTATTTGGTTCTTTCTCATATGTTATATGTAATTGTTTGTCATAATCCCACTTTAAAGAAAAAGTCCCTTTATTCCACTCCAACATTGGATCATCTATATGTAAAATTAGCTTTTCATTTTTTACATGTTTAAATGGATATTGTTTCAGAAAACCAACTACATCGACAATTCTTCCCATATAGTAAGGGGCGATTGTCTGTTTTATTTCACTATCTTCAAGTAAGAAAGCAACCGGTTCATGAACGCATGTCTTTCCTTTAACATAATACACCATTGAAAAGTGTGCACTAATGAAATTCCATAACCCTCTTCTCGCCTCTTCATTTAAGTAAATCATTTCTTCTATATAAAACTTCTCTTCAAGGACACGATAAAATAAATAGCCATGTGGAATATCTTCATCTGTATAATAAATTGCTAATTGCAAATCAATTGTTTCCTCACGAAATCGTTCTTCCCATGCAAGTGTATTTCGAACCATCGCTCCATTTGTTTTTCTAGCAAACTCATCATAAACTTTTTCTTTTTCTTTACTTTTTAATCCAACTCGCCTTACTCGGCCACTAATGTTTCCACGATACTTAGGAAGCTGTGTATCTTTAATTTGGTATTCGATGATATCAGAAATAATTTCCCAGCCTTTTTTGCGATAATAAGGAATCGAGTAAGGGAACAAATAAGAAATATATTGTCCATTTTCTCTCATCGTTTTTAAGCTTTCTTTCATTAATGAGTTCATTAATCCATGCCCTGCATATTCTGGATATGTACCAACTCCAGTAACTCCTCCCATTTCATAAATCACACCATGGATATTTATTTGGAATGGCAAAACAACAATTTGAGAAATTAATTTATCATGATCAAACCAGCCTAATGCAGTCCCTGGCTTTAATTGATGGCTTTTCTTTTGTACCATCTTCTCTTCATCATTAATCATCTTTCTAGAAACTTGAAACACATATTTCATTAAGTTTGAAAACTGATCCACTTCACTTTCCTTAATAGGTCTCATAATCAAACCTTTATAATACTTCTCATTCATTTTCATATGCTCCTTTGTAACACAAACTAAAATATCATATTATTTTTATCATTTAGTTAGTATATACAAAAGATAATAAAAACACGCATACAGCATTATCAAGACTGTATGCGTACATTTTTATAATTCCACAATTTCTCTTCCTTTTTCAGCATAACTCATATCGCCAACAGATTCGACTTTATATGCCCCATCTTTATAGAGAATTTTAGTTACACTTGCATTTTCTACTCCCATTTTTGTTTTACTACTATCAAGCATTTCTACTAATGTAGTGATCATCAGTCCATGAGATACGACTAAAACGTTACCTCCTCCATTTTTAGCGGTGTCTTCACTAATTTTATCGATTTCTTTTTTTATACGAGTTGAAAATACTTCCCAATTTTCAGCTTGTTTCGTAGTGTCTGCTTCTGCAATGAAATTCGTAATTTCTTTAATAGAGAACTTCATTAATTCAGATACTACTTTAACACCAGCAGTATCTTGCATAGCCTTCCACATATTTTCAATCTTATCGCCTTCAAAAATCCCAAAATTCAATTCACGTAAATCTTTCCGTTGTTCAAATTTTAACTTTGATTGTCCACTATACTTTAGTACTAAGTTAGCAGTTTCAATTGCACGGCCACTATCACTACTATACGCATCAACAAAAGGTATATCTTGTAGTCCATTTCCTAAACCCTTTGCTATTTCAATGCCCTTCTCTACTAATGGAGAATCTGCCCAGCCTTGTACACGTTCACTAGTGTTTAACATTGTTTTTCCATGTCTAGTAATATATAACGTAACGGTATTATCCTTGTTATTATCTGTTAAGTTCATATCTTTTTCCATATTCATTATTCATGTCTCTCCCTTTAGAGTAATCCATTGCTTGTAAAGTCACTGCTTCTTATCGACCAAAACTTAAAAATCTGCTTCCTTTACTAACAACTATATTATAATTTTATCAAAATAGTTTCATACGTGGATAAAATATATAATTTTAGTTTCCATCAATTCATATTTTTTAAACGGAACAAAAAAGAACAGACCCTTATAATTACGAATCCATTCCTTTTCTATCTTTCACTTTTTATGCTGTTATCTTTTCTTCCTTTTTCATAACAACTGCAACATAACTATGCAGAATCATTCCTACAACAACTAAACTCATTCCAATCCATGATAATGATGATGGAAATGGAGCAGATAGCCAGATTAATTCTCCGAGTAATGCAAATAAAACTTCACCTGACTGCGTTGCTTCTACTGTTGCCAATTTCTGCGGATCATCCTTTACAAGATCTGTTGCAAAGAAAAATAATACAGTAGCAATTAAACCAGAACTAATTGCTACGATGAAGCATTGAAAAACTTGGTCACTTGATGGTAATCCATTTGTAGAAACCTCATAGCCTGATAACAAAAACCAAAATGGTAAACTTGCGAGTGTCATTCCAAGAACTCGTTGAAAAACATCTAACTCTCCTTTACATACTTGCATCATTTTTCGATTTCCAAGCGGGTAAGCAAATGCTGCTACAATTACGGGCACCACACATAAAACTGTTTCACGAATCCCTAAAGAAGAAGCATGTTCCACTTGCATAAGAAGCACACCTAATAATATGACAGCAGACATCATCAATTCTTTCATTGGAATTTTTTTATGTAGCGAATTTGTTGCAAATAATGGTGTTAATAAAATCCCTGCTATAATTGTAATTTGCCATGTTGAGGCAACGAGCCATCCTGGTCCAAATGCACCTGCGAAACTAAGTGGTGCGTAAAAAAGACCGAAGCCAACAATACTCCATAACAACCACTCTTTCGGATTACTTTTCATATATTGAAAGAGTTGCTTTAAATTCCCTCTATACATGACAATAATTAAAAGTAGTGGAACCATAAAGTAATATCGTAACGATGCACTCCAAATCCAGCTTCCGCCTTGTAAATCCATCGCACGGTTTAAAATAAATGTAAAGGCAAAGAAAAACGATGCCAATACCCCCGCTGCAATTGCTTTCATCCTAAAACCCCTTATACATTTTTTCTTCTACTATATAACAGAACACAATTAATTTAAAATAAATTTCATACTACAAGTGATATCTTTGTACATTTATCTAGAATCATATCGGTACAATTTCCGCAATCGACTTATATGAGCTTGATGATACCGATTATGATCAGCTATATGCCAGATTCCCCACCTAATCGTAGCAGTTTCACCATCTTCATAATATACTTCTCGTGTTAAGTCTGCCTCTGTTAGCTTCATACATTCATCATAAAACATATTTTGAACATCTTCATAATCTCGCATGATTTCTCGCAAAGAACCTTTTGTTGTATTAGGTAATTCTCCTTTTTCATCAAGCATAGGACCATATTTTTCTTGTAATGATAGTGGAACTTGCGCATCTTTCAAGCGATACACCCAATGTAAATCTACAACCGCTAGATGTTGAAGAATCTGCCCAATGTTATTTTCATCATTAGAAGAACCTTTGTAATGTAGTTCTTCTTTCCCTACATCCTTTACTAATTCTCTTAATCTTTTGAATGTATCACTTACAGTAGCATATAACACTGCAACGTGAGGGTTCATATCCCTTTCTACATATAAATCTTTCACTGCAATTCTCCTATCCAACTCTTAATCCTTTCATTGATCTCATGTGCCTTTTCATGATGAATATAATGCTTTGTATTTGGAAATATAATCTGTTCCGTTCTTGAAGATATTTTTAACAGTTCATTCTGCGTTTTCTCCCAATTTTCATATCCATTATTTGTTGCGGAAAATTGCAATACTGGCAGAGTTCCTAGATCCCCTTGTTCTATTACCTTTTTACCATTTCTACTCATCCACTCTAATTCTTCTTTCATATTTCGATTATTTGTATTTTTAAGAGCCATTGAAATTTTAAGTTCTTGTAATTCTTTTGGTAAATTAGGGATATCTATAAATACGTTATCCATGATTCCAAACAATGATAACGTACGCGATATGCCGATATTTTTAGCTGTATTCATTGTGTGCCAACTAACTTTCATACCTATATCCATTTCAAAATTCTGTGCGTATTCCGGACTAATTCCATCGATAAAAACTAATCCCTCAATTTCATTTGGATATAATTGTGCATAACGAATACTTTCTAATGCTCCCATTGAATGTCCTAATGTCCTACTAATATAAAGGGAGGTTTCTCATCAGACTCTATTAATAATGCATGCAATTCGCTTACAACTGTATCAATATCCCTACTTCTCTCTGTTTTTTCACTGTATCCGTAGCCAGGTCGCTCATACACAACTACTCTATTTTCTTTTTCTAACTTATTATACAGTGGATAAAAATCTGCATACGGTGTAGTCGTTCCACTTCCTACTGTCATAACTATCACTGGTTTATCCTCACGTTTTCCTGTTGCAAAAATGTGCATATCATGATTGTTAACTTCAATTATCTTACCAGGTACTTCCGTATAATTATTTACACAAATAGCTTGATACAGTACACTAGCAATAAAAACAATTAACGCAATAAACAAAACAATACGCTTTTTGTTTTTAAACATCAGATACTCCTTTTGGATATATTTTTAGAGAAATAAAACCATATGTTCATCATCGCGGTATATGCCATTCATTTTTAGTGCCTTTTTTTCTATCCCATACGTTGTAAAACTCATTGATTGATACAATTTTTTTGCTGCTTCATTATCTGAAACAACCCCTAAACTAATTTGCTCTATTTTTAGTTCTCTTGCCTTTTCAATTAACGCTCGAATTAAGCATTTTGCTAAGCCTTTCCCTCTACTTTGATGATCTACATACATGGCAACAAGATGCCCCTTATGCTTATATGCTGCTTTTTGTTCCGTTAGTAACGTTACTACACCCATTAGTTGATTCTCTTTATTAAAAGCACCGAATGTGTAACTAGTTTTTGAATTTAAATTTCGAACAACTTCCTCAACAGGGTTTTCTTTTTGCATCGCTTCTTCATAAGTTGTCACGAATGATTCTGGATTCATTTGTAGTGCTTGTAAGCGTAAGTTCCAATATTGTACTGCATCTAAGTCTGATAAAACTCGAATCATTTGTATGCATCCTCTCATCATTAAATTTCTAAACTTAATCCACTTTTGTTTACATAATAATATTATATGTTCAAAACTTTTTTATTAATAATTTCATATTCTTCTTTCAACATACTAAAACGATGCCGATTAATAAATGCACCTTCTCGTAATCTATCATTTCTCATGATTCCTTCACAAACAAACCCAGCCTTTTCATAACTTTTTATCGCATTTATGTTATCCGCATCAACACGTAGCCACACTTTCTCTAGACCAAATTCATAAAATCCAATTTGTAACATGCTGTATAGCGCCGCAATACCATATCTTTGCCCCCAATATTCTTTGTTACCAATTGCAATTCCTAATTCAGCATTTTTATTCGTTGTATCAAAGTTTTTTAAATCGACCCAGCCGATATGCACACCATCTCTAGTAACAATAGCTCGTTGTTCATACCCATTTTCTCGATTCATACACATCTCAATCCATCTTTTTGTCTCATCACGTGTAAACGGTGGATATTGATCAGGTACAACTAAATGTTTTGTTACTTCTTTATCTAATGACCATTGATATCGATCTTCTATATCTTCTAGTGAAAGTTCTCTTAATTGAACAATTGGTACATTCATTTTTCCATCTCCCTTTTATTTCCCTATAGAAAAACCTTCAAACAACCTGCCTCCACAGTTTTCTAAAGTGTTCTCTACAAAAGCAATAAGTTTCTTCTTCTCTCCAGTTTTATAAAAATGATCAAAAGCTTCAACAAACTCTTCTGCAAATGATGTATCATATTTCCTTAACACCCTAATAAACCATTTAGAATTGCCAACCCATTGTCCATTTACTCGAAGTACAAATTCATGAACTAAATCAGCCAAAAGATTAGCAATAAACAATTCTTCTTCCCTCTTTGTCGCACCAATAAAATCGTCTAGTGCATCCGTAATAAAGTAACGCTTCTGTCTGATAAGTTCTTCTGTCCACTTTTCAGGCCCTTTATCTAATAATTGTCGTGCTTCCAGTTTTAAGCTAGTTACAATTCCTTCCTCCCCTTTTAAAATGATCCCTTCCGAAACTAATTGTGGTAAACTAGGTCTCCCACGCTTGCAGTCACCTTTAAAATATTCTTTATATGTTTTAAAATTATGTACAAACACTTCAACTGGCCAACCATTGCTAAAAAAAGATTCACGATAACAATGAGATAGACTATCATCCAATATTATAATATCAAGATCAGATGTTTTGGTTGCTTCTCCCCTTACAATACTTCCTCCTAATAAAGCGACGTCGCAATGTGGAAATTGTGATTCAATAATTTTTTGTGCAGCGTCAATTGCTTTCATGCTGTTCTCCTTCTTTCATTTTCTTTTTTTATTTCTTTCTCTATCCCGTGCTTTTATAATATATGCCTCTGCTTCAGGTGTTTTACATGAAGTGGCACCATGATCAACATCAACCTTTCCAATTTCACGTGCAATTGTGATTGCTTTTTGCTCAAGCTCATCATTTCGAATTCCAATCGCAATAAGTGCACTATTCATTGCTTCTTTTTTTCGATTTTTTTCAGTATGTATATGAGCCTTAATTTCTTTTAAAAATGGTAGAAAAAATTCATCTTCTAACGATTTATCCTTTATAGCAACATGAGCGAGTAAAGACCAACCCGCTCTACCAATCCATTCATCTTGAGATGCTGTCCACTTTTTCAATTTCTCTATTGCAATTGGAGACGAACTTACAGCTGACATGAGTACATCCATCAAACAATAATAATCAACCTTTTGTACCCATTCATCCAACTGCTCTGACGTGAATTTTTTTGGATCAACAATCATTGTAGCTAATGTCATTGCATCCATATTTTTTGTTTCCCATAATGACATGGCTAATTCATGATCTTTTTTGATTTTCTTCTTTAATTGTTTTAAATTTGCAAAACTAACACCGAATAGTGGCTCTTTTGCCCCATGGTTCTTATATGTTTTACGATTTTGTTCTGTTCCACATTCCTCAAGCTGATGCGTGACTTCTTCTAATATCATTCGGGCACCTCGTTTTTATGTTATTTCTCCTTGCCCTAAATACGCACTTACGATATATTCGACATTATTTATTATTTTCCTAGTTTTTATTTTTAAATACGGTATGTGAAATTAAATAAACCTAAAAAAAGATGCAATGAAATATCTTACCTAACTAAAGAAGGAATTTTGATTTTTATGTTATATAATATTACACATATGCAATGAATAAGGGGGTGAATGATACATTGCTTTCGAATTTTGAATTAATGTCTATTCAGACTGAAGTTTTATTTTCTCATAATCAATTTGGAAAAATAACAAGTATTAACGAACCTGAAAGCACAGTTGCACCTCGTTTTTTTCTTGGTCATACAAAAGATGGTACGATTAGACGATATCGCTTTGATCTACCCAACGTTCTAACAAATGAGATTGAAGAATTATTTACCAATCATCCTAATCACATAGATTTAGCAAAAATTATGCACATACTAAGCGGAGAACAGCCGATACATAAAATCTGGATAGGGCCTGCTTTTGTATTTCCAAATAAGCTAGATAATCCTATCCGAGCAATAAAGATTACGGAGACAAATAAAGAACTTCTTCAATACAGCTTTCCAAATTTATTACATCAGTTAAAATGGCGACAACCTTGTTTTGCAATTCTTGAAAACGAGATGATTGTTTCTATATGCTGTAGTGCAAGAAGTATAACTATAGCCGCTGAAGCAAGTGTAGAAACATTAGTGTCCTTCCAAGGGAAAGGATATGGCTATAATGTTGTAGCAGCTTGGGCGAAAGCCGTACAAGATGAAGGTCGTATTCCTCTTTATAGCACTTCTTGGGATAATTTCGCTTCACAAGCAGTAGCAAAAAAATTAAAACTGATTAACTATGGAACTGACATTCACTTCTCTTAAAACTGCATCTATATTACTTTCTGCTATCCATTTCAGCTGATTTTTCAACTTGTTTTGAGCTTGAGCCCTTCCAAACCCCTTATCATTTTCTATCCTCCTCGACAAGATGGGATCCACAAAATGAATTAATTCTACCTCCAATACTTCAAATGCTCTTTCTATATATTCAATATTTGAATGATGGGCATGTAAACAAGCTATTTTTTTCACTTTTATCACACCTTTTTCATTTTAAAAACGCATATGTACAATTATAGAATTTAGATTTTTTTAACCAACGCATTACTGTTTTTTGTCCATTTCTCTTTTCATTCTCAAAAACCTGCTAAGCAAGAATAATTATCACAGTAAAAACAACAAAATCTTGCATACTTTTTTACAAACTTTTTTGTACTTGTAAAAATCTTTTTTTGCATTTACCTACCTAAAATTGCTAATATAGTAGAGTAGAACTATTATAGAGAGAAGGAAAACTATGCACAATGGAATTCGAATGACAACCTTAGTAAAAAGGGCATTGTTAATTTGCGTCGGGGTATTATTTTTATACGAAGCAATGTACGGTCCAACTCATATTGCTCGGGCAAGTACGGGAGATGAAACAAAATCTGTTCAACTTGTAAGTGAAATTCAAACTGCTCTAGCTCCGAAAGAAGCTCCAAAACAATATAACGGGCAAGTTAGAAAAGTTGCTTACTTAACATTTGACGATGGTCCTGGAAAGTACACTGCTGAGCTATTAGAAATGTTGAAAAAAGAAGATGCGAAAGCTACATTTTTCCTAATTGGAGCAAACGTTAAAGCATTTCCAGATCTTGTGAAACAAGAATTAGCCGAAGGACATTATGTTGGTATGCACAGTATGACACATAACTACAAAAAGCTATATACTGAAGGACATTATGTGGATGAAATGAAAGAAGATCAAGGTTTAATTGCTGGGATTATCGGAAAATCCCCTATCTTAACACGTCCACCATATGGCTCAATGCCAGGATTGAATGAAGCGCTCCGCAATAAAGTTGCTGAAGGTGGTTTTAAGGTTTGGGATTGGACAATTGACTCTTTAGACTGGAGATATAATAAAATGCCAGTAGATGCTGCCTCGGCGCAAATTGTACAAAATGTTCTTGCTGGTGCTACAAATCCAATCGAGGTCGTGTTAATGCATGATATTCACCCACAATCAGTAAAAGCTGTGCCTGGGATCATTAAAGGTCTAAAAGAAAAAGGTTATGAACTGGAAAGTTATCAAGAAGATGAACATTTCCCATTAAACTTCTGGCATGATAAACGTATGTAATAAAAAAAGACTTGATTTTCTTCATAGGAAAATCAAGTCTTTTTTTATTTTTATTTGTTTAGAAAATAGAAGTTATTAATTTTACAAGTATAGATACTAACTTTGCAAAATTAGATTGTTTCAATCACTTTCTACTAATATAGTATCTTGTATCTCCCATTAAATTAAGTCCAAATTATCGTTTTTGTAGTGTGCAATAATTGTACTCTTTTCATACATTCATTATACTCTATCAATTCGGTATGTGAAATTATCAAATGTCTCCAAAATAGAAAAGCCTCCTCACAAGGATATTTATCCTTATAAGGAGACTAACGTTGATTTATTTTATTACGTTTAACCTTCTTGCGTAGTTTTTACTTTCGTCTTATTTTTATCACGATGATTATAGTTATATTTCGAACGATCTACTGGTGTAAATCCTTCTGGTGTGTAGAATCGTAATAAATCTCCGTTTACAACTTCATCAGAAAATTTAAGTTTCTGTTGAACTATTTTTTCATTTTGTTTGATTTCATCCGTTGCTTCTACTGGTTTTCCAGTGGTTGTGTCATAATACTTTCCATTAAGCGCAGTAACAGCCGGACTTACATAGTTACCATTACGGAACGGAACAACTTGTTGATGCTCTGGTGATAATAAATCTGTACCAAATTGGATATAATTCTTTGTATCGGTACCTAGTAAATGTAACAGCGTTGGAAGAACATCGATTTCTCCGCCATATTGGTGTTGAACTCCGCCCTTCATTCCTGGAACATGAATGATTAAAGGTACACGTTGTAATTGTGCATTTTCAAATGAATTAATTTCTTTACCCATGATTTGTGACATCGCTGCATTATGATTATCTGAAATACCATAATGGTCTCCATACATCACAATGATCGAATTGTCATATAAACCAGATTGCTTCAAGTAATCCATAAAGCTTTTTACAGATTCATCTAAATAACGGGCTGTTTGGAAATACGTATCTACAGATGAATCACCAGTTTTTGCTGGTTCAATTGTCGCTTCATCCTTATTAATTGGATAAGGGAAGTGATTTGATAACGTAATAAACTTCGCATAGAACGGTTGTTTTAATGTTTGTAACATTGGAATAGACTCATTAAAGAATGGTTTATCTTTCAGACCATAGTTTACAACATCTTTTTCATTCATATCATAATATGATGCATCAAAGAATTTATTAAATCCAAATGATTTATAAATATCATCACGATTCCAGAATGTTTTATAGTTACCATGGAACACCGCAGATGTATAGCCCTGCTGTCCTAAAATAGCTGGTGCTGCTTGATACGTATTATGAGCTTTGTTTGTAAATACAGACCCTTGTGGTAAACCGAATAGTGAGTTCTCTAACATAAACTCCGCATCAGATGTTTTACCTTGTCCTGTTTGATGGAAGAAGTTATCAAAATACAGTGTATTTGCATCTTGTGTAAATGAATTTAAGAATGGTGTAACTTCTTGTCCGTTCAACTTGTAATTAATTAAAAAGTTTTGGAACGACTCTAAATGAATATAGATAACGTTCATACCTTTCCCCTTACCAAAATACTCTGGGTTAGGGCTTGCATAGTTCGATGTAATATAGTTTCTTACACCGGTCATGCTATCTCCATCCGCTAAAGCACGTTCTGTCGATGCTTTCATACTTTGGATGCCATCATATATTGTATAGTTGTACGCACCTAAGTATTTCACAATGTAGTTGCGGTCAAACGTTCTTGTTAGTAATTCAGGACGATCAGATTCTGCTAAACCTAAGTTGATGCTAAAAATTAAAATCCCCATAATAAATACAAGTGACAATTTATATTTTGCAACACGAATTGGTTTTGGATTAGCAAATTTTGTTATTACCAACACAAGCAAGATAATTGTGTCTAAGAAATATAATGGATCATATAGATGTAATAACGCTAAAATACTACCACCTAAATCTCCAAAGTTATTCGTTTGTGTTAATGTCGGGAACGTAATAAAATCGCTGAAAAAGCGATAATATACTACGTTTGAGTATAAGATAATTGACAGTAACAAATTAATAATAATTAACCAAATATAAGATCGTTTCCCTTTTGCAAATAATGCAAGTCCTAAAAATAGGACCGCTGAGCTTAGCGGGTTAAAAAATAGCAAGAATTTTTGGATTGTGTTCGATATTCCTAAGTCGAATTCTGTAACATATGCTGCATATGTTTTTAACCAGAATAAAACAACTGCAAAAATAAAGAACCCAAAATGATTACTTAACACACGTTTGCTCTTTAATAATAATTGTTTCATCTCTCCACCTCTTTTAATCATCCAAGGTTTATTTTTTATAAGTCTACCTCTGTTTTGAATTTACTTTCCCAAAACAACCCTTACTTTTCTTTAACCTTATGAAGAATATTAGTAATTATAAGTTTAAGGTTGTATTTATTCAACTATTTCTTATTAAATATGTTGACCTAGATATATATTTAATAAAATGCATTTGTAACATTTTTTATTTCTATCTAACTTTCTAAAAATCCGTCCGGTTATTAGGACACTCCCCACTATAAACTTTTATTCTTCACTCCGCAAACATTCTTATTTCCAAAATTACCAATTGGATTTATTGCTGCTAATTTATTCATTCTGAGAAAACTTCTTCTTACTGCATCCTTTATATGTAAAAAAATTATAATTTACATACATATTTTTTATTATTAACTTCTATAAACAACATTTAATTCCATTATTTCTCCTGTTCATTTAACATTAGCCTTGTGATACGAAAAGAATATATTTAATCTGAACAGGCCGGTTCCGTTTGGAAAGACATGTAATTTTTCATTATATGTAAATCCATTTTAATTTTTCGATATCTAAATCCCTGCTATGCAGAATAAAAAGTAACTTACACTCGTTTGCTTTTGCTCTTTCTGTTTTTACTTCGCACGTGGCAGAAAAAGGCCCTGACCGCTTCTATGCATGGCCAGATGCTCTCCCCCACCTAAAAAAAGGGATTTTATGTCGGTTTTTTAATTGATGTACATATAGTAAAAAAACAAAACCCTCGCTCTATTCTAAGTGCGAGGGTTTTGTTTTTACAGATTATTTCCCTTGATACATTGCATCTACTTGCTTTTGAAGTTCTACATTTTCTAAGAACTCATCGTATGTCGCTTCTTTATCGATTACACCGTTTGGCGTCACTTCGATAATACGATTTGCAATTGTTTGTACGAACTGATGGTCATGAGATGTAAATAGTAATGTTCCTTTAAATGCGATTAAACCGTTGTTTAATGCTGTGATAGACTCAAGGTCTAAATGGTTCGTTGGATCATCAAGTGTTAATACGTTTGCTCCGCTTAACATCATTTTAGAAAGCATACAACGAACTTTTTCTCCACCTGACAATACAGAAACATTTTTCTTTACTTCTTCACCAGAGAATAGCATACGACCTAAGAAACCACGTAAGAAACTTTCTGTTTCATCTTGTGGAGAGAACTGACGTAACCATTCAACTAAGTTATATTCACTGTTCTCGAAGTACTTAGAGTTATCTCTTGGGAAGTAAGCTTGAGATGTTGTAACGCCCCACTTAAATGAACCGCTATCTGGCTCCATTTCACCCATAAGAATTTTAAATAATGTTGTCATTGCAATATCATTGCGTCCGATAAATGCAACTTTATCACCTTTATTTAATGTGAAGTACACATTATCTAACACTTTTTCTCCATCAATCGTTTTTGAAAGACCTTCTACAGTTAATAAGTCATTTCCTACTTCACGCTCTGGTGTGAAGCCAACGAATGGATAACGGCGTGATGATGGTTTAATATCATCTAATGTAATTTTATCTAATAATTTTTTACGAGAAGTCGCTTGCTTCGCTTTAGATGCGTTTGAGCTAAAGCGTGCAATGAAGTTTTGTAACTCTTTTACTTTCTCTTCTTTTTTCTTATTTGCATCTTGTGTTAGTTTTAATGCTAATTGGCTTGATTCATACCAGAAGTCATAGTTACCAACATACAATTGAATTTTACCGAAATCAAGATCCGCCATGTGCGTACATACTTTATTTAAGAAGTGACGGTCATGGGATACAACGATAACTGTATTTTCAAAGTTCATTAAGAAGTTCTCTAACCATTGAATCGCTTTTAAGTCTAAGTGGTTGGTAGGCTCATCTAATAATAGAATGTCAGGTTGACCGAATAATGCTTGAGCAAGTAATACTTTTACTTTCTCTGCCCCTGTTAACTCTGACAATTTTTTGTCATGAACGTCTTCTCCAATGCCTAGGCCTTTTAAAAGGATTGCCGCTTCAGATTCAGCTTCCCAACCGTTTAGCTCAGCAAACTCACCTTCCAGTTCTGCAGCACGCATACCGTCTTCATCACTGAAATCTTCTTTCATGTAAATTGCATTTTTTTCTTGCATTACTTTGTAAAGACGTGTGTGGCCCATAATTACTGTTTCTAATACAGGAAACTCTTCGTATTCGAAGTGGTTCTGTTTTAATACTGCTAAACGCTCACCTGGCGTGATGTTTACATCACCTGTTGATGGATCAATTTCTCCAGATAAAATCTTTAGAAATGTTGATTTACCAGCACCGTTTGCTCCGATTAAACCGTAGCAGTTACCTGGTGTGAATTTTATGTTAACATCATCAAATAATTTTCTGTCCGCAAAGCGCAATCCTACGTTACTAACTGTAATCATGTGTTTCCTCCAATTTCGATACTTTTATATACATACTTCACTTACTATAACATACTTAGGCATCTAAAGGTATATCTAATCATCTTTCTATTTCAACAAAATAAAAAGCACTTTTCAAATCGTGCTTTTTATTTGAAATTTTAAAAGAAATCATAAATAAATGGTCTATGTAATGGAATCAACTGTTCAAGTGTTTTTACTTCTTCCTCACTCCCTAAAATATGGTCCATTTCGTATAACTCTAATGGACGCTTATATCCAAATAACATTGTTGATAACGCATTTATATTTAAATGGATTCCGCTACTATTTTGTTTTTCGGTTTCTTCTTTATTAACAATCACTATTTCTTTATTCTGTAATTGAACCGTCACATTATTCCACGCGGCAAATGAGTCTGAAATATGTAAAATGACATTATTTTGTTGATTACTCCAAACAAATGGATATTGATTTAAAAACTGCTCCACGTCTACAATCCGAGCCATAAAATAAGGAGTAATTTCAGCCTTAACTCGAGGCTCTTGTAAAGTATAACGTAATGGCTCTGTTTCACTTAGTATCATCTTAAGCTCTTTTATCATCGAATCATGTTGGCAAATAAAATTCCAAAGTCCATTTCGAGCTTCATTATTTAGCGGTACAAATTCTTCCACTGTCATTTTTGAATCATTTATTTTGTACAGCATATAACCAGTAGCTTCATCTTTTTCATTGTAATAGACCGCTGCCGTCAAATCATGGTAAACTGCTTGCGTCCACCAATCCGTACTTCGAACTAGCATACCAGCGAATCGCTTCGCAAATTGCTCATATACTGCTTCTATTTCTTTTGGATGTGAATCTTTATTAAAACGTCTCACATTCCCTTTCACATGCTTTTGCATCACTAAATCACTCTTCGTCATGGAACATATGAAACGATTGGCAAATAGTTCCCATCCATACTTTCTATAGAATGAAACTGCAAATGGATGTAACATTGATACACTAAATCCATCTTGTTTCATTTTTTGTAGCACATACTTCAGTAATTCTTTTACATGCCCACTCCGTCTATACTCTGGGTATGTCGCTACTCCTGCAATTCCACCCATTTTAAACATTTCATCACCAATATTTATTTCGAATGGAAAAAGGTGCAATTTTGCTGCAAGTTGATTTCCTTCCAAAATCCCAAACAGTTGATGGTGCTTTTTCATTAATGTAAGACGCCTTTCAATTTGATCTTCCGGTACCTTATATTGAAATGCATATTCAGATAAAGCAATCGCTTCTCTATATTGTCGCTCTGCTAATTCAATTACTTTCATGACTTTCTCCTCCTATTCCCTTTATTACATTCGTACTCATACAGATAAAATCCTATCTAAAAAATTAGAAAGGTCGATGAAATATACATCGACCTTTCTATAATTATTATATCTCGATATAACACACACTATCTTCCAAATAAAGATTTGCCATAAAACAAAAAGCTTTGCTTACTAAGCTAATCACTTTTATCATGTCCCCTGTATACCATATAAAGTGAAACTTTATGCTTTTTCCAATTCGGTTTGTAGTTTGCTTAGTTCCTTAAAAAATGTAGGGTACGAAACTCCAACAGCCTCCGCATCTCCGAGTACTGTTTTACCTTCTGCTATAGAGCCCGCAATCCCAAGCATCATACCGATTCGGTGGTCACCATGACTATTTACTTTATTGCCTTTTAACGAAGACTTACCGTAAATAATCATTCCATCATCCGTTGCTTCAATACGTGCTCCTAGTTTTGTTAATTCAGCTACAACTGTATCGATACGATTTGTTTCTTTTACTTTCAGCTCATGTGCATCCTTGATAACTGTAATTCCTTCTGCTTGCGTTGCTGCAAGCGCAATGATTGGGATTTCATCGATAAGTCTTGGGATAATATCCCCTCCAATTTCAATCCCTTGAAGTGAAGATGTTTCAATCGTAATATTCGCAGCTGGCTCTGACGCATCCTTATTAATAGGCTGTATTTCTAACTTAGCACCCATTTTAGTAAGAACATCTATAATTCCTGTACGAGTCGGATTCATTCCAACATTTTGTAATACAAGTTTACTATTTGGAACAACCGCTCCCGCAACTAAGAAAAATGCCGCTGAAGAAACATCACCAGGTACCTGTATATCAGTCCCTATTAATTTTTGTCCACCAGCAATTTTCACAGTTTTATCTTCACGAGTTACCGTAACGCCAAACGCCTCAAGCATTCTTTCTGTATGGTCTCTTGAAATATGAGGTTCTGTAACAGTTGTTACACCTTTTGCAGTCAGTCCCGCAAGTAAAATAGCCGACTTCACTTGTGCGCTTGCTACAGGTGAAGTATAGTCGATTGCTTTTAAACTTCCACCTCGTATTGTAAGCGGAGTAAACGTCCCTTCTTCTCTACCATCAATTTTCGCTCTCATAAGTCCAAGCGGATTCGTTACACGTTTCATTGGTCTTTTTCCAATTGATGAATCACCTTGGATGCAGGAATGGAAAGGTGTGTTCGCAAGTATTCCAGACATTAATCGGATCGTTGTCCCCGAATTACCAACATCTAAAACATTTTTAGGTTCTTGTAACCCTTCTAATCCTTTTCCCATTACAATTACTTCATCACCATTTTGTGAAATTTCTACTCCCATTTCTCTAAAACAAGAAATTGTACTTAAACAATCTGCACCGGGCAGAAAACCTTTAATTGTTGTTTTTCCCTGCGCGATTGCTCCAAACATGACAGCACGGTGTGAGATAGATTTATCTCCGGGGATTCTAATTGTTCCTCGCAATCCACTTGTTACATTTTGTATCGTTTTCTCCTTCACGGTGTCATCCTCTCCTTATTACATTGTTTCATATGTTTGGTATTCTTCTTTTTGTAATGCGATCACTGCTTTTAAGCGATCCTCTTCTCTTTGGAAGCTAATACGAAGCACACCAAGTAATCCCTCTCGCGCTTCTATAATTTGCAGATTTGTAATACTAATTTCTTCATGAGCTAAAATACTCGTAATATGAGCTAATGCCCCTACTTTATCTAAAACATCAACATATAAGTCATGATAAGCTGGAATCGCTCCACTTTTACGAACTGGTAAAGAATCACGATATTCTTTCGCATCTGCAAAGTAGTTTTGTATTTCGCCTGCATCTCCTATAGAAACCGTCTTATATAACTCTTCCATTTCAGAGATCCACTCTTTTAATAATACCATTAAATGCTCACGATTTTGCTTTACAATGTCACTCCACATTTTCGGACTGCTAGATGCGATACGTGTAATATCTTTAAATCCACCGGCAGCTAGTTGATGAATGAGTGGATTATCTCCTGCATGTTTCTCGACTTGTTTTACTAAACCTGCCGCAATAAGATGCGGAAAATGACTAACGATTCCTGTTACATAATCGTGTTCTTCTGTATTTAAGACGAGAAAATGTGATCCTGTTCCTTTCAACCATACTTTTAGCTCTTCCACTTGATCATTTGGCACATGATTCATCGGTGTTAAAATGTAAAATGCATTTTCAAATAAATGCGCCTTTGCACTTTCAACACCAGTTTTATGAGACCCTGCCATCGGATGTCCGCCAATAAAAGAAACTTTCTTTGAAAATAAAGCTTCCGCTTCATTCATAATTGTTCCTTTTGTACTTCCAACATCGGTCACTATTACATCATCCCGTAAACGAAATGACGCTAGTTTGTGTAATAACTTCTTCGTTTCTTCAACTGGAGAGGCAAAAATAATTAAATTTGCCTCTTCACATGCACGCTGTAAATCTATTGCTACTTCATCTACTACATATAATTCTTTCGCACGCTCTACCTGCTCTTTAAATAAATCATAACCTGTTATCGTTACATCGTGCTCTTTCTTAATTGCTAATGCGAGAGAGCCTCCTATTAATCCTGTTCCAATTAATACTACCTTTTTACACATTGGCCTCATCTCGAGACTTATGTTTTTTATTTTCAAAGTGTTGTTTTAAC
Organism: Bacillus sp. FSL K6-6038; assembly: GCF_038050455.1. Lineage (NCBI taxonomy): Bacteria > Bacillati > Bacillota > Bacilli > Caryophanales > Bacillaceae > Bacillus > Bacillus sp. FSL K6-6038. Next base: position 2,814,210 of record NZ_JBBOUH010000001.1, read on the forward strand.
ACTGAAATCACTCCTTCATTTTGTTCCCTTGTTCCGATTGTAATACGGACACCATTTGGAAACGGACGAATAATAAACCCTGCGTGCGCGCAAGCTTCATAAATTTCTCCAGCATCATCTACCGGCAAGAAGATGAAGTTTGTTTGCGACGGATAGAATGGAATTTCATTTCTCTTACAAAAACTTTCGTATTGTTGCAGCCCCTCTGTATTAACACGTACTATCTTTTCAATAAATGACTCATCGCTTAAGGCAATCGTTGCTGCATTTTGTGCCAATGAAGATACGTTAAACGGCAAACGTACAACATTTAATTTCTCGATTAACTCTTCATGTCCAATCGAATACCCAACACGGAATGATGCTAATCCGTATGCTTTAGAAAACGTTCTTAGTATAAGAATGTTTTTATGTTTTTCTAAAAGCGGTAATGTCTCTGGGAAATCTTTTGCTGTTACGTATTCATAGTACGCTTCATCAATGACAATTAACGTATTTTTACTAATTCCCTCAATGAATTGAGTCAATTTTCGCTCATTTACATATGTGCCTGTCGGATTGTTCGGATTACAAATCCAAACGATTTTTGTATTGTTATCAACCGCTGAAGAAATTTCGTCTAAGTCATATACACCGTTATTTAAAGCTACTTCTTTCACTTCGCACCCTTCAATAACTGCATGATGACGATATTGCGGGAAAGTTTCTCCTGCTGTTACTACATTATCTCCCTTACAAAGTACCGCACGGCTTATAATTTGAATGACTTCATCAAGTCCGCTTCCACATATAAATTGTTCCTTTTGAACTTGTAGTTTTTCTGCAATTGTTTGGCGAAGTTCTACAGCTCCTCCATCTGGATATAAGGCATGTTCATGCCATGCTTTTTGCAACTCTTCTATAACACGTGGTGAACAACCGAATGGATTTTCATTTGATGCTAATTTTACAAATGAATGATCCCCATATATCTCTTTCATTTGCTGCGCTGATTTACCTGGTTTATATGGCTGTAATGATGATAATTGCTCTTTTACCTTCATCTGGCATCCATCCTTTTTAAAATTCTTTTGCATATTTGTTATGCTGCGTAATATTTTGCTTGATTAATTCCATGCGGTCTTTTCCGAATTGTTCAACTAATGCGTCCGCAAGCTCCCATGCAACCACAGCTTCTGCAACAACACTTGCAGCTGGTACTGCACAACTATCAGATCGTTCAATACTTGCTTGGAATGTTTCTTTCGTATCAATATCTACACTCGCAAGTGGCTTATATAATGTAGGAATCGGCTTCATTACACCTCTTACTACAATTGGCATTCCTGTAGTCATACCACCTTCTAATCCACCTGCATGATTTGTTTTTCTTGTATAGCCTTTTTCTTCATCCCATAGGATTTCATCGTGTACTAAGCTTCCTGGCTGCCTTGCCGCCTCAAATCCAATCCCAATTTCAGCGCCTTTAAAAGCATTAATACTCATAATTGCTCCCGCGAGTTTTGCATCTAATTTACGATCATAATGTACGTAGCTACCAACACCAATTGGCATCCCTTCCGCAATTACTTCTACAATTCCACCTATTGAATCCCCACTGCTTTTTGCAGTATCGATAGCATCCATCATCTTTTGCTCTACCTCTTTATCTAGGCAACGCACAGGTGAATTTTCTGTAATTGTTTGAATTTCTTCTATTAGTAGTCGGCCTACACGATTTGCTTGTATCCCGCCAATCTCAAGAACATGTCCTGCAATTTGCACACCTAATTCTTTTAAAATTTGTTTTGCAACTGCACCAGCAGCTACTCTTACAGTTGTCTCTCTTGCAGAAGAACGTTCCAAAACATTTCGTATATCACGGTGACCATATTTAATTGCACCATTTAAATCAGCATGTCCTGGACGTGGTTTTGTAATTGTACGTTTCATTTCTTTACTTTCTTGCTCCGAAATAGGTTCAGCCCCCATTACTTTCGTCCAATGTTTGAAATCATCATTTTTTACGATTAATGTAATTGGTGAACCAAGTGTTATTCCGTGGCGCACACCACTTACAATCTCTACTGTATCCGTTTCAATTTGCATGCGTCTCCCGCGACCATGCCCTTTTTGTCTTCTTAATAATTCCTTATTAATATGTTCTGCTTGTAACGATAATCCTGCAGGTACACCTTCTAAAATAACAGTTAACTGCGGACCATGTGATTCTCCGGCTGTAATATATCTCATTTCTCTTACCCCTTTATTATTTTTTTGTACAAAAAAGTCCCTACTGAGCGCTCAGTAGGGACGATTCATATCGCGGTACCACCCTAATTGTAGACTATTTTTTTGTCTACCTCTTATCATTGTTAACGATCTATGAGACCGTCTTTCCCTTCATAAAGATATGATCTTTACTACGAAAAAGATGCTCTAGGGCTGTAATTCATGCTTATCTTTGTACTGATTCTCACCGGCCATCAGCTCTCTATAAACAGGGAGATAAGCACTACTGTTTCCCTTTCTACGCATATTCAATATGAAATTAAGATAATTTATTTTTAAATCCTTTTAACTCTTCCATGAATTTATGGAACTCTGGAATATCCATTTGCTGTGCAGAATCAGATAATGCAACTGCTGGGTCTGGATGTACTTCTGCCATGACTGCATCTGCTCCAATTGCTAGTGCTGCTTTTGCAGTAGGTAATAATAAATCTCTGCGTCCTGTAGAATGCGTTACGTCCACAACAACAGGTAAATGTGTTTCTTTCTTTAAAATTGGTACTGCTGAAATATCTAACGTATTACGCGTTGCTCTTTCGTATGTGCGGATACCGCGCTCACATAGTATAATTTGATCATTTCCTTGTGCGATGATGTATTCAGCTGCATTAATGAATTCATCAATTGTCGCTGCTAAACCACGTTTTAATAATACAGGTTTATTTACTTTACCCACAGCTCTTAATAAATCGAAGTTTTGCATGTTTCGTGCCCCAACTTGAATGACATCAACGTAATCAAGAGCCATTTCTACATCATTTGGATTTAAAATCTCACTGATAATCGCTAAATCGAATTCATCAGCTACTTGGCGTAAAATTTGTAAGCCTTCAACCCCTAATCCTTGGAAGTCGTATGGTGACGTTCTCGGTTTGAAAGCACCGCCGCGCATTAATTTTAATCCTTGTGCTTTCATCGCTTGCCCCACTTGGCGAACTTGCTCTAAACTTTCTACCGCACAAGGACCCATGATGAATGTTTGTGTTCCATTTCCTAATAATTCACCTTTTACATCAACAATTGTATTTTCTTTTTTCTTTTTACGTGAAACAAGTAATGCTTTACGGTTGTCATCTTCTTGCAATTCTAAGCTCGCTTTGAAAATCGTTTTGAAAATGTGTTGAACTGTTGAAGTTTCGAATGGCCCTTCATTATGTTCTGCGATCATATCCAGTACTTCACGCTCACGAACTGGGTCAAAACGTTTCGTACCTTGCACTTGTTTTTGTTCCCCAATCTTCTGAACAATTTTACCTCGTTCATTTAAAAGCTCTAGTAACTGTAAATTGATTTTATCCACCTGTTTACGTAATTGTTCTAACTCATGATTTGCCATTTTAAAATCCTCCTTTTAATGTTTAAAACTATGTGAAGAGAATAAAAATTCCCTATTTTCTGAATTGAAACTCCACAAAAACTTATTATGAGATCGATTCCGCCTTTTATGTGTACAAAAAATCCCTACTGATCTACTCAGTAGGGACGATATTTATCGCGGTACCACCCTAGTTGCAGACTTATTTCGTCTACCTCTCTTCACTGTTAACGATCATTTGACCGTCTTTCCCTTCATAAAGACAATTATCTTTACTACGAAAAAGATGCTCCAGGACTGTAATTCGCACTTGTCTTTGTACTGGTTCACACCAACCACCAGCTCTCTGTTACAGGGAAACAACTACTACTTCTTTTCCTTTCACCGCATGTTATATTCCATTTTCAAGTTGGGCCACAAAAATACAAAAAGTCCCTACTGATCCAATCAGTAGGGACGATATTTATCGCGGTACCACCCTAGTTGTAGACTTATTTCGTCTACCTCTCTTCACTGTTAACGATCATTTGACCGCCTTTCCTTCATAAAGAAAACAAATCTTTACTACGAAAAAGATGCTCCAAGACTGTAATTCATGATTATCCCTGTACTGATTCACACCAACCATCAGCTCTCTGTTACAGTAAGATCCTCACTACTGTGATCTCTTCATTGCACTTTGTTTATTCAAATGTTTTTGAAATTGAATAAGTTATGATTCGTATTATAGAATGCTTTTTCAAATACTGTCAACACCTTTTTAGTTATTTTTTTAAAATTCCACTCTTTACCCACTATTAATCTTGTAAATTTGTCATCACAAGTCCAATACGAATCATTTCGTTTTGAATAGATATTAGCAAATGTTTCTCCACTTGGTACTCTGTTAACAATTGTTTAATCTCAATGATTTCATTTTCAAAAGAATTTGCCTCATGAAGGTTTTGTAATAACGAAAAAAACAACTCACCATAGGCTTCTACATGATATTTCATATTATTTTTCTTTTCCAAAATAGACAAAAATAGTTGTTTCATTTCCGCTTGATCGTAACGTTCTGATGGTGGAGAGAAACGAGTAAGAATTGTTTGTAATCCTTTTTCGGCAACTTCATCCATACATAATACAAAACGTAAAAACATGACATATTCCCTACCAGTTACGGAACTCATTTTTGGACGTTCAATTAAAAATCCAGCTAACCAAGCTTCCCAAAATTTTTGTTGTTCTCTCACGCTTAATGTTTTCACATAATAACATAAATGTTCCATAAACTTAATTTTGTCATTTTCCGTTTCCTGTATAAAAAGCGGATATAACCAATCTGCTCGCTGTTCCCAATATAATACACATTTAATAAAAACAAAGCTGAGCCACTTTAAGAATACTTCTTTTGTATGTGGATGTAACAAATATAAATGCTCGACTGCATATTTAATATGTCGCTTTATCTCTGTAAATAACGGTAAATTTATTTGTGTATAGCAAAGTCCTGCCCATGCATATTTTATTGATTTTTCTTGTTTTTTTAAATCGAGATAAGGTAGCAAATTTTTTCTGCACCATTGTTTCTCAATATGATATAAAAATGTTATATCTGCTGTTAATCGTGCAAACATGAAGTTTGTACTCTGTGAAAATGTTCGCATTTGTTCTTCAAATAAAAACAAGTATTCGTGAATATTCCGATCGTATAAGTGGTCATATGCTAGTAACTTTAATAATACTGACGTCATCTTTCCAATAGGATGTTGAATAGATTCATTATAAAAATCATGCTCTTCTATCTTAAAATTCGGATCACCTTTCATTACTTGAGGAAATAAAGAAAAGGCAAAACGTTTCACCACACGTATACTATTCTCTTGGAATTCTTCTAATCGATTGCTGATTTCATAAAGAAAACTGCTAATTAACCAACGAAAAGATGTATTTCTTACAAATTGTTGCAGGAGTGGAATGATTTTTTGTATTTGTTGATTTGTCAGCTTACGATTATTTCTCCATGCCCGAATACAGACAAACCATACTTCATTACTTACATTACTTTCCCCTACTAATTGATACGCAAGCGAAATACTCCACTCTGTATCCAATTTACATGCTTTTGATAACATTTCTAAAAAATGACGCTGTTCAAAAATACCATCATGAGAAAAAAGCCTAACTTGTTTCATCATTTCATGGTCTTTCAACTGCAATAATCCATCGGCTGTTACGTTGCATGTAATACTTTGTACAGCATCCTCTACTCGCTTTTCACCGTAACGTTCTGGGGAAAAATGAGGATGTTTTTGTTTCATTTTTTTATATGCTTGTACTGTACAATTACTATTTGGATCACATGTATAAAGTAAATCCATAATAAGGCAAGCATCAAAAGCCCTCTCATTAACAAGGTGTTTCATAACCTTTTGTAACACTTCTTGCTTTCTTTGTTCCGAGGTAAATGGATAATGCTTCTTTAAAAATTTAAATACTTCATGCCTATATGTAACATGTAAAAGTAATTTTTGTTCTAGTAGCCATTTGATTTTTTCATCGTCAGTTACAAATGAAATTTTACTCATCGCAGCTATTGCAATCCGTTTTTGTACTATACTATCTGTTTCTATCATTTGGGCGATATAGTAGTTTGCCTTTCTCTTATTATTTTCACATAAATAGGAGAGACATTCTTTTACAATACGAATTAAAAAAGTAAAATCTTTCGGCTGTAAATCATACTCTGAAAATTCGACTGTATTATATGTCACACCGTCCTTTTTCTGCAGTGCAGTCTGCCTTAAAAATAACATTTGGATTTTTTCTAACCCCATAACCATAATTGGGTCAGCAAAATATGCGATATGCGGTTTCATTCTTTCATCCCAGATTCTTTGTACAAATGCAAATACGGGAACTGGTAAACGGCTTGTCTCCTCTAATTCAATTGAATCTTGCATATCGTGTTCCCATCTTCTGACACGCTTTAATTTAATTTTCCCATCCAAAATAAACGCCAACAATAAGACGAAAATTTCTTTATGATCAGGAAAGGAACATTTATGTAACAAATATGAAACCAATTCTATAGAGCTACTATTTTTTTCTGCTGTTTCCAGTAAGAGCAATGTCCATTTTGCAAATAATAGCGGTTCAATTGGCTCTTTTGTTTCGTTTAAATACGTACAAATCGTTCGCCATAACAAAGGAGAAATTTTTGAGTGATTTTTATAAATAAGCTGAAATAATTCTTTTTGGTGGCTAAAAAGAAATTGTTTGACGAGCCATTCGGCCAACAATTCATCCTCTTCACTATGAATAGTGGAAAGCAAAAATAAATTTTGGATTTTGCCTTCTGCCTCTAACCATTCTACCCATCCATAATCGCGAGCAAATTCTATAAAATACCGGAGTGTTTCAATTTTTTTTACTGATTGTTTTATATATGATAATTGCTCTTGTTCAACTGATGGTGGAACTGTCACGATATCACGAATCCGCATTCTTTTTGTAATATAGTTATCTCCCATTAATTCAGCCCAGCGCTTCACCGCTTGAACAAGTGCCTGATGATTATTCGCCTTATTTGGATAAACAATGGGCCTTACTCCTAAATGCTCCCAGTGATATGTATTATCTCCTTGCGCAACAAATGCATAACGTTTTGTACTCGGTGGTAAACCTGTTGCTAAATATTTCATGACAGGATCATTATGACTATATCCGATGAATAACACCGTATAATTTGAAAATAAATCAACTAAAAATCTTCTTGCCCAACCCTCTGTTAAGTAAGCCCTTCCAAAATCGCCATCCGTTAATATTAAATTTTCTTTTTCCTGTTCTACATTGCCGTGTATATATGCTAAACCTTTAAATGCTCTACCTGTTGGAAGTGCAGGTGCGTAATATATATTAATATCTCGATTCATTTCCCGAATCACACTTGTAAAATGCTGATCAAAATTTGTAGTAACGATGCGAACATCAATATCATCTGAAAAAAGCCGTGGAATGGCATAGTGTAATGGATTCGGTTTTGAATTTTTCACATCAACAAGATCTTGTGCAACTTGATGTACATCTTTCGTCTTCGCAACTTTTCCAAGATAATAATCATGCGGTTCTGTATTTTCACGCTTTTCAACATATAAAGCTTCCGCAATTTCATCAACTAAATCATCGAAATTTGGTAAGTTTGATTTCCCTTTCATAGAAACTCCTGCTCCGACAAATAATACAAGCCTTCCTTGTTCAAGATTATCAAATAGTTCATCTGGAATTTCTACTTCTGAAGTAATCCACATTTGGATCCCCCCTTACCTAAAAATGTCATACACTCTCATTTTACTATAACATTTTTCGTTTATTTTTTTAATATTTTGACAAGATGTTCAACATGAAAAAATTTTATTTGCAACTATGTACATACATAAGAAATGTATGAACTTCTTGTTTTATACCAAAACTATATAAAAAACGGGAGGTGTGCAATTTGAGTAATTTTACGATTGTGCTTATCAAATTTATATCGTGTATCATTGCTTTTGCTATCGGACTTGATTTATTTTTTGATGCAACAATTGTTGATGTTATTTCCTTTAGCCTGTTTGTAACAATCGTTTCTTATATGTTTGTTGATAAAATCCTTTTGAATCGTATTGGCAATTCCGCCGCTATTATGGCTGACTTTTTGTTAACATATTTAAGTGTGTGGATTTTCGGTAATATTTTATTGGACAATTATATGCAGATTGCATGGGGTAGCATTCTATCCGCTATTGTCTTTACATTATCTGAAGTATTTGTGCATCGTTTTTCTCATACGCATGAACGGCTCAACAATGAACGAATTAATATGAATGGCCGCTTCGCGTATGGAACTGAATTTGCTGAAGAACAAAACATCTTAGATAAAGATAAGAAAAAATAAAAAAGAAGGATGTCATTACACTGGTAATGACATCCTTCTTTTACACTAACTATTCTTCCTTCCACCCTTTTACATCCACTGACATATGTACAATTACTTGAAAGCCTAAGCTACCTGTAGAGCCAACTGCAATTGAATATTGAGAAAAAACTCTCGAAATGCAGCATTTCATAAATGACCTCACATATGTACTAATTTCCCTTTAATCAAATCTGATGACACTTCTCTTTCCTCCCAAATCTAAAACTGTAGGTTTCGAATAAAGTTTGATCAAATTAATGCTATTAACCGTAATAGAAGAACAAAAGAAAAGAGCGTGTTTTGAAAAAAAGATTAATCAAAACATGCTCTTATAGTATTTAATCGGATTATTCTTTTATAAAAAGATTGATCTTTTTTGTAATCCTTCAATATTTCGGATATCAGGAGTAATTGCATGAACTTCAATAACTTTAACCAAAAAACATTCCATTTTATAAAAAGTTTGTTTGAAGCTTTCGTAGAATTCTTTAATTGAAAGAGGTGAAGTTTCGTGACTTTATTCAAAGCAACAATAACAGAAAATAAAACCTAGCAACATAACGCTATGCTGCTAGGTTTTATAACGCTAAAAACTATCATCAGTTTTGTTTTTAAGATTTCTGTTTAAAAACTAAGAGGGTTATTTACTTTTCAACCACTTGGCTCTAACCAATTCTCTATCGTTTAATAAATTGTTCTTAGCTAGTTCAAAACACACTAACCAAAAATCTTTTTGCCACTTTACACAATCTTCCTCGTAATCCATAAGCATCTGAAGCATACAATATGAATCAGAAGGCTGAATATGAATCATATCATTTTTAAAAAATAAAGCTATGAGACCATGTTCAATAGATAGCAAGCAACCTTCATCAAATGAAATTGCAAAGTAAGCATAGTTATCCTTCGTATAGTCAGGTAAAATCTCAAATGTAGGAGTTCCTATATAAGGATGGATTTCTTCCATATTATTAAAAGTAATGGGACTAAAGGAATGATCATTTTCATTATATATCTCGTAACTCATTAAATCTTTACATTGCAATTCAAATAGACCCTTTAGTATATTTTCATAAACAATATCAAAGTGTTCCTTTAAATAACATAGCGTATTATAAGATTCTTTTGTTAAAGGTTGATTACTCTCTAAATACCCCTTTATCTCAATTTTTTTTTGTTCAAAAAACGAAACGGAACAATTTACGTTTATAGACCCATCCCAACAGTCATATTTCCCAGAAAAGTTAAAACCTTCCACTTTATATACCACCATTCACACCTACCTAATTAAATTTTATTATTCATAATTAACGCCCTCTTATTATGTCACAACCGAAGCATAGCGGAGGGCGTAGTATAATTGTAATTAATCTACAAAATGGAAAGCAATTTTTAATCTTGAAAAATAGCTATAATCCTTATAAAACCCATCAAAAATAAATAACACCCCTTTAAATACTAAATCCAAAGGGTAGAGCTGTATATATACCTTCTTGAACATCTATTACTACCAAAGCTTTCTTCATCACACATCGCTCCCCTTTTTAATGTAGATTTATATATATTAATAATATGTAACTTTAATAAAATTAAAATCACTACATACCTTTATCGTCTATACTCTATCATCCAGCAATCTTCAAGCTTCCCTTCATGAAGTTCATGTTTTGTTAACCTTTTTATCTTTTGAAACCCACATTTTTCATAACACCGCATAGCACGTTCATTACTTACTCTTGGATCCATTGCAATTGCTTCTGCCCCTAACTCCTCGGTGATATATGTAATCGCAACTTGCACAAGCTCTGTTCCTATTCCTCTATTCCAATATGTTGGTTCTCCAATAAACTGATCCATGCCCCATATATTTTGGGCTTCTTTATATCCATACAGCTCTTTCCATTCTGAATCTATCGGGTAAATTTGTATATAACCAATCGGTTCTCCAGCATGTTCTACTAAACATCTTTTCTCAGCACTCTTTGGGTCATGAATAAAATGAGTACGAACTTGCTCTGGAGATTGCGGATTATCTCTGCCTTCGTAATACTGTAAAACTTCTGGATTTGTTAACCATTTTGAAATGGTATTCACATCATCTTCTATAACATATCTAATCGATAAACTCCCTTTTTGAAATAACATATTTCACCTCCTTATTCATAACGTTATAATATCCTAGACTCATTGAGTTAACTCCTCTTATTAGATAACGAATTCGATTTAGAGAAAAATATAAATATAAGTATATAAAACCATCTTTCCATCATACCTTCGTATAAGTCTCTCCTCAAAAAATGCTACTATTGCTGGATGTTATAGCACCTTTACTTTAGTAATCTATAGATATCAAACCAACATTGGAGGAATGAATATGTCTAAAGGTTATGATTCCAAAGAACATCAGCAAAGAGAAATACATGCAATCCAGCAAACGATCACCGAAATAGAAAGTGCATTTAATGCACATGATGCAGATGAATTAGATCGCTACTTCACTTTAAATGCCACATGGGTCAATGTATTTGGCAAGCGGCTTTCAGGTTGGAAGCAAATCAATGAGACACACAAAGTTCTTTTACCAGGACCTCTTCGGGACTCATACGCTTGTTATACAGTTGAAAGTATTAACTTTATTCGCTCTGATGTAGCTATCGCACATATTAGACAATACCCAACAACCTCTGAAGGAAAAATAATAGAAGATGAGCAAGGGAGCCTTGCTGTTTATGTGATGGTTAAAGAAAAAGAATCATGGAAAATTGCTGCTGGGCAAAATACGCTTGTTCAATAGCTCTTCCCATATCCCCTATTTAAACTGGAGGTTTCAACTTATGTCTCAAGTAACTCTGAAAAAAATAACTTCTGACAACTGGCGAGAGGCTCTCACGCTTTCTGTAAATATTAAACAACAAAAGTTTGTTTCTGAAGTTACACCACCTGTTGCTATTGCACTTGCTAAAGCGTATATTAGGCCGGATGATAGAATGATTGAACCTTTTGGAATTTATCATAACGAGAAAATGGTTGGTTTCTTTAATCTACATTACGAACTAGATTGTCAAAAGGACTTTTGGCTGTTTCATTTTTTTATCGACAAAGGACATCAAAGAAAAGGATTTGGAGCCGCGGCAATAAAAGCGTTAATTAACCATTTAAAAATCGTTCATCCATCTTGCCATCGCATTCGCTTAACTGTGCATCCTGAAAATGATTCGGGTCAAAAATTCTATTCTAATCAGGGGTTTACCGATGATGAAATTCTCACATACGGTGAACTAACCTATTCCTTGTATCTTTAGAATTTTTTTTAGCATGATAACGAACAAAGAGTGCCATGAAAAGCTCTAAAGACACTCTTTGTTCGAGTGAAGCACTATAGGTTATATCGGACTGTCTTTAAATCTCAAATACCAATATATTGCAACTTCATCATTTTGCTCATGAATGCCTTTATATACAAGAAAATCAAAGCCTCCTATAACAAATCCACAGTTCTCATAAAACTTGCATGCTCTAACGTTATTGCTCTGTGTCTCCAGCATGATTCCTGGCATTTCACAAGCTTGCGCCCAATGCTTTGCCTGCTCAATTAATTTCCTACCAACTCCACGTTGTCTAAACTGCTTATCCACTTTTATATCTTCCACGTAGGCAAAACTGTTCCAGTTCCTTTTTAATATAATCATTCCAATTATTTGGTGATTCATAAACGCCAAATAAATTATCTTATCTAGATTATTAACATATTCACTATAATCTAAATCATTCTCTTGATCCTCTTTATATATATCTTCTGAATAAGTTTTCTCATAGCTTGGTATTTCCCGTACTGTGTATTCTATTCGTTGATTCTTCGCTTCTAATGAAAGAACTAACTTAGAATCAACCGTAAAACTATCATCAATTTCAGGAATTTTATTCAAATCCTTGATTTCTAGTTTTCTAATAAAAATATCCATCCTTATCTCCTCTAAGTAAAATATAATATATTCCTCATACTAAATATTTATGGCAATTCCTGCAATGAATAAACTAACTATTATGAGGAAAGGCATACCAATTATAGCTCCTCTTAGATGCATCCTATAATTTTTATACGCCTTCATTCCTTCTGTACTAGGAATAACAACAAATCTCGGGGTAATCTAACAAAATATAAGCCAATCTATAATGAGTAAATCAACCAAGTTAAACATCATTAAAATTCCAAAAGAATGCAAGAAAGTATCTATAAACAATAATTTCTCATATTGATTTAGTAAAAAAGTTGAAATCAACGGTATTCCAAAAAGAATTACATTATATACAATTCCAAAGTATAAAGTAACTTTTATAAAGTCATTCCGCTTTACACAATATGAATGATTCGTATAGAATATAATCGATCTTTATCTCATGTCACTTCTAATTTATCCAGATTTTTAATACGCTAATGAATGAGAGGGATTTGAAAGGGGTGTAAGGTATGAATAAACTAATATTCAAACAATTTGCGATGACAAGAAGTTATTTTATTAAAAACGTAGAATCATTTTCGAAGGAAATAACAAATGTACAGCCCGACGGTTTTAACAATACGATCCAATGGCATATCGGCCATGTATTAACGGTTACTGAACAGTTTATGCTCGGCTTTCCACATAAAACGACGCATCTTCCTGCAAATTATATCGAATTATTTGGAAACGGTACAAAGCCGGCTGATTGGAAGGGAGATGTACCTACCGTAGATAAACTCATTATAGAGTTGAAAGATCAATTAGTTCGTCTCCAACAAATTCCTGCTGAACAGTTAAATGAAACGCTGGAAAAATCATTTATGGGATTGGAAACCTTTGGAGAATTAGCCGGCCTTACATTAATGCATGAAGCAAATCATTTGGGGCAAATTCAAGCGATGAAGCGCATTATTGAACACGCGGGACTAAAGAACTAACAAAATCCAAAAAATAATTTGATGACTTTCAAAAGGAGTTATTCTCACATGAGATAGCTCCTTTTGATTTTGCAAAAACACTTATATGATTCTTTTTGATTTAATGTTCAAAAAAACCAACAAATAAAATTGACATAGGGAAAATGACAAGATTTTATTTCGAAAAAATAAAAATAGTGGTGCTGTAATCTTCGTTACTTTTGCAAATTTTGCACCTTTTGCCAGTGTAGTGACTTTACTTATCCCTTTATCACCAATCAATCCTAATCCTGCTTGTGTTAGGGCATAACTTCCCCACTTTGCACGACTTTCAGCATCACCATTTATTACATCATTAATAAATGAATCTGATAAGGTATTCCACATAGCAAGAAGAGTCTCATCTAAGTGAGTAACTGCATACTCCATATTCTCCCACGTTTCCCATTTACGTGATAGTCAAAACCGGAATCAATCACCGCAATATTTACCCCTTGTCCTTTGTATCCTTCTTGCCAAAAATCTTCTGCATTCACAATAGAAACTCCGTAATTCTTTTGAGAATGTGTTGTTTTCAAAACTTTTGGTACAACGACTTCAGTACTCATATAAAAACCTCCTTTTACATAGAGGTGAAATTTATTTTTTTGAAACTTTTTTTTAATTTCCCAATATTCGTTTCACCTTTAACTATTAGAAGAGGTTGAGTACACAACTTCTTACTCAATTAAATTTAAAGGAGCAACTTTCTATGGAAATGGCAATTAACAACTTTCAATTAATCGAAGCGAAAAGCTTGAATGGCAAGTTACAAGTTGTGGAAGAGAACAAAGTATTCAAGGAGCTTCAAGGCTATTTGAAAGCAGAATTTGGTAAAGAAGTAACTATTCTTGAGCACAAAGGTATTGAATACGACATTTTAAATGATCGTGCAGAAAAAGCTGAGGTTCATTACTTATTAGATACTAACTCTAATATTCGCTTACTTTTCGGTCTTGCAACAAATAAAGAAGGCAAAACTTTTGAAACAGCTACTGTAGATATGATTGTTGAGGAAAATGGCCATCATTATATTAAAATGGTAAGTTATGATGTGGAAACAAAACAATTCGTTGTTACTTATTCTGAAAAAATCCAACAAGATGTTGAAGCTGCTTGGGTAAATATGCTTAGCACTGGTGACAGACCTTTCGAAGCTCTTAAAGCTGAACCAGAAATGTATAAAGCAAAAGGATTCTTTGATTTCTGCTTACCAGGTGGATATAAATGGTGTGGACAAGGTTGCGGTAAAGCAACAGGTGGTGGAGCACTTAAAAATAAAATTGATGGTTGTTGCTTTATCCACGATGATTGCTATGACAAATATAGTTCAAATCGTTGTGCTAACTGTGATAAGAGCTTTGTTTCTTGCATATCAAACCGTACTAACTATGCTACTGATCCAGCAACAGCATCAGCTATCATTATTTTCTTCCAGACTAAATGTTACTTCTAAAACCGGATGAATATGGACAGCATAAACAGAATTGGTATTAAACCAACAATAATGTGTCCTATAAGATTAATTTTCCAGTAAATATTTCTAGGTTTATTCTTTCCGAGCAGAAGCATTAAAGCTAGAATTGTAATCAAGGGACATATGTATGAAATGGCGTCCCACTGGCTAATTTGGTTAGTAAGCATCCGGTTTAATATAGGAGTTACAAGCAAAGTGTTGATTAGCAGTAGAATGTATCCAAAGGCGTACTTCATAGTGCACCAACCTTTACATTTTTATCCTAATTTTAGCATCATGACTGTATATCAAGCAATATAAAAAGAAGTTCCGAATTCATCTATCCACATATATTCTCCTCCTTACAAAGCGACCAAATATATATTTTTTTGCATTTGAATAAACATCTCTTGTAAAACAAGGTTTAATGAAACGTTTGCTTGTCTTCTTATGTAACCTTTTTCTAAAAGTTCTATAGCATCAGCTATTCCTTGAACTCCTAGTTTCTCTGCATGTAGCTCTAAAATATTTATTTGGCTTTGAAAGGATATGAAATTCTTCTTACTCGTTAAAGCATATAGTACATCTTTAAACCATATATTTATAAATTTAAAAAGTATGGACTCCTTTTCTTTTGTATCTATTAATTTTAATAACCTTATTATTTCTATAAAAACTGTGGACTTCATTACACTTTTCATCAAACTGACTGTTTGTAAATATAGGTCTATGAACCACTGCTCACTTGCTAGTGACAAAGCCTTTTCAATATTGTTTGTCATACGAGTTAAAAGCTTCACTATATCTTGAGAGATATTAGCAGCAGATAATTCCTCAACATATTCATCCATAGGTGTTACTAGAAAATTTAATATTTGGCATCTAGATTGAATGGCAAATATTCTATTGTAACTGATATTGAAAAAACGTTTGTACAAGGTCATCGAATCCCAATTGATGAGGAGCTCGCAAAAATTCTTTCAATTTTAATTTCATATTCCAAAGAAAATAGCACACAAGATAATAATCCAGAAAGATATATTTTTGTACGATATCAAGGGATACGAAAAGGTAAACCCTATACTCAAGGTTGGATTCGAAGGCATTTGAATGAACTAGCAGAAAAGAAAAATATTGCAGATGAAAATGGTGATATCTTTCGTTTTAAGCCCCATCAATTTCGTCATACATATGCTGTAAAATTATTGAATGGCGGTGCAGATATTTTAACGGTACAAGAATTACTAGCTCATGCGTCTCCTGAAATGACTTTACGGTATGCCAAGCTATTGGATGAGACAAAACGAAAAGCATTCGAATCTGTTGTGAATCAAGGAGTTTTCAACTTTGATTTGAATGGTGAGGTGCAAAAGATTAATGCTTGTAAGATATTCCTGAGAATATCTTACAAGCACTCTGGCAAGAGCATAAATTAAATGCAATGGACAATCCCTATGGAACATGTCACGCACGATTGAAAGGAGATTGTCCACATATGGAAGCGCCACCTTATTTAACATGCAACAGTGGTAGCCCTTGCAAAGACTTGGCGATTGGATTTTCAGAGCTAGATATTGAAAAATATGAGTTATATATTAAAACAACAACAAGGGCTGTAGAAGTAGCTAAACAGCATAATCGTGAGGATATGGTTGAAAAACATGAACGAAATTTACACCGATATCAAGGTATTTTGAACAATATTCGAGAAGGTAATATTATATTCGGCCGACAAGATCGTATAAAGAGAAAGTATGGTGTGAAATATGAATAGTTATGGTCGTAGAGAACAGCTAAAAGCAATTCATGCATCCAGAAAGGCAGGTACCGCTCAAAAAATTGATGAAGCTATTCAAAGGCTCGTGCGAGCCAATCAGAACATCAATTTTAATAGTGTAGCAAGTGAGGCAGGTGTTGCTAAAGCAACACTCTACAACAATACTGGAATACGCGAACGGATTGAATCCTTACGTCAGCAACAAGCCCAAGTTTCTACCCCAAAGCAAATTAAACGGGAAACGGATGAGAACAATAAGGACGCCATTATTGCTTCATTAAAACGGAAAATCAAGAAATCGGATGAAGAAAATAAAGAACTACGTGAGCAGCTAAAATTTGCTTACGCAGAGGTTTATAAAAAAATATAAACCATTTTATAAGGGAACGTCATACCCATACTTGCTCAACTAAAGGGTACAGGTTAGTTTGAGAAGAGTTAAACCATGAATCATAGAATTAATTTAATAATCTCTAATGTTGGAGGGAGAAAAGAATGAAATTGGGATTAAAAAAAGATGAAGTGAAATTAGTTCCATACACCACTGATTGGAGTACAGAATTTTTAAAAGTACAAAAGGAAATATACCAATGTACAGGTATTAGTGAAAATCGTATTGAACATATCGGTAGTACAGCAATCAAAGATATGTTAGCAAAAACCATTTTGGACATATTAGTAGCAGTAGATGATTTGGGCATATTAAATCCTTCGATTATAAATGGGCTAAAGAGCATTGGATTCCTTCGGCTAAGAGTAGAAAGACCTAATGAAATTGTATTTGCGAAATTTACAGATAACACTTATGAAGAAAGAACCCATTATATTCACATTGTAGAATTTGAAAAAGAACTATGGAAAAACTTAATTTTTTTAGAGATTATTTAAATGCGAATGAAAATGCATACAAAGAATATATCAACATAAAATTGGATTATTTAAAGAGCCATTCTACGGGGATAAATGAATATACCAACCACAAGGAAAGTTTTGTGAAAAGTATATTTGAAAAAAGGATAGATAACTAAGTTATATACGATTGTCGGTCACGGAATACAAACCGAAGCGTGTGTTGATACAACTTGTAGAAGGGCATTTAGTATGGGATACAAGGTTACTTTAGTTTCAGATATACATAGTACGTGGGATTCTGAAGAAATTACTGCTGAACAAATTATTAACCATCATAATGGTGTGTTACGTTGGTTTGCTAATGTTTATCCAAGCAAAGAAATTAAATTTGATTAAATGAACAAATCTATTTGCTAATAAGGAATTAGTTTAGGTAAGAATTCAAATATGAATTAAAAACGCACAGATTATATAATCTGTGCGTTTTTGTATACTAATTTAAGTGTTATTTCTGTTGCGATTTGCATAGTTTTTTATGCCAAAGATTGTACTGTGAATTTAGATTTTCTCCACGTTATCTGAACTACTTAGGTATATACCCTAGTCTTTTTAATTTGGCATTACCTCTTATATACTTAGAGGTATCGTTATTTATTAGTTGATTTTTTGTTCATCTTGACTATAAATTTCAACAGTATATAAATCATTTTCAATCCATTTGTTTACTTTCTTTGTTTTTAGTAAATCATCAACCTCTTTTTCTATTTTCTTTCCAAAGTCTTTGGCTCCTGGATCTGAATTATTTATTGTAGTATGTATAGCAAGGGTAAATGGTTGGTTCGATTCGAAATTAACTGGTTGAATTCCAAAACCTTTGTATCCATTTTTGGTAAACACTTCATCAAAAATAGAACTGTAAACTTCGCTCCATCGCCTCTCTTTCTTTACAATGTCCATATTTCTCTGACTCACATTAATTGTATATGGTCTTATATCTTGATTCTTTAATTGAGTGTTAATCGCTTTTTTTAACTTACTTGTATTCACAGTATCAGCTATTTCTAAGTCTACTGTTCTTGGTGTATCGCTCATGGAAGCACTAAGGAAATCCTTATCATCTACCGTTTCCATAATAGTGTCCATAACTTTTGATTCTTCACTTTTTGCTTCTTCTTTATCGTTCTGACAGGAACATAATAAAACGAGTGAAAATAGAAGTGCAAGCAACTCTTTTCCCTTTTTCATCTTATTCTCCTCCCTAATCATTTCTTTGCTCTTATAATAGCTGATATCTTTAGTTATGTTTATTCTAACCTTGTAACATTCTCCAAAATAAATAAAAAACCTTCATCTTATCTTTTTTGTTTGTAGTATTCATAATACCTTTTTAAAGAAAGTTTAGATTTAAATCCTACTTGTTGCACTTTAAACTGTATTAGCAGCCATCCCCATTTGCGTAGCAATTTGTGCTGCCGTTTGAAAATCACTTAATTTTAGCTTGATGGGTCTGAGCAGTCATCCGTATTTCTTGACATATCATTTCAAACTTCATAAAGTGAAACTCTAATCGTTGTTTTTCATCTTCACTGATTATTAGCCCACAATACTTAATTAACTTATATAAATTTATATAGGAATAGGACAGGTGAAATAAATGAAAATCGAACATATAGCTATTTGGGTAAATGATTTAGAGGCAATGCGCACTTTCTATACACAATACTTTAATGGAGAGGCAAATTCTTTATATCACAATAAAGCTAAACACTTCGAATCTTATTTTATTACTTTTGAATCTGGAGCACGCCTTGAAATTATGCGAAAGAAAGGAATAGAAGATAAACCTAATCCCAATATAACCGGGTATGCTCACTTGGCTTTTTCTGTTGGTAGTGAAGAAAATGTGAATCAACTAACCAAAGCATTAAAAGAAGCTGGATATCCTGTATTAAATGGACCACGTTTCACTGGAGATGGCTATTATGAGAGCGTAATTAGTGATCCAGAAGGAAATCAAATCGAAATAACTATCTAGCATAACTTTTCAATATATAAGTTAAAAAATAATATAACAACCAAAAACCGTTCGAAAATTTTGAACGGTTTTATTATCTAATTCTGTCGCATTTAAAAATTTGATTATTACAGAAATGCTAGTTCTATCGTGTTCCTTAATGACAATACTGATCTACTAACTTCTTTAGATATTCTATGTTTTCTGAAGATACTTTTTCTGACAATCTTGCCCCAGCAATAATAGGAGCCCACTTTATAACTTCATCCCTTGATAAACCAGCATTTTTGCAATATATACGTAAATACATTTCAGCCAACTCTACTGAAGCCTGGGCATACAACAAATATGTTCGGTAGACATCGGCACGAATATCTCCCGCGCTAGCATCCACCCAATCAATAATTTTCACATTATCATTACTCAAAATCAAATTAAATGGATGAAAATCCCCATGACATAGCCTAGATTCAAATACCATTGAATCCAATTTTCTTAACAATTTACCCTTTTGTTTCTCATCTAGATTCTGTACTGATTCAATTTGACGACGTAGCTTTTCTGACATCGGTTCAAGTAAATCCGAATCAACAACAACAGCATGCACCTTTTGTTGTGCATTAACACAAATACTTATGTAATGCTCCGCTCGTTCCATATTATGAATTAAGAGATCACCTACTGTTTTTCCTTTTACATATTCCATTATAATTGCTTGCCTACCCTTTATTTTTGTGACTTCTAATACCTTTGGGACTTGAATCCCACATGAATAAGCGTATTCTTGTTTCTTTGCCTCATATAAAGATTCTGTATTTGGAAAGTGCTTTTTAAACACTTTCACAATTTTATTATCATAAAGATATATCTTTGCTGTATTCCCAATAGCTATCGGATTACCTAGGTTCAATTATTTTCTCTCCTTACAATATAGTGAATTTTTATATTTTAACGCGATCTTTTCTAATGCAATATATACAGTTTTTTTCATATTTCATTATTCTCCCTTAATCACTTCTATCAGTGTAATCGAAGAAGAACCAAGATCCATTCCTATTAGATACTAATAATAAATCGAAAAATTCAGACTTTAATAACCTTAAATTGGACACTTCTTCTTATTTTGACTTCCATATTCAATCTACGACGTTTTTTCTTCATCCCTCTTACTTCATTACTATATTCATAGACAGTTTTATATTATCCTAAATAATATGTAAAAGGCTAAATCCATACATCGAAGCAACTACAAAAATGATTGTCCATACCGCTAGACTGACTGTCATCCAACTTATGACGTGCGTCTTGTTAGATCCAAATGTTAAAGCTAATACGGCTGCAATATCAGTTCCTACGAGAATGGGAGCAAGTAATGCCAAACCAGGAATACCATATCGTTCCCATATTCGCCTTGATCTAGTTTCTTTTTTAGAAGGTGTTGTTATACCTTTTTTTAACTTTCTTGCCGCTTGCCATTTTGCATACTGCTTAAAGAAGAATCCCAATAATAGAACCAAGATAAGATTCCCTGCAAATGCAGTCACCCCTACTGCAAATGGTTGCAATCCCCATGCAATACCAAGTGGTACAACGATTGATACATCCATCCATGGAGCAAAAGCTAATAGAAATAAAACGACATATTGCCACATTTCACCTGCATTTTGAGCCCACTCTAGCATATTGTTTCATCCCCTTTTTTCTTTAAATTAAATACGATTTAAAATAAGAATAGTAGTTAACCAATAGACCATGTATTGGCCTGCACCTAATACACCAATGCACAGTAATGGAACAAAATTATGTTGAGAAAAGAAGAAGAAGATCCCTGCCATTACTGGAAGTGCAACGCTATAGTAAATATATACATTTCGGCAAGCCTTATAAGTTACCCACTGCTGCCCTTCATCTATTTCACGAAATTCGGATGGTATAAAGCTAAATAATCTAATCTTATCATCCGAATTCTTTCGATTATAAAACTTTGTGAGAATGAACCAGAAAACAGTAACCGTCACTAGAATCCAAAAACATAATCTAGCTAAAACGACCTGTGTACTCATAAGAGAAAATAGTAAAAATGCAATAATCAAAACAAATATACCGGACCCTATAAGCGGAGATTTTAAAACCTGTTTCATTATAATCATTCCTTTCCCTTTAAATAAAAAACATCTTCTACTGTAAGTTGAAACGCGGCAGCTATTTTTAACGCCATGGTGACAGAGGGAGAATAATCACCTTTTTCAATTAACCCAATTGTCTGCCTCGTCACTCCAATTGCATCAGCCAAGTCTTGCTGAGTCCACCTAAATCTTGCCCGTAATTCTCTAACTCTGTTTTCAAGCATCCTAACTTCACTTCCCTCCTTTTCAAACACTCTCATTGTAAATGATTACCAATAAAATGTAAATAATCATTTGCATTTTGTAATAAATAATTGCTCAAAAACTATAAAACAACACCATCTATAAAATGGTGTTGTTTCGTTTAAAGATCAAGTTAGTCAATTTTATACTTACTTCTTTTCCATAATTGCAAAGTAATTTTTCTCATGATCAGCAAAATTAAACGCTCTACCAGACGGCATATTTACAAGTTCTCCAACTGTAATTTCTTTCTCTACAAACTCTTTATATAATTTATCGATATCTTCAGTGAAAAACAACATGGATGGTGTACTAAGATTTAATTCTGGCTGCATCTTCGCAATTAATTCTTTATTATGTAGAACCATACTCGTTTCTGCTTTCTCTGTTGGCGCGATTTCAATCCATCTAAATCCTTGACCGTTATCTTCATCAGCAACTAAGTGGAAACCTACTTTTTCTGTCCAAAATTGCACAGCCTCATCTTGATTATTTACATATAGCATAATTTGACCAACTTTATGAATCATCATCTTCTCTTCCCTTCTTCTACTTCAACTTCAACTTCAAATGTATTAAGTATATACGAACTAGCGTTCTTTTTAAAGTTTTTTTATGGTAAACTTTCACTTCAAACATTTTCACACACTGTTTTTATCTCTTTCTTACTATCTTGAGATGAGGGTTATCAATTAAATAATAGCATCCTTAAACGTCTTAACCATAATTATATTATGTAAATAGTGTTATTGTATTATATCTTCCTTTTAACATGTGGCTCTTAATTTATTCCCCCTCTTTCTCTTCATATATATTTCTAGCACACTACAAATAAGTGCCAAAAAGAAAATAAATGCTCCTATTAAAAAAGTTTTATTAAAACTACGAATAACCCCGTATTTATATTTCCATTTAATTTGTTCGTAGAGTTTATTTCCTTCCTCTGATTCCATGCTTACATATTTCTTCTCATCAATTGCTTTTATTACGTGTAGTATTTTTTGTTTTTCAAAGTCTGTTTGATCGTCTTTTTGAATCATCGCTTTCACTTGTTGCTTTATTTCTTCTTTTTCGATAGATAATTGATGATTTAAAATCACAACTAATATCGCTACACCTACTATACTTCCTACTGTTCTAGAAATATTAGATATACTTGACGCAATACCTGATTTTTCGATTGGAACACTTAAAACGGCAGTTGTTGTAAATGGAGCAAGCGTACACCCTGCACCAAAACCTACAACCACGAGTCGCCAAATATAATCCCAATTTGAAAAGCCTGATTCCATATGACCAAATAAATACGAAGCGATTATAAATGCGATAATTCCTATAATACCGATAACACTACTTCCATGTTTTGCAGCAATGGGTGTCATAATCGCGGTAACTACCATTGATACTATCGCAAGTGTACTAATAATCATCCCTGATTGAAGCTCGCTCATTCCATCTACTTGAACTAAGTAAAATGCAAAAACAAATAAAAAGTTCATTAAACCCATGCCTACAAAAAATAATGAAAGATTTGAAAACGAAAACTCCTTATATGAGAATAAATATAGGGGTAACATCGGATTTTTACTTTTCTTTTCAATAAAGATAAACAATATAAAGCTTATAAAAGAAATAACAAAGAGAAGACTTATACTTAGCGGACTTAAACTCGATTTATTTACTTGTATCAGAGCGTATACAAGTAAAAACAATGCACATGATGAAGTAACCATACCTGCCCAATCTATTTTAGAACTAGCTGTATAATCATATGATTCTTTAATAAAAAGAAAGGCGAAGAGTAAGGATAGAATACCGACTGGAACATTAATAAAAACTACCACTTCTTGAACTTAATTCACCTTTCACATCATAGTTAACTACAGATTTCTACATTTGAATATACACTTCATTCACAATATCCTCTACATCCTGCTTATCTACTACTAAAAAAGCTACTGTTCTATAAATATCTTTACATGTAAATTTATAAATAACCTG
Source organism: Bacillus sp. FSL K6-6038 (assembly GCF_038050455.1). Classification (NCBI taxonomy): domain Bacteria; kingdom Bacillati; phylum Bacillota; class Bacilli; order Caryophanales; family Bacillaceae; genus Bacillus; species Bacillus sp. FSL K6-6038. The sequence continues at coordinate 2,838,161 of NZ_JBBOUH010000001.1, forward strand.
AAAGGCTTGTTGATCTCCAGAGGCCCTTCTCTGTAGCCATTCCTTTAGTTCAATTTCATCCAATTCTCGTTCCCCTCTCATGTTTTAAACAATCTTTCACACTATATTCGCTCGTTTCTCACAAAAGGTTCATTTTACATGAAAATTTATGTATTACAATAAAGAAGGGACAACTCATGTAAGTTGTCCCTTCTTTATACACCGTTAAAATATCAATCTAACAAAGCGATTTATCGCCCAACCTCCAACTAAACCAACGCGCATGGCCATCCGTTTCTCCAACAGTTTCATTGCATTCTTTCCCATTCATAAAATAATCAAGATGAAGATCTCTATCCCACATATTGTTATAAAGATGGAAAACATCCCGTTTCGCACCAATTTCTTTAACTTTTTCTACTAATTTATGTTTTACACTCTCTGGTATTTGATTCGCTACATGTGTATGGAAAACACAAATCACCGAATCCTCTGGAATTTGTTCTGCAATGTCTGAAAGAAGAGCTACTCCATCCCCTTCTATTAATTTCACAGATTGTTCTTTTAAACAAGCTGCTGCGTGATCAAACATTTCAAGTCGTTCTTTATGCTCAGGCCAAATAAGTGAGCGTAACCATAAATAATCTTCCTCATTATTTAAATCATTTATATGTAAATCAAGTCCGATTCTTTCTACGACAGGTGGACTTTGTTGTAAGAAAAATGGCTGATTCTCCCCTTTTATTTCTGATTTCAAATGAACTTTAGAGTCTTTATTTCCAAACACCTCTCCTGTTCCATAAGAATATCTATATTGATCCCAGAACAGCTGCAGGCCCGCACTTGTCCCAATTTCAATTAGCGCTAAAGGCTTATTCACTTTATTAAACATATAACAAAAACTCGGATATAAATATGTACATCGTCTTACTTCGTTCGTCTGCACTAGCTTTGTTTTTAAAATATTGATTATCTCTTCCCTATGAATCTGACAAAAATCTTTAAAATGTTGAAAAGAATGTTCTAGATTTTTTTCTGGAGCCGAAACAAGGCTACCATAGTATTGTTTTAATACATGATTATTCCCTTTCAGTAATAAATAGTGAACGGCACCAAGTAATAAGTTAGGAGTTGGCTGACCAAGTTGTGCGTGTGACGCTAATGCAAGGATTTCCTCATCTTCTGAAATTTCCAATGATAAATGTTCGTATAAATCGCTCGATCCTTTACATTCTTTTATAGAAAAATTTCTAAATAAGTTGAAGATCTGTCCTTGTGTAAGCAAATCGATTCCTCCAATCACATAATTTAATATTCAGAATAATTTTAACATAAATACAATTATTAGGACATTTGTACTTATTTTGCTAAAAAGATTTATCCTTCAAGGTAAAAGGAGGTAGCAAGTTGAATAGAAATATAACCTATACTTTCCTCATATTAATCACATTTCTTATTAGCTGTTCAAAAGAGCAATCTTTTTATATGTACTTCCATGAAAAGATGCAAAAAATGCATTTTGGACAAAAGAACAATTCCTACACTCTCATTCATACAGAAATGAATGTTTCACAAGAAAATGATGCCGTAGCAATATTTACAGAATAAAATCAGCAAGGAGAACAAATATTCATTGCTTATTTTGAAAAGGAAAGTGACAAGTGGAATTGGATAAGAACTACAGGAACTGAATGGAATAGCCCTGTAAGATGGACTTCCATGCATCAAATCCCTTACATTTATGCTGGAACAATTCGTGATAACGCTATTACTAAAGTTTATGTCGGGAACAAAAATGCAAAAATCATTACTGTTGAAGGAACAAAAAGGTTTTGGTATGTCGTTAGTAATACAGAATGGGCTGAGGTTAAAATTGAAAAAGGTGATGGTACACAAGAAGTAGTTGGACAAATTGATGAAGAGATTCTAAAAGATTGGCATAATAAAAACGTCCGATAAAAATACCGGACGTTTTTCATTTCAACATTAAAAATTATACTTATCAATATTATCCTTCGTAAATACAACTCTTTCTGGTAATACAATGATTCCATTTCCATCTGCTTCGTAGTCATAACCTTGAATAGAATTCGGTTCCACCTTTACTTTACCTATATTCGGAACTTCAAAGCTATCGCCAACTTTTAATTTCTTTCCTTTTACCACAATTTCATTTGCAACATAAGTTGCAAGTGCGCCTTGTTGTTTTACATCCCATAGCCCAAATTGCTGAACAGTTCCACGTTTTACATAATCACGCATTACGTTTGGAGTTGAAAATCCCGTCACAACTACCTTTTTATCCATTTTTAAGTTTTCAGCAGCTTGTGCCATTGCTGGAAGTGCTGTTGCATCAGGACAAATGACCGCATTAATATCTGGATACGTTTTTAAAATGCTTTCTCCAACCGATAATGATTTTTGTGCGTTATTTTCTCCGTACTGCGTCGTTACAATTTCCCAATTCGGGTACTTTTCTTTTATTATCTCTTTTGCTTTTGTTACCCATTGATTTTGATCTGTTACAGTTGGACTTGAATAAAAGAAAGCTATTTTTCCTTTATCTCCAATTTGTGATGAAGTCATTTGAATTAATAGATTTGCCAATTGCTCCGGCGTTCCTTGGCTTATATAAAATGAACGATCTTTCGGATTCACATCAGAATCCCATGTTAAAACTGTCATTCCCTTTTTCTTTGCTCTCTGTAATGATTGCGACAGACCATCAACCGATGTAGATGAAACCATTAACGCATCATAGTTTTGATTAATAAAATTATTTATATATTTCACTTGCCCTGATACACTAGCCTCTGACGGCCCATCATATTTCACTTGTACCCCTAATTTATCTCCCATTTCTTTTGCCCCTTCACCACCTGATGTAAAGAAGCCAACCCCTGTCAATTTCGGAATGAATGCAAATTTCACATCATCTACTTTTTTCTTGTCTGCTGTTTTGCTAGAACATGCGATTAAACCGATGATACAAACACATGTAATGATAAAAATCCCCAGTTTTCTTTTCATGACATTTCCCCCTTATGCAATTTCCTTCTTTTCCACATAGTAAGTTGCTGTAATTTGAAATGCCTAATAATAACAGAGAGGATAAGTATAATACCAATAACTACATTTGACTGTTCGTTCGTTAAACCTGTCATTTGTAAACCGTACTGCATCATTCCAATAAATATACTTGCTAGTACTGTTCCAAGAATACTTCCTTTTCCCCCAGTGATGAGTGTCCCACCTAATACAACTGCCGTAATAACCGGCAGAATTGTCTCGCTTCCAATATCAGCTCGAGCTGAGCCAAAATATGCTGTTAAAAAAGCTCCTCCTAATCCACCTCCTAACCCAGAAAGAATATAGGCAAGAATAACTACTTTTTTTGTTTTGATACCAGAATATTGTGCTGCCTTTTCATTCGCACCTGTCAACAAGACATAACGTCCGTACCTTGTTCGATGAAGTAAGAGTGTAAACAAAACAGTCAAAACGAAAAGTAACCATACTAAATTAGGAATTCCTATAAAACTTCCATTTGCAAGTTGCACGTAAGAATCCGATAAACCACTTATCCCTTCATATCCACTGGCATTTGAGCCACCCGAGATAACAAGTGCAATTCCTGAATATAAAAACATCGTTCCAAGTGTAACAACAAGAGGTTCTACCTCTGTCGTTTTAATAATCACCCCGTTGATACAACCCGCTAGACAACTGATAAGCAAGGCAATAATTACAGCTAAAATAACCGGAATTCCATTCATCCAGAGTACACCAATAAGAATTGAAGTAAGCCCCATAATCGATCCTACAGATACATCGATTCCACCTGTTATAATTACAAAAGTCATTGGAATTGCGGCAATCGTAATAAAAACGAAGTCATTCATACTGAAAAGTAAATTACTAATATTTAAAAAATCACTGTTTAACAAACCAAAGAGAATGAACTCTATAATAAGTAATACAATAAGAACTCCTTCCCATCTTAAAAATCCATGTGCATACTTCATAGATTCATCCTTCTTTCTTCCAACTGTCTTATTCCCTTCCATTTTTTTAAGATGCTGTCTAATATAATAATAAGTAACAGTAAGAATCCTGATATAGCACTATTCCAAAAAGCAGGTATTTTTAAAAAGACTAGTGAACTACTTATAACTTCTAAAAAAATCGCTCCCAGTGCTGCTCCAAATATAGAACCTGTTCCACCTTTTAGATGAATTCCGCCGAGAACAGCGGCAGCAATTACTTGTAACTCAATTCCTGTACCAGTTTGATTTGGCACAAAGCCGATATTCATAACAAATATGCATCCTGCAACCCCTGCGCTCATCCCAGAAATAATAAATGCATATATTTTCACCTTGTCTACCGGTATTCCAATGAGGCGTGCTCCGTCTTCGTTATCTCCGGCAGCATAAAAATATCTTCCAAAAGGTGCTTTCGTTAAAAAGATATATAATAATAGTAAAATAGCCAAAATAATCCATACTGTAACTGGAAGCCCTAGTATCATGACAGAAGACATCTGTTTATAAGACTTAGGAATATCTTCAATCCATTTGCCACCTGTATAGATCAACATCGCTCCTCTAATAATCCCTAACATTCCTAATGTCATAATAATTGCCGGTACACGAAACTTCGTAACCCCAACGCCATTTATCATTCCAATCACAGCTCCAAGCAAGATTGCAACAATGATTGAAATTAAGATGCTATTACCATTTGTCAAAAACATCCCACAAATTGCTGCGCTTAATCCCATAATAGAACCGACTGAAACATCAATATTTTTAGTAAATAATACGAATGATTGACCAATAGCTAGTATGACTAAAATAAGACTTGATTTCATAATTAAAGAAAGCGAACTAAACTGAACAAAACTAGGATTAATAATTCCTACGAGGGCTATGTAAATAAGTAATAAAATAATAATGGATGTTTCATGCATTTTAACTATATTTGAAAAACGTTTCATTCCGTTACACCTTCCCTTCCCACATATGCAAGGCGTGTAACTTCATCTATACAAACTTCTCCTTTCTCTAAATGAGAAACAAGTTTTCCATTCCTCATCACATATACCCGGTTTGCTAATTGAACAATTTCTTCTACATCTGAGGAGATTAATAAAATCGCAAGCCCTGATTGTTTTAAACTTTGAATTGCCTCATATACTTCTAATCTTGCTTTTGCATCAATCCCGCGCGTTGGTTCATCAAGAATAATTACTTTAGGTTCACAAGCAAGATATTTTGCTAATACAACTTTTTGTTGGTTTCCACCTGATAAAGATGTCATTTTTTCATCTACATTGGAAACAACTATCCGAAACTTATTCATATACAACTCTGCTAAAGCGCTTTCTTTTTTACACTTTAAAAAGAATGGGCTCATTCGGTGTAAAGAAGCTGCTGTTATATTTTCTTTAACAGACCGAATTGAAAAAATACCATTCCCTGCCCTATCCTCTGGAACATATACCATCCCTTTATCTAATCGTTTGCTCGTAGAACACTTTGCAATTGACTCCCCTTCTAATAAAATATCCCCTGACCGTATGGGCCTTATCCCATATAACACTTCTGCTAATTCCGTTCTACCCGATCCAACAACACCAGCAATCCCTACAATCTCTCCAGCATGTACATTTAGTGATATATTCTGAAATACATAACTCGACAGATTTGTTACCTCTAATACTTGTTGAGAAAGTTTCATCGTTTCTTGAGGCGCCACTTTTTTCTCCTCTTGTTTATAATCTTTTGGCAATAATCCCTCCATTAGCATGTCATATGTATAATCTGATACATCCCCTTGACTCACTATCATTCCATCACGCAAAATAGCTACTTTATTCGCAATCTCAAAGATTTCCGGAAAACGATGCGTAATATAAATCATTCCGATTCCCTTTTCTTTTAAGTCTTTTATCAGCACAAAAAGACTCTTTATTTCATGAGTTGTTAATGTCGATGTTGGCTCATCTAAAATAAGAATCTCTGCTTCTCTTATTAATCCTCTTAATATTTCTACTAATTGTTGCTGTGCAATTGATAATGAACTTCCAATTGCACTCAGTTCTATGTTCCACCCTAAACTTTTTATCAAATCTTTTATCTTTGTACGAAGTTCCTTCTTCTTTGCTTTTATTCCGATACATATATTTTCTTCAATTGTCATATGAGAAAAAATTAACGGTTCTTGTGGAATTAAATAAATACCATTTAAATGTGCTTCCGCTGGATTAGAAAAACTTTGCACTACTCCCTTTACATACATCTCCCCAGCATCATAAGAGTATAAACCTGTTAATATTTTCATCAATGTTGATTTCCCAGCACCGTTTCCGCCAACTAAAGCATATACATCGCCATAGTCTAATTCTAAATTCACTTCTTTTAGTACCCTTTGTTCTGAGAATGATTTACTCATTTGCCTCACTTTTAATAAGGGGGGATTCTCCACATCTTGTCACCTGCCTTTATACAGAACAATTTTTGAGAAAATGATTTTTTGTTCTACTTGTTTTGTAGCATTGTATATCCCTTTTTTCATATCTAGAACAAATTTTTCTTGAACACAATTACTACTTCTATTGGTATAAACAAAAAAATAAGCACATATGTTTAAGCATCGGTCAATTGTTGAAAGGGATGAAGAGGATGTCACAGTTGAACTTTGAAGAAAATTTGTTAACAAAAGTAGCCTGGTATTACTATAAAGATCATTTAACGCAGCAGGAAATCGCTTCTTTGCTTCACATTTCACGAAATAAGGTCGTTCGGTTATTAGATAAAGCTCGAGCTGAAGGTGTCGTTACATTTCATGTAAAAGGTACGGGTTTACATTGCTTAAGCATTGAACGTGAACTAATTAAAAGATTTCATTTAAAAGACTCTTTTATTATCCCTACGCTAATGGAAAATTCCCCTTCTTCTTTAGGGAAAGCTGCAGCGCAATATGTAGAAACACATTTACAACAAGGAGATTTACTCGGCATTGGTTGGGGGGAAACGATATCAAAAATGTTAGAAAACATCCATTTTGAAGCATCTATACAACTTTCAATCGTTACTCTTACAGGTGGTGTAAATCATTACCTTCCTAGAAAACAAAACTATCTCAATCACATGCAAGGCGAACTTCATATCATTCCTACGCCATTTTTAGCATCCACAACCGAAACGGCACAAAGTATCCTTTCCGAACCAGCTGTTAAAGATATGCTACATGTCGCTTCACTTGCTAATACAGCAATAGTTGGTATTGGTGGTTTATCTCATGATGCAACCATTGTAAAAGAAGAAAAATTAACGCTTCGTGAAATGACCTATATACGAAGTCAAAATGGTGCCGGAGATATTCTAGGACAATTTTATAATACGCATGGAGAATTACTAGAACTTCCCCATCACGACCGCCTAATTGGTACACCTCTTTCAGCTCTTCAAAAGATGAAACACGTAGTCGGTGTAGCTGGCGGTGAAGAAAAAATAGATGCAATTTATGGAGCCTTAAAAGGTAGATTCATTCATACATTAATTACCGATGAGGACACAGCACTCTCCCTATTAAGAAAGGAAGGTGAATCATAATGTCTTCTCTATTAGCTTATGACGCGGGTACTGGTAGTATCAGGGCCGTCCTTTTCGATTTACAAGGAAATCAGCTTGCTGTGAGTCAAAAAGAGTGGGTTCATAAACCCGACTCTCGTTATCCTGGTTCTATGAATTTTGATGTGATAGAGAATTGGAAACTCGTTCAAGAATGCACAAAAGATGTACTTCAAAAAAGCAACATATCCCCTTCTTCTATTAAAGGGATTAGTGCAACAAGTATGCGCGAAGGATTTGTTTTATATGATAAAAGTGGGCAAGAAATATGGGCATGTGCGAACGTTGATGGCCGTGCTTCTTCTGAAGTAAGTCAATTAAAACAGATCCGCTCCCATCTTGAAGAAGATTTATATATGAAATCAGGGCAAACTTTTGCACTTGGCGCTCTGCCTAGGCTACTTTGGATTCAAAAACATCAACCTGATATATATGATAAAATCCATTCCTTTACAATGTTAAACGATTGGATTTTATATAAATTGTGCGGGGTATTACAAATAGACCCTTCCAATGGATGTACATCTGGTATTTTTGATTTAGAAAATAGAACTTGGGATAATTCAATCGCTGAGCAATGTCGTCTAAACTTATCATTTTCTCCAAATGTAAATGAAGCGGGGACAGTTATTGGTAATGTCACAAAACAAAGTGCAGAACTGACAGGTTTACATGTAGGAACACCGATAGTTGCTGGGGGCGGAGATGCCCAGATGGCTTCACTCGGTTCGGGAGTCGTACATCCTGAACAAACATTTATTTGCGGAGGGAGCTTTTGGCAACAAGAAGTAAATATAACAAGTCCAAAAACAGATTCAAATGCTCGTATTCGCGTCAATTGCCACGCTATCCCTACACTTTGGCAATATGAAACAATCGCTTTTTTCCCGGGGCTTGTGATGAGATGGTTTCGAGATGTTTTTTGCCAAGAAGAACAAGAACTTGCTACTGAACTAGGTGTAGATGCTTATGAATTATTAGAGGAACAAGCAAAACATGTGCCAGTCGGATCATATGGCATTATTCCTATATTCTCAAATGTAATGAACTACATTTCATGGCGCCATGCCGCACCTTCTTTCATTAATTTAAGCTTAGATGCTAATAAATGCGGAAAGAAAGAACTGTTCCGTGCACTCGAAGAAAATGCTGCATTTATAACACTTGGAAATTTAAAATTAATAGAATCATTAACAGGAAAGTTCCCTTCTGAAGTGATATTTGCTGGGGGTGCTGCCAAAGGCAAGCTCTGGCCCCAAATTGTTGCGGATGTTCTCGGAGTTCCTGTCAAGGTACCAGTTGTGAAAGAAGCTGCTGCTTTAGGAACAGCAATCGCAGCTGGAGTTGGTGCAGGAATATATGACTCTATGGAAACAACTTCTCGGGAGTTTGTAAAGTGGGAAAGCACATATGAACCGAATACTGAACATCACAAACTCTATCAACAATTCTATCAAACATGGAAATCAGTTTATGAAAAACAACTCACGCTAGCAGATGAAGGATTTACATCACATATGTGGATTGCACCAGGTGCACTGTAACACATTACATAAAGGAGTGAACAATATGCTCAAAGTAAATGAAGAGGATTTCTCCTATCGCTTTGGTAACAACGGCCCAAAATATTTAATAAAGGGTCCTAACATTGACCTTGGGGTTGTAGTGATTCAACCTGGGCAGGAATTTCAAAATCATTATCACACCATATGTGAAGAAATTTTTTATGCCTTAGAAGGCGAAATTGATTTCTATATTGATAATGAAAGAGTTCCTGTAAAACAAGGTGACGTCTTGCAAGTTCGCCCTCATGAATCTCACTATCTTATTAACCACTCAGATCAAATCTTTAAGGCTGTTTTTATTAAGTCACCACATTTACAAGAAAAAGATACTGTGCAAACAGAAAATCCAAAATTAACGAAGGAGTGATTCACAATGACTTGGGGATTTCAAAATCGATTAAATACGATTCTGCCTGATGGAAAAGCAGTTATGTTAGCAATTGATCACGGTTACTTTTTAGGTCCAATTCATGGATTAGAACAACCATTAGAAACAGTAAAAAACTTACTTCCCTATACAGATTCTCTCTTTTTAACAAGGGGTGTACTCAATTCCTGCATTCCTAAAGACTGCAAAACACCAATGGTTTTACGTGTTTCAGGCGGTCCAACTGTCGTTGGTAAAGATTTAGCAAACGAGACCATTGTGACACCAATTAAAGAAGCACTGCGGCAAAATGTAGTCGGAGTTGGTGTATCTGTTTTTGTCGGTTCAGAATATGAAACACAAACTGTTTCAAATCTAGCAAACGTAGTTTCCGAGGCTCATGATTACGGTTTACCTGTTCTCGGTATTACGGCCGTTGCAAAAGAACTACAAAAACGAGAAGCACGCTTTTTAGCACTTGCATCGCGTGTATGTGTGGAGATGGGTGCTGATATTATTAAAACGTATTACTGCGAAGGATTTGAAAAAATTACGAGCACATGCCCTGCCCCAGTCGTCATTGCAGGTGGCCCAAAATTAGATTCGATCGAAGACGCTTTAACAATTACATACCAAGCATTGCAAGAGGGTGCGATTGGAGTTGATATGGGACGAAATATTTGGCAGTCAGAACATCCAGCTGCAATGATTCAAGCGATTCATGGCATCGTCAAAAATGGCTTGAATGTGAAAGAAGGGCTAGAGTTGTATGATGAAGTAAAAAATTAAATTAGTTGATTAAATAATGTATTTTTACTAAAAAAAGAACCCTCTTTATTAAAAGGGTTCTTTTTTAATGATAAAATCTAAGTATCACTTCTGAAAAATATGTTTTATTTTTTCACCTGGAACATTACTACCCCCTCTTCCTTTCACATCTTCAATCATCATTGTAACAATCATATCCGGCGCATTTGCATCGAAAGCTGCAAACCATCCGAGTTCTTTTCCATCTGCTTCTTTTGATTCTTTTAGTTCTGCCGTACCTGTTTTACCAGCAAGAGTCATATCATCAATCCTAGCAATTTTTCCGGCACCATCGGAATCATTAATTACTTTTATTAACGCACTTTTTAATATTCTTTGACTTTCTTTAGAAATCACATTCTCTTTCCAATTCTTCACTTTTTTTTGTATCAGATGTGGAGATGGAATATTCCCTTCATTTACAATCGGTGCATATGTTAAAGCTAAATGAAGAGGTGTCATTAATACTTGTCCTTGACCGTATCCTGTATCTGCCAGTTGAATATCGTTTTTCATCCCATCTTTTGCAATGATTGACATAGGAAATTCGTATTCAATCGGCAATTTTTCATGAAATCCGAACTTCTTAAGCATGCTTTCATACTGATCTTTTCCTATTTTTAAAGCTTGTTGTGCAAAATAAATATTGTCAGAGTACTTCATTGCCTTATCGAAATCAATCGGACTAGCATCTTTCACACGTGTTACATAATAATTTCCCCATGATGAATCTTTTGTCCACTTTAATCCTTCAATTTTAAACTCTTCCGTTGGATTTATAACGTTTGCTTCCAAACCAATTGCCCCTGTAATTGTTTTAAATACAGATCCTGGTACAACTGCCTGTGTGAAACGGTTTATCATTGGATTTTTCAAATCATTATTCCATACTTCACGTTGCGCTTTTGATGCCCCTCTAACTATTATATTTGGATTATAAGCTGGACTACTTACAAGGGCAATTGTTTCACCCGTTTTTGGATTAATCGCTGCACTAGATCCTGCTTCATTTTTCATTTCATTATAGATTTTTTCTTGAATTGAGGCATCGATTGTTAATGTAACATTCTCTCCATCTCTTGCTTCTGTTTTTGCTAAGTTTTTAATCTCTTTTCCGTTCTCATCTTCCATAAATACGCGTCCACCCTTTTCACCGCGCAATTTATTTTCTAAGACTTTTTCTAATCCTGTCTTACCTACTAAATCATCCGTTTGATATCCTTTTTTCTGAAGCAATTTTAACTCTTCTGCATTTACTTCTCCTATATATCCCGTTAAGTGTGCTGCCGCTTCTCCTAATGGATATGTACGGACTTTTACTGGACGAGACGAAACACCTTCCAACGAAATATAATCACTTTGTGTTCGTCCTTCTGGTAAAATACCAATTGGTACATAGGAATCTGGTTTAATCCATTTCGCTGTAAGCTTCTGATCGACTTCTTCGATAGACATATTAAGTAATTGCGCTATTATTTCTTTCGTTTGTGTTGCAGTATCTCCTAATTTTTCTGGAATAATTCCAACCTCAGTTGCCTTTCCATTCACTACAAGCCCTTTTCCATTTCGATCATATATTTCACCGCGTTTTCCTTGCTCTGTCTGCAGACGGACTTTATAATTTTTTTTCATCCCTGGAAAGATAAAGTCTGGGGTCCAATTTATTTTCCAAGACTTCTTATCTCCATCTTTTTCTTTCACAAGTGTTGCTTCATGTGAAAAAGAAATTTCTCCTCCTGCTGTATCCATACTTACGGTAAAAAGAATGACCTTACTTTCCTTTTTATCTTTACTTACTTTCTCTCTTTTAATTTTTAAATTCTCAACTCCAATACCTTCGTAAATTTTTTCATTTTTCTCTGTAAATTCTTTTTTTGAAATGGATTCTTTTGCGTATTTTGACAGTTGATCATACATATCTGCAAATTTTTTGTCATTCCATAATTTTACATATGCTTCAAATGCTTGTTCTGAAGTTTCGCCTTTATTGCATCCTACCAATATAAATGTGAAACAAAAGAAAAGTAGTATCCATATTTTTTTCAATTCAAACTTCTCCTTTAAATAAATCAAAATAGCTTAAATAATTCTTATAATCCTTTTTACATGAGTAACTTGCTATAAATAGTGTACATCCGCTCGTTTTCTACTGATTAATATGAACCTGAGATTTAATAATGTTCTATATCTTGGTAACAAAGTTATTATTAAAAACCTGTGGAATAGCAACTATACTAGCTGCTATTCCACAAATTCACCTTAATTGTTTTATTCAAAAAGCTTCTTAATATAAAGTACAACCTTAATAAGCCCGCTCTAACCAGGCTTTTACGGACAATTGAGTCCCACCTAAACTTGTTTGCTTTCGCCGAAATTTGAGGTGAGAGTCTTACTGCCCGCGAATAACTGGATAAACAATATAACTTGGATCCTAGTAATCATTACCTTCCCTACAGAGAACGAAATTTCACTATTACTGATTAGGATTCACTATATTAGTAGCTTCACCATTCATACGTTGCTTTTTCAAGTCAAAGTATATATCTAATATATCCTTTCCAATTAATGAATTAATACCGCCTTTATCATTGTGAACCCAAGGGACTACTATAGAAAATGCTATTTCTGGATTATCATATGGAGCATATCCAACTAATGTTAAATTGTAACACTCAATACGTTCTCCCTTCTCATTCCTTCCAATTTTACTATCTCCTCCATATACTGTTTGAGCTGTTCCTGTTTTCCCAGCTGGTTTATATGGAGCCTTTTGGAAATATTTCACACCAGTTCCATCGCCTTCTTGAAATACCCATCTAAACCCTTCTTTTACTCGATCAATATATTCCGATTTCACATCCACTCGATTTAACACAACAGGTTCTATAGATTGTACAACTTTTCCAATTTCTTCTTTTTTTGTTGTTTGTTCTCGAATCTCTTGGACAATTTGAGGTTGCATTCGGTATCCATCATTTGCAATAGTTGAAATATATTGTGCCAATTGTAGTGGTGTATACGTATCATACTGTCCAATAGAAAAATCTAATAAAAATCCAGGTTGGCTATCTTTTTGTCTTGTTTGTCCAGTTATTTCATTCGGTAAATTAATTCCTGTTGGAACCCCTAAACCAAATTGTTTAAAATAATAACGCATTGTATCAAATGCTGCTTGTTTAATATCCAATGAACTATTTGGTACATAATTCACTCCAGCTATTTGTAACGCTGTATGAAACATGTATACATTAGATGATACTTGTAAAGCTCTTAAATCATTAATATTCCCAAATCCAGATACATTCCATGATTTTTTAACTCTCGTACCTTTAAACTTCATAGGTGCATCATAAAATTGAGTCCCTGGTTGTATAGCTCCTGTTTGGTATCCAGTTAATAAAGTAGCACCTTTTACAGCTGATCCTAACTCATAAGAAGTTACCATGTTACCTAATGCAAAATCTTCTACTTCTACTTTCCCATCTTTTTCTACAAATCTCTTACCAGCCATAGATAAAAGTTGTCCAGTTTTTGGATCCATCATGACAACAAAAGCACGATCCATTAATGGTTCAGAACTCTTAAAAGCTTTTAAATTTTTTTCTATACTTTCTTCTACTTTCTTTTGTAACTCCATATCAATTGTTAAAGTTAAATTGTTACCACTTTTTCCTTTAGAGACTGTTTCCGTTTGAACAACATTTCCTGCTTTATCAATATTATTTTTAACTTCTTCTTTTGTTCCATGTAATACATCTTCATATCGCTGTTCAATATAACTTTTCCCCACGCGATCGTTCCGATTATATCCGCGGACCAAATAAGAATCTAAGTGTTCTTTTGGCAACCCTTCTTCAGCACTTGTTATATTACCTAATACCGAACGGAATAAATCACCATTTACATAGTTTCGTTCCCAATCAACTGTCGCATCTATCCCTGGAAATTTCGCTAAATTTTCACTTATCCTCGTATACTCTTGCTCTGTCACGTCTTTTTTTATAACTTGTGGTGTCATTTGATAACCAGAACTCATTTTACTTTTAATAACTAATACTTGTAAGTCTTGTGGCGTGAGCTCTCCTAATTCTTCTTCTGTAATGCGTTTTCGTCTTAACTCTTCGATTCTTTTGTCTAACTCTTTCCCTTCTATACCCTTTTCTCTAAATTTTCCCTCTTCTTGCTTCGTGATCTTTGCTTTAGCACGCTTTTTATTTAATTGCATCCAAAAATCTTTTTTATCTACTTCCGTTAATTTATTTATTTCTTCTTCTGATATTTCAAGTATATTTGCAATATCTTTTGCAGTTTTTAAAATGTCTTCAGAGCTTACACCCTTCAATCTTGTATACGTAATCGTACGAAGTGCTCTATTATCAACAACCTGTTTCCCTTCTCGATCATAAATTTTCCCACGGGGAACTGGTATACTCGTTGTTGCATTTTCATTTTTTTCTACTTGATTTTTATAGGTCTCTCCATCAACAATTTGTACTTTTCCTAGCTGAAAAATAATAGCCGAAAATAGTATAAATACGCAAAAAAATAGGATGTTTAATCGGATAGATATCGATGTCTTCTGCTTCTTTCCTGTTTGCTTTTTCATATATCCTCCATTTTTTAATGAGTTTCATTCAGATTACAGTTTCATATACAAATTCACGCATATGTGTTATTCGATCTTTATACAAAGAAAACTAAAAGGTAGCGGTTCATTCAATTAATGAATTGAATAGATGAAAATGGAATCGTTCCTCTATTTACATAAAGTGAAACTTCCATCAGTGGGCGTTTTCTTCATCCCTCACTGATGGTTAGCCCTCACTAACCGGGCTTTTACGGGCAGTTATCCCCAACCTCTCTTCCTCGTTTCTCTCTGACCCTTAAGTTGGGGACTTACTACCCGTTAATGCGGGATAAAGAATAAGAGAAACTGCATTCAATCATAAGCAGTTCCCCTTATTTTTTATTAATATATCTAAAACAAAAATTAGGCTATTCCTCTATATTACGTGGCCGTCACACCCTATTAATTTTCATTATTTTTTAACAAGTTCAACGTATGAGTAAATAAACGACTATCTCCGGGATCTCCATGTCCTGGTACAATAATATTTATATCGCTGTATTTCTTTTCTACTTTTTTAATTGCCTTTGACCAATTAGATACATATGAACCTGGAGTTTGTACAATCTCTTGCGTATCTAGTGATTTTATTAAACATCCTCCAAATAGGATTTTATACTTTGGTAACCATACTGTTATGTTATCTTGTGTATGTCCTTTTCCTGGATAAAATGTTTCCACGTTTATATCACCAAATCGCATATTATCGCGTTTCTTCAAGTCTCCAAGAGGCTTATCAAAACCTTGTTTCTCTGCTAAATCAGCAGTTAAAGCCGTACTGTGTACCTTGACGCCTTTTTTAGTCAGCGTTTTAATTCCTCCTATACGATCGTCATGAGCATGAGTCACAATTGCTTCTGTGACCTCTTTTGTAGGAAATTGCTTTTTTAGTATTTGAAGCAGTTGATCTGTAAGATCATCATTCCAAGGTGTATCAATTAGTACTAGTCCTTTAGACGTTTCAAGAATTAAACCATTTGCAGGAATACGTGTTCCATTTACC
Organism: Bacillus sp. FSL K6-6038; assembly: GCF_038050455.1. Taxonomy (NCBI): domain Bacteria; kingdom Bacillati; phylum Bacillota; class Bacilli; order Caryophanales; family Bacillaceae; genus Bacillus; species Bacillus sp. FSL K6-6038. The sequence continues at coordinate 2,854,146 of NZ_JBBOUH010000001.1, forward strand.
ACTCCAATGCTTGTATGCATCCAGACCTTTGGATACAATTGTGAAATGGATACATCTTTCTCTTGATCTTTATTTTTTATTTGCTCTACTTTTTCGGCAGCTTGTACTGGAAATATTGAACTGGCAAATTGGCTAATCCCTAATATACTTGCGCATAGACCTACTTTTAATATCAGTTTCTTTTTCATTTTCATTGCTCCTTTCCTAGCAGCTTACTTCTCTAAAAGCGCTACTACACTTAATAGACAATCCAAATGATAAAGTTGTTCCCACATTTACAAAAAAAATAATAAATTTTAATATAGAATAGAATCTGGGTAAGGGAGGATTTTATGTTACATAAAAAATCAAAGAGGTGGATAATTTTAGCAGTTTTATTCATTTTAGGAGTTATTTTGATGTTTTTATTCAAAACGAGTTTTATTTCGTTTACTATCAAAACTTCTGCAGCTGAAAGAGGAAAAATTATTGACCAAAATGGAGTCATACTAGCCACAAATAAAAAAGTAAAATCTTTGTATTATGTCTATAATATTGATTGTCCAGCCGATCAAGAAGTAGCGAAGATATCAAGTTTTCTAAATCAGTTTTCATCCAAGTTTAACCATAAGATTTCAGTAGATGATATAAATTCACAATTACAAAAATCTTGTAAACATCATGATAAAAATGAAATACGATTACATGCAAACTTAAATGATAAAGAATTCGCATTTATAAACGAAAACAACTTCAAAAATATAAAAGTAAAAAATGAGTGGATACGTGTTTATCCACATCATGAAATTGCTTCACAAGTAATTGGGTATGTTGACTATGAAAAAAATAACTCGGATTCTAATTATGTTCCTGTTGGTAAAAACGGAATTGAACTTCAATATGAAAACGATTTAAAAGGGAAACCAGGAAAAACTCTCACTTTTAAAATAAAAAATAAAAAGTTCTTATGGAACATACAAAGTCCTCAAAGAGGAAAAGATATTCAGCTAGCACTAGACTATAAACTTCAGCAAAAAACTGAAAAAGCACTAAGATCCCAAATTCAGAAAACCCCTGATGCTACTGCTGGTTATGCTGTGGTGATAGATGTTAAAACAGGAGAAATATTAACTATGGCTAACTCGCCAGTTTTTGATCCAAATATATTCAATACACCTTTATCATCGTCTGAAAAAGAAAACATCCAATTACTTGCTCAAAATAAAACAATCCAAAAATTAAAGTATGGTGATTCCTATGTAAATATGGCATCAACTATAAAGCCGCTTACTATATTAATTGGGTTAAACGAAAAGCTTTTTCAGCCTGAAGATACGTATTTAGATAAAGGTCGCTTTCAGTATAATAATCAAAATAACATCACCAATGCTGCTGGAACTCCAACTGGTGAAATTACACCGAGTCAAGCTATCATTAACTCATCAAATACATTTATGACAGCAAAAGTAGCAATTCCATTATTCAATCAAAATAATGGAAATTTAGAAAAAGTGGCAACCGTGTGGACGAGTTATTTAAAGCAATTCGGTCTTCGCTCCAAAACTGGGATTGATTTGCCCTTTGAAGAAGACGGACAATATAAGTTACATGCATCTAGTAATTTTGAAAGTGGGATTTCTGCTTTATTGAATGCTTCTTGGGGCGCAAATGAAGTACACACTACTCTCCAACTCGCCCAATATGCGGCTGCTCTTGCAAATAAAGGGGACAAATACAAACCTCAAATCGTGAATGCAATTATGGAAAACGGTGATAAAAAAACAAAAGAATTTAAACCAATTTTAGAAAGTTCAAATCGTTATCCTTCAAGATTCTGGAATGTTTTACAAAGTGGAATGAGTCAAAACATACAAGAAATTAAAAACTTACCCTTTGACGTTGCTGGTAAAACGGGAATAACAGGTTCGCCGAATGAACAAGAGAAAGTTATAAATCATTCTCTATTTATTTCATATGCCCCTACTAAAAATCCGCATATTGCTATTTCTGTCATTATTCCTGGTGGTAATTCTGAAAGAAATAGTGCAGCACTTGCTGCAGCGGAAATTTTAAAGGAGTGGGATACTCTCCAAAAAGAGAATAAAAAATAAAGAGAAAGGTTCAATAAAGTGAACCTTTCTCTTTTACCATATAGAATCTATACTCTTTATTTTCCACATACCATCATTTTGTTTTTCAAAAATGAAAGAATACTGGATATCTATTGATACATGGTCTTCTTTTACGTAGCCAGTATAACCATTCATTGTAGTTATTTTTATATATCCATCATTCTTCACTTTCTCCGGAATCCATGCTTTTACAGTTTCGTTAGATACCCGATATAAAACGCGTGAATCATGTTTTGGTTGAGTTAAAATTTTTGTTTCTTCACCAACAACAGTAGCATATAAATAACGTTCTTGCTTCGTTTGGTTACTTTCTGCCAATCCACTTGGTATCTTATATAATGTTTTCGTATCATTCACAAATTCTCCCCCCATTGCAAGAGCTACTTGTAAATCATGAAAAATATCATCATCAAACTTCCATTCATTTTTACTATACTTTTCTCCCTTAAAAACAAATTCTTCATCTAATACTCTATATAAATCGTTCTTATTTTTTAAGCTTGTGTTTTGATTTAATTCATCCATAAATTGTTTTAGTGATTGATCTTGATTAGATTCATCTTTCATCTTAACTTCAATTTGAGTGCTACTTTGCACAGGCGGTTCATTTTTTCCAAACCAGAATTGTTGAAAGTTAAACAGCACAGCCGTAAAAACTAGAACAGCTGCAACAGTGAATGTCTTTATACGAAATGGCCTTCTAATTTTAGGGAAACCTTCCTCCCTATTTTGGTATATAGATTGTTTTATTTTATAAATAAATTCCTCTTCGTCTTGAGGCTGTTTCATAGGCCCACCTTTTAATTCTTTATACCAATCCGGCTTTCTATCATTGTTCATAATTCATCCTCCGATAATATTTTTGAAACTCGTGCACGAGCGCGATGTAGCCTAGATTTCACAGTTCCAATAGACACGTCTAATGTTTCAGCAATTTCATCATAAGATAATTCATATTTTGCATCTAGTATTAATACTTCACGATGTTTTTGGGGCAAATTTAATACGGTGTCCCAAACTTCATTCATAGTTTCTTTTTGTAAAAATTGTTTTTCTGCTGACGGATATTCCTTATCATGTCGAAAAAAACTTACTAAAGAAATCCTCTTAAAATAGGAGGACTTTAAATAATTTAAAGCTGTATTCCTTGTAATTTTTAATAACCATGTCTTAACAGAGGACTCATTCCGGAATGAATCCCACTTTTTAAATACTTTTATAAACACCTCTTGCGTTATATCATCTGATAAATGTGTATCTTTTGTAATAATGAATGAATAATTCCATACGTCTTGCCAATGTTCTCTTATAACATTATCAATTTCATCATGATTGCAATTTTCAATAACCTTATGTTCCATCTCAACACCTCAAGCTTATTTGAATAAGCATAAACACCTTTCCTCATGTTTTATAATTGACTCCTTTATATAGACAAGATAAAAGTTTCTTTTGTTCCATTTTCTATTAAAAATCATACGGAAGAGTTCTGTCATCAAAATCCCAAGATACTTGTATGCAATCTTTTAACATTTGACATACGAATTGCTTCTCTTTTTCAAGTGCTCATATATCCAATTCCTTGTATAGAATCTACCATTGCCGTCCAACAGGTTGTATCATGTGGAGATATGTACATTCACACTATATGTGGATAAAATTATCATTTCATGTCTATTTAGCTTAACTTATCTTTTCAAAAATACTGGTAATACCCTATCAACGGCAAGTTAAGATTGAGTCTCCAAAGGACTTTCTCTCTTGTTATTAACCTGTTTTATATTATTTGTGTTTGCTTAAACATTTACACGTACCAATTAAATAAAAAAGTACACCACTATGTGTGATGTACTTTTTTCATATACTATAAACAAGACATTGATATTAAAAAACTTTATGACACTTCATGTCTTATATTTCACAAAATTTATTTCCTTTTTTGATTAAGACTGCTGATAAGCAGATTTCGATGATTTCACATAATATACCGCATGCTCAGATTTCAAAATATGATCTGGTTTTGGTTTCCCGCGACTTTCTCTATGCCCAGCTAAATGCTCTTCACTTGTCTCCCAGTTTTTCCATGCATCTTCAGATTCCCAGCGAATCATTACAACGACTTCTTCGTCCCCTCTTCTCACCTTTTTAACAAGAACACTTAAGTCGATAAACCCTTCAAATTTTTCAATAATACCTTCTCCAGAAAAACGTTGAACAACAAGATCTGAAGTTCCTTCTTTAACTGTAATTGTTTTCGTTTCGATAAACATATATCCCACTCCCTTTGTATGCAATTAATTCTATTATTGTTTCATTATAATTGATTTTGATAATTATTTTCAATTAAAAGATTTAAGCTGATTTTTCTCGAATCGATTCATTGAGAAATTTAAAATATGGAAGGACTATTCCAGCTAAAGAAGTTACACATATGATAGAGCCAATTAATATATATAACGTTCTTACTCCCCATATCTCACTCAATACTCCTCCAACTAAAACACCTAGTGGCATCGCACCCCTTATTAAAAATAAGCGTACCGAAAATACCTTCCCCATCATATCATTTGGCACAGTTTGCTGGCATATTGTCGTGTTATGGACATTAAAAAACGCCATGCATACGCCCGCTACAGCTTCAATCATAACTGCTAAAATGATGCTATGATTTAGGCCTAGTGAAATATATGTGATTCCTCCTACCAATAGCGCCCCAAGCATGAGAAGACGTCGACTATGATACTGAACTTTCCCAACAAGTATAGAGCCAATTACATATCCAAGGGGAAAACCTGCCATAAAATATCCATAATCAGCATAACTTGCCGAAAGCTCATCTATTATATATGGAAGGTTGATAACCATCGTTACACCGACTCCAAATTGAACAAATGTGAGAAAAATACCTAACCAAACGATAATGGGTTGTTTGAAATAATAGGTAAATCCTTTAATAGATTGCTTTAACCAACTTTTACGAACAGTTTGAGCTACTCTATGTTCCTGTATAAATAACAATAAAGTACCACTTATAAATAGAAATAAACAAACGAAAAATAAAGTTAGCTTTACGCCTATAAACTCAATAACAATTCCCCCTAATACAGGGGCTAAAAACATCATAAGACGAACCATACCATCAATATAAGCGTTCGCTGTTTGTAGCTCTTCCCTTGATACAATTGTTGGTGTAATCGCTTGATTGGCTGGTACATAGAATGGGGTGATAAGCCCCACGATTATTTGTACAACAAAAATATGCCATGTTTCTATATTTCCAATGATTATCATACATAGAGGGAGTAAAAAAGCTAGCCCACGTGTCCACTGAGATACAATCATAATCCATTTCCGGCTCCACTTATCAATGAAAGGACCAATGACAAGCTGTAAAAGAAGCGATGGGATAAAGTAAAGTAGCCACATACTTCCTAAGGCCATTTTCGAGCCCGTTAATTGATAAATAAGAATGGAATTACATAGGGTACCAAATGCACCGCCTAATTCAGAAATCGCGCTACCAATCCACATAAAGAAAAACGATCGATTTTTTAAAATATTTCTCCCCATTTTGCACCAACTTTTCTTTTTAGTTCTCCTCCTATTGTGCATATTCTATAAAAGTAAAATTATTTTATCTTTTACCTTTGGATGTACAAATTCATAATTAATGATTTAAATAGAATTCCAACTCTTTCGATATAGCCTCTAATGCTTTCTTTTTCAAAATATACTTTGCATCTTGAATATCAACTAACTTCGCAGATCTTAAAATTTTCAAATGATGATGAATTGTTGACTTCCCAAGATTTAATTGTTCCGTTATCTCCTGCAATGTACGATCTTTTTCAAATAACAATTTTACAATTCTCAATCTTGCTTCATCACCTAAAGCCTTATGTTTATGAACTAAAAAATAACTTGGCTGATATGGATCTTCTGGATGTATACTTTCATTTGCGATTGGATAATGAAATATTTTTGTATCTTCTATATCTGCTTCGATATTCCAAGGTCGATACGTGTATTGTGGAATAAGAAGAACATGATGTACACTTGGCTCTGGAGAATAGGTAACACCGCCTGTTGCCCATTCAACAAATTCTTCGGCCTTCATCTTTTCGTTCATTTTACATTTCGTTTCATAGTCTTGTTTTAGTATAAGTGATAGCTTTTCTGCTTCCAGTTCAATAATAGCTTCATACCAGCCTGTCATCACTGCAATGAAATGCTCTTTAAGCATTTTTATATCCACTTTACAGATGAAATCAATATAAGCAGGAAAAAATGGATTGCTACTTGTTAACTCTTTTAAGTCCTGAACTGCTTTCATCTCTCCATTTGCTGCCTTCCTTCTTTTTTCTTGATATGTATAGCCGACAAATGGAATGCATATATACTTTAAATCTTCTTCTGATAACGTGGTTACATACTGGATAAACTCAGGTAAATTCGTAAAATCTTCTTGATATAATAGTTGTAACAACGCTTTCCACGTGTTATGTTTCTCCACGAAATGTAACTGCTCTAACATTTCCACTGATAATGATTGTCTAATTTCTCCCCACTCACTTGGAGATTTTTCTAACGTATCAATCAGCCTCGTATTCGTAATTGCCGCAATTCCAAGTGCACATTCGAAAAGTATCGAATACTTTACTTGAACGTTATATGTTTCTCGTTTTCTACTTGTTAAATGTAAGACTTCCATTGTATCCCTCCTTTTTTTGTTATTATTTTAAATTCTATAAATATCGAATTTACCCTTCTATAATTTCAGAATTTTAAGTAATTCAAGAAAAAAACGCATGAATTTAATTCTTGCACTACAGTTCAAGAAAATTCATAAACCATTTGCTAATGACATTATTTTCAAGATATTACACTGTATATAAAAACAAAAAGATAGATAAGGCAGAAAGTATTTCTTCCTTATCTATCTTTTTTTACTGTATATTTAATTTATAATATAATACAATAGAAATAGAATAATTCATAAGATTCCCACTAAAATTATGTTTTTCGGAATTGAAAGGGCATACAGAATATGAATAAAAACTTAACAAAAATTACAATAACAAGCGGTCTCATTCTTATCCTTTATCATTTTTTACAATGGTATTTAGTAGAATTACTTACACCTTTCGCTATGCCATTTTTATCATTAACAATCCATGGATGGTTTTTCGTAATGTTTATTCTTACGATTATACATGTAATCAAATATAAAAATTGGAAACCATTTGTTATTCAAATAATAATAATAGTTTTTTGGCTGTGCACGCCATTTACACTAATCTATCTAAAGTTAGATTTTATAATCCACAAAGAAAACCGTACAGAAGTTGTAGAGCTTATCAATCACAAAGAATTAACTCCTAATGTTAATCATGATAATAGACAAATTCACTTACCTAAACAATTTGCAACTACTTCAAAAGGCGGTGGAGATGTACGAATACAACATGGCGAAAATGGTATTTTAGTTTTCTTTTTTACTTACCGAGGTATATTGGATAATTTTTCAGGATTTATTTATGCACCAAATGATGTAAAACCAAACAAATCTGATTTTAATAGCGAATTTAAAGAAATCACGAAAATCGAGAAAAATTGGTATTATGTCTCGTCGTATTAAAAAGGTATAGATATCATAAATACAAAAAAAGCTAGCATTTGCTAGCTTTTTAGAAACTATTATTATATTCATTATTAAGAGCAATCCTTTTATAACTACATCAGCATTTTGCTTTGGCATTCCTTTTTCAATTATAAATCCTCCGCTTCCCAATATCTTCGTTCAAACTTCGGACGATTCTTATGAACTGCATTGTTTCAAATCCATATGTAAGAATTGCTTGCAATGCCTCAGATGCATAGCCTTTTCCCCAATATGTATCATCTAGTTCATAATCAACCTCAGCCCGCTTATGATTTTGATTGATTAAATGAACTCCACATGTACCAATTAATGGATTCGTTTCTTTTAATTCGATCCCCCAGCGAATAACACTTCCTTCTTCATATCTTTTTCTAAATACCTTTCTTAACCCAATAGAAAACGCCACTTTTTTCCATAACGGGATCGGATTTGAAATGAAAATTAAAAACGTCCATGTAAAAAGAGGTGCAATTAGCACCTCTCTTGCATTTATTTTAGCAATTAAATTAGCACCCAAATTAGTGAACTTTTGATAATGTCAATTTATCAATAATTTGCCCTAACGGTTTCTTGGAGTTTTTCCATTACCCTTGATAAAGCTAAAATTGAATTTCTTGTTTCAAATTCTCCAACATTCAAGGAATGATTTGCATTTTGGATAACATCAATCGTTACATTTGACTTACTTAATTGGTCAATTTGATTTGCATTGTAATAATGGTCTTTATCCCCGATAACTAAAAGCCCTTCATGATGACTATTCAAGATTGAGTCAAAAATCGAATCAAAATTTATTAGAGGGGTGAATAAAATCATTTTTGACTTTAAGAATTCATCTCTCTTCATTAAGTCATTCGCAATTGGAATTGTTCCGAGTGATTTTCCTAAAAAAATCGAATTGTTGTATTGCCCATTTTTTAAAACATCTAAAATCACAGGATTAATATCATCCATCATTATTTTTGTTATTTCTTCAATCGTTTTTTTCATTGTTTTCTCATCATAAGAGTAATGGATATGGACAATATCGATTTTGTTTTGGAGCATTAACATCGTCGAATAATAAAACAAGGGTTTATCGTAATTGTAACCTGAACCTGAAAACATAAAGCAAATCTTTTTGAAACCCATTTCTATATGTGTATAACGAATCACTTTGTCGTTTATTTGTATCTCCTTTTTATTTCCTTTCATCCTTTTCCCCTCCGAAACTTTTATAATACCATAACATAAATTTCTAATTATTCTATAAAGATAAAGATTTCCCCATTACTGATTGTCTTATCTCTTCTCATTCACTTTGAGATTTTTCTAACGTATCCATCAGTCTAGCATTCGTAATGGCTGCAATTCCAAGAACGCATTCGAAAAGTATCGAATGCTTTACTTGAACGTCATACGTTTCCCTTCTTCTACTTGTTACATGTAAGACGTCCATTGTATCTCTCCTTATTTTGTTACGTATTAAATTCTATAAATACCATATTTTATCTTCTGTTTTTATCGAATTCTTAAACAAAAAGACGCATAGATGCAATTTATGAATTCATGCGTCTCTTTTCTATTTATTGTGCAGAGATAATAAAGTTGTTTCATTTTCGGAAAGCCAATAATTAATAATCACCCTTTTTAAGCTTCATTAAAACATTTCGATAATTTAATAACCATATCTTTATAATTCATAAAAAAATTTTGAGTAGGTAAAATGGCAGAGTAAGGAGAAATATTTTCTTCATCTACTAGTACACATTCGTCATAAATTAAACTAATATACAATTGCTTTAAAGGCTCTATTTGGTTTTGTTCAAGATACAAAACCAAATCATTATAAAGCTGTTGTCCATACTCATCGACAGAACGTTCTAATGAGAAGCCACCTGCTAAGCTTGTCCACCATACTTCAAAGCCACGAACAATTTCCTTAAATGATTCCTCATTAGATAAATCTGCTTCAAATAGCTGTTCATAAAATCTATAATTCCCCTCGTAAAAAGTCTGCATTTCATTTTTTTCATTAGCGATTTGCTTACGAAGCGTGCTCCATAATTCTTTAAAGTTCACTTCAAAATCATTGGAGAAATTTAATTTTCTTGCTATATAAGGAAACCTCATGTTTTCTTTTTCCTCTTTTTGATTAAGATAAATATTTTGAATATAAATCATAAAGTTTAAACAGCGTGACATGCTAGTATATATTCTAAACGAATCCGTCATTTCCAGTTCCTCCTTAACACTTACCTTTTATTAATTAATCAAATATCGAAATATTCTTTTATTATACAAAGAAATTAAAGAAGATGATATTCCAATACTATACCATCTTCTTTAATTTGGTGTAGTGCTTTAAGAAAAAGGCAAATCCTTTTACAAAAAAACTACTTTCTAGATAAAAAGTTGGGATTTTTGATTTTTAATAGACTTAGGGTGATGAATAATATTTGTCGCATATTCAAGAAAAGCACCCGTTAGTGCATTAATAAAATGTAATGTACATATTGAGACATCCTATAAAAAAATAGAAAAATCATTAATACCTGCATATGGCACTTGATTCTTGATTTTGTCTTCTAAGCTATGTAAGGTGTATGCTTGCCATTCTTCTAAATTATTCATATCCCATTTTTGTATGAATAATTGATACAAATAAATCTCTCTTATTTTTAAGAAAATAGGAATTTGTATAATTATATCCTTATGAAGCATATTTTCTGTTTTATATCCTGCAAAAAAATTACTCATAAATATATCACAAAAGGAATGTGTATTGCCATTGAAGGAACTATGTTGCCAATAAGCATGATAGAAAGCTACTGCAATATCTTGAGCGTACCAATTAAATGCGCATTCATCAAAGTCAATTGTGGTTATACAACCTTCCTCATTAATAATTAAGTTTCCTTGATGGTAGTCATTATGAATAAGTCCGAAAGTATCAGGCGTAATAATATATGAAGTTAGACTGTGTACCAACTTTTCATATTTTTCCTTAATCCATGGATCTAACTTTCTTCTAAGATTAAAGACATCAGGACTTTCAACTTTCCATTCAGGACGTTGTATTGTTTGTAATTTAAATTCTTTGGATAGCGCATGCATTCTTCCTAAATTTTTACCGAGTTTTTTAAAAATCTTTTCATTCCAGTGGGATTTATTTGTAACATCAATTTGATTGCCCTTAATAAATTCAAAATATGTTTTAACCCGTTCTTCCTCACACTCTAAAGGAATTACTGGCTTAGGTACAAGTACACCTTTTTTATATAAAAAATTCATCCACTCTATTTCTTGTAAAACCATCTCCTTTGTTTTACTCTTATCAGAAATTCTAACTACCCTTTCTTTCTCTTTAATATAAAAAACGTCGTTATTAAATCCTCCATTCAACCTAACACGATTTTCTAGCATCCTGCTTTCCCCTTACACTCTCAATTTACAAGAACACTTTTATTTAAAAAGTAGCATAATAACTTCTTTGTCTCTTCATTTACTAACCTGCATCGTTAGTTTAATAGCACAACTTCTAAAATAAACCCATTTTTAAAAATGAATGTTTAGAAAAATTTCATTTTACATGTATTTCAAAATCTTAGACATATAATAACTATCAACTAAGTTTCCATCAATAATACAAGAAGCTCTTTTTATCCCCTCAATCTCATAACCCAGTTTCTTATATAAAGAAATTGCTGATGTATTATTTATCCTTACCGTCAACTCTAATCTAATTACACCAATAGTTTTTGCCCAGTTTTCAAGTTCTTTAAATAACTGGGTCCCAATTCCTTTTCCGCTATTTTCATGTGCTACACCAGCAACAATATAAACACTATGTCTAATTCTTTTAGGCTTACTACCAATTGCCATCAAATATCCTACTAATTTATCTTCAATCTCAGCAACAAAAATAGCTGAATTAGGAGATTGAGATATTTTGTTGATAAAATTTTGTTGTTGTTCAATTGTAGTAGCTCTTTCCCCTTCCTCAAATAACATAAATTCCGTTTCTCCATCAATTTTTTCGCATAATTCTAAAAAGGATTCTGCATCTCTTTCCATAATTAATCGAATCATATAATATAAACCTCACTTAAACTAAATTCCATAATGAATAATTCTATATATAACTATAATGGAATTATTAGGTTGAAAATGTGCTAATTCCCGTTTTAAGATATTTCTCATTTTTAGATTGATGGCTCTATCCATTTAAAACTAGATCAGCCCTCCGCTTCGGAAATTCCGTCCTCAAATAAAAATCTTCCGCTTTCCAATATCTTCGTTCAAACTTCGGACGATTTTTTTGTATCTCCTCACTTTCACGAAGAAACCTTTGTTCCCTTGGGCAATCCAAATATACCATATAGTCAAAGTATGCTCGCCATTCTTTCCGCTGGATAAAGACACCTTCTATTACGATTACACAAGGCTTAGGTATAATTACCTCTCTCATTTCATAGGAATCCGTTTGATGATTATAGAACGGAAGGTTTAGTTGATTTTCGATTCTTAATTTATGAAAAAAATATTGCCGCAACCATTCAACATTCCATTGTAATTGATAATACTCATACCACTCTTCATATCCAGTATCATAGCGCTTATTGCGCTCCACAATATGATCATCAATATGAAAAATATGAAATGGAATATCTTTTTGTTTCAATTCGTCTTCTAGCTGCTTGACTAATGTTGTTTTTCCCGAACGACTCAGACCATCTATACCTAGAATAAAACGATTACTTGTATTTTCAGCAATCACTTTTACTAATTCGTTTGAATTCATTATCTTTTCCACTCTTCTTCTAATAATGAATAGATTACAGTATCATGAGCTACACCATTTTGAATCATATATTTTCGAAGTAATCCTTCTTCCTGAAAACCAGCTCTTTTCAGTAATCGATGTGAAGCCTCATTTTCTGTATAAACAACTGCTGCAATCCTTATTAGCTGTAGTGTTTCAAATCCATATGTAAGAATTGCCTGTAAAGCCTCAGATGCATACCCTTTTCCCCAATACGTATCATCTAATTCATAGCCAATTTCGGCTCTCTTATGATTTGGATTGATTAAATGAAATCCAAATGTACCAATTAATTGATTTGTTCCTTTTAGCTCTATCCCCCAGCGTAAAACATTTCCCTCTTCATACCTTTTTCTAAAAGTTTGAATCGTATTTTTCACTTGTTCCATATTTTGAAAAGAGTCCATACCAAAGTAACGGATAACAGATGCCTTCTCAAAATAATAAAACATTGTTTCAGCGTCTAATAATGTTAATTCCCGTAATTTTAAACGCTCAGTTTCTAAGATTGGAAATCCCATTCTCTTTTCTCCCTCTACTCTAATGAGTTACAAATTTCTATGTAATTACCATCTGGATCAGACACATAAGCAATGGTTTGCCCCCATGGTTTCGTTATTGGCTCCACTAATACCTTTACACCTTTTTCTCTTAATCCCGAAATCGTTTCGTTAACATCCTCCACAACAAATCCAATTTCAAAATTAGAGGATTCTGATTCACCCTTTGGAATTGATAATCCCGTTAACTCTCGTACATCCTCTCTACTATTCATCGCTAAAATTGTTGCTCCGGTATCAAACTCAATGTATGTACCATGTTCGCCTTTTATCGGTAAGCATAAAAGATCTTTATAAAACCGAAGACATTCTTCATATCGCTCCACATATAAAATGACATATTTCATTTTTAAGTTCATTGTAATCCCCCTTTCAAATTCTCTTCTAAAAATTCGACAAAGGACGTAGAAAACCTTGTTTATATGACAGTATTTATAATTATAAACAAAAAAAAGAAGACCGATTTCTCGGTCTCAAACATATTGGCATAAAACAGGAGATTGGTTTGGACATAACCAGTTCATACTTTTATTATATTTTATCTTTTCTGAATTTTAAATATAATAATCAACGATTTATGTTGAGAAACTTTTTTTACAGGGATGGTTAAATATAATTGCTTGTACATCAATAACTTTTGCTTTTGAATAAATTTCTTCATATAAAGAGATGCTAAAAATGGAGGTGTATACATATGGAACCAATGCTTTGCCCAAGTTGTAAAACAAATCGCACTCGCTTTAATATTCTTGAGCAGCAAATAAAGCCAGTAAAATTAAATCCACAAACTGGTCAAATTGAAGAAGAATATACAAACGAAACAATGAATGCTTTTCATATGGCATATCAAGGACCTTCCTATCGTGTCCAATGTGCAGTATGCGGGCTTGTTGAGAACCCAGAACAATTTATTAAACCTGCGCAAAACCAATCATTCTAACACTTGAAAACTTGATTCATATTTCCTAATCCAAAAGGTAACATAAAATCCCTCATTACCTTTTGGATTATCTAGCAATTACTCGCTTTTAATCGACCTACTCATCTCTTCATAATGCTTTTTTGTTTTTTCTTGGAAGTGACTATATGCCATTTCCACTTGTTTCCCTTGCTTCTCGGTTAAATCGTTTATCTTTTTCTCTATTTCATCAGCTAGTTGTTGACTCATTTTTTCGTCTTTATGTAGAATTGTAACCGTATGCTTCATAGCAATCTGAACGCTTCTTATATTTTCTTTCGTTTTCCGTTCATATTCATCAAGTTTCATTTTATCACTGACGCTAGCCATATTTAAATCTACTTGAGCTCCACCAGCCTTTAATCTACGACTCGTAATATCTTTTCCTGTTTCTTTAAACTGATCTTGTAACTCTTTTGCACTATTTGCTAGTACGTATTTCCCCTTACTTACTTCCGCGATCTCTTTTAATTGTTTTTCTGCTTCATGATCTACTTGAAATCCAATAATATTCATAATAGGTTTTATGTTTGAATTCGAAACTTTCTGAGCCTCTTCAACTGGATTTCCTCCACATGTTTCCACTCCATCGCTTACAATATAAATTATATTTTTATCATTTTCTTTTGCAGATTGGAACGTTTCTGTCGATTTTTTAATTGCTTCAGCAAGCGGTGTCCATCCTACGGGTTGAAATCCATCTAATGATTGACGAAACGTCGTTTGATCATACTTTTGTAATGTATATATATTTTCAATCGCTCCGCATGAAGCCGTTTTATCCTTCTCATCATTTGATCCTTTATGTCCATATACTCGTAACGAAACATTAACAGCCTCTGGTAAATCAGAAACAAATTGCTGAATTGCCTCTTTTGCAATATCCATCTTCATTTTTCCATCGATTTTACCAGCCATACTCCCACTCGCATCTAATAGTATTTCAATATTATAGTTTCCCCTATCCTCTTTATTTTTTTGCTCTCCCTTCGTTCCATTGCTTTTCTTTTCTTCATCCTCAACTCTGCCTATTTCTAAAATTTGTAATGGCATTTTATCAAATGGTATAATCTCCTGTTTTAACAAGCTATACATCATATGTACATATAAGTCCGCTTGCTCACTATTAGATTTATTCTTCAAATCGGCAGATTTTATATTCGATTCCGTATCACGAGCCGCCTCTTTCATAATCGGTTCCGATTCTTTCGATATGTCTAATAACCCCACTTTATACTTCCCGTTATATTTTCCATTCGTATATTTCGTCATTTCTTCAAATGTAACAGGAATAGAATGAACAACTTGTTTTTCATTATCTATTTTCTTACTTTCTTTCTGACTTACATTCTTGTTCTCTGTTTTCGTTGTTTCTGTTTGTGTACTACAAGCATTACAAAAAATAAAAATGATACATATCAATGTCAGTTTATGAAGTTTTTTCATATTTTTCCCCCTATCATATTCACATACAATTAATCCCATTTACGAATAATTATAACAGAATAATCTTATCTTTCAGAAAAATAAATAAAAAATTACATATACTCCTATAAAATTTCCTTACAACTCTTTCTGAAATCAATAAAAAACGCCACTTGTTTTCCAAGTAACGTTTTTAATTTTATTCTTCATCTATTCTTTCAACTCACTGTAAAATTACTTTCTCTTTTCACACAAGTAAACCAATTATGTAATAGTACACTTCATCAAAAACTGTTTAAAGTAACACTCAGTGAAATGAAACTGTACTTTTTTGGAACCTAGTCGTTCACAAAACCTCTTTTTTAAATTTTCGTATCTTCCAAAATAACCTTACAAATACATACACATTTATACACCCGCAAAGCCCCACCACAAGTTTTATCCAAATGGGACTATTGGCTGCTGAAGGTCCTAAGTAATTCAAATACATCCCTAGCATCTCAATGACAAAGATAATTCCAAAAAATCTCATTAAATCCATAAGCTTTTCAATCTTTGTTTCTTTTTCAGAATAAATATCAGGTAAGTCATTATCATCATCTACTTCTTTACAAAAATAATGCCACTTCGTAAAGCTTGTGACATGCTTCCAGCCAGACATTTCATATATTTCAATGTATTCTTTTTGATTCATTTGTGAGTTTCGATTATCTAGTTTGAAATCGGCTTTATAAACAACATCCTTCGGCTCCGTTTTCTTGAATGTATACATAAAATTGTAGTTTTGAAATGCCCAGCCTTTTTGGTGCATTTTTCTTAAATACGCCTCTTCTTTTTCTAGGTTCCACGCCGCAAAAAATTTTAATGTCTTCTTAATCTCCATACTGTCTTCACTCCCCTAAAATATTTTTCCCATTTTGAACAGAACGTTGTAACCTTTTAAATTCAAGTTCTAACACTTCTCTCCCAAATGGAGTTAACACGTAACATTTTTTTCTATCTGTAGACGCTACTTCAACAATTAGTTTTTCTTTCAATAACTTTGTTGTGTTTCCATATAACGTACCAGGCCCGAGTTTTACTTCTCCATTCGTCATTTCTTCTACCATCTGCATAATCCCATAGCCATGCATAGGCATTACTAATGACAATAAAATATAATACGTCGCCTCTGTTAATGGAATATACTTCTGTGCTTTCACACTCATTATAACTACCTCCGATACATCGATATATGATATATCGAATAGCGATACATCGTATATCGATATTGTATATCGTATTCCAAATAAATACAACTAAAAACGAAGTTGTTTTTTGAGATTTAATATTTATTCTATATAAAAATATTATTATATTAATTTTCAGAAAAAATTGTTAAAATATAACAAATACACTTGTCTACTTTTTGAAAGGATGATACATATGATAAATAAATTAAAAGAAAATATAAGTTCTGTTTTTGTCGGAAAAGAAAACGTGGTTGATTTACTCCTTGTTTCATTACTTGCAGATGGTCATGTATTGCTTGAGGATGTACCTGGTACTGGAAAGACATTACTCGCTAAAACAATTGCAAAAAGTATTGGTGGCGGATTTTCTCGTGTTCAATTCACTCCCGATGTCCTTCCGAGTGACGTGACAGGGATTGAATATTTCAATCCTAAAACGAGTGAATTCGAATTAAGATTTGGACCAGTTATGACAAATATATTGTTAGCGGATGAGATAAATCGGGCGATGCCTAGAACACAATCCAGTTTATTAGAAGCAATGGAAGAGCGCCAAGTCACACTCGAAAAGCAGTCTACGCCTCTACCTAAACCTTTTTTTGTTGTTGCAACGCAAAATCCAATTGAATCACAAGGGACTTTCCCGCTTCCTGATGCACAGCTAGATCGTTTTTTAATGACCATTTCAATTGGCTCTCCTTCTCCAGAGGATGAATTAAAAATGATGCGCCGTTTTCGCAATAATAAGCCTTTAGATAGCATTCGTTCCGTTATCACTTTAGAAGATATTTTACAAGTACAACAAAAAGTAAAAGAAATATATGTATCCGAACCGTTAGAGCACTATATCATTCAGCTTGCCAACGCTTCGCGTAATCATGATTATATCGCCAACGGTGTTAGTCCGCGTGCAACACTTGCCTTAGTACGAGCAATACAAGCACTAGCATTTTTACATAATCGTGAATACTGTACACCTGAAGATATACAATTCTTACTTCCTTACGTGTGGAAACATCGTCTCATTTTATCAATGGAGGGGACACTTCGAACAACAAAGCAGAAGTTAATTGAAAGTATTTTAACTGAAGTAGACGTTCCTGTGGAGATTGAGCAATCATGAATGGACAACGCGTTGTAACTGTTCCTTTATTTTTTCAAACTCATATTATTCAATTAACCATTCCAATCGCTTTACTATTTACATTTGTGCTACCGCAACGATTTTTCATGTTTCTATTTTTCTTTTATTATTTGTTTGCATTTTTTGTTTATCGATATGTCACTTATATTGAGAACCGGTTCCAAATTATAAATGATAAGCAAACTACTCGTCTCTTTCCAAATGAGACCGGTACATTACATATCCGTTTGAAGAATGGAGCTAAATTACCACTTGTCAATGGCGCATGTTATTTTCATTTGAACCCATCCTTACTTCCGCATACGGACCAAGGGATTACAAAAATATCGAAGACATTGTTTTCTTTTCTATTTTCCCAACCTGCTCATTCGCAGCAAAATTGGGAGTTAACATTAACAGCTACAAAAAGAGGAGTCTTTCAAATTGAACAATTTGAATGTGTTCTTGGAGATCCGTTTCAAATCATATCTGTACATTTACCGATTTTAGATAAATTAAAAATGGAAATTATCGTTTACCCGACTCCTAAAAAAGTAGCTGGTTTACAAGAAATTCAACAATTATTAACGGGATCTTATAAAACAAACTTTTCCTTTTTTCAAGATGAAACATCAATTATTGGAGTAAAGCAATACGAACGCGAATCTTTTCGCTCCATCCATTGGAAGGCATCTGCAAAAATGCAAAGTTTACAAGCAAAACAATATGAACCTGTTAAAAATTATAGCTGGACAATTTGTCTTTCGTTAGCTGCCGAACGAGGAATTGGCTGGAAACATAATATTGAAGATCTCATATCTTTTGCAACATACATTTGTCAATACGCGACAAAACATCAAATTCCGTTTGAATTATTTATTAGTGTTTTAGTAGAAGGTGGCCCTATACATTTACCAGTAAATGAGGGGCATATGCACTATGCGAAAGCATTAGAGGAGCTAGCTCGTGTTTCAGATGACAGTACGTTACTACCACAGCAAGGATTTCTTCACTATATACTGCGAAAAAGAGAGCGTTCTTCAACAATGATTTATCTCGATATTCCTAAGGAACATGTACCTCTCACAATGCAGCCTACTTTTCTCATTCATCATGAAGGGATGGTGGAACCATTTGAAAATGCGACTACAATACGTTCATGATTTCATTCTCCTTCTGCTTCTTTCTCTACTTACGGAAAGAGATGAAATGATAAGTATAGTGATATTTTTATCAGTTAGTTACATAGCATTATTTGCTATAAATACATTTATAAAGAAGAAAAATGAGGGATTAATTGCACTCTTAATCCTGCAAATTATTGGCTGCGCTGTTTTTCTATCGTTTTCTGTTTTAGGTACAATACTTTTACCGCTATTCTTTTTTATCGTACATGCAACAGAGTTCGGTTCTCCAGTCCAAAAATCAATTGGTGCTATTGTATGGTTTGTAGTTTCAGCGTTATTTTATCCTCCATTTCCGCCTTTATGGAAGTTGATGTTACTAGTATTACATATTCTACTAACCTTTTGGCTGACTGGAGCAAATCGAAACCAACAAATAGTACGCTTTATTTCTATCATTACTATTGGAATCATCAGCGCTTTGCTTATCCCAATATTTCCGTATATTCGTCTGATTTTATCTTATATTGTTGAAAAAATCGCTTTAGGGTTTGGTTTTGCTTTAAGCCCACTGTTCTCAGCAGCTGAATTAAAAGATACAGATGATTTTTGGAATAATAAGGGCCATTTAAATAAACCGCAAATTGAAGAAGGTAGTCCCAAAGAATTTGACCCGATAATTGTAAATAGTATTACAATTATCATTATCACTTGTATCGCATTTTATATCATTTGGAAAGTATATAAAAAGCGCGAGTATTTTAAATTACCTAACACCCCTATTTTCGAATCTATTTTGATAACAGATAAAGAAGGAACAGGCCAAAAACCAATACGGTACAATAAACCACCAAAAAATGAAATTCGCAAAGAAATTTTCAAACTAGAAAAGAAATTAAAACCACCTTTAAACAGAAATCGTGGTGAAACGATTGACGTATGGATAGAGCGAATTCACATGGAAGAAGATGCCCCTATACAAGTCGATACAATTATAAAAACATATAATAATGTACGATATGCGAATCAAGAAAACAACGAACTTTTTAGGCAGTTTAAAGAAGAAGTAAATAAGCTCTATTCCTATCAAAAAACATTGAAAAAGAAAAAATAAAACACCCCCTCGAGGGCTCTATTTTAGAGTAATCGAGGGGGTGTTTATTATTTTACTCGTTGTCCATCATACACTTTAATATCTAATGGCGCAGTTAAAAATTGATTTGCTTTGCCAACGAAAGAAGTAAAATGTTCACTCGCATTGTGGCTAGCGACTGCTTCTGCATCTTTCCAAACTTCTACCATTGTATATACACTTTCTTTTTCAGTATCTTTATATAAATTATATGATACGTTGCCACTTTCTTCTCTTGAAGCACGAATTAACTGTCGAATTTCTTCTACAAATGCTTGTTGTTTTGCTGAATCTACTTGAAATACTGCGTGAATGATAATCATAGTGCTTCCCCTCTCATCTTCTACGTACTTTTACAAAATTACTTCCACTCTGCAACTTTATCAATTGGCAGACGAACTGATTGATATCCACTATCGGCTGCTTTTCCAATTGAAATTAGCATAACTGGTACATATCGGTCTTTATCTAATCCGAAAGCTTCTGCAATTTTGTCTTTTTCAAAACCGCCAATTGGACATGTGTCATATCCATGTGCACGTGCAGTCAACATAAACTGCATTGAAACAAGGCCACCATCAATTAATACTGTATCTTTCATTACTTCTGGTGAAACTGTAGAGAAATACGCAGAAAGTTTTTGCATTTGATCTTCTTTCACTTCAGCTGGCATAAGCCCACGTTCAACCGCTGTGCCATAAATCTCTTCCGCATTATCAAAGTTTTGTAAATCACCAAATACAGCGATCATAGCTGATGATGTTTCTACTTGAAGCTGATTGAATTTAGCAAGCGGCGCAAGTGTCCCTTTTCCTTCCGCACTATCAATAACAAGAAAGCGCCATGGCTGCATATTAACTGAAGATGGTGCAAGTGTTGCTTCAGTCAAAATTTCTGTCATTTCTTCTTTACTAATTTTCACAGCAGGGTCGTATTTTCGAATTGAACGACGTCCTGTTAAAATTTCTGTAAAATCATTTATTTTTAGTAAGTTATTCATAGATGTAATCTCCCTTTTTCCATTTTATATTTAGAATTCTTGTATATTTTCTTCAATGCGGTTTAACATATTTAAAAGGTTATCGCGCTCTTCTTCACTTAAACCCTTTAACGCAGTCGCTGCAAAACGCTCTTTCTCTTCTTGAAAGGCATGGATTTTATTTCGTCCATCTTTCGTAAGAGAAACTAAAGTAATTCTGTTATCATCTGGATTTTTACGTCTTGTAATCATTCCGCTTGCCTCAAGCTGCTTTAAATGTCTTGTAATCGCAGCATTATCAATATTCACTTCTTGTTGAAGTGCTTTTTGACTAATTTCATCAACCTCATATAGCTGAAGTATAAGCTCCAGCCTAGATTGACTCATACCTGTACAACCTTCAAACTTCGAACTTACTTCTTTATTAAGAAAGTGTATTTTATATAAAATAATCGCTTCCTTTGAACATGAATTGGTCAATTTACTCCTCCTTTGCAAAGGCAACACATAATTAATTGACATATCAATTATTGATACATCAAATAATATACCTGATTAAAATTTTAAATGCAACCATTTTGTTTTTCACTTATTTATTTTTTGCCGACAATAAAAAATAAAACCTCTTTCCTTTTACAAAGAGGTTTTATTCATTCCGCTTAAATTATAAATTTCTCTCTAACAATATTCCCACCTGTTCTGCAATTACACGAGATGGTTCATTTCATTCATTCGTGTATTCGTTCACAAATCATTTAAAAATGTGTAATTATGATAAATCGCATGTATATAAGAAGTGAAACTTTAATATCAACCTCATTAGTAATCTTACCCTGCCATTTTTCCAAAATTAAGTATTTCACCAGATTACAAATAAGGAAAATTTCCCTATAATAGAAATATCATGAAAGACTGGAGAGTGATTGTAATGCGGCAATTTATTACGAAAAGAAATGAGGAAATGAACATGAAAAACGAAATGAGGATTTTAATACATGAAAACAATAAATATAGGGATTGTGGCGCATGTAGACGCTGGAAAGACGAGTTTGACTGAGCGTATTCTTTATGAAACTAATGTGATTCAGGAAATCGGTCAAGTAGATAAAGGAAGCACACAAACAGATTCGATGGAGTTAGAAAAGCAACGTGGTATCACAATTAAAGCATCTGTCGTTTCATTTTTTATAAATGATCTGAAGATAAATGTAATTGACACACCCGGCCATGCGGATTTTATTGCTGAAGTGGAGCGATCTTTCCGTGTTCTAGATGGAGCAGTTTTAGTTATATCTGCAGTTGAGGGTATTCAGGCACAAACCAAAATTTTAATGAGAACTCTGCAGAAACTGCGCATTCCGACCATACTATTCGTCAATAAAATTGATCGGAGTGGTGCCCAAACTACTAAAGTGATCCAACAAATACGGGAAATGCTTACCAATCAAGTACTTCCATTATATAAAGTGAAAAATGAAGGGACAAAAGATGCATGTATGATTCAAAATGAAGTACATGCTGATGTATATGATGAATATATTGAACTTCTAGCAACACATAATGAATCGTTACTTGAATCCTATGTAAATGGCGAAGTATTAACTACAGCCACTTTAAGAAATGAATTATGGGATCAAATTCAGCATGCAACTGTATATCCAATCTTTTTCGGTTCGGCAATGACTGGAATAGGAATCACTGAATTACTCGAAGGTATCTCAGTAATGATTCCCAAAAATAATTGTGACAATGATATAAATACACCTTTATCTGGGATTATTTTTAAAATCGAAAGAGAACTTACCGGGGAAAAAATTGCTTACGTACGAATATTCTCAGGCTGTTTACACGTAAGAAAATATGTTGATATTAATCGAAAACAAAGTGACTTAAAGACCCTTTCACACAAAGAAAAAATCAAAAATCTTCATATATTTCATAATGGAAGTGCTATTCAATCCCCTACTGCTGGAACGGGAGAGTTTTGTAAAGTATGGGGGCTTAGCGACATTAGAATCGGTGACGTGATCGGTGAATGGTCAGATAAAATGAAAGATATTCACTTTGCAGAACCTCAAATGGAAGCTGCAATTGAAGCACGGCCAAAAGGGGAAAATCACAACCTATATCAAGCACTCGTAGAACTCTCAGAAGAAGATCCACTTATAAAAGTAGTGAAAGATGATATTCACAATGAAATCTATATTCGGCTTTTTGGTGAAGTTCAAAAAGAAGTGATTGAAACAACCTTACATGAAAAATATAATTTAAATGTTTCTTTCTCAGACACAAGAATTGTGTGTATAGAAAAACCAATTGGAATCGGAAATGCACTAGAAATAATGGGTGAAAAGAATAACCCTTTCTATGCAACAATTGGTTTTCACATGAAGCCTGGTGCACCTGGTTCTGGTATCACTTATAACTTAGAAGTCGAGCTTGGTTCATTGCCTTTAGCATTTCATAAAGCCATTGAAGACACTGTATTCCAAACGTTAAAACAAGGCTTATATGGATGGGAAGTCACTGACATTGCCGTAACATTAACCCATACCGGTTATGCAAGTCCCGTAACGACAGCTGGTGATTTTAGAAAACTAACACCTCTTGTCTTGATGGATGCTTTAAAGCAATCTGGAACAAATGTATACGAACCAGTAAATGAATTTGAATTAACAGTACCAACAAATTCAATTAGCACAGCAATGTATAAATTATCGGCAATACACGCTACTTTTAAAGACCCTGTACTGCATAACAATTCCTTTTATTTAACAGGAACTCTGCCTATGGCCAAAACGGAAAATTTTAAGCGCGGCCTACATTCTTTCACTGAAGGCGAAGGTGTTTTTATCGCTAGACCTTGCGGATATAGTAAAATCGAATCAAATTTCCCGTCGCGAAAACGAGTAGATTATAATCCACTGAATCGAAAAGATTATTTATTGCATGTGCTTCGTGCTTATTAAGTGAAGATACTCGCATGCTCTGTTGTTCCCAAAATCAACCTCCTTTTATATTAATTTGTTAAAAGAAAACAAATTTATCAACTTGAGCATATAAAATAAAAAAGCGAATCTAAAGAAAGTTTAATTCCTTAGACTCGCTTTTTCTATAATATTTCACGAGCGATATGACACTTTTATCTGGGCGTTTAAAGTATCGTAACTAAGTAGAGAATTTATTATCAAATTATACTTGAAAACCAATTACTATCCATTCATCGACAACATCCCAGAAATTTAAATTGTACTTAGGTGGCTTATTTTTAAACCACAAGGTTGAATTCACATCAATTTTAATGGGTTCATCTCATTCTTCGATACTGCCCCAATCATTTGATACTTCATCTTCGGGAACTCCCCCATAGTATGACTGACATAATAGTAGACACCAATATGCTTTCAACTCGTATTCCGAAACTTCACAAACAGAAAATAAAAAGAGCGCTCTATCCAGATAAGCTCGAAAAACAAGGTTTTGTAAACAGTCTGATCTTTCACAAATTATGAGTGAGAAGTGAAGCTATTTATTGTCTCTTAGCTAATTGTTGATGATAGCATATTTATTATTCCCGAAGAACATTTGATCCCATAAACCCTCAGCTTTATAATTTTTTTTCACACCATTCAATTCATGAGTCAGGTGGACATCCCCTAAGATACGAGTATAGGTAGGGTTAGCCCCTGACTTTTTGGCTATCAAAGCCTGAGTAGAATCCAAATTGTCTAATAAACTTATTGAAACAATATCCCTATTTCTAATAAATTCTACTGTATAAGACTCAAAACTTGAAATAGGTTGAAGGTATATTAAATGGTTATCCATAAACTTTTTCGTTTCGGGATGTTCTATAATATCTTCTCTCTGAATTTTAGTAAGAGATTGATCGTCCGATATTATTTTTCCATCTTTAGCTAACATAAACACAGGCAACCTTTTGTAGTTATAATTCTTCTCAGCAATAATGTCGCAAGCAATGATGTCAAAACCATCAACTTTAGCTCTGCCCCAATACCAATGATTCATCAATTTCTCCATGCCGATATTACCCCAGTTATGATCATGGTAACCAGTCCCATTTAATTGAACCATTTTATCACCAATAGTCAAATTAGCTTCGATTGTCGCGGATGGTTGAGCAATAAACCATGCAAAGAAGTGCTCATCTTGGTCTCCGTAGAACCAATGACCGGTGTTTGGACGCCACATCGGTAATTTTGACGTCATTACAGCATGATATTTAATATATCCTTCTTCAAAATGAAGGACATATTGTCCATCTTGGTATTTGAGGTAGGATTTGTTGATATTGACATCACAAATATCTTTTTTAGCGTTAAGCCTGCTGCCTTTAGCCTCTTGAGAAGACATAAGGGTTTTGGTGCCATCAGGATATGTAATATCAATTTGGACTGTAGGCCATGCTGGTCCAAGAACATCAAAGTGATTTTTGGTGTAAAAGGTAGTCACTACAGTTGTTCCGTCCTCAAATTCGGCATCAGTATACCACCACTCAAAAGAACCCTCCCTTCCATCTGTGCGCATACCATCCTCTTGTTGCTGCGGTTCTGTAGGATGAATATTTAATTTTCTATAAGTTTCCTCATCATTTGCCAATCTAACTTGTTCTACGTTTACACTCATTTTAACAACCTCCATTTTGTAATGTGCTAACGACCGAAAACTGATGATTGTAATAAAATTGACAATTGTAATGTTTCTTGTTTGAACTACCCCCACTTAACAGTCTAACGAACTGTTTGAAGTGGGGGATTCCTACGAACACCAAAGTATCCCTCGGCTTTATGAGTAGGCAATCCCCGTAGTCCCTACGGTTAGAAGCCTTAAGGCCTCTTTTCTCAAATTTTGTCCTGCGTTGCCATCTCTATCATGATACATACCACAAGAAAGACACTTCCATTCACGAAATTCCAGATTTTTCACGTCTTTGTTTTTGTTGCCACAATGCGGACAAAGTTGAGAGCTGGCGAATGTTTTGGATACGACGACGACTTGTTTTCCATACCACTCCGCCTTATACACAAGCATCGCTCTGAATTGTGACCAAGATACTTCTTGAATCGCTTTCGCGAGCTTGTGATTCTGTAACATATTGGATACTTGCAAATCTTCTATCCCAATCATATCGTGGTTTTTGATGATCATCGTAGAGAGTTTTTGCAAGTAATCAGTTCTTGCATTTGTGATTCGTTCATATATACGAGCCACTTTGATTCGCTGTTTATGCCAGTTCGCTCCACCTTTTGTACGACGAGACAAAACACGCTGGGCATGAGCGAGCTTCTTCTCTAATATCCGAAACCATTTCGGATTGCCAAATACCTCTCTCGTTGAAAGAATCGCAACGTTTTTCACGCCAACATCCATACCAACAGCGGAATCTGTCTTTGGCAATTCTTGCACTTCTATTTCGGCAAGAATCGAGACAAAATCTGTTCCACTTGGATTCCTTCTGACAGTAGCACTCAAAATACGTCCTTCTACCTCACGACTTTTGGCAAACGTGACAAGGCCAAGTTTCGGTAACTTTATTTTATTCCCTACAATCGCGAGGTTCCCATTTGTGTGCTTCGTTGTATATGATTGGACTTTATTGTTTTTCGACTTAAACCGAGGTGCTTTGTTTTGTTTGTTGAAGAATCATGAATACGAGTCAGTGAGGTTGTGAAGAGAAGATTGAAGAGCCGTGCTGTCCACTTCTTTGAGCCATACAAATTCTTTTTTGAGGGCAGGTAATTGCGAAGAACAAGTGCCATAGGTTAATCCTTTTCCTGTTTCTTTATATCTATCATTCCATTTTGCCAAAAAGTAATTGAATACAAAACGAGAACAACCCATTGTTTTCGCGATACGTATTTTTTGTTCTGCATTAGGGTAGATCCGGAACTTATACGCTTTATGGACGAGCACCACTTTCCACCTCACTTCCTATTTTGGTTTTTCTACATACTTTTTTCACGATATGTATGAGAACGATATCGGAATATACTCAAAAATACTTCTCTCGTATCATTTCTTCTTTTTTGTCGAAATCCCTCTGTCACCCTTCAAAAATGTATACATACGGACGGACTTTTATGATGAAACAATTCCTTATATGTAAGAATGCTTCTTACTGCATCATTTCCCTTCTATAGGAACGAATGGATTCCGATACCTCATACTGACTCTTCCACAAGGAGAACCGTTAGGCTTTTGCCTAACCGCCATTCACCTCTCACCTACTCATTGGACCATGTCCTACCCATTCCTTGAGGTGGGAGTTTTCTGTCGAGAAATAATAAAATTGGTGGAGAAGCCAAATTTGGATTAAAAAACTCCACATGTAGTATGTAAGGAGATTATCTCATGGGCTATTTACAAATAGTAGGTGGGGAATATTTGACGCTTATCTTATTAATTTAGCATAGACTAAGAAGTCGATTGTCAACAGACAATCGACTTCTTAGCTAAGTATGATGTATGTAACCCTTTTTGAAAAATCTTACATGTAGCGCATTCATGCAGCAAATCGCACGTTATGAACCACTACTAGCAGAAGTCGCTGCAGAGGAAGCTGTAATTGCTGCGATCATAGCTGCCTGCTGCGCCTGTATGAGGACCTCTATCATTGTTTGTAAACCTGTGTTGGCAGCTTGACTTTCCGCACCTTTCTGACTTACGAATAGCTGAATCGCAATCAAAATATTGGTATCCGTATGCCAGCGGAATAGCTTTTCTCCTTGCAATTTCTCAATGAATGCTCGAACAGAATGGACCTCTTTCTCTCCATCCTCAAGCAATGCTAGCAGCCCGATAGCTGGATAATGCATTTGTTTTACTTTTACCTTTTCTCGCTTTAGCAGATTCCATATGTTTGTGCACTGTGCTACTAAAATATCTTCACTGACATCCTTCTTTAGAGAAAGAATATGACTTAAAAATTGAAGATTATTCCCTTTGTACATACCAGCTGCCGCCAGCTTCTGATAGAGACGTTCCACTCGATCCATAAGCGCCTCTACTTTCTCTGATTGTCCTGCTAGTAAAATAGCGAGCGGGTAATCATCTGTACTTGTAAGAAAGAAGTGATCCTCTTTCATGCGCTTATATACTTGCATTGACCGCTGAATGCGTACCTCATGCTGCCCAGTTTCTTCTGGTAAAAGCGCAGCTGCTGCCAAATAAGTAAATATACTCCGGCTAAAACCACCAGCGACTAATCGTTCATATAAGTCTAGAAACTTCTGAAACGCTTCTTTGTAATGTGTAAAGTGAATATCTAATGTTGCGGCAACCACAAAGCGATGATAGGACTTTAAATAGGAAAACATCCCTACCTGATCCTTAATATAATTACTGATTTCTAAAAAACGCCCAAGATGAAACGACTTATCACTGCCTGCATACATAGCGGCAATCATCATCCCTGTCCGAGAATCACTAGTTTTCCATTTTAGTTCCCCTTTTAACTGTGCATATATATGTGTGTATTGCTCCAGCTTTTGTTGCAATGTAATCATAGCTGTTCCCCTCATTTCCTTGTGTTTCTCTTCTATTATACTATAATTCCATATTTAGGAATATTGTTTTTTCATACAGACTTTGTAAGCTTATACTTTTCTTGTTATTCCCCCCATAATCATCCTATTAGTTATAAGTAAAGTCCCAATTCTTATCTTCCTATCTCTTCTTATCCATTCCTAACAATATGCTCCATATGAATAGGCAACTCATTCACTTTATCCTTTAGAAAATCTGGTTTCAAGTTATATTCACTTACATGCTCTAAAGGTACCCATTGAAATACATACCTTTTGCCGTCTTCTTCAAGAAAGAAAGAATCCTCTCCCTTTGCAGGCAGCTCCAGTAAATTTACTTCATAATAAAAGCTGATTTCATGAAATTGATGTTCATCATATGTGAAAAAATTTTCAGCCATCCAAAGCAGTCTCTTCACATCAACATCTACTCCTAGTTCTTCCCTAAGTTCTCTTCTCACTGCCGATTCACTGCTTTCTAGCATCTGCACTCGTCCACCTGGTATATACCAGAAATCTTCCCCTTCATTTTGAATCATTAACATTTTATTATTATGTTTACATATTGCGCCGACTCGATAGTTGAAACAAGTTTTCTCTAATTTGAATGTAAGATCCATTGTTATGTACCACCTTTATATGATTATTAGATTTAACTACTAAAATATTTTACTTGCAAACTTTGCTTATAAGCGATGATAATAGAAAACAATCCATTAAGCGCAAACAGGATAACTACTCCAATTGATAAATAAGCTAAATCTGGAGAAAACACATAAATCGCATGCCATGGAGAATCCGTACTATAAATGAGTACCGGAATTGTAGCGATAGATAGCACTAAGAAAATAATACCAGAAATGCACCATACGCTTCTTTTACGAATTTTTTTTGATTTCATCTTTATCAACAGATAAACGAGCATTACAAAAAGTAAGCATATTGTCCCTAGTGTAACCAATTGAACAATAGGAGTATTTGAAGGTATATCAACTGGTTCATTTCCATTTATTACATTTATAATACCTTGCTTCAAATAGGAAAGTGCCTCTTCTTCCAAAATATGATTTTTGTTGGTAAGAATCACACCGCCCCAACCCGTTTTCGGTATAAAAAACATTTCTGCATGTGAATCAGGGGTTGAGCCTGAATGCCATATCATTTTCTCCTCAGAATCTGGATTTGTGATTCTTACCCCTAAGCCGTAGTAGCGGGTTTCACCCGTTTGAACATGCGGTGATATATAAAGATTCATAGTGTTTTCAGTTAAAAAATTGTCATTCTCTTGTCGGCTAAGGAATTTAATGTATTGAATCATATCTTCTGCACTTGCTGTTATGTACCCATACGGTGCTCCCCCATTATCATATGTTACCGAACTTTTTATAGGAATCCCAAACCATGACTGATAACCAGCAAGATATCCTTTTTTATATGCAGTATCATTATCAGCTGCTGCATTCTTCATACCTAATGGTAAAAAAATCTCCTGCTTCATGTAGTCAGAATATGTTTGATTGGTAACTTCTTCAATAAGAGCACCAAGAATCAGGAAATTGGCATTACTATATTGATGCTTTTCTCCAGGTGAAGCGGTAAGTGTAACGTTTGATAGACTTTTCACATTATCTTTTATAGCGTTAAACCCATCAGATTCTTTATCAGATATTGCCAAACCTGAATAAGTACTGATACCACTTGAATGAGTAAGTAAATGTTTAATTGTTATTTTGGATGTTGCTTCTTTATCTTTAAGTGTAAACCATGGAAGATATTTTTTGACTGGATCTTCTAGGTGAACGGTACCTTTTTCAATTAGTTTTATTATAGCTAAACCTGTTAATGATTTACTTATTGATCCTATAGTAAAGGGAGTTTCAGTCGTTACTTTTTCCTCAGTTTCTCCCGTTACACCCCATGCTTTAGAATAAAATAAATCATTTTCATGAACAATAGCAATCGAAGCTCCTGGAATTCGATGTTCTTTTAAAAAGGTTTCTACGTAGTTATCTATCGCATTCTTAATATCTTTTTCTGCGGAAACTTTCGAGGCTGGTAGAAATACAATAATCACATTCCATAATAAGCATATAAAAATGACCATGAATTTTAGTATTTTCATATTAACATTCACCTGCTTATATTTACTTTTCTTATATAAAACACTATCAGCGTGGAAATTAGTATGGAAATAG
Organism: Bacillus sp. FSL K6-6038; assembly: GCF_038050455.1. Lineage (NCBI taxonomy): Bacteria > Bacillati > Bacillota > Bacilli > Caryophanales > Bacillaceae > Bacillus > Bacillus sp. FSL K6-6038. Next base: position 2,884,995 of record NZ_JBBOUH010000001.1, read on the forward strand.
AAACACTGGTAATCATTAACAGAGAATTCCACCAAGAATTATCTGCTATCTGATACAAAATATTATAGTCAAACGAATTATTAGTATGTAGTGGGTTAAATGATTCTGTTAAAAACATAGATAGTAAGAGTTGTGAAATGAGGTAGGTAACAATTGAAGTAAAGAATCCAATCACAAATAAAATGCCTGTTCTATTTTTCGATTTTCGTATCTGTTTTATTTCAGAATGAAGATCAATTTCATTCATTTCTAAAAAATCTTTGATAAATGTTGTTGTATCTCCTAAATCATTTAGACTATCTTGGCCATGTTCACGACATTCTTGAATATGTTCTAAAAGCTGCTGTTTAATGATTTTTCTGTTCTTTGAACTTATTTGGTATTGTTTTAACTCTTCAAGAACTTCATTTAAGAATTGTGTTTCTTCCATATTCAGTCTCATATTCATTCGAAATATTCTCCTTTCAAACCACTTTGCAGTAGGGATTTTATATCCTGTTGTAACTCCAACCACTCGTTGATTTTTTTCTGAAGATACATTTCCCCTTTTTCATTAATTTCATAATAAACTCTAACCTTACCACTTTCTGTCATTTCACGATAAGTGTGAACCCATTCTTGATCTTTGAGCTTAGTCAAAATGGGATAAATGCTTCCTACTCCTTTCAGTTTTAAATTGTGTTTTTCTAACTCCTTCATAATTTCATATCCATAACTTTTACCCTTTGACAAAATAGATAACACACACATCTCTAAATGACCTTTAATTAAACTTGTTCTATCCATAGGATAAATTTAACAAAAATATATACTTCATTCAAGTATATATTTTGAAAATATTATTTTTTCTAAAAATAGGAGCGTGCGCACAAAATTTCAAAGTCCCAAACGCATATAACCCCGTCTAAATTTAAGACGGGGCAAGAATATTTTTTTGAAATCTAAATTTTATTACACAATCATATCAGATCTTTTGGATTCCCAATTTAGCAGAATCTATTTCCTTGCAAAATTTTTTCTCTGCTTGATGAGTATATACTCTCATCATAATATCTCCTTCTGAAACCAAACCTCTAGCAATTCGGCCTCTCTTTCTCTTGATATACCTGCTTTTCGTTCTGTATCCTGCCTCGATTTCTCCCATAGATACACATCACAAATAGTATCTTGAATAGGTCTAAAAGAGAGACCAGCGTTAACAGCTTTTTCTATACTGATGAAAAAACTACCTTTCCACGGTTCTGTCTCTCCTTCTAATGGGAAATTTTCAGGAATCCATAAAGGCAACTCCGTCCATGGCTTTACTTTATTCTCAATTAAAAATTGTTCTTCTGCCCATACAAATTCAGCATCGCTATTTGTTACTGCTTTACAAGTATTTAATAGTTCTTCTATCGTCAATCTATTATTCGGCCCTGTCACATTAAACTTGCCTACTTTTCTGGTTTCTGCCATATCGAATGCCCAGGTTGCCACATCTTTCACGTCAATCAGTTGAACAGGACGGTCTGAACGCCCTGGCACCATTATTTTCCCACCCTGTGCTACACGCTGAACCCAGTACGGGAGTCGATCTGAATAGTCAAATGGTCCAACAAGAAGCCCTGCTCTTATATGCAAAACACGCCCTGGCCAATATTTTTCTGCTTCTTCCTCGCATAAAACTTTAAGTGCCCCATAATACTCGTAAGGAGATATTTCCCCATCCTCAACCGCTTTCAACTTATCGCTAGGCGGCATAGGCTGTACACGATAGCCTTCCTTAATATGAAGTGGAATCCAATCTTTGTAAGTAGAGATACTTGATATAAATGTATAATGTTCGATGTTATCTCCAAGTACAGCAGCGATTTTTTTAATTTGATGAGGAGAAAATCCACATGTGTCCATTACAACATCCCATTTTCGATTTGCTAAACATGATACACCACTGTCTCTATCGCCTATTAACTGCTCTACTTCAGGAAATACATCTATATTCGTGCCACGATTAAATAAGGTGACTTCATGCCCTCTTTTCAATGCTTCTTCTACTAAAGCTCTTCCTAAAAAACGAGTACCTCCTAATATAAGGACCTTCATAATTTTCCCCCATTCATTTTCATAACTTATAAAATTAGTATTCATTTTATATAACGATTTTCCTGGTTAAAAAGTTATGGGGGTGATGAAAAAAAGGTGCTTACTTATTATGCTCTATAAAAAATGTTGTTGCTTTTCTTCAATTCCCAAAGCCATGAAAATTAATGAAATTGCTAACATTTTTGACCTCTAAAATTTATAAATGTAACTATGTTTGCGAATAGGTGTAGTAATAGTTTCAAGAGAATTCCATTATACAAATATCCTTTTTCCAAACCACGATTTTAGATAGTAGGGTAAATAAACACTTCTATTAACATTTCCACAACCTATTAACTTCCACCAATTCCTGATCATGAAATTCCATTCTGTATATATCCGGTTTTGATGTATGTAGTAAAAAGTTCAAATCGTACTGATTGTCATAATATCCCATCATCAAAGTCATAACAGCTCCATGAGTGCCTAATACTACTTTCTGGCCCCGGTAAGTCTTTAATAATTCTTTTAAAACTTTTATAGCTCGGTTCTGACAAACTGCATTAGACTCTCCTCCCTTTAAAGCGAAGTTTGGATCAGAAAATGATTTTTTTAACAAAGGTAATAATTCCTTATCAGATATTCGCTTGTCTTCAGCAGAAAAAACCCTCTCTTTTAGATCTTCAAATACTAAAACTTCTTGCCCTAAACGTTTAGCTAACTCCTGAATAGTTAGGATGGATCGGTGGTATGGGCTTGAAACAAAAACCTCAATACCTTTCCCTTGTAATATATCAGTTATTCGATAAGTATCTAATTTCCCTTTTTCAGTTAACCCTCTTGTTCTTTCATTTTCTTCTGTTTTTGGTGATTCGCCATGTCTCACCATGTAAATGAAAGTTTTCATAATACTCCTCCTTTACATAGCCTATCGTTTTCTACATCTTCTTCACAAATAATACCCTGCTCCCTCCATCCCCATCATAATTTGTATGTACAGATACTCCATCTACTTCCCCATCACCTATTTCAATTTCAAATCCAATTTCTTGATGGAATTGAATTGATTTTTTATTTACCGGAGAAGTTACCGCTTTTACAATATGACGATTATTTGCGCGAGCTTCATCGAAAAAATAAGAGTATAATGTAGAAGCTATGCCCTTTCTTCGATGCTTTGGATTTACTCCAATAAAATGAACATATGCTTCATCGGTATATGTTTGTGAGAAAAATCCACATAAAAATCCTGTAATCTCCCCATCCTGCTCGATAATAAAACTTGTTTCTCGGAAATGAACGAAAAAAAGTTTCGGCAACATATCAGCCATATTTCTCCCGCCCCACCACTCATTAAGCACGGAATGAATCGTTACATAATCTTCGTCTTGAAGGTGTCTTACTTTCATTTCTCTCTTCCTCTCATCCTATTATTCCCCATTTTATCTACACTTCTGATTATTAGGTAAATACAAATATCTACTATTACATAGACCCCTTCCATTCTAATGAAAAACATCACTTTATAATATTTGCTATTTATAACAATACTTCCTCCACGTCCTAAAACTTTGACATATAAAAACATTTTATATAAAATGTTTTTAATAATTAGAATATTAAAAATAAAAGAGGTGAACTGATGAATCAACAAAACTCTGTCCAGAAAAAAGCACTCATAGCTAGTTTAATTGGTAGTTCTATCGAATGGTTTGATTTCTTCTTATATGGAACTGCTGCCGCACTTGTATTTAACAAATTGTTTTTTGTAAACGAAGATCCCCTTGTCGCACTCATGCTTTCTTATCTTTCTTTTGGTATTCCATTTTTTATCCGTCCACTTGGAGGGATTATCTTTAGTCATATCGGTGACAAAATCGGAAGAAAAAAGACACTTGTGTTAACCCTATCTCTGATGGGAGGGGCGACAGTATGCATTGGTTTGCTTCCTTCATACGAAACTATCGGTATACTAGCTCCTATTCTTTTAATATTACTAAGAATTATTCAAGGATTAGGAATTGGCGGCGAATGGGGTGGTGCTTTACTATTAGCCGTAGAATATGCACCGAAGGAAAAAAAAGGACTTTTTGGTAGCATCCCTCAAACAGGTGTAACAATTGGAATGTTACTCGGAACTGCTGCGATCTCTTTCATGACAATGATTTCTGGTGATAATTTTGTAACGTGGGGATGGCGAGTTCCATTTATTTTAAGTGCCGTATTGGTATTCATAGGGTTATGGATTCGAAACGGATTAGATGAAACACCAGATTTCAAAAAAGCAAAAGAAAGCGGAAATATTTCAAAACTACCTATTGCTGACACTTTACGTCATCATTGGAAATCTGTACTTATCGCTACAGGAGCAAAGGTAGCGGAAACAGGTCCCTTCTATATTTTCTCGACATTCATTGTTTCTTATGGGACATCGCAGCTAAAACTACCAAATACAACTGTCTTAAACGCAGTTACAATCGCTATGCTCATTACTACTATTATGATTCCGATTATGGGAAAACTTTCAGATTCAATTGGAAGAAAGAAAATGTACATATGGGGCACGATTGCAATTCTCTTATATGCTTTTCCCTATTTCTTAATACTAAACCAAGGAACAACTTTCTCTATCATTCTCGCAACTGTTATCGGTTTAGGTATTTTATGGGCACCTGTAACCGCCGTATTAGGTACATTATTCTCTGAAATTTTCTCCACTCAAGTACGCTATACTGGCGTTACGCTAGGTTATCAATTAGGAGCTGCATTAGCTGGTGGGACAGCACCGATGATTGCTGCTTATTTAATGAATGTGTATAACAATTCTTGGGTTCCGGTAGCTTTATATATTGTACTTACTTGCTGCATTTCTTTAATCGCTATCACTGCCGTTTCAACAAAGCAAATTGCAGAAAATGTACAAAAGCAAGATATACAAGCCTAGTCAATTGGGGGATTTTCAACTCCCCCTTTTCTATTAAAAGGAGGATAATTGAAATGATTCATATTACAGAAGAAATGGTACAAGAAACTTATAAAATGAAAGATTGCTTGCAAGACGTCGAAAAGGCATTCCAGTACTATATGAACAATGAGATTACAACACCTGTAAGGCTAAATATACAACACTCTCAAGAAGAGGCAAACTCCCTTTATATGCCCTCTTATGTAGCTCCAATTGAATTTGCATCTACGAAAATCGTTAGTATCTTCCCTCAAAATACGCAAAAAGGGAAAAAAGCACTACAAAGCTTAATCGTTTTAACAGAAACAAATACTGGAGATCATGTCGCGACAATTGAAGCTTCCTATTTAACAACACTTCGCACAGGAGCAATGAGTGGTATTGCGACAAATCATTTCGCTCGTCAAGATGCTAGCATCTGCGTTGTCATCGGATGCGGCGCTCAAGCACTCGGGCAAATACAAGCTGTTATGGAAGTTCGTTCTCTAACTCGTATTCTCCTTGTAAACCGTACAATGCAAAAAGCATTTGAATTTAAAAATCAGTTACTCTCCTTATATCCAAATTGGAAAGGATCCATTGAAATTATGGAATCAGCTGACGAAGCTGTTGCAATGGCTGATATTGTCATTTGTAGTACCACCTCCACTACTCCTGTGTTTGATGGAAAATACATTAAACCTGGTACTCACATTAATGGAATCGGTTCTTACCAACCTCATATGCAAGAACTCGATTTCACTACATTACAGCGCAGCGATAAAATTATTGTAGATACATTAGAAGGTGTACAGCATGAAGCTGGTGATTTCTTGATTGCAAGCGAAAAAAATGAATGGGATTTTTCAAATGTATATAGTGAGCTCGGGGATATTATTTTAGGACATAAACAAGGACGTTCAAACTCTGATGAAATTACTCTATTTAAATCAGTTGGGGTAGCTTTTTTAGATACAGTGGTGGCTAGTTCGATCTATCAAAAATATATGGAAAAATCATCCTTAAAGTGATTCGTCACCATAACACTAGGGATTATTTATATAATGTGAGAAAGGCTGTGAAGTTGTTTGAGGGGTTATAAAGCAATGCTATTTGATTTAGATGATACCTTACTTGATAGGGATAAGGCAGTAGATAACTTGTTTTCAATTATTTTAGAGAAGTGCTATGGGGATGTTAAACAACATTCAGTAAAAAACGAAATGTTGCAGAAATTCAAGGAATATGATAAAAGAAGCTATGGCTACAGTGACAAAGTAAAAGTTTTGGAATCATTTTTTGATGAATTCCCACCAAAATATAGATTGCCACGGAATTACATTCAAGATTTTTGGAATAATAATTTTCCTCATTGTTTTTCTATAAACCAAAATACTATAAATATCATAAATACTATAAAGATGCATGTTAAAGTTGCAATTATAACAAATGGCTCAACTCAGAGACAAAAGGCTAAAATAATTAACACTAATTTAAATAGTTGTTTTGATATAATAATTATTTCTGAAGAAGTGGGATTTAGTAAACCTGACAACCGTATATTTGAATTAGCATTAAATAAGCTTAATGTGCAACCGGAAGCAGCATTATTCGTTGGAGATGACATAGAAAAAGATATTGGTGGCTGTCAAAATGCGAATATAAAGGGCATATGGTTCAATCCTTATATGATCAAGAATGATACCGAAATAAAACCATATGCCGAGATCAATTCTTTTGATAGATTATTAAGTTATTTTACATATTGGGGTCTCGCCACATCACCATCAAGCTAAGAAAAGCAAATACCCCAAAACACAAATTTCATCTCACTTTTTTGTTTGATAAGTTATTAATTTCTTTTAACACATGAAGCTTTTTTATTTCAAGGTTCTGTTATCTTTCGTTGTTGATTTACTTTATTAAACTATTTGGAAGTTTTGTTGAACAAGTTGTAAATTTAACATTTTAAAGTAAGAGCATTTCTTTGTAATGAGAAATGCTTTTTATTTTTGTCAAAATTAAAAGGACATTTCAATAACAATAATAATATAATAAAAAACAATATGAATTTATTGTAAAACGATAAATCACATGATAAAATCATGTTGTCATTAAATAAGCGAGGTGCTTTTTATGAAACAAGTTACGACACTCTTTTTAAAGCTAGCTGTTATTTTTATAGGAATCCCAGTTCTTGCATTGTGCATATTTTTGGTACCTAAGTTCGGGAATTTTGCTGGAGAATTGTATCCAGATATTGCTTATATGAAATCTCTCGTTTTAATCGATATGTACGCGGCAGCGATACCTTTTTACTTTGCTCTGTATCAAGCTTTTAAACTTTTAAGCTATATTGATAAGAACCAAGCGTTCTCGGAATTATCGGTAAAGGCTTTAAAGAATATAAAATACTGTGCCATCACGATCAGTACCTTGTACTTGCTAGGTATGCCACTCTACTATCTCATAGCGGAAAGAGTTGACCCTCCAAGTATCATACCAATCGGATTGGTCATTATTTTCGCCTCTATGGTGATCGCCGTTTTTGCTGCTGTTCTCCAAAGACTTTTACAAGAAGCTATTAATATAAAATCAGAAAATGATTTAACGGTCTGAGGTGGAGGATATGGCAATTATTATTAATATTGATGTGATGTTAGCAAAACGAAAAATGAGCGTAACGGAGCTTTCGGAGAGGGTTGGGATTACGATGGCGAATCTTTCCATTCTGAAAAATGGGAAAGCAAAAGCGGTTCGTTTTTCAACATTAGAAGCGATATGTAAGACTTTGGATTGTCAACCAGGTGATATTTTGGAGTACAAAAGCGATGAAGGCACTCAATAAAAACAGACAACAACTTTCTTCAACCAATGGGATTAGATAGTGAAATTAAGATGAAGGGATAGCGATTAAGCTATCCCTTCTCTGCGTTTATTATTGTTATTTAATTAGAGAATTCCATTGAGAAAAGGTTGATAGAACAAGCCAAAAGAGAAAAAAAGAAAGGGATTACCTATAAGGAACGTAGTAAACGGTTAAGTGGAATCAACGTGTATATTACGAACCTTTCTGCAGAAAACGTTCCAACGGAACATATCCATGACTTATATTCATTACGTTGGCAAATTGAAATTTTATTTAAAACATGGAAATCTTTCTTTCAAATTGACAAATGTAAAGAAATCAAGAAAGAACGCTTAGCTTGATGGCGATGGGGTACCACCCACATTTTAACGAAAATATACACTAAGCAAATTTCGACATAAAAATAGCCGGATTTTCTACTCTAAGAAAAATCCAGCTTTTATTTTTAGACTTGTTGTAAGGGACGAAGAGCTTCTAATGTTGTAGTATCTTTCGTATCGAATCGATACTCACCTAAAAAATTAATATGTTCCCACCCTAGTGGTGAGATATGTTTTAATAGTTCTTCATTAAATCCATACGTACTATTTAACATTTCTACAGCTTTACTTAAATATGTGGTATTCCATATAATGATGGCATTAATGAGAATACTTAATGCACTTGCTCGTTGCAATTGATCTTGGAGTGCACGCTCACTTTTTATTATTTATTACACCTATCTACCACCTTAATAATTTATACAAGATTTTATGCAAAAAAGAAGAAAAAGAAAATAACGAGGATCCCTAGAATCCCCGCTATATCAATCATGTATAAAATCTTGCATATCGATTGTACATCAAAAAGAAGAAAGAACCGAATCAAAACAAGGATTCCCCCTTGTCCTTGCTACCGATAATGAAACGTTATGTTAACCTTATATGTATAGAGTATTCATAAACCATCATACTCTTATTCATCTTTTTTATTAGGTTCTTGGATTTGGAGTAATTCAACAAAAACACTTGGCATGTCCTGTATTTGAATTCGATTGTCTACAAAATGTTGCAAATTAAATCCATTAAAAAGAGCCATTCCTGCTGTTGCTAAAGTTCTGGCATCCAATGAACTTCCGACAATACCTTCATTTTTCATTTCTTGAATAAAATGTGTAGTAAACGTCCTCCATTCTTCCATCTGGAGAGTAAGTATCTCTTTTATCTGTGGTAATTCATTCGAAATCATACAGCCTTGAAGAAGCATAGAAGAAGACCCCTTCTCATACTTAATATCTCATTTCCTCTATTCGGAAATGATCTTATTAACCAATAAAAACTACGAAACTCATATCCACAATCCTCCATCCACCGATAGACTTCCGTTGTATATAAGTCATCTTTTCGCTTTATTATTTGAACTTTATATTTTTTACTTGGAGAAAAAAACTCTGCTATTACCTGCTCCATAACTAAATTCCCCCCTTTAAAATATTAATGTACAAGCAGTATAATTTCTATTTCAAAAAACACAAAAAGAACCATTTTGGTTCTTTTTATTTTTTAGAATCCTATTTTATACCTTTATATTCACTTATGTCCGCATCATGGAACGCCTCTCGCCATACATCAAATGTTTTACAGAGTTCCCTAGTACCCTTCTTATGTAGATGAACATACTTATACCCATATTCATCTCCTTTTTTATGACGAACTTGGTTATTTTTTTTTATTATAATTCTACCAGATCGGGTAACATCGTATTGTTCTTCATATCCTGTAACACTTCTTCTCTCTTCCACCATATCTTTCACCTCTAATTAACTAAGATTTTTTTAACTAGTTACATTTTTAAATCTGATGTATGAGTATTTATATTTTCATATTAACATAGACATCTATTCACTCATTAAAAATCTATCCTATCTTCAACTTATAAGCCAACTCATAAAATCTGCTTCTTATCTGTACAACAGGAAATACGAACAAAGGTGCTTTAGTTGAATAAAGCTTAAACATAGTATATAAAAACGTTTGGATAATCCCAAGCGTTTTTATATGCTAAATATACTGTTATTTAATATGCAAATTGTGTTGCAAAATCATGCGCTATTTATACTGTGATTAGGCTTTTTCTCCATGTTATCTGAACTACTTACACCCAAACAGGTGGTTTTTTAAATATCGTTTATGAGCATTTTACTTTAACAGAGCCAATACAAAAAGGACCGATCTATTTCGATCCTACTTGTAAATACTTTACATATCTTACTTACTTACTTACTTACTTACTTACTTACTTACTTACTTACTTACTTACTTACTTACTTACTTCTATTACCTTGGATGGGCTATAATTCCCCGCACTATCTCTTACTACTACGCTTACTCTCGTTCCCATTTTTTGTACTGGTATCTTAATTGAAAACTGTCCTTTTGAGTTTGCCTTTCCTTTACCAATAAGAGTTGAACCCACTTTTACATTCACATCTGTATTAGGCTCAGTTGTTCCTGTTATCACTGTATCCTTACTGGTCAGTTTATTTACATTTGGGATAGTTGGAGGTGTTTTATCTAGTACGCTTATTGTTGTAAATGGGCTGCTATTGCCTGCACTATCCTTTACTATTACACTTATTCTTGTCCCTGCTTTTTGTACAGGTATCACAATTGAGAATACTCCTTGTGAATTCGCTTTTCCTTTACCAATAAATGTCGTTCCAGATTTTACAGAGATACTAGAATTAGGGTCAGCTGTTCCTGTCACTACCTTATCTTTATCTGTGACCGCATTCACCTTTGGAGGTAAAGGTACACCTTTTTTCATAATGTACGCAGAAGAAATATAACCTACTAGTTTTTGATCTGCCGTTTTGACTGGATACCATACAAACTGATTATTACTGTTTAAAGATTCATCATATGCAAAGTTCCCCTGAATAATCAAGTTGGTATTTTTGCTTAACGGCTTCCCACTTGATGCGGAAGTAGGTTTGGATCTTAAGTTCACTCCATCTCTTGTTACAAGTACTTGGTCGCCTGTTTTAAGATGGTATGTAGAGGGATGTAAACCTGTTAGTGTGTACTCTTTCTTTTTAAATACAATATTTTTGCTAGTGTTAGGGTCATATTCGAAATCAGCTGTACGGAAAGGGAACTGTGCCAATTTCGTATCATTTAAAAAACTGTATTGTTCAAGAATAGCAAATACTTTTTCTTGATAAGCGTTTGAATTTTTCTGGCCATTAGCCTTATATAAAGGGCTATTTGCAGGTTTTGTTCCATTATAAGCCATAACAGGGAAGTACCAGTTTTCAATTACTTCTGGTCCAGCAGACTTTATCTTAGGAAGATCCGTTCGCTGATACATACCACGAAGAACTTCAACACCCGCTTGAATATTATACTCAATATCGTATTTTAACTTTTGTTGATCGTACTTGGACTGATTTGTAATTTGCATAATCCCAATTCCGCCGTCTTGCGCTATGATTGGCCGGCCGTTTCCATCAAATTGTTTCCAGCCACTTTCTTGTGCAGCCACAGCTTTTACAACTTCAGGAGGAACATTTGCTTTTAATGCTGCGTTCGTTAGTAAGCAATTCATGTGCTGACGAGAGGGATTTTGATTCGGCTTAATTTGACCGTACGGCCCACACGTAGATGCTGCAGAAGCGGGAACCTCTTCATAAGACCAACATAAAAGCATAAAACTAGTCAGTACCCCTGCTTTTAGTAAGTTTAGTTTCATTCTGCCATTCTCCAATCTATGTAATAATCAATATTTATATAGTATATTTTACCATGATATATTATTAATTTTCTATAATATAATAATTAGTTTATTAAACTAACAAAATAGAACCAAATCTACAGAGGAACTAACTTTTTCATCTCACAAAACCCTATAATACATCTTTAACTGCAATATCTGTCCTTTCTATTTTACGTTTCAATTCCGATTTCCCTAGACAATTATCAGCGAAATAGAGCACGCATATCCGAAATAATACGTATACCACCGCCCACTCCGTAATAAGTAGACATTTCCATATCGTTAAAGAGTATCACCTTCTTTTTACTCGTAATTCATCAGATAAAAACAACTCTACAAACCACATACGTTCCTCTACCGATTCTACTTTTTGATTTGTATAATAAAATGCTGTAACCTTGTTTGCGTCTTCAGCTTCCTTCATTTCCACGCCCTGTACATTTAAAAATATAAACTAGCAAAATAATTAGTATTACTGGGTTATTAATCCAAACATTCTATTTGATTGATTAATATATTAATAGTAAATCGAGAAAAGGAGGTTTTTTATATGACTAAGCATACAAAATGTGCCTGCGAACAATTAGAAAGATTACAGTTAGGTACAGAAGTAGATGTTTTTCTTACAGGAACAACACTAGAGGATCTTATTTTCACTAACTTTAATCCAGATAATTTTTGCGCAACCTTTGTGGATAACACAACAGAACCTGGCTCTGTAATTGTTTTGGACTGTCGTGATATTCAAGCACTTAGAATTGAAGCTAATTAGAATAAACATAGGGCTTTGAAAAAAGCCCTATGTTACAATTCCATACGTATATTTCTATATAATTTATAAAACAATGGGCAGTGAAACAAGCGCTATCTTTACAAAAATAAAAATGACCTCTTTCATAGAAAGAGGTCATTTTTACATTAACTTACTTTTTCCAAATTGAAAGCGGGCTTTTTTACCGCTCCTTTTTTCACAACGTACAAACCAATAAATATAACAAGTCCGCCAAGCAATTGCATCGTATTTATTCTTTCTCCAATTGTTACTGCGGCAAAAATGACAGCAAACAACGGGACAAGATACATATAGACCATTACTTTTGTAGAGCCAATTTTGCTAATACCAACGTACCACATCGCTAGTCCAAAGACTGTTGCAAAGAGGATTGAATAACCTAATGAACCCCAGCTTAACGTATCTGTCTGCCATGTTAGTGTATTTACGTTGAATAAACAATATACGACAAGTGGCACAATGCCAATTAATGTAGACCAAGATGTTACTCGCATTGCCGAATATTTTGTAATAAGTGGCTGTGCAAGAATTGGATACCAACCCCAAGCAATCGCAGCAACTAATCCAATTAGATTTCCAAGCCAAGCATACTCATATGTAGATTGATTCGTATGCCCTGTTAATAAAACAAGTGCTGCGCCGCTAAAGGATAATAAAGAACCGATTTGAATCTTCATCGAAAAACGTTCTTGTTTGTGTAACACTGCTAAAATCCCTGTAAAAATAGGTGACATCGCAATTAATAGTGACGCATTTGTTGCTGATGTATATTTTACAGATAACATAAATAATGTTTGATACAATGTTGTTCCAACTATCCCAACTACTAATAATCTTAACCAATCTTTTCTCTCAATTCGTAGCGATCGTTCCATAAAAAATGTAATCAATAATAATACCGGAGATGCAACTAAAAATCGTAAACTATTAAATTGAATGGCTGACATATACGCCACTCCATATTTTCCAATTGTATAATTCGCTCCCCATACTAAAGCAACTGATATTAGGAGCCATTCCATTTGCCATCGTTTCATCCGAATCTCCCCTTCCACTACCTTAGCATAGTAAAATTGGCTGGATACCACACCGTCCAATTGGCTGTTTTTTCACCCAGCCAATTTGTTATAATGAAACTAGATAAAGAATAAGGGGACGTTATAAATGGAATGGAAGTTAGATAATGACAGCAAGATTCCGATTTATCAACAAGTTGTTGATTTTATTGAAAGACGTATTATGTACGGAGAGCTTCATCCTGGTAGCTTTCTCCCTTCGGAACGAAAATTAGCAATCCAACTGAATGTAAACAGAAGTACTGTTACAACTGCTTATAATGAACTGCGTGCTATGGGAATTGTGGACAGCACAACTGGAAGAGGTACACGTGTAAGTACACATATGTGGGGCGTTTCTCCAACATTAACACCGAACTGGAGAGGATTCGTAGAAGGTGGTACTTTTTTACCGAATTTACCACTACTTCGACATATTCGAGAGCAAGTCCAGCAAAATGAAAATATAATTGATTTCGCAAATGGAGAACTTGGTTGTAACCTGTTTCCCCATGAACAGTTACAAAGCATTTTACGTGAGCAACCTTTAACGCAATCACTTAGCTATGATCATCCACTAGGCTATCTACCATTAAGACAAGCGGCAGCGAAATATATGAGAGATTATCTAAAAATTGAAGCAACAGAACAATCGATTATGATTACTTCTGGGGCACAACAAGCGCTTCATCTTATCGTTCAATGCTTATTAAACCCAGGTGATGCGGTAGCATTTGAAAGCCCCTCACATTGCTATTCATTACCCCTCTTCCAATCAGCGGGGATTCGTATTTTCCCGTTACCTGTTGATGAACATGGAGTGAATCCTGAAGATGTGCATGAACTATATCGAAAGCACCGAATTAAAATGATTTTTTTAAATCCAAATTTCCAAAACCCAACAGGTACGATGCTTCATCCAAATCGAAGAAAAAAACTTTTATCGTTATGCGCAGACCTACGTATTCCAATCGTTGAGGATGATCCATCTAGTTTATTAACATTAGAAAATAAACAGCCTTGCCCTACTTTAAAATCCATTGATGAAAATGGAACCGTCATCTATGTGCATTCACTATCCAAAATGATTGCACCTGGCCTTCGTATCGGTTGGCTTGTTGCTCCACAGTCAGTAGTAGAACGGTTATCAGATGCACGGCATCAAATGGAATTAGGACTGAGTATATTTCCTCAATGGCTCATGCAGCAATTTTTTGAAACTGTTCCATTTGATACGCATATAACACAATTACGCAATCAGTTAGCACAAAAAAGAGATGTCATTGTCGATGCCCTAAATTATTATCTTCAAGATAAGATTTCTTTTTCAAATCCTAATGGCGGGATTTACATATGGGGAAAATTAAAGGAGCCTATTAACGAAAAACAGCTTATAATGCAAAGTTTAAAACAGCAAGTAGCCTTTATGCCTGGCAGTATTTTTGGAGCAAAAGATGGCTATATTCGGTTATCGTATGGGAAAGTAAATATCAATCAAATAGAGGACGGAATTTCTCGTTTACATACCGCCATTGAATTTTGTCAAAAATAAAAAAACATTTTTCATGGAGCATTAATGCTCCATGAAAAATGCTTTAGACTACGGAAACAAGTATGAAACTATAACAAATAACTGTGTGCTTTCTAGACGTGAAAATACCTTTTTGTTACTATAATCAAATGTGATTTACTTAAAGTTTTTATTTTTAGAAATTCATAAGCACATTTTTTCAAAAATAGTCCACCTCAGTTAGATATTTACAAAACATTAAGAAATTTTATCGTTGATTTTTATTGCTATAAAAATTATACCCTATTTGCTACAAACACTAACTATTAGCATAAAACTACTTATCAAAAGTAAATCTGATTTATATGAGCTAAAATGATATAAATGAATATTCTCAACTTGAACGTATTCTAAAAAACATCTATCCTATATTTTTTTTATAATTTGTTTTTAATAAACTTTTAAAATCTAGTTCAGCGATTACTACACTTAATAATATAAGAGTTGCACCTAAATAACCTTTAGCTGTGAGAGTTTCACCTGTGAAAACGAAAGCAAAACCCGCTGAAAAAACAGGTTCTAATGAAAAAATAAGACCTGTATGTGTAGGACTCGTATATTGCTGTGCAATGATTTGAACAATGAAAGCCATTGCTGTACAAAATATGCTTAATACTAAAATTGAAAACCATGATTCAACAGTACTAGGAAGTTTAGGATTTTCCATAAACATTGAGAAAATACTACTAAATAGACCGACAAAACCAAGTTGTAAAACTCCAAGGCTAATTGAATTAACCTGCTTCGTTATTGTTCCAGTAATGATGATATGGACTGCATAAAATAGAGCACATAAAATACATAATATATCTCCATAACCTATTTTTAATTGGCTATTTAACGTTAATAACCCTATCCCTACTATTGTTAAAACAACTCCCAATATAACTTTTTTTTCAGGTCTTTGTTTTAAAAAAATAGATGATAATACTGGAATAAATATCACTGTAAGACTCATTAAAAAACCAGCATTAGAAACCGATGTATACTTTGTACCAAAAGTCGCAAAAATATAAACTATAAACAAGATAACAGCTAATATAAAAGCATATTTAATAGTTCTAAAATCAATTTTGATTAAATGCTTATAAAACACTATACCTGACAAAAGAAAAGCAATAATAAAACGTAATGAGATTAAATTATATTCTTGCATGTAATTGAGGCCAACTTTTGTAAGTAAGATGGATGCCCCCCAAAAAAATGTAACCAATAGTAACATTAAATCCGCCTTTAATTGTATTTTCATCTCTATTCCCTCGTTAGTTTTTAACTTTTAGCATATTTCATCATTTATTAAGGTTACTATACACCTTTTGAATACAGACATGAGCTGCCAACCTAACCTAAGGATTTTTAACCATGCCTATTTGGAGAAAAATCATTGTATCTAATGATTTCGCTATTTCTAATTCTCTCTATTTAGAAGTTATAATTACTCTCCCAATCATTCATCCGGCTTTTTATTTTAAATATTCAAAATAATTATTTTAGAATATTCCCTCCCCTATAGTTAATATTTTTAAGTATTTATACAGAACTGTATATTGATTTAACAAATATATTTTGTCTAATTCTACTTTAATCCCCGATACTTAGCTGTCGTCAATTCTTGTATGTACGCATCAATCTCAGGCATTTCTTCTTCTCTAGCCAATCGGATCGCAAGCTCTATATCATAAGGAACTCTTACAAGTTGAATTGAGAAACTTGCTGCCTCTTTTTGGCCATATACACCTTCAAAAATCAAATAAGAGGCTTGCGTAATCTCAAGCGGGTTACCCACACTTCCTGCATTACACAAAGTTTTCCCACGAAAATTTTGCACATAGGCTTGATGAATATCTCCGTAGCAAACGACATCCGGTTTCCTTTCACCTTCAATGTTTTCTGTAAGATTACTGTTTTCAAATAAACTAACACGTTGTTCCATTGGAGCTCCGGGCTGAACTCTTTCATATAGGCTTCTAGGTGATGCATGGAACATTCTAATTAGTTTCCCACTCATTATAAATTCAATTGAAAATGGTAATTCCCTTAAATAATTCCGCTGCTGTTCTGATAATTGTTTTTGATGCCATTGTAATGTTTCGAAATCACTAGGCTTTGTAATAAAATCATCCCAATTTCCCATTACAACATGCTCACATTCTTTCCGAATAATCTCAATTGCTTCACTAGAATGTGGCCCTTTCCCTACTAGATCACCTAAGCACACAATACGTTCTATCCCTTTTAATTTGATGTCTTTAAGAACTGCTTCTAAAGCAGGAATATTACCATGAATATCTGAAATAACCGCTATTTTATCCAAATCAACACCCCCAACTATTCTATATTTATTATATCTTTATTAAAAGATTTATACCAATTTGGAATATAGGAAGTAAAATCATTCTGATCGTCTACAATCCGCTTCAACCTCCCCTTCATTCCATCTAATAAATTTGGTGTTACTTTATGTGCCCAAACAATATCTGCTGGAAAAATCATCGCTGCATACAGTGAATATAGTTTCCAAAAATGAAGTGACGGCTCCCCATCACAATACCCATGGACTTGTCCAACAGCAAATGGTTCACTTATATCAATTGTAAACAAGGCCGTTTTATAAAAATCATGAATGGGATCCCCAAAATCAAACCTCGCAAAATCGATTACTGAACGAAATTCATTATGATGAATCATAATATTTGCTGGGTGAAAATCATCATGCAGAAACACAGTAGGACGATTTCGCAATAAATTCTTATGATTTTCTACAAAGGTTAACACCGATTGCAAGTCAATAAAATCCACCTCGTATTCCACTAATAATTGCAAATATCTCTCGTATTTATTCCATCGAGCTGTTTCCCAAGATTCTTCTACATTCTTTTTCTTCACTGTATGAATTGTCTTTAAGACTTCTCCCGCCCTTTTTCCAGCCAAATATTGCTCTTTCTCAGTCAACTTTCCAAGTATATCTTCACCATCTTCTCCGTTAACCCATTCAAATACTTGTACACATTGATTTAATCTAACAAGCCTTATAAAATGAACTGGTTTGGGTATTGGTATACCTAATGATTCAAAATGACGCGTATATTCATATTCTTCGCGCTTACGTTCACTAGTTGACATATCACACACTTTAATAAAATAGCGTTCATCATTTTCTAATTCAATTTTATATTTTTTATCAAATGAAAAACCTTTTGGAATCAAAGTACATTTTACTATACGAGGCCAATCCAATTGTTGTTCTAACTCCCTTAGCACCTCTTCCACATAGACCACTCCAATTAATATATGTATACATTCCCTAAAATTTGTTGTTTTTTCTTCTGTGTATTTGCTCCTTGAAATTCAGCCGCAAAAGGAAGTTCTCCATATTTTAACAAACATTCTTGCACGAACCCTTCACCACTAGGTTCACAAAACTGCACATTTACATTTTCAAGCAATATACTTTGACAAAGCGCATTCCATTCTTGATGAATTTCAGGTAAAGTCACTTGTACTTCGAGTATCTCTTTCCATCTTTCTACTGTTGCACGTGCATTTTTTACAGCATAATATATTGTCTGAATTTCTTTTACCTCGTTGCTATGCGGGACAATGACGCCCACTTCTTGTAAATCGAATCGCCTACTCTCATCAGATTCTTCCCACTGTATAAAGAAAGGTAATTTCGGTCCACTATCTTCCTGTTCCACAAATAACATTTTCCATTCGATAAGATAACCGTCATTTCTCATTCGTTTTCCTTCAAACGGCCCTTTAACTTGTAACCCTTTTTCCATGAACCTTACCGCAAGTTCTTCAATATAATCTGTACGAAGAGCAATTTGCAGCATTCCTTCTCTATCTCGTAATTTCTCTACAGTTTCCTGAACAAGTGGATTATCCGCTTGTTTCGCTGTATCTTCATGTTGCACTGCTAAAAATTCAATATAAGATAAGTCAAAATAACATAAACTATTCCATGTCCCCCAGTTTGTATGTTCTCCGCCCTGTACCGTATGAAATCCAAGCTCCTCCATTCGCTTTTCTGCTTCCTTTGGTGTGCACCTAACGGTATGAACGAGATGATCAAATGCTAACATAATTTTCCCCTCCCTTTATTTACATCCTTTTATTATATAACTGTTCTGTTATTTCAATCAATTTAAAAAACTTTTAAAACCTAGTTGCTTTATGAGATTAATATGCATTATAATAATAAAAAATTAACGTTAAGCTGATTGGAAAAACCAAAGGCTCTTTTCTCACTTGAGAAAAGAGCCTTTTTATTTATTATTACAGGGGGATTTTATATGCAAAAATTAATTGTCTTTGCTATTATTGGTTTTTTTGCTCAACTGATTGATGGGGCACTTGGAATGGCTTACGGAGTAACGTCTTCCTCATTATTATTAATGTTTGGCATTGCACCTGCTGTCGCTTCCGCATCTGTTCATTTAGCTGAAGTTGTTACCACTGCAGCTTCTGGCGTATCTCATATTCGATTTGGAAACGTTGATAAATACACTGTTTCCAGACTAACATTACCAGGTGCAATTGGTGCTTTTGTTGGTGCTTGTTTTTTAAGCAATTTACCAGGTGATTTAATTAAACCTTACATTTCTATCTTTTTATTTACTTTAGGTGTCTATATTTTATTACGATTTATTATTCAAAAACAAATTGTCCAATCAAATAAACGTATGTCTGGTAAGCAACTTATACCACTCGGATTGTTTGCGGGATTTGTTGATTCAACTGGTGGAGGTGGCTGGGGACCTATCACTACACCAGTACTTCTCGCACGTGGAAATGAAGCAAGAAAAGTCATTGGTTCCGTTGATACGAGTGAGTTTCCTGTCTCATTAGCTGCAACTATTGGATTTTTCATTTCATTGGGCTGGGAACAAGTAAGCTGGTTTTGGGTATTTGCTCTTATGCTCGGCGGCATTATCGCCGCTCCAATCGCTGCATGGTTAGTACGAATTGTACCTTCACATTTACTTGGTGTACTCGTTGGTGGACTGATTATTTTTACAAATATCCGGACACTGCTTACATCATTTAAAGTGGATCCAACAATTATTAACCTTTCCTATATTGCAGCGGGTCTTGTCGTTATCATTGCACTTTTCATTTCGGTTAGAAATCACTCCCAGCTTACAAAACAAAACGTTGGATATACGACTGGACAAAAACGAGTTTTGCCTTAAAACGGAAATAATTATAAAGTGGTGTGAAATACTACGGTAAGCAAATGATAAGTTTGCTTACCTTTTTTAATCTCTTTAGCACTCTTTATTTTGCTTATAATCAATGTCGAATTTATTTTTCTGAATTTTCTTTTAATTTTAGAGGATTTTCCATATCTTTTTGCGAAACATTTGTATAACAATTTTTTCTTCATTTTTTTACATATCAAGTAGGTTCGGGTGGAATTTTGAAACGTTTCCTATACAATAACCGATTTTTTTTGATATTTTCCTACAAAAATTCCTTGCAATATTTTCAGAAACTAATTACAATTGCCATATATTAAAAATCACAGCAATAAATAAATCCTCATCAATCCGATGAGGTAGAGGTTGCGGCTTTTATTAGTAGAACGGATTAGACACAGAGAATGTCAATGACTCCGTTTGAAAGGAAATGCTGCCGAAGTTTGTATTTCTTCTCTGGAAGTACGAGCTGGGGCTGTCTCCAAACAGGAACAGAACTGTCACGTTTACAAAGTACCGTGTAAACGTGGGGTGCTATCTTAACGGAAGGGTATGATGGGGTGGTTATTTGTGAAACGTTCCGCCAAATTCCTTTGGCGGTTTTTTGTATTTTTCTCCCCGTTCCTTCCTAATCTTACAAGAAAAGGAGTGTTGAACATGAATAGCGCAACGAATCAAGCTACCTCTACAAAACAATCTACACAAGGACAAGGTGAATTAAGACGCGGGTTAAAATCTCGTCACCTTACGATGATTTCTCTCGGCGGTACAATCGGTACTGGACTATTTCTTGCCAGTGGTGGTGTCATTCACACAGCAGGGCCTGGCGGAGCTCTCATCGCATATGCGGCAATCGGAATTATGGTTTACTTCTTAATGACAAGTTTAGCTGAATTAGCAGCTTACATGCCTGTCACTGGATCTTTTAGCACATACGCGACAAAATTTGTCGATCCATCACTTGGATTTGCACTCGGCTGGAATTATTGGTATAACTGGGCAATTACCATTGCCGCTGAACTTGCAGCCGTAACATTAATTATGAAGTTTTGGTTCCCAAATACACCTTCCCTTATTTGGAGTGGCCTTTGTTTAGTCATTATGTTTCTTTTAAATTACTTATCTGTTAAAGGGTTTGGTGAAGCGGAATATTGGTTCGCACTTATTAAAGTAGCTACTGTTATTATCTTTTTAATCGTTGGATTTATGATGATTTTTGGTATTATGGGTGGCGAACCTGTTGGATTTAAAAACTTTACTGTTGCAGATGCACCATTTAACGGTGGTATTATGGCAATTATCGGTGTATTTATGGCTGCTGGTTTTTCATTCCAAGGAACTGAATTATTAGGTGTAGCTGCTGGTGAAACTGCCGATCCAGAGCGTAGCATTCCAAAAGCAATTCGCTCAATCTTTTGGCGTATTCTATTATTCTACATCTTTGCAATACTTGTTATCGGTTTATTAATTCCGTATACAACTGAAAGTCTTGCAGCTAGCGATGTAACAGTAAGTCCATTTACACTTGTATTTGAAAAAGCAGGAGTTGCATTTGCCGCTTCTGTTATGAACGCAGTTATTTTAACTGCAGTTTTATCTGCTGGTAACTCAGGTATGTACGCATCAGCTCGTATGCTTTGGGATTTAGCAAGACAAGGAAAAGCACCGAAATTTTTAGGTAAATTAAATAGCCGCGGCGTACCTGTTAACGCGTTAATCGCAACTTCAGTAGTTGGCTGTGCCGCTTTCCTAGCTTCCTTATTTGGCGACGGTGTTGTATATATTTGGTTATTAAATGCATCTGGAATGTCCGGATTTATTGCATGGGTCGGAATTGCTATTAGTCATTATCGTTTCCGAAAAGCATATATTGCACAAGGAAAAGATTTAAATGATTTACCGTATAAAGCAAAATGGTTCCCATTTGGTCCAATCTTCGCATTTGCACTTTGTGTCATTGTCATTTTAGGACAAAATTACGGAGCATTTATAGGCGAGTCTATCGATTGGAATGGTGTACTTGTTTCCTATATTGGCTTACCTCTCTTCCTTGCGATGTGGTTAGGATATAAATTTACAAAGAAAACAAAAGTAATTCCTCTTGATAAATGTGAACTTTAAGTGATAAAAGGCCAGCAAACATCAATCATGTTTGCTGACCTTTTTTATTGGAATGAATCCTTCACATTCAAAGGATATGTTTTCTTTATGTCGAATGGTTTACTGCATAGAGGAATTATTTAAAAAAGGGTGGGATTAAAATGAACGTCGCGTTAGAAATTGTCTCCACAGAACAACTTGAAATATTAAAGAATTTTTATGCTCTATATTTACATGATTTATCCGAATTCTCCCCTACCCTTCATCCAAATGAAAATGGATTTTTTGAATTTGATGCTTTTGAACTTATTTGTAACCGAGATGAGCTTTCTCCTTATTTCATTACATATGAAGAAAAATATATCGGGTTTCTTCTATTAGCGAAACCACCATTCACAGCACCTGAAACAGACTGCTGCATTAACGATCTTTTCATATTAAAAGCGTACCGCGGAAAAAGGATAGCAGATCAAGCAATTTTAGAACTTTTAAAACAGCACAAAGGAACCTATTATGTAATGCAATTAAAAAACAATAAAACAGCGGTGAACTTTTGGAAAAAGTTCTACCAAAAGAATGAGATAAAGTATCAAGAAGTTGAGAAAATAAGTGATGACGAGTTATGCTTAACACAAACATTTACGGTTCCATCCTTACTTTTCAAATCGTAATCCCTATACGTTTATCATCCATTGAAACCCTTTACTTCCCTATTTCTAATGTTTTTACAATAATAGAATAAGAACTATAAACAAAGGTTGGGATTCCATAAACATTCGCGTAACTGATGAGGCAAAAGCCGTATTACATAAATTAAACGCAAATAACAAAAACATCATACGTATTAGAGGTACAATGACAAATTCTTGTAGTATATTTGTTGATGTTGATTTAATTTTCGATGAGTATAATCC
Organism: Bacillus sp. FSL K6-6038; assembly: GCF_038050455.1. Classification (NCBI taxonomy): domain Bacteria; kingdom Bacillati; phylum Bacillota; class Bacilli; order Caryophanales; family Bacillaceae; genus Bacillus; species Bacillus sp. FSL K6-6038. The sequence goes on from NZ_JBBOUH010000001.1 coordinate 2,908,258, forward strand.
AAATGAAATCGCTTATGAAGATGAGCAACTTATTATTCAAATGGATGATTTTACAAAAGACTATATAGGAAATACATTAAAGCTTGATTATAAAATGACAGGTTTTAGTATTACGACTCCTAGCGAAACACTTGTATATGGATTATCAATTAAAAAATGAAGAATGCCCTTGTTTCTTGACTGAAGCAAGGGCATTCTTTATTTTTATCAAGCCTAATAGGGGTCACCATACATCACCATCAAGTTAAGAAATTGGTTGCTCCCGAAAACGAAAAAAATAAAACAGTACAACTATTAATTAAGTCATTTTACTTGCTAAGCTCTCTTTGAGCTCTCATATAGCTTTCCATGATATTTTGATAACTAGGAAGATGTTTAGCAAGTAAAGCTCCAAAACCTTCAACGTCATTTCGCCAGTCACGATGTAATTCTGCTGCAACGCTAAACCAGTTCATTAATTGGACTCCTCCATGAGCCATACGCATAAGGGCAGCATCTGCAACTTGTTTACTAAAAGTCCCTGATGCATCAGTTACAACGAATACCTCATATCCTGCGTTTACAGCAGATAGTGCTGGGAACGCAACACAAACATCAGTAACAACCCCTGCGATAATTAGTTGCTTTTTACCTGTTGTTTCGATGACTTTAACAAATTCTTCATTGTCCCATGCATTAATTTGTCCAGGTCGAGCTATTTTTGGCGCACCAGGAAAGAGCTCAACCAATTCATGCATTAGTGGGCCGTTCGGTCCGTTTTCAAAGCTTGTTGTTAAAATAACTGGTAAATCAAAAAACTTAGCGGTATTAGCAAGAGCCAAAACATTGTTCTTAAATTCATCAACACCATAATCACGCACTAGGCTGGAAATAAGACCTGTTTGATGATCCACTAGAAGAACAGCGGCATCATTTTTGGAAAGACGAGAATAGAGATCAGACATTTTTATAGTCCTCCTTAAACTAATGTAATAGAAGAAAGTTCATATATCGGTAAATTCTTCTTAAATCTCATTCGCTTGTTACAATCATTTTCCTTTTATTGTTAAGTAATTGATTTATTTCTCAATAAAATGACCATCGATCGTTTAGATAATGAGTTATATCCCTTGGAAAAGGTACCTTGCAGCAGGAGGTACCTTTTCTTTGTTTACACTAAAATAATTTCATGCATCATAATTACAATATAATCAAAATTACTTTTAATAAGGGGATTACTGCATTCTATATTCATAAACTGAGAACCTTACATCAAATTACACTTTTCAAGTTTTTACCTCTCTCCTCTTTCCCCTTTTCTATTTTAGAGCCTGTTTTGATTAATCTTTTTTTCAAAACAGGCTTTTTATATTAGGTAAATCAACAGTAATAGACTTACCCATGATCAAACATTTTTATAAACCAACATAACGTACAGGAAATCGGCTTTTCTCTTGTCGAATTTACTTAGCGTACAGTGGTCATATATTTTTAAGAATAACGGAAGAATATATAGAAAATGCTACATAAATGTGAAGTTTGATCAACTTAGGGGGGACAACCTTGTTCAATCAGATAGTAAAAGCTGTACCCAATTTATTTACGATCGGAAATTTATTGTGCGGTGTTTTTTCAATTACCATGAATATGAGTGACTATTTGGAAGTAGCCTCCATTTTTATTTTCTTTTCAGCTGTTTTAGATCTTCTTGATGGAAGGATTGCGAGAAAATTAAAAGTGAACAGTGAGTTTGGTGTAGAATTGGATTCCTTAGCTGATATTGTTAGTTTCGGAGTTGCTCCTGCACTTTTATTTCATTCGATAGCAACACCATCTATTTTAACTTCTTTGGCATTTATCCTTTTCCCAACGATGGGTGCTTTAAGATTAGCTAAATTTAGTGTTAAACCAACCATTGGATATTTTAAGGGATTACCTATTCCAGCTGCTGGATTACCATTGGCTGGTATGGGATTGTTTTTATATAGTAATGCATGGATTACATTAATCCTCGCTCTCTTAATGGTAAGTCCAATTAGGTTTAAAAAACTTTAATTGAAGTCCCGCCCATCGCCATCAAGACTTTATGGAATATCGTTTATTTGAGTAAAACTATAGAAGTATTAAAGAGTAAGTATGATTTCAATGAGGAATTGCTAGAACATATTTCACCACTTGGGCTGGGAGCATATAAACTTTTTTGGAGAATATCGATTTAATGTAAAAGATATGACAACATTGGAATCTCTTCGTCCATTGCAACAAACTTAGCAAAATGAGAGCCGATTTTTTCTTAAAGTAAAAAAATCGGCTCATTAGATTTTCAAATGATTTTAAATCAGTTCCACGATATACTTGTATATCGTAGGGAACACTTGCTTTATTTAAACCGCTTTTAATATTATCAATTACACTTGATTCTACACCATCCAAAGAGTCTGCGATTCCCCTAAGATAATTATTAATTTTTCTATAATCATCCCCAGTATATTGTCTAATAGCACTTCTTTCACTTTCAGTTAAAGATTCTATCCAACTATCAAAATGCTTACTCCCCCATTCATGCGCTTCCACTAAATTGCTAAGAGGCTTTTTAGATCCACCATTCAGATTCAAATTCTCAAAAAATTGTACTGTTTTCTTCTTAAGCACATTTCCATTTTCTGCAGGAACTTTCCCAATACCATAAAAATCCCAACTTGATGAACACGCGACACGAAGTTCCCAACTTAATAGAAGGCTATGTTAAATAACTCTGTTGGTATTCGATAAAAATAAACAAATATTCTATAATACAGAAAAGAACATTTTTCAAATTAAACCACTTAAGATATTTAAATAGGGAATTGTTAATTGTTGTTGATACTGGGGGGAGAAAATTGACTACTACCTATGTAAACTGGGGAGAATCAAGGGTTAAATTAACTTGGGAAAAGAACAATAAACTTCCACAAAACGATTTAATTACAAGTGTACACGGCTTTTGTTTTCAAAAAATAAATTATTATTGGTTGATTTAAAAGAGGATGGGATTTTCCAGGAGGGCACATTGAATTTGATGAAACTCCAGAAGAATGCTGTAAACGTGAAGCGATGGAAGAAGGTTATGTAGGGGGAGAATGCGAATTGTTGGGGTACATAATCGTTGACCATAGTGAAAATCCGCTCTGGAATGAAAATAGTCCTTATCCTAAAATTGGTTTCCAAGTATTTTACAAAATGCATATAACAAGACTACATCCATTCGAAGCTAAATATGAATCTGCACAACGTAAGTTTGTAAATCTTCATGATGTATCCTTATATCATCATGAATGGAACAGTCTTTATCAAGAAATATTAGATTGTGCTTTACAATAGCAATATAAAAGACTTTCAAATCAAAGAAAGTCTTTTTATATTATCAATAATATTCATTAATAAAGCTTAATAGAAAAATAAAACAGTTGGTACTTTTGTGTCGTAAGAGTAGGGAGATTTGTGTCGCCAGACATTAGAGTAGATCATTTTTTAGTACAATTGAATTAATCAAGGTCTGTGTTAGGAGGACTGTATCCAAGGTGACGAGCCATTGATACGATTTGTCCTTTATGATGAAATTCATGTGTCTCGGTATGGGTTAAAAGCCATAGTGGAGTTGTACTCCATGGTTCTTTTTGCCATTTCACTTCATTTGCTATATTTTCGAACCAGCGAGCATGGAATTCATCCAAAAAACGTTGTACAATCTCATCTACTAACTCAAATTTGGCGCGAACTTTCTCGACATCTGAATGATTAATTTCATAATCAGTAGCAAACGAAAAATCTGCTCGCCTTTGGTTAAATGCGAATGATCCAAGCCAGTATCGATAGCAATCGGCTACATGAATATGGGTCTGTATAATGCTACCACTTCCGAAATTTGGAACTGTGCTGTGCAACTTTTGCAGTGGGATTTCTTCCAAAAACGCAAATAGAATTTCTCTGGTAGAGCTAATAAAGCTGTACTGTTGTTTTAAAACATCTAACATTTAATATCACTCCTCATTTATTTACCATAATCTCCGTTAACAGAAGCTAAATTATATATCTTTATTTTCCTTCTCCAATATATGTTTTACATCATTTCTAAAGAATTTAAGTTCATTTTTTATTTTAATCAATTCATACAGCATAAAAAGTAATACCAACAATATTAAGATTTCCATCATAGCAATCCCATCCTCTAGATTTTATGGTTCATAAGTATGTGAAGAAGAGGTATCGCAATATTTAATACCTCTTCTATTTAAGGAAATTAACAGATTGACAAAAATGAACTAAATTAGTAGTTGGATAATTTTGTTGCAATGAATTGTGATAGCAAAAAATTATGCATTAAAATTTTACGGTTTAATCGAACCATATTTCAAATTTTGAACCCTTTGTGATGTTTCCTCGTATAGTTCTCTTACCGCATATTCTCGTAATGACTCATTTTGTTCTCTTCCACCAGCTGGTAATTCCCATTGTTTTCGATATATATTGAAGCATAAAAGATATTTATCATTATAATTTGCGGCTACAAAGGAACTACCTAGAGGTGAATAGTCATTTATAGCGTACTCTTCTATGTTTAGAAATTCTAATAAAATACAGTTTACCACTCCTTAATATAAAAATACTTTGTTTTTACAAATAATACTCAAACATTTTTGCAACCTTTTCTTTCATTTTTTCTTTTATAGATAATTGATTGACGTCAGAGGATGTTACTCGCTTTGAATTTTGTAAGTCTGCATTAATGACTGGCTTTATTTTCGAAATATAGACAGGGTCATGGATATAACAGTTCATTTCTTCATTTAAATGAAACGAGCGCGAATCAAAATTCACGGTCCCAACCATCAATACTTTTTCATCAATCAAAAATACTTTACCGTGTAACACTCCCTTTTTATAACCATATACTTCTATTCCCTGTTTTAATGCTTTTCGGATATATGGATACGCTGCTTCTTTAACTAACAGTGCATCCGAATGAGGTGAGAACAGAATTTTGACACGGACTCCCCTCTTTCTTGCATCTACTAATGCGTTCCAAATAGTTCTGTCTTTTGGTATAAAATAAGGTGTTAATATAATGATGGACTCTTTTGCTTGTTGAAACAGCATTGCATAATCTTGCCCAAGTTTTTCTCCGCTATAATATGCAGTAAATCGATGCGAGGTTGCTCCCTTTTCCTTTATCGCACTATGTATCGGAATCGGTTTCTCTGAGTTTTTCTTCCAGTCTAACACAAATTGGTGTTCTAGATCTTGAACTCCTTCTCCTCGTATTTGAAGGTGATAATCTCTCCAGTAACCAAGTTTTTCTTTTTCTCCTAAATACTTCTTGCCAATGTTAAATCCGCCAATGTACCCAATCTTTCCATCAATAACTGAAATACGACGATGATTCCGATGATCCAAAGAAGAAGAAAGATAAGGGAAAGCAGGCTTATTGTAATACGTAAAATGCACTCCTTTTTTAACTAATAATTCTCTTTCCTTTTTCTTTAGTAAAATTCCACCTAGCCTGTCCACTGCATAGTATACTTCTACACCTTCCTGACTTTTTTGCCTCAATAACTCTAGAAACTGATGACTTACTTTATCATCAGCAATAGAGAAAAAGTTAATATGCACGTAATGTTTTGCTTCCTTTATATCTGAGAATAATTGATTGTTTAACTGTTTCCCGTCTGTATACATAGTAATATCACTTTGACGAATAGGGTATTGGCTAGGCTGCTGGCCAAATCTCCCACTTTTTTCAGCTGCTGTTCTGTCAATTTCATCCCAAACAAGCAAAACAAAACATACGCCGATAAATACAAAGAGGAGTACCAGGAAAGTTTTCCCTATCTTTTTCAACATATTTAATCTCCTTTACTTTATATAGTATCGTTTTCTTTCTGTTAGTTTTTGTTATCGGGACAAAACTATTCCATATCCATCCATGAAGCTAATCTTTACCATACAATATGTAAATAAATCACATTCTTACATGGTAGATTTTTCTTATGAATATTCTATTCATGTTAAGTTAACATAACACCACTTAATGGTATTCCATGTATCTATTAGCTAAAAAAATCCTCCTTCGAATAATTAACTGTAAAATTTCTCATTCACATAACTCTAATTTAAGGTTATTATTTCCAATAACCCTAAAATTGGAAATCGTACTATGATAACAAAATAGGCATTCTATATTTTGAAGTACATTTACAAGGAGGAAATACTACATGACAGTAAGCACTAAACTTAAACAAACTATTGCTGGATTAAAGAGTGCTCAAGCATGCCTAGAAGGATTTGTTCTTGATACTGATAACCAGCAAGCAAAACAATTATATAAAGGTGCAGCACAACAAACTCAAGAAATTATTGAATCTTTAAATCCTCGTCTTCAGCAAATTGAACAAGAAGAGCCTCAGTACAAGTAATAACATAATACCTTTCACATAGAATATCGTCCACATGGAAGAGTGCTCAGCTTAGATAACGATTATCAAAATGATGATTACAATTAAAGGGTTTCACCACATCACTATCAAGATAAGAAAAGCAAGTATCCCAAAACAAAAAAATGTACATTTTCATCTGGAGATGTACATTTTTTCGTTTTGGGTGTGTTATAAAATTCTTAAGTTGATGGATGTGTGGCGGTACCCCATGCCAATCAAGCTAAAGCGAAATTGTATCCATAATACGAAAAACACCTCCATTAAAATCATAACTGATACTTACGATTTAGAGAGGTGTTTTTTATTGTCTCTTTCTCAGGGGGCACTCCAATAGGAAAGGATGACGTATTTTTTCATTTTAGGGAGCTTTTTGTTTTATTAGCTTAATAGCGTCGGATTGCCGCTGGAATTCCAAAAACCCCAAAAATTATTTTTTAGAGTAAGTTGGGGGTTTTTGAACCAGAAAGGTATATTTTCAACTATAAAAAATATGACAAAATTTATCCTGTTTTCCTTTTTGCCTACTTGCTAAATTCAGCAAGTAAAATATTTTTAAAGTTAGCTTTACCCATACTGTTCAAATTGACGGCCAACGTATGCTTGCCTCCAAGTGTACCCCCAACAAGAGTAACAAACCCTGGAATGCTACCTGTGTGTCCCCATATCGAGACACCGTTTGGAAGCTTAGTTTCATAGATTCCAAGACCATATCCGCTGATTTCAGCACTTCCTGTAGGAACTGTAGTAAGCATTTGTTTTAATTGCTGTTCCTTCAGTAATTTGCCACTGAGTAAGTAAGAGAAGAATTTGTTTAAGTCGTCAGCAGTAGAAATCATATCTCCAGCCGAGCTAGCTATACTTGGGTTATAATAAGTAACGTCTTTTAGCTCACTTGCTCCGTCTGGTTGGACATATCCACGGGCATGGTTGGTGCCTGGAATAACGCTTGAATTGCCAGGTAGGAATGTATTCGACAATTCAAGCGGTTCAATAATCCGATTTTCAATCTCTTCCGCATAGCTGTTCCCGGTTACTTTTTCAATAAGGATACCCAGTAATACGTATCCTGTGTCTGAATAAGACCAGCCCTTTCCTGGGGCAAAGTCTGGAGGCAGAGAAAGCCCAATCTTTACTAATTCTTCAGCCGTATATGTTTTTTTGGTATTCATCATATCAGCGTCTTTTGACCTTAAGTATTCAGCGATACCACTTGTATGGTTCAATATCTGCCGGATAGTAATCTGGTTACCATCATATCCGTTTCCTTGAATGACACCAGGCAACCATTTTTCGATGGAGTCGTCTAGATTCAGGCGGTTCTCTCCAGCTAATTGAAGTACAACTGTTGCGGTGAACGTCTTCGTCACGCTGCCAATGCGAAAGCGAAAATCTGTTTTCATTGGTTTCTTGGTTCTCAGATCCGCTATCCCAGCGGCATAACTCCACGTTTTTCCACCCTCGGAAGTTTTAGCAAGTATCCCCGGGAATCCAAGTTGCAATGTATCCCGCATTACTTGTTTGACGGAATTACGATCTCGTTGAGTGCTTGTTTGTAACGAACTAGATACATTTTGAGTGGACTCTGCTTTTACAATTGAGGTTGGTGTTGTGTATAACAGGGAACTTCCAGCTATTAAAAGGGCCAGACTTGCAAATGTAATTTGGCTACGTGTTTTCATAAGGTATTCCTCTCCTCTATTCATATTGGATAGGTGGTTGCTTGCTGTTTCATACTAACCACACAGCTATCATCTCTACCAATGACAAAAGGTCAACATTAAATTTGTAATCATCTTCATAATGATTATTTTTACAAACGCTATTCTGTCCTAACAAACGGTAAATCCCTCTTTTTTCACATGTATGTTAACCCCAGAAATTACTTCTTTTCCTTGAAACACTCTTGTTAACTGGTTTGTTTTTCATATATAAGTCATATCTGTTCCGCCTTTCATGCTTCTTTATATTTTGATCATACACAATGAAAATCTCTTTTTCCTTACCTATTCCTTACAAATCCCTTACGTTCAAAATAGCTTCTATAATAGGGTAGAAGAAGTATCTGTGCCTGAAAGTTCAAAGTATTTTCCAATAAATATATGAATCAAAAAGAAACACAGAAGTTTTTCACTTCTATGTTTCTTTTTTTCGTCCTTTAAATATTAAAGATTTGGTTTACTCTTAACAGGGTGAATTCCGGCTCTTTTCTAATGTAATTTTTCTTCTTGCGATACAACACAAATGACATTGTGCTGCATGAAACACTCCTAACGTTGTTAAAATCACTTGTTTCTAAGTGGAAATTTATTTTAACCTAGGGGTGTACTCCATATTCATCAGCTTAAGAAAAATAAACGCCCTCAAAACGAAAAAATGAGCTGACTTCTCAAAGTAACTACCTGTAGAAAAAGAAAATGTTCATTTAGAGGGTATATTAAAACCTTAGCTTGATAGCGATATGGTAGGACCCCCTTATGAAAAAATAATGAAGGGATTAACTTAATATAAGAGAATTAATAGAACTAGGTAGTCGATTTATTACATTTGAGGCCTGAGTTTTACCACTACTTTGGTTTTTAACTTGAATAAATCAGAAAAAAATTATTAGGAGTGTGGAGAGCATGTTTCATGCAAAAGACGTCTTATCCGATCAATTATTAGCTAATGCTAATGATCCTAGCTGGTACCTTCCATTTTCTGACTCGGTCGAAAATTTGTCAGAGGAAGAAGCGTTTTGGAAGCCTAACGAAAATTGTAATAGTATTGCTGAAATTGTGCAGCACCTACTTTATTGGAATGAAACATGGCAAACTAGGTACCAAAAATCTCATGTTAATGCTGTACCTTCCATAGGTGATAATAATAAAAGTTTTATAATTCCCGAAAATAAAAGTTTTAGTGACTTAAAAGAACAACTTTTAGAGGTGTTGTTACAATGGCAAGATTTATTAACGGAAGAAAAAGTTGAGAGTGCAGTAAATGGCTTCCCTGCACATGCGAAGTGGTGGGAGATACTTGGAAATGTATCTACTCATAACGCATATCACATTGGTCAAATCATCTTTATTCGAAAACTGCAAAATAGCTGGAAAGTGAATGTTGTTAAAGTGTAGTCATTTAAACATGTAGTTAATATTCATTTATTCAATTATACCAGCTAATATAAGTCAATACTTTTGGCTTAATATTGATTCATAAGTAATGGTACAATAAAAAAAGGTATGACAAAGAGACTTCAAAACAACAATTTGAAGTTTTTTTAATTAATGTAATTATTAGTTATTTGTTATGCTATGAAATTCTCTTTATGATTGAGAATGGCATAAATCCAATGTAATAGCTTGTTGGCGCAGGCTATTATCGCTAGTTTGTGAGGTTTTCCCTCACTTCTTTTTTTGTCGTAAAACTCTCTGAGTTTGGTGTTTCGACTATTCGTTAATCCACACTGAACGGCTGTATATAAAGCTTGTCGTAGCTTGGAAGAGCTTGGAAGAGCCTCTTTTCGTGATGCAGTTTATGGTAGCTGTAAACTTACCTGATTGATAGATCCTGGGGTCAATTCCTGCATAGGCCACTAGCTTTTTAGGGTGACTAAACTGCTTGATCTCCCCGATTTCGGAGATGAGCGTAGCCGCAATCTTACATCCTACTCCCGGTATAGAACGGAGAATCTCATACTCTTCAAACTGCATGGCTAATTCATCAATCTCTTGCTCTAGGATGGATAGAAACTCTTTTTGTTGAAGAAGCATTTGGATGTACATCTTTAAGGTCACTAAATGGCTCTGATATAGGGTTTTCTTAAATGGGGTATCGTCAGGAAAATGCAGATTTACAACGTTAAGGAAATTTCAATATTAAAAAGAGATTGAGTTACCAGTTCTATTTATAACAACTTCAGGAGTGCTTTGTAATTTTTTTACTTCTATAAAGATTTTTAAGTTATACACAAAAACCATGCTTTGACATCGTCTAAAGCATGGTTTTTATTTGAACTAATATAAAACTGCTAAGTTGATTTTTTTAGCTCATCTATTTATTGAATTCATTAACTGGAAGAAGTATTCAGGGTTATGAGTCTTATTTAAGTTATACCATGCATGTAATGTATCAGGTGCAAATACATCTAATTTTTTCAGTACTTCCATCGTAAATTCCAGAGGTGCTACTCCTGATGCAGTAACCAAATTCTCACCAGATACCGCAGGTCTCATCTCATAAAATTTTTCTCCTTTATAATTAGGACAGACCATTTTAATATACTCTAAGTCATTGCTTGTGTGCTTTCTAAAATCTAAGTATCCCATATTCGCGAGGGCCTCAGTTGCACCACAAATTGCAGCAACAATAGTGCCAATCTTTAAGGCTTCATCAATTTTTTTTAAGATAGGTTGATGAATATCTTCTCTCCAAGTATTCCCTCCAGGTAAGACTAAAAGGTCTTTACTCTCAAGAGTACATTCATCAAGGGAAATATCTGGTTGTATGCTCAGCCCTCCCATCGTAGTAATACCTTCTTTATTCGTTCCTACTGTAACTACTTTTAAAGGTGCTACATCTTTTTTGAAATATCTTCCCGAGTTTAATTCAGCAATTAAATACCCATATTCCCAGTCTGACATTGTATTAAATACATAAAGATAAACCTTTTTTGTTTGCATCCAATAACACTCCTATCACTATTGATATAGCCTATTATAATATAACTTCCCTGACAGATAACGTCAGGGGAGTATATTACTTGATGAAATTTTATTAATTCCGATAGTTTTAATAAAGACTTATTGCACCATATGTCACCTCTAGGTTGGGAACATATTAATTTACTAGGAGAATACCATTTTAATTCGGAGAAAGTGGTCTCGTTAGATTCTTTAAGACCATTGAAACTTTCTTAACGTTGTTAAAAATGGGGGAATCGTCTTGAAAATGGGCTTAGCGTTGTAAATCCACATTTTCCTGACGCTACCCCATTTAGGAGTGAAATCATGGGTATTTTTGGTGCGAAAAATCCAAAAGCAATAACTGATAACAAATTCACATGGAAAAATAACGTAATTGAGATTACAGAGGATGGATATTTACTTACATCTGGAATCATTGGGATTGTTGGGATTGTTCGTATCCCAGTTCGCCATATCGAAACAGTTACATACACAATGAATCCATTAAAACCATCTATAGACATAGATATAAATTTAATCGGTAAAGGTGTAGTCTTTGGTAAGATCATCGTGGGAATGGATTTGACAGATGAAGTCCAAGATTGGCTACTAGAAAGAATTGAAGAATAATACACGTATCTTGGCTGAACCACGTAAGGGTGTCTTTCTTTATTTCTTAAAGGACCTGCTCATATATTGTTTAAAAACATAAAGTAATGTGTATCCGTTAAAACACATGTGCATCCCAGTTGGCCCCTCTTACTCAAGGAGGAAATATTATGAGCTTTGGTGGTAGTTGTGGTGGTTTTGGTGGCGGATTCGCTTTACTAATTGTGCTGTTCATTCTATTAATCATTATTGGATGCAGCTGTTCAGGTGGCGGATTCGGTTGCTAGTTAAGATCAGGCACTCATTAGAGTGTCTTTTCTTTATGGGGTACAGTCAGGAAAATGCGGATTTACAACGATAAGCCTATCCCTCGATATAAATCTACTGTTTTAACAACGTTAAGATATTTGGGACAAGTTATATGAGACATTACGAAGCCTTTGTTCTCAAGAGTGAAGGTTTCCACTTAAACTAACAGGGCAGGTTAGTGGGATAATTGGATGATAGTCCACATCTGTTTGTAAACGAATTTACATCCATTCGGGGAATTTTGGGAATTTAAAAGGCAAAAGAACCATATAAAATTATGAAAGGAGGATAGTCATAAAATGCAAATAATGAACAATTATCTTCGTGCACGTACGAGTATGGTGTACATGATGACCAATAATGAAGTAATGAATCAAATCATTGCCTTTTACATGGATATGAATGGAATGCTTACCTTTGTTGGTTCCTACCCAACTTATGGAAGAGGTACTGGTACAAAGGAAGTTTCCACTGCAACAGCAAACGATGGCATTGACCCCTTAGCATCACAAGGCGCCCTAACTTTGTCCCGTGATGGACGTTTCCTACTTGCAGTTAATGCAGGCAGCCATAGTATCAGTAGTTTTATCATAACTGATAGCGGAGCACCCGTTCTTGTGGATGTAAAGCCATCAGGAGGTGCTCAGCCCAATAGCGTTGATGTGTTTGGTAATCTTCTCTATGTCTCCAATGTAGGTCATGCTGCAAACAATTTCGCATCAAATATCACTGGTTTTCACATAGATGATAACGGAAGCCTTACTCCTATTTCCGGATCCACCCATTCTCTCAGTACCTTCAATGCTCAGCCGGCGCAGGTTCTCTTCACTCCGGATGGCAGTAAAATCGTTGTCTCCGAGCTTACATCAAACCATCTCAGTGTATTCCATGTAAATAAAAATGGTACGGTTACAGGACCAATCGTTAATGATTCTTACGGTCAAGGACCATTGGGCGCTTATTTTCTATCGTCTGGAATCCTCTTAGTTACAGAAGCAATTTCAAATGCGCTGTCATCTTATTCATTGAGCAACGACGGTATCATTCATGTGATCAGCGGGTCTGTACCAAACGGATATAAAACTGCTTGTTGGGTTGTAACAACGAGGGATGAACGTTTTGCCTACACTACCAACACCTTAAGCGGCACCATCTCCACCTACCGAATCGATCACAATGGAGCACTGTCGGTGGTAAGGGATATTACCAGTACACCGCCAGGTACAGCACCAGGTCTTCCGATGGATGTTGGAGTGAGTAAAGATGGACGGCATTTTTACACCCTTAACGGAAATCAGGGTACAGTGTCAGTATTTAATATCCAAGATGATGGTAGTCTAGTAAGATTGCAGGTTGCTGGCTGGACTAACTTTCCTTACTTTGGATCGCAAGGTTTAGCTGTTCTTTAATTCTATTGGATTCACCATACTGTGTAGAATAGAAAAATACAGGGGTTACTAAATACAAGGCTGCCGACATACTGGTGGCTTTTGTTATGAGACAACATAATTGCCAGCAAGATTGTGAAGAAATGTACTTAAATAAACGGGTGGTTTAATAAAAAAATAAATCCCAATTTTACATTTGTATTTCATAGATAAAATTAGGATTTTTATGCTTGGTATTTTAGCTTTCATTATTCTTTTAATGACATCACTTTATATAGTTATAATAATGAGAATCAAAAAATATACTTACGTTTTGCAAATAATAAAACATTGATACGAAAATCGATATTTCCAGGCTTTATTTTCTTTGTTTTATATACTTTATTAACACATTTATCTGGAGAAACAATTACCATGAGAGACCTTACTGGGAACAGTATAGGCAGCGTTTTTTTGGTCTATGCATGTATGGATATAGTAAATATAATAGTAAAAAAGCGGCAGAAGATGAACTATAATATTAATTCAAAACACCCTTCATTAGTCATTAATGAAAGGTGTGTTTTTATTTAAATTGTCTTTATTGATGTAGTGATTAATCCTATTGCATTTTTTCTTTAATAATTGGTACCTGCTACATAATCATTAGGTTAAACTTTTATAATGCCCCCAAAACGAAATTTTGTGTCTTTTTTAGCAACGAAGTTCATTTTTATCGTTTTTGGGGCAACCCGCTCTATTAGGTTGATGGGCATGGGGTACAGTTCACCTGTACGCTAAGAATCCGACTTTTTTAAGGGATGGCTTGTTAAACTAAACCCCATTATTGTAATAGACGAATGCTGATTAATGAATTTTAGCCTTGCGGATACCATCAAATACACTGATTGCCGCAGATAACATAAAGAAGAAAATTGCACCGCCAACTATCCGCGATTCAAGTTGTTTAGTAGTAATAGTGAATAAATCAGCTGTATACGTAATAAAATCTTGGTTCATTACATTTGGATTCGTTACTATCACAATGAATACAATGGTTCCAATAAGCTGGAAAGCTGTATTAAATATTGCTATTCCTTTTGTCCATTGTCCCTTAATTAATTTATAAATAGATAATACTATTTCTAAACCGATTACAACAAGAACGATTGGCCAATACTGAAGCAATACATCCTGATTAAGAGCTGGAGCCGCAAAATCAAGTCCGTGTGTACTACTTCGATATATACCTACAAGATGATTTGCGTAAAAATAAACTGTTGCCCAAATAGCAGTCCATAATAAACTTCCAAATACTTCGAATTTCGTGATGACTTTTTTCTTAGGAATATAAGGTGTGTTTTTTAAATCATCAGCTGTCCATTTGGTAAACTTTGTTGTGAATGGGTGACTTCCTTTCGAATGATTTACTCGTTCAATAAGCGCGAAAACAAGTGTCAGCCAGAAAAAGACGTGCATACCTACTTCAACGATTCTCCCTATACAAAAACCAATAATATCAAAACCCACATTAATTACTGCTTCTTCGCCATGATACCCTATAAAATATTCGGGAATGATCAAGATTAGAGAAATAATAGCAGCAATCGGTAAAATCATTTTTAATAACGTAACATATGTCTCAAAATAGTGAGGACCAATAAGATGCATTGGTTGATCGCGGTATTTACTAGCTAATATAGCGGGATTCCCTAATGTTTCAAGGACCCCTTTTATATTTTTTTCACTGTAATCATCAAGTAACATATCCTCAATGGTTGATCTTAACTCGAGAGCAATATCTTCACGATTTTTTTCAGGCAGTCTTCGAGTCACTTCTTGTATATAAATCTCAATTAGATTCATCATCTTTCTCCCCTTTTAACACTTCTAAGAGTTTTTTAGAATTGTCCATCCATTCCCTTTTTAACTGTAAAAAAATCTCCAAACCATATTCGCTTAGAACATAGTACTTACGCGGTCTACTCTCAGATGTATCCCAACTACTTGTTACTAACTCTTGTTTTTCTAAGCGGCGTAGCAATGGATATAAAGTACTTTGATCAATGTTAATACCTGACTGTTCCAACAATTGAACAAGTGAATATCCGTACTGGGGCTTTTGTAATTGACTTAAAACAGCTAACGTTAAAGTTCCTCTCCTAAGCTCTGTCGTTAATGAATTCAATAAAGTATTCATTCATCCACCTCTTTTCTTGGTGTATGTTATACGGTATATGTTTTATACTATGCGTCATACACCATTATTGTTCCAACATCAATGTAAAAAAATAATTCGGTAAGAAACACATAAAAATACAATATTTTTCGAATTATATTTAGGCTAAAATAAAAAGAATCCACAAATTAGGTAGTCTAAAACGTGGATTCCTTTATTGGTGTTGGCTTAAGTATATTTCTTCGCAATCTCTTCTCTATCCTAACATATATATCCAATCTAGTTTCCTTAAAAAGTACCGAAAACGACCGTTTATGGGACCTTATTTATTACCACTGTACAGCTACATCTATTTTATTTTTTACTTTTAGAAGGTATTATACTCATAAATCTAGAAGGTAAAACAACATACTTTTGCCAGGAGTGATTTCATATGAAAATACTAGAACATGAAACGTAACAACCGTATATTGTAATTAGAGGTCCTCCTCCTGTTTATTATATTCACCCTATTTTGAATATAATAAACAGGAGGATTTAACATGAAGAATGATAAATTATTTTTCACCTTATTAGAAAATGCAAACGCAAGCTTTACTGGATGGGATTTTTCCTTTATTACAGAAACTGATCGTATGAAGAGTCAATTACTTTCTTGGTCCTACGGTAGCATGGCCTTTTCCCTTATTCAAAACACGAATTCTATGCTTGATATGGGAACAGGTGGTGGAGAATTCTTATCCATGTTAAGACCATTCCCTCCTTCTATTTATGCGACTGAAGGGTATTCTCCAAATATCCCATTAGCAAAAAAGAATTTAGAACCTTTAGGTGTAAAGGTTGTAGAAGTAACCAATGATGAGACTTTACCATTTGATGATGGACAATTCGATTTGATTTTAAATCAACACGAATCCTACTCTGTTTCCGAAGTAAAAAGGATCCTTTCTCCAAATGGCATCTTTCTTACGCAGCAAGTAGGTGGCTTAGATTGTGCGGAAATCAATGAAGCACTAGGGGCACCACTCAATTCTGAATTTACAAATTGGAATTTAGAAACTGCTCTAAGTGAACTCGAGCAACATGGTTTTAAAGTTTTAACATATAAAGAAGAGTTTCCCGTTCAAAGGTTTTATGATATCAGTGCTCTCGTCTATTATTTACAAGCAATTCCTTGGCAAGTGCCTGATTTTAAAACTGAAACATATGTAAATGAATTGTACAAAATACATCAACTTATCCTACAAAAAGGGTATTTTGATGTGAAACAACACCGTTTTTTTATTAAAACGATAAGAATATCATAATAAAAGAGTCCTAACAGGTATGCTCCATTACCTTTTAGGACTCTTTTTCGGATGAATTGTTATTCTAAAATCTTAGCTTTAGAAAAAGGATAATACACAAATTCTACTTTACACAATGTAAAAGACTGAATCATAACAATTATAACGAATACAAGCAAAATAAGTTTGTCCCACTCTTTTCTAGTAATCTGCTCCATGACTTTCCTTCATCCCCTAAAATGCCTCACTGTCCTGTTATTCTATGTAAATGTAAAAATCTTTTATTGCTGTTTATTCGGCTGTTCCATAGGCACTGGATTTCCACCCACTCTTTTCACTTTCAAATCAAAATATGCGTCTAAAATTTCTCTTCCAATTTTAGAATTAATCCCTGATTTATCATCGTTTACCCATGGTACAACAACAGAAAATGCCACTTCTGGATCAGAGTCATAAGGTGCGTAACCAGCTAAGGTTAAATTATAACACTTTTTTCTATCTCCATTTTCATCCTTACCTATATTACTATCACCACCATACACTGTTTCTGCTGTTCCTGTTTTTCCAGCAGGCTTATACGGTAGATTTTGAAAGTGTGCTACACCGGTTCCATCGCCTTCTTGAAACACTTTCTTAAATCCTTCTTTCACTTGATTAATATAGGATATGTCCATATCTACACGATTTAAAATGACCGGTTCCATTGATTGAACTATCTTGCCTATATCCTCAGCTTTATTCGGTTGCTCTCTAATTTCTTGTACAATTTGTGGTTTCATACGATAACCACCATTCGCAATCGTCGAAATATATTGCGCAAGCTGAAGCGGTGTATACGTATCATATTGACCGATTGAATAATCAAGTAAGAATCCTGGTGTATTATCTTTTCTTCCACGTTGTCCCGCAGTCTCATTGGGTAAATCAATCCCCGTTGGAACGCCTAAACCAAATTGCCCAAAATGATAACGCATTTTATTAAAAACTTCTTGTTTCACATTTAACGGACTATTCGGTACGTAATCAATCCCCGCAATCTTTAAAGCTGTGTTAAACATATATACGTTAGAAGATACTTGTAAAGCTCTGACATCATCAATATCACCAAAATCTTTCCATGATTTCTTTGCTTTTGTTGTCCCTTTAAATGTCATCGGTGCATCGTAAAAATGAGTAAATGGTTTGATCGCACCCGTTTGATAACCTGTTAGTAGCGTAGCTCCCTTGACTGTTGAACCTAATTCATATGAACTTGTCATTGTACCAAGGGCATAATCCTCTACTTGAATATTTCCATCTTTATTTACTAGTTTTTTTCCTGAAATTGACAAAAGTTGTCCGTTTTTAGGATTCATCATTACCACAAAGGCACGATCCAACATTGGTTCTACAGCTTTGAACGCCATTAAGTTTTTTTCAATGCTTTCCTCAACTTTCTTTTGCAATTCCATATCAATTGTTAGCATTAAATTATTGCCACTTCTCCCTTTCGTAATTTGTTCAGTACGAAGTATTTTCCCTTCTTTATCTGTAATATTTTTCGATTGCGCTTTCATACCATGTAGGGCGTCTTCGTATTGCTTTTCAATATAACTCTTTCCAACCCGATCATTGCGGTTATAATCACGAACTAAATAATAATCTAATTGCTCTTTCGGTAGTCCTTCATCAGCACTTGAAACGTTTCCAAGTACTGAACGAAGTATTTTATCATATGGATACTCACGTTCCCAATCTACGGTCGTATCCACACCTGGAAGATTTGCTAAATTTTCACTAATTACTGCATATTCTTCTGGTTTTACATCTTTTTTTATTATTTTAGGAGTCATATTATATCCTGCATTCATTTTACTTTTAATAGCTAATACTTCTATATCTTGTGGGGTAAGTTCATTCAACTCTTCCGCTGTAATTCGCTCACGTCTAATTTCTTCCACCTTTTTATCTAATTCTTTCCCCTCTATTTTTTTTGCTCTTAATTTATTTTCATCCTCCTTTGTAACCTTTTCTGCTGCACGTTTCTTATGTAATTGCATCCAAAAATCTTTCTTATCTACCTCAGTTAACTTATTTATAGCCTCCTGCGGCATTTCAATCATCTTCGCAAGTTGTCTTGCCGTATTTAAAATCTCTTCTGAATTAACACCTTTCATTTTTGTATATGTAATTGTCCGTAATGGTTTATTATCAACAATCGAGTGGCCTTCTCGATCAAAAATTTTCCCACGTGGAACGGGAGTACTAACCGTTAAATCTCCCTTTTTTTCCACCTCATTTTTATAAGTCTCACCATCAATAATTTGAACCTTACCTAATTGAACAATAACAGTTGAAAACATAAGAAATACAAAGAAAAACAACACATTTAATCGGAAAGGAATATGGGTTTTCTTTTTCCGTTTCTTTTTCTGTTCTTTCTTTTTCTGTTCTTTCTTTTTCATTATGCTCTCCTCTTTCTATGGTCTAAAGTATCTTTATCTTATAAATAACAAAAATTAAACCATACTTTCTCATCCGGATATAAAAATCTCCTCTATTAATAATATTAAAGCACATAGATAATATAATTTATAGTGTTTTTAAAGAAAATTAAGAAAATTTAAACTCCAAAAAACCGAGATAAATACCTCTTATCTCGGTTTTCCTACATCATTTAAAATCGATCCACAAACTGCCCGATTTTTCGCTGAAAGATATAATCAAAATAATACTCTTGACCCGTTAACTCTTCATTCACTAAAATAGTCGTTGTCCCTACTTCTCTTTTTGCAATTTGCGGGAACGATGCAACCGGCTGCACTTTTAATGAGGTTCCCATAACAAGTAATACATCCGTTTCATATAAACGCTGTATTGCATTTTGATATTGTGGTAATGTATCACCATATAAAACGACATCTGGATTTAAAATAAAATTACATGTTTCACATCGTGGTACCTCATGGTCTATCATATATTGCAAATCATATTTCGTTTTGCATTTTGGACAATGAGCCGTTTGGAGTGTACCATGCAAATCTATCACATGCTTACTCCCTCCTAATTGGTGCAGACCATCAATGTTTTGTGTTAACACCACAATATCTTTTCCTTGCTCTTCTATACTTGCTAAAAATTGATGCCCACGGTTTGGTTTGTATTGATGGAATGTATTAATTTGAAATATTTCTTTGTAATGCTTCCAAAATTCTTTTGGATTACGGTTATAATATCCTCTAGATAAGTACATTTCAACTTTAGCATCTGCATATAAACCATTGGCTGAGCGAAAATCAGGAATGCCACTTTCTGTACTTGCACCAGCACCTGTTAATACCGTTATCTTATTTGCTTTTTCTATAACAGAACGAACTTCTTCATATTGCTGCATTGCTCTCACCTCTATGTATAATCCTTCCTTTATTATAACATTTGTCCATAGCAGGTGTTGTACTTTTGTTTAGTGTGTGGTCCCGCCACATTCTATAATATCCATTTCTACCTCTAATGCGACCCGTACCAATAATTCAATTCCAGTTGTAATAGTTGAAAGCGACATACTCGGTTGTCCAGGATGTTTACTTGCTTGCTCTGGCAAAAATGGAATATGTATAAAACCACCACGAGCCCCGTTTTCACTTTTTGCTAAAATGTCCATAAGTCCATAAAAGAGATGATTACAAACAAATGTACCTGCAGTTTGAGAAACAGAAGCAGGTATTCCTTCTTCCCGAAGTTTTTTTACAGTAGCTTTTATAGGAAGTGTAGACCAATACGCAACGGGCCCCCCTTCTACAATAGATACATCAACCGGTTGGTTTCCTTCATTGTCAGTGATTCTTGCATCGTCTACATTTATTGCAACTCGTTCCACTGTAATATCTGGACGTCCTCCTGCTTGCCCGATACATATAACAAGCTCCGGTTCTATTTCTTCCATATAAGACTTTAACGCTTGTAATGATTTATAAAACACAGTTGGAACTTGTTTACTAACAATCTTGTAATCTCCAAAGCTTTGTCCATCAAGCTGCTTTACAACTTCCCAGGCAGGATTAATCTCCTCTCCACCAAAAGGTTCGAATCCTGTTAACAATACTGTCTTCATCATTCCCACTCCTTACTAAAATCGATATACGAGCCCATACATGATGAACATATTAATAACAAAAATGGTAATAGCAATTGGTGCTTGGGCTTTAATTACCGCATTTTTATCTTTTAATTCTAATAGCATCGCTGGTACAATATTAAAATTTGCAGCCATTGGTGTTATCAATGTACCGCAGTACCCTGCAAACATTCCAAGTGCGGCCATGATCGCTGGATTACCACCATGCATTTGAACGATAAGCGGTAAACCAATTCCTCCTGTAATAACAGCAAATGCGGCAAAGGCATTCCCCATTACAACTGTAAACAACATCATACCTAAACAATATGCCATAACAGCAACGAATGGATACTCTGTTGGCAATACTTGTCCTACTAAATCTGAGACAACTTGACCCACACCAGACTTTGCAAAAATACCGCCAAGCGCAGCTAACATTTGTGGTAAAATAACTGCCCAGCCGACAGCTTGTAATAATCTGCTTCCCTCTTGTACAGGCGCTGTTATTTTTGCTTTTGTGATTCCCATTGCTGCTACAAAAGCAAGCAATGCCCCAAGAGCTAATGCAATTAATGTGACTTTCTCAGGATCAACAAGAAATACATTTCCAAACTTTAGCTTTCCTAAAGTTAAAGTACCAATAATCGTAAAAATAGGAATTAAAATAGCGGGCATAAAAATTTTATTTCTCAGTTTTTCTGCATGTTTCACTCGTTCTTCAGTAGGTGCTTCTTTTTCATTGGACTTCGTTACTTTATTCAATGATGCTAAAATGACCATTGCTAATACAATACAACCGATATAAAATGATGGAATCATATTTCCAAATAAAAATGTAATAGAAAATAATGCCCAAAATAAACTAGAACCAAAGCGATTTGGATGTTGGCGATCAAAAGCGACACGAATCGCGACAAAGGCAACAATAATACCTAATAAATAATAGATTGTATCAAGTGTAATAATATTCATCCTATATCGCCTCCTTTTGTTGGCTTTCTTCTTTTTTCATCGTTTTTTCAATATACTTATCGAATTGTTTAAAACGAATCCAACTTACAATAAAAGCTGAGATTGCCGTAGGAATTCCCCAAAGCGCCATATCCCACACACCAACATGCATTCCTACAGAATCAAAGAATCCTTTCATTAATAGAATCGCTCCTGTTGCAATAAAAATATCTTCACCAAAAAACCATGCCGTATTTTCAGCTGCCGCTGCATTCGCTTTAATCTTTTCTTTTAATTTTTCTGGTAATTTTCCATAACGTCCATGAGCTGCACCTTCTGCCATCGGTGCAACAAGAGGCCTTACTGTTTGAGCATGTCCCCCAATATTTAGTCCTACCGCTGCCGAAGCCTCACGAATTGTAAAATATGACATTAATACTCTACCAGTCGTTGCTCCCTTAGATTTTGATATCAATGCTTCTGCACGTTCCTTCAGTCCATATCGTTCTAAAATTCCAATTACAGGCAAAGTTAATAATATTGGCATAGACATATATCGGTTTTCTATAAAAAACTTTCCAAACATACTTATGACATCATAAAAACTCATCCCCGCAACCATACCAGTAACAATTCCTGCAACCATTACAACCAATAACGTATTAAGGCGAAATAAAAATCCAACAGCTACAAGCAATATTCCAATTAGTTTCAACATCTATGTATCTCCTCCTTATTCTACTTTGGTGCACAAATAGAAATATCATTTAATCTAAATGTTCTGTATATTCTTTCTGCAAATTGAACTGCATGCTCACCATCACCGTGTATGCAAATTGTTTGTGCATCGATATTGATAATCTTTCCACCAACTGCTTTTACATTTCTTTCCTTAACCATCTGCAACACTTGTTCAATTGCTATATCTTCATTTTTTATGAGTGCATTTTCTTCTGTTCGGCTTGTTAATGTTCCATCTAATTGATACGTACGATCGGCAAATGCTTCCTGCACGAGTTTCAGTTCATATTTTTCAGCTGCTTGTATAAATTTACTTTTCGTTAATCCATACAGAAATAAATCTGGATTTATATGATAAATTGCTTTTGCAATTGCATCCGCAATCTCTTGATCAGTGGCTGCCATATTATAAAGTGCACCGTGCGGTTTTACATGGTGCATCCTTCCTCCTGCCGCTCTTATAAATCCATCTAATGCCCCTATTTGATATAAAGCATAATCATAGACCTCTTCTGGTGAAATATACATCATTCTTCTACCAAATCCAATTAAGTCCGGAAACCCTGGATGTGCTCCTATTTCCACATTGTGGTACAACGCTTTTTCAACAGTTTGACGCATGACAGTTGGATCACCAGCATGAAAACCGCATGCAATATTTACTGATGAAACAAACGGAAGAATTTTATCATCGTTTCCTATCTTATATGCACCAAAGCCTTCTCCTAAATCACAATTTAAGTCAACGGTAACCATACGCTATCTCTCCTCCTGCTTTACGCTTGTAAAGCGATGAACTTCTTTAATAGATTCATATTTTGTTCTTGCTCGATGTAAAGCTCCGTCGCTTCTGTTATAGAAGTCTTTGCAAACGTGACATAATCACCTGGTTTCAATTGCGCAAGAATAGGTAAATCAACTGATATGACATTACCAATTAACGGATATCCACCTGTCGTTTGTCTATCTGCCATTAAGATGATTGGATGACCACCAGATGGCACTTGAATTGTTCCAAATGTAACTGCACTTGATAGAATCTCAGATTGTTCTATTCTTTTTAATTTTTCACCTTCAAATCGATAGCCCATACGGTCAGCATAATTGGAAACTTTATATTCCTTTGTAAAAAACGACTCTAAACTCTCACTCTTAAATTGATCCCATTCAAAACTTGGAATAACACGAATGATTGGGCTGCGACTATATTTGGGTAGAACAGGATTACATATACCCCAACGTGTTTCTATTCTGTCTTCATCCATCAATTTCTTTATCATACAAGTAGCAAATTTTGATGGTGTACCAATTTGAAAAAGGTCGCCCTTTTTAAGCGCTCGTCCTTCTAGTCCACCTATAGCTGCTTTTACATATGTACTTTTGCTTCCCATACTACTTGCAACATCAATTCCACCTGCAAATGTCACATATGTCCTACACCCAAACTGCGTCTTCCCGAAGCAAAGCATGCTACCTTCTTTCGCTAAAACTGGTCGCCACAATGGAATGGGTTCTCCGTTTAACAGAGGCTCCATATTCGCACCACCAATTGCTAGCAATGTCGTTTTCTTTATAAGAAGCTTTGGTCCCATCATTGTAATTTCTAATCCAGCTTCATTCTCTTCATTTCCAACTAACATATTTATCATTCTTAATGCTGTCTGATCCATAGCACCGCCAACAGGCACACCATATTGTTGATAGTGATACCTTCCTAAATCTTGAACAGTTGTAAACATCCCAGCATGTAAAACCTCAACATTCATTTCCTAGCTCCCTCCATAACCAGGTACTCTTCCTCTGTTATTGGGATAAAACGTAAATACATTCCGCTCTGCACATATGTAGGCTTTTCTTCATTTGGCTGAAACAACGCAATCGGTGTTCGACCAATAATATTCCAGCCGCCTGGTGTTTCTAATGGATATATTCCAGTTTGACTTCCACCAATTCCAACTGAACCAGGTGTTATTTGTAGACGTGGTGTTTGTTTTCTAGGTGTTTCTAGCTCTTTGGGCATACCACCCAAATACGGAAAGCCTGGTGTAAATCCTAACATATAAACAAAATAAGTCACTTCACTATGAAGACGAATCACCTCATTTGCACATAACCCATGATACGCCGCAACTTCTTCTAAATCAGGTCCATATTTCCCGCCATAACAAACTGGAATTGAAATACAATCATATTGTTTTTGTGTTTTATTTTGATTATGACTAAACAATCGATTCATGTATTCACATACAAACTCATACGGTACTACCTTTCTTTCATTTTCCCTCCATAACTTATATACATCATAGTAAACCGTTAAAGAAGTAAAAGAAGGTACACACTCAACCATTCCAAGAAATGGATTTCCCTTTAATAGTCGATGTAAATTTTGCACACTTTCATATATATCCAAATCAATTTTTTCTCCAAACGTAACAACAACTGCTTGATCCCCTAGTGCTGAAAATTTCATCATATACCTTCCTTTTCACCTATCCAGCCAAGTTCTTTCGAAATTTGATGCGCTGTTTCTTTTACTTTTGTAATAAAGTTTGGAATTGTCGATTCATTATACTCTATTTCTAATCCCGAAATACTAATACCAGCTATTACACTACCATCACTTGCAAAAATAGGGGCTGCAATTGCAGCTGTATGATTCTCAAGTTCCGAATAACTTATCGTATATCCTTCTCTTTTAGCCTTACATAATAGGCTTTGCAACTCTTCTTTATCCACTATCGTTCCATCTGCAAATCGTTGTAATTGCACTTTTTCTATATACTGCATTTGATCGTCTTCCGAAAAATACGAAAGTAAAATACGCGGACATGCTCCGGCATATAAAGGAGCTCGCCGTCCTATCTCTGTGTATACTCTTACTGGTTGATCTCCATCCATTTTTTCAATATAAATTGCCTCATTCGCATCTTGAATAATTAAATTGACAGCTTGACCAAGAGAGTCTCTAAGCTTTTTCATATATGGCTTTGCAATATTTCGTACTGACAATCGCTTCGAAACGAGTTGACCGAACCTTAAAAATACTAATCCAAGCCTATATGTTCCCCTTGTTGTCTTTTGTAAAAAGCCCATTTCTTCAAGCGAACCAATTAAACGGTATACAGATGTTTTAGGCATTCCCGTCTGATGAACCATTTCCGTTAACGTTAGCTCTTCATGTCCATAAAATAGTTCTAAAATATCCATCGTCTTTACTGCCGTTTTATTTACACTCATCTTAGCTCCCCTAAGTTCCGTAATTCGGAACAACAATTCCGTTTTTTGAAACAAATATATAATTTAAAATTATAAAATATTCTTTCTATTTAAACAATATTTTTCTCAAATAAAAAAAGCATTGAAAGTAAAATTCAATGCTTTTTTAACGCGTATACGTAAACTCTCTCTTTAATGCAATGCTCTCACTTGTTGCAACGGCCAAAATACCGCTTCACCTTTTCCGACAATTTGATCTTCAGAAACAAAACCAAACATGCGACTATCTTTTGAAACTTGACGATTATCTCCTAACACAAACACTTGACCTTCTGGAACTTTTGTTTTCCCAGTTTTTTGTTCTAATGTAAAATCAGGAGTTAATTTCCCTTTCGATACCTCGTCCTTATAATCTGCTAAATATGGTTCATCAACCGCTTTTCCATTCACGTACAATACGTCGTTTTTATATTCAATCGTATCTCCTGGTAAGCCAATTACTCGCTTCACTAAATCATATCCTTCTTTTCCATGAAAAACAATAATATCAAAACGATTTAATCCTTGTACATTAAAACCAATTTTATTGACGAGGACACGCTCGTTATTTTCTAAAGTAGGCATCATAGACTCACCTTGTACGAGTGAAGGAGTAAATAAAATACCACGTACAATTAAAGCGATTCCTAGTGTAATCCCTATTGTTTTAACCCATGAAACGATTTCTTTTTTCTTGCTTTTCTCCATCTTTTTCCCTCTTCTCTAGTATTATAATGATTTTGTTAATACCACTAGATCTTGTACAGATTTTTGATCTACTTCAGCAAAACAAGATTTACCTTCTCGGACTGCAGTACCAACATGTGCTTCTGAAATTCCTGTTTCGTTCAATAGTCGCTTTATATTTTCTTTTGTCACACCACTTCCAACAATGAGCTGGATATCCCCTTTACTTACTCTTTGCATTTCATGAAGTACAGGTATATTTTCCTCTATCGTCCCTTGACCACCAGAAGTTAAAATATGAGTTATCTTTTCAAAATTACGTAATATTTTAACTGCACCAATAAGATCATCCACTTCATCTATCGCACGATGAAATGTGATATTAATCCCATCTACAACAGATAATAAATTAGCTAATTTTTTTTCATCAACTTGATTCTGCTCATTTAATACACCTAAAACAACACCTGCTGCACCAAGTTCTTGTGCAATTAAAATATCTTCTTTCATCATTTCGATTTCTTCTGTTGTATATATAAATGACTTAGCATGGGGACGAATCATAACATGGATAGGTATGTTTGCTACTTTCACCGCTTTTTTTATAAAAGCATAACTTGGCGTTAATCCACCTTCTGTATATGCTGAAATTAACTCAATTCGATTTCCACCAGCTTTTTCAATTTGCTTCACATCTTCTAAACAAGTTGCAATGACTTCGAGCATGAAACTACCTCTTTTCGTACTTTTTCCACATTATTATACCGCAGCATAAATAAGAAACCTAGGTTTCTCATATAAAACATAAAAAAAGGAATTGAAAAGAAAGATTTCGAAACTCCTTAACAGATTCATTATTTTCTCAAAATTGTTACGTTTATCACATGAAGTCTGTGAATTCTATAAAGCAGTTAATCTTCCTAGAAAATATCGGATAATTTCCACGCCTCATTTAAACCATCAAATATTATCGTACAAATAAATCTTATGTTGAGAAAAACAAAAATCTCTTTCATTTATTTCCATATTCTTTATATTTCTGTTATTCTTGTAATATAATTCTAAATTTTACCACAAATTATACAGGGGGGCTCATTATACGATGAATATGAAAGTTACAACATTGACAGCAGCAACTGTCGCAGTCACTTCTCTTCTCCCATCAATTACTGAAGCGGATATGAAAACAGCTGCTGTACAACCAAAAAACAACGTAAAAATCGGATATGTAAAACTTGATAAAGTCCAACTATATCAAGAAAATACAACAAATGGTGATTCCCTTGGCAGTATTTCATACAATACACCTGTTACCATTCTCGAAACTACACGTGACTGGTATAAAGTAAACGCTCAAAACAAAATTGGTTACATACAAAAATCTAATTTGTCGTTGACAAAATTAAATCAACAGCGTAACCAACATATCGTAAATGCAAGCGCTTTAAACCTTCGTTCAGAACCAAGTATACAATCATCCATCCTTGACGTATTACCAAACGGGACATTTATCTCCGTTCAAGAAACACTTAATGACTGGTATCTCATCTCTTACAACGGAAAAATAGGATATGTAAAAAAAGAATTTGTATCACATAACTCACAACCATTCGTTAAAGGAATCACTATACAAAATAATTCTTATTATGTTGCAACGCCTAAACTAAGGGTAAGAAATGGTGCAGGAACAAATACTGCTGTTATTGGTTCCTTGCAAAATGGGACACAAATACAAGTAGTAGGCACAGTAGGTACATGGTATAAAATTCGTTTTGGCTCTGGATATGGATATGTTGCAAAGCAATATGTATTACAAAATAAACAACAAGAACAGTCTGCGTCACCTTCAATACCTGCTGTTTTTAAATTTCCAACACAAGGACAAGTTAGCTCAAACTTCGAAGTCAGATGGGGGCAAATGCATTATGGTGTCGATTTTACGGCAACTGGAGATAAGCCTATTCGTGCTGCAGCTGCTGGAAAAGTTATCAAATCCTACTATTCTAGCAGCTACGGAAACGTCGTATTCGTCACTCATTACATAAAAGGAAAATTATATACAACTGTTTATGCACATATGAAAAACCGATCTGTACAAGCTGGAGATCGCGTTCAAACTGGACAAGTGTTGGGGCAGATGGGGAATACTGGACATTCAACTGGGCAACATCTTCATTTCGAATTACATAATGGGGAATGGAATTTTGAAAAAACAAATGCCGTTGATCCACTTCCTTACTTAGTACGGTAACATCTTATGCTACGTAATATTCCATTACTCATTGAATACCTAGCTTTTTTCGGCCTAATCTGTTGTTTCATTATTTATGATACAAATGTAATTTTTTTAAGTATGCTCATCCTATTTGTATGCTGTGAAATATTGCGAGAGGTATATAAAATACGATTAAGAAAACACATTTCTCATCTATTTACATCACTCATTATTATCGTTTGTCTAATCACTAATTTAAAGATCGATGGTCTATTTATATCAAGTATGTTCCCTATATTTTTTATAAGCGTTCTCCTTATCGTATCCCAATATATCTATGTACCTGAACATCACAAGAAAGAAGATAAAGAGGTAAAGATTATATAGTCTTTTCCGACATATACGTCCATACAAAAATAATTCTAAAATGAAATGCTATATATACAAAAAGCCACTTTTGAAATAATGATTCAAAAGTGGTTTTCTCTGCACAAATCATTTCGTTTTTATCCCGCATTAACGGACAGTAACACTCCCGCCTCAAAATTCAGTAAAAGCAAAGGAGTTAGATGGGAGATGAACTTGTCCGTAAAAGCCCGATTGATGAGGGCTGATAATCAGTGGGGATAGCCCCCCCACTGATTAAAGTTTTACTTTATAACTCCATACGATTTAAAATATCTTTTAATGCCTTTAACTCTTCAACCGTCAATGTAACACCTTTTCCCATTTTGTCATGCTCTGGTGCCCAATCACGCAGATCATATTTTGGCTCTTTTCCGTTCCAACTGATTAAATTGAGCTCTTTATTCCAGCCTTTAGGTGACTGTGATAAAGTTCCAAAAATTTCTTTAATATCAAATTTAATTTCCGCCACTGTTATTCCCCCTTTAAAATATATATTCCCTATTTAGATCTCCTACATTCTCTCATATCTATATCGATAGGGCTAATTTCCCACACATCTACCTCTGATTCATTATGAACTACACTGATTGTTTGAACTTAGCAGAATACCCTCAGCAATTCATCTTTCACTATAAAAGGCTCCGCTGTATACCGAAGCCTGTTTTCATACTTACCGTTTATCAATTTTTGCAGCAATCCTATTCCCAATGAATTGAACAGATTGAACGAGAATAACAAGCATAAGTACCGTAACAATCATAACGTCTGTTTGAAAACGATAATATCCAAAACGAATTGCTAAATCGCCGACACCGCCTCCGCCAACAACACCTGCCATGGCTGAGTAGGAAATAAAACTTACTGTTAAAACTGTTAAGCTTAATACAAGGCCTGAACGCGCTTCAACGAGCAATACTTTCCACACAATTTGCAGTGGCGTCGCTCCCATTGCCTCAGCAGCTTCAATTACACCTTTTGGAACCTCGCGTAATGCTTGCTCTACGAGTCTCGCAAAATAGGGAATGGCTGCTACTGATAAAGGAATCGTTGCAGCGATTGGACCAATTGTAGTTCCTAATAAGGTTCTTGTAAGTGGTACAAGAGCCACTAGTAAAATGATAAATGGAAATGAGCGAATAATATTTACAATGCCGTTTAAAATACGATGGACAATATTTTGTTCCAAAATTTGTCCTTTACTTGTAAAATATAAAATTACACCTAAAGGAACACCTAAAATAATTGCTGCTCCAACTGAAAGTCCAACCATTAATAATGTTTGTAAAAGTGATGTCCAAATCTCTGGAAGCAGTGGGATAACATTATTGAACATGTGCAATGCCCCTCTCTTGTTCTACACCTAATAGAAGTTTTGCAATTTCTGTTGTTGGTTTTAGATGTTGGTCACGTAAGTGGAAAGATTCAACAACTTCTCCTTCTTCCATCACCGCTACTTTATTACAAATTTGTTTAATTACATTCATTTCATGCGTTACAATTACGATTGTAACTCCTAACTCTTTATTTATCTTTTGTAAAAATTGCAAAATAGATCGTGTCGTTTTCGGATCGAGTGCCGATGTCGGTTCATCACAAAGCAATACCTTGGGATCATTTGCTAATGCACGAGCAATCGCAACACGCTGTTTTTGTCCACCACTTAGTTGAGAAGGAAAATGATGCGCTTTATCACTTAAGCCAACAATCTCCAAACACTCTCTTACACGTTTTTCTCTCTCTTCTTTTGAAACTGATTTCAATTCTAATGGTAAAGCAATATTATCCGATACGTTTTTATTATGAAGAAGATGAAAATGCTGAAAAATCATACCAATTGACTGTCTTGCTGTTCGTAAATCTTTCTTGGATAACTTTGTTAAATCTTTTCCATTTACAATAACTGCACCTGAATCTGGTTTTTCCAATAAATTCATTGTACGTAATAATGTAGACTTTCCAGCACCACTTAATCCAGCAATTCCATATATATCATGTTCCTCAATTTGCAAAGAGACTGATTTTACACCGTGAAATAAACCTTCTTTCGTCTGAAACGTTTTATTGATATCGCATAACGTTATCATTTTCACTCACTCCTTTTCAATTGATTTAAACGCATCATCTGCTAGTAATGAGAGTGTTATATCATCCATCGGTGGATTGTGTAAACCAGCGCGAACATTTAAATAATAGCGGTGCAGTGGATTCTTTTCAGATAAGCTTTTTGCCCCTACAATTCTCATTGCCTTATCAACAATTGATATCGCCGCATTCGTCGCAATATATTTCGCTGCTGCTAATTCCGCTTGTAAAGATTGTTTATTTTCCACCTCATCATATTTTTTCGCAACTTGGTATAAAAAAGTACGAGCTTGCAAGAGTTCCAGCTCTAATTCGCCTACTAATCTTCTAACGTTTGGAAGCAAACTAATTGGGTGATTTAAACTATTCGGTTGATATGCTTTCGCAAAATCAATCGCATAATTTCTTGCAGCCTGCGCAATCCCTAAATAACATGCTGGTATATGAAGTAACCATCCAATTCCTTTCGGTTTCGCCTGTGAACCTTTTACATCTGTAAAAAATTTATGCGGGATTTCAACATTCTGTAATACAAGATCATGGCTAGCCGTTCCACGCATCGCAACACTATCCCATGTCTCTTCAATCAACACACCCTTTTCGTGTCTTGGAATCACAAATTCTCCTATCTCATCTCGCCCTTCAATGCTTGCAGATATGATGAAATAATCAAGTACTGGCGCCATCGTTGTGAACGTTTTTCTTCCGTTTATAATCCACTTATCGCCTTTTTGTACAGCTAATGTTTCTGGTTTTCCTCCCCGAGTAGGACTCCCTGTCTTCGGTTCAGTTGCCGCCCTGTTAAAAAGGGCGCCTTTTTTTACTTCTTCACAAAACCAAGAAAACATCTCAGGTTTCCATGAGCGATTTTCCGCAAGTTCCTTCACAATTCCAAGATGCCATCCAATAGACAAAGCTGTTGCTCCATCTCCCTCTGCAATCTTCTCTTGAAATAAAACAAAATCATATAATGAAATTGCCTTCCCACCAAAATCCTTGGGAAGAGTTAACTTTGTATAACCAATACTTTGTAAGTCTTTAATATTTTCAAAAGGAAAAGAGCCTAGTTCGCTCAGTTGATGTTCCCTTCCTGCAAATTGCGGAATGAATTCTGTTATCTTCTCCAATACGAGAACTTGTTCTTCTGTTTCTATAAATGATAATGTCATGTCAAGATCTCCTTTACTTTAAGTAGTCAGGAAGCACAAACCCTTCAAATTGTTCTTCAGACTGAATCATCTTTTTGAACTCTGGTGAATGGTATGCTTCAATTAAATCTTTCGCAAATTGTTTTTCTTTATCTTCATCACGAACCGTAACAATAATTCTATGTTGTGAAGGTGTTTTTTCTAATTCCAGTGCCTCTTTTAACTTATGTCCAGATGAAATGACAAGATTTCCGTTAATAATGCCGTAATCTAAATCTTTCATTGCCCTTGGGATTTGTGGTGATTCAAGTGGTACTAATTTGAAATCTTTCTTTTTAAACGTTATATCTTTTTCGGAAATTGTTAAAATATTTACATTTTCTTTTAATTTCACCCAGCCAATCCCTTCTAAAATACGTAATGCCCGTTCTAAATTAACTGGATCATTTGGTACCCCAATCTTCATTCCATCTTTCAAATCATCTAATGATTTATGTTTTTCAGAGTATACACCTTGAGGTGCTGATGGAACTTGAATAATACTTGAAATTTTCGCATTATTTTCTTTTGCGTAAGACTTCATAAAAGCAGTACTTTGAAATATATTTGCATCAATATCCTTATTCGTTAATGCTGGATTTGTTTCGTTTGGTGAATTAAACTCAACAATTTTAATTTTGTACCCCTTTTTCTCTAAGTACGGTTGTACCGCTTTTTTCACTTGATCACTGTATGGACCAGGTGTAAAACCTAAACGAATTTCTTTTTGATCGCCCCCTGATGTCTGCGTGCAACCCGTAATGATAAATAAACTACATACAATACTTACAAGTGCAAAAAATAAACGTTTCATCCCTTCTCCTCCTACTAAAAAACAACCTTACATATTAAGAAGGTTGTCATCTCTTTTCCTTCTTATCTACTCGGAATTAGCACCTTTTTTATTACAGATAGGTTGCTGAAGCTTCATTGGGCCGTTCCCTCCACTTCTCTCGATAAGATTATATTTGATTATGCATTCTATTGTGTCACTATTCCGATGAAAATACAAGGTTTTTATTGAAAGTTTTTTCTATAATTTGTAAAGTTATAGAAAATCCAAAGCATATTTGCATAAAAAAAGGATAGACTCCGTAGAACCACTCTACCTTTGTCTATCCTTTTCTTTATTTTTTAATCACCTTTCAATATACGCAAAGGTAACGATGCAACATATCCAATATAAGAACATAATTCTTTAAAGAAAAATGGAATTTCCGTATCTAATGTTTTATATGCTGATGTTGGCGTTGGTGATGCATATGCATCTATCCCAATATGCTTCGCTATTCTCATCGCTCGCTTCATATGAAGAGGATCACTTACAATCGTATACGTATGTAAGCCATTATCAATTCCAACCTGTTTCGCATTCTTTAAATTATCTTCTGTAAAACGCGACTGTGTTTCAATTAATATATCTTCATCCTTTACGTTATGCTTTAATGCATACGCTTTCGCAGTACGTGCTTCTTCCTGCTCTGCTTCAAATTTAGTACCACCTGTAAAAATAATTTTTTTAATACTTCCATTCTTATACAAAGAAATCGCATGATTGATTCTTTCACGAAATACAGGAGATGGTTTTCCGTTCCAAGAAGCTGCTCCTAGTACAATAGCAGCATCTGTATCCACCTCATCCGTTTTAAAGCGATAACTCCAAATATCGTAAGCTGCATAACTTACAAATAGAATGATAGAACTAACCATGAGCAAGAACACTTGCAAGACTCTTCTTTTTTTACTTTTCTTATTTTGTTTCATTTGTACTGGCCCCCGTGCATTATCCATACTTCTAAAAAATAATCTATTTTAAATCATTATATTTGAGTTCATTTGAAAGAAGGCACTTTTCTCAACAATTGATTCGTGCTATAAAGGGTTTTCATTCAAATAGAGGATTTTTAATTTACTATTTTTTGTGGTGCATATTTTATGAATTTAATTTATGTACAAAATTTCTCATACAACTCCATTGTAACGAATTTTTTCACAGAAGGGAATGATGAAACAAAAGTATATAAAAGAAGTAATCATTTTGTAAGAAAAAGAGGTATATTTTTTCCCTCTTAGGGACGTATACCTCTTCCACTTCACTTTACAATCCAATATTTCATATGTTGTTCTTCAAGCACACATGTAAAACCGGCTTTTTCTAACACTCTACTTGAAGCGGCATTACTCGTTAAACAATCTGCTTGAATCGTTTGCACTTCTTCATTCCGTTCTAACCATTCAACGAAAGCTTTTGCCATTTCAGTCGCATAACCCTTCCCTTGATATTCTGGTACAATACTATATCCGATCTCTACTGTACCAGTTGGATCGGGCGCACCTTTACAACCCATATCACCAATAATAACATTATCTTCCTTATGAACAATCAGTCCACTCCACTTACTTTGCTTTGGATTTTTCCGTAAGCCTTCCGCAACCCATGGTAAAATATCTTTATAATCAGGCATTGGCCATTCTAAAGATATTTTATATGGTATGATTTCTTGCAGCTCTTCTCTGCCTTTTATCGTTGCCTCAACAAGTTCTAATGTAAAAGGAATCATCTTTAGTCTTTTTGTTTCAATATTTGTCATGTTTGCCTCCTATTTATACAGGTCCATTTTGTGCAGTAATCGATCTTTCACGATTGGCCACTCGCTTGCAATGATGCTATACACTACCGCATCCCTTATATAACCGCTTGGTAACCTTCTCTCATTTCGTAATATCCCTTCTTTTACTGCACCTAGCCGTTCAATTGCTCGTTGTGCTTTTTCATTCCGCAAGTCTGTTTTTATTTGCACGCGCAGCATTTGTAATTCTTCAAACGCATATTGCAATAACATATACTTACATTCCGTATTTATACTCGTTCTCTGTACACTCGGATGATACCACGTTTGACCAAGTTCAACAGTCTTGCTTTCTGTTGATATATTGTACAAACGTGTACTGCCGACAACTTCATTCGTTTTTTGATCTATCACAACAAATGGTAAATCCGTTCCCTTTTCATATCGTTTTACTGCCGTTTCAACATATCGCTCCATATCTTGATAGCTATCCATTTTAGCTATTAAATACGTCCAGATTTCTTTATTTCCTTCCACAATTGAAAATAATTTTTCTACATCATTTGTATCTATTAATCGTAACATTGCTCGTTCATTTGTTATTTGCATGAACAATTCCCCTTTTCTATGTATCTAGCTGTATTATAATTAAAAATGCACTATCTATCAAAATATTTAAAATTTATTTTCTATCACTTAAAATCCAATAATACGAAAAAGAAGACTCACTTTGTACAGAAGAAACTGTAAAAGTACCTATCATTTCATTTTCCTTTAAAATGATGTAAGTGTTTTTATTTATTACCGCTTGAATGATCTCTTCGTCATCTCCACCTTCTAAAAGATACTGCCACTGGTCAATTTCTTGCTCTTTTAACCACTGTGCAACTTCTTTTAGCATTTTAACAATGAGAGGACTTTCATCATTATGTGCAGTTCTAATTTGATAGCCTTCAAGAATATTTTGATACAATTTTTCTTCCTTCCTTTTAGCACTTCGGCTTTTTACTTAAATAAAAAAAGAAACACTCTACCTTAATATATAAAATTGAATGGTGACGTCTTTTCTTTCCTTTACAAAGGTTCCATTATCATATGGTATAAATAAAGGCTGTTTTCTAAAAGATTGTTGCTTTTTAAATAATTATTTGTAGATATTATATCTTCTGATAAAATAGTAAAGTATTTTCATTATTCTAAAGTCACAGGAAAGAAGGTAAGATATGAAAGATATAAAAGACAAAACCAAGAAAACAAAAAAGGATTTCAACCCAAAAGACGCTGTTTTAGTATTCTCTTCTTTTACATTCATTTGCGTGGCTATCATTTTTATTCTTATGGTTTATGATGTACTCACAATTCAAAATTTCCTATCATTCGATAAACCAATCCGAATGATAATGAATATATTTATTGCTTCGTTTGCTCTACTTTTGTTTGGTGTAATGTTAACGCTTTACATTCCCTCGAAATACATTGACGATACAAACAAGAGTTATCAAAAGTATTCACTGTTAAGTATTTTTGCCTTTATGTTTTTAGGAGCGTTATTTGAAGAACTTTTGTTTAGAGGAATTATTCAAAATTTGCTTTTCATATTTATAGAGAACCCATGGATTGCAATTATAACAACTACTTTATTTTTCTTAGGTTTTCATACTCAATACTTCAAAAAGCCTATAATGCTAATAAATATAAGCGTTCCAAGTTTGACTTTTGGTTGGATATATTTTGAAACAAACAATATTTTAGTACCATTTGTTGTACATTTTCTAATGAACTTAGGAATAACGCTATTATTCAAATACAATTTAATAAGGGTTAAAAAATAACTTAGTTTACTGATATTTCGACCTCAATCGACTCTTAGTTGAGGTCTTTTTTATGCACTTCTCAACATCTCAACTGTTGTACAATTTGATTTCTGACACGCTGAAATAAGCATTTGTTCTACTCGTTTATCAAATGCTAAATTCTTCCCTAATTCAAGCCAATGGAACCAATAGAGATAGTTATCTAAATAATAAGTTCCAACTTTTATAACTAAAAAAGGCTTAGAGATTTCTCCAAACCTTTTTTATCTAAATAGAATTCTAGAAAACTACTTCTCCAATACTAATCACATTACTGATTTCGCTGCGCTCCTCTAAACTCCTCCTTAATTTGATCAAGCATTCCTTCTTCTGTAATTAATCGATATGCTACATACGCTAATACTTTTGCGGATGTAACTAATGCTTTATCGCCAAGTTCCGAACGAGCTGCTTCTCTAAATTCATTCGTATGTGCAACTAAATTATCCGGTCCAATTTTAATATAAGGATGAACCGTTGGTACGACTTGACTCACATTTCCTGCATCTGTTGAACCGATTCCAAGTCTCTCTTTACGGTTTACATCTTCACCAAGGTTTTCTAATTCCTCAGCAACCACCTCATTAAATGTCTTCGTCACTAATAATTCATCAATTTCATTTTGAAATTGATTGATTTTTACTGTTGTTCCTGTTGCTAGCGCTGCACCTTGCGCAATATTTCGTACCTTTTCAGTTATTTCAACACATCTTTTACGTGTTGCTGCGCGAATAAAGAAACGGGCTGATGCGTAATCCGGAATAATATTCGGTGCCTTACCACCCTCAGTAATGACACCATGAATTTTCACATCTGATGGAAGCTGCTGACGAAGTGCGTTAATCCCATTGTAAAGCTGAATCACCGCGTCTAATGCATTAATTCCTTCTTCAGGTGAAGCAGCCGCATGTGCCGACTTTCCATAAAAATGAAAATCAAGTGGATCAACTGCGAGTGACGGACTTGTTGTTGCTGTTTTTCCACTAGGGTGAATCATAAGTGCTGCATCAATATTGTTAAACAAACCTGCCTTCACATAACTTGCTTTTGCACTTCCATTCGGCCCACCTTCTTCTGCTGGTGTTCCGAATACAACGATTTCACCGCCGATTTCTTCAATTGTTTCCGATAATGCAATGGCTGCTGCAACGCTAATTGTACCAATTAAATTATGACCACACGCATGGCCTAATCCAGGCAAAGCGTCATACTCTGCTAAAAAGGCAATTGTCGGCCCTTGTTTCCCTGAACTTTTCCCTGCAATAAATCCTGTTTCATGTCCTGCGATATTGTGCTGAAGCTGAAATCCTGCACTTCCTAAAAGTAAACTTAACGCTCTAGATGCAAAGAATTCTTGATTACCAATTTCAGGATTCGCATGTATATCATGACTTGTTTTTAAGTATTTTTCTCTATTTCTTTCTATACTTTCAGTAATACTATTTCGGTGTGACGTTACTTGTTTTGTTCCCATTTCCCATTCCTCCTTTAAATTTGCATATAAAAAAGCCTCTTTCTAAAAGATAGAAAGAGGCTTGAACATACAGATTCAAAAATGACCTTCTTTCTTATCTTTCAAGTCTTTCACTTGCTGGAATTGGCACAGTATTCATATTGAATCCGCTGCCGAGGTTTCATAGGGCCAGTCCCTCCACCTCTCGTGATAAGAAAATCGTTTTTATTTTCATAAAATTATATTAAATTATTTTCATTCTATTTTTATTCCAAGTAAATGTCAAGGAATTCCGATCTGATTTTAACGAATATCTAAAAATCCTTTTAAAACGCCAATCGTTTCAGGCGCCTGCATTCTTGCACATATATAAGGGAATTCTGGACTTCCTTCAAACATCATTTGCGATGTTAACGGAGCACCTACCCAAAAGATCTCATCATCAATACATACAAATGGGAGTGATTTATTTTGCCTTTGTACTCTCACATTTTTTAATGGAATTGGTCCATCGCTATAGATTGTTACCTGCGCTGTTGTACGCATTAACGCCTGCCATACCCTTTTATCTACTTGTCTTGTACTTGGGAGCGAAATAATAATTTTTTGTTTTGCTGACAGAATGTCTTTTAATAATGCTTTCGTCTCTTCCAAATTCATTTGCATAAACCATCTCAAGCGTTTTGTAATTTTTCGTTCTAACAATGGACGTGATGTTGTACGATCATATACATTTCCGTGTCTTTCTATGTGAGA
Organism: Bacillus sp. FSL K6-6038; assembly: GCF_038050455.1. Classification (NCBI taxonomy): domain Bacteria; kingdom Bacillati; phylum Bacillota; class Bacilli; order Caryophanales; family Bacillaceae; genus Bacillus; species Bacillus sp. FSL K6-6038. The sequence continues at coordinate 2,947,378 of NZ_JBBOUH010000001.1, forward strand.
AGTTAAGTGAGATAACGCTTGTTTTCTAGAAAGATTTTTCCGCATATATTGACAGTCCGATAACTGAATGAGCTTTCCTCTTGCTCTCGTTACCGCAACATTTATAAGACGATGATTCTTATGATCAAAGAATAACACGCCAGGACGTTCCTGCGGATAACTATCTACTGTATCAAAAATCATCATATCGCGTTCAGATCCTTGGAATTTATGAACCGTCGCTGCTAGAATAGGTGTATTTCGATACTTTGTTTTTTGCAATATTTCTCTTATACATGTTGATAAGAAACGGGACTGCGCGCGATATGGCGTTACAACTCCAATCGATTGAACGCCATCTAATAATCCAATTAAAATCATCTGCATTGCAACGAAACCGGACATAATATTAAAACGAGAACCAGAAGCGGCATCTTTTAAAGAGTAAGCTCCCATTAAACTTGTATCAAACAGAGCTGTCGCTTCGTTTGCAAACGGCTGTAATTTCGCTAATTCTTGTCTTGCCGAAACAGAAGGATGGTCGAACACTCTATTCTTATAAATAAATGAGTTTGTAAATTTAGATATATCCGCATGCATACGTCTTTGTTCTTGCAGCATAAATAGATTCGGATGTGTCTCGCACTTGTTTACGGATTGGACAATCCCTGCATGATAAAACATATCTTCTCCTAACCACTTTCTAACAAGCTCATGATTTGCCATCGCAATTGGTGGCAACTGTAAAAAATCACCACAAACGACAATTCGCTTACCAAGAGAAGCAGCTAATGCGATTTGTGGCACATATGCCATACTCACTTCATCTACAACAACTAAGTCAAATGTTCGTTCATAAATAAGAGAATCAATTGCACACTTAGATAGTGTCGCACCTATTACCTTTGCATTTTCAATATATTCTCTTTCTACTTCTTTAATTTTCGCTCTTTGTTTTCTAAGATCTCCTTCAATTTCTTGCATACGCTTTTTATCAGAAGCAGTTGCCTTATAAGATAAGATTTTTTGACGAAGATCTTGACGCATTTCTTCTAAATAAAGCTTTTCTTCTCCCCATGAGCCATTCGTTGTTTCCACTAATCTAGAAGCAAGCAACGTTTCATGATTACGTATATGTTCATGTTGACTAAATCCATACCGGACGATTTCCCCTGGTGTCCATTTTTCTTTTTTTTCTATTTGCTTTGTAACCTCACTCATTAATACATCAACCGCTGCATTACTATGAGCAAGTACAAGTACTGATTTTCCTTTTTGATAGTGCGCTGAAATAATACGTGATAAATTATAAGATTTTCCTGTTCCCGGTGGGCCCCAAACATATGTCGTTGGATTATAAAAAGAACGATATGCCAGTTCATTCTTCGGATTTTTCATCTTTTCTATATGCTTTGGCGTACTTTTTCCATCTAAAAGACGCTTTACGCGTTGACGTTTTTGTTTATCTTTTCGTATTTCTTTCAATCGCTCTTGCAATTGCTCTAATAACTGCCATGGTTCACTATATAAAATCGCTTCTCTTATTTCGCCTTGTATATAATCATTTAATTTCAGTTCGATTTCTAATCCATGTACAGATAGCACTTCTCCTGTTGCTTCCTCACCATCAAATTCAATCCGAATGGGTGTACCATCAGGTAAGCTTACTTCCGAAATAAGCTGAAATACATACACCGTACTCTCATAATCTGTATATAAAAAATGGCCATTTATAATCGATAATTTACTGCCGCCTATCGTTTTCCAATGTTTAATTTCATATGCTAATGCTTGATGCCACTCTTTCATCGTTTCCGTTAATGAAGGAGTTTGTAAAGTTGTGTTCATTGAGTTGTCTCCTTCCTTCTTTCCAAACATACTTTCTCACTATATCATAGAACATCATAAAATTTGTAAGGTTTTTATCTTGCTTATTTTCTTAATTTTCAATATTATGATACACAAGAAATTTATGGGAAGAAGGAATCGACATGCCAGTAAGAAGAATTGAACACGTTGGAATTATGGTTGCAAACATAGCAACATCTATTTCATTTTACGAAAAAGTTATTGGACTAAAACTTATCAAACGCATGGGACATCCGAATCCAAACTTAAAACTCGCTTTTTTAGGTGTAGAAGAATCACAAGAAACCATTCTTGAATTAATTGAAGGCTATAATCCTTCTCTTCCAACAGAAGGAAAAGTGCACCATATTTGCTTTAAAGTAGACTCTCTAGAAGATGAAACTGAAAGACTGAAGAAGTTAGGAGTAACTTTTTTATTAACAGAGGAAATTGAAACATTACCTGATGGAGAATGGATTGAGTTTTTTGAGACGGAGTGATAAAGTAAAGCTTTTATCAGTAAGGGCATTCATTCCCTCACTTATTTATTTATGGAGGTGAACCGATACATTGAATCAAACAGACATTCAACTAGGAAACATACATGGTCTCTTATTACAGCCCACAAAACAGGATAAAAAAATAACAATCGTTTTCTATCATGGATGGGGATCTAGCATTTATCATCAAATCTTTTTAGGTACCATCTTAACTAACTTTGGATATACCGTAATTATTCCAGAAATTATTTATCACGATTCACGGACAGCTTTAGAAAATCATTTTTCTAAACCGATAATGGAACAATATTTCTGGAAAACCATTTTGCATACTGTTAAACATGATATAAATGATTTATTTACTAGTATCTATGAGAGTGAATACTGCTTAGGTCATAAAATTGTAGTTCTCGGAAGTTCAATGGGTGGATTCATATCCTCAGGAGCTTGGATAACTTCTGAAGAGATTTTTCAAAAGCAAGGCTCAAATATCGCCAATGAAATTCATATGATTAGAAAAATGGATCCTATTCAATTTATCGAACGCATTCATAATCGACCTATACTATTATTACACGGGGCAAGTGATGCTGTTGTCTCGCCTCTTGGACAACAAACATTTTGTGAAAAAGTACAATCACACCATCAAGATACAACAGCTAACATTACATTTATGCTATACCAAAATATCAATCATTCTATAAGAATTCCAATGATTGAAAAAATAGTAAACTGGTTAGATGAGCAATTTGTTCTTTATAGCTAATTAAGACAGACAAGTAAAGCTTACATAAAAAATCAGCACCACTTATTTTGGTGCTGATTTTCTTACATATTAGGAAAATAGTGATGTATTCGCATATAACGCCGGAGAACCACCTGAATGTACAAATAGAATGTTATCTTCTTTCTTAAATGTACCTTTTCGAATTAGGTCGATCAGTCCAGCTACTGCTTTCCCTGTATATACTGGATCCAGTAAAACCCCTTCTGTTTTTGCTAAAAGCTGAACAGCTTCTACCATTTCAGGTGTTGGTAAAGCGTATCCTGGTCCAACGTATTCATCAAAACATGTCACGGCCTCACGCGGAATACTGTTTAGAATACCAACATGCGCTGAAGTTTCTTGCACAAGCTTACATACCTTTTCTTCTTGTTCAGCTTTCCCGCGGCTCACATTCATTCCAATTACCGGAATCCCTGTTTGTCTTCCATAAAATCCAGTGATCAAACCAGCATGCATGCCCCCGCTGCCACTTACACAAACAACCGTATTGAAATCTATCCCTTGCTCAAACGATTGAGCCATAATTTCCTCTGCACATGCAATATATCCCATTGCACCGGTAGGATTGGATCCTCCAACTGGAATGACGTATGGTGTATGCCCTTTTTCAGTTACTTCTTTGGCCACTTTTTGCATCTCATCCATAAGGTCAGTTCCGTTTGGCACAACGATTACATTTTCAGCACCTAATAAATGATATAAGAAGTAATTCCCATTAAAATCTGGTTTTTCTTCTGGTTCAAGTCCTTCTTCTAATACAAGAATGCATTTCATTTTCTCTTTTACCGCAGCTGCTAATGTTAATCGGCAATGATTGGACTGAATACCGCCAGCAGTAATTAACGTATCTGCACCTTTCGCCTGTGCATCCGCCACAAGGAATTCTAATTTTCTTGTTTTATTTCCACCAGCTGTTAAACCAAGTAAATCATCTCGTTTAAAATAAATAGAAGGTCCTCCTAGGACTTCAGAAAAGTGATTTAATTTTTCAATTGGCGTATATGATTCTGTATATTTTTTTCTAGGGAATTTTGCTAAATTCATACTAACTCTCCTTATTTACTCTTTATCTAGAATTAAAATAGTAATTCAAATATCCATCAAGCATTATCTGTTCACTAATCATAACTCTTACACTTTTATTAGAAAAGTCTTCAGTAACCAAACAATCCTAATGGATTTTTAGCCTGAATTATTTTCAGGAAACATTTCTCAGTATACTTGATTCATTGTAGTAAAGCGACTCTAATGATTTAAAAAACATGATTTCCCCTAACATTTCACTTACTTTTTTATAAACGCACAAAAAAGAGCTTTATCATAACATAAAAGCCCTTTTTATATAGAAGATATACATTATTACTTTCATACTACTTTTCTAAACTATTTATTAGCTGAAAAATGAACAATCCGTGTTAAACCTGGATGTAAATTCCTTTCTCCTTTATGGCGCACATATACCGTTTGATCCCCTTCAAATTTTGGAGGATTCCCCGCATTATATGTATGACATTCGTTTGTTCCTTCTATAGAATATTCCATGTACTCTATTGCACCGACAAGAATATTCTTTTTATCATCAGCTATTACATCGAGTTCCATTTGCGTCATTTTCCCATCATGAATAGATCGCTTTATCACGCTGCAGACAGCGTTCGCAAAATAAAATTGTGCCCAGAGAGCAGCATTTAAAATCCACGATATAACATGTCGGTAAGTTATATCCCTTAATAGGGGACTTAAGGTTTGATGAAGGGAAACTCGAAATAGGTTTCCTTGCTTTATCTTTGTTAACCTGTTAATAAAGTACTTTTTCTTTTTATCACTAATTTATACACTATAAAGACGCAAATTCCAAAGATAAGAGTTGAACAGGCTGGTAAAATCTTATCATTTGGCACGTATACGCTCCAAAAAGAATTCATAAGTGCATGGAAAACTAGACACATAAAAATACTTTTAGTTGCATTATAAATTGTAGTATATATGAAGGATACGGCAATTATCGTGATTATAAAGTATATAAAATTTATTTGAGACTGGTTAGTGCCTGGAATGAACCATAACGGCAGGTGCCAAACAGCCCATATTATGCTCACAATCATGGTGCTTAAAAATGAAGAAAACCTTTTTTGAAGTGCAGGTTGCAAGAATCCCCTCCATCCGATTTCCTCAACTCCACCACCAATAATCATCATTGGAAAATTAAGTAATGCAACGTATAATGGCTTTTGCATCGTTGCCCCACCAAATAGCGTTGGCAGATAACAGCTAATAAAAGCTAGAACAATGAGCAGAATATACCATGCAAAATGATGTTTAGCGTTAACAATGTTTTTGATAAAAACTCTAAACTCCTCTCTTGATCCATATTTTTTCTTTAAACTAATTGCAATAATTGCTGGCATGATACCTCCGAAAACAAACAATGTCATTGCTAATGGAGTACCGAATGTGGTAATGTCCCATTTTATCAAGCTAATTAATAGTCCCCAGAGTATCCATGTAAATATGAACGTGCATATTAAGTATCGTTTCATATCATTATTCATATACCTATCCCTCTTTGTCGCGATTAGATTTTAAAATGAATATAGCTTGGTACATAAAAAGATTCATATGTATGATAAACGTTTATTCCTACTGTATTTTATAACTTCTGAATATGCGTATCCTTAAAATCCGTTTGATATTTAAGACCATATCCGAACAGACGATCCATTCCAATATGAGCTGTCCAAATTAAGCCGATCATAAGGGTCACATCTGATTTTAGAAATAAACCGATCAAAATCAGTAATATTGATACTATGTAAGTATGAAACAGGTTATAAATCTGCGCACCAATACGATTATTAATAAGATATGCTAGCATTGAAACATCAGGTACTAAAAGCAACAAGAAGAATATTAACCAGCTAAACTCATTTAATGCATATATATAAATGGTTGCTATTAAGACAATAAGCCCTTCCATATGTATGATTTTTTTCTCCATATTTTATCCTCCTCCCTTACAAACGACAGAATAATAAGACTATTATAACATTTAATTCCAAAACCAGTCTAAACGAATTATCATGTACAAAAAAGCACAGGAATCCACCCTGCGCTTTTTCTTATACTACCTATACTAACTTTCCGTCACGTAATGTTAAGATGCGATCACATACATCAAGCATTCTTTCATCATGCGTAATCATAATTGCTGCTTTTTGACTTTCTTTTACTTCTCGTTTCATCATTTCGACAACTTCGCGCCCACGTTTTGAATCAAGGCTTGCTGTTGGTTCATCCGCTAATATTAAATCTGGATTATTCATGAAAGCACGAGCAATTGCAACCCTTTGTTTTTCTCCGCCAGATAATTGATTTGGATAATGATTTTTTCTTTGAGATAATCCAAATGCAGCTAACAAATGATCCACACGCTTTTCGGATTCTTTTCGGTCTTCTTTCTTTAATTTTGCAATGTAGAGTAATTGTTCTTTTACATTTAAATAGGGAACAAGATTTGCAAACTGAAAAATGAACCCGATTTTTCTTAAACGAATATCTGTCATTTCCTTTTCTGATAAACGCGTAATATTTTGTTCACGAATGTAAATGTTTCCTTTTGATGGTGATAATAACGCACCAGCAATTGATAACAAAGTACTTTTCCCTGATCCAGAGGGACCAACAATACCGATAAACTCTCCCGCCTTCACATCAAGTGAAATTGGATGTAGAGCAGTTACTTCGGTATTTCCTTCTCCGTACACTTTACTTACTTCCTCTAATTTTAATAATGAAGTCATTACATGCCACCTCCAATTGCTTCTAGTGCATCAACTTTTAACACTTGATATAAGGAAATAAGTGTTCCTAGAATACTAATGACAATAAAGATTCCTGCATATTGGCCAATCATTGTCGTTGTTAATAAAAATGGCATGCTTTCTGGCAAAATCTTTTGCAATCCTTCTACTAATACAATGCTTATCCCCATTGCAACAACAGATAAGAATAATGCTTGCACAACTAAAGTATTTGCTAAATACGAATTTTTCGTTCCAATTGCTTTTAATACACCTAATTGCTGCGTTTTTTGTAATGTAATGACATAGAAGAACACACCGATTAATAAAGCAGCAATCACAAGCAAGAACGCAATAATCATTGTTAATGTTCCTTGTTCTTCTTTATACCCTGGAATACTTTGAAGAACTTCTTTTTTCTCAATCACATGTGCATTTTTCACTTCTTTATCAGTACGAAGTGCAATTGCGCTATAATCCTTTTGATTTGGCTGCGCAATTTGTCCCCATACATCTTGATTCACATAAACAACAGGTGTGTGACTAAACATTTGATCTTTCGTAAAGCCAACGATTTTGAATTCCTTTTTCGAAACTGGATCAATAATTGTATCGCCAATATCTATGCCTTTTTCTTTAATCGATTCGTCAGCAACCATTTCATCTTGTGCTGTTCCTAATGCATTCCCTTTCACAATCTTTGGTTCCAAGAACGTGTCACGTTCACTTGCAAAAATTGCAATATCAACCTTTTTTGAACTATCCTTCTTTTCATACGTAGAAACCTTCACATGAAATGGCACAGCATCTTTTGCATCTACTTGCCCTACTACATCATCCACATCTTCTTTCTTTATTTGTGAACGGAGTAATTTATTTTCTGCATCATCTGCTAATACAAATTTTGTTGCATCCATATTTTGAATTGATGATGCATTATCATACGATAAACCATTTGCTAATCCAGAAATCACAAGAACTAAAAATGATAATAAAATCATGATGAGCCCGATTAATCCATATCTTAATTTTGATTGTTTTAATTCACGCAGAGCTAAAAACATTTCGCTCGCTCCTTCCTATTTCTTTCTATGTACTCATCTTAAAAAAGAAATATGAACGGAATATGAACAAAAGATTACAATCAAAAAATTACCATTGAATGAAATGTATTGGATTCAAGCCCATAGTTTCATTAACGATTTCTATAATGAGGTTGAATATATCCTAATTGTATTCCTTTTGTTACAGCTTCTAATGAGGATGAAACATCCAATTTATCAAATATATGTTGAATGTGGTTTGATATTGTGCGTTCACTAGCATATAACATAGTAGCAATTTCTTTACGCTTATATCCACCACATAGTAACTGTAAAATTTGTTTCTCACTATCGGTTAATTCTTCAACATAGTCCATAGACATTGGAAAATAACAAATACCTTCGTTAATTTTAATTAAAATTTCCAACAACTTATCTGGCATAATATTTTTATTAATAAAGCCACTGAAACGAAATAGAACGAATAGAAGGAAAAGTTATTCTTCAGATTCTTTGTTGCTATTGTTAATAATCCCACAGTCATGCCTTCCTCTCACACTCTTAGTTATATCGATTTTCATCAATTTTTGAGATTTCTTTTAATATCTCTTCAAAAAATTCTTTTCTACCCTTTTCGTTTCTTTTTAATTCTTTCAAAATATTCCCATCCTTAAATATTAAGATTCTACTTGAAAAACTTGCTGCATAAGCGTCATGGGTTACCATTAAAATTGTTGTATGAAGGTCCTCATTAACCTCTCTTAATTTTTGAAGTAGCTCTGTTGCAGAGTTTGAATCTAACGCGCCAGTTGGTTCATCTGCAAATAATATACTTGGCTGTTTCGCAATCGCTCTTGCTGCCGCAACCCTCTGTTTTTGTCCTCCAGAAAGTTGACTAGGGTACTTTGATAATTGTGCGAATATGCCAAAACGCTTTGCTAAACTTTCTATAGTCGATTCGATTTCGTTTGGAGATTTGTTTAACAGAGTAAGTGGCACAGCAATATTTTCCTGCACCGTTAAACTATCAAGTAAAAAATACTCTTGAAAAATAAAGCCTAAATGATCCTTCCTAAAATCCGCCGTTTTGTTATCATTAAGTGTTTTAATATTGACACCATTTATCAAAACATCTCCATCTGTCGGTGTATCAATAGTTGATAGTATATTTAATAAAGTTGTCTTTCCAGATCCTGAAGCACCCATAATACCAATAAATTCACCTGATTCAATATCAAAAGATACTTTATTCAGTCTCTATATAAACAAAGGCGAAGTCTTCAAAGAGACTCCGCCTTTTCAACGTACAATGAACTTCAACAATTACTAGCTACTTCTTAAACATTGCTCCTCATTTACCAACCTGTTTATGCTTTTTTCAAACTTTGCAACAGAATCATTCGTTTGGTTTTTTGACAATATCCAAACGTTATTATAAAATGTTTATATATGTGTAAACGAAATAAATTTATGTTTATTTATATTCATAAGAGATAGGAAATGTTAATAACAATAAAGAAATGGGTATACCACCAACAAAGAGCTGCAAAAAGAATGGAACCAGTACGGAAAAGATGCTTTCATGATTGACATACTAGAAAAATAGAAAAGAAGAATTATTAGCTCTTGAAGAAAAGTTACAACCATATGGAGAACGGGGTTATAACCAAAAATAGTCTTAAAAAGGGGAGAAAATTATGGAACAAAGAAAGTATCCAGTAACACCTCAAGATCGAATGAATTATATATTAGGTCTTTATTCGGCAAATCAACAAATTAATGCAGTTCTTTATTTTCCTGTAGGTATATCAAAGAACATACTTGAACAATCAGTAAGGATAACGTTACAATTGCAGCCGGTTTTGAACAGCCGTTTTGTAGAAAGTGATATTCCTTACTGGGAGGAACATTCATCTGGTACTAACTCACCTATTTGTCTTTTTGCAGAAGGAAATGATCAAGAACTTGAAATGATGGCAATAGATTTTATTAAGGAATCTGGAGATCGTATTCAGGGGCCTATGGTTCAAACAAAATTATTACGAGGCACTACAACAAATATGTTAGTGGTGAAATTATCCCATCTATGTTCAGATGGTGCAGGAGTCAAGGAATATATTAATTTGTTGGGAGCAATTTATACTCAACTTTACCTGGGAAAATCTAAGGATCAAATTATAAAGGAATTTGGTGAGGGGAATGAGAGTTTTCGTGATCAATCACCTGTTTTCAAATATGCTGGAATACCAGACGTAAAAAGTGCCTATCGTCCTAACCAAGAACAACAGGCATCGTTATGGTCTTTTCCATCTCAACCGAACAAAAATATATACCCAAAAATGGCGGTACGGCGGTTGAGCCATGAGCAAACTCTACGTCTAATCCAATGGACAAAAGCACAACAGGCTACCTTGAATGATACAATCATGACTGCATACTTCCGAGCTTTATCACGTTTCACTGTGTATGCAGAACCTCGCACCGCAGAAAAAATGATTGGTTTAACAATTGATTTACGCCGATATCTTCCTAATCATACAACTGGTGCTATTTGCAACTTATCCGGTATGGAAATGCCAGTGATTAAAATGGAAGATGATGAATCATTTAATCAGACTCTAGCTCGAGTCAAACAATCAATGGATAAAATAAAATCTCAAAATCCAGGTCTTTCTTCAGCAGCAGGAATGGAGCTACTGGCAGGTATAAAGCTATCTGCGGTGAAAGAAATGTATAAGCAGCAATACGAACAGGCTTTACAGATGTGGATGGCATTGCCGTTACTTACAAATTTCGGGGTGATAGCAGATGAACCTATTAAGTTTGGTGAAGTTCAAGCTGAGGACGGGTATATGACATCACCTATTATGTATGCACCATTCTTTACAATGGGGGCAAGCTCTTATAATGGAAGACTTACATTTACGATTGGTTATCATACGCCGGATACATCAAAAGAAAAAGTAGACCAATTTTTAGAAAGTGTGGTTAATCAACTATCATAATTGTAATAATCATTACGTAATAGGGGTATCACCCCACACCCAACAAGCTAAGCTTGTATAAGTTTAATTTTACGTGAGATTTTTCTTTTTTCTAAAAGAGAGTTTTGGCTTAAAGAAGATAAATTTTCAATGGATTATTGCCATGAATATATTGATAAAGTTCATCAATATATTTGTAGAAAGGAGGAACTAAAATGAAGAGAGATGATAATAAGATTGGTCACTTTACATCTGAAAAAGGAAAGGAAGACTTTCAAATTGCCTACGATGAATCAATGGCACTTCTTCCAAAGCCTAACGATACGAAAGATATAAAAACTAAATATGGCACAATTCGTGCTTATTACTTTACTAAAGAGGAAAACAAACATAAGGAACCAATACTCTTACTCCCTGGACGTAGTGCATCTACTCCAATGTGGGTACCCAATTTAGAAGGGCTAAGGGAGAAAAGGCCTGTTTACACGATAGATTTACTCGGTGAACCTGGAATGAGTGTGCAAACGAAGGTGATTGAAAACCAAAAACAACAAGCAGAATGGTTAAATGAAGTAATTGAAGGATTAGGTTTAGAAAAAGTGCATATCGTGGGTGTCTCCATTGGCGGTTGGACAACAATGAATTTGGCCAGATATAATCCAGAGCATATTGCTACGGCTAGTTTATTGGACCCAGTCTTTGTATTTGCGCAAATGCCCATAAAGATGATTCTAGCATCTATTCCAGCTTCCGTCCCTATTGTACCTAAGTTTATAAGAGAAAAGATGTTAAGCTATGTATCTGGAGGAGCAGAAACAAATGACGATGAGCCTATTGCTAAATTAATCGAGTCGGGTATGCGTAACTATAAACTTAAAACGCCAGCGCCTGATCTATTTAGTAAAGAAGACTTAAAAAATATCAATGTTCCGGTGCTTGCATTAATGGCTGAAAAAAGTACAATGCACAATTCAGTAAAAGCAGTTGAAACTGGGAAAAAATATGTTAAAGATATCGATATAGTTAACTGGAAAAATGCATCTCACGCAATCAATGGTGAGTTCTCTAACGAAGTTAATGCCAGGATCCTTGATTTTGTAGAAAAACATTCTAATGACAACTAAGTTGAAAGTGGAAAACATGTTGTAATAACAACTTTACATTATCACTTTCATTTTTCATAATCGGTATAAAAAAGGGACAGATTGATTTACGGAATCAGTCTGCCCAAAATCAAAAAGAGTTCATCCACCAAGTGTTTGGACTTATAGCATAAAATACGATTTCACTAGGAATCTACTATTATCCGCGTTCTTCTTCATATATTTGCACCAGAACCGAAAATGACGTACCCATTTCCAAATGGCTACTTCCAACAATCTACCTCAAATGATTTACATATTTTCTTTTAACATTTTTATCATTTTATCCTATAAAAAAAGACTGATTTAAAGATTCCCTCTTCAAATCAGTCCTTCTCATCATTTCGGTAATTCAATTCGAAACGTCGTACCTTCCCCTCTTATACTCTCCACTGAAACTTTCCCATGGTGTAATTCAACAATTTTTTGCACAATGGATAAGCCTAAGCCACTTCCTTCCACATTACGAGCCCTCGCTGTATCCACCTTATAAAACCGATCAAAAATCCGCTCTACTTCTTCTTGCTCCATACCAATCCCGCTATCTGAAATTGCAATCACTACACTCTCTTCTAATTCTTCTACAGCAAATCCAATCGTTCCACCACTATCTGTAAACTTAATACTATTTGTAAAGATATTTGTCCAAACTTGATGAAGTAAATTTTCATCGCCTCTTACATTTATGCTAGGTACGTCAAATTCAACCGCTATGTCTTTTTCACGCCATTTCCATTCCAACATAAAAATGACATCTTTCATTTGTTTGTGCACATCAAATTCTTTTATTTGAAGAACCTTTTCCTCTTTATCTAAAGAAGCAAGCGTAAGTAACTGCTTACACAAACTAGACATCCGCTTACTTTCACCCTCAATAATTTGTAAATAACGTTTTCTTTCATCTTCTGTCATCTTTTCTGACTGTAGAGTTTTAGAAAAACCTTGAATCGAGGAAAGTGGAGATTGAAATTCATGAGACACGTTAGAAACGAACTCTTGTCTCATTTGATCTAACTCTTTTATACTTTTTGTCATTTTTTTAAAACTCGTAGATAATGTTCCAATCTCATCTTTTCGCCCTTCTTCTAATTCAATATCATATTCACCATTCGCAATTTTTTGCGTCGCTTTTGTAAATATGCGAATCGGACGAACGATATACCGCGCTGCGATTGCAATAAAAACGATACTTAATACAACAATAAATCCAAGCAATACCGCTAAGAAAATCCTCATTTCACCGAATTGTTGCTGAATATCAGGACGAATAAATAAGGCATATTGCTTATCACCATGTTTCAGCGGAACCCCTACGCTATTAATTAATTCATTATCAAAAAAGCCTGTTATAAATAGACGAGTTGGATAGGTAGAAACACCATTGTATGTTTTCCCTTGTAAGACTTTGTCAATGGTAGCATCACTAATCTTTATAGTCCGAAAAGCATTTCCAATTCGTTTCCCCTGTTTTTGATCATCTACTACATAAATCTCATAACCTAATTTCGCAATAGAATGTAAATACTCATCCTTATTTTCCTCAGTCTGTTTTTCATATAAATGTTTTACTTCCTCAGCGTAACGTAAAATCTTTTCACTATTATACGGTTTTAATTTCACTTGATAATAAACATTGGTTAATAAAAAACCAATGATGCTACTAAGAAGCATAATCCCAATCGTAATCAATGCAAATCTAGAATAAAGTGACTTCATCTTATTTCAGCTCCAACTTATAACCAAGTCCACGTACCGTTTTAATTTGAAAATCATCTGTTCGTTTTGAAAAACGATCTCGAAGACGTTTAATATGAACATCGACTGTCCGTTCATCTCCTTCAAAGTCCATCCCCCAAACAAGTTCAATCAACTCTTCTCTTGAAAACGTTCTTCCAGGATACCCTGCAAGTTGTGATAACAATTCAAATTCCTTTAAAGGAAGTAAAATCGTTTGGTCATTACATTTTACCTCAAAGCTTTTTCTATCAATCGTTGTTCCGTGAAGCGTGATAACGTCCGCACTCAGCATTTGATAACGACGAAGTAAAGCTTTCATACGGAAAATAACTTCCGCCGGTTCGAATGGCTTTACAATATAATCATCTGTTCCTGAAATAAATCCTTTTTCTTTATCCACCAATTGATCTTTAGCAGTTAATAAAATAACAGGTATATCATGATACTTTCTAATTTCTTCGCACAAAGTATATCCGTCAATAAATGGCATCATGATATCGACAACGGCCAGGTGAATATTTTCTTTTTCTAATATGGATTGCGCTACCTTTCCATCCTCAGCTTCAAAAACTTTATAGCCTTCCTTTTGTAAGTGGTAATGTAATAATTCTCTAATATGCCCGTCATCATCCGCTAATAAAATATGTATCATATTCGTTAAATCCTTCCTTGTTTATCCTTCTACACTATTACATTAAGAAACAATTGTGTTTTTTGCAAGAAAAAGCCCGCATTTAAAATTAAATATATGCAAATATTAACAAATATTACAAATGAAAGCCTGCACCTTCGATTACTAAGTAATTTTCGATACAGGCTTTTTTATTTAACCTTAGCTCTCCGTTCGTTAAGCTGTAAAACCCGAAAATCCGCTTGTTTGTAGGCGCTAAAAAGACCGAGCAAGACGGAATCCAAGGTCGTCAATGTAAAATGTCGGATGGCTACGACGACGACACGAAGCCCCACACCCCCTGGCCTCTTCAGCCCAGCTACCTCCTCGGAAAATTCGGTAGGATCCGTACACTTGTTCATCATATAAATCAAAGCACCACTCCCAAACATTCCCTAACATATCATATAGACCCCATGCATTCGGTTCCTTTCTTCCTACTTCATGGATTTTGCCCCCTGAATTTTCATTGTACCAGGCAATCTTATCAAGCTCTCCATATCTATAACCAGTAGTCCCGGCTTTACATGCATATTGCCACTCTGCTTCTGAAGGAAGTCGATAACCGTCAGATTCCCAATTACAAATAATGTTTTCACCATCATTACTTATAGAATAACACTCTTTCAGTCCAGCTTTCTGTGAAAGTAGATTACAAAAAGAAATTGCATCATTCCAAGAAATATTCACAAATGGTTTTAGATCTCCGTCAAAAGAATTGGATGACTTATTTGTAATAGCATAGTATAGATCCATAGTTACAGGATACCTTGCAAGAAGAAACGGTCTTATTTCAACTTTCCATTTGCTTTTTATTCTATCGTCTCTTAATTCTATTTCTCCCCCTGGAATTTTCACCATCTGATTGTCAATGTAACTCATTATTTCATTTGACACTCCCATTTCCTCCTAACAATCTTAATGCCGTAAATTTCATTACATCTAGAACCATTAGATCAATACAAAAATCATGTTGTTTTTGTAGATAACTACCCGTTATCCATTCATACAGCACAGGTACTACACCATAGAAGATGAAAATGGATAGAATGTGTTCATACTATTTTATGGTTGGAAGAGGAATTTCAATCAACTACGGTACTTTAGAACCTATCCCTTAGTTGAAGAAAGAATAGTATATAGCGTATTTTCATAAGTCGTCAATTATTACTATGTATCTTTAATTTGTACTTATAGTTTAAAAAAGATAGTAGGGATATTTAATCCTTACTATCTTTACTCCTAATCTTATGTCTTTTTGTTTAATTTAAAGAATGTATGAAAAGCCCACTACGAAGCTTCGGTTCAAACCAAGTGGACTTTGGTGGCATAACTTCCCCCGCATCAGCAATTGCTAATAAATCTTCCATTGATGTAGGATATAAAGCAAACGCTACTTTATAATCACCACGATTTACAAGGCGCTCTAGCTCCTCTAAACCTCGAATGCCACCAACAAAATCAATGCGGCTATCTGCACGTGGATCGTGAATTTGTAATACTTGACTCAATAAGTGATCTTGTAAAATAGAAACATCTAAACGTTTTACAACATCATAGGCATCAAATGTTTCTTCTTTCACAGTGAGTTTATACCACCCCCGATCCAAATACATGCCAAATGATTTTGGTTCAGTTGGTTTATATGGAGATACATAAGCTCTTTCTACATAAAAATAGTGTGAAATTTGCTGTAAAAATTGGTCCTGTGATAAACCATTTAAATCTTTCACAACACGATTATAATCCCAAATTGATAGTTCATCATGAGGGAATAAAACAGATAAAAAGAAATTAAATTCTTCTTCTCCTGTATAATTCGGATATTGTTCCCTACGCATTAACCCAACTTTCACAGCAGATGCTGATCGATGATGTCCATCTGCAATATATAAGGAAGGAATCTCTTCGAATGATTCTACTAATGCAGAAATCGCATCAATTTCTGCGATTTTCCATATTACATGCTCCACACCGTCATCTGCAGTAAATTGATAAATTGGCGTGTGATTTTTTTGCCACGTTGCAATTAACTTTGTTACGTCTTCTTTCGCACGATATGTTGAAAAAATTGGACCTGTATTCGCATTACATATATCAACATGACGAATGCGATCTTGTTCTTTTTCATGACGGGTCCGCTCATGCTTTTTAATTGTATTATCAGTATACTCATCAATTGATGTACAAACGACAAGTCCAGACTGCGTTCTCCCCTGCATTGTTAATTGATAAATATAAAGACATGGCTCTTCATCTTGAATCAATACTTCTTCTTGCATTAAACGTTGTAGATTTTCACTTGCCTTTTCATATACACTGTTATCATATGGTGAAACAGCCGGATCTAAGTCTATTTCAGCTTTATCAATATGCAAAAAGGAATATGGGTTTCCCTTTACAACTTCTCTTGCTTCTTCACTATTTAACACATCATACGGCAGTGCTGCAACTTGTGCAGCTTTATCAGATACTGGACGAATTGCCCTGAATGGTCGAATTGTCGCCAAATCTCTCTCTCCTTTATACAATCATTCGAACAGCTACTACACCTGTGATTTTCTTTATGTTTTCAACTACATTTTCTTTAATTATATCATCAATTCCATTATCGATATCAATCATTGTATATGCAAAAGAGCCTTTACTACGGTTTATCATATCAGCAATATTAATATGATGTTCCGCTAAACATCCTGTAATTTGCCCCACCATATTCGGAACGTTTTGATGCATAATCGTAATTCGTTTCTTTCCGACATAAGGAAGTTCTACATTTGGATAATTTACTGAATTACGGATATTTCCTGTTTCTAAATAGTCTCGTAATTGACGAGCAGCCATAACTGCACAATTCTCTTCAGATTCATACGTTGAAGCTCCAAGATGGGGTGTTGCCGTTACATTTCTCATTTTTATTACATTTTCATTTGGAAAATCAGTTACATAATGATTAATAATCCCTTCTTCTAAAGCTTTTGCTAACGTAACTTCATCCACAAGTTCTCCTCTTGAGAAGTTAAAGAGACGGACACCTTTTTTCATCGTTTGCACAGCGTGTTCTCCAATAATACCTCGCGTTTGATCTGTCAGTGGAATATGCAATGTAATATAATCACATGTTGCAAAGATTTCATCTAAACTAAATGCACGTTGTACATGTGTTGATAAGCGCCATGCTGTTTCAACAGATATATATGGATCGTATCCAACGACGTCCATACCAAGAGATAATGCGTCATTTGCGACAAGGGCACCAATAGCACCAAGTCCAATAACACCAAGTCGTTTTCCCGCTATCTCTGAACCAACGAATTGTTTTTTTCCTGCTTCTACAAGCTGCGGAACTTCTTCACCTTCTAATCCCGCTGTCCAACCAACCCCACTTATAATATTACGTGACGACATAATAAGACTGGCAAGAATAAGTTCTTTCACTGCATTCGCATTTGCCCCTGGGGTATTAAAAACAACGATACCTCTTTCTGTACAACGTTCTACAGGAATGTTATTTACACCAGCTCCTGCTCTTGCAATTGCCTTTAAATCTTTTGAAAATTCTTCTTGATGTAAGGAAAAACTTCGAAGTAGTATACCATCTGGATGTTCTAAGCCTTCTCCAACCTCATATCGCTCTCCACCAAAAATTTGCAAGCCCTTTTCAGCAATCTGATTTAATGTTTGAACGCGAAACATTTCCCCATCTCCCTATCTATTCTCTAGCTCAAAATCCTTCATGTAATCTACTAATTGTTGAACACCTTCTACCGGCATTGCATTATAGATACTCGCTCGCATGCCACCAACTGAACGATGGCCTTTTAATGTAACAAGCCCTAGTGTCTTAGCTTTTTGTAAAAATTTCTCATTTAAATCATTGGATGGTGTTGTAAATGGAATATTCATAAGCGAACGATATGCAGGATCAACCGGTGAAGTAAATAATTTTGATTCATCTAAGAAATCGTATAGAAGAGCTGCTTTTTTTCTATTTTGTTCTTCAATCGCGGATACGCCGCCCTGCTCCTTTAACCATTCTAATACTAGCTTCGCCACATAAATACTAAAGGATGGTGGTGTATTATATAAGGAATTATTTTTACTGTAAGTTTCATAGTTTAACATTGTCGGACAAGAAGTATCCGCTTTACCAATTAAGTCTTTTCTAATAATTGCAATTGTTAGTCCTGCTGGTCCTAAATTCTTTTGTGCTCCTGCATAAATGAAACCAAATTTCTCTATATCGTATTCTTCAGATAAAATATTTGAAGACATATCAGCAATAAGTGGAATATTCTCTAATTTCGGCAATTGAACATATTTCGTTCCTTCAATCGTATTATTCGTTGTTATATGTACATAATCTAGTTCTTTCGGAATCATTGAAACATCAACATGTGGAATCGTTGAAAAATGATTTTCTTCCGATGAAGCAATAACTTCTACTTCTCCAGTTTTCTTAGCCTCCTGTAAGGCTTTCTTAGACCATGACCCTGTAAGGACATATCCAGCTCTTTTATGTTCATTCATTAAATTTAATGGAACCATTGAAAACTGTAGCGATGCCCCTCCCTGTAAAAATAGCACGTCGTAATTCTCAGGAATGTGCATCAATTCACGAAGCAAGCTACTTGCTTCATCTATAATATTTTGAAACTCTGAAGACCGGTGACTCATTTCAATAACAGACATGCCTGTCCGGTTATAATTCAAAAGCTCCCTTTGCACTTTTTCTAAAACTGGCAAAGGGAGTATAGATGGTCCTGCCGAAAAATTGTAAACTCTCTCCATCAACTGTATGACCTCCCTGTTTCTATATTTATTAATTTTTAAACTTTCTGAATTATAACCTATATAAAATATACGGTCAATTTGTTTTGCTTTATTAGGGTGCAAGACGCAATGGAACCGTTTGCAGATGCATTTACTTTTATAAACATACAAAAAAGTGTTAAGCATTTTATCTCGCTTAACACTCCATTCATAAATTTATAAGAGCTAATTGTCCGTAAAGAACCGATCATAAATTTGATAAAGAGCAGAAAGACCAAAAAGCCAATAAATGGTATCAACAAGAGCTGGTGTAGAACCAAACCATTTCTCAACTACATTATAATCCAGCGCAACAAACAACCAATTCAAACCGCCAAGAATCACCAGAATTACTGTAAGGTAAGACAAAAACTTCATTATGATTGCCCCCTAGGTGATAAAATGGTGAAAGGCCTTTCACTAAAATATATGTAACAAATCAAAAAACTTTCTTATTTTTTAATTAAATTTATCACACATTAACGAGCAGTAATATCCCTTCCTCAACATTCAGCAAAAACTAAAAGGAGGACATTTGTCCCCCTTACTTGTTATATAAAAGCAAACAATGTAACCTATATGATTTTATTTTGTTCCTACTGCAATACCTTGTGTATCAATTTTCGTAATTAACTCATGATATCTCTGCATCTCTCGCTCACTATTATCCCAACTTTCACCGTAAATGTGACTTATTTTTGTTGCTCGGATTTCTAAAAGAAACGAGCCCTCCTCATCTTGCAATAATACATATGTAATTGTTCCTTCTTTATAAAATTTAGTTGGATGTGCATTTTTTAATTTCTCGACACTAGGTTGGCCAACCTTTCCCATCACAACTGGAACATAACCTTCTTCAACAAATTGCTGAAGGGATTTCTCACTAAAATCACTTCTTTTCAATGAATATAAAATAGATTCCACCGTATACTTATTGAATTTTTCTTTTTGTTCTTCGAGCGCTCTATCCTGATATTCAACAATCGATTGTTTTGTTTCTTGGCTGATATGTGGCGTTGTATTTCCGGTTTCCCTCTGATACAGGTTGTATAATTTTTCAGCACGATAAATAAGAGTAAAAGAGAAAATAATGACTAGACAGATTCCCCATTTATTATACCGTGGAGATTTAATATCTGAATACGATTGAATTTGTTTATGTTCTTCAGACGATAATTGTGATCGAGCAACCGTGGGCGCTACCTCTGCGACTTGTTGTTTTTCAAACATGGCTTCTTTTCCCCAAAAACTTGCTAATTGCGACTCAATCTCTTCTGGTGACAGCTTTTGTGTCGATACATTTACAGGCTCTACTTTCCCAACTTCACGTGTCATTTTAGAGATTTCTCGATCTCTAATAGATTGATTCTGGCGCAGATTCGTTCTCCAATCCGAAGGCATACTTAGTCCAGCTTCTTTATATATCTTCCCTTTAATGATAGAAGAAACAAGACACATCACAAGAACAACAAAATAGATAATACCTGCATACCCTCCTATCACATATATAGGAAGAATAAGCCATCCAATAAAACTTAATACGATTAAAAAAGTATACACATACCGATTTAGATCATATACAAATCCAAATAACGAGCAAAATTTAGAAAAAGCTCGTACTAAAATTTGTGAAAATCCCATAGTAAAAGCACAAAATTTATTTTTCGTTACAATTGTATCTTTATAAATCCCTCTAACGTCTTCATCATTTGGATCTAGTTTCATCGCAGTTTCAGCTAGCATTCTTGCTTTTTTAAAATTACTCTTCTCCTTCGCTATACTTGCAAAACAGAAAAGATTCGTTATATTTTCTGGATTTAATTCTAAAGCACGCTTTTCAGCCTTTAATCCCTCTTCTTTTCGTTTTGGGAAATGTTTCAAAAGGATATAAGCATACCTACCTACATACGTTTCATTTTCAGGGTCTAATTCCATCGCCTTTTCTAGGTAAACAAGTACATTCTTCATTCCTTCAAGATGCATGACAGCTTCGCTCATATAGAAATAATATGGTCCCTCTTCAGGGTAGTTTCTTATACCAATTTCCGCTATTTCTCTTAATCTTGTAAAATTACTTTGCGCAGTAAAAATATCTAATCCTGCTAAAAGAACAAATTCATTTAAGTGATCTAATTTAAGCGCTTCTTCTATATATTCACTTGCAATATCACTTTCATGAAGCCCATAGAAATATACATAGCTTAAGCTGAGATATCCATAAACATCTTCTGGATCTTCCCTAACCATAAGTTCCGCTTCTTCTTTGGCACGCTCAACATCACCAAGTTTCAGCAAATAATAAACCCTTCTAAAATTGTCTTCCATTCCCTCATCCCCTGCTTCTTACCTGCTATTTCAATCTGTGTTCTTTCATATAATCTAGCACTTTATCAAAATCCTTATTCACATCGCTAAATGTCGCATAATTTTTTGCTGTTGAAAACCAATCTAAAGTCGTTGGCTGACGTTTTTTCATCGCTTCTAGCAAGTCTTCATTTGAAAGAGGTTGTAATTGCCCTGTTTCAAATGAACGCTGAATCGCTTGATTAATCGCATCCTCAACTAAATATGTTAAATCGGCACCCGAAAAATGCTCTGCATACTTTGCAACCAAATCAAGCTGTAATTCTGTTTTCGGCTTATCTTTTGTTTTCAAATCCAGTATTGTTAATCGTTCCTCATAAGTCGGCGGTGCAACAAAAACAAGAGAATTAAAGCGTCCTGGACGGCGTAATGCAGGGTCAATATACCATGGTGTATTTGTTGCACCAATAATATAAACTCCTTCATTAAAAGAATTACTTCCATCCATTTCTACTAGCAATTGATTTACTAGTGTCCGCTGATGATGGGAACCCATTTTTTGTCTATTCCCTCCAAATGCATCTAATTCATCAATAAACAAAATACATGGCTTTGTTCTCCGTGCTTCCTCAAAAATCTCATGTAAATTTTTCTCAGACTCACCCGTCCACATCGAAAGTATAGCTTGCAGTTCCAAATGAATAAAATTCGCATCAATTTCCCCAGCTACCGCACGTGCTAAAAATGTCTTCCCGCAACCAGGCGGTCCATAAAATAATAAGCTTCCACCTGTTTTCTTACCAAACGCTTGAAAGTATTCAGGATTTTTAATTGGCATAATAAAATCCATATTAATTTTCTTCTTAATCTCTTCCATTCCGCCAACATCGGCGAAAGTCATTTTACTTTCTTCAACTTCCACCATTCTATTTTGTTCTCTATCAAAAGAAATCACCTTAATTTTTTTGCGATATTTCTCCATTTCATCCATCTTCTTATCCATTCCCCTCTAAATAAACACTTTGATTCTAACTAATGTTGTCATGGTGTTTGTAGAGTGAATCTCTCCAAAAACACCATGAAGAATAGCTAATACAACTCATTATTATAAAAATGAAATATTCCAAAAAACATCATAGCAAATAAAGTTTTTATGCGTTGTCGTATTTCGTCGAATACAATAAAAAAAGGGATCATCCTCCTATCCCTTTTTACATAGACCTATCATCTATCATTTTCCCTCTTGTCTCTTCTCACCTTATGCGTTTCTAAATCTGCCAATCTCACTGGAATTGGTAATCTACTTTCTTTCCCGATTAAATTCGATACAATTTGAATACTTGTATCTAAATCGATATTATTTCCACAAGAAACAAAAATAGGTTTTACATCCTCCTTCGTTCTTAAAACTCTTCCATATACCTCGTCATCGATCATAATATCACTAAAAGTAAACGCCTTATTCTCTGGCATGATAAAATCAACATCTTTAATCTTAAGATAACTTTTCGCTACACCGATTGTAGGTTTTTGTAAGAAAAAAGAAGCATGTGTCGCAATCCCCATATGTTTATAGTGTAAATAGCCATTTCCATCGAACATAAATATATCTGGATTAGAGGTAAGCTTTTTGGCTGCTTCTATTACTAAAGGCAACTCACGAAATGCTAAAAAACCTGGTATATACGGTACCGTTACCTCCCCATAACTATAGACCTTCTCCACTTCCTTCTTCGTATGATAATCAATAACAACAATACAGCAAGTTCCATAGTGCTTATCATCTTTTTCCCAATAAGCTAAATCTACTCCAGCTATTAAACTTACATCTTCTAGATGAAAGTTATTTTTCAATTCAATTCTATGTATCAATTTATCTTGAATTTCAGAAAATTCTTTTTCTGAATGTAGATGAAATGAATGTATTTCTCTAACTTCCATGTTCTAATCCCCTTTTTATTATCATTTATACGAAACAGCTCCTATGTATTTCATTTCATAAAGATTTTCATTTTTATTTATTATTTCACCACTGTATTCATAGTTATAGATCATAATAATCGTGTTGTACTTCATCTCTAATATATTCGAAGTAAATCTTTTCATCTGTGGTATCACAACTTCTTCATAAGAACATCCTGCTAGTAAAGTTTCTAGATGATCACTTCGCTTTAAATAAAATTCTTTTTCAATAAAGTCCTCATCAATATCATACATACAAATATGAAAATCCTTTATAAATGGTGATGGTATGGAATCAGCATCATCTGTATATTTTATACTGAAATAATCCTCTAAAAAATCTTGAGATTCCATATTTCCTAGCCATAATGAGACCACACCTTCTTTTTCCATACATACAAACTCCATTCATATATAGTTTCTCAGTACACAAAAGTAATTCTTAAACCCTCTACATACTACGCTTCAAAACCAATCACAATCCATTCATCTACTACATCCCAAAAATCAACATTATATTTTGGCTGATTGTTTGCAAACCATAATGTAGCTTTATCACATTTGCAATTGTTATAATCAATAGCTACATAACCGCCCGCTCCACTTTTAAAAAATCCAAAAGTTGTTTTCAAATCAATTTGTAAGTTCTCCTCTAATTCTTCAATAATTCCCCACTCATCATCATCAAAATAAGTAACACATTCAAAAGGCACTAATCCCATAGCACCGCTCGCATAATAATAAAAACCATTATGAACTTTTTCATAAAACTTTCGAACTGAAATGGGAATTCTATCCCATGAAACTTCTAGCACTTTATTATGAAATGTATCCATAGGATTTCCTGCTTCATAATACACTATTTCACCATCCGATGTCTCCAGTATATATAACATCGAATACATGCCGTTATTTTCTATTAACTCCACATTGAAAAGGTGCTCTTCCAAATATGAGATTGTGTTTCTTAATTCTTTCCCTACGTATGTTCTCCAAATCTCTAAAACCATTTTTATTCTCTTGTTGCTATCGTGTTCTTTAAAAATTTCATACCAAATACTAGGTATGACCTTATTATCTATTTTATCTATTGATTGAAGCTTTACATTTCTTTTATATTTTCTTAAAAATGCAAGTTTTGGTTCCATATAGCCGTCCCCTTTCATTTCTACTTCTCTAAAGTAAAAAAGTTTTCACCACCAAATTCAAAGTAATACCTTTAAACTAATCTATTCAATTCTAACAGTTTATACCACTCATCCTCTTTACTTCCAATGGGATTCCTTATTCCACCCGCTTCAACAAAAGACAGGCCGATATCAATATATTTGCTCCCTAAAAAATAATTTTCTAAAAAACTGCTAAAATCACCGTATGATTCAATAACAAAATTTTGATCAATTAAATTTCCAAACAAACAAGATACTTCTCCATCAATTTTATTAATAAATAATGGATAATTTTCTACCGTTCCTATACAAATCCATTTATCAGCACCATCTAGCATATCTTCCACATAAAACTGAATACTTTTAAGTCTTTGATGGCCGTATATAGTAATTACTCCACCATTCAATATTTTGTATTTTCCTGCAATAAAATAATAATCTTTTAAAATATGATCTTCTAATTTTTCATCTATTGGGTTTTCTTCTTCCACAATTTCACCAATAATCAAACCGAATGGATCATCACCTAAAATATTTTTGACTAATTCTATTTTTTCAAATACTGATTTGCTCATATCCATTACCTCTTAACTTATATTTCGAATTTAATCCTATATAATATATACTTTCATTAGAGCATTGAAATGAGTTCTGCTAAACTATTACTAATAACTTCAAAAGTCCCCTTTTCATAATCTTCTATTTTCACTTGGCCATTTTCATTATCTACAACTACCAAAAGCCCGTTACATTCCATACCTATAGGAATATTTTTCAACTCATTATGGTGCGCTTTTTTATAATCTTGTAAAAAGGTATAAAAATCTCGAAGTTCGATTCCTGGTATAACAGAATTTAACTCTATGTTATACTCTAAATAACTACCTGCTAAATCTAAAAACCAGTAGGAATTATAATATTCTTTAATCGAATGATGTAATTGTACTGCTAATTTCTTTTCTATATCAGAAAAGTCATGAAATAAATCTTTTTCTATAGGCTTCCAAAAAATATATTCCTCTGCATCTGGTTCCCCTACATATATAAAAGAATCTGCTTCTTCTATCCATACGGATTTTGGTAATGAATGATTATAGTTTTTCCATTCCTTAAATAATTTATGAAAATACTGCTCCATTTCTCTTTTCATTTTCACTTCTCCCAAACCATTATCTATTCCCTACTTCATACAATTCACTAATAAGTTCAGTACAACTTCGTGTAGCATAATATACATTTTCTCTTTGTACAGAATCTATCTGGCTACAAGTTATTATTCCTCTTTAGAGTATGTTATTTTAATGGTACAAAAACTCGATAACTTCTTCTGTTATATTATCAATAAAATAACATTTTCCCTTCTCTACAACTAATTGTAGATCACTTCCAACCGGAAAGGAATAAACCGCTAGAATAGCAGGTTCAATTTGAGCTACTGTATTAAAATCACATACTACTAAGTTATTCGGAACGTTTACATAATCATCATCATCAATATCCGAAAAAAACCTCCAGCCATTATCAACGCTAGTCACAGATTCATCTCTAACCAACCATTTTAATTTTCCATTTCCATCTAAAATATTTTTCGATACGATACAGCCACCTGCATTTTCGATAAATTCTGACTTTACGTAATTGGACATATTTTCTCATCCCTTCTGTAGTTTCTTTTTATGATTTATTCTATTCCATATATTTCATTGATTGTTATGTAACTTGGATTCTTTCAACCTTATATAACTAAATGAAAACTATCTACAATTTTATACGTATTTCCGTGTTTATTTGATTTTTCAAAACTAAATGCATAGTTACAATAAGAAAATCTATCACTATACCTTTAACTATGGTAAATTCTATACGCTCTCATCAATAATTTTGAATCCACTATACTCAATCAACGCTCTAAACACATCGTTTCCACCGTATGGCCATGCATAGGGATAAAATTCAATTCTTCCAATATTGTTCGATACCTTTTCACAAGAGACTAGTTCATATTCTCCACAAGCAAATGCATCAATCATAGATTCAAAGTCCCATGGTGTTCTCAGTTTAGAATCTGTAAAACGCTTTTCTACAGGGGTTTGTTCCCATAAAATCTGGTGATGGTGTAACTCTTCTTCCGTCGGCCACCAAAATTGTTTTAATACCTCTTCTTCAAAATAATCTAGCCACATAGAATCACTACAATCTATCATCTCTTTTTCTTTCTCTTCTTTAAGATTGTAAAAAAATTTTCTTAGTCTATGAAAACAAGACTCTTTATGTATTACAAATTCAAAATAACAATTGCTCATGTACTCACCTCTATATATGTATAACTATGAAACTCTCTTCCTAAATTATAACATTCCATAATTTAATTATGGTACACTGTCGTTTTATAAGAAAGCTATTTATGATACGAAAAAGACTCTTACAAACGTAAGAGTCCTATAAAGTACAACTTTCATCAGTGAGTTTTTTCTTCATCTCCCACTGGTGGTTAGATGAACCAATTAGGCTTTTACGGGCAGGTATCCCTCACCTATCTTCCTCATTCCTCTCTGAAGCTTTAGGTGGGGTCTTATTTCCCGTTAATCCGGGATAAATCTTATTGTGGTTTTAAAGTTAATATTTTACCGTCAATTCGATCTGTACGAAGCGTAGTAGCATGATAGTTTCCATTTACCCAATCTTCTATTTGATCATGATACCAGTCACTTTTAAAATGTCCTGATTGTCCTGGTCCTACAATATGATAACCCTTTGACATATCCTTTGTATCTATTACAAATCGCCAAGATGCTCCGTGCTTCACAATCCCATCATCTCCATAACTTGCTGCTTGAACTGTAATATTACTTCCCCCAACTGGCACAGCCTTTTCACGATTGAAAAAAAAACCAAGTAACGGAGAGGATTGAGACATAGGATGCGTAAAAGAAAGCTTATGATATTCTCCCCACTTCCATTTCGTTACGTCTGATCCATATTGTTTTTCAAGCTTTTTCATTACCTTTGAATACGATGTATGTAAAACTTCTTTGAAGCCTCCATGTTTAGAAAACCATACACTGTTTTCCCCATTCATCTGCTTCCGTATCAATTGATCCACAACTTGTTGCTTACCTTCAAATAAACCCATTACATCCTTTGGTATTTCCTTTAAAAATAAAGTATTGGATATTTCTTTCATCCATAAATGAAAAATTAACGGGGCAGCTTTCTCTTTATTATCGTAAAAATCCCAATTTTCCAGCTCTTTTAACCCTTGTTTCTCCACGTCTGATACGTTTACTTTATTCAGTTCTTTCACAAACATTGGAACAAACTCTCTTGCCTGAAGGTTCTTTTGATCCATTTGCAAAGTTTGTAAATCCTTCGTAGTCAATTTATCCTTTTCCTGTAAAAATTCTTGAATACGCATTTGACGATACGGCTGCGCCCAAATATGACTAATATGATACGGATAATCATCATTTATTATTTTATTATTGGCTGTTGATATAAAGCCTTGTTCTGGGTTTATCAACTTTGGAAGTTTATCAAAGGGAATGTAGCCTTCCCATTCATATTCATCTGTCCATCCAGGAACAGGTAAAATTCCATCTCCCTTTTTACGTATCGGTATGTTTCCGTTTGCTTTATAAGCAATTGTGCCATCTGTTGATGCAAATAAGAAATTTTGAGTAGGAGTATGAAAATCTTCCAGCGCTGATTCAAATTCAGTCCAATTTGTTGCTTTGTTCATATTTAATACGGCCTTTAATTCCGCTGAAGGTTCCAATGCCGTCCATCTAAGCGCAAAAACAGCCTCATCTTTATTTTTATAAGCAAATTCTGAAATGACTGGACCGTGTCTAGTAATCGTCACTTCGTAAGGAATTGTTTTTTCACCTTTCACTTTTATAGGTTCATTCACAATCGTAGCTTTTTCCCATTTATCGTTATACAAAAACTCATTGGGATTATCCGGGTTTCTTTTTTCTATATATAAATCTTGTACGTCCGGACCTGTATTCGTGACACCCCAAGCAATTTGTTTGTTATGCCCTAACATAACACCTGGAACCCCTGCAAAAATAACTCCGCTCACATTTATGTCTTTCATCTCCAAATGTGTTTGATACCATATCGATGGTGTCGCCAAAGAAAGATGGGGATCATCTGCTAATATAGGCATTCCTGATGCACTTTTTTCTCCACTTACAACCCAATTATTGCTCCCGTTAGATTCTGGTGGAATAATTGCTTTTGCAAAACCACTGGCCACATTCACATCCAGATTATTTAGCAGCGCTAATAATCTAGGAGCATCCGTTGGATAAGTTGGAAATAATTCATAGGCCTGCTCTTTCGGAAGATGTTGAAGTGCCCAAAATCGAAATGCTTGTCCATGCCAATGACCACCTAAGTCAAAAGCCATATACTTGCCAATCGTTAAAGAATCAACTGGAGTCCATTCAGCAGGCTCGTATCCTAGTAAATGAAACTCTACTGGTAGTTTCCCGTCCTTTTTTGCTTCCTTTATAAATGCATTTACTCCATCAGCAAACGACTCCAATGCATCTTTTGCTTCGCCAGTATATTGGCTTACTGATGCTTCTGCTGCTCGCCTTAGCCCAAGGGTTCGGAACAATTTATCTTTATCTAGCGCCGCCTTCCCAACCACTTCGCCTAATGTTCCAGATGCTTGTCTTCTACTTAAGTCCATTTGAAACAACCGATCTTGCGCCTGAACATATCCTTGTGAAAAATATAAATCATGCTCATTCTCAGCTTTAATATGAGGTACCCCTCTTTCATCTCGTGTTACTTGAACCGATTTTTGCAATCCACTGACATGAACCGTCCCTTCTACCTTTGGCATTGACTTCATCACGAATGCATTTACAAAAACTGCCGCGATAACAAGTAGAAAAAGAAGAATACTACCAAACCAAATGACATTTTTTTTCCCCTTACCTCTTTTCTTCCGCTGTTTCACAACAACTTCCATACAAACTCCCTCCTTTTTCAATCTATTCGCTCATATTAGGAGAGAAACCTTTCAGATTGAAGAGAGTTGTCATGTACCATCCATCTTTGATATGTAGAATACTATTTATTTTTTACATTCTTATCGTGAACTGTCTCACTCAAAAGATAACGATAAACAAAAAGCCCCAGTAAATTTCGATTTACTGAGACTTTTTGTTTCTTGAATACTCAATAGTAAACTCTTTATCTTGAAAGCATGTCCAATAAAGGAATTTTAAATGCACCAAAAAATCTTGGAATGACAAATGCAACAATCAGAAAAAGCACTTCCACAGCTACCTTTTTCCACTTAGAATTCGGTGCGTACTTCTGATAGAAATAACAGCTGACAAAAGCTAAAAATATACATATCCCACCGATAAGAACTGGATATAAATACGGCATAACTATTGGCGCATATTCTGTACTCATATCAGCATTCGGATCGTCCCAAAACAAAGCTACCGTAACTGCAAAAAAGAAGAAAAATGCAAAATTTATCATATGGAAAACAGTAAGTAAAATAAACATAGTTAATATAATTTTATCCTTAACAACATGAAATAAACTATCTTTATAAGCCACAAATGTTCCTCCCTAAGTAATTGCTCCAATATGTAATAAGGCTCATCCTACACGATTCGATTTTTACACTTTATTGAGATACTAACATTAACAAATGGCTGGGTCTTTTTTCTATACCAGATTATTTATCGTTAATCCTATCCAAAATGTTCACATTATTTTCATCTACCACTGCTTTCACTACATCTTTTTCAAAGATTACAAGAAATCCAGAAGGTAGTGTTAGTACTTGAATAAGTGAAGGCTTCAATTTTAGTAATTCATATGCATAAAACGCTTCGTACTCTTCTGTATCATCCTCATCATTAATAGGACCTATATACCAACCGGAGTCACCTTTTTCACAATCTTTTGTTCTTTCTAAGTAAATATCATCTAACTTTAAGACATTTTTGGCAGCGACAATTTTATCACAAAATCGCAGCAATTCCCCTTCAATTGTTAATGGTTTTAAAAAACTCACTTGTGTTAATAGTATCCATAATGAAATCGTCAAATCATCTGTCATATCTTCAAATGGATTCTTCGTATAATCATGTACAGTAATATGAAATCCATCTTCCCTTTTATCAAGAAAATAAATCGACCAACCAACTTGTATAGAAAACCCATCTATTAATCGATCATTTTCTACTTCAGTTAAAAAATGAAATAACCCTTCTACCTGCACTGCGAAGATCTTTTCCGCCTGAGCAATGAAAGTTTTATCCCCTATCTTCTTAATAAACTTTCCCACTAATTTCTTCCCCTTTTCCTATGTGCATCATTTTCACTCTGAATAACTCCATTTCCCCTCACTTCTCACCAAAATTTTATCAATCAGTAAATGATCTCCATCTTCCCAAACCTTTTCTATTATTCCTCTCATTTTTTCAATCCCGTTACTAGCATTACAATCACAAAAAACAAGAATATCTCTCGCTGGTATCGCAACTGCATACCCATTTGATACGAATTCTTTTAATGAGTGCTCCCATAAGTCGTCTAGAACAATTAAGCTAGCTTCGAAATTCCCGTCAAGAATTAAAGCAAAACACCCTTCCGATAGCGTGTGAACCCGTAGTTCTTTTTCATCTGCTAATTTATAAAGATTATTGATCCCGATTTCTACTAACTGTTCCTCATCCAATCCTTCTTCTGATATATGCTTATTTTGAACATATTGAAAATAATCGTTTTGATGATCCTCAACTAAAAAGGTAATCATTAAATCTTCATTAAAAAATGTATGGACAAAACTATTTTCTTCAGATAAAATAAAGCATTCTTCCTCAAGATCCTCTTTTACTATTGGTTTTAAGTATGCAACTGCTTCCTTACAAAACCGGATTGTCATATAAATACGCCCCTTTACTTTCTATAACAATACACACCAATTAACAGATATAAAGCCAACAAAACACTACTAATTCATTGGAAGCTTAATCGAGAAATGAGTTCCTTTAAACTTGTACTAACTATCACCTCTTCAAACGTAAATTCAAAATCAATTCTTGTATATTTTCTGAAATTGTTTCAAATGAACTTCTCTCAAAATCTTCTAATTTCACTTTCCCATTTTCATTGTCAATCACAACTAACATTCCATTACCTTCAATACCTATTGGGATATGTTTTAATCTCTCTTGATGGTTCCCCTTATAGCCCTTTAACCGTTCTTTAAATGAATGCAATTCAATATTCGGCAATACCGCTTCTAATTCAATATAATAATTTTTATAAAAACCATTTAATTCAGCAAACCAATAGGAATTAAAGTACGTAATAACCGTTTGATGAAAGTGAATATCCATTTCTTGTTCTAAACGAATAAAGTCGTGTACGATATTTTTTTCTACTGGTTTCCATAGAATATAACCTTCCTCATCTATTTCCCCATCATAAAGAATAGGATTCATTTCTTCAAGAACTGGTGTTTTTAATAGAAAATCTAAACCTTCGTGCGCTAATTTTATTCTTAACCTAAAGTATTGTTGCATTGCATTTTTAATAGACACGCATATTCCCCTTTACTTCACTTAATTTTCCCCCTACAAATCTATCATCAAAAATGGATTTGTATCTCTTCAGTAACTGCCTATGTAAATATGCCCCTAAATTAGAAGTACTCCATTCTTATTCACCAGTATCCATATCAACTCTCATCATTTTTACAGTTAGTTATTTACAACAAATCGGATTTCCTGCACCATCTATTCCTATCACAACAAATTTTATACTACTCTTTTTTTACTAACGCCCAAATACCATACTGATTATAAAACAATTCATCTTCTGAAAAATGTTTACACTCCGTATGTTGCAATATAAAATGAGGGTTATTTTCATCTAGGCTGAATGTAGAATAGTCCGTTAAGCTAGGCTTTTCAATCAGATTATACAGACAAAAAACGTTCATTAATTCTTGAGCATATTGCGGGGTTACTTGATCTTTAAAAGTAATTACATCCGGCAGCCCAAAGCAATGCATACCACACGTATAGTAAAAATCATCTTCTGCGACTACTGTTACAAAAGCTTTGAATAATTGGACTTCATCATCTGTATGATACATATCCTTCCAGCTTTCAATTGTATTTGCAGTACCTGAGGATTCAACTTTCACGCCCAGCCCTCCAGCTTTTACAAGTGCATTTGCAGCATCAACTAACTTCCTTATCTTTTCAATGGAACCTCCTTCCCCAATTAAATACAGTGCTAAAGAATGTTTTCTAATAGGATCAAGGTCTTCCTCAGTAAATGAATTGTATCCAGCAATTTCAAACGCTTCTGCTACTCGCTCGTCATGTTCATATATATCAACTTCAAAAAAAATACTCGGGTCCCCTAGTTTACTCATATAATTCCCAGCAAACATATATCCCTCACTTTTTCTTACAATCGCCTCAATAAGTTCACTTCTATTCTTCCATAAACCAGGTATACATAATACAACTTTTGAACTTTCCATCTAACCCTCTCCTTATTTACAACATTTCTCTATGTAAATACTAATACAATCTCCTTCTAAACTCTCTCATCTACTTATTAAAGTTATTCTTTTTCTTTCTTATAACTTAATGCAAATTCTACTACTTCTTCAGGTGTTAATTCTATATCATTCCAAAATATTAAATCACTAGGTGTCGGATGCGGAACACCGCTATTATTGAATTGATTCACATATTCGCTATGTTCTGTTTCTGGTAAATCAAGATTATAGATCTTTTTTACAAGTTCAATAAGTTCCTCTCTGTTCATTTTACTTTTCATATCTTCCAACCTTTCAAATTGCAAAAATCGCTCCACTGTTCTTTCTATTCCAATTAAACTTTACATTACATTTATTGTACTATATTTCTATTTTATATTTTTACGTTTACTAGGGATTCCAATTCATCATATAATTTTATCAAGAAAATATGTATACGAGCTTCTTACATAAAATACGTTTTATCTTGCAGTTTTTTCAACTTATTCTGATAACATTTCAAAAAACTCATTTATATTATTCGCTATTTTTTCAGCGAATGGTTCAAATTCATCTGAATCCTCATGATACCAAATACAAATCTCTGGACTCATTTGATTTTCCCGATAATCTATACAAACAAAATCTCCCGCATATAGAGCCGCAATAGGAACTATCTCCGCACCAGTTAAATCCTCATCCGAAATAATTCGTTCATCCAATTGACTAAACACTACTTTCATATCATACATACCTTTTGGATTTTCACTTGGGTTATCCAATAAACATAGGAAACGCTCTACTACATACCGATTGTTTTTATGTGCAAAATACTTTGTGATGGGAATCGCTCCATTATTTTTCTTAATAAACATACAAAATTCTGAAGGGAATTTGACTTCCAGATTTCCCTCTATTCTTTCTAGCAACGTATCATCTGGGAGAGGATAAATAATACTTTCCGTTTGTAT
This sequence comes from Bacillus sp. FSL K6-6038, assembly GCF_038050455.1. NCBI lineage: Bacteria > Bacillati > Bacillota > Bacilli > Caryophanales > Bacillaceae > Bacillus > Bacillus sp. FSL K6-6038. The sequence continues at coordinate 2,981,628 of NZ_JBBOUH010000001.1, forward strand.
TTTCATTTTTTCCTCCTTGATGTTTTGATATTTCATTAAATACCTAAAAATCATTAATTATAAGGTACAGCACCAATAAATATAAATTCTAAACCCTCATATGTATCTTCTACTTTCTCAGCATCGTATTGAAAATCATAAAGCACTATAGCAGAATTCATCCTGTCCTCTACATTTACTTTTTTCATCAAATCTTTAAATCTCGGAATAATTACCTCACTATAAGAGAAATCCAGTAAAATCTCTTCTATATGTATTTTAGGTTCCTCATAAAACATAATTTCGATTTGATCTTCATCATAGTAACCAAAACCGAAATTCACTCCAAATTTTGAATCTATACTATCTCCATCTTCTGTATATTCCATATCAACATATTCTTGAAGATGCTGATATGATTGACTTGTTCCAAGCCACAACGAAGCCATTCCTTTATATTCCATATTGCCTCTCCTTATTATACTCTCCATCGTATAGAAACCTGTTCTCTTACTGTGAACGCCCTTATCTTGCAAAACTTTATTCATATGTAAGTTTTCTCGTTCTACAATTTAAATAACAATATCCTGATAACCAACTTCAATAACTTCTTCATTCTCAAATCTTACACCAATACCGTCCTCTTCCCATGTACAATTGAATATTAATCCTAGCCTTCTAACTCCATCTTCGAAATCTGGTAAAATAGTAAGTCCTATAGGATCAACCAACTTTCCTAATTGTTGAGTAGTTGTTATAATTGGTACTATTTCATCAGCAGACTCATCACCTAACATAGCTCTATACTCTAAACATTCTTCTTGATAATATTCGAATATAGCTTGTTCAGCTTCTTGTATAAGTCTATTTGTATCAGCGATGAATTTGCTATAAGCTTCTTCTTGAATTGCAGAAAACACATCATGTTCTTCCCCATCAATAGTTAAAGGAACTATTTTGTCATGACCCAAAATAGCTATTTTTTGTTTTCCGGTCCAATATCCATCATAGATAAGTTCACCAAATAATTTATGGTTTATTTTTTTCATCTATTCATTCTCCTATCGGATACTACTATTCTATTTTCTTGCTAATTACTTATACCGAAGTACAAATACATTCCCTAGCAAAACATAACCAAAACATTCGTTAAAAACTACACCAAAAGACACGATCTACTGTTTGTTGGAAAACAGGTACTTTCATAAAGTTTAATAGTATATCTTTCTCATTTGTCCCAACATATTCATCGTTATCTACATTATAAAATTGAAGGACTTCCACTTTACTCAATTAAGATTTGAAACCATAATCAATTGGACCCCATTCTTGAATTACTTGTCCATTTCTTTCAATTTTTCCTCCTCCCTGTTTAAATTGTATACTTGAAACTAGACTCAAACCAACTAAAAACAAAGAACAATAAGAAAGCAATATAAATCTGCTAGTTTTTCTACTTTATAGTCTTTATTTTTCGCCTCTAAATGCTTCGTTAACTCTTCCCCTGTTTTCTTGCATACTTCTTCTATGTATTCTTTTCATCTAGTATTCTTGTTGTAAGTAAGTGTTTTACTATTATTTGTAATCATTTCTTGGATTGGGGCACGTACTAGTTTATTGTAGGTTGGCATCGTGATTCCTCCGGTATTTTTGTTTCCCTTCAATTATAATATCTATTCACAAACGATACAGGCACCTTAACAATTTTATTGTAGCTTGTTAAAGTGCCTCTTCATCACTAAATATTCTTTATTGCTTCCTTGAAATACTACTCTTCTTCCCTTGACTGTTTTACAATATTGTTAAAATGACCTTGCGTTACACCAGTGCTCCAGATGATTTCTTCTATTAACTTATAAAGCTGATTAGCAATGATATTTGTACACTTCATTTTTACGTGTTATCGCTTTGTACATAAACAGTGATGAAAAATCCCTACAACAGCTGCTAGCATTAACATTGGGCAATTGATTGCCATTCTACTCTGGTCTTCCATCATGTTTCAAATAGGACATTTACTCCTTATGAAGAAGAAAAGAGAGTTGAGTGAATATAGGGTGAAAGGAAAATACCCAGTTTGAACAATAATTAATATCAGTTTTGTTAGTATTTATCCATTTATAATTTCCCCACCATTCACGTGCAGAATTTGCCCTGATATGTAAGATGCATCATCGGAGGCCAAGAATACATAAGCAGGTGCCACTTCAAACGGTTGACCGGCTCGCTTCATAGGAACATGGTCTCCAAATGTAGCGAGCCATTCTGGAGGCAAGGAAGATGGAATTAATGGAGTCCAAATTGGTCCCGGGGCCACACCATTCACTCGAATCCCTTGCGATGCCAGTGACAATGACAGCGAACGTGTAAATGAAACAATTGCTCCTTTAGATGCCGCGTAGTCAATTGCATCTTGATCTCCATCATAAGCACTAAGGGATGTTGTATTTATTATGGAGCTCCCTGAATTCATGTATGGCAAAGCAACTTTCGTAAAAATAAACTGAGAAAAAACATTTGTGTGAAAGGTACTTGCTCGTTGGTTCGAATCTACATCAAGTAGACTATTCCTTATGTATAGTACACCAGCATTATTCACCAAAATGTCAATACGGCCAAATTGGTGAATGGTTTGCATTACTGCTTGTTGGCAATGCTGCTCATACCCAATATCACCTGGAATGGTAATGCAACTACGGCCGTACTTTTTGACATAGAACGCCGTTTCTTTTGCATCGCTGTGTTCATTTAAGTATGAGATTGCTATGTCTGCACCCTCTTTCGCGAATGCTACAGCGACAGCTCTACCAATTCCACTATCTCCACCAGTTATAAGTGCTACCTTATTTATAAGCTTACCGGCTGGTTTGTAATTGGGGTTATCAAATATAGGTCTGGGTATCATTAATGATTCAATGCCAGGTCTACCTTGTTGTTGAGGCGGGAAACCCATCACATACACCCCTCTCAGCATTTTTCTATAATGTATTATGATATACAAGAAAATATATCCTTTTCAAAAAATTAAATAGACGAAGTTTTCATGCGTTCATACTCTCCGAATATTTCTAGTAGCCTTATATTTTTCATTAAAGATTAAACAAAAAATTTAAAACACACTTATTATGCTTTGAGCGTTTCACCACATTATAAGCAGCAGATACTTTGACCATAAATGTCTTCACCAATATTATTCTTCCCACTCTTCATAAATAACTGCGCCAGCATAAACAAGGTGCTTATTTTCAACAGCATTAGCTTCGTTATATTCAAAATCATACACTCTAATCACTGTGTTATAACTCTCTAACATATGTTCCCCATAATAATCTATGAATTGAGATATAATCTTTTCATAATAAGATGCGCCTTCTAATAACAACTGTAAAGATGTAGTTGAAATATCAATAAATATGATTTCCAATAGATCTTCATTGTAATTTATAAAATCAATTTGAAAATCTCTCATAAATTGTGATGGGATTCTGTCTCCCTGTTCATCAAATTTTATTTCCACATACTTTTGCAGCATTTCTTTACTCTTAAAATTCCCTAGCCATAGAGACATTACCCCTGGATTTTCGATATTAACCCTCCTTTATGCATTCTTACTCGTTTATTAGGGGTCGTTTTATTTTGAATTCTCCTTACCCACTGCTAGCATCGTCCTCTTCTATTAATAATGCATCCAAACGCGACCTTTAATACTCGATTCAAGAATGACAGAATATGTAGCCAAGTAGCAGCCCTCCTCAAATGTTACATTTTATAAAAAATAGGCGTTCTTAAATTTAGCTACTAAAACTTGGTCAGTGTAGCCCTATTAAACCAGGGGTTATGTTCTCTATTTTTGCCCATCTAAATAAGCATTCAACTTGCATTTGATTTCTACACTTAATTTTTAATACCCCTTCTTCTTCAATAGCATTTATTCCAAATTGATGAATTATATTGTCTGTTCCTATATCTTTGATTATTAAATCTTGAATACAAAAGAATGAAATTTCTATATAAATTACATCCCATTTATTCCATCGTTTCGGTTTATTTTCAACAGGTTCCTTTGTCATGATTCGAATAACTAAAGTCGGACCATCTCTTTTAAGATGAACATCTAATAACTCTGATTGTTCAAACTCTGGTATCATTCCAAAAATACTTATAAGTGCTTGAGGATTTAAGATTTTAAGTTGATTAATCATTTTTATATGCCTTACTTTCTTCGATTTTCTTTTCAAAATAATGGAGCTTCATCTCAAAATTCAGAGAAAAATATGTAGAGAAACATTAATTATGAAATCCCGATAGATGTCCCAAAGATGAAGTACATCATCTATAAAATACATTCTTTTATTCAGTAAGGTTTTCAAGTTCCTCAGACCAAAATGTATTCTTTTCTACAGCCTTTGAATCGATACGCCTTACTTCATTTTCAAACCAGATACGCACTGATTCCGGAATTTCATTATCTAAAAATGCAAATTCACCATTTATCTGAATCGCTTCATCTATTAACTTAGAAAACAATAGAAGGCTTTCTGCAAATTGATGAATGGAAGAATTAATGAAGATTTCTTCATAGTTGTTGTCGTGATGTAAATAGACTACATTATTTGTTCTCTCATCAATACAAAGAGGATCTCCAGAACCAGTCGTACCTATAAACCAATAAAACTCAAAATCTATTGGCATGCCAAATTTTTGAGTTACATTCTGCATTAATTCAGTTGCGTTATCAAACTCTATAAATGGAGCAGCCGATGCTGGAAGACCCGCTTCACTTAAAAACCTTCTCGTATCACTAGATAAATTTGTATGCTGTAACATATCTCGATCTAATTTGTTTAATGTCCCGTCTCTTTTTTCATTCCATCTATCACAAAATTCTTTAGGTGAACTCATTTAAATACCCCTTTCCTTTTTTCATCCCCATAATTTACTCCTCTTCCATTCTATTGAAATCAATCATTTCCCTAATCGCGAACTCCAGCCATTCCCAAAAATCATCGAATTCCTTCCTCTGTTCAAACCCTTCTGTAGCGAAGTCATGAATCACTTGAACCTTTTGTCCTTTTCCAAATTCAAAGCAGGCAATATCATCATTATCATCTCTTCTAGCAAAAGGAACTAATTTTCTATTTGGATACCTTTCTTTCAAATCAAGAAAGCGTCTAGTTGCTTGTGCTGATTCCATCATATACCATAAATCAAAATCCACTAAATGTAATTCAATTGCTTTTCTATATGCTTCTGGATATTCAAACCCATCTATCTTAATAAAATAGCTCCCCACTCAAATTCCCGCTTTCTCATTTATTTTGAGCAAAACAAAGATATAGCTTTTCTCCTACTCGTTTACCTTCAAATACTTCCTCTTCAGCACTAAAGAGAATAAACCGCGCTATTCTGCTGAAGGATTATAATCAATCTCTACTTTTTCAAGACCTTCCAATACTTTATGTATTCTGTTAGATAAATCTCTTATTTCTTCTTGTGTTAATTCCCCCATTGCGTCTAGTGGATTAAACTTGCTTAATCTCTTTGTTATACCTTTTATATACCCAATGAAAACTTTGTCATGAGATAACACTATTTCACCTACAGCTGTATCAACAATTACGTCTTCTATTTCTCCGAGATTTATATACTCATAACAAGTTCTCGCAATTGCATCTTTCTGTCCTCTATCTAAAGTTAAAAAATCATTATAGGCCTCATTAATGGCTTCAAACAATTCATTGTATTTCCAGTTTTCCATTTCTGGTCCCTCCATTAGGTATTCATTATCATGTTGAATTTAAAGTAATTGTTTAGGCATGAAAAGCTAAGTCTAATTTAAAATCACCATGTCAGTTCTCCTTTTCCTACCTTTCTCCCATCATTTTGATTGTCTACCACTACATTTTACAATCCTAGCAATTTTCAAATCAAAAAACTTGAAAGGCATTGTACAATCAAGTTTTTTACTACTGTTTATTTAACGCTGTTTTCGCATAGATTGTTGCTTTCTTGACCACCTCGTTGATAGCTTGATACAATCGTGTCCAAGGTGTGGCTACAAAATACCTTGATAACTATCTCTATTGGTTCCGTTGGTTAGAAATAGACAAGCATTTAGCATTTGAAAAACAAGTAGAACAAATGCTAAATGCTTGATAAGGAGGCGAAAATTACAATGGATGAATTACTTTTAGAGATTGAAAAATTTAGGAATTGGGCTAAAACAGCAGATAAGTCCTTTGGTGAATGGGAAACTGAATATCTCCATTGGGATAGAATATATCGCCTTGTTAATATGCTAGTAGATGCTTCTCCTGTTGGAAAATGGAGTTCTGACCTTCTAAATGATTTTCTATATATTTTAGCGAGAGACAACGAATGTGAAATAATTATTGATACTTTGATAGAAAATCCAAGCCAACTTCTATCCCTTGCGAAACACTCGGTATCTTTTCCAGACCACGATGCCAGGTGGCAAATAGCTTATGGACTTGGAGAGATATCTGAGAATAGCAAAGAAATCAAAACTCTCCTTAATCAATTTTCACTTGATGAATTTGAATACGTTAGAAGAAGAGCATCATTTGCATATGAGAACAGCGTTATTTTAAAATTTATGAATGATTATATGAGTCCATCATAAGCATCTCCAAGTGATACAAAATCACTCTGCATCCAATACCAATACTTCCCCTTATTATGTATAAGTCTTTCAAGTAGATCTATAAACGATGTTGCAATGATTTGTGATTCCCCTGCAATTCCATGACGATCAAAGAAGCTATCATAACATTTCCCCAATCTATTTCGATTTAGGTCAATTGTTAAGTATTCCTCTTTTCCATCATTACATATAATATACCAATTGGAAGTAATATCATCTTCACACTGCTCACTTATTATTACTGGATTTGCTAAAATAAATTCTTGTGGGGAGACAATATAAATCGGATACTCCTCATTCTCGAACAAAACCGCTCCTCCGCAAAGACTGTAAAATCCCTTTACATCCTCAGGTAGGATATGCTTCTTCTCATTAATTATCGGTAATCCTGCAGGCTCAAGCACACGACAATCAGATAAAGACTCTATTTGTGCAATGAGTTGACTCATTTTTTTCATTTCTATCACTCCTAAAGTGATATTGATTATATTCTTATTAGCGAATTTGAGTACATTTTTATAGCTACCTTCCTCTCATTTATTGCCACTCAAATTTCTTTTGTACAGTTTCAATTCACTTCATTGATTGCGGAATGACTTAATATAAAATCAACCTTTTCCGCAAATAACTCCGGCATCTCACTCTTTACATTACATAAAATATCTTTCACTATTTGTTTCGTATGCCCATCAACCTGTTGTAAAGCTTTAATATATGGCAAAATTAACTCTTCTGAATTTAAAAGTGTTCGATGAATTCTATCTGCCCAAAATTCTGCCTGGGATAACATATTTGGTATTCCATTCGCTAACTGTACAAGTCCATCCTCTAATCCATTCCGGCTTGCAATATAAAAAATGGTTTCAATTACATCGCTGTCTGTAGAAGGTTCCGCTACCTCGTCTTCAAATATTTTACAAAGTTCTGGAATCACTTCATTTCCTGCATGAAATGATAGTTCATTTAATATTTCTTCAAATTCTTCAATATCATCGCCTTCATTTTCCATAAAGCGCATTTTATATAAAATAGCAAGTTGTTCTTTATAACTCATGATGTACCTCCCGATTTTATTGTTATTCACTAATTACTAGAATACAAAACACTATTTAAACAATTATGATGTAAAAAAACAGCAGAGTTTTTAAAACCTCTGCTGTTTTCTGTTATTTAACTTCTAACGTGAACCAATTATTTATTGAATAGACAAGCGTTACCAAACAGCCGATTACACCAAACCAAATAGCATTAGGATCAATCTTTGAACCAAATAATACTGCTATTAACGATACCATACACAATAGCATCGCTAGACCATTAATCTTAATTTCGACTATATCGCCACTTTTTACTTGCTTTTCTTTACTTCCAAAAAATAATTGATTTGCTTTTATCTTCGCTTCTTTTACATCAGAAGGGAGCGTGTACTCTTCATTATTTTCTAATTTCATTACAACTTCATTATCCACTTTTAAAGCTACTCTTGTAGCCCCACCCATCATACCTGTTGCCCTTATTACTTTTATAGCCATTTTAAACTCCCCTTAAACTTTTGTTCGTCTAATAAAAACCTTCCTACTTTTCAGTCTAGTATATTCCCTACAATTTTTCATCTTTTTCCATAATTTATATTATCATATTTGGAATTAATTTATTAATAGGAGTATGATTGTTTCTACCTTTTACTTTATAGTCTATGATGAGAATCCTGTTTCTCTCCAGATATGGTTAGTGGATTTTTTAAATCATCTATTCTTATTTAATCGGTTTCTCTGTTTTTAAAACAAATGAACTTAATGCGGGAACCTTAATCTTATTATCATGGAAAACATACAGCACTTTACTTCCTGCACGTTCACCATCTACTAGCACTTTCCAAGGACCTTTTGATGGAAGAGTAATTTCCACCGCTTCTCTATTCGCATTGTGAGCTACAACAAAATATTCGTTTTTATTACCATTTGCTTTGCCATCTATTGTATAAGCTACAACATTTTTTGGCGCATCAATGAACGTTAAATGTTTTTTTATTTGTTCAGCAGATGTCATGCGAAAAGCTGAATGGTTGTTACGCAACTCTATTAAGCCTTTCATATACTCTACTTCTTTATCAAATGCTGCACGGCGCACCCAATCCATTTGGTTAATAGAATCAGGAGATTTGTAGCTATTATGATCACCATATTTTGTACGCATGAACTCTTGGCCTGCATGCAAGAATGAAACCCCTTGCGATGTTAATATGATGGAAGAAGACAACTTGTGCATTTGTTTACGTACTTCTTCACTGTCGCCAGGATTAGTCAACTGAAGCTTATCCCATAATGTATGGTTGTCATGTGCTTCAACATATGTCAGAACCTGCTCAGGATCCTGATAAGTATACACTTTTTTATCATAGTCGATACCAGCCGTAATTCCTTTTTTAATGCGTTCTTCCATGTTTTGCATTCCGTTCACAAAACCATTATCCTTATCCCCGAATACGCTTCCTTTCAATCCATCACGAATATCGTCATTAAAATGAGCGATTCCTTTCATTTTCTCCGCATTTTTTTGATTTGCTTTTAACTCAGGCGCTAGAGGCGTATTTAAATCCCAACCTTCTCCATGAAGAATAATAGAAGGATCAATTTGATTAATGGCTTTACGTATCGCATTCATTGTTTCGACATCATGAATACCCATCAAGTCAAAACGGAATCCATCTAAATTATACTCTTTTGCCCAATACACGACGGAATCTATCATAAATTTCCTCATCATCTTTCGTTCAGAAGCCGTATCATTCCCTACTCCTGTTCCATTTGCGAGTGAACCATCCTCATTGTAACGATAATAATAACCTGGAACTAACTTGTGGAAATTGGATTCAGCCGCATTGTACATATGATTATATACAACGTCCATCACAACACGAAGATTATTATCATGAAGTGTTTGAATCATCTGCTTTAATTCAGTAATTCGAACAGTGGGCTCATAAGGATTAGTAGAATATGAGCCTTCTGGTACATTGTAATTTTTCGGATCATATCCCCAGTTATATTGTGGTTCATTTAATTTTTCTTCATTTACTGAAGCATAATCAAATATCGGTAAAAACTGGACATGAGTAACACCAAGATCCTTAATATGATCAAGACCTGTTTTTACGCCTTCGGGTCCTCTCGTTCCTTTTTCTGTTACACCAAGATATTTTCCTTTTTGTTTAATACCACTTTCAGGTTGAATGGAAAGATCACGTACTTGTAACTCATAAATAATAGCATCTTCCGGATTTTTAAATTTCGGCTTTTTGTTCCCCTTCCAATTTTTTGGATTTGTTTCTTTTAAATCAACGACTGCACCTTTATCACCGTTAACAGAAGCAGCACGCACATATGGATCAACGGCCTCAGTCCATTTGTCCCCAATCTTCACCTTATATGTATAAAAAAGGCCCTTTTGATCACCTGTCAGTTTTGCAGTCCAAGTTCCTTTTCCCCCTTGATCCATGCTGATTTCAGTACCTTTTTCATCATTCCATTTTTTATAAGCAACCAACTTTGCCTCGCTCGCAGTGGGAGCCCACAAACGAAACTTGGTTTCCTGTGGCGTATATGTATTCCCTAAATCATTACCATCATAATAAAATAAATGATCAAATTCCTCGCTACGAATTACTTTACCAATTTCAGTATTAGCTTCAATGGAATTTCCCATTTTGATTTTGTATGTTTTTTTTAAATCAAGATTCTTTTCTGTAATGATTTTGACCTTATTGGTAATATCTCCATTATTTGTGTCATAAGGACTAACTTTCTCAATGTTAACGCCCTCAATTTCAATTTTTTGCTCCTTAATATTGAATGGAGCATTGGTAGTTATAGTGATTTCATTGAAGCTATCAATAGTCGCCTTCTGAATAGAAAGTTCAGAAGAAGGCTTAGAATTGTAAACTTTATCATCGCCAGAAAGAATCCATACTTCAGCACGGCCATCCTTAATATTTTCAATCCAACGATCACCACCGTCTTTTTCCCATTCATTCGTACGAACTATAAATCCGACACGATTATAATCACCATCTATTTTCACCTTAGCATACTTACCAAACTCATCTTCCCCAGTAAATTCATAGGATTGACCATTCGTATTTTCGGCCCACATCCAAAGATTCCAATCTTTTATATTTCCAGACTTCTCCTTATAATGAACGATAATTTCAGTTGTTTTCGTATTTGATTCTGCTTGTACACTCTGAAAAGAAAAACCAGATAATAGCATAGCAATTACAGTAAGTAATAAAAACGTCTTGTTTATTAATTTTTTTGTAATATACACTCCATTCACCCTTTCTTAAAATATTACGAATAATTCATTATGAGTAACCCTGCATAAGTTAATCTAGAAATCGCTTTTATAACACCTCCGTATTGAATGTTTTCACTTATGTATTTCAATGATCTTTTAATAGAAAAATCAAAGGTATAAAGGAGTAAGAAATTAACGAAAACGTTTGCATTAAATATCAAAAAAAATACTTACTTATTCCTTTTTATGTCTCTAAATATCAAAAGATCATGAAAAACATTCTAAAGAAAACGTTTGTTATCGCTTTCAATTTTATAGCACGAACCATAAAAAGGTCAATATATTATTAATTTTCTGTTTTTACCCTATGTACATATTGTTAACATGTAAAGTTGTAACCCCTTGAAGATAGTAAACATGGACATATTTTGACTTTAAGACTTCATCTCTACGTCAACACATACTAAATTTACTATCCTTATTGCTAAATTTCTCCTACTTTGCATAAAAACTCTCCTAAGTATATAAATCTTTTATTTAAAATATCGGTTAAACAATAATTTTCTTCTAAAACAAAAAGGGCTTTCTCATAAGTAAGTGAAATCGACTTATGGAACAGCCCTTTTATATAACTATCTATTAATCATGCAATTTATTTAAAAACGCAGTGAAAGTATTTGCTACATAAAATATATTTTCCCTTGCCACTTCCTCTGCCTCTTCTGCTGTCATTCCTTTACTTTCCATCAACATTTCTTTTTCCCATGCACCCTCATGTTCCCAAAAAACGACTATTGGATTCTCTTCATGGTTTTTATAATCAAAACAAATTAAGTTTCCAGCTGGATCAAAAGCAAACGGGATTAATCCATTTGGTAATGTATCATTGAAGTCATTATATACATCTGCAATATACTCACCACTATTTTCATCAAAAGATAATAACGTACCAAACACTCTTTCTATTCCTTGGACGTCAAAAAGTTCTGGTTCCACATTTGCTCCATTATTCTTCGATACACACTCAACATACTCATGAGGAAAATTAAAGCCTAATTCTTTCCCAATTTTCTTTACATATTCTTCACTTACAGCTTCATCAGCAAATTGCCATTCTACTTTACTCATTTCATTCCATCCCCCAGTCACCTAAATCATTTCCATAATGTATATCTAAAATAACTAACTGCACCGTATTACTCTATTTTTATTTTTAAATTCTTTATTAATTCAACAAGTGAATTTTTTTAAGCCTACAAATTATTAGGCGTAGATTTTTCAGAACCTATTCTGGAGAATGTCCCCTTTAAAAATCCCACTGTAAATTTAGGTAAGTTTGTAGAGGTACGTTTAAAACAAATGATATTTGATGGTCCATCGTTGCAAGGTGCTAACATAAAGTTACGTTATCCCGTAGAAAGAACTATAACCCCAATCCTTTTCTATGGCTCCGTTTAAGTCTATCATTTTGCATATAATTTGTAACTTTTAGTAGGAACACTAGTTTTTTGTACAAGCCATACTTTATATCTTTGAATATTTTATAGTATTACAATAAAAGGAGATGAGAGAATGGTAGTACCCTGTCTAATTTTAGACGTGTATATTACACCAGGATCAGATATGACCCAAGACCTTTTTATCAATCAAATTGATTGGGTTAATTATGTTTATGGAGTCCCTAATACTTTCTACGGAGATCGAACACCAAATCCATGTAACATCGATATAAGATGGCGTTTTAGGAATGACCAAGGAGAAGCGGTTATGTCACAGATCAATGACCCATTTGTTGATCAAGATGTACTCCAATGCATCGGATACGAGGACCTCAATGAATATTTTCAATATTGGTTGAATGTTAGACCGCCAGGACCAGGACCTTATGGACAAACTGATACACTGGATATTGCTGTATATTTTGTACAAGGTCCATTTGCAGGTGGTTTTGTAGGATGTGCACCTTATAACACTCCTAATGGTCCAGTTATCGTAATATCAAATGCTCCTGAAGGACAATTCCGATTCGGACAAACTCTCGCGCATGAATTAGGACATGTTTTATTAGGACCGGAACATGTAGACGATGAAAACAACCTTATGTATGGAGGGGCATCGGAAAATGCTTATAGACTGACACCTGAACAGTGCGCGCAAGCAAGTAATAGCCCGTATTTTCGAAATTGCCCAGAATGATGACACGAAAACTATGTAAAAACCAAAGAAAGGGGTGATTAAAATAAAAAGACATCATAGAAATCTTAAGCGTAGTCTAAATAATAGTTTTTTGATACCACCTTCCAATAATGATTGCAATGGTCCACCATCTAATACCCCCCCATCCTCCAATAATGATTGCGATTGTCCACCACCAAATATTCCACCAGGTAATCCTCCGTGTATTCCCGTCCCGGTACCACCTCCTAGTCAGCCTAAAAATTGTTAAGTGTATCCACTCAAAACTTCTTATCGAATGATACAATATCGGGACACCCTAGCTGGTCTTAGCCAGCTAGGGGCAGCAGAGACACCAAATAATCATATTGATTTCTGAACTACATAATTCATAACGCATTAAATAACGTTTTATAGCTTTTAATTTCTCTTCAATTGTAAATTTAGCCATAAGAAAAGCACCTCACTCAAAAAAAACAAATCGGATATATAATAATGTTTTTAAATTTAATGCCCCGCAGCATGTAAATATGAATGGAATATACCTATCAATAATAAAACTTTATCTTTATAAGATTCCTCTAATAATTTAAAAGTAATATTGAAAGGAGGCTTAATAGGCTCTTTCCATTCCGCAATAATCAAATTAGTATTTAAATTGGTTATTTTTGCCCATTCAAAAGGTCTTTGATTTAATTCATACATTTCTCCTGCAAATTCAAATGTAGTTATTTCACCAAAATCAAAGGTCTTTTTATCTATTAAATGTATTTGATATTCTTCTCTTTCAGCATAATAGTTAAGAAAAAATTGTGTTCTTTTTCGAAAATCTATATCCTTTTTCGCTTTTAATTGTAAATTCTCTTTAGAATCATATATCTCATATTCCAAAAAATGCGTCCCTTTGAATAATATTAAATCTATTATCCTTATAAACTGATTGCTATACATTTTTTTTATTGTACCTATTATATTGTTGTTCTCATCATATATTTGTGTTGGTTTAACCGAATAAAAACTTCTCCATTTATAATAATACAAAATAATCACCTCTTAATATTTGTATATAAAGTTTTTGAATATTATAACACAAGAAAAGAACAGCTTTATAGCTGTCCTTCGTTAACATAACACCACTTATCAGCAGTCACTATATCTAAAAACTTAAAAAAGTCCCTTCAGATCTTCGAAGGGACCTTTCTTTTATATAATCTCCGTTATCGAAAGTTATCATATTCATGTTTTAAAAGAGAATATACCTTAGAATCGCAATACATACCATTGATCATTACACTTTGTCTCAATGTTCCTTCATATGTCATTTTTAGCTTTTGCATAACTCGTTCAGACGCTATATTTCTTACATCACATCTTCCTTCAATACGATTTAAATCTAATTCTTGAAAGCCAAACTTTATTAGTTCTTCTAAAGCTTCGACGATAACTCCTTTTCCCCAATACAGTGGGTTACTAATAGCTCCTAAAGAAGCACTATTATGTGATAATTTCCAGATGCCACAGGTTCCAATAACTTTCTGATCATCCTTAAAGATAATAGACCATATGAAGGACTTACCTTTCTTAGCTGTTTCAATCGTATTTTCTAAAAAAATACGAGTTTCATCTTTATTTTTGTGTACCTCTCGAAGTACATATGTAGTTGTTTGAAGATCCGAATAGACTTCAAATAAATCATCTAAATCATGAAAATCTAGTTTTTTTAATAAAAGACGCTTTGTTCCTAATTTGGGAATTTCATATGTATTTTCCATATTCTCACCTCAGTTAATCGTTATTTTTATATTATATATCTTATTCATGTGAAGTTTACATAACCTATCATTATCGGCAACAAAAAGAGATTGGGTACCTTTTAGACATCCAAAAGGTACCCAATCTCCTTTCTTCGTTGACATAAACGAGGATTATCAGCAATCTAACAACTCTTGGATTCTATTAAAAATGTGCTAATGAAGAAGAATAGAAGCCCATTCCTTTTTTTGTAATAACCATATGATAGAAGTACATTGGTTCTTGTCCAAAAAGAATGCGACCTCAAAACCACAATAAATTCAAGCATGATTTCAGAACCAATGAATAACTAAAAAAGGTGGGGAAGTTATGTACTATAAAGGAAACAAGTACAAAAGTTATAAATATAAAAGTAAATGTACAGATACAATCGAAAATAGGGACGATGATTGTCATGAAAAAAAAGATTCCGATTGTAGTGATAAGAAACATGATGACGCTTGTTCTATACTACTAGAGAGACAGGTTAATAACCCGGCAAATGATGTAACTAATTTTCCTCGAATCACCCAAAGTGAGACAAGCATTGCCCATTTTAAAGATTTTATACTTTATGGATTTAATGATAGTAATGCTGGTACAGGAGGACTGGGGACTTTTAGTTTTTCAGGCTTTGCTTTTTCCAATGATTTAGGTAATACCTGGACTGATGGTGGTTCTCTTCCGGTAAATCCAGGGGGGTTGAATTCCGGTGATCCTGTTATAGCTGTTGATAGAAATGGTGTTTTCTATTATGGTCAAATCGGAATAGAAACTATTGGGAGTGTTACACAAGGTGTTATCAGTGTTTCAACAGGAACCATTACTCCGAACGAAACAATCACAATGAATGCGCCTCAAGTCGTTGGACGCGGGCAAAACCCTTCTGCGAATATTAATCAAGATAAGGATTGGATTACAGTAGGTCCCGATGCTGATAATCCAGGGAATGAAGCACTATATATTACGTGGACTGATTTCACTGCTACTCCGAGCCCTAATATTCGCTTTTCAAAATATACTACTGGTGTCAACTTAACTCCAATTATTACAGATCAGGTTATTGTCACTGGTGGCACTAATTTTATTCAAGGGTCTTTTGTGGTCGTTGATGATCTCGGAGGTATCTATGTCTTTTATGAAGAAATATCGGCATTTAATACTTTGGGGCAGCCAAACAGGACCATTCGTATGGTTAAATCAACTGACGGTGGGAATACTTTCCCAATTAACGTGGCAGTTTCAACTCCATTTGCTGCAGCCGCAACTGATACAGCACTTTGTGGCCGCCCATCTATCGGTGTTGATAACACCAGAAGAATTCGTATGAATGAATTCCCTCATGCAGCGATTGGACCAGATGGCACTTTATATGCCGTATGGAACGCTGGCAGGGTGGTTGGAGATACGACCTTTATTGATATCTTTTTAGCTTATAGTACAGACAAAGGAAATACTTGGAATAGAGTGAATGTTACTTCAAATACTAGAACTTTTCCATTCTTCCCGTCCGTTGCAGTTAATAAAAATGGAGCCCATATTCAGTATAATCGTTTTAATGACCGTGGAGGCACTCTTGCCGGTATAGGTGATGGGACATTTGCGATATTTTTGAAAAGCTTTTCTCTTTGTAATGGATTAAGTAAAGAGAAAATGGTAAGTACCGCATTTTCTCCAGTGCCGGTTACGAATCCAAGCCCTGATACTGCCAATTGTTATATGGGGGATTACAATCAAATTATTGCTGGTCCCGGGAACTGCTTACTTCACTCTTGGGGTGATAATCGCAATGTTATTATTCAAGGCGCTATTCAACGGGATAATCCTGATGTTTTTTTTACCATAACAACCCCAGATTAAAAGAAATATGACTGTTGTTGTGAATAGGAAAAAATAATCTTTGTTTACTGGTCATTAAAAATTTCAGAGCCTTTCTCCAACCAATATCAAAATGTCTTTCTATAAACTAGGTCATCCTTGCAAAAATGTAAAGGCAGCAATATAATATATATTTGAAAAAAGGGAGGTTATATCGATGGATTGTAAACCTTGTGAAAATAATAACGAAATTAAAAATGATTCCTCGAACTATACTAAATTTATTTCTGCAGCAATTCCTGATCACATCATTTTTAAGGAAGTCGATACGAATTTATCTCAGGAAGAGAATGATTAGTTTTCAATAGGAATTTTATTAAGTCCTGAGGGACTTAATTGACGATTTAACTCGGTGTAATTTTGAAATAAAGTTTGATCATTTCTACCTATGTTGTTCCACAATCGCACCCTTTAATGGAATACCAAAAAGAAAAACACAGATGCAAATAAGCTTATTATCTTCTCTTACACCAGTAATTAGTTCACATACATTATTTCGCATTCTTTTGAAAATAAAGCCTCCTAGTTCTTTTATATAAAACTTTAATTTCTTGTTTGGGAGATTTGATTAACAATTTGGCTCAATGCCTCGTTTATTGGTGTAGAAGATGCGACTTTGTGGTCTCAACGCCCATGAAGCGAAATTGAGTGCAGCATATGAAAGCGGAAGGATAATATGAAACCCGTAATCACCATAATCGTTAGCAAATGCATGAGATAAAGCCGCACCAGTCATTAAAAAGAAGATACCAGCGTGAGCCCATTCTTTAAGCCGAGGAAAACCTGGCACAACGAGAGCGATGACTCCAAGCACTTTCCAAATTCCGAGAATGGTCAAGATGTATAATGGGTAACCAAGATTCGTCACTAACTCGACGTTTCCCCCATATTGCATCAGTTGCCCGATACCACTTAACATAATAGCTGCTGCGAGTAGTAATGTGACCGTCCAATAAGCAATCCTTTTTCCTTTTGTTTTCATCCTTTGACCCCTTCCTTTAATCATTGATTTAAAAATGAAATACCATTACTGTGGTAGTTCCTTACAACTCTTCACATTCGTCAGGACAATCGGCTTAACGTTGTAAATCCGCATTTTCCTGACGGTTCCCCTATTATATTGTCTCTTCTTGAAATCTATTTTCATCCTCACGTTTTATTCCTGTTTCTTTTATATAGGATTCAATGTACTTGTTTAATTGACTATTATCGTTTTAGGTTACTTGATGATGATGGAAACATATATTTATACGGTCTAAGTGATTGTGATTCGGATTTTATCCCTTTAGACCATTATTATTATGTTTATGGCTGCACGGAAATTCAATATCGTGATGAAAATACTAAAATATATAAAACCCTTTAAAATTCTTAAATACATAGGTGTAGCTTTTATAAAAAGATTGATCAAAAATACCTCGCAAACCTACATTTTATGCTGCATAAAAAGAAGCCATTATGAAAAAAGTCTGACCAAAGTGGCTTCTTATCCAGCACATTTAAGTTTAGTTTTTATAAAAAAGTTTGATCATATTTAAAATACTTAAGCATTCTATTCATTAAAATGCATCTATAAAATCATTAACGATTTCACTCATTTCCTTATAACGAGACCAATGTAGGTAGTAATGACCTTCTAATACAACGAGCTTATTAGAAGGTAAATGGCTTATTTGCGTTTGATAAAAAGATACAATTGTTTTCCCATCTTCCGTCACTCTGTCATCTTTGTCAGTAAATATCATGACAGGAATCTCTGAAGGAAATGACATATTAATCGTTTTATCGATATTATGTTTCATTTCATTTACTTCAGAAACTATATTTTTATTAGCTAGATTCCAGGCAGAAATGCTCTTAATCATCTTTAAATTATCATCAGAATAAGTTCCTTTATCCGTAATGGGAAGGTACTTCTCTGGATTCATATTTACTGCCAGCCTTGCAATTCCAGTCGGGGATAAAACGCTCAAATACCGGGGCATGGTTGGAGCAGGTTCATTAAAATACTCCACCACTTGTGGCAAAGTACAATCAATACCTATGATTGCCTTAATTTCATCAGGGTATTTATTAGCATAATACATGCTGTAAATACCAGAAACGGAATGAGGCATTAATATGTATGGCCCTTCTATATTGGCTTTTTTAAGTGCGTCTCTTATTTCCTCTACGATGTTTTCAACTGTTCGTTCCTTATTTGTGATATCACTCCAGCCATATCCAAATGTCTCTATCACTACTATTCTATTATTCTTTGATATTTCATTTATTAAAGGTTCATAATCCAATGCGGGTGCTGCCATACCCGCACCACTTAATAAGACAATAGTGTTTTCACCTTCACCCTTTGTATATACATGCATTTTCTCACCATTCACGTCAACTAATTGACCTAACGGAGGATATTTATTTCGTTCATTTAATAAAGACAAATAAAAACTAGCAAAATGAAATTTGCTAGTTTTTATTTACTTCGGGACTACTATTCATCAGAATCATCCCTAAACATTACATTATCAATTGCTTCCCTGTCTTTTGCAATCCCTTCTATTGTCCCAATTAAATTTCTTACCATCTCAAGTGTAATCCATTCTTCCTCTTCATAAATTTTTATACTTGCTCCCATTGAAAGTAAGTCCTCAGCACATTTTACTAAAGATCTCAATTGATCTGCATCATCATAATTACATTCCATTACAGGCTTTTCTGTTTTCATATTTTGTTTGATTTCACTTATCGATTTAGACGTTTTCTTTCTATTCAAAGGCAGATACTTATTACAATTCGAATCATGAAGCACTACTACATTCACAGTAACCAACTTAACTATCCCTCCTCCAATTAAAATTCTATTATTCCATCATTTCAACCACTATTATAATTTAAATCCATAAAAATATTTTTGACCTCTTTCCCAACTTCTTTTCGAGATAGTATCTATATAGGTTACAAAATCTTTATAGTTATCATTACAAATTATCGTATGATAATCAGCAGGTACTTTCTCTCCTGTCCATATTGATAATAAGGATGGTATCAACTCCATTTTTAATGGTTCTTCATGATTTGCTGCTCTTATGACTCTTTCAAACAGTTTCTTTGTTAAATCCCCAGGAAACGCTGGGCTCTGATAGCAATAATACTTTTCCATATCACAGTCTTTTGTCTGATTAAGATAAAATTCACCAATCTCGTCTATACTTGCTTCTTCTCCAATGATATCTTGATAATTTATATAAAAATCAATGGAATCCCTTATGATCATCGAAGTATCTGTGATTTCATCCCACTCTTCAAGTAACACTAATAAATACGGAATAACCTCCATAGAGAGCGATGTAATAGCTGCGGATGAAAATGTATCTACTGCGTATTCACTTGCTAAAGCTAAAAATGTAAGATTATTAGAATTCCTAATATCTTCATGTGTAGCAATAGAACAAAAAATTCGAATACATAAGTTTAATATTTGTTCATCATTCGTATGATTCATTAGTTGAATTAGTAATTGTTTTTGTGAAAAATCACCAGCCTTAAACAGCTCTATTACATTTAGCAAAACTTCCTTTTCTGTTTTAGCATTCAAAATATTCTTTTTTATATCTGAAATCGATTCAATTGGTCTATTCCCATACCAAATACGACTCATTATATTTGTACCCTCAATCAAAACATCCAACTCCCTTGTAATGACCGTTTTCTATATCCCTACATTTACTCTTTTCCTATCAAGAATGTCTGTGATACCTTTTTCATTCATTTTATTTAATACATATTTATAACCTTTCTCTAAGGCAAGTCTTCTTTCTTCCTCATAAATTGGTACAAGTGAATAAAAATTAATAATCTCACCTTGTGAAGTCACTAATTTCTCCAACCCCTTTTCTTGCACTTTACATACCATAATACAGGATAGCTTTGTATGAGACGCAAAAGGCTGCGGTGGTTCTCCATTTGGAAGAATAACTCCTTCGGTTAACCATCCGTCATAACTATGCGGAATATGGGCTGTTTTTCTTAACCATCCTAGAGGCCAATAAATATTTTGATCCTTCAAATCCTCTTTATTCATCGGCCAGTCTACAGGTAACTTTTGTATCAATTCAGCATACTTAAACTCACTTGCTTCTTCCGAATTGTCCATCGGATAATCACTCATCCCAGTAGTCACAAGCATTATGAAATGATTCTCTTTAGATGGTGGTATGATATGAATATGAATCCCTACTCTACTTCCAGGTATGATTTCACTTATAGTCGTAACTGGAGATCCGAAGTATTTTGCTACATGTTCTAAAATCTGATTTTGTTTACTCTGATTATCGTAATTTGTTACAGATGAGTTACTTTCATCTACAGTTTCTAATAATTGAATCATTTCAGTTTGTCCCTGCTCTCGAGCAAAAGCCAATGCATCCCTATCACCACTATACTTTACACTTGAATCAATACCACTTTTGATTAGAATCTCTGCAATATCTACATGACCATTACTTATTGCACCAAATAACGGATTCCTTTCTGGTTCGGTGACATCCATCTTTGCGCCGCAAGACAATAAATATGTAACAATATCTATATATCCTCCTGAAGCGGCCTCGTTGATTGCCCCGCCGCCGTATACACCACCATTTCGATTCACGTCTGCTCCTAAGGCTATAAGCTGCTTAACAATCTCAATTCTTCCTTTCGAAGCTGCTACATGAAGCCATGTTCCAAAAGGTGTCATCATATGTAATCTCTCAATATCATTACCAATTAGTTCAACAACTCTTTCCGTATTACCTAGCTTAATTGCTGAGCGAATTTCTTTTGCAATGTGTATATGATTCATAATTTCTCCTCCCATTGCGCTACATCACCTATTTATTTAACATAAAACAATCGTATATCATAATATAGATATTTTTAACAATTACTAAAATTAATTATATTACAAATAAACTTAACGTAAACTTCAATTCACTCAAAAACAAAGAGGATCTAAAATACGAGATCCTCTTCAATTTCCTATATAACCCTCCAATCCACACCATCTTCTAACTCATTTTCAAGTTCTTCTAATAGCCGAGTCCCTTCTTGTTCAATACCCGCTTCATATCCATGAACCTCAAAATATCTTTTTTTATATTTTGTATACCAATAATATGTACTATACATAATCTTATGTTTATCTTCTTTCGCGCTCAAATTCATTGCAGTATTACTTAAAAAATCATAATAACTCCAAAACTCTTTTAATCTCTCATCACTAAATATCTTACTAGCAACCTTTTCTACTTTGTCTCGTTGCATTAATTTTGTTAATTCCAATTCTTTTATTATTTCCACTAAGTTATCCCTTTCCGTCCGTGTTCATGTTTATTATATTCCGATTCTTCCATTGAACCCAATGTCTTTACCACCTCTCATCAA
The DNA here is from genome assembly GCF_038050455.1 of Bacillus sp. FSL K6-6038. Lineage (NCBI taxonomy): Bacteria > Bacillati > Bacillota > Bacilli > Caryophanales > Bacillaceae > Bacillus > Bacillus sp. FSL K6-6038. The sequence continues at coordinate 3,003,829 of NZ_JBBOUH010000001.1, forward strand.
CAATTACAGTATATTGAGCAACACCAATACACTCCAATTCGTTATTTTTATATGTAATCTTTGTTTTTCTAGCGTCATATTCAAAATTATAAACTAGAATCGCAGTATTAAATTCTTTATTAAAGTTAACATTATCAAATTGTTCAGTAAATTGTTCGTAATATGAAAGCCCTTCAATACATCTTGAATATTATTTGTAAGTGGTTGAAAAATCCATTTCTTTTCGACTAAATCACGATCATAATAACCTAGGTTAAAATGTTGTTCGAATATAGAAGGTATACTATCCCCATCTTCTGTATATTTAATATTCGTATAGTTTTCAAACTCATCATTACTCTCAAAATTCCCAATCCATACTGTTACTTTTTCATTCATCTTATACTCCCCTTTTATTCTTTTGGCGAGGTGATGTTTCGGTTCTTTAATTTATCTTTTCTATGATATGTACTATTTCGTTTAAACCATAATAGACCTTTATCGGGACTAGCTAATCCTCAATTTATAGACTCCCTGCTAACATGAAAAGGATCCACATGATTCTCTTCTAATAATTCCTCAAATTTCTCTGTTCCGTATTTTAGAAAATATTCATATTCCGACTCCGAAATAAAAAATGCCAGCAACACTTTACCATCCTTTTCTGCATTTCCAGTCAGTACATAGCTGTATTCCTCTGGGAAAGCGAACGGTTCAGTAAAGTAAACTGCACTTTTATTGTATTTTCGAACAAAAGACTTATCGATACTTTCAATGCCACTAATTGCTGTTCCACGACCTATTTCTATTCGATTCGCTATACAATAAAATAAAGCATTTGCCAAAATATATCCTACACTACGAAATGCCCCATCAACTACCATGGAAACTTCAACATTATCTCCTACTATTTCTTCATATCTACTAAACCCAAGTGTATGAAAAACAAGACATTCTTCAAATACATTTTCATATTTCAAAATTTGTATACTCGGCATGTCCTCACCATTTTTAAATACTTCCCGGTCGATTGGCTCACCTAGGTATTTACTATAATGGTCATAATACAGCTCTCCATAATGAATCATTCTTTGAATTCCCCTTTATACACATGAATTTTTATTCTATTCCCCTGAAGGCTATATAACTGTTTAACTTTACTCCTCATATAAATAATCAAGAAATTCATTTATATTATTGGCTAAAAAATACATATTTTTCATACCGTCGTGCTCTTCATCATGAGCCCAATGAAAGATTTTTTCACAGTATTCCTCATTGATCCCCAAACATATTTGGTTACCGCCAGGATCATCTGCAATTGGTATAAATCCCATATCTAAAAGATCATCAAAAAAATCTATTATTTTATCCAAATTATCATACATACTCCCAATTCCATAGAAAATATTTAATACACTTTCTCCTGCATCATCAGAGATTTTATACATACTTGCCTTTGGATAGCCTCCATTATATTTTAATAAAAACTCTCTATAATATTTCGGTAATCGCAACTGATGTTTTTCCTCAAAAGCTTCTAACTCTTCTAATGATAATTTTTCATGAATCATTTCAATCTCCACCGTAGTTCCACTCCTTGGCAAATTATTTTCACCATCTCTTTTTGATTGTGTATCATTGGCATAAGTTGGTTAGACATATCCTCTTCCAATAAAAATCATTTTTCTCTATTCTGTGATACTCTAAATCTATTAATGAAACATTATTATCTACTACTCTCTTAAAGCAACTACTTCTTCCCTGTTATAATCTATCATTGCTAAAAAATACTCTTCGAAATTTTCAAATCGATCTATTTCCTCTCCAGCAAACCAAATGACTGCTCCAGAAGTGGAAGAGTTCGGCAAACATATTGTAAATAAATCTCTGTCAAATTCCGTGACTGCGATTGGCAATAAGTGATGTCGGAAAAATCCACTTTCTTTTAACACATCGTCCTCTATTGCATGTAATAATACTTTTGCATAATTCATCACATTAGATTCTTTCAATTGCTCTGTACCGAATAAATCAACTGTTTGATAAAACCCTTTCCAGCCATTCGCATATTTCAGGAAATCTCTATACTTTTGATCAAGTTTGTATCCTATTTTTTTCTCAACAAGGCAAATCTCTGCCTCATTTGCTCCAACCTGCGGAAAGTGGTGTGGCCATATATGCTCCACATCCTGTTTCAGTAATTCCTGCTTTACTACTACCATTGTCGATAGATGATCCTTCCAGTTTATCATCGTTTAAATCTCCTTTTATAGCCAAAAATATTGTATAGCATAACGAATATCAATTGTAAAATCCGTATTCAAGATAGACTCTATATGTATACTACTTATCATTCACTAGACGACTTTGCCGATTATTGTTTTGGTGAATAGCAACCTAAGATTTATTAGTGAAGCATGTCCAAAAACTGTTGAAAAGTATTTGTAACATAATAAACTACTGGTTCAAGCTCAACAGAATTTTCATGATCCCACACGCAAACTGTAGGACTATTTCTTGATTCGCGAAAATCGAAACATAAAACATTACCAGCAAACAAAACAGCAATTGGCAATAAAGCTACTCCTAGTAAATCTCCATCATCTGTAAGCCTTTCATCAAATCGAGACCATATTACATCAATATCAAACATGCCACTTTCAATATGTTCTGGAGCTTCAAGGATACATAAGAACCTAATCACTGCGTAACTATGATTATTACAAATAAAAGAGTTCTTTTCTGGAAGTCCACCATTATGCAGTTTTATGAAATTCTTATAATCTAACGGTAATTCAACTCTCCAAGCCTCTTCTTTCTTAAATATTAAGTCTTCAGAAGGTAACGGAAAAATCACTGAATCTTTTTTTATTCTCATTAAAAATACTCCTTTTTTCCATATTTATCCTATTATCTCATCTCTTGTTCGCAAAATAAAACACCTAAACAACTTCATTTGTTTAGGTGCCATTTTTACCGTATTTGCTTATTTAATATTACTCACCTTAGTATAATTTCTTTAGAAATTCAGTAAATGATGCCGCTATGTAGAATACATTTTCTCGTGCAGCTTCCTTTGCTTGTTCTGCAGTAATCCCTTCGCTCTCCATCAATGCTTCTTTTTCCCATGCACCTTCATGTTTCCAAAAAACGACTATTGGATTCTCTTCATGATTCTTATAATCAAAACAGATTAAATTCCCCCCCTGGATCAATTCCAATTGGAAATAGTTCACTAGGAAAAGTATCTTTATATTCATTATTAGTTTCTAAGATAAACCCCTCACTCTCATGATTAAAAGATAAAAGCGAACCAAAAACTCTCTCAATCCCCTCAACATCAAACAGCATTGGCTCGACATGTCCTCCATTATTCATCGCAACGCATTCTATATAATCTAACGGAAAATCAAAACCGGTACTTTTTAAAATTTCTTTTACATCATCTGTACTAATTTGATTATATGTATACTTCCATACTATCTTATTCATCTTATATGTATTCGAAAAGGACATACCTTTCAGTAGTATCTACTTAAGGTATGTCTTTTTTTGAACAGAAAGGAATATAGACATGAAATATACAACAAAAAACAAAGAAATTACTAATTACAATTTAGAATACCCATGTAATCTAGATTTTCTTAAAGGCTGCGTGAATGGATTATTAATCGTGATTCCCTTTTGGATTGCTGTTATTATTGCATGCTATTTATTAATCATTTGATATATGTTGATTGAAAAACTAAATTTAATACTGAATCGATGATGGAACAAGTATATTAGAGCAGCCCCCTGTAACTAAGCCTTCTATCCCTGAAATTCCGAATATAGATGATTTATTTCAAAAAAAATTATGTTTGATTTTTATGTTATAAATAAATGTAACACTGATTAGATCGGGTTATGACGCTAAGGGAAGGGTACTTATAATATCAAAATTTTTCTCCATAGTTTCATTAATAAAATAGGGCATGTTATAAAATTACAATTACGTATAAATACGGTAAAATCATATTGAGATATTTGCTATTAGAAAGGAGGTGAATATGATGATAATGCAGATAATATTGTATTTTTTCTTCCCGGTAACATTGTTAGCTACTGTTTTTCTTTCTAAAAAGTCACATCTAAAATCAATCTTCAAATTCATTCCAGCTGCTGTTTCAGTAATTTTAGCGGTTTTCTTCTATTCCTTGTTTTTATATAATAATGGAATAGGTGAATTCATGTCCGCTCTCTTTTTATGCGGTATGGCATTAGCAAATCTATTTTTAATTTTAGTATTTAAATTATTCAATAATGCTGCTCCAAGTAATTAGAAAAAGGGCTGTTAAAAGGTAACAGAAGTAGAGCATTGATTTTAAATGCTCTACTTCATGTTCTTATCTCGTCTCCCCACAACACAAGCCTTATCATTTTCATCTGTATAGTCGAACAGTAAATGCGAAGAAATTAATCCACATAGCCAACCTCCGTTGTTCACTTACTATCAGCAAAAAAATCAATTCTATTACATTAACTTCACCTAAACATCCAAATTCTTTCTTAATCTTTTTAAATACACTAAATTTGCCATTTCATTTTAGGCTTTCAATTACAATGCAAGCAAATGAAACTGTTAATCCCACCACTTTTCCTCATCAGAAACCCATATATTTTTCTGTAAGTCAAATGATTGATTAGCATCATGAAAACCACAATAGGCAGGTAATTTTATACTTCCTCCATTTGCTTTATTCCAGCAATCAACAAACCATTCCACAAGGATTTTTTCCTCATCTTCCGATATGATCTCATCGTTTTCTTCATAAAACTCCCAGAACTCGTCTGATTTATCATAAGAAAGGTTATAGTATGATATACGTTCGAGTAATTCATGACTTCCTGCAAAAACACTACTATCGTTTCCTTCGTAAAAAACCTCACTTGCTTCTCTATTCATAGAAAACATCATGATAGAAAGGTCAAATGATCCGATAAAAATCATAAAATCTATTAACTCTATTTTACAGTAATAATTAAAATTAAGAATTTCTCTTATATTATGAATCAACCTTTCTGAATTTTTTTCAAGATTTTCTTTTACCGAGCTAATGTATGTATCTTTTGTAAACAATTCATTCACCTCATGCTTCATTTAAGTTTCAATAAATTCATACCATATATATTCACACAACTAAATGTCCATAAAAATATTTTTCACCAATCTTCCATTCTTTTTTTGTTAAAGAATCAATATATAACATCAACTCTCTGTATTTTTCATCAGTTATTATTGCACCATATTGTACAGGAGATTTAATCCCACTCCAAATAGATAAAATAGATGGAATTGTAACCATATCAAATGTTTTTTTGTCTCTTAAAGAAACCATTACTCTCGGGATTAATTTCTTTACCAAGTCTCCAGGAAATGACAAATCGTTATGATAGTAATATTTGGTGGCATCACAATTTTTAACGAGCTCAAAATATATTTCTCCTAATTCTTCTATTGATCGTTCATAATAGTCATCATTAATTCCTAGCATTAATGCAAGTGTATTTCTGATTGATTTCTCAATAAAAGTATCTTCCCATTCTTCTAACAAAGTTAGAAGGTATGGTACTACATTATATGAAAGGGTTTCACCAGCACTTGCCGCAAAAGTATGAACACCATCCTCTGAAGCATTTGAAAGGAATTTCAAGTTATTTGTGTCTAATAAGTCATCATGAGTAGCGATTGAGCAAAAAAGTCTTGTACATAAATTAAGAATCACTTCATCTTGCGTACTATTCATAAGTTGTATGAGTAATCCCTTTACAGAGAAATCACCTAATTTTAGCAATTTATTAATTAAGAGAAAGCTTTCTTTTTCAGTTGTAACATCTTTTAGCTTGGATTTAAGATTTTCGATTCTATCATTTGGAATATCACCATACCAAATATCTCTTACCATATTTTCCAAATTCATAATCCTTCTCCTTTGTAATTATTCTCTCAGGCCTTTTCTCTCTGTCACTTTGTCACCCAGTAAAATTTTTTCTCACTTATTTATCGTTCTTATCACACTATCCTAATATGAAAACAAAACTCCATGATGGTAAAACCTTCATAAGCTTTCGAACTTTTATATAATCAGCTAGCTATGTAATCAATCTCCACACTTCTTAATTGATCTATAACTTTTTTATTCGTTTAGCTAGGTCCTTTATAGGGTCTTGATCCAATGGTGCTTTTGCTGTTGGTGAAAAATCGGGGACTCCATTTTTGAAACAAGTGTGACAAGATCAAGCTACTGCCCGTCTTCCTTTATTTTTCGTATCAACTTGAATATAGCTTGACGTACAGCCGTAGAAAAGTGCTGCTCAGTTAGCCGGCATTTCTTAAACAGTTCACCATCAAGAAGCAAAAATCCTAATACCATTTTTCAGCCTCAACATGTTGAACACTCACGGCTGCCACCCTTCTTCCCGCAAGAACCTCTGTAGCTCTTCCTCAGACGGTACATTCTTCTTCCACTCTTCACATTCCTCCAAAAACTTCTCCGTTTCATTAACAACAGACGGCTCCTTCTTCCGAAACTTCAATGCCGCTCCCTCTACTTCACAGAGCTTTGTATATCCCTTCCTCTGCCAATCTCGTAAAATCCCCTTCACATAAGCAAGCGTCCGCTTATTATTTTCATACGCAATTTGGAGCGCTTTCAATACGAGCTCCTCTGACAATTCTGCCATCCATTCACTTAATGTTTCCACTGCATAAGATGACAAACTACCGAAGTTTTGTTCATAAAATGTGAATACACTGCTACCTGGATTCACTTCTTCTACTTCTATTTCTTCCTCTACTTCCTCATCCACTTCATAACCTTGAACAACTTCTTGCGGAATCATATCAGGTGCTTCAACCGGCATTCCGAAATACTCTAGCAATAACGGAATATTCAACTCTTCCTCGAGGCATCTTCGAAGAAACATATGTACAAACTCTTTATTTTTCACAGTTTTCAACTCACGTAACACACACTTTTCTATGTTCGTATTCGTAACAGGGTTATAGCGTAACCAATTTAGAACATATAACTCCTTCGTTGTCGCATCATACAATATCTTTCCATACGCAATAAACCTCTGCAACAACTTCTCAACCGTTTCACGATTATACCCCGTTTCCATCTCTACCAAACGTAGTGGCAGTGGGTAAATCCCGCATTGTCTTGTCTTCGAACATGTCAGCAAATACATATAAAAGTAGCGCTCCTCCGGCGTTAAATCAAGTACAAACTCATCTTGCCAAAAATTCACCTGTACACTCCGGTATACTCCCATGTTTTTTCCTCCTGCCCTTTTAGTGGTAAATATAGAATTGGTTACTCCTTCATATATATAGGATTGCAGGCAGAAATTTGGTGGATTTATTTTATAATTTTTACTAGTACTAGAATGTTACTTTTTTATTTTTTCATAGTAGTTCTTGTAGTTGTTTTTTCTTTTGTTTATTTAATGATTTATTACTTCGTAGGGGTTTATAAGGGGGTTGGAAGAGGCTTATAAGGGGCTTGTTTGTCATCTACTGAAGAACTTATAAAATAGAGCTACATGAAAAAACTAGTTTTGTTTTATAAGTTCATTAATGGTCACTTCTTTATCGGCGACTACATCATAAAATCCAATATGAATACCTTCTTCATATAGCCAGCATAGATCCGTTCCATAAGGCGCTTCAAAAATCTCAAACATTACAGGGGCGATTTTAAAAATAGATTCCGCGTTTAAAATGATGAAATTATCCGCATGATTCACATATTCATCAGTATCATCTATAGCATACAAATTCCAGCCATTTAATTGCGGGATAGAACTTTCTTGTCTAAATGAATATCTAACTGGTTTTCCAGCCAGAATATTTTTTGAAACGACAAAACCACCATACTCACTATTATTTATTTTCATTTTCAAACTCCTTAATACTTGAATTAACAGCATGCTTTATTAAAATTTCATAAACTAGTTTCATCTTATCAGTAGGCAATTTATTGTTTGTTACTATCCAGTTGCTTTTGTAGTTAATCTATCCTCGCCAAGATTAGCTAACAGCTCAAATCATAGAAATGGACGAGCAGCTCCAGGTAACCCTGCTTTAATTAGAAAATCATTGGTTTCTTAAAATAAAGATTATGAGTTTCTTTTTTATTGCATCATGGTTAACTAGACCTGCCGTTATCCTAATTATTCCGTCTTCTAAATAAAAAGAGTGTAACAAAAATTATTGATAATTTTCGATAGCCGAAATAAGGGAACCTGTTCCTTCTTCCGCATAATGAATGAAGTCCAAACATTTTTCACTCCAGCCACCGATTAAATTTGTTTTCTCTCCTACGAATTGTTGATTACCGTAACTATTTAAATTGAAAGAGTGAACCCAAACATCAGGATTCATTTCACGACGATATGTTTCAAGAAGAATTTGTGAAGAATTGTCTCCATACCTATCTCCGTACACTTGCTCATCAGAGAAGACAAGAATGCGGTCAACTTTGATTTTGTGATCTAATAAATATTTGATAGAAAGATGTAAGTTTGTTCCATATCCATGTTTATTCACTTCTGATAAAAATGTGTTCATGTTCTCTAAAATACCAGAACGGGTAGAAACATTTATCGCTTTGAAATCAGTTGCGAATACAGATGTAATAGAATTATCACAGAAGGAGTGTGCCATTGCCATCATTAGTGTAGCAATATCCGCACATTTAACACTCCCATCTTTTGAAACAGGATAACATGTCATAGATCCTGAGATATCTGCTGTCATAAATGTTGTTCCTGATAATCTCGGCATGTTTGTAACAGATGCTTCAATTGCGTCATTCAATATATCTAATAATTCGCTTCCTGCTTGTGGTAATTTTTCTTGCACAACACGATATGCTGAAAAAAAGCGAAATGGTAATTGTTTTGATTTTTTTACTCGCTCAGGATCGCGAAGAATGTTATATACTGTATCAATATTTGAGACACCTGAATTTACGATATTGCGAAGGTTACGAAGTAAGGCCATATAACCCACTTTTCCGCTATCAATTAATTCTTCCCACACTTCTTTTTTGTTTCCTTTTTGAGAAAGCTGTGTTTCCCATGTATATGGTACTTGCAGTGTGTTTTCTAACAAACGTTTATAAAGTTCGTAACGTTCTGTTCCTTTTTTGGCAGATGGGCTTACTAAACGGAATACATCTTTCAATGTAACGTCTTTTCCTGTGCGATTGTATTTTGCTAATTGATATTCATCAAATGTAGAAAAGGCATCTGCTAACCCCTTTTTCAAAGAGTTTGGAATTGGATTTTCCCGACCGTATACCCCTAATTGATATGCCATTATTTCTGTTACATCATCCGGACGCTGCGCAATACGAGAAACTGTTTGACGAGCATATTTACGACCTTCAGGGTGGTTTGCAAGTTCCACTGCTAATACATGTGTAACAGAACGCATGTAGAACACTTCACGTGCATAGACTGCTAAACTTGCAACAAATTTAGGGTCTCTGTCCATGATTTGTTTTGCAGTAGTAACTAATTCTTCGCTGTTATCACCATAAAATTTTGGCTCATTAAAGAAAGATGTTAATACCATCGTAACTAATTTATCTTTATCATACATTTTATAAGCTTTTCCGCCCTCTTTTGTATATGTTTGACGGCTTCCTTGAGAAGAATGATTAAACTTTGACATTATGATCTACCCCCAGAGATTTTTTGACACTACTGGTTGAAATACAAATAAAAAAGGCAACGTATATACGTTGCTCTTTTCACTCATTCCTAACACTTAAGAAATATTCAAAACAGGAATCGAATCCCACAAACACAATCCCTATATGACGAAGTAACTCCTACCTTAGTGTTATGAATCAAAGAAAAGTACGAATTCAGTGCGGACCTTTCCGCATCGATTAGGATCGAATCTATAGCACTTAATATTAGCAAACGAAGCATGAGCTATCTACACTGTTCCTGTTATACATAATGTTTAAAGATTTGGGAGATAAGCGAAAAGGCTCATTACGTTGCTCTACCACTGAGCTACCTTCCAAAATGGGAAGGATGGGATTCGAACCCATGACACACGGCACCCAAAGCGAAGAAATCCTTCTCTACACTGCCCAAATCTATTAAATATGAATTATAAAAAAGGGAGATAGGCGGAAAGACTCAATATGTTGCTCTACCAAACTGAGCTACTCCCCTAATGTTAATAAAACATCAGGGAAGGCAAGGATTCGAACCTGCGACCTACCGCGTGAAAGGCGAAGAAATTCTTTCCTACACTGCCCTTTTCTTTTTATCACTCATCGTTCTTACTATTATTATACTTGCAAATTAATATTTTGGCAATTATTAGTACTTTCGGAAAATCAGTACAATTTCTCCCCACTGCGAGCGTTTTCGTTTCTTCTTCAGCATACTTCTAGCGAAAACCTTTTTATTTAAATTCAATATTCATCTACTAACCCAGCTATTTATAAATGCAGCATTTCAGCCTTTATAACTTGAATATATTCCTGCAACTTACAAAACGCTTCTGTCAGTTTGTTTGTTTCTTCTTTATGAAGAAAGCGGGCCTTGTTTCGCTCTTCCTCTATGATAAGCACCTGCGTGGCGGCATAAGAAAGACCATACTTTTCGCATTCTCGTTTTATATCCTGAAAAAAGGAAAGAGGGACAGTCCCTGCTCCTGAGACAAGCATCTCATCTAGAACTTCTTCCAATTCATCAATTAGGCGCATTAACTCGATCATAGAACGTTCCCCCTCCACTCAGTGTAGTATTTATAATCTCTCCTGCTTCTGTATATAAAATGATAGGTGTAACAACGAGCTTTGTTCCTTCCTGATAAGGATGAACTAGCATTCTCTTTATATGCAACGAGTCCATATATATTTTTACAAGTCGAATCATTCGCTCATTTTCTGGTCGTTTCATCATTTGCATTTGCAATGTTTTCCCATTCTTATCGATAAGAGGTATGATCCATTTTTGTTCTTGCTTCTGAAACTTCCATTCTCCTATTTCAGCAACTTCGATACAAAAGATTCCTTGTTTATTTGCCTCTAACCTTTGCTCTTTTACTTTTTTTAATAGTTCTTCCCATGAGGTTAAAAAGAGAGATTGCCACTCTGCCACATTTGTTTTTCCTTCCACTTCTCCTAATGTCTGTGAGCTAGATGACAATTGAAAATCGACGTTAAGTTTTGCCTGCTTCAATCGGACAGATGAACGAGATAGTTCGTATCCTTTCCCTGCAATTCCCCATGGAACTTGCCTTTCATGGAGTTCTTCAGGAGTTGTGCTGCTCCCTTCATAAAACATGGGGCGCGACTGTGTGTATGTAATCCACTTTTCCTGTTCTCGATTATAGAAATAATACGTCACACCAACATAACCAGACTTCGTTTGCCAGCCAGATGCACCAAAAGCATGCAAAATAAGTGGTGGAACTTCGTAATATTCCGAACGAAACGGACCCTCTTGCAGATGGTGGCGTTCCAACAACAAAATGTGTTCATAAATCGCGGACACCGTTTGCCGATAAGATGCCATTTGAAAAGATGCATGCTTCATCCGATATAGCCCAATATCCGCCCCGAGCTTACGAAATAAATTCTCTAACTTTGCGAGTTTCAAAGAACGTGCTTTTACAGAAAGTTGTTCTATTTCATAGATTGTATTTTCGGTAAGGCGTGTTAATCCAAAGTGAACAATTTGCTCGATCATTTCTTTGAAAATAGATAGCTTATCCGGCGCAATGATAAGAGGATGCATCTGTTTCGTTTCGTGCGAGATTCCCTTCTCTTTTTGATACCAATATACCGCTTCTGCCTTATGCCGGCATATCCCCTCTGCTTTGCACGTACAGATCGCATCCGCTACCGATTCAGCTGTTAGAAAGCGAACTGTTATATTCTCTTCTGGGAAAGTGGCAATTAAAGCCCCCTCTTCTTCTAAAACAAACTTTTGCTGAAATGTTTCGCGAAACATCATTTCAGCCCACATTTTTTCGGAGACAATATTGCGAACGTTCACATTCAAAAGAGCAGAGAAATCAACTTTTATGTTCTCTTCACCTTCGTACATCTTCTTTGCTTCTAATAGAGCCATAATGACATGTTTACAAATCGAACGGGCTTCACAACTACAAGAGTAACTGCGTATATCACCCGTAAACGTTACAGTAATTCCGTCATCAAGATGTATTTGCGCTGCACCCTCTTCTACGTCCATTTTGACATTTGATACAACGGCCAAATCCTTCATTGCTCTCTTATATGTTCCTTTGTTAGACATGGCAATTAAGTATGTTTCATCAATAGAGGAAAGAACATTTAAGAAATGATTGTTGCGATCCATTGTGCCAACCTCCCTGGTGTTAACGCCGCTACATGAGCACCGAGCGCCGCCATTTTTTCAGCTGCCTGTTTATCATAAAAAGGCTGTGCAGTCGGATCCAGAGATGTTAGCACGATCAGCTTTGCTCCTGATTCTACAATCTTCATCGCTTCTCGGTACATTTCATTGTAACTGCCACCTTCATATAAGTCTGTTACAAGCACGACAATTGTTTTATGAGGCATCTCGATTTTATTCGTTGCGTAGCGCAGCGCCTGAGCAATATATGTTCCTCCCCCAAGCTGTACGCTCATAAGCGTTTCCACCGGGTCGTCAATACGATCCGTTAAATCAACAACAGCTGTATCAAAGATGAACAGATCTGTCTTAATCGTCGGTAAGCTTGCAAAAATACCCGCCATAACTGCGCTATGAATAACAGAATCAATCATACTTCCGCTCTCGTCTACTGCGAGGATCACACGCCATGGGCTAACGTGCTTCGTGGCAGCATAAAAGTACGGTTTTTCAATATGAATGGCGTTTGTTTCCTTGTCAAAATGCTTTAAGTTCTTTCGAATCGTTTTCTTAAAATCAAAGTTGCGCATCGTGCGAACGCGACTAGAACGATTTCGATCTGGTCTACCGCTTAATGCGTGCTTCACTTCTTGCTCTAAATTACGCCGCAACTCCTCAGCGACTTTCGCTACAATACGTTTAGCTGTGTCTAATACATCCGGTTTTACATAATCTTTAAATTGTAAAATGCATTTTAATAAATTCATATTCGGCTCCATTTTTTCAAGCGTTTGCTTATCTTGCAATAGAGCCGTTAATTCATACTTTTCTAGCGCATGATTTCCCATAATCTCAATGGTTTCTTTCGGAAATAACTCCCGCACTTTCGAAATCCAAGTCGGCACTGTTAGCTGAGAGGGATCCAACGACCCGCCGCGTTCTTCTCCGCGTTCTCTCTCGTACAAAAACTCCAGTACCTCATCCATTGCTCTGTATGCAGGGTCTTCTTCCTGAAATGTGATTTGGTCATCTGCATGTTTCCCAAGAACAAGACGCCAGCGATTTAAAGAAATGTTATTCTCCATCTTCTAGCCCCCGTCTTATTAAAATTTCCCGTGCCTTGCGATCTAACTGTATTGCATACGCCAGCACTTCTTCGGAAATTGCTTCTTCTTTTATCACTTCTTCTGTGGCTCCATATAACCGCGCAATCTGTTTAGCAATCGTATCCACCTCAAGCGCCGTGAATTGACTGAACAAGAGGCGCAACTGCGGCAATACTTGTAAAAATGTCTCTTCATCAAGTTCTTCTAGAACATGAGACATTCCGTCAAGCAGCGATTCGTTATATAAGAAGATATCTTTTGCGCCAGCAAACAAACCATTCAAAAATATCGGAGCTTGCTTTTGCATATCGCCACTTCCATAAAAATATCCTTCTGCCACTTGCATTACCTCATCGATTTTCCGCTTCCCTAAAGAAGTTAACAGCCCAAATACTGCCCCTTCTACTTGGCTTTCTCGTTTTTCCCTTTGCAAATAAAGCTCCAGTGCTTCAATAAATTGCTGGTCTGCAGGCTGCATTGTATACAAATCGATAAGTTTTTCCGCAATAATTGCTGGTTCGCCCCCATCTAAAACAGAAAATAACGAAAGTGCTTTATGTCTAGCATGATCCGCTTGCTGATTTACTTTTTCTATTTGTGATAAATAGTAAGCACAATCTGCCATAGAAGCAAAATCTCCATCCGCCTGTATTGCTTCATCTATAAACTGATTGTACATAGCGAAATCGGAAAACAAACCGCTTAAGTAGGCCTCTAGCAATAAAAGAGCCACCTCTCCAGCCCGTCCCTTTGCCTTATACAGCTTTGCCCTTAGCATTTCCTGCGCAGCTTCTCTCACCGTTCCGCCATACACAGATAAATCAATCAGAGCACTTTCTACTTGTGCTGAAAAACGATACTTCCAAGTTTCTCGCATAAGATTAATATTCTGCTTTCTAGCTAAGTTTGGGCCGCGCAGCTTCTCGCAAAACGGAACTCCTAAAAAAGCGAGGCAATGAAAGAATTGACTTAAACGCAAGTGCCTTTCTTTCTTGTATATGTCAAGAATCGTCTCCTGTGGTACAGTAGAATGCGCCGGAAGACGAAACGAACGAACAGAAGCACGAAAATCATGCACGAGCGGCGGCACATCCGCTTCTTTTGACAATTTTCCGCGCTTCGTCCCTTGCAAACTCGTCTGAAGCAGCGCTAAAGGCTTATTTGCCGAGAATATCTCACCTTTCACGAATGCACTACGCACTGCATCCATCAGTTCATACAATCCAGGTTGCATCTTTCCCCGAAGCAGTGCAAGTTCACGTATCATTCGCGCAGCCTCAATCTCATCTGCCATTGATATTCCTTCTGCCTTTAGCTGTCTAGCAATTCGTATCATAAATTGCTCAGCTACCGCTTCATCCCTGTTCTCCCAAATATGTTGGTAAAAAGCAGGTGCAGGCATACCGCTCTCATAGCCACGCATCTGATCGCTTTCCAAAAAAGAATACGGCATAAGGTAGTTTTTGGCATACGCTTTAGATAATGGGCTTTTGGACAGCTTTTTCTTTTTCCCTTCCAATTCAAGAAGCCCTTTCACATGAAAGCCTCCGGTAATAACGAGCACCTTGTCATACACTTTACACGCTTTTTCAATTTCCTTTGCCATGTGTATCTCCCTGGCTTCGCAACCGTCTTCTATCAACATCTCCTGCGTATAGTCCGCACGCGTATAATAACAATAATCGAAGAGCTGACGGACAAACTCCTCACTTGTCATATGAAAGCCTTGCAGTTCAAAATATTTCTCCCAAAATTCATGGAAACTTCGGCACCCCGTTTTTTCCGAAAGCATACGGACATATTGGCTATGCCGGAAATATTGCTCGTCATACTTCCCATTCTCTTCCTCATTTTTCGTTGCAAACAAATATTCTTTATAAGGAAGATCAATAAATGAAACTGGAATATTGCGCGCAGCTCCTTCCCGCAGCGCGACAAGTTCCGGTGAATAGTCGAGAAAGGGATAGTACACACGGTACTTTCCACTTTCTCCTCTTTCAAGCACATCCGTTTTATCATCATAACTGCAATATATACAAATTGGAGCCTCACTTTCTGCACTCACAATATGCGGAATAAGAGGATTGCAATCTATCGGTCCTTCTATAAGAATCGCATCCGGTTTATAGAATTTAACGATCTTTTGTACATGAAAAGAGCACGCAGGACTATGATGGCGAATCGGCACGTATACGACGTTGTGATCTAAATTGTAAGCTCTTTGAAACAATGCATTTACTTCAGCTGATTGCGAGCTTCGAAAAACGACTTCCATACCTCTCCTCCTACTTGACCTCGCGCCCTAACGATGCTTGTAAAGTAACTGCGCAGCTTTTCTAAATCATCCTTGTTTTCTTTCGCAATTGTGCCCGATAAATACCGAACAAGCGCATCCATCTTCACTTGTCCGCTTCCATAATAATACGCATCCATTGCGCTTTGATAATATACCGATACTGCTTCTGCAGTACTCATAACAGAAGATGGCTGATCGATTCGTTTTCCTTCAGCAGTTACACCTTCCCGTAGTTCATGAAAAACAGTCGCTAACAGCTGAACAACCGTCTCATCCACTTTTGGTGTGATGCCTGATGCTCCTAATAAGCGCGTTACTTGTGACTCTATTATTTTTGCTTCAAGCTTTACATCCTTAATCGGATGCACCGTTTCAAAATTAAAACGACGCTTCAATGCACTACTCATCTCATTCACACCGCGATCTCGTGTGTTAGCCGTCGCAATAATATTAAATCCAGGCTTAGCTGTAAGAATTCCTTGCTCCCCAAACTCCGGAATATTTAGTACTTTATCGCTCAGAACGCTGATCAATGAATCTTGCACTTCCTGCGGACAGCGAGTCAATTCTTCAAATCTAGTTAATCTCCCTTGTTCCATCCCAACAAAGAGAGGTCCTGGCACAAGCGCCTCCCTTACAGGCCCTTTCGCAAGAAGAAGTGCATAGTTCCACGAATACTTAATCGTATCTTCCATCGTAGCAGCTGTTCCTTGCACAGTGTTACGGCTATTTCTGCATATTGCGGCAGAAAGCAGCTCGCTTAGCATCGTCTTTGCTGTTCCTGGCTCTCCGATTAACATAAGTCCTCGGTTTCCTGCTAATGTGACAATTGCTCGTTCCACAAGCGCATCATTACCATAAAACTTACGACTAATTTCCACTTCTTTTCCTTCTAAAAGAAGCGGTTCTTCTTGTCCGATAATAAACGTCCGAACGGCACGCGGTGACAATCGCCAGTTAGGTGGTTTCGGAAACGAATCATTCGCTTCTAACGCATTCAATTCTATTTCATATAATTCTTCCATTAATGGTTTAATAGACTGCATATGTCAGTTCCTTTCTTATCGCTTGCTGCGCCAGTTTTCATCACGGCCAAGATTCGATTCTGTTGCCCGTTTTATATCATATAAAATTTCACTGAAAAAGCGTTCCGATACTTGCTTCGGTAAAACGCGTCTCTCATGATCAATTTCGTCGTAGTCATATGAACCGCGGCTCACCGTGCCTGCTTTGTAAAATTGAATTTCAAAAACGCACACATCCTCCTCACCTTCATATCCAACCGGTGCCCCTTCAAACGCAAGCTCCGCCCCTAGTCCGGCGCGAGTATCTTCTTTATAGAATGTATAATATACACCGGCATCTTGAACCGATCCACGACTCCAGCCGTACTTCGTCATCTTACCAAACAGCGAACGGCCATTGATCTGGATACCAGCAAACCTTTCCACAGTGACTTCCTCATTCTCCTCAACCTGAAATACTTCGCGGTCAATTTGCGGAAATGGCTGAGTAACCTCATAATCTTCTAGCTGTTCCTTCCATAATTCCCTTTCGTCCTCGGACAATTCTAACGGATGAATTAGACCGATAACAGTGTCTGGCGTAAGTTCATGCTCTTCTTCTTCAATCGTATTAAACGTGCCATCCTCCATATAGCGGAACATCGCAAGCAACTTTCCTTCCTTATACTCACCCCAAATAAGGGAGATAGCAAACTGCTGCAGAATTGGATTTTCTACAAACAGAGACTTCCATGTATTTTGTGACCAATAGCGATTCAGAGAAAGTGCTGTTTCAAGACGCTGCGTTTGCATCGTAATCATAGTTCGGAGCTGCTTCTTTATAGAGGATAACTCCGCCTTAGCCTCCTCGGCTTTTTCCGCATCATCTTTTGCATTTGGTTTCGGAAGCGACTTTATTCGTTTTCCTTCTCCCGTTTTTAGCTCAATTTTCAAGTTTGGAGTTAAATAGGCAGTAAATGTTCTGCTGCCGTAATCAATTGTCTTTTCACCGCGTTTATTAAACCCAAGGTCTGGGACAAGCTGATCTTCTAGCTCTTCTTCTGTAATACCACGCGTTTTAGCAGCGAGACTCAGCGCTTCTTTCGCAGCATTACGCACTTGCTTATGTTTATACTTAAATGCCATCGCATGGATAGACATTAGCCCAATATGTGATTGGGACAACGCTAGCGCCTGAACAGCTGCAGCAGCAATCGCTCCGCGCATACCAAGTGCCCACTCATCAATCTGCTTTTTGAGTTGCATCGCCATTTCATCATCACTGTAAATACCGTACAACGAAAGAATACCGCGTTTCTTCGATTCCGCGCCTTGAGAAACCCAAAGCTGATAGATCGCTTGTATATTTTCCTTCAAATCTTGTTCGTTAAGAGCAGCGCTTATTGCTTCTGCTACTTCCTTCTTCTCAATAACAGAATCTGATACGTACTGCTGAAAATATGTAAGAGGAATCATTGCATCTGCAATGGTATCGGAATCGCGAAGACGAATCTGCGGTTCAAATCCGAGCCACTGCACAAGTGCATTCCTTTTTTGCGGCGTTAAAATACGCGTGCAAAGAGCTTCTATACTTCCTGATGCTCCTTCTAATTCCCCGTCACCAAGCAATGGAGCAAACTTCTCCGTCAAAGAAGCGTTTTTCTTTTCTTGTAAAGCTTCCTGTACAAGCTTTGTATATTTGTCAATTTTATAATATAAAAGTGTTTGCATTGCATTTTCGCGAACAACTTTCTTTTTATGATTTAATTCCTTTGCTACATCTTCTGCAGCCTCCGTATCTTTTGTAAGAAGTTCTACTGCAGCGGTACGTACCTTTTTAGAGGAATCCCCAAGGCTTTGAATGAGAAGATCACGCGTCTGAACTACGTTATCCTTTGCCAGCTCATCCAAAATAAAAATCCGTTCATCTGCAGAATACTCAGGAAATTTCTCTGTCACATACGCTCGTTCTTTTACAAACAAACGAACGAGTGCCTCCGTTGCCTTATCTCGCTTCTCACTATGCCCGGAAGCTTGTTCAATAGAATAAGAAACGAGCTTCTCCATCGATAAACCGTAGGAAAGCAGATCTTCCAGCACCTTTTCTGGCGAGTTCTCCATAGCAGCATACCGCTGCAAAAGTTCATATAAACTATAGTTATAACCTTTCCCAAGTTGAAGCGTAAGAGCGGCTTCCCTCTTTGCTGCTTCCTCTATATCCCAAAGTAATGCAATTTCTAAAACAGGCATTCTCCAGTAATTATTTCTAAACTTCGAGCTTTCGAACCATTGCTTCATATCCTCAAATGATAAAGTGCCTAATAAATAGTCACGATATGTACCACGTATGTCAGATGATTTTGTTTGAAGGACAACCATTAAAAACTCTTCACGTACTTTGTTTCTATGTAACTCGTACCCTTTTTCCGCTAAAAGCATTGATACGAAAAGGTAATGACTTTGACTTAAATATTGCAGTGTACGCTGCACAAATTCCGGTTGCTCTTCTACCATACGAAGCAAAAATTGGTATTCATATACGCGATCAAAATCAACAGTACCTAAATGATGCTGCGTAAGGCGATATGCGAAAAATCTTTCCTCTGAAATACCGAATTGCTCACACAAATCTCGGGTTGTTTCATACAACTGTGCATAAAAACTTTTTGTTTTTTTGTAGTTTCCAGACTGTTCAAGAGTATGGCTGACATGTGAAATTGCATAATTCATAAAATTTTCCACAGAGCATTTCACTAATAATTCCATATATCTTCTTGCAACATCCGAATGCGGATACATACGAAAAATTTGCTGCCAAGTAAAGTCAGGTAAAGATGACCCGGCAAACACCTTACTAACAGATTCGCCTCGAACGTACCTTTGAGCTGCTTCAACCTTGTCTTCTGCACCGCTTAGCCTCAATATATACTCCGCATGCTCTTGCAATTCTTCTTCCAGTAAAGAACGATAAGGAAGAAATCTCTCATAATCTGCATCTAACATAACTAGAAGCAAAAGTAATTTTGGCTGACCTGTTATAACTTGCAACTGTTCTTCTATATACTTCGGATTTTCCTTTATTAATTGTCTTAGAAAAACATCCGCTTCATTTACAGAACGCGAAAGATTCGTTAAATACTTACAAGCAAATACTACAAGTCTATCGAATGAAAGACCGCTTTTTTCGAAATAAACCTTTATATCTGGAAAACTCATATATGAAAAACGCACGAGAAGAACATTCAACAATTGATCCTCAAGTAAATGATAGAATAACCGAAAAAACACTGGATCTTGCTTATATGTTTTCCTAAAGTCATTCATGAACTGCCAAGCAAAATCACTACGCTTATTTTCGCGAATGGTCGTTTGTTCTATATGCTTTAAAACTTCTTCATCTCTCGTCTGCAAGTAACGCAATGCTAATTCTTCTTGTGCTCCTGTCATATTAAGTTGTTGAAACAACTGATATGTACTGACTGCCATCCTCTCTGCCTCCCTAGTTCTTTTATAAATTCATCGTTATATCATATACATATGATAATACCTATTCTCTCGCATATCTGAAATTCCAGATATAAAAACGCGGAATATATTTACATTATTAGTATATCATATCAACCCGAATACGAACATACGTTTCTTTAAAACGATCATTAAAAATTTGATATAAAGATAAACAAAGTAAGTGATGAGCGTTTTCATGGTATGATGTATAGGTACTAATTTTTTAAATTATAAGTTTTTATGAAAAAACGTATGGAGGCATTGATTGGCAAATATCAACTAACATATGAAAGAAGAGCTATTGGCGATGTTTGTAAATGTATAAAAGTTGTGCCAAGACATGAGGAAGCATTACCGATAGGTTGTTCGAAAATGGGGAGAGCTCTTAATTTACCCGTATTATTTATGTATCCTACATATAAAGAGCATCCCCTTCATTTTATCACTCAATTGAATTTAGAAGAATTGCACAACGAACAAACACGCAAAATGGTTTACCGGAAAGTAGAATGTTATATTTTTGGATTTCAAATGAAGATTTAAAACATCGCCGCTTTGAGAATGTGTGTTGTATGTTGCAGTCCTGTTGGGCGAAATAGATTATATATAAATTGAAAAGGCACATAAACTTTTCAATTTATATAGGATAGGCATTTTGCTTTCGGTTCTGCATAGCGATGACGAATATGTTGGAAAATAAAGGTGGATTTATATGAGTGGGGGGGAATCGTATGAGAAAATATGATATTTATGAATCAAAGAGAAAAGTAGTTGGATTATTTTTTTTGACTTTGGTAGTTGAAGTGATGTTTCTCTTTATTGTTATGTATGCATTTTCGTCTGAGGAGCCTAATTTCATAGTTGGATTTTTATTTGGAGCTCTTGCATTCGTTGTACTAATTGCTCTTTGGAAAGTTATCCAAAAAATGCTTACGAAAAAACCAGCCATCATTTTAGAACAAGAATACATTACAATTATTAACAATCCAAACTTTCCTGTGAAAATTGCTTTGGAGGATGTATTAGGTGTTTTACCTTATGCAATCCAAGGGCAAAAGTATTTAGGAATTGTGATGGAAGATGATGTTGAAGATCGATATATTGCCTCTATACCTTCAAAAGGACAACGACTGTATCGAGTTAATAAGCGTGCTGGATTTATACCATTTAATATTCATATGAATTTATTGAGAATCGATGGAGAAGCATTACTTGAGAAGTTAGATGAGTATGATATAAGCTTTTTAATCCCTGAAGATGAAGCGAAATAATATAACAAAAGAATTAATTTAGGTATATGGAAAAAAAGAACATCTCGATGAAAAAGATGTTCTTTTATATTTATTTTGTTCTGCTACTTTCCATTAAATAGTTATAATTTTAATTAATGAGTATATTTATCCCCCCCATTCTTTATTCATTTGCAATTATGCTATGAAAGAATGGGGGGTACATTATGGTTTTAATTGCTTTAAATCTAGTATCTTTTCTTTCTGCTATTAGATATAGAATTCCCTTCTTGAAATCTTTTTTATAAATATTTTAACTTCATTTAATATCTACAATAAACATTTTGAACCTCTCATGTCTTTAGTTGTAAGAGGTTACTGCTCATCTCTGACGATGCATTACCTTTATATCATTTGATTCATGCGATGTTCATTTGTTTTTACGTCGATATTCATTCACTTGTTTTATGTACTTTTGTATTTTTAATTTTAGAACTATTAGCTTTATGACCCGTTTATATGTTTACAATAACAGTTATTAAAATCACTCCATAGCATTTAACCTTCTCAAATTAAACCTCGTCAGCCAAAGCATCATCGTAATCCTGTAATTCTTCCATAATTTCTTTTAATTGTTCAATACTATTCATAAATTCTTGGTGAGAAATTTTTTGATAATCACCCGCCTTGCCATATTCATCACTTTCAAATATTTTTATTTCTGCACCTAAGTCCAATAAATTGTCAATTAATTCTTTTAACTTCTCCATATTATCCAGATCATTCGCATCAGTTTCGGCAATAAAATCTCTGTTTGCAATTTTATTTTTGATTTCTATAATCGCTAAACTCGTGTACTTTCTTAAAGGTGCTATATATGTATGAAATGGAGCATTAGGAATTATTTTAATTGCTATTTTACTCATCTATTATTCTCCTCTATATATATTCTCCCGCCTAATTTAGGCTCTCATTCAAACTATCCACTATTCAATGTTAATTTTCTATAGTTTTCATAACTATTTATCTACCATTTTCATAAGGTCTAACCCTTGTTGATTATAGAATTAGGTTCTGTGTTTACTGCGTATAATGATGTGTTATGTTAACTTGACGTGAATGGAGTATTCATTGTTCCTTGTTCAACTAACGGACAGATTAGTAGAAGAATATCCAAGGTAAAAAGTAAATCGGCCTCCTTTACCAAGAGGACCGATTTATTATAGCTAAACAGATTATAATATTAATTCGAATTGCTTGGCATACAGGTTTGCATACATCCCATTGTTTGCAAGTAACTCATCGTGTGTACCTTGTTCCACAATGCCATCCTTCGTTACTACGATAATTCGTTGGACATTTCGAATAGTGGAAAGACGATGGGCAATTACGATTGTTGTACGCCCTTTTGCTAACAGTTCGAGTGATTCCTTAATGATGCTTTCGCTCTCATTATCTAGTGCACTTGTTGCCTCATCTAAAATGAGGATTGGTGGGTTCTTTAAAAAAACTCGAGCTATGCTTACCCTTTGTTTTTGACCGCCAGAAAGTTTAACACCTCGTTGTCCAATCTCGGAATGGTAGCCGTTTGGCAAGTTCATGATAAAGTCATGGGCATTTGCATGCTTGGCTGCATTCATTATTTCTTCATCACTGGCTGCTGGATTACCATATCGAATATTTTCCATTACCGTTCCTGCGAAGAGATAAACATCTTGCTGTACTATTCCAATACTTTTTCTTAAGGACTGTAGGTCGATATGGCGAACATTAATACCGTCTACTAACACCTCCCCCTCCGTCACATCATAAAAGCCAGGGATGAGTGAGCATAACGTCGTTTTCCCCACGCCCGACGGACCAACAAACGCCACGAACTCCCCTGGATGTATTTGAAGTGACATATTTACCAAGACATCGGTCAAATGGTCTTCGTAACGGAAGGAAACCTGCTTAAACTCAACTTCACCGCGAACTGCTTGCAGAGTCACTGCATTCGGATTACTTTCGATTGCCGGCTTCAAATTCATGATTTCCATAAAGCGCTGAAAGCCGGTGATTCCTTCTTGAAATAGCGTATTCATTTGAGTCAGTTTTTGAATTGGCTCAATCATAAAATTTACATACAGTAGAAATGTAATCAAATCCGCTAAATCTAACGTATTGTTGACAATTTTGGCACTCCCAAAAATGACCACTGTAATCGTTATCAGTTGGATAAAAGTTTGTATTCCGTTGTAAAAGTTCGCTTCTGTCTTGTAGAATTTTTTTCTACTATCAAGGAACCTTTTATTTTCCCGGTTAAACTTCTCGATTTCAACGTGCTCGTTGGCGAACGATTTTACTACACGGATTCCTGCTAGACTATCCTCTACCTGTGCGTTTATATATCCAATTCGCTCTTTGTTTCTTCTTAATGCCCTATTCTCGAGCCTGTTAAAATATAAAGAAAAGACACCTAACACTGGCAAAAAGCAGAAAACGGCAATCGTTAATGGAGCATTAATAAAGAATAAAATGAAAAACGCTCCCACAAAGCGAACTATATATTTTACATAATCTTCAGGACCGTGATGAAAAAGTTCAGAAATCATTAGCAGGTCGTTTGTTATCCGAGACATGAGCTGGCCTGTCTTTTCCTTGTCGTAAAAACTAAAAGAAAGCTTTTGCATGTGTGCAAACAGCTCACTGCGCATATCACCTTCCATCCGCGCACCTACTTCATGACCTTTATAGTCCACAAAGTAGTTCCCTATATTTTGAACTGCAACCAAGACAAGCATCAGCCCGCCGATCCATAACACTTTACTTAGCGCCGTTGATAAATCCCTTTCAAGAACATCCTTCGTAATATACCGAACAAGCAAAGGAAACACCAAAGACACTGAAGATACGATTAAGGCACATGCCAATATAATTAAAAACAGCTTTAAATACGGTTTGTAGTAAGAGAAAAATTTTTCAACTGGAAAATTCATGATTTACCCCTTTTTAGTGTTTTTGGAATGACACATATAAGGGAGTACACCGTTTACATTTAAGAAAGTGTTCCACCCTTATATGTTTGTGCGGTTTGAATCTTCACATTTTTCATGTAAATTACCTCCTTGTTCATTGATATTATCATTGTAATTTATTTACCAATCATTAAACAGAATATTCCGACGATTTTCCATAATTGGAACAAATGACAACACAAAAAAAGTACCTTTTTTCTTTTTGGTGAATTATCAACGTTAATGTTTAACATAGCAAAAAATACAAGCTTTTAACTTTCGTTTTTAGTACGTTACGTTAACCTTACATGAATGTTTATTCATCACCATTTTTCACAGTTTAAAGAGAAAACTTATACCCATTTTTCAAGCGTTCAAATTTCCGAACACCTCCTATTATTTCTTTCATATTTTGATTTAGGCATGCCCCTTGCTTTTGGTCTGTCGGCTTGGTGGTAAAAGCGAATCAAGCCGAAAAAAGTTTTGCAAGAATTAAATAAAAAAAGACAGCCATAACTGCCAACAATACTAATTATATGAACTCGAAAGCCCTTCAGTTCGTTTAACTGGAGGGCTTTCGGTTGTCTCCAAAATACATTGAATCCCGATAATATGATCTAATGTTAACTAGAACTGAATGGGATATGCATCATCTTTTTTGTATCTGGTTGTATTATTTTTAACATGATATGATGTTCGAAATAAGAAAATCAGAAAAGAGGGAATTTTCATACGGATAGTTCAACAATGGAATCAAGAAGATAGTAATTACATTAGACAGAAAGTTATAGAATATAATACTTCACAACTACCAGATGAAGTAAAATCTCCTTCTGAGAATGTAAGCCTGGTGGTAAGAGACGAAGAAGGAAACATAATAGGTGGTATAACAGGAACCATCTTTTGGCGTCACATGCATATTGATTATCTATGGGTAGATAATCAAATACTGTTTTGAGAGTTCCCTTCTTCTCTTCTATAATGAATGATAAAATTATATAAAAAATCATTCATCTTACTCTTCTCTACTAAATTTACAAGAATATTAAATGTATTCTTATCAATTTCTAACATAATACCTATAGAAAGGTATTCGTAACATTCCCAGATCATACTCCTCCACCTTCATCCGGGCATAATCAACATATGCAGTAACACTAACAACCAAAATTAATAAAGCAGCTATCCATAAGATAATTGCTTTATATTATTATGAACTACATGAATTTTATATTATTCTGGCTTATTTGGAGTGTTAGGGTTTGGAACATAATCAGATTTGTAATCTGTATATTTCACTTCTGTTACCATCCCTGCTGAAGCATGGTGTAAATCATGACAGTGGAACATCCATTCCCCCGGATTATCTGCTACAAAGGCTACTTCATATTCTTCTCCAGGTTTCAAGTTCAAAGTATCTTTAACAATTGGAGAACCTTCTATCGTTTTTCCATCTTTACTTAATACTTGGAAGAAATGACCGTGTAAATGCATCGGGTGATCATCTGTTTTAGAGCGATTTACTAATTTTACTTTTACTAAGTCACCCTTTTTCACTGGAATTGGGTCGATATCCGGAAATACTTTACCGTTAATTGTATATACCATTTCATTTCCATTTATTTGAGTATTCAAGTCCATATTATATGTGACAGTATACTGCTGGTCTAACGTGAAATCACCTAATTTTTTAGCACCATATTTTGTCATATCTAATTTTGGTAGTTTTTCTTTTTCATTTGTCTTGTCTTTCATCTCTTTGCTGCCATCATATTCAATAACAGCTTTCATTCCTTTTGCACCTTTATCTTCTGAATGGTCCTCAACATACCATTTTCCAGGGTTGTTAGCAGTAAATTCAACATCATAACGTTCACCTGGTGCAATTGAAATTACTTTGTCCTTAATAACTTTTGGATCATTAATTGGTTGGCCATCTGTCGCAATTACTTTAATATCATGACCATGAACATGGATATCATGTGATAGGTAACCAGCATTAACTAGTCGAAGTCGAACTTTGTCTCCCTTGTTCACTTTTAATGGCTCCACTAAATCCCCGCTTTTACCATTGATTGTGAATAAGTCATACATGCTCATATCATGACCTTTCATCCTCATATTCCCAGAGTCTTTTTTATCACTGCCCATGTCCATACCGGAATGTTCCATGCCTTTCATATCATCATTCTTTTTCGTATTTTTATTATCCATACTAGATTTATTACCGTCTGCTTTTTCTGTTTTCCCTTTTGTCATTTCTTTTAACTGCTTATCGATTTCTTGTTTATCTGTTACCCATTCATCTAACATTAATGTGTAATCTTTATCATACTTTTCATTCGTATCTTCTACAACGAGAGCACCATACAAGCCTCTATCTAGTTGATTTACAGAATCTTGATGCGAATGATACCAATACGTTCCTGGTACGTTCGCTTTAAATTCATAGGTGAAACTTTTTCCAGATTCAACCGCATCTTGTGTCACACCTGGAATTCCATCCATGTTATTTGGGACAGGATACCCATGCCAATGAATAGATACTGGTGCAGATAATTCATTTTTTAATGTCACTTTAACCTTTTCACCTTTTTTCACCCTAATTTCTGGTCCAGGAGATGAACCATTAAATGTCCAGACTGGAACAATAACACCGTTACTTAGCTTTTGCTTTTCTTCTTTTGCTATTAAAGTAACTTCTGGTCCTTTTACAACTTTCAATGGTTTTGTAGCCGTTTCAGTCTGTGCTGTTTTTTTATCATTCATATTTTTATAATCATTTGTTGTATTTGTGATCGCAGAACATGCAGCAATTAAAGATATTACGGAGACTGTAACTGCTGTTAATACAAATCTCTTCATGGAAAATTCCTCCTTTTGCTTTTTCAAGATTATTATATAAGACGATTTTCAAGAAAATATGGAGATGCCAAATGAACAAAATAGTAAATGTAAAAGACGCCCAAAAATTGAGCGTCTTTTACATTTACTATTTTGTAACAACTTGTCTTTCCTTAACGTTTTCATTATTTTCTCTCATAAACTCTTCAATCTCTTCAACCGTTCTAATGATATCTTTTGACAAGTTTTCATATCCGTCCTTTGTGACAAGAATATCATCTTCAATACGAATTCCAATTGATTCTTCTTCAATATACAAACCTGGTTCTATCGTAATGACCATACCTTCTTCTAATACTCTATCTTTGTATGTTCCTACATCATGAGTATCTAAACCGAGGAAATGGCTCACACCATGATAATAATATTTAGATAGTTCCTCATCTTCTTGAATTAAACCAATTTCTTTACACTCTTCTGCCAGTACTTTTTTTGTATGTTCATTTAATGCAGCGAATTTTAATCCTGGCTTTATAAGTTCAGTTGTTTCTTTTAATGCTTTTAATACAATATTATATATTTGTTTTTGGCGATTAGAGAATGTTCCACTAGCTGGGAATGTGTAACTAATATCAGCATTGTAGTAGTCTTTTTGAGCACCTAAATCGAGCAGTACTAAATCACCTTGTTGCACTTTTGCATCATTATCTTCATAATGCAGCACAGTAGCATTTTTACCACTCGCCAAAATTGTATCGAATGCATGATATTTAATACCAGACGATTTTAATGTGAAATCAAAATGCGCTTCTAATTCATATTCCATTATGCCTGCTTTCGCTTGTTTCAGCACATTATAAATACCCTCTTGAGTAACCGTAATTGCTTCTTTTATTTTTTCAATTTCTTCATCTGTTTTGAACACTCGTAATTCACAAATGTTCGGATAGACATTCCCAATTGAAAGATGAGGATATTGTTCTCTTACGTGCTTCGCAAATGCTAGCGCCTTCGTCTCAGTACCTTTCCAATTACGACGTTCCAAATCTAAATACACATGTTTCACATTTTCTGCGAAAAGTGTATTCGCAATTGTTACTTCAAAACTTTCTATATATACAACCTTCTTAATACCAGAAATATTTTCTGCTTCTTCTTTCGAAACGGTTTTACCAACCCATTTTTCAAGCACTGGATCTGGTTTTTCAATGAAAAGAGTTTCTTCTACACTATCTCCAAATTTTTTTAAAATAAAAATAACATTTGGCTCATCGATTCCCGTTAAATAGTAAAAATTTCGATTCGGCACAAATTTATAGTGTGCATCAGCTGACATATGTGGTGCCTGTCCGGCAAATAAAATAGTAATCGATTCATCTGGCAATGTTCTCGTTAATCGTTCTCTATTTTGGGCAAAAAATGTTGGCTTCATAATAATCCCCCTTGAATTCTATGTATCAAAACAAATTATCCAATGTAATTCATTTTATTATTGTTATAATTTTTCGTCAATTAATAATTATCGTGTAGAAAGTAAAACATTAATCAGTGAGCGTCCTACTGCCAGTTTAAGCGAGATACAGATTCCCCAACGATTCCTTTCCACTCGAAATCATGCATATCACTCCACAATTTCTTGACATTTATTCCATATACTTAAAATCTCATACATATAGGAAAGGAGTCTAAAAACGTGAAATATTATGTAGCAACAGGATTAGCAATTACTTCTTTATTTATAATTACAGGTTGTTCTAACAATGTAGAAACACAACTAGTAAAAAAAGAAACGATTCAATCTCAGCCCAAAAATAAAGAAACAGCAAATACGATTCCGCCAAACTTCTATAAAGAAATTACATCTGGAAAAATCGAGCACATTCATGGAATTGGCTATGCAGGAAATATGCCTGGGGTTTCTATCGCAACTCACAATGGTATAAAAGTTTATCAAAATGGCAAATGGTTTGATACTACTACCCAACTACACGATTATATGGGATTTCAGGCAACGAAAAACGGATTCTTTGCCAGCGGGCATCCTGAACCAGGCACAAATTTAAAAAATCCTTTAGGGTTAATGAAAAGTTCTGATGGTGGAAATACCCTTGAAAAGCTAGCCTTTTATGGAGAATCTGATTTTCATAACCTTGCTGTCGGATATAATATGGAAGCGATCTATTTATATAACGAGCGTCCAAATTCTAAATTACAAAATGGTGTTTATTTCAGTACAAATAACGGACAAGAATGGAAAAATAGTAAGTTAAAGGGGCTATCAAGTACAATCCATTCATTTTCAGTACATCCGGATCAATCTAGTGTAGTCGCGGTAAGTGCTAAAGACGGTGTTTATTTATCTACAGATTACGGGAATACGTTTGAATTATTCTCTAAATCACTTGAATCGACCGCAGTTACATTTAGTAATGAAGATGTTATTTATGCCCCTATTAGTAAGCAAAATCAACAAACGATAACGAAGCAATCTATTGCTACAAATGAAGAGACAAACATACAAATTCCATCTTTAGATTCTAAAGATAAAATTATGTATATTTCACAAAACCCTCAAAATTCATCTGAAATGGTTTTTGCTACAATGAAAGCAAATGTATTCTTTTCTACGGATAGCGGTAAAACGTGGAAGCAGGTTGCTAAAGATGGGACATTACAATATAACTAGTTAGAAAGGTGAATATAACGTGTTTTCAACAATTAGTGAATGGAGTTATCAACTGATGTCTCCTTTAATGGATGTCGCGAATTCTACGAAATCAAAACCTCTATTATTTGCGTTTTTATTAGGCATAGTAGGTACCCTTGCTCCTTGCCAATTAACAGGAAACATTAGTGCTAATGCCGAACTAATTGTCTCTGACTCCATCACTTTATTAACTACTATTTCATTTTTCGTCAAATATGGTTCAAGTACTTCTTTACAACCAGAAAGCGGCATTATAAAAGGATAATTTTTCAACTCTTTAATTGTAAGATCAGATGGAACAGACTTAGAAGAAACCATGACATACGGATCTTCACCAATGACATCATAATGAAACCCTGAAATTAAATTTTCTTTTATAGAAATAGAAAAATCTGCACTTCCAGAAGACAGCCAATCTAACACTTCCTGATAGCTTCCTTCTCGAACTGCAAGCACATACTGACTTTGATCAAAATTGCCTAATTCGATACACTCGCCAAACAATATACAGTAACTGAGTAAATGTAAAGTAATTCTAGAATCAACCTTTATTGTATATTTTGGAGTTACTTGACGTTTACATCTAAAGATTTTTATTAGTTGCAGTAGCCGTAGTTTATTTTTGTTTTACATACTTGATAGTGTTATAAGTCTTAGGACTAAATAATTGAATGTTCTTTCCATCAAAGTTTTGAACTGTATACGGAACATCTACATTCTTTGCTTCTTTTTGTTCTTCACCGTTTATTAAGTTCTTTTCCACATGCAATGTGATAGTTTGAGAATTAGAGTCATAAGTCCATTTACCTTTAGCATAAGTCTTATCCTTGTTTGAATAATCACCTTTTCCATACGCTTCGTATGTTCCATCTTCATTCATGATTAAAGAAACAATAAAACCTTCCAATTTATCTAATCCCCACTTACCTACTAGTTCTTTCCCTTCTTTAGATAAGTTAGTTCTTACTGCTTCTGAGTCGATACCAGATTTCTTATCTAATTCTCTTAAAGTTTTAGCGGTTACTGTACCATCAGTGCCGATTTTTATCTTATCTTCAAGATTTTTATAGAATTTAAACCAATACTCGTCACCCTTTTTCAGTTCAGATTCAGCTTCTTCCATTAATTCTTTATCTGTTTTTGAACCTTGTTTTGTTCGAGTGAACACTTCATTATTTAGTTTAAATGCCTTTGTATAATGTTCCATAGCTTTTCCCCCTCAAATGATCGCGAATCTAGAACCTCGTATTCAACAGATTACAGATGAATTATTGGATGCAGTACAGAAAAAAGGGAAGATGGATCTTATTGCAGATTTTGCTTTTCCATTTCGGGTTATTGCTGAG
Source organism: Bacillus sp. FSL K6-6038 (assembly GCF_038050455.1). Taxonomy (NCBI): domain Bacteria; kingdom Bacillati; phylum Bacillota; class Bacilli; order Caryophanales; family Bacillaceae; genus Bacillus; species Bacillus sp. FSL K6-6038. The sequence goes on from NZ_JBBOUH010000001.1 coordinate 3,035,242, forward strand.
ATGTTAGGAATACCTGTTTTGTATCAAGAGAAAATTTATGATTTGTGGGTGAGCATAAAGGCAGATCCTAATCAAGACCATCATGCATGGATCAAAGAGTATTACTCATGTTTCCGAGAAACATTGGAAGAAAAATGAAAACATCCAACGGAGGGTGTAATCAGCTCCCTGATACACGCACACGATCAGGAGGATAAACTGAGTGAACCCGAACTGCTCTCTACCGTCCAATTACTCATTACTGCTGAACATGAGACCACAACCAATTTAATTGGAAATGGTATGGTTGCTTTGCAGAAACATCCCGAACAATTAGCATTGTTGCGTAGTAATCCTTCTTTGCTACCGAATGCTATCGAAGAGCTACTTCGCTATGCTGGACCGCTCATGATCAGCTGGCGTTTTGCCAAATTCGCAGGATTTCAAAGTATTCGTCATGCTTCACGTACCTTGAAAGGCATTGAAACCGTTCATGCTCTATATAAACGAAAACGAAGTTTGCAACAACCAAACTTCGTTTTTTCGACGTATAATAAATTACAACAATTACTAAGGATTGCATAAAATCCATCTGCAATCCTACCAACTTTTTATCTGTTAAAAAACTTTGCAACAGAACTCTCTGAATCATCTTTTTCACTTAACTTAGTGTCCAGTTTAGTGTACCATCTCCAATAGCTGCGTAATTTTTCTGTCTAACTTTTCGGGTTCAGTTCATTATATTTTCTACTTTGTCTTTATATACAACGTATTCTTTCCCATCTACTACTGCTACCACCGCAAATTCATCTTTTGGATTGAATGAAAGCCAGTCAGCCCACATGTTTGTATTTGGTCCTCCACTCCACATATTATGAACAGTGTTTTTAGTTAAATTCATAACTTTATAAGACGCATTTGGTGCATTTGTTCCAGTCTTTATTTCAAATGTGTATGCGTTATGAATTTTTTTATAAAAGTAGAAAACGTTTGATGGACGAAGCTGATTCATAAGATCCTGTTCTTTTTTCTCTGCAATTTTCATCCCTTCTTGTAATGTGACAACATCTGTTCTTAATGTTTTCCAACTGTCTTTAGCTGAATTCAAGTTAGGGTTTAAGAATTTATATCTATTTTGATCAGCTTTTTGAGCTGCTGTATCAATATGTCCCAGTACGCCCGAATATTGAGATTCTAAATCATCCCATTGCGTGGACATATAAGTAAGAGCAGTAATAGCATTATCAATCGTACTATGCATATCACTAATATTATGAAACGCAACTCCAACTACACGATTTAATGTTATTTTATAATCTACAGTCTTACGTAATTCTGTTAATGTAGGCTCTAATCGGCCTAAGTTATCTCTTGCTGTACCTATCATTATACCACCAGAAATCAATGTGGGAATAAAAGGGATTTTCACCATTGTTAATCCATCAGATTCTAATTTTTTATAATAGTTTACTTGTCCTAAAACTTCATCTAAACGCTTTTGGTCAGTCTCCACATCAGCACCTTGGTTTTTTAAAATCGATTGCAAGGTCTCTTTATGGCTTCCAAACGCTCTAACATCTTCTCCAATATCGTTTTTTAATTTAGTTAATTCTTCTATTAATGCTTTTGCAGACTTTTGATTTTGTTGAATTTCCCCCCGTAAATCTGTAATCCCTGTTTTTAAAGTATCTCCATTCCCTGTATTGATCGCCTTTACTAATGTTTCATAATAATTTTCAAATTTTGTATCGTATTCAATAATGTCTGTCAATGTATCTAAAAGCTGTTTTTTTACTTGCGTATCCCATGTAACAGCATGTGCTCTAGCATTCTTTTGATCTTGTACAATTTTAATAGGTAAATCTGCATACCCATTAATAGTAATTCCTTCAAAACTCACATCTGGATTATTAATTAACAAATAAGAATATTCATTCATAGATTTTGCAAATACCCCAGCATCTTGCAAAACTTTTTTCATCTGTTCTTCATTTGCTGAAAGGGACATATCTCCATTGTTAGTTTGTTCAATTTCACTTGCAAAAGCTGCTACTGATGTGACCGCATAAGTGGTTGTTATAGTTAAAAACGTCGATACAGCGAGTATTTTGTAAGGGAGTTTTTTCATCATTTTATATTCCTCCTATATAGATTTTGATTTTAAATTCTATTCTTCTTTAAAAGCGATGTCTTTCGAAATGAGTTCTGCATCTTTTAGGAATATCATTCTAACTTTCTTTAGCAACCTCTACATCATCAAATATGAAAGAGAATCTATGTTGTTGCATAGATTCGATATTATCAAGTAAATCTTTATAATCTGTCCCCAATTAACCGATTCTGTTGCAAGTTTTTTAAAAATAAGTAAAATTGCACGTTTATCTTGTTATTTGGATGAAACTTCTATATAAGTGAAAGGCGAAGTCTTTCATGAGACTCCGCCTTTTCGGTGTATAAGGAATTACTAATTGTTGCATTACTATTTAACAATGTAATCATAGATTCTCTATGTTTTAGGTAACTTTGCAACGGAACCAATATTTCCTTATTTTTGCGGAGTAACAGGTTCCACTTTTAATTCTTTTATCCCTTCTTTTAATGTAACCGCATCTGTTCTTAATGTTTTCCAACTATCTTTAGCAGCATTCAAGTTAGGTTTTAAGAATTTAAATTTATTTTGATCAGCTTTTTGAGATGCATTCTCAATATGTCCCAGTACTCCCGAATATTGAGAATCTAAATCATGCCATTGCGTGGACATATAAGTAAGAGCATTAATAGCATCATCAAGTGCCTTATGCATCTCATTAATATTAATATACGCAACTCCAACTACACGATTTAATGTTGTTTTATAATCTACAGTCTGACGTAATTCTGCTAATGTAGGCTCTAACTTAGATAAATTATCTCTTGCTATACCCACTATGATACCACCAATTATCGGTAGGCCCAAAATGGCGCCCTTCATTACATTAAATCCATCAGACTCTAATTTTTTATAATAGTTTACTGAGTCTAAAATTTGTTGTAGACGCTTTTCATCGGCCTCAACATCAGCACCTTGGTTTTTTAAAATCGACTGCAAGAGTTCTTTATCGCTTCCAAATGCTCTAACATCTTGTCCAATAGCGTCTCTTAACTTAGTTAATTCTTGTATTAATTGTTGTGCAGACTTTTGGTTTTGTTGAATTTCACCTCGTAAATCTGTGATCCCTTCTTTTAAAGTCTCTCCATCCCCTGTATTAATCGCATCTACTATTGTTTCATAATAATTTTCAAATGTTGTATCGTATTCAATAATGCCTGTTAATGTATCTAAAAGCTGTTTTTTTACTTGCGTATCCCATGTAACCGCATGTGCTCTTGCATTCTTTTGATCTTGTACAATTCTACCAGGTAAATCTACATATCCATTAATAGTAATTCCTTCAAAATTCACATCTGGATTCTTAATTAACATATAAGAATAGGCATTCATAGATTTTGCAAATAACCCAGCCTTTTGCAAGGTTTCTTTCATCTTCACTTCATTTGCTGAAAGAGACGTATCTCCATTGTTCGTTTGTTCAATTTCACTTGCAAAAGTTGCTACTGGTGAGACTACAGAAGTTGTTGTCATAGTTAAAAGCGCCGATGCAACGATTAATTTGTAAGGGATTTTATTTAGCATTTCGTATTCCTCCTAATATAGGTTTTGATTATAAGTTCTATTCTTGTTTAAAAGCGATGTCTTTCGAAATGAATTCTGCATCTTTATGAATATCACTCCAACTTTGTTTAGCAGCTTTTAAATCATCAAGTATTAAAGAGAATTTATGTTCTTGCATAGAGTCGATATTATCATGTAAATCTGTATAGTTGGCCCCCATTTTATTCCATTGTTGTTGGATATTTGTTAGAGACAGTATCGCTTGATCCACTGTTTGATACAGATCTGTCAAAGTTGCTTTCGCGTTAGTAAGCGAAATAACTGCTTGGCTAGCAAGATCGGCCTTCGTACCTAATTCTCCGATTTTTTTAGAAATTTCGTTATAGGAGTCCATATGCTTAGACGCCGTGACACCAGCAGCTGTTCCTAAACCGATACCAGCTGCACCGAGAGCTGCAAGTCCACCAACAACAGCTGGTGTTGCTGTACCGCCAGTCACAACAATTACTACCGCTCCTCCAATGGCTGCAGCAACTAAAATGAATGCTCCCAATCCACCACCAATTGACCATGCTAATACATTGTTAAAATGCTCTGTCTGAGTAGAACGTAGCTTCTCAATTTCAGCTTGAAGTTGTGGAATCAGTGCATTATTTCCAGCTAATAGTGCCGTTAATCCACCTTGCCCATCTGGGCCACCAACATTATTTTTAAACCCTATAGAATTGTCATACAGTTTTGTTTTGAAGTCTTGTAACATCTTAATTACTTCTGTGACTTCTTTTGAATTTGTATTAATTGTAGTGATTAAATCATTTATGCCCTCTTTTAACTCTGCTTTATCTTTCTTTTGTACAGCAGCTTCCAATATATCGTAATAATTTTTAAATTGTTCATCGTAATTTACAATATTACGTGCTGTTTTTTGAATTTTCGGCTTCGCTGTATCTAACCAATAATTCGCATTGATTCGTGACAGTTCCTGATTAAGGTGAATATTTTTAATTAATTCTGCTCCTTCTGAACCTAAATCAATATTGGATAAATTTACATTTGGTTGTTTAATCATTGTTTTTGCGTACAAATCCATTACAAGAATATGAGATCCTGTTCCAGCTAATGCTTTCTTCAGCCCTTCAGGCCCTAATTCATAATTCCCTACTTTTTGTTCTTGAGCGGTCGTTTCTTGTGCAAATGCATGAATAGTGTTACCGGTAGTAGCAGTGATAACCGTTGCCAGAGTGGCCAAAGTCAACACTTTAAATGGAAATTTCTTCATATCTATTCTCCTCCTTAGTCTTTCGATAGATTCTTATAATCTTTGCAGATTTCAAAAAACATAATATTAAAATTTATAAACTTGTTCTTCAAGGTAACTTGTTACATTTTTTAATTGTCTTAATGTATCTTTTTGAGACTGCTGGTCAGTTGTATCAACATTAGTAGATAATTTTGTAATATTATTTTTGATTAGATTCAAATCTTCTTTATAGCGTTTTAGTAGGTCAAGTTCTACATTTACTTGATTTGCAAACGTATGCAAATCATTTTGCATAAGAATAAGCATTGATTTTTGTAAATCTGCTATTTTTAGGTTCTTTGTTAAATCATAAAATTTTTGGTTTTGTGTCTCTAAATCTGCTAAATGTGCTCGCTGTTCTGCTGTTAGTTTATTTACCTCAGCGAAGGCACTATATGTTTTCTTAACTTGTTCAGGGTCAATAACTTTCGTAAGGTCATACTCTTTTGTTTGTGCAACTGCAGCTGCAGCTATTTCAGCTTGTTTGCTTTTCTCAATTGCATCACGAGCTTCTTTTTTGGCAGCTTCAATCTCTAAAGCAGATTTCCCTTTTTCTATCGCTTCTTTCCCTGCTTTTTCCTCTGCTTCTAAAATAGATTTGTTAATTTCTTTTCCTTTGTTATACGCTGCCACCGCTGTTTGAGCAGCAGGTTCAATGATATCTTTTGAAAGGTTATAGACTTCTTTGAATATAACAAACCCTTGTTCATTTAAAGCTCCTGGTAACAATGCGATTTGTTGTAAATCATTTTGAATTGATTTTTGGGTATTTAGTAATTCATTTTTTAGCTGGTCTATTTTCCCTGTTCCATCTGAACTTAGTACACCCTGTGCTTTTGTCACATCAGTATCGAGATCTTGAAGTTTTTTATCAAGCTGTAATTTAAGATCTGTTAATTCATTAATCTGACGTTGTACGTTTTCTTGGTTTGTCATCGCTTTATCTTGAAGAACTTCTAGTCTATCCAAGAAACCTTCTTTATCTTCTTTATTGTCTACAAACTCTTTTAATGTTGGATAATAGCTATTAAATTGATTTACAAATCCTTTACTTTTTGAATTTAATAGAACTAATTTTGGATAAAGTTCCGATGACCATTCGTTCATATCTTGTTTGATTAGGGATTGGTTCGTATTTAAAGATGGAACTTCCTCTAGCTGTACATTAGGGCTCATTAAAGCTTGATCTATATATGTTTGGATTAATTTCGATTGTGCACCTAATTTTCGTAATGATGAGGAAATATCCGTGTTTTCCTGTTGCGTTTCTGCTTGAACGATTGGTGTTGCGAGAGTATTGATAGGAATAGTCGCTCCAGTAACAATGGATGTTATTAAAAATCCTTTAATTATTTTATTTTTCATTCCGTACACCTCTTCACTATTGTCTTTTTAGAATCTTATACATACATCTTGAACGCTCTAACGATAGGCTCTTTTCTTACACACTCTTGAGGAAGGAGAATTCTTTCAGATAGAGTGTTAAACTCTCGTTATTATTTACTTCTCATAGAATGTAAGAACCTTACTTCCCCCTCATTTAAAAGTAAACTATAAAATTTCATCACCTATATCTGAATTAGCTTCCAAATGAATAGTATAAATATTTATGTTTCTCTGGAATTGCTGCTTGACTTGCAGGAGCCCAGATAGATAAATCCATTGCTCCTACAGCTAACCCTGCCATGACTTTTTTTGATAGTAATTTCATAATATCCCTCTTAGTTTTGTCGGTAAGAGCCCTACAAGATTACAAAAGATGAAATTATACTGTACATTGCTTATACTTTCACCTCGGAATAAAATAAGATCATTTTTGCTTTGTAGAAACTTAGAATTCTATTTTTTACAAATGAGATGTTTTTTTGATTCTAAATTATTACCAAACAAAATTAACTGAGTATTACGAAAATTGCCTCGACATGATGTTACTTGCAACTTTAATTACACTTTTATTAGTACAACCTTCTCCTCCTCTTAGTGGTCATACCAATTACACCTTTATTAAAACATTAAACTTCCAATGCGTAAATAGTAGAATTTTGTCGATTATATTCAATAATTTGGTTATTTCATATTAATGTGAGTGGAAATATTATACTTCTAAAATTATTGTTTAATATTATTTAAGTAATTATAATAGTTACAACTTGATATATCCGATTGAAAAATAACTATTTAAATATTTAAACAATACTTGATTATTGTTTAATATAATTTAATCACACTCTGTATATTTATCTCCTTTATTTAGATATGCAAAATTACATATCCGAATAAAGGCTTAAATAAGATGTGCTCTTATAAATAGCTAGCTGTAGAGAAAGAAAATTTTTTGTTTACACGGAGTTCTGGTGCAAAAAATTATTTGATAGAGACATAGAACCTACACGGTTCTGGTACAAAAAATACGGTTCTGGTGCGAAAACTTCAAGATAATTGCAAGTAATCTCTAAATCTTGGACATACTGATACTATTATTCTAAAAAAGGTGCGTGAATGGAACCTACTATAACACGAGGATGAGCATGAGTAATTTCAGTATATCTTTTTATCATTTCTACTTCTTTTACAAAATCAAACTCATTATATAGTAGTATAAAAGCCAATGGTGCTATTCTCATGATTGCACCATTACCATTATCGAACTCAGCTTTCCCACCACATTTTTCTGGTGAATGTCCTTCCTCAAAACGAATAATAGCATCATTTGTAGTTCTTCCAATATCGAACATTTTTCCAAACGGAGTCCAATATCCCTCCTTTTTATATTTAATAAATTTATCCATTAAAATACTTATGCTTTCTTCTTTTATCAGATTTTTGATTAGACACAAAATCAAAGAGGTATCATTTGACCATGTTCCAGGTGGTTGGTTATAGGTTCCATATCCACTCACATCATCTATATAAAATGTGTCTCTTTGCTTAAATTCAACTGGAACGCCTAAAAAATCCCCAGTAATTTCACCATATATTGTGGGAAAAACTCTTTGTTTAATGCTCAAGCTAAGAAAAGACTTATTATCATCTTCCCATTTATCAATCATTCTTCTACCAGGCATTTCTATCACGCCTATTCCTTATCTAGCTAAATACTGTTAGATTTTTAAGAGATTGATGGATACCAAGAAAATTTTGTATCACTATCAAGTGGTGTATCCTGGGTTTCCTTTTTGATTATGCTGAACCATTTGTTTAATATTTGAGCTTTTGGTAATTGTGAGGCAGGGTCGTCTTCCCAGATGATGTGTGAAAACCAGGCCTTTGTTTCCCATTCAAATTGCAGTTCTGCAAACGAAATTGTAGGATGGTCCGCTTCATAAAATTGTCGGTTTACTGCATCTGAAACTTCCGAAGCTTGTGGTAACAACTCATTCTTAATTCTATTTTTAATCGTCTGATTTTCTAACTGATCCCAAAAATACAATTGCCCGTTCATTTGATAAAAAATATCAAATGAAGCCTCACCATTTTTCAAATTAAGCAATATAAAAGCACGTTCCACATTATTGTCAGCAGCTTTTACAGTATTGATAATTAAATTTTGTGCAATTGAGACCCAATAGCTATTGGCTTCTTCTAATGGGGATTCAACATACAATTCTTCATTTAATTCATTGAGGGTTGCCTCATTATTGTTTACTTGTTCCACTTTCTTAAAAAATCTATTGAAAAAACCCATGATTTCTCCTCCTCTTTTTCATTCCCTTATAATACATTTGAATAATTAGATAATATCGACAATGCAATCATATCATTTTCAGATGAGGTATGAAACCAATTTAATGAATGGAGTTTGTTCTTGTATTTACTTTTTATATTTGAGAAACTGAATTTAAACAAAACCTTTGTTTAAAGTAAGGATGGAAATTAGAAGTTCAATTTTGCAAAGATGGTGGGAAAATGGAAGAGAAAAAAACAAGAAGTAAGAAATATTATAGAATTGCTTTTCTTGTATCAACAAGTTACATTTGGTTTTTGATTCTAGCGGCATACAGTATGGGGATTCCGCAATATATCAAGTTGCTCGGGGAGATCGCTCTAATAACAGCCTTTACATGTTACTTTTCCGTGCCTATTTTTTATATTGCTTTGCCTTTAGTATATATTCGCGTTGTACTTTCCTGTTTCCGTATATACACTTCAGAGCGAATGTTGGCTTATTATGCACTTTCTTGTTTTGTTTTAGGGCTTGCTTTATTTCTTCCTTTAAAAATTTATGGTTTTTATGAGGAGAACTACATATTCACGAAGCAGGTTCATGATCAACGTATTGAAGAAAAAATAAAACAAGCGATTGAAAAAAATAATGGTCCCATTCAGATTACATATGTGACAAGGGAAAGTGTACTGCAATCGAATGAAGGTTCAGGAAGTCCTGTATATCCCAAAATAAACATTCATTTTGAGTTATTAAACTGTGCTAAACAAAATGGTGGAGGCAGTGGCTTTTCATGTGAATCTTCTGTCGAAGCATACTACAAAGATAAAAAGTGGTTGGTAGATTATAATTCAAAAGAAAATACAGGTGTTATGAATCTATCTAAAGATAACCAACGTGCTGTAGAAGTAGAAAAGCAGCTAGCTCTTACTCCTGAGGAAGAGGTGAATATCTGTAACAGTGCTGAATCAAAAGCGATTCAATATGTGAAAAATGAGTATAATTCAGATTTAACAATTGTTAAAAAAACGTTTAATAAGCATACAAGTTCCTACAAGAAAGAAAATAGACCATCGAATGCAATTCATGCGCTAACCATTAATGGATATTTAAACACGGATTCCCAAAAAGATATCACGGTTAGGGTAGAATATGATCCGATTGCAAGGGAATATTGGTCTCATATCTATGAAATGAGCGATGGAGCTAAAAAGGAGATAGAAAAACAAATCGAATTAAAAAAAGAGATACATAATAAAAAATGAAATAGCAAAGCAAACATCCCCCATGTCTTCTGTCATATATAGTGAACCACTGGTTGAGGTGTTTGTGTTTGTTTTCGTTCTAGAAACAATCTATAATTTCTCTTCAATTGTAAATTTAGCCATAAGAAAAGCACCTCCAATTGTTAGACTGTGTCTAACAATTGGGGTGTACTTCACTAAAGGTGGATTTCTAATTTTTATATTTATCTTTCTCCTGTTAACAAACTATTTTATATTCATTTAATATCTTCTTCAGCAATTATTATTTCATTTATTAACTTTGTTTCACATACCTAGTTGTATTAAATGATTTATCGTTGAATAATTGCAAGTTCTTTCTATCATAGTTTTGAACTTTATAATCTATGTCTTTTTGAACAACCTCTGCTTCTACACCGTTTGACATTTGTTTTGTGATATGTAGTTTTAATGTTAAACTAGCTTTATCATATTCCCATGTACCTTCTATATGGTTCGTTTTCTTTGGATACTCTTCTGCATTGTAAACTTCGAAAGTTTTAGGACTTCCACCTTTTAAGATAAATGATGGTTTAAATCCGTCAGAAGTCTGTACACCCCAGTTACCAATTAATTCAGTACCATCTATTACGTTCTTCTGTACCGCATCATAGTCGATTCCGGCTTTCTTATCTAAGTCTTTAATATCTTTAACCGATACTGTACCATCACCGACTTTTGTATTCTTATCTTTAAGTGAGTTAATTGCTTTATACCAGTATTCGTCACCTTGTTTCAGAATCTTCTCTGACTCTTCAACCATTTCTTTGTCAGTCTTTTCGCCTTTTTCTCTAGTTGATTTTCTAGTAAACACTTCTTCTACTATTTTGGAGGACTCTCTAAAGTAACCAGTCGCTTTTTCAAGGTTTTTCTGTTCTTCTATATACTCTTTAGGTGGGTCTATAGATTCAATCTTATCTAATACCCCATCAAGTTCTTTTATTGAATCTAATACGTCTGATTTCTTTTTCTTGCCGTCAAAGAGTTCTCCTATTGTATCATTATGCTTCTTAAATATAGTATCAAACTCTTCAACTAGTCCAACTACCCTAGTTGTGTAGTCTTCTTTTGATACCTTCACTTTCTTAACAGAAGACTTCTTTTCATCTTCTTTAGCGGATTTAGACTCTTCTGTCTTTGTTTCCTTAGATTCAGTTTTATCCGATACCCCACAACCGAATAATAACATAACTGGAATTGCTACACCTACTAGTTTCTTTGCTTTCATGACTAATTTATCCCCTTTAAATTTTACTGATTAAAACCGTTTTCGTTACTTCCACCATATCCATATTAATCCTATATATCGTACCATTCACCTTCTTCAACGTCAAAATGTCTTTCCTTGAAGTCTTCATTTCTTCTATAGGGATTTTCAAAGGTTTGTTAACACAATGGCTTTATGTTAACAAAAGGTGCTTTCATATACAGAAAACACCTTTTCAGTCTTCAATCTATTCGGTCGTCCTGCTGCGACTTGCATTCCTTTGTTTCGTTTTCCTTTTTTAAGTATTAAATTTTCCGCCTCAACTTCTACTATTCTACCAAGTTCATCTGTTGTATATTTATAACCTTCCTTCTTTAATTATAGGCATACAAATAGGCTCTCAAGTGCCCTATTTATATATTTTCTACATCTACACTTTCCATTTCATTATGAAAATAGCATTACACCTAACAGTTATTCAATCGGTCCCATAAATTGAGTAATTAAATAAATATGCTCGATCAATTTAACTTTTTGCAGATTCTCTACTTTTTCTGCGCCCCCTAATCCAAGAAGAGGAACATAGCCAAAACACTCATTATAAGCTGGAATTCCGTAATTCTGAATAGCTACTAAATAGGGATTCCATTCAATATATTCTTCTAAATATTCTTCTTCCTCAAGAAATCTTAAAAACAGGTTGAATTTAGAGGCAATAACTTTTGATTTTCCTTTACGATAATTTAATTGAATAATATATGATTTATCACCATACTTCTCAAATAAAAGGATATCCCCCATGCTTGTCGTAAACAACGGTATTGTATTTTGATTTCTAATATACGTTTCTTTAACAATTTCAAAGTACTCTTCTGGATTAATCAACCTAAGATAGCCATTTAAAACCTTTCCAAATCCATAGTTTTCCCAAATATTAATTAACGTTTCAGGAAGTACATTAGAATACTTTTCAACTAAACTTTCAGGAACTCTTTTTTCCAATTCAAAGTCCTTCATTATTTTTAAGTTAGTTATACAAAACTATTCCCCCTTTTCAATTGTTCCTCATCATGTTCGGTGATATTTATTGAATTTTTTCATCCAAAGTTTCTATTCGATGCCCTGATGGAGAACATAGTAAAGCGTTCATACTAATATCCTACATGCCCCACTATTAACTGCATATCTCCCAGCTACTTGATCTGGATTATGTATAGCTGTCTGCTAATATGTATTACTTTCTATTGCGCTATCTTCATCAAGAAGTCGTTTTCGATTTTCCAAATATTCATTTACCTTTAATATTTCCTTAAGCTTTAAACTGTCTTACAAATTCTTCAGAATCAAATTTAGTATTTTAGTTAAAATCCACTTGAATTTCTACTTCATCTCACCTCTTAGCCCTTCTAACTCCTTTACTAACTTCATAAACCGACTTAGTATGATGCTTAATTGAGCATAAAAAATCCACAGTTTAAAAGTTTTTCAATGTGGATTCTTACATTTATTTTTCTCGATAATGCACCATATCATAAGGATAATATGGAGTATCTCTCAAGGTTGAGTCATCTAAATTTAATATTTTTGCGATTGCTCCACTTTCAAAACTCCAGTAACCACTAAAAATCTGACTTCGAATGTTCACTATAGAAGTATTATGGGATTCTGTTATTTTTCCGCTAAAATCTCATCTGTTAATCCTTAACAATAGACTATAGCCATTTTCATTTGTTTATTCATTCCTAATCTACCTAAAATTCATAGTTTAATAAAAGAATACACTTCTAGGATACAAATCAATTTTTTGATATTAATTCAAATAGGTTGGTAATTGATTTAACCAGTCTTCAAAATTATCCGCTTCTTTGGTTACACCATGTTCTTCATGAAAATAATAGTAAACTCCCGTTTGGTGGCACTCCTTTGAATGAAAACAAAAATAGTCTCCATTACCTATACTGTAAAAAGGGATTAGTTCGTTTTTCCAAAAGCCTTCTTTCATTTCATAATCATAAGTAAATTCAATAGTATCATTTCCGTTCGTTTTACCACTAGAAACATTTAAAATCTCTCCTGGAAAGACATATTCAGACATTAGTTCAATAAAGTATTTAAATTCTTTAGGAAATTGACATCCAAACTTTTTCTCAATTTTTACCCAATCATTAGCTGAAGGGGAATCTAAATCCCCTAGTTCTTTATCTAACATACTCTCTAATAAATTTGCAATTTCATCTTTTGTCACTAACTTTTCCTCCCTTATACTAGAAAAACGAGGGAGTTCTCTCTTATTTACAAGTATTCCCTCGATTAAAATCAAATGCCGCTTCAACACCATTTTTCATTAACTTTTGTAATAACGTATCAAGTCCATCTTTGAAATAACAATGGATTTCCTCTTTATATAATGGTAATAATGTATGGAAGTAGATTGGCCAGTCACCCTCTATTCTTTTAACATCCTCACGAAATTCCATTTTGAATGTACCTGAACATTGTGGCAGCGGCGGTACAATCATAACAACAGAAAATTCCGTCTCTTTATCATATGGATGAATTGACGCATTTGGATCCCATATCATTTCACCTAATTGGACTCCATACGTCTGTTTTAAATATCCCTCTGATTGATTCGGAAATACAAGCCACTGTCCTAAGCCATATCCATTTCGCCGTACATTTTCCCCAAGCTGTCGTAAAATGCGCAAGGGTCAACCGTATTTCGCACTATCCAAAGCAGACGTTGATACTTCCCAATCTTTTGGCAGATACATGACAAGTTCTGCATAACCACTATCTACACTTGATGGAGTAGGCATACGGAAATAGCTATTTCGATTAAGATTTAAATGGCAACGTCTTGGTAACCCACTTCAGTTACTTTTTCATTTAATAGACGAATCCCTAGTCCATTTTCTGTGTCCCATGTACAATCAAAAGTTATCCCAATATCTCGCTCTTCATAAATATCTCCATATGGAACTACAATTCCAACTAAAGTTATCATCTCAAGTAATTGATTAGTTGTTTCGATGTGTGGATAATTTTCATTAAATTCAATATCATACCCTAGTTCTTGACGCTCTTGTTTGTAATAGTCTAATATCGCTTGTAAAAAACCTTGCTGTAATTGTTCCCAATTTTGCACTAATGAGTTATAAGCAGTATATTGTTCTTCATCAAACTTACCGTCTTCTTCACCTTTAACCATCAATGCTATTTCAGCTTCTTTCCCACAAAATTCAATGGTAATATACTTAACCCATCCATATGTATATTCAAGCTCACCAAAAACCACATCATTTATTATCATTTTCAAACTCTCCCTTTTTATTTATCAGAAAATCTCTTGGGCCAAGATTTACTTCTCTGATAGTACAAAAGTCATCCTCTTCATTAACATTATTTTTATTGTAAAACTAATCTAATCAGCTACAAAGTTGTTTAAATTAAAAACTTTGAAGGACTTTAAACCAATTAAAAAGTTGTTCTATCCTACTCTCTAATATTAACTGTTATTGCCAATAGGTTCTATACTCAGTACCGTACCACTGGTTCCTAGTTTTTCAATTAGTTTTTTTGCCTTACCATATGGAAATCTCTCTACTAATATATAAGGAGGATTTTTTGAACCCTTTAGCAAATCTGCAGTGGCAATCTCAATCCCTAATACGTTCTTTATTCTTATTAAATCTTTCAAACCTTCATTAGGAGTTTTTGCTAACACTATATTACAAATATCAGATGGCTTAATTATTGTTTTCTGTTCTATTTCACTTAAACAACCACTATTCACCCATTTGTTAAAATCAGAGGTAATTATAGTAGCATGGTTTGGATTCATATCCCCAGAATCAATAACTAATACCTCTTTTCCCTCTGCATCTTGAGACATAAAAAAAACATTGCCTCCACCGTCATCACCAATCGAGATATACCCAATTGCATATTCATCTACTTCCCAAACCTCATTTCTTTCTACAATATGCTCCGTACCATAAATAACTAACCCACTACCGATTGAAAAACCATTTGTACATCTTAATAAACCCTTATATACATTGGGGAATTTAACTTTCATACGATCTTCTACTTCTTGGATTGCAATATCACTTGCTGCCGTTTTTTTTATCAAGCTCGGAACCTTAGATAGATTAATCATTTGACAAATCCTCCTAAACTATCAAGATATTTATATACATCAATCATTGCCTTTCGTGCCGTTTTTGATCCTGCTTTAATCATTTGCCTATAGATCTCATTAAATTCATAACGTATATCAGTATTCAAGCCTTCATTTTTTCTCCGTTTCCTCTGCATAGAAGAAATTATTGCACGTGATCGGCCAAAGCTTGAAGGGAGAAGTATTACAGAAGCTTTCTTTTCCTTATAATCAAAAATCCTCCCTCTTTAGCCCATCCTTTTACCTATTCATTTTGCAATGGATAATGAGACTGTATTCGATTATCAGAAGCAATATCTTTCTTTCCTGGTGCACGATTATCATGAGTTATTCATTCAATTTAGATATAACTATTATTGTAAACCCTTTAAAGGTTATTATTTTTCACCTCTTCAAACCACTCATCAGCAATATGATTCGCCGTTTTAACATCATCATTCGTATATACCAAATCATAATTGTATTCAGCTTTAAAGTTGCCACTCTGAACATTATAGATTAATTTCATCTCGGTCGGCATCTCTCTCTCATATTCTTTACATAATGCTTCTACTTTTTCAATATCTTCATTTATTATGTTCAATACCATGAGCATTCTGTTTGGAGACACATCATATCTTTCGTCTCCATCCTCCAATGCATCATTCACTTTATGACATTTTACGTACTTATTGTTAATTAAATAAAAGAACTTACTCGAAATAATATTTCCTTCACAAGAAGCATAAACATACAATTTATCCGCTCTATCTTCAACAAACTCCATACATATGGAAATCATATCTGCTTGCAATTCACTAAATCTATCTTCAAATTCTTTCATACTACTTTTTCGCTCCTTAGATTAATTTTTAATAACTTTAGAGACAGGCTCTCCATCAATAAAATAATTAACTATAAATTTATCTGGACGCATATTATTCCCAGCATAAATTATTTCAACATCAACGGTTACTTCTTTAGGAGGTATTTCTTTCAAAGCCACAACCCATTCATCTTCAATCTTCTTATATCTTTCAAATTAACATCTGATAATTGCGAAACCAAATTGTCAACTTTAGGTGAACCTCCAAATCTATCACCTGCTAAATGCCCTGTATGATCTTGTCCTTTTACTTTTCCTGGTGTATTTCTACTATGCGACAATCTTCCTTCTCTCGTTGTTAATTGTAGCTTTTCTGTTTCAAACTTTACATCCTACCTGCATTATCTGTTTCATAAAAGTAATCATACTCTCCTGTTTTATACCTAATATCAGGTTTTAACCTATTTTTTCTTCCGTTTGTAAAGTGTTGTCCTTTATCTACTAATGTTTTAACTCCACTTACTCTAGAACTACCTTTATCCGTACCCTTAGTTTCACTCTTAACAGCAGAAAATAACTCCCCAAGTGTTTTTCTTTCTCCTACATTCCCAAATCCAGCTCTGAAAGTTCATGGACTTGATATAAATTTAGAATGGGATAAATATGAGGCGGGATTAACCCAAGAAGAGTGGGGGAATTTTTCTTTAAAACATATTCGAGAGTACTAAAAAAGCTATATTAACTCTTCAAAACGGACAATGAAAGATATACTTCCGATTAAAAAAGCCGTCTCAGATCAGAAACTCAAAAAGATTGTAAAATCGATATAATGATTACTTCTGTTACGATGAATTTGGAGAAATACTTGATGGGAACAAACATCCTAATCCTTACGATCAAGAAGTACGAACGAAAGTCAAGCTAAATGATGATGGGAAAGTTATTGAGAAAAAAACTTATAACTTTGATGATTTTGAGGACTAACTTAAAAAGCAGTAGCCTGAAATTAATTTCGGGTTACTGCTTTTTAACTATATTCAAAAAATAATTAATTCAACTTTTTATCTTCATGGCTTTAATATCTTTTCCAATCTTACTCGTTTAATAAAATCATCTAATGCCTCTTCTTCATTACCATAATGAGCAATTGAGGTTTCTACAATACTCGCTCTCTCATCAGTTGCACAAACAACCAACTTATTATCCTCTTTATAAATTAGAACCTCATCCGGATCCACATCTTTTTCATGAAACCAGTTATAATATTTTAATCCTTCTTCTGATAGGATTCGTTTTGCCTCATCCCTTGTCATATTAAAATTATCCTCCTTATTTTATTTGTTTCAATAATTTCAATCCTTCTAATTGTTCGACTGTTAAAGGAAGTTGTATTTGTGTTCCCCCTTTTATTGTCCCAAAACCTGGAGCTATCTCTCCAATTTGTGCTTTTAATTTGCTATAATCACCACAATAGTACTTTTGAATAGCAGCATCTACCTGTGCTTTTAGTGTAGGATCACTACAATTATCAATATAGGTTTTTATATTCGAGAAATCACCTACAACCTCATATTGATGGTATTTGCTCACATCTTCCAAATATGGAAGAGCTCTCTCGTCGTAACTATAAGGTTTTCCATTTACCACAGGTGATGTATACGTACCATTTGACGGTCCATATCGGTCAATAACTTCACCTATTTTTAGTGTATACTCATCCTTCATGACTTTCCCATCTTTATTTACAACATAGCTGCCGTTTGGTACTTGCCCCCAATCAATGTGTCCATCAGCCCTTAAGACATCAGAATTCTTTGGAATTTGTACTTCTTCTGGCCATTGCCCTGTTTTCTTGAATTCTTCTGCTAACTTACTGTCAATATTATTTAAGTAAACATGTAATTCATCAGTCGTACAAGTTGATTGTTTTAATAACTTCTGTACATGTTGTTCAGCCTTAACAGCTCCCTCACCAACATTACCCGTACCCTATGTTGTAATCTCAAAATAAAAAGCACTTGTTGTCTTTAGTTGACAATCAAGTGCTTTAAGTTCATCTATTTTTAAGTAGCATTAAACTTGTAAGTTTTGTAGTAATAGTATGACGCCTTTTGTATGTCGTGACAACTACTACGTTAAAACTTACGAGTTTGTACGAGTTCGTTAGTTTCATGTCTATCCCATGTCTTTATGTTCGTCGCATAGTAGAATGTCATCTCGCCTAAGCTCGTACTTCTTTTTCTATTCTATCATTGCGCATAATACTCTATGATGATACAACCATCATGAAGTATGTACTTTTTAACGGCTTATTTTTTTTCATCCATCTTCTGCTTTAAATATTCAGCAATTTCTGTTTGCCCTCTTTCAATAGCAAATGCATAAGCATCCATATCTTTCATGGTGTCACCAGAGTATTTTATAGATATATCTATATTGTTCTCAACTAACAATTTAACAATCTCCAAATGCTCACCGTATATTGCAGCAAACAGAGGATTTCTATCTGGTTCACTAATATCAATCTCTACATTCCGACTAATTAGATATTCAGCAATATCTAAATGTCCTTTTGTAGTCGCTCTTTCAAGAGCATTTGTAGAGAAAGTTCCACCTTGTGCATTAATATCTATTCCAGCATTAATAAGATATTCTACTATCTCTAAATGTCCATGAGCTGCCGCTACATGTAACCACGTACCAAAAGGTGTCATCCATGTTAACATTTCTGGTTCTTTCTCAAGTAAATCTCTTAAAGTATCCAATTGAACACTTTTTATGGCACTTCTAATATCTTTTGCAAATTGAGTCTTATTCATATTAATCTTTTAATAAATCTTCGTCTAAAAAGAGTTCGATGTCATCTAAATTTACATTTTTTTTTCTTTCATGAATTGAAAATTTTAAAATAAATTCTTCAAAAGAGTTTGCTATAAGATAATAATATTCTTTTCCATCTTCGTCTATTGTTTCACCTTCATGATACCAATAATAAATTTTACCCCTGTATTTATCTTTTAAGCCTATACATATTAAATCTCCCCCGTCCGCATCTGCAATAGGCATTACAATACTTCCTAAAATATCCTTATAAGTTTGAATGATTGATTCAATTTCATAGGCATCATTAGTAATACCATAAAAGCCACCTATCGAGTCAAAACCATCCTTGGGGGTTACAGGGGTAACTTCAATTGCCTGATACATTCTATTATCTTTAATAAAACACCCTCCATATTCAAGCAAAAACTCTTTGTAGTCTAATGGTAAATCTACACCATATATTCGTTCAATTGTTTCGATCGACTTATATGCATCTTCTTTTTTTGAGACTACCATTTCCGAATCAATTATTTCATTTAATACTTGCTTTATTATTTTGTTCATTTTATTTTCCTCCTCTTAAATCTGATGCTGAACCTATATGTGGTATATTAGCATGTAAATCTGTTGGAATTAACTCAATTTCAGTAGAACTTTTATGGTGAGGTGTTAACCCTTTTTCTTTTAACCAGGCCTTTCCTTGATTCTTTGATTTAGACCCTTTTAATTGCATAATTTTTTCATACACTAAATTAAAATCATTATTAGAGCCATCTAACATACCTTCTTTAAATTTTATAGAACCTTTACTCCAAGGTGTGAAGTTAGGTCTACCATCAATAAATTCTACACCTTCACCATTCGTTATACTTGTAACTTCAATTTTATCAGAATACCATTTCCCATTACCTGGCCCACCTTTCCAGTGACCATTACTTCTCGGTAACCTTGTTCCGCCTTCTTCTTTCTGCCTCTACTCAGCTTTAATACAATCTCGAGACATCGATATTGGTCTAGTAGCTCTAACATTCCATTTACTAAAAAATCATTGGGGTCATGCGTGTATATACTATAATTTGGTTGTTCAATCGCTTTCACATAAACCTCATGTTTCTTTAGCTCTCGTTGTATTAACACTTTTGCCATATCAGAGCTCCATAACCGAGATGTATTGAGTACAACAACTTGGCTCACTTTATGATATGCCATATCCGACAATAGCTCTTGTAGACCTTCACGTTCAACTGTTAATCCATCTTCCTCTACTATTGCTCCGCTAATTCCTTTATCTTTGTATATGTGAAGCAGTTGTAGTTTATTTTCGTTACAGTACCGCTCAATTTCTTCTACTTGATACGTTAGGCTGTACCCTTCACGCACTTGCCCTTCTGTTGAAACTCGTACATAACCAACTACTTTCTCCCCCATACTGAATCCCTTCCCGTTACAGCAATTAAAGTCCCTGTAACGTTTACCCGTTTTTTGCGGATAACTTGTGTGTAACATGCATCCGTTAAAACGTACTTTACGATGACTTCAAAACATAACACAACCCTTAAATTTTTTAGTCGTTTTTTCTCTAGTAGTGTCGTACACTGTGCAAAGCCATTACAGTCTATAAAATTTAACACTTAATACACTTATAAAATTATACGTGTACCTACTTATTTCTACGCTAAAACATAAAAAAGCACTCGTTGCCATAAGTGACAATCAAGTGCTTTAAGTTCGTTTGTTTTCTAAGTGTCTATGTTCGTTCTAAGTTTGTAAGTTTCATTGTATCGTAAACATAGTATGACCCTTTTGTGTCTCGTGACAAGTAATACCTTTAAAACGCACGAGCTTGTGTGCATTCGTTAGTTTACTATGCGTTCCATGTCATTTGTACCCGTCACCCATTAAAATGTCATCTCGCCTAAGTTCGTGTGTCTTATTTTATCGTATCAAGGGACGGAGGTCCAAACAAGAGCTTATGATGGTAAACCATCATAAGCTCAATTCTTCAAAATGACCTTTTCTTTTTTTGTACACTTCAAATAAAGTTTGTTTTATCAGTCTATATTTCCCTATGCCGATAAGTTCCAATCCATGTGTATTATTGATTAATAGTTACACTTAAATCGCAATATCCTGGTAATCCACTTCAGTTACTATCTCATTTAACATACGAATTCCTAGCCCATTCTCTGTATCCCATGTACAATTAAGTGTAAATCTAATGTCTCTACCTTCACACAAATCCCCATAAGGAACAACAATCCCGTCTAAATCTATCATTTCTAATATTTGATCCATTGTTTCAACTAGTGGATAATTTTCATTTACTTCAATATCATAACCTAATTTATGCCTTCTTTGTTTGTAATAGTCTAATATTGATTGTAAAAAGTTCTGTTGTAAGTGTTCCCAATTCTGCATAAGTGAAGTATATGCTACATATTGTTCCTCATCAAAATTGCCGTCCTCTTCCCCATCTATCATTAAAGTTATCTCAGTTTCTTTTCCCAAAAAACGAATTGTAGTACCCTTAACCCAACCATACTCATACTCATATTCAAGTTCACCGAAAACCGAATCATTTAAAATCATTTTACAAGCTCCTCCTTATGTCTATTAGCAAATCCTCCGGGTTTAAACGCTCCTGCGTTTATCTCTCCTACACCACCCAGATGTCCAAATTCAGCATTTATGATTGTTGGCACGAGTTTCATTGTTTTACCATCATTTAATTCATGCCACGTTAATTTATTTTTTTCTCTATATTTCTTTATATCTCTTACACTAATATTACCAGATTCCATACCAAATTGGCTTGCTAATTCAGGTGAACTATTAAGTTGATCAGCCAATTTTTGATCTGATTGAACAAAATTAATTCGTCTAGCTTTTCCTCCAAAACCATTTTTGCCACCTAGCATATAGTCAATTTCAATCTGTGCTTTTTCTACTGGTGAAAAATCAGGAACAGCATTTTTATATTGTATACCATCAATACCAGCTTCATCTAATATTTTTTGTATTTGAGGGTCTGGCGGTGGTTTAAGCGTACATAGAGATTCACCTCGTTCTCCTTTAAATTCGACCGTTGGGTTATCTGGTGCAGGTGTTTGATTATATCTACCTTTATATGTACTGGCAAATTCCGCTTGCTTGAAGGCTGGTGGAATATCCTCAACTTTACTTGCTCCCGTACCCTTAGTGCCACTCTTAAAAACCGAAAATAACTCTCCAAGTGTTTTTCTTTCTCCTACATTCCCAACGCCAGCTGCCGAAAGTTCATGGGATACATTCGGGATATGAATATTTTTAATCTTCTCCCCGACATTCTTCATACTTTTCGGCAACTTATTCACGAATGCCACTACTTCTTCCAACTTACCAACTATTTATGAAGTTAAAGCATACCAATCAATAAAAAAAGCACTTGTTGCCTATCATAGACAATCAAGTGCTTTAAGTTCATTTGTTTTTAAGTATCGTTAATTTTGTAAGTCTTGTAGTAACAGTATGAAACCCTTCATATGTCATGACAAGTAATACGTTAAAACTTACGAGTTTGTACGAGTTCGTTAGTTTACTATACATTCCATGTCTTTGTACCCGCCGCACAATAAGATATCATCTCGCCTAAGCTTGTACTTCGTTTTCTATTCTATCATTGCATATAGTACTCTATGATGGTACAACCACCATGAGTTATCCATTCAACTTAGATATAACTATTACTGTAAACCTTTTAAAGGTTATTATTTTTCACTTCTTCAAACCACTCATCAGCAATATGGCTAGCTGTTTTAACATCATCATTCGTATATACTAAATCATACTTATATTTAGCTTTAAAGTTGCCACTATGAACATCATATATTAATTTCATCTCCGTTGGCATGTCTCGTTCATATTCTTTGCATAATTCTTCAATTTTTTCAATATCTTCACATATGATACGCAATACCATAGACTGTCGTTTTGTAGACACATCGTATCTTTCGTCTCCATCTTCCAATGCATCATTTACTTTATGACGTTCTACATACTTATTGTTAATACAATAAAAGAAACTTCCCGAAATAATGCCTGCCTCACGTGAAGCATAAACATACACTTTATTGGCCCTATCTTCAACATATTCCATACATATAGATATCATATCTGCTTGCAAATCACTAAATTTATCTTCAAATTCTCTCATACTACTTTTTCACTCCTTAGATTAATTTTCAATAACTTGGAAATCCGCCTTACCATCAATAGAGTAATTAACTATAAATTTCTCTGGGCGCATATCATTTCCAGAATAAATTATTTCAACATCAACTTTTATTTCTTTGGGAGGTTTTGCTTTCAAAGCTGCAGCCCACTCATATTCAATCTTCTTATATTGCTTCAAATTAACATCAGATAATTGCGAAACCAAATTATCAATTTTAGGTGATCCTCCAAATCTATCACCTGCCAAATGTCCTGCATGGTCTTGTCCTTTTACTTTACCGGGTGTATTTTTACTATGTGATAATCTCTTCTCTCTTTCAGTTAATTGTAGCTTATCTGTTTCAAATTTTTCAATTCTTCCAAGGTTATCTATTTCATAAAAATAGTCGTACTCCCCTGTTTTATACCTAATATTCGGTTTCAACCTATTTTTTCTACCGTTTGTAAACTGTTTTCCTTTGTCCACTAATGTTTTAACTTCACTTACTTCAGCACTACTTTTACCCGTACCCTTAGTGCACTTATAAAATTATAACGCTCTTTTCACTTTTCATGCTTAAACAAAAAAGCACTCGTCGCCTATTGTAGACAACAAGTGCTTTAAGTTCATATGTTTTTTAAGTAGCATTAAATTTGTAAGTTTTATAGTAACAGTATGATACCTTTTATATACCATGACAACTGCTACGTTAAAACTTACGAGCTTGTACGAATTCATTAGTTTTAAGTCCATTCCATGTCTTTTCAATAAAATGTCATCTCGCCTAATTCTCACGCTTTTCTTTCTAGCCCAGTTGTAAAAATAAAAAAGTCAATAGCCACTACGTTCTCCTAACGTCGCTATTGACTTCCTTTATTGAGCATGTACCTTTGTCAGTGTCCAAGTAACTCACAAAATAGGCACATTTCTCAACTTATTTTTCTATTTCTAGTATCAAGCCTTCCAAATTCAAAACATCTTTATTATTTTGACTAATGTTCATGCGAAAAGTTTTAAATAAATTTGCAAGAACATGAACGATCACCGTAACACATGGCGTTATTACAATCGTACATGGCCAAAAATAGCACATTCTAGATAGCTATGCAATCTTGATATTAACTTATAAGGAAACCTTGACCGGAGTCAAGGTTGAAGACGTACAATCTTAGGTCTATCTATAATACTTGATACACCTTTCTTGAAAAGGGATTCTATCATCGAGCAGCACTTCTTCTTGCAGCAATTTTGTTATATTCTCTATTTTTACAATGAATAGTGCGAAGAAGTCGCCCGAATTTGGATATGAAAATAGTCCATACCCCTTTGGTGACAGTATTTTGTTGGCCTCCTTGATCTTTTCAGGTAAAAATTCATAATTAAATGCTTCTAATTTCTCGAGTTCTTCTTGTGTTGCTAATTCAATTTGGTGGGCAAATTCGTAATCAAGAATAAAGTTGACAATTTCTTGGTATTGCTCACCTTTATAGTCAACGTATAAAAACTGTTTCGTCGTCAATCCATATTTTAATAGGTCTTCATGTAAGTCATAACCTCCTTGCTCCTTCAAAAACGTTTCCAAATCCTTGCTATCAGGAAATATAATCTGTGCTATCCCTTGATCAGGCATATTAGCTTCCTCCCTTTTATTAAAATAATTCTCCATGCTTGTTAGGAATATATTCCGGGTAGTTTTTACGATAAAATTGATCGATTATCTCAAGCACGGGATCCCATTCAGGGTATGGCTCACGTTCTCCAAATACCATTTTCGCTTCTGGAGTATTCATCAGAAAATTATCGATTTGAGTAGGTACTGGCAACCCTAGTTGTTTCCTTACATGGATCAAGAATAAGATTTCAAAAGGATAAAATCCGTATCTGAAATCGCCAAATTCACCTAGCTGTCCGATTTCAGAAGCTAATGCAGAATGATACTGAGACATTATCGAAATTAGATGTTCTATTTCTTCTAAATCACCAGTCGACCAACGTCCCAGCACTTCATCATAAATGTTCAGGTCTTCAGGGATTAAGTCGCATCGCAGTTCAGCTTCCTTAAACTTATTTTTCACGGCTAGATGCAATTTTTCATCCGTTCCCATGATGGTTTTATTTTTATACTGCAAGTACAGCTCTAGCAAAAACCAAATATGTCTATTCTCTTCATTGGCATCTATTAAATGTCCACCGAAGTGATGAGCCATAAAATCATATAATATATTTTCTTCTTTCTCCCATCCATACATTGCAAAATGAACTAATGTGAGGACGACTTCTCTAAACGAATATCCCAAGATCATCCTTGGATACCTGATTGTATAGAGATCCTGTCCCATGCACCGATAAAATAAGACTTTCTGCATGTTCTTTAATCCTTCTACATTGTTTCCACCGCTGATCAATACATCGTTTTTCCATAGTGACAAGTGATATGAGAAAATTTTGCTTAGATTTATTAATAGTATGTGATCTTTCTCTGTTTCATTTTGCTCAACGATTTTCTCATTCTCTCTTCTACTAACATTATATTTATCTTTAACATCTTCAAATTTGATTCCATCCACAAAATTTTTGCTATATCTTTTAAAAGCCATTTCTAACTTTTTTTGGTTTATCATTGCATCCTCCCTATGAATTAATCTATTTTCTTATTCCAGTCTTTTACCTTTAACTCATCAACGCCGAATCCGGTATCAGTAATCTTGATATCTGTTTCAACTCTAATAAAATCTAATTGTAGACCAGGACTCTCCTCCATTAGTTCCTCTAAGTTATCTCTAAAACTGGCATACCTAGGATCATCGCTGTTAACCATGTTTTTGAAGTACTTATCTCCGCCCATTTTCTGTTTATCCGAGTAACTAAAACTAGCGGAATCTGATGCCTTCGATTCAATAATCGTTAACTTTGGCGGCGGCCCTTTCGATAGGAACGCTGCATCTATGCCGTTTCTCCCCACTTGGAACAGATCGGAAACGTCTTGACCTAAATTACTGTCTCTAGCTACGATTTTTGTTACTTCTTCCCCAAAATCACCTTTATCATGAGAGGAATATTTAGAATTATCGATTTTTCTTTCATACTCCTTTGCAACCTCCAAGTCATAATAATCACTAATATTATCTTTCGTATCCAACCTGTTGGCCAATTTATTTCTTTCTCGCGTTAATCTTTTGACTTCTTTGTCATTTCCTTCTTTTTTCAATCTTTCTATTTCTTTATCTAACTTTTTAATTTCTTTTGAGATATTGTCTGAATTGTTACTGCCAGAGCCACCTTTACCCACACCCTTAGCAAGCGAAGCCTCAATCCCCTGAATCTCATTATTAATTTTCTTACTACTCTCTGCATGGCGTGCATGAACCCACCCGGTAACCTTTCCTGGACCACCACCTTGCTTTCCTATCAATGTACCGCATTCCAGCTGGCAGTTTCACTAATAATCCAAGGCCAGCTGTTACTTTGATCCTTTTTACAACTTTCTCCCTACTATCATCGTATACTGTACATAACCATTATAATCTATAAAAACAGCAACAAAGGTGTAACACTTAGTGCACTTATAAAATTATAATGTGTCTACTTATTTCTATCTTAATACGCCAAAAAGCACTTGTTGCCATTAGTAGACAATCAAGTGCTTTAAGTTCATATATATTCGTATGGTCATATAGACACAACTTCATGAAGCTCTTACAATAGATCTCAAAGAGGAAATGTCCGTTTGATAACACTTGTATCAAGTCGTTTCATGCCATTCTAAAAAAAAAAGTACACTGCACACAATATGCCACGTTTGAACAAACAAATCTAGCACTATTTCAGTACATTGAGAAATTTTATAACTGTAAGCGAATCTATATTTACACCCGTTATAAAACTCCTCAAGCAATAAAAAATTGAATTAAAGAGGAGTTATATATTAATTTAAAACATTTTACAAACAAAGCTCTTTTTGAGAAATTTTTTGACAGTGTAGCAGAAGAGAGAGAGATTAGTATTGATGAAATAAACGCATCAGAAAAAAATTCATGATTACTCCTCTGAAAGAAAACAACACCCACAATGCCCCTTCGTCAAAGTGGGTGTTATTCATTTTTATTCCATTAAATTTCACCAATATCAGTTAATGTTCCAATTCATTTAAGCATTGCCTTTATTATCTATTCTATCTAATTCTTCATGCTTAAGCTCTTTAATAATACCGTTTTTTGGAAGATCATAACAATTACGTAGCCAAGCATATTTTCCACAAAGCAGTTCATTTTGGTGATAACTTATCCTACCACCTCTTTCATATAACATGATTATTGGTTCATACAGATCCTCAAACTGCATAGCAATTTTATTCTTTGAACTAATCAAATATGACCATTCTAAAAAACTCTTACATAGATATCTAGCAGTCCAACCATACCTTAGTAAATTTAGGTCATTAACAATACCTTCAATATCCACTTGGATTTCAGCGTTTATAGTCTCAGCTGCACTAAAAATTGCTAAACGATACTTATTTTCCGGACTATATATATCCCTGAAAATATTACCCCTTCTAATAAATTCTGAAACCAATAATTCAAATGATGGTTGGTTCTTCTTTACATTATCCCAATTTATATCTTTTATTCTTTGAATTGCATTTTCAAATTGTGTCACAAAATCACCATCCCATGTCTGGAATAAAATCTGGAAAATCCCCTGGAGGCTCTGGAGCTGAATCGCATGCTCCAGGGGGGTTACCAGTTGGGCGACCATCTTCAATCGCCTTTACATCTCTATAAGGCAAACCACTCTGCATCAATCTAGCTTCCTCAAGTTCATGTTCAGCTAACTGTTTAAACCAAGCTTTTTGCTCTGCAGTTAATTCACCTTTCAAAGCAAGATCCCAGCCATACGCAAGTGCATGTCGGATTGAAAGTAATCAGCGAAATATGTTCCCTCACCATAATTCACAAGATTTTCATGTTTTGTTAAAAATAAATGTTGCTTCAAAGTAGTTGCCTCCTCAACACTTAATCCAGTGTTTTTTGCGGAAATTCCTATTTCCTTTATGTCTACACCAGTTAATCTTAATCTTTCATATGTTTCAAGAGCAAATCGATCTTGATTAAATACTATCTCATAATCCAATGAGTTTCCCCTTGCCTTGGTTCAAGTCTTTCTATAACTCTTCTATCATCCACACCCTTAGCAAGCGAATCCTCAATCCCCTGAATCTCATCATTGATTTTCTTACCGCTCTCTGCATGGCGTGCATTAACCCTACTCGGTAACCTTCCCTGGTGTCCACCACCTTGCTTCTCTATCAATGTACCGCATCCAGCTGGCAGTTTCACAAATAATCCAAGGCCAGTTGTTACTTTGATCCTTTTTACAACTTTCTCCTTACTATCATCGTACACTGTACATGGCCATTATAATCTATAAAAACAGCAACAAAGATGTAACACTTAGTGCACTTATAAAATTATAATGTATCTTTTCTATGCTAAAGCGCAAAAAAGCACTCGTCGTCTATTGTAGACAATGAACTGCACCCCAATTGTTAGACACGACTAACAATTGGGGTGCAGTTCATATCAAGCGCTTTAAGTTCGTAAGTTTTATAGTGACAGTATGACACCTATTACATGTTGTAACAAGTAATACATTAATACTTACGACTTTGTACGAGTTCGTTAGTTTAACTTCCATGTCATTGTATTTGTTACCCAGTAAAATGTCGTCTCGTCTAAACTTGTACTCCTCTTTCAATTAAATCATTGCATATAGTAGCCCATGATGGTACAACCATCATGAGTCTCTACTTTTAAACAACTGATTCATTTTTTATCAACTTCAAATAAATTCTCTTCACCTGTATGTTTACAAGAGCTTTATCGTTTTCATACATATATAAGCTTATAAAGTTACTATAACCCCTTGCGCCTACTTAGCATCATGAATAAAATCATTTTATCCAACATTAACTTAATCTCCATCTAACAGTTAAAATATTCTTTTAAAACACATAAAATGCTGGCCAAGTTTCCTTTAACTCTCCGCTTAAAAGTAGCTCATCTCCACCTTCAAAATTAACCGAGTAAACTTTATCAGTTACACTATCAAGTACTAGTACAGCATTTGCTGACATTTCACTTAAAACTAGATACTTTTTAGGAAATCCATGTTCATTTCGAGCAATAATTGTGTATGATTCAATACTATTCTCTTCATCTACAACATCTAGTAACTCGTAAGGAACGTGTTCTTCCCAAAAAGGTCCTGCATATCGATAATAAAATTCTCTGAATGTATCAGATACTTCTACACCTAGGTTAGTTAATGTCTCCTTCACTTTATTCTTATCTTCACGTTTATAAATATCTTCTTCAAGAGCTTGGTCTAATTCATCAAGCAAAGCATTCATTGTAATTCCCTCCTAAAACTTCATTCCCTCTAGCTTTCCAATAATTTATAGAATCTACTTTTTGAGTGCTCTTCTTATTGGCTCATCCATGGGATAAAATGGATTTAACTTCCCTTTATACGGATGTAATGGTGCCCTTTTGGCATTACTAATGTTATGATACCTAGTCGATGTTTCAAATAATGGACCCACTCCCTTTGTTCGAACCATATTCCAATCAATATCTCCTCTTTGATAGACTTTATAACTAAAGCCTTTTCCTTCTTTACCTGCATTATACTCTACACTTAAAAGCTCCTGCTGGCTGCAGCCTTGAATCCAGATTTTCTCTAACTATTTTTACGTTTGTATATGGTCATATCTGTTTTTCTTTCTACATTCAGATACATTATTATTAATCCTCCCAGCTTCTTTGCATAAAAATAGAACCAACGCTTCTTCCATTAGAAACATTGGTTCTATTCTTAGTTATAATATAAATCTATTTCTTCTTTTCATTACATCTTTAATTTAGAGCAAAAGGTGGTTAAATAGCAGAATATTTTAAAACTTCCTTTAGTTTCATCAACTTAAAACTACTTTTTAATTTTATCTACCACTCTGCTCCTTTTCCCCTACTCACTACTTAATTACAGTTACGCAGTAGGTTAGGACAGAATTTTGCATTGAAAAATATTATTACCCTTCAAATTTATCCCAAATCACTGTTCCTTTTCCAAGAATAATATGATCAAATGCCTCCAAAGCATTATCTCCTGCCCACCCTGTTGATTTAAATATTCTTCCTGATTCCGATATGTATAAATTTAGCCCGAAATCATATAATGAACCTACAGGAATAACTTTTTCATCAATATAATCCTCTAAGCCAAAACACGAACTATCTAACACACCTATGACTTCCTTAATACAAGTGGTATGTTCAGATATGTCCTTAGTAACCCCATCTGGCCAAATCCTTTCAACATTGAATTGTAATTCTCCGAACTCCTCCATAAATTTTTTTGCACTTTCAAAAACTTCAAAGCCTCTTTCTTCAAGAAACTTTACATTTTCTGATATGTCTATTTTTCTATCCTCATACCATCCCGCTTTTTTTAATTCTTCTATTGTCTTATTTGATATTTCCATTTTCATTCCTCCTAGTAATCAATATTATAGAATCCAAAAACGTTCTACTACAATTCCTACAAAGTTCAGCAAAATCACCTCGTAAGTTTTCCGTTAATCATAAAATTATCATAGTGGTCGTAAACACATTGTTGGAAGTAAAGGTATCATTCATTGTGATTTTGTCTTTGACGAACTCTTCAAAAGCGTCCAACCTGCCGCAATAAGTCGTATTCGGTAAATATGCAGACATTCAGAAGAAAGCAAATAATCTTGGGAATGCTGCAAAAGAAAGTAAAAAAACAATTGAAATAAATAATCCAGTATTAGAAAATATTCGTACAGGTAGTGCATTAAAGAAAGATTCAGATCACGCTTTTAATAACATTATTGATAATTATGTAGGATCAGCTACACGATTTGATTTAGTTGGTGGTGATAAGATTAAACGGGATCTATATCAAATCGAGGGTTCATTAAATGGCAAAAAAGGGATATTTGAATGGATTGTTGATCCGGATCCTGCAAAGGATGTCACACATAGACGATTTATCGAAGGTGTTGGTATTACGGGTAAATCCAACGCAAGAAAGAAGTGAAAATTTAAATGTACAGCTATACAATCTTTATAACAAATAATATTCCATTTAATTGGGCAACTTTGCTAATAGGATTACAATCTAATTTTATTACGGTAAATGAGATAAATAAGTATGCAGAGAATTTTTTATTAGAACATCCTGACGCAAGTACAGATGAGATATTAGAGTTAAATTGGCTGAAAGATGATACTGAAAAAGCAATACTTTTATTAAAGGAACTGGCTAAAAATATAGATTGGAATCTCCATGATGAAATAAAAAAATGGAGATATTGTGGTTTAAAACATATTAGAAATTCTAGTAATAACTACGCTGATATGTTAGAACGAGTTGCTTTGTTATACAGTGATTTAGATTATCCTGAAGAAATGGAGAGTTTCATTTATTATTTACCACCAAATGATGATTATAATCCAGATGAATTTACAAAGGAACAAAATACGCAACGTCTTATTTCTAATTTAGATTACTTCCTAAAGTGTGAATATAACGATTTAAGACGATTTTACACTTTAGAATAATAGTGTAACTACTGTAATAAAAACGTAAGGGTTAGGAATCCTTACGTTTTTTATATTACATTTCTGGTTCTGGTGTCAGTAGAAAAGGAAACCCTTATGACAATGCATTGATGGAATCCTTTTACAAAACCATAAAAAGAGAGCTTATTCAAGGTGCCAAATTTAAAACACCTGAACAAGCTCGAAAAGAAATATTTAAATATATAGAGTTGTATTACAATCCAAAGAAGAATGCATTCTTCTTTGGATTATCTTTCTCCTATCGAATTTGAGAAAGCCTATTCATTATATTCACCTAACTTAGTGTCCAGTAAATGTCGACAAGTCCAACCTCCAATTGTTAGTCGTGTCTAACAATTGGGGTGCAGTTCACAATGAAGTTCTTTTTTGCTAACTATATGAATTAATTTGTTACAAATCTTATCCTCAAACCAATGGTCCTATTTAATTTCGTAAGTTTATGGTTTGTTCTCTGCGAAAATAAGTCGTATATTTAAAATTGCTTTTCGTCTACGTATCGTTCTTATTTTTATAAATAAATATCGTTATATAACTCCATAATTTCCTAACCATCATGAGTTCTTCATTCTACATATTTATTTCCTTATATTCTTAGTAAAAAGATTTATTCACTACTTGGTAGCCCCAAAAATAAATAAGTACTTTTTACTTAATCTCATCATCATTAAAAATGGCTTCAAACTCCTCATCAGTATAATCTCTATTACTTGATAGATGATAACGATGAGGTATCCCGTTATGGTCTAGAACATGATCTACAACACCTTCTTCATCAGAAACAACAAAAGTAATTTCAGCATCACCTTCATATGTCTTGGGTGTGATATCTGCCAAAACGAGCCAAGCACTTCCTTTAATTCTATAAAATTCACTATAAAATCTTACGGACCTTTCTATATCCTCATGTATGATCCCATGTATATTATGCTTTTTCTGATATCGCTTAGCAATTTGAATAGCTTGACTTGCAGTTAGATTTGTTTCCTTTTGTTCCATCACTATTTCTCATATCCTTTCCAATTAGGTAATGGCCATTGTTTGTTTCTAATGAAGAAAATATATCTTTGTGCTTCATATATCTCTTCAGCAATAAATTTTTCCTTATTCTTCATAATTTCATTATAAACGTACTCTTCTCTTTCTGATCTTGATTGTTTCAAATAATTTTCTTGTCCAAGTTCTCTAAATTGTTTAGCATGGTAGGATTCATGAAGGGCACTTAAAAGTGATGCGTCAGTTCTCAAAACCATTTGTTCAGTATAGGGGTCAAAGCCCCCCGCAACATTTCTAGGGAGAATTCCCTCCTTTTTGTCAAGAATAACTTTAATACCGATTTCATTCATGTCTTTCTTAAATTCCTTTAAATCTCGAATACTCATAATTCTTAATCCATCAGCTGTTAGACGAGTTTGACCACCAACATGCATCTCTTCCCATTCTTTAAAATCAAGATTATCAGTACCCTTAGTAGATTCTTTTAATTCTAAATCCTTCGCATCACTCTTCAAATTCAGTCCCTCAAAAACCTCTGCCGATTTCTTTTCCAATACAGGTTCATTTCCCACAGATGCTTTCTTCTCTATATTCAGCGAAAGATTATCGAGTTTCTCCTCAGATAACCGGTTCGCATTTTGCGCTTGCCCTGACCAACATTCCCTATGCTCTCCGCAAGCGAATCCTCAATCCCCTGAATCTCATTATTAATTTTCTTACTGCTCTCTGCATGGCGTGCATTAACCCGCTCGGTAATCTTTCCTGGACCAACTTGCTTCCCTATCAATGTACCATCTTCAGTAAATTCAACGCTTTTGAGTGTAGCTGTTACATAATCTACACCCCCGGCTATTGTTTGGCCAAGCTGATACAGTTTTTATTTTTCTGTTTTTAATCTTGCTAGTTACATGCGGTCAGGCGAAATATTTTTGTTGTCTCACAATGATTGTACTATATTTGGATTAAAACTAGTTTCTCTACCTCACCTTTTCGCTAATAATCCAAAGTTTGTTGTTACTTTGACACCTTTTACAATTTCCCTCTACTATCTTCGTATACTGTACATAGCCATTACAAACTATAAAAATTTAATGAATCTTTTAATTCTATACTTAAACGCAAAAAAGCACTCGTTGCCTTTCGCAGACAATCAAGTGCTTCAAGTTCATTTGTTTTTAAGTATCATTAAATTTGTAAGTTTTATAGCAACAGTATGACACCTTCTATAGTTCTAATGAGTGGATTACATCTTTGTATATGTTGTGACAAGTACTATCTCAAAACTTACGAGTTTGTACGAGTTCGTTAGTTTCATGTGTTTATATTCGTCACCTAGTAAAATATCATCTCGCCTAAGCTCGTATTTCTTTTTCTATTCTATCATTGCACGTAATACTCTATGATGGTACAACCATCATGGAGTATCTACTTTTTAACAGCCTATTCTTTTTCATCCATCTTCTGCTTTAAATATTCAGCAATTTCCGTTTGCCCAAATTCTCTAGCATATTCATATGCATCCATATTCTTAATACTCTCTCCAGTATATCTAATTGAAATATCTATTCCTTTTTCAACTAGAAACTCAACTACTTCTTTATACCCACCATAAATCGCTCCAAATAATGGATTCCTTTTTGCTAAGCTCACATCTAATTCTGCGCCAGCCTCTATTAAATACTTTACTATCTCCAAATGCCCCGCCCCTGCTGCCAATCTTAAAGGAGAAGCATCAAATATATCACCTTTTGTATTAACATCGATTCCTTTATGGATCAGATATTCTACTATTCCAAAATGTCCTTTCTTTGCTGCAACATGTAACCACGTACCAAATGGTGTCATTGAATGTAAAGATTCTGGATTATCGCCTATTAAACGCTTTACTTCATTAATATCACCAAGCTTAATAGCATTTCTTATAGTTTTATTTAGACTTTTTTCATCCATAACATTACCTCCTGTATTTCTACTATCTTGTACTAGCTATGTCTCCTAAATCTTCAAGAGCTTCAACAATATCATCAAAGTCACCGCCCATTGCTTCAACAGCCCTTAACCGATTCACTCCTTCCTCTAAAGCATCAAGGCTATGTTGTCCTATTACGGCATTTGGTGCCCAAACAAGATTTTCTTTACCAATTATCGGTTCTACTCCATACCTTTTTAATATTTCTTGACCTTCTCCAACAAATTCTTGTTGCTTCTGGCCCAGACCTTTTTTAAATAGAATATGATGTGCATGTGGATCTATCATAGCAGCAGGTAGGTTACCTATTAGTCCTCTAAGATACTTACCAAAATCAATTTTAATTAATGCTTCATTATATTCTTTTGTAATGCCTAACTCAGACATCTTTTTACTAATCTCAGATAGTTCATCTACACTAAAAGTATTATTTTGAATAGCATTTTTAATATTGTTCATCTTGTCTGTATTAACATTACCAGCCACAACTATATCATCTAAATACTCGTTTACATTGTTTACCGTACCCTTAATACCACCACTCTCCAAATTCGAGATCCGACTGATGTATCGTGGACTTCTTTTACTCTTTCACTGAAGTTCGTCCACCGTATTTTCTTATGCTTCCATCAGCTAATACTTCTCCACCTTTAAAAATGGCGGTTATGTTGTCTGCTATTTTGCTCGTGTAGTTTCAATTATATAATCTTAACGATTTATTTCATCTATTAATCCTTAAAACAATCTATTCTCATAGATATATTATTAAGCCTCAATATACCCATCGCCCATTATAATGTCATCTCGCCCAAATCTAGTATATTAAAATCAAACTCTATGATGATACTACCTTTATGGGCTCTGAATTTCAACATAACATCATTCATGTTGTCCAAAGCATAATTCCCGAAAAAAACACTTGATGCCCAAAAGGCAATCAAGTGCTTTATAGTTAGCTATATAAATTAATTCATTACTAATCCTATCTTTAAACCAACAAGCATGATATCATAATTAAAAGCTCTTGCAATCGCCTCCTTATTACTCGTTTTTTTAGATTCTTTATATTCAGTTTAGGCCTTATTTACATACTCTTCCTAACTATAAACCATTTTATAGGAACCTCTGAAATTCATTTTGAAGTTTTAGGTTGAATCAGTAGATCACCAATATAGACAACTTCAATTGTAATATTTTGATACTTTTCATTTTTTCTTAATTATGGCCTCAAACTAAGAATATATTCAATTCTTGATTTTGCACCAAAGCTTGATTCAATAACCTTATAATCTTTACTTTCCATTAACTGTCTACAATTATTTATATCTTGCAATAATTGTTCGATATCTTCTTTATTAGCATCACCTTTAAATTCAATACTATTGATATAAAAATCTGATTTTTCATATATAAAATCTGGTATTTCTTTTAGTTTAAAACACTCAATTGCAACACAAATATAGTATGCAGTCTTTGTAAAAGCATTATAGTTTAGCTCTCTCCAATCTTCTTCGAATACTTTTGCTGCAGATTGAGATGCTGTAAATCCATCATCTTCCACATATTCTTCAAAACCATATACAACAGAATCTTTGATACTTTCATAATCAACATTATTATTCATAGCACAAACCTCCTTAAATCTATGCCCCTATGGAGTTACTGTATTATTTGTAAAGATATTTAGCTTTATATTAGGATACTTTTCTCTAAATTCTAGTATAATATTTGTACAACTTTGACAAGTATCGAACTCTGAGAAAAGATTAACTTCACCTTTAATATTTGGGTCTTTTATTTTAGAAGCTATGTCTTCAAGAATCTTCGCTTCTGTATCCTTATACCTCGGAAATTCAACTACTACATAATTTTTGAAGATACGCTCACTTTGAAAAAGTGTGCTAAACTTGTGAGGTCGAGCACGAACGAATTCCACTGAAGACACCAAATATGAACGCCCCTATTGAATCATTTCATTGTTTACTGGAGTACGAATGTCTGAATCGCTACATGTTTCAAACATATGCCGAAGCTTATCAAGTAATAGCTACATATATTGAGTTTTACAACAACCGCAGAATCCATTCTAATATTTTGGATTTATCACCAAATGAATTTTATTGACGAACGTAAACAGAAACGTTAAAAATCAAAGAAGTTAGAGTATGAGACGAGATTTTTTCTTGTCTCATATGAAAAAAGAAGCAACTTGCCAAAATAAAGAGCAACTCTATGAAACAATAAGTTAAGGATAGTATGTGTCCAAAATTAGGGGAGAATCCGCAAAACCGATGTTTTGAAGGGCGTACCTAGATTCAGAAGGAATCCACAAATATTAGATGAAGATTAAGGTATTTTTCAAATCTCAAGAGATTTCCCATTTTCACTTTGGAAATCACAGAAAAAGACATTCAATAATTTTAGAATTCTTAAAGATAGAAAAAACAAGAGAACCCTCGTTGGTTCTCTTATGTCCGTTAGCATTCTAGGTTTGATCCGAACATGTCTCAATGAAGACTTTTCCTTTAAGCTGGTACCCCATGGATGTTAATTCATTATTTCTGCGAAATATTAATTGATTAATCATCATATTCATCTGAATCATCATCTAAATGCGAAGTTACAGGGTAGCCTGATGGATCATATATATATTCAACACATGATTTTTCATCAGAAATAATAAGATACACATTATCATCACCACCAAAAGGTGAAGGTGGTACCTTCATTTTAACTTGCCATGCATAGCCATTAAAACCATCATAACGTTCATAAAAAGCTATCGATTCTCTAATATTTGTGGGGAGTACCCCTTCCAAATGATTCTCCTCATTGTAATCTTGAGAAATTTGAATCACTCTGTCTATATTTAATTTAGGATGTATACTTGGTATTTTGTTTTTATCAACTCCTATTATTAAAAACTCAATAGCTTTTTTTTATCAGAAATAACCAAAAACCTGTCAAAATCCTGAAAATCTAATTCAGCAAGCCATACGCAACCATCAATTGCAAAAAACTTATTATAAAATTGAATTGATTGACTTGTATCATTATTTATTGTCCATGGAAGGTAATTCTTATTACGTTCATTTAAATATTCTTGTGCAACATGTAGTGCTTCCGTTACAGTTAGTCTGGGTTCATTACTCATCTAAACACCCCTTAAATATTTCAGAATCAGCGTGTGGCCATTTCTAAGCGCTTAAATATAACGTTCAGTAGCAATTATCTCAGCCCTTGTGAAGTTTGCTCTATTCTCCATAATTTTATTGTATACATGCTCTTCTCTTTGTAAAACGGTTTGTTTCAAGTAATTCTCTTTTCCCAACTCTAACCATTGTTGCGCATGTACATTTTCATGATAAGCAGCGATTTGTGACGGTCTTCCTCTAAAATAAATTTTACCTGTCTCAGGATCGAAACCACCAGCTTTTCCTCTTGGTACTATTTTTTTATCAATTACAACTTCAATTCCCTGTTTACTTAACTCCTCTCTATAGGCTTTAAAATCAGCTACTCGCATTATTCTATTTCCATTTTTATCAAGTTTAAATACATTCCCACTAACTCTTTTTGTATCCCAATTAGCGAAATCTAATTTATTTACCATCCATAAACTTACTACTCTCTGCATGGCGCGTATTAACCCACTCCGTAACCTTTCCTGGGCCACCGCCTTGCTTCACTATCAATGTACCGTCTTCAGCTACTTCAACACCTTTGAATGTAGCTGTTATGTAATCCACACCCTCGGCCATTTTTCCGCCAAGCTGATACATTTTGTGTTTTCTATATTTTTCTATTTTTAATCTGACCAGCTGAAAATACTCTAATTATTATTTTACCTATCTGAATTTTTTATTGAAACTATTTTTATACTAAAACAAAAGGGCTATCTATTAATCATGCAATTTATTTAAAAAATCAGTGAAACTACTTGCCACATAAAATACATTTTCTCTTGCTACTTCCTCTGCTTCTTCTGCTGTAATTCCTTCACTTTCCATCAGTGCTTCTTTTTCCCATGCATCTTCATGTTCCCAAAAGACAACAATTGGATTGTCTGCATGATTTTTATAATCAAAGCAGATTAAATTTCCTGCTGGATCGATTCCAAAAGGAATTACACCATTAGGCAAAGTAGCACGATAGTTATTATAATCTGTTACAATGTAATCACTACTTCCCTCATCAAACGAAAGTAATGAACCAAAGACTCTTTCTATTCCTTCAACATCAAAACAATATGGTATTACATTAGCGCCATGATTCACTTTTGCACACTCGATATAGTCTTTCGGAAACTTAATCCCCATTGATTTACCTATTTTTCCAATAATTTCTTCAGTAACCAGATCATCTGCATACTTCCATTCTAAATTTTCCATCTAATTCCGCCTCCCCATAACTTATTTCCCCTAAATGATTTACACTGTGAGTTTCAGATACTACTAACTGCATTTTCCCAGGTATTTGATGGTGACGCCAAGTTAAATCTGATATACGTGGCAACCCTATTTTTATTTCTTTTAACTGTTTGGGAGTGAATATATCTTTTGGAATTTTCCCCTTCTCTATCACCTCCTTTAGCATTCAAGTAAACTCTTTAAAGTGTGTATCATCTGGCTTAATATATAAATCTTTCTCTAATCTCATTGTAAACTTAACATCATTCCCTTTAAATATTGGGAATCCTAAAATATCAAAATCTACTCCTTTTTTCACATGCGTTCCTCTACATTTACTGTTTGTAAAAATTTAAAACTTTGTGAACTTATAAAATTATAATATGTCTACTTATTTCTATCCTAAAACGCAAAAAAGCACTCATCGTCTATTGAAGATAATTTATCCTCTTTCCTTAATAATCTTTTTCACCAATAATAAAAAGTTTTCTATCCATCTATTCCCTTAACATTTTTTGATCCAATGCGTATATACGATGATCACTAATTTTAGTATAAGTTCCACTTTCCATATTAATCCAGACGAGCCTACAATCCCTTTTATTGGTGCTATGCACAAAGGGCATTAACTAAGATTAAATTTCCTCAGTCAATGCCCTTAATTTTAATGATTCTTTACTACTTCAATCACATTCTCAATATTATCTTTTAACTCATTATTTTTAGCTTCTTCATATTGATAATACCCTTGAATTCCTCTATGAATGATAGAATGCATAGTTGGATGAAATGATTTATCTGTACACTCAATTAAAAAATTACAGAATTCCGCACTAGCTGCTGGAGAATAAAAGAACATTTCTATCAATATATCAATTGTAGCTCCCTGTATTTGTATGGCGTTCTTTTTATTTTTTAAAGAATAACCATTTATCATACCAAAACAAAATGTTGCTACTATTTGCTTTTCTTGCTCGTTTAACATTTCTGGAACCAATTGTGAAGTATTTAAAAACTGCTGAATCATTTTTTTCACTTCACTGTAATATTCTACATCATTAGTCATTTTTGTCCCCCTAGTATATAAATATATTTCCTTCTGTATACTTTCCATTCCACCCACAAGGAATATGTCCACTTAAATAGATTTCCAACATTTCGTTATAAAATGCTGACTTATAATATTCTTCATAAGATAGTACCATTATTAAATTCACTATATCGAACTTAATAGGATTCAGTATCTCTTTTGGTAATCCCAATATTAGGATCTGTTTTTCAATGTCGTCAGTAATTTTTGGCAATACCTCTGCTTTGATTTTTTTAACTAAGGTGTTCCAATTTTTATTATATATTTCAGGTTCATTCTTTGCTAAATAGCCAGTTAAATTATTTCTTTCCTCCAGACAAATATTTTCCCATTCTAGCTTTTTCATAGTCTTAATCATTATCTTTTTTTGTGATAAATAGGTATACCCAATTCCTTGGGGAAAATTGCTCTCTGTTCCACAATGTTTTAACCAATTATTAGACAATACAGCTTCCACTACAAAAGTATTTAATTCCATGTAAATGCTCCTTTATTGACGTTTTGGTAAATTAATTCTACCAGGAATCCTTGGAACAAGTGAATCTCCAGTTATTGTTGTTCCATTTCTCGTTGAACAGCCTTCTGAGCTTGTGCATCACTCAAACCAGCTGACTTTAAAGTTATATATTAGACCTTACTTTTGCTATACCTACTTTTTCCTTTTCCTCCTTGCCTTTTTCGCATGCAAAAAAGACCCATTCCAACTCATCACTCAAGTTGGAATAAGCCTTTTAAATTTATTAAGCGTGTTTGACAAATTTTTTAGCGTTTGATTTGTTGATTGTATCGTACAATCCTACTTCTAAAAAGTAAACCCACGAATTGATTTTCATGTACATAGTGTTTATCCAATATTAAATTTATGTCTAATTTCTTTCAAGCAAGCTTCAACTTCCTCTGCATTATGTTTATTCCGAGATACATAATTTCCACTGACCTCTTTTAAATAATTATAAAATGTTTCATAGTCTACAATTGCATAGACTTCCACACTTGTTACTGGCGGAATCGTAGTAAAGTTGACTCCAGTATCTCCAAAATACTCCTCATCATGTGGTTGACATTCGGTAGCAAAGTAGCAACTTGTAAATCCAATTCCAAATCCTTTAGCAAGTTTAAAATGATGTAATGCTTCTAAGAAATATCCGTCTCCAATGGTATTAAAATAAGCTTCCATATTCTGAACTTTTTCCTCAAAATTTTCTACGTAATAAATTTCATCATCCATTATCAACATTCTCCTTAGACTATTGTTTAGGAAACACATGGAAGAAATTTTTAACCTCTCCAGTTGTTTTATCAATCTCTATTAAATGGGTATCATATCCTGGCTTAAAAATAATATTTTCACCCATACCCTTAACTCCACTAACTTCCTTACTAACTCCTGAACCAGCATTCCCTATTCTCGTAGCAAGCGAAGCCTCAAGCCCCTGAATCTTACCATCCATAAACTTAGTACTCTCTGCATGGCGTGCATTAACCCACTCGGTAACCTTTCCTGGACCAGCTTGCTTTCCTATCAATGTACCGTCTTCAGCTGCTTCAACGCCTTTGAGTGTAGCTGTTACATAATCTACACCCTCGGCCATTTTTCCGCCAAGCTGATACATTTTTTCATTTCCGTATTTTTCTACTTTTAGGCTTGCTAGTTTTAGATAATCTAGCTATCAATTTTCTTATCTTATACTTAATTAATACAATGAAAGGTTTAACAAATAAAGAAAATCCACAGGTAAAAAAATCTTCTACTGTGGATTCTTATATTTATTTCTTTTGATTATGCACCATATCGTATGGATAATGTTAGATATCTTTCAAAGTTGAATTAGATCGAGACTTAACACATTCTATCGTGCCAGCCGTATCATTAAAGTGTTTTTTCGTTATTCACAAATAATTCTTATTATACAAAATATAAAAATATCAATAAAAATCATCAATTTTACACTTTCGGATAAATTACTAAAGTTTATATTTTTCAACTTAACTTTTCAAACTCATTATAAATCTAGTTATACCAAGCCTTACAAAGATTTATTGCCTATATTCCTTGCTCTTCCTCTTCTTCCTCCAACAATTCTTCAAAATAATCTGCATAAGTCTCCCACTCATCTGGTTTGGA
This sequence comes from Bacillus sp. FSL K6-6038, assembly GCF_038050455.1. Lineage (NCBI taxonomy): Bacteria > Bacillati > Bacillota > Bacilli > Caryophanales > Bacillaceae > Bacillus > Bacillus sp. FSL K6-6038. Next base: position 3,077,582 of record NZ_JBBOUH010000001.1, read on the forward strand.
CGTAAAAGACTTTTTCTCTAATTCAGAAATTTCTACTCCATCAAACCAGATAATTGCAGGAGTATTTAGAGTATCCATTACTATTAAACTTTCAGGCGGTTCAGCTAAAACAATAAATCTAGAGGGTAAATGAACAACCTCTCTTAATCTAATTGTTTCATCTATGATATTTAGACTGTTATCTACATTCGAAAATGAGTGATTACTTATTCCCCCAAAATATCCCCCACTGAAAAATGTAGCTATCTCACAAAAATCTTCTGGTAATTTTATATTCAATTTCTCTTCTATTTTCACTAAATCTTCATCATTAATTCCTTCATTAGAGTATAGTGCTTCATATCTTTTTTTCATTCCAGAGATTTTCTCACCCCTTTTAATACCTCTCTCTATAATTTATTTATTTTCTACTCTCCATTTCCAATATTCTCTTGTATCTACTCCAAATTTTTTCCTATCAATTGGAAAACTAGGATTAGGTTTACTTTTACCAAATTGACTGTGTAAAATATCTTGACCATATTTTCCAACACCATGATACCTTGTACTAGCTTCAGCTAATGGCCCCCTTGAATCCTGTCCAATGTGATACAATGTAGCAAATCCACCATCCGGGAGTTGTGGTGCTACTCGACTTACGGCAGCTTCAGCATTTGTTTTACCGATGAATCGTTTTTCATCCGTAGTCCTTATTTGATTCCAATCAATATCATTTTTTAAACACCTCATATGTTTGTTGTGTTCCTTTAGGTCTAGTAGCTGTCCATTCTACCTTAGAATCAAATACTTTTATTCATATCCACTAACCTATTATCTCCAATAGTTTCCTTGCCTCATCTACCACCCACCATTCCCTTTCCTCACCGCAAGCAAAGCCTTAAGTCAGCACCTTCATAATTAGCTTTTACATTATTCTTTTATGTCCGCCGCTCATTGATTTTCTAACTTCTTATATTTACTCAAATTTACACTACTCGATAGTAATGCAAGATTATCTAAATCTGAAGAACCTCCAAATCTATGACCAGTTTCTTTTCCTGTCTTACTAGATTTATGCCCTAATCTACTTTTGTTTTTAACACTGCAACCAATCTCGTACATCTGTTTACAATCATAGAATGTTAATTAAAATATAAAAAACCTTGAAAAGCTTGGAGCCAATCAAGGTCAATATAGTTTTATTCCCTATTTGTTTACCTATCAATAATTCATTTAGTTTTTTTCTATATCTATTAAAGATTAAATTTTTTCATTTGAATACACTTTATCTATCTTATGAAGTATCTTTCATTCAAATGCTCTAACAATCTATTATCCATCTTACCCCAAAAGTTAACTTATTTACTTCGATTCATATAAACCATCTAAAAAATCATTAATATTATCGGCTAAGAAATACATATTTTCCATAGACTCATCAGTTTCTTGTTCATGATCCCAAAAATAAATCTTTTCATAAAAACTTTCATTTATACCTAAACAAATTTGGTTTCCACCTGAATCACTCGCAATAGGAATAAAGCCTATTTCCAATATCTCATCAAAGAAATTAAATTTTTTCTCTAGGTTATTATGCATGTTACCGATACCGTAGAATACATTCAAAGCACTCTCTCCCTCTTCAGAAGAGATAGAAAACACGTTAGGATTTACGTATCCCCCATTATAATTCAGCAAAAATTCCCTATATAAATCAGGAAATTTCAAATTATGTTCCCTTTCAAAAACCTCTAAATCCTTCAAAGATAATTTATCATGTATTAATTCAATTTTCGCCATAAATTTTCCTCCTATTTTTTATTTTTTCCATTAACCGTGGATTGTCCCCCAATATGTTTAAATTCATCATGAATATCTTCCTCAACCAATATCATTGTCTTACCATCTTCGTGATGATGCCAAGTATAACCTTCTGGTGGTTGACTTTTGTTAGGTACTGGAGGATTTGAACCCTTACTTAACCCGGCTTCTAAATTTGCTGCTTCAAAATCTTTTTGATTATTTTTTGGAGAATGGACTTTAATTGTAACCGGCGGTATATCTGGATGGGCATAAGGTGTAAAATCAGGATAGCCATTTGGGTATCTTACTGACTGTCCATTTTTATTTGTATATGTCCAAACTCCCTTGTCGTCAATAGAAATTTGCCCCCCTTTTTTTAATAGCCACCTTTCAGGTCTTGGAGAATTCATAGGCTTGGTTTTCAAGACTTCTTTTGTAAAGTCTTCTAGTTTTAAATTTTTAGCCTTACTAGCTCCCTTAGCAAGCGAAGCCTCAATCCCCTGAATCTCATCATTGATTTTCTTACTACTCTCTGCATGGCGTGCATTAACCTACTCGGTAACCTTTCCTGGGCCAACTTGCTTCCCTATCAATGCACCGTCTCCAGCTGCTTCAACGCCTTTGAAGGAAGCTGTTACATAATCTACACCCTCGGCCATTTTTCCGCCAAGCTGATACATTTTTTCATTTCCGTATTTTTCTGCTTTTAGGCTTTCTAGTCTCACGCGGTCAAGCGTAATATTTTTTCCGTCTTGCAATGATTGTACTATATTTGAATGAAAAAAATTCCCCTCATTCACTTTTTGTGAATAAATCCAAGATTAGTTGTTAATTTAATCCCTTTTATATTTTTCTCTATGACCGTCATACACTGTACATAGCCGTTACAAACTATAAAAATTGCTATAAAATTTTAGCCCTTCATGCTTTTATAAAATTATAATGAACCTCTTAATTTCTATACTAAAACAAAAAAAGCACTTGTTGCCTTTACTAGACAATCAAATGCTTTAAGTTTATATGTTTTTAAGTAGGATTAAATTTGTACTGTCTTTTGATTATATGGTTACACATAGTACCCTATCATGAGTCTTTACTTTTAAATAGCATACTTTTTTGTCCACTTCAAAAGTAAATCCTTTTTATCTGTGTATATTTAACTTTAACAACAAAAGTTTTGTCGTTCTCATGTGTAAATATATACCGAGCAGTAAGTGTTATTTTTATTTTTTGTCACAGGTTTACTCATCTTCATGAGTTTTGATTCAGATATCAGGGTATTTTAACTATAAAATTTTTTAAGTAAAAAACCTTGAAAAGCATTTAGCCAATCAAAGTATGTAAAACTTTAATTTTCTTTAATCTGATATTTCCCTTTTATTTGTTCTAATAGATTTTTAACTTCAACTTTTTTATCAGTGTATTTCTTAATATAGAAGTCACAAGCCACTCCTAAATAGTCACAAAGTTCTTCATGGTTGACAATATCCTCTTGTGTTTCATCTAATCCGTAGTAATAATAAAATAATACTTTATCCTCTCCAAAGTATTCATCGTCGTCAGGATCAAATTCATCAGAATACACAACACCTAATGTATCTCTTCTTACAACATTTTCAACTAAAAATCCTTGTAAAATTTCTATGAAGTTATAATCTAGAGTTAATTCTACTAAAACATTTATTACATTTTGCTTTTTTAAATTTTTATTAGTGTAAGTATCTCTAAATAATTTTCGTTCTGATTTAAAGTTTTCGTTCATACGTATCCATCCTTTATTTATCAAATTAAATAACTGGATAAAAGTTACTAATTTCGCCTGTTTCTTTGTTTCTAAACCCTTCAAACTTAAGTCCGTTACTGGATGTTCCCCATATTTTATCTTGATATCCTAATTCATCTATTTGTTTTTTCAGAAGACCATCTTCCATAGCTTCTTTACCAAGTTTGATAATTTGTTCATTTGAAATCACACTAGGATCATATCCGGTCTTGCGTAAGGGGTCTTTTCCTTCCTTCGGTACAAATTTAAATTCCCCGGTCCCTTGACCTCTATAATCTTTTGTCTCAATTTTCAATCTATACTCTATATCATATATACCTTTAATATCTGAGTGCTCAACTCTCTTGACTTCCTCCAATTTATATTGGTCACTGTTATCAAAGTATTTTTTAAATTGATCATAGTTATGTCCATCACTTACACCGTGACGGTTTGTACACTTTTCTACTTCTCCAGTTAAATGTTCAACATAGTAGCCTTCTTTATATTTTATATTATCCTTAGCAAGCGAAGCCTCAATCCCCTTAATCTTACCCTCCATAAACTTAGTACTCTCTGCATGGCGTGCATTAACCCACTCGGTAACTTTCCCTGGACCAACTTGCTTCCCTACCAATGTACCGTCTTCAGCTGCTTCAACGCCTTTGAATATGGCTACTATGCGACCCACATCCTCGGTCATTTTTCCGCCAAACTGAGACATCTTTCGATTCCCATATTTACCCATTATTACTCCGGAGAATTTGAAATAATCTAATTATTATTTTACCTATATGAATTTTTTATTGAAATTATTTTTATACTAAAACAAAAGGGCTATCCCATAAGCAAGTGAAACCAACTTATGGAACAGCCCTTTTATTTTAAATACCTGTTAATCATGTGATTTTTTTAGTTCGTATTTTACTGATTGTATTTTAAGCCCCTGCTACCTGCTAATTGGATTGTAAAATATAATACTGAGACCCAATTTATTTGGGACATTTATCTAGAAAATATGCACAAAATATTTGCGAACTCGGTTCATTCATCGGTAGACATTGCATAAGCTTAATTTTCTTTCTCTAAAACACTAGCTTTTATTCTGTGCTTTAATTATTTCCATACCCTTCATAAATTTCTTAATAGAATCCTCATTCTTCATTAATCCACTTAAGTATAACAATACATCAAATTCTTCAGGGTCTGCATCATAATATATCATTCCTGGATCGATAAAAGGCTCATAAACTATATTACATATGTTTTGTCCCCCTATTTGTACACTAAAACATCTTTCCAATTTGGAAATATAACTATTTGTACAAATTAGATCGTCTACAGATGTTTCAAATGATTGTCCATTGTAGAAAAAAAATAGTTTGTTATCTTTAACATAAATACCAACTACCTGTCCATCTTCACTTATCCCACCAATCCCTTGTACTGTTTTATACCTATCCCCAGTTTCTTTTATTGAATACGTATTATTATCAATTAATATGTATGATTCCAGTTTTGGATAATTATGCAATGTTATCATAATGATTATACTCCTTTCCAAATAGAAGACGTTATTATTTCACTGCTATACATTGTTATTTTCTATTTTAATTATAAGTTAGGAATTTAGATAATTTATGACTTTGTAGCAAAATTATACTCCTGATGTTAAAATTTCTTATGAGTTTTTTAATCTATTCATTCCTTTAATAAAACTTAACATGGAATCCTTACTTAACATCAAATTACTTAGGTATAGGAAATAATCGAATTCATCCTCATCATCGCCAAAAGTTAAAACGAATGGGCTTATATATGGTTTATATGTAATATCACACACAACCTTATCTGTTATTTTAACTTGAAAATTACGTTTTCCATTATCAGTTCTCTCATTTATACAGATAATCTCATCAGGAATTGCCTCATATTTCTTCTCATTATATATAAAAAAGAATTTATTTGAATCAACAGAAATACCTATCAATTGTCCATCTTCACTAAATCCTCCCACACCTTGCCTAACTAACTGTACTTTATTTTTTTCAACTATTGAATATCCACTAGGTTCTAATATAATATATGTGCCAGTCTTAGAGTAATTATTCAGTATTATCATAGGTTACACCTCCTAATGTACTAATCCTAATAGTGTATTTATTGCATCTTTTTGCATTGATTTTTCAATTATAATTTTCCATACTTGTTCATCTCATTCATAAATTCCTTTATCAATGTATGAATCTTTTATCTTATTAAACATACTCTCAGCTGTTGTTCCTATTGGATTACCGTATTTTTAATATTTCTTTCCTCTAAACCAGCTCTCTCCTCTGCAGTCATATTTCCCCTTGCTGTAATTTTTGCCGATTACACGCTTCTACAACTTGCACCATAAAAAGCAGCAGAGATTTCTAGTATTTATCTCTGCTACTTTTTTCATTAACTTCCAAAACAAACTAATTTTCATTCCTCATAATCGTACAAATACTTTTCAGATAAGATTATCTAATGAGAGCCTCTTATTTCTTTCATAACTTTTTGAATTGTCTTACTTATGTCTCAACTCACTCAAATCCGTCTAAACTATTCAGAGTTTTATCACTTATGTCAGAAGGTTCAAATTCCTCCCAATTGTTTAATTGAAACGATACTCCATCTACATTTACAAAGCCACTTCTCTTATAGAAATAACCACCGCGTTCATAAAGTTTTATTACTGGCTCAAATAGATCTTTGTTTTCAATAGCGATTTGATTTCCCTCATCTATAAGTGCATTTAGTTCAAGGAAACTTGTAACTATTGCCTTTTGATAACTATTCTTCACTTCATTAATTAATTCAATTCCTTCTATATTTACTTGCGGTGATGTGATTGAATTAGAAATACTTATAAAGGGGTAAACACATTTACCTGGATATGTCCGGAAAAATATCGCAGTTCTTCTTAAATACTCTTTGCACAATTGGACATTCGATTTTCTTTCTATTTCCCCAATACGACTCCAATCAATTGCTGAAATCCGCTTAATTGCTCGGTTTAAATTCCCCAAATATTTCCACACTTTACATTCATCGCCCATTATAATGTCATCTCGCCTAAGCTTGTTTTTCTCATCCTATTTTTATGCACGATAGTTCACCCATCATGAATTTTCAATTTTTATATAATCAGCTAATGTACTCAATCTCTTATAAATATCACTGTTCTGCTGAGGGATTATAATCAACCTCTGCATTTTTTAAGCCTTCTATTACTTTATTTATTCGTCTCGATAAGTCCTTTATTTCTTCTGATGTTAATTCATCTTCTGCTTCCTGTGGATTAAACAAACTTAAACTCTTTGTTATACCTTCAACGTAACCAACGAAAACTTTATCATAAGTAATTAAAATCTCTCCTATAGCAACATCAACGATAATATCCTCTATTTTACCTAAGTTATTGAAATCGTCTACTATTCTTGCTATTGTGTGTCTATGCCCTCTATTTTGAGATAAAAATTCTTTATATACCCCTTGAATTGTTTCAAACAACTCGTTGTATGTCCAGTCTTCCATTAAAAATCTCTCCATTACCCATTAATTTGGTTTTAATCTTTCCCCATTATTATGTATTATCTCTAATTGTTATTACTTCCTACAATTTCTTTGCATGAGAAAAAGAGATAATGTTTCTTATTTGAAACACTACCTCTTTTCATTGTTATAACATATATTTACTTTTAGTTACAATTAACTATTTTATTATTTTATCAAACAACACTTTTATGTTGTTACTTTATTATATAATGCATTCAATATTATAAAACTATTTATGCGTATTTTTTAATTCCATCCTTTAATACCTAATTTAGGGTTAATCATCTTATCTGCATCATGTTCTTCAATAAAAAAATAAATTAAATCTACAAAAAGCCTTAAGTCTTTCTTGTCTACAATATAATACCACTCTTGCATATGATCTCCACCTATACAATACTTAAGTCCTCTTTCAGAAACTTCATCATCAAATCCCCACATTCCCATTGGCATGATAATGTTATACCCATTATAATTCAACCAAATATTTACTTTATCTTCATTTACTTTTATCTTCAATTGACACTTATCACTGGTATACCATAAAAAATCTTTTTTATCTTCTATTTTCCAAATCATTTCAACTTTCCCCCATGATATATATCATATAATCCAACACAAGCATCCATACCTGGATTACTACTTACAGATGCATTAACAACTCCCTCCCATGAACCATATTTTTCAAAAAAAGACTCTGGTGTTGGACCGTCTGCATTATTATAAGTTTGTAAATTACTCTTTCTTACTAATTCATATCCCTCCATATCACCTTTTTCAATATAGCTATTTAACCTATTTGCATTGCGTTCATTAACCATCTTTCTTGCAATATCTTCTGTAGAATATCCCTGACTATAAAGATTATCCAACATTTTCTCATTAGCCTCGTGATATGCTTGTCTTGTCTGTTTGGCAATTTCAACTTGATCAGAATCGCTCCAATCTATTTTATTTGCATATTTACCTATACGAGTTGAATCAGGATTAGGTGAAAAACCATAAACTGCATCTGGATTTTCAAGTATATCTTTTACCGCCTTTGGGTTATCCATAGGATTATTCTTATAGGTAAATTTAGCATCTCCCGTACCCTTAGCAAGCGAAGCCTCAATCCCCTGAATCTCATCATTAATTTTCTTACTACTCTCTGCATGGCGCGTATTAACCCACTCAGTAACCTTTCCTGGACCGCCTTGTTTTCCTGGACCGCCTTGTTTCCCTGCTACTACACCGTCTCCAACTATTTCATGACCCTTGTTGAAGAAGGCAAGTGTATTCTCCATTCCTTGGGTCATTTTTCCGCCAAGCTGATACATTTTTTCATTTCCGTATTTTTCTGCTTTTAGGCCTGCTAGTCTCACGCGGTCAAGCGCAATATTTTTGTTGTCTCGCAATGATTGTACTATATTTGGATTAAAACTAGTTTCTCCAGTTCGCAGTTTCGCTAATAATCCAAGGTTAGTTGTTACTTTGATCCTTTTTACAACTTTGTTTCTACTATCGTCGTACACTGTACATAACCATTATAATCCATAAAAACAGCACCAAAGATGTAACACTTAGTGCATTTATAAAATTGTAATGAATCCTTTAAATTAAACTCTATGCTTAAACGCAAAAAAGCACTTGTTGTCTTTAGTAGACAATCAAGTGCTTTAAGTTCATGTATATCCGTATGGTCCTATGGACGCAATTTCATGAAGTTCTTACTTTTTACAATAGATTTCAAAGAGGAAGTGTCCGTATGATAACACTTGTATCAAGTCGTTTCATGCCATTTTAAAGAAAGGAGAAGTATATCGTACACAATACGTCACATTTGAACAGGCAAATCTGGCACTATTTCAATATATTGAAGGGTTTTATAACCGCAAGCGAATTCATAGTAGCATTGGTTATAAAACTCCTCAAGCAATAGAAGATCTAGCTAAAAAGGTAGCTTAGATTTAACTTTCTCGTGTCCAAAATATTGACTCAAATCCACTCCTTGCTTTTTCAAGTTCTTTTAAGATTTCTTCTTTTTCTAACTCCTTAAATCTAGAAATCTTCTCTTCTAAACCATACTCTATTAATTTAAAAAACTCTTTATATTTTAAACATGATATCTCTTCTGGATAACCAGGAAATCCCATACTTAATACAACTTCATCCATCTCACATCTTTCAGAATCACCGTCATCATAGGTACTGTAAGTAGCTATCATACAAACATCATCAAAAACAACATCTTCTTTTGTTAAAATTACATTTATACATTTTATTATTCTTGATTTATTAATAAAAATCCCTCTAATAAAATTCTTATTCCATTCATCACCCATAATCTTTTTCTCGCTCATAAACATTCTCCTAACTACATATCTTAATCAAAACTTGTTACTGGGTGGAAATTTGCAATTTCCCCGTCCCTAAAATATCCCATAAACTTCATTCCGTTTGATGCTTCACCACAAATTAAGTGCCCATCTAAATATCCATATTCAGCGAATGATTTTCAAGTTTCTTCTCTAACAATTTTTCCACATTTTGCACCCGTTCTGCCAGCAAATCCTATGTCTTTTTCAAACTACCACCAAACAAATAATATTTTTTAGGAAGTAATTTATCAATCCTTCGGTACATATACTACAAAATTATCCAAATTCAAGAACAAGTGTAGCATAGACCCTTTTACAATCTTTAAATTATCATCACATCAATGACTACTAAAGAAAATAAAACCGAAACAATACAAGAGCACTGAAAAAAACATTCATACGGAAAAAGAACTATTCCCATCTTCAATTATATGTGTGTTGAATTGCCCTACTATTATTATCATTACACTTATTCCTCCCTTTATTTCTTTTAAGCATAAAAAAAGACTAACAAAGAAATCATCATCCAATGTTAGTTCATATTTTAGGTTGTATCTAGATCGCAGTTTGATTACATGTAAAAAAGTTCATTCCTTCTTATCGTTTAAGTTAGAATAAGCCTTTGAAAATTTATCAAGTAATTAGCAAATTGTTGAGCGTTTGGTTTTTTGGTTATATTTCACAATCTTATCACAAAGGCTGTAAACGTAAATTATAATCAGTTCAATTATTCTCAATATCAATATTGTCTAAATTTTCATCTGAAATATCAGCAGCTTGTAACTTTACATATCGTTCCCGCCAATTGTCTATAGGAAATGCTCCAAATCCATAGTCTAAATAGATACCCTTATCAATTCTAAGAGTGCCTCCCCTTTCAAAGTACTTTATTAATGGCTCCTAAACGTCTTGAAAATCACCGTTAATGATCTTTCCATTCTAAGTAACGCAGACAAATTGTTTTACATAATAAATTTGGTTTACCTGGCTCAGTAAAAATACTTGTAATAACATCCTCGAAATCCAGATTAATATCTAACACTTTTGCGGGGCTAAAAAATGGTCCACATTCAAATGGATAAACTTCTAAAAACAACGAGCTCCTTCTCAAATACTCAGTGATTAAAAGTTCACTAGATTTCTTTTTCACTTCAGAGGCTCCACATGTAACCTGAGAAATACGAGTTATTGCCTGTTTCATTACATCATTCATATCATTCACTCCATTTGAGATTATAAAATTGAGCGACACTTTCCTCATATTAACTCTGCCTTTTTTTCTGTCGCTGTATCAATCTTTAATTTTACCTTCACAGGGGGTCCCTCGTATCGTTTCGGGGCTTTCCCCGCCTCCTCTATAAGTACGTTCTGCCCACTCTTCAAATTCAAGTTCGAAAAAAACTATGCCGTTTTTTTCTCAAGCCACTGTCCTAACCAATATCCATTTCGCATAACATCTTCACCAAAGTTTTGTAAAAGACGTAATGGCCATCCGTACCTTGGATGTTCTAAAGTAAATGTAGATACTTCCCAATTCTATTGAAAGAATCCCCGATAATCCTGATGATTTTGAGATTATAGTAAATAGTAAAGGATAGCCCGCAATGTTTTTTCGAAAGCTGGCTATCCTTTTACTTAATTCATATAAGTTTCCCATTAAACTGCGTATGCTTCTTTTTTGGAACTTACACAGTTTAATTTACACTCTTATTGAATATTTTTTACAATTTTTAACTTAGTTTTGCATTTTTCATGCTCCGCAATCCAAAACCACTTGTATACGCTGTGCCAACTTTTCTTTCTCATCATCAGATAGCTGTTCACCTTGAATATTGTCTAATGTAAACTTCTTCAATTCGTTTATAAAACTCATGTCTTCTATTTGTGGCATCAAATTATATCGTAATAAATTTTCAGCTAAGGTTGTATACACTATAATTTTTTCACTTGCTGTATTTTTGCAGTCACGCTCAAAACACTTGAATACTTTAGCAACTACCTCATTTTCATCTGTATCATTAGAGTTGATTTCATCAAAAAATTTATTAACTTCGTCTGTTAATTCTTCATAGTACCAACATACTCTTGGATAATAGTCTGACGGCTTTGCTTCTAATTGTTTAAGTACCTGCCCCTTACGAAAGAGGAAATCATTGTACTGTTCCTGTGTAAGTTTATGCTCCTGTTCTATTAACATAAAGTTAATATTTGATATCGTTTCAATCATATAATTTTTGAATGTATTGGAAATTTTAGAATGCGAAACTAGAATTTCTGCAAATATTACACTGATAATTAATTTATCTGTCTCGCTTTTTTTCATTAACATATCATACTCATTAAATGTTCGTGCAACTGCCTCCTTTCTGCTCATTTTTTCATCTTCTACATATTCACTATACGTCTCATATATATATTCTGAATACTCGTCACAGCTATAAGCCATTTATAAAACCTCCGAATTTTATTATTTTGAATTTTCAAGCGGAATAGGTGTATCACCATTATGAAGTACTTCAACTTTAATATTAGGATAGTCTTTTTGAAATTGCTGAATGATTTTATTGCAACTACCACATGTATCCTTTTCGGTGAACAATCTGATAGTTCCCGTCACATCTTTATTACCACCTAATCTATTTGCTACGTCATTTAGTATTTTATACTCTGTATCTGCATCTCTAAGGTAAATATTCCCTGCATTGTCAGGTGCTTCAGTTGCCTTGTATACCGGGTTCTCGGGTTTGAATGAAAACTCCTCTGTTCCTGGAATTCCTTTTGCTGAGTTATGAATGCCACTATGTGCATAGAAATCTGTCTTATCAACACCTGTAACATTTACTTCTGCATATGCAAAATTACCCCGTTCTTTATATTTATTAGATAATCCTCCTCTTGCTTCAGCCACCTTATCAATAATATGTTTATCAGCTTCTGGATCAATCAATTTGGTAGGGAATCTACCTCCACTATCACCCGTACCCTTAGCAAGCGAATCCTCAATCCCCTGAATCTTACCATCCATAAACTTAGTACTCTCTGCATGGCGCGTATTAACCCACTCGGTAAGCTTCCCTGGACCAACTTGCTTCCCTATCACTGTACCGTCTTCAGCTACTTCAACGCCTTTGAAGGAAGCTGTTACATAATCTACACCCTCGGCCATTTTTCCGCCATACTTAATTACTTTTCCAGCAACACTGAGGACTTTTCTAACCGGAATAATGTTCAAAAGCGTCCAACTTGCCGCAATAAGTCTTTCTTTTGTGGATAGCTCTTTTCCTGTCCGTTGGTCTGTACCTGTAACTGCTCTAATCGCATCGTTTACATCAATAAACTCATCAGCTTGCAAATACTTTTAAACAATATTTCGTAATTTTTTTAGATGACTTATATTTCCTTCTTTTAATTATATCTCGTTTTTTATTTCAACAAAAAACTGGAAGATTATTCACATCTTCCAGTTCAGATCATATAGACAAAAACTTCAACAAATAACGTTATAAAGTGGAGATGTTCCTTTACCAGTAATCGAGAAACTCGCAAAATTGCATAATAACGATATTTATTCTATTTCTAAAACTATACACTAAGTTATTAATTTAATTAATCTTCAGAATCCTCATTATTCATAATATATTCGATATCTTCATCCGTAAATTCATTTCCTTTAAATACCGGATGCCCGTTTGGATCAAGCATCCCCATCACTTTTTTATCTTTATCAGACACAATCAATGTATAGTCCTCCATAAGAAAAGGGGGTTCTGGTAAATCTACTAATACTCTCCATGCCGGTCTCACATCATTATTATTTCTATTCTCTTTATCAATTTTGAATGTATAAGCCTCATCAAAGAAAAGTTGGTGGATGTCTTCATTAACCACTCCATCTAAGTTACTTTTCTTATGATATTGTTTCGTAATTGCTATTACTTCCTCAGGTTTTAATACCACATCTACAGTAATTTCATTTATTTTTCTATAATGCCTAGAGAAATCTTCTTTCTTTAACTTAATATAATCTTGAAATTCTTCATTAGACAATTGTTTAAACTCTTCATCAGACATGTTTTTATACTTATCTAAAGACATAAAAAATCCCCTCCATAATAAACAGTACAGTAACTTTCTTTCAACTGTCTACTATAAGGGGAGAATGCCAGAATACAAAAATCATCTTTTTAACACATACTCTTAAAAAATTTTTCATTTATTAATTTTATTAATAATAGTATTTATACCTTCAAAATAATATATTTATTTTCTTGGTTTTTAATTTTCTTTTTCATCACCACCGAATATTTCTTCAAATTCTTCATCAGTCATAGTTTCTAAATGAGGAGAAAAAATATGACCATTAGGGTCGATAATATATTTAACGGCTGCTTCTTTGTCTGAAATAACAATCGTGTATTCATTCTCTGCAAAAAAATCATTTGGTTCTATGCTTACTATAACCAACCACACTGGTCCATTGACACTATCAAACTCACTATAAAATTTTATTGTACGTTCCAAGTTTTCTAAAATATCACCTGATAAATTATATTTACTCTTATAATCTATGGCAATGTTCATAGCCATATTCAATGTTATATTTGTATTCATTAGTATCCTCCCTTATCATTCAAAGCCTTTCCACCCTGGTGGAGGCCATTCACCAGTTCTTAATTTAAATATATACTTTTGTGAAAACAAAATCTCTTCAGCAGTGTTATCCGTACCCTTACTAGCAAGGGAAGCCTCTACACCCTTTATCTTATCATCTATAATCTTATTGCTCTCTATATGATGCTTATTTACCCAGCTATGGAAATCTGTATCGCCTTGCTTAGATGTTATTAAGCTATATTCATTGATTTCATTTTTCAGTTTTAGCAGTCATGTGATCTATGTTTTTCGCCATTTTTTTCTCCAAGCTGATACAGCTTTTCATTTTCAAGTACTAAAATAAAGCTCCATGATGGTACTACCTTCATTAGCTCTCAATTCTCAAACAAATCACCCCTTTTTATACATGACTAATGTGCCTATATTTAAACAAATATTAACCATTTATTTAATAAGCAAAAAACCTTGAAAGGCATGAGCCAATCAAGGTCAAAAATAGTGATTTATAATCTTCACTTTCTTTACCAATTCCAGTAATAAATATCCAGATTCATTTGCTATCATCTCACACCTTTAAACAGTTAGCAGTTGGTCAGGTTCTGTGTGCTACACAACACTCTCCATCCGCCAAAAGTTGACGGCGGGTTGTACATTTAACTAAGTGCTACAGAGAAAGCAGATTCAAGCATAGTATCAAAATCGCAAAAAGTTTCCATATGCTCACCTGAAGGCTTATCTAGTTCAACAAAGTTTTTTTTAGAAACATTATAACAATACCAAGCTATATCTGAATCTCCCAAAAAAACCAGCTCATCTTCGTCTTTAATTGACTCCCATGTTTCATTGGCATCAAAAAAACTATCCACCTGATTTTTTGGCTTTGAATCCAAAAAATTTTGGTCAATCCCATAAATTTTAAGTCCATTAAATTCAATTCCATTAACTGTTTCTAAAAATTCATAGTATTGCTGTGGCAGTACATCTTCACCAAATTTTTCTACTACAGATTTACGAAATCTTGATAACTCGTTTTCATTGGTAGGTAAATTGAGTTTTCGGTTTCGTTTCTCTCTTATTTTGGATATCTGACTAACTTGCTCTCTCCACATATAATCACCTTCTAAAAAATATTTATTCCTTATTAGGAGGATAAATGTCTCCTTTTGGAATAGGAAAATCTACTATTTTACTGTCCCCAGGTTTCATACCCTTTGTTAATGAATTTTGTTCATTTGTAATAATCTTGTGATAGGGATGGTTTTTATTAGAACTAAGTTTTCCACATCATTGCTACCACCTTGATCCAAAGGGATTTTATGATGAGCTTGCCAATCGTCAGGAACTAGTCCGAATTCCTTCGTATCTTCAATATCATTATCTGAAATTGCAGATTTTTTTAATCCTTTTATTTTTTCAGGATTATCAGCCATAGATTTCATCAACTCTTTCCTGACCTTATTAAAATCCTTTCGCAATTGAGCTGTGTCATTTGGATTTCTTTTATTAAAAGTAACCTTTTCGGTTTTAACATTAGGAAGTTTGACTTACTAACTCCTGAGCCAGCATTCCCTATTCTCTCCGCAAGCGAAGCCTCAATCCCCTTCTCATCATTGATTTTCTTACTACTGTCTGCATGATGCTTATTGATCCATTCGGTAACCTTTCCTGGTCCACCGCCACATTGTACCGTTTCCAACTGGTTCATGGCCTTTGAAGACAGCTGCTATATATCCACACCCTCGGCCATCTTTCCGCCGATCCGATACATTTTTTGAACAATATCTATTATTAAGGTCACTAGTTTGAGAAAGCCTAAAATCTACATACTCTAACTGAACAGTTCATTTTTTTATTTTAATCAAGAAAATTATTAATACCTATAAACCTACTCATCAGATTCTAACTCTTTCTTAATATATTTTCCATGTTTATCCTATTATATTATCTCTAATTTACAAAATAAAACACCTAAACAACTTAAATTGTTTAGGTGTCTTTATTACCGCATTTACTTATTTAATATTACTCATCATCTTCATCATAAAATGTTTTTTTAGAAATTCAGTAAATAATCCCGCTATATAAAAAATATCTTCTCAAGCAGTTTCTTCTATGACATAGTATTATCTTCTTGCTTTATTTAAAATTTCACGTATAACCGTTTCCATTCCTTGAATACGATGTTCCACTATGAACGAATCCTGTTTTATAGGTTTCCCACTATATACTGGTTCAATCCTTCCTGACACTTTGAATAAAATTGTACGTAAAGATTCAAAAGAACTTAAAGATAATAAGATTATGGGTATGAAAATTTCGAAAGACAGAAAAGAGAATCCAGAGGACTAACTCCCGGATTCTCTTGTTAGAAAAATAATGTCCAGCTAAAAATTCTGCTTTCCAAGTATTTTATAGCATCAGAAAAAAGTCATATTTATGCATACCACTCAGCATCTGAAAATTGATCAGCATTTTCATTAGGTTTTACATTAAATTCATTAATGAATCTTTTTATTTCCGACATAATTATTACTTGGTCTTTACTGTCTATAATAAAACCTCTATGATTATTCCAACTCTTATCAATCTCCAAGTTTATATTTATCTCTCGCTCACACCAATCCATAAAATCATACATAATCAATGTAAAGCAAATGTTTAACTTATCAATTGCCACCCACAGTTTTGCTTTTCCATCCTCTATTTCCTGTATACGGATTCTTAAATTATTTTCCACATAACACCGTGTATTTTGATTTTGTTTTTCCTCAATCATAATCATAACCTCCTACTACTTATACAAACCTGTTAACACATCCATTGCTGGGCTTGATTTTGTGCTACTGTATATTACATCTTCCCATGAACCATATTTGTCAAAAAGTTGTTCTGGTGTAGGCCCTTCCTCTCTACCATATGTTTGACGATTCCGTGCTTTCATTGCATTGAGTCCTTCAAGATTATTGGAATCAAGATATGATTGTATTCTATCCAAATTTCGCTTTTCAACCTTCTTTCTTGCAATTTCTTCAAGCGACATTCCTTCACTTTGAAGTTTAGTAACCTCATTTGTAAGCTGATTCCTTTTTTGTTCTAATTCCTTAAGATACTTCATTCTTTCAGTTTTTGCAAAAGCAACTTCTTCTGGATTGGTCCAATCAATTCCGAATTTATCTAAAGGCGACCCTTGTTTAGGTGAATATCCATAAACAGCATCAGAGTTAGCTTCAATTTCTTTTGCTATTTTAGGATTACTTAGAGGATCTATTTTACCTGCAACACCGCTAACTTCCTTACCTAACTTCCTCTCCGCAAGCGAAGCCTCAAGCCCCTGAATCTTACCATCCATAAACTTACTACTCTCTGCATGGCGCGTATTAACCCACTCGGTAACCTTTCCTGGACCGCCTTGCTTCCCTGCTACTACACCGTCTCCAACTATTTCATGCCCCTTGTTGAAGAAGGCAAGTGTATTCTCCATTCCTTGAGTCATTTTTCCGCCAAGCTGATACATTTTTTCATTTCCGTATTTTTCTGCTTTTAGACCTGCTAGTCTCATGCGGTCAAGCGTAATATTTTTTCCGTCTCGCCATGATTGTACCATATTTTTCCCTTGATTTGGATTAAAACTCGTTGCTTCCTCCTGTAATTTCCCGAATGATCCAAAAGCTTTGAATCCTTTTATAGCTGCTCCAGCACTCGCAATATCGAAGACACCAAAAACATATCTTTCTACTTTTTCTCCTTGACTTAATTTCCGGTGTGTTCCCCAGTCTTCTCCGTCATGGGCACTTTTTACTTGGAGCCCGCCAAATACCAGTGATGCTGCAACCCCTAATGGTGGACAAATGAACATTGCTCCGACTGTTAGAACTCCTAATCCAAAGTCACGCCATGCCTCTAGTTGTTTTTGCTCATCCTCTATTGATCTGTATTCAAACCCTCGCGTCGAAGGAACACGTTTTCTGTATTCTTCATAGTCAAGCTTCATGTTTGGATCTTTTCTTTTCCATTCTTCATATTCAGCATGAAGAACTTTATCAAATGCACGTGAGTCTTTGAAAATATCATCCACCGTTATTTTAGGTTTTGTTGTTGTGATCGTTTGCGGTGTGTTACCGTAACTATATGAACCTGGTACTGTAGTTGTTGTTGTAGAGCCAATTCGGTTTGTAGTTTCAAAGTTTTTAATTGATAAATCTCTCATTTTTTGTGCAAATTGATCCATTGTTACTAAAAATGGTTTATCAATATGATCATAAACGACTTGCCCTGCGTCATCACAATATTTTTGTAGAGTCGTATATGCAACATGTAATTCCGCAATTGTTTCAGTCTGATCTTTATGATGAAAATAAATACTTCCATCTGAATCAAGGTCATGTATTCTTTCCTGTACATCTTTTAAAAGACCATTCGCTTGATGTAATTTTACGAATGTATCTTTTGTGATTTGGTTCAAGCCATCTTTCATATCTACCCAATCTTTCGGCTTATAACTAACATCCATTTTTCTTCCATCCCCCATTCCCATATCAGCCGTAGTTATTCTTGAGGTTGTAATTTATTATGTAATTCTTCATCTTGTGTTTTCATTTCTTGGCGAACAACCTCTACAATGGATGCCGCTCGGTTATAATGGTCTGCTAGTTCCAATATTTTATTTAATATTTTCGGATACACGTCTATAACTCGCATCGCTTCTCCTTCAAGATAGAATTGACACTTCTCTAGATTTTTCGCATTTGTCGCTATAGCACCTGAATAAATGTTATATATGCTTTGAAGACGTCTTATAATGTCTTCTATCTCATCATAATTCAATACAATTTCTGAACTGCTACTTGCTCCGCCATCTTCCATTGGTATTTGCATTAATTTCGTCCTCCTAACGAGAATTGTCGTGGATCACTTATTTTCTTATACGGCATTTTTAAAACATCATATAATTTCTTATTCACCGCATACAGACTAGCCCATTCATAACGCTTACGTTCTACTTCTATTTGAATAAAGTCTTCCCCCTCTGTAAAGTACAAGAAGCATTCCCATTTCCCTCTATCTTCTGCTCTTCGGCTTCGCGGGCGAGACACTGTTTCGATAGCTAGTAAATCCTTTTCAGATAAATCCATTTCTTCAAAAGTTTGCTGCTCTTTTTCTGTCATCTTCTTTGTAAAGAAGGTATCTTCAATTTCTCTTGGTTCTCGCATTAAAAATGGAATCCGTTCTAGTAATGAAAAATAGACATCTCGCTTCGCTATGTAATGAATTTCATATTCTTCATTTTGTTTTCGTTCTGTTAAGACAGCTACTCTGTCTTTATCTTGTGGCAAAAATCCAATTAATAGATTATTAATTCGCGTATACTCTTGGCTTTCTTGATATGCCTTCAGTAATTCAATCAGCTGAAAAGCTGCTGGTGTCAGCCCGTTATTCTCTGTAATAAGCCCTTTGTCTTTTAATTTCGCTGTTGCTTTCGTTATGCAGTCTTCATCGGTTAAAGCAAGAATTTCACGCTCTTGTAAGCCGAATATGTACGTGACTCCAGCTGCACCAGCTAATGTGTACAGTTCAGCAGGTGTAAAGCTCCACACTTCTCTTCCCATCTGTTTTATCCTCCTCTCTATTTCAATCTTTTTATATTTTCTACTTCATCCCTATTTGTAAAGGAATGAATGTTCTTATCAAGCTCCTTAAGCGCCTTTGTCTGTCCTTCAAGTGCATCTGCGACTTCAGAATTGTACTGGATGAGCAATTCTAAATAACATAAAAAGGCATCTCGTGTTTTCCCATTCCAACGAGAACCGGTTACATGTGATTTTAGTTCATTTGCTTGCTGGAGTGATTCTTTTACTCCCTTTTCAATCTGCTCTGCATAAGAAATGGCACTCGATATTTCATTTCCATGAATCTCAATTTCTTGACGATGCATTCCCATTCCCCTTTTCCTTCAATACTTTATACAATTTTCTACTCTACTATCTCTAAGAGTTTTTTAACTTATTTTTTTCTGCTTCTATAGCTGCTGCAGCTGTTTGTTCTTCTGAAATTGCTTGTGCCTTATATTCCTCCCATTTTTGATATGCCCTGCTTTTAGCAGACCTTACATTACCTAGGGCTTCGCGAAAATAACTGATTGTCTTGGAGTATTCTTGATCCTTTTGAGGACGTTTTACTTCAAATTCACGAGCTGGAATTTTATCAGATGATAATCCACCATTTTTCGCATCATACCTTTTCTTTGCTGATTCAATCTCTTCAATCAATTTTTCTAATTCTTTTTCCTTACTTTTTAAGTAATCATGCAATTTATCATATTGATCACGCTTCCGTTTACTTTCTGTATACCCGAAAAACTCTAAAAACGAATCCACCAAACTTCCCGACATCATGATCCCCCTTATTTACCTTGATAAGATAATATATTTTTCAATATATTTCGTATAGAATTTCTTGCGATTACATTCTGATTTATTAATATATAATGAATATTTTTTTATATCAATATTTTACCAAAAAATGATAGTCATTTCACTATCTATTAAGATAGAACACTTCATCATGCCCACTTTGTAAATAGCAAGTAATTTTATAAAGCTATACAACCCAGAAACTTCCATCAGTAGAATACTTACTGCCAGCGAATAGCAGGTTAAAAATGCGTCTTGTTGAAGAATCTCTTAATTCGAGTTATGGTTATTCTACTCTTTTGAAAAAATACGGTATTCCTTCATTTGAACTGGTTAGTCAATGGATGAAACTGTCTGAAAGGTTTAGTGCTAGAAAATTAAACTACTCCCCTGCTTACTCTGTTCGATTTATTCTAAATATTATAAACTATAATGAGTTAGAGCAAGTAAGTAAGACAGTGTAATGTAAAAAAATGATATAGGAGAAAGATGATGACAATGCAGTTAGTGAAACCAACACACCAGCATAGCAAACAAATCATGGCTTATCGGCAAGCATTCCTAGATGCAAGAGAACAACCGCATGGTAGTTGTTCCTTACAACAATTTGATTCCTTTGACGAATGGCTTGAAAAAGTCACAATCCAAGAAAAGGGAGAAAATTTACCACTAAATCGAGTTCCATCTACTCAGTTTTTGAGCATTGAAAAGGGGAAATTAATCGGTTTCATCAATATCCGCCATCGATTAACACCAGAATTACTGATGGAGAGCGGACATATCGGTTATAGCGTGCACCCGGGCGAACGTCGAAAGGGTTACGCCACTGGGCAACTTCAGCTTTCCTTATTTGAAGCGAAAAAATTAGGATTGGAGAAAATTTTGATAACTTGTGACAAAGCAAATATCGCCTCTGCCAAAACCATTCAAAAAGTTGGAGGTATCTTAGAAGATGAAGTAATTTCCCAGAATACTGGCGAAATTGTTCAGCGTTACTGGATCGAACTATGATTCCATAAAACCCCAAGAGTCATACTTGAAATCGTATCGAAACTGGATTAAAACGAAAAGAAAAATCGGAGTGAGGAATCACTCCGATTAAAGTCTAACTTTTGAGGTTCAGTACAAAGAACCTCTCCTTATTTCAACTTTCCTTCAAAAACAATTTTTCTTCCGCACGGTTCTACAACTGTTTGTCCATCTTTCTTCACTTCATGAAAGATCGGCTCTTCCATGCGACGCGAAGGTGCATATCCTTCACGTTCCATACGTGCTAAACAATCTGTAATACTTTCGTTCTCTTGTACTTCAAATTTTTTCTTATTAGGTTGTTTTGTCATGCCCTAACCTACTTTCTATTTTTCTTGATGCGAATTGACTTTTCATATATGTGATATATAGAAGTGCAATAATTGCCATTATTATCATAACTGCTATAAAAAAGCTTGTATACTGTATTTTTTCTATAAATACGCCTCCTAATACAGGTCCCATAATACTTCCTATACTAAAGGCAATTCCGGATAATATATTCCCTGCTGGCAGTAAGTGTCTTGGTAATAAATCCGTCATAAAGCCAAGTCCTAATGAGAAACATGAACCGATTACCATTCCAGCTAAGAGCATGCACCCAAATACAATCCAATAATACCCGTCAAACACCGCAGCAAGTAAGAAAACTACTGTACTGATGCTGAATGTCCACGTTAAAATGCGGTCTCTTCCATATTTATCACTTAATATACCAAGTGGAATTTGTGTAATGATTCCCCCGATTGCAAATGCGGGTAATAAGAAGGATACATCAGAAACAGACCAACCTTTTCGAAGTGCATATACTGGCAAATTACTATTCAGCATTGCTTCTAGCGCACCGTATGCCAAAGGTCCCATAAGTGCAATCCACGCAAGTACAAATACTTGTTTATAACGAGAAAGCGATGATTCATTTTCTTTCCCTGTTTCATCTTGAGCTGGAAAAGCATTTTTAGTTGGAAGTAATAGCAACCACCCTATTAAGCAAAGAATCGTCGATACAATAAATGGAGTTGCAAGTCCATATTGAACAGTACTCGCTAAGTATGGTCCTACTGCAAAACCGATACCAAAAAACACTCCATATATAGATACTTGTCTTCCAATTTTACTTGGATCAGATGTCGTTGTAATCCACGTTTGCGTTCCAACATGTAACATATGATCTCCTATTCCTACTAGAAAGCGAAGTAAAAACCATATCCAGAATGAAAATGTTTGTGTAAAAAAGAATAATGAAATGATAACGAGAAATCCACCGATTACGATAATTGGCTTCATTCCAAACCGCTGCATCGGTTTTTCAAGCCATGGCGAAATAAATAATATTCCAATATATAACGCAGTTGCATGGATTCCATTAATACTGGAACGAATTCCTTCTTGTTCAAAAATCATTGCGATAGCTGGTAGAAGCATCCCTTGCGATAATCCAGAAATCGCAACAATCCCCACCATAATCCAAAATGTAAATCGTATTGACATCCTGTTCCCTCTCCCTTTTCAAGCTCACCAATTTTCATTATAAAGTGAAACTTTAATCAGTGGGGGGTTTTTTTCATCCCCACTGATTATTAGCCCTCATCAATCGGATTTTTACGGACAGCCCGTCTCCCACCTAACTTCTTTGCTCTTGCTGAATTTTGAGGTGGGGGTCTTACTGCCCGCAAATAGCGGGATAAACTTTTTTCAAGAATGAGTGTGTGAATATCAACATAAAAAAGAAGTTAAAAGATTACTCTTCTAACTTCTTAGCCATCCCAAATTTGTGCTTTTACAATATGATTAAAATGTTTAAAAAACGGACTTCCATATAAGATAGGGCCATAAAAGAAATTATACATAGCAACACTTGGTATAAGCTGTACTTGCGATTGTGGAGCAAAAGGTTGCTCATAAACTTGTATATACATAGGATGGACAAATACTTTTGTATATGCATGACTACTATATGGTGAGTGAAATATAAGAGAAGGTTCATGTATTCTTTCTGCAAAAACATTCATTGCAAATTCCCCTTTAGATACAAATATTATAGTATATGTAACATTGGGGTCTTTGGGAATGTACTATTTCTCTAACCAATTTATAACATGCTGCGTAAATTCATCTAAACAGTCAACAAACGGCGAATGCCCACAATCCTCTAATATGACTAGCTCAGCATCCGGGAGATGTTTTGCTAATTCTTCTCCTACCACTTGCGGTATAACGTAATCACGATCTCCTTGTACGACAAGAGTTGGAACTTGCAGACGGTGGATATATCCATTTCCAGGAACGACTCCATTATGTTCATCTGAAATATTAAATGTAATTAAAGCATAGTTTACATCAACAAAATTACGCTGCGTTAACATATCATCTAAATATTTTTCATAGCGCTCTGGATCTGGTTTGTTATGTGTATAAATGAGTAAGTCCCAAACCGTTCGATAATAGAGCTTGTTCATATTTTTAATGGCATCTAGTACAGGAGCAATTTGAACAGGATCTTGTGCAATTTCTTCTTTTGTTTTTAATAACGTGGATACGATAGGCTGACCATTAATATCCTTTTTAAAGATTGGATATCCTTTCATTCCGACTGATTCTACCAAAATAAGTTTCTCTACAAGCTCCGTATGGCAAGCCGTAAACTCCATCGCGACGCCACCACCCATTGACCAGCCCATCAGTGAAAACTTCTTCAATTGTAGCTCATCTATAAATAGCTTTACATCACCTACAAAGTCTTGCAATGAATCTATTGGCTTATTGTATGTCGATTTCCCAAAACCTCTTAAATCAATGGCATAAATATGATATTCATCTTGTAATTTCTCAATGACTAAATCCCAATGCTGTGAAGATGTCATATTCCCGTGAATGAGTATAAGTATTTCTTTATTTCGCCTTCCAACTTCTTGGTATGCGATTGTTTCTCCATTTGATAACGAAACAAATTCCATTGTTGCAGGCTTAATCATCACACATTCCCCCATCCAACCGTAATAGAAAGAAAATTCTAAACTTATTTTTAGAATACCATATAGAATGTATGTTCTCAATACGAAAACGATACAAAATTTTTACATAAAACTACAGGCCTTTCACTAGACAATTATGGTAAAGAGGTATATAGTTAGCTAGGTAACTAATTTGAAAGGATTAAATACATGGACGAAAAACAACATTTTTTTCACATTGTCAGCCAAACTTCTCGAAAGTTTACTAAGAAATTTAATGAACGTGTGTCACCAACAGGTTTATTTAGTGCACAATGGGCTGTCATTTTCCGAATCAATCAAACGGGGCCTTGTACACAAACTGAGCTATGTCAATACTTAAACGTTGAATCCCCAACGATGACTCGTACATTAACACGTATGGAAACGATGGGATGGATCATTCGAACTGAGGGAAAAGATCGCCGCGAAAAGCTCATTTCCTTATCAGAAACAGCATTAGAAATGATTCCAGTATGGCAAGAAGAAGTTGATACTTTTGAAGAAAAAACGTTGCAGGATATTAATGAAGAAGACTTGCAGCGAGCATTTCAAGTACTAGAAGCTATTATTAAAAATTTAGATGATTAATTGGAGGGATGACGATGCAAAGTGAGAGACTTTGGACGAAGGACTTCCTTGGAACTTGTTTTAGTAGTCTGTTTCTCTTTTTAACGTTTTACATGCTTATGACCACCCTGCCCGTCTATGTAATAGATGGATTGAAAGGAAAACCAGAAGAAATTGGTTTAGTCGCAACAGTATTCCTTATTTCTTCTGTCCTATGCCGTCCGTTTACCGGGAAGTGGCTTGATGATTTAGGAAGAAAGAAAATCTTATTTATTTCTCTTTCGTTATTTTTAGCTGCTACCGTCATGTATTTCGGTGCACAAAGTTTATTTTTATTACTTGCCCTTCGCTTCCTTCACGGGATTGGGTTTGGAATGGCGACTACAGCAACAGGTACGATTGTCACAGATGTCGCACCACCGCATCGCCGTGGTGAAGCACTTGCCTATTTTGGTGTATTTATGAGTCTGCCGATGGTAATCGGTCCTTTTTTAGGTTTAACGATTATTTCGCACTTTTCATTTACTATTCTATTTATCGTTTGTTCTGTATTTTCATTACTAGCATTTCTATTAGGTTTACTTGTAAATATTCCACATGAAAAACCAGTAAATAAACAAAAACGTGAACGAATGAAATGGAAAGATTTAATTGAACCTTCTTCAGTTCCAATTGCTCTAACAGGATTTGTTTTAGCATTTTCTTATAGTGGCATTTTATCTTTTATTCCTATTTATGCAAAAGAAATTGGCTTAGGAGAAGTTGCAAGCTACTTCTTTATTGTGTACGCACTCGTTGTTGTACTTTCTCGTCCATTCACAGGGAAAATATTTGATCGTTTCGGTGAAAATATACTTGTTTATCCTTCGATTATTATTTTTACAATTGGAATGTTCATCTTAAGCCAAGCACAAACGTCATTTTGGTTCCTTGGTGCAGGTGTATTAATTGGTTTAGGCTATGGAACATTAATTCCAAGTTTCCAAACCATTGCTATTTCTGCGGCTCCAAACCATCGACGCGGCTCAGCAACAGCTACTTATTTCTCATTCTTTGATAGCGGTATTGGGTTTGGTTCTTTCATATTAGGTATCATCGCTGCAAAATCAAGTTATCATAATATGTATTTTATTGCAGCCATTATCGTTGCATTTACATTACTTATTTATTACTTCTTACATGGCAGAAAACAAAAGTTCAAAAAGCAACATACAGACAGGAAATTATCAGCTTAATGTTAATAAGGAAAGTAAACTCCTCTGTTTACTTTCCTTATTTTGTATTTCTAAGAAAACGAGCGTATACTTACTGTAGAAATAACAAGGAGGTACATAGATGAACTTTAAAAAATCTCCCCTTTTATTGCTCATACTTACACTACTATTTATCGTAACTGGGCTTGGATTTGCATTTTTTAAACAAAATAAAATCTCTCCTTCTAAAGAGAACGTGACAAAGGAAAACTGGTTGCAAGATCCCTACTTACGTTGGTCATACACAAATATGAAAGAACTAGCGTTAACAAATGAAGTAAAAAACAATCCTATGCAAGTATTAGCATTCCCTACTGCATTACAAAACTTAGATGATTTTTCTGTTGAAAAGGAAAATGGGGGCAATATTCCTTTAAAAAAACTATTAGATGAGAATAAAACAGATGCATTTGTCGTTGTACATAACGGAAAACTTGTTTACGAGCATTATTTCAATGGATATAAACAAAATGAGCCGCATGGAATGGCCTCTTTAGCAAAAGTATTTACTGGTGCACTTGTACAATCATTAACCGAAGAAGGACTCATCGATGTACATAAGACCGCTGAAACATACGTCAAAGAATTACGAAATACACCTTTCGGGAAAGCAACGATTCAGCAATTAATGGACATGCAGGTTTCTGCTGAATACCCGACACATGGGTATATACAGCAAGGATTAGAAAATCAAGATGCACAGTTATATTTAGCTAGCAATATTCTTCCTCGTGGTAAAAACTATGATGGTCCTATGAAAATTTATGATATGTTACGAGAAGCAAAAGAAACAGCATCACCTGAAACTGCATTTTCATATAATAACGGCTCATCTGAAACACTCGGCTGGATTATACGGACAGTGACCGGTAAATCATTAGCCGAAAATGTAAGTGAACGAATTTGGTCCAAAATAGGTATGGAAGAAAATGCGTATTATGTTACGGATGAAACAGGAGTTGAACAAGCAAGCGCCGGTTTAAACGCCACTGCAAGAGATATGGCCAGATTTGGGCAATTGATTTTACATAACGGTCGCTATCATGACGTGCAAGTTCTCCCTTCCTCTATTTCGGAAAGTGTAAAGAGCGTACAAGAAGGCGAATTAGCAATCGGACAAGGTGCACCTATTTCTTATCATAATCAATGGTGGATTCCTCATAACGAACAGGGCGCTTTTGAAGTGTTAGGAAGTTACGGACAATGCCTCTATATCGATCCAAAAGCAAATATGGTGATTGTTCATTTTTCATCAAATGCTAGTCCGAGCAGTGATGTCCATTCTACTTACTCCAATATGTATATACAAATTGCAAAACACTTAGAAAAGCTTTCACAGGAGTGAGAGCTTTTCTGCTTTCTTTTAATTTAAGTTTGAAACATACAAAAAGCTAGTTTTATACTAGCTTTTTTACATAATAACTATTATTGTGATTGTCCATTTTCAATACATATAATCACATTTTCCCATTCCCTAGTAGTGAAATTCAAACTCCCGTACCCAAATAATTCTGTACATACATTTTCTATACTCGAAGGATTTGCTCGTAAAAGATCCCACCGTAATGCTTTGGGTAAGTCATACATCTTATACTCCTTGCTTTCTTTAATAACCCCATCGACTTCTCGTTCACAAATTCCCCTTACTAAATAATCAACTCTTAGTTCTTGATACACTTTTTGAAACATCTCGCTATGGTGTTTCAATTGAAGCAAACAAGCAATATATGTACGGAACAATTCATCAGTACGATTACAGCATCTCATTATGTTTTCTATTTCACTCATAATTTTTTAGCCTTTTCTTGCATTTCTAGCAGCCACTTTTCCCGTTTTATCGCTTTACTTGTTTTTACAGATTGAAAGACTGAACGTTTTATTTGGCGTATACCACAAAATCGTAAAATCCCCTTTTTCATAATCACCCAATCAGCAGAGCGATATAAGAGTGCCACGTACCATAACGGCGAATCTAAAGTATTAATAACCCATGCTTTTTTTCCTATGAGTAATCCTTTTGGTAACGCCCCTTCATATTTATAAGCAAATCCTGTAACAAAAACGCGATCAATAAACCCTTTCAAAATAGCTGGCATTCCCCACCACCATATTGGATAAATAAAAATAAAAAAATCTGCCTCTTTGATCAATCTTCTGTATTTTTCTGTCTCTTCTTCATATACTAAATCACGTCTTCTCTTATCTTCATTAAAAATAAGTACTGGGTTAAATTGTTCCTTATATAGGTCAAGCAATGTAACAAAATGATTCGTTTCTTGAAGTCCTTTTTGCACATGTTCTAAAATGGATGCATTGAAACTAGATGGATTGGGATGTGCATATATGATTAGTACATTCATCTCCAAACAACACCTTTCCTTAAATTCCCTTTTGACTCCGCCTGGTTTGCATGATATTCTAATACATGTCAAGTAGCAAGCCTACATGACACAACAACTGACACCTACTCGGCGAAGGTGTCTCTTTTCGTTTTTAGCCGAATGAAATGCCTCTTTCAGGGCATATTCAACTTTTGACACTACACACTCAACACCATTCCCTTGTATCAGGCTGCTTCTGCAGTCTTTTACTCTACATACTCCTTTTAATTTTCAGATAAATTATAGCATGAAAAAAGAGAGCCTAGCTCCCTTTTCGCGCCTTATAATATACCCCTTTTTCAGCATAGAGGTATTCTTCATCAGCTAAAGTAATTTTCCCATCCAGTTTCAATTCGTCTAATAACCTTGATAAATAAAATTGGTGTAACATTTTTTTCGTGAATTTTCCTTCATGATGCGAAACGATATGTTCTTGAATATCTAATAGTGATATTGGTTTATCTTGCTCCATCATATATTCATATACTGCATTACGCAGCTTTACGTATTTTTCAAGTGTCACAGTACAATTGCAACCCCTTTCTTCTTATTCTGTTGTTTTTAGAATCGGTTTTTTTGCAACAAAAAAACCTCTTCGATAAGAAGAAGTTACGTATATATCTTCGTCTTATCTCCCAGAACAAATATGTTCTGCTGGAATTAGCACCTGCATCGCGGTTGCTGGGTTTCATCGGGCCAGTCCCTCCACCTCTCTGGATAAGAAAATATTCACTTTATAGCCTACTATAGCCATTTTCATTTCAATTGTCAAATCATATAAAGTGAAACTTTAATCAATTGAACCATTACTATCTGTAATAGCAGGGATAAAACATTTAAAACAAGTTATATTTTCTTTTCTAACGCTCATACTAGAAGTGTATGCAATAGAGTGGAACTTTAATCAGTGGGGGTTTTCTACATCCCCCACTGATTATTAGCCCGACCAATCGAGCTTTTACGGGCAGTTTAACTCCCACCTAACTTCTTTAGAAAAGCGGAAGCGGCTCGCTCAGAATCACAGGACGTTGGAGCCCCCGACAGAGAGGCGCTTTTTGCCTCGTCCGAGGGAACGAAACGACCGGAGATTCTAGCCGCTAGAGCTGGACAATGCTTTCACCGAATTTTGAGGTAGGAGTATTACTGCCCACAAATAGCGGGATAAAGGAGGAATATATAATGAACAAAAACGCACGTGGATATGTTCAAGATTCTTATCATTCTTTACATGAAGCTAAACAATCTTTAGAACACGCATTACAAACAGTCGAAAAAAGTGATAATCGAGAACGTATAGAACAATCATTACAGGCTGTGGAGCACGCCTTACAAAAATGTGATCATGCGGTTCATATTTTGGAACAAGAATAAATACATCCCATCTATTTACTAGATGGGATGTAACTCAAATGGCATACTAAAACAGTATTGCCGTGACAATTAAAAAATATACAGAATTAACGATTTCTAAAACCCCTACTTTTAAAATAGATATTTTCTTACCATATAATATAATTGCTCGAACTAGACTAGGTATAAAAACTAGAGAAAGCCATGGGTTTACTACAAACAATGCAACAGTTAAGAAAATGTGATATCCCCATGATACATAGCGATATGTCGGGTTATTCTTTTCACGTATCATTGTTTTCACATAAAATGTACTACCTAAAAAGTATAAAAAAGAAGTTGCTGCAATCCAACATGCTGTTTCATCAATTGTTTTCATTGAAAAATAATAACTAATCAAACCGCCCGTGCAGAAAACAAGTATTGCACAAATATCATTTACTAAAGCTCGTTCCCTTTTTTGACGAGCAAAATATATATTCACAAAAAAGAGCGGAATCATAACAGCTGCGAAGAAAAGAATTCTCCACTCGTATAGTAAAGATAGTATACCGAAGACACATGCAATAATAAAATAAATAATTGCTGAATGTAAAAATTCTTTCTTTCGCGGTTGCTTCATGTACATTAAAAATGGATATGTTGCTAAATAGATAAATAACCAAGCGATAAAGAGTGGAATATGATAGAAAGTAGCTTTACCAAGTATTACACTAAGTATAAATGGAATCAGCAGCATCCCCCATGCACCGTGCTGCTTTGGAACAACTAGCTTCATGAATAAGGCATCTCCTCTTTGAATTTTTTCTCATTTACTATTATATAAAAAATCTTATATAAAAATCGAAGCATATTAAATCGATCTCTTGACATTTTTCACAATATAATATGTATGAAAAAATGCTTCTCACCAGTGGTAAGAAGCATGAAAGAGGCAAACGAATATGTAAGTCGCGACCCTACTTTATATTCTTATGCTTTATGATATGTACTTATGCTTTGTTTACTTGAGATAATAGCTCTTTATCATCATCTAAAATTCCATATTTCTTTTTAAACCTTGTAATAATTCTAATCCACGATGAGCTAAACAAAACAAGAAAAATTACATTTGAGAGTGCATGATCTAGATCAAAGTAAAAACTTGCAGCGTAGTATGCAATAAAGTCTTTCCATGTTAATCCTTCTAAAAAGCCAAGTATCCCCCACAAGTTCATAATCCAGCCAAAAACAAAGCCGGCTATGAACCCATAGATGACTCTCCCCCATAACTTTCTCATTATAAATGTATTTCGAAGTAAACCAGCTATAAAGCCTATCATTCCCCAAGAAAACATTTGCCACGGTGTCCAAGGCCCCTGTCCTAAAAATATATTAGATACAAGTGCTGCCGTTGCCCCAATCATAAAGCCTGTTTCACTTCCAAAAACAATTGCAGATACAATAATAACAAAAGATGTTGGTTGTACACTCGGCATAATGGAAAACGGTACACGACTAACTGCTGCTATTGCTGCTAAAACAGCTACAATGACTATTTCACGTGAAACAAATGCTTTCCTCTCAAATCGTATATAAAAAGGTAACATGATAATGGATAATAAAAATAAACTACACCAAATATAATATTTATCTGTTACAAAAGAAGTAAAGAGAAGCGTACTTATTACAATAATGAAACTAAGCATTATGAGAGCAAAATATCGTTTGGACACGATTTGTACACATCCTCCCACGTTAATGCATAAGGTAATTGCTTGCGAATAAAACGATTAATAGATGTTGTATAAAAGAAATTATCACTAAAGAATTTCTTTGGTGTATCATCCATAATTACGTTCCCATCAAATAACATCATACAATGATCAACATATTTAGCTGCAAATTCAATGTCATGTGTTGCCATCACAATTGTTGTTCCTTCTTTTTGTAACTCTTGAAACAGCACACCTAATTTTTCTTTTTTTTCTGGATCAAGCCCTTTTGTCGGTTCGTCTAGTAATAATAAATTTGGCTTCGATAATAAAGCCGTACATAGTGCGATTAACTGTTGTTCTCCCCCACTACAATCATGTGGATGACGATCTCGAATAGAATGAAGCCAAAATCTTTTCAACATATCCTCTGCGATTTCTTTCCCTATATCACCATATAATTCATTTGCTCTTTCAAAAACTTCATCCCACACCGTCTCAAATGTAAAATGATAATATGGATGTTGCGATACAAAACCTATTCTTTTAAATCGTTCCTTTGAATCAATTTTATGAATCTCCGTTCCGTTCCACCGTACTTTTCCTCTTCTAGTTTTGTTTAATCCTGCCAAGATGGTTAAAAGTGTTGATTTTCCAGTACCATTTTTCCCAACAAGCGCAGTCCACTTCCCTTGTTCAATTGATAAGGTTAAGTCCCGTAAAATAAAAGGGCTATTTTTTTCATATTGAAAGGATATATGTTTTACTTGTAAAATCACTTCTTTTTTTTCTGTTTGCGATATAACTGGCACTTCATGTTCGATAGGTAACTCGGAATGAATTTGTGTTTGTGCTCCCCTTACCGTAAAGGGTATTTGCTCTACATTCCATTCTAAAAACAATCTTGGAATTTGAGGAATAAACGGTCGAAATTCTTCTACTGTCCACATTTTAGATATAACCTGTTGCGGGATTCCATCATAAATAATTTCCCCAGCATTCATAAACACAACTCGAGTTGCTAGTGGCATTACTTCGTCTAAACGATGTTCACTCATGATAATTGTAATCCCGAGTTCTTCGTTAATTCGTTTCAATAACCCTAAAAAATCTTTTGCTGCAATTGGATCAAGCTGTGCTGTCGGTTCATCAAGCAGTAACAATTTAGGTTGTAAAACAAGAACTGCCGCTAAATTAACAAGTTGTTTTTGTCCTCCCGATAACGTGTGAACAGACTGGTGTAACAAATCTTGAAAACCTAAAAAACTAATTAATTCAGCGATTCTCTTTTGAATTATATTTGTCTCTAGACCAACATTTTCAAGAGAAAATGCCAATTCTTGAATTACCGTATCCATAACAAGTTGATTTTCTGGATTTTGAAACACCATTCCCACTTCTTGTGCTGACAATAAGTCTGGCATCTCCAGTAAAGAAGTTCCATTATAATACATACTACCTGTGCGCTTTCCAATTGGGAGTAACTCTTTCTTAAAATGTTTCAAAAGTGTTGTCTTACCACATCCTGAACCACCAGCGAGCACAATAAATTCACCTTGAGAAACCGCTAAGGAAACGCCTGTTAATGCTTGTACTTTTTCATCAGCATACATAAATGCTAAGTTTTTTATTTCTGCATGCGCCACCATAACCATTCCCTCCCTTCCATTATGATTGGTAAACTAATAAACAGTATAAATAACACGAATAATAGTCCATCATATTGCTGAAATACAAGTGATTCCATCCTTGGATAGATTAATAGTTTACCAGCACCACAATAATTAAACACAAAACAGCTTAGTAATAAAATCACTAAACAGACAAGTATATACCAATCTTGCCTTTCCATTCGATATCGAATGTACGTACTACGCTTCGTCACTCCAAATCCACGCGCTTGCATAGAATCTGCCGTTTGTAATGCATCTTCTAGAGAACAAACAAGCAACACCTGCAAGAGTTTCATTCCATTTTTGATTCTCCCTATGAATGAGCCTGAATCTAATTGAACACCTTTTGTTTTTTGAACAAGTGTAATTTGTCTTAAACGCCGGATGAATAAAGGAACAAAACGCACTGTTATCATTGTCAATAGCGCCACTTTCGGTGAAATCCGTGAAAATAAATACAAAAATTTATGACTTGAAATCATGTCATTGTAGGAAGTAAATGTGAACATAATAGCAAGTAATAATAATCCCATTATTAACCCATACATGCACGCTTCTAATGTAATTCGATTATCCCCTAAACGAAACAATGTCGTCGCTCCCCTATGCGTTAGCAAAGGATTTAACACAATCACCATTACAAAGAAAACAAATGTGCTTGGTAACATTGTTCTTATTTTCTCGCCATTTCCTTGCATGATGTTTAACAGTACAATCATAATAATCGCACCCATTAAAAAAAGAGGGTGAAGACACATCGTACATAGTATCATCACCCCAATATAATAGAAAAAATTCACAAAAGGATGTAAAGAAGAAAAAATGATTTTCATAACCTTTACCTAAAGCCCTTTCCTAATTTAACACATATACCCATTCGATTTTATCTCCTGGTTTTACTTTATATGCACCTGCACTTCGGTTTGGAAAAGTACCATTGACACGGTATTTCCATCCACTTTTCGGTCCTTTGTCAAATTCATATAAGTCATTGATTCCTTTTATATATTTACTATTTCCAGATCCAGTTGAATCAATCTCCAATCCCGTATTCTTTAGTACATCAAAAACTGTAGTTCCTTCTTGCATATCTACTTTTTTCGCACCTAATAAATACCCCTGATCTCCATGTACAGAAATGGTAACTTTCTTTTCCTCTGGTTTTGGTACTGGCTTTGGTTCTGGTTGTGGTTCTGGCTTTGGTACTACTTTAGGTTCTGGATCTTTCTGCTGTTCCTGCTTCGGTGTTTCTTTCGGCTGATTTACTACTGCCTCTTCTTTTGCTTCTGGCGCTTTCGCTGGCTCAGGTTGTTCTTGCTGCGCTTTTGTTTGTCCTTGTTGTTTTTGCTGAGCAACTGGTTCTTGCTCTTTTTTCTCTTCGTTCTTTATTTCAGGTTGTTCTTGCTGCTTTTGTTCCTCATTATCCTTTCGCTGCTCTTCTTGTTGCTTTTTCTCTACTGATTCTTGCTGTTCTTCCGGTTTACTTTCTTCCTTTTTCTCTTCTTGTTTCAGTTTCTCTTTTTGTTCCGTTTTTGAAATTGCTTTTTGTTCAGATTTCGATTCATTTTGGCTACATCCAACAAGCAATCCAAATGAAAGGACAACTGAGAATAACCATTTCATCATATTCATGTTTTTCTCACCTTTCCTAATAAAATTAGGAGCAAATCATTGCTCCTAATTTTTGTTAAGCTGCTTTTCGTCTCCATAAAACATATGCTGAAGCGATACATAATACGCCCATTCCTACTGGCATAGCAGTATCCCAAGCAGATGCTCCTGTTTTTGGTAACTGACGATTTTTCGCAGTTTTTTCATTATTTATTGTGTTATCTTTCGTAACAACACGAGAGTTCTCATCGTTTGTTTGTTTCTCTTGTTTTTGAATCACTTCTTGCTTTTCAATCACATTGCTCTCATCCACTACAGGTTCCTTCGGCTCATCAACTAAGTTTATATCATCTTCAGTTGATGAATTTGTCCAATCATATATAGAACCTTTACCATTTACAAATGCCTTATATTGAACAAGTGCTAAAAGTGCTTGTTCAGTAGCCATACTACTACCCTCTTCGTCGCTTGGCAACCATTTAAATTCACCATTTGCAAGTTGGTATGATATTAAATTTTGAACTGCGTTTACATTATTTTTAGTAAATGCTTCACTAGTTGGATCAATCCCTGTAATAGCAAGTCCAATAATTGCTTGTGCAACACTATTAGAATTTTCTTGGCCATCAGCTTCGAATCCGCCAGTGTTCAATTGTTTATTTGATAAATATTGCACTGCTTTTTTTACAGCTTGCTTTACCTCTGGTTGTTTCTGATATGGTGCTAATGCCGATAAAACCATACCCGTTACATCAATATTACTAGCTTCTTTCTTACTACTTTCAACATTGTATGTCCAACCACCGTCTGTATGCTGTCCATTTAAAATCTCTTTTACTAAAGCCGCACGATTCCACTTTGCTCCAGCCGGTACTTCATATTTTTTTGTATCAAGTGCAAGTAAAGCAAATGTATAACCAGTAACAGAATTTAGTTTTTCAGATTGATATAGTTTTTGAACTAAATTCTTTCCTGCAACATTTGTTGGATTTCCATTTACCGCTGATACCGCTAAAACAGTTCTCGCTATATCTGTAGCGCTAAATCGTTCCACACGTTTTTCTACTTTTTGTGTTAAAGATTGTAAATAACTAATTTTTGTTTCTACTGGAATATTATTTCCTGAACGAGCAAGTGCAATTGCTACCCAATCACTATCGATTCCATCTTCCATCATTTTTTTTGATGTTTTAGCAATCGCTTGATCTAATTGCTTCATTAGTAATTCATTTTTGATTGGCTCTTTCAACTCATTAGGCTTTTGTTCTTGTGGCTTCTGAGCTTCAGGTTTTTGTCCAACCGGCTTTTGTTCTTCTGGTTTTTGTTCTTCTGGTTTTTGTCCCTCTGGCTTTTGTTCTTCTGGTTTTTGCTCCTCAGGCTGTTGTCCATCCGGCTTTTGTTCTTCTGGTTTTTGTCCCTCTGGCTTTTGTTCTTCTGGTTTTGCTGTACCTGAATCTTTTTTACAAGTTCCATTCTTATCGAGTACTTGTTGCAACTTTTCTATGCTCATATTGTCCCAATTTACAACAAAACGAAATGCAACAACATCTCCAGATTCTAATTTATAACTATCTGCCCCTACCATGGCAGCTTGATCATTTACATCATATGCCCATCCGCTTGTAGCACTTATATCACCAGCCATTAAACCGTCAATACCTTTAACATACATACCATACTTCGTATTCTCAGCTGTTACTTTAGTCCCCATAACTTTTTGTAACAAACTATAGGCTGTTTCCCCATCTTCAATTGACACTTCTTTCGGACATAAAATAACTCCTTTTTGCGATTCCCCAATGATCGCAAGTGTTGCTGTTTTCCCTTCAGCAAACGTAATATGTACAGTATTTGTAAATGAAACAAATACTAATGCCACTGCCATTATCAACGTAAGCAGCCATTTTTTTATCATTGCCATCCTTGGTTATTCCTCCCTTTGCTTACATATACATAAAAAAAGGCCCTTCAAGGGCGTGCAATAGCACTCTACCGTGAGTGCTAAACCAAAATGCACAACACCTCCTCCTATCCGCATAGGTAGCGGTTGTATTTGTATAGGAAAGATCATGTAGCTGATGAATGTATCATTGTGATAACATTCACTTTTAGCGGCGAACCCATTTTTATTTCCACCAATTTCCTTTTAAAGTTATCGTATAAACGACATACCTATACATTCATCAAATTATAAATTTCTGTATTATTTTACTATTGACACGAGATTTTGTCTATGTTTTCTCTGATTTATTTTCTAAGAATAATAGCCGGTTACATTAAATTATAAAGCTTCTATTATATAGATACTACAGGTTACTATGAATCGGTTGTTCACATACTATAATACCATCTTCATCAGCATACACATACTGATTAGGAATCCACTCAATTTCTCCAAATTGCAAAGGAATTTCTGTTTCTCCTTTTCCTTCTTTTCTACTTCTCTTCGGCATTGTACCTAATGCTAAAATACCAATATTTATGTTTCGCAGTTCCCTAGAATCACGAACACATCCATATACAATAATCCCTGCTATATTTCGTTCCTTTGCAATGTTTGCCAAGTTATCTCCAAGTAACGCACAGTTCGTAGAAGAACCTCCATCAACTACTAACACAGTCCCCTCTGGTAAAGTTTGCAGTGCTTCCTTTACTAATACATTATCATCTTTCACTTTAACCGTAGCAATCTTTCCATGAAATCGTTCTTTCTTCCCATATGATTGAAAAATAGGCTTACATACTTGTACGTCTCCTTCAAAAGCATCACAAAGATCTGTCGTTCTCCACATCTTTCTCCCTCTCTTCTTTTTCAATATATGTTACATATTCTTGTCGTTTTATTTTTCACCTGTCTTATATTGCGTAATTTTGTATACTATAGCTTCTTTCCCATCTGCATAATATTTCAAATTCCGTACATACTGTATAAAGGCTGGTGAATAGCTTTTATACAATTTTGTAGTACCTACAATCTTTTCTCCCTTTCCCTGGGGGCTGAGCAGTTAGCTTTTGCTAGCTGCTCTTTTGTTTTTATAATGAAGCTTTTGTTAAAAAGCTAGTTAACCTCTTTTTACTTTTTAATCATCAACACTGAAATTAGATAACTATTATGTAGTCATGAGTGAATATGACAACCTTTCCTTTTGACCACTCTCACGGCTGAAGCCATGGGATTCTTTTTCGCAAACACCCTACTTGCATTCTTCCAGAAGAAGATGCAGAGGCAAGACTTGGGCGAACAACTCTTAGCAGTGAAACACACCAAAAAGAGGGCAAGGTCTGTGCCAACTACGCCATTCGACAGGCGATACTTTTTTTCGGTTTATCATTTGGATGTTTGGTTTTTTGTCTCATATCTTCAGACAAAAAACGTCTATGCCAAACTGGTTGTTTATATACAATCGAAACGATTGGTTTTACGTCCATCTGATATAATTTACGGGCAATATTCTGCGCACCGTTTACATCACGATGGATTTCTGTTTTGTGAACAGAACATTTGAAACTTCGTCCATTTGCTTTGTGTCTACCACCACAAAATGGACAACTTTGTGACGTATAAATTTCCTCTGTTTTATCTATTTGTATACCTTTTAACCATGATTTGTATGTTAGTTTTTGTTTCATTTTCCCTTGGTTCCATAAAGATAATTGTTGTCTTCTCTTTTTTGTTGTTTTTTGTTTCTTTTTTTGGTTTTTCCTTGTGCTTTTTTCAATTCCTGATACATTTCCAATGACAAAATGTGTGACATTTTCTTGTTCTAAAAACTCAACTACTTCTTTTGTTGTTTTGAGTTCTAAATATTCGAGTTGATTTTTACTTTTTTGACGAATACGATTTCGTGCCGTTTTATATTTTTTCCATTGACGAGAACCTTTTTTGCAGCGTGCCATTTTTTTACTTAGGTCTGCTAATGCTTTTGCACGAAATTGAGAAATACTACGTATCGTTCTTCCAGAAATCAATAATGCTTTATCTTCTGTTGCGACGGTTACGGCATGAATTTCACCTAGATCACCACCAGCTACTTTTTGTTCTTGTCCAGAAAGGTCTTTTTCTGGAATAGAAACACTATAACAAAACCAATAGGCACCGTTACGCCATACAATTTCTGCGTAGTTACAATTTGATATATCTTCATGCGCCAAATTTGGAATGGTGATATGTGCATTTTTCTTTGGGAATTTTTCATTCCAGCCTTTTTTCTTTTTTTTCGTTAATAAATCGATAAGATTGATTTTAAAATCAGCGCGTTTAATTACAATTGTTTTGTCTGTGATATCCATACTTGCTTTTTTTAATGGAACGCAATAAAAATGTTTTTTTCTCCACGGATATTTTGCCTTTTTATCTGTTTTTCGCAGTTTACGAATCGTTTCACGATTGACTTCGTATTTATCCGCAATTGCTTGTACCGTTTGAGAATGCAAATTATACGTTTGTTTGCGAACTGATTGGATTTCTGTTTTACTGAGCCATTTCTTCCATGTGAAATAATAACTGGTCGCTTCGCGAACGATATCATTCCAAACAGTCGCTGCTTCTCGTTGCATAGAACGAAGAAATTCGTATAGTTCTTTTTCGTATGGAATTTGAAACGCATGCGTGACAAACATAATGTTTTCTCCTTTCTTATCTTATTTCCCCTTGCCTCTAGCATAGCAGAACAATAAAAAGGATAAGGGTGTGACAATATTGAATAGAAAAAATGATCAAATTGTTATTCATATAATAAAATGCTCAACCATAAAAAAGTTTTTAATCTTAGATTTGGTTACTGGAACAGGAATTTATTATGTAGTCAAATTTATTTCTTCAAGCGTATTAATTGCACTTATTGGCAGTATCATAGGAACCGAAGGCATTAAAAAGATACCGAAATTCCAAAATAATACGAATTAAATTTCAGTACCTAGCCCCACTATCTTCACTCCATTAAGAAGAGCAAGCCTTCTCAATAAAATAATAAAAAGAGCCAAATGGCTCTTTTTATTACATTCCAGTACATGGATCTATTATATCTCCAACTCAATCATCGGAATTAATAATATACTACTCAACTACAATATCGTGTAGTTCAAAGCGAATTATTTTTTTAAATTCATCTAGTCCTAGTTCAACTTGATACCCTATCTTCCCGGCACTAAAGATTATTGCATCCAACTCCATAGCACTATTATCAATGACCGTAGGGAAATATTTTTTCATTCCTATCGGTGAACAGCCACCATGAATATAGCCAGTGAGCGAGAGTAAATCTTTAGATTTCAGCATGCTTATTGATTTTTCACGAACGCTAGAAGCTGCTTTTTTCAAATCTAATTCTTTATTTACAGGTACAACAAAAACATAGTGCTGCCCTGATTTCCCAATGGTGACTAGTGTTTTAAATACTTGATTAGGAGATTGTCCTAATACCAAAGCAACATCTATTCCACTAATCGCATCAGTATCCACATAGCTATAATGTTTATAATTGATTTTTTTCTTATCTAATAATCGCATTACATTCGTTTTGTATTCCATTGTGCTAAAATCCTCCTGCAACAAATTTATATGTACTATTTAATATATGAATTGAGATAAAGACGTTGGAAATATAATTTCAAATACATAAGTATTGTAGCTTACTTTGCTATTTTTTAACAAGTAATGACAAGCATATTCTATGACTCAAACTGTTTATATACAGTAGAATTAATTCATCCATTAATCTTGTTTTTATTTTCAAAAAACATTGATATTTCAAAAACCATTTGTTATACTTTTGAAAAAACTTAAGGAGAGATTGAATATGTTTAATTCTAATACTTCTTTCCAACTTCATCATCATACATAATGCCGTGTATCCGAAGAATTTTTTCTTCGTGGGTACAGGGCTTTTCCTGTTACCCACGAAGCATTCATAAAGCTATGTGGGTATTTTTATACCTGCATAGCTTTTTTTAATTTAAAAAAGGAGTGATTCAAATGGATGTAAGAAATGTAAAAGGAACAAAAGATTATTTACCCGCGGAACAGTTGTTACGAAATAAAATTAAACGTGCTTGTGAAGAGACTTTTGAACGATATGGTTGTAAACCGCTTGAAACACCTACATTAAATATGTTTGAACTTATGGCTTATAAATATGGAGGCGGTGCTGAAATTTTAAAAGAAATGTACACACTACGTGATCAAGGAAATCGTGAAATCGCTCTTCGGTATGATTTAACGATTCCATTTGCAAAAGTAGTAGCAATGAACCCGGATATCAGGCTGCCTTTTAAACGCTATGAAATTGGAAAGGTCTTTCGTGATGGACCAATAAAACAAGGAAGGTTTCGTGAATTTATTCAATGCGACGTTGATATAGTCGGCGTAGAATCTGTTATTGCTGAAGCTGAATTAATGGCCATGGCATTTGATCTTTTCAAAACTTTAAACTTAGATGTTACAATTCAATATAATAATCGGAAGTTATTAACAGGTATTCTTAAATCAGTTGAAATTCAAGATGAACAAACAAACGATGTTATTTTATCATTAGATAAACTTGAAAAAATCGGAATTGACGGTGTACGGAAGGATTTACAAAGCCGTGGAATAGTAAATGACACTATAGAGGTTGTTTGTCATACAGTTGAATCTTGTATGACATTAGAACTTAATGAGTTTAAACAAATTTTCTCAAATTCACTTGTTACGGAAGGAATCAATGAACTACAGCAATTACAACAATACCTTCTTGCACTTGGTATCCAAGACAATACTGTTTTCAATCCATTCTTAGCAAGAGGACTTACAATGTATACAGGCACAGTTTATGAAATTTTTTTAACAGATGGCAGCATTACTTCAAGTATTGGTAGTGGCGGACGTTATGATAATATAATTGGAGCCTTTCGTAACGACAATACATCCTATCCAACAGTAGGGATTTCCTTTGGCTTGGATGTTATTTATACAGCTCTTACGCAAAAAGAAACGGAATCTACTTGTGCTGATATTTTCATTATTCCTATTAACACCGAAGTGGAATGTTTACGAATTACACAACTTTTGCGTTCTAAAAGTACCTTCAAAGTTGAGCTGGAACTTGCTGGACGTAAATTAAAACGGTCCCTTAATTACGCAAATAAAGAGAATATCCCTTACGTGCTTATTATCGGTGATACTGAAATCTCTACAGAAACCATTGTTTTACGTAATATGAAGGAAGGTACCGAAATGAAGCTCCCCCTATCTTGCATTGAAGATGGAACTTTAAAGGACTATTTTTAAAAAAGTAGCCTCCTAAAAGGTTAAGCCGTTCTCTTTTGAAGTATCCGCAGTAGATAAAAAAACAGAGCAATTCGCACATGAATTCGCTCTGCTTTTTTATTGTTATATCAATGTTTTTTGTGTTATTAGAGGGTTTAATCACATGTATAAATGCCATACTGTTTAGCAGCTGCCAAAAAAATTGTTATTCACCTCAGAGCATTCTTTATTTATTAGGATTTGTTATTATGCTCCACATTTATGACAACATTTCCCTTCTTGTGTCCCTGCTCGACATATCTATGAGCTTCCACAATCTCTTCAAACGAATAGTATCTGTCAATAACCGCTTTTATCCTCCCCGTCTCAACAAGTTCTTTAAGGAAGTCTAATGCTTCGGAAGTTTCAGGTGCATTTTGACCTAATATTAGTTTCTTACTACTTGTTAATTTAGTCCATAGCATTCGAACACTTGGCAACGGTTCAACGACATTTATATAGGTACCGTCCTTCTTTAACAATTTGATACAATCTGAAAATGAGCTCTTGTTTACCGCTTCAAAGATAACATCATAAGTCTCGTCTGTAGTAGAAAAATCTTTTGCAGTGTAATCAATTACCTGATCGGCTCCCAGAGATTTTACCAATTCTACATTTGTGTTACTGCACACCCCTGTAACTTTTGCTCCGAAATACTTAGAAATCTGTACCGCATAACTTCCTACACTTCCAGAAGCTCCATAGACAAGAACACTTTGACCGCTCTGAACGTTAGCTTTTCTAAGAAAAAACAAGGCTGTACGTGCCCCAATTGGAATGGCAGCGGCTTCCTCATAGGTTATATTAGAAGGTTTAATAGATACTGCTCCATCTTCAGGCAAACAAATATACTCGGCATAAGAACCAAAACCCACTTGGGTAGCCGCAAAAACCTGGTCTCCTTCCTTAAACCGCTTGACATCTTTCCCTACTGACTCAACTTCTCCAGCTAACTCCATTCCTAATATTTTTCTTTTAGGTTGGCTAAAACCAAGTGTGATTCGAGCTGGTAACCAAACAGAAGGAGGAACCGTAAAACTCCGTGATCGAATATCTCCTGCTGTTACGGTTGTTGCTTTTATTTTGACCAGTATTTCATTTTGCTTAGGAACAGGTTTCTCTACCTCTTTCAGTTGAAGAACGTCGGGGGGACCGTAATTTGTGTACACAATTACTTTCATTAATCTTCCTCCATTTTGTTCTATTTATTAATATCATACGGATAATATGAATAAATAGAACAATGGTTCACTCTTCAATAATTGTTCTAAACTATCCTGTCCTATTAATTAAAAAATGTATTTAAATCATACTTATTTTTATATATACTTTTTTCAATTCGGGTACCTCAAAAGAGGACGGCTTACTAAAAGGTTGACCACTTTTCTCTAAATAATCTTTTAGCTACAATTTTAAATAAAGTTTACATAACAATTTTATGGTATTCTTATTTTATCAATCAAAATAGCAAGTTCGTTCTTCACTTGTTAAAAATTGAAACCATCTCTGCCTAAACTTAATTTGCGCTGCATCTGCGTATACATGTGCCTCCATTTTTAAAGCTTCCGGAATTGGTCTTGAGTGCTGACTTTCTACTACCACTTGATCTTCTTGAAGAACTTTCAAACTATACCGGCTAAAATATGTAGGAACGGAATTTTTTTCGCAAAATTTCTACCTGCTAATCCAAAAATTATTGTTTCTTCTTCATCATATGTACGTTTTATAGTATGAAAATTCGATCTTTAATAGACACAAATAAAAGAAGAAACCTATATTGTTTCTCCTTTTCTATAAAATATTCTATTTTATAACCAAATTATATTATGAGAGTTTGTTTAATAGTTGATTCAAATCTTGCTTTGTTTTCGTCGTTAATGATTTTATTCGTTTCACATCTATTTTTTCTTTTTCAGCTGCAACAATTAAAGGATACATGCTTTGTCCAATTGTTTTATAATCAGTTGGATGAGTCGCTTCTAACTCTTTTTCGATTACATCCCATTTTTCATTTATTTGCTTCCCTAGTTTATTCACTGTATCTAACTTAGGGTTTGCAGCTAATTGTTTATCCAAACTGTCAATAAGTTGCGCAACTACTTTCACATTCGTTTTCACAGCCACGCCTTTATTTGTATCTTTCGTTTCAGTTTTTCCATTAGTAGCTTGGTCTGTTGTTTTTGTACTTGTTTCTTTTTCTTTCGTTTTCTCATTTGTTGTCTTCGCACTACTCTCAGTTCCAGATGATTCTTTGGAATTCTTTTGATCTTTCTCTGTTTTTTCGTTAGTAGATGTGTTTGTTTCTTTCTCATCGTTTTTCATTGTAGATGTTTCATCAGCATTCGTTGTTTTCGCTTCTTCCTGTGCGTTCGTTTGTTCCTTTTTCACTTGATCTTTTTCTGTGGAGGTATTACAAGCTGTAATGGAGAGCATTGT
This sequence comes from Bacillus sp. FSL K6-6038, assembly GCF_038050455.1. Classification (NCBI taxonomy): domain Bacteria; kingdom Bacillati; phylum Bacillota; class Bacilli; order Caryophanales; family Bacillaceae; genus Bacillus; species Bacillus sp. FSL K6-6038. The sequence goes on from NZ_JBBOUH010000001.1 coordinate 3,122,370, forward strand.
ACCAATTGCTAGTGATGCAATTGTTATTTTTTTCATTTTCATAAAAAGCCTCCTATATTTACATTTTTATCCTCCTCTTTACGATTCTATTTATCCATAAAAATTCCTTTTTGTTCTAACCATCATCTTTCCGACAGAAATCTTCATATTTATACGACACTTAACTATGAATCTAATTTTAAAATCCGCGTTTTTTCTACTCTATATAACATGCTTTATACGATACTTTCTTCAATAAAAATCGGAGGATGTATTGACCTATAAAGAACCACGAAAAATAACCCATATATTTACAATTACATTTTTCACTATCAGAAATCCCCATTTTCTGACAATACAATTATTTTACACAGAAAATAAATTCATAAAATATTTCTCACTTCGTATTATTTCTCAACATTTTTGTTTACATAATATAATTATAAATTATCAATAAAATCCACCATTCGAATGAGTGATCTGTCCTGTTATCCATTTTGCTTCTTCACTTACTAAAAACGTTATTAAACGTGCTACATCCACCGACTCTCCTATTCTTCCAGCAGGAAATCTGGTTACTAAATATGCCTTCATTTCTTCTGTCATCCACCCTGTATTGGTTGGTCCTGGATCAACAGCATTTACAGTAATCCCCTTCTTCATTGCAACTGGTGCTACTGAAGTAGTAAAAGCTTCAATCGCTCCTTTCGTTGCTATATAAGCAAGTTCATTCGGCATTGGTCCAAGCGATTGTCCAGAGGTAAGATTGACAATACTTCCACTCGTTTCAAACGTGTAATTTTTAATAAATAATGTACTTAATAGCATCGTAGCGCGCACATTGACCGTATAATGTTTATCTAACTGTTCTACATCTAACCCTTCAACATTTGTATCCGTAGAATACGCAGCATTGTTAATCAGAATAGACGGTTCTCCTAATCGTTCTGATACCATATATAATAAGCGGTTAGGTGCATAGGACTGAGCTAAATTTACCTCAGCCATTTCACAGCGAACACCAAAATTTTCAATCTCTCTTTTCAATAAAAATGGTTCCTGATCATTCATACTCCACGGCATTGCCTTATCATACCGAGGCCAGTACGTGAAAAAAATATCAATGCCATTTTGAGCAAGCGACTTGCAAATCGCTGCTCCAATTCCATTTAAACGTGTCGCTCCTGTAACAATTGCTATTTTCGTCACTTGTTTCTCCCCCTATTTTACAAAATAAAATATACCTTCTAGTAAATTAGAATCATGCGTAATATTCCTTACAAATAAATCCCCTGCATGAATACAGAGGATTTATCGTTTTTTATTTAATATTTGCTAGAATGCGCTCTGCTCCTAATTGTAAACTGCGTGTTACTATTACATTTATAATAGTAAATACGATTAATAGAATGCTAAACATGCCCCACATACCGATTCCAAAGAAGTAGTATAATCCAACAACCACGCCTACGATTACTAGATCCATCGCAATATTTGCAAGGAAATTCCACAGAGTTGTATACCTGCTTTTAAACAACTTCTGCTCTGAATCCCAATGTATATCCGCCGTTTGAGCGTCCCAACGTGTACCGATTAAATTCGTTAACCAAAGGCCATTTGCACTTAGTAAAAACCATAGTAACATAAAGACTGGCGAAACACCGGCAACAATTGTCATGATAAGACCAAACACAGCTAAAATTGTTATATTTATAAGCCATGCTGTAAAGACTTTTGCAAAAAATATATCTGCTGCCTTTACTGGTAAATAACGATTAACAAACCACGAGCTTCCATCCCTAGAAAAAGACGTTGTAGCAATGACATTACTTCCCATTAAGAATAGTCCTGCACAAAAACCTATGCCAAGAGCTAGACCAGACCATTCTGGCTCTTTTATAAATTTTGTTAACCACTTTAAGTTTCCCTCTTGTACGAAAAGAATAAAGAATAGCATAATTGGCATCACGAAAGTTTGCACAATACAATTTATAAAAAATTGTGGTGTTCGGAATAAAATTTTGAACTCTTTTTTTACATAAGCCTTTATATGTGAACTTTGTACAGTCGATTTTTTTAAGTTCTCTGCTGAGATAGCCTCTTTTTTTGCAGTACTCGTCGAAAGTCCGATAACTCCTTTTAAATATGTACGCTGTGCAACATAGAAGAACAACCCAAAAAACGCTAAGGAAATCGCTGCAAAAATCACAACGTATATAATTCCTTTCCAAGAGGCATTTTCTATTAATCCCATTGCACCAAAGTATGTTGTTGGAAAATAATTTGTCATTTGAACGAACAGAGACGATTGGTTATCAGCAAAGTAATTTGCAACCATATCCCCTGATACTGCACTTTTGTTTCTCCACTGAATAAATACATTAATACCTACGACGAATAATAGAGTTAATATTCCGATAAATATATTACTGCGATCTTTATTCTTGGCTATATTTGTATAACGCATAATAACTGTCATTAAGAGTGATGCGAGTACTAATGGAATAACAGGGAAAAATATGTAAATTAATAGTGCATATAAATAGTATGTAATAAATGCACCACTTTGCAAACCGTAAACAATAAAGAGTGGAAATAAAATAAAAGATCCCATTACATATTGTGTAATTAATACCGTAATGAATTTCGCCGTAATAATTTGTGATGGTTGTAGTGGTAAAGGTAATAGGGTTTCAACATCATTATTATAATAAAATACAGTTAAAATGTTCGTAATACTAATTACAAATACCCATATGCTTGCAACAGCTAATCCCATTCCGATTATCGATGCTTCCTGACCAATTGATTTCATTCCAACATACATTCCATATGTAAGTGGACCAATAAATATAAAGCCCGCAAATAGTAATGCTAAAAATGAAAATGCATACGCCCACCGTTTCTTTTTATCCGTTATGATATCTGCATAATTTAATTTCAATAATACTTTTGTTAATGTCCAAATTTTATTCATTTCCTGTCATCTCCAAGAACATTTTTTCAAGTGATTCATTGGATTTAAAATGATCTCGCATTTCATTTAAATTTCCTTGGAACTGCAAATTTCCCTTATTAATAATCGCTACGCGATCACATAACTTCTCCGCTACTTCTAGTACGTGTGTAGAGAAGAATACCGTTTTTCCTTTATCTGCATGCTCCCTCATCATCTGTTTTAAAATAAATGCTGATTTTGGATCAAGCCCTGTCATTGGCTCATCTAAAATCCATACATCTGGATCATGCAGAAGAACACCGATAATAATAATTTTCTGTCTCATTCCGTGTGAATAACTTTGAATTTGGTCAGACAATGCATTGTAAAGATCAAATCTCTCTGCTAAAAATTGAATTTTTTCCTGTCTAATTGCATTCGGCACCTCATACATATCAGCCATAAAATTCAAATATTCTATCCCTTTTAATCGCAGAAACATATCTGGACTATCCGGAACATAACCAAATGTTTTCTTTGCCTCCATAGGCTCTTTCATCACATCTTTTCCGTTGATCGAAATTGTTCCTTTATCTATTGCATGAATACCTGTTACCATCTTAATTGTTGTTGATTTCCCAGCACCATTCGGCCCTAAAAATCCAAAAATTTCTCCACTAGGTACTGTTAAGCTTAAATCTTTCACAGCATAGGAAGAACCATTATAACTTTTTGACACATTCACAATTTCAATCATTTTATCCAATCCTTTCCTCATTTACCAATAAACTATATCTCTATTATAGCATACTTGTATTTTTAGATTTTTGCATTTTTTCAGATTGAATAATCTTTCACAAAATCTTTTTATAACTTATTTATGCATTCAGAAAAAGGAATTCACTATTATTCCTATAGTAAGTATATATATTCATTTTGATTTTCCCACATGTACATCACAGCCGCGAAAATAAAAAGGAATCCCCACTCGTTTTCTCCATTTGGTTTCACGTGGCATAGGGCTAAAAAAGGCATTGACCGCTTCTATCCAAAGACGGACGCTCTCTCCCACCTAAAAGGAAAGTTTTATATCGGTATTTCAATCTATATATAGTTCCTTAGCCATTAAAATATATATATATACCTAGACCAACAATTAAAACAACTGCTAACAAAAGGTAAATCATTGTAAGCCTTGTAATATTCCCTTTCGTTGATTTACTATAATTTTCATCTCCATTTTTCCCGACTACTATTGTTCCAACAACAATTACTGCCACAATCAATAAAACAATTAACATCCACTTAATCATGTGTTCCATTTCCCCCTTCCTCTTGCAACCATTTTACAATATTTTTACTGTTTATAACTTTTAAATATTATCATTTTTCTGAACTTTAATTATATATATTATTCACTTTTCATTTACCTATTTGTTTTACTTATTCTTACGTTTGGATTCTCTATTTATTTATACAACAAACCAATTGATGAAATGGAAGATGCGCCATGGCATTCACAACAAAAATAAAAGAATACCACACCCATTCACATATGACCCAAGATGATTTAGCAAAGCTTATTGGTGTTCGACGCGAAACCATTAGTCATTTGGAAAAGAGAAAATATAACCCTTCTTTACAATTGGCTTATGATATTGCAAAAGCATTGAACGCTTCTATTGAGGAAATATTCATTTTTGATGAAGTATAGTAAATCCCCCTCTCTACTATGACGTAGAAAGCGGGATTTTTGTAAAATTTGCACCTATTGTTGAGAATAGCCCAGTGTAGCTAAAAGAATTCATTAAAAAACCCTTAGTTCCCCGTCTTTCCTACAATCCTTATAATATCGGTTAAATCACGAATTTCATATGTTGGTTTAATGCCCATATTATTTTCCTTGCGATACGGGTTGAACCAGCACGTATCAATCCCGTAATTTATTCCTCCTTGAATATCGGAAGTTAACGAGTCACCGATAATTAATACGCTCTCTTTATCTGTAATCTGCAGCTTTGAAAATGCATAATCAAAAATCCCTCGCGCTGGTTTTTGAAATCCAACCTCTTCCGAAATGATAATATGCTCAAAAGTATCACAGAGAGGCGACCCCTTGATTCTAGATTTCTGCACATCTGTGAACCCATTCGTGATAATAGCTAGCCGACAATCAGCAAGCGTATTACACAAGTCTACAGCTCCTGATACCATATGTATTTCTGTCCCTAAATAGCCAAGATATATACTGTTGAATATGTCAGCATTTATTTCAAGCTTATGAGCTAGAAATAATCTCCTAAATCTCTCCACTCCCAATTCAGATAAAGTTAGAATCCCCTGCTCTAAATCCCTCCATAATACTTTGTTAATCTCTTTATAACTGTCTTCATAATCTACCAATCCCGTAGGTAATCCGAAATCTACAAACGTTTTATTTAATGCCTTTTTTTCAGACATACTAAAATCAAATAATGTATCATCCACATCGAATAAGATAACTTTATATTTCATAGGTACCTCCATTACTCACTACTGCTCTAGTTTGAATATATATTTCAATTTCTGTTCATAATCAGAACGTCTATAAACCTACCTATATTTTTTCTCTATCTTCTACTACATGTTGTGTAGCTGATCCTGGATTTCCCCTTCGAAATTCAGTTCTTTTACTACAGCTTTGTTCATTTATTCTGACTCATTCTTCATTTAATAAAACTATATTATATACATAATACAGGATTTCCCATCAAAACAATTTACATGTTACCTCTCTTCTAGTAACAATGTTTTCATATTTTCTAGTTGTTCTTTTGTAAAGCCAAGTCCTTTTTCAGCATAGATTTCAATACTGCCAAATTTATGGGTAATTTCATCAATTGCTGCCTGTAAATACTCTGCACGAGCTTCAAACATAGCCCCTAATATCTCTTTACTTTCCTCATTTTGTAACTTTGTACCTAAAAAGGCCATCATTTTTTGATTTAACTTTTCACGGAATCCGTTACTTAATAAATAATCTTGCATCACCGTTTCTTCCGGGACACCAAGAAGAAGTAATAATAAAGCAGAACCGAACCCTGTTCGATCTTTACCAGCTGTACAATGATTAACTAGCGGTAAATTTCCCGGATCTTGAGCTAGCTGTAGAAAGCGTACAAATGCTTCATTACCCTCTACAAAGCCTTTGTTCATTTCCACTAAATATTCACCTGGTTTTCCAAGCATCGATAAATCTCCGACTTGGAAAAACTCATTAATATTTAGATCTTTTGCTATATCTTGCATGACTGGTAAACAAACTTGACGAACACCATTGATACTTGGGTTTGGTTTATGCTTTACTTCAAAATCTGTTCGGTAATCACATACTAGTTTTAAACCAGACTGTTGTAAATAAGCAATATCCCATTCTGTTAATCCTGCTAATTCCTCTGAACGATATAAATTGCCCCACTTTACTTTGCGGCCATCACTTGTCTCATAACCACCTAAATCACGGAAATTAAATGCTCCTTGTAGTGATAACCTACGTTCAGCTACAGTAACTACTTGTCCATTATTTGCTACTAACCGAAAATAAGGACGTGCTTTAGGGCTTGGATCTTCTATCGTACAAGAAGATGCTTTTGATACTCTTAATAAAAATTGTCCATTTTCCTCAATCTTTTCTGATGAAGTACTCCAATAAATAGCAACTTCCTCTACTTCATCTTCCCATAATATATGTAACTTATTATCTAGATTTCGTTCTACACTTGCTTGTAACCAGCTTTTATGTTGTTTCATCATTTCACCAATACTTTCTCTATATAATCCGTTAAATCAAGCAATACTCTATTTTATTGTATTACAAATATACTAGTTCTGTCGTGACTATATTTATGACACTCCCTTGTCTTTCTTAGAAATTAAGAAAAAATTTCTTGTACTTTTAAGAATGTTGTAGTTGGAATACCACGAAATACATAGGCAATCTGCTCGTCACCTAAATCTTGATATACAACTGTGCCACGCTGAGGATGTGTATAAAATTCTAGTCCATTTATCATTTGCATTGGACTGTAATTTTTAATCCATGAAGATGCTGAATAGTAATTACGCTTCACATGGCGACACGCCCAAAGTGCATATAGTTGTTCTTTTACATCCCAGTACACATATTGCATTTCATTATTTCCTAAACCAATAGATTCGATTCGCCAAGAATTTGAGACTGTAATTGGTAAAGAGTTATATTGTATTTCATTTGGTGAAAACCACTTACTACATCTGCTTATTTCACCACCATTTGGTACTCTTGCTTGAAAACTTAATTGATGAAACGGTTTATTGATTTGTTTTTTTGCCTTCTCTAAATCTAATGGTTGCAAACCTTCCAAGAACTTTTCCATTTCTTGTTGTTGCACAAACCCTTCATCGATCGAAATTTCAATCTGCGTTTTCCATTTAGATATGGCATAACTAACTTTACCTTTATAATTCAGCCCCCTCCAATATACAAGACCATTATACTGAAAGCATTCACCTTGTGCTTGATACATACAACTATCAGGAAATGTTGGCTCCATAATATCTAGAAAAAACTCTTTTACTCGAAATACTCCTGTTCGTGTAAAAACTTGAAACCAAAGTGTTTCCCATTTCTCTCCTTCTTGACGTTCCGATACATTTTCAATATGCCAACCATCAAACAATACAACTGGGTATAGTGCAATCATATGTTTAAGCTTTTGTTTTAACATAATAAGCTCCCTCCTTGTTGACTACTTCGGGAGAGGTTATTATTTATCCTTGCATGAGCAGGATTGTCTTCGAATATATAGAATACTAGGAAACAATTCATTATTAAAGCACAGAGGAGGAGGAGCTTTGGATATCATTGCATTGCAACAACAATTGGAGCTCATCCAGCAAAATGACTATACACAGATGCAGAACATCGATCTTAACGAGTTAAGTTCCCATATGATTCAAAACATTGGCACGACTGATAGCTATGTACGTGATCAATTAATATATAAATGTTTTGCACACTTTATTCAAAATGAATTCCTACCCCATGATCAATTGGAGACTTTATTAACAACCTGTCTAAGTAATAATTACTTATATCGAGAAATTGCCTCTCCAAATACGGATGGAGTTTTCACTCGTTCTTATACCACTTTATTAATAAGTTTAATTATACAGTTCGATAATTCTCATTCATTTTTATTACAAGAAACAGTGCAAAAAGTAAAAGAAAAGCTTATTACATACATGAATCTTGAAATAGATTACCGTGGATATGTACAAGATAAAGGCTGGGCTCATAGCATTGCCCATGCATCTGATGTTTTTAACGAACTCGTACACAATCCGCATATTACCTGTTCCTGCTATGAAGAGATTGCTCATTGCATATTAAATAAAATTTTCATTTACTCTACCGTATATCATAATAACGAAGATGAAAGAATTGTAACCACCCTCCTATCTATGCTTTATTATGATTTCTCAAGAGATCAACTTTTTTCGATTATTTATAAAAAAATAAAACGTTTACCACAGCTCAAAAAAAGACTCTCTTGTCATGAATACTGTAAATTATGTGCAAATTTAAAAAATTTTTTACGAACCTTATTTTTCAGAACAAAAATAGACCCAAACCTTTCTTCTGTAGCAAATCGAGCGGAAAAAATGTTAAAAGAATTACATAAGTATTGCTAATTCTAAAGGAGAAAAGAAAATGAGATATATCGAAGACATGTGGAAGCTCGTAGGTAATCACCCGCTTATACTAATTGGTTCACACGTTATTATTGTAAATGAGATATCACTTCAACTCCGCACTGATTTTAATATGTGGGGCATTATTGGTGGTGCTCTTGAATATGGAGAAACATTAGAAGAAGCTGCAAAACGAGAAGTATAGGTTTGTAGAAAAGGATTCTATAACTTTGGAGGAATTATCATGGTAAAATATATTTCGAAAAACCAGATTTCAAAAAATCCCCTTGCCTACATTATGCTTATGAATCTGGAAAAACTGGTGGTACAACACTTGCAGTCTTAAATGCAGCTAATGAAATTTCATTTTTTGATATTGAAAAAACAATTTTTTCTACACTTGAGGCACATCACAGCATCACGAATCCCTCTTTAGAAACAGTATTAGAAGCGGATCGTTGGGCACGCGAATATGCAAATCAATTATTAGTTAAAAAATGAAAAAGAGCTAAAACAGACACATTCTCTGTTTTAGCTCTTTTCTTTACGTGTTTAATTTAATAAATCGATACCCATGTGTAACAAGCACTTTTAATATCGCATATCCCGGAATCGCTAAGATGACTCCCATAATTCCAAATAGATTACCCGCTGTTAAAATAATAAAAATAATCGTAATTGGGTGAATATCTAATTTTTTCCCCATGACTTGCGGTGAAATAAACTTTCCTTCTGCCAATTGTACAATCATCATCACAATAATGACTTTTAGAATCATTGCTGGTGAATCAATAAAGGCAATGATTAAAGCAGGTAGAATGGCAATAATCGGTCCTACATATGGTACAACGTTTACAATCATCGCTAAAACTGCAAGTAACACGGCGTATTTAATCCCAATAATTAAATAACCAATTAATAACATAATACCAATAAATAGGCTAACAATAATTTGCCCTCTAATATATGAGCTAATGGCGTAATGCATATCATCTAATATAAGCTTAGCTGAAGATCGTCTTTGTTCCGGAATAAATCTCAAAAAGTATCTTGGTAATTGTTCACCGTCTTTTAAGAGATAGAACAATATAAAAGGAACCATTACAAATGTAAGAACTACTTCTGTAAGTGTACTTAAGAACCCAGTTACATTCCCTGTCACTGATGATAGTGAATTTGTAAAATTTATTGTAGAATCTTTTACAATACTACCTACATCAATATTTAAGCTATCTTGAATCTTTCCAATTATATTACTTTCTCCAAATCTACGTGCTGCCCTTTCAACTTCATGACCGAAATATGGCAAGTTATCTATTAATGCATTTACTTGATCTTTAATAATCGGAATAACTGTTACAACAAGAAAAACAAACAACCCGATTACAAGTATGTATATAGAAGCAATGGAAATGATTCTAGAAACACCTTTTCTTTCTAAAAGCGAAACAAATGGATGTAAAATATAAAATAGTACACCAGCTAACAACACTGGAAAAAAGATTGTTTTTAAAAAGACAATGAACGGTGTAAATACAAACGAAATTTTTGTTAGTAATAATATATTCACAAATAGTAAGGCAAATCCAAGTAGCACCGCTAAATAATTTTGCTCTTTAAAAAACTTTTTCAGTTTATCTCTCTTTCGTAAATTTATTTTCTCCAAATATACCACCTCTCTAAGTATGAAAAGCCCTTAAAAAGGGCTTTATGAGACAATCAGTAATATATTTCCATTTACATGTAGCTTTTACTACAAATGATACAATTAAAGCCGATACAATTGCACCTAATAAACCAACAATAATATTATCAAACATGCCATGAAGAAATCCCTTCCCTTATCTGCTATAATACCTATAATAGCCCCAACGAAAAATGTGATAATCCATCCCATTTTTCGTTCTCTTTTTCTATTAGGATGTTAATTGATAATTAAATACAAAAGTTATAAACCACCTTATTTAATTACTAGCGCTTTGTAATTCCCATTGAATTATAACTATTCACAAAAGGAGATTTACTACAATAACACGAAATTATGTACATACATTGTATCCAAAAAAACTAAATTCTGTCAAACAACATGGAGATTATAAGTATATTAAAATATCTTTTTTTCATTCTAAATTAGGATTTTAGCACGATTCGATGTGAATTGTATCTTATTTCAAGACAAAAACCAACCTACGCTCCCTCTTTCAGAAAGGAGATCGACAAATGATTTTTAAAATGAATCCTGCTTCTATTGAAGTTGCATCCGCTATTTTAGCAATCCAAATTCCTGCTTATCAGGTGGAGGCAAAATACATTAACAGTGTAGCAATCCCACGTTTATATGATACTGTGAAAGACATTCAAAATTGTAATGAGACATTTTATGGATACATCTTTGAAAATACACTAATAGGTTTTATTTCTTTTGTAAATGAAGGAGCAATTATTGATATCCATCGCCTAGTTGTATCACCCGACTATTTCCATAGAAGAATTGCAACAAAGTTACTCCTTCATTTATTTAGCGCATCCCCTGATACAAGTAAATATATTGTACAAACAGGGAAAGCAAACATCCCTGCCCTTTCTCTATATAAAAAACACGGCTTTGTTGAAGTAAACGACATTGTAGTACCCGACGGAATCGTCCTTACTCAATTAGAAAAAGACAGAAAAAAATAAATAGTTTGACTTATATGTTTTATTATGTTATTTTTTACTTTATAAAACCTTTTGCTGAATCCAAATTTTGGAACGGGGGAACCATTTATGTAGCCTATGCTACTTGGGGCGAATCTTTTTTAAGTAGGGGAACTCTCACTTCCCGAGTCCGACAGCTAACCTCGTAAGCGTAATGGGAGAGGGAAGGTGCTTTTTACCTATGTTACACAGTATCCCTCCTTAACTATAAAGTGTATGGAATCGTTATCACAAAAAACTATATTTATAGTAAAGGAGACTTGTACAATGTTACGTTTATCAGATCATGAAATAAAAATGATGGAGCAACGCCTCCGATTGGAGCAACAGCGTACGTATCAAGCAAACAAAATTGTAGATAGTTTACATCACAAATACTTTTTTCAACATATTTTTCAGCCGAAAAGATAAATTAACATGCTAAAATTGCTAATAGGTAAAGGTAGAAACGTTGTAAATTAAAAAACTTTACTAAGTTAGGCCTTTCATGTTTTTTCTTTCTTTAAGTGAAAAAACACTATTCGATTTATTCAAAAAAACAAAACTTCATTACCATGTGTAATGAAGTTTTGTTTACTACTGAATCACTTAGAACATACGTCCTTTTAGTTCTCATATAATTTCTCTTTCTTACTAAGCCCCCTTATTATGATTATATAGGCACAAAACAAAGCACACTTTCCAAACAAGCAACTGCAAAGTTTGTAAAATAAGATACTATGCTGCAGTTACTGAATTTCTTTTCTGCTTTCTCCTATTCTTTTTCTTATACCACCACATATATATTCCAGTAAACATTAAAATAGATGGAGTAAGTCCACCGATTACATATAAGACTTTTGTAAATAGTCCACCAAATGTCCCTGTATGTAACGGAAGATGCCAAGTTTGATAGGTAAGTCCACGATCTACATTGGGATCCATCTTTGCGATTACTTTTCCACTATACTGGTCCATCCACACCTTTACATTCCCGTTGCCTGGATCATACGAGCGGCTCATACGAATTTCGATAGCCCCTTCTGCCTTTCCTTGTTTCACCTTCTCTGGAATTCTCACTTGCATAATTGTTCCTTCTGGCACTTCTTTTTCAGCTGTATGTAACAATCGATCAAGAGGAATCTTTCCTCCTGAAAGAGGTTTAGAAATTAGCTTTTCTTTCGCTGGCATCACAGTAGCCTTTGCACCAAACCATCCAAAAATAGTTTTATCATACACAAAAAGACCACCCGTTAACGAAACGATAAGTAAAAATGGAACAGAAACTGCACCAATAACTCTATGTAGATCAAATTGCTTTACATATTGATTCTTGCTTTGACGAATATTGAACTACCCCCACCTACCTCTACACGAGCCTGAGGTGGAGGATTCTCCTGTTTCGGCCCTAGCAAAAACAGTTCCTCTCGTTCAACAAAGAGAATACAACGATATAGAAGTTCCGTAGTGTCCCTAAGACGACCCATTCGATCTTCCGAGGAAAACAAAAGAGGTACAGCTACTTTTTTCTTATATCGAGAGTAGAACACCTTGTCATGCATCCAGTTCCTAGACTTGTTATCTGCTCTGGTAATAAGCGTAAAAGACTGGGACAAGGCGTTCTTTTTTATAATACAGATAATTTGGCTAGTTTCTTCTTTTCATTTTCAAATACGTCCAATCGTTCAATTTGTAATGCTTCGTTTGGCCGATTCGCATCATATAACTGATAGAAATGATGTGTGCGAATAGCCAAACGATTGTTCAATTGATGCCAATGACTCCAGTGATGTGCATCTTTCTTTGGAATATACAGCTGCAGAACCCGCGGCACTTTTTCTTTGTATCCTAACCCCCGGCGCCCAATCGTAAAAGCAGCAGATTGATGAATAGAGATACCGAATTTTCGCATATATTTCATCTTTCCTGCAATCGAAGTGTAAGCGGGATTGACTTGAAAGACAGCCACTCCCCTTTTATCCGCGCGACCTAGAATTGCACTTGTCATCTTTTCATAAGCGAACATACTCTTCATTCGATTCGCATGTTTATTTCCATAACGATCCCCTGTTTTCGATTGGGTTGTATCTAACTTCTCGATGACAATTGGCTTGTTATACCGCTCCGCTAAGTCTACTAAGCGAACGGCCTCCGCTTCGATTATCTTTGTGATTTGTCCGATGGATTTACCTAGAATTGAAAAACGGAGGGCACCACTTCCTTTGTAATTCCCGTCCTTCGTTACATTCGCCCAAGCAAAATGTTCGAGATTGCAATCCACACCAATTGTGCCATCTGATGTACTATAATTCGTATGAGAATTTTCTGGCACATCGACTAAACATTTCACAATGTAATACTCCCCATGATCTTCCACAGACCACGCAATCGGTTTGCCATGTTTTTTCTTATTCTTACACTGTAATTGGGTTGTGATTACTTCTTTCATGATTTCTTGTCCATACGGGAATGTAACAGCTGGGAACTTAAGTGTTTTTCCGGAACTTGTCGTCATCCATAATTCCTGTGTCTCAGGCACATACTGAAACCCAAAATTTCCATATTTGGCATCTTTACGGCCAGATAGAATGAGTTGTTTATTTCGAGCACGAGAAAATAATATTTTCCATTTGTCATGGTTACGTACAAACTCATCGATGGTAAATCGAAAGCGAAACAGTTTTTTGCTTCCAAATACTGCGCTTGGAATATGCGTTTTATATGATGCAAGTTTCTGTGTTAAACGAAGTTGTCTGTGGGTTAAAAGGCCGATTTTCGCCTGGATTCTTTTGATTTGAGCATCTAAGTACTGGTGTTCAAACAGATATTCATTCAGCCAAATTAATGTGTCTTTTTTACGAGATAAGGAGATGAGGTTGTTGTGCTTCGCGAAGCGGGTGTTTTTCGGAAACGTCAGCTTTTCTTTCACACAACTTTGTTTGATTTTGCGAAGATCTGTCAGTTTTGTCCGTTCTTGTTTCAACTTTTTCTTGAGTTTCTTAACCTTCTCTTGTGTTTGTTTCTCATATATTTTTTGTAACTCCATTAAACCTGTAAACAATGCCTTCGCTTCTTGCGCCGCACTGTTTGCATAGTAATCATTCAATTGATAATTCCGCTTGAGAACAAGATGAAGACTATCCGCATGCATCTTGCGGTTCCAACGTTTTTCCCGAACAATCGTTTGAAATGCAAAGCGTTTCGCCCGATTACATGTTTCGATTGTCTGTGTTAATGCCTCTACCATTTCATATGGTAAATCTGTCTTATAGATTCGTTTCGAAAAATACGCTTTCTTCATCTGTTCTCACCTCATTTTGTTTGATAAGATTATTATACAACAAAACAAACATACGTTCTATTAAAAAGAGACATTTTCTTTAAAAAAGACAAAACCGAGAAGACCCCCACCTTCACTTCGTTTAGAGGAGGGGGTCTTCTCGGTTAAAATGATAAATGAATCTCATCTTCAGAAGCAGTATACGGACCGTACTTTGGCAAAGAATCTACTTAAAAAAAGCAAGGTGCTACTACATCCCAACACCTTTTATTGAGCTCTAACATTTTTGTCTGCTCCATTTCTCATTCCCCCAGCTTTCTCAATCCTATTTATAAACGACATTTCTCCACTTCTCATTCCTCTCTAAAATTCACATCATATAACCTGAACGTCCTTTTCTCTTCGCCCGATAATTTTTCACTTTCGCAATCGTACCACACGCTCTCCCATCTTTACCTCCAGCATACATACCACACCAACGTTTACTCCCATTACGAGAATAATCATAAAAAACCCAGCGGCAATCTGGACATGCTTTTAACCGGCTCCATCTCTTTTGATCAATAGCAACCAAAATACTTTGTAAAATCATCGTATACAAATTTTCTTCTCCAATTGGTTCATATGCAACAGAATCCATATTCTCTGTCACACATACTCGAAACGGATACTTTCTAAACCATTCTTGTAGTGTCCCTTTCTCCTCAACCACGAAACGAATTCCATCTCTAAATTGCTTCAGCTCATCCAACGTACCAAAAGAGAGTTCCTCATCAAAATGGTTTCTCATAAATTGAAGTACATCATCTACTGTATTAAGCTCATCTACCTGCTTTCTTGTGTCATTTGGAATTCTCCATGTATTTAAAAAATCTCTTACAACTTCTAATTGTCCTGGTGCCTCTTGGCCGTGACTCAAATTCATTCACCATCTTTCTAAAATTTACTTTTTTCTGACTTTATGTATAATTATAATATAAAACAGTTAACCATTAAAATATTTTAATGGTTACATCACAGGAGGGATTTTATGAAAAACT
Organism: Bacillus sp. FSL K6-6038; assembly: GCF_038050455.1. Lineage (NCBI taxonomy): Bacteria > Bacillati > Bacillota > Bacilli > Caryophanales > Bacillaceae > Bacillus > Bacillus sp. FSL K6-6038. The sequence goes on from NZ_JBBOUH010000001.1 coordinate 3,137,995, forward strand.
TTTCAATACCCATACGTTTTATACTCATTTCTTCCTTTTTCATGGCATTTGGATACTTTGCTGTGTATGCCTTTCTCGCTATTTATTTATCTAATTTTTTACACTTTTCTGCCATGCAAGTAGGAACAATTTTAACAATTATGACTATCACATCACGAGTTATCCCTTTATTTTCTGGTATCATTGCCGACAAAGTGGGCTATATGATTATGATGATATCTGGTTTACTATTAAGAGGCATTGGCTTTATTTGTTTAGGGATATTTTCAGAGTTTCATACTATTTCAATTTCTGCTTCACTAATCGGATTTGGAACTGCATTTTATGAACCCGCTGCACGCGCTGTATTTGGCTCACAACCTGCTCGTATCCGAAAAGATTTATTTACATACTTAAATCTTGCTTTTAACAGCGGAGCTATTATCGGCCCAATTGCTGGCAGCCTGTTACTCATATGGAATCCTTTGTATCCATTTATACTTACCGGATCACTCATGTTATTATTTGCTGTCCTTTTTTATCTTCTTAGAAGTCACTTTCAAGTTTCTACAGAAAATGTACAGCTCTTATCTGGATTCAAAGTCGTCTTTGAAAACAAGCATTTCCTCTCATTCTCAGGCATCATGATTTTCTTTTACATTATGTTCACTCAACTTACTGTTGCTCTTCCTCTTCATATGACCAACATCAGTCATAATGAAAAATTAGGAGGAATTGTTATTACAATGAATGCTATTACAGGCGTTTTATTTATGATCGCCTTTAGGAAAATCTTTCACAAATACAATACACTATCGATTGTAAAATATGGCGTTCTATTAATGGGAATTTCTTTTTTACTAATCCCCTTATTTCAAGATCCGTATTGGCTATTTGTTTGTGTTATTTTATTTACAATCGGTGAAACACTTGTATTGCCTAATGCTGACATTACAATTGCGAATTATAGTAATGAATCTTATACAGCTACATATTTTGGTTTTTATCAGCTCTCACTCGCTATTGGCTTTATAATTGGAAACTATACAGGAACATGGCTTACATCACAGATGCAAGGGACGTATACACCTTGGTTTATTTTAGGAATACTTGGTGTTACAGGTTTTATTTTGCTTCATATTTTAAAAAATATGGAGCAAAAACATGAAAAAGAGATGATTCATACAGGATTATAAACGTATATAATGCAATGAAAAGCACCGTCCAGTCTATTGAACGGTGCTTTTCATAAAAAAATTATAATTTTTTTATCATTTTAAAATTAGTCAGTGTAACACCTTTACGCTCTACAGTTTGTGAACAAACAATTTTGTAGCCTCCATGTTCAAAAAATGGCTTAGCTGTAATACTTGCTTCTGTATCAATTTCTAAAAGATTTAATTTCTTCGCCTCAGATCCAAGCATATTTACTAAAGCTGTGGCTATACCTTGTCCTTGATAATCTTTATGAACATACAGTCTATCTAAGTGGCCAGTATGCGTTAGATCGCTAAATCCAACAATTTTATCATTAACTTTTGTAACAAATGTTATATTTCGATCTAATGATTCTTTCCAAGATTTCATTTTAGATTCTTTTTCATCTCTTGGCGCCCAAGCATCCAATTCTAATTGAGAATAATCTTTCAAATTTACTGAATGAACCGTTTCATAAAACAAAGAAATAATCTCTTCAGTATCAGCTTCCTTAAACTTTATAATCTTCACTTTTTGTTATGTCTCCTCTTATTATAATAAGCATATTCTCATATATTTAAAATTTCACCACCAATTTCTTCTTCCACACAACTGCTCTATCGTTCAATAAGAACAAACGAAATGTAGATCATTCCGGTTCATCTTTTTATAAACGGTTAAACTGTATTTCAAACCCACAATAATATCCAGTATAAAAAAAACCTTTTAGTAAAACTAAAAGGTTTTTTTTTGTGAAACCATTAATGAATATCATGTTTTTTGAAATTACCGCCCTTTACTTCTGCTACGTCATATACAGTAATAAAGGCATTTTCATCAATTTCATGAATGAGTTCTTTCATTTTACTTTCTTCTAAACGGTTAATGACACAAGTGATTTCTTTAAATTGTTCCTTTGAATAACCGCCGTAAACTTCATTATACGTTGCACTTCGACCTAAGCGATCTCGAATTGTTTCTACCATTAATTCAGGTTCTTTTGTGATAATTTTAAAGGTTTTAGAACCACTTAAACCTACTTCAACGATGTGAATTACTTTAGAAGCAATAAAGTAAGCAATTGCCGAAAGAATAGCTCCTTGAAGACCAAATACTGTTGAGACAAAAATAAAGACAAACATGTTTAAAAATAAGATGAGATCACTTGTCCCAAAAGGTAATTTTCGAGAAAGTAATACGGCTAACATATCAATTCCATCTAATGCGCCACCGTTACGCAATGCTAACCCCATACCAAAGCCGATGATAATTCCCCCAACAACGGTAATTAACAATGTATCCCCTTCAATAATAGTTGGTACTTGGTGCATAAGAACAGTACCGATTGCTAGTGAAGCAATACCGATAACCGAATAAACAGCAAAACTTTTACCAATTTGCTTATATCCTAACCAAACAAAAGGGATGTTAATGACTGCAATTAGAATTCCTAATGGTAATCCAAATAGTTCTGAGCTAACGATACTTAAGCCCGTCACACCACCATCTGATACGTTGTTTGGGATTAATACTGATTCTAGTCCATACGCTGTTATAAATGCCCCAATAATAATCATTAATGCTCGTAAAACGATTTTTAGTTTATGGGACTTGTTCTTTTTGATTGTACTCATATCATTTCCTCGCTTCAAACTTTTTTTCTCTTCATTACTACACATTTTTAATCAGTTAGACTCATTCCTAATAACTATTCTAACACATTTCCATCAGAATATTTCTTGAAGTATTTTTCCTCTTTAAGTGATTTTTTTCACAATCTCTTCTAACATGTAAAAAAGATAACCAATTTTCTTTTAAGCTGTTATTCAACAAGGTGCCCAATTGTGGAATTACAGAACGGGCATATTGGTGAATGACTTTATTGTAAGAGTTAAATGCGAGATCGGCCGTTATCCGTCCCTGCTTGTTCAACAAACGGGCCAGTTTGTGGAGGATTTTAACAGGCTTTTTTAGAGTTATTATTTAAAAAAGGATTTTGAAGTCTTTTGGTGAAAATTAAATATTAAATCTATAAAAGATGGAGGTTGTTGTGATGTTGAAACTGTTTCAATATAACTGGCAAGTTCGTGATGATTGGTTTACATTGTGCGAAGACATACCGGATGAAGAACTATTAAAGAAACGGGTCGGTGGGTTCGGCAGTATCCTACATACCCTATTTCACATTGTAGATGTGGAATATATGTGGATCTTAGCTTTGCGAGGTGAACCAGTGCCTGAGGAGCCATTGTTTGAGGATTATGCTAGCTTACAAAAAGTGAAAAATCTTTCAGCTCAATACCATGAGAAAGTGAAACCATTTGTGACATCTTGGACAAATGAAATGGATTCTCGGAAACTTTCAGAAACTGATTTCAATGAAGAACCGATTAGCTCTAGAGACGCACCAATCAGGCGCCGAGTCATTGAATGTACACACGGAGAGATCATACGTCATGTCATTGTCCACGAAATCCACCATATTGGTCAGTTATCTATATGGGCACGTGAAATAGGAAAGGAGCCTGTTTCCGCAAATCTGAGAGGAAGAGGGCTATTCGATAATTAGACTGCCTTTGCCAATTTCACAAACGGGCGCGTTTATTTAGAAAAGCGTCTTTTCTTGTATATTAAGTCATTTGATAGAATATGGTACCATTAATATGCTACATCAAATATTTATAATGTTTATTCATGTGAATGTAGTGTAAGGCTTAAAAAAGAACTAAAATACTTGTCAAAATATTATTTTTCTTGGTTTTCCTTAAAAATGGACAGTTCTTTTTTAAAGTGAAATCGCTCTTTTAAAAAGCTCCCTAAATTTCTCCCTATCTTCTGATGTAAATGGTTTTGGCCCCTTTGTACGCTTTCCACTTTTTCGAGCCATTGCACTCAAATAACGTGTTTGTAATAATTGGTCAATGTTTTCATTTGTATAGCTATACCCATTATGGTGAAGAACCGTACACCCCTTTGCTAAACCTAGCGAAGCAAGACCATAATCTTGCGTAACGATTATGTCTCCTTTTTCTGCTAACTTCATAATCCGATAATCCGCAGCATCTGCTCCAGAATCAACATAAATCGTTTCCACTCCTGATGGTTGTTCTGCATTAGAAAAATGAGAAAAGCTAGTAACAAGGATAACAGGAATTTCAGCATTCGTACCTTCAGAGATAATAATATCTTTTACCGGACAAGCATCTGCATCAACATAAATTTTCATCTTTATCACTCCCATAAATAAGTTCGAGTTGATGATAATGGTAGATTTAGCTTTTGTCAAACGAAGATGCTTTACCTAAAATCATTAAAAAAACAGATTTTCTATTAGAGGGCGCGATTGTGGAACAAGAATTACAAGGGTGATACATATTATACATGACTAATATGTATCACCCTTTATTTTTTATGACTTTTTTTGATTTAGGTCTTGATAATATTTGTTAAACAACTTTATTGTCAATCAACACAATTGTTATAGAATTAGTATTTTATAATGTAAAACCTTTAACACTAACTTCTTCAGATAAAACACTAACTATTTATCAGATATTTGTTTTTTATTTGCTTACAAATTACTTATAGTCTCTTTTGTATATTTCATTTTCTTTCTTTTTCCTAGTATAATCTCTTTACCATTTATATTTTTTTATTGAACTGTTTAACTTCCTTAAATACCCTTGTTCCTACATCCAAAGAATTAACTGTAAACTAGTTCTTTTTGGCTTAGATCAAGCGTCTGCGCTGTTGAAGTATGAATCTCTTGGAAAAGCTCTGGGTTTTCCGCTAGTGACACGCCATAAGAAGGAATCATTTCTTTTATTTTCAGTTCCCACTCTTTCATATGTTGTGGGAAGCATTTTTCTAATACCTCAAGCATAACGTGAACAGCAGTAGAAGCACCCGGAGAAGCGCCGAGCAATGCAGCTATCGAGCCATCAGCGGCACTAACAACTTCCGTACCAAATTGAAGTGTTCCTTTACCACCGGCATCAGTATCTTTGATAACTTGCACACGTTGTCCCGCTACCACTATATCCCAATCCTCGCTTTTGGCGTTCGGAATAAACTCGCGTAATTCTTCCATGCGCTTTTCATTCGATAACATAACTTGCTGGATCAAGTATTTTGTCAATGACATCTCTTTTACGCCTGCCGCCATCATAGTGAGGACATTATTCGGTTTTACGGAACCTATCAAATCAAAATTCGAACCAGTTTTTAAGAACTTTGGTGAGAAGCCGGCAAACGGTCCAAACAGCAATGTTTTTTTGTTGTCAATATATCTTGTATCAAGATGCGGAACAGACATTGGTGGAGCACCAACCTTAGCCTTACCGTATACTTTTGCATGGTGCTGCGCTGCAACTTCCGGATTGTTACATACCATAAATAATCCGCTTACCGGGAACCCTCCAATATGTTTTGACTCAGGAATACCGGTTTTTTGTAGTAAAGGCAGACTTCCGCCCCCACCGCCGATAAAGACGAATTTTGCAGTATGGTATTCGATTTTACTACTATTCATATCATGCACTTTCACTTCCCATGATCCGTCGCTAGCACGTTTAATATTCTCGACACTATGTTTGTAGTTTATTTCGACATTTTTACTCTGCAAGTGGTCAAACAACATACGTGTTAAAGCACCAAAGTTGACATCCGTTCCAGAATCGATTTTCGTTGCCGCTATTGGCTCATTCGATGTACGCCCTTCCATAATAAGTGGCATCCACTCCTCCAGCTTTTCATGGTCATCAGAAAATTCCATTCCTTGAAACAGCGGACTGTTTGAAAGCGCTTCAAAACGTTTTTTCAAAAACGTTACATTTTCTTCCCCTTGCACCATACTCATATGAGGTATTGGCATGATAAAGTCTTGCGGATTACGAATCAGATTACTATTTACAAGATAAGACCAAAATTGTCTTGAAAGCTGAAACTGTTCATTAATTTTGATAGCTTTGCGAATATCTATAGATCCATCAGATTTTTCGGATGTATAGTTCAGTTCACAAAGTGCAGCGTGGCCCGTTCCCGCATTATTCCATTCGTTAGAACTTTCTTCTCCTGCGTTTGCGAGTTTCTCGAACACTTTGATTTCCCATTCAGGTACTAACTCTTTCAGTAATGATCCCAAAGTCGCGCTCATGATTCCGGCACCAATTAAGATAACGTCTGTTTTTTGCTGCATGTTGCTCATGATAATCTCTCCATCCCCTATATTAGCAAAAAAGAGTAGGTGCATCTGCTTAAAGGTCGCAAAAAGCAAAGCGTCGCCTAGACCCCTACCTAGGAACCTATCTCTCCTGCCTCAAATATAACCATCTCATACTCTATTATAATAATTAATAGACTAAAATATCTAGTATTATCTGATAATTATTAACGATTTAAGAGAGAATATAGATTTTTTACAAAAATAAATTCTACTTTTCTACATAAAAAAGAGAAGTCTACTCTTACAGAATACAGAAAAACTATATAAGGTTATACATTATATATCCATTGGTACATCATTTATCTAAAGTGATGTACTTTTTTCTTTTATAAACCTCTTTATTCGCCTTCTTATGATTTCCTATTTCAGAACATATTCATTATAATAAGAGAGAAAATGCTTTTTCCAATTCTTCCAAAACCTCTGTGTAATGTCGAATCCCAGGGTATTGTTGTGGAGAAAGTGCTTTTGACCTTATTGGAAAATCATGAATGAATTCCAGGTCCTTATACTCCTTTAAATGCAGTTGATTCAACGCAGTTAGAACGTCACTTTTGTTTTCACTCCACACTTGAAAGGTTTTAAAGCTTGTCACAAAAATTTCATTATAGGATGTACCATCTTCAGTCGCGATTCCAAATTGGAGAAATCCATCATTTGTAAGTTCAAATTTATATTCTTTGAAAAGATTCATGATTCGGTCAGATTCAGTAAAGCGACTAGGAACGGGCTCTTCCCCTTTCATCCCTACAATTCCATAAGCTATCCCTTCTTTAATCATTGTATTAACTAATGTTACAAACAAGTGCCAAATTCTATCAGCATCAATATTGATTTCGGTAAAACACTGAAACTTTTCACCTTCAATCTCTCTCATCTTGTATCCTTCCACAATGTTCGCTCTCGCCCGTTTTTGTTGTATAGTGTCGTAATCATCCCCCCTTGGATAATCAATTCGATCTGGTATTCGATCTGGTATTCGATCTGGTATTCGATCTGGTATTTGTAAGCCTAACGGTAATTTATACACGCTTTTTCCTCCTCGTCTTCAATGAATATCATTATGTTGGAATAAAATAGTTTATAGATTATTAACGTATTCTCTTTTGGTAATTCAAATCCCTTCTCCAATTAACTGATCATATTCTTTCATACATCTTCGCATATGCGATTTTCAGCTGTTCCCGCAATTCCTTATCTTCTTATACGCACTGTAACGAAAAAATGATGTCTAGAACAAAATATCTCTTGAGTATTTAAAAATAAAAGATGACGATGCGAAACAAATATCAAATTTATTTAAAACTTTCTTTTTCAGCTATTATATCAACAAGTCACCCTTCCATACTACAAACCATTTATGTTGTAGTAGCAAATGAGCTCTTTTGTGGCCCAAAAAAAAAGAATAGATCACTCAGATTGCTTCTGCCTGCATCTATCTTTTTTTTTATACAATGTGTAACACTATTAAATCAAAAGAAATTAGCTAATTTTTCTATGAAGCATGATCTTTCTTCTTCATCAATGCTCGTTTTTTCATCGCTTTTGTTAAGTAGCCGCCTTTGAAAGAGCGAATCTCATAGGAAGACATAAACGCTTTCGGTGCAATTCGATTAATAATGTCCAAAAGCTCTTTCTCGCGGGAACGTTTCGCAACAATATCTAAACGGTAGCGTACGGAATTTATCCCTTCCCCTTCAAATACAGTTACACCAAATCCTGAATGTCTTAACTCATCAACTAACTCATTACAACGATCTAGTAAACTAACTTGGTATGTAATATACCCAATTGCCAATTTATTTTCTATATAACCGCCTAATAAAAGTCCGGCACTAAAACCGATCACATAGGCTATAATATTCATCCAATTTGATAAATCTTGAAACACAATTCCTAAACTTACAATATAGATTGCCCCTTCTAGTAATCCCACACCAGCAGCGGATCTTGTTTGATTCTTTACAAGCAAAATCGTCCTGATCGTTAAAACTGGAACATAAATAATTTGAAGTACAAAAATAAGTAGCGCTTGTAACATTTGCATCCACCTCTTTCAAAAAGTCTTTTGTCATAATAACATATATAACCTTTAGAAAGCGATGGGTTTTCTAAACTTTTTTATTTTTCCATGAAAAAATAAGAAAATAAAAAAAGAACCGTTTTCGGTTCCCTTTTATCCCGCATTAACGGGCAGTAAGACCCCGATTGGTTCAACTAATAATCAGTGGGGGATAAAGAACCCTCACTGATTAAAGTTTCACTTTATCTTCTTATTTTGAATCCTGTGTAACCCTTTTTCTTTTTTCCTCTTCTTCTCTTACTAACTGCATATTCGCATAAGCTAAATTCGCAATCATTAAAAAGTGACCACCTAAAATGCCCGTACCAAATGCCCACATTTCCATTTCATGTTCAATTTCATACATAATGATCGCACCTAGTATCGCAGCTGCAAAACGATTTAAAATTCCTAATCCAGGCGCACGTTGTTTTAATACAATACTTTTCCCAATCTTTTCAACTCGTCTGGCTAACAACCAAAGACAGTATGCACTTACAGCTAATCCGATCCCGAATCCAGTAACTTGCTTTGAAAAAGGCGTTATCGTCCATAGAAGTAGTAAACCACTAAAAATCATATATAATTGTAGTTTGTATACTCGTAACGCAACTTCAATCAAAATATCCGCTCCTTGTTTCAAGTTTTGCGATAGGTGAAAAAGAAAGCAGCAACCTATACAGTTGCTGCTTTCTCTTGTTGATGATCAATTTTTCGAATTTCAACGCGCTTAATTTGATATGCGTCTTTTTCAAGAACTTTAAACTCATATCCCTCTGCTTCGACACATTGTCCTTCTTCAATTTCATGATTCTGCATCATAATCCATCCACCAATTGTATCCACATCTTCTTCCTCGATGTGTAGACCAAATAAATCTTTCACTTCTGAAATCAACACTTTTCCATCAACAATTTTATGATGTTCATTTACGTGTTGAATTGGTGGATGTTCATCTTCATCATATTCATCACGAATTTCGCCGACGATTTCTTCCAATATATCTTCAAGCGTTACAATTCCGGCTGTACCTCCGTACTCATCATATAATACAGCCATTGGAATTCGCTTTTTCTGCATTTGCAGAAGTAAATCATGAATTGGAGTTGTTTCCATCACTTCAATAATCGGACGCATATACGTACGAATAGATGATAAATCTTCTGTATCGCCTTTCATATATCGAATAAAGAAGTCTTTTACGTTGACCATACCGATAATATCATCTTTATCTTCTCCAAAGATTGGATAACGTGTGTATCGTTCGCTTTGGATAATTTTCATGTGTTCTTCTACTGAATCTTCGAGATAGAAACCGACGATTTCTGTCCGTGGTACCATAATCTCTTTCGCAATGCGATTATCAAATTCAAAGATATTATTTACATACTTATATTCTGCTTGATTAATTTCTCCACTTTCATAGCTCTCTGAAAGAATAAGACGTAACTCTTCTTCCGTATGTGCTACTTCATGTTCAGAAGCTGGTTTCAAACCGAATAAGCCAGTTACGACACGCGCTGAACTATTTAGTACCCAAATAAACGGATACATCACTTTGTAGAACATCATTAAAGGTCCAGCAAATAATAAAGTTACTCTTTCAGCCTTTTGAATTGCCATTGTTTTCGGAGCTAATTCCCCTACTACAACGTGCAAATACGTCATTGTCATAAATGCAAGGCCAAAAGTCAATACTTGTGAAATAGAAGGGTTTAAGTTCCATTTCTCAAATAATGGATGCAATAGCTTTTCTATTGTCGGTTCACCTAACCAACCAAGTCCCATTGCCGTTACTGTAATTCCTAACTGACAAGCAGATAAATATTCATCTAAATTTGTTGTTACCTTTTTTGCTGCTAACGCACCGCGTTTTCCTTCCGCAACAAGCTGATCTATACGACTTGAACGTACCTTAACAATCGCAAACTCTGCTGCTACGAAAAATCCAGTAAATGCGATTAAAATCGCAACCATGACTAAATTAAATATTTCCAATGAATCCCCTTAGTAAAAAAACTAAGGTGTTCACCTCCTGTATACTTATAATGTTTTCTTATTCTCTGTTTCTTTAGAAAACATAGCCCTATACAGAAATTAAAAGAGTTGGATCCAACTTCAACTATAAAAATAGTATCAGTGTTTGTATTAAAGCTGTCGTTTGACCCGATAAAGATTTCGATATTTTTTCACGTTGTGAATCTGTTAACCCATCTAACAGAGGTTTCAACTGTGTTAGCTCTGTTTCTAATCGATGGATATGATTTGTCACTTCATTCACTTGTTTCGAAACGTGTTCATTGATACCGAGCAGCTTCTTCCTCTCCTCGATCCTCTCTTTAATCTCACAAAGCGGCATATGCATTTCCTTGCATTTCTCAATAAATTGTAATGTTTCAAATGCTGTTTCGTCGTAATAGCGATAATTAGATTGAGATCGCTCCGCTTTTAAGATACCTAGATTCGTATAATAATCAATCGTTCGTTTCGATACGTGAGCCAAGTGAGCCAACTGTCCGATTCGATACACCTTCCCAACGATTTTTCCCTCCCCATTTATGTTAAGAACATCATACAATACATAAACTATACAGTCAAACGTGACGGTTTATTATTCACAATATATGCAAAAAAGATCCGCTATATGTTGCAGATCTCCTTCTTCCTATATTTCTTTTTCTTTATTATGAGTAGCTTCTACACACTCTGCTAAACGTTCAAGCTGATCCATACATCCAACCTGTTAATTTATATAAAATACGATAGAATAGATTGCTAGGTGTATACTCAGCAATTAATGTAAGAAGTGTGCCTTCCTCTTCTTACAATATGTATGTTGTAGTAGAATATCCTTGTTTCATCTCACCACCAAGAGTAATGATATACGGTGCTTCATATTCTAAAAATTCCACTTCCGATTCAAATATTTTCTTACCCATTTTTTGAACGGAAATAAATGTATCTCCTACACGTGGATTTTCTTTCACTCGCTCTAACGGATAACGATTTTCGATTAAAAATGTATTCCATTCCTTCGTTTTTTCATCATCTTTTACATATTCAAACACGACATCAATTGCTGCTTGAATTAAAACTTCAATAGCAAAACTCATTCATTTTCTCCTTTTACATACCCTTATTTTTCTATATATTTTGCGACAAAATGATTATGCCATATTTTATCCAGTGAAATACAAGGGTTATTTTACTATTATTTCTCTTATTTAGAGTTTCATGAGTTTGAATTTATAATTTATAACACAAGGGCGAAAAGAATTGAGTTATATTTTTATCCATATTTCATCATATTAATTTTCAAAATACATCTTTTGCTTTAACCGTACATTTACTTTCGGAATCCAACCAACTTCTTCACATTCTATTTTCTTGCACCATAGCCAACCATTTAATTCCTTTAAACCAATGAGAATATCTCCTTTTTCTACATTTAATTCTTTCGCCGTATATGTTTCAAGCACAATACCAGAATCACTGTTTTCACATGTTATTATTTGCTCTGGAACCCATCCCGCCAGACCACTATGCTCAGCACGGCAATATACCCAATTGTTCCAGTTTTCTGGCCCTGAATATATATTACCAACTCGCACTTGATCTCCTTTTTCTAAACTAATTGGTTCTGGATAATTACTAGTGTGAGACTGAATCACAACATATTTCATTTTATCCCTCCAATAATCTGAAAATTAAGTTATACTTTTATTATAAAACTTATTTATGATAAACAAATACAAAATATTGAGAGGAGAAATTCTTATGTACTACAACAACCTATTTGAAAACGATCAACCTGTAATCCGTCTATAATCTAAGACGGGCATACGTATTTTTTATAAAAAAACATGCCTCGTCTTAGGATTCCCTATTTTACAATCCTATAAATAGACGGAGGTATTTCACAATGAAACAAACAATTTTAGGCGCTATATGTTTATCACTTGCAGCAAGTATTTGGGGTGGTATGTATGTTGTTAGTAAATATGTACTAGACTTTATTCCGCCTCTCACACTTGTCTGGCTTCGCTTTATTATTGCCTTTGTAGTTTTGTACATGATTTTAAAAACGACAAAACGAAAACAAAAAACAACGATACAAATAAACAAAAAAGATTGGCTACTCTTTGCTTGGATTGGCTTCATCGGCTACTTTGTTTCAATTACGTGCCAATTTGTTGGAACAAAATTATCAGATGCGCACACAGGCTCTTTAGTTACATCGGCCACTCCAGCATTTATGGTCGTGTTTGCTACATTGATTTTGAAAGAAAACTTAACGACTCGCAGAATACTCTCTACCGTCTTAGCTACACTAGGCGTCACAATTGTTATTGGGTGGGATATAGAAGTTGGCTCTTATTTTATCGGCACAATCATTTTAGTGGGGGCTGCGATTACATGGGCTCTACTATCTATTTATGTAAAGATTGCTTCTCAACAATTTTCATCTTTAGTCATTACAACGTACGCAATCTTCTTTTCACTATTTTTCATTACACCCTGCATGATTTGGGAATTACAATCTAATCCAATTGGGGACTTAAATACCACTATCATTTTAGGTATTTTATATTTAGGAATCATCTCGACCGCTGGAGCCTTTTTTCTTTGGAATAAAGGACTTGAGTTAATGGATGCCAGCATCGGTTCATTGTTTTTCTTTTTTCAGCCTATTGTTGGTTCATTATTAGGCTGGTTACTTTTAAATGAAACGTTAAATCGTAACTTTTTTATTGGTGGTGCTCTTATTATATTTAGTGTAATCATTGCCACATTTGAGAAGAAAAACTAACAATATCAAAAACACAGGCTATAAAAAAAATACGGCCTGTGTTTTTGATTATAAAGCTATTACATACATTTATATTGAATTAAACCTAATGTTTCATTTACCTTTTTCTCAAGCAGACCAGTGCGCTGGACGAGAAAGTAAACTTGGTAATTTCGTGTTTGCGTCCCCTTTCGCTGCATTAATCTGGACTTGAGTTAGAAAAATAGTGTCTGTTAGATTTGCTCCACTTAAGTCAGCATCTCGTAAATCAGCACCGATAAAGTCAGCCATTCTTAAATCAGCACCTCGAAGATCAGCAGCAATGAGGTATGCTCCTCTTAAATTCGCTCCCCTAAGATCTGCCCTTCTAAGCTTTACCCCCATGAGATTTGCTCCTCGGTGGTCAGTTCTCTTATTTTTTTTCGTCCCTTTATACCGGTGACGTGACTCCATCCATACTAGTTCACTCGTCCTTAAAAGAAGAGTATTTACATCTACTCTGTGTAATGGAACATTTATTTTCATTAGTAAATCTGGACTAAGCCTTGAAAGTCGTTCTGTCTCCTCAATCGCGTCACGAAGCTCCCCATAAATCGGACTTGTCACCTTTAACGTTAAAGCTTCATTCAAATACCAAAGCATCTCATGAAGTTGGTGCATAATTGGAAAAACATCATACATTTTCTTTGCCTGTTCTGGACCTTTGCGCCAATCAACTCCCTCAAAGGTAACTTGAGAAACTTTTTGCCCCGCACCAAAGCACTCAAATACAGTACATCCTTTAAAACCTTTCTGCCTAAGGTTTTTATGAATACTGCAACGAAAATCTGATTGTAGATTAGAGCACGGCTTACCACCATCTTTATTAACAGCAAAATCGGCTGAAGCTGCAAAAGGAAGCGCAACACAGCACAAGCCGAAGCAATTCTCACAGTCAGCGCGTAAACTGTTAAAACTCACACCACTTTTTGAATCCAAAAAATTATTATTCTCTAACAAAACATGTACCCCCTGTTGCTGTATTACTTGTTCAATTTTGTATAGATATGTATATAAAAGAAATAGTTTATAATAAAAGTACCTTCCAACAATTACAAAGCAGTTCCTGTAAACATCTTAAAGAGAGCTTTACCAATCCTTTCATTTCGTGCAATCAAATATATTGCTCTTTGTTTTTGAAAATCCCGGATGGGTATCGTACGCAGTGGCAAATGTTCAATACGTTCTGAAATCGTCCGTGGAACAATTGTAATTCCTGCCCCTGCAGCAACCATCCCAAGAATAAAGTCTCGAAACGATACCTCAGAACTAATATTAGGTTTTACTTCCAATCTTTCAAACTCTTCCATAATCGCTCTTCGAATATCGCAACCGATTGGATACATAACTAAATTCTCTGATAACAGCTCCTTTATGGTTACATTTTCTCTTTTACTAAGCGGATGTGTCTTTTGAAAAACTACATCATATGGTTCCACAAACAACTGCCTATTCCAAAGCTTTTTTGGTACCCACTTTTCATCTACTAAACCTACATCTAATTTCCCTGATAAAATATCTTCCATAATCTCTTTAGACATATCATATACTTTCGTTTCTAAATTCATATTCTCACTTTGGCCTCCAACAAGTTTTTCTGGAAGATAGAATGCTGCAAGACTAGGTAGTAAACCTAATATTACACGTACGGATTCTCCCATGTCTTTCATTTCTTGTTTAATGCCATCCCATTCTTTAACGAATGGAATTATTCTTTTTTGAAAATACATACCAGCCTCTGTTAATTCTATACCTTGTGGAGATCTACTTAATAATTCCACTTCTAATTCAGCTTCTAATTTCTTTATCTGCTTACTTACTGCAGGTTGTGTCATATGAAAATGCTCTGCTACTTTTGAAAAACTTTTATACTCTGAGCAAAGTAAAAAACATCGTAACCACTCAATCTCCATCCTCTTTATCCCCTTGTTCAAACTTTTTGTTATACCCTTCAAAAATACTGGAAATTCTCTACTTTTACAATAATTGATATCATTACCATATGGAAAATAAATCATTTTTGAAAAGGAGAATACCAAATGAATCGATTACCTAAAAATGCTGCACTTATTCTAGTTGATATTCAAAAAGGATTCGATGATTCTTACTGGGGACAACGCAATAATATACATGCTGAAACAAACATGGAGCTTATATTACAAACATGGAGAAAAACAAATCGTCCTGTAATTCATGTGCAGCACATCTCAAATAAAGAAAATCACCCATTAAGAAAAGAAAGCAGCGGAAGTGAATTTAAAGACTTTGCTACTCCACTTCCAAATGAACCAGTATTTCAAAAAAATGTGAATAGCGCTTTTATCAGAACCAATTTAGAAGCATATTTACGAGAACACAATTATGAAACTGCCGTCATTATCGGTTTAACAACGGACTATTGCGTATCCACTTCAGCACGTATGGCTGGTAATTTAGGTTTTTCAACTTATGTCGTTTCAGATGCGACAGCTACATTTGGTAGAATCTCATATGATGGAAATTATCATCATGCAGAAGATATCCATAAGCTTGCATTAGTAAGTCTTCATGAAATGTTTGCTACCGTTTTAGCAACTAACAAACTTATAGATTTGCTTTAAATCCCCTTTAATGAATCTTTAAAAGTCACTAAACAATCAATTTCAAAATAAAATAGCACATTTCATTGCAAATGCTAATTTAACTTCCAAATATACTTTCATATGAAAAAGACATATTCTCCCGTTTATATTATCATTAAATTACAAACATTCATACAAGTAGGAGGAAATCATATGGCATTAGAAATGAAAACAAACTGTCAAACTTGCAACACTTCACTTCAAACAGATTCGGAGGCTTATATTTGTACGTATGAATGTACATTTTGTGCACCATGCACAGAAAAAACGCATCATGTTTGTCCAAACTGCGGTGGTGAATTAGTACGTAGACCAAAAAGGAAACAATAAAAGCAAAGCTACCAGTAGCTTTGCTTTTTCTTTTCCACCGTTTATTCTAAAATTCCTGTTAACTTCTCCCCGATTAACGCTGATAAGTATTCATAGCCAGTCTCTCCAAAATGCAGCCCATCACGATCTTCATTTTCTACAAACCTCATATAATCCAATTCTTGAATCATATGAGAATGTAGATCAAGAAAATAACTTCCTGTTTGTTTTGCCACTTCTTCCACCACTTTTGCATACTGTGATAATACTTCATTTGTTCTTGCATGCTGTCTTTCCTCATCCACTGGTGCCGGGCTAATTAACAGCACCTTTTCTGGTGAGATTTTTTTCACAATCTCGATTAAATTTTCTTTATATTCTTGTAGTGATACTTGTTTATGAAACGCTGCATCATTCGCACCAAAAAAGGCTGTTACAAATGTCGGCTCATAAGATAACACATCTTCTTCTATTCTTCTCAAAGCATCGAACGTATTATCACCAGGAACACCTGCATTTTCTACTTTCCAATTCGGAAACTGCTCTTGTAAACGTGGTGTTAATCTCGGTGTTCCATTCCAAAATGTTTCATCAGCTGTGATACTATCACCAAAGCATACTAATATATTCATTTTTGTTTCTCCTTTTTATGTATGGAATAATTCCCCTTCTAATGCAGCAATATAGCGTTGTGCCGAACGCTGAACCGCCTCATTTGCATCATCTTTTACTACTCGATGAAAAGCGTTGTATAAACGATTAAAAGGCAGTGACTTTACTCTTTTAGCCATCTTTTCAACCTTATTAGTTGGTAACGGAATTAGATTTGGATAGCTGTACATAAAGCTCACCCACTGCTGATCCGCTACAACTTGAATAATATCCCCTGTTAATAAAATCCCTTTCCCTTCACTACCCTGTGACCAGTGTAAAACAGAACCACCTTTAAAATGTCCGCCTAGACGATGTATAGTGAGTCCATCAGCTAATTGCAATGATTCTCCTGACCAAAAAACAATATGTTTACTCGGACGCATAACCCACTGTTTATCATCTTCATGTATATAGATTGGTACATCGAACCGTTCTGCCCATTCAACTTGAGTAGAATAATAGTGTGGATGGGATAACGCAATCGCATCTAACCCTCCTAATTCTTTTACCTTTTCAATTGTATTTTCATCAAAATAAGTAATACAGTCCCATAATAAATTATATGAATCTGTTTTTACCAAATAAGTTGTTTGGCCAATCGCAAATTCTGATTTTGTTGTAATACTATAAAGCCCTGTTTCTTCTTCAATGATTTCATTTTTATATGTATTACTCTCTTGTAAATCCTCCAGTGTTGTCCAAGATTGACCTTTCGGATTAATATACTGTCTCTCCTCATTGCAAATCATACAATTCACTGGTTCTTCTATACTTGCTGCATATTGTACGCCACATGTTGTACAAATAAAGTTTTTCATAACATTTCTCCTATCCCCATTTTATTTTCTATTAAACTTTCACTGTTCATGAATCAGATTCATCCAATAACGCCAAGCTTTTAAATAGGCTTCTAAATCTTCTGGATGATGTCTCATACAAGCGTCTAACCTGCAATATAAAACGATTACGACTTCTTCATATAAAAATTTTCTCTCTCTATTATGAAATATACTCTTTTCTACTATCTCGTCTATCGTTTCCCTCGTTAAATCTTTTGGCGTCGAACAAAATGCATAAATTAAATCATATATTGGATCTCCCAAAACTGGCAAAGGATCAATCACACCATATAATTTATGCTCCTTAAATATAAAATTATGGAATCCACAATCCCCATGTAATACATATGGTTGATTGCTATGTGCCGTTCTATTTGGACTGTGTACTAATTTAAGAACACTATGAAACTCTTCTTGTGTAATGTAAGATTTTACATTCTCATTAGCCTCCATCACTCTGTTTAAAAGAAAATCCTGCCAAGAGTCTACCGGTCCTTCTTTCCATCCCCACTGATCCATTTTCATAGCCACTTTATATTTATTAATCACTCCCTGTACAAGTGTACAAAGAGCATCCCTTTTATTCCCGACATCATAACTTGTGGAACCAGGAATAAATGAGTAGACCATATATCTATTTAGTGGATCCACGTACAAAAGCTTAGGAAATATACTTTCATTTTCATAAAAATTGAGAAAATATGCTTCTTCTTCGATGACTTTTGGTTCATTCAATTTTATAACACACTGCTCTTTTCCTTCTATAAGATACAGTCTACTTGTGGTACCGCCAGTTAATTTCTTGTACCCTTTCGGATAATCAGTAATAACTTCATTAACAACCAATTGTTCAATAATTTCCGAAATATTCATTTTTCTCATTCCTATTCTGCACCCGTACTTGAATATCACTACTATTAAATGAAACGACTTTATAATTATTTGACAAATATAAGAAAAAACCTTTAAAAATCCTTATATTATAAAAGAAGGAATCTCTATCTTTCTGAAACCAATAATGCAGCAGCTACTATTTCATCATAAATCTCATTCCACTTTGGATAATACAATGTAACCTCGTTCGGTTTCACAAACATCCTTCTGTTTGATTCATACTCTCCGATAAAATGGTTGATATCCTACTTTTGGGTATGGACTCTTTTCATTCCATTTTGGATTTTCGCTATGGTCTACAATAATATATCCAAGCAAGGTACATTCTCCTTTCACATACCCTTCTTCCCATGCCTCTCTCTGAAAACATTCTTCTGGTGTTTCATCCTTTTCAATATGACCTCCTGGAAAATCCCAACTGCGATTATAATGATCTATTAATACCACTTTGTTTTTATAAAAACAAAAACCATGGACACTCGTAATCCCTTCATAATCTGGTAATGTATTTGCTTTTAGCCATGTTAACTTCACCCTTGATTCCCCATAGTTCACGTATATCGTTGGCATTCTCTCCCTCACTCCAAATGCTCTTCATATAATCTAGTAATTTCTAATGCCCGATTCAGCTCTTTTAATTTATAAGCTAAACTTTCCACCCCAAAAACTTCCGTAAACGTATGACTACCAACAATAAGATTGATTCCCTTAAATTTTGCATATTGAACTGTATATAACGTTTTCTCTCCCGTTATATATGTATCGCAACCTTTTTCTAATGCTCTTTTTATAATATTTGTGTTGTTCCCTGCTCCTGTTAAGATTGCTACTCGTTTCACCGGACGATTATGATTCTTCCATGCTTTTACCTTTTCCTCTAATCTCTCTTCTACTCTTTCCACTAAATCATAAAACAAAATAGGAGATTCATATTCTCCAATCCCAGGTAACTCTTCTTCCTCATACGAAGAATATTCGAGTATTTTATCAATCCCAATTTCGTTAAATAATGAAGTGCAAGTTCCAAAGTTCACAAAATCTAAAGGTAAGTGTATCCAAAAATGATTGATTTCATATTCTTTTAATTTCTCAACACAAGATTCTTCCATACCGAATAAAAAGCTCCACGGTGCATGATGTGTAATGATCATATCGACTTGATTTACTCGTGCTTCTTCGATTGTTTCCAGCGTTAGGTTCGTTGTATAACCTATTTTACAAAATTCCTCTTTGCTAATATGGTGAAGCCATATTCATCATCACCATATTTATGAAGATGCTCTCCAAATAACATTTCAATCGAATTTTTAAACCCTGATATATTCATTTCAATTCTCCTTTTCACACTTCTTTCCCTCATACATATTTTATTTTCACGTAATGAAAACCTGCTTCGAATTAGAAGTATGAAACAATGAGCCCTTCTTGTATTCCCGCCAACTTTTAATTTTGATAAATACGGGCATGCTATAAAAAAATACCTGTACATATTAGGAGGATATATATGAAACCCGATTTTTTACAAGCTGTAAATGAGGCTATCGGTAAGGTTGAGCATCTCCACATTGAAGAAAGCGGAGCAGATAGTTTACTAATTCATCATGATGATGTGAGACAGTTAAAACAGGTTGCCGAAACGTTAGAAAATAACAATTTTCATTCTGTAATGAGACAAAATGGAAATGCCTCTTTTATTGAAGTTTTAAACAGATGAAAAAAGTTCGGTATATGACCGGACTTTTTTCAAATCGAAATTTGAAATTCTTTTACATACACTGCAGTTCCAGAAATCTCAATTTGTAGGGACTCATCTTCCTGCTTCTTTGTTACATAAACAGCGACCCGACCATCTTTATTCATTTCTTGCCCTTGTTCCACAATGAATTTCATTTCACTATTAAAATCTTTTTTCAAAAACTTAGCATAGTAAGCTCCCATTACCCCAGAAGCAGTTCCCGTCACTGGGTCTTCTATCGTTCCAGAATAAGGTGATGAAAAATGACGGCCATGCATATGTGCTGCTTCATCATACGTCTCTAAACAAAGAGGATGAATCGATGCCTTCGGTACTTCTTTTAGAATAGATGGAAACTCTTCATTATTTGGTTTCATTCTTTGAAAAGCATCCAACGTTTTAATTGGAACTAATAAAGTCCAAATTCCAGTACTCCCATACACAATTGGTAGCGTTTCATCTAAATCATTCCCATGAAGTCCAATGCTGTGCGCTAACTCTTCAATGGAACCATCAAACTTTTGAAACTGTGGCGCCGTTTGTCTCATTTTAATAAATGATTCTCCATTTTCATCTATATCTATATGTACTGGTAAAACACTCGCTTTCGTTTCGATTGTGAGATTTCGTTTCCCCTTCAGTAGCCCTCTTTCGTGAAGTGCAAATATAGTTCCCACTGTCGCATGTCCGCAAAGATTCATTTCATGCCCTGGTGTAAAATAACGGATCCTTATATCCGCTACATTCGAAGGAAGCACAAAAGACGTTTCGTTAAATCCTACTTTTTTTGCAATAAGCTGCATTTCATCATTAGTTAATCCTTCTGCATCTATTACAAGCCCAGCTGGATTTCCCATATTCGGCTTTGTACTAAATGCATCATAATGGAAAACTTTTATTTCCTTCATTTTCTCATCTCCTGAATTTATTTAAATATTTTGCAATACAATTCCGTTTCTGTCCTTATAGAGCATCCGTTTTTCCAAAAAACCTTTTGCATTTTTTCATTTGTCATATGAGTACTTCCAATATAATAAGTAGCCCCCATCTGTTCTAACATGTATAAAGATTGAAGATGGATATGAGCACTAAGTCCTTTTCCACGTTCCTCCGGCAATAGTCCAAAATAAAATAATCGACCTTCATTCTTCGTACCAGGTTCAATATGAGGAATGGATATTCCAATCGGTTGCTCTTTATCATAAAAAGCAATACATGATTTTTCCCACCCCTTACCTAATTCTGCTTGTATAGCATGAAAATGTTCATTAATGTTAAGACTTGATGATTTGTTGTCCGAATCTGACATACATCGTTCCCAAAGCGACTTAAATTCCTCTTCAGACAACGTCCCTACGTCTATAGAGCAAAAATCATACTGTTTTTCTAGAGTTACGCTATCCGAAAGCTTACGAAACACCTCTATTTTCGCTGCATAAAGCTCAAAGCCAAATTCACGTAACACTTTTGCACTCGGAGTATAACTATTGAAACTTTTATCTAGTAAAATGCTTGCTCTTTTTACATTCCAACTTGAACAAAGCTCTTCAAACTTTTTTATCTGCTCTTTATAATTTTGAGCATCATAAAAAGAATCTTCATCCATTTCTTCAATTGTTACTGCATTTGGCAAACCATTTAATACTTTTTTCGAGGGGCCAAATATGTTTTGAATAGTTGTAAGATTGTACATTGTGTTCACCCTTCTATACAAAAATTGAAACTACCAATCTAACTCTCCTAAAGATGGATCAAACCTCTTCAGGACGATTTTTATAATAAATTAAATAATCAGTCCATTTTCCGTTCTCAAGAGAAAACGCTTTTCTTGTACATTCAAAAACGAATCCTGCTCTTTCCGCCAGACGAATCGATGGCTCGTTATCAACATTTATATGCAGTTCAATGCGATGGAATTTAAGATGATCAAAGAATAAGTCCATAGCGGCCCGTACACTTTCTAAGCCATAGCCCATTTTCCCGTACTGATTATGGATTGAATACCCTATCATCGCCCATTGATAATCCATTCGTAAAATTGTAATAAGCTCAACTTTACCAACATTCGCACCATCTTCTTTACGAAACACTCCTAACACATACATTTCATCTCGTTTTGCTGATTCATCAAAGCCACGTATCCATTCGGTAAACCATTCTTTTGTTGAAGACGACATATCTCGATAACCATCATCATACTTATATTGAGATGGTAAACGATTGTGGAAACCTTCATACCAACTTATATAATCTTCTTTTAGAACAGGACGGATCATAAGCCTTTCGGTTTCTACTTGTAACAATGGCTGTTTCAATTTTTATCTCTTCCTTTATACTCAAAGACTGAAATTTACGAATCATACTTCCTGCCAAATAATTTATATTATTAGAATTTTCTTTATCATTTTAAATGAAATACAGAATTTAGTAAATCAATTAACATATTCATCATTTCTTGTTCACTTCTCATTGTTTTAAAATCCCTCATTCTAACCGCTAAAACTTGTATAGGGTTAGCAAAAATAGATTCACTAGTTTGTTGTTCTATTTCTAGTAAAGATCAAAAGGTACGAATAGAATAATTATGATGTTACATAGCATATATATAGTCTAGTTGCCCTAACTATAACTAAACAGAAAGCCATGACCGTAACATTCAAATACTTGTCTATTCCCTTTCAAATGTTACTAATATAGGGATTTCCTGTTTAAAAGGAGATGATTGAATGAGGTTAAACCATTTAAATCTATGTGTTGATGATTTATCAGAAGCTAGACATTTCTTTGAGACATTTTTTGATTTTCAATTTTTAGAACAAAAAGGAAAGGCTCTTGTAATAATGAGTGATGAGAATGGATTTATTCTCGTGTTAAGTGACCCGAAAGCATTCAAAGGGCAAAAGGCTGTTAGATATCCTGAAGCTTTTCATATTGGATTTTTAGTGGAAACTTCAAGTGAAGTTGATCAAGCATATAATCGCTTAGTAGCTGGAGGCATTGAAATAGACAAGGAACCTTATACAATGAGAGGTAGTAGTTATGGGTTTTATTTCACAGTATTTAATGGTTTATTAATTGAAGTTTCTTGCCTTGACTATAAAGATGGTAAGAAAGTTTCAAAACCCACTAACACATCTCTTACATAACAAATTTCAACCGAACAAGTCATAACTCATATGAAGTAATTATGAAAAAAGTCCCTCTTTTTTCTATCCGGCGATTTTTTATATTGGAATCCATTCTGTTCAAACTTTATTTCAAACCAATAAAAATATCCCGATACCTATAAAGGATCGGGATATTTTTAAATCATATATAAAGATTACTTTTATTCATAATATAGTTAATATACTCAGCTGCACTTCTTTCGATATCTTCATCCTTTAGTTGGTATTCTGCTCCATACAACGTAAATGTTGGTATGAACTTCATTCCTGTGTATAGACAAGTTGCCTGAAATGGTTTTGTTAGTTCGTTCATTGTAAACCCATCTTTATACTGCGTTTCTAATCCCCCTATAGAAATCGCCAAACCAAATTCTTTATTACGTACTTTATCCCCTGTAGAACCATATGCAAAACCGTACGTCAGCACATCATCAAACCACTTTTTTAATAATGGTGGTGAACTATACCAATAGAACGGAAATTGAAATATATAACGATCGTGTTCTAATAATAGTCTTTGTTCATAATCAACATCGAATTCCCAATTGGGAGCTGCTTTATACAATTCATGTACTGTTATCTCATTAGAATATTTCTCCAGTTCTTCTATCCATCTTTTATTAATTCTTGATTTTTCAATATCTGGATGTGCTACAATTACAAGTGTTTTCATAAATTCCCTTCCCCCTTATAAATAAATGAAATCCTTTAGTATTAGTATGTATTAGTTACATATAATTGAAAAGTACGTACTTTCAGGTGCTATAGGAACCTCAAAGTACCTATGGAGGTGTAATATGAAGATGAATCAGAACTTCCCTATCGCTACTACCCTTGAAGTCATCGGAGGAAAATGGAAGAGTAGTATTTTATGCATTCTCATGAACGGAAAGCAGCGGACACACGAACTGAAACGTGCGATCCCAGATATTACACAAAAAGTTCTAACGCAACAATTGCGACAACTTGAAGCTGATGGGATTATCCATCGTACTGTATATCAAGAAGTTCCACCAAGAGTTGAATACACAATAAGCGAATACGGAAAATCTTTAATTCAAATTATGAATGAACTGTGTGAATGGGGAAAAGATCATCAAGTCAAAAGATTATCAAAATAAAAGAACCCTTAAAAGGGTTCTTTTCTATCACTCTTTCAATTTCTCTATTTTATTTGTAATAACTCTAACGTATGAGAAAGCAAACTTTTATCTCCTACATCTCCATGCCCTGGTATAACTGATTTTATATTTTCATATCGATTCATCACATTTCCGACTGAATATGCCTATTCATCTACGTATGCATCCGCAACATTTCCTAAATCTTTCGCACCTGCTGATTTTACTAAACAACCTCCAAAAAGAATATTATATTGAGGGAGCCATACTGTTATATTGTCTTCCTCCTAATAAAGCTATGCATACAAAAATTAACAAAAACTAACGGGATCTTCTTATCTTCATACTTTTCTAATCGTACAATTACATAATTTATTCACTCTTGAAATGTGCTATTTGTTCAATAGAACACCTACAATTATTCTAATATCTGCGATGTAGCATAAAAAAAGAACTTGGTGTTTCCCAAGTTCTTTCTCCTCTTTACTCATTAAAGATAAATTCTTTAAACTTCTCTACACTCTCAAAATAATAATCTGATTCCTCTTCCATTCGCTTTCTGATTTTCGGAATATGATGCGACCAACCAGCTGCTGCAAATGTAACGTTGCAGCTCTTTGCCATTTCCAATGCTGGCTTCAAGTCATCTAATACGATGACTTCATCTACATGAAGATGAAACATAGACAAAATCTTTTTCACTGGATACGGATGTGGCTTTCTCTGATTTTCTTCTAACTCCCATCCAAACACTGCATCTGGGACAAATCCACAATGCTTTTCATAATCCCTCTTAATGCGACTACTTTCAGAGTGAGAAACAACCGTTACAATTCCGCCCTGTCTCTTGAACTCCCGTACCAATTCGGGAAACCCTTCATAAAAGTCTGGAATTTTCGATTCGGTGTATTTTTTCCAAACTTTTTGTTGGTGCTCTTGCTCTTCTGGTGTAAAACGAATAATATCTTTACATAAACTCAAAAAACCAGGATGAAAACAATTTGAAACAAACTCTTCTAATGATAATGGCGTTTCATTAGGTCTTAAATCTTTTAAAGCTTCTACAAATGATGGATAATGTATATCCGGTGTACTTTTCACTGCTGTATCGTCATGATCTAATATTAAGCATTTATATTTCAAATTCATTTTCTTCCTCCATCACAATCCTACCTATTGCATTCCTTTCTCTATTATCTCATGTTAGCGTCATACCATCCACACTTTCTATCTTTACCACTCTCTATCTCGATTGATTTCCATCTTTTCCTGAAATGCTTCCTCTAAATCAATTTCTAATTTATTCGCTAAATCACACACATTCCAAATTACATCGAACATTTCTAAGCCTATTTCTCTTTTGGTATCCTTACCTTCACTATGCTTTATAATTGCCTCTGTTAATTCTCCTAATTCCGCCATTAAGTACATTGTACGCCTCTCAATCGTTGCATCAGCAAACCCTTTTTCTTTACTAAAATTTGATACATACTGCTGAAATTCAGAAAGCTTCACTTTATATTCCCCTTCTCTTTTTATAAATTTCTTCTACCAATCTTTTATCTTCTTTATATTTACAACGATTCGGTTGTCCTTCTGCACGATGGATTCTCAAATTATTTAACTCATACACGACCGAATATAATGTCCCCAAATTATATTTTTTCAGATTCAAACATACATGCTCTTTACTATTCGATAAAATATCCTGTTACAGAATCAGTATGCAGCGGTTTCACAAGATGAATTTCATCATAATAATGTAACGTTTTAATGGATACACCACATATTGTTGAAAACTGTCCAACTGTATACATCTACAATCCCAGCCTTTATTTTCAATTTATTTCCTATCAAACAATATTTTACTATAGAAAGTATTTATTTTAGCAAATGAAAAAACGAGTTTTACTTAAACTCGTTTTTCACACAACTTATTTTAAGCAATTACATATTAGTACGAGGTTCCTCTAATCCTTCCTTACTCTTCCAATCAAACAAACTTTCAGCCTTAGTTTGCTGCCCTGGCTTCACAAATAACATCGCTCCCATTGCAATAGCGGCCAAAATGGCAGCTACGATAAACATAGAAGGATAGCCATAACTTACAACTAAGTATCCAGTTAAGGTCGGGGCTAAGATTGTCGCGATATTCGCAATAAAATGCATAATTCCACTATAGGTTCCTGCTTGAACAGGAGCTGTGTCGACAATGATTGCCCAAAATAATGAACTTGGTAAAAAAGCAAATGCATTCCCAAGTGACATAAGTGCTAATACAGCTACATAATTATCCATCGCTGGAATGAAACTAAAGCAAACCGCTGTAAGGAATAAAGCGATAATCGGCAATCCTGTTCGAGCTAAACGAAGATTTCCTGTTTTACGTAAAATACGATCGGATAGCTTCGCCCCTAACGGTAATGTAATACAAGCTCCAAGCCAAGGAATCATGCCAAGATACCAAAGAGAAGATAATTGAAAATGGAATACATCTTGCAGATATTTCGGTGTCCAAGTTAATATTAAGAAATTGATATATTGAAAGCAAAAATACGCTAACGTAACCATGACGAATGTCGGAACTTTAAAAAAAGAATACCTCGGCTCTTTTTGGATCCCTTTCTCTACTTTTACTGATTGAAGCACACCTTCAGAGCTACGAATTTCAGCTAGTTCTTCTTTCGTCACTCGCGGATGATCTTCAGGCATATTTGTAAAAGTAAAATACCAAATAATCGCCCATACAATCCCAATTGCACCAAGGATGAAAAACATCATTTTCCAACTTGTAAAAGAGAGTAACATAACCGCTACTGGTGCAGTTAATACTGCGCCTAACGGAACACCAACAAAACCAAGGGATGTTAGAAAAGCTCTTTCTTTTGGCGCTGCCCAGTTTGCTGCTGTCTTATTCGAAACCACGAAAGATGGACCTTCTGTGAATCCAAATAAAACTCGGAACAGAGCAAATCCTGCTAAAGCAGAGCCTCCAAAAACAGCCATCCCTATTTCTCCAGCAAAAGCGGTCGCAATTTCAAAAATAGACCAAGCGGTTGCTGCTACAATCCATACAAACTTTGGTCCTTTTTTATCCGAAAAAATACCTCCTAATAAAGAACCAAGCATATAACCGTAACCAAAATAGCCTAATATAGCTCCCCATTCTTTCGGGTCAAATCCATATTCTTTTATAATAAAAGACTGTGCATAAGCAATGGCCCCACGATCAATATAATTCACCATCGTAATTAACGTAAGCATCGCAAAAACATAATAGCGGAATTTATTCTTCATCAAACTCCTCACTCCCCCTCGTATACTTTTGTTTTTCTCTCTAATCCTTTAATAAAATGACATGAACCTTTCCAGGACCATGAACTCCAAAAGCTAATTCCATTTCAATATCACCCGTCCGGCTTGGACCAGTTATAAAATTAATACAAGCAGGTAATCCATTTGGAACGTGTTCATGCACTGCAGTCACTCCTTCTGTCAAACGTCTATAAATTGTATGTTCCGAAAGGATCACTACATAAACTGGCGGCAAAACACTAACTAAACGTCCACGCCCACCACCATTCCACAAAATAACTGTTCCAGTTTCAGCTAGCCCCATTTCGGCATATGTAATTCCCATATCAACTCGAGCTACATAGTCTCGTAGTTCTCTTTCATCTTCTTTATTCTGCCAAATTCGATAAGAAACGAAATTTTTTGTTAAATACTTTCCTATTTCAAGCTGGTGTAATCTATCATCATCCCAGTACACCGCAGATTGAACATCAAATTTTCCTGCAACGTACTGAAGGGCATTCTCTATTTCTGAGCGGTATATATGACTTACTTCTGTATGTAATGCATTCAAGTTTGCAATAAACTGTTCTACTAAACTCTCGTGATCTATCTCTTTAGAAAAATACCTAAGTGGATCGTTATTCCACTTAGGAGGAGTTATCCCGGAGCGACGATTTCGCCCTAGTTTACGTGCGATATTGTTTAAAAAAGATTCTTGTACATCCGTCATGTTATGAATCCCTCTTTTCTTTTTCCCACCAATCACGAAATGATTGTTTCGCGGGTTTTGGAAAATCTCTGCTTTCTGTCCACCCTTTTAATGGACCAGGGCCATTCGCAATATAACCATCTTTTGCAAATATCGATAAACCAGTGCGAGCCATTTTAACGGCTTTCTCGTAAACAAAAGGATGACTCGCCATAAACGAAAAACCTTTAAAGGCCAGTTGCTCAAATTTCGTTACAAATCCTTGTTCCACCTCATCTTTACGATGCTCAATGAGAAGGTCATGTAATGGAATTTTCACCGGGCAAACATCTGTACATGCACCGCACAAACTTGATGCAAAAGGCAATTCTTTTAATTCCTCATACCCTTCTAATAAAGGAGCTAGTACCGCACCAATTGGTCCGCTATAAGTACTTCCATACGCATGTCCTCCAATATTACGATATACAGGACAAACATTCACACACGCTCCGCACCGAATACACTTCAACACTTCTTGATAAGTGGTTCCTAAAATATTAGAACGACCATTATCTAAAATGATTAAATGAAATTCTTCAGGCCCATCCATATCTTCAGGTAAGCGAGGCCCATTAATTCCCGTTACATAGGATGTAATTTTTTGACCGGTAGCACTTCTAGTTAACATCGAAACGACAACATCAAGATCTTGCCATGTCGGAACAAGGCGCTCCATTCCCATAATAGCAATATGAACTTTTGGCAATGTAGTGGTAAGGCGAGCATTTCCTTCATTACTTATTAGAACAACGGATCCAGATTCTGCCACAGCAAAATTACAACCTGAGATACCAATATCAGCCTCTAAAAATTCTTTACGCAATTGCTCCCGAGCAAATTGTAGTAATTGATTTGTATCAACTGGTATTTCCCTTCCAGCCTCCTTAGAAAAAAGCTCTGCTACTTGTTCCTTCGTCTTATGAATAGCTGGAGCAATTAAATGTGATGGAGCTTCTCCCGCTAATTGAATGATATACTCTCCGAGATCGGACTCTACCACTTTTACCCCCATTTCTTCTAAGTTTTTATTGAGGTGTATTTCTTCCGAAACCATGGACTTCGATTTAATAATTGTTTTTGCTCCTTTTTTTCTCGCGATTTCAGAAACATACAATACGGCATCTTCTGCTTTGAAAGCAAAATGGACATGCCCCCCATTTTCCCGAACATTTGTAGCTAATTGTTCCAAATAACTATCTAAATTTTCAATTGTATGCATCCGAATTTCAGATGCTGCCTCACGCCATTCCTCAAAATTTCCTAATTCATGTGTAGCTTGTTCCCGTCCCATCCGAAGCCTATCTTGTGTAAATGGAACCGCACTTCTCATCTGCGAATCGTGTATGGCTTTATCTACTCTTTCCAAAAATTCTAGTTCTCCCACTACACTCATTTGTTCAGCTCCTTCGCCAGTACTTCTGCTATATGTAACACTTGAATGTCTTTATTTTTTCTGCGTAGCCGCCCTCCAATATTCATAAGACATCCCATATCTGCCCCGATTAAGAGATTGGCTTCTGCTGCCTCAATATGTTTTATCTTTTCATCAACCATTGTTTCAGAAATCGGGCTCATTTTCACTGCAAAAGTACCACCAAAACTTGGCAATATGGTAATTCTTTTACGTCTAGGCCTTCTACTTGTGATAGTAACTTAAGTGCTTCATCTTTTATCCCAAGTCCGCGACTCATATGACACGATTGATGAAAAACTGCTGCCCTAGCTAGCTTAGATTTTAAATTACTTGTTCCGAGTACATTCATTAAAAAATCCGTCAGCTCATACGTCCTATCCACTAAACGAACTGCTTTTTCATACCATTCACTATCATCTTTAAACATTTCTTTATAATAATGATGAATCATGCTAGCACAAGATCCTGAAGGGGTCACAATATATTCACTATGCTCAAATGCTTTTATCATTTGTTTCGCTGCCGCTTTAGCTTCTTTTTGATATCCACTATTGTAGGCAGGTTGCCCACAGCAAGTTTGTCCTTCAGGAAAATCTATTTCTACTCCACATTGCTCCATAATTTCCACAACACTCTTACCTACTTGAGGAAAAAACACATCGGATAAACATGTAATGAATAACGAAACTTTCATAAATATTCCCTCCTCAGAACGATACAATCTACTTTCAAGTTATTAATCTACCAAAAAATATTTTTAATTTTTAGAATTTTCTACATTTAATTTGTTTTATTTATGATATCATGTGACGTATTATATAAAAACTATTTATAAGGTTGTTTTTGTATATAAAAAAGGTATAGAAAGAGGATTGGAAATGGATATAAGACAACTTCGTTACTTTATTGTAATCGCCGAAGAAAGACAGCTTACCCGTGCTGCTCATCGACTTCATATGGCACAGCCACCTCTAAGTAGACAACTATCGTTACTAGAACAAGAATTATCAGTAAGCCTCTTTGAAAGAAACGGTCGAAATATGCATTTAACTGAAGAAGGTAAAATATTATATAGGAAAGCAAAAAGTATTATCCAACAATTAGAGGAAACAATTACAGAGATTAAAGATACCGGTGAAGGATTACGAGGAAATCTGTCTATTGGCGCATTTCATTCGTGCATTCCTTTTTTATCTGAAAAAATCCGCTATTTTCAAGAGAACTATCCAAATGTAAACTTAAAAGTATGGGAAGGTGGTCCTTTATACTTAATAGAGCAATTAGAAAATCGGAATATTGAACTCGCTGTCTTACGTACCCCTTTTAATAAGAAGGCTTTTTCTAGTATTTGTGTATCAAAGGAGCCATTCGTATTAGTCATGCCTGCAAAATGGGAGCTTCATCATTCAAATCTTCCAATCTCCATAACTAAACTAGATCATATCCCCCTCTTACTTTTACATAAAGATAAAGAAGACAGTTACCATCAGCTCGTCATTGATGAATGCAGTCGTCATGGTATAAAATTAAATATAGCATGTGAATGTCCCGACTCTGCATTTGTACTTATGCTCATCATGGCTGGGATCGGAGCCTCGATTCTACCTAAAAGTGCTGTATCTTATATCCCACAAGAATTTATCATAATAGTAGATTTAATAGATTTTCCATTCCAATCTGAATCATCGATAATATGGTTGAAAGATCGGAAACTCTCTAACAGTGCTAGACGATTTATAGAATGCACATAAAGTAAAACTTTAATCAGTGGGGGTTTTCTCCATCCCCCACTGATTATTAGTTGAACCAATCGGACTTTTACGAACAGTTCATCGCCCACCTAACTTCTTCGCTTCCGCTGAATTTTGAGGTGGGAGTGTTACTGCCCGTTAATGCGGGATAAGAATGATTTCGGAGGTGTAATCATGGCCCTATTCGCTTCTCCATCATTATGTATCATCGCTATAATTTCTTTCGCATTATCTTACTTTGTAGGAGTAAAACAGTATACTTGGCTCTTATCTGGATTTAACGAAAAGCGTGTACAAGATAAGCAAAAACTAGCAAACATAGTTGGGCTTTATAACTTAGCAGCTGGTGTTATTGCGGCAATTGGTAGCGTCTTCACTACGCCCAACATACAAATTATTGTTCCTATTATTATCGTTGGACATGTTGTATTAGCAGCTTACGTGAATACAAGAATGGTTCACTAATCCTTCTAAAAAGAAGGCTCTGTTAAGGGGAAATGGTGAACAAAGTGTTTAATAACTTATTAAAGCATATGAACAAACTATCTCAAACGAAAAAAGAGCAAGCTTTTCAATGAGAGAAACACTCTGTTGAACCTACATCCTCTGTTGGTGGTCGTCTAATCAATGAAATGAGAAAAACGTATGACGGTTTACGCTTATCAAAATTCAATATGTAGTCCTTATTGAACTAACAGTCGGAATGGTTGAACACCGTTCTATATTGTTATAATATTCAGATTAAACATGACCATAACAGTATTTAAACTTCAGGGAGGAGATTTATATGTCTTTAAAAGTCGGAGATATAATTACGTTTGAACGAACTTTTACAGTAAAAGATGTTGAATTATTTACAGAGGTTTCAGGTGATGAAGGGATTCACCATATAACCCCAGATAAACAGGGAAGACTTGTAACTCAAGGGTTACTAACGGCAACTCTACCAACGAAAATGGGTGGAGATAATAACGTACTGGCTCGTACTATGAATTTTGAGTTTTTAAGACCTGTATTTACAGGGGATACAATAATTTGTGAAGCTAAAATTGAAAAGTATGAAAGGCAAGAAAATCATAGAACAGCTATTATCGCATCCTTTTCATGTAAAAATCAGAATGAAAAAGTAGTATTAAAAGGCAACTTTTCAGGTGTAATACTGTGAATTCTTTCTACCTTCTTCAATTAACTGGAGCGTTAGAATCTGATTAGCAACATTAAAATTTAACAGAGAGAAAAAGAAAAAAGATAAGCAAATTTGCTTATCTTTTTTCTGCTTTCCATTCAGTATAATCCATATTAAGATATGGATCTATTTATATTGTTATAAAGAATCCACATATTCTTTCGCTTCCAGCAATGAATACCCAAATGCTTCGCGCGCTTTCTTAACTGCTGTAATTGTTTTTCCATCTTTCACAAGCTGCCGCAGTTCATTATTAATTTCGGGCTCTACCTCTCTAATTCCCATTTGTTTTTTTATTAATTCTAATCTAGTTTCCATACGCCTTAGTCTAGCATCCGTTCTTTTTTCCATTTGCTTTAATTTCTCTCCAATATAAATGGCTCCAAAAACAATAAATGGTATTACAATCCAAAATTCCATATTCTCCTCTCCTTACAATCTATGTATTTCGCACCAATGTTCAATATCAAAATTTTACCATGAAATGAATTTCATATATAGTTATTACATTGATGTGAAGGAGGGCATACACTATGATTCGTTACCTCAAATTTTCATTGCAATTTGTCGTCCTTTGCATTGTATTGACTTTACTATTCGATATGATTGGCTGGTTCATTTTCAAAAAAACAAATCGAAAATAAAACAGTTATCATCCCGCTCATTATGGCAAGATGGACTTTATACATATTTCGATACAAGACTCCCTCAAAAACACCATAATACTACTGCCCTCATCATAAACAAATGAGGGCATTTATCTGGATCCCTTTACTTCTTAATGGATATGTTACATTCCCCTTGTCTATTCACCTCAATCTGTTTTTCGTTATCAACTTCTATGATTAACGGATGAACTTCTGCATCTAACTCTGAGAAAAACCACCGACGCCCTGATGGCCCTAATAATAAGTAGACTCCATTTTCTCCCATAAAGTGAAAACCATCACTTAACGCTTCTCCGTCTCTTACTGAAATCCCATATTCTATCAATTGGTTCCCTACTGCGAGAACTTGATCTGTCGTCATACTCATTTCACTTACATTTAATATAGAATGAACCGAAAAAGGCTCATTACTTTCTAGAGATATAGTATGCCTAGAGATAAACTCTACAATATTCCCCGCAGGATCCATAAAATAGAACGAATGTGCATTTGAGTGTGAAAAATATACTTCATCCTCTCCATCTTCTACATTTAAAACGACCTTCTTTTTTGCCCATTCTTTTGCTTCAGAAAACTGATTGGACGGTATATTGAAAGCAAAATGATAAAAAGGCTTGGTATTCGAATTATTTTTACGAAACTCTAATTCACTCTCTCCTACTTGGATGCTAAAACTTACTTCACTACTATCTAATAACTGAAAATCTAATTTATTTAAATAGAAATCTTTCATTTCTTCTAATGCGTTACTGTATAAAGTAACCCTACTTATCAACATCAAAAACTCTCCCTTCTAGTCCAGTTCCATATTCAGATCATATAATTAATGACTTATTTTTACAAATAATTGAATTAATAAGAAATTTTATTTATAATCAGAACCAGGTGTTATAACTTAGTGATAAAACGAGGGGGGATTTGTATGAATTCAAAAGCACGAATTACAGCTGTTGGGACTTATGTACCCGAGAAAGTTCTATCAAATGAAGATTTATCGAATCTTGTTGAAACGACAGATGAATGGATTGTGCAACGAACCGGTATGCATGAGAGAAGAATCACTTCCTCTGATGAATTTTCTACAACTTTATGTATTCGAGCTGTTCAAAATTTAATCGACCGATTCCACGTTTCTATTGATGACGTTGATTTAATTATTGTCGCAACTGCTACACCTGATTACATGTTTCCAAATACAGCAAGTCAAGTTCAGGCTCATTTTGAAATACCTCATACAGGCGCAATTGATATTAGTGCAGCTTGCGCTGGGTTCGTGTATGGACTAATTGTTGCCAACGGCCTTATTACTTCCGGGACAAACAAAAAGATACTAGTTATCGGTGCGGAAACTCTTTCAAAAATCACAGATTATAGTGACCGTACTACTTGTATACTTTTCGGAGATGGCGCTGGTGCAGCCCTTGTAGAATATGATGAAAACAACCCTAGTTTTTTAGGAACTCATATGGGATCTAAAGGTTCTGGCGGAATCAACTTATATCAAACTGCCTTATCCAAAACAATGAATGGAACTCAATTACAAGACACACCTTACCTCGTTCAAAACGGAAGAGCTGTTTACAAATGGGCTGTAAATACAGTCCCACAAGGCGTGCAAGAATTACTAGAAATGAATCATTTAAATATATCAAATATTGATTGGTTCATTCCACATAGTGTAAATTTGAGGATGATTGAATCCATTTGTGAACGAACAGGTATTTCTCTTGATCGCACACTCATGAGTCTACAATATTGCGGAAACACCTCTGCTGCTTCTATTCCGTTAGCACTTGATATCGGATTAAAAGATGGAAAAATCAATAATGGTGACACTTTACTTTTGTATGGATTCGGTGGAGGCCTTGTACATGCAGGACTAATTTTAAGATGGAATATATAATTACGTAACATAAAGGCTGATGTTTTATCACATCAGCCTTTATGTATCTCTCAACTCTTTATTGGGTCATTACATTTGTGGTGAAATTAATGCATTGATTTCGTCTTTGATCTAACGAAAAAGCTAACTATTCTCTCTCTTTATATCTTACTTTTAACATTCCGCTCCCAATCTAGTTAAATACGATACATCGCATTACATTCCTTTATTTAACATTTCATTTATTATATAGTGAATGTGACATTGAAAAAGGAGAATAATCATATGGTACTCAAAACGCTAGATATATATGAAAAAATGAATCAATATCTGGTAGCTGGACTAAGCCTAGCTATTATTCGTAATGGAGAATTAGAACATGCTGAAGGCTTTGGCGCACTTGAATTGAGGACGGTTAGAAAAGTTAACGTGAATTCTATTTTCAACGCTTGTTCTATAAGTAAATTCCTCACAGCGATGCTCGTATTGAAATTAGCAGATCAAGGAATACTGGACTTAGATGAAAATGTAAATAACCGTCTTATATCCTGGAAAGTTCCTGAAAATAAATTCACTTATGATAAAAAAGTTACCTTACGAAATCTATTAAGTCATCAATCAGGAATTATTGATCCGGATGAAAGTTTTGATATATATCACCCCATCCAAGGAAAACCTGCGATTTTACAGATCCTTCAAGGTAAAACATCCTATTGCCCAGTCCCTATCGAAGTTCAATATGAGCCTGAAAGCAAGTTTCACTATTCCGATGCTGGATTTTGTATAATAGAACAACTGATAGAAGACGTTACCGGAAAATCTTTTAATCTATTATTACAAGAGTTAATATTTGGACCTTTAAATATGAATAACAGTACACTAGAATCTCCTAAACAAGAGATCACAAATGATCACTTTGCATGTGGTCACAATAAGAACGAACATGTAGTAGATGGAAAGTATCCGTTCTATCCCTATTCAGCTGCTGCAGGAATTTGGTCAACCCCAACAGATTTAGCTGCTCTAGTAATGGAAATCAGCCATTCTTTGCAAGGCAATAGTAAACTCGGACTATCATCAAAAATAATGAAAGAAATGATTTCCACACAAGGTTGCTCAAAATGGACCGGATTAGGTGTATTTCTTGATAAATCAGATCAAGAAATACAAATTTCTTCACTTGGCTGGGGCGTTGGATTTCAATGCATGATTGTTGCATATCCACATAAAGGCACCGGTGCTATCATTATGACAAATTCAGACCTAGGTGTTCACCAAAATGAAGGGATTATTGGAGAAATTATTAACTTATTAGAACTATAGAAAGCTTTAGTAAGGGCTATCATTAAAAAAGCTAGCGAAAGGCTAGCTTTTTTTTAGTTCTGACAAGAATATACAGAAAAGTTTTTATAGAGTTAAGTACAAAAAATTATATATCCGAAACTACACACAGTGAAGAGCACTTAAAGCGGATTCCTCATCTTTTAAAAAAAATACAGCTTTTCCCTTATTACATTCATATATAAAATCCGCAAGACTTTTACTATTGTATACATTGAAATCCCCAACAATAGCTAATTTTATGCGGTAGTTCATATATTTTTGTAATATTTCACCCGCTAGGCCAGTTCTTAAGTTAAAAAATTCCTCTGTAATATTTACTTTGTTAATCAATATTTTTTGACAATCATAGGAAAAATTGACGGATGCCATCAAGTCTAATGCTCCTTGCACATCCCTTATTACGACTTCAGAACTTTCTATAATTGCAATTTTAGAATTATCTTTTTCATGAATGCGTATTTTCACCTATATCCCCCACCTAACATTACATTTTTCATCAAATTATCATTCTTCTTTTTTTACTTTATATAATATTTTTAGCTACAATCTTTAGATGCTCAGGAGCGATGATTTCCTTTATACTTTCTTGAAGATCCTCGTGAAGCATTTCTTCAAGATGCTCCAATGATACTTCAAGAGGTGTACACTCTAACGTTTCAATATTTAATAAGGAATAATGTTCTTTTTTCTTTATGACTAAATATTGATTCTCTTCTGTTACAAGTAAAGAACCTAATCTAATTCCGAGTAAACGTTGATCATCAAATTTCATACTATATCCCTCTCTCTATTAATAGACATACTATAGAAATAAAAACAATTGTATATAAATTAATATCCATATTATAACTTTACCAAAATCTATCTCTAAATAACACGAAAATTGGTATTATTATCCTTGAAAATAAAACCTATACTACATATTTCACATGCGATATTCTTAATTCTCCATATATTGCAGCACAAAAAAACTTTCTCAACATATAAAGATCACTTTATAGTTTTCTAAATTATCAGAATACGTTATAATAAATTTAATAAAAGTTTGACCTCTCCTAATTCATGTACATATTGTTGATCGGTAGGAATTGCTACCGGTCTATTTTTTTATTCTTGTATTAAACATTGAATCTTCTTTTTGAATAACTGAAAATAAAAATTCTGCATCTCGGCCCACACCACAAAGCAGTGCTGATCCTCTTTGATGTTGCCAAGGTAAACCAATATAGTATAACCCTTGCACCCCGCTAACACCTCTTGTATGAACTGGTGATCCTGCTTGATTCATTGCAGCTTCTACTTCAATCCACTGATAATTCGGTATGAACCCTGTAGACCATACTACATTCTGAACATTGCATGCGCTATCATCTGAAAACACTACTTTATTCTGCAATGCATTTACGACCTTCGGCTTCAATGCTATTGCTCCATTACGAATAAGCTCTCTACATTCATAACCAAATATAGGATCTTTCTGCTTCTGAAACCATCTTCCCCGCCATGTGTTGATTCCAGCATATAATAGTCCTATTGTTTCCAGCCAAGCAAAAATACTCCTTCTCATTATTTTTAGTGGTAAAAAAGAAAGCGGATGACTTACAGCAATCGTAACATCACGAGATTTCGCTAGTTCTACTGCAATTTGTGTACCGGAATTCCCCCCTCCTACTACAAGGACTGATCCCTCTGGAATTTGCATTGGTGATTGGTATTGTGAAGAATGAATTTGAAAGGTATCATTGGAAAGGTTTTGTGAAATAGAAGGAATGTAAGGCCTCTGAAAAGCACCTGATGCGATAATAACTCGTTTAGATTGTAGCATTTCGTTAGGAGTAAAAACCTCAAACGCATGTCCCTTCTTTCTTATTTTGGAAACATTGATATTTAACCTCACCGGTATGGAAAAACGTTTCGCATAAGCTTCTAAATAATTTGCAATTTCATCTTTACTAGGAAATTCATTTTGATTTCCATTTAACCTCATACCTGGCAATGCACAATAATCCCTTGGTGTAAACAATTGTAAAGAATCGTACTGCTTTCTCCATGAATCACCAATCCTCTTCCCTCCATCCAATAAAACAAAGTTATAGTTTCCTTGCTGTAAGTAATATCCCATAGCTAAACCTGCTTGACCAGCTCCTACTATAATTACATCTAACATATTTCCTCCTCCTTTTTATTACAATAACATATGAATAATTGTTCATATGTTCATATGTTTAATTTAATATTATAGTTTTCTTTTTTACAAATCAAGGAAAACAATTCTTCTTTCTACTCAACCTATAAACCTAAAAAGCACACTATTGATGATAAGAAACTTTTTATCATCAATAGTGCACTTTTAAATTCGATATAAGTAACAATTTAATAATTTACTTTCTTATTGAAATACCACTAGACATATACTTTTACATTCTCTTTATTTATAAACATCTGCCGCAAGCTCTTTTAAAAGGCCGATGTTTGTCACTTCAAAGTACCCATTATTCTTTCTAATTACACTTTTATCACAAAGAGTATTTAATGTTCTTAATAAATGCCTGTAGCTTGTTCCTAGCAATTCCGATGTCTCAGTTAAATTCCCATTAAATATAATTCTTTGTTCATTATGAATAAGTCTTTCTCCAGTCGCAAGAATGTAACTTGCTAACCTATTCTCAAGAGGATACAGTAAATTAATCGTACTGTTTTTTGACAATCTATTTAACTTATGAGACAAAGAACCACAGATACACCTTAAAAAGGTTGCATCCTGAAGCAATCGTTCTCTCACCTTTTCTAAAGGGATTCCAATGCAATAAGAGTCTACCATCACTTGTACATTTGAAGCTGTTTTTTGCGAGTGGATTAATTCAACATCTCCCAATATTTGCAAGCTATCATAAAAACATAATAATACAGATTTCCCATTACTTAATGTGTTATAAGCCTTCGCTTTTCCTTCAACAAAGAAATACAGATAGTGAATATCTTCATTCTCCTTACAAATATGCTCATTCTTTTTAAAGAGTAATAGTTCCATATATGATTTCATATCATTGCTAAAAAATGATGCAATTTTATTCTTTTGCACATAATCATCTAACTTATGAGAATTACATATTTTCTTCATACATCCCCCACCTTTGTAACTCATTTTAATTATAAAGAAAATTTCTTCCTTTCACTATGACATATGTCATAGTAGCTCACAATTTAATCATGATACATTACATGTAAATTTATAAAGGGGGAACGTCATTGTATAATTTACTCTCAATTATTATAGGTGCTTTCATCGCCATTATGATTCCTTTAAATGGGATCTTATCTGAAATGACAGGTAACTATACATCTAGTGTGATGATTCATATCGTTGGATTAGTTGCCATTGTCATTGTTTTACTCGTTAGCAAATCCAAACTTCACATGCAAAAAGGGATACCGCTTTATCTTTATAGTGCAGGAGCTATCGGTGTTTTCACCGTACTATTTAGTAATATAAGCTTCACAGCACTCGGTGTCTCTATTACAATCGCTTTAAGTTTACTTGGGCAATCTGTTTCATCTATTATTATCGATCATTTCGGCTTATTAGGTATGAAGGTCGTGAAATTTGAAAAGAAAAAAATGTTTGGATTACTTCTGATTTCTTCAGGAATTGTTGTAATGACTATTTTTTAATGGAGGATGGAACTATGTTATATATTTGCATTGCAATTTTAGCCGGAATTTCCATTGTAGTTGCAAGAATTATTAATGCTAACTTAGCAGCAAAGATTGGAATTTTCCAAGGAACATTTGTTAATTATATTACGGGATTGTTTTTTTCTTTTTTATTTTTACTCTTTAGCAATGAATCTCTTCACGTATCAGCTACGACATTGCACTCCATACCATTTGTAGTATATTTAGGAGGTTTAGTTGGTGTTATTGTAATTGTATTATCAAACTATATTACTCCTAAAATATCATCTTTCTATTTAACTTTATTGATTTTTGTGGGGCAATTATTTATGGGAGTTATAATTGATTTCTTCACATCAAATGATGTATCTATCGGTAAAATAATCGGAGGCTTTTTAGTATTACTTGGACTGACTTATAACTTAATACTTGATAAGACGTACGAACCTGTAAAAAATAGTCGAGTACAGCTCTAACAACATTTTAAAAAATAGAAAAGGAATACATCCGCACGCTTACATTGGATTTATTCCTTTTTTATAAGAACTCCTCCAATTTCAACACATTAACTTTTCCTCTTCTTTCACAGAGTGTCTTCTAAAGACAAGGAATTTCAATGCAATTGACATTATCATCATTCCAATTCCGCACATAATAAACATAACATTTAGAGAAATAAATATAGACAGAATTCCAAATACCAAAAGAGATATTGTATCTGCTAAGTAAAGCAAAACTGCATTAAAACTGAGCCCTCGCCCTAACATATCTTTCGGAACGAGTTTTTGTAATATGTATACCCTCGTTAGTCCCGCTAACGGTAGACCAATCCCGACTATACATACTCCAACAAAGTAAAATGAAATATTAAATGTAAATCCAAGCAAAAAGATCCCAACACCCCAGATGATAGACGCGATTGTATAAATAGTTAAATTCAAGTTTTTCCATATGAAGGGGATCATCATATTTGTAATGATTACTACGCATCCAAAGAACCCTTGAATGACACTATAAATTTCTTTACTCTCTTTTGTGAACTCTCCCAATGATAATAATAATCCAACTTTCCAAACCCATGTATTCATGATTACCGGATTATATCCTGACAGTTCTTGGATTGAAACAATTCGTTCTTCCAAAAACATTACTTTTATTCCAACATTGCATATG
Organism: Bacillus sp. FSL K6-6038; assembly: GCF_038050455.1. Lineage (NCBI taxonomy): Bacteria > Bacillati > Bacillota > Bacilli > Caryophanales > Bacillaceae > Bacillus > Bacillus sp. FSL K6-6038. The sequence continues at coordinate 3,179,766 of NZ_JBBOUH010000001.1, forward strand.
GGAAACTTCTTATCTCTTTTTAAAGTTGATGAGATACTGTATATTTTATTTGAACCAAAGTCAACATCTCCACAACAAAATACTACACCCAATACTCTTTTAACTATAGACGAAATCACCCCTACTGTTACCGCTTTAGGGGATCAAGCACGCTTAACGATATTAACGGTGCTTGCTAATCATAAAGAATTATTTGCCCAAGAAATTATTAATGAAACTGGATTACACCAAAGCACTGTATCTCGCCACCTAGCTGTACTAGAAAGCGGCGATCTCCTTCATGTGAGAAAAAAAGGTAAAACAAAGTATTATTCGATTAATAAAACTACGGTTGAAAAAACAATTACCTTTTTAAATCATATAAAACGTTAATCAAAAATAGAGAAAGCTATACTTTCTCTATTTTTGATTACCCTATATTATCTATTAAAACACCACAAAAAAAGGTTGCTCTTTTTCATCTAAACTTTTTACAATTCTCTCTTTAAAATTTGACCACGTAACCATCTGTAAAGCTTCTTCAACCGTAAAGAATCCGACTTCTAAACTCTCACTACTTGTTTCTAACTTACCCCCGATCGGTTTTGCTAGCCAACAAGTCGCACAAACACCTGAACTTAGATTTTGATATATACCACAGAACTTTGTCACGCAAATATCAATCCCAGTTTCTTCTTTTACTTCTCTTATAGCAGCGTCTTGAATAGATTCCCCTTCTTCAACTTGCCCTCCTGGTTGCTCCCACCCTCTACGCGGGCTACGAATTAACAGGATCTTCCCCTCATCGTTTAAAACGACTACACCCGCTGAAACATAATATTTTGGATTACTCATATGAACAACTTCCTTTCAATGCCTTTCATCAAAAAATAAATATCCCTTTAACTATAATAATAGCTAAAGGAATATAACAGTACGACTTTATTCTAACGCCACAATAGTAAATAGAAGAGAGAATAAGCATTTACTACAATCAGCTTGTCAATGCGAATGATTTTTCGATACAGGAAATAAACTGATGAATAAATTCATCGATTTCTTCTTTTGTAATAATATAAGGGGGAAGTAAACGAATTGTATTTCCCTTTGTAACGTCTACAAGCATGCCTTTATTTAGTAATTCTAATTGTAGTTTTTTTACATTTTCATTCGTGTCGTGAATACTGATTCCAAACATCATTCCACAATGACGTACTTCTTCGATAAAAGAGGAGTTTTCCTTCTGGATTTTTTGAAGTTTTTCATTTAAATATAAGGACGTTTCATAAGACTGTTGCATTAAACCATCATCCATTAATGTTTTTAATACAGTTAATCCTAAAGCCGTACCAATTGGTGAATGTGCGAATGTTGTTCCGTGATCACCTGGTGAGAATATATCATAAAGTCGTGGACCTACTATTATTCCCCCTAAAGGTGTACCGCCTCCCGCTCCTTTACCAAATTGAATAATATCAGGCGTAATATCAAAATGCTGATAAGCAAACAATTTTCCAGTTCTCCCTATCCCACTTTGCACCTCGTCAACAATAAATAACACATTATACTGTCTGCAAAGCTCTTCAACACCTTTTAAATATTCACCCGACAAAGGATATATCCCACCACTTCCTAATACTGGCTCTAGCATAATAGCAATTGGATTTTCCTTGAGTATGGTTCTTTCTAGTTCCTCTAAATTCTCTCGTTCCACTTCATATACAGGAATAGACGTACGCGGAAAATTTTGATATACACTTTCTTGTCTTGTAAAGTGAAGAGCACCTAATGTACGTCCATGAAAACTTTCTTTAAGTACAATTACTCCATCACGTTTTTGATTTGTTATATGTCTGTACTTGTGGATTAGTTTTAAGGTTGCCTCGGTAGCCTCCGCACCAGAGGTTGTATAATAGACTTTCCCATCTTTTAAAGAATAATTGACTAATTTTTCGGCGTATTCAATAGCAACTGGGTTTAAGAAATGAAAGGGAAGATGTAAGCATCTTGTAACTTGTTCAAAGGTGGCTTTTATAATATTAGGATGATTGTAGCCTAATATATTCACTCCTACACCAGAGAATAAATCAAGATATTCTTTACCATTCACATCATAAAGCTTACAACCTTCACCCTTTTCTATAATAACCGGTATGCGGTGGTACGTAGACATTACATATTCTTTATCTAATTGAGACCAATCGGACATGCATGATTCCCCCTAGGTGTAATCCTATTATCTTTACATTTTCCAACACAAAATTTCGGTACAACTTCTGAATTGACTACACTGTCATCCAATTTACATGTTAGAAAAAATATATGAGCATAGAATTTTTGTTTACTCCCCTTTTCAAAAACCTTATATATTTCGCGAATAATAGAAAAAACGAAATAATTTTTAGTTCATACAACTATCAAAAGCTTTGTGTATTCACATAGACCTAAATGAACTGAGTAACTAGAAATGGTGTTTTTGTTAGAATTTTAAGATTTCAAATCATATTTTAATTTTATACACCATTAGAAACCTTCGCTCTTTCTAACTTGTAATGAGGTTTCTATAATCATATCTAACAGCTTACTATATGAGATTCCTGCCGCATGGGCACTTTTAGGCAACAAGCTATTTTTTGTCATCCCCGGCAATGTATTCACTTCCATCACATACGGGATTCCATCTTTTATAATTATATCCACCCTAGCATAAACACTGCATTTTAATGCTCTATAGCAGGTCATTGCAGCTTCGGCAACACGTTCATATGTTGTAGCCGGAAGTTCCACAACCTCTTCAATCGTAGCGATATCATCGTATTTCGCATGATAATCAAAAAATTCAGCCGTATGTTGAATCGAAATGATTGGTAAAAGCTTTCCGTCCAAAATAGAACATGTAATTTCTTCGCCCTTTATATATTTTTCAATCACTATTTCAGAATCCCATTTGAATACATCCTCAAGAGAAGAAAGTAAAGAATCCTTATCGTATACGATCTTTACCCCTACACTGGAACCACCTGAATTTGGTTTTACTACTAACGGATATCCCATTTTATCTATTTCATCAAGCTGAAGCTCTTCCGTATTTGAAAGATGAATCCAATCTGGTGTTTGAATGTCCTCATAACGAATCATTTTTTTCGACATATTTTTATCCATACAAATACCGCTTGATAGCATGACACTTCCGGTATATGGAACACCGAGAGTTTCTAGTGTACCTTGAATCGTACCGTCCTCCCCATATTCTCCATGAAGTGCTAACAATGCAATATCAAGATTTCTTACCTTTTCAACAAGCTCTTTTTTGTCATTTAGTTTAATAGGCACTACTTCATACTTACTCTTATCCAAATGTGCAATCATTTCTTCCCCTGTCATGAGTGACACTTGTTTTTCGGAAGACACGCCTCCCATAATAACGCCAACTCTCATTGTTCCAACTCCTAATTTTCATTTTTTAAGGTATCACCAATTATCTTAATCCCATTGAGAATATCTTCCTCTTTTAACCGAGAGAATCCTAATCGAAACGTATTACTTCCCTTTCCATCCGTGTAAAAGACATCTCCAGGAGAAAAAACAACTCCCTTTTGATAACATTTTTTCAAAAGTATACGTGCATTTATTCCTTTTTCTAACTCTATAAAAAGATGAAGTCCGCCATCTCCAGTCATTCTTTTAAATGGAATGTATTGATTACAAGAATTAAGGGCTAGTTCATATTTTTTCTTATAAATTGACTTGGCCTTTTTTAAATATTTTTCGAAATAGCCATCATGTAAATATTGATACAGTACTGCCTGATCCAATGTGGACGTATGAATATTTCGTGCCCTTTTCATACTTTCCAAGTAGTGGATTAATTTCTTATCCGCTAAAATCCAACCAACACGTAAGCCCGGAAAAAGAACTTTTGAAAAACTGCTAATATAGATAACATTGTTCCCGGGTCCGGAAAAAGTCAATAACGGCGCTAAATGTGAACCTGAATAACGTAATTCCTCATTAAATCCATCCTCTACAATTGGAATTTGATATTTTGAAAAAAGTTTCATAATTTTAGACCTTTTTTCAGAGGAGGTGACAATCCCGGTAGGGTTATGGTAGGACGGAATTAGATATGCAAAATCAAAATCTGTTTCGGACAAACTTTTCTCAACTTGACAAATATCGATACCATCATCCTTCATCTCCATCCCGTGGATTTCATATCCATGTAATCGAAAAAGCTTTAATGCAGTATGATGGGTAGGGTTTTCACAAATAATACGCCCGGATTTTTTAGCTAAAGAAGACAATAAAATATCCAGACCCTCAGTGAAGCCATTCGTGATAAGAATATCTTTATTGGAAATGTCTACTCCTTTCATTTCCATATAATGAAGAAGGTAATGAATTAGGGGTCTATAACCTTTGGCATATCCGTAGTTCAAAATGATATCACCTTCATTGGATAACCTCGTCAAAAAAGCCCTTTTAAAATTTTCAACATCAAAAAGTTTTTCATCCGGGGCAATGCTATTGAATGAAATCATGCCTTTTTCCCAGCGAACACCGTGCTTCATTAAATCCAATTCATCAGCTTGCAAGGTAACTTTATTGAGCTTTTCTTTCCAGTTTAGTTCAATAGATGGTGTTTGGGATGCATCGACCTTCCCTACAAAATTTCCTTTTCCCTTTATCGCATAGATTAGGCCTTCTTGTTCTAAATCTGCGTAAGCAGTGAGAACAGTAGTTCTACTAATCGATAATAATTTGCTTAATTCTCGGGTAGATGGGAGCTTCTGATGCTCCAATAGTTGACCTTTCATAATCATTTTTTTCAAATGATCCTTCAATTGGATATACACCGGACGATTGTCTACAAACTTAAAATCATTAAACACTTCCTTGCCCCCTTACTAACATTTTTACATAATTACATCTATCTCAAAAGGTCCACCACATGTGTATTTTCTTTCACTAGTGGTATGGTTTAAAACACCATTCATACAGCTTTTTTACAAACATCATGACTTTATTTTACATCTACACCTATTTTTATTAACCTACAATCTCACAAAATTTAAAGTTATAGATAAAATTGGTTCTGTAATTCATGATTACAGAATGCAAAACAAATTATTTATAAAGTGAAACTTTAATCAGAGGGTTTTTCTTCATCCCCCTCTGATTATTAGCCCTCACCAATCGGGCTTTTACGGACAGTTGATCCCCCGCCTAACTTCTTTGCTTTTGCTGAAGTTTGAGTTGGGATTCTTACTGCCCACGAATAGCGGAATAAATGCAAGGAAGAAATCTTTTTCTCCTCTTCCTCTCAAATCAAAACAGCATCTTTTATTGGTTGGCGTTGGAACCAGATAAGACTTTCGTTTTCTACCTTCTGATGTCCAGCTTACAAGAATTGATCTCTCACAAGATTTGTTAAACAAAGCAAAAACACATGAAAAACCTATTACACTTCTACCAATGAATGCAGAGCAATTACAATTCCCTAATGAATCTTTTGATGTAGTATCTCTGAGTCTCATTTTTTGGTTTAGTAGTTCAGCTAATATGTGTTGTAAAAATTGTAATTCTGAATATTCAAAATAAAAAACAAAGATTTTATCTTTCCAAAGTTATGTATAATAATTTAGCTCATTTTTTTCGTTTTGGGGAACAATGAATTTCTTAGCTTGATGGCAATGTGGTCCCGCCAACCAAATGACATAAAACCCACGCTAAGACATTTTTTGGAAGATGTAATTTTAGTTTTCCTACTCTAAGGATAATTTTATTTTTTCTTTGAGATCCCCCTCTGCAGATCGATTCCTCTATAAGATAAAGTTAAGTTCATAAACAATTATAATAAATCAGTTTTGTTATACTTATTAAAAAAAGCTCAAGGGCAAGTCATCCAGCTTTTTTGTGAATTTGAAATTAAGTCATGATATTTCTAAAAAAGATACGATGTTTTATGCCATTAGTTTGAAGGATCAATACTAATGATCTATTTTTATCTAAGGCTATGTTAAACAATTATAATGAAAAAGCAAGTAATCTCAATTATTAGGTCACTTGCTTTAACTTTCATCTTGAATATGACATTAATTAATCTGTTACTTGGTTAACCTTTGCTTTTGGTATTGCTGTTTTTTTAGGCATAAATCATGCAAATATTAACGCTACAATAGATAAAACTAACATAAAGGTATAAGCATCATTTGAGCCCAAGATAGAAGCTAATTTCTCTAGTTGGATAGCTGTAATAGTTCCATTTTCCATAGATAGCACAGAGGCGTGTGAAGTTGTTTGAATTGTATACACTGTAATGACAACTGCTGTTCCAATGGCACCAGATAATTGGCGTATAGTATTATTCACCGCTGAACCGTGTGAACCCAATTCTCTTGGTAAAGCATTCAACCCTGCTGTATTTAAAGGCATAGAATTGAACTACCTCTACACGAGCTTGAGGTAGATGGGGGATTCTCCTGTTTCTGCCCTAGCAAAAACAGTTCCCCTCGTTCAACAAAGAGGATACAACGATATAGAAGTTCAGTAGTGTCCTTATGTAAGACGACCCATTCTATCTTCCAACGAAAGGAAAACACAACAGGTACAGCTACTTTTTCTTATATCGAGAGTAGAATACCTTGTCATGCATCCAGTTCCTAGACTTGTTATCTGCTCTGGTAATAAGCGTAAGAGACTGGGACAAAGCGTCCTTTTTTATCGTGCAAGTAGCTTTGCTAGTTTTTTCTTTTCACTTTCAAACAAGTGTAACCGTTCGATTTGTAAGGCTTTTTTCGGCTGATCTACATCGTATAGCTGATAGAAATGATGCGTGCGAATATCCAATCGATTATTCAGTTGATGCCAATGACTCCAGTGGTGCGCCTCTTTCTTTGGAATATACGGCTGCAGCACTTGGGGCACTTTTTCTTTATACCCTAGCCCTCTGCGTCCAATCGTAAAAGCAGCGGATTGATGAATAGAGATACCGAGTTTCCGCATATATTTCATCTTTCCTGAGATCGAAGTGTAAGTGGGATTCACTTGAAAGACAGCAACGCCCCTTTTATCTGCACGACCCAGAATTGCACTTGTCATCTTCTCATACGCAAACATACTCTTCATTCGATTCGCTCTCTTATTCCCGTAGCGATCCCCTGTTTTCAATTGAGTCGTATCTAATTTCTCTAGTACAATTGGTTTGTTATATCGCTCCACTAAATCCACTAAGCGAATGGCTTCCGCCTCAATTATCTTTGTGATTCGGCCGGTGGATTTACCTAGAATTGAAAAACGGAGGGAACCACTTCCTTTGTAATTCCCATCCTTCGTTACATTTGCCCAAGCAAAATGTTCGAGATTGCAATCCACACCAATGACACCATCTGATTTACTGTAATTCGTATGAGGGTTTTTCGGCACATCGAGTAAACATTTTACAATGTAATACTCCCCGTGGTCTTCAACAGACCATGCAATCGGTTTACCATGTTTTTTCTTATTCTTACACTGTAATTGGGTTGTGATTACTTCTCCCATGATTTCTTGTCCATACGGGAATGTAACAGATGGAAACGTAAGTGTTTCCCCGGAACTTATCGTCATCCATAATTCCTTTGTCCCAGGCACGTACTGAAACGAAAAATTCCCATGTTTGGCATCTTTACGGCCAGATAATATAAGTTGTTTATTTCGAGCACGGGAAAATAATGTTTTCCATTTATCATGGTTACGTACAAACTCATCGATGGTAAATTGGGAGCGAAACAGTTTTTTGCTTCCAAATACTGCGCTTGGAATATTCGTTTGATAGGATGAAAGTTTTTGCGTTAAACGGTATTGCCGGTGGGTTAAAAGGCCGATTTTTGCCTGAATCCTTTTAATTTGAACATCTAAGTACTGGTGCTCAAACAGATATTCACTCAGCCAAATTAAGGTGTCTTTTTTACGAGATAAGGAGATGAGGTTGTTGTGCTTCGCGAAGCGGGTGTTTTTCGGAAACGCCAGCTTTCCCTTCACACAACTTTGTTTGATTTTACGAAGATTTGTTAGTTTTGTCCGTTCTTGTTTCAATTTTTTCTTGAGTTTCTTTAGCTTCTCTTGTGTTTGTTTCTCATATATTTTTTGTAACTCCATTAAACCAGTAAACAACGCCTTTGCTTCTTGCATCGCACTGTTTGCATAGTAATCATTCAATTGATAGTTTCGCTTGAGAACAAGATGAAGACTGTCTGTATGCATCTTACGGTTCCACCGTTTTTCCCGGACGATTGTTTGAAATGCAAAGCGTTTCGCCCGATTAAATGTTTCGATTGTCTGTGTTAATGCATCTACCATCTCATGTGGTAAATCCGTCTTATAGATCCGTTTCGAAAAATACGCTTTCTTCACCTGTTCTCACTTCATTTTGTTTGATAAAATCATTATACAACAAAACAAACATACGTTCTATTAAAAAAAGAGACATTTTCTTTAAAAAAGACAAAACCGATTCATCCCCCACCTTCACTTCGTTTAGAGGAGGGGGTCTTCTCGGTTAAAATGATAAAACAATTAATTGCCAAAAATATTAATTGTTTAGATGCCATCTTGCCAGAAAATCAAGAACGCTTGCCAAGTGGATAATGGAAAATGATTCAAGATTGATGAATTTTTAAATGCAGCCAAAAAGTGGAAGGAAGAATATGAGAAGTTGAGAAATATCGTTCTTGACTGTGAGCTAACCGAAGAATTTAAATGGATGCATCCTTGTTACACGTTTGAGAAAAAAAACATAGTTTTAATACATGGATTTAGAGAATATTGTGCGCTTCTGTTTCACAAAGGTGCCTTGTTACAGGATGCCCATGGGATTCTAGTCCAACAAACGGAGAATGCACAGGCGGCGCGCCAGATTCGGTTCACCAATGTTCAAGAAATAATTGAAATGGAAACCATCTTGAAAGCCCATATTTATGAAGCCATTGAAGTTGAAAAAGCTGGTTTAGTTGAACCAGCCAATCTAAAAAAGTCGGTTCCTTAGCGTACAGGAATTACAACGACAACATCTTCATTATTTTTCGTAAAAAAAGACCTGATTTCTCAGGCCTTATCGCTTTGACACAAGTTACATCGTACTATCGTCTGGACAAAATTCACCTCTAGCTATCCAATGATTATTTTTACATACAAACGTACGGTCACCAGAACAAACTTTTTCCCCTTCATTACTACAATATTTCCCCTCTACCGGGTGCGTGTGATCGGTATTTCTTTGCTTTTCATTGTTCATGTTTTATCACCTCCTGATAACTATTTTCTTCTTAATTTGCGGGTGTATTAAGGAAATAAATGTAACTTTTTTCAGGAGCGGAATCGTTTGGATCCTGATGAAAAGATTGGTAAACCGGCTCGCAAAAGGGCGGGCGGTATCATCTATCCATCCCGCTCTAAAAATCAGTGTCGGAGAATAAGCCTCAATAGGCCTACTTTTAAAAATGATGCACTTTCTTTTGCTTTCTCAATCCATTAGACTCATAGACAACACCCAAAACATACTAAGATTAGTAGTGTAAACCAAGGCATTGGTTTACACTACTATTTTTTTATAGTAGAAGTGAAGAATAGGTCGCTTTGATATTGGGATTTTAAATCCGTACCCAAAACAGATCTTCTTCACTTACCTTATTTGAATCAGTTTAGTATGTGGATCCTTGAGATCGTGTATAAGAAATGGGAATCGATAAGAGTAAGATGAGGACTTCAATTCTACATAAGGAGGCAAAATATGCAACATGTAATTGCGTTTGATGTTAGTATGGGAAAGAGTTATATGGTTATTTATAATGCTCAAAAACAATGTATTTTTGAAAGTGAAATCAATCATTCTAAGCCCGATTTTGAAGAACTACGAAAACGAATAGATCAACTTATGAATGAAAATAAAAAATCACCTCATATTGTGTTCGAAGCAACTGGTGTCTATTCGAGACAACTAGAGCGTTTTATGCAAGATAACAAGTTTGAATACTTTCTGTTGAATCCTTTAGAAGCGAAATTACAATGCGATTCCTTACGGATTCATAAAACCGATAGAAGCGACGCGCATCAATTAGCTCTCACACATTTCACGGCTTCCCGGAGGGAAAAGACAGGCACAGATAACTTATTTTATCAATTAAAATCACTCTCAAGGTTTTATAGTGAACTGGATGACGAATTATCTTTGATTCGTAGCCGGATGCATAAAGTCATTCAGTTGACATTTCCGGAATTGGAACAGATTTTCACAACTAAGTCAGATTTATTTTTAAACTTTGTTCAATTATTCCCTCACCCAGATTTTGTTCAAAATCTTTCCAAAACGGTCATGAAGAATCAGATTCGCAAGAATACCAATAAAAACATCTCAATCAGCATAGCAGAAAAGAAAGCTATGGAAGTACTTGAGGCTGCCAGGTATTCTTATCCAGCCGTACGTCAGGATGACGTTTTATGTGAACAACTCAAATCGTACGCGAAACGCTATCAGGAGCTCCTTTATCAAAAAGAACAGTGTATCACGAAGATGGTACGATTAGCTGAAAGTCGCACAGAATATCCAATTATTCTTAGTTTTCCGGGAATAGGTCCCAATACGGCTATACGTTTGTTAGCTGAAATCGGGGATATTACTCGCTTCGAAAATAACAAACAACTTAATGCATTTGCAGGTATTGATATACGCCGTTTTCAATCAGGAAAAACTTTTTTCAAAGATAAGATCAATAAACGTGGAAATAAGCATCTGCGTAAGCTTCTTTTTCTCATTATCCAGAACATGATAAAGCTACGTCGTTACGGACAGAACCACATTGTTGAGTATTATGATAAATTAAAAACGCAACCTTATAACAAATGTCATAAAGTTGCGTCAATCGCATGTGTAAATAAGTTATTGAAGCTCCTCTTCTACCTTATTACACATAACATACACTATGATTATCGGTTAACCGCCTGAAATCATAGTCTCATTCATCATACTATATTTATTCCCCCTAGTAAAAAAACGAATACATATTAGGGGTATTTAGTTTGCATTAAATTTAACATATATGATATAGGCTTTGCGATATTTAATTGATTAAAAATCTAAAAATAAGGATTGACTAATCGTAAGAAATATCAAAGACTGTTTTCTTCTCATATCGATGAGATTTCCGTCCATTCTTCTGTAGGAGGTGGAACATGCGGATTTCTTGGGTGTTTTGTTGGTCTTCGTCATGCTTCACGAACCTTGAAAGGCATTGAAACCGTTCACGCTTTATATAAACAAAACCGAAATCTGAACCCTGATTTCGGTTTTTCGGCGTATGATCAATTGCGAAATTTATTTGCAATTACATAAAATAAAGAGCTTTTGGATGATTTCCTCTATTCTTTAATAAACTTTGCAACAGAACCCTACATGGAATATTACAACTTAATGTATATTCGTATTGAGTTATTAGGAACATCTAATGTTGTTTCACAAGTGAAAGGAAATTGAAAAAAAACTGAAACTTTTCTCATTAAAATTCAATCTTACTTAAAAAATGAAAGGAAATTGAAATTTTCCAAAAGAAATTCTTTGTTAAAATAAAAAGCATAAATACAAAAAAATATTGACAAATGGAGAAAAATGTATTTTTAAAGATATAGTGGAGGGAAAAATGAGATTAGAAAAACAATTAATAAAAAAGATATATTATGAAACATTCCTAATGGAGAATGAAACACATCCACCTCTTCAAGTACTTGGAGGAGCTTATTTAAACGAACAAAAAAATGAGATTTCCGATGGATCTTATATTCGTTTTGCACAAGGTGAATTTTATTATCACCATCAAGATTTTGAAACAGCTATTTTTAAATGGGAGAAAGTCAGTAATGAATTAGCACCATGGGCACAAAAAAATATTGCGGATGCTTACTTCGAACTTAACCAATTATCAGTTGCTGAAAATGTTTATACCTCCATTACTACTGATAACAAAATACTTATGACCGAAATTGTACTGCAATTACTGTCTCTTTACATCGAGCAAAATAATCTTGATTCAGCTTTCGCTGTTATTAAAGAAGCGGTTTCTTTAAATCCCGATTATCCAAACGTCACAACAATTGCACGTTCCTTTTATGAAGAACAGCAAGATTTTGACAGTGCAGTAGAGCTTGCTGTGAATGAGTTAATTCGAACAGAATCTTTTCCATGGTTTGAGGTTCTAAAAGAATATATCGATAAAGGATTTACTAAAAATATTTCACCAGACTATTTTTATAAAGTATTAGTTACATTAAATAATGTAGATCAAGTACAATTTACGCAAATTGTTTCATCACTTTGGCACAGCTATAAAAATGAACAAAATTACTTATTATGGCTTAAAACAATAAATGAATTTTTCTTACATATCGAAATACATTCGTCCGATATATGGGACAAAATTTCTTCTCTTTACGAAGAAACGTACTTTGAATTAATTCAAGGTCAATATACGCTAAGACAATTACACGATATCATTCCAAATCTTTTAACAAATTGGTTAAAGGTAGCCAATCCGTCTCATTCTGTATTTCCATCTGCAGCAGTATTGGCATGGGATGAGATTTTCCCTTCCAAAATAGATTCAGCAAATATAAAACATGCGGAAAACCTACTGTCATATTCTATTAATCATGTGAATGGCTTAGAGTATAGTTTACATCTTTTTGAATCTATTACACAGTGGGCACAAAAACATGATTTAGAAATGGGTCATCGATTTAGATGGTTAGTTGGCGAGCTTGCAGATTTAAGAACAAATCGCCTTTTAGTAACTGGAACTTCAGGAAACGGAAAAGCTTCATTTATTAACTCTATACTAGGAGAAAATATATTAGAAAACTCAATCTCAAATGTAGTTGTCTTTAAAAATGACGCTCATACAGAAATTAACGCTATAACAGATTCAACAATTACAACAACTGAGAATTTCTCTGATTTCCATAACATGATGTCTCTATACCGCCAAACATATAGAGATAGAGCATGTGTTGAATTTAAATTACCATACAGATTTTTAAGTAAAAATAAACTTACATTCGTTGTTACACCTAGCTTTAATAGGAACAACGACACTAGAGATGAGACATTCGAATATTTAAATTCTGTAGACGAATTATTATTCGTATTGAATGCGGATTCACCTTTTACTGACAAAGAACGTGACATTCTATTAAGTATTCAAGAACATACACCAAATCTACAAATTCATTTCTTATTAAATAAAATCGATAACATTTACAGTGAAGCAGAAGCAAAAAGAGTTATACATGATACGCAAGCGAGAATAAACGCATATTTCCCGCATGCGAGAATTTTCCCTTACTCTTCGTTATATACAAATAGTCAACAACTAAACGATTTAACTGAGTTTATTCATTTTAACTTTAACCATAAAAATATCGATGCAGAACGTACTGAAAAGCTATTGTTTTTCATTCGAAAAACAATTACATATCTTTTGGATAAACGCGTCGAGATGGAAAACAACCTAGTGGATTCTATTAATTGGAATGAAGATATGCTAGTTAAACTAAATGGTTTTATTAATAACCTTACTGCTTTTGAGAAGGAAAAAATTCATTTAATTACAGAATCATATCGTACAATGAAAAACGAAATTACTAATGATCTTACAGAACATATTCCGAAACTATTGCAGAGTTGTTCTGATTTAATTAGCGAAGAAAGCGATTTTGGGCACATTGATATTGAACTAAATACAGCGATGAACGAAAGAGTTCAAAAATATCTAGAACAAACTGTGTTACCTAATCTTGCTCGCTCTATGCAAAATTGGATTGCAATTTCTAATAACGAATTCCTTCAAAGTCAATCGTACTTAGAAGAAATCAGTGAAGGACTTAATTCTTTATGTGGAGAAAATCGAATACAGTTAGAATGTGACTTTAAAGTGCTTGATGACTGGCGCAGAGATACTGATAGAATGACAACTAGAATACAAATGGAAGAAGTAAATATCTTACGCCGATTTACACCAGCACAATTTTTATTGAAAAGTGCCGGGAAATTATTTGGAGTTCTTCCTAAAAATAAAGCTATGCTATATAACAAATACAAACAGTATTTAGAAAATGAAGATTATACCGATGTAACGGCTTCTATTATAAACAAATTTTTCTTGCAATTTGAGCTATTTGAAAACGCACTAGAGCGGGATATTAATATGTTCTTTAAAAATCCATTTGGCGCGTTGAAACAAGCTATAGAAAACACTCATTTAGAAATACAAGAAAAACAAGATACACTGCATAAAATGAGATCAAATCCTGAAGTTTATCATGATTCTATAACGCTCTTTAAATTAAGATTACGTCAATGTGAAGTAATCTTAAATATAGGTGAGGATAATTCCTATACAGATTTAACTTTAGAAACAAGCATAGAGTAACCGTAAAGTAACTCCAAAATATACAATAAAAGTTGATTTTGGAGTTACTTTTTTGTTTACTTCACTTTTTTCCCCTTCTGTGAATCAGGTAAAGCCTTTAAGGCTTCATCAAACTTCCGTCTGGCATGCGCCCAACAATCACACTTACTTGTATTTCATTTCAAATGCCTCTTTCTTTCCACCCCATTCAATTGTGACAAGAAATGCTTCTTCCTTATCCTGTACTGCACAACCTGAACATGATGATTTCAATTGAATTATGCCTCTATCAATAAATCCCGTTCCTTCTTGTTTGCCACTACTATTCTCAACTTTCCATTTTGCTTCATTGATGTTTTCCCTATCTTTTCCTTTATAAGTAATTGAACCTTCTCCAAATTCGCTATCATCCGTTTGTGAGATAACATATTTTCCTTTCTAATGCTTACTTTCTCCAGCATATGAATATGCGATCACACCCAATTAACGCAAAAAAACATATCATTATACTAAACAGCATTATGATTTCCCTCATACCTTCCACCTTTTTAAATTTTATTAGAAAATCATATCTCCATAAATCCGTATGAAAAAAAGGTGTAGTTATATTATGTTTTATTTCCATAAAATGAGTACATTATAAAAATTCAGGAAATGTTTTACACCTTTTCTCTTGTTCCATATCATGCCCAAAGAAAACGATAGGTTTTTCATCCAAAACAATTTCTTTTAATCGGTTAATAGATTGGGAGGCCATTTCTGAATCAAATCCTGCGAACGGGACACCCTGCTCAAAGTTTTCCTGTGTGTAAGATGCATCAATTGTTAATAAAACAGAACCTGACTTTTCCGTTTTAACGAGTATTGATTGATGACCCGGGGAATGCCCTGGTGTATAGAGCAACTGAACACCAGGCATTACTTCATAATCTCCCTCAATCATTTGATAGTTCAAATCTGGTAATATGCATTCCTTTAAATATTCTTCTCTATGTAAAGCTGCATCATGTTCAGTTCGTTGCACAATAATGGGTGCATGGCTGAAGCTCCCATTCCCCCCAGCATGGTCAAAATGCAAATGAGAGCTAATAACACAGAGAAGATCTTCTGGCGCATAACCCACTCGTTTTAAAATATTTACGATTCTATCATCCGGTTTCATTTTCGGAAGAATCTGCCCTTCAACAAACGTTCCCTTAAAAAGATCTTCATTATCTACTGCGCTTTCTGGCATCCCTGTATCTATTAAAATTGGACCTTCTGTCGTTTCCAAAAGATAGCACCATACTGGCAAATTCAACAGTTTACCAGGAGTAAGCGTACTATTAACAGAAGAATGATCCAACATACAGCGGCCAGCTGGTAAAAAGCAAAGTTTTTTAACGGTCATTCTATATCCACCTTCTCATATCAGTTTGGATGAAACAATACAGTAATACTTCCGCTAATAGCAAACTTTCTCCTTCTATCTCTTTTTTCACTATAAACTTTTCTTTACATGTTCACTTATCCATCTCCGCATCATCTGTAATTCTTCATTTGAAGCAGTTCCTTCCCCATATCTTACTTTCTCATAAACTGGAATAATATCATCGCTTTTGCGAATACGGGAAAACCATTGTTGAACCGTTTCTTGAAACCTTCTCTTTTCAAATTTCGGTAAAGTTAGTTCCCATTTGATTAGCATTGCTCGCACTTCTTCTGCTGGAAGGATTAAGCTGTCTTGATCCTCTGGTTCTGCATCGGTCCCAATTTTTCGTATTTCTTTTTGTTTCAAAGATATATTATGAATCTGCTGCTTCTTATTCCGCATACGACGAAAGATGAAAAATACGATTAATATTACTAAGAAAAGGATGCCAATTTGTATAAATATATTTTCAGTGCTAACTCCTAGAAACTCTTCGCCGCCAATTGGCACCTTTCTATCTCGAGGAATTCCTTTGAAATCCCCTTTCTTATAATATCCATCTTTATTAAAATCTGGTGGATCTTCAATTTCATATAATACTCCTGAATCCTCCCCTGGTTCCATCGGCGTTCCTTCTCCTATGGATTTCCATTTTCTTGGTGTTAGCGGTTCACCACCCTCTCCTACCTTTGATTGAGAAGAATCTATTACCTGTTCCTTTGCGAAAAAAGCGCCTTTCGTTATTCCAATCGCTAATATAAAGCAAAGACCAATAGCAAGGAAACAAAATATAACACATGATCCCCATTTCACTTTATTCACCGTTCCTCCCTTTACTTCACAATTTGTATCCACTCTTTTTGTTTTTCAGGTGGATATCCAATAATTAATGGGATACACCCTGCTTCTTGTCTTCGGAATCCTGTTTGATAAAAGAAATGTGTATTCAGCGGCGTATCCTTTTCGGTTAACGAGGATAAAAGATCCATTGCTTTATAAAGTTGTTTTCGATGTTTTCCCCCCTTTAAATGAATGACACCTTGTTCCCGTACTCCATTTATCCATAATTCGAACGAGCAGTCTTGTGAAATTAACTCCCGGCATACCCCCGCCGCGACTTGAATTAAATATTCCATATCCGTACGAAGCGTATATCCTGTTTTCCCTAATACATTTACATATAGCGCATAACGATCGCCTTGTGTATATTCATACTTTTTTGCACTTATTACCCCAGTTTTCGCAGTCGCTCCCCAATGGATCGAGCGAAACGATTCCCCCTCATATTCTTTCACGCCTACTATTTTCGTTTCATCATATAACGGAGAAACAGCTGCTCTGCGAAATCCATGCTTCCATGTTGTCATTTCCGGTATCGTTACTTTCGACATTTGCGGAAGAATATGAAATTCAGGGAGTGTCTTTTGTTCAATAGGCAAGTAATACGTTATAAGGCCGAATGGATCTGATATCATAAGTTCTGCAGCTTGCCATCCTTGCCTCCCTCTTTCATTTGCATTCCCCCCTAACGTAATTGTTATCATATCTCTTCCTTCTATTTGGAGAGGAATGTGATAAGAGTGATGCGAACGCTGCATCTTCTGATCCGTTTCCCACTCTATTTGTTCATTAGAACGAAACTGAAGAGCTGCTTTAAAAATGGGAAAACGTGCTTCATTTATAATTTGCACTGTACACGCTCCGCTTTCGCTCATAAATAGTCTCTGTTGATTTTGGGAAATATCCCATTTCACTTTCATGACTGCCTTCATATACAAATACAAAAATCCAACTAGCAGCAAATAAAATAAAAAGATAGCTACAATGAAAAATTGATTGGTAAATACGACGAGTATAAGACAAATAACACCGATTCCCCCTATAGAGAGAGGTTCCATTAACGGATGTTTCCTTTTTATAATTTCATTCATACGCTTTCCACTGGCACTGCAAGTTTTTCTAAAATTCCTTGCAGTACATCTACTTTTGTTGTTTTCATATCCCCTTCAATTGTTAATGTTAACCGGTGGGCACAAACCGGAGCTGCCAAAGCTTTCAAATCATCAGGAGTTACATAGTCCCGCCCCTTTAATAACGCCCTTGCCTGCGCCGCTCTCATAAAAGCTAAAGACCCACGCGGACTTACCCCAATTTCTACTAAATCATGCTTTCGCGTCGCTTCTACAATATCAAGCAAGTATTCTTCCACCTCATCGTGCATATGAATCTTTTTCGATTGCTCTTGCAACTCCAATATGTCAGAGAGAGTTACAACACTTTGCAGGTCGTTAAATGGATTTTTTTCTTTAAACCGTTTCAACATTTCCTTTTCATATTTACGATTTGGGTACCCTTGGCGAATCGTTAATAGAAAACGATCTAACTGCGCATCTGGAAGTGCAAATGTTCCTGCCGATTCTAACGGATTTTGTGTAGCTAACACAATAAACGGATCTGGTAATACATGCGTTACTCCCGCGATTGTTACCGTACGCTCCTCCATTACCTCTAACAACGCTGATTGTGTCCGTGGAACGGCCCGATTAATTTCATCTACTAATACAAGATTCGCAAAAATAGGCCCCTTTCTCGTTTTAAAATCACTTTCTTTCATATCAAAGTATTCTAATCCTACTACATCACCTGGCAACGTATCCGATGTAAATTGAATACGCTGAAAAGCCCCATCAATACTTTTCGCAAGAGTTTTGGCTAATGTTGTTTTCCCTGTTCCTGGCACGTCTTCTAATAAAACATGTCCATTTGCAACTAGCGCAATCATCGCTAAATCGATTACCTCTTCCTTTCCTACAATGACCTTCGAAACATTTTCTTTAATTTTCTCTAATATAGACATACTTCTTATCCACCTTTATTTTTTGACTTTTCTGATATTTTAACACGATAATCTTTTTCTATAAACTGGAAAACGAGAGTTTTCTTCAAAAGAACTGCAGCATAAACTCTACCGAATGAATGGTAAGTGTCATGAATATAACCAAAGAAGCAAAGGACTAAAACTTCTCAATGCTATAAAAATACTACATCTATTTACAACACGATAACTTGCTATCATATAAGAGTATACAAATAAAAAACAAATGGTATAGACAACTCACTAAACAAGAAAAGATGCCTAAATTAGACATCTTTTCATTTAGATACTAGATTATCAAGCTTCCAATGGATATCTCCAAATGGATCAAGCTTACTATCCATATATAGATACATATTATTGAAATCTTTTGGTGGATTTTCCGTCTTAAATGAAACGTCAAAAGTTAAAGAGTAGCCAACTGGCACACTTTTGAATTTCTCTTCGTATATAGGCATAACTTGACCTTCATATTTTTTTCCCGTCTTTTCATCTTTAACAAAATACTGTATTTCTGAAAGATCAATTGCTTTTTCATCGGCCCGAGCATTATTGATCGTAACACGAGCTACAATGCGCCCTATTCCATCTACTTTTTCATATTTTGCATTTTCAACTGTTGCTCTGTAGTATCCACCTTTTGCAATTTCTCCATATCGTAGTGCATCCTTCTCCATTCTGTTCTCTTCAGACACTTTTTCTGATTTCTTTGATTGAGTAGTTACTTCTTGCTTTGTTGTAGTTTGTTCACTACAAGCTGCCATTAAGCTTGTAAGTAAAAATGCTGTACATGTTACTTTTATTAAAGATTTCATAGAACTCCCTTTCTCTATCCAAAAAATTAAAATACAGGAATAATTTTACTTTAAAAGATAGATAGAAAGGAAGACTTATTAGGAAATTTGTTTTTATTCCTAGAACGCTGATTATGTCAATGAAAATTCCCTTAAGTACTTCTAAAGGGGCTTTTAAATGGTTTGCGATACTTTTTTATAAACGGTATGACTTTATGTCAAATTCACATAGTAAGCTTCTTATCTAGGTTTCCCTCCTTTAGAAGCTTCCCATGAAATTGATTAATACATAAAAAATTGACCGCCCATTATAGGCGGTTTAATTTTACAGATTTATTCCATTATCCCCTCTAACTTCGCATCCTTCTACATACTTGTAATGCCAAGCATCTTGAATAGATAAGACCGGAAATTCCTCCAAAGGCTTTGTAAATCGAAGAAGGCGAACAGAAGCAAAAAAATAAGAATAAACCTTAGGGCAAGCCTTGTTTATTTAAACGTAATTATAAACGTATTGACCTCAGTATTCTGTACTTCATCCCGGGATGAGCGGTAAAAACAACGGCTAGGACAGAGAACACTTATCTATAATTTAGCAGAACAAAAAAGGGCTGCAATACCAGCGTTCATAACACTGATATGCATCCCCTAGCAGCATAGTACTTACTTCTTTTCACACTTAAGCCTGATAACTTTAAATTTACGTATGATGGTAAACATATTTTACTTTATAACATTTCGATTCACCTTAAATCCCCAATTTAATACAGCAATATAAAAATAGGTACTAATCTATAGTTCCCCTCTTGAAACATTATTAACTTTGTTATTCCGAAAATCCATTAACAAAAAAAGTGATGGTCTCAATTTCATCTTCAGTTAAACTTCTCTGTAAAGACTTAGACATTTCTTTAACTATTGCCTCTGAGCTTCCTTCATACTTTTTTGTAAGCAATGCTGTAGTTTTTAAGAATTTAAGTTCTAATTGAAACTCTTCTTTAGTTAATGGAGCTTCATGATGGGATAAAACAAAAATTTCCGCATCGTATTTCTCAATTTGTTCAATTAACTGGAGCGTATTCTCTATCGTATAACTCCACTTCTTTGAGTAGAGATTTGCATACATACAATCTCCTAGAAAAAGAACTTTTTCTTCCTGAATATAAATGACAGTAGAATCATCAGCGTGATCTCCACCTACATGTTCAATTGCACACGTCACCCCACCTAGATTCAAAGTCATTTTCTTATCGAATGTAATATCAGGTAATGGGAGGATAATCTCCCTCTGATTTCCTAGCTCTTTCTTTATTGCATCCGCACAAAATGGAATTTCTAGCCCCTCTTTAACACGTTGGTCTAAATATTTATCTTCCCACGATAAATTCTGTAACTGTTTAATTTTGTTATAAGTTTTATAATGAGAAATAATTGGCATTTGCATCTCATGCATTCCAAATATATGATCCCAGTCGGAATGTGTAAGTATAAGCCATTCTCCTTTAATATCATATGTATCTAATTGTTCCAAAAATAATCTAGCATGTTTCGAAGAATTTCCAGCATCAATTAATAGTGTCTTTTCTTCTCCTTTAACAGCAGCTAGAATAGGACGATCTGTTTCTTGATACGGTGGTAAGTATAAAACTCGATTAGATATTCTCTTTAGTTTCTGCAATTTTTTGTTCCCCTTGCTGATTTTTTTATTATGCCTTTTTATAGATAAAATAGTTGCATTCTCTATAATGTCTTAATTACGAACAAGCTCTTCACTTAAAGAACAAATATAATTTTACATACAGAGGTAGATAGAAAGAAAGACTTTTTAGGGAATTTGTTTTATTCCTAGAACGCTGATTATGTGAATGGAAAGCTCCCTCTGTACTTCTGAAGGAACTTTGAAAGGTTTTGTGATACTTTGATTTTATGTTAGCAAAATATAGTCTTTATTTTGCATATCCTTTATACGTTTTTTATCAACATATAATCTCCTTCCCCCATTTTTATTCTGCATCTATATCAACTAAAAAAGTTCCCCTCACTAGAAATTCAAAAAGATATTAAAATTTCTTGTTTTACTATAAAAAACGAATTCATCGAGAATTAATTCCTTGCAGTCGTTTGTTACACATCGGCACGATGTATAACTTGAAAAACGTCAATATACCTGTTTTTCAATTTACCCTATATGATATTTTTATACAAGCTGTTACATAGATGAAGAGTCACATTATTACCAATTACCGGAAATGGAATATCATAATTAAATGAACATACAAATGATATTACCGATTTATTTTCTTTTTTCGTTTTCTTCTCGTTGTCTTCTTCTATAAAGAAATTATTGTTTAACCCTTTAAATGCCACTATTCTCATTCTAATTATCTCGTAAAAAATATGTTCTGTTTAATAAGTAACGATACAGTTTTCAATAAACCTCAATATTCCGACAATAATGTAGATACAATAATCTTTCTCCTCCCCCTCAGAGATGAGCAGTTAGCTATTGCTAGCTGCCCTTTTTAATTCATGTAATTTCTTCTCAATTTTCTCAATTCGTTTATCTCTAATTTAAACATTATCTCTTAAAAATTCATTTTCTTCTTTTTAAGAAAATTTTTTCTAAATATTTACCACCACTAACATCTGAAGGTATTTGTAAAATAAAAACGAATTCCTATATTTGCAAGATATAAAAATTTCAGGAGGATGTTAAAATGGAAAAAACAATGATGGCAGGAACAACAAACATGATGATATCTATGGAAAAGATGATGTGTGAAATGAAATGTATGAAAATGATGATGAACAATATGATGCAAATAGATGTAGAAATGGATAAAGCTATGATGAATAAAATGCAAGAATGTGATGCAATGATGAATTCTACTATGTCTATGATGAAAGCAATGAAAGAGAAATGTTGTTAATAAACAAAATTGTTTAAATGCGTATATAAGAAAGGCTGGTCTTTTACCAGCCTTTCTTTAACTAACTTTAGGTAAGAAGTTCCCATCCTATTTTACATACAACCTACATTTCAGATATGTTTCTTGCAAAATACATTCATGTATAGGAATTGCATTGCATCCTTTAGGCATATCAATCATTTCGCAACATTTAAATTTCCTTCTGTTTCATCAGTTGAAGGAACTGTCCAATTTGTGTTTGCTAGCTTGATGGTGATGTGGAACAATCAATTTAAGATTGAGTAAAAAAGAAGGAATTCCTGTCTTTCCTCCTGAAGAGAAATATCGTCATGTGATTACTTCTAATAATCAGGTACCCAAATAGTTATTTAAAAAAATCTACTTCAAGAAGGAGTTGACCGTAAAAGAATTGTGAGCTAATCCAGTTTAGATTGGCACATTTCGAAAAGAAGTTTGTAGAGAAGGACACTATTGATGACGAGTATGCTCAAAACTTGTTCGATCGGATGAATGTTCTTTGTAGCATGATCCATTTTGGAATTGTCCAGTAAAGAGGATGTATAAGCCATTTCACTCACCAGTTATAATGAAAGGAGCAAACGAATGAAAAAAATTACTCTTGGCGATTTAAACTCACCGGAAACTATGCGCGATCCCATTGTGTACTATAAACCTTTCTTCGAACAACAAGAGCCCCTCTTTCGTCTGGATGACTTTTACGGTATGGGAGGAGCATGGATCGCATTACGCTATGACGATGTTGTTACCATATTGAAAGATCCGCGTTTTCTCAAAGATTTACGAAAATTCGAACCGCCCCAAGATAAACAGGAATTCATTGAGGAAAATACATCTGTGAGCAAGCTGTTTGAATGGATGATGAATATGCCGAATATGCTTACGGTCGATCCGCCTGATCATACCCGCTTACGCCGGTTGGTCTCTAAAGCCTTTACTCCGCGTATAATCGAGAATCTTCATCCCCGTATTCAGCAGATTGCCGACGAATTGTTGGATGCTGTGAAGGAAAAAGGAAAAATGGATATTATTGCAGATTTTGCCTACCCTCTGCCCATTATTGTTATTTCAGAGATGCTTGGAATCCCCGTTACTGATCGAAACCAATTTCGTGACTGGACACATAAGCTCATGAACGCTGCTATGGATCCTCGTCAGGGGGCTGCAGTTACTGCAACACTCGAAAAGTTTATTCATTACATCGAAACATTACTGGCGGAAAAGCGCGTAAATCCTAGCGATGATCTGATGAGCGCTCTGGTCCAAGCACAAGAGAAAGAAGACAAGTTGAGTAAGAACGAGCTTCTTTCGACGATTTGGCTTCTCATTATTGCTGGACATGAGACAACAGTTAATCTCATCGGTAATGGCGTACTGGCGTTACTGCAACATCCCGAACAAATGGATCTGCTACGGGACAATCCTTCCATGCTTTCCTCTGCTGTCGACGAGCTGTTGCGCTATGCTGGCCCGATCATGATTGGTAACCGTTTTGCAGGTGAAGATATCACAATGCATGGAAAAATAATCCACAAAGGCGAAATGGTACTGTTTTCCCTAGCAGCTGCCAACATTGATCCGCAAAAATTCTCTAATCCCGAAGCATTAGATATTACACGTGAGGAAAATGATCATCTAGCTTTCGGCAATGGTATCCATCGCTGTTTGGGTGCTCCATTGGCACGCTTGGAAGGACAGATTGCATTTGGCACATTGCTGCAACGTCTACCTAATCTGCGCCTAGCAACTAAACCCGAACAACTGGTTTATAATTATAGTAAGTTCCGTTCTCTTGCAACTCTACCAGTAGTTTTCTAACCCTTTTCTGCCCATAATGACCAAAATCACTTGAAAAATAGGCTTCGGCTTCGGCTTCGGCTTCGCCTAACAAAATTTCATCACCTACTTTCATTGGGCTATCACGCCTTCACGTTTAGAAGTGGGTGATGAATTTCGGAAAAATGTTAAAGTTACCAAAACCAGAAGATTAAAAAAACTGAATTATACCTCCTAAAGAGTCCA
Organism: Bacillus sp. FSL K6-6038; assembly: GCF_038050455.1. Taxonomy (NCBI): domain Bacteria; kingdom Bacillati; phylum Bacillota; class Bacilli; order Caryophanales; family Bacillaceae; genus Bacillus; species Bacillus sp. FSL K6-6038. The sequence goes on from NZ_JBBOUH010000001.1 coordinate 3,204,230, forward strand.
AGGCTTTCCCCTATTACGTTAAAGTACAATAAGGAAATTCCTTCTCTGTCATTTATAGAGTACCTTCCTAGTTTACAGTGTATATTGCTTTTTAATATTCTCTGATATTGATTGCAAAATGTTGTTTAAATCTTACATCAATAGCCCTTTTCTCTTTCGTACACTGAATATAGAGTGTACGAAAGAGAAAAGACTCGTTCCACAAACTCCATATTAACATCAAACACGTATCCTTCATTATAAGAAAGACTTAATTCAACTGTATTTTCATAAATTGACATAATCATTATTAATTTAAATCCTAAGTGATCCATTTTATGATCCAGATACACGCCTGCACCTTCAATCAAAAAGTCTTCTGGTTCACTTTCGAATTGCTCTAATAGTTCGGATTCATCACTTTTAAATACGATTCTGACAATCTCTCTTTGTTCACATAAAGTTCGATTATTTTATATAATCGAATACCCTATAATTATGATAAAATAATTTTAAACCTGTTATACCAAGACTCCTGGAAAACTAGGAGTCTTGGTTATGTAACTACCATGATTTGAAAATACAATAGAAATTTACGAATCAAAAACCAACATTACAGAGTTTGCATCAGGAGGTATATAATGAAAAAATTATATTATGCATCGTTCGTATATTTAGTTATCGGTTTATTATCTGGTGTATTCGCTAGAGAATATGCAAAATCAAAGGGCATTCTAGGGTCCACTCTGCTGAACCTTTTACACACACATACGCTCGTACTTGGATTTTTATTTTTCCTAATTGCCCTAGCATTAGCAAAATCATTTGCATTTCATAAAGTGAAGGGTTTTAATATGTGGTTCATCGTCCATAATATTGGATTAATTTTAACCCTTTCTTCACTGGCAACTCGTGGACTTCTTCAGCTAAATGGAGCTGATTTCAAAGGATTAGCTTATATAGTCGGAATCTCTCATTCTATCATCGGCCTTACCCTTATTTGGTTTATGATGCTATTAAAAAAATCATATAAAATGTAGTGTGTAATAAAGCTTCAGCAAAAACAAAAAAGAATCTCATATTACTTATGAGACTCTTTTTTCTACATTAAACAGATTCTATAACCTTAGCATTATAAATAAACATTCGACTTAATATCGTCATCACAATTACAAGGATAAGAAAATATAGAGGCATAACAAGCAAAGAACCTGTATGCAATTGACTCATTCCCCAAATCGTAACGGTAATGATGATATAAAATCTCAGATATTTAGAGCTTTATTTCGCTACGGAACTGGAGGGGCCATGATAGAAATACGGTCATAATACATCCAAAAGAACACCTCAATTGCTTCATGTTAATACCTATAGGAGGGTATGAATTAACATTTATTTTTCATTACTTCTCTTTACAAAGATTAACATATATTATATGTTTCATTTTCCTATATTACAAAGTTAAAGAACAACATATTCCGTCTCAATACATAGATTGATAAAATTGCTTCCCCCCCCTCATCATAGGCATAAATTCCTGTACCCGCTAATTTTAACTGTCCTTCTTCTGTACTAATCTTAGTAACATCCTTCTTTTTATGATCATAAACACTCTCGCTGGCTAACTCCAGTTTGCCTACATCAGAACGGATTTTAGTCATTCCTACTCTCCCCCCTCATTAAATTTATTTTTATAATCTAAATACTCCTTTTTTCCATCTTTATCATTATCTTGTTTATGCGCAAAGCCAACAGTGTAACTATCTTCAAATGATAACAACTGATTCTGAACTTTCTTTTTATAATTGATATCCAAACTCATATCTACAATTTCATTAGGTTCATTAGGCGAATCTAGCTGTATTTCTAGTTCTGCTGATATAAATTCATCATAATCCAAGTGCAGTTTCGGTTTTACAATTTTATCAAATTGTTGTTTATTAAACTTAAATCTAACCAGTACAGGCTCATCCCCCCTCTTCTTGTATCTTCAGGTGTAACTTTCGCAAGCCCTTTTAAATCTGTGAAAAAGAAAGTAACTAAAGATGCGTCTACATTAGGTGTAGAAAACTGAATGTTTTTATTTGTATAACTTATATTTGTTGCGTATATTCTTTCTTTTTGTTCATTTGTTACATTACTTATATCTTTTCCAGAGTAATGTAATGTGTACGTACTCTTAGACTGTGATGTTACACCATAAAATGAATGATCCTTTATCGAAAAAGTTCCTTTCATGCCTTGACCTATTCTCACTTCATCACTCTTCTCCTCCACCTTCGGATACTCTAGAATTCTATAAGCATTCACTGACACATAAGCATACCCATCATCACTTGCAGCCATGACAGTCTTCATATCACCTTCATCCAGTGCTTTGACAATATCCTTATACGCAACTTTACATCCTGTAAGTGTTAAACATGTTCCTAGTAATACACTTATGAAACCCATTTTTACTCTTTTTTTCATACAGTCACCTCGTTCGTTACTCTTGGCATTTTCAATTTGATTATGTTTCCTTTTACTCTGCGACATAAAAGTCCCAACTTGATGAACGCGCGACACAAATAATTAAGGATTATTGAAAATTTTTTAAAAGTATCCTTTCAAAAAATCCCTTTGTATCATCATGATTTAAAACCCCCAATAAATTAGGTGTTTCAAAGAATTCCACATGACTTATTTCATTATCTTTTGGATGTAAATCTGTTCTATCACCTATATATTCTACATAAAACATAGTGGTTTCTTGTTTTTCATATCCGAGATTCGATTGGATTTCTTTAGGGAAAACAAAACAAATCTTGTCTTTGAATTGTTTAATAACCCTAAACTCTTTGGAACCAGTTTCCTCTTCAAGTTCTCTCAAAATAGCACTTGCTAAGTCATCATCTGAATGTTTTACTCCTCCTTTTGGAAAGTCCCATTCACCCTTTGACATAGTATGTTCTTCTGCTATATCGCTAATTTTCACCTTATGTACCAATAAAAACTCATTATGTTGGAATACGATTGCACCTACAGCTTGCCTAATCATTCTACTGCACCCCATGAAAATTTATTCTTACTAAGTAATTGTTATTATTCATATTTTTTTCATGAGAGACATAATCCATTCTAACTCATGTTCAATCCGTGATTTACTATATTGCACCACTTCAGAAGGAAAAGGAGATACTACATTTAATGATTTTATAGATATTAGTTGCTTATTTAAGATATCACAACGTATTGTTAATATTTCTTTTCTAGCTTCATAATCAAGTTTCTCAAATAAAGAAATACGTACAAGAAATTCTGCATTATTAGCAGCAATTTTTTCAGGAAATTCTCGGATCATTTCATATAAAAGTTCTTCTCCTATAAGAGTTATCTCATAGATGTTACGATTTGGTTTCCCTATTTGTTGATGGACTTTTTTTGTTATACCACCCATATCTTCAAAGCGACGGAGGGCGGGATAAAGCATGTTATGATTTAATTCGAAATTTTCTCCCAGACGATTTTGAATATTTTTCTTGATTTCATATCCGTATTTTGGTCCAGATGTTAGTTCAGCTAGTAATAGAATATCAACATACATATAAATCCCCCTATTATTTCTCAAGTTTACATTTAGAAAATTATAACCTAACATAAGTTAAAATAACATATGTTAGGTTATACATTGCTGTAAGGTTGACCTCATAATTGTATTGTAAAAGAAACGGGAGGAAGAGGCTATGAAATCACCTGAAAATGTAATTTTAATTAATGAAATTTCCAAACTGAAAACAAAAGAGGAGCTTTGGAATCCGTATGCTTGGTATCAGTATATGAGAGAGAATCATCCTGTTTTTTACGATACCGAGCAGGATGTTTGGAATGTATTTTTGTATGAACATGCCAAACGTGTGCTGTTTGATCATCAATTATTTTCCAACAAAAAAGAACGAAGCTTTATTCCTATTTCTAAAATCATGGATAATAGAAGTAACGTAAATTTCTGCGATCCGCCACAACACCGAAATCGACGCGCTCTGTTAGCAAAAGCATTCACCCCGCGCTCTCTTGAAAGCTGGGAACCGCGAATTCAAGCCATTGTTGATGAATTGCTCATAGAGATGGAAGGACAATCAGCTGTAGATATTATACAGAAGCTGGCGATTCCACTTCCGGTAATTGTTATCGCCGAGCTTCTTGGTGTTCCTTCTAAAGATCGGGCGATGATTAAATCTTGGTCAGACATCCTCTTCTTCCCGTATGAGAAAGAAACTTACAGCGACATTGTCACCAAAAAAGAGGAAGCTATGAAGGAGTTTTACGACTGCTTGTATCCAATTGTGCTGGAGAAACGGAAGCATCCTGCTGATGATATTATCTCCGACTTGACTAAAGCCGAGCTCGAGGGTGAAAGATTGACAGATGAAGAGGTTGTTATATCCGCCATTGGACTACTCGGTGCGGGGAATGAAACGACAACGACACTAATTTCTAACATATTTTATTCTATGCTGTTTGACAAACCAGGTGTTTATCAGGAATTGCGAGCTGACTTCTCATTGGTTCCCAAGTTGATTGAGGAAGTGCTCCGTTTTCGCTTTCCGTCTACCAATGATCGTAAGGTAGTGCAAGATACGACAGTTTTTGGGCACGAAATGAAACAGGGACAAATGGTTATGGTCTGGACCGGCGCTGCCAACCGAGATGAATCTCAATTTACCAATGCGGAAGAGTTCGATATCCATCGCCTAGAGAACCAATCCCATCTCGCCTTTGGATCTGGTCCACATTTCTGTTTGGGCGCCCCGCTCGCTCGAATGGAAGCGCGCATCGCTTTAACTTCATTTGTGAAACGGTTCGCTAATATCCGTCAAGTTGAGGGGTTTGATGTTATTCATCATTTAACGGATTCAGCGATGGGACAGGCTTTAAAGAGCTTACCTATTGTAATTGATCATAATAGATTGTGAAATTTAATAGCCTCCAGTTTTTGAGGCTATTGTTTATATTTCTGATATGTATAAAAAAGAAAGGATATTCGCCTCTATATTGAACGAATCATCCTTTCTTCTCTAATGACTCAAAACGATAAAAATGAACTTCGTTGCTATAAAAGGCAAATTTTTTTTATTTTGGGGGTTATCTATTTTCTTAGCTTGATAGCGATGTGGCTGAACCCCTATGTAGTTCAATAAATTATAAATGAATTTGAAATATAAATAGAGTTCTATATTAATAGGACTCTATTCCTCATTCTTTACCATACAAATTTTTCAATATATTTATATCTACAGCTGATGATTTTTCAAATTTTTTGAAGTACTCCCAAAATGAAATTTTCATCCAGTTATTTATGTGATTTCAATTTCCATCTAACATTCTTGATTTTAAATATTCAGCTTCATTAACCAATAATTAGATGCACTCTCAAAGTAAATATCGACAAGTGAAACCTCTGGATTAATAATATATTGAGAGTACGGTGTAGGTTTGGAAGAAAAATTGCTTAAAATGTGCCTTACTTTTATAAAATATACAAAATAATTTTTTTATTCTACACTTCGTTAGTCAGAAAGCTCTAAACGTATTCCCTTTACCTGAGTTAACTTGAATAAACCGAACAATAGGTACGGTCAAATCGTCCTGCAATTAAATCTTCCTCACGAATAAAGAAGTGCAACACCCCTGCATCCCACCAGCAGAAGCCCACGTCATCATCGCTTTCCAACTCCAACAACATCTGCATATTCACCACTTCCTGCTTCGCTTTCGTCATGTCGCTATCGAAATGTGCTGCGATTTCTTCCAATGCTTTATCCGCACTACACCCATATTCTTTACCAGTCAATATTATCAGTGCTGCTTCATATTCCGAATTATCATGCTGTTCTGTTGGATAACCAAACACTTGAATAATATCGCCATCTTTTCATCTCTAATCTCATAAAATAAATCATCATAATCAGCGAAGGTTACTTTATCATTCTCTATTTGGTCGTTATCAACGTATGCATATCCTGGTGGCTCCAATGATGATCGCGCCTTCAAATCATAGCCAATATAAGTACTTTCCAAAGCAGTCTCACTTGGTGATTCACGACGGACAGCCGATAGCATCTCTACTTCATCAAACCATATAACTCGATGTTCAACATTGTAAGCCGGCTCATCGATTCCGAGGAAAAAGACAACATTCCTGTCTTTGGCAATAATTCATTCATATCATATTTCGTTATATCACTCATATTTAATTGAACTAAAAAGGTCATTGGTGTCCCATTTGATGTAAGCGGCCATGCAAATTGTGGAGGAAGATCCGGATCACCACCAACTCTCGAACTTCCTGCCTTTGTGTAATCTGTCTCGCCTGCTTTAGTACAACGAACCCCTTGCCGCAACTTCTCCACCATATAATTTACAGCATGTTCAAAATCATTATCCTTCAAATACTGCTTTAGCTTAATTACATTCTGTTCTTGTAATTTCACGCCAATCCTCACCTCGTTCTCTCAACTAGTTTATTGTACCTACCACATATCCTACCATACCTAACAATTCTATACCTCATCAAGTACGTGAGAAAATCCACTCTAATAAGGCTCACCATATCACTTTAAAAAATTTACATTTAGGGGTACAGCTCCATCGCTATCAAGCTAATATTGTAAAGTATTCCCAAAACAAAAATTTTATCTTCCCACAGTTATTTATAACAATTCATCTCATTTTTTTCGTTTGGGGGAACAATAAATTTCTTAACTTGATAGTAATATGGAAATGACTTTTCCGGGCTTTTTTCGACGAAATATGACAAATCAAAAATGGTTTATTTGTTATAATGTTTTTGTATAATCGGATAAATATGGAATTATGAAAGTTGAATTTACTAAAAGGAATAATAAATGATGATTTGTTAGAAGCGATGAAGAAACGTCAGCCAACAACTTTAGATTGGTTTTCAACAGCGAAAAATTACACAACATTTAGCAATGTAAATAAGGATTTTGATAAAGTACTCGATTATATGGAAGAGCAAAGGTTGAAATAGAAAATTAGGGCAGGGATGAGTCAGGTGATGGAAGATAATCTTAGAAGAATTCATTATTTGCTGAAGGTTAGCGATGCTGATCGTGCAATGAAAGAAGCGGAAATGCTGATAAAGGAAGACCCAGCAGACGCTTGCGGGTACCTTTGTTTAAGTTATGTCTATTTTCATGGATTTAGCGATAATGAGAATGCAAGTAAGTATTTAGAAGAGGCACTTAAACTGGATCATTTAAATGAGCAAGTTCTCTCAGTGGGATTAGATATTTTCAGTGGTCAAAATAATCATAAAAGAATAAGAGAACTAGCAGAGATTGGAATAAAAAATCACCCTGAAAATGGAAAGTATTATTTCTATATGGGCGAAGCTGTTAGATGTTTTGAACGCATTAATAATTCACTGGTGTATTTCGAGAAAGCGATGGAGCTGGAGCCTGAAAATGAAGTTTATGTAGGAAAGTATGCGTATATTCTTTTTACCTCTTTCCCTAAACGGCAAGGAGAGGCATTAAAAGCTGAAAAACGTGCTTTGGAGCTAAATCCAGAAAATACGACCAATCTCGTTTTGTTTGCAGTTGCAGCAACCCATAAGGGAAATTTTAAAAAAGCAAGGATGTTAGCTGAAGTCGCGATGCAGCTAGATCCAAATGATAAAGAAGCATATATGATTTATAAGAAGACGATAGGGACAAAAAATAAGTTTTGTGATTTTACTGCAAGGCTTGCACATGTTTTAGGTCTACCTATCTCAAAATTCTGCTCGTTATTTACGTTTGTGTATTTTAAGAATAAAAACATATATTATTTTTTATACTTTTTAAGTATATTCGGTTGGGTGATTCTACCTGTGTATTTAACAGGTTGGTATGCAGGGAGCGTTTATATTGTATTTCTTATGATGTTTTTCATTTCTTCTAAAATCCAACAGAATATCTACAAAGAAGTTGGTTTAGGAACATCGTTCGATGCGAAAGATAATCTACGTAGCAATAAATTCTCAAGAGAGCAAGAAACTACCAAAATGGCACGTACAGTTGAGAAAGTAGAACCTACAAAGAAGTTATCACCAGAAGAAATTGAGGCACAGGTAACGAGTTTTGGAAGTAAAGGAGCTGTGTTCGAAAAACAACCAATTGAAGAAGTAGCTAGGAAACCACAGTTATCATCGGAAGAACATAAGGAAATTCAATCGTATTCAAATATTAAATCTCCAAGATATAACAAATGGTATATTTGTTTGTTAATTATACTGTCTCTTATTCTCGTTTTTCGTGTTGGGAAATTATATAACTCTAATCATAATGAGGATAAAAATACGGTGCCGAGCAATAGCGAAGAAGAGAGGAAGGATTATAACTTTAATCTTAAAGAGGATAAAAATGCGGTGCCGAATAATAGCGAAGAAGAAAGGAAGAGTATTGTTGTGTCTAAGGATAAAATATCCAAAGAAGAAAAAATGGAACAAATTTATTTAGCTTCGTCAACATTATACTTATTAGAAACAAGTGACTTTAGTGAGAACTCGCTTCGTCAATTTGTAATGGATAATTATGTGTCTGTTGTGATGGAAAAGGCGGGACAACCAAGTATACAGAAATTAAAAAGTGAAAATCTTGCTAGAATATATAAAGAAGGGACAAATACATACTTATTAGTGAAAAGTGATGATAGTACTTTTATCTTAGAAATTTCAGAGAAAAAAATTAATCGTATTTACGGCGAAAATTGGGATAATAGTGAGCAAGAAATAAAAATATATCATGAATTACTTAATAAGTTTAAAATGGAAAGTGTGCAGCAAGAGTAAAATAAGACTGGTCATGTTAATACGTGATACAAGTAAGAAGCATAGTCATATTAAGCAAATACGCTCATAAAGCCAAAAACACCCTTCTAAACTTAGAAAGGTGTTTTTGACTATTTAAATTCATTAATTACTCCGGCGTAAACCACACAATCTGCTGAATTCGTACAAATATCGGCACTTCTTTTTCTTCTAATACAAGATGATCTGGCTTCACACTTCTCAAAGTTCCATTTACACTTCCCCGAATTGTTTCCACTACAATTCTTTTCCCAACGATAGATTGCAATGTTTGTACAACATATGGATCAACAAGTGCAACCACATCACCACTTATCTCATAACCATCTCGAAAATAACCGAACACATCTTCGTATGAATAGTACATATGACCCTCCTCTTTTTAAGATTTGCTGTAGTGTATGTGGCCTGCATTCAAGAAGTACCTATCTAACAGAAAAAGCGATACCACAATGTGACATCGCTTTTGTATGTATGGAAGACTAGCAGAGAATCCTCTAGCCTATTCCCATTTATAAGTCCAAAATTGTTCAATTTGTAACCATTTTAATGTTGCAGCATCTTTGTTTTGTAGCTTTACTTCCGTTTCTTCTAACATCGCTTCTGTTTGTGAACGATGCGCACGTAAAGCCGCTAATTTTTGTTCGAAGGCTTCACTAATGTTGTTGACAACATCTGGTTCACCTAATACTTCCTCACGATTTTTTGTAATCGCAACTGCATGAATGACCGGACGTGTTTCTTTTGGCATACGTGAGACTGCACGAACGGTAGCACGGCCGAATGCATCATGATCTGGATGAACACCGTGCTCTGGATAGAATGTAATAATTCGTGATGGCTGTACATCGCGAATCACTGTTTCAATTTTATCTGCTACAAAATCTACATCTTCAAATTCTAATGTTTTATCGTGGAAACCAAGCATTCTTAAATCTTCAATGCCCATTGCTTCGCACGCATCTTTTAATTCCTTTTCACGGATATTTGGAATCGTTTCACGGTTCGCAAATACATTCTTTCCCATATTGCGTCCCATTTGTCCAAGCGTTCCGCACGCATATGTTACAGGTACTCCTTGCTTTCTTAATAAACTAATTGTTCCTCCTGCTGCAAATGATTCATCATCTGGATGCGGAAATACAACAAGCACATGTCTTTCCATACTTTCCCCTCCTTTTTATTTAAATGGTGTTAAGCTTAACTCAAGTGCTACAGCTAAGCGCCCTTTATTATCATGTCCCGCTAGTAACAGACGATCTTGCTCGTCTACTTCCCAATGCGTAATACCTTCAGCATATACCCAGCCATGGTCCATTTTGAGACCAACTCGGTATGGATTTGTTCCTGTTATTTTCCCTCGTTCAAAACGAATAATCGCATTTCGAATGAACGCTCCGACTGTCATCATTTTTTCATTAAAATGTGAAGCGTATGCTCCATTTGTCGTTTCTAAATGAATATATACATCTTTATTTACAAAACGTTCGATTTCATGTTGAATAACAGCACTATCTTTTACTATTTCCATCGGATTTCACCTCTTTAAACCATTTTACGCAAAAGCAATGTAAATTGCTATCTCTATAATAGAGGACATTACTTACTTTGCATAATAATTTGTATTTTATTTTTTAATTTTTAATACGAGATATGAAATTTCACTATTCCCTCACTATCCATAAATAGTTTTCTTTCTTTTTTGAATTTGCTACAATAGAGCTTATGCGGAGGGATATATTTCGACAATTTAATACATATTTTAAAGAAGGTGACATGTTGGAACATTCAGCACATGAAGTAGCAAATTGGCAATATTATTTTGCAATCGCCGTATTTTTAGTAACATACGGATTTATTATTTCTGAGAAATTGAACCGTGCTGTAATTGCACTGCTGGGTGCTGCCATAATGATTATTTTTGGCATTGTAGACTTACATACTGCCTTTACATCGCATATCCAATGGGAAACCATTACCCTTTTAATTGGAATGATGATTCTCGTACATATTACGAGTCAATCTGGTGTATTTGAATATGTAGCCATTAAAGCAGCAAAAGCAGCCGGTGGAAAACCGATTCGAATTTTATTATTTTTATCTCTATTAACCGCAGTCGGCTCTGCATTTTTAGATAATGTAACAACCGTATTATTAATCGTTCCTGTTACACTATCGATCACGCGCATTTTAAAGGTACAACCTGTTCCTTATTTGATTTCTGAAGTATTATTTTCAAATATTGGTGGTACTGCGACATTAATTGGTGATCCTCCAAACATAATGATTGGGTCCGCTAATAAACACTTAGATTTTAATGCCTTTTTACTTAATTTAACGCCAATTGTACTTATCATTTCTATTGTTACATTAGGCATTATTTATCTTATGTATCGTAACAAATTAAAAACAACATCTGAACAAATTGCCAAGCTTATGGCACTAAATGAAAAAGATTATATTCGTGACCGAAGCTTACTCCTAAAATCTCTTTCCATTTTAGGTTTGACAATTCTCGGGTTTGTTCTTCATTCGATTATTCATGTAGATGCGGCAGTTATCGCGATGACCGGTGCAACGCTCCTCATGCTAATTGGCGTGAAACAACATGAATTAGAAGATGTATTTGCTCATGTAGAATGGGTAACGATCTTCTTCTTTGCTGGATTGTTTATTCTTGTTGGCGGATTAATTGATATCGGTCTGATTTCATCACTTGCTAAAGAAGTAATCGATGTAACAAATGGTGATATCGGTTTTGCAGCGATTCTTATCTTATGGGTATCAGGGGCAGCATCAGCTACTATTGATAATATTCCATTTGTCGCAACGATGATTCCACTGATTCAAGATTTAGCATCAGGACTTGGACTTTCTGTTGATTCTCCTCAAATCGAAGTACTATGGTGGGCATTATCACTTGGCGCTTGCTTAGGAGGAAACGGAACGTTAATTGGTGCTTCTGCAAACGTAGTTGTTGCCGGTATTGCTAACCGCGAAGGACACGGATTTTCTTACCTTGATTTCTTAAAAATTGGCTTACCCTTAACAATCATTGCATTATTATTATCACATGCTTATATATATTTACGTTATTTAATGTAAAAAGGTTTGCAGCAATTTGCTGCAAACCTTTTAATCACCAAAATATCCCAATGATTGCCAATGCACCTAAAATCATACCACCAATTTGTCCAACGATTGTTGGTGATAATTGAACCCCTTTTCTTACTTCAACAACCGGCTTTTCATGCCTAAGCTGCTGAACTTCACTTTGTAGCTGATGTACACTACCATGTAATTCTTTTACAAGTTCTTTTAATTCGGCTATCTCTTCATTTACTGGTTTTGGTTTTTCTAAATTCATCTGACACGACTCCTTATTCCAATCCATATACTGTAAAATTTCGGCACGAATTATTCTTTACCCTGCAAAACACATGCATGTTATTGAATGTATTTATAGCAATATTTTCATTCATAATAAACATCAATTGGTTAATTTTATATGTTACAACACCATATGCTATGAAAAAATTGAAACTTTAATCAGTAAGGTTTCTTTCTTCCCCCACTAATTACTATCCCGCAAATAGCGGGATAAATTATTCTAGCATGGCTATCCATTCATTTCGCAATATACCCATTATGATGCGATCAAAGCTCTTCCCATCTCGCTGAACAGCTTCTCTCATACTTCCCTCCACCTTAAATCCAACCTTTTTATATACTTCAATTGCCGATTTATTATATGAAATAACATCGAGACCTACACGATGTAAGTTTAATTCGTAAAAAGCATATTTCAGAATAAGGCGTAATCCTTCCGTACCATATCCCTTACCTCGATAATTTTTATCACCTATACCAATTGCTAGCAAGCCAGCTCTATTATTCCACTCTATGCTATGAAGTGCCACAAAGCCAATTAAACTATCATCTTGAATCGTTCTTAGCATAAAAGAAACACTATTTGACTTTCTTCCTATTAATAGCTCATTTTCCTTTATTTCATGTAAAGATTGTAGAATCGCTATATCCGTATCTACATTTCTTAAATACTCACTATCCTCTTGCCAAATAGCCATTTGTTCAATATCTTCAGCTCTGATTGCTGATAACTTAATATTTTCACCTAGAAAAAGATTGTTCAATTTCGTATTCATTTCAAAAATCCCCCTTTTCAATTATGGGGATAGCTCTGTAGTTTATCAGGACTATCTATCCCCTTGTTCCATAGTCTTCAGTAATGATGGGATATTTACAATAAGCGATAACATTGGCACAGCTCCTTTTCATATGATTACATTCATTTTATACTTTTCGGATTATTCATTCAACTTACTTTTTAGTTCTTCCCTTGATGGATGTATGATTAATATTCACTACTTTATCCTTGTATTTTTAACTATTGACTTTTTATTCTAAAGATTTATAGTATAGTAAGTTTCCATCCTGTTTTTTCAGAAAACTAACTCACATGTAAGAAAGGAGAAACAATGTTTTATATCAAACAACTTCTTTTCTTTGCTTATCAACAAGCTTTATCTTGTATTTTCCCTGTCGTTATTTTTGTAACACTTGCTCTGTCAAAATTCATTTCAATCCCAGGACTCTATCGTTATGATTTTATCCTTATCGTATGCCTTCTTATGCAATACATCATGTACAAAACGGGTATGGAAACAAAAGATGAGCTGAAAGTAATTGCTGTTTTCCATCTCATCGGGCTCCTACTAGAAATATATAAAGTTCACTTCGGTTCATGGAGTTACCCTGAAGAAGCATATTCAAAAATCTTTGGTGTCCCACTTTATAGCGGATTTATGTATGCTAGTGTTGCTAGTTATATATGCCAAGCATGGAGAAGGTTGCATTTGCAAATGCATAGGTGGCCCAAGGCGATGTGGACTGTACCTTTAGGGGCTATGATCTATTTGAATTTTTTTACACACCATTTTGTATATGACTTTCGCTGGGTTTTAACTGCCCTTTTATTTATTGTTTTCTTTCGAACGTTTGTTCAATTTTCAGTGCAGAACGTTACATATACAATGCCGCTTGTTCTCTCGTTTTTCCTTATTGGATTTTTTATTTGGATTGCAGAAAACATCGCTACTTTCTTCGGAGCATGGCAATACCCAAATCAACGAGAAGCGTGGAGCCTTGTTCACATTGGAAAGATTAGTTCATGGTTTTTACTCGTTGTCATTAGCATCATGATTGTCGCTCAGCTTAAACATTTGAAAGAACATAAAAACAAGCCAACTTCCATATAGAAAGTTGGCTTGTTCTATTTTACTTTTCTATTGACACTCTTGTTACCTCTATAAATTGCTGTAATGGCGCAGTGATCCATTTATCTTTATGCCAAGCAATTTGTGTAAAAATAGGAGAAATTGTATTCTCTAAGACTAACTCTTTCATTGTACCCTGTTGTATATCTTTTTCTACTACCATTGCTGGTAAAATTGCTATGCCTAAGCCCGCAATTACACATTGCTTAATTGCTTCCACACTAACAAACTCAATTTTGTTTGCAGGATATACGTCTTCTGCACGGAATAGTTCTTCAAATATAGTACGATAGGAACAACCAAGCTCTGTTAATAAAAGTGTTTCACTTTCAAAATCCTTTGTAGAAATTATAGATTTCTCAAGTAAAGGATGATTAGGAAATACTACTATTTTTAATTTTTCTCGAACCAACGACTCTACATGTAAAGCATCTTCTGCCTTACATTCATCTAAAATAAAGGCTAAATCTAATTTTCCTTCCATCAGTTGCTCCTTCACATCTTCATTCGAATGAGCAGGCTTAAATATAAGTTTTATTTGAGGAAATTGCGTCTTAAACTCTTTTAAAATTGAAGGAAGCCTATATGTACATTGACTTTCTTGAGCACCAATAACTAGCGTACCGGATATTTCTTCATCACCTTTCAGAGCCATTTTTGCTTCATGACTTAACGCAATCATTTTATCCGCATATAGTTGAAACTTTCTTCCCGCTTCAGTCAAAAAGAGACGTTTCCCCAATCGTTCGAATAGTGGTGTGCCAAGCTCAGCTTCCAATGCTTTTATTTGAGCAGTCACACTCGATTGAGCAAAATTTAATTTCTTTGCAGTCTGCGTGAAATTCAAATTTTCCGCAGCGGTTTTAAATGTAATTAATTGTTTTATTTCCAATATCATTCCCTCTTTTCAATCGATATTTCCAATTGATTTCATCGAAATAATCTTCTTTTCCTATTGATATATGTATTGTATGATAAGAACCATTAACAAACAATATTCATGCATCTTACAAATTGGAGGTATTCCATATGAAAGCACTTTGTTTCAAGGAATTCGGAAATGCTGATGTATTAAAATATCAAGAAGTGTCAGACCCAATTATAAATCCAACTGAAATTCTTGTTCGCACAAAAGCAATCGGCTTAAATTTTGCTGATATATATAGACGTAGAGGTGACTATCATCTCGCTGGTAAACCACCTTATATATTAGGGTATGAAGGCTCAGGAATTGTAGAGCAAATTGGTGCTGAAGTTACCGATGTTACTATCGGAGACCGCATTGCATTTGCTGATGTACCATTCGCAAATGCAGAGTTAGTAGCTGTTCCAAAAGAAAAAGCGATTCCACTCCCAAACTCTATTTCCTTTGAGACAGCGTCTTCCGTTTTATTACAAGGGTTAACAGCGCATTACTTAACACAAGACAGCTATAAAGTAAAAGCTGGTGATTTTGTTTTAGTTCACGCGGCTGCTGGAGGAGTTGGTCAACTTCTCATTCAAATGATAAAAATGAGAGATGCGCAAGTAATTGGCCTTACTTCATCTAAAGAAAAAGCAGAAGCAGCCTATTCAGCTGGAGCGGACCGCGTATTTTTATATTCAGAATCATGGCATGAAGAAATACTACAAGTCACAAAAAGACATGGTGTAGATGTTGTGTACGAATCAATAGGTTCTACATTAGAAGAAAGCTTTAAAGCCACAAAAATCGGTGGTACCGTCGTATTTTACGGAATGGCCGGTGGTGATCCTGCTCCTGTTGATCCGCGAATGTTGATGGATACTTCAAAAACATTGACTGGCGGAGATCTTTGGAACGTACTCACAACGTATGAAGAACGCAAAAACCGTTCAAGCCAACTATTTGCTTGGATTACTGCTGGAAAATTAAATATCCAAACTCCAACAACTTTCGCTTTAGAAAACGGTGCTGAAGCACATCGATTATTGGAAAGTCGAAAAAGTAGAGGGAAAATTTTATTGATACCATGATAATTTTCACTTGAAAATCAGAATAAAAAAGATAGCTAGAAGGTTTCTTCTAGCTATCTTTTATCCGTTCTATTCAGAAAAGGCTTCCGAATATTGTACTATCCCTTGTATATTTTGAAGAGCATTCTCCGTTAATTCCATTGCCATAAACACCTCGTCTGGCACCTCAAATGGCGCACATATATTCCATATGCTAGCTGGTTTAAAACCGAATTTCGGATAATAATCTTTATGCCCCAACACAATTACAGAATGATACCCAAGCTCTTTTGCTTTTCTTAATACATGAGAAATCAACAGACTTCCAATTCCCTTTTTCTGGCAGTCCGGTACAACAGATACTGGAGCAAGAGCTAACGACTCTACAGATGTATCACCATCTACTATTTTAACTTTAGATAATAGAACGTGACCAATAACTTCCTTATCTACCGCCACTAATGATAACTCTGGAATAAACGTATCACATTTTCTGATACGATTTACAAGTTCGTGCTCTTTCTGATCGCTAAATGCTTCATTTAAAAATGCTTGTTTTACAACCTCTTCTGCCCCGTTATAATCTTTCTCAAGTTCTTGTCTAATCTTTATATTCACAGCATCTTATCCTCTATTCTTTCTTATTTCTTTTTGAATTTTTCGCAGCGCTTTTTTCGATCCTCGCTCTATGTCATGCTGCATTTTCCGTTCTTTATAATCCACAAACAATGTGTCTAAATCATACCCTTCTGGATATAATTCCTTTGCCTGTACTTCTAAAGAAATTCGCTTAACGTTTACTTCAATGAATTGGGCATTATAAAACACAACGATATTGAAGAAATTGTCTTTTTCTTTATATACAATTCCAAAGTCATCATAGTCTAATAATTTCACACGGTCCCCTTTTTTATATTCATCCTTCTCTTCTGCTTTCTCTTTGACAATCTTAGGCTTTCTCAGTCTACTTTCATTCACTCGCTCTAAGCGGTACTCTTTATTTTCCATATAGCCTTTCGCTCTTTGCAGTACGTTTTCTCGCACGTTCATTTTTCTAGAAATCCATAGAGCATTACTCTCTCCTGATTTCCCTATCATTAACTTATACATCGGTTCCAATGTTTCACTATTAAATTGCATCGCCGCATTCATAAAGTCACTGTGCATTTCTGAAAAGCGTTTAATTTCACCATAATGAGTAGTTGCAACAGTCGTACAACCCATATGATAAAATTCTTCTAAAATAGAAATCGCAAGTGCCGCTCCTTCATTCGGTTCCGTACCGCTGCCTATTTCATCAAATAGTAGAAGCGTATTATTATTTGATACTCTCATGATTTCTGAAAGGTTTTTCATATGAGATGAAAATGTACTTAGCGCATTTTCTATACTTTGATTATCGCCAATGTCTACAAATATATTTTCAAAAACAGCAATTTCCGTTTCCTTGTCTCCAGCGATGTGCAATCCTGACATTGTCGCCAATGTTAATAATCCAATTGTTTTCAAAACAATCGTTTTCCCTCCAGCATTTGGCCCTGTAATAATTAAGCTTCGGTAATTTGGTCCAATTTCAAAGTGAAGTGGTACAACTTCACCTGCTAATAATGGGTGTTTGCAATGAACTAACTTTACATACCCATAATCATTTAATTTCGGCTCTATCCCACCAATATGTTTACTAAATTTCGCTTTTGCAAACACCATATCATATTGACTAATCAGCTCCATATTAATCTCAATGTTATAAATGTCCTCTAAGATCATTCCAGATAAAGTGGCTAATATTTGATATTCTTCCATCGCTTCTTCAGCTTTTAAACTTGCTAGTTCCACGTTTAACTTTGTAACTGTATTTGGCTCTATAAAAACGGTAGAGCCTTTAGAAGAAACTTCAACAATTGTTCCAGCAACTTGATTTTTATAGGAAGCTTTCACTGGAATCGTATATCGATCGTCTTTTTTACTAATGAAGAACTCTTGAATATATTTCTTATTTGCACTACTATTTAAAAATTTGCTTAAACGTTCCTTAATTTTCCCCTCTACGGAGTCGATATTATTTCGTATTCGTTTTAATTCTTTGCTTGCAGCAGAATCAATACTATTTCCTTTAATTGAAAAATTAATTTCTTCTTCTACACTTTTGAATTCAGACATTGAATTCGCATATGATGCTAGTACTGGTGCAAAAAATTCTTTATCCAGCATAAACTTTTTAACCTTTCGACACCCTCGTAAAAAGTCTGATACACTAACTAGCTCGGTTGGATCTAAAATCATTCCCTTTTCCAATTTTTGAATTGTACTATCGATATTAGAAATTCCGAAAAAAGGAACATGCCCTTCTGCATCCAATATCGCACGTGCTTCCGTTGTTTCATTCAAACGATTTTTCACTACTTTTATACTTGTACTTGGCTCCAATTTATTTAACAACTGTTTTCCTAATCCACTTACGCAATATGATTTAACTATTTCCTTTAACTCATTATATTGCAACTTTTCAAAGGTCATCTTATTCAATTTCTATTCTCCTCACTATGATTTACTCACATCAAAAATGAAGATACCTACCCATTAGATTTCAATGAGATATATTTAATTAAATATAACTTTCATGTGATAAAAATAAACACAAAAAAGCTGCGTAGATACCGCAGCTTTTTACATTTACAAGGCCTGTGCAATATATAAGGAAATAAAACCATCTCAAAAAAACATATGGCTATCCCATAATCATTACACGCTTTATAAAGTATTGTAGGTATCTTCATAGGTTATTTGAAATAAATCCATGACAAAGTTAGGGGTTAGAAGTATATAAAAATCCCCTGTTCTCATTAGATTTATTTCATTCAATTTTTTCCTATTTAGAACCTACCGCACTCACAAAAAGCACCTCTCATTAATTTATAATTATGTTCATTGAAATCTAATTTATTGAAATTATCATACTATATGTTACGACAGAAGTAAAGGTTCCATACTTTACAATATTCTTCTTATTATACTTTAGTCGTAAGTATATATGTGGATTATTTATTCAACGTATTAGGGATGTTTTCTTATTCAACATTCGATACAATTATATAAGTAAAATGGATAAGGAGCGATTCACATGACAGAACTACAAAAGCAATTCTTTTCCAGATTAAATATACAAGAAAGAGAGTCCATTTCATTTGAAAATTTAAACGAAATCCTTCATGCAATGGCTCAAGCAGTTCCATTTGAAAATTTGGATATTATTCAAGGAACAGTGAAAGAAATATCAAAAGAAAATCTTCAAGAAAAAATTTGAGTTCATAACCGCGGTGTCCTTTGTTACGAATTAAATCCAACGATGTATTACTTCCTTAAAGATTGCGGTTTTGATGTTCACTTAGTATCAGGAACAGTTTATCATGCCGCTTCTAATACTTGGGCTGTTGATTCAGGGCATGTGGCAACTGTTTTAAAACATAATACTGAATTTTATTTAATTGAAGTCGGTTTCGGTTCAAACCTTCCACTGTCACCTGTTCCTTTTACCGGTGAGATTGTTCATTCCGTTACTGGGGACTATCGCATTCGAAGAGAAACAACTACAAAGGGAAACTATATTTTAGAGATGAAAAAAAATAATGAATTTCTAAATCAGGATTCTTCTCAAGATTGGACATTAGGTTACGCATTTTATATAGAGGCAGTTGATGAAAGAAAATTAAATGAAGCACAAAAAACAATTGTAGAACATACAGACTCTCCTTTTAATAAAGTACCTCTCACCGTAAAACTAACTTCTGATGGGCATGCTACTCTAACAAAAGATCGTTTTACAGTAACAAAGCAAGGAAAACAGAGTAAAGAAGAGATTACAAAAGAGCAATATGCAGACCTATTGTACGCAACATTTGGTATACAATTATAGTTTACAAATTTAAAAGTCTTGTCGCTTCTGGCAAGACTTTTTATCGTGGAGCAGAGAGTCTTTGCAATTTATTGTATTTCATAGTTATATAGAATATACTAAGTCTTGCTTTCTAAGGAATGTTTATTCGTTTTATCTATTTAATTATTATCAATTTACCAAGTGACATATCAGCGATATTTTATATCTATTTCGTATAAGTGTTAGCAAGTTCGTTTGCAAACTTGTTAGCACTTTTTTATATTTCTTCTATTACCTTCTTATGGAAAAAATTCTGTACCTAAAGGTCCATACCGTGAAGTAAATGGTTACCCAATAAAAGTGAACGCTGGGGCTCAAGAAAAACATATTCCTAATGCACCTAACTACAAACAAGAGGTTGCAAATGGAAAAAACAAAAGTATCTTCTATGGTGATAATAAAACAGCACAAGAATTGCTTGATAAGTTTGCCGGGAAAGGTCAACTACTACCAGACGGTAAAAAAGAAAGAGTAGACTTTGATAAACCAATTGGGAAATACTATGATCGCGATACTGGTCAATACCTTGAGACTACTAGAGGAATGATTCATTACGGAAAAGACGGTGCTCATATAGTACCAGCAAGACCATAAAATATATAAGAAAAGAGGATGCACATGGGATATGATTCTTTAATAGGAACATTAATAAAATATGAAGATAGTGAAATGATACTAGAATGGAAAAGTGGATTGAGGATAATTGGCGAACTCGATACAGTTTTTGAAACAGACAATGGATTAGATGATGATGATATAAATTATACAGAATACGATGCAGCTGCATTTAAAGTAAATAGTATTTTATCCCATCCTACTACTAACCCAGACAGTGTATATAATTGGTTAATACAAGAGAAAGGTTCATTGGTTGAAATTTCCCTCTATGATGATCCACCAAGTGCAGTATTTTTAGCTGATGGAAAGAGAGTATGGGAAAGGAAAATATATAAATAATAGTCGCTATTTAAACTTTGACCTTGATCGGCTTTTAGCCTTTTAAGGTTTTTTATAGTTATAAAAAGTTTTATAGTTAAATGAAATGTAAATCGATATTTGAATTAGAAGACCACGAAGATAACAAACGTACGAGATTAATTGCAGTGCCTAAAAAACTTATTACTTGACTTATACTTTAAACACGATAATGACAAATCTCGTGAAGCTGAAATTGAAAAGAAAATGGCTTTAAAGAGCAAGAAGCTAAAGTTATGCTAAATTTGAGTTTGTAGGAACTAATAATTTAGGGGAAATTACAACATACCATGTAGAAAGCGGAAAAGCTTTTTTCGGAAAATGGTGGATAATAGTAAAAATATCCCTGTTATCAATCCAGTAGAATAGAGGTCAAAAAATGAAAAATAAGATATTGATATGTAGAATTGATTCAATTATTGAAGAAGAAATAGACTTTTTAGTAAATAATCAAAAAGTAACAGGTTTTAATGCTTCACCTCAAGAAGTTGTTGTAAATAAAGAATATGAAGCTGAGATAGATATATTTGTGAATGACGCTTTGACAGTAGAAACGCAAAAAGAAGATAAATTTTTTAAAATAGAAAATATTGCTAATGGAAGTTATATTCTTTTTGGAAAAATGTTAGAAAATAATGTTTTAGATGTTGGTTTCTTTATAACTAGTGATTTACTTGAAGACTACAAATATTTAGAGGGGCAATATGTCTATTTACAAGTTGATAGATTACAATTATCTTTTGACTAGCTATTTTGCTAGATTCTGAGGGCAAGAAAAGAACTTTTTGAAGAACAAGTCTTCTTTAAGATTGTATATTTCAATGAACCATGTTACCTGGCCTGGAGTAAGTGAAGAGAAAGTTACAGATAAAGAATAATCAACATTGTTTCTCATCTCCTTCCCCTACATCACTTTTTTATAAGTGAACTAATTTTTAAAGTATTATAAAAGCAAGAGAGGCTATCCTACCTCTGTTTTTGCGTTAGATACCTTGAGAAATATTATACTTATACGTTCCCTTCTCTTCTTTCACATGTTCTTCTTCTAATACAAAAGTGCCCTTCCCCTCTCCTTCGCCAGTAATTATGGAAGGTAGCACTCGCCAATCTCCAATTACAGTAATCACTTGAAAAGAACAAAATTACACATGGTGGATTCATTTGATATAATACAATTCAAAATAGTATTGATACTCTTCAAAAATTCCAGTCTTCTTCGTCTTCTGGTAGGCGTGCTAATAAAGTTAAAGATACTGATAGGCTTGATAAAGAAGGAAATGTTACTAAGGGGATGGATAATACTAGTAAGAAAATCAGCGGACTTAATAGGAATGTTAGGAATGTTAATCCTTCAGAAATTAGATTCAGTCAAACTTCTGTAAATGGTTCAGAAGAGATTATTGCTAGTATGAAATCGAATGGCTGGAAAGGTGATCCAATTGATTTTATTAGAATGCCAGATGGCAATCTTACGACTATTGATAATACAAGGGTTGCTGCATCTAGAGAGGCTGGAATAGAAGTTCAAGCAACTATTAGAAATTATAGCGACCCTCTTCCAGCAGATATGGTTGGTAGATTTACAACTCCTAAAGATGTGCCTAAGACATGGGGAGAATCTTTAGATTTAAGAATACAAAAACAAAAAGCAAGTTTTAGAAATAATAATCCAATGGGATCGTATGACCTAGAAAAAATGAAGTAGAAAGAAATGGTGGTAACTATGAAAAATTTTCATATGGATGAATCTATTTGTAAATACCCTGAATCTTATGAAAGATTAGTTGAATTAGATTTAGTTAATTTTGATATATGGTTTTTAATGGAATCAGAACAGGCCACTAACATATACTATGGTATGAAGAAAAGATATCCTAATCGTAAGTTGATTCCTTTTGCTAAAAGAGTTGATAATGATGATACTGCATGTTTTGAAATTGGCAAAGGAAGTAAAGTTCAACTTATTCATGATTTTGCTTCTGAAGGTTTTGAACAAAGAAAAGAATTTGATGACTTTTGGGAGTGGGTTGAATGTGCTGTAAACGAGATGATTTCTTATAATCGGAGTGAAGAAATTGAGTGAAGAAAAATTCTATACAAATTTAAGTAAAGAATTTTCATATGCTTTGCGTCATGCGCCGTGGGAATATGAATTAGAGTTAGATGAGAATGGGTGGGTCTCTATAGACCAATTACTAAATGCTCTTCGTCAGTCAAATGTATGGAAAAATGTAAATTTAGATGACTTGAAAATGATGATAGAAAAATCAAAAAAAAGAGACATGAGATAAAAGGAAATAAAATCCGTGCGATGTATGGACTATGGACACTCTATTCCCATGAAAATAGTAAAAGAAGAAGCTATACCACCCAGATACCTTTATCATGGAACTTCTTCTCGATTTATAAATTCTATTGAATCGAATGGCTTATCTCCTATGTCTCGACAGTATGTTCATCTTTCTGAAGATGTTGAAACTGCAACCTTAGTAGGAAAAAGGAAAGACAATCATCCCATTATTTTGATGGTAGATATCGGAAAAGATCGAGAGAAAAATATTAAGTTCTATTTAGGAAATGAAAAAGTTTGGTTAGCAGATAAGATTCCTAGTGAATTTATCGCAATTTATAAGAATTGATTTAGTCTATTTTGCTAGATTCTGAGGGCAAGAAAAGAACTTTTTGAGGAACAAGTCTTCTTTAGGATTGTATATTTCAATGAACCATGTTACCTGGCCTGGAGTAAGTGAAGAGAAAGTACAGATGGAGAATAATCAATAATAGAGACCTCAAATGTGAGGTCTCTTTTGTTGATTTAAATTAAAAATTATTATTTAAGGGGATGCTCCTTTGCAACTCTTACTTCACATATACATAAGCTTCACTTGCAGTTACATAGTATGTTTTGCCCTTGCTATTTTGTACTTTGTACTGTGGTGATCCATTAACAGTTACCTTTTCATCGATTGTAAATCCTAATCCTGCATCTACAGTTCCAACAAACACCACGTAACATTACAAGGATTACGTGGTATGCAAACTATGATATAGTGAACTATGCTATATTAAACTTTCACTGATTGTTCTTCTTGATAGATAATTTCACCATCAATAATAGTTGTTTCTACTTTTAAATCTTTAATTTGGTTTGGGTTGACACTTAAAATGCTGTCATTTAATATAACTAAATCCGCCAACTTTCCAACCTCTATGCTTCCTTTTATCTCTTCTTCAAAACTCGCATAAGCGCCATTCCAGGTGTATAGTTTAATAGCTTCCATTACGCTTATAGATTGATTAGTACCAAACTCCATTCCAGACTGGCTTTTTCTATTGACAGCAACATGAATTCCTAATAAAGGATTATAGTCAGTAACTGGCGCGTCCGATCCACCTGCTGCCATGATGCCACGATCAATAAAATCACGAACAGCGTACATGTGATTAACACGATCACCATAGTGTTGGACATATATCTCTCCGAATTCATATGGAAATGGAGGATTTGGAATAGGAACCACCTCGAGTTTTTTCATTCTCTCTTGTAAATCTGGTGAAGAAATTCCCGCGTGCTCAATCCGATGACGGTGGTTTTTTCTTGGTGATTCCTCCAACGCCTTTTCTACACAATTTAAATACATTTCAATGGCTTTATCACCTTGTGCATGTACAGTGATTTGATAGCCTTTTTTATGTGCTTCACCTAAAACCTGGTAGATTTCTTCCTCACTATAATAAAGAATGCCATAATTGTTAGAGTCACTGGAGTACGACTCACGGGTTGCAATTGTCGGCCCGGTGCTACTTCCATCAGTAAACAATTTAGCTGGTCCAACTTTGAATCTCTCATCTCCGGTACCAGTTACCACACCAGCTTCGACCATTTTATTAACAAATTCATGGGAGTTATTTAACTGACATATCATTGCATATATTCGGACACGAATATCCTTACTCTTCACAGCTTGTTGTAGTAAACGGTAACTCTCAGGGCCATATCCACCTGCCTCATGTATACTTGTTATGCCCGCTGCAACGAAATGATCTGATGCAATTTTCACAGCCTTCATCAGTTCACTTTCTGTATAACTTGCAACCTCGCTCATCCCCATATTTGCTGCTTCAATTAACTTTCCTGTAAGCCTTCCTGCCTGATTCTTTTCAATAACTCCCCCATTAGAATCCGGTGTGTTCTCGTTAATTTGCGCAATTTCTAATGCTTTGCTGTTCACCACACTTATATGGCTGCAAGTACGGGATACAATAATCGGGTGTTCAACTGAAATTTCATCCAGCTCAGCGATTGTTGGATAACGCTTTTCCTTCACAGCGGTTTCATTAAAGCCCCAGGCACGTATCCATTCACCTTTAGGCGTTTCTAAGGCTTTCTCTTTCAGGTCATCTAACAAAGCCTCGATAGAATCAATATGTTCAGCTTTACAACTTACCGCCAACTGATTCACCCCATGAGAAATGAGGTGAATATGAGAATCAATGAATCCAGGAAGAAGCGTTTTTCCTTGCAGGTCAATTACATCCGTTTTTTCTCCTATAAAACTCTTAACCTCCTGATTTGAACCAACAACTACGATACGATTATCTTTTATTGCTACAGCTTCGACTACTGTATTCTTTTGGTCTACTGTAATAACTTCTCCATTTATCAATACAACATCAGCTTTCATAAACTCAGCCCTTTCGGAATTACTCTTTTAGAGTGATTCGTTCAGTATTTAAAGCTATATCTCTCGATATGCTATTCCGCTTTTTAACAAGATTTATCAATAATTAGTTAAAGTTGAGATAAACATTCTTTAATTGTTTTAACAATAAAAGTAAAGTCTTCTTCTGTGATGCTTAATGGAGGAGCAAGCTGCAAAATATTATTGTAACCTGCAACAGTATCACCATTTTTACCAATAATTAGACCTTTTTCTTTACAAGCATTGATGACTTTGTTCACCTTTTCAATGGCAGCCGGTTCTTTTATTTGCTTATCTTCCACTAGTTCAATACCTAAAAGAAGGCCTTTTCCGCGAACATCTCCTACGTTTGGATGCTCTTTTACATCCTCTAGTTCATATAACAGTCGTTCACCCAATTCTTTGGAACGTTCAATGAGTTTCTCATTCTCCATAATTTCTAAATTCTTCAAAGCCAAGGCGCAAGCAGCAGGATTTCCTCCGAACGTATTCACATGGCGGAAGCGATCATAATCTTCACTGCCTATGTATGCCTCATAAACCTCTCGTCTGACTGCTGTTGCTGACAAAGGAAGATACGCACTTGTAATACCTTTTGCCATTGTAATGATATCTGGTTTGACGCCATAGTTCATAAATCCAAACGGCTTCCCTGTCCGGCCAAATCCACATATAACTTCATCACAAATGAGCAACGCACCGTGCTTCTCACAAATTTCTTTTACTTTTGCCATATATCCATCAGGAGGCATTAAAATTCCGCCCCCGGTAATAATTGGCTCCATAATCACGCCGGCTACTGTTTGGCTTAACTCCCATGTCATGACACGATCAATTTCATCAGCACTTGCCAGTGTATGAACATCATCTGGATTGCGATACGTATCAGGCGGTGCTACATGCAGAAATCCTTGCCCCAATGGTTCATATTTGTACTTTCGTTGTGCTTGACCTGTTGCTGCAAGAGCCCCCATTGAATTACCGTGGTAAGCGCGATAGCGTGAAATAAACTTATAGCGTCCATGATCACCTTTTTGCTGATGATATTGACGAGCAATTTTAAACGCTGTTTCATTCGCTTCCGATCCACTGTTAGAAAAGAAAATGACGTATTCGTCACCAAGCCATTCATTCAATTTTTCTGCTAATTTAATGGCAGGAACATGACTTTGTGTCAGAGGGAAGTACGGCATTTCTTCAAGCTGTTCAAAAGCCGCTCTTGCAAGCTCTTTTCGACCATACCCAACATTCACGCACCAAAGACCGGACATACCGTCTAAATAACGGTTTCCATCAATATCCGTCACCCATGCCCCTTCTGCTTTTGTGATAATTAAATTCGTTGGACTAGGGGCTGCTCCTCTCATTGCATGCCAAAGGTACTTTTCATCTGCTTTTTGCAAATTTTGTGTTTGTTCTGTCGTTTGCACAATCACCAACTCCATTCTATCCTTTTATGATTTTACATCACTCTTTCAATAACGAGCCGTAAGCATTTTCTTGCGAGTATAGAATGCTACGCGATCTTTTCCATTTGCATGGAGATCACCATAGAAGGATTTCTTATAACCTGAGAATGGGAAGAATGCCATTAGAGCAGGAACTCCAAGATTGCCCCCAAGCATACCTGCATAAATTTCACTACATTTCGTCAACATTACTTGAGAGAACAATATCGGCTTTTTGGTTCATTAGGCTTTATCTCCATTTCGCTTTACTATTCTGAATTTCTTATCCATTAAATACGCAGGAGCAGTCGTCTGCTTAGCATTTGCCCACTTCTCATTTCACATTATTTCAGATTGATCTCATGGTTCATTTTATAATTCTTTTTCAAAAATACTGGACAATCCCATTCACAGACAAGGTCCTTAGCCAAGGAAACGACCCAGTCCTTTGTAATATGATACTTTTTTCCATCAACAGTAATAAACACTTCACCGTCTGTCACATAGAAAACCTCCTGTTCTTCTAGATGCCACGTTCCTTTATCTGGTTCGCCTACCCATAGTTCCCACGTGTCAACACCTAGTTGTTGTGCTTCTTCTGCTGTAAGTTTTTTCGCAAAAAACATGATGATCCTCTCTCTTTCTTATTGGTAATTTTGAAGGAATAGGTTCTATAAACGTACTGTCTTACCATTTGTATCTTTTAAACGTTTGAGCTCTTTTTTCATAAAGTATATGGCAATGAGAACGCCTGGAATTTCTGCAGCGGGACCTGTGTACCATATACCTTCTACACCCCAGAATTTCGGGAAAATAAATAGAAACGGTACCATGAACAACAGTATTTTGCTAACACTAATAAACGTTGCGGACCAGTTTCTCTCTTGTGATTCGAAATAACCTGAGATAAGCAAGCTGACTGCATTAAGCGTAAACAAAGAATTGAATACAACTGTCGTCCAAATACCCAGTTTCTGCAATTCAGGATTACCACCGGAAAAAAATGACACAATTGGATCTGCAAAAATGATTAGTATGGCTGTCACAATCACAAAGAAGGCAACCGTAAAAATGAGTCCCATCTTAATTGCTTGTTTAACACGATCAAGGTTGCCCGCACCGTAATTATAACTAATGATCGGTTGAAGTCCTGTCATCCCACCGAGCGCTGCTAAGGCAAGCAGATTTGTAATATAACCGTTTTGAATCGTGAAAGCGGCAACGTGCAGCCCACCACCGTAGCTTTGCAGTAAGTTGTTGAAGAAAATAATTGCAATAAACATCATGAACTGACTCGAGAAAGATGCAAAGCCCGTCCAAGCCACTTCACCGATCGTCTTGAGATTAATCATCATATCTTTCATTTTTGGCTTAAGTTTTGTTTTACCAAACCAGAAATAAAAGATTAGGAAAACAGGGATCGATTGCGAAATCGTATTGGCCCATGAGGAACCCATCATCCCCATGTCATACTTCGTTACCATAATCCATTCTGTAATCCCAGCAACAACTGCTGCGACTAACCAACTGTTCATTGATAATACAGGTTTTTCATCGATATTGGTTAAAATACTTAATACAACGGCCAATATCGTTAATGGCAATGAAATCCATAGCAGACGGCTATATTGTACCGCATATGGAAGCGCTTCATTACTTACTCCGAATAAGGTCATAATATTATTTTCAAAGACCACTCCAAGTACAGCTAACAAAATGGAGAGGAAAAGAGTAAACCATAAAGTTTGTCCCATAATACCTCTAGCTTCTTCGATCTTCCCTTTTCCAAGTCGAAGTGAAATGACCGCTCCGGCTCCCACACCCAAAAGAACGCCAAGCATACGGGTAATAACCATGACCGTAAATCCAATTCCGATCCCTTCGATTTCCAGCTCCTGAAAGCCACTGACGAAATACCCATCGACAACCGCTACAACTCCTAGAATCACGTTAGCCATAATTCCTGCCAAAGCAAACCGTAAATATAGTAACGGAATACTTTTGGTTCCCAGCACTGAATCATACGCCGGCTTATTCATTACTTCTAGTTGCTCTATCTTCGATGACGGACGGTTGTCTACTATTTTCATGAGCATGTCCCCTTATAAATAATTTATATAGCAAGTTAAGCTCAATTAATTCGCATACCAACCTACAGGCTGGGCATGCTGGTGGATATTGATTTGCTTCGTTTCCATAAAGTGCTCCAGCCCAACAGCACCTAACGCTCTGCCGATTCCACTTTGCTTATACCCTCCCCAAGGACCTTCAACATAAGCGAGATGATAACTATTAATCCAAGTAATTCCCGCACGCAATTTACTAATGACACGTTTTGCTCGATCCATATCTTCAGTAAATACAGCACCGGCTAATCCATAAATGGAATCATTCGCTTTTTGGATGGCATCTTCCTCATCTTTAAATTTCTGTACAACAAGGACTGGACCAAAAATCTCTTCCTTAACAATACGCATATTCGCATTTACATCAGCAAAGATCGTTGGCGCAATAAAAAATCCTCGATCAAGCCCATTTTCTATTAAGCGCTTACCACCACAAACTAATTTTGCACCTTCTTCGATTCCGCTCTTGATGTAATGTAAAACTTCATTCATATGAGGCTCGTGTGTGAGGGCTCCCATTTCAATGTTCTCGCTTTCCCCGTTGCCAACTACAATTTTGCTTGCACGCTCGGCCAATCTTTCAACAAACTTATCGTAAATGGTCTCTTGTACAAGCAAACGAGATGCAGCTGAACAAACTTGCCCAGCATTGTGGAAAATACCAAACATCGCATTCTCGACTGCAGTTTCAAAATCCACATCGTCGAACACAATAAGTGGAGATTTACCACCCAGTTCAAGTGTGATTTTTTTCATATTGCCCGCAGCTGCGCGCATAATGCTTTGACCTGTTTTTGTTCCACCGGTAAAGGCGATCTTGTCAACATCATGGCTCTCGGCAAGCTCATTCCCAACCTTTGATCCAGGTCCCAATACCAAGTTTGCCACTCCGTCCGGAAGCCCAATCTCTTCGATAATTTCAAAAAGTTTGAATGCGCTTACAGGAGTGCCATCAGCAGGCTTAAGTACAATTGTATTCCCTGCGGCGAGTGCAGGAGCAATTTGCCAAACAGCTAACATAAGCGGGAAGTTCCAAGGTACAATAAGTCCACAAACACCAATCGGTTCATGAATAATAATTGTTTCCGAAGAATCAGCACGAGTGTAAGATTCCTTTTTCATGCCTTTGATCAAGTCAGCATAGTAGCGGAAGCATTGAATCGATACCGGAATATCCACATAAGTGGTTGCACGAATAACCTTACCGTTATTTGCAGTTTCCAAGCGTGCAATTTCAGCTACCTTCTCTTCAAGACGGTCTGCAATCTTATAGAGATAGTCAGCTCTTTCATCAGCCGATAAATCCGACCAGATTCCGCTGTCAAACGCTTTACGAGCCGCCTTGATTGCTATCTTCGCAACGTCTGCTGATCCATAAGCAGACGTTGCGATCACCTCTCCGGTTGCAGGATTGATAATGTTTCGTCTAGCACCGGATAACGCTTCTATCCATTTCCCGTCAATGAACATGTTAATTTTCATAAACAACTCTCCTTTACGCAATAATATCTAACAGTTTGAAACCAATATGTGCTAGATTGACCAGCATCGTTTTCTGATTATAGAACGGGAATGATTTGAGGCGTTCCTTTTCAAATCGATATCCACCTGCACTCCCCGTAACGATCCATTGTGCCAATAACTTACCAAACAATGTCGAGAGAGACGCACCGTGTCCCGTATAACCCGTTGCGAAATATGCGCCTTCTTTGGATCTGCCGATAACCGGGAACGTATCAATTGTAACCCCGATAAATCCACCCCAACGGAAATCAATCTTGCTTCCTGCTAGTTTTGGCATTATTTTAACCATGGCATCGTAAACACTTTGATAAACAGCATCGCCTAAGTTTGGACGAACATCGCCACCGCCAAATACGATCCGATTATCTGGTGTACGTCGGAAATAGTAAAGGAAACTGCTTGTATCAAAAACCATGCGATCTTTAGGAATGACGGTACTCACCAGTGATTCTGGAAGCTGTTCAGTAGCAATAATACGTGCCGAAATTGGCAGTACGCCTTTGTTCAGTTCATTCATGATTTTTCCAGAGTAACCATCTGTAGCCACAATAATGTCTTTCGCAGTAACAGCACCTTTTTCTGTTACAACTTTCACACTGTTTCGACCGTACTCAATAGATAGTGCTTTCGAATGCTCAAAGATTTTTGCACCGATCGATTTAGCTGCTTCTCCCAAACCAATTGCATAGTTCAGTGGCTGGAACGAGTAACTCGAGTTGTCGACTAAGCAGCCATAATAATGTGGAGAATCGATCTCTTGATGCAACTGACTTCGATCAAGCACGCTTGATTCGTACCCGAAATTTTCGTTTAAGTATTCGCTTTCATGTTTCAATCCTTCAAAATGCTTGGCTTTGTAAGCCGCCACAATGTGACCTGTCTTTCTAAAGTTACAGTTGATTTGATGCTCGTCGATGATGTTTTTAACCAGTTCAACACTAAATAGGGAGAGATCGTTAAGCTGTCTCGCCTCGTCGGCACCATACTTTTTGGCAAGCTCCTGCATCGTTGGCTTATAGCCTGGCAATACCATCCCGCCGTTACGACCGCTTGCGCCATATCCGATCGCTTCTTGCTCAAGGACAATGACACTCTTCCCTAATTTTTGCAAATGATATGCAGAAGAAAGACCTGTGAAACCTGCGCCAATAATGACAACATCCGCCTCTTCATTTCCTTCAAGAAGTTTTCCTTTTTCATAGCTGTTTGCAGTCGCTGTCCACAGTGAGAGAGTATCCATTCGATCCATCTTATCCATAGCTAATTCTTCTCCTTTTGTGACATGTATGTTACAATACAGTCAAAAATTATTCAAAATATTCAAACTTCTTGAGTCTATCATATGACTTGGAGTTTCCTCCAAGTCAATAGCCATTTGAGAGTTTTTTGAATTCATTTTTGTGAAAAAAGTGGAGTAACTCCACTTTTTTCGTTGGGGGGCATCTATGAAAATTGGTACATTTGCAAAGCTTTTTCATGTTACAACTGATACCGTTCGTTATTACATTGAACTGGGATTATTAATACCAGACAAAAAAAACACCCAGTATCAAATGAACCAATTGTGTCTCGACGACATGGCTTTTATTACTGAGCTGAAAAAACTTCATTTTTCACTGCTAGAAATTCAACAAATTTTATCGTATCAGCGTGTCACAAACTTCTCGGACCATGAGGATATCGACTACTACAACAACTTGCTCATTGATAAAAAGAACCAGCTGACCAAGAAAAAAGAAGACATATCAAAAGCTATCCAATTGATTGAAAAAGCGGTTCAAACCAGCTCGCCTTCATCCAAAGAAGAGAACCTTACAGGGATCCCACTTTCCTTTGTAAATCTGCTCTATTGTCCGAAGTGCCACATTCCACTTGAAATGAAAGATGTAGCGATTAAAAAAGTCTACATTCAAACGGGGAGTTTAACTTGTACTTGTGGATACGAGGCAGCTATCGAGGAAGGTATTATCATTACCGCGAACTTGTACGAGACGTCTCCTTATCCATCTTATTTTTACGATAAAGAAACGATTAAAGAGATCAATCCCAAAATGATTAACTTATTTGAAAAAAGTAATTTTTGGTTTCAAAAAGTTCTACAAAATGTAGATTTGAAAAACAAATTAATCGTGGAAACAAACGTTGACGCTTTTGTGTCACTACCCAAATATATCGATGTTCTTGAAACGAGCGCATCCTATGTATTCAGTGGCTATTCGCTTGCGATGCTCAAGAAGGTTAGAAAGAGAATTGAGCGTATGAATCCGAAGCCAAACGTCCTTTATATTTTGAATTCTGATTTGAATCTGCCATTGAAACCGCTTAGCATCGATATTTTTGTGGATAGTTTTACAGCAACTGATTTTTCACTGCTCAATCCGCAGTTTCCAATTCATGTTCTAAAAAACTATTTCCATAGCAGTTCAACAATTGTCGGCGGGTACTCCTATTATGATAGCTCGGCCAAATCCTTGAAAAATATTTCAGCCTTATATCCAAATTCCCACGAGCATATTTTATATCCAAAATACTTAGAAGAAAATTTATCAGTCAACGGATTTCAAATCACGCAAAGTGAAAATATCGGTTACTGTACAGATCCAGGACCTTACTTTGATTATCATGTAATAGACGAAAAATTCCACATGCTAATGTATTTGGCTAGTACGAAAAAATAGCGCACAAAAAGAGGCTGTCCGAAAAGTAGGCTAGTTCACGGATGAGACAGCTCCCTTGTAGCTAAAATCATGGTTAATCTGAAAAATTGAGGAAACATTAACAGATTATCTTCTGTAGAATGGTGTATTACAATGAACAATGTTACATGGTTTGCAGTAAGTAAAAAACAAATTACAGATAAAGAAATCCAAGCATTTTTGGGAAAGTTAAAGGCGGCCCAGACCAAATAAATCAAACAGCATTGAAACATCTTGAAGAAATAATGGATGGACCGGGAGGTTTTATCAAAATTAAAAATCCTAAAGGAATAGAATTTTTGGAGAAAAAACTACAAGATGGAAATGGAGTTCGATTAAACCTTGATGGAACTTTTAAATGGTATATTGACCAGTAAAAAGGGTGAGTTATAAATGGAAAATTTAGAGATTATATTAACTGATTTTAATAAGAGAAAAATTGATAAATTAATTTACGGAGAACTTAAATTATCTACATTAAAACTTAAATCATCACATTTGTATAATAATACTTCAGAAAAAGATTTGGATTTTTCTCAAGTGAAAAACATAAAAGAGATTCTATCACCGAAAGGAACAGGAAATATATTTTTAGAAGAATTGAAGTTAGGTATTTCATTAAAAAACGTAGTAATAGTTTTCTCGTTTGATGAACAATATGGTGACATTGTATTTAACTTTCCTGAAAATGAAATATTAAAGGATGAGAGGAACGATAATAAGTTAAGGTTGAAAAAGCTAGTACATTTTCTAGTTGATTTGAAAAAAAATTATGATATTCCAAAAGTTATAATTGGTTATGAGCCTGCAACTGATGAGGATACTTTGTTAATTGAAATTAATAATATAGTAACTAATTATGACAAAAAAATAGAAAAAATACTTTCTTAATTTATGAGCCTTAAGGTAACTACCTTAAGGCTTTTTTAGGGGCGGAGTATCGAATTAACCACTTCTTTATTCCAAGTCAATGGAATAAAGGTTCTTGACATTGACACGTTGAATACTGAAGTGGAGGAAATTTCGTTAGAGTTAAAAGAAACAGGAGTTACCCTATATAATTGCCTGTTTGAAGATGAGTACTGAAAATTATTACCTGATTAAGAAATGAAAGTAGTATAATTTTGTGGAGATACTACTTGATTAATCTTATAGTACACAAAATACATACCTAGGAAGGAAATGATTATGACAGAATTTAAAAATAGAATGGATGTATCCGATCAAGAAAAGTGGGATTTAACGGATATTTATAAAACGATTGAAAACTGGGAAAACGACTATCAAAAAATCGAAACCTTAACAGAGGATTTAAAAAAATTTAATGGAACTATCCATGATGGTCAGAGCCTACTTGCCTATCTTACGAAAAGTGAAGAAATATCAAGTTTGTTTAATTTAGTCTATGCTTATGCAAGACTTCAATCCGACCTTGATACACGTGATACAGAAGCGCAGTCCCTTGTAGATAAAGCATCACAATTACATGTTAAAATAAGTGCTGCTCGTTCCTTCTTTTCTCCATTTTTACTTAGTATCGATGAGAAAACATTACATTCTTATATAGAGGAAAACGAAGGCTTACAATATTTTAAAGAAGACTTATTTGAATTATATCGATATAAGAAACATGTTTTAAACAAAGATAAAGAAGAAATCTTATCTCAAATGGGTGAAGCTCTCTCTTCTCCTCAGCATACATACGGAATGCTTAATAACGCAGATATTACATTTGGAGAAGTTACAACCAAGGATGGTAATAAAGTAAATTTAACACGCGGGATGTATTCAAAATTAATTAAGGATGAAAGTCGAGATAAGAGAAAAGAAGCTTACAAAGCATACTATCAACCTTATGTGCAATTAAAAAACTCTATTGCTTCTACCTTAACAGCAGCTATAAAAAACAATGTTACCATTTCAAAAATTAGAAACTATCCATCTGCTTTAGAAAGGTCTTTATTTGGTGATATGGTTCCAAAAGAAGTGTATGATACTTTAATTGATACAACTAAAAAGAACATTGCATCTCTACATACATATAATCATTTACGAAAAGAAAAATTGCAGCTAGATGAATTAAGACAGTATGACTTAAATGTTGATTTAGTAAAAGGTGTAAAGCAAGAGATTCCCTATGATGAAGCATTCGAAATCATGCTTACATCCCTTTCTCCACTCGGTGAAGAATATCTTCAAACACTTCGAGGTTTTAAAGATAAACGTTATATAGATGTAAGAGAATTACCTGGAAAACGTTCGGGTGCCTATAATTTTGGCGTATATGGCGTTCACCCTTTCATCCTGTTAAATCATAATGATGACTTAAATAGTCTCTTTACACTTACTCATGAATGTGGGCATGGTATGCATACATATTATTCACATAAGTTTCAGCCGAGAATCTCTGCTCATTATTCAATCTTTGTGGCCGAAGTCGCTTCTACAGTGAATGAAATACTCTTAATTCACCATCTATTAAAAGAAGCAAAAGATATAGACGTACGCAACCATTTAATCAATCACTTTATTGATCAATTTAAAGGAACTTTCTTTACACAAGTTATGTTTGCTGAATTTGAAAAGATTACGCACGAAATGGCGCATCAAGGTAAACCATTAAACGCCCAAGCATTTAATGATGTATATGAAAAATTATTTAGAGAATACAATGGGGATACACTCATATTCGATGAAGAAGTAAAATATGGATGGGCTAGAATCCCTCATTTTTACCGACCATTTTACGTTTATAAATACGCTACCGGATTTGCTTCCGCAATTCAAATTGCAGATCAGCTTTTAAGTGGCGATCCTACCGCTCAGCAAAATTATATCGAATTCTTAAAAGGTGGAAGTTCAGATTATCCGCTCAATCTTTTAAAGAAAACTGGTGTAGATTTAACAACGCCAAAACCAATTGAAAGTGCACTAGGACGCTTTAGTAAACTAGTTGAAGAATTCTCATCACTTTAACAAAAAATGATAAGATTCTATGGACAGAATTCTATGTTAGGTCATTTAAAGAGCCAGCTTCTTCAATATTAAAGAAGTTGGCTTTTGATTATTACATTTTTTAAATTTAATAATCAAAAAAATAGAAATTTGAATTAAAAACAAAAACTAAATGAAAATAATACTGCATATATCAGCATGGTATAATATTAATCACAAAAAATAAGATTATTTCGAAAGTAAAACTTTAATCAGTGGGGGGTTTTCTTCATCCCCCACTGATTATTAGCCCACACCAATCGGGCTTTTACGGGCAGTTAATCTCCTACCTAACTTCTTTGCTTTTGCCGAATTTTGAGGTGGGAGTCTTACTGCCCGTTAATACGGGATAAAATCATTTATAAAGAATTTCTAAATCTAACTTATTTATATGAATCAGAATACTACAGACCGCTTATTTTCCTTCCAATAAATCTTTTGCCATCTTCCGAAATTCCTGATTAAATTCATCGGTCATACCGTTTTGAACATTAGAGAATAGAATAACAAAAATTCGTTTATCCCAATTGAAATTATTAAATGTATTCCACCCAGCTAATACACCGTGATTATGGTAATAATCTGGATAAATGTAAAAACTAAATCCATATTTCCTTGCAGGTGATACAGTAAACATATCTGATAAACTTTGTTTGGAAAGAAGTTTGCCAGTCATAATCGCCTCATCTAATCTCTTCATATCTTCTACAGTTGTATACATTTCACCACAACCGTATAGCCAGTTCATTCTTAACCTAGGAGTAGATATGAATTCATTATCTTTCTTTGTATAACCTTCTGCGAAAAATATATCTCCAGGGAATTTTGCCCCCATGCCAGATTCATGCATTCCAACTGGAGTGAAAATATGTTCTTTTACATATTCAGCTAATGGTTGTTTAGAGATTTTTTCTATAACATAGGCAAGTACCATATAATTATAATCCGTATATCTCCAACCTGTTCCAGCAGGGAATTCAAGATTTTGTGAACCAATCCATGTCACTAATTTTAAACGTGATGCCGCATCAACTTTCCCTTGCCCTTGTTCAGGTAATCCAGATGTATGTGTCAATAAATGTCTTAAAGTAATATTTTTATCCGCTGGGAATGAAGGAATATATTTATTCACATTATCTTCTATATTCAATTCCCCTTTTTCCTGCAACTGCAATATAGACACTGCCACTACTGTCTTAGTGATAGAACCAATACGATATTTTGTTCTTGGCGTTGTTAAGACTTTATCCTGCATATTTGCATAGCCATACCCTTTTCGCAAAATCACATTATTTTGATCCGTCACAAGTACCGTTCCATTAAATCCCTTTTCTTTTAAATATTGGTCTAATTTTTGTGTTGCCCCAGCATAACGATTTCGCTGATTTCTATCTACTTTCGGTGTATCTGTTTCTAGTTTACTAGTAGAATCTGAAAATGCCTTTAAATTCTGCGTTTTACCTTTATTTGTTTGCATGAACATATATACACTTAAGCAAAAAATCGCGATAATAAAGCAAACGATTAAACATCTCTTAAACATACAGGAGCCCTCTTTTTATTCAATTTATACTTGTTACTCTTTTCATTGTTTTATTCTATCTCTATTCATTTAAAAGAAGACTTTAATTTTTGCTTAAATTTATTGAAGAACTATATTCGAGAAATGAACTACATATTACTATTTCATCCTCAATTCTACTACTATAAATTAGCATGTCTCTTGATTATCTATATCTTCCTAAAAAGTTTGTATTATTGGAAAGTTATTCAAGAGAAGCTTCCCATACTCAAATTTTTGATCACTTACTATTGTATTTCTTTCTTAGAAAATTTCCACCCAACAATCCGATTCATCTCACTATAATTTTGTTTTTTTATGTAACATTCCTTGTAAACAACATATACAATAATGCCAAAAAAGGTAATCTATTAGCATTCATCGATAAGCAAAATTAACTAGATAGTGAAATGTTCAGTTATCGAACAAACAAAAATAGCATGGTATTTATCGAGTATTACGGAAAATAAATTATGATTGTCAAAAGAAAAGATGCAGAAAAATTTTCAAGTAAAATAAATCATGCAAACAATAAAAAGAGAGGAAGCTCATTACGGCCAAAATAATAGGGAATTTCAAAAGAGGAAATGAACGAAAAGCAAATATTAATAAGAATAAGAATAAGAATAAGAATAAAATTCATTTATATGTCATAATATCACCATTTTAAAATTCATACCAAAATTGATTATACATCATATTGCAAAAAAATGTCATTCGTATGACTTTTTTTTTGCAATTTTTCAATAAACTTATTGCTGAAACAAACAGCAATATAGCCATACACACCCACGCCCACGTATACCCTTTGATATCCACTATGAAGCCAAAAACAGGCGGAGCTAAAATAATAGCAATTTGATTTAGCGTAAGTGCAAAGCTAACCGTAATTCCTACTGAATCCTGCCGCGATGTTTCAACAACTTCAACCATAAAAAGACTAAACCACCCAATGCCGAAGAACCCTAATAAGCCGCTAATTGAACTACCCCCATCTTCACTTCGTTTAGAGGAGAAGGTCTTCTCGGTTAAAATGATAAAATATTATAGTTTATAAAAAACAAGTACTAATACGTTTTTTTCATTGATTAAGGATATAATGTACATAACTACAAGTGAATTATAAAAACAATGCGCACCAATTAATCAATATTAAATTCCAATCTTCTATATTCTCAATAAAATGGAGAATATCATTGAGTATTTATATCTATGCTTTATGTAACAGAAAAAAACGTAAAAGAAGGAGATACAATGAAAAAGAAAAAAGAAACAAAAGAAACCGGATGGAACTTAGACAATAGTTATGCCCGTCTACCGGAATCATTTTTTTCCACCCTTTGCCCAACCCCTGTAGGCTTACCAAAGTTAATCATTCTCAATCATCCTGTGGCAACATCCCTAGGGCTAAACATTGAGGAACTACAAAGCGAAGATGGAGTAGCGGTTCTTGCTGGAAACCGAATTCCCGAAGGTTCTATCCCTCTTGCTCAAGCTTATGCAGGGCATCAATTCGGGCATTTCAACATGCTAGGAGACGGCCGTGCGCTGCTAATCGGTGAACAGATTACTCCTTCAGGTGAACGATTTGATATTCAATTAAAAGGCTCTGGTAGAACACCATACTCCCGCCGAGGGGATGGCCGCGCCGCACTTGGACCAATGCTACGCGAGTATATTATCAGTGAAGCAATGCACGCGCTTGGTATTCCTACTACCCGTAGTCTAGCTATAGTATCAACAGGTGAGTTAATCATACGCGAAACTGCTTTACCAGGTGCAATTTTGACACGTGTAGCTAGCAGTCATATACGCGTTGGCACATTTCAATACGCAGCAGCAAGCGGTTCAGTTGAGGAGCTGAAAATTTTGGCTGACTATACGATTAAGCGTCATTTTCCAGCTATTCAATCACAGGAAAATCCATACCTAGCGTTACTACAAGAAGTGATGAAGCAACAGGCAAGCTTAATTGCAAAGTGGCAACTCGTTGGCTTTATTCATGGGGTAATGAATACCGATAACATGACCATTAGCGGAGAAACCATCGATTATGGTCCTTGCGCCTTCATGGATGAATATGACCCAGCAACGGTATTTAGTTCCATTGACACGCAAGGCCGATACGCCTATGGTAACCAGCCGTATATTGGTGTGTGGAATCTCGCGCGATTTGCAGAATCTCTATTGCCGATTCTACATACAGACCTAGAACAAGCTGTCCAAATAGCCCAAAATGCGATTTCAGATTTCGGCACACTGTATGAAAAGCATTGGCTCGCTGGGATGCGGACCAAACTAGGTATATTTAACGAAGAAGCAGAAGATAAAGCCCTCATTGATGAGCTCCTTAAAATTATGGAGAAATATCGCGCAGACTATACTAATACCTTCCTTGCTTTAACTTTTGGTACACATAAAGATACCGATTTGTTTAAAAGTCAAGAATTTACGAAGTGGAATGAAAAATGGCAGGCAAGATTAAGCAGACAGGAGGAATCGAAATCTTCTTCACATCAGCTGATGCGAGACACCAATCCTGCGATAATCCCACGAAATCACCGCGTGGAAGAAGCATTAGATGCCGCAGTTAAACAAGGGAACTACAGCGTAATGGAACAACTGCTTGTTGTTCTTTCAAATCCTTATGCTCACTCTCCTGAACAGTCTGAGTACTGCACACCACCGGCGCCATCATCCCGCCCTTATCGCACTTTTTGTGGTACATGAGAAAGAATTAAGTTAACACCTTCTCATGATTTACTATTTTTACAACATAATGCTACTCCTTTACCTAATGGAGTGGCATTTTTTCGGTTTTGGTGCAAAATCATTTAATATAGATATAG
The DNA here is from genome assembly GCF_038050455.1 of Bacillus sp. FSL K6-6038. Taxonomy (NCBI): domain Bacteria; kingdom Bacillati; phylum Bacillota; class Bacilli; order Caryophanales; family Bacillaceae; genus Bacillus; species Bacillus sp. FSL K6-6038. The sequence goes on from NZ_JBBOUH010000001.1 coordinate 3,245,144, forward strand.
AACCTACACAGTTTGTTCAACTACTCTTTTCTCAGCGCTAAATACAATTGATTGTTTTTTCATAATATCTAGTGGTAAATCTAGATCTCTATTTTATTAGATAAAGAGAGGCCAGCCAGCATCCAAACCAGGAAGATAAAATATCTGAATAACATGTGGAACAAGACCATCGTTTTATTAAGAAACGAATACGCTCTATGTTGGGATTCAAGTCCTTTAAAACAGCAACCTCTATATTGAGTGGCGTTGAAGCCATGCATATGATAAAAAAGGAACAGATTGATTTAGAAAACCAGTCTGTCCAAAATCAAAAAGAGTTCATCCACCAAGTGTTTAGACTTATAGCATAAAATACGATTCCGTTAGGAGTCTACTATTCTCCGTGTTATTCTTCATATATTTGCACCAGAACCGATTTTATCCAATTATTTTAGAATATTAAAATAATTAATAATAATACAAGCAACGAATATACTATTCATTTTTTTGTTATCATTATCATTTTTTATTTGTGACAACTTGTTGAACAACGGATTATTATACATAACCTAGAAAAAAATAGAGAATAATGTAGATTTTTGTCTAATGATATGTATGTACACTTCCTATCTGCTAGATATAGACTGTGAAGTGTAAGGACCTTATCTTACAAAAAACTTAAAGGAGGCTTATAAAATGGGGAAATTTACAGGATTTTCAAAGTTTACACTTGCTACATTAATAGGGATAGGTAGCTTAGGTGCCTTTTCTCAAACAGAAGGTGTAAAAGCTGAAAGTTTGGATCGTATTTCTCATGAGAATGTTGAATTTAATTCACCTTCTACTATCACAAATACTTTTGAACAAAGAGCTAATATTGTCCCTGAATCAAAAGTAATCACAAACCATTATGTGAAGTACTCAAAAACTAGTTATCAGGTTAAAGAAAGTATTCCAAAAGAAATTTATTATTCATCAGATGGTTTTAAAGGTTATATACAAGCAACAACTATAATTGATATTGGTGACCATTTCCTGACTCTCTATTCCGGAACTGTAATTCGATGTTAATTTCATGATTATGTTTATTAAAAGTAGTTTAAAACTTGTGGATTTACAAAAAATAAACCACAAAATTATTCAATTTTATGGTTTATCAAATAAAAGATAATGCTAAGACTACGTCTAATGCTCTTAGATTACCTTCCCCAAAGTTAATTATAGAGTATTAAAGTATTACTGTACAATCAAAAAGCACTCGAATGAGTGCTTTTTGATTGCTATTCCTAATGAAATTCTTTTTCTTGTCTAAAATCTGTTCATACTATTGATTCACAAAGCACTTATGCCCAGATATACAAATCATTTGTGTGAGATTTTTACATACATGTTTGAAATAAAAACTTACATGAATGATTTTAAAAGTTCTTGTACGAATGGAATTACTCCACCCACAAATTTTAAAACCGCCATTGTGATTGCCATTGTGATTGCCATAGTATTTCCTCCCCTTGTTTGAGTATTAAGATGTGGTAAATCTTATACCTTCATTTTAGATACATTTTTAATATGCAATATTTCATATTAAAAATGTGTTTTATACAGTTATAATAGAATAGGTAAATTCTAAAGCACTCTTAAGTGAACAAAACAGCTAATGAACATATAAAAAAGAAGAGGATTATAAAAATCCTCTTCTTTTTTATGTTAATAAATCTAAGCTTGCATTCATGTTGGTCCTACGTAACTAGTAATTTAATACATAACAGAATATCCAGAAGGGATAGTTTCAAGGGTTTTTTGTAGCTTTTTTATATAAATATCATATTTTTATCTTTAACATTAGGGAATATCGTTAGATGTATATATTTATTTTCATTAATCTCTTTTTTTTTAGATATTTAGTGATACACTATATGTTGTATAAAGCGAGAGAAATGGTTAAAGGTGGTTATTATAGGTGAAAAAGATATCATTATTTTTGATAATTATTAGTTTGTTATTAAGTGCTTGTAATGGTACTAATATTATTAAAAAAGAAGAGAAAGTTGTAGAAAAAAATACGAAGGGAAATAGCATTATTCCGAAATATTCTATTTCTGATAATTATTATAAAACTATTATTCCTTTAAAAGAACATAAAATAATAAATACAGTTAATATACAAACTAATTCTAAATTAGATATAGATAAATTAGAATTAGGTTTAATGAATATGGCATCTAAGCAATTTGATACAAAAAATCATTTATTACAAAGAAGTGAATATATTGCTCAAAAAACAATAGACGAATTACTCACAAAACAAGAAATACCTTATGTATCTAATATTATAGAATATGATTATTATACTAAGAAAAATTCAGGTGAATTGAGTTTAGCTGGTGTTGTTATCGGTTTAGCCATGACTTCAAATCATTCTAATGAAGAAGCAAATGTTAAGGGCAGTGAAATTGCTAATCAACTTTTAAAAGTTCTTTATGATAATAAGAACTTTGTAAAAGTTCCTATTACTTTTTCTATTTTTAAACAGGAAGCTTCTGATTCTTTAAAAGCCGGTACTTTTATTTCTAGTGTAACAGTACAAAAAGGTGAGAATAGTATAGGACAGTGGGCTAATATTAACGAAAAATCCTTTGCTTATCCTTCTGATGATTTTAAACAAGTATATAATAAAGATAATGAAAAGTTAGATCGTTTTTCTCATGAAGTGAAAAAATTCACTACAGCTGATTATGATTATATACCGGTTAATGCTACAATTTTTTATAAAGATGATCATATGGATACTATAAATATGAATGTTTTAGTTAAATTTAATGGTAAATCAGAACTGATTGCTTTTACACAAATGATAGTCCAAAAGATACTAGATATTTTACCTAAAGATGTTAAGGTTCAAATGAATATAAAGTCTGAGCAAAAAGTTGAAGCAGTTGTTGTAAGAGAAAAAAATGAAGATAAACCTTTTGTTTCTTTTATTGAATATTGAAAATAAAAAAGACAGTTATTATACTGTCTTTTTTATTTTCAATATTAGTTTAATGTACCATGGTTATTTTATCATTAGCGCTTTAAAATAATTAGGCGAACAAGTGAAAAAAGATTGTGCTCTAAAACAGATTATTTAGCTCTACAATTGTATCCGCTTCTATAAGCTTAAGTTGCTGCCCCGATTTAACCTATTCGTAACGAAGTGCTTCAATTGGATCTAATTTCGCCGCCTTATTCGCTGGAATTAATCCGAAGATAATACCAAGCGTCATCGAGAATAATACGCCGCCAACAACTACTTGCCATGAAACGAGTGGTGGCCATTTCGCAAATGTGGAAACAATATATGCGCCCCCGTAACCAAGACCAATCCCGATTAATCCACCAAGAAGCGTTAACATAACAGCCTCAATTAAGAATTGCAGTAAAATTTTACTACGCGTTGCTCCAAGTGCTTTACGTACCCCAATCTCACGTGTACGCTCTGTTACAGATACGAGCATAATGTTCATAACGCCAATACCACCAACGACTAATGAAATACCAGCAATACCTCCAATAATCATCGTCATGATATTTGTCATTTTAGAAATACCATCTTGAATTTCTTTTAAATTCATTACCTCATATTTACCTGTAAACTCACTTGGCTTACGACTATTTAATGCATCAGCCGCTTTCTTTCCAGCGTCATCTAAATTATCGACATTTTTCGCTTGGACAGAAATCTCTTGAATTTCATCTGTTCCATACAACGACGGCCATAACGTTAGTGGAATTAGAACTTCTGAACCTCCCATTCCCATGAATCCGCCCTCGGCTTTATATACACCAATAATTTGCAGCGGTTGGCCTTTCATTTCAATAATCTTTCCAACTGGATTTTCTTTTTCAAATATCTTTTCTTCTACATCGGAACTAATCATGACAACGTTATTTCCATAATCGATATCTGTATCATTTAAAGAACGGCCTTTTAACACCTTAACTTTATTCGCAGCGAAATATTCGCTGTCTAGCCCTTTAATATTCACCATATCTTTTTTATCATTGACATCAAGTGTTTCCATGTTTGAATTCGTCTTAATTACGTGTGAAATCTCTGGAAGCTTTTTAATTTCAAAAATATCTTCTTCTGTCAATTTCGGTTTTCCCATGGATTCCATACCAAATGAATCATTCATGTCAGGAGTATAGTGAATAGAAATCACACTATTCCCAGAACCAACAAATTGTGATTTTAACGCTGCTTCCCCGCCCTGCCCAATCGCAACAACAGTAATAATAGAGCCGACACCGATAATAATCCCAAGCATTGTAAGTGCTGAGCGCAGTTTATGAGCTAGAATAGAAGATAGGGCAATCTTTATACTATCTAGTAAACTCATACCGCACACCTTCTATCTTCTGTAATTTCCCCATCCCTTAGTACGATTCGGCGCGAAGAATACGCCGCAACTTCATCTTCATGCGTAACCATAACAATCGTTGTACCTTCTGCGTTTAACTTTGTGAAAATATCCATAACCTGCTCTCCAGATTTCGTATCAAGAGCACCTGTTGGTTCATCGGCCATAATGAACGTTGGATCATTTGCAATAGAACGTGCGATGGCTACACGCTGCTTTTGCCCACCTGAAAGTTCGCTTGGCAAGTGATGCACGCGGTCAGACAATCCGACTTTCCCAAGTGCTTCAAGAGCTCTCTGACGGCGCTCCGCTTTCTTCACGCCGCCATATATAAGCGGAAGTTCTACATTTTCTACCGCTGAAAGACGTGGCAATAAGTTAAAATGCTGGAATACAAAGCCTATATATTCATTGCGAATAAGGGCAAGTTTTGCTTCATCTGCCGTTAAGATATTCACGCCGCTTAACACATATTCGCCTTCTGTTGGACGATCTAAACAACCGATAATATTCATAAGGGTTGATTTCCCTGAGCCAGACGGTCCCATAATGGAAACAAACTCACCGTTTTGAATTGTTAAACTAATACCATGTAAAATCGGTACCGCTAGCTTCCCTTGGTAATATGTTTTATGAATATTGTTTAACGTAATCATTTTTCTTTCACTTCCATTCCGTCATACACGTTGTCGGAAGGATTTTTAACCACCTTTTGTCCCACTGTTACACCTTCAAGAATTTCTGTCCAATCTCCATCAGTAGAACCTTTTTTCACATTTTGTTTACGAAGCTTTCCTTTGTCTTCTACATAAACAAATAGATTACCAGCTTTTTCAATAATACTTTTACTAGGAACAGCAATCATCTTCTTATTCTCTAAGTTTACTTGCAGTGATACGTGATAGCCTGGAGATAAACCTTCTTGTCCATCTAAACTAGCTTTATATGTATACTGAGACATATTTTGTGTTCCCTCACCAACACCAGCTGCTTGAGCCATCTCTGCACTTGTCGGAAATTCACTTACTTCTGTAATTTTCCCTGTCCATTTCTTCTTACTATTTGCTTTTGCATTTGCATTAAATGTTTGATCTTTTTGGATTTGTGATTTTTGAAGTTCTGTTAATGTCCCTTGAATTTGGAATGGTTCTTTAGATGCGATTTGTAAAAATGATTTTCCTTGTCCACCCATTGCTTGCGTCGAACCTTGTGCTGCATCTTTATCTAATTTTTGTACAACACCAGCAAAGTTACTATAAATTGTGAGTTCATCTTGTTTTTTCTTTAATTGTTGTGATTGTAATTGACCTTTTTCTTTCTCAAGTTCAGTTGTTTTTTGCTGTATTTCTAGTTCACTTACTTGCTCTTCTAACGGATCTGTTACTTCTTTTCCAGCGCCGCTATCTTTTGCTTTCTTAATCTCTTTATTTAGTGAATCTATTTTCTTTTTCCCTTGATCATAGCGCATACTTGCCATTTTTTGATCAAGCTCAGCTTGCTTCAATTGTAGATTTATTTCTTCATTATCATAAGAGAATAACTTCGTCCCTTTTTCTACTTCTTGCCCTTCTTTCACCGCAATATCCTTCACTTTTCCTTTTGTCGGATCTGCATAGAAGCTCTCAATATTCCCAGGCTTTACTTGTCCAGAAATCAATTTTGTATTATTGAGTGTACGTTCTGTTACTTTCTCAAAGCTAACAGCGTCTCCCTTTGCTGTCTCCTTCTTCTTACCTTGCATAACAAAAATATTGACGGCTGCAACGATGACAATTAATGCAATAACCCCAATGATAATCCATTTTTTCTTTTTAGTTGGTCGATGTGTTGTAGTTGGTAACATAATGTCTTCCCCTTAATAATGATATAATTTAGTACATACGTTTATTGAACAATTTATATGGGACAACCCCCTAAAGTAACTGGCTATAAAAAAAAAAATAAAAGCTAAAAACCTTTTAATACCTTAGGCTATATGAAGCACAAAATAAAGAGGTCGATCCTTTATTTTAAAGAAACTGACCTCTTTATTTTGTGCTTCATATGATATAAATAATTGCAAAAACTAAACTACATCACTGCTTTTAATAATTCTGTTACTAATGGAATTACTCCACCAATGAATTTCAAAACTGCAATTGCGATTTCCATATGATTTCCTCCTCTTTTTTGAGTATTGAATTGTGGTAAATTTTTATACTACTATAATAGCGAGAATTCATTTGGATATCAATGCATTTCAATATGCAATATTTCATATTTATACGATTTTTTAATTTTTTAATATATCAAATCTAAAGTGTTTTCTGATGAATTCAACAGTTAATGAACATAAAAGTTTCCCTACTTAAAAAGAAGTTAATTTTTGTGATTTTCTTCTTTTTTGTGGCAGATCCTAGATAATTTGACTATTAATAAGTGAACTAATGTTCATTAGACATAGAGGACACCCTCCTATTATAAAGCATGACATTAAAAAAGTTATGGGATCTTCAAAAGAGGTGATACAAGCGACTCAATTGCGATATTTTAACAACCGAATACTCCGTCAGCCTACTCTGTTGTTTGATAAGTGTTTCTCGAAGCGGCTATTATAAATGGCTAAACTGACAAGGAATCCTTGCACCAAGACAATAGGAAAATGAAGAGCTGAAACACTTCATCCAACAGTGTTATGAGAAAGTAAAAGGTGTGTATGGTTATAGTAGAAGGTGATACATATGGTAAATTTACGTGAAATAAGAAATACTCATAAAAAAAGAGATAAAGCATTTTATGAAGTGCTTTATCTCTTTTTTATGAGTGAGGAATGTATTTGGGGATATTTTCGGTATGTTTTTACACAATTTCCGTATCGCATAAATTTTATTTTAATATGTGCTATTACATATTATTTTATCATTCCCCCGACAGAAGAATCCCACTTCAAAGAATGTAAAAGGTGTAGCCCAATGAGTAGGTGGGAGATGAATGTCGGTTAGGTGTAAGCCTAAAGGTTATTGGGTTTACAACGAATAAAGAATACTGGGATTTTAGTATTCAGCGTATCTAGAGATGTAGGTTGTGTGCAACGAATCCGTAAGTACCATATTTTAGAGTTTGTGTATCAAATTCAATGTGTTAAAAATGTATGTTATGTAATTTTATAGTTCTTGGTTTTAATTTGATGTAAAGTATTTATGAATACGATAGTAAAAATTATGACCAATAAAGCCTTTTCCCACAAAAAGTTATGTCTAAGTATAAGATTTGCACATAAATTATACCAATTAATAATTAATAAGATCCCAAAAATCCACACACAACTTTTTAATGTGTTTAAGCGGTATTGATATTCTAATATATTTCTCTTCATATATTTCTGCTCCTATTCGATATAATTAAATAGAATTGTAAACATGATAAGTTAATTTGAAACTTATGTGGAAGAACTTTCTCTTGGAAGAGTCAATAAATCTGGTTACAGCCCTAATTACACATAAAGAAAAAGAATCCCTTATGATTTCTAGGATTCTTTTTCTTGTTTAAAGTTTGCTCATACAAATGATCTGCACCTCAATTCATCTTTGATATACAGACCATTTGTATGATAATTTTTATAAATAATTGCTGAATAAAGAACTTACATAAATGCTTTTAAAAGCTCTTGTACGAATGGAATTACTCCACCTATAAATTTTAAAACTGCCATTGCGATTGCCATAGTATTTCCTCCTCTTTCTTGATGTTAAGATGTAGTACATCTTTATGCTTTTATTATAGTAAGCACTTACTTTTTTATCAATACATTTTAATATGCAATATTTCATATTAAGATGTATTTTAAATTCTCTTCCTTTTTTTATGTGTTCATAGATTAAGTGATACAGGGGTTCAGACGCATGCCCATCAACTTAAGAAACCAAACAAAATGAACTTCCGTTCATATGAACGGAAAAACTCTTAAAATACTTTGTGTCCTTAAAAATGGGCATACCAAATAAACCTCAATCAACCCAATTTCAAAAACTATGCAATTTTATTTTGTTTTTCCAATCCACTATACTCATAAATAACACCCAGGATATCAAAGACTGTTTTCTTCTCCTATCTGTGAGATTTTCGTCCATTTTTCAGTAAAAGGCTGAATAGATGGCACAAGATTTTTGTTATTTCTTGAGTATTTTGTTGTATAGCCTGATATAAGATGTATAGATGATCTTGTATCATTCCAATGGCTTTATATTCGCTTAATTCTTTTTGTTTCTTTTGTAAAATCAACTGTCGCATCTTAAACATAGTAGAAGAACATAGGAAAATAGCAATAAGTTTCCCATAAATGTGACATTCTAATCGCTCTTGTTTGATATTTTGCCAATGATGGATTTGAAAAAGTGATTTCCAAGTTTTAAAGATAATTTGTCGGGTAAAGAACTGGCGCGGTATCAGTTATGACCCGTTTCCAACCCCTCCCCATAAGAACTGCTCGTGAGGTTTTCCCTCAAGCAGCTCACCCCATAAACTTCATCAAAAGGGTTATGAGACCTATCAAATCGCAGACACTTTCATCGGTATCCCTCTGCGCTTTTAAGGGAATGGACTTTCCAGTCCCAGTAGAGCCCCAGTACACCATAGAGATATTCATTACTCCATCTCTGCCATCCGATACTACGCTTTCGTCGCCGTTTCCTTCTTGTCAGCAGTGTACGGATTTTCATCTCCGTATAGTCACGCACTTCGCTAAATGCTCCGCTGGAGTTTCCAACTCGAAAGTAGTTCACCCATCCTGTTAGTACGGCATTGATTTGTTTTACTAAGTCTTGTGCTGGTTTGGCTCCTCCGTTTTGAATGAGTTCGCGGATCCTTGCTTTCACTGCCGTACGGGCTTTCTTCTTTGGGGTCATGCATATGAAGTGTCGGGTCTTATTTCGGTTCAGTACTCGCCTGAAATCAAATCCCAGAAAGGCAAAAGACTCTTCCTGTAAGACATCGACCATCCGAGTTTTCTCAAGATTCAGTTCAACTCCCAAAGGCTCCAATTGTTCCTGCAGTCGTCGCAGTGCCAGTTCAGCCCACCCCCGTTTACTGGAGTGCCCACTTACGGTGATAACCATATCATCGGCAAATCGGTGATAGTTCACAGCTTCATAGTTGCCTTCCGTCGTTTTACGCCGAATGGTATCAAATGTCCAATCTACCTCATTCAAGTAGATGTTTGCCGCTAGTGGCGAGAACGGTCCCCCTTGCGGGACTCCAATCTTTCCTGCGGCTTTTACCACCTGTTTTACTAGGCGCATAACTTGGTGGTCTTGGACACGATTTGCGATTTTCCTCAGTAGGATGTTATGCCGAATTGTATCAAAGTAACGTGACAAATCAACATCAATGACTGTGGTCATACGACGCAGTACACTGCGTCGCACTTCTGCCAGCGCTTGATGCGGGGAGCGTTTTGGTCGGAATCCGTAGGAATTTGGGCAGAAATCAGCCTCAAAGATAGCTTCCAATATGAGTTTTAGCGCTCCTTGGACCACACGGTCCCGTATACATGGGATTTGCAGTGTCCGCATTTTGCCGTTTGCTTTTGGGATTTCTACTTTACGATTAGCTTGTGGTTGATATGTTCCAGCCTGCAGTTCTGCTTGGATGTTCTTTAAAAACGGTATAACTCCCTCTATTTCTATATCAGCGAAACTTTGACCGTCGATACCTGGGGCACCGCCGTTTTTCCTCGCATGCTGATATGCTTCATGGAGGGTTGTTAGTTTGGTAATGTGGGAAAATAGTCCCCAAAACCGATGCGTAGGTTCAGACTTCGCCTTTTGATAGATTCGTCGCCTTAGTTCCTGCAAAGTAATAGGTGTTTTTGTCATGGCACCCTTGCCTCCTTTGGTCGTACGAAATATTTACAGGTTCGGACCCTTCCCTCCCCGCGCGTTTTGCTGCACGCAGATCTCTGGTACTACGATCCGTTCCGCCACCCTGACACCTACCGTTCTCACTTCCCGATCGCGGTTATAGAGACGGTCTCCTCGATGAGGTTTCTTCATCGGGTGTCGAGGGCTTCTCCAGTTTCCACATTATCTTTCTCTCCATGTCGCCGCTGATACCCCGCCGGTGAGAACTGCCGTTCCAGACTCGTTTCGGTCAGTTCTTGCTGCTTTCGCACGTTATCGACCGTCTCAGCCACCGGAATTGCGTGTAACGAGGCTACGTCTACGTTCACTGTACGTTACAACCTGGAGATTTGCCCACATGCCTTTTGCATGTGATGTCAGAGGGCTTCGCCATGTCGCTTTCACTTCATGGTGCCTCTCAGGCTACGGGAGTGGAGTCTATTCTCCCGATTGGACTTTCACCAACTAGATAATGTGTCCTTATCTGGACACGCCGATTTGCCAGCGAAGAGAGTAAAAATCATGTATTTGTTCCATCGGAACAATCTCCCAAGGTGTATTGGTAACATAAATGTTAATGCCAGCTAATCTTTTGCTTTTCTCTGAATATGTAATGCCCTTTTTACTTTCCGTATACACTTGTTTTTTCATACGCTCATGAAGTTGTTTTTCAGTTAATCGATACATAATAACTCGTGTGAATAGTTTTTTATCATTTCCAATATAACCGTCTGTTATTTCATGGACCTGTCCCGGTTTTAAGGTATTCATAGTGTGTTCTAAATCAACTTTGATGTACTGAGATTGTTTTTTTACTGCCCCATTTTGGAAATATTCAGGAAACTCATTTTTGATATACACCATATTATTTAGTTTAAGCCGCGATATATAATACACGCCTCGTTTGTCCATTTGATCTAAATCGTCCAGTGAATAATAGCCTAAATCTCGAATACATAGATCGCCAGGCCGTAATGTCGCTAAACATTCTGTTCCAAAGGTCTTATCATTATTTTTCCCCGGTTCAACTTGAAAGTTTAAAAACTGTCCGCTATGTAAATCATATTCTAATTGAATCTTTATGCCCGCTGTTTGTGCACAACCACCTGATCCAGGATACACACTAGCTAAATGTTTTGGCACTTGAAAAATCGTCGCATCTAAAATACGAATCCGTTGAAAATAGGTGATTGAAGAGCTTGGAATCACTGATGTTTCACAAATTTTATTTTTTAATAATGTGGAGAAAATATGTTTTAAAAAGCAAACAGCTTTCTTATTGAAACGTTTATTTAGTCCTTCTGGACTCATAAGAGTTCCTGTAACAGCATGAAGTTGACTACACAGTCGTACTAAAGAATCACTCGCTACCCGTTGACTAATCCAGACACAGATAGTTGCTAAATCATGCCCTGAAAACTTACGTTTCCGTTGTACAAACCCCAGTTCTCCAGCAAGTTTTTCTAAAAATGAAGGGGTAAGATGTTGATGTAATTCTTCAGCAAATAATTGTAGTTCACTTTGAATGGAAAGATTCATAAAAAACGTCATCCTTTCTGTATATTTCTACAAAAAGAATAACGTTTTTTTCGGCTTATAAATACAATTTCATTTATCTTTTTTGGTGTTATGCATCCCATTCACTTAAATAGGATGCATATTCTAATTCATCTGGATTATCATGTAACATAGAAATAAACTCCGTTACTTTGCGTAACTAATTTGTTTTCTTTGCTCACAAAGATCCAATTCCGAAATTTGTTTCCCAGCCAAAACCAATACTTCTTCGATTAATAACTCCAACTCATTTATACTGTTCTCTGGATGTCCTATTAATATATTTGTCATACGCTCATACAGATTTGCAGGCTTTATTTTCATTCGTTCAATATTAAAGGGCATCCATTTAAATGCAGGATGATGCACGTACATTTTATTAAGGCCAAACAAGGCGCCAAATATATTCTTCTCTACTTCACAAATTACATCATATAGCATGAGCCAATCTTTTCGTTTTAACAATGCTTCGCGGTTATTCCAGCGATTGCTTAGTAGAAGGTTCTCTGCAATCATCCTTTTGGAAAGTTCTAAAGGATACTTTTCAACTCTATCTTTTAACTTTTGAATTATTTCTTTTCCATACAAACTCACCCCATCTTGAATTGAAGCCACAATACATTGTTTCTCATAGTTAGTTTCGTACTTGTCCACCACATCTGAAATAAAACATTCAACTGTTACCGATAAAAAGTTACTTATCTCTAATTTGATTCCATCTTTCGTTAAATATGATTCAGACCACTCTTCCTTTTCATACGGGTGATACGACAAAATGGTTCCTCCAACATCTTGAATAGGATTTTGGCGATCTTCATCTTCTGGCGGTGCTGACCATAAAATATGCAATTCTATATCTGAGTGTTCATCTTGCCAGTTTCTTGATACTGATCCTGCCAAAAGAATTGCTTCTATTTTTGAATTTTGTTTATAGATTTTTGTCATCTCTATTGCTTTTTGCATTAAGTTCATTTCATTTCCTCCATATTTAATTATCCATTTGAACATTTTACTTTTGCATTAATACAGTGTTCCTATGTATAGGTTAATAGTAATTTATTAATATATCAACCAATTTACTTATATTTCAAAAAATTCCTTAAATACAAAACACCTCATCGTCATCATGATAAGGTAAACAAATACCTCAAAACGAGAAAATTGATATCTTCAAATTGAAAATATATAAAATTCTTGTTTTGGGGTTTTATATATTTTTTAAGTTGATGGGCATGGGGTCACCATACATGCCCATCAACTTAAGAAATTGGTTGTTCCCCAAAACGAAAAAAATAAGTTGAATTCTCATAAATAACTGTAAAATAATAAAATTTTACGTTTTTTGGAGACTTCAAAGTATTAGCTTGATGGACATTGGTACTAACCCTAGAAGGAATGAGTTTTTTGTTTTACTACTGATAATGGGTGTTATGTAAAAGAAGACCAGTACATAACAAAGAAATCTTTATCATACTTTTACTATGAATAATTTGTATATTATGTAAAATAAAGAGGTACCTGGAATAAGGTATCTCTTTATTTTTTTAGTATGTTTAAAAATTTTGTATATGGTAGGTGTAAAGATGTTAGGTAATTTAATCCATTCAATTTTAGTTTTTTTAGAAGGACTTGGTTATTGGGGAGTTATGCTTGGACTAATGATTGAAATAATCCCAAGTGAAATTGTGCTAGCTTATGCTGGATATTTAGTATCATCGGGAAGTATATCGTTTTTCGGTGCTGTTGTATTCGGTACAATTGGTGGAGTTATAGCACAACTATTTATATACTGGATTGGTCGTTATGGAGGTAGACCAGTACTTGAGCGTTATGGAAAATATATTTTCATTCAAAAAAAGCATATTGATCATGCGGAAGCATGGTTCAATCGTTATGGAACTGGTGTAATATTTACAGCACGTTTCATTCCTTTTGTGCGCCATGCTATTTCAATACCTGCAGGTATTGCTAAAATGTCACATGTTAGATTTATTACGCTTACTACACTTGCAATTATTCCTTGGTCGGCATTATTTGTATATTTAGGCTGGAAACTGGGTGAAAAGTGGGAGAATATAAATGAAGTAGCAGGACCCTATATTAAATATTTTGCTATTACTGCAGTGGCTCTTGCTGTGTTCTATTTTGTTGTAAAAAAATTAATGAGAAGACGTGGCTAGTAATTTATTATTAGGGGCCACCATACATTACTATCAACCTAAGATGAATTTATACCCATAATTCATAGAAAGCGTTATTCTTTTTGTAGAAATATACAGAAAGGATGGCGTTTTTTGTATGAATCTATCGATTCAAGATGAGTTTCATTTTTTTGCTGAAGAATTACAGCGATATCTATCTCCACATATTCTTCAACAACTCGCACAAGAGACAGGTTTTGTAAAACGTAAAAGTAAGTATGGCGCACGAGATTTGGCTGCCTTATGTATCTGGATTAGTCAACAGGTAGCAAGCGATTCTCTTACTCGATTATGTAGTCAGCTTTATGCAAATACAGCTACACTTATAAGTCCGGAAGGACTTAATCAACGTTTTAACCGATGTGCTGTTTTATTTCTACAACGTGTATTTTCTCTTTTAATCAAAAGCAAATTAAACGATTCGTCTCAAATCTCAAATCAATACACCTCTTATTTTCAACGTATACGTATTCTAGATGCTACTATTTTTCAAGTACCCAATCATTTAGCTTCTATTTATCCTGGTTCAGGAGGATGTGCACAGACAGCTGGTATTAAGATTCAACTAGAGTATGATTTACATAGTGGGAAATTCCTCAATTTTCAAATGGAACCAGGTAAAAATAATGATAAAACCTTTGGTACAGAATGTTTGGATACCTTACGACCAGGAGATTTATGTATTCGAGATTTAGGATACTTTTCTCTAAAAGATTTAGATCAGATGGATCAACGAGGGGTATTCTATGTTTCACGGTTGAAATTAAATAATAGAGTATATGTGAAAAATGAATCTCCAGAATTCTTTCGGGATGGGACAGTAAAAAAGCAATCTTTATATGCTTTACTTGACCTTGAACATGTCATGCATCAGATAAAACCAGGAGATACTTATGAAATTCAGAATGCCTATGTTGGACAACAAAAATTACCCTCACGAGTTGTAATATACAGACTCACATCAACTCAAGTTCATAAACGTAGGAAACAGCAAACTTATGTTGAAAAGAAAAAAGGGGTTACATACTCTGAAAAAAGTAAACGTTTAACAGAAATCAATGTTTATATTACCAACATCCCATGGGAAATTGTTCCGATGGAACATGTTCACGAGATTTACTCTCTACGTTGGCAAATAGAGATTGTATTTAAAACATGGAAATCTCTTTTTGGTATCAATCATTGTCACAATATTAAGCGAGAGCGTCTAGAATGTCATCTTTATGGACAGTTAATCGCTATTTTTCTTTGTTCTTCCACTATGTTCAAAATGCGACAGCTGTTACTACAGAAAAAACAAAAAGAATTAAGTGAATATAAAGCAATTTATATGATTCAAGATCATCTGTACTTAGTATATGAAGCTATACAACAAGACACTCAAGAAGTATCAAAAATTTTTCTTCGTCTGTTTGACCTCTTACAGAAAAACGGACGGAAATCCCATCGATATGAGAAAAAGACAGTTTTTGATATTTTAGGCGTTGTTTATCAGTGCACTGTATCCAATCTAAATAAGAAAATTGCATAACTTTTAAAAATACGCCTTATTAAGGTTTATTTGGAATGCGTATTTTTAAAAACAAATAAACAAAATATCAAGCATGTAGGCAACAAGAACGGAAGTTCATGGAATACCCCACCTTAGCTTGATGGGCATGGGGTCACCATATCAAAAAAAGAAAATTGTACGTTTAGACATAATTTAGACACATTTCATCCGGTTCCCTGTACGTTAAGGGATTAGTTTGTATATTTGAGGAGATGTACTAGACAGATGTGAATTTAGGGGAATCCAATATTTTCTATTCAAATATGATAGAATGGAAATATATACAAAACGGAGGAAAAACAAATGAACTCAATCACAAAACAGTTTATTAATGATATCCGGCAAAGAAAGAACAATTATTTAGAAAATGTATTAATAGCAATACAACACCCTAAAAAAGAGCAATCTGAACAGGTCATTCAAAATATAGTAGAGAAGATGGATATGATGATTAGTTTAGTTACTACTTACATGAGGATTGAATCAGGATCTATGGAAGAATTAAAAGAACTTCAGGAAGAAATTATTCATGCTCAAGCATATATTCAAAAAAGAAAATTTGAAGAAACACAGAGATAAAACCCTGTGTTTTTATTTGGTCGTCTATGACGCCAATCTGTTATAAATCAAATTAGATGTAATTTGATCATTGTTTTGGCATAATCCATACAATTTGTTGAATACGTACAATATACGGTACCGTATCTTCAATGAGCAAATGATCTGGTTTCACATCCTTTAACTTTCCTCTTACATTACCTCTTACAGTTTCAATAACCACAAGTTTACCAATTACTGATTGTAATGTCTGATATACGTAGGGGTTAGGTACACTTACCATATTTTGTTCACTAAAGTCATTTTCCTCCAAATAACTCATTCTATAAGACTCCTTTCTAACTTGCATTCTTTCTCCTAATATATGATATAAATCTTATAAATATGCTAGAAGGATAATTCATTATATGAACGAAAATAACATTTTAATAAGGTACGTTTTCTATTCCTAAATTACTAAAAAATTATTAATATAAGATTATTTTTTAGTAATTAATAGGTACTGATATAGGGATATTTTAAATGTACATTTAGGTTGTTCTTTTCAAGATATTTATCATTTTAAATACGCCCTTTATTAGAATACTGCTCATACTTTTTTTGAGATCCTTTAGTAATACGTGCGTTAAGTAAAATTGCTAACAACAAAAACACTCCATATTTTCCCCCTGTAGCTCCTATGATAATCACACTACTACAAACAAGTACAATTAATAGGAGAAACGAAACTAAATAAATATGGTTATAGTTCTTTGACATCTTCTCGTATTTTATACGTTCTTTCCTTGCATCCATCTAAATTCCTCCTTTAAATTATCTATTTCACTATAAAATAAATATCGCTCTTAAAAAGAAAACAATCTATCGTTTCAAATAATTAGTTTGTTTTTTTATCAACTAATTTATATAAGATAAAAAGAAATACTACCAATATTAAGCTTTCCACCATGATAATCCCGACCCTCTCCTTCCTTTTAACCCCATCACATCCGATGAAATTTATGTATATCCTATTATTATCAGCAACAAACAAAAAGGATCTTCCCTTCGCGTAAAGGCTGATCCTTTTCTTCGTTCATTCAACTATTTTTAGCTATTCTTGATTAATTAGAATAACAGCTGGTCCATCTACACGAATTCCACCAACTTCGATTTTTTCATAAGGCTCAACTGTAATAGAAATGATCCCTTCTCGCTTCTTTAATTCATTACTTAATTCTTTTGTTAACATTTTTTTCATGTGTGCACTCCTTCTTACTGCTTAATTTACTGTTGTTATGTAAATGAAATTTAAAATGGTTTCCTGGTCAGGAAACCATTTTCTTGTAGTTGACCATATGGTGTTATCAATTCGTCTATCAATTTTACGTAAAGAAGATAAACAATTATTATTCACTTTTTCAGTAGATGTAAGAAATTCTTAAAGATAGAGATGAGATTGATTGTTTTTTCTTCTAGAAATAATGACTTAGATATATATACCTAAAACAATGAAAGCCCTACCTCTCTTTCATCCTTACGGCTCCTTGTCCGTGCCAGTGTAAATCAGGATTGCAAAAATCAAGTGACTATTTGATCGAGTTATTTGATGAAACTTCAAACGTTCGTAAAAAGAAATTTAAATAATAAAAATGGATTAGATTGTAGAAATAACAAAAGAGGTTAATACTCTAAAAGTGAGTTGAAGAAGTTGAATGTCTTTGAAATGATTTACTTTTAATAATAATCATATTCCCAAAAAATTCAGGATATTTTTTGGGGATGTAATACATTATCTATAATGAACCTTAACAGAAACTTTTTAATTGATTTTCAGTGATCCCTTTAATTAATCCCAGTTCACTAATCAAAAATTCATGTGCGTTTTCCAACATTTTTTTTTCGCTTGTATTAAGTGCTTTTTCTTTCTTCATACGCATTAGATCACGTACAACTTCAGCAGCTTCTTGTATTTCACCCGTTTTTATTTTGTCCGTGTTTACTTTATATCTTTGTTTCCACGGGAGTAATCTATCTGATTCTCCATGCTGAAAAATGTGTATGATGTGTTTTAATGCAAGTATATCAGTAACTGGACGTATACTCGAACTCAATATTTTACCCGTAGGAATCAAGACTTGCATATTACTGATTGACATTTTTATGACATAATACTGTTGTTTTTCCCCTGAGAATTCTTTTTCTTCTATGGCTTCAATTATACCTGCTCCGTGCATTGGATAAACAATGTTATCGCCAATTTGAAACATATAACCCACCTCCATATATGGTAACCTTCTTAAGCTTAACATATATGTTATTTTTTATCAAATATTTAATAATATCATAAATTTATTTTTAGTGTCAATCACTTTTTCTTTAAAAATTAAATTAAGTAAAACGGCCACAAAATAATAGGGAGCGTGCCAGATTTCCAATAAAGAGAAGGGGAATTTCCCCGCGTATATTCTGAAACCTCTACTAATTAACGTAGATCAGTTTTCCCTTGAAAACGACCAAATCGATCCCGTATTTTTTTCAATCTTGTGTGGTACTCCAAAATCTCAATTCTTGCTTTTTCAGCTAGAGGTGCAATTGGTTGTAAGTCTTTTAACCCCCAATAATCCATTACTACATCAAGTACTTGATCAAAATATTGCAGCGGCCCATAGTTAGCTTCTTTTGCAATCACAGCCATTCTATTTTCAAAATCAGGCATGACAGCACCTGGCATTTTAAAATTCATAATCACATTGGCAATATGATAGCAATAATTAGGTTCCAATTCCAAATGTGTTCGAATGACGTCTCGATAAAATGCATAATGAAGAGTTTCATCTTTTGCAAGACGGCGTAATAATGTAGCAAGATCTGGATCATGCTTACTTGCAACCTTAGCTACATTATTGTAAAACACCATCGTTGCAAGTTCTTGTAGCGTCGTATACGTCATCGCTTCGATTGGTGTATGAAAATCAGGTTCAAATCCACCCTCAACGACTGACTTTCTTAATTCATGTAATCTTTTAGGGTTCACACTTCGAATGTACTGACCCCCTGTCAAGTAGACAGTAATTAAAACGCATAGTTAAGAAGCCTGAGTTCGATATTCGTATGGACTCAGGTTTTTTAATTTCTTTTGAAAACGATGATAGTTATAAAAATGAATATATTTATGTACGGCAAGTTTAACTTCTTCTACTGAACGAAATGAACTCAGATTAAAACATTCCGCTTTGAAATGACTGAAGAAATTCTCCATACAAGCATTGTCCCAACAATTCGCCTTTCTAGACATACTAGCTTTCATCTTATGTTTTTTTAGGAAATCATTATATTGGCGTGAAGTATACTGGAAACCTTGATCACTATGTAAAAGAATCCCTTGTACGTCTCGTCGTTTTTTGGCCTTGTTTAGCGTATCAATAACTAACTGTATATCATGACGATGGCTAATATGATAAGCCACAATTTCATTATTATAAAGGTCCTTTATAGCAGACAGATATAGCTTTTTCTCATTGAAAATAAGATACGTAATATCTGTTACCCATTTTTCATTTGGTTGTACAGCTTTGAAATCTCGATTTAAGTAATTCTTTGAGACTACACATGCTTCTTTTGATACAAAATAAGGTCGTTTTTTTCTGATAATCGCTCGAAGCTTCATCCTATTCATTAGCCTTTGAACTCGCTTATGATTTACAATGAGCTCGTGTTTCATCCTTAACCACACAGTTATTCTTCGATATCCATAGATACCCTTCACTTGTTTATAACATTCCATAATTTTTTCTTTTATTTTTCCATCTTCTATCTTCTTCGGAGAAGGATTGCTTTGTCTTTTTAACCACTTGTAGTATCCGCTTCTAGATACTTCCGCAATTTTACATAGTAGCTGTATTGAACGCATACCTTTGGGCATTTCTTGTATCACCTCATATTTTTTGTATGCCGGTACAGCTTTCATCCCTCCTTTTACATTCCCAATAGCTTTTTTAGCATTTCGTTCTCTGTTTCTAGGTATTTGATTCTTTCTGTAGGATCCTTTGGACAATTTCTAGGTCTCCCTTTTTTTCCTCCAGTAGCCTTTCCACGTTTTTCTTCTAAACCTTTGATTCCCTCGTCTTTGAAACGTTTTACCCATCTACGTACGTTTTTTTGGGTTCCGGTGCAAGAAATTCAAGATACATGCAAGTAATCTCCTAACCTTGGACATACTGATAGTATTACTCTAGAAAAAGGTGTGTGATCGATATGGAAAAGGAAAATTTGTTCAAATGGAAGCATTATCAGCCGGAACTAATCTTATTAACAGTAAGATGGTACCTACGGTACAATTTGAGCTTCCGTAACCTGGTGGAAATGATGGAGGAACGAGGCTTATCCATGGCTCACACAACGATTATGCGATGGGTTCATCAATATGGACCTCAATTAGAAGAGAAAGTACGACATCAACTTAAAACAACAAATGATTCATGGAGAGTCGATGAAACTTATATTAAAGTGAAAGGGTAATGGATGTATGTATATCGTGCCGTTGATTCAGAAGGGAATACCATTGATTTTTATCTAAGTAAATCAAGAGATAAACAAGCAGCCAAGCGCTTTTTCAAGAAAGCCTTGGCTGCTTCTCATATTTGTAAACCTCGTGTTATAACAGTAGACAAGAACCCGGCCTATCCCGTAGCGATTCAAGAGTTAAAAGAAGAGAAACATATGCCTGAAGGCATACAAATAAGGCAAGTTAAATATCTCAATAATATAGTGGAACAGGATCACCGTTTCATTAAGAAACGTGTACGTTCTATGTTAGGATTCAAATCGTGTGAAACAGCCACTTCTATATTGAGCGGCGTTGAAGCCATGCATATGATGAAAAAAGGACAACTTAACCTACAGGTGAAGTCTGCTCAAAATGAAGTTGGGTTCATACATAAGTTATTTGGAATTGCATCATAATCTGTCATTGAATAGGCCATGTAGGTTCTATATCTCTATCAAATGGTTTTTGTACCAGAACCAGAAATTTTAATACCTCCAAGTATCAAAAGATGTTATTTGTTTCTAACAAGCTAGATTAGAAAGAATGACGTTTTCTTATGAATCATTCAAGATGAACTACAACCATTTGTGGAAGGATTACAACGATATGTTCACCTGTGGTTTTAGAAGAAATAGCCTATTCTTGGTCCATTGGAGAAGAAATGTTATCTTTGTATGTATCAATATAAATATTTCCATTTGCAGCAAGTACAGCATACGTAACATCTTTGTAGCGAAGGTTACGTTTTTTTAGTTCACATTGTAACCTTAACTCTGTCTGATTGTTTTGCCTTAGGTTTTCTGTCATAATTTCTCCATCCATAATTAGCTCGATGGGGAGTTTAGACTCTTTTTTTATCGGTATATTTAAATCTTGTTTTGTAACAGTACGATATTCAGGTTTTTTCAAAACAGATATCTTACCATTTGTTTCAACTACGACATAAAGAACTTCTTCAATGTTGAAAATACCATTCTCTCTTAATTGTTGGTTTAAATAATCTAGAGAATAGCGCATTTTCCGCATATTATTTTCTAAAATTTTCCCATTTTCAATAATGACTGTCGGATTTCCAGCAAATATTTTTCTGCCTATCCGACTTTTCATGGATATATAACTAACTATTAGAATGATAAATACTAAAATAAGAAAAGCGATGACTACATGATGAGTTTTTACATTTAAATTAAATGCCAAATTTGCAATAATACTTCCGATAGAGATAGCACCAATAAAATCAAATGTATTCATTTCCGCGATAATTTGCTTTCCTAATATTTTAGCTCCGATAAATAAAATCGAAAAAGATAACAGTGTTCTCAAAATAATCTCTATATGTTCAGACACAAGTAGCTCCTCCTTTTGGGATTGCATGTTCGTATTATAACAATTTATATAAGGATAGTATGTATCATTGTAAAAGAATTTATTATGTTCAATAGCATTAAATAGTTCATGTAGATGAATTAATCTCGGTTCTGTTGCCAAGTTTCTCAAAAGATAAAAAGAGACATGAATGTAAGAGGAAATATAATGATGTTGAATGTTTTGATACAGAGTACATTTTTTGAAATCGAATAAAATATGAATTATCAAAAAGAGATTGGATTCCCTTAAAGGGTATTAACTAGATAAATATGAACTGATTTGAATTACCGGGATATGTTTTCTACCTACAAAATCCTGTATCACTCTCACCTATCCAGAAAATCATAACTTTTTAAACTGGTGATTTCTTTGAGGAAAAACAATCATGTACCGACAGGTATTAATATTTTAAGACCGTCCCTAAAATATATTTTTGGTGTTTTTAAATTAAATGAGAAGTGAATATGATGTGCATTGTTTTCTTATTATCTAAATAAGAGTTTCTTAAATTACTTATATAAAAGCTAATGGACGAGTATTAATACTTATGAAGTAACTTTTATCTGATAAGAAAGGGGCATCAGATTTATGAACAACCTTAATTTCCTTTGTGAACAATTTGCTAAAATTCTTAATGGAAAAAGCAACATAAATCAGGGTGTTTGTTCTGTCTCCTTGCGTCGTAATATTAAAGTGTTTGTTCAAGGACGACCAAGCACCTCAGTGATACCGGTTGGGATATCTTTTGAATCGTTAGATCAAAATGGCAATGCGTTGAACTTTGGAGAAATCGCTATTTTACAAGAAGAAATCCCTTTATTTATGCAATCAATTGTTCAACAAGGGATTATTGTTAGCGCCTTACATAATCATTGGTTATAAATGAAACCATTGATTATGTATATTCATATCCAATCTGTTGAACCACCATTGAGTTTTGCAAAAAAATTGGCAAATTCCTTTTCAATTTTAAGTAGTTATCCAATTACTGATAACGGGAGCTAATGTTAAGTAGATCATATTTATTCATTTCCTATATCGAGAATCATGTGAACAAAAAATGCCCTCCAGCTAAGTGATCTAGAAAGCATTTTTATGAATTTCTAGATACATTGAATTCTGATAACAGGAATTATGTAAATACGAAACCCCTTCAGCAAGTAAATTGAAGGGGTTTTTTCTAGATACAGTGACTACTGATAAGTGAGATTATGTTAACTGAACAATTGAGCTTACAAATAATCCTAATTATAGTAAAATTTATAAGGGTGATAATTATGAGAAAAAGCGAAAAAGATGATTTATCTTGGAAAATATTTAAATTATGGATATCAATTCCAAGGAGTATCCGTTTAGCATTTTTGTGGTCAATTCTTATAGGATTTTCTTATTTAGGTTGGGTAAAAATCATACGTAAACTATTTGAATAAATATATTGTGACATGTTCAATAATTCCTTTATTCAAAGCATACTTTAAAACGTCAAATAAAGTATGTTTTTTGCTTATAAAACAGAAAGTGATTTATTATTATAAAGAAAATATTGAATATTTGTAATATAATTATTGAGTTATGTATTTATAGAAATTTAAGGGAGATGACTATGGAGTTTATTACTTTTAAAGTAATTTGTATCTTTTTATTTTTAATGCTTATGACTTCTATAGAAGTTTTAGGATATGGAGTTCGACTTGTTGGAGCGAAATTGGCGTTAGTTGCATCGGCTTTTGCTATATATAATATTATGTCTTTAATTGCTCGATTTTCTAATATGTTTCAACAACCATTTACTGCTTCTTTGGTTGATAGTGCAGCGAAAAATGGTGGATTAGAATTATTAATTAAACAATTTAGATTTTTGTTATTAGGTTCTACTATGGGAGTAATACTTGGAGGGTTATTAGTACCATTTTTTATGAATGTTTTTTCTAAAGCGCTTGTACCTTTATCAAAAGATGGTTCGTTTTTAAACATGTTTAAATTAATAAATAGCACCAATTTGAAAAGAATGAAGAACTATTTTGTTTTAGTAAATAAAAATAATCTAGAAGGGGTAAATTTAAAAAATATATCAATTAAATTATTTGTTATTAATACAATTGTTTCTGCCGTATTTACATTAGGTGTTATGTCTGCGTTGTATGCAACTTTATTAATTCCTGATTATGATAAAGCAGCGATGTCTTCATCCAATATTATTACTGGAGTAGCTACGATTCTATTAACACTTCTTATTGATCCTAAATTGTCTTTTTTAACTGATAAAGTTGTACAAGACAATCGTAGATATTGGGAACTTAAGAATTTTACATTTATGATATTAATTTCGAGATTATTAGGTACATTAGTTGCTCAGGTTATATTAGTTCCAGGTGCATATTATATAGCATGGTTTGCTAATTTTATTTCTTAAAATTTTTATATGAAAATCAATATATCTAAAGTAAACAAATATTTAAAAGTTTACTTTAGAAATAAGAAAAAAAGTCCTATATAAGAGGACTTTTTTTCTTATTTTTTTCCACAACTATCAATTAAATCATATTGTACAGAAATGATTTCATTTCGAATTTGGTTGAGGTGATCATGTAATGTTTTTTTAACTGCACTACCTGTTTTACTTTCAAAACTTTTATC
The DNA here is from genome assembly GCF_038050455.1 of Bacillus sp. FSL K6-6038. NCBI lineage: Bacteria > Bacillati > Bacillota > Bacilli > Caryophanales > Bacillaceae > Bacillus > Bacillus sp. FSL K6-6038. The sequence goes on from NZ_JBBOUH010000001.1 coordinate 3,269,803, forward strand.
TAGTACAATCCCTTGTTCAGTTAAGCTTTTGCATACATCATGAAATGATTCTTTATTTTTTTGAATGTCATTTTTTTGTTTTGTTATGATGCTATCTGCTTTCAATGATACTTCAGTTTCTAAAAATGTTCGTTGCGCTTCTCTTTCCAAATGTTTTTTCGCAGCTTGTAATTCATCAACGACATTTCCTGCGAGATCTTTTACAGCTTTTTCTATTTCTTTTTCTATTTTTTGAATTTCCCCTATAAAATCTATCATGTTATCTCACCGCTAATCCTTCCAATTTTGTGCCCAACTGATTATCTTTATCTCGCAGTGAATTGGCAGCATCTGCAATATCATATCCAAAATGGCTTAATTCTTTTTGTTTTTTCCGTAAAAGATGAATTAATTCTTCTGCAAGTTTTACATCATGAAAATAATCTTTTCCGTTTTGAGACGTTTTTGCAATTTTTCTGATGGCTTCATCTACTTCATGTTCTTCTAATAGATGATATTTTCCCCCTGGACCTGTTTCATGTTTTAACTGACTTTTTAATTTTGCAACTTCCTCTTCTTCTTGTCGTTGAAATTTTTCTATACTTTCAACAATACGAAGTAATGTATCACTTATTCTTTGTATTTCTGGTTCTGGTGCAAAAACATTCGCTAGAAACCTAGAGAGTCTGTTTTCTTTAAATTGCTAGTTTATGAAGCTACTCCAAACAGTTGATGGATGAATTCTTTTTGATTTTGAGCAGACGTCATCCTTTGGTGAATCTGTTTCTTTTTAATCATATGCATGGCTTCTATGCCACAGAGTATATAAGTAGCTGTACGAAGTGATTTCAACCCCAACATCGGGCGAACTCGCTTCTTAATAAAACGATGATCTTGTTCTACGATGTTATTAAGATATTTCACTTGCCTTAGTTGGATGCCTGTAGGCATCTTTTTTTCTTTCTTTAACTCTTGGATGGCTATAGGATAGGCTGGGCTCTTGTCTACTGTGATAACACGGGGCTTTGAAACATGAAAAGACCGCAAAGCTTTCTTGAAAAAGCGCTTTGCAGCCTTATGGTCTCTTGTTTTGCTTAAATAAAAATCAATCGTGTTCCCTTCCGAATCAACGGCACGATACACATACATCCATTGCCCTTTCACTTTCACATATGTCTCATCGACTCGCCAAGAATCATTAGTTGGCTTAAGATAATGACGTACTCGCTCATCTAATTCAGGTCCATACTGATGAACCCAGCGCATGATCGTTGTATGAGCAATGGAGAGTCCACGTTCTTCCATCATCTCGACTAGATCACGAAAACTGAGATTGTACCGCAGGTACCATCTCACGGCTAATAAAATAAGATCAGGTTGATAATGTTTCCATTTGAACAAATTTTCCTTTTCCATACTGATCACACACCTTTTTAAGAGTAATAGTATCAGTATATCCAAGTTTTAGAGGTTGCTTACAACTGGATTAAAGTTTTTGCACCAGAACCCGGTTGAGCAAATTGAAAAAATGTTACCAAAAGATGTACAACCAGTTTGGTATTGGGTAGACACATATAATGAAAATAACCCAGATACTTATGTAGGTTTAAAAGACCCTAAAACTGGTGCTGTTTTGAATGCTGAGATGTCTACGTCTGTATATGGATTTCAAGGAAGTTATACAAAAAAAGAAGAATATTTAAAAGAAGATTTAAAGAGAAATTCAAAAGACTTTATGGATGCAATGAAAAAATTAAATGAGAATAATCAATTTAATAATGATGATGTTAAAAATTATTATAAAAATATTAAAGATATTTCTCCGAAAGATTTACCTATATATGGTGTAGTAATTACAGGAACAACAGAATCTTTGCAACAGTTACAAGACGCTCCTTATATGAAGGCAGCAGTTAGAGGAGTAATTGTTGATAAGCAGTAATAATTAGTCATTCAAAAAAGATAACAATATCAAAGAATTGAATGTATACTTTTATCCGTGGTTTTAGAAAAAATGAGTAAATCACAATATGGTCAATAAAATCAAAGAAACGAATGTAAACAAATAATAAAAAGTTTACATTCATAAGTTCATTACATACTAATTATTTAATATATAAATTAATTGTATTAAGAATAGTGTAATATAGTTAGAAGGAGATGATTTTATGTTAAAAATAGAACAAAACAAAGTAGGTTTAATTTCAGGAATTAGCTTATTAATATTGGTTTTAACTAATTCTTCTATAAAAAGTGATTTTTGGGTTATTTGTATAGATGTAATTTTAGTTTTGGTTAACTTAGTTTTATTTATTATTTCTAGAAACATAACAAAAACTAAGTTACTTAGAAAAATGAATAAGTTAGATGAAGTAAAATGATTTTTTGTTATTTTTTAAGGATGGAAGACGATTAATGTGAGATCGTCTTCCATTTTTATTTTCTGATAATATCGTTTTAATTGAATGTAAACAAATAATGGTTTTTTTCAAAAGGCTGTTTTTTTGTAACAAACTTTGCGCTTAACGTACAGTGTATCAGTTAAAATGTGTCCAAATTGTAACTAAACGTACAATTTTCTTTTTTTGATATGGTGAGGCCTACTTGCTAAATTCAGCAAGTAAAATATTTTTAAAAGGATCAGGATTATCAGCTTTTCCTAAGCTGTTCAAATTGACGGCTAACGTATGCTTACCTCCAAGTGTACCTCCAGCAAAAGTACTAAACCCTGGAATGCCACCTGAGTGTCCCCATATCGAGACACCGTTTGGAAGCTTAGTTTCATAGATTCCAAGACCATATCCGCTGATTTCAGCACTTCCTGTAGGAACTGTAGTAAGCATTTGTTTTAGTTGCTGTTCCTTCAGTAATTTGCCACTGAGTAAGGAAGAGAAGAATTTGTTTAAGTCATCTGCAGTAGAAATCATATCTCCAGCCGAGCTACCTATACTTGGGTTATAATAAGTAACGTCTTTTAGCTCAATTGCTCCGTCTGGTTGGAAATATCCACGGGCATGGTTGGTGCCTGGAATAACGCTTGAATTGCCAGGTAGAAATGTATTCGACAATTCAAGTGGTTCAATAATCCGATTTTCAATCTCTTCCGCATAACTGTTTCCGGTTACTTTTTCAATAAGGATACCCAGTAATACGTATCCTGTGTTTGAATAAGACCAGCCCTTTCCTGGGGCAAAGTCTGGGGGCAGCGAAAGTCCAATCTTCACTAGTTCTTCTGCAGTAAATGATTTTTTTGTATTCTTAAAAAAATCAGCTTCTTTTGACCTTGAGTATTCGGCGATACCACTTGTATGGTTCAATATCTGCCGGATAGTAATCTGTTTAGCATCATATCCGTTTCCTTGAATGACACCAGGCAACCATTTTTCGATGGAGTCGTCTAGATTCAGGCGGTTCTCTGCAGCTAATTGAAGTACAACCGTTGCGGTGAACGTCTTCGTCACGCTGGCAATACGAAAGTGAAAATCTGTTTTCATTGGTTTCTTGGTGATCAGATTCGCTACCCCAGCGGCATAACCCCACGTTTTTCCACCCTCAGAAGTTTTAGCAAGTATCCCCGGGAATCCAAGATCCAATGTATCCCGCATTGCTTGCTTGACGGAATTACGATCTCGTTGAGTGCTTGTTTGTGACGAACTAGATACATTTTCAGTGGGATCTGCTTTTACAATTGAGGTTGGCGTTGTGTATAACAGGGAGCTTCCAGCTATTAATAAGGCAAGACTTGCAAATGTAATTTGACTACGTGTTTTCATAAGGCATTCCTCTCCTCTATTCATATTGTATGGGCGGTTGCTTGTTGTTTCGTACTAACTACACAGCTATCATCCCCACCAATGACAAAAGGGCAACATGGAATTCGTAATTATCTTCATAATGATTATTTTTATCCTAACAAACGGTGAATCCCCCTTTCACTCTTCTTTATATTTTTATCTTACACAAGAAAAATTTCTTTTTTCTTATCCATTCCTTACAAATTTCTTACGTTCAAAATAGCTTCTATAATTAGGATAGCAGAAGCATCTGTGAAAATGCTTTTCCAATAAATATATTAATCAAAAAGAAACACGGAAGTTTTTCACTTCTATGTTTCTTTTTTCGTCCTTTAATTATTAAAGATTCGATTTACTCCGAACGAGAGTTCAGCCGCATGTTCATCAACTTAAGAAATTAATTGTTCCTCAAAAAGAAAAAAATGAACTAAATTCCCATAGACACTTATATGCCTATGAAAAAATGAAATTTTGGTTTTGGGGGCAATTCAAAATGTTAACTTGATAGCGATGTAAGGTGACCCCAAATTAAACGATTTTAGAGTCTCTATCTCGGTTCCAGGGTCATTAGATTTGTAAAAAATGAACTCAAACTCCTCGCCGATAATACGAAAATCCCCGTTTAGTGTTTCTCTAATTCCCTTGATCTTTTCTAAAATGCGGTCAATAGAATTACTCACTCTGCGCTCACACCCTCCAATGAAATTAAGGACTGCCACCTGAATAACAGTCCGTTTTTACGTTTATTTTCTGTAATTTCCCCACCACTTAGTGACTTCATGATGATACAGGATGTACTGTTCCTTACTCCCACCAATGTTGCATTCCGCGGATTCCGATATCCCACAGCTTAGCGTTTCCGGAAACGCTAATGGTCAGCTCGTTTACCTTGTTAAAAGGCAACTCCCGTAAAGCCTCTGCTCCTTGAGAAGATTGTTCGTTTAATCGATATACTTCTTGTCCATCTACGATTATTTTGGCTTCACCCTTAAAGTCTACATTGTCGGGAATGCCAAAATAGAAATAAAGCCAGACATTTTCTTTGTTCCCAAGAATATAGTTGTATGTTTTAGTTGATTCACCTTCACTGCTGTACACGTTCATTTTCGGCTCTATTCGCTCACCTGCTACGGTGAAATTTGGAAGGTTCTCGATTATAGGTGTAGTTCCTGTCATTTCTTTCATAACATTTAATGTTTGAATAGGGCCTTCTCTTTTTTTGATGATTTCAGAGACCACCATGACTCCAATTATAAGGACAACAATAGATAGAGTCGAAGCCATGAGCTTTTTATAAGAAATTTTTGAAGAAAATCCAACTCTATAGGTAACATAGCCAATCATTGCACCTAATGTATTGGAAATAACATCATTTACATCAAAGCTACCAAGATATGTTAAAGCCTGAATGGTTTCCAGAACGAGAATCGCTAAGACAAACAAGGATATGAACTTCCCGAATCTGACACGATACAATAGGGGAAATAGTATTCCAAAAGGGATAAAAGCAGCAATGTTTCCAAAATCAACAATCCATGAATAATTTAGGTCTGGAAATTTAAGTGGTACTCTTTCTGGAATAAGAATAAAAGTGTACCGTTCTACACTGGTTACACTATCGAGCCTGTTAAACGCAAAGAACATAAAAAATAAAACTAAAATTGTATAGCATATGGTGCCAGCTAAAATGATTTTCCGTGATTTCGTTTCCATAATTTCAATCTCCTTAAAGCTATCTGTTTCTGAATGATTTTACTTTGAATTAATACGTAAGTGGGTTCTGTTGCAAAGTTAGAAAAAATTTAGAGAGGTGTTTTTTATCGTCTCATTCTCAGGGTTCACTCCAATACAGAAAGAATAGCGTTTTTTTCATTTTAGGGGGCATTTTTTTTATTAGCTTGATAGCGATGTGGCGGTACCCCTATTCTCAATAGAGTACACTCTATTGAGAAGGTTAAATATGCAATTTTGCATTTTATTAATTTTATAGCATGTAAACATATTGATTCGTATATAATTTTAGGGTTATAAGGGTAGCATGCGATTCCGATCAAGTTAAGATATTAAAGTAGCTCCTAAACGAAAATTTTATTATTTTACAGTTATTTATGAGAATTCAACTCTTTTTTTCGTCTTGGGAAACAACCCATTTCTTAAGTTGATGGGTATGTGTAGTGAGTCCTATCTTAGTCTAAGTACATCATAACATTCTAACTATTATGGAGCGTGTATTATAATGAAAAAGATCTTATTATTGTTTATAACATTAGGAATACTTATAGGATGTGAAAAATCTGATTCGTGTGATGAATCAAGAGCCATCTACTCTGGAAATTGTAATTTTTCTAATACACTCACAAGCGACAAAGCTGAATTACAATTAGATTCCAGATAATTGCTTTTATACTTAATTTTAAACTAATTGTTCATCAGATTATTATACATTTCATGTAGATTATTCTTGGGGTTCTGTTGCAAAGTTTCACAAGAGATAGACATAGATCAGCGTATATGACTAAATATGGTTCTGGTGCAAAAATGTTAGTTAGAATCATAGAATAGCAATTTCCTCTACATTTCTATCTTATGAAGCTAAGCCAAACAATTTATGAATAAATTCTTTCTGGTTTTGGACGGATTCGTCCGGTAAAACAACTTGTCCTTTTTTCATCATATGCATGGCTTCAACACCACTCAATATAGAGATTGCTGTTTTAAATGATTTTAATCCTAACATAGAACGAACTCGGATTAATCACCGCATCTTCTGGCGCCATGTCTAAAAAATATTTAAAGGACATGTCATATTTTGAGCGTTCAACAACATCTACATCTGATAAGTCAAAAATGGACTTTAGCAATAAATATTTGAACATACGAACAGGCGGCACTGCATTGCGGCCATTATCAAGACAATATTTATTCTGTAATTCCTCTAAAACAAAAGAAAACTCAACTAATTCATTAAATTGACGAAGCATATTATCTTTCGGCACGACGATATCGTAAATTGCCATGAAAGGACTAAGGTTAAGAGATTGTTGGTTTGAAATCATCCGAGACACCACCTAGAATTAGTACAACTATTATGCATAAAAATGGTGAAGGCTTCCTCGATTTCATCGAGGAAGCCTTCACTTGTTTAAACTATATGGACTTTTTCAGTGGTCTCTTTGATTCTGCCCTCTTTTTTAGCTCATTAATAAAAAATTATTTTTCGTTTCTTTGTGTGAATAACAAGCTGTGATTTAATCCACTTTTAATATAATTGGTTAATTGCTTTCCAATAAGAGTATACAGCTACTTTAGCTTGCTCTTCTGAAGTAAACTGTTCAATGCTTGGTAAAAAACTTCTTCCTTTATATTGAAATAATTTTTCTGTTCTAAATGCTTCTTTTTCATATTCTGCAATTTCTCTATGCAATAGATATTGGTTGTTTCCGACATGCTCAATTAAATAGTTGGACGGCTTAATGATTTTATCTTTAAAAATTTCTGGATTCGCTTGCATTAATTTCATAAGCTTTTCCTTTCATCTATTTCTCCTTTTGATAAACTACTTCTCCTTGTAAAATTGTCATTAAAACTTGAGCATCTGGAATCTTATCCTTACTCATTTCAGTTATATTTTCATCAAGTACTACCATATCAGCAGATTTACCTACTTCAATAGAACCAGCTATATTATCAAGTCCTAATGATTTGGCAGGCTTAATTGTATAAGCATCAATAGCTGCGTATACATCAGGTAAACCTTTTTCACCAATGCTTAGTGAATTCGAAATAGTGACAAGTGGATTCAGTTCATTTACGTCCCAATCACTACTAAGCGATACATTTGCTCCTGTTTTCCAAATTCGTCCTAGCGGCATAATTCGTTTCATCTGTTGATCTGAAAAATACATACTTGCCCAGCTTTGCTTAGGATCTTCCGCAAAATCATGCCCTACTTGAAAATCCGCACTAATACCTAAATCAGCAAAACGGTTAATATCACTATCTTCTACCATTTCCACGTGCGTGAGCGTATAAGGCTGTTTTGCTCCTTCTTTTTTCGCTGCTTCAATTGCGTTTAAACTCTCTCTTGCTCCACCGTCTCCAATTGTATGAATCAATGCACCATAACCAATTTTATCGAGTTCGGTCAACCACCATTTCATTTTCTGCTCTGGAATATAGTTCAAACCATATGGAGTTCCTTTAAACCACTCAAATTTATATTTTTCTAGTGTTTTAGCTGTGCTGTTAATACTAATTCCATCACTATACATTTTCACTTGATTAATAAGCATTCGAGACGATGAATCGTCTCGCCTAATTTTTTTGAAATACTCAATTTGTTCTGCTTCATTTAAATTTGGATACACCCACGGACGAAGTACTACTCGTGATGTTAACTTTTTCTCATCATTAACTTTATTCCAGACATCTAACCAACCTCGTTTCCAATATAGACGTCCATCACCAACTGTAGTAATACCATTCTTCACAACCTCATCTAAGCCATCCAATAAACCTTCGTAATTTTTTTCAAACAGATTTGGTTGTGAACTCCATGCTTTCTCCATTACAATATCACCAGCTGAGTCATAAAGAATACCAAAAGGCTCTCCTGTTTCCGGGTCCCGAATAATTCTTCCCCCCTGTGGATCTTTCGTCTCTTTATTCATTCCAGCCAACTCCATTGCTTTGGAGTTAACCCATACAGAATGAGAGGTTCTTTCCATAATTACTACAGGATTATTGGGGAACAGCTCATCAAGGAGCTGCAATGGAGTCTGCTCTTCCGATTCTTCGCTCATGTCTTTTAACAAACTTTCCAAACTAAATCCCGATCCGCTTATCCATTCCCCTTCTTTTAAATCTTTTTGACAATCCTTTAAATACGAACGTTGGTCTTGTAATGAAGCATCTGGTGACACACTACAATTTCCTGCCGCGGGTGATTTTGCTTCAAATATATGATTATGATTGTCCACAAAACCGGGAAGGACGGAACGCCCTTGTAGATTTATGACTTTCGTATCTTTATTTATAAATTCTTCTACATCCTTGTCGGAACCAACAAATATAATTTTACCATCTTTAATTGCTACTGCTTCTGCCATATCTTGTTTTTCATTAGAAGTATAGATTTTCCCATTTTTAAATACTACATTGTCTGGCAAATGGTTAGGCAGAACAGTGCTATTTTGCTTGGCTTCTCCCACTTCAGGAGCGCATGCTGAAATCAATACCATATTAAAAATCAGACAAATGACCATTAGTGCTTTCTTTGGAATTCCCTTCATTTTTCTACTCCTTTTATTAAGATAAATTGCTTTTGAAAATAGAATAAACGTTAACATAGTGTCAAGGTCAAATCATTATTGTTGTTACTTTTTAATAACTGAAAAACAAATTTGCGTCACATAATCCTCTACTGGGCAATCGCATTCAGGACCCTTTAAATAGACTTCACATGGTGGAGCAACTATCAGATATCCATTATTTTTAATCCATTCTTCTAGTTCCATATAACCGTAACCTATATCGTCATAACTCCCATGATGCAAGGTAGTAACAATTTGATGCTGAGCTAGCTTTTTTATCTCCCAATCCCATGATAAAATTCCAGTGTTCTCATAAATAATTGGAATTCTTAATTCAATATCACTGGGATTCGGAATATACTCTTCATCATAGAAGATGGCGGATGGAGAACCTATTATTTGAAAATTATTCACTTGTACTTTTTCATATAAGAAATCAAAATGTTCATCTATATCATTAATATCGATTTGTAATCTTTGCGTTATGACAGTTATTTCACTTCTCACTCCAATTAATATATCGTAGTGTCTACGTTGGATTGAAATGAGATCTATGTTCCTATTTATCATTTCACTCATTTCGGAAATAACCTGTAAATGTTCTCTCACTTCATGTGATAACTCCATAATTTGCGATTGCATATGTTTGATAAGTGAATTCTGGTCTGATGACTGAAGAATTATTTTGATTTTCGAGAGAGGAAATCTGTACTCTCTTAGTTTTTTGATTTGTAATGCCACTTCCAATTGACCCTGTTCATAATATCTATATCCATTTATGGGATTAACATATGCTGGTTTCAGTATTTCCTCTTTGTCGTAATGTCTCAACATCCGAGTACTCATTTTACAGATTCGAGAAAATTCAGTAATTTTATACATTTAAATACTCCTTGAGTAACTTTATTCACTACGTCTTTTATAATCCCATATAATAACCTTTTACTCTCATAATAGGTATTTTTTACAGGGAGTTTGCAAACAGACATCATTTCCAATTAAAAAAATCCGAAATGGAGAATTCATCCTCCCGACTTTTCATTCTTTTAAATTTTTGAGGTAACAAATGAATGGGACAATACCACGTTAAGCAATTAATTGCGCCTCCCATTGTCGATATATCTCCTACATGAACTGGAATCGCATGTTTATCAGTATGTTTTTGGATGTATTGTAAGACTTCCTGATCTTTAGATAATCCAAACCTAGGAACATAGAGAGCATCTCTTGTTTCTAACATGTTTATATATAAACCTTTGGCTGATGCTATCTCTTGATCATATTGCCCTTCTTCTGTATATGAAGAAGGAACAACTACAAACTCCGCTTCAGGCATTTGCTCTCGAATAATCTCTTGAATGCTATGCCTAAATTCGTAATCTCCTAGAAAGTCACTGATAAACATTGTATGTTCATCAATAAACTTAATCATACCGTCTGCATGTGCAAGCACATCTCCTGGTTCAGAAGGAATGATAATAACTCGACTGACATCTAAATCCCATTCCAGTTGCTCTATAATTTCTTTTTCTGTCCAATCATAATTATCGTCAAGTATACGATCCGTTAATATAATTGTATCTTTTTTATTCCAAATGAGATTACCGCCATCTAATATCAATGGGGAAGTAATATATTCAAAGTCATTTTTCTTCAGCCATTTATTGAATTGTTGATTTAAATATCGACTTTGACTTTCAGGTAAGTAATCTGGTTGGTATTTAAATTTAACGAGGTGATTTGTTACAACTGGTGCAACGTCTCTTAACCAAATGTCGTCATACTCAAAAAAGTTTGTATCAAAGTCTTGTTCTTCCACAGTTAAAGATATAAGTTGATCGGTAAATGCTTTATTTTCATTTAGGTTCTCATTAAAATAAATAAGATCTTCATAAAATGGTCGATAATATTGATTCGATTTATTTGGTATTGCAGTAAAAATAATTCCATTGTGTATTTGATTCATATTGTTTACCTCACTATTTTAAGGGTTATTGAGTAACTGATTGAAACAAGTCATTATCAAGATAAAGTGAAACTTTAATCAGTAGGGGGCTTCATCCCTCAATGGCTATTAGCTCTCACCAATCTGACTTTTACGAGCAGCCCGACCCCCACCTAATTTCTTTGCTTTTGCCGAATTTTGAGATGGGGTTCTTACTGCCCGCAAATAGCTGGATACATACAACTATTCCTCAATTCAATTCTCTTATGATTCTATATTTTAGAAACGTGCACATTTCATGAGTGGATTATAGCACGGAGAAATATTATATATTTATATAAAAAATATAAAGCCGTGGTTAAGCGGAAAATTCGCTCTTGACAAGATTTGAAAACCAAGCCATCATCCATATAAATTCAACTTTTAAAATGAATTACATAATAAAAAAGTTACACTCTCATAATAGTGTTTTGGAATGTAATTGGTTATTTGTTATTAGTAAATTGCGTAATAGTGACCTTTAGATAAATCTCAAGTAGTTAATATTAAGTTATATCAAAAAGGAAGAATTATTTTCCCTCAAAACACCTTAGAGAAAAATGATAAATACCAAAATTAAATTTACAAAAATATATAATATAATGAAGAAGTATGAAAAACGAAATTGAGGAAATTTCGTGGTATTAACGTAAAACAGTTCACTATCATATAACTCTGGAGATAAAAATATCATATGTATTTTTTTAGCACTGCTAATTACATGGTAATTATCTATCATTAAACTGAAGCTATGATATAAAGAAAAGTCCATGTGTGTTTTATTAAATGTATTTCTACTTTTGAATTCATTTATGAAGAGAATATAAAAAGAGTTCTAAATGAATAGAACTCTTTTTGTTAATGATATGAATAAATAATTTAAAAAGTCTCATGAAATATGCAATTAGATGATTTTTTTATGAGAATTTAAAGCTGACGACTCTAATAGATTATTTTGATTGTATAAGTGTAATAAATGAGTTTCCACTCCTATACAAATCCCTTCTAGTGGAAGGTCATTTGGATCATGACCGAATGGATCTTCGATTTCAACTCCTATCGCTTCAATCCCTATAAATGCAAAACTAATAAACGTAGTTGCAAGCACTGTAAACCATCCGAGACAATCAACAAGCCCAATTGGTAAAGTCCCACAAAATATAATCAGTAAACTTTTTATATGGGCGAAATATGCAAAAGGAATAGGGGTTGCTTTGATACGGTCACATCCACCAATAGCAGTAAGCAGATTATTCAAATCAGCTTCCATATTAATTATTATATTGGGGTGAAGGTGACCAGATCTTAATCCTTTTGATAGGATAGTTTTTAACATAAACACAATAGTAATCGGTAAATAGTTTGACTCAATCAATAGCTTTTTTTCCTTATCAGAACATAATTTAAACAAATCTTTTACTTCAGATAAATCTTTTTCATCTCTCAAATGTTGTTTAGCCAATTTTGAAAAAGCAATTAATAGATGTAAAAACTTCAGCTTCTCCTGATCCGTATTTTCCCCTTTAGAATCCCAATGACTTAAAAAACTCACCGCCAAATTCCTAGTAGAGCCACCAATAGCGCCAAATAACTTTCTTCCTTCCCAATACCTATCATAGGCAGTATTGGTCCGAAATACTAATAGTAAACCTAAAGCTCCACCAACAATAACCCATGGAGTTTGATTTATATTTATTTCTACATAATAGTGATTAATTATAACCATACCTGTTGAGACACATATATATAATAAAATTTGAGGGGAAATATCCCTTATAATCGTTCCTTTTAATGTAAATACTCGATGTAAGCTATCTTGATTGTTGTAATGAACCATATTTACATAAACCTCTTTCTTTATTAACTTATTTATACTTTTACGGTAATCAAATTCAACATAAAACCAGCTGGATATTATTAAAAAATACAATACCTAACTTTATTTTACTTAGAGGGGTGAAAAAATCCTTTTGTATGAAAAACATACCTGAGCTTTACCATCATCTAATTACAAATTCTTAATTTTACTTGATTGTTTTACAGTCTGTATGTTCTCTGTATTAAAAATTAACAGATTATAAAATTAAATAATAGAATAGTGAATCCAATATCGATTTATCCTTTGTTCATAAACATATGATTTTCTGAACAAGTATCTCTTAACGTACAGTAGCTGTCTGTACGCTAAGCATAAAGCAAGTTAAATAAGTCCATTCATAATGTCTAAAGGGACTTTGCTCACACAAATGATCTGCACATCAATTCATCTTTGATATACAGATCATTTGTATGATAATTTTTATAAATAATTGCTAAATAATGAACTTACATAAATGCTTTTAAAAGCTCTTGTACGAATGGAAGTAATCCACCTACAAATTTTAAAATTGACATTGTGATTTCCATAATATTTCCTCCTCTTTCTTGGTGTTAAAATGTGGGCATTTATAATGATACTCTACTAGAAAAAACTTTTATTTCCATATATTACATATTGTAATTATAATTTTTAAAGTTATACTTTTTCTATAACTTTAAAAATTTGTATTATCAATAATACACTATACGAAAATAATAACTACTCAGCAATACCTTTAATTTAGGAGTTTCATAGGCGAAAATTCGGTCTATTTTTTTGCTACAACACAAACATGTGCGATAACACTACATCTTGTGATAAAACAGGCAAACATATTTTGGTGAATTTTTCCAAATACCTTATATCTTCATGAGGTGACTGAATAGTTACCAGAAATATTTATATAAGTTACGTATTAGGGTTGAGTTTTTAGGAGGTTTAAATGAGAAAAATATTGCCAGGAGCCATTTCATCTCATACCCAGTATGGGTATTTAAAGGTGCCGAAAAATGTCAAAAGCGAGTGTCCTAAATGCGGTAAATCAAGTGAATTTACGTTAAAAACGAATTTTTACCAAGTTACAAAAAGAGGATTATTCGCAGAAGGGCTTTGTTTTGAATGTAAAAAGCCATCAGAATTCGTGATTATGTTTAATGATTATATGGATCGAATAAATGAAGAAGTAGAAGTTTATATTTATAGTCCTTCGGATTTAAAAGATCCTTCGGATCAGCTCGAACGCAATAAACATGTCCCTATAGACCTTGTCAGGGCGTATCGCTCTACTTTAAATGTCAGTCAGTCAAAAGATAATTCTGCTGCTGCAGTAATGTCAAAACGAGTTCTTGAAAGTGTCCTCAAACATTTTCTTGGAGAGAAAAGTAATGAGCAGCCTCTTTCCCAGCAATTTGAGCAATTGCCAAAATATATCGATTTAACTAAACCGATTCAAGATGTTGGCCACCTCGTTCATCCAGACAGCCCTCTTTATGAGATGCTTGAATTGAAACAGGAAATTGATGATGAAACAGTAGCTTTATTAACAGAATTATTAGAAGTCCTTATCCAGTATTTATTTGTGTTGCCTGAAAAAATCGAATCAGTACATGATAAGATTGAACAGAAATTTAAAAAGGTGTAGCACGCACATTTTAATATTTTTATACGCTAAGAGATTTTCAAAAACCAACAGCATGATTTCAATTGGGATTTTAATTTAAAGATAAGTTTTGAGAAACCGTTTAAGCTATTTTTAGCTTATTTTACGTTTTTTACGTTGAAGTGCATTTGTCTCAAATACTTACTGACGCTTTTGAGATTAGGGGATTTTCTTAGATTAGTAAAATCAACGCTTTTTCATGCCGAATTTTGCTTAGCGTATATTTTCGTTAAAATGTGGGCGGTACGTCCTACTCATCAACTTAAGAATTTTTCTATCCTCAAGTATAAAAAATGTTATTCTTTCTAAACCAACTAAATTATATTTCATAAAAATGTTTTAGACTGCAAAAGATATTTGTAACCTGAAAAGGGATTTTCCATTCACATAATCATCTCTATTGGAAGTGAGTGATATTAACTATTGAGTTCTTAAGAAAAATTGGCTTCTTTAGCTAACTAAAGACATCAGATTTTAAAGTATTCAGCATCAATAAGTATGTATCCTATGAAGGTTAAGAGAAGAACTAGAGTAAAAAAGATTGTTTTTTGCTTTTTACTTCTTTTTTAAACCATCCCCATCTTTTGTTATCCATATCTAAACAATAGTAATCAACAAGAAGAAATAACAGAATGAGTAAGAAATAGAAAAAGATATTCAGTATAATCATCTCCTTTATTATTATCATAGACGCATCAACTTCCTTTTAATTCCATTTCATAAAAAATGATGCTATGTCACATTATGAATATTCTATTCATGGGGTACGGAAACGATTCACAGAATAACCCGCCATATCCGAAAATCCCTCTAATTTTGGCTGGTTCTTTTTATTATACTTTGTCTTGTAGTTCTATTTCTTCTGTCTATTTTAGTCAGAGTATATTTCAAAATTACATCAGCATTAAAATACAGGAACATTCTAAAAATCCCCCCCATAAATTTAAAAATATATTGTTATATTCTTAAACTTATAATATAATAAACTTACAAAGTTCTTAATATTCAGAAATTTACAAAGGAGGAATTATTATGGCAATCGCAATTGCAATTTTATCATTTTTAGGTGGAGTAATTCCGTTAGTAACAACTCTTTTAAAAGCGTTCATGTAATCCTTACTTCTTTACAATGAATTATCATCTTACAAATGATCTGTTTATCAAGGCTAAATTGATGTACAGATCATTTGTGTGAGTCTAAATAGCAAAAATGCTTATTTCCCTCTGAACTGTACCCTATAAAATGGACAGTTTAATAAAAAGACCTTTAAAAATTAAGCACTTAAAAAATAGCCACACTCTGTTTATGAAAAGATCGTGGCTATTTTGAGTAGCCCCAAAAAGAAGGAATCGTTGCCGTGCCCCTTATACATTCCTCTTTGTTCACTAATTTACAAAATTCATTTATTAAACTTTTAGAAACTATATGTTATACTTGATAGGTAGATAGTCAGTAGTCGGCAATCTAATTAAACTGTGGGCCCTAGCTTTGCACCTAGCTAGGGCTTTTTGCTATTCATCAAGTACTATGTGATATACATTCACTATAATTATTTTTATCTATTCCTCATGGTTTCTAACATCTTGTCATTGTAATGTACTATTTCTTTTCTATGTTTCACGTTTTCCCTTGTTTTCCATCATTTCAAATCATAAATCCATTATTTAGTTACTTTATGAAGCAATACTACCATTTGAATTTAGATAAAAAATATCAAAATTCAAATAATTAAAATTGATATATTATTGTTCCTACAATACTAGATCTATCAATATATCCCAGACCATTTCGACTATCTTTACTATGGTAACGGTTATCCCCCATTACAAATAATTTATTTGAAGGTACTTCTCTTTCTTCAAAGTTAGCAAGATATTTGGATTTATTACTTAAATCTTTATAAATATAGTTTTCTTTTTTTTCCTTTCCATTAATATACAGAATATCATTTTCTATTTTAACTTTGTCCTTTGGCAATCCAATTATCCTTTTCACATAATACTTAGGATCATTGGGGTTTTTTATAATAACAATTTCTCCATGACGTAATGGAAAAATTGCTGCACCTGCTCTATTAACTAGTATATACTCTTCATTTTGTAAAGTAGGATACATAGATTCCCCTTCTATTTTACATAATAAAAAGTTTAAACTTATTATCATAAGCATCACTGTAATCAATAAAAACAATGTTATATTACGCCAATATTTTGGGTTCTTTTGCTTCATGTTTTTCCATTCCTTATTGATTATTTTCATGAAAAACGCCTCTACAAAATTTTAATGTAGGGGCGTTTCATTTATATATATTTACTAGAAGCATTCCACTTATTTGTTTATGGAGAAACGTTACTTCCTTGATTCTTTTTTAAAGCGAAATATGCATCTAAGATATCTTTACCAATCATTGAATTAATTCCACCTTTATCATCATTTACCCATGGTACAACAACGGAAAATGCAACCTCTGGATTATCATATGGGGCATATCCTGCTAAAGTTAAATTGTAACAATGAATACGATTCCCTTCTGAATCTCTACCAACAGGGTCCTCGCCTCCATAAACTGTTTGCGCTGTTCCTGTTTTACCAGCTGGTTTATAAGGAGCTTTTTGAAAATACCTCACACCAGTTCCATCACCCTCTTGGAACACTTGCCTAAAGCCCTCTTGTACTCGGTCGATATATTCCTTTTTCATATCTACGCGGTTCAGCACAATGGGTTGCATAGTTTGTACAACTTTACCAATATCTTCTTCTTGCGTTGTTTGCTCCCGAATTTCTTGTACAATCTGCGGCTTCATTCGATACCCCCCATTTGCAATGGTAGAAACATACTGTGCAAGTTGCAAAGGCGTATATGTATCAAACTGACCAATAGCTAAATCTAGTAAAAAACCTGGTTGATAATTTTGTTTTTTTTGTTGTCCCAACGTTTCATTTGGTAAATCAATTCCAGTCGAAACTCCTAATCCAAATTGCCCAAAATAATATCTCATCCTATCAAATGTAGCCGCTTTAATATCTAAAGAACTGTTCGGTACATAATTTATACCTGCAATTTTTAAAGCTGTATTAAACATATACACGTTAGATGAAACTTGTAATGCCCTTATATCATCAATAGTTCCAAAGTCTTTCCAAGATTTCTTAGCTTTTGCTGTTCCCTTAAATTTCATTGGTGCATCATAAAAATATGTTCCTGGTGTTATGGCACCTGTCTCATATCCTGTTAAAAGTGTTGCTCCCTTTACAGTAGATCCAAGCTCGTAGGAGCTTGTCATTGTGCCTAAAGCATAATCTTCCACTTCTATATTTCCATCTTTTTTGACTAATTTTTTCCCTGCCATAGATAAAAGTTGTCCCGTTTTTGGATTCATCATAACAACAAATGCTCGGTCTAATAAACGTTCTGAACCTTTAAAAGCTTTTAAATGCTTTTCAATAATCTCTTCTACCTGTTTCTGTAATTTCATGTCTATTGTTAACGTTACATTGTTTCCGCTTTTCCCTTTAGAAACGGTTTCCGTTCGAATAATGTTTCCTTCTTTATCAGTAATATTTTTAATTTCTGCTTTTGTTCCATGTAATACATCTTCATATCGTTGTTCAATATAACTTTTTCCTACGCGATCATTACGGCTATAACCACGTACCATATAAGAGTCTAAGTGTTCTTTAGGCAGTCCTTCTTCAGAATTTGTTATATTACCCAATACCGAACGAAATAAATCACCATTTACATAATTACGTTCCCATTCAACTGTTGTATCTACCCCTGGGTATTTAGCTAAATTTTCACTTATAATGGTGTATTCTTTCTCAGGCACATTTTTCTTTATAATTTGAGGTGTCATTGAGTAGCCCGAACTCATTTTACTTTTAATAGCTAATACTTTTAAATCTTTTGGTGTTAATTCGCCTAGTTCTTTATCTGTGATACGTTCTCGTCTTAATTCCTCTATTTTTTTATCAAGCTCTTTCCCTTCAATATTTTTGGCTCGGAATTTTGCCTCATCTTGTTTCGTAATCTTTTTTTGAGCCTTTTCCTTATTTAACTTTACCCAAAAATCCTTTTTATCTGTTTCGGTTAACTTATTTATGTCTTCTTCTGGCATTTCAAGTACGTTTGCCAGATCTCTAGCTGTTTTTAGAATGCCTTCTGAATCTACACCCTTCATCCTTGTATATGTAATAGTACGAATAGCATTGTTGTTAACAACTTTTTCTCCTTCCCGATCAAAAATTTGCCCACGTGGAACGGGAATGCTGATTGTGGAATTCCCTTGTTTCTCCGCTATATTCTTATAACTCTCTCCATCAATGATTTGTACTTTTCCTAGCTGAATAATAACAGCTGAAAATAGTAAAAATACACAGAAAAACAATATATTCAACCTTAAGGGAATCGTACTTTTTTTAGTATTTTTTTTCTGTTTTTGTTTCATTTCATTCTCCTCTTAAGTACAATATATTAAAATAATACAGTTCTAAATGTAATTAAAAATAATAAGTTTATTACAGCTGATAGATTTCTAATAAAAAATCATTAACTAATTTAGTATATTGCATTTTACGATTAACGATAATACAACTTCAAATACCCAAGTAAACTTATTAATATGTTATTAAACAGGAGTATTCGTACTTTTCAGAAATAATAAACATCATTGTAAATCAAATAAAAACGACATTATATTAAACGTTTCCAATCCGTCTGTTACTAGCATAACTACTAATGTGAGAGCGATAGATCCATTTTCAAATGAAAAGTAAAATAACAATACCTAGATAAACTCATTTCTTAATTATACAAATGAAAATTTTCCTGTCAAACAAAATTAAAGAACACTTTCTCTATTTAGAGTCTTTAGAGATATCTTTAACGACAATAATTTAATATATTTATATATAAGTTTTATGAAATTTATTCCACAATAAATTTATTCAAAATCTAAATTGTAAGCACCCTGTCCTACGGATTATACACATTTCATGTTCAATCTTCTCAACAAGCGTGTTCCACAATTTTGTTATTGTTTGAAAAATGTTTTTTGAATCCTCACAAATTTTATCGAATTGTTAATAATCGTTTTATGAATGAACTGTATAAAATACCTTTTTAAAGTTGTGTAGTGTATAAGTTTTATTCAAAAATATAAATTACGTTTAAACGACATTTAAAATAAATAAATCATCAAAAATTGATTCCGATATACTTATTCACCACCTTTATCAATTTAACTTTTTGACAAATTATTTTTTTGTTGATACATCATTATTACTTATATTAATATGTTTTTATTGTTATATTTTAAAAATACATATTCAATAAAAACAATACGAATATTCTTGAGTAATAGGAGGTTTTATTATCAAAGGTAAACATCGTAAGATTGTCCTCACAATATTAGGTTTTTATTCAATTTTAATACTTTACTTTATGTTTCTTGGTTTTGATAGGTTGGGATTAAAATATATTAATTATGAATACCAATACCAGTTAATTCCGACTAGTATTCCTTTAGGATTACCAAATATGACAGGTGAAGAAGACTTTAACCTATGGGTTTTTAATTTTGGGAATTTAACTGCATTCATACCTTTTGGAGTACTAATTCCTTTGTTATACCGCTGTAGCTTCATTCGATTCATTACCTCATTTTGTATTTCAATCCTTATACTAGAAGTTTTACAAATGCTAACTTTTCTTGGAGGTTTTGACATTGATGATGTAATTGTGAATGCAATGGGTGCTATAATAGGATTTGCTGCATATAAAATAGGATTTCGTTCAAATACTTTTTTAAAAAAACTTATTATTACTTGTGTAACATCATCAATCCTTACTTTAGGATTGATTGTTGTTGTAGGTGAATTTAACAAATCATTAGAAAAGCAGCAACACTCTCTCAAAAACGGAACTATTATAGGACTAAATCAACTGACAGAAACTAATGGATATGCACCGAAAGATAAAAATTTCCATAGTTTTGAAATTGCTCATAAAAAAATTGAATCTAAATTAAATATGTATAGTAGTAATGGAACAGATTTTCAGCAATTTAAATACTTGTTAAAGGGTAAATATGTAAAAATTTCGGGCTATCTTGGTATCCCAGATGGTGCTAGTAAACGTTCTGGAAAGATAATTATTTCTGTGGATGGAAAAGATGTACAAACAGTTCAATTCTCTGAAAAAAACATATCTACATCAAAAAGTTCCTTTGAAATAGAGTTGGATAAAGCAAATGAACTTTGTATCAAGTTCATTGATACCGATGTATTACTATGGGATGTTACACTTACAGAATGGAAAAAATAAAGAATAATCCGCCAATTTAGATACTGGCGGATTATTCTTTATTTGTATATACTTAATATAAAATACAAGTCTTCCAATTTAGGGTATATACCGAACACCTATATCTTAATATGCAATATTGCATATCATATTATTATTTATTTCTGTTAAAATCTTAGAAGTGGATTGTTCATCTAGCAGTTCACAACAGCGTATATTTATTAGTATAATGCTAACCCTAATTACAGACAAAGGGAGAAGAATGTTTATCACTCTTCTCCCTTTGTTTATGTAATTTTTTACGAAGCATTTATGAACTACTCGCCACCTACCCTTCGCTTAGAGGTGGCATCTTCTCAGTCCCGCGACGAAAATAATCATTCATCTTTCTTAGCATTACTTCCCTTATTCCCTATATTAGATATCGGGAGAATGAAATTTCTTTCGATACCTTGATTATTTTACAAAATGGTGATATTTTTTTAAGAACACTTAGAGATGATTTACTATATCACTAAATGTTACTAATTTTTTAATTAGAAATCTAAAATGCTGTATCAGTTTATTTAATTGTGAAGAATATCACTTGTATATTATAACTATATTGAGAAATTATCCTATTATGTATATAATGTTTTAGGAATTTATGTCCGTTTCAGGGCTAGGGGATACACCCTGCAGTGTAAAAAAGTCGAAATATGTACATGATGGCCATTAACATACTAAACAACAAATGTTAGAGCATTTTTTTAAATGGAATATAATAGGCTACTAGAGGAAGGTATTATGAATCAAAATAATGTATATCCATTTAACCAACAGGTTCGTCATCAACAACTAATACAAAGTAGAAATTTAAAAGCAGCTAGAAGGAAAAAAGCATTAAGTATATGTGTATTAATAACTTTTATTTTGTTATTATTTTTAAATCGCTTTGGAAAAATTTCAACAATATATGTAACTGGAAATGAAATAATTTCAAAAGCAGAAATTATAAGTCTATCCAATTTAAGCGACAAAGATAATTATTGGAATTTACATGAAGAAGATATAAAAAAAAGAATACAGAAAAATAATCTGATTAAAGAAGTCGAAATTTCAAAGAACTTTCCAAGTCGAGTCACTATTAATGTTAAAGAAAATAGCACTGTTGCATATATGATTAAAGATAATAAGTATTATCTTCTACTTGAAAATGGTACAATGTTGGATAAATTTACAAATGATAAAATCTCCAAAAGTGTACCTGTAATAAAACAATTTACTAGAAATGATGAAAAACAACTTAGAAAACTTATTTCGGAGTTAAATAAATTACCGAGCGAAATACAAAGTATAATATCTGAGATTAATTTTTTGCCGACTAAGAATGATAAATTCCATATATATCTATATGCGAAAAACGGGTTTACAGTGAGCGCTTCAATCACTGATTTGTCTAAAAAAATGGAACTATATCCAGTCATAACTAAAAACTTAGATTCTAAACAATACCCTGTAATTCACTTAGAAGATTCTATATTTGCAAATAACAAATTATAAGCCTTGAAATTACATTTGCTATTATAGGAAAAATAAAAAAGAACTTGTAGTAATGAACTGCCCCCAATTGTTAAAATGTGTCTAACTTTTTGGGGTCACTTCAGAACTATCGGCTTTTTGTTATGTTGGGATTTTCAAAAACTAGTTTCTTGTCCTGGTCACATACGGATAAATCGGATCTCTTAATTCGAAGTCATACGTTTCTCCATTCACAATTCCTACCACCTTCCCACTGTCATATAAATCGAGCAAGAAACCGGCCATTTGTTCAGCTGTATGGAACTTAGGAACAACACCATTATATTCAAAATTATCAACATCATAGGATCGTTTCGCAAATTCGGTCTCTGTTGCAGCAGGAGCCAAGACTTTCGCTTGCATGGCTGCTCCTTTTCCTTTCAATTCTTGTGCGAGACCTTCTGTAAAGGCACTTACATAGAACTTTGTCGCGCAGTAGGTCACAGCATCAGCAACAATCAAGTATCCTCCTCCTGAAGAAATATTGATGATTTGCGTTCCTTCAACATCTGTATAGTCACGTACATAAAGAGAGGACAGAACGGTTAAGGCTTCAATATTCAAGTGAAGCATCGTCTCAATTTTATTTAAATTTTGTTCCCCAACGGAAGCAAAGTTTCCAAACCCGCGACTTCAGTCGTGGGTCATTGACAGAATCATTCCCTATTCTTTAATTTTAAAAATCTTATTTGGATTCAGAATATTTTTCGGATCAAGAGCTTGTTTCATTTTTTTCATCACAAGAAGTGCTGCTCCATGCTCTTTTTCTTGATATTTTTGTTTACCAATCCCTACCCCATGTTCACCTGTACATGTTCCACCGCGCTCAAGAGCATACATCACAATTTTTTCATTTGCCGCTTCTGTTTTATGCACTTCCTCTGTATCATTTGGATTCACCATTAATAGAACGTGAAAATTCCCATCTCCGACATGTCCAAGTATTCCCCCAACAATTCCCATAGCATCTAAAGTCTCTTTTGCATACTGTATTGCACTTGCTAACTCTGAAATTGGTACACAAACATCCATACTCATCAGTTTTTTCCCTGGGCAACTATGAACATAAGCGTATGCTAAATTATGTCTTGCTTCCCATAATTTATTTCTTGCTGCTGTTTCTGTTTCAAATGAAACAGCCTTACACTTGTGATCTTTAACAATTTCTTTTGTGAAATCAATATCTTGTTTTAATCCCGCATCATTTCCATGAAACTCTAAAAATAACGTTGGCTCTTCCCTATAGTTTGTTTCACTATATTTGTTAACTTGTTTCATTGAAAGTTCATCAACAAGCTCAATTCTCGCAATCGGAATACCAGCTTGTAAAATATCAATTACAGCTTCTACCGCATCATTCACTGTCGGAAAAGATGCTCTTGCTGCCATCGTATGCTCAGGTATTCCATATACTCTTAGCGTTAATTCCGTAAAACAACCAAGTGTTCCTTCTGATCCAACGAAAATACCATTTAAATGATAACCAGATGACGACTTTGCAGCTAAATTCCCTGTATGTATAATCGTTCCATCTGCAAGCACAACTTCTAAATCACGAACTTGATCACGCATAACGCCATACTTTACTGAGGTCGTTCCGCTTGCATTTGTAGCAGCCATTCCACCTAATGTTGCATCCGCCCCTGGATCCACACTGAAAAACAATCCATACTTTTTTAATTCTTTATTAAGCTGTGAACGAGTTACTCCAGGTTGCACTTTAACTAGAAAATCTTTTTCTCTTACCTCCAGCACTTGATTCATCAGTGAAAAATCAATTGTAATGCCATTTTCATATGGAATTACATGACCTTCCAAGCTTGAGCCCACTCCAAATGGTACAACTGGTGTTTGGTACTTGTTCGCTAGTTTCATTATCTCACTAACCTCTTTTGTCGTTGTTGGAAATACAACAACATCAGGCAGACTGCTAGGATGATAAGATTCATCTTTACTGTGCAGTTCTCTCACCGTTTCATTTACTACTACTTGTGTTTCAGGAAGTACCTCTTTTAAAGCAATTATCAGATTTGCAGTTACAGCTTTCATTTCATTCTCTCCCACCATTCTGTTACAGATTTCATATACAATTTAAGATCTTTTTATAACGATTCATCTGATGAACTATTTCATACATAATAATCTGAAAAAACTAGTAATTCAAGTCCTAAATAAAAAATGCCGTGCAATTACTATTAAGTTGGACATCCATAAGTTAATCAACTCACAAAAATATGTAACATGAAATTAGAAGAAATCTTCTTTCTCGTTAATGTGTCAGTCAAATCATCCCCAGTAATATTTGTAAAATAAAGATATTTTGTTTATATTCAAATTAACCTGATTACATTTTAGCAATAGAAATACGATGTAAATTTAAATAGCATTTATGGGGGAATCAGACGTGCAATTACCAACCTTTAAATATAATCCAAACGCATTAGAACTAGGGATTTTTAAAAAAGAATTTACGACTTGTTCTGTTTGCAAAAACGAACGTGAGTATGTTTATAGTGGTCCTTTCTATTCTATAGAAAGGGTAGAAAGCATCTGTCCTTGGTGTATTGCTAATGGAAATGCATCTAAAAAATTTGATGGAGAATTTCAAGATCCATACTCCTGTGAGGAAGTAAGTGATGAAGAAAAAGTAAAAGAACTTATCCATAGAACGCCTGGATATGGTCGATGGCAACAGGAGTATTGGCTGAGTCATTGTAATGATTTTTGTGCATTTATTGGATATGTGGAATGGGAAGAAATCGCTCTTTTAGCAATTTCATATAAACGGGTTCCTACACGTTTTATTAGTTCACTACAAAATTGAATATCAATTGCCGTCATTAAATATGCCAGCCTTTCTCTTTGAAATAGCTTAACATTTTCCGGTAATTCTCCCCATACTTCTCTTGAAATTCTTTCCCAAAATCCTCTTCGATGTGCTGCATCATCATATCATGGTAAAAAGCATTTTTTATTACTTCAATTACTGCTGGATGATTCGTCTCTAATGCAGATGGCTTAATCTCTCCTCCGAAACTACCAATTAAAGCTGAACTAGAATCACAGAGAATAGAAAACTTCCTTTCATCAGCAGGCCACTCTTCATCCCTATAATGCTGGAATACATGTTTAAGAGGTGTTTTACATGTCCCGATTGTAATTAAGATAACACTAATTCCTTTGCATTCCGCTACAAGTAGTGCTTCCTCTATATAGTGCAAGTCTTCTGACCAAACATCTACAACTATAGATGTTTCCGCATTTGCAATAACGCGGCGTACAGCATTATCTAATGCATTACTTCCTTGCCAATTATAAAAAGCAGGTGCAGGTCTAGGTGGAGTTTTTAATTGATTGATAAGTGCCTTCGAAGTCTGTTCAAATTCAGTTTGAAAAAGACGGATTAATTGCTCAATTGGAACAGCATTATAAAGAACCGTCTCCCCTTCTATGCTTCGACAAGCTCCTTTATCCGTTAATGATCGTAACGCAGCATATACATTTGTTCTTGAAACAGATACCCGTTTTGCAACTTCATAGCCAGACAAATCAGATTCTTCGTGTAATGTCAAATAACATCGCGCTTCTAGATCTGATAATCCTATCTTTTTTAATAAATCAATCATGGAAACACTCCTTACTTTGCACATAAATTTCGCATTGAATTTAAGTGGTATTTTATAATACTACTTAAATTCATATTAATCTTCCCTTAAGGGAAAGTCAACAAAACTTTATCCGTCTTTTCTTACTTACAAAAAATCAGAACAACATTTTATTACGGATAAGTTTCACATGTATAATTATGGTATTCCTCATTTTTATATCGAAATATATTCGTAAAGTCGGGGGCGTTTTTAATGAAAAAATCATACTAGGGGGCGTTTACAGTTGTACTTGCATTAGCCGAAAGTAAACTGGCCAATTCACAAAAGATTGCTGAAAATAAAACATCCATAATTCCCCGATTAGTAAAAGCTAATTTTTATTCCTTTCCCCTCTCCACTAGCAAGACAGTAAAAACATCTTTTCTCTATAACCATAGTAAAAAATATCTATACTAAACATTTGCAATATTCCATATAATAATTCTCAATTTACTGTTTATTCTATCAACGTTAAGTTTTTAATGAAGAGTGTTTCTGTTCAAAACCTTGTTCCCCTGCTAATAAGGTTCTGAAAAGTCATTTCAATACGCGAAAACAAAAAAGTACTCATTGAGAGTACTTTTTTGTTTATTCTAATTTACTGACAGTATTCTATTGTCATCAGACTAAGAAACAAAACACATTCCAGACAGAAAAAATACTTATAACCTATATTCAAAAAGAAATATTTTAATGAATTCTATATTGTCCAGATAATTGTTCTTCTCCCATACGAACTAAACGCTTCGTTATTTCTCCGCCTACAGAACCGTTTGCACGCGCTGTAGAATCTGGTCCAAGTGTAACACCAAGTTCACGAGCAATTTCATATTTCATTTGCTCAATAGCACTCGCTGAAGCTGTTATAAGTATTTCATTTGTATTGTAATTTTCACGAATATTCATTGCTTCACCTCCAGTTAATTTCTTATATGTTTCTCTAATTACCCATAAATATACATACATAAATTCAAAATATTTAACTTCATAACAAAGGGATTCTAGAGTAGAAATCTTTTCCTAATCTATATCCTTTAAATTCATCAACATCAATATCTCCAAGTACTTTATTTCTCTACCATCCAAATTATGTTAAGATTATTTTAATATTTCGAAAAATATATAAAAGGAGCCTAATAATAATGGATGTCTACTTAGTACAACCCACAATTGACTTACAAGAAGAATATTTAGAATTCTAT
The DNA here is from genome assembly GCF_038050455.1 of Bacillus sp. FSL K6-6038. Lineage (NCBI taxonomy): Bacteria > Bacillati > Bacillota > Bacilli > Caryophanales > Bacillaceae > Bacillus > Bacillus sp. FSL K6-6038. Next base: position 3,297,104 of record NZ_JBBOUH010000001.1, read on the forward strand.
CAAGAATGGAAAAATAGTGGTGAAACGATGATTCCTTGGGTTATCACAAAAGATCCTTCTAATTTTCCAGTAATGGTTCAAGAGTTGCTGGATGCAGCGAAAGGTAAAAACATTCCCGATAGTTGGGTACCGGACTCTACCTATTGGCTTATCACAAATGACAACAAAATCGTTGGTGCTGTAAATATTCGTCATCGTTTAACTGAGCATCTATTCAATGCTGGTGGGCATATCGGTTATGGTATTCGTCCTTCAGCAAGACAAAAAGGATATGCTACAAAATTATTAGCTTTATCATTAGAAAAAATAAAAGAATTAGGTGTTACAAAAGTACTTGTCGTTTGTGATGAAGGTAATACTGCTTCAGAAAAAACAATTTTGCATAACAGAGGACTTCGTGATAATGATTTTATCGAAGAAGATGGTAATGTTGTAAAAAGGTATTGGATTGAGCTGCAAACATTCAGTTATTAATGAAAATGGAGGGATTCACATGTCTACATTAGCAACCCAATTAGAACATATAATTCATACTGCATCTCAAAAAATTATACTTTTTTCTGACATGGATATAAAACTCGCCCCAACAAAATGGTCTAAAAAAGAAATATTAGGTCATCTTTGCGATTCCGGTACGGTAAACCATAGACGCTTTGTTGATATTCTTACTTCAAAGGAAACAATTATACTCACTGGCTATGATCAAGATTTGTGGGTGCAAGTACATAATTATCAACAATCTTTTTCAGCAAATGAAATTCTAAAATTATGGGAAGCTATTAACATACAAATGATAAAATTACTAAGCAATGTAAAGAATGAACACTGGCAACTTACATGTAAGTTGGAAGACCAACAGGAAGTAACTTTAGAATGGCTTGTTACAGATTATATTGATCATATGAACCATCATCTTAATCAAATATTTACAAAACATAAAAACTAAATTCCTTTTCACCCTTTCCCGATTTGGATTACATAACAAAAATAAAGAGGAAAGCTCACAGCCGGACCTCCTCCTTATTTTTGTTATAAAAAAACTAATGCTTTCTATACATAAGCACCTTTTTTCTCTATCATTATGCATTATGAGTCATTTGTTTTCTTTATTCTTCTTCCTTCTATTGACATCTTTTAACGTTTTACTAAATCCTAAAATCAAAATAATAAATATTATTCCAGCAATTGCTACCATTTCTAAAATGAATTGCATAGTTCTCTCCTCCTCAAAGTTATGCCTATTATCCTTTATTAAAGCTGTTATCTATTTGGACAAACTTTCATTTGGTTCACTTGGCGTTTTTATATCAAATTATAGCTGTCTAATTGTAAATATACTTTTAAAACACCCTATTTCCTATTTATTCTAGTTTATCAAAAGAAGTTTTTTAAATCAGTAGATAAAGTAAATCTTTAATAATCGGTTGGGGCTTCATCCCCACTGATTATTAGCCCTCAAGAATCGAGCTTTTACAGGAAGTTTATCTCCCACCTAATCTCTTTGCTTTTGCTGATTTTTGAGGTGGGAGTATTACTGCCCGCGAATAGCGGATAAATTTTCATTACTGATTTATACGTATACAAAAAGCCACCCCTTCTAGAAAAATACTAGAAAGAATGGCTCAGATCATAATAAAGTGAAACTTCGATCAGTGGAGATTCCCCTAATCTTCCACTAATCGTTAGTTGAATCTATAAGACTTTTATGTACGGTAATTCTTATCTTGCTGCACGTACCTCAGCAACAAGTTTTCCACCCTCTATGCTCATATAAAGCTTCACAGGCACTTCATTTGTATTTTCAAACACTAAATCTAAATATGGATATGCAATTGTAGCATCTCGGCCTTGTGGAACGTATCCTACTGTTTTGGAGTGTGTAGTTCTCTCCACCATTTTTAAACCAGCTTGATCTGCAGCATTAAAAAGAGTAGAAGATGTTTGACATACTCCTCCGCCATAACCATCTACTAGTTTCCCGTCAACAATCTCTTTTCCTAACTGATACCCCTTGTCTGGTGTTGTATCTCCAATTAATGCGTTAAAAGAGAAACGATCTCCTTTTCCTAATACGACACCACTAATATTACTTGCAGACAAACGAATATTCTCGATTCTACCACCTGTAGAAGCACCTAAGTTTGTTTCATACCTTCCTAAAACTGCACCATTTCCACTTGCATCTTCCGGCTTCGCTACAGGTTTTTTCTCAACAATTGGTAGTTGGTACGAAGAATCCCACATTCCTACGTTCATTAGTTTATCTACTAGCTCTTTTTCCATTAACTCATAAGAAGGCTTACCTTCTTGCCATGTTCCATCACTTGCCATACGAGAAGGGACCATTTTTTGATCAATAGTTTTTCCGACTTCCTTAGCAACCTTCGTTACTTCTTTTTTAAACTTATTTTCATCTTCAAAATAACCTAAGCTTGCTATATTAACATTTTTTACTTCTTTACCACTTCTAGCATCTACTAAACTTACACTTTCATTGACACCAGTCTTAGCTTCTACTGCATGCTCTCCTATGCCACTTACTAATGAAACTTCACTTATTTTTGTACCACATCCACTCACTATGCTTACACATAGTGCCCCTATTACTATACTTTGTACCTTACGTAACAATATACTCTCTCCTTTTCCCTACCATTACTCTTTGTTTTCAATTTTATGTATGAATGATTACATGACTTTGCAATATGACTACAAAATATTACAATTTGATTTCCACTATATTAAAATTACTCTTTTCTTTAAGAAATGTCTACACATATTTACTTAAAAAACTTAAGTTTGTAATGTCCTTCTTATTTAACCAGTATATACCAAATGATTATTCAAAAACAATTTTAATACATTAATATTTTGGAATTCTTCATAGGCAATTCTCATTTATAAAAACTTATCACAAATTCTCTTGAATACATTTGATGAAGCACCCTATTCAAAATAGGTATTTGCCGTGCCACCTATCCGCTCTTACACATACATTATGATGAATTCAAGCAAATTTAGAGAACGGAGGATGTTTATGTATCCCTATAATTCATATGCCCCCTACAACCTTTATAACTATCAACCATCATATGACGGGCAATCGCAATATCAACCATATATAGAACAAACAGAACAAATTGATCCATATGATCCAAATAGACAATTTCAAATTCCAATTTCCTTTCCAGGTAGTGGCGGCCGTCAGTTAGAAAGACGAGTAAATGAGCTAGAACAAAGAGTAAATCAACTTCAGCAGACAGTAGAACGTCATACACGTAGACTCAATCGATTAAATCAGCGTTTACGTACTGTAGAGAATCGACTAAACATTCCATTTTCAGCACTTGAGGATGGATTTTAAATTAGTAAAACAAAGAACTATATAGGAAGGGACTCTCCCTTCCTATATTTCAAATTAACAGATAGTAAGCCTCTGTTATCCGTTTTATTTTATTAAATTGACGAAAGTTTTCTCCATCTCTATACTGATAAGAGTCAATGAAATGAAACAAGGTGATAAATATGGATTTTGAAATAAACTTCCTCTCCTTCTATGTCGTACAAGTAGAAGGAAAAGGTGAACAAGCAGATAAGCGATATAAACATTTTCAAACGTTAGATGCTGAAGAATATGAGGACAGCCCATTAAAAGAGTTCTTAGATGGTGAATTATTAAAAATATCTAAACGAAAAGTAGAACGTCATGCAAAAACCGAACAAGCCCCAACAAAGATTGGTCGATTTATTGTAGAAACTGGGCACGAATTCGATTCCAACCCTCATTATAATTTATTTAATCGTATCCGTTTTGCAGAAACGAAAGAGAATTTTAAAGATATGAGTGAACCTCTCGTTTATACATATATCGATACAAGTGCAGTACGCGGTGGTGTATTTTTAGTTGCTCAAGCAAAACTGAGGAAATACTTTGACGATCCATTCGTATTCGTTATGAAGTGTGACTTCGAGCCAAAAGTTGCTTCCATTTCCGACGAAACAACACTTATTCGCAACGTTGAAATGGCAATTACGACAAAAAATATGAAATCTATTCAATACCCATACATGCCAGAAGAAGGCATCGTAGAGGTAGGCGAACTAAAAATCCACCAAGCATCACACGCCCGCTACTTCGAAGACTTCTTAAAATTCGTTGAGTATGAGCGTTCCATGCCAGAAATTATGAAAACACAAGTTATGGACATGGTATACGACCAAATTGAAGACGTCTTTGAAGAAGGTACAGAAGAACGGGAACAATTCGACCAAGCGATGGAAGTATGGGCTGCGAGTCCAAAGCGGGAAATTATGGAACATTTCACAACGGAAGAAGTTATGGAAGCTACGGCACAAATTGTGGAGCATACCCCTGAGATAGAATTAAAGCTAAAGGCAGATCATATTTCTGTGAAGGCATTGCTTGCAGATTTTGGGGAACAGATTCATATTGCCAAGGTTAATGATAAATATGTACTAATGATTGAGGCGGATACACTTACGTTTGAGAAGGGATTCTCTCCTATTGAGTTTTTGAAGCCGGATGAGTTAGAGAAAGTAATGGAGCGGATTGCGAGTAAGACGTAAACTAAAAGAAATTTTAGTGTCACTAAAGCGATTTTTGTATTTGGTAATCTAAAAGTAAGCACGTATAATCGTTAAAAACCCAGCCATTCTTCTTCAATTACTTCGAAGAAGTGGCTGGGTTTTTAATGACAAAATGGCTGGATTTTCAATTGACAAATACACTAGCTCCTCACATATGAGTTATCTATTCATTCTTCATACATACAAATTTCTTTAAGTCAGCTTTTACTTTGATTTGCTTTCTTTAAGTAAGAAATCGTTTGGTCTAAACCAAATGAGACGTCTGAAGCAGGCTTCCATTTTAATACTTCAATCGCTTTACTATTATTTAACTGGCTATGAAGAATTTCTCCTTTATAGATTGAGGCATCATTTCTTTTATTACGACGTTCCATACATGTTCTACATATCGCTTATAAAAGAGTGATAGATTCTTTCTATCTTTGAAATCATCCCACCTTGAGTTAGATGTTGTCGTGAATATTCCTGAGCATTTCTTCCTAAACGTTCACGAAGACTCTTATTTGCTAAAAGCAATTTAAGAGCATCGGAAAGTTGTTGTACATTTCCCGGTTCACAAATGATCCCTGTTTTTCCGTTTTGAATCATTTCTGGTATACCACCGCAATTTGTTGTAACAATAGCTTGACGAGAAAACATAGCTTCAATAATTGAAATCGGAAAATTATCGTTAATGGTAGGTAAGACATAGATAGCAGAAGAGGAAAGGATTTCCGGTATATCTGTTCTTCTGCCAAAGAACCTGATATTGTCGAGACCAAGTTGTAGTACTTGGTCTTCTAGTCTTTCTCTCATGACACCATCACCAACAATCCATATTTCTACATTAGATAAATCTTGTTGAATTTGCGAGAGCGCTTTCAAAAAAATGTCATGACCCTTTCTGGGAGAAAGGCGGGAAACACAGGAAATTACAAGATTATCATTATACTCTTGTTTAGGTATAGAAGCTTGATGAAAATGTATGCCTGTATGAACAGTAACCAGTTGTTCTATCTTTGCGCCATACTCTTTTAAAGGGGAATGAAAAGAATTACTGATCGTTATGATTTGATCGGATGCTCTTATTCCCTGTTTTTCAATTTCACTAAAATAAACTTCCTCAATTGATCCTTTTTTTATTTTATCGAACTTTAACCGGCTTTTTGTAAAATGTCCATGCGGTGTAAAAAAAAGAGGTTTCTTATATTCTAGATTTAGTTGTCCTAATAAAAAGACAGAAAATAAATCTTGTGCATGAAACACATCATATTGTTCTAGACTTCTTCCTCTTAAGAAAGACTTATACACATTCATGAAACTAGTGTTTTTTATAATTTTTTCATTGACTGTACCATATCGTTGCAGCAGAAAGTCCCTTGCATGTTCGGCAGCCTGCGGGATATCTTGCTCTAGATGAACTGCTGTCATTTGAGTAGGTGAGATGACATCTACGTCATGACCATACTTTTCAAAACCTGTTTTTAAGGAAGTAATATAATTTGATAACCCTCCAGTATTTGGATATCGCAAAAACGTTACGTAGAGAATCTTTAGTTTATTTGTTTTACTTGGTATGCGATTCTTTTTGATTCCAAATGTCTGAAATGGTTCCATTAAATGATTCTTTTTACTATCTATTTTATAGTATTCATCCATGACTTTTAGCAGGCTCGCATGGAAGGGACAGATGTATTCATTTCGCTCTTCCTTTATTGTATTCAGAAGCATCTCCTCCTAACTCTACTAATGTGAAAATTTTATTTATCTTATAAACCTAATTCTCTTCCCCAAGTTGAAACTTTTTCAAGATGATACGTTAATAGCTCGCCACCGCGGTTATCAAATATTCTTCGTAGCTGGGTATGCAATCCCTTTTCTAATGTTCTCTGCAAATACGCCATTTTATAAAGGTCAATTGGGGCCGTTTTAAATTGAATGCCATTCTTCTGCATTTGTTTTGTATATGATTTCACACAATGCGTGCGAATTTCTTCTGCATGGCTCTGCCAATCTTTTCTGAAACCTAATAATATTTCGACTAAAACAACCATATCAAACCAGACGGGTGCATATTTAATGGACTCCCAATCGATAAACTGGATGTTCCATGGTGCACCCGGTGTCACATTGTTGCTGCATATGTTTTGCATATGAAGATCACCATGCGTTATAGATGAACCATTTTCAAATAGTTCCGGGAAAAAATCCGGTCCCTTATGACATAGTTTTATTAGCGGTTTATGATAGGGTTTAATGATCTCCCTTAACCGGTCGTCTTTCGCTGCGTCATCGAGAAAAGCAATCGTCTTTCCAATATATTTGGCTCGATTACTTCTCATGTGGCTTGATTCATAAATAGGAAGCCAAGATTTCCAAACATCTTTATGCTTTTTAAAATTGTCTTCAAATGTGTGTGCGTGAAGTTTGGCAACGGTGGGGATAATGTAGTCAAAATGTTTCGGGGAGAAGGTGATCTGGCCGCGTACTTGCTGAACAAATTCCATGAATATCCAGGTGTCATTTCCGTTTTTTTCAACATGGTATATTTGAGGAAGAAACTCTTTCAATATAGGATAAGCTCTCTGATATACATTAATCTCTACTTCATTTTTATAGTTTGTTGAATGATATATTTTTAAAATAATGGGATAATGATTCGTTTTTTTTCGAAGAGATAATTTGTAGATACTCATTCTTGTTGTTGATTTTAGACACTCGATTTTAGCAGGGTCTATTACAACCTTCTCAGCCATTGAATAAGAAAGCTTTTCTGAAATCTTCAACTTCTCAAAATGATGGAATAATACTTTTGCCTCGTACAACGTTTTCATTCCTTTCGTTTTTGTTTCCAGGCGTTCTTCAAATGAGACCACGCACTTCTAATGAATGGCATTGGATCATCCCATGCAAACAAAGCAAACTCTTTTTTGCCTCGCAAGCCTTCATAAAAATCTTTCCACGTCATTTCAGCTCTTTTTTTCTTGTGACGGAACGTTAAATAATACCGCACAAGATAAATCCATTTGACACCGTCTATTTGTTTGAGCCTCGGCCCGGGGTTTTGCTTGGTTAAATATAAATAATACATATAAACAAAATCCACGCCAGCAGGTCCTGTCAAGCTATGCGTTAACCAAAAACGAGGATTTATTTCAATAAACTTATAAACCCCATCTCGGGGGTCCTTTTTAAACTCTGCCATACCAATACCTTTAAGGTTCATTTTTCCAAAAAATGGTAAACATATATCCACCAATTCTGGAACTTGTTTACTAACAATATGAGCTCCCGTTCCAAATTCAGCTGGGAATTGATGATTCTTTTGCAAAGAAAATAACGCTAGTAGCTCCATATTGTCGTCATAAAAAGTGGCCACTTTATAAAAATGCTGATTGTCGCCAGGAATGATTTCCTGAATGATGAGCTTTCCATGCTGTCGATACAATTCATACTCATTTCTTAGTTGATCTGGATCTTTTATGAATATGGCCTTTTTATTTATTTTTTTTCGAAACTCATGGCCCAAAGTCGGCTTTAATATACATGGGAAATCGAGGGCCAATATCGCTTCTTCCATTTGTTCTTTATGTTCGATCACATACGTTTTAGGACATGGAATATTATGCTTCACTGCTAATTCATACATTTTGTGTTTATCCAGTATTTCTTCAATCAGCGAATGTTCAGGAAACAAAAATAAATAGTAGTTAGACAGTTCCATTCGATATTTTGAAATGAACACCACATAATCATCCGCGCCTGTATACAAAATCGGTTTCAGTTTAAATTCTTTAGCCAAATTGATTAAAAAAGTTAGTAATTCCTTTTCTTCTGATAAAGGACTTGGGCATACTCCACATGAAGCAAGACGTGATTTTCCTATCTTATAAGGTTTCTCTATATCGAACGCATAAACGTTGATCCCTTTTCTCGCTAAGCTTCTGATGATTCCGATTCCATTGGCACTTAAGTCCAGTACAACTGCTGCGTGTTCATGATTCATAGAATTCTTCCTCACTCAAATACTTTTTGTAGATCTTTTCAATATGAGCTGTCATTGTCTCTCTAGTTAAATGCTTTTTAGCAAAGTTTCTTGCACTTTCACCCAACTGCTCCCGACCTTGCTGATTTGCAATGACGAACTTTAATGCACGTGCCAGTTTATCTGTATCTCCTGGAGCGACTAGAATGCCTGTCTTGGAGTGATTCACCAATTCAGGTATGCCTCCCGATGTTGTCGAAATGACACAAGCTCCACTATGCATGGCCTCAATGATAGAAATAGGCAGGCTGTCGTTTAGGGTTGGAAGTACAAAAACATCGGTTTTGCTTAAAATGTTTGGCACATCATTCCTTGCCCCTAAAAACTCCACCATGGAAAGACCCAAAGAATCGACTTGCTTTTCTAAAGTGTCTCTCATCTCACCATCTCCGACAATGAGCACTTTAATGTTATCAGTATATTTTCTTTTCAGCTTTGAAAGTGCGTCAAATAATACATTATGGCCTTTTCTTGGGCCTAATCTCGCCACACATGTAATAACGACCTTCTTGTGTACTGATGTATTTTTTGTGCGATACTTCTCAGGGTAATCAATGCCCGTAAGCACAGTTGTCATGTTCTCTTGTTTAGTCCCTAGCTGCATTAACGGATCACGAAATGAATCACTGAGAATGATAAGGTGATTGGCAAATTCAATGGCTTTTCTTTCTAATGTTTTATAATAGACTTCTTCCAGCGAACCTTTTTTAAATATACCAAATTTCAGCCGGTTAAAAGTAAACATCCCATGGGGTGTAAACAACAAAGGTTTTCCGTAATATACATTGATTCTTCCTAATATATTCGCTGTAAACAAATCTTGCGCATGGAAGATATCATATTTTTTTAAGTCGATATTGTGAAGAAGCATCTTTTCATAGATGTACATATGTCTGTGATTTTTCAAAATCATGCTATTATAACTTCCATAACGTGTATTAAAGAAATTTTTTAATCTGGGAACAACTACTTCACGCAGGGTCTCTACTTTACTCCGAGGAAATTGATTAGGGGAGATAATGTCGACTTGATGTCCTTGTTGTCTTAACCCTTCACTAAGTGCCGTAATATAATTAGATAAACCTCCAGTATGAGGATAGTCCCAAAACGTAGCAATTAATATAGAAAGGCTTTTCTTTCGGACCGTCTTTGGCCCTGTATTTGTATAACGTTCGTACATTTCATTCTTCTTTTTTTGAAATGAGAACGAATGAATTCCAAAATATTTATCCATTTCTTTAATTACATAAGGATATGGAAACATAAGCTTCTTTTTCATCGCCAGATCCTCCTTACCACTTCGAACGCTTCAGCGTATTGTACGCCAATCGTCATTCCTCTAACTCTTCCTAAATACTGAACTCCTTCATATGAACGAGGATGAGGAAAATCTCTCATTTCTACATCGTAATGTTTGAGCGCCGCAATCTTTGAATCCATTTGATCTGTAATGTCGACAAAATAATTAGCTTTGAAAGCTTTATCATTCGTGTGGATATTCCACTCACTAGAGGAAACCGTTTCAAATGTAATTAATTCTATCGGTTTTTGGTTCGGCAGAGGTCGAGTCGCGGTCAAAACCGCTTGAAAAGTAATTAAATGATCAATATTGACATCTCCATAATGGTGGGTGAAGATTTTACTCGGTTTATAGGTCTGTATTAATTGTTCTATTTCTTTCGTTAACTGATGCAGCGGAATTAATTCTAACTCTAAATTAGCATGCTCGAGGAATATCACTTCTTCAATACCAATTACCTTATTTGCACACCGGCTTAGCTGCTGTATGTGATGGGCTTCCTCTTTTCTTCCTAAAGCGGTAATGATTGAAATTACCCGATAGCCATTTTCTACTAGTCTTTTTAAAGTCCCGCCGACTCCTAATAGCTCATCGTCAGGGTGAGCACCAATGACTAAAACACACTCTCTCATTATTTTTATCACTCCTTGTACTACTTAACTTATGATTGATGCTACAAAAAGAAACGGTCATTAGCGGAGAGCTTGCTCTATTGTTTATCATCTTTTAACAGTATTCCAACAGAAGTCCCCTTCCTTAAGCATGTGCAGGGCATGGCCCAGGTCGTTCGGTTTTTTATCAATGTTTCACCCATGTATTATAAGCAGAAGAAGGTATATTCTTCACATAGTTTAAAAAATCCTGTGACAGTCCAAATTTTTTAAACCCCTTTAATAATTTAATAGGAGCCTTGCTATTTGAGGTAAAAGCTCTTTTATGGTCAATAACTTTTAACTGACCTTCTTCATTTATTAAAACGTGTCTTACTTCCGTGTCCCATCTGGTAAATCCGATCTTTTTAAATTCATCCAACATTATTAATATTTTTTCAGTTAATTCTTCAGTGATCTGTTTTTCTTTTTTCAAGTGACGTGCAAGTGAAATTCCATGTATATACTCCATGACAATATAATTTTCTCCATATTCATAAAGTCGTGGAATAATAGGTGATGATTGTCCAATTACCAGAGCTTTCAACTCTTTTTTTTGAGTTTCTTCCAGGAAAAACATTTTCACACATTTATCATGAGTTAATTGATATACTTCTCCATCCTTCCCATCCCCAATGAGCTTATATTCCTTCAAGTCTCTTCTGCTTATTCTTCTTTTATTAAAGTATGTCTTCATTTGATCGCTCCTTAATAAGTATTTCGTGTTTTTGCAATAGTATTACCTCATATTCTATGATTCATCACTTACATATGTAACCTAGATTAATATATATTTTTATAACTTGATTCAATTCATATGGTTTTTTAATAGATATTATTTTAAAACCTTGAAATGCAATAAAGTGAAAGTTTGATCAGTGGGGGGCTTCATCCCATTGCCATCAAGCTAAGAAATGCAAATATCCCCAAAACAAGAAATTCGTTCCTTTTATTGCAACGAAATTCATTTTTCTCATCTTGAGGTAGTTTATTTTTTAGATTGATAGAGATAAGGCGATTCCCGGGGGCGACTGACCCTATTAAACCGGTTGCCCCCGCTTAACATGGAATAAATACGTTATGTATTAAAAACCGACTCCTATTACATAGCCGGTTTCTTTTATTGCTTCACATACACTTAGTCTTCATTAGGAAACAGTAGGTAAAGTGATATTTGTAAAAATATTGTCTGAATCAACAAAGTTACGTATGTGATTTTTATTTGTATAGTATTTTAAATTCAGAGGTGTAGAGCCTGTATAAACAAACTCATTTCCTTCCAGAACTAGTTCATTCGCTGCATTAGCTGAGCCAGATGCTAATAAGGCACCAAAAGATGTATTGTTTATCGTGACTATACAATTTGCTGCTTTATAAATTGTATAGGGTCTGTTTGTATCTGATAAAAACAGATTATTTTTGGTATTGATAGTGATATCGCATTCTTCTAATGATGTGTATGATACTTGGTTGTCCACATTTGTAATACCGACTTCGCAGGTCGTATCTATAAGCTTTGATTTAGTAACCTTAACGTTCATGGGGCGTCCGCTAAACATATGATTTCTCAGCTCACAATTAATAAATTCTGATCTAGTGAATTCACAGACATCTACATTCTTAGGATTTGGATTTTCAGATCTGACTCGTAAGTTTTCGAATCTACAATTATCATACTCTTTCACTTTAAACGTCATTTCCTTTTGTATAGGAACAGATTTAAAGGTACATCTGCTTATTTTGTTTGCCTTTAGCCACGGTGCAGTAACTAGATTTTCTGTAAAAATAATGTAATTATTATCAAACGTGCAATTATCGCCCATTGCAATCATGTCAGGATTTACGTATTGATTGTTTGATAATGAAACCCTGTATGAATCACTAGTTACATTCATGATGCCACCTGTAAAGCTGTTGCCTTCGATATTCACAAACGCCGCACTAAAATTAGAAGTCATAAGGCCAATGTTGTTTTGACAGTTATATAAGAAGTTATCCTTAATGTTTGCATGCACGAGAGAATACAAATTGATTGCAATATTATCAATGTTGTAAATGTGATTGTGCTCTATTAAAACATCGTAACACCCGACTAAGATACCATGATAACTACCGTAAATTTCGTTATCTTTTATCGTACAGCTTGCCCCATAACTATCTTCCATATTTATCGAATACCTAGTCGGGTCATTGAAAAGCGGTTTTCCATCCAAAAACCTAACCAAACCTTTTCCATTATCACGGATTTTATTGTTTACAATTTTGTTATAGCTACCACCTAAAGTAATACCGCCCCTATGCCCATTAAATATTCCACACTTTTTCACTGTATTATGATGGGGAATCCCGCCAAACATAATAGTAATCTGCATATTCTTACTTGGGTTGGTTTCATTGTAATACTGCAATCTAAACTTAGTTGCAGTAACAGGAATAGAAATATCGGTATAAATTCGTCTTTTCTTCATAACCCCTATGAATTTGTTGCTATTGTCGTAAAAGAAGATGTCCAATTCTTTAGTATTTAAATTAGTTTTTCTAGCGTATCCTGCGCCAGCTATAAGGAAAGAATTTATCTTTGGTGTTAAATCTTGAGGTATGTTTAACAGTTTTGTTATGAGTGTATTAGCCGAGGTGATTGGTTGTCCAGTTGTGTAATCTAAAGCACTTAATGTAAGTCCTTGATCAAATTCACCATAGTTATATATAGAATCTGAGCTAAATGAAACATTATCACCCATGTAATCGCGAACTGTACAATTTGTCATAGAACAATAACTTGAACTTCTTTGAAAGAGAACTCCATATGTGTGCTCCATTGCTGCTTCTAAAGGATTCGAGAAACTCCTATCATCCCTACATCCAATGACGGTTCCGCCAAATAAATGAGAATTAGTGGTTTTGCTAAAAACAACACTATTTCCTTTAAAGTTGTAATAATCAGTAGTTGTTCTATTATCGAATGGTGATTTTTTGTTAGAATCATATATTACTTTTAGTGTTGAACCATTTAAATTAAAGTCAATATTAGAAACCATAGCGATTTCACGAGGGTAACAGATCGCATAATTCCCCTTTGGAAGAATCACTTCAACATAATTGTTAACCGCCGCAAATTGTAATGCACTGTTTATTCCCTGTATATTCTTATCAGCTTGTATATAATCAGCATCTGCATAGGGCTTGGTGGGGAATCCTTCTTTTATACCCCACTGATTTAGTTCAATTAAATAATCCAATTCCCTTCACCCCTTCATTTTCTTAAAATAGTATATTCATTGATAAAAGAAATCGTCCCTATAAAAGGAAACTGTTTTAAAAATCACTAAAATTTACAACCCTATTCATAAAAAAACAGTTATATTCTCTCGTTAGATTTAACAGTACTCCAGCAGAAGTCCCCTTCCTCAAGCGCGTGCAGGACATAGTCCAGTGGTAGGGAGGGGAGGAATGTTGGTCGTGCACAGCACGAAGTTTTTGTTTCCTTTTTCTGTAACTTTATGTATACTAGTAGTAAGGGGAGGAACGTACATTCGTTTCTTTGTTTTTAGGAATCTGAAACACTACAATGAAAAAAGAGGAAGGTGATGACAATGTTGCTGAGCCGAAAATGTGAAATTTCCCCAACGGAAGAACAAAAAGAAATGTTAGAACGTTGGCTGCAATATTGTCGTCAAACCTATAACTCTTCTCTTTTAGATAAACAGAGAAAATATAAAGAAAATAAGCAATTGTATACACGTTCTGACATGCAGAAGCAACAAGTAATCGATAAGAAGAGATATCCTTTTCTAAAAGAAGTGCCATCACAACCCTTACAAGAAGTATTTTTACGACTCAAAAAGGCATATGATGGCTTTTTGAGTGGGGATACAAACTATCCCAAATTAAAAAAGTATAAAGACTATAATAGTCTCACTTCCCCTCAATTTGGATTCAAATCGAATGGGAAACACCGCTTTGCGATGTCATTTGCAGATAACGGAAATTTATATAACAAACAGTTAGGAGAAATAGAGATTCATCTGCATCGGCTGATAGAAGGAACGATCAAACAGTTGATTCTGAAACGCCAATCGAAGAGATGGTACGCTATTTTTAGTGCCGAAAGACAGGATGTACCTCCCTCTATTGATATAGAAAATGCAATTGGTATAGATGTAGGACTGAATCAATACGCTGTTCTTTCAAATAGAACGGTATTTGAAAATCCAAGATTTCTTCTGCAAAAAGAAAAACAACTGCGGAAAGCACAGCGTAACCTTTCGAAGAAAAAGAAGGACTCTGCGAACTATAAGAAGCAAGTAGAACGAATTCAGATCCTTCATGAAAAGGTAGCGAATCAAAGAAAAGATTTCTTACACAAATTAAGTTATCATCTCACGCAAATGTATTCGGTGATTTGTATAGAAAATCTTGATATTCGAAAGATGGTTCGGAATCGAAAAGTTTCGAAGTCGATCTCTGATGCAGGCTGGGGCGCTTTTCGTAAGATGCTTTTGTATAAGTGTGAGAAATTTGGCGGTTTACTTGTGAGAGTAGACCCAGCGTACACATCACAAGATTGTTCTAGCTGTGGGAATCGTGTGGAAAAATCACTTTCGATTCGGACACATATTTGTACAAAGTGTGGAACAGTGTTAGACAGAGATTATAATGCAAGTCTCAACATTTTGCGAAAAGGATTAGAGCGATTACTTATGAGAACGACCGAAGAATGAAACTGTAGGGCAAGGTTGTGTCCAAACAGTATAAACGACGCCTGTGGAGAGTATGTAAGACTGCTTAGATTCCCAAGCAGCAACGCTCTATGAAACAGGAAGTCCCTTCTTCAAACGACTCGTAAGAGTGTTAAGGAGGGGTCATTCACAGACCAGTTTTATTTTACAATTACACCCCCTTCCATATTATGGTTTTTATTGAGCGCTATTCTGTAGCGCTCTTTTATTTTTACTCACATCCCTTTGCCTCTACCTTGGTTACTATACATATCCGGACACGAAAACCTACTATTAGAATTCAAAAAGATGACATTTCTTCAATATATCCTATCAGGCTATTGTTTGTATAACTACTAGAACTGAAGAAAAGCAGTTATCTTTAAACTACAATAAAATATATCAGAATTTAAGGGAGACAGCTCAAGGAGAATTGTCCGTAAGAAACAACTGATGCGAGGGGAATAATCACGGAAAATGCCGCACTTTCTTTAAAATGGACCGATATGGTTCGATCTTAAAGAAAAACTAAAAAAAGTACCTAGAATAAAAAAAAGGGAAATGACAAGAAAATAATGTTTTTTTCTCATCTTCACAGCATGTAAAAACTTTCTGTTCGTAAATATAATCATCGGAAAAAGAATACCACCTATTATCAAAGTAATAACTAAACCCATAACCATACCCACCCATTCTTTTACCATATCTGAGCAACCATTAAATAGACAATTGATTGAATAAACAGTTATTCCCCTCCTAAAAGAGCATACCCAAAAAGAAAACCAAAAATAAAATTTAGAAGCACACTTATTACTAAGTACAATTTTTTCATCTATTCACCTCAAAAAATACGTGTATATAATCATTGTTATTCTAATTAAAGAAGCCTAACAAAAAAACAATTCTTTATATATTCATCTACACGAACACTTTTAACTTTTGACTATGCATCGTTTATTTTGTTATTTATCTCTTCTAACACTCGCAACTGCTGCTCACCTTTCTTTACAGCCATAGTAAAATAATTTTGTAAAAGTCGTATTGTGTTATTATCAATATAATATCGTTCCGTTATATTCCCCCATGTCTTGCTATTTTGAAAATCATCCCAAGTAAATGGACTGTGTTCTTTTTTCTTTAATTCTTTAAATACCCATCTTTTCATTTTCTTTTTTGCTTTTTCAGTTAATAAACCATTCTTTACAAGTACGAGTTCTTCATTTCGTTTATACCGCTTATAAATATCCTTTTCCTTGAATACTTTAAGAAAGATATTCAAGGTGTTCTTAGCGTCTGCAAAGGCACGGTGCTGCTTTCCTTCCCATTCTAAAGAAAATTGTTCCACCGCAAATTTTAAACTTGGTGTATGTATAAATAATTGATCATATGCTTGAAATACAAATTTTTGCAAATCAAATTTTCTCTCATTCTCTATATTAGGGCATTCTATATGATGTAGCTTACAATCTTGCGCAAGAAATTTATAGTCTTCCTTTCCCCATGTTATAAACATATAATCATCCCCAGCAAATTGAAGAAATCGCTCCATTACCTCTGGAAACACTTCTACCTCTTTTAAATCTTGCTTTGTAATGCCTGTTAATTTTGTTGTATGGCGGGTTAGAGGTGCGGTTGGTTTAACAAGTGACGAAAATTGTCCTATTATACGCACTGTACTTGCTTCTACCTTGATTGCCCCAATATCAACCACTTCCAAGGGATCTTGCGATTTATAAGGTCGAAAATTCCGTTCAACATCAAAGACAATATAATATTTAGGTTCATTCAAGTCATATCCCTCTTCCTTATCTGATTATATTTTTAATTATATATTCCCCACTGTACAAATACACAAAACAAAATTTATAAAAAAGATCCCGAGATTACTTTTTGAATATTCAGACAAAAATAACTAAATTTTTTTGTATATAGAGTAAAGCTTTAATCAGCGAGGTTTGCTTTATCTCTCGTCTAGCTTCTTTGTTTTCGTCGAATGTTGAGGTGAGAGTATTATTGCACGCGAATAGCGGGATAAACATACATTCGAAAGAATGAAATGAATCAAGCACAATAAAAAAAGAGAAGGGCAAGCCCTTCTCTTTTCAATTCAATTACTTCTTAACTACGTTAGTAGCTTGTGGTCCACGGTTACCTTGTTCTACTTCGAAAGTAACTTCTTGACCTTCTTCTAAAGTTTTGAATCCTTCGCCTTGGATAGCTGAGAAATGAACGAATACGTCTTCTCCGCCTTCAACTTCGATGAATCCGAAACCTTTTTCTGAGTTAAACCATTTTACTTTACCGTTTTGCATGAAAAAATCCTCCTACAATGTACCTATATGTACATATTCATTTTCGACCACTTTACAACAATAATAACGACATTAAAAAACTGCAACCGCAGAGGAGATTTAACATTGCTATCCTCTTCTGAAGTTACAGCTCATTTAAATCTCTATATTATTAAAAGTAAAATGGTTTATAATCACTATATCATATCGATATAATAAAAGTAAAGCTGAATTCTCTATTTTTTGTACATTTTACTCAACATTTTTCTCCCAGGGCTTCAACTTTAGAATTTCTCCACTAGTTGCCTATCAGCTACTAGGCGAGTCGGTTCTTACCTAGACTTTCACGAGTAAGCAATACTTAGCTTAACTGGGCACGCTATAAAAAAAGCACGAATGACTCTTCTTGTCATTCGTGCTCCTCTACTCTTATTTTTTAAAAATGCCAAATGGCTTTCCTACTGGTAATACAACTTTTCCGAAATGTGTATTTAATACAGCAGCTGCTGAACCATAGAAAGATAGTAATGAAATACATAGTTCAGAATACGCTGCTAAATTATGCATAGCATGTGGCATAACACCTAAAGTACTAAATGAAAGACCGATAAATAAGAAATCAATAAGTACAAAAATCATAAATAATACTTTATGTGTTTCCATTGCTCCAATAGTCATAAAAATTGTAAAAATTAGGTACCCAATAAATGCAACACCAAGTTGCTTTGGATCTACAGCTTGTGCCAGTTTTTCGCCAAATACACCAAGTTGAATTAACCATGATGTCCCAACACCTAACCAAAATAGACCATACGCACCAAAAGCAGTTGTACCGAACGTATTATTATGCTTTGCATCGTGAATGCAAGCAAAAAGTTGTGCAAATCCTCCTAAAAAGATTGCCCATGGTAATACAAATGAAACGCCATCAGTTAATCCTAGCTTTTGTGATGATGCTACAAGTGTTACCATTGCTAATCCAAATAGACCAATTCCAGATGGATCCGCTGTTGTCATTTTCACATGATGTGTAGTTTGATTACTCATAAAAACCTCCTGATTTTGAACACATACTTGAATACAATACTGAATTCAGGTATGTATGTCAATGGTTTTTATTGTATGTCGTCAGACTTCACGTTTTTGTAACAATGAAATATCATTTTCGCTACTTCATATGGCTTGATATTTAAATTTAATAGCTCTTTTACAGGAATCCAAACTGGAATGTATTGTCCCCTATCAATCTTTGTAAATTCTTCACCTTTTCCTGTACCAAAAACACCACCAATGATACGAGCTTCATAAAAATACTGAGTGCCTTTATACTCATACTTCGTAACAAGTTTTTGAACTTCAACATGCACGCCTAATTCTTCATAAGCCTCACGTATTGTTGCTTCTTTTGGTGTTTCATACTCTTCAATCCCTCCACCCGGAAAGACAAAATACACTTCATTCTTTCAAACACGTTTTATAAGAGCAACCTTGTTTTCTTGTATCAAAATGAGTGAGCTACGATTTCGAATCATGCTATTACTTCAACCCCAATAGCAATTGTTCCCCACCTTTTCTCTTGTTCTTTCGTATATATTTCATATGTACTTGCTAGCATTTCTTCTACACTCCAGTTTGCACAGTCCAGCAACTCTTTATCAATGTCTTCATACATCTGTTGAAATGTTTGATAACATTTTAACTCAGTTACTTTTACACAAATTGTTTCTTTTGTTATTAGATTTGTAAATTCGATTTTATCGTCTTTTTGTATATTCTGACGCTTTTTATCATATAAGCGTACTTCAAATACCTTTTTTCCAGATTGAATAGATTGAAATGGCCCATTATATAATCCCATTTTATGTTTCATTTCCTCACCACCTTAGTTTATTATAACATGAGCATTTCCAACTCTTTTTTCATTTGTTGCAAGAAATTCAGCAAGGCTTATTCGATATCATTTTCAAAAGAAGAATCACCACCATTACTTTTTCAAACAGATTGAACAACCCCTCCCCGCATGTACAAAACATTCATGAATTCTACATTATATTTGTGATTATAATCACTTCGATCTCTTTTCTTATCCATTATGCTAAAAGCATACAAATGAACAGAGGAGTGATTCATATGGCTACACCTTTTACTAAAACATCTATTGTTGGTGAAATAGTTACCACTTTTCCACAAGCAAGTGATTTGTTTAAAAAACATCGTATTGATTTTTGTTGTGGCGGGGACAAAACAATTGAAATAGCGACACAAACAAAAAAAATTTCTCCTGATGAACTTTTAAAACTATTAAATGAACAATATATTTTATATAAATCAAAAAATAATGAATCTACAAACTGGAGTGAAGCTAATTTTTCTATACTAATTGACCATATTATCCAAAAACATCATCGATATATTCAAGAAGAATTGCCACAGCTGAGCCCATATGTAACAAAAGTATTTCGCGTACATGGTCAAACAGAGTCGCATTTAAGTACCGTTCACCGACTTTTTCATGAATTAAAATTAGAACTTGAACAACATATAATAAAAGAAGAAACTCTTGTATTCCCGCTTATCAAAAAATACGAACAAAATTCAACTCAAGAAAATTTAATTTTGGCAATTGAAAGGCTTGAAGAATTAGAACAAGAGCATGATGGAGCTGGCGATCTTATAAAAGAATTACGAATCATTACAAATGATTTTACTCCTCCAGAGCATGCATGCCGCACATATCGTATGGTTTATAATCGTCTAGAAGATTTTGAATCTGATTTATTCCAGCATGTACATCTTGAAAACAACATTTTATTCAAAAGATTACTTTCCTTAAAATAAACAATAAATCTCCTCATATGAGGAGATTTATTTCTTTATATAAGATGCTCTATACTATAACATGTAGATAAAACACCTTATCAACACCACTTATTACATTTAATATGGGAGGAGTTTTAAAGAAATGCGCTACGTCATTGTAACAGGTACTTCACAAGGATTAGGCGAGGCAATCGCTACACAATTATTAGAGGAAAATACACGACTCATTTGTATTTCTAGAAGACAAAATGAAAAGCTTATTGAAAAAGCAAAACAAAAAGATATTCCTTTAACATTTCACTCAATCGATCTCCAAGATGTACATAATCTAGAAACTCATTTTGAAACAATCTTTTCATCCATTGAAAAAGAAAACGTATCGTCTATCCATTTGATTAATAATGCCGGTACCCTCGCACCAATGAAACCGATTGAAAAATCAGAAAGTGAACTTTTGATTGCAAATGTACAAATTAATTTAATTGCACCGATGATCCTTACTTCTTCGTTTATGAAACATACGAAAAATTGGAACGTGGACAAACGTATTATTAACATTTCTTCAGGAGCCGGTCAAAAACCATACTTTGGATGGGGAGCATATTGTACAACGAAAGCTGGCGTGAACATGTTTACACAATGTGTCGCTATAGAGGAAGCTGAAAAAGAATATCCAGTAAAAACAATTACTTTTGCCCCAGGTGTTGTTGACACAGACATGCAGCAACAAATTCGGCAAACAGAAAAAGAAGATTTTACTAACTTAGATCGATTTATCGCTTTAAAAGAAGAAGGAAAATTACTCTCCCCTGAATATGTCGCTAAAGCGGTTATCCATCTTTTAGATACACCCCATTTCGAATCTGGCGGCGTAATTCGCATTGATGAAAAATAGTTTCATAGCAAAAGGCTCGCATATAAGCGAGCCTTTTATCTTATCGGTTCTAAAAATATTAATACAGATTCCATTATTGGTTCATATCCTATCTCTTGGTAAATCTTATTCGACGTTGGATTTGCTAAGTCTGTATATAAAGTAGTTGTTTTATAACCTCGGTCTAACATGAGCTGGCTAAGGGCAGCTACACAATTAGAAGCGTACCCTTGTTTACGTTCTTCTTTCGGTGTATATACAAAATTGATTGTAATATTACTCTTAGTAGGCCTTGTAATTGCAGCTACTGAAACTAATCTCCCATCTACTTCCCATCCAAACAACCGATTTGTACTTACTAATGTGTTTGCAGTTTGTTTTGATTTTTCTTCCGTAGTGGGCAAATGAACATCTTCACAAAATTGGTGCACCCACTTTTCAATTAATGGTAGTTCAACGCTGTTTACTCGCCGAAAAACTCCATATTCACCCCATTTCTTCTTTACTTTTTTTAATTCATACACACCTTGATTCATACGAATAGAAAGCTTCTTTTGTTCTAATTTTGCAATCTCTTCAGCTAATTGTTTCACCACTCGCTTTTCACCAATCAATCCCGGTATATCTGGATACACCTTTGTTAATTGTTTCGCTATTCCCTCTATAGCCTCTTGCGAAATCTCGGATTTAGCAACAATCATTTGCTTTTTCTCAGTTTGAAGAAGTATGAGAGCAATTTTTTCATTTTGCTTTGCTATTGCCATAAACAACGGATTCTCCGTAGACTGTAACACCCCTAATAATAAATTATTTTCTTGCTCATTCATTTCCAAAATGGAGGTGACTTCCTTCTTAAAGTAAGAAACATCTTTATATACCTGTAATTGAATCATCGACAATCTCTTCTTTCTATATAAATCCCTTTTGATTTTTCGACATATAAGTCGTTGATACGAAGAAGAAAAGGTGACTTACACTCATTTTCTCTCTCTGTTTTACCTTGGCATGAGGCAGGAAAAGGATCTGACCGTTTCTATGCATGGCCGTATGCTCTCTCCCACCTAAAAAGAAGGGGTTTATTTGGATTTATATTTTTATATTTAAATAGAATATTGGCGATTCATTCATTAAATCCTGCTTTTACGATTCAATAATATTCAAGACTATCGTCATTACTTCTTTTTCAGCTTGTGAGATCCGTTGTTTTTCCCTTTCGAATGTAATTTCTTCGTTTTTAAAACACTCTCTCCTCTTTTGAATCATACGTACCATTTCTTTTTTGCTCGGCCCACCATATACAGTCCGTTTTTCAACAAATGATTCTGGTGATATAATATCATCCCATTCTTTTTCTGAAAGTATTACATGAAAGTTTTCTTGTAAATATATATTTACTTCTGTGAAATTCAGTTCATGTAACTCTTTTTTCTGCTGTATAGACATTGTTGCAATATCACTTGCAGCACGATGAGCACGCCGAAAAGGAATCTTATAATTTTTTGTTAATGCGTCTGCAAAATCGGTTATTGTAATCGCATGTTGAAACGAGCGAGTTCTTAAAACTTCATCTTCCACCTTCATCGTTCGAATTACTGCATTCATCATACAAAACACACGAATTGCCTTTTCGATTCCTTCATACAAATAAGGTTGCAAATCATCTTCTGTATCAACAATATCTCCAAACGGTGTATTATGAATCATTTGAAATACAGTGAAAGTTTCTCCAAGTGCACTGCTAGCGAGAGCACGAGCATGTTCAATGGAAACAGGGTTCCGTTTTTGCGGCATTATACTGCTGATTTGTACGTATGGGTTTGCAACAGTAATCCCATTGTATTCTTTTGTTGCTAGTAGTAAGAAATCATGGAGCCATCTACTGCTATTCGTCATCGCTACCATAAGTGTCGCGCTTGTTTCTAATAAATAGTCTGCGCTTGCAATAGCGTCATATGAATTTTCAATAACACTTGAAAAACCGAGCAACTTTGCAACCTGCTGTCTATTTATAGGAAAGCTTGTAGTAGATAGAGCAGCTGCACCCAAAGGAGATTGATTGACAAGATGATATACCTTCCAAACACGCTCTAAATCCCGATGCATTGTATCATATATTGCTAACATATAATGACCGAATGTTGTCGGCTGGGCAGGTTGTGTGTGCGTATAAGCAGGCATGATTGTTTCCATATGTTCATTCGCAACTTCTAACATGCTTTCTTGTAAAAGAAGAAAATGCTCTATATAACGGAGTAAATAGCGACGCAAACTCATCCGATACATCGCGACCCCCATATCATTCCGGCTCCTGCCAATATGCATATTACTTACAAAATTATGATTTGCTTCTTGCCCAATTAAATGCTCCACTAAAAAAAAGAGATCTTCATGCTCCTTCTCATACAGTAATTGACTCTTTGGAATTTGTGCCACTTTTTCTAACGCTGTTAAAATAACTTTTGCATCTTTTTGTTTCATTAATTTTTGCTCAATAAGCATGATAATATGAGCACGATGAATCATAAACATCTCTTGCAACAAGTAATCTCGCTGAAATTGAAACACATGCTGTAGCACACAATTTGCATAGGTTTCCCCAGGGAAATCAGCGCCCTCACTCTTTATAAATTCCTCCTTATTTTGTTTCATCACCTTTTCCCCTTTCGCCCAGTTATTACTAATCATCATACCCTGAGCTTTTGAAAAGGTGCTTGTATAAAGTGAAACTTCCATCAGTGGGGTCTTACTGCCCACAAATAGCGGGATAAAAATAAACCCGATGCTTCACGCATCGGGTTTATTTAATAACAGTGGCATCATATTTTTCACTTTTTAACACCTGGAACTGTAAATTCAGTAAGTGCTTACGAAGCTCTGTACTATCATCTTCATCCAATTGATTTGCTAAAAATACAATTTCTGTACAATTCCCAAGTTTATCAGTGGCATAAGCTGCTTTTGCTAATGTCCATGGGGTATACCCATTTTTTTGTCCAGCATGCCGGAATGACTTACGATACTTCTTTGCTTTCATGTCCGTTTCAACAAGATTTGCCCACTCATTTTCTCCAGCCTTTGTAAATCCTTTTTTATGATTCGCTTTTTCCAGAAGCACCATATAATCATTTGCGGATGCAGCTGGCAACTTATCTGACCATATTTTTTCATATTTTCCTTCTAAATAGAGCGGAATTTCTTTTTGTAATAACGGTCCTTTCTCTTTTAACCGTTCATGTATTAACATGGCATAACGACGATATTCTTCTGAAGACATTTCTTTTAACTTTTTCTCTAATTTAGATTTTGGAATATGCAGTTCCTTATGCAAATATCCCGGAATGTATAGAGAAGAAACAATAGGAAATAACGGTTGATGTGAAGGAAGTGATAGGTTTTGTAAATTTTGGTTAATATAATCTAGTCCAAGTCGATCCATTAAATATTCTGTATTTGCATTTGAACTAAATTTCATCATCCCTTTCGCAACTTCTTCTAAAGAAATTGCATTTCCATCCATTTTACCAGTTTTCATTAAATACTTTTGCCAACGATCCTGCGCACCACCATCTGTATTTGGAATATAGTAACGATTTACATCATCAATTGACACATAACTATTTGGGTCAATTCTCCCATCTACAACTTGTTTCGTAAATTCAAGTGCAACAATTAACTTCATCGTGCTCGCAACTGGTAACACGACATCTGGATTCACAGAATAAACAACTTTATCATTTCGCTTTATAAGTAGGGCACTATTTTTTTCATCTTTATGTTCTTCAACAAATGAGGCAATAAATTGAGCATCATCATTATTAGAGCTCCAAACTTTTTTTACTAAAAAGTTACCGGATATAAGTACTACGAATACACCAATGATTCCCGCACATATTATAACTTTTCTCAAGTGAATTCCCTCTCCTAATTTACATCTTTTATCTTTTATCTTTTATCTTTTATCTTTTATCTTTTATCTGTTATATATAGTTATAAACAAGACAATAGAGACGATTGTCTAAATAATCGTCTCTATTATTTTAACTTGTCATCTCCTATTATGTCTATGTCATAATTCGAACAAAATTTTCAACAAATTTCTTATAATTTAATTTCCACCCAATTCGCACCCAATTTTTAAGAGCTTTCGCATCGGGTTGTGGCCGAAAATCAGCGATACTTTCCCCCTTTGCACTACCTTCTAAATCAACTTCTACTTTCCGATATACATATTCAATCATAGAAGGATTTACAACTGCCATCATCGTAAGCACATCATGAATGGGGCTTCCGTTAATTTTCGGATTTATTTTCTTATATGCCTTATAATAATATTGAAATATAGGTTCAATTAATTTGTTAAATGCAGTTTGTGAATGTTTTTTTATATAATGCACAGTTTCAGGTGTAACGATTGATTCACTTGTAACATTTAGAGGGATTAATGTTACGTTTTTTGCATACTGCATGACTAAATTTGCAGCAAGTGCATCTCCATGAAAATTCGCCTCTGCTACAGGGGTAACATTCCCTGGAACAAGAAATGCTCCACCCATACAGTAATATTCTTTTACATCTTTCATTATATCTTTTCCTAATATAAACGCCGTTGCTAAACTTGTTGATCTTCCTGTATCAACAATAATAATTTCTTTTTTATAACGCTGGATTATGTCAAAGATTGCACAAAACGATTTAATATTTGGTTGAATCGTTTTTGGAGGGCGAATTGGCCCTAATCCTTCCGCTCCATGAATTTCCGGATAATATGTTGTAAATTCACCTGACAATGGCATTTTTGCTCCATTTATAATTGGTATATCCTCTCTGCCTGCTAGTTGCATTAAATACGCAGCATTGCTCGTTGCTTGCTCTTGTGTTACATTTCCATATCCAGTTACAATCCCAACGATTTCAATCTCAGGATGTAATAGCCCATACATAATGGCTAAAGAATCATCAATACCTGGATCTCCCAAAAAAAGCACCTTTTTCATGGCACTTCCCCCCCATCCCTTCACCTCTTATTATGGTATAAACCAAAATACATGTTAACTATTTTTTAAACCATATACGCCATAAATTAAAATCACACTGTATTCACACACTGCTTTTTGAACAAACGATGAATTATTCAAACAACCACTGGATTGAACCATTTGTTCAAATTTCGTTCATTGTGATTCGATTCACAAAAATACATAATAAACTTGTAAATACATTTTATTATGTATCGGAGGAATTTATTATGTTTATTGATTTTTTACGTAATAACAAAAAAGCTTTATTTATTCTATTACCCCTTCGTTTATATTTAGGATACGCTTGGTTATCTGCTGGATTAGGGAAGTTTTTCGGTCAATCATTTAACGCAAGCGGTTTTTTAAAAGATGCAATTGCCAAAGCGAGTGGAGATCATCCAGCTGTACAAGGTTGGTGGGCTGATTTTCTACAACACTTTGCTCTTCCACATGCTGATTTATTTAGCTTTCTCGTACAATGGGGAGAAATTTTAGTTGGGCTTGGTCTTCTTTTAGGAGGGCTTACGAAAACCGCAGCATTTTTCGGATTAATCATGAACACTGCTTTTCTTTTAAGTGGAACTATAAGTACAAATCCAAATATGATACTATTGTCTATACTGATTTTAGTTGCAGGACATAACGCTGGACGTGTTGGTCTAGACGGATTTGTTTTTCGAAAACTTTTCCATAAACATAAAAATAACTATCCAACCTATCCTACACATAAATTTGCATCATAATTAAGTTTTTAATTATAAAAAGTAGAGCTCTTATAAATGCAATACGAGCTCTATTTTTATAACAAATTTATTTAATTAGATTATAAACTCTTCAAATCCAAACATCTTTTCTATTTTTTGATTAAAAACTGTAGAACATACCCATTTTATATATGCCATTCACACATATATCTTCATGCCGTTTTATTTGACGTTAGCATACTACCTATTACATACGCAATGAAAGCAAAACAAATCGGAAACACAACTGTATGTATACCAAACGGATTTGGAAAACAAAGGTGAAATAGCATATAAGAACTCACACCAACCAGAATGGATGCAAGCGCGCCAACTGCATTCCCTCTCTTCCAATATAGCCCTAAAACAATAGGCCAAATAAATGCTGCTTCTAAGCCACCAAAGGAAAATAAGTTTAACCATATTAAGAAATCTGGCGGTTTAATAGCTGCGGCATATACAAGTAAACCAATGATACCCGTAATCCATAGACTTCCTTTTTTTATTGTTGTATCCGCCGCATTTTCATTTATATAGTTCACATATATATCTTTAATAATGGATGAACTCACCAGTAGTAAAAGTGAGTTTACCGTTGACATAATTGCCGCCATTGGGGCAGCCAAAAAGATTCCAGCAAGCCAAGGTGGCAATACTTCCATCGCAAGAAGTGGCATTACTTTGTCTGGTACAGTTACACCTGGAAGCACCACGCGCGCAAACACACCTGTTAAATGCATGCCAATCATAATTGTACCAACAACAACTGTGCCAATTATTAACGCTTGATGCATTGCTTTTGAATTTTTATAAGACATCGCACGCACGCTAATTTGCGGTAATCCAACAACACCAACACCAATTAATATCCAAAATGATGTCACATACGTTTTCGTTAAACTGCCATCTGCACCAAATGGTGTAATTAAATTGGGATTAATTCGAACCAGTTCTTGCATAATCTTTTCAATCCCGCCACCAGCAATCACTGTTGCAATTAAAATAATTGTCGTACCTGCTAACATAATCATGCCGAGCAATGTATCAGATAAAGCAACTGCGCGGAATCCACCAATTAAAACGTATACAAGTACAGAGAATGTAAAAAGAAATAAAGCCGTTGTATACGAAAGACCTGTTAACGATTCAATTAACCTTCCGCCTCCAACCCACTGAGCAACTGTTGCTGAAAATAAAAAGATAATAATACATACTGCTGAAAGAATGACCACTGCTTTATGATTATATCTTCCTTTTAAATAATCAATAAGCGTAATTGCTTCCATCTTTCTTGCAATGATTGCAAACTTTTTACCAATTACCGTCAAGACAATGTAACCCGTTACAACCTGGATTGCTGATAATAATACCCATCCAAGCCCCATATTGTATGCAATTCCAGGTCCACCGATAAAACTACTCGCACTACCGTACGTAGCAATCATTGTCATAGCTAATAATAGACCGCCAAGCTCACGTCCTCCAAGAAAATATTCTTGTAAAAATTTATTATGAGCGGTTGCTTGTACACGTCTTGATGCATATACACCAATTAAAAATACAACGATAAAAGAAATTATCATTGGGATTATTACGTACCAATTCATTTATCATTCCTCACTTTTTTCTTCCTCATCGAGCGAAATATCTTGAAATGCAAAACGCACGATTAAAATAAGAAGTATAACTACTACACCAAAACCGACTATACAACTATAAAAAAACCATGCCGGAAAACCTAATACATATGTATATTCACTTGGATCTTTACTCCCAAGCCCATAGGCAAATCCATACCATATTATAAAATTGATAAAAGCAAGTCCAAGACCAATTAACGCCTCTCTATGGGCAATTCGAAAGCGTGGATCATCATGATAATCCTTCATTTTCTCCCTCCTCTCACGATGTATAATTGTAACATTGTTTTTCTAGTTTTTCCTACTAGAAAAGAAAAACTAGAAGGATTTTTTGCAAATATATAGAATCCAACTCCGTATTACATAATTTTTACAATTGTAATGTAAATGAAATTTGAATTTTCAGTCTTTGTTATTTATGATTAAAATTAGAGGTCTTCCATCTAGTTTCTTTACAACCTTGTTACAGGAATAAACGCCGTCTCGTACTGCGTTTACATTATATTTTCAAGGGGGTTATACAATGAGTCAACTAGCTGTAAATCTTCATGAAAAAGTAGAGAAATTTCTTCAAGGAACAAAAAAATTATATGTGAATGGGGCGTTCGTCGAAAGCGCTTCCGGAAAGACATTTAAAACTCCTAACCCAGCAACTGGCGAAACACTTGCGATTGTTTCCGAAGCTGGTCGCGAAGATATTCATAAAGCTGTAGTAGCTGCTAGAGTTGCATTTGATGAAGGACCTTGGTCGCGTATGAGCGGCGCTGAACGCAGCCGTCTTATGTATAAACTTGCAGATTTAATGGAGGAACACAAAGAGGAACTTGCACAACTTGAAACATTAGATAACGGTAAACCAATCCGTGAAACATTAGCAGCAGATATTCCGCTTGCAATTGAACATATGCGTTATTACGCTGGCTGGGCTACAAAAATTGTCGGTCAAACAATCCCAGTCTCTGGAGAATATTTTAACTATACACGCCATGAAGCGGTTGGTGTCGTTGGTCAAATTATTCCATGGAACTTCCCTCTTCTAATGGCAATGTGGAAAATGGGGGCTGCTCTTGCAACTGGTTGTACAATCGTATTGAAGCCAGCAGAACAAACACCTCTTTCCGCTCTATACTTAGCTGAATTATTTGAAGAGGCTGGATTCCCAAAAGGCGTTGTCAACATCGTACCAGGATTTGGCGAGACAGCTGGACAAGCTCTTGTCAATCATCCTCTCGTTGATAAAATTGCATTTACGGGTTCTACTCCGGTTGGTAAACAAATTATGAGACAAGCATCTGAAACATTGAAACGAGTTACATTAGAACTTGGAGGTAAATCACCGAATATTATTTTACCAGATGCTGATTTATCTCGAGCAATCCCAGCAGCACTTTCCGGTGTTATGTTTAACCAAGGTCAAGTATGCTGTGCAGGATCACGTTTATTTATTCCAAAGAAAATGTATGATAATGTTATGGCTGACCTTGTTCTATATTCAAAAAAATTAACACAAGGTGCAGGTCTAGATCCACAAACTACAATTGGACCTCTTGTTTCTGAAGAACAACAAAAACGCGTTATGGGATACATTGAAAAAGGGATCGAAGAAGGCGCAGAAGTACTTGTTGGTGGAAACAAACCATACGAGCAAGGTTATTTCGTCGCTCCAACTGTATTTGCGGACGTAAATGATGAAATGACAATTGCAAAAGAAGAAATTTTTGGTCCTGTCATCTCTGCATTGCCGTTTAATGATATTGACGAAGTAATTGAACGTGCAAATAAGTCATCATTTGGCTTAGCCGCTGGTGTATGGACAGAAAATGTAAAGAATGCACATTACATTGCAAGTAAAGTTCGTGCTGGTACAGTATGGGTAAACTGTTACAACGTATTTGATGCAGCTTCTCCATTTGGTGGATTTAAGCAATCTGGCCTTGGCCGTGAAATGGGTTCTTATGCATTAAATAACTATACAGAAGTGAAGAGTGTTTGGGTGAACCTAAACTAAATGAAAGGGCCTGACCAAAGTTGGTCAGGCTCTACTTATTATGTAACAAATTTTTTAGAAAATCCAATTATTTTATTCCGTAACATATTTGAAAATATGGAACTATCTCTTACACTTGCAAGCCACCACTCACATTTAATACCTCGCCTGTAATATAAGAAGCATACTCTGAAGCGAAAAAGGCCGCTGCATTCGCGATATCTTGTGGCATTCCAATTCTTCCAACTGGGATTGCACCAACCATCTTCTCTTTCACTTTATCTGGTATTGTTTTTGTCATATCTGTATCCATAAAACCGGGACAAATGGCATTACAAGTAATACCAAATCCGCCCACTTCTTTTGCTGCCGTTTTTGTTAATCCAATGACGCCCGCTTTCGTTGCAGCATAATTTGCTTGCCCAATATTACCTTCCCTACTAATCGAAGAAATATTGATGATACGTCCAAATTGTTGCTGCCTCATGTAAAGAAGTGCCGGTTGCATACAATAAAACACACCTGTTAAATTTACTTGCATTACTTGCTCCCAAGCTGATTTCTCCATTTTATGTAACATCGCATCTCTTGTAATCCCTGCATTATTCACTAAAACATGTAATTCTCCAAATGTTTGAACTGCGTATTCGACTAACGATTTCGCTTCACTTTGATTACTCACATCACATGCGTATAAACTTACTTCATATCCTTGGTCTAAAAATTCTCTTGCTGTTTCTTTTAATTTCTTCTCATTTACATCACTGATTAACACCTTTGCACCTAACTTTGCAAAAGTACAAGCAATTTCTTTCCCAATCCCTTGCGCTGCTCCTGTTACAACAGCTGTTTTCCCATGTAAAAAATCCATCCCTATCCCCCATTTCTATTACTTATACTGTATATTTCGGCTTTATGCTTTCCAAATCCTTTTTGTATAAAAAAGTCTATTTGTGTCAAACTAAACTTGCAACATAGCATAAACACAAGGAGATTGTGTCGAATGAACAAAAAGAACCTAGGGTATAGCAAAACTTCTGATGGCATCGATGTAGAGTTCTCTCGTGAACTTGCTGATCATGATGACTTAGAAGCAAATGCACGTGCTGACGCCGCCGATGCACGTCAAAAACGCCAGTCTAAACAAAAATAAGGCGCTATCTCGCCCTTATCCTTTTGCAATTGGGACCTACTACTACCCATACAAAATGAAATAAACCGAGATAATTTCTCGGTTTATTTCATATATTTTTTGATATAATGCGCAAAAGTAAGGATTGGAAATATATGATGGTAGCTATGGTAGCGAATATAAAAACCATCTGGTAGCCCTATGCCTGTAGGATAATCCTGATTCTGATTTAGATGTGCAAGTAAATAAGAAATCCCTTTTCGAATGACAGGTGTTTCCGTATCATAAAAAGTAATAAGTGCATCGAGTGCCCATGCCGTTTGTGATGGTGTACTAAACGGTAACGAAATAAAATGCTTTTCTATGCTACTCCTGCAAGACTCTCCCCAACCTCCATCGTTATGTTGAATACGCTCTAACCATGTAGCTGCTTTTTGTAAAGCTGTATGATTAGATGGAACTCCTACAGCACGTAAACCTGTGAGGACTGCCCAAGTACCGTATATGTAACACACTCCCCATTTTCCATACCATGATCCATTCTTCTCCTGTGCTTGCATTAACCATTTAATTGCTCGATCCTTTTGGTCATCTTTTAGCTGGTGCGGAGCATATGTTCCAAAAAACTCCAACACCCTACCTGTAATATCTGACGTAGACGGGTCCGTAGTCATGTCTCCTGCGTTATCAAGTGGTAAATGAGTCAGAAAATGACTCGTTACACCTCTTTCAAAAGCTGCCCAGCCTCCATCAATATTTTGTAACCCTTTGACCCATTCAATGCCTTTTCTCCAATCTTCTTCTATTCTTTGATTTCCTTCTCGGCTTCGTGCTATCGCTCTTAGGGCAGCTGTTGTATCATCAATATCTGGAATTGTTGTATTCACATCAGAAAAGCCCCAACCTCCAGCGTCTAGTGATGGAGCATGCACACTCCAATCTTTTTTCTCCTTATGTTGTTTTTGCAACAAATAATCTGTCGCTTTTTGAATCATTTGGTTATCATTTGGTACACCTGCTTCTTGCAACGAATAACTTAGTAAAGCTGTATCCCACACTGTAGATGGTGAATTTTGAAGATGTGTCCCCTTGTTCATATTCCATATATAAGATTTCAACCCTAATACTGCATTGGAAATAAGCGGTGACTGAATCGAATGCCCAAGTGCAAGCAATGCATAAATCATATAAAATGTAGCACTCGCATAACTGTATAGTGTTCCATTTGTTTCAATCCGCTCAATCATAAAACGCTCTGCTTCTTTATATCCCTTATGTTGTAAAGATAACGGATAAGATAAAAACTTTTTCACGTCACCAAGAAGCGTTTGAAACAATGGTGAACGTTCTTCACGGAACCACTGCTTTTTACTCCCACCTGAAATATAATCTAAATTAGGAAAAATCGTTTTGGACACAGTAAATCGTTTATTCATACAAATCATCATCGGAATGAGGTGAATACGTGCGGAACTACTTAGCTCAAATATACTAAGCGGGGAATCTTCAGGTAAAAATAACATGGGTGTTGGGAAGTGAAATAAAGAAGGATATTCATATCCTCCATGAAGCGCTAATAAAAACTTCGTCATAAAGTGAGCCTTTGTAATCCCACCCTGCCTCCGAATAAACGCTTCTGCACGCTTCATATTTATATCTTCTTTCGTATACCTTCCAGAAGCAAGTAAAGCGACATATGCATTAATTGTAGTAGACAAATTGCCAACAGATTCATCTTCATATAGCTTCCAGGTTCCTTCATTTGTTTGAAGAGATGCAACTCGAGTAACAAATGGCTCCATCTCACCATTTTGTCCTAATAATCTTAGTAAAAAAATCATATGACAATCGGTTAATGGAGAACCTTCAAAACAAAAACGCCAAGCCCCATCTTGATATTGCGTCGTTCGAAGTGCAGTAACTTTCCGCTCGACTTCTTGACGCACTTTTTCATATAATAACACCCTTTTCACCTACCCTTTCTAAATCCGTATACGATATGCCACTTCGCACGCAATTATGTATAAAACAATTGAACTACCCCCACCTTCACTTCGTTTAGAGGAGGGGAGGCTTCTCGGTTAAAATGATAAAAGCAGAACATGTAAATACACATTCTGCTCATAAACAATATCCAATTCCAACAACAATTCCTAAAATAGCTCCGACAACCACTTGATAAGGCGTGTGTCCAACAAGCTCATTCAGCTTTTTATATTCGGTTTGTCTGCCATGAAAAAAATCATTTAAAATCTTCGCCTGTTTACTTACCGCGAGCCTTACTCCTGAAGCATCGTACATGACAATAATAGCAAAAATGACTGCTATAGCAAAAACTGCACTCGTGATTCCTTCCACCATCCCAACACCTGTTGCTAACGCTGTAACTGTTGAAGAATGAGAGCTTGGCATTCCACCAGAAGCAAAAAACTGTGCAAAATCGAACTCTTTTGTCTTTACTAACTTAATAATAACTTTCGTTAATTGCGCCAAAAACCAGGCAATTACAGCTGCCATAAGCGGATCATTATGTAAAATTGTTTCCATATTTCCAGCTCCCTACTTGCAGTAATGGAAATTCTATATTTATAAGTATAAAGAAAAAAGCGTAGAAAATACTACGCTTTATGATACTTTTGCTGATTTATTTTTAAGAAACTTTGGTTGCTTCCGAAGCAAAAACTTTGTTTTTGCTATCGAAAATATCAATAATGCAACCCAAATAAAGAAAAAGGCTGTCATATGAGCTGACGTAAAATGCTCATGGAACACAAAAACACCTAAAATAAGATTAATGGTCGGAGAAATATATTGTAAAAATCCAATCATATATAGCGGAATAAGTTGTGCTCCTTTTGCAAAATAAAAAAGTGGTAATGCAGTAACAATCCCTGCTCCCATTAAAATTAGCGTTGAAGTAAACGAAATAGAGCCAAACGAACCAAAACCATGCTCACCAATCATAACTAAATAAATGAATGCAAGAGGCGTCACAATCATTGTTTCCATCGTAAGTCCTATCATTGCATCATAATTCAGCAATTTCTTGGTTAACCCATATAACCCAAATGTAAATGCCAGTGAAAGAGCAATCCATGGAATTGAACCGTATCGAAACGCTAAAATAATAACACCTATTCCTGCTAAACCAACTGCAACATATTGCCAAAAGTTAAGTTTTTCTTTCAAAACAACTGTACCAAGTAAAATACTTACAAGAGGATTAATATAATAACCAATACTCGCTTCAATGATATGATTCTGATTCACAGCCCATATGTACACAAACCAATTCCCACTAATTAAAACGGAAGCGATCGTTAATGAAATTAATAATTTAGGTCGTTTAAAAAGACTCACAAGTTCACTCTGAAATTGCCCCAACCGTCTCGATACTCCCAAAATTAGTAACATAAAAACAAATGCCCAAACAATACGATGTGCTAATATTTCTTCTGCAGGAACTTCCCCCAACCATTTCCAGTAAACAGGAAGAACTCCCCACATCATATAAGCACCAGCTGCGTATAAAATCCCTTGCTTTTGCAGTGCTTTTTGACTCTCCATCTTCCCTTTTCTCCTCTTCTCTTTTCCCCTTCATTATAAGGTGTATCTTTAAACCTTTACAAATATTCTCTCCCTATCTTTTTCGACAATGAAATTCCTTTTTCAAAAAACTTACTTATTTTTAATATGACATACTTCAGAACCTAGCAGAAAACAGCTAAATTCCTTTTAGACTCCTCATAGGAACCTAATTTGTTGTACGAACTCTAACTAACCAAGTAAACCTAAATTACCCATAAAACATATGAAGTTATAGCAACAAGAAGCGGTATACCAATTTTAAATTTATTTTTATGAGTTTTATGGTGAAAAACATACATTCCAATCCACGTTCCGATTGCTCCTCCTGCTGCAGACATTAAAAACAATGTACTCTCAGGGGTACGCCATTGTTTTTTCACTGCTTTACGTTTATCAAGTCCCATCATCGAAAAAGCAATGACACTAATACACAATATATACATACATTTTACGAACATTATTAATTCTCACATCACTTTCTTTTTTAAATTTAATTCTTTCTACAATAATGGGGTTTTTATTTATATACAAATAAAAATCGCTGTAGACAGTAAAGAATTACTTGTAAACAAGCTATCTTTTCAGCCTACAGCTGTTATTTCAATTATTTATCCGCTATTCGCAAGCAGTAAAGCTAAATTGATGACGGCCAACACCCCACCTTAGGGGATGGTTATTACACTTTATGCGCCATTTCTTTTTCTTACATTACTATGCTTTTTAGCATACACAAAATAAACCAAAATACCTAGCATAACCCAAACCATAAAACTGATTAAAGTTACTTTAGAAAGATTTAAAGCTAAATACATACAACTTATTATTGACATTATCGGTAAAAAAGGAACCAACGGTGCACGAAATGGTCTTTCAATATTTGGGTTTGTTTTACGCAGTACAATTACCGAAATACATACAAATATAAAAGCTGTTATCGTTCCCACATTCACTAAATTCGCCAATAAATTCAAATCTACAAGCCCCGCTAAAAGTGCTGCGAGCATTCCTGTAATCCACGTATTAAGGAATGGTGTTTGAAAACGTTTATGCACACTTGAAAGCTTCTTTGGAAGTAATCCATCTCGACTCATTGAGTAAGATACCCGTACAAAAGCAAACATGGCTACCAAAAGAACTGTAGTTAAACCAGCAATGGCTCCTACTGATAACAAACCTGCAATTTTATCCTCTCCTACAACACGCAATGCATATGCAACTGGATCAGCTACATTCAATTCAGTAAATGGTACCATTCCTGTTAAAATAAATGAAACACCAATATAAAGAATTGTACAAATACATAACGATACAAGAAGACCAATTGGAACATTGCGTTGTGGGCGTTTCACTTCTTCAGCTGCTGTAGCAACTGCATCAAAACCTAAAAAGGCAAAAAATACAGTAGCCGCTCCTCCAATAACACCGTGAAATCCAAACGGAAGAAATGGTTGCCAATTCTCTGGTTTCACATATTGTCCACCTACAATAATAAATCCTAAAATAACAGCAAGTTTAATAATAACCATTATATTGTTAATACGCGCACTTTCTTTCGCACCACGACTTAATAAAAATGTAACAACTAAAACAATAAAAACTGCAGGTAAATCAATGATTCCACCTTTCCCCATGCCCGGTGCCGAGGCAAAAAGAGTAGGAATTTTAATATGAAATCCTAGAAGTAATGATTGAAAATAAGCGGACCACCCAGCTGCTACCGCAGAGGTCGCTAATAAATACTCTAACATGACACACCAACCAACTATAAAAGCAAAAATTTCTCCTAATGTAATATATGTATAAGAATATACACTACCGGATACTGGAACAGTAGAAGCAAATTCAGCATAACAAAATGCCACACATGCACAAACAATTGCAGCCAATACAAAAGATAGAACAATTGCCGGGCCAGCATGTTTCGCTGCCACAATACCTGTTAATACAAAAATACCAGTTCCAATAATTGCCCCGATTCCTAAAAGAGTTAAATCAAATGCTCCTAACGTTTGGTTCAATACCCTTTTCTTTTCTTCATTCATTTCCTTTTTAATTAGTAGACTCATTAATAGAAACCTCGTTTTCAATATAATCCCTTACTAAGTACAACTTCTTCTTTTCCTTTTTAAAGTTTTTATAATTATTATTTTTCAATAGCTATAATTTTTACTTATTTCTAAACTTTGCATTTCGAAAAAAACAGAATTTTTCGAAATGCACATTTGAAATTATCTATACGATATTCTTTCAAATGATGCATCACTAAGAAACAGGATTGAATTTATCATATAATTAATTCAATTGTCAATAATAAGATCAATCACTCTAGAATGGATAATTATGTAATGAAGATTGTTATTTTACAAATCCAAATTATTAAATCTCAATTATTACCAGGAATATCCCTTGATTCATTTTTCTAATATTAATGTTTTATTCATTATCCCCTACAAGACACATGTGCGCTCAACTATTTCATAATTGAAATTATTTTTGTGAAATAAAAACCATAGTCACTTGATTGTATCTTAACTCTATTATTTGCATGATATAAATTTCATATCATAAATTTACTTTTTATTATTAATTCAAAAAATTTTTTTTTGGTTGCTATATAAATTTCATATGAGTATAATAAAAAACGTTGTGAATATAACAATTTTAAAATTCAGAATTTTCTATGTGGCATTATGGTATTTTAAAGAATTATTTCAATGGAGGTTTTAAGTTGGCAAATAAAGTACCCTTTTCTCGTGTCCTTGTAATCGGCCTTATGTTATTTGCACTGTTTTTTGGTGCTGGAAATTTAATTTTCCCAGCTATGTTAGGACAAGCAGCTGGGCATAATGTGTGGATTGCTACTGCTGGATTTTTAATTACAGGAGTAGGTCTTCCTTTGCTAGGCGTTCTAGCATTTGGCATTTCTGATAGTGATGATTTACAAACATTAGCGAATCGTGTTCATCCTTGGTTCAGTGCTGTGTACACATTTATTCTTTATTTAGCAATTGGTCCGTTATTTGCACTCCCTAGAGCTGGAAGTGTTTCTTTTGAAATAGGTGTAAAACCATTTTTATCTGACGGAACAGAAACGGTTGCATTACTTATTTTCACAATCATTTTCTTTAGTATTACATGTTGGTTCTCATTTAATCCAACGAAAATTGTAGATGTTGTTGGGAAACTTTTAACACCTATCAAACTTACATTCATCGGGATTTTAGTAGTTGCAGCGTTTGTCCAACCAATCGGCCCTATTCAGGCACCTACAAAAGAATTCGTGAACAATTCTTTTTTTAAAGGTTTCCAAGAAGGCTACTTAACAATGGATACACTTGCATCTTTTGTATTCGGTATTATTATTATCAATGCTATAAAAGAGAAGGGTACTTATGATAAAAAAGAAATAGTAAGCGTTTGTGCAAAGGCTGCTGGTATTGCAGCAATTGTATTAACAATTGTCTATACTTCCCTTTCTTATATGGGAGCCGCTAGCGTATCTAAACTAGGGCACTTAACAAATGGAGGAGAAGTATTAGCTAAAGTAGCTAATTATTATTTTAGTTCTTTAGGAAATTTATTGTTAGGCTTAATGATTACTGTTGCATGTTTAACAACAAGCGTTGGACTTGTAACAGCATGCTCTTCATACTTCCATAAAGTATTCCCGAAAATATCTTATAAAACATTTGCTGTTATGCTTTCTATTTTTAGCGCATTGATTGCAAATCTTGGTTTGACAGAATTAATTGCGGTTTCTGTTCCGGTACTTACAGCGATATATCCACTAGCAATTATGCTAATTGTTTTAACATTTCTACACCCTATATTTAAAGGTAGAACAGAGGTATATCAATGGAGCTTACTCCTAACTTTTGTCGTTAGTTTGTTTGATGGACTAAATGCAGCAAATATACCTATTCAAGCAATTAATGTTACTTTTTCTAAAATTCTTCCTTTATACGATGCAGGTTTAGGCTGGATCTGTCCTGCATTTATTGGAGGGTGT
This sequence comes from Bacillus sp. FSL K6-6038, assembly GCF_038050455.1. Taxonomy (NCBI): domain Bacteria; kingdom Bacillati; phylum Bacillota; class Bacilli; order Caryophanales; family Bacillaceae; genus Bacillus; species Bacillus sp. FSL K6-6038. Next base: position 3,336,506 of record NZ_JBBOUH010000001.1, read on the forward strand.
ATTGGTTACTTTATTTTTGTATTCCGAATGAAATTCATTACTAGTACTCCGAAAACGAATCATTAAAAACCATGCAGATAAAAATCTGCATGGTTTTTTCTTAATCTTCCATTTCTATTTCATTCCTCTTTTCCACATGCTCATTACGTAATTCTTCTTCCTGCATTTCCACAGAAATCATCGCATGATAAATCTCCGGATATAATCCAAATATTTGATACACACTTCCTAAAAATGGCACCTAGAACCCCTCTTTTCATAAATAGTATTTCCATACTTAAGGGTTCCCTATCTTTCCCCTACACATTCGTTTTTGTATCTTGTTCTTCATCTTGAACATGTAATAAGTGCTGCCATTTTTTATAAGGCGCACTATTTGGATCAACATACCCTTTCGCATACGAACGGTCCCATAGTTGTTTTACAAACATTTCTTTCTCTTTCTTCGCAACCATATCTGCACCTGTTCCATAATAATTTTGGAAATACAACTCCATTTCATCAAGAAGTAATCGCAATAATTCATCTGATGTTTCTTCTAACGTTGGATCGTATTTTGCCTCCCGGTCGTACATTAAAATAATGTCTAAAATATTATGAACGTGCTCTTTTCTAAGCCATCTCACATCCTGAGCCCCTAATACAAAGGCCTGTGTATACAAATGTCCGCCTTGGAGCATTGCTTTTTCCTGCTCTTCTTCAAAACGGGACAAAATATTTTCATAAATAAACGGATTATGAAGTAATGCTCGATGTAATTTATAGCTTTCACTTGAAATGTTTTTCCCCATTGACTGAATTAAAAAGCTTCGCCCTACACCATTATATTGATATACAAATTGACCATCGACAGCGACAAGACTAATCCACCGGTACATATATGCATAAAGAAGAGCACGATTACATTTATCATAATCTAGCTTCGTTTGCGTTGCATTTAAATCGGGCATGAAGGCTGGTAAGTGCCAATATTTATCTAAATGTGGTGTTAAATTAGATTTTTTAATATTCAATTTATTCACACGTCGATAATAAGACTGAAAATAATCTCCTTTATCATTCATAAAACCATTTGCAAGATGTCCAGATGAAAGCTTAGGAAAATCTTGTAATGATAATCCATAATGAGCTCGGTAACAAATTACTTCAAATGGTGAAAATGCTTCATTCACTGTATCTTTTTCTTGAAACATTTCTTGCAATAGTTCTTCCTGTAGTTCCTGTTTTAGTGATGGATGTATACCCCAATATTGTAACTCTCGATGATGGGCTACCTTCGGGATAAATGGGCTTGCTAGATGGAAGAGATCTTCAATTTTTTCTCTCACATATTCATTACGATCACGCTTTTTAAAATCAGCTTCTTTTCGCAATGCTTCAATAATATTGAGTTCTAATTTGTCACGATATCGGACTTGGAGCTCGTTATAACAATACGTTAAAATATGCTCCCGATAAAAATCCTCTACTTTCTTCGATTGACTTTCCTCTGCTTGTGCATCGCGGCAATATTCCGCATACAAGCTCATATACATCTCTGCTGATATATCCTTTGGAAGCACACCTAAGTTTAAATGCTGCTGCATATCTTGCCATATTTTTTCTTGTAGCTTTTCATCTGCTAACACATATACATTCGTTGGATTTGTTTTCCCTTCAAATTCTTTGCTGCGTTTTTGAATTTCAAACAGCAAATTTTCACGTGTTTCTTGTAAATTATCAAAGAACCTTTCCCAATGTTGGATCATTTTATTTACTGCCTGATATAGCGATTGATAAACGAGTTCCAGTAGCATTTCTTTGCGATATTCATTTAACTTATGCACGTATTGCGTCACTATATCTTCAAATTCTTTTCGGAACATACGCTGCTGATTATAAAACATTTTGCCAAACCAACCTTGTTGCTGTGCAAGTTCAACACGTCGCACAGCTGTTACTGTACCATCAATATTGCTCACATTAAATTTCTTATCATAGTTTTGAATTAGATTACGCTTCTGTTCATTGTTCTCATGTAATCGATTCATTTTCTCTACTAATTGCTTTCGAATCTCATACAGCATGAAACGAGCAGCCACTGGATGAACAGCTTCTGTTTTCTTTAAAAACCATGTATTTAGTTGATATGACTGCCCCTCTGATCCACTAGGCGTATAGCGGTCTGATTCTATCATGTCATATAAAAGTGTCGTCACATGCTCATGCACACGGCTCGGTATCGCATAGGCATACAACCTGACAGCGTGATCAACTCTTGCTACTTCGCCCTTCATTTGCTCCATCATTTTAAGCTTCGCAGCAGATATTTTGCACTCATGCTGTAATCTGTTTAACTCTTCATCTTTTTGTACTGTACGCTGCACGTAACTTTCGACCGCTTCTAAAAATAATTTTGATTTCGCGACGCCTACCTTACCACCTTCTGCACCTTCGCGTGTTTCATTGTACATTTGTCTATAGAAAATATGTGCTTGTTCTGGGCGAGTGGCAAGATGCTCTAAATCTTCTAAATAACTCTTTCCCCGCTCTGGCTTCTCACGCTGCATACCACGACGAACATCTTGTTCATACCGCTGTTTTTTCTCTTGAAACAATTGATCTAAATGTAGCCAGGATTCATCTAATCCTTGCACAGCCCATTTCAAGGCACAATATTTTAAAACATGCTCATATGGATAAATAAGCTTTGCAGTTCCAGCACCACAATAACGTGCTTTTCCGTTCGATTCCGCCAACTGCTGAATTTGATTATCCTCTTGTGCAAAATGACTTGTGGACATCGGACTAAATAACTGTAAATAAATCGTATTTGTCATTTGTTCCATGTAATCTGATAGATTGTGTAAATGATGACCATGTAAATTTTCATAATCATATAAGAAACAATAATTATATGGTAAATGATGCTCTTTAATTGTATGATTCGTTCTTCCGTCTTCATCCACTTGATCTGGACGATACTCTAGTTCAATTGTTACACCGCCCCGCTTTGATAATTCACCCGTTGAGCCAAGTGTAATTGCATGAAGTTCTTTTAATGACGCGTAACCATTTGCCTGAACAGTTTCAAATTCTTTCGCACTAACGGTGCGCGTCTTAACAAGTGCATCTGGCATTAAAAACGCACCGCGAATTAAAATGTTATGATGTTGCAATTTCTTACGAAGCATTTCACGTAGGTACAACGCAATTTGTAAGAACATACCCGAGCCAGTGCCACCAGCTAATGATGTAACGATAATAACTCGAACACCATACTCTGTTTGATCACTTGTGACAGGAAAAATCTTTTCGATTTCTTGCCAAAAAGCAGTCAATTTATCTTCTTTCATCGCTGCCCGAAGAGCTAAGCGTGAAATCACACGCAGTTGACCAGCTCCTTCAGTTAACGGCTTATCCAGAATAGTAGGGTCCATTGGAAACCATTCCGGGATCGTTGGATCCCCTGCAATATATTCTCGCGGCGTTTTACTAGAGCTCGTTTGAGTCTTGAACTTACGAATATGCTCAAATTTACTTAATGTATTCACATCTGTATCAAAGACATGCATCGCTACCTTTTTACGTCGTTCCTCTGGCAATTTCTCATATATTTGGTGTGTAACGGTACTCCCGATTCCACCTAAGCCAATTAAAATTGTTGGAACTTGTAATGTCATGTGAACCACCTTCCTATTTGAACTTCCTATTATTCACATTCATATCGATAAATTTCTTTTCCATACCCACGATCAATTAGTAAAATCTCGTTCGGATATAATGTCTTATGCTCATTTCCGGCCTCTTCCTCTGTTATAAACATACCGTCAATAATCATACCAATCACTTGTGATTCCTTTGCTACAAATATAGACTTCGAACCTTTTTTCGCTATAAAAGTTACTGATTGTACCGTCTTTCGTTCTGCTCGAAATGGAATGCCAAAATAATGTTTCCACCACTTGTTTCTTAATAATTCTGGTTCAGATTGATAGAGCCAATCTTTTGCTACTTCTTGATCCCATTCGTAATATAACATTGCTTTACGATGAAACCTTGGCCGGACAATCCATCCTAAAATAAGAATCGCAACAAGCAAAAGCAGTAAACCAATCGGGATTACAAATTGAAAAATTAGCGCATACCGTTCCCAAAATGGTGCATTTTGAATATAAAACGAAATCGTTTTCTTCACTTCTTGTAACTTTGAACCGTTTATAGTGATGGTAGCTTCTATGGTGCCGGTATCTGTAAAATTGAATGTATCGGAGTAGTAAGGACGAGGATACACATAAATTTGATTGTCATGTTGCCGCAATTCGTAGTTAATCGATTGATGAGATGTGACACCAGTAGATTCCAGTAGCTTTTTCACCTCCACTTCTGTCATTGGTTCACCATTCAGTAATGGCTGCAGGACAAGTGGTTTACTCTTTTCTAAATTTGTTACCTTTTCTTCATAATCTTTCGTAATGACCTGTAAAGATAATTTTGCCTTTGGCATCGGATCAATTCGGAATTCTCTCGTTTGCCTGTAAAACCCTTTTATATTCATATGAACTTTCCCACGTACAAATTGGTTTTTAATTTGTAATTCATAGTAAAACACATGTCTTTTATCATCCCATTTCATCGGATACAGCTTTCCATCTAGTTCTACTTCTGCTTGGAAATAAGAAGATTGGATTGGTAAATCCGTTGGTTTCGCTTCAATCACTGCTTTCGTTCCCTCATACATTTTCTCGACGTTTTTTTTCGCTTTATCCTCTTTATCATAAGTAGCAATGGTATAATCAAGTGCTGGTTCAACAAGTACTTTCGATCCTTCTTTCACAATATCTCTATCAATTTCTAACGTGTATGTCCCTGGTTTAATCACTTCATGATTCGTAGCACCAATATGAGTAATACCACCATATAAATTTGATTCTCCTGGTGCATGAATCGAAAAGGACGATTGTACTGCTAATGGTTTGGCAAGTTGGTCTATCCGATATCGCGATGTATTAAAAGATTGTTGTACGAGCGTCATTCGCTTTAATGGGAATGGTGTAGTAATCTCTAATTTGTTACCAGATATAGTCGTTTTCACGACAGATTCAACAGAAGAAAACGGATCTCGATTCGCAACCAAGGCAGCAGCTTGATTTACACTTTGAATGACTCCATCTTCTCCACTCGTTGGCATAACGATACCATTTATTTCTTGCTTCCAAATTTCTTTAAACGTATTCATCTGTTGTTGCTCTTGCTGTCCTAAGTTTTCTTCCATTGTTATTAAAACTGGATGCAATGATATTTTTTTCGCTTCCATTTCTTTTTTAAACTGTTCCAGTTTCTGCGTGATTTGTTCTTTACCGCCGGTCTTTTCTTTTTCTAATTCATTAAATGCCCCGTCAGTTAATACAATAAGCCAAAATTCACGTTTTCCATTTATGTCCGCTGCCTTTTTAATAGATTGCATTGCGGTCTCTACTGCGCTAAACGGCGTATTTAAATAATTCTTCCACGCTCCAATTTGATCAATTTCTGTTTGTCTTTTTTCATTTGTTAGTGTGATATTTAACGCTTCAGTAGGACGACTCATTGGAACATATGAAAATCTATCTTTTTCATCTAATAATGCAACTAAACTTTGCAAAGCATAGTTGGCATATTTCCAGCGATCGTTATTTCTCATGCTGCCAGAATCATCATATACAAGTGAAACGACCCTTTCTTTTGCCTCCTCTCCTTTTGCAAAAGTTGAAAAAGGATTCAAACACAATAATAGAAAAAAGATGAATGTGGCACAAATTCGAATCTTCATGATGAGGCTTCGCCACCTTTGTAGACAAATTCCTATGTTTAAATTTATGAAAAGAAACAAGATATATGACTTGTATTTTGGGATATGTAGATCATTATAATGTCATTATGTAAACTAAATTACTGGAATGATAACCTCCTTTTCAGTAACGATCTTGTTTTGAAAGCGAATTAATCAAAACAGACTCTTCATACAAAAAATCCCTATAAAAAAGTTTGATTTTCTCTTCTATTAAAAATAACTTTTCACCTTTGAATACGGTGTTTTTTCTAAATATCCCCTACTTCCACTTGTCATTTTTGCTACGCATAAAGCTTTCTAAATATCCTCTTCTATCACTTCTACAGTCATCGTAAACAGATATGAAACTTCCTTACCATCTTCACGTAAAAAAGAATATTGTAAAGTTTCTGTAGCAATGGTATGAGGAATACGATGCGCTGTTGAAAAAGCAATCACAATATCCCCTCTCCTTAAAGTGTGAATTTCCTTACATTTTTCCATACAAATAAAAACACGCCTATAACAGCGTGTTTTATTGTTTCACATATACTTCAACAATAGGATTGTCTTTACGATCCGCATGCAGACGAATATTCTCTTCGCTTGTATGATAAATACTTGCTAATAACATAACAGTTAATAAATTAGGAATTTTCCCATCACTCCCAAGTTTTCGTTCAAGTTCTTCTTTATATTCAAAATCTAAATCTCCTTGTATATATGTATACACTTCAAACCCATCCTTTAAATCACAAACGACTTGGTCAATAATATCTGCTCCTACTTGCTTTTCCATTTCACTACGAAGGGCATTCGTAAATTCATTCCAAGGAACTTCATATGTTTGAAATTGATCTTTAGGTTCCATACTTCCCACTCCTTTTTCATACACTTTCACCATATATTCCCCCTTTCTCGTAACAATTATGAAACTTAGGTAAATCGTACAAGCCGCACTTGTCCCGATGACATATCGTATTACTGTATATGGAAGGAGGCAAGAACATGCATTGTCAAAAATGTTACAATACTTGTCATCGTTATTTTGGTAAAGTTGTACGTATTGAAGATGTAGATGGTTATGTTCATATCGGTAAGATTGTTGATGTGACAAATGATTCTGTTTGGATTGAACCCTATAGATCATCTTTTGATACAGGATTTGGTTACCATGATGCATATGCAGGTGGTGGCTGTGATTTTTGTGGTGGTTTAGGTCAATGTAACCATTGTGGCTTTGGTTTTGATAGAGGCTTTGGTTTTGATGGAGGCTGTGGCTTTGATGGAGGCTGTAGAGGAGGATTTTGCGGAAGTGGTGCCGTTGAATTAGGTTTCGGATTTATTTTTGGTATTGCTTTAGCTGCATTATTTTTCATCTAATATACAAAGAAGCCAACTATATTTTTAGTTAACTCCTTTTCAAAAATAATGGAATACAGTTATCCTATCATACGCGAATAAAGTGAAACTTTAATCAGCCCTCATCAATCGGGCCTTTACGGGTAGGTTATCTCTCACCTAACTTCTGTGCTTTTGCTAAATTTTGAGGTGAGAATATTACTGCCCACAAATAGTAGGATAAATGAAGCAGATTTTTTAATCTGCTTTTTATTTTTCACAAATAAATACACGGTGCCCTAAAATATGTTGATACATTTGCAATACCTGCTCGTGCTGCACCCATGCATCGTACAATTCAGCCGGAATAAAATGTGACAGGTTCCATTCTGGCTGTTCCATTTGTCCTGCAATCGTTTCGGCAATCGTTCCTCCACCTACAATCGTTATCCTTTTGAAGTTTGTCGTTTGAAATAAATCAATCCATTCCTTTTCTGTGTGTAACTCCTTTATTCCGTAAAATTGTAGTATTTTCTCCTCTTCTTCTTTTGTTAAGTGCTTCTCAATTATCATTTCAATGACAACAAGTTTCCCGTTCTTTTGCAAGACACGATAACATTCAGGAATCACCTGTTCTTTGTTTGTAAAAGCAAGTACAGATTCACCTAATACAAGATCAAACTTCTCATTTAAAAACGGCAACTGTTCAGCAGTTCCTTTAATCAGTTCAATGGATAATTGTTCTTGTGACCATCTATTTTTTGCTTTTTGAATCATAATTTCATTATTTTCAACTGCTGTGACGTTATAACCATATTGTTTTTTCATATAAGCTGCTGTACGCCCTGTTCCGCATCCTATTTCAAGCACATTTGCTTCACGGTATAATGGTAACTGTGCCAATAACTGTTTTGTTAATGTAAAACCACCAGGATGTGCGCTTCCAATTCCGTAATAAGCTAAAAAGTCAATGTATACATTCCGTTTCATAAGATTCTCCTTCTTTTTTCTAGAATACCTATATGCATAAACGTAATGTACTGTGCAAAAATAACGTACTATTTTCTCAAAGTAGCTCCACATTACTCATAAAAAAAGCATTTCCAAGGTAAAGTAATTACCATTGGAAATGCTTTTTTTATTACTTGCTATCTTTCTCTGTTACATATGCCCACTTAAAGCTATACTCTGGGCTGATATTATGTTTTACAATTCCTTTTACATTTGGTCTCATTACATACGATCTAGCATTTTGATGTAATGGTACAAGCGCTACATCTTCTTCAAGCAACAGTTTTTCTGCCTTTCCTAACTCTTCCCAACGCTTCTTCGCATCTGCCATTAACTCTGTTTTTCCTTTTTTGATGATTTCATCATATTTTGGATTTGAATAGCTCATTTGGTTTTGAGAGTTTGTTGATTCAAACATATCTAAATATGTCATTGGATCTGCATAGTCTGGGTTCCAACCACCATATGAGAAATCATAATCTTGCTCAGATTCTAATTTTAATTTTTGTTTAAATGGCTGCATTTTAATATTAACTGTTACACCTTTTAAATTTTTCTCAATTTGATCTTTTACATACTCACCAACTTTTTTTGCATTACTCGTATCATAGTTTAAAAATTCAAGTGTCACTTGATCTTTACCAAGCTCTTTCTTCGCTGCTTCCCAAGCCGCCGCTGCTTTTTTCGTATCTTGTTTTAAACCGTTTTTAAACGTTTCTTGGAAATCTTTACCGTCCGGTCCATTCGCTAATCCTTTTGCAACTAAGAAATCGGCAGGTTTGGAACCATCATTTAAAATTACATTTGCTAAATCCTTTTTATTAATTGACAACGCAATTGCTTCACGCAATTTTTTGCTCTTTAATGGTGTATCTTGACCAGCACGTTTTTGATTCAAGCGTAAGTAGAATGTACTTGGTTCCGAATATGTTCCAAATTCATCCTTCTTCGATTTATATTTATCAACAAATTCTCCTGATAATAGTGTAAAGTCAATTTGACCACTGTCATATAGATTTACACGAGTTGCCATATCTTTTACAACACTATAGTTAATTTCTTCTAGTTTCACATTCTTTTTATCCCAATAATTATCATTTTTCTTTAACTTCCAACCTTCTTCATGCTTCCAGTCAGTTAAAACAAACGGTCCATTATAAACTACCGTATCAGATTCTAAACCGTATTTATCTCCTTTTTCTTTTACGAACTTTTCATTTAGTGGGTAATACGATACAAATGCCGTTAAGTTCAAGAAATATGGAACTGCGGTTTCCAGCTCAACTTCAAGTGTATAATCATCTACTGCTTTTGCACCTAATGTAGATACTTCTGCTTTTCCTTGGTTAATTGCTTCTGCATTTTTAATATAATAAGCAATAAATGCGTATTCAGAAGCTGTCTTTGGATCTACTAACCGTTGCCATGCAAATACGAAATCTTTTGCTGTTACCGGATCTCCATTAGACCATTTTGCATCTTTACGAAGTTTAAATGTATACTTTTTTCCATCCCCACTTTTCGTACTTGATTCTGCCACAGCTGGGATTGGCTTATTATCTTTATCAAGGCGATATAACCCTTCCATTGTATTCCCTAAAATTTGTGACCCAAGAGTATCTGTATTTTTAGAAGTATCCATCGTTGGAATTTCGTTTGTTTCTGTACGATTTAGTACTTGTTTTGCTGCATATTTAATATCAGATTTCTTCTCTTCACCACTATTAGACGTTGTATTTGTCTTCTTATCCCCACCTGACCCCGAGCATGCCGATAACGCCATACTTACTGCTAAAACCGGTGCCACAACCGCTGTTAGTTTCTTGATCTTTTTCATTTGTGTACCCTCCCTAAATTATATGTACGATGATACATTTGAGAGATTTTCTAATACTTATGGTATTATCAGAAAATTCTTATTAATTAATATTCTACTATTTTTTTCGAGTTTGTAAAGTTATTTTTAAAAATTCTGAAAATAGTTTTTCTATAATAATGATTCGCTTTTTAATAGCACAATTACAAGATTCTCCCCATCTACTATATGAGCACTAAAGCTTTCTTATTCATCTCTATTTTTTCGAATTATATATAACCTCCTTTCTCTCTATAAAGTGAAACTTTAATCAGTGTGGTTTTTTCATCCCCCACTGATTATTAGACCTCACTAATCGGGCTTTTAGAGATAGTTGATCCCCTCACCTAATTTCTTTGCTTTCACTAACTTTTGAGGTAGGAGTCTTATTGCCCTTTAATAGAGGGATAAATAATATACATTTAAGAATTCCCTTTAATTCCTCACTGCCATTCTGAATCAATTTAAATTTTTATCCTTTTAGCAATAAAACAAATTATGAACAAGATTCTTTCCATGAAAAAGCACCTCCAAAAGTAGTTGACCTACTTCCGGAGGCTCTTTTCTAATTTCATATTATTTTCCGCCTTTTTCCTCTACATACGCCCACTTGAAGCTGTACTCTGGGCTGATATTATGTTTTACAATTCCTTTTACATTTGGTTTCATTACATATGCTCTACCTGTTTGATATAGTGGCACCATCGCTACATCTTCTTCAAGCAATAATTTTTCTGCTTTTCCTAACTCTTCCCAACGTTTCTTCGGATCAGACATTAATTCATTTCCTGCTTTTTTAACCATTTCATCATATTTTGGATTTGAGTAGCTCATTTGGTTATAAGGGCTCTTTGTTTCAAACATATCGATAAATGTCATTGGATCTGCATAGTCTGGGCTCCAACCTGCGTAAGAGATTTCATAGTCTTGCGCTGTCTCTAGTTTTAACTTTTGTTTAAACGGCTGGATTTTCGTATTAATTGTTACACCTTTTAAATTTTTCTCAATTTGGTCTTTTACATAATCAGCAACTTTTTTCGCTGTTCCATCATCATAACTTAACAATTCAATTGCCACTTGGTCTTTACCAAGTTCTTTTTTCGCTTCTTCCCATGCTGCAGCTGCTTTTTTCGTATCTTGCTTTAAACCATTTTTAAATGTTTCTGTGAAATCTTTACCGTCTGAACCAGTTGCTAGTCCTTTTGGTACTAATTGATCCGTTGCTTTAGAACCGTTGTTTAAGATAACATTTGCTAAACCTTTTTTATCAATTGACAATGCAATTGCTTCACGTAACTTTTTATTTTTCAGCGGCGTATCTTGGCCACCACGTTTTTCATTCAAACGTAAGAAGAAAGTGCTTGATTCTGCATACTCACCATATTCATCTTTCTTCGGTTTATATTTATCAACAAACTCTCCTGATAATAATGTAAAGTCAATTGCGTCAGTATCATATAAGTTCACTTTTGTAGCTACGTCTTTTACAACACTATAGTTAATTTCCTCTAGTTTCACACTCTTTTTATCCCAATAATTATCGTTTTTCTTCAACTTCCAACCTTGCTCATGCTTCCACTCAGACATTACAAATGGTCCATTATATAAAACTGTATCCGCCTCTAAACCGAATTTATTCCCTTTTTCTTTTACAAACTTTTCATTTAATGGATAGTATGATGGGAATGCCGTTAAATTTAAGAAATACGGAACAGGCTTTTCTAATTCCACTTCAAGGGTATAATCATCAACCGCTTTAGCACCTAATGTAGATAGGTCTGCTTCTCCTTTATTAATTGCTTCTGCATTTTTAATATAGTAAGCAATAAACGCATATTCAGAAGCTGTGTTTTTATCAAGTAAGCGCTGCCATGCAAACACGAAATCTTTCGCTGTTACTGGATCACCATTTGACCATTTTGCATCTTTACGAAGCTTAAATGTATATTTTTTACCATCCTCACTTTTCGTGCTAGATTCAGCTGCAGCTGGGATTGGTTTATTATCTTTATCAAGGCGATATAGCCCTTCCATCGTGTTCCCTAAAATTTGCGAACCAAGTGTATCTGTTGATTTTGAAGTATCCATTGTTGGAATTTCCTGATTTTCTGTACGATTTAATACTTGTTTTGCTGCATATTTAATATCAGATTTTTTCTCTTCACCACTATTAGACGTTGTACTTGTCTTCTTATCCCCACCTGATCCCGAGCATGCCGATAATGCCATACTCATTGCTAAAACTGGTGCCACAACCGCTGTTAACTTCTTCAACTTTTTCTTTTTCATTGTGTACCCTCCCTAATTATATGTACGATGATACCCTTGATAGATTTCTGATATATTTGTATTATCAGAAAATTCTTATTAGTTAATATTCTACTATTTTTTTATGTTTTGTAAAGTTATTTTTTTAAATCTCGAAAATATTTTCTACTATAATGATGGTATATTTTAGTCACACTACTTTACAAAATCTCTCCATTCACTATATGACAGCAATACCCTTCCTATCATTTATTTAAATTAATATAAAATTATTTATATATAAACTTTGCATCAAACATCCCTTCTAATGTCTGAAGTCTCTTTAAACAAGATTCATTACATAGAAAAAAAGCACCTCTAAAAGTAGATGTCCTACTTTTAGAAATGCTTTTCTATCTTTATATTACTTTCCGTCTTTTTCAGTTACGTAAGCCCACTTGAAGCTGTATTCTGGACTGATATTATGTTTTACGACACCTTTTACGTTTGGTTTCATTACATACGATTTAGCACTTTGGTATAACGGTACAAGCGCTACATCTTCTTCAAGCAACAGTTTTTCTGCCTTTCCTAACTCTTCCCAACGTTTCTTCGCATCTGCCATTAACTCTGTTTTTCCTTTTTTGATGATTTCATCATATTTTGGATTTGAGTAGCTCATTTGGTTTTGAGAATTTGTTGATTCGAACATATCTAAATATGTCATTGGATCCGCATAGTCTGGGTTCCAGCCACCATATGAGAAATCATAATCTTGTTCAGATTCTAATTTCAGCTTTTGTTTGAACGGCTGCATTTTAATATTAACTGTTACACCTTTTAAGTTTTTCTCAATTTGGTCTTTTACATATTCTCCAACTTTTTTCGCATTACTTGTATCATAGTTCAAGAACTCAAGTGTCACTTGATCTTTACCAAGCTCTTTTTTCGCTTCTTCCCAAGCTGCCGCTGCTTTTTTAGTGTCATTTTTCAGGCCAGTTTTAAACGTCTCTTGGAAATCTTTACCGTCTGGTCCGTTCGCTAATCCTTTTGGCACTAAGTAATCAGCAGGTTTAGAACCATCATTTAAGATTACATTCGCTAAATCTTTTTTATTAATTGACAACGCAATTGCTTCACGTAATTTTTTGCTCTTTAGTGGTGTATCTTGGCCAGCACGTTTTTGATTTAAACGTAAGTAGAACGTACTTGGTTCTGAATATACTCCATATTCTTCTTTTTTATTTCTATATTTGTCAACAAACTCTCCAGCTAATATAGTAAAGTCAATTTGGCCACTATCATATAGATTTACACGAGTTGCCATATCTTTTACAACACTATAGTTAACTTCGTCTAACTTCACACTCTTTTTGTCCCAATAATTATCATTTTTCTTCAGCTTCCAGCCCTCTTCATGCTTCCAATCAGTTAGAACAAACGGTCCATTATAAACTACAGTATCAGATTCTAAACCGAATTTATCCCCTTTTTCTTTTACAAACTTTTCATTTAGTGGATAGTACGATGGGAATGCCGTTAAGTTTAAGAAGTATGGAACTGCGCTTTCTAGTTCAACTTCGAGTGTGTAATCATCTATCGCTTTTGCACCTAGTGTAGACACTTCCGCTTTTCCTTTATTAATTGCTTCTGCATTTTTAATATAATAAGCAATAAATGAGTACTCTGCAGCTGTCTTTGGATCTAACAAACGTTGCCATGCAAACACGAAATCTTTTGCTGTTACTGGGTCACCGTTTGACCATTTTGCGTCTTTACGAAGTTTAAATGTATATTTTTTGCCATCCTCACTTTTCGTACTTGATTCAGCTGCAGCTGGGATTGGCTTATTATCTTTATCAAGGCGATATAACCCTTCCATCGTATTCCCTAAAATTTGTGATCCAAGAGTATCTGTTGATTTCGAAGTATCCATTGTTGGAATTTCGTTTGTTTCTGTACGATTCAGCACTTGCTTTGCTGCTAATTTAACATCCGATTTGCTATCACTTCCGCTTGAATTCGTACTTGTTTTTTTGTCCCCACCTGTAGAACATGCAGTTAATGCCATACTCATTGCTAAAACTGGTGCTACGACTGCTGTTAATTTCTTCATCTTTTTCTTTTTCATTTTTTGTACCCTCCCTAATTTCCTGTACGTTTCTAGATTAAGAAATTTCTGATAATTCTGTTTTTCTTTATATTCTTATCAAAAGATTCCTATTAACTATTATTCTACTAATTTTTTGTTTTTTGTAAAGTATTATTATTAAAAATTTTGTAAAAATTATTTTATTACAGTAATATTCATAAACATTCTATTACGTTGATATAGAATTTTCTTGTATTACTATATGCATTTGATTCTTCTTCTATTTATTCCAATTGTAAAGAAAACTCTTCTGAATTATTGTTAATAAATAATGTATAATTCTAGTAAATCCTTTCTTAACAAAATAAAAAAAGTCAGCTTTACTGACCTTTTCATCCGGCTATTTTTTCTTTTTGCATACCTATTAGCATCTGTTTATCTTTCCCCTCATTAAATTCATTTTCGCTTTTCGCAACAACTACAGTTGCAATACCATTACCAATTAAATTTACGATAGCGCGCGTTTCTGACATAAAGTGAAACTTTAATCAGTGGGGGTTTTCTTCATCCCCCACTGATTATTAGTTGAACCAATCGGGCTTTTACGGGCAGTTCATCCCCCACCTAACTTCTTTGCTTTTGCCAAATTTTGAGGTGGGGGTCTTACTGCCCGTTAATGCGGGATAAAACGATCTCCCCCCTAATAGAAGAGCTAATCCTTCTAACGGAATAACATGCATCGCTGATAAAGTTGATGCCAATACATAAAGCCCTCTCCAGTTACAGCGTCTTCCCCTTTTAAAGTAACTAACAAAATAGCTATTATTGTTAATTGTTGACCAAGCGAAAGATCGAGGTAAAAACCTTCACTGTATCATTCAAACAAAAAAGCAGATATTTATAATGATCTGCTTTACTAAAAAATATTTTATATTATGTTTTTCATATACTTTAACTCTCCCCATCTTCTTTTTTAATTTGCTGTTCACTTAATCCAAGATGTATTCGAAGTATATTACTAAGTTCTCTCAAACTCTTTGTATCTGGATTATAATAATAGACTCGTTCACCTTTCGGCCCATTCGGTAAATACAAATCATCTCCAGCTAATTGAATTTTCTCAATTGAAGCATTTAATCCATATTTATAAAACGACAGCATATCAGCCAAAGCTAAGTTTGTCTTAAACTCACCATCTACAGCATCAATCATCTTTCCTATTTTCGTAACAGATCCTGCACTTTTTAATTTTGTTAAGATCGCTTCAATGACAAGCTGCTGACGCTGTCCTCTCATAGCATCACTATCGATATGACGTGTCCTTGCAAGAGCAAGTGCTTGTTCACCAGTTAATGTTTGCATTCCTTTTTTTAAATGAATAGCCTCCGGTTCATCTTTACTATTTTGTTCAGAAAACTCAATTGGAACATCTATTTCAATACCACCCAAATCATCAACAATTTTTATAAATGAATTAAAATTGAATTTCACAAAATAATCAACTGGTACATGTAATAATTTTTCTACCGCTTCAACAGACGCTTGCGGTCCTCCATCCTTTCCGTTCTTTACAAAGCCCCTACCATATGCATGTGTTATTTTATCCTTTTTCTTTTCGATTGGAACATATGTATATGTATCACGTGGTATGCTTATTAACTTGACTGTCTTATCATCCTTATTAAAAGTAGCTAGTAATAATGCATCTGTATGAAATGCACCATTATATTCTTTTTGACGCTCTTGATTTTCATCAATGCCCATAATTAAAAGAGAAACATTATTTGTTATTGGCTTTACAACTTCCTCACGCAAATCAGATTTCTCACCACGTGCTAGACTGAGAGAAGCTTTTTGTACCGCATTTGAAGTTTTATTATACAAATACGCACCATATCCTATTCCAACAGCTAATAACACCCCTACAAATATCCCTATCACTTTTCCTCTTTTATATTTTTTCTTATTCTTTTTTTCACGTGAAGGTAAATTCTTCTCCATATTAGTTCCCCCGATATTTATTATTCTATACGAATTAAAAACTATCAAAATAACAAGATCATTATTTATTCAATACATTTTTCAATTTTTCGTATGAAGAAACATCTTTTTGAAATACGTTTTCATCAATCCCTTTGTTTATTTGTATCTTTTCCGTAGTAATAGAATACTGGATCATTCCATTATGAAAACTAAGAAAATTCAACATAATCCCCGTATTTTTTTCTACAATCATTTCGAATTTTCCTCGTAAGTCTTCAGATGTACTTAAAGGCATCTCTATGTTTATAACGCCCTCTATTTTATAACAGTCTAATCCAAGATACTTTGTTTCTTTAAAATTCCAATCTTTATATCGAATTAACAAATTTGCAAACTCCGATTGAATACTATATTTTGCTAGTCCGACATATTCATCATCATACCGCTTTTTCTCCCCCACTTTATTAAATGCTCTTTCAGTAGGTGTTAGTTTTAGTAACTCTATATTTTTAGGTTCTGACTTCCATCTCACTTCTTTATATGTATAATCTTTATCATTAAATTCCTGTTTTTTCCCTTGGTTATATAAAACTGTCATTTTTTTTGACTGACGATCCTCTTTAGAAGAAATCCCTCTCTGATTCCATGTATCAATTGCGTACTTATAAGTAGTAATTAGGCGAGATGAACTAGAGTACTCTTCAAATTGCCCCTTAACACTTTTAAAATGATCGATTGAATCCAGCATTTTTTTGTGAATTTTTTCTTTTTCAGGATAATTTACATTAGATTTTGTTTCTTCCTCATTTTCATAATCTGAAAATGCCTTTTTCGTTACATATTCAAATACTCCACCTTTTTGCGCAAAACTTTGCACAGAAAATTCAAACATAGAAACGATTGACAATGCCATTATTGCCACACTAACAGCCATAGCTTGAACTCTATAAGACTTCTTCTTAACCGGGAGATTATGTAATGTATCATTAATTTTCCGATTCAACTGCTCCGGTAACATTGTTTTCTCTCGGTCTATTCGCTTTTTCAGTTTTTCATCAAATAATTCATCCTTATCCAACACATACACCTCCTATTCCATTCGTAATTGCTTCTGCAATTGTTCTCTTGCCCGTGACAACCTTGATTTAACAGTTCCTTTTGGTATTTCTAATAATGCCGCAATATTTTCTTGATTCATATCTTCATAATAGTAGAGTACTGTTACAGCTTTTAATTCTTCATTTAAAGACTGAATTGCATTATGAAGATCTATATCTTCATAAGAATCAAATGCTATCATATAATCATTATTTCCTTCTATCGCAATTACCTTTTTTCGTGATCGTATCATTTCATTACACTGATTCATCAGGATTCGAATGCACCATGTTTGGAAAAACTCTTCATTTTTAAGCTTTTTTATATTTTCATAAGCCTTTAGAATTGTTGTTTGTATCGCATCTTCTACGTCATTCTCATCATATAGCATTGCTTTGGCTATACGATAGAGCTGAACTTTATGTGTATGTATTAAAGAGACAAATGCTTCATGATCACCGTTTTTAGCTAAAGAAACATTACTCTCTTCTTTTACCATTATTTTATATACAGGTATTACTTTCACTGTCTATCCTCCCGTTTTATCCCGCTATTTGCGGGGCAGTAAGACCCACCACCTCAAAATTCAGCGAAAGCAAAGAAGTTAGGTGGGGCGGACTAATAATCAATTGGGGATGAAGAAACCCCCTACTAATTAAAGTTTCACTTTATATCTTCCAATAAAACTTTACACTTATTAGATGGTTTAGTGGGGAAAAAGGTTCACTTTTTTTATAATTTTCCAGAAATAAAAAAAGATAGTTAGTTCATAAAGGAACTAACTATCTTTTCAACTCTATTTATCTATAGCGGTAAATCTCTCTTTTTGAACAATACAATCGCTACTACAAAGATACAAATCGCACCAAAAATTAATCCAATACTTACCGGCCATATGTTATATGTCCCTGCCACAATTTCTTTTGGACGGAACAACGTAAATAATGATATATTTCTCATCCATTCTAGCTTATCACTTAATTTCCCTACCATATCTAGTAAATAAAACAAAATTGTAACACTGGCAGAAAGACTAAGAGCTTTTCTTTCATCGTTACATATACAAGAGAATAAAAATGAATAGGCACTGACTACGAAAAACAACAGCCCCCCAACTAAATTCATTTTGAAGAATACTTCTTGATTTAAATTGTTATCTTTCAAGAGCCACTCTGCTCCTAATACACCAGCTCCATACGTCGCAAGTATAATAATCAGCAATCCTAGAATAAGAACTACCCCTTGTGTTATTGCAATTTTCACTCTAGATACCGGTGTTGCCAACAAATAAGCCATCGCCCCTTTATCTACATAACAAGCCATTACATGTGTAGCAACCGTTACACTAAAAATTGTCAATATAATTAGAAACAACATGCCATAGTATTCACCTGCTAAAAAATCACTTACATTTTGAATCGAATTTTCCATGCCAACAATCTTTTTCACACTATCTGGCATAGCATCTATCATTTCATTTAATCCTTTCGCAGATACGAGCGATGGAAATATCCAAATTAATAACCACAAATAAAGAGCCGCACCAATTGAATAACTCCATATGCTTTTTTGATTTTCTTTAAAGCTAGCTAAAAACAGCTGTTTATTCATGTTTCACACCCTCCTTCGCATCATAATAATGCATAAATAAATGTTCTAAATCCATCGCCCTCGTTTGAAGTGCTTTCACATTATACCTAGCAAGCGTTTGTAATACTTCCTGATAATTCCCCTGTACAATAATGGACGCTGTATTCCCCTTCACCGCTTCAAAGTGTAAATTTTCCTTTTGTAAAGAACGCATTTCCACTTGAGATGAAACCGTTACATCCATTACCTGTCTTCTCATGCCTTGTAAATCATGAATATTTTCCACCGTTACAAGGCGACCATCCTTAATAATAGCTACCCGGTCACATGTCCGCTCAATTTCTGTGAAAATATGGGATGACATAAGGATTGTCTTTCCTTTTTGTTTTTCCTCTAGTATTAAATCAATAAAAGTTTGCTGCATGAGTGGATCTAATCCTGACGTTGGTTCATCCAAAATTAACACTTCTGGATCATGCATAAATGCAGCTACAATTCCTACTTTTTGTTTCATCCCTTTAGACATTTTCCGAATTGGTGTTTTCACATCAAATTGTAATCTTTCAATAAGCTCATCACGTCTCTTTACATCTTTCAATCCGCGCATACCTTGCATAAGTTTTAAAAATTCTAATCCATTCATTCCTTCTATAAAGGAAATTTCCCCTGGTAAATAACCAACTTCCCTTTGAATTTTTGCAGCTTCGTTCCAGCAGTCTAGACCGAAAATTTCTGCATGACCAGCAGTTGGCTTTATAAATCCCATTAAATTACGAATCGTTGTTGATTTCCCTGCACCATTTGGCCCTAGGTAACCGAAAACTTCACCTTCTTTTACTTGAAAAGTAATATCAAATAATCCTTTTCCATTTGAAAATTTTTTTGTGACATTTTGGACTGAAATCATTATTCCACCTCATTTTTTGAAATATTTCGTGTTTTATATTTCAAAATTATTGTACTCCTCTCTATTTAAATTGGCAACAACTTTTTGAAATATTTTTATGTTCATATTTCAAAATTATTGTTTTCATCTCTATTTTCTTGTATATTTTAAATGAGGTGATTGTATTGAACGGTTTTGAAAAAGTAAAAGAAAAGAAAAAACGCGCCATTAAAGACGCTGCGTTATCATTATTTTCAGAGCGTGGATTTAATGAAGTAAAAATAGAGGACATCGCAAAAAAAGCAAAAGTATCTCAAGTTACCATTTATAATCATTTTGGTAGTAAAGATGCGCTTTTCCGAGAGCTTATTCACGAATTTGCGACGACTGAGTTTCAATTCTATCAAGAGATAGCAGCTGAAAATATGACATTTCAAGAGATGTTTCATAAGATGATGCGACGTAAAATGGAAAGTGGTAGTTTATTTCACCCTGACATGCTGTTGCAAGTAATCCAAAAAGATCCAGAGCTTCGCGAATTTATATATCGTTACCAAAATGAAACAGTCCTGCCTTGGTTTTTAGAGATATTAGAAAATGCACAACGCCAAAATGAAATTAATCCCAATCTTTCAAAAGAAATGATATTACTATACATTCAAATGTTTAGTAAGTTCGGCGAAGATTACGGTGTACAACTCTTGGAGGACGATCGTGAAAAACATATAAAAGATATCATTACGATGTTTTTTTATGGGCTTTCCAACCCTGAAAATGTCACTCGGGAAAATTAGATTAGTAATTTGAATTGTTTATATTTCATTCGAAGAGAAAAATTATATCCCACAACAAGCACATATATTCCAATCCTAAAATCCAAAAAAAAGACACGAAATCGTGTCTTTTTAACTTATAGTGAGATAACTCTACCTGTTTCACTACTTTCAATTGCCAATTGAATAAGTTGAATCACCTGTAAACCCTCTTCAGCTGTTACAAGAGGTTGCATACCATTTACTATACTATCTCGAATTCCTTTATAATAAATTTCATAGCATCCCACTTCTGTTGGAATATGCTTCACTTCTTCTTCTGTTTCTAAAACAGCAAAATTACTTTCACTATCTTCTCCATATCCTATATCACCTGGCTTCATACCAGCTTTTAATTGGTCTTCTTGTGAATCCATACCATATTTAACAATTGAGCCTTTATCCCCATGAACACTAAAATGAGGGCCTGCATGTTTCACATAACTACTACTATGTAAAATGACACGCTTGATTCCATAGTAAAGTACAATATGGAAATAATCATCCGTTTCTGCCCCAGGTCGTTGCTTTACTATATCCGCACTAACAGCATCTGGTTTTCCCAATAAATGTAATGCCTGGTCAATTAAATGCGATCCTAGATCGTATAAAATCCCCGATCCTGGTAAGTTCTTTTCACGCCAGCGCTCACGTACATGAGGACGGAAGCGATCAAAATGCGCTTCATATGTATACACATTTCCAATTTGTTTTTCCTCAATTAATTTCTTTATTGTTAAAAAATCATTATCAAAGCGGCGATTATGATAAACACTAACAAAGACATTATGCTCTTTCGCCAATCTAATAAGTTCTTCACCCTCTTCAACTGAAACAACAAATGGCTTTTCTACAACTACATGTTTTCCATGTACAATAGCTTCTTTTACAAATGGAAAATGCGTTGTATTTGGTGACGTAATAACAACAAGATCAATATCTTCTCGTTCTACCAATTCTTCAATTGTGTTAACAACTTGCACAGTTGGTAATGCCTGCTTTACTACTTCTTCTTTCGAAGATACAATAGCGCGAATATCATATTCATCAATCGTTTGTAATAAAGGGATGTGAAATGTTGTACTTGAAAATCCAAATCCTACAATCCCTACTCCTATTTTTTTCATATATTCCCTCCATATTTGAGAACGATTTCATAGTTATTATATCAAGTTTTATTTTATTTACATAACCATTTGCTCATTCTTAGATCGGTAAAAATAAAGTAAAGCTTTAATCAGTGGGGATTTCTTCATACCCCACTGATTATTAGCCGTTACTTAAATAACAAGACAAGCTGAATTCTTATAAATGACTGTAGAGAAGAAATTTCCGTTTTGAGAGTACTATAAAACATTTGCTTGATAGGCATAGGCATTCCCCAAAAAGCATACGCCCACTTTCAATTCATCTCACCTTATTTACTTTATTCTTCTATAAGATTTTATAAAATCAAAATTTTCTCAATATACAAAACAAAAACATAATTTATAATAACTCTTGAGCTAACTATTTTTAAAATTTATTTTTTATCTTCTATTTTCTTAGAGGATTTATTTCATTATTTCCATCTCTAAAAAAGGAAGGGTGAAGTCATGAACAATACAGAAAAAAAACTAGAATACATATTGTTTAGTAGCTGGTCGGTTTCCTTTATTGCAACCCTCGGGAGTTTGTATCTGTCTGAAATAATGAAATATGAGCCCTGTACATTATGCTGGTATCAACGTATTCTCATGTATCCACTAGTTCTTTTACTAGGAACAGCTATTATACGAAAAGATTATAGAATTGGGATTTATAGTTTGACTCTCGCTATCATTGGCGCATGTATAGCTGCCTATCACTATTCCCTTCAAAAAATCCCATTTTTATCTGAAAACGGAACATCATGTGGGAGAATACCTTGCACAGGGGATTATTTAGATTGGTTCGGATTTATTACAATCCCATTTCTCGCTCTAATAGCCTTTCTTCTTATTATTATTTGTGGCTTTATTCTTATGAAAATAAGCAAGGAGAGAAACTGTATATGAAAAAAATGCTTTTTTTCATTATTACTATTTTATCAATATTTACACTTATTTTTGTTCTAACCAATAAAGGAACAAAAAGTGAAAAAACCATAAGTACTGAGGAGGTAAATTATTATAAAAATCAAATTACCCCCGAACAATTGCAACAAGATCTATCAAATCACAAAACAAAAATAGTTTATTTCTACAAAACGACCTGTCCGCATTGCCAAAGGATTTCACCAATTGTAGTTCCTATGACAAAAAATATGAATATTGATATGCAAGTTTTGAATCTAGAAGAATATAAACAAGGTTGGGATATGTTTCAAATAAAAGGAACACCTACAATTATTTCTTACAAAGATGGAAAGGAAATGAATCGTATATTAGGCGAACAGTCTTTACAAACGTTTCAAACATGGTTTGAAAACAACAAATAAGAGTTTTTATTTTACCAAAAACGCTATTTTTTCAAACTCATAACTAGAGTATTGATAAAGAAACAAACATTAGCTTTATTTTTTATTTTTAACCATACATTCTATTAATTTATAGGGGAGTAAAGGGGCTCTCCCTCATGCTTACCAATCTTGAATAAAGGATGATTTTTATTTGATAGGTATGAGGGGGATTCCCCATCTGCAATAAAATATAATTTATTAGGAGGTAACACGTATGTTTAAAAAAGTTGCATTATCAATTGCTTCAGTAGCGGTAGCAGGTTCGGTTTTATTTGCAAGTCAATCGGTAACGGAAGCTGCTTTTTATCCGGTACAAAAAACAGGTTCTGGGCTAGATCTTCGCACAACTCCAACAATAAATGGCACACGGACCGAATCAAACATTCCAGATGGCACTCAACTTTGGTTATTTTGCTATGTGAATGGCGAATCTTATATGGGAAGTAAGGTTTGGGATTTTGTAGATGATAATGGCTATGGTGGTGAGTTAGATCAAGGCTTTGCTCCTGACTATTTCATTAAAACTGGTTCTTCTAAACCAGTTGTTGGATACTGCGCTTTTTAATTGGAAAACACAAGAAAACAGCCTCATCAGGCTGTTTTCTTTTTTACATAGTAATCTCAGTAGTAGTTACTGTGCTCACTTCATTTTTTGTTTGCTGATCTCGTACCGCATCAGTAATTACTTTTACGAATTTAACATCATTTGGAGCTTGAGATAAGAAACAGATAAGTGTAAACTTCATTTTTTCCTTCGCATTTAAGCTTCGACTTTTTGGATCCGCATTCATTTTATATACATCTACTTGTTCACCATTACTTAAAACAAGTGTTTTAAAAGGCCCTTGTTCCAAATCAAGTACTTGATCTGAAGTATTTTCTAAAGTGGTTGTAAATTGTATTGCATTCATTTGCTCTGTACCTAGTCCTCGTTCTTTTAAGTTGTATTTCCCAATTTCACTTACTTCTGTACTCTGAATTACCTTAATTCTTTCTACTTGAATATGAAGAGGCCCTGCTTCTATCATTGTATTAGGCTCACTTAATTGCTTTAGAATCACTGTTCCAAGTGGATGCTTTGCTTTTTGTCCTACTTGTGTTAATGGTTCTGTATAAGGCTTAGCTTTTACATTAGTTTCAGCTATTGGAGCTTTTTTATTATCAGATTCTACCTCTTTTTCAGAATTTGTTTGATTGGAACAAGCAGATATAAATATACATACAGATACAGTCATTAAAAAAGGATATACTTTTTTCATTTATGGACTCCTTTATTACAGAATATAGTTAACACATTTATTACTGTTCTATAGTTCTTAAATTATTGTAAATTAACAATGTGTTTTTTTGAATATTGAAATCAACAATATATGCAATCTTATATTGAGAAAATTTATTGTTACATATTTTCTTGCCTGCTTCTTTTTTCAAACATTTCTTTACTTTCACTCGAAGAGTTAGTAATAACAAAAATACCCAAAATAACCAATGTCATTCCAAAAATATGATACCAGAAGAGAGGTTCATGTAATATAAAGGCTGATAAAATTACTGTGCTTATAGGCATTAAAGCAGTAAATACTGCCGCTGTCCCCGCTGATACCACTTCTAACCCTTGATTCATTAATAGAACAGCTAATACAGTAATTACAACTCCTGTATATAATACGAGTAGCCACGCCAATGGAGATACAGTTAAAAAGTTAAAATGTAAAGATTGATATATTGCAGAAGGCAAAAATAATACCGCACCTGTCAAACTCATAATTGTTGTCATCGTTAAAGGTCTTAAAGGTGTAGAAATTAATTTTCCAAAGGAAAAGAAAATCGCTTCTCCAATAACAGCACAGAAGATTAACATATTTCCTATTAATGGGTGCGAGCCTACATTAAAATTTAATACCTGACCAAAAACATTGATAGACAATGTACCTAAAATAGTTAAAAGAATCCCTCCTATTTTATTCATTCCTAATCTTTCTTTTAGAAAATAATAAGAGATTAAAGCCATTATTGCAGGCGTACAACTCATAATAATACCGCTATCTAAAGCTGTTGTTTGTCTTAAACCATATAATGTGCAAACACTAAATAAAAACACCCCTATAAAACTTTGAAGAAAAAATATGATGTAATCCTTTTTTACTAGTTTAGGCATTTTTTCACCTTTATATAAAAATAAAGGAAGTAATATTAAGCAAGCAATTAGTAATCTAAGCTCAGAAGCAATAAATATAGGAAGTTCTTTAATAATGTACTTATTAACAATAACGAAGCTTCCAATTGCAACCATTGCAAATGACATTTGAATATAAGCAATTGTTTGTTTGGACATATTGGATTCCTTTCTCACTAAATTGTTAGTATTAATAGCTTTATTTAGCATGTTGCTTGTTATTATTTTGATATTCAACTGGTTACATAGCATAAGCTCTTAAGCCTTTATGAGTTGAAAGATCTTGTATGTATGATGATTTCATGGTTAATTACCCTTTGGCTGAAAACTCGTTTATAATGAATCAGCTCTTTTAGAAAACAAGAATTTCTAAAAATCATAACTAACAATAGCATGTAGCATCTTATATTTGCAAAATAAAAAACTGATTATCTTTTGAGAAATTTATACCGAATAATCAACCATAGACTAAAAAAAAGTATTTTATGGCTATGTTTCTTATTCTTCAAAAACACTATTATTTTAAAATATCTTGTATATCTCTTTATTTTATTTGAATGCTTATATTTTCAATAAATTTTCTAGGGATTCATTTTGATGTTGAGAAAAATAATTATATTCAGAATATTATTGACGGTTATTTTTTAAGGATGATACTATGAACAACATGATAAACAAGTTTCAAATTAGTATCTAAACTTTATATGATGGCAGTGTCGCCAAGTGGTAAGGCATAGGTCTGCAAAACCTAATTCCTTGGTTCAAATCCAAGCACTGCCTCCATACATTTTAAGGAGGTAACTTATGTCGAATTCAATGAATGTAAAAAAGAAAGGAATTCATCAATTAGTTGCATCAGAAGAAGAAATGATCAAGTTAATCAGTGAAGAATTAAAAAATACTACTCAAGAAGAATTAGTAATTATGTCAGGGCATTTTATGCTCTTTTTTAATGAAGAAACAAATAGCTTAACTCCTGGAATTATCGAAGAACAGAAAACAGATATGATGAAAGAGAGGATTTCACGTAGGGTAGGTATATTCCCTTTATACACTTGGAATATCGGAATTCAATTAGGCGAGCAATTTTATGAACAATTTAAAGACATTAAATACCTATTGTTAATTAATGATTGGCAATACGTTCCATCTACAAATGCAAGTGTTAGTGATCTTCGCAAAGAGTTTTATGAGAGATATACAGAAATTCCAGAAGCTTACGTTACAAGTTTAGAAAAGAGTAAATACTTTAATCAACAGAGTATCTTGCCTAACCGAAAAAATCCGATTTTTTTCCCTGAAACTTGGCTTAAATATAGATTTCAAAAAAGCGCTAGTAAGCTAGTAAAAGAAGGAAAATTAGAAAAGAGAATGTTAAACGATCGAGAAAATCAATCCGAAGTATCATTTGTAGATGAGGATGGAAATTATAAAACATTAATTAGTTGTGGTGTAACTGGATGTGCAGGAGAAATTACAGAAATGATAGCTGAGGTACATAAGGCAGGTTATAGAGCATTGTTATTATTCGCACCTGGAGAGTGTTACCAACCTGTACGTACAGGTATTGAAATCGCCCTTAATCTATATAATTTAACAGGGATGAAAGTGATTGTTGCGGATCCTGGTGGAAGTGGCGAAATGTCAAAAGAAGAAATCTATGAAAAAACCGTTAATTTTTCTGTGTTTTCTTCGTGATAAAGGAGGGCAATGCTTATGAGACAGGTGTACTTAGATTATGCTGCTACTACTCCATGTCATAATAAAGTGATCGAAGTTGTAGAAAAGTACATGAAAACAGAATTTGCAAACCCTTCATCTCAGCATGTGATGGGAAAAAAAGCACAGTATGCGGTGTATCAAGCGAAAAGTAAGATTGCAATTTCTATTGGTGCTCATAAAGAAGAAATAATATTTACTTCGGGTGCAACAGAAAGTAACAACTTGGCGTTGTTAGGAGCAATTGATTATCATGAAAAAGAACCCGTAAATGTAATTCTCTCACCTATAGACCATAAATCGATTTTAGAGGTTGGAAAAGAGTTACAAAGAAGAGGTATTATCGTAAAATATGTGGACATTAAACGTGATGGAACCATTTGCTTAGATTCATTGAGTCGCTTATTAGATGATGATACAAGAGTTGTTAGTTTTGCATATGTTAATTCTGAGGTGGGAACAATTCAACCAATCAATGAGATTTCTGCTTTATGCAGAAAATATAAAACATTGATACATGTAGATGCTGTTCAAGCTTTTGGAAAAATACCAATAGATGTGAAAAAATTGGACATAGATGCTTTATCTTTATCTGGACATAAAATTTACGGACCAAAAGGTATAGGCATTTTATATGTAAATCAGCACAAACAGGAATATTTTCGTCCTTTATTGTTTGGTGGTGAACAAACATATTTACGGAGTGGAACATTACCCACTTCACTAATAGCTGGCATGGGCGTAGCTAGTGATATAGCTATATTAGAACTAAAAGAGAATTATGAAAAAGCACTGAAATTAAGAACAATTGTTATAAATCAAATTCAACAAGAAATACCCCTTTCTCGCATAAATGTATGTATGGAAAATAGCATACCTCATATCATAAATATAATGATCCCAAATATTAGTTCAGAAACACTTATAGCAGGTATGAGAACTGTTTCTATTTCTTCAGGATCTGCTTGTAATTCAAACAGTTTAGAACCGTCATATGTATTACAAGAGATTGGATTATCCAAAGAAGAAGCCAATAGTTCTATTCGTATATCCATTAGTCCATATTTAAGTGAAGAAGAAATTTTATACGCTGTTGATGAGATTATAGCTAAAATTAAAGATATTTATTGCGTGCAACAGGGTTTTTAAAAATAATATAAAAAAGCACTATTCTTTCTGTATATTTTCACAGAAAGAATAGTGCTTTTTTGTGCTTCGCAACAGTATAAGATTTTAACAAAGGATTATAACTTGAAACAATATATTTTCGAGAGTTTCTTATCGTCTTAATATGATGATGACGTACTGTCCCCCGTTTCTATCAATACATAATCCCCCTTATTTTTCATCCTAATTCTTTTTGGTTTACTTTCATGAAAAAACTAAAAAGAATTAGAATAGTGGTGAATTTAAAGCCCTACTACTCCAAGAAACCCATGTTCTATATAGAACATGGGTTTCACTAATAAGATAAGTATATTTAATTGAAATACTTACTATCGTTTATTCACTATATCCGTTTCTTCGTCCACGTCTCAACCACTTCACCCGTATCAGTAACATCTAGTACTAAACTACCGTTACTATACCGGTCTTTATTACGAAATGCTTTTGGATCTATTTCTTCTACAATCTGTTTTTCTGTTTTCATATAAACAAGTTCATCATCACGAACAATTTCAATACCGACAATACGGTACGGATTACGTTTTAACTCTTTGAAGATAACAAGGCCTCGCTTCGCCCTTGTTGATTTCTCAATTTCGGAAGCTTTTAATCGCTTAACTGCACCGCGCTGCGTTACGAGAATCAATTGATCTTTTTCACTATTTAACGGTCTACCAGAAGCAACATAATCATCTTCTTTTAAATTAATCCCTTTTACCCCAGCTGCTCTTACACCAACTGGGCTTACTTCTTCTTCATTAAAAATAAGTGCATATGCACCATGTGTTGCAAGAACAATATCACTTGTTCCATCTGTTGCGAAGATATCGACAACTTCATCATCTTTTTTCAAGTTTACGGCTACAAACGCTCTTGAATAGCGCTGAACTTTATACTGATTTAATTCCGTTTTCTTAATCATACCATTTCGTGTAACAAACACAATAAATCGCTTTTCTTCCTCGAAATTCGGTACAACGGTTGCCCAAATTAATGTCTCGTCCCTATCAAGTGAAACGATATTTGCCACATGCTGACCTAAATCTTTCCAACGAATGTCCGGCATTTCGTATACTGGAAGATAAATATAATTTCCTTTATTCGTAAATAAGAGAACTATTTCTGTTGTATTTGTATCGAAACGCTCGAGTAAGATGTCGCCCTCTTTCATACCGAAGTCTTTCCCGTTCGATGCATTATGTGAGCGCCAACCAGTTCGCTTCACATAACCTTCTTTCGTTACAGTAACGATGACATCCTCCTGTGGAATCATAACTTCCACATCAATTTTAATTTCTTCAATTTCCTCTTCAATAACAGCACGGCGATTATCGCTATACGTTTTCTTTACTCTCTTTAGATCTGCTTTAATGACCTGAAGGAGCTTTTTCTCACTTTGTAAAATCGCTTGTAATTCTGTAATTTTCTTCTCTAGTTCTTCCGCTTCTTTTTCTAGTGCTGTAATATCTGTATTTGTTAAACGATACAGTTGCAAGGATACAATTGCTTCTGCCTGCGCTTCTGTGAATCCAAATTTTGCACTTAAATTATCTTTTGCATTACGCTTATCTTTAGATGCTCGAATTGTTTCAATTACCTCATCTAAAATCGATAATGCTTTCATTAAACCTGCCACAATATGTTGACGATTTTCAGCTTTTCGCAACTCATATTCCGAACGACGTGTAACAACTTCTTTTTGATGCCCAATGTACGCATCTAAAATCTTGGGTAACGTCATTAATGTTGGACGACGATTATTTATAGCCACCATATTGAAGTTATATGGAACTTGTAAATCAGTATTTTTATATAAGTAATTTAAAATACCTTCTGCGTTTGCTTCTTTTTTTAGTTCCACAACAATACGAAGACCTGTACGATCTGTCTCATCACGTACTTCCGCAATTCCATCTAGCTTTTTATCTAGACGTAGTTCATCCATTTTCTTTACAAGGTTTGCTTTATTGACTTCGTATGGAATTTCTGTAATGACAATTTGCTGTTTGCCACCGCGAATCGTTTCAACTTCCGCTTTTCCACGAATGATGATTTTCCCTTTTCCTGTTTCATATGCTTTTTTAATTCCATCAAGCCCTTGAATAATGCCACCTGTTGGGAAATCAGGTCCTTTTATAACTGTTAATAAATCATCTACGGAACTATTTGGCTTATCGATACGCATCATTGTTGCATCAATTACTTCTCCAAGGTGATGCGGTGGAATTTCTGTTGCATATCCAGCTGAAATCCCTGTTGAACCGTTTACCAATAAATTCGGGAACATTGCTGGTAATACAACAGGTTCTTCACTTGTATCGTCAAAGTTTGATACAAATTCTACTGTCTCTTTATCAATATCACGGAGTAACTCAGATGCAATTGGCGATAAACGAGCTTCTGTATAACGCATTGCTGCCGCTGGATCACCGTCAACACTACCATTATTTCCGTGCATTTCAACTAATACGTTACGTACTTTCCAATCTTGGCTTAAACGTACCATCGCTTCATATACAGAAGAATCACCGTGTGGATGATAGTTACCAATAACATTACCAACTGTTTTAGCTGATTTACGAAATGGTTTATCATGTACGTTTCCTTCTACATACATTGAATATAAAATCCGACGTTGTACTGGCTTTAAACCATCACGAGCATCTGGTAGCGCGCGATCTTGAATAATATATTTACTATAACGTGCAAAGCGGTCACCTAACACGTCTTCAAGCGGGAGGTCATGAAACTTCTCTGCCTGCATGTTATTCCACCTCCGTCTCCATAATCATTTCATTCTCTAAAATATTACCTTCTTCTTGCATACCAAACTGTACATTACGCTCAATCCATTTCCGACGTGGTTCTACTTTATCACCCATCAATGTCGTCACGCGGCGTTCTGCTCTTGCTGCATCATCAATTTTTACGCGAATTAGCGTACGCGTTTCTGGATTCATTGTTGTTTCCCATAATTGATCCGCGTTCATTTCGCCAAGACCTTTATAGCGCTGCAACATATATCCTTTACCGACCTTTTTCGTTACGCCATCTAATTCTTCATCTGACCATGCATATTCAATGACTTCGCTTTTCCCTTTTCCTTTACTTACTTTATATAAAGGTGGAAGAGCAATAAATACTTTACCAGCTTCAATTAACGGCTTCATATAGCGGTAGAAAAACGTAAGTAGTAACACTTGAATATGTGCGCCATCCGTATCAGCATCGGTCATAATTACGACTTTATCATAGTTGATATCTTCGACAGTAAATTCATTTCCAACGCCGCCACCAATTGCATAAATAATTGTATTGATTTCTTCATTTTTGAAAATATCAGCAAGCTTTGCTTTTTCCGTGTTAATGACTTTACCTCGCAGTGGCAAGACAGCTTGGAAACGGCGATCACGCCCTTGCTTTGCAGAGCCACCAGCAGAGTCACCCTCTACTAAATATAGTTCGTTCTTCTGTGGATTACGTGATTGCGCAGGTGTTAACTTCCCACTCAACGTTCCTTCTGAACGTTTTTTCTTCTTACCAGTACGAGCTTCTTCTCTAGCCTTACGCGCTGCTTCACGGGCTTGTGCTGCTTTAATTGCTTTTCTCACAAGAAGTGTTGCTACATCTGGATTTTCTTCTAAAAAGTATGCTAAATGTTCCGAAACAATTGCATCGACAGATGAACGTCCTTCACTTGTACCAAGCTTACCTTTTGTTTGACCTTCAAATTGCAATAAATCCTCCGGTACACGTACAGAAACAATCGCCGCTAACCCTTCGCGAATATCTGTACCTTCTAGGTTTTTATCTTTTTCTTTTAGCAAAGAGACTTTACGAGCATATTCATTAAAGACACGTGTCATCGCTGTTTTAAATCCTGCCTCATGTGTCCCCCCATCTTTCGTACGTACATTGTTTACGAATGAAAGAATATTTTCTGAATAGCCATCGTTAAATTGAAATGCAAGTTCTGCTTCAATCCCATTTTGTTCACCAGTGAAGTAAACAACTGGATGTATAGAGTCCTTTTCTTCGTTTAAGTAAGAAACAAATGCTTCAATTCCTGTTTCATAATGAAAAACATCTTCTAAATCATTTCGTTCATCTCTTATAGTGATTTTCATACCTTTTAACAGAAATGCAGATTCACGTAATCTCTCACATAACGTTTCATAATTATAATTTGTTGTACTGAAAATTGATGGATCTGGTTTAAAATGCATCGTTGTTCCAGATTGTTTTGTTTTTCCAATTTTCTCTAGTGTCGTTGCAGGAACACCACCATTTTCAAAACGTTGTTCATATATATACCCATCGCGTTTAATGGTTACAACGAGCCATTCTGATAATGCATTTACAACAGATGCACCAACACCGTGTAAACCGCCACTCGTTTTATAACCTCCTTGTCCAAACTTCCCCCCTGCATGAAGTACAGTTAAAATCACTTCAGGTGTAGGTTTTCCAAGTTTATGCATTCCCGTAGGCATCCCGCGCCCTTTATCAATAACACTAATACTATTATCCTTATGTATTACGACAGAAATTTCGTCGCCAAACCCCGCTAATGCTTCATCAACTGAGTTATCTACTATTTCGTATACTAAATGATGCAATCCACGGCTGTCCGTGCTCCCGATATACATACCCGGGCGTTTTCGAACGGCTTCAAGACCTTCAAGCACTTGAATGGCATCTTCATTATATTGAAACTGATGCTTTGCCAAACTCCTTGCCCCTTTCCTAATCAAATCAGAACATATGTTTCTATTATAGAATAACGCCTTAACCATCCTTTTGGCAAGTTATGTTATGTCTTTTATATACTATTTTCAATAGAAAAATCCTTGTTTTTTCACAAGGATTCCTCTAGGCTACTATTTCAGAAAAATAATCGTTTGTCAACAAAAAATGGATATGTATTCCAATTACACACTCCACCATTTGGCAATTAACCAAATGACAATTATCCAAAATGGGATAACAAGTAGCAATCCCCAAAAACAGCCTTTAAAAAATCTCATGATGAACACCTCGTTCATCTACCCAGTCTTCAAGTATTCCCCCGAGCTGAATCGATCTTTCGTTTACAATGTCTATACTACCTCGTCATTGCATGTTCTACTTTTATACAACGATCCATAATAACAGTATATCCCTTTTCCTTTAAAAATTTATATGTATCTTCATCTTGTACTCCTAATTGTGCCCAAAAAACATCCGCATCAATCTCCACAAATTCCTTTGCGACGTCCATTAAAAATTCAGA
Organism: Bacillus sp. FSL K6-6038; assembly: GCF_038050455.1. Classification (NCBI taxonomy): domain Bacteria; kingdom Bacillati; phylum Bacillota; class Bacilli; order Caryophanales; family Bacillaceae; genus Bacillus; species Bacillus sp. FSL K6-6038. The sequence goes on from NZ_JBBOUH010000001.1 coordinate 3,370,025, forward strand.
ACGACGGAATACATTTACGATATCGACATGCTCCTTAATATCTTTTAATGACGGAACAGCTTTTTCTCCCAGTACCTCATCTACGACTGGGTTTACTGGGAGAATACGATACCCTGCATCCTGCATTGCTTTTGAAACCATATAGGATGTGCGTTCTGGTTTGTTAGATAATCCAACAACCGCAATTGTTTTGCTATTTTTCAATACTTCACCAATTTCCGTACGAGTTGGGTTTTCAATTGTCATATTAAATCCCTCCTATTCTTTTAGTATAGCCGATAAAGAAAGTCTCTTTCAATACGAAAGAGACTTTCTTTATTAATTCTTAGCAGAAGAGTTATCTGCTAATGTAGCTGTCTTCGTCATTTTTTCACCATTTCGATAGAACGTAACTTCAATTTTGTCGCCTACTTTTTTCTTTTCATACAAATATTTACGGAATTGAAGCGCATTTTCAATTTTTTGTCCATCTAACGCTACAACAACGTCATACTGCTGAAGTCCTGCTTTTTCAGCTGGTGAAACGGAATAAATCTTACTTAAAATAACGCCACTTGTAACATCTTTTGGTAACTTTAATTGACCTACTGCATACGGTTGTATCTCTTCAAGAGATGCGACTCCTACTCCCATCGCTGGACGTTTTACTGTTCCATCTTTTTCAAGGGATTCCAGCACTGGTTTTGCCACATTAATTGGAATAGCAAAGCCAATACCCTCTACTTCTTGCTGTGCAATCTTACTAGAGTTAATACCGATGACTTGACCATTTTGATTGAATAATGCGCCACCACTGTTCCCTGGGTTAATTGCTGCATCTGTTTGAATCACTTGTGCTTGCCAATCCGGCTGTTTGTCACCATTAATATCCACTGGAATTTCACGTTCTTTACTACTAATAATCCCTTCTGTTACACTACCATCAAAACCTAATGGATTCCCAATTGCAATAGCCGATTCACCAGCGCGAATTTTACTGGAATCACCAAGTGTGGCTACTTTATTAATATTAGATCCATCAATCTCTACAACAGCTAAATCTAACCATGGATCTTTCCCAACTAATTTTGCATCTACTGTTTTACCATCACTTAGTTTCACTGCCAGTTTGTTTGCTCCGTCTACTACGTGATTATTTGTTACAATGAGAGCTTTATTCCCAGCTTTTTTATAAATTACACCAGATCCTGTTCCAGCTGTTTGTTCCTGCCCTGCTTGCTCCATTGCAAATGGATCTATGTTCTGTTGCATATTGATAACACCTACAACTACTTCTTTCGCCCCTTCAATCATACCAGGTAAATCTGTTTCACCCTTTACTTTATTTGCAACAGGAACCACAGTTCCCTCTACTTTTGAATTAGAAGTTAACGCCGTCCCATTTCCATTTGTCCATGGCATATACGGTGCTGCAAAACTAATGGAAACAGCTCCGATAACTGCTCCAACTAAACCTGTAAAAAAGTAACCTTTTTTACTACCTGATTTTTTTACTTCTCTCGTTTCACTATGCTCTTCATTCATATTTGGTCCGTCATAATATCCCATAATTGATATCCCCTCTCTGCTGAATTCGTATTTTCAGTATAGTCACATTTTGTGTCCTTCTTGTGAACTCATCGTGAAATCCAATTAAAAAAATACTTTTATTCATTATTGTAGACAAAAAATCTGTAATTTGTACATTTCCATCTACAAAAGAGAGTGTAAATGTACTATATTTTCAACCTATAAGTTGCTGCTACGAAAACAAAAAGAGATCTCCACTCGTTTTCTCCCTCTGTTTTCACTCGGCATGGGGCTAAAAAAGGTACTGACCGCTTCTATCCATGGGCGGATTCTCTCTTCCAACCAAAAGGAAAGCTTTTCTATCGTTTTTTCTATTACATAGTATTTAAAAACTATTCCTCAAACTTATATCCAACTCGAATAACAGTTCCGATATGTTTCGCTTTATCCCCTAACTTATTTCGCAATTTTTTTATATGTGTATCTACAGTACGATCATCACCATAATAATCATATCCCCAAAGTTGATCTAATAAATGCTGGCGTGATAATACGATTCCTTTATTCTCCATTAAATAAACAAGAAGTTCAAATTCTTTATGCGTTAATATAATTTCTTCTCCGTTTACCGATACCGTACGCGAAAGACGATTCACATCGATTCCAGCCATAGAAAGTGCATTCTCTTCTGCAACGCCTACTGCCCCATCAGCACGCTTTAATAAAGTTTTCGCCCTAGCTACTAGTACTTTAGGACTAAAAGGCTTTGTTACATATTCATCAGCCCCAAGTTCAAAACCTAACAATGTATCATCTTCGTCAGAACGAGCTGTAAGCATAATAATTGGTACCGCTGACTCTTTTCTAATACGACGACAAACAGACCAACCATCTATCTCTGGCAACATGATATCTAACATAATTAAATCAATTGTATGTTCAGCAAATAATTCTAACGCTTGTTTTCCATCTTCAGCTTCTATCACTTCAAAACCTTCATTGCGAAAATAATCACTAACAATTTCGCGTAGCCTTCTTTCGTCTTCAACAAGTAATACTGTTTTGTTCATCTGACCTATCCCGCCTTTTTACTCTTTCAATCGAATAATACGTTGATTGGAGCTTCCGCGAAACGGAAGTGTCAAGTCTCTTTTTTGAAGTTCAAACCTTCCATCGACCAGAACATCCCCATAGTGTAACAACTCTATCATATCATTATTTTGAGAACTCTGTATCTCTTCTAATGTATAACCTGTGTAAATCCATAAGTTTTTTTTCAAAGCCTTCACCGCATTTGCTACCTTCTTCACTTCAGCAGCTTGAAAAAATGGATCTCCACCTGAAAATGTTACATCAGTAAGCGGGTTTTTGGCAATCTCTTTCACAATTTCTTCTACGGTCATTTCAGTTCCATTACAAATATTCCATGACTTAGGATTATGACATCCTAAACAACGATGCGGACAGCCCGCAAAAAACACGACTGTCCGCAATCCGTCACCATCTACTACACTATCATGAATAATATTCATTACTCTCATTTATGTTTCACCCGATCCGCTTCTTCACTGCGCTTTGCACTATTCCATTTAGACATATCACCTACAAGATATCCTGTTATACGGCGAATTCTTTCGATATCATTCTCATCCTCGTTTCCACAACTTGGACATTCATTTTTGATGACACCATGATAGCCACAGCATTTACAACGATCCACAGGGTGATTAATGGAGCCATATCCGACTCCATACTCTGCCATTGCCTGCACAATTTGTTTTAATGCTTTTTGGTTATGAACCGCCGCTCCATCTAATTCAATATACGTTATATGTCCGCCATTACAAAGCGTATGAAATGGCCCTTCTAAACGTATTTTATCTATCGCTTGGATGTTATAATACACCGGAATATGAAATGAATTTGTATAATAATTATGATTTGTTACACCGCTAATCATTCCAAATTCTTCTCGATCTTTTTTAACAAACTTACCTGATAGTCCTTCTGCAGGCGTTGCAATTAAAGAGAAATTCAACTGATGTTCTTCCGTTGCTGCATCCATTTTCTGTCTCATAAAGGTAACAATCTCATATCCAAGATTCCATGATTCTTTATCTTCTCCATGATGTTTTCCTGTTAAAACAACTAAACATTCTGCAAGGCCAATAAAACCAATACTTAATGTTCCTTGTTTTAAAATCTCAGCAACAGAATCTTCAGGATGCAGTTTTTCTCCACCCCGCCATACTCCTTGCGAATATAAAAAGTGAAAATCTCTTGCCTTTTTCGTACATTGGTAAGCAAATCTTTCTAATAGTTGACGAATACCAAGATCTATATAATAATTTAAAGCTTCAAAAAATGCTTCTTTTGAACCGCTAATCAATGCTAATTTTACTAAGTTAATAGAAGTAAACGATAAATTCCCTCTTCCAATCGCGGTCTCTTCCCCATGAATATTAGACATAACACGCGTACGACAGCCCATATAACATACTTCGCTTTCTGGGCGACCATCATAATGAACTGCATTAAATGGCGCATCTAAAAATGAAAAGTTCGGGAATAATCGTTCTGCTGTCGTCTCTAACGCCAATTCAAATAAATCATAGTTCGGATCACTTTCTTCAAAATTCACACCTTTTTTTAGTTTAAAGATTTGAATAGGGAAAATGGGTGTTTCACCTTTTCCTAATCCAGCTTGCGTCGCCCGTAATAATTGTCTAATTAACAATCTTCCTTCTTTCGACGTGTCCGTTCCGTAGTTAATAGAAATAAACGGAACTTGCCCACCACCTCTGCTATGCATACTATTGGAATTATGAATAAAAGCTTCACAAGCTTGATACGTATCATTCTCTGTTTCTTTCCACGCAAACTCTTCTACTTGCTCTTTTGTTAACGGATACGTTTCTAATCTTTTCTTATTTTTCTCGAATGTTTTTCTCACATACGGTGCTAAATCAATGTCAAATAACGCAGCTGATTGACCACCGTGCTGCATGTTTTGATTCGCTTGGAAAATAATCGAAGAAAGTGCCAATGCACTTTTAATATCTTGTGGTTGCCTCATATGCCCATGCCCGGTATGAAATCCTTTTTCAAGCATTTGCGCTAAAGGAATCTGCGAACATGTTGTTGTACCTGTCGCATAAAAATCTAAATCATGTGGGTATAATATATTTTGATCTATTGCTTTTTTTACTTGTTCAGAAAGTAAGTGTTCCATTGCATAATATTTTGCACTCTCAGATGCAAATGTTCCCATCATCCCCATAGGAGACCGCCCATCAACATTTGCATTTTCTTGCATTAAATCTTGCTCATTCCCGTGGACAATTGTTTCAAAAATCTTCATTAACTCTTCTCCACATGCACTTTGTTTCATCATTTTTCAAACCTCCAACAACATCTTGTTAATTTACTAACAAAATGATACAACATATAGTTATAGTAGATCTGTGAGAAATGTAACATTCTTGTGAAAGTTTTTTTAAGAAACTTTGAATTTTTCATTTACAAAAAAGAAATGTGCTCTTTACAAATGTATGGTACAATATATGGGAAAAACTCTTTTTACCCTTTATCAACACATTTGAATAAAGGAGACTGAACTTATGCTTATTACATATCTTTTATTTATCGTTGCCTATTTACTTGGCTCGATTCCATTTGCACTTGTTGTTGGAAAAATTGGTTATGGAATCGACATTCGCGAGCATGGTAGCGGTAATTTAGGAGGAACGAATACATTTCGGACGCTAGGGAAAAAAGCAGGTTTTATCGTTACAATTGCTGACATTTTAAAGGGAACGTTAGCGACAGCTCTGCCGTTAATTTTCGCCTTAGATATCCATCCCCTTTGGTTTGGATTAGCTGCAGTTCTTGGACATGTATACCCAATCTTTGCAAAATTCCGCGGCGGAAAAGCAGTTGCAACTTCTGCTGGAGTACTCTTATGCTATGCGCCAGTTATTTTTGCAATATTAGCTGTTATCTTTTTCACCCTTCTATTTACAACGAGATACGTATCGCTTTCTTCTATGGTAACAGCTATCGTAGCTGTTATTGCATCAATTATTGACGGGGATAAAATCTTCATTGTTGCGATGTGTTTATTAGCTGGTATGGTTATTTATAGACACCGTGCAAATATTGGACGAATTATAAATAAAACTGAACCAAAAGCAAATTTGACAAAGAAACAAAAGTAAGGTTGTGACCCACATAACGCAAAAAGAAAACGCAAAGCATATTAATAGCGTCTTTTTGCGTTATTTTTTATACTAAAGAAAAGGCAACATAACTTGGAGGAACTATACATGAATCTTTCCGTAACAAAAGAAGCAGTAAATTGGTATAAAGATGAATTAAACTTACAATCTGGCGATACACTTCGCTTTTTCGTACAATATGGCGGTTGCAGTACTGTTCAAAAAGGACTTTCTTTAGGAATCCGTAAAGACGATCCTGCACATCCTGCTGTTCAAATTCAAGAAGACGGCATTACTTTCTTCGTTGAAGATGATGATGAATGGTTCTTTGATGGGCATGACTTATCCGTTACCTTTAACGACGGTGATGACTTCCCTCAATTTAATTACGAAAAATAAAAAAGCGTGGCTTTTGCCACGCTTTTTTATTTTTTCTTAATTTCCTCATATTTCGCATACCACTCTGGATATAGTTTCTTAAAGGACACAGGACGAAAACCTTCTTTTTTCGCACAAATATTTGTTGTTGTAGCTGTAATACAAAGATCTCCATCACCGTTATAAATTTCATATCCATATATAACGCGAAGGGGACTAACTGAATCAATCCATGTTTTCACAATTGCTTTCTCTCCATAACGCATTGCTTTCCGATATGAAATTTGCAAATCTAATACGGGAGAAATAACCCCTTCTTTCTCCATTTCAATATATGAAAATCCTAATTCTTGTATCAATTTTGTACGCCCTAATTCAAGCCATACTAAATAATTTGAATGGTAAACAACGCCCATTTGATCTGTTTCCGCATAGCGGATCTCAATTTCGTGTTCTGCTACAAACATATCTTTATCTCCTTCTCACTTCTGTTTCCTCACATACATTTAATCATAATACAGTGAAATCAAAAATAAAATAGAAACGGTGGATCTTTTTAACTGAAAGGAGCGAATATATGATTCAAATTGTAACCGTTCGTAGTGGTGATAGCGTATATAGCTTAGCGTCAAAATATGGCACTACGCCCGAAGAAATTGTAAAAGACAACGGACTTAATCCAGCTGAGACACTTGTTGTTGGTCAGGCACTGATTGTAAATACGAGAGGTAATAATTATTATGTACAACCCGGAGACAGTCTTTATCGAATTTCTCAAACATATAACGTTCCTCTTGCTAGCTTAGCAAAAGTTAACAATCTATCATTAAAATCCATTCTTCATGTTGGTCAACAACTATATGTACCAAAGGGCTCTAAACGAACGATAGAATCTATTGCCTACTTACAACCTTCTACCATTCCAATTAAAGAAAGTTTAGTGAATGCTACGCGGGCCATCAATCCTTATCTCACATATCTAGCTTACTTTAGCTTTGAAGCATTGCGTGATGGAACGTTAAAAGAGCCGACTGAAACCGCAAGAATTGCTCAAATTGCAGTGCAAGGTCAAACAATCCCAATGCTCGTTATTACAAATATTGAAAATGGAAATTTTAGCGCTGAATTAGCCTCTATTCTTCTAAGAAACGCTACTATTCAAAATAAATTCATTACAAATATCCTCCAAACAGCTAAAAAATATAATATGCGTGATATTCATTTTGACTTTGAAAATGTTGCACCCGAAGATCGCGAAGCATATAACCGATTTTTACGAAATGTAAAAACACGACTACCTGAAGGATATACGTTAAGCACAACACTTGTTCCAAAAACAAGTTCGAAGCAAAAAGGAAAATTTTTTGAAGCACACGATTACAAAGCCCAGGGGGAAATTGTTGATTTTGTCGTGATTATGACATATGACTGGGGATGGCAAGGTGGACCACCCATGGCAGTTTCTCCTATTGGCCCTGTAAAACAGGTAATCCAATATGCAAAATCTCAAATGCCCCCGCGAAAAATTATGATGGGACAAAATTTATATGGATTCGACTGGAAGCTTCCCTTTAAAGAAGGAAATCCACCAGCAAAAGCAATTAGCTCTGTCGCAGCCGTTGCACTTGCTCGTAAATATAATGTTCCAATTCGTTATGATTTTACAGCACAAGCACCACACTTTAATTACTTTGATGAAAATGGTGTACAGCATGAAGTATGGTTTGAAGATGCCAGGTCTGTTCAGAGTAAGTTTAATTTAGTAAAAGAACAAGGCATTCGCGGGATTAGCTATTGGAAAATCGGGCTTCCTTTCCCGCAAAATTGGCGTTTACTTGTGGAAAATTTCTCAATTACAAAAAAAGGCTGACAACTGTCAGCCTTTTTTACGCATCATATTCAGATTCATCTTTTATTTCACTTTTCAATGAATCAATACTTTCTAAACGGCGTTGATTTTTCGCTTCAATTGCAGCGCGATCTTTTTCATTCGAAACCTCTGCAGTTTCTTTTGCCTCATTAAAGTTATCAATCGTATTTTGTACCATTTCTTGTAGTTTTTCTACATTATCACTTCTATCATCTGGATTCGCTTTATATTGCTCTGTCATACGATTTCCCTCCTAGTTGAAATATACATACCATGTTAGTTTTCCAAAAACGAATTAGATTATGTATGCACATAAAAAAGGAGAATGAAAACATTCTCCTTTTTTTAACCGTTATCAACAATCGGTTGTTTCCCTGTTTGGTCTTGCATTTGCTTCCCTTTGTTTCCACCGGCTTTTTTCGACTGTGTTCCAATGTGATCTGGTGTAAAATCTTTGGAATTCTTCTTTGGATTTCCCATTCTTATCGCCTCCTTATCACTAGTATCATACTAGTGATAAGAATTATTCAGCCTGCTTAAAAAATTGCATTTCATAACGCTTCTCGATTCGTTCCTCAATCCGTTCAATTGCATCACGATCGTTTAGTAGTTGCCGCTTATTTTCCTTCACAAGTTCTTCAAACGTTCTTCGACGATTTCTTCTCATGCTGCTCATCCTTTCTCCTTCTCTTTCTTACTATAGTTAGTATGAGCAAATGAAAAACTCTTTAATCAGATTTGTAAGAAAATTTTATGTTTTGTCAAAGAAAAGTCTTTTGTTAACAAAAAAGTCCATTAGCTGTTCTTAAACAACTAATGGATTTCCAAGCATTTTATCCTGCTATTCACAAACAAGTAATATCCTCTCAAAATTCAGTAAAATGAAACAACTTAAGTAGGAGATGAAGAATTCCCCCACTGATTAAAGTTTCACTTTATCATTTCGTTATACTTAAATACTTTTTAATTTCTTCATCCGCATTATCTTTCATTTCTTTGTACTCATTCAGCGCTTGCATGACTGCATCATAACTCTCTAAAATATAATTTTCTAATTTTGTAAAGTCCTCTATGCTTTCAATCATAATTCTAGTTGTCCCTATTTCACTTTTTAAAGCCGGCTCACATTTTAAAGTAGGATATATCCCTAATATTTCTTGTTCTGTCTTTTCAGTTAAAACATATTTTTTTCGCCCTTTTACCTTCACCCTTATAATCGGATAAAAAGCCTTTATATCTAGATAACTTCCAACACTCACATTGCGAATCCATTCTATATCGCGATTATGCTTTACAAGCATTTCTTTTATTAGTGTGTACACTTCGTCTTCTTCAACCGTTTCTTTTTTTGTTTTCTTTTGTCCTTCTTCTTGAATAGCAGCACATTTTTGATACACAGCTGCACATGTGATACAGTCGTCAAGTGCATTATGAGAACTTAAACGAATTCCGAGCATTCTTTTTAAAGTTTCTAACTTATGGTTCGGGGCATGCTTCATATATCTTTTCGCTAAAAAGACGGTATCAATTACTATATTTTTAGGTTCTGGCAATCTAAGCATATTTGCATTACTCTTTAAAAAACGCATATCAAACGAAGCATTATGAGCAACAATGGTATCTTCTCCTAAAAACGCTAAAAATAACGGCAAAACTTCCTGAATCGTTGGAGCATCCGAAACGCGATAATTTGTAATCCCTGTTAAACTCGTAATTCGATTAGGAATAAATCGCTCTGGATTTACAAAAGAAACAAATTGATCTGCCAGCTCATGATTACGATACCGAACCGCTGCCACTTGAATTATTCGATCATTATAAGGATTAAATCCTGTCGTTTCAAAATCAATAACAACATAGTCTCCTGTCAATGGTAAATTCCCCACAATATACGCTCTCCAATCATTATTTTCGATGAAATTTCTTTCATCATATCACGAACAAGCTGCTTAATGAAAAAGAAAAGACAGAAATGACAAATAGCCAATTCTGTCCTCTTTCATTATTTTCTTTTCGCAATTCTCTTCTCCATTTCTTTTTGTGTCATCGGTCCGATAAATTTATCTTGAATCACACCTTTTGTATCCACAAAATAAGAAGTTGGAATGGTAATTACTTTATACATTGTTGTAACATTTATATCTTTATCAAGTAAAATAGGGAATGTCAATCCCTTCTCTTCTGCAAACTTTTTCACTTTTTCTTCTCCGTTAGCACGTTCAGAAACCGTATAATTTACAGCAAGGATTTCTACATCATCTTTATGCTTCTTATAGAAAGCTTCCATATCCGGCATTTCTTGCTGACAAGGTCCACACCACGTTGCCCAGAAATTTAAAATAACTTTCTTCCCCTTAAAATCCGATAATTTTACTTTTGTGCCATCTAATTTTGATAACTCAAAATCCGGTGCAATCTTGCCTACCTCAATCCCATTTTTTGCAATGACTTCTTTCATCGCCGCTTCGCTGTTCACTGGTTCTTCCCTTACTTGTTTCTCATTCTTTCCGAGCTGTTCATAAACTGCATAGCTCGCTAAACAAAGCAACACTACAACAATGGTAAGCTTTCGCCACATATACATCATCCTTATCGCTTATCTCATTTTATATATCACTTAAAAATAACAATAGTATTTATACTTTATTTTAGCTTATACGGACAACCTTGGAAATATTCTCCTGATAAATAAATAGAATATTCTTAATAACAATGAAAACCGTTTCTTTTTATCATATAATTATAATAGTTATAATTTAGAAAGGGTGTCATTATTTATGAATAAAACCGTTTTACATTGGTTACAATATGTTATCATTCTCCCCATCTTATTTTTCTCATTGTTTATTACAAGCTGGACTGCTAGCTACTTAAGTATTTCAGAGGACTGGAAACAACATATCGTCTTCACTCCCCAAACAGCAGAAGACTCCAATCAAATTTATGAAATTGACAAACTGTTGTATGCCTTTAAGTATAATCCAGTTTTTACGACAATTTTTGTATTATCAATTGTCTATTTAATAGGAATTATGATAACTCGCTGGTTATACTGGAGAAAACATAAAACAGGATTAATCGGTTTACAACTCATGATTGTTCTTCCTATTTTTCTTTACACATTACTTGTCACACATTCTACAGGTGCGATAATTGCTGTGGAAAAGAATTGGGAGAAATATTTAGTCTTTTCACCAAAATCAATTACAGATGTAAATCAAATTTATTATATTGATAGGTTGTTATACGCATTTCAAAAGTCTCCTATCATTAGTACAGTTCTCATTCTAACTTTTCTTTATATGACAGGGCTAGTTGTAACTAAGCTCTCTCATCAAATACGTTTACGCAAAAATATAAACATATGAGGTGATATTCATTCTACAATTACTCACCTATCCCATTACTTTTATTTTTGTTATTTTATCATTGTTATCTATTGCTTTTGGAGCCTTACTCTATAAATTCAAATGGATTCCTGTTCTTATTTCTTTTCTTATTCCACCTATTTTTTTCATTATCGTATCTGGATAGGATTTACGTGTCGTTTCCCTCAACTTCGATGCTTGGATACTGTACGGCACTTTCTACTCCATTCTTTCCTATATCACAGTAATAATTATAAGACGAAAAAAATTACAATAAAGAAGATGTTTGTACTGTTTTGTGCAAATACCTTCCTTTTAAAAAGGAGGTTTCTTATGCACTCATTTGAAAAAGCTGTTCTCTATATTTTTAGTTTCATATTTTATCCTATTGGTATTATCGGATGGATTATATCCCTATTTAGTAAAGATCCTGAAAGAAGAAAAATCGGCCGTGTTTGCATTTATACAGCTTTGATATCGTTTATTTTATTCACTACACTTGGCATTATTAGCTTCTACTCAATTACAACAATCTCTAGTTTATAATAATCATAGTAAGGATAAATGCTATGGGAGAGCATCCAATTAGTAAAGAACTACGCTATATGCGCATATGTTTTGTCATCTTAATTTTAGTCCTTATATTTTTTGACAGAGGAAAGATTGTTGAAATTTCTACCAACCACGACTCTTCTCCAGTTAATATACCAACTAGTAATATGACACAAATTGCAGAAAATACATTTGCTTTACAGGAAAATGATCCTGAAAGTGGCGATAAGCATACCATTAAAATATTTAAATATAATCCAGAAACAAATACAGTCACATTAGTGAAAGAATTTAATACTGAAAACTCTTCTACATATGAATATCAACTAAATAAAGCAGAATGAAAACTGCGTATGTACAAACAGAGGTATTACTCTAATCCCTGTTTGTAAAAAATAAACCTATTTTATCAACATTTCTTTTATATTCTTTCATTGTTATACCTCCAGTTCTTTATATAAGAAAAGGAAAGAGATGCAACCATATGATTGCATCCCTTTCCTTTCTTTTTACATAAAATTAGGAAGCTAACATCAGTCAGCTTCCTAATTTTGATTGAAACTATTTACTTTTCTCGTTTACTACAACATTTTACTTAGTTTGACACCTTAGACTCTTCAATTTTCTCACGAAGCACCATTTGTAAGATACCACCATGACGGTAGTAGTCAATTTCTACTTCACTATCGAAACGTGCTACTACTTCAAATTGTTTTTCGTTTCCTTCTGGGTCAATTGCAACTACTTTTACAAGATCGCGTGGTTTAACTGTTTTATCAATTTGAATTTCAAATGATTCGTTACCAACAAGACCTAATGTTTCAGTACTTTCGCCTTCTTTAAATTGTAATGGTAATACACCCATTAATACAAGGTTACTACGGTGAATACGCTCGAAGCTTTCTGCGATTACTGCTTTAATACCTAAAAGGTTTGTACCTTTCGCAGCCCAGTCACGAGAACTTCCCATACCGTAATCTTTACCAGCAACTACAAGAAGTCCAGTGCCATCTTCTTTATATTTCATCGCAGCATCATAGATCGATGTTACTTCACCAGTTGGCCAGTAAGTTGTATATCCACCTTCTGTTCCTGGTGCGATTTGGTTTTTGATACGGATATTTGCGAATGTACCACGCATCATAACTTCATGATTACCACGGCGAGAACCATAAGAGTTAAAGTCAACTGGCTGTACACCATTTTCTAATAAATAGCGGCCTGCTGGTGTATGTTTACCAATTGAACCTGCTGGTGAAATATGGTCTGTTGTTACAGAGTCACCAAATTTACCAACTACGCGTAAACCTGAAAGTGTTTCTACTTCACCTGGTTCTTTTGATAATCCTTCAAAGAACGGTGGATTTTGAATATATGTTGAGTCATTATCCCAAGTATATAACGCTTCATTTGAAGTTTGAATTTCATTCCAGCGTTCATTGCTGTTAAATACTTGTGCATATTCTTTTTTGAACAATTCAGACGTTACGACGCTTTGAACCACTTCTTCAATTTCTTTAGCTGATGGCCAAATGTCGTTAAAGTAAATCGGGTTACCATTTGCATCTTTACCGATTGCATCATTTTTCAAGTCGATATCCACTGTACCAGCAAGTGCATACGCCACAACAAGTGGTGGTGATGCTAAGTAGTTCGCTTTTACAAGCGGATGAATACGACCTTCAAAGTTACGGTTACCAGATAAAACAGATGTTACTAATAGGTCATTTGCCGCAATTGCTTCTTCTAATTCTGGTTCTAATGGGCCAGAGTTACCGATACAAGTTGTACATCCGTAACCAACTGTTTGGAAACCTAATTGATCTAAATAAGTTGTTAGGCCTGATTTATCTAAGTATTCCGTTACTACTTTAGATCCTGGTGCTAATGATGTTTTTACATAACCAGGTACTTTAAGTCCTTTTTCAATTGCTTTTTTCGCAACTAAGCCTGCACCGATTAATACATATGGGTTAGATGTATTTGTACAGCTTGTAATCGCAGCGATTGCAATTGCACCTGTTTTCATCGTTACTTCTTGATCTTTTAATGCAACTTTCACTTCTTTATCAAATTCTTGTTCATTGAACCCAAGTCCTTGCGTTCCAACTGGTGCCACAACCGCTTTATGGAACTCATCTTTCATGTTTGAAAGAGGGATTAAATCTTGTGGACGTTTTGGTCCTGAAAGGTTAGATTCAATTGTATTTAAATCAATTTCAACAAGATCTGTATAAATTGGATCTTTGCTGTCTGCTGTATAGAATAAACCGTTTGCTTTACAGTATTCTTCAACAATGCGAATTTGTTCTTCGTCTCTTCCTGTTAAACGTAAGTAATCTAATGAAATTTCATCAATTGGGAAGAATCCACAAGTTGCACCGTATTCTGGTGCCATGTTTGAAATTGTTGCACGGTCAGCTAAAGGCATGCTCTGTAGTCCACTACCGAAGAACTCAACAAATTTACCAACTACACCTTTCTGACGTAACACTTGTGTTACTTTTAACGCAACGTCTGTTGCTGTTGTACCACTTGGAAGTGTACCAGTTAATTTAACACCGATTACTTCTGGTACTGGGAAGTATGAAGGTTGTCCAAGCATCCCTGCTTCTGCCTCAATACCACCAACGCCCCATCCAAGGACACCGATACCATTAATCATTGTAGTATGAGAGTCTGTTCCCACTAATGAATCTGGGTATGCAACTAATTCACCTTCAGCATTTTTCACCGCATGAACAACTGGTGCTAAATACTCAAGGTTTACTTGGTGTACAATACCTGTTGCTGGTGGCACTGCACGATAGTTATCAAACGATTTTTGTGCCCAGCTTAAAAATTTATAACGTTCTTCATTACGTTTAAACTCTAAGTCCATGTTGAATTCAAGCGCGTCTGCTGTACCCGCTCTATCAACCTGTACAGAGTGATCGATTACAAGGTCTACAGTAATTTCCGGATTAATTTTATCAGGATCTCCACCCATGTCCGCCATTGCTTTTCGAAGTGAAGCCAAATCAACGACAGCTGGAACACCTGTGAAGTCTTGTAAAATTACGCGAGATGGTTTAAATGGAACATCGATATCTTGAACATCTTTCGTTCCCCACTTCGCTAAATTTGTAACATGCTCTTCTGTAATTACACGTCCATCAACTTGACGAAGTACAGATTCAAGCAAAACTTTAATTGAATACGGTAATTGTGATACGTTGCCAACCCCTGCGTTTTCAAGCGCTTTCAATTGATAATAATGATACGTTTTTCCATCTACTTCAAATGTTTCACGAGATTGAAATGGATTATGTTTGACCATTATGTTTCCCCCCTGTTAAACATGACTGAGTTGTCTGAATATAAAATGTAGACAAACTTTTCAATACCTTACGATAATATCTTATTACAACTTTCTAAATAAGTAAATAATAAGAAACTTATAGTTTATCATAAGTTTTCTTTATCTCTGGAATTTTGAATAGTCTTCGCTCTCCTTATGAATACTATTACCATAAAGTAAAGCTTTCTTTTTAGAGCTTTTCTTCTCTGTTCATACATGTAATGAACAGCTCAGTATTTTTATAAAGAAAACATTGTAGAGGTGAAAATAAATGGGTAAACGTAAAGCAAATCATGTAATTTCAGGAATGAATGCTGCATCCGCACAAGGACAAGGAACTGGCTATAATGAAGAATTCGCAAACGAGCCACTAACACCAGCTCAGCGTCAAAATAATAAAAAACGTAAAAAGAATCAGTAATGAAAAATCCCAAAAGGTACTCCTTTTGGGATTTTTATTTAATGTTTATAACGTAACAATTCCGAAACTTTTACAAATCGATACCCTTCCTTTTGAAGGGCCGACAGGATTTTTTCTAATGCAGCTACCGTTTGACTACGATCATTTCCTCCGTCATGCAGTAACACAATATCTCCGCTCTTCGCATTTTTCACAACATGATTCACAATGGACTCAGCTCCTGGATTTTCCCAATCTTTTGGATCTTGATGCCAAGACCATAAAACGGTTTGATAACCCGCTTCTTTTGCCGTTGTAAAAACTGCATCGTTAATATATCCACCTGGTGGACGGAAAAGTAGCGGCTCCTTTACCCACTTTTGTAAATACTTTTTCCCCGCTAAAATATCATCTTTTAATCTTTCATCAGATGCACTTCTAGCATATAAATGATTCATCGTATGATTTCCAATCTCATGTCCTTCCTTTAGCACCTGCTTAACTAAATACGGATTCCGCTGAATCCGAAAACCAATCATAAAAAAAGTTGCCTCAGCTTTATATTGGTGTAATAGCTTTAACACCTGCGGAGTATACGTAGGATCCGGACCATCATCAAATGTAATTGCAATTATCTTCTCGTTATTTGGTACCTCCCACGTTACATAACCCGTAGGCTCTAATTCTTTTCTCATCAGCATTTTTGCTTCTACTTTGTCCACTTGAAATATATGTACTACACAAACCAAACAAATGATTATTACAGAAATTTTTCTTTTCAACATATCGACTCCAAACTTGAACAGGTTGTTGAACTCATACAACCTGTTCAATCGCCTAGCAGATCCACATCTCGTATAATGTTTTGCAAATTACTTTCATACTGCTCAAGTTGTGGACGTTGTGTTTCAGATGCTACTTCCAATGCATTTTGAATTTGTTCATATGCCTCTTGAACTTCTTGGCGTAAATGCTTTAAATCCTGACCATAATTCGGATCATTTTTCACAATATTGTTGTATAAATTTTCCGCTTGTACGACTCCTTGTTGTGCGGCTTGAAAAGCTTGCTGTTTATCTTTATGATACGGCATACGCTTTCCCCTTTCTGTTATAGTTAGTCTCACTTAGCTTTACCTTTTTTCATAAAAACATTCTCGTATAAATTTACAAAGTTCTCTCATTCTAAATACAAGAAGGAGGTGCAACACAACATGGAAAAAAACAATAGCAAGTCTATTCGTCAAAACACAAAAAAAGGACAGCCTTCTGGGCAACCTGAGCCGCTAAGTGGGTCACATAAAGTAAAAAACCGAAATCATTCAAGACAAAAAAATCACGCGCATCACGATATGTAAAAGAAGGACAATGCGCATGCATTGTCCTTCTCACTTAAGCTATTTACAACAAACCACTCAACATATTTTCTAGTTTGTTTTTCACCTCTAATTTCTTAATGCATATTATAATATGAATTGAGACTTTACGGAGGGTGTCTTACATGGGCAAGAAAAAGAAAAACTGTCTTTTTCATGTTGATGGTTTTGAAGAATGGATGGATCAGTTTTGCTCTGATTCATACGACAACTTCAGTTTCCCTAATCACATTCACATTGATCTTTGCGAAACGGAGCAAGAGTATATTTTAGAAACTGATATCCCTAATGTGTCAGAACAAGATGTACTTATAAACAAGATGGAGACAGGCCTAGCAATTCATATATTTCATAAGAACTCGTCCTTGCAACGAACAATTTCTTTACCTGCTAACATCATCTATAAAAAAATGCTAGCCTGTTTAGAAAATGGCTTTCTTGCCATACACATTTCAAAAACTGAAGTTGCAAATGAACATGAGAAAAAAGTTCTTTTTTTTAATTAAAACGTTATATAAAAACAGAGTGGAAAAAGTTTATTACTAATTTTTCCTACCCTGTTTTTTCTTTATTTTATATAAAGTGAAACTTCCATCAGTGTGGGTTTTCTTCATCTCCCACTGATGGAAATCCTTCACCACTCGAGCTTTTACGAGCAGTTATCCCCTACCTATCTTCCTTTCTTCTCTCTGAACCTTGAGATAGGGAGGATTACTGTCCGTTAATGCGGGGTAAAATTAAGCTTCTAACCCTATTTCATGCATATGCATAGAAAAAGAAAGCAAACTAACAGCTTTCTTCTCCCTGTTTTTATAGTAAATATGATTACACCTTGGCTATCCTAGATAATTCCATGTCAATACCATATGTAAACTGTAACTCTTTGCAAACGTCCTTGATTAGGATGTTCACATCATACTTTTCATTAAATTCAAGAACCGCATTTTCCACTTCCTCATACGTATATTTGTATTCACCAGTGATGACACTTTTTAAATCAAAGCATTCATTGATACAAAGCTGAACGAGAAGCTGATCATACATAGCGGACACATCTTCTTTTTTCCATAATAACTCTTTCACATATAACCGATCGAATATTATACTTTCTCGATTACACTCCATTAAAGTCCGAGTCATTCCATGTAATTCTCGATATAGTTCAGAAATATTTGTATTGAGACGAATCAATTTGTCTACGCCATTTTCATACAGCATTTCATCCACCCCCGTATATTCCCTTTTTCTTATTATAGCAAGAAAATTCTAAAAAAGAGATTTTTTCTTCTGAAATATTAGGAAACTTATTTAGATTGTTTTACAATGAAACTAGTGAGATAGAAAGGAGTACGAAAGTGAACCAAAAATTATATTACATCGATGCCTATCAGCAAACATTTACAGCACAAATTATTAAACAGGCCTATGATAGCGAAGAAAAATTATATGTTACTTTGACAGAAACAGCATTTTACCCAACTGGCGGTGGGCAACCACATGATACAGGAACATTAAATGAAGCTTCCGTCGTCAATGTTGAGGAAGTTGAGGGCGAAATCCGTCATTTTATATCAAGTGAATTACATACAAAAGAGGTAACGGGTAAAATTAATTGGCAGCGTCGTTTTGATCATATGCAACAACATACAGCTCAGCATATTCTATCCGCTGCATTTTGGGATCATTTTGACATTCCCACAATTGGTTTTCATCTTGGAAAAGAAACGATAACAATTGATTTAGATACACCTGAACTTTCGATAGAAACAGCTACTAGCGCACTCCAAATTGCAAATCAGATTGTCTTTGAAAATCATCCTATCCATATTAAATGGATGAACTTAGAGGAAGCAAAACAGTTACCTCTCCGAAAAGAACCCACAATTACAGAAAATATTCGCGTTGTAATCATTGAAAACTACGATTACAACGGTTGTGGTGGCACACATCCAAAATATACAGGTGAAGTGGGGCCAATTCATATAATAGAGTGGGAGCGGAATAAAGGTGGTATCCGTTTAACATTGGTTGCAGGATGGCGTGTACTCAAGTTAATGGAGCGTCATCAACAAATTATTAAAGACGTTTCCAAACAGTTAAATAGTAGTGAAAATGATATTCCAAATAAAGTAACCCAGCTTCTTACTTCTCAAGAAGAAAACGAAAAAGCACTACAAACTATGAACGAAAAACTACTTTTCGTAGAAGCAAATAAATTGTTGCAACACTCCATAGACATACATGCTGGAACACTCATTTCTAAAGTCTTTACACATCGTTCCATGCAGGAAATCACGAAATTATCAGCTATCATTACCGAACAAAATGAAAACTCTATTACATACCTAGTTACCGAAAATGAAGAAAAATTACAATGCGTTCTTGCATGCGGGAAAGCGGTAACAGCAAACATGAATACAATTTTGAAAAATGCTCTTCCTACTATTGAAGGAAAAGGCGGCGGTAATCAAAAAAGCGCTCG
The DNA here is from genome assembly GCF_038050455.1 of Bacillus sp. FSL K6-6038. Classification (NCBI taxonomy): domain Bacteria; kingdom Bacillati; phylum Bacillota; class Bacilli; order Caryophanales; family Bacillaceae; genus Bacillus; species Bacillus sp. FSL K6-6038. The sequence goes on from NZ_JBBOUH010000001.1 coordinate 3,389,516, forward strand.
CGGCGGAGGAAAAGCAATTATTACGGGTGAAGAATTTCTAGCTCATCTTATTCATTTATCACAAGAAACATTTTAAAGTACAATCTAAAGGATAGCCTGTTGCTATCCTTTAGATTTTTATCTACTTACAAGCCAATATTTTGTTTCAATCCTTGATAAGTTCCTGCATTAGGAAATCCTTTTTCAATAAGTTCGATAAATGTCTCAGAAAAATGATAATTTCGTAATTCTGTTATTGGTACCATCTTCACATCATGGATTGGATTATGATCGAATTCATTAGACGGTAGCTTTATTTCTCCCGACACCCTTTCAAGTAAAAACGTAATATGTACTAGTGATGGCGTAACATCCGGTTTATCACAAATATATAGTAATTCCTTAATTCTAGTTTCCAATCCCGTCTCTTCTCTCATTTCTCAAATCATAGCTTCTTCTAACATTTCTCCCCCCCTCTACTCTTCCGCCTGGTAAAGGCCAATTCCGATCAGAAACTTTTTGTTTTACAATTAAAAGGTTTTCTTTCTCAATCAAAATTCCAGTTACTCGAACTTGTAACAAATGATTCATATAGTCTCCTCTTTTCATTCTATACATATGACTTCCAAGCTATATAATTCTAGATTATTAGCTAAACCCCTTCCACAAAAGGAACGTACGTTTTATAATTAAAGAAAATTATGGAAGAAAGAAACGATTTCTATGCGTCCGCCTTTAACAAGAAACATACTAATTGAAGATTTTTAAAATTATTATTGGCTAAAAACAGAGTTGCAGGAATTTTGTCGTGAATATGATTTGCCAACAAGTGGTTCTAAAATAGAAGTTACTGAGCGCATTGCAACCTTTTTAACTACAGATAAAATACTGAAAAATAGTCCCGCCAGAAAAAAACAAACCCTACCTTCCTCTTATGAGCCACTTTCTCTACAAACCCTTATTACTGAAAATCACCGCTGTAGCGAAGAGGCTCGGGCTTTTTTCAAAGAAATAATCGGTGCAAAATTCCGATTCACAGTAACACTACAAAGTTTCTTTAAAGAAAATATCGGAAAAACATATGAAGATGCTGTGACGTTTTGGTATGAAGAACAAGAAAGAAAAAATGATCCTTCATATAAACCAAACATCGGTGCTCAATTTGAATACAATCGCTTTACACGTGCCTTTTTCCAAGATCCATATAACAAAGGAAAAACAAAAGTCGATGCTATCTCTGCTTGGAATGAAATAAAATCAAAACCTGGAAGTAATGTCTATGAACCAAAAAAGTAGAAAACTAGATTTTTTCTAGTCCTCTACTTTTTCAAATAATAGAGCAAGCCCAATTCCCCCGCCAATACCTAATGTTGCTATTACGGATTGCGCCTTTCTTCTTTGTACTTGATAGAATAACCGAGTCACAAGCATAGCTCCTGATGCACCGTAAGGATGACCGAGAGCAATTGCTCCGCCGTTCACATTTAACTTTTCATAGGGAATTTGCAGTTCTTGTGCACAGGCTACAATCTTAGCAGCAAAGGCCTCATTCATTTCAATATAATCAACATCGTCTATTGATAGGTTCTGATCTTGTAATAACTTTTGCACAGCATATATAGGCCCACTCCCTGGTAAATGTGGATCTACACCAATAACAGTACTATGAACAAACCGAAGAATCGGCTTATATCCAAGTTCACGAGCCTTTCCCTCCTCCATTACAAGCACAGCACAAGCTCCATCATTCACACCACAAGAATTTCCTGCTGTCACTGTTCCTCCTTGTAAAAAAGCTGGCCTTGTTCTCTTTATAATTCGTTCATAATTCATTCCGTACTTTATCGTTTCATCCTCCGTTATATTTGAAGAAATCGGGATAATTTCTTCTTGTAAATATCCTTTTTCTAGCGCTCCCAATGTTCTTTTATAACTGAAACAAGCATACTCATCCTGCATATCCCTTGTAATTTTGTAGCGCTCTGCTACATATTCAGCTGCTATCCCCATATCTGGATCTCCGATAAAATCAGGAGAAAAACGAGCTCTCTTCTCAAAAGGAGATGTACTTGTACTTTCAACACCACCGGCAATATAGCAATTCCCTGCACCGCCTTGAATCAAGTGACAAGCCATCCGAATTGCTTCTAACCCAGCCCCGCATTGGCGATCAATTGTTACACCTGGTACCTTATATAGCAGCCCAGCTTCAAGTGCCGATAACCGTGCAATATTTCCGCCTGGTCCAACAACGTTTCCTAATATTACATCGTCTATTTCATGCTCTACACCTTTACTTAAGTGCGCCAGTATAGGTGCTGCCAATTGCTGTACTTCATACTCTCTCAATATTCCATTTCGCTTGCCAATAGGCGTTCGTTTTGCTAGTACAATCACCGCTCTATTCATATACTTTCTCCTGTTTTTCAACTATATGTTTTGCCACTTCACGAGCAATTTTCCCACTGCTTGTATGAGGAATTTCATCAATAAAATACCACTCTCTTGGAATTTTGAAAGATGATAAATGCTGTAAACAAAATCGTTTCAATTCTTGTTTTGTTCCTTTTCCCTTTACAATGGCAACAGGCTTTTCCCCCCAATACCCATCCTTCACACCAACAATTACGATTTCATCAACATTTGGATGAGTGCCCAATACACTCTCAATCTCTTCAGGGAAAATATTAATACCTCCAAATAAAATCATATTTTTTTCTCTACCTACTATATATAAGAAACCTTCCTCATCTTGATAGCCTATGTCATATACAGTCATCCAACCATCTTCTGTAACTTGACAAGATAGATCTCCGTTCAGTAAATATCCCATAAAAAACTGATCACTTTTCACATAAATAGTTCCAATTTCACCTTGCTTCAATTCCTTACCCTTTTCGTTACATATCCGAATTTGCACATTATGACATGGCTGTCCAACTGAACTGGCTTTTCTTTCACTTTCTACATCTGTTAGTGCTGTGACAAAGCTTAATTCAGAAGCACCATAAAATTCATATCTTTTTGCATACGGAAATACGGTTTTTACTTTCTGTTTTGCTTCCGCCTCCCATTTTGCTCCTGAAGAAATAATTTTTATTTCCTGTTCAATAACACTTTCTTCTTTATATAATGCCTCTAGCATCGTCGGAACTGTGTACATCACTGAAATATTCTCTTGTTCCAATATAGATAGAACATGATTCGGGATAAATTTTTCTATAAGATACACTGTTTGCCCTAAATATAGCGCACTTATTGCCCCGTATAAAAAAAGGGAATGGACCAATGTACCAGCAAGCAAAACCGTATCATTATTTTTCATATGGAAATCATGCAAATTGCAATCAAAGCTATGAACCCAAGAATCCTGCGCACGAAGAAATGCCTTTGCTTCCCCAGTTGATCCCGATGTAAACCCCATATAGAAAGGGTGGTTTTGTACACTTTCTGAAGAATGATACGTATTTAACTGATTATCCACCATCTGATTCCATTTATTGATAGAAAGTACAGTTCCATTTATTCGCGGCAATTCACTCATCTTATATTGCTCAGAGGTAATGACAATAGAGGGATTTGCTAACTCCAATCTTGCTTCAAGTTCGTCCTGCTTCCACTTTAAATCAAGCGGAACACAAACCCATCCTGCCATTGCAGCACCTGCAAAGATCTGTAAAAATTCAATACGATTCTCTAGTAAAATCGCGACCGTTTTATTCGTTATTTTTTCTTTATTGAGCCAATTTGCAACTTGGCAAACAGATTCGTGCCATTCTTTATATGTTAGTAGTCTATCTTTTTCCTTTATCGCCATTTTATTCGGATGTATACAAGTATGTTTTATATAAGACAATGTAATCCCCACCACTATTCATCCTTTCCTTTCAGATAACAAAAAGAAACACGCTAATACGTGTTTCCTACATTTTATAAAGTCCCTTACGCTCTTTATCTAGCATTTGAGATTTTACCATTCTTTACAGCAGGCGTAATGACGTGCTTCAATGAACGATATAATCGAGGTACAAGAATTGCTGCAATCACAGCTTTAACGAAATCACCTGGTAAAAATACGACACTTACTTTAATCGCTTGCCACACAGAGATATCCATTATAAATGATTGAACAGTCACGCCAAATATATAAACAACTAGAATTCCACCAATTATATTAATCAAAAATACTTTTATAACAGATGCATGGCGTAAACGCTCTACAAGATACCCTATCACAAACGCTCCAACAACGTATCCGATTAAATACCCTGCACTTGGACTAACAAATACGCCTGGACCACCGCGGCCACCAGCTAACAATGGTGCCCCTATCCCAACTACAAACAAGAAAACCATTTGACTTAATGCCCCAAGGCGAGATCCAAGCAATCCTCCTGCAAGCATAACACCAAGAGATTGCAATGTAATAGGAACAGGTGTAACAGAAAGCGCAATTGGTGGTATCAGTCCTAACACACCCATAACTGCACTAAATAAAGCAACAAAAACTAAATTCTTTGTATTCATCTGTCTATTTCTCCTATTTGTAAACTATAAATTCTTTTAAGGTAACATATTACAGAAGTTATATTACCTTCCCAGAGATTTAATGTCAACACATTTTCAGTTGAAGTTAACAAATGACGCTGTATCCTATATAAAAAGCTAACTTGTATGATTCACTCTTTTCTAAATCTATTTCAATTTGTATCATTAGTATTGCTGACATTTATTATAAGCTTTTCGATCAAGGAAAAAGTAGCACTCATTAGTTCAAGAATTTTCTACCGAACTAGGCAACTATTATTTTGAAAATCCAGCCTATAAAATATCGGCCAAATATTTTAAACTTACAATCGAAAACGCTGTAAATTAGTCATTATTCAATATAAAAAGCGACTCACAATCATATCGTGGTGAGTCGCCCTTTCTTATATATTACTTTTCACTGCTTCTATGCAAATGCTCTAATTCTTTTCGTAACGCTTGTTTCAAAAATTTCCCAACTGATGTTTTAGGGATCTCCTCCATAAAAACGATATCATCCGGCAACCACCACTTCGCAAACTGCGGTCGTAAAAATTCATATAATTCTTCTTTCGTTACAGAACTATTTTGTTTTTGCACAACACATGCAACAGGTCGCTCCTGCCACTGAGGATGAGGTACCGCGACAACTGCAGCTTCAAATACAGCCTCATGTGCCATTAAAGCATTTTCTAAATCTACAGATGAAATCCACTCACCCCCACTTTTAATAACATCTTTTGTGCGATCAACAATTTTAACGCAGCCCTCCTCATCAACTGTAACAACATCACCTGTATATAACCAACCATCACGGAATCCTTCTACCGTTCGTTCATCGTTATAATAACTTGCAGCTATCCATGGTGCTCGTAAACATAATTCTCCCATTTCAGCTCCGTCCCATTTCACTTCCCCATCTACTCCCACTACTTTCATTTCAACGCCTGGCACAAGATATCCTTGCTTTGATCGAATTTCCAGTTGCTCTTCATAGGATAAATCTGTTTCATAGCTTTTTAACCGTGCAAGTGTCACAAGTGGACTTGTTTCCGTCATACCGTATGCATGCACAAAAGGAACATTATGTTTTTGTTCGAATGCAGCTATCACACTTTTAGGTGCAGCAGCACCCCCGCATAAAATCCGCTTCATACTTGATAAATCATAGTTATTATTTTCTAGTTCTTGTAAAACACCAAGCCAAATCGTTGGTACACCAGCAGCCAACGTCACTTTTTCATCCTGGATCATTTCAAGTAATATTTTCGGTGTAAACATCGGACCAGGTAAAACTTGTTTTGATCCAAACCACGTTGCTGCAAAAGGTAATCCCCAAGCATTCACATGAAACATTGGAACAATCGCCATTGCTACATCACTTTCAGATAATGCAGCTGTATCTGCTAATCCTAGAGCCATACAATGCAGTACTGTACTACGATGTGTATATACAACACCTTTGGGATTACCTGTTGTCGCTGACGTATAACACATACCAGCTGGCGTGTTTTCATCCATATCTTTCAAGAATTGGAAATCAGGATCCCCTTCTGTAAGAAGCTGTTCGTAGTGATAGACCGGCTCTAGTGAAGTTTCTGGAAGTTCTTTTTTGTCGGTCATAATGATGTATGCTTGTACAGTCAATAATTCACTTTGAATTTTTTCAACGAGGGGTACGAGATCTTCATCAACGAGTAAAATGCGATCTTCTGCATGTCCAATAATATAGGAAATATGCTGTGCAGATAAACGAATATTAATAGTGTGCAAGACAGATCCAATACTCGGAATAGCAAAATACGCTTCCACATGACGATGATGATTCCACGCTAAAGTCCCAACTCGTTCTCCCTCTTTTATCCCTAATTTCTGTAACGCACTAGAGAGTCTCCTTGTTCTTTCTCCTAATTGCTTGTATGTTAAAGTTGTTATAGTATCATGTGTACGCGAAACAATTTCTTTTTTTGGAAACAACTTTTCTGCCCTTTCTATCATTGAACTAATTGTTAATGGTACATTCATCATCATATTTCTCCCAACCTCCTATTAAAGCGTTTTCATTTTTAGACATTATACCAAACTTTCGCACTTATAAGTTTTATTTTTCTGTATTTTCTGAATTATTTCCGAAGAAATATTTCTTCTAGTACACACCTCTCATAGAAAACAGAGAGTGACTCCTTTATAAACCACTCTCTGTCTTTTTGAACATATGTATCACACAAAATCGCATACCTCTTCATATCACGACATGTTCTTTTTACAAATACATCATTTTTAATTATTTTTTTGAATTATATTCGAATATATCAAGAATATCTCGTATATGTATCAGACATAATATTAATCGATTTGTATAAGGCATTGGATATGAATGCTTTTCTTCTATTTATATTGGTTTCTGCTTGAACTTTTGATAATTTCGCACTTTCAACAAAAGTATACTTCCACAATCCGTACAAATATAAGCATCTACTGGAGAAGACGTAAACATCGTTTCTTTTTTTCTTATTTGCGCATATCCAACAAACTCACCTTCCCCAATATTGCTAGAGCCACAATAAGAGCATGTATGTATCTCTTTCTTTCGCATGAGAGCACCACCTTCGTTCTGTTTCTACTCCCTTCGACAGCAATCTTCCAATTTCCTTCCATAAAAAATCCTACTTCTCCTAAATTTTAAAAGGAAAAATAACCTTAGGGTCGTATTCATACATTGTAAATACATATTACATTATTTTTTGGAGGTAAAATATTGAACTCTACTATTACACTTCATTCAGCAAAAGTAATCGAACAAGCAGAAATCAACATGTTATCCGCTAGATTATTAGCTTTGCAAACAATGGAAAAAAATCCAATGCAAGTAGATATCAAGCAATTTGAAAATGCGACTGCATTTTCATCAAAAATTATTTCCGGGCCTTCCTTTAATACAGTACAATGAAGTAAAAGAAGTTGTTGGGAAAGTAACTGACAATAAGGAATTACAAGCTACAGGTAAATGGGATAAGATAAAAGGCACCGTGAAGCATACTGCGGGTAATGTAACAGAGAAAGTACATGAACATAAATAAAACGAGCCTATTTAAGGCCCGTTTTATTTACCATCCTGTTTTTCTAGCACGTATAAATCCTCTTCTATGTTCGACAACTTATCTGTAATTAACTTTCTCGCATCTCCAATCGCTTGGTTATATGCATATGGTCCAAGTAATCTTATCATTTCTTCTATTAAACGCTCTGCTTGAAAACGTCCGATTGTATCTAAGTCTTCCTCTTCAAAAAACTTCTGAATTTGTTCTACAAGCTCATCTTTCTTTTCATTTGGTATTTTTACATTCATCATGAATCCTCTTCTCCTCTATATTTGAGATAATGTTTTCCTTAACTCTACCATAGAAAAACGTGTTCCTGGGCAAGTTTTTGTGACACCTTCTAATTCCCGATGACCAAGTATATGTTCTTCACATATAGAAAACTTCTTCATAAACCACTTACATAGTGAATGTAAAGAATCGATTTGCGCTAAAGTCGGATCATATTTATCAAAATTACCTGTCATACAAATCCCTATCGTTTTGCTATTATATCCTTTTGCATGGGCTCCAATGTATAATCCTCTCCCTTCAAACACCGTCCCATCTTCTTCAATAAAATAATTATATCCGATGCCACTCCATCCTCGTACCTTTTGATGGAATTCATGTGTTTTATACACATCCCATCCATCTTCAGCAGTGTGATGGATGATGAGTTTTGTTACGTTTTGTAAAGGCTGCAATTCATCTTGAAACGTCAGTTTTGCTTGCTTAAATTTCATTCAGGATCCTCCTTTACAACTCAATCATGATTATCGTTTTATCATCTGGTCGAATCCGTTTTTGTTCTTCTAATTCTTCTATTATAGAAACATATTCTTTTATACCATGCATGCTTACATATTGTACTGTTTGCTCAAGTGACCAGTCTGAGTGAAATAATCCATCCGAACAAATAAATATTCCTTTCATTTCAGAAAGTGGAAATTCTCCTTGTTGGATCCAAGTAATTGCTTCCGACATCCCATTTGCTACTGAATACCCATTTGGCATATTGGCAAGATAACGATTATATTTTAGTTGCTGCCTAATGTCATTAAATATATATTCTTCCGGTACAAGAAGTCCCTTTTTCCTATCTTCTTCACGCTTTCTTTTCGCTCGTGCACTAATTCCTTTCACCGTATCTTTTGTTAACACCTTTATGGTTTCATCACGCAATGTAACAACAATCATACAGTCACCAAGTTGAGCATATTGAATGCTTCTATCCTTTATACGAACTACAGCAATACATGTACACCATACATGATCTTTCTTTGTTATATCAATCTCATAATCTATCATTTTTTCTTGTAACACTTCGTTTGCGCTTGCAATTGCTTTTTGCAAACTTGTCACTTCTTTTAGCGATGTAAAATGACTTGCAAACACGTTTGAAGCTAGATATGCTCCATTATGCCCCTCTTCATCTTGAAACGGGACAAGTGGCGTTGCACCATCGCATACACCATAGATTTTCAATTCTTCATTACAAAAAAACGAATCCTCACACTCCTGCTTCAAAGGACTTTTCTGTTGATACATTTGAATTTTCATATTTTTACACCCCTTTAATGAAATATGTAAAAATAATTTGATTTTTCGAATCAGTCTAACTTCCCGAAATAAACTGTTTTCCCCTAATACTTTCAATTTCATATATAATCTTGAAATAATATGATTTTTTAGTGAAGGGCGGGAAAAAGATGGTCAGATTTCTTGGAGTTATCATTGGTTCTATCATTATTGCAGTTGCCTTTAATCTTTTCCTTATCCCCCACAAGATTTTGAGTAGTGGAATTGGTGGAATTGCTATTATCTTAGGAATTGTAACCCCTGTAAACACAGGAATTATTAACTTTGCATTAAACTTACCTATTCTTATTTTAGGGTACATAGGTCTTGGAAAAAAAGTAATTTTTAATACAGTTGTCTCTGTTGTAGTATTATCTGCAGCATTATACTGGATTCCAGTACAAATCGTCGCAAAAGATCCCCTTCTTTCTTCCATATTTGGCGGCGTAATTGCAGGGGCAGGAATTGGCCTTGTCTTTAATTGTCATGGTTCCACAGGTGGATTTGATATTATCGGTATGCTACTATCTCGCAAAAAAGATATTAAACTTGGTGGACTCCTCATTATTTTAAATACAGTCGTTGTTGTCATTGCTGGATTTTTCTTTGATTGGGATGTAGCATTAACGAGTTTACTTTCAATCTATGTAACAGGTAAAGTAATTGATGCTATTCATACGAAACATCGTAAAGTTACACTTATGATTGTAACAAATCAAGCTGAAGAAATGAAAAAGAAACTCCTTTCAACTGTTGTGCGAGGAATTACACTTCTTGATGGTGAAGGTGCGTATTCAAGTGAGAAAAAACGTGTACTTATGACTGTTGTTTCACGTGAAGAGCTTGCTGGTATGAAACTAGCCATTTCTGAAATTGATCCACAAGCATTCGTTAATATTACGGAGACTGTTGAAGTATTAGGGTTATTTAGGAGAGGTTAAAAAACTAGGTGAAGTTCCACCTAGTTTTTTATTTATTCTCCATAAATTCTAGTCTATTCCCAAATGGATCTGAAACATAATATCTAATTATATCTGGACGAGCATAATCATCTATGACTTGAATCCCTTGCTCGATTAGTTTTTCCTTAAATTCATCGATCCCCTGAACATAAAAAGCTGGATGCGCTTTTTTAGCCGGAGAAAAAGTTTGTTCAACTCCTATATGAATTTCTTGATTTCCACAACGAAACCAACAACCGCCACGTTTTCTTAATTCTTCTGGTTTCGGAATTTCTTCTAAACCTATTTTATATCCATAAAAGTCTCTTGCCTCTTCTTCACACCCTACAGGTGCTGCTACTTGTACATGGTCAATCCCTTGAATATAACCTGCCATATCTCTCTCCTCCTTTATATTTTCATTTTATAGTATACTGCTTTAAAAATAACTTATATAAATTTTATAAAACTCCATAAGATTTACTTAACAGCCACAGGCATATCATTTGTTCTATAATGAAGAAGGTGTTTTAATAACAACTTAATCAAAAAGAATGAAAATACATATTATTCTGTAAATTTGTTTTTTATAGAAATATATAATGTTTTTCATATATTATATTTATAATAGGTATTGAATCTGTTTTAGATGCTAGTTGCACGGAGGAAAAATTATGAGTCGGAAAAAGTTCTCATCTATTCAAAAAAGTCGTCATTCGGCTATACCCCGCCGTTTGCGAAATCATATTCAAAATTGTACTTTAACAGAAATGTACGCATCTCTTTTTGAACATAATCCTGATGGTATTATTTCATTGAACTTACAAGGAATCATATTACATATTAATCCCTCTGCGGAAAAAATATTGGGATATACTTCAGAGGAATTAGAAAGAAAAACAATTACTTCTATTATAGAAGCACATATTTCTGATCAAGTACTGCAATTTATAAAAAATACTACAGCTGATAATCAAGAGGAATACATACTTTCTATCCACCATAAAGATGGATATCAAATAGATGTAGTTACAAAATTAGTCCCTATTTTTATTCAAAAGCATCTCTCAGGTGTATATGCAATTATGAAGCCACTCGAGAAATCTGAAAGAATCGAAAAAATGTTAAAAGAGAGCGAAAAACGATTGCGCACATTGATGGACTCAATGCCTGCCTTTGTCATCTTTAAAGATCATGAAGGGCGCTGGCTTGAAGCAAATGATTACGCACTTTCTTGCTTTGATTTTCATGATGTTCCTTATCACGGAAAAAAAGATAGTGAACTCGTTCAATATAATGAAGCGTACCGCGAAGCATTTTTACATTGTGAACAAATTGATGAACTCGCATGGCAACAAAAGAAAATTATTCATGGCGAAGAATTTATTATTCATAAAAGTACGTCCAACCTTATCTTGGATCTTTCAAAAGTTCCACTCTTCCATCCTGACGGCTCACGAAAAGGCCTTATTGTTATGGGCAGGGATGTTACTGAATTAAAGAAAACAGAAAAATTACTACGAAAATCTGAAAAATTAGCAGTAGTCGGACAACTAACAGCAGGAATCGCTCATGAAATCCGCAACCCGTTAACGGCCTTAAAGGGATTCTTAACATTATTGCAACCCGATATTAGCGAACAAAACAAATGGTATATAGATGTTATGCTAAGCGAAATTTCACAAATGGAATCCATTACAAGTCAATTTATGGCAATGTCTAAGCCACAAGTGTTATCTATTCATTCTCACCAAATCCAATCATTAATTGAAGAAGTAGTAACCTTTATTTTACCTACCGCCATCATGCATAGTACACATATTATTATGGATCATCTTTCGACTATGCCAGAAATTCAATGTGATGGTAATCAACTAAAGCAAGTCTTTATTAATGTACTTAAAAATGCGATTGAAGCCATGCCTCGCGGAGGAAATATTTTCATCCAAACAAAGCAAGTAGATGAGAATTTCATTTTAATCCGTATTATAGATGAAGGGTGTGGCATTCCAGAAGATCGTATTTCTCGTTTAGGAGAACCTTTTTATAGTTTGAAAGAAAAAGGAACTGGATTAGGCTTAATGATGTGCTACAAAATAATCGAAGAACATTACGGTAAACTTCAAATCTCAAGTGAGTTAAATAAAGGAACAACTGTAGATATTCGATTACCCATTTCACCGCTGCCAAATAATAACGAAATGGAAAAAGAGTAAATAGATCTTTCTATTTACTCTTTTTATAGTAATTTACTAATATTTTATTCTGTCGCTTGCTCCAGTATTGTTTACATCTCATCAAATTCGTGATGTACAACTTTTTCAAATTCGTTTGTTAGCAAGCTGACTATTATCATAGCTAGTAAACTTGACGAAAATCCTGGTACCATTTCATACATCATTTCTTTTAGACTTGGAATTTATACCCAAGCAATGACTGCCACAGCACCAACGATTTAATGTTTCGCGCTATTTCTCTCACTTTTCACCTACTACTGGAAATAATTTCGATAACGGAATAACTCTACCTGTTTCATCTTTAAATACAATGTGATCTCTTGTTAAATGCCGTGGACTTTTCACCCCTGCCGCTGCTGATAACGCAAACAAACTATATCTCATGCTCACAATATAATTCATCACGCGCCACTTTTTTTCATTGTGGTCTAATGCTTTTTGATAATGTGGATTCGTTGTCGCAACCCCCGAAGGACATTGTCCGGAATGACACTGAAGTGCCATAATACACCCACTTGCCATCATAAATCCGCGCGCAGAGTTTACTGCATCGGCACCAATTGCTAAGGCTATTGCTACTTTATCAGGTGTTACTAATTTTCCCGATGCAAAAACTTTCAACTTATCTCGAACATCAAAACGACAGGCTGTATCAACAAACGTAATGAGTGCTGGTATAAGTGGTATCCCCATACTATCTGCCATCGATTTATAAGTGGCACCAGAACCTCCTTCCGAGCCATCAATTGTAATAAAATCTGGATAAACATTTAATTCCTTCATCGTTTGTAATAACTCTTCTAGCGGTTTTTGTTGCCCGATAACTATTTTCATTCCAACTGGTTTACCACCTTTTTCTTGCAAATCATGAATAAAACGTAAGGCGTCTTTAGCATGATGTAAAAACGCAAAACGATTTGGCGAATTTATCGTTTCCCCTTCTTTTACTTTTCGAACAGCAGCTATTTTCCGATTCACTTTTTGTCCCTCTAAATGTCCACCGCGTATTTTTGCACCTTGCCCAAATTTCAGTTCGAATGCTTTAATATTCGGCTCTTTAGCTTTAACTACGAACTCATCCATTGAAAAATTCCCCTCTTCATCACGATATCCAAATAAACCTGGACCGATTTGAGCAATAATATTTGCACCTGTTTGTATATGCTCTGGAATTACACCACCCTCACCTGTATTAATCCATGACCCCCCTGCCATTTTTGATCCATATCCTGTAGATAAAATATAATTTTCACCAATTGCACCATAAGAAGTAGCAGATGCCCCAAACATTCCATATATTTTCCATGGAAATTTACGATTCTCTCCAACTACAATTGCATCATCTTCCTCATATAGCCAAAGATTTGTTTCATCTGCAGTTAATTTTTCTTTTCTAGAAAACACACCTTCTTTATGAATTACATATTTTTTTGCAGCACGCTCTTCAGAAATGTCCACATTGAGTTCTTCTGTAAGAACTGGAAATAGAGTGTTTGCAATATAATATCCAGATGCATCAAAATCCCGTTTCGAGCCAAAACCTAGAACTTCAGATCGATATTTTGCTAAAAACATTACACTTTGAAAATCATAACGTGAAAAAGGTTTTCCATCTGTATCATTATCAAACCAATATTGCCGAAATTCAGGCCCTATCTTCTCCAGTAAAAAACGCATCCTTCCTAGATACGGATGGAGTTTCAATATAGAATGATGTGTTCGTTTCTTAATAAAAAATGTAGCCATAAAAAAGATAATGAACAGCAAGATTAACAATAATAATATACTAATAATAACGAGTAGCGTTTCATTCATTTTCGCTTCCCCCCTATCATGCCATTCTCTTATATTTTTTGCTTACATAATAAAAGAAGAACACCTTATGTGCTCTTCTTTTATTATTATTCATATCAATGTAGCAAGATGCTGTTTTGCATCGTATTCCTCTAAACTTTCCCCGCGTTTAACACGATGAACAAAATCCGGATTAGAAATCAATGGTCTACCAAATGCTGCTACATCAATTGTTCCTTCTTGTAGTGCTTCTTCTGCCTCTTTTGGATTTAAATTCCCCACTCCTACAATTATACCATTCCAATATTTACGAACTAATTGATGTAAGTTTTTTCCGTCAGCTATAACTTGCGTATAATTCATTGTGGAAGGGTGGATCATCGTTAGTCCTACTTCATGGAACATCTCTACGAAAGTTTGAATTGCCTCTTCAGGATCTTCCCACATATAGCTAGGATTATCACCTTTAAATGCAGAAAAACGAATAAGTGTTTTATCTGCACCAACTGCGCTTATAATAGCTTGTAATACTTCTTTCATAAACGTTAACCTTTGTTTTAAGTCTCCGCCATATTGATCCTTTCGATGATTCGCAAATTCATAAGCGAATTGATCAATTAAATACCCATGTGCCCCATGAATTTCTACCCCATCGAAGCCTGCTTCTATCGCATTCCTAGCAGCTTGCGCATACTGTTCGATAGTCTCTTGAATTTCTTCTATCGTCATCGCTTCTGGCTTATCAAAAGGCTTCCGAAAACGTGGGACATTTCCTTGAACAGCAATCGCAGAAGGTGCTTGTGGTAGGAATCCACCTGTTAGTTCATGATGGCTCATACGTCCTACATGCCATATTTGCGCAATAATTGTTCCACCTTCTTTATGTACTGCATCTGTTACTAACTTCCAAGAATCAATTTGCTCCCCGGTATAAATACCTGGGACACCTGGATTCCCCTTCGCTCTTGGGCTAATTATAATTCCTTCCGTAATAATTAGACCAACACCATCCGCCGCACGTTTACGGTAATACTGGACTACGTCAGCTCCAACTACTCCTGTTTCATCATTAGCAAAACAACGCGTCATCGGTGCCATTGCCACGCGATTCCGAAGAGACCAAGCACCCATTTGAATTGGATCAAACAGCTTTGTCTCTTCAATATTTTGAAAAGATCCCCAATTGTTTATATTCGTGCCTTCATATATACTTGCTGTTTTACTATTTGAACTTGCCATCCTGTTTCCCCCTTAATTCAATATTATTTCAATAAATCATTAAAAAACTAACTATACACGCATCATAATTCCTCCTATATAACAACGTCAATTTACACGCCCTTATTGTAGAATATCCGTATATTAAACATCGATAATACCCATTTCTCCATAGCTGTACTCCTTTTTTACTTCTCAATTGATTATTGTTATGTAGATAAAATTAAAAATGGTTTCCTAATTAGGAAACCATTTTTATAGTTGACCATATGACGCTAGCAATTTATTTATCTTTTTTACGCAAAGAAGATTAAATAATTACTATCTCCTCAGATGTGAAAAATTCTTAACGATAGAAGTGAGATTGATTAATTATTCTTCTAGAAATAATAACTTATATATACCTAAAACAATGAAAGCCCTACCTCTCTTTCATCCTTACGGCTCCTTGTCCGTGCCAGTGTGAATCAGGATTACAAAAATCAAGCAACTATTTTATCGAGTTATTTAATAAAATTTCGAACATTCGTAAAAGAAATTAAAAAATAAAAATGGATTAGATTGTAGAAATAACAAAAGAGGTTAATGCTCTAAAAGTGGTTTGAAAGAGTTGAATGTCTTTGAAATGATTGATTCTTTATAATTATATTCCCAAAAAATTCAAAATCTTTTTTTGGGATGTAATACATTATCTATAATGAACCTTAACAAAAGCTTTTCATTTGATTTTCTGTGATACCTTTAATCAATCCCAGTTCACTAATCAAAAATTCATGTGCGTTATCTAACATTTTCTTTTCGCTTGCATTAAGTGCTTTTTCTTTCTGCATACGCATTAAATCACGTACAACTTCAGCACCTTCTTGTATTTTACCCGTTTTTATTTTATCTGTGTTCACTTTATACCTTTGTTTCCACGTAAGTAATCTATCTGATTCTCCATGCTGAAAAATATCTATGATGTGTGTTAATGCCGTTATATCCGTAACTGGTCGTATATTTGAACTCAATATTTTTCCCGTAGGAATCATTACTTCCATATTACTGGCCGACATTTTTATGACATAATACTGTTGTTTTTCTCCTGAGATTTCCTTTTCTTCTATGGCTTTAATTATACCTGCTCCTTGCATTGGATAAACAATGTTATCGCCAATTTGAAACAAATAATCCACCTCCATATATGGTAACCTTCTCAAGCTTAACATACATTTATTTTTTTAGCAAAATTTTTATAATATCACAAAATTATTTTTCGCGTCAACTTATTTCCTCTTGAAAAATAAGATTGAGAAATAATAATAATAATTCAATAAAAACAACTTCCCATTACTAGCAAAACAAAGTTCAATTTGCGAAAAACACTATCCTTTTTATTCTACAATTCCTTCATCAGAAACCTCTATGCATTTCGGGTTCAAAACTCTAATTCACCACCTAAATAATGCATTATATTAATCAGGGGATGTATATGGTGATTATTGTTCTTTGTCTACTTGCATTCTGAAATCTCGGTTAAAACGTAGATTCGTTTTTCCTTATACAAAACCAGTTTACTCTTGTATCTTTTCTTGTGTGGTACTCCTATTTTTTGACATGCTTTTATTCCCACCCTTGCAAGAGTTCTTATAAATACTTAACTAGTTTGTGTTACTATTATAGGAAATGAGGTCATTTAGAAATCTTATAAAACAAAAAGTACACCACTACATATAAGAGTGATGTACCATTTTAATATAATGTGCAACAGGATAGACAAGATATTAGCTTTAAAAACCTTCATATGCTATCACTTATCTTTAATATTACAGATTAGGAAAGACTTTTTTTCCTATATACTAACCTGCTTACTAACCGTTTCCCTTGCTAATAGGAAACTCATAATAACTTGTGCAGCTACACGACTCGTCATATCCCGAAAATCAAGTGTTGGGTCAATTTCTACAATGTCCATACCCTGAACAAGTGGTTCTTGACCAAGTGTCGTAATCGCATCGAGTAAAGTCGTACTATCCATACCACCTGGGCCAATTGCTGGACAACCTGGGGCAAATGCTTGATCTAATACGTCCATATCGACAGAAACATAAATAGCTGTAACTCCTTGTCTACGTAAAATCTCAATGCTTTCTGTAATGATATCTTTAATCGCTACCTCGCGAACATGTTTCATTGTATATACTGTGACACCATGTTCTTTTGCATACTCATGATACGTACGAGCATTGGAAAAATTACGAATACCAATTTGAACAAGCTGTTTTCCTGCAATCACATCATTCTCTAGTAAGCTACGAAATGGTGTTCCATTAGACGGTCCTCCGTCTTCTAAATTACGCAAATCATGATGCGCATCGAATTGAATAATGCCAACTTTCCCTTTACTACTTGCAAAACCACTTATACTAGGAAAACTAATGGAATGATCTCCTCCAAGAATAATTGGTACCATTTGTGGATTCAATTTCGTCAAACTGCCGAGCGTTTTAGCAATACGAGCATGACTTTCTTTTATGTCTGTAACATGCATGGTAATATCACCACAATCATACAAGACACTTTCTTTCATATCATGCTCTTCTGTAATCGCATATGTGCTATATGCATCTAGCATTGCGCGAATGGTTTTCGGTGCAAAACATGCACCAGAATGACTAATAGACGGCTTAGAAAGCGGTGCGCCAATTAATGCTGCACCAAAGATTTCTTCTCCCTCTTCCCAGCCTTTAATCATATCACTCCATTTCGTTACTTCACGATCAATAAACTTTGCATTTTTCTTTAAATAGTGGCCTTGCTCCACGTTTTGTCACCTCTTGTATATGCAAGATTACCATTCTTCCATACTGTATTTACATGACTCACACCATAATGATATGGTACATACGCATAATTATATGCATCCCATAAAACTAGGTCAGCCTTACGTCCAACACGAATTTTCCCAGCAACATCGCCGCGATTGATCGCATACGCTGAGTTAACTGTTACAGCATTCCAGACTTCTTCTGGTGTCATTTTCAATTTCAACATCGCAATGCTCATAATAAGTTGAATATTTTCAGTTGGGCAACTACCTGGATTAAAATCTGTCGCTAACGCAACCGCTACACCTTCATCAATCATTTTACGCCCACGTGCAAAGCTTTCTTTATTTAAGTAGAAAGTCGTTCCTGGGAGTAACGTTGCAACTGTATTGGAATTCGCTAGCATTTCAATCCCTTTATCTGATGCTCCAACTAAATGGTCCGCTGATGCCGCACCAATTTCTGCTGCAGCTTCTGCACCGCCAAGTGGATCAATTTCATCTGCATGAATCTTCACATCAAATCCAAGTTCTTTTGCTTTTAATAAAAAGTCTTTCGATTCTTCTACAGAGAATACCCCTGTTTCACAGAAAATATCAACAAACTCAGCTAATTGTTTTTCTTTCATCTCTGGTAATAACTCTAACATCCATTGTAAAAACTCTTTTGATTTTCCTTTATACTCTTTTGGAACTGCATGTGCTCCTAAGAATGTTGAAACTAAATCAATTGGATGCTCTTTTTGCAATTGTGCCGTCGCTTCTAATTGTTTCCACTCTGTTTCATCGTCCAATCCATAGCCACTCTTTGCTTCCACTGTCGTAACACCAAATGACAACATGCGATCTAAATGAAACTTCGCCTTTTGTACGAGCTCTTCTTTCGACGCTTGTTTTGTTGCATTCACAGTTGAAAGAATACCGCCGCCTTGCTCTAAAATTTCTAAATACGGCACTCCCTGTAATTTAAGAGCAATTTCATTTTCACGAGATCCACCAAATACAAGGTGCGTATGCGGATCAACAAGCCCTGGAGAAACCATTTTCCCTTCGCAATCGATGGTTTCTTTTGCTTGCAACCCTTTTGCTTCTTCCGCTGTGCCAATGAAAGTAACAATACCATTTTCAATACCCACTGCACCTTTTTCGATAACAGGAAGCGTGTTCATCGCTTCCTGTCTTAACAAGCCATCTTCTTGATCCATTGTTAGCAATTGACCGATATTCGTTAGTAAAATGTCCAGCATGTTTCTTCCTCCTTATTTCATCATTGGAATGTTAACGCCTTTTTCCTTTGCTGTTTCAACAGCTAAGTCATACCCTGCGTCAACGTGGCGAACAACTCCCATTCCAGGATCAGAAGTTAATACGCGTTCAATGCGTTTTCCCGCTGCTTCTGTTCCGTCTGCAACAATAACCATTCCAGCGTGAAGTGAATACCCCATACCAACGCCACCACCGTGGTGAACAGATACCCAGCTTGCACCATTAACACTATTGATTAATGCATTTAAAATTGGCCAATCCGCTACTGCATCACTGCCATCTTTCATTGCTTCTGTTTCACGGTTCGGTGAAGCTACAGATCCACAATCTAAATGGTCACGGCCGATAACGATTGGTGCTGATAATTCACCGTTTGCAACCATTTCATTGATAATACGCCCGAATTTTGCACGCTCTCCGTAACCAAGCCAACAAATACGTGATGGAAGACCTTGGAACTCAACTTGCTGACGTGCCATACGAATCCAGTTACATAAATGCTCATTATCAGCAAATTCACGTAAAATTACTTCATCTGTTTTATAAATATCTTCTGGATCGCCAGAAAGTGCTACCCAGCGGAATGGTCCTTTTCCTTCACAGAATAATGGACGAATAAACGCTGGAACGAATCCTGGGAAATCAAATGCATTTTTTAACCCTTCATCGAAAGCAACTTGGCGAATGTTATTACCATAATCAAATGTAATTGCACCTTTTTGTTGCATTGCAAGCATTGCTTCTACATGTTTTTTCATGCTTTCTTTTGATAATTGTACGTAGCGTTCTGGGTCTTCTTCACGAAGTTTTGCCGCTTCTTCTAATGAATAGCTTACTGGAACATAACCATTTAATGGATCATGTGCAGACGTTTGATCTGTCACTAAGTCTGGTGTAATATCACGTTTCACAAGCTCTGGTAAAATTTCTGCGGCATTTCCTAATAGTCCAATTGAAATTGGTTCTTTCTTCTCTTTATATTCTTTCGCAACAGCTAGTGCCTCTTCTAAAGATTCTGTGTACATATCACAATACCTTTTTTCAATACGGCGATCGATGCTGCGCTTATCTACATCAATAGCAATGACTACCCCACCGTTCATCGTAACAGCAAGAGGTTGTGCACCACCCATACCACCTAAACCAGCTGTAAGTGTTAATGTACCTTTTAATGAGCCACCAAAATGTTGGCGTGCTGCCTCTCCAAACGTTTCATATGTTCCTTGTAAAATTCCTTGTGTGCCAATATAAATCCAGCTACCAGCTGTCATTTGTCCATACATCATAAGACCCTTTTTCTCAAGTTCACGGAAGTGATCCCAATTTGCCCACTTTGGTACTAAGTTTGAATTTGCTAGAAGAACGCGTGGTGCATCTTCATGTGATTTAAAAATTGCAACTGGTTTACCAGATTGAACAAGTAATGTTTCATCACTCTCTAATGTTTTTAACGAATCAACAATTGCATGATAGCTATCCCAGTTACGAGCTGCACGACCAATGCCGCCATATACAACTAATTCTTCTGGCTTTTCAGCTACTTCAGGATCTAAATTATTCATTAACATACGGAGGGCTGCTTCTTGAATCCAGCCCTTAGTTTGTAATTCTGTTCCTCTTGGCGCGCGAATTGTTTGTTTTACGTTTTCCATTTTAATCTCTCCCTTTTCCCTTTTTATAATGCTGCATTTACATCCATTCGTTCCTTCGTAAAGCGACTTGTTTTTAACCAATGTGCAATATTTTCAATATCTGTTGAGAAAATACGGTCATTTGTAATTGACGGTACTTGCTGACGTCCTTGGTGATAAAACGCTTTCGTTACTGTACTCATCTCTTCAATACCACGATATTCCGCCGCTTGCATTGCACAAATCATTTCAATTGCAAGAACGCGTCTTACATTTTGAATGATTTGATGTGCATGACGTGAAGCAATTGTTCCCATACTTACATGATCTTCTTGGTTAGCTGATGATGGAATCGAATCAACACTTGCTGGATGAGCTAGCGTTTTATTTTCTGAAACAAGTGAAGCTGCCGCATATTGCATAATCATTGCACCAGACTGGAGTCCTGGCTCCGGACTTAAAAATGGTGGTAAATCATTTAATTGCGGGTTCACAAGACGTTCAATACGGCGTTCAGAAATATTCGCAAGTTCTGCCATCCCGACCTTCAAAAAGTCCATTGCAAACGCAATTGGTTGTCCGTGGAAGTTCCCACCAGAAATTACTTTTTCTCCTCCATCAAAAATAAGTGGATTATCTGTTGCTGCGTTCATTTCAATTTCTAATTTTTCTTTAACATAATTTAAAACTTGCCAAGAAGCACCGTGTACCTGCGGGATACAGCGAAGTGAGTATGCATCTTGTACACGAAGCTCCCCTTGCCTTGTTACAAGTTTACTATCTTGAAGTACATCGCGAATACGCTTTGCAACTTCCACTTGTTCTTTATATCCACGTGCTTTATGCACATTTTCATCAAATGCATCGATAATGCCGCGCAATCCTTCAATTGTCATTGAAGCAATTAATTCTGATTGATAAGCAATCGCTTCAGCTTCGATATAAGAAAGGATTCCTTGCGCTGTCATCGCTTGCGTACCATTGATTAACGCAAGCCCTTCTTTCGCTTCTAATTCGATTGGCTCTAGTCCTTCTTCTGTCAGAGCTACCATCGCATGAACGCGTTTCCCCTTATAGAACACTTCACCTTCTCCCAATAGAACAAGAGCAAGATGGGATAATGGAGCTAAATCACCGCTCGCGCCTAATGAACCTTGCTGCGGGACAACTGGATGAATTTTACGATTTACAAACTCTAACAGCCTATTTACAACAAGTGGACGAACACCAGATACACCTTTTAACATCGTATTAGCGCGTAAAATCAACATTCCTCGCGATACTTCTTCAGGGAATGGATCGCCAATTCCGCATGCATGTGATTGAATTAAGTTATGTTGAAGTGCCTTTACATCATCTTTCTGAATGAGTACATCACTAAACTTTCCAAACCCAGTTGTAATACCGTAAACAACTTTTCCATCCTCTACGATTTTTTCTACAACTTCACGGCACTCAGCCACTTTTTTCATGCTGTTTGGGCAAGCTGTTACCCCTTCCCCTTCAAACAACAAACGTTTCATTTCTTCTACTGTCAATGAATGTCCTGTTAACGTAATCATCCTTTTTCCTCCTTAAAAGAGCAAAAGGGGACCTTACCTTTTTAAGACAGACTTCTGTCCCAAAAAGCAAGGCCCCCTTCTAACTAATAGACTATGGGCAAATCATATGTGATTAATTCCTAAACCAATCGCCTCATGCTCAGATCCTTTTACAGGCGCACCTATCGTTCCATAAAGTGCAACAGCAAGCCATTCGCCTTCTTTTTTCCCGTCGTATGGTGTACCGCGCACAATTGCAAACCGAAGACCTACCGTACGAAGAACGTCTGCTAACTGAATTTGACCTCTCGTCACTCCGTACAATGCTTCCATGATTGCATGATAAAGTGCATGCGTTTCTCTGTAAACGTCTGTTTCAATAACTTGGTTGCTTTTAGCCGCTGTTTCCATTGCTGCGACAACCTTTTGCGAATTCATAGAACCAACTTTCCCAGTACAATATTTCCAACCTTTTGGAATGGATAATACAGGGCTTTCATTCTCGTCCGCAAGCGCCAACAACATGGCCATACGACCAATTCGATGTGTTCCTTGAAGAAGCATGTGACTCTCTCATTTCTTGTGAATTGTTTGAATATTACTTAATTTAAGAATATATGAAAACGGTTTAATCGTCAATAGTTTAAACGATTATTTGAATAATTTTTTTCAATACTCTATTACCATTGTGCACACACTTTATTTACAGAAAATCCCAAAGCGTGCTATAGTCTCACTAACAGCTGTAAGGGGGACCCAAAATTGGTTAAGAGAAAAGATATTCACTTTCGAATTGACGAAAGATTACTAGAAAGATTTGAAGCAACACTTCATTATGAAGGCCTAAATAAAACAGATGTTTTAACACATGCTATTCAGCAATTTTGCATAAAGGTGGAATCAGAAAAAATGAATGACGTAAAAAGACAATACGCTGTAAGTAATCATCTTCAAACACGGATTGATACCCATAAAAAATATGAAGAAAAACGAGTAGACTTAGATGCAGTTGTAATTGAGCATTTACAATTACAAGGAACAGAAAAGATATTAGAGGTTGGATGCGCTAACGGGAAATTCCTTGCACTGCTACAAAAAAACGGTCATAAGGGACATCTCACTGGTCTGGATCAATCTACAACTCTGCTGCGAGAAGCTGCTATGAATGCAGCACAGCAACATGTAAATATTGAATGGAAACTTGGAGACGCTACCAAACTTCCTTTCCCAGCTGATTCTTATGATTGGATCATCGCAAGACATATGCTGTATCACATGACGGATGTTGAAAAAACAATTCAAAGATTCCATAAAGTAATTTTTCCTAAAGGCAGATTCCTAGCCACGACAAATTCCAAAATCTCATTACCCCGTATGGATGAGATGTGTAACAAAATGTTAGTCGCATTCGATTTACCCGAAAAATCACCATCAGCTTCTCCATTTTGTTTAGAAAACGGAAAACAATTATTACAATCTGTTTTTCAAACTGTGGAGGAAACAGTTATTCATAATGCACTTCTATTTCATCATGCTACACCTATCGTTAACTATATCTCTAGTATGTTTCCATCTTTAAACATACCTGATGACATTCATCTTCATTCAGAAATGAAAGAATGGCTGACCATTGAAATAGAAAATGAATTATCTCTTCATGGCGGAGTATGGCGTGATCCAAAAACACTTGCTATTTATCGGTGTACAAAATAAGCTTGAATCTACTTTGTAACAAATTCTTCAAATTTATCTTAGGTTGATGTTGATATGGCGATACCCTAAGAAGAAAATTACATATTATAAATATAACAATAGACAAAAATACAAGAGGTGAAACTGTTGGCTATAAAACAAAAGAAAATTAAGCTGGTAATTGGTGCAGGGGAATATAATAATAATCCTGGCTGGTTACATACGAATGAGGAAGAATTGAATTTATTAAAAAGGGAAGATTGGATAAAAAGGTTTGATCCTAATTCTTTAGCGATAATTTTAGCGGAGCATGTATGGGAACATTTATCATATGAAGAAGGCATAGAAGCGGCGAAAGTATGTTATGAATTTTTAAAGCATGGTGGTTATATTCGATGCGCCGTTCCTGATGCATTTTTCCCAGATGAAGAATACCAAGAGGGTGTACAAGTTGGGGGACCTGGACCTAAAGACCATCCCGCAGCTAGTCATAAAATAGTTCATAATTATGAAACTTTAAGGAAAATGTTTGAAACTGTTGGATTCGAAGTGAAATTACTTGAATATTGTGATGAAGAGGGGAATTTTCATTACAATGAGTGGGATGGAGCCGATGGGGTTATTTTTCGTTCAAAAAAATATGATCCACGAAATCAAGGGGATAAACTTGTTTTTCCATCGTTAATTATAGATGCAATAAAGTCTTAGTTATTAAGCTAAACAGGTGCTTTTCTTGAAGAAAAGCTTTAAAGTCGATCTCCAATAGGAGATTGACTTTTTTAGTATCATAATGGCCTCCATCTCCTCACATGAATTTACTAGAATACCATTAGAAGCGTTGAATTAATATGACCTTTCACTCTATATTAAAGCCCTTGTTTAAGAGCAATTTCTTCATATGCTTTTCTCCTTCACCCATTTCATAAAATATCTCTCTGTTTCCTCTACTGTCGCTTCATCAGTATTCACATATGTAACCGGAAATTGTTTATACCATTGTTTTTCTATTTCTGCTAATTCTAGCTGTTTTTCAAACGTACTGCGTCTTCTCGTATTATCATTCTTCTTTCTCTCTTGCAATATCTTTTTAGAAACATCCAAATAAAAAATCGCATCTGAATGGCATCTTCTTAATTTATACAATTCATCTTTTAGTTCGTTTTCGATATCCCAATCCATCCCTATCAATTTCGGAAAATATATTGTATAAAATTCAATATCTTCTGAACCACGATCAAATATCACAATACGCCCTCGCGCATTCTGAATTTCTTTTATTTTCGCTTCAATAAACATTCTTTGATTTGTAATAAATCCCTCTTTTGTGTAAATATCCAAATTTAAATTTTTTCTTTTTTCTACAATTCCATAAGGGTTTTCATACAATATTGGGAATCCATGCTTTTCTAATCTTCTTGCTAACGTTGTTTTTCCGCTTGCCATTGGTCCTTGAAGTGAAATTATATACGTCATTTCTTTTACCCTTTCCCACTAAAATAAACCTCTTTTTTACAATAAACGGAATTTTATAAACTATCAACAAAATACTCCCTACCTTGTTTCCTATTTCTATCTAGCTTATAATAAAAAACAGAGATGATTATGGACGCCTTTTATGTAAGCTTGGAAATCCAAGCTTACATTATTTTTTGCTTTCCCTTTTATTAGAAACAGGGTATACTAGATTGGAACATACGTTCTGAATAATTACATATAGTAAGGAGATAGAACAAATGGTATACGATACAAAAGTAATTTCTTGGAACGAATCTTTAAAACAACTACAACGTCGCTACACAAATCAAGCAGTAGATCGAAAACAATTTGAAGATGTTGAACTCATGGAGTTTTTCCGCGATAACGACTACATTTCTCTTCCTACACATATTAGCGGCCTATCAACAAAACGTTTTACTTCTTACTCTATTTTCACAACTGAAGATAAAGATCGTAAAGTCGGCACACTTATTATTGAATATTTAGAAGATGATAATGACCTATTACGTGTTGAACAACTATACTTCGTTTAATTCAGAACGCTTGGTCAAAATGGCCAAGCGTTCTTGCTTTCTATCAATTTCACCGATTATAATACTAGTAAAGGAAAACTGCTATCGTAAAGGGGGTATACACTTGCTCGAAGGATGGTTTAGTTGGTTTATTGTTACTTGGACTGTTATTTTACTAGGCCTTATGTCTATTGGTGGATATTTCATGTTCCGAAAATTCTTGAAACGTCTACCGAAAGAAGACGGCATGTCTATTTTAGATTGGGAACAACACTATATCGATCACACACGGCATTTATGGGATGATGAGCAAAAACAATTATTAGAAGAACTTGTAAGTCCGGTCCCTGAACTTTTCCGCGATGTCGCAAGATCTAAAATTGCTGGTAAAATCGGAGAGCTAGCGTTAAAAGAAAAAGCCGCAAAAATAACTGAAGATTTAATTATTAAAGGATATATTGTAGCAACTCCAAAACGAGATCATAAGTTTTTAATTAAAAAATTACAAGAAAAGCAAATTGACTATTCCCGTTATCAATCACTGCTGGCTAATTGACCTACCCCTACCTTCACTTCGTTTAGAGGAGGGGATCTTCTCGGTTAACATAATAAAAAACCTCAAGGAATCTTGAGGTTTTTTACGTTAATTTCATATCTTTCTCATTATAAAATCCATCTTCTTTTTCCATTTCCTTTTGCAATTTCGTGAATGAGCGATACATTGCGATTCTCCAAGATACAATCATTGCAAAAGCAAGTAAGAAGAACATACCACTTAGTTGCCCTAAATCAAGCGATTGACTTAAATATGTTTTAAAGACAATACGTACCACGAGCAAACCAATTAAAATAAATACGAAAGCTTTGGAGCGTTTTAAATAAATTTCTTGTCCACGCACTTCAAATTTAGATGTTTTAATAAGAAAAATTGAGAAAAACAAACCTACACCGATTGCTTCTAACATTTCTGCTGGCGTTAGGCGAAATTCCGGAAAAATGTACATCAATGCTCCCGTACTCATAAAAAATGGTGGGAGAATGATTTTTTTCAATGTTGCAGGTTTCTTCGCTGCTTTTAAACGAATGAACATCGCACCAACAGCCATACAAACGGCAACAATACTCGACAAAAGAACTATGTTCATACTTTCTCATCCTTTTTTGTGGCAATATGAAAATCTAGTTTCATTATATGCTTTTCTGTTAGTATTTCCAACATTTTCACAGGATAATACTAAAAACCGGTGAAACCACCAAATAAACTTGAGAAATACGCTATAATTTTTGTCATCCAATTAAAGTATAAGAATATACCCATAACAATCATGATATATCCGCCTACTTTCACAAACGTCCCACTATGTCGTTTAATCCAAGACATTTTCGTAATAAAAAATGAAAGTATAAAAAATGGTATTGCAAACCCAAGTATGTAAGCAATCATATATAGCATTGCTGATTCTGGATTCGTAGTAGCCAGTCCAATTACAGCTACTAAAATGGGTCCTGTACAAGGTGTCCAGCCAGCAGCAAATGCCAAGCCAATTAAAATAGATCCAATATAACCACTAGGACGACTTTTAAATGTAAATTTTCGATCTTGCATTAAAAACTTCGGTTTAAATACCCCCACAATTACAAGTCCAAATACAATGATGAATAGTGCCCCTAACTGTCTGATTAAATCTTTATAATCTTGGAAAAATGATCCGATAAAACTCGTACCAAAACCAATTGCGATAAAGACAATTGAAAATCCAAGTAAGAAAAACGCCGTATGTATCATACTTCTTTTACGAAGCATCGCATTTTCTTCTTTTAATTCAGAAACTGACATTCCCGTTATGTAAGATAAAAATGCTGGATAAAGCGGTAAGCAACAAGGGGAAATAAATGATAAGAATCCCGCACCAAACGCTAAAAAAATATTAATATCTTGCATCGTTTCACTCCTCTCTTCTACAATATTGTAGCAAAAATGAAAGAAAATACTATGTACAATTCATGAATTCACTATTTACAACATTTTAATAAGAAAAAATAGCTGCACACTGCTATATAAATACAAATTAAAAAACCGAAATAAAATCCTTCTTTTTAGGTGGGAGAGAGCATCCCGCCATGCATAGAAGCGGTCCGATCCTTTTCCTGCCCCATGCCAAGTGAAAACAAAAAGAGAAAACAAGTAGCAGTCACCTTTTGTTATCCATAACCATGGCTTATATGTCGAAAAATCAAAATGGATTTATATATTCTTTCTGAAGCGGTTTCATTTTCCTTCTATTATAAATATATTCTGTCATTCATTAACATATCAAAGCTTTTTCTAAACAACAAATCATTTGTATACTTTCCCCCTATACGCTAGGTATTTCCTGTGAAAAATATTTTTTTCAAATGATAACTTTATACAACTCGTTCCCTATCTTACAATACTTCTATAATTATAAATTTCAAGATTATGCATAAATATCATACTTTTATTATTACGCTATAAAATGTCACACTTTTCTTTCATTTGACCCTTCATTTTTAATTTTGTATACTTCCATCTAGTTATATATGTCCGTTTTGGAACAACTTAATATATAGGATGGGAGGAATTTTCATGCTTCGTTATTCTCTTTTAGTTTTATTAGGAGCATGTAGCTATGGAATTTTAGCTATCTTTGTTAAACTTGCATACGCAGAAGGTTTTTCACTTGGAGAAGTAATTGGTAGTCAATATTTGTTCGGTTGGTTTATTTTACTTGGAATTACTCTTCTTTTTTCTAGACACCGCGTTCCACTTAAACAAATGCTTATTTTATTTGTCGCTGGAACATCAGCTAGTTTTACCGGTATCTTTTATTATGCTTCACTGAAAACTGTACCGGCATCTATTGCCATTATACTATTATTCCAATTCGTGTGGGTTGGCATTATCATTGAAGCTGTAGCAACAAAAACATTACCGTCAAGAGAAAAAGTCATTTCTGTTCTCTTTTTACTTGCGGGTACATTCTTATCGAGCCGATTATTAGAAAAATCAGCAGGTGACTTCGATACAACTGGAATCATATTAGGTTTACTATCTGCTGTTACATTTGCAACCTACATTTTTGTAAGTGGTAAGGTCGCTGTCGAAGTGCCCTCATTACCAAGAGGCGTCCTCTTAATGGCTGGTGCTTTAACTTTAGTAATGGTAGTATTCCCACCAACATTTATTTTTAATGGGGCTATTTCACAAGGACTTTGGAAATACGGTTTAGGATTAGGAACATTCAGTATTGTTATTCCATCAATCGCCTTTACAATCGGAATTCCAAAAATCGGTTCCGGCTTAGCCACTATTCTTGGTGCAGCCGAATTACCTGTTACAACAATTATGTCTGTATTCGTTTTAAAAGAAGCGGTACTCTCTTCTCAATGGCTTGGTGTATCACTTATCTTGGTTGGTATTGCAATTCCACAAATTGCATATGCAATGCGCGGACGATATCGAAAACATCATACACATAAGAAAGTTGCTGCATAAGCGAAAAGAGGCTTCTCATTTGAGAAACCTCTTTTTTAGTATATCTTGTATTTATGAATTCCTTGTAAATAATAACATGTGAAAAATTTCAAAATTAATTTAAGGGATATTTTTCTCTTACAGATTCATTAAAAACACTAAACTCCTATATAATTACTAATGAATAGATTTTTTATTTTTATATACTTAAAATATAAATTGAAGTTTATCCTGAGAAAGAAGGCAAAATAGATGAAACCCATCACAAATCAATTAACAGAGAAGCTAATCTCCATCCGCCGTCATTTACATCAATATCCAGAACTATCTTATGAAGAAACAGAAACAACAAAAGCGATACAGAACTGGTTAAACGAAGCTAACATCACAATTATTAGTTCTAATTTAAAAACTGGCGTAATCGCAGAAGTTTCCGGTGATAAGAATGGACCAATTATTGTGCTCCGTGCTGATATTGATGCTCTTCCTATACATGAAGAAACTAATTTATCTTATGCTTCTAAAAATCCTGGTAAAATGCATGCATGTGGACATGATTTTCACACAGCATCTATTCTCGGCGCTGCCTACTTATTAAAAGAAAATGAATCTTCACTTAACGGAACTGTTAGATTCATATTCCAAGCTGCTGAAGAAAGCGGAGACGGAGCATGCAAAGTAATAGAAGCTGGTCATTTAGAAAACGTACAAGCCATTTTTGGTATGCACAATAAGCCCGATCTACCAGTTGGTACAATTGGTATAAAAGATGGACCAATTATGGCCGGCGTTGATCGTTTTGAGATTGAAATACACGGAGTTGGAACACATGCAGCTGTACCTGATGCTGGTGTTGATCCAATTGTTGCCTCTTCTCAAATTGTTATGGCACTACAAACAATTGTAAGCCGAAATGTAAGCTCTTTTCATAACGCTGTCGTGAGTGTAACAAACATTCATTCAGGAAATACATGGAACGTTATCCCTGAAAAAGCAACTTTAGAAGGAACCGTTCGTACATTCCAACCTGAAACACGCCAAAGAATACCAGAACTGATGGAACGTATTATTAAAGGGGTTTCTGATGCACTAGGTGTTGAAACGAAATTGCATTGGTATCCAGGTCCTCCTGCCGTTCATAACGATATAAAACTTACAGAATTATCTACCCATATTGCTCAAGTAATGGGCCTCCAAATTATTTCACCAAAACCTTCTATGGCAGGAGAAGATTTTTCATTTTATCAACAAAACATACCTGGTTCATTCGTCTTTATGGGAACAGCTGGGACACAAGAATGGCATCACCCTGCTTTTACATTAGATGAAGGAGCATTACCTATAAGCGCACAATATTTTGCTTTATTAGCTCAAGAAGCTATTAACAAATTACGATAAAAAAGCCGTTAAGATCATTCTTCTTAACGGCTTTTCCATCTATTATTATGTTAAATCGCGCTTTGAAAATACAGTATAGGAAATACCTAGGAAAACAAGTAAATAAATCATCAGAATACAAGAGGCAAATGGGAATGTTATCCCTGAAACTAAGCTTCCATGTTGTAATATTCCATATAAATCTGTATTTGCCGGTAACAAAAATTTCATCCATTCATATCTAGATGCTGGCATTAAAATGATTCCACCAGATAATGCCACAAATAAAGAAATACCTATTGCACCCCCACTTGATCTTGTTAGAACAGAAATCATAAAAGCAAGCGCTGCATACACAAGAGTTGGTAGCCATTCTAATAGATAATACTGGCTCACATCACCAAAGATATTCCGCTCAATAATACTACCATTTTGTACAATAAATTCCGTCCATGCTGGCTGTTGAAACTTATAAATAACAAACCCACATAACAGTGAGAAAAGCATATTAAATATAAATAGTAATCCAGAAAAAATAACAATCGCAACATATTTCGCTGTTAAAATTTTAAATCGATTCGCCGGGCGAATCATTAAGAATTTATAAGTTCCCCAGTTGTACTCATTTGCAAAAATTGTACTAGCATATACAAGAATAAATGGTAATAAAATCGGAAAAATAATTAATCCGGTATCTCTCATAAAAGTTAGAGGTGAAGCATCTGCAGGTGGTGTATTCGTATCTAAGTGCTTCATTTTAAGCTGATACTCTTTAACGAGCTCATCTCCTGATTTTTGATTTATAATATCCTGTTTCGTACTTCCAAGTTTCTTTTCAATTTCTGCCGTTCGCTCCGTATACTCTGTTTTCCAATCTCCTGATAAAGACGGAAAGTATTTAACAGAAACCCATCCTAAACCAATAACTAAAATTGCAATAACAACAAACGGTATCATTGTTCGCTTTCGCTTAAAGATTTTATACAGTTCGTTATAAACTAAATTAAACAATATCCTTGCCTCCTGTTAATTCTAAAAACTTCTCTTCTAATGTTTTTCTTTCTTCATAAACACGATAAATACGAATACTTTTTTCTGTTAATGTACGAATCACATTTGGAATTTCTTCATTTTCCACAGTAAGAATTAATTCATTATCTTGAATTACGGCATCATACGTTAAAAGATCCGCTGCCCGCTTCACATCATCAACACGTATATGAATCGTCTCCATTTCCAAACTTCCATCTCGTTGAATACTTTGCGTCGTTACATATTCTCCATGTTGAATGATAATGACGCGATCACACATTAATTCAACTTCAGATAATAAATGACTCGATACAAGAACTGCCTTTCCTTGTTCATGTGCAATTTTCTTTATGTACATACGCATCTCATGGATACCATTTGGATCTAACCCGTTTGTTGGTTCATCTAAAATAAGTACATCCGGGTTATGTATAAGTGCTTGTGCAATTCCTAAGCGTTGCCTCATACCAAGTGAATATGCTTTTACTTTTCGGTCAATAACCTGTCCCATACCTAGTAATTGGACAACTTCATCAATGCGATCTTCTGTAACGTTACTATTCATACGCCCAAAATATGTCAAATTTTCATAACCACTTAAAAAAGGATAGAATTCTGGATTTTCGATTACAGCACCAATTTTTGCAGCTGTACTTTCAAATTGCTGTTTTACAGATTGACCATCTATCCAGACTTCACCTTCCGTCATGCGAATCATACCAACCATCATTCGCATTAATGTTGTTTTCCCGGCACCGTTTGGCCCTAATAAACCAACAACTTCGCCTTTCTTTACTTCAAAACTTATATTTTCTACTAATGTCTTTGAGCCGATTCGCTTTGTTAGTTGTTCTACTCTCACTATAGATTGTTTATTTACCATTTTATACAACCTTTCTCTCTAACACTTTTTTCAGTTCTTTACACTGTATCATGATTATTTTCTGCTGTAAAACGAACAAAAAGACATGATGCCTCATGCCTTTTCCTCGACTTTATTTAATTGTTCATATTTAAATTCTTGAATAAATTTATAACATTGCCATATTGATAATAAGATGATTATAACGATCAACACTGTCGTTACTGATACTGCGTATAACGTAATCGGTGCGCTATTTATTCCATGAACTCCTATTAACTTTATAAAAATCACTGTAAATAATTTCAAAAACAGCATCCCATGAATAAAACCAAAAAGAATCGCTCCACCGTAAATCAAAAACTGCTCCTGACATAACAAACAAAATATTTTTCTTTTTTTCATACCGGCAGTTTCATACAACAGTAATTCTTGTTTCCTATTTTTTAAAAATCTTTTTGTCATTTGGTATGTAACAGCAGTGCATACAAAAAACAACAGTACTTCCCCATAATATAGTGTAGCTAACAAAAACGGTATATGCTGTATTTTTTCTATTACCGCTTCATTAGATTGGATAGATATAATGAAAAAATATAGCATTGTACTCATTGCAATCCATATAAATTGCTTTAATCGTTGGGCAGCATAGTTTTGTATATTTTTCTTTGCTAACCGAAATAAAGACATAATTGATTCCCCTACCTTACTTCTTAACGTCCAGTATTCCATACTACTAGTGTATAAAAATATGACTTTTTTAACATCGAACTACAATCGGAGTCTCTACTAGGTCTTAAGTCGCAGAAAAATGACTTTATGTCTAAGGTTACACTGAAACAGGAAGATTCCCATAAAAATCTAATTTACCAGAATGGAGAAAAGGTAAAAGATATGGGTGGGTTTTCTTCTTTCGACTTTAAAGACAAAAAAATAAGATTAGCCGTTGGTCAACAAATGTTTCAACATACGAACAACGAGACTTGGCAATGGTTCATGGGTATTGACGATAGTTCAATGACTGTTTCTGAAAATAGCTTACCTAATATTAATGGGTCTGCATTTGAAGAAATTAGCAGCTCTAAAAAAATAAAATATAATAAAAGAACAGTTCTTGCTGCTTGGATAAAAACAAATAAAAATCATATATCTTCACTCTCTATAGAAGATGAAAGCTCACGCCAACGATTAATTCAAGAAAATGAACATGTCTACTTATTCATTATTGAAATAAAAAGAGGAGATGCATCACAATAGCATCTCCTCTTTTATCACATTTCTGTCACCTTACTTATCATTTTCAACTTCAATTCGTTTTTTTTCTCTCGCAATTTTTAAAAACTCTAACAGCTCAGGATTACTATTTGTTTTCCGATATGCCACTGACATTTCAGCTACAAATTTAGAATCAAATATTGCCTTGTACACCACTTCTGTTTTATATAACTTATTTGCCGATACCGGAATAACGGTTATACCAATTCCTGCAGCTACAAGTCCCATAACGGTTTGATACTCTGTTGCCTCTTGCACAATGTGTGGACTGAATCCAACATTCCTGCATAACGATAAAATTGTATCGTATAACGCAGGCCAAACAGGTCTTGTTATAAATACAAATGGTTCATCTTGCAAATCTTCAATATGAATTTCTTCTTTCTCTGCTAATGGATGCGCTTTTGGTAAACATAGTGTACACGAAAGCTTTTGAATTGGTTCTAATTCTAGCAATTGTGTATTAATTGGTGGACGTAAAAATCCAACATCAATACGATTATCATGAAGCGCATGAACTTGATCCGGTGTCGATAATTCATGCAGTGCAACAGATACTCTTGGAAACTTCTTTCGATACTCCCTAACAATAGACGGTAAAATATCATATATCGCTGCCCCTACAAATCCAATTGAAAGTGATCCAACTTCTCCCCTTTGTGCACTTTGCGCGACTTCTACTGCCTTCT
Organism: Bacillus sp. FSL K6-6038; assembly: GCF_038050455.1. NCBI lineage: Bacteria > Bacillati > Bacillota > Bacilli > Caryophanales > Bacillaceae > Bacillus > Bacillus sp. FSL K6-6038. Next base: position 3,424,549 of record NZ_JBBOUH010000001.1, read on the forward strand.
CAATTTGATCAAATGCTTTTTTCACTTCTTTTAAAAACATCTCTCCTGCTTCTGTCATCTCAACTTTCCGCTTCGTTCTTGAAAATAATGTAACTCCCATCTCTTTCTCTAATTGCTGAATTTGTTGACTTAGCGGTGGCTGTGTCATTTGTAAGCGAGCAGCTGCTCGTCCAAAATGTAGCTCTTCTGCTAGAACAACAAAATATTGCAAATGCCGTAATTCCATTTGAGATCCCCTTTTCGATTAATATGTATAATAAATTAATAACATATAATTTATATATTAGACAAATATTTTGAAAGGACGTATAGTAGAAATTGTTAATTCTTTTTACAATTTTTATGAAAAAAAATCGAAAGAGGTGTTACTGTATGAAATGGTGGAAATTAAGCGGACAAATCTTACTATTATTTTGTTTCGCTTGGACAGGTGAATGGATCGCAAAGCAGGCACACCTCCTAATTCCAGGAAGTATTATCGGAATTTTTTTATTATTAATGTCATTAAAATTTAATTTGGTGAAAAAAGAGTGGATTCAAGACGGAGCGGATTTTTTATTAAAAGAACTTATTTTATTTTTTATTCCTTCGGCCGTCGCTGTTATCCGCTACAAAGATACATTATTACAATATGGTATCGATCTCATTTTGATTATCATGATTAGTACCCTTTGTGTAACACTCGTCACTGGAATCTTAACAGAACTGCTATTAAAGCGGAAAGGATCAGCACAATGATCGGCTTTTTTTGTTTACTATTAACACTATTAACATATTGGATTTCTAAGAAACTATATCAGCGCTGGAATTGGAGTATACTTTCACCGCTTCTCGTTTGTCCAATTGTTTTAATCGTGTTATTACTTGGACTAGATACATCTTATGAAACATACGATTCTGGTGGCCATTGGTTAACTGAACTATTAAAACCAGCAACCGTAGCTTTTGCATGGCCCATCTATAAATACTTTGATTTATTAAAAAAACATGCGAGTGCAATTTTAATTAACGTCATTGTCGGTTCATTATTATCTGTTATTACTTCAGCTCTTCTAGCAGATGCTTTTCACATTGATTCATCACTAGAACATAGCTTAGCACCGCACATTGTCACAACACCAATTGCCATGGCAATCTCAGAAATGATTGGCGGTATGTCACAATTAACAGCCGTATTCGTTGTACTTACAGCACTAACTGGAGCACTCTTAGGCCCTTCTCTTATTCGCATATGCCGTATTAAAACCGCCATCGCGAAAGGTATTATGCTAGGTACTAGTGCAAACGGTACCGGTACTTCAAAAGCATTCGAAATCGGACCAGTGGAAGGTACAATTGCAAGTTTATCCATGCTTCTAACAGCTGGCGCAAGTTTAGTCATTGTACCACTTTTCTTATCCTGGTTACATTAAACAACACTATACTCTTATTTTATTTATCCCGATCAATCGGGCTTTGAATAAAAATAAATCATTACAAGAAAAAGAATAGGAACTGTAGTATAACGCTACAATTTCTATCCTTTTCTTAATTCCCTTCTCTCCTACACAAACATAACTATGACTGTGTAATTTTATTTGAAACAAGTAATTTTTCAATACATATAGGCAACATATCTAATAGCGTTTCAAATGCGTAATTTATGTCCAGACGTTCTGTCCATTGATGTGCATCTTTTCCTACTGGTCCCATATTTAATACTGGAACATCAAACTCTTCTAACTCCTGGAGCGGAATTGAATAGCCTTTATCCCATAATGGCATATTTTCTACAAGTGAGCTCATTGAATCAACTGGATACTGTAATCCTACATAGCTTAAATCTGAAATTCCTCCAAAATAATTTTGATTTTCAAATGTAATTCCATGATTGTAGTGAGCATATCTTTCCATTTCCCCAACTACTTCTTTAATTAAAGGATTGTGACGTGAACTCACAGCTGGATAGTACGGTGGGGCAAAGAAAAGCACAATCATTGGTGCCTTTTCTTTACATAAAATAGCTAATTTATCAACTAAATCAATTGTTACCGCACGATCATCTTTATCTTCTCTATTTTTTATAACAGTAGATTGAATATCAGCTATTTTTTCTTGCCCATGTTGTTCAATTGCATAAGCGATAAGCTCTTCATACGTTAATACATTTACTTTGAGATTAGGCGGTATGAACGGATTATACTTAGAAAAACGATATGCTTGCTTCTCATACGAGTCTTCGATTTTTTCTGCTACTTTCGTTACTTTTTGATGTAACAACGAAATTACATCTGTCATCGTTTTTTCTAGTAAAAATAAATTAAACAATGTGACTGCACGATGAGGAATTTGTACAGAATAATCCTCCTTTAAGTCTCTTTGAAACAAATTAGTTGGTGGAGGGCTCGCTTCGCCTTCTACAATATCACAAAGTTCCGTATTCAATTCTAATTCAGCTGTTAATAATGAAGCCATATAATTAGCATTTAATCCCGCAAAAGGTTCGCCTACATGTGTTTCCTTTCCATAACAAAGGAAACCAGGTAACACCTTACCAATAGAACCCGTGTAAATATACTTATTTTGATCACCAGGATGACGCGTAAACATAGGCTCTGAATTTAAAACCGTTTTATATTCTAGGTTATGTTCTTTTGCTAAATCTAATAATCTTGGAACAGCAGCTCTCATTCCTACAGAGTTCACTTCTTCATCTGGAACAGCCAATAAAAGGACATTTCCGTCAAACTTCCCTTCACAAGCTTGCTCAACCATTGCCATTTGCAAAGCTAGACCACATTTCATATCCATTGTTCCTCTACCAAATAGCCAATCCCCTTGTTCTATATCTTCACGTACATGATTCGGTAGCTCATCTTTATGAGAATAAAACATAGATGTTAATTTTTTAGGGCTAAATGCATCCGCTTTCCAGCCCCCATAATCTTGCACATCTACAACATCAAAGTGACTAACAAGAATTACTGTATTTTTTGTATTATTATTTTTCTTTACTAGAGCAGTAACAAAATATCGTCCATCCCCCGTGGGATTTTTTTGCACATGATTGGAATTTTGTTTGAAATAATCTAGATCCGTTAGTTGGCCAACAACAAAATCTGGCAATATAATCTCAGCTTCCGAGCCAGTAATACTAGGAATTTCAACAAGATCGCTTAATAATTGAACCAATTGTTCTTTTGATTGCCATTTTGACATATAAATCCCCCTATTTTTCCACATAATGAAATTCATTTCCACTATATGAATAAAAAAATGACGACAGACTATCAAAATTATTATTCCGATGTTCTGCCGATTTTTATTGATATTTCATTAGCCGCTTGCTTGACCTTACTAATAAGAAAAGATAGTCGATCATCGTTAATGCGATGATTAATTAATCCAATACTTAGTGCTCCTACTACTTTATGATTAAATCCTATAATAGGTGCAGCTACTGAAGCTGTTCCTTCTGTTTTCTCACCATAACTCACAGCATATCCTTCATTTCTTATCATTGCGAGTTGATCAAAAAGCATTTGCTTTTGTTCTGGTAAAGAAGAAAGTAACTGTTCTACAATGTATTCCATTTCATTTGTTTTCATATTGGCAAGCATCGTTTTATTTGCGGCGCCAATCGAAAGAGGAATCTGTTCCCCTAAGTTATCGATAACTCGAATTTTTAAAGGGCTATCCATTCTTTCAATAATAATAGAATGTGTTCCATTTGGAATGTTCAAGTAAACACTTTCTTCGACTTCAAAGGCCAAACGCTTCATCACTTCTCTTGCAACAGATCTGTAGTCTACCTTCTCTAATTGGCGTAACCCTATTTCCATCCACATTGGTCCAGTTGTATACTGTTTTGTTTCTGAAACTTGCGTAACTAATCCATGCTCCATTAGAGAGTTAAGTAACCTATGTACTGTACTAACTGGGAGATGTGTTCTATCAGCTATATCAGAAATAGCCCAATATTCTTTGTCATTTATAGAATTCAATAACTTAATAATACTTATTGCTCGATCAATGGATTGTACCATAACTCGCCTCAACTTTACTTGTAATATGTTAGTAGCCTTAATTAACTATCAATTTAACAAAAATTCAAACTGAAATCAATTTAATTATCGAATTTTCTAAAAATAAAAACAACAACTTCTCGGATACAACACTCTTCTAATGTTTCTCCTTCTTCTTGTCCACCACTTGGTACTGACCACCTTTTCGGTTCCTCTTTCTTACCCTGTAATACCATCAAAATTTCATTTTTTTCATTCACACATATAGCTGCTGTTCCAATCCATCTTTTCATGTGTCTCTCCTCCCATACCTAATATTCTTTCTTACCCTGTTCTTCTCCTTGAAAATAGAGGAAAATGCTGAATTTGTAACGAAAGGTTATATCAACTTCAAAGACAACTTATTCCTAGAAATTCAAGCGGAAGGATGAGAGTATGATTTCTAAATATGTTGTGGAGTGTGTTTTTTGTGAAGAAAACCGAAAATCTCGGCAAGCAACTGTCACCGTGTCTGCCACTTCTCATACACTTGCCATTCAAAAAGTAAGAGATGAATGCAAACGCCGCTTTGGAAAAACACTGCTATTACAAACCGAAATTACAGAAGAATTATTTTTACACAAAAAAGAAAGCTGACCATACATTGGTCAGCTTTCTTCATCCGATCATATTTTCACATGAAGATTAGGGGCATCCTCTTTAAGGATCGGGATTTCCCCATTATGTACGCTCCATAATGGGCATCGAACAATATATTTCTATACAATCAAACATTGAATAGAATAGGGCAAAACTTGTTCGCATTTTTAGAAAAGGGATAGGGATATAATACTAGTAATGCGTCGAATACTCGGACGCTACACTCATTATATTATAGCAAATCCTTTTATATGGGAAATATGAATTACTTACATAATTCATACGTAAAACATATTAATCCATCATTTTATATTTTTAACATTACGAAATAATAGCATTGCCAACATCGCCCCAATTAATGCAAGTGTCATATCCCACTGTGTGTCCCAAACATCTCCTTGTGTTCCAAGGAATGCTTCTGCTCCTGTCCCCGTTAATTTTGCAACTGCAAACTCTAACAACTCATATAATGCACTAAATGCTAAACAAACTGATATTACAAGTAGTTCTAGCCATCCTTTTTTTTGAATCTCTACTACCTTTATAAGTACTTCTCGTGTTAATAATGCTGGAACAAAGCCTTGCATAAAATGCCCAACACGATCATAGTAATTTCTTTCTAAATCATAAGCATCGCGTAGCCAATTGAATAATGGTACTTCTGCATATGTATAATGGCCTCCAATGAGCAATATCAACATATGAATCCAAATCCATACGTATGTGAACGTTGTAAATCGAAAACGTCGATATGTAATCATTAAAATGAGTACTAAAATAGCTGCAGGTGCGACCTCTAAAACCCATGTAAAAGAATCCTTTGGATATATTCCTGATATAAGTAATGCAATCCAAAAACCTACACATAACAATTTATGAAAATGAGCAGACACACCTCTTCCCCCCAGTACTTTATTTCTTATTCCATTAATAACATACATCCAGCTAAAACAGGTGTCATGATCATCGAAAACCTCAAAATAATACGAGGTGCATAATTTGTAAACTTCGCGCCTATATATGCCCCGAGCATTGTTCCCATTAAAACTTGTACTAATAACATGTAATCTAAATATCCTGCTGAAGTATATCCAACTCCTCCACCAATTGCAATTGGTAAAATAACAAGCATTGTAGTCCCTACTGACTGATGAATTGATAAGCCTAGTAATACCATTAATCCTAGTTGAATGAAAGGTGCTGAACCAATTCCAAATGCTCCTGCTAATATCCCAGTTGCAATTCCTAACATAGCTCCTTTTCCTAATACATATGGAGATAACTGATCTGATAAACTAGCAGACAACTCTTTTTGATTTTGCACAAAAAACAAACGAACTAACATGCATATCGCTGATAAAAATAACATACCAGCCGTAAACCAATGAAGGAGCTGTGCAGGAATCCCAGCACCAATTTTAGATCCAACATATGACCCAAGCGCACCAAATCCTCCTACAACACAGCCAATTTTCATGACAACATTTCTTTCTCGATAATGACTTATCACTCCAGAAAGTGTTGTAAATGCCATTGCTGTTAATGATGTCGCGAGCGCTATGTGAATTGGCACATAAAATACGAGAGTGAGCACTGCAATAATAAACCCAGCTCCACCTGCTCCAACAAACCCTAATAAACTCCCCATTAGAAACATTGTAATAATAATAGCCACTTTCTTTCCCCTCCAATGGCTCTATTATCTTATATATTTCTTTTTTAGCAAATAAAAAAGCATCCACATAGGATGCTTTTCACTATTTTTCTATATTCATTATATGTACTCTGTTAATCTTGATTAATTAAAATGACTGCTGGCCCAGATACTACCACTCCAGCGACTTCAATTTTTTCAAATTCTTTAACTGTAATAGATATAACCCCTTCTCTTTCCATCAATTCCTTACTCAAGGCTTCAGTTGGTATTTTTTTCACCGTCTTACCTCCTTTTCATTCTTGTTACCTTATATCAGTAATATCTTGTCATGAATCTGGCATGTAAGATTATGAAATTGTTCCAATGCATCCATATATACACTTCCCCTGCCATTTTCATTCCTTATTCCATAAAGAATATACGATTCCTTTTTGTAGCATATTGAAAAAAAAATAAAAAAGCATCCTGTACGGATGCTTTCATCAGTTTGATTCACGTGAAAATTTTGTATACACACCAATACCTGCAAGCAATACCCCTAGCCCCGCAAACATTGTACCTAGGCCTAAAAAGAATGAACCGAGTGTTTGTAAATCTTCCATATGTATATCCTCTTTTCGTGTTATCTTTATATTAAATAAATCAATTGTATATCATTCCCTATTTTAATTCCATTTATTTTTAAAAAATTCTAACTTTTAGCGTCCCTCTGACCAATAAAGTGAAACTTTAATCAGTGGATACTTTTCTTCAGCTCTCACCAATGAGACTTTTACGGGCAGTTGATTTCCCATCTAACTTCTTTGTTTTCACTGAATTTTGAAGCCTGGACTACTGGTTCAGAAAGCTCTGCACCTGTTACATGCTGCAAATCAACAGAATCGTATAAAGGAGTTGATTTTATAATATGTACGAGAAATTCTCCTTACACTTCACTTTCAACCACTTGATTATCTCCTCGGCTAACCTCGCCTTCCATATACTCTTTCATATGTTCCTCAATGCTTTTTAACGCTTATTCATCCGTCGATATTGCTACTGTTTTTTCTACTGGGGCTGCAAATGAAGAAGTTGGCACCCTTACAATTTAAAGTGCAATTAACATTGCTAAAACATTATAAATTCCTTTTTTTCATGATACTTGTTTAACGCGTTATGTATTGAATCATTTCGTGTTAACTTCCCTCCTTTTCTAACATAATAAAAGTTATTTAGTAATCTAATAAACTTCTATATTACAAAACTAGTTTAAAGTATAATGAAATTTTCCCAATTCACATAGACAAGAAATCCCATTTTTCACTTTTTTACATTCATTAACAAAAAAACAGAAGACCATAACTCATAATGATCTTCTGCTTTTCACTTCAATCTTTATATAACCTATGCTCTACCACCTTATCATCATTATCAAATTGAAGAATGAGCCATTCACTATCTATAGGAATAAACCCTCTTTCATCTCCAAGGTAATAAATAGTTTGATTCATTTCCTCAAAACGCCTTGTCTCAGTTGGTTTTCCTAACAATTGTACAATCTCTTTCTTAGGTTTTCCCACTAGTTTATGTTTCGTTAGAAGATCATCTATCATATATACTCGTTTCCGTTCATCTTTTAGCCATCTATCTGTTTGAAACTTTGAATTATACTCATTTACACCTAGTTGTACGATACAAATACTGAATAATATCGCTCCCACAATTGTAATACTTTTAAATATGCCCTTATTATTACCACCAGAAAAATGAAAAACGATCCACTAAAGAGCCAGTAAAAGAATAAACGGAATTGATACCACTAAAATACTCACAGTATTATAAGACGAATGAGTCATGCCAATGATGAATATGAAAGCGATACATATAAACAAATATAAAAAAACATAAACATACAATGTTGCCCGTAATAAAAAATCTCTATACGCTCCCAATGAAAAATCACCTTTATCACATCAGATTTTTTACAACTTCACTTCTCCCATACATTCAATCATTTCTTTTATCCCTTGTAATTCTTGCACTGTATATAGTACTTTCCCTTCCAATCTTTCCTTTCTAAAATACGTAACAAGTTGCTCTCTATCCTTCAACCTCGGAAGTACTTCATTGGAAAGATCGATCATTTCATTTCCACTTCCATTTGTCTCATTGCCGAAATATACAGTGGGCTTAACTTCTTCTTTTAGAGCTTGCGAATGAACCTCTTTCAAGTAATCATATACAATTGTTGAAAGATGTTTTGCTTTATAAACGGGGTTTCCTACGTTTTCTACCATTAGAGTCATTGAATCTCCCTTTTTCATAAAAACAAATGTCTCTTCCTTCTCATATTCATTTTGATACTTACCAATCTCATCAATCATAAATGAATATACCCCTGCATTTTCTTTCGTCAATCCGTGTATCATTCTTCCTTGCCATTCTGTTGTCTCAATTACATATATTCCGGTTGTCGATAACAATATATGATCAACTCGAGTATTCCCCATTTTATTTCCTCTTCTACTATGTACTTTGGGAAGAAATATATTTGGAATAATATGTAGTTCGTCTTCAGTTATGATTCCTTCCTGAACAAATCCCCGTTTCATATAATGTAATATTTCATGCGTATTCATTTCTTCACCATTTCTAGAATACGCTCTTAATTCTGTAATTAGATCTTGTAACATATGTATCTCATTACTGTGTTTCTGTTGCATTTCACTACGCTCTTTACTATGCTGCATCGCTAATTGATTCTTCATCACTCTCATGTTTTCTACTTCTCTAGCTGCACTCTCTTTTAAATTATTGTACTTTTTACGCTCTATGTTTTTTAATGTCTCCTGCTTTTCTTCATAATCCGCTACAGCTGCAGCCATCTCACTCTGATAGTTTTCTATTGACTTTGTCTTTTCAAATTCCACTTGTTGGTTTTCTGATTCTAACTGTTTATTCTTATAAAACAGTACAAATACTCCAGCTAATAAAGCTAAAATTACACATATAAGTACATATTCCATCTTTTTTCTCCTTTATGGCTTAGTAAAATATTACCTAAACTTTTAAAATCAATTTTATTCTATTATACTACGTATTAAAATAACTCTCTGTAAAATTTGGATATACTTTTCACAGATAGCGATGGGTATCTCTCGGAATATAGCAAATGGTTTAACAAATATGTTGAAATTGAAGTTGATAGAATACATATTGAATTTTTAAAAGTAGAGTAAAAATATCGATAATCAGATATGATAGTATAAAAAAGCCTTCAGGAAAACCTTGTTCTCGCAGTTTTTCCTAAAGGCCTCTTATATTTTGAAGTAAATATATATTTTAATTTATAATTCTTTGCCTTACTACATTTAGACCTGATTATTTACTATAATCCATTTTCTTTCCATATTCCTATATCTTTTTGAAAAGAATATACTCAATAATTGAATCATAAAATACGCTTTAAACTGTAATACCTCCATACTTTTTATTTTTCAATATACACCGAACGTACAATCGTACGAGTATAAGCTTTACCTTCTGAGTTAATACCTTTAATATCAATCGTCACATTATATACATCTGACTTTTTAATATGATTCAAAAGGCCTGTGAATGCAGCCTCATCTAACCTTTGCAGCTGATTCGATTGCGATACTAAATTCCCTTCTCGATCAACAACTCGGACAGTGAAAGAAAGATCCTCTTGTTTTCCTAGTTCTTTAGTAGATTGTTTCAATTGAAATTCAACTTTATCAGCTTTGATTTTCCCTGGCATTTTCAAAGTAAACGGTGCTTTTTGTTTATAATCACTAACAATCATATAAGCATCTTTTGCATGTGCTGTCATTAATTTAACATGCCATTCCCCTATTTCCATTCGATTTATTTTAAATGTCCGAATAGACGCACCCTTAAAGTAGGAAGTTTCATCTCCTATCGTGACCTTACTATCTTCGTCTGTATATACTTTTCCCGACGGAGAAATAAGTTGTATTTTCACTTCTGAAGATGCTGTTAACACCGAGACAACGCCCTCTGTTTTTGTATCTACAGCAAACGTTTGATCAATCCATTTATTCTGTATTAGTTCTCCACCTAAAACGGTTTGATTAGAAGTAGTATTTAAATCATTAACAAGTTCTCTAGCATTATTATTTAAAGTATAAGGAACGAACGTGGCGGTAGAAGTACGTAAATACGGTTCAATTCGAGAAAACACCGCCGAACCTTTTCGTATATCATCATGATCAAATCTAGAATCGGTAAATAAGTGTGTTCCATAAGGTAATTTTGTACTCCATTCATTCACTAATCCATCATTGGAGCCATACGCGGAAAGGTATAGCCCACCTAAAGATAGAGCAGAGAAAGCCGGTCCCCAGCTTGTACCTGCAACTGTATAGTAACGATTTAATTTAACATTTGGATTGTTATCTATTACAGAACGAAATTGTGCCATTTCACCTGTTTGTAAAGAATAAGTGCCATCGTCTCTTTGTCCGAGTAATGAGGCCAGCCAACCAGCCCACCAACTATACGATAAGTCTGCTAAATTTGATCCATAATGCGGCGAAGCCAGTGTAATGACTTTTCCTACAAAACGATTCGCACCATATTGAATGAGTGCTGCTTGAGTGTCAATTCCACCTTTACTATGAGCCACAATATTCACTTTTTTACCAAAATGATTATAAATCTCTTCTAGCTTTGCAGCCAACAATTTGCCATTATCCCACTGACTTGCAGATCCCTTCCCAGCTGCATCATATAGTTGAACAAACACAGTTTGATATCCTGCACGATAAGCATAATCATACATATCGTTTGCATCGTGATAAACTGTTTTTCCATACCAACTATCCGCACTTCCATTTCTTCCTTGCACAAAAACAATAGGTGGCCTATTTTCATCATAATTTAAAGGCTTCTCACCTAAAAACCAATCTCCTGGATTGAATGTTTCTTTCGGTGGAAGCATCTCCCTATAAATTGGCGTAGCATTGGTCTCAGCAGTTGCAATACCACCAACAGAAGTAACCAGTAAAATGAATGCAGCAATCAACACCATACATCTTTTAAACAACGCTTGCATAATACTCCCTCCTTTTTTAGAAAGATGACGCAGAGTTTATAAATTGCTATGCTGTTGCAATACAATAACTGCTATTATTTCCAAATCTCATTTTCTTCTAAAGTTTCTAAGATTCATATTTATTCCATTAATAAGTATGATAATTTGACCGCATCGTCTTATTCTTTATAAACGATATTCTTCCTATGCTCCTTAATTCCTTTCATTCATCAATAGTACAAATGTTTCTCAACAAAAAACTTACAGATTTTATCGGTAATAATACTGAGTTAAGAAAACCCACTAGAAAAAGAAGTTATAATTTGTATGATGAAGATTTTATATTAGTTGGAGATGATTTAGAAGTTGGTGTATGTATTGAAAGAACAGAATATCATTACGAATTCAGTATGTGAGGCGTAACAGAAATTACAGCAATGTGATCATTTTTAAAAGAATAAAAAAGAGGCCTTCAAAACCTTAATACTACAAGGCTTTCTGAAGGCTTCCTTTATTCTGAAGTAAATACATATTGTAATATAACCCTTGCTTACTCAGTAACTCTTGATGTGTTCCTCTTTCTATAATTTCTCCATCATGCATAACAAAGATTTGGTCAGAATCTTGAATAGTAGATAAGCGATGTGCAATCGCAATTGTTGTTCTACCTTTTCGCATACGCTGCAACGCTGTTTGAATGGCCTCTTCCGTTTCTGTATCAATATTGGCCGTTGCTTCATCTAATACCAATACTTTCGGATTTGTCGCAATCGTTCTAGCAAACGCGATGAGTTGCCTTTGTCCACTTGAGAATGCCGCTCCCCTTTCTACTACTTCTGTATCATACTGTTCTGGTAACTTTTCAATAAACGTATTTGCTTGAACAAAACGTGCTGCTTCTTTTATTTCTTCATCCGTAATACTTTCATTATACATGCGAATGTTTTGTTTCACATTTCCGGCAAACAAGAAGGCATCTTGCAATACGAGCCCAATTCTCTTTCGAATTTCCTTCTCTTCAAACTTTTCTAAGTTTACACCGTCTATTAAAATATGACCCGCTTTAATATCATAAAACCGCATCAACAAGTTCATAATTGTACTTTTCCCACTTCCGGTATGCCCAACAAAAGCAACTGTTTGCCCAGGTTTTACATGAAAAGATACATTTTTTAAAACATCACGTTTTCCGTCGTATGAAAATGTAACATCTTTAAATTCAATTTCTCCTTCATGTACTTTCGGCTCTCCATTCCCTTGTTGAATAGGCGCTAAATCTTTTTCATCCATCAAATGAAAGACACGTGATGAAGAAACAAGTGCTTGTTGGAAGAAAGATAATTTCATCATCATTTCATTTACAGGTTGGAAAAAACGATGAATATAGTTAACAAAAGCATATAATACCCCAACTTCAACTGGACTATTCAAAGCGTCAATTCCAAATAATGCGAGCACCAATGCAATCGCCACAATATGAACAAGATCTGTTGCCGGTCGTAAAAACAATGCATCTAATTTTAACGTACGGCGCCCAGCACTGTAATGCTTATTATTCACTTCTTCAAATTCTTTTCGCATCCGTTTTTCTTGACGAAACACTTGCACAATGTTCATCCCTTGAATCGATTCATTAAGCTTTGCATTTAAAATACTTAATTGATTGCGAAGTTCTAAATAAAAAACAGAGCTTTTCCTGCGATACATGGTCATAATCGTCAACATAATTGGTATTAATAAAAGAGAAAACAATGTAAGTTTCACATTAAGTAAAAACATAGCCACTAAAATTCCAATTAAAAATACTACATTTTTTACAAATGTTGATAACACACTCACATAGAAATCTTTAATTGCTTCTGTATCATTTGTTATACGAGATACGAGGGTACCAATTGGTGTACGGTCAAAAAAGCTTAATGACAACCGTTGTACATGTTCATACACTTCCACTCGCATATCTTGCACAATTTTGAAAGCTATATTTTGGAAATATAATAAATTTAAATACGTAAATAAAACCTTTAATAAATGAGCAATCATATATACAACAAATAAGGTTACAAGTGCTGATTGTTCAAAGTTACGGGGAACTAAATGTTCATCAAGAAACTGTTTAATTAAAAACGGACCCATCATTTCTGTAACAGTTGCACCAACTAGAAATAGAAATGCTAGTGACAATAAGCCTTTATATGGTTTCATATAAGAAAGTAATCGCCATAAATCGCTTCTTTTTTTCTCAGCCATTATATGCCTCCCTTCTCAACTAACGCTTCTAACTGCTGGCTTTCATACATTTCTTTATACCAACCTTCTTGCCTCATTAGTTGTTCATGTGTACCACGCTCTACAATTTTCCCTTCATCAACAACAAGAATAAGATTTGCATGTTGAATGGCACTTAACCGATGTGCTGTAATAATCGTTGTTTTTTGCTCTCTTTCTCGTTTCAGCGCTGTTAAAATTGTTTCTTCTGTCTTTGCATCAACTGCTGATAAACAATCATCTAAAATTAAAATTTCAGCATTCGTTAGTAAAGCACGTGCAATAGAAATCCTTTGTTTTTGCCCACCTGATAAAGACACTCCTCGTTCCCCTACTACCGTATCGTATCCTTCTGGAAATTGAACAATATCATCATGAATACAAGCAATATCAGCAGCACATGCAATTTCTTTATATGTAGCATCAGCCTTTCCAAATGCAATATTTTCCCCTATACTTGCTGAAAATAGGAAATGGTCTTGAGGAACATACGAAATAGCAGATCGAACGCCATGCAGCGTCATATCACGAATATCTTTCCCACCAACTTGCAGCGATCCATTAAAATGATCATATTCCCTGATTAAACATTTTAACAATGTCGTTTTCCCTGCACCAGTGCGGCCAACAATACCTAATGTTTCACCCTTTTTCAGTGTGAAATGAATATCTTCTAAATGGAGAGTTTCATTTTTCTTATAGGAAAATGTATCAATTGCAAAGGTTATATCACCGCTTGCCTCTTTATGTACCGCTCCATCTTTGTTCACAACATCTGAAGTTTGAGATAATATTTTTTCCACACGGTCATATGAAGCACGACCACGTTCCATAATATTAAACAGCCAACCAAATGCGAGCATCGGCCAAACAAGCGTCCCTAAATATGTTGTAAATGTAATTAACTCACCAACTGTCAGTTCTCCGCGAACAACTAATAGTGATCCATAGCACACAGCGATTAAGAATGAAAAACCGACAATAAGAGAAATTGTTGGATCAAATAATGAATCGATACGCGCAACTAACATATTTTTATGCACAACATCTTCTGACTTTTTTCGAAATGCTTGTAAATCTTCCTTTTCTTGACCAATTGAGCGAATCACCTTCATTCCACTCATACTTTCTTGTACTTTATCATTGATCTCAGAAAACGCTTGCTGTGCTTTATGAAAACGTCTGTGTAATAAAGTACCATAATAATTAGTTGAAATCGCTACAATCGGCATTGGGATTAAACTTAACAATGTTAACTTCCAACTAATCGTAAACCCCATAGCCACTAGCACGCATCCACCTACGGCTAACGAATCAACAAGCGTCAAAACGCCTGCTCCAGCTGTCTGTTGGATTGCTTGAATATCATTCGTTGCATGGGCCATTAAGTCCCCTGTACGATGTGATTGATAAAAAGATGGACTCATGTTTGTAAAATGTTCATATAATTTCTTTCGTAATTGGCGCGCGAGCTTTAAAGAAGACCCAAAAATCATAATACGCCATATGTAACGTAATATATACATTGTAATCCCGACAACTACTAAAAGAACAACCCATTGTAACAACTTTTCAGATGTTAGCGTTTGGTTATTAATTTGGTCTACAACAACTCCAATTACTTTTGGTGCAACAAGCTCAAGAAGTGCTACACCAAATAACAAAATAATTCCCGTTATGTACGCCCGTTTTTCTTGTTTAAAAAACCACGCTAAATTAAAAAATACCTTCATTATATCCCCCTCCCTTGAAATGAGCGATGTTTTCAGTTTATCAAAAATACAGAATTTTTAAAAGTTTTAAACACTAAAGTTTTCCAAAAGAAAAGGACACTCTTATCGAGTGCCCCCTTTAGCGCTTATTTCATTTGTTGTTTGTTCATTGCGCTCATCATTTGATTGATTTTCTTTTGGGATGGTTTTTGTCCCATTTGCATCATCATCATTTTTAACATTTGTTCATTGATTGGTGGATTTTTTTGTAAGTAATTCATCATATATTTGCGGGCGATGAAAAATCCTAACGCCACGCCTGCTACTAGTGCTAATACGCCCACTAGAACAACTACCCAAATTGACATATATTTTCCTCCTTCATGTTGTCTACCTTACAGTGTACTAAAACCTTTTCAATAAGACAAGATTGTATTCGACATTTTTTACACATATGTTCGTGCTTGTTTCAGAGGATTTAACCAACCATACTTTTTATTTTCATAATCCATTGCTAAAAATGTCAATTCGCATTTCCTGAGAACCTCAAAGAAAGTCGTTTCCATCGACACATTTCCAGATGTACTCATTTGAATATATTGTGATTTCACCGTTATTTCGCCGTATTCTGCCCCAGTATAAAGCATGTGCGTATGATGTGTTCTATTATACTTCCCAAAACTACGTAAAACCTGTTCTAATTTATGGTGAATTCTCATTACTTGTAATGGTGTCGTAATATACATCATCTGCTTATATAACACTTTCTTTTCCGAAAGGGAATCAGATTCTGAAAATCGAGCAAATAAATCGAAAAACAAATACTCCCGACCAAAGTATGCCTTCGCAACATCTTCTTGAATTAAATACAATTCATACGTTTTCATACTTTCCCTCCCGCTCTGGACAACCTTTTCTCTTCATTATATAGAAGAAAATATGCAATGATTGTCTGACTACGGAGAAAGAAAAAACTTTTTCTGTCGAATAAACTCATTTACATAGAAAAATCTCTCCATGCCGGAGAGATTTTTCACAAACCATTAAAGCATTTCTTTTACTTTACGAACAACATTTTCTACAGTGAATCCATACTCTTCCATGATCTTTTCACCAGGAGCAGAAGCACCGAATGTATCGATACCTAGTACATCTCCTTCAAGACCAACGTAACGGTGCCATCCGAAAGTCGCACCCATTTCAATTGCGAAACGTTTTGTTACTGCTTTTGGTAATACAGATTCTTTATATTCAGCAGATTGCGCTTCAAAGCGATCCATAGATGGCATGCTGACAACAGCTGCATCAACACCATCTTCTGCTAATGCTTTTTGCGCTTCAATCGCTAAGCTTACTTCAGAACCAGTTGCAAGTAAGATTACATCAGCAATTTCTTTCTTGCTTGCAGAAATTACATACGCTCCTTTTGCAACTTTTTCATACGTATCGTCTTTTGCACCTTCTAATGTTGGAAGATCTTGACGAGTTAAAATTAATGCAGTTGGTGTGTTTGTAGACCCTAAAGCTAACTTCCAAGCTGCAACAGACTCGTTACCGTCAGCAGGACGAATAACAGATACATTTGGCATTGCACGAAGCGCCGCTAACTGCTCGACCGGTTCATGTGTTGGACCATCTTCACCAACAGCGATACTGTCATGTGTAAACACATATGTTACAGGCAATTGCATTAATGCTGCAAGACGGATTGCTGGACGTAAGTAATCAGAGAATACGAAGAACGTACCACCGTAAGTTTTTAAGCCGCCATGAAGTGCGATACCGTTCATTGCTGCACCCATTGCGAACTCACGTACACCGTACCAAATATTTTTACCGCTGTAGTCAGCTCTTGTAAAGTCTTTTTCGTTATTCATGTATGTTTTGTTAGAACCAGCAAGGTCTGCAGATCCACCAAAGAATGATGGTACCGCTTCTGCAATCGCGTTAATTACAGTACCTGAAGAAGAACGAGTTGCTGTTTTTGATCCTAATTCATAAGTTGGTAAGTTTTGATCCCAACCTTCTGGAAGAAGACCCTTCATCGCTGTTTGTAATTCATTTGCTAATTCTGGATATGCTTGTGCATATTCACCAAGCATTGTGTTCCACTCAGCTTGAGCTGTTTCGCCAACATCTTGTACCGTTTTACGGAAGTTATCATATACTTCTTCTGATACATGGAAGTCTTGTTCAGCTGTCCAAGCATACGCTTCTTTTGTTAATTTTGTTTCGTCTACACCTAGTGGAGAACCGTGTGAAGCTGATTTTCCTGATTTGTTTGGAGAACCGAAACCGATTGTTGTTCTTACTTCGATTAGCGTTGGGCGTTTTTCGTCAGCTTTCGCTTCCTCAATTGCTTTCGCAATTGCTGCAACATCGTTTCCATCCTCAACACGGATTACTTGCCAACCATATGCTTTATAACGATCTTCTACACTTTCAGAGAATGAACGATTTAAATCACCATCTAATGAAATATCATTAGAATCATATAATACAACAAGTCGACCTAATCCTAAGTGAGCAGCTAATGAAGATGCTTCAGCAGAAACGCCTTCCATTAAATCGCCATCACCGCAAATTGCGTATGTATAATGGTCAACTACATTGTATGCATCACGGTTATACTTCGCTGCTAAATGTCTCTCAGCCATTGCCATACCAACAGCTGTCGAAATACCTTGTCCAAGCGGACCAGTTGTTGCATCTACGCCTGCTGTGTGACCATACTCAGGATGTCCTGGAGTTTTGCTTCCCCATTGACGGAAGTTCTTTAAATCATCCATTGTTACATCATAACCAGATAGATGAAGTAGGCTGTATAATAACATTGAACCATGGCCTGCAGATAATACGAAACGATCGCGGTTAAACCACGTTGGGTTATTTGGATTATGTTTCATAAATTGCGTCCATAATGTATAAGCCATTGGTGCTGCACCCATTGGCATTCCTGGGTGACCAGAGTTTGCTTTTTCAATCGCATCAATGGATAATGTGCGAATCGTGTTGATAGAAAGTTGTTCGATTGAATGTGACATGCTATTCTTCCCTTCGCTTATATTAGTAAACGTTTTACACATTTATATGATATCTTCCCTCGCAAGATTATACAACATGTATCGACAAATATGTTGATGTTTTTTTCGAATTTGTTCAAAAAACATACTAAATTTCACAATGTATAGGGTTTCAATCTGCTATACTTTTTCATTATTCATTTATTGATAATAAAGGGAATTATCTGTATCTTCATACGTGGCTCATAAAAATCTTTAGCAAATATTCTGCCCCCTCCATGCCACTCCTCTATTTACCATTTATTCACAACATATATAATAGAAATGAATATATATTAATTTTCATCGTATATATCAAATAAAAACTGCGGGAGGAGAAATGATGAGTGAACAAGTGGCTTCCTACACCTTTTTAATTGTTTTTTCCCTTATTACAATTAGTTCTATTTACCTTTCAGTAAAATTAAAGTCACCTTATAAATACATCCCAGGTGTTGTCATGCTTATTCTCTCCATTGGCACGTTCAGCATACTATATTTTGATCGAGGTATAATGATAACGAGTGAAGGATTAGGTTATTTATATAGTCTCATTGCAATCCTCTTGTTACTTATCGCCAGTATTTCTTTATTCATAGCAATTGCTATTTCTTTTATTTCGGCTTTATTTAGAAAAAATTAACATTTGTTATGTCTGAGCACTACGCTCGATAAAAAATTAAATTCCAAAATGCAAAAGGTGTCCTTCTCCCGCTTCCACTTTATAGAGTAGTCTAATTAAAGACTCTAACTCTGTACAAAGAATATCTCGATTAAAACTAAAGTGTTCATACTCTCCATCCGTATCACACTCTACCGTCCATTGAAATGAGCCTGTGAGTTCTATTTTTTCAGGTCCCAATGAAAAGAGATTGACTAATGAGCGAAATAGGTTGATCGCTATTTCTGCTCCCTCTTTCTCGATTTTTGTAATACCATAATAATGGATACCAAACCCTTTCTCTTTCTTAAAAGGATTATATGTTGGAATCCACTGTAAAAAATCTGACACATACAAAACAATTTCATCACTGAATATCACGCATTCTTCAACAACCGTTCCATCTTTATAAAAAAACTCCCTGTCATGCCAAGAAAAATCTTCAGAACTTAGCTCTCCTTTTTCATTTGAAACAAATACAAATTCATGTTGCAAAGCCATAGTATTCTCCTCCTTCTCCTGTCATCATACGATACTCCGAAAACATTTTCATTTTCTTCATTATACATTTTTATATTTTCTAAACATTTGACAAAAAATAAATCTAGATTATTTGTTATGATTTATCATAAGATAACAA
This sequence comes from Bacillus sp. FSL K6-6038, assembly GCF_038050455.1. Classification (NCBI taxonomy): domain Bacteria; kingdom Bacillati; phylum Bacillota; class Bacilli; order Caryophanales; family Bacillaceae; genus Bacillus; species Bacillus sp. FSL K6-6038. The sequence continues at coordinate 3,444,248 of NZ_JBBOUH010000001.1, forward strand.
AAAAAGAAGGTTGATAAGCTTGAATAAGAACAACATTGTTCATATAAACATTCTACTAACAAGCGATATACACGGTACGATTTATCCAATTCATTATCGAAATAACGAGCCAGCAGAAATAGGATTAGCCAAACTTGCAACACGTATCACCCAAGAGCGTAACCAACATGAACATGTAATTGTGATCGATAACGGCGATTTTATACAAGGAACTCCATTCACCTATTACTACGCTAAATATATACAGCATAAAAAGAACCCAATGTCACTTATCGCGAATTACATTGGATATGATGCGGCCGTTATCGGAAATCACGAATTCAACTATGGAATGGATGTATTAAACAAAGCTATATTAAACGCGAATATGCCTTATCTATCTGCAAATATTTTAAATAAACATACAAAAGATCCTTACTTTGGGAAACCCTATATTATTAAACACATACATCCTAATATAAAAGTCGCTATCTTGGGAGTTACAACACATTACATCCCAAATTGGGAGCAGCCACCTCATATTAAAGATTTACTATTTGAAGATGCACTAGAAACAACAAAAAAATGGGTTTCTCTCATTCATAACCAAGAGCAACCTGACTTATTAGTCGTAGCATATCATGGTGGCTTTGAAAGGGATTTACAATCTGGAGAACCAACAGAAATTTTAACCGGTGAGAATCAAGGATATGCGATGTGCCAAGAAATAGATGGTATTGATATATTACTAACAGGTCACCAACATCGCTCTATTGCAAATACGAAAGTAAATGGTGTAACCGTTGTACAACCCGGATCTAATGGCCATTCATTAGGAAAAGTTCGAGTAGAGTTAGAACAAAATAAAGATCGAAGGATCATTAAAAAGTGTCAATCGGAACTGTTATCTGTCAAAGACGTTCAAACAGACGAAAAAGCACTTTCACTTGTATCTGACTACGAAAATCAAACGCAACAATGGCTAGATCAACCAATCGGCACCATTATTGGTGACATGCAAATTCACACTGCGATGCAAACACGTTTACAAGACAATCCTTTTATTGAATTTATAAACAAAGTACAAATGGAGGTAGCTGGAGTCCATATTTCTTGTACAAGCCTATTTCATAATGAATCTTCTGGCTTTCCAAATCAAATTACAATGAGAGATATTGTATCAAATTATATTTATCCAAACACATTAAAGGTCATACGTATTACAGGAAAAGATATTAAAGATGCTCTTGAATTATCCGCTAAATATTTCACATTAAATAACGAAGGAGATATTATTGTAAACCCCGCTTACACTACGCCAAAACCACAGCATTACAATTACGATATGTGGGAAGGAGTTTCATACATATTAAACATTTCAAAACCAGTTGGTGAACGAGTAGTTTCCTTACAATATGACGGATCTCCCATTCACTTTGATCAAGAATATGACGTAGTTATGAATAATTATCGTGCAAGTGGTGGCGGAAATTATTTTATGTACCAAAATAAACCCATCATAAAAGACATACCAATTGATATGTCTGAACTTATCGCAAATTACATATTAGAGCGGGGGACAATTGAAGCGACTACCAATCGTAATTGGAAAGTTACCAAATAAACCATTCTATTAAAATCAAAAAAGATGGGCTGCGCCCACCTCTTAATTTAACTTTGTATTATCTTGTTTTTTCAATGCTTTTAATTTCGTCGGTGTAATATCTTTACCTTCTTCGTTAACGACTTTAATGCCTTTTAATTCGTTTAACATATTTTGACGAAATCCTTTTAAATATTGTTCACGGAGCGATTGGCGCTCACGTTGTTCTTCTTCAGTTAATCCTTCAGCTTTCGCTTTTTTCGCTAAGAAGTTAATGCGTTCAATGAGTTCGTGACTTAGCATCTCGAATCCCCTTTCTACTTAAAACTGATTATTATCATACAATAGTTAGTCTTGTTTATCAAGCAATTGCTTCGTGTATTCCACGTATCTGCGATGTACTGTTGCTTTAGATACATCGTGTCCAAAACCACGAAGCGTTGCTGCAATTTCCTCAAATGTTAATTCATTGCGACGCAGACGTACAATTTCTTCAATCGGCACTTCTTTCTTTTCACGTCCTGTACTTAAATGTCGGTTTTTTAAGTTTTTTTCTGGACGAAACCCTCTTTCTACCGCTCTCTGCATTCCACGTTTAATCTTCAAATTATGAATCTTTCTCTGATACTCTTCAACTATACCAATAATATCTAGTACCATAGAATCCGAATCAGAAAGCTGTAATTCACCATTATGCGTATGTGTATATACTTTTATTCCTTCTTTATGTAAACAGTGCATTAAAGCAATTTTTGCATTCCCTCTTCCAAGCCGCGTTTCATCTTGAATGAGAAGCACATCGACCTGTTCATCTCGAATCATATCTAACACTTCCAATATACCGTCTCGTTCAATCGTATAGCCGCTTGCCTTCTCCTCAATCACCTTTATAACATTCATTTGATACCGCTCAGCTAAATGCAATAATTCATCTTTTTGGCGTGATAATGAAGTTTCCTGCGCTTCTTTCGTTGTGCTTACACGGGCATAAATGATTGCATTCATTTTAAAACCTTCTTCCTCATTTCAATTTTTCCTTTAGTGTATCACAAATCGTCCTTTTGTTCGAACTTATGTTTGTAGAATGTTTTTTTGCATGTTATACTTATAAGTAAGAAAATTGAAAGAAAACGAGGTGTAAAAAAACATGGAAAAGTTAACAAAACGCCAGCAAGACATTCTCGACTTCATTAAACTAAAAGTACAAGAAAAAGGTTATCCACCTTCCGTACGCGAAATCGGTCAAGCGGTTGGCCTTGCTTCTAGTTCTACGGTGCACGGACATTTATCACGTCTAGAAGAAAAAGGTTATATTCGACGTGATCCAACAAAACCAAGAGCTATTGAAATTTTAGGAGAAGTAAGAATCGAAACAGACACACAATCAGTTGTTCAAGTCCCAATTGTCGGAAAAGTTACAGCTGGTTTACCAATTACAGCAGTTGAAAGTGTAGAAGAACACTTCCCACTTCCTGCAAGCGTTGTTGCTGGAGCAGACCAGGTGTTTATGCTACGAATCTCTGGAGATAGTATGATCGAAGCTGGTATTCTGGATGGAGACTTAGTTGTTGTTCGCCAACAACATTCTGCATACAATGGAGAAATCGTTGTTGCTTTAACAGAAGATAATGAAGCAACTGTAAAACGTTTTTACAAAGAAAAAGATCATTTCCGCTTACAACCCGAAAACTCTTCTTTAGAGCCAATCATTTTAGATAAAGTCTCTGTTATTGGAAAAGTAATCGGGGTATATCGCGATTTACATTAAAAAATAGGCCAGTTAAACTGGTCTATTTTTTAATTCGCTTCAATTGTCACGTCTCCTGCAGATGTTTGTCCGCTAATTTTTACGCTCCCATTCCCTACTACTACATTTCTTTCTTCTTCCTTGAAAACCTTAACTTCACCGGCAAATGTTTTCCCACTTACAGTCGCATCTTGAGGCTTTTCAAGTAGCCGAATATCAATATCTCCTGCAGTCGAGCTTGCTTCCACATCATATTTAGAGTCATGATCAATAACGTCCACATCTCCACTTGTTGTTTTCGCAACAACTTTTCCACTTACTTTTTTCATTTTAATTCCGCCCGCTTTTGAAGATCCTTCTACTTTCTTCGCTGTCACCCGCTCTATTTCTACATCTCCACCAAGCGTTGCTGCTTCTATGCGTTCACTCTTCACATCATTTACTGTTATCTCACCAGCAGAAGAACTTACTTTTATGTCTTGATAAGCACGTTCTGGAACAACAATTGTTACCCCCGACGATTTAAACCCAAATGATAAAAATGAAAAATCTAATGAAATTCCTTTTTTTATCTTACCTTGAACTTTTAATATATCTCCTTTTTCATCAATACTTATTTTTTGCTTCGTAGTATTTCCTGATTGTTTTATATAAAAAGAAGAATCATTCCCTTTTTGAACTGTAACATCCCCAGCATCCAAATGAATTTCTAGATTTTTAATTGCTTCATTTTTTATAACTCTTTCAGTTTCTCCCTTTTCCGCCGCATCTACTGTTTTTGAATATGTTTGCGATATACCAATAACACCAATAATGATACAAGCGACAGCTATTAATAATATCTTTTTCATCTCATCTATTCCCCTCTAATCATTTTGAGATTCCAATTGACATAGCGCACACAAAATTTTTTAAACCATTTTGTACAGTAGTAAGCACCTATACATAACAATAATCCAACACCAACAAACGTAATAGAAACGAATACCTCAAGCCACAAAAAAGTACCAGTTAGGATTTTAATTACTACAAATAGTGGTGCCACAACGCTAGCAACTCCACCAACCCAAAGTGCAAATATAAAACTTATAATTGCGACTAAAGGACCTAATACAAGAATAAAATTTAATAAACTAAGACCAATTGCCGCCATTACAGCTCTTGTTATATTTGAAGCAGATGGATCCTTTTTCATCTCATCAAAACGATATAACGCTAACATCTCTTTCGCAATTGCTTTTGGCGAACCGAGTCCTTTTATAATTTCTACCTCTGTCTTCCCTTCCTCTAATCCAAACTGAAAATGCTCCTCATAATCGTATAAAATATCCTGTCTTTCTTCTTCTGATAACTTTCTAAGATGTCCTGATAGATCTCGAAGAAACTGTTCTTTGTTCATCTCATTACACCTCTTCAATAATTTCTTGTACCCCTCTAGCAAAATCACGCCAATCCGTTACAAGTAAATGGAGTTGTTCTTCACCTTGATTTGTTAATTGATAATATTTACGCGGTGGCCCTTCTGTTGATTCTTTTAAATATGTTTGAAAATAGCCCTCTTTTGTTAATCGACGTAATAACGGATATACAGACCCTTCCGATATTAAAAATTTATTGGAGATTTGCTGAACGAGCTCATAACCGTAGCAATCTTTTCGTTTGACAAGTGCCAGTACACAAAGTTCTAGCACACCTTTTTTAAACTGGACGTTCAAAGATAATCCTCCTTTCCAATCAGTACCACTCAATGCAAGGTACTTGCGTTACCCATAATATACCATCCACTATTATTTATTGCAAGGTACCGTTTGTTGTGTATTTAATAAAATACCGTTTTCCACCTCTCTTTTCTTTATACCAAACAAATTAAAGAATCACGATTCCCCTTACCTAAACATGGAGAAATCGTGATAAATAATATCATACAATTCTATACACTAAATGGATTTATGTAATAATTCCAGCACATCTTTCATAACAAAGGGGGCATCTTTTTTTACATGCTCAGCAAACTCAGAAACTAGCCGCAATGTTTTAATACTTTCAATCGGATGATCACCTGATGCACTTTCAGCAGAAAGCATAACAGCATTCGTTCCATCCAATACAGCTTGAAATACATCAGTCACCTCAGCTCTTGTAGGAATAGAATAATCCACCATGGATTGAAGCATTTGCGTTGCCGTAATCACATACGTATTTGTGCGATTACACTCATGAATCATCATTTTTTGTAAAAGCGGAATAAATTGGTACGGTAATTCTACGCCTAAATCGCCCCTGGCAATCATAATACCCTCCACTTCTTTACATATCTCCTGAAAATTCTCGATGGCCTCCATCGTTTCCACCTTAGCAATTAGATTTGGTGAAGTTTCATTTTTTAGGCGGATAAAGTTCCGGATTTCCTGTATATGAGAAGGTTTTCTAACAAATGAGCATGCAATAAAGTCAACATTCTCACTTAAAAGAAACTGAATATCTTTTTTATCCTTCTCTGTAATAGCTGGTAAGCTAACGATTGTACCTGGTAAATTCACCCCCTTATGAGAAGCTATATCGCCACCTACCTTTACTTTTGTTTCTATTTTATCCTCGCTTATCTTTTCAACCGTTAACTCAACTTGTCCATCATTAATAAGAATTCTATTTCCAACTTTCACGTCATTAATAATCCCTGGATAATCAACACTTGCTTCTTCTTTGTTTCCAGAAATAGAATGAATGTATAAAGTAAAAGTATCTCCTGCTTGAAGAGTAACTCCATTTTCTTCAATAACTCCCAATCTTATCTTGGGTCCTTGTAAATCCCCTAAAATTTTGATGGAATCATCTAAAGATTTTACTAATTGAATTATTTCCTTATGGCTTTCATGGGAACCATGCGATAAATTAAGGCGGATAATATTCATACCATTTCTTATTAACTGCGACAAAGTATCCTTATTATTACTCGCCGGTCCAATTGTACAAATTCGATCAATTGTCATATTTTCACCATCCTTTTTTATCTATAATTCCCATATAGAAAGAAAAAATAATATTTCTCATACATGGTTTGTAATGTAAGAGTAGAAAAGGCCGATAATTCCTTAGTACAAGAATTACCGACCTTTTAACGATGAAAATGAACTGAGTTGTTGCATGATAAAAAAGCGAACCATCAAATGGATTTTTTTAACAAACGAACACTCTAGTATGTATCCATCATGATAACAAAGCACTCATTCCATCGATTGTTGCATTTGTTTTTGTTTCAACCTTTCTTCCAACACATGAATCATAAATAAGAAATGCTCAGCTTCTCTTGTAACATGATCAGCTAGTAATGGATTAATTACATTTCGAATTTGGCATGTTTGAATAAGTTCCAATCCCGCCTTTTTGAAATTTCTCAATTCAACTGTGGCATTTTCACTATCTTTATTTAGCTTTCCGATTATCGGATATGTTGGTTCCTTCTGATATAACATCGATTCAACATCCCTAGCTTGATTAAGAAGAATTTCAAAATCATCACCGAATTTTAAAGCAGTATGAACTAAATTTCGCTCTGATTGATCAAGCAAAGAGGCAATAAAACGAGAGTGCTCCATCATAATTTTTAGCCAAAACACATTTTCACTAATTATCGCATCTTGAATTGGATCCATCTTTCCTTCATTAAATTTCTGAAGCGTTCTTATAAAATATTCTGCTTCTCGCGCAACATGATCTACTAATAAAGGAAAATTAAAGCCACTTACCTTACAATTAATAATTAAAATTAAAAGATTTCTTTTATAATTACGAAACGCATAAACTAGCTGAATACTTTCTTCATTTAATTGCCTAACTGCTTGAACGGTTTGAGGAATAGAGAATGCTTTTTGTAGATGTCGATCAAAAAGCTGAAAAAACTGATCTACTTGCTGAATTAGATTTTTATCTTTTCGATTAAACCCTTCACCAAGAAAAAGCGCATGTTCCTTCATAATCCGTAACCAAAATCGATTTTCAGTTAAGGACCTTTCGATAAATAATTGTTCTGTTAATGATTCAGAAGGTGCGGCTTTCAATTCGGGCGGAAGCAGCATAGCCCTTTGCTTATCCATGACAAAATGATCAGGAATTGGTTGTTGTCCGTTAGTCATTAAAATCCCACCTCATTTGTAAAAATTTCACTACTACACCATGTATATGAATAGACGATACCCATCATACTTAAACTGCATCATTAAGAACTGTAAATCTAGTATTTTGTAAAGAAAAGATAAAAAAACTCACATCTCATTAGGACGTGAGTTTTCCTTTTAAAAAATATCTTTTTATTTATTACCTGGCGCAGGCTGGTCCACTCCCTTAATACGATGTTTATGTCCATTATCTTCTGTTGTATAAAAATCGTAATAATGGACATGCATTCCATTTCCAACTGGAATAGCTGGTCCTGAGTGCGCCTTATAATAATGCGTATGTCCATCTTCGAATACTACATATCCTTCTGTATAGTGTATATGTCCTCCGTCCTGTACCGAAATTGGTGGAGAGGTTACATCTAAGCATTGATGTACATGCCCCGCCTCAACAGATGTATAATCAACAGAACCATGATTATGATTAGGTACAAATCCTGAAACAAAATCATCTTTTCCTACCCTGTTCACTCTGCTCACTCCTTGGCCATCAGGATAAACTTTATAAACTTATATGCTTAAAATCAAAATTAATACCTATTAGTTCCCTATTTGCTTACTGTTGAGTAATAAGAATAATTAAGTAATTTAAAGTACATATTATTACTGTTATAAGTCAAAAGGAGGTCATTATCATGAACAAACAACGAGCACAAGAGATTGCATCTTCACCGGTTATGGCTAATGTAACCTATAATGGGGTTCCGATTTATATTCAAAATGTAGATAAAAATAATGAAACAGCTAGAATTTACCCCCTTAATGAGCCTCAAAATGAGCAGGAAATTCCTTTATCCAACTTAATAGAACATTAAACAAACAATAATTTTTAATACAAACACTACTCAGAGTGATGTTTGTTAGGGACAGCTCATACAATTGCTTGTCCCTATTTACAAATGAAATATTCAACCTCAAAATCTAAAATACTTCTGAATAATACGTTGGGATAAGTGTAATTTTATTGAACTTGTCAATTAGTTGTTAAATCCCATAGTTACTAGAATATTGTTAATCTATGTTTCTAGTGAAATATTTTTACACTGGAAACAAATTTCATGGACATAGGACCAGAGTCAAAACAAAATAATTTAAAAACGTAGAGTAGGATTTCCTTAAATGACATAGAAATTATATAAAGTGACAAAAAGGGGTAATTTCCTCAACAATACCAACCATTTCAAGCAAATTCCCTTCAATTTCCCCGTAGATTGGTTTTTTCTTGCAACAAAAATCAAAAAAGCAAATTTTATTTTACACGAAACATAATTTTCACAATAAATTGAATCAACTATAAAAAATGAAATTGGGAGGAGTACGATGACGCAACTCGATTCTTTGCACCCAATTGTAGAAAAGATAATCAATAATATTGAAAAAGTGATTGTCGGAAAGCGAAAGGAAATCATTCTTACCTTAGCGGCTCTCTTAACCGAAGGCCATGTACTATTAGAAGATGTACCAGGTGTCGGGAAAACAATGATGGTACAAGCCCTTGCAAAATCCATCGATGCAAATTTCAAACGGATTCAATTTACTCCTGATTTACTGCCATCAGATGTAACAGGTGTTTCTATTTATAATCCGAAAGAATATCAATTTAAATTTATGGCAGGACCTATTATGGGAAATATCGTGCTAGCTGATGAAATTAACCGTACATCACCAAAAACGCAGTCAGCCTTGCTTGAAAGTATGGAGGAAGGCAATTTAACAGTAGATGGTATAACAAGACCTTTACCAAAGCCATTTTTTGTAATAGCTACACAAAATCCAATTGAGTATGAAGGAACGTATCCTTTACCAGAGGCTCAGCTCGACCGTTTCTTACTAAAGCTAAAAATGGGCTATCCCACACCGGAAGAAGAATTTGAAATTTTAAATCGGACAGAAAAAACAAAGCCTATCTCTCATTTACAAGCCGTTATTACAATAGAAGAATTACTACACTTACAACAAAACGTACGGGCAATATATACAGACAAGGCCATCAAACACTACATCGTAAAAATCGTTAATCAAACCCGATCTTATAATTCCGTACAGCTAGGGGCTAGCCCCCGTGGCTCCATTGCTTTGATGAAAGCTGCACAAGCTTATGCGCTCATAAATGGCAGGGATTTTGTCATTCCAGATGATGTTAAATGTTTAGCTCCATATGTTTTAGCCCATAGACTCATTTTAAAAATAGAGACGAAATTTGAAGGGATAACACCAGAAAGCGTTATCATAAAAATTATCGCCCGGACTCCAGTACCGGCTCAAAAGGCGAAAGACTCCTAATGAAACAGCTACTACGAAATGGTCGTCACGCCGGGAAGCTATCGCTGCTTGCTTTATTCATCGCTTTAACATTTGTATACACCATGTTACAAGGAGAATTTGTAAGCTGGTTTCTATTTTACACCTTTAGTCCTTTCGGTCTTTACTCATTATTGTTACCCTTTTGTGCCTTGTGGAACGCCGAGGTGAAACGCATAACAAATCAAAAGGAGTTTACAGCAGGACAGCAGTTCTTATGCACTATTTCAATAAAACGAAAAATCCCCTTCCCCTTGCTTTATTTAATTGTAGAAGAGGTGCTACCCATGGAGTTCAAAACTCGCAAACAATCAAAAAATGCAAAAGTGTTATTATTTCCAGGATTCAAGCGAAATATTTCATATCAATATGTAATCGACGCAATCCCAAGAGGAGAACACACCTTTTCGAGTGTGCGTGTAAAAACTGGTGATGTATTCGGGATTATCGAAAAAGAGACAATCTTTTCAGTTCCCGATAGATTTTTAGTTTATCCCCAATATGTAGACATAACTTATAGACAATTAGAAAACGATTTCGAACAAGGAACACTCTCATCAAATGTGAATGTAGCAAGAGATGCAACAGTCTCATCTGGTGTCAGAGACTATAAACCTGGTGACCGTTTTTCATGGATCGATTGGAAGGCAACTGCTCGAAAAAACAAGATTATGACGAAAGAGTTTGAACAACAACGAAGTCATGATGCCGTGATTTTCATGGACAGAACCCCCTCTCCCCTGTTCGAATTGGTTGTTACGTTTACAGCTTCTCTCGTGAGGTCTATCCTAAAACATGATTCACAAGCATCATTTATATCCGCCGGAAAAGAACAAACCGTTCTTCCTTTACGTCATGGTGAGACACAATTACAACAAATTTTTCACCATTTAGCAAAAGTACAAGCAGACAATATGTTTCCGCTCTCTCAAACTGTAGAAATAGAGTTAAAGAAAATCTATCAACCAGTAACATTCATACTTGTAACAAGTAATCTTTCTCCCGATATTCAAAAAGTTGCTGACAGTATATCACTGAAAAGCAGTAAGCTGATGATATTTGTCGTCAAGGAAAAAGTACATCAATTCTCAAAATTGGAACTAAGCCTACTCGAAACGCTAAGAAAACAAAAAATATTCGTGAAAGCAGTTTATGAGAATCATTATACAAATGTATTTTTTGAGGTGAACAAATGACCATATTACCTTCAAATAATAAATGGGATATCAGTAGTTTCCTAATGCATTTATTTGGTTTTCTCATTTTATTAGAATGGTTGCGGCCACTTATAGAAATTACAGACATGGTGAGATTGAACCTCTTTACAGGATTTATAGGAATTTGCTTCATTCTCTCTTTTTTTCAAACGCGATTCCAAATTTCGATAAAGATTGTAGTCATCTTATTTATGATTCATTCGGTAGATTATAAGGGACCTTTTATTCATCCTGCTTGGTTGGTAGAATTCTTATCTGATTTTTTTCACAATATCCTCCTTCTCTTTCAAGCAAATTGGTGGGATCTTTCCAAATCTTTTCAGACCTTTTTATTTTTTTTAGTTCTTTGGTTTTCGTGCTTCCTCGCCCTTTATTGGCTGATTCACCAAAAACGCGGACTCTTATTTCTTACGTTAACCGTTATTTATATTACAATTTTTGATATATTCGGCTTATATGACATGAACAAGGCGATTATTCGTACAATTATAACGGGTCTTTTCATGCTCAGCCTTCTCCAGATTGAACGTATAAAAGCGTTCGAGAACTTACAAAAGCATACCAAATCCACACCGCAATTGCTCATCCCAATTGCGGTATCTATTATATTTACGATAACTATTGGATATTTCGCTCCCAAACCCGGTCCTCAATTATCCAATATTGATACTTTCTTCAGATTCGATACACCTTCAGCAAATAAAGAGACAACAATCAACAAAGTCGGTTACGGTATGGATGACTCTCAATTAGGCGGTCCTTTTAAATGGGACGACACAGTTGTTTTCACAGCGCAAATGCAAAATAGTCAATATTGGAGAGTTGAAACAAAAGACTTTTATACCGGAAAGGGTTGGGAAATTTCTGATAACCCGAAAAAAATTTCTTTTAAGAATAAAAACAACGTATTGAGTTGGTATGAACGGAATACAAAAACGGAAACTGCCGAAGCAATTATCACCATGCAAAAAGACTCACCTCACCTTATTTATCCCGCGGGATTAGTATCGGTTGAAGCTGCTTCAGATGTATCATTCCGTGCAGATCCCTTTTCGGAAAAAATCGATATGATGAAAGAAGGCTCTTCTACTACCTTAAATAAATATAAGGTGACTTATAAGACTCCTCATTTTTCTATCGAAAACTTAAAAGCTGTAAAAGCGGCTGAGGGTCTAGAGGCAAGCTCTTATTTCATAGAAAAATATACTCAATTACCCAACTCATTACCAAAGAGGGTAAAAAACTTAGCGATAAATCTTACAAAAGATAAAAACAATCGATACGATCAAGTATTAGCTGTTGAAAGCTACTTCGCAAATAATTCTTTTGTATATGAAACAGAACATGTTAAGGTTCCTGGAAAGGATCAAGATTATGCAGATCAATTTATATTTGATACAAAAAGTGGATACTGCAATAATTTTTCCACGTCTATGATTGTTTTACTTCGCTCAATTGGGATTCCGGCACGCTGGGTAAAGGGCTATACCGGGGGCACTCTTGAAAACAAAGTAACGAATTCAGATTATGAGAATATTTACACAATCGATAATAACAATGCACACTCTTGGGTTGAAGTATACTTTCCAGGATACGGATGGGTCCCGTTCGAACCAACAAAGGGTTTCAGCAATCCATATAACTTTACACATGACGCTTCTACTCCAACTGCCACTTCACCAAATAGCGAAACTACGATACCTAGCAACGAACAAACTCCACAGCGAAATGCAGAAACAAAACAAAAAAATTTAATAGAAGATACCGAAGTCCTCTCTAACGGAAAGATTATGGATTCCAAAAAAGGATTTTCATGGGGATACTTGTTCCTTTGTATCATATCAATTAGCATAACTGGCTATGCCCTCTTTACTACTAGAATAAAGTGGTTCGCATTTTTTATCATTCTCTCCTATAAATACCGAAAAGGAGATGATGTTTATGCAAAAGCTTATGATGCACTTTTAAAACAACTGGAAAGAACCGGCATCTCACGCAACGAAAGCCAAACATTGAGAGAATATGCAATCCATGTAGATAACCTTTACAATTCGACTGATATGCAAAAACTCACTCTTAGTTATGAAAATTTTATTTATCAAAACAATCCTGCTACATCGGAATGGAGCAAGTCCATACAATTATGGGAAAAACTCATGAAAAAAGCATCCTCTCCACCCAAGTCGAATGAATTTGATACGTTCATTTAATTGAGTAAGGCGATTTCTATAATTAGAACAAAACCTTTTATTAATTTATCAGATTTGTAATCATAATAGTCTCATGATCATGTGTTTTAGATAGTCCTTACGAATAATTAGATTCCTACTTCAAATTTAATTCAACTTTGAAATCCTTGATATCAGTAGTATCAAGAATTTCAGTTCTTAGTAAAAATAATCAATATTCTCAATACATTTACAGACACACAAAAGCGCGGTTCCTGATTACTCAGAAACCGCGTCACATTAATGTTTATTGCGTTTTATTTTTAAAATATTAATAAAGAGACATATATTGATCGCGTTCCCATTGGTGAACTTGCGTGCGGAACATAATTTAGGCCATGAATACGAATCGAAATCCTTACAAAATGTTAATTTATCAACGGTTTGAGATTTCACTACATCAAAAAAACTTAAAATACATTACGTAAAATCGGGCATCTTTCGGGTAATTACCAGGCATTTTTCAAATAAAAAACAAAAGAGCACAACGTGTATATACAGTGCTACCAACACTATATATACCGTCCGCCTATCCTAACTAGGCAAACACCTGCTGTACTCTTACGACTATTTTACAGTACGTAAGGGCTCCAAAGCAACAGTTTGCTTAAACTCGGCATTCTGTTGCTTTTTTTGTTCTATAAAGGAGCCCGTGTCTAATGAAAGAACGTATCGATGTTATCGCAAGTGAAGAGTCCTTCCACAACTTATCATCATTCACAGAAATTGAAGAACTAAATAAAACTGTACGTACATACAGAGACATCATCCGTATGTCTATTAAGCGTACTGACGTACAATCCAAACTCATTGCACTACTTGAAATTTTAAAACGCCATAGCTGCAAATATGTAGGTGTTAGTTTCCTATGCAAAAATACGATTGCTGACATGATGGAAGTATCTTATAAAACTGTTCAACGTTTAATGAAGAAGCTTGTGGACTTGGACATGATCAAACAGGTATCTATTAAGCTATGCATAAATGTTGTAGCACCAATGTTTAACGACAATTGTTTGTATATTGACTTTCGATAATATTCGTTTGCTTTTGAAATAAATATGGTCAAAATATGGTCATTAAACGGTCGACAAAACATAGCCTGCTTTTGCGGGCTTTTCTTCTCTATTTTCTTATTACGGATAAACTTTGATATGACAAGAAAGATATGTGGGCGAATTGTGGGTAAAAAACACCTAGCAAAAGTTTGCTTATTTCAATGGGATTGTAAATAACTTAATGGACAAGTTCTACTTCGATAAAGAGTTTATGGGATTATAAAAAAGCTCCCAAACGCTGAGGAACCAATAAGGGAATTTTTTTAAAAAGCATATGGAGCGGGATTTTCTACAACCGTAATACATTTTTTCATATTGTTAAAACACTCAAAATTTTTCTTAAGGATGGGAAATCTTTATATCTTATTTATATAATTTATGTTATGGTTCAATATGTTAATTAATTACAATATTTTTTAAAAGGAGGATACATAATGAAAGCAACGAAACTCCTATCATTAGCAATACCTGTTCTATTATTAGTAGGTTGTGGGGTAGGAGATAAAGATTCTATCCCTAAGACTGAGGAAACTAGTAAAGCAATGTCGAAAACAGTAATATCTGAAAAACAGTATCCGTATTATATTTGTGAGCAACTGGTAGAGTTTCAATTCAAGAAGGATGAAATATTGTTAAAACTAGGAGAAGCTTCAAAAGATAATAAGAAATATAAAGATGTATTTAAAACAGCAAACGATATGGATGAAGCCTTAGACCGTATGGAGAACATAATAGTACCTGATAAATACAAAGACATTCATAAACTCGTACAAGAAGGGATAACAGATGCAAGAAAAGGAACAAAGTTAATAAAAGACGCTGATAAAGACGATGGACTGAAGATTCAAGAAGCTGTATTAAAAAGTTCTCCACATATGTCAGGTGTAGATGGAGAACAGTGGAGAGAAGCAATTTATAAGTTAAATCAGGAAACCAAAGATGCCTACGCCAAAGCACTTGATAAGAAAATGGAAGAACATACAAAGTAATAGAGTAACTTGTAATTATATATACAATCATTCAACTAATAAGGGGTAATAGAAATATGAAAGCAAAGAAACTTGTAACGTTAGCACTTCCAATCATGTTATTAGGGGGGTGCGGAACAGACAAAGCAGACAGCGAAGAAAAGAAAGCAGACGTGAAAGTAGAACAAAAGTCAGATGATAAATCAGTGAAAGTAAAAGCCGATAAAGACGTAAAAGAAACGAAATCAGTAAAAGCAGACGATAAACAAGCAGAAGAGTATGTATCTACTGTCCTACATTTCATGCAGGATCCTGGTAAACCTAAGTATACTTCAGAGGAACGTTCAGCGTTACTAAAAGAAAACTGTAAAAAGTTAAAAGAATTAACTCCTCCTTCTAGCTTTGTAGAAGAACACAAACAGTTAGTTACAGCAATAGACATTTTAGAAGACTCATTTAAAATGGAAGAAGCAGGTAAGACTGAATTAGCGAATGCGGTGTCGAAGGGTGCTATTAAGCAATTCGATAATACACTTAAACAGATTGAAGAAAAAGCAGAAACTATGGGATTATTTAACACATCTAAACAAAAGTAGAGTCTAAGTAAAAGGGGTAGTCAATCATGAAAGCAAAGAAACTAATAAGTTTAGCACTTCCAATCATGTTACTAGGAGGTTGCGGAACAGACCAAGCAGAGAAGAAAGCAGACACAAAGGTAGAAGCAAAAACAAAAGTAGAAGAGAAGGAAAAGTTAGAGGGAACCGACTACATGTCTCGTATGTTTGCATTAGATAACACATTTGAGACAAAAGTAGCTGAAATAACGGAACTTTCTGCGAAAACGAAGGACAAAAGCAACGACATAAAAGAGTTAAACAAAGAAATACTGAAAAAAGCAGACGAACTAAATCAAGCACTTGCTGATTTCGATAAAGTAGAACCGCCTAAAGAATTTGAAGAACCACATAAGACGATTCTAAAAGCAGTAGACTGTTATAAGGAAGCATTTGAAACACAAATTAAACTTGCAAAAGGTGGTTCTATTAGCAAAGAAAAGACAAAGGAATTACAGGAGTTAATGTTAAAAGGTAATGACTACTTAAAAGAAGGATACAAACCGATTAAAGATGCGTATTCAGAAAAGATGAAAACAAAAGCTAATGACCTTCAAAATAAAAGTGTAGGAATATCCCAAGACGGTAAAGAGTTGCTAGGTGAATGGGGTAGTTCAAAAGATGGTAAGTTTACTAAAGGGTTAGACTTTAAGGAAGATGGTACATACATTATATACGATGATGTAAATAACACACCTTATGAGACTACTCATATGCAAGGTAAATGGTCTTATAATGCAGAAAAGCAACAAGTCAAGATGACAATAGACGAGTTTGTAAAAGACGGTAAGAAAGTAGACCCTAGTCAAATGAAAGAATCTATAGACTATGATGTTATGTATTTCACATCGGATTCCTTAGTTATGATGGATGCTGACGGAAACAAGATAGACGTGGTAAAACCTAAGTAAATTAGTATAAGTCATTATAAAAGCGAGTGGGGTAGAATAAAGAAGTGTAAACAGATTACTTATTAAAAGTAGTCTGTTTTATACCAAAGGTTAAAGGGGTATTTAATCATGAAACTAAAAACACTAGTAGTTACAGTTCCTATTATTCTTCTAACAGGAACAGTAGTTGGTTTTGGAGATGGGCAAACAACATTATTTACAAAGGTAACGTCTATAGGAGTATCTATCCTACTATCAGCATGGTTAGTAAAGCGTAGTATTAACAAAAAGAAGCCTAGAACCACATTCATCGAAAGAGTGTTTGAGTTAGACGAAGAAGGTAGACTAACAAGTACAGTAGACTATGTAGCAAAAGTACAAGGGGTATGTATGGTTTGGACAGAAGCCCAAAATAAATTCGGAGAATTAGAGAAGAAAGATCCTACATTCCTTCATACACATAAGGAATTAAAGCAAGTAGTAAGTGAAATGAAGTCAGCAAACAAGAAGTTAAGAGAAATTAAACCACCAAAACAGTATGATAGTCTACAAGAAGATTTATCAAAATCTCTAGTTGTGTTTGATAAAGGGTTAGACACAATGGTAGAGGGATTTACTACGTTAGATGAAACAAAGATTGATAAGTCATCTGAACTGATTGATGAAGGTAGTGACGGTCTTATGAAGGGACTTGGTATTATTTTAAGCTTGACAAAAACGGAAGCCTAAGAATCAGAAAACAACTAAAGGGGTATAACAATGAAACGTAAACTATTAGCAGTTGCATTGCCAGTTATGTTAATTAGTGGGGTAGGTTGTTCTAAAGACAATGCAGAAAAAAAAGAAGACTGATAGTTTACAAGTAGCAGTAGATTATAAAACTTCTATACTTGACTTAAGTAAAGCGTTAGAAAGCAAATTATCTATAGAAGAATTAAAAGAGTTACTTATGAATGCTAAAGTTTAATACATAGTAAAAAAGCCGACTCAATTAAGAGCCGGTTTCTTTTACGTAAACGTACGTTTACGTACGCATCACTAGCCGTAATGTAATACGTATTCCCTTTCGAATTGTGTACTTTGTATTGTGATGATCCATTGACAGTTACTTTTTCATCGATTGTAAACCCTAGTCCTGCATCTAAGGTACCAGCAACGTCTTTATCCTGCCAAGATGGAGAGTCATAGAAACGTAGTTTGTCCACTTTGGACACAATACGCTTTCCTACAATTGGATTAATAGGCTCTTTCTTTTCAAACTTGATGTAAGAAGGATTGTTATATACCCACTGATTCTCACCAAGATTTAACCATCCATCTTTTTCGCCCCATACTTTATATGATTCTGGTTTATTCAACTGACGAATAACGGAGTAACTTGCACCTGCCCCTTTACGAAGATTTACATTGTAACCTTCAATATATGCGATTCCTTCCACATTTGCGATTGGTTCGCCTGGTTTAGACGGTTGCTCTGAAACAGAAACATCACTGTTATTATATGCACATTTTACATCAGCACGAAATTGCGCTTCTGATACACCGTGACTGCGTAAGTAATCAAGTGGATCTTCATGATCTGTTCCACCAAGATACTTCGTAACATCATAGTGAGTCCACAATCCTTTTTCTACAGATAGATTGTTATCTTTTAAGATTTTAGCTAATAATTTAACGTACTTTTCATATAAGCGTTTAAATTTTCCATAGTCTGCAGTTTCGTAAAGTTCAACATGTACAAATCGTTTGTTTGCACCTGGTCCACCACCATAAGCGATGTAACGTGTATCCGCAATTTGAATTGTTTCATTCCAATCAACTGCATAATGGACAAAAGCATTTCTCCATGTACGAGATTCATACTTTTGAATATTAATAGCTGGAGCTTCTGGAGTCGCTGTACTGTGAGCAACAACGCCTTCATAAGTACCTACACCATAGTGATATGGTTGTTTCGGTAAATCTGGAATAAGTAAAACCCTATCAGCAAATGCACTCGTAACAAACGAAAATAAAATAAGTAGCGTTGCAAAAACAGAAGTACATAGTTTCATTGTTTTCTTCATTGCACATCACCTTTCCCCAGGATTTTTTGTTTGATATCTGATACATCTTTTGATAGTGAACCAAAGGCTTTTGCTTGTTCTTCGATGACTTGTTGGTTTTTTTCAATGACTTTTTGATACTGTACTTCACGCTGCTCATTCTTTTTCTGCGTAGTAAAAAGCATCCACACGAATAACGCTGCGAATGCTCCTTGTTGGATCATTGAACTGAAAATCTGTTCCTCCATCGTTCTCATCCCCTTTTGGGCAATAAAAAAGAAGCATCTTTTATGCTCCCTTTTCATTGCTATTTAACTGATATTATCCTTTACTGCTTACCATTACTTAATCGGATATGATAACGAAAACGATACATAGCGAGTTTGTGCTTCTGGAAGATAAGTAGAAACCCTTCCATCTTTATGAACTACTACAGTAGCTGCAACCGGATGATTTGGATTATTATCTAAAAACGCTGTAGCAGCAAAATAAGAATCTTGGTGTGGTGCAATATCTGGTGTGATTCTTGTGAATACTTGTTGGTTTTTAACCAATCTAATCGCACCTGTCATGTGAACCCAGTTTCCATGTCTACGTAGCATTGGAGGTGTATCAGTGTCGGCTACTGCATTTGTAATCGCTAATTCCTCCCATGCTACATCATCCATATAAAAGAGTCCTTCGCCATCCATCCAAACACTACTTTCATAATTACCTTTATTTAAGAAGATAGCTTGTGCTTCCTTATCCTCACTGAAGAATCCTGGAATTAATCCGAATTGTTGTTGAATCTCTTTAATTACCTCTTGTTTTAATTCATTGTTAGTCATTATTGAACATCTCCCTTGAATTTTGTTGTTTGATTTTTTGATTCTCTTTAATTGACTCTTACTTTTACCGCATTCTGTCTTATCTTTTCTACATCGTCCTCACCCCCTTTCAAGCAAAATAAAAAAGACCAGCTATTGCTGCTCTTGATTTCGATATATCATATTGGTGCAGTTACAGACACAACTCCACTGCCATCTACTGTCAACTTTCTAAGACCACCGTTTGCATCAGTAATGTAGATACCTGCGAAGTTGCCATTCGCTGAGCTGATAGAAGCTCTTGCAGTTTTACCTTCTAGGTAATTATCATAAGATTGAATATTAAAACAAGAACCTGTCACTTCTAAACCGTACTTATTCTGGTATCCTGTAGTGGCTTTGTATACTTTGTTTCCTCTAATCAATCCATTCCTTGTAGTACTAGCGACAGAAATAGCACTCCGAGTAGCATCTGTTTCAATACAAGAGTTATAGACTGTGTTGTTTTCTACTAGTAACCCATGAGTGTATTGGATATTAATAGTAGATCTACCTGACTTGTTTATTGTGTTGTTTATAATATTTGTCTCCTTAGAGATACCTAGACTTTGATTACCTTCACCCTCATTAAGAAATATAAACTCTGTAGTACATTCCTCAGCTACATTGTTTATTATATTTATATTAGAGTTGTAAGATGAATGGATGCCTCTATATACCTTCTTGAAGATATTGTTAGACACAGTACAGTTTTCTACTAAATATAACGTTATAGCACTCTTAGAGTTAGTGAATGCTTCGCTATGCTGGCTCTCAAAGATGTTTCCATCTATCAAGATGTTCTTACACTTGTCATAGTAAGCATCTTTAAACCAAGCTCTAACGTAAACAAACTCCTCTTTAATCCCTCTGAAGGTGTTGTTTCGAACAATAAAGTTATTACCCGATTGAGGGAGACCTATAACGTTCCCGAATCTGTCTTTACCTGACTCGCTGGTTCCATCTATATTAGAGAAGAAAATTCCTCTTTGACAGTTATTGAAAATACAATTCTCAACACGAGTATCTATAAACTTCATAGCTCTAACTCCTGCATAGGTCATATCATCGAATACACAGTTAACTACATAGATACCAGAATTGTATAAGTCGTACACTGATCCATGGTTACCTACACCAGTCGCTACTGGACCCATTCCTGCTGTACCACTGCTTCCAAAGTAACAATCTTTTACAGTTACATTCTTACTAGGTTCTCCATCCCAGGCGCCAAACTCATTGTAGCCTAGCTGAGTATGATTGGCTATCTGAATAGCCTCTGAGAACAACCTGCTTTGGTCGGCTGTAATATCTTTATAGCCTAAGAATCTACAATTCTCAATGAGTACGCCATCACAAGCATTGATATCCATAAAGTGTGCGTTAATGACATCTTTAAATGTGATATCCCTAAAGGTTAAACTTCTACCTCGTGCCCACCCTGTATGGTTAAACCCATAATTGTAATTTAATACGTTACCGTCAAGAGTGCCGCCCTCGATAGTTATATTGCCGTGTCCATCGTAACCAGTAAACACGTCTCCTTTATTACCATTCTTGAAAAATCCTCCACCATGACCTCGAAGTAAAATTGTTTTCTTTTGCATTTTGATGTTTGTATTTTTATAAACAACTAAGTACTTAGTTATACAATAAGTTCCATTAGGGATAATAACTTCAACACTCCCTAATGTTTTAGCTAAATCTAAAGCTTTTTGGATAGCATTTGTATCATCAGTTACACCATCACCTTTGGCTCCAAAACTTAATACACTAACCATGTTCTTTTGTAAAACACTCACCTCTCTTTTCGCTTCTTCTACTGTATCTTTTGCAGCAATAATTGCAGGAACATCCATTTTATAAACTTCATCAAGTATAGTATCGGCTGTCTCTTGTGTTTCATCTATTTTTTCTTTTAAAGTGTCAAAATCGCTAACATAGTTTTCTAAAATACCTTTACCTTGTTTTACATCAACATTTAAATCAACTTTAATATTTTGTGTGGTAAAACGCTCTTCACCTTTCTCGAAGGCGAAGTAAGCCATCCAAGTATTTGTAGATACTGCCGCTGCTGAAAAAGTATATTCAAAAACACCGTTTGAAGCATCTATAATTTTGCAATCATCACGAACGAAACTGCCTGAATTGTTCCCGGCTTCATACTTAATTGCATATCCGGATAGATTATAAGGATAACCACCATTTTTTAGAAGGACAGTTAATTTCAAGCCATTTTTATCATTAATTCTTGAAGTAATAACCTTCGTAAAATGAGGATTTGCTATATCAATTGTTAGTATTTGCGTCTTCACTTTATCACACCCCTTTTCTAAGACGTCTAGACGGCTTTTGGGTACGTTTCGGTCTGTTTCTTGGTTAAAAGAAAAATAAAGGTGGGAAAATCATGGCATCTTTCCAAAAATACCAAACAAAAGATGGAGCTAAATGGCTCTACAAAATTTATACCACTATTGATTCGAAAACAGGAAAGAAAAAACAAACAACAAAACGTGGTTTTAAAACAAAAAAGGAAGCTCAACTTCATGCTGCGAAGGCTGAAACAGAATTAAGTAACGGGACTTTTATAGAAGATAAAAATGTGTTGATTTCTACATTTTTGAATGATTGGCTTATAACCTACAAAAAAGGAAAGGTTAGAAATCATACATACAATCTTCACAAAACAGCAATAAACAAGCATATCGTTCCGTTTTTCGGATCGTATAAGGTATTCGATATTACACCTTCACTCTGTCAAAAATTCGTGAATCACCTCTTAGAAGAAGGGTATAGTGAAAATAGTGTTAAGAATTACACTGCACCTTTAAAAGGAGCTTTGCTCAAAGCTGTTGATTTGCAGCTTATTCAACAAACACCTTTCCGCGGAATTGTCATTGCTAAAAGTGATACTGAAGACAAAAAAATTAAGCATTTAGAAGGACAAGAAGTGAATACATTTGTTCAAAAATTAAAAGAAACAGAACCTCATTATTTCTCGTTGTTCTTTACACTACTTCACACAGGAATACGCAAGGGTGAGGCACTGGCTTTACGATGAGATGATATTGATTTAGAAGAAGGAACAATAAGTATCCGTCACACCTTCACTTATGATTATAAAAACCTAGATAATCTATTCGCTAAACCCAAAACAAAAGCATCTTACCGCACGATAATCTTAGCAGATTTTTTAATCCAAATCTTAAAAAATCATAAACTTGAACAGAATAAATGTAAACTGAAATTAGGAGGGTTATACCATGATCTTTCATTAGTATTCGCACGTGAAAATGGACTTCCTTATCCAAAGTCTACTTTACAAAGAGCTATGACTCGCATTTTAAAAAAAGCTAATGTAACAAATATCACGATTCATGGTTTACGTCATACACATGCCGTTCTTTTGTTAGACGCCGGATATTCAATGAAAGAAGTGCAAGAAAGATTAGGGCATGATTCAGTTCAAATTACTTCTGACATATATGCCCACATTTCAAAAGAGATGAACAAAAAGAATCTTAATAAATACGAAGCGTTTGCGAAACGCAACCTACTTTAAAAAGGTCATGGTATGATCATGAAATAAATATGGTCACAAGCTAAAAACAATTGATACTTCTCCCTTTATCCACGCATACAAAAAACCCTCAACACGTTATGTGTCAAGGGTTTGAGCCTCTTAGTATAGAGACATATATTGATCGCGTTCCCATTGGTGAACTTGCGTGCGGAACATATCCCACTCAATTTCTTTCGCTTCGATGAAGTGCTCAAGTAAATGTTCACCTAATGCACCACATACAATTTCGTTAGATTGTAGTGTAACTAACGCTTGTGCTAATGTTGCTGGTAAGTCAACGATACCTGCTTCTTCACGTTCTTCTTTAGTCATTACATAGATGTTACGATCCACTGCAGCTGGCGGAGTTAATTTATTTTTAATTCCGTCAAGACCTGCTGCTAATAATGTTGCCATTACTAAATATGGGTTTGCAGCTGGGTCAACACTACGTACTTCTACACGTGTACTGATACCGCGAGATGCTGGAATACGCACTAATGGACTACGGTTTTGTGCAGACCATGCTACGTAACAAGGCGCTTCATATCCAGGTACTAAACGTTTGTAAGAGTTTACAGTTGGGTTAGCTACCGCTGTAAATGCCGGGGCATGTTTTAAAATACCTGCGATAAAGTGACGCGCATCATCACTTAATTGTAATTCACCATTTTGATCGTAGAATACGTTTTCTCCATTTTTGAATAGAGATAAGTTACAGTGCATACCAGAACCGTTCACTCCGAATAATGGTTTCGGCATAAATGTTGCGTGTAAACCGTGTTTACGAGCGATTGTTTTTACAACAAGTTTGAATGTTTGAATGTCATCACATGAACGAAGTGCATTCGCATATTTAAAATCAATTTCGTGCTGTCCTGGTGCAACTTCATGGTGAGATGCTTCAATTTCAAAACCCATTTCTTCAAGTTCAAGAACGATATCACGACGACAGTTTTCCCCTAGATCCATCGGCGCAAGGTCGAAGTATCCACCGTTATCGTTTAGTTCTAATGTTGGATTTCCTTTTTCATCAACTTTGAATAAGAAGAACTCCGGTTCCGGTCCAAGGTTGAATTCTGTAAATCCTAGTGCTTCCATTTCTTTTAACATACGTTTTAAATTGTTACGTGGGTCACCTTCAAATGGAGTGCCATCAGCATTGTAGATATCGCAGATTAAACGAGCTACTTTACCTTTTTCAGCAGTCCAAGGGAATACTACCCAAGTATCTAAGTCTGGATATAAGTACATGTCAGACTCTTCAATACGAACAAATCCTTCAATTGAAGATCCATCAAACATCATTTTGTTATCTAGAGCTTTCGTTAACTGACTAACTGGAATCTCTACGTTTTTAATAATCCCTAAAAGATCCGTAAATTGTAGACGGATATATTTTACATTCTCTTCTTTCGCTAAACGAAAAATATCTTCTTTTGTGTACTTTGCCATTATATATTCCTCCTTAGTCCCTCTAAACACCTTCAGAATCAGTAATCTTTAGTGAAAAAACCTTGAAATATCACCTTGCCGTAATGAAGTTCGATTGAATCTACCTGTATGTTGCAATTCATCTCGAAGAATTTTACGAAGCTCGGATTTTGAAATTTCTTTCGTTTCTTCTTTTACTTTCACTGCTTCTGTTTGATTTTCTTTCATTTGTAACACTTGTTTAATACCAGCCATATTTAAGCCTTGATCTAACAAATCTTTAATTTCTAACAACTTATCTACATCATTAAATGAAAACAATCTACGATTTCCCTTTGTACGGGTTGGGAAAATTAAATTGTGCTCTTCATAGTAACGAATTTGACGAGCAGATAATTGTGTTAAATCCATTACAATACCAATAGGAAACAGCGGGGCAGAACGTCTATCTTCTTTCATTGTTTCAGTTCCTCCTTCGCCTTAACTGTTTCTCATTTTATATCATGTTATGTTTGATGTCAACAGATGTTAGCTTTTCTAACATGATTTTTTTATAAATTTTTTCATTCTTTTTTAAAATGGCATAAATACCTTTTTCTATACAAAAAAGCTGCCGAAATCGACAGCTTTCCCTTACGAAATTGTTAATAGATTTTTTTCAATTAACGCATCGATCGCAGAACAAATCGCAATCTTCACGTGAGAATAAGTTAATCCACCTTGCACATAGGCAACATACGGAGGACGAATTGGACCATCTGCTGATAGCTCAATACTTGCACCTTGAATAAACGTACCTGCAGCCATAATGACATCATCTTCATAACCTGGCATATAGCTTGGATACGGTGTAAAGTGAGAATTAATTGGAGATGCGTATTGAATTGCTTGGCAAAATGCAATCATACGCTCTTTGTCATCAAATTGAACAGACTGAATTAAATCTGTTCTTGCAGCATTCCAAGTTGGTGATGTATTCATTCCTAACTTTTCTAAAAATGCAGCTGTAAAGACCGCCCCTTTTAACGCTTGACCAGCAACATGAGGAGCTAAGAAGAAACCTTGATACATTTCTTGTAAGCTATATAAAGATGCCCCTGCTTCTGCTCCAATACCTGGAGATGTTAAACGATATGCACAAGCTTCTACATATTGTTCTTTCCCAACAATGTAGCCACCTGTTTTTACAATTCCACCACCCGGGTTTTTAATTAGAGACCCTGCCATTAAATCTGCCCCGACATGGCACGGTTCTAACTCTTCAACAAATTCTCCGTAGCAGTTATCTACAAATACAACAACATCTGATTTAATCTCTTTTACAAAAGAAATCATCTCTTTAATTTCTGCAATTGTAAATGACGGACGAGTCGCATACCCTTTTGAACGCTGAATACCAATCATTTTCGTATTTTCCTGAATAGCTGCTTCTACAGCTTTAAAGTCAACGCGTCCTTCCGCCGTTAACGGTACAGCATTATAACCAATGTTATATTCTTTAAAAGAACCTACACCTTTCCCGCGCACACCAACAATCTCTTCTAACGTGTCATATGGCTTCCCTGTTATATATAATAATTCGTCACCAGGGCGCAAAATACCAAATAAAGCTGTTGAAATCGCATGTGTACCTGAAATAATTTGCGGACGAACAAGCCCTGCTTCTGCTCCAAATACATCAGCATACACCTTTTCTAATGTATCACGACCAATGTCATCATAGCCATAACCTGTTGTTGGAATAAAGTGTGAATCACTAATTTTATGTTTACGAAAACTTTCTAATACACGGAATTGATTACTTTCAATTATTGTATCAATACGTTTATGTACACCGGTAATTTGTTCTTCTACTTCTTTTACAATAGGAGCGATTCTTTCTCCATTTTTCAAACGATCAAACATTTTTATTCTCTTCTCCTTTTTCCACTAAAAATCTCTTTAACTGTCCATTCAGCGGTGAATGAGCAAATATATAACCTGTACACTCATACAAGAATCCATCTTCTTTAAATTCCATCCCAGTTAATACCGTTTCTGTTTTTAAAAGCGTTAGTAATCTACCTTCACCCGGAGGAATCATGACCTTATACGATTCCATCTCTTCCATCATCTTCGTTTCTACCGATTCTTTCAAGCTTAATAAATCTGTTTCTTCAAAAGCACTTGTCATAAGAAAATCATTTTTTGGAAACGGAATAAAATTCTGATGTAATCTATCCTTCTTATTGTAAACCGTAATAATTGGAATGTGGTCAATTTCAAGGTCTTGTAGTAATTTTTTCACCGTCTGTTCATGACCTACATAATTTGGATCTGCAGAATCAACGACATGTAAAATCACATCCGCTTCCCTCGCTTCTTCCAGTGTAGAGCGAAACGCAGCAACCAATGATGTTGGTAAATCTTGAATAAACCCCACCGTATCAGTTAATAGCACCGTATACCCACACGGCAATTGCATTTTTCTTGTTGTTGGATCTAACGTCGCAAACAGCAAATTTTCTTCAAATGTATCTGCTTCTGTTAATCTGTTAAATAACGTCGATTTCCCAGCATTTGTATACCCAATTAACGAAACTTGAAATACTTGATTATCCTTTCGGCGCTCACGATATCTTTTCCGGTGCTCCACAACAATCGCTAACTGCTTCTTAATCTCATCAATACGAGAGCGAATGTGACGACGATCTGTTTCTAGCTTCGTTTCACCAGGACCTCTCGTACCAATCCCGCCTCCAAGACGTGATAGCGCTAGCCCTTGCCCCATAAGACGTGGCATCGTGTATTGTAGCTGAGCTAATTCCACTTGAAGCTTACCTTCTCTTGATTTCGCACGCTGAGCAAAAATATCCAATATTAGTTGCGTTCGATCGATTACTCTCGCATCTAACATAGCTGATAAATTACGAATTTGGCTCGGTGTTAATTCATTATTAAATATAATAACAGCTGGTTCTAATTCTTCCGTCAGCGCTGCAAGTTCTTCTAATTTCCCCTTACCTATGTAAGTAGCAGGGTGAAATTTCGGACGTTTTTGCGTTGTAGATACCAAAACTTCTGCACGTGCCGTCTTCGCTAGCGATGCGAGTTCTTTCATGGAATGCATAAACCGTTCATCATCATCTTGCGGCAATTGACAGCCAACTAATATGACTTTTTCTTTTTCTTCCATCAAATATGTTCACTCACCCTTTTCGAAAATTAAACCTTCTAATATAATAGCAGAGGAAGCACATTTCATCTAGTTAGCGAGGGAGAAAATTCATGGCATGGGAGATTTTTAGCATCATCGGTACAATTGCCTTCGCACTCAGCGGAGCTATTGTCGCAATGGAAGAAGATTACGATATTTTCGGGGTATATATTTTAGGGATGGCAACTGCCTTTGGAGGAGGTGCCCTTCGTAATTTATTAATCGGTTATCCAATCGGCGCTTTTTGGCAACAAGACATGTTATTTCAAATTGCACTTTTATCAATGACGATTATCTTTCTATTTCCAAATAAATTAATTAAACATTGGAAAAGATGGGAGAACATCACAGATGCTATCGGCTTATCAGCATTCGCTGTACAAGGAGCTCTTTATGCACAAAAGCTCAACTTACCTATTAGCGCTACAATTGTTGCAGCTGTTTTAACAGGGATTGGCGGTGGTATCATTCGTGATTTATTAGCACGCCGCAAACCTCTCGTCCTTCGCGCAGAAGTATATGCATTTTGGACGATTTTAGCAGGATTTTTAATTGGTGCCAAGATTATTGTCAGTGACTGGGCTCTATACACCTTATTTATTTTTATTGTTTGCTTCCGCATGATTTCCATTCATTACAAATGGCATTTACCGCACAGACGCTTAGAGAATAAAGAGCGTTCCTTGCATAAATAGTAAATTCACCTCTTTACATGACGTAAAGAGGTTTTTCTTTTTCAACGTTTTTTTCTGTTCAGAGTGTCCATACTAAACTTTAAAGCGAGGTGAACATAATGACAAACCACGTAAACAAAGGCGCTCAAAAAAGCTCAGTCAACCAAATTAGCTTCGACCCAAAATCCGCCCATGAAAAAAGCAAAAAGATGGAGCGATATCATAGGGCATATCAACAAAAAGCTAAAGAAGAATAGAGGTGATAAAGAATGGCAAAAGGAAACAACAACCGCAATCGCGGACAAAGTAGTAGCGTTAATCCACAAGGACTTGCATCAGATGTAGCTGATACAAGTCCAAAAAGCAAATTAGAACAACGAGCAAAAACAAAAAATACAAAATAGAATACGATGCATTACGTTTCTCTTCCATAATAAAGTAAACGCACAGTTTATGAACTGTGCGTCTCTTCTTCAAGCGTTAAATCACTACTTGATATCCCAATTAAATCATACTTATCGTATGCATCCTCTTGCAATAAGCGCATTGCCTGTGTACGAATGGATTTCTCAACAATATTCCGGACATAGCGTCCATTACTAAATGATGTAATTTGTGATGAATATTTCACCGCATGTAAATGATCACGGAATTTCCATTCCGCCTCTTTTGATAATTGATATTCTCGTTCATCATACATTCTCTTCCCAATTTCAAGCAACTGATTCACTGTATAATCCGCAAACTCAATAATAAATGGAAAACGCGATTGCAAACCTGGATTTAAAGAAAGGAAATGATTCATCTCTCTTGAATATCCCGCTAAAATCAAAACAAATCCATGTTGCTTATCTTCCATATGTTTGACAAGCGTATCAATCGCTTCTTTTCCAAAATCTTTCTCTCCACCACGCGCTAGCGAATATGCTTCATCAATGAACAATATTCCACCCATGGCTTTTTTAATTAAATCTCTTGTTTTTTGTGCTGTATGCCCAATATATTCTCCCACAAGATCCGCGCGTTCCGCTTCGACTAAATGCCCTTTTGATAAAATGTTCATCTCAAATAATAATTTCCCAATCATTCTTGCGACAGTTGTTTTCCCCGTTCCTGGATTTCCTTTAAATAACATATGAAGCACTTGCTTTTCTGACTTTAAGCCAATTTCTTGCCTTTTCTTATTTACATAAATCCATGCATAAATTTCTTTTATGATTTTTTTTATATCTTCCATTCCAACAAGTTTACCCATTTCTTCTTCAATCCGCTGCAGCATCTCATGCTTCGTAGACGTTTCACTTGAAATTACCGATTTCTTTTCTGGAGCAGGTACTGAAATTTTTTTTCGGTGATTTAACACAATATTAATTTGATTATTATTTTTCTTTCGCATCGATTGTTCCATACAATCACCTCTTTTTATCGACTCACCAAAAAATATCATTAATTTTTCCACTTCCCATACAAATAACTGTTTTCAGAAAAATTTGTTATAATATAAGAAAAAACAGGGTGGTGGGAATATGGAAACAAAGGAAATTCATGATACGGTACAAGCTTTTTCTTCCTTTTTATTAAATAAAGGAAGAAAACCTTCAACCATTAAACGTTACGTCTATGATATTGAAGATTTTGGGCATTGGTTAGAAAGAAATAAAAAACTTTCCTCTAGTAATATATGGGCTACACTTTGTACAAAAGACTATGAAGATTATTTTTCCGACTTAAAAAAGAAACGGCATTACTCTGAAAAAACAATGCACCGTGTTTTTATTGTCTTAAATAGACTATATCAGTTTTTAAACCTCCCAAACCCATTAAAGGACATGAAACTCGTCATCCAACCTAATCGCGCGTTACGTGATGAAGATTTCATTTCAAAAGAGGACGAAAAACGCTTAAAACATACTCTGACTTCATTAGAAGGATTATCAGAGAAACAACGCCCTGTCCGTCCATTACTAATGGATCGTAATATTTCTATTGTAAATTTACTCATTGACTACGGCTTATCCCTACAAGAACTTGTATCATTAAATATGCATCACGTTCATTTTGAAACGAATACAATTTCCATTCCAGCAGTAGCAGGTGTTGAAAGAACCATTAATTTAACTCACGACGACAAACAACAACTATATAACTATTATAAAAAAATCCCTGAACCAGTTCGTCCCAAATACCATAGTGATGACCCGCTATTTGTGGCATTCGATTTCAACCGTAACACATATCGGTGGGTGTACGAAAATGATGCTCCAAAAGCACTAACAGAAATAGCCGTCCAAAAAATGATTCGTCTTGAGGTGGCACGGGCAAATTTACGGAAAGGCATTTCCGGCCAACACTTTCGAAATACATTTATTTTACGGTTAATTAAACAGCACATCCCAGAGCAAGAAATCATGAAACGCGTTGGTTTCAAATCAAAAATTTCATTAAAAAGGTATTATCAATATGCAAAACAAAAAGAAAACGCCTTATAAATGGGCGTTTTTACTATTTTTCACATAAACTGCCCGTTTCCCTATTCCTTTTTATCTTTAACTTGCATCTACTATGATAGGTTTTTCACCATCTCAATTAGAAAGGAGCATTTTAATGTCTTATTTTAATGATAACCAAAAAAAGATTTCAAAACCGTATTTTCCAACACAACCTCATCGTATTCCGACAGTCCATTATACTCCTATTCCTAAATTATACGCGAATCTTTTTTCCGATACTTTAAGTGACCTAACTAATATTATTCCAGCTGTATTTTCCAATCCAACAGAATCTAACACAAAAGAACTTATAACCTTATTAGAAATAATAAAGGGGTTCCTGGAACGTTTAAACTTAACGCTTACACAGCGAGAAGCTGGCATTGCAATTGTCGAAAATTTAATTACTATTTTGGATAATCAACCTTTTGTAGCAAATGCAACATATATTGAATTACAAAACCTACTCAACTTTTCACTGTATATCACTAAATTATTTAGAATCAATCATCTTGTGTTCCAAAAAATCATCATGCAAATAGAAAATTTACAAATTACTTTACTACAAATTGCGTCAATTGAAATGACTGGACCTCAAGGCGAACAAGGATCTCAAGGTGAACAAGGGTTTCAGGGCGAACAGGGACCTCAGGGCGAACAGGGACCTCAGGGCGAACCAGGGCCTCAAGGCGAACAAGGACCTCAAGGCGAACAAGGACGTCAAGGCGAACAAGGACCTCAAGGCGAACAAGGACCTCAAGGCGAACAAGGACCCCAAGGCGAACAAGGACTTCACGGCGAACAAGGACTTCACGGCGAACAAGGTATTCAAGGCGAACAAGGACCTCAAGGCGAGCAAGGGCCTCAAGGCGAGCAAGGGCCTCAAGGCGAACAAGGACCTCAGGGCGAACAAGGGCCTCAGGGCGAACAAGGACCTCAAGGCGAACAAGGGCCTCAGGGCGAACAAGGGCCTCAAGGCGAGCAAGGACTTCACGGCGAACAAGGACCCCAAGGCGAACAAGGGCCTCAAGGCGAGCAAGGGCTTCAGGGCGAACAAGGACCTCAAGGCGAGCAAGGGCTTCAAGGCGAGCAAGGACCTCAGGGCGAACAAGGCGAGCAAGGGCTTCAGGGCGAACAAGGCGAGCAAGGGCTTCAAGGCGAACAAGGACCTCAAGGCGAACAAGGACCTCAAGGCGAACAAGGACCTCAAGGCGAGCAAGGGCTTCAAGGCGAACAAGGACCTCAAGGCGAGCAAGGACCTCAGGGCGAACAGGGACCTCAAGGCGAACAAGGTATTCAAGGCGAGCAAGGGCTTCAAGGCGAACAAGGCGAGCAAGGACCTCAGGGCGAACAGGGACCTCAGGGCGAACAAGGTATTCAAGGCGAGCAAGGGCCTCAGGGCGAGCAAGGTATTCAAGGCGAGCAAGGGCCTCAGGGCGAGCAAGGTATTCAAGGCGAGCAAGGGCCTCAAGGCGAGCAAGGGCCTCAGGGCGAGCAAGGTATTCAAGGCGAGCAAGGGCCTCAGGGCGAGCAAGGGCCTCAGGGCGAGCAAGGTATTCAAGGCGAGCAAGGGCCTCAGGGCGAACAAGGGCTTCAAGGCGAGCAAGGGCCTCAGGGCGAACAAGGGCCTCAGGGCGAGCAAGGGCCTCAGGGCGAACAAGGGCTTCAAGGCGAGCAAGGGCCTCAGGGCGAACAAGGACCTCAAGGCGAGCAAGGGCTTCAGGGCGAGCAAGGGCCTCAGGGCGAACAAGGGCCTCAGGGCGAGCAAGGGCTTCAGGGCGAGCAAGGTATTCAAGGCGAGCAAGGGCCTCAGGGCGAACAAGGACCTCAAGGCGAGCAAGGTATTCAGGGCGAGCAAGGGCCTCAGGGCGAACAAGGTATTCAAGGGGAGCGAGGACCTCAGGGCGAACAAGGTATTCAAGGGGAGCGAGGACCTCAAGGGTTTAGTTTTCCAGTAACTACAGCCGTACTTAAAAATACACTTCCACAAACTATAAAACCTAATCAAAACATCCAGTTCAATCTTATCTCAAACATAAATAACATACATTTCGATGCAACAGATACAATCACAATCCTTGAAGATGGTGTATATGTCATTGACTTTTCAGCTTCAACAATATTTTCAGGGTCAGCTCCCTTCGGCTTTGGAATTTCCATTAATGGCAACATACCTTCAGATAACTTTTCAGCAAACACAATTGGAAGTTCAATTACATTTTCAACAATTGAAACTTTAAAATCCAGAACTACGATTACTATTCAATCTACCACTAATACAATCACTATTCCCGAGACAGGTGATACCACTGTTAGACTCTCTATTTTCCGCATTCATTAAAGAATCTCTAAAATATATAAATAAAAAAAGAGCGAATCACTCGCTCTTTTTTTGCTATGTACAATTCTTTACTACTCTAATTCAATTGAAACGTTTTTTTGTGGAACAAATGTAGAAATAGCATGTTTATAAATAAGCTGTTGCTTACCTTCTGTTTCCAATAAAACTGTAAAGTTATCAAAACCTTTAATTAATCCACGAAGCTGGAAACCATTTAATAAGTACAGCGTCACAAACGTATTTTCTTTACGGAGTTGATTTAAAAACTGATCTTGAATATTGATTGATTGCTTCATGTCGAATCCTCCTCTTTTTCTCTACTTACTTATTATTCGACTTTAATTGTAGCTTTCCTTCTATATACCGCAAAATTTCTGCTGTTTTTTCACCATCGGTCACATCAAACCATGTAACATCCATCTTATTACGGAACCATGTTAGTTGACGCTTTGCATAGCGACGCGAATTTGTTTTTAATTGCATTATCGCTTCTTCTAGCGAAACATGCCCTTCAAAATAATTATATAATTCTTTGTAACCAATCGCTTGAATAGATTGACAGTCCCTGACTCCATTTTCGTATAAAGCCTTCACTTCTTGCAGCAATCCTTGTTTGACCATAAGATCAACACGCAAGTTGATGCGATCATATAACATTCCGCGATCCATAGTCAAGCCGATTAGCGAAACATCATATAACAACTCATTTTCTTGCTTTTCAAGTTGATCACTCATCTTCTGCCCCGTTGTATGAAAAATTTCCAAAGCACGAATGACACGCCTTACATTATTCATATGAATGCGACTTGCACTTTCTGGATCTACCTCTCGCAGCTTTTCATGTACATATTCTACACCATGTTCTGTCGCTAGTTTTTCTAGTTCCTCTCGATATACA
This sequence comes from Bacillus sp. FSL K6-6038, assembly GCF_038050455.1. Taxonomy (NCBI): domain Bacteria; kingdom Bacillati; phylum Bacillota; class Bacilli; order Caryophanales; family Bacillaceae; genus Bacillus; species Bacillus sp. FSL K6-6038. The sequence goes on from NZ_JBBOUH010000001.1 coordinate 3,478,515, forward strand.
GGGTCTCCAGCTTCATCTGTAAACTGATAGTCATATAAAACTGATTGTATATAAAGGCCAGTACCACCAACAATAATCGGTAGTTTCCCACGTTCTGTAATTTCTCGAATATAACCTCGAACAAGCTCTTGAAATTCCGCTACAGAAAATGAATCTTCTGGATTTTTAATATCGATCATGTAATGCGGAATTCCTTCCATTTCTTCCATTGTTGCCTTAGCTGTCCCGATATCCATCGTACGATAAATTTGCATTGAGTCCCCGCTAATGATTTCACCATTTAACGCTTTTGCGAGATCAATGCTTAATTTTGTCTTTCCCACCGCAGTCGGTCCGATGATGACAGCAACTTTTTCACGTTGCAGTTCTCCCATATACTTCAACTCTCTTTATGTAATCTTATCCATCTGATCATTATATCCAATCTTACCAATTTTAATAGTCATAATGCAAGTTCTTTCAATACTGTAAATGAAATTCAAAAAATAAGAATGATACAGTGAACCTTTAACCAAGTAAGATCACCTTCTTCCCTCACCGATTATCCCCCTAACCAAACAGGCTTTTATAAAGTTTCTCGCCTCCCTCTAAATCTTGAGATGAGGACCTTACTCCCTAAATGGCGAGATAAATTTGACATAGTTTGTCCAATGGTACATATACATGATAAAAAATAGGATCGGAGAGGATATAATGAAAATCGGACAAGCTACGCTTAATTTTTCAACATTAACGGAAGAACTCATTTTAGCAACATCCTTAAAAGAAAAGAACTGCTCACAAGAAGAATTATATTTCGCTTTAAGCTGCTTACTACGTTCCTTTCATACATTATTGGACAATCAAACTTTAGACGAACCGACTAAACAATATGCACAAACCCAATTTTGCAGTGCATATAAAATCATCACAGGCCGCACTGTATATCCATTTTAAACTCACAAAAAGGGCTGTTAGGAAATTCCCAACAGCCTGAAAGACCAGCACTCGATATTTAAGTGCTGGATTTATTTTTTTAACAACAATAGCATTATTTTAAAATTTTCACTTTAACAGATTTACGTCCCCATTTGTTAGCAGCGCTATCTGAGCCAACTAAAACATCGATACGGTTACCTTTAATTGCACCGCCAGTGTCACCAGCAATTGCTTCTCCGTAACCTTCTACCCATACTTTTGATCCAAGTGGAATCACTTTCGGGTCAACAGCAATCATTTTCATGTTTGGATTCGCTGTTAAGTCATGACCCATTGCGGTTAATACACGACCACCATATGTGCCGCCATTTTCACTCGGATGAGCTGTATATGCTGTAGCTTCAACTGTTAGTTCACGACCACCAGAAGGAGTGTTTGTTTCTGCTGCTTTGACAGCAGGTTTAGCAGCTGGTTTTTCTTGTGCTGCTGGTGCTTTTGCCTCTGCTTTAGCAGGTGCTGCAGCTTGAGCAGGAGCAGGCGTTTCTTGTTTTTCGATAACAGGTGCTGTACCTGTTAAGAAAGGAACATGAACGTAAGCTGTTTTCCCGTTATATTCGAATTGTAACCATCCATTTTGTACTTGGTTCGTTGTTTCGATCATATCGTCTTTCTTAAGCGTACCAAGAATTTCTGAGTTTGTGTTCGCTTCAGCACGTACGTTTAATACGTTTGCTGTTACGTAATAGATGCTTTTTGTAAATTTTGTGCTTACGAATGCGTCTTTACCATTTAATTTGATTTGTGACCATCCATTTTCTGTATTTGTAACATCTAATTTATGACCATTTAATACTTTACCTACAACTTGTGATTCAGTAGTTGGGTTCTCGCGTACATTTAATACCTCTGTTGTTACAACAGTTTCTGCTTTTGCAGAAGTAGTGAAAATCCCAAGACCAAAAACCGCTGCTGCTGCTATACCAATTAATTTTTTCATGAATAGCCTCCATTCGCTTTGTTTTCGTGTCCTCATTATAGCAACAGTTTTTCAGGAGATTTAGGATATCACACAATTACAAACGATTCGTAATCAACCATTAATGCTTTGTAATATAAAGTAGAATAAAAGAAAATAGTGTTCTATACGTATTTTTAAGAGTTTTAATCATTTTTTTCTTTCAAACTCATATGTTTTTTTTGCAATAAAAGTAATAGTATTACCATCTTGTTACAAAAAAACACCCAAACATTACAATTCTTGGTTGCGCTATGTCTTTTTATGTCATAAATCATATACATTTTGACATTCATATATATAACGTACACTATAATCCGAAAAGGACAGCTACCTAATATGGCCGCTGTCCTTTTGAACTTTTTATGAAATTTTCTTTTTCCATATCCCTAACATAAGGGCAGATACAATAGAACCTATTAATATAGAAAGAATATATAGAACTGGTTTATTCACTAATAATATAACAAATATTCCACCGTGTGGCGCTGGCAATGTAATTCCAAATAACATCGATAATGCACCAGCAAGACTTGAGCCCACAACACAACTGACAATTACACGGATTGGATCAGCAGCCGCAAATGGTATTGCCCCTTCTGTAATAAATGATGCCCCCATAATATAGTTTGTAAAACCCGATTTACGTTCTGCTTCTGTAAATTTCGCTTTAAAAAGTGTAGTTGCAAGTGCAACCGCAAGCGGAGGTACCATTCCACCAGCCATAACAGCTGAATGCACACCAAAGTTTCCAGCCTCAATTGCAGCAATCCCAAATGTAAATGCTGCTTTATTAATAGGACCACCCATATCAATAGCCATCATTCCACCTAAAATAAGCCCTAATAGTATAGCATTCGCGCCACCTAAACCATTTAACCAACTCGTTAATGCCTCATTTAAAGCAACAACAGGAGGATTTACAACTTTCAACATTAATACCCCTGTAAGTAACAAACCAAGTACCGGATATAATAAAACAGGTTTAATTCCTTCTAATTGTGCTGGTAAACCTGCTAATACTTTCTTTAAACCAAGTACAATATATCCAGCTAAGAAACCAGCAATTAATCCACCTAAAAATCCTGCATTTGCTTGCGCTGCTAAAAATCCACCGACAATACCAGGCATAAACCCTGGGCGATCCGCAATAGAACTCGCAATAAATCCAGCTAATATCGGAACAAGGAATTGGAATGCCCCTTTACCACCAATTGACATTAATGTTTCTGCAATCGGCCCTTTCGTATCGATACCACCAAAGAAAAAGGCTAGTGCAATTAAAATACCGCCACCAACAACGAAAGGTAACATATTACTAACACCATTCATTAAATGCTTATATATACCAAATCCTTTTTCCTTCTCTGGCTCCTCTACTTTTCTATTTTCTTTTATTCCTTTAAAAATCGGGGCTTCTTGATTCACAGCTCGATTAATTAGCTGGTCTGATTTCCGAATACCATCTGCAACTGGTACTTGAATAACATGCTTTCCAGCGAAGCGATTCATTTCTACTTGTTTATCCGCCGCAACGATAATAGCTGTTGCACGCTCAATATCCTCTTTCGTTAATCCATTTTTCACACCAGTAGAACCATTTGTTTCGACCTTAATCGCAATTCCTAATTCTGCTGCCTTTGCCTTTAGACTGTCCGCAGCCATATATGTGTGAGCGATACCAGTCGGACAAGCTGTTACCGCTAACACATATGGTTCATTTCCTTCCGGTTTTGTTACTTCACTTTGCTCATCTTCTTGTTCATTTTCTTTTTCATCGAACAAATGAAGAAGCTCCTCTTCACTTTTTGCTTCTAACAGTTGTTTGCGAAACCCTTCATCCATTAATAACGTAGATAGACGAGATAGTGTTTCTAAATGTGTATTGTTTGCTCCTTCACTAGCCGCAATCATAAAGAATAAATGAGCTGGTTTTCCATCAAGCGACTCATAATTGACACCGCTTACACTTCGTCCAAAGCAAATAGCTGGTTGTTTGACTGCTTTTGTTTTGGCATGTGGAATAGCAATCCCTTCACCAATTCCAGTTGTACTCTGCATTTCACGCTGTAAAATAGCCTCTTTAAATTCCTCTTGGCTATTCAATCTTCCTGCCTTTTCTAGTTTCTCTACTAATTCATCGATGACAGCTTCTTTTGCTGAAGCTGTCAAATCCATGATAACGGTATCCCTTTTTAAAAGTTCTGTAATTTTCATATTCTGTTCCCCCTACCGCTTTGTAATCATTACTTGCGATAATAATTCCTCTACTTTATCTTTCGTACATAAATCAGCTGAAAAAGCTGTTGCACTTCCTGTTGCTACACCATAACGAATTGCTTCTTCAACATCTTTCGTTTTTTCATATATCCCCACAAAACCTGCAACAAGAGAGTCTCCCGCTCCGACAGAATTGATAACTGTTCCTTTTGGTACGGTTGCCTCATATATTCCTTCACTTGTAAATAATAAAGCTCCATCTCCTGCCATAGAAACAATTACATTCTGTACACCTTGTTCAATTAACTTTTTTCCATATGGAATAATTTCTTCTACTGTTGAAAGCTTTTCTCCAAATAATTCTCCAAGCTCATAATGATTCGGCTTGATTAAAAATGGCTTATTTTGAGTCACATACTGAAGCGCACTTCCGCTCGCATCAACAATGACGTTAATGTGACGTTCTGCTCCAAAAGCAGCAATCGTTTCATAAAATGTTTTTGGAATCGATGCTGGAATACTACCAGCTAATACAAGATAATCACCAGCCTGCATATTTTCAATTTTGTTCATCAACTGCCCGAGCTGCTCATCCGTAATAACAGGCCCTTGCCCGTTCAGTTCTGTTTCTTCCTGTCCCTTTATTTTCACATTAATACGCGAATCTCCATCTACATGAACAAAATTCGTCCTAACACCTTCACTTTTCAAAACATCTTCAATAAATTGACCTGTGAATCCACCTATAAAACCGAGCGCTGTATTATCTATTCCCATCCGATGAAGCACACGGGATACATTAATCCCTTTCCCACCAGGAAATTTCATATCTTTTTCCGCTCGATTGACAGTTCCCAGTGTGAAATACTCTGCTTGAACAACATAATCAATCGATGGATTTAAAGTAACTGTATAAATCATCATTTATCAACCTCAATTACATTTGTTTTTCGTTTATATTCTTCTTGCTCTCCTTCTAATGCATTTGTAATAATTGTCGCTTCTTCAATACTTGCAATTTTCGCAAATGCAACTTCGGCAAATTTACTTTCATCTATTAAAAAATAGCCTTCATTCGCTAATGTTAACGCCCTTTTTTTCAGCAACGCTTCTTCAGGATCAGGTGTTGTATATCCAAGCTGTTCATGTACACCATTCGCCCCTAAGAAACACTTATCAAATCGATACTGCTGCATACTTTCCTGTGCCATCGCACCAATTAAAGCCTTTGTTCGACTCTTCATCATCCCACCAAGCAAGTAAGCACGAATATTATTTTCAACTAGCGCTTCAATATGCATAAGTCCATTTGTTACAACTGTAACTTCTTTCTCTATTAAATACGGAATCATTTCAAACGTTGTACTTCCCGCATCTAAATAAATACAATCACCTTTTGCTACAAAAGACGCAGCATGCTTAGCGATTTGTTTTTTCACTTGAATGTTTTTGGCGGATTTTTCAACCATCGTAGGCTCTTCACCTTTTCCAGTTAATACAGCAGCCCCGCCATGGACTCTTTTTAATAAACGCCCTTTCTCTAATTGCGCTAAATCACGACGGATTGTTGATTCTGAACTTTTTGTTTCTTCCACCAACTGTTGTAATTTCACTACTTTTTTCTCTTTCACAAGCTGTAAAATTAGCTGATGACGTTCAGGAGTTAACATATCACTCACCTCTTCTTTGATTACAGTATAATGAAATCGGATTCAAAAATCAATCAAAAACATTCAAATTCATTCAAATAAAACCACTAAACCGTTCAATAACATTCAAAGAACCTTCTTGATACGTATCAAGAAGGTTCTTTGAATTATCTTTATCCTTTATAATGAAGCTCTATAAATCTCTACTACATCTTTTTTATTTAATTTTTTAAAATGACCAAATTCACCATAAACCATCGCTTTTTCAGCCATTACATCAATTTTCTCTTCTCCAATTTCATAGTCAGCTAAACGAGACGGTGCTTCAATAGATGTCCAGAAGCTTCGCAACGCTTCGATACCTTCCACCGCAATTTCCTTATCCGTTTTCCCTTCCGTCTCTATATGAAACACACGCACCGCAAATTGTTTAAACCGATCTACATTTTCATCTAAAACATGCTTCATCCAATTTGGGAATAAAATCGCTAAACCACCGCCATGTGGAATATCATACACAGCTGAAACGGCATGCTCAATATTATGCGTTGCCCAATCACCACGGACACCCATTGCTAAAATGCCATTTAGCGCCATCGTTCCACAATATAAAATTGTTTCTCGATGCTCATAGTTCTCTAAACCATTTAAAAGTTTCGGGGCTGTTTCAATGACTGTTTTTAAAATAGATTCACAATAGCGGTCTTGTAATTCTGTATTTGAACCTTGATGAAAGTATTGTTCTAATACATGGGACATAATATCAACCATACCATAAATAGTTTGATTTCTTGGTACAGAAGCTGTATGCGCTGGATCTAAAATAGAAAACTGTGGGAACGTAACAGGACTACCCCACCCATACTTTTCATTCGTTTCCCAATTTGTAATAACAGACCCTGCGTTCATCTCAGAACCTGTCGCCGCAAGAGTTAGTACTGTACCAAATGGTAAAGCTTCATTTGCAAATGCTTTCTTTGTCACAATGTCCCATACATCACCATCATATTTACTACCTGCAGCAATTGCTTTCGTACAATCGATGACACTTCCACCACCGACAGCTAAAATAAATTCAATATCATTTTCTTTACAGATTTGAATTCCTTTATTTACAGTAGATAAACGTGGGTTCGGTTCAACGCCTGTTAATTCAAAAATTTCTGCATCAATTTCGTTTAATATAGAGATTACATTATCATATACGCCATTTCGTTTAATACTCCCCCCGCCATATACGAGAAGAACCTTTTTACCATACTGAGGAATCTCTGTTTTTAATTGTTCTAATTGCCCTTGCCCAAAAATAAGCTTTGTCGGATTACGAAATATAAAATTTTGCATAATTCCCTACCCATCCTTCCAATATAAAAGTTACTATACTTTTGTATAACATATTTTGTTCATTTCACAAAAATATTTGCTTCATAAAGTGAATCTTCCATCAGTGAAAGTTAGCTCTCACCAATCAGATTTTCCCTCCCCCTACCTTCTTCACCTCTCTTTAAATCTTGAGTTGTGGGATATTACTACCTATGAATAGCGGAATAAAAAAAATCCCAGCCCAAAGGCTGAGATTTTTTATTGATAATACGGTGAAATCATTAAGTAAACAATAACACCAGAAAGACTTACGTATAACCAAATTGGCATCGTCCAACGTACAATCTTACGATGACGAGTCAATTGGTTTGTAAAACCATATACAAGCGAGAATAATGCAAGCGGTACAATAATTGCCGCAAGGAAAATATGCGTAATTAAAATAAAGAAGTACACATATTTAATGATACCTTGCCCACCAAAATGCGTTGCTGGTGCTAAATAATGATACGATAAATATGAAACACAAAATAGCACTGTTGTTGTAAATGCCGCAAGAATAAAACCTCGGTGCATCTTTACATTCTTTTTAATAATAGAAAACAATGCTGCCAATAAAAATACAAATGTAAAGCTATTAAAAATTGCATTTAACATCGGCAAGATTGTTACATCAAAATGTACCTCTCCTTTGTAGCCAACAGGTCCAAAAAACAAAAATAAAATAATCGCATTGACAACTACAGAAAGCGTTATCACAATAGGAGCATAGCTTTTCTGATTTGTTGATTGATCTATCAAATTGTTCACTCCCTCTTCCTCTTTTACATATGTATAGTTAACCACACTATTTTAACATATTATTCATAGTGCAAATGTGACAATACTTTGACACACTGAAATCAAACAAAGAAAAAATCCTTCTTAATCATACTTCTTAAGAAGGATCTTATCGCTTTATTATTGAAATAGCAATTCGTTTAGTTTTTATTAAAAAACATGTCACTATATGCTTGAAAAATCTCTGATACTTGATATCCCATTAAAGAAATTGCTGTTAATGAAAAGAAACCAATCATAAGAAATCGAAACCACATATTATTCTCCTCCTTGTATTTAGCTTATAAACAATACGCTGTATTACAAGTCGGATAACAATCTCCTTCTTCGGCTTCTTTTTTCTTCACAATGGCTGTTATAAACCGAATCATAAAGAATGTGATAAAAGGAAGTTCCGTCTGTTTTATATTGGCATAGTTGAGCAACGGTTCCCGCTCTAAATCGGACGGAGATGAGAAGGAATAGAACATACCTTGCTCTTCCATGTACACAATAACAATTTTTAAACAAAATAAAATTCCAAGAAATGAAACAATATCTTGCCAATCTGTTGTATACAATACATTATAAAGATCCAATACGTACTCTTCCATTATCACCCCTCCTTCCTTTTTTACCATTTTCCTCGTCCGCATATAAAAAGTCAAGAAAAATGTTTTATATACACCGTGGCAATAGTGATTACATAATTTCCACTTGCACTTCTTGCTCCTGTAATATTTGAACGATTAACTCAAGCACTATTTTTTGCAGTAACTGATACCTAACTAATCCATTACTTTGCTCATTAGAACACCCCATTGTATATTCAATTCGCTGTACAACATAGCCTTCTACCAACAACTTTCCTTTTTCAATTGTTACTGAATTCTCTTTTGACTTTAGAACTTTTTGAGAAAAAAATTTACTATCTGTCAAAACAATTTCTTGTAAAACTTCTTTAATTTCTACTTCTTCTTGAAACATCACTCTTTCTTCTAAACTAATTTCCGTTTTATACTTCCCTATTTCAACTGGCAGTTTCGTCGTTACATAGTTACTCCTTTTTTTTTCGTTTCTCTGTTTTAAATTCAAATTGTGTATAGGAACCCATAAAGATTGCTCTAACTGATTTTCCCCACTATGTTTTATATAATTCTCACTCGAAAATTCTAGAAAAATCCTCTTTTCAAAAAGCTTTGAAGAAATTAAACGACAATATGGCTGTTCGTTATAATGATGTACCGTAGCTAACAACTTTGTATCTAACTCACGAAATATTTCATTCTCTTCGTTTTGAAATACAAATACTTCTTCATTCGTACTACTCACAATAGGCGAGATTAAAAAATCAGCCACTTCGGATATGGTATGAAATGGTATTTTAATTGTCATGAGACCTGCTAATCTTCCTTCTTTTAATTCAGGAGGTGAACTTTCTTCCATCCCAATCTCTGAAGGTGAACTTTCTTCCACTTCACTCTCTGTAAATAGATTTTCTTCCATCCCGATCTCTGAAGATGAACTTTCTTCCACTTCACTCTCTGTAAATAGATTTTCTTCCATCCCGATCTCTAAAGGTGAACTTTCTTCCACTTCCAGCTCCGAGATTATTTTATGCTCAGAAAAAATTTTATCTATCATTTTATTACTAATCCATGGCTTATTCATCGTCAATCACTTCCTAACTGATGAATTGAGAGACTTATTTATTTTTTAAACACATAATCGTTTCAACATTATATATGTTTTATAATAAAAAAAAAGACATCAACTTTTATTATAAAAAAAGACGATGTCTGTCTATTTTTTAAACTTGTACTTGCTGTACTTGTAAGATGTTCAAAGTAAGATCTAGTACGATTGTTTTACGAAGTTCGCTACATGACTTGTTCAAGTTTGTTAAACATGGTGAAAAATCAAACTCATAAAAATCAGCTCTGACTAATTCACAATACGGTTGTTTATTGTAAAAAACTAAATTTCCAAAAGAATTTGTATCTAACCGGGGTAAATAGACACCCCTAGGATTAATCAAGTGGGATGTAGTATCTAAAAAAGCTACCAATAAAGGCTGTGTTATAAAATCACCTGCTGTCAAATCTAGGAATCTAGAAAACGAGATATTAACAATCCGACTATACAATAATCCATTATACTGATCGGCAACATATTCAATGTTATTTCGAATATAGCCCTCTACAAATAATTTTGCTCTTGTGACTCGGCGATAATTGGTACCTGGTACCGACGTAAACGCTACAGGAACTAACTTACAGTGTGTTAAAAATACATTTTTCAACACACGTTTAATTTCGATTGCCAAAGGATCCAATGAAATATTTGCTTCTACAACAACTTGAATTGTTCTCTCTGCTAATACAACCGGGATTTTTACAATTGATGTTGTCGGTGAACTTTCTTCCACTTCACTCTCTGAAAATGGATCTTCTTCTATTCCAATCCATGAGGAGGCATTTTTTTCCACTCCACTCTCTGAAAATGAATTTTCTTCTATTCCAATCCATGAGGAGGCATTTTTTTCCACTCCACTCTCTGAAAATGAATTTTCTTCTATTCCAATCCATGAGGAGGCATTTTTTTCCACTCCACTCTCTGAAAATGGATCTTCTTCTATTCCAATCCATAAGGAGGCATTTTTTTCCACTCCACTCTCTGAAAATGGATCTTCTTCTATTCCAATCCATGAGGAGGCATTTTTTTCCACTCCACTCTCTGAAAATGAATTTTCTTCTATTCCAATCCATGAGGAGGCATTTTTTTCCACCTCACTCTCTGAAAATGGATCTTCTTCTATTCCAATCCATGAGGAGGCATTTTTTTCCACTCCACTCTCTGAAAATGGATCTTCTTCTATTCCAATCCATGAGGAGGCATTTTTTTCCACTCCACTCTCTGAAAATGAATTTTCTTCTATTCCAATCCATGGGGAGGCATTTTTTTCCACATTCAGCTCAGTGCTTATTTTATGCTTAGAAAAAATTTTATCTATTGGTTTATTACCGATCGGTTTATTACCGATCCACGGTTTATTCATCATCAATCACTTCCTAACTGATGAATTGAAACGTTAAAACTATATGTCTATCATTTTTCATAGAATATCCTAACTTCTATCCTCCTACTTTTACCACGAATTGACAAAATTATTCAAATTATGTAACATAATTTTGTCAACATGATATGCAATGTATATACTTTTTATTCATATTTCATTGTTGATGAAATATTCTACAGAACAACTTTAAGTAATTTTTACTTTTAATTACCAAGATGAGTAGCATTTTTGGTATTTTTTGTTTTCATTCTGAAAAAATCTCATCTTCATGTTCTGAGAAAAGAAAACGCTTAATCGAGGGACCTTACTCGTTCCCCCGAATTTATCAATTTAACCATTAATAAGGCAGAAAAACTCATTAATGGAAATAGAGTCATTTATCAAAATATGGAGGGGTTATTCATGTCTGTCTATGCACCACAAGAAATTACTGAATTGGCCGCAAGTTCAGGTCAAAAAAAGGCACTTTTGCCGCTACTACCTATGTTAATTCTAGGTTTTTTTGGCGGGGCTTTCATAGCACTAGGTTATTTACTCGATATTCACGTCATTGGAACAATGCCAAAATCTTGGGGATCCTTTACTAGTTTTCTAGGAGCTGCTGTTTTCCCTATTGGCTTAATTCTAGTTATTCTTGCCGGTGGCGAACTAGTGACCGGTAATATGATGACCGTACCAATCGCTTGGTTTTCAAAAAGAATCTCTTTCTTTAAAGTATTAAAGAACTTAACAATTGTTACGATTAGCAATTTTATTGGCGCTGTATTTGTGGCCTATTTTTTCGGCCACATCGTCGGATTAACAGAAGGGCAATTTTTAGCCAAAACTGTAGCTATCGCTCAAGCAAAACTACATGACACACCAATACAAGCATTTGTCTCTGCTATTGGATGTAACTGGCTTGTTTGCTTAGCAGTTTGGCTCAGTATGGGTAGCAAAGAATTCACTGGAAAAATAATTGGCATTTGGTTCCCAGTTATGACCTTTGTTGCAATTGGCTTTCAACACGTTGTTGCCAATATGTTTGTTATTCCAGCCGCCATCTTTGCAGGGCATCTAACTTGGATGGAATACTTACCAAATTTCATTGTTGTCTTCTTTGGAAACTTAGTCGGCGGTATGCTATTTGTAGCGCTCCCTTACTTCTTGGCTTATAACAAACGAGAGCAGTCTAATAGCAAAACAACGGAATTAAAGAAAGAATCTATAACTGCTTAACAAAAAGAATTTAAGAGAAAACCTATAGTACACTTGTTCTCTTCTCTTTTATACGTTATAATAACAACTTAAATAGCATTATTTACATATGAGGTGAAGATATGAATAAAACAGAATTAATTAAAAATGTAGCACAAACAGCTGCAATTTCTCAAAAAGAAGCTACTGTAGTTGTACAATCTGTAGTAGAATCAATCACAAATACTTTAGCAGCTGGTGAAAAAGTACAACTTATCGGATTCGGTACATTTGAAGTTCGTGAAAGAGCTGCTCGTACAGGCCGTAACCCACAAACAGGTGAAGAAATGCAAATCGCAGCTTCAAAAGTACCTGCATTTAAAGCTGGTAAAGAACTAAAAGAAGCAGTAAAATAATGAAAAATAGCCTTCTCGCTTATGAGAAGGCTATTTTTTATGTTTAAAATGTTATATTCTTCGTTTATGCTCTCTAATTAATGAAATTAACTCCATTATAAAAAGACTCGTCAAACTTATAATCCTAATTGGATAATTAATAAAAGCCCTTCCTACCCCTTCATGTGAGCTAAATAACATTGGAACTACCCATGGATAAACAACATTTCCAGGTACATTTACTAAAATTAAATTTAGAAATAACACTGTGCATAAAAGTATCAACACAGATAAAAAACTTTTCCATGAAAAAATAAAAAACAAGCTAGATCCAATACTAGCTTGTTCTATCACGCTTTTGAGAATCGTTCAAACACTTTCATTAATTCTTCAATTGCTTCGTCTCCATTACCATCTTTAATAGCATTAGAAACACAATGATTTGTATGATTTTTAAGTATCCCCATACCAACCTTCTTCATTGCAGCATTAATAGCTGAAATCTGCACTAAAATATCAACACAATAGCGATCATTTTCAATCATATTCTGGATACCACGTACTTGCCCTTCAATTCTCTTTAACCTATTCATGATTTGTTCTTTTTCTTTATCCGATCTATGGGTAGTAACCTCTGTTTTTTCATTATGATCCATTTTATCACCTTCTTAAAGTTTATCCCCATCCATAGGGAACAATGCCCCCATGAGTATACCAATTATAGCATTAAACTTACATATGGTGATACCCTATATAAGAATCAAATAACAACCTATATCCTCTATTTATTCGTTACTTATATGACAAAACTCAACTACGAAAGCAATTCCCACACAAATTCACTTCTACTAAAAAAACAACGATTAGAATAAATTGCTTACAAAGCGCAGTGCCTTACTTAAAACAGTTGGCACTACTGATGCATGATTCTCTCCCTCAGCTTCATAAAATGCAAATCGAAACTTATTATGTTGCAAGTTCATTAAACGCTCAGATAATGCATTTGCATCTTGAACCATATGATCTCTTTCTAATGCTCCCACTGTCAGAAAGACTCCGACTTCAGAACTCGCTCTACTCAGTTCATTTATAAACGTTGCTTCCTTTTCAAGAACAGACTTATTATTCCACCAAATCGATGGGCTACTGATGAAATAATTTTGAAAGGCGTTTGTATTTGTAAACAATACATGTAAAGCGAATAATCCACCAAGCGAATGTCCAAATATTGTTTGTTTTTCTTTATCAATCTCAAAATTCTTTTCAATTTGCAGCTTCAATTCATCTTGAATAAATGCTAAAAACTCACTTGCTCCTCCTGACTTAGGCCATGGTTTCCCATCTGGTTTCGGCGGTGCATCCACCGAAGGCGAAGAAGGGGTAAAATCGTAGCACCTTTCAGAAGCCGCAAAAACTCCTTCGATTGGATAACCAACACCAACAATAATTGATGGCGCAACCCCTGTTTTTTCTACTCTTACCGATTGAATGTTCATAGCTTCTTGAAACGTTTGAAAAAATGCATTTCCATCTAATACATAAATCACGGGATATCCAGAGTCTGGAGCAGGTTGCTTTGGCTTCGAAATATAAATTTGATACTCACGATTCCCTAGTCTCGAATACATCTTCCATTGCTCTATATTCGAAATAGTAACATCCGTTTTTTCAATACTAGTATTCATGTAATTCTCCCCTCCTTTTATCATTTTAGCTAGTTACATATATTTCAGTATTTTCTTCTTGGAACACACTATCATAACCGAAACATACAGGAGCCCCATTATATGGGTCTATCATGACGCGTGCATCAATATGAAATACATTTTTCAGCACTTCATTCGTAATAATTTCTATTGGGTTTCCTATTGTAACAATTTGCCCCTCCTTCATTGCAATAATTTCATCAGAAAATCTTGCTGCATGATTAATATCATGCAGTACCATAACTACCGTACAATTATGCTCCCTATTTAATCGTTCAACAATTTGCAATACTTCTAATTGATGAGACATATCAAGATATGTAGTCGGTTCATCTAATAATAGAACTTCCGTTTCTTGTGCTAATGCCATCGCTAACCATACTTTTTGTCTTTGTCCACCGGATAAATTTGCAATTTGGCGTTTGCGAAAAGCAGTCGTTTTTGTAATATCCATCGCCCATTCAATAATTTCTTTATCTTTAGATGATAATTTATTTACATTGTTTCGATGTGGATAGCGTCCATAAGAAATCAATTCTTCTACCTTAAGCTCTCCCGGAGCAATTGGGTTTTGCGGAAGTAATGCTAGCTGCTTCGCAATTTGTTTTGTAGGAATTGTATGTAAATCTTGTCCTTGTAAATATACCTTACCACTTTTTTGTTTTAAAATTCGGCCCATTGTTTTTAACAATGTAGATTTCCCGCATCCATTTGGTCCAATAATTGTCGTTACTTTTCCTTCTTGTATTTCTACATTTAAATCACGAAAAACCGTAAATTTTTCATAACTCGTTTCTAAATTCTCAGCGCTTAGAACCTTCACTTTCTATCACTCCTCTTACGCCTTTGCTTTGTATAACAAATATAGGAAATATGGTACACCAACAATCGAAATTACAATCCCAACTGGTAATTCAGCTGGTGCAAAAACAGTTTTTGCAATAAAGTCCGAAGCAATCACGAGTAACATTCCAATTGCACCGCATACAGGAATTACATGATTATGATGAATGCCGACCAGACGTTTCGCAATATGTGGTGCCATTAGACCAATAAATCCAATGCTTCCTGAAATAGAAACACATGCACTCACTAACCCAATACTACTTAATAATAAAATCGATTTTTCTCTTTCTACTGAAACTCCTAAACTTGTTATACTCGTCTCTTCCAATTGAAATAAGTCGAGTAAATACGCTTTTCTTTTGATAATTGGAATTAAGATAATGAGCCATGGCAACATAGCAATAATATACTTCCAGTTTGCATTATATATACTTCCAGAAACCCATACAGCAGCCATTTCAAAGTCAGTTGCTTTCATCTTCAATGATAAATACATAGAAAATGCTCCGAAGCCTGAACCTATCGCAATCCCCGTTAACAAAAGACGCTGTGAATCTAATTTTCCATTTCGCCAAGAAAACATATAAATTAATATAGCAGCACCTAGCCCGCCGACTAGACCAAACAACGGCATCATCATAATAGAAATCCAATCTGTGCTTTTCATTTGTCCTTGGAAGAAAAACATAAAGATCACAATTGCAGTACCCGCTCCCGCATTAATCCCTAAAATACCAGGATCAGCTAAACCATTTCTTGTAACCCCTTGAATAACAGCACCTGCAATCCCAAGACCTAATCCTACTAATCCTGCGATTACGATTCTCGGAAGCCTGAAATCAAATATAACTAAATCATGTTCAGGTACAGGATCAATTCGAAATAGCGTTCGAAATACATCTGTAATCGTAATATCAAACGTACCATTCGTTAAACTAATATAAATTGCACTCAAAATTAAAAGTATGATAATACTCATTGTCATTACATAACGCGACAGTGCATCTCTAAGCATGCTTCTCCCCTCCTCTTGTTCTAATTAAATAAAGGAAGAAAGGAATTCCAATTAACGAGGTAACGACCCCTATTGGCGTTTCAAATGGATAATTTACAAATCTACTTAACACATCACATAAAGCTAGAAAAATGCCACCAATTACACCGGCACAAGGTACAATCCATTTATAATCTACCCCGATTAAAAAGCGAGTAATATGAGGAATAATGAGTCCTACAAAACCAATTTTCCCGACTAAAGCAACCGCAGTACCTGTTAAAAACACAACAGATAGAATTGCAGTAGCTTTTACAAGCTTTGTACGTTGTCCTAAATTAATAGAAACCTCTTCTCCTAACGAAAGAATCGTAATAGATTTTGAAATTAGAAGGGATAAAATAATGCCAACTATACCGAAAGGAATTGTTAACTTAAGTACATTCGGATCCACTTGATCTAATCTTGTGTTATACCAAAAACTAATATTTTGAGAAACTTGAAAATAGGAAGCAATAGCTGCAGAAATACTACTTAAAAACGTCCCTATAACAGTTCCTATAATCGCCAATCGAACTGGTGATAATCCATTCCGAAGCAGTGAACCAAAACCAAAAACAATTCCTGCCCCTAATGCCGAGCCAAGCATAGAACATAAAATCATATTTACTGAAGACATTCCTGGAAGAAATACCATACACATCGTAATAACAAAAGCTGAGCCATCCGTCACACCCATAATAGAAGGGGATGCAAGATAGTTTCTTGTCATCCCCTGCATAAGTGCTCCTGATATGGCTAGAAAAGCTCCAACTAAAAGAGCCCCAACTACCCTTGGTAAACGAGAAGTAATAATAATATTATGATTTACATTTCCTGAATCAAAATGAAACAGTGCATTCCAAGCTGTTTCAAAATCGATATTTTTTGCCCCATATAAAATAGATAGCATAACTGTAAATAAAATAAATATGGGCGCTAAGCATAAAATTATCATTGGTACTGCATTTATTTTCCGCATATCATTCAACGCACCTTACTTATTTAGATAAATTTTTCACTACTTCTTTTAAAAATGCTGTTTTACTCCAAGCAGTACCACCTTGCGCGATTGGATCAACAGTATTTACAAATACTTTTTTATCTTTTACGGCATTCATACTTTGCCAAATTGGATTACTTTCTAATTCTTCTAACACTTTTGGTTTATCATTTTCGCTTGCCTCATATTGCAAGAATACATAATCTGGATTGACTTCAGCCAGTTTTTCTAAAGAAATTTTTTCTTGTGCTTTTACAGCTTTAATTTGTTCTGGAACAGTTAATCCTAAATCTTTATAAATTACAGGATTGAAGTATACTCCTTCTGGATAAAGGTATAAGTTATTCGCTCTTAGTCTTATTACAAGCACCTTTTTATCTTTTAATTTATCTCCAATCTTTTCTTTTGCTTTTGCAGCATCAGCTTTATAATCTTTAATAATTTTTTCTGCTTTATCTTTTTTACCAGAAAGTTCCCCCATCAGCTTTAAATTGTCTTCCCAATCTGTTGAAACATGTGATATTGGGAACGTTGGAGCTACCTTCGCGAATTTCTCAGATGCCTCTGGTGGGAATTTTGAACTAGATGTAATTACATCTGGTTTTAATTGAAGTAACGTTTCAAAATTGGGTTGCATTTTCTCACCAACAGATTTTGCACCTTCTAAATCTTTTGCTAAATACTCAGGTAATTTTCCACCTACTGTAATTGCTCCTACTGGCTTAATGCCAAGTACCGCTGCATCTTCCATAGATTCTAAGCTAGCAGTTACAATGTTCTTTATTTTTGCAGGTACTGTATATTCTTTACCTAAGTATGTAATCTTTTGTTTCTCATCTTTCTTCGTTTCAGTTGCTTTTGATTCTTGTTTTTGTTCTCCTGAACTTTTATCTGCACTGTTACATGCTGCAAGACCTACGCTTAATACTGTGACCATTCCTAGTGTAAATAATTTCTTATTCATGTCTATAAATACTCCTCTCCAAATTTGTAATCTTTAAATATAGTATTTTAGTGAAATATTCTTTCCATGTATCCCCTTACAATACATCTATTTAAAATTAAAACTCATTTATTTCACTTCCCCTAATAATAAATTATCTTTTTTCTATTTATTGATAATGATTATCGTTATTAAGTATATAGTTATAAATGAATTATTTCAAGAATGATTTGAAAAATTTTAACAAAACAAATAAAAAAACAGTATCTATCCTTCATCCAAGATAGATACTGCTTTTTTATTTTTTCTAAAATTCCATATGTAATTCAACAGGACAATGATCTGACCCTATTACTTCACGATTGATTTTCGCATCCGCTTCCTCTAAGTATTCTATAAAACCACCTTTTGCAATAACTGCTCGTAAACCATTTACATTCCACGAAATAAATTTCACTTTTTGTTCCCCCTCTTGATGTCATAGCATTAATACTCGCCTCATATTTTTATTTTCTGCTTACATGCTAACACAAAATAAAGAGACTATCATTTTTTCACCTTTGTAATCTTGCTCTTACATTCGTAAATGCGTACATGTGTACTTTTTTCAGGGTATACTAATTTTGGAGGTGATCCTATGCAAAATGAAAGATTACAATTAGAAACAAGTGTAAATAATTTGACGGATGAACATTGGCAAGCCATTATACACAATGATTCTTCTTATGATGACAAATTTTTTTACGCTGTAAAGACAACTGGTATTTTTTGCCGACCATCATGTAAATCTAGAACACCTAACAAAAATAATGTGCGAATTTTTCTCAATGCAAAACAAGCATTATCCGAAAGGTTTCGTCCGTGTAAACGTTGTAAGCCAAATGGAAGCAAGTTACCTGATGAAGACTGGGTAACACAAATTACAGCGTATATCGATAAACATTATCGTGAAGCATTAACTCTCGAAATACTTGCAGATATGTGTCATGGCAGTCCTTATCATTTACAGCGTACTTTTAAGCGAATGAAAGGCATCACTCCACTAGAATATATACAACAAATAAGGGTTGCTAAAGCTATGCACTATCTTGCGGATACAAATCTAACAATTATGGAAATTGGTTTTACTATGGGTATACCCAACACTGCACATTTTGCAACATTATTTAAAAAGAAAACGGGATATACCCCTACTGAATATCGAAAAATGAATCCTATAAACGAGGTACAATAACATGGAAGCTAAAACAAATCAAATTATATATTGGACGCTATTTGTTCATGAAAATTGGCATATGTATATTGCCGCAACATCAACAGGATTATGCTTTGTAGGATCTCAACATCAAACTTTTGAAGAATTAGCCACTTGGACGAAAAAACGTTTTCCGAAACATACTTTCGTTCAAGAACCCTTAAAGCTAGAACCGTATGTTCAAGAACTAGTAGAGTATCTAAAAAAACAACGTGAAGTATTTACATGTCCTATTGACGTTCACGGAACGCCTTTCCAATTAACTGTTTGGAATACATTACGTGAAATTCCTTATGGAAAAACCTATTCCTACTCAGATATTGCACAGCTTATTCAAAAACCAAAATCAGTACGTGCTGTTGGTACCGCGATTGGAGCCAATCCTCTATTAATTACAATCCCTTGTCATCGTGTGATTGGGAAGAATGGGAAATTATCTGGTTTTAGAGGTGGTTTAGCAATGAAAAAAGAATTGTTAACATTAGAAAAAATATTACTGTAGGTGGTTGAAAATGAAGAATGTTACAATTCCTCTTGAATGGGATGCTCCTTATTTTATAGGTAACAAAACAACGAAAAACTACTGCTTCCCTTGGTGCGAACAAAAACAGTCTCCAAGAAACAATCGAAAATTTAAATCTAGAAAAGAAGCGGAACAAACTGGTTATCAGCCTTGTAAAAATTGTTGTCCTGAGCTTCCATATACAGCGTGGAAAGATGAAAATGACAGCATAACATTAATTGTTCCGAAAGAATTTAGCTTTAAACAAAATTCACACTATCTTTCACGTTCCAAAAATGAATGTATGTTTCACATTGAAAATAATAAAATTTATAGAGTCATTCCGATTGAGGGAGAAAACCCATTAATCGAGACAAGTGTAAATGATGAGGGGAACATCCATGTTCGCTTTTTAGGTGGTGAGACGCCACCTGAGAAATGGGTTCGCGCTACAGTAGCGAGATATGTAAGAGAATGGTTTGATTTAGATACGGATCTAAATCCATTTTACGATTTAGCAAAAGACGATGTACTTCTGTCTACACCAATCAACGAATATTACGGACTCCGTAATATGGGAATCCCTGATTTATTTGAGGCACTATGTTGGGGTATTCTTGGTCAACAAATTAATCTCACATTTGCATATACGTTAAAAAGACGATTTGTTGAATCCTTCGGCGAACATATCGAATGGAATGGACAGAAATATTGGATATTCCCATCACCAGAGTTCATCGCAAATCTAACAGTAAAAGATCTAACAAAATTAAAAATGACTACGAGGAAATGTGAATATCTTATTGGTGTCGCAAAACTCATTACACAAGGCAACCTAAGTAAAGAATCGTTCATAAAAAGCGACCTAAAAGATGCTGAGAAAACATTAACCGACATACGTGGTATTGGACCATGGACAGCAAATTATGTTTTAATGCGTTGTCTAAAATTCCCTTCCGCTTTTCCAATTGATGATGTTGGCCTACATAATGTGATCAAACTTTTAACAGGGTCAGATCATAAACCAACAAAAAAAGAAATAAGAGAGTATGCTTCAGCATGGAAGAATTGGGAATCCTATGCGACCTTTTATTTATGGCGAGTTCTGTATTAAATTCTTCAGCACAACAATAGATAGGTTCATTTCAATAAGTAAAACCTATCTATTGTTCATATTATAAAGTGAAACCAGGAATTATATTCCCTACTGATATCTACTAACGTGAGAATGCCAAATGCAATTACAAGTAAGTATATCATTGAGCAATTAAAAAGAAATTCAGATAGTCTTTTTTCACTACCTGGATTTCTTTTTTTATGCCTGCTCTTCAAATAATCGTGCTATTTCTATAATAACCTGAACAGCTTTTTCCATATTATCTACAGAAACGTATTCAAATTTACCGTGATAGTTTTCCCCACCAGTAAAAATATTTGGCGTCGGCAAGCCCATATATGATAATTGAGAGCCATCGGTCCCCCCGCGGATTGGTTGAATATTTGGTTCAATATCTAGAGTTTTCATCGCTTCATACGCAATATCAACAATTTCCCTGACCGGTTCAATTTTCTCAAGCATATTGTAATACTGATCATTCATCTCAAGAATGATATTTTCTTCACCATATTTTTCTTGCATCTGTTTCGTAATATTCGTGATTGTATTTTTACGAGTCTCGAAGTTATCACGATCAAAATCTCGAATAATGTAATGAACTTTACTTTGCTCAACATCACCATTTATAGAAATAAGATGATAGAAGCCTTCATACCCCTCTGTATATTCAGGTGCCTCTTCTACTGGTAACTTCGCATGAAACTCCATCGCTAACTTACTTGCATTTAGCATTTTATTTTTTGCTGTTCCAGGATGCGTATTATTTCCTTTAAAAGTAAGTTTTGCACTTGCAGCATTGAAGCTCTCATACTCCAATCCCCCAAGCGGACCTCCGTCCATTGTATAAGCAAAAGATGCTCCAAAAGCTTTCACATCAAAGTGAGATGGTCCCCGACCGATTTCTTCATCAGGCGTAAATGCCACTCTAATCTTTCCATGTTTAATTTGTGGGTTATGCAATAAATAATTCATAGCCGTCATAATTTCTGTAAGGCCTGCTTTATCATCTGCACCAAGAAGTGTTGTTCCATCCGTCGTAATCAGGGTATGCCCTTTATATGATGGCAGTTCTGGAAATTGCTCTGGTGTTAAAACAACATTCAATTCCTGATTTAATGTAATTGCCTTCCCATCAAAATCCTCATGAATTTGCGGTTTCACATTCTTTCCTGTAAAATCAGTTGCTGTATCTAAATGAGCTAAAAAACCAATTACAGGAACATCCTTTTCCGTATTGGCAGGAAGCGTTGCCATGACATATCCATTTTCATCCATCGTTACTTCTGTCAAACCAATTTGCTTTAATTCTTCAACTAGTAATTTTCCAAACTCAATTTGCCCCGGTGTTGATGGTACTGTATGACTTTCTTCATTCGATTGTGTATCTACCTTCACATATCTTGTAAATCTTTCTATAAGCTCTTGTTTCAAATTATTTCACTCCTTTTTCATGAACCTCTCTTTATTATAATCCTCATGGTGAAATTTTTTAAAGTTTTTGACTGTAACCATGTCGTTTTTTCATTACTTTTAGTATTTCGCCCCCATTAAAAAGCGTATGTTCTCCCTTGTTCGAAGATATAAAAATATATACTTTCCTCTTAAAATAGTAACAGATCTTATATAGATTTTTTTACTGTAAGTACAAACCAATACATTAGTATTCCCTATTTATAAAATCAAAAATATTCATTTTACTAATGAATGATATTTACATAATATACAAACTAACAAATAGCATGAAATAAGTATATTATCAATAGTACTCGTCTGTTCACTGGTAACAACCCCTATATTAAAAGTAGTTTCACCTTTTGATTACTACACACACATAAAAACTAAAATTATTCATTTTCATTAAAAAGAAGAAATATTTGTATAATTGAATTTCCACATGTAATATACGTAATTTTATATATAATATTAGGGGGATTAAAGATGGGACTAACACTCTTTCGGTATTTTCTTTTTTTCTTAGGGTTAACTTTCTTTGGACTCGGAAACGCCATTGCGGTAAAAGTTAAATTCCTTGGTCTGCATCCATGGGAAGTTCTGAATATGGCACTCTTTCAGCGATTCGGATGGACAATCGGCACATGGAGTGTTATATGCGGTTTATTTCTCGTTCTGGTTTCTTTAGTAGTAGATCCAAAATACATAAACGTAGGGACATTCTTAAATGCACTGCTAATCGGTCCTATTATGGATTTTTTCTTGAGATTGAATATCCTTCCTCATGCTACTCAGTATTTATGGATAAATCTTCTTATTTTACTTGCTGGAATCATAATTACAGGCATTGGAGGTGGCATGTATGTCGCTGCCGGAATTGGTGCAGGACCGCGGGATGGATTTATGCTTGCCATTTCGGATAAAACTGGATTATCTGTAAGTCGTGCTAGAATCATTGTGGAGAGTATTGTGCTTGTAATTGGATACATTCTAGGAGGTCCCGTTTTCATCGTAACATTCTTATACACTTTTATCCAAAGTCCAATATTCCAGCAATCATTTAAAGCATTTCAAATGTTTTTAAATACTTTAGAGAGGAAAAAGAAAGACCACATTAGTGCGAATTTATAAATATATAAAACTTAACAAAAATATAAGAGTCTATATTGAAGACAGTATCATCAAAATAGACTCTTTCTATATTTAAATTTTTAACGGGACACTAGAACAAACGACCTCTTTTTTATAAATATACTACTTTTATTTCTCTATATGCATGAGTACAATTCTCCACCCGTCAGGATCTTCTATTGTAATACCTTTTTCTTTCCAGTATGGATTTTCTGGTTCAACTTCATCATAACCCATTGCATGTAACCTGTTAGTTACTTTTTCAATCTCAGCTTTATGAGTCATATAAAACACCAGTAAGTTATCTTTTGTTGGAGCTGGACATGGACTGCCGTTGATATGCCTTGTAAACTCTAAATGATATTCTACATCAGGTAATCCAAACATAACTCCATCATACCCTTCATGATTATGAAACTCCCCTATCCGTTTTAAGCATAATCCTTCTTCATAAAATGCGATAACTTCTTCAAATTTAGCTGTCGGGCGTGCAATTCTAATTTGAACCCAATTCTTCATGCTTTTCTCTCCTTATATTTTTTATGCTCCTACCTGTTAATATAATCGAGTTCCACGTTTATTGAATCCCTCATTCGTATGAAGATGAAATAGTACAAAAGACTTATCGTGCTTATGGTAAAAAATATTACACTGTTTATGTCCCCAAAAACAGTCCACATTTATTCAGAATATGTGTAATAAAATGATGGTAACCGTTCTATTAAACTATTTGTTGAAATTCATGTTAACAGGAGGAAATAAAATGTATGAAAACAATCGAAAAAGAAAATGGAACGGGTCTTCCAAAGCGATCCCGCTTTCTCTTTTAGATGTAAAAAATGAACTAAAGAAAAAAAGCAAAAGTAGTACCGCTTCCTTTAAAAAGGCTGCATTGACAATAGAAGAGAAAATGCTTATTTATAACATTACAGAACAAACAAAACAACTGAACAAAAATAACGTGACGAGAACACGTGCTTATTATCAGTTTTACCTTCAGCATCCTGAAATACACTGGGCTCTACTTGGACATATGGTATCACGTAATGGCGGTTGGAATATGACAGATTTAAAAGGGGATTTATATACAAGATTGTTATCAGAAAAAGACCAACTTACCTACTACTCTTTTTTAGAACGGGGAAACTGGTTAATCTTCCAAGATGTGTATCCACAATTTTTACTATATGAACAAAGCCTTAAAAGATCTAAAACTCTCTTTTACCTCCTACCCCATCTCAATGTCTCAACGTTTATGGAAACGATGTGGAACCATTTTTGGAAAACGGGCAATCACTATACATTAGCTATAGCAACGATTATTAATGAACAAAGCTATTTAGAAAAAAGAGTCATTCAAAATGATCACTTTAAAAAGACCGTACTAAATAGTATTGGATTTAAGCTCTTTGACTTCTTCCGTTTTAATCATATCCTTTTTCCATACTATGAAGATGAGACCAAACAAAAAACATTGTTATTTGGTGATACAATGAAACACTTTACCTCCTTACATGAACGAATTCTACTAGGCAAACGATTATACTCTTTATTGTTTCGCAACGAACATACGTTATCCAAAGTAATAAATTGGGCTCACGATCATTCGCATACTGCTTCACGGAAAGACTACTGGCCTCATTTGTTTTCTGATGTAAATGAGTCATTTTCTCGTGAATTTTATAAACGTAGAATAAAAAAATGTCACCTCAGAAAAGATGCAAATCGTTTATACAGCCCTCAATTAATATACGCATGGAAAGATTTGAAACATGAAGAGGCAGAAAAAGGAGACTGGTTTGAAGACTGGCGTATCGTAGACTATTTCATTGATAAAGGAGAAAATACAAATGGGAAGATTGAGGATGACTATTGTAAAACGATGGAAAAAATTGAACTTGCAATTCTTACGAAAAAAAATATCCTTCTCAGAGAAGAAGAAACAGAAGAGTAATCACCTAGCATTTATAGTCGCCATCATTTTCTCCTGTTTCATTGGAACATATTTAGACTATCTATTTGTTAGTAAACAAATGTATGCTTTTCCAGTCAGACCATTTCCAAATATGTTTTCGGTCAATATCGCTTTTACATTATTTATATTGCCAACCTTTACTGCTTTCTTTTTACATATTGCCAAAGCTTTATCTACATTCTCAAGAATTCTATTTATTATGCTAATCGGCATTTGTGCAAGTATATCCGAACAATTTGCTGAAAGCTTAGGATTGTTTACTCACAATGAAAACTGGCATCATTATTATTCTTTCTTTGGATATATGATTTTCATGTTTTTTATGTGGAAGATTTATCGGTGGCTACAATACTAAGTAGTAGTAGTTGTAGATTAATAAAAACAAAGTTACTATATAAAGAAAAAGCAAATTAGAAACCAACTTCTAATTTGCTTTAAAGGTTCCTCATTAAGTCCCATATATTCCTAGATTCTATGTCTGATAACTTAATAATTTTTTCAATAATACATTGCTCATTACTCTGTAGGCTCATAGATGCAACGGAGCGCAACATTTTATGATCACCAATACAAACTCCCTCTTTCGCATGCAAAAACATTGGTACATCATTTGCATCGTTACCGAAAGCGATGAATGATCCTTCTTCTACTCCTAACTTTTGTAATCCTTTCCATTTATCAATCCCTAATGGACTTATATCAATTATGTCCTCTTGATGATGTGCATACATTTGCACAGGTAGTTCATTTAACACTTCCACTAATTTTTCTTCATTCCCATCAGGGAACAACACAACTTTCACCATTTCATCGATGCAATCAATCGATACATTAGTAGCTAATTTATCAGGATCTATGTTGCGATAAATTGGATGATTTTCACTTCCAGTATAAGCATAATCCCATTGACTATCGATCAAATAAGCAAGGTGATGCTCCTCTATTAATGAACGAATAGACTTCATTGTTGATTTATCAAATGGTGTAACCTCAATGACTTTTCCTTCTTTTACAACAAATGCCCCATTTCCACCAATCATTGAATAGTGATGCATATGCCTTGGTATTACAGGTAATAAATCTCTTATTGGTCTAGCAGATGCAAATATGATTTCATGTCCTCTAGCATGACAAGTATCTAATGCTTGAATTATACCTTCCGTTAATGGGTTTCCTTTAAAACAAATTGTACCATCAATATCAAAAATAAATTTCATATACATCACTCCTTTCTTTTTAATGTAAAAAAATTCTTTTATAATGAACAGGACAGATGTCCGAAAAAGGAGGAAAATCATGAAAAAAATTGAAGACGACTTGCTACTATCAACTTACTTAGCAAATGAACATATACAGAAACTTTTTACACATCTTCATCACCCATTTCAAATTCGACGATATGATGTAAAAGAGATTGTGTTACACGAAGGAGAAGCTATTGACGGTCTATACATTCAAATATCTGGACGTACAAAAATTACGACGAGTGTAATTACAGGAAAAGCATTATTACTTCGATTTTGTTCTGCCGTTTCCATTATGGGTGATATTGAACTCATTCAAAATATAAATATACAATCGCATGTAAGCGCTGAAGAAAAAACCGATTTTATTTTTATCAATAAACACTATGTTAATAATGTACTTTTACATGACATTGCTTTTTCACAAGAACTTTTACACCATGTGACTTACAAACTACAAACATGTACGACTGCCTCACGTATTAATTTGTTAGCTTCAGTGGAAACACGATTTGCAAGTTACTTATGCACAATACGAAATACCTCTAAACTATTCGGGAGAGAAATCCGTACAACAGATCATCACGAGATCGCTTCACTTATCGGTACTACAACTCGACATCTAAATCGCATTATCGAAAAATTAAGTATAACGAATGTCATTCGCAAAGAAAACAAACAAATTATCGTAAAAGATTGGGAATCTATTGAACGTATTTCTAATGGTTTAAGATACGAATAATATCGTTATACTAAATATTGTTGCATTCCAAAAAGGAGCAACTCATTCCAATTGCTCCTTCTCTTTATGATTTGTCTTTGTAATGGGTTTTAGACCGTCCCTTTAAAAATCTGTTAAACTACCTCTCCCATTACTAACATAGAATGGTTTTGAAGGCTTTTGGAACGCAGACTATACGCGACTACTTTCCTCTTGTACTGTTTGACTACATCAACATGATCGTTGTAACTATAAACCCAAAACCTAACATCGTTTTTTCCTCTCTTCGTATCAATGATCAATGGAGTCTCACTGCCCTCTGGTGGAAAATAATATTTCTCTAAAAATATTGCTTCGTTAAAGTAATCAATAATTTGAAGTTTATCTTCATCTGCCAATCGGTTTCCGTCAATTGTTACAGTAACAGCCTCACCATTAAGTTGTGGATGCAATTCAAATCTACTGACAAAAGACTCCACAACAGAGGTTGGAAGACTGGACACTACTATTTTAAGACCACCGAAAAGAACTAACATAACTATAAACCAGGTCGTCATATTTTATCATCTCCACTACATTCTAAATTCTTATTATTACATGATTCCTATTATCGTCGAATACTATTTAGAGTCTCTACAAATCTTTTAATCCCTACATGAATAAGATCTGTGTTTGCTCTTCCAAAAGTAAAACGTACATATTCTTTTTTCGAACCTAATACACTCCCTGGAACAAAAGCTACACCATTTTGTATCGCTCTTCCTAATAAATGATATTCATCAATTGAACCCTGCACTTGACACCACAAATGGATACCGCCTTCTGGAACATGAAATTCAACCTGATTCCCTAAAAGTTCCCCAAGACTTGTGATTAATTGATCCCTTCTCTGTTTCAGTTGTTTACGAAGCATAAAAATATGCGCATGAAATTTTTCTGATTCTAAGAATTGATTCGCTATCCATTGAGGAAAGACACTATGTCCAAAATCTACTTGCTGCTTTGCATCTGCTAAACGCTCAATGACCTGAGGTGGACCAATCACCCACCCAATTCGCAATCCAGATGCTACGATTTTCGATAATGAACTAATATATAGAACATTTCCATTCGTATCCATAGACTTTAAGGTTGGATTTACTTCTCCATTGAAAGAAGTTAAGCTATAAGGATCATCTTCCACAATTGGTATACCAAATTCAGATGACAATCCCAAAATCTTTTTGCGACGAGACAATGAAAGGACCGTTCCGGTTGGATTTTGATAATCCGGATTTAGAAATACCATGCGAATTCGGTGCTTTCTGTGTAAATCTATCAAATCATCCGGATTCATGCCATGTTGATCCACAGGTAAATGGTATATTTTTAACCCGGCAGATTTAAACATCGGAAGCGAAAAACAATACGATGGATTCTCAATAGCAATGGCATCTCCTGGCTTAAGCAAGCACTGCACAATAAGATTAAGTGCCTGCTGCGCCCCTGATGTAATTAAAATAGAGCGTGGATCAACATCGATATTCTTATATTTATCTACATGTGAAGAAATCGTTTCCCTTAACTTTTCATTTCCTTGTGGATGATCATATCCTAGATTCTCCATAAATATTTGTTCTGAGAGAATCCTGCGAAACTGGTCAGCAGGAAACAAATCCCGTGACAACTCACCACTTGCTAAATTAATCAAATCATCCTTCTGAGTTTCTGTTCGAATTTGTTGAACTAGCGGTAGATTCGGGAGGAATGAACCATCTTCTACATATCTCCCCCAGTTTGGCGTACGTTTACGCGATATCCCCCATATATCTGTGTTTACACGCGTTCCACTTCCTTTTATTCTCTCTACTACCCCAAGTGATTTCAGTTCCTCATATGCCGCTACTACCGTACTGCGGTTCACTTGCAACTCTTTTGCTAAAGTACGTTCCGAAGGTAACATACTATCTGAAGAAAATTCTCCTGAAGAAATCCCCTGTTCTATATAGTCAGCAATTTGTTTGTAGACTGGCGTTTTATCTGCACGATTGGGTCTCCATTCCATCTAATTCCCTCCCCCTTATCAGCAGACTTTTTATTGATTAAAATAAAATTAAGGTGTTAACCTCTGTTTGTTATATACTAAGTATTTCGCTGTTTGAATTTAGCATAGTTTGCCCTATTCATTCCCAACTATGAAGATATTCACTCATTCTACAATGTGAATAGTAGTAACTAAATAGATATACGAATTGAATTCCCACTCCTATTGTACATTCACATATTTGAGGAATGGAGCTTCTTTACATTAAAAGGTGATGTCTCTATATCCTTATAAAAAAGAATAGTGTTAAAAAATAAACATTCCATTTCATTTAGGCCACCTACTTATCTAAAGTACATAGACTACAAGACAGCAACCGCATACCACGTAACTCCTATAAGAAGACTTAATAAAAGGACGATATAAATAACAGACAAGTTCGTCACATTCTGCTTCGTAGACTGACCGTAATTTCCCTCCGTGTTTCTTGCAACTAACATCGTTCCCAAAAGTGATACAATTACAATAATAATAACTAATGAAATTGCAAATTTCATTGGCTTTCTCCTCTCTAAAACCAGTCTATTTGAACAGAAAATCTAATCGTTCGACTTAAAAACTTTATACTTTTTGGATGAGAGCATAATCAAGATACTTAAAGCATACTACCCTTCTCTTTTATAATAAGGGATATTTATTTCAAAAGGACCATCCACTTTCACAACTTTTTACTCATCCACTTTACGAGTGAAAAATAGTGTTTCTAAGTTATTGCTACCACTAAAAAAATAAAAAGAACAATACAAAAAAGCAAACAACCTACTGAGTCTTTCTCATCGGTTGTTTGCTTTTTATTAGCACTATGAAACATTCGGTTGTCTTGATACCTCATCAAAAATTCTTCGTATTATTGTCCAATTAGAAAAACGTTAACCAAACAAAGTAAATTATCGGTTAGCCACTTCATTTTCTGTTTGAACCTCTACTGGAACACGCTTACCTATTCCAAAAGCATAAAAGCTAATGACAACGATAGCCAGGAAAATAACGCCTACAATAAGTGAGATTCGTGTGTCTTCGTTGAACCACATACCGATTAGTACCATGATTAAAAAGGCAATCGTTACATAGTTTGTAACAGGCGCAAATGGCATTTTGAACGGATGATTGTCCATTTCAGCTCCTTTTGCTTTTCTGAATCGAATTTGACTAATCAGAATGACAAACCACGGAATCATACCAGGAAGTACACTTGCACTGTATACATACACGAATAAGTTTTTTGGTGCAATATAACTTAAAATAACGCCAATCGCTAAGCCAATTAACACGCCAATCGTACCAAATAAAGGCACACCATTACGGGAGACTTTTGCAAAGTATTTTGGTGCTTGTCCATTCATTCCTAGTGTATAAAGCATACGTCCTGCACTGTAAATACCACTGTTACAGCCAGACATTGCAGCTGTGATTACGACAAAGTTAATCAGCCCAGCAGCTGCTGTAATCCCAACTTTCGCAAAAGTTGCCACAAACGGGCTACCAATTGAGCTTAGTTGATCCCAAGGGTAAACAGTTACAATAACAAAAATTGCCCCAATATAGAAAATTAAAATACGCCAAATCGTACTTTGAATCGCTTTAGTTAACGTTTTTCTCGGATCTTTTGCTTCGCCAGCTGTAATCCCAATTAATTCGACACCTTGATAAGCCCCAACAACTAGTGATAGAGCAAAGAAGAACCCTGACCAGCCACCTGTAAAGAAGCCGCCATTTTCCCAAAGATTAGATAAACCGATTGCATTCCCTCCGTTACCAAATCCGAAGAAAATAAGTCCAACCCCCGCAATAATCATTAACACAATGGTAACGATTTTAATCATCGCAAACCAAAATTCAAATTCACCAAATGATTTAACAGAAATTAAATTCGCCGCACCAAGAATCACCATTGTGATGATACCTGGCACCCAAGCAGGCAGATCCGGGAACCAGTACTGCATGTATGCCCCAACCGCTATAATTTCTGACATTCCAACAATCACCCACTGGAACCAGTTACTCCATGCCGTCATATACCCTGCTAATGGGTGTATATACTTATGGCCAAATGTCGCAAATGAACCTGTACCTGGCTCTACATACAACATTTCTCCCATCGCACGCATAATGAAAAATATAAAAATTCCTGCGATTGCATAAGCAAGCATTACCGACGGACCTGTCCATTTAATCGTACTTGCTGAACCCATAAATAAACCAACACCAATTGTACCGCCTAAAGCAATCATTTGAATATGACGCGCTTCTAAACCCCTCTTTAGTTCTTTGTTTTCCACTTCATTTCCCCCTCTTGCGCTATTAAATCCCAAGCTGAACACTATACTACAATTTCTATTAGGTATCAAAATGATGAAGCAAGCGTCACTTTTTTCTCTCTTTTAAAAGCTGCCCTAAAATCATTTTCCATTTCCCATTAACCATTCGCAATAGTCGGAAAATTCACCCTATCTTCCCTTCGTCATAAAATTACAAAATTACAAAATTACTTATTTTATAATAATTTATCTGTCTGAAAAATACAATTATTTTTTCAGAAAATTATTATATATAAATTAATTAGAAAATAATAACTAGATTAGAAATAAACACCATTACCCGATTATTATAAAAACACTTCATCACCGTAGCAAATCTAGGTGAGTAGTTACCCATAATCGAGCTTAAGAGTAAATAGCGAACTCTAATTTCTATCTTGTAGCATAATCAGCATGAAATGAAACCTTATAAAAAAGTGTTTCGCCTTTTAATCGTAGAGTTACAAGGAAAACATAATAGAGTGAAACTTTAATCGTTGAGAGTTTTCTCCCTCATGAATCAGGCTTTTACGAGCAGTTGATTCCTAATTTAACTTCTTTGTCGTAAGAAGTGAGTCTTACTGTCCGTAAATAGCGTGATTAAAAATGTATTGACAAAATAGCATGTATTTTTTTATAATCCGTTATAATAACTTAAACAACTGTAATTTGCCATGATTTTATTTGCGATGAAGAGGAAAGTAGATGGTTAGGAGTGTATCAGAGAGCTCCCCCAAGGCTGAAAGGATGGTAACGATTGAATCATTGAAGGTGGCCTCGGAGCTTTACTTGTGAAATAGATATTTAATGTCTAAATTAGTAAGTAACAGTTGGTCCCGTTAGTATAATTTAAAAAACGAAATCCCTTCTTAAGATAAGGAATTTCATTTTTTTATAAACAGTTTAACTTTTTTCAAAACAGTGTGACTTCCTTACAAACGTCGCGACTTTGTTTTAAAGATCATGACTTTATTTTAAATCCACAAAAGGCTAATAACATATCATTTCCAAGTACTGTGTTATGAAAAAATTAGCAGCAGGTGGTTATATAATTAACAAGAGGCTTTCGAAACAGCTCCTTTCTATTATTTTACTTCTATTGTATAATTCCCTGTTCCACTGCCATATTTATATACACTTAAATAATATTTCCCCAGATTCGCATAATAGCTTCCCAGCAATTTATTTCCTTCGTACTTTGTTGCATAAGTAACATAGTTATTCAAATCTGACTCTTGATATAATACCCAATTCAATCCAAGATTTTGCTCATTCGTAACGGTAATCTGTAAATCCTTCGCTTCCCTTATATCAATTACAAAGCGATCAACTTGATCTTGATTATTTAGGCTACCTCGTAATAACGTGTTCAGAGATAGAGGGTTAGCTGTATCGAATGAATTATTTGGTTCTTTTTCTACACTAGTATCCTCCTCAGTATTCACTCCGTTAAACACAATATCATATTCAAATTGCCCAGCTGCATTGACACGGTAATTTACGAAATAAGCAGTTAATGTTTTATATCCGCTCCACTCTTTTTGCGAAAGATGTTTAAGCATCTCATTCGTTGCTTGATTCATCGCTTTCCAGTCTTCATTTTCTCCTTTTGACGTACTTCCTGTATATGTTCCTTGTAGTGTAAATGTATTAAAGAATTGTGATTTATTCTTTGTTACCTTCACATTTTTTAACTTTGCTTCATTTGTGATATCCGCTGCAACATTCGAAAGCGCTTTCAGTTTATGCCTTGCTAAATAATCATCTGATACTTGCGGAATTGTATACTTATCACGATTATTAATAAGCATTTGCATATAAGATTGGTAATCTTCATTTAATTTATTGTCTTTACTTAATGCAGAGCGATACACATCGTAACCTGGGACATCATTTGCACGAATTAAATCATGTACTTTATCGAACATATCAGGGCGGTTATTATACATATAAGATTGCAATGCAAACGAATAGTTATAAAAATCCCACGCTCCATATTTTGCATTTAATGTTTGCTCAGCTGTGTATCGCTTAGCTGGATCATTGGATAATCCACCAATTATACTTTTTCGCGGTACAACACTATCTACTCGAGTTGAACCTGCAAAGAATTCCGCATTTCCTTCTTCAAACCAAGTCAAGCGTTCATTTTGATATAGTTCTCCTTGTCCCCATAACCCGGGCACTTCATATCTTCCTTGCAAATAGTGTGTAAATTCATGACGGAACAATTCTTCTAAACTATAAATACTCTGCTGCGGTGTACGTTCATATGTAAAGAAAGTTCCGATTCCTTCAATGTAAATTCCACCATTATTTGTTTCATAGCCGTACAATTGACGATTAAATTGATATTCATCCGGACTATTGTAAATCACCATTGTTAACACATCATCAGCATGTCCACTTTCAAGTGGCTTATTACTACCAACTGTACGATAAAATTGTGCTTTCACTTCTTTTGCTGCCCAATACAAACGTTTAATTTTCTCTTCAGTAACCTTATCTCCCGCTTTAAAGACAATTGCCCCGTCATCAAATGTATACGTTTTCGGCAAATATTTTTGCTTGCCATCTTCTCTAATTTTATCTAAATTTATTGTCTTTCCGTTTGCATCTACTCCGCCATAATTTGTAGTGATTTGTTCTGCCGCAACAAAATATTGTTGTCCTAAATATGGATAAATACGCATCGCTTCTGTAACAACTTGCTGTCCTTTTGTTGGTGTACTATGAAACTTGCCAAATCGGCTAGCATAGTAAATGCCATTATTAATTAACCATCCATTTTTATCCGTTACCGTACCAATTAGTGCAAAACGACTTACTTCATTAATAAAGCTATCGATGTTCTTATACCACATCGTATCTTTTGGTTCTTTGTCCGTAGTATACATATACGACTGAACATCATAATCAATTTCTTTCATCAAGTTATATATAGCATCACCTTTTGTCCGATCTTCAATAAACGTAGAAAAATTATCATTATATTGTTTAAGAATTCCAGCAGCATATTGAATTATTTCAACATCAGCCGACGCGCCTCCAATTAACATTCCATACGACGAAATTACTTTATTTTGTTCTGATGTACCAAGTTTAAAATTCGGGTTCTTCGCAATTGTTTTTAACGCTGGTAAACATTTGTCATGATAGCTACGCTCACTTAGTTTACTTAATTCTTGATGATAAAAGCCTAAATAAAAACCCGAGCGTATAACTTCTACTAATGTCTCAACTCCTTTTGAATCATCTTTCGTATACGTTTGACCTTGTTCTGCTAGTTTATCAATGAGTGCTTGCATACGGCTATTATCTTGATAGAATTTCAAACTATCATTATTAAACTGAAATAATTCCGGAATTTGATTCCATTTAATTGTCACAAGAAGATCGGCTAATTGTTTGTTGCTTAATTGATTCAATTCAGCCATCGAATATTTTCTTTCTTCAACTAGCTGTTTAGTATTCTCTTTTGGCATTGGTGGACGCTGCGATAGGTCTGCTAACTTTAACCGTTTTGTAAATGAAGTACTTTCTTGTATGTTCGAAGAGTGTGCCAACTCATCAGGAGATTGCCTTAACCCTATCGGCTCCATTTGTAATGTATTCTTCGTATATTTCTCTTTTGTCTCTGCTTGAACTTGCAATCCATTACATGATATAGTAACAAGTCCAACGCCCAGCATCAATTTATAAAATTTCGAGTATTTCACCATGCTGTTGCCTCCTTTTTAATAGATCGAAAATTCAGACTTTTTAAAAATGAATTGTTCAATCTGTCTTTATTAAACAGCCCCCCCTATTGATACTAGTAAAATTAGTGATATAATGGTAAGTCACTTTTTTACTACTAATGATACATCATACTTATTGCTTGAATTTACTTCCCCCTTCCTTTCATGTAATATAAGCAAAAACTGTGCCAATATTATATCTTATGAATAGGCAACTATTCTTTATTAATACTGTATAATAAAATATACATAAACAATGTAGTAATGTATATTTTATTTGACATAAAACTCCCCTGTCAAAAAAGAAAAAAGCCCGCTACTGACAAATCACATAAGAACAGGGTTCTTTGAATTAGTTGCACACTTTTTTTACTTTTTTGGCGAGTTATTTCATAAAACGAATAATATATTTGCGCATCCTTTTTCACTAATCATTCCGCTTTTTCATACAAATCAATTGTATTTTTATATAAAAAATCATATTTATCTTGTAATGGTTCATCGTTTTAATGAAACGAGAAGTGTGCTGTCAGTTTTATTGACAGCACACTTTTCATTTTCTTAGAAATTGTAATAACATGTTCATCTTCTGTTCATAAACATCTCTTATTCTATAAAAGTGAAAGAAGGAACACTTATGCTTATTACATTTTTCACTTTGTTGGATTTTCCAATTTCTTATATCATTTGTGATCATCATTTTATATAAAGTGAAACTTCCATCAGTGGAAGTTTTTCTTTCCCCCCTACTGCTCAGGCACATGCCAGCAGTCAACTCCCTCCTATCTTCTGTGTTTTCTCAAAATCTTGATACGGGAGGTCTTACTTTCAAAAAATAGAACGATAAATTAGAGGTGAAAAAATATGCGCTCATTATATGCTAGATTTGTTATCATATCAGTTTTTATTATGCTGGTTAGTAGTATATTGGCATTTTTACTTACAAATGTATATTATCATGTTTATTTAAAACCATATAACAGCGAGAAAATTTTAAAATATGCACAAGAAGTAAAATATTTATATGAGAAAAATACAGAACAAAATAAAGATGGTTATTTACAGTCTATTTCTAACCTTGGCTTTGAAATTTACGTAGTAGACGATAAAAAACAAGGCAAGCAGTACGATGATAATTTCAAGAAAATGAATATTAGTAAAGAGACAATTGAACATGTATTAAAAGGAAATATATACAATGGAATTGCAACGTATCCTAATCGTTTATTTGCTACTGGCTTTTTTGATAATACACTTTTGAATAGTATTGGGATCCCTATCGAAAACAATGGTAAGGGTTATGCACTATTTATTCGTCCGGATATTCAACAGCAATTTGGAGAATTACGTATTTTCTATGCTGTTTTATTAGGATTAATTATCATAATCAGTCTAATTTGTATCGCGATAGCTACCCGCTTTGTCGTTCGTCCTATTCAAAGATTTACACATGCGACAAAAGAGGTTGCATGTGGTAACTATGATTTAGCACTACCAGAAAATCGCCGAGATGAGATTGGAACGCTTGCAACTAGCTTTCGTAAAATGGCCAAAAGATTACGAAATTCAGAGCAGATGCGACAAGAATTTGTTTCGAATGTTTCACATGAATTTCAGTCACCATTATCATCTATTCAAGGATTTTCAAAAACATTACAAACTAATGATTTAACGAAATCTGAGCAGACACATTACCTAGAAATCATCGAATCAGAAAGTCGACGCATGTCCAGTTTATGCAAACAATTATTAATACTTGCATCACTTGATAAAGAAGATCTTACTTTACGTAAGCAATCTTTTGATCTTGGGAAGCAAATAAAAGATACTATTTTTATGCTTGAATGGGAATGGAGAACGAAAGAACTTGCAGTTGAAATGGATGTTCCCAACATGCAAATTTACGGAGACGAAAACTTGCTCCATCAAGTATGGATGAATTTATTTACCAATAGTATCAAATTTACAGAAAGCGGCGGAACGATTGCATTTGAAGCAGAAGAGCTGGAAACAGAATGGCGCATTTCGATTACTGATATGGGTATTGGTATACCTGAAAATGAAATAAAAAAAATATTTGATCGATTTCATAAAGTCGATACTGCCCGAAACAGAAATGTAAATGGAAGTGGATTAGGTCTTTCTATTGTAAAAAAAGTCATTGACCTTCATAGCGGAGCAATAACAGTGGATAGTGAACTTGGAAAAGGAACGATTTTTTCTATTTACCTTCCGAAACAACAAGAAGGGACTATTCATATGCAAAATAAAAAATAACCTGCATTCACTAATGCCTACTGAAAAAATACCTACTTTGAACAAAAAACAAAATTTTTATTAATATACAGCGATCAAAAAGAAGATAACTTCCTTTATACAATAGGGAGTTATCTTCTTTTTCTGCAACATATTTATATATAAACTGTATACCCGTCTTTTGTAACCTTTTGTTCATATTCCGTTCATATTTCCTCTTTATGATAAGAACATAGAATGAAACAAGGAGGAATGAACCTAATGTTTTTAGCACTTAAAGAATTAAAACAATCGAAATTACGGTACGGATTAATCGGCACAATCATGATGTTATTATCATTTCTTGTACTTATTATATCAGGTCTAGCAAATGGTTTATCTCATGCTAATGCCTCTTCTATTATCGAAATGAAAGCAGACAAGTTTATATTATCAAATGATGCAGAGGGTAAATTATTACGCTCCCAAATTAAGAAAGAGGATGTAGATAAAGTATTGGCACAGGTTGATGCAAAAGATGCGGTTCCAATGCATATTAAGGTCGCAACATTTGAAAAAGAAGGCAGTTCAAATAAAGTTGATGTTGCTATTTTTTCAAGTAAACAAGATTCATTCATTGCCCCAAAAGTTGTTGAAGGAAAAAACGGTACTTTAGAAAACAATGAAATCATTGCTGATGAATCCATCAAGGAAAAAGGGATAAAGCTTGGAGATGAACTAGTAGATCCTGTTTCTCAAAAGGTTTTCAAAGTTGTCGGATTTACACAAAATCAAATGTTTAGTCATGCACCTGTTGTTCATATGAATGAAAATGTATGGGACAGCATTGCACTGCCACATCAAAAAGATTACAGTGTAATCGCCCTAAATACTGATAAAAAAATCGATAATGCAACAGTTGTTGATAAAAAAGAAGTACTGCAAAGTATTCCAGGTTATAAAGAAGAACAAGGAACATTAACGATGATTATTGCGTTTTTACTTGTAATTTCAGCATTATTAATTGGCGTTTTCTTCTATGTCATTACATTACAAAAAACACATCAACTAGGTGTATTAAAAGCAATCGGAACAAAAAACTCATATTTAGCAAATAGTTTAGTTGTACAGTCTATATTCTTATCTGGTGTTGCTCTTATAATCGGCATTGGCTTAATCTTTGCAGTACAGGCTGTTTTACCAGCTAGTATGCCGTTCTTATTAACAACAACAACAATCTTGCAATATGCAGGTATCTTTATCTTAATTAGTATATTCGGTACACTAATTTCTCTATATCAAGTATTAAAAGTAGATGCATTAGAAGCAATCGGAGGTGGCATGTAATGGTAACAGAATTAAAATGGGATACCCCATCGTCATTATTAAAGTTGGATCAAGTAAGTAAAGTATATGGAGAAGGAGATACAGAAGTAACAGCTTTGCACCCAATTACGTTAGATATAAAAGAAGGCGAATTTATCGGCATTGTTGGTCCGTCTGGTTCTGGGAAAAGTACATTGCTTTCCATCGCAGGTGCACTTTTATCCCCTTCTAAAGGAAATATTTATATTTCTGGTCAAAATATAACAAGCTTATCAGAAAAAGAGATGACCGATATTCGTTTAAGAAAAATCGGATTTATATTTCAATTTGCAAACCTCGTACCTTTCTTAACAGTGAAAGAACAACTCTTATATATCGCTAAGTTAAAGGGAGAAGATAAAAAAGAAGCTGGTAAACTTGCAGAACAATTACTGAAAACTTTTGGATTATCACATCGAATGAATCATTATCCAAATCAACTTTCAGGTGGTGAAAAACAACGTGTAGCCATTGCTCGTGCATTTATGAATAATCCAGACTTAATTTTAGCTGATGAACCTACTGCTAGTCTTGACTCAAAACGTGCTAGAGAAGTAGTTGAACGAATGAAACATGAAGTTAAGAAAAATAAAAAAGCAGCAATTATGATTACACACGATGAAAAAATGCTTGATGTATGTGATCGAATTTTAATACTTCGCGATGGAAAATTACTACGAGAAAACGAAGTATAAGAACACCTGTACAATAGCGATGACCTAAAAAGACTTTCTTATCCCCTATTTAGGGGATAAGAAAGTTTTCTTTAATTAACAGCACATTTTAATTTTTTGTTTACAGCATAATTGAATTCAAATATAATAATCCAGCGAAATTCATATGTAATATTGCGTTCATATTCTATTCATAATTCTCATGTAACATGCTTTATATAAAGCAACTGACTGTTAGAAAGGAATGATGAACGTGTTAGCATCTGCTATTACATTTATTACAGCTGCACTCATTTTTTATACAATCGGAGTATGGAGTGAAAAATTTCAAAAGACATTAAAATTTTGGCATGTCATTATTTTCTGGCTTGGACTCGTATGTGATACGATCGGGACCACATTAATGGAGAAAATGGCAGAAGCAGGATCCCTGTTCAGCTTCCATGGAATAACAGGCTTATCAGCCATTTTACTTATGCTATTCCATGCTGTTTGGGCAACAATTGTGTTAATAAAAAAAGATACAAAAATGATGACAACATTCCACACACTAAGCGTTATCGTATGGTTCATTTGGCTAATTCCATATATTTCTGGACTTATATACGGAATGACAAATAGCTTTTAAATAAAGTTTCATTACCAAAAATCAACATTGCTAAAACTACCTTAGGAGGTATATGATGAAAAAGTTATATAATGCAGCATTCACTTATTTAATTATCGGTTTATTATCAGGTATATTCGCGAGAGAATATGCAAAAGTGCAAGGAATTCAAGGTACTACTCTACTGAACCTGTTGCACACACATGTGTTAGTTCTTGGATTTTTATTCTTCTTAATTGCCTTAGCCCTATCAAAATCATTTGCATTCCATGAAGCAAAAAGTTTTAACATGTGGTTCATCGTCTATAATATAGGATTGGTTTTAACAGTTGCTTCAATGGCGGCCCGTGGACTTCTTCAAATAAATGGAACCGATTTTAATGGATTAAGTCATATGGCAGGAATGTCTCATTCTATCATCGGTGTCGGTCTTGTTTGGTTTATGATTCTATTAAAAAAATCATACAAAGGATAAAAGGAGGTAAAACATGAACTTAGCTGTTCTATCAAGTATTATTGCTCTTTGTATGGCTGTTGGAATGATGTTTCTTCGCTTAAAATCAGCAAAAAAACCTATAACACTTAAAAAAATTATACTCCCGCCAATTTTTATGAGTACGGGAGCATCCATGTACTTCTTACCAGAATTTCGATTAACAACAACAGAAATTCTAGAAGCAGTTATCGTTGGTTTATTTTTCTCTATTTTTCTTATTAAAACGTCAAAATTTGAAATACGTGGAAAAGACATCTATTTAATACCTTCTAAAGCATTTATATTTATTTTAGTCGGTTTACTTGTTGTCCGTATTGCTTTCAAATCATATTTAAGTCAATCAATTGATTTAGGACAATTAAGCGGCATGTTCTTCTTACTCGCTTTTGCGATGATCGTCTCTTGGAGAATTGGGATGTACCGTTCGTTTATGAAATTGCAGCGGGAAATGCAGTTTGTAGGCAAAAGTCTTTAATCGAAAAAGCACATTTCTAATGTTGGATGCTGTTTCTGAGCTCTTACAAAATGATTCATTATAGCTTCTTGTTCAATTTTTTAGTTTTGTATGGATAAAATGTAAAAAAGTAGCGAGATAAGCGACTAAAAAAGCAGTACCACCGCTATAAAAATGTTGGTACTGCTATAATAGAGTGACAAATGTTATATTAATTAGAACGTACTTGCTACTTTAACAGCCTTTTCAAGCCCTGCAGCAATAATTTCTTCTGCTTTATCAGGGAACTAATTGTGACCTTCAATCACTACTTTCTCCATATCTTTTACACCAAAGAAGCTCATCATACTTGCTACATATTTAACAGCCATTTCCATTTGGGCTTTTGGTCCTTCAGAATATACACCACCACTTGCGTTTAACAATGCAATTTTCTTATTTCCAATAAGACCTACTGGACCTTCTGGCGTATATTTAAATGTTTTGCCCGCACGATTTAAGTAATCAATATATGTGTGTAGTATAGCTGGGATTGTCAAATTCCATAACGGGAAACCAAATACAACTTTATCAGCTGCAAGGAATTGCTCTAAATATTTATCAGCAACAGCTACAACCTTTGCTTCTTCTGTTGTTAAATCAAGTCCTCTACTAGCCTTAAATGTACCATTAATCATATCTACTCCTACATATGGCAATTCTTCCTTGTATAAATCAAGCTCTACTACTGTATCATTTGGATGTGATTCTTTGTAGCTCGCTAAAAAAGCCTCGTATAATTTTACACTAACTGATTGGTTTGCCGGGCGATTGTTTGCTTTTACAAATAAAACTGTTGTCATTCTCTGTTTCTCCTGTTACTTACTCTTACGTTGTTATATATTCA
The DNA here is from genome assembly GCF_038050455.1 of Bacillus sp. FSL K6-6038. Classification (NCBI taxonomy): domain Bacteria; kingdom Bacillati; phylum Bacillota; class Bacilli; order Caryophanales; family Bacillaceae; genus Bacillus; species Bacillus sp. FSL K6-6038. The sequence continues at coordinate 3,520,874 of NZ_JBBOUH010000001.1, forward strand.
CTAAAAACCGCGTTATATTGCCTTTACAATATCTTTTTAAAACTATACTCCATTTCTCCACCTAGCGCTTCAGCTGTATCACCAGTTTCTCTGAAATCATGTGTATGAATTTCTTCAAACGGCTCAAAATTTACTTGTTTATAAAATTCATAACAAGGGAATCCATCATGTGCACCTTCAATATGGACAGTGCCATCTTTTTTGACCTGTACGGTTAATAGGTAGTCAACGGGAGGTGCATATACATTTAATGGATTGCTAGCACTCGCACTCATTTGAAATTTGACGTCATCAGAATTCCATACAATATCAATGCACAAAATATTTTCTGTACTAGCTTTTCCTGTTCTTTTATTAACGGAACCATCTGAAGTTGTAACCCTTTCTGTGGTTATACCTGTATTTCCATATGTGAAAATTTCTTTTTTGTAAAAATCTACAACTACTTCTTGTTCAATTCTGGAACGCATAGCGTTTACAGCATAAGGTGTAAATTCACGTGAGTCACCTTCAAATTGGATCACATTGCCCGTTTGAATGTCCTTCTTAGGTTCAGTCCAAGACATTGGAATAAATACGCTTGCTCTAATTTTAACGATACTAGTCATGAGACACACCTCTGTAATTCTAATTTTTTTTGGGTAATACAGAAAAACCTTGAGCAAAACAAATCACAATTTCTTTCGCATATTCAATTGTTTTTTCTTTAATATTTTCTGCTTTTGATTTAAATAGTGACATTCTTCTGATTCATATTTATATCTAGATTATTATTTTAAAACTGTATTCCATTTCTCCAGCTAGTGCTGCTGGAGTGTCACCAGTTTTTCTGAAATCATGTGTATATATTAACTCAACTGGACCAAAATCTGTTTGCTTATAAAATTCATAGCAAGGGAACCCATCATGGGAACCTTCAATATGCGCAACACCACTTTTATTAACACGTATTGTTAATATTACATAGTATTTCAAAATGGACTCTTTTTATCTATCGTGGAATACGGGTTAACACGATATTTTTAATCAAACTTTATTTTAAATCCACAAATATAATAATGCTTCTCAATTATTCTTAAGGTTAAACTTTTCCTAATAGTAGAATTAACAAACTTATAAAAAAAGCAATTCGTGTTGCTTTGAAATAAAATTTGTTCAAAAACATCTTACAAAACTGTCACCTTTATGTAAGGTTATTAGATAGTTTAACTATTATTTCAATGTAATAATAAAAGTATAAGAAATGCATACATAAAAAAATATATTATACAGAGGTAACCATACGATGATTTTAAAACTAGCGTTTATACTTTTTGGAGTAATCTTAGTATTATGGGGTATATATAGTACGAAAAAATATGAATCATTTTTAGACAAACTCACTGGAATAGGACAGTTTTTAGGCGGAATTACATGCATAATTGCTGGGATTTTATCCTTTATAATGAAATAATTTATACATAAAAGGAGACCGAACTAGAAAACAATCTAGTTGAATCTTCTTTTTATTTTAAAATTATCTACACAGTTTTTTCAAATATCTTTAGATAAGTGAAAATCCTTGTCTATAAAGAAACCACAATTTTCTCATCTTCTACTTCATATTTTACTAAGCAATCATTTTCCATGACTAGTTCTTTGTCAACTAAGTTACCTGTGACACGATCAACTATTTTTTTATAAACTTTATTTTGTCTGTATACTTGGCCATCTACTTTTTTTGCAAAACGATGATCTTCTTCAATGATAGAATACTTATATGGAGGATACTGGGATGCCCTAATTTCTCCATAGATGTATTCTTCGTCAAGATGTAGATTGACTTGATAGGAAATATTTGAATTGTTTCTCAATTTGAGATCAATAATACCATTCATCAAAGTGGCGCCTGTTCCAAATGGAATCACACGTCCATAGTCAGGGAATGGATCGAAACTATGACGATATCTTTCCACTGTTTCCAACTCTGAATGAAGAAACATCCAGTAAAGAAGATTCCCTAACTGACAGAGACCACCGCCTATTCCCTTTATCGCTTCGCCATTCATTAGAATAATTCCTTCTTTATATCCAGCCTTTTCACTGGAATTACCAACAAGATGCCAAAATGAAAATGTTTCTCCCGGTTTAATTACAACCTGGTTTATTTTGCAGATGGCTAGCTTTAAATTGGTGATTTTGTTATACTGCAGCTGTATATCCGTATCACCTAACTTTCTAATAAGCAAAGATTTATGTTTATAAATCCTGTAAGGTAATGGATTTTGCTCAAATGTTTTTGAAAACTTATGACCTTCAAGACGGTCTCTTATTTTTTTAAACATCCTACGTTGTCTGATTCTAATAGGAATTAAAAGAGGAAACCTTTGTGTTAATAATTTTCTTGCCATTGAGAGTTGAGCTCCTTTATATATTATTCATCTATATATTGTATTCAAATTTACACCTTATTCATCATCACTAAGCAAATTGATATGTATTTCTTACTGTATTACCTTATAGTACATATAAAGGTTCTGGTGCAAAGATAAACTAAAAGAGAATATAGCGCATATATTTCTAGCGAGATCGTATTTTATGCTATAAGTCCACACACTTGGTGGATGAACTCTTTTTGATTTTGGACAGACTGATTCTGTAAATCTACTGTTTATTGAATAATTAAAATCTCTTATTGCGATATTAGGTATTTTTCTCTGAAGATGGAACTTAATTCACTCCAAACATCAAATTTATTACCATCTAAATCATAAAAAACAAAATTCTTTCCAGTGTGTCCTCTGTTTTCAATCTCTCCAACTTTTATTTCTTTTTTAATAAAATCACTATGGATTGATTCAAGTGCATTTAAACCATTAACTTCAAATGTTAAAGAGAAGCGCTCTTCACCGCAAAAACCGTGAAAATTTAAGCTTTGATTTTCTTGGGATTTAACCAGGAAAAAACTTTGGTTTGCAAAGTTAAGAATAGCCTTGTCTTCGTCTTTATAGCTTAACTCTGCACCTAGTTTGTTTACATACCATTTTGAAGAAAGTTCTACATTGGTAACAGTAATATAAATAGTTCCAACCCTCAATAATTTATCTTTCATTCTATTTTCTCCTTTCAGTAACTTAAATAACATTAATAAATATGTTCTCTTTTTATGTACCTATTGCCTTTGTAAATTCCATAATTTTCTTTATGATGTTTCGTTAGTTCAACAAACATGCTCCATTAAATGCTCCGATTGCGGAAGATTGTTTTCCAGTTAGTTTCTTTTCATGCATTAGTGGGAAAACAACCCTTTAATAAGAAACAGGTACTTTTCTTTCATTTTTTTCACTAACTTTAGAGTCTAGCGTTTTTGTTATTATGTAGTACAAAAATGTACCAGTTAATCCTAGAATAAGAAGCAATCCCCCCATATATATGGGACGAATCCACTCTCCAACGATGATCAACAACGAAGATACAATCATTGCTCCGTAGAAAGTCAAGCCATTAAAAGCCATATAGGTGCTACGAGCGTTAGGTGGTGCAAGTTCCCCTATCATCGCCTGTTTAATAGGAACATACATCAGTTCACCAATTGTTCCAATAAACATGGCAATAAAAAGAAACAACACGCTATTTGTAAAGGCAAAAATACTAAAGCATATAGAAAAGATCATCATTCCTGTAACTAGAGTCCAGCGATCACTCCACTTTTTAAATAAGAATAATACAACACTTGATAGGAGAACTACAAGAATTGTATTCTCCGTTCGGAGAAAACCCAGCATCTTTGTGCCATCAAGCATGAAATCTATTCCAAACAATGAAGCTGAATGATGGGGTATATCTTTTTCAAGACGAATCCCAATATAGTTTGTTAAAGACTGTTCCAAGGAAAAGATCAAGATCGCTCCGAAAATATAAAACATAAACAGCTTATCTTTTAAAACGTTTGAATAGGTTTGAAACATCTCTATTGATGAAAATTTTTTCTTATAATTAGAAGACGTAGATGAAGGTTCCGGTGTATAGGTTTCTGTGATGAAGAATATAGTTATGAATACAGATAACAAAGAGATGAGTGAAATCCCAATAAATAACTCAAACAAGTGGTTTTTAAAAAGAAATGCTCCAATGATTCCTCCAATAGCAGTTGATAAATTCCCCAGCCAGTAGCTAATTGTAAATACGAGCTTTCTCGATTCGGAATTAGTAACATCAATGATCATAGCTTGTGCTGCTGGCTGAAACATTCCTCCACAAAACATATTGATAATAAAGAATGCTACGGAAATATAAGGAAGGTTAAACCAAGGGGAATTACAAAGTGCTATAAACAGATACGAAAGCAATATACCAAGTTCAGAATAAATCATTATTTTTCTCCGACCTATTTTGTCTGAAACATGCCCCCCGATAAAACCTCCAATGACCCCACTAATCACAATTATTATAAGAATAATACCTGTTTCAGTAGCTCCAATTTTCTGAGCAAAATATATTGCCAGAAAAGGTATAACAGCCATGGAAATAAGGCTGCCTAGAAATTGCATAGCCAGGCGAAGTTTGATGTTGGGATGTATATCTCTCAATTTCATATAAATCACTCCTTATTTATTAGAGATAGGTCCAAATAATCTCAGGGCTTGTATCGTTATATCCTTCCACATCAAGTTTGTATATTCATCAATAAACGTTAAACGCATTCCGTTTAAGATGGATAAGTACGACTCGGCAACTAATGAAGGTGATTCTTCATAAAAGTAACCCAGCCTTTGCCCTGCTTCAATAACCGGATGAATACAGTCTATAAATACATTTACAAAATCGTTTAGTTCTTTAAAAAGCTTTGGAAATCGATCAGGTCTCGCAAGAACCTGCTGAATTAGACGTAGGTATTCACTTTTCATTGAAAAGAGTTGTACATGGCAATCTATCATTTCCTTCACAACTTCAAGAGGCTCACCTTTAAAGTGTTCTTCTATCTCAATAAAATATGGTTTGATTTCCTCCAATGGCTCCAAAATCGCTGATTCATAAAGTGCTTCTTTTGAATCAAAATACGTAAATACAGTACCAAAGCTAACTCCTGCTTCTTTTGCTATTTCGGCAACTTTTGTCTCTGCAAAACCATTCTCACTATATAATTTAATTGCGGCGTTTAGGATAGTAGATCTTTTTCTTTTCTTTTTTTCATCATTAGTAAGTCTAGGTTCCATTTAGATGCTCCTTTCATAATAAATGATTGATTAATCAATCGAATTTTATTGTAATTTGTTTCCATTGTCAATATGATGAAGGAATTTATTTTCATATTTTTACATTTAGTTATATTCGAACTTCGCAAACGAATAAATTTAGCTCAAAAGTCGTTATTCTATTAAATGGCCCTTTAACAGAACAACTCTATGTCACTCAATAATTCCTTAATCCACCTTTTATTCAGATGTTCTTTTTCTTTTAGTCATAAAAACACCCCTTTAGATAAAAATATCCAAAAGGGTAAAGCTTCGCATCTTTTTTATAAACATCGCGACTTTATTTCAAATCAACATCATATAATATCTTTCATTGTAAATCTTTGAACTCCTACAAAAGTAAATATAATAACAAATAAGCAACTTAACACATAAAAGCTACTAAATTGAAAGAAAGTCTGCAAGCCTTCTAGATGAATAGGGTCCATTGCTAATCCTGGTTGCGAAAATGGCCATATATACCCGATATTTAAGTAATGAAATATCATTCCTATACATGTAAAACCAAAACTCATTCCAACTGGAACAGCAAAACTTTTTATAGAAGATGAGAGAAATAATTGTACTGCAGCAATTGAAAATGTACCAATCCATCCATTGAATGACCAATTTAATAATGAAATCCAAGGAATAGGACTTGTAATACCTAGTAGCTTACCAATTACAATATAAGCAATTAAAAAAAATACTTGTGTCAATAAAGTTAACATAAAGATTACTAATAACTTTGCCATGTACACATATCGAAATGGAATTGGTAAAGAGATGATTTTTTTCCAATTTCCCTCGCTATGTTCAAAGCGGCATACAAATGCACAATAAATACTTACTACGACAGGAAATAAAAATAATCCATAAATTAATCCAACTTGTGTCCAAGCTTTCTCCCACTCATTTGTTGAGACTTTCATTAAGACATCATAGTTTACTTGAAAATTTATGAGTCCAAGCGCAATACAAATAAGCGGAATGAATGTCATTACAATCCATATTTTTGAACGTTTTAATTTTAATAATTCGCATCGAAATGAGCTTAATAACATATCTTCATCCTCCTAATGAATATCTTTGTGCGCAAAATGAACAGTGCTAAGAACGATAAATAATAAACTAACTCCTAAACTTAACAAAAGATTCATCATGACTCCTTCATTTGGGAAATACACTATTTTCCCATTGGAAAAAGCCCAAGAAATTGGATTTGTCAGAGATGAATATGTCCAAATTATCCATGTTTTCCAAGGAAACATCTGCCCGCAATACCCAAGAAATGAGCCGATTACACCTGCCGTTAAAGAAAATACTTGATTTTTCACTACCAAAGATATCCAGAGTTGCAAAATAACCATAGGAATACATCCTATAATGGTAAAACAACCATATTTCAGTAATAATATCACCGGAATTCCACCATCAAAATTAAAGATTTTTCCCATTAATATAATTACAGAAATAGAAATTACACCTGCGTATACAAGAAAAAAGAGGCTAAAGATAATTTTGGTTATATATACTAGCTTCCTAGATGTGGGAATTGCACACAATGGCTTCCAGGTGTTCCCCTTATTTTCAAAATCAATTATTCGAGATGTAATTGTCGCAATCATTATAGGTAAAAATAATGCATTTATCATACTTACTCTTGAAAGAAGCGACTCCCAATTTAGAAATTCCTTTTTGTCTTGTGACACAATAGCAAATAACCAAAGTAATGCTAAAGACTGTATCAAAAATACTACTAAAAATAATTTCTTTCTTTTTAATTTCAATAATTCACTTCTTAAGGCAGCAATCATTATAAAACACCACCTTTTTCTGTTAGGCTTAGAAATATTTCTTCCAACGTATGCTTCTCTTCTTCAATTCGATACACTGATAAATTCTGCTGTACTAATAAATGATTTATGTGAGAAATAAGATGATCTTCCTGTTGATGCGTAACTAGACAATTACCTTCAATTCTAAGATGAATTTGATGCTGTTCTAAAATTTGATGAGCCTTTACTACATCATTTACGCGTATTTTCATTGATGCCTGACTTTTTTTGCGTAACACTTCAATTTTATCTTGAAAAATAAGCTGTCCACTATTAATAATGCCCACTTGCGTTGCAATTTGATCCATCTCATTTAACAAATGACTAGAAATAACAACTGTCATATCATATTGCTTTGGCAGTTGTTTGATGAGTTCACGAATTTCTTGAATCCCGGCAGGGTCTAATCCGTTTGTGGGTTCATCTAAAATTAACAATTTTGGATTTCCAAGTAGCGCCATTGCTATGCCAAGGCGTTGCTTCATTCCAAGTGAGTATTGTTTAACTAGTTTATCTTTTTGTTTCTCTAATCGAACGATACGCAATACCTCATCAATATTCTTTTTTGGTACTTGTAACATTTGCCGAATTACTTCTAGGTTTTCATGACCTGTTAAATGTCCATAATAAGATGGCGATTCAACAAGAGAGCCAACCTCTCTTAAAATATCTATTCGATTTGTTTTTAAATCTCGATTGAATACTTTAATATTACCTGTAGTCGGTTTTATTAATCCCAGTAGCATTCTAATTGTCGTTGTTTTCCCAGCCCCATTTGGGCCTAGAAATCCATAAATTTCACCTTTACCGACTTTCATTTGTAATTGACTCACACTATTTACAGCTCCATATGCCTTTGTCAAATCTTCTGTCTCAACGATATATATTCCCATTATTGGCACCTCTTTTTCTTGATTAAGCTATCATTTATTATGAAAGTTCTTGCTTAATCTTGAATTGAGCTGACCTTAAGTTTAGCTTAATTTTCTAACGGAAGCTGAAATGTAATTTTTGTACCGTTTCCTTTGCTGCTTTCAACTACAATTTCTCCACCGTGAGCTACGATGATTTCTTTTACAATCGCCATTCCTAAACCTGAACCACTTTTTGGATCTGTATTTGTACCACGGAAATATCGATCAAAAATGTGTGGTAAATCATTTTTATGTATTCCGTCACCATTGTCTTCAATCGTAAATACGGTATATCTAGATGTTTGTTTTATGCGAACTTGTATTAATGTTTCAACATCAGTATGAATGAGCGCATTATTCAATAAATTTACTATCACACGTTGAATTAATCCCTGATCTGCTTTTATAATTAGTTCCTTCTTAAGACATTCAAACTCAATTAATCGATTCTCATAATGAGGCATATTCATAAATTCAATAATCGTTTCTCGGGTGAGATTCACAATATCTACTGTATTTTTATGGATAGGTAACAACGCATTCTTCAATTGATATGTAAGTTTTAAATCATTAATCAATTTTTCAATATAAATTGATTTATTTTGAATGACTTCTGCATATTGGTACATTTCTTGCATATTGATTTTATACTCGCGATTCCCTATAATTTCACTATAACCTTTAATAGAAGAAAGTGGTGTCTTTAAATCATGAGAGATGTTTATAATCCATTCTGCTCGCATCGTATCTAGCCTTTTTCTTTGGAGATTAATATCCTTTAGTTGATGCGATAACTGATTCAAAGTTATATATACCTCTGCATATATTCCTTTTTCTTCCGGTACTTGTTCATATTGTCCTTGTTTTAAATTATTAATATGTTCAATTATCGTGACAACAGGTTTTGACATATACCTTGCCACAATGTAAGCAAATAATAAAATACAAACTACTGTTACTCCTATTAACATTAAAATCCCATATGGATAGAAGCTAGATAAATTATTGAAGTTCAAATAGACAAACTTTCGCAATGCTTGGTTTGATGGAAAAGCGACAATATAACTTTCTACTTGTGTACTTTTATCTAACTTACCCACAAACGTTGTATCCCCCCCAATATCGTACTTATAGCGTAAAATCAAATCACTAGGGGTATAATGAGTTGGTGTATTTTTAGGCTTATACATTTGAAATACTTCATCACTATTACGATTTAATACTTGTAACCATGCTCCATGTTCTTGCAAAAAATTTTTTCCTTTATTTGTTATAGAAATACTTCCATTTTCTACTGTGATTTCTTTTTGAAAAGCTAATACTGAGCCCTCTGGATCGTCCATTCCCTCACGGTTATAAGTAAATACTAAATAACTAAAAGCAAAAAATTGAACGATTAGGATAAACATAATTAATCCTATTAATGAGGTAATATATAGTCTCGTGACCTTCCACTTCATCTTGCATCACCTTTTGTATTAAGTTTATATCCGAGTCCCCTTACTGTTACAAGGTAATGAGGGTTGGAAGGATTATCCTCTATTTTTTCTCTTAAATGTCTCATATGTACCATCATAATATTGTCATTACCCAGATATGTTTCTCCCCAGACAGCTTCATATAAGCGGGCCTTACTAAAAATTTGATTTGGGTTTTTTATTAAAAATAGTAATATATTAAATTCTTTTGCTGTTAAAGATAGTAATGTATCACCCTTTAACACTGTTCCTTGTGCCTCATCTATCCTAATGTCTCCAAACTGATACATAATCCGAGCCTTTTCTTGATATTGATTGCGTCGAAAAAATGCTTTCATCTTATATGCTACTTCTTTCGGACTAAAAGGCTTTGTAATGTAATCATCGCCACCTATACTTAATCCAAGTATTTTATCTAAATCTTCATTTTTCGCCGATAAGAAAAATATTGGAACGAATGTAAACTGTCGAATTTGCTGACAAACACTATATCCATCTAAATCTGGAAGCATAATATCTAATATGATAAGATCTGGCTGTACTCGCTTACACATGCGTATTCCTTCTTCTCCTGTTGTATAAGTATAAATATGTTGAAACCCCTCTTTCTTTAAAACTGTTTCTAACAAATTTAAAATCTCTTTTTCATCATCTACTATAAGGATTTTTTTTGTATAAACATCTGGAATATTATGTATCATCTATTGCACCTCAATATCTTTCTATATAGTTTAAAATTAAATAGTGAACAGTATTACCTTAATTATTAATGTATCATTTCCATTCTACAGTAAAATAGTAATTTAAAAGTTTTCTTACTGATTTTAGAGGAAGATTATCATTTTTTCGATATGATTGCTTTTATTTTTTAATTTTATTATGAAAATTTTAAGTTAAACACGGGTCACCTAATACAACACAATTTATAAGAAGTGATCATTTGTTTATGCAACATAATTTACATGAGAGGAGGCAAATACATGGATGTGGCAAAACAGTTTTCTTCCTGTCTAAAACAGGAGAAAAAAAGTGAGCACACGGTTGTGTTGCAAAGTTACCCAAAACATAGAGAATCTAGAGTTGCATCGTTAAATGGTTATGCAACCATTAATAATTCCTGTAATTCGTTATACACCGAAAAGGCGGAGCCTATTTGAAGACTTCGCCTTTGTTTGTATAGGGCATGAATGGTTTCAATTCCTTTTATTGTAAGAGAAGCATGCCGGAGAGTTTGAAATCCCGATCACCTAGCAAAACGACGTTTCACATGTCGGTGGTCTTGTTCTATACGATTATTCATATGTTTAACGGTACAATGAACGGTGCTTTTGTAAAATCCTTTCTCCTTTAACTTTTCAAATGCATAAAGTAACGCTGGCGCAATAAATTTTGACTATATATTTAGTCAAAATTTATTGCGCCCATTCTAAATACCTATTTATCTCTTTGTTTCCAAACACCGTTTCTTTTATAATATACATGATTCTCATTCATAAAATTAGCGGTATTACTAGGAATGGCAAACTTCTTATTTGTGCTTTTTCTCTTTTTCCTTTTCTTTTTTCTTTTCTCTTCTTTAATAGTTTGTAAATCTGCTTTCCACTGTTTTAAAAGTTTTTTTCCCTCCATAGCTTCACAAATTACCCCTTCAAAAAACCAATTATTAACTTTATTACTGATAAATTCTTTATTTTCATTGGAATTCCTTTTTATTTATTCATTTATTTATTTATATTAATTTAGTTTTTTAAGTTGAAGAGAAAATCGTTAAATAATTCCTCTTTTATAAAATATTAGAGGTAACATGTTGGAAGCCCTAAAGGATTCTTTCTATAAAAAATATATGAATTTTATGATTTATAATTACTAAATTTTTCTTATTTAGGCACGATATAATTAGAAAGTGAATAAATAAATTTAAGGTGTAGTTGCTATGAAACAATTAGCAAAGTATCTTTATTGGATCTAAAATAAAAATTTCACAGCAATTACCTGGAATTTAATTGTAATTCGATATTTTCAGGGGTTTGAAAGTAAACTAATATTGAAAAGTTTACTTTCGTTTTTAGGAACAATTATTTTTTTAGCTACCCCTTTAATGTTTACTTCTTTCATTAGCCTCGATGAAATGATTAAAAATTCTTATAATTCTATATATACTTTTATTATCTTGAGAAAAGGGAGATAAGCCTATGTTAACGAGCATTGCAGTAGATGTTTTAAAAAAACTAAAGAAACAAAAAAACGTCGCAAGGGTACAGTAAAATAACCCTTACTGCATACCCCTGCGTATTAATTGGGGGATATTAATTTGATTAAGCAATATAGTAAAAGATTTTTAACAGGTAATAAAGTCACTCTACGAAAAATAACAAAAGAGGATTACGGAAACTACTATAACATTGAAGATGTAATGGAGAGCCGGTTATTAATGAATGATGGAATACCATTTCCTCCTACTGAGAGTGACCATGAAAAATTTCTTAATGAAATAAGTTCTGATAAAGAAGATTACATGTTTGGTATTGAACTTAAAGATGAAAAAATCTTTATTGGGACAATAGCTGTTTACTTAGTGAACTGGAAAAATGGTACTTGTCACGTTGGCGTTTCAATAGGTCCTGAATATCAAGGGAAAGGTTATGGAACTGATTCAATGCAAATACTGGTTGACTTTATTTTCAATTATATGAATGTAAATAAAGTCAAGCTCCAAGTGTTTAGTTACAACAAAAGAGCTATCGCTTCTTATGAAAAATGCGGATTTTCCGTAGAAGAGAATTTAAAAGAAGAATTATTTAGGTTCGGTAGTTACCATGACATTCATATTATGGGGTTACTTAGAAAAGATTTGGAAAACGAGAAAGCTTAAATGATACTTCAAAAGGCAGACCAGTAAAATGGTCTGCCTTTTATATGTTTTATCGAACGAACGCTTCAATAAAACAAGATAAGGAGCTCCTAATTATCTTCTTCGATACGATAGAATAGCTTGTTCCACGACTTGTGCTTTTAGGAATCAAGCTCGATTGTACCTTAGCGTACGAAATTCGCGTTTTGTTGGTGCTACCCCATGGCTATCAAGCTAAGAAAATACAACTCCCCCAGAACGAGATTTTGTCCTAATTTGTAATAAAAGAGCTCATTTTTTCGTTTTGGGGTGGATTTGTTTTCTTAAGTTGATGGATGTGTGTGGTAGGCCCCCTACATGGAATCCTACTGTCTTTGTTTTAATTCAGAAATTTCTAAATTAACTTTCTTTTTATTTAAAATTGTAATACAATTGAGTTAAATAAATTTAACTGGTTAAAAAAAGGATGATGCATAATGAAACAAAAAGCCATTTCCATTATCGAAACATATGAACAATTAAAAGTAATAAGCGATCCATTACGTACAAAAATGCTTATATACTTAGTCGAAAAGCCATATACAGGTCATCAACTTGCTCAGCTTTTAAATCTTTCTCGCGCAAAAATACTCTATCACCTCCGCGAACTAGAAAAACACAACATCATTCAATTAGTAAAAAAAGAAGAACAGGGAGGGAATATTTTAAAGTACTATCAGGCTGTTTCGCGTGGCTTTATTCCTGCAAATCACTTACTTCACTACATTGAATCGCAACAGGCAACAAGACAATCCTATTTAGAAGTATTACATCGTGCACAAACAAGAGTATTAACTGCTCCAGATACCTCATTCGATTTAACATCTTCCCATGTTGAAGATTGGCCAAGTATCTCGATGCAAACAGAATTCTCATTAACAGAAGAACAATTTATAAAGTTTTTAAATCAGTATAGAAACCTTGTTAAAGAAACTTTAGCAGCTTCCACAGAAACTGATACTAATAAAAACTTTTATGTTACAATCACAGGTTTTGAAATTGATCAACTGCTCTTTAACGAAGATTTATAATTCATTATTTGTGGGGAGGAATATTCTTTGAGTGAGCCGTTTATATCACAACAAGTTCAACCTAAGTATACAAGCATGTCATTATTTAAAAATCGTGCATTCTTATTTCTTTGGTTATCTAGTACCTCTTCTTTTCTTGCTCTTTCAACCTACCTATTTGCAGAGCAATGGTATGTTATTCGATCTTTAGGTCAGGAATCAGCACTTGGGATTGTCATGATGGTAACTCTAATCCCGCGAGTCCTCCTAATGACTGTTGGAGGTGTATGGGCAGATCGCTTTAAACGTTCAAAAATTATGTTGGTTTCTAGCTTCACGCGTTTTTTACTGGTTTTTGTAATGATTACTTTATTACATTTACATCTATTAAATTTATGGTCGTTACTGTTTTTTGCACTACTATTTGGAATTCTGGATGCTTTCTTTTCACCAGCGAATCAGTCTCTTCTTCCTCTTCTAGTCCCAAAAGAGATGTTAACTCGATCTAATTCCTTTATTCAAACTTCCAATCAAGTTGCAATGTTTGCCGGACCAATGATAGGCGGCTGGATTATTACAGTTAGTTCTTTCTCGGTTTTATTTCTCTTCGTTGCTTGCTTTTTATTAATTACATCCGCTTTCACTTTATGTATTAAAGAAAAAAATTCTTCACCGTCATCTAAGCAAGCATCTACCAGACAAGAGCTATTAGAAGGTTTTCAATATGTATGGAACATGCCTTTTTTAAAATCTATACTTTTTATTTTAATGACAATAAACGTCCTCTTCTTTGGCCCTTTACTTATGGGAATTCCATTATTAGCGAGCGAGGTATTACATGGAAAGGCAGTTGAGGTAAGTTTTTTACAAAGCTCTTATCAAGGAGGAATGCTAGGAGGCGCTTTATTGATTGGGCTTTTAAATATTAGGAAAAATAGAGGTCTTTCTATTCTAATACTTATTTCTTTTCTTGGTATTTTTCTTTCTCTCCTTGGTCAAATGTATGTTTTATGGCAAGGAATCCTTTTACTTGTGATGATGGGTTTCATGTCTTCTATGATTAATGTACCACTGTTGTCTATTATTCAAGAAAACAGTGAAACAGATAAGCTAGGGAGAGTTATGAGTTTCGTAAATGCCTCTTCGAACGGTTTAGTTCCGCTATCTTATGCTTTTGTATCTATATACTTAACATTTGGCACTTCTATATCTAACATTCTACTATGTTGTGGCCTACTCATAACTATCTTATCCATTCTTTTTATAACAAAATATAAAATTGTACGTGATACAAATTAACTAAACAGTGCAGTATTTCTAGAAATTAAATGTTGGTTCAGGTTAAGCAGGTGGAGCGATGCTATTTATAAATGTACTAAAAATTTTTTCCGTATTGGGTGTACAGAGGTATCTTATTTTTATTGGAAATAAGTATATTATTCGGTATTAGCATATTGATTTTTAATACAATACATTAAAACTAAAAAATTCATTGTTCCCCAAAACAAAATACCCCATAAAATGAAAAAATACGCTATTCTTTCTGTAGAATCATAGGAAAGGATGGCGTTTTGTATGTCTATTTCTGTATCTGATGAATTACAACTATTTGGTCAAGAACTTCAAAGCTTTTTATCCCCACATATCTTAAGAGATCTTGCTAGAGATGTTGGTTTTGTACAACGAACTAGTAAGTACCAAGCAAAAGATTTAGTCGCTTTATGTGTATGGATGAGCCAAAATGTTGCTACGACTTCTTTAACTCAGTTATCTAGCTGTTTAGAAGCATCAACAGAAGTGCTCATCAGTCCTGAGGGACTGAATCAACGATTTAATAAATCAGCCGTCCAATTTTTACAACACATATTAGCTGAACTACTAAACCAAAAATTGACCTCATCTATGCCGATTTCTTCTCCATATACTTCTGTTTTCAAGCGTATTCGTATTTTAGATTCAACTGCATTTCAACTTCCAGATCCTTTTTCATTCGTTTATCCAGGTGCAGGAGGATGCAGCCATACAGCGGGAGTAAAGATTCAGCTTGAGTATGATTTATTAAGTGGACAGTTCCTTCATATTCATACAGGTCCAGGTAAACAACATGATCGAACCTACGGTTCCTTGTGTGTCCCAACTGCAACAGCGAATGATTTATGTATCCGAGATTTAGGTTATTTTCATTTGAAAGATCTTCAACATATACAAGAGAAAAAGGCTTATTATATTTCACGTATCAAATCGAATACACGTATTTATCAAAAAAATCCTAACCCTGATTATTTTCAAGATGGCAGAATCAAGAAAGGTACAGAGTATATCCAGATAGATATGGAGGTTTTAATGAACTCTCTTCAACCAGGACAAACATGTGAAATATCCAACGCTTATGTAGGAATGACTGATAAAGTCCCAACTCGTGTGATTGTTCATCGACTAACAAAAGAACAGCAACAAAAACGATTACAAGATCAAACTGTAAAAGAAAAAAAGAAAGGAATGAAGTATTCCGCTCGTAGTAAACGACTTAGCGGTATCAATGTATATATGACAAATACTCCTACAGATATTGTCCCAATGGGACAAGTGCATGATTGGTATTCTTTACGTTGGCAAATCGAGATTTTATTTAAAACATGGAAATCATTCTTTCATATTCATCATTGTAAAAAGATAAAACGAGAACGATTGGAATGCCATTTGTATGGGCAATTGATTGCCATTCTGCTCTGTTCTTCTACCATGTTTCAAATGCGGCAATTACTTCTTATGAAAAAGAAACGAGAACTGAGTGAATATAAGGCCATATATATGATTAAAGATTACTTTCTTCTTCTTTTCCAAGCTATACAGAAAGACACCCAAGAGCTATCAAAGATTCTAATTCGCCTGTTCAACCTCCTACAGCAAAACGGGAGAAAATCTCATCGATATGAGAAGAAAACAGTCTTTGATATATTAGGTGTCGTTTACAATTGTACCATGTCTGATAATCAAGCGGCTTAATTTAAAAAAATGAAACCCGTTAGGGTTTATTTCGTATGCAAATCTTTAAATTTACTACACGTAGCCTTTAGAAAAAAGAAGCAACCTCTACTATGATTGACGTTTTATGAGCTTAGCTTGATAGCGATGTGGTGCTACCCCATGCCCATCAACTTAAGAAGATGAATAACCCCAAAAACGAAAAAATGCACTATCATAGACAACTGTAGCAAGATAGATTTTTCACTTTTTAAATAATGAGTTTACTTAAATCTCCATATACAAAAAAACAGAACTATTTGCTAGACATCCTTTAAATTCTCAAGAATAATGAAGATGTACCTAACAAGTAGGAGGCATCATATATGATACATTTAAACGATTTGGAGCCTGGCATCCGGAATTTGGTTGCCCAATTTATCGAAGCTGGGCGACCTTCGGCAAGACAGCAGAGCTTTCAGGAACGTCGACAAGGATATTTGAATACAATTGATCTTGCCGGAGAAGCCGTGCCCGTATGGAATATTATTGATCGAACAATTGATGGTTTACCACTTCGCATATACAAACCGTCGGATCAAACCAATCTTCCTATTTTGATTTATTATCACGGTGGTTGCTTTGTCAGTGGTGACCTCGAAACTCATGATCGTCAACTGCGTATGTTAGCCAATTTGAGTAACTCCCTCGTTATTGCCGTCGGTTATCGATTGGCACCGGAACACGTTTATCCAGCTGCACATGACGATGCAATTAAAGCTACATATATCGTCCGTCAGTATGCTTCGCATTGGGGTGGAAACCTAAACAACATTACACTCGCAGGTGACAGTGCCGGTGGACATCTTGCCCTAGTTACTTGCCTTCGTCTTAAGGCTCAAGGACAACGGTTACCCCAGCGACAAATTCTTATTTATCCGATGCTGGACGCGAACGGTTTAAGCAATAGTTATAAAGAATTTGGAGACGATTATGTGATTACTCGAGATATGTTGCTTAGTGGTTTTGAAGCTTACTTATCTAATCTACCTTTCAATCATCCGGAAGCCAGCCCATTATATAGGGATGATCTTACTGGTCTTCCAGAAACCCACATTTTAACAGCAGAATTTGACCCTCTCGTCGATGAAGGTCAAATGTTGTATCACCGTTTGCTAGAAGCAGGCGTGAAAGTACAATGCCGTCGGTATCTCGGAGTAAACCATGGATTCTTTCAATTGGCTGGTATCAGTCCAACTGGTATGAAAGCGATCGAGGATGTTGCATCTATTGTGAGATAGGTGCTATGTATTAAATTAAGAAATAAAATAAGTCCTTAAAACAAAAAATACGCTATTCTTTTTGTACAAATATGCAGAAAGGATAACATTTTCTGGTATTTGAAGGTATTAAAACATCTTAAGTTAAGGCATGTATGGTGGCCCTATATGGGGTACCGCCACATCGCTATTAAGCTAATAAAATAAAATTCCCCCTAAAATGAAAAAATAAGCTATTCTTTCTGTAGAACCATAGGAAAGGATGGCGTTTTTTATGTCTATTTCTGTATCCAATGAATTACAGCTATTCGCTCAAGAGATTCAAAGATTTTTATCCCCAAATATCTTACGAGATCTTGCTAAAGATGTTGGTTTTGTGCAACGAACCAGTAAGTACCAAGCAAAAGATTTAGTCGCTTTATGTGTATGGATGAGCCAAAATGTCGCCACAACTTCTTTAACTCAGTTATCTAGCTGTTTAGAAGCGTCAACAGAAGTGCTCATCAGTCCTGAGGGACTGAATCAACGATTTAATAAAGCAGCCGTCCAATTTTTACAACACATATTAGCTGAACTATTAAACCGAAAATTGGCTTCATCTATACCGATTTCCTCTACATATACTTCTGTTTTCAAGCGTATTCGTATTTTAGATTCAACTGCATTTCAACTTCCAGATTCCTTTTCATCTGTTTATCCAGGTGCAGGGGGATATAGTCATACAGCGGGATTAAAGATTCAGCTTGAGTATGATTTATTAAGTGGACAATTCCTTCATATTCATACAGGTCCAGGTAAACAACATGATCGAACCTACGGTTCCTTGTGCGTTCCAACTGTAACAGCGAATGATTTATGTATCCGAGATTTAGGTTATTTTCATTTGAAAGATCTTCAACATATACAAGATAAAAAGGCTTACTATATTTCCCGTATCAAATCGAATACACGTATTTACCAAAAAAATCCTACTCCGGATTATTTTCAAGATGGCAGAATCAAGAAAAGTACTGAGTATATTCAGATAGATATGGAGGTTTTAATGAATTCTCTTCACCCAGGACAAACATGTGAAATATCCAACGCTTATGTAGGAATGAAGGATAAAATACAAACTCGTGTGATTTTTCATCGTCTAACAAAAGAACAACAACAAAAACGATTACAAGATCAAGCTGTAAGAGAAAAAAAGAAAGGAATGAAGTATTCTTCTCGTAGCAAACGACTCAGTGGTATCAATGTATACATGACAAACACTCCTATAGATATTGTCTCGATGGAACAAGTGCATGACTGGTATTCTTTGCGTTGGCAAATCGAAATTTTATTTAAAACGTGGAAGTCATTCTTTCAAATTCATCATTGTAAAAAGATAAAACCAGAACGATTGGAGTGCCATTTATATGGTCAATTAATTGCTATTCTACTTTGTTCTTCCATCATGTTTCAAATGCGTCAATTACTCCTCATGAAGAAAAAACAGGAGCTTAGTGAATATAAAGCAATATATATAATTAAAGACTATTTTCTCCTTTTGTTTCAAACTATCCAAAAAGACACCCAAGAGCTATCAAAGGTGCTACTTCGCCTGTTCAACCTCCTACAGCAAAACGGGCGAAAATCTCATAGGTATAAAAAGAAAACAGTCTTTGATATATTAGGTGTCGTTTACAATTGTACCATGTCAGACAAGCAAGCGGCTTAATTCAAAAAAAATGAAACCCGTTAGGGTTTATTTCGTATGCAAATCTTTGAATTTCCTACACCTACTCTTTAGAAAAAATAACAACATCTACTATAATTGACGCTATATGATCTTAGCTTGATAGCGATGTGGTGCTACCCCATATCCATCAACTTAAGAATTTTATTATGCCCCAAAACAAAATAATGTACATTTTCATCTGGATATTTCAATTTTCTCGTTTTGGGGTATTTGCTTTTCTTAAATTGACATTCTCTTCTTTATTCCCTATAAGCTATTCATTTTTTCTATCGAAAATACTATTATAGGTTTTATTCACTAACTCTAAGGTGTTTCTTATAAAACCTTGATAAGGCGTTTCGGGTAGCGAATCTATTTTACTAGCTGCTCTCTGCGCATAGTTAAGTGCTTCCTCTATTCTTCCTAGATGTAAAAGACAATGTGCTCTATATGCATCTGCAGTGTAGAGAATACATAATTCAAGTGGGTAAATAGTCGTATTTGGCATCTTAAATTGTTCAAATGCTTCAAGGGCTTCTTTTACATGTCCTTTTCCTAATAATACTTTACCTTTTTCAAGATAATAATAGTCACTTCCGAGATTCCCCTTTACTAGGGTAGCAAACCTATCTAAGTAATATAGGGCCTGTTCATAATCCTCTGATGTTTGATTATGATAATGTGCTTGAAGCAACAGTGTAAAAGCTAAAGATTCATCATTTTCACTAAAAACAGCAAACTGTTCTGACTTCTTGATAAAATAAGCATAATCATTTTCATTGTTATGAAGAAGAGCTTGAAACGCTGCAATTCGGAAAATATTATCCATCTTATAAAATACCCTTTTTCTCTTAGATAGTTCAATTAGCTGATTAAGCTTACTCTTTCCTGATTTATAGTCACCTATCCCGAAGAGTAAGACCATTTCAACGTAATTCGCTTCTATTTCAACGACCATATCAATCACTGTTGCTTTTTCATGATACTCTTTTCTTACATTTCGTAACATTATCAGAGCATCATGGTAATCCTCCTCTTTTGCACGGTATTCTACCATATGTACTTTAGCAGCCACGCAGTGGCTATAAAGGGATAACCGCTCATAGATTGCTACTGCTCGTTCTATCAACATTTCCCCACGTTTTTGCTCGGATTTCATAACTGTTCTTCCGGAAATTTCCAATATCCTAGCAGATTCAAATGAAATGGGAAACTGTTGGTCCAACATGTCGTGTGTCAAATTTATTATCTGTTCATCATTATTTTTTTCAAATGCTTCCTCTACTTTATTAAATAAGTGCTTTAGCTCATCGGATGTAGGGCTCCCTAACAAATATTGAGGATCGCAGCCCAACTGGTGCGCGATAAATTTCAAACTATCCATCGAAGGGTTCGAATGCCCATTTTCAATCATGCTTAACATCCCTTTTGACATTTTATTACCAGATAACTCTACAAGTGTCATACCTTTTTCTACTCTTAATTTATTTATTCGTTTTCCTAACTCATTCATTTTCAACATCCTTTGTAATTCAGTCTACTAGTTCAATTATATTAAACTTTAGATTGAAAAGAAAATCAGTACATGTTACGATAAGTTCAATTAAATTGAACTTGTTTAATTGGAATTTTCAATGGATAAAAAGAAAAAGGGAGAATTGGATATGAGTGAATTTATTGCGAATGAAACAGGACAAAAATTAGATATAGGTGGTATTGAATTATACTATGAATTGTTAGGGGGAAATAATGAAGGTCCCACTCTAGTTTTTGATGCTGGATATGGAGCCACTTTAGAAAGCTGGAATCCTATTAAAGATGACATTTCAAAGTTCTCAAAAATGTTTATTTATGATAGAGCTGGTATTGGCAAAAGTGAAATGAATGAAAGACCTCGCCATAGTCAGCAAAGTGTCGAAAATCTACGTATATTACTTAATAAAGCAGGTATAAACCCTCCATATGTATTAGTCGGACACTCATTTGGAGGGTTAAATACAAGATTATTTGCAAGCACATATCCAGAGGAAGTAGTAGGAGTCGTTCTCTTAGACTCAACTCACGAGGATCAAAACAGAATATTGCCCTCTTTATTTACAAAAGAAGTTCAGGCGGCTTATTATAATCAATTTACTTTGGAAGGTTCTCTTAATGAAGTGGAAGAAAGCTTAGAACAAATTCGTACTTCTAAATCACTTGGAAACATTCCACTCATTGTTGTAACAGGGGGGCTGCAGCCTTTTCATACAGTGGAGTCTATGGCTACTTGGATGAAATTCCAGGGAGAGCTTGCTAACTTGTCGACTAATAAAAAACATATTGTTGTTGAAGATGCTGGACATGCAATACATATTGATCAACCTCAAGTTGTTGTCGATGTAATAAGGGATATATTAGATATGGTAAAGAATAATAATAAACACTCTACTCTGTAATAATTTGTTATAACTTAAAATTCATGTTGGTGAATCATTATTACGTGCATTAATAATTTAGTAGGTATCCTCTTATATTGGTGTGTCACTTGTACACTAACGACACATTTAATATAAGAAACGGTACTATTTTTCTAAATAGCAATTGGCTATCGTAGAAAAATAGTTTTTTCATCCCAAAGGAGATTCTAGGATATGTTTTTCCCATTTTATTGGTGGTACCCTATCGCCATCACGCTAAGGTGGATTCATATCCATACTATAAAAAATGTTATTCTTTTTGTAAAAATATAGAGAAAGGATGGCGTTTTTTTGATTATATAGATACAAATTTATCTTAGCTTGATAGCGATGTATGGTGACCCCTAGATGACTAATTTTTATATAATAAAAATAAAAATTGTACAAATGTTAATTCTTACAGTAATGAAGAAAGTTTCTGGAATCTAAATTTATGTGTTACTATCTAACTGCCGGCGTTCACCATCCTATGAATCCAGTAATTGCACTAAAAAAAGTACTCCTAGATTTATCTAGGAGTACTTTTTTATGAAACATTCTTCTTTTTTAAATCAACAGTTGTATTTTAAAGCATCAATATTACTTCTCTACTAATACAATATCGTCAAGATAAGCATCACAGCTTCCGCCGGAAGGAATATAAATGTAGACTTTTCCTGAAGCCTCTGTATCTCCAGTAGTAAATTCAACAGATTTTTGTTCATATTGTGAAGAAGTAAACTCCAATGTTTTTTCACCTACCCCATTAATTCCTGCCCCTACAATAACCTTTCGTCCCGAGGATACTATTTTTCCATTTGCTGATAATGTATATGTAGTATTAGGTTTAAAGGTTGCATATCCTTCAAATCCACCATTTGATCCCGTTAAATGAATTCCTTTAGAATTATTTATTCCTACATGTTCTTCGATACTGGAATTTACATAGCCCCATAGTTTAAGAGGATCTAAATTGGTATTTCGATCAAAATCAACATTTAAAATATAAGATTTTCCCTTTAATTTCACATTATCAAACTTAGCTCTACCATTTCCTGTGGAAGCAAATTTCACTGTAAAGTTTGATACATCCTCACCAGTTTCAAACTTAAATTCATGATGGGCTGGCTTAAAACCTGTATACTGTTTTTTTATTAATGGAACTATTTTTTGAGTTGAATCCAGATTACCTACTGTTACTTCTGCTGGAGATCCTATAATCCCTGCTACATCAAATGTTAATGTATATTCTGTGTTCGGCTTTACAGCAACAAGCTGTAAAGCCGTGTCCTCATGTATTAATTGCAAATAATGATTACCCGTTTCAGAAGTACCAATGTTCTCATTAGAAGAATTAGGGTTAGATAAAGCCCAATTATTTAGCCCATCTTCAAAGTTTCCATTTGTAATTTGTTCAGATATAAATAAACTATCCGCTGATACAGTACCTGAAAAACCTATACTAGCACTTAATACGATTGCTGTAGAATATACTCCCAAACCAAACTTTTTTACCATCTTCTCCATCCCCTTTAGGTACGTTTAAATTGTACTTGTTCATATTTCTATACATTGTTAGATAAACCTACCAAAAAATTCAAATAAACGTTTTATAAATATTTAAGTGAAAATTCCATCTATATCTTTAAAAAAACATCCGTAAATATGTCTGTGATATACGGATATCTATAAAATCTAAAAACGGTATTTTCAGACATATTTTTTATAGTTTTATAACCGTCTGTAAAAGTATACCTTTACGAACATATAAAAAGAAAAATCCAAAATGGACTCTTCTTTTGTAAATTTAAATGGGGAAGATTTAGATATGTCAGAGCATTCCTCAAATCGTTCTGTAAGTAAATTCCAGAGTGGCACCTCATTCCCTGAATCGTTTCCGTACCCCTAATTCATCTGATACAGAAATTGACATACAAAAACGCCATCCTTTCCTATGATTCTACAGAAAGAATAGCGTATTTTTTCATTTTAGGGGAATTTTGTTTTGTTAGCTGGATAGCGATGTGGCAAACTTCTCTGATAGACTGATAGGCATGATGTGCTACCTCACATCCATCACCTTAAGTATTTAGAATATATTCAAAGTTAAAAGCACGTTACTATCTTCTTATGTTAATGAGTAAGAGTGACGTGCTTTTTATGGACTTGCATCAAAAACACGAATTATCTTTATTCACCGAAGAGTTATATCGATATATGTCTTTCGCAACTCTTATTAATGAGTATAGCTCAAAGTACTTATCGTCAATTCATTTATCAAGGGAACTAGACAAAAATTCTCTTTTAAACTGAAATATTGCATCAACTGCTTTCTTACATCCACCTGCTTCACGTAAACTCTGACCAATTATTTTGCTTCCTTCCCTATAAGTTTTGTTATTAAGTACATTCCTTACCGTTTCTTTCAATAAATCAGATGTAATTTTTGTATAATCCAAAGTCAAACCAGCATTTAAATCCTCGACTCTTTTTGCTACAAAAGGTTGATCATTTGTAATTGGTAAAACAACAAGAGGCGTGTCATAATATAATCCTTCGCTTACACTATTCATACCACCATGTGTAATAAAGACATCTGTATATTTTAAAACCTCTAACTGTGGAACATAAGGACGAATAATGAAATGGGGTGGCATATTAAGAAAACGTCGCATCTCTATTTCCTTACCTACAGAAATTACAACTATTCCATTAAATTCTTTAAATGCATGCAAACATTTCTCATAAAATTCCGGCTGTTTATTTAACTCTGTTCCCATCGAAATGTAAATAACCTCTTTTCCGTCTAACCTATAAAGAGGAAATTCTACTATTTCCTGCCGTGAAGTGATAGAGGGTCCTATAAACTTAAAGGTATGATTAAAACAATGAGCATGAGGTTGAAAATATTTAGAAGTAAAAACTAATGTCATGTCACTTTCATAATGAAAAAGTTGCTCTAATGAATCAACATTCACCCCATAACGATCACTAATTCTATTTACAATCATTTGACATTCCTCAACCAATGGTGAAGTAGGATTAGATTCGATGTTTCCCAGTGGAATTTCCTCCAACATTTCTTTATTCATAGCAAATGTTGTACAGGATGCAATTGTAGGTATAGGTAACATTTCAGCAAGAATTCTGCCTAAAAGAAAATGCTGATCATAGATCATATAATCATACTTTTCACGAGTAATTTCTTCTAAAAGAAAAGGGATGGCATTCTCTGTTACCCTTAAAAATCTATACATCATTTGTAAAGGGTGAAACATATCCTTCATTCTATTTTTTAAATTAATTTCTTTTAAGTAATCTCCATAGTTTCGAAATTCAACATCTATATTCTTTAATTTATGGCGATATTCTTCCTCGCAATAATAAATAACTTCTTCTCCCCTATTCACTAATTCATTAACAAGACCAATTGTAGGATTGATATGACCTTCTGCAGGAAAATTTATAACCAACGCTTTTGACATAAAAAATCTCTCCATTTCTATATATTTTTATTAGAGTAGATTTCTAGTTGTCATTTTAAGTTTCTTGTTACATTATTTGTCTACACACGACAATTGGAAGTGAACTTTACAATTTCCTCAACTGCCTGTTTATAGCCACCAGATTCACGTAAAGACTCTCCAATCTTACGACTATTTTCTTTAAATTCCTTATCATTCATTACCTTTTCTACTGCTTCACGCAGCATTTCAGGAGTTAATGTTCTGCGATCAAGCTGAACTCCGGCTCCCACCTCAGTGACTCGTTTCGCGACTAATGGCTGATCCCCTGTAACTGGAATCACAACTAACGGGACACCATAATATAACGCTTCGCTAGAACTGTTCATACCACCATGTGTAACAAATACATCTGTATGCTGTAATACTTCTAATTGAGGTACATAATTAAACACTTTAAAATTCTCTGGAATATTTTCAAATTGGTCTATATTTATCCTTTTCCCGACCACTAACACGACCATTGCATTCATATTTCTAAATGCTTCAAAACAGTTCTCATATAAATCCGGTTGCTCATTAAAGACTGTTCCCATGGAAACAAAAATAACTTTCTTTTTTAAAATGTCAACTGGAAAGCTTCCTGCCTCTTTACGTACTGCAATTGATGGCCCAACGAATTTAAAAGAATCATTAAATACTTGAGAAAACGGTTGATATTCCTTAGATGTATATACTATCGTAATATCTCCAGGGTGATTCATAATATCATACAAGTTATTACACTTTATCCCATACTTCTCTTCCCATCGTTCCATTCCTAATAAACATGATTGATATAATGGAGAATTTTCATCTACTTTTCTCGATTCAGATTCTTCATTAAAAGTGATGTAATTATTAAAAGCAAATGTTGTACAAGAAGAAATTTTAGGTAACTGTAAAACAGTTGCTATAATGCGACCTACTGCGAAATGATTATCATATATAATATAATCATATTGTTCTTCCTTTATTTCCTCTAGAATCTGGTTTACAATACGATCTGTAGCTGCAATCATATTGGACAACATTTCGACAGGACTATTGCCTTCATTAATTCGATTCATAATATTGATTTGTGGGAGAAAATTTTCATATGCTCGAAATTCCACACCGGTTGCTTCAATTTTATTTCTATAGTCCGCTATACAATACGAAACAACTTTTTCTCCTCTGTGTACTAATTCACTTACAACTGCTAATGTCGGGTTGATATGCCCCTCTCCAGGAAAATTTATTACAAGTACATTCGCCATAATACTCGCTCCTTTCAAACTCATTAACAAAGTTAAATTAATATTTGATTGACCTTTTAATTTAGACTCTATTATAAACAAATATTTTTTAATATTTCATATGATTAGCTCATTTCATTATTGAGAAATATATTCCTGAGCACTTTGACATGCCTGTTTAACAATAAAAATACTTTTCGATAAACAAATCCCATTTTCTATTTATTCATATTCTCCGGTTAGTAAATAACTGCCTTTGCAAAAACTAGATATTCTTCCTAAATCTCTTAAAAAACATTATTTTAATGATTCTTACAAAAAAAGAATAACACTCTTATTTTCTTTTGTTCTTTTAAGGTTGTTGCAACACCCATAAATATTAAAGCAACTATAAAGTCGAAGAAATGTACTGGTAAAGGTGTTTTTTCTTTATGAAAGATTCCCGCACAAAGTATAGGTACCAAGAACGTATCCTTTAGTTAGATGACCACTTTCAACATAGCAAAATTATATTTCCTATAGCCATAGTGATAAATATCTATACTGAACATTAACAAAACTCCGTATGAATATTCTTAATTTACAATCTATTTTTAAAATATTAACCTATAAGTGCAGTAACAATTTGTCAAAATCAAGTCCCCAAACGAGATTTTGAAACAGTCATCTCAATACGCGAGAACAAAACAAAAGAACACTCATGTTGAGTGTTCTTTTGTTTTGTAATAATTAATATAAATATAACGAAATATTAATTAGATAGAGGCCCAAATATACACGTATATTTAATTTGGTTCTGGTGCAAAGATAAAATAAAAGATAATATAGTTCATATATTTCTAGCGGAATTCTGTTTTATGCTGTAAGCCCAAACAATCGATGGATGAATTCTTTCTGGTTTTGGACACACTTTCCATGGGGAAAAGTCTGTCCAAAACCAGATACAACTGATTAATATTCTCTTTGGCCTTACCGCATAGGCAGTCATTCCGTTAGGAATGACTCATTCTTTTTACTCTTCATTATCTTTTTGCACCAGAACCATTATTAATAGTTTCATAAAACTGGCCCACAATATTCCCCATCTCTTTATGTCTTCGGAAACTTTGCAACAGAACCTTAAACTACATTATAAGGCGTTTTTCATTATATTCAAATATCTATTACATTATTTGAATATCTGCTAGGGCACAATTTAAATTTAATAAAGTTTGTAATACTGAAGAATAAATAATTAATTCAGAAAAATTTTTAGCAACTTCATTATATCGCAATTACTTTTTAAAATTAATCAAAAATTTTTTCCTTTACTTTAAATTCCAGAATTCATATAATTTTCTATGGAATTACATTTTTTTCTAAACAGCTCCTGATTCATACACATTCTAAAGGATAAACACAAATCATTTCACTCGTATATTTAACTAGGTAAAATAAAAATCCATATTTTCACAAGGAGAAGTGACCACATGCAAGATATTTTGAATCTATTTCCGAGCGCTGATGGAAATGAAAAAAAACAAAAGCTTTTTTTAGAATCTATGCAGAAAATAGTTGAAAATCTTAGCCGATTAAAAAATGAAGACCGAGCATCTTTAGGTAACTGTGAGGAAAAATCAGACAGATATTACAATAACTTAATTCACCAAAGTCATATACCACTGGCTGGAATTGCTATGTCTGAGGTTATGGAAGAACTAAACCAATTTATGAATGGTCATCCTTATCCCAATAAATACTATTTGTCTAACGCTGTACCACTACCAAGTATTCCATCACTATTAGGTACAATAACCATGGCGCTTTTAAATGGTAATGGCGTTTGGGATGTATATGGCCCTGGGGCAGCTGAAGCAGAAGTAAAAGTTGTATCCATGCTTTCAAAACTGATCGGTTATAATCCGCATAATAGCGGTGGTTATACAACATGGGGTGGACAAGGATGTGTATTTTCAAGCTTACGTTTAGCGATTGCTAAACAATTCCCATTAGCAAAGGAACACGGTGTTCCACAAAATGTATATTGCTTTGCTTCTGAAAATGCACACTATAGTTTATTAAAGTCAGCTGAAGCAACTGGCATTGGGACAAATCACCTAATTAAAGTGAAAACTGACCCTTATACAAATTCTATGGATATAGAAGATTTAGAGGATAAAATGATAAATGTTATTGAAAACGGAGGTATCCCCCTTTATATTCTAGCTACTATGGGGTCAACAGATACATTTACAATTGATGATATAGAAAAAATTAAAGA
This sequence comes from Bacillus sp. FSL K6-6038, assembly GCF_038050455.1. Classification (NCBI taxonomy): domain Bacteria; kingdom Bacillati; phylum Bacillota; class Bacilli; order Caryophanales; family Bacillaceae; genus Bacillus; species Bacillus sp. FSL K6-6038. The sequence continues at coordinate 3,549,602 of NZ_JBBOUH010000001.1, forward strand.
TAGTGCTGAATCAATACAGAAAAAATATAAATTAAAACCTATTTATATTCATGCAGATTCTGCAATGGGCGGATTCTATGGTTTCTTTAATAATTATAACTTTGAAGAAAATCCACTCTCATTTGAACCTAATGTGAAAGATGCCTTACAACTCGTTCAAGGGAAAATGCAATATATGTCTCTTGCAGATAGTGTATGTTTTGATTTTCATAAATTAGGACAAACACCTTATACTTCAAGTATTTTAATCGTGAAAAATCATACTGACTTACAACTTATGGACATCGAACAAAATGACACACCTTATCTTGGTAATAGATCATATGGCAGTTATCATACAGGCTATACCTTAGAATGTTCACGAGCTGGTAGTTCTATTCCGATGTATATAAATTTATTAGCCTTTGGAATTGAAGGATATCAAAAATTATTAGCAAATTATGTTCGTGTAAATCTATTATTTAGGGAGAAATTGCGCAAGGCTCTTCCTCAAGTAGCAATAACAAATGATTTTACTTATGGACCAATTACAACATTTCGTTTCTATATGAATGGAGATGGCCAGGTAAATTGGGAAAAGGAGCGTACAGGTCTCGCAACACAAGAAGAGATTGAGGATACAAATCGGTTAAATATAGAACTATTTAATTACCTAGGAAAAAATCGTGATCAAATATTCTTTGGCGATACAACTCGTTCTTGTGTAGTAGATGTAATAAACAGTTGTGATAGAAAACCAATTTCTACATTAAAATTCTTTTCTATCTCGCCATATACAAATGTTGAATGTTTAGATGAGATTGTAGCATTTCTTCATAAACATGTATCGATTGCTACTAAACAGATTTATTCATATGTTTAATAACCTTATTTGTTAGCGCTTTAATATTTAAACTTAACTACATTAAATAAAATTTTCAATCCCTTTTAATCAATATCTAATTTCAATTTACCACTATCTATATTAAGAAATGAGGAAAAATATATGAATATAGAGCTACTAGATACACACCACGTGAAAGATGCAGCACATTTAATTGCACATTCTTTTGTGAATAACGAACCTCTTGTAAGCAGTTTACAAATTCCTTTTGCTCCTTTTCACAAAATGTGCGAGGAAATGGTAAAACAAGCTGTATCTCAATCTATGTCATTTGTAGCAATAGAAAACTTTCAAATTGTTGGTGTTCTTTTAACAAGAAAAGTAACCCAACCATTAATAGATAAAGATAAAGCGAGTGAACTGTGTCCACAAATGGATCCCATTTTTCTACTCTTAGATACTTTAGAAACGGAATCAATTGAGTTTTCAAATTTAGATAAAGAAAGATTAGTCTATCTAGATATGGGCGCTTGTCATCCAGATTGGATGGGCAGTGGGGTAGTCACTACTCTTATTTCACATGCTATTCAAGAAATAAGTACAAGAGATTTTGATTTTATTGCTGCTTGTACAAATAAAATTTCTCAAAAAATCCTTAAAAAATTGTATAAGACTTTTGAGATTAATGAAATAGTGTATAATAAATTTCCTTATAAGGAATCATTGCCTTTTGCTAACACAACAACTTCCTTAACAGCTCAATTATTATATATACCTCAATCTCAATTTGTCATTAAAGCTATATAATTTTTAGAACTACTATAAATTCGAAAAAAATTATCCTATATGTGCATGAATCCTAAATTATTACTTTTCAAATAGTATACCCATACTTTTATAGCAGCTAAAAAAGGCTCCGAATTGAGGAGTCTTTTTCTTTATAATTGGTCAATATCTTAACTTTTTCGGATTCTGGTGCAAAAAATCTCTTAAACTTGGACATACTGATATTACTACTCTAGAAAAGGTGCGTGACCAGTATGGAAAAGGAAAATTTGTTCAAATGGAAGCATTATCAGCCTGAACTCATCTTATTAACAGTAAGGTGGTATCTACGGTACAATTTGAGCTTTCGAAACCTAGTGGAAATGATGGAAGAAAGAGGTTTATCCATTACTCACACAACGATTATGCGCTGGGTTCATCAATATGGATCTCAATTAGAAGAGAAAGGGTTCTGTTGCAAAGTTTCCGAAGACACAAAGAGATGGGGAATATTGTGGGCCAGTTTTATGAAACTATTAATAATTCATGTAATGCGTTATACGTCGAAAAAACGAAGTTTGGTTGAAGACTTTGAAATCCTAAAGAACGGGAGAATCGACGTTTCACATGTCCGTGATCTTGCTCAATGATATTATTGAGATACTTGATTGTACGATGAAAGGTATTTTTGTAAAGACCTATCTCCTTTAATTTTTTGAATGCGAAAGCTAAAGAAGGGGCCTTATCTGTCGTCAGAACAGTTGGTTCTCCAAAAGTTCGAACAAGTCTTTTCATAAAAGCATATGCTGCTTGTGTGTCCCGTTTTTGACGAAGTTGAATAACAAGTGTTTGTCCCTTTTTATCAATTGCTCGATATAAATAACACCATTTCCCTTTCACCTTGACATAGGTTTCATCCAAACGCCAAGATAACAATATGTTTTTGTTTTTCTTCTTCCAAATGTGATAGATAAGCTTTCCATATTCATGAACTCAGCGCATGATAGTTGTTGGATGAATAGAAATACCACGTTCTTTGAGAATTTCAGACACATCGCGATAACTTAAAGAAAAACGACAATAGTAGCCAACAGCTATTAAAATAAGATCCTTCTTGAACTGGTTCCCTTTAAAATATCCCATCTGTGATTCTCCTCGTTTTCTTTTTCGAAAGTGTAGCTTAGTTTAGAAAACTTTGCTACAGAACCACTTTTATTGTATATTTTAGAGTTACTTTATGTTTACGTCTAGAACATGTTAAAATAACCACGTATGCAAACTATATAAAGAGAATAAGGGAGTCATGAGCTTGAAGAAGGTATTGAAAGGTTTATTATGGGGTACAGGCTCAATATTTGGTGCTTTCGCGGCGTTTATTACGTATGTGGTAATTACGGATGTGAAGCATAAGGATGTTGAGAAGTTGAAGGTGGAAAATAATAACGAGCGCATTCTTAAGGTTGGGGAAGAGTTTAAGGCGACAACGTTTAATATTGGCTACGGCGGTTTAGATAAGGATCAAGATTTCTTCTTAGACGGAGGGACGGGTTCGCGCTCTAGTAGTAAAGAGCAAACAGAAAAGAATATCAGCAATATGCTGTCTTTCTTACAAAAGGAAGATTCTGATTTTATTTTAGTGCAAGAGATGGATGAGAAGTCACTTCGTTCATTTGATGTGAATCAGTATAAGGCGTTTCAAGATGGACTGAAAGATCATGCGTCTACGTTTGGTTATAACTTTAATGCGCAGTGGGTGCCGGTGCCAATTAAGAAGCCGCACGGATATACGAACAGTGGACTTGGTTCGTTCTCAAAATATAAAGTAGAAGAAGTGACGAGATATCAGCTTCCTGGAAGAGAAATGTGGCTTCGTCAATTATTCGAATTAGATCGAGCGATTGTTGAGCATAAGGTTCCAGTTGATAACGGGAAATATTTGCGAATGGTGAACGTTCATTTATCTGCATATGATAAGGGCGGAAACATTCGAAAGCAACAAGTTGAGTTTTTGAAAGAGTATATGAATAGGCATTATAAAAATGGCGATTATCTCGTGCTTGGCGGAGACTGGAATCAGCTATTATCTGATGTGCAGTTAAAAGATCCGAAGTTTAAAGAAGAATGGCCAGAGTGGTTAGTACAGCTGCCAGAAGATTTCACTGATGGTGGATTCCAGTGGGCTGTTGATGATACTGTTTGGACAGTTCGTGATAATGTAAAGAGCTATGTCGAAGATGAGAACTTTGTTACGATTATCGATGGATTTTTAGTGTCTCCAAATGTGGAGATTGTGAGCGTACAAGGGCATGATTTGAAGTTTGAAAACAGTGATCATAACCCGGTTAACGCAGTGTTGAAGTTAAAATAGTAGGGGAAGACAACGGAATGGTTCAAGAGAGAATGTGTGCAAGAAGAGTGTAACCATATGTTGTCTGAAGTCTTATCCAATGTAAATAATCTCGGCTCTTTCATTCATTCCATTAATGGATGAATGAAAGAAATTGCAACGCATCAGTTTTCTCTTTCCTGACTTTTATAAAACTCATCAATTACTTATTTGTAGATGGATATACTTCGAATTAATGTTCTGAATATTCAGCTCAAAAAATATCAATTTACTTTATCTAACAATTATGTAAAACTATAACCAAGCTGAATTCTTCTTTAAAACTTTCCCCTAATAAAGATTTAAAGACAATTCTGTTTTTATTCGAACTTAAGAAAGAAGCCAATTCCTATACAAATTGGCTTCTTTCTTATGAATTCACGCTACAACGTGAATTCATACTCTTTTTCATCTATAATCTTACCACATCATCAACATTTTTACGATGTCTTTTCCGAAAATTCAGACAAAATAGTTCATTTTGATGAAAGGTATTTTTGTAAAAGTCTATCCTCTGTAATTTTTTAAATGCGTAAATTAAAGAAGGAGCCTTATCTGTAGTCAGAACCGTTGGTTCTCCATAAGTTCGAACCAGTCTTTTCATAAAAGCATATGCCGCTTGTGTCTCTCTCTTTTTACGCAGTTGAATATCAAGCGTTTGCCCCTCTTTGTCAATGGCACGATATAAATAACACCATTGTCCTTTTACTTTAATATAGGTTTCATCGACTCTCCATGAGTCATTTATTGATTTAAGGTGATATCGTACTTTCTCTTCTAATTGAGGCCCATATTGATGAACCCAGCGCATAATCGTTGTGTGAGTAATGGATAAACCTCTTTCCTCCATCATTTCCACCAGGTTACGAAAGCTCAAATTGTACCGTAGATACCACCTTACTGTTAATAAGATGAGTTCAGGCTGATAATGCTTCCATTTGAACAAATTTTCCTTTTCCATACTGATCACACACCTTTTCTAGAATAGTAATATCAGTATATCCAAGTTTAAAAGATTTTTTTGCACCAGAACCTCCAAAATTATCTTTTGTAGTTGAAGTTTTCCAAATAATAAGTTACATTTTTAAAGTTCAAGCAACTTTATGACAATACAAAAAGGGGAGAAATATTGTTATTATGCCAAAAATGAAATGGAAGAACTATGTATGTTATTTTGTTATTCTTATACTTCTTGGAACAGCAGTAACAGTCAAACCAGCTATCTCTAAAGCTGAGGAATCTGATGTTAATATTACATTATTGGGTACTGCAGATATTCATGGTAGATTTATGCCTTGGGATTATGCGCTTGATGGTGCAAATATGAGTGGAAGTTTAACGCAGCTTTATACGGTTATAAAGAAGGTACGTCAAGAAAATCCAAATACCATATTATTAGATGCCGGGGATACAATTCAAGGAAACTCAGTAGAATTATTCAATGATAAGCCACAATCTCCAATGATGGTAGCGATGAACGCAATGGGATATGATGCTTGGGCATTTGGAAATCATGAATTCAACTTTGGATTAGATACATTGAAAAAAGTTAGTGAGCAATATAAGGGAAAGACGTTAGCAGGAAATATTTATAAGGAGAATGGAGAGCGTTTTCTTCCTGCATATACGATTGTTGAAAAAGGTGGAATTAAAGTTGGGATTATTGGCATGAATACACCAATGATTAGTGATTTTGAAAAAGGGACAGATCATTTGGCTGGTTTAGTAGTGAAAAATCCAGTAGAAGAGACAAAAAAGGTAATTAAAGAATTAGAAGGTAAAGTAGATGTAATGGTAGGGGTTATGCATATGGGACTAGAAAATGAGAATGGAATCCCTGGTACTGGGGTTCAAGATATTGCGAATGCTTGTCCGGAAATAAGCGCTATTTTTGCAGCTCATATGCATAAACTTGTTAAAAAAGAAGTTGTAAATGGTGTTATTATTACAGAACCAGATAAATATGGAACGCATATCTCACGTATTGACCTTACTTTTACAAAGCAAGATGGGAAGCTGGTTTTAAAAGATAAAACAGCTACCGCTTTACCTGTAAAAAATGCTGATGGAACAACGGTATTATCTGATCCTACACTTGAAGCAACACTAACACCTTTTCACGAGTATGCGAGAGGAGATGCAAATGTTGTAGTCGCTCAATTAAAGGGTAGAAATCTTGTTCCTGAAAATGAAATAAAGGGTATTCCAAGTGTGCAAATTCAAGAGACACCTTTATCAGATTTTTTTCATGAAGTCATGCTCTATTACAGCAAAGCAGATGTAGTAGCCCATCAAATTGATAACGATTATGCCCGTTTGGATGTAGGTCCTATTAAGAAGAAAGATATTGCGTATAATTACCAATATGCTTTGGGAGAAATTACAGTATATAAGATAACTGGGAAAGATTTAAAAGACTACATGGAATGGGCGGCAGGGTATTTTAACTCATCTCGTGCCGGAGATGTAACAGTTAGCTTTGATAAAATCCGCCGTGCGTCTAAATACAGTACGAACGATTTCTTTGGAGGCGTAAAATACGAAATTGACTTAACAAAACCATATGGAAGTAGAATTACAAATTTACGATCTATTCGTACAAATAAACCAATCAAAATGAGCGATGTTATGACGCTGGGAATGAATGCATATAGAATGGAGGCTCTTCAGGCAAAAGGGGGAGCTTTAGAGGGACGTAAGTTTGAACAAATTTGGTCATCTAAACAAGAGAATGCATTCGGAGAAACAGGTGGAACCATTCGTAACCTTGCTATTACATATTTAAAAGAGGTAAAGAATGGTGTATACACGCCAAAAGTTATGCATAATTGGAAAATTACCGGTGTAGATACACATTCTTCAGAGCATAAGGCTGTAGTGGATCTTGTAAATAAAGGAATTTTAGAAATTCCAAAAACAGAAGATGGAAAATATACAAATATAGCATCTATAAATACTAAAGATTCAATTACAAAAGAAGAGATTGTAGCACTCTCTCAAAAAGCTAATATGAATCCGAATCAGTTTAATCATGTAAAAACAAAAGGTGAATTTTACAAAAAACTTAATAGGATTATTAAAAAAATATAAGGAAAATCTGGTTCTGGTGCAAAAAAATCTCTTAAACTTGGATATACTTGTAGCTTTAAAATAAAGTTTGATTAAATTATTACTAATAACCTTGATATAAAGACAAGTCTAAAGAGCATGTTTTGAAAAAAGATTGATCAAAACATGCTCTTATTTAATGTAATCGATTCATTTCTTTATAAAAAGGTTTGATAATTTTATTGGGTCTGTTGCAAAGTTTTTTTACACATAGAGACATGGGAAGATTGTGGTCAAATTTTATGAAACCGATAATAAATTCTGTAATTCGTTATACGTCGAAAAGACGGAGTCTGATTGAAGACTTCGTCTTTGTTTGTATATGGCATGAAGCGTTTCTATCCCTTTTATCGTACGTGAGGCATGACGAAGACTTTGAAATCCTAAGGAACGAGCGAAACGGCAAGCGGGTACACTCCGCTTGCCGTTTTTTCATAGCTTCGTATGTATTTGAATTCCTTTCGCTTTCTCTTCTTCACCCTTCACGCGTACAATTAAATCATATGATCCGGATTTTGGCGCTTCAAAAGAAAGCAAACCTTCTTTTTGAGAAGTGACTTCTTCTTCATAAATGACCTTATCGTCTTTTGTGACTTGCAATAAAATCGTACCTTCTTCAACGGCTGCCTCATAAGGAATTTCCACATTTCCTTTTTCAGCTTTAATCGTTTGCACATCGTGATACCCTTGCAGGGAGCCAATTTTTAAAGTCGTTTCGCCATTTTTTTGAACCTTTGTGACTTTTGTTACTGTATTGCATGCGCTTAACAATACAACAAGAGTGAGAATGAGAAATGAACGTAGCAATTTCATAGAGATTCCCCTTTCTTTTTTATCATGATAAAATTTTACCATTGCGGTAACTATTTTATCATTTTTTGATAAGCCAACATACTCATCAAAATTAAAAATTGTTATTTACTGATAATCTGTATGACATCCGCATCCTGTCAGCCTAATAAACTCCCGTAAATTTACTTAATCTACATTTCTTTTTGTAAATTTTAATACAGATTCTCTTGAACGTTCGATTTCATTTTTATTTTCATTATAGAACTTTGACACAAACCTTAATATCATCATTTGTTTTTGAAATGACTGATACATTTTTTCAATAATCCGTAATGCTATCGCAATTGCCATAACCGCATTCTTTTTCTGATAATAATACCAATCATTAGCTAACATCATTTGAGCCTTTATCGCCTTATCGCTCATTACTTCACTCTTTAAATACTTCCGCTCAATAATTTCCCTTTGCTCAATATGGGGTACCACCCCACATCCATCAACTTAAGAAAACAAATCCACCCCAAAACGAAAAAAGTGAACTTAATTGTCATGAATAAATGTGGCGTGAAAAATGTTGTTATGGGTGTATTTCGAAATCTTAGAGAGAATAAAAAAAGATATTGTCATATTCTTAAATCTGTAATATAATGAATTTATATAATTCTTAATATTCAGAAATTTAAAGAGGAGGAATTATTATGGCAATCGCAATTGCAGTTTTATCATTTTTAGGTGGAGTAATTCCGTTAGTAACAACTCTATTAAAAGCATTCATGTAATCTTTACTTCTTTACAATGAATTATTATCTTACAAATGATCTGTTTATCAAAGCTAAATTGATGCACAGATCACTTGTGTGAGTCTAAATAGTAAAAAGGCTTATTTTCCTCACAAGGACTAAGTCTTTTTTATGCTTTCTTGTGAAAAATATACAAATTTACTTCTTCTCAAAATACACAGCCAGAATCACAGCACTCTCAATATGTTCATGAATTATATGTAATGATAACATGAGTTTCATTTTATTATAGTTAATTAATCCTAAATATAAATATAGGTCATTAAGTAAGAATGCCCCATTCTTCTCTATTTACCTATATCTATATCTATATTTTTACTAATTTATTATGATATCGACATTGATTTAAAGTGTTTTACACGAAATAAACAAGTGGGATTTTTTGTTTGATACAAGAGTAATAAATGATTTTGTTTTCATAATTAACAAAATTTTTAAATATTAATATTTGTTATATAATAAACCTATCAAGAAACATCCCTATGTTTTTCTAATATGCCTGTTAAGATAGTTTGTGTTACCCTTTTTGTCACCTTACCTTAAAAAGAACTTGTAGTGATTCCTACAAGTTCTTTTTGTTTTTTAACTTATAAAACCTACAATAGATCTTTAAAAAACTAAAAATCTTATTTGAAGTCAAAGTTTATATAAACTTAGTTTGATGAGCATAGGAAGGCACTCTAAAATAAACATTTTTTGTAATTTCAATCATTTTGGGTTCTGGTGCGAAAACTTCAAGATAATTGCAAGTAATCTCTAAATCTTGGACATACTGATACTATTACTCTAAAAAGGTGCGTGATCAGTATGGAAAAGCGAAATTTATTCAAGTGGAAGCATTATCATCATATTATTATTTTGCAAACAGTAAGATGGTACCTACGGGGCAACTTGTTTTACTGGACAAGTCAGTGAAGTTCATCCATCAACTATTTGGAATTGCTGCTTAAGACTAGATTCCACTAGGAAACTTTTCGCCTCTTTATATCTTTCCTAAGTATTTGCACCAGAACCCCCAGAATCGTTTCCGTACCCCATATATACATAATTACTTTTCGATCTACAGCAAGAACCCTATGATTAAACCTATGTTAGGATTTAAATCTTTTTACACAGCTAAATCCACGATTTCTGGTATTGAAGCGATACATATGATAAAAAACAGAAACTTATTTTACGGGACCAGTCTGTTCAAAATCAGAATATCTTTATCAATCAATTATTTGGATTAGCTGGATAAAGGATGATTCCGTTAGGAATTTACCCTCCCTTTCATTTTCCGTTATATATTTGCACCAAAACCCTTTGATATCATATTCCTCTTTAATTAGATAAGAAAGAATAACGTCTTTTTTCATTTCAAGGAAATTTCTTTTTGTTAGCGTAATAACGATGTAATTCTATCCCTCTATCAAGTTTAAAGCTTCACTTCGAAGTGCACTATTATCTTTAAATATTCCTTTATATGAGGAAGTTATAGTCATTGAACCAGGTTTTTTCACACCTCTCATTGTCATACACATATGCTCAGCTTCAATTACAACAATTACTCCTTTTGGCTCTAAAGTTTCAAAAATTACATTTGCTAATTCATTGGTTATTCTTTCCTGCAACTGTGGTCTTTTACATATGGTTTCTAAAGCTCTAGCTAATTTGCTTAACCCAGTTACTTTTCCATTATTGGGAATATAACCTATGTGGGCCCTTCCAAAAAAAGGTACCAAATGATGTTCACACATAGAATAGAACGGAATATCTTTAACTAATACCAATTCTTCATGATTTTCATTAAATATTTTTAACAAATGTTCAGAAGGGTTTTGACCTAAGCCTTGAAAAACTTCCTTATACATTTTTGCTACTCGCTTTGGGGTTTCCAAAATACCTTCCCTATTAATATCTTCTCCAATTGCTTCAAGAATCATTTTTACTGCTACTTCAATTTTGTCAGTATCTATTTCTACACTTTGGATTGTTTTTAAGCTCATATATTATTTCCACCTTATTAATTTATTCATAAAATGCTCTTATTTATACGCCTCGTTTATTTCCCCATACTAAAGCATGAAGTTGAGGTAATACTTTCGCATCATTCATTTCTTTACACTGTACAGCTTTTTCAATCAACCGTTCATATTTCTGTAATAAGTTTTTAATAAGCGCCGCATCATCCACCGTTTTCGTATCATCGTTCCCAACTTGTAAGAAAAATGGTACTTGCGGATATCGCTTGTGCACCTTTACTGCATATTCAAAATCATAATCTTCAAATACGACTACTTTTAAACTAAAATCTTTTCTTACTAATTTATGAATAATAGAATCTAGCATCGTAAAATCTGTTTTCATCTTCGAACTTGGTGGTTTAGGCGAAATTGTCACTTCATCAATTTGAAGTAACCATTCTTGCCACTTACTCCCTTGCGTCTCAATCGCTGTACGAATTCCATTCTCTTTTAATACAGTAAGAAGAAACTGAATATTTTTCAGCAAAACGGGATTCCCACCTGAAATTGTAACGTGAGAAAAATTTTCTCCACCAATTTCAACAAGTTCATTCCAAATTTCTTCTGGCGCCATTTGTCTAATTTGTTCTTTTGTTGAGCCATCCCATGTAAAGGCTGAATCGCACCAAGAACAGCTATAGTCACAACCTGCTGTGCGAATGAACATCGTTTTTTGCCCGATAACCATTCCTTCTCCTTGAATGGTTGGACCAAATATCTCCAAAACAGGAATCTTACTCATCGAGTATCCACTCCCGTCTTACTTCTGCATAACTCGTTGGTGTTTCAAAGAGACGTACGAATTCGACACGAGCTCCTTTATATTCTTCTGCTCGATTCCCTTTTGTTAATGCTTCCGCCATCTTTTCATAAATCCAGACGACCATATTTTCCGCAGTCGTATTCATCACTGGTAATGTTTCATTTAAATAGCGATGATCCAAATAAATCTCTATTTCATTTTTCCAAATTTCTTTTATATCTCCAAAGTCAATTGCAAGTCCAATGTCATTTACATATCCACTAATACCAAATACAACTTTGTATGTATGACCATGTAAATTTTTACATTTCCCTTCATAACAGTGCAAATGGTGTGCTGCATCAAATGTAAATTCCTTACTGACCATTACTCTTTTATTATGGTATTTTAATTGCTCACGCTGAATATCCTTGTCCATTTTTTGCAAATTTTCTACAATGCGAAATCCGAAAAAGTTTTCCATTATTCATTCCCTCCTTCGCGTTCTTGTAGATACGTATCTAAACCTGCTTTACGAAGTTGGCACGCTGGACATTCACCGCAACCATTACCAATGATTCCGTTATAACATGTTAAAGTTTTTTCTCTAACAAACTCGAATGCTCCAAGTTCATCTGCTATTTTCCATGTCTCTGCTTTATCAATCCACATAAGTGGTGTATGAATGACAAACGGATAATCCATTGATAAATTTAATGTAACGTTTAACGATTTCACAAACACATCACGGCAATCTGGATAACCACTAAAATCAGTTTCACATACACCTGTTACGATATGGTGTGCTCCAACTTGTTTTGCTAATACAGCAGCAAATGATAAGAATAGTAAATTTCGCCCATCTACAAATGTCGATGGTAATTCACCTTCTTCGTGTGTAATCTCCATATCTGTTCTTGTTAACGCATTTGGAGCTAGCTGATTTAGTAGGCTCATATCTAGCACTGTATGTTTAATGCCAAGCTCGTTCGCAATTTCCGCTGCACAATCAATTTCTAACTTATGACGTTGATTGTAGTTAAACGTTACAGCTTCCACCTCCGCAAACTGTTGCATTGCCCAAAATAAACATGTTGTGCTATCTTGCCCACCACTAAAAACAACTATTGCTTTATCATTAGAGTACATTTTATTCTCCCCTTAACTACTTGCACTGTTATAATATCTTAAGGCAAACTTCCAAAAATAAATTGAAATAATAAAAAATCCAATAGAATAACCCATTAACACGAATACATCGTTTAGTTCTAATCGACCAATTAAAGCATAAGTTGGAATATTACTAACAATAACAATAGGAAAAACAAATAAAAAAACAAATCGACTTATTCCTTTATATAAGGAAGATGGGTATCTAAGTAATGTCATAGTACCAAGAAATAACTCATGCATACCTTCAACTTTGGTTAACCATATAGATAAAGTCATTAAAATATACCACAGAGAATACGAGAGTAAAATCCCTAAAAGCAATAGACCCAAGAAAGAAAATCCATTTACAATACTAACACTCTCTCCCTTTTGTAATAATGCATAACTAATTAACAGTACGGCTGGTAAACAGTTCCCTAAATTCCCTAAATCAAGCTTTCTTAATGAAACTAGAAACTGACTATTAATAGGTTTAAACAATATATGATCTAAACTTCCTTGGTTAACTAAACCCGGTATATACGGTAGATTATTAATAAAAAGAGTAAACATCAAAGATTTTATCAACTCACTAGTTCCAATTAGCAAATAAATATCATTTGTATTCCAACCATTAATATTACCAAAACTATCAAATATACTATTAAAAAATATTAATGTAACAATGAACCAAACAACGCTATCTAATATATTTAAAAAAAAGTTAACTCTATACATCATAATATTACTTAAATTAATTTTAAGAATTGCTTTTAACATTTTTAAATATCTAATCATATTTATGCACCAACAGATTCATATTTATTTAACCCCTTCTTCCAAAGTACTCTAATAAGGCCATAGAAAACTAAAGACCATACCACTTGTAAAATTAATCCATTTACAATTTCAGTGCCACTTAAATTTCCTAAATATACATTTACCGGAAAGTGAATCAAGTATGAAAAAGGTAAAAACTGAGTTATTGTATTTAACGGAGCTGGTAAAAATTCAAGCGGAATAAGCGATCCAGATAATAATTCTAATACTATATCTACAGTAAAGAAAAAGGATGATATCTCTACAAAGTAAAATGAGAAGAGTGATATCAAATAATAAATCATATAATATAGTATTAATGCTCCTACTATTGAAAGAATGAACAGGAAAGTATATTTTAAAGTAGGCAAAAGGAAATAATCCCTGTTCAGGAATATTATCGGTATTATCGGTATCACTGACATCAATACCTGAATAATTTTGTTACCTAAATTATGACTAAACCAATATCCAAAATATGAAAATGGTTTTGTAAGATATTTTGACAATTCACCGGATTGTATTTCCTCATTTATCGACCAGTGCATTTCAGGAATTAGTAAAAGTTCAATTAACTTAGCAATTATTACATAAGTAATCATCATTTCAAGAGTATAGCCTTGAATATTGTTTTGTGTTTCAAAGAGAGAATGCCACAATAGTATTAAAGCCACAAGCGGTATTAAACCAAAAATCATATATAATACAACATTCATGCGATACTGAAAAACCGCTTGAAATGAAAGCATCATTGGTTTTAAATACTTCTTCATACTGTTATTTTCACTCCAGTCGATTCCATTGAATAAATATCTTCAATGAGGTCTTGTGATGACATTTCAGTCAAATTGTAGTCAATAACATTGAATTCTTTTAATATGCTAGATATGGTCTCGTTTACTAACTTATCTTGAACTTTTATTGTTACACTAAATTTATCCGACTCTTTAACTTCTCCATATTTCTTAAGATCTTGAGAATTTATTTCATTCTCAAAGCTAAGAGATATATATTTATAACTCTTAATTTCTTCTTTTATTTTGTTGAAATTGTTATTAAAAACAACTTCTCCATTCTTCAATATTATCAATTCTTCACATAACTCATATATATCTGGGAAATAGTGGCTAGTTATTACAACGGTTGTATTTCTTTCTTTGCAATAATTCTTGAGAAAATTTCTAATATTCTTTTGAGCAAGAAAATCCAATCCAATAGTCGGTTCATCTAAAAATAATATCTTAGGTGAGTGTAAGATTGAAGCAATTAACTCACATTTCATTCTCTCTCCTAACGATAGATTCCTTACTGGCGATTTAAGAATTTCTGATACCCCAAGATTTTCAGCTAATTCATCTACATTCTTTCTAAACTCTGTATCAGACAGTTCATATATTTCTTTATGTAATAAAAATGTTTCGTAAGGGGAAAGATCCCACCATAACTGATTTTTTTGGCCTAAAACAACGCCAATTGACTTTAAAAAATCTTTCTTCTTATTATGGGGGTTAAATCCATTTACCAAAATTCTCCCGGAAGTTGGTTTAATTAACCCAACCATTGCTTTCATTAAGGTAGACTTACCAGCACCATTCGCGCCAATAAGCCCTATTATTTTACCTTCTTTTATTTTGAATGACACATCACTTAAAGCAGTAACCTTGACCTTTTCTCTTTTAAATAAACTCTTGAAAGAGTTTATTAATCCTTCTTCAATTTTTACTCTTTCAAAAGTTTTTGATACATTTTCAATTTCAATGATATCCATCTTCTCTCTCCTTCTTACTACTTACTTACCACTCTAAAAACTTCTGCAAATTGCACTCCTGCCTGCATACCTCTATAAGAATTTAACCCCAAAACTCCATCAACCAAATTTAATGTTTTAAGTTGTGATTCGTATTTTTTAATTGATGCTTTTTTCAGTTCAATAAACCTGGTAATATCTTTTACAACCTGATAGTTTTTCATGGGAGTCCATACTTCATACTGTAAACACATCCTTATATAAGGAGCACAATCCTCTTTTAAGAACCCTGATTGACACAGGAATATTGCTTCTGATACAACTTCATTTACTATTCGATGATCCCTATCACTTTCCATATCATGGGGGAAATAAATAAAATTAGGCTTATATAGAGAGATTTCGTGAATAATTTCTTCCACAAAATCTAAAGAATACACAAGTGATCTGTCTGGTTTCTTTAAAAATTTAACATTTTCTTTTTCTATCCCTAATGTATTACAAGCTTTTATACACTCGTTTTCTCTATTTGAAACAATTTCATTTAAATCCCCTACACCTCCAGATAAATCTCCTTTTGTAATTATTATTACTTTTATATGTTCACCCTTACTAATAGCTTGAGCAATTGTTCCACCACAGCCAATGACTTCATCGTCATGGTGTGGCGCTATAACTAAATGTTTTTTTACTATATCCTTCATTCAGCATCACCTTTATTGAACAGGTAAATCATTTACCTATTAGTTTAATTAAAAATTATTTACTCTGGAGTCCCTATACTAACTGGATACATTTTATTTCCACTAGAAAAATATACTTTTTTAAGAGCGTCTATTCGCACTGTATATCATTAAAATTCTACCCTTGCTTCCTACATTCATACACCATAAATTCACTATTCCTCCCAAAAGGATTTTTATTGTAATCACCATAAAATTTTTTTATATTGAATCCTTCTATTTCTAAGAGATACTGCATTTCGGATGGTAAAGTATATTTTGCAAGAAATTTAAATTCTTTTTTACTTAAGAAATTATCTGCTATGTCATAAACCTCAAAATAACAAGTGGTTTCAATTATTTGCTTATAATGATCTGCTTTTACGACATCCCATGATTTAACTTTATAATTTTTAAAATTCTCCCCTTTAATAGGACTATTTCCTCCATCACTCACTCTCTTAGAATAAGGAAGAATAGTTGGAGGTGTAATAATATCGAAAACAAAAATCCCGCCTTCTTTTAATAGTAATTTAATATTTCTAAGAGCTAATTTTTGTTGTGACGATGTAAGTAAATATTC
Organism: Bacillus sp. FSL K6-6038; assembly: GCF_038050455.1. NCBI lineage: Bacteria > Bacillati > Bacillota > Bacilli > Caryophanales > Bacillaceae > Bacillus > Bacillus sp. FSL K6-6038. The sequence continues at coordinate 3,566,047 of NZ_JBBOUH010000001.1, forward strand.
AAATACACCACCAGACATAAATATAAAATCAAATTTTCTTTCAGACTTAAAATCTGTAGCAGAAGAAACCTTAAATTCTATTTTATCCTTAATATTTGGCATCTCATCTAACTTCTTACTAGCTTTTTCAATCATTCCTGCTGATATATCAACACTAGTTACATTAGCGCCTTTTTCAGCAAGAATAAAAGATAATCTACCAGTACCGCACCCCAAATCTAAAACTTCATCATTTGGTTTTACCAAACCACTGTAAAAATCAAAAATACCATCAGGTTCTGGGATGATAATGTCGTATAATTCAGAAATTTCATCGTATTGTTGCTGCATTGTTTTCCTCCTTAATGTATTTCTTTTTCATATCCCCTATAAAAGGCAATCTGCCAAAATATGAGATAGAAAGCAGTTAAATAACCGTATTTTTTTTTGATATACTTATATGAGTTAATAATCGATCTTAATTTATTTTTAGGTTCATAATAACCATTTTTTTGTTGTAAAACCCCACGTGCATGACCTATCCCGTAATTAAATGAACTTTTCAAATCTTGCTTAATGCTTAACTCTGGATGAATAATTCTTGCATTATCATCATATAAAATCTTAAGACTTGCAGATTTAACTCTAATATCAAAATCATAATCCTCTGTCCAAGATAAATTCTCATCAAAATAATATCCATTTACCTTCGCTAAGATTCCTTTATTAAATGCCAATGGAGGTGAATATGCATTTTTTTTGCAAGTATGTATATGTCTTGCACGTGCAATGATTTTTCCAATTTTGCTGTTAAATGAAAACATCACTCTTCCTTTAGCTAAAGATCCTGCATCTAATAATTTATATAACTTATTGATGGTACCTGGCATAAAAACACAATCTGAATCCATAATTAACACATTATCTTTACTAGAAATTTCAATTCCATAATTATATGCTTTTGCTAAATTAGGTGTAGGTAATTCGCCAATTACTGCATCGCTAGAATAGGCGATTTTTTTTACTTCTTCTGTTGCACCATTTAAGACAACGACAACCTCTACATTTTCATCAATACTCTTTAAACACTTTTCTAATCTGATATCGTTATAAGCTGGTATTACAATTGATAGATTCAACATATCTACTCACCTTATTTAAGCAATTATCCATACTACTCAGAACTTCATCTAAACAATAAAATTCCCCTGAATCCTTTAACTCGACTAATTTATCTTTATTATTTCTATATGTTTCTATATCTGGGGTTAAAAGAAAAGTAATTCCTAATTCCTTACAAATATCTTTAATTGCAGGAGCCATTGAATATTTTTTTACCGGTACACCATATTGTACTACTACATCGTATGAATTTGATTCTAGGTATCTCCTAATTCTTTGTATCAATACATCCCTATATTCTTTCATCAATTCTTCGTAAATTACTGGATCCTCAATATCTTCCATCCAATCGTATGCACAAAAAGTAGGGTTCATTTGGTATTCATATGGTATAACTCCCGCATTTGATAGAATAATTGGATGAACCATAGGGTATTTATTTGTAACTTGTCTAATTTTTTTACCAATATATGAAAAGTCATATGGTTTAGCCCAAGTACAAACTTGTAAAAAAGCAATTCTTTTCCCCAGAGGCTTTTCGTAATAATCCCCACAAAAATATTCCTGCCATGTATTGAACTCTTCCTGCTGAATATACTTTGAGCAAGCTCCTCGTTTAAAAATTGTTTCCTCTTTTATTAAATCTAATAGTATATATTCTGGGTAGTTAGGATAACTTTTTTTATTAAGTAACAAATCCTCTATCATTCCATCTTTTAGATTAGAATAATTTCTATTTCTCAAAATCTCTCCTCCTTTATTTAATAATCAAAAATGAACCTAATATAAGGGCATCCACCTCTGATCCATAAAATGACCTAATAGCATCACTTGGGTTACAAATAATTGGTTCTTTTCCTACATTAAACGATGTATTCATAACTGCAGGAATTCCTGTTTTCTGGTAAAAGTTGCGGATTGTTTCATAATAATCAGAATTCATATCCCTCGTAACTACTTGAGCCCTTGTTGATCCATCAACATGAACAATTGCTGGAACTAAATGATGTACCTCTTTTTTAACAGTAGAATTTAACAGCATATAAGGGTTATTTATTTTTTCTTCTAATACTACAGAAGCGTTTTCATCTATGATGCTAGGAGCCAATGGTCTCCATTGCTCTCTTTTCTTAATAGTATTTACTTTATTTAACATATCCCTCCTCTGAGGGCTAGCTATTATGCTTCTATTTCCTAAAGCTCTAGGGCCGAATTCCATCTTTCCAGAAAATCTTCCTATTACCTTATTTTGAATTAATAACTCGGAGCATTTATCATATTTGTTAGAGCCTAATTCTATATATGATAGATTATATTTTTTTAATATATTTAAGATACTAGAATCAGGAAATTCCGGACCAGAATATACATGATCTTCAGTGAACTTAGGCGTTATACCATTTTCGGCAAGAAACCATGAAGCTGCTCCAATACTTACCCCACTATCTGAAGCACCTGGTTGAATGTACAAACTATCCACTTCTGGTAAATCAGCTATCATTCTATTCGCTATACAATTTAATGCTACTCCTCCCGAAAGACACAAATTATCTATTCCAGTTAGATTAATAGCTTTTTTTACAAGCTTAACAATTGCTCTTTCCAAGGCTGCCTGACCTGAGGCTGCAATATTTTTATATTCCATTACCGATGAATTCATTAATAGTATTGAATCTATTGGATTATATTCATACTTAATATAATTAGGAGCAATCTTTGTTATACTATTAATAACTTTTATCCAATCTTTTAATACCGAAAAATATTTACCATTCATACTAACTATATTTTTATTTGGTTTCAAAGGGTTTTCCAGTATATCAGGAAATTCAAATATTTCTTCCCCATATGAAGATAGGCCCATTAACTTCCCTTCATTATGCCTCCCTAAACCTGAAAATACAGTTAATGCTTCATAAAAAATACCTAAAGAATGTTCCAGCGGGTATTTTTCTAGTACTTCTATTTTATTACCTTTTCCTTTTGCTATCGTTATTGACTCTTCTTCTCCACTCCCATCAATAACTATTAGGGTAGCTTCATTGAATCCCGAACTAAAAAACGCACCAGAAGCATGTGCCAAATGATGAGAACACATATGAATTTGGGGATCTTTATCTCTCTTAAAAATTCCCTTCGGAAAAACCTTTTCAAGACAATCTTCTTTGTTAAGCTTCTTTGAATACTTCTCAAAATATAATTGCTCTACATCCCAACCCATAACAATATGATCTACTTCATTTGGAGTAATTTCAGCTTCCTTTAAACAATAAGCTATTGAATTATATGGAATTTTATCTAATGCCTTTTTTTGACGAATAAATCTTTCTTCTTCAGCTGCAGCTATTAATTTACCATTATAAAATAAACACGCACTTGCATCATGAATATCAAAGTCCCACCCATTGACTCCTAAAACATACATTATTTTACCTCGCAGTTATTTTATATTTTTCTTCTAATCTCATAATATTCTTGCGGAAAAAGGGTTGGTTTATCTATTAATCGTACAAAAACTAACATGTCTGTTTGAATATACAAATTATGATATGTACCTTTAGAAAAACCAATGCTATCTAAGTCCCTTTTTATTAATTCTTCATCAATGTAAGGCTCTTCAGCCACTTTATAAGAACTTAAATCGTGAATAATTTCTTTTAAATAAAAACCTAAAGATGTCAAGAAATTCTGCAAATAAACCACCCTATTACCTAATCTTTTAACACTTATATTTAAAAAAATTAAATCACCCTTTTGACCTTTTAATAATTCATTAGCTCTATTTAACCACAAATCTAACCCTCTACCATCATCTATAGGGTCACAATGTATTGCATCATACTTATTCCTTAAATCTTCCATAACTTCATTTCTAACATCAAAATTATAAAACCCAATATCATTGTTTGTATGTTTCAAATATTCAATCATTTCTTCGTCAATATCTCCTACATCTATTTCTCTGTTTTTATATTGTTTAAGGGCTAAACTTGTATAATCATCATCTCCACAAAAAAAGATATTTTTATTAGACGATAACTCTTGATTTATTATTTCAGCTCTCCTCAACGAACTATCCCAAGTAGCTTTAAATTGAGCATATTTTTTTTTGTTTATTTTATTCTCATATCCTGTATTACGAAGAGGGGTTGGTTCATATAAAATACTACTTGTTAACTCTTGTGAAAACCTTATTTTATTTTCTATAATTTCAACTAAATTTCTTTCTTTTAATACTTTTAATAATCTTAAAGCCAGACTTAAAGTCCCAGTTATTTTGACTAGATCATCTAAAGTATCTACAGTATTAATGGACTTCCAAATTATAAATTCGAATTGTTTTTCACTAATTTCATACCATTTTTTCCAAAAATTCAAAAGTACCCCTCTGTTTTTTAATTTTGGTACTTTATCTAACTCTTCTTCATAGTCTAATTCAATAAATCTTTCATATAATAAAATAATCTTATTTTCTTTCATTCTGTATACCCTACCTTAAAAAAAGTTACATATACAGTTAAACTGCATATGTAACCTCCTTATTTTAAAACTTAACCTAATGTCTTGCCTGCACGAATTAGTAAATCCTCTTCATCTAATTCAAGATCTTCAAGCTCTAACATTTCTTCATGAATATATTCCTTTTCCATTTCACATTCCCCCCTTATATAGATAATTGTGTAATTCAAATATTTGCAACAGAGCTGCACCACCAATACTATCATAAAAATAGAATTTTCTGATTAATAAAAAATTTATATTTGTGGATAAAATTTATTCAGAAAATTAAGTAAAATTTTTCCTGATAAAACAATACCAGGAATAATTATGGGTATTTTTATTATTATAATTTATATATTAAGATTTTTAAAAAAACCTAGTATAGAGCCCTTTTTTAGAAATTTTTGTCGATTTTTTTATTTATAAATTTTTCAAAAAAATATTTATTTTTGGGATTATTGGGGGATTTTGTGCTAACAAATACCAGTGAATTATCATAAAAATAGAATGAAATGGAGGCGTTATTATGGGTTCTGGTGCAAATATATGAAGAAGAACGCGGATAATAGTAGATTCCTAGTGAAATCGTATTTTATGCTATAAGTCCAAACACTTGGTGGATGAACTCTTTTTGATTTTGGATAGACTGATTCCGTAAATCAATCTGTCCCTTTTTTATCATATGCATGACTTCAACACCACTCAATATAGAAGTTGCAGTTTTAAATGACTTAAACCCCAACATAGAGCGCACACGTTTCTTAATAAAACGGGGATCTTGTTCCACTATATTATTGAGATACCTAACTTGCCTTATCTTTATGCCTTCGGGCATATGTTTCTCTTCTTTCAACGCTTGAATCGCTACAGGATAGGCAGGGTTTTTATCTACTGTTATCACACGAGGTTTAGAAATGTACGAAAAAGCCAAGGCTTTCTTGAAAAAGCGCTTGGCTGCTTGTTTATCTCTTGATTTACTTAGATAAAAATCAATGGTATTCCCTTCTGAATCAACGGCACGATATAAATATATCCATTGCCCTTTCACTTTAATATAAGTTTCATCGACTCTCCATGAATCATATGTTGTTTTAAGATGATGTCGTACTTTCTCTTCTAATTGAGGTCTATATTGATGAACCCATCGCATAATCGGTGTGTGAGCTATGGATAAGCCTCGTTCCTCCATCATTTCCACTAGGTTACGGAAGCTCAAATTGTACCGTAGGTACCACCTTACTGTTAATAAGATTAGTTCCGGCTGATAATGCTTCCATTTGAACAAATTTTCCTTTTCCATATCGATCACACACCTTTTTCTAGAGTAATACTATCAGTATGTCCAAGTTTAGGAGATTACTTGCAAGAGTTTTTGCACCAGAACCAGAAAAAATGAATAATAAAGTTGTTTAATTCGAGAGCTAAATCTTTAATGATGGCCCCCATCATTTCAATAATGCATATTTAAAAATATCGACATTTTCGCCTTGTTCATCTAGAACTGTTTCAATGCGCTCCCAACCTCTTTTTTCATAGTAAGCTGAAGCATTTTCTGTCTTTAAAAATTATTTAATTATAAAGTTTAAAATCCCTATAATTATACATGCAATTCCGGCTAAAAATTGTCCTATTCCAGTGATTTTGTCTAAAAATGTTTCATATTTTTTAGTACTATATATACCCCATAATACTAAGAGTACTCCAAAAAGTATAAATGATAGTTTTAAAATCATCTTATAATTACCTCTGCCTATTATATTTTTCTATGTATGTATTTCTTATACCTTTATTATTACATTGAAATAATAGTTGTACTATCTAATAACCTTACATAAAGATGACAGTTTTGTAAGATTTCTTTCATAAGTAAAAAAATAAACTTTTTGGTATTATTAACGTCTGTGTCCCTTGTCATCAAACGTCCATGTTTTACCATCCATTTGAACAGTGGTATTTTGGTGAATTGATCCATCCTCTTTAGCATAATACCTAAAATATCCATATTGACCATGATGCGTTTCATAATCACCATTGAACCATCCTATCTTGGCTGCTCCAGAATCATCGAAGCGATACCATTTACCATCTATTTCTTGCCACCCTGTCTGCTTTACGCCTTTATCATCATAATGGTATATCTTACCATTCGCTTTCTCAAACCCTGTCATCATAGCTTGTCCGTCATTATTAAAATAATATCTTTTTCCTTCAATGGTTTCATGACCATCTAAAGTATAGTGTATGCCATCTTTAAAGCGGTATTTTTTTCCGTCAATTTCCTTCCAACCAGAATAGGAATCCCCTTCTTCTAAGCTGTAATATACGATTGCAGCCTGCTTCTCTGTATCAAATCCAGGTAAAAAGATTTTAGATACTCCTGTTTTTCTAATAGAGCCGTCTCTCTCAAATACTAGTCGTTTCCCGTCAAGATTAACACGAGTAATAGTATCTAGTGCTTTCCCATTCAAATCAGAAGCCTTCTCAAGTACACCTTTGTCAGAAAAATGAAGAATAACATTTTGATCTTCTAGGCGTATTTCATTTGTATTTGCCAGGTAATTTTGGAAATAATAAATTTTACCTTCGATTTCTCGTAGACCTTCTTTAATGAACGCTCCAGAAGCATCAGAATAGCTTTGATCTCTCCACGCTGATCGTTGCAAGACACCTTTATTATCAAAGTGGTATTGCTTCCCATCAATCTCATGATTGCCATTAGAGCCACTTGTCGATAATACTTGTCTAGTATCTGGATGAAAATAATATGTTTTACCATCGATTTCTTTCCAACCTTTTAAGAAGACACCATCAGAACCTGCATAATAATAATCTGCACCCTGGTCTATCCAAGTGTTCTTTAGCACATTTCCAGAGGAGTCTTTTGCAGCCGTTGGGAAATTTTCTCCATCCTTATATTCGAATTCTATCCCTTCATATTTCTGCTTCTCATTTCCTTTACCTGGATACCATTCTCTTAACCAGTTGTGAACTTCATTGTTAGTTTTTGCAGTAAAAGAAAGGTCATCATTACCACTATCTGGACTATGGAATAATTGTGAGCTAAGGCCAGCAATTAAAGGTACACCATTCTTGTTTACCAAATGGAACTGAACTTTATTGTCATGAGATTTATTGTCAATCATGACCAGTTCAAGCACTTCATCATCACCAATCACATCTGAATATTGAAGCGCATTTTCTTCTTTTCCCGAAAGATATTTCGAGCTTTTTTAACGATTACTTTATTTGTCCCCTTTTTATAAGGAATAATTTGATAAGGGTTACCATCATTTAGTATGCTATATACCGATGTAATAGGTGTCTCTAGGATTTGAGCGGTATCTGCTAAAATATTACTTGATCGTTTATTAAAATCTGCAAGAGCTTCAGGATTATTCGTAACATAATTAGAAAGAGTTTCTCTATTTGTTGGTTTTGAAGTCAATGTTGCTAACTTTTTTTGTTCTTCTGTTAAATAAGAAAAGCGGTCCACTCCTAACCCTTTAAAACCGTCAAGAGAATTTGCTCCAAATTTTTTCTTGTAAAATTCATTAACAAGAATGCTGTTTTGACCAGATGTTTTTTCTACATATAAGGTAATTTCTTGATTAAGCGCAACGCCAGTTCTACCTTCATCCAATTGTGCTTGTGTAATATAAAGAAGATTGTATTCTGCAGCAGATTTTGCATACGGCTCTAGATCTACGATTGTACCTGCTTCTGTAATCTGAAGTTGCTGCCCCGAACTTAAGTTGTGAATCCCACTTTTCCCATTCGGATAGAGAACTTTAATCGATTTAGTAAAATTCCCATCATCTTTCGTATGATGCACAGAAATATTAAATTCCCCCGATTTAAAGTTAGGAGCTCTGTAAGATACATTCTCTGCATATGGACCCGCGTAATTAGTTAGGTCAGCACCCCCCCACCTCTTCGCCAACTGCTTCATAAATATCTTTCGCTGCTCCTAATGAAGTAATAGTCACGTCCAGCACTTTAGCTATAAACCCTGCACTTATTTTTGCGCTTGCCTGGTTCTCTGCAACAGGAGCTACAGAAAAAAGAATACCTAATGCCGCTGTGGCAGGAATCACCTTTTTTCCAAATCCACTTATTTTAAATGTTTTTTTCATTTTTGTTTTCCTTCCTTAGTAAGATTTAGATTTCTTAAACACAATACTGTAAAATAATAAGCACCGAGAAATTATCATAACTTCTTTTTGTCTTTTCATTCATCACGTTGTTCTTCACTCTTTGTTTATACCTTTTATTACCGACTTATCTAAAATAGGTGCCGGGAAATTCATTTTATTTTAAATATCTTTCATCTCCCTTTCATAAAGGTTACAAAAGTCTTTCAACGGTTGTGTTACATTACGTAAACTGTAATAAATAGAAATATTAAACATTAATAAGTGGGAGAAAATATAATAAATTAGAAGTATTTATGGAGAAGAACAACATAAATACCCCGCTTTTTTTAAGAGGATCAGGACATCTGAGCGCGTTTGAGAGCTTTTTCTGCCACATGCGAGGGTTAAAACAAAGAAAGAACTTGAGTTCAAGTCATCTCTTCTTCTGCATATCAAAAACTTATATGTAAAAAAATGAAAATGGATTTATATAGGTAAGAGGTAACAAAATAACATAACAATATAATAATATACAAAACAAAAATTTTATTCATTACACTAAAAATGACATAGAATATGAATTCCATGTCATTTTTCAAAGTGATTTTGAAAATAAGGGGGAAAGGGGTTGCTCAAACTTATTTTTCTAGCACATCTGAGCAAATTAATTTTAAATCATATGTTTTAATTGCACTTGTTGAGGTAAATGAAACTATAAAACATAAGATTATACTGTACATTGCTTATACTTTTTACTTCTGAGTTAAAATAAAATCAACTTTGCTTTATTCATCTTATTATATATCCCTTTCAATTTGCTTTCATAAATGTTACAAAAGTCTTGCAATCATCTTATTTCTTTGCTGATGTAACGGGAAGAGTAAACCAAAATTCACTCCCCTGTTTAGCGTCTGAACGATCTCGTACACCAATTTCGCCTTTGTGCATTTCAATTAATGATTGTGCAATGGCTAATCCAAGTCCAGATCCCCCAGATTGTGAGCTTCTTGATGAATCTGTTCTAAAAAAGCGTTCAAATATGCGCAGTTGATCACTATAAGCAATGCCTTCTCCTTCATCACGTACAATGAATTGAACGTGATGCTTCTGCTTATTTCCCTCTACAATTAACTCAATCGTTCCAGCCATTGGAGAATATCGAATTGCATTATGTAACAAATTACTGATAACCCGTGCTATCTTACAAGACATAATCCAGAGCTTAGGCAATGTATCAGAAACTTGTAATTGCAAATGGATCTGTTTTTCTTCTAATAAAATAGACTGTGAATCTAGTACTTCTAATAGAATACGATCCATATGTGTGAAACTTGGATAAAAATCTTCTTGTCCCAGTTCTAACTTAGAAAGATCAATACGTGTATTCGATTTGATACGTGAGATATAATAGGGGTCATCATATCACTATCAACTTAAGAGATTTTAATAACTATAAGTACAAAAAACGGTATCCTGTCTAATAATCTAGCTTGCTTAGAAAGAATAACGTTTTTACTTTTTAGGATCGTGAATATTCTTAAGTTGATGGGCATGGTATTGTGACCCCTAAAGAGGAATCCTGTTTGCTCAAACTTTATGTCAAAGCTACATTTAGATAAACATAAAACCGTAGAAATGATTAATTTCTACGGTTTTTATTGCATTAATTTAAAATTCTTTCGTAGTGGCCCCCTCATACCTCAAATCGTTTCCGTACCCCTTTCGCTTTCGCAGATGCGCTCATACCAGCTGCTACTCCACCGATGGATTGGTCGGATAATACAATTTCAAATGAAATATTTGCTGTATGATTATGGTTTATTCAGTAGGATGTACATGGACTCTACTGATTATTAATAACATCCACAGTGATACATCACTACTATTTTCTTTTATTAATCATCATCTCTAGCATGATCTTATCCATATTCGATGAACCTTCATTTCCTAATCGGCAAAAGTTCTCAATTGTTTTATCAACATCTGCTTCGATAAATCCATCTGTAGCAGAGATACACATTCCTTGTGAGGCTAACAGTGCAGATTGTACAGCTGCACTTGAACAAGTTGCTACCTTCATCGCACATCCTGCTTTTGCTCCGTCACAAATCATCCCTGTCACATTTCCAAGTGTATTTTGGATTGCATACTTTATCTTTTCAATATCTCCACCTAATAAATACGTAATAGCAGCCGATGCACTTGCACCAGCAACTGTTACACCACAAAGTGCAGACAAACGTCCAAACTGATTTTTAATGTAAATCGCTAATAAATGACTTAACGTAACAGCACGAATTAGCTCTTCTTCCGAAGCATTTAATTTCTCACCTGCGGCTACTACAGGCATCGTTACGGCAATCCCTTGATTACCACTTCCTGAGTTAGCCATTACTGGCATTGTCGAACCGGCCATGCGTGCATCTGAACCAGCAGCTGCTAATGCCATCGCATGAGTTGTTAAATCATCTGATAAAATTCCTTTCAATACATTTGCCTTTAATGTTTTTCCAACTTGTAAGCCATATTCATTCAACAAACCATCTAATGCCACATTACGATTCAGTTCAATACTCTTTTTTACAAGTACCAATTCCTTTACATCTACAGTCGTAACAAATTCATATATTTCTGGAATCGTTAGTTCATCACGTTCTTCTTCAGAAGTGGCAAAGTGTGTATTTCCACATCCATTCTTATAAACAAGCTCCCCATTCGCTTCTACTAATGCGATAAATGTGTGATTATCCTGAATAATAGCCCTTGCATATCCCTCGTCTGTCGTGAACTTCACTTCAATGTATAGCTTTTTAGACGTATCTGCTAATTCTACAGACACTTTCCCCGCTTCTACTAAAGAGATTGCTTGTTCTTCATCTTCTTCTGAGATTCCGGCTAACACTTCTAAATCTTTTTTGCTATCTCCTGCTAACACCCCTAAAGCAGCAACAAAGTCAATTCCAGTAGCCTTCATTCCTGGTATACCAACCGCCATTGCATTTTTAATGACATTTGTACTTGCAAGTACTTCAATTGACTGTATGTCGCCCTTCATATAATCTCTTGCAGTAGCTGCGGCTAACGCAATCGACACTGGCTCTGTACACCCTAAAGCAACGACTAATTCTTTCTCTAACACACGTAATATACTATTCTTGTTCACAAATTGCCCCCTATCTTTCAACCACCCATCATGTGAAATGATGAATAAGTTTTCGCAAAAATTAATTGTTTTCATCTTTAATCTTCTGTAAATAACGGTATATAGTTGGCTCAGATGTTTTTAACATTTTCGCCACCTCACATACTCCACCTTTTAATAGAAATGTTCCTTGGTCATGTAAATCACGTACAACATTCATCTTTTCTTTCGCTGACAGCCTCTCCGGAGGCACGTCAAATGTTTCCATCGTTTGAATAATAATTGTAGATAGAGCATCTTCCACTTTTCCATGCAATTGCTCAAATGCAAGTGTCTCTTCTTCCGCTTGTTTAGCTTCAAGATTAACCATCTCATCAGAAAATGATAAAAACTGATCCATCATCTCTTTTACCTTTGCATAATGTGCCACATCAGCATTTACACATAGAATCCCCACTAACTCTTTCTTATCATTCTTAATGAAAAAGCTAGAGGAGCGAAAGAACTTTCCATCCTTATTTACTGCTTTGTAATTAGCGATAAAATCACGCGTTAAATATGTTTTTTCTTGAAGTACCTTTAACACTAAGTTTGTAGGTGCGTCCCCGATCTTACGACCAGTTATATGCCCGTTCTCAATAGCAATGACAGAGCTTTCCGGCCTTGATAAATCGTGCAATACGACTTCACAATTTCTTCCCATTACCTTCGATAGAAATGTAACGAACGGATAGTATTGCTGTAATGATGTTTCGTTCTTCATCCTTCATTACTCCTATACTTCCTGTATTAAATTGTAATAATAAACTATCATTATAATTTATTATTGCAATTTAATAGTATCACAATATGTAAGCGCTCACAAAAAAAAAAAAAACGAACCCTTTTAATATTTTTTTCTATCCCTAGATATTCGCATTGCAAGCAAGCCTTTAAGGGGTACTGAAACGATTCAAGGAATGAGGGGCATTCTGGAAAATAAATATAAAACAAAGGGGCTAATTTTAAAATTCAACGTTTATATCCAAATTTTATTTATAAAGGAGTCTCGCCACATCCATCAACTTAAGAAGATTTACTACCCATTATTGTTAAAAACATTATTCCTTCTAGATTAATAAGAAGGGATAACACCCAAAAAGACACCCTCTCAGGTGTCTTTTCTCATTATAGAAATATCTTAAAATAGATATCTGGTGTCATATATTCAATTTAAAAGGCCTTTTGTTATATCATAACGCCATTATCGGCAAATTGATACCATTTTCCATTGATATTCTTCCATCCAGTAGCCATATATCCGGAGTTATCAAAGTAATACCAGTTACCTTCAATTTTTCTCCAATCCGTAGCCATAGAACCATCTTCTATGAAATAACGCCATACTGCATCAGCATCGGATTTACCAAAACTTATCCATCCTGTAGACATAACCCCTTCATAACCAAAGTAATATGTCTTTTCATTAATAGTTTTTAGCTTTAAAGACATACGTCCATCTTCATCTAAGTAATACCATTTCCCTTTATCTTGTATCCAGCCAGTTTTCATCGTGCCATCTTCATTTAGATAGTACCAATTATCTTCATCTTGTACCCAGCCTGTTTGCATCTTTCCAGCAACAAAGTAATACCAGCTTCCGTTATAGCTTAACCAGCCATTATAGCTAATACCCTCGTTATTAAAGTAGTACCACTCATTCTTAATTAAATTCCACCCAGTTGCCATGGATCCATCTTCAAAATAATAGCTAGCAGTGCGGTATTCTCCTATCCAACCTGTTTGCATTCTCCCATTACTATATCCACTTAAAAAATATGTCTTACCATTATATTTAAGATGACCTGTGTGTAGATTTCCGCCTTGGAGAACGTAATACCAACCTCCTTCATATTGAACCCATCCTTCATTAGTATGCAGTGCACCGTCTGCTCCTAATAAGTAAAATCTATTATTTCCATCTTCAATAGGACCCGTTTGCATTTTTCCGCTTGCATCAAAATAATACCATTTCCCTCCATCTTGTAGCCAACCTATTTTCTTCATACCTTTTTGATCATAGAAATACCATGTATCTCCCTCTTTTACCCAACCACTTTTTTGCATTGTCTGTTCTGCCTTTGCAGTGGTCTGTTTCACATTATCTTGTTTTTCAGCATGTGATACCGCAGGAACTACAAGCATTGCAGACATTAAAACTGGTAAAATAGCTTTCTTCATTTTCCATATCCCCCAAATAATGAATAATTTTAGTCTTTATTTCCATAAACAGAATTATATTATGATGTTTAAATATAATCAATATTTTTTGTAACAAAAATGAAATATTTTTTATCTAATAGAAATAAAATATATTAGATATTAATTTTATTCATTTTTTTGTTACATTGTTTTTAAACTTATTCTAAATGTACAGATGAAAAAGCATCACTAAAAGTGGACAATACACTTTTGGTGATGCCTGGGTTAAAAAACATTTCAGAAACCGGATATTGCATAAACGCTTCCTTATGTAACATTCATATGTTTCAACTTAAGTTAATTCTTTCTTTTTCTTATTATATTGTGAATAGGAATACAAGAAGAAAAGGAATGCAATGATAAAAATCCAAGGTGATAAAAAGCGAAGCATAGCAAATGGAGTTTCAAATAAAAAAGTACTCCAAAACGCTGTCCCTTCCTTTTCCCATAATCCCTCTGTTAAATAGCTCACTTTAGGATTGAATAAACGAATAAATGACGGACCGTTAAATAACACAATTGTGTACATAAAAGACATCATCGCACACGTAAACGAATAGTTCGATAATCGCTTGTAAAAAGCGACTCGAGACGTTTGATCAGAGAACATTTCATCACGCCCATCCTCTTCCTTTTGCCAATAGTGCATGCTACCGAAGCGACTACCATAAACATGCTCCCAGCCAAAGTCTTCATGTATTGCAACGTATTCATCGTATTTTTCCTTGCTCATATAATCTTGATAGTCAAGGCGCATTACTTTTTTGATATTTGTTTTTTTAAATGTATATACCCCAAACGGATTGACACTGGTACATGTATAGCCTTGAGCAAGCATATCGTTTAACCAAAATTGTTCGTTTAAAACATTTGTAAATAACTTAAATTTCTTCATCGAACTACCTCATTTCATAGAGTGATAATACATGTTGCAACCTTCTTTTTTCGATTCCTAAAATTTCTTCTCCAGTATGTGTAATCTGGTATATTTTACGTCTTCCTGTTTCACCTGTTACCGGTTCGATCCAACCTTGTTTACTCAAATTTTCGATTGCACCATAAAGAGTGCCAGCTGCTAAAATTACATTCCCTTGACTCATTCGTTCTATTTTTTGCATAATTGCATAGCCATGTAACGGCTCTCGTAACGCTAATAAGATATAATGCATCGTTTCGGATAACGGCAGTAATCTATGCTTCATTCATTCACCTCCTAGTATTAAGTCCAACTATACAGTTTAACTTAATAATCATTATATACAGTTCAACTATACATTTCAACTGAATAGTTGAACTACACAAAAAACATACACTGATTTTACTAAGTGTATGTTATAACTAGAATTCTTAATTACAGAATGGGGTAGCGTCAGGTTTATGCGGATTTACAACGTTAAGCGGAAAACCTAACGGGGCAGGTTAAGTTAGTAAGAGGATTAGATAAAACTGTGTCGAATATACTTTATTTGGTGAAATTGAAGTCTTGGAGGATACATTTTGAAGAAATATGAGATTAAAAATAACATTCCAACATTGGAAGAATACAAATATTTGTGTGACTCTGTGGGATGGACTAATTATATGAATTTTGAAGTGGTGGAAACATCACTTCAAAATTCTATTCACTGCATCACAGTCAATGATAATGATCAAATTGTGGGTATGGGGAGAATTGTTGGCGATGGGGCTATCTATTTCTATATTCAAGATATAGTGGTTCATCCAGACTATCAAAAGAATGGTATTGGAAAGGAAATAATGAATATTTTGGTTGAATACTTAAATCGGAATGCCCCAGATAAAGCGTTTATTGGTTTGTTTGCATCACAAGGTAAAAAATCATTCTATGAAAAATATGATTTTAAAGATTACTCACCCAACATGACGGGGATGTTTACTGTAATTTCAAAAAAATAGACATAATAAATTTAAAATTTTAGAAGAAGACATTAATCAACATAAAAGCCATTATTCTTCTAGTAGGGGTCACTATATCATTTCGGGAAAATTGTACGTTAATTAGAGTATTATAAAGAGAGGATTGTTCGTTCAATATAGAGACGAATATCCTCTCTTTTTATAGATGTTAGAAATATAAACAGTAGCTTACATATTTAGTCTAGTTCGTTTATTATGTAGCTACAACGCCGTCTCAAGAAGTTGGAAGGTGGGAACAAGCAATTACGTAAGCAATTAAAGGCTGCTTACGCAGATATTTATAAGCATATATAACTCACTCTTAGGGGCTAGTTTAGTATAGCTTCTTAAACTATTGAAGTAGCCCAGTTGAAAAATTAAACCAGTTCAGATATGGTAATATAAGGGTTAAAGGTACCCAACGCTAAGTTTAAAGGGGACGTCTAAATGTCAACGATAAGGATCGAGAAAGCATCTATTACGGATGCTGAAAAGTTAACAGAAATTAAGAAAAGAACTTTTGATGAAGAAGCAAAAAAATGGCTTCCAAATCAAGAGAATATAACTGACTATAATATTCAGCCACCAGGGTACTCTTCAATTGAAATGACTAAGTATATGATTAAGGAGTTAAATTACTTCAAGGTTATATACAACAAAACAATTGTGGGTGGAATTATTGTCACGATTTCCGGTAAATCTTTCGGAAGAATAGACCGTATTTTTGTAGACCCTGACTCTCAAGGTAAAGGCATAGGCTCAAAGGTCATAGATTTGATAGAAAAAGAGTTTCCGAATGTGCGGGCCTGGGATCTTGAAACATCTAGTAGACAGCTAAACAATCACTACTTTTATGAAAAAATGGGATATCAAGCAACCTTTAAAACCGAAGATGAATATTGTTATATAAAGAGAATAGAAACCCCATTAGGGATAGAAAAATCAGTTGAAAATGAGGACATTTCAGGTACTCAATATGAAAACTGTAATATGGCTAAAACGGAGTGTTATCAAGTAACTTTAGAGGGTAGTTCTTTTAGCAATAGTAACTTGATGAGCAGCCACATTAATAATTGTAATCTTAGTCATTCAAAGTTCCACAATATAAATTTTAGAAATACATTGTTTGCCGATCTAAATTTTTCTAATAGTGAAATGGCTTTGGTGACTTTAGATGGGGTTCGTTTCGTTGATACAAGTCTTGGAGATGAAGGTAATCCAATCACATTTGAAAGGTGTGACCTTAAAGGTAGTAAAATAAATAATAGTAACCTTAGGAACGTGGAAATACAGCAGAGTGATATAACGGGTATGAAAATAAATAACATTCCTGTGGAAGACCTTCTCGAACTATACTATCATGTGAATAAAAAGTAAACAATCAGTGATTCCCTTCAAAATTGGCTCTTTTAAATAATGGATTCATTTTTGAATGATGACCTCTAAATCAAAGGAGCTTACATATTAGATATGTCTAATATGTAAGCTCCTTTATTTTTCAAGGGTTCTCAGAATTTAGGTTGGTATGTCAACACGAAACTAGACAATTTTTTTAAGGTGTTCCTGCCTGTACTGAACAGGGCTCAAATAGCCTAGTGTGCCCTGGATTCTAACATTGTTAAACCAGTTTACGTAGTCGTTCAATTCTAAAATCAATTCTTCTAAACTTGCGAAATGACGATCGCGAACGAACTCTGTTTTAAGAAGATTAATTGTTATTTTTATAGTAGAAGATGGTAGCAGCTAATTCACCATTCTCAGATTTCGCATAGTTAGGAATCCGCCCAGCTTGAATATAACCTAATGAAGTATATAGTTTATTGGAAGGGTCTCCTTCTCTTGTATCAAGAACTAATAATGACCTATCCTTCTGTTTTGCTATTTCTTCAACCCTTTGCATAAGTAAACGACCAATACCATTACGTCGATAATTGGGGTGTGTCATTAATTTTGCGATTTCAGCTCTATGGCTTCCATTCTGCTTCGTCGATAATTGCAACTGTACACTTCCAACAATTTGATTGTTTGATTTAACAACAAATAAAATCACTTCGGGGCTAAGAATGGTTTCCCAGTACTTCTCTGCATCTACTTTTCCCATTGGTGGTAAAAATCCAATCGAAGCCCCATCTTCTACGACCTTTATTAAAAGTTCTGAAAGCTCATTAAGATGTTCTTCAATTAAAAATAATTGTTCAATTTTTACATCAATATCCAAGACAATCATCTCCATTTTAAATTAGCAGCTTAATAAAAATTAGGTGTATCTGTGTTGCCTATCTAATTTCATAAAATAACCATTCGGATATTTCTCCTCCCTATAACCAATTTTCAATATTTTTTTTATTCATACGAATAGGTAAGAGTTTGAAGTTATCGCTCCCTTTCCCCCTCGTTAGCACCGTACGTGCAACTTTCATCGCATACGGCGCCCCAACTAATCCAAATTTATTTGCTCATTGACACTTCTGATACTGTGTATCTTCAGATCCTCAATTCTTCCGTATTAATAAGTCGGTGCCTTTCATAAAAGGTGAACCTCTATTAGTCTCACAAAAACCTTATTAATCGATAAAGATTTGCCTTGCATGAACAAATAATCCTTCATTAGTCTAGTGGCTATCCCTCCATGTGGATTGGACATTTCATCGATACTGTGCCACCACTTTTACTGATATAAAGAGAAGTTATACATTCGCTAATCTCACAAATGCTTTCCAACTCAACGCTTCAAAGGGAGTAAGCCCTCCACGTTATCAGCTTACAACGTTGAATTATATCTATTATAGAACAAACGTAGGTGCTTCCTGTGAGCCTGTTAATCTTCATACGCCTGTAATGTATCATGGATTTTCATATTAGCTAGTTTTACTCATCCACTACTAACTTCACACAAGGTGAGATACACATTTCTATGTATTGCAGGTCTAGACCCGTACATTCGAAAGTTCGTCAGCAACCCCATTTCTTATTGTAAGGTGCATTGCATTCTCACTATATTTGTTCAACTCAAGCATCATAATTTACACCGCCCCTCGGGTAAGGTTTTCGTCAGCCGATACTGTTACGGTAAATTCTCACGCCTATTTGCCGAGCTTATAACACGAAACTTCTTACTCAATGTCGTGCTATTCGACGCAGAGAGAGCCTTTCAAGGCGTTACCCTATCATTCGACTCTTCGATATAATCCTTCCGTTTCATCAAGATGAAACGGTCTAGCCTTTACCAGAGTAATGTGACCATTCTCCATTTAAGCTAGAAACATTTCGCACAACTATCCTGCACCTTTAGTGAAATAACAGAGTGTAGTTAATTTTGGTACATCTTTTTTATAAACGGTTTAACTTTCTTTAAAATGGCATGACTTTTTTATAAACAGTACAACTTTGTTTTAAGTCGACATGTCACATCTTCTGCTAAAGTTCTCTTATTTTTAAATTCTTCCTGTTTTCACTGCTCTAGCCCAATCTAAGCGACCGTTTATTTCACTTTTGTTAATTGCTCCATCTTGATTATAAGGAATATGTAATTGCTCTATCATCCAATCATTTTCTTGTTTTGTAACAATTGTATAATTAGCAAATGGTGAACCTGATTCCATTTTATGATAGATTGGTAATTCATCTTCATAGGCGGGTAGCCCAACACTTCCTGGATTAATAATTATTTTATCATTTGGAAGATAAATGACTCTTGGTATATGTGTATGTGCACAAAAAATAAGCCTTTGTGGAATACCACTTACTAATTTCATAATATCTTCTGTCTTTTTAAGTACTGATCCGCTAGAGTTCATTTCCTCTAACAAATATATTTCATCACTTGTCGGTGTTCCATGACAAAAATAGAAATCATCGGTTTGTAAGAAATTAGGCAAATTAGAAATCCACGTTTTATGCTCATCCTCTAATAAATTCTGTACATATTGAACTGTTAAATTAGACGTATTAGGCTCTAATAAAATTCGATCGCAATTCCCTTTAATACTTTGAATATTTTGGTTCATTAAAAGATCATAGGTTTCCAGTGGAAATAAAGGACCATATAAGCTATCCCCCAAATTATAAATAGATTGAATCCCTCGGTTATTAATATCTGTTAGTACAGCTTGTAAGGCATCTTTATTTCCATGAATATCAGCCATTATTGCAATTTCCATACCAATCACCCCTTCAGAATTTATAGTTTCACTTTTATTTCATCATAAATATGAAAAGAATTCTGTCCTTACCTTATATAGAATGAATATTCATACTATTATTGTACATTAATTGAAAAAAGCCGACACTAAATATTTTTAGGATCGGCTCTTGCTATTAAACATCTTTATTTGTTTTTAAATGACTTTATTATTTTTTAAGCAACTTTATTGTCACTTATACTACCATCGATACCATACCTAGTTGAGCCACATTATTACAGATTTATTGATTTAGTTGAGATGGACTCACTTTTTGAACTTGAACAAGTATGTCAAACGATTTACCCAATGATATATCAACAGTTTTTGGTATGTCAGGGCCTTCGGTAGTTATTCCAGAAAAAATTGGATGTTGTTCGTTTAACCATATTTTTGTCACTCCGTTTGCCTTACGTAAATCAATAAAAAATTGTTCGTTTTTGACTTGTCCCAAGGTGTAGTTATAACTGTTTGGATCATCTGATTTTAATGTTCCATATGGGCCGAATTCATGGTTACTATTATAAACATTATATCGCCCTTCATAAACAGATGTTCCAATAGATACATACCGTTTTCCATAATGTTCTGCTAAATGTTTCCCAGCTAAAAGTAGTGGGATATTCCGTTGAATAGACATAGACTTTTTACAGTTCACAAAAATTTTGATAATCCTTTCATCTGTAATAACAGGTTGTTTTTTATGTAGAGAAATAAACGCCTATTCATAATGATGGTAGTAAAGCCCAGAATGATAACGCCGGTTAACACTATGTTATTATCGTGTAGATCTGCTCTATCTATTTTCATGTTAGAACCCTACAGAAAAACAATTAGTCAACTCAAGAACCAAAGAAAGACATCCTAGGGTGTTTTTTCTTTGGTTCTTTATAATCAATATAGATAAATATAGTAAAATATAATATAAAAGATGTAACGTTTAATAAATATAAAGAAGTTATGGCACTCGCAAAAATGCTTTTACTTTGGAGGAAAAAACTATGAACAGAAAGTTATTAATATCATTATCATGCAGCACATTATTGTTTGGATTATCAGCTTGTAGTTCACATGATAAAACTAACAGTGATACTAAAACCCAACAAGAAGATACTAAAGAAATAAAGAAGGATGAACCTAGAAAAAAGGAGCCTCAAAAAGAACTTTCCAACAAAGGAGAGTCTGCTAATGTATATATAATGGTAAGCTACGCCGAGTCACTAGATGTTATAGGTAATGAAGATGTAAAAGCACAGGGCATATTTAAAGCTTTAGAAGTCTACGTTATGAATCGTCAAGAGGAACCTATTACACTAAATAGCAAAAACTTTAAATTAATTGATGATCTAGGAAGAGAATATTACAGTTCTACTGAAGCTCAATTAGCACTTAAAGCTGTGAATAATGCTACATTTAAATTTGATACTCTTAATCCAGATTCAAGTTCGTTAGGAAAAATTGTATTCGATGTACCGAAATATGCTAAAGGATTAGTTTTACAATTTAATGGTGATATGTTGGATAAAGAGATTGATTTAAAAGTTGAATAGTCAAAAGAACTCGAAAAAGTGTTTTTTGAATGAAATACTGATTTAAATCATATTTCTCAAAAGTAAATGTAGATAAATATGGTAAAATGGTAATTGGATGGGAGTCCAATACATATTATTAAAATTAAAGTGGTTCAAGTCGGAGAAAGGCACCTTATGGTGTCTTTTCTTTATTTCTTAAAGGACCTGCTCATTCATCATTATAAAACATAAAGTAATGTAAACCCGTTAAAACACAAGAATGACCCAATGTTCTCCCCTCTTATCTAAAAGGAGGAACTGTTATGGGCTTTGGAGGTAGTTGCAGTAGTTTTGGTGGTGGATTCGCCTTAGTCGTTGTGCTCTTTATATTATTAATCATAGTTGGAGCTAGCTGCTTTTGCTGATTTACTTACTAGTAAAGAAAAGGCACTCATTGGAGTGTCTTTTCTTTATGAAAAAATCCCCACACAATGCGCAGGGGAAAGAGCAAACTGTTCAGTTGGATGAACATCTTCATCATAATGGCGTACCGCCCCATGCCCATCAACTTAAGAAAACAAATCCACCCCAAAACGAAAAAATGAGCTTTTTTATTACGAATTAGCACAAAATCTCGTTCTGGGGGTAGTTGTATTTTCTTAGCTTGATAGCGATGTGGTGCTACCGCTAATAGGAAAAACGAAAAAACTTTTTTAGGGAAAAAATCAAGATTACAACCAAATTTTTGCTAGTTGAGATACTCCTTTTATTATCTTTTCTTCACATAAATTACCCAATCCAAGTTGAATATGTGGATATCGTGGTATACATTTCGAGAAATATTTCGAGCAAGGATAAACTGCAATTCCGTATTCATATGCCCTTTCAATTAGCATTTTTTCACTCATTTTTGTTTTAACTTCAATAATAACGAAAATTCCGGAGCTACCACCTTTTATTTCAACATAATTCTTAAAGTGTTTTAGTAATTCCCTATTCAATAGATTCATTTTACGTTTATACAAAGCTTTCATCTTCCTTAAGTGTGAGTACCAATATCCTTCATCCATAAAGGTCGCCAGTGTTCGCTGATGAATAGATGAGGATGTTTGCTCAAGTAAAGGGAGTATCTTTTTATATTCACTTACTAGCCTCCTAGGTAAAACCATATAACTGACACGGATAGAAGGTAGCAGTGCTTTTGAAAAAGTTCCTAAATAAACCACCCTATCATTAGAATCTAAACTTTGAAGAGACGGTACAGGTTGATGGATGTATCGAAATTCACTATCGTAATCATCCTCAATAATATATCCTTCCACCCTTTTTGCCCATTGAATTAACTTTAATCTTTCATTGACGGGGATAGTCACTCCATATGGAAAGTGGTGAGTAGGAGTGACATATAAAAGTCTAGAAGGCGACTTTAAAAGGCGATCGACTTGGATGCCTTGTTCTTTTACCGGAATCGGATCAATGATAAATGACTGAAGAGCAAATAGTTCCCTTGCCACATCATAGCCAGGGTCTTCTACTGCCAGATAATGATAGTCTTGCTTTAGCAACAGCGACAAAAGTAATAACAAGTGTTGTGTGCTACTGCCAATAATAATCTGTTCAGCAGAAGTATTAACCCCTCTTGATTGAAACAAGTAATCTGCTAGTACCTTTCTTAATTTAATATCGCCTTGTTTTTCTCCGTATGAAAACATGCTAGAGTCTTTAACGATTTTGTTTGTAAGCATTCTCCATTTTTTCAAAGGGAAGTTCTCTTGATCCACTGTCCCAATCTTAAAGTCAATAGTTTTCATGTCAGTTTGATTTTTTTCATGATGCTGTTCTCTAATGGGTTCATAATTAAGCGTCTCATCCGATATAGTGGCCTCTACAAAAAATCCCTTTTTGTTCTCACTTCGAATATATCCTTCCGATTGCAATTGTTCATAGGCTACCTGAGTTGTGTTTCTGCTGACCTCTAATTGGAGAGCAAGTTGTCTAATCGATGGCAACTTTGTATTCCTTTCTAATTTACCAGATAAAATCTGGGTACGTATGTATTGATAAACTTGTTGGTACATAGGAGTGTTACTTTTTCGATTGATATTAAATATTAGTTCATTCATCATTGAAATACCTCATCTGTCATTTGTGTTTATTGTAAACTGTACCTTTTAGAAATGACAGTATAAATGAATAATGAATTTAGAAAAAATTTTGATCTGGGAGATAACTTATGACAATATTTATGTACATATTTTGTTTGATTGTATGGGGACTCAACTTTATTGCAGTAAAAATTCAAGGAACTCCTGTCAGCTTGGAATTATCCTTAACTTATCGTTTAGTTATGACAGCCTTTTTATTTTTGATTCTTGTTTGGTTCCTTCGACCAAGAGGGAGGCCAACAAGAAAAGATATCCCATTTGTAATAGTTTTTGGTGTATGTAACTTTGCATTAAGCTACTTATGCCTTTATTACGCCACAATTTTGAGTTCTGCAGCAATCGTAACATTGATTTTTTCATTAAAGGTGATTTTGACCCCGATTACTCTCCGGATTTTTTTAAAAGAAAAGTTACATTCACGCGTTTTGTTTGGGGGGATTTTGGGTGTATTAGGCGTATGTATTCTCATCTATCCGAATTTGAACAACTTTCAAGGGTCCAATGACATAAAAGGAATTATGGTTGCGATCTTAGGTACGCTTCTTACAGCAGTAGGTGATGCCAGCTCGGCACGAAATGCAAGTCACAAGGTGAATCCTATCTATGCAAATGCCATTGGATTTACAGTGGGCAGTATATTGATGGGAGTAATTGTATTATTTCAAGGACAAGAATTTATATTTCCAACATCGTTTTCATACTTATCTGTGTTGCTATATTTAACCCTGGTTGCTTCATTTGTAGCATGGTTATTCTATTTGAAGCTTGTAGAAAAAATTGGAGGAGCTCAAAGTGGCTATATGGTTGCACTTTTCCCGGTAATTGGAGGAATAGCTTCCGTTTTAATCGGCGAGTCAGATCCATCATTGTATTTGTTTGCTGGTTGCTTTTCTAGCTGTATTGGTGCTGCCATCGCATTAGGGTTTGGAACTCGGAAGCAAAATGCGAAATCACCTCTAAAAAGAGCTAATTAAGAAGGAATAAGTCTTGTGAACTTGAAAATAGAGCTCATTTATTTGGTTCTCAGGTTGTTGACCAAGAATGCATGAACACTTAAACAAATGGAATATAGACTATAGGGGTCACCATACATTACTATCAACCTAAGAGGAATTTGTATCCATAATTCATAGAAAGCGTTATTCTTTTTGTAGAAATATACAGAAAGGATGGCGTTTTTGTATGAATCTATCGATTCAAGATGAGTTTTATTTGTTCGCTAAAGAATTACAGCGATATCTATCTCCACATATTCTTCAACAACTTGCACAAGAGACAGGTTTTGTAAAACGAAAGAGTAAGTATGGCGCACGAGATTTGGCTCCTATTTATCCTAGTTCAGGAGGATGTGCACAAACAGCCGGTATTAAAATTCAGCTAGAGTATGATTTACATAGTGGAAAATTCCTCAATTTTCAAATGGAGCCAGGTGAAAATAATGATAAAACCTTTGGTACAGATTGTTTAGATACTTTATGCCCAGGAGATTTATGCATCCGGGATTTAGGTTGTTTTCACTTGAAAGATCTTCAACATATACAAGATAAAAAGGCTTATTATATCTCAGGTATCAAATCGAATACACGTATTTATCAAAAAAATCCTAACCCTGATTATTTTCAAGATGGCAGAATCAAGAAAGGTACAGAGTATATCCAGATAGATATGGAGGTTTTAATGAACTCTCTTCAACCAGGACAAACATGTGAAATATCCAATGCTTTTGTAGGAATGGTTGACTTACGCTGTTTCCATTCTTGATATACGGATATAAATCTATTATCAATCTCAATTTTCTTTCGACCAAATTTAATACCCTTAAAAAATCACTATTCTCCCATTTCTTCTAAACCGATGAGAGGGTAGTGATTTTGAAACTTCTTCACCTGTTCAATTGAAATTTCCCGTTATTTATTATGGATTCATCGTGATTTCAATTGCTGAAGCCCTATCATTCCAATCCGCAGCCATATTAGCAGTTTTACCATACCACTCATAATGTCTAAACATGACTCCTTGACCATATCCCTGAGATGAAGTATGCTCCCACAGCGTCGTTGAGTAGCTTGCAGAAGGTGACGCCGTACTTAAGGAGGAAATTCTGTCATTCCAGCCAGAAGATAAGTTTGTAAACCCACTGCTCCAATAAATATACTGTCCACCTTTATTTATATGCTCATAGAAATCCGTACTTTCAGGACCACTACCTAGAGGCTTTATTACATTTTTAAGTTGAGGCTGTATTACATTCTTAAATCTTTGCTTATCTTTTTTAATGAAAGCCTCCAAGGTTTCTCTGCTCGTAAAACCATACGCTAACCAATCTCCCTTGTTATTCTGTTTAGGCAAAACCATGGTTATTTTTATGTCTTCGTTAGATTTGTTATTCACTTTGGCCAGGGAATCCACACTCTGTTCATCTACAGTTAAATACTCGAACGATTTAATCGTGTAATCTTCTTCTGCACTTGCTGATACCGTTCCCAATCCTCCAGTTAATGCAAAACCAGCTGCTAATGCTCCTACTACTAACTTCTTGAACATACAACCATCCCCTTTTTGCTTAGATTTTTGGTACAACTAAAATATATGTTATTTTTAGAATAATATAAATGTTTAGAACTTTAGAAATAAAAAACGGAATATTCACTGTTTTTTATTTTAATTTTTAGAAAAGAATACATTATTGGGGTTTTATGGCATGCCCATTAAGTTAAAAGGTTCTGTTGCAAAGTTACCCAAAACATAGAGAATCTAGGATTGCATCGTTAAATGGTTATGCAACCATTAATAATTCCTGTCATTCATTATACGTTGAAAAACCGAAGTCTGAGCCAAGACTTCGGTTTCTTTTATATAGAGCATGAATGGTTTCGATTCCTTTTATCGTACGTGAAGCATGCCGAAGGTTTTGAAATCCTGCGGATTTGGCAAAACGCCTCTTGACATGCCTATGATCCTGTTCGACGAGATTGTTCAAATGTTTGATTGTACAATGAGTTGTATTTGAATAAAAACCTTGTTTTCTTAATTTCTTAAATGCGCAAAGTAATGCCGGCGCTTTGTCTGTTGTTAGAGCCGTTGGTTCGCCAAATGTTTTCACTAATCTTTTCATAAAGGTATAAGCAGCCCGATAATCCCGTTTTTACGAAGTTGAATATCCAATGTATGCCCGTCTTTATCTATTGCACGATATAAATAACACCATTTTCCTTTGACTTTTATATAGGTTTCATCTAGCTTCCAAGATAATTGGACGTTTTTATTTTTCTTCTTCCAAATTTGATAGATAAGGTTTCCATATTCATGAACCCAGCGCATGATAGTTGTTGGGTGAACTGAGATTCCACGTTCTTTTAAAATTTCAGAGACATCACGATAACTTAAAGAAAAACGACAGTAGTACAGGGCGGCTACCAAAATAATATCTTTCTTGAACTGTTTTCCTTTAAAATATCGCATTTATGTTTCTCCTTACTCTTTTTTTCTAGAGTGTGGTCTCATTTAGAAAACTTTGCAACAGAACCCTTGGTAGCCATTTGGTGAAACTTTTTTACAAATAATTCAACTATGTTTCAAACCAACAATATTTTCTCTTTTTACAAATTATAGTTAAAAAGTTAGGCTTCAAACTCTTTCCTTTAAAAGTTCATAAAAATGTTTTAATATGTTTAATTATGCTATTTCCTTATTCAAGAAATTAGTCTATAATTTTCTAAGGAATATTATGGGGATAGAGGAGTTTATGCAAGAATATGGAGATGAGAAAGTTACATTATTTAATTGAAAAAAGAAAAGAAGAATTAATTGAGCTTGTTAAACACTATGGTTTTTGTCATCCTAGGGTGCTAAAATTTAGCCAAGATCTAGATAAATTAATTATTCATATGATGAAGCAAAGTGAAATACGTGACATTATTACAAAAGCAAACAGTAATACATGTAAAAAATAAAAATTCTATAATTTTACCTCTTATATTTATACATCAATCTATACAGAACTTTTTTCATGAAATATTTATAAAATAAATATATTTCTAGATCCTTTTAACTGGTTCGGTTGAGGTGTAGGTACAAGCATTAAATAAGAACTGCATTCGTTAAAAATTAACAACGAAAATTAACATAACTAATAGCAAAAAAAGAAGCGGAAACCGCTCTTTTTTGTTCATTCTCTAAGCGTTAGCATAACAGGTGAGTAGTTCACGAGATGCTCACAATCTAATTTTATTTAAAAATGAAATCTTATTAAGTGTAAATAATGCATAATCTAAAGTTGTAGTTCTAATTAATATACAATCTGATTCACCACTTTGTGTTCCTATCTTTACTAACTTTTTCTTTTCAGGAACATAGTCATTATCTTCAATAATCTCAACAATGTCCTCTAACAGAATATTAATTTCTGCAGTTTGCCATTCAATTGTTAATTGTTCATGTGTCTTTGTTACCTTAATATCTTGCATATAACTCTATTACCTACCTATTAAATTTAAATTTCATTATAAATGAATGTAACGAAATTATATCAAAAAGTTATAAAAACAGCTACAATTTTTTATTCTTAAACAAAGCACCAAGATTCCTATTTGTTAATTAAAAAACCAGGGATTATTACCCCTGGTGTCTCAAAAAAATGTTTTAGACCATAGAAAAAAGGGTTCTGTTGCAAAGTTTTCGAAACTCAAGTACACTTTGGACACAACCACCATACCTTTTTAGTGTAGCTTTGAAATAAACTTTGGTCAAAAACAACTCGAAAACCTTCATTTTACAATACAGAAAATTCAAAAATCACCTGAGTAAACCTGTATATCGAATTAATAGTATCTTTTTTATAAAGAGTTTAATAATATATTATGGTTTCCATAAAATCCTTGGAAGATCCTTTATACCCTCTCCATCTATATATACAACATTCGTTTCAAATTTCACTTTTTGCCGTATTGCTTCTTTAAAATTTTTAAAATAGTTATCTACTGATTCTTCTGTAATACTAGATACGCCTTCATAATTATATAGGACAGCTTTTCTAACCTTTTCCGCCATCGCTTCATTAAATTGTTTTCCATCTTCACCTGTTAATTTACTCATTTTGTCTATATCTTTATCATAGAAGCCCACCTATTGTAAGTGATACTATCAAACTCATACCTACTAAATTTTTGGAATATAACATATTCTACTTCAACTCTTTTCTGTATAAATTATGAATTACAGTAATATGACACCATTATATCTCGGTGTTCTATAGCATATTTTATTTATATACAATTATTAAAATGTAAAAACCACAAAAACATCAAACCCTATTTTATTTCAAGGTGCGCCGTTATCTATAGCACTGGAATAAAGTTTAATTAAAATGACCCTACTAAATTCCTATGCAATACACAAAAAGAAACCATTTTGAAAGATCTTTTATCAAGACCTAAAATAAAAAAAGATAGATAAATTAAAGGACATTACATATTTTATATGACTAATATGTAATGTCCTTTCTTATTCAACAATAGCGCTCTTTAACAGAAGACTCGATTTCAAGATAATCTTAACAGACATTAATATCGATCTTCAGTTACTGCCCCCTTATATGTCCTAGTGACAGGGTTCTTACCATAGACCGCAAAGCACCATGATGTCAATGATTCTCCTAATTCGAATGCTCTTCTTTTATGATTTAAATGTAATGAATTATAGTATTTCTATATAACCTTCTGTTCCATTTACTCGAATACGTTGCCCATCTTTTATCAGCTTGGTGGCATTTTCAACACCGACAACGGCAGGTAAGCCATATTCACGTGCGATGACTGCTCCATGGGTCATCAGTCCGCCAACTTCAGTGACAAGTCCTTTTATGGATACAAACAATGGTGTCCAGCCAGGGTCAGTAAAGGAGGTGACTAATATATCTCCATCTTCTAAATCAGCATCTTCCATGTTTAAAATGACACGCGCTCGTCCCTCTATAACTCCGGAAGAAACAGACAGACCTAAAATCGCTTCGGCTGGGAGATTTTCTCGTTTGTACTCACCCGCAATAATTTCACCATCAGACGTGATAACACGTGGGGGAGTTAATTTTTTATATAATTTGTACTCGTCTTTTCGTTTGCTGATGATCTGGTAATCCAGTTTGTTTGTACGTACGACTTCGTGAAGTTCTTCAAAAGTGAGATAGTATATATCTTCTTTTTCGTGAATAACGCTGGCTTGCACGAGTTGTTCGGCTTCTTTCAGTAAAGCCTGCTTATAAATGAAGTAGCGATTAATCATGCCGTATTTTGGATATTCACGATAACCGATGAAATTCCGGATCAGGCTGATCATTCGTTTTGTCTCTTTGGCTTTTCGTTTACCATCCGGTAATTGCTTCAATCGATCTAATAACTCTTGTTCTTTTTTCAAAGCTTCCTGTCGCCCTTGCTCAAATTTCCGATTGCCAGAATTAGGATCAAATTCTTTGATGTTATTGAGAATCATGTGGACAAGTGTAGTTGGTTTTTCACTCCAACGAGTTTTAGTAATATCGATTTCTCCAGCACATCGCATTCCGTATTTGTTGAGATAAGCATAGATAGCGTCTTGGATTTCCTGTCCACCATCAAACTTAACCAGTTCATCCAAAAAGTTATCATCTTTTACATGTTGTAAATAATTGATTACTTCCGGATAAGGACGAATCACATCTGCAACATCCAATAGCGCCAGACCCATTTCTGAAGTAATATTGTTTGGTGCAGATAGAGAAAGCGTGTCTGCTACGTTTTTTTCACCTAACCACTTGTTCATTTTCTCATTGATCCATGATGAAGCATCCATAGCAGCCATAATTACACCCAAACTTTGTGGGTCAAATAAAATCGTCTTTAATTTCTGGATATCTTCTAGAATACAATCAAATAAATCTGATCCTGATTTCGTTTGGATGTCTTGTTTTAACTCTTCTATCGATGTTTGACTACTCTGAATCAAATCAGAAACGATTGTCGGATCGTTTTCGATTTGTGCTTGAAAACCCGAAGACGATATACCTTTATTGCTTTTACTAGAACTCGGTACTTTTTTACCATCTGGTGACGATTTTATAAAATCTTCTCGCTCTATTATAGTCATGAGTGCGTCTTTTATAAGCGGATCGGATTGCCCCAAGGTATCTATTATCGTTTTTCTACTGACAGGCGAAGCCAGATTATGCGTGATATCAACAAATAACCTTCCACCAGCTTTAAACCTGGGTCCAAAAGATGTTAACTGGAATAAAGACATTCCCAATGGTTTCAAGGGATCGGTCATCATTTGTTGGTGACCGACAGATACATAAACGTGATTTTCCTGATCATCTGCTTCAGGGACAGGGTATAAAATAGTGATGGGACGACTTTGCACGATATAAAATGTCTCGTCAGCCAGACACCATTCGATATCTTGTGGGCAACCAAAATAAGCTTCAATCTCTCTGCCTATGCGTGCGAGCTGTAAAATTTGTTGTTCAGTAAGTGTTTGCGTCTTTTGCCGATCAGGATCGATCTGCTGTGTCTCTGTTCCGCCTTCTTTTAGTCCATAGATGGCCAATTTTTTGGTTGCTATCATCTTATCGACGATTTTATCTTCTTGCACCTTATAGCAATCCGCAGATACCAAGCCGGAGACAAGAGCCTCTCCTAGTCCAAAGCTAGCATCGATCGATAGTAGCTTTCGATTGGAAGTAATCGGATCAGCAGTAAATAAAATTCCTGAAGCCTGTGGGAAAATCATCCGTTGAATGATAACGGATAGGTAAACCTGGCTGTGATCAAATCCGTTTTGGATTCGGTAAATTACTGCGCGATCAGTAAATAGGGAAGCCCAACATTTACTGATGTGTCGCAATATTGCATCTTTTCCGATGATATTTAAATAGGTGTCCTGTTGACCAGCAAAGGAGGCAAATGGAAGATCCTCGGCTGTAGCACTTGAACGAACAGCATATGCATGCTCGAAGCCAAAAGTTAAGAGACATCGATCGATATCTTCTTCGATCCCCTTCTCGATCTCGATCCCCTCAATCAGCTCACGAATCTTCCTGCTAATTTCACTAATTCTTTCTCGTTCGTCCACTTTTTGAACTGCTAGTTGATCCAGTAATTGATGAAGCTCCTCATTTTTCCCAACGACTCTTTTATATGCCTCAGTGGTAACACAAAATCCCTCTGGTACAAGTATTCCTTCAATCCTCGAACATTCGCCCAAATTCATCCCTTTGCCACCGACCACCATTTGTCTCGTTTTATCGATCTCACGAAACTCTAGTACATATGGTTTCATTTCTTTCCCTCCCATTTATCGCTCAATACCAAGACGAATCATATGACAAAAATTGTTCATCTGATCAACCAATTACGCTGTCCACTCGTTCTTGCTCCTCGCGAAGTTCCATGTTCATATCAAACACTCCTTTAAAAAAATAAAAATAGGGGTTGACTGAAAAGGATTTTATGATGTATAATTAAAATAGGGATAATTTACACAAAAATCCATTACTGGTGTATCTATATAAATTTACCACAGTTTCTCATTTTTATCAATGTATTTACACGACCATAATTGTTGCAAATTCAAAGGAAGAAAAAACCCCATTTTACAAGACAAATGACTTACAAAAAATGATATCCAAATATCCAATCATTTAGTGTAGCGTCAGGAAAATACGGATTTACAACGTTAAGAAATTCCAATATTAAAAATCCCTATTTCTTAGTATTAATATTAAGAAATTGGGCTTTTTTCGTTACCCCATTAAAGCGCCCTATAATTGAATAAAAACCTAATTGATTTTTATGTCCCAAGGAGAAGAAGAAGTACACTGCCTGCCCAAAGAAAATATGCAAGTTGAGTTAATATATACATGGATAATTAACAAAAAGCATGACATAAAATTGTCATGCTTTTTTGCCTATTAAAAAATTCTTTTCGTACATTATTATTTTTTCAGTATATTAACGTAAAAACTCATTAATTCAGTGGTATTTTTCATTCTTTATACTAACTTTAAACAGTACAAACAATTTTCATTACCCATTAGCGGACTTTTTTTCCTTTGGACACTCTCCTACATCACCCGCTTAAACATCTTCTCCAGTTCATACGTCGAATGATGCACAAGTATAGGTCTACCATGCGGACATGTGTAAGGATTTGTTGTTGTACGCAGTTCTTCTAGCAAAGCAAATATTTGATCGTTCGTTAAATATTGATTTGCTTTGATCGATGCTTTACAGCTCATCATAATGGCTGCTTCTTCACGCAGTTTTTTTATATCGACTTTTTTTAGTTTGACAACTTGCTGCATCATTTCATCGATGATTTCTATTTCCTGTCCTTTTGGGAACCACGTTGGATGCGAACGAACGATAAAGGATTGATGACCAAATTGTTCTAAGAATAATCCTACCTTTTTCACTTCCTCTAATTGCTCTTCGACACGTAAGAATTCAGTGAGAGATAAATCAATACGATATGGTACGAGCAATTCTTGTACTTCTCTCGTTACTTGTCCTACTTTATCACGGAAATATTCATAATTGATTCGCTCTTGCGCTGCATGCTGGTCAATCATATATAAACCTTTATCATTTTGGGCGAAAATATAGGTTCCATGCATTTGCCCGATTGGATAAAGCGGTGGTAAGTCGTTTCCATTCATTTCGATTTCTTGGATTTCTGCTACTTCTTCTAATTCAAAATCTTCCTCGCTGTTATCCCATTCATTCCCGTCTTGGACAGATTTTCCAATCATTGATTTAGAAAGTTGCCAACTATTTTCTTCTTTTACTAAAGATTCTGGTGGCTGCCATTCCTGCTTCGGTGGTTGCCAAAGTAAATTTTTGTTTTGTGGTTTGGCTTGGATTTCTTCTTGTTTCTCATCCATTCCAGTCGGTAAGACGATGTTTGGCAGTGGTACTTCTTTCGGTTTTGTATGTTCAAAATGAAATTGCTCTTGTACACTTTCATCTTTTTCTTTTTTCTTTGATGTAACACCAGCATCTGGAATGAGCTGTATTTTTTTAAACGCGTCCTGCAATGTTTTTTCAATCAATTGCAGTAATTCCTGCTCTTTACTAAAACGCACTTCTAATTTCGCTGGATGAACGTTCACGTCAACTAACATTGGATCCATCTCGATTGATAAAAAACCGATTGGATAACGTCCCACTGGAAGTAATGTGTGATACCCTTGCTGAATTGCTTTCATTAAGACATAGTTTCGAACGTAACGGCCATTTACAATCGTAGATATGTAATTACGAGATGCTCTCGTTACTTCAGGTAACGTTACATATCCACGAATGGTAAAGTCCAATGATTCCGCTTCAATCGGAATGAGTTTTTTCGCAACTTGAATGCTGTAAATTGCAGCAAGTACTTGCCTCACATCACCATTCCCTGAAGTGTGTAGCAGTTTTTTCTCATTATGAAACAATTTCAAAGATACTTCTGGATGGGACATAGCAATGCGATATACAATGTCTGTAATATTCCCAAGCTCTGTATGAATTGTTTTCATATATTTAAGGCGTGCTGGCGTGTTAAAAAACAGATTTTGAACCGTAATATCTGTCCCTTTACGGCTCGCTGTTTTTTCCTGCATTATAATATCTCCGCCCTTAATAATAAGATGTGTACCTGGTGCATCTCCTGTACTTGTGACTAACTCTAATTCACTAACAGATGCGATACTTGGCAATGCCTCACCACGGAAACCGAGCGTGCGGATGCGAAATAAATCATTTTCATCTTTAATTTTACTTGTTGCATGTCGCTCAAAAGCAACAATACAATCTTCTTCAGCAATGCCATCTCCATTATCAATGATGCGAATTTTTGATAATCCAGCTTCTTCTAAGTGGATTTCAATAGATGTACTATTCGCATCGATGGAATTTTCGACAAGTTCTTTTACAACTGAAGCAGGTCGTTCGACTACTTCCCCTGCGGCAATTAAGTTAGAGAGTTGATCATCGAGTTTGCGAATTTTCCCCATCTACTTACTCATCCTTTCTTTAACTTTTTCTGCAAACGATACAGTTCATTTAAGGCTTCTAGAGGAGTCATATCAAGTAAATCGATTTTTTTAATTTGTGTTAATACAGCTGTTTCTTTTTGATCAAACATAGGCTTGTCTTCTTTTTTCACAGGCTGTTCTGTAGTAAAGAAAGATAGCTGTGATTCTGCAGGTTCTTCTTTCTCTTCTAGCTGCGGTTCTGATTTTTCTTTTACAACGACTGGTTCTTGGACAATTTCTTCTTGTACTTTCACTTCCACTCGTTTTGGAATGATGATTTCCTCTTGCCCTTCTAGCTGCGCTAACACTTCTTTCGCACGAGCAATTAAGCTATCTGGCAGTTCAGCAAGCTGGGCAACGTGAATACCATAACTTTTATCTGCTGCACCATCTTGAATCTTATGCAAGAAAACAACTTTTCCGTTTTCTTCAATAGCTGAAACGTGTACATTTTTCAGTCGCTCTAAGCTTTCTTCTAATACAGTTAGTTCGTGATAATGTGTTGAGAATAATGTTTTCGCTCCAATTTGATCATGAATATGTTCTATGATTGCTTGTGCGAGTGCCATACCGTCATACGTAGATGTACCGCGTCCAATTTCATCAAATAGAATTAGACTTCTTTCCGATGCATTCGCAATTGCATTTTTCGCTTCTAACATTTCGACCATAAATGTACTTTGACCTGAAATTAAATCATCTGCTGCACCTATTCTCGTAAAAATTTGGTCAAATACAGGTAACACCGCTTCTGTTGCTGGTACAAAACAACCGATTTGCGACATAACAGTAATAAGTGCTAATTGACGCATATACGTACTCTTACCAGACATATTTGGACCCGTAATTAAAAAGACATCCATATTTTCAGGCATCATGCAGTCATTTGGAACATACAATTTGCCGTTCAATACTTTTTCTACAACAGGATGGCGACCATCTTTTATAAAGATTTCACGTTTATCTGTTAAAACTGGTTTTACAAATTGCTCTTCTTCACTTACCGTTGCAAAGCTTTGCAGTACATCTAGTTCACTAATAACTTTCGCTAGATGCTGTAATTTAGGAATAAACACCTTTACTTCTTCACGAAGTACAGTGAATAAATCATATTCTAGCTGTACAATTTTTTCTTCTGCCTCTAAAATCAATGTTTCTTTTTCTTTTAATTCATCTGTGACGAAACGTTCTGCGTTTGCAAGTGTCTGCTTACGCTCATAGCGCCCCTCTGGGAGAGCAGAAAGATTTGCCTTTGTCACTTCAATATAATAGCCAAAAATACGGTTGTAACCAATCTTTAATGATTTAATACCTGTAATATCACGCTCACGTTTTTCAAGCTCTGCAATCCACGTTTTTCCGTTCTTACTAACATAGCGATATTGATCTAATTTGTCATTATAGCCATCTTTTATAATATCCCCATCTTTTATAGAAAGCGGTGGGTTTTCTTGAATACTTCTTCCTAGTAACTCTGTTAAACTTTCACATGGATCAGCGCCTTGAATTAACCTTGCTGCATAAGAATTGTCTAATAAACTAATGGCCTCTAAAATAGCTGGCACTTGCAGAAGTGAACGTCTTAATTGCAGTAAATCACGCGCATTTACGTTACCATATGCGACTTTTCCTGCTAAACGCTCTAAATCATACACTTCTTTTAATTTTTCTTTTAAATCTTCACGTAAAAAATAGTCATTCACAAACGTTTCAACCATTTCTAAACGTTCTTCAATGTTGTCTTTTTGTATAAGTGGACGTTCCATCCACTGTTTTAACATACGGCCACCCATAGCTGTTTTTGTTTTATCTAATAGCCATAATAAAGATCCTGTTTTCTCTTTTGTTCGAAGTGTTTCTGTTAACTCTAAATTACGCTTTGAATGTACATCAATTTTCATAAATTGATTTGTATAATAAATATCTACCGGCTGCAAGTGATCCAATGAACGTTTTTGCGTTCTTAATACATAATTCAATAAGCGTCCCACTGCTGTAACTAATTTCGTTTGCGTCACACTTTTAACAAGGTGTTCCAACCCTTCAGGAATCTTCGTTGCATCTTCATATGAAATTGTCATTTTCAATGTTTCTGTTAGCTTGTTTAGCTCATCTTTTGAAAATGTAGAATCTACAACAATTTCTTTTGAACCTGTTGCATACACCTCTAATAAAACATCTTCTACCGTACCCGTTAATAGTGTCACTGTATTTTGTCCTGTTGTTAAATCATTACAAGCCAGTGCATAAGAACCATCTTCAAATTGAGTTAACGCCGCTAAGAAGTTGTTTTCTTTCTCATCAATTGTGCGCCCTTCCATCATCGTTCCTGGCGTAATCAATTGAACAACTTCACGTCTTACAACACCTTTTGCTGTTTTTGGATCTTCTACTTGTTCACAAACCGCAACCTTATATCCTTTTTCAACAAGCTGTTCAATATAGTTTTTTGCTGCATGATATGGGACACCACACATCGGTATACGATCACTACTCCCACCATCTCGGCTTGTCAATGTAATTTCAAGCTCATGTGCTGCCTTTATAGCATCCTCAAAGAACATTTCATAAAAATCTCCTAAACGGAAAAATAAAAAGGCATCTTGATAATCTGCCTTGACCTTTAAATATTGTTGTATCATCGGGGTGTACTGTGCCATTTGTTTCCTCCATACTTCATAAAAATGTGCTATATTTATATGCCGCACTTCACGGACAATTTCCTCTCCACTTATAGGAGTCTCTCTTCATTATAGCACATTTTCAATACAAAATAGTTCCATCCAGTATGACTAATACTATGTAAAAAGCTAGGAAGAAATTCTCCCTAGCTTTCTATTATTCTTCTTCTGCATCTACAATAAAGTTTGGATCTAACTCTTCAAATTCATCATCATCTACTTCAAAGCTATCCTCATCCTCTGGACATCCATCTGGATTTACATTTACACAAATTTTTGTTTCACCGACAACTTCTGTTACAAATTCACGCTCTACCGTTACAACAATTTTGTTATCATTTGGTGAAACAATTGCTTCTAAACAATTTGGATGTTGAATAACGCGGGCAATAATTTCTAAATCTTCACCTGAAAAATTTTTGTCACGATATCCAATATTGATTTCATCCGTGTAACTAACACGTTCTGTTACAACTTCTGTTTTTGTGTTTTCATCAAATGAGTACCACGTATTCACATCGTAGTATCCTTCAATTTCTACAGCCTTCCCATTCTTTCTTGCTTCATATGTGTGATTAATTACCCAACATCCGAGAATACTTGTCGGCTCATGATTTGATTCACATGTATGCGTTGACTTTGTATACTTACGTCCTTTGCCCACTACTGCCTTTGTAATAATCTCTCTAAATTCGGACATTCGGAACCCTCCTCAATCAATATTCACTTAATCATATGCGTGACAATAGCGGAATGTGTCATTCTTTTTTTGACAAAAGACTATAGAGCAAAATAAAAACAAAAAAAGAGATGTCCATAAGACATCTCCCTTAACAATCACAATTCCCTTTTTTACTCTCTACTTCAGCACCCGTTTCACCTTTTAACACATTGCCACCAGTTGAAATTAAAATTTCATCCGTTACGTTATTAGAAATGGTACTTGCTACAAGCTGCAGTAAATCATTTACATATGTTTGTGAAGATTTAAATTCCTGTACAACCGGAATGCTATCAAGTTTATCTTGCAGAGCATCTATTTCCGCTTCTATTTTTTTCAATGCTTCCCATTTTCCATAATGCTGTAAGTTTACGGCTTGTTTTTGCAGCGCTTTAATTTCATCAATTGCACGTTTTACATTTTCATTTTTATGAATTTGCGCTTCCGCACGTTTAAAGAAATCCACTTCTTCTGTTTCAGAAATCATTTCCGCTAATTTTTTCGCTTGCTCAACAATTTCATCTTTTGTATAAACTTTCATCTATTATTTCACCTCGAGTGGCTCCTCAACCAATTCCCCGTTTAGAGACCAAGTTTTTGCTTCCGTTACTTTTACTTTTACAAGCTGACCGATTGCATATTTTGGAGCTACGAAGTTTACAAGTTTATTGGTACGCGTATAGCCTGCAAGCACGTCGGGATTATTCTTACTTTCTCCATCAACTAGTACTTCAACGATTTGGCCTTTATATCGTTTATTCTTTTCCATAGAATATTCATTAACCAATGCATTTAAACGTTGTAAACGCTCTTTTTTCACTTCCATCGGTACATTATCCTTCATTTTTGCAGCAGGTGTACCTTCACGTGGAGAATAAATAAATGTAAATGCACTATCAAACCCTACTTCGCGATATAACGACATCGTTTCTTCAAACTGCTCGTCTGTTTCATTTGGGAAACCAACGATAATATCAGTTGTTAATACTGCATTCGGAATCGCTTCTTTAATTTTACGTACAAGTTCTAAATAGTGTTCCCGTGAATATTTACGTGCCATAATTTTCAACATATCTGTACTTCCAGATTGCACCGGTAAGTGGATATGTTCAACTAAATTACCGCCTTTTCCAAGTACTTCAATTAAGTGATCATCGAAATCACGTGGGTGACTTGTCGTAAAGCGAACACGTGCTATATCAATCTTACGAAGTTCATCCATTAAATCGCCAAGACCATATTCTAAATCTTCAAAGTCTTTACCGTATGCGTTTACGTTCTGACCAAGCAACGTAATTTCTTTATATCCATTTGCCGCTAAATGACGAATTTCATTAATAATATCTTCTGGGCGGCGACTACGTTCTTTACCACGTGTATATGGTACTATGCAATATGTACAGAATTTGTCGCATCCATACATAATATTTACCCATGCTTTAATATCACCACGACGTACTTTCGGAAGGTTTTCAATTACATCCCCTTCTTTAGACCATACTTCAACAACTGTCGCTTTTGAGAACATCGCATCTTTTAAAATGTACGGCAAACGATGAATATTATGTGTACCAAATACCATATCTACATGCTGGTTTTTTTGCATAATTTTATTTACAACAGATTCTTCTTGAGACATACAACCACACACACCAATTAAAAGATCTGGGTTTCTTTGTTTTAATGGTTTTAAATGACCAAGTTCACCAAATACTTTATTCTCAGCGTTTTCACGAATGGCACAAGTATTTAATAGAATCACATCTGCATCTTCTGTCGAAAATGTTGGTTCATATCCAAGTGTTGTAAAAATACCAGCCATTACTTCTGTATCATGTTCATTCATTTGACATCCATAAGTACGGATATAAAACTTTCTTCCGGCACCAAAGTTACGAAACTCTTCTGGCAAACCAAAATCACGTTCAATTTTAACTTCTTCTTTTCCGCGTTTTTTCGCATCTTTTAAAGAAGGCGGCTGATATACACTTTCAAAGTATTTACTGTAATCTTTTTCTCCTTTTTTCATAGAAGAATTGGCTTGTTGACTTGCTAATCGTTGTTGCTCGTTCATGGGTAATCTCCTTTCAACCTTAACTATACACACTCTGTAGTCCATTCTAATGACAATCAGACCCATCTTAAAGATTAGGATAGTTTGAGAGATAACTTGCCCCTTTGAAACTCGAGTAATCGATCTAACCATCCGTAAGAATGGAGTCTTCCCGACACCAATAGACATTCCCTTTTTTGTTGTTTTAACCTTGTCCTTTTAAATAACATGTTATTTTATTCCTATACACACTATCATAGTATAAAGTGTTTAGCTAAATTTAACAACAAAGAGACAGTATCATACCCACGTACTACAGCGCACAAACCAATTTTTTCTGGCAAGACGATACACTATCATTTTATCATTCTGAATTTTCCGAGTAAACAAAATGTATTAAAAAGTTAACTCATTTTGTTTACTCACCATGTAAATAAAAAAGCTGCCATTAAGCAGCTTTTTTATTATGATTACATAAATTCAGCAACGAGTTCATCAAACATTTTTTGATCCATTTGTAAATCAGCTTGCACTAAAGGTTTTTCGCTATATCCCTTTACAAGTTCTTGGTAAGAAGGCTGCTCTGTATTTTGATAAATTAAGCCTGTTACTAAACCTTTGTTTTCCATTAATGTTTGCATAGCAATCATACGATTAGATGGATCGTATCCTTCGACTGTGCTTAATTTTGTTAAATTCTCTTTAAACCAGTCATACGTATTTACTTTATTATAAGTTACACATGGGCTAAATACATTAATTAAAGAAAATCCTTTATGCTGAATTCCAGCTTCGATAAGCTGCGTTAATTCTTTTAAGTCACTAGAGAAGCTTTGTGCAACAAATGTTGCACCCGCTGTTAATGCCATTTCCATTACAGATAATGCTGGTTCAATTGAACCTTGCGGTGTACTTTTCGTTTTAAATCCCGCTTCGCTACGTGGTGAAGTTTGACCTTTTGTTAAACCGTAAATTTGGTTATCCATAACGATGTACGTAATGTCAATGTTACGACGAATCGAATGAATTGTATGTCCCATACCGATTGCAAAGCCATCTCCGTCACCACCAGATGCGATAACTGTTAAATCACGGTTTGCCATTTTCACACCTTGTGCAATTGGAAGTGCACGCCCATGAATACTATGAACACCATACGAATTAATATAACCTGAAATACGACCTGAACAGCCAATTCCAGAAATAACAGCTAATTCATCTGGGTTTAAACCAACGTTAGCTGCTGCACGTTGAATTGCAGCTTGCACCGAGAAGTCTCCGCAACCTGGACACCAGTTTGGTTTTACACTGTTCCGAAAGTCCTTAAATGTTGCCATTTAATACAACCCCTTTTTTGCATTCGTTGTAAATTTCTTTTGGTAGGAATGGATTCCCGTCATATTTTAACAGACTAGAAATTTTCTCACCAATGCCAAGATTCATTTTCATAATGTTAGCAAGCTGACCAGTTGCATTGTTTTCTACTACAACAACGCGTTTTGCATCCTTTACAAGTGGAAGAATTTCATCAGTTGGGAACGGATGAATTAAACGAACATGAGCATGATTTACTTTTAATCCTTCTTGCTCTAAACGCTCCATTGCTTCTTCAATTGCACCACGAGTAGAGTTAAAGCCAACTAACAATACATCAGCTTCATCATACTTAGCATTTTTGTAAACAGGGGTATTAAACTTTAAATTCTCCATTTTACGGAAACGTTTGTCCATTTGTGCTTTACGATTCAGTGCTGATTCAGATGGTTTACCAGTTTCATCATGTTCTACACCTGTCACATGGTGAACACCATTTTTCATACCAGGTAAAACACGTGGTGAAACACCATCTTCTGTCACTTCATAACGTTTAAAGTAAGCTTTATTTTCACGATCTGGTAACTCTGCCTGTAAATCAAGCTTACCGCGGCGAATTTCTACTCTGTCTAACTTCAATGGTTCTACTGTTTGCTTTCCTAAAGAAAGCTGTAAATCTGTTAAGAAAATAACAGGAACTTGATATTCTTCCGCTAGGTTAAATGCTTCTACGATATCATAGAACGCTTCTTCAACAGTACTTGGCGCCATTACGATTTTTGGAATTTCACCGTGTGTCCCGTAAATCATCGCCATTAAATCAGATTGCTCTTGCTTTGTTGGTAAACCAGTACTTGGACCACCACGCTGTGTATCAACGATTACAAGTGGTGTTTCTGTAATACCAGCTAAACCAATTGATTCCATCATTAAAGATAAACCAGGTCCTGCTGATGCTGTTAGGGTACGTACACCCGCATAGTTCGCACCAATTGCCATTGTACAAGCAGCAATCTCATCCTCTGTTTGGATGACTGTTCCGCCTACTTTTGGCAATTTTTTAATTAAGTATTCCATAATTTCAGAGGCAGGTGTAATTGGATATGCTGACATAAAGCGCGCTCCACCAGCTACTGCGCCAAATGCAATTGCATCGTTACCGATCATAAACATACGTTTTTGACCATCAGCTTTTTCAAGCTGCATCATATTCACTTTCTCACCAAGTAATTCTTTCATATATTGAGAGCCGCGTTTGATTGCTTCCATATTCTTTTTAACGACTTGCTCTCCCTTGCGACCGAAAATTTCTTCAACAACTTCTAAATATACAGTTTCATCTAACCCTAATACTGCACTAGATGCCCCAACGGCAACCATGTTTTTCATTAATGATGTCCCTAATTCAGAGGCAATATCTGTAAACGGTATTGCATATAGATTTACATCTGAACTTTCTGGTATAGTTGGATTAAATTTTGCATCTGCAACAACAATTCCACCTGGTCGTAGTTCGTGGAAGTTAAAATCAATTGTTTCTTGATCAAAAGCAATTAAAATATCTAAATCATCTGATATTGCGCG
Source organism: Bacillus sp. FSL K6-6038 (assembly GCF_038050455.1). Taxonomy (NCBI): domain Bacteria; kingdom Bacillati; phylum Bacillota; class Bacilli; order Caryophanales; family Bacillaceae; genus Bacillus; species Bacillus sp. FSL K6-6038. The sequence continues at coordinate 3,609,339 of NZ_JBBOUH010000001.1, forward strand.
TACTTCAGTTGTACTTACGCGAATTTTATTATTTGTATGACCACCCTTAATTCGTGATGAAAAGTGGCGGTAACCGTATAGGTAATACCCTAAGCGGTTTAATGCAATACAGAAGATTTCTCCTGTACTTTCAATTCCTTCACCTTGTTGTCCTCCAACTTTCCATGAAAGTTGACTAATCATCTCCTACACCCCTTTTGGCTGCATTCATTGTAGTGTATTTTTTTACAGTAATAGTGTAGCACTTTTTATGCAAAGAAACTACAATGGACACAAATTATACCTCTTCAGACTTCCCTGAATGTTTTGCATAATCTTAATTCGTCTACAATTCTAGCCTTACAATGAAAAAAATGCAATAATTTGGCCTGAATTTCATTAGAATTTTTTAATTTTTCTAACTTTTTATTTTCAAATAAAAAAACAATAAAAAATAAGAAACTAGAAAGAAATATGATTAATGAAATTATCATATAAAAAGCTTTGAACATTTGTTTCACTGTATCGCTTACTCAGTTCATTGATTACATATTCATAACGCCGATACGCTTCCACACCGACAACCATTTCTGTGATACCATCAAAATCCGAACCAAATCCTATATTGCGCTCTCCTCCGAGCGAACAAATGCGCTCCACATGCCGTAATATGTCATCCATATAAGCAGGCCTATGGTTGGTTAAAAACTCTGGAACGAACGTTACACCAATTACACCATCTTTTTGAATAAGTGCTTGTACTTGTTCATCTTTCAGATTACGCGGGTGCTGACAAAGCCCATAACAATTTGAATGTGATGCAATTGGATATTGAGCAATTTCCATCACATCCCAAAAACCTTTTTCATTTAAGTGAGACACATCTGTCCATAAACGAAACGAATTCAGCTCTTCTACAACCTTCTTACCAAACGCAGTAAGTCCCGCTCCTCTTGTTTCCAGTGCTCCATCAGCTAATAAATTCGCATGATTCCACGTGAGTCCCATAGATCGGACTCCTAAACGATAGAGCGTGCGCAATTTCATCATTTCTTTTCCAATTGCTTCGCCGCCTTCTAATGTTAAAATCGCGCCAATTTCATTTGATTCTAACTGCGTTATATCTTTTTTTGTCTGAATCAATTTCATGTTTGGTAACGATAAAATCTGCTTATAAAATATATCTATCATAGCTAACGTAGCTTCAAAACGTTGTTCATATGGTACGATTTCAGGTACATATATCGCAAAGCATTGTACGCTTCCTTTTCTTTGCTCCAATTGTTCAAATGTAATATGTAAAGACGGATCATTTTGAAAATTCTTCTTTCCTTTTGCACTCCATAGTTGCCATAGTACATCACAGTGCGCATCAAACACTTTCACTTTCATTTCCCCTTCCCCATAAAAACAACCTGTTTGCATAAAAGCAAACAGGTTGTTCAAACTTAACGAGGTTCTACAATTAATTTTATTGCTGTACGTTCTTCACCATCAATCATAATGTCTGTAAAAGCTGGGATACAAATCAAATCCAAACCACTAGGCGCTACAAACCCTCTTGCAATTGCTACTGCCTTCACAGCTTGATTTAATGCACCTGCGCCAATAGCTTGGATTTCTGCTGTTCCGCGTTCGCGAATAACCCCAGCAAGTGCACCGGCTACAGAGTTAGGGACCGAAGTTGCTTTAACTTTTAATATTTCCATTCCTCGTTTCCTCCTCGTTTCTTTAAAAAGTATTAGCGATTGATTTCACTTTAACTTATATTCACGAGGGGAGACATGTATTCCTGCTAAATTTCTGTAATTTTTCTAAAAAATTAAAATATAATGTTTTTTCTAACTTTTAAATGATCTTATTCGAAAAATGGCTGATCATCATTGATTAAAATACGTTCAATTTTTTTCGCTTTTCCTGTATTTGGATCCACATCAATTAATACTGCACTTAGTTGCGTTCTTCCATTTGTTACTTCAAAACGTACAGGTAAATTCGTTAAAAATTTCTTCAGTACAGCTTCACGATCCATACCTAAAATCCCATCATACGGACCAGTCATTCCAACATCTGTAATATAAGCTGTTCCGCTTGGCAAAATACGATTATCTGCTGTTGGAACATGCGTATGTGTCCCTACGACTGCCGTAGCACGTCCATCTACGTACCAACCAAGCGCCTGTTTTTCACTTGTTGTCTCAGCATGAAAATCAATAAAGATAATATTTGTACGTTTTTTCGCAATGTTAATTAATTCATCTACTTTTCGGAACGGGCAATCAATTGGCGGAAGGAACGTACGTCCTTGTAAATTAATTACCGCTACTTCGGTACCGTTACAATTTACAAAAATAAGTCCTTTTCCCGGTGTTCCCTCTGGGAAATTGGCTGGTCTTGCAAGATATTTTGCATCATCAATAAACTCAAACACTTCACGGTTATCCCAAGCATGATTCCCAAGCGTAACTGCTTGTGCACCACACTCTAAAAAGTTTCGGTAAATTTTCTCTGTAATACCACGGCCACCTGCAGCATTTTCTCCATTAATAATTGTTACAGTAGGCGTATATTTTTTCTTTAACGCCGGTACGTATTGTTGAATCATACCTCTTCCAGGGGATCCTACTACATCTCCAACAAATAAAATTCTCATATGTCTTACCCTTTCTATGTACTACTTATTTTATTACTCACTAATAAGAAAAACAAACTGCTCATTAAAACTCTTCTTCCATTCTAGCCAACTAGAATGGAAATCGAATAAAGTGATTTGCAAACGATTTATTTTATATTGCCCAATCCCAACACAAAAAAATAAAGTGGTGTTTCACCACTTTATTTTGCGTATTCCACTGCACGTGTTTCACGAATAACTGTTACTTTAATATGTCCTGGATAATCCAGTTCATTTTCAATACGTTTTCGAATATCGCGTGCTAAACGATGGGCTTCTAAATCATCGATTGTATCCGGTTTTACCAAGATGCGAACTTCACGTCCTGCTTGAATTGCAAAAGATTTTTCTACTCCTTCATAGGATTCTGAAATCTCTTCTAACTTTTCAAGACGACGAATATAGTTTTCAAGCGTTTCACTACGAGCTCCTGGTCTTGCAGCTGATAACGCATCCGCTGCTGCAACTAAAACTGCAATGATGGAAGTTGGTTCTGTATCACCATGGTGAGATGCGATACTATTAATAACAACCGGATGCTCTTTATATTTCGTTGCGAGTTCAACACCAATTTCAACGTGACTACCTTCTACTTCATGGTCAATTGCTTTTCCGATATCATGCAATAGACCTGCACGTCTTGCTAGTTTTTCATCCTCGCCAAGCTCCGCTGCCATAAGTCCTGTTAAGTACGCTACTTCCATAGAGTGTTTCAACACATTTTGTCCATAACTTGTACGGTATTTCAAACGACCTAAGATTTTAATTAAATCTGGATGTAATCCGTGGACACCTACTTCAAATGTTGTTTGTTCCCCAACTTCGCGAATATACTCATCCACTTCACGTCTCGATTTTTCGACCATTTCCTCAATACGTGCTGGGTGAATACGTCCATCCTGTACGAGCTTATCAAGAGCGATACGAGCTGTTTCACGACGAATTGGATCGAACCCTGATAGGATTACCGCTTCTGGCGTATCATCAATAATAAGGTCAATACCTGTTAACGTTTCTAACGTACGAATATTACGACCTTCACGCCCGATAATACGTCCCTTCATTTCGTCATTTGGAAGATTTACAACCGAAACGGTTGTTTCAGCAACATGATCAGCTGCACATCTTTGCATTGCAAGAGATAAAATCTCTTTTGCTTTCTTATCCGCCTCTTCTTTCGCACGAACTTCACTTTCTTTTACCATAACGGCAATTTCATGAGAAATTTCACTTTCCACTTTCCCTAAAATGATTGCTTTCGCTTGTTCGCGTGTCAGATTGGAAATGCGCTCTAATTCCGTTTGTTGCTTTTGAACTAACTCTCCCACTTTGCTTTCCAACTCTTCAATCTGTTGTTGTCTCGCTACAAGAGATTCCTCTTTCTTTTCTAACATCTGCTCACGTTTATCGAGCGTCTCGTCTTTACGATCAAGGTTCTCTTCTTTTTGCATTAAACGATTTTCTTGTTTTTGTAATTCGCTTCTACGATCACGAATTTCTAATTCAGCTTCTGTACGAAGTGTATGAATTTCATCCTTTGCTTCTAAAAGCGCTTCCTTCTTAAGTGCCTCTGCTTCACGATTTGCATCTTCTAAAATGCGTCTCGCTTCGTTTGCTGCACCATTAATCTTCGCTTCTGCAATAGACTTTCGAACAAAAAAGCCAACAACTGCACCGACTGTTGCAAGCAAAATGGAGATGAGTATCCAAATTAATGTACTACTACTCATGATTTCACCTCCCCTTGCCATGAATGAAAAAAGACTGTCGGCATGTACATTAATTTGCAACGTACAGCAAAGACCGTCGCCCCGCTTTTTAAGGGACTTTCTTCATTTCACAATTAAAATGTCATATTATTATTTCGAAAAGGTATAGAACCTACTCCGAATGTTACTTCTCTTCTAGAGAAGAGTGTATCGTATATAAGAAAAAATATACATTCTCATTGTATCTATCGCAATTTTCATTGTCAAGCGTTGTCTACTTTTACTTTCTTTACCTTTGTCATATAAATCTCCTTTTAACGAAAAAAGTTTATATTCACCAAAGATGACACCCCTTACCTAATCAGTTTTAACAAGGGAGAACGCCTGAATGAAAGGCCTTGCTACATATTATTGTGAAATAAAAAATAAAAGACACGAAATCGTGTCTTTTGTTAATCTAGAATAGCACCTTCTTCTAAGTTTCCAGCATCTTCACCAATACCATGATGTTCACGAATAAAGAATGCAATTTCATCTCTTAATTCTGGATTTTCTTTTAAGAATTGTTTTGCATTTTCGCGCCCTTGTCCTAAACGTTCTTCATTATAAGAATACCAAGCACCACTTTTTTGAACGATATCAAGTTCAGAAGCCATATCTAAAATTTCGCCTTCTCTTGAAATCCCTTCTCCGTACATAATATCAACTTCAGCAACACGGAAAGGAGGTGCTACTTTATTTTTCACTACTTTTATTTTTGTTTTGTTACCAACAATATCATTACCTTGCTTTAATTGCTCAGCGCGACGCACTTCAAGACGAACTGTTGAATAGAATTTCAACGCACGACCACCTGGAGTTGTTTCTGGGTTCCCGAACATAACCCCAACTTTTTCACGAATTTGGTTAATAAAGATTGCAATTGTTTTTGATTTGTTAATCGCACCGGAAAGCTTACGAAGTGCTTGTGACATTAGACGTGCTTGTAAACCGACGTGAGAGTCACCCATTTCTCCTTCGATTTCCGCTTTTGGTACAAGAGCCGCTACAGAGTCAATTACGATAATATCAATTGCACCGCTTCGTACTAAAGCTTCTGCAATTTCTAGACCTTGTTCTCCTGTATCAGGCTGTGATAATAGTAACTCATCAATATTAACACCCAATTTTTGTGCATATACAGGATCCATCGCATGTTCTGCATCAATAAATGCTGCTTGTCCACCTTGACGTTGCACTTCTGCAATCGCATGTAAGGAAACCGTTGTTTTACCTGAGCTTTCAGGTCCATAGATTTCGATAACACGTCCGCGCGGGTAACCACCAACACCTAAAGCTACATCAAGTGCTAATGAACCACTTGGAATTGTAGAAATTCTACGTTCTGCCTGTTCTCCTAATTTCATAATGGAGCCTTTACCAAATTGCTTCTCTATTTGTTTTAACGCCATATCTAATGCCGCTTGACGATCACTCATTCAAAATTCCTCCTTAACTGAATTGCTAATCTTATTATACCTATTTTCATATCAATTTGCCAACAAAAATCGAACGTTTATTCGTTTTTTTGTTTTCCATGGAAAAAGTTTCATTTTTCATCACAAAAAAACTAGAAGAAACTCACATCTCTTCTAGTTTTTTGTATAAATGATAAAATCCATATTTCACAGAGCGTTCCCGAATTTGCTGACGACTTCCACTTAATTTAAGAGGAAAAACAAACGTTGGTTCATTCTTTATCGCTAAACCTACAAAAACAGTACCAGGCTCATTATTTTCCGAAGCACCCGGTCCTGCCACTCCAGTAAAGCTAATCCCAATATCTGCCTTCAATAGTGTCTTTACATTTTCAGCAAGATAACGAGCACATTGTTCGCTAACAGCACCGACTGTTTGTAAGGTTTCTTCAGGCACTTGTAAAACATGTTGTTTCACATCGTTATGATAGCAAATCACGCCGCCTTTAAAAACAGAAGATACGCCGGCATTTTCTGTTACTTGATTTCCAAACAGACCGCCTGTTAAACTTTCTGCACACGCTAAAGTTAAAGCTTTTTTCTTCAATAAATCAATCGCTTTATTATGAAGAAAATCTTGATTATATCCGTAGAAAAACTCCCCTACTCGTTCTAAAATCAAATCTTCTATATGTTGAATTAACACTTCCGCATGCTTTACATCATGGTGTTTAGCAGTCAAACGAAGCGTTACTTCTCCATCTGAAGCTAGCGGAGCAATTGTTGGATTCGTTTGACCATCAATTAAGTCTTGAACTTTCACTTCCAGTTGGGATTCTCCAATGCCGAAAAAACGAAGAACACGGGAATATATATGCTCTTCAGTTGTAAGGTTACGTAAAAACGGCTCTACGTAGCTTGTATACATCGGTTTCATTTCTTTTGGCGGGCCCGGTAATAAAATATAAACCTTCTGGTTCTTAGCTAGCCCCATACCCGGTGCCATACCATGATCATTTGCAAATACAGTCGATCCCTTCAAAACAAGTGCTTGTTTCTTATTATTTTCTGTGAATTCGCGTCCTGTACGTTTAAAATACTCGCCAATTGACGTTAAAGCCTCTTCATCATAAACAAGTTCTTCTTGTAAGGTTGAAGCAATGGTTTCTTTCGTTAAATCATCTTTTGTCGGTCCTAATCCACCAGTAAAAATAAGTATATCTGCACGCTTCTCAGCAATTTGAACTGCTTCTTGTAAACGATGATTATTATCACCTACAACCGTATGATAATACACATTAATTCCGATGGAAGCTAACTTTTCAGATAAAAACTTCGCATTTGTATTTGTAATTTGCCCGAGTAACAATTCTGTTCCAACCGCAATAATTTCGGCATTCATTCCGATTCCCCCATAAGCTGTTATTTTGAATTTACAAAAGCAGCTCTATTTTTCCAGAAATAGTCCCAGCCAGAAATAACCGTAAAGATAAGTGCAATCCATATGAAAATATCCGCAACCGGAATATGGATTAAATTTAACGGTACATCATGTAATAAATATGCTGAAATCGCGATAATTTGTGTCCATGTTTTAATTTTCCCTAACATATTCGCCGCAACAACCTCACCAGTTCCAGCCAATATAAGACGTAATCCTGTTACAGCAAACTCACGGCTAATGATTACAATAACGATCCAAGATGGAACATATTGCATTTCTACTAATGTAATAAGCGCTGCTGAAACAAGTAACTTATCAGCTAATGGATCAAGAAACTTACCTAGATTCGTCACGAGATTATACTTTCTTGCATAATGTCCATCAATCCAATCTGTAGCTGAAGCAACAATGAAAACTATCGCTCCTACTAAATGTTGAATTGGTAAATCTACATTTCCAACTGTATATGTTCCCCAGTTAAAAGGAGCTAACATAATTACTAAAAAAATTGGAATTAAGCAGATTCGAGATATTGTAATTTTATTTGGTAAATTCACAGCTATTCCTCCATCATGTCAAAAACATTTGTTCATTGGAAAAAAGTCATCGAAGCGATGACTGTTATTGTGCAGGTTGTCCTACCCCTAGATTTTTAATCACTAATCTTTGGTGATATTCCTTTTCTGGATCTAGTGGGAAAGCAACAACTTGGCCATTCAGTTTAATTTCAACATTCGGTGCACTTCCAATGTTGAGAAGTACTTCTTTTGCTGTTGTTAAATCATGTTTTTCTGTTTGACCTTCTTGAAGTGTACCATTAAAAACGACATTTCCACCTTCATTTTTAATGTCTACATAACTTGCACCCTTCGCTGTAATTTCTAACTCCAGTGCTTTATTATTATGAATTTCCAAAGTAGATACCTTACCACTTGTTCCAACAAGCTTCACTTCTTCTTGTCCAGCAGGTGGCTGTTGTGCTGGTGGTTCTTCTTTCTTTGGCTCTTCTTTTTTAGGTTCTTCTTTTTTAGGTTCTTCTGCTTTTACTTCTTCTTTCTTTTCATCAAGCGGAGAATTTTTCGCCTTCTGTACTTCTATTTGTTCACTTTTCGTTTGTTTTACTTGTCCTTCATCTTTTCCAATTAACCATTGGAAAACAAACCACACAGCTACCCCTACTGCAATTACCAATAATGCAATCAATATTTTAGACATATGATCTGCTATTGGAAGCGATGCTGCTTTTTGCATGGTTTCTTGTGTTTTTTGACCTTTTGATATTTGCGGTACATCATGAGATTCAGATTGTGGTACTACGCTTTGATACTCTACAATCAACTCTTCTCCGTTCAGACCAACCGCGTCCGCATATTGTTTAATAAATGCACGTGCATAAAATGCACCAGGCAATATACTATAATCGCCCTCTTCAATTGTTACTAAATACCGTTTTTGAATTTTTGTTACCTCATGTAGCTGATCAATAGATAAGCCTTTCGCTTCTCTTGCTTCCTTCAGCTTTTGTCCTAATTCCGTCACTACTAACACCTCAATATTTCTTTAAAAGTCAAACATAGAGAAATTATTTTGCGCTCCTTGCTCAATTTCATCTACTAAATTATATTGAATTTCTTCATCATAATCGTTACGCAATTCAATAATATAATCAAAATCATCAAGTGTATATTCTGATTGACTCACAAATACATCTGGATGTTCGACAACTTTAGTTGCGGGTAATCTCATAATTTCACGAACGAGTTGCCAATGCCTTTCATTCGCACGCTTTGTTGAAACAATGCCATCTAATATAAAAATATTATCGTCACTATACTCATCTTCAATCAGTTGACTGCGTACAGTTTGTTTAATAAGAGTAGACGAAACAAATAGCCAACGCTTATTTGCACAAACACTTGCAGCAACGATAGATTCCGTTTTTCCAACGCGAGGCATTCCTCTTATTCCGATGAGTTTATGCCCTTCTTTTTTCATTAGTTCCGCCATAAAATCAACGAGTAAACCCAATTCATCACGAACAAAACGAAATGTTTTCTTATCATCTGCGTCTCGCTGTATGTACCTACCGTGCCTAACTGCCAACCTATCTCTGAGCTTTGGCGGACGATATTTCGTTACCGTTATATTATCCATCGTATTCAAAATTGATTCAAGTCTAGAGATTTGCTCTTGGCTATCACACATAAGCAACAACCCACGCCGAGCGTTGTCTACACCATTAATTGTGACAATATTAATACCAAGCATACCGATTAACGAAGAAACGTCACCAAGCAAGCCAGGTCGGTTTTTATGTATTTCATATTCAAAATACCATTCAATCATCAAATGTCACTCCCCCTGCTTACTTTACACCTACGTACTATATTATATGATTTTACGTTAATAGGGAAGATAAATGTATAATGAATCACGGTATTTTCAATACCTAAAAAAAAGAGAGGATTTTCCCCTCTCTTTTTTACTTATGTTGTACAAACTTTACCATTAAGTTAGCAATCATGTGTTGTTCTTGTTCATCAGCCACTTTCCAAAGCTCAGCTAATAATTTTTCTTGATCATTTCGCGCCTCTACTTCATTTGCCAAATAATCACCTACACGGAATGCCATATCTGAAACTGCACCACCATCAAGCCCTTTTCCTTGTGCCTGTTCTAAACGTTCTCCTAAAAAGCTTTTCCACTGGTCAAAATTCTCTAATACTGACATGTTTAAGCACCTCACTATTAAGTAATAGAATCATACTTAATTTGTACAATTTCTCACTTTTTATGTACATATTTTTATTTTAACAATGCCAGCCACCGTTTACTCCAATAATTTGCCCTGTTATATAGGAAGCCCCTGGTGATACAAGGAAAGAAACAGTTTTGGCGACTTCCTCTGGAAATCCAATCCTTCCAGCTGGAATCTCTTCTGCGATCTCTTTCTTGTCCTCTTCTGAAAACACACTTAACATTTCCGTCTCTATGGCCCCTGGTGCCACTGCATTTACACGTATACCACTTAGCGCAATCTCTTTTGCGAGCGCCTTTACATAAGAGTTTTGTGCACCTTTTACCATAGAATACAGCACCTCACAAGACGCTCCTACTTGTCCCCATATAGATGAAATAACAACGATATTTCCACTTCGCAGGCGGATCATCGATGGAAGCGCAAGTGAAAGAAGGTTATAAACACTCTTCACCTGCAATTCCACCATCTCATTCAATTGCTCATTTGTCACATCTGTCGCCAAACCAAATATACTTTTTCCAGCTGCATACACAATAACATCAATCGGATAATGAATTTGCGCCCAGAGCTTTTGCACGCCATCTACCACTGCTAAATTCGCTTGAACTGGAATAATTGCACCAAGTTGCTGTTCTAATTTTTTTATTTTCTCTTCACTTTTGTTGTAATGGACATACACCGTATAACCATCTTCAACTAATTGTTTCGAAATTGCAGAGCCAATTCCTCCGCTTCCTCCAGTCACTAATGCAAACTTTGTCATATGTATCCTCTCTTATCTTTCCTCTACAGAGAAACTCTTTCAAAACACTAATCTTATCATGTATTCACAAACAAATAATACCCCCACCTTACAATTCAGCAATAGCCAAAAGGTTAGGTGGGGGATAAACTGTCCGTAAAGTTCTAAATCGTAAGGCTTAAGCCCCACTTATTCATGTTTCATTTTATTTCTTCGGCAAGACTTGGCAAATACTCATTCTTTCTTCAGATAAAAATACTTTGGCTGCTTCTTGTAAATCTTGAACAGTTAATCCCTCTAAAACGGACAGAGCATCAAACAAACTAGATTCATTAAATGCATACCTTGTGAATTGATTTGCAATATATTCAGGTGAGTTAAGCGATCGTAAAAAGCCGCCAATTTTCTTTTTCTTTACACGCTCTAACGCATTCTCATCTAATTCATTATAATTAGTCTGTAGTAAAACACCTTTTAAACGTTCAGCTAGCTCATCAGGTTGCTTCGTATCACCACCAACCATCGCAAAACCAAAGTTACCTTCTTCTGTATAATCATAAGAGAATGAGTCATCAATAAGTCCTTCATTATATAAAGACTCATAATGAACTGATCCTTTCCCAAATAAATAATCTAAAAGTAATGTAAGCGCGATCTCTTGTTTTAAAAGCTCTTGCCCTTTTTCTTTAAGCCCAGTCGCCTTTATGCCTATTAAACATTTCGGTGTTTGAACAGGCATAGAAATAATTTTTTTCTTTTCATTTACTGATTCTGGTTCATCTTCAAACGAACGTACGATTTCTGGTTGATTTTTATAATCTTTTTTCGCCTGATTTTCACGTACTAAGTTCATTGTTTTTTCTGGGTCAATTGCTCCTACAACAAATAACAACATATTGCTAGGATGATAAAATGTCTCGTAGCACTCATACAATAAGTCTTTTGTAATTTTACTAATGGACTCAATTGTTCCTGCAATATCAATTTTAATTGGGTGTTTGACAAATAAACTATCGATTAAGCCAAAATACAAACGCCAATCCGGGTTATCTTGATACATTTGAATCTCTTGACCAATAATTCCCTTTTCCTTTTCAACTGTTTTTTCAGAGAAATAAGGTTCCTGAACAAAATTTAATAATGTATTTAAATTTTGTTCTACATTTGATGTACATGAAAACAAGTACGCTGTTCTCGTAAATGATGTAAACGCATTCGCAGAAGCACCTTGTTTACTAAATAACTGAAACGCATCATGATCTTCTTTTTCAAACAATTTGTGCTCAAGAAAATGAGCAATCCCATCTGGCACTCGAACCATTTCTTCTTTTCCAAGTGGAACAAACGTGTTATCAATGGAACCATATTTTGTTGTAAACGTCGCAAAAGTTTTATTAAATCCTTGCTTCGGCAATATATATACATCTAACCCATTTGGAAGCTTTTCATAATAAAGTGTTTCTTTTAATTGTTCATAAGAAATTTTCTCCATCTATTCTCCCTCCGTTCCGTGTAAAAAGTAAATCGTATCTAGCTCAATATTATTGGCAACCTTTACAATTTTCTCTTTTGTAACACGTTCAATTCCAGTTAACCATTCCTCTACTGGACGGGTACGTTCTGCAATGACGCCATGATAAAGCATTTCTACGAAACCACGCGGTGTATCAATTGCCTCTAAAATTTGGTTTTGAATTACACTCTTTGTTTGATGAATTTCTTCTTCAGAAAAGTCACCGTTTTGCATTGCTTTCATTTGCTCTTTAATAATCTCGACTGCTTTTTCATAATTTTTCGCTTCAATTCCCGACATAACAAAGAGAAGACCTTTATGACTTTCAAAACGCGACGCTGCATAATAGGCTAAACTGTTTTTTTCACGTACATTCACAAATAATTTCGAATGTGAGAATCCACCAAATAACCCGTTAAACAGCTGTAGCGCAAAATAATCCTCATCACGGTACGTAATATATGTGCGATATCCGATATTTAATTTACTTTGCTTTAATTCTTGTTTTTCAACAATTTCTTGTTCTTCATTATTTCGCTTATGAAGAATGACATTTTTGTCTTTTGCTGTACGAGGCGCGATTGAAAAGTATTTACCTACTAAGTCAACCGCATCTTCATCTATGTCACCAATGATATATAGATCCATTTCATCTTCCGCTAACACCTTTTGATAATAGCGGTATAAAGTTTCATTTGTAATGGAGGCAACGCGCTCTTTTTGACCATTTGCACTTAAACGATATGGTTCTACTTTACACATTTCTTCTATTAATCGTTCATTCGCATAGCGCATTTTATCATCATATGTAGCTTCAATTCGTTGCACGAGCGCTCTTTTTTCACTTTCTACAATTGATGATAAAAAACCGCTCCCTTCAGTTGCTGGGTGTAATACAATATCAGACAGCATAGACAGTGCTTTTTCAAACAACGGCGGTGCATCTTGTAAATATGTTTCGTTGGCAATATCCACATAAATAGAGATGATATGATCTTCCCCTTTTTTACTTACATCTACCGCCAGAGAAGAACCGTACAACTCCTCTAAATATTGGCGAAGACGAATTACAGATGGCAGTTTTTCTGTTGCACTTTGCAATACATATGGTAATAAAGCACGCTCTGTCACCGTTTCTTCATTTAAAGGTGCTTTAAGGCGAAATACAAATGTATTTGTTTTATATTTATCTGTCGGAATCATATGTACACGTAAACCACCTAGTTCATGCATTTGCTGTTCCATCAGTTTCATTTTATAGCCCTCCTTTACGTATGTAGGAATATTCCTCTTCAATATACAGTTTTTAGAAACGAAAAATCAACTTTTCTCCCTTACATACTTTTCCCTCAAACAGTTTACTAATTAAAAAGAGAAAGTAATTTTCTGTATTAAACATATTCTATGTAAAAAAGCCCGCACTAATGTGCGAGCTTTTTCCATACTTGTAAAACGCTTATCTTTTTCCTTTTTCATACGGTGTTCCAAGTGCCTTTGGAGCTTCTGAACGTCCTACAAAACCAACAAGCGCTAAAATTGTGAACACATATGGTAATATCGCTAAGAAAACACTCGGAATTTCTTTTAATACAGGGATTGTACCACCAGTTACCCCTAGTGATTGTGCAAATCCAAAGAATAAAGCAGCTCCTAGTGCACCAATTGGGTTCCATTTCCCAAAGATCATAGCAGCTAACGCTAAGAAACCTTGTCCCGTAATCGTTGCACCTGAGAAGTTGTTTGAGATTGACAGTGCAAAGGTTGCACCGCCTACTCCAGCAAACATCCCTGAAATACAAACAGCAATATAACGCATTTTATATACATTAATCCCCATTGTATCCGCAGCCATCGGATGTTCACCAACCGCACGAAGACGAAGACCAAACGGTGTTTTATAAATAATATACCAAACAACAAATGCTAAAATAATGGCAATATACGATGTTAATGGTACATTTGAGAAAAATATTTTTCCAATAACCGGAATATCCGACAGTCCTGGAACATCAATTTTCTCAATACGGTAGTGAATAAAATCAGTTTGTCCTTTACCAAAGATTTTCTTAATCGCAAAAACAGTTAAACCAAGAGATAAAAAGTTAATTGCTACTCCACTAACAACTTGATCCGCACGGAATGTAATCGATGCAACTGCATGAAGAAGTGCAAATAATCCGCTACCAATTGCTGCAAATATAAGTGCAATCCAAGGAGTCATAGCCCCCCAAGTATCCCCCATTAATAGCGTGGTAACAACACCAACAAATGCACCAAATAACATTAATCCTTCCAATGCGATATTTACAACACCAGAACGCTCACTAAATACGCCACCTAACGCTGTAAAGATTAGAGGTGCTGCCGTGTATAACGTACCCGTCACAAGAATGGCTAAAACATCTAGAAAGCTCATTTATTTCCCCTCCTTGCTTATGCGCGTAAGTGTCCAGCGTAAAATATAACTACAAGCAACAAAGAAAATAATACATGCAATAATTACATTAATTAACTCAGATGGTACATCTGCTTCAAAGTTCATTTGCGGCGCTGCACTTTTTAAACCTCCAAATAATAACGCAGCAAGTATAATACCAAATGGATTATTCCCTCCAAGAAGCGCTACCGCAATCCCGTCAAATCCAATTCCGGTAAATGTAGCCATCGCTGTCATACTTTGGAATGTTCCAAGCCCTTCCATCGCGCCACCAATACCAGCAAATGCACCCGCAATTGTCATAGATAACACAACATTACGAGACACTTTCATACCAGCATATTGAGACGCTTGTTGGTTAAACCCAACTGATTTCAATTCATAACCTAAAGTTGTTCTATCTAATAAGAACCACATAAGAATCGTAACAAGAATTGCGACAACAATTCCCCAGTGAAGACGAGAGCCATCTGTTAAAGAAGCTAACCAATCTGAAGCTAATGACGCACTCGGCTGAATATCATATGTTTTGTCATTGCCTTCATGTAAAAAGCGTTTAATGATGTCATATGTAACATATAATGCAATGTAGTTCATCATAATCGTTACAATAACTTCATTAACCTTAAATTTCCCTTTCAAATATCCCGGAATAAATCCCCATAGTCCACCAACTATAGCTGCCACTAAAATAGACAATGGAATATGAAGAAAGGCAGGTAATGATACTGCATAACCAAACCAAACAGCAGCAAGCCAACCAACTAACAATTGGCCTTCTACCCCGATATTAAATAAACCTGTACGAAACGCAAAAGCTACCGATAACCCCGCAAGAATAAGCGGAATCATTGTACGAAGCGTCTCTCCAATTGCACTGGGACTTCCGAACATACCAGTCCAAAGTGCACTATATCCAACAATTGGATCATACCCACTAACTAACATAACAATGGCACCAACAAGCAACCCAAATATAACGGATAATACAGGAACTAAAATATTAATCGTTCGCTCCGTTAAAAACTTTTTAGCCATTTGTACTCACCTTCGCTTCCCCTGTTCCACCAGCCATTAAAAGACCTAATTGTTTTTCATTTGTTTCTTTTGCATTAACAATCGCGACAATTTTCCCTTCATAAATAACAGCAACGCGGTCACTCACATTTAAAATTTCATCGAGTTCTAAAGAAAGAAGAAGCACCGCTTTTCCTTTATCTCTCTGTTCAATTAATTTCTTATGAATAAATTCAATCGCACCTACATCTAAACCACGTGTCGGCTGCGCTGCGATTAATAAATCTGGATCACGATCTACTTCACGTGCAATAATTGCCTTTTGCTGGTTCCCGCCAGATAATGCACGAGCTACTGTTTGCTCGCTAGGTGTACGTACATCAAACTGCTCAATCAGCTCTTTTGCCTTTTTCGTTATTTTACTAAAATTTAAAATTCCTTTATTTGAAAATGGATTCTTATAATATGTTTGTAAAACAATATTATCTCTAACGGAAAAATCAAGAACGAGTCCATGTTTATGACGGTCTTCTGGAATATGACCGACTCCTTCTTCCGTAATTCGTCTAACAGGCCAGTTTGTGATTTCTTTTCCATTAATTGCAATAGAACCTGACTCAACTTTTCGTAAACCAGTAATTGCCTCTATTAATTCACTTTGTCCATTCCCATCAATCCCTGCAATACCGACGATTTCTCCTGCACGAACAGTTAAGTCAAGGCCTTTTACAGCAGGCAATTGGCGCACATCATGAACAACAAGATTTGCAATAGAAAGTACATCTTCCTTAGGTCTGGCATCTATTTTTTCTGTTTTAAAATTCACTTGACGTCCGACCATTAGTTCTGCAAGTTTATGTTCATCTGTATTTGCAACGTCAACCGTTCCGATTCCTTTTCCTTTACGAATAATCGTACAACGATCACAAACTTCCATAATTTCTTTTAACTTATGTGTAATAAGAATGATAGATTTCCCTTCTCGCACAAGCTTTTTCATAATTTGAATAAGCTCATGAATTTCTTGAGGAGTTAATACTGCCGTCGGTTCATCAAATATTAAAATCTCTGCTCCGCGATACAGCGTTTTTAAAATTTCAACACGTTGCTGCATACCAACTGAAATATCTTCAATTTTCGCATACGGATCTACAGCTAAACCATATTGTTCTGATAATTGTTGAATCTCTTTTGCAGCTTCATCAATAGCAATTTTCCCTTTTCTCTTCGGTTCATTTCCAAGAATAATATTCTCTGTAACTGTAAAATTATGAACAAGCATAAAATGTTGATGAACCATACCAATCCCGAAGTCATTTGCAATATTAGGGTTTGTAATCTTTACAGGATTCCCTTTAATTTTAATTTCTCCTTGTTCTGGCTGATATAATCCAAAAAGAACGTTCATTAACGTTGACTTCCCTGCACCATTTTCTCCGAGTAAAGCATGTATTTCTCCCTGTTTTACTTGCAGCGTAATATTATCGTTCGCTACAATGCCTGGGAATACTTTTGTAATATTATTCATCTCAATTACGTATTCCATTTTGTTCCTCCTTTTAGCAGGGAACAGTCCCCAATTACACTCTATTAAAAGTAATTTTATATATACAAAGGTTAGTTCTAAGAACTAACCTTTGCTATTTCTCTATTATTTCTTAAGAGCAGCTTCGTATTCTTTGTACTCTTTATCAGTAGCAGGTACTTTAATTTCACCAGCAGTAATTTTCTTTTCAAACTCTTCTACTTTTGGTAAAATTTCTGGATTTACTTTTTTCACATTATCAGTTGTTTTCGCAATGCCAACACCTTCATCTTTCAAACCAAACGCTTCTACTTTTCCGCCTTTTAACTTACCATCTTTTGCTTCTTGTGCTACTTTTTCAACCGCAACATCAACGCGTTTTACCATAGAAGTTAGCGTTACGTTTTCAGGCATACCTTCTTGATTTTGGTCACGGTCAACACCGATTACCCAAACATTTTCACCTTTCTTCTTACGGTTTTTCGCTTCAGTAAACACGCCGTTACCAGTACCACCAGCAGCATGATAAATTACGTCTACTCCTTGTCCGTACATTGCTGATGCAAGTGCAGCACCTTTTTCAGGTTTATCAAATGCTTCTGCATATTCAGATACAATCTCAATATTTGGGTTAACAGCTTTAGCACCAGCTTTAAATCCATTCTCAAACTTACTAATTAAATCACTCTTCATTCCACCAACAAACCCAACTTTATTTGTTTTTGTTGACATCGCTGCTACTGCACCTACAAGGAATGATCCTTCATGATCCTTAAATGTAATACTTGTTACGTTCGGTTGTTTTACTACAGTATCTACAATCGCAAACTGTTGCTTTGGATTTTCTTTCGCAACTTCTTCAATTGCTTTTTCTAATTTATAACCAATACCAAAAGATAAATCATATTTATCTTTTGCAAATTTCTTTAAGTTCGGAATATAATCTGCTTCTTTTTCAGACTGAAGGTAACGATAGTTCGTCTTCTCTTTTAGCCCATTATCTTTACCGAATTTTTGTAAACCTTCCCAAGAAGATTGGTTAAATGATTTATCATCAACGCCCCCAACGTCTGTAACCATACCTACTTTAATGCTCTTTCCATCTTTTTTATCTCCACTTGCTTTATCCGAGTTACCACATGCACCTAACACTGTACTCGCCGCTAACGTTAATGATAATAAAAGACCTGTTTTTTTCTTCATACTAGAAACCCCTCCTAAATGATATATGTATCTATTAATATGCTAGTGTCCCCTTCTTCTTGCTGTCACCTCCCTAAAAAGGAACGAATTACATACGTTTTCGTAATACGTGGAAGCTAAATTTATCTGCTCTAAAATAATTAATAGAATATAAGATCGGCTCATCATTTTGATCATAGTGCATTTGCTTTAGAATCAGCAGCGCTGTTTCTGGTTCGCATTGTAAAATTGGTGATATTTTCGGATGATAACCAATTGGTTCAATATGAGCAACCGCGTATGTAATGCGTTTATGCGTGTTATTATGAATAACAGTAAGTAGCGATTCCTCATTATAATCAGACAAATCTGGTAATACTTCTTTTGCCAACTTGTCAATGCAATAGACAACAGGTTCCCCATCTGCTGTACGAACACGCTCAATCATCACAGCCTCAAAGCCTTCATCACTATTAAACTTTTCTTTTTCCTCTTCTGTTAGACTCGTAGTAGATGATGATAAAAAGATTGTTCCCGGTGTTTTCCCCACACTAGAAATCATATCTGTAATACTAGAAAGTTGTTCAATTCCAGAAGAAAACAGCGGTTTTGCATTCACAAAAGTACCAACGCCATGTCTGCGAATAACAACATTTTCCTCTTCTAAAATACGCAATGCTTCCCGTAAAGTCGCTCTACTTACGCCAAGTTCTTTTGCTAAATCAAACTCTGAAGGCAATTTTTGTTTTTCTTTATATGCCCCGCTTTTGATTTTCTCTTTAATATGATCGATCACCCGTAAATATAAGTGTCGACTATCGGATTTAACTGACATAAGACTCCCCCGCATTCCAATTATTCGACCTCTGATGTAAGACTTCTGTTCTCGATTTTCAACCAATACATGACATACCTTACATAACGATACGATAAAATAAAATTTGTCGAATAAATGTTAATAATTTTTCAAAATGAAATTTTCTATCTTTATTTCATAAAAAAAACTTTGCACCCCAACATTCCTCATATAGAGAAAAAGTTAGATACAAAGATCCCTTACATCCTTTGTTACACACTTTTCCCCTCATAGTCTAGCAATTCATGGTTGCCAGGTAGAAACTTATGGACCTTATCTCCAAGATTATATGAGGCAGTGATTCTTTTCGAAGTAATCGTACCACCTGCTCCCATATGTGTCAACACAATTCAACATTTTTTTGCAAGTAATATCGAACATTTTTCAAAAATAACATTGAAAGCATTCGTATTCTAAAGAACTATCATAAATGAAAGCCCTTTCTTACGTGATAGTTCTAGTATATAACAAAAACTCCATATAAAAAAGTCCAATTGTAAACAATTGGACTTTTTTATTAAGAACTTTTTTCTTGTATATCTTTAATCAAAACTTCTCTCGGCTTACTACCTTCATAAGGTCCAACTACACCATTCATCTCCATCGCATCAATTAAACGCGCCGCACGTGTATATCCCACTCGGAATCTACGTTGTAACATAGAAACAGAAGCCGTTTGCATTTCTACAACAAGCTGAACCGCTTCATCATATAATTCATCTTCTACTTCTTGTCTTGTTTCTGGTACATCCTGTGGAATCATGTCCTCTTGATATTGCGCTTTTTGTTGTCCAACAACATATTCCACAACTCTTTCCACTTCATCATCTGATAAAAATGCACCTTGTACACGAACTGGTTTCGATGCTCCAATTGGTATGAACAGCATATCCCCTCGTCCTAATAATTTTTCAGCGCCTCCGCCATCAAGAATCGTTCGAGAGTCAGTTTGTGAAGACACAGCAAACGCAATACGTGATGGAATATTTGCTTTGATAACACCTGTAATAACATCAACAGATGGGCGCTGCGTCGCGATAATTAAATGAATACCAGCAGCACGTGCCATCTGTGCTAGGCGCATAATTGCATCTTCTACATCTGAAGAAGCAACCATCATTAAATCGGCCAACTCGTCCACGATAACAACAATGTATGGAAGCTCAGGCTGTTTTGCTTCTGATTGTTCATTATGATGTCTAATGTATTCATTATATCCTTCAATGTTACGCGTTCCGCTATGAGCAAATAATTCATAGCGACGCTCCATCTCACTCACAACTTTTTTCAAAGCTTGTGATGCTTTTTTCGGATCCGTTACAACAGGTGTTAATAAGTGCGGAACACCATTATATACGTTCAACTCTACCATTTTCGGATCAATCATCATTAATTTGACTTCATGTGGTTTGGCACGCATTAAAATACTAACAATAATACCATTAATACATACACTCTTTCCACTACCAGTCGCTCCAGCTACTAATAGATGGGGCATCTTATTTAAACGTGCTAATACTGCTTCACCAGTAATATCACGCCCAAGACCAATTAATAACTTTTCTTCCGGATGATTATTCGCTTTCGAATCAAGTACTTCTCTAAGCGTTACCATAGAAACCTCTGAATTTGGAACTTCAATCCCTACCGCGGATTTCCCAGGAATAGGGGCCTCAATACGAATATCTTTCGCAGCTAACGCGAGTGCTAAATCATCACTCAAACTAACAATTTTACTTACCTTTACTCCCATATCAGGATACACTTCATATTTCGTAACTGCAGGTCCTTTATGCACTTTCGTTACTTTTGCCTTTACACCAAAACTTTGAAAAGTACGTTCCAACTTACGAGCATTTTCATAAATTTTCTCATTTTCATTTGTAACCTGTTTATTTTTTGGGAACTTCAATATATCGATAGAAGGAAGCTTGTAATCTTTGTTTTCCACATTTGAAAATTGCATTGGAGGAGCTTTTGTTTCTCCTTCCAGAGATTCAACAATTTTTTCTCCTCGTTTCTTTTGTGTTCGTTCTTTTGATGCAGATGGAATCTCTTCCTCTGCCATAGAAGGCGGCGCAATCAACTCATTTGCAATCTCATCTTCACTTTCCTTATCTTTTTCTTCACTAACTGGATAGTTCTCTGTAAAATTCGAAATAATTGGCGGTCCAATTTCTATCTCTTCTAACGGCTCAGTAATTTCTTCTTCGCTATCAAAACGTTCACTACGCGTACGCCTTGTCGTTTTTTTCTTTTCTGTTTGTTCAGCAGTACGTTTCGATCTCCAATCCTTGTAATCCCCTTGCATCCCCTGAAATTGACTTCTGAGTATTCGTCCAACCGGGGCTAACACTTCCCCAATGTGTTTGTTTGTAATGCAAAGTATACCAAGAATAACAAGAATGATACCTATAATGTAGGCTCCTACTTCATCAAACAAAAAGTAGCATGTAGCAAACATAAGGGCACCAACCATCCCCCCGCCTAAGTGAACGGACTCTACTACACCTTTCTTCATCTCATAAAAAAATAAATCTTTTGTACTGACAATCACAGATGTATTTTCTACGGTTCCTTCTTTTGAAAGCAAATTAAATAATGTAATATGACTAAACATTACTATTGCTAATACAATTAAATAGACACCGATTAACCGTTTATTTAAAAGGTTTGGCCATGCGCGCTTTATAACAAATGCAATCGATAATGCAATCACACCAAGCACACCCATTATGTACCATTCACCAAAGAAAAAGCGAAAGAAGAAAACAAACGATTTCCCTACAATACCTAGCTGTAAAATTGTAATGATTGAAAGTGCAAAAAGAGTCAATCCGACGATTTCGTAATACAAAGTTGGCTTTATCGTACGTCTTGCTTTTGATTTCGTCCCTCTTTGCTTTTGTTTTGCCATTTCTTCACCCCAAGTCCAAAAATTAAGTACGACTTTCATTCATTGAAAGTATTCTCTACATGTTGTTCGTCACATCTTCTAGATCTGTTCATTTGACATTTTACACTTCTTGTAAAATGTCAAATAAACAGAAGAAAGCAGCCTAATCATGGCTGCTCAACCGTCTTGTTTTTTATATTATACCATAGCTTCTACACAAAATCCTGCTTTTTGCTAAAAGGTTATTTTCTGGCCTGGTTCATACTGTAAGTAGTGGGATGGATTTGTACTTAGCACACGAACAACGGAATAATATTGACTACCCTCTTCAAATACAATCATCTCTACTCCATTTACATTCACTATTTTTTGTTGTTCATACTGTGAATAATCAGCCTGATAAACAAGTTGCTCTGGCATAATTGTATACAAAATCATTGCAGCAACTTCCCGTCTTGATTTCCATCTGTTCGCATGTCTATTAATTCATTCAACTTTCGAATCGCATCCCCGATACCACCGACATCATCTATAAGGCCATACTTTACTGCATCTATTCCAATTACATTTGTTCCAATATCTCGTGTTAAATTTCCCTTCGCAAACATAAGCTCTTTAAAACGATCTTCCGTCACTTTTGAGTGTTTTGTTACAAATCGAATTACACGTTCTTGCATTTTATCCAAATACTCAAATGTTTGCGGCACACCAATAACAAGACCCGTCAGACGAACTGGATGAATCGTCATCGTTGCAGTTTCAGCAATAAACGAATAATCTGTTGACACTGCAATTGGCACACCTATCGAGTGCCCTCCACCTAAAACCAAAGATACAGTTGGCTTCGATAATGAAGCTACCATTTCAGAGATTGCCAACCCAGCTTCAACATCACCACCAACAGTATTTAGCAATAAAAGTAACCCTTCAATTTTTGGATTTTGCTCAATTGCCACAATTTGTGGAATTACATGTTCATATTTCGTCGTTTTATTTTGCGGTGGAAGCTGTACATGTCCTTCTACTTGTCCAACAATCGTTAAGCAGTGAATACGTGATTCATTCATTTGCGGAACATTCGTTTGACCAAGTTGTTGGATTTTTTCTATTACTGACGCCTCTTTTGAATCCTCTTTCGGTTCTGCTTCTTTTTCCTCATTTGTTAAACCATCACGTTCTGTCATGTCGCATCCCCTTTCACTCTTATACAACTATTATTTCTTAAGTTGTAAATTTCATGCGATAGGGATAAAAAAGAAAAAACCACCGATAAAGGTGGTTTTTTCTTATACTTCCATGATAATTGGTAAAATCATCGGTTTTCTCTTCGTTTCCTCATACAGAAACTGTCCTAATAATTCACGAATATTTTGTTTTAGCATGGACCATTCAATAGAATACTCTTTAATGGACTGTTCAACAATTGTACGTACAATATCTGTAGACCTTTCGATTAACGCTTCAGATTCACGAACATACACAAAACCACGCGAAATAATTTCTGGTCCAGAGATGATCTTTTTCTCATCTTTTCCAAGCGTTACAACAACGACTAAAATTCCGTCTTGTGATAACATCTTACGATCACGCAAGACAATATTTCCGACATCACCTACACCTAATCCATCAATAAGAACATTACCCGCTTGTACCTTACCAGCTTGCTTTGCCTCTTCGCCCTCAAAAGCAATTACATCGCCCTTTTCTACAATAAAAATGTTTTCTTTCAAGACACCAACATCTTCCGCCAAATACGCATGTGCTTTTTGCATACGAAATTCGCCGTGTACGGGTATAAAATATTTCGGTTTCATTAAATTCAGCATCAATTTCAATTCTTCTTGACTACCATGACCCGAAACATGAACTTTTCTTTCTCCATAATAAACAACTTCTGCACCAGCCCTAAATAATAAATCAATAATTTTAGATACTGATATTTCATTTCCCGGAATTGGAGAAGCTGCAATGATAACTGTGTCTCCTTTACGGATTGAAATTTGTTTATGAGCTTGCTTTGCCATTCTTGAAAGAGCTGCCATCGGTTCCCCTTGACTACCAGTTGTTAAAATCGCTACCTTCTTCTCCGGGAAATTATCTACCTCTTGCAATGAAATAACCATACCATCTGGAACGTCTAAATATCCAAGACGCCTTGCAATATCTACCACTTTTACCATACTACGACCTACAACGGCCACTTTACGGCCTGTTTCAGCAGCTGCATCAAATACTTGTTGAATACGATGTACATTAGATGCGAAAGAAGCAACGATGATACGTCCTTCTGCATTATAAAATACTTTTGAAATTTCTATACCAACTTCTTTTTCAGACCCCGTGTAACCAGGACGTTCAGCATTTGTACTATCTGATAACAGACAAAGAACGCCTTCATTTCCAATTTGCGCCATCTTTCCAAGATCTGCCCCACTGTTACCAATTGGTGTTTGGTCAAATTTAAAATCTCCTGTATATACAATGGATCCTTGTGATGTATGGAAGCACACACCAACAGAATCTGGGATACTGTGTGTTGTTCCAAAGAATGAAACCGTTGTCGTATTAAATTCTACAGCCGAATTCGAATCAATTGTTTTTAAGTCTACACGGCCTAGCATTCCTGCTTCACCGAGTTTTTCTTGTATAAGACCTACCGTTAACTTTGTTGCATACACCGGGATGGAAAGTTTGCGCAGCACATAAACAATTCCACCAATATGATCTTCATGACCATGTGTAATAAATAAACCTTTTACTCGCTCTTGATTTTCTACTAAATATGTAATGTCAGGGATAACAATATCAATTCCAAACATTTCGTCTCCCGGGAACATCAATCCTGCATCCACAATAAAAATTTCGGAATCAATTTCCACACAATACATATTTTTCCCGATTTCACCTACTCCACCAAGAGCAAATACCTTTACAGAATCAATCTCTTTTCTCTTCATGTTGTTGCCTGGTTTAAAAATCTTACAAACACTGATTTCACTAAAATCGTAGAGACACCAGGGAAGCTCTACAACCACCATATATTCACCGTCCAAGACGAATGTCCTTACCGTTATGCGATATCATGTTCTTGTTCGTTTTTTAAACCAGGTTTCACCTCTCTTTCATTATATAAATCAAATATCTTATGCGATATGATATAAAAATTCCGTTAAACCATAATTTTTTCCAATTTTGCTAAGCATACCCGTACTAAGCTACTTAGCCATATTATAACTGATACCAGAAATAGAACACAAGTTAATTTGCGAGAAAGAGAAGAGAAGCATAGAAATTTTATATAAATTGAACTACCCCCACCTTCACTTCGTTTAGAGGGGGGGTCTTCTCGGTTAAAATGATAAATAAAAAATGGCCTAGTTTTTACTAAGCCATTTTTTATTTAGCGAGGAATCGATTGGATTACTTCTTGTAATGTTAATCGTTCTTCTTCTGTTAATGGAAGAAGTGGAAGACGTACAGATCCTACGTCTAATCCAACCATTTGTAATGCTGTTTTGACTGGAGTTGGGCTCGGCGCCATAAATAATGCATTTGTCACTTTGACAAGTAACTGATGCAATTTCTGTGCTTTTTTGAAATCTCCTGCTTGGAATGCCGCAATCATTTCTTGCATTTCATTTCCAATCACATGAGATGCAACAGAAATAATACCTTTAGCTCCAACTGCCATAGCTGGTAACGTTAAACCATCATCACCGCTGTATACAGCAAAGTCGTCCGCTGTTTTTTCAATAATTTCTGTCATTGTTAATACATCGCCGCCAGCATCTTTAATTGCAACAATGTTTTGTATTTCTGATAAACGAACAACTGTATCAACGGAGATTTGTACAATAGATCGTCCTGGAACATTATATAGCATAACCGGAAGTTCTGTACTTTCAGCAATTGTTTTAAAATGCTGATACATGCCTTCTTGACTCGGTTTATTATAATACGGCGCCACTAACATAATTGCATCGACACCAACTTCTGTAGCTTTCTTCGTTAATTCGATAGAAGCATGTGTATTATTACTACCTGTTCCAGCGATTACGGGCACCCTTTTATCGACAACAGATACAACATGGCGATATAACGCTACTTTTTCTTCTGATGACAATGTAGGAGACTCTCCGGTTGTTCCTCCTACCACGATTGCTGTTGTACCGTTATCAATTAAATAATTTACCAATTTAGTTGTCTTTGCAAAATCGACGTTTCCATTTTTATCAAACGGTGTTACCATCGCTGTCGCAATTGTCCCAAAATCTATCATGGTCTCACTCCTTATTGTTCCAGTTGCTTTTCTTTTGAAAGCTCAAACGCACTATGCAATGCATTCACAGCTTCCACTAAATCTACTTCTTTTACAAGCACCCAAATGGTCGTATGACTATCTGCCGATTGTAAAATTTGAACACCTTTTTCTGCCAATGCTGTGACAATTTTCGCAGTAACCCCTGGAATACCTGCCATTCCAGCTCCTACAATAGATACTTTTGCACAGTGCTCCGTCACGATCGGATCATATCCAAGCTTATGAAGAACTTCAACAGCACGACTTGATACATTATCATTTACTGTGTAAGCCACACCTGTAGGCGAAATGTTAATTAAGTCTACACTAATTCCTTCATTTGCCATCTCTTTAAAAACATGCTTTTGTAAATCATACGATCCGTCTTTTGCAAGCACTTTAATTTGCGTCACGTTTGATACGTGAGCGATACCTGTAACAGGTCGTTCTTCTACATCACGGCCTTTTGTAGCACCATCATATGCAGCAATAAGTGTCCCTTCACTATCAGAGTACGTGGAGCGCACACGAAGTGGTACTTTTGCATGCATTGCAATTTCAACGGCGCGCGGATGAACAACTTTTGCACCTTGATAAGCCATGTTGCAAATTTCATTATATGTTACGTTTTGAAGATGACGCGCATCCTTTACAATCCTTGGATCAGCAGTCATCACACCTTCTACATCAGTAAAAATATCGATATATTCAGCTTGAAGCGCAACACCTAGTGCTGAAGCTGAAGTATCACTACCTCCGCGTCCAAGTGTTGTCGTATCGCCTTCTTTAGTTCGCCCTTGGAATCCAGTAACAACAACAGCATCTACGTTTTGTAACTCTCCATGTATACGATCACAATTCATTTCAATAATCTTTGCATTCGTAAAATCATCATTTGTTACAAAACCAGCTTGTGCACCATTTAGTGCTGCTGCTTTCACACCATTTTCATTTAGCATATTTGAAAAGACGATTGCCGAGATTAATTCTCCGCATGATAATAATAAATCTTGCTCACGTTTTGAAATGCTAGATTCCTGTTGATTTACAAGACTTAATAATGTATCCGTTGCATATGGTTCACCTTTACGTCCCATAGCTGATACAACCGTAACTACTTTATAACCAGCATCTAATGCTTTTTTAATATGGTGAAGTGCATGCTTACGTCCGTTTTCATCACGTACCGATGTACCACCAAATTTTTGAACAATAATTTTCATTTTTTGCACCTTCTCTTAGCCGTTTACACTAATTGTAATTTTACTAATCGTTCTGCAATTTGAACAGAGTTCCATGCAGCACCTTTTAATAAGTTATCAGATACGACCCAAAGATGGAATCCTTTTTCATTATTTAAATCTTTACGAATACGCCCAACAAATACTTCATTTTTCCCTACCGCAGTAGATGGCATTGGATATAATTGTTCTGCTGGATCATCTTGCAGTACAATTCCTTCCGCATCCGCAAGCAAGTTTTTCAGTTCTTCTACAGTTACGCCTTCTTTTTCCACTTCAATGTAAACGGACTCAGAATGACCTGATACAACTGGCAAACGTACACATGTCGCTGCTACTTCTAACTCGGGCATATGCATAATTTTTTTCGTTTCATTAATCATTTTCATTTCTTCAAATGTAAATCCATTATCTTGAAACTTATCAATTTGTGGAATGGCATTAAAAGCAATTTGGAAATGTTTTTTGTCACCTGATACAGGTAAAACATTTGCTTTTACTTCTTCTCCATTTAAGATTGCTTGTGATTGTTCATGAAGCTCTTCAATTGCAGCAGCACCTGCACCTGACACCGCTTGATATGTGGAAACGATTACTCGTTTTAAACCAAACTGCTGACGAATTGGTTCAAGAGCAACTACCATTTGAATTGTAGAACAGTTTGGATTTGCAATGATACCACTATGTTCTTTTAAGTCATTTTCATTCACTTCAGGTACAACAAGTGGTACATTTTCTGTCATACGGAATGCACTTGTATTATCAACAACAATTGCACCACGTTTTGCTGCTTCTGGTGCTAGTTGTTTCGATACAGATCCACCTGCACTAAAGAGTGCAATATCGACTCCTTCAAAGCTTTCAGGAGTTGCTTCTTGTACTGTGAATTCTTCTCCTTTAAATACAAGCTTCTTGCCTGCAGAACGTTTAGATGAAAGTAACGTTAACTTCCCAATTGGAAATTCTCGTTTCTCTAAAGTATTTAACATTTGTTCACCAACTGCGCCGGTTGCTCCAACTACAGCGACATGAAAAGATTTTTCCTTTTCCATCACTATGCCCCTTTCTAGATACCAATCCTTCTATACTTAGAATTAGAAGGAGTATAGAGTACTCCTTCTAATCTTAATAACATTAATTTTATCATATTCTGCGATAAGAATGATGGTTTCGTAAAAAATTGTCTGTTTTTTTTCGTTTTTTAATTCATATATCTGAATTTTTCTACAACAACTGGCTGTAATTGCTTCCCTTCTATTGCTTCTATAATTGTATCTTCAAGAAGTTCCATACGAGCTACCATTGAATTTGGTTTTTTTTCTGGTGCATCTTGCCCAAATGGCACAAAATAAATATGTTTTGTCGCCATTAAACGCATAAGGTTTACACCAACATGATGACAACAAGAGAATATGTATTTTAAAATTTCTTCTATTATACATATTATAAATTGTACTACGATGAGTATTCTAGGCAAAGTTAGTTTGTATTGTCTATTTTTATAATGACTATATATCCAGTGACATATCAGCGATAATTTATATCTATTTCATATAAATGTTAGCAAGTTCGTTTGCAAACTTGTTAGCACTTTTTTATATTTCTTCTATATTAAAGAACATGTTTTTATGAAGGAACATATTCTTAGTCGAGGAATAGATAGATTTGACCCTGATTATGAAATCGCAAGAGCTTGGCAGCGTTTAGAAAAAGGTATTCATCATGAAAATGATATAAAATTACTTAAACATGAATACTTTGAATCTCGATTTGAAGGAATTTTTAAAACTGATTATGTAACAGCACATCGTAAGACAGTTGATTCAGGACGCCCGTGGGATTCACCTGAAGTCGAACCAATGATACCTTTTGATGAGCATTTAAAAATTCCGCTTGATAAAGTTTTTGATTAAGGAGTGTTGAGAAAAATGGGGAGATATCCACTAATAGCAATAATGAAAGAGAATGAGGATAAAGAAAATGTAATTTACAGTTTCGGTCCAGATACGGAATCTTGTATGTTAAATCCAGAGCTTTATAGTAGATGGAATTTTAAAGTTGTAAAGAATGCAACTAGCCGTAATGAAGCATTTATTTTACTAGATGATATGCCTGAGAAACACATTTCCTTATTATATAAATGCATTCACAAAATATATGTTCACGTAGAAGAAAATGGTGGTATAGAAAATATGAATAACATTGATTTTCCGGAATATTTTGAGTTTATCGTGTAATATTTATCATCATTAAACATTTGACATAATAATTCTAAGAAACCGACTCTTTAGTAGGAATCGGTTTCTTTTTCATGCTGTTGCTAGGTTAATAAACGTTTACATAGGATTCATTTACAGTAACATCGTATGTTTTACCTTTGCTGTTGTACACTTTTCATTGTGAAGAAACGTTAGTTACTTGGTAAATGAAAAGCCTACTCATAAGAGCCGGCTTTTAAAATTATCTAATATCAAAATGTTCTTCTTTCACAAACGTTTGTTGTCCAAGATCAATCCATCCATTTTCACGAGAATAAATTTCATACGAAGTTGTTCCATCCACTTGACCTTTGAAACTTCCATCTGGAGCGCCTGGTGCTGAATAGGTATTAATTCCATATCCAGGTGGATACTTAGAATAAGCTCTAAACCATTGCACATCAAAATGCTCTTGCTTTGCCCAACGACTAGGACCAAAACAAAGCATGTTTTCATTTCCACCATACCAAACACCTTCAAGGATTACGTGTGGTGTTTGGTCACTAAAGCGTTCCTCAGTAAAGTTACCATCTGGTGCATCATAAAGATTGATACCATATCCAACAGAATATTTAGAAACAGCAATTCCGATTCCTACATTTTTGCTTGGAGCAATTGTGTTTACATCATCACCAATATACCAATCTAATGTTTTATCCCCTAGTAATAAATTAATATCCACTCGACCAATACCCTTAATATATCCATTATCGGTGTATTGCCAAATGTCACATGAATAAGAAGGTTTTTCATGTGGTTGACCATCATTTGTTCCGTAACGTGGTAACCAAATAAAATCCGCTTTTACATTTTGTAAGTTATATTGATTATACATATGATGCGATACATATAAACCGACTTTCCAACCTGCAGCCTTACAAGTATCAATAAATGCTTGTGATGCTTTTGCTAAGTCTCCCAAATTCCCCTTACTTTCCATAGATGCTACAGTATCATCTTCCACATCTAAAACAAGAAACTTAGCATTCTTATTAACTCGATTCAAGAAGTCTTTTGCTTCCACAATTGCATCATTCACACTAACATAGCAGCCATACGCATATGCTGCATGTGGAGTACCTCTAGCTTCTAATTTTTTTACGTGTTGATTATATAATTCATCTACTTTATTTGAGCCATATTGCACACGGCAAATTGCTAATCCCAACTGTGGCGCTGCTACATCCCAATTAATTTTATCGTTAAATTTTGAAATATCTACAATGTATTTTTCTATCATTATTCAACATCTCCTTGTTCATTTTCTTCATGATCTGACCAAATTCCCAATGCAATACCAACGGATAATAGATAAGGCGCTAATTCATCTAAAAAACTCTTTGCTTCTGGTACCCCAAACTTTGTAAATAAAAATCCAAGCAATGAAAAAACCGCAACCCATGTTTTCCAGTTGCGGAATCGTTTCTTGATATTTTGTTTGCTCATTATTTCCCCCTACTTCCCTGCAAATTTAAAAAGCAATGTAATGGCACCAGCAATAAGTGAGCCAATTACTGTTGTTCCTATCCAAAAAACTAATCTATCTAAACGATCTACACGCAAGTGAGCACTTTTTGCTGATTGCTGCGCTTCTATTGCAAGTTCCCTCACGTTGCCAAGACCATCAATTTTTGTTTCTACTCTTGTTAATCCAATAATTACTTTAGTGAAATCATCATGATTTTCTTGTTCCGGCAATTTTCTCATCCCCTTTACTGCTTACCATCACTTAATTGGATATGATAGCGAAAATGATACATAGCGAGTTTGCGATTCTGGAAGATAAGTAGAAACTCTTCCGTCTGCATGAACAATCACATCGGCTGCAACTGGACGATTTGGATCGTTATCTAAATACGCTATAGCAGAAAAATAAGAATCTTGGCGTGGTGCAATATCTGGTGTTATTCTTGTGAATACTTGTTGGTTTTTAACCAATCTAATCGCACCTGTCATGTGAACCCAGTTTCCATGTCTACGTAGCATTGGAGGTGTATCAGTGTCAGCTACTGCATTTGTAATAATAAGCTCTTCCCAAGGTACATCGTCCTCATAAAAAAGCCCTTCACCATCCATCCAAATGCTACTTTCATAATTGCCTTTATTTAAGAAGATAGCACCTGCTTCCTTATCCTCACTAAAGAATCCTGGAATTAAACCGAAACGTCTTCGGACCTCTTTAATTACCTCTTCAACTACTGCTTGATTTACCTCATTAGAATTATTAGTCATTATTAAACATCTCCATCGAATTTTTTTGTTTGATTTTTTGATTCTCTTTAATCGACTCTTATTTATCTTTTTCTACATTGTTCTCACACCCTTTCGAGCAAAATAAAAAGAGAGACGATTGTCCCCCTTTATAACCACATTTAAACATATACTTTAAATACCACCTTTTATTATCAATCCTAAAACTGCCATAACTATTGCACTAATAACAATTCGTAAAATCCATGTTGTATTCATGCTAATTTTTTCTAACTGCTTATTAATTGTAAAAATGTCTTTTTCGTTAATAGTTGTACGAGTTTCTAAATTGCGAATATCTCTCATGATTTCTTTTTGTTCCGTTTTTAGGCTGTCAATTTTTTTATATACGTCTTCCATACGCTCACACCCTTCGTCCACCTTAATAAATCAATCTTTATATATTATGAGACAACCCTATTCACTGTGAATGTAATTCAGATGTTTGCGTATCAAAGCCGTATTTTATCCAAAATAAAAAAGCCTACTTCTGTACGCTTACTTATTAAACCGCATTATTTTCATCTAAACCTTTTGATAACTGGGTAACAGTAGTTCTTGCTTCCCAAACATAAATCTGATCTTTGTCTTTATTGTTATAAACAACTTTGAATTTTTGCCCTGCTGTAAAGTACCACTGAAAACTACCTATCATCCTAACCCATTTACCTACATAGCCCGCAATTTCACCTGCAATTTCATGTTCTTCAATTGTTTTTCCACTTGCATCTAATATGTGGATTTCTAGAATATGTTCAGCATCCGCTGTTTGGGCTAATGCAGACAGGTAAGCATGTACATCATAGATACCACTTTCTTTAATGTGAAATAGACCACCAGAACGGTCTACACTTCTATTAAAACCCCAACGAGGAAGATCATTAAACTCTACAATCCACTTTCCGCTATTGTAGCGTTTTTCTTTATGAAACCAAACAGCCACATTAGAAGGAGCTTGAAGTTTATTGTGGATTAAGAGATCAGCTTCAACTTTAACTTTTTTATATTTCGAGTCTTTACTAATAACTAAAGCATCCGTTTCTTCTTCTAAAATTGATTTACCATTCAAAAGCAATCTCTTCTCGTCAAACGCCCATAATGAGAACAATTTTTTCACATCTTCAAACGATGGATGTTCAACCCAACCTAACCAGCCTTTTGCATCATCAATATAATTAGTCCAGAGTTTATTTTGGTAATCTTTCGCAAAAATAAATCCATAGGTAGGGGAATTTATAAATGAGAAACCACGCCAAGATTTAGCATTAGGTGTATTCCCTTGCGCGCTGCCATGGCAATAAATTGTGTTTATCCCTAGTCCTCTAGATACAATTTCATCGAGTATATTTTTTGTAGCATCACTGACCGAGATTAACGCACCGCCTACATCTGTTGTGATTTTGGGTACTTGAACATTATTTGCATTAATTAATTTTGTTAACTCTACGATTTGTTTATTTGTATCATCAATTTCTTTTCTATATCCTGCTACTTGTTCCAAGGCTTTTTCAAAATCAGAAATGTAACTTTCCATTTTAATATTTCCTTCTTTGACATCTCTTCTTAAAACAATTCGGATATCGGGTGTACTTGTACGCTCTGAATTACCTTTTTCTATAACAAAGTAAGCCATCCACTCATTAGGAGTTGAAACCGCCTTAGCAGGTAATATATATTCGATGATTCCACTACTTACATCAATAATTTTGGCATCATCCCGAATAAACTGCCCTTTATTATTTGTTGCTTCATACTTTGCTACATATCCAGTTAAATCAACTACCCTACCATTATCTTTTAGATATACAGTTAGTCTTAAACCATTTTTATCATTTTGGCGTAAACGAATTGTTTTCGTAAATACTGGATCAGATAAATCAATTGTAATTACCTCATTTCTCATCTCGTTACGCTCCTTTCTATTGCGCTTCTTTTAAGACGTTTGGGCGGTCTTCTCGTACGTTTCGGTCTTCCTCTATACTTTATATTTCCTTTAGGTTGCGTTAGCTCTAATTCTTTGATTCTAGCATCTGTTTTTGTTGCATATTCTTGGAATCCTTTTGCTAGTTGTGAAAGCATACCGTATAAACCTACACCTGTTTCTTCCTCTTCATTCGGAATAACTAAACCATAATGTGCTGGAATCGCATCAGTAGTAATTGGTGGTTCTCCTTCTTTTCGATTCATACGCATATCATAAAGTTTTGCCATGTCTGTTTTAAGGTTGTATTGTTTAATATCCCAATTCATTACCTTGTCTAATGCACTAAATTGTATATCTCGAATATTAGTCTTGTATTTTTTCTTTGATGATACTTTAAAATCAGCAGCTAAAATCCCACCATAAAATGAACCAGTGCCAGACATAACTTGAAGGTATCCATTTGCAGAATTAGAATTTCGTAACAAAGAATACTGAAGCACTAAGTCTGTATCCCCACCAGAAGAAGTTTTTACCGAAAAGATTCTTTTTCCATTTTGATGAAAAGAAAAGGCTTTTCCTGATGTAAAATACATATTCTCTTCAGTCGCTTCAAGCATGAGATTCTTTTTACCTTTCACTCCGAAATCTGTTGCAGCAGTTAAATTCATGTATGAGTATAATGAATCTATATTCAAAGAATCTTCCGCTTTTATAAGCATCTTTCCGTTTTGGTCAAAGAAAATACTTGCCGGAAAGT
Organism: Bacillus sp. FSL K6-6038; assembly: GCF_038050455.1. Taxonomy (NCBI): domain Bacteria; kingdom Bacillati; phylum Bacillota; class Bacilli; order Caryophanales; family Bacillaceae; genus Bacillus; species Bacillus sp. FSL K6-6038. Next base: position 3,644,261 of record NZ_JBBOUH010000001.1, read on the forward strand.
ACAAATCTGTTTTACTTCCACTTTGATATCCCCTTGTGATACCAATGCCGCCAGCTTTGGGATATGAGTCAGATTGTTGATATACTGCTACTGCCCCTTGTGAAGCGGTTATATCATCGTTTCCCCCTAAAAAGATAGTGGGCTGCATTTCTTTTCTTGAGTTTATATAATATCCTAAAAACATACGGGTAATGTCTGACTCAAACAAACGTATAAATTGTTTTGATATACTTACGTAGTTTTTTGTATCAGACGTTCTTAAAGTAGCACCGTTTATTTCTCCACCTTTAATTAAATTACCATTCATTGTTCCAGCAGTAATAAAGTCAGCTACAATACGTCCATCCATAGTTATAGCAGTTCCGTACGGTCCATTAATCCCTGTGGAAGAATATCCAAAACCATTAAGGTTCCATTGCCAAACTCTTAAAGCAGTCATTTCATCTTTTGTATCCATAATCAAAATTCTGTCTGGATAAATTCGAACATGCCCACCAAAACCACTATTAATAAGATTGGTTGCGTGTTCTTTTGCTGCATCTAAAATATCATATGGCATGTTTTCTAAGTTATTTTGCATCTGATCCAGCTTATTTGCCATGCTTGTAAAAGATTCTTTGAAATTACCAATCGTTAAGTCTATATATTCTTTTTTAATTGGATCATATTTATAAGCAATTACTTTTGCTTGAATATGAAGGTTGTCTTCTTCGTGATTAACAGTAACAATATCCCCCATATAAACACGCTGTAAAATGGCAAAATTCTTATATTCTTCAGTTCGTGATAACTCTTGAAATTCTACCTTATACGTTGCTTTTGGTTGATCTACTTTTTGAACTTCATACATTTCTTTTGCAGCTTTACGCAATAATTTATACGCTTCTTCCAACGGGACTGCATCTTCATCTTTTGCATGATCTCCAATTTTAGCTTTTATGTCTTTAAATTCCACCACTCTAATTTTAGGATGAGGATATTTATTAATAAGGGGACTATCAACATATTTTTCTGGTAAAAGTAGATTATCAAACCCTTGCGGCATGATTCGAGTAACTGGGCTTTTCCAATCAACATTTCCTTCATAGCCTAATAAATCTTTTTTGTGTTGAATGACAACTCCTCTATCCATACCACGATTTTTTAACATTTTCACATCAAAATTATCTCGTTTTAATTCGCCACCCCAACGATTGATAAAAGAGTTATCTTGACTATTATCTAAAACCGCTTCTACTGGATTTTTCCTTACAATACGTGTGCTTGCAATAGTTGGGATATCAGAATAAAAGGTAAACAGATGCTTATATTGACACCCTGCTGATAAACGATTCATTGCTCCATTTCCATTTGTTGTTTGAATAAATATATCTTCAATTAAATTTTCAGTTAGATCATAGAAAATGTGATAGCATTGTACAGTTAATTCCCCCATACTTGGTTTAGGAGTCACAACACGAAATAACTGATCTCCATCTGGGGTTGGTGCTTTAATAATGCTCATTCCATCAATTTTTGTTCCATAAGGAGCAAACAATGGATAACTAAATTTAAATATAAATAAACCGTTGAGTTCTTCCTCAACAGTTGCATCATAAATATTGTTGTCTAAAACCCCTATTCCATTATGTGTAAAATCTGTTTCATTTGCTTCATATAGTGTAATCATATGTATCGCCACCGTGGTTCAATTAAAATTTTAATTACATTTCCAGACCATGCAATTGTATTTTCTCCAACTTGGAAAATAGGGAAACTCCCTACTGTTTTTATTGGCTTTGTTCCCTCATAAGCAATGAGAAGCTCAGAATCAACTATAACAGAATTGGTTACTCCCTTTATTTGAAAGGAAACATCATTTATCATGATTCGCACATCACCATTCCCGAAAATCTCGAATTTAGGAGCAGATTCATATGTTCCAATATTCATAAACGTTTCTGATTTCGTTATTACAAATGGAACGGATTCAACATATTCAAAAGGATCAAGTGTAAATTCCACTTCAAACTCTCCAAATTCTTCAATTTCATTTGCAATGTCACCAATTTCTACATGTTTGATTTTTCGATATACCTCATCATCTGTAAAATAGAGGGTTTTTCCATTCATAAGCCAAACTTTTATGTCACGTACTAAAGGTTTTATATTTTCTTCTTCTAGCAAATTAAATTTAATTTTATAAGGGACATCCTCAAATGCCCCTTTTTTTGTGAGTGATCCGTGTCTTCCCGGTACTTCTATGTGCTCTACTTTTTGTTTTGCTGTAGGAATTGATGGACGATCTACCATACATAAACCGTAGTCACTCGCTAATTCTTTATTGATACCAATGTCTAGCAAATCAATTCCTCCCTATGCCAATATTTAAGTTACGTCCTTTTTGCGCAAACCAATCATCCGCTTTTTCAAACATACGATCAATGTCACGTTCATTTCGAACAGTATTATAAAAATTAACTTCAATTGGTTGTTGATTACTGCCTTCCCCTGTTGCTGTTCCTGCCATATTAGGAAGACCATTTAAAAGTGCATCTCCTAATGCATTAGGTACGTCAAATGCAACAATTTGTGCCAATTGTGCAGCTGCATTTTGTATCGTTTCTGCGACATTTTTTGTAAGTAAATTCAATTGTCCACCAATACCAGCTGCTTTTTCTGAAGAACTTAAAGGTGTAACCGATACTTTATTTCCTTTTTTACTGAATAATTCGGGCCCAGCTTCACCAGCAATGAATTGTCCATCTCCAAGAACATGACCACCTTTTGCAAGCATTGGTACATGTGGAATAGTTGGTGCATCTACACCGGGAATTTTATTTAATAGGTTGGCAGGTGTATTAAATCCATCAATGAATTTATTAATCATACTAATAATGCCATTAATGACTGTTCTGATACCGCTTTTGATACCATCCCAAACACCTAATACAGCAGATTTCATTCCATTAAAAGCACCCTCTACCGCACTGGTAACCCAACGGACAGGTGTCATAATTGCTTCTTTTAATCCATTCCAAACACCAGAAGCTGTTGATTTAATACCTTCCCATATACTTGAAAGAGTAGATTTTATGCCGTTCCAAATACTGCTACTTGTACTACTAATTGCATTCCAAACAGTAGATATTGCTGATTTAATGTTATTAAAAATTGGAGTTACCACAGAAACAATAGAATTCCAAATGCTTGATAAAACATTTTTTATTGTGTTCCATATCGTGCTTGTAGTAGAACTAATTGTATTCCATACAGAAACAATAAAATCTTTAATACGATTAAAAATAGGCGTGACAAAAGATACTAGTCCATTCCAACAAGTAGATAAGAAGTTTTTAATCGCTTCCCAAACCGCACTTGTAGTAGAACTAATTGAATTCCATACACCTGTAATAAAAGTTTTAATCCTTTCAAATATTGGCGTAGCAAAGTAAGAAATAGCAGTCCAAATCGCTTGTAAATATTGACTAATAAAATTCCATATGGTTTGAATTACAGTAGAAATACCATTCCAAATCAATGAAAAGAAATCTGCAATCCCTTGTAAGACAGGTGTTAAAAAGGCTACAATTCCATTCCAAATTTCCATAAAGAAAGTTGAAATAGCAGTCCAAGTTGTTGTAAAAAATGTAGCAATCCCCTGTAAAACTGTAGTAATAAACAGTACAATACCATTCCAAATCATTGTGAAGAATTCTGAAATAGCAGTCCAAACTGTTGTTGTAGTTGTACTAATCATATTCCAAGTATTAGTTAATATTAGAAGTAAACCATCCCAAATACCTACTAAAAACTCCTTAATAGCATTCCAAGTATTTATAGTCCATTCTTTAATAGAATCCCAATTTTGAACGATTGCAACAACTAATCCCACAACAGCCGCTATAATGATTGGGATGATTGCGATCCAGCCAAGCATTGCCCCTGCTGTAATTCCAAATGCACCAGCTAATGCACCAGCGAGTGGTGCAAGTGAGGATAGAATGATTAGCAAGGGACCAATGGCGGCAACAATTCCACCAACTATTATGATGATCTTTTGAGCAGTTGGAGATAAATTATTAAATCCATCTGATACGGTTTTTACTGCACTTGAAATAGAAGGCATGATATCTTTTGCTAAAGATAATAAAACTTTTCCTAAAGGTTCAAGAGCAGCTGCTAATTCTCGCAACATACTTTTAAATTGTTGCCCAAACGCTTCCTCTTGGAGTTTTTTCATGTTATCCATAGCGCCTTTGGTTTTACCTAATCCACCATTTAATTCATTTAGACCTAAAACTGCATCAGCGCCCATATCTTCGAATTTTGTACCCATAAGAGCAACGCCAATTTGATTCGCTTTTACTTTGTCATCCATGTTTTTTAAATCACCAGTAACAGCTTTAAACACGTCGGCTGCGGTTGCTTTTCCTGCGTTAAAGCTTGCCCAAACATCTTGTGTTTCCTGGGATAACTCACCAAATCCTTCAGCGACGCCCTTAGAACCATCTTGCACACGAATTCCAAATTCTTTTATAAGATCATTAATATAATCAAGATTGTAAGAACCATCACGAGTACCATTTGCTAGAATATTAAACATCTCATCAGCCGTAAAACCTGCTTGTTTAAATAACGGTGCATATTCTGAAAGGTTATCAAACAATTCATCTGAATAGTTCAGTCCTTCTTGAGCACCTGCAGCAAGTAAATCAAATGTTTCTTCTGTAGATAATCCGAATTGACTCATTAATTGACCTGCACCACGAGTTGCTTCATTCAGATCAACATCATATGTTTGAGCAAGTGTTAATACATTTTCAGTTGCACCTTGTAATTCTTCATTTGGAACATCACGCATATTTTGAAATACTTTTATTAATGCTGTATCGACTTCTGCCATATTTTCACCAAATCCATTTTTCCAAGTACTTTCTGCTATCTTTTCAAGATTTTGAGCACCTTCGGATGTTAAACCTAAACTTGCTTGGATTTTTCTTTGTGAAGCATCCATGTCAGAAGCTACTTTCATTGCTCCTGCACCCAAACCTAAAATAGCTGGTGTTGCAGTTGTAGACATAGTTTCCCCAGCACTTCGCATTTTTTCACCAGCAGCATTAATTTTCTCTGATGCTTGGCTTGCAGTGTTTGCTTGTTCAGATAGTGCTGTATTTGTTTGTTGAACTTCATTTTGCAATTGTTGTTCTGCGGCTCTTAATTGTAATAATTTTGTTTCAAGCTTATTTACTTCAGCAGAATTTTCACCATACTGTGATTTAGCAGCTTCTAGTTTCTGTACACAATTTTGTGTTTGTTGAGCAGCATTTTGCTGTGCTTGTTCCAAGTAATGAATCTTTGCCGTTAATTTTTCAGATTCAGTTGCATTATTACCAAGTGCTGCACGTTGCAAATCATATTCAGCACGTAATTTTGCTGATTTATTTGCAAGACTAGTTTCTTCTGCACTTAATTTATTTAATTCTTGTGCAGCAACACTATTTTGTTGTCCTAATCTTTGAAGTGCTGATTCAGTTTCTTTAACTTGATTTGAAAACTTTTGTTCAGCTATTTGAGCATTCGCTAATTGACGTGCAAGTTTTTCAACTTCTACAGAGTTTTCACCATATATAGCTTTTGCTTTACTTAATTGATGTTCAGTTGCTGCAACCTTTTGTGCTGCCAATTGTTGTTGCTGCTGTAGGTATCCTAACTTTGCAGTTAGTTTTTCTGTTTCTGTACTGCTTAATTTAAGTTGTTCTTGTTGCAAGGTGAATTCTTGACGTAACTCTGTACTTTCATTCTTCATTTCACCCATTGCTTTATTAAATTCTTGATTGAAAACTTTAAATGTTATTTTTGATTCTGGACCATTTGCCATATTTTCACCTGCCTTTCTTTAACGTGGATTGGCTTTCCAACCATCAAAAGCAAGTTTTCCTTTGGCTATTCGCTCCACCGATGCAACAGGAAAGTGCCAAAATGCATCTGGATCAATCCCATAAATTAAAACGTAGAGAACATATTTGTCCTCTACGCATTCAATATTTATTTTCGGTGGGCTTATTTCTTTTTTCCGTTTCTGGTGCTATTGGCTAATCCTTTTGCAAATCCGTTTTGTTGTCCTGTTGTTACACCAGAAATTAATTGTGCATATAATTTTACTGTTGCATCAAAGGAATAATGAAATCGCTCTAAAAATGCATCAAAATCATAAGGGAAATTTTTATTTGCACCTAAGCACCCTAAATAAATGATCTTTTGTAATTCAACTTCGTCAATTCCTTGTAAAGCAGTACTATCTATACTATCAAGTTGATTTGGATCAACGTTCACTAAACCTTTTAATTTAAATAACCCCTGCAAAAGGGATTCTTCTAGTAATCCTAAATCTTTCCCCTTCTTCACTGCATAATTTGTAATGTAACAAGGGACAGTTTGTTGATTTTTAGTTATTCTTTGGAATTGTCCGTTGTCTAACTGTACAGTTTCTACTTCTTGTAATTTTACAATTTCTACTTTCACCAATTTGTTGTCCCCCTATTACTGTTGTGGTGTTTGAGTTGTTGCTTTTACAAGTTCTGGTGTGAATTTTGTATGCCATTGATCTTTTACCGTTTGGTCTTCTAGTTCATCCACTAATGCTTCATAATAGAATTCATTATTACTATCTTTCATTACAGTAAACTCAAGTTCTGTTTCCGCAACTTCATCTGCACCATTTTCCACTTTAAATTTGAATCCTGTTGAAGAAGCACAATTAGAAAAGGCAACAAGTTTTTGTAAATCCTCAAACTCATCAACTACATCTGCAGTTAGGACAAATGGTTTCCCTTTAGATTTAGCACCATATGACCATACACCTGGTTTTAATCCATCTGTTTTTATTCCGAAAATCTTTCTAAGAACTGCTACACTTAAATGCCCCGAAAGAGTCATAATCATTTTGGATGGTCTAGAAATCTTTTTAACTTCTAACCCCTCACACTTTTTAACAATTTCAAGCATTTCCGTTTCACCTTCGATGGTCCCAACACAACCAAACTTTGTTCCTACTTGTTGTTCTCCACCTTCAATAAATTGAATCCCTACATTGGTAAATGTCATTGGATCAAATTCTTCAATAATTGTTTTTGCCATATTATGAACCTCCTAATGTTTGTTGAATAACTTTATCTAACTCTGTATTTAAACGTTCCGATATTTTTGGTGTAGCTGTTTGTAATCCTCGCTCCAATATTTTTTGCGGAGTGTTTTTTGCTGATCTACCAATACCTAAATCGGGATATTTTAAATAATTAAACCTTGGTGTTGGACGAATCGTAAAACCAAGGTTCATTTTGCTATTTGTTAATGCTTTTTCATTTCTTGCATGTCGCTTATTTCTAACTCTCCCTTTCCATGTAGAGATAGGGATTTGAGGTTGAATAGATTCTACTGCTAAATTTACACCGTCATTATGTAACACTTTATTTAGTGCTTGTTCTGACTTGTTCGGAATCTGTTTAAGTTTGTTTTCTAATTTCTCAATATCTCCAAACTCTAAACTCCATGAACTAGCAGCCATATTTGACAATCCTTGTTACATAAATCTCAATTTCATCAATATATTCATCCAATTCCCCTTTTTGAATGGATGTTTTATTAGAATGCTGAAATGAATTTCCTGCAGCTTCAAGTGCAGCAACAATATCTAGCATTCTTTCGTCTAGATCATCACGATTTTCAGAATAATAACGAATTAAAACATTTTGTTTTAATGTGAACTTGCTATCTGTTTTTTCAAAACCGCCTGTTTCAAAGATGAAATAATGATAGTCTTTTTCTTCATCTTCACTCACTTGATCTTGATAAACTCCTATCTCAAACTGTTCTTTCAACTTTGAGATTAGCAAACTATTCATTTTTTGCAGTCGTTTCTTCGATTGTTCGTTGCTCATCATATCCACCTACTTCCTGCAAATAAAAATATAAATATCTCTTGTCTGAATCGACTTTGATTACATCGTATTGCAAAGCATCTATAACTGCTTTTAACTGGTTTTTATTAACGGAACGAAAAGAAGGTGGAAACAGCGTTTTGACTTTCTTATCTAGCTTTGCATTTAATAGTCCACAAGATTGATAATCACTATCCCGTGCAGATAATTCCCTAAAAGCAAGTTTACCTTCTTCAGAAAAAATCCCCTTAATCCGTTTTCCATTTTCACTACGTTTTGTTTCTGTCCGTCCGTATTTTAGAAAACCATCATTAAATGTTTCGTTATATGGCTTCATCTTTTGCCCTCTCTTTTAAGGCGGCATCTATAATTAACCGTTGTAATTCCCCTCGAAAATTCTTTTCAAAATCTTCTAGAGCATTGTTGTATTCATATCTGCAACGCTCAATCAATAATTGCTTTACTTGATTTTCTTCATCAAATGAAAAAGACGTACCACAAAGATTTTGTAAATACGCCTTTCCACGTTCAATTGTTTTATTTATTTGTTCATCTTCATCATTCCAAGTGATACGCAAACGGCTTTTTACATCTTCAAGTAATGTTTCATCTAATGTTTTCCCCATTTTAATCACCATTTGTAACTGATTCCTCTATAATTTTACGAATATCCTCTTTTAAGGTTGCAGAAGAAATATCTATATTATGTTGATTTGCGTAAGCAATTAATTCTGGTTTTAACATGCTACTAAAATCAATTCCCTCCACTCTTAATGTGGAGGATTTATTAGGGTGTAGGTGTTTGACTACCACCAGCTTTTAAGCTGCTAATATCAAATACTAAGAACGATTCATTATCTTTTGGACGACCATTTGCATATTGCTTAGATAAATAAACTGTTTCATCTTCTAAGAATTTATATTCTGTTGATACTTCAATTTTTTGAGTCGAACCAACACCCATAAAGTAATCACTTGCAATCCCTGCAACCATCTTTCCTTTTGGAACAGCTAAAGACTGAATAACTGTAGCTGGAATTGGAAGCACACCAGATACATATGCACCATTTTGTGTTAAGAATGTAGTTGCTGGGAAGATTTTTTCCCAATAATCAAGAGGATTCACAACCATAAGTGCATTATTTACGGCACGTCGTCCACCTTTTGTTAGTGGTGCCATAACTTCTTTTCCTAATGATTCTGGTGATAAACTAGTAAGCACAATTGCTTTTTTATCACTATAAACTCCTGCTGTTACCGCTGCATTAAGATCTTTCATCATCCCAATTGGTTGGTCTTTCCCTGTTCCATTTACAATTGCTTCTTCTAACGCAATTGCCATTGATTCCGTTAAAATTTCACGAACATAACGATCTAACCAAACTGGGCCCAAATCTAACATTGCGTTACAAACTGGAACATATGCACTTAATTTATATAAGTTTGTTGGGATAGCTTCAAAACCATCATCTAATAATTCTTTAATTTCTTCACAAAGTTTTCCCCACCAAGCAGATTGTACATTTCCTTTTTTCACAATCCATTCTGTTACACCAGTCGTATTTACAAATTCAATATAGTTTAACAATGCGTGATTCGTACGTAAATACTCAAATACACGTTCAAAAACTGTTGCAGGTACTAACTTTTCAACTCCTGCAAAACCTTTATTTGCGATTACTTCGTTATAATAGGATTGCTCATCTTTTGTTAAAACTTGTAGTCCACGGCTTGCCATCACTTGTTGATCTGTTAAATCTTCATTAACTGCTCTACGTGCTTCATTGATAATATTTTCTTGGATAGAATTTGCAAACTCTACCATAGCTGCAGCTGCAGCTTCTTCATTTCCACTATTCATTGCATTTAATAATTTTTCTTTCATTTCGTTTTGTTTCTGTGCTTCACGATCTAAATTTTTAATTGCCATTTTTCATTTCCTCCTATTTTATGCAAAATAAAAAACACTACCTTTTGGAAGTGTTCAATGCCGTTAGTAATGTAAATAAAGCATTTTTAGTATTGTTCGTATTTTCTTGGTTTTCTTCTTTTATACTAGCTGATACTGATGATATATATTTGTTTAATATTTTTTCTTTTGTTGTTTCATCATCTTCATCTTCTTCATTATCTTCTTCTGGTATTTCAATCTCATCTACAATTTCATCACAGAAGCCAAATGTTTTACATTCTTCAGCAGTCAACCAAGTTTCTTCTGCTAACAATTCCTCTAATTCGTTTCTTTCTCCTACAAATCGTGAAGTATAGCTTTCTGTTACTGCAGTATCAATTTTATCAAGGCGATCAGCTACTTTTCGTAAATCTTCAGCATTACCAGCTGCATATGTCCACGCTCTATGAATCATCATCATTGTATTCTTCGGCATAATAATTTTATCGGCTGCCATTGCAATAACAGATGCTCCACTTGCTGCCAAACCATCAATGTGAATAACGATTTGGGCAGAATGATTTTTTAATAAATTAGAGATAGCAATTGATTCAAATACATCTCCACCACCACTATTGACGTGAACGTTAATTGTTTTGGCTGTAATATTCTTTAACTGTTCTCGCACTTTACTACTTGAGATACCGTCATACCAAGAATACGCTGAAATAGTTCCATACATATATAAGTCTGCTTCTTCAGTATTAGCGCTATTAAGTACCTCAAATCGATTTTTGATTTTCAGAATTTCCGTTACTGTCATTCTCATCACCTCCCCCTAATGCTGCTGCATTTTCAACTGATTCATAGTTTTTCGTAACATACCGCTTATTTGCCCATTCCTCATTAATTGGTTCACGTCCTAACATCCGTAAAATATCATTAATTGAATTTGCACCAATTCTAAAGAACACATCACAAGCACTTGCTAGCTGTGTAATATCTACATATTTAATACGGCTTGTATCTATCTTTAAATATGTTCGTTCTAAGTACTCTTCCTTCTTATAAAACTTACGATTAATTTCATCTGCAATAAATTCTACAAGCGGATTAATACAGAACATAAGGAAATTATCTGTTTGCTTGGAGACATCGACAACATCACCTTTTAACATTCCTTTTGGTACATGAAAAGCCATTGAAACAAAATCAATAATGTCATCAACAAGTGCTTTAATATCTCGACTATCTAATTTATTTCCTTTGGAAGTGTTACTAAAATCCTCTAATGTATATCCATCTTGTAACTGGAACACAGCACCTGCATTATCTGCTTCAAAAAACGCTTTAAACTGTTCATTGAACATAGCATCCATTTGTTGTTGCATTTCTGGTGTTTGCGCTCTTAAAAATTCACCTTTCACCACAACACGCATTGCATTAGAACGCTTATAAATACTTGTAGCAGAAGTAATTAATTTTCCCCAGCTGCTATATAAACCATCAATTACATTCATGATATTTTCATCATTTAATTGAAAATAAAAAACCTCACTCTCTTTAAATACCTTTTCGGTAAAAGTGAAGTTTTTAACAGTAACGCCTTTATATATATTTTCTTTTAATGCAAATTCTTCTTTGCTAAAACTATCTGCAATATATAGTTGATCGTTATGCATAATTACTAAACACTCATTATCATAAATTAAATGTGAGACTAAACTATGCATAAATTGTGAAGCATTTTGGTTTTGGTTGGGCTGCACATTAAATAAATAGTGATTTCCCTTTCGAACTTCTTTTCCTTTTTCAAATGTTTGAAATTCACAACGAACAAGCGTATTCGCAATTAAATCTACACAAGTATTAACAGCCAGTTTTTTAAAGAAGTAATCAATGGAAACTTCATAAAAACAGCTTTTTAAATCTGCCCTGCTCCTTTTTCCAAACCAACCACCAATCCAATCAATTAACCCCATTCCCTCACCTGCCTTTCTAGTAAGTTCTTACCTTAAATGCACCAACAGAAAGTGGTTTTACTTCTGTTAATTCACTATCTTGTGTTAAAGCATGAGTAAAAGCAAAGAAACCATCTGTTTTCCGTTTCTCTTTATCAATCTTGCAATACTCTTTGTTACCATTCCCTTTTTCATCTACATAAACATTCCCTACATACCAACGCATTAATGGATCATCACTAAATATAATTAATTGTTTAATAAACATTTCATCAATTAAAGGTGCTAATTTTGCATGTGTAATTGGTCCTCTTCTTACAACTTCTAAGGGAACCCCTGTTTCCTTGAATTTTTCCTCTAATATAGAAGCACGGAAACTATCACAAGCGACTTTCTTGATATTAAATATCTTAGCTTGTTCTAAATACCAATTTACAACACGATCTGCATCAATGGATTTATCATAAACAATCGTACATAATCCTTTTTCTTTTGCGATTTCAATAATATCGGGGTTGATATCCTGTAATTTTAAAGCCATATGATGAATGAACGTGTGCTGCTTCCAATACCTTTTCCCATCATGTTTAAATAGCAAACCTACAGAACAAAAATCTCGTACATCTGCAAAATCAATACCGCCTACTGCATCAATACCTTTTAGATTCTCTGGAAAAGGTTGATCCGTTGCTAATCTATCCTCATAGGTTGCAACTTCTTTTCTAGAATCCTCTACTGGTGAATTCATTCGTTTTGTCATAAATTCGATACGTAATGAACTATTTTTCTGCATATCGTAGTATTCTTGACGCATCTTTTGTTGCAAAGACGTATTGTATCGGTATGATGGATTTGCTTTTTCCCACATTTCTTCATTATCTACTTCTGTTGGATCATCTAGCTTGCAAATGAACGGAAATAAAGTGGAATCTGGCAACTCTTTATTTAATACCGCTCTGGCTTCTTCTTTTAAATCATCAAGAACGCCACCACGAACATAACCATCTGTAGAGATATAGAAAATACGTGGATCTTTCTTTTTACCAAGACCCGAAGTAAATACCTTTATATTCTTGTAATTGTCATATTCATGTATCTCATCGAAAATAACAATACCAGAACGCTTACCATCTTTTGTTCTAGCATTTGATGTATTGTAGTTCATTTTTGATTTTGTACGCTTATGTTGAATCAATGTTTGAGATTTATAAAAATTCTTCTTCATTTTTTTCTTATGTTTTGGATCATCTAAAACATTGTAAACATCTTCGAATGAGGTTTTTGCTTGATCTTCTGATGTTGCAACAATATCAATATCGTAGTTTGGTATTCCATGGTGTGATGTCAGCATAAAAAAACTATCATAACCCATCCAACCATTCTTACCAGCACCACGCCCTAATAAATTAAAAAAGCGATCAAACATCAATCGACCATCATCATAACGAACGCCAAATATAAATGCATTGCAAAACTTCTGCCAAGGGAATAATTGAAAAGGAAAATAAGGTGCTGGAACACTCACTGATTTTTCAATTGCTTCTGCATCTATTACAACGTTTGGTTGATCTAATTTCCATCGTAGAAATTCCATAAGCTGTTTTTGTTCTTTACAAGCTTGAATTTCTCCATTTTCAACCATTCTCATGTAATCATCAATGTAGGGGTGATAATTATACGTCTTCGTCATCATCATCATCCTTATCTACTTCTGTTGCTTTCAATCCTAGTTCTGCTAAAAGTTTAAGCATTTGAGCATTCGTTTTATTTAGTTCACTAATACTTTCATTTTTCTTTTTGCCCCTTTGCTTTCCATTCGACCAATCAACAACAACACCCCTTTCTTCTATATCAAGAATGAGATTGTTTTTAATGTCCCAAAGTGCCATATAGTCAGATACTAAATCAGTATAATGTGCGCCAAATGTTCCGTTTTCTTCTAATTGGTTCATTAAATCCTGTTTGATAGTCTCTTTTAGCTTGTTTATTTTCGGCTTTGGTTTTGTGTGCACCCTTGTTTTTTTAGGTGCAACCTTTTGAACTTTGTGTGCACCCTCTCTTTGCCACCCATATCTCTTTTTCCATGACTTTACGGTATTAATAGAAACAGCATATTTTTCTGCAATGTCCTTATACTTCATACCGCTTAAATAGTCACTGTGAGCGGCTTCTTGAGGTGTCGCATTATTATCCATCCATATTCACCACCTCTTTCCATACATCGAATTTGAGGCGGTTTTAAACGAATTTAAAAAGGATGCACCCTGTATTTTGTGTGCACCCCTCCCCCTCACGTGAGAAAATCAAAAAATATTTTTTTCGACGTCCCCTCCCCGTTGAATGGTTCCCCAGAAAAAAGCTAAAATTTTTGACCGGGGGGTTTTAGGAAACTAATTCAAAGTATGTTTCGATAAAATCTAAAATAAAAAAGACTTCTTCACTAGAAATCTTTAGAATATCTATAGTAAATTTTAATTTCTCTTCATCTTGCAATCTTTCTCTTACATCAATAAGTTTAAGTCGTTTGCACTTCCTTGAATTAACACAGTCTCTTATCTGACAGTATCGCCAGTAAGAATACTTTCTAAACTGATTCAACATGTCACGTTCATATGAAGTTCGTTCTTCCTTATCAGTATCAGCATATTGAATCATTAAGTTAGTATCGAATGTCCAACTACCATCCACAATAATCATAGCTACCACCGTTCCTCATTCAAGAACTTAGGTTTCTTCTTCTCAATCTTATCTAACCGATCATGTACTTCATTATGACATCGAATGCATAAACATTGTAAGTTATCCAAGTCTAATGCTAAATGTGGATGCGTCTTTACTTCTTTAAGATGATGTACATTCTCAGCAGGTTTGTATTTACCTTTTGACTTACACATCTGACATTCATAGTTATCTCGCTTTAAAGCTTTAAGCCTTAGCTCTCTCCACTCTTTAGACTTATAGAACTTCATAAGTTTTCCTTCTCTTATGAGTTTAATATAGTCAATCATTAGCACACCGTCCTTGCTCGTACACAGATAGGCTTACGATTCATAACCTGTGATCTTATTACTTTATGTTTAACGTATCCATATACTGGACGTTCCAACTTATACTCCATATACTTTGCTGAAAGTTCTTTAATTTGTTCCCAGTAGCTAGAAAACAACTGAGAGATTACTTTATATAATTCATACATTAACTTGTTAAAGGCTTCTCTAAGTGATTCAATATTAATGTTCATTCCTTCACCCCTTAACCTTCTTTATCCTCACCAATGCGATAACCAAAATATACTACTAATAAAGTAACAAGTGTACCTATGAAGTATCCCATAAGACCTCCTAACCAAAACACCCCATCACTTCCTCACAATAAAATAAGACGCTAAACCGATAACGGCAGCGCCTAGGATAATTGATATTGGTTTAATTATTATGCTTAATGTTCTTTCATTCTTGAAGGCATGCTAACTTTTCTAAAAGATCATAATAACTACCATAAGAATCTATAACTCCTTTACATGGTCCCACTGTCAAGGCGCCTTTAGGGTCTTGCTCTTTCCACTTCCTGCTAGCTTCTTCCATAATATATCCAAGTTGATGTGTATTGTTAGCAATAAATCGTTGTATTTCGTCCATCATTTATCTTCCTTTCTGTTAAAACTATCCGCTTTATATAATAAAAAGAGCACCCGTTTCCGCGAGCGCTCCTTTTAAGGGATTACGAGAATCCCATTAACGAAAGTCAAGGCTACTAAAGTTAATGAGGTACAAGTAGTATATGCTTGTCTCATTCAAATGTTCACTAGTTTAATGTGTAATTTCTATATAACAAAGAAAAAAGCACCCGAATGGATGCTATATCACTACTTATTAATTTGTAATTTTAATACGGTAAATGAAGTTTTATTCTTTTCTCAAGAAGCCAATGTTGTTTGCACAACTGCATCTACACAGTATCAAGTTCCTGAGAGAAGAGCAAAAAGCCCTCCTATATTAACGATATCATTCAATCAGTACCATTAAAGCTGGTTACGGATTTTAAATTATGCCGTCAATATGAAGCCGTTTAGAATTTTATAAAAGAATCCTTGTGAGCAATGTTTTCCGCCATTACTCACAATACAAATATAACACGGTAATTCCAAAACAACCGGCACATTTACTGCCAAAAAGCGGTCACGACTCTGCCACTTATTTTAATTTGTCAATAATCCTTATTTCCCTAGACAAGCTCATTGCAACAGCCATAAAGAATAAATTGAATTTTCATTTAGGTATTATGCTTGATCTGATTGTAGAACATGTAATGGAGGCGGAATAATCCAACCTTTTTTCTTATTCAGACGAAGCAATATAGCTCCAGCTTGTGCTTTTTTCATATGAAATTGACCAAACATCATTCCTACATCTTCTCGAAGTGATTGTCCCATAGCTTGGCTACATGCTACCAAACCTGCTGCAAGACCTGCAGAAACCGTTGCCGCAATTTCTGCGTCATTTATACGAGCACCAGGTGGAATAGTTTCAATAGATGCAACTGGTCTTTCTGGAGGTGCTGGCGGTAATGCAACACCATTTAATTTTAATAAATTTTTTAATTCTTCAACTTCTGATTGGATATCATTCTCTACAAGGTTTTCTAAAAATTTCTTTAAGTCCTCATCTCCTGTATGGTTAATGAGAACTTGATAGCCAGCAATTGCACCTTGTGCTGCTGCAAGATAACTCCAAATCCCGAAGACTTCTCCGTAGTGCATTGGTTCATTTTGTGGATTTCCACTTAAAACACCCATAAAAATACTCCTCCTTAAAGAAATTAAACTCTTAACAAAAATGCTTACTATAGAAAAAATTTTCCCAACCATGTTCCGGGTTAAAGAAAATAAGTTCTTATAACTCATAAGGCACACCTTACCCATATATAGTAATTACACCTTATAGAATGTACTGCTACAAAAAATTTATTCATATAAATAACACATATATTTCAATTAACATAATCCATTATTATCAGTACTTTTAATAATAGAAATTAAAGATATTTATCATAATTTTAACTCAAATGGATTTATATATTCTTAAACGAATATTGTCTAAAGGAACTGGAGACATTACTAAATATGAAAGGAGGGAAAACCATGAAGAAAAAACTGTCATCTATTTTAGGTGCCCTATTACTAACTATTATGGTTTTTGGTACAAGCATCCATGCTGAATACGATGGATATAATACGGATAGAGTTAACAACAATAATAATATTACAACTCGAGTTAATGACAATAACATGAATAGAGTTAATTATGATACTAGAACTCGAGTTAATGACAATAACATGAATAGAGTTAATTATGATACTAGAACTCGAAATGTGAATACAACAAATGATTTGAATACTAATCGTAAAAATAATAATTGGGCATGGCTTGGTTTATTAGGACTATTAGGTTTATTCGGTCTTAGAAAAAAAGAAAAAGAACCAGAAAGACGTTAATGTAGAATAGAACATTACATTTAACTTTAAAAGATACTTATTTATTAAAAACATGCAAAATAAATAAAAAATCGCCTTTAATAAGGCGATTTTTTATTTTTTCAAAGTCAATAATAATTACTTGAAAACGGATACCATTAATTAGAAACAATGAATTTCTTAGCTTGATGGTAATGGAGCGGTACGTTCATTTGACGAACTACGCTTCTTTTTTATGCCGTTACTTCACTTACCCATATCTTATATTTTGTGTAACTGCCCCTTACGCCACATCCCTTGGTACTTATGGCTTTATGAAACTTCCCCTTTCGAATTACACAACACATAAAAAATGAGTAATTATAAAAATCAAAAAAATAAAAAAGATGTTGCTATATTTTAAATCGTGTCATAGCTTTATCCATTGCATCCTGATTTACGCCAATATATCTTAATGTAACTTTCTCTGATGAATGATTGAATATCTCCATAAGTAAAGCGATATTCTTTGTTTGCATGTACATATGGTACCCGAATGTTTTACGTAATGTATGAGTGCCTATTTCCTTCAATCCAAACTCTTCTGCTGTGCTTCTGAGTATCTTATAAGCCATGCTGCGCCCAATTGGTCTATTAGTACCTTCACGACTCTTAATTAAGTACTCACTGTCATCTCTTTCTTCAATATACCAACGTAACTCTCTTTTTAAAGCTAGAGTTAATTGAATACGTTTCTGTTTGCCTGTCTTTTTTTCTCTCATTGAAATATGGCTACCTTTCAAATCACATATCTTCAATTTTAGAATGTCACTAATACGTAATCCTGTGTTAATTCCCATTACAAACAAAATATAATTCCGTTCATTGTTTTCCCTCAAATATTCTTTAATCTGCTGTATTTGCTCTGGATCACGAATTGGCTGAACAAAATTCATAGATTATCCCCCTCATTCTGATTTTCCATCTCGTATACTTCTAACCTAAGTGCGAAAGCTAGTTTGTAAAAAGCATTAGATTTATTTCTTCTATATGTACGTTCACTCATACCAATATCGTTATAAACCATGTAATCAAAAACATCTTCATCTTCCAAATAACGTTTTACAATAATATCTCTTTGATGCTTACTAAAGCGACTTAACGCCTTATCAATTTGAAATGATAAACGCTGTAATTTCATTTCTCTTTCATTCATTGCAACATTTGCTAGGGCAACATCTTCAGCTGGTTTTCCTACTATATTTGTTGGACCATGATATCTCACTTCACAAGATGCTGTTACCTTCATCTCATTTCTAATCATCCCGAATTGTCTATAAATACGTACATTTTCAAGAATCTTTTCTAAACGAACCTGCGTTGCTTTACGATCAATTTTAGGTAAGAAAGTTAATTGCGTCATATATAAAAAACACCCCTTATCTATTTGTTAATAAAAACAAAAAAAGCGGACACCAAACTATAGAGCAATACAACTCGCTCTTTATAGTCTGATATCCGCTGGTTCTTCCAGTAGGACTATATTTACTTTATAAAATATTTATTCAATATCTGGTTTTCCACTTTTAACATTCAACACTGTTCTAGAAATCAAAAAATTATGTTTTGTTTTAATATGATCTCTATCAAAACTTATTTGTATATCAGGATTATCAAAATCTTTAATATCAATTGGATTTTTAGCATATGGGTTTAAGTATAAACTTGTCCCATCCAATAAGGATTCACGATATTTAGTATGCGGTTCAATATTCATTGCCCCCTTAGTATCATAATCATTATACCTGTATGTTTGAAACGCAATATCTTTACCTTTATTTATTGATAAGGCACGGGCTTTACCTACTGTAGCTATAGGATTAAATAATATACCACTAATATAACTATACTTATCGTCATTAAATATCCCTACTGGGATTTTCACTTTTTTAGTTGGATCTGTATTCTTTTTTATAATATGATTTGAATACTCAAAATATGGCCGATCATTTCTATATTCAGCTTTAATCAAACCATATAGAACTCTTTCAATAGCTGCTGTACCTTGTAGATAGAAAAATGGTTGTTCAAAACTTCCTACTGCTAAAATAAATGTTTTTCCTTGCACATGTTCCATACTCGAATAACTATCTTCATATTTTTCACATTTGGATTTAATACTATTTGCTATTCTTTCTGTTGCCAGATGTACAATCTCGCTGTGTATTTTATTATAATCATCACCAGATTTATATAAACGATTCAATTCTTCAATTCTTTCATATTCAGGTGTACCATTTTCAGGAGTGTTTGTCGCAACCGCTTCAACTAATAAATTCGTTTTTGTTCTTCTAGACTTTAAATAAAAATCTGGTGCATAATGGGAATAATCAATTTTAAAGCCTAAGTTTTTAAAACACGCATGTAAATACAATTCCCAAAATGAAGAATTAAAAGTTGTTTGAAACTCTTTTACAAATTTGTTATCACGATCCTCAAAACCAATAACCCAATTATTTAAAACCGCTCTTAACTCTGCATCTCCTTGTAAATATTTAAAGTTCGAATGTAATCTCTTCTCTTTAACTTCTACACTAAATAAATCCATATATACTTCTCCTTTTTATTAGACTAAAATATTAACCTAACACAAGCTTAATGATACCATAATTTAGGAGGTCTTTTTTATCAGTTCACCATTTTTGTAATAAAGGATTGTTTTGTTGTATTTCTTAAAGAATTAATTCCATCTCGTCCCTTCAATTTCAAATGGTTTTGAGCAAATCTTAGCTACTTCTCTATATACGGATTAACTTCTCCCCCTGGCTCATCAACATCTTCTTCAAATTCTTAAATTATTATAACTAAATATAACCTTTTTCTGATAAAATTATATCTAATAAAAATATCATTAAAGGGGTTAGTAAAATGGTTTTAGTCGAAGAAAAAGTATTCCCATATTTAAAATACAAAATAGACGAATATACTGAAAGGTTTGGCGATCAAAATATTAACAGGTTCATAGATTTCTATGACCAATTCCCTGATACTCTACAACGTTTTTTTTCCTTATTCCACTTTGAACTTAATAGTTTACTAAAATACATGAATAGTCGACTGAATAACGGTCATTACACTGCAGACGAAAGTCGTGACCTTATATATTTGATTGAAGAGTATCGAACTGTGCAGTCCACCTTAAAAAATTCACCTTATAGCTTTGATATAGATTCTTATTACAAAGATGTTTTAGCAAAATGTGATGATTTTTTACAGAGTAGCGGTGGAAGTCCTATCCCCCATGACTTCAAAAAAATAAAACTTATTGAGATAAATCCTATATTTAGTTTGCAATCAGCTGTTTCAATAACAAGGTCAACAAGCAAGATTTTATATCCTATGAAAGCGATTGGTCAAGGTTCCTATGCGACTGTCCATAAATATAAAGATGAGTATTACAACCGCATTTTTGCTGTAAAAAAAGCTAATAATAATCTATCTCCTAAGGAATATGAACGATTCCGAATTGAATTTGAAGAAATGAAAAAACTTAAATCTCCGTATATCCTCGAGGTATACACATTTGATGAAGAAAACCATCAATACATAATGGAGTACGCAAACGATTCACTAGACTCCTATATTTCAAAGAACAATAATACTCTAAGCAAATCAAAGCGCCTTAGTCTTATTAAACAAATTTTTGAAGCCTTTATTTATATTAATAATAAAAATATTTTACATAGAGATATTTCTCCAAATAACATTTTAATTAAGCAGTATGATGAATTAGATATAATTAAAGTTTCTGATTTCGGCTTAGTAAAACGCCAAGACAGCCAGCTTACCAGCAAAAATACAGAATTAAAAGGTTCATTTAATGATCCAAAGTTAGAACTACAAGGTTTCGCTAACTATGAAATCAGGCATGAAACATACGCACTAACAAGATTAATTTACTTCATTGTAACAGGCAGGAGAAAACTTAAATCCTTTCCAAGTGCTGAATTCGAAGCGTTTGTTAACAAAGGAATAGCTGACAATATTAACGAACGGTACAAGAATACCAAGGAACTTCGTGATGCATTTAATAAAATAAGACAAACTTTATAAGTATATTTTTCCTTTATTTCACTCCCTTTCTCACTAAAAACCGCATTACAACACCTATAATATGGTAACAAAACACTTGATTAGCGTATTTCGTGACTAATTCTAGGAATTCCATCTGGAAGAGTTGTCCCAGTCACGTATCAAATTGCGTAGCTGGGCTTGCTTCTCTTACCTGGTGCACTACTCATAAGCTTGTTTCTGAACCTTTCTTCAAAATACCTATTTTGTTTAAATTCACCTTAATTCCCATTAAAGTTTCTTAACATTCGAATTAATAGCTATACAATATAATTAACCATTAATTAGGAGTGTTAAAAATGATAGAAACCATGATAATTTGCCTATATATTATTTTTGGTATAGGCGCAATATTGGGCTTAATAAAAGAATTTCGAAAACCTAAGAAAAAATATTCTATGATTTTATTTGAATTTTTAATTCTAATAGCCGTTACAATCACTTTATATCGAATATTAATCTAAACTACATAATGCGTATGATTTGAAGTCTGTGGCAGTTAGGATTCCCTAGCTGCCTTTGCTCTCAAATAACGCTTTTGTTAAAGCTTAATTGGTTCTTTCAATTTAATTGGAGCTGTATGATAAATAACTTCCTCACATTCGCCTAAAGTGTTCATAACAGTATTTCTTACGTACTTGATTTCCGAACCGCAATTTATGCAATCTGTAGTACCTTCATCTTCTCTAAGTTCGTGCCCATCATAATCGACATCTCCACAAAACGGACATTCCAAACCATCATCGTTTCTCACATCAATTTCTGGATCACTATAAAATTAATCTCTTCAACTGCAAGAATTCCTTCTTTAGGAGAACCAGCACATGTTCTGTACGTCTTTCCATCAATAATCAAGTTGAATTTCGTTGATTCAATTTCTTTTATTAACTTGCACTTACTAGCATCCTCCATAAATGGCTTAGAATCATATTCCACGATCTTTTTGTACATTTTCTATTCCCTTTTTTTAATAAAATTCAAATTGATGGTATTGTGACTATGTTTTAGATTAACTGCGTTTTCCGTTCTTCCATACGCGCTACTTTACCAGCTTTATATACAAATGATTGTTCACCATGACCAGTTGACGGTGGTTCAATCGAATGAATCTGTCCATCTTTCACGACGTAAATCATATTTTCTACTAAAGAAATTTCAGCCTTCATTTCTGTAACGTTTTCTTTAATAATCGCCACCGAAACCACTCCCAAATGTGTTATAATTACTTTGTCGAAGTAAGTCGGGAGTAGTCTCGGCTTTTTTTATTTGTCTACAAATATTGCACAACGTTTTCTGGAACAAATGCTTGTTCAAGAGATAAATGAAGCCGTATTGGAATCGGCTCTTTTTCATCTCGTGCCCGTTTACACATTTCTTCAGCTTCTTCATATTCAAATTGTTTATCCTCCACTCGTTTGTAACGCCAAATCCCAATTGAATAATCTTCAAATAACTCGTAGCGTTCATCAGGTGCTGGTGATGGTTTTAATTCATCAATTGCTTTGGCTTGTCGTGGTATTTGCACAACTACATCAGCAAAACATACTTTTGAATTCAAACGGTGGATTGTTGCTTTCTTAGAATCAAATGAAACAACAGGCTCCACATCAAAAATTGTTAATTGCTTCGGCATGTTCTTCACTCTTTTCTTTTCGCATCATTACTACATAGCAAGTATCAGCATCCGTTTGTTTAAAGCTATAATTAGCTGTGCTAATCTTTCCATTCGTTCGCTTATGAATGAATTCTCTCTGTCGCTGCACTAACGATCTAATCGGATGAACACATGAATATCCTCGTTTTTCTAAATCCTGTACGGCATGTAGGATATCTTTAAATTTTTTACGTTTGAGATGAATCGTATCTCCATTACGCCAATTTCTTGTTAGAATCATTTTTTGTTCCCTCCAGCACTTGCAAGCTTGCTGCTAAAATCCCTTCAAGCTGCGTTAACGTTAATTGGTCTAATGTTTGTCCGTTTATTTCAGATAATCCTAAACCTAGTAATTTACGAATAATCAACAATTTTCTTCTTTCAACTTCCTGTCGTAATAACATCATCTAGCCTCCTGCTGCTCATTAAATTTACGTTCTAAATTAACAAACTTACTAAACTCTTTAATGAACGCCAGCTCTACTGTACCCACAGGACCATTTCTTTGCTTTGCTAGAATGATTTCAATCACATTCTTATTCGCTGTCTCAGCATCGTAATAATCTTCACGATATAAGAACGCAATTAAGTCCGCATCTTGCTCAATTTGTCCATTTTCACGTAAATCCGATAACATCGGTCGTTTATCTTGCCGACTCTCAACAGCACGACTCAACTGTGATAAAGCAATTACACATACATTCAATTCTCTAGCCATCAGTTTTAATTTCCGACTAATCTCACCAATCTCTTGCATGCGATTCCCTCGATGCTTCGGATCACCAACAATAAGCTGTAAATAATCAATCGCTATTAATACTTTTTTATCTGGATATTTACGTTTCAACTTCCTAGTCTTTGCGTAAATTTCTTGCATCGTCACATTTGCTTTATCGTATATTTCTAGTGGTAAATTATTTATCAATCCCATTGCCTGGCTAATCTTTTCCCAATCTTTAAGGTTGCATAACTTTTTAGGATTCTTTAATTTCGTAGCATCTACATTTCCAGTACTTGAAATCATTCGCTTAATCAATTGCTCTCGTCCCATCTCCAATGAAAAAATCCCTGTTGCTGTATCTGAGCTTGCTGCATGATAAGCGATGTTTAATACAAACGCTGTTTTCCCCATTGAAGGACGAGCTCCCACAATGATTAGATCACCTGCTTGTAAACCAGCTGTCATCCGATTCAAATCGTTGTATCCAGTGTTGATACCAGTTAAATCCCCAACATCAATTTGCATTTTTTTATATAGATCTACTAGTGTTTCTCTTAGGTTAAAATCCTCTGAATAACCTGTTTCCTCAATCGTACTTAATTCATCGATTGTATTACTAATTGCACTAATATCTTTGTCTTTCTGAAGGCGATTATATAGATTACCAGCAACCTCTTGAGCATGTCGCATCTTCCACACTTCTATCACTAAGCTCTCGTGATAAGAGAAATTTTTTGTTGTAGAAATGACCTCAGTTAAATTAACAAAAAATGCAATACCACCAATTTGATTCATGAAGCTTTCTTCAAATTTTGCAATTAACGACACTAAATCGATAGGACTTTCAGCATCCTCTAGTTCTCTCATCGCTTTAAAAATGACTTGGTGAGTTGTAAGAGAGAATTGATTTGGTTTTAACTGACAGTCTTTAATCAAATCTCCTTCGATGATGATGCTACCTAAAACACTTTGTTCAGCGTCTACATTACGAATGACTTCGTTACTCATTGCATCATCCATCCATTCTGTTGGTTAAGTGCTGCAAGTTCCTCGTCTGTAGGAATGTTTTGTTTCCATGATTCCTGCTGCTGTAACACTTGCTTAGTAGATTCAGACATAGCTACCGATTGATATACAGGTTGTTGCTTTGCTTGTGCTGATCGTTTATCACGAAATGCTTTATCAGCTACTTCAACATCGGCTACTGTTTTCAAGCCTTTAAGATGCCAATCTCGTAAAATCGTATTTACGTAAGACATGTTTCTAGTATTTTTATCTAAAGCGATCTCCATTGCCTTAACAACTAACTCTGCATTTAAGTCATCTACCCATGCGTTAATGCCTTCTGCGATAAAAGGTGTAATGAATCCGAAGTTTTGTTCGTAAAAAGAAATTGGATTAATTTCAACAACTTCATTCGCGCATTCTTGTTGTTGTTCTTCTTTTTCTTCTTCTTGTTGTTCTTCTTCTTGTTGTTCTTCTTCTTTTTCCCCCCTTATCGTGGACGTATCGTGGCACGTATCGTTAACAGCAAGAAATTCTTCAAAAATAGCACGGATTTTATCATTTTTAACTTTTGGAGCGACTAAACTAACAAGACTTATATCAGCTACCCCATCCAATTCTTTGCGAACACAATCCTCAATTGGTTTCCCCCCTCTATTAAGGTTGTATTTCCCCCAGTTGATAATCGCAAGTTCGCGTGTTTCTGGATTATACTTAACTAATTTATGATGGTTTTCAAAACGATCTAAGAGTGAATTAACACTTTCCATGGAGTAACCTAAATCAAAAGCCATTTGCTTTTTGGTGATTTGGTACACACCAATTTGAGTAGTACATGGGTTTGTAAGAAGATACAGATTAAATAATTTATCTTCCGGAGTCATCTCCTCAATAACTTTTGCATCCTGCCAAAATGAAACTTGTACTGGTCTAAAAACTGCCATGTTATTCATCCTCCCGTTTACATATCGCAAACCCGTCCTCTATACGTAATAAGCGATAATTTTTATACTCTTTTTTTAGATATTGCTGTACTAAATAAGCAAGGTGCTGTTCTGGCGTTACCTGTTGGACAATCTTGGGATTTAACAACACTCTATGTAATGTTTTGTCTAAAAGCATGCAATACACTCCATTGTTATAACGTTTATGATTTGGTATAATTAACTTACCTAAAATTTACCAACCACTATTTATCTATCACTCGGCAAAGTGATAGATTTTTTATTTCCTACGACTTACCAGTGAAGCGTTAACACTTTTAGAACGAGGTCCTTTAATAATCACACAATAACTTTTAGATACTTCATGTTCCTCCTTTTCTTCACGAAGCATCCTAAACTCTTTTACACATCGATTAAGCTCTTCTTCCCAATAATTCGCTTCCTCATGAGATTTAGCATTGAACATGTTGTAAATGCATGTATTCATGCAATCATGAAGTTCATTTGCAAACGAAAATTCTCCTAGAAGAACAAGATCATGAAGACAATTGTATTCAGTTGTCATGGTTTTCACCTCTTTTCTATGTAAATGGATGCTATACGCATCGTTACAACCAGAAAGGGATATCTTTAAAGGGGGTTGGGTAACAATCCTTTCTGGTCATAACGACAAGCACAGTGGCTTGTCCAAATAATAAATAAAATGGTATAATTACTTTGTAGAATTTATTGCGAGCTACTGTTGTCTAGGCGGTAGCTTTTTCTTTTGCCCATTTATGTTTTAAAGTAAATGATGCCTCAATAATTTTGATTCGAATTCCCACTAACTTTTTCTCTTGTTGTAATTCTCCTGACTTTTTATCATCACCAAATGTTTTAGCTATTTTTATTTCACCAGTTAACTTTGCATCATAACGAATTAGTTCCTTATATTCTCTTAAGCTTGGATTCTTGTAATCTACTGTCATTTACATTTCCTCCTTTACAAAACTTTTGTTAAGGTCATTAAGCTATCCACCGATTGAATAATAACGTTTTCTGACATAGCCTTTTGCAACCAGCTTTTTTGTATTTGTTCCATAATGCCAAAGTGTACTTGTTCAAGAGCTTGTACTACACATTGAGTAGCTTGGATTGTATCGAAGATTTCTTTTGCATGAACTGCGTATTCATGTTTCTTCTTTTCATCCAACTTCCATGAACGTGTTGTAATTTGTAAATTCATGATTTCCTTCGCTGCCGCAACCCCCTCTTCGGCTTGCTTGATGTAATTCATAAGTTGTAAATTTACATCGCTCGTTAAACGAGGATCTGTTGGTGGTAATCCTACACCGTAAATATGTTTAATTGCCTGTTTATTTAATGGTGCTCCTGTTGCATCACACCAATCCATTGCTAATTCAAAAGGCACTTTAGAAAAACCAGATTCAATATTTTTTAAACGTTCGTAAGTAATGCCGAGATACTCTGCTAGACCTTTTTTTGTTCGATAATGTGCATTTCCACAACGTTCTCTCGCATTACGTAATAATGTTCCTACTGACGAATTGCAATATATACTTGTTCCCATATTTGTTCGCCTCCGTATTAAGTTGTGAAAGGATTACAATAAAATTTATAGAATACATAACTTGTCTATTATTCATGTAAAAAGAGAGGAACTATTCCTCAATGTTTTCTTTCACTTGCATTTCTTTGATGATGGCCCAACCAGCCTTGTAATATGCTTGAAGGATTTTATCAATATCCTTTTGCGATTTTGGTTCAGGAGCCACAACATGGACTTTCGTTTTTCCAAATTCATAATTCGCTGCATATTCTTCTTGTTGGCTCATGGTGTCACCTCTTGAAGTGCTTTTTATATGTGTATGCCGCCGATTTACTGGTACTGCCATTTGACCCATTGACATTTTCCCACCTCTTCAGAAACATTTCGTTTCCTTTTTAATTAAAAAAAAGATCATCTATTGTGGTTTTATAAAAATCAGCTATTTTCTTAGCTAATTCTAATGAAGGTGTCCTATCACCTCGTTCAATTGCTCCTAACATTTGAGGAGTAATTTCCAACTTCTTTGCGATATCTATTCTCGATTGACCATTTCTAAAATCAATCATTTTATTTCTCGCTTTGTCCACCGGTTCACCCCCTGGAAACATTTTGTTTCTTTATACCCCCAATATATAGAAACAAAATGTTTCTGTCAATGTTTATTAGAAACTTTTCGTTTCCTTTATGGATTTAGAAACTAAACGTTTCTATAATTAAGAAAAAAAGCTCCTATTCTTATTTAGAAAGAAGGAAAAAATATGCTTGGAAAAAAGATTTCAGAACTTAGGAAACAACAAAAACTAAGTCAATATGAACTTGCTGAAAGATTGGGCTTTTCAAGAGGAAAATTAGCTAATTATGAGCAAGGTCAGCGTGAACCGGATTATGATACTTTAAAAAAAATTGCTGATTTCTTTGAAGTATCAACCGATTATTTATTAGGTAGAACTGAAAAGAAAGAATTATTCTCTAATCTAATCCCTAATTTATCAGAAAAAGAAAAGCATGATATCGCTAAGGACTTAGAAAAAACATTGGAACAACTAGAAAACAGTGATGAAGCGTTAATGTTTGACGGAGAGCCAATAGACGAGCATACAAAAGAAATGATTCGTATCTCTCTTGAAAACTCAATGCGAATGGCAAAGCAACTGGCAAAGCAAAAATTCACTCCAAACAAATACAAAAAGGATTGAATGAGGCTAATTTAAATGGACATCAAAGAATACGTACTAAACATCGCGAAAAAATACGGAACAGCCAATCCATTTGAAATTGCCAGGCAAAAAAATATTTATGTGTTGTACGAGGATTTAGGGAATACCCTCGGTTTTTACAACACTTATAAACGCTTCAAATTCATTCATATTAATAATCAAATTGAGGAAACAACTCAACGATTTGTTTGTGCTCATGAATTAGGACATGCATTACTTCACCCTAAAGCAAATACTCCTTTCTTGCGCAACCAAACTTTCTTTTCCGTGGATCGCTTAGAAATTGAGGCAAATACATTTGCTGTGGAATTATTACTTACTGATGAAATAGTTTCTGAATATAAAAATACCAATCTATCTATTCAAGAGGTTGCGGAAATTCACGGGATTCCAAGAGGATTCGCTCGCTTAAAAACGTATTAATATAAATTTATAGGTTAGGAGTTACATAGATGAAAATCTTTTTCTCATTTTTATTCGTAATAGCGATTATTGCTACATTCGTTTTATTAATCACATCATTAGTATTTCGTTTTAAAAAGAAAACGAATACTTCGAAATATTTTAAGTTTACTGGTATAGCCTTTGCTTTATCTATCATTTCGCTAATTGTAGTTAACATGAATATGACACCACAAGAAAAACAAGAGATTCTTGCTAAACAGCAAGCTGAAGAAAAGCAAAAAGCTGAAGAGCAGCAAAAAACTAAAGAGTTAAAAGAAGCTGAGAAAAAACAAAAAGCCGAAGAGAAACAAAAAGCTAAAGAACAAAAAGAAGCTGAAGAAAAGCTTGAAACCGAAGAGAAACAAAAAGCTAAAGAACAAAAGGAAACTGAAGAAAAGCTTAAAACCGAAGAGAAACAAAAAGCTAAAGAACAAAAGGAAACTGAAGAAAAGCTTAAAGCCGAAGAGAAACAAAAAGCTAAAGAACAAAAGGAAACTGAAGAAAAGCAAAAAGAGTTTGTATCCTATGCCCAAAACATCAGAGGCGGAGATTTTATTAAGGATATGAAACTTAATAATAAAGAAGCTGAGATTACATTCCATGATTCATTTGCATCTTATAAATCAGCAAAACCAGATAGCAACGTTACTGAAGAACTATATAAACAATATTTTTCAACAGGGGATGCTATTGAAAAAATGTTTGTAAGTGAACCTACGAGATTGCTAAGACAATTTCCGGATTTAAATGTTGTAAAAATGACTCTTCCATTTGAAGGAAAAACATACAGCATCAACTTGGATAGAAAATCATTAAATTCACACTTAGGCTTTAAAATCGAAGATTTAAAAGTTGAAGACAAGTCTTGGGTCAAAAAGTTTAACGATCCATACGTATATGATAAGACAAAACGTAAGGCATTCTTTACGAAATTTGTTGTTGTTCAATAATTCTTTATAAAAATAATTAATATCATAAAACTATTATGAAAGCAGGGATAACAGTTGCTCGTTTTGATTGATAGTTTTTTAAAATCTCCACCAGGATTTGTTGCGCTTGTCAGTGGTTTAGTTACCCTAATTTATTTTATAGCTACTCGTTTAATTCAAGTATTAGCTACAGATGAAATAAATAAACTTTTTTCAAGTAAGGTTCAACAAGTAAATTTAAAAATATGGCATTTCCTTACAGCTGCAATATATTCTACTATCTTGTTCGCTGGAAGTGGATTAGCATTTAATTATTCATTTAATAAAGTTGATCTTGCCACGTCAGGAATTTTTCAAAAGTTCATAGTCTGGTCAATTATACTTTTTCTTATTTCACTTTTAATTGTAGTTTTAAGTCCATCGATTGCGAAGAAGTTTAAAAAATTTACTCGTGTGATTGTATTGTTAATTATGTTCAACATGATATTAGGATTAATAGTTTATTGCTTTGTATTTAATCAAATCACATATATCGGGATTAATCTAAATAATCTTTCTATAGTAGTACTCTTACCTTTAATACTTGTTTCCTTGTATTCTTTTATTTTTTCAAAAATTAATG
The DNA here is from genome assembly GCF_038050455.1 of Bacillus sp. FSL K6-6038. Lineage (NCBI taxonomy): Bacteria > Bacillati > Bacillota > Bacilli > Caryophanales > Bacillaceae > Bacillus > Bacillus sp. FSL K6-6038. Next base: position 3,674,700 of record NZ_JBBOUH010000001.1, read on the forward strand.
CTCAAAAGTCACCAATCAAATATCTTATAAAGCTCGTTAGTGAAGACAAAATAAAAATTGAAAAGTTAATCCACGGGCATATGATTGATGAAAAGAGAACTGTTTGTTTCCCTAAAGCTTCTACAGACAAAGATATATTCTATTTATGCGACTTTTCTGCTAAGATTTATCTAAAATATGAAAAAGAAAAAGAAAATGAAAATGAACATGAACATGAGGATAATAAATTTGCAACCTCAGCAACTAATAAAGTGATAAATCGAAAAATTCATAAAAAAAGAACATAAAAAAACTTATTAAGCTCCTTCCTGGAGCTTTTCTTTTATTATTAATTAGCTTTATTTCTTCTATTTATCTACTTCCCGTATAATAACTAATAATAAGGAGGTCTAACTATGAAAACCGCAATCTACCTAAGAAAATCCCGTGCTGATCTCGAAGCCGAAGCACGTGGTGAAGGCGAAACTTTAGCAAAGCACCGCTCTACCCTGCTGAAAATAGCGAAGGAAATGAACTTAAATGTTTTAGCTGTCCGTGAGGAAATCGTTTCTGGTGAGAGCTTAGTGAAACGTCCAGAAATGTTAGCACTACTTGAAGAAATTGAAGATAACAAATATGATGTCGTTCTTTGTATGGATATGGACCGCTTAGGACGTGGTGGGATGAAAGAGCAAGGAATCATTTTAGAGACGTTTAAACGCTCGAATACGAAGATTATGACACCTAGGAAGACTTATGATCTTAATGATGAATGGGACGAAGAATACAGCGAATTTGAAGCGTTTATGGCGCGTAAAGAATTAAAGATTATTACACGCCGTATGCAACGCGGCCGTATTGCAAGCGTAGAGGCTGGTAATTACCTCGGCACACATGCACCATTCGGATATGATATCCATCGTTTAAATAAGCGCGAGCGTACGTTAACAATTAATTCAGAAGAAGCTTCTGTTGTAAGAATGATATTTGATTGGTATGCAAATGAGGATATGGGGGCTAACGCAATTAGGAGTAAGTTAAACGATCTTGGCTACAAAAGTAAGTTAGGAAACGAATGGAACCCTTATAGCATCTTGGATATATTAAAAAACAATGTATACATCGGAAAGGTAACTTGGCAAAAGCGAAAAGAAGTAAAACGTCCTGATGCTGTGAAACGTAGTTGTGCAAGACAAGATAAGTCAGATTGGATTATTGCTGATGGCAAACATGAGTCAATCATACCTGAAAGCTTGTTTGAGCAAGTGCAAGAAAAATTAAACTCAAGGTATCACATTCCTTACAATACGAACGGAATAAAGAATCCTTTGGCTGGTATTATTAAATGCGCTAAATGTGGTTACAGTATGGTCCAACGTTATCCCAAGAACCGAAAAGAAACTATGGATTGTAAACACCGAGGCTGTGAAAATAAATCAAGCTATACTGAATTAATCGAGAAGCGTTTACTCGAGGCTTTAAAAGAATGGTATATCAATTATAAAGCTGATTTTGAAAAACATAAGCAAGATGACAAATTAAAAGAAACACAAGTTATTCAAATGAATGAAGCTGCATTACGCAAGCTTGAAAAAGAATTAGTGGATGTCCAAAAACAAAAAAATAATTTACATGATTTATTAGAACGTGGCGTTTACACAGTCGATATGTTTTTAGAACGCTCGAATGTAGTTTCTAATCGCATTACTGAAATTACTTCCACTATGGAAAATTTAAAGAAAGAAATTAAAACAGAAATTAGGAAGGAAAAAGTGAAGAAAGATACAATTCCTCAAGTAGAGCATGTTCTTGATCTGTACTTTAAAACAGATGATCCCAAAAAGAAAAACAGCCTCCTAAAGTCAGTTTTAGAAAAGGCTGTTTATAAGAAAGAAAAGTGGCAAAGGCTCGATGATTTTGAACTTGTGCTTTACCCTAAGCTCCCTCAAGATGGCGACATATAAGCGTTTATGCCTCGTCGTCACCTTGTTGGTGTAATTAGGTTTACACCATTAAGGCCAAGAGCATCATTTGTTGAAACAGCTAACACAACTGGTTTTCCATTCCGAAGCGTCGCCTTTGCTGCCATTAATACAGGAGAATCTGTCATTGCATTGGCAAATTTACTCATTGAATTCCCTGTTAATGGAGCAATCACCATGCAGTCTAATGGAATTTTAGGACCGAGTGGTTCTGCGCCTACAATAGAATTAATAACCTTATTTCCTGTTATCTCTTCAATCCTTTCAATCCACTCTGCTCCTTCACCAAATCTAGTATTTGTTGTTTGTACAGTATATGAAACAACCGGCAGCACTTCTGCTCCTTCTACAATTAGTTTCTCTACATGCGGCATAACTTCCGCATACGTACAATGTGATCCTGTAAATCCAAACCCAATTCGTTTTCCTTTTAAACTCATTTTCCATTCTCCTCCTTTGCCATCATATCTGCCGTTAATAACTGAGAAAGAACATTCGCTAAAATTTGCCCTGCTGTTTTTGGTGCAACAATTCCTGGAAGACCGGGTGCTAACAAGGCTTTAATCCCTCGTTTCTCTGCATAACGAAAATCCGTACCACCAGGCTTAGAAGCCAAGTCAATAATCAACGTATGAGCTGGCATCCTAGAAATAGCCCTTGCCGTTACAACGAGGTGCGGAATCGTATTAATGACAATATCAACATCACTTACTTCTTTCTCAATATCCTGCATATAAAAAGGAGAAAACATCATTTCCGAAATACGAGCGATATGTTCTGAACGTCGTGCTCCTACTTTGACATGAGCTCCTAATGATTGAAAAGCTCTCGCTACACTCATTCCAGTTCTACCAAATCCTAAAACCATTACATTCGAACCGTGAATTGTATAATCTGTATGTTGAATAACCATCATTAATGTTCCTTCTACCGTTGGAATAGAATTATAGATCGCCACATCATCACGATCGAATAGTTTCACAAGTTTTCGATTTGTTGTAGATGTAATACTTTCTAAATACGGTGTACCAATTCCTGAATATATAGTAAAGTTTGCTGGTGTTTTTTCAATCTGTTCTTTCGTAAGCGCAACTTTTTCATTTGAAAAAATAGTATCTACTTCTCCTTTTGCATTTGTTCCTGCTACCGGCAAAATAATTGCATCTAAAGAAGTGAAATCTAGATCTTGCATACTCTCTTTTGCTGCCCCTGTAAAACCATGATCCAATTGATCAAATCCTACTAATGAAAGTTTTGCATCAAGTTCAACCAACTTACGAATCACTTCTAGCTGCCTTGCATCTCCTCCTATGACAGCAATGTGCATCTCAGTCAACATTCCCTACTTCACCTTCTTTTTCTTTCATTTATAAGAAAAGTGCCTACTTTTTCTTTTTCCTCCACATAATATGTACCGTACGAGTTAGAGGTGATTGAAAAGCAAAAAGCATTCAATATTTCTAAATATGTGAAATTCTATAAGATAAAACTTCCATTAGAGTTACACTCTTCCTCATTACTTAACTACTACTCCCTCACTCCATTTTCATTTGAACGTGCTACACCTGTTCCAATAAAGCGAAACTTTAATCAACGACATCCCCCACCGATTATTAGGCTTCATAACTTGGACCTTTACCGACAGTTTATCTTCCAACCTATCTTCTTTCTTTTACTGAATCTTGAGGTAGGAGTATTACTTGCCTATGAATAGTGGAATAAAAAAAAGACAACCAAAATGGTTATCTTTTACTGTGAGCTTGGGCGGCTTGCAAGGTCAAAAATAATCATATCATGACCGACCTTTTTAATACGGTTCCATTCTACACGAACTTCTTGCTGCTCCCTTTTAAACCCTCCCCATTTTCCTACCGGTATAATGAGAGCTTGAATTTTCCCATCCTTCTCGTTTATTTCTAAATCAGCATGACCTAAAACTCCCATTTTTTCCGCACGCTCCAAGTCCACAATCTCTTTTCCACTTAATTCACTTAAACGCATATGATTCTCCCCTTTACGAACATCTTCCATACAACATCCTCAAATCCTATCCTATAATAAGTACGTATTCTACACGTCTCTAAAAAATACCAAGAAAATGAACTCCTCTTCCTAACATTCAAAATCTGTTATACTTATAAAAAGCTTAGTACATAAAAATAACCGTATCTCCTCGTACGAGATACGGTTATTTCGTCTTATTTCATTCCTTTTGGAAGCTCTCCATTCGGACTAATTAGCGCTGCGGAAAATTCATTTGTAAATATACTGCGAATCAATTGATCCACATCTGTTTTGGTAACCTTATTCACACTCTCAATAATTTCATCAAGCGAACGATGTTTTCTAAGGAGCAATTCATTTTTTCCATTGCGACTCATACGGCTATTCGTACTTTCTAAACTTAACATCAGATTTCCTTTAAGCTGCTCTTTACTATTAACAAGTTCTTTCTCTGTAATACCTGTATTTTTCAATGTCTCTAACGTTTCTTGCATTGTATCATATAAAGTATCTAATTGTTGGCTTCCTGTACCACCGTAAAGTGTTAACATTCCTGTATCCTCATATGAAGAATGGTAAGAGAACACTGAATATGCTAATCCTCGTTGCTCACGTACTTCTTGGAATAAGCGGCTACTCATACTGCCACCTAATACATTATTTAATACAATTAAGTTATAAATATCTTCATGTCCCATTTGTAATCCTTGGAATCCTAAACATAAATGAGCTTGCTCTGTTTCCTTTTTACGGGCCACTTTATTAAAATGAAAAATCGGACTATGTACTTGTTCACGATTTGTTGTTCCCTCGTAGTTGCCAAAATATTGTTCCACTGTTTGAACAAATGTTTCATCAATATTTCCAGCAATCGAAACTACAACATTTTCAGGTGTATAATGATCTTTTATATATTGACGTAATGTATCCCCTGTAAATGTTTCAAGCGTTTCTTCTGTACCTAAAATTGGGTATCCAAGCGGATGCGTTTCATATGTCGCTTTCGTTAACATGTCATGCACAATATCATCTGGCGTATCCTCATACATTTTAATTTCTTCAAATACAACGTTCTTCTCTTTTTTCAATTCTTCTTCATCAAATGTGGAATTGAAGAACATGTCAGCTAACACATCTAGTGCATATTTTGCATGCTCATCAAGTACCTTTGCATAATAGCACGTGTATTCTTTTGAAGTAAATGCATTCACTTGACCACCAATGCTATCAAATGACTCTGCAATTTCTCTCGCACTACGCGTCTCTGTCCCCTTAAAAAACATGTGCTCTAAAAAGTGCGAAACTCCATTGTTTTTTTCATTTTCATTTCTTGAACCTGCATGAATCCATATACCAATTGCAACAGAACGAACAGTTGGTATATTCTCCATAACGATTCTTACACCATTTTTACAAGTATATTTTTTAATCAAAAACTTTCCTCCTAATGCCAGTTTCTCTAAATAATTGCTATTATTTAATGATAACAAGTTTGAACATGAATGTCATGTAAATGTATTTAATCAATGCGTTTTTCATCTAATAATTCTGTAATATCCCCTACTTTATACCCTTGTTTTTTTAACTGTGAAATCATCGTATCTAACGCCTCAGCTGTTGGAGATGTCGGATGCATTAATACAATTGCACCTGGGTGTACTTTCCGCATCACACGCTGAAGAAGCACTTCAGGCTCTGGACGTTTCCAATCAATTGTATCAACTGTCCACATAATAGTCCCCATCTTCAATCCGCCCGCCACTTCTACAACTTCATCGCGGAAACTTCCACTTGGTGGTGCAAACCATCGTACTTTTTGACTTGTAGCTGCCTCAATAATTTGATTCGTTTTTTGTAATTGTTCTTGTATTTGATTTCTAGACAGCGTTTTCATATCCGGATGCGTATATGAATGATTTCCTACTTCTTGCTTTGCATCTACAATCATTTTTGCAAATCTTAAATTTTCTTTTACCCAGCGTCCTTCCAAAAAGAACGTTGCCTTTACATCATGCTTTTTCAATGTTTCTAATATACGCGGAAGATACTCATTTCCCCAGGCCACATTTATCGTTAATCCTACCATTTTTTTATGTGGATGCCCACGATAAATGGGAGAATACGATAAATCTTCTAAATGCGTGCTTGGTGAAACTTCCCGATATACAAGTTGCTTCTCATCAAACCTCCCTATTTTCTTCATGTTATTATATGACGCTTCAATATCAACCTCTTTACCATTATACCCTGGCGTCGCTTTCCAAATCTTATCAATTATCGCATTTTGCGGTGCAATTGAATATTGCTTCGCTTGTTTCTGAATTTCTTCATAAAGATCATCATTTGCTAGCGCTGAATATGAGCATAAACCCATACAAAGAAAGAATATAGATATGAATACAAATATACGAGTTCTCATATAAACCCTCCCATTAACTATACACATAAGAAAAATCCATTTTCTTCTTATCCTTGTTAATTTGAGCGTTATTATGAAAACTATACCTTTTCACTAATAAAAATCTATGCATCGAATGTATTTTTATTTAACAAAAAAAGCCAGGAACCCTGGCTTTTTTACTTACTTCTGTTCTTGTATATTTTCTTGTTTTGAAGCTTCTTCTTTTGCCGCTTCTTTTTCTTGCTCTTCTTTTAGCAATACTTTTCTAGACAAGTTTACACGGCCTTGTTTGTCAATCTCGATAACTTTTACTGAAATCTCGTCACCGATTTTCACAACGTCTTCTACTTTACCTACACGTTCAAGTGCAAGCTCAGAAATATGAACAAGTCCATCTTTACCACTAAATAATCCAACGAAAGCACCGAATTTTTCAACGCGTTTTACTTTTCCTAAGTAAATTTCGCCTACTTGTACTTCACGAACAATATCTTCGATGATTTTTTTCGCCTTTTCATTCATCTCTTGATCAATAGAAGAAATAAAGACTGTACCATCTTGCTCAATATCAATTTTCACGCCAGTTTCTTCAATAATTTTGTTAATTTGCTTACCGCTCGGTCCAATAACATCACGGATTTTGTCCGGATTAATTGTCATTGTAATAATTTTCGGAGCATACGCAGATAACTCTTTACGAGGCTCGGCAATAGCAGATAGCATATGATCTAGAATGTGCATGCGGCCAACTTTCGCTTGTTGTAATGCTTCCTCTAAAATTTCACGAGATAAACCAGCAATTTTAATATCCATTTGTAGCGCTGTTACACCTTGAGCTGTACCTGCTACTTTAAAGTCCATATCACCTAAGTGATCTTCCATACCTTGGATATCAGTTAAAATTGTGTAGTGCTCACCAGACTTCACAAGTCCCATTGCAATACCAGCAACTGGTGCTTTAAGTGGAACACCTGCATCCATCATAGCTAACGTACTTCCACAAATACTTGCCTGTGAAGTAGAACCATTTGATTCTAATACTTCTGATACAAGACGAACTGTATACGGGAAGTCTTGCTCAGATGGAATAACTGGTTCAAGCGCACGTTCACCTAATGCACCATGACCGATTTCACGACGACCAGGTCCACGCATTGGTCTTGTTTCTCCAACACTAAAGGATGGGAAGTTATAGTGATGCATAAAACGTTTTGATTCCTCTACACCAAGACCGTCTAAAATTTGCACATCGCCTAATGCACCTAACGTACAAATACTAAGCGCTTGTGTTTGTCCACGTGTAAATAAACCAGAACCGTGCGTACGAGATAAAATACCTACCTCTGATGCTAAAGGACGGATTTCATCACCTTTACGTCCATCCGGGCGGATTTTTTCAACTGTAATAAGACGACGTACTTCTTCTTTTACAATTTTATATAAAATCTCATTTACTTGTCCTAATGTTTCTCCATCAGCTTCATTTGCTTCATAGTGCTCAATCACACGCTTTTTCACTTCGTTAATTGCATCTTCACGTGCATGTTTTTCATGTACTTGAATCGCAGCATGCATATCTTTCTCTGCCATTTCGCGTACATCTTGATTGATTGTAGCATCTACTTCATATAATTTCACTTCTGTTTTTTCTTTACCAACTGCTTGTACAATCTCTTCTTGGAAAGCAACTAAACGTTTAATCTCATCATGACCGAACATAATCGCTTCTAACATTATTTCTTCAGGTACTTGATCAGCCCCTGCTTCTACCATGTTAATTGCATCTTTTGTCCCAGCTACAACAAGGTGAATATCACTTTTTTCTTGTTGTTCTACCGTTGGGTTAATAATGAATTCGCCGTCGATGCGACCAACTGTTGCACCAGCGATTGGTCCTTCAAATGGAACATCTGAAATCGATAACGCTAATGAAGAACCAAGCATAGCTGCCATCTCAGAAGAACAATCTTGGTCAACACTCATAACGATGCTGACAACTTGCACTTCATTACGGAAGCCATCTGCGAAAAGTGGACGAATTGGTCGGTCAATTAAGCGACTTGCTAAAATTGCTTTTTCACTTGGACGACCTTCACGTTTAATAAAACCGCCTGGGATTTTTCCGACTGCATATAAACGTTCTTCATAGTTTACTGTAAGTGGGAAGAAATCTACATTTTTTGGCTCTTTTGATGCAGTTGCTGTAGATAGAACCGCTGTGTCGCCATATCTTACTAATACTGCCCCGTTTGCTTGTTTTGCAAGCTGGCCTGTTTCAATTGTTAGCTGACGACCAGCTAAATCTATCGAGAAGACTTGCTTTTCTTGACTCATTTAAGTACCCCTCTCAATTTAAAATATTCAATTCTTCTATGTAAATGGATAATATATCACAATATTCTTCCTCTAGTATTACCGAAATTTAAGTAAGCTATTAAGAGTAAAAGATATATTTTTACCTAACAAAAAAGCGGGAATATTCCCGCTTCTTTGACTATCGACGTAAGCCAAGCTTTGTGATTAATTCACGGTAACGTGTGATATCGCTATTACGAAGGTAAGTAAGTAAGTTACGACGTTTACCAACCATCTTTAATAGACCACGACGTGAATGATGATCTTTCTTGTGAGTACGTAAGTGCTCGTTTAGAGTGTTAATTTGCTCCGTTAGGACAGCAATTTGAACCTCTGGAGAACCTGTATCAGTCTCATGAGTTCTAAATTGTGCAATGATTTCATTTTTACGCTCTTGTGTTAAAGCCATCCTATTTCACCTCCTAATAATTAAACCCCCAATTACCTAGCAAGCGTCGGTGAGTCGCAATGCCAAGCAATGGTTGTCATAAAGTACATAACATAGAATACTACTTTTCATTGGAAAAAGCAAGTATATTCTTTGTTGTGCTAAAATATTCTTGTGCTGTTTTTTTATCTTTGGCAATTTGAGCAACTAACTTATCGATGCCATTAAACTTTTTCTCTTCTCGAATACGCATGTGCCATTCAACAGTAACAACCTGATCATATATATCCTCATTAAAATGGAATAGATGTACTTCAATAGACAGATTACGCTCATCATCTTTAAAAGTTGGTTTATAACCGATATTACATACACCATCATGCCACTCACCATGAACTTTTAATCTTACTGCATACACACCAACAGGCGGCAGAAGATACTCCTCACTTAAAGCTACATTAGCTGTTGGAAAACCAATTTGACGTCCACGTTTATCTCCGTGAACAACCATTCCTTCTACTGTATAAGCTCTACCTAAAATAGATGGGATTTGTTCCATTTCTCCATTTCGAATCAATTTTCGTAATGCTGTGGAACTTACTTTTTCTTCTTGAAATTCAACTTTTTCAATCACGGTCTGTGTAAACTCCCCTCTTGCATGAAATGGTAAAGTCTCCATCGTCCCTTTTCCTAAACGTCCATATGAATAATCAAATCCTGCTACTACATGCTTTACATTTAGCCCAATAATATATTCATCTACAAACTGTTGTGGTAACAATCCAGCAAATGATTCATCGAATTTCACCACATATAACATATCAATCCCTAGGCTTGCAATTACTTTTTCTTTAATACGTAGCGGTGTAATATACTCCACATGCGCTTCCTTTTTCCCTAAGACAACAGATGGATGTGGATGAAACGTTATGACAGCACTTTTACATCCTCTTTCATCCGCTATTTTTTTTGCTGTGCGAATCACACGTTGATGCCCTAAATGAATGCCATCAAAAAATCCTAATGCCATTACAGTAGGTGGTAATTCTATTTTATTTTGTTCATGTGGATGAGTTAAATGAATGAGTTTCACGCTTGAATTCACCTTTTTCTGTAATAATCCTTCCAATAATTCATTATAGCTTTAGTTCCTGATTATTCACAAGTACTTTCATTGGCTTTAACATGCCAGGGTGTTTTGGATGATGTTCGTAAATTGCTAAGCAACGTTCATTTTTATCAAATACTGTAATAAACGGCGCTGTCACTTGCAGTTCATTCTTTAAAAACATACCATTTTTTATTTTTTCCGCTTGTTTTTCATCTACAACCATTTTTGGAAATTTACTTAACGCTTCATCGATTGAGATAAAAATAGACTCTACTGTTCCATTTTGCATGTTTTCTTCAATTTCTTCAAATGATATGCAATCTTCTAACAAAAATTCTCCTGAAGCTGTTCTCACAAGATGTGACATATGTGCTGGGAATCCTAACTTTTCTCCAATCATAACCGCTAATGTTCTCACATACGTTCCTTTGCTACATGTAACGCGGAAGCTAAATGAAATATTCTTCCCTTCAAATACCTCACGATCATCAAGTAACACAAATTCATGAATTGTTATTACACGAACTGGACGTTCAACTTCTTGCCCCGCTCTTGCGTATTCGTATAGTTTCTTTCCGTTTACTTTTACAGCTGAATACATAGGAGGTACTTGCTCAATTGTACCCGTTAGTTCCGCTAATACAGTTTCCACTTCCGCACGTGTAATTACACGATTTACATCCTGTTTTTCCACTACTTCACCAGAAGCATCTTCAGTCGTTGTCGAAAATCCTAGTGTAACTTCACCTTCATATGTTTTTGTTTCACTTGTTAAAAATTGCGCAATCTTTGTAGCGCGCCCTACACAAATTGGTAATACTCCTGTTACATCTGGGTCTAATGTCCCTGTATGGCCAATTCGCTTTTCACGCAATATCTTTCTTAACTTAAATACACAATCGTGTGATGTCATTCCTTTTGGTTTATGTAATAATAATACACCTTCCATATGTTCACCTCATCGTTATACTTTTGTAGATGATGTTCAAAAAATCCGGTAAAGGTAGCTATCCCATTTCTTCGCCTGCGTCGCCAGTCCGGTACTGATGTAGGCCCCAGCTTCTGTTCCTCAAAATGGTGGACTCTCTTTATCCTCCTTTTTGAACATGCACTTGTATGCAAAACTTACTTTCCATTGAAAAAATGGATAGACAAATGTCTATCCATTATTCTTCACGTTTACCGTCTTTATTAATTTCATGTAAAAGCGTATCAATTCTATGTCCATAAGCGATAGACTCATCAAATTCAAAGGTAATTTCAGGTGTTTTACGAAGACGAATACGCTGCCCAATTTCAGCACGAATAAATCCTTTTGCCTTCGCTAAGCCTTTTAATGTATTTTCTTTCTGTTGTTCGTCTCCTAAAACAGAAATATATACTTTGGCAATCTGTAAATCCCCACTTACTTGCACATCTGTTACCGTCACAAAACCAATACGTGGATCTTTAATTTTGCGACTGATAATTTCGCCTAGTTCTTTTTTCATTTGCTCGCCCACGCGATTTGCACGTAGCTTCATAACTAATCACCTCATTCAATACCATTCCAATTGTGTTATCGTACGTTCAATCTCAGGAAACGAGTCAACATACGCAAGTACACGATTCATTTCTTTTTCGCAGACAACACGATTTGAGGATACGGAAACGATTGCAATTTCTGTACGTTGCCATACATCCTGGTGTCCAACTTCTGAAACAGATACATTGTACCTTTGTTTCACACGAGTTAAAATACGCTGTAAAATTGCTCGTTTCTCTTTTAAAGAATGCACATCATAAATCATACACTCAAATGAGAGTGAAGCGATAATCATCGCTTCACTTCTTCCATAATGTACGCCTCAATGATGTCCCCTTCTTTAAGATCATTATATCTTTCAATTGTGATACCACACTCATAGTTTTGTGCAACTTCTTTTACGTCATCTTTGAAACGTTTTAACGTATCAAGCTGTCCTTCGAAAATAACTACGCCATCACGAATGATACGTACGCCGCTATCACGTGTGATTTTACCATCAGTTACATAACAGCCTGCAATTGTTCCAACTTTAGTAACTTTGAATGTTTGACGAACTTCTGCTTGACCAATTACTTTTTCTTCGAATTCAGGATCCAGCATACCTTGCATTGCTGCTTCAATTTCTTCGATTACTTTGTAAATAATGCGGTGTAAGCGAATATCAACATTTTCTAATTCAGCTGTACGTTTCGCGTTTACATCAGGACGTACGTTAAATCCAATCACGATTGCATTTGATGCAGAAGCTAAAATAATATCAGATTCTGTAATTGCACCTACGCCTGTGTGAATGATTTTTATTTTTACGCCTTCAACATCAATTTTGCGAAGTGATGCTGCCATTGCTTCTACAGAACCTTGTACGTCCGCTTTCACAATTAAGTTAATTTCTTTCATTTCGCCTTCTTGAATTTGTTGGAATAAATCTTCAAGGCTTAATTTAGATTTTTCACCACGTTGTGCAAGCAATGCTTGTTGTGCACGTGATTCACCGATTTGGCGTGCTTTCTTCTCATCAGCAAATGCCATAAAGCGATCGCCTGCTTGTGGTACTTCATTTAGACCTGTAATTTCAACAGGAGTAGACGGACCAGCAACTTTTACACGACGACCAATATCATTTACCATCGCACGAACACGGCCGAATGATGTACCAACAACAATTGGATCTCCTACTCGAAGTGTACCGTTTTGCACAAGTAATGTTGCGATTGTTCCTTTACCTTTATCAAGCTGTGCTTCGATTACAGTACCAGCTGCATAGCGATTTGGATTTGCCTTATATTCTTCTACTTCACTTACAAGAAGAATCATTTCTAACAGGTTGTCAATTCCTTCGCCTTGAATTGCAGAAATTGGTACGAAAATTGTATCTCCGCCCCAAGCTTCTGGAACTAATTCGTACTCTGTTAACTCTTGCATTACGCGGTCTGGATTTGCTGATGGTTTATCCATCTTATTCACAGCAACGATAATTGGTACTCCAGCTGCTTTCGCATGGTTAATTGCTTCAACTGTTTGTGGCATAACACCGTCATCAGCTGCAACAACAAGAATTGTAATATCTGTTACTTGTGCACCACGTGCGCGCATTGTTGTAAACGCTGCGTGACCTGGTGTATCTAAGAACGTAATTTTTTTGTCATTTACTTCAACTTGGTATGCACCAATATGCTGTGTAATTCCACCAGCTTCGCCAGCAGTTACTTTTGAATTACGAATAGAATCAAGCAGTGTTGTTTTACCATGGTCAACGTGTCCCATAATTGTAACAACCGCAGGACGTTCTTTTAAGTTTTCTTCATCGTCTTGCTCGTCCATGAAAGTTTCAAATTCTGTTTCGCTAACAATCACTTCTTCTTCTACTTCAATACCGTAATCACTAGCAATTAGCTCAATTGTATCTTTATCTAAATCTTGGTTAATTGTCGCCATAATACCTAGCATAAAGAGCTTTTTAATAAGTTCAGATGGCTCTTTTCCTAGTTTTTTTGCAAGTTCACTTACTGTAAGAGAACCGGTGAAAGTAACTTTATCCGGTGTCTCTACTGTTTGTGTTGGTTGTCTTCCAGCAAAGTTTTCTTGACGTTTGTCTTCATTTCCTTTGCCTTTCTTCTTCTTCTTATTGCTGTTCTTTTTGCTGCGAACAACTTTTTCTTCTACTTCAAACTCATCTGCAACAGAAGGTTTTTCTGCTCCAGTATTATATTGATTATCTAAATTATTTACTACTTCATCGTCTAACATTGTCATATGATTGGAGACCTCAATATTCATTTCTTTTAGTTTTGTAATAATATCTTTACTTGAGACATTGTGTTTCTTCGCATATTCATACACTCGAATTTTACTCATACCTTCACCCCCGGTAAGTTGTATCGAGCATGCTACGCAGCTTTTTCGCAAAGCCCTCATCTAACACGGCTACAACGACTCGCTCATCTCTCCCAATCGCATGCCCTAATTGTTGTCGATTTTCGACTTTTTTCATTGGTACGTTGTAGTACGTTGTTTTATCAGTAATACGTTTTGTTGTGTTCGCTGACGCATCTTCAGAAAGCAATACAAGCTTTGCTTTGCCACTTCGTACCTCTTTTAAAACGAGTTCTTCACCCGAAATTATTTTTCGAGCACGGTTTGCTAGTCCTAAAAACGATTTCCAATCGGACACTTATTTCGACTCCTTCTCAACAAGCTCAAGGAGCTCTTCATAAAGAGAACTGTCGATTTTCGCTTTTAGATGATGTTCCAAAATGTTTTTTTTCTGCGCTTGGATAATGCATTCCTTGTCTTTTGACAAATATGCACCACGTCCTGATTTCTTTCCAGTTAAATCAATAGACACTTCGCCCTCTTTGGAACGAACAATGCGAACGAGCTCGCGTTTTGATTTCATTTCTTGCGTTGCAATACATTTTCGTAACGGAACTTTTCGATTGCTCATACTCATCACCTCTATTCGATTTCATCTTCAACTGAATCGAATGCGATCATGTTGTCTTCTTCTGTTACAATGCCAAGTTGCTTCGCATCAGACTCGCTCTTAATATCAATTTTCCAGCCTGTTAATTTTGCTGCAAGACGTGCGTTTTGTCCACGTTTACCAATTGCTAATGAAAGCTGATGGTCTGGAACAACAACAGTTGTTGCTTTTTCCTCTTCATTCACAAGTACTTTTACAACTTGTGATGGGCTTAAAGCATTTGCTACATATTCAATTGGATCATTCGACCAGCGAACAATATCAATCTTTTCACCTTTTAGTTCATCTACGATGCGTTGTACACGTTGACCTTTTGGACCTACGCAAGAACCTACTGGATCAACATCGATATTCTCTGCATATACAGAAATTTTAGAGCGGTCGCCTGCTTCACGTGCTACCGAACGAATTTCTACAGTTCCATCGTAAATTTCCGGCACTTCAATTTCAAATAAACGTTTTAAAAGACCTGGATGTGTACGTGATACATAAATTTGTGGTCCTTTTGTCGTTTTTTCTACTTTTGTGATGAACACGCGAATGCGATCATGTGGTTTATATTGTTCGTTAGGCATTTGCTCACTTACTGGTAGTAGTGCTTCTACTTTTCCTAAGCTTACATAAATAAAACGAGCATCTTGACGTTGTACAATACCAACCATGATGTCTTCTTCACGATCACTAAATTCTGAATAAATAACACCGCGTTCCGCTTCACGCACACGTTGTGTTACAACTTGTTTTGCAGTTTGTGCTGCAATACGACCAAAATCTTTTGGCGTTACTTCAATTTCTAATACATCGCCATCTTGATAGTTCGGATTGATTTGTCTTGCTTCTTCTACAGAAATTTCAAGACGTGGGTCAAACACATTATCAACAACGTCTTTACGTGCTAAAACTTGAATTGTTCCCACTTCTGGGTTAAAGCTAACACGAACGTTTTGTGCTTGGTTAAAATTGCGTTTATAAGCAGAGATTAAAGCTGCTTCAATCGCATCAATAATAATATCTTTGCTAATACCTTTTTCTGATTCTAATACGAGCAAAGCATCTAACAACTCAGTGCTCATGAAGATCCCCCTTCTTACTAAAACGTAACAGCAAGTCGCGCATTCGCAACTTTGTCCATTGGAATTTGAATTTCTTTTTTACGTGTTTTAATTGTTAATAGTAGTGTAATTGTTGTACCATCGTAGGATAGTAGCTTTCCTTCAAACATCTTTTCACCATCGATCGGCTCATATGTTTTAATTGCCACTTGCTTTCCTACCGCTTGCTGGAAGTCTTTTTCTTTCTTTAATGGGCGTTCCGCTCCAGGAGATGATACATCCAAAAAGTAAAGATGAGGAATTGGATCCTCTTTATCTAAAGCTTCGCTTAAACGTTCACTTACCGCTCCGCATTCTTCAATGTCTACTCCTGTCTCTGAATCGATGGATACGCGTAGGAACCAGTCTTTTCCTTCTTTCACATATTCTACATCTACAAGTTCAAGATTTAACTCTTCAACAATCGGCTGCGCAAGTGCTTCAACAACTTCTGTGACTTTCTTATCCATAAACAGCCTCCTTTCTGCCGCCATGTACCATTTGAAAGAAAAAATCCGCCCTATTTAAAACGGTCTATCTTATTCTTTCTTGTTAGCTAACAAAAGCCCCTGCCATTAAGCAGGGAATATCTGTCTTAGTATTACCAAATTTAAGAAGTAAAACTTGTAACAAAATATGTATATACGACAGAAATGTCTCACCTACATCCATAGATAAAACATAGATAGTAACACGAAAGAGTGGGTTTCCCCACTCTTCTTTTCGCAAAATATACATGACATGGTTATCTCGGTTAATAGTATACCATAGCAAATAACGATTTGCAAAGATTTTTCCTGCCTGTTAGAACAGTGATAATTGGTTTTTATCCGGTAGATCTCCTAAACAACCTTGGCTATCTAAATACTCAATGATTGTTCTAGAAAGCTTACTACGTTGTTGCAAATCTTCTTTTGATAAAAACTCACCATTTCCACGTGCTTCCACAATACTTAAGGCCGCATTTGTACCAAGACCAGGTATCGCATTAAATGGAGGAATTAACGTATCTCCATCAATAATAAAGTCAGTTGCATGTGAACGATATAAATCAACCTTTTGGAATGAATAACCACGTTCACACATTTCAAGTGTCATTTCTAACACTGTTAGTAAACTTTTCTCTTTCGGCGCTGCATCCAATCCTTTTTGCGCAATTTCATCAATTCTTGCACGGATTGATGCCGAGCCTTTGACCATCGCATCTACATCAAAATCATCTGCACGTACTGTAAAATATGCTGCGTAGAACAAGAGTGCAAAGTGTACTTTGAAGTAAGCGATACGTACAGCCATAAGTACATAAGCAGCCGCATGGGCCTTAGGAAACATGTACTTAATCTTTTTACAAGAATCAATATACCAACTAGGTACATTGTTATTACGCATTTCCTCTTCCCACTCTTCTGGTACACCTTTACCTTTACGCACCGATTCCATGATTTTAAATGCTAAGGATGGATCTAATCCTTGATAAATCAGATAGACCATAATATCATCACGACAACCGATAACTTCACTCAGTGTACATGTACCGTTATAAATGAGTTCGTTAGCATTACCAAGCCATACGTCTGTACCATGGGATAGTCCAGAAATTTGGACAAGTTCTGAGAATGTTGTTGGCTTTGTTTCCTCTAACATCTGCCTTACGAATTTTGTACCAAACTCCGGTATACCTAGTGTACCGGTTTTACAATTAATTTGTTCTTCTGTTACACCTAAAGATTCTGGCCCAGAGAAAATCTTCATTACTTCTGGATCATCTGTTGGTATTGTTTTTGGATCCACGCCGCTTAAATCTTGCAGCATACGAATAACGGTCGGATCATCGTGTCCCAGAATATCCAGTTTTAATAAATTATCATGAATAGAATGGAAGTCAAAGTGTGTTGTTCTCCATTCTGCCCCTACTGAATCGGCTGGGAATTGAATTGGTGAAAAATCAAAAATATCCATGTAATCGGGCACAACAATAATTCCGCCTGGATGCTGCCCTGTTGTGCGTTTTACACCAGTACAACCAGCAACAAGACGATCAATTTCTGCATTTCGAATGGTTAAGTTATGATCAGATGCATACCCTTTTACATAACCATAAGCTGTTTTCTCCGCAACTGTACCGATTGTTCCAGCACGGTATACATAGTCCTCACCGAACAGTACTTTCGTATAGTTATGGGCACGTGGTTGGTACTCTCCGGAGAAGTTCAAGTCAATATCGGGAACCTTATCCCCTTTAAAACCAAGGAATGTTTCGAACGGAATATCATGTCCATCTTTTACATACGGGATATTACATGTTGGACACTCTTTATCAGGTAAGTCAAAACCAGAGCCTACAGAACCATCATTAAAGAACTCTGATTGCTTACAATTCGGACATACATAGTGTGGCGGCAATGGATTTACTTCGGTAATTTCCATCATCGTCGCAACGAATGATGACCCTACCGATCCACGTGAACCTACAAGGTAGCCGTCAACCAGCGATTTTTTCACAAGCTTATGTGAAATTAAATAAATAACGGCAAATCCATGCCCAATAATACTTTTTAATTCTTTTTCCAAACGTGCTTCTACGATTTCTGGCAATTCTTCACCGTAGATGCTGCGTGCCATTTTATAACTCATGTCACGCGTTTCATCATCAGCACCTTCAATTTTCGGTGTATATAGGTCATCTTTTACTGGATGAACATCACCAATTAACGATGCGACCTTTTGTGTATTCGTCACAACAATTTCTTTTGCTTTCTCTTCTCCTAAGAATGAGAAGCAATCTAACATTTCATTTGTTGTACGGAAATATACAGGCGGTAATGAATGACGATTTAATGGATTTGCCCCGCCCTGCGAACTTACTAAGATTTTGCGATACATTGCATCTTCTGGATCTAGATAATGCACATTCCCTGTAGCAACAACAGGTTTATCTAACGTTTCACCTAGTTTTACTAAGTTAGAAATAATTGTTTTTAACTGTCCTTCATCTCGAACGAGTTCACGTTCTACTAAATGACGCAACACTTCCGGAGGCATAACCTCAATGTAATCATAGAACTGTGCAATCTCTTCTACCTCTTCAGGAGCCTTTTGCATCATCGCTTCAAATACTTCACCCTTATCACAAGCAGTACCAACTAATATACCTTCGCGATATTTTTTTAATAAAGAACGTGGTACCCGTGGTACGCGGTAAAAGTAATTCAAATGAGAATATGAAACAAGCTTATATAAATTTTTTAAACCAACATCTGATGTTGCAAGTAGTGTCATATGACTTGGACGTCCACGTTTATACGCATCCCCTTGCCCCATGCTGTCATTTAATTGATCGTGATATTCAAAACCTTTTTCAATGACATCTTTTAACATTTTCACAAGTAAATAACCTGTTGCCTCTGTATCATAAATTGCACGGTGATGTTGCGTTAATTCAATATCAAGCTTTTTACACATCGTATTTAAACGATGATTCTTCATCTCTGGGAATAAAAATCTAGCTAACTCCAATGTATCAATAACTGGATTTTCCGGCTTGTCTAAGCCACATTTCTTAAACCCAACATTTAAGAATCCCATATCAAAACTTGCGTTATGGGCAACAAGTGTATGGTCACCCATCCATGATTCGAACTTTTTAAATACTTCTCCTACTTCTGGTGCATCCGTCAACATATCATCTGTGATACCTGTTAATTCAATAATTGTTGCTGATAATGGTTGATGCGGATTTGCAAAAGATTCAAAGCGATCGATAATTTCGCCGCCTTTCACTTTTACAGCGGCTAATTCAATAACCGTATCATATACAGCTGATAGCCCTGTCGTTTCAACGTCGAAAACAACGTATGTTTCATCTGCAAGTAGTCGATGAGTCTCATTATAAGCAATAGGAACACCGTCATTTACTAAATTGGCTTCTACACCATAAATGACTTTTACACCGGCTTTTTTACCCGCGGAATACGCTTCTGGGAAAGACTGTGCAACAGCATGGTCTGTAACAGCGATAGCCTCATGTCCCCATTTTCCAGCTTGAGCAACAAGCTTAGATACCGATGTAACAGCATCCATTTGACTCATTGGGGTATGCAAATGAAGCTCTACCCGTTTTTCTCCTTCAGGTGCTTTATCTTTACGAGAAGGCCCTGTTATTTCGTTAATATCGTTCGCAATCATTACTAAGTCACGAACAAACGTATCGTTTTGGACCGAACCTCGCGCTTTTACCCACATTCCTTTTTTTAAGGATTGCAGCATCGGAATATCTTCTTTATCACGTGAGAACATTTTAATCATAATAGAATCCGTATAATCCGTTATTTTTAACGTTAATAACGTACGTCCACTACGCAGCTCTTTTGTTTCCACATTGAAGACATAACCTTGAACAGTTTTTCTTCTTTCTTCATCTTGAATTTCTCGTAGCGGTGTAATCTCTTCATCAGGCTTAATAAGGTAACCGAGTACAATCGGCCCTTCATGTACAACATCACTTTCTTCAGCTTGCTTCTTGGCCATTTCTTCCATAGCTTGTATAACACGCTGACGATCTTCTTGCTGTGTTTGTTCACGAAATTTTTGAACTTCCTCTTCGTTTTGCTTTATATTTGTTTCAAGCTGAAAACGTGGAAATCCGAAAACTTCATATTGATCCCCTACCGACTTCGCAAGATTTTTCTTTAGCGCAGTAGATTCTAACTCATTATTCACATCAAGTAACAACTTCACTCCGTTTACATGCGGAAGTTGCTTTTTTAAATACGCAAACATAGGTGAAAAAGTAATTCGATCTGTACAAAGTGGCCAATATGCTTTGACCTCTTCTTCTGTAAATTGTTTATTCTCTGTTTCTAGTGCAAATGACGTTTTTGCAATATGTGAAAATGACTGCTTGAGCTGTGTTTCTAACAGTTCATATAATTCTGTTGGCAAAATACGTGGCACTTGTAAATCAAAATGCCAACTCTTATTTGCTTTATCAACAACTAGCCTTTGAATACCGCCACCTTGTAAATATTGATTGATAAGGTCTTTAGGCATTTGCAGCTGTTGGAGCAAAATTTGAAATCGCTCTTGTTGTTCGTTTGTTAATGACATAAGCAACCTCCTTCCATCTGCTATTATAAATTGAAACGTTCCGCAAAGAAAGATTTCTTCCTTTTAACTGATTATTTTTTATTTTACATAGAAATAGAAGGTACCTCACCTGGAGGTACCTCTTCTTATTTCAAAATATTAGCAATGTATGCATGAAGTTCTTCTACCTTTACTTCTGCAGATTCATTTGTAGCACGCACTTTTACTTCAACAATGCCTTCATCAGCTTTTTTACCAACTGTTACTCGAACTGGAAGACCAAATAAGTCTGCATCAGCAAATTTAACACCTGCACGCTCTGCACGATCATCTAACAATACTTCATAACCTTGTTCTTGTAATGAATTGTAGATCGTTTCACCTACTTCACGCTGTGCATCAGACTTCATGTTTACTGGAATTACATGTACATGGAATGGTGCAACAGCTTTTGGCCAAACCAAACCATTTTCATCGTTAAATTGCTCAGCGACTGCCGCAACTGTGCGAGATACCCCGATACCATAGCATCCCATGATAAGTGGCTTCGTTTTTCCATTCTCATCTAAGAACGTTGCATTCATTGCTTCGCTATAACGTGTACCTAATTTAAACACATGTCCAACTTCGATACCACGAGCAAAACGGATTGTCCCATTTCCATCTGGAGATTGATCTCCTTCTTGAATGAAACGTAAATCTGTATATTGACTCACTTTGAAATCACGCTCTGGATTTACATTTATATAATGGAATCCTTCTTCGTTTGCACCACAGCAACCATTTACAATTGCTGCTACAGCATGGTCAGCAATGACTTCAATGTCTCCTGTTACAGCAATTGGTCCTAAAGAACCAACTTCGCAATTTAACAGTTCTCTTACCTCTTCATGTGAAGCAAGTTCAACAACTGAAGCACCATAGACATTCTTCACTTTTACATCATTTACTTCATGATCCCCGCGAACAAGTACAACAACAAACTTTTCATCGACTTTAAAGACCATAGATTTGATGCAATTTGACGCTTCCATATTTAAGAATGCAGAAACCTCTTCAATTGCTTTTTGATCTGGCGTTGCTACTTTTTCAAGTGCTTTTTCTGCTTCATCGCTTTTTGCATAGGAAGCAACAACAGGTGCCATTTCAATATTTGCTGCATAATCAGATGTATCAGAATACGCAATTGTATCTTCTCCTACATCAGATAATGCCATAAATTCATGTGTATCTTTACCACCCATTGCTCCAGAATCAGCAATAACCGCACGGAAATTCAATCCACAGCGAGCGAAGATATTAGAATATGCTTGGTATAGGCCACTATAAACTTCATCCAAACTTTCTTGTGTCGCATGGAAAGAATAAGCATCTTTCATTAAAAATTCTCTTCCGCGTAATAAACCAAAACGGGGTCTTTGCTCGTCACGGAATTTTGTTTGGATTTGATATAATGTTAACGGTAGCTTTTTATAAGATTTAATTTCATCACGTACAAGGTCTGTAATAACTTCTTCATGCGTTGCTCCTAGTGCAAACTCACGATCATTACGATCTTTCATACGCATTAACTCAGAACCGTAAGAATACCAACGACCTGATTCTTGCCACAATTCAGCTGCTTGTAATGCTGGCATTAATAATTCTACAGCTCCTGCTCGTTCCATCTCTTCTCGAACAATACGTTCCACTTTATGCAATACTTTTAGCCCCAGTGGTAAAAAGCTGTAAATACCAGAAGCATTTTGACGCATGAATCCTGCACGAAGTAGCAATTGATGACTTTTAATCTCAGCATCGGCTGGTACTTCACGTAATGTAGGACTAAATACCATACTTTGTTTCATCTATTCGCACCTCTTTAATTTACTCTAATACGCAGTAAAACCCCCCACCTCAAATTAGGTGAGGGATTACGACTCTAAGAGTTTTATTCATTTCATTCACTATTCACAAAAAACATCGTGAATTTTATACTTACTACAAGTTTCACTTTATTTTACAAGAAAAATCTCCGAATGTCATTCCACGTTACAACTAACATAAGTAACATCAATAACGCAAAGCCAATAAAATGAACCATTCCTTCTTTTTGGCGATCAATTGGTTTCCCACGCAAAGCTTCAATTAAGAAGAAGAACAAGCGTCCTCCATCAAGAGCAGGAACCGGTAATAGGTTGAATAGACCAAGGTTTATGCTTAAAACAGCCGCCAAACTAAGAACACGAATAAAGCCATAATCTACTACTTGGTCTGTTAAATTATAAATTCCTACGGGACCTGATAAATCATTAATAGAAAACTGACCCGTCACTAGTTTTACAAGGGAATCAAAAATTAATTTTGTCCATGTATACGTCTGCTCAAAACCTGATTTAATAGAACCAAGAATAGATTTCTCTACAGGAGAGTATACACCAATTCTACCAACCTCTTCTTTCCCCTCTTTATCAGCTGATGGCGTTACTTTTACATTCAATTGTTCGCTGTCACGTTTTACATGAAGCGTAATTTCTTTATTTGGGTGTTCACGTACAATCGTGACAACATCTTTCCATGTATTCGTGTCTTTCCCATCGATTGCTTGAATCGTATCATCTTGTTTCAATCCTGCTTGTTCTGCAACACTATCCTTCATTACTTTCCCAACCATTGGCTTATCAACAGGAATACCTTGTACCAATCCAATGATAACAAAAATAACAAATGCAAGAATGAAGTTCATAGCAGGACCTGCAAAGATTGTTAATGCTCGTTGTCCTAGCGTTTTAGAACCAAATTGTCTGTTAAACGGGGCGATTTGTATTTCTTCTCCTGCTGAAACAATACGAGCTTTTTCACTCACACGGAATGTTTGCAATTCCTCCTCGTATTCTTCGTAACCAGCAATTGTGAGATTGTGTTCCAAATCAGCTTGCTCTACTTCAATCACGCGAACATTCGGATACTTTTCGCGCCCGTCTAAAACTAATTTCATAACTTCTTCGTTTTCATTTAACACGAGTCCAACTTTTTTTCCTGGTTTTAATTCAACCGTTTCTGCATCCTCACCAGCCATTCTAACATAGCCTCCAAGAGGTAGCAGCCGAACTGTATAAACTGTTTCATTCTTTTCAAATGAAAATATTTTTGGTCCAAAACCAATTGCAAACTCGCGACATAAAATACCCGCTCTTTTTGCGAAATATAGATGCCCTAGCTCATGGAAAAATACGAGTGCACCGAAAATTAATATAAAGGCAATCGCTGTATTCAATTCCATAACCACCTTTGCTAAATTTGTTCCATCACAAACCGTCTTGTGGCCGCATCAATTTCCTGAATTTCTTCTAAGCTCGGACGTGCAATGACATTGTGATGGTGCATTGCTTTTTCAATGAGGTCTTCTACTGTTAAGAAACCAATTTTCTTTTGTAGAAAGGCTGCTACAGCTACTTCATTTGCTGCATTCATAACAGCTGGCATGCTCCCGCCCATCTTTCCAGCTTCATATGCAAAACGTAGGCAACGGAAACGATCTTGATTCATTTGTTCAAAATGCAGTGTTCCAATTTCCCATAAATTTAACTGTTTTGTATCTGAGAGAGGTAATCGATCTGGATATGTAAGTGCATATTGAATTGGTACACGCATATCTGGTGAGCCGAGCTGTGCCATTACACTACGATCTTCAAATTCAACCATAGAATGAATAATGCTTTCTTTATGTAAAACAACATCAATTTGCTCATAAGGTATGCCGAAAAGCCAATGCGCTTCAATTACTTCCAGCCCCTTATTCATCATTGTAGCAGAATCAATTGTAATTTTCGAACCCATTGACCAGTTTGGATGACGAAGCGCATCTTCCACAGTCACATGATGTAATTCATCTCTCGTTTTATCGCGGAAACTCCCACCTGAAGCAGTGATAATTAAGCGAGAAATTCGCTTTTCATTTTCTCCATTCAAACATTGAAAAATAGCCGAATGCTCACTATCTACTGGAAGTAACGGCACATTATGTTTGCGTGCAGCTTCCATTACAATATGTCCCGCAGTTACTAATGTTTCTTTGTTTGCAATTCCAATTGTTTTTTTCGCCTCAATTGCACGGAGTGTTGGTAACAACCCTACACTACCTACAACAGCATTTATTACAACTTCTGCACTTGGGTGAAGAGCTACCTCTAATAGTCCTTCGTCACCATATACTACTTTTGTATTTCCAGAAACTGATTGTAACCTTACAACATCTTCCTCTCTTTGTACAGAAACAAGCTGAGGAGAAAATTCTTGAATAACTTTTACTGCGTAGTCAATATTTTTCCCTACAGAAAAAGCAACGAGACGGAATTGGTCTGGGTGCGAGCGTACTACATCTAAAGTTTGCGTCCCTATTGATCCGCTTGCCCCTAATAAACTAATGTTTTTCATGACTCCAACCCCTCGTTTTATTATGAAATGAAATGTAAGAAGTGTAAAATCGGTAATACGAACAACCAACTATCTGTTCGATCTAAGATTCCACCATGTCCAGGTAAAATTGTACCTGAATCTTTCACACCGTAATGGCGTTTAAAAGCAGATTGTACTAAATCACCAAGTTGTCCAAAAATGGAGATTGCAATTGTAACAATTATTAACATCCCAACGTTCCCTTGAACTTGGAAAAACATATTGTATACAAAAGCAACGACAATCCCACAAACAATACCGCCTAGTGAACCTTCTATCGTTTTATTCGGACTAATTTCTGGCCACAATTTTCTTTTTCCGATTGCTTTCCCTATGAAATATGCACCTGAATCAGTTGCCCAAATGACAAATAACGCATAAAATACAAAATGGATTCCCGCTATTCTCGTTTCATTTAAATATAAGAATCCCATTGCAACATACGTTGTTGCCATAAGTAAAAAAGAAGCATTGTCAAAAGTAAATGTATTCTTTGAAAGGACTGTATATGATAAAAGTAATAAAACAATCACAAATGTGATTTCTAGTTTATCTAATCCAATCCAATTGAACACTCCTGATGCATTACTTGGAACTAAAATACTCCACAATAATAATGCGGCTAAAACTGTTGGCACCGAAATAAGTGTAAGCTTGTTCATACGAATTAATTCATATAATCCTATAGAAGCAAGTGCATACACTAAAACTGTAAAAGGCACGCCACCGTAAATTACGATGGGAATGAACAGCGCGGCAGCAATCACTCCAGTAATAATTCTCTGTTTCACTACCAAACCCTCTCTTTCTACACGCCTCCGAATCTGCGCCCTCTATGTTGAAAGTCTGTAATCGCATTTAGCAAATGTTCCTCGGTAAAATCTGGCCAATACACATCTGTAAACCAAAGCTCCGAATACGCAATTTGCCATAGCATGAAATTACTAATACGTAGCTCCCCACTTGTACGAATAAGCAAGTCTGGGTCAGGTAAAGAGCTTGTCATTAAGTATGAAGAAAGCATTTCTTCATTTACATCTTCTGAACGAACTTTCCCTTCTTCGCTATCTTTCATCATATGTTGCACAGCAGAAACGATTTCATCGCGACTTCCATAGTTTAACGCAAAATTGAGAATTAATCCCGTGTTCTCTTTTGTATCTTCCATGGCTTTTTCCATCGCTCTGCGCGTATGCGTAGGAAGACGATCTTTTTGTCCAATTACTCGAACTTGTACATTTTCTTCAATTAATTCTGGTAAAAATGCACCTAAAAATTCTTCTGGAAGCTTCATTAAATAATCGACTTCCTTTTTCGGTCTTTTCCAATTCTCAGTAGAAAAAGCATAAAGAGTCAGCACTTTCACATCAAGTTTACTAGCAAATTTCGTAATTTTTTTTACTACTTGCATTCCTTCATGATGTCCGGCAATGCGGGGCATTGCTCTTCTCTTTGCCCATCTTCCATTACCATCCATAATGATCGCAATGTGCTCTGGGATATGTCCCTTTTTCACTTTTTCAATGAGATGATCAAACGATGTGACCTTTTTACCTTTAAAAAAAGGAAACTTTTTAAACATCATTCATACCCTCCAACAAGCAGACGTATGCCTAAAAGTGTAAAAAGACCCCCTTAAGAAGAGGGTCATATTTGCGAAGGTATCGCTATTACACTTCCATGATTTCTTTTTCTTTGTTTTTTGCGATTTCGTCAACTTTTGCAATATATTTATCTGTTTCTTTTTGGATATCTTCTGTATATCCTCTTAAGTCGTCTTCTGTAATATCTCCAGCTTTTTCAAGCTTTTTAAGATCATCATTAGCATCACGACGTACGTTACGAACTGCTACTTTTGCTTCTTCAGCATATTTCTTAACAGTTTTTACTAGGTCTCTACGACGTTCTTCTGTTAATGCAGGGAATGCAATACGAATTACTGATCCGTCGTTAGAAGGATTTAGACCTAAATCAGCTTTTAAAATTGCTTTTTCAATATCACCAATAGAAGTTTTATCATACGGCTGAATAACAAGCAAACGTGCTTCAGGAACTGTAATGTTCGCTAATTGCACAACAGGTGTTGGTGCACCATAATAATCAACTTGTACTTTATCTAATGCAGACGCGCTTGCACGACCAGCACGAACTGAAGCTAATTCGCGAGAATAAGCAGCAACTGCTTTTTCCATTTTTTCATTTGCAGCTTTTAATACTTGTTGTCCCATTTTTATTTCCCCCTTACAATTGTTCCAATATTTTCGCCTAAAACGGCACGCTTAATATTACCTTTTTCCATAACCGAGAATACAATTAATGGAATATCATTATCCATACATAAAGAAGAAGCAGTAGAATCCATTACACCTAAACCTTCTTTTAATACATCTAAGTAAGTAAGTGTTTCATATTTTGTAGCTGTTGGGTCAATAGATGGATCTGCATTATATACGCCATCTACATTGTTTTTCGCCATTAAAATAACATCAGCTTCGATTTCTGCTGCACGTAATGCAGCAGTTGTATCTGTAGAGAAGTACGGGTTACCTGTACCCGCTGCAAAGATAACAACACGCTTCTTCTCTAAGTGACGAACTGCTTTGCGGCGAATGTAAGGTTCTGCCACTTGACGCATTTCAATAGAAGTTTGAACGCGTGTTTGAATTCCAATGTTCTCCAAGCTATCTTGAAGAGCTAATGAGTTCATAACTGTCGCTAACATGCCCATGTAGTCCGCTCCTGCACGGTCCATGCCCATTTCACTTCCAATTTTCCCACGCCAAATGTTACCGCCGCCAACAACAACAGCAACCTCTACATCAAGTTCTGCAATTTCTTTCACTTGTTCTGCAACTGACTTAATAACAGCTGGGTTAATTCCAAATCCTTGTTCACCAGCTAAAGCTTCTCCGCTTAGTTTTAAAACGACACGATCATATTTCGGTTTACTCATAATGAACCTCCAATTGCTTACATCTTTATTTTAAAAAAGGGAACACAATGTGTTCCCTAATCTGTATTAGTTGTTACCTTTTACTTGGTTCATTACTTCTTCAGCAAAGTTGTCTTCGCGTTTTTCGATACCTTCACCAACAGCGTAGCGAACGAATCCTTTTAATGTTCCGCCTTTAGACTCAACGAACTGACGAACTTTCATATCAGGGTTTTTAACGAATGCTTGGTCAAGTAAGCAAATCTCTTCAAAGAATTTACCTAGACGGCCTTCAACCATCTTAGCAACGATTTTTTCAGGCTTGCCTTCGTTTAAAGCTTGTTGTGTTAATACTTGACGCTCGTGCTCAACTTCTTCAGCTGTTACAGCATCGCGGTCGATGTATTTAGGGTTAACTGCTGCAATGTGCATTGCTACATCTTTAGCAGCCGCTTCATCTGTAGAACCTTCAAGAACTGTTAATACACCAATGCGTCCACCCATGTGTAGGTAAGCACCGAATGCATCTGCATCAGTTTTTGATACGATTTCGAAACGACGAAGTGTAAGTTTTTCACCAATTTTAGCGATTGCTTCGTTGATGTACTCTTCTACTGTTTTGCCGTTTGCAATTGTTTGAGCCATAGCTTCTTCAATGTTAGCAGGTTTGTTAGCTAATAAATGAGCAGCTAATTCTTTAATTAATGTTTGGAAACCTTCGTTTTTCGCAACGAAATCAGTTTCAGAGTTTACTTCTAAGATTAAACCTTCGTTACCGTTTGTTTCGATGAAAGTTAAACCTTCAGCAGCGATGCGGTCTGCTTTTTTAGCAGCTTTCGCAATACCTTTTTCACGTAAGAAGTCAATTGCTTTCTCCATGTCGCCGTTAGTTTCTGTTAAAGCTTTTTTGCAGTCCATCATACCCGCGCCAGTTTTTTCACGAAGTTCTTTTACCATTTGTGCAGTGATTGCCATATTTTTCATCCTCCTAAAATATGTATTTATACCTTTTGAAAAGGTGTTTATACCTTAAAAAAGGTGATAAAAGGCCGAACCCCTTATCACCTTTCAAATTTGTTACGCAGTAACAGTTTCTTCACCTTGTTTTGCTTCAAGGATCGCGTCTGCCATTTTAGATGTAAGAAGTTTTACAGCACGAATTGCATCATCGTTTGCTGGAATTACGTGATCGATTTCGTCTGGATCACAGTTTGTATCAACGATACCGATGATTGGAATGTGTAATTTGCGTGCTTCAGCAACTGCGATACGCTCTTTACGAGGGTCTACTACGAATAATGCACTTGGAAGACCTTTCATATCTTTAATACCGCCTAAGAATTTTTCAAGACGCTCTAACTCTTTTTTAAGTTGAACAACTTCTTTCTTAGGAAGTACATCGAATGTACCATCTTCTTGCATTCTTTCGATGTCTTTAAGACGCTTGATACGCTTTTGGATTGTTTGGAAGTTTGTTAACGTTCCACCTAACCAACGTTGGTTAACGAAGTACATACCTGCACGAGTTGCTTCTTCTTTAATAGCTTCTTGTGCTTGTTTTTTTGTACCTACGAATAAAATGTCGCCACCTTCAGCAGCGATGTTACGCATTACGTTGAAAGCTTCTTCAACTTTTTTCACAGTTTTTTGTAAGTCGATGATGTAGATACCGTTACGCTCTGTGAAAATGTAACGTTTCATTTTTGGGTTCCAACGACGAGTTTGATGTCCGAAATGAACACCAGCTTCAAGCAATTGCTTCATAGAAATTACTGACATAATTTAGTTCCTCCTAAATGGTTTTTGATATCCTCCGTTTACTTCATCTTTAAGCGAAACTACAAGCGTAGCACCAACACTTAAATCGGTAAACGTGTGTACTTTGTACTGACACCACTGCTTACTATATCATAATGAAATATTACAATCAAGTCGAAAATGCGAACAATGTAAAACTTTCTTTTTAATTATGATTTTACTCATCTATTTCTCAATTCTAACTTCAGTATTACCACTCTTCCTTTACTTTAAGCAGCCGTACCTAATAAAGCAAAACTACGGCTTTTTCCCCATCAGAACGCAATGAATCTTTTAGAAAATAAAAAAGCTCTCCTCACATGAGGAGAGCTTCCCTTAACAATTAGTTTGTTTTTAATTTAGCAAGTTCATGTAAAAACTTGTCGTTTAATACTTTAATGTATGTTCCTTTCATACCTAAAGAACGAGATTCAATAACGCCTGCACTTTCTAATTTACGAAGTGCGTTTACGATTACAGAACGAGTAATTCCTACACGATCAGCAATTTTACTTGCAACAAGTAAACCTTCTGTTCCATTTAATTCTTCGAAGATGTGCTCAATTGCTTCTAACTCACTGTATGATAACGAGCTAATTGCCATTTGAACGACCGCTTTACTACGCGCTTCTTCTTCGATTTCTTCCGCTTTTTCGCGTAAGATTTCCATACCTACTACAGTTGAGCTGTATTCAGCAAGAATTAAATCATCATCTAAAAATTCTTGACCAAGACGCGCTAACACTAGTGTACCTAGACGCTCACCGCCACCAACGATCGGTACAATTGTAGTTAAACCTTGACCGAATAATTCTTTGTTTTCTACAGGGAATGCTGTAAATTGACTGTTTACATCTAAGTTTGAAGATGTTTCTGTAACGTTGAATAGGCTTTGTGTATACTCTTCTGGGAATTGACGCTCTGCAAGCATTTGTTTCATGCGCTCATTCTCGATTTGTTGGTGAATTGCATATCCTAATAATTTACCGCGACGACTTACAACGAATACGTTTGCTTCAATTACTTCACACATTGTATCTGACATTTCTCTAAAGTTTACAGGCTTTCCTGCTGCGCTCTGTAATAACGCATTTAATTTTCTCGTTTTTGCTAATAATTCCATTTCAAAAGTTCCTCCTACATGTTACTTACATATTTTTTCATCACTTGGAAACTAGGGCGAGTCACCTGATGACACTATTACAAAATAAACTGGCTCACATCTTTATTTTTAGCAATCGTTGCTAATTTTTCCTCTACATATTGAGGTGTTATCGTTATTTTCTCTAACGTAATCTCAGATGCTTCAAACGATAAATCTTCAAGAAGTTTCTCCATAATGGTATGAAGTCTTCTCGCTCCAATATTATCCGTATCTTGATTAACTTGATAAGCAATCTCAGCAATCTTACGAATAGCTTCGTCAGAAAATTCAATTTCTATACCCTCGGTTGCTAATAATGCTATATATTGCTTCACTAAAGCATTATCAGGTTCTACAAGAATTTTAACAAAATCATCTACCGATAATTTTGTTAATTCCACTCGAATCGGGAATCTTCCTTGCAGTTCTGGAATTAAATCAGACGGTTTGGACATATGGAAGGCACCAGCCGCAATAAATAAAATATAATCTGTTTTCACCGATCCATATTTCGTTGCAACGTTCGATCCTTCTACAATTGGCAAAATGTCACGCTGTACACCTTCACGCGATACATCCACGCTATTCGACTGCTTACCAGCAATTTTGTCAATTTCATCAATAAAA
The DNA here is from genome assembly GCF_038050455.1 of Bacillus sp. FSL K6-6038. Classification (NCBI taxonomy): domain Bacteria; kingdom Bacillati; phylum Bacillota; class Bacilli; order Caryophanales; family Bacillaceae; genus Bacillus; species Bacillus sp. FSL K6-6038. The sequence goes on from NZ_JBBOUH010000001.1 coordinate 3,706,544, forward strand.
ATAATCCCGAGCTGTTCAGCACGATAAACAGCCTCTTGTGTAACTTCATCCATATCAATTAAGCGCTGTGCTTCCTCATTTGTCAAGACTTTTCTTGCTTCTTTTACAGAAAGTTTACGTTTTTTCGTTTTTTTCGGCATAAAACTTCCTAATGCATCTTGGAAATTCATCCCCATTTGCTCCATACCAGTACCTTGCAACATATCAAACATAGAAGACTGTTGTTCCGTCACTTCAATCGATACAATTTCATCTTCAAGTAAACCTGCAGCAAGTTTCTTTTCAACTTCTCTGCGCTTCTTTTCAATTTCTGTGTCATCTTGTGTTTCAGATGTCTGATTCGCATTTTGATTTCCACCAAATAACATCTCTAACGGATTTTTGAATCCGGATTGTTTTTGCGGACTTGGCACCAAAATTTCAACAAGCCGTTGATTTGCTTGCTCCTCAGCCTTATCTTTAACCTTGACGACCATTTCTTCTTTTACGATGCGAACTGAAGTTTCTACAAGGTCACGCACCATAGATTCTACATCTCGACCGACATATCCAACTTCTGTGAATTTCGTCGCTTCAACCTTAATAAAAGGTGCTCCAACGAGCTTCGCCATTCGTCGTGCTACCTCTGTCTTTCCGACCCCTGTCGGTCCAATCATTAAAATGTTCTTCGGAGCAATTTCATCGCGTAAATCTTCCGCTAATTTACTACGACGATATCGATTTCTAAGCGCTACTGCAACCGCTTTTTTCGCATCTTTTTGACCAATAATATATTGATCCAATTTTTCTACAATTTGACGCGGAGTAAAATGTAAATGCATATAAAATGCCTCCCTTACGATTCTACAATTCTTCCACAATAATGTTGTGATTTGTATACACACAAATGTCACCAGCAATTTCTAAACTTGCTTTCGCAATTGCTTTTGCTGTTAAATGTTCACTCGCATGTTGCTTTAAAGCGCGGCCAGCTGCAAGCGCATAATGTCCACCTGAACCGATTGCTAAAATGCCATCATCCGGTTCAATTACTTCTCCTGTTCCTGAAACAAGAAGTAACGTTGTTTGATCCATAACGATTAACATCGCTTCCAATTGACGCAGCATTTTATCACCACGCCATTGTTTCGCCATTTCAACTGCAGCACGTTGTAAATTTCCATTATACTCTTCTAATTTCCCCTCAAACATTTCAAAAAGAGTAAACGCATCCGCAACGGAACCTGCAAATCCAGCTAACACCTTCCCTTGAAATAGCTTTCGAACTTTTCGTGCTGTGTGCTTCATCACAACAGCATTGCCAAATGTCACTTGTCCGTCGCCGGCCATAGCACACTCTCCATTATGGTGAATGGCAAATATCGTTGTAGCGTGGAAATTTCCCATAGAAAAAACTCCTTTATATGTTTTTATAGCTTTAAAAGCAATTTATGCCCGCGGGTGATGCTTCATGTAAACAGAACGCAATCTTTCTTTTGAAACATGCGTATAAATTTGTGTCGTTGATAGATTTTCATGACCCAATAACTCCTGCACAGTTCGTAAATCTGCACCTTCATCTAACATATGTGTAGCAAATGTATGCCTTAACATATGCGGACTTATTCGCATTGTAAGAGAAGCTTTCTTAATGAGCTCATTTAAAATATAACGAACACCGCGATCCGTTAACGGCTTACCCTTTGCATTTAAAAACACCATTTGAGAATGTTCCTCTGTTTTTTTAGCTAACTGTTTTCTACCGTTTTCTATATAAGTAATTAAAGCATCTTGGGCATAACTTCCAAACGGAACGTACCTTTGTTTTTTGCCTTTTCCCGTCACTAGAATTGTCCCTACCGAGAAATCAATATCAGTAAGTTGTAAACTTACACATTCACTCACACGGATTCCCGTTGCATACATAAGCTCTAATAAAGCTTGATCCCTTTGACCAAGTGGTGTTTTTACATCAGAAACTTCAAACAATTTCTCCAATTCTTCAACATACAAAAACTTTGGGATTGACAGGTCTTTTTTGGGGAGTGACGCAAGTGCAAACGGATTATCTTCTCGATATCCTTCACGCATCAGAAAACGATATAAACTTCGTAAGCTCGATACTTTTCTTGCGACAGATTTACGGGCTAGCTTTTCATCGTGTAATGTCGTTAAGTACAAACGAACATCTACGTATGTAACGTCTAAAAAAGAGGATATGCCTTCTCGCTCCATAAATTGCACAAAATGTTCTAAATCATTTTGATAACTTGCAATTGTATATTTTGAATAATTTCTTTCAATTTGTAAATATCCAACGAATAATTGTAACAATTTCTTCACATTCACATAACTCACCTCAATAAAGGCTACTAAATCGTATCACAACTCAGTAGCCTTTGCAAGAAATTTAACTAAATATTTACAAAATTTTGAATCGTCTCTAAAGCGCGTGTTGCGTATGCTTCATTTCGCTCTTGTTTCTTTTTAATTTTCTTTTCTAATGGCGCAAATAAACCAAAGTTTGCGTTCATCGGTTGGAAGTTTTTCGCATTAGTTGCAGTAATATAATTCGCCATACTGCCCATTGCTGTTACAGGAGGTAATACAACAGGCTCTTCTCCCTTTACAAGACGAGCTGCATTAATACCTGCTAACAGCCCTGAAGCAGCCGATTCTACATATCCTTCTACACCTGTCATTTGTCCAGCAAAGAATAAATCAGCACGATGTTTATATTGGTATGTTGGACGAAGTAATCTTGGTGAATTAATAAACGTATTACGATGCATTACACCATAGCGTACAATTTCTGCATTTTCAAGTCCAGGAATCAATTGTAATACTTCTTTTTGAGGTCCCCACTTTAAATGTGTTTGGAACCCAACAATATTGTATAACGTTCCTGCTGCATCATCTTGACGTAATTGAACAACAGCATATGGCGTTTTACCTGTTTTCGGATCTTCCAGCCCCACTGGTTTCATCGGTCCAAATAACAATGTCTGTCTACCACGGCTTGCCATTACTTCTACAGGCATACAACCTTCAAAGAATACTTCTTTCTCAAATTCTTTTAATGGCACTGTCTCTGCAGCAATTAAAGCATCATAAAAACGATCGAACTCTTCTTCTGTCATTGGGCAGTTTAAATAAGCCGCTTCTCCCTTATCGTAACGAGATTTTAAATATACTTTGTTCATATCAATGCTTTCTTTTTCCACAATTGGTGCAGCTGCATCATAGAAATAAAAATAATCTTCACCCGTTAACTCTTTTAACTGTGCAGAAAGTTCTGGAGATGTGAGTGGACCTGTCGCGATAACAGTTGGTCCTTCTGGAATTTCTGTCATTTCTTCGTTCATCACAGTTACGTTTGGATGATTTTTCACATACTCCGTTACTTTTGCTGCAAATTCATGCCGATCAACCGCTAATGCTCCTCCTGCTGGCACAGAACACTCATCTGCCGCACGGATAATAACAGAGTCCATTTTGCGCATTTCTTCTTTAATGACTCCAACAGCATTTGTTAATGTATTTGCACGAAGTGAGTTACTGCATACTAACTCAGCAAATTTATCTGTGTGATGAGCCGGCGTTTGTCTTACTGGTCTCATTTCATATAATTTTACTTGAACACCACGTTTTGCAATTTGATAAGCTGCTTCACTTCCTGCAAGACCTGCGCCAATGACGTTTACTACTTGTGTTGTCATGTATTTATCACCTTTCCTTTTCTATCCCGAAAAAAATGTGAGCAGTTACGCTCACATTTGTTGTTCTTCTTCATAATCACAAGAAATACATTGTACTTGAACGCCTTTTTTCAACTTCTTCTCTACGAGCATACCTTCACATTTCGGGCATTTCCGGCCAATCGGTTTATCCCAAGATACAAAGTCACATTCTGGATATGTGCCACATCCATAGAAAAGACGTTTCTTTTTATTACTTCGGCGTTCAATAATTTGTCCTTTATCACATTTTGGACAAGTTACACCGATTTCTTTCACAATCGGTTTTGTATTGCGACAATCAGGGAAATTAGAACAAGCCATAAACTTCCCGTATTTGCCCATTTTAAAGACCATTGGGTGACCGCATAATTCACAATCTTCCCCAGCAGGTTCATCTTTAATTTCGACTTCACGCATCTCCTTTTCCGCTTTTTCTAAGCGGGGTTCAAAGCCTACGTAGAAATCATCAACAATTTTCACCCAATTTGCTTTCCCCTCTTCTACTTCATCAAGGTTTTGCTCCATATTGGCCGTAAATTCAATGTTAATAATTTCTGGGAAAAACTCTAAAATAAGTTCAATTACAATTTCTCCAAGTTCAGTCGGAACAAAGCGTTTATTGTCTAATGCAACATATCCTCGCTTCTGAATCGTTTCAAGTGTTGGTACGTAAGTAGACGGTCTCCCGATTCCAAGCTCTTCAAGCATCCTAACTAAACGGGCCTCTGTATAACGTGGTGGCGGCTGCGTAAAGTGCTGCTTTGGATCCATATCTTTTGAAAATACAGTTTCTCCTATTTCTAAAGGAGGCAACATTTTATCTTTTTCTTCCGCACCATCATCTTTCGATTCTACGTAAACTTTCATAAACCCTGAAAATTTCACTACTGAGCCACTTGCACGGAATTGAACGTTATTATTAATGAGTCTAGCTGTAACAGTATCCATTACAGCAGATGCCATTTGACTTGCAACAAATCGCTCCCAAATCAATTTGTACAAACGATGTTGATCACGACTTAAGAAACTTTTTAGTTCCTCTGGCTTTCTCATTACCGAAGTTGGACGAATTGCTTCATGCGCATCTTGTGCATTCGCTTTTTTCGTTTCCTTCTTCTTCTCTGTCCCTATGTATTCTGAACCAAACGCCTCAGTAATATAAGAGCGAGCTTCCTCTTGAGCAGTTTCCGATATACGCGTTGAGTCTGTTCTCATATACGTAATAAGACCTACGGTTCCCTGTTTACCAATATCTATCCCTTCGTATAGCTGCTGCGCAAGCATCATTGTCTTCTTTGCTCGCATATTTAACTTACGTGCAGCTTCTTGTTGTAAAGAAGACGTTGTAAATGGTAATGCAGGATTACGTTTCCGCTCTTTTTTCGTTACATTTTCAACTGAAAACGCATTGTCTTTCATTGTTTCAATTATGTCTTTTACTTGCGCTTCATTTGTTAATTGAACCTTTTCTCCATTCACACCATAAAAAGATGCTTCAAATGTGTCTTTTCCTTTGACAAATTCTGTTTTAATTGTCCAGAACTCTTCCGGAATAAAACTTTGAATTTCTTTTTCACGATCAATAATTAAGCGAACCGCTACAGATTGTACACGTCCTGCACTTAATCCCTTTTTGACTTTCTTCCATAATAAAGGACTAATATTATAACCAACAAGGCGATCAAGTATCCGTCTTGCTTGCTGTGCATCTACTAAATCCATATTAATTGCACGAGGATGCTTAAATGACTCTTTAATCGCATCTTTTGTAATTTCATTAAATACAACCCGGCAATCTGATTCAACATCCACATTTAGCGTATTCGCTAAATGCCAAGCGATCGCTTCTCCTTCGCGGTCTGGATCGGCCGCGAGATAGACTTTTTTTGCTTTTTTTGCTGCTGATTTTAAATCTTTTAAAACAGGACCTTTACCACGGATGGTAATATACTTCGGGGTGAAATTATTTTTTACTTCTATCCCCATTTGACTTTTAGGCAAATCGCGAACATGTCCCATAGACGCGACGACTTTGTATTTTTTCCCTAAATATTTCTCAATGGTTTTCGCCTTAGAAGGCGACTCCACGATTACGAGGTAATCTGACATGCTAGTGCCTCCTTAAGAGGTGGATTCAAGTCTTCATTAATCTTATTGATTTCTCTTGTTTTTGTCAATCAAGAATGAGTATAACATACAGTGCCACTCTACCATTTGTCAATAATTGTTTAATAAAAACATAAAAATATACGGTTAATTTAAAAATTCCTCGAGAATATCCTCTGCTTTTTGAACAAGTTTCGCCCCTTGCTTTATAAGTTGATTTGTTCCTGCTGCACTTTCTGTAAAAATAGGACCTGGAAGAGCAAATACCTCCCTATTTTGTTCTAAAGCGAGATCTGCAGTAATAAGCGAGCCACTTTTCGATTTCGCTTCCACTACTAGAACCCCTTTACAAAGACCACTGATAATTCGATTTCGCTTTGGAAAATACCATTTTCTAGGCGCGTAATGTGGCGGATATTCTGTTAATAACAGTACAGTATTCTTCCATATTTTATAAAAGTAGCAATTCTCTTTTGGATACATATACTGTAATCCATGCCCTAAGACAGCAATAGTAGGGCTATGTTGTTGCACTGCGATTTGGTGAGCAATGGTATCAATTCCATTTGCAAAACCACTTACAATTAGCCATTCTTTGTCTATTAGCGGTTGTAAAATAGATTGTATGCTTTCTTTCCCGTATAAAGAAGGTTTTCTTGTTCCAACTACTGCAAATTTATTTATTTCTCCTAATAATTCTCTCTTTCCCTTTCCATATAAAATGAAAGGCGGATCTGATATTTCACGTAATAATTCTGGATAATCATCATCCCATATTGTGACATAAAAAATATGCTTTTCTTCTAAATGATGTATACATTGTGCCGGGGTAGATGTTTGTAAGAAGCTAACTAATTCAGCAGATTTTTTCGGAGTCAGCCCAGCATACTTTTCAAATTCCACTGAACTAAATTTATACAGTTTCTTTATCTCTGGATCTATATGCAATAAGCGAGTTAACGCTTTCCAATGATCCGCTAACACATAATGAAGATGGAGCAATCGTTCCCTTTTCATGATCATTCTCCTTACCCATAATTTTTATTATGTAAACAGGGAAAAGTGTAAAAAGACACCCTCTAGCACGAAGGTGTCTTTCAAAAAGATTAATAGTTTTTACAAGTTTCAAATAATCCTTTTTCTTTTAAAACAGCGATTAAAGTTTCGCCCATAACAGCTGGTGTTTCAGCAACTTTAATACCACAAGCTTCCATTGTTTTGATTTTTTCAGCAGCTGTACCTTTACCGCCAGAAATAATCGCACCAGCATGGCCCATACGTTTTCCTGCAGGCGCTGTTTGACCACCGATAAATCCAACAACAGGTTTTGTCATATTTGCTTTTACCCACTCAGCAGCTTCTTCTTCTGCTGTTCCACCGATTTCACCAATCATAATAACAGCATGTGTTTCTTCGTCTTCATTAAACGCTTTTAACGCATCAATAAAGTCTGTACCATTGACAGGATCGCCACCGATACCTACAGCAGTAGATTGACCAATGCCTTCTTGTGTTAATTGATGTACAGCTTCGTATGTTAATGTACCAGATCGAGATACAATACCTACATGACCTTTTTTATGAATATATCCTGGCATAATACCAATCTTACATTCATCTGGTGTAATAACACCTGGGCAGTTTGGTCCAAGTAAACGCGTCTGTTTACCTGCCATATACTTCTTAACTTTAACCATATCTAATACAGGGATTCCTTCTGTAATACATACTACTAAGTCAATCTCTGCATCAACCGCTTCCATAATCGCATCAGCCGCAAAAGCGGGTGGAACGTACACAACTGAAGCATTTGCGCCCGTTGCTTTTACAGCATCTTCTACCGTATCAAAGACAGGTACACCTTCAATTTCAGTGCCACCTTTACCAGGTGTTACACCACCGACAATTTTCGTACCATATTCAATCATTTGTTTTGTATGGAATAAACCTTGTGAACCAGTAATACCTTGTACAATAACTTTTGTATCTTTATTAACTAATACGCTCATTTTTCTCCCCCGCTTTCTATTAGCCCACTAGTGAAACAATTTTTTGTGCACCGTCTGCCATAGATTCTGCTGCAACAATATTTAAACCAGATTCATTTAAAATTTTCTTACCTAGCTCAACATTTGTACCTTCAAGACGAACAACAAGTGGTAATTCAAGGCCTACTTGTTTTGTCGCTTCAATAACACCTTCTGCAATAACATCACATTTCATAATGCCACCAAAAATGTTAACGAAAATACCTTTTACATTTTTGTCAGAAAGAATAATTTTGAAAGCTTCTGTAACTTTTTCAGCTGTAGCACCGCCACCAACATCTAAAAAGTTAGCTGGATCGCCATGGTAATGTTTAATGATATCCATTGTTGCCATTGCTAATCCTGCACCATTTACCATACAACCAATATTTCCATCTAAAGGAATATAGTTTAAGTCGTATTTAGAAGCTTCAATTTCTTTCGGATCTTCTTCTTCAAGATCACGAAGTTCTAGAATGTCTTTATGACGATATAATGCATTAGAATCAAAGTTTAATTTTGCATCTAATGCCATAACTTTTCCATCACCTGTTGTAACAAGTGGGTTGATTTCTGCAATAGAGCAATCTTTTTCGATATAAGCACGATATAAGCCCATCATAAACTTCACAGCTTGTCCTACAAGCTCTTTTGGAATATTGATGTTAAATGCAATGCGGCGTGCTTGGAAACCTTGCAGACCTACTGCTGGATCAATATATTCTTTAAAGATTTTTTCTGGTGTTTTTTCTGCTACTTCTTCAATTTCTGTTCCGCCTTCTTCAGACGCCATTAAAACAACTTGAGAAGTCGCACGGTCTAAAACTAAGCCAACATAATATTCTTTTTTAATATCGCAACCTTCTTCGATAAGTAAGCGTTTTACTTCCTTACCTTCAGGACCTGTTTGATGCGTAACAAGCGTAGTACCTAAAATACTTTCCGCATATGTACGTACTTCATCTAAGTTTTTCGCAACTTTTACTCCGCCAGCTTTGCCGCGTCCACCAGCGTGAATTTGTGCTTTCACTACACATACATCTGTTCCTAATTCTTTCGCTGCTTCTACAGCTTCTTCTACTGTAAATGCAACCTTCCCGTTCGGAACGCTAACCCCATAGCTTCTAAGGACTGCTTTACCTTGGTACTCATGGATATTCATGGTCCCATCCTCCCCTGTTTTCCTGTTTTACTCAAAAAGTTTTTTAATGTTTAAAAAACACTACATTGCCATTGTATAAAATGATTGGCACGCTGTCTACAATAAAGTGTCAGAAAACTGAAATCGCTTTATTCTTTTTTGAAAATAGTAATGTTTATATACCAAAATAAAAAAATAAGCTGTGAGTCACAGCTTATTTTTGAATCATATCCTTAATCGGCGCAAATGTTTTTCTATGCTCTTCTAATACTCCGTACATTTCAATCGCTTGTAAATGTTGTTTCGTTCCATAGCCCATATGTTGCTCAAATCCATATGCTGGATATTCTTTCCCAAGTTCTTTCATCATGCGATCTCTCGTTACTTTCGCAATAATAGACGCAGCTGAAATAGAAATACTTTTTGCATCACCTTTAATAATAGATGTTTGCGGAATTGGTGTAGGAAGCTTCATTGCATCAATTAATAAATGCTCTGGTGTACATGCTAAATTCGCAATTGCATCTAACATTGCTCGTTTCGTCGCTTGATAAATATTTATTTCATCAATAACTTGCGGAGATACAATTCCAACCCCAATCGCGATTGCCTGTTCTTTAATTTCATCATAAAAACGCTCACGTTTCGCTTCACTTAGTTTTTTAGAGTCATTTAACCCTGGGATATAGAAATCTTCCGGAAGGACAACAGCAGCCGTAACAACGGGCCCAGCTAGCGGCCCCCTTCCCACTTCATCGATACCAGCAATATATGTGAGCCCTTTTTCACGTAATGCTTTTTCATATTTTGACATCTCTAAAAACTTTTCTTTTTCCTTTTGCGCTAACTCTTTTTGTTTATACCATTTTAAAATGAGCTTTTGAACGCCTTTCCGCTCATCCTTCAATAACACTTGAAATCTTTCATCTTCTTCATTCTTAATTTCTTGCAATACACATTCTGCCTCTTGAATTGTGATTTTTTGCATCAATGTACACTCCCTTTTAAAAATAACCAAAAAGAAAAGACGCACAAACGCACGTCTTATACTTCTTCTACTTCCTCTGCAAATTCTTCCGGTGTTTCAAATGTCATTTTTCCAAGTTTACCACCGCGAAGCTCGCGAAGAATAAGCTCAGATGTTTTATCATAATCAATCATTCCGCCGCCCATTAAGCAACCTCTATTTCTTCCAATCACATCAAAGAATTCTACAATGTCTTCTGGAATTTCACTTATTTTATAACGTTCTTGTATACGTTCTGGATAATGCTTTTCCATAAAACGAAGTGCATATACTGCTACATCTTGTAAATTTAAAATAGAATCTTTAATTGCACCCGTTGTCGCAAGGCGAAGTCCAACTAATTCATCTTCAAATTTAGGCCATAAAATACCTGGTGTATCCAGTAGTTCCATTTCCTTACCAACCTTAATCCATTGTTGGGCTGTTGTAACACCTGGACGATCACCTGTTTTTGCAATATTTTTCTTTGCTAATTTATTAATCAATGTAGATTTACCGACATTGGGAATACCTACAATTAAAGCGCGAATTGCTCTTGGACGAATGCCTTTTGCAACCATTTTGTCAAATTTTTCTTTTACAAGCACTTTACATGCAGCTGCAATTTCTTTCATACCTTGTCCAGCCTGCGCATTAATTGAAATTGCTTTATGCCCTTTTTCCTCAAAATAGGCGATCCATTGCTTAGTTAAGCGATCATCTGCCATATCCGCTTTATTTAAAACAACAAGCCTCGGCTTATGTGTAATAATTTCATCAATCATCGGGTTTCGAGAAGATAAAGGTAATCGAGCATCTACAAGTTCGATTACAACATCAATTAACTTTAATTTCTCTGTTACTTGGCGCCTAGCTTTTGCCATATGCCCTGGGAACCATTGAATTACCATGTTGCCACCTTCTTTTTTCGTTTATTTCACAATACGTGCGTCTTTTAATGGCCAATATAACATATTCGCTTCTCCAATTACTTGGTCCATCGAAATCGTTCCAATAGTACGACTATCTTTACTAAAACGACGATTGTCACCTAGTACAAATAATTGACCTTTTGGAACTGTTTTCTTACCTGTAATTTCTTCAAGCTTGAAATCATATGTAAGTGGTCCATCAGCAAGTTGTTTTTTCTGCTTGTCTAAATACGGTTCCTCATAAGGTTTTCCGTTAATATAGAGTTTATCATTTCGATACTCAATTTCATCGCCTGGCAAGCCGATAACACGTTTAATATAATCTTTTTCTTCTGTTGCTTGGAATACGATTATGTCAAAACGTTTCGGTTCACCAATGTGATAGCCGATCTTATTGACAATCATTCGATCACGATCATGTAGCGTCGGTGACATTGATACACCATCCACAAGGATTGGAGCAAAGAAAAATTGTCTAATAACACCCGCTAACACAATAGCAATCAAAATTGCTTTTATCCATTCCCAAAGTGAACTCTTCTCTTTTTTCATGTATTTCCCCTCCACGGTTATGTAAGCTGTTCGTATTATATCAAAATTTCATATAGATTGGAAAAAGGGAGCTTGTGCATTTACAAGCTCCCATACATGTCTTATCGAATTTCTTTGATACGCGCTTTTTTACCGCGAAGGTTACGTAAGTAGTATAACTTAGCACGACGTACTTTACCACGGCGAAGTACTTCGATTTTCGCGATTCTTGGCGTGTGAACTGGGAATGTACGCTCAACACCTACACCGTAAGAAATCTTACGCACTGTGAATGTTTCACTGATTCCGCCACCACGACGTTTAATTACAACACCTTCAAAAAGCTGAATTCTCTCACGAGTACCCTCAACTACTTTTACGTGTACACGTAAAGTGTCACCAGGACGGAATGAAGGTAGGTCAGTTTTTAATTGGCCTTTTGTAATTTCTGCGATTAATTGTTGCATATTCAATTCTCTCCTTTAAACGGATGCTCTTATAAAGTCTTAATAAATTACAGCGGAACATCGTTAATACGGCTACTGATTTCAGTAACACAAATGTTATAATATCATATTGCTAGGCCTGTTGCAATAGAAAATATATGAAGTTCTTATTGCTCTTTTTTAATTTGTTCAAGCCATTTTTCTTCTTGCTTTGATAATTGACGTTCTTCAAGTAAATCCGGTCGACGTGTATACGTACGGCGCAGGGATTCTTTATGACGCCATTCATCAATATTTTTATGATTCCCTGACGTAAGTACATCCGGTACCTTCATGCCACGGAAATCAGCTGGACGTGTATAGTGCGGATGCTCTAACAAACCAGTACTAAAAGAATCTTCCACCTGAGAAGCGTAATTTCCAAGTACTCCTGGCAAAAGACGTACAACACTATCGGTAACAACCATAGAGGCTAATTCTCCGCCCGTTAATACGTAATCACCAATAGAAATCTCATCTGTTACAAGATGTTCACGAATTCGTTCATCATATCCTTCATAATGACCACATACAAAAATAACATGCTCTTCTCCAGCAAGCTCTTCTGCCTTTTTCTGCGTGAAACGCTCTCCTTGTGGACACATTAAGACAACCCTTGGTTTACGGTCAGTTTCCTTCGTTAACTCTTCCACCGCATCAAAGATAGGCTGTGGGGTTAATACCATCCCCGCGCCCCCACCGTACGGATAATCATCTACACTGTTATGCTTACTTGTTGTATAATCACGAAAATTTACAACCCTAAGCTCCACTGCCTCTTTTTCTTGCGCTTTTTTTAAAATCGAAGATCCAAAAACACCGGTGAACATCTCTGGAAATAATGTTAAAATATCGATTTTCATTATAGCAATCCTTCCATTACATGAATGGTTACTAATTTATTTTCAATGTTAACTTGAAGTACAATATCATCAATGTAAGGGATTAAAAGATCTTGACCTTTCGGGCGTTTGATCACCCAAACATCATTCGCACCAGGAGATAGAATCTCTTTTATCGTACCTAAATCCTCTCCCTCTTCTGTTACAACTTTACAGCCAATAATTTCATGGTAATAGTACTCACCTTCAGCAAGTTCACCTAACTGCTCTTCTGGTACTTTGATTGAAGAACCTTTTAGCTTCTCTACTTCATCTACATTGTTATACCCTTCAAATGTCAATAAATCAAATGTTTTGTGTTGGCGATGAGAAGCGACCTTTACCGAAAGTGGTTCCGTCCCTTTATCATGCCATATGTATAATGTATTCCCTACTTTATATCGTTCTTCAGGAAAATCGGTACGAGAAATAACTCGAATTTCCCCTCTAACACCATGAGTATTTACAATTTTACCTACGTTAAACCATTTTGTCATAAACAGCATGTCACCCCTGTTTTCTATATAAGTTAAGCATTTCCATTCCATATATGGAACATGCAATTTCTTTAAAAATGTTAAAAAAGGGAGAGGAAAAATCCTCGCCCTTTTAACGTTTATTGAATTTCCAGTGTGACTTTCTCATCATTGTGATGTCCCACTGAATACAAGAGCATCCGAATTGCTTTCGCAACTCGCCCCTGCTTTCCAATGACTTTTCCAACATCCTCAGGATGCACAGTCAATCGATACTTTATCTCTCCGTTGCAAAGTTCCTGTGAAACTTTTACATCTTCAGGATGATCTACAAGAGGTTTGACAATTGTTTCGATCAACTTTTCCATTGTCATTGCCTCAATTACTTACCTTGTTTAGATAAGTGGAATTTCTCCATGATACCTTGGTTAGAGAAAAGATTGCGAACTGTATCAGATGGTTTCGCACCATTTCCTAACCATTTTAATGCTGCTTCTTCGTTGATTTTCACTTCAGCTGGTTGAGCAACCGGATTGTAAGTACCGATTTCCTCAATGAAACGTCCGTCACGAGGAGAACGAGAATCTGCAACAACTACACGATAGAAAGGAGTTTTTTTAGCTCCCATACGTTTTAAACGAATTTTAACTGCCATTTATAAAGCACCTCCGAATTTATTTCACACAGATAATTATATTAGCAAAAAGACTATTGCTTTGTAAAGTATTTTTTCTTAACAGAGCCATCTTTTTTTCCTTACATAAATGGAAACTTCAATCCACCTAGTCCTTTTTTCTTACCTTTTTGCATGCCTGTCATCGTCTTCATCATTTTTTTCATATCTTCAAACTGCTTCAGTAGACGATTAATTTCTTGTACTGTTGTACCACTACCTTTGGCAATGCGTTTTTTACGACTAGCATTGATAATTTCCGGATGTTCTCGCTCTACTTTTGTCATAGAACGAATAATTGCCTCAATATGCCCAATTTGTTTTTCATCAACTTGTGCATTTTTCAGCCCTTTAATTTTATTTGCACCAGGAAGCATTCCTAGCAATTCATCAAGTGGTCCAAGTTGACGCACTTGTCCAAGTTGCTCTAGGAAATCGTCTAGTGTAAACGAAAGCGTACGCATTTTTTGCTCAAGTTCTTTTGCTTTTTCCTCATCAACTGTAGCTTGCGCTTTTTCAATTAATGTTAAAACGTCACCCATCCCTAAAATACGGGATGCCATGCGTTCTGGATGGAACGCTTCAATCGCATCTAGCTTTTCACCCATACCAGCAAATTTAATTGGTGTGTTTGTTACTGCTTTAATAGATAGTGCCGCACCACCGCGCGTATCACCGTCTAATTTCGTTAAAACAACACCTGTTAAACCTAACTGTTCATGGAAACTTTGTGCAACATTTACCGCATCTTGTCCTGTCATCGCATCGACAACAAGGAAGATTTCATCCGGTTTCGCAACTTCTTTCACTTTCGCTAATTCATCCATTAGTTCTTCATCAATATGCAGGCGACCCGCTGTATCGATTAAAACATAATCATGATGATCTTCTTTTGCTTTCGCAATCGCTTGTTTCGCAATTTCAACAGGACTTACTTGATCCCCTAATGAGAAAACAGGCATGTCCAATTGCTTCCCTAATGTTTCAAGCTGTTTAATCGCTGCAGGACGGTAAATATCGGCTGCAACAAGCATCGGTTTACGATTATGCTTTTTACGAAGCAAATTCGCAAGTTTACCTGTTGTCGTTGTTTTACCTGCACCTTGCAGACCAACCATCATAATAACAGTTGGCGGCTTATTAGCGACAGCAATTTTACTTTGCTCTCCGCCCATAAGTTCTGTAAGTTCTTCCTGTACAACTTTAATTACTTGTTGGCCAGGTGTCAAACTCTTCATTACATCTTGTCCGACAGCACGCTCAGACACACGCTTTACAAAATCTTTTACTACTTTAAAGTTAACATCCGCTTCTAAAAGAGCAAGACGAACTTCTCTCATCATTTCTTTTACATCGGCTTCAGAAACTTTTCCTTTGCCGCGGATTTTTTGCATCGTCTGTTGAAGTCGGTCGGCTAATCCTTCAAATGCCATATTGCCGCCCTCCTAATCTAATTTTTCGATAGCTTCAACAACTTGTTTCATTTCTTCATTCACATGCTCTTCTTCGCTGATTAGCTGTTTTAGCTTTGCAACAAGTCGCTGTCGCTCTTGAAACTTTTGAAGTAATACTAATTTCTCTTCATATTCTTCAAGCATCGCTTCAGTCCGTTTAATGTTATCATACACGGCTTGGCGACTTACATCAAATTCTTCCGCAATTTCACCAAGAGATAAATCATCTAAATAATAAAGCGACATATAACTTCTTTGTTTTTGCGTTAACAACGATTGATAAAAATCAAATAAATAATTCATTCTCGTTGTTTTTTCGAGCATGTTGGATCATCCTTTGTTAAGTGATTTCCCTTTACATGAATTAGTTTACATCGAGTATAAAAGAGTGTCAAGTTTTTTTCTTAACATGATATATTTTTTATAAATAAAGAAGCGGAAAAACCGCTTCTTTCACTTCCCCCGCTATTTGCGGGCAGTAAGACCTCCACCTTAAGATTCAAAAAGAAGCGAAGAAGATAGGTGGAGAATAACCACCCATAATTACCCGATTGGTAAGGGCTAACCATCCATGGAAAACGCCTCCACGGATGGAAGTTTCACTTTATACTTCTTCTTTTTCTACTAAGTTTGCAAATAAACCATACACATATTGTTCTGGATCAAATTGCTGTAAGTCGTCCATTTGTTCTCCAAGTCCAACAAATTTCACTGGTACGTCCATCTCATTACGAATCGCTAATACGATACCACCTTTAGCAGTCCCGTCTAATTTCGTTAGAACAATACCTGTAACATTCGTTGCTTCGCGGAATGTTTTCGCTTGACTTAAACCATTTTGACCTGTCGTTGCATCAATAACAAGCAATACTTCATGAGGAGCACCTGGAACTTCGCGTTCAATGACACGTTTCACCTTTTCTAACTCCTTCATTAAATTCACTTTATTTTGCAAGCGACCTGCTGTATCACATAGCAAGATATCTACTTTACGCGCTTTTGCAGCTTGAACAGCATCATACATAACCGCTGCCGGGTCAGAACCAGATCCTTGTTTAATAACTTCCACACCAACTCGGTCGCCCCATACTTCTAGCTGTTCGATTGCTCCTGCACGGAACGTATCCCCTGCTGCTAATAAGACAGACTTACCTTCGGATTTAAACTTATGAGCCATTTTACCAATTGTTGTCGTTTTCCCAACACCATTAACACCAACAAATAAAATAACCGTTAATTGATCTTGTTGTATGTTAAGTTCATTACTGAAGTCTTCTTCACCTTTGTAAATCCCTACTAGTTTTTCCGAAATAACAGCTTGCACTTCTCTCGGATCTTGAATATTGCGGCGTTGTACTTCTTCCTTCAACTGATCGATAAGTTCCATTACTGTTGCAACACCAACATCTGCACTAATTAAAATTTCCTCTAATTCCTCAAAGAAATCCTCATCGACTTTACGATAGCGATACACTAAATCATTTACTTTATCCGCAAATGAATTTCTCGTTTTTTCTAACCCTTGCTTAAACTTCTCTGTTACAGTATCTGTTTGTTTCGAAATCTTTTCTTTTAATTTTTTAAAGAAGCTCATTCTTCTCATCCTTCCTATTTGCTTGCAACAAGCTCTTCTCCGTCATCTAAACGAACGGAAACAAGCTTAGAAACACCTGATTCTTGCATTGTTACCCCGTACAGTACATCTGATTCTTCCATCGTACCTTTTCGATGTGTAATAACAATAAACTGCGTTTCATCACTAAACTTTTTCAAATACTGCGCAAAACGAGCTACATTCGCTTCATCAAGCGCCGCTTCAACCTCATCTAGTACACAGAACGGAACAGGTCTTACTTTTAAAATACCAAATAGCAGTGCAATTGCAGTTAAAGCACGCTCCCCACCTGAAAGTAAACCTAAATTTTGCAGTTTCTTACCCGGTGGCTGCGCAACAATATCAATGCCTGTATTTAATAAATCTTGCGGATTTGTCATCACTAAGTCTGCTCTTCCTCCGCCAAATAGTTCACAAAAGACAGTCTGGAATTCTGTACGAATTGCCTGGAATGTAGTAGAGAAGCGTTTTTTCATCTCTTCATCCATTTCCATAATAACTTGGTGCAATGTCGCTTTCGCTTCTTCTAAGTCATCTCGCTGCTCTAACAAGAACGTATGTCGTTCTGCTACGCGTTCATACTCTTCAATTGCCCCTAAGTTTACTGTTCCGAGCTCCTCGATTGATAGTTTGATTAATTTCACCTTTTTACGCGCATCTTCTGCAGGCATTATCATTGTATACTTCAGTTTTGCTGCTTCAAATGAAATCGTATACGTTTCGCGTAAATGTTGCAATCTATTTTCTAATTCAACATCAAGGCGATTGATTTTCACTTCTTGATCTTTTAAAACCTCGAGAACATATTTATGGCGCCCTTTCGTATCTTTCACTTCATGCTCTATATGTTCTACCCGTTCTTGAAGGCTCAGGCGTTGCTCACGACGGGAACTAATTAATTCCGATGTTTGATTTCGATCATGTGCTTTCTTTTCAATCATATTCGTAATTTGCTCTTCACCGCTTGAATTCGATGTCATTTCTTGCTTTAAGAATGCTAAATCTTCTTTTGTTTTTACAAGCGTTCGCTGCGTTTCCTCTTGTTCTTTCGTCAAACGATCTACTTTCTCTTTTTGATTAGACAAACGTTGCTGCTTTTCTGCTGCTTGTACTTTCAGCTCCGTCATCTCCGCCTGAACTTTTTCTTTCGAAGAATGCTGGTCACTTTTTTGCTTCGTTAAAGTAACAATTTTTTCATCAAGCTCTGTGATATCTTTTTGAAGCTCTACTAAAATTCTATCCAGCTCTTGTTTTCGCCCTTGCATTTTCACTTGATCTTGTAAAAATCCTTCTATTTCCAAATCATAAATAGATAAGCGATCATTAATACGATGCTCTTCTAGCTCAAGCTGATTAATTTCTTCTTTTAATTTTTGTTCGTCTACACGCTCTTGTTCTGCATCGTGACGTAATTCTTTTATCTTAACTTCTTTTTCTTGAATTTCTTGTTTTAACGCTTTAACAAAGTTTTCTAACTTAGAAGTTTTTTCTTCCATTTCAGTAAGCTTCTTGCTCCACTCTTCTAATTCACGTTGTCGCCCTAGTAGAGAAGATTTCGCTTGTTTTACAGCCCCACCAGTCATAGAACCGCCAGGATTTACAACATCTCCTTCAATCGTTACAATACGGTAGCGATATTGTAATTGCTTCGCTAACTCATTCGCACCTCTTAACTCTTTTGCAACGACGACAGTTCCTAATAAATTTGAAACTATATTTTCATATTTATTATTGTAATGTACGAGTTCTGCTGCCACACCTATAAACGCTGGATGTTGCTTTATCATACGTAGCTGTTCAAATGATAACGATCTTCCCTTAATAACTGCCTGTGGTAAAAACGTCGCACGTCCATGGCGATTTTGTTTCAAAAAGGCAATTGCCTCGCGAGCATGCTCTTCTGTTTGTACAACAACGTGTTGCATTGCTGCACCAAGTGCAATCTCCATAGCAACTTCATATGCCTTCGGTACAGTAAGTAGTTCAGCGACCGCACCTTCAATGCCATGTAGTTTACTTTCACGGGCCTTTAATACTTCACGTACACCTTGATAAAACCCAGAATAGTCTTCTTGCATCTCTTCCAGCATTTCTTTTCGAGAGCGAGCTTGTTGAACAAATTGATATGCTTGATACAATTTTGTTTCATTTTCACTATATTGTGCCTTGCATTTTCCAAGCGCCGCTTCTGTTTTTTGTATATTGGTAATAACGCTTGTCACTTTCTCTTTTACTTCTTCATAACTCTCTACAAATTTTTCCTTTTTAGCTGTAATTTGCATACGCATTTGTACATACTTTTCATTTTCTTCATCAAGGCGTTGATTTTTAGAATTTTGTTGTTTGAATTGTTCCTCAAGCATAGATAATTCATTACGATTACTTGCTTGTTGATTTAAAAGTTCAATATAATCTCCTTTTAAATGCTCAATTTGCTCTTCTAGGTTTTCTGCATATGTAGAAAGAAGTTTCTCATTTTCGTGTAGCTTTTGTTCTAATGCTTTTACCTGATTTGCAAATTTCATTAGTTCTTCTGTACTGGTTTCAATTTCCACATCATAAATCTTGGCTTTTTCTGTTAACTCAATAATTAACTGTTCAAGCTGTGTGCAGTGCGTTGTTGCATTTTGCTTTCGTTCCTTTAGCAATTCACGCTGCCCTTCTAATTTTTCTAACTCTTTACTAGAAAGAAGGAGAACTTCTTGCAAGGAATCTACAGATTCATCAATCGCTTGCAATTGTCCGCGTAATTCTTCGAGCTCTGCTTCATTTTTTTGTAAATGCGTTGACATTTTTACTTCTTCATCTTTATTGTGTCCAAACTGCTTTCTAAGCGCTTCCCATTTTTCATGTAATTCTTCAATTTCATATACAATGAGAGCTGCTTCTACTTTTTCTAGTTCTTCTTTTTTCTCAAGATAGTCTTTCGCAATAGAAGCTTGTCTTTCAAGCGGCTCTACTTGAGTGCTTAATTCGTGAATAATATCTTGCACACGATTTAAGTTTTCTTGTGTTTCTGCTAATTTTCCTTCAGCTTTCTTTTTGCGAAGCTTATATTTTAATACGCCTGCTGCTTCTTCAAATACACCACGACGCTCTTCAGATTTACTGCTTAAAATTTCTTCTACTTTTCCTTGGCTAATGATTGAGAAAGCTTCTCGTCCCATACCAGAATCCATAAATAAATCAACAATATCTTTTAATCGACAAGATTGTTTGTTAATAAAAAAGTCACTATCTCCAGAGCGAGAAACGCGGCGCGTAACACTCACTTCATTATACTCAATAGGTAAACGCTGATCTTCATTATTTAAGGTTAATGTTACCTCTGCAACATTAACTGCTCTTCGCGTATCACTTCCCGCAAAAATAATATCCTCCATTTTTGCACCGCGTAATGATTTTGCAGATTGTTCACCAAGTACCCAGCGAATCGCGTCAGTAATATTACTCTTTCCGCTTCCATTAGGACCAACTACAGAGGTTACACCTGGAACAAAATCAACAGATACACGCTCCGCAAAGGATTTAAATCCTACTATTTCTAATCTCTTTAAAAACACGAAAGGCCTTCCCCCTATTCTCCGTTTTTATAGTCTCTGCCTATAAAAACAAACTACTGTACGGATTCATATTTATCTTTTCATATCCAAATAAAAATAAAGTTTCATTCTATGCATAAGGAATCCCCCTCATGTAAAGGGGGATTCCTTATGATTGTTCTTTTAACTTTTTCAACGCCTCTGAAGCAGCTTGTTGCTCTGCTTCTTTTTTCGACTTACCGCTACCAAGACCTAGAGCCACGCCATTTAATGTAACACGTGACACAAACTCTCGATTGTGAGCAGGTCCTTTTTCTTGCAAAATTTGATACTCAATATTACCGCTACCATCACGCTGAATTAATTCTTGTAGTTGACTCTTATAATCCATCACATGAGAAAAAGCACCTTCATTAATTTTTGGATATACAATTTCTTTTAAGAATTCCCAAACTGTCTCCAACCCTTGATCAAGATAAAGGGCACCAATAAACGCTTCAAAGACATCCGCTAATAAAGCTGGTCGTTCACGTCCACCTGTCATTTCTTCACCTTTTCCTAGTAAAACAAGGTTACCAAATGACAATTCATTCGCAAAGCGGACAAGAGATGGTTCACATACAACAGCTGCACGCAACTTTGTTAGCTCTCCTTCGCTCATTGTCGGATATTTTTGAAACAAATACTGTGATACAGTTAATTCTAATACAGCGTCTCCAAGAAATTCTAGACGTTCATTGTCTTCATGTGGCTTTTTTCGATGCTCATTCACATACGATGAATGCGTAAATGCTTGAATTAATAATTTTTCGTCTGTAAACGTAATACCTATTTTTTGTTGAAACATTTTAAAAGCTTCACGATATTTTGTTTCATATTTTTTTTCTCTATATTTTCGGTACGGCATAGGTCCCTCCAGATATAAGCCGAGAAAGCCCCGCTATAAAACGGGACTTCACTCAAACATTATAGATGACTCTCTATGTAAGTCACAGCATCGCCAACAGTAGCAATTTTTTCTGCATCTTCATCAGAAATTTCCATTTCAAACTCATCTTCCAATTGCATTACAAGTTCAACTACATCTAGGGAGTCTGCACCTAAATCTTCTTTAAAGCTTGCAGCTGGTACTACTTCTGTTTCTTCTACTCCTAAACGATCCACGATAATTTTCGTTACACGCTCTAAAACATCTGCCATAATTCATTCACCTCCCCTCAAATATTATATTAAATATTTCACAAAAAAACTAGGTGAAATCGTTTCTTTTATTACATTACCATACCACCATCAACATGTAATGTTTGTCCTGTAATATATTTGCTGTGATCAGCAGCAAAAAATGTTACAGCATTCGCAATATCTTGCGCTTCTCCAAACTTAGCAGCAGGAATTAATTTTAACATTTCCTCTTTTACGTTTTCGCCTAATACATCTGTCATATCAGTAGCAATAAACCCTGGAGCAATTGCATTTACTGTTATATTTCGGCTAGCCAATTCTTTTGCGGAAGTCTTTGTCAATCCAATTACCCCAGCTTTTGCTGCAACGTAATTTGCTTGACCGGGATTCCCTGTAACACCGACAACAGAAGCAATATTAATAATACGACCATGACGCTGACGCATCATGTAACGAGATACTGCTTTCGTACATAAGAATACACCTTTTAAGTTTGTATCAATAACTGTATCCCATTCTTCTTCTTTCATACGCATTAATAAATTATCTCTTGTTACCCCTGCATTATTCACAAGAATATCAACTCGTCCAAATGTATCCACAGTGTGTTTTACCAGGTTTGTAACTTCTTCAACATTAGCAACGTCTGCTCTCACTGCGATTGCTTCTGAACCAAGTTTTTTTATTTCATCAACTACTTCATTTGCTTTTTGCTCATTACCAGCATAGTTAACTACAACTGTTGCCCCTTGCTTCGCTAAATCAATTGCAATTGCGCGGCCAATTCCACGTGATGCACCTGTTACTAATGCAACTTTCCCTTTTAACATCCGCTTTCTCCTCTCAAACTTGAAATGGTATCTTTCAATGTCTCTTCATCATATATCGCATATACCTTTGCAGATGGAGCAATTGATTTCATAAGACCAGCAAGAACTTTCCCGGGACCAATTTCAATAAATGTATCTACACCTTGTTCTACCATCTGTTCAATAGATGGGTACCATAAAACAGGTGAATAGAGCTGTTCAATTAGCTTTTCTTGAATATCTTCACTGCGATTAACGCAATTAGCCGTAACGTTTGCAACAACTGGAATGTTTGCATCTTGAATTGTAATTTCATTTAAAACATTTTGAAACTTCTCAGCTGCTGGTTTCATTAATGAAGAATGGAACGGACCGCTCACACGAAGCGGAATTGCTCGTTTCGCACCATTTTCTTTCACTTTTTGAGAAGCGAGTTCTACTCCTCGTTTCGTTCCAGAGATAACGATTTGCTTCGTACTATTCATATTAGCAATTTGCACAGCATGACCTTCACTCGTTACTTCTTCTGTAACTTGTTTCAGAACATCTGGATCTGCCCCTAAAATAGCGGCCATTGCACCTTCTCCGCTTGGCACAGCTTCTTCCATATATTCACCACGTTTTCTCACAGCGTAAACAGCATCTTCAAATGTTAATGCTCCCGCTGCAACAAGCGCGCTATACTCACCTAAGCTATGGCCAGCAACATAATCAGGCGTAATATCATATTGTTTCAAAGCTGTTAAGATTGCAATACTTGTCGTTAATAGTGCTGGTTGCGCATTTGTCGTTAATGTTAGCTTCTCCTGAGGTCCTTCAAAAATTAATGATGAAAGAGACTCCTGTAAAACTTCATCCGCTTTTTGAAATATTTTTGCAACCTCTTTATTATTCCCTGCTAATTGCTGTCCCATTCCAACCGCCTGTGAACCTTGGCCCGGAAAAAGAAATGCTAGTTTTCCCATTTCAAACCCTCCTCTTATTGAAGCGGCTCTTTCTCCATTACACTTGAAATTGTAGGAATGACTTCTTTCGCTACCATTTCTCTCGTTTGACGAATCGCACTAAAAATCGATTGATCATTAGAAGATCCGTGAGCCTTAATGACAGGAGCTTTTAATCCAAACAATGCTGCTCCGCCATACTCCGAATAATCCATTTTATCTTTTAATATCATCAGCTTCGGTTTTAATACTGCCGCTGCTAATTTACTTGTGAACGAACTCATTAATTGTTCTTTTAACATAGAAAATAATGCTAGTGCAGTTCCTTCTAATGATTTTAATGCTACGTTTCCAGTAAAACCATCGCATACAACTACATCTGCCACACCTTGTAATAGGTCTCTTGACTCAACGTTTCCAACAAAATTAATTGGCGCATCTTTTAGCATAGCGAATACTTGTTTTGAAAGTTCGTTTCCTTTGCCATCTTCTGTCCCGACATTCAAAA
Source organism: Bacillus sp. FSL K6-6038 (assembly GCF_038050455.1). Lineage (NCBI taxonomy): Bacteria > Bacillati > Bacillota > Bacilli > Caryophanales > Bacillaceae > Bacillus > Bacillus sp. FSL K6-6038. The sequence continues at coordinate 3,730,575 of NZ_JBBOUH010000001.1, forward strand.
GACCAACACGCGGATTGTTAATTCCTCTTACTTTCTCAGCGTAAATAGAACCCATTACCGCATATTGATATAAATGAATTGGCTTCGCGTCAACATTTGCTCCAACGTCTAACATAACAAAACCTTTCCCATCAATTGTTGGCATTGTAGGAGATAACGCTGGACGTTCAATCCCTTCCATACGTCCTACCACAAACAATCCAGCTGCCATTAAAGCCCCTGTGTTACCTGCTGATATACAAGCATTGGCTACACCTTCTTTTACTTGCTGCGCTGCAAGTACCATTGAAGCTTGCTTTTTCCGACGAACAGCTCTTACTGGTTCATCTGTCCCTTCAATCTTTTCATCTGTATGAAGTACAGTAATACGCTCTTCGCTTGTTAAATACTGACGAATCTCCTCTTCTTTTCCTACCAAAGTAATATGTAAATCTGAATATTCCTTAATAGCTTTCATTGCTCCTAATACAGCTGCTTTTGGAGCGTGATCGCCACCCATTGCATCTATTGCGATTTTCATAAATTGTTACCTTCCTCACTATAATTACTAGATCGATACATTTCAAAAGTGCCTGTAAAAACAAGTTCTTCGCCAACAAAGCTATGCACTTTGACAACCGTCCGTCCTTTATCATTCTCCACATCTTCAACGCGGGCTTTTGCAACAACACGTTCTCCTAATTTTACAGGACGAATATATCGAATCGTAGACTTTGCAGTTAAAGCTAATTCTTCATCAATAACTGCAACAGCTAGTGAGTTCGCTTGAGCAAACAAATGGTGCCCACGCGCAATTTGATTTCTTTTAAATACATGCTCCATCTTCACTTCAAAAATAGAAATTGCATGTCTATCTAATTCTATATCAATAATTTCTCCAACTACCTCTTCTAACGGTAAAGATTTCACATCTTCTTCATGCTGTTTCGTTGCCACATGTTTAATTCGCTCTCTTAACTCAGGAATCGATAATTCCATTCGATCAAGGCGAACAGTTTGTATACTTACTTGAAACTGCTCTGCTAACTCTTCATCCGTTATGAAAGGATTCGTTTCTATTGTTTGTTGTAATAATACTTGTCTTTCTTTCTTACTTTTTCTTTTTTTCATACCGCACCATCCGTTTTTATGACTAGGTACTAACAGTAGTATATAATCATTAAAAGTAGAATGCAACAAAAAAATTTGCACATTCCATTTTTAATCGAGCTTTTCTCCTTGAAACACACCTGCTCCTTCAAGATATACGCGTAATGCAGCATACTGCTCGTTGTGCCAAAACGCTTCAGAATCAACCAGCACGGCCGCATCTTGTCTCGCCGTTTCCAACGCTCGATAATCATGTACCATATCAGCTACCTTAAACTCTGGTAGACCACTTTGTTTACTTCCAAAGAAATCTCCAGGACCACGTAACTCTAAATCTTTTTCCGACAATACAAATCCATCATTTGTTTCTGTCATAATGCGCATGCGTTCTTTCCCAGTTTCCGATTTCGGATCTGCGATTAACAAACAATACGACTGCTCACTCCCACGGCCAACACGACCTCGAAGCTGATGCAATTGCGATAAACCAAAGCGCTCCGCATCATAAATTACCATAACCGTTGCATTTGGCACGTTGACACCAACCTCAACTACAGTTGTTGAAACAAGAATTTGCACTTTATTTTCACTAAATTTCTCCATTACATCTTCTTTTTCTTGAGAAGATAAACGTCCGTGCATTAATCCAACCTGAAACTTTCCTTGATAGTGATGCATCAGCATACTATGCAAATCAATTGCATTTTGCACATCAAGCTTCTCAGATTCTTCAATAAGCGGACAAATTACATAAGCTTGTCTCCCCTTATTCACTTCCTTTTCCACGAAACCAAGGACACGTTCTAACATATCATGTTTTGCCCAATACGTTTCAATCACTTTACGCCCAGCAGGCATTTCATCAATAATAGAAACATCCATCTCTCCAAAAGCAGTAATCGCCAATGTACGAGGAATCGGTGTTGCTGTCATAAACAACACATCTGGACTTTCACCTTTCTCTCGTAAAACGCGGCGCTGCGCTACACCAAAACGGTGTTGTTCGTCAGTAATAACAAGTCCAAGTCTATGGAAAATGACCTCATCCTGAATTAAAGCATGTGTCCCAACAAGAATATCTATTTCTCCTTGTTCAAGTTTCGCTAAAACTTCACGACGACGTGCCCCCTTAACTGAACTCGTTAACAATTCCACATTCATATTAAAATGCGAGAACGTCTCTGCTAGCGATTGATAATGTTGCTCAGCTAAAATTTCTGTAGGGACCATTAACGCACCTTGATAATGTGCAAGTTTCGCTGCATAAAGAGCAATTGCAGCTACGACTGTTTTTCCTGATCCAACATCCCCTTGTAATAACCGATTCATCCGGTACGGAGACTGCATATCTTTTATAATCTCAGAAACAACGCGACGCTGTGCGCCAGTAAGTGGGAACGGAAGTGCATCAGTGAACTCTTCTAATTCTTTCATTGAAATATCTTTTTTCGTCCCCTTCGAACTCTCTCTTTCCATTTTACGCAACGCTTGCATTTTGAGCTGGAATAAGAAAAATTCTTCATATACAAATCGACGACGTGCTTGTTTTAAATCTTCTTGACCAACTGGAAAATGGAGCGCTCGAAGCGCTTCATAACGCGGTAATAATTTATAACGCCCTAACAAACCATCTGGCAACATTTCTTCTATAGAGGAACCATACTCTTTTAAAGCTTGTGCAATAAAACGTCGCATTTGTTTTACTGTTAATTTTCCTTTTACTGAATACACAGGTTCCACTTCTTGCTGACGTACGACTGGACCAAAGTGAAGCTCGGATATAGAAATCGTTTGACGATGCTGATCCCATTTGCCAGTAATCGTCACCGTTTCATCAAGCTTTAATTTTTGCTTATAATACGGTCTATTAAAACATACAGCCGTAATTAAATAACGGCCAACAAGTACGCGAACAGTAAGACGCGATTTCTTTTTCCCGTAATATTGTAATAAAGGAGCACTATGCACCTTTCCTTCCACTGTTACACGCTCTTCATGTTTCACTTCTGCCAAATCTTTCATCGCGTAGTCTTCATAACGGTACGGAAAATGCTCTAATAGATGGGAAACTGTATGAATCCCCATCTCATGTAATAATTCAGATGTCTCTTCCCCGATTCCTTTTACATCCGTAACAGGAACTTGCACAACTTCACTCAAGATTTTCACGCTCCGTCACATCATTTTCTTATTTTTACTCGCGTATATACTTCATGCATATATGGATATACAATTCCATATAACTTATACATTTACTATCCTAACTTGTAATCGTTCTCTTCTGCCTTTTCTATTCTACCATAGGCATTCTCAAGGAAACTACCCTTATACATTATCAGCCATATATAATGACCCTTTCCTTTCATTAACCTAAATACCTACTTGATTAAACTTTGCGAAATCTTTTATCAAATTATGTATATTCCAAAGAAAGATATGCGATAAAAAAGAGCCTTACTATAGCAGCAAGGCTCTTTTTTATCGTCATTATGCTAGCCTTTTGAAAAAGAACCACTGACGATAGATTATCGCTAGTTCTTGCTCATTAGCAAGTAAAACCATTCATCTCTATGCAAAAAAGAAATTCCCTTTATTCTACAGAGAATATGAAAGAATATACAGGTTGATTTCCTTGGTGAACTTCTACCTCTACATCTTCAAACTTCTCTTCTACAAATGCAACTAACTCTGCAACTTCTTCATCTGTTGCATCTTCACCTTGCAAGATCGTTACAATCTCAGAATCTTCATCAATCATACTTTCTAGCAATTGCTTCGCTGCATCTACTTTTTTAGCATTTGTAGATACAATTTTCCCATCTGCAATACACATGAAATCATTTTTTTGAATCGCTACACCGTCAATTTCCGTATCACGAACTGCATACGTAATTTGACCTGTTTTCACATGTGCTAGTGCTTCTTGCATGTTCTCTTCGTTTTCTTCTAACGTTCCAACTGGATTAAATGCTAACATTGCAGCCATTCCTTGAGGAACAGTTTTTGAACGAACAACAATCACTTCTTGATCAACAACAGATGCCGCTTGCTCTGCTGCCATCACAATATTCCCGTTATTCGGTAATATAATGATTTTTTCAGCATTCGCTTCTTCGATTGCCTTTACGATATCCTCTGTACTTGGGTTCATCGTTTGACCACCTTCGATAACTTGTGTTGCCCCAATGCTCTCGAATAGGTTTTTAATACCTGATCCCATTGCTACAGTTACAATACCGTATGGTTGCTTTTCTTTTACTGGAATTACTTTTTCCGGCATCGGTGTTGGCTCATCTAATAAAGCAGTATGCTGTTCGCGCATATTTTCTACTTTAATTTTAATCAAACTACCATAACGTTGACCGTAGTTCATCGCATCACCAGGATGTTCTGCATGAATATGAACTTTTACAACTTCATCATCCGAGACAACAAGCAATGAATCTCCATATACACTAATATCTTCACGGAATTTCTGCTCAGAGAAATTATGTTCTTTCATTTTTTCAGACTCTAATTTCACCATAAATTCCGTACAATATCCGTATTTAATATCTTCTGTACTCAATTGGCTTTGTACACTACGGTGATGCTCCGCACGCACCATTTCATTCATAGATGGTTGTGCTGGTACATCAGAAGAAATTGTTTCCCCTTTTAAATCAGCTAAAAAGCCTTCGTATACAACAACAAGACCTTTACCACCGCTATCTACAACGCCAACTTGTTTTAATACAGGTAATAAATCTGGCGTACGATTTAACGATGCATTTGCTTCTTTGACAACGTCTTCCATAAACAAAACAAAGTCGCGCTGTTTTTTCGCAACTGTGACTGCATATTTCCCCGTTTCTCTTGCAACTGTTAAAATCGTTCCTTCAATCGGCTTCATAACCGCTTTATACGCCGTTTCTACACCAGCTTCTAAGGCTGCCGCAAAATCAACTGTTGTTAATTCTTCTTTTTGTTCAATGGATTTAGAGAAACCACGGAACAACTGAGATAAAATAACACCTGAGTTACCACGAGCTCCCATTAATAATCCTTTTGCTAAACTTACGCCGACTTTACCAGCATGCTGCGAAGGGTTTGCTTTCACTTCACGCGCGCCTGAAGTCATTGATAAATTCATATTTGTACCGGTATCGCCATCTGGAACTGGAAAAACGTTTAATGCATCAACAAGCTGAACATTGTTTGTTAAGTTATTCGCTCCTTGAATAATCATTTGTGATAAACGTTTCCCATCAATTTTTTGAATTGACACAGATTTTCCTCCTTAATGCACATTACAAGTTTATTACTTTAACTCCTTGTACGTAGATGTTTACAGAATCTACTGCTAGTCCTACCGTTTGGTCTAATGTATATTTCACTTTCGTTTGGACGTTGTGTGCTACCTCTGAAATTTTTGTACCATAGCTCACAATAATATACATATCAATATGTACTTCATCTTCGTCTTTACGAACAATAACGCCTCTAGTGAAGTTTTCTTTTCGTAAAATTTCTGTTAATCCATCTTTTAATTGATTTTTTGAAGCCATACCAACGATACCGTAGCAATCTACCGCGGCACCTCCAGCAATCGTTGCAATTACATCTGTACTAATATCAATTTGACCGTACTTCGTTTTAATTTCAATTGACATCTCTTTTCCCCCTTCATAAATGGTGAAAGTGAGCTAGACTACTTTAATTACTATCATATAATCTTTTTAAAGAAAATTCCATCGTTCTTTCTTTTCGCTCTCATATTTTATACTTATTATTACACTTTTCTACGACGAGCAAAATAGTCCATTGTTATTATACAACATGTACCACTATAATATGTCAAGTGATTTTTCTTGATTTCTACTTTTCTTTACTGAAATTTAGTGTCAAGTAATTTTTCTTGATTTCTTTTTTATACACTGTTGCATTCTCTTTTTAGTTGTGTTAAATTATAGTAGTGTTTTTAGCATCGCATAAAAGACTAACATTGAAAAAATTACGTATGGTAAGGTAGTTAAGGGAGGGAAATATAGATGGCTCGTGTTTGTGCTATTACTGGAAGAAAAGCTCGTTCTGGTAACTCTCGTTCTCACGCAATGAACGCTACAAAACGTAAATGGGGCGCTAACCTTCAAAAAGTTCGCGTACGCATCGACGGTAAAGTTCAACGTGTTTACGTTTCTGCTAGAGCATTAAAATCTGGCAAAATCGAACGTGTTTAATAATAAAAAAAAGAGCCAATAGGCTCTTTTTTTATTATCCTCATGAAAAAAGCACCATTAATGGTGCTTTTTTAGTCCTTTTTAAAGGTATTTAACACCGCGCGAACAATTCCACCAAGAAATTTAGGTAACTTAATTGTATAAAATCTCATGGTTTCCCTCCTAATCCCCATTACTCCACTTGTTTACTATATGATGCAAGTAGCAAAAGTGTTTCTTCAATCAGTGCTTCTTATCACCATTAATATGCCAGAAGCAAATGAAAAAGTACCTTTTTCCGCAATGAGTTCATTACTAATACAAAGCGTCGATCCCCATTCTATCGTTTTATCAGTAAGAGGATATTTAAAGCAACGAAGTGTAATACCTTTTACAATTTCCGTAACAGGCACAAAGGATACGTATGGAAATTGTTCATTTTCTTCAATTATATATGTGCCTACTTTTTTTACAGAGATTTCATTTTTATTGTCAACGATATACATTTCAGTATGTGCTTCCAGCCCTTTTAAAAGCATTTGTATGTTCGCTAACCCATGATCAAGCCTTCCGCCTGTAGCACCAAAAATGCGAATCAAATCCGGCTTTTGCTCCAGTGCCCAATGAATTGCAATTTCTAAATCCGTTTGATCTTTTTCACGCGGAACAATATGTAACTCATCTGTCTGTTTTTGCATCCACGCTAATTCTTCATCTGTAACTGAGTCATAATCACCAAATGCAACAGTAGGTATGATTCCTCTTTGCAACAAACGATATACACCACGATCAACCGCAGCCCATACTACTTCCTCATTTTCATACCGAGAGAAATCAGCACAGTACTCCGCCGGTCCTCCAGCTAAAATATGAATAATCATCTTTTCTTTCCCTTCTATAGAAAAAAGCAATCTGCCAGTCGGTAGATTGCTTTTTTCACATTAGCCCGTTCTAACAGGTCTTAAAAGTTTTCTTATCTATATTCCTTATCCACGAATTACTCGAATTGCTTCACCGCGGTCTTTTTGATTGTACACTGCTGATCCTGCTACAAGAACATTTGCTCCAGCTTCTACACAAAGTCTCGCAGTCTCAGCATTCACACCACCATCAACTTCGATTTCTACTTGTAAATTACGCTCTTTGACCATTTCTGCAACTTGTTTAATTTTCGGTAATACAGAGTGAATAAACTTCTGTCCACCAAATCCTGGATTTACTGTCATAAGTAATACCATATCAATATCTCCCAATACGTGTTCAATCATTGAAACTGGTGTATGTGGGTTTAATACAACTCCAGCTTTGATACCATGTGATTTAATTAATTGAATCGTACGATGTAAATGCGGGCACACCTCTACATGAACAGTAATAATATCCGCTCCAGCTTTTGCAAAAGTAGGGATATAGTTATCCGGGTTTTCAATCATTAAGTGTACATCTAATGGTAAAGATGTAATTGGACGAATCGCTTCTACAATTAATGGACCAATTGTAATGTTCGGAACAAAATGCCCATCCATTACGTCAACATGGATATAATCCGCTCCGCCCTTTTCTACATCTTTAATTTCTTCCCCTAGTTTGGAAAAATCTGCTGATAAAATCGATGGTGCAATTTTAATCATAATTAATACCTCGGCTTTCTCTCTCTAATTTCTTCTACAAATTGTTTGTAATGTTCATAACGATATTGTGTAATTTTCCCTTCTTCAACGGCAGCTTTTACTGCACATTTCGGTTCTGAAAGGTGTGTACACCCTCTAAATTTACAGTATTGACTCTCTTCTTTCAACTCTGGAAAACAATACGTAAGATCTTCTACTTCGATATCAATAAAATCAAGAGAGCTAAAACCCGGTGTATCTGCAACCAGACCGCTTCCTACTGCAATTAATTCTACATGCCTTGTCGTATGCTTTCCTCGCCCTAAATGCGATGAAATATCATCTGTTTTTAGGGCTAAATCTGGGCGTAATACATTTAACATGGAAGATTTCCCTACACCAGATTGCCCCGCAACAACTGAGACACAACCTTCTAAGAATGGTTTTAAAATATCAATACTTTCCGATGTATTTATAGAAGTAAATAACACATCATATCCCATTTCACGATAATCATTTGCATAAGATTCAACAGTTTCTCGCATTTTTTCATCTACTAAATCCATTTTACTGATACAAATAATTGGTTTAATGTTATGATATTCAATTAATACTAAAAATCGATCTAATAACCCTGGGTTAAAATCTGGTTCAACTGCTGAGAAAACAAGGATTGCTTGATCAACATTGGCAATTGGCGGCCTAACAAGTTCATTTTTCCGCTCAAAAATCTCTAAAACATAGCCTTCATTCGGATTCTCCGCTTGAAAAACTACTTGATCTCCTACAAGTGGTGTAATTTTATTTTTTCTGAATACACCACGACCACGGCATTGTGTAATGCCACCTTCATGCTGTACATAATAAAAACCACTTAAAGCTTTTACAATTTTTCCTTCTGCCATATAATTCTCCTTTATTCTATATAAAGTGAAATTGTTATCAGCCTCTCCATACAGTTATCCCTTCCTTAAAATATTGAGACGGGGTACTGCCAGCGAATACTAGGATAAAACTGACTATTTATCAGTTCAGATTCTCCTTTATTTCCACTTCACTTTTATGGCTGTCCTTCTATTTCAAAACGTAATTTCTTACCCTTCTACGTTAACAGCATAACAGGCAAGAGCAACAAATTCCACTCTCCATACAAAGAAGGTGGAATCCACCAAATGGAGACACACCTTTACTAGGCTGGATATGGCACTTCTTTATCAATAATTTTCGTCCCATCTCGAACAATTTTGTAATGGCCTTTTGTTCCTTCTTGAATCACAAATTCCAAAGAAATAGTAGCAGCTTCTGTTATTGTTCGCGTTTCAATCGGCTTATCCATTTTCTGCTGCATATCTTCTTTATAAATTTCAATTGTTTGTGGCTTTTTCTCACCTGTTGCAGGAGGCTCATACGGAATCGAAATGTTATCAACCTTTACTGTTTTCGTTACTTTAGGCTTCGGACCATCAGAGACAGTAATCGTTACTTTATCCCCTTCTTTTAACGGCGTTCCTGGTTTTGGTGATTGTGAAATTACTTGTCCCTTATCAACAGTATCCGAATATTCTCTTTTTATATCTGGGACTAGTTTCTTTTCATTTAAATAGCTATTCACACTATTTTCCGTCCATCCAGAAAAATCAACAGGTCGAATTTGGTAAGGACCTTTACTCACCCAAACTTTCACATCTTGCTCCGCTTCCACAACCATTTGGTCTGCTGCTGGACTTTGTTCTACGATTTCACCTTTTGGTTTTTCGCTTTCAATATCGTATCGAACAACAATTTTATACTTCCCTTCCAATTCGTCCTTCAAACTATCAAAATCTTTTCCGATTAAATTACTCATCTTATCCTTCTTTTTTCCACCAGATTGATAGATAGTAATTTTCGACCTTTCTTTTACAACCCTTCCTGCTGCCGGACTTGTTTTAATTACTTTCCCAGCTTCAACATCATCTGTATAAACAATGTTCGGTTCAGCAACTTCAAATCCTTTCTCAACAAGAGTGTTAACAGCAGTCTCATACTTCATACCAGACACATCAGGAGTTTTTACGTCTTTAGGAATAAAGAATCCTGGAATCACAGTCAGCGCTAACGTTGTGCCGATTGCTAAAAGTAAAAATGTTGTAAGTAACACTTTCAGCCATTTGTTACTTCGCTTTTTTTTCTCGTTCGGTTTCACTTCTTCATCTTTTATCTGTTCATCCGCTTTACTTCCATTCAATACAATTGTTTCATCGCTTACATTTCCAAATAATTGTTCTTGTTGAATAATTGGAATTGCCTTCGTCGCTTCCATATCTTCAGGTATATAAAATGGTTGTTCGTTAATACGTTCTGGATATAGCGCCGTTTCAATATCTCTCTTCATCGCATTAGCAGACTGATAGCGATGAAATGGATCTTTTGCAGTTGCTTTTAAAATAATATTTTCTACACTTTGCGGAATATCTGGATTCCAGCGTTTTGGAGATGGTGTTTCATTCTGTAAATGTTTTAAAGCAATCGCAACTGCAGACTCTCCTGAGAAAGGTTGTCGCCCTGTTAGTAATTCAAACATAACAATACCAAGCGAATAAATATCCGATTGTTTATTCGCTATCCCTCCGCGTGCTTGCTCTGGTGACAAGTAATGGACCGAACCAAGCACTGAGTTCGTATGCGTTATCGCCGTTGCACTTGTAGCAGTCGCAATCCCAAAGTCTGTCACCTTCACGACCCCATCATTCCGAATTAAGATGTTATGTGGCTTTATATCTCTATGGACAATTTCAAAATGATGCGCATGTGCCATTGCAGATGTTAACTGCTCCATAATATCAAGAGCTTCTCCTATCGGTAACATTCCACGCTGCGTTATGTATTGCTTTAATGTTTGTCCAGGTACATATTCCATAACAAGATAATAAATTCCATCTTCTTCCCCAACATCATACATATTCACAATATTTGGATGCGACAACGTTGTAACAGATTGCGCTTCTCGATGGAAACGTTTAATAAACTCATCATTATTTGCATAATCGAGTCTTAATATTTTTACCGCTACATCTCGGCCTAGTATATCATCATGAGCCAAATATACATTGGCCATCCCTCCGCCACCGATCATTTTCAGTAGCTTATAACGGTCGTTTAGGCGTTTTCCAATCAGCACGTTGTAATTCACCTACTTTCGTTTGCCGAATCCGCATAATCAACAATGACAAGGGTAATATTATCTTCTCCCCCACGATCATTCGCAAGTTGAACAAGATGTTCTCCCTTTGTCTCGAGTTGTTCGTTTAATTGCAAAATCTTTCGCATATCATCCATAGCAACTTTATTTGATAATCCGTCAGAGCAAAGAAGCAGTTGATCATTTTCTTCTAACACTAATGTTTTAACATCTAATCCAACTTTTTCTTCTGTTCCAAGCGCTCGTAAAAGCAAATTCTTTTTTGGATGATACTCTGCATCCTCTTTTGAAATCTCACCATATCTGACAAGTTCATTTACAAGTGAATGGTCTTCAGTTATAAGTGAAATCTCATCATCTGATAACATGTAACATCGACTATCTCCTATGTGTCCAATTGTTACAAATCCCGCTGTACAAATCGCAACAATAACAGTAGTTCCCATACCACTACACTCTGTATGTTTCTTCGAGTATTCGTATACCCTCTCGTTAATCATCTCAACGTTTGTATGTAGCCATTCTTCGGCCTTTTTTGGTGTATCCATATTATACGTTTGTTTCCAATAATCATGGAATAGTTGAATGGCCATCGAGCTAGCAACATCGCCTGCTCGATGACCTCCCATTCCATCAGCTACAACAGCTAAAATATCTCCATCTAAATTATGAAAAACTCCTGCACTATCTTCATTATGTTGACGAACTTTCCCTTTATCCGATAGAAACACGGCTTTCATCTTGTCACCTCGTCTCTTCTTTGCGCTCCTTTGCACGCAACTGACCGCAGGCAGCATCAATATCATGACCTTGTTCACGGCGAATCGTTACATTCACTCCACGGTCTTTCAACGTTTTTTCAAATAAGAAAATTTGTTCACGTGGTGTTCTTACGTAATCGCGTTCTGGTACATAGTTTACCGGAATTAAGTTCACATGACATTTTACACCTTTTAAAAGTTGAGCCAATTCTTCGGCATGCTCAACTTGGTCGTTTTCTCCTCCAAATAAGCCATATTCAAACGTAATGCGACGCCCGGTTCTATTTACATAGTATTTAATAGCTTCCATTAAGTCAGGCAGCTTATAAGCACGGTTAATCGGCATTAATTTTGAGCGTAATTCTGTATTTGGAGCGTGCAATGAAATCGCAAAGTTAATTTGCATATCCTCTTCAGCAAACTTATAAATTTTCGGAATGATTCCACTTGTTGAAACCGTCATATGACGTGCACCAATATGAATTCCTTTTTCATGGTTAATAATGCGTAAAAACGACATTAAGTTATCGTAGTTATCAAACGGCTCTCCAATTCCCATTACAACAAGAGAACTCACGCGCTCATCTGTCTCATCAAGCGCACGTTGAACCTCTACTACTTGCGCTACGATTTCTCCAGCCTCTAGGTTTCGCTTTAAACCACCTAGTGTTGATGCACAGAATGTACAACCAATTCGGCAACCTACCTGTGTTGTTACACAAATGGAATTTCCATATTCATGTCGCATTAATACTGTTTCGATAGAATACCCATCATATAATTGGAATAAAAACTTAATTGTCCCATCAGAAGATGTTTGCTTTACTAATGTATTTAAAGTAGTAATATCAAAGGAATTCGACAATTTATCACGCAATCCTTTTGAAAGATTTGTCATATCCTCATAATTTTTTACACGCTTTTTATATAGCCAATCAAAAATTTGACCTGCACGGAATTTCGGTTCACCTTGTTCCTTTAACCAATTTTGCATTTCATGAAGTTGTAAAGAGTAAATAGATGTTTTTTTTGTTTCTAAATCTTTCTTTTGTTTTTTTACAGTCGTTTCCATGATGCTACACCTTCTTTCTTAAACAAGCAATATAAAAGCCATCTGTTGCAAAATAATGCGGTAAAATTTGTACTTGCCCTTCATTTATATAAGGACGTAATTTTTCTGGCATGCGCTCTTTCATAGTAGTATCCCATTCAAATTCAGGATGCTCTTGTAAAAATTGCTCTATCACTTGTTCATTTTCTATTTTTTCAATTGTGCACGTACTATAAACAAGGCGACCACCTGCTTTTAACAGTGGAGCTACCTTTTCTAGTATCGATAGCTGAATTGTCGACAGTCTTTCACTATCTCCTTTTTCTTTACCTAATTTAATATCAGGCTTACGTCTGATAACACCAAATCCAGAACATGGTGCGTCTACTAATATTTTGTCAAAGCTTTCGTTCGCAAAATGTTCTTGAACTTTTCTGGCATCTAGCGCCTTTGTTTCAATGTTCTCTAATTCTAGACGCTTCGCCTGTTGCTGAATTAGACGAACTTTATGCGGATGTAAATCCAGCGACGTTACCTGACCAGTCCCCTTTAAACGCTCTGCAATGTGTGTTGTTTTCCCACCAGGCGCCGCGCAGCTATCAAGAACCATATCTCCTTCTTCGGGTTTCAAAGCACGCGCAACAAGCATAGAGCTTTCATCTTGAATAGAAAGGAAACCGTTTTTAAACGCTTCTGTATGCGCTACGTTTCCTTTTTCAATTTGGATAGCATCTTCTGATAAATCACCACGATTTGCTTGTACACCCTCACGTTCTAGCAAAGCAATCGCTTCTTCTACCGTTATTTTATCAACATTCACACGTGCTGTCGGTACCGGCGGAACCATATTTACTTCGCACATTTTTTGCGCTGTTTCTAAATCGTATGCTGATACCCACTCTTGTACAAGCCACTCTGGATGACTCGTTGCAACAGAAACTCGCTCTACAGGATTTTGTATCTCCTCTAAAGATGGAACACCTTCACGTTGAATCGAACGGAGTACCCCGTTTACCATCCCTGCAATTCCTTTATGACCACGACGTTTTGCAATCTCAACAGCCTCATGAATCGCCGCTCTTTCTGGGACGCGATCTAAATATAGCATTTGATATAAAGATAAGCGAAGTAATATTTTTACCCACGCTTCAACTTTTTTTCTTAAAAATGGTTGTAAATAATAGTCAAGTGTATCACGACGTTGAATCGTTCCATAGACAATCTCAGTTAACAAACCAATATCTTTTCTATCAATCGCACTTTTTTCAATCAAATTATTTAAAAGTAAGTTGCTATAAGCGCCACTTTTCTCTACTTGAATTAGACCATCAAGAGCTAACTCACGAACATTTTGTCTCATGCGTCTTCTCCTAACTTCGTACCAATTTCAGGTTTTGTTCCACGTAAAAATTGTGAACAACTCATGCGCTTTTTACCAGATGGTTGTAACTCAGTAATTTTAACACCTGTTTCATTTCCTGTTGCCACAACGAAACCATCTTCTTCAATTGCTACAATAGAACCAGCTTCAGCCTGTACTGTTACAGGAACTTTTTCGCCCCACCATACTTTTACAACTTGCCCTGCTAAAGTTGTATAAGCAACTGGCCACGGATTTAAACCACGAATGTGATTGTAAACCTCTTCTCCTGTTTTCATCCAATCAATCTTTTCTTGCTCACGTTTAATATTGTAAGCGAATGTTACTTCATCCTCATTTTGTTTAATCGGTTCTAATTTTCCTTGTATTAAAAGCGGAACTGTTTTTGATAATAAGTGCGCTCCAGCCTCACTTAATTTATCAAATAATGAACCAGTTGTTTCACGTTCTTCGATTTCCACTTCTACTTGCGTTAAAATATCACCAGCATCTAATTTTTCCACCATATACATAATTGTGATACCTGTTTTTTCTTTTCCCTGCATGATGGAGTAATGAATTGGTGCACCGCCGCGAAGTTCTGGAAGTAATGAAGCATGAACATTAATACATCCATACTTTGGTGCTTCTAAAATTTCGTTTGGTACAATTTGTCCGAACGCAGCTGTCACAATTAAATCCGGCTCTAATGCCAATACTTTTTCATATTCGTCTTTTTCACGAATTTTTAACGGCTGTAACACCGGAATACCATGTTTTTCCGCTTCCACCTTAACAGGTGTTGGTGTCATAACCTTTTTTCTTCCCACTGGACGATCCGGCTGCGTTACAACACCAATTACATCATATCCATCTTCAATAAGACGACGAAGCACCGGTACAGAAAAGTCCGGTGTTCCCATAAATACTACTTTTATCATTCAAAAACCGCTCCTTTTACATCTCTTCTAATTCATTTTCCTCATAATATCTCGTCACTTTTGATGTAAATAACACACCATGTAAATGGTCGATTTCATGTTGAATTGCGCGTGCTAAAAAATCATCTGCCTCTAATAAAAAGATTTTACCACGACGATTTTGTGCACGTACTTTAATATACTCTGCACGCTCCACTTCACCATAAAGTCCCGGAAAGCTTAAGCAGCCTTCGGGACCTACTTGTTCACCACGTTTTTCTAAAATAACTGGATTAATCAGTTCGATTTTTCCCGTATCATCACCAATATCAACAACTGCCACTTGCAAACTTACGCCGACTTGTGGTGCTGCTAAACCAACACCATCTGCAACTAACATTGTTTCATGCATATCTTTTAACAAATTCACTAACTTTTTATCAAAGTTCATTACCCGTTCACATGGGGTTTCTAACACTTCATCTGGATGCTTTACAATTTCTAAAACTGCCATATTTTCCTCCGCTACATTAACATTGTTGGATTAAAGTCGATTGAGATCTGCAAATCTTTTTGCATTTCTGCTTGATAATGTTCATTTACCATTTTGAGCACGTACTTTAAGTTTGGTTCCCGCTTGTATTTTATCATGCATTGGTATCGATATCTATCTTTTATCCTTGGAATTGCTGAAGCAACCGGTCCTAGCACCATTGTTTGCCGCGAGCAATGCGTTCGTAAATAACCGACAATTTTTTCCGTTACTTGCACTGCTTTTAATAACTCTGGATGCGAAACGGTTACAAGTGCGACATAGTAGTATGGCGGGTATTGCCTTGTTTTTCTCATTTGCATTTCTTGTTCAAAAAATACATCGTACTGCTGATTCTTTGCTAGTTCTACGCTATAGTGTTCTGGCGTATACGTTTGAATTACTACTTCTCCTGGTAATTCATGTCGACCTGCACGTCCACTCACCTGTGTCAATAACTGATACGTCTTCTCGCTTGCTCGAAAATCTGGTAAATGTAGCATCGTATCAGCTGTTAAGACACCAACAAGTGTAACCTTTGGAAAATCAAGCCCTTTAGCGATCATCTGTGTTCCAAGTAAGATATCAGCTTTCTCTTCACCGAAGGCTTTTAATAACTTTTCGTGCATTCCTTTGCGACTCGTTGTATCAACATCCATACGGATAACCCGCGCCTCTGGAAATAACTTTGTAATTTCTTCTTCTACCTTTTGTGTTCCTGTCCCAAAGAAACGAATATACGAACTATTACAAGCAGGACAAGCAGTTGGCATACTTTCCTCATAACTGCAATAGTGACATTTTAAACGATGATTCATTTTATGATAGGTGAGTGATATATCACAGTGTGGACATTGCACGACATAACCACAATCACGACACATGACAAACGTTGAATGGCCTCTTCGATTTAAAAAAAGAACCATTTGTTCTTTCTTTTCTAACCGATCCGCTATTTTCTCATGAAGTAATTTTGAAAACATAGAACGATTTCCATCACGCAGTTCCTCACGCATATCAACAATTTCTACTGTCGGCAACGCTTGTTCATTCATACGCTTTTGCATGGTTAGTAGCTCATAAACACCTTTTTTCGCTCTAGCAAATGATTCTAGAGTCGGCGTTGCACTGCCGAGCACGATTGGACAATTATGATATTGCCCTCGCCAAATCGCAACATCCCTGGCATGATATTTCGGATTATCTTCTTGTTTATAACTTGACTCATGTTCTTCATCAATAATAATAATTCCTAAGTTTTCAAATGGAGCAAAAATAGCGGAGCGTGCTCCAACAACAACTTTTACTTCTTTTCGTAAAATTTTCCGCCATTCATCATATTTTTCCCCAACAGAAAGCGCACTATGAAGAACCGCAACTTGCGAACCAAAACGTCCTTTAAATCGATCTACCATTTGCGGTGTTAACGCAATTTCTGGAACAAGTACAATCGCCTCTTTTCCCTTTTTCAACACCGCAGCAATGGATTGCAAATACACTTCTGTTTTACCGCTTCCTGTAACACCATATAGTAAAAATGGATTATATGTTTCATTTGTAATGGATGACAAGATGGGCGTAATCACTTGATTTTGTTCATCTGTGAGCGGAAATGGCTTTGTCTGTTCAAAAGCATCATCGTCATATGGGTTACGATATACTTCAATGTACTGTTCTAAAAGCAACCCTTTTTTCACAAGCGACTTTACCGGTGCATCTGTTATTTGTAGTTCTTCTGTTAATGTTTTTAATGGCACACTGTGATAATTTTCTACAAAGTAATACAGTACATCTTGTTGCTTTTTACTTTTCAGCTCAAAGGCAGCTGCCTCTAATTGTTCCTGTGGCAATTCTGGCTGAATCACCCTTTGTTTCTTCTTTTGCACCTTATCTTTTACTTTATAGATGACTTCAATAGTGCCGTTTGTTATCTCTTTTTGAACCATGCGATACATATGTGAGTGCGTAGCAATTTCTTCCCAATCTATCGCTTCTTTCCCTTGAAACAAATCACGAATTTCCGGCGCCACTGCAGCTGTTTTATGGAGCTGTAGCCGTTTTTTATAAGTCGCTTTTATCGCAGCTGGAAGCATAACTTGAAAAGCTGAAATCATATAACATAATGTTTCATCCGTCAGCCAAAAACCAAGTTGTAATAATTCTTCATTTAAAACTGGCGTAACATCTAGTATTTCATGCAATGCTTTTAACTTTTTACTTTCCACATCGACTGAATCTTTTATTTCAATAATAAAGCCTTGTAATTTCCGTGGACCAAACGGAACGACTACACGCATACCTGTTTGTACAATATCTTCCCATTTCTTAGGGATAACATAATCAAACGGGCGATCTGTTTGACGTGCCGGTACATCAACGATTACACTTGCAAATTTCATACACGATCCTCTTCTAACATCGCTTTAATTTGCATTAAAATTTCACGTGCAACTTCTTTCTTTGTTAAAAGAGGTAATCGAATAACTTCTCCATCTTTTCTATACATTGTTACAATATTCGTATCCGTACCGAATCCTGCACCTTGTGCTTTCACATCATTTGCAACAATCATATTTGCATTTTTTTCACGCAATTTTTTCGTTGCATATTCTTCTATATTTGTCGTTTCAGCAGCAAAACCGATTAGGAGTTGATGCTCTTTTTTCTCACCGAGTGTTTTCAAAATATCGATTGTTCTTTCTAACTCAATGACTGCATCGCCACTTTTCTTTTTCATCTTCTGATTATGCACAATTTTCGGGCGATAGTCTGCTACTGCAGCTGTTTTAATAACAACATCCATAGATCCATAATGTTGCATTACAGCTTCTAACATATCTTGTGCAGATTCTACTTGCACAGTTGTTACATTTACAGGTGGTGCTATTGCAGTTGGACCTGAAACAAGTATTACATCCGCTCCTAAGTTAGCAGCAACTTCCGCTAGCGCATACCCCATTTTCCCTGAAGAAAAGTTCGTCATAAAACGTACTGGATCAATTTTTTCACGAGTTGGGCCAGCAGTTACTAAAATTTTCTTTCCCTTTAATGGTTTATGTTCTGAAAACGCTTCTTGTAATCGAGCGATAATTGTTTCTGGTTCTTCTAATCGACCTTTCGCAACATATCCACATGCTAAAAAGCCTTCTCCAGGCTCAATAAATGTATATCCCAACGCTTTTAACGTCATCATATTCTTTTGGACAATTTTATTTTCATACATATGCACATTCATAGCAGGTGCAATCCAGACTGGCGCTATAGTAGCTAACAATGTTGTTGTGATCATATCATCAGCAATACCATTTGCTAATTTTCCGATACAATTCGCTGTTGCTGGTGCAATAAGCACAACGTCCGCCCAATCCGCTAAATCAATATGAGCGATAACTGCAGAATCTTTTTCATCAAACGTATCCGTGTATACATCATGGCGAGAAAGCGCTTGAAATGTAAGAGGTGTAACAAATTTCATCGCCGATTCACTCATCATTACTTTTACAAGTGCTCCTGCTTGTGTTAATTTACTCGTTAACGCAGCCGCTTTAAAAACAGCAATGCCTCCTGTTACACATAGAAGTATCTTTTTCCCTTTTAGCATATGACTCGTCCTCTTTCTTTTTCAAACTTATTCTGCTGAAATGTATTCATTCCAGCTCGTCAGTGCTAGTATTTCATTAAACAAAAACCTATTTCTTTTAGCTCTATCATAAAAAAATAACAACCTACTTGTAAATAGGTTGTTACCGTTACATAGAAAAGTATAAAGTCTATGTTTTCATTTGTCGAAGAGAATGCCTTACTCAGATACTTTCTCTTCGCTTGGTACATAATTTAATGCTTCCGCATCGATTTCTTCCAACGCTTTACCTACACATTTATGAGAAACAGGATTTTCAACAACACAGTTGTTAGCCATTTGCATTTCACGAGCGCGTTTTGCCGCTACTGTTACTAATGTATATTTAGAGTCGATTTTTTTTAGCAATGAATCAATTGATGGATTTAACATATTATATACCCTCCGTCATTTCTTTATAATATTTCGCTACTCTGTCGCGGCGGCAATGTTCACCAACCACAATAGCTTTAATGCGTTCACAAGCAAGTTCTACTTTATCATTTTCTACTACATAGTCATAAGCGTCCATCATCTCGATTTCTTCTTTTGCTACAGTTAAACGATTTTCAATAACATCTTCAGTCTCTGTACCGCGACCAACGATGCGATTCTTAAGCTCTGATAAGCTTGGAGGAGCTAAGAAAATAAATACCCCTTCTGGGAAAGCTTTCTTTACTTGAATTGCTCCTTGTACTTCAATTTCTAAGAATACATCTTTTCCTTCTTGCAATGTTTTTTCAACATAATCGATTGGTGTTCCATAGTAATTCCCAACGAACTCTGCCCACTCAAGCAGCTTTTCGTTACGAATCATTTCTTCAAACTCTTCTCTCTCTTTAAAGAAATAATCCACACCATCTACTTCACCTTCACGCGGTTTACGTGTCGTTACTGAAATAGAGTATTGAAATCTTGTATCTTCATGGCTGAACAACTCTTTTCGAACTGTCCCTTTCCCAACGCCAGAAGGTCCTGAAAGAACGATGAGCAACCCTCTTCTACTTCTCATAAATATGTAAAACCTACCCTTCCTCACTTAAATCTTCTTTATTATTTAAACGATGTGCAATCGTCTCTGGCTGAATTGGGCTTAGTACAATATGCCCATCATCCATAACAATAACCGCCCTTGTTTTTCTCCCATACGTAGCATCTAGTAACACGTTATGTTCACGCGCTTCCTGCACCGTTCGTTTAATAGGAGCTGACTCCGGACTTACAATTGCAATAATTCGATGAGCAGATACAATATTCCCATATCCAATATTTAAAAACCGCATGGCCATAGTTTGCGCCTCCTAGTAAGTCTATCCGATTTCCCCACCACGTATAACTTTATATATTTTTTGACAGCTACTCAATATTTTGTACCTGTTCACGAATTTTTTCAAGGTTATTTTTCATTTCTACAACATATTTTGAAATTGTTAAGTCGTTTGCCTTAGAACCGATCGTGTTAATTTCCCGATGCATCTCTTGTACAATGAAATCCATTTTTCTACCAACAGGCTCCTCGATCTCAAGGGCTTCATGAAATTGAGCTAAATGACTTTGCAAGCGAACCAATTCTTCATGAATATCCGAGCGCTCCGCAAACATCGCTACCTCTGTCAGCAACCTTTGTTCATCTAACTCATGATTATGTAATTCTTTTAAGCGATTTTCCAATCGTTCACGATATTTTTGAGTAACAATTGGTGCATGCGGAATAATCGCATTTACACAATCGTGTATCTCTTGTAAACGATACGCCATATCTTTATGTAATCGTTCTCCTTCGCCATCTCTCATCGTTTTTAACGTACGAGCAGCTTGGCGAACAGCTTCATATAAATTTTGTTCAAATTGTTCATTTACATTTTCCATTTCTTCAATCGCCGTTACTTCTGGCATTGCCATTAATTGTTGAAGTGTAATGGAATCTTGTAATTGAAATTTCGTTTTCACGTCTTCCATAATGGATTTATACTGCTTGAGAAGCGGCCAATTCACACTTAACTTTCTTTCAACAAGCCCTTCCCCTGTAATAATAATGGACACTTCAATACGCCCGCGGCGAACTTGTTCTGCAATTAACTTACGAATTTTGTCCTCAAAAACCATCATTTGTTTCGGAAGTCGAATGTTCATCTCTAAAAAACGATGGTTCACTGACTTCATTTCTACTGTAATTTGAAAAGCATCATTTTCCACTTTCGCTCTTCCAAATCCTGTCATACTAGAAATCATCTTTATCACATCCACACCATGAAATAACTCAATGAAAAAGGTAATAGAGATGCAACTCTACTACCTTTTGTAAATTATATCACATTTTCATATCATTGACTATTTCAAGTTTATGCCTCTCTTATACAATATCGGCTTCTTCTTCTCCTTTTTCCCTGTCAATAAAGAGCCGACTAATAAAAATGTTGGAATGGACGATAAACCAACGATTAATAACCAATCTCTCGCTTGAATTGGCATTGTACTAAAAATCGGTTGCAATGGTGGATAATAAATAACCACAAGCATTAATAACACCGAAATAATAACTGCTCCAACCAAATATATATTCCCAAAAGGATTACGATGGAATATAGAGTGTTCACTGCGGCAGTCAAATACATGAATAAGCTGTGCTAAAACTAGTGTAGCAAAAGCTACTGTTTGCGCATATTTCAATTCATTTGGATGCTGATTAAATGCAATAATAAATGCCAGCAAGGTTACAATACCAATTAAAAAGCCTCTACTCACAATTTTCCAAGCCAACCCTCTTGCAAACACCCCTTCTTTCGGATGCCGTGGATTTCTTCTCATCACATCTCCCTCAGCTGCATCCAACCCTAGTGCCATTGCTGGTAAACCATCTGTTACTAAATTCACCCATAAAATTTGAATTGGAACCATCGGAAGTGGTAAAGCAAGCATCATCGCAAATAACATAACTAAAATCTCTCCAACATTTGATGCTAATAAATACCGAATGAACTTCCGAATATTCTCATATATATTTCGTCCCTCTTTAATTGCCGATTTAATCGTAGCAAAGTTATCATCTAGCAAAACAAGAGAGGAAGCTTCTTTAGCTACATCCGTTCCTGTAATTCCCATCGCTATCCCAATATCAGCTGTTTTAATAGCAGGAGCGTCATTCACTCCATCACCTGTCATCGCCACAATATGATCTTTATTTTGAAGAGCTTTTACAATTTTTAATTTATGTTCAGGAGATACACGTGCAAATACATAGGTATCTTCTACAATATCCTCTAGTTCATCTACAGACATATTTGCTAATTCTACACCTTCTATAACGCGGCCATTCGGTGGTAAAACCCCTAACTGCTCCGCAATTGCCATCGCTGTTACTTTATGGTCTCCTGTAATCATTACCGTTTTAATACCAGCCTCTTTACACTCTTTTACGGCCTGTTTCACTTCTGGTCTTGGCGGGTCTATCATTCCTTGTATCCCGACAAGCATGAAATCTTTTTCTACTTCTCTTTCATGTTCAATTGAATCTGTTACTTTTAAAGCCCTAAATGCAACAGCAATCGTTCGAAGCGCTTGACTTCCAAGGTTATGAATTGCCGCTTGCACTTCTTTACGATATAACTCACTTAAAGGTTGCTGTTTATCCCCCCATAAAATTGTTTGGCTCATTTGCAAAAGAACATCAGGTGCCCCTTTTGTGACTACAAATTTTCTACCATCACGATCACGAACGATTACGCTCATCATTTTTCGTGTGGAATCAAAAGGGAGTTCATGAATAATTTCAAACTTCTCTTTTAAAGCTTCTCGGGATATTCCTGCTTTCATCGCCGCTGCAACGAGCGCACCTTCTGTCGGATCTCCATCTAGGACATATGTTTTTTTCTTTTTTACAATGCTCGCGTTATTGCATAAACACCCAAATGTTAATAATTGATATAACGCCCTTGTAGATTCCGGATTAACCTTCTGCTCACCTTTCATAAATGATCCAGTAGGCTCGTAGCCTTGCCCGGTTACATGCCATGTTTCGCCACCTGACCACATATGTGTTACCATCATTTTATTTTGTGTCATCGTACCCGTTTTGTCCGAACAAATAACAGAAGCACATCCTAAAGTTTCTACTGCTGGTAATTTTCGAACAATCGCTCTCTTTTTAATCATGCGCTGTACACCAAGTGACAATGCGACCGTAACAATCGCTGGTAATCCTTCTGGAATTGCTGCAACAGCAAGTGACACACCCGCTAAGAACATATGATACACTTCATTCCCTTGATACACTCCAGCTAGTACAACAAGTGCTGTTAAAATAAGGGCAACAATGATTAGAATCTTCCCAAGTTGTTCTAATCTTCTTTGCAGCGGTGTTTCCATTTGCTCTGCATTTTGCAACAGATTTGCAATCTGCCCCATAGCCGTGTTCATCCCTGTAGCTACTACTACTCCGGCCCCGGAACCCCTTGTTATCATCGTCCCCATAAATGCCATATTTTTTTGATCACCAATCGCAACATTTTGACCGCCTAATGCTTCCACTTTCTTTTGAACAGGTACAGATTCTCCCGTTAAAGCCGATTCCTCGATATATAAACTCGATGCTTCAACAAGACGAATATCAGCACCAATACGGTCGCCGCTAGAAAATTTAATGATATCCCCAAGGACAAGTGCTTTAGATGGTATTTTCATCCATTTTCCATTTCGTAAAACCGTTACTTGCGGGGCAGCTAATTCTTTCAAAGCCTCCAATGATTTTTCTGCTTTTCTTTCTTGAAAAAAACCAAGAACACCATTGATAATAACAATTGCGACAATTGCAATCGAATCAATATACTCTCCTAAAAAAGCTGAAATGATTGTCGCACCAAACAAAACAAGTACCATAAAATCTTTAAACTGCGCCAAAAATACAAGAAGTGCAGAAGGCCGCTTTGCTTCTTGTAATTCATTTGGCCCTAGCTTCTTTAAGCGCCCTTCCGCTTCTTGCTCTGACAGTCCTACCTTCACATTCGTATTCGTTCTTTCTTCCACTTCATGTGCACGCATTTCATACCAATTCATCTCGCTATCGACCTCCTGATTGCAGACATGCTCTAATGAAAGCTTATTCAGTCCCGTCCAAAAAAATGCTATAATTAACATTTAGTTAGAAAGGAGTGTTCATAATGGCATTCGATGGATTATTTACAAGAGCGATTACACATGAAATTGCAAATTCTCTTCAAACAGGAAGAATTTCAAAAATATATCAACCATCAAAATATGAGGTTTTGTTACATATTCGAGCAAACGGAAAAAATCAAAAATTACTTATTTCCGCACACCCTACATACGCACGTATGCATCTTACAAATCAAAGTTATGATTCACCAGCATTACCACCAATGTTTTGCATGCTTCTTCGCAAACATTTAGAAGGTGGATTTATTGAGAAAATTGAACAAATCGATTTAGAACGTATCATTCAAATTACCGTTCGAAGCCGTAACGAGATTGGGGACGAATCGTTAAAAACATTAGTGATTGAAATAATGGGTCGTCACAGCAATATTATTTTAGTAGACGCGAAAACAAATATCATTTTAGATAGCTTAAAGCACGTTTCTTTAGCGGTAAATCGGCATCGTACTGTATATGCTGGCGCTGAATATATTGCACCACCAGCACAGCATAAAATTAATCCCTTGCAGATTGAAACACAAGATGAGTTTATTAGGCCACTAGACTTTTTAGCAGGAAATATGGATAAACAACTTGTTGGGGCCTTTATGGGGATTTCTCCGCTATTTGCAAAAGAAGTTGTAAAGAAAGCTGTTATGGTAAATGAACATGCATTATCAGAAGCGTTTTTCACATTACAAAAACCAATGCAAGCGCATCAATATGAACCAACAATGATAACGGCAAATGGAAAAGAGTTCTTTTATCTCTTCCCTCTTACACATTTAAAAGGGGATAATAAAACATTCTTATCTGTAAGTGAATTATTAGATCGATTCTTCTTTGGAAAGGCTGAACGCGATCGTGTAAAACAACAAGCACATGATTTAGAACGATTTATGCACAATGAAAAAGCAAAAAATGAAAAGAAATTAATTAAATTACAAAAAACACTACAAGATGCTGGGAAAGCTAATAAATATCAATTATTCGGTGAACTTCTTACAGCTAACATGTATGCATTAAAAAAAGGTGACAAAGAAATTGAGGTTGTCAACTACTACGATGAAAATGGCGGAACAGTAAAAATTACATTAGATCCACTGAAAACACCGTCAGAAAACGCACAACGTTATTTCCAAAAGTATCAAAAAGCGAAAAATTCTGTTGCAATCGTAAAAGAACAAATTGAAAAAACAAATGAAGAAATCCTTTACTTTGATAGCCTACTTCAACAAATGGAGGCTGCTTCTTCAAAAGATATCGAGGAGATTCGCGAAGAATTAGCTGAAGAAGGTTATATGCGTAACCGTAAGTCGAAGAATACAAAGAAAAAAACATCAAAACCGATATTAGATAAATATATCTCTACCGATGGAACAGAAATTTTAGTCGGTAAAAATAATAAACAAAATGACTATTTAACAACCAAATTTGCACGTCGTGATGAAATTTGGTTACATACAAAAGATATTCCTGGTTCTCACGTTGTTATTCGCTCATTAGAACCAACTGAAGAGACTTTATTAGAAGCTGCTAAACTCGCTGCTTATTACAGTAAAGCAAAAGATTCTAGTTCTGTTCCTGTAGATTTCACAAAAATTCGCCATGTTAAAAAACCAAGCGGTGCTAAACTTGGGTTTGTGACATATGATAATCAACAAACATTGTATGTAACACCAGATGCTGATACGGTGATGAAATTAAAAGCTTAAAACAAAAAGAGGTAATAACGATATTAATTAAATCGTTATTACCTTTTTTTATACCTATCACTTAATAAAAACTATTTTTCACAAAAAAGTTATTGAGCAATTAAAAATATATCGTGTTAAAAAGTTTATACCCTAGATTTTCATGTCAAAAAAATGTAGACACATATAATTTTATATGTCTACATTTTTTGACAGTATATTCATTACTAAGTATCTTCCCTCATAAAGTGAAGCTTTAATCAGTAGGAGGTTTTCTTCATCCCCACTGATTATTAGCCCTCACCAATCGGGTGCCCGATCCCCACCTATCTTCTTTACTTTTGTTGAATTTTACAGTGGGGGTCTTATTGCCCACGAACAGCTAGATTGAGAATATTGGCATAATTATTGCTTTATATAGACAATGAAAAGGAGGAATCAAAATGACTACTAGAATCAAAAAAATTCAAGAACAACTAACCGAATATGGAATAGACGGATTACTCATTACGAAAAAGGAAAATCGCCAGTATGCAACTGGATTTACAGGTAGTGCTGGAGTCGTATTACTATCTGCAACTGAAACTGTATTCATTACAGATTTCCGCTATGTCGATCAAGCAAAAACACAGGTACAAGAAACTGAAATCATTATGCATAAAGGAAACATAGAACAAGAGATTGCAAATCAGACAACTAGATTAAACATCCAAAGACTAGGCATCGAAGAAAACAATATGACCTTAAAACAGTATAGTTCGTTAAAAAAATATACAAACATCAAACTTGTACAAGTAAGTGAACTAGTAGAAACAATCCGTTCCATTAAGGAAGAGTCTGAAATCGAAACAATTAAAGTTGCAGCACGTATGGCCGATGAAGCATTTCAACATATAACAGGATTTCTAAAACCCGGTGTATCTGAATTTGATGTCCGAGATGAATTAGAGTTTTTTATGCGAAAACAAGGGGCCTCTTCCTCATCATTTAACATTATCGTAGCTTCTGGAGTCCGTTCTTCTCTTCCCCACGGCGTTGCCACAAATAAGATGATTGAAAACGGAGATATGGTTACATTAGATTTTGGTGCACTTTACAATGGGTATTGCTCTGATTTAACACGTACTATTGCGATTGGAAGTTACTCCAAAGAATTCGAAAAAATATATAGTATTGTATTAGAAGCATTAAAACGAGGAACCAAAGCAATCCGGCCTGGTGAATCCGCAAAAACGATTGATGATGTGACAAGAAATTACATTACAGATAACGGCTACGGTGAATACTTTGGCCATTCTACCGGCCATGGCGTTGGATTAGAACTTCATGAACCACTTCGATTATCACAAGAAAGTAAAGCTACTTTACAAGAAGGAATGGTTGTTACTGTCGAACCAGGTATTTATATTCCAAACTGGGGTGGCTGTAGGATTGAAGATGATATTGTCATTACAAAAGATGGGCATGAAGTAATTACAAAGGCAAATAGAGACCTTATTGTTATTGGTTAATAACCACAAACTTGATTCATATACGCTCCTAAAAAAGAATTTCTTCCTACATATAGAAACCCTTCTATAAAGAAATTATTTATTAGGAGGAATTTCTATTGAATTTCGTAATTGATAAGATTGACGGATTAAACACAGAGTTCTCAAAACTTGTTTCTATGCTGAATTATACTCGCTATACAACTATGCAAGCTGTACAAGACTTAACAATTGAAGAACTCGATTATTTGCACGATGATCAGGCAAACTCGATTGGTATGCTTTTGTACCATATGGCTGCAGTCGAGTTTTATTATCAAATTCATCCCTTTGAAGATCGCGAGCCAACAGAAGCTGAATTAGAACGCTGGTTACCAGGAGTTGAATTGGGTGATCTTGGACGTCAAACGATTAAAAATCACCCTATAGACTACTACATAGATACGTTACAAAAAGTTCGCGATAAAACGATTGCAACGTTTCAATCACTACCAGATGAATGGCTATATAAAACCACAACGTTTTGGCACGACAAACCTGCAAATAACTACTTCAAATGGTTCCATGTATTCAAGGATGAGCTGAGTCATCGCGGGCAAATTCGTTTAATTAAAAAAATGCAAAAAACTCATTCTGTAAAATAATAAAAAGTGCTATCTCTTAGCGAGGTAGCACTTTTTTATGTTTTAGATACGTCATCACCTAATAATAATTTTTTATTCACTTTTGTAACAATCATTCCCACAATACCTAAGATTATAAGTAAATATACTAATCTAGCAAAAGATAGCCACCCTTGAAAAATTGGCATCATATCCATTTGTCTACCGCCTTCCAACAATATGAATGGCACTGTAGCTATTAAAATGACAAACTCAATTCCTAAAACGATCTTCTTTTTTCGGGTGTATGCTCTAAATTCATCCCAACGATATAATACAGCAAAAATAAAACCCACTGCATAAATAATGTCGATCCAATCACTTTCAATAAAATACTTTAAAATAAGTCCTATAGCGAAGCATCCCATAAGACCGTAAAAACCTATTTTCTCCTTCATATATTCCATCTCTCTATCTAGTAATAAAACCGTATAATATTTTATCCACTTTCAGGATTATTTGTATTATATCATCCACTTTCACCTTGTAAGTGCAGTACATGAAATTGTTATATTTTCTTTCTCTACGTACTCACACACTCCCACTCTCTTCATACACTAAACTACCCGAACGCCTAAAGGATGTGAGCAAAATGGGAGTAGAATTAACACTTCTGCACGCCCTCTATATTCTTTGTTTACTTACAATTATCACCTTTTTTTATTCTTCGAAAAGATACGACAATCATTTGTATTGTTTTTTATCTTTTTACTAGCTCTAACCGCAACACATTCCATTCCTCTTGCCGTTAGCGAGATTTTTCAAAGTTTTATCTATGCCATTACCGAACTACTACCAACTATTTTAATCATCTCTATTATTATTTCAATGAGCAATTTACTCGTGCATACTGGTTCTGTTGAATCAACTGAACCAGCTAAAGTTCTTACTTCTATTACTCCTCGCACAAAAAAATGGTTAGCAATTTGTAAAGTAGATCCATTCGAACTTGCTAGACGCAATTTTATACCGGTCGTTATCGGGTTAATTGTCACTACAATTGTCGCGATGTTTCTTTTATAACCGTAGACAAGTTTTCTTTGCTTACTGTTTTCCTTTGCGAACTGTTGAAATATACTGATTCCCAAAAGGGATTTCAAACCATCTGTCAAAATTATATTAAGAGAACAATTAGTTTAAAACGTTTAAAAGAAACATATTACTTCTTAAGAAAAGGGGACATAACCATGAGTGAATTGATTTTCTTCTTATTTATTTGTCCATTACTTATTTTTATTGTTTCAGTACTTGGGACACGTAGAACAAGAACGTATTACGTAATGCCAATTGTAACGTTTGCTATTTTTCTTATATTAGGAGTTATATTGTTTCCCCCTTCATTTTTCTTTTGGATTGGCATGTATAGCATCTTCTCATTTATCGTTTCTTATATAACTTTATTATTTGTAAAGGGGTATGAAGCTGTGGAGGGAAAATAGTAATATCTTTTATTTAAGAAATTTAACGATTCTGTTTGAAAATGTACCTCTCATCTTCAAAATCATTCTCTTTATCTTTTTTAAATAGCCTTTTTAATTTATCAAACAATCTTTCCCCTCCACCTAAAGATAATGATATATAAGTTTTCGTTTTCTTAGCTTGATGACAATGGGGTAACACAACATGCCCATCAACTTAAGACATTTTATAATTCATAAATATTTAAAGATGAAGTTACCGCTCAGAGAAAAATTTGATAAAGTTTTTAATAATATTCTTCCTTATCGCAATAATTATATTTTATAAAGCTGGGTCCTGCCACATCGCTATCAAGCTAGTATTTTGAAATGTCCCACAACGAAAAAAATGAAAGCTGTATTTCCATGCAACTATGAAGAGATAAAATTTTCGTTTTGAGGAAACTTCAGTAACGTTCAATTCGTCTTGTAAGCTCTTTTCAATATATTCAATTGAGTTTTGTATTCTTTCAAAATGATTCATTCCTCAATACCACAGTATATTCATATTTTATAATTCAAACAAAATATTTTTTGGTAATTTTCGCTAATTCTACCTTTATATTGTAACCTATACTCTGTGCCTCTTTATGAATTTTAAGTGCATTTAAAAAGATGGCTTTCCTTTAACGCAAGGAAAGCCATCTTTTAATTTTCATAAGTTATCTTTTTACCATTGTTTCCATCTTATGCAAACTTATGAATACTTTGATTAGGGATCTGTATGAACTATTTAAGGGCGCAACACATTTGTACCAGAGTCAATAATCGTATACATGTGCTTTCAGATAGATAAGTAATGTTTATGAACACATAAAAAAAGAAGAGAATTTTTATAATTCTCTTCCTTTTTAAGTAGGGAAACTTTCATGCTCTTTAGTTGTTCAGTTCATTGAAAAATGCTGTAAAATTTACCCTTTCTATTATCTACTCTTGAAAATTAAGGTTCTTATTCGTCTTTTGAAGTAGCTCCCTATCTTCATCAAGCAAAAAATAAAAACATCCCAAAAACGAAATTTTTTTTCGTTTTTGGGATGCAAATGTATTTTAACTTAATGGCATTTTAGATTACCCATTATACATGCATTTTTGATAAATTATCCTCTAACAAACTAGAATTATAATTAGGTGCTAGTACGATATTTGTATATGTTCCTATACCCGAAAGGTACTTATACCTATGCTTGAAACCCGTTGGAATAAAAACAGATGCAGGACTCTCAATGATTTGAGACTCTCCTTCAATTTCCACTTCACATACGAGGCCTGTACCATCTATTTTATTCCCCCAGAAGATAAAGGCACTATCACAATGATGTGCGTGAATATCTACATGTCCTTCTAAGTTATCATCCATATGCGCACCGTAGAATACACGCTGTATCACATAAAATGAAGCCCGTTCATCCGTTCTATAATCCATCTGCACCCACCGCTCTCCTGGACCATCGCGATGATATAAAAGCTCAGATGCTCCCTTTACAAATGGTTTACTAACTCGGAGAGACTTTGAAAGCCTTGGCCCTTTTCTTTCTATGCATTTTTGTTGAATGTTCCTTACTCTTCCTATCATTTCAGGCTGAATACCCTCGTATGCTGAGTCATTCTGCTGAACAGCTTTTTTATGATAAGGTGCCGTATGAGTAAATATGTTCTTTCCAATAATCGGTCTCCAATGATCTACTTTACAACCAGTAGCTAATTGAAGAGATCGAGTCAATTCAGGAATCATCTGTAGTTTAAAGTACTGAAGATTACGCTTTTGAGATAAAAATACTGATAAATTTAGCAAGTCAACAATCCCAGCACGTTCACCTATTCCGCACAATGTAGTATCAATGACAGATGCCCCTGAATCGATTGCAGCAAGAGCATTTGCCATGGCTAGTCCTAAATCATTATGAAGGTGAACTTCAATCTCACAAGGGAATGTCTCAACAGATTTCTTCACGATTGTCGCACACTGACTTGGTTCCCAAATTCCTACAGTGTCTGCTAAACTGATTCGGTCTGCTCCAGCTACATGTGCAACCTGTCCAATGTAGGCGATATCTTCCCATTCAGTTCGCGAAGCATCTTCAATAGTAAAACGGATTTTCATCCCTAAAGATTTTGCTTCTTCAATAGCTTGTTTCACTTGATTAATAACGTAGTCTTTTGATCTATTGGTGTACTTTGTTTGTAAAGAAATGGGGTTAATAGACGCCCAGATTCCTATCCAATCGGCACCAGCACGATAAGCCGCATGAACTTCTTCTTTTTTTGCCCGAGCATGCATAAGTATTTCAGCGTACTTTGCAGAGGCTGCAACTTCTCGGCAAATCTCTTCTTCTTCTTCAGAAATACCCGGGTGTCCAACCTCGATAAGAGTTACTCCAAAATTCTCTAACATATGGAGTAAGGTAATTTTATCTTCCTTGGAGAAACGAATACCACATTGTTGTTCTCCTTCACGTAAGGTGGCATCCAATATTGTTATACCCTTATTCATTCCTTTTTTCCTTCTTTCATTTCTATAAAGTTTAACGTTTGTTCGAATAGGCTATTACGATTCTTTTCATAAACAGCCCAGTGCGTTGCATCGGGGATTACAACTTCTTTTTTTTGTTTTGTACCTGTTAGTTTTGACATCATATTTCGGTCTGCAAACGTGTCATCTTCTCCATAAATGACAAGTACTGGAACGTTAATTTTAGATACATCATATAAAGGCTGATTTTTCCAAATGTAAAACAAATCCTCTAGTGGACCAATTGGTCGACGAATAGTTTGATTATTTTTCTTACTCATAGGATCCGAATTGATAAATACTTGTTTTACGGCATCCATTGCTTCATTTGTAACGATTGTTTTCTTTCCCATCATCATATGCCAATGATGCATTCCTTTATCAAAGTCCACCATTTGATAGGCTGATGCTTCAGGATTAAATTGATTAGGTTGTAATGGATTTTCAAGAGATTTTGTCATCATAGGAAGTGTGAATCCATGCATATACCCATATAAAATAAGTTTATTAATATCTTGAGGATGGGATATTGCATAATTTCCAGCGACAACACCCCCATATGACCATCCTATTATATGAATCTTTTTCACATTTCTTTTCTTTTGGATCCACTTTACAACTGTTTCTAGATCCTTAGTTGCATCATTCACATGAATAACCGGACGGTTTTGGGAAGGAGGATCTGACATTTCTTTAGGGCGAGAAGAATGACCAAACCCTCGAAAATCCATGGCCCAAGTATCATATCCTTTTTTGGCATACTCATCCATCCACGAATATTTTGGTACATCAAATGCTTGAGCTGTAGGTACACTAAATGGTTCTAAAAATAAGACAATTTCATCGGATTTATACTGTTTTTTATTATTTAAGTTTTTATGAAGCAAAAATAATTTTTCTTCTCCTTGCTGAATTTCTAATTCTTGTTTTACTACTTTAGGAGTCTGAGCATTTTGAGAAGTTTCTTTTATATTAGAACAACCAGACATAAGCATTATAAAAAAAATCCCTACTAAACTAATATGTGTCCATTTTATCTTCATTTAGAATGTCCCTTTCATTTCATAGAAATAATAGCTATTATTCCAGCCGCAATAATTAATCCGGCTGGTAAACCTTTTGTAAATAATACGGCAACAAGAGTCCCTATTAAGACACCTAACAATATCGTAGGATTCATAGATAGAATTCCTACACCCTTCCCTCCTATGTATGACACAGTGAAACCTGCAAGAATGGACCCTAATCCCATAGGGGAAGCAATTAATTTTACTACGTTTTCGTTTGTAATCTTCCCTGATGCAATTGGAATTAAAAAGAATAACATAAGAAAGAAAATACCAATTTGAAAAGAGTATTGTTGAATAAAATGTAATAAAGTTTTTTGTCCAACAGCAAGTAAAATTCCTAATAAGCAAGCCGCACCAGCTAGTGCATAATCCTTTATAAGCAGAGCGAGCATTACAATTATTCCAAGTAACAAAAAAGGAAGCATAATCTTTTCTCTCATCTATAGTGTGGTATAGTCCCAACTACCATTTTCCGGTATAGAGACTTGTACCATATTCTGGTTTGCAAGGTTAATTTGAATTAAATTTGGACTTATTACAGGTCTTAACTCTTCTCGATTTATCATAAATTTAAATGCTTCAAAGCTTGCTAGAATGCCTACTATATTCGCAACGGGAGACAATACAGCCCATGGACGATCTTTTTGTACATAACTGCTTGCCCATTTCTCATCCGCGCCATATGTAACGGAATGAAGAGCACGTCCATCTTTTAATTCATGAATTTTATTTTGCATTTCTGGTGTTAGCTCTTGTTGATAAGACGGATATCCTAACGCAATTTCATAGGGCGTAGAGTTAGGAGTTAAAGACATGACACCACCTCTAAAGGGGGGGGTAACCGCGATCCAAATAGAAGGGATTCCTAGTTTCTGAGCTGTACGATGGATAATTACTCTCGCTACTAAATTGTCAGTTGCATCTATAATGACATCTGCATTCGTTAGAAGTTCTAATGCATTGTCCTCGGTAACAAATTCTTTTGTTATCTCTATTTGTAATAATGGATTAATGTCTTGCAAAACTTCTAAAGCGACCTCTGCTTTTTGCTGTCCTAATTTACTGATGGAACTTAGCATTTGTCGATTGATATTGCTTGCTTCAAATACATCTTGATCAATAACATGTAAAGAACCTACACCCATTCGTGCCAATTGAATGAGTGTAATTCCTCCTACTCCCCCTGCTCCAACTACAGTAACGCGAGCATTTTTTAATTTTTCTTGCTCCTCTACAGAAATGACGCCAATATTTCGCGTGAAACTTTCTTCATATATATTTTGTGTATTTTTATTTTTTGTTAACAAATTATTTTCCTCCTTACAGTGTTGTATAATCCCAACCATCTTTTGGTGCATTTTTTACTTGGACGGGGTTCTGGCTATTTACATCAATAACAATCCCTTTTGGAGCTCTCGCTAACGGTTCACGACCAGTTAACACTTGGATTGCTTCATGAAAGCTAAATAATGACAATAGATGGGCACGCATCGGCGTGATAATCCATCCTGCTTTTCCATCACAAAAATCTTGTGCCCACTCTTTTGGTGCCCCTTTTTCTACAGAATACCAAGCTCGACTTTTCTTTATATCCGCAATTTGTTGTCTTAATTCGTGATTGGTTAATTTGCCTCCTACAATAGATACATTCAATGCTTCCTCATAAGGAATTCCAGTTGGAAAAAATGTAGAAACAAATCCTCTTGTGGGAGGACTACCTGACATCCCCACACTTGGTATACCTAATTCTC
Organism: Bacillus sp. FSL K6-6038; assembly: GCF_038050455.1. Classification (NCBI taxonomy): domain Bacteria; kingdom Bacillati; phylum Bacillota; class Bacilli; order Caryophanales; family Bacillaceae; genus Bacillus; species Bacillus sp. FSL K6-6038. The sequence goes on from NZ_JBBOUH010000001.1 coordinate 3,765,680, forward strand.
TAGCAGTTCTATGTATAATAACTCTTGAAGGCATATCATCTACGGCTTCTACTACAATATCGTGCCCTTTTATAAGTTCGATTACATTATCTTCATCTACTCTTGTTTGTATAAAGTTTGTTGATATATAGGGATGTATATCTTTTACAACCTGTTCTGCAACTTTTGCTTTTGGTTCACCTATAACACTAGAAAGTGCTAACATTTGTCTGTTAATATTAGATATTTCAAATTCATCTGGATCAACGCCTGTAATATGCCCAATCCCCATCCGAGAGAAGAGAATTGCTTCATATCCACCTACACCCCCTAATCCAAAAATAATAACCTTCTTATTTCGAAGACATTCTTGTTCCTGTTCAGAATACACACCAATATTCTTCTTAACCATTTCCCAATAATATGAATCCATATCCATTTTGAAGTCTCCTTTATATGTAGTAACCATTTCAAAAAAATAATTCCTGTATATAAAAATAGCCTAGAAGTATGTCTTTTTTGTGTGCTATTTGTAAAAAAATAGAAAAATCTTCAATTCTTATTTTTTTAACAAATGAATATCTCTCCATTTATCCCGCATTAATGGGCAGTAATACTCCCACCTCAAAATTCTACGAAAGCAAAGAAGTTAAGTGGGAGATACACTGCCCATAAAAGCCCGATTGGTTCAACTAATAATCAGTGGGAGATGGAGAAAACCCCCACTGATTAAAGTTTCACTTTATTAAAGAACTAAATAAATATAGCAATTTTTTTTTAGTTAACAGAAGATGTCTTCCGTTAACTTGTTAAACTTAATATATATAATAGATACTTTTTACGGAACACAATTGAAGAAAGAAGGATGATGATGGATTTTAAAACTTGGTTAAAAAATGAAGAAAAACGAACGGAAATCGCACCGTTACGAAAAGAAAACGATTTTTGATATTTCTTACGATTAGTCAATCCTTATTTTTAGATTTTTAATCAATTAAATATCGCAAAGCCTATATCATATATGTTAAATTTAATGCAAACTAAATACCCCTAATATGTATTCGTTTTTTTACTAGGGGGAATAAATATAGTATGATGAATGAGACTATGATTTCAGGCGGTTAACCGATAATCATAGTGTATGTTATGTGTAATAAGGTAGAAGAGGAGCTTCAATAACTTATTTACACATGCGATTGACGCAACTTTATGACATTTGTTATAAGGTTGCGTTTTTAATTTATCATAATACTCAACAATGTGGTTCTGTCCGTAACGACGTAGCTTTATCATGTTCTGGATAATGAGAAAAAGAAGCTTACGCAGATGCTTATTTCCACGTTTATTGATCTTATCTTTGAAAAAAGTTTTTCCTGATTGAAAACGGCGTATATCAATACCTGCAAATGCATTAAGTTGTTTGTTATTTTCGAAGCGAGTAATATCCCCGATTTCAGCTAACAAACGTATAGCCGTATTGGGACCTATTCCCGGAAAACTAAGAATAATTGGATATTCTGTGCGACTTTCAGCTAATCGTACCATCTTCGTGATACACTGTTCTTTTTGATAAAGGAGCTCCTGATAGCGTTTCGCGTACGATTTGAGTTGTTCACATAAAACGTCATCCTGACGTACGGCTGGATAAGAATACCTGGCAGCCTCAAGTACTTCCATAGCTTTCTTTTCTGCTATGCTGATTGAGATGTTTTTATTGGTATTCTTGCGAATCTGATTCTTCATGACCGTTTTGGAAAGATTTTGAACAAAATCTGGGTGAGGGAATAATTGAACAAAGTTTAAAAATAAATCTGACTTAGTTGTGAAAATCTGTTCCAATTCCGGAAATGTCAACTGAATGACTTTATGCATCCGGCTACGAATCAAAGATAATTCGTCATCCAGTTCACTATAAAACCTTGAGAGTGATTTTAATTGATAAAATAAGTTATCTGTGCCTGTCTTTTCCCTCCGGGAAGCCGTGAAATGTGTGAGAGCTAATTGATGCGCGTCGCTTCTATCGGTTTTATGAATCCGTAAGGAATCGCATTGTAATTTCGCTTCTAAAGGATTCAACAGAAAGTATTCAAACTTGTTATCTTGCATAAAACGCTCTAGTTGTCTCGAATAGACACCAGTTGCTTCGAACACAATATGAGGTGATTTTTTATTTTCATTCATAAGTTGATCTATTCGTTTTCGTAGTTCTTCAAAATCGGGCTTAGAATGATTGATTTCACTTTCAAAAATACATTGTTTTTGAGCATTATAAATAACCATATAACTCTTTCCCATACTAACATCAAACGCAATTACATGTTGCATATTTTGCCTCCTTATGTAGAATTGAAGTCCTCATCTTACTCTTATCGATTCCCATTTCTTATACACGATCTCAAGGATCCACATACTAAACTGATTCAAATAAGGTAAGTGAAGAAGATCTGTTTTGGGTACGGATTTAAAATCCCAATATCAAAGCGACCTATTCTTCACTTCTACTATAAAAAAATAGTAGTGTAAACCAATGCCTTGGTTTACACTACTAATCTTAGTATGTTTTGGGTGTTATGTATTGTAAGATGTTACAAATACGAAAATCCACATAAAAATATAAAAAAACCATTAAATAGTTTTTGTCATGCCCATTTTTAGTGTATTCATAGAGAATCAATAAAAATGCACTACCATATTACCTTTTAGTATGCTTAGCTTGATGACGATGTGTCGGGACCTCATCTAGAATAATTGTTAGAATTACCAGGATAAGAGGATATTTATCTAACCATATTTTCTATAAAAAACACGACCGCGTTTCCCCCGCGGTCGTGTTCTTTATAATTAGGCTGTAATCCAATCCTCGTCAGCTGGATTTTTACGCCATTCTTGTAATTTTTTTGTTTCAGCTTGTCCGATCATACCTTTTTCTGCTGCCACTTCAGTTAATGCACTGTAGTCGCTTAGAGAATATGATGCTACGTTTGCTGCTGCTAGTTTTTCTTTTCCTGCTTCAAGCTCATACGTGAAGATTGATACGATTCCTAATACTTCACAGCCAGCTTCGCGAAGTGCTTCTACACAAGTAATTGCACTGCCGCCAGTTGAAATTAAGTCTTCTACTACTACTACTTTTTGACCTTTTTCTGCTTTTCCTTCAATCTGGTTCCCTTTACCATGACCTTTTGCTTTACTACGTACATAGCACATTGGTAAATCCATACGATCACTTACCCATGCAGCGTGCGCAATACCAGCAGTTGCTGTTCCTGCAATAACTTCTACAGTTGGGAAGTGTTCTTCGATTAACTTCTCTAATCCTGCCGCAATCGCTTGGCGTACTTTTGGATATGATAACGTTAAACGATTATCACAATAAATTGGTGATTTCATACCAGAAGACCATGTAAATGGATCATTTGGTTGTAAAAATACTGCGCCAATTTCTAATAGATGAGATGCGATTTCTTTTTTCATATTGTTACACCTTCCCACTGTTGTTTTACGGTTTTATACGCTTCAAGCGGATTTTCTGCCTTTGTAATACTACGTCCCACTACAATGTAACTTGAACCAAGTTCACGTGCACGCTTTGGCGTTGCTACGCGTACTTGATCATTAACATCATCGCTTGCAAGACGAATCCCCGGTGTTACTGTTACAAATGCAGGTCCGCATACTTCACGTAACTTTGGTACTTCTAGTGTCGAACATACAACACCATCAAGTCCACTTTCTTTCGTTAATTTTGCATAATGAGCAACCGCTTCTTCTAACGTTTTCTCAATACCAATCTCTTTTTTCATCATAGCTTCCGAAGTGCTTGTTAGTTGTGTAACTGCAATACAAATCGGTCTCTCTTTTCCTTCTCGCTTACCTTCCACTAATCCCTCAACCGCAGCTTTCATCATGCTACTTCCCCCAGCAGCATGAACATTTACCATATCAACATCTAGACTAGCTAGGCTGCGCATAGCGCTTTTTACTGTATTCGGAATATCATGGAGCTTTAAATCTAGAAAAATTTGATGCCCTTTTTCTTTTAAGTACGTAATGATAGCAGGTCCCTCTTTATAGAATAGCTCCATACCAACTTTGACAAATAACTGTTCCCCTTCAAAGTGGCTTAAAAACTGTTCTACCTCTGCCTTACCTGGAAAATCCAGTGCAACGATTAAAGACTGTGACATGTTTATTTCCAGCTCCTTCCCTGACATTCCGAAATGTGATCAAATCCTAATTCATCTAATAACGCTGGTAATTCTTCAATAATTGTTGGACATACGAACGGATCAACAAAGTTCGCTGTACCAACTGCAACTGCGCTTGCACCAGCGTAAAAGAACTCAATTACATCTTCTGCTGATTCAATACCGCCCATTCCGATAATCGGAATGTTAACCGCTTGACTCACTTCATGTACCATACGAATCGCCACTGGCTTAATTGCAGGTCCTGATAGTCCGCCTGTACGGTTTGCTAAAATGGGTTTTGCTGTTTTTAAATCTAGACGCATACCAAGCAATGTATTAATCATCGTTAATCCGTCTGCACCTGCATTTTCAATTGCCTTCGCAATCTCTACAATGTTTGCCACGTTCGGTGACAATTTCACATATACCGGCACTTCAGAAACCTCTTTTACTCGCTTCGTTAAATCAGCAGCAATTTCTGGGACAGTACCAAAAGCTATACCACCCGTTTTTACGTTTGGACAAGAAATATTTAATTCTAGCGCATGAACATTCGGTGCTTTTGAAATTTCCTTTGCAACTGCTACATAATCCTCAGCTTGTGAACCTGCAACGTTCGCAATAATCGGAAGATCGAATTGCTCTAGCCATGGTAATTCAGAAGTCATTACCTTTTCTAGCCCAGGGTTTTGAAGCCCGATTGCATTTAGCATTCCGCCTGGTGTTTCAGCAACACGAGGCGTTGGATTTCCATAACGAGGTTGTTCTGTCGTTGCTTTAATCATGATTGATCCAAGTACGCTTAAATCATAAAATTGCGCATACTCACGACCAAACCCGAAGCAACCAGAAGCTGGGATGATTGGATTTTTCAACGATAATCCTGGTAATTCAACTTGCAATCTGTTCATAGTACAACCTCCCCGATTGGAAATACTGGCCCGTCGCTACACACCTTCTTGTAAGAATGTCCGCTTGGATCTTCTTGCAAGTGACATACACATGCGAAACATGCTCCAATACCACAGCCCATACGTTCTTCTAGTGAAATGTAGGCTTTTTTCTCTTTATAACGACCTTCTAATGCACGTAGCATTGCCAAAGGTCCACATGAGTATAAAATGTCAAAGTCGATTCCATAAGCATCAATCACATCTGTTACAAATCCCTTTGTACCATGTGTACCATCAACTGTTGCCACATACGTATCGCCAAGCTCTGCAAATTTCTCTTCGTAGAAAACAACATCTTTTGTTTGGAAACCTAAGATGTGAATGACACGTACACCCTTTGCAACAAGACGCTGTGATAACTCATAAAGTGGTGGTACACCAATCCCTCCACCTACTAATAGAGCTGTTTGCCCAGCTTCCGCTTCTTCTACAGGAAAACCATGGCCTAATGGTCCTAATACATCTACAATTTCACCTTGTTTTTTCTTTGCTAGTGTTTTTGTTCCTTGTCCTTCCGCACGATATAGCATTGTAAATTCGTTCTTGTCTTGATCGACATTACAAATACTAATTGGGCGGCGCAGAAGGGGCGTAATGCCCTCTGCTACCTTAATGTGTACAAACTGCCCTGGTTCGTTCATTTGCTGTACAAGATCACCTTGAAGCACTAATTCATAAATATTTTTTGCGATTTCTGTTTGGTTAACGACGATCATATTTTGCTTTTGCATCATGCATGTACCACCTCGTGACGCTGCGCTGGCGCGATTTCTTTCATTGCGTGAGCTGAGAATGTCATGGATTCTAGTACTCTTAAAATTGCTCTTGTTGTATCAAGTGAAGTTAAGCAGGCCACACCATTTTCTACTGATTCACGGCGAATGCGGAAACCATCACGCGCTGGTTGTTTTCCTTTTGTTAACGTATTGATTACAAACTGTGCTTTCCCTTGACGGATAATATCAAGTAAGTTGTAGTCTTCAGAATCAATTTTGTTTACAACTTGCACCGGAATGCTTTTCTCTGTTAACGATTGTGCTGTTCCTGCTGTTGCTAATAAGTTATAGCCGATTTCATGGAAGCGTTTTGCAATTTCCATTGCTTCTTCTTTATCTTTATCCGCCACAGTAATGATTACTGATCCGTGCGTTGGAATGTTAATTCCAGAAGCAACAAGTCCTTTATATAGTGCTTTTTCAAGCGTTAAGTCTTTCCCCATTACTTCCCCTGTTGATTTCATTTCAGGCCCTAATGTTGTATCAACTGAACGTAGTTTCGCAAATGAGAATACTGGAGCTTTTACATACACTTCATTCTCTTCTGAGCGATAGCCAGTTTCATATCCTTGTTCTACAAGATTTTGACCTAAAATAACTTTCGTTGCGATATTCGCCATCGGTACGCCTGTAATTTTACTTAAGAATGGTACTGTACGGCTCGCACGTGGGTTTACTTCAATTACATACACTTCGTCTTTGAATACTACAAACTGGATATTCAGTAATCCAACAATGTTTAATCCTCTTCCAAGTGCAATTGTATTTTCGATAATTTGTTCTTTCAGTTTTGCAGATAAGCTTTGCGGTGGGTATACTCCAATTGAGTCACCAGAGTGAACTCCAGCGCGTTCAATATGTTCCATAATACCTGGAATGAATACATTTTCACCGTCTGAAATTGCATCTACTTCAATTTCTTTACCAACCATATAGCGGTCAATTAATACTGGATGATCCGCATGAACTTTAACCGCATTTTTCATGTAATGCAGTAGTTCTTCTTGACGATATACGATTTCCATCGCACGCCCACCAAGTACGTAAGATGGTCTTACTAATACTGGGTAACCAATTTCTTCAGCGATTGCTACCGCTTGTTCTACAGTCGTTGCTGTTTTACCAACTGGTTGCGGGATACCAAGCTGTGTTAAAGCTGCTTCAAATTTATCACGATCTTCTGCACGGTCTAAATCTTCAAGTGATGTTCCTAAAATTTTCACACCGTGTTCTTCTAATTTAGCAGCTAAGTTAATTGCCGTTTGTCCACCGAACTGAACGATAACACCTTCTGGCTTCTCTAAATCAATGATGTGCATTACATCTTCGATTGTTAATGGTTCAAAGTATAATTTGTCAGAAATACTGAAGTCTGTTGAAACTGTTTCTGGGTTATTATTAATAATAATTGCTTCATATCCGGCTTCTTTAATTGCCCATACAGAGTGAACTGTTGCATAGTCAAACTCAACACCTTGACCGATGCGGATTGGACCAGATCCAAGTACAACTACGCTTTTACGATCTGTAACGATCGATTCATTTTCATCTCCATATGTGCTGTAGTAGTAAGGTGTTGCAGATTCGAATTCTGCCGCACAAGTATCTACCATTTTGAATACTGGCGTCATGCTATTTTCTTTACGCACATCATAAATTTCACGTTCTGTTTTATCCCAAGCAGCTGCAATGTAATGATCACTGAAGCCCATTTCTTTTGCTTCTTGTAATACTTCCATATTTCCTACATTCGCTTTTACTTCGCGTTCCATGTTTACGATGTTTTCGACTTTTTGTAAGAAGAAGAAGTCCATTTCACACCATGCGTTGATTTCTTCTTTCGTTACACCTTGACGGATTGCTTCTGCTACAACAAACAGGCGCTCATCATCTGCTTTTATAATACGTTTTTTCATCGTTTCTTTATCAAGTTCTTTTAAATGATCTAGTTCTAGGTGATAAATACCAAGCTCTAGAGAACGAACTGCTTTTAGTAATGATTCTTCTAGGTTACGTCCGATAGACATAACTTCACCAGTTGCCTTCATCTGTGTACCAAGCGTTCTGTTTGCTGATTCAAACTTATCAAATGGCCAACGTGGAATTTTAGAAACAACATAGTCTAGTGCTGGTTCGAAACATGCATATGTTTTTTGTGTTACTGGGTTTACAATTTCATCTAATGTTAAGCCGACTGCAATTTTCGCTGCTAACTTCGCAATTGGATATCCTGTTGCTTTAGATGCTAGTGCAGATGAACGACTTACACGTGGATTCACTTCGATTACATAATATTGGAAGCTATATGGATCAAGTGCAAGCTGAACGTTACATCCACCTTCAATTCCTAACGCACGAATAATTCGTAATGAAGTGTTACGTAACATTTGATACTCACGGTCACTTAATGTTTGGCTCGGCGCTACAACGATAGAATCACCTGTGTGAACCCCAACTGGATCGATATTTTCCATGTTACATACTACGATGGCATTGTCGTTTGAATCACGCATTACTTCGTATTCGATTTCTTTACAACCAGCAATACTCTTTTCTAATAAACATTGCGTTACCGGGCTATGTTTTAAACCACTTGTTACGGTTTCAATTAATTCTTTTTCATTGTGGCAAATACCGCCGCCTGTTCCGCCAAGTGTAAATGCTGGGCGAACGATCACCGGATACCCAATTTCTTTTACAAATTCATATGCTTCATCAAGCGTATGAATGATTTCACTTGGTGGTGTTGGTTCATTTAACTCTTGCATTAATGTACGGAATAGATCACGATCTTCCGCTTGCTCAATTGCTGATAATTTTGTTCCTAAAATTTCAACTCCACACTCGTCAAGCACACCTGATTTCGCAAGTTCAACAGCCATGTTTAAGCCCGTTTGACCACCTAATGTTGGTAAGATTGCATCTGGACGTTCTTTACGAATAATACGGCTTACAAATTCTAATGTTAATGGTTCAATATATACTTTATCTGCTGTTGCAGTATCTGTCATAATTGTTGCTGGGTTAGAGTTAACAAGGATTACTTTGTAACCTTCCTCTTTAAGAGATTGACAAGCTTGTGTACCAGAGTAGTCAAATTCCGCTGCTTGCCCAATTACAATTGGTCCTGATCCGATTACTAAAATTGTGTTAATGTCTAAGCGTTTTGGCATAACTCTTCCCCTTCTTTCTTGAAGTTTTCAATCATTGTTAAGAAATCTTCGAATAAATCATTTGCATCTTCTGGTCCCGCTGAAGCTTCTGGATGATATTGCACTGTAAATGCTGGGAACTTCTTATGACGAAGTCCTTCTACAGTTCCATCATTTAAAGCTACATGCGTAATTTCAAGATCTGTATTTTCAACTGACGCTTCTTCTACTGCGTAACCATGGTTTTGAGAAGTAATTGCTACTTTTCCAGTTGCAAGATGTTTTACTGGATGATTTAAACCACGGTGACCGAATTTTAACTTACTTGTATTCGCACCAGATGCTAGAGCAAACAATTGATGTCCAAGGCAAATCCCGAATAAAGGTACTTTTCCGATGATTTCTTTTAACATTTCAATTGCTTCTGGTACATCTTTTGGATCACCAGGTCCATTACTTAACATAATTCCGTCTGGACTAAGGCGTAAAATTTCTTCCGCTGTTGTATTGTAAGGTACAACGATTACATCACAATCACGTTTATTTAGCTCGCGCAAAATACCGTGCTTCATTCCGAAGTCTACAAGTACAACACGATGGCCACGGCCTGGGCTTGGATATGGATCTTTTGTTGATACGCGTTTCACATGATCTGTAAAGACTGTCGCTTTTAATTGGCTAACGATGTACTCTACATCCGCATCCATGTTGCAAAGACGCCCGCGCAGTGTTCCATATTGACGAATTTTTCGCGTTAATTTTCTTGTATCAATTCCTGCGAGTCCGGGAATATTTCTTTCTTTTAAGTAATCATCTAACGAAATTTCATTACGGAAGTTAGATGGGTGATCACAAATTTCGTTTACTATTAAACCATTTACAGATGGATGAATTGATTCGAAATCATCACGGTTAATGCCATAGTTTCCGATTAATGGGTACGTAAATGTTACAATTTGACCGCAGTATGATGGATCAGATAATGTTTCTTGATATCCAGTCATTCCTGTTGTAAATACAACCTCACCTGACTTTTCGATCTCTCCTCCGAAACCTTTTCCAATTAATACTGTTCCATCTTCTAAGATAAGCTGTCTTTTCATACTAATGCACTCTCCTTTTGCCATGCGATCTTACCGCCAACTATTGTCATAACCGGCCATCCTTGACACTTCCAGCCTGCAAACGGCGTATTTTTTCCTTTTGATAAGAATGTTGTTGGATCAATTTCTTCTTCTTGTTCTAAATCGATAATTGTAATATCTGCCGCTCTTCCTTCCTGCAAGCGACCTGCTTCTAAACCAAATGTATCAGCTGGTTTTTCTGTTAAGAATTGAATCAATTGTTCTAATGTGATAATCCCCTTTTTCACAAGGTTTGTATATAGTAATGGGAATGCTGTTTCAAAACCAGTAATTCCAAATGGTGCTCTTTCAATACCTTGTGCTTTTTCTTCTGCTGCATGCGGTGCATGATCTGTTGCGATTATATCGATTGTTCCATCTAATAATCCTTCAATTAAGGCTTCGTGATCTTCTTTTCCTCGAAGCGGTGGATTCATTTTAAAGTTTGGATCAACACCTGGGATATCATCTTCACATAATACTAAGTGGTGTGGTGTTACTTCTGCTGTCACTTTAATTCCAGCACGTTTTGCATCACGAATCACTCGTACAGATCCTTTTGTACTTACGTGACATACGTGATAGTGGCAATCTGCCGCTTCCGCAAGTAATATGTCCCGGGCAATATGTACAGATTCACATACTGATGGGATACCGTTTAATCCGTGTTCCTTAGAAAACTTCCCTTCATGTACACAACCTTTATTAATTAGTGTATTTTCTTCACAGTGTGCAACGACTGCCATATTTAATTTTGCTGCACGTTTCATAGCAGCTAGCATCATGCTTGCATCTTGTACGCCTACTCCATCATCAGTAAACGCGAATGCTCCAAGTTCTTTTAATGTTTCAAAGTCTGTCATTTCAGAACCTGCTTGACGTACTGTAATTGCGCCATATGGCAGTACATTTACATGTGCTTTTTCTTTAATTCGTTTTTGTAAGTCTTCCATATGTTCTTTGCTGTCTGGTACTGGGCGTGTATTTGGCATTGCGCAAATTGTTGTAAATCCACCTTTTGCTGCTGCAAGCGTACCTGTTTCAATTGTTTCTTTATGTTCACCACCTGGTTCGCGAAGATGAACGTGTACATCTACTAGTCCAGGTGCGATTAATTTTTCATTTACATCGATTACTTCAACATTATCTGCCGTAATATTTTCTGCTACTTTCGCAATTTTACCGTCTTGTACAAGAAGATCTGTTGCTACAATTTTTCCTTCTTCATTTAGATAACGTCCATTTTTAAACAAATAATTCATGTTTCATTCCTCCTAATACATTTGGTAATGCGCGTTTTAGTACAGCCATTCTTACGTAAACTCCGTTTTCCATCTGTTTGAAAATGCGGGAACGCTCACACTCAACGAGTTCGCTCGCAATTTCTACATCGCGGTTTATAGGAGCTGGATGCATAATAATGCTTCCTTGTTTCATACGTTTTTCTCGTTCAATTGTTAATCCGTGCTGTTCATGATACTCTTTCATGATGTCTGTTTCATAATGGTCATGACGCTCATGTTGCACACGAAGTAACATCATCACATCAACTTCTGGAACAAGTTCATCTAAACTTCTGTATGTTCCGAATGTGTTAGTTTCATCTTTCCACTCTTCTGGGCTAGCAAAGTAACTTGTTGCTCCTAGTTTCGTTAATGCTTCAGCATTAGAGCGGGCTACTCGGCTATGGCGGATATCTCCAACAATTGCAATCTTTAATCCTTCGAAGCTTCCAAACTCTTGTTTAATTGTTAAAAGGTCTAGCAAGCATTGTGTTGGATGATTTCCACATCCATCTCCAGCATTTAGGATTGGAATATTTACTTTATCTTTTAGCTCATCGAAGTAGCGATCTTGCTGATGGCGGATGACTACTGCTTTTGTTCCGATTGATTCTAGTGTTCTTATCGTATCGTATAATGTTTCTCCTTTTTGTACGCTAGAAGAATCTGCTGAGAAGTTTAATACGTCTAGTCCTAATCTCTTCTCGGCAACTTCGAAGCTAAACTTTGTTCTCGTACTATTTTCGAAAAATAAGTTCGCTACAAACGTTTGCTCTGTTGTTTTTTTACTTCTTCCATTTACGAAATCTTCTGCGTCTTTTAGGATTTCCGAAATCTCTTCTTTCGATAATTCACTCATCGTTAACAAATGGCTCATTGTCATCCCTCATCTTTCTGATTTTTATGATAACATTTTTGTATTTATATAACAACGATTGCATAAAAATACCCTAATCATATGAGACTAGGGTGCGAGAAAAAAGCCACCCTTTTCGGTCTCACAGGACTGAATTAAAAGGTTGTTTTTATGAAGCAATCTGCTTAGATTGTTGTTTCTGTTTCATTTCAGGTAACAGTAGATTTAACAGTACGCCAACGATTGCTGCAAGCGCCATTCCTTCTACTTGGAATGATTCTCCGACACGAAGTACCGCGCCACCAATACCGATTACCAGAATCACTGATGCAATCATTAAGTTTCGTTTGTCGCTTAAGTCTGTTTTATCATCTACCATCATGCGTAAACCGCTTGATGCGATTACTCCAAAGAGTAAGATTGATACGCCCCCCATAACTGGTGTTGGAATCGAGTGAATCAGTGCGGAAATCTTACCAATAAATCCGAACATAATCGCGAAGACTGCTGATCCGATGAATAAGTATACACTGTAAGCTCTCGTAATTGCCAGCACACCTATGTTTTCACCGTATGTTGTATTTGGTGGTCCACCAATTACTGATGCGATTAATGTCGCTACACCATCTCCAAAAATCGAGCGATGTAAACCTGGTTTTTCAATTAAATCTCGCTTAATAACATTTCCAAGTACGATTTGATGCCCGATATGTTCTGAAATTGTTACAAGTGCTACTGGCACCATTAAGAGTACAATCTTCCATGAAAACTCTGGCGTGTAAGTTACAAATGGTACGACAAAGTCTGGTACATCAAACCATTTCGCCTCAGCTACTGGCTTTAAGTCCACCAAGCCTTGGAAGTAAGCGAAGATATATCCTCCGATAATCCCTAATAGAACTGGTATGATGCTGAAAAATCCTCTTCCGAATATAGAGCAAATGATTGTAATTGCTAGCGTTACTAATGCTACTGAGAAGTGTGTAACACTATACTTGCCACCTGCATCATTCATTGCCATATTCACTGCTGTGTGTGCTAATGCTAATCCGATAACCATTACAACTGGACCAACGACAATTGGTGGGAGTAACTTCATAATCCATGCTGATCCCGATTTCTTAATTCCAAGTGAAATTAAGATGTATACAAGTCCTGCTAGTAAACCACCAAGCATTGCTGCTCCTGGTCCTCCTGCTGTCTTCGCCGTAATAATCGGTGCGATAAACGCGAATGATGAGCCTAGATATGCTGGTACTTGACCTTTTGTTATAAGAATAAACGCGAGTGTTCCTAATCCACTGGAGATTAAAGCTACTGATGGATTCAATCCTGTTAAAAACGGAACAAGCACTGTTGATCCAAACATCGCGAACAAATGTTGTATACTTAAAAATAACCATTTTCCGGGTTTCGGTACTTCATGAATGTCTAACACTGGCTTTTGCTCCATTGTTATATCCTCCTTCAGTTTAAAACTTTGCAATAAAAAAACTCTTTGCGCCCTATGCACAAAGAGTCCTATACTTTCGTATGTCAAATTTGACATACGAAAGTCAAGACCCTTTGGCAGCCTCACAGGACTACATTTAAAAGGGCTTTACTTATCGTATATACTTACTCGATCTTGCTGATCCGTCTCTTGCAAATCAACTTCAATACGTTCTTCACTTGATGTTGGAATGTTCTTCCCTACATAATCAGCGCGAATTGGTAATTCACGATGACCTCTGTCTACAAGAACAGCTAATTGGATTTGTGATGGTCTACCTAAATCCATAAGAGCATCCATTGCTGCTCGAACCGTTCTTCCTGTATACAATACATCATCCACAAGAATAACTTTTTTCTTCGTAATGTCCACAGGAATATCTGAACCTTTTACAAGCGGTTCTTTATTTTTTGATTGCAATGTTAAATCATCACGATATAGCGTAATGTCTAACTCGCCTACTTCTATTTCTTTTCCTTCAATTTGACCAATTCGTTCTGCTAAACGCTGTGCAATAAAAATCCCACGTGTTTTAATTCCGACAAGAACACAATTATCGACACCTTTATTACGTTCCACAATTTCATGACTGATGCGTGTTAAAGCACGGCGAATCATTTGGTCATCTAAAACGACAGCTTTTTCTTGCATGCTCTACACCTCCAAGCTTTTTTCTTGCGTGAGAGGAATGGTATAAAAAAAGTCCTCTCAGCGTGTGCGAGAGGACTTTTGAAAAAAGGGTACAAGTACACCCTAAGTATTTCAAACCGTTACCTTCTCAACCTCACGGGGCTGTGTTAAAGGATCATTATTCAACTGTTGCTAGTATCGCAGGTTTTAATCGTTTTGTCAATACTATTTCCGTAAAACATTTAAAACTTCTTCAAATACTGCTGGAACTGGCGCCTCAAACTCGATATATTCGCCTGTATGAGGATGATTAAACCCTAAAATCCCCGCATGAAGCGCTTGTCCATTTATATCTAATGTTTTTTTCGGACCATATTTCGGATCTCCCGCAAGCGGGTATCCAATATATTTCATATGAACACGAATTTGGTGCGTACGGCCGGTTTCTAAACGACACTCTACAAGTGTAAAGTCTTTAAATCGTTCTAACACCTGAAAATGCGTAACAGCATGCTTCCCATTTTCATCAACCGTCATACTTTGGCGGTCCTTTTTATCACGGCCAATTGGAGCATCAATTGTCCCTTTATCATGTGGAATTACACCATGGACGATTGCTTTATATCGTCTTGTTACTGTTTTTGCCACAAGCTGATTTACAAGAGATTCATGTGCCATATCATTTTTAGCAACCATCAATAAGCCAGATGTATCTTTATCAATACGATGTACAATCCCTGGACGCATTACACCGTTAATACCTGATAAATCTGTACAATGATGCATTAACCCATTTACAAGTGTACCACTTGTATGTCCAGGAGCTGGATGCACAACCATGCCACGTGGCTTATTCACAACAAGCACATCTGCATCTTCATAATAAATTTCTAAATTCATGTCTTCTGGCAAAATATCAAGCTCTTCTGGATCTGGAATTGCTACTGCAATTTCATCATTTACTTTTACTTTATAATTTCCTTTAATGTCGTTTCCATTTACGGTTACAACGCCATCTTTAATCCACTGTTGTACTTGTGAACGTGACCATTCATTGTTCACTCCCGCGAGAAACTTATCAATCCGTTCGCTCTTTTGTTCTTCTGTAACTGTTACTTGTACTACTTCGCTCATTCAATTACTCCTTCATTTTCTTTCCTTCTAATAATGTTTGAATAATAATCAATACAACCCCAATACATAAAGCTGAGTCAGCTATGTTAAATACCGGATAGTTGTATGAAAAAATATACACGTGAATGAAATCCACCACTTCTTGTCTAAATACACGATCAATAAAGTTGCCAATTGCTCCGCCTAAAATAAGACCTAATGAAATCCCTAGGAGCCTATCTGTTTTTGCATACTTTTTCATATAAAATACGATAAATCCTACAAAAACAACTGTAATAATATAGAAGAACCACATTTTGTTTTCTAAAATGCCCCAGGCAGCTCCTCTATTCCGATGTGATGTTATGTATAATACATTATCGATAATCGGGATACTTGTACCTAATTCCATGTTTTTTACAATTAACCATTTCGATACTTGATCGATGGTAATGACAAATAACGCTATTAAATAATATATCATTTTCATTTCCCCCACAAAGACAGTGTACCTCAAAATTTTAGCATAGCTACGGTCTTTTCACAATGAACCTTTACGGAAGAATAAAATAAAATAAAAAAAGGTAATATAATATCGTTGTGCCTCTTAGACATTTACTTTCTCATATAAAAATTCATGAATTGTACGAGCTGTTGGCATCATTTTCATTTGCTTTACAGGAATGTATTTCCCAGTTTCCTCACAAATACCATACATATCGATTTCCATTTTAAATAATGCTCGTTCCACATCTTTTAAATCTTCTCTTATATCATGTAAAAATAATTTCTTTTTTCCATCTTCCTTCGATTCATAGCCTAATTCCAGTCCGAATTCTACATAATAAGTTTCTATCGCTTCTTTTGCCAGTCGTTCCTGTAGTTCTTTTTTCATCAATTGTAATTCTTCTTTGATTTCCATATAGATTTCATTCACGTGTACATCCCTCCCGGCTGCAATGTACCGTTAGTGTGTCCGAAATTTTCTCGCTTACCGCTCACACATTTTTCCTTCATAGGAAAGTGCTTAAAAGTTACTTCCTCCTGCCCAACAGAAAAACTTTAAGCAGTCGAACTTTTCATACATCTGCCACATGTTAAGAAGAATCCTTACTAAATACAAAAACTGACTACCGTAATAGCAGTCAGTTTTTATCACATCATTATTTTACATAATTTTCTTTTACTACTGTTGCACAACGCTCACATAATGTTTCATGTTCAGCGTCTTTACCAATTGTTTCAGAAACAACCCAGCAACGTTCACATGTTTCACCAGTTGCCTGCGCTACAACAACAGCTGTATGCTCATATTTTGGTGCACCCGCTGGAGCTTCTTCCATTGTTCCACCAAGTTTATACTCAGAGACAATAAATAATTGTTTTAAATCTTCACTAATAGACTCTAACATTTGTTTCATTTCTGCAGTTGGATATAGGGTAATACTCGCATTTAATGACTTACCGATTACTTTTTCATTACGAGCCACTTCTAACGCTTTTAATACGTCATCTCGAAGTGTCATAAATGCATCCCATTTTGTTTTTAACGCTTCCGCACCCTCTACTTCTACAGCTTCTGGCATATCGGTTAGCTGAACGCTTTCCTCTACAACACCAGGAACATATGGCCATACTTCATCAGCTGTATGAGGTAAGATTGGTGTTACAAGTTTTGTTAATGCAACAAGAACATCGTAAAGTACTGTTTGAATCGCACGACGGTCATGATGATTTGCTGCTTCAATGTATAAAATGTCTTTTGCAAAGTCTAAATAGAATGAGCTTAAATCAATTGTGCAGAAGTTATGAATTGCATGATATACTGCCGCAAAGTCATATGTTTCATATGCTTCTTTTACTTTTGTAATTAAGTCATTTAATTTCACTAGCATGTAGCGATCTACTTCACGTAATTCAGCTTTCGCTACTGCATCTTGACTTGGATTAAAGTCAGCTAAGTTTCCTAATAAGAAACGGAATGTGTTACGGATTTTACGATATACTTCTGCAACTTGTTTTAAAATATCATCTGAAATACGCACATCAGATTGGTAGTCAACAGAAGATACCCATAAACGTAAAATATCTCCACCTAATTGATCCATGATTTTCTTCGGTACAACAATGTTCCCGATAGATTTACTCATTTTACGACCTTCACCGTCTAATACGAATCCATGACTCAACACACCTTTGTATGGTGCTTTACCTGTTACTGCAACTGCTGTTGATAATGAAGAGTTAAACCAGCCACGGTATTGGTCAGATCCCTCTAAGTATAAATCAGCTGGACGTTGTAAGTCTTCGCGCTCTTCTAGGACAGCTTGGTGAGAAGAACCTGAATCAAACCATACGTCCATAATGTCTGTTTCTTTACGGAATTCGCCATTCGGACTAGATGGATGTGTAAATCCTTCTGGTAATAAATCTTTCGCTTCACGTTCGAACCATACGTTAGAACCGTTCTCACGGAATAGATCTGCTACGTGATTGATTGTTTCATCTGTAATAATTGGATCGCCATTCTCTGCATAGAAGACAGGAATCGGTACACCCCATGCACGTTGACGAGAAATACACCAATCACCACGGTCACGAACCATATTATGAAGACGTGTTTCCCCCCATGCTGGTACCCATTTCGTTTCTTCAACAGCTTGTAATAACTCCTTGCGGAACGCTTCAATAGATGCAAACCATTGCGCTGTCGCACGGAAGATAATTGGTTTTTTCGTTCTCCAGTCATGTGGATAAGAATGCGTAATAAATGTTAATTTTAATAACGCGCCAACTTCTTCTAATTTTTCCGTAATTGGCTTATTAGCTTTATCATAGAATAGACCTTCAAATCCAGGTGCTTCACTTGTTAATACACCTTTATCATCAACTGGGCAAAGAACTTCTAATCCATATTGTTTCCCAACAAGGAAATCGTCTTCCCCATGTCCAGGTGCTGT
Source organism: Bacillus sp. FSL K6-6038 (assembly GCF_038050455.1). NCBI lineage: Bacteria > Bacillati > Bacillota > Bacilli > Caryophanales > Bacillaceae > Bacillus > Bacillus sp. FSL K6-6038. The sequence continues at coordinate 3,784,188 of NZ_JBBOUH010000001.1, forward strand.
ATGTACACAACCTGTACCAGCATCTGTTGTAACGTGCTCACCAAGCATAACTAAAGAATCACGCTCATAGAATGGATGCTTCGCAACTGTATACTCAAGTTCGCTACCTTTAACTGTTTTCACAACTTCAGCATTTTCCCACTCTAACGTTTTAGAAACTGTGTCAAATAGTTCAGAAGCAATAATATATTTTTCATCATTTACTTTCACAATGCTGTATTCAAGTTCTGGATGAACAGAAATACCTAAGTTGGCTGGTAATGTCCAAGGTGTTGTTGTCCAAATGATAAATTTCTCGTCGCCCTCTAATACGTCTTTTCCGTCTTTTACAGGGAATGCCACATAAATAGATGCTGACTTTTTATCATTGTATTCAATTTCAGCTTCAGCTAAAGCGGATTCACTTGTTGGAGACCAATAAACTGGTTTTTGTCCTTTATAGATATAACCTTTTTTCGCCATTTCACCAAATACTTTAATTTGCTGCGCTTCATAAGCTGGCTCTAAGGTAATATATGGGCGATCCCAATCAGCACGCACACCAAGACGTTTAAACTGTTCACGTTGGCGATTGACTTGTTCGTATGCATACTCTGCACATAATTTACGGAATTCTGCAACCGTCATTTCTTTACGTTTTACACCTTTATTTGTTAAAGCTTGTTCAATTGGTAAACCGTGTGTATCCCATCCTGGTACATATGGTGCACAGTATCCAGTCATTGATTTGTAACGAACAATAAAATCTTTTAATACTTTATTTAACGCATGTCCCATATGAATGTCACCATTCGCATATGGAGGACCATCATGCAGTACAAATAAAGGACGACCTTTTGTATGTTCTTGTACCTTTTCATAAATGTTCATCTCAGCCCATTTTTCTTGCATTGCAGGCTCACGCTTTGGTAAATTCCCACGCATTGGGAATTCTGTTTTCGGCATTAGTAATGTATTTTTATACTCCACGCTTAATTCCTCCTCGAATGTATAAAAGAAAGACCCTAAAAAATGGAATAAAAAAGAGACTTTCTCATCCCCAAAAAAGGGACGAGAAAGTCTCCCGCGGTACCACCCTAGTAGACCGTACACGTATGCACAAAGTCCTCTTTATATTCTTAACGCGAATATACGCCTACGCTTACTTTTTTGTTCAGCGCGGAACTCCAGGGTGATATTCCCATTTATCTCCTTATCCTGAGCTTACACCGTCCTCAGTTCGCTATATAAGGTATGAAAAAGGTACTTATCCCTATCTTCGTTTTTCTTAATAAATATGTTGTTTAAAATTATATGTAATAATGAGAAAAACGTCAAGCTTACACTGTTTCTTCTTTCTTTAATAGCTCGTCCACTTCTTCTTCTAGCTCAATTAATTTGTCCCAATCATCGTTGTTTAACATTTCAAGCTGTGCTTCTAATAACATACGGAAACGCGTACGGAATACTTTCGCTTGTTTCTTTAGCTCTTCAATATCAAATGCAACTTTTCTTGATTTTACTAAAGCTTCATTAATGATACGATCTGCATTCTTTTCTGCTTCACGTACAATTAATTTCGCTTCTTTTTGTGCATTACGCTTTACTTCTTCCGCCGCTTCTTGTGCAACAACGATAGACTTATTTAGCGTGTCTTCAATGTTAGAAAAATGATCTAATTTACCTTCTAGTTGAGCAACTTTTTCTTCTAATGCTTTTTTCTCGCGAATGACCAATTCATAATCTTTGATGATCTGATCAAGAAACTCATTTACTTGATCCTCATCATAGCCACGGAATCCGCGACCAAATTCTTTGTTATGAATATCTAATGGTGTTAACGGCACAAACGCCACCTCCAAGTAGTTATCTGAATTTTCCTCTTTTAATTATATCTTTTCTTCGACAAAATAAGGGATTTTCCTTCTAAAAAACCAATCATTTTAGTATACCATACAAAACTCGCCATTTGTCGCGTTTCGTTTTTCCTTCTACAGAAAATAATTTACTCCGGCCATATCCCCTAATTGAAAAAACATCACCCGGAAAACACTCATATGCAGTTTGTTCAACAGTTTTCCAGTTCACTTTCACAAGACCGTTTTTTATAAGCGGTTGTACTTTTTGCCGTGATAGATGAAGCATTTCAGCTAGCAGGACATCTAATCGAAGGGATGAAACAGTTCCAGACTGCTCTTTCCATTCTTCTTGCAATCGTAATACTTTGTCTGCTTGTACAGAGGAAAGTGAGACCGTCATTTTTCCTATTGATTGTAAATTCATTTCAATGTAAGAAACAATTTCTTTTGCAACTATAATTTGGGCACGATTTTCTTGAAGCAAAATATCACCACACTTTTCTCTTGTAAGACCAAGAGACATAAATGCACCTAATATTTGCCTATGTTCAAGCGTATAAAACTTGGAAGGATAGTCAATTTCTAATACTTCAACTTGGAAATCTTCTTCATTTAAATCAAGATAACTCGGATAAATAAGAGCTCTTTTCCTTTCCGCTTTTGGCTCAGCACCATAAAGACGCAAAGTAGCATCCCCTTGATTTCCAATTATCGTAGCAACAATTTGCTGCTGACGCGGATCCAGAAAATCCGTTAATTTCACTTGATGATATTCTTCAGCCACCTGTTTCCACTCTAACACTTTATCGACAAAGACCACTTCTTCGGGTCTAAAATGCTCATAGATGCTCATTCATTCAACCTCTTATTACAAGAAATAACGAAACAGACTTACTAAACCACTACTAGCCAATCTCAACGCAATAATTGCAACAATTGGAGAAATATCAATCATGCCAAAAGGTGGGATAAATCTCCGAAACGGTTCTAAATATGGTTCACAAATACGTGATAGAAAATCACCAAATGTTGATTCTCTAGCCCCTGGAAACCAAGATAGAAGGATATAGATAATAAGCGCCCAGGAATAAATCTGGATGATCCAAAGCAATGCTTGTAAAATAATCGTCATGGCGTATTACCACCTCTTTATATTTGTCTCTTCCTCTTCACCGAACAACTCAGAAATGGCCCCAACAATATCCACAGTCTCAGGTGTACAAATAAATGTTTTCGGTCCTAATTTTTGAATATCCCCGCCTATAGCGTATACAGTACCACTTAAAAAGTCAACGATACGCACAGCTTGATCTGTTGACATCCTTTGCAAATTAATGACAACCGCTCTTCTTCCCTTTAAATGATCCGCAATCCCTTGTGCTTCCGAATATGTGCGCGGTTCTAACAAAACAACTTTGGAAGATTGCTTTGCTGTTTCAATACTTACAATATTTTGTTTCGGCTGTGCTTTCGTAAGTGGAATATCCTGCTGCTCTGGTGGATCTTGTTGTTTTTTCATTTCAGCTTGCTCCTTTTCCTTTTCGTAAGCTTCTCGCTCTTCTGGAGTGTCAAAAAAGAAGTATTTTACTTTTGACCAACTCATAATAACATTCTCCTTCCTTTTATGCTTTTCCTACTAAAATCGTTCCCAAACGAATATATGTAGCACCTTCTTCAATTGCAATCGTATAATCATTTGACATTCCCATTGATAACTCTTTACACGGAGCGTATGATAATCCTAGTTCTTGTACTTGTTTTTGCAAACCACGCAATTTCTTAAAACAATGACGAATTTCGGCTTCTTCCTCAGTAAATGGTGCCATTGTCATCAATCCAACAACTTCAATTTTATCAAATTCTTGCAAAGCACGAATAAACGCAATCGTTTCCTCAGCCGCTATCCCTTGCTTTGATTCTTCAGACGATGTTTTCACTTGTACAAAACATCGAACCTGCTTTGTAGTACGCTTTTGAATTTCTTTCGCAAGTGAAATGCGATCTAATGAATGCAAATAATCAATCTCATTAATAATTTCTTTTACTTTTCTCGTTTGTAACGAACCAATGAAATGCCAATTTACTTTTGAACCAAAATGCTCATACTTCTGTAAAAAACCTTCATTACGATTCTCACCTAAATCAGTAAGTCCAGCTTCTATTACTTCATTTGTTTTTTCAATTCCTACTGTTTTTGTTACTGCAACGAGCTTAACCTCTTGTGCCGATCGCTCTGCTCGTTCACATGCTATTTTAATTTTCTCATTTACAAATGCTAAATTCTCTTGCACTACCACTGTTTTCAATCCTCCTTAAAGCCTATGAAACTCAACATTCTTCCTGTTTTTCCCCGATCACGACGATGTGAGAAAAACAATTGTTCTTCACAGCTTGTACAAAGAGACGACATCATAATATGCTCTTCTTTTATGCCAGCTTGTATGCATAATATGCGATTGATTTCTTTTAAATCAATTGCATATTGTCCGTCTGAAATCAATTTATATGGAACATGTCCGTTTACCGCTTGTTTTGCTGCTGATAATACGCGATCATCAACTACATAACAGCAGGACCCTATGGCTGGTCCAATTGCAACATAAATCTCATGAGCTGGCACCCCTTCCGCACGCCACTTTTGAATCATTTCTTTTGCAATTTCTTTTACAGTGCCTTTCCATCCAGCATGTGCCAGTCCTATCATACCTTGTGATGGTGCATAGAAATAGAGTGGAACACAATCAGCATAACAAGATGTTAAACATACATCTCTATCAGTCGTATAAATACCATCTGTGTTTGGAATACCCTCTTCATATGAATAGATTCCTCGCCCTTTTTCTTGCTGTCCTACTTTTTCAACATGATGATCATGAACTTGTTCTGAACAAATCCAATTTTCTAATGTTTTTTGTAACTTGTTCGCTAAAATACGTCTATTTTCATGAACATTTTCCATCATATCATTTACATGTAATCCTAAATTCATCGCATGAAAGGAGCCTGTACTTACTCCACCATCTTTTGTCGTAAATCCTGCAGTAATGTTTCCAAGTTCTTTCCACGCTTGTAAATACAATATACCGTCCTCATATATAAATGGTTCTCTCATAAAGCGGCTCCTTTTAATAAAATAACATAAAAAGCATGGTACTTCCTGTCTATTTTACCATACTTTTATTTTTCCATAATGACAACATAAAAAAAAGAGGAATTTGTAATATTCTTTAAGAAATTGTCGGTGTTTGTATTGATTCTGTTACAGAATTGACATGATCAGCTCTTACTAATATTACATCCTCTCCAATTTTTACAATTTGCTTCCACGGAATAACAAACTCTGCTTCTTTCCCAAATATTCCTAACATACGTGTTTGCTTTGAAATAATGACAGCTTGAATCTTCCCTGTATTCATATCAATATCGATATCGCTAATGTTTCCAAGTTTTTTTCCGTCAGAGACATTTACAACATCCTTAATTTGAAACTCTGAAATTCGTATCATTGTCATTCTCCCCTTTTATGTTGTGTAATCGATAAGTCTCCTTCTGCCAGCGGTTTCACTTTACTGTCATTATATGAACACGCAATCTTTCCTATGAACAGAATCTCGGGGCACGCAACATAAAAAGATCTCATCGTAAATGATGAGACCTTATCCTTGAATTGTTTTATTCATTTGTTTAATTGCTGATTTTTCAAGGCGTGATACTTGCGCTTGAGAAATCCCAATTTCTTCGGCAACTTCCATTTGTGTTTTCCCTTGAAAAAAACGTTTTCGGATAATCATTTTTTCGCGATCATTCAATCGTTTCATTCCTTCTTTCAACGCCAATTCTTCCACCCATTGCTCGTCCCTTTGTTTATCATCACTCAGTTGATCCATCACAAAAATAGGATCGCCCCCATCATTATAGATTGGTTCAAATAGTGATACTGGATCTTGAATGGCATCAAGTGCAAAAACGATTTCTTCATGTGTCACTTCAAGTACTTTTGCAATATCCATCGCCGTTGGTTCTTTTGAATTTTCAGCAATTAGCTTTTCTCTTACCTGTAATGCTTTATACGCAATATCTCGCAACGAACGAGAGACGCGAATTGGATTGTTATCACGCAAATATCTACGAATTTCTCCAATAATCATTGGCACAGCATATGTTGAAAATTTAACATTTTGGCTTAAGTCAAAGTTATCAATGGATTTCATAAGTCCAATGCAGCCGACTTGAAATAAATCATCAACAAATTCTCCTCTGTTGTTAAATCGCTGAATGACGCTCAGTACAAGACGTAAGTTTCCATTTACTAATTTCTCTCTTGCGCTTATCTCTCCACTTTGCATTTCTCGAAATAATTTACGCATCTCTTCATTTTTTAGTACTGGAAGTTTAGCTGTATCAACACCGCAAATTTCTACTTTGTTTCTCGTCAAAGTGTTCCCTCCTATCGGGAGTTGCTGTACAGTGTAAAGTATCTCCTTTGGAGGGAATTTTATGCATACCGTTTTTCTGTCACTTTTAATAAAAATATCATTCGTGCTTTACTCGGAAATACAACAAAACCAATCGGAATACCGATTGGTTTTGTACAATCTCCTTGATGATCTAACCTTTTAACAACGTCACTTTATACCATTTTATTAAATTCTTTTCGAAGCCTTTTTATAATTCTCTTTTCAAGTCGAGAAATATAAGACTGTGAAATCCCTAGCATATCTGCCACATCTTTTTGTGTTTTTTCTTCTCCCCCTGCAAGTCCAAAACGGAGTTCCATAATTTGTTTTTCACGATCATTCAGTTGGTGTAGTGCTTTCTTAAGAAGATGTCTGTCTACATTAGCCTCTAAATCTTTTGTAATAATATCATCATCCGTACCAAGAACATCTGATAGTAACAATTCATTCCCATCCCAATCAATATTTAATGGCTCATCAAATGACACTTCTGAACGATTTTTATTATTTCTACGTAGATGCATTAAAATTTCATTTTCTATACAACGTGATGCATAAGTCGCTAATTTTATTTTCTTTTCAGGGTTAAATGTATTCACAGCTTTAATAAGACCAATTGTTCCAATACTAATCAAATCCTCAATATTAATTCCTGTATTTTCAAATTTACGTGCTATATACACAACAAGCCGTAAGTTACGCTCAATAAGTAATGACCGTGCTGCTTGATCACCTTTTGGCAATTTATTGAGGAGTACTTCTTCTTCCTCTTTTGTTAAAGGCGGTGGCAATGCCTCACTTCCACCGATATAGTAAATTTCATCAGTCTTAATTCCAAGTTTCAGCAATACTTTATACCAAAGATATGTGAAATAAAATTTTATTTTCGTCATATTCTCCCGCCTCTCATAATTAAGCAATTGTCACTTTTGGTGATATCAACATTTTCGGATGTATAATACATTGATACTCTCCATTTGTAGATAATTGCTGTGTATTTAAGCCGATTAATACTTTATTTACGACCATATTGCTTCCTTCATGATAAATTTGAACAACATCTGGCTTAATTGCCCATAAAAATTGATGCTCAACTCCTACTGCTCGAAAAGGAATTAAACGTAGTCTCGTTGCCCAACCTGAATCATTTTCTGGTATTTGTGGAATCTCTGTTTTGGAATAAATTTGTTCTATTAACCATGTTGGTAAACAATGCTCTAATGATGAAATATGCATAATCATTACCGGTGTTTTTGTTATAGGGTCATGAAGCTGATTTCCACTATCAATCAAGCCATCTAGTTTAATTTCATTTTCAACTAATCTAATATTCACTTGTACAATTTGGTCATAATGAATCTTAGTCACTTCCACATTTTCAATACGTTTTTTTGAAAAGTAATAAATAATCGGAAATCCCAAAATCACAAACATCCAACTTACTGGATCACCATAAGACATTGCTTTCGCCTGAACTAATCCATCTACCATGTCATTCGTTTGTAGGAAAAAATGAGTTCCAATTAATCCTCCTCCTACCATAAATGTTACAAAATAAAAGGTAAAAACAATCTGTGTATAATCTCTAAAAGTAGAAAATCCAAATGCTGTATACACAATAAGTAACGAATACAATAATTTCATAATTGGGTGTGTCATCATAGAAGCAAAAGGAGTAAAGGCAAAAATAACAATTGTAGAACCAATAAATGTCCCTAGCACAAGCCTCCATCTTTTGATCTTCTTTTTCAACACAGTTGCTGTTAATAAAAGCAAAAGAAAATCAATGCAGGCGTTTAACAACCAAACAACGTCGGCGTAAACAACCAAACAATTCACCTCTTTTTTTAAGTTGAGACTAGTATAAAGCATATCCAATAGGAAAGTGTGTCAATTTGCGGAGGGGTTTTTTTGTTATTTTGTGGTTTCTAGACATAATCTGTCGTGAGGTATATATTGTGAGCTTTCTAATAATAAATTCTTCAGTTCCCTTCATCTATTTTTCTTACTTTCTATAATTTAGATGATGGTCTTACTATATAAATACAAATTGAAAAAACGACATAAAACCTTTCTTTTTAAGTGAAAGAGTGCATACGGCCATGCATAGAAGCGGTCAGATTAATCCTTTTCCTGCCATATGCAAGTTAAAACAAAGAGAGAAACGAGTGCTGGTCACCTTTTGTTCTTCGTAACAGCGACTTGTACGTTGAAAAATCAAAATGAATTTATATATTTATGAATAGCGAGATAAGTTTTTTTATTTTAAAATATTTAAGGTTGTGTAATAAAAAAGAAAGGAGCCCTGAGGCTCCTTTCTTTTTATCGTCTACGACGGTTACGTAAAAATGCTGGAATATCGATATCATCTGAATCTGTATTACGATCATGTACAATAGACTCTTCACGTTTCACTTCGCGTTTTACTTCACGTTGTTTTTGTGGCTGTGCTGTTGGTTGTTGCTGTTGCGCGTGATTTGTAGTCGCCGTTGAACGTACAAATGTTTTTGGCGGCTGAACTGTAACACTATCATCAAAACCAGTTGCAATTACAGTAACAACAATTTCATCTTTTAAACTCTCATTAATTACAGAACCGAAAATCATATTCACTTCTGGATCTGAAGCTGAAGCAACGATATCTGCCGCTTCTTGCACTTCATATAAACTTAAGTTTGTGCCCCCAGTAATATTCATAAGAACACCTTGTGCACCATCGATAGATGTTTCTAATAACGGACTAGAAATTGCACGTTTTGCTGCTTCTGCTGCACGGTTTTCACCAGTTCCAACACCAATACCCATTAATGCAGAACCTTTATTAGACATAATTGTTTTTACGTCTGCAAAGTCTAAGTTAATGAGACCAGGTGTAGCAATTAAATCGGAAATACCTTGTACACCTTGTCGTAATACGTTATCCGCTTCGCGGAACGCTTCAAGCATTGGTGTATTTTTATCTACAATTTCTAAAATACGATCATTCGGTATAACAATGATTGTATCTACATTATCTTTAAATGCTGTAATCCCAGATATAGCTTGCGTCGCACGTTTGCGACCTTCGAATGTAAATGGACGTGTTACAACACCAACTGTTAACGCGCCTAGTTCTTTTGCGATTTGTGCAATAACTGGAGCTGCACCCGTACCAGTTCCACCGCCCATACCAGCTGTTACAAAGACCATATCTGCACCACGAAGTGCTTCTTGGATTTGTTCTTTACTTTCTTCAGCGGCTTTTTTCCCTACCTCAGGATTTGCGCCGGCACCAAGTCCACGCGTTAATTTTCCGCCAATTTGCATTTTCGTTTCAGCTTTTGATAAATTTAATGCTTGCGCATCAGTGTTCACAGCAATGAAATCCACACCTTGTACACCGTGCTCAATCATACGGTTTACAGCGTTATTTCCGCCACCGCCGACACCGATAACTTTTATGCTCGCTAATTGATCTTGAGTAGTATCAAACTCTAACATGTCGAAATCCCCCTAGAACCTCATTTTTCGTGTGCAATTTTAATCCCATAAATAGCGGAATACACGTTTTACTTTTGACATCATACGCTCATTGTCTTCATTATTTTTGCTTTGCTTACGCGTTGTTTGTTTTACAGGTTGCTGCTGTACCGGCATTGGTGCTGGTACAGGTTCAAAATGCTCTTCCTTTTCCTGAACATTTTTTCCGCGCAATTTCGCTTTTTGATAAGAATGTTTAATTAATCCGACTCCAATTGTATACTGTGGTTCACGAACGCCAATATAATCTGGAGTGGCTATACGAACATTTTCATGTAAAATATCATATGCAAGATCAAGAACACCCGGCATAGAAGCAATCCCACCAGTAAGTACATAACCAGACGCTACTTGTTTTACTCCTAGCTTCCGGACCTCTTCTTGAACAAACATCAAGATTTCCTCTACACGTGCCTCAATAATATCAGATAACTCTAGTTGTGAATATTGTTCTGTTTGATCGCTTCCCATAATAGGAACCGTAAACACTTCTTCTTCAGATGCAGTATCATAAAAAGCATGTCCATATTTCAGCTTAATTTGATCCGCACTTTCAGTTGAAGTTTTAAGTCCTATAGCGATATCCTTCGTTATATGATCTCCACCTAAAGGCAATACACTTGTTGCTTGTAACTCTCCATCTTGAAAAATCGATAAGGTTGTAGATCCTCCGCCAATATCAACAAGGGCTACACCTCTATTTTTCTCATCAGAAGATAAAGCAACCGTTGCAGCTGCTAAAGGTTGCAGACAAATATCAACAATTTCAAGGCCCGCTTTTTCCACACAACGTAGTAAATTATGTAATAACGTTCTTGAGCCTGTAATTAACGTGCCTTCCATTTCTAATCTTACACCAATCATCCCGCGTGGATCGTTAATCTCATCAAGACCGTCTACTATGAATTGTCGAGGCACCACATCAATAAATTCACGTTCAGGAGCAATTGATACAACTTGTGCTGCATCCAGAACGCGTAAGACATCTTCATTTCCAATTTCACGATCTTCATTTGAAACAGCGACAACTCCGTGACAAGGAAGAAGCTGCACCTGATTTGCATTCACACCTACAACAACTTGTTCAATGTGAATTCCTACCATACGCTCAGCTTGTTCAATTGCTTTTTTGATTGATCGAACAGTTTCGTCTATGTCAACTATGGAGCCCTTTTTCAAACCATTTGATTTTACGTTTCCAACACCAATAATGTTTAAACCATCATTAACCATTTCACCAATGATGACTTTAACATTGGATGTACCGATGTCAAGACTAACATATATTTCATTGCTGTTCATTCTTTGGCACCTCCTTCTTTATTTATACCATACAGGTCAATATATGGAACAACAATCGCAGCTTTACTATTTATAAGAAAAATATTCAACGTCTTTATGCGTTTCCCTTTTTTAACCCTATATTTTTCTTATTTTTATTTAACATTCACTTATTGCAATCACAGTAATCTGTGAATGACTGCTTTATCTTTGAAATAACTCGATTTCAAATGCAAAGATTATCGCCAAATATAAGTCTACACTAAGATGTACTCATAGAAAAGCTAAACTTGTACCAATCCTAGCATGAATCGAAGAAAATCTAGTTATTTTTCACCAAATTAATCATAATTGTAATGAAATTTACACATAGAAAAACACACTTGTCGTTATTGTATTTGAAAAGAAATAAAACTACTACTCTACTGCTTTTTTTCTTCATTATCTAAATATTTAAAGTATGCGCCAACTTCTAAATCAATTAGGGCTTTTCTACCCGACTCTATATTTTTTATAATAAGTGGATATGCTTCCATACGCTTCGCAAAATCTTGTATAGTTGTACTCACTTCATAACCTTCATTCATATACAAAGTAAGATGGTCTTCATTTGAATTCGTTGGAGCATAATGAATTTCAGAAATAGATCTGAGAATAGTCGGAGTTAATTTTTCTAGCTCTTCAATTAACTCTTTCATTTTCTCTTCTTTAAATGGTTCAAAAATCGGAGCTGCGACAGGTAATTTCCCGTTCGGAAGCACGTCAAGTGTTTTACCATTTTCTAGAAGTGGCTGTAACTTTCCACCTTTGTTTATATAACCTATCGTTACATACTCTTCAATGTGAATGTCAATTTTATTTGGAAAACGTTTTTTGACATTTACTTTCTTAATTTCATTTCGTTTTGTTAAATTCTCTTCAGCCTTATGTGCTGTCACTCGAAAATAACTCGTGTCATATGTAACTCCAGATTCCTTCATGACTTGTTCATCTGTCATATAATGATTTCCTAGAACACTTATCTTTTTTATATTACTAAGTGGAGACCGAAAATAAATTAAAAAAAGTACTAATAAAAATAAAATCGATACATATAAAATTAATCTCTGATTGACAGGTTTTTTATTCTTCTTTTTTTGATTCTTTAGTTTTGGTACACGATCTTGTAGTTTAATCACTTTACTATTTTTCATGTACGATCCCCCTATGTAACATAAAGAACGGCATGTTACGCATGCCGTTCTTATCTTCTTATTATACCATAAATGATAATGAGCGGAACAAACAACAGCTATCTTCCAATAATTTCCACTTCCGTATGCATATCTACACCAAATTTTTCTTTAATTGTTTTTTTGACAAATGCAATTAAATCCAGCACATCTTGTGCTGATGCAGATCCTGCATTGACAATAAAGTTTCCATGCATTTCGGAAATTTTCGCACCGCCAATTTGATGACCACGTAGACCTGCCTTTTCGACTAAATCTCCAGCGAAATTTGGTAGTGGATTTCTAAATATACTACCGGCACAAGGATGATTCCATGGCTGAGTTTCACGACGATAGTCTTTATTCTTTTGCATTACACCAACTATTTCTTCACGATTTCCTTCTTTCAACTGCAATTTTGCTTCTACTACAATGCCAGGACGCTTTGTTTGTAAAACAGAAGTACGATAAGAAAATCCCATCTCTTCTTTTGTTAACCACTTCATTGTACCATCTTCAAACATAATACGCGCGCTCATCAAAATTTCTGACATATCTGATTTATGTGCACCGGCATTCATATATACTGCTCCACCGACACTTCCTGGGATACCACTAGCAAACTCTAATCCAGCTAGACCTTGGCGACTAAGTAGTGTTGACAACTTAATAAGAGGATATCCTCCTCCAACTCGTACAGTAGTTCCTTCTACTTCTAAGTGATCTAATCCTTCTCCTAAACGAATTACAACACCTTCAATACCTTTATCAGATACTAGAAGATTAGAACCACGTCCAATTGCTGTCCACTTTGTGTTATATTTCTTTACTAGATCTAAAGTATTCTCCACACCAGCAACACTACTTGGCACGATTAGAATATCAGCTGGCCCACCTATTTTCATAGTTGTATAACGAGCTAACGCTTCATTTTCTAACACTTTACCAACTTCTGCTTCGATAAGTTCCTTTGCTAATTGTTTCATGATGATCTCCCCCATATTAAATCTCCGTATTACAGTAGTATGCAGGGCATTCACCTAACGTTATTTTGTACAAGTTTTTTCATCACTTCAAATAACTTATTTGCTGCATCCGGAATTCCTAACTGCGTAGCAGCTAGTTTCATGTTTTGTAATGTTTGTGTATTTAATAGAATTTCATCAATATCATGAAGAAGAGCTTCAGCAGTTAAATCTTTTTCAAGAAGCATTTTTGCTGCTCCCTTATCGACAACAGATCTCGCGTTTTTCTCTTGATGATTATTTGTCACATAAGGACTCGGAATTAAAATACTTGGTTTTCCTAACGCTGTTAACTCTGCTAATGTTGTAGCACCAGCACGTGAAACGACAAGATCCACACCAGTAAGTACCTCTGGCATATTATGAATAAACGGTTTAATGATTACATTATCCGGATTCCCTTTTTGTTTTATAGCCTCCATGACTTTATCATAATGCACTTCACCTGTGATATACAATACTTCATAATTTTTGTTACCAAATTGTTCAATCGCTGCCACAAACGCATCATTAATCGGTCTTGCCCCGCGACTTCCACCAAAAATAAGCACAGATTTTTTAGAAAGAGATAATCCAAGAGAACGCTTCCCTTTCATGCCATTTTGGTTCATTACTTCTGATGCACGCGGATTTCCTGTCATGACAACTTTCGACTTTGGAAAATGTTCAGATGCCGCTTCAAAACAAACAGCTACCTTATCCACATAGCGACTTAAAAATTTATTGGTTACACCAGGTACACTATTTTGTTCATGTACAATTGTAGGAATCCCTAATTTCGCCGCCGCATAAACGACTGGACCACATACATAGCCTCCTGTACCAATTACAACATCTGGATTGAAGCGACGAATATATCGTTTACTATCTTGTACACCTTTTAGAAAACGCATCACTGTTTTTACATTATCAAGGGATATTTTCCGTTTAAATCCACTAATGACAATCGATTGAAATGGTATCCCTGCTTTTGGAACAATTGTACTTTCTAATCCATTTTCCGTACCAATGTATAGAAATCTTGCTTCAGGATGTAGTTTTTTTATTTCTCTAATTAACGCAAGAGCTGGATATATATGACCTCCCGTGCCACCACCACTAACTAATACTCGCACTACAAATTCCTCCGCTTCTCTGTTCTAAATTCAATTTTATATATTCATATATTTATAATATATTTTCCGTTTTCTACACACGAAAAACCCTGTCTTATAAACAGGGTTTAGTAGCGAGAATGACGACTTATATTCAATAATACGCCAACTGCCATTAGCATTAAGGTCAAACTCGACCCACCATAACTTAAAAATGGCAAAGTAATTCCTGTAACAGGCATTAGTCCTGTTACAACACCAACATTAATCATCACTTGAATCGCAATCATCGCCACAATACCTACTGCCAAAAACGTACCATATAAATCAGGCGCTCCTAATGCTATACGAATCCCACGCCATAATAACAGACTAAATAATAATAACACAAACGACCCACCAATAAAACCTAATTCTTCGGATAAAATCGCAAAAATAAAATCTGTTTGTGGCTCGGGTAAATAAAGAAATTTTTGTCTACTTTGTCCAAGTCCTAGCCCAAACAAACCACCGGGGCCAATCGCAAGTAACGATTGAATAATCTGAAATCCACTCCCAAGTGGGTCTGACCACGGATCCAAATAAGACGTAATACGTTTCATTCGATATGGTGCCGATGCAATTAATCCAACAAATCCCGCTACTCCTATTAGCCCTAGCATTGCAAAATGAAAAATGCGTGCTCCTGAAACAAAAATCATTATGATACATGTCCCAACCATTACTGTTCCTGTTCCAAGATCTGGTTGTAACATAATCATTCCAAATGCAACAAATACAAAACCAAGTGCTGGAAGTAGCCCCTTTTTAAAAGATGTAATCAATTTTTGTCTTTCCGCTAAAAATTTAGCTAAAAAAATAATCATCGCAAATTTCATAAATTCTGACGGTTGAATCGAAAATGCTCCAATCCCAATCCAGCTTCGCGCTCCCCCTCGAACAAGTCCAACTCCAGGGATTAAGACAAGAATGAGAAGGATAAAACAAATGAGCAAAATCACTTTCGAATAAGTACGCCATGTCCAGTAGTCAATTTTCATAATAAAAAACATGGCAGCTACACCAAGTACCGCAAATAATAGCTGTCGTTTTGCAAAAAAGAATGAATCCCCCATCTTATAGGAAGCCCAGACAGCACTTGCACTGTAGACCATAATCATTCCAATTGTTAACAACAAAAGTGTTACGATAATTAAAATAAAATCAGGCGTTTTCTTCATTGGCAATGAGCACCACCTTTTTTGAAGAAGCTTTTTTCTTCTATGTAACAAAACATCAGTAGGTGTTAGCCTACTGATGTTTTGTTTACTTTATATAAGTTTATGCACAGCTTGTATAAAAATGTCTCCTCTTTCTTCAAATGTTTTAAATTGATCCCAGCTTGCACAAGCTGGCGAAAGAAGAATTACATCTCCATCTGTAGAATGAGAATACGCTCTTTCTACAGCCTCTTCTAAATTATCGACACTTTCAATAATATCTATCCCTGCTTTTTCAGCTGCCCTTACTAACTTAGGTGCTGTTTGTCCATATGTTAATATCGCTTTTACATGTTCAAAATATGGAATTAAATCATCGAATTCATTTCCTCGATCAAGCCCACCTGCTAACAAAATAACAGGCTGCGTAAATGCTGATAGCGCCTTTTCTGTTGCTAACATGTTTGTTGCTTTTGAATCATTATAAAACTTACGATTATTAATTGTTGTTACATATTCTAAACGATGTTTTACACCTGTAAAGCGTTTTAATACGGCAATAATTGCCTCATTTTCTACCCCTAGCAATTTAGCAATACTCATAGCAGCTAGAATATTTTCTAAATTATGTTTACCCGGTAAAACGATATCTTGAACTTCAACGATTTTCTCACCTTTAAAATAAAGAGCTCCGTCTTTAATACATGCACCATCTTCAATTACCTTAGTAGCCGAAAATAATACTTTTTGTCCTTTACTATTTGCTGATAACGCCATTACATCTACATCATCAGCATTAATTACACTATAATCAGCTTCAGTTTGGCTTTTAAAAATATTCGCTTTTGCTAAACCATACTCTTTTTTTGTACCATGATAATCTAAGTGAGCCTCGAACAGATTTAAAAATGCTGCAATTTTAGGCTGGAATGTTTCCACTCCCATTAGCTGGAATGATGAAAGTTCTGTAACAACTACTTCATTTTCTTTTGCTGCTTGCGCGACTTCACATGCTACGGTACCTATGTTTCCAGCAATAACAGGATGTTTTTGTCCTTCTTTCAACATTTCAAACGTTAGTGTTGTCGTTGTTGTTTTTCCATTTGACCCCGTAATTCCAACAAACGGTGCTTCTGAAATACGATATGCAAGCTCCACTTCTGTCACAATTGGAATCTGTTTTTCTTTCGCTGCAACCAGTAGTGGATTGGAATATGGAATCCCTGGATTTTTTACAACAAGTGAAATATTTCTTTCTAACAACTCTAGTGGATGACCACCGCATACAACGTCCATTCCTTTTGCTTGCAATTCTGCAGCTAATACATTATTTGCTAACGGTTTTCCGTCATTTACAATAACATTTGCACCTAAGCTTTTTAATAAAGTTGCTGCTGCATAGCCACTTTTTGCAATACCTAATACAAGAATATTTTTATTTTGATAGTCAGTTACAGTTTTCAATTACATCCACACCCCGATATAAATTCCTAATACTGCCAATAAAAATCCTACAGACCAGAATGTTACAACAACACGCCATTCTGACCAGCCACATAATTCGTAATGATGATGCAGTGGACTCATTTTAAAAACACGTTTTCCTGTCGTTTTAAATGAAATAACTTGAATAATAACAGACAAAGTTTCCATTACAAATACGCCGCCAATTACAACAAGTAATAATTCTTGCTTTAATAAAATAGCTACGGCAGCTATTGCACCACCTAAAGCAAGGGAACCTGTATCTCCCATAAACACTTTAGCTGGATTTGCATTAAACACTAAGAATCCAAGTACCGCTCCTACAACTGCCATACAGAAAATAGCTACGGCATATTGATCTTGAGCAACTGCAATAATGCCAAATGCTCCAAATGCAATTGCGGCTGTTCCTGATAACAATCCATCTAAACCATCTGTTAAATTGACTGCATTTGATCCACCAATAAGCATAAATAGCACAAGGATAAAATATGCCCAGTGTAAATCAAATTTAATTTCGGTTCCTGGAATCATTAAATGTGTATCAAATCCCTGCCCTTTTGCAATTACAAAGAATGCAATTGCAATAACTAGCTGACCGATTAATTTTTGTTTTGATGTTAAACCAAGATTTCTTTTTTTAACAACTTTTATATAGTCATCTAAAAAACCAATCAATCCATAACCAAATGTAACTAATAATAATAATGATACTTCCGCATTTAAATGTTTAAATTTAATTGCCATGATAAGTGTTGTCACCATCATAGACACATAAATGACAATACCACCCATCGTTGGTGTTCCCGATTTCTTTTGATGTGATTTTGGCCCTTCATCACGAATACTTTGCCCAAACTTTAACCTACGTAAAATTGGAATAAACAATGGCGAAAGGGCAACAGAAATTAAGAAAGCTACCCCAGCCGTTACTAATAAACCTTGTTCAAGCACATGTAGTCCCCCTCTCATGTTGTTACTCTTTGTTGTTTAAACGCTCAGTGATTGCCTCTTTCGCAATTTCACGATCGTCAAAATGATGTACTTCTTTGCCAATAATTTGATACGTTTCATGCCCTTTTCCAGCAATGATAATAATATCTTCTGCCTTCGCTTCTGAAACCCCATAGAAAATCGCTTCTTTTCGATCAACAATGACTTCATAATTATTTCCTTTTGCACCTGCTAACATATCATCCAAAATCGCTTGTGGATCTTCACTTCTTGGGTTATCTGAAGTCAAGATTGCGTGTGTTGCATATTCTGTAGCGACACCAGCCATAATTGGCCTTTTCGTCCGATCACGATCACCGCCGCAACCAACAATACAATACACATTCCCTTTTGCAAATTGTTTCGCTGTTGTTAACACATTTTCTAAACTATCTGGAGTATGTGCATAATCGACAATAACTGTATAATCTTGTCCCCCGTCCACAACTTCAAAGCGGCCTGGAACTCCAGTTAAATTCGTCACAACATGAATAATCGTTTGCAAAGTTACACCAGACACAAGAGTAGCGGCTATTGCTGCTAAAACATTGTATACGTTAAACTTTCCAATTAACTTCATCGTAATATTTACACTTTCACTTGGCGTAACAAGGGTAAATGTTGTTCCACCACTCGTCATCACAATATCTTTTGCCATAATATCACTATGTGTATCAATTCCATACGTAATAACCGTAGCCGCAGTACTTCTCATATACTCTTCTGTTACTGGATCATCACTGTTTAACACAGCGTACTTTTCACGGTTATGATGATAGCTATTACCAAGCTGAGCAAAAAGCAAGCCTTTTGCATGCTTATATTCTTCCATCGTTTTATGATAATCTAAATGATCTTGTGTTAAATTTGTAAATACAGCTACATCATAATCACAACCGTGTACACGGCCAAGACTTAATGCATGTGAAGAAACTTCCATTACTGCGCTATTTACATTTTGCTCAACCATACGGCGAAACGTTTGCTGAAGTGTCAGTGCATCTGGCGTTGTATTTTTCACCTCGAATGTTTCATCACCGATTTTCATATTAATTGTTCCAATTAGCCCTGTTTTATGACCGTGTGCCCGCATAATTTCATCCATAATATGCGATGTTGTTGTCTTTCCATTTGTACCTGTAATCCCAATCAAGTGTAATTTATGCGTTGGCTGTCCGTAAAAATAATCAGCTAAAACCGCTAAAGAACGATAGGTATTTTTCACAAGTACAACTGGAACGTCAACATCAATCGGTCTTTCCGCAACAATAGCAGCCGCACCTTGCGCGGCTGCTTGCTTAGCAAAATCATGGCTATCAACCGTATACCCTTTCATACATACAAATAAGCTTCCATTTGTCACTTTACGTGAATCTGCTTCAATGGATGTAATTTCTGGATTTTCTTTTGGAACAACTGGAAAATCATGCAAACATGATACAAGTGTGTGCAACTTCATTTCACTAAACCCTCTCTACATTGTTTATTTATCTCTTACTTAATAAGTAATTCTTCCTATCCTTCATTCGCTAAAAATTGAAGAAGGAAGCATTTGCTGAGAGCCCGAAAAATCAGACTCGTTTATCAGTGCATCATATAATACCTCAGCTGATAAATTCTTTATTTTTTATGTTCAAGAGCAATATAATCTGTTTTCATAGAAAATAAATTTCTATGAAAACAGAGATTATATATTAACTCAACTTCCACCAATTGTATCACAAAACACAATCTCTGACTTTTAATTACCAAAGTAAATCCTAATTTTTGATCCTTCCTTTACTTTGGCACCAGCTTCTGGTGATTGTTTAATTACTTTGTCTCCCTCACCACTTACATCGAGCTGCAAATCTACAAGCTGCGTTTGCAAATCTTTTTTCTTCATCCCGATTAAATCCGGAACTTCTATTGTAGGTGTATCGCCCCATTTATATTCCCTTTCAACCTGCTCCTTGCGTGGCTCTACTCCCATCACAGGAAGCACATCACGAAGAATATTTCCTACAATTGGCGCAGCAACAACACCACCAAATTGAGTAACTCCTTTTGGATTATCCACCGCAACATACACAACGATTTGTGGGTCATCTGCTGGAGCAAACCCAATAAAAGATACAATATAATTATTATCTAAATATTTTCCGTCTTTTACTTTTTGGGCAGTTCCTGTTTTTCCACCAACACGATAACCATCAATATATGCACCTTTACCAGAACCTTTCGCTACAACATTTTCTAACGCATAACGAACTTTTTCCGATGTTTCCTTGGAAATAACTTTTCTTTTCTCGACCGGTGTTTTCTTTCTTACAACTTGATTATTCGATGGATCAACAAATTCTTTCGCAATATACGGCTGGTATAATGTCCCACCATTTACAGCTGCCGCTACCGCAGCAACTTGTTGGATCGGTGTAACAGAAACCCCTTGCCCAAAAGAAGTCGTCGCCTGTTCAACCGGACCAACCTTATCTAAGTTGAATAAAATCCCTTTTCCTTCTCCTTGCAAGTCAATCCCTGTCTTCTGTCCAAAACCAAAATCACGAATGTATTGGAATAACTTTTCTTTTCCAAGGCGGTCCCCAAGCTCAATAAAACCTGGGTTACAAGAATTTTGAACAACTTCTAAAAACGTTTGACTACCGTGGCCACCAGCTTTCCAACAACGTAGCCTAGCGCCTCCAACTTCAGCTGCTCCATCATCATAAAACGTATCTTTCTCCAAGTCTACTAATTTTTCATTTAAAGCAGCCGCAAGTGTAATGATTTTAAAAGTCGATCCCGGCTCATATGTACTCCATACAGGCAAGTTTCGATTAAACACTTCTGGTGAAACACTCTGAAAATCCGCGGGATCGAAACTTGGGCGACTTGACATTCCTAAAATTTCACCATTTTTCGGGTTCATCGCGATTGCGATCATACCATCTGGATTATACGTAGAATCTGCGATATTCATTTCTCTCTCTATAATCGTATTGATTCGAGAATCGATTGTTAATTTTAAATCTAAGCCTGCCTCTGGTTTTTTGAAATCATCTCCAACATTCGGCATCCTTTGCCCTTTCGCATCTGCAAAAAAGCGCACATGCCCTTTATCACCATTTAGCTCTTTATCATAATACGACTCAAGTCCCATAAGCCCCTGATTGTCACTACCAGCAAACCCTAGTACATGGGATAAATATTTTCCGAACGGATAATACCGAATGGAATCTTCAGCAATATAAACACCTTTTAAACTTAAAGCACGTACTTCCTTTGCTTTATCATGAGAAATTTTCCTTCCGCCCTTATCCAATCTTACAATGGACTCTTTTTTTGTAACCCGTTTATAAATTTCCTCTTTTTCCACACCTAAAACTGCAGCTAACTTCTCTGCAGTCTCTGCTGGTTTTTCAATTTGCCTTGGTACAACAAAGACAGTTGGTGCACTTTTATTCGTTGCAAGCTCCACACCATTTCGATCTAAAATTTTTCCTCGTTCAGGTTCGAAAGTAATATTACGACTCCACGAATCCTTTGCACGATCTGTTAACATATTCCCAAGAAAAAACTGTACGTATCCAAGACGAATATCAATAATTGTAAAAATGAGTATACCTGATATAAGTATAAAAATAAGTCGCTTTCTAACTGTTACATTCGATACACGCATATTGGAACAAGCCTCCTTTACGCCTAGCTTGTTCCAATATATGCTTGTACCTATTCGAATAGAACCTCTTGGACTTCTTACATTATGCACCTAGAACATTCTATGGCTTTTCTGCCTCTTGCTGTGGCTCAAGCGGTGGTACAAGTGTTACAGCTAATTCCGTACCTGCTTGTAACGGCGTTCCTTCCGCCACACTTTGTTCTGTCACATATCCTGTACCAGATGGCTTCAAATTAAGATTTAACGTTTTCGCTAAATTCATTACATCCCGAAGTGCCCATCCTTGTATATTTGGCATCAACGGTTTATCTCCTACTAAGAAGACTCGATCGCCCTTCAATGTTTTTTCAGTCGCTTTTGGTACCTGTTGTTTTACTTTTCCTTCACCTACTATAATCGGACGGAATTTGGCTTTTTCTAATGTTGCTTTTGCCTCTTCCATTGTTTTTTCGATTACCTCTGGAACAACCGCCTGTTGCTCTTTCACATATTTCTTCGAATCTTTCACTTGATTCGGTTTAATTTTCAAATACTCTAAACTATTTTTCGTTACAGATTTAAACATTTCCGCGAGAGGTTGTGCCCCGTATTCATTATCTTTTAATTTCGGCTGCTTAATTGCAAAGTAAACAATTAATTGCGGATCGTCCATTGGTGCCATACCAAGGAATGAGAAAATATAGTTTTCTTTTCCAGTCATATATCCACCTTTTCCATCCGGAATTTGTGCTGTTCCTGTTTTACCACCAACAGAGTATCCATCGATTTTATACGCATTCCCTGTTCCTTTTGGTGAGGTAACAACGCGTTCTAATAATTGTCTTACTTGTTCTGCTGTTTCTTTTGTAACTGGTTGCCCCACTTCTTCTGGTTTATGCTCTAATTCCACTTTATTCGTTAGTGGATCTACAATTCGATCGATGGTATAAGGTTTCATCATTTTCCCACCATTTGCGATTGCGGTTGCAGCTTGTACAAGTTGCATCGGTGTTACAGTAGAGCCTTGTCCGAATGCTGTTGTTACCTGTTGAATCTGCTGGTCAAATACAATTGTATTTTTTCCTTCCTTAGGTAAATCAATGCCAGTCTTTTCATCCAATCCAAATTTATGAATATATTGACGGAAACGATCTGGACCAAGTTTTTGATCTCCTAAAATTGCAAATGCAACGTTAGAAGAACGCTCAACCCCTTCATCAAATGTAATAGATCCCCAGCCTGCACCACCGTTATGATCTTTTATTTTACGATTTCCAACTGGATACGTACCTGACTGGTAATATTCTTGACCATTATATACACCTTCATTAATCGCCGCAGCTAATGTGAAAATTTTCATCGTAGACCCCGGCTCATACGCATTTGCGATTGGATCATTAAAATAGTATTGAATATCACCCTTATTTGGGTCATAGCTAGGTCGACTAGACATTCCTAGTATTTTTCCTGTTTTCGGATCTGCAACCAATCCAATTAGCATAGAAGGTTCATAGTGCTGATCAGCTGCTTTCATCGCATCTTCTAAAAAACCTTGAATCCGTTGATCAATTGTTAAATATACATTTTCTCCATTTTTCGGTGGCTTTACATTTTGCTTTCCACCATCGAGAGAAACACCATTACGATCTCCTGTATATGCTACACTTCCATTAGATGCACGTAAATACTTATCTAAACTCTCTTCTAGTCCAAATTTCCCCTCCGCAATTCCTTTATCATCAGGTTTTGCATAACCTAATACGTAAGATGCGAAATCCCCATTTGGATACACTCTAGCTTTTTCTGTAACAAATGAAATACCTTGTATGTTAAGACTTTCTAGTTGCTCTTTCTTCTCTTTCGTCAAGTTCTTTCCCAGCGCTCCGAACTCTACCTGACTCTTATCTTTGTTTAAAGTGGCTAAAATTTCATCTTCACCTGTCCCAAGTACACCTGCAATTTTCTTTGCAGCATCCTCTTTATCTTTTACAGGTTTTTCACCCTTTAGTTTCGCAACAATCTTGTATGAGTTCGCATCTTGCGCTAACACATGTCCATTTTGATCATAAATCGTTCCACGATTCGCTTCAAGTACGCCATTTTTATTATGCTTGTCTTGTGCAAGTTTCTTTAAGTCTTGACCATGTACTGTTCCTGTCGCTTGAATATAAAAGAATCGGGCTAACAACAGCAAAAAGAGCAGGAGGAAAAATATCATAAAGTAACCTGCTCCTTTATTGGTATGAATTTTGTTCATATTCGTCTTCATATTTTCTTCACACCTACTATATTAATGTAAACCTTTCACATTATTCGCATTAATTTCTAGCCCGTGTTTTTTTGCGATTTCTGCGATACGCTCATAGCGACTTAACTTTTCCACTTCAGCTTGTAATTCTTGGTTTGTTTTTTGTTTTTCCACAATTTCATTCTCTATTTTTGCTGCTTCCGCATCAACTTGGTACAGGCCTGCTTTATTTCCAATAAAAGCCACACAAGCATATAATAAAAAGCCAATAAAAGCCACATACAACAATTTTTCAATTCTTGTAATTTTTGTTTTCGCTTTTGGTTGTATGTTTTGCTGCGGAGCTTGAGATTGTACTTGCACTTGTTCTTGCACTTGTTGTTGTTTATACTTTACAGCTAAATTTGTCATACCTCTCTCTCCTTTTTATCGTTTTTCAGCGATTCGTAACTTCGCAGAACGCGCTCGATTATTTTCTTCTAACTCTTCATCAGAAGGTAAAATCGGTTTTCTTGTAATGAGCTTTAGTTTCGGCTTAAACTCATCAGGGATAATTGGTAATCCTGGAGGAAGCTGTGGTGTTGTACTATTTCGTTTAAATGTTGTTTTACAAATACGATCTTCTAATGAATGGAACGTAATAACACTGATTCTTCCACCTGGCTTAACCATTTCAATCGCAGATTCCAGTGCCTCCTCGAATACTTTCAACTCATCATTTACAGCAATTCGAATCGCTTGGAACACTCGTTTTGCAGGATGTCCACCCGTTCTACGAGCTGGAGCAGGAATTCCTTCTTTAATTAGCTCTACTAACTCTCCTGTCGTTTCAATCGCCTTATTCTCGCGGTACGCTTCGATTTTCCTTGTAATTTGCTTTGAAAACTTCTCTTCACCATATTGGAAAAAGATTCTTACGAGTTGTTCATATGACCAGTTGTTTACAACATCATATGCCGTTAATGGGGCATCTTGATCCATCCGCATATCTAAGGGCGCATCATGATGATAACTAAAACCACGTTCTGGTGTATCTAATTGTGGGGATGAAACACCTAAATCAAATAAAATTCCATCTACTTCTGTTATTCCTAATTCATGTAGCTTTTCTGACAAATAGCGGAAATTACTCTTCACTGTTATAAATTGATCACCATAAGAAGAAAATCTTTCTTTTGCATTTTGAATCGCAATTTCATCTTGATCAAATGCAATTAATTTTCCCCCTTCCGTTAGCTGGGATAATAAATAGGAACTATGTCCTCCACCACCTAGCGTACAATCGACATATGTACCACCTGGTTTTATATCCAAACCATCTACTGTTTCTTTTAAAAGAACTGTTACGTGTTTAAACATTGTTGCACCTACTTTTTGCAAAATAATTACGTTGAATGTCTCTTTTTCTTCCTAATAAACCACCCAATATGTCGGGAAATTAATGCTACGAAAATATGTCACATCCAACTTGGCGTCAGTGGAAATCTAATATCCACAAATCGCAGTTTCACTTTATTATATACTAAATTTTATCATTTTTTGCGGGAAATTAAATAAAAACATGTCGAAAAACACAATAATACGTTTACATTTTGTTCTATTTTGTCATGTACATGTGCTTTATTATAAATATCATACTCTCGAACATTATGTTAGATAATTCAGAAAAAATCACTTTACAGTTAATTCCACGTGCAAAAAATAAAATCCTGCTCCTAAGAGCAAGATTTTATAGTTTTATAATATGATGGTTCCCGTTCCAAGAGTACGATTGCTTCATTACTCGTTCAACAAAATCTAATCCAAACTGATTTAAATAATAACATATATTCCATACCCGTTCTTGCGGTGCACCTAGCGGACGGAGCGCGTATTGTAAACGGCGAAATTTATTCAGCTCTACTTCATGTTTTTTCTCAACATTTCGCTTTAACATTCTTTCTAGCAACTCAATTTGCTCTTTAATTTTCCGCTCATTTTTCTCAGCGAATTGCTGCAATCCTGGGTCTATTTTTTTTACAAACTGTTGTAAAGAAGTATGAACATCCATCATTTTCTCTGTCGCTTCTATAAACTGATTGTCAATTGGTTCTTCTATTTGGTTAGAAAGCCACTCTTCACGTAGCATATCTATGTCATTTACAAATGGATCACTCTCTTGTAATTGTAAATCATGTAAATCTGTTATAATATCGCGTTCCATATAACTAATTGTGAGTCTTGGAACAACAGGAGGCATCTGAAAACCAAGCACATGAAATACTTGCTGCAATTCACTCCAGTAAGCAATTTCACCAGGCCCTCCAATAAACGCTAATGTCGGAAATATATATTCTTGCATAAGTGGTCTTGTTACAACATTATTACTAAATCGTTCCGGACTTTTTTCCATTTCCGCTATCAACTCTTCATACGAAAATGAATAAATACCATCTTTTCCAACAAATTTCCCATTCTCTTCTTCTAACAACACACGCTCTTCATCAATTTGCATAAATATGTGCACTGCATTTGATTTTGTTTCAATAATCGGTTTATATCCTTGTTCCTTTACTAATTGCTGTTGTTTTTGAAGACTCATTTGCACTTCTTTATATCGACTTAGTATTTGTTTAAAAAAAGAAACTTCTAACTTTCTTAACGCTGGATGATGGGAATCAACGAGAATCAATCCTGAATCTACAAATAATTTCATAATAAGATGCGCAAAGAAATCTACATATGTACGAGAATTCTGCAAAGCATCTTCAACAAACTGTAATACATCCTTTGTAAAATTCGTTTCCGGATATGTTTTGAAAATTTCTTCAATCCACTTTCTACAGTCTTCTATTGAAAGATCAGATTCAGATGCACTTGCCTTTTTTGGATGACGATCATGGAAAATCGTCTTTTTTATTTTTTTATTTTTCGTTACAAACATATGATTAATTTCATCGATATCGTGATCTTCACCAGCAATCCAAAAAACAGGAACTACACGAACTCCTAAAGTTGCTTCTTTTTCTTTTGCAAGCTGTAAAATCGAAATAATTTTATGCACAGTATAAAGAGGTCCTGTTAATAGTCCTGCTTGTTGTCCTCCAACAACAACATATGTATTTTCATCCGCTAGCGCCTCTATATTCCGAAGAGTATGCTCTCCAGCACGTAAATTAGTATTATATTCCAATAAATGTGCCACTAAGTCTTGACGGAAAAACTTCTTATCACGTAAATCATACAGCCGCCGCCCGAATCCATCTTCTGTCAACGGATAATCGAAGAATGCCTGCACTTCTTTTCTACCCTTCATATAGTCCGCCACAACACCTTGTAGTGGAACAGAGATTTCTTTTATCTCCATATAATTCTTCCTTTCCTATCCTGTTCTCTCACCAATCCAAATTGTAGTCAATGTTTGATGTAAAAGCAAAGAATATCTCTTATACTTCTAATCCCTTTATTGAATTGTATAAAAATTGCAGTGTGGGAACTTGCTTTCGCTGTTTCCTAGCTTCTTCTATCGCATAGCCAATAATAGCATCAATTTCCGTTTCCCGATTCTCTTTTACGTCAGCTAACATAGAGGATGTATTACTGGATGTTGTTTCACATACATGACAAACCAATTGCCACATCTCTTCTTTTTTTTCCTCCCCTACAAGGAACATGACCTCCTGAAATATTTGCTCCATCACTTTATAAAAAAAAGGATTCGATAGTAATTCTCCGTTTTGTATACCAAATAAAGCCGTTAGTGGATTAATGCAGGCATTTATTACAAGTTTATAACTCATTGTTTGTTTCCAATCTTCTTCTACTTGCACCGAAAAATACTTTGAGGAAAAACAATCCAATAGTGCCCCAAATTGAGACCAATCACCATTTACTACTCCAAATTTCGTAACCCCTACTCCTGTATGGTGCACTGTGTATTCATTTTCTTTTTTTGCCCCATGCTCCACAATCCCCACCGCTACATTTTCACACTTTATTTCGTGTAATATATCCAGATGAGACATTCCATTTTGCAAAAAGATAATCTGCCTTTGTTCTTTTATGAAAGGAAGTATATTCGCTAAATGATATTGTTTTACAGCAATAAACGTATAGTCCATTTGTTCACCTACAATACTCTCTAATGGCGTAACATTTGGAAATACCGTTTCCTTTCTTCCCTTACGAATACAGCTTATCCCCTCCTGCATTAACTTTTCAGTTTGTTCTACCGTTCTTGTAAATAATGTAACATCCTGTTTGTTCTTTTTTAAATAAAATGCAAAAAGAAGACCAATAGCTCCCGGACCAACAATCCCAATCTTCATCTCTATCCCCTCAGAATCTCCTAACGAATACAAAGAAGAAAGATATCCTGTAATCAATTAGAAGCCTTCTGATTACCTCCCCTCTATAACTCATCCTAACATTGAGTATATCTTATTTATATTTCAACAACTAAAAGTACATTTCATAAATATATATAAATTCCCTTCATACGACTAGTGTAGCAAATCCTCAAAAAAAATACTGAAAGAAATATTCTATTTCCTTCATAAAAATGAAAAAATGAGTTATAATATTATTGAAAATATTTATACTTTTCTTTATTTTACAAAACGAGAAAAGGATGTGTTGTAATGACATTCCCAAAAGTTGAGCGCTTGCTCATCAATTATAAAACGTTAGACGAATTTAAAAAATTTAAGGGCTGTGGCGCTCAAGAACTCTCCATGTTTGAAGAGTTACAAGCAAATATTATTGAAAATGATAGCGAGTCCCCATTTTACGGCATTTATTACGGCGGATCCCTTATCGCACGTATGAGCTTGTACATGAGGAGACATGGTGAATCAAATCTTGAGATTACTGGATCTTACGTAGAACTCTCTAAACTTGAAGTGTTACCAAACTTTCAAAAACAAGGTTTTGGTCAAATGCTTGTTAATTATGCAAAACAACTACAATTTCCAATCAAAACAACAGCTCGTATTCAATCCGCTGCGTTTTGGGAGAAACTAAACTTCGGGCAAATATCAACCACTGATGGCGAATTTTACATTTGGCATCCAGAAGCTAATTTGAATGCGGTTACAAATGAAGAATCCGCATAAAATAAAAACAGCTGTTATTCAGCTGTTTTTATTTTTTCACCTTTTCTAATGTTTCATGCTCATAAATGGTATCTCTTTCTTTTGTTTCTAGTACCATCACACTTCTTTTTCGATCAATATAATCAAGCAAAGTACGATACTCTTCTTCATATACAGATACACGCTCAAGAAGCCATTCCTTTTCCTTTTGTAACAATTCAATTTTTTGGTGTAATTCTTTTAATTCTTTTTCATCTTTATATTTTTGTAAGAAGTTAATAACATCGTCTAATGTAATTGATGTAGGAGAAAACTCCACCACTTTTGGTTGCCTTACTACATAATTCTCTACCTTACGAATTTGTTTTGCCTCTTCAATACGTTCTTTATACTGCTTTCTAACGTAAGAATTCCACCTAAATCCGCATGCTGCAGGTGTACGAGATAAATGTCTACCTACCTCTTTAAATGCGGAAAGCTGGGTTCCTCCTTCACGAATATGCCGGAGTACCACTTCTGCCAGAAGTAAATCTTCATCATCAGTCCATGCATCTTGTCTTGTTGTCGCCATTCCTCTAGTCCTCCTTATGCATTTTTTATTAAACATATGCAGTTACTAGAAAAGATAGAATACCAACATATAAAGAATAATACAAAAAAAAATAAACGCAGAAGAATATCTTCTGCGTTTATTTCCACAATTACTTGCTGATTACTTCTTTACCTTTGTAAGTACCGCATGCTTTACATACACGGTGAGCTAATTTCGCTTCACCACAGCTTGGGCACTCTACCATACCAGGTACTGATAATTTGAAATGCGTACGACGCTTTCTTTTTACTGTTTTAGAAGTTCTTCTAAAAGGTACAGCCATTCTTCCCACCTCCTTAAAAGAAATAGTTATTTTCATATGAAGGCCTGAACCAGTCTTCCGATTATTTGTCAAAAAACTTCGCAAGTCCTGCTAACCTTGGATCAACAGGCTTTTCTTTGCTTTCTTCCGAAATCACTTGCCAGTCTTGACCTTGCGTTGGTGCTCCACCGGAAACATCATCACTGAAAATTTGCATTGGAATCTCCAAAAGTATATTTTCCTTGATTATTGGGAGTAAGTCAAGTACTTCTCCTTCTAAGTAATGGATTTCCGCTTCCGTTTCATACTCTTCTTCTGAAGTTTGGAACACCTCAGTTGTTTTAATGTCAAATGGTAATGTTACATCTACTAAAGAGCGAGAACATGGTAAAACCATGCTTCCAGTTATATGTAGATGAAACGTAAACTTACTGGAGCCAAAATCAACTCTACCTGTTACATGGACAGGATTAATTTCTCGAATTTCTTTCTCGACTTCTTTTAGCTCACTTACATCTACCATCTCATCCAATGTCAATCCTTTATGTCTCAATTTGTTTAATTGATGGATGGACCATTTCATATCATATCACCTCAAGGCAACAAACAAAATTATAGCTAGCCATTTTATATTTGTCAATGTTTTTTCTTTACACTATAATGAAGTCATTATAGGAAATAATATATAGATTATCATGTTTTTAGAAAAGATGCTACATCGAAAGGAGAGATTATCATAAAGGCAAGCGGTATTATTGTTGAATATAACCCCTTTCATAACGGTCATGCTTATCATGTGCAACAAACAAAAAAGTTAACACAGTCCGACATTACAATCGCTGTCATGAGCGGATCATTTTTACAACGTGGTGAACCAGCTCTCTTATCAAAATGGTTCCGAACCAAGATGGCTCTAGCCGGTGGTATAGATCTTGTTGTTGAACTCCCTTATACATTCGCAACACAAAAAGCCGAAACATTTGCTAACGGTGCTATTTCTATTTTAGATGCCCTTGGCGTTTCTGAAATTTGCTTCGGCAGTGAGGATGGAGAGGTTCAAAATTTCTATAATACCATTTCTTTACGCCAAAAGGAAAAAGATACTTTCAATCAACTTGTGCAGCAATTTATGGATGCTGGAAACAGCTATGCCAAAGCAACTTCTCAAGCCTTCTCACACATCTTATCGGACGTCAATACTGTTGATATGTCCCAGCCAAATAATATATTAGGCTTACATTACATTGAAGCGATTCTTTCTCAGAAAAGTTCCATTCATGCACATACCATTGAAAGGTTCGCATCTCATTACCATGACGAAACCTTTCAAGATAACCATATTGCAAGTGCGACTAGCATTCGCAAACAATTATTTAGTGAAAATGATTCATTCACAACCATTTATCCATTTGTACCCAATTGTACCGCATCTTTTTTAGAAAGCTATAAACAAACGTATCATACACTGCATTGTTGGGAGGAGTATTTCCCATTTTTTAAATATAGACTTTTGACAATGTCTTCCCAGGATTTACAACATATATATGAGGTAGAGGAAGGATTGGAGCATCGTATTTTATCAAAAATACATAATACCTCTTCATTTCTTACTTTCATGGAAGCATTAAAAACAAAACGTTATACATGGACTAGATTACAACGGGTATGTACACATATTTTAACAAATACAACAAAAGAAGAAATGGAAAAGGCACATATAGAGCAACATGCACCATATATCCGTTTACTTGGTATGTCACAAAAAGGACAAACTTATATTTCGAAACACAAAAAAAATCTAGGACTCCCGCTTCTTACTCATACGAAAACATTTCAACATCCCGTTCTAGATATAGAGCGCAAAGCAAATGCTGTTTATTTTTCAGTGCTACAAGAACCTTTACGTACAAAATGTATACAAAAAGATATAACTCAGCATCCTATTCGGTATGATGAAACCACGAATAATTTTTTATAAAAAAACCTCTCTAGGGCGAGAGGTTTACTTTTTTTCTGACATTTTTTCTAAATATGCTAGCGCATCATCTAATGTATCTACTGGTACAATTTTCATCTTTGTTTTTATATCTTTCGCTGCTTCAAGCGCATCTTTATAATTCGATTTCGGTGCCCCTTTTTCATTTGGAGCAAAGAATATTTCTGCACCCGCATCACTAGCAGCTACAACTTTTTGTTGAATACCACCAATCGGACCAACTTCTCCCTTTTCATTAATGGTTCCCGTTCCAGCAATCTCATGACCTTTTGTCATATCCTCTTCAGTCAATTGATTATAGATTTCCAATGTAAACATTAATCCTGCTGATGGTCCCCCAATTTCATGTGAATCAATTTTCACCTTTGGATCTACTACTAAGTCCCTTTCAGTAACAATGGAAACTCCAATACCAACACGTCCCTTGTCATCAGGAATTTGTTTTAGCGTTAGTTTTTCTGTAGAACGTTTCCCCCCACGAATATACTCAATATTTACTACATCCCCTTCTTTTTTACCTGACATATATGCAATAAATTGGTCTATCGCTTCAAAAGGCTGACCATCAACAGCGACAATTATATCCCCAAGTTTTAATTTCCCTTCAGCGGACATATTTTTCGCAATCCCAGCAACTAAAACCCCTTTGTTTTGAAAGGAAACTGAACGATTTGCTCGCTTATACGCATTATAAATGGCTGCGTTTTGAGAATCTTTCATTGCATACGCTTGGCGGAATTGATATTCTTCATCACTCTCACCTTTTTGCAAAATCTCCTCTGCTTTAGAAATGTGATTATATTTATTAAATTGGGCAGCTATTAGATTTACAACATTCGCAGGCCCCATCGAAACGGTCACGAGCATAAAATCACCTGACTCTTTCTTCCCACCATCAACTTGTACATATGGTTCTAATTTCGCCGCCATACCTGGTTTTGTTACATAATATGGTAGACGCACATAGACAAGCAACATTGCTAATATAACGCCAATTAAAATTGCATATATAAAACGAAAACGCTTAAACATTATTTTTCTCCTTCCACTGCTCAATTAATAAGTAAATTTTCTGAATGTGTTTTTCGGCCTCTTCTTCTCCAACTCGAATAATGTCTTCGATATTGGTAAAAGCACGAGAACTAAACTGTTCTACTGCCGGGCGCATCATTAAGTCTGAAGCAATTTGCCGATTAACAACAAGTTCATGCTGCATAATCTCAATACTCTGCATGATAACATCATAAATGGATGTAACTTCTCCGTTCACCTTAATAGGAGATACATCTACAGCAATTACAATATCAGCTCCTAAGTCTTTAACAACGGATACAGGGATGCGATCAATCACTCCGCCATCCACTAATAAACGACCATCTATTTTTTCAGGTACAAACACTCCTGGCACAGAAATACTCGCCCTCACCGCATCAGCAATAGAACCGCTTGTAAATACAACTTTTTCCCCCTTTAAAATGTCAGTGGCCACAACTGCAGTTGGGATATCTAACTCTTCTAAATTTTTATTATATGTAAACATTTTAATCATATCTTTTACCCGTTTTCCAGAAATAAATCCCATTTTCGGTACAGTAAAATCCAAATAGTATTTTCGTTTAAATAATGTGGCCATTCGATAGAGTCTCTCCACGTTGCAACTCGCTGCATAAAATGTCCCAATTAACGCCCCCATACTACTTCCAGCAATCATATGAATGGGAATATTCGCCTCTCGTAACACTTTAATTACCCCGACATGCGCAAAGCCTTTCGCACCTCCAGATCCAAGAGCTAAGCCTATTTTTGGTTCATTCATTTCTCTCACCCTTTAAATTTTTTCATCCTCTTTTTCATACTTATGGTCTAAATTCACCATGTATCCACGTATACTGAAATGAACGTTTTTTGGGACAAAGGGGGCTACGTTAAAATGTATGAAAAATGGAAAACAGCTTTTCTCACCATAACGATGATATTTCTAACATTTTCTCTCGTACTTCACCCCCAAGCCGCTTTGCAATCTTCTATTCGCGGATTAAATATATGGTGGGAAGTTGTCTTTCCTTCACTACTACCTTTTTTTATCGTTGCGGAGCTTTTAATTAGTATAGGTGTTGTAAAGTTTATCGGTATTATATTAGAACCGCTTATGCGCCCGCTCTTTCGTGTGCCTGGTATTGGCGGATTCGTTTGGGCAATGGGAATGGCCTCCGGCTTCCCTGCGGGCGCCAAATTAAGCGCAAGACTCCGGAAAAGTAATCAGCTAACGCAAATAGAAGCGGAACGACTCGTATCATTTACCAACTCTTCAAATCCATTATTTATTTTTGGAGCTGTTTCTATTGGCTTTTTTAACAATCCTAAATTAGGTTTCATACTAGCTGCTGCACATTATGTTAGCAACCTTACTGTCGGATTACTTATGCGTTTTTATGGAAACAGCAATACTTACATACAAGAAAAACAATCCATTCAAAAACGTCCCTTACAACACGCTTTTTCAATTCTCCACGAGACGCGTTTACAAGAGAACAGACCAATTGGAAAACTACTTGGTGATGCCATTATCTCCTCTATTCAAACTTTACTCATGATTGGTGGATTTATTATTTTATTCTCCGTTTTAAATAAAATGATTACTGTCTTCCAACTCACGGCAGCACTAGCTTTTATTATGCAACATATTTTAAAATTCTTCCAACTGTCACCACACTTTAGCATTCCCATCCTATCAGGACTTTTTGAAATGACACTAGGTAGCCAAATGATCAGCCAAACCAATCAGACTACAATTCTTGAACAAGCAATGGTAACGAGCTTTATCCTCGCATTTAGTGGCCTTTCTATCCAAGCTCAGGTAGCGAGTATTTTAGCCGAAACTGATATTCGCTTTAAACCCTATTTCTTTGCAAGAATTATCCAAAGTATTCTCGCCCCAATTTACACTTTTATATTTTGGGTACCACTTTATGAAAAATTACATTCTTTTTCACCAAATCAACAAGATATCCCTGTTTTTTTATCAAACCATGCTTCTATTCTTGCAAAGACTTGGGAAATATTGCTTCGCTACGGTCCTACTTTTACACTATTTTGTTTATATCTATATGTTATTTTATTATTCTTACGCATAATAAACAAAGAAAAACCCCGTTCATCTTAACGGGGTTTGAAACTTTTCTTTTAAAGCGTGCTCTACAACAGAAGGAACAAGACCAGCTACATTTCCACCATAACGAGCCACTTCCTTCACAATGCTCGAACTTAAAAATGAATATTGATTATTTGTCATAATAAAAAAGGTTTCAATATTTTCGTCTAACTTACGATTCATCGATGTAATTTGCATCTCATATTCAAAATCAGAAACTGCACGTAAACCACGTAAAATTGCGTTTGCATTACGCATTTTTGCATATTCAACTAACAGTCCGCTATGTGAATCAACTTTTACGTTTGGAATATCTTTTGTTGCTTCTCGAATTAGCTCTAGGCGCTCTTCTACTGAAAAGAACGGTTTTTTGGAAGAATTGTTTAAAACGACAACATATACTTCGTCAAACACCTTTGCGCCTCTTTTAATAATATCCAAATGCCCAAGAGTTATCGGATCAAAACTCCCTGAAGAAATTGCTATGCTTGTCATTCGGTCCCCTCACCTTCATGCTTATAAATAGAAATCGCTGTCATACCATAATTTTCTGCTCTTACCTTTACAAGTCCCCCTATTGCTTCCGGTAAGACTACATCATCCCCATGTTCTGCCATAATCAATCCATCTTCGTTCAATAATCCGTGTTGGTCCATAACACTAATTAATGAAATGATTTTTTGATCTTT
Organism: Bacillus sp. FSL K6-6038; assembly: GCF_038050455.1. Classification (NCBI taxonomy): domain Bacteria; kingdom Bacillati; phylum Bacillota; class Bacilli; order Caryophanales; family Bacillaceae; genus Bacillus; species Bacillus sp. FSL K6-6038. The sequence goes on from NZ_JBBOUH010000001.1 coordinate 3,819,937, forward strand.
GTATGGTGGATCTAGCAGTATGAGATCAAATGATAGTTCACGTTTAATTAACGCCTTCAAAGCACGCTCTGCATCATTTCTATACACTTCAGCTTGGTCATGTACTCTACAGCTTTCTAAATTTTGATGAATAACCTTCACCGCTTTATTATCCCGATCAACAAAAATGGCTTTGTCAACCCCTCTGCTAAGCGCTTCAATCCCAAGCCCTCCGCTACCTCCAAACAAATCGAGGGCAATTCCTCCTTCGAAATAAGGACCAATCATATTAAAGATGGCTTCTTTTACCTTATCTGTTGTCGGTCGCGTTGTATTACCTGGCACAGCCTTAAGCGGATGCCCTTTACATTTTCCAGAAACTACTCTCATTTGCTGTCACTACCTTTATTTCAATCTATCGAGCGATTATTACAAACGCATATTCGTTTGGTTAACCGCTATCAAACCTCACTGTTTTCTGGGTATTTTTCCATTAAAGGATAAACGAATCCGCTATCTATTAAAAGAAAAACTAATTTATTTCGTTAAAAAAGTCATCATTACATGATAACTTTCCAGTATCCCATATGTATATTCATCTCGCTATTGGCGAGTCAGATCCCTCTCTACTAACGCAAGTTTCACTTTATCTTTTTTATCCTATCATAAAATAAAAAAAAGAAAAATAAAAAGCCTACGATAAATTTTAAATTCATTATGTATATCTTCATTTAGATTGGACATAAATAAATATAACAACATCACCTTCGATGTTGTTGCCAACCGCGGAGAAGACTTACGTTTCCCCATAAGTTCTTCCTCCGGTTTCTCCTCTCCCTTTGCCTTCTTACTAGTACATACTAGTATAAGAAGGGCCCTGCTTTGCAGGGTTTTTTTTCTTTGTCTGCTTTTCATTTTAAAAACGAAGTGATACAGTAAAAGAAAGAGGAGGAAATAATATGATTCAACGTTTTATTGAACTAGGAGAAGGCTACTCCGATTTATATGAATTACTTGAGATTGCAAAGACAAATAAAGATCGTGTATCACATATGTTACAATTTGAAACCTTAAAAAATGATAAAAAAGTATGCTCACTTGTTGTTGTTCTTAAACCTACAACGGTTGGGGATTTCCAACCGCTATATATATGCCGCGAAGGGATTCCTATACTTGAAGGTACAAAAAGTAAACGAATCGTTTTATTCGAGGAAACAGCGGAACAAATCGAAAAAAACGTTACTTCTTTTACTGTAAAACCTTCTACAATTTTCCCAGAAAAAGAATTATATTTTAATCACCTTATCGGCATTTTACGAATGAATCATTTCATTCCTCCAATGCAATAGCAATTTATACTCATTGTATTTTTATTAAAATAAAGAAACCCCCACCAAAATAGTGGGGGTCTTTCTCTTTAACTATAGTCGTATTCTTTCGCACGATCCGGACGTGAATTTTCAAATTCCGTTTTAAGAAATGGGCGATATGACTGCTCAATTTTTTTCACAAAAGGAAGTTTATTTAGCTTTTGTATCATATGCTCTATTTGTTCCATATCACAATATACAACTGCATATTTCAAACGCTTTGATATGTAATGAATATTACCATATTTCCTTAAAATCTTGGCATGTTTCAATGAATGTAAATAAACAATCATACTTTGTCGTTGCCCGAACATAATCTTCTCCATCTTCTCCTTTTATATACTCATATTCTTGTATCTTATAAACATCAATCAGAAATTTGTGAAATTATAGTACATTGTTAAACGAATTCTGTATACGTTTTCTTCCATATTCTAAAAAACGGGGCACATCACCCCGTTTTTTTACAACCACAACTTCCACCAGAGCCACAACCGCCTCCGCATCCACCTGCATCAAAAAACGGATTTCCAGTAGGAACTTTAATAGCAGATGATACTTCGGAACCAATTGCTACACTGACTTCATCTAATAGTTTTTGCAAAGCATTTTCCGCTTTTTTAAAAGCAGCTATCTTTTCATGCAAATCTACAGAACGTTTTAATTCTCGCATATTTTTCGAAACGAAAGTATAATCAGGATGATATTTTCCAAAGCGTTGCACTTCTTCATATCGCTCTTTCATTGCTGTAAATTGACTAATTAATGTTTGAGCTTCCAAATCTTCCTGTAACGCCTTATAACATTCTCGATAACCCTTTGCTATATCTGAACAGACAATCGCTTTTGCAAGCTGTTCTGCCTCGTCTAATATCATTACGCTTTCAAGCGTCGCTACAATCATGAGAGACACCTCCGAGTATCCATCATAACACATTTAAAACAGAACTACTAATTTGAATATCCCATCTGAATATAAAGTAAAAAGTCCGATTACCGAAAACCATCGTCCGTCATAATTTCTTATACGCAAATATGCTCCGCGATATTATATCGTAGCACGTCCCAGCTTCCATTTTCCTCTTTTACATAACTAATGCAGGCATTTTTCAATGGAGTTTTAAATGTAATTTCATCAGGGGAGATTGCATGTAAAATTGCTTTTATCGCATGTGAATGTGCAACGATAATAACGCGCTTACCTGCATGTACTTGCGCAACATCTTGCAATGCAGCAAAGCAACGATTTACAATCTCTTCATCTGTCTCCATACCTTCTACATTTCCCTCTGCAATCAGCTCTCTAACTGTGGAAACGGGTTTCCCTGAAGCTTCGCCAAAATTCCGTTCAACAAACCGCTCATCAAGAAGAATAGAATGTATTCCAACAGCGTTACTAATCATCTGAGCTGTTTCCTGCGCTCTAATTAAGGGACTGCTGATAATCACATCCCATGTGTCCAATTGCAACGCAGCTGCACTTTGACTTGCTTGCTTTTTCCCAACTTCATTAAGTGGAATGTCTTCACGTCCTTGAATAATCTCTTGAAAATTCCAATCAGTTTGTCCATGTCGTACTAAACAAATTTCCGTCATGCTATAACTCCTTTTTTCAATAATCCTTTTCTATTGTAACAAAAGTTTCGCATGACGGACATAGTTTTCCCTTCCAATTACGTTGCATTTTGCTGCTTCATATATTGAAACATGTCAATCATAATAGAAGCAACCGCCAATTGATTTTGAAATTTTGCAACTTTGTCCGGGATTGTCTTTTTATAATACTGTAAAGCAGCTAATTCAAATGCCTCCTTTTCCTCCGGATTACGTGATAATTTTCGATACCAATGGGGTTGTTCACGAATATAACGCCCTAAATCTTCATCAGCTTTTATAAATTCCATAAGCTCTACCCTCATCCTCTTTCCTCCTAATCTTTTCGAAAGAAAAATGGATTGTTTTCAGAAGTTCTTTGCTCAGGTTGTGTACGATTCCCTTGAAATTGCTGAATAACCTGTTGCACACTCCCAATCGCACTCGTTACATTAGCTAGATGTTGCTGCATTTGCTCTGCATCTAATTTTTTTAAAAAAGAAAGCATTTGTCCCATCAAATCGACGGCTTTTTCATCATTGTTTTCTTGAGCTGGAGAAGAAATCGTTTCTCCAGCTGCTTTATACACCTTCCACATTTCATCTTGTTCTCCAAGTAAATACCATTCCTCATAAAATTGTTGCCATGTTTTTTGACCATTTCGAACTTCATGAACCATTTTAGGGTGATGGTTTACAAACTCTTTAAACTGTTGAACAGAAGGATGTAACGGTCCTTTTGTTTTTGTCATAATCCTCACCTCTTCAGATGTATCTACTATATTGTAAGAAAAAAAAGGCGCATGGTTCGCCTATTTTCAAACGATTCATGCACCTTTTCCTATTTTCTAATGAAATTTTGAGTATAAAATTTATCAAAGACTCCAACACCTAGTCCAGTAAATTGTTCATTTAGCAAGTTTTTCCGATGTCCTTCACTATTCAACCAACCTTGTACTGCAGCGATCCCATCAGTATGCTGTGCTGCTATATTTTCACCTGCAAGTTGAAATGCGACTTGACCACGTTGTAATCGATCTCCTAAAGTCCCAAATTCCGGCGAATCATGCGAAAAATAATTATTCTCTTTCATATCCTTGCTATGCCCAAAAGCCACTTCAGCTGTTTGTTGATCCCATGTTAGTAACGGTAGTTGATGACGACTACGAATAATATTCGTCAAATCTAGAATTTGTTGCATATTTCCATGTTCTATTTGTGTCATTTTCTCTGGAGTAATTGGCTGCTCCGCCCCTAACTCTCCAGAATAAACAAGCTGATACGGCCTTTGTCGAAGCAATGTCTCATCATCCATATACCGAATTCCGACAAGTTTATGTGTGAATCGGTCAAAGTATAACTGCGCCCAACCATCTTCTTCTATCGAAACAAGTGGTTGTTCTGCAATTTCAGTATCAGATAATTCAAATTGATAGCTGTTTCTTCCTTTTTTCAAAGAAATTTCATGTGAGAATGGATTTTTTTTATAGACATCTTCATATTTTTCATCCATACGAAATGGAACTACATCCACTTTATTACCAGCAACATAAGCTGTTACAATTTTATGTTCTGCAACACCAAACTGCACATATTGTGATAAATCTTGATTATAAATCCACCATTCGTAACCATACGCAGAAGGTTCGATTCGAGCTGGCTCACCCCATTTTGCTAATAAACTTTCCGAATCCCCTCCTATTAATTGGGAGATTGTCTCTGGAAATCCTTCATTTATCTGTTTCTTTTTCTTAACAATCTTATGTTCCTGCTTAGAATGCGATGGCTGTAATATATATTGCGAAACGAGTAATTTCCCGTATAAATCAATAGCTAAAATAAAAACCGTAATCATTACGATACGTAATAATTTCTTCAAACAATATACCTCCTGGTCAAACATAAAATTGAGATATACACAAATGCCTGTCTTCTCTTTTGTGTGTACCACACTATTTTCACTATATCATATTTTAATAAAAAAAGCCGTGATTCTCCCTTTTCTCTCAATATGAATTGCGATTCCTCATTATTCATACTATTATAAAATTAAAGGCTTTCAAATAAAGATAAGGAGGTATTCCATGCAATTTACAAATTCAAAACTTATAGGGGCGACCATTGATTTTACACTGCTCACGGAAGTTATGCAAAATCAACGTTTTGTACTTGCTGGACAGTGGGACTATGAGCGAGTTACATATGACTATAAATTTGAAATATTGAAGGATGTATATTATTTACGGATACAAGGCTTTGCGGTAGAAGGGGAAATCGGAGGACGCCATGCACAAGTTAAATTACTTCCACCATTGTTAGGAAAACATTACTATCCACATGGCGTTGAATATGGTGAGAATGAAGTTTTCCCTACAAACGTAATCCAAAAAAGCGAACAACTCTTGCAAAATATTGAAAAAAAACTAAAGGAATTTGCAGTTATAGAATAGTAAAGAAGGTGTATCCATGTGATACACCTTCTTTATTTTGGTTGCAAATAAGGAGGCACTTTCTGTAGTTGCTCCTCATCTTTTTTACGTTCTTTACGTGCCCATTTAAAAAACACATAGCCAATAATTGTACCATACACTATTTCCTGGACAATTTTCATAATGATACCGCCTGTTTGTTGATCTTGCACAATCGGCATCCAATGTAAAAATTCTGGTCCGGTTATGTTTAAATCACTCAATGTTCCTGCAGGTACACAGAGCTCCATCGCTTTCATCCACGCACTCGGATCCGTATATGTAGCAAACAACGATTCACTAGCAAATATGATTAGCGCACAAGCTGGTGTCAATAATACACCGTTCGCAAACATGTAACCAATTTTCTTTATTTCACTTAATGTTTGATACTCCGGTAATGGATTTAGCATAGGCCACCACATCATCATTGCTGTAAAAAATAAAACAGCAAGAAAAATAGGATGAGCAACTTGATTTTGCTTTACAGCATCAAAAACAACAGGCAAATGATAAATAGAAAATAATCCATTAAATACAAACAGAGCAATAAGCGGTTTTGTAAACATAATCAATATCACTTGGATAAAACGGAAAGAAGTAATATATGTGTATAACCAAACTGGAATCCCTAATAACAATAATGGTGGTACAGCGATGTACATCACTGCCATTTCAAACATATGTGCACTAAATACAATATGTCCAAGTAAATCAATAGGCCCACCTTTTACAAGATACAACAGGATAATCCCAGTCGTAAAATAAAACATTTGCTTTTTATTTACCTTTTCTGCATTTTCGAACCGATTTCTATACGGCCCGATAATAAGAAAGTAACAGATAAGGATAGACACCATAAAAAGTAAAAAGATCGGGCTCCATAAAGCTTGAAAACCAAATATCCATAAGTTGCCCATTTTACACCCACCCTTTCAATATGAACTCCTTACCCTCATAGGAAAAAGGGAGCGAAGATAACTTCAAGCTCCCTATCCTTTACTTTTTAAACCCAAACAATTGTCATAAAAGCTAAAATGGTTAACAACCCTATCAATAATCCAGAATATAAGAAAAAGGTTGCTGCTTCATGTCCCTTATGACTCATATGCATGAAATAATACAATTGAAATATTACTTGAACAACAGCTAATAGTAAAATAAATGGTACAGAGAAAAGAGGACTAAATGTTTTCGGATAAGCGACTGCCACAAAAGCTACAATCGTTAAGAAAATCATTAGACCAAATGTAATCACTTGATGTCTCATTTCCTCAGCACTTTTTTTTCTACGATAAACAAGATCTACTTTTGAGTTACTTGTATTTGTTTGCTTTATCGCCATTGTTTATCCCACCATTCCCATCAAGTATACTACAGTGAAAATAAACACCCAAACTACATCAATAAAGTGCCAGTAAATAGATGCGACGTAAAACTTTGGAGCATTATATAAATTCAGCCCGCGCTTCGCATTCCGAAAAACTAATGTTAAGATCCATAATAATCCGAACAATACGTGTAATCCATGAGTTCCAACAAGCGCATAAAACGCTGAACCAAATGCACTACTTCTCATCGTATGTTTGAATTCGTGTGTATAATGATAAAATTCATAAATCTCAAACCCTAAAAACCCTAATCCTAATAGTACTGTAACAAGTAACCAAAGCTGCATTTGCTTAAAGTTAAAGTTCTTCATATGATACATCGCATACACGCTTGTTAAACTACTTGTTAACAAAAGCATCGTCATAATAAAGACAAGTGGCATTTGAAACATTTCTTGAGAAGTGGGGCCACCGTTTGTAGAATTTTTTAACGCTAAATATGTGCCAAATAAGGAAGCGAACAATACAGTTTCGCCTCCAAGAAATAGCCAAAATCCAACAAACTTATTTTTCCCCTCAAGGGTTGCTTTTTCAGGCTCTGCTGGAAACGTTTCATTTGTTAATTTTTCCTCTACATGCATTACGCCGTGCCCCCCTTATCATCTAAATCTTCTTTATGAATATGATAACCATGATCATCAATTACTGAACGTAAGAACATTGCACCAAATGTAATGATAAGTCCAATAATTGCAACCAATAACCAAAACTTATCTTTCCCACCTTGCATGTACATCGCACCAAATGCTGCTATAAATAATCCAAGAGATATAACAAATGGTGAAAATGAAGGGTTTGGCATATGAATATCACTAACAGGCTCTGCTGGTGTTATTTCTTTATTCCCTTCACGTTTTTCAATCCAGAACGGATCTAATCCGCGAACGAATGGTAATTGTTTAAAATTGTATTCTGGTGTAGGTGCAGGCATTGTCCATTCTAATGTACGAGCATCCCACGGATCGCGGCCAGCTTTCTCTTTAGACAACGATGTTTTCACAACATTAAATAACAGAACGATCGTTCCTAGCCCCATAAATACAGCACCAATCGAACTAATTAAGTTCCCCGTTTCTAATCCTTGGCCTGGTAAATACGTAAAGTAGCGACGTGGCATACCAATTAAACCAAGGAAATGCTGGATAAAGAATGTTAAATGGAAGCCGATAAAGAACAACCAAAATGTTATTTTCCCCAAGGTTTCATTTAATACTTTGTTAAACATAAGTGGCCAATAATAATGTGCACCTGCTAATAGTCCAAATACAACTCCACCAACGATTACGTAGTGAAAATGTGCTACAACGAAATAGTTATCATGGAATTGATAGTCAGCTGGAGCCGAGGCAAGCATGACCCCTGTTACACCACCCATTACAAATGATGGAATAAAAGCAACAGCCCACATCATTGGCGTTGTAAACCTGATACTTCCACCCCACATTGTAAAGAGCCAGTTAAATATTTTAATACCAGTCGGAACTGCAATTGCCATTGTTGCAACTGAGAAAATAGCGTTTGCAACAGGTCCAAGACCAACTGTAAACATATGATGCGCCCATACCATAAATCCTAAAAATCCAATTAACACCGTTGCAAATACCATAGATGAGTAACCAAATAGTCGTTTTTTAGAGAATGTAGCGAAAATTTCTGAGAATATTCCGAAAGCTGGAAGGATAAGAATATACACTTCTGGGTGACCGAAGATCCAGAATAAATGTTCCCATATAATCGTGTTCCCCCCTAAAGCTGGGTTAAAGAAACTTGTGCCAAATAAGCGATCTAACATAAGTAGTGCCAATCCCACTGTTAATGGTGGGAAAGCAAATAAAATAAGTGAAGAAGTTACAAATGTTGTCCATGTAAACATTGGCATACGCATATATGTCATTCCAGGTGCACGCATATTAATAATTGTGACAAGGAAGTTAATACCACCAATCAGTGTACCTATACCTGATATTTGTAACCCTAGTACATAAAAATCAACACCATGTCCTTTAGAAGCAAGGGATAACGATGCATAAGATGTCCACCCTGCATCAGGTGCCCCTCCTAAAAACCAACTTAAGTTTAAAAATACTCCACCGAAGAAAAATAACCAAAATCCAAGTGAATTTAAAAATGGAAACGCCACATCCCGTGCCCCAATTTGAAGTGGTACAGCGGCGTTCATAAATGCAAACACGAGCGGCATAGCTGCGAGGAAAATCATTGTTGTACCGTGCATCGTTAATACTTGGTTATAAGCATCCCCAACAAGAAAAGCATTGTTTGGAATCGCTAATTGAAGACGGATAAATAATGCCTCTATTCCGCCAATGATAAAAAACAATCCACCTGCAATTAAATAGAGAATGGCAATTTTTTTATGGTCTACTGTCGTCAAATAATCCCATATAACAGCACCCATCCCCTGTTTTTTTGCTACAGAACTCACGTTTTCAACCTCCCCTTCGCAAATAATCCCTCTTTACTTCTCAACTTTTAACGTTTTCAAATATGCATTTAATGCATCTACTTGACCGTCCGTTAAGTTGCCATATTTACCAGTCATTTTATTTCCTGGCTTCATATTTTCAGGATCCTTTAACCATTTTTTTACGTTTTCTTCATTATTTTCAGCAATGCCGGCAACCATATCGCGATCAGCAAAGTTTGCTAGGTTTGGTGCGATACGTGCAGAAGGTGGTCTACTATCATTTGATCCAGTTGCATGACAACCAATACAGCTTTTGTTGAATATTTCTTGACCTTCTTGTTCTTTTGGAGAAGAAACTTCCTTCTTACCATCAAGTTTCTTCATATCAACAATCCAATCTTTGTACTCGCTTTCATCAAGAGCCTTTACTTTAAATTGCATTAAAGAATGTGATGGGCCACAAAATTCTGTACAAAAACCATTATAAGTTCCTGATTTATCTGCCTTTAACCACATTTTATTGACATTATCCGTATTCGTATCCATTTTCCCAGCTAAAGATGGGACCCAAAACGAATGTTTAATGTCAGCACCTTTCAAATTCAAATATACTTTTTTACCTGTGGGGATAACTAGGTCTTGCGAAGTTACTATCTTTTCTGATTTATAAGAAAATTCCCACCAATAAAGATTCGCTGTTACATCAACAACGATTGTGTCTTTATCAATATTCTTTTTCTCCATCGCACTTACATCAGCAAGTTTGAATGTATATGTAACAGTTGGAACAGCCAATATCAGCAAAAGAATAATCGGAATGACTGTCCATATAATTTCTAGTTTGTGATTTCCTTCAACTTGCTTTGGGATATAATCTTCTTGACCCTTCTTTTGTCGGAAACGCACAATTACATACAAGAAAATAATAGTAACTACAAGTACGACACCTACCATAATTGCACTTGCTAACAAGAGTAAATCATATTGCATTTTTGCTACTTCACCTTGCGGAATTAAAGTAGATTGAAAGGCTTTACCGCATCCCCCTAACAGTAAAGCCAGCAGTGAAACGAATGAAAGCAGTCGCCACTGTTTCTTCATACAAACAACCCCCACTTTCTTTGTGAATTAGATTGTACTTTATTTATAGTAAGTAAAGTAAATCTCAACGTAAAGAAATCCCCTCATGTCGTTGTCTTAGAAGAATGTAACTACAATCATTGACACAAATAAGATTGTCAAGTAATTCAAGGAGTAGACAAACATTTGTACGGACCATTTTATGTCATCCTTCTTACGGAATCCATAGAATCCTAATACGATCCATCCAATGTTAAGCAATGTTGCAATTACCATGAATGTTACTCCCAGTCCACTCATATAAAATGGTAGTGGTAATAAACATACTGTCCAAATCATGATTTGACGTTTTGTAATATCAAATCCATGTACAACAGGAAGCATGGGAATACCTGCATTTCGATATTCATCAACACGTTTCATCGCTAACGCGAGGAAATGTGGGATTTGCCAAATAAACATAATTAAAAATAGCATCCAAGCAATTGGATGATCTAAACTAGGATCAACTGCTGCCCAACCAATTAAAGGTGGAACTGCTCCAGATATACTACCTACTACTGTATTTAGTGTATATGCTCGTTTTGTCCATAATGAATACAAAACAACGTATGTGAAAGCACCGATGAAACCTATAATTGCTGCCATTGGTGTTGTAAATAACAAGAATACAAAACCAAGAAGCAATAAAGTCATACCTAATGTTAACGCAAAACCAGGTTTATATTTTCCTGTTACTGTCGGACGATTTTTTGTCCGTTCCATTAAGTGATCGATATCCCGATCAATATAGTTATTCAAGCTACATGATCCTGCCATAATTAAAGCCGAGCCGACAATTGTAAAGAACATTTTATCCAAATGGTTAACAGCATTTAATCCATTAAAGTGTAAAGCCAACCAAAATCCTGTAAATACCGTAAGTGTATTCGAGTTTACAATCCCCATCTTAACGAGCGCTAATAAATCTTGTACACGTGTTGTTTCCGGCACATTTGTTATAGCTGACTCATCATGCAGCTCACTTGTTGCATGGTTCATCATTTCAACCCCCTCTTAAAACTTTCATCCTTCTTTCGCGTCTTTACTTTACAAAAGTATTACGCTTCTATATAGCAATATTATTACAGTAGAAATGTTGTTTTCTCACTCTACTACTAATCTACGCTCATACTCGAGTATATTAAATCATATTTCCCTAACAATTTGTGAAGAAAACGTGAACTTTTTGTGTCGGATAACAAAAAAGTTTCTCCCATTACTTCCTAATCATAACATGAGGTTACCTTCTATAATAAACTATTTTGTCATATTTAGCATATATTCTTCCCATTTCTTTTTATAATAGAAACGATTTTTCCTAAAATATGTAATTCAAATCCCGTTTTTTTCTTATTCCAAACTCTTTATCCCCTCTCTCCATTTCTTTGCTATTTTATTATTTTTTATATATCATAGGACTGTAGCGCGTTTTGTTCTATAAAATTGATGGAATGAAAATATTTCGCAATAACTTCATAACAGAAAGATGGTGAAACAGATTGCAACGCTTTATTAAATGGTTAGCAGTCATTACAAGCCTCGACTTACTAGGGGTTTTATTAGGAGGGGCTTTAGTTACAAAAACAGGTTCAGGTCAAGGATGCGGTAAATCCTGGCCACTTTGTAATGGTGAACTCGTTCCCTCTAATCTATCAATGGAAACGATTATTGAACTAAGTCACCGCTTAACATCCGGATCGGCAGGGATTCTCGTTACACTTCTTTGTATCCTATCCTGGAAATATTATAAACATGTACGTGAAACAAAAACGCTAGCTGTTTTATCTTTCGTATTTTTAGTGGCACAAGCACTCATGGGAGCTGCCGCAGTTGTTTGGGGACAAGTACCTGCTGTATTAGCTATTCATTTTGGTATTTCTTTAATTTCGTTTGCTTCTGTCATTTTACTAACGTGCCTTATTTTTGAAATCGACAAAAAATTCGATGCACGTTCTCTCATTATGGACAAAAAAATGAAATTTCATATTTACGGTGTAACAATTTACAGTTATATTGTCGTCTATACAGGTGCTTTAGTACGTCACGAGCGTGCAAGTTTAGCTTGTCCAGACTTTCCACTTTGTAGTAAAAACAGACCATGGCCTACTCAATTGCATGAATGGGTTCAAATGGGACACAGGGTTGCCGCAATATTAATATTTGCTTGGATCCTATACGCAATGATTGTTGCTATTCGTCACTATAAACAGCACCTGGTTGTATATTGGGGATGGATTATCTCATTTATTCTCGTTACACTTCAAGCAATTGTTGGTATTTTAGTCGTTTATACTAATGCAAGTTTATCAATGGCATTGTTACATTCACTCTTTATTTCTTGTCTCTTTGCTGTATTATGCTATTTAGTCATGTTAGGTACACGAAGCACAGCAAATGCAAAAGAGGCACACCCATCAACTACAACGCAAAATAAACAATCGTTTTAATAACTTGCCACTGTGGCAAGTTATTATTTTTATATAAAGAAAAGAGCTGCCTTCAAGCAACTCTTTTCTTTATTATTATTGTTCTAGTTCAATAAGTAAATCGCCTGTTTGAATCGCATCGCCATCTTTTACATATACTTTCTTCACTTTTCCATTGAATGGCGCCTGAACCGTCGTTTCCATCTTCATCGCTTCTGTAATTGCCATGGAATCGCCTTTTTTCACTTCATCACCTTCATTTACAACAACTTTAATGACCGTTCCCGGCATTGTTGCACTAATATGATTTGGATTCTCACGATTCCCTTTCACACGCTGTGCGACTGTTGATTTAACACCTTCATCTTTCACAACAATTTCACGCGGTTGCCCGTTAAATTCAAAGTAAAGTACACGTGTCCCATCTGGTTGTGGTTCACCAATTGATACTAATTTAACCATTAATGTTTTACCACGTTCAATTTCCACACCAATTTCTTCACCAAGCCTCATACCATAGAAGAATGTTGGCGTATCGAGTACAGACACGTTTCCATAAAGCCCAGCGACTTTTTCATAATCCATAAATACTTTTGGATATAATGCATATGCAACAACATCAAAAATCGTTACTTCACGTCCAAGTTTATGGAACAACTCTTCTTTTAAAGCATCGAAGTCCACTGGTTCTAACAATTCCCCTGGTCTTACTGTTAATGGCTCTTTCCCTTTTAAAATGATTTTTTGTAATTCTTTCGGGAAGCCACCATATGGTTGTCCAAGATCTCCAGAGAACATTTCCACAACAGAACCTGGGAAATCTAAAGAATGTCCACGCTCAAAAATGTCTTGTTCTGTAAGGTGATTTTGTACCATAAATAGCGCCATGTCGCCAACAACTTTTGATGATGGTGTTACTTTTACAATATCACCAAACATATCATTTACACGGCGATACATCACTTTCACTTCATCAAATCGGTCTCCTAAACCAACTGCTTTCGCTTGTTGTTGAAGGTTACTATATTGACCACCTGGCATTTCATGCATATATACCTCTGTATGCGGTGCATTCATACCACTTTCAAATGGTGCATAATATTTACGAACATCCTCCCAGTAATGTGAAAGTTTTTCTAATGAATCCACATTAACATCTGGTTGTCTTTCATTTCCACCTAGCGCATAATATAACGTATTTGCACTTGGTTGTGATGTTAGACCTGCCATTGAGCTTACAGCTACATCGACAATATCAACACCTGCCTCAATTGCTTTCGTATACGTTAAAACACCATTTCCACTTGTATCATGCGTATGAAGGTGAATCGGAATCGATACCGTTTCTTTTAAAGCAGAAACTAAATCATAGGCTGCATTTGGTTTTAATAATCCAGCCATATCTTTAATACCTAGAATATGTGCTCCTGACGCTTCCAATTCTTTCGCTAAGTTTTTATAATAATTTAAGTCATATTTACTGCGCATTGGGTCATGGATATCCCCTGTATAACACATTGTTGCCTCTGCAATTTTGCCACTCTCTCTTACAGCATCAATTGCAACTCTCATACCTTCCACCCAGTTTAAGCTATCAAAAATACGGAATACATCGATACCAGCTTGCGCTGAACATTCTACAAATTTTTGAATTAAATTATCTGGATAGTTTTTATAACCAACCGCATTTGATGAACGAAGAAGCATTTGGAATAAAACATTTGGCATTCTTTCACGAAGTTCTAATAATCGTTCCCATGGATCTTCTTTTAAGAAACGATACGCAACATCAAACGTTGCACCGCCCCACATTTCCGCTGAGAATAAATTCGGTAACATTCTAGCTGTCGGTTCAGCAATTTGGTTTAAATCTTTTGTACGAATCCGTGTTGCAAGTAATGATTGGTGCGCATCTCGGAATGTTGTATCTGTTAAAAGTACACGTTTTTGATCTTGCACCCATTTTACTAATCCATCCGCTCCGCGTTCGTCTAAAATTTGTTTTGTTCCATCTTGAATCGATTCATAATGTTTTACATTTGGTATACGTGCATCTGGGAAAATTGGCTTCTCTTTCTTCCCTACTCCTGGGAAACCATTTACTGTTACCGTACCAACATAACTTAACATCTTTGTTCCACGGTCTTTACGTTTTGGAAACACGAACAGTTCAGGTGATGCATCAATAAATGACGTATCATATTCTCCTGACAAGAAGTTTTTATGTTTTACTACATTCTCTAAGAATGGAATGTTTGTTTTAATACCACGAATACGAAACTCTTTTAAGTTGCGCTCCATTTTCGCAGCCGCTTGTTCAAATGTAAGCGCCCAAGTTGTTACTTTTACAAGTAATGAATCATAGTACGGTGTAATAACAGCCCCTTGGAAACTGTTACCTGTGTCAAGACGAACGCCAAAACCACCACCAGAACGATACGCCATAATTTTCCCTGTATCAGGCATAAAATTATTAAGCGGATCTTCTGTTGTTACACGAGATTGAATCGCATAACCATGCACAATAACGTCTTCTTGTTTTGGTATGCTTACGATTTGGCTATGTAAAGCGTGTCCATCTGCAATTAAAATTTGTGACTGAACAATATCAATGCCTGTAATCATCTCTGTAATTGTATGTTCTACTTGAACACGTGGATTTACTTCAATGAAATAAAAGTCATCGCCTTTTACAAGGAACTCAACCGTACCAGCATTTAAATAATTTACATTTTTCGTTAACTGTACCGCTGCTTCACAAATACGATGACGAAGATCATCTGAAAGTGACACGCTTGGCGCAATTTCAACTACTTTTTGATGACGACGTTGTACAGAGCAATCACGCTCATATAAATGCACAACATTTCCTTCTTCATCTGCTAATATTTGAACTTCTATATGTTTAGGTTTTTCAACGAATTTTTCAACATACACTTCATCATTACCAAAAGCTGCTTTCGCTTCTGATTTTGCACGATCATAAGATTCTTTTAATTCATCACCGCTACGTACAATACGCATACCGCGGCCACCACCACCAAGTGATGCTTTAATAATTATCGGGTAATCATACTTCTTAGCAAACTCTTCAACTTCTTCTAGTGAATTAATAGGTCCATCGCTGCCAGGAATAACTGGAATATTTGCTAATTGCGCTTGTGTTCTTGCTTTTACTTTATCTCCAAACATATCTAAATGTTTGCTCTTTGGTCCGATAAAGATAATTCCTTCTTCTTCACAACGTCTAGCAAATTGGATATTTTCTGACAAGAAACCATATCCAGGGTGAATTGCATCCACGTGATTGCTTTTTGCAATCTCAATAATACCTTCAATATCAAGGTAAGCATCGATTGGTTTTTTGCCTTCTCCCACTAAATAAGATTCATCTGCTTTATAGCGATGGTAAGAACCGCTATCCTCTTTTGAATAAATTGCAACTGTATTTAATCCAAGTTCTGAACAAGCTCGGAATACACGAATTGCAATTTCTCCACGGTTAGCTACTAAAACTTTTTGAATACGTTGCAGCTTTGTCATGATTTTCCCCCTCTACTTTCCTACCACTTTAGAGATTAAATAGGTACACGCTCTAAAAGCGTGAAGTTCTTCACTTTCTTTTCTAAACTATACTCGGAAAGCTTCACCTTATTTTTATACATCATACCTTATTTTTTAACAAATGATAAGTTTTCTGATCAATTTGTTTCACAAAAATAGTATAGCACAACTCTTCTTTTTCTGACAGTTTTATTGTATAACACATTAAAATATTTATGACACACTATTGTTATTTAAACCAAACAAAGTATAACCTATTAAAAAACAACATAATAAAAAGGTTTTGTGTCATCAAACACAAAACCTTTTTATTTCACAACAACAAGATGTGGCTCACCTTGTTGTTTTTTCTCATATATTTCTTTTTGTTGCTTCTCTTGTCGTTTCACATAACTCCCTAAGTTCAACAATATACCCATTGCAAATAGATTCGCCATTAAAGAACTACCACCATAACTGACAAACGGCAAAGGCACACCAGTAAGAGGCATTAGCCCAGACATACCACCAATGTTAACAAACGTTTGCACCCCAAACAGGCTAGCAATACCTATAGCAATTAAACTTCCAAATGGATCCTTACACTTTTGAGCAATTCGCAATGCACGAATAATAATAAGTAATAAACTAATTAAAATAATCGCTACACCGATAAAGCCGAGCTCTTCCGATATAATCGCCATAATAAAGTCTGTATGCGGCTCAGGTAGATATCCGAATTTTTGTATACTATTCCCAAGCCCTCTTCCGTTTAGTTCACCCGAAGCAATACCAATAAAAGAATTTACCAATTGGAATCCATCACCTTGTGGATCTTCAAATGGATTTAAAAATGCTACGAAACGTGCTTTTTGATAAGGCTTCAATACTAAGTTACCAACTAAGTATAAAAGCGGAATCCATACAATTGCACTTAATACGATACGCTTTATCCACTTGTTAATTGGCCCTCCTGAACAAAGGAACATAATCCCGACAATACCTATGATTAACAGTACCGTCCCTAAATCATTTTGTTTCAGAATTAAAAATACTATTAACCCTATAAACAAAATTGTCCCTGCTGATCCTTGCCATACTGAAGTATCTGTTTCTTGCTTCCTTGCAAAGAAACGTGCGAGTACGATAATGATAGCTATTTTAACAAATTCAGCAGGCTGTATACCAAACACCCAAGCTTGCGCACCATTTGCTTTCGTTCCAAGCAACAAAGCTAACGATAGCAAACTAATACTCCCTAGCATCATTAGTAATAAAATAATTCTCTTTCTCCAAAATTGGTATGGGATCACAGCGATTATACCTAATCCCAATACTGTACCTATACCTAATGCTAATAATTGCTTATGAAAAAAGTAATCACTTGGCAAATTCAGTTTAGCATACCTTGTAATGGCCAAAATAGAGCTAGCACTGTATACCATTATAACTCCCAGTACACATAAAATAACAAGAGGAAGCAATAATGAATAATCCATTGACTTCCATACTTTTTTCATTCAATATCCTCTTTCTGTTTTCAGTTTAATTGTTGTATTCCATATGTATTGGAATTCTTCCTGCTTTATTATACAAATAAAAAGCTCAAACTTAGTCAGTTTGAGCCCCCTTATTTGAACCCTTTATTGTTGTTTGTTTGTAAATGCTTCATGAAGTGCTGATAATTCCCGTTCGAGCTCTCCTAACATTTCTTTCCCTTGCTCTTCTGTAATAAGACCAAGACGAACCGCAAAGTCAACTTCACGGGATAGTCCAAACATTTGCGTGTCCAACACTTCTTCATATAATGGACATTGCGGCATCGTAAGGTGGTCCATTTGCACCTTAATAAGTCTTAAAATCTTCTCCGCATCCGCTTTTAGAAGGGCAAGTGCCTTTTCCTGATGATTTGCTACTGTCTCAGACGCCAAATTGATTCCCTCCGTTTCCGTCCTACTCTTCTATCCTATCTATTAATATTAGCGATAGTTTTAATAAATTGCAATAGAAACATTTTTTGTGACAATCGTGTCTAATGCTATTATACTGAAAAGTGGGAGCATAATACAAATGGGGGAACAACAATGAGTGAAATTTTATTTATAAATGGAAAAGTACGCTTTCCGATCACACTTGACCCAAGCGTTTGGATTTTTGATGATCGAAAAGTAGATTTAACAACTTACTTCACCGAAACGAAAGAAGAAAAATCAGAATTAGAAGACTATCTCAAGCACACTTCCGAACATTGGGATCGTGAAATCCGTAATGGTGCCGCTTTCCCACCTATTCAAAAAAGCGTAAAAACATTTAAAAAGGAACAGCTTATTACAGGAACGTTTGGCATACCACTTCATCCCTTTTTCAAAAATGCTGAAATTACAGCTGAAGCAACACATGTTGAAATCCATACATTGCATGATTCACTCACACTTTCATTAGAAGAAGCAAACAATGTTATTCTTGGATTTTCAAAAGATGGAAAACCATTACGAGAGGATGGACCTGTCCACCTTTACTTTGGTGACGGCTCTAATATAAACAATCCAATTCGAAATATCCGTAAGTTTACAATTATTTAAAAAAGGAGTAGGCAAAAGCCACTCCTTTTTTTCCACCCTTTGCAGTCAGAAGTATTCCCACCTCAAAATTTAACAACAGCAAAACAGTTAGACTTCGGCTGATGAAATCCCTCACTGATTAAAGTTTCACTTTATAATAGGTCCGCTGCTAGTTGTGCTAAATTAGAACGCTCTCCTTTTACAAACTTTACATGTCCGCTAATTTTTTGTTCTTTAAATTTCTCTACAACATACGTTAAACCATTATTATATTCATCTAAGTAAGGATGATCAATTTGTTGTGGATCTCCCATTAATACAATTTTACTTTTTTCTCCAACCCTTGTTAATATTGTTTTCACTTCATGTTTCGTTAAATTTTGCGCCTCATCAATAATAATAAATTGATCTGGAATACTTCGTCCTCGTATATAAGTAAGCGCCTCTACTTCAATTGAACCCATACCCGCTAAAATCGCATCTAATTCGCCTGGTTTTTTTGTATTAAATAAATACTCTAGATTATCGAAAATTGGTTGCATCCACGGTCTTAACTTTTCTTCTTTTTCTCCTGGTAAATATCCGATATCCTTACCAACTGGAACAATCGGCCGAGCAACAAGGAGTTTTTTGTACAATCCTAAATCCTCCGTTTGCATAAGACCAGCAGCTAACGCGAGTAATGTTTTACCAGTTCCTGCTTTCCCTGTTAACGTTACGAGTGGAATATCTTCACGAAGCAACAATTCTAATCCCATAATTTGCTGCACATTCCGTGGGCGTATTCCCCAAACTTGCTCATTATGAAAAATAAGTTTCTTCACTTTTTTCCCTGAATAATCAACAATTCCAAGTGCAGAGCTAGAACCACCTAATGCATCTTTCATCACGATAAATTGATTTGGATAAAATGGATGATTTGCAATTTCCGATAAAGGAAATTCTCCTTTTTCATAAAAATAATTGAGCTGTTCTTTTGATATGTAACCTTCTAAAAAACCTGAATATATATTTTCTACTTCAATTACACGATCACTTAAATAATCTTCAGCTTGTAAACCAAGAGCATCTGCTTTTACTCTCACAAGTACATCTTTACTTACTAAAATGACAGACTTTCCATTCTCTTTCTCTTGCTCTTCTAAGAATAAATTTTTCGCAACAGCTAAAATACGATTATCGTTTGTTTTTTCAACAAAAATATCTTGCAGTTGAACAAATGAGCGATGGTTTAATTCAATACGAAATGTCCCTCCATTTTCAAGGGGTATACTCTCATGCAGTTTTCCTAATTCGCGAAATTTATCTATCAATTTAGATACATAACGAGCATTTCGTCCGACTTCATCCATGTAGCGTTTTTTCGAATCAACCTCTTCTAATACAACTGCTGGAATCACTACCTCATTTGTTTCAAAAGAAAAAATAGATAAAGGATCCTGCAAAAGTACATTCGTATCTAACACATAAATTTTATCCAACCTGTTACCCCCTGACTCCACTTTTAAATTTGTAGAACAAGGGTTTCATCCATAATCATGATATGGACGAACCATTGTTATAATTATATGTAATGTATTAACGAGGCAGAATCGAAATTCATATAAATTAAAACTTTTTTTAATCCTTTTTCTCATTCATAACTAGGTATCGTATTCATTCGTCAAAATTTATATTCTAACATGCAGCAAAGATTCCTTATTCACTCAGGTTAAAATAGCAGAAAAGGATGAACAACCCTAGTGTTCATCCACTTTTCTACAATTCTTTCATCGCCGTTAACACTTGATTATCAAGTGTTTCAGCAGCACGAGGATCATATGTTTTTTCATATGTTGGTTCCGAAGCAAGCTTTGCTCCATAAAACATAACATCACGTACTTCTTGAACAGATACTTCTACTGCAGTTAATTTGAGTGGACTGCCATCCAATCTCTCCTTTAAAATCTTTGCTTCACCGCTAATGGAAAATACAGATTCATTTGCCATTACAGTGAGTACAATCCCTGCATGATGGCGCAAATTTTCCGCAATACGAGAGCGTTGATCAATCGCAAATCGAATACTTGTCTCATTTATTGCATATACCCATGAAATAGCACTTACATTCGGAACAGCCTTTTCAAAATCAATTGTTGCAATTGTTATAATACGTCCTTCACGTAAAGATTGAACTAAAGAATCTGTCAATGTAGGTTCTACTACATTTGCCATATTTCCACCTCCAAAATTTTATTTATCTTAATGATAACTTATTTTTCGAATTGCGAAAATATTATTTTTTCCCCCTATAGTTCAAAAATATCAAATTTACATGATATACTTATATCGATAGAATTTGTATTGAGGTGACGAAATGAGAGTCAAATGCATGCTTTGTGATAAAAAAGAAGAGTTAGATGACGAAAATCCTATGGCCAAAAGGCTTCGTAACCGTCCTATTCATACATATATGTGCATAGAATGCACAGAACGTATTGCAGAACGTACAATGGAACGCCATGCAACTGGAAATTTCCACTTATATCGTGATAAAACTATAGAAGATGAGTGGTAAACTGTCAAATAAGTCCTTAATCATTCAGATGAGGGCTTATTTATATTTCTCCGGCTCTCGTTTCATTTGATCTAAGAAACAATCTATAAGCTCTATCGGAAATCTTGTAGAATGTTTTTCTCCTTCTTGTTCATATGTAACCAAATACATATCTTCTTTTTTTTCCACCGTTACATCTCTTAATTGATGATCTTCATGTAACATGTTATGAAACAGTAAATATGTTTCTTGTGCAGCTGCATCATGCGGGCGTGCTTCCGCGACAGTTTTAATTGTTAGCCAATTATATAACGCATCTTGTACAGAACGCATGAAACATCCCCCCTTTAACCTACTCTTTGTTGCTTTGCTTGGCGTAAGCGTAATCTATAAATACCGAATACAATCGCTGTCACAACAAGTCCTTCTCCTACTGGTAAAAACACTCCCAAAAAAGTTAAAACTGTACATCCAATTGCTAAGGATACATAAATCACAATGTTTTTTAGTAATGGTAACTTCCTAGCAAATCCTAAATTATATACGAGTGCACTTAGTATAATCATTGTACCGTAAAGCTGCCACATCCCTACTTCTGGATTCACATCTACATTGTATAACTTTGCAAAAAATGACATTCTCTCTAGCATTATACTTCTCCCCTTCATCTAGCAAAGATGAATAAAAATCCCCCTATCTAAAATAAAGATAGAAAATAATCCATATCGGCCAAATTCATTCAACTAACTAGCAGCGCCTTACTTCTTAATTTTTAAATTCTATGTTGTCTACTATAAGATTACCTTGTAGAAAAAATACTGTCTAGATAAAAGATTAAATTTTCGAAAAATAAGCAAATTAAAAAAGCTGCCTTTTTAATGAAAAGGCAGCTTTATCTTTTTTTACGCTTCTACAGATTTCTTTTTCTTAGCAGCTCTTTCGCGCTCGCTCTTATCAAGAATCTTTTTGCGAAGACGGATTGATTCTGGTGTTACTTCACAGTACTCATCGTCATTTAAGTATTCTAATGACTCTTCTAATGTCATGATACGAGGTTTTTTCATTGTTGACGTTTGGTCTTTTGTTGCAGAACGAATGTTAGTTTGTTGTTTCATTTTTACAACGTTAACTGTTAAATCATTCTCACGTGTATGCTCCCCAACAATCATACCTGTATATACTTCTGTACCTGGTTCAACGAAGATTACACCACGGTCTTCAACTTGCATAATACCGTATTGTGATGCTTTTCCTGTTTCAAGTGAAACTAGAACACCTTGACGACGTCCACCAACTTGTCCAGCATGTACTGGCTGATAGCTATCGAATGTATGGTTTAAAATACCGTAACCACGTGTTAAAGTTAAGAACTCTGTTGTATAACCAATTAGGCCACGTGCTGGAACCATAAACGTCAGACGAACTTGACCGTTTCCGTTATTCACCATATCTAACATTTCACCTTTACGTGCACCCATTGACTCCATAATAGAACCAGTATACTCTTCTGGCACGTCAATTTGTACGCGCTCTACAGGCTCACATCTTACACCATCAACATCTCTAATAATTACTTCTGGTTTAGATACTTGTAATTCATATCCTTCACGACGCATGTTCTCAATTAAGATTGATAAGTGCAACTCTCCACGTCCAGATACAATCCATGCATCAGGAGAATCTGTGTTATCTACACGTAAGCTTACATCTGTTTCTAGCTGTGCACGAAGACGCTCTTCAATTTTACGAGATGTAATATATTTACCTTCACGACCTGCAAATGGGCTGTTATTTACAAGGAATGTCATTTGTAATGTTGGCTCATCGATACGTAGTAATGGTAATGCCTCTTGATGCTCAACTGGACATACTGTTTCACCAACGTTGATGTCTTCCATACCTGAAACAGCTACTAAGTCTCCAGCTTTTGCTTCTTCAATTTCTTGGCGTTTTAATCCAATGTAACCAAATAATTTAGTTACACGGAATTGTTTCACACTTCCGTCAACCTTCATTAATGCTACTTGTTGTCCTACTTTCATTGTACCGCGGAATACACGGCCAACCCCAATACGGCCAACATAGTCATTGTAATCAAGAAGTGCTACTTGGAATTGAAGTGGCTCTTCGCTATTATCAATTGGTGCTGGAATATGTTCAATGATTGTGTCAAATAATGATTTCATATTCTCTTCTTGATTTGCTGGGTTTGAATCTAAGCTTGCTGTTCCATTCATTGCTGATGCGAATACAACAGGGAACTCTAATTGATCTTCGTTTGCACCAAGCTCAATGAATAAGTCAATTACTTCGTCAACCACTTCATCAGGACGAGCAAAGTCACGGTCAATTTTGTTTACAACCACGATCGGAGTTAAGTTTTGTTCTAATGCTTTCTTTAAAACAAATCGTGTTTGAGGCATACAACCTTCGTATGCATCAACAACAAGTAAAACACCATCAACCATTTTCATAATACGCTCTACTTCACCACCGAAGTCAGCGTGTCCAGGTGTATCTAAAATGTTAATTCGTTTATCTTCATAGTGAATCGCTGTATTTTTCGCTAAAATGGTAATACCGCGTTCTCTTTCTAAATCATTTGAATCCATTGCACGCTCTTCTACGTGCTCATTTGCACGGAACGTCCCCGCTTGACGTAATAATTGGTCAACAAGTGTTGTTTTACCATGGTCAACGTGGGCGATAATTGCTATATTGCGTAAATCTTGTCGTTTTTTCAACATGTCCAACTCCTAGTGTCTTTTTAATCCTTCTCTATTATAAGAGCGAAGGTGATACAATGGCAATCAAAATAAAATCAAGAATGAAAATATAGTTGTATTCTTACTTTTGTGAAAGTAAAATGAAATTGGAGGGTGAAGATATGGAACACATTCAATATCGCTTTTTATTAACGGCTATTATCGGTGTTATTTTCTTAATTGGCATTGGAATTATGATTGCTGAAAATAGTCCCATCGGTATTATTATTTGCATTATTGGCACATTTGTTACAGTTGGATATGGATTTATAACAAAACGCAAAATGCGCAAATCACAGTAACAGTAAAAAGTAAGAAGCTACTTCTTGGCCTCTTACTTTTTTTGTTACTGTGATACAAATGGTAGTAACTCTTCATATACTCCCGGCTTCGCAACTAATACACTGCTTTTTTCCACGATAGAAAGAGTCGTGCCAGCAAATGTCGTCACCTTACCACCAACTTCTTCTACAATAATCATTCCACCGCCAAAATCCCAAGGAGATAATCGTGGCGTCACGTAAGCATCCAATCTTCCGGTTGCAACATAGACCATTTCTAGCGCTGCACATCCATATGATCGTGTCCCTCTTGCCAATTTCACAAGCTGCATCATTTTCTCCATATTAAGTAATGGATTATCAGTGAGCCAAGTTGCATTTAACGCAATTATTCCATGCTCCACTGTACTTTTCTCAAGAGTAGGAATGGATGTATCATTACAAAAAGCTCCTTCACCTTTTACAGCATGATACAGTTCTTCATGAACCGGATCATAGACGAGACCGATTTTTCCGATACCGTTCTCATAAATGCCAATTGAAATCGCAAAGTTTCTTTTTTGATGAACAAAATTCATCGTACCATCAATTGGATCAATTAACCAAACAACTCCATCCGAAGAAGCAACCTCATCTCCATACCCTTCTTCTCCTAAAATATAATGATCTGGGAATGTTTGTTTAATTTTCCCAATCAAGAACTGTTCTGTTTCTCGATCCATATTTGTTACTAAATCAGCTGCATTTGATTTTGTCTCTACAATAAGTGTCTTTTGCAATGATGCCATTAAACGCTCGCCAGCTTCTCGAATCCACTGCTTTGCATTTGTATCGATTTCTTTCCATACCTCTTGCATGTTTAAACACTCCGATCTATACTGTTCACAGAAAAAACGAACCCTTTATAAGGTTCGCACCAACTTATTTTTTATACATATACTATTATTACGCTTCTAAACGAATCATTTCAAGTCTTAGTACTTCTAATTTTTGCACGCACTCTTCTTTTTTCTGATTATCATTTTCCATCATTGCATCGTATAGCGTTGCTAATTCATAATCTAACTCCAATCTTAGCACCGGAATTCTTTTTTCAGCATCTGTTCTCTTTAACGCATTAATCACCTGTCTCATTTTTATTGCCTCCTCCCAATATTCGTCTGCCCTTGGACTGTAATTAACTTAATTTTCTGATTTTTTGTTTTATACTATATTATGTTGGATAAATCATCTATGCAACAAAATTATATTTTTTTACGTAAATTTTTTATGCTGATTTTTTTATGAATAGTACAAGCTATGCTAAAATTAAAAACAAACTAGGAGTTGGAGGAACAGTCATGACATTACAAACATTTAAAGAAAAGGACTTTGCAGTCTTTTCTGTTGATGGCCTTGAGGAGCGAATGAATGCTATTAAAACAAACATTCATCCTAAATTAGAAGCTCTAGGCGAACAATTTTCTCATTATTTATCAGAACAAACTGGTGAAGCTTTCTTCTATCATGTAGCGAAACACGCACGTCGTAAAGTCAATCCACCAAACGATACTTGGGTTGCTTTTTCAACAAATAAACGCGGTTATAAAATGTTACCACATTTTCAAATCGGTTTATGGGGAACCCACGCTTTCATATACTTTGGTTTAATCTATGAGTGTCCACAGAAAGTGGAAGCGGCTCATGCCTTCTTAGGACATTTAAATGATTTAAAAACAAATATACCAAATGACTTCGTTTGGTCCATTGACCATACTAAACCAGGTGCAAAACCGCATAACATGCTTGAAGCAAATGAATTACAAAAAATGATTGAACGCTTAGCCACTATAAAAAAAGCAGAGTTACTAGTAGGTATTCACATCTCACCAGAAGAATTTTCAACACTTACTGATGAACAATTTCTTACAAAGGTTGAAGCTACGATGCAATCACTCCTTCCTTTATATAAAATTTGTAATCGATAGTAGAAAACGGACAATGTACATTGTCCGTTTTTAGTTGTTATCCCATTATAGCACTTTGAATTTAAATTTTCAAAATATTTTTACACTTTTACAATCTTTTGTTCTTCTACTTCTTTCGCTTTTTGAATTGCCCGATATATAGAGTAACCACTTACCTCTTGAAACTCTTTATCAATTTTCTTCTCTTCTGCTTTCGACGGTACAATTTCTTTAAAACGACGATATAATCTCATCAATTCTTCTCTAACGATACCTTTTTCATATGCCTTTTCAATTGCCTCATAGAATGTCACGATTGCAATCATCTCATCATTTGACCAATCATAATCAAGTGGATATTGATATTCCATATGTACACCTCATCCATTTTTATTTTCTACCATTATGCTACCTTAAAAATAAAACTTTCAACCTTCTTTGCTATAGCCACTTTGCATTATACACTATTTCTCTTTTATTATGGAATTGTCTCCCTTCATAACTGAAGACAACAGAGCAATAAAAGACATATGTCTTCTTTCTTGTTTGAAACTGAACCACTGATAAAGTGAAATTCCAATCATTTCTTTCGCATTCTTCACTAATTATGAGCCCTGATCAATCGGGCTTTTACGTACATTCTATCCCCCACCTAATTTCTTTGCTTTCACTGATTTTTAAGAGGTAGATATTATTGACTGCAACTAATAGGATGAAATATAACTCTATCTGTAGGATTCGACGTATCTCTTCGTTTTCTCTGAACCTTGGGCCAAGAGCTTCCTACCTACGAATAAAAGAATAAACTTACTACTAATTATGCATATAATAAAAATAATAATTTTCCCTATACATATATAATCATTGGTGATATAATGCTTTTGTTTTATTGAAAATAAAGTGAAGCTTCCATGACAAAATTTTTGAATGGTAAGTAGAACAATTCAAGTTCTTATAGACGGTTATATAACTATACAGGGGAAATAACTTTCTTATTGAACAAGATAAACATAAAACAATTCATAATAAATATTACGAAGAAGAAGGGGTGTATAGATTGTCCCAATACAAAACACCATTGTTTACCGCTTTAGTAGAGCACAGTAAGCGAAATCCAATTCAATTCCATATCCCAGGTCATAAAAAAGGACAAGGAATGGATCCTATGTTTCGCGAATTTATTGGGCATAATGCATTAGCAATTGATTTAATTAATATCGCGCCGCTCGATGATTTACATCATCCAAAAGGTATGATTAAAGAGGCTCAAGACTTAGCAGCGACTGCGTTCGGTGCAGATCATACTTTCTTTTCCGTCCAGGGAACAAGCGGTGCAATTATGACAATGGTGATGAGCGTTTGTGGCCCAGGTGATAAAATCCTTGTACCACGAAACGTTCATAAATCTGTAATGTCAGCCATTATTTTCTCAGGTGCAAAACCAATTTTCATTCATCCTGAAATTGATCCGAAGCTCGGTATTTCACACGGGATTACGATTCAATCTGTAAAAAAAGCACTTGAGGAGCATTCAGATGCAAAAGGATTACTTGTTATTAACCCAACGTATTTCGGATTTGCTGCAGACTTACAACAAATTGTAAAATTAGCTCATTCCTACGATATACCTGTATTAGTAGATGAAGCTCACGGTGTTCATATTCATTTTCATGAGGAACTACCGATGTCAGCCATGCGAGCTGGTGCAGATATGGCAGCAACAAGTGTCCATAAATTAGGAGGATCCTTAACACAAAGTTCTATTTTAAATGTAAAAGAAGGTCTTGTGAATGTAAAACATGTCCAATCTATTATTAGCATGCTTACAACAACATCAACTTCTTATATTCTATTGGCTTCTTTAGATGTTGCCAGAAAACGCCTTGCGACTGAAGGACAAGAATTAATCACAAAAACAATTCAGTTAGCTGAACATGTCCGCAATACTGTAAATAAGATTGAAAACCTATACTGCCCTGGTAAAGAAATGTTAGGTACGGATGCAACATTTAGTTATGATCCAACAAAACTGATTGTATCTGTCAAAAATTTAGGTATTACAGGTCATGAGGCAGAATTATGGTTAAGAGAACATTACAACATTGAAGTCGAGCTTTCGGACTTATATAACATTTTATGCCTCGTTACATTAGGGGATACAGAGGATGAAACCAACATTCTCATCCAGGCCTTACAAAAACTAGCAACTACATTTAAAGATAGAGCGGACAAAGGTGTTCAAGTACAAGTTGAAATTCCAGAAATCCCTGTACTTGCCCTCTCTCCTCGAGATGCTTTTTATTCAGAGACAGAGGTCATCCCATTTGAAAATGCTGCTGGCCGCATTATAGCTGATTTTGTAATGGTTTATCCACCAGGGATTCCAATCTTTACTCCAGGTGAAATTATTACACAAGAAAACTTAGATTACATTCATAAAAATTTAGAAGCGGGTCTGCCAGTACAAGGTCCCGAAGACATGACATTACAAACATTACGCGTTATTAAAGAATATAAGCCTATCATTTGATAGGCTTTTTTTTCACCATTTTTTCTTTTACTCATACCATACTAAAGAATGTAACGTATAGGTGGGGATACAGTTATGATTGTGATTGGTCGTTCTATTGTACATCCTTATATCACGAGTGAAAACGAACCGTTCGCTACTGAGAAACAACAAATATTAGCCATTATGGCTGGAAATCAAGAAGTATATGCATTCCGAACGGCTGATGAACTCATTTTCGATCTAAATTTACGAATTCATATTATTACATCTGCCTTAGAACTCTTTCAAAGCGGACTTCAATTCCGTACATTCCAAGAGTCCTATTGTAACCCTGAATTTTGGCAAAGGACACCACTGGGAGGGTTTCAACTACTCCCAAATGTACCACCCTCCGTCGCGATACGAGATATTTTTAAAAACGGAAAAAAATACGGAACAGAATGTGCAACAGCAATGATTATTATTTTTTACAAAGCACTTTTAGCTCTATATGATGACCAAATCTTTAATCACTTATTCGCAAACCTTCTACTATATACATGGGATTATGATCAAGATTTAAAACTGGTGACAAAAACCGGTGGGGATATCGTTCCTGGCGATCTTGTTTACTTTAAAAACCCACAAGTAAATCCAGCTTCGGTTGAGTGGCAAGGAGAGAATGCCATTTATTTAGGCAATTTCTTTTTTTATGGGCACGGTGTAGGAGTACAAACAAAAGAACAAATCATTTATTTATTAAATGAACGAAGAATTCCTTATGCCTTTATCTCAGCATATTTAACAGATTTTATTACACGAATAGATAGCCGTCTTATGAGTCAACATACTTCTGTTAATAATCTACAAACAACACTCAAATTTATTCCCATCAGGGACGATGCAATTGTTGCAACGGTTGGTCATACAACTACAATCTATTAAAAAAGGCGCCTGCAGATGTGCAGGCGCCTTTTTAATTATTGGGCTTTTGTATGCTCCTTGTGATCACATCCGCAAGATCCACATTTCCCGTAAAGTACTGTTGTTTTTTCATCTTCAAAGTGTGCGATTGTTCCTTCACAAGCTTGACATACAATTGTTCCCATTTTTCATTTCCCCCTGAGTTTCATTTATAGTTTCAAATCTTTATATTCATAAACTTCCTATATATTACTGGGCTTTTGTATGTTCTTTATGATCACATTCACAATGAGATCCACATTTCCCATAAAGTATTGTTGTTTTTTCATCTTCAAAGTGTGCAATTGTTCCTTCACAAACTTGACATACGATTGTTCCCATTTTTCATTTCCCCCTAAGTTTATGGTCCTAAAAACTTTTTCAGCAGCAAGATTCCTATATATTATTGGGCTTTTGTATGCTCCTTGTGATCACATCCGCAAAATTCACATTTCCCGTAAAGTACCGTTACTTTCTCATCCTCGAAGTGTGCAATTGTACTTTCACAATCTTGACATACGATTGTTCCCATTTTTTATTTCCCCCTAAGTTTATAATCCCAAAAACTTTTGTAACCGCTTAACTTTCTGTCTTCATTTTAATATGTTATACTTTTTGCGTCAATAGGTTTTTAGTATAACACATTAAAAATTTTATTTTACATTAGTATGAGACAATAACAAAAAAACAGTCATATCTTAATAAGTACGACTGTTCCCTTTTGTTTATTCTTCATATTCAGCATGTAAAGAAGTAGGTGGTACAAGAAACTTAAAGAACTGTGCTAAATCATCCGCCTCCTCCTCCGATTGTAATTTAAAGACCTGTTGTAAATGTTGAACATTATCTACATCATCTTGTCCTAGTAGAGTTGCTCTCCCTGTTTGCATGCACACGACAAGAGGTTTCCCAAAAAACATATTTGTATAAATGACCCCAAAGTCATAACGGTTCTCATGTGTCATAAATCCTAGAAATCGTACCTTCACACTTTCATGCTCATCATACAATTTTTCAAACATTTACTCCCTCCTTTCTTCACAACACTTTCTACTTGTATATATTAAACAAAACGAGGAATGATCCCTTTTTAATTGTCAAAAAATTTACAACAGTGTTAAAATAAATATATATATTACGTCAGGAGGAAAATCTTTATGCAACATGCATTTATTAAACTTGTACCTAAATCTAAACAACAAGCTATCTCATTAGAAGATGTAAAACAACTTTTTCGTTATTATAAAGAAATTACTTCCCAAACCGGTGTGCAAGTTAGCTATGCATATACTAACGTGGCATTTCCATACGAAATACTTGATACGTCTGATACTACACTTGAGCTAAAATCTAGTCATAATCGATATAATTCTATTTATGTGGGGGTTGGAATAGAAAACGAGCAAGCTTTCGTTCAAATCTCCTTACCTTCTACTGCCACATTTGGAGATAAAGGAAAAGCGAATGAATTCTGCCGTTTTTTAGCCAAGAAATTAGAAGGTGAATTAAGGTTATTTAATGGAAGAACAATGTATTTTTATAAACGCTAACCTGTGAAAAAGAGATATTTAATGAAAAAAAAGAACATACTATTTCCAATGGTGCAACAAACTGCCTCTTTTCTGGAGTGCAACATAAAATGTGCAATAACATAAGCTAAATAAAAAAATATAAAAAAAAGTAATACTTTGTAATGTGCTTTATCACGATTTGATAATAATAACACTAATGAAAACCCGCCCCATATAATAAAATGAAAGATCGAAACAAATGATATTTTCAAGTCGTTGCCCCCTTTCATATGTCCTAGTTTATTACAATATATATGGGCATTTCAAAAAAATCATTACATAATATACGTAAGAAGCATCCTAGCTGTCCAAAATCTAAAGGACAGCTAGGATGCTTCTTCTTTTAAAAAAGATTTTACATATGAGAGCAAAGAACTTCCATTAAACAGATAATTATAGCAAGATTAAACTCTTTATATTTCTATAATTGTGATATAATATTTTACTGACTGCCTATAAACTTACAGAAAGGACTTAACATAAATGGTATTTAGTAACCTCTTATTCTTATGTTTGTTTTTACCTGCAGTGTTATTTGTATATTACACTGTTCGCAAAGAATTGCAAAATATTGTTCTTCTATTATTTAGCTTATTATTTTATGCGTGGGGAGAACCAATATATGTATTTCTCATGCTCTTTTCTATTTTTATAAACTATTGGTTTGGTATTTGGCTTGCCAAAGAAAGAGCAACTATACTTAGTAGAAAAATGCTCTTAACTTTAGCTATTATTATAAACACAGCTATTTTAGGTTATTTTAAATATGCTAATTTCTTAATCGATAATATAAATACAATGTTTCATACAAACATTGTATTAGAAAAGATTCCATTGCCGATTGGTATTTCCTTTTTTACTTTCCACGCTATGAGTTATATCATTGATATATATAAGAAGAAAGTAGATGCTCAGCGTAATATTTTTGATCTCGCATTGTACTTTACTGTTTTCCCTCAATTAGTTGCTGGGCCAATCGTTCGTTATAATACAATTTCTCATCAACTACATACCCGAACAGTTGATGCCGATAAATTCTCTGAAGGAGTTCGACGTTTTATCATCGGATTAGGAAAAAAAGTGTTAATCGCTAATCAATTAGGCGCTATTGCCGATGAAATTTTCGCCATGGATCCAGCAACCATGAGTGTTTCTACCGCTTGGATTGGTGCTATCGCTTATACACTACAAATCTATTTTGATTTTTCTGGGTATAGTGATATGGCAATTGGATTAGGAAAAATGTTTGGATTTGATTTTCTAGAGAATTTCAATTATCCATATATTTCAAAATCAATTTCTGAATTTTGGCGTCGTTGGCACATTTCACTTGGTTCGTGGTTCCGCGATTATGTCTATATTCCACTTGGAGGAAACCGAGTATCCAGCTGGAAAGTCTATCGTAATCTTTTTATCGTATGGGCACTAACAGGTTTTTGGCATGGAGCTAGTTGGACATTTATGATTTGGGGAATTTATTACGGATGTCTCATTGC
The DNA here is from genome assembly GCF_038050455.1 of Bacillus sp. FSL K6-6038. Lineage (NCBI taxonomy): Bacteria > Bacillati > Bacillota > Bacilli > Caryophanales > Bacillaceae > Bacillus > Bacillus sp. FSL K6-6038. The sequence continues at coordinate 3,852,863 of NZ_JBBOUH010000001.1, forward strand.
TTTAGAAAAAGCCGGTTTTGAGAAAGTGTTACAAAATATGTGGCGCCCGGCCCAACATGTATACGTTATGTTTTTAGTAATCATTGGATGGGTTTTCTTCCGAGCTGATAATTTTGCTTACTGTTTTGAATTTCTCCAAACAATGTTTGGAATAAATGGACCATTAACAGACATTAAGAGTTACTTCTATGTCATGAACTATTGGGGAATTTTTCTCCTGGCAATTGTTACTTCAGCTCCAATTTTTTCTTGGCTGAAAACTATGCTTTCAACAAAAAGGATAGTAATTTTATCTCCACTTTATTATTTAAGTGTGCTAATAATCGTTATGATGTATTTAACAAATGCAACGTATAATCCATTTATTTACTTCCGCTTTTAAAGGAGGGGTAGCTATGAAAAATTTAAGCAACCGTATATTAATTACAGGATTTTTAATTATTATTTTCGGAATGTGTATATGGACTGGAAAAATTATTTACTTGGATAAAAAAACCTTTTCTAATTTTGAAAATAGGGATCTAGCTATTGATCCTGTCTTAACTAAAGATGGTTTAAAATCAGGAAAATACTTCAAAGATACCGAGTTACACTTTACAGATCATATTGCAGTTCGAGATTTCTTTATTAAAACATATACAAATTTACAAATGCACTTCAACCGAACATTTATAAATCAAAAATATGTTGCAAACGATGGTTTTATTTTATCTGAACCAACAAAAACTGACGAACGTGAACAAATGAAGCAATCTGTAAATGAATTAGATAATTTAAGAAATCAGTTTCCAAAAACTGAGTTTTATTTTATGTTAGCACCAAGTAAACTAACGACATTTTCATATAGATATCCACCATACGTAGATCGTGGATATGACCAAAAACATCGCGATTACCTTGTACAAGCATTAAATAATATAAACTTTCCTGTTATCGATGTTCTGCCATTCTTCCAAAAAGAGTTTAGCCGTGAACAGTTAGAAAGTTTATACTTTAAAACAGACCATCATTGGAATATGAAAGGTGCGTTTTATGGATATGAATATGCAATGAATTATATATCTGATCACTCAAAGATATATAAAGATGATAAAGTAAATCGAGATAATTATAAATTCATTACTGAAAAACCTAATGGAGATTTTATTGGAAGTTGGAATAAACAACTGTATAATTTAATAAAAACTCCTGAACAAATCCCTTATGTACAATTAAAGCAAAATCCAAATGCTTGGGATGATTACACCGTATATATTGGGCCTGTATCCGAGCAAGCAACTAAAGTACCAATGAAAGAATTCTTTGCAAAGGATAAAAAACAACCTGCACCAAATTATGCAGCGGTCTATCAAACAGACTATGCACAAATTAATATTCTAAATTCGAAAGCAAAAAACAAATTACATGCTGTAGTTATTAAAGATTCTTATGCTGATGCAACATATCCCTTATTTGCTCAGCATTTTGAACAAATAACATTTATCGATCCACGATTTGCAGCTAGTAAAAATATAATAAAAGATCTAAAAGAATTAAATCCTGATGTCATACTATTCCTGTATAATGACTCTAGTATAAGCCCAGAAATGTACCAATTTAAAAATGAACAATAAAAAACAGCAAATAAGAGGTGACGAAGAATCACCTCTTATTTGTTGTTTTTATTTTTTCTATAATACACTGAAATTTTATTCAGTCCGAGAACTTAGATTTTATAGATCACTTATCTTGACAGCTTCTTTGCTTTCATTAAATGTGGGTTACTACACTACTATCTACGAATGGGAAGATAAAATGTAACTTCTATTAATAATATTATTCTTTCCTCCAATTCAATCCTCTATCTCATCCTAATAACTTTATTTCCTTCTAGCATGGAGATTAAAAAAGCTTATCTAACATAAAAAATAAAAAACCACCTTCTAATATCTAGAAAGTGGTTTTTTATCTATTTCATATTATTTTACAATGTGAATTGGCATTCCAAGAGCAACTTCCGCTGCTTCCATTGTGATTTCACCCAATGTTGGGTGAGCATGGATTGTTTGAGCGATATCTTCTGCTGTCATTCCAGCTTCGATAGCTAAACCAATCTCAGAGATAATATCAGAAGCGCCTGCACCTGCAACTTGCGCACCTACAAGAAGACCATCTTCTTTACGAGTTACAAGTTGTACGAAACCGTCTGTGCTGTTTAATGATAATGCACGGCCGTTTGCAGCGAATGGGAATTTAGAAACCGCTACTTCCATTCCAGCTTCTTGAGCTTGTTTCTTAGTGTAACCAACAGATGCTAATTCTGGATCAGTGAAGCATACTGCAGGAATTCCGATGTAATCGATAGCTGATGCATGTCCACTAATTGCTTCCACAGCTACTTTACCTTCGTAAGAAGCTTTGTGAGCTAATGGTGGTCCAGGAACGATATCACCGATTGCATAGATGTTTGGTACGTTTGTACGGCATTGCTCATCAATTTCGATGATACCGCGGTCAGTCATTTTAACTCCAACTTGCTCAAGACCGATTTCTTGAGTGTTTGGACGACGACCTACAGTTACTAATACATAATCTGCTTCTACAGTTTGTACTTCGCCTTTAACTTCGAAGCTAACTTTTACGCCGTTTTCAGTTTCTTCAACGCCTTTAGCCATAGCTTTTGTATGGATGTTTACGTTACCTTTTTTCTGAAGAGCACGTTTAACAACTGTGCTCATTGCTTTTTCGAAACCAGCTAAAATTTCATCGCCAGCTTCTACTACAGTAACTTCAGTACCGAAGTTAGCATATGCAGTTCCTAATTCCATACCGATGTAACCGCCGCCGATTACAACAAGTTTTTTAGGAATTTCAGGTAAGCTTAAAGCACCTGTAGAGTTGATAACACGTTTAGAGTATTTGAATCCAGGAATTTCGATTGGTGTAGAACCAGTTGCAAGAACAGCATTTTTAAACGTATAAGTTTGAGCTGCATCTTCAGTCATTACACGTAATGTGTTAGCATCTACGAAGTAAGCCTCACCGCGAATGATTTCAACTTTGTTACCTTTAAGAAGGCCTTCAACACCGCCAGTTAATTTCTTAACTACGCCGTTTTTCCATTCTTGAACTTTTGTGAAGTCAACTGTTACGTTCTCAGCAATGATACCCATGTCATCAGAATGTTTTGCATTCTCATAACGATGACCTGCATTGATTAATGCTTTAGAAGGAATACATCCAACGTTTAAGCATACGCCACCAAGGTTAGCTTTTTCAATAATTGCTACCTTTTGACCTAATTGTGCTGCACGAATTGCTGCAACATATCCACCAGGACCTGCACCAACAACGACTGTATCTAATTCAATTGGGAAATCTCCTACTACCATTGTTATTACGCCTCCATTACTAATAATTGTGGGTCGTTCAATAAACGTTTAATTTGGTTTAATGCTTTTTGAGCAGTTGCGCCGTCAATTAAACGATGGTCAAAGCTTAGAGATAATGCTAATACTGGAGCTGCAACGATTTCACCGTTTTTCACAACTGGTTTCTCAGCGATACGGCCAATACCAAGGATTGCTACTTCCGGGTGATTAATAACTGGAGTGAACCATTGTCCACCTGCAGAACCAATGTTTGTGATTGTGCAAGAAGCACCTTTCATTTCTGCTGGAGCTAGACGACCGTCACGTGCTTTACCAGCAAGCTCATTGATCTCGTTAGAGATTGTGAAGATAGATTTACGATCTGTATCTTTAACAACTGGTACCAATAGACCTTTGTCTGTATCAGCTGCGATACCGATGTTGAAGTAATGTTTATGAACGATTTCTGAAGATGCATCATCTAAAGAAGTGTTCAACATTGGGTATTCACGTAATGCAGATGTTAAAGCTTTTACAACGTATGGAAGGTAAGTTAATTTAATACCTTTGTCAGCTGCAACAGCTTTGAACTTTTTACGATGAGCAACAAGTTCTGTTACATCTACTTCGTCCATTAATGTTACGTGAGGAGCTGTGTGTTTAGAGTTAACCATTGCTTTTGCAATCGCTTTACGGATACCGCTCATTTTCTCACGAGTTTCTGGGTATTCACCAGCTGGAATTGGTTGTGCTTTTGGTGCTTCTTCTTTCGCTGCTGCTGGAGCTTCTACTGCTGGAGCTTCAGTTGCTACTACTGCTTGTCCACCATTTGCAAATGCATCGATGTCAGCTTTTACAACGCGGCCATTTTTACCAGAGCCAGCTACTTTATGAATGTCTACACCTTTTTCACGAGCGTACTTACGTACAGATGGCATAGCAATTACGCGCTCGTTTACTTCTTCAGCTGCTGCTGGAGTAGCTTCTGCTGCTGGAGCTTCTGCTTTTGCTTCCTCTGCTTTTGGAGCATCGTCATGGTCGTCACCTTTAAATTTAAGGTTTTCGTATCCAGGAGCATCAAACTTAATTAAAGTATCTCCTACTACTGCAACTGTACCTTCTTCTACAAGTACTTCAAGTACTTTACCTTTAACTGGAGAAGGGATCTCTACAACTGCTTTATCATTTTGTACTTCAAGAAGTACGTCGTCTTCGTTTACTTCATCGCCTGGTTTAATAAACCATTTTACGATTTCACCTTCGTGGATACCTTCACCGATATCTGGTAGTTTAAATTCAAATGCCACGGAATTCAGCCCCCTGATTCATATCATTATTATGGAATAAGCACAAAAGAAATCAGCATGTGCTGATTTCTTTTGCACATGAAAAACTAAAATTAGAAGTTCATTACTTTGTTAACAGCTTCAACAATATCTTTATGGTTTGGTAACCATACGCTCTCAGCTTGAGAGAATGGGAATACTGTATCCGCAGCTGCAACACGTACAACTGGAGCTTCTAAGTTTAAGATTGCACGGTCGTTAATTTCCGCTACAACGTTTGCTGCAATACCTGCTTGTTTTTGAGCTTCTTGAACAACAACTACGCGGCCTGTTTTTTCAACAGAAGCAATGATTGTTTCGATATCTAATGGTTGAACTGTACGTAAGTCAACAACCTCTAAAGAGATACCTTCTTTTTCAAGTTCTTCAGCAGCTTTTAATGCAGCGTGTACCATCGCACCATATGCGATAACAGATACATCTGTACCTTCGCGTTTCACATCAGCTTTACCTAAGTCAATTGTGTATTCGCCTTCTGGTACTTCTTGACGGAATGAACGGTACAATTTCATATGCTCTAAGTAGATAACTGGATCGTTGTCACGAATCGCAGAGATTAAAAGACCTTTTGCATCGTATGGAGTAGATGGAATAACAACTTTTAGACCAGGTTGTTGAGCCACTAATCCTTCTAAGCTATCAGCGTGTAGTTCTGGAGTATGAACGCCACCACCGAATGGAGAACGAACTGTTACTGGAGCAGTCCAACGTCCACCAGAACGGTAACGCATACGAGCTAATTGACCAGAAATTGAATCCATTACTTCATAAACGAAACCGAAGAATTGGATTTCTGGAACTGGACGGAATCCTTCAAGTGCAAGTCCAACTGCAAGTCCACCAATACCGGACTCTGCAAGTGGAGTATCCATTACACGGTCTTCACCGAATTCAGCTTGTAAACCTTCAGTAGCACGGAATACACCGCCGTTTACACCAACGTCTTCACCAAACACAAGTACGTTAGGATCATTTTTCATTTCAACGCGTAAAGCATCAGTGATCGCTTGAATCATTGTCATTTGAGCCATGGCTTACTTCGACTCCTTTTCTTTGTAAATTTCATATTGTTCAGCTAAGTTGTAAGGCATTTTTTCGTACATGATTTCCATTAAATCAGTTACTTTTTGTTTTGGAGCTTGGTCAGCCTTAGCAATTGCTTGTTTGATATCTTCTTTAGCTTCTTCGATTACCTTTTCTTCTACTTCTTGAGACCATAGGCCTTTGTTTTCTAAGAATGCACGGAAGCGTACGATTGGATCTTTTTGTTCCCATTCGTTTTCGATATCTTTTGTACGGTAACGAGTTGGGTCATCACCAGCCATTGTATGTGGACCATAACGGAATGTTAAAGTCTCGATTAAAGTAGGACCTTCGCCATTTACTGCGCGCTCACGAGCAAAAGCAGTTGCTGCGTATACAGCTAATGGGTCCATACCGTCTACTTGAATTCCGTAAATACCTGCTGCTACTGCTTTTTGCGCTACAGTTTTTGCTGCAGATTGTTTTTCTACTGGAGTAGAAATTGCATAACGGTTGTTTTGAACAACGAAGATTGCTGGAGCTTTGAATGCACCTGCAAAGTTCATACCTTCGTAGAAGTCACCTTGAGAAGCACCGCCGTCACCTGTGTAAGTAATTGCAACAGATTTTTTACCACGTAATTTCATACCTAACGCAACACCAGCAGTTTGGATAATTTGCGCACCGATGATGATTTGTGGAGCAAGTGCATTTACATTTTCAGGCATTTGGTTACCCATGAAGTGTCCACGAGAGAATAAGAATGCTTGGTATAATGGTAAACCATGCCATACTAATTGTGGAACGTCACGATATCCTGGTAAGATGAAGTCTTCTGCTTCAAGTGCGAAATGACTTGCTAATTGAGAAGCTTCTTGTCCAGCTGTTGGTGCGTAGAAACCTAAACGTCCTTGACGGTTTAAAGAAATAGAACGTTGATCTAGTACGCGAGTATACACCATACGGCGCATTAATTCTTTTAATTGATCATCAGTTAATTCAGGCATTGCTGCTTCATTCACAACTTCGCCTTTTTCATTTAAAATTTGTAATGTTTCAAATTGAGCTGCGATAGCTTTCATTTGCTCATCAACATTAAATAGGGTCTTTTTTGTTTTAGTACCCATTCCGTTCACCTCTTCCTCTCTTGAACCATATTCTGAAACGCTTTCACTAGCAACTAGCTAGAAAGAAAACGCAACCATGTAAACCGACAGGAAACCTCGCCGGTTGAGAATAATTTTGTGTACTTAACAATCTGTACTAATGTTTTTTCAGAAACATATTAATACAATCTTGATCACGTTTTTTAGTTTACAACTATTCTAATCACGATGTCAATTACTTTGGTTACGTTTTTTTTTATGAATAACATTGAGGTTTCCACTGTACATAGGTGTTTTCATTTTCACATCTGTATTAGTAAGCAATAACCTACTGTTATATTATTCCCTTTTTAACCATCTTTTCATCGTAGAATAATATGTAAACGATTAATTCTTCTTAGTTTTTCTCTCTTTACAACAAAAATATGCAATCGCTTCTTCCTTTTCTAGGCGAATGTCTATACACTCCTAATCACTCTCCCATACATTATAATAACCGCAGTGTTAGCGGGAAATGATAAAGGAGGTCATCTCATGTACGGATACACATATTGCTATCCAACTTGTTCATATCCTTCCTATGGCTATGGAGGTTCTTGCGGAGGAGGATCCGGACGCGGCTTTGCCTTAATCGTTGTATTGTTTATCCTTTTAATTATCGTTGGTGCTGCTTGCATTCGTTAATGTAAAACAAAACAACTATAGAAAGAAACAGGCGGCTATGCCGTCTTTTCTTTTTACTAAACGAACTCTGATGAAGAAAGTGCCGCACCCGGCATATTCTTAATTCGCTCCAATTATATATAGAGGCTATGTACTTTATCATGACTTTTTTCAGCTCCTTTGGTAGACTAAAGGAGAAAGGAGAGATTGTGAATGCTTACAATGAATGATGTAATTCGTGAAGGAAATCCCATTCTACGAGCAGTAGCAGAAGAAGTACCTCTGCCAGCAAGTGAAGAAGATATACGTACTCTTAAAGAAATGATCGAACTTGTAATAAACAGTCAACACCCTGAAATGGTTGAAAAATATAATTTACGTCCAGGAATCGGGATTGCTGCACCACAAATTGGCATTTCAAAAAGAATGATTGCTGTTCATGTTACTGATACAAATGAGACATTATACAGCTATGCTTTATTCAATCCAAAAATTATTAGTCACTCCGTTGAACGTACATACTTATCGGGCGGTGAAGGGTGCCTATCTGTAGATCGTGAAGTTCCCGGCTACGTTCCGCGTTACACACGAATCACAGTTAAAGCGACTACTATCGATGGTGAAGAAGTAAAATTACGTTTAAAAGGGTTACCAGCGATTGTATTTCAACATGAAATTGATCATTTAAACGGCGTAATGTTCTATGACCACATTAATCAAGAAAACCCTTTTGCATCCCCTGATGATGCAAAACCATTCGAAAGATAAAATAACAAAAAAGCAGAAGCTTTAGCTCCTGCTTTTTTTATAATGAAATGGTTCCCATACTCTTTTGTTACAATAAATGAGCCCACTGTAAGCCGTGAAGAATCCCATCTTCACTAACATCTTTCGTCACATAATTAGCAAGTTTTTTCAAATCCTCATGACCATTCCCCATCACAATACCTGTTCCTACCGCTTCAATCATCTCTAAATCATTTAACCCATCTCCAAAAGCATAGACCTGTTCACGTTTAAATCCTAATTTCTCAATAAACTTTTCAATTCCCTTTGCTTTTGAACCACCATTTGGGATAATGTCCATCGAATATGCATGCCAACGAATAAAGTGAAAATCTGGATAATCATGAAGAAACTTTTCTTCTTCACCTGCTTGGCAAAAAAGAAGCGTTTGATAAATATCACGATTTTCATAAAAACCTGGTTCATATACTGGATGTTCAAACTCCAAACTTCCGAAACTTTCTTTTACATAATCATGATATTCTACTGTTGCCTTCATATCCTTATGATCTAAATAAACAAGCGGGTATCCCTCTTGCTTTGCAAATCTTGTAAATGTATGTAACGTATCAGAATGTAGCGGATTTTTAAATATAACCTCATCTTCAAATACAACATATTGGCCATTAAAACTAACATAATTATGAATATTAAGTTCATTACGAATATCTTCAAACATGAAAGGCGCACGCCCTGTCGCAATTGCCACATGTACTCCTTTTTCTTGCAACATACGCACGGCTTCTCTTGTAGATTGCGGAATTTTTTTATCATGATCTAGTAATGTTCCATCAATATCAAAAAAGACGATTTTATCATTCATTTTCAAAACCCTTTCTAGCCCCTCTCTATGTTCCTACCTTGACTATTTCTTTTCAAATCCTAAAAAAAAGTATAACATATTAAACATCTGTGAAGAAAGCGTTCACTTCCTAACCTTATTCGCACAATATGCATATACTATCAAAAGAACATTGATGTTTGTTTGAATGAATTTTCTTTTCTAATCTATCTCATACTATATTCATAACTGGGGGGCATACTGCCTGTGAGAGCCAAAAACGTAACATAAGATTACATCTGCACGAGCCAATAAAACCCTTGAATATCCGGACAGCACTTCCCTCATTTCTCTTCTATGATTTCCTAGTATGTAGAGATGAAGAGTTACTACTGACTAAACAGAAAATAAGTATGCATGTTTGAAATAAGGAAAGGAAGGAGTAATCATGCTGAAGAAGCTGAAGAAAAAGTTAAAACGATATTTAAACGATTTAGTCCGTAAAAAGACCATGGCTTAAATCGTGCCCATTTCGGGCTTTTTCTTCATTCTCATTCGAAAAAACATGAAAATCATGACTATTTGCTTTATAATAGGTAACAGATAATGCAAAACATAGACAAGGAGAGGTTTTCCCAATGATTTTTAAAGTATTCTATCAAGAAAAAATGACTGAGGTTCCAGTACGTGAAAATACAAAAGTTTTATATTTAGAAGCGGAATCTGAAAGAGACGTTCGTACAAAATTACAAAAGTTCGCATATAATATTGAGTTTGTCCAATCTGTTACTGGCGCTCATCTTGAATACGAAAAGCAAAATGCTGATTTAACATTAACGGAGATCGTATAATTTATGAAATTCCTAAAAAATGATCAGGCGGCCGTTTTTGCTCTTGGTGGACTCGGTGAAATCGGCAAAAATACATATGCTGTCCAATTTCAAGATGAAATTATTATAATTGATGCTGGAATTAAATTTCCAGAAGACGAACTTCTCGGAATCGATTACGTGATTCCTGATTACACTTATTTTGTACGAAACGAAGATAAAATTAAAGGGTTATTTATCACACATGGTCACGAAGATCATATCGGTGGAATCCCTTATTTATTACGCCAAGTGAACATCCCAATTTATGGTGGGAAATTGGCAATCGCCTTAATTAAAAACAAGTTAGAAGAGCACGGATTACTTCGTAAAGCAAAACTTTACGAAATTCAAGAAGACGATGTTATTAAATTCAAAAAGACATCTGTTTCCTTCTTCCGTACGACGCACAGTATTCCAGATTCATATGGAGTTGTTGTGAAAACACCGCAAGGGCAAATTGTTCATACGGGAGACTTTAAATTTGATTTCACACCAGTAGGGGAACCAGCAGATTTAACGAAAATGGCAGAAATCGGTAAAGACGGTGTCCTTTGTCTCTTATCTGATAGTACCAATAGTGAAGTACCTAACTTTACAATGTCTGAACGCCGCGTCGGTGATAGCATTCAAGATATTTTCCGCAAAGTGGAAGGACGTATTATCTTTGCAACCTTCGCGTCCAATATTCATCGTTTACAACAAGTTGTAGAAGCTGCTGTTGAAAACAATCGTAAAGTAGCTGTATTTGGCCGAAGCATGGAAGCAGCAATTGAGATTGGTCATAATCTTGGTTATATTCGTTGTCCAAAAGATACCTTTATAGAAGCGTCTCAACTAAATCGCCTACCAGCTAATAAAGTTGTTATTTTATGCACAGGTAGTCAAGGGGAACCAATGGCAGCACTCTCTCGTATTGCTAACGGTACACATCGTCAAATTCAAATTATCCCTGGTGATACAGTTGTTTTCTCTTCTTCACCAATTCCAGGGAATACAGTTAGCGTAAGCCGTACAATTAATATGTTATACCGTGCTGGTGCTGATGTTATTCATGGTAAACTTTCAAACATTCACACAAGTGGACATGGTGGACAAGAAGAACAGAAGTTAATGCTACGTCTCATTAAACCTAAATACTTTATGCCAATTCATGGTGAATTTCGCATGCAACGTATGCATATGAAATTGGCAAACGATTGTGGTATTCCAGAAGAAAATTGCTTCATTATGGACAATGGTGATGTTCTTGCCTTACGTTCAGATGAAGCAAACGTTGCTGGAAAAATCCCATCCGGCTCTGTTTATATTGATGGAAACGGCATTGGTGATATTGGTAACATTGTATTACGCGACCGTCGTATTCTTTCTGAAGAAGGACTTGTTATCGTAGTTGTCAGCATTGATATGAAAGAATTTAAAGTTGCAGCAGGACCTGATATTATCTCTCGTGGATTCGTTTATATGCGTGAGAGTAGCGATTTAATCAACGATGCACAAACTTTAATTACTACTCATTTAGAAAAAGTAATGGAGCGAAAGACAACACAATGGTCTGAAATTAAAAATGAGATTACAGATACATTAGCACCATTCTTGTATGAAAAAACAAAACGCCGTCCAATGATTTTACCAATCATTATGGAAATATAAAAAAAGGACAATGCTTGCTGCGAGCATTGTCCTTTTTTATTTCACATTATATCCTATCGTAAGAAGTGCTTAAAGCGATTTACTTCATCATCATGACCAATTACAATTAAAATATCTCCTGATTGAATATTTTCTGTAGCTCGAGGAGAAACAATAACTTCCTTCCCTCGCTTAATTGCCACAATGTTTAATCCAAACTTCGCACGAATATCTAGTTCAATTAAAGAGTGGCCATCAATTTTTTTATTTGCGATAATTTCTACAATACTATGCTCATCTGAAAGCTCTAAGTAATCTAATACGTTACTTGAAGCAATATTATTCGCAATTCGTTTTCCCATATCGCGTTCAGGATGGACAATATGATCTGCCCCTATTTTAGTTAACACTTTTTCATGATAATCATTTTGAGCCTTAACAGTAATATTTTTTACGCCTAATTCTTTTAAAATAAGAGTCGTTAAAATACTCGCATTTAAATTGTCACCAATCGCAACAACTACATGATCGAAATTGCGAATTCCAAGGCTCTTTAAGACCATTTCATCTGTTGAATCTGCAATCACTGCATGCGAAGCAATATTTGCAAATTCATTTATCTTGTCTTCATCAGAATCAATTGCCATTACTTCCATACCTAATTGAGCTAATTCACGACAAATACTGCCTCCAAAACGTCCAAGTCCGATGACAGCAAATTCTTTCTCTTTCTCACTCACATGAATTCCTCCAATAACATCAAGTCCTGTCTACTTTTATTGTAGCATACTTTATATTCGCCACAAAGACTAGTAATCAACGTATACTTATTTTTGCTTTTGTATATAGAAATACTGCTGCAAATAAAATGCAATAATACAAATGAGCATACCAAAAACAAAAATATTTCCAAACGAACTAAACGTTTGAAACACAAATAATAATGTTTCTTGACCAAAAAAGGCAAATAAGAGCTGTGTAAAAGCAAATAAGAGCGCCCATTTATAATGCTGTTGATGAAATAAATAATGAGTTGCTCCTAAAAATGCACAAAATGAAATAATAAATATCCACCAGGTCTCTAAAAACACTTGCCATCCTGCAAAGTTATATCCATTTACAACAAGTGCAATGATTCCAATGACTAACATCGTGGGAACACTCCAAAATAACGCTCGACTCCGAAAAAATCGAATCCCATTAAAATCACCTTTTTCATTTGCGCAATACGTTAAAAATGCTGTACTTATATACAGGACAGAAAGAATTGTTAATACGATGATTAACCAAAAATGTAACTGATTATATTCATGTTCTATATTCGTAACAATAGCTGCTAACATACTTGGAATCAGCATACCTGTCCATCCGTCAATTTTCCTTTCATTCCAAAACACAGCATTTCCTATTCGAATTCCTAAAAGCATAAAAATAGTGACACCAATTACAAATAATGTTGTCTTATTTCCAACTAGACTTGTCGAAAAGGCAATTAGACCAATAAATAAAAAAAGAACGAATCCATTCATAATCTCTAATACTGGTGATAAATAACCTTTCACCCATTTATATGTTTCTTCATATCCTCGTTTATTCGTTAAGCGATATGCGTAAAAACTTATCCCGAAATAAACTGCTGCAATAATAACATATGCGTATAAAAAGAAACACAAGATTGCACTGCCAATCTGCACCTGATTCCCCACCCTTTTTTCTATATATCACATTGATTTTACACATTTATCGCATAAAAAGTAAACTAAAACATACAGTTCCATTTCCTTCAGTAAGATTTTTATTTCTAAATTAGTATGTACAAGTCCCATTTCTCATTTATCCTACTATTTATAAAGTGAAATTTTAATCAATGAAGGTTTCTTCCCCCCCACCTACCTTCTTTACTTTCGCTGCATGTTGAGGTGGAGCTCTTACCACCCATGAATAGCGTAATAAAACAAAAACCTCCTAATGAAAAGGAGGCTTTGCACATATCAAAAGAAACTTCTCCTTCCAAGCCACCTAGCATGTAAAGAGAAAGCTTCCCATCTTATTCAGCTTCTTTTTTCGCTTCATCTAACACACGATTTACTCGTTTTGTTAGCATTTTCATTCCACTTCCACCTGCTTGGAAATGACGAAGCACACCATTTTTATCAAATACATAATACGCTGGTACATATTGATTTTCAAATGCATCGGCAATCTTGTGTTGGTTATCCACCAAAATCGGTTGGGATATTCCGTGCTCTTTTGCAACTGCTTCCACTTGCTCAAGATTTAAATCTTCTTCTGAACGTGGCATATGAACTGCAACAACATTTAATTGCTCTTTATATTCATCACGGAATTTATTAATATCTGGCATTGCTTCTTTACATAAGTGACAACTAACTGACCAGAAATGAATAAGTGTTGGCTTTTCGCCAATTAGTGATTCACGTACTACTTCTCCATTTAACACTGTTGTTGCACCGTCTAAAGAAGGCATTGGTTGACGTAATTTCATGATTTTCCCCCCTTACGGATGTAGAGAAAGGCCTAACAAAATATTGTTAGACCCTGCTATATTTCACAATAAAATTAAACGTTTAAAGTTGCTTGACCTGGTTTCCAGTTTGCTGGGCAAAGTCCACCAGTTTGAAGAGCTTGAAGAACACGAATTACTTCGTCAACTTCACGGCCAATGTTGTTGTGATGTACAACTTGGTACATTAATTCGCCTTCTGGGCTAATGATGAATAAACCACGAAGTGCGATACCTTCTTCTTCAAGTAATACACCGTAGTCACGAGATACTACATGGTTTGTATCAGCAGCTAGAGGGTATTTTAATTCACCTAAACCGTTTTTCGTACGGTCAGTGTTAATCCAAGCTAAGTGAGTGTGAATTGTATCAGTAGATACACCAATTACTTCTGCATCTAAATCTTCGAACTCATCATAACGATCAGAAAGTGCGATAATTTCTGTTGGACATACGAAAGTGAAGTCCATTGGATAGAAGAAAAGTACCGTCCATTTGTCCTGTTTCATAACCTCTTCAAGACTTACTTTACCAAATTCTTTGTTTGGCATAACAGCGTCCATTTCAAAGCGTGGCGCTTGTTTTGCTACCATACGTTCTGCCATATGTATCAACCTCCGTAAATTTTTTATCATATATTGTCTACTCTTGTATTATATAAGAGGAATTAGTTTTTAGTCAATTTTATTTGATAATTATTATAAAATAACTTACTAACAACTTGTTCCTCCACCTACCATTATAAAGTATTGTGTTAGAATTACAAAAAAAATGCATCATAAATTATAATTTTCCACATAAAAAGAACAGGCTTTAACCCCTGTTCCCTTTCCATTTTACATATTGATTTAAAAACGAAATGGTTTGTTCGATTGCCTCTTCTTTCGGTTGTAGCTTTGCATGATGTAAACCATATTCTGAGTCTACCCCAAGCCAAAACATAAATCCTGGGATATCACGAAGCATATACCCGAAATCTTCTCCTGTCATCGCCTCTGTACATGTAACAACATTCATATTCGTTTGCTCAGATGCAAACATCATAAACTCTTGCGTTAACTCTTCATGATTATATACTTGATGATACATTGCTCCATAATCAATAACAGCTTCACATTGAAATGCTGCTTCGATACCTGTGACAATCGCTTCTATTCTGCTCTTCACTCGTCTCATCGATTCAACTGATAGTGTTCGAATTGTCCCTTCTAGGCGAGACTTTTCTGCAATAATGTTTTGGACTGTACCACCTGTAATTTTACCAATTGTAATAACCGCACTATCAAGTGGATTCACATTACGACTAACAACCGATTGAAGCTGTGTAACAAGATGACTTGCCCCAACGATCATATCGTTCGCAGTATGTGGATATGCTGCATGTCCACCTTTTCCTTTTAAATCAATATATAGTTCCGATGTATTTGCAAATAGTAATCCTTCTTTTGTTGCGATTGTCCCCACTGGATACTCTGGTGCGATATGAAGACCTAGAATGATATCAGGCTTCCACTCTTGTAGTTCTTCGCTTCCTAACATAGGTAAAGCGCCACCTGGTCCTTCCTCCGCCGGTTGAAAAATAACTACAAGGTTATCATCTATCCTGTCATTTACAACCGCTGTTAAGAGTCCTAAGCCGATTGTAGCATGCACATCATGACCACATGCATGCATCATTCCTTCATGAATAGAAGCGAATTCATACCCAGTTTCCTCTGAAATCGGTAAACCATCAATATCTGCACGATAACCAATCGTTTTCCTTGGATTTCTGCCATTCACTTTAACGATTACGCCCGTTTTCCATGTTTTAACTTCAATATATTCCTTAGGAAGAGTATAAATATAGTCTAAAATATATTGTTGTGTTTTCCATTCCTTAAACCCTAACTCCGGAATCTTATGTAAATCCCTACGAATTTGTACAAATTTACTGACTGTCATGTCTCCACCACCATTTATCTCGCTATTCGCGGGCAGTAAGACCTCCAACTCAAAATTCAGCGAAAGCAAAGAAGTTAGGTGGGTGATCAACTGCCCGTAAAAGTTTCACTTTATAAAAAGCGTAAGAGCTTATTTGCCCTTACGCTTTTGTTCTTTATTTTTCTGGGTTTAATTGACGAAGTTCTTGTTTAATTTCTGTTTTTGCTTTTGTCTTCTCATCAATTTCTTTAATAACACGAGCTGGTGTTCCTGCAACCACTGTATATGGCGGTACATCTTCCGTTACAACTGCACCTGCTGCAACAACCGCGCCTTTACCAACTGTAACACCTTCTAGGACAACTACATTTGCACCAATTACAACGTCATCTTCAACGATAACTGGTTTTGCAGAAGGTGGTTCGATCACACCTGCAAGTACTGCCCCAGCACCAACGTGACAGTTTTTACCTACTGTAGCACGTCCGCCAAGCACTGCATTCATATCAATCATTGAACCTTCACCGATTACTGCACCGATATTAATCGTTGCATTCATCATAATAACTGCATTATCACCGATTTCAACATGGTCACGAATAATTGCACCTGGTTCAATACGAGCTTTAATACCTTTTAAATCAAGCATTGGAATAGCAGAATTACGACGGTCGTTTTCAACAACGTAATCTACAACGTGCTTTTTATTGTCTTCAAGAATTGTCTTAATCTCAGACCATTCTCCAAATAAAACACCAGATTTTTTATTTACAAATGCTTGTACTGTTTCAGGGAATGTTACTTCTTTTAAATCCCCTTTTATGTATACCTTTACAGGAGTTTTCTTCTCGCTTTTTTGAATAAACGAAATAATTTCGTTTGCATCCATCATTTTCATGCTTGTTGCCTCCTAAATCCATTTATAATGTTACTCTACCAAACGAAAGAGCTACTAGCAAGACAATAATCTTATTTTTCCATTTGAATTTCTTCTATAATATCTAAAAATGCTTGCACTTGCTTAAGTTGCCTTGCAGAATCGCTTGTCAATAACCACGTTTCTCGAGTCAATTGAACAGGCGTTTTATATGTCTTTTCTCTTACTTCTTTTAACACAGTAGAAGGCAACAGTGCATAACCAATTCCATTTAAAACGAGCTGCTTACATGTTTCAATTTGATCAACTACAATCGTTCGTTTAGGAGGATTAGAAAATAAACTATACCACCAATTTTGTATTTGTCCATAGTATGTGGAATCGCTTTTAAATTGTATAAACGGTCTGTTTGTATCTTTCAACATAGAAATATCTTTAATTTCTGTGTCAACTAAATACAGCTCATCCTCAAATAATTGCTGTTTATACCCTTTATATTCTTGTTTCCCTCGTAGTATAGCTACATGAACATCCCCTTCATAGAATTGCTTCTGTACTTCACTACTCCATCCTGTGAAAAGGGAAATTTTAACAAATGGATATTTTTGTACAAACCGCTTTAAAACAGGTGGTAACCAATATTGTCCAATCACAGATGCCACAGCTATCTTTAATGTCCCATATGTTTCCGTACGATAGATTGCTAATTCACTTTTAATTGCCTCTTCCCTTTGCAACATATCTTTCGCATAATTGGCCACTTTTTCCCCTTCTGGTGTAATTGTCAGGCCTTTTTGAGAACGGATAAAAAATTTCATTCCCCACTGTTTTTCCATTGATTGTAATCGTTGACTGAGTGCAGGTTGTGAAACGAATAAGCGCTCCGCAGCTTTTCTCATATTGGATTCCTGTGCTAAAACAACCATCATTTGAAAATCATCAATTTGCAACTTTCTCCCTCTTTCCTTATCTTACATCTAACCTCAATATATATGTTGCACTATTCTCTAACATGCGATATTTAATTTTTATTTTCAAGAAGCTTGGATAAATTGACATTTCACTTAACCTTTTATACTTGTTGACGCTGTTCCCTATACACAATGGAAAAGAGACGCATGATAAAAAAGCGACTTCTTTTTTATTCGAAGTCGCTTACCCTTCTTTATCGATTATACTGTCTTACTTTTTTGTTCAACAATTTTAAAATAGCACGCCTTGTTAAAATTCCTTCAAAGTACCCGTCATTGTTTACAGCACAAATAAATGGATGATCAATTGTCATTTCTAACGCTTTAGCAAATGAATCTTCAAGTCCAAGATTCGGAATGTCCTTTTTCATTACATTCTCCACTTTCATATCCTCAAGCTTTTCAAATTCAATGCGTTCTAACCCTAAAATACCATCCAAAATCATCGCAGTACTTATTAATCCATGCAATTTATACATGGGATCTAAAACAGGAATCGCAGAATATCCAGACTTTACAAGAACAAGTAAAGCATGTTCTAAGCTATTTCCAATTTGAACATGTGCAACTTTTTCTGATGAAATCATTAAATCCTTTACAAGAACTTGTTGAAACTCATCTTTCGGAATACTAATCATTTTATATCCCCCACTTTTTCTCCCTTTTTCCTGCTAACATGATCTCCAATAGACTATTCATAAGAACCTTACTGTTCGAAGTTAATCATATCCACGGCTAAAAGTGTCACTTTATTTCCCATTTCTACTCATATCTTATGATAGCGTTTTCATATTATTATTTTGTCCTTATTTATTACAACAAAAAATAATGATACACAGTTCATTTTACCATAGAACACAAAAAAAAGACTACCTTTCTGGTAGCTCTTAGTATCCTTCATTTTTTAATCGATTAAATAACCTTGTAATTCTTCTATATTGGGAAATATCAGCTTTTTTTAAACCAATTTCAATATCTGTAAGCTCAACAGCTAGAATTTCAGTAGCGTAGTTTTGACGAAATAAAATATCTAACAGCAAGCTTTTTTCTTCGTTTGTTAAAGTAACTTCCGTCTGCATATACTCCTCTCCTTATGCTTTTTTCTTATTATTTATTATATAAAATATTCGCTTAGTTTAATAGATAAAAAATTCAGTTTTTTACTTTGTATATCGATTTGCATAACTAAAAGCTGCATAAGCATCAGGTTTAATTTTTGCAGTCAGCCCCATCGCCTTCACCTTCATTGTCATATCCGAAATAAATTCTTTTGTTAATCCATTATTTCCTATATCCAAGTGAATTTCCATTACAAATCCAGCTCCTTCATGAGCGTATGGATGTAAAATCTCCCATATCCGCCTTATATGTTCCGGTGTAAACAAACAGGCGACTTCTTGACTAAACTGTGTTTCTAAATATATTTTCTCACGTAAGGTAGGTGGTCTTTTATGTACTGCTTTATGTTTTAAACATCCCCATGCTCCTTTCCCAACACGATGAATGTGCACTGCCGTAATAAAACGAGTATCTTTTTGATGTGCTTGTGAATCAGTTCCAATAGACAGTCGATATAAATTGCGTGGATCTCTTTTAATAAAATTACAGATGCGTGAGAAAACCGTTTCAAAATTCATATTCCTCTCTGATACATTATAAAATGGATGCTCACCGTCCACATAGTCACGTCCCTTCGATTAGACAGACTTTTTGCATTCTCATTGTATGGGACAAAAGAGGAAAATATGACTTTATTATCCTTTACTTGTTTCTATATTTCGGATGGAATACTTACATGCTGGACAAGTATAAATTACATTCTGATTAGACTGAGCTGTTAGCACATGATCAATTTCAAATGACATATGACATTTTGGACAAACAACAATTGGTAATCGTTCCACACTCCACATTCCCTTCAAACTTTTAATATCAGTGTAGGAAGAACCAAAAAATCTTATACATATAAAGTGAAACTTCCATCAAGCTTTTACAAATCGTTATCTCCACATATCTTCTTTAATTCCTTATCCTCTTACTACCCATTAACGAAGAATGAAGTTATTATTAAAATCACCAAAAAAGGTACCGCTTCTCGCGGTACCTTTTTTGTATGTATCAAGAAATAATATCGTAGATCTCAATTGCAACCATATCAATGTTATCGAATTGATACACTTGTGGCTTTTCGCCTTGCTGATACACTTCTAACTCATACATTTCACTTTTATCGAAAAATTTCACGCTACATTTGCGTTCACCGTTCACTTCAAAATAGCGTTGTGCTACTTCACCGCTTTCAGCTTGTTCTTGTAGACTAACAAGTCGAGTTAAAATTCCTTGGAGTAGAGACATGAAATCTCCCCTTTCTCTAATCTTCCTACCAATAGGTTTTACAGCTATACTCATTCTATCCGTCATAACAGAAAAAATGTTCCACACTCTAGGATAAAGCTTCTTGACGAGAAACTCAACTAAAATTTGTCGAAAAAAGAAGTAAAAAGCAGAAAGGAAATCTTTTTTTTCCTTTATTGCGGTTTTTGTAGCTGCGGAATATAATAAAAAGCAGAAAAAGAGGAGGATTTATAATGAAAAAAATAGAGGTTTATACACAACCAGATTGTCCACCATGTACCATTGTAAAAGAATTCTTAAAACACAACAACATAACATACAAAGAATTTGATGTCAAAAAGGATACCGCTGCTCGCGACCGTCTTTTATATGACTATAACTCATACTCAACTCCAACCGTTGTCATTGATAGGGAAGTTGTCTCTGGTTTTCAAATTGAAAAATTACAACAGTTACTAAATCTAGAACAGGAATAGGCAATGATTCACCTATTCCTGTTCTTTCAACTCTTGTAATTTTTTCATTTCTATTAAAAGCTCCTGACTCTCATGATAACCAGCTAATTTCCATTTCCCTTCTTCCTTTTGCAACGTGATAATTTGATATTGTTCATTTTTCACCCATTCATATACGTATAAAAGCCCATGTTCTTCGTCAAATGCTAACTTTGTTTGAGAAGTAAAAGAAAAAGGAGCTTCTTTTGTAGGAAGTAAATGTTCACCACTTTGTTTGTCACCGTTACTATTTTCATCTGTAAAAACTTGAAGAAAGTTATTTGTAAAATAAGGTGATAGTGCATCATACATCTTCCCCATTGATAAATGCTTCCCACGAATTGAAAATTGTACCTCATATCCCTTTTGAATGGTTGTAAACACTTCTTTTCGATCCACTTTTATTTCTTCTTTACCAAGAACCGTTGTAACACTATACCCAACTAGAAAGGCAACACATAAAAATAGAACAAACCAAATTCCATATTTTCTCATTTTTTCACCTTCCTTTAACAGAGCTTGTCTTTGTAGTATTCATTGTAACAATGATCATGTAAAGAAAGGGATGGTTTCGTTCGTAAAATCTTTACAATGATAGACAGCATTTTTGCCATCTTTTTCACTATTACCAATTTATGCTAAAAACAAACAAAAAAATGCACGAATTGCTTCGCGCATTAAAATAAAACATCTTCTTCGTATAAAAATTCATAGGACAAATCAATAAATAAAAAATGTTCATCGTCAATTGGAAAGGAAAACGTTCGTACCATCTCTCCTGTTTCTATATCTGCATATAAATCAGAGAGTCTTGCTTTATTTTCAAATCTCATTTTCATTATATTTTCTAAAAAATACGGACGCCAACTCCAATTTTTCATATAATACTCTGGCATAACAATCCATTCACCATCTTTTTTCATAATGTTTCCTGATTGCTGAAAGCCGTCTTCATTACAAATAAAGATTCGAAAACTATAATGCGATACATGTTGACTAAAATGCAATAACCAATCATTAACGTCTTCATTCTTTTTCTGCTTAGATAAAACATTCCCAACTTGATTACGCAATGTTTCCGTTAATTGATAAATTTTTTGTAGTTTTTTCTTTTCATGTTGAATAAATTGATGACATTCATTACCAAGACGTTCTTTTAAAATATCCGCTTCAATAAAATCAGGTAAACATTTTTTTAAATAATCCCCTTGATAATATCTTCCACCATTTTTCCAAGCGTATTGCAGTTGGTAAAAAGCATCAATTTCTTCATATAATAATGTCGCACCAATTCTTCTTGCTAATAAAGACAAAGAATATAAAATATCTTGATAAGATTGTAAAAGTGCAGTTTGTCTTAAATTCGTTAAGTCCACCTTTAAAATATCAGGTGCCAGCACACTAATTCGTTCTAGATTACTCGTACCTGTCCCTACTTTATTAATTGAAATTTGAATGCCATATGTACGGTAATACATAAGTAAGTGATTAAATTGTTCTATATCTTCCTTACAATCATGCTCTGTTATTTCTAAAACGATATTCCCTAAGTTCAATCCTTTTTTTTCATACATTAACAGTAAATGAAGTAAACTTTCATCTTCATCATTCATTAATATGTTCGCACCCCGATGTATAAACAATAAAAATTTTTGATCTGTTTCCAAGTAACGTTCTAATGCTTTTTCTACTATGACATTATCCGCCTCTAGTTGAAATTCACCTGGAATGGAATCATCATGAAAAAAAGAAGAAAGACTTTGTATCCCTTCTTCCGTTTGGATACGTCCTACTACCTCATATCCAATTACTGTATGCTCATCAGCACTAAAAATAGCTTGATAATAAGGAAGGACTTTATCTAAATTACTCATCACATCTAATGCATCTACCAAAATGTTTCCCTCCCTTTACTTTTCAAAAATTATAACACGGTATGTATAGAAAAATAATAAAAAATCCCTTCAGTTTTCCTGAAGGGATTAGAGGGGTAAAATGCTAAGGGGAATTAGCAATTCTACTATGAAGAAAAAAGAGGTCTTAAATATACCTTATAAAAAACCTGTTGTAAACACTTTTCTTTCACATTTCACAAATCCGTCACATTTTACCTCACATTCATGGGCAGTAATCCCCACGTTTCACTTTATATAATCCCTTTAAAATGGATACTGATGCAAATGCTGTCCACCATCCATTGTCATACACGTTCCATTTATGTACGCTGCCTCATCAGAGCATAAATAAAAAGCTAAACCCGCAATTTCTTCTGGCGTACCAAGCCGACCAAGCGGGACGCTTTGCAGTGTACGATTGGCTGCCTCTTCTGAAATCCATAATTTATCCGCACCACCTGTTCGTTCAATTGGTCCAGGAGCAATTGCATTGACGCGAATACCATATTTACGCCCCCACTCAACAGCGAGCGTTTTTGTCATTGCCAACACACCTGCTTTCGCCGCAGCAGAATGAATGACACCCGGTCCTGCATCCCATGCATACGTTGCTACCATATTAATGATATTTCCTTTTATGCCCTTCTCAATCCAATACTTCCCTACTGCTTGACTACAATAAAAAGTTCCGTTAAGCACAATATTAATAACCGCATTCCAACCATTAATCGATAAATCTTCCGCAGGACAAATAAAATTACCTGCTGCATTATTTACTAAAATATCAATGCGTCCAAATTTTTCATCAACATATTCAATCATATTTTTTATATCTTCTATATTTCGAACATCCATTTGTACTGTCAATACTTGTCCTGAAAATTGCTCAATCTCCTTTTTCGCTTCTTCCAGCTTTTCTTGTGTACGCCCTGTAATAACAACGCGTGCTCCTTCCTTTGCAAAACGAGCTGCCATCCCTTTTCCCATTCCGCTTGAACCACCTGTTATAATCGCTACTTTTTCTTTCAAAATTTCCCCTCCCTAAAAATGAATACACATTCATTTTACCACTTTATTTCATAGAAATCTTTATATTTTTAAATTTTTCTGATATCTTTAGATAAGTAAATCACTTTCATTGCCATATTTCTTATAATCTATATAAATCCATTTTAGTTTTTCGACATATAATCCACTGCTATGCAGAACAAAAAGTGACCCGCACTGGTTTTCTCTCTTTGTTTTCACTTAGCATGGGGCAGGAAAAAAATCTGACTGCCTCTATGCATGGCCGGATGCTCTCTCCCACCTAAAGATTAGGTTTTTGTCGGTTTTTCAATTTGTATGTATATATACTACTTTTCGATATCTCAAAATATAATTCTAGAACAAGAAATAAACGGAAAGGAGAGCCAAGTGACCTATAATGATTTGCCTGTATATCTTATAAACTTCCTTTTGTATACTATAGGTTCGCTCATATTCCTATGAAACAAATAACGAGAAGAAACTTTATAAAAACAGGAATACGCACTTGTCTCTATACTTGTATTACAGCTGGTCTCGGTTATTACTATGCAAAATATATAGAGCCGAACTTTCTTTCTTTCACACATCATACCCTTCGTTCTCCACTTATTCCCAAAAACTTTCACGGTATGAAAATCGTCCAATTTAGTGATTTACATTTAGGATACTATTTTTCTCTCCAGCACCTTTCAACAATCGTTTCAAAAATAAATAGTGCTGCGCCTGATATTGTCCTTTTTACTGGTGATTTAATCGATGACTACCAAACATATAGCGAAACTCCCTTTGTTTCTTCAATTTTGCGAAATATTCGTGCACCCTTTGGTAAATTTGCAATCTATGGAAACCATGATCATGGTGGGTATGGAACCGAATACTATAGTCAAATTATGAGTGATGCAGGTTTTGAAGTATTACAAAATACCGAAAAACGTATTCGTTTATTCGATAATAGTGAAATTTCTATTTTCGGAATCGATGACATGCTTCTTGGCAAACCAGAAATCGAGGTAACATTACACCATGTGCAAAAAGAGCTATATACAATTGTGCTCGTACATGAACCTGATATAGCACCTAAAATTGCAAACTTCCCAGTAAACCTCCAACTTTCTGGACATAGTCATGGTGGACAAGTACAACTTCCCTTTTTAGGAGCGATCATTACCCCAGCACTAGCAAAACATTACATTGAGGGATTTTATCATATTCAAGAATTACTCCTTTATGTAAATCGCGGTCTTGGAAGGACACGTGTTCCATTTCGTTTTTTGTCCAGGCCTGAAATTACAGTATTCACCCTTCAGCACCTGTAACCTATAATTGCCTATTTTCTCATATATCCTTTCTTGTACTCGCTCATCCATGCTTTTTCACCATATGATAACAATGAGTCCAATAAAGGAGGTTTTTACATGTACCCATATCCTCAGCCCTATCTAGTTCGTTCAGGACCCATTGGCCCAGTAAGTGACTCACGCTTCTTACCCTTCTTCGGTGTTCCATTCTTAGCAGGACTTGCTGGCGGCTTACTTGGCGGAGCATTAGCATTCGGTCCTAGACCATCTTACTATCCTCCATATCCGCCAACACCGTTTCCTTGTTACGGAGGGCCATGCCAGCCGTATTATTATTGATATAAACAAAAACTATGAAAAAAGCCCCTTATTTATATAAGAGGCTTTTTTCATTCATTTCTATTAATTGAAATTTTATTTGATCATTTTTCTATATGAATCCATTTTGATTTTCCAATATATAATCCGCTACTATACAGAACAAAAAGTGATCTGCATTCGTTTTCTCTCTTTGTTTTACCGTTGCACGGAGCAGGAAGTGGGATTGACCGCTCCTATGCATAGCTGGATGCTCTCTCCCACCTAAAAAAAGGAGTTATGTCGTTTTTTTCAATTTGTATTCATATATAATATCCTTATAATCTTAGTACTAGGTACTTACTCATAAGTTATTATTAACTATTTCATATATACAAAACATTACTCTACATCAGTATTTTGATAAGCCATCTTAAATAATTTCACTTGGCTATCAATCTCTTGCGAACTATTATTGATTACATAATAGTATTCACCATCTTTGTTTTGTTCACGCGTTTTTACATTATCTGCTAAAATAAGCTGTAATATTGCGTTTATTCTTGCCTTCATTTCAAGGCCTAGAATTGGAAAAGATATTTCTACTCGCTTTTCCATATTCCTTGTCATCCAGTCAGCGGAAGATAAATAAATTTTTTCATCTCCATTATGATGGAAATAATAAATACGGCTGTGTTCTAAGTAGCGCCCAACGAGACTAATCACCCTAATATTTTCACTTACATTTTGAATACCAGGGCGTAAGCAACATGTTCCTCTCACGATAAGTTCCACCTTCACTCCAGCCTGCGATGCCTCATACAACTTTTGAATCAACGGTTTATCTGTTAATGAATTCATCTTAGCAATAATGTGTCCATTACCATATTGCTTATGATAGCGAATCTCTTCATCTATTAGCTCCATAAATTGCTGGCGTATATCAAAAGGAGCCACTGACAAATGATGAAAATGAGGTTTCGTTGTATAACCGCTCAAATAATTAAAGAAATTTGTTGCATCTACTCCAAAATCTTTCCGGGATGTAATATAGCCAAAATCTGTATATAGCTTTGCAGTCGCATCATTATAGTTTCCTGTCCCTAAATGTACAAATCTTTCAATTTTTCCGTTTTTTCTTCGTACAACAAGTGTAATTTTACTATGTGTTTTCAAATGACTTACACCATAAATAACGTGGCAACCCGCTTGTTCAAGTTCCTTTGCCCAATGGACATTATTTTCTTCATCAAAACGAGCCTTTAATTCAACAAGCACTGTTACTTGTTTCCCCTTCTCCGCTGCGGTCTTTAATGCCTGAATAATCGGAGAATCTCCACTTACACGATATAACGTTTGTTTTATAGCCAGCACATTCGGGTCATCTGCCGCATCACGCACAAAATCAACAACTGGCTGAAAAGATTCAAATGGATGATGCAATAAAATATCGTGCTCAATTGCTTTCTCAAATACATCTTCTTCATCGTCTAAATCTTGAGGCGGTTGCGGAATAAGAGCTGGATAAACAAGATGTTCATATAAAGGTGCTAATTTTTTGTATAAGGAAAATAAACATGTTAAATCTAATGGTCCCTCCATCATATATACATCTTCATCCTTTACCTCTAACACTTCATATAATAAAGCTAAAACTCTTTCATCTACGTGTTCTTTTCCAATTTCTAAACGAACAGCCGTCCCCCACTTACGTTTTTTTAACTCTTTTTCAATTACTTTCAATAAATCACGTGCACCCTCTTCATGTATTGTCAAATCCGCATTACGCGTAATACGAAAACGAGTGACCGAGGATACTTTATATCCTGTAAATAATTTATGAGTAAAACTACTAATTACGTCTTCTAATAAAATAAATTTATGTTTTTGATCTTCACTTGGCAAAAAAATAAAACGCTCGAGTAATGAAGGCACTTGGACAATACCAAGCTTTGTTCTGTTCTCTTCCTCTACCTGTTTCTCATCATAGAGAATAGTAGCTAAGTTTAAACTTTTATTTAAAAGCATCGGAAACGGACGATATGCATCTATCGCTACAGGTGTTAAGACTGGAAAAATTTGTTCGTCAAAATATTCTTCAATAAACTCACGTTGCTCTTTCGTTAAATCTTGAAATGTTAACGGCTCAATACCTTCCATTCCAAGCGCTGGCAGCACAGTATTTTTAAATGTATTATACTGAACTGTCATCAATTCATGAGCTTTCGTAGCAATTTTATTTAGCTGCTGTTTTGGTGTTAATCCAGCCTTATTTTCTGGTTGATTGAAGCCCGCTTTTACTTGATCTTTTAATCCAGCAACACGTACCATAAAAAATTCATCCAAATTTGAACTAAAAATACTAATAAACTTTAATCTTTCTAAAAGTGGATTACTTTCATCTTGTGCCTCTTGTAACACACGTTCATTAAAAGCAAGCCAGCTTAATTCACGGTTATTATAGTAAGCAGTATCATTCAAATTTATAGAGCTTTCCTTCATCAATTCCAATTCCATTTCCCCTCACACTTCCCTTGAAACTTTTTCAATATAATTTAGTTACATTTATTGTAACAAATTCCAATTTATCGAAGTGTAAAACTTTTGTAAAGACATCCGTACAACTTAATATTCCTCTTCAAATATTAAATCAATATTCATCTTCAATGCTTTTTCTAACTGCTTTTTCTGCTTTTCTGCTTGTACCTTTTCTGCTAAAGCTGATTGTTTACAAACAATGTGGAATACAAGCTTCTCTTTATTTTTTTCCACGTTAATCTTTTCAATAAGCGCCCTTTGTCTCACATTTAAAGCAGCTGAAAATTGTAAAACTGCCCCTAACAATCGAATTTTTTTCTGTTCACTCTTATCAAACCAATCTTCAAATGGTGTTAAGTGCTGTTTAAATAGCATTTTCGACTTATAAGATGCGATGAGTGCAAGTCTAATACGTTCTTTATGCATCATGCCGTCGATTGTTTTATTCGCCAATAAATAGAATGTATGCAGACGGCTTGCTTCTGTATCTATGTATTTCCCGATATTAAATACTTTGGCAGCTTGATAAAATATACCCCAATCTTTTTCTGAAAAAGAAATAATTTCAGACTCTTCAAGTTGTGTACAAATTAACGTTCCTTGCTTAATAAGTTGAACGACAAATTTCATATCCATTTCATATTCATAGGACAATAAGTGTAAACTTTCCTCTACTACATTTGGATAATAAGAAATACCTAATTTTTTTGTAAGTTCCTCATAGAAAACACCTTCTCGTAACCCTTTTCTGCTTAATACAAATGATGGGGCTTGTATAATATTTGTTAGCATATAAAATACTTCTATCGCTGGAATAATTGTATCAGCTCGATCTTTTGCTAACCCATCTAACTTCTGTAATTCTGTAAAAGAAAGACTTTCTAGTTCCTCTCTCACATCCCTTATATCTGCTTCCTTCATTTTATATAAATGCAAACCTGCTATCGGATAAGAAATTGCATTTTGATGAATTTTCACCATATTTCGAGCACTCCCACCTATAGCAATAAGGGGTAGTCTTTTTTCCTTTAACCAAGGTAACGTTTGAAATTGATACCATAGATATCTTCTTAATTCTTCTAATTCTTCTTTGGTTGGTGTCTCACGATGAATAAATTGTTGTTTTAAAGAAAGCGCTCCAAAAGGAAAGCTATAATATTCTACAATTTCTCGGTCCCGAAAATATGTAACCTCTGTACTTCCCCCACCTATGTCGACAGTAACTCCTTCTGTAAAAGAAGTTGAATTCATCACAGCTAAGTAACCATAGCGTGCTTCTTCATATTCAGATAATACCCTAAGCACAAAATCAGTTTTTCCTTCTACAAGTTTTTTTATTTCTTCTTGATTCTTTGCTTGTCTAATTGTTGCTGTCGCAACACAAAGCACATTATGTAATCCGTGAAACCTTGTACTTTCTTGAAATTGAAGTAATGTTTGCAGCAGTATATCCATCCCTTCTTGTATTAACACACCATCTATTAGATAATTTCTTAATCGTGCAACAACCTTTGTATTTTCAACTTCCTTATAAAAGCCTCCATTTTGTTTTTCATAAATCACCAATCGCATTGTATTTGAACCAATATCAATAATGGTATATTGCTGTTTCAATATATCTTTCACACTTCTCACTCTTTCATTATCAATTTTCTAGAAAGCATTCCTATCACTATTATACAAAATAGTTGTTTTTTGTAACAATATTGCTTTAATATTGAAAATGTATACAATCATTTTTTGTATATAATAAAAACTACTTTTATTTATGCTATAATATTGAAAAACTAGAAAGGGGTCCCACTATGAAACCTTCACAACCACAGTCTCAATCACACAAACAATATTCTATTGATCAATTAGCTCAATCTATTTTCATTGTGAACCGGCATGCCAAAGCTGCTACAAATCCTAAATATTTATATTGGTTGAAAAAGATTGCTTTAGAACGTTTAATTAGTGAAAAGAAAGCAATAAAAGAAGGATTACATTTCTCTAGGAATCCACGTTTTAGTCAGCAACAATCAGATGTTCTCGTTCGGTTAGGTGACTATTTTTTCCATATCCCTCCTACAAAAGATGATTTCAGTACTCTCCCACATCTCGGTAGCCTTGAATCTTCCTATAGAAACCCCAAAACAACTCTTTCTTTAGCAGTAGCAAAAAAAACGCTTCAAGATTTTATTGGGCCGGAAGCGCTAAAACAGGAAAAAAAATTAAGCGAACCAATTCCTTGGTATCGGCGTACGTATACAAAGAAATAAAGCAGGCTTGGCCATAATGGCCAACCTGCTTTATTTCTTCTCTTCTTTTATTTTAATGTTCGCTTGTTTATAAAATGCTACTTTTTCTGTATTATATGATTTTGTATATTCGTTGAACTTATCTTTTTCAGCATCAATATCTTTATAAGATTGGTTCACCGTTTTTACTTTCTCACTAATATCTTTTAATTTTGCTCCTTTATCTTGAAGCATTGTGAATAATTCTTTTTCTAACTTTAATGATTTACTATAGTTGTCATACATCTTCTTAAAAGACTCATATCGTTTTTCGTAAGTATTCTTTACTTTGTCTGCTTGTTCTTTTAACTTACCATTCTCGATTTTTTTCACATATTTATCAACTGATTTCACTTCTTCTTGTGCTTTGTTTAATGCTTCTTTTTCTTTATCAATTACTTTTCCACGTTCTGCTGTATTTTTCATTGCTTGATCTAATTTTTCTTTCACAGCTTGATTATTATCTTTTCCTTCTTGCACGATTTGACCGTATAATGCTTGGCCTTCTTTTTCTAATGCCTCTAATTTTTTCGCGTCTTCAAACATTGGCTTTTCTTGCTTCGCAGCATTTTCAAATGCTACATATAATTCCTCTTCTGGTTTTGGTCCGAAACAACCAGCTAATAATGTCATAGATAAAGCCGCTACAATTGCTATTTTATTATATTTCAACTTTTTTTCCTCCTACTTATATACGATCATCATGCCAAAAATTTAATGGAAAATGAGCAGCTTCTTCATACACTTCAAACTCATACCCTTTTTTACGAAGATCATCAATAATTGTTTGCAATGCTTGTACAGTTTGTTTTTTTTCATGCATTAAAATGACTTCACGTTCTTGTTTAGCCCCTGAAATGACATTTTGTACTACACCATTCGGATTCCCTGGTAATTTCCAATCTAAAGAATCAATAGTCCAGTCCCATTCTTTCATATTTACTGTTGCCATTTGGTCCCGCAATGCTTGATTAAGCCCTGGCATACTTCCGTACGGGCAACGAACAAGCTTAGGTTCCATCCCTGTAACATCTTTCACAATTTTCTGCGCTTGTTTCATCTCTTCTACAAACTGTCCTTGTTTATACAGTTTGGCATAATCATGTGTCATGCTATGAACACCTGGATAATGTCCTTCCTTTACTAAACGTTTCACACTCTCTGTATGAGAAGGGATGTTTCCACCAATCATGAAAAATGTTCCTTTTATTTCATTTTTCTTTAAGATATCTAAAATTTCTTTTTGAAATTCACTCGGCCCATCATCAAAAGTTAAGTATGCAACTTTGCGTACTTCCCCATTAAATTTCACCGGTGCTTTTTTATCCAACTCAACTTTTACCTGTTCACTAGCAAGCTGGATTGGGTTTACCTGAGTGGCTACAGCTCTTGCAGGTGATGTAAAGGATTGAAATATGAAAAACCCCGCCGCGATAGCACTAATTGCAATAGCAATTATAACTAGCCACCTGATCAAAGGTGATCGTCGGCTCCTCACGTCTATCATTCTACCATTCCCCTTCTCTCTTTCTATCAATCTTTTCTTGTTCATTTTACACAGTGTAAAGGTTTGCTTGCAACAATTTACAAATATTCTTTTTGTTCCCTCAAAAGGAAAAGTGTAGAGATTGTTTTCCCTACACTTTTAAATAAAAAAACATTGTGCAAAATGTATTGACACATCCATTACAATTATATGATGTTTAAATCTATTTTTAAAGACTTTTGTTACAAAATATCATTTTTTTGTAACAAAAGAGATGGAATTGTTACGAAAAAACTTTTATAATTCTCTATTTTTTAAATCTCTATGTTATACGATTGAGTTCTCACTTTATTTCATAGCTCTTCTAATGACTTTCGCTCTCCCGGATAAGTTACCGTCTAAAATAATAACTGAATACCTTTTATATAATATAAATTATAAGTAAAGCAAAAAGGATTGAGCATCTATACATCTTGCATTACTAATCATACTGTATGCTTCTATATCAATAATATTTTTTTACAAAACAAAAATGTACGTATTTTTCGTACATTTTCTCTCTTAAACTTGTATTCATTTTCTTTTCTATTTCATATATATAGTATATATCTATTTTGATTTTCCAACATATAAATCGATGCTATGAAGAACGAAAGGTGACTGCTACTTGTTTTCTCTCTTTGTTTTAACTTGGCATGGGGCAGGAAAAGAGTCTGCATGGCCAAATGCTCTCTACCACCTAAAAAAAGGTTTTATGTCGGTCTTTCAATTTGTATTTATATAATATATATCCATTACCGAAAGGAGAAAAAGATGTTACAAAGAGAAAATATTTCAGACGTCATTCGTTTTTTAGCCGGATTTCTCTTATCATTAAAACTATTATTTGAATCATTCGGGCTTTCTTTTATTACAAATGACCAAATTGATGCTATCATAAATGTTGCTTCTTTCTTATTTATTTTATACTTCGGATATAAAAATAACTATGTAGGAAAAAAAGGCCTGGAACAAAAAGAATTACTAAAGAAGCATAATTTGCATTAAAAAAGGAACCCACTTCCCGGGGCTCCTTTTTATTGTTGTATCAATATTGCTTCTTTTGTTTGAAGTGGTCCATATAATCGGCCCTTCTGCTGAAATGTGTATGTAGCACGTAACAAAATATGAGACGGGATTTGTATACGTGATGCTTTCACCTGACAGATTAATTGAGCTTTTTCACCTGGTAGTAATTCATCAATCCTCCACCTTACAAGTTGGAATAAAAACTCTCCCGTCCCTTTACTCGTTTGTAATGTATTAGGGATATATGCAAAATGATCACGAATCATATGACTAACGATTACGCGAGAAATTTCTTCGCTTCCTATGTTTGCAACTTCTAATTGAATAAAAAGAATTTCATGTACATCATAAACAACTTCTTGTGAAAAACACTTTTCTTTTTTACTGCGAATTTGTAATGTTACTGCTACATTTGGATTAGACTGTTTGCTCATAACTTCTTTAGAACCACCTTCCATCCACATAACAGGTTGTAAAGACAACGGAAACAATTCTTTATCTAGACTTATTTCCCACATTTTCACAATCACAATTCACCTCATTCCAGATGGTATTATCTGTACAAATTTATTCTGCTCTCCTAAATAATAAACTACCCTTCTCCAATTCGTTCACCTTAAAACATTCCCCTATTTATTCCAATAAAAATACACGTCTTCAACATTTTTATCTTTCTTCTTTATCTTATTCGACGACGTGATTAAAAAACCATTTTAAATAGCTATACACTCCTTCATTCGCTAGATTCCTTTTGTTTCTTCAATATTAAAAGCTATAAAGTGAAACTTTAATTCAGTAGAGATTTTCTTCATCCCCCACTGATTATTAGCTCTCACCTAACCTCTGAGCTTTCGCTAAATCTTGAGGTGGGAATATTACTGCCCAAAATAGCGGGATAAAATAAAAAAATTTGCCTTTTAGTCAAATTTGACTATAATATGATTTATGCTTTCTATTCTTTATGGCACTATCTTCTCTTATAAAAGGAATAGTGAAATTATAGTCATACATAAAGACATGCTAAAGTACGAACTACTAATAAGATTTTCCTACAGAACAGTTGATCTTATATAAAAGGAGGGGTATGTTTGCAAGAACAAGCATCTCAAAACAAAGTAAGTAAAACAAAGTTTGTTGTTGCTGGATTGTTACTTGGTATTTTAATGGCAGCAATGGATAATACAATCGTTGCCACTGCCATGGCGACAATTGTTGGAGACCTAGGAGGATTTGATAAATTTGTTTGGGTCACATCAGCTTATATGGTAGCAACAATGGCAGGGATGCCGATTTTCGGGAAATTATCTGATATGTATGGACGTAAACGTTTTTATATCGGTGGATTGCTTCTCTTTTTGCTTGGTTCTATTCTTTGCGGTACAGCAGCAAGTATTGAACAGTTAAGTATCTATAGAGCGATTCAAGGAATTGGTGGCGGCGCTTTAATGCCAATTGCATTCACAATCATGTATGATATATTCCCGCCGGAAAAACGAGGGAAAATGACTGGACTATTTGGAGCAGTTTTTGGAACATCAAGCGTATTCGGTCCTTTATTAGGTGCTTATATTACTGATTATATAAGTTGGCACTGGGTCTTTTATATCAATATTCCATTAGGGCTTATTTCCTTCTTCTTCATCTCGAAGTACTACAAAGAATCTCTACAATATAGAAAACAAAAAATCGATTGGGCTGGTGCCATTACACTTGTAATAAGCATTGTTTGCTTAATGTTTGCTCTAGAACTTGGTGGTAAGGAATATGCTTGGAATTCTAATATGATTCTTGGCTTATTTGCTACTTTTGCTATTATGCTTATTATCTTCTTCTTCGTAGAAAGACGAGCAACAGAGCCAATTATTTCTTTCCATTTATTTAAAAAGCGCTTATTTGCAGCGAGCCAAGGTGTTGCCTTTTTCTATGGAGCAACTTTTATTATTTGTACAGTTTACATTCCAATCTTTGTCCAAGGCGTTCTTGGCGGTTCAGCATCTAATGCAGGATTAATTTTAACACCAATGATGGTCGGTTCTGTAGTCGGAAGTCAAGTAGGTGGACAATTGGCGTCTCGAACAAGTTACCGTAACATTATGATCGTATCTGGAATTTTCTTTGTACTTGGGATTTATTCACTTGGCACATTAACACTAGAAACATCACGTACACTCGTAACAACCTTTATGATTCTAACTGGGCTTGGAGTTGGCTTCTCATTCTCTATTTTAAGTATGTCTTCTATTCACAATTTAGAAATGAGAGATCGCGGCTCTGCTACATCAACAAACTCTTTCTTCCGTTCTCTTGGAATGACTCTTGGTGTGACAATTTTCGGTACGATTCAAAATCAGATTTTCACTGATAAATTAAAAGCTGTTTTCCCTCCAGAATTAGCAAAAATGGTACCAACAGGTGGAGACACAAGCTTTTTATTGTCACCACATGCTACTGAAAAAATTCCACCTCAAATATTGGATGGAATTAAACAAGCACTTGGGACATCTATTGCCGATACATTTTGCTGGGCGCTTATCCCAGCTGTTCTAAGTATTATCTGTATTATACTGATGGGTAAAGAACGTCTCTTAACGGGAACAAAGAAAAAACAGAAACAGGTAAGTTAATACACGCCAAAATGAAACGGTATATCTCTTTCGATAAAGAGATATACCGTTTATAATATGTATAAAGTTTATATTACAGGAGTTGAGACAGCGTGAGCATGAAATTAGTCATTCTCGGCTTGCTACTCGAAGGAGATAAACATCCATATGAAGTGCAGCATATAATGAAAGAACGACAAATGAATTGTTATATTAAATACGCAAAAGGATCCCTCTATTACGCCTTTGAACAATTGGAGAAACAAGGGGCAATTGCGGTTACAAATGTTGTACGAGATACCAATCGACCAGATAAGACAATTTTCCATATAACTGAAACTGGAAGAGAATTTTTCCATACACTGCTTTTAAAGCAATTCGAGGCAAAAAACCAAATATATAAACCAATCTATTCAGCACTATCCTTCTCTCACTTTGGTGATGAAAAAACAATCATTCCTATTTTAGAAAAAAAGAGAGATGACACAATTCAATATTTACATACGATGCAATCCATATACGAACATAGCAAGGAAAATGTTCCGCGTGCACAGCTTTATATTTTAAACAGTGTTATTGAACATATTACTGTTGAATTACGTTGGTTAAATGAACTCCATAAAGATGCAAGTGCTGGTCGCCTTTCAGAAATAGGAATGAATGTAAATTGACACTTTATCAGTGGGGATTTTCCTCACTGATCATTCTCCCTACCATCCACCGCCTTATGCTCTTT
Organism: Bacillus sp. FSL K6-6038; assembly: GCF_038050455.1. Lineage (NCBI taxonomy): Bacteria > Bacillati > Bacillota > Bacilli > Caryophanales > Bacillaceae > Bacillus > Bacillus sp. FSL K6-6038. The sequence continues at coordinate 3,888,795 of NZ_JBBOUH010000001.1, forward strand.
ATTATTTCTTCTCTCTTATTTAGACATAAATCCTCATCATTCATGTTGAAAACAAACATAGAACCTTTGATTCCATCCCATTTATAAAACAGTAGACAAAATTCAAAAAATTATGTTAGAATTTGTTTCAATATCATATTCGCTTGTTAAATTCCTTTCAAAAGGAAAATAGGTACACGACATTTCTGAGTTCGTGTTGAAAAGGGAAGTTTGGTGAAATTCCAACGCGGTCCCGCCACTGTAAGTGCAGAGACTTCTTTTCTATACCACTGTGAAAACGGGAAGGTGAAAGAAGTCATATGAAGCATAAGCCAGGAGACCTGCCTATTTTAACAACACTGATAGACTCACGGATGATGATTAGGTGTTATGAACGAGAAGAGAGGGCTATTTTCTGTACCTTTATACTTTTCGTTACATGCATTTCCGAGTAAACGGAAATGCTTACTTTCAATTAGGGAGGAATTTTAAATGGCAATTCAAACAAGTAATTTAGGGTATCCACGAATTGGGTTACACAGAGAATGGAAAAAAACGTTGGAAGCTTTTTGGTCAAATAAGATTGATGAGCAGCAATTTTCAACAACAATGAAAGAAATTCGTCTTCAACATGTGAAAGCTCAGCAAGAAAAAGGAATCAATTTAGTTCCAATTGGCGACTTTACATATTATGATCATGTGCTGGACACAGCCTACATGCTTGGCTTTATTCCATCTCGTTTTTCAGAGCTCACTTCTTATCTTGATGTATATTTTGCAATGGCACGTGGCTCTAAAGATCACGTTGCTTCCGAAATGACAAAATGGTTTAACACAAACTATCATTATATTGTTCCAGAATATGAAGAAGGTTTGGAGATTTCTTTAAAAGACAATCGACCACTTCGCTTATACGAAGAAGCAAAACAAGAATTAGGCGTTGATGGAAAACCAGTTATATTAGGACCTTATACATTCTTAAAATTAGCAAAAGGATATAAACAAGAGCAATTTGCTACTATTTTAAATCAACTAGTTGCTCCTTATGTACAGCTATTAACTGAATTACATGAAGCTGGTGCAAAACTCATCCAAATTGATGAACCAATTTTTGCATCTTTAACAAAAGAAGAAATAGCAGAGGCGAAAGAACTTTACGCGACAATTCGTAAAAGCGTTCCAAATGCAATTCTTATCTTACAAATTTATTTTGATAGTGTAGAAGAGAACTATGAAGAACTTATTACATTCCCTGTATCCGGCATTGGATTGGACTTTGTTCACGGTAAAGAAGGTAATGTAAACACAGTTTTAGAGTATGGATTCCCATCCGATAAAATTTTAGCAGTCGGTTGTATAGATGGCCGTAACATTTGGAGAGCTGATCTTGACGAAGTCCTTTCTTTATTTAAAACATTACAAGATCACATTACACCGAAAGAGTGGATCGTTCAGCCTTCATGTAGCTTATTACATACTCCAATTGATAAAACGGAAGAAACACACTTATCAACAGAACTATTTGATGCCCTTGCATTTGCAAATCAAAAATTAGAAGAACTTACACTTATTAAACGCGCGCTTTCTGAGGGGACAGAAAGTGTTAGTACGGAATTAGCTACTTACCGTAGCGCTCATGAAGCAATTCGATCTTCAGCTGCACGTAATCGTGAAGATGTACAAACAGCAAGAGCAACTCTTAAAGAAGAAGATTTCTTTCGTCCTCTTCCATTTGAACAACGTTATGCTTTGCAACAAGAAGCATTACAGTTACCGCTACTTCCAACAACAACAATCGGTAGCTTCCCGCAAACTACTGAAGTTCGTCAAACGCGTAAACAATGGCGAAGCGGTGACATTACAAATGAACAATATGAACAATTTATTGAAAAAGAAACTAAAAAATGGATTCGATATCAAGAAGAAATCGGCCTTGATGTGCTCGTTCATGGTGAATTTGAGCGAACTGATATGGTGGAATACTTTGGCGAAAGACTTGCTGGTTTCTCTTTCACTAAGAATGGTTGGGTTCAATCATACGGTTCCCGCTGCGTAAAACCACCTGTAATCTATGGCGATGTTGCCTTTATTAATGGGATGACAATTAAAGAAACCGCATATGCCCAGGGCCTTACAGATAAAGTTGTAAAAGGCATGTTAACAGGTCCTGTGACCATTCTAAACTGGTCATTCGTTCGGAATGATATTTCACGAAAAGAAGTTTCTTACCAAATCGCATTAGCACTTCGTCATGAAATTAAATTGCTTGAATCTTCCGGTATCCGTGTTATTCAAGTCGATGAACCAGCACTTCGCGAAGGAATGCCGCTAAAAGAAAAAGATTGGAACACATATATTACATGGGCTGTTCAATCATTCCTTCTAGCAACTTCTTCTGTAGCGAATGAAACACAAATTCACACACATATGTGTTACAGTAACTTCGAAGATATCGTAGATGCAATTCGTGCATTAGATGCCGATGTTATTTCTATCGAAACATCAAGAAGTCATGGCGAATTTATTCATACATTAGAACATACAACATATGAAAAAGGGATCGGTTTAGGAGTTTATGATATTCATAGCCCTCGTGTTCCAAGTAAAAATGAAATGTATACAATTGTAGAACAATCCTTAAAAGTATGTGATCCAAAATACTTCTGGATTAACCCAGACTGTGGTTTAAAAACAAGAAGAACAGAAGAAGTTATACCTGCTTTAGAGCATATGGTTCAAGCTGCTAAAGAGGCCCGCTCTCTTCTAAAAACAAACGCATAAGGAAATAAGGGTGTCCTTTAAAAGGATACCCTTATTCTATATTTCAACTAGCGTTCATCGCCAATAACAAGGTGGTACAAATAAAAATAAAATGAACTTCCTGACAATTACGCTAATTTATTCACATCATCAATTCCTAGTTCTTCTATATAAAGAAACACGAATAGAATAACCAAACTTAATCCGCACGATGTTGAAAAGCAGCCGATCCAATAAATGATAAGATTACGCCGCAAACTTGGCGTATATTTACACCTTCTTCCGTTCTTCATTGTAACGAAGTTTAAAAGAAAAAGCCACGATACCGTGGCCTTTTTTTACTCTTTCTCTTCAAAAAATAATTCATATTGTATCTTGTACAATTCATCATCTGTTGGTTCCTCAAGCGGTATTGCTTGTAGTACCAACAGATAATCACCTTTTGGAATTGAAATGGGAAATTTGTCAGAAAGAATACTCCTTACAAAAACTCCTTCGTCCCCCACCCTAAAAGGGACTGATATCGTTCTCATTGTCTCTTCTTTCTCAATACGCTTCCCAACTGTTGCTTTGATTTCACACGTATAATCAGAAAGTGCCTCAAAAATAATTACTCCTTCTGCTTCAGCGTATCCCCTCTCAAAATCTTCATTCGTCCAGTCTACATAAGGCTGTTCCCCATCATAATTCATCACGATTAATTGTGAGTAGGAAATTGTTAATTCCACAAGCACCATTCCCTTCTACTACTTAACCTCAAACTTCACACGTGTCCCATCTGGGTACTTATCTAGCTTATTTCCCACCCATGAACCTGCGCCTCTATTATCAGCAGGGTTAATATATTCAATATGCGCATCTTTTCCACCTTCTTTGCACATTGCCATTGGCCATTCATCACGATCGTACCCTTTTTTTGCTGGATATGGAGCTAGAGACAACTTTCTTCTATCAGCTGCACCACTTCGATCAATCGTACATACTTTAGAATGCCCTTCTTTAATCGCATCTGCTATATGTTTCCCCGTCTCTGGATAACGTTCTTTTGGAAATTCTAGAACTTGATCATATGTAACTTCTTTCTTACTCTTTGGTTCTGTTGGTATAAACGCTTCATAGACAGCAACTAAAATAGAAAGAATAGCAATAATCGAAATGATAATGCCTTTTAATTGTTTCATATATGTACCTCCGTTTTTCGACCCAATTTCTTTTCCTAGGCTATTATAACAAACTTCCTCCATATATGTTTTCAGACATTATTTTATCCCTTCCTCCCCTTTACGCCAAAAACATTCATTTTTATGCAACTTTTCGCTAATCATGTAGAAAACTTCTAGACTTCCGACATTCTTTTTCAAAGGAAGTCTAAATAAAAGATGGAATTTGTATATACGATACTTTTTGGGGAGGAAATGTTATGGAGGCGACATATAAAACGAAGGATGTTACAAATAAAACAGGAATCCCGAAACATATAGTTCGAAAATATAGTCAACTTTTAGAACAACATGGTTATATGATTGCAAAAACTGCTGATGCTCGTATATATAAAATGGATGATATGAAGCTTTTAAAATCAATTCACGAACGAGCAGCCACTTTACAAGAAGATATTACAGAAACAATTCCTATCATTTTAAAAGAAAAAGACAGTCCACCTGTACCGATGTTAAAACAAAATCAAGAAGTACATGCGAAAGAAGAAGACCGAAACTTTGAAGAATTCATGTTAAAACTTGAGATGCTCGCCCAATTAAACGAAGCAATTATTCATCAAAACTCTACCTTAATTACACAAAACCGCTTAAAAGATGAAAAACTAGATGAATTAATGCAACAAGTTTATGTAAAAGAAGGTACACAAGAAGAAATGCTGCAAGAGCTTATTGATCACGCAGCTCAAACAGATGCCCTACAAAAAGAAAAAATGGACTTATTGATGAATCATATGTATAAGCGTGAATCAAAGCAAGAAGAAAAAATGAACAAGCTTGTCAATCACGTTTACAATAAAGACAACAATCGAGATGCACAGCTTATGCAAGTCATTCGTGAAATTCAAGAAACAAAACGACTAATCGCCGCCTCAAAGGAGCAAAGCTTATTTCAATCATTTAAAAATTTATTTATTCGAGTCAAACCAGAAAAAACAAATGAATAAAACCTTCATCGTTAGCTTTTCATCATCCAAGGTAGAAGCTTTTCAAGCCTTTCATTTTCACGTATATAAATCTATTTTAGTTTTTCGACATATAAGTCGCTCACGCGAAGCAGAAAAAGTAACCGTTAGTTGTTTTCTCTTTCTATTTTTACTTGGCATGGGGCAGGAAAAGGCTCTGACCGCTTCTATGCATGGCTGGATCCTCTCTCCCAACTAAAATGAAGGAGTTTATGTCGTTTTTTCAACTTGAATTTATATAGATAAATAAAAAAGTTACCTTATATCGGTAACTTTTATTCCTTATTTCTAACTGCTGGTAATGTAATAATTGCTTCCGTTCCTTTTCCACTCTCGCTTTTATATTCCAGCGTACCATTATGTGCTTGTAAAATACTAAAGGTAACCATAAGCCCTAGACCCGTTCCTTTTTCTTTTAATGAATAATACGGTTGTCCCAGCCTTGCTAGCTGTTCTTTCGTCATTCCAACGCCACTATCTTTTACTCGCACTATAATCACATCATCTTTTTGAATGGCGGTTACTTTTAAATACCCTTTGTTTTCTTGAATCGCTTCAATTCCATTTTTAACGATATTCATAATCGCTTGCTTTAACTTTGTCTTATCACCAATCGTATAAAGGCTCTCAGAAATTTCAACTTGTAAATAAACGCCTTGCATAGCCGCAAATGAAGACATTAAAGTAGTCATTTCTATGAGCTGCGCTGATAAACATATATGTTCCTTTTTTTCAATTTGCGGTCTAGCTAAATTTAAGTAATCCGAAATAATTTGTTCGGCCCGATCAAGCTCAGCTAGTACAAGACGCATATAGTCCTTATTCTTCATATCTTCTGTACTCTCTAATAGCTGAATAAACCCTCGAACAACTGTGAGGGGATTTCGCACCTCATGTGCTACACTTGCCGCTAGCTCGCTTACAATGTTTAACTTTTCAGATTTTTGCATTTCTGTACGTAACAATGCATTTTCATTTAAATACTCTGTTAAATACACTTGAAATACCATTGTCATAACCATAATAAAGGAAGCAAATATGTATCCACTATATAAATGCGACATAGGTGGCGTAAAGCCTACTCTCAGTAAAATCCCAAACATACTACACACTAAACCGACAAGAACATACAAAGATGAAACAATAAGGGCCACAATAAGTTTTTTTTCTCTCGGAAAAACAGACCACTTTTTTGATAGCAGGAAAGGAATGATTGCAAGACATAAAACTTCTATTATCCGAAACCACTGTAAACCATTCAAAAACCATTCGTATACAATAAAAATACAAGCTGGGATAATCCCTACAATCCCACCATACAAAAAAGCACTCATAATCGGAATCGCATGGAAATTGTAACTACAAACATCGACAAAACAAATCGGATACGTCATAGAGAGAACGAGCGTAATACTAGATAAGAACATAATAAAATAGCGATTGGGCTTTGGAAGCATATCTTGATAACGGTTTAGACGAATCGCTTCATATAAAAACAGTGGCAAAATAATGATCGCGACTTGGATCATTAAGTCACGAATTAGCTCCATAGCCTCTCATCCCCTATATGTATTTTGATATGATTATATCATTTTACAGTTGTTTTTGTTTTAAAATTTAGATTTTTCTTAACATATTTGTAAATTATTTGTGAATAAACGTTAAGAAATGTTACAACTTTCCGAAATGATTGTAAACCCTGTACCAAACTACCATGATGCAGTATACAATGAATACGGGTTAACAAATAAAATAAAACATAGTCCAATAAACAGACAACTATAATAACATACAGCATATAATCCATACTATCTACGTGTACAAAGAAGTGATTATTATTTTAGTAGGAGGATGATAACTATGACAGGAACTACGCTTGTTTTAAAAGAGGAGAATTTGGTCGTTCTCGAAAATGTGGATAAATCAGTATACGAAGAATTGCAAGACAAAGCTGGGGAAGAAAATTGCACATGCGCTGTGAATGAATCTGTGGTACACCTTGGAAAAGTTTCTTCAGTTCTTTGGAATGAAGATGAAATAGATTGGGAATATGGGTATTAAAAAGTCGCTTTAAGCGGCTTTTTTTTTGCGCTCCAAAGCGAAAATATAAAATTTATGATAAAATAAAAGAAATTTTGTAAACGGAAGAAAGGGAGACAAAATGGAACAATTCATTAATCCTAGAGTGAAGGATATCCAAATTTCTGGTATTCGTCAATTCTCTAATATGATTCAAAACTATGATAATCTCATTTCTTTAACAATTGGACAACCCGATTTTCCAACTCCTTCTTTAGTCAAAGAAGCTGCTAAACGAGCGATTACAGAAAACTATACGAGCTATACACACAACGCCGGCCTATTAGAATTACGCAATGCAGCTTGTCATTTTCTAAAGGAAAATTACGATTTACACTATTCACCTGAAAACGAAACCATCGTTACAATCGGTGCTAGTGAAGCGATCGATGTTACATTTCGTACTATTTTAGAACCTGGAACAGAAGTTATTTTACCAGCTCCTATTTATCCAGGCTATGAACCCATTATTAGACTGTGCGGGGCAATCCCTGTGTTTGTAGATGTTCGTGAAACTGGATTTCGATTAACAGCAGAAGCGATTCAAAATGCAATTACAGATCAAACAAGATGCATCGTTTTACCTTATCCTTCTAATCCGACTGGTGTTACACTGTCAAAAGAAGAACTAACAGATATTGTATCTGTTTTAAAAGATAAAAACATTTTCGTTCTTTCTGATGAAATTTATAGTGAGCTTGTATATGAAGATAGTCATACATCCATCGCTCATTTTCCAGAAATGCGTGATAAAACAATCGTCATTAATGGACTATCAAAATCACATTCAATGACAGGCTGGCGCATCGGTCTTTTATTTGCTCCAAGCTATTTAGCAGGGCATATTTTGAAAGTTCATCAATACAACGTTACATGTGCAACTTCAATCGCACAATACGCTGCAATCGAAGCGTTAACAGCAGCAAAAGATGCACCGCGAATGATGCGTCATCAATATAAAAAACGCCGTGATTACGTATACAACAGACTGATTCAAATGGGCTTAACTGTTGAGAAACCAACTGGTGCCTTTTATTTATTCCCATACGTTGGAAATCTTACATCCTCATCATTTGATTTTGCCATTGATCTTGTTAAAGAAGCTAGACTCGCTGTTGTTCCAGGAACAGCATTTTCAGAGTATGGTGAAGGGTATATTCGTCTTTCATACGCTTATAGTATGGAAACACTAAAAGAAGGCTGCGATCGTTTAGAAGAATTTTTAAAACAAAAAGCTAAGAGATAACACTCTTAGCTTTTTACGCATAATGATCACAAGTTTGGCGCTTCAGTAATTTATGCGGAATAATAATGCATTTTGAAGTGGACTCGGAATGCTCCACCTTATCAACTAACGCTTTTGCAGCCTCATACCCTAATTGATAAATATTCACATCAACAGTTGTAAGCGGTGGGCTCGCAATTTCAGATAATAAAGCATTATTAAAGCTCACGATTGAAACATTTTTTGGTACAGCAAGCCCTTTTTTGGCAAGCGCACTTAACACCCCAAGACCGATTAAATCATCTGTTGCCATAATTGCCGTCGGCGGCTTTTCAAGTCCCATTAACTCTTCTACAGCCTGCTGACCACCCTCTCTTGAAAAATCAAAATGTAAAATATATTCATCTGGCAACATAATGTCAGCTAGTTTTAAAGCATCGCTCATTCCAGCTAAACGATCTTTCGTAACAAGTAAATCAGAACCACCGCCAATAAACGCTATCTGTTTATGTCCAAGTGAAATTAAGTATTCCGCTACTTCTCTTGCAGCTGTATAGTTATCATTATCTACATATGTAATTTCATCTTTTCTTTCGTATGGTTTTCCAATTAAAACAAATGGGAAATTTTGTTCATGTAAATATTGAATAATACGATCGTTCTCACGTGAATAAAGAAGAATAATTCCGCCGATTTGACGACCCTGTACCATCTTCACAACGCCATTAAAAATCTCCTCTTCTGTTTCACCAGTTGACATATACAACGCATAACCTTCGACATGTGCAAACGAGCTAATCCCTCGAATTACTTCTGGGAAAAATGGATTTTGAAATGCTTTACTTGCAGAACTTGGCATAACAAGACCGATTGTTTTTGTTGTTTGATTCGCAAGGCTTCTCGCATTTAAATTTGGATGATACCCTAGTTCGCTCATTACTTTACGGACACGGCGCTTTGTTTTTTCACTTATACTTGGATTATCAGCAATTACACGAGACACAGTGGAAGGTGCAACATTTGCCTTTTTCGCTACATCTTTAATTGTAACTGTCATAAAATCTCCTCCTCTCTTCTAATTCTTCATTCATATCTATTTTTATCCTGCAGTTCTACAGGTAGTAGGAGAAAACGAAAGCCGCCATTACTTTATTTCATTCCTCAAAAAATTATATTAATGTAAACTAATATTCTCCCTCTTCATGTATTGTAAGGGATACAAGCTTATTTTCCTATACTATAATATACTATTTTTTTCACATCTTTCCCCTTACAATGTCATATGAATCGAAATTCTCCCTAAAAAAGAGAAATGGGACATAATGTCCCATTTTCATCCTTTCGTACCTCCAGCTGTTAAACCAGAAATAAAATATTTTTGCAATGATAAGAACAAAATTGAAATCGGTATAGCAATTAATACGGAACCCGCTGCAAATGTTGTAAATTCATTACCAAATTTCTTCGCTACCATTTCATATAATCCAACAGCTAATGTATAGTTTTCTGGTGTCCGTAAAATGATACTTGCTAAAATAAAATCTGTAAACGGACCAATAAAGGTAAATAAAGCTACAACTGCCACAATTGGTTTTGCGAGCGGCATAATAATTTGCCAAAAAATCCGGAAGTGCCCTGCCCCGTCCATACGAGCCGACTCATCTAATTCTTTTGGAATCGTATCAAAGTAACCCTTCATAAGCCACGTATTCATTGGAATTGCTCCGCCCACATAAATTAAAATTAATGCTAGATGCGTATCAATTAATCCTGTCAACTGCGCTAATACATAGAGTGCGATTAACGCTGAGAAGTTCGGTATCATTTGTAGAATTAAAAACGTTATTAATCCATTCTTTCTTCCGACAAAACGATACCTTGAAAAAGCATAAGCAGTGAAACTAATGGATAGTACCGAGAAAATCATCGTTAATACACTGACTTTCAGTGTATTTTTATACCAAAGTAAATAATTACTCTTATCAAGATTAAGTAGGTCTCGATAATGATCTAACGTTGCATTTTTCGGAATAATACTTGATCCTGATAAACTATCTCCTGGATTAAACGATGAACCAACAATCCATAGTAATGGATAGAAAATAATGACACACATTATGAAAATGACGAAATAACTTAATGAAAGACGTAACATCTTCTGTCGTTTTATATTCATTTACATCATATCCTCTTCTTGGAATGATTTTGTTCTTTTAAATTGCCATAACGCCACAGAAATAACAATTAACGATAAAATCATCGTAAGTGCCGCTGCTTTTCCGTATTGCGCTGATGTCATTGTTAATTTATAGATCCAGGAAATTAAAATATCTGTTCCACCTGCATTTTGTCCCGAAACAGCAGGCCCCCCGCCATTAAATAGGTAAATAATACTGAAATTATTAAAGTTAAATGTATATTGTGTAATTAAGATTGGTGCTGTTGCATATAGAACAAGCGGCAATGTAATTTTACGAAATTGTTGCCATGCCGTTGCTCCATCTACTGTAGCAGCTTCATACAATTCTCCTGGAATCGATTGCAGTATACCTGTTGTCATTGCAAAAATAAATGGAAAACCAAGCCATGTTTGAATAAAAATCAAAGCAATTTTTGCCCAAAATGGATCTGTCATCCAAGCAATTTTTTCAATTCCAAATAGCGCTAACACTTGATTATTAATTGCTCCAAATGATTCATTGAACATACCAGCAAAGACAAGGATGGATACGAATGCTGGAACTGCCCACGGTAAAATAAAAATTGTACGAATCACTGCTTTCCCTTTAATACCAGGTTGATTCACTAATATTGCTAAGAAAATTCCAAGTGCTACTTGTAAAGTAGTCGCGACAAATGTCCAAATCACAGTCCAAGAGAATACACTTAAGAATGTATCCCTCCACATTGGTAATGTGAAAATATCAGTAAAGTTTTTAAAACTAACCCACTCGACTAATTTCGCTGGTGGAGAATGATATAAATCATAGTTTGTAAATCCAATTAAGAATACGAAAATAATTGGAAACACAACTACAAAAATTAATAACAGAAATCCTGGAGAAACCATCAAATATGGAAAACCTTGATCTAATAAATTACGATATTGTTCTTTCACAGAATTTAACGGTATTCCTATATCACGTTTTTTCCCATTTTGATAGGCATCATATAAATTAAAAGCATATATTCCTAGTCCAAATGCAATAACAATTAGTGCTAAAATACCTTTTACTAATAGAAAGATAGAATGATCCCGAGGAACCTCTGTACCAAGTGTAACAATTCCCCACAATCCCATATTTAACAAATCCGCAAATGCTACGATAAATGAACCTGTTAATACAAGAAAGATAAGAGCTTTTACATATTGTTTATTGTATATTTGACCTATACCTGGAATGATTGACAACATCGCGGCTGTTTTGCGGTGTTTTGAACCATTTACCTCTTGCATTGGTTCAATGGATGCTTGCATATTTCTTCCCCCTTTTTTCTTCCCCTTGGAAGGAGGAGAATTCGTATCCCTTCTTTATAAGAGATACGAATTCCGTCTTATTTTTGCTTACTATGGTTTGCTTCAATGTTTCCTTTAATTTGTTTCACAGCTTCATCAAGTGCTGGTTTTGGTTCTTGTTTTCCAGCTGCAAGTAACTCTAATGCAAATCTTGCAGGCTCCCATACTTCTTGCATTTCTGGAATATTCGGCATTGGAATACCTGTCTCAGCCTGTTTCGTTATTGCTTTTGCAGCTTCACTGTCTTTAATCATTGGATCTTCCATTAATGATTTTACAGGCGGAATTTCTTTTGATTTTTCATAACGAATTTTTGCATTTTCTTCATTTGTTACCCAATCAACAAATTTCGTTGCTAAATCTTTATTTTTTGAAAAGCTTGTTACATGCCATCCTTTTACACCAACAAAAGTTTTCATCGGTTGACCATTTGGTAATTTTGGCATCGGTGCTACACCATAATCAATTCCGTTTTTCTCCATAGCTTGAAATGCCCATGGACCATTCATAATGGATGCAGCTTTTCCTTCATTAAACAATCCATCTGCAGCTGCCCCACCAGATTCACCAATAATACCTTTTGGGAACAAGTTCTCCTTGTACCATTTTTGAATATATTCCATCCCTTGTACCGCGCCACTACTATTTAATCCGATATCGGCTGTATTCGGTTTTCCATCTTTCTCACCAAATATATATCCTCCCATACCAGCCATAAATGCATTTGCAAAATATAAATTATCTCCTAGTGCTAAAAATCCGTACTTACCATCTTTTGTGAAATCTTTCGAGAAATTATATAATTCATCCATTGTTTCTGGTGCCTTTGGCATAAGCTTTTTATTATAAATAAATACAGGTGTTTCGATCGCCTTTGGCAAACCATATAATTTCCCTTTATATGTTTGAGCTTCTATAGATAAGTCCGTAAATTTGCTCTTCACAGCATCATCAACTTTTACTTCATCAATTAAACCTTCAGTAACAACATTTCCAATATGATCATGCGGTAATGTTACAACGTCAGGACCTGTACCTGCTGGACCATCGAGACGTAGTTTTTTTGTTTGATCCGTCATTTGAATTTCAGCCACTTTTACTTTCACGTTATATTTCTTTTCAAAGCTCTTTACCGCTGGTTCTAATGCAGGACCTTTTTTAAGATCTTCCCAAACAAGAAGGTCATAATCTTTCTTCTCTTTACTCGCTTCCTTTTTTCCTGAATCTTTCGGACCACATGCCGATAACATACCAATTGTCAAAGCTGAAACTGTTAATAATGATAATGCTTTCTTCACCCTCAAAACCTCCCTAAGTTATATATGTAATAATCGACTAAAATGAAAACGTTTGCACTTACAAGTTTTATAGAAGCGCAAACATTCTTCCAATCTATGAAAACGTTTGCGCTATTTGTCTATCATTATACATTCTTTTATATATTTTGCAAATATTTTCTTTATGTATTTTTCAAAAAATTCATGAAGTCTTTCTTTATATCCATTGACTTTATATAAAATGAATACTACTCTTATAAGCAATATTGAAGTTATATAAAAAGCAATCGTTTGCAATATATTATTATTTATTGAGATATCAAAGGGGGATTTTCTATATGTTTAAAGAAGCAATATACCATAGACCGAAAGATAATTACGCATACGCTTACGATGAAAAAACGCTCCATATTCGATTGCGCACAAAAAAAAATGATGTAGATATCGCCTCACTCATTCATGGCGATCCTTATGAATGGCAAGATGGGAAGTGGATCACAGCAAACATACCGATGAAAAAGAGCGGCTCAACAGATTTATTTGATTATTGGTTCGTTTCAATCGAACCGAACTTTAAGCGCTTACGATATGGATTTGAACTAAAAAATAATACAGAAACGATCGTCTATACAGAACGCGGCTTTTTCCCTGAAACACCTAATGATGATGTTGGCAACTTTTTTTGCTTTCCATTTATTCATGAACAGGATGTTTTTAGAACTCCTTCATGGATAAAAGATACAGTGTGGTATCAAATTTTCCCAGAACGTTTTGCTAATGGAGATCCTTCATGTAATCCAGCTGATACTCTTCCTTGGGGGAGCACTGATCCAACAACTACTAACTTTTTTGGTGGAGATTTCGCTGGAGTTATCCAGCACCTTGATTACCTTGTAAAGCTTGGTATTTCCGGAATTTACTTCACTCCCATCTTTACAGCACACTCTAATCACAAATATGACACAATTGATTACATGGAAATTGATCCGCAATTTGGGACGAAGGAAACTTTTAAAAAACTTGTTAACGCCTGCCACAAGCGAGGTATAAAAGTAATGCTAGATGCCGTTTTTAATCATAGCGGATATTTCTTTGATAAATTTCAAGATGTTCTCAAAAAAGGAAAGCAATCTCGCTATACCAACTGGTTTCATATTCACGAATTTCCAATTGTAACAGAGCCACTTCCGAACTACGATACCTTCGCCTTTACACCATATATGCCTAAATTAAATACAGCCCATCCAGATGTAAAAGAATACTTACTCAAAGTAGGGCGTTATTGGGTGCGAGAGTTTCACATTGATGGCTGGCGCCTCGATGTAGCAAACGAAGTTGATCATAGCTTTTGGAGAGAATTCCGTAGTGAAATAAAAGCAATTAACCCTGAAGTCTATATTTTAGGAGAGATTTGGCATGATGCTCAGCCATGGTTACAAGGTGATCAATTCGATGCCGTCATGAGCTATCCTATTACAAATGCCCTGCATTCTTACTTTGCAAACGAAACAATTGGGGCAAGTGAATTTATGGAACAAATTACAGCTTCTCTTCACTCTTATTCCATGAACGTAAACAAAGCTGCTTTTCATCTATTAGACAGTCATGATACACCGAGAATTTTAACAACCTGTAAAGGAAATAAAAATAAAGTAAAACTACTTTATGTATTCCATCTTTCTTTCATCGGTTCACCATGCGTTTATTACGGTGATGAAATCGGTATGGATGGCGGAATGGATCCTGGGTGCCGGAAATGTATGGTCTGGGATGAAGATAAGCAAGATACAGTATTATTTAAGCATATACAAACATTAATTTCATTACGAAGACAATATAAAGCATTTGGTGGACATGGATTATTCCAATGTATTGAAGCAAACGATGAACAAGGTTACATTTCTTATACGAAAACATACGGAGAAGAAACGATATTTTTTGTTTTAAATCCAACAAACCAAGAAATTTCAGCTCCTATACCTTTTGATATCACCGGTAAAAAAATTGTAAATTTATATACAAACGAAGAATTTTCAGCAGAAGCAGACTCATTACAGGTTGCACTTCCACCATATGGATTTTCAATTTTGAAATGGTAAAATATAAAAGCCTTGTGTCATTTCTGACCCAAGGCTTTTCATTATTTTAACTTGTATACCCTCGCTTCATATGGCTGTAAATCGATACTCTTACTTGTTTCATTTTGTACATCATAATTGTGTATCAATAATTCTGAACTATTATAATTTACCTCTTCTGGCATTTCAAATACACACTCATTCTCAGTAAAGTTCGCAATGACAAGTACTTTCTCATCTTTCCATGTCCGCATATAGGCAAAAACAGATGGATGTTCTTCAAAAATTAAATCATATGTTCCATACACAATGATTTCATGTTTTTTACGAAGTTCAATTAATTTTTTATAGTAATAAAAAATAGAATTTTTATCCTGCAACGCTTGTGTCACATTAATTTCTTTATAATTAGAATTTAATGCAATCCATGGTTCTCCAGCTGTAAATCCAGCGTGCTTTCCATCATCCCATTGCATTGGTGTTCTAGCATTATCTCGCCCTTTTATATAAATCGATTGCATTACTTTTTCTTCATCTTCACCACGCTCTATTACTTTTTCACGGTACATATTCAGCGTTTCAATATCTCGGTACTCATCAATCGAATCAAAGTGAACATTTGTCATCCCAATTTCTTCTCCTTGGTAAATATAAGGAGTACCTTTCATCATATGAAGTACCGTCGCTAACATTTTCGCTGATTCTATGCGGTATGTTTTATCGTTACCAAAGCGTGAGACAACACGAGGCTGGTCATGATTGTTCCAATACAAACTATTCCATCCTGTTTGTTCCAACGCTTTCTGCCATTTTGTTAAATTACGCTTTAACGTTAAGAGTGAGCATGGCTTTACGTCCCATTTTCCTCCTTTTCCAGAATCTAAATCCATATGTTCAAACTGAAATACCATTTGTAATTCTTGACGTTCTTCAGCTGTATACAGTTTAGCCTCCTCTGTTGTTACACCCGGCATTTCACCAACAGTCATAATATCGTATTTCGACAATACTTTCTGATTCATTTCATGTAAGTATGCATGAATATTTGGTCCATTCATAAAGTATTGATGGCCTGATACATAACCTTCTTTCTCCGTTTTCACAGTTGGTAATCCCTCTGTTTTAGAAATAAAATTAATCACATCCATACGAAAACCATCGATTCCTTTTTCAAGCCAAAACTCCATCATCTCATAAACATCTTTTCGCACTATTTCATTATCCCAATTTAAATCTGGTTGCTTTTTAGAGAATAAATGTAAATAATATTCATCTGTCGCTTCATCATACTGCCAAGCAGATCCACTAAAAGCCGCTTCCCAGTTATTTGGCTCTTTTCCATCTTTCCCAGGACGCCAAATATAGTAATCTCGATACGGGTTATCTTTTGACTTACGAGATTCGATGAACCAATTATGTTCATCAGAAGTATGGTTAACAACTAAATCCATCATTAATTTCATATCACGTTGATGCATTTCACTTAATAATTCGTCCCAATCGTTCATTGTTCCAAACTCATCCATAATATTACGATAATCACTAATATCATAGCCATTATCATCATTGGGAGATTCATAGACTGGTGATAACCAAATTACATCTATACCTAAGTTTTGTAAATAATCAAGGTTTGAAATGATTCCGCGAAGGTCACCAATTCCATCACCATTACTATCCATAAAGCTACGTGGATAAATTTGATATACAACACTTTCTTTCCACCATTGTTTTTCCATCATGCTACCTCATTTCATTTTTAAATCGAAAAATCCAGGCGCAAACGTTTTCATTAATGAATGATAACAGATTTTAAAACAAATGAAAACAGCGCTTACATTTTTCTATTTTAATTTAGCCAATTTTCACAGAGAAGAGGCTTTATTTATTAAATATCCCCCCCTTTATGAAAACGTTTTATTTTTTTGTATCATTTTTATTTATTTTTTAAATACATTCGTTTATAATGAACTCAAAGAAAACGTTTGCATAATTTTTCTAGGAGGAAAAGTCATGGCAGAACTAAAGTTAGAAAATATTTATAAAATTTATGATAATAACGTAACAGCAGTAACAGACTTCAATTTACATATTCAAGATAAAGAGTTTATCGTTTTCGTTGGTCCATCTGGCTGTGGAAAATCGACAACATTACGAATGGTAGCTGGACTTGAAGACATTTCAAAAGGGGAATTTTCTATTGATGGTAAGGTAATGAATGATGTTCCTCCAAAAGATCGCGATATTGCAATGGTTTTTCAAAACTATGCACTCTATCCACATATGAGCGTTTATGACAACATGGCATTTGGATTAAAACTTCGTAAAATCCCAAAAGACGAAATTGACCGCCGCGTAAAGGATGCGGCTCAAATTCTAGGGCTTTCGGAATATTTAAATCGAAAACCAAAAGCATTATCTGGTGGACAACGCCAACGTGTTGCGTTAGGTCGTGCTATCGTTCGTGACGCAAAAATTTTCTTAATGGACGAGCCATTATCAAATTTAGATGCAAAATTACGTGTAGCGATGCGCTCAGAAATTTCTAAACTGCATCAAAGACTTGGGACAACAACAATTTATGTAACACATGATCAAACAGAAGCGATGACAATGGCTTCACGCCTTGTCGTTATGAAAGATGGAAAGATTCAACAAATCGGTTCACCAAAAGAAGTATATGAAACACCGGAAAATATTTTTGTTGGTGGATTTATTGGCTCACCTGCAATGAATTTCTTCCATGGTAAATTAACAGAACAATACTTTGTTATAGATGATAAGGTAAAAATCAAAGTATCTGAAGGCAAAATGAAATTATTACGCGAACAAGGTTATGTCAATCAAGAAATTGTATTGGGGATACGTCCAGAAGATATCCATGACGAACTTTTATTTTTAGAGGCTTCACAAAGTACAACATTTACAACTCAAATTGAAGTTGCTGAACTATTAGGTGCAGAATCTATTTTATATATGAAACTTGGAAATCAAGATTTTGCAGCCCGTCTGGATGCAAGACATACCTTTACACATGGTGATCAAATCAAACTTGCATTCGATATGAATAAGGCACATTTCTTTGATAGTACAACAGAAAAACGTATTCGATAAAGCACCACTTTTCTTTACGTCATACAGATACAAAAAAACCGTCCACATATGTATTTCGGGCGGTTTTTTTGTATCTGTATGAAATGACTGTTCTTTTGTACTAATAATACCGAAAATAGGTAAATCAGTTAGCATTACTTCTTCTTGATGTTTCATAAAAGATGCCGTCAATTGTTTTAGTTCTATCCAAACGTCATTAATACAAAGTACATTGGAATCGTTCTCTTGTTGACGTAAGAAAATAGAATCTATTTTATATAAACCCGCATTATTAAAGAGCATATCAATACGATTATAAGCGTCAATAGCAACTCCAATGACACGTTGCCAATCTCCTTGTTTCGCCATATCATGAGTAACAAAAAGGGCTTCACCACCTAAATCTACGATTTCCTCCGCTGTTGCTTGTCCATTTTCCTGATCAATATCCGTCACAATTACTTTTGCACCTTGTTCTGCCAACAAAAGAGCCGTACTACGTCCAATACCGATGCCACCGCCAGTTACAACGGCAACTTTTCCTGCAAGCTTCATCGTCATTACCCCTTCTGTAAGTCTTACCGTCATTCAGTATACTCCTTTCGCCCGTAGCTCTGCAAGCAGGAAAAGCCAACACTCCCATTTGTAAACGTTCACTTATTTGTTTTCCCTTTTTTCTTATTATAGTATTGATCAAAAGCTAGACCGATAAAAATAAGTACCCCAAAAAATTAAGTTACTTTCTGTCATTTCGATCTCCCCCTTGTTATATAACACATCTATTTCATTTATCATATCATTTTCCTAATTTTCAGTCTAATACAACAAAAAAATAGGATGTGTTAAAAAGTTTACTATTGCTTGCTTTTTAACACATCCTGCATCAATATGAAGGGTACTCTATAGGAGATGTCCGCCCTATATGAACTCCATTATACGAATTAAATTTATCGAATTTCGTAAAAATTTAAGGGTACATATATTTTTTAATACGTCCTAAATATAACTCTTTATCATTCTATCCTAGTATTCTTTAAACGAGACTCATCACTTTCGTTTTCATAATTAAGTCATGGAACCCACAATTATCGTGACGGAACAACATCATATATACGTTACAGATAGATGGAATTCCAAGTAACAATATGTTTGGTAATAACAATACAAAGAACCGTACTGTTAGCCTTTGAATTGTTAACTTTTCACTTGTTAATGATACAAGTCTTGTTCGGGTTATTTTTTTACCAATTGTACAGCCATTCCATATAAATGGAACAAAAATAAAATAGATAGCCATTAATATAAAAACAAGCGCAAGATCATATCGATAATCACCTAAGCTTATATTAAAACGATTGAAAATGGCCCCATAATTCCCCGTTACAACTGCCACAACAGCACCGTACATAACCGAGATTAAAAACATATCGATAATGGAAGCACCTATGCGATTCATTACTACCGCTGGACGATGCATCTTTAACTTCATTTTATGTCGACTCCTTTGTATCCTTCTTTACCTGTCTCATCGTACCATTTCTAAAAACCATTGTAAACAACTCATATATTGGCGTTTCTTTTCCTTTTCTTGTACAATATGTTTACCACAAGCATTTTATAAGGAGGTTCTCATATTGAAGCGATTGATGACCGTAATTGCCATTATACTTTTGACTGGTTGCACAGCAAACTCTAGCCATTCAGCTTACACCATCAATGAAGAATATGAACTAATAAATACTTCCGGAAATGCATTTGAACTTTTTCCAAAACAAGACGCTGTATATGCTACACAACATGTCCCAGCTAAAATTGTAGAAATTGCATGGGACGATATATATATTATTGCAAAACAAATTGAAGAAAAATCCGATCCCAATAACCCAGAATCTAGTATTACAAATAAACGGAGCGAACATTACTGGATTATTGATATGAACAACAATCGTCGTTTTGGTCCTTATAATGAAAAACAATTTCAGGAACAAAAAGAAGCATTTCGAATTTCTGAACAATTACAAACCGTAGAAACCTATTTAAATGAGCAAAACAAACGGTCAGTAAACGCCTAATAACGGCTGTTTATTTCAAGAACCAAAAATAGTATATTTTTTCAGTCCATTTGCTGATTTTTATAGCTTGGATGTTCCCCTGTTATCGCGATAACAGTACCGCATTTTTCACAAATTTCTACCTCTGCGACTGCTTGTGCAAATAAAGTAAGATAACCTTTTTGGTCTGGTGCTATCGTTGCTTTTTCTATCTCCTTACTACCGCATTCGTAACATCTTTTTTCCATTTTTCTTCCCCCTTTGCACTTTATAATACATTCGCTTTGATTTGACAAATTTCCTGTTCTTTTTCTATACAAAAAACATCTCACTTAGACAGTGAGATGTTAAATGTTTGCGGTTCTGTAACCGTTTCATGTGTATCACCCGTTGCAAGAACATCTGTTGTAAATGAGATTTGAGTAATCTCTTTTTTCTCATCCTCGAGTATTAATCCAATTATCCCTTCCCTCGTCTCACCTGGTTTATACTCTTCTCTTGTAACACTTTTTGTACCTACAAGCGTATCCTCTTCATATAAAAAGTTTTGTTTTGGGACATTAAAGTGCTGCGTTTCATTAATAGTAATATCATTCATAGAGAAAAACTGCATGTCTTTATCTCCACTATTTTCTACCTTATATGTAATTTCAACATAACGCACTTTATCTCCAATGTCTTTTCCACTTAACGAAGCGTACAACTCAGCATCTTCTCGATTGACTTTGTCTCCAAGTCTACGCTGCACTTCTTCTGGACTTAATGCTGTATATACTTTCAATGTATCTTTTGCATCTTGACTCATTTGTGATAATGCAATAACCTTTACATCTTGTACATGAATTTTCATTGGAGCTACTTCAAACGTTTGATTAACATGTTTTAACCTCTCTAATTTAAATGTTCCCCATCCTTTTTCTTTTACAACCTGTCCAACTTTCTTTAATTCCTTGCCACCGTATTCAGTTGTTTCTGGAATAGATTCTTTCTTTACTTCTTTTTTTTCTTCCTTTTGAAAACAACCGCTTAACAAAACGATAGAACTACATAAAATACAAATACTTTTCCATACTTTCATCATCTTACTCCTAACACTCTCATTCATACTAACTCGATTCTTCTCTTGTTTCGTATATTACGGAAACAATGAATAGACCACAAAAAACACTTGTAAATCCAGAAACTATTATACTCCCTATTTGTAAAATTTGAAAATAGGGGTCTAGCAACGCGTGCATAGTAAACACTACTAACGCCGTAATCATCGTCCATCCCCAATATTTCCTTTTCTCTCTTGCTGAAACTATATCTACTTTTATTTGAAAATCTCGATGTTTCCATAGAACATATATAAGCAGTAAAAAAACAAGACATGTACTCCCGTGCTGCATGAATTTATATATCGGCATGGAATATATATGTTGTTGTAGAGATGGTAAATTCATAACAAAATAACCCATCTTATGGGTAAAAGCATCCCAAACGACATGTGTAAGCATACCGAATAATGCAGAATAGAGAAAAACAAAAATTTCTTTCCCTGAAGTAAGCCTCCATGGAATAGATGCTACATAACGATAGTAGACTGAAAACGAGCGGTAAGTTCAAATAAAAGAACCCTAAATGTATGTCCAATGACACCATATGGTCGAAAATGCAAAAAATATTCAAAATCGGGTACCATACTTCCTAATACTAGCGCTGTTACTGAAACATATCGTTGTTTCTTGCAAAAAGGAATGACAGCAGCAGGATGCGCAAATGTAAACGGCATATGTTACTCCCTTCTGAAACCAAAAAAATATTTCTATGTAAGACACCCTCTATCATAACGATATCGATTCTTGATATGCAACACTTATTTTGACATTGGAATATCCACAACTTACATGATACAATCCAAATGTAATATTTAGGAAATGGAAGTGATATCATTTTGTCCCTAATGTTTGTCTTCCTCCTTATTCTATGAGAACTTTTTATAACCACGTATATAGGCTTTTTTCTATGGAAATATATAAAAATAGTAAAGTATATTCCAAATCTACTAGTTTTTATAGCTACTATACTGATTTTTATTATAAAGAGACACACCTATGGCTGGGAAGGACTAGGTTTCTCAGCTTTGCAAGTTGCCTGATCCTTGTACTTGCTGCTATATTAGAAACAAAATCTTCAACGAATTGAGGTATATATTTTGAATGAGCGTACAGCCTTTCTAAAGAACGTCTCCTTACAAAAAGAACATATCCCTAATTTTTCCGTGTATCCATATTGCTTACCCGCTATCCGAACATTACAATCACTAGACTTCCATCCAAATGTAACATTTATAATTGGAGAAAATGGAACTGGGAAGTCTACATTGTTAGAAGCCCTCGCCATCGCTTTAGGATTTAATGCGGAAGGTGGAACAAAAAATTTCCGTTTTGCTACACATGATTCGCATTCATCCTTACACAAATATATTCGCGTAGCAAAAAGCGTCGCGACACCAAAAGACGGATTCTTTCTGCGAGCAGAATCATTTTATAATGTTGCTTCTTATATCGATGAAATTGATTCTGAACAGTTTTTGGGAGGTAAGGTTATTGATTCATATGGTGGTATTTCCTTACACAATCAATCACATGGTGAATCATTTTTTTCTTTATTTATGAACCGTTTTACAGGACAAAGCTTATATATTTTAGACGAGCCTGAAGCAGCTTTATCTCCAATGAGGCAGCTTTCTCTGCTCATTCGTATGCATGAATTAGCAGAGAAAGGATCACAATTCATTATCGCAACTCACTCTCCTATTTTGATGGCTTATCCAGAGTCCAATATATATTCTTTCTCACAAGAAGGAATCACAGAAGCAATCCTAGAGGAAACTGAGCATTATCAAACGATGAAACTCTTTTTCGAGAATCGGGATCGCTTGTTTCATCATTTGTTCCAATCATAAAGCAAAAGGTAATATTACTCGTTGATACCCAAAAAAAGAAGGAGCAGCTCGCTGCTCCTTCTTTTTTATAGTGCTTCTATAAATAACGCTACTCCAATGCCACCACCGACACAAAGAGATGCAATTCCTTTTTCTAAACCTCGTCTTTTTAATTCGTGAATTAAACTTACCGTAATACGTGCACCTGTGCAACCAATTGGATGTCCAAGTCCAACACCACTTCCGTTGACATTTACTTTCTCACGATTTAAGCCAAGTTCCTTCTCAACCGCTAAGTATTGTGCAGCAAAGGCTTCATTGATTTCCAATAAATCAGCATCTTCTAATGACCAATTTACTTTCTCTAAACCTTTACGAATTGCTGGTGCTGGACCAATCCCCATAATCTTCGGATCTACCCCAGCTACAGAATAACCAACAATTCTAGCTAATGGTTGTAAGCCTTTCTCCTTAGCCTTTTCTTCACTCATTAATACTAAAACTGCACTTCCATCATTAATACCCGAGGAATTCCCTGCAGTTACTGATCCACCTTTACGAAATGCTGGCTTTAGCCCCGCCAATTTTTCTGCTGTAATATCTGCACGTGGATGTTCATCTTTTGAAAATACTACTTCTTTTCTACGCTCTTTTATTGTAATAGGAACAATTTGCTCATCAAAATAGCCTGATTCAATTGCCTGAAGCGCTAATTGATGGCTACGCAGCGCAACTTCATCTTGTTCCTCCCTTGTAATCTCATATTGTTCAACTAAATTTTCCGCTGTTTCGCCCATCATAATATGATGCAACGGATCTTCTAAAACTTCCCACACCGTATCACGAATTTCTCCGTGCTGAAGACGTTGTCCCCAGCGGTGCTGTTTCAATGCATAAGGGCTTGAGCTCATCGCTTCTACTCCACCTGCAACAACAACTTCACTTACGCCTAATTGTATTTGCATTGCCGCTGACATAATCGCTTGCATACCTGAAGAACATTGACGCTGGATTGTATAACCTGTAACTGTATCTGGAAATCCTGCTGCTAATGCAGCTGTTCGCGCTGTATTCGCCTCATCTGTTCTTTGAATACAATGACCTAAAATCACTTCATCAACTTCATGTGGTTCCACTCCGCCTCTTTTTACAGCTTCCTGAAGTACAGGAACAGCTAATTCCACTGGTGTTACATTTTTTAATGCTCCTCCAAAAGTTCCAATTGGTGAACGAACTGCAGCTGTAATGACAACATTATGCATCTTGCACTTGCCCCTCTCTTATGTACCCTAGTAAGTTTTTGGATGGTATAACATAAGATGTATATCTGCATTTATCATACTACAAATATACCGAAAAAATCAAAATATTTAATATAATAAAAATAGGAGGAATATTCCCTCCTATTCTGTTAGTGCATATAAAAATTTTTGTAAAATTTTCTCTGTTGTTTTATTTAAATTTGGCAACTTTTCAGCAGGAAAATATCGAAGGTCCAACCCTTCTTCATCAAGCTTTATTTCTCCGCTCACATAATGTGCTTGATATAGATGAATCACATTATAAATTTCATCCCCATTTGGATAACGATAATATACATCTTTCCCAGAAAGAACACCAAGAAACTGCAACATCTTCGCTTCTAACCCAGTTTCTTCAAATAGCTCTCGTCGAGCCGTTTCTTCCGTCGTTTCTCCTAGTTCCATCGCGCCACCTGGTACACCCCAATCATATGTATCCGAACGATATTGAAGCAATACCTCTTGTTTTTCGTTTAAAATAATCACAGCTGCTCCTACAAGAATGAGCGGCCTTGTACCGACTGATTTTCGTAATTCTTCAATATACCCCATTATATAAACTCTCCTCTCCTTTCCTCTCCTTCCTTATCATAGCAAAATTCCTTATTTTTTTGTGTGATGTGAAAAAATATTCCTACTAACAAAAAAAGGAAGCATTCGCTCCCTTTTCATTACATTTATTTTCGAAAACTTTCATATTTAACTGCTTCAAATGCTTTTTCAATCTCTTCATTTCGATAATGAACGTATGTAAAGCGCCCTAATTCTACTAACCGAGCGATTTCTTGTAATGTTTTTTGCTGCTCATATGTCTCTTCAATCGTTACCTGTACATAAAATTTCATAAGTGGATGTTCATATAAAGACTCTCCAACTTCCACATATACATCCTTCACCCCTTGAACCACCTTTACATAACTTGCAAACTGGTAAACAGCTTCTCGGTCTGATACAATTTTTAATGTATACATACATTCTCCCCCTTTTCTTTTACTATAGCAGAATAAATAACATATAATGTAATTAAACTATGAATATTTTTCGACTTCTTTTACTCATTCTTATATTCCATTCTGCATTAATCTATATTTTGCTTGTCAGTCAAAAAAACAGCTATCAATAAACAAATTACACCAATGTACCTTCTCTCAATTTATATAAATATTGGATTTTTTCAATTTATTGAAATACATCCCTTTATAGGGTTTATATCCATACATAGTACTTTCCCGTCACATACAGTATAGCAATAGACTGTTTTCCATTTGAGGTGTTTCTAATGGATCCATACGTAAATATATGTATTTGCATTACTCCAGGCTCCGATATTACAGACGACCGTATTGCAAAAGACTTAGCAGTCGCCGAATCAATATGGCAGCCAATTTCATTTCAAATTAAAGACGTTATTATACTAAATGAATCATTTAGATTTCACGATGGTGAAATTAGTTATATTGATTCTATCCAAATCCAACCAAAAGTTTCTTCTTTTTTTAACACTTGCTCATCACAAATTCCAAATTGTGACATTTATATTTGTTATATTGGAAGCAATTATTTTAAAGAGCAATCCGTAATTGCATGTGCCTATTCATTCGTTATAAACCAAATCCTCACAGGTTATATCATCCTTACTAACGCCGCTTCTCCTATGAAAAATATATATACGCTTGCTCATGAAATTGGTCATATTTTATTCACACGACGTATAGAAGGGAAACTTACACATGCTGACCCTCACTCGCAAACCGGCTCTGAACATCACCCTTCTTCCACAAACCTCATGTATCCAATTGTACCTCGGCCTGATCAAGTACACATTGATTCTTTATTAACAAAAGAACAGCGAGCATTATCTTTACAAAGTTCTTTATTACACAAAGAAAAACAGTAACCCATTCGTTACTGTTTAAAATAAAATATTCCAGCCTATATGCCCAATACCGGCCACAAAGAAAAGGCGATCCTATATATTCACTTTTCTTGTCTCTAATTTTGTATGAATCATTACAAGAACAAATAAAATAGCTAATTTTATAAACCCTATCCGAAAAGCCATTTTACGGGAAGCTATATTAGGTGCTACAAGTGCGATCATTCATGCCATACCCAATACATTGAACGAATGAAATCTGTAATGGCCCGTTATCATTTACAATTAAAATGGAAGCAATAACCCAAAATACAACAATATTCATCACTGTATATCCGATTTGTTTCCAGCTCTCTCTTCGATCTTTTTCCATTACCCGAACAAGCTCATTTACATATACTTTCGGTGAGCTTCCAAAAATATCCTCTATACTTTTCCCATCATTCTCACCTTCAATTAAGTGTAGTTCTGCATCTTCTAAAAAACTCTCAATATCACTTTCTTTGATAACCTTTGCCGCCAAAAAGATTCACGCCTCCCCTTTCCTTTCAGCAAACGCCCTACACTACTTTGCATCGCTTCCCAGCGATCCATAAATTCATCCAGTGTATCTTCACCTTTTTATGTTAATATATAATATTTTCGCTTTGGACCAGATGGAGATTCCTTCATTGTACTTGTTATTAGCCCTGCCTTTTGCATCCATATTAATAACGGATAAATACTTCCTTCACTTGTCATTGTGAAACCATACTTGGCTAGCTTTTCACTCATTTCATAGCCATATATTTCGCCTTCAGAAATAATGGCAAGGAGACCTCCTTCTAAAATCCCTTTCAGCATTTGACTTGTCGACATGATCCAAATCCTCCCTCTATCTTGTTATGCAAGATAGATAACCACATTTTCCCCAAAATCTTTGCAGGATTTTCGTTACACCTCCTCTAAATAGAGCAATAAGATAAATTCTATATAAAGGGGTGTTTTTCATTGTGGTTACAAATCGTGTTGTCTTTTTAACAGGTGCTGCAAGTGGTATTGGTTATGAAATGGGAAATGCATTTGCAAAAGAAGGAGCACAAGTGGTCATTAGTGATCGCCTTGAAGATCGTGCAAAGGAAGCTGCCGAACAGTTGCGCAAGGAAGGATATGAGGCAATCGGTCTAAGATGTGATGTTACATCTGAGCAAGAAATATCAGAAGCTATTTCTGAAACTATTACTAATTTCGGCTCACTTGATGTGTTAATAAATAATGCTGGTATGCAACACGTCTCACCAATTGAAGAATTTCCAACCGATAAGTTTGAACTTCTTATTCAAATCATGCAAATTGCGCCGTTCATTGCAATAAAACATGCGTTTCCAATTATGAAAAAACAAAAGTATGGACGAATTATTAATATTGCATCTATTAACGGTCTTGTCGGATTTGCTGGAAAGGCTGCCTATAATAGTGCCAAACACGGTGTGATTGGTTTAACAAAAGTTGCTGCCTTAGAAGGAGCTGTACACGGCATTACTGTAAATGCTCTTTGCCCAGGCTATGTTGATACGCCTCTTGTCAGGAATCAACTCCAAGATTTAGCGACAACACGAAACGTTCCACTAGAAAGAGTATTAGAGGATGTCATCTATCCCCTCGTACCTCAAAAACGATTGCTAGCTGTTCAGGAAATTGCCGATTATGCTTTATTTTTAGCAAGTGAAAAAGCAAAAGGAATAACCGGCCAAGCAGTTGTTATTGATGGGGGTTATACGACGCAATAATCTTTGTTACAAAAGGCTTTGCTCATTGAGAGCAAAGCCTTTTGTCATTTTGTTTCGTGCGGAGCTTCATACCTTGTCATCTGTTGTGGTAATTTCTCAATTGCAACAATTACACCATCTAATTTACTTTCAATACGATGCAGTAAATATAATGTCACAACAATTGGAAATCCAACATTACCGATCATAGATATCCATTCCCCCATCTATTTCCCCTCCTTTCTTTTAAATAAATAAGCAAAAGAAAGGAAATTGGGCAATAAAAAAACAAGCTACTGTATATTATATATATCCCTTTTAATTTTCCGACATATAAGTCGCAATTATGAAAACAAAAGAAGTTCTCCACTCATTTTCTCCTTCTATTTTCATATGGCATGGGGCTAAAAAAGGCATTGACCGCCCTACCCATAGGCGGATGCTCTCTTCCACCTAAAAGGAATGGCTTTATGTCGGTCTTTCAATGCGTATTTATATAGCTTGTTTTCTCAAATAATGAAGCAATCTCTACGGCATAATCTCCTTGTAGAATTCCTTTTTCAGTAATAATTCCAGTAATTAGATCATGAGGAGTTACATCAAATGCAGGATTATAAACACCGACTCCCTCGGGAGAAATTTGTTTTCCAAAAATCTTTGTAACTTCAGTCTCATCTCGTTCTTCAATTACAATTTCAGTACCAGTTTTTTTCGTAATATCAAATGTAGAAAGTGGAGCAGCAACGTAGAAAGGAATATGAAAATATTTTGCTAGTATAGCTAAATTCAAGGTTCCTATTTTATTTGCTGTATCACCATTTGCGACAATTCGATCTGCTCCTACAATAATAACAGAAATATTTTTTGTTCGAATAGCATGTGCCGCCATATTGTCCGTAATGAGCGTTACATCAACACCAGCTTGTTGCAATTCCCATGTAGTAAGACGTGCTCCTTGCAAAACAGGTCTTGTTTCACATGCATAAGCTCGTAAATTCACCCCACGCTCTTTTCCAATATAAAATGGAGCTAGCGCTGTTCCATAACGAGCAGTAGCAATACTTCCGGCGTTACAAATCGTTAAAATATGGTCACCATCTTTAAACCTAGTTAAAGCATGCTCTCCAATACTACGACATATATTTTCATCCTCTTGCTGAATTTCAAGTGCTTCCTCTTCTAATATTTTTCTTGCTTCTTTTATTGTTGTTGCTTGCTTAATAGAAGCTGACATGCGATCAATTGCCCAAAATAAATTAACAGCTGTCGGACGTGAAGTTGCTAAATAATTACAATCACTTTTAAACTTTTTTTCAAATTCAGTGATATTCGTAACATTATATTTTTTTACTGCAAGTGCTAATCCAAAAGCAACTGTAATACCAATTGCAGGTGCCCCGCGCACTTCTAACATAACAATACTTTTCCACACATCTTCAATAGTGTTCAACGTTTTATATTCTACAACATGCGGTAACCGCGTTTGATTTAATAATGCAATAGAATCTCCTTTCCAACTTATAGAACGCGGAACGGCAACTGTTGTGTTCATGCTTTTACCCCTCCCAAAACACTATCTTGAAATAACGTTTGGAACAATCTAGCATTCGCACCTGTCGTTTCATGTAATAATAACTCTCGACCTAAATATAATGCATGCTTTTTAGCTTGAATTCTTCTATTCTTATCCTTAATTCCATCTAAATCTACTACATGCGCTAATCCAATTGTTCGACGAATGATTTCACAACCAGCAAATCCAACTGCATCAGCAAAAATATTTTGTAGTACAATCGCAAGCCATCGTTTCTCCTTTGTATATGGTTCTACCCCTTCTAGTACCCATAGCTTTGTAAATACTTCTACAAAATTACTCCATGTTTTTTCAATATGATAGAATAAAATATTTCGTTTCTCGTCTTCTCTTGATAGTGCATTCAACAATAAATTTGCAATAAATTGACCAAGGTCAAATCCAAGCGGTCCAAATGTTGCAAACTCCGGATCAATTACCTTCGTTTCAGAAGGTGATGAAAAAATACTACCTGTATGTAAATCACCATGAATTAACGCTTCTTTTCTAGTTAAAAATTTATATTTATACTGCGCTACCTGTAATTTTAATTTCTTATCACACCAAAGTTCATCTAAGACAGGTTGCAATTCTTTCTCATAATCGTTTGTTTCATAGTTTCCAAACGGATCTGTAAACACAAGATCTTCTGTAATTTTACAAAGATCAGGATTTACAAACTTTCCGTCTAACACCCTTTTCTCTTCTGCTAGTAGGCCAAAATCTGACGTATAGAACAAAACATGTGCTAAAAAACGTCCAATATGCTGAGATAAAAGCGGATAGTCTTCCCCTTCTCTCAATCCTTTACGAGTAATTGTAAGAGTTGACAAATCTTCCATTACTGTCACAGCTAACTCTTCATCATGACCATATACTTTCGGAACGTATTCTGGTACATATTTTGCAAAAACTTGTAATGCTTGACTTTCAATTGTGGCTCTACTTAACGAAAGTGGCCAGCTTTCTCCAACGACTTTTGCATATGGAAGAGCCTGTTTTACGATAATACCGCGTTCTCCATCATGGAGCCTAAATACATAATTTAAATTTCCATCTCCTATTTCATGACAAGTTACCTTTGCCTTTTTCTCAAAGTATCCATGCTCTTTTACATATTGAACTGCTGTTTCTTCTGTT
Source organism: Bacillus sp. FSL K6-6038 (assembly GCF_038050455.1). Lineage (NCBI taxonomy): Bacteria > Bacillati > Bacillota > Bacilli > Caryophanales > Bacillaceae > Bacillus > Bacillus sp. FSL K6-6038. The sequence goes on from NZ_JBBOUH010000001.1 coordinate 3,919,603, forward strand.
AATGAACGATATCCCATTTTCTTATCCCCCTTTTTTAATTCAGAGGTTTTTCATCATAAGAAAAACCTCTTTCCATGAAGAAAGAGGTTTGAAGTTCAGCTTCTCCCCTCTTATCTGTCAGAAAGCTATCCTTTCTGCTGGAATTAGCACCGTGCCTTTTTGGCGCATAAACGCCCCATCTCACAATGGTATTACGGTCGGTTGCTGGGTTTCATCGGGCCAAATCCCTCCACCTGCTCTTGATAAGAGTTGCATGATTTATTTGAATTTTTAACTTTCTGCTACAGACTATAACAAGAATAAAAATCATTTGTCAATATTTTTTATTTATATAATTCTGGACGTCGATCAGTAAAGACAGGAATTCCCTTACGTACTTCCTTAACTTTTTCTAAATTTAGCTCCCCATGTAAAATAGATTCTTCTTCTCCTGCTTCTACTACAATTTCTCCCCATGGATCAACAATAAGAGAATGTCCAGCAAACATATTATCCGGATCCTCTCCTGCTCTATTACATGCAACCACATAACATTGATTTTCTACCGCTCTCGCTTGAAGAAGTAAACGCCAATGGGCTAAGCGAACAAGCGGCCATTCTGCTACAACGAATAATACATTTGCCCCTCTTACAGTATGAACACGTATCCATTCTGGGAAACGAATATCGTAACAAATTGTCCCCCCGCACTGCACATCATCTAACGTGAACTCACCGGTTCCATCACCAGCTATTAAATACTTATGTTCGCCCATTAATTGGAACAAATGTACTTTACTATATTCATTTTGCACTTCACCTTCGCGATTCACAACATACATCGTATTCGTAACACCTTGTTTTGTTTGCTTTGCAACAGAACCCCCAACAATATTCACCGCAAATTGCTTCGCCCATTCTGATAGAAGTTCTTTCGTTTGTATTCCTCCTTCATCTGCAATTTCAGGAAGGCGTTTTAAATCATAACCAGTCGTCCAAAGTTCTGGTAATACAATAACGTCTGGTTTTCTTTGCATCGCTTCTCCTATTTTTTTCTTTGTATTTTCAATATTTGTGTTCACATCACCAAAAGCAATATCCATTTGAATACATGCGACTTTCATTTTATCCGCCCCATTTTCAATTATTTTTTCTTTACAAAAACTTGGAAAGGTTATATCATTTGTCACTAGAATTGTAACAACTTTCAAAAGAGGTGGAAAGTATGAAACATTTTCAACCTTCCGAGATTGTAACATCCTTACCAACACAGTTTTTCGCTTCACTTGTTGCAAAAGTTAACAAAGTGGTTGAAGCAGGTCACGATGTTATCAATCTAGGGCAAGGCAATCCAGATCAACCAACACCGCCGCATATCGTAACAGCTTTACAACGTGCAGCAGAAAAAGCAATTCATCATAAATATCCGCCATTTCGCGGACATGAAAACTTAAAAACAGCCGTTGCAACGTTCTATGAACGTGAATATGGAGTCGAAGTAAACCCTAAAACAGAAGTTGCTGTTTTATTTGGCGGAAAAGCAGGGCTGGTTGAATTACCGATTTGTTTTACAAATCCTGGCGATCCAATTCTTGTACCCGATCCAGGATATCCTGACTATTTATCAGGTGTCGCTTTAGCAAAAGCAAAATTTGAAACGATGCCGTTATTAGCAGAAAATGATTTCTTACCAGATTACACTAAAATCGATGATACTATTGCCAAACAAGCGAAATTGATGTTTTTAAATTATCCTAACAATCCAACTGGTGCTGTCGCATCAAAAGAGTTCTTTGAGGAAACAATTACATTTGCAAATGAAAATGATATTTTAGTGGTTCATGACTTTGCTTATGGAGCAATTGGTTTTGATGGTAACAAGCCAACTAGCTTCTTACAAGCAAATGGCTCGAAAGATGTTGGCATTGAAATTTATACATTATCAAAAACATTTAATATGGCTGGTTGGCGCATCGCCTTTGCTATCGGTAACGAAAGTGTAATTGAAACAATCAATTTATTGCAAGATCATATGTATGTCAGCATTTTTGGCGCTGTACAAGAAGCTGCTCGTGAGGCACTATTAAGTTCACAATCTTGTGTAACTGAACTAGTTGATCGCTATGAATCTAGAAGAAATGCCCTTATTTCAGCTTGTCAATCAATCGGCTGGAATGTAGTCGCACCAAAAGGCTCTTTTTTCGCTTGGCTTCCCGTTCCCCATGGTTTTTCATCTGAACAGTTTGCCGATGTATTACTAGAACAAGCACATGTAGCAGTTGCACCTGGAGTCGGGTTCGGCAAACATGGCGAAGGCTACGTTCGTATTGGATTATTACATACAGAAGAGCGACTACAAGAAGCTGTTCAACGAATCCAGAAATTAAAAATTTTCAAAAAACCATTGACATTCTAAAAAAACTCTGTCAAAATTCAGATATCGTAAAAATTCAAACATTTCTAAATACTTCTTATCAAGAGCAGGTGGAGGGACGAGCCCGACGAAACCCGGCAACCGATCTACAATTGTAGGCACGGTGCTAATTCTCGCAGCATTACGCTGACAGATAAGGAGCTGGTTGTAAAAAAACCTCTCCTTAGCTGAGAGGTTTTTTTATTTAACTAGGAGGTTATAAAAATGAGTGGAATAACAGCAACCTATTTAATCCATGATGATTCTCATAATTTAAACCAAAAAGCAGAACAAATTGCTCTCGGTTTAACAATTGGTTCATGGACTCATTTACCACACTTATTACAAGAACAATTAAAACAACATAAAGGCAATGTCATTCATGTAGAACAATTAGAAGAACAAGAGCATGTAAATACGTATCTCGGAAAAAAAGCGACACGTGGACTCATTAAAATTCATTATCCATCACTAAATTTCAGCCCTGATTTACCAGCTATTTTGACAACAACATTTGGAAAATTATCACTAGATGGCGAAGTTAAACTGATTGATTTAACATTTTCAGATGACTTAAAAGAACATTTCCCTGGCCCTAAATTTGGCATTGAGGGCATTCGAAATCTCTTACAAATTCACGACCGTCCACTTCTGATGAGCATTTTCAAAGGAATGCTTGGACGCAATATAGGATATTTAAAAACACAGCTCCGTGATCAAGCAATTGGTGGTGTAGATATTGTAAAAGATGATGAAATTTTGTTTGAAAATCCATTAACACCGCTCACAAAACGAATTCATTCTGGAAAAGAAGTGTTACAGTCTGTATACGAAACATATGGTCATAAGACTTTATATGCAGTGAATTTAACAGGACGTACATATGATCTTAAAGAAAATGCAAAACGTGCCGCCACAGCTGGTGCAGATATTCTTCTGTTCAATGTATTCTCGTATGGATTAGATGTATTGCAATCACTTGCGGAAGATGATGATATATCGATTCCAATTATGGCACATCCTGCTGTAAGCGGCGCATACGCTTCATCGGAATTATATGGACTTTCTTATCCATTGCTACTTGGAAAGCTACTTCGTTATGCTGGTGCAGATTTCTCTTTATTTCCATCACCATACGGCAGTGTTGCATTAGAAAAAAAAGAAGCTCTTCTTATTACAAGTAAACTAACTGAAAAAGATCAATCTTTAAAACGAAGCTTTCCTGTTCCATCAGCTGGTATTCACCCTGGTTTTGTTCCGTTTATCCTTCGTAATTTTGGCAAGGATGTTGTCATTAACGCAGGTGGTGGTATTCATGGTCACCCAGCTGGAGCGCAAGGCGGTGGAAAAGCATTTCGAGCAGCAATTGATGCCACTTTGCAAAGAACACCATTGCATGAAGTAGATAACACTGATTTACATGCTGCACTGCAATTATGGGGGAATCCATCACGTGGGGTGAAACTATGAGTCTTCAAATTTTTTGTGACTTCGATGGTACGATTACGAACAATGATAATATCGTTGCGATTATGGAAAAATTCGCTCCACCAGAAGCCAAAACGATTAAACAAAAAATTCTATCACAAGAACTTTCTATTCAAGAAGGTGTAGGGGAATTGTTTTCTCTTTTACCTACAAGTTTACAAGATGACATCACTATTTTTATAAAAGAAACAGCGGTGATTCGGGCTGGATTCCAAGAGTTTGCACAGTTTGTCCAAACAAATCAGATTTCACTTCATATTATATCAGGAGGAATGGATTTTTTCGTCTATCCTCTTCTCAAAGGGCTAATCAGCCCAGACCATATTTATTGCAATACGACTGATTTTTCAGGGGAAACAATTAAAGTAAACTGGCCTCACCCTTGCGATGAACATTGTAAAAACAACTGCGGTCTTTGCAAATCAACGCTAATTCAGCAATTAAGTTCAAACGGTGATTTTAACATTGTAATTGGAGATTCGATTACAGATTTACAAGCAGCAAAACTGGCTGATAAAGTATTCGCTCGTGATTTTCTCATTACAAAATGCCAAGAACATCAAATTTCCTATACAGCATTTGAAACGTTTTATGACATACAGACAGAAGTTCAGCAATTGTTGGAGGTGATAAAATGAGACAACTTTTTCGTCAATGGGAAGAATTGAGTAAATTAAAAAAAGAATTAACGGATCGCAACTGGTTTCCTGCTACAAGTGGAAACATTTCAATAAAAGTGAGTACCACTCCAATGACCTTTCTTATTACAGCAAGCGGAAGAGATAAAACGAAAACAACACCTGATGATTTTCTATTAGTTGATCAAACTGGAAAGGCTGTTTTAGAAACCGATTTACGCCCTTCAGCAGAAACATTGCTACACACTCATATTTATAATCATACAGAAGCTGAATGTGTCTTACATGTCCATACAATTGATAACAATGTAATTACAAACGTATACGACAAAGAAATCTCATTTTCTAATCAAGAAATCATTAAAGCTCTTAATATATGGGAAGAAGGAGCCACTATCAAAATTCCAATTATTGAAAATCACGCTCATATTCCAACGTTAGGAGAAGATTTCCGAAAACATATTCATGATGATGCTGGAGCTATATTGATTCGCAACCATGGCATTACCGTTTGGGGAAAAGATAGCTTTGATGCAAAGAGAAGATTAGAAGCATATGAGTTTTTATTCCAATTTCATATAAAACTATTATCAATTCAAGGAGGCGTTTCACATGGCGCAAATTCGTATTCATGAAATAAATACCCATATTGAAAATGAACAGGAAGTAAAGCAATTTTTACATGGAGAAGGCGTTTTATATGAAAAATGGGATATTTCAAAACTTCCTACTCATTTAAAAGAAAACTACTCCTTAACTGATGAAAACAAAAAAGAAATTTTAACAGTATTTTCTAATGAAATCACCGATGTTTCAGAACGTCGAGGTTATAAAGCACATGATGTTATTTCCCTTTCAAATGCAATGCCTAACCTCGATGAGTTATTAATTAACTTTAAACAAGAGCATCATCATACTGATGATGAAGTTCGCTTTATCGTCAGTGGGCATGGTATCTTTGCTATCCAAGGCAAGGATGGTCGCTTCTTCGATGTTGAACTTGAGCCTGGTGATCTAATTTCTGTACCTGAAAATGCAAGACATTATTTCACATTACAAGATGATCGCCAAGTTGTAGCTATTCGTATTTTCGTTACAACAGAAGGCTGGGTTCCTATTTATTAAGGTAGTTAGTTGAATAAAAGGGATTGGATCCCCTTTTCCTTCCTTTTATTTACTCTACATATATACATCCTCCTATGGAACAGGCTTATTTCACGAATATGAAATAAGCCTGCTTTTTTATTTTCTCTCGCCTTGCAATATCTCCTGATGGATGAGGATTCATCATCAAGGGGGAATGGTTCCTCATGATATTTTTCATTTTATCAAGTATGTTTCTCAATAAATTTTGAACATTTTTTGAACTTTTTTCTGAAAATTCTGTTTAAATTATGATATAATACAAATAATAGAAAATGAATTGAACAGAAAACCGCAAAAAGAGGAGGAAGAACATGAATTTAATTATAGCACTTATACTTGGGGTTACTTGTGGAGCTATTCCTGCTATTCTCGGGGCAATTATGGAGGAATTAGAAATCGGTATGTTAGGTTTTGTCGCATCTTCTGTAAGCGCTTTACTTTTTGGTTTGTACGGTGCTATACCTATCGCTATTCTCTTTGCATTATATATATTACGTCACGCTCGTACAAAGCAATTTAGTCGCAATCATATGGCCAAAATCATTCCATTTCCAATCGAACGCTCTCGTCGTGCTTCTAGCTTATAATCCCATTACATTGTATCTCACATTTTTATATCCTCACAATACATCTACCTTAATACAACCTGCCTTTATCAAAATTAGCTTCCAATTTTCCTAAAAAATATATTAAACAAAATAAAAAGTCCTCAAACGAGGACTTTTTATTTATTATATTCCAAAAACTGGAATAGTTCTTGTAAGTGAAGAGCATCTTCTCCGTAGCTAACAGATACATAACATACTCCATCAATTTCAGCATGCATATAAAGGTCAATACCTTCCCGATCATACTTTAAAGCTAAATAAAATTCCATTTCTTCTAACATCTTCTTTGATGTTCGAATCACGTAATGGCCGCTTTCATCACGTCCATATTCAAATGTTGGCTCAAAATCATACTTTTGTTTAAATGCTGCTTGTTGCTTATCATTGATTGGCATACAAGTCGCACGCTGTACAGCATCAATCATCCCGTCAAACTTTTCTAAATTCATCACATTACCCCCTTATATATTTCTTATACAACACCTGTGTGCCACTATCCTCTTCTCCCTCTTCTATTAATTCATCATATAGCTCTCTTGCTAGAGCTAATCCAGGTACAGGTAACTTTAACTTTTCAGCTTCATCTAACGCAATTTTTATATCCTTCATAAAATGTTTCACATAAAATCCTGGTGCAAAGTCCTCTTTTAACATACGTGGAGCTAAATTACTTAATGACCAACTACCAGCTGCTCCAGTTGAAATACTTTGTAGTACTTTCTCTGGATCTAAACCTGCTTTCTTTGCATACGCTACCGCTTCACAAACACCTATCATATTCGATGCAATTGCAATTTGATTACACATCTTTGTATGCTGTCCACTTCCCGCTGGCCCTTGTAACTGAACGTTCTCTCCTAGTTTTTCAAACAAAGGGAGACATACTTCATATACTTCTTGCTCTCCACCAATCATAATAGCAAGTCTGCCTTCTTTTGCTCCAATATCCCCTCCTGATACCGGAGCATCTAGCGTATGTACACTCTTTTTCTTTCCAGCTTCATATATACGTTTTGCTAACGTCGGTGTAGAGGTTGTAAAATCAATTGCAATTGTCCCTTCATTTGCATGTTCCAGAATTCCCTCTGTTCCAAAATAGATTTCTTCTACATCATGCGGATATCCTACCATCGTCATAACAACATCTACATTCTCCACCAATTCTTTTGGTGAATCACACCAATGTGCCCCTTCTTTTAATAAGGAAGTTGCTTTTTCTTTCGTACGGTTATACACATATACTGTATAACCACCTTGTAATAAATGATGTACCATACTTTTCCCCATAACACCTGTACCGATAAAACCAATTGATGAAATTACTTGTTTCATCTACTCATCCCCTTTGTTCTAATAAGTCGCTGACCATCTTCCGAAATTCCTTATTAAAATCATCATTTATGCCATTTTGCACATTTGAAAATAAAACAACAAACGTTCCCTTATCTTTATTAAAGTTATTAAATGTATTCCACCCAGCAACTACACCATGGTTATGAAAATAAGCGGGATATATATAGAAACTAAATGCATATTTCTTTTCGGATGATGGTGTAAACATCACTTGTATACTTTTCTCTGAAAGAAGTTTTCCATTTATAATTGCTTCATCTAACTTCTTCATATCCCCAACTGTAGTATACATCTCACCACAGCCATATAGCCAGTTCATTGCTAATTTTGGTGCTGGTACAAGTACATTGTCTTTCTTTTTGTACCCTTGCGTGAAATGTTGCTCTCCTGGCACCATATTTCCCATACCTGATTCATGCATGTCCGCTCGTGCAAATATATTTTCCTTTACATATTCTCCTAAAGGCTTTTTAGATATATTTTCTATAATATAAGCAAGCACCATATAATTATAGTCACTGTATTTCCAACCAGTTCCTGGCGGAAAAGCTACTTGCTGCTTTCCAATCCAAGTAACCAAATTCAAACGTGATGCAGCATTCACTTTTCCCTTTCCCTTCTCTGGTAAACCAGAAGTATGTGTTAGAAGATGGTATAATGTGATATTTTTATCTGCTGGAAATAAAGGTATATATTTATTTACATTGTCCTGAATATTTAACTTTCCCTGCTCTTGCAACTGTAAAATCGATGTTGCCACAACAGTCTTAGTAATGGAACCAATGCGATATTTTGTTTGTGGTGTATTTTCAATTTTACTTTGAACATCTGCATATCCATACCCTTTATTCAGCACAACACGATCTTTATCTGTGACAAGAACCGTTCCATTAAAATCTTTATCTTTTAAATATTGATCTAACTTTTGTGCCACACTAGCATAATCAATTGGCGGTTCCTTTTTTTCTTCTAAATTATCCTGTAACTCAGACTCGACAGAAGGAGTTGCCTTCGAAGTTAATGCTTCTTGCTTCTTGGGTATATAAAAAAAGTAATACACACTTCCACATACTATAAAGCAAATCAAGACCATAATAATCAATTTTTTTATCATTCAAAAACCTCCGCAGTTACTTCCTTATAAATGGCCCCTCTTTCTATTATCGGGTAACAGAAAAAAATCGCAACACTTTGTTGCGAAAAAATCACATTTTTTCTTTTCTATATAAACGTACTTGGTTTTTGCCATTTTTTTTCGCTTCATATAAAGCAATATCTGCTCGCTGTATCAATTCTTCTTTTGTCATTCCTTGCTCATATAAAGCAACTCCAAAACTTGCGGTTAATTTTGAAATGCTAGAGAATTGTTTCGTTTCAATAAAAAAACGTAGCGATTCAGCAACTTGGAAAGCCTCTTTTTCCGTTGTATTTATTACTAATATAATAAATTTCTCTCCACCCCACCGCGCGAAAATATGTTGGGATGCTATTTTAGATTTCATCAGTTCGGCTAACTGAATTAATGCTAAATCACCAAAATCATGTCCATATGTGTCGTTCACTTTTTTAAAATCGTCTATATCAAAAAGAATAAGCGCCATCGTTTGATTTACTCGTTTCTCACTTTTCCATTTTTCTTCTAATAATTGTTGAAACTTCAAACGGTTGTATATTTCTGTTAAAGAATCAATTGCAGCAAGCTGTTCTTGCTCTTGATATAATTCATCTAATTCCGTAATATCTGTACACTTAACAATAAACCTAGACAAATCTTCCGGTACAGGTGTAGCACGTAATAAAAAAACAAACGCTTCGCCTTCATGACTATACATTTTTATTTTTCTCGCTTGCGCTAAAGAATCATCAAGCCAAGTTATATCGTGATTTGTTGCGTAATATCCATGTTCTTGAATAAAATGTTCCGCAAATACCATGTGATTCTCATGATATGAAAATAAATTTTCATATCCAAAAAAACTCAAAAAGTTCGTATTACAGTCGACGATCTCATCATCTTCTACAATGAATAATAAATCATTTTGAAAATCAAACATCATTTGAAGAAGCTCTTGTTGAATAGTCACTTGTTGCAATAGTGATAATTGATAGAGACTTTTGTTTACCTCTTCCAGCACAACCTGTGGTGTAACAGGAGCTATAACAATATTTCGTACTCCTATTGTAAGCAACTCTACAAATTTTGAAGTCACCGGCTGATCCCAGATAACAATAAAAGAACTCATCGAATTATATATGTGTTTTATACACTCTACTTGTGCACCATTCGACACATAAATGATCACAATTTGTGGTCGCACTTTTTCAAATAACATTTCCCCTTCTTCAAAACTATTTGCTATAAACATACATTTTGGATGTATATCATCAATCGTATACTGGTGATTACATCCTTCTTCTATATAAAGTACATTTACATGGAGATCCTGTAATACATTTTGAAAAACCGTATTCTCTAATAAAAAATGTAGTATGTTCACCACTGGTCTTCACTCACTTCATATATCCTGTTCTACTGAATTCTTCACTTTACTTTTCTATAAGGGGCCGTTATCAAAAGAACTCGATTGGTGAGGGCTGAGCATCAGCAGGAACAAAGAACTCTCCCACTGACAGGAGCTTCACTTTACATATTTCTTCTTGATCTGCGAATCATCTTTTTATTGTATGACTACATGAATGACAGCGATTGTACGAATGTCCCCTTTTTCTTCTATTCTCAACAACTTGACAATTAAAATAAAGATATTATATTCTTTTACAGTGATAACTTACAAAATGTAAGTACAAAATTGTTACATATGGTATTTTTTATAAATCCACATAAAACTTAGGAGGCATATTATGACACAGCAAGATTTCTTTACTGTTCTATATGAACGAACATCTAATCGTGCATTCAATTCTGAAAAAGAAATTTCAAAAGAGGAATTACAAGAAATTTTGAAAGCAGCTGGTCAAGCACCATCAGCTTGGAACTTACAACATTGGAAGTTTCTTGTTTTCCAAGGTAAAGATGTACAAAGCCGTTTACATCCAATCGCTTATAATCAACAACAAATTCTTGATGCTTCTGCAGTAGTCGCTATTTTAGGTGATCTAGAAGCAAATAAAAACATCGATTCTGTATATGGACCTATCGTAGAGCAAGGATTTATGAAAGAAGAAGCTAAAGAACGTTTGGCACAAAATATTGAATCTGCATATAAGCGTGAACAATATCCACGAGATGCAGCCTTCTCTAATGCATCCTTAGCCGCAATGCAACTTATGCTTGCAGCTAAGGCAACTGGCTGGGACACTTGTGCAATCGGTGGATTTAACCCACAAGCACTAATGGAAGAATTTAATGTTTCTTCTCGTTATGTACCTATCATGCTAATTACAATTGGTGAATCTACATTAAAAGGACATCCAGCACCACGTATGAATGTAGAACAAGTAACGGAATGGGCAAAGTAAACAGCCCCACAATAACATAAAAAAACGAAGGGTATCTCCCTTCGTTTTTTATGTTATTTCTTTGTAATATTCCAACATATATGAACAGTAGTTTATTTCTCTATCCCCTTTAAAATCACAGTATTTTGTCGAATTTTGTTATACAATGAAATATAAAGGATGTATTTTTGTTACAATTATGATACAATAGTAACAAATAGATAACAAGAGAGGGATTTTCATTGAATTCATATGGAAGCTTTATTGCATTTTTAAGCTATGCCGTAACTGTACTGCTTCTATACTTTATTGGAGATGCCACAAATATTACAATGCTACAATTCCCAAAAGAAAAAGCACTCCAGCTAGAAGAAGGATTACATATCTCACAGTCTATCGTACCATTACTGTTGGCTCTTCCCGTATATGCAATCGTTTTATATAAAAGTAAAAAAGTGTAAAGGATACCTCGTTATAAATAAAGGTATCCTTTTCTATGTATCCAGTTATGCGTGGATAGTAAGACTCACCTAAAGATTTTTATTGATTCAAAGATGATCATAACCAGTGGGGGTCTTACTGCTCTCAAATAGCGGGATAAATAAGGAAAAACTACCCGTGAATTTCAGATCCTTGAATAAAGAAAAAAAACAATAATAAAGGTTTCGACCTCCCTCCCCCTGTCATTTATCCTTATCCAAATACCATTAAGTAACAAATACCCATCTAGTTATTTAAAATAAGAAAATATCCCAGTAAAAATTCCACGTTCGGTCCAATCACCACATATACAACTTACATACATTATAAGTGTGAAGGGGGTGATGAGAATTATGTTTGGATCTTTTGGATGTCGTGAAGATTTTAGAGAATGTCATCGTGGTCATTGCTGTGATCGTGATCGTGAAAGAGAAAGAGAAAGAGAAAGAGAAAGAGAAAGAGAAAAAGAAAAAGAAAGACACCATGTATGTAATGTCCTTAGACACATTGCAATCGGAACAGAAATTTCTCTTTTAACTATTAAAGGTAACGTTACTTTCAGAAATGTTATTTTTGAAGGGTTTTCTAACGGCGTTGCTCTTTTCTCCGCTTTAAATACGGGAGATGACAAAGATAATAAAGATGATAAAAATAACATGAACACAAGTAAATTCACAGGTATTTTACGTGTTTGCCCAGAGGATATCATAGCAATCGCTATCTAATTCTGCTTCGTATCCTCAAAATCATAAAAATCAAATCTAAATTTAGTATATAAAAAAACCTGAGACCGATTTCAATCGGCTCAGGTTTTCTTTTATTATTAGATGCTTTTAACTAATTCAACAACTTCTTCAGCAGTTGACATTGTTAATGCTTTTTGTGCTAACTCTTCCATTTGTGCTTTTGACAACTTGCTTAGTTGTGTTCTTGCAGGAAGGATAGATGTTGCACTCATACTGAATTCATCTAATCCTAATCCAAGTAGTAACGGGATTGCAAGTGAATCTCCTGCCATCTCACCACACATACCAGCCCATTTTCCTTCTTTATGAGCAGCATCGATAACCATTTTTACAAGGCGTAAAATAGATGGATTATACGGTTGGTATAAGTAAGATACACGTTCATTCATACGGTCTGCAGCCATTGTGTATTGGATTAGGTCGTTTGTTCCGATAGAGAAGAAATCAACTTCTTTTGCAAACTGATCTGCTAATACTGCAGAAGCGGGGATTTCTACCATCATACCTACTTCAATAGCATCAGAAACAGTTGTACCAGCTTGAACAAGTCTTTCTTTCTCTTCTAATAAAATTGCTTTTGCTTGACGGAATTCATCAAGAGTTGCAATCATTGGGAACATAATTTTTAAATTACCATATACGCTTGCACGAAGTAATGCACGAAGTTGTGTACGGAACACATCTTGTTCTTCAAGGCATAAGCGAATCGCACGGTAACCTAAGAATGGGTTCATTTCTTTTGGTAAATGTAAGTATGGAAGCTCTTTATCTCCACCGATGTCAAGTGTACGAACAACAACTGGTTGATCTGCTTTTACACCTTCAAGAACTGCTTTATATGCTTCGAACTGCTCTTCTTCTGTTGGAAGATTGTCACGACCCATATATAAGAATTCTGTACGGTATAAACCAACGCCTTCTCCACCATTGTCGATGATACCTTGTACATCATTTGGTGTTCCGATGTTTGCAACAAGCTCAACATGATGCCCATCACTTGTTACAGTTGCTTGATCTTTTAATTTCGCCCATTCAACTTTTTGTTCTTCGAATTTTGCTTTCTTTTCTTCGAAAGTACGAAGCGTTTCTTCAGATGGGTTTACAATTACTTCTCCATCTAGACCGTCGATAATTACGATATCGCCGTTTTGGATTTTCTCCATAACAACTTTCGTACCAACAACAGCTGGAATTTCCATAGAACGAGCCATAATTGCAGAGTGAGATGTACGTCCACCAATATCAGTCGTGAAACCTTTTGCATAGTTACGGTTTAATTGTGCTGTATCAGATGGTGTTAAATCTTCAGCAATAATAATTACTTCTTCAGAAATCGTACTTGGATTTGAGAAGTTAATTCCTAGTAAATGTGCAAGAACGCGTTTTGTTACGTCGCGAATATCCGCTGCACGCTCTTTCATATATTCATTATCCATGTTTTCAAACATAGTAATGAACATTGTTGCAACTTCGTCCATTGCAAATTCAGCATTTACTTTTTCATTATTTACTTTATCTTTTACTGGATTTACTAGTTCTGGATCATTCAATACTAGTAAATGTGCTTCAAAGATAGCAGCTTTATCAGCACCAAGCTCAGCAAAAGCATGGTCTTTAATTGCTTCTAGTTCAGATTTTGCTTTCTCAAGCGCAGCGTCTAAGCGTACAATTTCTGCAGCTTCATTCGTAATCGTTTTCTTTTCAATGTTAAATTCAGGATTCTCAAGTCTGAAAGCCTTCGCAATAGCAATCCCACTTGATGCAGCGATCCCTTGAATGTTAAGAGTCATTATTCTCCTAATCCTTCGTTTTTCATAGTTTCTTCGATAGCTGCTAGTGCTTGAGCTGCATCATCACCATTTGCAGTGATTTTAATTTCTGCGCCTTGTTGAATACCTAAAGACATAACACCCATGATTGATTTTAAGTTAACGTTTTTACCGTTATACTCTAAGTTAATATCAGCACCGAATTTGCTTGCAGTGTTTACAAGTAGAGTTGCTGGACGAGCATGAATCCCTGAGTCGCTAGTTACTTTAAAGATTTTTTCCATAATAATCTATCTCCTTTAAATACAGTATTTTTTCGGTTGTATAGACGTGAGTACTACATCATCTATTGTATATAATAGGCGATGTTCGGTCAACCACATCGCCTATTATAATTATAGACATTTTGCGTCAATTTCTTACTGAATGTCAATAATATCGGCTTCGCCTTTCTTGACATTGCCTTCTTTTTTCAATTCAACTTGTTGTCCTTGCCCTAAATTCGTAAAAATAATTGGTGTAATAATAGATGGTGCATTTTCTTTTACAAATGCGATATCTACTTTCAATAATGGTTGTCCTTGTTTCACTTTATCACCTTGCGTGACAAGTGCTTCAAAACCTTCACCATTTAATTTTACAGTATCAATACCGAAGTGAATTAAAATTTCTTTTCCACCTTCAGATTGAATACCAATTGCATGTTTTGTTGGGAAGACATTGACAATCTCACCGTCAACTGGAGAAACGACTGTTCCTTCTACTGGCTCAATTGCGAATCCATCCCCCATCATTTTCCCTGAAAATACTTGATCAGGAACTTCTGTAATCGGTAGAATTTTACCTTCAATCGGAGATACAATTGTTTCATTTGTATCCGCTTTTTGTACAGTTTCTTCTACTTTTACAGGTTTTTCTTTTTCAACATGAGGTGTACGACCCGACATAATATCATGAATTTGTGATTTTAATGTGTCAGATTTTGGTCCAAAAATAGCTTGAATGTTATTTCCTACTTCAAGCACTCCCGCTGCCCCAAGTTCTTTCAAACGATCTTTGTTTACATTTTTTTGTTCGTTAACTTGAACACGTAAACGTGTAATACAAGCATCTAAAGAAGCAATATTCTCTTTACCACCAAGCGCTACTAATACTTCACGTGGAAGTTCACCTGCTTCTGTTTTCCCTGCGCCATCAGTATCTGTTGTTACTTCACGACCAGGTGTTTTTAGATCCCATTTGCGGATTGCAAAGCGGAATCCGAAGTAGTAAATTACTGCAAGTGCAAGACCAACAACAATTACCCACCACCATGCTGTACGGCCTGGTAAGACACCAAATAGCATAAAGTCAATTAAACCACCAGAGAATGTCATCCCAATTTTAACACCTAAAATGTGCATTGTCATAAACGATAAACCAGCAAATATAGCATGTATTCCGAACAATACTGGTGCTACGAATAAGAATGAAAATTCAAGTGGTTCTGTAATACCTGTTAGGAAAGATGTTAACGCAGCAGATCCTAAAATACCAGCTGCTAATTTTTTATTTTCTGGACGTGCTTCATGATACATTGCTAAAGCTGCTGCTGGAAGACCGAACATCATGAACGGATATTTACCTGTTGTAAATGTACCAGCTGTTAACTCAACACCATCTTTTAATTGTGCCATAAAGATCTTTTGGTCACCGTGGATAATGTCACCCGCCGCACTTGTATATTGACCAAACTCAAACCAGAATGGTGCATAGAAAATATGATGTAATCCAAATGGAATTAAAGAACGCTCAATTAAACCAAACACAAATGCCGCTAACGTTTTATTCGCATCGATCATTTGATGTGAGAATGCATTCAAACCACCTTGAATTGTCGGCCAAATAAAGCACATTACAATCCCTAAAAGTAAAGAGAATGTTGCTGTTGCGATCGGTACAAAACGCTTACCTGCAAAGAATCCTAAGTATGATGGTAATTCAATATTGAAGTATTTATTATAGCAATATGCTGCTAATATCCCGACAAGAATACCCCCAAACACTCCCGTTTGAAGTGTCGGAATACCTAATACATTTGCATACGCTTGATCTGTAAAACCAGTTTTAACTGGAACTTTGTCACTTACAATTGTAACAAATTTTTCTACTCCTAAGAATACGCTCATCGTTTTGTTCATAATTAAGTATCCAACGAAGGCTGCTAACCCAGCTACTCCGTCTCCACCTGCTAATCCGATGGCAACCCCTACTGCGAATAATAATGCAAGGTTTGCGAAAATAATATCACCAGATTGTTCCATAATTTTTGCAACTAGAACAAACCAATCTGCCTTTAAAGCAGGAACTAGATTTGTTAACTGTGGATTTTGAAATGCATTACCAAATCCAAGTAAAATACCTGCAGCCGGTAAAATTGCTACTGGAAGCATAAGCGCTTTTCCGACTTTTTGAAGAACACCAAAGATATTCTTAAACATGAAAACCCTTCCTCTCTTATCTATATTGTGCTTTTCGACAAACGCCAAAAAGGCATGAGGAAAAAAAGATAGAACGATAGCTATACAAAGGGTAGTATGTCCCTTTCTCTAGCTTACATTCCTGACTTTTCTCCACTCATGCCTGATCGAATCAGTAACACGTGTCAAAAATAGGTTTACGTATAAGTTCACTACTTTAGAGCAAACGTTTTCGTTGTTTGCCTTAACTTGTTTGTCGAATTTTGTATAACTTTGCATGACTTATTATACAAAACAATTGTAAGCGATTCAATCATTTTTTTTAACGTTTTCATTTTAGACAAAAATATATGTCTTTTACACATGTTCTGCTTTTACTAATCTTTGCAAATGCATCGTTAAATAAATACTCTCCGCTTCATATACAGGGAGCTGTAATTCTTTCTGCATCACCTTCACAAGCTTCCAAGCTAGATTATAACAAACTGGATACTCTGCTTTTAATAACTCAGCAAACCCTTGTGCTTCTTCTACCTTCTCTCCCTTTTTCACTCGTTCAATTGCATATTGTAAATGACGAATAAGGCGTAAATAATGAATACTTTCTGGATCTAATGTAAGGTGTAGATTTGTTTCAATTAATGAAACAAGCTTTGCAATAAGACGGGAGTTTTGATTAACAGCAGATACATCAGAATTTGTGAGTGAACTATAAATATGAAGTGCAATAAAGCCAATTTCCCCTTCTGGCAATGTAATTTGCAAACGGGAATTTAAAAGTTGTACAACTCCTTCAGCAATTTTGTACTCTTCTGGATACAGCATTTTTGTTTCAACTAAAAAAGGATTATCTATTGTAAAGCCCTGTTTCAGTCTTTTAATTGCAAAAGAAATATGATCGGTTAAGGCAATATGAATATGCTCGTTTAATGGTGACTGCGCCTTTTCTTGAATATACATCATAATATCATTCATCAGTTCAATTAACTTTTCGCTCACATGTGGCACTAAAAGCTTATATTGTTCACGGTCACGTTCATTTTTTAAAACAAACATTTTTTCAATTTGCTCCGCCTTTAATACATCTTTCGTTTTCTTTCCAAATCCAATTCCCTTGCCAATCACTACTACTTCCTCGTGTTCCTGATGACTCGCAATGATTACATTATTATTTAAAACTTTTTTAATTTCTAGATAACTATTCATATAACACCACCCTCGTACTTAAATAGCCTACTTTTATGTTACAGAACATCCTTCTTTTTCGTCAATGCAAAACATCTACCATTTTAGAAAAATTCATTTTTTAGACATGATTGCACGAGATGCGTATAATGTAAGAGCAAATGTACATAGAAAGGAGAATGCAACATGATTAAAATGTTTGTAAGCGATATTGATGGCACAATGATGCAACATGGCGGCATGATTGATGAGCAAGATGTTACAGCTCTTCGCAATCTTGCAGAACAAAATGTGATTCTTTGTTTCGCCTCCGGTAGGCTTGATAATGAAATCGCTGGTTTAATGAAAGAGGTTGGTACCAACTTCCATCGCATTAGCGTAAATGGTGTATTCGTATATACCCATGAGAATAAACAATTATTGTCTGCAACATTTGATTCGAGCATTTTGCCAGATTTGTTAGCGATGACGAAAGAAGAACCGTATTTTCGTTATGTAAGTGATGAATATAATTATTACATTGAAGAAAAAACACCATTTATTCATGAACTTGAGAAACAAGTTACAATGACTTCTGTTGAAGAACCAAACTTATTACAAAAAATTGATGATACAATTTTTCCTAATAAAATTTCTGTTGGAGGCACAAAAGAAGACTTACAAGTACTTCAGAAAAAAATCAATGAGAAATTTAGCGGCAAAGTCAGTACCTTTATCTCCGCTGAACAATGCTTAGATGTCATGCCACCAAATATTAGCAAAGGATCAGCAATCTCTATTTTATTACAAGAGTTCCAAATAGAACCTGAAGAAATTGCTTGTATCGGTGATTCTTACAATGATATTCCTATGTTCAATTTAACATCTCATAGCTTTGCCATGTCACAAGCTGACGATGCAGTGAAAGAACATGCACATTATGTCGTAGACTCTGTAAAAGACGCTGTAGAACACGTAGTAACTTACAACTCAAAACAAAACAAAAATACGACTCATTCCCTGTAAGGATGAGTCGTATTTTTGTTTCTCTACATACCCAATGAATTGAAAGTTTAATGTATTTCACAAAATAAAATACACTACTTGTTTCGTGAAATACTCGTAATGAACTTATAACGATCACCACGATAAATACATTTCACATATTCTAACGGTAATTCACCTTCTGCATATGACCATTGTCTCATTACAAGCACAGGTGCTTTTTTAGGTATATGCAGATGTTCCGCTTCATCATCCGTTGCAATTGAAGCTTCAATTGCTTGGGTAGCACGAACAAGTTTAAAGCCTAACTTTTTCTCTAAATGTTCGTATAAAGATTGTTGCAAAATTTCTTCGTTAATATCTTTTACAAGAGTTGGCGACAAATATGTCGTCTCAAAAGCAATCGGTTCGTCATCGGCTAAGCGGATACGCCTCACTTCATACACCGATTCCCCCTCTTGAATTCTAAGCCGGTCTGCTATTTTAGCAGTAGCTGAAACTAGGCGGAAGCTTAATAACTGACTGCTCGGTTTCATACCACGGGAAAGCATATCCTCTGTAAATCCCGTCATCCCTTGCAGTTTTTGCTCCACTTTTGGAAGCTGAACAAACGTTCCAATTCCACGCTTTCGATATAAATACCCTTGTTCCACTAAATTATTAATTGCCTGTCTGATCGTCATGCGACTTACTTCGAACTTATCACAAAGTTCATTCTCAGATGGAATTTTATCTCCCGGCGTCCATTCACCGTCCTCAATTAGCTGTTTCACCCACTCTTGAATCTGATAATAGATCGGAAATGGTGAATACTTGTCGATGTTCATCAGCAATCGCCTCACTGCATAAAGATAGAGCTTCTGGATCTGCGATTACGGTTACATTCGGATGACGTTGTAACACTGTAGCAGGACACGCTTCGCTATACTCACCTTGCAATAATTCTCTGATTGCTTCTGCTTTTTTCGGTCCCATAGCAACAAGTAGAATTTGTTTCGCTTTCATGATGCTTCCAATCCCCATTGTAATTGCATGAGTTGGTACATCTTCTTCTTTTTCAAAGAAACGAAGGTTTGCTTGGCGTGTAGACTCTGTTAATTCAACAATGTTAGTTGGAGAATCAAAAGATGTTCCTGGTTCGTTAAATCCGATGTGACCGTTTTCACCGATTCCAAGAATCTGTAGATCAACTGGGTTAGCTGCTAGAATGCCTTCATAACGCTTGCACTCTTCTTCTAAATCACTTGCCATCCCGTTTGGTACATAAGTTTCTTTAAAGGGAAGATGATTAAACAACTGTTCTTGCATAAAATAATGATAGCTGTTTTTATCTTCGTGTGGTAAATTTACGTACTCATCTAAGTTTACAGTGGTTGCACGGCTTGTATCAAGTTTATTTTTTCGCATTTCTGCATAAATACCAAGTGGAGAGCTTCCTGTAGCCATTCCTAACGTTGGATTTTCCTTTGATTTTACAACTTCTTCAATTAATTTACAACCTGCTTCTGCTAATTCTTCTGGCGTTTTTACAACAAGAATATTCATCTATTTACTTCCCTTCCTTCATATGAATTCCTAATCGAACCGTATCATATACATGTAGATCTTCCGTCATGACAACAAAGTCCGCATCTTTTCCTACTGTTAATGCCCCTTTATTCGTTAATCCAAACTCTTCTGCTTGGTTAACTGATGTCATAAGTACAGCGTCCTCAATCGAGCATCCTGTAAATTCAATTACATTTCGGAATGCTTGGTCCATTTTCAAGATACTACCCGCTAACGTTCCGTCTTCTAAACGAGCGCTGCCATCTTTCACATGTACAGGCTGTCCACCAAGCTCATACAATCCATCTTCTAAACCTTTTGCACGCATCGCATCAGTAATGACACTTACTTTTTTAGGACCTTTTAATTTATATGCTAATTTCACCATATCTGGGTGAATGTGAATACCATCTGTAATCACTTCAACCATTACATTTGGGTTCAATAACACGTGACCGACAACACCTGGTTCACGGTGATGTAAACCGCGCATTTGATTGTATAAGTGTGTAGCATGTGTAATGTTTCTACTTTTCAATTGTGCATCAACTGCATCTGTATGGCCCATTGTACCAACAACACTCGTTTCAGCAAGATACTTTTCAAATTCTACTGCGCCTTCTTCTTCTGGTGCATACGTTACTAATTTAATTAGATTGCCACTTGCTTCTTGCCATTGTTTAAATTGTTCAATATTCGCCGGAACGATATGTTCAAGAGGTTGCGCCCCTGCACGTTTTTTTGAAACATATGGTCCTTCTAAATGAATATATTCAAAATGCGCTCCTTTTTCTTTCGCTTCTTTTGCAGCACTTAAAGCCGCTTCAATTGCTTCTGGAGCTTGCGTCATTGTTGTTGGGAAATAAGTTGTAACCCCTTCTTTTAACATTTCTTTACCAAGAGTTACTAACCCATCGCTATTCGCATCCATCGCATCAATATCGTATCCACCATGAATATGAACATCGATCATACCTGGAATCACAATTTTTCCTTCTGCGTCAAAAACCGTTTCATTTTCTTGTGATACATATTGAGCCATCAAACCAATTTCTTCAATTTTTTCTGCGTAACGAATAAATCCACTTCCCATTACTTCGTGACCTGTATAAATTTTGGCATTGATGACAACTTGCGTTTTCATTTTCATCGATCCTTTCCCATGGAATACCTACTTGTTATTATTATCTATTTGCCTAACCCTATCTTAATATATACACGAGTAGTTGTCTATACATTCAAATGAAATTTCCTCTTCTCTTAGTAAAAAAGGAAATTTATCTTCTTTAATTATAATATATATTATTCTTTTTTTCCAAAAGGAGACAATGCATCTTTTATGAAAACGAATACCAATTCCTTGTTTCCATTTTCCTACTTAGCATTCTATTATACAGTTTTAACTACTTCTTTACTTTAACAATGGAAGCGGCGTATTTGACCATATTGCAATATGGTCTCCATCCGTTTCAATTTCTACCGTTCGTTTATCCGTTGTATATGTCATGACACCATATCTCTTTAACCTGTTTACTACACTTTGATGTGGATGCCCATATGGATTTTTTTTATCATAAGAAAGAATAGCAAATTGAGGGTTTGCCTCCTCTAAAAATTGTTCACTAGTTGACGTATATGAACCGTGGTGACCTACCTTTAAAACATCAGCATGCACATCATATTGCTTTATTATTTTCTTTTCAGTTTGTATATCCGCATCTCCCATTAGCAAAAAATCAGCTTTACCATATCGAACTTTTAAAACAATTGATGATTCATTATTTTCATCCTTTGACTTCCCATTATTTAATACTTGAATTGAAACTTGGGGATCTAACGGTATATGCTGTCCCTGTTTTACACGAACAAATGGAATTCCCCTCTTTTTAATATCGTTCCTATACGTATGATATGTAAAAGAACTATAGGTTTTGCCGCTATCTAATACAAGTGAAACTGGCATTTGTTCTATAATCGGTATAAGCCCTCCTATATGATCCATATCTGGATGCGTCCCTACCACAACATCTAAATGGTTAATTCCTTTTTCAATTAATTTCTGAATAATTACCTCTCCAGCCTCATAAGGTCCTCCATCGATTAACATTGTTTGACCATTAGGTAAAATAATAAGTGTGGCATCACCTTGTCCTACCTTAAAAAAACTCACTTTCATTCTTCCTAAATGTGGACGTTGCTTGGAAAAAGAGGACACAGTATGAACAGACGTCATATATCTTTTGACAGATGTGCTGTTTAATGAAAAACATATTAAAACAGAAACTAGCAATAGAATAATCCGTACAACTTTCATAATTCGTCTCCTTTTTTCATTTAGTATGGCACGAGTCGTATTTCATATACAAAAAAGCTTAGCAATGCGCTAAGCTACGATTTTGACAATTCCTGCAAGGAGCCAAAGAATAAGTCAGCTTCATTCATTTGTTCATTTTCTTCAGAAAGGGTTGGTAAATCATCTAATGTTTGAAGTCCAAACGTATCTAAGAACTCTTTCGTAGTACCATATAAAATAGGGCGCCCTGGTCCTTCTGCCCGGCCCGTTTCTTTTATAAGTAAGTGCGATACCAATGTTTGCAGTGCTCGATCTGTTTTCACACCACGAATTTCTTCCATTTCCGTTCTTGTAATTGGCTGGCGATAAGCAACAATCGCCAATGTTTCAAGAGCAGCCTGGGAAAGAGACGCTGCTGTTGGTGTATCCATTAATTTTTGATAATAAGGCGCATGTTCTTTTTTTGTGGCAAAGCGATACACTTTTGCAAATTGTACAATTTGCAACCCTCGCTGTACACCTTCACATTCCCTTTGCATTTCCTCGATAATCTGAATTACATCTTTCACTTCAATTTCAAGTACTTTTGCAATTTGTTCCGGATAAACTCCTTCATCACCCGCAACAAATAAAAGCCCCTCAACAATTGCCATCTGTTCTTTTCTATCCAACATACAATCTCCTTTCTCATATCTTTCCATACAAAAATATCCACAATAAAAACCGAATCACAGTATATTGCGACCGGTCCAACATTCCTTTTATCGTTCCAAACAAGATTATGCGAAACCATGATCAGCGGGGATTATTTCCACTGATCATTCGTTTTGACTAATCAAATACTTACTGCTAGTTTTCCTCACAATTTTGAAATGGGAGTTTTACTAAACTTTAGAGCGAGTCAAAAAGATTTCATCAAAATTGTGTTCTTGCTCAATAATAATTTGTTGGTTTTTCATAAGTTCGAGTATGGCTAAAAACGTTACAACCATTACTTCGCGCTCTTCATCAACGAATAAATCATAAAAACTTTGGCGTCCTTCCGCTGTTTCTAATTGCTGTAAAATATCACTCATACGTTGTTCAATCGGTATTTCTTGACGAGCAATTCGCGTTGTTACCGGACGTTTTGATTTTTTACGACGCATAAGTTTTTGAAATGCTGCTAACATATCATACAGTGTTATATCGAGAGGTAAACTTGTCTCCTCTTCTTGCTGAAATGATGTAAAATCGATTGGTGAACGTGTATAAAGTTGTGCTCTTTCTTGTTCTCTCTCTTTTAATTCAGCAGCAACTTGCTTATATTTTTTATATTCAATTAACCGCTCCATCAACTCTTGACGGGGATCATCTATAAAGTCTTCACCATTATCAGGTACATCTTCCTCTTGTTTCGGTAACAGCATTTTACTTTTAATTTGCAATAGCGTTGCAGCCATCACCAAATACTCACTTGCAACATCCAGTTGCAAGTCTTTCATCGTATGAATATAAGATAAATACTGCTCTGTAATTTCCGCTACAGGAATATTATATATATCAATTTCATAGCGATGAATTAAATGTAACAATAGATCTAAAGGCCCTTCAAAAGCCTCTACTTTAAAATTATATTGCACAAAGCATCCCACCACATTTTTTCTATAACAACATAAGTATAGAGCATACTTATGTTCTATCCAACCTTTTTCAGAAATTTAGTTGAAAATAGACACCTGCCCATGCAACAATGCCCACCTCTTCATATGATAAAAGTGTAGTAAGTTCAATGTAGGAGGTAAAAAAACTATGGGCCATATTGATTGTGGTTTTAACGGCGGTTTCGCTTTACTTGTTGTGCTCTTTATCTTATTAATCATTGTAGGCGCGGCTTGCTTCTGCTAATGCAGAATATAATAAACGGCTAGAGATTCTCTAGTCGTTTATTATTTATCCCGTTATTCGCGTGCAGTAAGATCTCACCTTAAAATTCAGTAAAAGTAAAGAAGTGAGGTATGGGGCGGGTTGCCCGTAAAAGCCCGATTGGTGAGGGCTGATAATCAGTGTAGATAAAGAAAACTCCATTGATCACATCATAGTTTCACTTTATGATAAACTGTACGTAAGACCGTTTAGACAGGAGCGAAAAGGATGTATCCTACAGCATACATACAATTTTTAATTCATTTTCATGGAGATTATGATTACTTTGAATGTCACGAAGTACTAGAAGAATATTGGAAATTGAAACCACGAGGAGAGCGAGAAAACTACTGGGTTGGTTTTATTCAAATAGCAGTTGCTTTATACCATCACAGACGCTCAAATTGGAATGGTTCAATGCGAATGATGAAAAGCGCCATTGCTATTTTAAAAAAGGAAAGTATACAAGTACACAGATTAGGTCTTGATTACCCAAAACTTTTAACTATATTACAAAAACAATTACAGTCCATTCAATCAAAAGAACCTTTTGCACCTATATTTTTTCCTTTTTCAGATTCCTCTTTAGAAAACACATGCTTACAATTATGTACAGAAAAAATGATTCCTTGGAAAGATGCTCATTCACTACCTACTGAATACATTATCCATAAACACAAATTGCGTGACAGAAATGATGTAATTGCCGAACGAAACGAGCAACTAAAAAAAAGAAAGCAGAGATGACACAAATTCCATCTCTGCTTTTATGAATGTATATTTTGTTCAATTCCCTTACACTTTTCAAAAAAACTAGCTGTTTGTTCGTTTCCACAAATTGTAATACCTTGAAACTTATTTTTTAATTCTTGTACCATCTTTGTACCAATCCCCATGTGACGATGAGATGGATTCACACTAAGATGTTGAATCTGTAATACATTTTCTTCGTTGATAACTCCAACTATCCCAACAAAATCATCATTTTGTTTCCACAAATATAGTTGCCAACTATCATTTTTATCATATTCTTTCATTGTCAATTGTAAAATTTTAACATCTTTTTCAGTCGGCATAAACGAAAGAAGCCCCATTGCAATCTTTTCATAACTTTTTTTAAAACGAATTAACATAAACCTTATCCCTTCTTACAAAAGTTACAAACCATGTATCCCCTCTACCACTATTGCTATATCATCTCCATTTTACAATATTTTCACTATAGTGAGAAGGGCTGCCAAAACAACTTGATAATCATACAAAGAGAATGTAGGAAAGTCAAATGTATAGTAATAAAAGAAATTCTCTCATTGAGAATTTACTTTTCTCAAGCTAATGAATAAACTCCATCTAACTTTTTAGCTTCTCGCATAACACATTGAACTACAAAACTTATAAACCACGAATAACGAAATAAAACTTTACTGTATCCTATGTATTTTTACAAAAATAGTTCTATCGCTAACAATTTAGTTAGCTATAATAACTTTATCATTTACTCTCTCTTATCATTTACTGCATATTGCCCACAAATTCCTGTTTATAGATTACAACTTTTCTTAATTTAAATTTTTTCTCCGATTGCCACTACAAATATGGAACAAAGCAAAATTTTATACTTACATGTTTTCAATCTTCTCTTAATATCATATAAAGCTTTTGAATGATGATTATTTAACAGTAAAAAAATAAAAAGAGAGCACTTTGCTCTCTTCAATTTATTCTTCCCAAACTTTAACTTCTTTCATTACATCGCCTTGACGCATGTTTAATACTGTTTCAATACCGCTTGTCGCTTTACCAAATACAGTATGTACACCATCTAAATGTGGTTGTGGCTCATGAACGATGAAGAATTGGCTACCACCTGTATTACGGCCAGCATGTGCCATAGAAAGTGATCCAACTACATGTCTATGCGGATTCCCTTCAGTTTCACATGGAATAGAGTAACCAGGACCGCCTGCACCTGTTCCTGTTGGGTCTCCACCTTGGCTTACGAAACCAGGAATAACGCGGTGGAATGTAACACCATTATAGAATCCTTGATCTGCTAATTTTTTGAAATTTTCAACTGTTTTCGGTGCTTCTTCTGGGAAAAATTCTAATTCAATTTTTTCACCATTCTCCATTAATATGTATCCTAAAGTTTTCATACGTATATGTCTCCTTTCAACTATCTCAGCACTATATTACCATATTCGTGCTCAGAAACAAAAAGAATCCGACAATCTGTATACTTCTTTTTTAAAATCAGCAAGAAGACGGATGACAAATTTTAAAAATATACTATAATTACTGTGTTGCCCGCAAATTTCAGAAAGAGAAAGGGAGCGATTTTTCGTGAAAACGAAACTATTAGCTTTGCTACTAGCTGTTACGGTGTTTATGATCCCAACAGCTTCATTTGCAGACGTGATTGAGGGAGAATCAATCGTTACATTAGGAGAAAATTTATCTGAACAACAAAAACAAGATCTTTTAAAAGAAATGAAAGCGCCAAAAGATGCGCAAATTATTACTGTATCTAATGCGGAAGAACATAAATTTTTAGAGGGTATTGTTCCAAAAGCACAAATTGGTACGAGAGCTATTTCCTCTTCTATAATTACGTATACAAAACCAGGATCAGGTCTTATTGTGCGAGCGAAAAACATTAATTGGGTAACAGATGCAATGTATACAAACGCACTCATCACAGCAGGTGTTAAAGATGCAGAGATCCAAATCACGGCACCATTTAAAGTATCAGGAACAGCTGCTTTAACAGGATTAATGAAGGCTTACGAAACAACATCGAAAAAAGAAATTCCTGAAGAAGTAAAAAAAGTAGCTAACGAAGAAATGGTACAAACAGCGAAACTTGGTGACAAAATTGGTGACGAAAAAGCTGTTCAACTTGTTGCGAAAGTAAAAGAAGAAATTGCTAAAGAACAGCCAAAAACAACAGAAGATTTACGTGCGCTAATTAAAAAAATTGCTGATCAACTTGGTATTACACTAACAGATGAGCAATTAGATAGCTTAGTTTCATTATTTGATAAAATGAAAAATTTAAATATTGACTGGAACCAAGTTGGTAGCCAATTAAATAAAGCGAAAGAACATGTTTCAGCATTTTTAGGATCTGAAGAAGGACAAGGCTTCCTAGATAAAGTAAAAGATTTCTTCTCTAGTATCATTGATTTTATTAAATCATTATTTAAGTAATAAAAAGCTCGTCATTGACGAGCTTTTTATTATATAAATCCAAATTAAAAAACCGACATAAAATCTTTCTTTTTAAGCATCTGGCCGTGCATAGAAGCGGTCAGATCCTCTTCCTTCCCCATACCAAGTGAAAACAAAGAGAGAAAACGAGTGCAGGTCACCTTTTGTTTTTCATAGCAGCTTATATGTGAAAAATCAAAATGGATTTATCTATTATATAAGCAACGGTAATTTCATAATCGCTTCCTCTACAGAACGAACAACATGACATGCCTTTTCCTTCACATATGGATGTGCATGATGAAGAGTAAAAGAATGCGGTGTTACTTCAAACATAGAAATGTCATTAAAAGAATCACCAATACATGCTACTTCATGCGCTTCAATTTTCAAATGCTCCATCAAACGTTTTAAAGCACTTCCTTTACTAACCCCCATTGGCATAATATCTACATATCCTTTTCCAGAAATAAAAATCTCAGCGTGCTCATGAAAAGTGTCTCTTAGCTCTTGATCCAATGTCACAATCTTTTCTGCTTCTCCATACACAAACAACTTTGCAGGATGGATTTTTTTACCAAATTCCTCCTCTAATGTTTCTATTTCAGCAATATGCACACCCATATATTCTTCAAAAACATAATGATGTTCATTTTTCTTTTTCGTATATCTCTGCTCTTTTGCACACACAATATCAGCTAGCCTTTTTTCATGTATATATCGATATATTTCCTGGGCAACTCCATCATTGAATTTCGATTCATGGAATATTTGTCCGTTTGGTAATAGCATCGTAGCACCATTTAATCCTGTCGTGTAATATGGAAATGAGAATTGCCTAACTGCATCATGAATTCGATGCGTAAAACGACCAGAAGCAAAGCAAATATTTGTCCCTTTTTCCGCTAACCAACAAAGTGCTTTTTCATCTTCCTTATGAATATTGCTTACATTATAAAAAAGTGTATCATCTAAATCACTTACAAATAATTTAATCATGCCCTCTTCCCCTTTCATACACAATGTCTACTCTAAGTGTACGAAAAAAATGTTGTGATTTTGTTAAAATACGATAAATTTCTAATAAAAAATAAGCAGGAAGATTGATTCCTGCTTATTTTTGTCTACGTATATTTTGTGGATGTACAATGCTTGGGCGTACTTTTAAACTAGACATGGCTGGGCGTAATAATATTGTTTTTAATGCCCCCCAGTCAAATGGCAAAAACGGCCATAAATATGGTGTTTGTAAACTTCTGATAGACGTTAAAAATAAAATTAACATCGTCATGCCAATTATAAATCCTATCTCATGGAACAAACCAGTTAAAATAATGACAAATAATTTTCCAAGTTTGTTTCCAAGTCCTAATTCATAACTTGGTGTTGCATATATTCCAATCATTGAAACCGCTGTATATAAAATAACTTCTGGAACAAATAACCCAACGTCAATTGCAATTTGCCCAATTAAAATCGCTGAAATTAAGCCGGTAGCTGATGATAAAGGAGTTGGTGTATGAATCGATGCCATTCGCAAAAACTCAAGTCCAATATCGGCCATAATTATTTGTAATATAATAGGGAGATGGGTCATTTTATTTGGTCCAATGAAAGCAAGCTTCTCTGGTAACAACGTTGGATCGAACACAAAAACGAGCCAAAACGGCAATAAAAACACAGAAAATATAATACCTACAAAACGAACCCATCGTAAAAATGTACCAACTGCCGGGTTTTGTCTAAACTCTTCTGCGTGCTGCACATGATGAAAATAAGTTGTTGGTGTAATCATTACACTTGGAGATGTATCAACAATAACTAATACATGCCCTTCTAATAAATGATTTGCCGCTACATCTGGTCTTTCTGTATAACGAATAAGCGGGAAAGGATTATAACCCTGCTTCACTAAAAATTCTTCAATCGTTTTGTCAGCCATTGTAATTCCATCTACTTCAATACTTTCTAGTTCTTGCTTAATGATTTTTACCAAATCTGGATTCGCAACGTCCTGAACATAGGTAATACAAATATCCGTTTGTGACCGATCCCCAACCCGGATAATTTCGTTTCGAAGGCGCGGATCGCGAATACGCCTTCTTATTAGCCCTGTATTTACAATGATATTTTCTACAAAACCATCTCTTGCCCCGCGCACTACTTTTTCTGTATCTGGTTCTGTTGGTGTTCGTCCTGGATAACTACGAACATCGATTGCAAAGGCCTCTGTTTCACCTTCCACAAAGATAATAACAAGTCCCGATAATACTTGTAGCATTACCTCATCCATCGTTTTTACTTTACTTACTTGTTGATGGATAAGGCGATTTTCTAAAAGCTTAACTGTATCTTCTTCAACATCTCTTATTTCATTTGTATCTACTGCTTCTTCCAAAATGTGAATGAGGTAATTTGTATCACACAATCCATTTACAAATAATACACCGATTTCTTTATCAAGAATTTGAAACTTACGAATCCCAACATCAAATGTGACGCCAAGCCCAACTGTTTGTTTTAAATAATTTTCATTATCACTCAAGAAGGAAGAAATCGGAATATTAACTTTCTTCTGTTTCGTCATAAAACCCACTTCTTTCTAAAATTAATTGAATTGCTTTTTTGGTAATTGGTGATCCTCGTTCCCACTCATCATTTCCACACATTTTCCCTATATCACCAATTCCAACAATTACAGGCACATTTAATGCATCTAAACAATAAATCGTATCCCCATTAATTCTCCCAATTTCACCATCAGGAAGTCCAAATTTATCAACACCGTATTCTGTTAATCTGCCTTCTCGATCTACGCTGACATCTACACGCGCCCACTCCCAATGATGTGTATTAGATGCAACAGCTAAAATGCCAAGAACATCAATTTGTTTATGCATTGCCACATATTTTAACGCTTTTTCACCTGAACCTTCTCCTATAAATCCACTATCATCAAACATGACAAATACAGGGTCATATGGCGTTTGCATAATTAGCTCCACAATCTTTTTCCCTGTCAATTTCGTCGGATTACTTTGCGATGCTGAAATACATCTTCCGCCAAACTCCTTTGTTAACAGCTCAATTGCTCGCTTTGCATATTCATCTCCATCTGTCACCAAAATAACCCTTCGTCTCATTTGATTTATCCTTTCGGTTTACATATAAGTGCTACAAAAAATGCAAATAATATCGATGCTGAAATACCTGAAGAAGTCAAACTAAACATACCCATTCCAATTCCTAAGTAACCATGTTTTTCAGCCGCCTCTAGTGCTCCATGCAAAAGGGAATGTCCAAAGCTCGTTATCGGAACAGTTGCTCCAGCACCTGCAAATTTTATGAGCTTATCATATAGTCCAAAGCTATCTAAAACCGCTCCAATTACTACAAAAGTTGCCATCAAATGTGCAGGAGTTAATTTAGCAAAATCCAATAAAAGCTGTCCTACTACACAGATAGCTCCCCCAACGATGAACGCGTATACAAAATCCACAATTCACACCCCTTTTATCCTTTCAAATACAACGCCGTGTGCAATTGTCGGAATCGTTTCTTTTTGTTGTATCATAATCGGGCTTAACAACGCTCCTGTTGCAACTACAAAAATACGCTGTAAGTTTCCTTTTTTCATTTCTTGTAGTAAATGACCGTATGTTACAACTGCCGAACAGGCACAACCGCTTCCACCTGCAAAAACCTCTTCTTGATCCTTGTTATAAATCATTAATCCGCAGTCATTATATACATTTCCTAAGTCATACCCTTCCTCAAGTAAAAGTTGCTTCGTAATTGGTGCCCCAACACCTGATAAATCCCCTGTAACGATAAGATCATAATCAGCTGCACTTCTCCCTAAATCTTCAAAGTGCTGTTGAATCGTATGGGCAGCAGCAGGTGCCATTGCTGATCCCATATCAAAAGGATCTGTAATTCCTAAATCTTGCACTTTTCCAATGGTTGCAGCCGTTATTTTAATATTGCTCTGTTCTTTACTAATTAAAGCCGTCCCTGCCCCTGTAACAGTTGAAGTTGCTGAACCAGGTCTTTGCCCCCCGTATTCTGTCGGATAACGAAACTGCCGTTCTGCAGTTGCATTATGACTACTAACCGTAGCTATCACACGATTAGCAAAGCCTCCATCAATAAAGGCCGATCCAATCGCTAGTGTCTCCATTGATGATGCACAAGCGCTGAACATTCCTAAAAAAGGAATCCCAAGCTCCCTCGCCACATAATTTGCTGTAACGGTTTGGTTTAATAAATCTCCCGCTAAAAAAAAATCAATTTGCGAAGGCTTTATATCCCCCTTTTGTATGACCTGCTGAATTGAATCATTCATCAATCTTCTTTCAGCAAGCTCCCAATTTTCTTCCTCACAATGCAAATCATCATATGAAATATCAAAACACTTTCCAAGAGGACCTTCCGCTTCTTTTGGACCGACAGCAGTACCTGTTGCATTCACAAATATATTATTTTGAAATACCCATGTTTGCTTCCCTGTCAATCTCATATCTAATCTCCTTTAAGACAACCAAAGTTTAAACGTATATCGAATTAGACCAACAATGTATGCTCCAACAACTCCAAATACAATAACACTTCCAGCAAGCTTAAACATATTTGTAGCAACTCCGAGTACAATTCCCTCACTACGGTGCTCCATTGCCGCACTTGCCATTGAATTTGCAAATCCAGTAACAGGAACTGCTGAACCAGCCCCTCCGAATTGACCGATTTTATCATATACACCAAATCCAGTTAATATGGCTGATAATAATACAAGTGTTGCTATCGTAGGATTTCCCGCATTTTGCTCATTAAAGTGAAAATAATACATATAAAATTTCATCAAGCATTCACCTACTGCACAAATCAGTCCACCTACAACAAAAGCTTTTACACAATTCATCACATAATTTGGCTTTGGATGATAATTTTTCACTTTATTTATGTAATCATCTTTTAATTTATTTTGGGCCATCTTGATACCTCCTATCTTGCAAAATAAATCCAATGAAATAAAGAGCCCATTACCTTTCCAAGTACAAGTGCAACGAGTAGAATGACAATTTTCCCATCTACGCCTACTCGTTTTGCTAATATAGGTAAAACATTCAATACCTCTGTCAAAGCCGCAGCAAGCATACCAATAAATGTTCCACAAAATAAGCCAAGTAAAACGAGCCAATACTGAGATGTTTGAAAGGTTATATCTCTTAAACTGCACCATGCTCCGGCCAAAGAACCACCAATTACGGCCCACTCAAAAAATTGAACCCGATGGCCACTCCTTGTTAACTGGGCTAAACGTGGGATTACACCAAGCACAGCTAAAAATGCCACATATCCCCCTCCAACTGCGATCCCACCAGCAAGCCCAATTACTATCACTACTCCATACTCAATCATCTGCGATTTGTTTTGCACTCTCTTTATTTTCATTGATCATGACATATTGATCGAGTGACTGTTGATACTGGAACATTTCCACTTCTAACGGACTTGGCTCTTCATTAATTCGTTTTTGAAACACATGATTAAAAAATAAGACCATCCCTAATCCCAGTCCTAAAGAATACGGAATTTGAAACAGGAGCGGTTTATAGTTGATTTCTCCCGTAATCATGTAATATAAGCGCCAGTGTACTTGCTGCATACTTACATCTTCATGAAAATAAATAATCGCAAGAGCCGCACCGACAAAAAGTAACATCCAAACCAATCCAAAGAAAATGGGGTGTACTTTCTTTTTTTCATAGACGATTTCTACAAGTGTTTGCCCAGGACCAAATAAATTAATTTGTATATGCTGCGTAGTTTGTTGAATCACTTGAATGATTTTCATCGCATCAATTACAACATGTGTTTTATCACGTTTTGTGATTTTATAGACAAGTTGCTTTTTTATTTTTTCTACTAAGCCAGAATCCCCAACTACTTGTGCAATATCTTCAATCTTCACCTCATATGAAGGGGATACTTGCAGACGATTTCGCATTTTGAGATAGATTGTTCGCTCCACTCCATTCACCTCTTTACTATTCCTCGTAGTTGTAGTATGGTTTCTGGAAAATTTTCTAATACAACTTTTTTTATAAAATGGAACTTTGCACGTTGGATTTTTAATGAATAATCACTCGGTGAATAAAGTAACTGTATTTTTTTAGAAGCGTTATTTTCATATTTTGAACTTTCAAGTGAGGTTTATTAAGGTTTCCTTTCCCCTCTATGACAAGTTTATACTTGAATTACATTCCTAATTTACATAATTATCAATAAATTACATAAATACTTCTGGGTGAATGAAATTTTTTGATTTTGGAAAGGATAACAACAGTAACATAAGATGCGATTTTTTCTTCTTCTCAATCTTATTTGAACTATCACTGGTTTCTAGTTCAAAGCAAAAAAATCGAATAGATGGCTATTCATCTATTCGATCTTTCATCTGTTTTAATATTTTCTTTTCAAGCCTTGATACTTGGACTTGTGAAATTCCAATTCGCTCTGCTACTTCTGATTGAGTTTGATCTTTATAATAGCGCAAATATACAATTAAGCGTTCACGCTCATCCAATTCTCTAATTGCCTCTTTTAAAGCGATTTTATCAAACCATTTCGTTTCTGTTTGATCCGCGATTTGATCTAGTATCGTAATGGGATCTCCATCATTTTCATAAACTGTTTCATGTATGGATGATGGTGTGCGACTCGCTTCTTGCGCAAGAACAACTTCTTCTGGTGTCAACTCAAGCGCTTCTGCTACCTCATTAATCGTTGGAGCTCTTCCATATTCTTTAGAAAGCTCATCTTTCATCTTTCGAATCTTATTTCCAGTCTCCTTTAAAGAACGACTTACTTTCACGGATCCATCATCACGCAAAAATCGCTGTATTTCTCCAATAATCATTGGAACTGCATAGGTTGAGAATTTCACGTCGAAAGACAAATCAAATTTGTCTACCGATTTCAAGAGTCCAATACAGCCAATTTGAAATAAATCATCTGGTTCATATCCTCGATTGAGGAAACGTTGCACAACTGACCATACAAGACGCATATTACTTTGGACTATTGTATCTCTTGCTTGTTGGTCTCCATCTTGACTTTTTTGAATTAACGCTTTTAACTCGTGGTCCTTTAACTGAGGTTTCTTCTTCTCATTTCTGACCTCAATGTCCATAGGCAATTCTCCTTAATTGCATAGAGCGTTACTATTTGATAAGTATTTTGTCAAATGGATTGTTGTCCCGAAAGATTCATTTGAAATAACTTCTACTTCATCCATAAAATTTTCCATGATAGTAAATCCCATTCCGGAACGCTCTAATTCAGGTTTAGTTGTAAAAAGAGGTTGCCTTGCCTCATCTAAATTAAAAATGCCAACCCCTTCATCTCGAATCGTGAGTTTCACCATTGCTTCTTCCAAAATCACTGAAATGTAAACAACACCTTCTGCATTCCCTTCATACCCATGAATAATTGCATTTGTGACTGCTTCAGACACAACTGTTTTTATCTCTGTCAATTCCTCCATCGTTGGATCCAATTGTGCAATAAAAGCAGCAACTGTGACGCGAGCGAACGATTCATTTTGACTTAATGCTGAAAATTGAAGGTTCATTTCATTTCTCATTTATGCCACCCCCAATGTCGCGAGCGCATGCGCTTCACTTTCTTCTAAGCGAATGATTTTAAACAGACCTGACATTTCAAATAAACGCTTTACAGGAGGTGAGATTGCACAAACGACCATCTCCCCTCCTAAACCTTTAACATGCTTATATCTGCCTAATATAACACCAAGACCAGAACTGTCCATAAATGTTAGTTTTTCTAAACTTAGTACAATATGATGAACGCGATGCGTCTCAATCATATCCGTTACTTTTGCTCGCAACTCTTCAGCAGTATGATGATCTAATTCACCCGCTAGCCGAACACATAAGACATCACGCTTTACTTCTAAATGCATGGAAAGACTCACACGATTTCCTCCTTATGCTTAAACTTGACTCATTTACATAAGGTTTTCGTGAACATAAAATAAGAATCCTTCCTACTGACAAAAGAAGTACTATTTCGTCATAATGTGAATCTTTCAGCAATTATTCTACCTTTTTCATGCATGAGGGTAAGAAAGTAGTAATACCTTTGCTTCTATTTCGATGTTGAAAACATCCCTAAACTTCTTTTAAATAGTTCCCACCAGCTCGCTGCAGCAACATCTTCTTTCGCTACAATCGTTTGCTTTAATAAAACATCTTTATCTTTTTTTATAACAAGTGTACCGAGTGCATCACCTTTTTTAATTGGTGCTTTTACTTTCTTTTCAGCGATAACTTCCTGTTTTACCTTGTCCATATTCTCGCCTTTTTTCATCAGAAGAGATACGTTATCCGATGAAACTAAATCTACCTTTTCTTTCTTCCCTTTTCCTACTTTTACTGTTTGAATTTTTTCACCACGTTTATACAATTTTTTCGTTGTATATTGTCCAAATGCATAATCAAGGAGCTTTGTTACCTGGTTGTTACGTTCTTTTGATGTTGGCGCTCCCATGACAACAGAAATGACACGCATGCCATTTTTTTCAGCTGATGCTGTTAAACAATATTTTGCTTCTGTTGTAAAACCTGTTTTCACCCCATCCACCCCAGGATAAAAACGAACTAATTTATTCGTATTCACAAGCCAAAACTTTTTCTCTGTATTTTCACGTAAGTAATCTTCATACTTTCCTGTATATTTTCGAATGAGTGGATATTTCATCAACTCTTTCGCCATAATTGACATATCATATGCTGTTGAATAATGGTCTTTCGCTGGAAGACCCGTTGGATTTTGGAAATGTGTATTTTTCAATCCTAAATCCTTTGCTTTTTTATTCATCATGTTTACAAAGCCTTCTTCTGAACCAGCGATATGCTCAGCAACCGCAACAGATGCATCATTTCCCGATGCAATTGCAATCCCTTTTAGCATTTCATTCACTGTCATCTCTTCACCCGGCTCAAGAAAGATTTGTGAACCACCCATTGAAGCTGCATGTTCACTTGCTCTGACTTTATCCTCTAGTTTTAGTTTTCCCTTTTCAACTTGTTCCATGATAAGCAACATTGTCATAATCTTTGTCATACTAGCAGGCGGCAGTTTTTCATTTGGACTTTTCTCAAATAAGACTTTACCTGTATCTTGCTCAATAACAATTGCTGACGATGCTTCCTCCGCTAACTTCGGTGTCTTTTCTACTTCTGTTTTCTCAGACTGCGCTTTCTCAGATTGTG
Organism: Bacillus sp. FSL K6-6038; assembly: GCF_038050455.1. Lineage (NCBI taxonomy): Bacteria > Bacillati > Bacillota > Bacilli > Caryophanales > Bacillaceae > Bacillus > Bacillus sp. FSL K6-6038. The sequence continues at coordinate 3,956,562 of NZ_JBBOUH010000001.1, forward strand.
CAAAGCCAACTGAAACACTAGAAAATAGCAACATGAAACAAACAAGTATTCCAAAAACTCGCTTCATGACTAACCCTCCATTCTATATCAAACCTATTTTTTCCAAATAATATGTTTTTATACCATATTTTTCTATAAATTTGTGTTGACAAACAAACCTATCATATATATTGTATTAAGTGTATTACATCTAGTAGTACACTTAAATTTCATCAGGAAGGAGACATTGCTCTTGCACATTCAACTTGATCCAAGAAGCAGCACTCCGATATGGGAACAAATTGTTCAAAGTATAAAAGAACTCGTACTAAAAAGCATGTTAGCACCAAACGATAAACTACCATCTGTACGTGAACTTGCTTCACTTCTTGTCATTAATCCGAATACAGTAAGCAAAGCGTACCAAGAATTGGAACGACAAGGAATTATTGAAACACTGCGAGGAAAAGGTACATTTGTCTCTCAATCGATTACACCGACATGGGATGAAAGGAAAATTGCTATGGTCCAAAAACAATTTCACCAACTATTACTAGAAGCTTCTTATCTTGGAATTACGAAAGAAAAAATTCACGACTGGATAGACTCATACTATAAAGAACTGGGAGGGAATACAGATGTTGAAAGTGACGAACATCAAAAAAACAATTGATAACCAAGTCATTTTAGACAATATTTCTTTCACATTACAAAAAGGAAGTATTGTTGGATTACTCGGAAGGAACGGTGCGGGAAAAACCACTTTACTTCGGACGCTTGTTGGGATTTTAGATCCGGATGACGGAATTGTTACATATGATGATATGGATGTTCATAAACATCCAGAAATTAAGCAGAAGGTAGCTTATGTACCGGATTCTACGAACATCTTGAACGGGTATACGGTGAAAGAAATCATCAAATTTTATAAAGCAGTCTATACAGCATTTGATGCAGATTATTTCTATCGACTGTTAGAACGATTCAATTTACCAAACAAACGAATTCGTAGCTATTCAAAAGGGATGAAAGCATTGCTCGCTATCATTTTAGCTTTTTCAGCTAAAGTAGAATACATCATTTTAGATGAACCGACAAACGGACTAGATCCTATTGTAAAAAGACAAATCTTACAATTTCTCGTTGAAGAAGTGGCAGAAAAAGAAATTACAATTTTCATCTCTACCCATCATTTAGACGAAGTTGAAAAAATTGCTGATACAATTATCATTTTAAAAAATCATACAATCGCTTCTGTCACAGCACTAGATGACACAAAGTCATGCTATGCAAAAATCCAAGTTGCTTATGAACGTTCTCTACCTCAAAAACTAGAAAACTTAAGCAATATTAAAATATTAAACCAAACTGGAAAAGTATATACGATTTTAATCGAAGGAAACGTAGCTGCTACACTCGAAAAATTCCATAAAGAACAGCCACTGCTCATTGAGGAATTAACAATGTCACTTGAAGATGTATTCGTTACGACACTTGAGGGGGATGTTTATGTTTCATAAAGCGTTATGGATGCGGAATTGGAAGCTTGGAAAATATGTAGTGTTCATATTCTTTATAAGCACTCTTTACTTTCTTCCCTATGAGTACCATCAAGCTGCTCAAGAACAACAACAACTCTTTTCTCATCCAGAACTTTTGGAAGACGGAAAATTTTATTATGACTATTCTTTTTATTCTTCTGATATCTTTTGGTTAGCGATTGTTATCATTGCTCTAGCATGCCTCTTAATTGGATGGGAACGGAGTAGCCAGTCTGGAAATATACTTATGGCAATGCCATTTAAACGACGTGATATTTTTCTTTCAAAGTGGCTTTTCGGTACATTTTTTATTGTAGGATCCTTTCTCATAAATTGGGTTCTTATGTATTTCATTTATAAATCAACAATTCATTTTGAATATCAATCATTTGGTCCATTCCATCGATACTTTCTTTATGCCATTGTTTCTTATGTGGCAATCTATACCGCTTCTTTATGTATTGGGACATTTACCGGAAGTATCATTTCACAAAGTTTCTTTAGCATTACTTTTTGCGTAATCGGTATGGGATTCTTTTCACTTTTAATTTTCTTCTTCACAACTCATGTAGATGCGATAGATAAAAAGATTTATATGAACTACGAATCACTTTACACAATTGGTAAAAAAACAGACATTTCAGTTCCTATCATGCATTTTTCTATTAATTACAGTTATCATCCTAAATCCCAGCCAACCGATGATAACGAAAGAATTCCACAAGGGCCTGCTTATCATAGTTACTATTCCGCTAAAGCAATCCTTGTTCCACTCTTCTACACAATTTGTTGCTTATTTCTTGGTGTGTTTCTTTATACAAGATCACCGAACGAAAATAATAAGAAAATCTTTCTTTTTCAAAAATATCGTTCACTCTGGATATGGAGTGCAACGTTGTATTTTGCATTAATTGGGGGACAAATGCTAAACCATTTTGATTTGTTATTTAGTTACTATGTTGGTTTCTTTTTAGTTGGAACTATCACCTATTTTATATTATCACGACTTACAAACTATAAAGCCTTTTAAAGGAGAGATCCTATGTTTCAAAAAGCACTATGGCTACGCACATATCAACAAAGCAAATATATAATTTGGTTATTTTGGCTAGTAAGTTTCTTCGTACTATCATATAAATATTATTTAGCAGCAGCAGAACAACTAAACTATTTTCATGAGAATAATAAATGGAAATATATATTTCATTATCATTATAATCTTTCACTAATCGATCCCCTTATTATTCAAGGGAGTGTAATTATCGCTTTAGCTTGCGCCCTCATCGGATGGGAACGCCAAAATCAATCAAGTGATTTTCTATGGTCTATGCCATTTAAGCGTATACATCTATTTTTAACAAAATGGCTTTTTGGTGTGTGCAATATTATAGCAGTTGTCATAATTAACTGGGGGCTTTTTGCCATTATGAAAAAGACAACTTTTCATAATAAATATCAATTATTTTCACCTTTTCATACTTATTTTCTCTATATGCTTCTCATACTAATTGCTATTTACACACTTGCATTATGTATCGGCACAGTTGCTGGTAATGTTGTTTCGCAAGGATTTCTTACTATTGCAATACTAGGTTTACCTTTTGTACTTCCTGCTCTTATTGTGGTATGTATTACTATGCACACAGGTGAAAATCCTACTTCAAAGAATGAAATTTCGGATTCATATACAAACATACTAGAAATGGCAAGTATTCTTGGACCTGCACAAGGGTTTCATATTAAATTTGATTATGATCCACAGCGTGCTTATACCGATGGTGATGGAGTGCGCCATAATGAACCAAACTTTACTCACATTCCTTCAGCAAAGACGCTCATTGGTCCAATTGCAAACATCCTGATTTTATTATCTTTAAGTACGTACTTATATGCTAGATCTCCAAATGAACAAAATGGGAAATTTCTATTGTATCCAAAGCTTAAAAAATCGTTTATGATATGTTCCGTTATCTTGATTGGACTGTTCGGAGGAGTATTAGCAGGAAGTGGTGGGTCTCTGTTTAACTACTATGGTGGATTTTTTGGAGCCGGTATTGTTAGCTACTTCCTTTTATCACGTTTATTAAGATGGAAGTTTTCTTGGAATTTCAAATAACAAATAACCTCCTCACCCGAGGAGGTTATTTCACATTCTCTCTTCTTTTCCCATACTCCTTCTCTTCTTTCATTCCAAATCCATCGCCATTCTCTATCATTTGATCTGTCGGAGCTATAATACTTTCAGCAACTTTCCAATCTCCTTGTTCCTGCACAAACACTTGAAGAAAATAATTCATTCCATTTAATTGATATGGATTTTCTTTTTTCACTTCATAACGAACAGCAACGTAATACACTTGAACATTTTTATTTTCAAATTTAGAGACATATTGAGATAACCTCGGGATGTAATGCGAAGCCTTTTCAAGTGAAAGTTGTTTTACTTTTACGAGAGAAGAATTTGTGACATTGCGCAGTGTATCTTGTTCACGAATATTATTACTATGGTGAAAAAGAATAGTATTCTGCATAGAACGAACCCATAATTTCGAATATAAAACGGGCTGATCACTCGCAATATAGTGCAGTTCTTTTTGAACAACTTGGATTGGTGTTTTTGCATAAATTAATGTGCTAGAGCATATAAAACTTCCAATAATAATTACGAATGAAACGATGTATTTCATTATTTTCCCTCCAATACTTTTTACTTAAAGTATTGGAGTTTCAAAATATTTTTATTCAAAAGAAAAAGGATAGGAAAGCACTTTGCCCCCCTACCCTCATTTATTGTAATTATAGTACGCGACCAAATAGTTCTAATACCATCTCAATCTCTTGATCGCTCCACCCTTTAAATTTTTCTTTATAGTATTCTTTACGTACAGCTTCAAGTTCTTGTGTAACTTCTTTTCCATGTTCTGTAATCTCCAAATACACAATACGACGGTCTGAATCAGAACGTTTTCTTGTTACAAAACCTTTTCTAACTAAACGATCTGTTACTGCTGTAATATGACTGGATGTTACGTTCACTTCACTAGCTATTTGCGAAGCCATTTGTGGGCTTTTCAAAAATAATGCACGCAATACAGAAAATTCATTATATGGCATATGCTCTGAAAAACGTGTATTAATATCATTTTGTAATAAACGTATCATCTTTCGAAATGATGTAGATAAATCTAAAATCAGTGCTTCTCTTTTTTCGCTCACTAGCCTCGACCCTTTTTTATCATATTTACACATATTATAATCTATAAATACCTACATTGTATATGCTTTCTTTCCTTTTGATTCTCAATTATGTAACTTTTTACATACAATTTTCTCTCTCTTTTGTTCATATACATATAGAAAGGATGGTGAGCAAAAATGCAAGTTGGCATGAATCCCTATTCACCCGATATCCGCAATGGAAAACAAGCAACTATTACTGTACAAGGAGAAGGAGTTATAAAAGCGAAACCAAATGTCGTTGTATTAACAATTGGTATTAGAACAGATAATAAAGATGTGAAACAAGCACAGGAGGAAAATGCAATCCAATCTAAACAATTACTTGCTGCACTTAAACAAATCAGTATCGCTGATAAGGATATAGAAACCATTTCCTATACAATTACTCCTCAATATGAATACGTAAACGAAAAAGCATTGTTACAAGGGTACCGAGTAGAACATTTGTATGAAATTACCGTTTTAAATGTACAAAAAGCTGGGGAAGTATATGATATAGCCGTTACAAATGGAGCAAATGTAGCAAGAGGATTACGCTTCCGCATTTCCCATCCAAACGCTTACTATCAACAAGCACTATTACAAGCAGTCCAGCACGCTCAAGAAAAAGCTCGTACAATTGCGATTTCGTATAATTTAAATATTAATCCCGTCCCACTTTCACTCGTTGAAGAATCAGCACAAACACCGCGTGAATTTATGTCTCAAGCTACTTTACACGCACAAGCTGCTCCTCCAATTCAATCTGGAGAACTAGAAATCATCTCTAATGTCCGTGCCATTTTCACATATTTATAGCACCAGTTACCTTTTAAGTAAACGTTCTCATTTTATTTATTGTAAAAAGATTATGTTCTGATATAATAAAGGACGGTGAGCTCTTTACAAAAGAGATATCACGGGTGGGAGAGGGATATGAAAAAGAAGGTTTAACATGAAAGGAATACTTGAAAGAACATTTAAATTAGACCTACACCATACATCACCAAAGCAAGAAATATTAGCTGGGGCAACATCATTTTTCACAATTGTTTATATTATGATTGTCAATGCTTCCATTTTATCAGATGCCGGCATTCCACTTGAAGCAGGAATTTTGGCAACTGTTTTTAGTTCATTTGTCGGATGTCTAATGATGGCATTTTGGGCAAATGCACCTGCTATTCTTGTACCAGGTATGGGTGTAAATGCATTCTTCACGTACACAGCTGTGCATACGCTTGGATTAAGTTGGCAAGAAGCATTAGCAGCTGTCTTTATCGCCGGTATTATTTTTGCAATCGCCGCGTTTACACCGATTGCTCGTACGCTTTCATTATCAATTCCAAAGTCATTAAAAGAAGCGATTACTGTCGGCATCGGTTTATTCTTAGCTTTCATTGGTTTGCAAAAAGGCGGTCTTGTCGTTTCGCATCCGAACACTGCTGTTGCATTAGGAAAATTAAGTAGTCCTGTTGTTTTGGCAACACTGCTTACTCTTATTGTGGCACTTGTGTTATTTATTCGTAACGTACGTGGGAACTTTTTATGGACGATTGCAATTGGAACCGGTATTGCATGGCTATTTGGTCTTGTTGATACAAGCCAAGTAGGAAATAGCTCATTTTCATTCGCTAACTACGGGGATGTGTTTGGTGCTATGTCATTTGGGAAACTTTCTTCCTTACCGTTTTGGATTGCAACATTTTCCTTAAGCATGGTGCTTATTTTTGAGAACATGGGACTTTTACACGGATTATTAGAAGATGACCGTAAATTTCCACGTGCTTATCAAGCAAATGCAATTTCAGCAATGACATGTGGTCTATTTGGCACAAGTCCTACCGTTTCAACAGTAGAAAGTGCCGCAGGTATTACAGCAGGCGGTAAAACAGGTCTGACGTCTATCATTACAGGGATGTTATTCTTTGCATCACTGTTTGCTCTTCCGTTTGTAAAATTAATTCCTGATAGTGCCATTGCACCAATCTTAATTATTATTGGCGGTCTAATGATTACAAACATTCAGGCAATCCCTCTAAACGACTTTTCAGAAGGATTTCCAGCGTTCTTAATTATCGTTATGATTCCGCTCACATATAGTATCGCTGATGGCATTGCGTTCGGATTTATTGCTTATCCTATTTTGAAGATTGCTCTTGGAAAGCATAAAGAAGTCGCACCGTCTATGTATATCATTACATGCCTATTCTTAGCCATGTTTGTGTTACATGCTATTGGCTAGAAAAAACGCCGGGGAATCCCCTCGGCGTTTTTTTACTTAAACCATCCTTTTTTATAGAACCAGGCCATCATTCCTCCACCAATTAACGCCATAATAACTAAACAAATAAAATAGCTATATTTCCCTGCTAACTCTGGCATATGCGCGAAGTTCATCCCATACACCCCTGCAATAAATGTTAATGGCATGAAGATGGTCGAGAAAACCGTTAATGTTTTCATAATATTGTTCATATGATGCGAATTCAATGAAAAATAGCTATCTCTAATATCAGCTGTTAATTCTCGGCTTGCTTCAATCATTTCAGAAAGCTTTAGTAAATGATCATGTATATCCTTAAAGTAAATTTCATGATCACTTACACCGTAAAACCGAGTTGAATTTAAAATACGATACAAGAGGTCACGCATCGGTATAATTGTACGTCTAAGCTTAGATAAGTCCGTACGAATATCGAATACTTCTTCTAGTACACGCCCTGCTGTATCCCCTGTTAAATTATCATCAATCGCATTTAAATGATCTTCAATATAATAAACAGGTGCAAAGTAGTCATCCACAATTTGGTCAATGATTGTATGTGCTACATGGAGGGGACTCTTCTTGATACGTTTCCTCTCGCCAAGCGTTGTCCACACTCTTTCAATCGCATTATTATGTGAAAAATGGAAAGAGACAATATAACGATCACTAACAAATAGATCGATCTCATGTGGCTCTAATCCATCTTCTCCAAATGCATGGAGAACTAAAAAGTTATATCCATCATAGAAATCCACTTTTGGTCTCTGTACATATTCTACACAATCTTCAATCGCAAGGGGATGGAACTTAAAATGTTTTTGTAAAATGTATGTATACTCTTCTTTTGTTGGCTTATATAAATCAAGCCAATACCATGCGATATCTTCTCGTCCTGTTTCTTCTAACGAAACATCGTATAATACTTCATCTTCTTTCGTTACTGCACAAATTTTAATCATAATTTCACCCATTATTATTATAAACAAAAAACAGTAAAAAAAGCCAAGGAGAAGGCTCCTTAGCTTTTTAACTTATTTCGTTACAATGCCATGCACGAGTTTCGGTGCATCAACATGGTCTTTCGCAATTTTCATGTTCTCATAAATTTTCGCTTTTACATCTTCTACATTTTCGCGATTCGCGTAAATCGTAACAAGTGAGTCACCTTTTTTTACGCCATCGCCCACTTTTTTGCGAAGCATAAGTCCAACAGCTAAATCGATCTCAGATTCTTTCGTTGCACGGCCTGCCCCTAAAAGCATTGCTGCTGTTCCAATTTCATCTGCAACAATTTCAGATACGTATCCATCTTCTTTTGCCTCTACTTCAATTTTAAATTGTGCTTGTGGCAGTTTAGAAGGATCATCAACAACAGAAGCATCCCCGCCTTGCGCTGCCAGGAACGTTTTAAACGCTTCTAACGCTTTTCCATTGTTCATTACTTCGATTAGTTTTTCACGCGCATCTTCTAAAGAAGAAGCTTTTCCAGCAAGGTATACCATTTGACTTCCAAGTGTTAAACATAACTCTTCTAAGTCTTTTGGTCCTTTACCTTGTAATGTATCAATTGCCTCTTGTACTTCTAATGCATTACCAATTGCCTCGCCAAGCGGTTGGCTCATATCAGAAATAACTGCCATCGTTTTACGACCAACATTATTACCAATACGTACCATTGCTTCTGCTAAACGTTTTGCATCTTCATCCGTTTTCATAAATGCACCTGCACCTGTTTTTACATCAAGTACAATTGCATCTGCACCAGCAGCAATTTTTTTACTCATAATAGAGCTCGCAATAAGAGGGATCGAGTTTACTGTCGCTGTTACATCACGAAGTGCATATAACTTTTTATCAGCAGGTGTTAAGTTTCCACTTTGTCCGATAACTGCAATTTTATTTTCATTTACAAGACGAATAAATTCATCATTTTCAATTTCCACATGGAATCCTGGTACTGCTTCTAATTTATCGATTGTACCGCCTGTATGCCCTAATCCTCGACCAGACATTTTAGCAACTGGTACATCTAAAGCAGCCACTAATGGACCTAATACAAGCGTAGTTGTATCACCAACACCGCCCGTTGAATGCTTATCTACTTTTACTCCTTCAATCGCTGATAAGTCAATTGTATCGCCGCTATTCACCATTGCCATCGTTAAATCGGCACGCTCTTGATCATCCATATCTTGGAAGAAAATTGCCATTGCGAATGAGCTCATTTGATAATCTGGAATGTCACCATTTGTATAGCCTTCTACAATAAATTTCACTTCTTCTGTTGTTAATGCATGTCCATCACGTTTTTTGGCAATTAGGTCCACCATTCTCATTGTAAACTCACCCCTTCATTTGTTTTACAATTGCTTTTACTAATGCTAAGAAATTAGATTTCACACGTTCTGTCGTTTCAATTACTTCATCATGATGAAGTGGCTGATCTAAAATACCAGCTGCCATGTTTGAAATACAAGAAATTCCAAGTACTTTCATACCAGCATGGCGCGCTACAATAACTTCCGGTACAGTAGACATACCAACTGCATCTCCGCCAAGTGTACGAAGCATACGAATTTCAGCAGGTGTTTCGTATACAGGACCTGTCATTCCAACGTATACACCTTCTTGCACTTTAATATTTAAGTCTGCCGCAACTTGTTTTGCCATTTCGCGAAGCTCTTCCGTATACGATGTAGACATATCAGGGAAACGTACGCCCATTTCAGCATCATTTGGTCCGATTAATGGATTCGTACCCATGAAGTTAATATGGTCTGAAATTAACATAAGATCGCCTGGTTCAAATGATGTATTTACACCACCAGCTGCGTTTGTTACAACAACTGTTTCTACACCTAGTTCCTTCATAACACGAACTGGGAATGTTACTTTTTGCATGTCATATCCTTCGTAGAAATGGAAACGTCCTTGCATCGCAACTACAGTAACACCTTGAAGTGTACCAAATACAAGCTGCCCTGCATGACCTTCTACAGTTGATACTGGAAATTCAGGAATTTCGCTGTATGGTACTGTTACAGCATTTTCGATTTCATCTGCTAAGACACCTAGTCCAGATCCAAGGATAAGTCCTACTTGTGGTGTTTCTTGGAATTTCTCTTTTAAGTATGAAGCTGATTTTGTAATAAGTTCACGATTCATTATGTTGTCCCCCTTATTTCTTTAAGTTGTTTAAGAAACTTGTTCCGTATTCTGGCATTTTCACACCGAAGTTTTCTGCTACAGTCGCACCAATATCAGCAAATGTTTGGCGAAGTGTTAATTCTTGTCCGCCGTCTTTCATGCTTGGGCTATATGCTAGTAATGGTACGTATTCACGTGTATGGTCAGTACCATAATGAATTGGATCATTACCATGATCTGCTGTAATGATTAATAAATCATCTTCTTTTAGTTTTTCAAATACTTCTGGAAGACGTGCATCATATTCTTGCAATGCTTCTCCGTATCCTTGAGGATCACGACGATGACCGAACATCGCATCAAAATCAACTAAATTCAAGAAGCTAAGACCTGTAAAGTCCATATTCAATGTATCTACAAGCTTATCCATTCCATCCATATTAGATTTTGTACGAAGAGATTCAGTTACGCCTTCCCCATCGTAAATATCAGAAATTTTACCAATTGCAATTACGTCATAATTGCTATCTTTTAGTTCGTTCATTACTGTACGACCAAATGGTTTTAATGCATAGTCATGACGGTTTGGTGTACGTGTGAAGTTTCCTGGTTCTCCAACGAATGGACGAGCAATAACGCGGCCCACCATATATTTTTCGTCCAGTGTTAACTCACGTGCAATTTTACAAATGTTATATAGCTCTTCAAGTGGTACTACTTCTTCATGAGCTGCGATTTGTAATACGCTATCAGCAGAAGTATACACGATCAAAGAACCTGTCTCCATTTGCTCTTGACCAAGTTCATCAAGAATCTCTGTTCCAGAAGCAGGTTTATTACCGATGATTTTGCGCCCTGTTTTTGCTTCTAACTCATCAAGTAACTCTTTTGGGAATCCTTCCGGGAACACTTGGAATGGTTTATCGATGTAAAGACCCATGATTTCCCAGTGGCCTGTCATTGTATCTTTACCAGTAGATTTTTCTTGCATTTTTGTATAGTAACCAAGTGGCTTCTCTACTTTAGAAATCCCTTTCATTTCACGAATATTACCAAGGCCTAATTTCACCATGTTTGGCATTTGTAATCCATTCATATGTTCAGCAATATGACCGATTGTATCAGAACCTACATCACCAAACTTTTCAGCATCTGGAGCTTCTCCGATTCCTACAGAGTCCATTACGACTAGGAAAATACGTTTATATTTATTCATAACTGCAACCTCCTATATGTTCAGTTCTACTTCTTGTAGTATGTTCAAAACGTTGTAAAGTGAAACTGTTATCAGTAAGAATTCTCTCGTTTCCCCACTAACTAAAACACTTGTTCAAGTCATTCTCCAACCCGCTTCGCTCTATTTTCAAACGAAGCAAAAAACTTTCCTGTTTTTTCTAAGTCAGATGTCAGACATCTCATACTGATATCATAACATGTTTACGCTTTCTTTTTAATACATTTTCGTAGAAATTCTTATTTTTGTCACACTTTCTATTGTAATCCATTCTGCACAGAAGTGCTAATGAAATTATGATATATTTCATTAACCTAAAGAAAAAAGCAGCTCTAAAGAGCCGCTCCTTATTTTACCTCTACTGTTTCTTCTTTATGTTCGTGAAGTTCACCTTTTCTCACATGAACCTTCACTTTATAAGCACCTGCGTCTTTAAACGTATGTTTGCTTTCATACTCGCCTTTATTACCTTCTTTTGCTGGAATAAACTCATGTTTTTCCACGCCGTCTTTCCAAATTTCAAGTTGTACTTCAGCTCCAGTTAATGCTTCTTCCTTTTGTTTCAAATGAACTTTCATTGTTGATTCAGCATTTGCTTTTACATCGCCAGCCATAAGGTGAATCATCGTATCACTCTTATGATCGCCATGTCCTGCTTCATGACCACCATTTTCTTTCTTCGTATCCTCAACTTTTGCATTTCCTACAGCAATTTTCACTTCTGGCATAACATGCATTTCACGTGCATTTGTATGTGCAATAACATGATACACGCCGTCAGATGGGAATGTTTTCTCTACCGCATAAACACCTTTCCCTTTATGCTTACCGTTTAACATTTCATGTTTTTCTTCGCCATCTTTCCAAATTTCAAACTTCACATCGTCAGCATCCGTTACTTTTTCTTTTCCTTGCGTAACAAGTGCCTGTACTTCTGTTTTTTCATTTGGCTTAATTTCTTTCGGGTTTGTTTGAACTGCTACTTTAACTTCTTCAAGTTTCTCTTTTTTCGGCGCTTCTTCTTTCTTTGTATTACAACCAGCTAATGCTAGCATCGCAATAAATAACGTAATTATCAGTTTTTTCATTATCATTTCCTCCTTCATACTCTACTTAGTATAGAGGAAAAGACTAGTCGTATTCTAGCCTCCTGCTGAAAACAATATAAGAAATGTTTGTGAAGTTTTTGTGAAGTGCTTTTTTCTACTTATTTTCCAATTTCAAAATGCATTCTATAATTACTAGAATGCGAATCGTCAAAACTACCTAACTCTTACACTCCCGCCTTACATTACAATAAAAAAAGAGCATAATCATTATGCTCTCGGGTGAAACTGTTTATATACATCTTTTAATCTAGCTTTTGAAACATGCGTATAAATTTGTGTTGTTGAAATATCTGCATGTCCCAGCATTTCTTGTACAGCACGCAAATCCGCTCCATTTTCCAATAAGTGTGTCGCAAACGAATGACGCAAAGTATGCGGTGTAAGCTCTTTTTCTATATTCGCCTCTTTTGCTAGTCGTTTTAAAATTTTCCAAAAACCTTGTCGTGATAAGCGGTTGCCATGATGGTTCAAAAAAAGTGCATCTACTGTTTTTTTGCCCATCAATTCTTTTCTTCCCTTTTCAATATAGCGCTGAATTGCTTCCGTTGCTAAGCTTCCAAGCGGAATGATTCTTTCTTTATTCCCTTTTCCGACGCAGCGAACAAATCCCATTGTCAAATGAACATCCTCTAAATTTAGTGCAATTAATTCGGAAACACGTAGTCCTGTTGCATACAATAACTCTAGCATAGCCTTATCGCGAATACCGAATGCACTTGTCTCTTTTGGCGTTTGAAGCAATGCCTCTACCTCACTCACTGACAATACCTTCGGTAATTTCCGCTCACCTTGAGGTGTTTCAATATGTACAGATGGATCATGTTCTACCACTCGTTCACGAAGTAAAAACTGATGAAACGAACGAATAGAGGCAATGTGGCGTGCCAACGTTTTTGATGATTTTCCGTTCTCTTTTAAATACTGCAAAAAATTCACAATGTGTATCCTTGTCACTTCGTGAAATGTTTTGATTTGCTCGACATGTTGTAAATACTTCACATAACTTTTCAAATCACGCTCATAGGATACAACTGTATTTTTAGCTAACCCTTTTTCAACAATCATATAATGAATAAAATCTTTTAATTGATCTTCCAATCTGCACTACTCCCCATTTTCATAGAAAAAAATCATTCTATTTACGAAAGCATCTTTTGCTGGTTCCTCATTCCCTGATACTTTTTCTACTGTCTCTTCTTTTGGTTTTTCATAACGATGATAACTTTCATATTCTTCATTTATCCATAGTATAGCGAAATAAAACAAAATCGTACAACCTGTAAATAATAAAAATACTTTCATCCCATCAAAAGTTAATTTTAAAGCTCGGCGCATTGTAAACTCCTCCAAAATATATGTTATTACAACATATGCCAAGCTTTCTGCGATTTATACCTAAATTCAAATAAAAAAACCTCTTCCTAGCTAAATAGGAAAAGGTTATTTTTCATCCGTTTCATTTTCTTGACAATTTTTACAAATCCCATGGAAAGTTAAACGATGGTCTTTTACCTTAAAGCTCCAGTCTCGTTCTACTTTTTTCTCCACTTCACCAAGTAAATCCTCTTGAATTTCTTGTACAGCACCGCATTGTGTACAAATTAAATGATGATGGAAACGCTGTGCACCTTCTTGACGTAAGTCATAGCGTGAAACACCGTCTCCGAAGTTAATTTTATCAACAACTTTTAACTCAGATAATAACTCTAAAGTTCGATAGACGGTTGCTAGTCCGATCTCTGGCGACTTTTCTTTCACAAGGAGGTAAACATCTTCTGCGCTTAAATGATCTTCTTCATTTTCTAGCAGCACACGAACCGTTGCTTCACGTTGTGGTGTTAACTTATAGCTCGCTGCATGCAATTGCTTCTTAATTCGTTCAATTCTCTCTTCCATTCGGTACTACTCCCTCCTCGCCACTCTTACACCATTATATCAGAAGAAGGGCTTCTGTCAAAAGAAAAAACAATCAAAATAACTTGATAATTATTCTCAAGTAGTATTTATTTTTTATTAATAGACTCCACGACTTCTTTCATTAAAACTGGTGAAGCATACGCTTCAATACTAGAGGCAATTGCTAATATCACTCCAATGATTAGAAAAAAGCAAGTGTAACGTATTAACATCGGCAATAGCGGCTCGTTGATTTTTCGAATAAATTGATGCCTAATCATACGTAAAGAAAAACTTGCAGCAACTGTCGTCATTACAAGAAACGCTGGAATGATAATTAAATTTTGTGGCAACACGGATACAAATGCTAATAACAATCCATTCCAACCGTGCTGACTCACTAAAAAACCTACTGTAAACCCAACAACTACCCCTTTTAAAAATAATAAAATAAAGATCAGTGGTAATCCAATAATTGAAATACCTAACAGCCAAATAAATCCAATATATTTTAATTGTGAAAAGTAACTTTCTCGAAACATTTCACTCGCAATTGCAAATTCACCTTTGGAAACTTGTCCAAAAAATCGGTTCAAATAAAAAGATAAATCTTGCTTTTGATTCACCTGCAAACTATTTACAAGAATTGCCCCAAATACTACTCCCATCAATAATAAAACGGAAACAAATATGTAAAGCGAAGAATTCTCTTGGATATGAGAAATTACACGATTTTGCCAAGTTTTTCGTAACATTTTTCTTCCCTCCGTTCACACTCTTACTAAAATGTATGAAAGAAAGAAAAAAGTATGACGAATTAACATTGAAATTCCGCTCTACTTTGCTAAACTTAAAAGTAGAGAATAGGAGGGATTTTGCTTGAAACCATTATTATTAGATTTTCCAACATTATTTCAAACTGAGCGCCTACAAGTACGCAAACCATTCCCAGGTGATGGAACAGAGGTGTATGAAGCAATTCAAGCTTCTGTAGAAGACTTACAACCTTGGATGTCCATTACATCTGAAACAGAAGAAAGTGCTGAGGAAATAGTTCGGGAAGCTCATGGACAATTTTTACTTCGTGAAACATTAGCTTTTCACTTATATGATAAAG
This sequence comes from Bacillus sp. FSL K6-6038, assembly GCF_038050455.1. NCBI lineage: Bacteria > Bacillati > Bacillota > Bacilli > Caryophanales > Bacillaceae > Bacillus > Bacillus sp. FSL K6-6038. Next base: position 3,972,073 of record NZ_JBBOUH010000001.1, read on the forward strand.
TATCTGGTACGTTTATTGGAGCTCTTACCCTTCATCCAGAAAACTGGGATATTCCAAAATTTTCACTTCGTTTCTGGTTACATAGCACTTATACAAAACAAGGTTATATGACAGAAGCAGTAAAAGGCGCTGTCCAGTTTGCTTTTGATAAACTTAGTGCGAGACGACTTGAAATTCGCTGTGATGCTACAAATGTAAATGCATGTGCCTTAGCAGAACGTCTTGAATTTATTTTAGAAGGTACACTAGAAAACGACTTTCTTGCTCCAGACGGTAGCTTACGTGACACACGCGTATACGCCAAAATTAATTAAAACACTCGCCTTGGGCGAGTGTTTATTTTTGTAATTGCAAGTATTGTACAGCGAACATAGTCTTTGCATCATGGATACGTTGATTTTTCATAAGTTCAACTGCTTCTTCTAATGAAACTTCCATTAATTCCACAAACTCATCTTCATCTAAAGCTGCTTTATTTTCCTTTTTCTTCAATCCAGTTGCTTTGTATACATATAGAATTTCATCCGCAAAACCAGGTGATGTATAGAAAGATGTAACAAATTCCATTTTGTCACATACATACCCTGTCTCTTCTTCTAATTCACGAGCCGCTGTTACCTCTGGCTTTTCTCCAGGCTCTAATTTTCCAGCAGGAATTTCTACAATCTCTTTTTCTAATGCTTTACGGTACTGCTCAACAAGCACGATTTTCTTTTCATCTGTCACAGCAATTATAGCAACCGCACCAGGATGATTGACAATCTCACGTTTACTCACTTCTCCATTTGGCAATACTACATCATCAACACGAACTTTAATAACTTTCCCATCAAAAATTGGTTCGGTTGCAATCGTTCTCTCTGCAAGATTACTCACAATATTTCATCTCCCTATTCTATTTCCTACTTGTTCTTCATACATTTTACCACACTGAAAGGAGCGTGATAAAAATGAAAGTATATATTTTACCAAATCGTATCACGTTGGTCGGAAAGGCTTGGCAAATTCGGCATCAGCTAAAGCAATACGGAAAAGAGTATAAAACTGTAAAAGAATGGATTACAGCAAACAAAAAGTAAACATTTGTCAACCTTCTTCTGCTTTCGTACAATACAAGTAAGGAGGTTGGCCTATGAAAAAACGTCAATTAGGAAACTCAGATTTATATGTTACTGAAATGGGACTCGGTTGTATGTCCCTTGGCACCAATGAACATGAAGCGATCCGCATCATCCATGAAGCAATGGATTTAGGAATTAATTTTTTTGATACAGCAGACTTATACAATTATGGATTAAATGAAGAATTTGTTGGAAAAGCTCTTAAGGGAAAACGCGATCAAATTGTTCTTACAACGAAAGTAGGAAACCGCTGGATTGAGGAGAAAAACGGCTGGTCTTGGGACCCTTCTAAAGCTTATATAAAAGCAGAGGTAAAAGAAAGTTTATGCCGCCTGCAAACGGATTATATTGATTTATATCAACTTCACGGCGGTACAATCGAAGATCCTATCGATGAAACAATCGAAGCATTTGAAGAATTAAAACAAGAAGGTGTGATTCGTCATTACGGAATTTCTTCTATCCGTCCAAACGTCATTCGTGAATATGCAAAATGTTCTAATATCGTTAGTGTATTGATGGAATATAGTCTTTTAAATCGCCAGCCTGAAGAATGGTTTCCACTACTTCAGGAGCATCAAATTAGCATCATTGCACGAGGACCACTTGCGAAAGGATTGTTAACTGATAACAATGAAAGAAAGATAGAAAAAGTGAAAGAAAAAGATTATCTTTCTTATTCTTATGATGAGTTAATAAAAACATTAACTACTGTAAAAGAAATTACAAAGGAACGTTCGTTAACTGAAACAGCTCTTCAATATTGTTTACATGACCCGATTGTGGCAGCTGTTATTCCTGGCGCTAGCTCCATCCAGCAACTACAAGAAAATGTACAAGCTAACAATCAATCTCCATTAACAACTGAAGAATATAAACAAATTCAAGCAGCTGTTAAATGCGATACATACACATTACACCGATAAAAAATGCTACCGTAATCGGTAGCGTTTTTTTACATCGTATCGTATTTATCAGGATTTGTTCCAACATGTAAATTGCGATCAAGCGTATCAATTTGTTTGATTTCTTCTTCTGTTAATGAAAAATCAAAAATAGTAAAGTTCTCTTGAATACGCGATGGTGTAACAGATTTAGGGATTGTTACAATGCCACTTTGAATATCCCAGCGTAAAATAATTTGAGCAGGCGTTTTTTCATACTTTTTAGCAATTTCTTGAATAATCGGATGCTGAAATACTTCGCCGCCTCTCATTAACGGGCTCCATGCTTCCATTTGAATTTGTTCATTTTGACAAAAATCACGTAATTCAAACTGTGCAAGCATCGGATGAAGCTCTACTTGGTTCACCATCGGCTTCACATTACAATTTGGCAACAACTGTTCTAAATGGTGCTGATGAAAATTTGAAACACCAATTGCACGTACTTTTCCTTCTTCATATAATTTCTCAAGGGCACGATATGTATCTATGTATTTCCCTCTTATTGGCCAGTGAATCAAATATAAATCCACATAATCCATTTGTAATTCCTTCAAACTTTTGTCAAATGCTTGAAGTGTTGCTTCATAGCCTTGATCGTCATTCCATACTTTTGTCGTAATAAACAATTCTTCACGTGCGATTCCTGATTCACGAATCGCTTCTCCGACACCGCTTTCATTTTCATATACAGTCGCTGTATCAATAGAGCGATATCCAACTTCTAAAGCTGTTTTTACCGCTTGCTTTACTTCTTCTCCCTCTTTTGCTTTATATACACCTAAACCAAGCATCGGCATTTTCACGCCATTATGAAGTGTAGTTGTTGGAATATACATGATAGGCCGTTCCTCCTTCTTCTCTCCTGCGAATTCTATAGACAGGGTGCCGCTAAATTTTATAACCGTCACTTTATTTGAACAAGATTCTTGAAAAAAGTCAAAAAATATATACAGTTAACATAATAATTTTATTAAATAAGACTGTTTCATCTTATAGCTTTTGTAAAAACTCCTCTATTTCAGCTGAAGATTTGAAAATAACAATATTTTTCTCAGCAGATACAGCTTGTATTTCCCCCAAAATAGCAGGTCGTTTCACTTTTGGATACGTCCATACCCACTTCAAGAACTCAAAATCTAATTGTTCTTCACACCCTTCTCCCATATCAGGGCGTGTTTTATTATGATATTGTATCCTTCTTTTTATTACGCGATATAAACATTGTATTCTTGGCAAATCAATAAAGATAATGGTATCAGCTGCCTCTAATCGTATATCCATTGTAAATCCATAGTTTCCATCGATAATCCAAGCTTCCTGCGTTACTAATTCTTTTTGTACCTGTATTTGTTCTTCGCGACTTGCTAGCACCCAATCTTTTTTCCAATAGAGTGCATCAAGATGAAATACTGGAAGTTGTAGTATCTCCCCTAATCGCCGTGAAAAAGTTGATTTTCCAGCTCCCCCAGAACCAATAATCATAATCTTTCTCATCTCTTCTCTCCCCTTGCAAAAAATAACGCAAGCTTACTCGCTTCCGTTATTTTTTCTCCACTCAAGTGCTTTCTCATCAATGTTACGCACGAAGTCATTCTTTCCTTCTGTATATTGATCTCCATCATATGTGAATTTTTCTGCTAAATCTTTTTTCAATGCCGCATATACCTCTGCCTCTTCACAGTGTGCCATCATATAATCGCGAAATGCTAAATGACGTGTAATTTCCGGATTTCCTGTTCCGAAAACATGTAAATGATACGATCGTTTTTCTTCTGTTCCATGAATAAAAAAGCGGCGACCCGGGATACCATTCTCACCTTTTACAATGTAGCCAAGTTGTTGAAAACATTCATTCCAATGATCTACGCTCTCAATGTTCTCTACTTCCATAATCATATCAACAATTGGCTTTGCTGCGAGTCCCGGTACTGATGTGCTACCAATGTGATGTACTTTCACATGTTCTGGCATCGCTGCTTTTAACCTCTGTGATTCTATTTGAAATTTCTCACCCCAATGGTTTTCATAAGGAACGACTACAATCTTTCTCATCCCAATTCCCCTTTTCTTATCAAATCGTTAAAAAATCATCAGGACAATTGTACTGATGATTTTTTACATTATTTAAAGTCTTTCCAAGTGAGATTACTTTCACTTAATAATTCTTCAAACGATTTATTCTTTTCACGTTCCTTTTGCTCTTTACGCTTTCTTTCTTGTTCTTCTATTTCTTTTTGCTCCACTCTTACTTGTAATTCTTTCTTCTTACTTTTCAATTGATTCATTAACGATTTATTCAATTGATCACCAATTGTAATGGAATCTTTCTCTGGCTGATTCATTTGCGTTTGTCTTTGCATTTGTCTCTGTTTCTTTTTCTTCATACTGCTCACCTTTTACTTTTTTCTCCATTATAGGGGAAATACCTTACTCTCGACAATAAAAAAGACCATTCACTTTCGATTTCCCTATTATTTTTATTTTGTAAAGATGTAAAGAGAAAAATAAAATTTCATTAATTTTTATAATAAAAAGAATTTTTATAGCAATAACTCTCTTAATCTATTAAAATTATGTCGTATGATGTCAGATTATAAAAAAAGGGAGAGAAAACTCATGTGGAAAAAAGTCATTCCTGCAGCTTTAGTATTAAGTACAATTACTTTTTCAAGTGTATTTGCTGCACCTCCATCTCAAGTACCAGCAGAACAAAATCACTACATAGACGTACAAATGCTTGGTATTAACGACCTTCACGGTCAACTAGACACTGTAAAGAAAATTAACAACAAAGAAGCAGGGGGAGCTGAGTACTTAGCTGCTTATTTACGTGATCGTGAAAAACAAAACCCAAATACACTTATGGTTCATGCTGGCGATATTGTCGGAGCAAGTCCTCCAGTTTCTGCATTATTGCAAGATGAACCTACAATCGAATTTTTAAATGATCTAGGTTTTGATGTTGGAACTATTGGAAATCATGAATTTGACGAAGGTATTAACGAAATGAATCGCCTTATTTACGGTGGGTATCACGAAAAAACAGGGAATTTTAAAGGAGCAAACTTCCCTTATGTTGCTGCAAATTTCTACAATAAATCAACTGGACGCTTATTTCTACCACCATTTACTGTAAAAATGGTACAAGGAGTTCCTGTCGGCTTTATCGGGGTTGTAACAACGGATGTTCCTAACGTTGTTATGCCTACTATGCTAAAAAATGTACAAATTACAGATGAAGTTGAAGCAATTAACACATCCGTAAAACAACTGAAAAAACTAGGTGTTAAATCTATCGTTGTTCTTGCACATAATGGAGGTACAACGGATGATAACGGCGTAACAAATGGCGATATCGTTCGCTTAGCAAATGAGACTGATCCAGAAGTCGATGTCATTTTCGGTGGTCATAGTCACACTTATGTAAATGGAACCGTTAATAACAAACTTGTCGTACAAGCAAATTCTTATGGAATGGCTTTCGCTGATGTCGATGTAAAAATTGATCGTAAAACAAAAGATATTATTGAGAAAAAAGCGGAAGTTGTTACAACCTACCATGAGGGAATAGAGCCTGACCAACAAGTGAAAAAGAAAATGGAACAGTATAAAGAAAAAATCGCACCACTTGTAAATCAGGTTGTCGGAAAATCCACTGCTCCGATAGATCGTAAACAAAATACCGCTGGTGAATCAACTCTTGGAAACTTAGTTGCTGACGCTCAACGCGCGACCATGAACGCTCAAATTGCCCTTATGAATCCTGGTGGCATCCGTAATGACTTAGATGCTGGTGATATTACATGGGGCGAATTATATGGTATCCAACCATTTGGTAATCAATTAATAAAGGTTAATTTGACAGGGCAAGACATTCGAGATATTTTGAATCAACAGTGGCAAAAAAGTGTAACAAGAATGCTTCAAATTTCAGGTATTCAGTACACTTGGGATGCGAATAAACCAGACGGTGAAAAAGTTACCAATATCCATTTAACAAATGGAGAAGAGCTAGTTGCCTCTAAAACTTACAGCGTTGTTGCAAATGCCTTTCTAGGTTCAGGTGGAGATGGATTTGTATCCTTTAAAAATGGAAAAAATGCTGAAACAGGACCAAATGATTTTGAAGCGTTAGTAGATTATGTAAAGCAAGTAAAAGAACCGATTCAACCTATTATTGATGGGCGAATTCAAAAAGTTAATTAACTTTTCTTTTAAATAAATTTATAAAAAAGAGAGAAACTATATTATTAAATTATGATTTTTTAAAAATTAATCTTTATGATAAGAACCCTGTATTCCATTAGAATACAGGGCTTTTTATTGACCTCTATGGAGAAAGGACATGCAATAAAAATTCACTTTACCCTAAATCACATTTTAAAGGATATGCACTCAGTATATTGATTTCTCGTAGGATATATGAGCAGGAACTGGGAGGTGAACATATGTATTCTTATTCAAATGATTACAATTTGATATACAGACAAAACGACAAACTAATTCATGACATTGAAAATGCAATTAACGGAGAGTATAGTGCAATAAATTGCTATGCTAAATTAGCTAATTTAGCTCCACAAGATAATGAACGCAATCAAATACTCGAAATCCGACAAGACGAAATAAAACATTTCCAGCAATTTGTACAAATTTATATTCATTTAACCGGTAAACAACCTCAGCCAAAAATTATTGAACAATGTCCAGATTCTTATGTGAATGGATTAGAATTCGCGCTACAAGATGAGCAACGAACAGTCGATTTTTACTTGAAAATTGCAGATGACACTACAGATCAATATATTAAGGAGGCATTTCGTAGAACAGCAGCAGATGAACAAAATCACGCCGTTTGGTTCCTATATTATTTTTTAAAAGCTAAAAAATAATAATTGTTTTATACAAAGCAAATGCCTAATCCATGAAGATTTTCTCATCCCCACCTAACTTCTTTACTTTCACTAAAAACTCTAACTATCCACAAATTGCTAGATAAAAATACAGAGGATACATGCTCTTACATTGAACATAGTATCCTTTCTTTCATTTATCCTGATACAATTCATCAGCTTCTTCATATTTCCGCAAAAATTCTATCAACGCTTCTTCTACAATTCTAGATTTATGAATACCTGTTGCAGCCGATACAACGTCTAGTTTCTCTAAAATTTCCGTACATATAGAAAAAGTACGTTTTTTCTTTTCATTACTTTTGACTATTTTGGGGATAATAAGTTCCTCTCGTTTTCGCAATAATTCATAAATATTTTGCAATTGTTCATAAATCAAAACCTGATAATCTGTTTTTACATATTGAAGCGCAGTAGCTTCTTGAAGATATAAATGGCGGGGCTCTTCTCCCTCTCCAATGAATATTCGTTTCTTCTGTTCGCCATCATATTCATATCCAAGCACTCTTAACTTTTTCGACAATGCATATGGGCTCATGTCGAGGCGTTTCGCAATAATAGCAAGTGGTTCACGTTTGTTTAAGCAATCTATAATTTCTCCAACCGTCACTTTCTTCCCCCTCTCCCTGAGCTCTCATAGTTGAAATACAGTCGGCATGTTATGATACAATAATTTCTTAATAGTATATGCAAAATCGTACACCCTTGCGATACATACCATTAGAGAAAAGGAGGTTTTTTATATGCTGTTTCGTAGCCACACTCCACAGTTTTACAACGAATTTAAGAATCCAACTTCAAATAGCGTCGCTACGATAGAAAGCGTGACGATTAACAATCATCAGCAATCTCTACTCATTCGTGGTCAAGACGTAAATCAACCTATTTTATTATGCTGTCATGGCGGTCCTGGCACGGCACAAATTGGATTCATTCGCCATTTTCAAAAAGATTTAGAAAAGCACTTTATTGTTGTCAATTGGGATCAACGTGGAGCAGGAAAATCTTTTTCTTGGCGGGATATAAAAGCACCTTTCACAATTGAACAATTTGTTTTAGATGCACTTGAAGTAATAAAATATCTTCTTTCTCGCTTCAAAAAACAAAAACTATTTCTCGCTGGACATTCTTGGGGAAGTATTATCGGTCTACAAATTGCAAATCAATATCCAGAATACATCGAAGCCTACATTGGCATCGGTCAGATTGTACATATGAAGCAAAACGAAGAATTGCTCTATCAGCATTTAATTCATTCTGCAAAAAAACATGGACACGAGCGGGCATTGACCTCTCTAACAAAACTAGGAAAACCTCCTTTTCTAGATATGCGGCGTCTTATCATTCAAAGGAAGTGGCTCGGTACATTTGGAGGAGCAGTTCAAAACGGGACTTCGTTTTCTTTCATTCGTAAAGGGCTATTTTCTTCAGAATATACATTGCTAGATTGGGTGAGATTTCTCGCAGGAAATATGAAATCTGGGGCATTATGGGAAGAAATGCTGACAGTAGATTTCTTTTCTTCAATCTCAAAACTTTCCGTACCTGTTTATTTTTGTTCTGGTCGTTTCGACTATCAAACACCTTATGCACTCGTTCAACAATATTGCGATACAATTCAAGCACCCATCAAAAAAATGATTTGGTTCCCAAACTCTGCTCATTCACCAAATTTAGAAGAACCTAAACTGTTTGCAAAGTCTTTATGCTCTATTAAACAAGAGCTATCTTTTCTACACTAGTAATCGTTATACCTTTTACATTTCACAGAAAACATTTTATAATTACATATTGCAACTTTACTCAAGTTAGTAAGCATTTCTATCCAGAATAAGCTGCACAAACAGAAAAAGATCAGGGAGATTACATTTATTATGAACGCTGTACTCATCGCAGTAGCAGTGATGCTACTGCTTAGTTTATTACGTGTCCAAGTCATTGTCGCTATTATCGTCGGTGCCTTAACAGGTGGACTAATTGGTGGACTTGGAATTTCAGAAACAATCAATACTTTTACTACGGGTCTTGGAAACAGTGCTCCAATCGCTTTAAGTTACGCCATGCTCGGAGGATTTGCTATTTCTCTTTCCAAAACAGGTCTGCCCGACGCTATGATTCATACTGCACTGAACTTAGTTGGTAATGAAAAAGACACACAAAAGCAAACATATTCAAAAATACTCATTTTATTTATTATTTTGGCAATGGCTTGTTTTTCACAAAATGTTATTCCGGTTCATATTGCTTTTATCCCTATTCTAATTCCAGCGCTTTTAAAAGTACTAAATGAACTGAAAGTGGACCGCCGGCTTGTTACATGTATTATTACATTCGGATTAATCACTCCTTACATGTGGGTTCCAGCTGGATTTGGAAAAATTTATCACGATGTACTACAAACAAATGCACAGCAAAGCGGACTTACATTTGATGTAGCGCTTATCCCAAAAGCAATGACAATTCCAGCAATAGGAATGATTATCGGTCTATGTATCGCTGTTTTCATTACATATCGTAAACCACGTACTTATCACACCGAACCTATTCATGCCGCATCTGATGAAGCCGCTCCTTATACAAAAAGAAGCATTTCCTTTGGGTTATTGTCTATTATCGCAACACTAAGTGTGCAGCTAGCAACAGAATCCATGATTTTTGGCGCACTAGCTGGAATCATTGTATTATCCGTTAGTGGTAGCCTTCCTTTAAAAGAAGCTGATGCTATTTTAACAAGTGGTATGCGAATGATGTCATTTATCGGTTTCGTCATGATTTCTGCCGCTGGATTCGGAGCAGTTCTTCGGAAAACAGGGCATGTTGAATCACTTGTTCAGACAAGCGTCAATTTAATTGGAAACAGCAAACCGCTCGCTGCCTTTCTTATGCTTGTTATCGGTCTGCTCGTTACGATGGGAATCGGTTCTTCCTTTTCTACCATTCCGATTTTAACAACCATCTTCGTCCCGCTATGTATCCAACTTGGGTTTAGCCCGATGGCAACCATCGCTATTATCGGTACAGCTGGTGCATTAGGTGATGCTGGTTCTCCAGCATCTGATAGTACACTAGGACCTACCTCAGGTTTAAATGCTGATGGCAGGCATCATCATATATGGGATACGTGTGTCCCAACTTTTCTTCACTACAATATTCCGTTACTTATATTCGGCTTTATTGCTGCTATAACATTATAAAAAAGGTGCGTTTGCTAGACGCACCTTTTACTTTGTAGATTCTCGTTCGATTAATATAAACTCTTGCTTCACTTCCTCAAGTTTCACTTGTTCCTTTTTCATTTTCCCTACCAATCTTTGTACAGCTAATACTCCTTGCTTTTCAACACAACTTCCAATTGTTGTCAAAGACGGCGTAACCCATTCACCTTGTAAACTTCCCTTAAAACCAATGACTTGCAAATGATTCGGTATATGGAGATCAAGAGCATTCGCCGCGCGAATTGTAGCAATTGCAATCGCATCGCTAGCAGCTACTATACCATCTATATAAGGATGCTTCCATAATAATTCAGCAATTTGACTTTCCTCATCTTGTCCCTTTATTTTTTCTTCTCGATAAGCAATTCCTTCATCCCAAACAGCATCTAAAAAACCAGCAGTGTGCTCTTCCATTGCTTCGTCTTCTATCTTATCCCCAATATAAGCAAGAAAATGACAACCTTTTTCTTTCAATACAGTAACGGCCTTTCTACCACTTTCATAATATGTAGAAATAGATGCTGCCTCTGTTCCGCCCTCAAGTACAACAAATGGAAGGGAAAGTTGCTTCACATGCTCAAATACATCTTTCGTCATAATAACGCCAGCAATATTATTTTGCATTAATATATCTATATATCCTGTTTTATTTTCTGTATTACAAATAACAATTTGATATCCTTCTTTATATGCAGCCTCTTCTACTGAACGAAGTAATGTTATATAGGATGGATCTTCTAAATTTGATACTAATATAGCAATCATTGTCGAAGATTTTTTAAATAACGCCTTCGCTACAGCATTTGGTTTATACTGTAGTTCTTCAATTGCTTGTTTTACTTGTTTTACTGTATCCTCATGAACATACCCTTTTTCATTAATGACTCGTGAAACGGTTGCGACTGAAACACCGGCCAATTTTGCAACATCACGTATGGTTGCCACATCGTCACCCCTTAATATGGTAATAGCTTACAATTTAAACCTAAAACAAAGTAGGGTATTCGTCAAGGTTATTATTTTATATTTCTGAAAATTGTTACATAAAATACTTCTTACATTTTCCATCTTCAACATATATAAAGATGGATTTTATAAATTCATTTTTTCTAGTTGAATTTCATGTAAAATCGCGATGTTATCATAGCCAATAAGCGGAATTTCTCGCTTTATCTTCCTTGCTTCCTTGACCGCATCAATATATAAATTCGTCATCATAAAACCACGTTTCTGATAAAAACGAAGTGCGTTTGTATTATCGTTTGTTGTAATAAGCCACACCTTTTTACAACATTGTTTTTTTGCAATATCAATTACGTACTCTACAAGCTTAGTTCCAATTCCCTTGTTCTCCTTAAAGCTATCTAAAGAAACAATCTCACAATCATTTTCTTTTATTTCATATGTAATAATTCCTATTATTCTGTTATCTTCAGTTGCAATAAAACCAGGCAATTGATCTAACTGATGTGCTCTTTCACGTGAAACCATCAACGTGCTTCCCCAATTTTCATGCATAAAAAGTTCAATTGTTTCTCTCATTTCCACTGTGATTTTTTGTATTCGAATCATGTCCCACTCTCTCCCCCTTTTACATCATTATGATACAATATAAGTGTATCATATGCAGAGATATTTGGAGGATGAGGGAAGATATGAAACGTTTTTTTACAGCATTGCTAACCATAATAGGAGCATTAATTGGTATCGGTATTTTCTTTACCAATAAAGTAATGTATTTAAAGAAAAAAACAGAGGAAGAAATTTTAGAACGTGAAACAAAAAAACACTTTCGCTTAGAGGATTTTAACGCCATTCCAAAAGAAGAGGTTCGTATCCCGTCTCAATTTAAATACGACCTTCACGGCTACTACATTTCTGCAGGCAATTCTAATAAATTTATGATTTTTTGCCACGGTGTAACCGTAAATAAAATAAACTCTGTCAAATATGCAAATTTATTTTTAAACAGAGGCTACAATGTATTTATTTATGATCATCGTCGCCATGGTAAAACAGGTGGTAAAACGACAAGTTATGGCTATTACGAAAAATATGATTTAAAGACGGTAGTTGACTGGCTCAAAGACCGTTTTGGTACAAATATTATACTTGGTGTTCATGGAGAATCAATGGGAGCAGCGACATTGCTACAATACGCAGGTATGGTGGAAGACGGTGCTGATTTTTACATTGCAGATTGTCCATTTTCTGACTTCTACGAACAATTACACCATCGCTTAAAAGTCGAGTTTCATTTACCAAAATGGCCACTACTACCATTGGCAAATGCCGTTTTAAAAGTACGAGACGGTTATACAATACGTGAAGTTTCTCCTATCGATTGTGTAAAAAACATAAATAATCCAGTCCTTTTTATTCATAGTAAAGACGATGACTATATTTTATGTGATATGACAAAAGCCCTTTATGAAGCAAAAGAAAATAATAAACAGCTCTTTATTGCAGAACACGGTGCACACGCTTGCTCTTATAACGAAAATAAACAAGAGTATGAGGATGCCGTTGATCGATTCTTAGAAACATATGTAAAAGAAACAAAAAACAGGCTTGCATAAGCCTGTTTTTTCATATTACTGCGCTAAAACATCTGTAACTTGTTCCATATTTTCAGAAATCCATTTTACCGCTTCATCAAGCGTTTGAAATTCTGTCGTTTGAAATGTTACCTCATCTTGCAAAAGCCACACATCTTTTGCTTCTTGTCCCACACCTGCAATCGACCAATGAAGTAAGCTATATGGATGATTATCATTTAAAAACGATGCCCAAGTGCGCTCATTTGCAATATTTTGTAATGTACGTAATTGTTTATTCATGTTTCGTCACCTTACTGTATTTCAGTTATAAACGTTATTATAACATTCTCTGCCCCTACACACAAAGAACTGTTTTCTTATTGTCAAGTGCTTCCTACAATTATATGATGAACATAAGCGTTTGAGAGGAGGGGAATAACGTTGGCAAAAGTTCAAATTAAAGTAAATGATAATGGTTCATTTCGCATTACAGGGGATGTGGAATTAATCGACTCACAAGGGAATGCTTTCCCGGCAAAACCTGCATTTTCTTTATGTCGCTGTGGCTTATCAAAAAATATGCCTTATTGCGACGCTTCGCATAAAGGCATATTTGAATCTGTCGTTCGAGCACCAAAGGGAGAATAATGATATAAGAAGCACGCGCAATGACTTGCGCGCGCTTCTTATATATGCCCTATATAAAAACCTAAAAATGCTGAAAAAATGCCTAGCATATAACTCATTATTAAATACAATACAGCCTTTTGTCCTTCTCGCTTATGTATCAATTGAACAATTTCAAGCTTAAATGTTGAAAAAGTAGTAAATGCTCCCATAAATCCTGTTCCGCATAATAATAGCCATGTACTACTCACCTCAGCTCCATACAATAGACCTAGTAAAAATGAGCCTAATATATTTACAAATAGTGTTCCATATGGAAACAAGCTTCCGTACTTTTCTTTCATTGCATTACTAATAGAAAATCTAGCAATTGCTCCAAAAAAACCACCGATTCCTACAAGCAATATATTCATAGTGCTCCTTCTTTCTTCATGCTTTTTTCATATAATGCATTTCCAAGATAAAATCCAAATAAAGAAAAGAGCAATCCTCCAACTACACTTGTACTTACATAATAAAAGGCCATAAGAAACGCTTCATGCTGCATGAATTTCAACGTCTCTACGTTAAATGTTGAAAAAGTGGTAAAAGAACCAATCATTCCTGTTCCAATGCTACTCATTATCACTTGTGAAACATGTTTCATACGAAACAAATACATCGTTAAAAATGCCAATAAAAAACTACCAATCATATTCGCTGACCATGTTGCCAGCGGAAAAGAATCGACTGAATGAATACCAGCCCATTGTCCTAATTCGTATCGTGCTAAAGCTCCAACAATACCACCGATTCCTACTGCAATATATTTCATATTTCCACCTCGTTTACATATACTGAAATCTTTCCCATACTATATATACATTTTGATTCTCCAACATTTAAGTCGCGGCTATGAAAACAAAAGCAGACCTCCATTTATTTTCTCCTTTTGTTTAACATGGCATGGGGTGAACCGCCTCGGACTCTCTCTCCTCCCCTAAAAAGAAAAGGTTTTCTATCAAGTTTTCAATTTGTATTTATATAGTATAACAAAATTAATTTCCCCCTTCATTTTCATACAATTCTTCACATTCGAATATTTTTTACTATCCCTTTTTCTTTTTTGTGCTATAATGTGAGCAAACAGCATCCTTCGGGGTCGGGTGAAATTCCCAACCGGCGGTGATGAAGTGCACACTTCTAAGTCCGTGACCCGTTTCCAACTCGGAAACGGTGGATCTAGTGAAATTCTAGGGCCGACAGTATAGTCTGGATGGGAGAAGGATATGTTTTCTAGTGCTTATATAGCGAATACACTTTTATTTTGGCGTACACATTTTTACTGATTCGTTTTGAATCACTGTATATGTTTTATTTCATATACCTTTTTTTCTATGCTGAAATAAAAAGATACGACTAGCGTATAAAAAATTGATAGTTTGCTAGGCTTTTTTCTCATGCAAAAATATCAATTATCGTTAGGCTTCTTTCCTATACTCTCGTATTCGAACTATATTACTAGAAATCACGTCTCCCAAACCCCAAGGATACTATTATCCTTGGGGTTTTTTGATTTTTCTTAGGAGAGGTGAAAAGAATGACAGACCAAGAATATATGAGGATTGCCTTGCAATTAGCACAAAGTACTGCAGGTCAAACAAGTCCAAATCCAATGGTCGGTGCTGTTGTTGTAAAAGATGGAAACATCGTTGGAATGGGAGCGCATCTGCGTGCATGCGAAGAACACGCTGAAGTTCACGCTCTTCGCATGGCCGGTGATAAAGCAAACGGCTCCACTGTATATGTAACGTTAGAGCCGTGTAGTCACTTTGGAAAAACTCCACCGTGCTGCGATCTACTTATTGAAAAAAAGGTGAAACGTGTTGTAATTGCCACACTTGATTGCAATCCGCTCGTTTCAGGTAGCGGTGCAAAACGTTTGCAAAAAGCTGGTATTAGCGTAACTACTAGTGTTCTCGAAGAAGAGGCCACCGCATTAAACCGGTACTTTTTCCACTATATGAAAACGAAACTGCCGTTTGTAACAATAAAAACAGCGATGAGTTTAGATGGAAAAATAGCAACTACTACCGGGGAAAGCAAATGGATTACAGGTGAAGTTGCTCGTACAGATGTCCATCAATATCGTCATACGCACGATGCCATCCTTATCGGAGTGAATACTGTCATAGCTGATAATCCATCTTTAACAACACGCCTTCCAAACGGCGGCAAGCATCCGATTCGTATTATTTTAGATACACATTTACGAACTCCGCTATCCTCTCATGTCATTACAGACGAGATGGCACCAACATGGATTATTGTTGGAAAAGATGTAAATAAAGAAAAAATAGCGGGCTACGAATCTCAGGCGGTATCTGTACTTCAAATGAAGACGAGCCAAATTGAAATACGCGACCTTCTCCTCCTTCTCGGTGAGAAACAAATCCTTTCACTCTTTGTTGAAGGTGGACAATCGGTACACGCGAGCTTTTTAGAAACAAAGTGTTTCAATGAAATTGTGACCTATATAAGTTCAAAATTAATCGGCGGAAAAGATGCTCCAACTATGTTTGGTGGCACCGGCTTTATAAAACTGCAAGATGCAATCTCCTTGCAAATTCAAGAGATGAAACAAATTGGTGATGATATAAAAATCGTTGCTAGTGTGCGAAATGAGGTGCCTGCATGTTTACAGGAATTGTAGAAGAACTTGGAACTGTTTCGAATATCAGGCAAAGCGGAGAAGCGATGAAGCTAACAATTACAGCAAACACAATCTTGTCAGACGTAAAACTAGGAGACAGTATTGCTGTAAATGGGATCTGTTTAACCGTCACTTCTTTTACAGCGTCTTCTTTTACTGTTGATGCGATGCCTGAAACGGTGCGAGCGACATCATTACGTATGCTCGACACCAGCTCTAAAGTAAATTTAGAACGAGCAATGGCTGCAAACGGACGCTTTGGTGGACATTTCGTCACAGGGCATATCGATGGAATTGGAACCATTTTAAATAAAAAACAGCACTACAATGCTATATATTACAAAATTGGAATTCCAGATGATTTACTCCGTTATTGTTTACAAAAAGGGTCCATTGCTGTTGATGGCACAAGTTTAACAATATTTGATATAGATGAATCTTCCATTACAATCTCGCTCATTCCACATACCGTAAGCGAATCTATCATTGGTAAAAAAGCGGCGGGAGATATTGTGAATATTGAATGTGACATGATTGGAAAATATATCGAACGTTTTATTTCAAAGCCAACAAAGCGAAGCACTTCAGTTACAGAAAGCTTTTTACAAGAAAACGGATTTCTATAAGGAGGAAGCACAATGTTTCATCGTATTGAAGAAGCACTAGAAGA
The DNA here is from genome assembly GCF_038050455.1 of Bacillus sp. FSL K6-6038. Lineage (NCBI taxonomy): Bacteria > Bacillati > Bacillota > Bacilli > Caryophanales > Bacillaceae > Bacillus > Bacillus sp. FSL K6-6038. Next base: position 3,988,798 of record NZ_JBBOUH010000001.1, read on the forward strand.
TTTAAAACAAGGAAAAGTCGTCATCGTATGTGATGATGAAAGCCGAGAAAACGAAGGAGATTTCATCGCTTTAGCAGAGAACATTACACCAGAAACAATTAATTTTATGATTACACATGGCCGTGGCCTTGTCTGTGTACCGATTACAGAACAATATGCGGAACGCTTACAGTTAGAGCCTATGGTTTCTCATAATACAGATTCTCATCATACTGCGTTTACAGTAAGCGTTGACCATATTTCTACAACAACAGGTATTAGTGCTTACGAACGTGCAACGACTGTGCGCGAATTATTAAATCCGGATTCAAAAGGAACAGATTTTAATCGTCCGGGTCATATCTTTCCTTTAATCGCCAAAGAAGGTGGAGTCCTGCGCCGCACTGGGCATACAGAGGCAGCTGTTGATTTAGCAAAATTATGTGGCGCAGAACCAGCCGGAGTTATTTGTGAAATTATAAATGAAGACGGCACGATGGCACGTGTTCCTGATTTAGTACAAGTTGCAAAACAATTTAATATAAAAATGATTACGATTGAAGATTTAATCGCCTATCGCCGCCATCATGAAACGCTCGTAACAAGGGAGATTGAAATTACATTACCGACAGATTTCGGTACATTTCATGCAATCGGTTATTCCAACTCATTGGATCAGAAAGAACATATCGCTCTCGTAAAAGGAGACATTTCTACTGGTGAACCTGTTCTCGTTCGTGTGCATTCTGAATGTTTAACTGGCGATGTTTTCGGTTCATGCCGCTGTGACTGTGGTCCACAGCTTCATGCTGCTCTTTCTCACATTGAACGAGAAGAAAAAGGTATTCTTCTTTATATGCGCCAAGAAGGCCGCGGGATTGGCTTGCTGAATAAGCTCCGTGCATACAAATTACAAGAAGAAGGATTAGATACTGTTGAGGCAAATGAAAAACTAGGATTTCCTGCCGATCTTCGCGATTACGGCATTGGTGCCCAAATCTTAAAAGATCTAGGGTTACAGCAATTGCGTTTATTAACGAATAATCCAAGAAAAATCGCAGGTTTGCAAGGTTATGATTTAGAAGTTGTCGAACGCGTACCATTGCAAATGCCAACAAAAGAAGAAAACAAAACATATTTACAAACAAAGGTAGAAAAATTAGGTCACCTATTAAACTTATAATCTATTAATTATAATTAAAGGAGAGATATATTATGGTATTCGAAGGTCATTTAGTTGGTACAGGATTAAAAGTAGGGATTGTTGTTGGACGTTTCAATGAATTTATTACGAGCAAACTACTAGGCGGTGCACTAGACGGTTTAAAACGACATGGTGTAGAAGAAAATGATATTGATGTTGCATGGGTTCCAGGCGCATTTGAAATCCCATTAATCGCAAAGAAAATGGCAAACAGCGGCAAATACGATGCTGTCATTACACTAGGTACAGTCATTCGCGGTGCTACAACTCATTATGATTATGTTTGTAATGAAGTTGCAAAAGGTGTTGCCTCTTTATCATTACAAACAGACACCCCAGTTATTTTCGGCGTATTAACGACTGAAACAATTGAACAAGCAATTGAACGTGCTGGTACAAAAGCTGGCAACAAAGGATATGAATCTGCAGTTGCTGCGATTGAAATGGCTCATTTATCAAAACAATGGGCATAAAAAAAGAGGCTTTCGCCTCTTTTTTCTTCTATTTATTTTCCCACTTTTTTCCGCACATCTTTTATCAATTCAGCCATCGTTTTTCCTTCTGTCTTAATACGAAGATTTTGAGCTGTTTTCCAGACATTTTCTCGCTTCTTTTCTTCCTCTACAATATGTAGCTCTTTTCTTACTTCTTTTAGATCCTTCCCTTCAGTTTCAATACCAAAATGCTCAGCTTTTGTTCGAAAATGCTGTTCGATTCTTTGCTGCATTTCTTTCTGTTCCGGATTTTCAGCTGCCTTAACAGGATCGGTGCTTATTGCCTTTAATAAAATAAGAAAGGTCATAATAGCTAGTATATATTTGTGCATGTGAAATCCTCCAACCCGAAATAAATTACACCTTTACTATGTACAATTACAGGGTGGAAAATTCGCCCACACAATTAAATTTTTTACTAAAAAGCTACTTATCTGAAGGACTAGAGGTACTTTATTACATTTTATTTACAATAAAATTTCACGAAAGACTACATTCATAAAGCTACAATCAATTTTTATTCATCGCTTAATTAAGTAACATCGTTCAAAACTTGAACGGTGTTGAAATAAGCTAAATTTCTAAGAAAGCTAATGTTAATATTTCACAATTATTGCTTAATTAAGACGAAGTAATAGAAAACGTTCACAAGAAAAAACGACTTTTTTAACATTTAATTATTAATCTTCCTAACATTCAAGATCACTGTCATCCATACTATATGGGCAAAAATCTTCTTGAATAAATCGCACTGCATTTAAAGCGATTATCTGTGCAGGCATAGAAGGATTACCATCTGGCAATCTAAGTTGCCGCCCAATTACTTGCTCTATTTTAGACAAAATATTAAATGAGAACTTATTATCAGTAGCTAAGGTAAGTGCATTCACCACAGAAGGATTACTTAATTGATTCGTCATATTTGTCCCTGCTTCAAGAACTAGCACGGAAGTACATTTATCATCTGTCAATTCTTTAGCAATTACCCCTCCAGCAGTTCCAGCACCAATCACAATATAATCGAAATATTTTTCATTTACTTTTTTATTCCAACCTCCATTTCTTTATTTTCCATATATGTTATTCGTTAGTGAAAAGGATACTTGTACACAAAGGAAAATATTGTATTTTACAATTAGAAACAGCCATCCTTTCATGGAGTCTCCATGAAGGGATGGCTGCTTTATCTATTCTTTACTCGATAGCTATAGCCCTACAAAAGGAACTTTGTCCTCACATTTTTATAATGCACATTCCTCAATCTCAAACCCTAAATCTTCAATCATATTCCAATCTGCTGTTGGCTCTTGCCCCTCTGTTGTTAAATAATCACCAACAAAGATTGAATTTGCTGCGAATAAGCCAAGCGGCTGCACAGAGCGCAAATTAATTTCGCGGCCACCGGAAATTCGAATTTCTTTTGATGGATTGACAAATCGCATCATCGCTAGTACTTTTAAACATTCTACTGGTGTTAATTCTTTCTGTCCTTCAAGCGGTGTTCCCTTTACAGCAACAAGGAAGTTACATGGAATAGAATCCGCATCTATACGTTGTAATTCAAGCGCAATTTCAACGCGCTGCTCTTTCGTTTCCCCCATTCCAAAAATCGCACCAGAACATGGGGAAATACCCGCTTGCTTTGCTTTTTCTACTGTATCTACACGATCATCATACGTATGTGTTGAGCAAATGCTATCATAATTGTTTGCATGTGTATTTAAGTTATGGTTATAACGGTGAACACCTGCTTCTGCTAAGCGTCCTGCTTGATCCTCATTTAAAAAACCTAAGCAGCAGCAAATTTTCAAATCCGTTGTTTCACGGATTTCTTTCACTGCACCGATAACATGATTTACTTCTTTATCAGTTGGACGACGACCAGATGCAACAATACAGTATGTACCCGCTTTACGGCGAATTGCTTCGTGTGCACCTTCAATAATTTTTTCCTGTGTTAACCATGCATACTTATCGATTGGTGCCTCTGAAACGATAGACTGTGAGCAATACCCACAATCTTCTGGGCATAATCCAGACTTCGTATTAATAATCATATTTAATTTTACTTTTTTACCAAAATGATGATGACGTATGATATAAGCTGCATTCATAATCTCTAATACTTCTGTATCATCTGCTTCTAAAATAGCTATCGCTTCTTCTTTCGTTATACTTCTGCCCTCTACTACTTCAGATGCAATTTGCTTCCAATCTACTTTTGTTTGTACTTGTTTCATTTCTTCTCTTCCCCTCTTTTTCAATATACGCAAATAAAGCATGGTACGTTGCTACAATTTGCCCTTCTTCCGTGAAATCTTTTTCGTATATGCGGAGCATAGTTCGAAAGATAGACGGGCTTTGACAGTAAGATTCTGCATTGCTATTCGTCGCGCCTACTTTCCGAATCGATTGCAGAAACTCACGAACTGTAGCAAACTTCTCTATGTAACATGTTTCAGAAACATGAACATCCCCTGTTACACTTTCACATACATCTTGCAGCTGTTCTCTCGTTAAAAAATGTTGTCCAACAGATGCATCATTTTGCATATTTCTTTCTTCTTTAGCACTTTGAAATGCCGTATGAAGTTCTTGAAATGTTTGCTCTCCAAATGTTGAAAATAACAACAAGCCATCCTCAAATAAATGATGATGATATAAACGTTTCACCGTTGTTTGCAAATCGTTTAGCCATTGAAATGTTGCACTTGAAATAATGACATCAAATGACTCACTTAATGTAAGATGTTCAATATCTTCACACCGAAATGTCACAGATTCCACGTGATTTCTCGTTTTCGCAACAGCAATCATACTTTCAGCAAAATCAATTGCAGTAATTGCTGCATTTGGAAAGGAAACAGCTAATTGCTCAGTCAAATAGCCTGTGCCACATCCGAGTTCTAAAATACGGATGGACGACATCTTGTGATAGTGTTTTTTCATTATAGAAATTAATTGTTGCGCCATCTTTTTTTGTACACTTGCATATTGATCATAGGATACAGCTGCCCCATTAAATCGTTTTTGTAATAACGTTTTGTTGATCATTTTGTATCCCCTCTACAAACTGGATGATTTCATTTGCGCAATATTCGGAATCAGTTACACAAAGTGCATGCCCAGCTCCATTTATTACTTTAAGCGCCCCATTCGTATTTTCTTGTATATAGCGAGCAGCAGATAGTGGACATATCGCATCCTGTTCTCCATGAAGAAGTAATACCGGCATCTTTACATGCTTTAACTGACTTCTCATATCCATCTCTATTAAATAATCAAGTCCCAGCTGTAAAGATTCAATGAAATCACCTTGAAAACGTTCTGCAATGTCTTCAAATTGTTCACTATCTTTTATCTCTTGTTTTGTAAACATACTTTTATAGAAACGCTCCAATGTGTGGTCCTTTCGCTTCACTAAACTTCTTTTCATCCGCTCTACAAAAGGAAGTTTCCATCCACTCTCGTAATTTTCATCCACTGTAAACTTTGCTGTACCACCTATTAAAATCATCCCTTTTACCCACACTCTATCACATGCTTGAAGGGCAGCTAATGCACCAAGTGACCATCCAATCAAAATCACATCCTGCCCTCTTGCAGCTTCTGCTACTCGTTCTGCAAACTCACTAAGTTCTTTTACACCACGCCATTCAACATGCCAGACAGAATATTCCTGAAAATATGGAAGTAATGGATCCCATACTTGTTTTTCCATCCCCCATCCAGGAATGAAAATAAGCTCAGGCTGTTTCATCTCATTCCCCCTCTTCTTTACCAATTCGAATGATTTGCTCAATAGCCCATTGTAAGTCAGCTTTTGTATGTTCAGATGTAACTGCGAATCGGATTCGCGAACTATTATATGGAACAGTTGGTGGCCTGATAGCAATTGCAGCAATTCCTGCCTCCTGCAGTTTTTCACTAAAATGTAGCGTAGCTTCATTCGACGCCACAATAATTGGTACTATATGTGTTGAACTATCACCAATATTGAAACCAACTTCTTCTAAAGCATTGCGGAAATAAGCTCCATTTTCTAAGAGCCGCTGCCGTCTTCCTTCATCTTCCTTCACAATTTCAATTGCACGTTTCATTGCGCCAAGTGTCCCTGGCGGTAATGCTGTTGTGAAAATGAAGCTTCTCATCGTGTTTTTCATATAATCGATACAAATTGCATCACCTGCTAAATAAGCTCCATAACACCCTAGCGCTTTACTAAACGTTCCCATATGAATGTCGATTCCTTCAGAAATTCCCTGCTCTACATGCGCTAAACCAGCACCATGCTTTCCATATATTCCACCTGCATGCGCCTCATCAACCATCAATAATGCTCCATATTTTTCTTTCAGCATAATCAACTCTTTTAGATGCGCAACATCTCCATCCATGCTAAAAACCGTGTCTGTTACGATTAACTTTCGCTTTGCGACAGGTGCCATCCGCAACAATCTTTCCAAATATTCTAAATCATTATGTCGATATCTTTTATGTTCTGCACCGCTAAGCATAATCCCATCAACAATGCTGGCATGATTTAACTTATCGCTAAAAACAATGTCGTGACGCCCAACTAAGGAAGAGATTGCCCCGACATTTGCTGAATATCCACTGTTCACAATGATTGCTTTTTCAGTTTCTTTCCAATCACAAACACTCTGTTCGACCTCTTCATATAGTGCATAATTTCCTACAACAAGTCGTGATGCTGTCGCTCCTACTCCATATTCCTTTGTCGCTACAATAGACGCTTCTTTTAATCGTCTATCTCCCGCCAAGCCTAGATAGTTATTCGAAGCTAAATTTAACATACGTTTTCCATTCCTAATAAGCCATGGTTCTTCAGCTTGCTCAGTCATAACTACATGTCGATATTGTGATTTCTCTTTCAAACGATTTAAACTAGAGTGAAAGTGTAGATTCCACGTTTGATCCATGTTTGACGAACTCCTCTAAATTTGAAATCGTAATATTCTCTTCTGCTGCTCTCAATAGTTCTTCACGCGTAAACCCTTCTTGAAGCTCTGGTAGTAAACCCAAAACCGGAATACCACTTAACTCCTCAATCATTTCTTTATTCTCTTGCACACGTTCCTTCTCACATTCCTTACAGCCGGATAAAATAACACCCGCAACTGTTAAACCATGAGCTTTCGCATACGAAATCGTTAAAACGGTATGATTCACAGTACCTAACGCCGGACGCGCGACAATAATAAGTGGTAATTTCAATTCCTTTGCAAAATCAACCACTAAAGCATCTTCTGTATATGGGACTGCAAGACCACCTGCACCTTCTACAAGCAAACTATCAAATTCTGTCATTAACTCATTATAATGAGCCGTAATTTGTGCTAGTGTCACAGTTCTTCCTGCTCGCCGCATTGCCAATCTTGGCGCGAGAGGTTCTTCAATAGAATAAGGACAAATGCGATCAGCCTCTGTCATTACTCCTGATGTCATTTTCAATCTAACTGCATCCCCTTCTGGATTCGAAGCGATGTGCCCGCTTTGCAATGGTTTATATATCCCTACGTTATACCCGCGATTTCTAAACACTCCTGCTAATGCACCTGTAACAACTGTTTTTCCCACTTCCGTATCCGTTGCCGTTATAAAAAAGCCACCCATTATTCTCCCTCCGTAACATCTGCAATTGCTTGATATAAAATGTGCAGCATTTCATCAATCTCATCTACTTGAGATGCTAACGGTGGCATAAATACAATGGTATTACCAAGCGGACGTAAAATCATTCCTAGTTCTCTTGATCGCTTACACACTTCCACGCCTACTCGCTCCGTCCACTCAAACGGCTCTTTCGTTTCTTTATTTTTCACAAGTTCAATTCCTACCATCAATCCACACTGACGAATATCTCCAACATGTTTGTATTCATAAAGTGCTTCCAATTGTTTCCCTACATATTCTGCTTTGTATGCAACATCTTTTACTAGATTTGTTTTTTCATAAAGTTCTAAATTAGCAATTGCAACTGCGCAACCTAATGGATTGCCGGTATAACTATGACCATGGAAAAATGTTTTCTGCTCTTCATAGCTACCTAAAAAAGCATCATAAATTTCATCTGTTGTCACAGTAATAGCTACCGGTAAATACCCACCGGTTAAGCCTTTTCCAGCTGTTAAAATATCCGGTGTAACATTTTCATGTTCACAAGCAAACATTTTTCCAGTACGACCAAATCCCGTTGCCACCTCATCTGTAATAAATAAAACATTATATGTTGTACAAAGATCTCGAAGACCTTTTAAATATCCTTTTGGCATTGTAATCATACCGCCTGCACCTTGCATTAACGGCTCTACAATAATCGCTGCAATCTCATCATGTTTTTCTTTTAATAACTCTTCCATTTCTTCCAAATGTTTTTGAACAATTTGTTCTTTGTCATCCCCATAAGGAGAACGATATGTATATGGATATGGCATTTTTATTGCTTCAAATAAGAGCGAACTGTACACTTGGTGAAACAAGTCAATCGCTCCTACTGAAACAGCTCCAATTGTATCTCCATGATATGCTTCTTTTAATGTAATAAACTTTTGTTTTTTAGGTTTTCCTTTATGCTGCCAATATTGAAAAGCCATCTTAATTGCAATTTCAACAGCTGTAGAACCAGAATCTGAATAGAATACTTTTTTCAAACCTTCCGGAACAACTTCAATGATCTTTTCTGCAAGTAAAATCGATGGCACATTTGCAAGTCCTAGCATAGTCGAATGCGCGACTTTATTTAATTGTTCACGAATTGCATTATCTAATTCAGGAACATGATGTCCATGAACATTAAGCCAAATGGATGAAACGCCATCCCAATAACCATTTCCATTTACGTCATATAATTTACGGCCTTCTCCTCGCTCAATAATAACTGGCTCTTCCGCTAAATAGTCCTTCATTTGCGTAAATGGATGCCATACGTATGCTTTATTTTTCTCAGCCAACTCTTCATATGTATAGGTTGTTCTTTTACTTGTATTGCTACTAACAGTCACAATTGCCACCCCTAATGTTAACTTTTATATAAATATAGTTAACATTAAAACTAAAATACTGTCAATTATTTTAAAAGGTAAATGTTCTTAAAAAAGAACGACTTATCATAAGATAAGTCGTTTTATTTTCCATGCTGAATCTTTCCGATTTCCAAAATAATCTCTTCGTCTTTTTTCCCTTCAGTATCAATTCCAAGTTTTTTTGCATGTTCTATAAGCAGCTCATGACGCTTTTCAAACCTTGCTGCATTTAACTCTTTTTGAATTTCTTTTTCTGTTTTCCCTTCAAGAGAAACACCTAATTTAGCAGCTGTTTTCTCTCTATTCTTTTCTTCTTTGACTTTCTCTAATTCCTTTGTTTCTACTTTTTGCTCAACCTTTAATTTCGGTTGATCTGGTGATGCCGCAAATACTGTATAAATTCCAGCACCTCCACCAAGAACAAGTAAGGTTGTCAAAAGAAATAATTTTTTCTTCATTCACTCCCCTCCTTTCTATTTTCATTATAACGCACAAATAAGAACTAAAAAAAACATTCTCTCGTTATTTTCTTAAAAAAAATAATAAATATATATGTTGACATATGTGATAGATATGTGATAAAAATTTAACTAACATCATATGAATCGGCGATGATAGGATTTAGTAGTATTTCGTTTTCTGATTTCAGAGAGCTGGTGGTCGGTGCGAACCAGTACAGAGCGAATTATGAATTACCCCCTGGAGCTTCTTTTACGAAACGTTTGGAGTAGTGAAAGACGGTTATGGACCGTTATTTCTACAGAGTGGTGAAATGAAACTGTTTCACAATTTAGGGTGGTACCGCGATTTTTTTCGTCCCTGCATATACTGCAGGGGCGTTTTTTATTTTCTGTTGGTGCATATTATACGACCCTTTATTTTGTGCTACGTTCATTTCACAAGCTAGGGTGGTACCGCGATTCTTTTCGTCCCTGCATATTTATATGCAGGGACGTTTTTTTATGATGCTAAACAATTACCGGTAATTTGTCGCAAAATTCCAAATTTTAGAAGGAAATATACAATATTGGCGAATTTTATATAAAAAAGAACTATTTTAGATTATTAGGAGGGGCAAACAATGGTTTCAAAAATTGAATCTATTCTTTTAACATTTTTCATCTTTTTCTGTATTGGCTTTAGCGTTATTCAATTAGGAACATCACCACACATTCCAATTTTATTTGGCATTATCGTACTATTAGCATTTGGATTTATTAAAAAAATCCCTTGGTCTACTATGGAAAAAGGAATGATAAGTAGCATTTCAGCTGGCATTCCATCCATTTTCATCTTTTTACTTGTTGGTGTTCTAATTAGTGTTTGGATTGCCGCTGGAACAATTCCAACATTAATGGTATACGGCTTCGGGCTTGTATCTCCAAAGGTTTTCATTCCAACAGTCTTTGTTGTTTGTGCAATTGTTGGAACAAGTATTGGCAGCGCATTTACAACAGCAGCGACAGTAGGACTTGCTTTTATGGGAATGGGTACTGCTCTTGGATACGATCCAGCACTTATTGCTGGTGCAATTGTTTCTGGAGCTTTCTTCGGGGATAAGATGTCTCCTTTATCAGATACAACAAACTTAGCTCCTGCTGTAACAGGAGTGGATCTATTTGAACATATTCGTAACATGCTTTGGACAACAATTCCTGCTTTCATTATTGCCTTTATCGCTTTCTTCATTTTAGGAAGTGGTTCTTCAGGAAATGTTGATTTCTCTACTTTTACAAATGCGTTAGAAAAGAATACAATCATTTCAATTGTCACACTTATTCCGATTCTATTACTATTCGTATGCGCATTTAAAAAAGTACCGGCTGTTCCAACTTTACTTGCTGGCATTGTAGCTGGTATTATCATTCTCTTTATTTTCAAGCCGGGTACATCACTTGCTGATTTGATGAAAATTATGCAAGATGGCTATGTTGCTAAGACAGGCATAAAAGATATTGATAGTTTATTATCACGCGGTGGATTACAAAGTATGCTTATGTCAATTGCACTTATTTTCCTTGCTCTTTCTATGGGTGGGTTACTACAAGGAATTGGCATTATTACTCAGCTTATGAACATTATTTCTAATTTCGTTAAGACAAGCACTCGTTTAATTATTTCTACCGCTTCAACAGCAATTGGAGTTAACTTCTTGCTTGGTGAGCAATACTTATCTATCGTTTTAACAGGACAAGCATTTGCTAACAAATACGATGAAGTCGGTTTAGAACGCCGTAATTTATCACGCGTACTAGAAGATGCAGGCACAGTTGTTAATCCTCTTGTACCATGGGGCGTAAGCGGCGTCTTCTTAGCAAACGTACTAAGCGTTCCAACAATTGATTATGTTCCATACTCAATCTTCTGCTTAGCTTGCCCAATCGTTACAATTATCGTTGGATTCACAGGATTCGGGCTTTCATGGAAAAAAGAAAAAACTGTTTCAGTTTCTTAAATGAAATATAAAGAAAAAGGGATTACCACTATCGGTAATCCCTTTTTTCTTTATTCCTCTATTTGCGAACGTTATTATCTATTTGCTTTTTTTCGTCTAAATAACATAAACACGCCTGCTCCAACAAACGCAAGTCCCGCTCCAATTGTAGAGAAGACACTCGCTCCCGTTTTTGGTAAATCACGCTCTACTTCGTTTGTTTCTTTATCTTCACTTACATTTGTAGGTTCTTTCGTATCTTTATTTTCACCTTCAGTAGGTGATGTTGGTTTATCCCCACCGTTTCCTTCATCTGTCGTTGGCGGTGTTGTTGGCTTATCCCCATCATTTCCTTCACCTGTTGTTGGCGGTGTTGTTGGTTTATCTCCATCATTTCCTTCACCTGTTGTTGGCGGTGTTGTTGGCTTATCCCCACCGTTTCCTTCACCTGTTGTTGGCGGTGTCGGCTTATCTCCATCGTTCTTTTTCGTTAAATCAATTGCATATTTTGCAAACTCATTTTCAGATGGACCAACATAAGAGATTTTCCCATCTTTCGCAATGTATTTTTGCGCATTTGGTGAAGAGTCAAATGTAGTATTTAATTTTTCAGCAACGATTGGTTTAAACGCCCAGTTTTGATCTGCTGCTGGATTAATAACAGGTGTTTCTTTCATATATTTCGTAATGATTTGACGCGTTTCATCTTGAGATTGATACACAACTTTACCTTTACTTACACCAGGGAATGTTTGACTGCTGCCACGATAGTTATTGGTAGCAACAATAAATTCTTGATCATAAGCGATTGGTTTCCCATCATATGATACGTTCACAATACGATTCGCATTTGGATTTACTACTTTTCCATCTTTATCATATTTTGCTGGTTGTGTCACATCAATTTCGTATTTTACGCCATCTAAAATATCAAAGTTATATGTAGGGTAGTTCACATTTACTAACGACTGTTCTTCTGCTTTAGCTGGATCAATTTGATTGAACTGACCTGCAGACATTTCAAGCCATTCTTTTACTTGTGCACCATTTACTTTTACAGCATACAGTGTATTTGGATATACATATAAATCAGCAACGTTTTTAATCGCTAAAGTTCCTGCTGGAATATCAGTATAATAAGTTGCACCATTTCGGCCGCCTGCTTTAAAAGGTGCACCTGCTGATAAGACTGGGATTCCTTTATATTCACTGTATTGTCCATTTTCTGCAAATAACTTTTCTACATACCATTTTTGAGCATTCGTTACAAGCTGTACAGACGGATCATCTTGTACAAGTGAAAAATAACTGTTAATTGGTGCTGTTGTTTTACCGACAGGTGTATTTACATATTTAATCGTTGCTTCATGATCGTCTTTTATTTCATTAACTAAATTCTTATCAGATTCTACTAATGCATTTCCTTTACTATCAGAAATCGGACGAACACTTGGGACCGATTTATCTTTTTGCACTTCCCACTTGCCGTTTACTTTTTTCAGTTCCATATCAATGATACCTAGATTACTTCCGAAAACACCAGGCATTACAACTGGAACACCTTTATAATTGTCCGTTATTACCGTATGTGAGTGGCCCATTAACACTGCATCAATACCAGGAACTTCTGTTGCTAAATAATAGGATGCATTCTCATCCTTCCTACCAGGTTTATAATCACTTTTATCGACACCAGAGTGCGCTAATGCAACAATGATATCTGCACCTTCATCCTTCATTTTCGGAACCATTTTATTCGCTGTTTCTACAATATCTTTTGCTTTTACTTTTCCTTCTAAATTCGCTTTATCCCACCCCATAACTTGTGGTGGTACAAAGCCCATTACGCCGATTTTTACTTTTTGCTTTTGACCAGATTCATCTTCTACCTCTTTTACAAAAATATGGTATGGTTCAAAGTAATTTTTATCGTTCTCTGGATTATCATCATGATCGTCTATATACACATTTGAGTTAATAACTGGGAACTTCGTTTTACTAGTCGCCTTCTTTAAGTAATCCAAGCCATAGTTAAACTCATGGTTTCCAAGAGAAATGACGTCATACTTCATTAAATTCATTAAACGATATAACGGGTGGACATAGTCTCCATCCAAACCTTTTTGCGCCACATAATCCCCAAGCGGCGTCCCTTGTAGAGCATCCCCATCATCAAATAGTACAGAGTTTTTCGCTTTTGCACGTTCCTCATTTACAAGAGTTGCTGTCTGAACTAAACCAACTTTATTATCTGTTTTCGTTTGATAATAGTCGTAGTTCATTAAGTTAACATGAATATCAGAAGTTTCTAAGATTCGTAATTTAACTGTACTTTCTCCTGCTTGTTCCTCTGCATGAGCAATAGTTGGCATTACTTGAGGTGCGATAACACCTAATGCAAGCGTCGCTCCTGCTAGCGCTTTCTTTGATTTCTTCACAAAAAATCCCCCTTATTAAATTGTCCCTTTAAAAACAAATAAAATGAACTTTTCATCAAACTCTAATAAAGTATTCTCTACCTTCATTCTCTTATTTCCTTATATTAGAATATTAGAGTGACGCCTATTCACTTATCCCGCTATTTGCGGGCAGTAAGATCCTCACCTCAAAATTTAGCAGAAGCAAAAAAGTTAGATGGGGGATCAACTGCCCGTAAAAGCCCGATTGGTTCAACTAACCATCAGGTGAAGGGATGAAGAAAATCCCCCACTGATGGAAGTTTCACCTTATCTGACATTATCATATCGAACATACTTTCATATCGTCAATAATTTTTGACATACTTCTACAAATTTTATGTAAATTTATTGTAAACTTTACATAAAGATATAATATAACCTTCCATTACTTATACAGCTAAATATGATACAATAACCAATTACAAGGAGGATAATTTTATGAAAAAAGTCATCTTAATTATTGTTTGTCTCCTCCTTCTAATCATTTCTTATTCGCATTTTGAAAAGAACGATGAGACAACAAAACAAAAAGAAAAATCAGCATCATCTACTCCTCATTGGATTGATAAACAAACAAATGATTCCTTCTATCATCTTGTCCTAGGCGATTCTCTCGCAAAAGGATATGGCTCGACACAAGGAGGATTTGCCGAATTAGCTTCCAAGCAAATAGAGGAACAAATTCACAAACCGATTAGAGTAGAAAACCTTGGAGTGAACGGACTTACAACAGATCGTCTCGTTCAAAAAATTCAGGCAGAAGAAGTGCAGCAAAAAATTAAAGAAGCAAATATAATTACCATTAATATTGGAGGAAATAATTTATTCCGTTTAAATCGTGATGTAGGTGTTATAGATGGTATTAAAATGTTAAATAAAGAAAAAACTCATTTTGAAGAAGACGTAAAAAACATTGTAAAGACCGTTCGGACTCTCAACCCAAATGCTTTACTCATTCTATCTGAGCTCTATAACCCTCTACAACTCGATGATTCAATTGCTTCTTATGCAGATATGTTTTTAGATGGCTGGAATGATGCGGTTTACTCAATTTCAAAAGCGAATCAACCGTCCATTGTTTTACCAATTCGAAAATTAATACCAAATGATAAAAAAGAATTATTGTACGATCAAGTACATCCAAATGATAAAGGTTATGAAATTATTGCCAACGCGTTTACTAAACAAGTTCTATCCTACAAATATTAAAACAAAAACGAACAATTCTATTTTTATACAGTACCTTTTTTTGTTACAATGATAATGGAAGGGGGCCTTTATATGGAATCACGCGAATGGGAACGTATTGTTGATCATCTTCTTTCGTTAGTGCCTCTTTTTTATCGCAAATTTATGCTTCCTGGAGAGTTTTCTTCACAAAGGCACATGCCACCGTCACATACACAGGTGTTACTGCTATTGCATGAACGTGGCACATTAGCAGTGTCAGAAATCGGAAGGCGATTAGCGATTTCAAGGCCCAACATGACACCTCTATTAAATAAATTGATTCAAGAAGAACTTATAGAGCGTCACTACAGCGAAAAAGATCGACGAGTCATTTTAATTTCTCTAACACTAGAAGGGAAATCGTCAGTAAGTCAATATCAACAATTCATTTTAGACAAACTAAAAGAAAACTTTCAAACATTATCGGAAAGCGATCGTGAACAACTCATTCACTCGCTTCAAACGATTCAAAATTTAATTTTGAAAACAAACGTATAAAGCTGCTTCCAAAGGAAGCAGCTTTATGATTCATAATAGTTTCCATAATATACATTTGAATACGGCCATGTTGTTAAGTATGGTTTTTGCTCCGGAGAAGGCTGCGCTTGCTGATATGTTTCAAACTGTTGCCTTGTATAAGGAACAGGATAATAATGCACATATGAGTATGCTTGAGGTACATAGTAATAATACATTCATTCACCCTCCTTTTTTAAGCATATTCAAGGCGGAAAATGAATGTGACATTCTTTATATTTGTACAAGTGGTTCTCTCGCGCGTTTTTTTCTTTTTTTCAAACGTAACTTACGGTTCTTTTCATATAAATAATGCACAACAAAATAAGATATTACTCCAAATACAACCCCGAAAATTGTCATCCCAATTAATACATATACTTCACTCTGTAATAAGCTCTTTAACATAATAAAAATATTACTCGAGAAAAGATCAGATATTGTATATGGTTTATGCTGAATTACCTTTATTTCAAATGGATATAAAGTTTTCCCTAATGCATATGCAAACGGAAACAAAATTACCGGAAGAAATGATATTTTTCCGATAATATTACCAATAACCGCTGCTGGAAAAGATCCCTTTGCTAAGCGTACAATTGGATAAAAAATAAGATAAACAAGTGACGCTGTATAAATCACCAACATTTCCAAAGCAAATCCAATCGCAAATCCACGTGACACTTTCTTCGCTCCTTCTGGCGACCGGAGCAACTTATAATAATGAAATTTAAGCACTCTCCAAATACGTTGAAAAAATGAATATGTTTTTTTACCTGTTTGCACAATTATCATCTCTTTAATAGTTTTTTCTCTTCGTAGTATGAACTTAATACTACGACACAAACAACCCTATTTAACTTCACTTATACTAACTTCATCTTATTATAAATGATACAAAGAACATTCACCAAATATACATCAGACATTTCGTAACAAAAAAACCTCCCCGATTAGGAAGGTTTTTTGATGTTTTGAAGTAGACTTACCAATAATGCTTTTTGAGCGTGCAATCGATTCCCTGCTTGCTCAAAGACAACAGAATGCGATCCATCTATAATTTCTCCTGTTACTTCCTCTTCACGATGAGCGGGTAAACAATGTAAGAAGCGATACGTTGCTTTCGCATGCTGAACAAGTTTTTCGTTCACTTGAAACGGTTGAAATAATTGATATTTCCCTTCCGTATCTTCTTGCCCCATGCTCATCCAAACATCGGTATAGATAAAGTCAGCACCTTTCACTGCCAACTCCGGATCATTCAAAACTTCAATATTTGCTCCCGTCTCATTTGCAATTTCTAGCGCACGCTTTACAATTTGTTCATTCGGTTCATACCCTGGGGGAGTCGCCACTGTCATATGCATACCGACTTTTGCACTTGCTAGCAGTAAAGAGTGACATACATTATTTCCATCCCCTAGGTAAGCAAGTTTAATCCCTTTAAATGTATGAACTTCTTCATAAATTGTCATCAAATCAGCTAATGCCTGACACGGATGATGATCATCTGTCAATCCATTAATAACAGGAATACTTGCTTCTTTCGCAAGCTCCTCTACATCTGCGTGCGAGAATGTACGAATCATAATTCCATCAATATAATGAGATAATACTTTTGCTGTGTCTGAAACACTTTCTCCTCTGCCAAGTTGCATTTCTTTTCCACTTAGAAACATTCCATGTCCACCGAGTTGTACCATTCCTGCTTCGAAAGAAACACGCGTACGAGTTGAATGTTTATCAAAAATTAACCCTAATATTTTCCCTTCTAATAAAGGTTCATGCTTCTCTTTTTTTAAATACATTGCAAATTCAATTAGCGCAATTATCTCCTCTTGCGTCAGTTCTTCTAATGTTAAAAGATCTTTCGTTTGTAATTTCGGTACTTGTATAGTTGACATAGAATTTCCCCCTTATAATATTGGTGATTTTTGTGTACAAATCACTCTTTTTATCATATTTACTGCTTCGTCTATTTCTTCATTCGTTACAATGAGTGGTGGTAAAAGCCGTAAAACATTCGTTCCAGCTTGCAATACAAGAAGCCCCTCTTTTTCTAACTGTTCTATAATGAATGTGACGTCACACTTACAAACGACTCCAATCATAAGTCCTCTCCCTCGAATATCAGTAATCCATTCAACATCAAGTAATTCTTTCTTTAATTTTTGCAGGAAGTATTCTCCCTTTTCTTTTACTTCTTGTAAAAATGAAGGTTGTTTTATAATTTGTAGTACTTCTTTTGCTGCTGTCATTGCAATGTAATTTCCGCCAAATGTTGAACCATGAGTCCCCACTGAAAAAGCAATCATAAGCTCTTTCTTTCCAAGCATTGCCCCAACCGGGATCCCATTTCCAAGCGCCTTTGCCGCTGTAACGATATCTGGGGATGTTCCGGTCTGTTCATAAGCAAACAACGTTCCCGTTCTTCCCATACCCGTTTGCACCTCGTCGATTATATAAAGAGCACCATATTGTCTACATAACTTCTCAATCTCTTGCAAAAAGGAAATATCAGCAGGTAAGACGCCACCCTCACCTTGAACAACTTCCACCATAACTGCAGCTACTTCTTCATTCATTGTCTCCCTGAGCGCAGCTATATCATTAAAGGGAATATGTGAAAAAGATGGAAGAAGTGGACCAAATCCCTTTTTTACTTTCTCTTGCCCCGTTGCGCTCATCGTTCCAAATGTTCTTCCATGAAAAGATTGCTGAAATGTTAAAACAAGAGATTTCCCCGTATGCTTCCGCGCTAGTTTAAGCGCTGCTTCATTGGCTTCTGCCCCGCTATTACAAAAAAACACGTAATCTAACTCACGCCCCTCTGTTAGCAATTCAGCTACCTTTTCTTGTGCCTTGTGCGGAAAAAGATTTGATATATGCCAAATTTCCTGTAATTGCTTTTTTACTGCTTCTACAAGTACAGGATGACAATGTCCTAAATTACATACAGCAATTCCAGAAGTAAAATCTAAATACTTTTCCCCACTTTCATCTATCACTTTTGTTCCGGTTCCTTGAACAATTTCAACACTGCGTCTCCCATATGTCGGAAATATATGACTACTCATACGATATTCACCCCTTTTGTTACCGTCGTTCCAACCC
Organism: Bacillus sp. FSL K6-6038; assembly: GCF_038050455.1. Taxonomy (NCBI): domain Bacteria; kingdom Bacillati; phylum Bacillota; class Bacilli; order Caryophanales; family Bacillaceae; genus Bacillus; species Bacillus sp. FSL K6-6038. Next base: position 4,007,274 of record NZ_JBBOUH010000001.1, read on the forward strand.
ACTCCCCTGATGTTCCTACAAAATGTTTTGTACCATTTACAATGCTGACATGCTCGACTCCCATCTGTATTGAGGTGAGAGCAGCCTGCACTTTCGGAATCATCCCCCCTGTAATAACTTCTTTTTCTATCAGACGTAGGATCTCAGCTTCATCCGCTTTCGTTAACAACTTCCCTTCGAACAATATCCCATCTACATCCGTAATAAAAATAAGTTCTTTCGCCCCCAGCGCAGCTGCAATTCCGGCTGCGGCTGTATCTGCATTTATGTTATAAACCTGGTTTCCTCTTACCCCAATTGGAGCAATAACCGGAATATAATTCAAATCTAGTAACCCTTTTAATAGTGAAGTCTCTACACCGCTAACTTCACCAACATATCCAATATCCTCATCAAAAGGCTGAACTTGAAGTAATTTCCCATCACAACCAGAGATTCCGATTGCATGCAAGCCATGCTTTTGAAAATTCATCACCATTTTTTTATTCGTGCTTTCGCATAAAACCATTTGAACAACATTCATCACTTCTTTTGTCGTCACACGTAACCCATTCTTCTTTTCAATTGGAATATTAAATCGCTTTAGCTTTGCATCAATTTCTGGTCCACCGCCATGAACAACAATAACTTGATATTTTTTCTTCAGCTGCTCTATACATTCAAAAAACACATGTTCTAAACGTTCTAGCATACTACCACCGCATTTTACTACGATATACTCGCTCATCTTCTCTCTCCTTACGTACGATAACAAGCATTTATTTTCACATAGTCATAGCTTAAGTCGCAGCCCCAAGCTCTTCCTTTCTCCCCTCCAAGGTGCAAATGAGCATCAATAACAATTTCAGATTCCTTTAATTTTTGTTTCATTTCCTCTTGAGAAAACGCTTGTGGCTCGCTGCTTTGTAAAACAGGAATAGACTGAACAGCAATATCAACAGCGATAGGATCAATAACAACTCCACTTTGACCAATCGCACTAATAATGCGGCCCCAATTTGCATCTTCACCATACATTGCAGTTTTCACAAGACTTGAGCCAACAATTTGTTTCGCAATCTTATTCCCTTCTTCTACTGTTCGTGCTCCGTATACATTTACTTCAACTAACTTAGTAGCACCTTCACCATCTTTAGCAATTTGCTTCGCTAAGTCCTCACATACCTTTTGCAAAGCAAACATAAACTTCTCCCACTCCGTATGATTCGTATAAATAGCAGTTGTTCCTGATAACCCACTTGCCATTACAACGACCATATCATTTGTAGATGTATCACCGTCCACAGTAATTTGATTAAATGTATGATTCGTAACTTGTGATAATGCTAGCTGGAGTGCTTCTTGTTCTATATTTACATCTGTTGTAATAAAGCTAAGCATCGTTGCCATATTCGGATGAATCATACCAGAACCTTTTGCTGCCCCTGCAATCGTCACTTCTTTTCCTTCAATCATAAACTGATAACATGATTGCTTTATAACAAGATCCGTTGTTAATATCGCTTCATAAAAGGAGGCTGCCTTCTCTTTTTCTTTCGATGGTACGAGATAGGAAATACCAGTACGAATTGCTTCCATTGGTAAAGAAACTCCAATGACACCTGTTGAAGCAACTGCTACATGATTTTCTTTTAGCTGGAATTGTTTCGCAGCCAACGTTTTCATTTCATACGCATCTTGTAACCCCTGTACACCTGTACATGCATTTGCATTTCCGCTATTTACAACAATTGCTTGTAGCTTTCCTTCCACAGCTATACTTTCTTTTGTAACTTGTACTGGCGCAGCTTGAAATTGATTTGTTGTATAAACAGCTCCGCAATTAGCAGGAACATCACAAACAATTGCTCCCATATCTTTTTTCCCTTTTTTCAACCCAACCTGGGTACCAATCGCTGCAAAACCTTTTGGCGTTACAATTGATCCACTTGCAACTTTTATAATAGAATCTGTTCCAATCATCATTCTTCCCCCTTATGGATAGAGCGGCATATATTGTAATCCCGCCGTTTCCTCCAGACCTGCTAATAAGTTTGCATTTTGAATTGCTTGCCCAGCCGCTCCTTTCATCATATTGTCGATAACGGAAACTACTGTAATACGTCCTGTTCGTTCATCATAAGCCGCTCCAATGTCACAATAATTTGAACCCCTTACTTCTTTTGGACTTGGAAACTCTCCTTTAGAACGGATACGAACAAAAGGAGCATGACAATACGTTTCTTCATATAGCTTCTCTAATATCTGTGCATGGATATCTCGTTTTGCTTTTGCATAGAGAGTAACCATAATCCCTCTCGATATCGGAATTAAATGTGTACTAAATGTAATTGGTTTCGCCTGTTTATTCCACTCACCAAGCATTTGTTCAATCTCTGGAACATGCTGGTGCTCATTCACTTTATAAATATGGAAATTATCATACAGCTCTGGAAAATGAGTCATTGTTGTCGGTGTTTTTCCCGCTCCTGACACCCCTGATTTCGCATCGATAATAAGTGAGTCTTCCTCTATCATCCCGCCCCGCATTAATGGCGCAGCTGCTAGCAGTGCCGCTGTTGCAAAACATCCTGGATTTGCAACCAATTCCGTTTCTTTAATAGCTAACTTTTTCCATTCACTTAATCCATACACTGCCTTTTGAAGAATTTCTTCCTTTGCAGCAGGCCTTTTATACCATGTTTCATATGTACAAGGATTCAACATACGGAAATCACCTGATAAATCAATAACTTTTAAACCAGACGCTAGCAAGCGTGGCGTCAGCTCCGCCGAAACCCCTGCTGGTGTCGCTAAAAATACAATACTAGCCTCCTTCGCTATTACATCCACGTCGATTTCTTGTAACGTATGGACAATAAAATTTTGTAAGTGCGGATATACATTTGTTATTCGTTCCCCTACTTGTGAAAAAGAATGGACAGATGTAATCGAAAAATATGGATGATGATGTAACAACCTTATTAACTCAATTCCTCCATATCCAGTTGCTCCAATAATCGCGACTTTCATATGCTCCTCCTTATATCGATTCTTTAAATTAAATATGATTATAATATTGTATATTTATAGAGTCAATTAAATATTTATTAATTTCAAAAGTTTTAAAAACGTAATTTTTCTAGAAAAACAATAATTACACATGAATTTTTATACACCTTTGATGTACGCTAGTATTTTTTCTATACTTCAAGTACAATAAAAACAATACATTTATACATGCAAGCGGGGAAAAACATGAATGAAAAATTAATTGAAAAGATGTTGATAAAAAGTTTTCGGCAATATCAATGTAAACCTATTTCAAAAGAGGATCGGGAAACTTTAATTCAAAGTGTCCAAACAACCATTGGTTCGGAACCTAATATCGATGTATATGAAGCAATTGAGGATATTGTTTATGAATATATTACGGGAAAATAAAAAATAGGAGATTTCCAAATGGAAATCTCCTATTTTTTACTTAATGATTTACCTGCTATACGTTCAAAAAAACCTGGAAATAACGCAAAAAGTTTTGGCCCAACACTCATCCATTTTGGCAAATTCACTTCACGCTTTTTCGTTTGCATCACTTTTACAATTTGCTCTGCTACGTATGTTGGCTTTAACATGTAACGTCCCATATTTTTTACATATGTACCTGATTGGTCAGCAATATCAAAAAAGTTTGTGTCAATTGGCCCTGGATTAATCGCTGTTACATGAATATTTGTATTTGAGAGCTCCATGCGTAAGCTATTCGTAAATCCTAATACCGCATGTTTGCTTGCTGCATACGCACTAGATTTTGGCGTTGCAATTTTCCCTGCTAACGAAGCAATATTAATGATTTGTCCACTATTTCTCTCTAACATATGAGGTAATACTGCTTTCGTACAAGCTACTAATCCAAATACATTGACCTGAAACATATCTTTCACTTCAGTCATGGACGCTTCTTCAAACGTTTTGAAAATACCAAAACCAGCATTGTTTACCAATATATCAATCTGCCCTGCATCCTTTAATATTCTTGCAAAAACAGTATCAATCTCTGCTTCTTCACTTACATCTAATACGTAATAATAGCAAGGCGTATTGTAAGTCGCTTTAATCTTTCCAGCTAATACTCGTAGTTTTTCTTCTGTCCGCGCTATTAATACAGGAATCGCGCCTTGCGCTGCAACTTGCATCGCAACTTGTTCTCCAATTCCACTAGAAGCTCCTGTAATGACGATTACTTTTTCTTGTAAACGTCCCGTCATCGCTGTCACCTACTTTGCATAATAAATCAATTGTGGCGACGATTCATCAATCATCACTTGTTGATTATATGCTAAAAAGTCCAATTGTCCAACTGTTTCCGAAATCGTAAGTGGCAATTGTTCTTTATATAATACAGGAAATAATTTCACACATACTTCGAAGGCTGTCATCGGTTTTTCTTTTAATAATTCTAACACTTTGAAAGCACGTGTTTCTTGTTTTTGCAACCTTCCGTCTATCAGCTCTTTCACATTCACAATGTCTTCTCCATGACCTGATAAAATGCGTGAAATCTTCATGTTACTTAAACGTTTTAATGTTTGATTATATTGTAGTAAAGGTTGCGCTCGCTCTGTCTGTCCTTCATATGGCGGTTCTAGTATCGGATTGGAGGAAATATGACTGATTAAAGCATCCCCACCAATTAATAGTCCATCACGCTCCCTGTATAACGAAATATGAGTCGAAGCATGCCCAGGTGTTTCAATAACTGTAAACTCAGGTAACGATTCAATACTGTCTCCCTCTCGTACAGTATGCGTTAACGATCTATTACAAGAATATTTAAGTGTTTTCGTCGTAAGTAATGCTTCATCCTTCAAAAATGCTTCTGGAACTCCGAACTGTAATGCGGCTTCTTTAAAAAATTGTTGATAACGTTTCAAAAATTGAGAATCCTGCGTAATCCACGGCTCATTCCAAGGATGGCCCACAATATTTGTCTTCTCAGAAAATGTATTTAAAAGCCCACAATGATCAGCATGATGATGTGTAATCACTACTGTTTCAATGTCTTCTATCCTATATCCTAAAGTCCTTAATTGTTTTTCTAATGCTGCCCTGGCCTCTTTTGTATTTGTCCCTGTATCAATTAATGTTAATGATTCTCCCTTTACTAAAAACACATTAACTGTCTCAACTGCAAATGGAACAGGAATCTCCATTCGATGAATTGCTACCATGTTTATGCCCCCCGTCTCTCTCCGGTTCAAAAATGAATCCCTCTTCAGTTTACAACTTCTTTAAAAATTTGTCATTATTTTCAGATAAAAAGGAGGTGTTTTCTATAATAAAACGAATGTATGTAAATTTATAAGTTTTTCTTACAAAAATTAAGGAGGCTTCATCATGTCTATTCAAAATATTTCCTTTCTAGGTGCCGGATCTATAGCTGAAGCAATCATCGCCGGTCTATTAGATGCGAAGGTTGTAACGGGTGAACAAATTACAGTAAGTAACCGCTCAAATGAAACAAGATTACAGGAATTACATACAAAATACGGTGTCAAAGGCACACATAACAAAGAAGAACTACTTGCTCATGCGGATATTATTTTCCTTGCAATGAAGCCAAAAGACGTCGCAGAAGCACTTCAACCTATAAAAAAATATATAACGAATAATCAACTCGTTATTTCATTATTAGCAGGTGTTTCTACAAGTTCTATTACAAGCCTGCTTCAAAAAAATGTTCCGATTATCCGAGCAATGCCAAATACATCAGCCACTATTTTAAAATCAGCCACAGCTATTTCTCCATCCTTGCATGCAACAGAGCAGCACATTTACATTGCTAAATCTTTATTTGAAACAATTGGCCTTGTTTCAGTGGTGGAAGAAGAACATATGCATGCTGTTACTGCACTATCTGGGAGTGGCCCTGCGTACGTGTATTACGTAGTTGAAGCAATGGAAGAAGCCGCAAAACAGATCGGCTTAGAAGAGTCTGTGGCTAAATCACTTATTTTACAAACAATGATCGGTGCCGCTGAAATGCTTAAAGCTAATACTAAGCACCCTTCTATCTTACGAAAAGAAATCACCTCTCCTGGTGGAACGACAGAAGCTGGGATCGAGGTTCTTCAAAGTTTTAATTTTCAACAAGCACTCGTCGCATGTATTACACAAGCTACAAAACGATCACATGAACTTGGAAAAACATTAGAACAATTAACAAACGAAAAATAATAAACGGAGCTCAGAAAATAGATCTGAGCTCCGTTCTTTTATCACGATTGTATTCTCTTATTTGCTACTCTTCCCAAAAATCTCTTCTTGAAGGCGACGCCCTGTTGGTGTTGCTGCTAGTCCACCTTCAGCTGTCTCACGAAGTGCAACTGGCATTGTTTGCCCAATTCTAAACATCGCTTCAATAACTTCATCGCATGGAATTGTACTTGTTACACCAGCTAGTGATAAATCCGCTGCAATCATAGCATTTGAAGCACCTGCTGCATTACGTTTTACACAAGGTACTTCTACAAGTCCAGCAACTGGATCACATACTAACCCTAGCATATTTTTTAAAGCAATCGCCATCGCTGTAGCTGCTTGCTCTTGTGTTCCTCCAGCCATTTCAACAGCTGCCGCTGCTGCCATTCCACTTGCTGAACCAACCTCAGCTTGACAACCTCCAGCTGCACCTGAAATGCAAGCATTATTGGCAACAACCATCCCAAATGCTCCTGCTGTAAATAGAAATTCAATCATTTCTTCACGTGTTGGCTGTAATTTTTCTTTGAGCGCAAATAGTACGCCTGGTACAGTCCCAGCTGATCCAGCTGTTGGTGTTGCACAAATGATTCCCATTGCTGCATTTACTTCGTTTGTTGCAACCGCTTTGCTCACTGCATCCAACATCGTATGCCCAGATAAACCTTTTCCGCTCTTCATATACTCTTGTACTTTCACCGCATCTCCGCCAGTTAAACCAGTCGGTGATTTCACACCTTTAATACCACGCTCTACCGCTTGTTCCATCACGACTAAGTTTTTCTCCATGCCTGCAAGTACTTCTTCACGAGAGATACTTCTTGTCTCCATTTCACATTGAATCATAATTTCTGCAATTTTTACATTCTGTTCTTTAGCTTGCGCCACTAGTTCCGCTGCGTTCCGAAACATGGTGTGTCCCCCCTGCAATTAATCCATAATAGTTACTTGACAAATATTAGATTGTCCTTTAATTTCTTCGATAACTTCATCTGCCAACAATTCATCTGTTTCAATGACCATAAGCGCTCTTCTTCCTTTTTCCTTACGTGAGACACTCATCGTACTAATATTAATTTCATGTTTGGCAAGTATAGAAGCTACAGATGCAATCGCTCCAAAGCGATCATTATTTACAATAAGAAGTGCCGGACTTGTTCCTGATAGTTGTAAATCAAACCCATTTAATTCCACCACTTCAATCTTTCCACCACCAATTGAACAAGCGACCACTTCAATCTCCTCTTCTCCTTTATACAAACGAATTCTCGCTGTATTCGGATGTGGTGCATTCGCTTCTTCTTCAATAAAGTCCACTTCAATCCCACGCTCTTTTGCAATTTCTAGCGCACTTGGGATACGTGTATCATCTGTTTCAAATCCTAGTATACCACCAATCAATGCTACATCCGTTCCATGACCACGATATGTTTTTGCAAACGAGCCATATAACGAAATCGTAACTCTTTTTGGTTCATGACGGAAAAGTTGACGAGCAACTTGCCCCATTCTTGCTGCACCTGCTGTATGTGAACTGGACGGCCCAATCATAACTGGACCGATAATATCAAATACTGAGCGATATTTCATCATGATTCCCCCTAAATCTTTTATAAAAAATTGCTTACTACTATTCTATTAAGCTGCCGATTCTGTTGCCTTTCCTCCCGTACCACGAATTTGCTCCGCTGTACGAATTGGATAGTTTTTGAATAGAAGTGAGCCAATATATCCTGCAATAATACCAGACACCATAATACATAAGAAACATAGCGTTACTTTCATCGGATCATTAAAACCATACATAACCATAAGTCCGGCAATCGCACCAGCAATAAATCCTGGTAGCAATCCAAATTTTAACACAGAAGCCCCTACAAGCATAGCATAAACAGGTGATACCCCCATTGCTAACGCAACAAGAGTTGCACCAGCTACTCCGCCTAGACTACCTGCTGATTCTCCAAGAAACTAAAGAGTGAAAAAAGACTGAGTACAAATAATAATAATACGGTTCCCTTAATAATCTCCATGATGCCCTCTCTCTTTTAGTCAATTTCGTTTCGTTACGAAAAATGGCTAAAATGCACGCTGTAACTCCCGACGAATTGTAATTTGCCCTCATTATAGCTTGTTTTTTATGAAACGCTTACTTTTGTTGAATTTCAAAGTTTCAGAATTAATTTTTTTTTACTTCTCTTGTAGTAACAATAAGACAAACTACCTATATAACAGTTTTTCAAAATGACCGATGTTATGTGTTTTTCTCATATTCATCTGAAAATCTTAAAATCCCTGTATTAGTTCATATAGATATCAAATGATAACAGTTTCAACTATCTTGTAGAGAAAAAATTTTTTATAAAAAATAAAACAATGGCAAACTTATGTTGCCATTGTTTGTAAAATGTTATCGTTCTACTGGAAAACATTTCAAATCCATAGCTATTTCTGTATTTGCAAACAACAACTGAGCTTCTTGTAACAATTCCTTATATGTATCTGCTTGATAACGCGAACTAATGTGAGTCAATATTAACCGTTTCACATTCGCTTGCAATGCAATACTTGCCGCCTGTTCTGTTGTGGAGTGAAAATAATCATGTGCCTGGATTTCATCTGCTGCTGCAAATGTCGCTTCATGTACAAGTATATCTGCATCTTGCGCAAGGATTCTACTTGCTTCACAATAACGTGTATCCCCTAAAATCGTAATGATTCTTCCTTTTTGAGGTGGACCAATAAAGTCTTTTCCGTGTAAAACCCTTCCATCCTCTAATTCAACTACTTCACCGTCTTTTAAACGTTTAAAGATTGGCCCTGGCTTTACGCCAGCTTCTAGCAGCTTCTCAACAAGGAGATGTCCTTGTATGTCTTTCTCAACGATTCGGTATCCAAAACATTCAATTCCATGTGACAACCTCTTCGTTTCTACATGAAATTGCTTGTCTTCAAAAACAATACCCTCCTCAGTAATTTCTACAATTTCAAGTGGATATTTAACATGTGTTGTACTCACCGATAATGCGACTTCAATGAATTGCTTAATCCCTTTTGGTCCGTATACTGTTAATGGAGTTGTTCCTCCTTGAAAGGAACGACTCCCTAATAAACCAGGTAACCCAAAAATATGATCTCCATGCAAATGTGTAATAAATATTTTTTCAATGCGACGTGGACGCACTGATGTATGTAAAATTTGATGTTGTGTTGCTTCACCACAGTCAAATAACCACGTTTCACCTCGTTCTTCTAACAACTGCAAAGCGATTGCCGAAACATTTCTCCCTTTTGAAGGGACGCCTGCACCAGTTCCTAAAAATACAAATTCCACTTTCTTTCCTCCAGCTCTTTATAGAATCTATCTTTCATCTTACGGAATGTTATTTCAAATGGCAAATGAATTTCTATGAACTACTCATCTAGACAACTATATTAAACGAACGTTAACGATAAAAAAATAGCAATCGTTCGTGTTTTATAGTAAAATAATTGTATTACAAATAAAGGGAGCGTTTAACTATGAAAGAAGTATTTCGTTTACAAACTGATTTTTCATCTTCATTTGATCGCTGGGTAAGTTCTTTCGTGTCTGATCACCCAGCACCACTAGAATGGACGACTTTAAAAGAGTTAATTCATGAATACACCACATCGCATACAAATCGAACGTTACCTGAATACATTTCTTCATCTATCACATATTATGCACAACGTATTTCAACAACAAACAATTCAGAGATTGTGATTTATGAAAATCCTTCCATCTCATAATCTATAAAGTGAAACTTTAATCAGTGTCGCTTCACCCCCCACTGATTATTAGCCCTCACCAACCGGGCTTTTACGGACAGTTGATCCCCAATCTAACTACTTCTTTGCTTTCACTGAAATTTGAGATGGGGGTCTTACTGCCCGCAAATAGCGGGATAAAAATAAAAAAGCATCGAAAATCGATGCTTTTTTTGTTTTTATAAAATATACAAAATATCATCCCCTTTTTACTATGAATAATAAATGGCCAACTGGTCATTTTAAAAACATAGTATTGTAAAGGAGAGATATCATTGAAAAAATTAAAGATGTTTTCAATCATTTTTTTGGCAATTATTTCATTGCTTGGATGTGCAGGAAAGCAAAAGGAGAAAGCATTGGATAATCGCGAAAACAATGGCGTACGAAATGTTACATACGAAGGAAACAACACTAACCTTCAAAGAGTAAAAAATAATACGAACGGTGTCACGAACAATGAAACACGACTGCATATAGCAAATAAAGCGGCAGATCGAATCGTTGAACTAGAAGAAATAGACAAGGCAAATGTAATCGTCACAAATAGAAATGCCTATGTTGCAGTTGTTTTACGTGAAAATGTAAAAGGACAAATCACAAAGCAATTAGAAAAGAAAGTTGCAGATCAAGTTAGAGCTACCGACCCAGATATTCGTCATGTATTTGTATCTTCAAATCCTGATTTTGTAGATCGAATGAGAGACTATGCGGACAAAATTAACCAAGGCAAACCAGTAACAGGGTTATTTGAAGAATTTACCGAAACCGTTCGAAGAGTATTTCCTAATTCTCGGTAACAAATCAAGTAGCCTTAATCGAGAAAGTAGTAAATCAAATGCTTTTGGAATCTGGAGTAACGACTGCAGATGGAAAACTTCATTAGATTTAGAAGCGAGTTAAATATAAAAAGTGTCATGAGTACTAAATTACCATGACACTTTTTTACATAAATTTATTTTCCAATTTATGCCGAAAAGATTTCTCCTGCTTTCGAAATAACTGACTCCCTCTTTGTAAAACAGGAGTTCCATATTTATCATTAATCTGGTCAATCACAGCTAATAGTGGCTCTTCTTTCGCATCTTCTTCAAATGAAAATAAATCCAGTTGTTTAATTGATTCTGTTTTCCATTCTAATTCCGTAGCTGTGACACCAAGCAATCGAATCGGATCGCCATCCCAATGTTGCTTCCATAAACGTGAAGCAGCTTGAAAAATATCACATTCTTCCCAAATTGCATTTTTTAATTGTTTACTCCGCGTTACTGTACGCCGATCATAGTATTTCATCATAATTTGAATGTTATAGCTGACAAGAGTCCGTTTTTGTAGCCTTTTGCTAACTGATTTCGATAAGCGCTCTAACATATCAAGCAATTCCTTCTCTTCATCCATATCCTTCGAAAATGTTGTTGAATTTCCGATACTTTTATGTTGTCCCATTTGATTTGGATCGACTTCTCTATCATCCATACCTTTTGCCCGTTTTTGTAAATCAACGCCGTGCTTTCCTATTTTTGCACGAATCACATGCGCTTCTCCCTTTGCCAACTGTTCAATTGTATGTATATGGATTTCTTTTAGCTTTTCTGCTGTTTTCTCACCAATTCCATGCATTGCTTCAACAGGACGTGGCCAAAGTAATTCCTGAATATCTCGTTTCCGAAACACAGTAATACCAAGCGGCTTTTTCATATCTGACGCAGTCTTCGCTAGAAAAAGATTTGGGGCTATTCCAATGCTGCATGGCAACTGTAATTCTGTTAATAATGTTTGTTGAATCATCTTAGCAATCTCAAGAGGTGAACCTAATCCATAACAATCTGTTATATCTAAGTAACCTTCATCTATAGAAACTGGCTGAATCTTTTCAGTAAAGCGTGAAAGAATTTGAAACATCTCAAATGACGCCTCGCGATATAATTTAAAATTCGGGTGCTTCACAACTAACTCTGGACATAACCGCTTCGCTTCCCAAAGGAGCATTGTTGTACGTACTCCGTATTCCCTTGCTTCATAACTACATGTTACAATAACCCCTTTTCGTTCTTTTTCATTCCCTGCAACCGCTAATGGTTTTCCTTTTAATGATGGATCATGGGCAATTTCAACTGACGCGAAAAAACAATTCATATCAACATGTAGAATGACACGACCGTTTTTTGGATACATTTCTCTCATGTTTCTCACCCCCCAAAAAAAGAACGTTTGTTCCTGAATTTATTATATCAAATTCCTCAAAAACAGTGGAGCTTTTCAATCACAAAAACACGTTCTTTCCGACTATTTTTTGATATACTGAAATCAGCAATGGATAATTATGTAAAAGGAGAGGGTGATATGAAAAACCATAGTAAACTCAATTACACGTTCCTCGTTATTATATTAATTATTGCTATTAATTATTTACTACTGCCGATTTTTAATATTAATGTGAATACCTTCGCACTGCTACCTCACTTAGTACGTGTTGCAACAACGTATATACTCCCCTGGATTTTTTTATATTGGCTCATTCGCCTTGTAAAAGCAATCGAATCCAAATGAAAATGGCGTGTAAACCTATGATGGTTTACACGCCATTTTTTTCGTATGCTTACAATTATTTCGCTATTTCTTCAATAATTGCAACAACTAGTTCAGCTGTTTTTACTAATTCTTCAACAGGAATTTTCTCGTTTGTTGTATGAATCTCTTCATAACCAACTGCTAAGTTTACTGTTGGAATACCATGCCCTGCAATTACGTTTGCGTCACTTCCGCCACCACTTTGGTGAAGAGAAGGTGTACGACCAATCTTTTCAGCAGCACGTTTTGCAACTTCTACAACATGATCGCCATCAGCAAATTTAAATCCTGGGTACATAACTTTTACTTCAACATCTGCTTGACCGCCCATTTCTTTTGCAGTTGTTTCAAATACTTCTTTCATTTTTGCAACTTGCTCTTGCATTTTTTCATCTACTAAAGAGCGAGCTTCTGCGAAAATTTGCACATGGTCACAAACGATGTTTGTTTGTGTGCCACCTTCGAAACGACCGATATTTGCAGTTGTTTCAGAATCAATACGACCAAGTGGCATTTTTGCAATTGCTTTTGCTGCGATTGTAATTGCAGATACACCTTTTTCAGGTGCTACACCGGCGTGAGCTGTTTTCCCGCGAATAATCGCATTTACTTTTGCTTGCGTTGGCGCTGCAACTACGATTTCGCCCACTTTTCCATTGCTATCTAATGCATAGCCATATTTTGCTGTAATACGTTCACGATCTAATGCTTTCGCCCCAACAAGACCTGATTCTTCACCAACTGTAATAATAAACTCGATTTTTCCATGAGGAATATTTTCTTCTTTTAAAACGCGGATTGCTTCAAACATGGATGCTAATCCAGCTTTATCATCTGACCCTAAAATTGTAGTACCATCTGATACAATATAACCATCTATAATAGAAGGCTTAATTCCTTTACCAGGAACTACTGTATCCATATGAGAAGTGAAGTAAATTGTATCTACTCCTTCTTTCGTCGCTGGCAAAGTACAAATTAAGTTACCTGCACCATGTCCAGTTACACCCATCGTGTCATCTTCAAATACTTCAACACCTAAAGCAGTAAATTTCTCTGTTAACACTTTGCAAATTTCTGCTTCATATTTTGTTTCAGAATCTACTTGCACAAGTTCCATAAATTCATTTACTAAACGTTCTTGATTAATCATGAGAATGCGCCTCCTGCATTGCATTAAGTATGTAACATCGTTAATTATAACAGAATTTCGCAAAAGTTTCGAAAGACAAGCTAAAAAAACAGATGGTTCACACATCTAGATAACCATCTGCTTTCTTCTACTCATTTAAAAGGACCCACCGCATATGATCTTCCCAAACCCCATTTACCATTAACATCTTCCGGGACACCCCTTCATATTGAAAGCCAATCTTCGTTACAACTTGAATAGATGCTAAGTTACGGGGCATAATCGGGGCTTCTATACGATGTAATTGGAATTCTTGAAAAGCCACTTCAATTGCTTTTCTAAGCGCTTCTGTCGTATAACCTTTGTTTAATTCATCTTTATCTAGTTTATAACCAAGAACACAGGACTGATAAATTCCACGCACAATTAAATTGAAAGAAATACAACCGATAATATTCGTATCATCACCTTTTTTAAAAATCCATAATCGAATAATTTTCCCTTCTACAAATTCTTTCTCATCTTTTTGCAACCGTTTTCTTTGATAATCCAATGTAAAAAAATCATCTGGTCGATATTCTTCCCACGCCTTTAAAAACTCACGATTTTTGTCGTAATATTGAAGAACTTGCTCTGCATACGACTCATCGATTTCTCTTAATTGCAAACGTTCTGTTTCATATATTTTCATTATCGTATCTCCATTCTTCAGCTTGCAAAACTTTTTTAAAAGGCACCGAAAAAACTGTGTCCTATGCTGTTTATATTCTCTGTGTATTTCAAATTTTCCTGTTATATTTTAGATGCACTTCTCGAATTTTGTCTTCTCTATACCCTTGTCCATGTTTCCATTTCTCGATACAATAAAGTGAAACTTTAATTATTGGGGGTTCTCCATTCCCCCAATAATTATTAATCCTCACCAATTGGGCTTTTACGGACAGTTCATCTCCCACCTAACTTCTTTGCTTTTGCTGAATTTTAAAGTGGGAGTGTTACTGTCCGCAAATAGCGAGGGAGAGTTGGAATGATTGTAAGGAGGTTTAACATGAATAAGAAAGCACAAAAAGTTATGATATACGTTATGCTAATTTCAATGCTTGTAACAACATTACTCACTGGAGCAAGTATGTTTTGGTAAGGAGGACGATATATAATGTCGTCCTTTCTTAGCACAAACAGGCTGTTTATTCTCCTGGATAGAAAATAAACAGCCTGTTCAATCACAATCATTTTAATGAATGATTTATATTTTATTTTATTATTAGTACAAGCGCTACAATACTAAATGAAAAAGCCATCACAAGGGCCATAACAAAGCTGGTATAATGTTTTTGCTGAAACGCTCCTATAACAAAAGTTACATTTAAAAGTGCCATGAACACAATTGACACCAGAAAAGAACATACATTAAAAGTTGCCAATATGAAAGTCACAATGAATAGAAAGCCAATAAAAAACTGCATATAAGAAAGCCTTGGATTCAAATACATACGAGCAACTCCTTTTCCAATAATCTTCGTATATCCTCATTAATACATGGATATGTACACATGTCAAGACAAGTTCATGGAAAGAAAAAGCCAACTTGTTCGGTTGACCTTTTCGTAAACCAGAGCTCCTTTTTCTTTTGCAAGCTGCTGAAATGTTCTTTTCGATTTTACAATCCATACCTTTGTTCCAATTGGAATGCGATCAAATAAATATTCCACATCATTTTTTTTCATTCTAATGCATCCTTGTGAAATATATTTTCCAATTGAGCTTGGCTGATTTGTACCGTGAATACCATATTTACTCCCGTCAGTATCTCGTGCATTAAATCCCATCCACCTAGAGCCAAGTGGATTTTTTGGTGAACCACCAGGGATATCCTTCGCAATATAATAAGGATTTTTTGCCTTCATTACAATATCAAAACTTCCCTCTGGCGTTAACTCGTTTGTTTTTCCCGTCGCTATAGGAAAGACCTTTTGTATTTTACCATCATCAATATAAGCAAGCTTGTTCGTCTGCTTATTTACAATAATAAATGGATCTCCAGCACGCGGATTATCTCCAAGAGGCCATATCGGTGAAAGAGAAAAACATAATAGTAAGGACAGAAAATACGACATGATTCATTCCTTCCCTATATATATAAATCCACTTTGATTTTTCGACATATTAGCTGCGGCTATGAAAACAAAAACTACTCTCCACTTATTTCCTCTTTTATTTTCACACGGCATGGGGCGAAAAAAGGAACTGACCGCTTCTATGCATGGCCGGATGCTCTTGCCTACCTAAAAAGAATGGTTTGATGTTGGCTTTTTAATTTGGATTTATATAAGTTCTTTCACATTATCCTTCCCTTTAAACCTACTTTTAATAAGTAAATATTGCTCCATTTCATAAACAAGTTGAACAAGCTTCGCACGCATTTCAAATTCTTCACGTGTCTTAGGAAGTGGCATTTCTCTAAAAATCTCTCGCATTTCTTGTAATTGTCTAAGTGAAATAAGACCTGTGCTTTCAGGACGAATAGAATTCCCCACGTTTCCAATCACTTCCGCAATCATATCTGATTGCTCATATGACCACGATAAGGAAGCTGCAAGCGGCATAATCCGCTCTAAAATTTCAAATTGTTGCATACGCATATCAAAATACCGATAATAATAATCATCTTCTCGCATAAATTGATTCTCAAGTTTTTTGAAGGATAACTCTTTTGCTTGCTTTAAAATGTCCTCTGTTTCAATTAATTCTTTTCCAGCCCATGTACTATCTCGATTTCGTAAATATACAGCCATCTCAAATAAAATCGTTTTAAAATTCCATTCTACTTTTTCCTGATACCCTTTTAATTTTTTTTCTGCACTTGGCATATACATATTTACCAATAAAGCCACACTAATTCCAATTGTTAAAATTGCAATTTCATTTCCAATCGCTAACCATGTGATATGTTTTAATGAATACAAATGCATGACAATAACTGAACTTGTAACAATCCCTTCTTGAATTTTAAGCATAACAGCTGTTGGGATAAAAGTAAGAAGTAACAAACTAATAGCAAGTGGTGTATAACCAATTGTTTCAAAAATACAAAACGAGAATACCATCGATAATAAGCAAGCTAAAAACCGATGCAAAGATGCTTGGAGTGATTTTCGTTTCGTATTTTGCACACACAAAATAACCAAAATGCCCGCAGAACTATAAAATTCCAAACCGAATAGCTGCGCAATAAAAACTGCCGCACCTGTTCCAACTGCTGTTTTCACTGTACGATATCCAATTTTAAACATATCATTGCTCCTATATGTATAAACGTATTTACAGTAAGTATAAAAAAAGGATGACAAGCTGTCATCCTTTTCTCCTTATTATTCACGTAACTTTTACATGTTACAATATTTTTTGTAAAAATTCTTGTGCGCGTTTGCTTTTTGGTTCTGTAAAAAACTGTTCTGGACTTGTATCTTCAACAAGCTTTCCACCATCTAAAAAGAGCACACGATCAGCTACTTCTTTTGCAAATCCCATCTCATGTGTCACAATTGCCATTGTCATTCCTGTAGTCACTAAAGATTTCATTACTTCTAATACTTCTTTTACCATTTCAGGATCTAGTGCCGATGTTGGTTCATCAAAAAGCATAACTTCCGGTTCCATTGCCAATGCTCTAGCAATGGCTACACGCTGCTTTTGTCCACCTGAAAGACGGTTTGGATATGCATCCTTTTTATCGAGCAATCCTACCTTTTCAAGAAGTTCCTTCGCCTTTTTCTCTGCTTCTGGTTTTGCCACACCTTTTACATTTACTGGTGCGTACGTAATATTTTCTAATACTGTCATATGAGGGAATAAGTGAAAATGTTGAAACACCATTCCAACATTTTCACGAACACTCATAATATTTGTTTTTGGATTGGTCACTTCTTCATTCCCAATCCAAATGTGACCATTTGTAGGTGTTTCTAGTACGTTCATACAACGTAAAAATGTTGATTTTCCTGACCCAGACGGTCCAACAATCGCAACAATTTCGCCCTTTTCGATTGTTGTCGTAATTCCTTTTAGTACTTCATTTTGTCCAAATGATTTATGAAGGTTTTCAATTTTAATCACTTTTCTTCATTCTCCCTTCAATTGCTTTCCCGACTAATGTAAGAATAATTACTAGAATATAGTAAACAAGTCCAACAAATAGTAACGGTTCAAGATATTTAAACGTTTCACCGCCTACAATATATGCACGGCGCATTAAATCAGTCGCACCAATTACTGTCACTACTGCCGACTCTTTCGTAAGTGTTGCAAATTCGTTCACAAGCGCTGGTAATATATTTTTTAATGCTTGTGGTAAAATAATATTTTTCATCATTTTTCTATATGGAACACCGAGAGCCATCGCAGCTTCTGTCTGTCCTTTATCAACAGCCTGAATTCCTGCACGAATTACCTCTGACATATATGCACCCGAATTTAAACTAAATGCAAGTACTGCTGCTAAAAATGCTGGTATATCATATCCAATCATTTGCGGAACACCGAAATAAATAATCATTAATTGCAAGACAAGTGGTGTACCACGAAATATCGATGTATATAAATCAGCAGCGATATTTAACACTCTTACTCTAGCAATTTTACAAAGTGCTAATAACGTTCCAAGTATAAAACCAACTAAAGCAGATACTGCTACAATTTTCAGTGTAACTTCTAGTCCCTTTAATATATATGGTATCGACGGAGTAATTGCCGAAAAATCTAAGTTCATCTTTTGTCATTCCTCTCACAGAAAAGAGAAAGGCAGCTTATTTTTTGCTGCCAAACCATTTCTTCACTAATTTGTCCATTTCACCATTTTCTTGCATCTTCTTAATCACTTTATTAAATTCTGCTGTTTTGTCACTATTTTTCGGAAGGGCAATTGCTGCTCCTACTTCTTCTGGAGCTTCCTGAATTTCAATCCCTTGTAAACCTTTGATTTTTTCTAAATAATTTTTAGCAACTGTATCTTCTAAAATAGCAGCATCAAAACGTCCAGCCTGAATTTCTTGTACGATTTCTGGTATACGGTCACGCCCCTCCGCCTGGAAGTTCACTTGCTTGTTAAATTCATTCGCTTTTTCTTCTTGAATAGAACCTGTTTGTACCCCTACTTTTTTACCTTCCAAATCTTGTAATGACTTAATACCTGAATCCTTTTTCGAAACAATCATGTTTTTAGCAACAAAATAAATATCTGTAAAATCCGCATTTCCCTTACGTTCTGGAGTTGGTGTCATACCAGCCATAACAAAGTCAACTTTCCCCGAGCTAAGCGATGCTAACAATCCTCCAAAATCCATATCTTTCACTTTCACTTCATAACCAAGTTCTTTCCCAATATACTTTGCAATATCAACATCAAAACCGATAATTTCATCACTCTTTGAAGCTTCCACATATTCATAAGGTTTATAGTCTGCTGAAGTACCCATAACGAGTACTTTCTTATCTTTCTTCGTATTCGATTCCTTTGTTTCTCCCTTACTACAAGCACTAAACATACTTATTATTAAAATAAGTGCAAATGAAATTGATAATAACTTCTTCATATTTCTTCCCCCTAACAATGTATATTTAAAAGTTTTATAGAATTTTTATTCGATGTTTGTATTGTAGCAGTGATTTTATTTTTATGCAACAATTAAAATAAAAATAAATCATAAATTCTATTAAAACGGTTTTTCTAGGTTGATTAATGTATAAATTAGTGTATAAATTATACATTTCATGTATATTCCCTCTCATTACAAATGATTATAAACAAATGTTATTAACTTCACCTCCTATAAAGTGAAACTTTAATCAGAGGGGGACTTTCTTTAACTTCTATTGATTATTAGCCCTCACCAATCAGGATTTTACTGCCCACAAACATCCTAATAAATGGAACAAAATAAAAAACGGTACATACACTTATAAGTGTATGTACCGTTTTTTATTTTCTATTAAACCTCTTTACAATTCTCTTCAAAGTACGATTGTAATTTTGCAATGACTTGCATTGGCTCATGGCCTTCGATTTCATGGCGTTCAACCATCGTTACAATCTTTCCATCTTTTAATAATGCGAAAGACGGAGAAGATGGTGGATATCCTTCAAAATATTCACGTGCACGTGCTGTTGCCTCTTTGTCCTGCCCCGCAAATACTGTTACAAGGTGATCTGGACGTTTATCATAATGTACGGAATGCGCAGCAGCAGGGCGAGCAATACCACCTGCACAACCGCATACTGAGTTTACCATTACAAGTGTCGTACCTGTTTGCTTAAATGCCTCATCAACTGCGGATGGTGTTGTTAATTCTGTATATCCAGCGGAAACAATTTCTTCACGCGCTTGACGGACAACATCATTCATAAAAAAGTTAAAGTTAATCAATGTTTTCCCTCCTCTAGATCTCTCTATATATATCTTACCAGTTACCGTTTTAGAAATACAAGTAAACTTACTTGTATTCTTCTTTTGCGTATAGAAAAAACGTCCTAGAACAAGTGTCCTAAGACGTTTTTTCTTAATGTCCGCGATGCTTTTGTTTTGCTTTTTGCACTTTGATAAGGCGTTTTTTCTGCTTTTCTGCTTCACGCTGTTCCTTAGATTGCACTCGCTTTTCTTGCTTATGCAATTCATAAGATAAACTAATTGCCTCTTGTGCCTTCGTAAAGCTTTTTGTATGCATTTCTTTTGCAGCTTCTCTTATGATACGTTTTATACTTTTCGGACGCTTTTTCTCTTCCACTTTAACACCGCATTTGGCAAAGTGATTAAAATACGTTAGCAACGTATTATTTACAAATACAAGTATCTCTTCGTCTGATGGCTCAGCACCAAAAATATACCTCGCTGCATACAAAATCCCTTTATGTGTATCCTCAATCATTCCTACAAAAAACTGATCATCATGATATACTGTCAATTTCATCGACAGCCCCTCCTTAGAAAAAAATTAGAAATACTGGACATCCCGGAGGGGAAGGTTACTGACATACTAGTATGCGTCTGGACTACCAACCAGAACTGTGTTTTTGTATTTCTATAGCTATTATATATTATTTCTACTTTCTTTTTCTATCTTCTCATATGCTTCAATCATTTTTTTATGTGATCCTACAATATACTCAGGCAATTCTGTAACGGGAAAGAATTTAAGCTGAACCGCTTCCTCTTTATTGACAGCTAGCAAACCTTCATATTCATTTGTATAATAAGCAGTCGTTACAGATTGAAATTCATCACCATTCGCTAATTTTATAAAGTAATTAGCTCCAGAGAACACATTAATGAGTTTTAAATTTTTCACATAAATTCCTGCTTCTTCATATACTTCACGGCAAGCTGTCTCTTCTGTGGATTCTCCAAGCTCCATTAAACCACCAAGCAATCCCCATTTTCCATACGGTTCTGTTCGTTGTTGTAATAAAACATGTCCACCTTCATTTAATACGAGAACAACAGCACCAACTAAAATTAAAGGGCGATGACCAACTACTTTTCGTAACTCCTCTACATATCCCATCGAAACAAACCCTTCTTTTTTTATTTCGTTGTCCACACTATTGTATCATATGCATAAGATGGTAAAATGCGTATTCATTTCATTTTTTTAACAAAATATTTATTTTTTCCATTTCATCTATCGTTGCTAATTGAATCAATTCAATTGATACTTTTTTTGATAATTCCTCCTTTGCCCATGTTTCCGTTTTCCCCAATAAAGTAAGCACATCCTTTTGAATTTTCCCGTCTTTTACAAGAATAAATGAAATAGGTGATTTTTTACCAGCTACTTTCATATCCAGCCGAGATACCGTTTCATATTCTGGATACTGAAATACCGAAACAACACCACTTGCTTCCCATAATGCTAATTTTATTGTTTTAATATCACTAATATTTTGTAAGCGTAATTCAGAAAATAAATACTCTACCGTAATTCTTGCTTTTTTCAAATTGCTAAAATCGATTGAACCATTCTGTATGAGAATAACCGGAGCTGGTTCTAAAAAACGTCTCCACCGATCCCATTTCAACATTAAAATCGAACTTATGATATGAAGAACAACGAGCATAAAAGTTGTAATCATCGAGCCTGTTAAACCCACTTTTTCATCGGATAGTGCATTGGAAATATTTCCACCTAACAATAAAACTAATACCACATCTAAGAAGCGGAGTTGTGCAATGGAGCGTTGTCCCATTGCTTTGGCAACAATAATTAGAAAGATATATGCTATTATAGCTCGAATCATCCATTCTATATGAGAAAGATGATGTGCTCCCTCAAAAATATGCATATGCATGAATTTGCACTCCTTAAACATCACAAACTTTCACACTCCCTTTAGTTTGTGATGATTAAGATCATCTATACAAAAAAGACCGATTCGCATGAAAACGAATCAGCCTTTTTACATAAAAATTAACTAACTGAAAACATATACTTTTTGTATGTTTTCCGTACCGATAAGACGAGCCCCATCATCATCATATTCGAGAATAAGGAACTTCCTCCATATGATAAAAACGGAAGCGCAATTCCTTTTACCGGCATTAATCCAACAATCATACCAACGTTTTGGAAAATTTGTAATGTTAAAACACCAATTACTCCAGCACATAATAATGTACCGAACAAATTATCTGCTGAATACCCAATTATAATTGTTCGATATAAAAGAAGCAGGAACATAAATACAACAAAAGCTGCAATTAAAAATCCACCTTCTTCAGCAATTGTAGCAAAAATGAAATCGGTATGCTTTTCAGGAATATATACACTTCCATATCCAAATCCTTTTCCATCCATTCCCCCACTACCAACCGCTAAAATCGATTGTTGTGTTTGATAACCTTGATCCACGTGCTCAAATGGATCCAACCAACCCAAAATTCGTGACTGTTGATGCGGCTTTAGTAAAGTAACCAATTTGTTGAAAAAAATATCTGGGTATTTCAAAAATATAAATACTAACGTGGACAATATGGTCAGTGGAATAACTGTACATATTGCAATTAATTTCTTTTGAATACCTGACATAAACAAAATACATGCAATCCCTGCAGCATATAGGAAAACCATCCCTGTATCAGGCTGACTATATACAAGTAGAGCAGGTGGAATCGATACTAAAATAATTTTACCTATTAATCTTAAATCCGTTTGAAAAGTCCGTACCATATATTTTTCATTATGCTTGACTGCTAAACTAGCAACTAAAATAAGCAATGCAATTTTGAAAAACTCTGATGGCTGGATCGCCCCAAGAACTGGGACTTTAAACCATCTTTTTGCCCCTAATATTTCAGGGGTTAAAGCTTTAAATGGTGAAATCTTAAGTATAATAATCGAAGCAAACCCAACAATATAAAATGGCCACGCTAATTTTTGCAGTTGATCTAAATCAATACTTGCAACAAGTAGTAATAAAACAATACCGATTACATAGTTAATCCCTTGTTTCATTGCAAAATTTGAATTTCCATATTGTCCTGTTTGTTGACTGCTATATATGGCAGCTATACTCGTGACGCATAATATACACAAAATTAAAATTAATTTTACATCTAAACTTTTTAGAAATTCGGTACTTCTCTTCATGACATCCTCCTGAAACATTGTTAAGGCAAAATAAAAAACCAGGAGTCAACATTCTTTATATTTTGACGACTGATTGCACATTAATCTATAAAATACTTATATAGAATAACTTTCTTTTTTAAACAATACAATACATTATACTACAGTTTCATCAGTAAGATTTCCCAAAAAAATATTCTTTTCTTATTGTATATCTATATACTGGATATCAGCAATGTATTTTCGTAAATTCATAATACATTATTATTCATTGTCACATTAATGGAAGGCATTTTTTATTGTGGGATAAAAAGTGAAGAAATATATTTTTTCTAAAGTAAAAAGCTCGCAGACGCGAGCTTTTTATTAATATACAGACGTATTATTCTCTGATACATTTTCAAGAATTTCTTTTACACGTCCTAAGAATTTACCACAAATTAAGCCATCCAGTACACGATGATCAAGGGATAAACATAGGTTAACCATGTCGCGTGCACCGAACATACCATTATCCATAATAACTGGACGCTTTACAATAGATTCTACTTGTAAAATAGCAGCTTGTGGATGGTTAATAATACCCATAGATTGAACAGAACCAAATGATCCTGTGTTATTAATTGTAAATGTACCGCCTTGCATTTCGTCTGCTTTCAATGATTTTGTACGAACTTTTCCTGCAAGTTCAGTAATTTCACGAGCAATACCTTTAATTGTTTTCTCATCTGCTTGTTTAATAACTGGTACAAATAATTCATCTTCTGTTGCAACAGCGATAGAAAGGTTAATATCTTTCTTTTGAACAATCTTGTCACCAGCCCACATTGAGTTAATTTGTGGGTATTCTTTCAATGCTTGTGCAACTGCTTTAACGAAGAATGCAAAGAATGTTAAGTTGAAGCCTTCACGCTTTTTAAATTCGCCTTTAATTGAATTACGGTATGATACAAGATTTGTTACATCTACTTCAATCATCATCCAAGCGTGAGGTGCTTCGTGTTTACTACGCAGCATGTTCGCAGCAATTGCTTTACGTACACCTGTTACCGGAATCTCAATATCGCCAGGTACTGTCGGTACAGATACAGGTTTTGCCGCTTCTGTTTTTGGAGCTGATGGTGCAGTCACTTTTGGTGCTTCTTGTGATGCCTGCATAGATACAGGTGCTGCTTCTTTCTTCGCACCAACTACCGGAATGTTTCCAGATTCCACAAGCTTCAGAATATCTTTACGTGTAATACGACCATTTGCACCCGTACCTTCTACTGCATCTAAATCAATATTATGCTCACCTGCAAGTTTTAATACAGCTGGTGAGAAACGAGGTTTGCCATCAGTTGGTTGCTTCACTTTTGGTGCTTTTTCAGCTGAAGCCACTTCTGTTTTTGGTTCCTCTTTTGTTTTCTCTTCTACAGCTGTCGCAGCTACCTCATCCGCGCCCTCTACTTGGATCACACAAACGACTTCACCTACAGCAAGTGTATCACCTTCAGCAGCGACTAACTCCTTCACAATTCCTGTGAAAGAAGATGGTACTTCTGCGTTTACTTTATCTGTCATTACTTCTGCAAGCGGATCATATTTATTTACGTGATCGCCAACATTTACGAGCCATTTACTAATTGTACCTTCCGTTACACTTTCCCCAAGCTGAGGCATTGTGATATTTTCTACAGCCATGTATAGTCCCCCCGATTAAAATTCCGCAAGTTCACGCATTGCTTTTTCAACTTTATCTGGATTTACCATAAAGAATTTTTCCATTGTTGGTGCATATGGCATTGCTGGAACGTCTGGACCTGCAAGACGTGCAATTGGTGCATCAAGGTCAAATAAGCAATTTTCTGCAATAATTGCTGCTACTTCACTTATAATGCTTCCTTCTTTGTTATCTTCCGTTACAAGAAGAACTTTACCTGTTTTAGAAGCTGCTTCAATAATCGCTTCTTTATCTAATGGATATACAGTACGTAAATCAAGAATGTGAGCAGAAATGCCATCTTTCGCTAATTTTTCAGCAGCTTGAAGAGCAAAGTGAACACATAATCCATATGTGATGACAGTAATATCATCACCTTCACGTTTTACATCTGCTTTTCCGATTGGTAATACATAATCATCTTCTGGTACTTCGCCTTTAATTAAACGATATGCACGTTTATGTTCAAAGAATAGTACTGGATCTTCATCACGAATTGCCGCTTTTAATAATCCTTTTGCATCATATGGTGTAGAAGGAATAACAATTTTTAAACCTGGTTGGTTTGCAAACATTGCTTCTACAGACTGTGAGTGATACAATGCACCGTGAACGCCGCCACCAAATGGTGCACGCACAGTGATCGGACAAGTCCAGTCATTATTAGAACGGTAACGAATTTTTGCTGCCTCAGAAACAATTTGGTTTACTGCTGGCATAATAAAATCAGCGAATTGCATTTCAGCAATTGGACGCATTCCGTACATCGCTGCCCCGATTGCTACCCCTGCAATTGCAGATTCTGCAAGCGGTGTATCAAGCGTACGATCTTCACCAAATTGATCATATAATCCATTTGTCGCTTTAAATACGCCACCTTTTTTACCAACGTCTTCTCCTAATACAAATACTTTCTCATCGCGTTCCATTTCCTCGCGCATTGCTAATGTAATCGCGTCAATATAAGACATTACAGCCATGAAACGTTCCCCCCTATTCTGCGTATACGTGCTTCAATGCATCTTCAGGTGCTGCATACGGAGCATTTTCTGCATATTCTGTTGCTTCGTTTACGATATGCATAATTTCATCTAACATTTGTTTTTCAGATTCCTCTGTTAACACGCCAACCTCTTTTAAGTAAGCAGCAAATGTAAAGATGGAATCTTTTTTCTTCGCTTCTTCTACTTCTTCTTTATCACGATATACACGATCATCGTCATCACTAGAGTGTGCTGTTAAACGATATGATACTGTTTCAATTAAAGTTGGACCTTCGCCGCGGCGGCCACGATCCGCTGCTTCTTTTACAGCTTTATATACTGCAAGTGGGTCATTTCCGTCCACTGTGTATCCTGGCATACCGTAACCAATTGCACGATCTGATACATTTTTACATGCTAATTGCTTTTCAACAGGGATAGAAATTGCATATTTGTTATTCTCACACATGAAAATAACAGGCAATTTGTGTACGCCAGCAAAGTTAGCACCTTCGTGGAAGTCACCTTGGTTAGAAGAACCTTCACCGAAGGTAACAAACGTTACTAAATCTTTCTTTTCCATCTTTCCTGCTAGTGCAATGCCTACTGCATGAGGCACTTGTGTTGTAACTGGTGATGAACCTGTCACAATACGGTTTTTCTTCTGACCGAAGTGACCAGGCATTTGACGGCCACCAGAGTTTGGATCTCCTGCTTTTGCAAAGCCAGACAACATAAGCTCTTTTGCTGTCATACCAAACGCTAGTACTACACCCATATCACGGTAGTATGGTAATGCATAATCTTTTTCACGATCAAGTGCAAATGCTGCGCCTACTTGTGCAGCTTCCTGTCCTTGACAAGAAATTACGAATGGAATTTTCCCTGCACGGTTTAACAACCACATACGTTCGTCAATTTTACGTGCAAGCAACATCGTACGATACATTTCTACTACTTGCTCATCACTTAAGCCAAGCTCTTCATGGCGCTTTTCTTTTACTTCTGCCATTTTCATAACCTCCTAAATCCACATTTTTATGCGTGTAACGCTTTTCCATCTACTGCTAATGCAGCTTCACCAATTGCTTCTGATAATGATGGATGCGGATGAATTGTATGTGCAACTTCCCAAGGTGTTGCATCAAGTACTCTTGCAAGACCCGCTTCAGAAATCATATCCGTTACATGTGGGCCAATCATATGAACACCGAGAATATCATTTGTTTCTTCATCAACTACAAGTTTCACAAAGCCATCTGATTCTCCATATACAAGTGCTTTTCCGATTGCACGGAATGAGAACTTACCTACTTTTAACTTATAGCCTTTTTCTTTTGCTTCCTGTTCTGTTAAACCAACAGAAGCTACTTCTGGACTACTGTATACACATTTCGATACCATAGAGTAATCGATTGGCATAACTTCTTTATCAGCAATATGTTCTACAGCAACAATACCTTCATGAGAAGCAACGTGCGCAAGTTGTAAACCGCCAATTACATCACCAATTGCATAAATATGTGATTCTTTCGTTTGATAAAACTCATTTGTTTGAATGTATCCTTTTTCCACAATGATATCTGTATTCTCTAAGCCGATATTTTGCGTATTGGCTTGTCTTCCTACAGATACAAGCATTTTTTCTGCCTTGAATTCTTTATTTTCACCATTGTGTTCGGCTTGAATTGCTACTCCATTATCTTTTACCAATGTTTCTGGTAATACTTTTGCACCTGTTACCACTTTAATTCCCTTTTTCTTCAAGAGACGTTGCATTTCTTTCGAAACATCTTGATCTTCAAGCGGTAAGACATGTTTTGCATATTCTAATACGGTAACTTCAACACCGAAATCAGCAAGCATAGATGCCCATTCAATTCCAATTACGCCACCACCAACAATGATAATTGATTCCGGAAGCGTTTCCATTTTTAGGGCATGATCCGATGACATTACGTATTCTCCATCTAGTTCTAACCCTGGTAAAGAGTTTGGACGAGAACCTGTTGCAATAAGGACATTTTTAGGAATCAACATTTCATTCTCTTCTCCACTTGCAAATTCAACCGAAATTGTTCCCGGCATTGGAGAGAAGATAGAAGGTCCAAGAATGCGGCCGATACCTTCAAACACATCAATTTTACCTTGCTTCATTAAATGCTGAACGCCTTTATGAAGTTGCGTTACAATCTTTTCTTTACGCTCTTGCACTTTAGCAAAGTTCAACTCTACATTGCTCGTTACAACGCCAAACTCTTCACTCTTTTTCGCCGTTGCATATACTTCAGCACTGCGCAGCAATGCTTTACTAGGAATACAACCTTTGTGTAAACAAGTGCCACCAAGATTATCTTTTTCAACAAGCGCTGTTTTTAGCCCTAATTGTGATGCACGAATAGCAGCAACATATCCGCCAGTACCGCCGCCAACGATGACTAAATCATATTCTTTTGCCATTATCTCATCCCCTAGCTACCGTTTCTTTTTCTCGTACAACATACTCTTTTGAAGCTTCTTCCTCACGTAATACACGAAGTGCCCCTTCTGCTAATGCTTGTAATTCATCTTCACCTGGATGCACAATCACATCAGCAATCCAATGAACGCGCTCCTTGATCTCATCAACAAGAATTTTGCTATATGCGAGTCCTCCTGTTAAAACGATTGCATCTATTTTCCCATGAAGAACCGCGCTAGCTCCGCCGATTTCTTTTGCAACTTGATATGCCATCGCTTTATAAATAAGTGTTGCCTCAGGATCACCTTTCTCAACCATGTTCTCAACTTTAATTGCATCGTTTGTACCAATAAGGCTTACTAATCCGCCTTGTCCAACAATCTTTTTCATCATTTCATCGCGGTAATACTCACCTGAGAAACACATTTCTATTAACTGTCCAACCGGCACTGTTCCAGCACGTTCTGGACTAAATGGACCTTCACCATTCAAACCATTATTTACATCAATAACTTTTCCTTGCTTATGAGCACCAACCGTTATCCCGCCACCCATGTGCGCAATTAATAGGTTTAAATCTTCATATTTACGACCAAGTTCCTCTGCAACTTTACGCGCCACAGCTTTTTGGTTTAACGCATGAAAAATACTTTTTCGCTCCATGCCAGAAATACCACTAATACGAGCAATTGGATCCATTTCATCAACAACAACTGGATCGACAATAAATGCTGGAATATTTAATCCTGAAGCGATTTCATACGCCAAAATACCTCCAAGATTTGAAGCGTGATGACCGCTATATCCATTTTTCAAATCTTCTAACATTGCTTCGTTCACTGTATACGTACCACCTTCAATAGGACGAAGTAATCCCCCGCGGCCGCAAACAGCGTTTAATTTCGAAATATTAATACCGTGAGAATGTAAAACCTCTAAAATTGTTTCTTTTCGAAATTCATATTGATCAATAATTCGTTTATATTTACCGATTTTATCCACATCATGACGAATGGTTTCTTCTAAAACGGGTCTTTCATTATCAAAAACACCTATTTTTGTGGATGTACTACCCGGATTAATAACAAGGATTCGATTTAAGGACAATGTTGCTACCTCCACCTATAAATTCAAAAGGAAGTGGAAACCTCGTAAGAGGTAACCACAGCTTTTGTAGAAGTTGTATATGATAGATTAGCGACGGCTAATAATGTCATGGCCGTTGCGTAAGAACGTGCTACGAGTATTTTTCAAGCTTGCAATACGCTCTTCAGCTAGACGATCTGCTGCAACATAAGTTGGTACACCATCACGTTTTGAAATCTCAATTACTTTTGCAATTGTGTCATAAATAGACTCTACACGTTTTAATGCACGTTCTCTATTGTATCCATATAATTCATCTGCTACGTTAATTACACCGCCTGCATTAATTACATAGTCTGGTGCATATACAATTCCCATTTCATGGATTGCGTCACCGTGACGATCTTCTTTTAACTGGTTATTTGCAGAACCTGCAATTACTTTTGCTTTAAGTTGTGGAATTGTTTCGTCATTTACTGTTGCACCTAATGCGCATGGTGCATAAATGTCACATTCTACACCGTAAATTTCATTTGGTTCAACTGCTGTTGCACCAAATTCTTCTACTGCACGTTGTACCGCCTCTTTATTAATATCTGTAACGATTAGTTGTGCACCTTCAGCGTGTAAATGTTTGCATAGGTGATATGCTACGTTTCCAACACCTTGAACAGCAATTACTTTACCTTCTAGGCTGTCTGTACCAAATGCCTCTTTCGCTGCTGCTTTCATACCGCGGTAAACACCATAAGCAGTTACTGGAGATGGGTTACCAGAAGAACCGAATGAAGGTGAAATACCTGTTACAAAATCAGTTTCTTCGTGGATAATATCCATATCATCAACAGTTGTACCAACATCTTCTGCAGTAATATAACGCCCGTTTAAACCTTGGATGTAACGTCCTAATGCACGGAACATTGCTTCACTTTTATCTTTACGTGGATCGCCGATGATAACTGTTTTTGCACCACCTAGGTTTAAACCAGCTGCTGCGTTTTTATATGTCATCCCTTTTGCAAGACGCAATGCATCTTCAATCGCCGCTTCTTCAGAATCATATGTCCACATTCTTGTTCCACCAAGGGCTGGTCCAAGTGTTGTATCATGAATTGCAATGATTGCTTTTAATCCAGACTCTTTATCTTGACAAAATACTACTTGCTCATAATCATATTTTTCTAAGTATTCGAAGATTTCTAATGTCATTGTCATTTCCCCCTAATTGTTTTACCCTTTTGGTTTATTTAGAAGCAGTCGCAACTGCTAAAGCTAATGAATATACTTTTGTTTCTGCTGAATCTGCACGAGATGTTAAAACAATCGGTGCTTTTGCGCCAGCAATCATCGCTCCTACATTTGCATTTGCAAAATAGACAAGCGATTTATATAGCACGTTTCCAGCTTCAATCGTTGGGACGAGTAAAATGTCTGCCTTACCTGCTACATCACTTACTATGCCTTTGTGCTCTGCTGCAATTTTTGATACAGCATTATCTAAAGCAAGCGGTCCATCAACGATACAATCTTTAATTTGTCCACGACGATTCATTTGGGTTAACATCGCTGCATCGATTGTCGCCTGCATCGCTGGATTAATAACTTCCACCGCTGCAATCGGAGCCACTTTTGGCAATTCGATTCCTATTGCCCGGGCAACTTCAACAGTATTTTGTATAATAGCAGCTTTTTGCCCTACATCAGGTGCAATGTTCATCGCTGCATCTGTAACAAAGATAAAGCGATCGTAATTTGGAACTTCAAACGCTGCAACATGTGATAACACACCACCCTTGCGAAGTCCCCACTCTTTATTTAATACTGCTTTTAAAATACTTGCTGTTGGGATGTTCCCCTTCATAAGTACGTCTGCTTCACCATTTCTTACAGCTTTAACAGAAAGTTCCGAGGCCTCAGCACTTGATGATGCCGCAATCACTTGAACGTGTTCTGAAACTTGTAAGTCATGCTCTTGTAGCATACCCATAATTTTTTCTTGATTTCCATATAGACGAAATTGAGCTAACTGTAATTGAATTGCCTTAGCAACTGCTTCAATTACTTCATGATCTTCAGCCACTGCTACAGCCACAGTTTTTTTAGGCTGCCCTGCTGCTTGATCAATTAAGTGTTTTAACTTCATATCTTGTAATCAACCCTTTCCGTCGTCCCTCGTCTATTTAATAAGCAAATATCGTGCCAACTTTTCAAATTGGTCATACCAATTATGAAAACGCATACAAAATACAGTGAAATCAGTACTTTAGAAAATTACATAATATTCTGTCTTAAATTGTTGTTTTTTGCGTACCATGCAATAAATTGCACAGTACGCAATTTATTGCATGCTATTTTTTGCATGGTCATACTTTTCTAACTTGTAATATAAATTTCGAACTGAGATTCCTAACACTTTCGCTGTCTTTGTTTTATTCCCACCAAACTTCTCTAAATATTCATGTATGATGTTCCCTTCAAACTCCGTAACCAAATGTTCAAGGGGCTTTTCTTCTAATTCCGGCAATAAATTATTTCCTTTTAATTCCACTTGGTCTTCCTTATGCAAAGAAGGCAAATGATGTACATCAATATACATCTCATTATAGTTCATAAAAATAATCGCCCGTCCCAAAATATTCTCAAGCTCCCTGACATTCCCCGGCCAATCATACGATCGCAAATATTCAATAGCCGATTCTGTTAACCCTTCTACATTCCGGCCATAATCTTGATTAATTTTTTGAATCAATCGTTCTGATATAGCTGGAATATCTGCCTTTCGCTGACGAAGAGACGGAATTTGAATTGGAATTTTATTTAGGCGATAATATAAATCTTCTCTGAATTCACCTTCCAAAATTGCTTTTTCTAAATTTACATGCGTCGCTGCAATCACCCGAACATTAATAGGAATTGGTTTTGTTCCTCCAACTTTTACAATTTCTTTTTCCTGCAAAACGCGCAATAATTTCGCTTGCGTATTCGCAGACAGTTCCCCAATCTCATCTAAAAAAACACTCCCATTATTTGCTTCTTCAAAGAAACCTCTTTTACCACCTCTTTTCGCACCAGAAAAAGCTCCTTCTTCGTAACCAAATAATTCACTTTCCAATAAAGTTTCCGAGATAGCAGCACAGTTTACACGAACAAACTTATTGTATTTCCGATTACTCCCGTTATGAATAGCGTGCGCAAATAACTCTTTACCAGTCCCTGACTCCCCACGAAGTAATACGGTTGCTGGTGTGTTTGCTCCCAGCTTTGCTTGCTCTATTGCAGCCATCGTTTCATCAGACGTTCCTACAATATCCTCAAAAGAATATTTCGCTTCTAGCGTCCGAATAATTTGTCTTGCCCGGTTTAATTCATGCGTTAATTTTTGAATTTCGGATACGTCACGAATAACACCAACGCTACCTTTCAATATACCATCAACAATAACCGGTGCGACATTTACAATGACATCTCGTTTTTTCTGACCAATTTTCATATGAATCCCTCGTACCGCCCTACGCGTCCGAAGTACTTTCATATGCATACTTTCCCCCTCTACAATATCAGTCGTTGCAGGTTTTCCAATTATGTCATCCTCTGTAAGGCCTGTTAACTTTGTATAAGCAGGGTTGATGACAAGACCTCTTCCTTTCTCATCTACAACAGAAATCGCTTCCTCAGATGAATAAATAATCGCTTCCAATAAGGTTTGAATTTCTTTTAAATCTGTAACTTCTTCCGCTAAATCTACAACTTCTGTAATATCTTTAAAAATTGCAAATGCCCCTTGCACCTCTCCATCTTCTTTTAAAATAGGAATACGCGTTGTAATAATCTTCTTTTCATTCCCTAACGTCAATTCATGATTTACTTCTATTTGTTTCGTTCGTATAATACGAAGTAACTTACTAGTCGGAATTACTTCTAAAATATATTTCCCAGTCGCTTCTTTCGCTTTATAACCCGTTATACGTTCTGCACTTTTGTTAAATAATTTCACATAACCTTCTGAATCAATGACAATCATTCCATCATGAGTAGAATTTAAAATCAAATTTCCTTGCTGCGTTTGGCCTTTCAGTTTTTCAATTAAATTCTCTTTCTCATGTGCCAACTTCGTAACGATCTTCGCAACATCCCCTGGTATAAGGAGTGTATTTTCTTGCTTTTTTGCGAATAAAACCTTATGTAAATGGTAATCACCACTCATATCAAAAATTACATCCACATCCACTGTAAGAAAAGAATCTAAATCTTCTCCAACTGCAATACCTTGTTCTTGCGCAATCTGTAATCCTTTTGCATTCGGATTTATATCGATAACCCCAACGACTTTAAATATATTCGAATTTTGCAGCAAACCAAGAATCGTACTTCCGCCTTCGCCCGCTCCAATAATTAATACTTTTTGTTTCACACATCCCACTTCCTCTCGAAGTATCTCTGCAAGATTTTTCACACCTTTATCTTACTCGTTCAGCAATCACTTGACAAATCCCCTTTCTATATAACATCATTTTATATATACAAAATTATCTGAAAAGGAGCGTTATCTATGCAGCGTTACCTTGCTCTTCTATTAGCACTCATCCCCATCTCATTAGCAGTGCTAGGTATAAAATTGATGAGAGATACTGTATTTGGTATTCTTTTATCTCCAATCCCTGTATTATGGTTACAATTTTTAATAGGTGTATTCTGCTTTGCAATCGGTTTTTATATCTTTGGAGGCTTTGTTGTACATCGTGATCGTAAACGAAACAAAGTACAAGCTCGTTTCAGAAGATAAAAGAACATAAAAATGAGACCCTTCTAGTGAAAGGTCTCATTTTTTCGCTTGTAATAACACTCTCGCTGTTTCTGGATAATCAGTAATAATCGCCGATATGTTCATATCAAAATACTTACGCATAACCGTTTCATCATTAATTGTATAAGGCCGCACTTCAACTCCGCTCTCCATTGTTAATTCAGCTATTGCATCCTGAAGATAACGATAGTTCGGATGAATCGCAGTAGCCCCCATTTTTCGCGCATACGCCCACGGGCTATGTAAACCTTCTCGATACAAAATGGCCGTTTGAATATCCGGAGCCATCATATGACATCTTTTCATACTGTAATGATTAAAAGAAGAAAAAATAACTCGATCTTCTAGGCCAAACTTTCGTATAAGTGTTATAACTTCTTCTTCTAAACCACAATATGGAATTTTATTATTTTTAAATTCAATATTGAGCAACAAACAATTCGATTTTAGCCATTCTAGCACTTCTTCTAATAAAGGAATTTTGCAAAAACCTACCTTTTCCGAAAACTGGTGACTCGCATCCAATTTTCGCAAATCTTCATATAAGTAATTACGAACGGCACCTTTTCCATTCGTTGTACGATTGACAGTTTCATCATGAATCACAACAACTTTTTTATCCTTCGTAAATTGAACATCTAATTCTATCCCGTCTGCCTGAAACGATTCCGCAGCTTTAAATGAAATCATTGTATTTTCTGGATACGCCCCCGCCGCACCGCGGTGCGCGAATATAAGAGTCATCCTCACTCCCCCAATCTTATGCTATACTATACGAAAAAGGAGGTACTTCTATGAAACCATTACAAATTTCTCCGGATACTGCAATTCGTTTATCAAAAGCTCTAGGTGTTCCACTTGAGCAAATTATGCATATGCCGCAGCACATTTTAGTTCAAAAGTTAGTTGAGCTAGAAAAACAAAATAAAGATGAAGAATAATCCAGTCCTGTTTTGCAGGACTGTTTATTTTCTCTATTCACCATATTTCCACCCATATATATATCATAATATCATAAGCAGATTCTTACATAAACTTCAGAAATATATTTATCCCACTATTCGCGGGCAGTAAGACCCCCACCTCAAAATTTATTGGCCTTCCTTCTTTATACAGTATTTTATAAGAAAATTTTACTGTGCCAAATATTTGAATTTACTAAACAGGTAGAATGAATATGGTCAGTTATCTAATTGAACATAAAATTGTTACATAAATATTGAGAAATATGTAAATTTAATTTCTTTACATCTTATTCTTGCTATTATTTATAAGAATATTCAAAAAAATTATAGGGGATTTCATGAACGTTCAAATGAAGGGGAGTGAACAGGTTACAAAGTTGCTAAATGACTGGTATCAATCTATGTTGTCACAACAAAATATACAGGCAACAAAGTTAAAACAAGAAATAGAAGATAGACTTTCCAATATCAAGGAAGATGAACATTTATCATTATATTATTCGTTACTAGATTTTAGATATAAAGTATTAACAGATGGACTTAACATCACAAAAGGTAGCTTCGATAAAATTAATTCCTTCAAAATACCTAATAACAGCTTTCTTTCTTATTATTACCACTTCTTCAAAGCAGTTCACAGCACAATTCTTGCAGACTACAATGAAGCGAGAGAACATTTTGAAAAAGCAGAAAAGCTATTAATGTATGTTGTATCCAACGAATTAGAGGAAGCGGAGTTTAATTATCGTTTGGCTTCGTTCTATTATCAAGTTTACAAACCACTTTTAGCAATTGACCACATACGAATGGCAAAAGATATATTTTCTAAACATGTGGGCTACGAAATCAATGTAGCTTTATGTGATAACATTTTTGGGCTATCTTGTATAGATTTAAGACAATTTGAACAAACCGAAGAAAGCTTTAACACTGCTATAGAAAGCCTAAACAAGAAAAATGAAAAAACATTACTACTACGTGTTAGAAATAACATCGGATTAATGTATGCGAATCAAAATCTTTCATCTTTAGCAATTCGTCACTTATCAGAAGTTACGGAAAATATGCCAAACCATTTTAAAGCTTTATATTTACAAGCTGATGAAAATATAAAATTAGGTGAAACGGAAACCGCATCTCAATTAATCGAAAAAGGCTTAAATATCTGTAACGAGTTAGAAAACAAAGAGTATCAATATCGCTTTAAGATTTTAGAAAAATTAAACAAGTCATCCGATACTCTAGAATTAGAAACTGCTATATTGGCAGGATTTTCATACTTTAGGAAAGAAGAACTATGGGATTGTATTGAGGAATACACCGAACGACTAGCAAATAAATTTTATGCTGAGGAAAACCATTTAAAATCAAGCAAATATTTCTACATGAGTAATGAAGCGAGAAAAAAATTATTAGCTAAAGGGGCGTTAAAGTAATGAAAAAGATTGGATTAACAATAACAGGATTAGCATTAGCTGGAATTATGACTTTTGGTGTTAGCAACAACCCAGGATTTTCGTCATTGAACAAAGGTGACACACCTGCACCTCAAAGACCTGATTTAGCATTAAATATAGGTGATACACCTGCACCTGCCGATAATGGAGGCGATACACCCGCACCTGCTTATGACCATGGACAACCTTGGGGCTTAGCTGATGGAAACACTGGTGCAAGTATTGGAGACCACGGTGGTATTGTAGCACAAGATACTCACGCGGATTTGTAATCAAATTATCAAATAAAGAAAAGGAATGCCAAAACCCTCACACTAGGCGTTCTTTTTTATTGTAAAAATAAAAACCACGAATTAAATCGCGGCTTCTTGAAATACTTCTTGGGCATCTATCATAATATCGGAAACATTAACGCCTCTACTCTCGCACATCCCTACCATCGCAGAAATAATTATTTTAAATATTTAATATACGTCTGAATATGAAGAGGTTTTACCTTATCAACATCCGTAATCTTTAATTCTCTTTCTAAATATGAAGCAAATAACTTCAACGTTTGGTCATATGACCGAATTATTTTCCTACTTAGATACTTTGCATTACAATGAAGTAAAAAGTTTTCAACATTCATCTGAAAGTTGTTCCTACAACAAAAAAACCTCCTAGCTATTAGAATAAAAATTTCAATCCAATAAATAGAAGGTTTTTAAATTAACCGCCAATTATCTACGTACTTTATTGCTTACATACGTAATTCATCGGCTATTAAATTTTGTTATGCAATACACTTAACATCTTGATACAACAACACTTACGAAGCCTTATGTTCAAGCCTCAACTTATCTGCAACCATTGCGATGAATTCGGAATTCGTAGGTTTTGCTTTTGACATCGATACAGTATAACCAAATAAGGACGAGATTGAATCAATATTCCCACGACTCCACGCTACTTCAATCGCATGACGGATTGCGCGTTCCACACGGCTTGCTGTCGTATTATATTTTTTCGCAATATCCGGGTATAAGACTTTCGTAATAGAACCAAGAAGCTCGATATCGTTATATACCATAGAAATTGCCTCTCGCAAATACATATATCCTTTAATATGAGCTGGTACACCAATTTCGTGAATAATGCTTGTAATACTCGCATCTAGATTCTTCGGTTTTCCATCTACTGTTGTTGCAGATCGGAAAGATGGTAGTGGACGTTTAATTGTAGTATTCGTTTTACCGCTTACTTGACGAATATGACCCGTTAAATTTTCCATATCAAATGGCTTTAAAATGAAATAAGAAGCACCTAAATCAACTGCTTTTTTCGTCACATCTTCTTGTCCAAATGCCGTTAACATAATCACATTCGGCTGTCTTAGTCGTTCAATATGACGCATTTTTTCCAGCACCGCTAAACCATCTAAATGTGGCATAATAATATCTAAAACAAGTACATCAGGTTGTTTCTCCTTCAGTAAATTCAAACACTCTTGACCATTATAAGCAATTCCGATTACTTCCATATCATCTTGAGCAGCAACATAACTTTCTAACATTGATACTAGTTCCTTATTATCATCCACAAGACACACTTTAATTTTCTCCACAGCTTTTCCTCCCTTACCGAATCGATTCTCCCGACATGTGTAAGCTTCTAGGCTACATGAATTGTTCGACAATTGTGTGAAATTTCCCTTTTAAAGTTTCTTAATTTCCGATAAAATCACAAAAAAATATGTTTATCGTTCATTTATTTTCTTTCTTTACACATTCCATCATAGGTTTACAACGAAACGTTCACTCTTTTCTTTTATTTTACAACAAAAAACAGCTCTTGCGGAACTTTTACAAAATTTCAACGAATTTCTCAAGAAAAAAAGCAAGCCGATGTTAATCAGCTTGCTTTTTTCTCTTGCTCATAAATATTAATTCCAGCTTCATGTAACATCCATTCAATATGGACACCATACCCTGAAGTTGGGTCATTCACAAATACATGTGTAACAGCACCAATCATTTTTCCATTTTGAACAATCGGACTACCACTCATCCCTTGAACAATACCACCTGTTTTAGCCAACAAACGTTTGTCTGTAACTTTTACAACCATTCCTTTTGTAGCTGGGAACTTTTGTGGTACCGTGCTTACGATTTCAATATCAAATGCCTCTACTTTATCTTGATCGATAACTGTTAATATTTTCGCTGGTCCTTCTTTCACTTGATGAGATAATGCAATCGGCATTGCTTCATCCATTATGCCATTTTTTATACCTGTATTTAATTTACCAAAAATACCAAAAGGACTATTTGTTGTAATATTACCAATCACTTCACGATCCGGTGAAAATCTTGCTAATTTTTCTCCTGGATTTCCATGACTACCGCGTTCGATAGAAGTAACTGTCGAACGAACAATCTGTCCATCTTCTACTTGAATTGGTTTTTTCGTATCATTATCAGAAATAACATGACCAAGCGCTCCATATTTCATCGAATCCGGATGAACAAAAGTCATCGTTCCAATACCAGCAGCTGAATCACGAATATATAAGCCAATCCGATAAGACGATTCACCATTATCTTTTTCTGGTGTTAGTTTCGTATGAATATACTTACCATCTCGTAATAAGACGAGGTTAAGCGGTTCACCTGTTTTTCCGCTATCATGAATAAAAGGTGCAACATCGCTCATTCTTTCAATTGTTTTTCCATTAATTTCGGTAATCATATCCCCAACTTGTACACCAGCCACTTCTCCAGGCGATACTTTCCCTCTCTCTGTTTGAATTAAATGATGTCCAACAACAAGTACACCTTTTGTATTCAATTTCACTCCAATTGATTGCCCACCTGGAATCACTTTAAAATCTTTTAATACTTTCACATTTACCTTTTTTACTGGAAATCCAGCAAGTTGAAAAACCATATCCGCTTCACCATTTTGATGCGAATTTACTACAAGTCCAGATTTCTGTTCTTTATTTGAACTCACTGTAAAAACATGATGATTTGTCGATGAAGCCTGGAAAACTGGAAATGATGCTATTTCGGATTGTTGACCCTCAAAAATAACGAGTTGCTTCGGGGATGAAATAAACGTACGAAGCGGTTTAAAACATCCAATAAAAATTAATGAAACAAGGAGGCAAAGACCTATTATTTTTCGGAATTGCTCTAATTTCAATTCATTCACTCTCCTCGCTCCTACCCCACATTCAGCCTAACGACTTCATCTTTTAATTTCTCCTTGCAACGCTTTGTTTATAACCGGAAGAA
This sequence comes from Bacillus sp. FSL K6-6038, assembly GCF_038050455.1. NCBI lineage: Bacteria > Bacillati > Bacillota > Bacilli > Caryophanales > Bacillaceae > Bacillus > Bacillus sp. FSL K6-6038. The sequence goes on from NZ_JBBOUH010000001.1 coordinate 4,047,363, forward strand.
TCAAGAAATCGTCATTTGAGCAAAAAAGCTATCCATTATTGGATAGCCTCTGCTGTCTGTTTAAAACGATGTGCTTGCGTAAGTAACTCTTTCGCATGTTCCGTCGTTAAATCGGTAATTTCCACGCCAGAAATCATTCGAGCAATCTCCGTTACCTTATCCTCTGTACTTAATACAGTAACTGATGTAATCGTCCGATCATTCGCAACTTGTTTACGGATAAATAAATGTGAATCCGCCATTGATGCTACTTGAGGTAAGTGCGTAATACAAAGTACTTGTGAGTTTACAGATACACGATAAATTTTTTCCGCAATCGCTTGTGCCACTCGGCCACTCACTCCCGTATCTACTTCATCAAAAATGACCGATGCAACACCTTGATGCTTAGAAAAGATACTTTTCAGAGCTAAAATAATACGAGATAACTCTCCACCAGAAGCTACTTTTGAAAGTTGTTTTAATGGTTCACCTGGATTTGTTGAAATATAAAATTCCACATGATCGTATCCATCTGCCGTAAGTTTCACTGGTGTCCCTTCTAGAAATGGATCATCATGGCTTCCTTCTCTTTTCTTAATCCTCACTTCAAATTTCGTTTTTTCCATATACAATTCTTTTAATTCTTGGTGGATTGCGTTCGTAAGACGATCTGCAAGTTGATGACGCATATTGCTCAATATTGTTGCTTCCTTCAAAATTACACTTTCTAATTCTTTTAATTTCTTTTTCGTCGTTTCAATATGTACATCTTTATTTTCGATTGTAAAAATTTCTTGCTCTATTTTATCAGCATACGCTAAAATCTCTTCTACAGTATTTCCATACTTTCTCTTTAGCATACGAATTTCATTTAAACGCGTTTCAATTTCATCTAAACGATTCGGGTCATATTCCATTATATCTAATCTTTCACGGAGCTGATAGGCAACCTCTTCTAATAAGTAGTAGCTATTTGCAATCGAATCATGGTTCTCTTGATACGCCTCATCTAAGTGTGTAATACTCTCCATTTGTCCCATCGCATTTCGCACATGATCAAGTCCACTACCATCTTCGCTTAATGAACGGTATGCATCACCAAGCGCTTTATAAATCTTTTCGAAATTAGAGATTTTTAATCTCTCTTCCGTCAATTCATTTTCTTCATCGACTTTCAAATCCGCTTTACGAATTTCTTCGTGCTGGAATTGAATTAAATCTAAGCGATGTGCCATCTGCTGTTCATTCTCTGTTAAGGATTTCAGTTGTTTTTTTAACTGCTCATACTCACCGTATACGCCCTGATATATTTCTAATTGGTTCACGATACGATCTCCATCAAAATGATCGAGCATAAACAAATGGCGTTCCTCATTCATCAAATCTTGCGTTTCATGTTGTCCATGAATATCAACAAGTGTTTTCCCAATTTCTTTTAATATACTCAATGTAACAAGTTTACCATTTACACGACATACACTTTTTCCATTCGCAGCGATGTCACGTTTTAAAATGATCATCCCATCTTCAATTTCAATGTCCAGCTCTTCAGCTTTCGTAATACATGGATGTTTATCATCCTCTATATAAAATAAACCTTCAATTTCAGCTTTTTCTGTTCCATATCTAACAAATTCTGCTGAACCGCGGCCACCAACAAGTAAGCTGATTGCATCAATAATAATTGATTTTCCGGCACCTGTTTCACCACTTAAAACTGTTAAACCTTTTTGAAAAGAAATATTTAATGACTCAATAATAGCAAAGTTTCTAATCGATAATTCCGATAACAATGCCCCATTCACCTCGTTATAAACTAATCCCCTAAAAAGGGCTTTCGCTAAGCGCTTTTCACTCTGCGTTTATCATATATATTGTATGTATAAATTACTCTTCTAGCCCGCTCCATTGTACCAAACATTCGTTTTACGGGTCAATCCATCGATTTCCTAACTTCATTCTAGAAAAACACCATATTTCACTTCACATTCATCTATTTTTCCTAGAATAAAAAATATCTTGTTTACTTTCTGCTTTTAGCAAAAGAGTAAACAAGATTCTTTTGTTACAACATATTTAAGAAACGATCTGATACAACACCTGTATCCTCAGGCGTACGGCAAATAATTAAGCAAGTATCATCACCACAAATGGTTCCAATAATCTCATCCCATTCTAAATGATCAATAAGTGCTCCAAGCGCGTGCGCGTTACCAGGTAATGTTTTTAACACAAGCATATGTCCTGCTGTGTCTAACTTTACAAACGAATCGACTAGATTACGTTTTAATTTTTGCAACGGGTTAAATCGTTGATCTGCTGGTAAGCTATATTTATAGCGACCATCATGCAATGGCACTTTTACTAAGTGCAACTCTTTAATGTCACGCGATACAGTTGCTTGCGTTACATTAAAGCCTTCATTACGTAAAATATCAACTAGTTCATCTTGCGTTTCAATTTCTTTATTCGCGATAATTTCTCTGATTTTAATATGGCGCTGACCCTTATTCATACATTTGCACCTCACACTATCTCTTACCATAGTTTAAACATTGGTATACTTCACTTATTTATGTTAACTTATAATCGTTTACTTGTACATAATTGTTTTTACAATCATTATACAATTCCAACAAAAAGAGGAACAACAACCGTTATTCCTCTTTCCCTTTTTGTTTTAAGACCTCATGAGCTTCTGTTACAACTTGCTCTACAGAAACCAGAGAATGCTTTTCGCCAATCCCACGTTCACCATGCCACTTTAAATGAATTAAAAACTCAATATTTCCGTCCCCACCTGTAATTGGAGAAAATGTTAAGTTTTCAACATCATACCCTTCTTTTATTGCGAAATCAACAATCATTTCTACGACAGCTTCATGAACTTTACGATCACGAACGATGCCCTTCTTCCCGACCTGCTCTCTTCCAGCTTCAAATTGTGGTTTAATTAAAGCCGCAACATCACCATTTGGAGTCAATATCGTTTTTAAGACTGGAAGAATTAATTTTAACGATATAAACGAAACATCAATGCTAGCAAACTGCGGCAAGCCACGCTCTAAATCAGCCGGTGTTACATAACGAAAATTCGTCCGTTCCATAACAACAACGCGCTCATCTTGACGAAGCTTCCAAGCAAGTTGATTGTACCCTACATCTAAAGCGTAAGATAACTTCGCACCATTTTGCAGCGCACAATCTGTAAAGCCACCAGTTGATGAACCAATATCTAACATAATTTTATCTTGTAAATCAAGATGAAAAGTCTCTAATGCCTTCTCTAACTTATAACCGCCACGGCTCACATATGGCATAACTTGTCCTTTTACCGTAATCGGTGTATCTTGTGGGATTTTTTCCCCTGGTTTATCGAGTCTCATTTCATTTGCATATACAAGACCCGCCATAACAGCGCGTTTTGCCTTTTCACGCGTTTCTATAAGTCCTCGTTCTACTAATAGTACATCTACTCTTTCTTTTTTTACACTCATTTGTTACGCCCTTTTTTGTTTTGATGGAATCATTGTATGAATACGGTCCACAACAGCATCTGTCGTTAAACCAATTTCTTCTAACAACTTTGTAACACTACCGTGTTCAATGAAATGATCTGGAATTCCCATTCGTTCGATTAAAGCACTATGATACCCATGCTCAGTAGCAAATTCTACTACACCTGTACCAAATCCACCGATTAAACAAGCTTCTTCAATTGTTAAAATCGGCATATTCTTACCTAGGAGTTCATGTAAATATGATTCATCCATCGGCTTAATAAAACGAGCATTCACGACTTTCACTGAAACTCCAGCTTTTTCGAGACGCTCCGCCGCTTCCAGCGCCATCGGAATCGTTGTACCAAATGTCAAGATTGCTACTTGCGTACCTTCTTTTAAGGTTTCCCATGTACCAATTGGAATAGCTTTGAGTTCTTCATCCATTTTAACTCCAAGTCCATTTCCGCGCGCATAACGCAGAGCAATTGGACCATCTTCATATTGCATTGCCGTATATACTAAATGCTGCCCTTCATTTTCATCTTTCGGCATCATGAGCACCATATTTGGCAAGTGGCGTAAAAACGCGATATCAAATACACCTTGATGCGTTTCACCATCTGCTCCAACCAATCCAGCACGGTCAATTCCAATGAAGACATTTAAATTTTGACGGCATATATCATGAACAACTTGGTCATATGCACGTTGTAAGAATGTTGAATAAATCGCTAAGAACGGCTTCATTCCTTGCGTTGCCATCCCAGCGGCCATCGTTGTGGCATGTTGCTCAGCAATTCCCACATCAATCATACGATCTGGAAATTCTTGATGAAACTTTTCAAGCTTAGAACCAACTGGCATTGCTGGTGTAATCGCAACGATACGCTCATCAGTTCTTGCAAGCTTACGAACTGTCTCACTTACAACCGCACTCCACGCCGGTGCAACTTCTTTTGGCTTTACAAAATCACCAGATTCGATTTTATATGGTCCTGTTCCATGCCAAGTTCCAATCACATCGCTCTCTGCTGGTTTATAGCCTTTTCCTTTTTTCGTAATCACATGAACAAGTACCGGGCCTTTTGTTTTCTTTGCATATTGAAGCGTTTCAAATAAGTTTTCATAACTATGCCCATCAACAGGACCTAAATATGTAAACCCTAACTCTTCAAAGAAGACACCTGATACAAGTAAATATTTTAAACTATCTTTTACTTTTTCTGCGGTTGCTGCAACTTTCCCGCCAACTGCTGGAATTTTCTTGAGTAAATACTCTAGTTCATCCTTCACCCATTGATATTTTCCAGCTGTACGCAGGCGACCAAGAACGTTATGAAGAGCTCCAACATTTGGAGCAATTGACATTTCATTATCATTTAAGATAACAATCATATCTGTTTTTTCATGCCCGATATGGTTTAATGCTTCTAAAGCCATTCCACCAGTCAAAGCACCATCCCCAATAATTGGTATAATACACTCTTTCGTTTTCTTTAAATCACGTGCTAAAGCCATTCCCATTGCAGCAGATAATGAAGTCGAACTATGACCTGTTTCCCATACATCATGCTCACTCTCGCAACGTTTTGGGAAACCACATAGACCTTTATATTGTCTTAATGTGCCAAACTCTTTTGCACGCCCTGTTAAAATCTTATGCACATAGGATTGATGTCCTACATCCCATAAAAATTTATCTTTTGGACTGTCAAATAATTTATGCAGAGCAATTGTGAGTTCTACTACACCTAAGTTAGGAGCAATATGTCCACCTGTTTGAGAGAGCTCTTCAATTAAAAACTTCCGAATATCCTCACTCAATGCCTCTAGTTCGCTGATAGACATATCTTTCAAAAAACTAGGGTTTTGAATTTGCGTTAGATCCACATGGATCACTCACTTTCGTTTCATAATCTGTCAATATGGCAAATATTACAAAAAATATTTGCACAACACAAGAAATTCTTCAATATCATTCCTATTTTCTATCCTGCTTGAACAGACAATTCGTCATCTTTCTCTTCATTCTTAGAAAACGAAGTATCCCTTTCAAGTAAGAAGCCTACATGAATCATAGCTCCTCTATCCGATGAAAAAAGAGCCGCTAACACAAAGTGATAACGGCAACGTAATCTAGATATATTTTTGCCAATAACAAGAAAAGAAAAACCTTTTTCTACATTTATACCACAAAATAATAAATGACTCAACAAATGAAAACGTTCTTACATTAGTTATTACGCTTTGCGATCAAATCACAAATAGATAATAAATACTCATCTTGTAATTGTAAAGATGCTATCGCATCTTTCGCTTTAACAATTGTTTCTTCTAAGATACATTTTGCCTCATCTATAGTAAATAACGTCGTATATGTACTTTTTTCATTGGAAGCATCACTACCAATTGGTTTTCCAATTTCTTCTTCCGTACCTTCTACATCTAAAATATCATCTCGAATCTGGAAAGCCAGACCAATATATTTTGCAAATGCAAGTAGTTTCTTCTCTTGTTCTGGTGTTGCTCCTGCAAGTACCGCTCCTGCAAGCACGGCATATTCTAATAACCGCCCTGTTTTATGCTTATGAATATATTCTAATTCACTAAGCTCAAGCCGCTTTCCTTCCGCTTCCATATCCGCTACCTGTCCAGCAACCATTCCTTCTGGTCCAGCTGCTTTTGCAAGTTCAAGCGCAAGTCTTAGCTTTGTTTCTGTAGAAATGTCTTGATGATGATACGCTGTCACTACTTGGAAAGCATGTGTTAACAAGCCATCTCCCGCTAAAACGGCCATCGCTTCACCAAACACTTTATGGTTTGTTGGTTTTCCCCGTCTTAAATCATCGTCATCCATACATGGTAAATCATCATGAATTAACGAATAGGTATGAATCATTTCAAGAGCACAAGCTGCTCCTATGCCCAGTTCTCTTTCCTTTTCAAACGCTTGCAACGTTGCAAATAAAAGTAACGGACGGAGACGCTTTCCGCCTGCTTCCAATGAATATGTCATCGCTTCGCGAAGTACATTTGGACATTGTAATTGATTTGCATAGCGTGCAAGCTGCTCCTCGACGAAAGTTTTACTCTCTTTCACAAAAGCATCAAAAGCTACATATGCCACTATGCTTCATCTCCTACAGCAGTAAATGGTTTAAGTTCTCCATCTTCTCCAAGGATAACTGCCATTTGTTCTTGTACATCTTTCAATTTCTCATCACATAGCTTAGACAACTCCATACCTTCTTTAAAATATGAAATCGCCTCTTCTAAAGGAACATCGCCTTGTTCGAGCTTAGAAACAAGATGTTCAAGCTGAGAAATTGCTTCTTCAAAGCTTAATTTATTTTCCATTGTTCAATTCACGCTCCTCTATGCCCGATACGTTACAATCTAACACTCCATCTTGTAATTGTACTGAAACAACATCACCAAGGTCGACATCTTTCACACTTTTTAACACTTGCTTTTTTTCACTATATACGAGCCCATATCCTCTCATCATTACTTTAAGTGGACTTAGTGCCTCTAATTTTTGAGCCGCCCTCATAAACGCAAACTCTTTCGTTTGCAGTAATGTTTGCATTTCACGTTGCAATTGCTTTTGCAACGTTTCTACCCTTGTTTTTGTTTGTACAATCTTTTGAGAGGGATGATGCTTCTCCAAATAAAATGAGAGCTGTTTTAACTGATTTACCTTTTTCTCTACATAGCGTTCTTTCACCAAAATAAGCTGTTCAAGAGTACGATCTAACTGTTCTTCTTTTTGCTCATACACTTGCTTTGGATAACGAAACGCATACGATTTTTGAAGTGTTTGCAGTTGTTCTTGCTTTTTATGTAACATCTCTCGCATTGTCCTTTGCAGGCGAAGGGTTCGTTGTAACACTTTCTCTTGTAATTCAATTATATTTGGTGCTGCAAGTTCTGCTGCTGCCGTTGGAGTTGGTGCACGTAAATCTGCTACAAAATCAGCAATTGTAAAGTCTGTTTCATGTCCAACTGCCGAGATGATTGGAATTTCACTTGCAAAAATCGCCCGTGCAACCATTTCTTCATTAAAGGCCCATAGCTCTTCAATGGAACCGCCCCCACGACCGACAATCAAAGCATCTATATCCTTCATCTCATTCGCTGTTTGAATCGCTTGTACAATTGAGGGAGCCGCAGACTCCCCTTGTACAAGTACCGGAAATACAATCACATTCCCAATTGGATAACGACGTTTAATCGTCGCTATAATATCCCGAATCGCAGCTCCTGTTGGAGATGTAATGACACCAATTGTTTTCGCATAGGCAGGGATTGGCTGTTTATAAACTTGAGAAAACAGCCCTTCTTCCTCTAATCGAACCTTTAATTGCTCATAAGCTAAATGAAGATTACCAATTCCATCAGGCTGCATATCATGAACATAAATTTGGTATGAACCACTTGCTTCATAAACAGAGATTTTCCCTTTTACAAGTACTTTCATTCCATCTTCTGGTCTGAATTTTATATTGCGATTATGACCCGCAAACATAACCGCTGCTATTCTTGCATTTTCATCCTTTAATGTGAAATACATATGGCCACGGCTATGACATTTAAAGTTTGAAATTTCTCCTTTTAACCAAACAGACTGCAAATGCGGGTCATACTCTATTTTTGTTTTTATATAGCGTGTTAATGCTGTAACGGTTAAATATTGCTTTTCCATCTTTCTCTCCTCATAGCCGATTCAAATTATTTACAAACAACTCCTGCGCGTTTTGCAGATTCTACTGTATTATGAAGGAGCATTGTAATTGTCATTGGGCCGACACCTTTTGGTACTGGTGTAATGTAACCCGCAATATCAAGTACATTTTCAAAGTCAACATCACCGCACAGCTTACCTGTCTCTAAACGGTTGACACCAACATCAATTACAACTGCACCTTCTTTTATATAGTCAGCTGTTACCATTTTTGGTCTTCCAACAGCTACAATTAAAATATCAGCTAACTTTGATAATTCTTTTATATTTTTCGTTTTGGAATGACAATATGTTACAGTCGCATTTTCATTTAAAAACAGCTGTCCCACTGGTTTTCCAACGATATTACTTCTTCCGATTACAACAACGTGTTTTCCTGAAATATCAAGATTTGTTTCTTTTACTAATTCTACAATGCCATGTGGTGTACATGGAAGAAATGTATCTTGACCTGTCATCATACGGCCAACGCTGATTGGATGGAACCCATCTACATCCTTTTCAGGTGAAATTCTTTCAATGATAGCTTTCTCTTCAATATGTTTCGGTAAAGGCAATTGTACTAATATACCATTAATACGGTCATCTTCATTTAAGCGATCAATTTCAGCTAACAAACGTTCTTCTGTAATTGTATCTGGAAACTCAATTAACTCTGAATAAATTCCAACTTGTTCACAGCCCTTTTCTTTTCCTTTTACATAAGAACGAGATGCTGGGTCTTCTCCAACTAAAATAACGGCTAATCCTGGTACAATCCCTTGCTCTTTCAACTTCACAACTTCTTCTTTCAATTGTGCTCGTTTTTTCTCCGCAACTTCATTTCCTTTGATGATTACTGCTACCATTTAAGATTCCCCCTTAAAGAAATTACAGTGTGTCTTTTATATTAGATAAAACGCCGTTTATAAAACGACGAGATTCCTCATCCCCAAATGTTTTTGCAATTTCAATTGCTTCGTTAATTGTTACATTGTGTGGAATTTCTTCCATGTACTTCATTTCATACACAGCTAGACGTAAAATACTGCGATCTACAATACTAATACGTTCTAATTTCCACTTCTTTAAATTTTGACGAATTGCTTCATCAATTGCTTCTTTATGTTCTACACAACCAACAACAAGTGATTCTAAAAACTCATTTGTTTCTTCGCCTTCTTCTAGCGTATTTTCCACCGCTACTTTCGGCTCTAATTCTCCAGTAATATCCATTTGGTATAATGCTTGCATGGCTCTTTCTCTAGCCGTCCTACGTTTCATTGTAACTCTCCTTTATACTTCAAGTCTTTCCTTATGTTTTGTTATATTATTATAATTTATAAGCCGTCAATTTACTTACTCTTACAGTTTTCATTGATTTTTCAACCTTATAATACAATGATAATAACACAATTTATCGTTTCATACACGAGTTACAAGGCTGAAAAATAATAAAAAGATTAACTTCAAGTTCCATACCTTATCACAATGTACGTTTTTTGAAAAAACGTATCATTCCCTTTTTATATTTTGTATTTTTTAAAATAGTATAATAATTTAAAGGTTTCGTGCATGAAGAGATGAAACGAGAAAAAAGGTGCCTATTTGACAAGGCACCTTCTCATTCTTATACTGGCTCGATTTCTGTTTTTTGCGTTTCGAATGTTACGCCAACGATGTGAATATTTACTTCTTTCGGCTCAAGACCCGTCATTGTAAAGAGTGCTTGGCGAATATTATCTTGAATTTTTTGTGCAACAACTGGTATTGCTACACCAAAATACATGACAACATAAACGTCAACGATAATATCGTCGTTTACTAATTCAACCTTCACGCCTTTACCGTGATTTTTCTTTCCTAACTTCTCAACAACATCTGTAGCAAAGTTGCCGCGCATTGCCGCTACGCCATCTACTTCAGCAGTTGCGATACCTGCAATTACCTCAATTACTTCTGGTGCAATTTCTACTTTTCCAAGGGTTGTATCTTGACCCATATCTAACATATGTTCAGCCATGAAAAAAACCTCCTTTAAATGTATCACTGCGTCACAAGTTCATGCTCTTCCAAAAATTTAGTATTAAATTCCCCTTTTATAAAATCAGGATGATCTAGCAATTGTAAATGGAACGGGATTGTCGTATGTACGCCTTCAATGACAAATTCACTAAGTGCTCGCTTCATTTTTGCAATTGCTTCTTCACGTGTTTTTCCGTGAACAATTAATTTCGCAATCATCGAATCATAAAAAGGTGGAATTGAATAACCAGGATAAACAGCTGAATCGACGCGAATACCAAATCCTCCTGGTGGTAAGTACATTTCCACTTTCCCTGGAGATGGCATAAAGTTTTTGGCAGGGTTTTCCGCATTAATTCGACATTCGATTGCCCAACCTTTAAATTGTACTTCTTCTTGCTGTAGCGATAGCTTTTCTCCTGAAGCAACACGAATTTGCTCTTTAATTAAGTCCATCCCTGTTACCATCTCTGTAACCGGGTGTTCTACTTGAATTCGCGTGTTCATTTCCATAAAGTAAAAGCTTTTCGTTTTATATTCATAAATAAACTCAACCGTACCAGCACCTGTATAATCAACCGCTACCGCTGCTTTTACTGCCGCTTCACCCATTTTCTCACGAATATTTGCATCAAGAGCAGGAGAAGGACTTTCTTCTAATAGTTTTTGCAAACGGCGCTGAATTGTACAATCACGCTCTCCTAAATGAATCGCATTGCCATGTGCATCTGCCATTATCTGAATCTCAACATGGCGGAAATCTTCAACGTACTTTTCTAAGTATACACCAGGGTTTCCAAAAGCGGTACTAGCTTCTTGCTGTGTAATTTGAATTCCCTTTATAAGCTCCTCTTCATGACGTGCAACACGAATACCTTTTCCGCCGCCACCTGCAGTTGCTTTAATAATAACGGGATATCCAATTTGATTTGCAAGTTCCATCGCTTCTTCTGTGTTTTTTATAATCCCTTGTGAACCTGGTACAATCGGAACCCCTGCTTCTTTCATTGTATCACGCGCAACGTCTTTTGTACCCATTTTTGAAATTGCTTCTGGACTAGGTCCGATAAAAATCAAGTTACATTCACGACATAGTTCTGCAAAATCAGCATTTTCGGCTAAAAATCCATAACCAGGGTGAATTGCATCACAACCTGTTAATTTTGCAACGCTTATAATATTCGTCAAATTTAAATAGCTTTCTTTCGACATTGTTGGCCCAACGCAATACGCTTCATCTGCGATTTTCACATGAAGTGATTCTTTATCCGCTTCTGAATAAATAGCTACTGTTTCAATATTCATCTCTTTGCAAGCACGAATAATTCGCACAGCAATTTCCCCACGATTGGCTATCAATACTTTTTTTATCATCACAAAGACTCCCTTATTACGCTTTTACAAGAAATAGCGGTTGTCCATACTCAACAAGTTGTCCGTTGTTCACAAGAATTTCAACAATCTCTCCATTTACTTCTGCTTCAATTTCATTAAAGAGCTTCATCGCTTCAACGATGCAAACGACTGTACCTTCTGAAACGCGATCCCCGACACTTACATATGCAGGCGTATCTGGTGAAGAAGATGCATAGAATGTTCCAACCATCGGTGATGTGATTGTATGTAAATTCTCATCTTGAACAGCTTTCTTCTCTTCCTGCTTCGGTACTTCTACCTGCGCCGCTGCTACGGCTGTTTCCATTTCTACCGCTTGCGTTTGTAATGCTTGTTTCACTACTGGCGTTGTCTGTACAGACACAACTTCATTCCCACGCTTTTTCATTTTAATTGTCGTACCATCTTTTTTGTATTCAAATTCATCAATGTTAGAGCTATCAATTAACTTAATTAATTCACGAACTTCTTGAATTTTAAACATATAAAATCCACTCCCATACACTTGTTTGTCCCGTTCTTACAGATACTGAACATATAAAAGTAAACTATGTTGTCTGTAAAGATACGATTCATTCTACTAGAGAAATCATTCCTATAACATTTACTAATAGAAACTTTTGCTACTCTCATCTTACGATAAATATTTTCAACATTCCAATTTATATTTCTTTACGATAAATCGAAACTCCTGTAAAAAATATTATTTCACTAAATAATTTATTACCTAGTAATAATACCAAGTTTCACTCAAAATTGGCAAGACCACTTCATAAAAAACATGTTTTTTCTCTTTTTCCATTTAAAATATAGAGCTCTTGATTTATTATTCTCATCTTATTTTAACTATGTACAACAACATATTTTACAAAATATTATTTTTTTATTTACAAGCCGTTCATCCTTCCTTCACATACGAATAGTATGTTCAAAGTAAAGTAAAATATCTTAATAGTGAGGTGCAGAAACATGATATGGCTCATCTTGTTCTTACCAGCTGTATTAATCTGGCTCATCGTTGTCTTCACTCATATAAAATACGGGAAAAGCAACCACCATTACCACGAACCTTTAATTTTTTACTCTCAGCGCATTTCTCCTTTCCGAGGAGAAAACATTGAAATAGCACAAAAAGATGAAATAGAAAAAAGCTATCGAAAACGATAGCTTTTTTCTATCCGGCTGTTCGCGAGTAGTAATCCTCCAGCTTATCATAGCTCGTAATACATATTTAAAATTTATTTTACTGGATCAAACTTGACGCCTACATCCTTGGATCCTGCCTCAGCACGAACAAGTTGGATAATTTTATTTGCTTCTTTTTGAGAATGCTTCGTAGCTTTTACTGTTACTTTAATATCAGTTCCATCAGCTCTTACAAGCGCATCTTTATAGCCACCTTGTGATTTAATAACTGTTTCAAGCAACCCTTCCTTTGTTTCCATCTGATCGATTGCATTTAATTCATCTTTCGCTTTACTTATTTCTTCAGCGGAAGATTTCGTTGATTTCATAACATCTTGTAATTTTTCTTTCTCTGCACTGCGTTGATCTTCCATTTTCAAACGAAGTGCTGTAAAGTTTTCATCACTTGATTGAACTGTTACATTGCCTTCTTTTTTGCTTGTCTCTTTTTTACTATCATCTTTTTTCTCTGTTTCTTTGCCCGATGTTTCTTTCGTTGTTTCTTTTGGAGTAGCTTCTTTATTAGATGTTTCTTTTGTCGTTTCTTTTGTCACTTCTTTTTCAACACCTTGCTTTTCTTGTCCAACCTTTTCACCCGCTGTTGGTGTTGCAGTATTCATTTTGTCAGGCGTTGTTACATAATAAACAGATAACACAACAACTAAACTTAGCATTGTTAGTAACCAAACTGTTTGTTTTTTCAACACTTTATTTCCTCCCTAACCCTTTTTTGGTAGTACTGCTACGCGGTGTGATGGTACATCAAGCATACGTGTCACCGCTTCCTTTACCATTGCTTTTACTTGTATATTATCCACCCCTTTTGCTACGACAAGGACACCTCTCACTTTTGGTTTCTCTGTTCGCAATACAATCGGAGTTTCTTTATCACCTTCGCGTATAATCACCGTTTTTTCATCAGTTGATTCATCTTCAACTTGTCTTTTTCCTCCAGTTTTATCTGTTTCACCTGTTGTTTGCGATCGTTTCACAATATTTTTTTCAAGTATTTTTTCTTCTGATGAGTCCAAATTCACTTCAATAGACACATCTTTAACCCCTGTTATATCTTCTAATGCTGCTTTCAATTCTTGTTCATATGCTTTTTCGTATTTTTCTATAGCTGACATGTTCTCGCTCTTTTTTTGTCCAAAAGTCGGCACATCTTTTTCTGAATCTTGATTTGTCTTTTCTTTAAACACAGGCACTTCTTCTTTTTTCGGTTGAAAGAAATTACTAAAAAACATAAGCAACATTCCAAGTATGAGTAGGACAAGCAAAAACTTAGGTGTTACTTTTTTTCCTTTCTCCCTATCATCTTTTTCGTCCCCTTTCAATAAGTTGCGAAAAAATGAGAATTTCGAGTTTTTATCTTTATTGTCCATTTACTCTACCTGTCCCCCCTTCCATTTGAACTTGGATTTGTTTATCCTCTAGCTGCCACCTGCTTGAAAAGAACTGTTTCATTTCTACATTTGTTTCTTCCGAAGTTTTCTGAGGCGCTCTCGTATTAATTTCAACTGGCTTTACTGTTTCAATTGCATCATTTTTCTTCACTTCAGCTTCTTTTAGCGTCACAATAACAGATTGAATATCTTTTGCCGCTTTTACTTCTTCCTTAGTTTCTGCTGCAATTATTTTTATTTCAGACACTGTCACGCCATACTTTTTCTCAAATTCTTTTCCAACTTCTTTTTTCATTTTGACAGCCATCTCTTCTAAACTATATGCACGTGTTAGGGCTTGTATTTCTTTTTTCTTTGTATCAATTGAATTTTTTATCGATCCGTCCGCTACGTATTTTTCCTGATTAAAATTCGCAATCACTTCATTTACATCCGTTTGTAATAACTTAAATAGCGGCGTTAAGATTAAAACGACTAACAATAAACTCACAACAAATTTGACATACTTTTGTAAATTTGAATTAGGAAGGATAAGATGCAGCATCGTCGCTAAGAGCAAAAAGACGATAATATTTCTAATCCACTCTGTAACAAATTGCATACTCGTCACCTCCTATCGCATCATGAGGGTAATGTTCCCCGCGGCAATAATAATGGTAATGCTTAAAAAGAACATAAAGGATACGATAGCTAAGCAGGCAAATACATAAATGATACTCCTTCCTATAATATCTAAACATTTAATAATAGCTCCTCCGCCAACTGGCTGTAGTACTGCCGCTGCGAATTTATAAATAAACGCGATACAAAAGATTTGAATCGCTGGAAAAGCAACGATTAAACATAAGATAACAAGCCCGATAATCCCGACCGTATTCTTTAATAACCCAGAGGCGCTAATAACAGTATCCGCCGCTTCTGTAAACATCCGCCCTACCACAGGAATAAAATTTCCCGTTACAAACTTCGCTGTTTTAACAGCTATACCATCAGCAACTGCTGTTGCTGTCCCTTGCACAGATAATACGCCTAGAAAAACTGTTAGAAAGATACCAATAATCCCAACACTTACATTTTGCAGGAGCTTGGACAATTTCGTAACTTTATATTGATCACTCATTGTACTTACAATGCTTAAGATGGTCGCAAGTAATAAGAGCGGAAGAACAATATAGTTCATAAGCAGCCCACTTGTATTCATTAAAAAAATGATAATCGGATGGAAGAAGGATACTGATACAACCCCGCCTCCGGTCGCTATGAGTGCTAGGAGAATAGGAAGTAAAGCTAATATAAAATCTACCATCGTTTGAATCGTTTCCCGTGCATACGTCATGACCACATAAAAACTATTTAAAGCAAAAATAATTAACACCATATATACAACGGCATCTGCAATTTTACTTATGCTACTCTTCGAAAAGGCAGATTGTAATGATTGTAATAATGCACTGAAAATTGTGAGCATAATGAGCGTTCCAAGTAGCTTTCCATTTGCAACAAGCTCATGAAATAAATATTTTAATAGCCCTATCATCCATTCTTTTATAGAAAATTCCTTTTCGCCCTTTACAAATTCCATAAAACTTCCCTTTTGACTCTCTGGTAAATAACCTCCATATTTTGTGACAAGCCCGTCCCAAAACTGCTTCACATCTTCGATTCCGAGTTTATCCAATTGTTGATCTACGACGTTTTTTTCTACAGGAGAAGCTTGTACGACAATTGGTAAAGAAAAGAAAAGGAAGCAAGCAAACAGCAGCTTAGCTCCAAACCTTTGCAACATTCACTCCCCCTTATCCCGTAGGTAAAAAACCAAGAATTGTTTCAATTACAACCGTTAAAATAGGAATAGCCATAACAAGAATTAAAATTTTCCCTGCTAATTCAATTTTTGAAGCAATTGCACCTTGACCAGCATCTTTTGTAATTTGTGCCCCAAACTCAGCAATGTAAGCAATTCCAATAATTTTCAGCAGTGTCTCTACATAGACATTGCTTACTTTCGCCTCACTTGCAACTCGCTCAATCATTCTTAAAATAGAATGAATTTGATCGATTAGCAGCAGAAACATGACACTCGCGATGAACACAATAAACAAAGAAGTGATACTAGATTTATGTTGATTTAGCACAGCTGCTAAAAATGTCGCGACGAGGCCCAATCCGACAATTTGTAAAATCTCGATTCGAACCGCCTCCTTTACTGGAAGAGAAAGACACTTTTAATCTTGTCAAACAAAGTATTAATCAAAAATGCAACATGAAATAAAATAACGACAAAACCGACAAGAATAACCCAGTTTGCAATATCCTCCCGCTTTAACTCTTTTAGTACTGTATGAATGAAAGCTAAAACAATGCCGATTCCGGCGATTTGAAATATTAATCCAACATCGATGGACATCGCCTTTCTCCCCCCCCTATAGCAGTAAAATTACGATAAGTAGTCCTGCTAGTACACCCAAACTCTTTATCATCTTTTCATATTGAAGTTGAAGTGCTTTCGCTTCACCCTCTTCTCTTTCTAGGTGCGTAATACATAAGCGAATATGCTTTTGCTGCGATTCACGGTCATGCTGCCCTAACGTTTCACCAAATTGCTGCAAAATCTCATATTCAGTTTGTTTAAATGCAGTGAGTTTCCAATTTTCTTGCAAACTTTCAAGCCAAGCCTCTCTAACTGTTTGTTCGCCGCTTTCTAGTCGCTTTGAAAAACTTTGAAATATCCAGTTTAAAGGCTTTGGCATTTGTTTTACTAAGCGCTCTGCTGCTTCTGATAAAGGCGTATGCCCGTACATGATTTCAGCTTCTAGCGATTGCAGCGCTGCTTTTAAAAGCCTAAGTTGACGCGGGCGTTCACTATATCTTTTGGCATACGAAAAACCAAAGAAAGTGCTCACCGCTACAATTAACACCGCACCAAATATTTTCACCATACGCTTTGAACCTTTCCTCGCCTTTGAACAGGCTTTCCATCTCTATCCTTGACTTGAACAACGGTTCCAGGTCCCTTTGCTTTTGATAGTTCAATAAAGCGATCAAACACACCAAGCTCCATCACAGCCTTTAAAGATGGTCGTTTCATTACATCATCAAAAGAAAATCCGTGAGCACTTATAAAAAGCTGAACCCCCGCATGTACCGCCTCCATAATCGCTTCACTATCTTCCACACGCCCAATTTCATCAACAATTAATACGTCCGGACTCATGGAACGAATCATCATCATCATTCCTTCTGCTTTTGGACATGCATCCAACACATCAACACGCGGGCCAAATTCATATTGCGGAATCCCTTTTACACATCCAGCGATTTCTGAGCGTTCATCAACAATCCCTACTTTACAAGAAGGAATTTCATGAGAACGAACCCCTTGACTCATACAACGTGCCACATCCCTGAGAAGTGTTGTTTTCCCTGTTTGCGGAGGGCCAATTACCATTGTGTTTAACCAACGCGAGTCGTACAAATAAGATAAGAGTGGCTCAGCTATCCCAATTTTTTGACGGGCAATTCGAATATTAAATGATGACACATCTCGAATCATCTTCACTGCACTTTTCTCTGTAATTACTTTTCCAGCTAAGCCAATCCTGTGACCACCGCGCAAAGTAACATACCCACGCTTTAACTCTTCTTCCATCGTATAAATAGAATATTGACTAAGCTTATTTAATAAATAGATTGCATCCTCTGCTGTAACGACATAGTCATAAAAGAACACTTCTCCACGAGCAATACATTCAAGTGGCCTTCCTATCCGAACCCTAATTTCTTCTAACGCGCTATATTGTTCACAGCCTTCAATAAACTGTTTCATCGCTTTTGGTAAAACCTCTAATACTTCTTTCATCTGCTTCTCCCCACCATACTTGACTTACTATTTCAACACTGCAATAAAAATA
This sequence comes from Bacillus sp. FSL K6-6038, assembly GCF_038050455.1. Classification (NCBI taxonomy): domain Bacteria; kingdom Bacillati; phylum Bacillota; class Bacilli; order Caryophanales; family Bacillaceae; genus Bacillus; species Bacillus sp. FSL K6-6038. The sequence goes on from NZ_JBBOUH010000001.1 coordinate 4,065,493, forward strand.
CAGCCAATTCCGAGAGTTAGAAAAAAGAGCTTCAAAAAAGAAATTTCATTTGCAACGCTCGCAATGCCGATCGACATCGTTAAAATTAATACAGTCGGTCCAACAAATGCCAACATACCATTTATAAACAATGCTTTTTTTGCATCATTCACATAAAGCATAAGCAAAGCGGCGAATATCTCCGCACTACCTGAAAACAACCGAAGCAATCCCATGACAAGCACGGATGTTTCCATTGCCGCCAGCCATTGTTTCATTCTCCCACCTTCTCTCCTACCAATTACTTTTCAGTTCACTAACAAAACTCTTATTCCAAAAAGAATATATTTGTACAACCATATGCAGAGGTTGTCTATTTCAGAAGTAAAAACATAATTTTTTGTCCCTAACTTCGTAAATTTCTGAATATTACAACTTGAATATGTTATATTTAATAAGGAAAGAGGGCTTTCTATGAAGGATGTAACATTAATACAGCTTGATTTACAATCCGCACGCCATTTTTGAATTATCAAGTAAGCCACATGTAAAAAATGCTTTAGAGTTAAAAGCAGAAACAACCGAAGACACAAAGAGATTTATTTATTTCGCAATCGAAGAAGAAAAAAGAGGAATCTTTAAGTAGAGCCATTTTCAACGAAAAACAAGAATTAATAGGCATCACAACTCTTAAACATATCAATCATGAACAAAAACATTGCCATATGGGGAGTTGGCTCGGTTATCCTTATTGGGGGCAAGGTTACAATGAGGCTACTAAAAAAGAAATATTTAAAATTGAATTTGAAGAATTAGATCTTATATATGTATTTTCCGGTGCAAAAACGACGAATGTTCGTTCTTTAAAAGCGCAAGAAAAGTTACCTTATATTTCATTACATATGGAGGAGAAATTCCCAAAAGAACACGCTTTATTAGAAAAAGAAACAAAAGTTCCTTGTGTACTACATGCCGTATCTCGAAAAAGTTTTTTAAGGTGGTTACAACAAAACGATTGATGCTGATGGAGAAGTTACTTTTTAAAAATAGAGAGGTGATTAGAGTGAACCTTATGCGTGCTCTTTACATAATAATATTAGAATTACTTGGTATTTTTTTATTTTCTAAAATAGTAGATTGGTCATTTATGGAGATATTCTTTCTAGGTAGTCTAAGTATATTTGGAATTTCTTGGATTACTACTTTAAATATGAATCGTAATGCCAATATGGATCACGCCGTATATAAAGGATTAACTGGCGTGGAGACAGGAGAAATACAGCCATTTCAGATTAATTGGAATCCTTTCACATTTGGAACATCCATTCTTGTAGTGATTAGCCTTATTATAAGCATTATTTATTATCTACCGTACTTCATATAAAAAGCACTCGTGATCATCACGAGTGCTTTTTATAACTATGCACGAGAAACGTATTTACCTTCACCTGTGTTGATGATAAGCATTTCGCCTTCGTTAATGAAGATTGGTACTTGTACAACAAGGCCAGTTTCTAATGTAGCTGGTTTTGTTACGTTAGAAGCTGTATCACCTTTAATGCCTGGTTCTGTTTCAACAACTTTTAACTCAACAGTATTTGGAAGTTCAACGCCAAGTACTTCACCTTGGTATGTCATAATAGATACTTCCATATTTTCTTTTAAGAATTTTAGCTCGCGCTCGATTTGAGCTTCACCAAGTTCGATTTGCTCATAAGTTCCATTATCCATAAATACGTGAGACTCACCGCTCGCGTATAAGTATTGCATACGACGGTTTTCGATATGCGCTTTTTCTACTTTTTCACCAGCACGGAATGTTTTTTCTTGAACAGAACCTGTGCGAAGGTTACGTAATTTAGAGCGAACGAACGCAGCACCTTTACCTGGCTTTACATGTTGGAAATCAAGCACTTGCCAAAGGGCATTGTCCACTGAAATTGTTAAACCTGTACGAAAATCATTTACTGAAATCATGCAAAAAATCCTCCTGTGTATTACAAAATAATAAGTTCTTTTGGAGATTTCGTGATTACTTCATTACCTTCACTTGTTACAATAATATCGTCCTCGATACGCACACCGCCAACACCTGGAATATAAATGCCCGGTTCTACTGTCACAGCCATTCCTGGCTCAAGTACCGTTTCAGAACGGAATGCTAAGCCCGGTGCTTCATGGATTTCAAGGCCCACTCCATGACCAGTAGAATGTCCGAAATATTCACCGTATCCTTTTTCCGTTATGTAGTCACGTGTTAATGCATCAGCTTCACGACCAGTTAAACCAGCTTTAATGCCGTTCACACCACGAAGCTGTGCTTCTAAAACGACATTATAAATTTCTTTTAATTTATCAGATGGTTCGCCGACTGCAATCGTACGCGTAATATCAGAGCAATATCCTTTATAATAAGCACCGAAGTCTAATGTTACGAAATCTCCTTTTTCTATCACTTTTTCAGATGCCACACCATGCGGCAATGCTGAACGAAGTCCTGAAGCAACGATAATATCAAACGAAGAAGATGTTGCTCCTTGTTTTCTCATGAAAAATTCAAGTTCATTTGACACTTCAATTTCAGATACGCCTGGGCGAATGAATGATAGAATATGTTCAAAGGCAGCATCTGCAATCTGTGCAGCTTCCTTTAATATCTTAATCTCTGAATCCGTCTTAATCAAGCGTAACTTTTCTACAAGCCCAGAAGTTGGAACAAATTCCGCTTCTACCGCTTCTTTATGTGCTGTATAAGAGCTATATGTAAGAGTATCTTGCTCAAAGCCAAGCTTTTGAATTCCTAATTCTTTCACTTGTTTCGCAACTTCATCCAGAATTGGTCCTGTATGTTGCACAATTTCATAACCAACAGCTTGTTTACCAGCTTGCTCTACATAGCGGAAATCTGTAATAAACAGAGCACGATCATTAGAAATAAGTACAACACCAGCTGTCCCTGTAAAGTTCGTCATATATCTACGGCTATATTCATTCGTTAATAAAATACCATCAATACCAGCTTCACCAAATGCATTTCTTAACTTCGTGATCTTTTCCATCAATTTATGCCTCCCTAAGTTTCTCCAATAATGCAAATAACGCTAACTTATAGCCATAAAAACCAAACCCAACAATTTGGCCCGCCGCGACTGTTGCAGTCACAGATTCATGACGAAACGATTCCCGCTGGTGGATGTTAGAAATATGTACCTCAATAACTGGAATCGAAATGCTCGCTATCGCATCTCGAATCGCATAGCTATAATGCGTAAATGCTCCTGGATTTAGAATGATTCCTTCATATATGTCATCAGCCTCATGAATGATGTCAATAAGAGCACCTTCATGATTCGATTGAAAACATTCTAACTCCACTCCCAATTTCGCTGCTTCTTGCTTCATCTCTTCTTCTAATGATGCCAACGTTCCTTTCCCGTATACATTCACTTCTCGAACACCGAGACGATTTAAGTTAGGACCGTTAACGAGGAGTACTTTTTTCATATACTTTAAACTCCTTAATATAAAAAATGTCTATACAACATTCTAACACAGGAGCCACTTATTTGAATAGTTTGTCTACTCCAACCCTTCCCCTTGATTCGCATTGTTGGCTTCAAATGAAACAGAATATGTGATAAACACACCGTATAAAATAAAAATACATATTGTTGTGACAATTGTTTCTTTCGGTAAATGAAGTGCATTTTTTATAACAGGTGCAATAGAACCCAGTCCGAAAAATAAAATGCCCCACCAAAACAGTCCATAGAGTATTCCCGGTAGTATCCCTTCAAATCTTTTGAAAAGAGCCCTATAGAGAAATGCCACTAAAATAGAAAGAAGCCCTATACAAACAATACCCAATACATTTCCCCAAACTCCTTCTTTCCACGATCCAAACGCAAATGGTAAAAGCAAATAGTTTGGTCCGGCTTCTGTAAATGAAAAAATATGAAGAAAATACCATATACATCCCCAAAAAACACCACCAAATAAACCAATCTGCACAATATTTTTTGTTATTGATTGTTCTTGCTTCACATCGACACCTCCGCTTACTAGTATGTCCGAAACTATTTTGAAGCATGTTTAAATCATGCGAAATTTGTCTATAAAAAGAATAAGAAATGTCTGGCTTCCGTAACAATTTTCCTTGTCAGCAGCTTGTGTTTGTCGATAAAATAAAGGAAACTCGGTGATTGTCAAATCTCACAATGACAGAACCAAGTGTGACAATTGCCTCTTTTCTACATAAGAGAGAAACAAATACAGGTTGGTGTTAACATGGCAGAGGAGACAAAACAAATATACGGTGGGCAAGCGGTCATAGAAGGAGTTATGTTTGGTGGTAGAGAATATACTGTTACAGCGGTTCGTCGCAAAGATAAATCAATCGAATTTTATCGATTACCACGCGTGCGGAATAAAGTATTATCTATGCTAAAGAAAGTTCCATTTCTACGTGGTATCGCCGCTATCGTTGACGCAAGTGCCAATGGAGCAAAACATTTAAACTTTGCTTCGGAACGATTTGACGTTCATCCTGAAGACGATGAACAACTTACACACAAGAAAGAAGAGCAGTCAAAATTAACGATGGTATTAGGAGTAGCCGCAGTCGGAGTCTTATCGTTCATATTCGGCAAAGTCATTTTCACAGCAGTCCCCGCACTTTTAGCGGAATTGACACGACCGATTTTCCCATCTCACACTGGGCAAATTATTGTCGAAAGCATCATTAAGCTCATCCTTTTACTGAGCTATATATATATTGTGTCACTAACTCCGCTCATTAAGCGTGTGTTTCAATATCACGGTGCGGAACATAAGGTCATTAATGCTTACGAAAACAATCTTCCGCTGACAGTAGCAAATGTACAAAAACAAACTCGTCTCCATTATCGTTGCGGTAGTAGTTTTATTATATTTACAGTCATTATCGGAATGTTTGTCTACTTTCTTGTTCCAACTGATCCCCTTTGGGTCAGAGTGGTAAATCGAATTTTATTAATTCCAGTTGTTCTAGGGATTTCTTTTGAAGTCTTGCAATTTACGAATCGATTACGGGATATTCCGGTCTTGCGCGCATTAGGATACCCAGGGTTATGGCTTCAACTATTAACAACAAAAGAACCAGAAGATGATCAAGTTGAAGTTGCAATTGCATCCTTTGAAGAATTATTACGTTTAGAAGAAAAACACTAATAATTTTTTAAAAATGGTACTCAACTCCTTTCCTTGTCGCTAATATACTAATTTTAATATATGTTATTTAGGAGGTGTTCCCTATGAACGGTCGTTCGTTTACGTTCGCTTTATTCGTGCTTATTATTGGGTTAGCAATATTCGGTCTCGTATCATCTGCAATTACAGATCCATACGGAATGGTTAAAAACATTGTCATCATGTTACTTGTTGTTGGTGTCTTTTATTTATTATATAAAATGTTTACAAGTTCCAGCGGTTCCGCCAATTCGCAAAACTCTTATAAGCGTGCTGCGAAACAATCGAACCGAAAATACGGAAAACAAAACGTAGCACCCCTAAGCAATTCTGTATTAAAACGAAATGCTTCTGATGACAAAGTTAAGAAAGGCAATTCATCATTGTTAAAAAGGAAACGAAAACAATCTCATTTAACCGTGATTGAAGGTAAAAAAAATAAAAAGAAAGACCGCGCTTCCTTTTAGGAAATGCGGTCTTTCTTTTATTTATGCTCCCTCACATATTGAAGTACTTCTGTTAAGCTTTTTTCTTTCATACTTCCTAAGCGAAGATGGTGATTTTCAAACTGCAAAGCCTTTGTAACTTCATTTGGAACAACGACACATTTTAATCCTGCCGCAATCGCTGCTTTCAATCCATTTACTGAATCCTCAAACACAACAGCTTCTGAAGAATCAATTTTCAGTTCTTCAATAGCCGCTTTATACAGTGCTGGATCTGGTTTTACTTTCTCCACATCTTCTTTCGTTTTAATTACTTCAAAATACTCCCGAATCCCTAAATCTTCTAAAAACCCAATAACCCATTCTCTTGAAGAACTAGAAGCTAAACCAATTTTTACTCCAAGACCTTTTGCTTCTTCTAAGTATTCTTTCACACCATCACGAGCTACTGGTATTTTCATTTTCTCTTGATGTAAAGCCGAAACTTTTTCTTTTAGCAAGTTCTTATTAAATTGCTCTTTCAATTGTTGTTCAATATATGTATAAAGCACTTCATCTGTTGTTCCAATACATTTTGCAAACTCTTCTAGAGATAAATCTCCACCATATTCGCGAATTACTTCCTGAAAAGCTTGGAACCAAATTGTTTCTGTATCTACAATTAATCCATCAAAGTCAAAAATAATTGCTTTCATTCCGATCCCGCCTTTTACAAAACAATTTTTCACATCTCTATACATTCAACTTAAATAAAGTAAATTCCTCTTCTAAACAAAAAAGGAAACGCCTCTCGTTCCCTTTACTTCCCCTGCTCTTCATTTGCTTTTTGAACACCGCGAAGTGTTTCAATTCGAAGTTCATCTTGCTCAAAATATTGTACTAAATCACCAATGCGGTCAATAGCTTCCCAACTTAAATGATGCTCAATTCCTTCTACATCATTATAAATCTTACTTTCATCCACACCGATGATACGCATAAATTGTTCTAGTAACTCATGACGATATACAAGACGCTCCCCGATTTTTTTCCCTTTTGATGTTAATACAAGCCCTCTATATTTTTCATAAATTAGATACTCATCTTTATCTAACTTTTGTACCATTTTCGTTACAGAGGATGGATGTACACTAAGCGCTTCAGCAATATCAGATACGCGGGCATATCCCTTTTCATCAATTAACAAATAAATTTGTTCAATATAATCTTCCATACTAGGGGTAGGCATCGGCTTCCTCCATCCAATTTTATTTTGTGTTTTCCGCACTAAGCAATCAATAAAATGATACACCAGAAAGGTTATCATGACAAGGGTGGAAACAGACCAAAAGCTATGAAACATAAAAAGAATCTGCATGTATATACAGATTCTTTTATGTGAAATATTGAATTTCAGCATTCGGAAAATATTCGTAACTATATCTTCTTATCGTTTCCTCTAACCTCACTGTATCATCTTTCTGATATACATATTTTCCGATGCCATATCGTCCCCATTTATATTTTCGTTTCTCCTCATCCATTTCGAGTTTCGTATTGGGATAACGTTGTTGTATTACCTTTTTCGCTGGCTTAGTAAAGCGATGTTGAATCAATTCGAATGATAAATTTAGTAGGGTTAAATCTTTTAACGCATCAAAAAGTCGTCCAAATAATTCACGATACCCGTCTTCCCAACCTTCATGCATATAAATTGGAGCAACAATAAAACCAAGTGGGAAATTTGCTCCCGCTACTTTACGGGCTGCTTCAATTCGATCCTCAAATGGTGTGGTACCCGGTTCAAAATAAACAAGCTTTGGCATAAATGGCTTCATATGATCCCCTCCCTCATTTTAGTATGAGCAAACGCACGCTGACAGCGCTGTTTAAAATTTTCCACTTTAGTAACTTGTGTTGCAAGTTACCGAATGTTATAATTCAGATAACAACTACCTTGCACAACAAGTTACTTGAAGGCGGTGACGCAATTGCATAGTCAAATGTTAAAAGGTGTGCTCGAAGGATGTATTTTATATATCATTTCGCAAGAAGAAGTGTATGGATATGAACTGAGTACGAAATTAAACCAACATGGCTTTACATTCGTAAGTGAAGGTAGTATCTATCCTCTTTTGCTACGAATGCAAAAAGAAAAACTCATTGCTGGTACATTAAAAGCTTCTAGCCTTGGGCCAAAGCGAAAATATTATCATGTAACCGATAAAGGGTTCGAACAGCTAGAAGAGTTTAAGAAGAGCTGGGGGATGGTTTCGACAACGGTAAATAATTTATTGCAGGGAGAGTGAGATTGATGAAAGCGAAAGATTTAATTGAGCTGAATAATAAAAAACGCAAATTATTGGCGGAGGAAAATGAAGCGGCTTACGGGGATATGCTCGTTTACATTCGATTAGCTAATATCCCAGAACAGCAAGTAGAAGAACTGCTATTAGAGATTTTAGATCACTTGCTTGATGCACAAGAAGAAAAGAAAAATGCTTATGATATTTTCGGAACTGACTTACAAGCTTACTGTGATGAAATAATCACTGCACTTCCAAAACAAAATATATGGCAGAAAATAGCCACACCAGCCTTTATGAGTAGTTATTTACTCGCTATATTTTTCGCTATTAATTCTCTTGTCGCTTTTATTTTACCCTTTTTCTCTGATAACAAACGCTTTCAATTTGTACAGATAAATTTTATATATGTATTTGTAATCATTATCGCTATACACCTTGCTATCCGTTTTGTATTTGACTTTATCAAAGGGGATTTATTCAATAACCATATGGGTAATTGGAAGCGCATAACGAGATTCATTTACCAACAAAGTCCATGGTTTATACTCATTGTCATTTCTTTATTTTTTATAGACCGTCCATTTATAAAGTATCAACTTTCTCCTTGGATTGGATCATTACTTGCCATCACTTTTTATTTTTTTTATAAAATTTTTTATAGACGCGTAAACTTTTAATTATACAGGGAGTGAGAGGATTGAAGGCAAAAGACATGGTTGAACTTAACAATAAAAAACGCAAACTTCTAACCCCCGAAAATGAAGCTATCTATGGAGATATGCTCATATATTTGCGGTTTACTAGTATTCCACAGGAGCAAATGGAGGAGCTATTATTAGAAATACTAGATCACCTTTTAGAAGCTCAAAAAAATAGTAAAAATGCCTATGATATTTTTGGAGAGGATTTAAAAGCATATTGCGATGAATTAATTAATTCCTCTGAGCACCAAACTACTTTCGAAAAAGGTGCAGTTATTGGCTTTGCAGTTAGTTTATTGTTAGCTATCCAATTTGGATATGATACATTTACGCATGTATTTTTTAATCATGCAAATAAACCAGGGATTCCATTTAGTATCCTAGGAATAATATTGTCAGCTATTATTTTAACCACTGGTACTTTTTTAACTTTTTCCGTATTAAGACGATATTCTTTCACAATGTTAGCGTCTTGGAAGCAAAAAATTATGCTCATATTATCAGCTTGTATACCATTTGGATTATCAGTGTTTTCAGATATTTATTTTAAAACAAAACCTTATTTATCCTATAACTTAACAGTTTGGCAAGGTGCTCTTATTACAATTTCCTTTTACATTTTATACAAAATTTTATATAAAACCTCTAGATTTTAACAGCCTTCAAAAAGGCTGTTTTTCTTCTGTCTAATTTTACAAATTGAAAAATTTCATAAAGAAAAAAAGAAAAATGCAAAATAATTAAAGTTAATTGTTGACGTGATGCTTTTATTATCGGTATCATATTTCTTCGTGAGCAATTATTTTTCGTTATACGATTTTTTTATTATTAATGAATTTTTGAGAGGGGAAATTTGATGTCACTTAAGAAAAAAACGCAAGTACGCACCGGCAAAATGGTACGTGAACTAATGTTAGCAGACGAAGATGTAAATGCTTCGCTAATTATGGTATATAGTGAAAACGGTGTAAATGCAGAAATTAAAATCGAGGGCTTAACGCCAAAATGTAACGAAGAATTATTTTTGAGCGGGAACGTAGATTGGAACAAAAGTGTGATTTATAAAATTGTCGATTTCACTGGAAACGCTGAAGTTGGTAAAGTTACATTAACCGCAATGAACAAAAACAATGTTTCCCTAGAAATCGAACGCGTTATGTGGAGCAAAGAGAATAAAGAAGCAGCTGAACAGGAAGTGGCACCTGTAGAAACTGCTCCCAAAGAAGAAGTAGTGGTAGAAAAAGTACCTAAAGTAGTCACAGCTGCTCCAAAGCCTGTTACACGTGCTGAAGAACCCGTTGTAATCCCTAAACCTACTCCAGCACCAGCGCCAAAGCCAGTACGTTCAGAGACAGTTGTAGCGGCACCTACTTCAGCACCTGTAAAGAAAGAAGTACCCACTCCGGTTGCAAAGCAAGAAACGGTTTCGGCTATGCCTACAAAACCAAAACAAGCGGCTCCAGCCAAAGCGAATTCAAAACTACAAGAAAATTATGTGAAGCTTGTGAAGAAAACAATTGAAGTATGTCAAGATTATGAGCTTGGCATCGATATAGATGATTCCATTGAAAACTTAAAAGAAGAATTACAAAGCCAAGGAATTAGCGTTACTTTTGATAAAGAGATTATGGATGTTGTAAATCGTCTTCGTTCTTTACAAGACAAAGGAATCAAAGTAGAAAAAGTACTGAATTTACTATAAAAATAAGGAGAGGGCAAATGCCCTCTCCTTATTTTTTATAATTCCACTCATCACTTTCGTACTTTTCTTTTGCCAATGTTTGCACTTCCTTAAGCTGTTCTTCCGTTAGTTCATACGGAACTAGCTCCACATCTAAGCCTTTTTCAAATCCAACTTGGAAGGCTTCAATCAACTGTTCGATTGTAAACGTTCGATCTGTTAATTCATTGATTGCAACGGCCTTAGAAGAAAACATGCTCTTCATACGCTCTTTCACTCGCTCATTTGGGAATAAGAATAAATCATACAGCTCATCTAAATCGATTTCTAGCGGAATAGATCCATGCTGCAGGATAACACCTTTTTGTCGTGTCTGTGCACTTCCAGCAATCTTTCGGCCTTCTACAACAATTTCATACCAAGATGGAGCATCGAAACATACGCCTGAGCGTGGATTTTTTAAATTCTCACGGTCTGCTTCCGTTTTTGGAACCGCATAGTAAGCTTCTAATCCTAACGCCTTAAACCCGTCTAATAACCCTTGCGAAATTACTCGGTATGCTTCCGTAACTGTTTTCGGCATATTCGGATGATCCTCAGAAACGATAACACTGTACGTTAATTCCTTATCATGCAATACACCTCTACCACCTGTTTGACGGCGAACAAAACCATATTTCTTTTCATTTACTACATCCATATTGATATCTTTTTCTACACGTTGAAAATACCCTACTGTTAATGTTGGCACTTCCCATTCATAAAAACGAATCGTCGGCGGCATTTTCTTTTCACTTTGCCAATTTAATAAACATTCATCTAACGCCATATTAAATGCTGGTGAACATTGACCAGAGTTAATATAACACCATTTTTCTTTTCCCATCCTGCACCTCATATAACCAATTATTTTTCACAATCTCTAGTCTAACAAATTCGACAAAATTTGTGAAAGAATACGAAATTTCTCCTCCTCACCGAACGAACCTGTTGCATAAATACATATGGGCATTATAATATTGAAAGTAGGATAAGAAAAAAGGGAGCGATAGAATCGTGTCAACAAACTTGATTATTATACTAGCCGTAATCGTAGGAATCATCGGCTACTCTGTATGGATGTTTTTCAATCAGAAAAAATTAATTAAAACACTTTCAGAAGAAGAATTTCGCGCTGGCTACCGTAAGGCACAGCTTATCGATATTCGTGAAGCAGATGAATTTAACGCGGGGCATATTTTAGGTGCTCGTAACATTCCATTATCACAAATCCGTATGCGTTACAAAGAGCTACGTAAAGACCAACCTGTCTATTTATACTGCCAAAGCGGATTCCGTACAGGACGTGCAGCTCAATATCTAAAAAAACAAGGTTACAAAGATTTCTACCAACTACAAGGTGGATTTAAATCTTGGACAGGCAAAATTAAAAAGAAATAATATTTTAAAGAACTAGCATGATTCATCCGCTAGTTCTTTTCTTCCATGTTGTTCGCAATATATAGTAAGTTCTTTTTTACTACTTCTCCATCTTGTACTTCTGTATTTCGATACAACAACTGATATTCCAGCCCTTTCTCTTTCCATATAAGCGTTGCAAATTCTTCCCCCTGTTCAAATTCATCCCTATTTTTAAAATAAGCAGTTGCCCCATTATTCAACTTCACTTGTTCCTGAAATCGATTTTGTTCCACAATATACGGAAAACTATAAGAAAAGTTTGCAACTGTTAATTCTACATAATCTTTTTTTTCTGTTTCCTTTTGCTTATATTTAATCGTTAAGACAGCGTTCTTCTTCCCAATTGCTCTTACTTCCCCTTTTATATCATTCGTAATGTTATACGGTAAAAACGTTGGAACTTTAACTGATTTTGGAAAATAATTAGAAACATCTTTTAATAAGATAGGACCAGATACGCGATCTGTAGCCCCTCCTGTGCTTTCCACAAAATTTTTCTCTTCATTTATCGTTTGTTGAAACGAACATGAGCTAAGTAACACACTAGAAAACACGAAACAAATGAGCACTTTTTTCAATTTGTTTCCGCCCTTTCATACCGCTCCCTTTACGAACAAAGCGTTAGTATGTTGTTCATATTCGCTTCGCTTGTTCATTCTCCCTTTGGAAACTTTCCTCGTTTATCTCACACATTTTGACACAGCATTTCTATTTAGACAAAAAAAGACTTTCTGCTACTCTTACGCCCAAAATAAAAAGGTTACGCGAATAACAGAAGGTCCTTTTATAACATAGATTGTGAAAAGCTTTTCAGGTCAAGCATTTTTCAGTATTTTTTCCATTCTTATCTATTTGCCTATATAATGAACGAAGAGGTGATACATATGGCGAATATAAAACAAATTGCGAAAACCGCTGGGGTATCTATAACGACGGTTTCACGCGTGCTAAATGACCATCCCTACGTCAGCGATGAAAAACGAAAACGCGTTTTAGATGCGGTTGAAGAACTAAATTATGCAAAAAATATAAATGCAATTCATTTAATAACAGGAAAAACATTGACGGTCGGTGTTATGCTTCCTTTTATTAATTTACCCTACTTTAGTACAATTATTGAAGGGATTGGAAATGAAGCATTAGCTGCTGGCTATCAGATTAACCTATGCCAAACGAACTATGATAGTAAAGAAGAAATTCGTGTTCTAGAGATGATGAAAATGAAACAATTTGATGGCATGATTATTTGCTCACGTGCAAGCTCGTGGGAACAAATTGAACCATTTGCAAAATTCGCTCCTATCATCTCATGTGAAAAGATGGAGCATCCCCTCGTTTCATCTGTTTATGTTAATCATTATGAAGGGTTTCGTATTGGTACAGAATATTTATTGCGTAAAGGTCATGAGAAGATTGGTTTTTGTTTAGCAAGGCAAAATAGCATAAATACAAAGCAGCGTGAAAAAGCCTTTTCCGATGCTCTTCATACTGCCCAAAAAAGAGTACAACCAGATTGGATGTTTTACCAATGTTACAATATGCAAGATGGTGCAAAAGTTCTGCACAGTATTTTAAACATGAAAGAGCGCCCAACTGCTATTTTTGCTGCTAATGATCAAGTGGCCGCTGGTTTAACAACTGAAGCAAGAAAACACGGCCTACGTATACCAGAAGATCTCGCCATTCTTGGCTTTGATAACCATGAAATTTCAAAAGCATTAGAGATTACAACAATTGAACATCCTGGTTTAACAATGGGTGCTCGAGCCTTTTCTTTATTTCATAAGCAAATACAGGCCGAACAAATTATAGGTAGCTCAGAGGAACTCTCTTTCCATTTAATTGAACGAAAAACTGTGTAAAGAGTGCCAATTCAGGTACTCTTTTTAAATCATTTGACTCATTGACTTTATGTTTATTCTCTTTTATAATGAACCTAACGAACGGTAGGTAGGGGATGAAAATGACAGCAAACCGCATTAAAACTGTAGCACTTTCTCATTTCGCACGCTATGGCTACGAAGGGACTTCGTTAGCAAATATTGCACAGGAAGTCGGGATTAAAAAACCATCGATTTACGCACACTTTAAGGGAAAAGAAGAATTATACTTCATCTGCTTAGAAGCTGCACTTCAAAAAGATTTACAATGCTTTACAGACGATATAAAAAAATTTTCAAAGTCATCTACTGAAGCATTACTTGTAAACTTGTTAAAAGGTTACGCAAAGCGATTTGGTGAAAGTGAAGAATCGATGTTTTGGTTACGCACTTCCTATTTTCCGCCTGATGCATTTCGCGAACAAATTATTGAAAAATCAAATGCTCACATTGAAAACATCAGAGAACTTTTATTTCCTGTATTCAAACGAGCAAATGAACAAGGTGAACTGCATAACCTTGAAATACAAGACGCTTTAGAGGCTTATTTATGCTTACTTGACGGTCTGATGGTTGAACTATTGTACGCAGGCTTAAATCGCTTTGAGACCCGTTTAAGTGCTTCTTGGAAAGTGTTTTGGCGAGGGCTTTCACAATGACGGATTGCAAATAGCAATGCGTCGTTTTTCAGCCCTTCACCTAACGACTGGTAGGAAGGAGAAATAATATATGGCATGGATTTATGTAATTTTAGCTGGCATCATTGAAATTTTTTGGGTGATTGGACTAAAGCACGCAACTACTCCACTTGAATGGGTTGGTGTTGCTCTTATAATCGCAATTAGTTTCGTCCTATTATTTAAAGCTTATAAGGATCTACCTGTTGGAACTGTATATGCAGTCTTTACAGGAATCGGAGCCGGTGGAATCGTTCTTACAGAAATCTTTATTTTCGGAGAACCATTTTCAATTGTAAAAATCTTATTTATTGGTTTAATCTTCTTTGGCGTTATTGGATTAAAACGAGTAACGGGTAAACAAGAAGAGAAGGAGGCTGCATAAAATGGCATGGGTATTTTTAATTATTGCTGGTATTTGTGAAATTGTTGGTGTACTGTTTATGAAAGTAGCCACTGAAAAGAAAGGCTGGGCACCTAAGCTTATTTTAATCGCTAACTTTGCCGTAAGCTTCTTCTTCTTATCACTTGCAATGAACTCATTACCAATGGGAACAGCTTATGCAATTTGGACTGGAATTGGAACTGCTGGAAGTGCGCTTCTAGGTATTCTTATCTTCCGTGAATCAGCTGATTGGCGTCGTCTTGCCTTTTTAAGCTGCATTTTATGCGGTGCAGTTGGCTTAAAATTAATGAGTTAACATGAGGTGAATTTCATGTGGAAAGAAAAAGGGAAACAAATTGTAACTGGAATTATAATTGGAATTGTGCTCCTACTACAAATGAGCTTTCATTTTATCGAATGGTTATTCCATAAAGGAATTTCTATTCTTACATTCCTTCCCAACATGGCACTTGAAGTTGTATCCATTGTTTGGTCAATTATCGCTTCCATCATGATTATTATCATTTGGAGTATCGCTAAACTTTGGAATAAAATAACCAAAAAAGACAGTTCTTCTGAAAAGAAGTAACTGTCTTTTTTATACTTAATGATTCGCGTTGCTTGGCAACCTAAAGAAATTGGATGCAATAAGACATAGTATTCCAAGAATAAAAACGCCAGTCCCAATACCCTTATTCGAGTTTTTAAATAAGTTAATATCCGAGTAAAAATTAAGCATCATAAGACCTAAAGAGAACAAAATCAATCCAATTCCAATTAATATTCTTCCTATTGGCGTCCGTTTTCTCATCATTACATCTCCCCCTAATTTCTTTAAAATCTAATAATATTTCCAATCCAACCGGACATAATATCAACAAGGAGCTGATTATATGCAAAATTCCATACATAAACATATCCTATTGTTATTTTTCTTATTTCTTTTCTTTGTTATATGTTTCAGCCTTATATTACATGCACCAAAAGAGATGCCGAGCACCGTTTCTGTTTATAAGTTACTCCTGTGTTATTTTCCCTATTGAAAAAGGTGTCTTGTGATGAGGCACCTTTTTCCCTGCTATATGTCCATTCGCTCATATAATTTCACACAAGCCAACATTAAGAAAACCAACATGCAAGTTGCCCCCATGCATAAGAACCCACTATGTAAATTCAATTGCTCTATATTTACTTTAAAGAAAACTTCTAAAATAAATATAGGTGCGATTAATAGAAAACAAGCTATCATAAACGTTTTCTGATAACCTAGCAGAAAGTAAATTGGTAAAATTAAACTAAAAACAATAAAACCGAGGCTCATACTAGTTACAACCGTTGTTTCTACAAAATCCACTGTCTCATTTCTTAACTGAATACCTACTGTAAAGTAAGCAATGATAACACTGGTCATTAAAATAATCAGCAATGCGCTCTAAGTCTGTTGTAATATGTGTCGAGAATAATACCGATACTTCTTCTTCCATCACAATTTCTTGCAATATATCAAGTAGTTCACTACGGACAACCGGATCTAAACCTGATGTTGGTTCATCCATAATGATGCGTTCTGCATGATGCGATAACGCCATCGCAATCGCAAATTTCATTTTCATCCCTTTTGATAACTGCTTAATCTTTTTGTTTTTCGGAACTTGTAATCTCTCCATATGCGATTGATATTGCGCTTCATCCCAGTTTTTATATAAAGGTGCAATAATCTTCTTCATTTGTTCACATGTTAACTCTTCGTAGTAATGATTTTCATCATACACAAATCCAATATATTGCTTAATGTCTTTTTCTGCTTTTGCATTATCCTTACCGAAGATCGTAATATCCCCACTATTTTTCTTTACTAAATTCATAATCATTTTAATGGTCGTACTTTTTCCTGCACCATTTGGCCCAACAAATCCCATAATATATCCACGCGGCAATGTAAAACTTATATTTTTCACTGAAAAATCTTTATAATTTTTACAAACGTTTTTTAACTCTAACATGTCACTTATTCCCCCTTATATAGAAACGTAATCATCTGTTGCAACTCTTCCAGTGAAAGCTGCAAAAATTTACTTTCCTGGACAATCTCTTCTGCTTTACTTTCTAGTAAACGCAATCGTTGTTCCTTTATAAGCTCATTATTTTGTACGGAGACATATGTTCCTTTCCCTGCAACCGTTTCAATGTACCTTTCCTTTTCAAGCTCCTCGTACGCACGTTTCGTCGTAATCACACTAATCTGCAGTTCTTTCGCTAAACTGCGGATAGACGGCAATTGATCTCCCCCTTAAGACCTCCATTTAAAATAAGCTGCCTCAATTGCTTACTAATCTGCTCATAAATAGGGTCTGGGGAAGAATTTGAAATAATAATATTCATGTTTTCCTCCACTGTGTATATACACAGTTCCCTATTTTTAGCAAGAAAAAAAGACCAACATTTTCCTGTTGGTCTCCCATATATGTATCACTTCTCAAAGCGATCTAACATTTCATCTCTCATCCCAAAACTAACAACCGCAATTCCTACATACATAAAAATAAGAAATGCTGGATGCACTGCGTTGTACCAGCTGCTATCAACAATTAAATATACCGTTAATGCTACAACAAGTACAAATGCCAAAATAAACATATAAAAGTGTCTTGTACTACCCATGATAAACTCCTCTCTTCTCACTTCACCATTCAACAGTATATTTTATCGAATAATTCGATATGACTCAAGGCTAACTTTCTTTTATGTAATCAAGTTCTACCTTTACAATGTCATCACAAGCTATTGAAATAATTGTTCCTTGTTTATCAATCGCTGTCACTTCTGCGTTATCCATTACACGATGTGCTACACGCTCTAACATTTTTCCATAATCTCGATAACAAAATTCCTTTATATCTTTAATTTTTTTACCGTTTTCTAAATGATACACCATCCTATAACACTTATAGCCCATTCCTTCACCCCAAATTGTTCGTTTTTTCACATATACGTAAAAATGAGTTATTCTCCTCATTACACCTTCTTAATTTCAATAAAATTCTAACAAAAATACACAATTTTATCAAACCGACTTTTTCAACAAAAAAGCTTAAAAAACAACTTTCTTCCACACTGTTACATAAAATACAAAAATTCTTTACATTATTTTCATAATTTCTGCACAATTTCTCCACAAAAAAAGAACCCGCATATAGCGAGTTCTTTTCATTTTACATTTACTCAAACTTGTACAGGAGCTGGCTTTTGATAACGTAAAATCGGTTTACGTGCAGCCATTGTTTCGTCTAGACGTTTAATTACCGTCGTATGTGGTGCTTCTTGTACAACTTCTGGATTTTCTTCTGCTTCTTTTGCGATTTGAATCATCTTATCGATGAAACCGTCTAATGTTTCTTTTGACTCTGTTTCTGTTGGTTCAATCATAATACATTCTTCCACATTTAATGGGAAGTAAATTGTTGGTGGATGGTAACCAAAATCAAGCAGACGTTTTGCGATGTCTAGTGTACGTACACCAAGTTTCTTTTGACGGCGACCTGATAATACAAATTCATGCTTACAATGTCTATCAAATGGAAGATCATAGAACGGCGCTAATCTTCTCATCATATAGTTTGCATTTAATACAGCATATTCTGTTACTGCACGTAGTCCATCTGGCCCCATAGAACGAATATACGTATAAGCACGAACGTTGATACCAAAGTTTCCATAGAATGGTTTCACACGTCCAATTGCTTGTGGACGATCGTAGTTAAAGTGATAACCATTTTCTGTTTTCTCTAAAATTGGTTTTGGTAAAAATGGAATTAAATCAGCTTTTACACCTACTGGACCAGAACCTGGGCCACCGCCGCCATGCGGACCTGTAAATGTTTTATGAAGATTTAAATGCACAACGTCAAATCCCATATCTCCAGGACGTGCTTGACTTAATACCGCATTTAAGTTTGCACCATCATAATACAATTTACCGCCTGCATTATGAACGATTTCTGCCATCTCTAAAATATTCTCTTCAAATAAACCAAGTGTATTTGGATTTGTTAACATAAGTGCTGCTGTTTCTTCGTTCACAACACGTTTTAAATCTTCTAAGTCAACAAGACCGTGTTCATTTGATTTTACTGTAATTGTTTCAAAACCTGCTACTGTTGCAGATGCTGGGTTTGTTCCGTGCGCAGAGTCAGGAACGATAACTTTTGTACGGTTATAATCACCGTTTGCTTCATGATATGCACGGATTAACATTAATCCTGTCCATTCCCCATGTGCACCAGCTGCTGGTTGAAGTGTTACAGTATCCATACCTGTAATTTCGATTAAATGTTCTTGTAAGTCGTACATTAATTCCATTGCACCTTGCACTGTTTTTTCATCTTGAAGCGGATGAATGTGTGCAAAGCCTGGGAAACGAGCCACGTTTTCGTTGATTTTTGGATTGTACTTCATCGTACAAGATCCTAATGGATAAAATCCAGAATCAACGCCGTGGTTACGGTTTGAAAGTGCTGTGTAATGGCGCATAATATCAAGTTCAGATACTTCTGGAAGCTCTGCATCTTCAGTACGGATATAATCGCTCTCAAACACGTCTTCTAATTTCACTTCTTCTACATCTAATTGGGGTAAGCTATATCCTACGCGTCCTTCTCTACTCATTTCAAAAATAAGTGCTTGATCTTGGTTCTTCATTGGATAGCCCCCATTTCGTTTACAAGTGTGTCAATTTCTTCTTTTGTACGAAGTTCTGTTACCGCTAGAAGCATATGATTTGTTAATTCTTTATAATCACGGCCTAAGTCGTAACCACCGATAATATTCTTTTGTACTAATGCATCATTTACTTCTTGTACTGGACGTTTGCAATCTACAACAAATTCATTGAAGAATGGTCCAGCAAATGTTACTGTAAATCCTTTTTCCTCAAATTGGCGTTTTGCATATTGCGCTTTAGAAATGTTTTGACGTGCCATTTCTTTCACACCTTGTCTTCCAAGTGCTGTCATTGCAACAGACGCTGCTAATGCATTTAACGCTTGGTTTGAACAAATGTTAGATGTCGCTTTGTCACGACGAATATGTTGTTCACGAGCTTGCAATGTTAATACGAAGCCACGTTTGCCGTCTGAATCCACAGTTTGTCCGACAAGACGTCCTGGGATTTTACGCATAAATGCTTTCGTTGTTGCAAAATAACCGCAGTGTGGTCCACCAAACTGTGTTGGGATACCAAATGGTTGTGCATCACCAATTACAATATCAGCACCAAATTTACCTGGTGGTGTTAAAGCGCCTAATGATAATGGGTTTGAAGAAACGATAAATAATGACTTTTGCTGATGAACAATTTTCTCAATATCAGCTAATCTTTCCACCTGTCCAAAGAAGTTTGGATATTGAACGATTACGCAAGCGACTGTATCATCTACTTCACTTTGTAATACATCTAAATCTGTTACACCATCTTTATGATCAATTTCAACAACTTCAAGATGTTGACCTTTTGCATATGTTTCAAGTACTGCTCTTGATTCTGGATGAACTGCTTTAGAAACAAGAATTTTCTTTTTGCGCGTATGACCAGCTGCTAACATTGCCGCTTCTGCTAACGCTGTACCTCCGTCATACATAGAGGAGTTTGCTACATCCATTCCAGTTAATTCACAAATCATTGTTTGGAATTCAAAAATCGCTTGTAATTCCCCTTGTGAAATTTCTGGTTGGTATGGCGTATAAGCTGTATAAAATTCTGAACGAGAAATAACATGATCAACAATTACTGGAGCGTGATGATCGTATACACCTGCTCCTAAGAAAGAAGCGTATTCTTTTAAGTTAGCATTTTTACGAGCCATATCAGACAGTTCTTTTAAAAGCTCTGGTTCTGACTTTGCTTGTTTAATCTTTAAATCCCCTTTGAAACGAACACTTTCTGGAATATCAGAAAATAATTCATCGATCGTTTGAACGCCGATCGTTTGTAACATTTCTTTTTTGTCTTCTTCTGTCATTGGAAGATAACGATGCAACATGAAATCTACCCCTCTCCCCGTTACTTTGAACGTTTGTAAAATGGTGTTGGAACGACTACTGCTTTAACGCGTTTATTACGAATCTCAATTTCTACTTCTGTATCAACTGCTGCGTATTTTACATCAACTAATGCTAAACCAATGCTTTTCTTTAACGTTGGAGATTGTGTACCACTTGTAACTTCCCCGATTTTTTCTTCCCCTACATATACAGGATAATGCGTACGAGGAATACCGCGTTCAATTACTTCGATGCCGACTAATTTACGAGGTGCACCGTTTTCTTTGTATTCTTTTAATGTTTCTTTTCCAAAGAAATCTGCCTCTTTATTTGTTTTTACTGCAAAACCAATTCCAGCTTCAATTGGTGTAATATCTTTTGATAGTTCTTGACCATAAAGTGGAAGTGTCGCTTCAAAACGAAGTGTGTCACGTGCTCCCAAACCACATGGTTTTAAGCCGTCTTCTGCTCCAGCTTCAAGAAGTTTCTCCCAAAGTTTTGGAGCATCTTCACTCTTGCAGTAAATTTCAAATCCGTCTTCACCTGTGTAACCTGTACGAGATACAAGTGCAGGAGTTCCATCTACAAGAACATCATTTTTAAATTTAAAGAACTTAATTTCTTTTAAATCTTCTGACACAACTTTTTGTAAAATGCCTTCTGCTTTTGGACCTTGAATTGCAAGTTGTGCAATTTCACTAGAAACATTGACTACTTTCGTATTGCCAATGACATGACTTGCTAACCACTCGTAATCTTTTTCGATATTCGATGCGTTGATTACTAATAAGTAGTCTTCTTCACCACGTTTGTAGATTAATAAATCATCTACTGTACCACCATTTTCGTAACACATTGCTGTATATTGTGCGCCTCCTACCTTTAAGGTAGAAACGTCATTTGTAACAACACGTTGTAAAAATGCCAAACTATCTGTACCTGTTACTTCTACTTCCCCCATGTGAGACACATCAAACAGGCCTGCAGCTGTACGAACAGCTTCATGTTCTTCTTTAATGCTTGAAAATTGAACTGGTAATTCCCAACCACCAAAGTCGATTGTTTTTCCACCATACTTCGCGTATACATCAAATAGCGGTGTACGTTGTAATGTAATCATGTTCTTT
The DNA here is from genome assembly GCF_038050455.1 of Bacillus sp. FSL K6-6038. NCBI lineage: Bacteria > Bacillati > Bacillota > Bacilli > Caryophanales > Bacillaceae > Bacillus > Bacillus sp. FSL K6-6038. Next base: position 4,087,383 of record NZ_JBBOUH010000001.1, read on the forward strand.
CCCCCTTATGCCGTCTATGACAAATCAATAAAAGTTGGCTTCCCGTATCTAAACATTTTTCATTCAGAAAAGATGGGATATACGGAATCTCAATGTATTTTTTTATGAAAGCATAAATAAAAAAGTACTTTCTTGGATAAAATACGAAAGATTCCACACATTTCACACCATTATCCTAACATTTTTCGATCTATTTCATCAATATTCTAGCATAAAAAATAATTTAGAATTTTTTATTCTTATACTTACAAAAACAACTTCACCTTAAAATGTTAGAAATTAGGATTTTTGGTGAGGGATGTAACAATAAGCGTTTTAGTTTACAGAAGGTGGGAGAGTTTCAATGAATGTCGATATTTCCGTAGATCGGACATGGCAAAATAATTTCTTAAAACGAATTGATGAAGATGGCCCTTGGACAAATTGGGAACTATATGATTTAGCCTATAAAACAGAAGAATCATTGCTTGTCCCTACATTTGATGGTTTGCAAGCCCCTAAACATTTATCCCATTTCACACCGCTTCCTCATCAATTAGAAGTAGCACAAACTGTTATTGAACAAATGAATGGAAAAGCGATACTGGCAGATGAAGTTGGACTTGGAAAAACCATTGAAGCAGGTCTTATTTTAAAAGAGTACATGGTGCGCGGTCTTGTAAAAAAAGTACTTATACTCGTTCCAGCCTCCCTCGTTTCACAGTGGGCATATGAACTGAACACAAAGTTTTTTATTCCTGCTGTTGCCCAGAGAAAAAGCTATTCGTGGGAACAAGCTGACGTTATCGTTTCATCCATTGATACAGCGAAGCGTTCACCGCATCGTGACATCGTTTTAAACTTGGAATACGATCTCATCATTATTGATGAGGCACACAAACTTAAAAATAATAAAACAAAAAACTATGAATTTGCACAACGTCTTAAAAAGAAGTTTTGTTTATTACTAACTGCAACACCTGTCCAAAACAAAATTGATGAAATCTTTAATCTCGTTTCCTTATTAAAACCAGGACATTTAGGCAATCAGTCTAACTTCGAAGAATATTATGCATCGAAAAATCGCTCAGCAGAGTCAGATGAAGATTTAAAAGCACTCATTAATAAAGTGATGGTAAGAAATCGGCGAAATGGTACAGGTATCGAATGGCCGAAAAGGCACGTTCGGACAATATTTGTTGATTTTAATGAGGAAGAGCAGGCTCTATACAATGCGATTGAAAATTGGAAAGGACAAGACGCTTTTACCTCTGCCTTTTCATCATTAACTTTGAAACGAGAAGTATGTAGCAGCCGTGAAGCAGTTTATTATTCACTCAAAAAGCATGTAGAAAAAAGACAAAAAGAAAATGAGAATTATATACCAGACCCATATATCGATGTTTTAATGGATAAAATCAATCATATTCCTTTTAATACAAAAGCAAACCAAGCACTGGAGCTTATAAAAGAAATTGATGATAAAGTCGTCATTTTTACAGAATATAGAGCCACGCAAATGTATTTACAATGGTTTTTAAAACAGCACGGTATTTCATCAGTCCCTTTTCGTGGTGGGTTTAAACGAGGGAAAAAAGATTGGATGAAAGAGCTCTTCCAAAATCATGCGCAAGTGTTAATTGCAACCGAAGCTGGCGGTGAAGGGATTAACTTACAATTTTGTAGCCATATGATTAACTATGATTTACCATGGAATCCAATGCGGCTTGAACAGCGAATTGGACGTATCCATAGGCTTGGCCAAAAAAATGATGTTCATATTTATAACTTAGCAACGAAACATACAGTTGAAGAACATATTTTGAAACTTCTATATGAAAAAATCAATTTATTTGAGCGAGTCATCGGTGAACTTGATGAGATTTTAACAAGAATTAATATGAAAAATATCGATGCACATATTCAAGAGATTTTCGCAGGATCAAAGAGCGAAGGAGAGATTCGAATTAAGATGGAAAATTTAACATCTATCATCGACTTTGCGAAGAGAAACGAAGCTGAGGTGCAAGGCTATGCAGCAACATGAAATTCATAATTACTTATGGAATTTTTTCCAAGCAAATGACTGTGAAATTTTGGGGCGTTCCCCGCATCTACTAGATGTACAATTAACAATTGAAATGGATAAACTATTGATGAATCGCCCTTTTTATTGGCACTACCTTGAGAAAACGGGTGGCATCCCAAATCCGATGCAACTTACTCTCATTACGGATCCAGAGAATGATGAAGAAGAAGGTGAGCTTATTCACTATGGCTCTCCTCGTCTGCATCAAATCTTCCAAACAACAAAAGAACTGGGATCCTACATACGTTTATTCGAAGAAGTAAATTCAAGTGGTACAACTCATATACCACTTCATCCATGGCTTGGCGTCAATGTAAAAGTATGTTATCAATGTGATCGAAAGAAAGATATGCTTCATTCCATCGGGATTCATCTTATTTCTGGAACAATGATTACAAATTTTCATGAAACACTAGCGAAAATTCGGCTCACGCCAAAAATACCAGATTTCAGTTTTACACTTACTCCCATTATTAAGCCGCAAAGTGGATTACAGCGGATAGAAGATGCATTAAAAAATCTCATTGCAGCAGATGATCATACATGGGCTGAAGAAGCACGTGTACGCTGGAATCATGATTTAGCGCTTCTAAATCGATTTTACGAAGAAAGCGAAGAACTTCCCGAAAGCTACGACATAGAAAAACAAGCATTACAAGAGCAATATGAACCGCGTATTACAATGCAAATTATAAATGGTGGGCTCTTTTATGTAACCGCTAACCATTTTTTTCCATAAGAAAAGCCCCTTCATATGAGAAGGAGCTTTTCTTATATTTTCCCATTATACTTTCGACCATCGTTATGTTCTTGTTGTTTCTTTTCTGTCATCCGCTTTTGATATTCTCTATCTTTTGCACTCACATGGTTTGCATCTGTTGGAAGATTTTTCTTCGAACGCCCTACACCATTACTCATCTTTTTCACTCCTTGCTCTTTTAAATTCCTCCTTATTTTCAGCTATAGAAGCATTCCTTATTCATTAAAATAAGAGAAGCTTTTCGCTCCTCCTATTCCTTCACATATTTCTGAAACATATCGTGTAAGCCTTGATTTACGAGATGAGAGATCTGTTCGTCAGATTTATGTGGATAACGATCACGCAACCTGATAGATGCTTTCACCATTAAATTTTCTAATACAGAACGGCCACCTGCTCCATAAATAATTTCAGCATATTCTACAAGCCTTCCGTCCTCTAATGTTGCTGGATTATGATTGAAGAAAAATTTACTCATTGTCTCCACCTCTCTTTTTTGATAACGTTTACATTTATATAGATTATTTATGTTATTTATTTCACAATATTGTATGCATGTATAGATGATTAGTTTCATTATAAAACAACATGACGATAGGAATAATGTATTTTTTCGTCAATTTTGTGAACAAATTTTTAAAAAATGAAAGCGTTTTAATTATTATATAATAAAAAAGATTACCACGCTAGGGGCAATCTTTTTTATTTCTACTAAACTATAACTTACGCTTCGTTTGCTTCGTTTAGTACACGCTCAAGACGTTTGCGAAGCATTGGCATACCGCTGCCGCCTGCTTGGAAATGACGAAGTTTTCCTTCTTTATCAAATACGTAGTAAGCAGGAACATATTTATTTTCAAATGCATCTGTGATCGCATGTTTACTATCAACTAAAATTGGTTGAATGATATCGTGGCTTTCTGCCATTTTTTCAATTACTGCTAAGTCTAAATCTTCTTCTGAGCGAGGCATATGAACTGCTACAACGTTTAAGCGATCATCATACTCATCACGTAATTCATTTACTTCTGGCATTGCTTCTTTACATAAGTAACAGCTTACAGACCAAAAGTGAATTAATGTTGGCTTATCTCCAATTAAATCTTCACGCGTTACTGCGTCGTTTAAAATTTCTGTTGCACCTTCTAATGATGGCATTTGTTCACGTAATTTCATTCTATCTATTCCTCCTACGACTTATAAATTATAGAGTTTCTTGTCCTGGTTTCCAATTTGCTGGGCAAAGGCCGCCTGTTTGCAATGCTTGTAATACACGTAATACTTCGTCTACTTCACGTCCAATATTGTTATGGTGTACAACTTGGTACATTAATTCGCCTTCTGGACTAATGATGAATAATCCACGTAGTGCGATTCCTTCATCTTCTAATAACACGCCGTATTCGCTTGATACAACATGGTTTGTATCAGCTGCTAATGGGTAACGTAAGTCGCCTAAACCATTCTTTGTACGATCTGTGTTAATCCATGCTAAATGTGTGTGTACTGTATCTGTAGAAACACCGATTACTTCCGCATCTAAATCTTCGAACTCATCGTAGCGATCAGATAGTGCAATGATTTCTGTTGGACAAACGAAGGTGAAGTCCATTGGATAGAAATATAATACTGTCCATTTATCATTTTTCATGTTTTCTTCTAAACTAACATTTTTAAATTCTTTATTTGGCATTACTGCACTCATTTCGAAACGTGGTGCTTGTTTCCCTACTAAACGTTTTGTCATATCTATATTCATCCTCCTGAAGCTAATTGAGATTAATTTCTAATTTGTAATGATTACAATTTGTATTATATACAAGTTATCAAATTAAAGTCAACACTAAATTAAAATAATTTTAATTTGATTACAATTATCAATTAATCTTGTACAATATTCAGAAATTGTATTGTAAAATATATCTATAACTAAGGAGGCACAAAATGAATCAAAATAAGAAAGCTATATTCGATATTGTATTTTATCTCGTCTTCCCTTTTCTCATTTGGAAATTTGCAAAAACGCATATTGATCCTTATTATGCAATGCTTATTTCCTCAGTACCGGGAATTCTTTATACACTGTACTGCTTTAAGAAAGAAAAGCAGTTCAACGTTACAGGGTTCTTTATTCTTATTACCCTTATTGCTAACACGACAGTAGACTTACTATCTGGTTCTGCTGAGAGAATGCTATGGAATGACGCATATTATCATATCGTACTCGGATGCATTGTCATCTGTACAATCTTTATTAAAAAACCACTCATGTTATATTTCGCAGCTGATATCGCAGCCTTGCAAGGACATGACCGAGATAAGAGCCGCACTCTTTACCGTGACAAACGCATATATCCAGCCTTGCAATATTTAACACTATTTTTTGGTCTCCAATTCATTTTAAAAAGCTTTTTAAAAATCTATTTCATTTCTGTTTTTGGTGTAGAAGGATATGGTGAAATGAGAGCAATCATGACCGCTGTTGGCTGGGGAATTTCCATATGTATTGGGATAGGATTTGTATGGGTTAATAATAAAATACACTCAGTAACTGAACAGAAAGAATCTACACAATAAGTTAAAAACTATCATAAGAAATAATAAAAATCCCCCTGTACAATATATGTACAGGGGGATTTTTATAGGTTTATCTGTCGAATCGATGACAAGTATACACTCATCGCAAAAATTGTACTATACCGCCCAGCATCATTACTAGCGGTAAATCATTCCAATTTTTATTAACTTGATTTTTTTCGTTTCTTCTTAACGTTTTGATAAAACAAAGCAGCGCTAAGCGGCATCATACCGAACCATCTATTTAAAAACGGCGCTTTTTCAGCACGGCGCTGCTCTTTCTTTTGCTTTCGATCCTCTTTTGGAGCATCCATATACGATACAAATTGTTGCGTCATAAAACGCACATAATCATTAGTAGACATATCATCACCTCTACTTGATTAGTATGTCCACTTTTTTACGCATTAATCTTACGCAGTAGCTCCCCCATAATCTCTTCCACACTTTTATTTGTCGTATCAATATATATATCCGCTTCTTCATAATATGCCCGGCGGTTCTCAAACTTCTCCACAAACGCCTCAATATTTTCTTTTTGAAATAATGGACGTGTCGTATCTTCACGAAGGCGCTCTGCAATAACATATGGATCACAATATAAATACACGACGGTTCCATTCTCTTTCATCCACTGACGATTCTCTGCGCGTTCCACGATGCCACCACCCGTTGTAATAATTACATTACTCGTTAATAACGAACGCAGCATTTCACTTTCATATTGACGAAATGCATTTTCCCCTTCTTCTGCAAAAATATCACGAATTTCCTTCCTTTGCTTCTCTTCAATTTTTTGATCTGTATCTACAACTGGAATATGGAGTTGCTCACTTAGCATCCTCCCAATTGTTGTTTTTCCGGCTCCCATAAAGCCTGTTATGTAAATGGATTTCATTTTGTTACCTCTTTTCTGTCTGTTTAATTATTTGTATTATAACGAAAGATAAGCTAACGTGGTTTATTTTATATACTACTTGCACAAATTAATAAAAAATGTTTTGTCCTTAATTTGTTATCAAGAACAAAACGTAATGGTCATGTAACTTCTTCCTCATCTCTCTTCCACCCAATTCATAACTCTTTTATTTATTTTATCGTACTGAAAGTTCACTTTATAAGAGCGATTTTGTTTCGTCATACACTGCAATGCGACAAATATAATTTCATTTTCAAATACATAATTCCCGCTCGCTTCACCATTTTCGTATCGAAACGAAAATACAGCATTTTGTTCTTTTTCCTGCAAATCATCCTTTATAGAGGAGACTGCTTGATCAGCAATCTCTTCTAACAAAAATTTTTGCTGCGCCTCCTTATAAAATCTTTGATCAGATTTCAACATATTTATTTCATATATAAAGAATGAAAATAGTAAGAAGAGAAGAATTAACGTTCCCGGCATCGCAAAACCATCTTGTTTTCTCATGTCTTCAACTCAATGGGTGTGTAGCGCGTTGCTACACCGTGATACATTTTACCGCTTATATCTTGCACATGTATAATTAACATATAAGGTGTTAAGTCATAAGAAACCGAATTTACCTTTTGTAATAGAATTTCCATTCCTAACGTATTTACTTTTCTCACGATATTATTTCCTAACATTTCATATGTTACATTCGCACCGTTACTCATTTGAAAAAGTATTAGAGCTTCTTTATTCTCTAACTCGACACCTTTCCCGGTTTTACTCTCTCGAAACTCTAATTGTACTTGTTCCAGGAACACATTCCATTCCCAACTGTTTATTTGCTTTGAATATGGTTTCTCGATAAATAAACTATGGAGGCGCGGCACAAGAAGAAAGAAAATAGATAAAAACAATAAACATAACATCATTTCTAATAACGTAAATCCTGCTTCTACCTCTTTACTTTTTGACATGACGACATTGTTCCATCCTTCTTTGTTTGGTATCTTTCCAAATTGTACAAACTTCTTCTTCTCGCCAATGTATCCAGTACACAACGCCATCTATCGCCTCCTCTTTTTGCTGCTTTAGCTGATTTTGATACATATATAGTGCTGCTTCCCTCTTCAACAATGAATGTGCTTTATACCGAAATTGAATATTTTTTCTTTCTTGCATGATGAGGAGTGTTTGCGGAAGTAATAGCGACACAGCCATCATTAATAAACTTAACGATACAAGCATTTCCAGCATAACCGACCCTTTTTGACACTTCACGATACGTAAATCTTCCTCTCCCAAGTTGAAATACAATTTCATAGGTGCGTGAGCGATAAGAAAGTAGAATTGTACCAGCTTTGTTTATATTTCCATTTGCATTATAGGTCATTGGATTTGGAAAAGTATTCAAATCAATTTTTATATCTCGTTCATATTCCCGGATAAAAAGGGAACGCTCATCCCCAGATTCCCAAATACTGTACATATTTTTCTCAGGACTCCATCGCAGCATATGAAGATTCCGGCGGTTTATAGCTAACTGCTGCATATACAAAATATCTTGTGAAAATTGCTTCAAAAACTGCTCTACCTTTTGCTTTTCATATAACGGAGCAACATTAAAGTAAGTGACGACGCTTAATATAGAAATGATGAACAAGACAAGAAGCATCTCTAAAAATGTAAATCCTTTTTGTTTCACGATTTACCAACAGATACTGTGCCGTCCTCACTTGAAATACTAATCGGTTCCCCTTTTGGACACGTTGTAGAAGTAATATACTTTTCTTTCACTAATTCATCTACTGTTGGTATCTTATTCTTTTCTAATTGATAAGCTTGCACTTGCGCTTCGACAGACTTCACGTATGCATCGCAACCTTTTCCTTGTACGGAAGAGCGCTGTTTAATTACATTTGGAATAATTAATAAAAGTAATACTGAAATAACGACCATCACTAATAACATTTCTAAAAGAGTAAATCCTTTTTCATTTTTCATTTAAACTACCTCCTAAATAGAATTCATCATTTGAAACATCGGCATAATCATCGCTAAATACATAAGAACAACAATTATGCCAATACATGTAAACAAAAGTGGTTGAATAATGACTAAAATACGTTGAATCTTTCCTTCCATTTTTTCAATCGTTAATTCGCTATAGTCTCCTAATTCTGTCGCTAAGTTTCCGTTTGCTTGTCCATGCGCAATCACGTAAGACAGTTCCCTCTCGTAATAACCGCTCTTCATAATAATAGAATCCAACTGTTCTCCTGCGATTAATAATTCTTCAATTCGAGTGGCTTCACATTGAAAAAACGGGTGATGTTTTTGTTCAACCATTAACGTTAAGGCCTCTAGTACCGATAGTCCTCCTTGTAATAAGCCGCTTAATTGAACAGAGAAATAATGAGAATTTGTTAAAATAAGAAATGTTTTTATAAGAGGAATACGAATCATAATATTCATTCTTTGAACTGGGGGAAGTTTTTGTATATAAAATACATATATACATGTTCCTAAAACGAGGCAGAGAAAAAATCCTCCAATCATGTACGGAAGCATTCGAATAAGGAGCATAATATGATCGGTAAATGAAACAGAAGAAGCTCGCAAGGAACTATATAATGTTTCAAATTGTGGAAGCAAAACGAAATTGAATACAGCAAGTATCCCTAATAGAAAAAAAGATAAAAATATCGGGTAACGAAGCACTTTCATCATATCTTTTTGATGTTTATCTTTTCTATGCAGCAGTACACTTCCTTGTTGCAACGCAAAAGAAATATCCCCATGCCGCTGTGCATAGAATAAATAACTTAATATGTCTGGATGAAACATAAGTTGGTGAAAAGCATCATGAATGCTTCGACCATTTTTTAATTCTTCTGCAATATGTTGCAATTGAATTTGTTTTTGAGAAGATAACTGAAACTGCAGAAACTCTAATGCTTGCAAAAGTGAATAGCCCTTTTCTAACAATTCCCCAAGTCTTCTTAATAACAAGACTTGCTCATGTAATCGCCACCCTTTTCGTTCAAACATAAACATCCTCTTCTAAAAAGCCTAAGGCATATCCTTTTCTTATACATGATTGCAACGTTTCATAATGATAGGTTACACGCTCTCCATTCGCTTCACGAATAGCTTTTTTCAATTCATGGCCATATAACAACTCATAAACGCTTGCTTGCCGCACTTGCCTCATTGCTTTACATAACGGCGAACATTTCCCTTTGCAAAATGGACACTTCAATTCAACAAGACGCTGTGCTGCCACAGCAAGCAATGATTGCTCAATTTCTTGCCGCGTAATCCCATAGTCCATCAAACGTAACACAGCTCCTTTTGCATCGTTTGTATGCAGTGTTGTCATTACTAAATGGCCTGTTAAACTCGCACGCACAGCTACTTTTGCTGTTTCTTCATCACGAATTTCACCAACTAAAATAATATCAGGATCATGGCGCAAAATCGCTTTTAAACCAGTTGTGTACGTGATACCTGCTTTTTCATTAATCTGAATTTGTAACAAGCCATCCTTTCTCTTTTCGATCGGATCCTCCAGTGTAACAATACGACGTGTTTGTCCCTTTTTGGCTACCTCTAACAAAGCATACATTGTCGTTGTTTTCCCAGATCCTGTCGGCCCAGTAAACACGAGTAATCCATGAGAATGATGTACAAAAGAGAGAAGTGTTTTTGCCGAGCTTGGAAATAAAGAAAGATGGGAAAGTGGTTGAACCGACGCTTGCAAGTGTAAACGAATGACGAGGCTTTCTAAATACACAGTTGGTAGTGTAGAAAGACGCAAGTGCACTTCTTGCCCCTCAATTTGTAAATACAATGATCCATTTTGTGGCTTACGTCTCTCCCCTATATCCATAGATGCTAAAAATTTAAAATGCGAAACAAGTCTTTCTCCAAATTCCTTTCCAATACAATGCTTCGTTACTAAATCTTTTCCAATGCGCAATTGTATGACTGCATCTGCTTGTCGCGGCACGATATGTAAATCGGATGCCTGTAATGCACATGCTTCCTTCATAATTGTATTGGCAAAATGTTCAACACCATTCATAATGATCTCCTCCTCACTATGTATATATCATGCGGAAATATAAAAGAAAAATAGCGACTTTCGTATTTTCAACAGAGAAAAGAGGGAAAATATGCTTGTGAAATTATGAACAATTTCTGAATTATTGACTAAAATTACCTATAAGCAACTTTATCTGTATTATAATGTTATTATCTTGGATAAAGTGATAAAGGTGGAGATCCTCATGGAACAAGCTTTAAAAATTACAGGTGTACTATCTGATCCAACTCGTTATTATATTTATAAATATATTTCTCAAAAACATAGTTACGTAACTGTACAAGAAATCGCAGATGAATTTAATATCCATCCAAACGTAGCACGTCTACATTTATCAAAATTAGAAGATGTCAATATGTTGCGATCTGAAACAAAGAAAACGGGAAAAGGCGGCAGACCAAGCAGATTATATGTATTGTCTGAAGACTTAATTCAGCTACAATTCCCATTTCGCGATTATCAATTATTAGCAAAAATCGCTTTTAATTCATTGCTTAGCCTCGGTGCAGCCGGTGAAAAAGCACTATATGAAACAGGCAAACAATTTGGTAAAGAATTAATGGAACAACATATGCAGCATTTAAACATTAATGAAGATTCATTAACATTAGAACACAAAGTTCAAATTGCAAAAGAAGCATTATCAACTGCTGGCCTATCCCCTTCATTTGAATTAAGCACAGATGGTACACAAATTTTCTATGACGTGTACAATTGCCCATTCAAAGAAGTTGCTGTCCATCATCCTGAAGAAGTTTGCCATATGCATAGCGATATGATGAAGGGAATTTTTGAAATCCTATTTCCGGGCATGGAATTAACACGACATGATAATTTATTAGACGGATGTAAATCTTGTAACTACAAAGTTCAGCTATAACTCGTTTTTATATGAAATTGTGTCAAAAAGAAGTCAATTTGATTTGGCTTCTTTTCTTTTTTCGCAAATATTTACAATAGTAAGAAAAATAAACTATAATGAAGAGAGGTTTACTTTTTAGAAAAGGAGGGAGATTGCATGGAGCGCATGTTTCGCGTTCTCGGCTTTTGGACTGGAATTTTCTCGGTTATGTTTTACTTAGGGGATATGCACGCAACTGCACTATTATTTTTAGGACAAACAGGATTCTTCGTACTTTTAAGCTATTTAAAATTAACAGAGCGTATGTATATATACGTATTCGGGGCATATTTAACTGTTTTCTTCATTGGGTTTACATACTATACAACATTTCTACTTATCCCTGGCGCTGGGCATTAAAAAGATGGCAAATTGCCATCTTTTTTTATTTTCTCTAATCACCTAGTTGACTTATAGGTTTTATTGAAATATATTCTATATAACAGATTGGAATTAGGGGGAATTATCATGAATACACTGCTAGTCGGTATTAACATAGCGGTCATGCTCGTATTAGTTGGCATATTGTATTATATGCAGCGCAAGCATGTATCATTTAATAAACGCGTATTTACTGCTTTAGGGGTCGGAATTGTATTTGGCCTTATCTTACAATTTATCTATGAACCTACTTCTAAAATTATCGTGGATTCGAATAACTGGTTTAGCTTAATTGGTAGTGGGTATGTGAAATTACTACAAATGATCGTTATGCCACTTATTCTAGTTTCTATTATCTCGGCATTTACAAAATTAAAATTAACAAGTAACCTTGGTAAAATTAGCGGACTTATTATTGGAATTTTAATTCTTACAACTGGAATCGCTGCAGCTGTTGGTATCGCAGCAAGCGCAGGGTTTGACGTTCAAGCAACTGGCTTACAACAAGGTGATGCAGAAACGGCTCGCTTAAAATTAGTGGAAGAAAAATTCAGTTCAATTGAACAAACACCAATTCCACAAAAATTATTGGAGTTATTACCTACAAATCCCTTTCTTGATTTAACTGGTGCACGTCCAACTTCGACAATTTCTGTTGTAATCTTTGCAGCGTTCATTGGAATCGCCTTTATCGGTGTGAAAAGAAAATATCCAGAACAAGCAGAGTTATTTAAGAAAATGCTTGATGCTGTCTATGCAATTGTAATGCGTATGGTAACATTAATTTTACGCCTTACTCCATATGGCGTATTAGCTCTTATGACAAAAACAGTCGCTGGTAGTGATGTAAGTGCCATTTTAAAACTCGGTAACTTTGTTTTAGCATCTTACGTAGCACTTATCGTTATGTTTGTTATTCACTTATTATTAATTGCTCTTTCTGGTTTAAATCCAATTCAATATTTGAAAAAGGTATTCCCAGTATTAACATTCGCCTTCACTTCTCGTTCTAGTGCAGGTACAATGCCACTAAATATTGAAGCACAAAAAGAAAAACTTGGTGTTTCAGAAGGAATTGCAAACTTTGCTGCTTCCTTCGGGGTATCTATCGGTCAAAATGGTTGCGCAGGTATTTATCCAGCTATGCTGGCGATGATGGTCGCTCCAACTGTAGGAATTGATCCATTACAACCACAATTTATTTTAACTTTAATCGCAGTTGTCGCTATTAGCTCATTCGGTGTTGCTGGTGTAGGCGGCGGAGCAACATTCGCAGCATTAATCGTCCTTTCAACAATGAACTTACCAATCGGGATTGTTGCTCTTCTTATCTCTGTTGAGCCATTAATCGATATGGGTCGTACAGCTCTTAACGTAAGCGGATCAATGACAGCAGGTCTTATTTCTAGCAAATGGCTTGGTGAATTAGATCACGATACGTATAATCAAGATGATGTGAAAAGCGAAGAAGTTGCTTCATAAGAAAGAGAAACTTTCATAAAAAGGAATGCTAATTGATATAGCATTCCTTTTTTTATTCCTTATACCTGTTTTAAAAAATTTAATACTATTTTAGGAACATCCTCATTTATTTGAATTCCTTGAACAGAACCTTTATCTACATCTTTTGCGATTATAATGTTATTTTTATCATCTACCCAGACTAACAAACTTTCCTTAGAATCATCCTTAAAAATAACTTCCATATTAGCATGTACAGCATCCCTTGCTTTTTTATCTAAAGATATTTTTTTAGATGTACCAGCTTTGATTGCTGTAACAATCTGATTTACTAGATCTTCATTATCCGTTCCTGCTTTAGAAATATTATCTTGATCTATCCTCACTAAATTCATTTCTTTTATTTGTTTTTTCTCAAATACTATTGATGTTTCTTTTTCCTCTTTTTGTTCAGTTGATGAAGAAGTTTTTGAAGAACTTGTAATATTGGAACATCCAATTAAACTCAAAAACACTAGAATTATCATAAACAAGCACATATTTTTTCTCATTTCACTCACCCCTTCATACAATACAATTTTTAATATTGAATATCAGTATAAATCGATTCCTCAACTCCCGGAAGAAGTCTGTATACACTCATTCCAATCAAAGATTCTATTTCTTTTTTTATTTCATAAAAACCTTTCCAATGAACAGAAGTGTGAGCATTGGTGCCGTGTCTCAATCCAACTAAAATCAATCTTTTTTCAAGGGTAGTAAATCCCTTTTCATCAGCTAGGGCATCACAAAGAGTAATAACTTTATCGTATAAATCATAGTTACTGTTTTCATTTAATATCACTACAAGCCTCATTTTCATATCTGGAGGAACAAGACTCCAATCAGCCGCGATTTCTATGTCTTTATTCCTACAAGGAAATGAATGTGTTACACATTTAATCGCATTCCCTCTAAATCCTAATTGTTCTAAGTACATGTATCCATCATAAGAATGTATAACAGATTTTGTAAAACCTTTATACCTACCAATGTCATGAAGCAACCCTGCATTATAAGCCAAATTATCATTCACATCATATCCTTGTTTCATAAATTCCAAGATTATGTTTTCAGTAGCTTGGGCAACATTTATCGAATGTTTATACCAAGGTCCAGGATTTTGTTTATATGCACGTTCAAGTAACTCACGTGCATATGCTCTATCCATGATATATTCCATAACACCACCACTCTATCATCATTACTTCACATAACAAATCTGTTTCTTTTGCTCCCAAAGATCCAATTCTGGAATTTGTTTCTCCGCCGAAATCAATACTTCTTCGATTAATAATTCCAAATCCTTCACACTGTTTTCCGGATTTCCCATCAAGATATTCGTCATTCGCTCATAAAGGTTTTCCGGTTTTATTGTCATTCGTTTGATATTAAAAGGCATCCATTTAAATGCAGGGTGATGCACATACATTTTATTAAGGCCGAACAAAACACCAAATACATTCTTCTGTACATCACAAATTACATCGTATAGCATAAGCCAATCTTTTCGTTTTAAAAGTGCTTCACGGTTATGCCAGCGATTACTTAGCAAAAGATTCTCTTCAATCATCTGTTTGGAAAGTTCTAAAGGATATTCTGCAATTCTATCTTTTAGCTTTCTAATTGTTTCTTCTCCATGCAAGCTCACACCATCATGAATTGAGGCTACAATACATTGTTTCTCATAATCAGTTTCATACTTTTCCACCACATCAGAAATAAAACGTTCAACCGTTACGGATAAAAAGTTACTTATTTCTAATTTAATCCCATCTTTCGTTACATAAGATTCAGACCACTCTTCCTCTTCATACGGATGATACGATAAAACTGTCCCATCAATACGTTTAATAGGCCCTTCACGATCTTCATCTTCTGGCGGTGCTGACCATAAAATGTGTAACTCTATATCTGAATTTTCATCTTGCCAGTTTCTTGATACGGATCCTGCTAAAAGAATCGCTTCTACTTTTTGGTTTTGTTTATATATTTTTGCCATGTCTATTGCTTTTTGCATTAAGTTCATTTGATTTCCCCCACGTTTGATTATCCATTTGAACATTTTATTGCAGCGTTATTACACTGTTTCTATTTATAGTTTAATGGAAATTTATTACTATATCAAATAACTTTCTTTTATTTCTGAATATTACAGATAAAAACTTTCTTCGTTACCAAGTGTATAAACAGAAAAAGGATATATGCTCCTATATTGAGCATAATATCCCCATCATCATTATATATTGATATAACCTTTTCAAGCACATAATAAAAATAAAAGTTCCTCTTCACAGCCCGTCCCTTTTACAAATAGCCATTGTGTTCGCACCATTCATGAAACTGCCGCACATCTACCCCTACTAAAACGATATCTTTTAGTTCCACATCAACGACTTGATCGTCAATAACAAGGAAAAAACTTGATCCTTCCTGCTTTTCTTTTTGCTTTACAATTCCAATGCGATTCCGATACGGTCCATCTTTTACATACGCTTTTTGTCCTGTAATATCAAAATTCAAAATTCTCACCCCTTTTACTGCGCTCAACTTTGGCATACTACCTTCTCCTCGGAAAATTTCCTTTCATCACACTATTTCTGTATATATATGATGAAACAGCAAAAGAGTCCTTCCTTTATTACAATTATTTTTTCTTTGTGTCATTTTTATAAATTATACGTGAAAATTAGGAAAAACCACACTTGGAAACGCTTTCTTAAATTTATTTCATGTTATAATGGAAAAGCAGAACTTCGTAAAGAGGGAGAAAAATGGATATAACAATTATTACAAAAGTAATCGAAGCATTAAAATCATATGGATTTCAAGATGTAACATACTGTGAGGAAACAAAACAATTCTTATTTCATAACCAAACCGATATTATGAGTGGCTATGCAGAAATAACATACAGCAGCCAATTTGAAAAGTTTAACGTGCAAATTCATCCGATTGAAACCCATCATCAGGCAGAGTTACAAGAAGTTGAAAAACACATTCAATCTTGTATACGAAAAGTCGAGTATTTAAATGCACTTCTTACAGGACAAAAAAAATTAACTGACAAAATTATTATTATGTAAAAAAAGAACGTGAGATTATCACGTTCTTTTTCATTTTCACTATTATATACTCATCTTCTCTTTCAATTGTAACCCTGTAACAGACTCTAATACATTCATCGCTTCTCCAATTGTCATATCAAAAATTGTCTTATCTTCTATATACGGAAACTGTCTAAAACGTTTTTCTAACATTTTTACTGCATCCGATGAAAATACTGCACTATCTATACCGAATTCTGTTTCAAGTAGAACAATCCAATCTAAAATATGAAATCCTAACCCATTTACAAATGAAATAAGTTTTTCTTCAGGTTGTGAAGATAGAAATACATAACGTTCCATTTCACTAAAGAGTTCTTCACCTAAAATTTCTGCGAGTTCTTCATCATGTTCACGATTTACAATTTCATCATATCCATAATCGTCTGCAAGTTCTTCTACTTCTTCTCCGTCTGCACAAAGTAGCTGACTACGCAGTGCACCTTTTTTGAATTCACTTTTTTGTATAACTTCTAAAAAGCTTGTTTCCCATCCTTGTTCTAATTTCATATTTATAACTCCTTTATGCTTTCTTTATTTTTAAATATATATTTTGATTGAAGTTCTCTTTCGCATTTTGATTGCATGACCTTACATGTTCAGATAAACGAGACGCTTTATATATTTTACCATTCATATAGACATGTGGATCAATTAAGCGTTCCTTCCCACCCGAGTAACAAATATCATACTCTTGAGTATTCTCTTCTACTATTACATTTGGATGTAAAGTAGCCAATACACTCGTTATCTCTTCATCACGACAACATTTCAATTTTTGAAGCACTACCTCATCATCGCACAAGAAATCTTCAGTATGTATCACATGCTTTTCTAACGCTAGTTGCAAAACTTTTGTTAATACATGATAACTATATGAGCCTAATGGATGTAGAAAGAAATCAATTGTTTCTTTGTAATAGACTGTTGTAAACCACTCTGCCGCCTCTAGCGTACTAAGACAGATTTGTTTTTCATGGACAATTAATTGATTTAAAAATGTAAGAACTTCTTGTTTTGAAATCATTCCATATGTATATAAATCGCGAAGTGTATAATCTATACGATCTGCGCATAGAGCTGGTAGTGGTTGTTCCAACAGCATCCATTGTTCCCAGTTTTGAAGCATTTTAGAATCATATCCATACTTTTTCAAAATGAGCGGGATATCCGAGTTTTCAATGACTGTATCAAAAATATGTTCATGATAGTCTTCATCTTTTTTATGTAATACACGATCTACAACGTGTGAAAAAGCAGTATGTGATACATCGTGAAGCAATGCTGCAATTTGTTCCGCTTCACCCCCGCCCAGCATTTTCACAAGAAGCATAACTCCAATTGAATGCTCATAACGAGTTATATTCCACTCTGGTTTTACAAGAAAGCTTGCTCCAACTTGATGAATTTTCTTCAGCCTTTGCATGGCTTCTGTTTGTAATAGTTCTTCTAATACACCGTCTATTTCAAAATTACCGTATATCGTATCATAAACCTGCATGATCTATGCGTCTCCTTTATTCATGACGTATGAAACAAACTCCTCCACTTCCCCTTGAAAAATATCCACTTCTGGTAAATGGTAAAACGTTGTTTGAAGCGGATTGTTTTTATGATACATATAGATTTTCTTCTCTAGCGCAATAGCCATACCAAGCTCCGTGTGACTCCCATTTCCGCCATCTAATAAAAGTAGAAAAACATCAGCGTTTTGTATCGCCTGCTTTTCTGCTTGACCAATCTTCTGTAATTGTTCTCTATTTGTCGCTCTTTCATTTTGAGTCCAATTATATGTATGATGCCATCCCGCTTCTTTCAATTGACTCGCTACAAATTGAACAAGATGTTTGTTTTGAAAACTTGATGCAATATAGAAATTCATATGAATTAGCTCCTTATTTATAAAACCAAAGGGAAACTCCTTTTTTAGCGTTAATGATAATAATAGAGAAGGATTTCGCCAAAAGAAATCCCCACATTCAAAACTTATTTTGCGTTTAAATGGTGGGGTGCCTCATGCTTTTCTCTTATTTTTTGCTTTTTATCACTTTCATCGGCTAACATCTCTAACTCAGCTGTTATTTCCGATTTTTCTAAGTTTCGTTCTTGTGAAAATTTTCTTGAAATGTAAATAATAACACTACCAACGTATAGCACAAAACATATAATCAGAGCAGTATTTTCATAGAGACTCAGCTCCAACACAGTCACTCCTAATCCATTCGTATTTTCACGCTCAAAGAACTGGAATTCCCCTATTAAATCTCTGTTATTGTAACATAAATAAAGTAATTCTTCGAACCTTTCATTCTACTAAAAAAGACATGATTTTTTAGAAATCACGCCTCCGTAATATATTTCATAATGGTCTGTACTGCTTCTTTTCCACTATACTTTTTTAATTCTTTTTTATACTTCTCACAATTATGATTTAACTCTTCTATATGCTTCATAAGGGATGTCACTGTTACAGTTTCTTCATATAAAACCGCTGCATACCCTTGTCTTTCAAACGATTGTGCATTTAAAATTTGATCTCCGCGGCTTGAAGCTTTCGGTAATGGAATTAAAAGCATCGGTTTTTGCGATGTTAAAAATTCAAAAATCGCATTCGATCCAGCTCGTGAGATGACAAAATCAGTTGCCCCTAACACATCTGGCAATTCTCCGTGCACATATTCAAATTGCCTATACCCTTCTATACCTTGTAACGTCTCGTCTAGATTTCCTTTTCCGCATAGGTGAACAACTTGATAATTTTTAAGGAGCTGTGGCAATGCTTCTTGTACTGTTTCATTGATTTTCTTTGCCCCTAGACTTCCTCCCATAACCGTGATAACTGGTTTTCTAGTATGGAACCGAAGAAAGTGTAATCCTTTTTCACGATTTCCACGTAGCACTTCTTCCCTCACAGGCGAACCTGTATAAACCACCTTTTCTGTTGGCAAATGTTGTGCAGCTTCTTCAAACGTAACAAATATTTTTGAAGCAAAACGGAGTGCAATTTTATTCGCTAGTCCTGGTGTCATATCCGATTCATGTAACAAGACTGGAACACGATTTAACCATCCGCCAATTACTACTGGTACAGATACAAAACCACCCTTTGAAAAAATAACATCAGGTTTTAATTTTCTTATTCGTACATAAGCATCCATAACACCCTTCATAACGAGAAAAGGATCTTTTATATTTTTCAAATCAAAATAACGGCGTAACTTTCCGCTCGCTATACCATAGTATGGAATTCCTTCGTTCTCTATAATCGTTTTTTCAATCCCTTGATGAGAACCTATATAAGAAATATCCCAGCCCTTTTTTTGCAAATGTGGAATAATTGCTAAATTAGGTGTCACATGTCCAGCCGAACCACCGCCTGTAAAGACTATTCTTTTCATACCTCTCCCCCTTCTACACTATAGTACACTAAAATATCGTGCTTCGGGGTGAGCAAATACCATTGCCGTTACAGATGCTTCCGGCTCCATCATAAATCCTTCTGTTAGTGAGATTCCAATCTCCTCTGGCTGAATTAAGCGAAATAGTTTTTCTTGATCAGCAAGTTCTGGGCAAGCTGGATAACCAAAAGAAACACGAATTCCCTGATATTTTGTACGGAATCGCTCTTCCATCGTCATCTCCGGTGAATCCGGAATTCCAAAACGATCACGAATCAACATATGTGTTTTTTCAGCGAGTCCCTCTGCTAGCTCTAGCGCTAACGATTGAATCGCATGGCTACGTAAATAATCCCCTTTCTCTTTCCATTCTTCCGCAATATCACGCACACCTTGCCCCACTGTAACAGATAAAAAGGCGACATAATCCATTTCATCACCGACAGGACGTAAGTAATCCCCTAATGTACGGTACGGAGCTTTCCCTTGTCTTGGGAATGAAAAACGCTCTAGCACACGTGTACGATCTTCTGGATCATAAATAATAATAGTTTGTCCATCACTTTGGGCAGGAAAAAATTGATAAACAGCTTTTGGACATAGCCAAGATTGTCCTTCTTGTAATAATTCATCAATTAAATTGTTTAACTCATGCGCTCTCTTATCACCTTCTTTTAATAATTTTTTCACATTTCCTTTTAAACCAAGGTGATGACCAATTAGCATTTGCCTGTTTAAAAATGGTGCAAGATGTGAAACTGGAATATCACGAAGTACAACCCGTTTTGTTGAGTCCGGCACCATAACTTTTGCTTTCGGCAACGGTTCAATGACGGCTGGTTTCTCCACTTTTTTCTCCTCTTGTTTCACGACATGAATGTGGCGATTTTTTTTATCCTGTTTCATTTTTTCTCGTTCTTCTTCTTTTTGCAATCGATTGATAAGATCGAGTCCTGTCATCGCATCACTTGCATATAATACGAGTCCATTATAGGAAGGTGAAATACGGTTATCTGTAAACTTTCTTGTCAATGCCGCACCACCTACAACAATGGGAATATCAATATTTGCCGCTTGTAAATCTTCGGCAGTTGCTACCATTTGCTGCGCCGATTTTACTAATAATCCAGAAAGTCCGATAATGTCTGGTTTCTTTTCTTTTACCTCTTGCACAATGCGATCAGAGCGCACATTAATTCCTAAATTAACAATATCATAGCCGTTATTTGATAAAATAATCTCTACAAGGTTTTTGCCAATATCATGTACATCACCTTTTACAGTTGCTAATAATACCTTTCCTTTTTTCGCACTATCGCTAGATTCCATATAAGGCTCCAAATACGCAACAGCAGCTTTCATACTTTCTGCACTTTGCAATACTTCAGCAACGATAAGCTCATTGTTATTAAACAAACGACCTACTTCGTCCATCCCCATCATAAGCGGACCGTTAATAATATCAAGGGGCTTTCTTCCTTCTGTTAGTGCGAAACTTAAATCTTCATGTAAACCCTGCTTCGTTCCTTCTACAATATAATTTGCTAACCTTTCATCAAGTGTTAATGTTTCTTGTATGACCGCTTCTTTTTTCTTAGCAACCCGGTAAAAGTTCGTAAATTCTTCTAGTGTTTCTTTCGTTGTTTCGAATAATAGTGCATCTGCGAGTTCCTTTTCCTCTTCTGGAATGGATGCATAGCGCTCTAGCTTTTCAGTATTCACAATTGCGTAGTCAAGCCCAGCCTTTGTTGCATGATATAAAAAGACCGAGTTTAGCACTTCGCGACCAGCTGGCGGTAAACCAAACGATATATTACTTACTCCTAAAATTGTTAAACATTCTGGCAGTGATTCTTTAATAAGACGAATCCCTTCTATCGTCGCTGCTGCCGAACCAATATATTCTTCATCACCAGTTCCTACCGGGAAAACGAGTGCATCAAAAATAATATCGGATGGACGTATACCATATTTCTTCGTTAATAACTCGTAACTTCTCTTTGCAATTTCTAACTTTCTTTCTGCACTAACTGCCATGCCCTCTTCATCAATCGTTCCTACTACAATTGCCGCACCATATTTATGAAGAAGAGGTGTTACTTTCTCAAAACGCTCTTCTCCATTTTCTAAATTAATAGAGTTAATAACCCCTTTTCCTTGTATATACGTGAGAGCTTTTGCCATAACATTATCATCCGTTGAATCTATCATAATCGGAACTTTTAATACTTTCGTTACTTCTGCCAAAAAGTTCTCCATATCTTCTACTTCATCACGATCTGGATCCGCCATACAAATATCAATAATATGGGCATTTTTCTTCACTTGCGCCCTCGCAATTTCAGCAGCTTCTGCAAAATTCCCTTCAGCTACTAATCGCTTAAATTTTCTTGATCCAATAACATTTGTTCTCTCTCCCACAAATAATGGCCTCATAGAATCATCATATTGCAACGCTTCTAAACCACTAATACCGTGGCCTTCTCGTTCATGATTCTCACGTGGTTCAAGGGACTCAAGCGAAACTTTTATCGCTCGTATATGATTAGGTGTTGTACCGCAACAACCACCGATAATATTGATCCACCCTTCTTTAGCAAATTGTTTCACCTTTTCTGCAAGTGAAGTCGGTGACTCATGATAATGTCCATCCTCGTCTGGAAGACCAGCATTTGGATAACAAGAAATATAACACTCTGATAAGTCAGAAAGAGAACGAATGTGTTCGCGCATAAATTCTGGTCCTGTAGCACAGTTTAATCCGACAGATAATGGTTTCATATGCTCAATTGATAAATAAAATGCCTCGATTGTTTGCCCCGCTAACGTTGTTCCCATCGGTTCAATGGTTCCTGAAATCATAAGCGGAACCGTATGATTTGCTTCCGTAAACGCTTCCTGAATCCCTAAATACGCCGCTTTCACGTTACGCATATCTTGGCTTGTCTCTACAAGCAATACGTCAACGCCACCTCGTAATAAGCCCCGAGCTTGTCTCGTATAAGCTTCAATTAGTTCTTCAAACGTTACACCGCCTGTTACACTAATTGCTTTTGTTGTTGGCCCCATCGCACCTGCTACATATACTTCTTTACCACTCTCCTTTACCGCTTGCTTTGCTAAAAACGCCGCTCTTTCATTTAACTCTTCATCTAAATGAGATAGCTCATAATCATGCAATACGATATTCGTAGCACCAAACGTATTTGTTTCGATAATATCCGCACCCGCTTCAATGTAAGCTTTATGGATACCTAAAATAACATCTGGCCTTGTTTTTACTAAGTATTCATTACAACCTTCGTATTCTTCACCTCCAAAATCTTCTGCAGTTAAATCTGCCTGCTGAATCATCGTTCCCATCGCGCCATCTAATATTAAAATATCATGTTGTAATCTCTCTTCTATCGGTCTCATCAGTTGATTCCCTCTTTCACGTCTTGCTTTTCTTTCACATACTTAACGAGATTTTCTGTAATTTCATATTTCAAAAATGGCGTAATGAGATAAATACCGTTAAAGTATTTCATTGCGGCATTAATTAATTCCTGAGAAATACGAATTCCTTCTTCAATTGCAGACTCCTGCGTTTCATGCCCATCCATTCTCTGTCTTACTTCCTCAGGCAATGTAATGCCTGGCACCTCAAAATGAAGAAAATCAGCATTACGTTTACTTACTAAAGGCATAATTCCAATAAAAATTGGTTTTTCTAAATGTTTTGTCGCCTCGTATATTTCTTCAATTAAGGCTACATCGTAAATTGGCTGTGTTAAGAAATACTCTGCACCAGCTGCAATTTTCCTCTCCATTCGCTTCACCGCTGCTTTTAAATGTCTCACGTGCGGATTAAAAGCTCCTCCAACAGAAAACCTTGTCGCTGGACCAATGGATTTTCCTAAAATAGATCGACCATCATTCATTTCTTTAATCATTTTAATTAATTCAATAGAAGACAAATCATATACAGAAGTCGCTCCAGGAAAATCCCCCACTCGCGCTGGATCACCTGTTAAAGCTAACACTTCTTCCATTCCTAAAGCCGATAAACCTAGTAAATGAGATTGCAAACCAATGACATTATGATCACGGCACGTTAAATGCGTCAGTACTGGAATATCATGCTTCGTTAATAATGCCCCCATTGCCATGTTTGAAATGCGCGGGGATGCTAACGAATTATCTGCTAACGTAATGGCATCTGCTCCCGCTCTTTTCAATGCCCTTGCCCCTTCAAAAAAACGCTGCGTATCTAATGTTTTTGGGGGATCTAGTTCAACAACCACCGTTGTTTGCTTCTTCGCTTTTTCTGCAAGGGTAACATGAGTGCTAGCACGTTTTGTTTGGATATGAACTACTTGTTGTCTTTGAACAATTTGTTTTTCTGTAACAGGCGTTACATTCGCAATTACACGCTTCATCCCTTCAATATGTGCTGGCGTTGTACCACAACAGCCCCCTAACAAACGAATACCTTGTTCAATAAATTTCGGTGTCATCTCTTCAAAATAAGCAGGGCTTCCTTCATATACGTAACGTCCTTCTACATAGTTTGGAAGGCCTGCATTTGGATAAGCCGACAAATAACCATTTTTAGGAATCGATATCATTTTAAAAGCTTCCGTCATATGAAGCGGTCCTAACTGACAGTTTAAACCGACTACATTTGCACCGTAATCTAAAAGCTGCGTTAATATTCCATTTACATCATTTCCATTTTGCGTTGCGCCCGCTTCATGAAGCGCTAGCTGTGCAATAATTGGAATATCTGTTTGTTTTCGCAATACTTTCACTGCATGTAACAATTCGAACTCATCATAAAATGTTTCTAATAATAATCCGTCAACCTTTTCTTCTAATAATGCTCCCGCTTGCTCAAGTAGCATAAACTCTCGTTCCATATCAGTCGTTGTAACGGCCCCGATATGCTTCATCCCACCGATGGTCCCTAAAATGGCGTTCTTATCTGTTACGGCTGCTTTTGCAAGTTTAACCGCTGCTTTATTAATTTGGGTGACCTGATTTTCCAAACCATACATGCGTAATTTCGCTTCATTTGCACCATATGTATTTGTTTGAATAATATCTGCCCCAGCAGCTACATATTGTTTATGAATAGATATAATAAGATCTGGATCAGATAAGTTTAATTCTTCAAAACTACTTTGCAAACCATGAGAATGTAATAACGTACCAATTGCGCCATCACCGATAACAATTCCTTTTGATACTAAATCTAGAATTTTCACTTGTCTCCCTCTTTTCTATCAATATAAAAACCCCCTCTTCATCTTGAAGAGGGGGACATCATCAATCCTCCTCTTATCATGCAAAACAAATTGTTTTGCAGGTATTAGCACCGTTTCAAACATTTCGTTTGAAGGTTGCCGGGTTTCACAGGGCCTTTCCCTCCACCGCTCTCAATAAGAGTTTGTCTTTATTATTCATCTATGTTTTAAAAGGAAATACGTGTACCTTTTAACAATCTTTGTTAATTTTCTCATAAATTTAGCATGGGATAGACTAAAAGTCAATTGAATTAGCAGAAAAATGAAAATTGTTTAAAATAAAGTTGCAATTCAATTATCTTTTGTTGTAAAGTTAAAACCATAATAAAATTTCATACAAAATATTCTTATCTAGAGAGGTAGAGGGACTGGCCCTATGACACCTCAGCAACCATTAACACGTTCGTTAATAAGGTGCTAATTCCAGCAAATTGTGAAAAGATTTGACAGATAAGAAGAAGACTATATTCGCATGAAAGCCTTCTTCTTAGAAGGCTTTTTTTATTTTTATAAAGGAGGAATTTCACATGTCAACAATCGAAACAAAACTAGCACAAATCGGAAATCGAAGCGAAACTACAACAGGAACAGTTAATCCCCCTGTTTACTTTTCAACAGCTTATCGTCATGAAGGAATTGGAAAGTCAACAGGCTTTGATTATTCACGAACAGGAAATCCAACACGTGGTCTTTTAGAACGCGCAATTGCTGATTTAGAAGAAGGTGAACAAGGCTATGCCTGTAGTTCTGGAATGGCAGCTGTTCTTCTTATTCTTTCCTTATTCCGTTCTGGAGATGAACTTATCGTATCAGAAGATTTATACGGAGGGACCTACCGCTTATTTTCGGAACATGAGGAAAAGTGGAATATTCGATGTAGATACGTAGATACACAATCTATTAAACAAATAGAACAAGCTGTCACTTCTCAAACAAAGGCTATTTTTATCGAAACACCGACCAATCCATTAATGCAAGTCACTGATATTGCAGCTGTCGCAACTGTCGCAAAACGGCACGACCTACTTCTAATTGTCGATAATACTTTCTACACTCCTTATATACAACAACCATTAACAGAAGGCGCAGATATTGTCCTTCACAGCGCAACAAAGTATTTAGGTGGACATAACGATGTACTAAGCGGCCTTGTCGTTGCAAAAGGTCAGACACTTTGCGAAGCACTTGCCCACTATCATAACGCTTCTGGTGCTGTATTAAGTCCATTTGATTCGTGGTTATTAATTCGTGGTATGAAAACATTGGCTCTTCGTATGAAACAACATGAAGAAAACGCAAAAAAAATCGTTTCTTATTTAAATGGGGAGAATGGTGTAACCGATGTTTTTTATCCAGGAAGGGGCGGTATGATTTCATTTCGTCTTCGCGATGAAAAATGGATAAATCCTTTCTTACAATCTTTATCGTTAATTACATTTGCAGAAAGTCTTGGCGGGGTTGAAAGTTTAATGACATATCCAGCAACACAAACACATGCAGATATCCCAGAATCAGTGCGTATAGCACGCGGGGTATGTAATCGTCTTCTCCGTTTTTCCGTTGGCATTGAAAACGGGGATGATTTAATTCAAGACTTAAAGCAAGCTATTAAACATGTAAAAGAAGGTGTAAGAATATGAGTTATTCGTTAGATACACTCTTACTTCATAACCAATATAAACATGATTCACAAACAGGAGCTGTTAACGTTCCCATTTATAATACATCGACATTTCATCAATTTGATGTAGATACCTTTGGAAAATACGACTACAGTCGCTCTGGGAATCCAACACGTGAAGCACTTGAAGACATAATCGCTTTATTAGAAGGGGGAACAAAAGGATTTGCCTTCGCATCTGGAATTGCAGCGATTTCTACTGCCTTCCTCCTTCTCTCGCAAGGCGATCATGTTCTCATTTCAGAAGATGTATACGGGGGAACATATCGCATTGTAACAGAGGTTCTGTCTCGTTACGGTGTTTCACATACATTTGTTGATATGACAAATGTAGAGGCAGTAAAACAAAACATTAGACCAAATACAAAAGTCTTTTACATTGAAACACCATCCAATCCATTATTAAAAGTAACCGACATTCGTACTGTTTGCGAATTAGCGAAATCTACCGGAGCTCTTACTTTTGTTGATAACACATTTTTAACACCACTATTCCAAAAACCACTCGAACTTGGAGCAGATGTGGTTCTCCATAGTGCGACAAAGTTTATTGCCGGTCATAGTGATGTTACAGCTGGATTAGCAGTTGTAAAAGATGATGAACTCGCTAAAAAACTCGGCTTCCTGCAAAATGCATTTGGCGCTATATTAGGCCCACAAGATTGCTCTCTCGTTCTTCGCGGTCTGAAAACATTACACGTACGTCTCGAACACTCAGCAACAAACGCGAATAAAATTGCTCTTTATTTACAAAAACACTCGAAAATTCAGAATGTGTATTACCCTGGATTAGAATCACACCTTGGCTATGACATACAGCACTCACAAGCACAAACTGCCGGTGCTGTTTTATCTTTCACGTTACAATCTGAAGATGCTTTGCGAAAATTTTTATCACAAGTCAAGCTTCCTGTATTTGCAGTAAGTTTAGGAGCTGTGGAATCCATCCTCTCCTATCCTGCAAAAATGTCACATGCAGCATTATCACAAAAAGCACGCGATGAAAGAGGTATTTCTAATTCATTGCTCCGTTTATCAGTTGGCCTTGAAAATGTAGATGATTTAATTACCGATTTTGAAAATGCACTTTCTTTTGTAGAGGAACCTGTGAATGCATGAGAAAATTCCCATCTGATATAGAAATAAAATGTTTCACATTATAAAAAAGGATAGACCAAGCAAATTACATTCGCTTGGTCTATCCTTTTTTATTACGGTACTCAGGATTTACCACCATAAACTCATCATATGCACTTAGGTAAAGTCCCTCTATTGAAGATAATAAGCCATTAATGTATCCTCTCCATAAGAACCATCTTCATATTTAATTTGTTTCCGTTGTCTACCTTCTTCTATAAAACCAGTACGTTTGTATACTTTAATAGCCCTATCATTAACAGAAACGATCCCTAAGCAAATTTTTTCTAAACCTTTCTGCTTTTTAGCCCAATTAACAAGAAATTTTATTAATTTGGTACCGATACCTTGATTGCAACATTCCTCTCTGATACCCATTCCCATTGTTCCTACATGTTTTAAGCGTTCTTGTTTGTAACGATTGAAAATCAAAAAGCCGACTACTGCACCTTCCATCTCACTTACTATATAAAGATTTCCATCCTCAACAGTTTTCAATATTTTTTCTCTTTCTTTATTCACATTATCAGGTATTTTATTTGGAGAAGATATAAAAAACTTTGTCGTAGCTGCTGATAAAATGATTTCCTTTCTAATAGCAATAAATGATTCAGCATCAGATTCTTTTGCTAATCGTATCACATCATCACCACTTATCTTTTTTCAGTAAACCTTCAGGAAAGTGAAAGTGTTTTAGGAAATGTATGTTATGATATGCCTTCTTTTCATCCAAAATTATATTCTATAGAAACATATAAAATCTCTTTTTCTTATTATTTTAAAAATTTTGTATATTAATTGAAAGAATAACAAAATCGTGATAAAATTGTGTTACAAATGTATCTGTATATTCACGATTTTTAACAAAAAATACTGTGTTACAAAACGTACAAATTTTGCAAAGTTATTTACATCATGTTCTCTTTTCTTACAATTTCTTTACTTTAGAACATTTTTTCTGCAACAACTATTTTCTTTTCTTTAGATTTTTGGTATGTATAGTATGGGTATAACAGCTCGCATGGAGGTGGAAAAAACATGTTAGAAACCTTTCAAAAGGAATTAGAACTATACGAAAATAATGCAGAATTACTGAAAGTTCTTGCTCACCCTGTTCGTTTATGTATTGTAAAAGGATTGATCGAACGCGGTCCAAGCAATGTTTCGACAATGTACACAGGATTAAATATGCCACAATCCACAATTTCACAACATTTAGCGAAATTAAAAAGCGCTAAAATCGTTTCTAGTGAAAGAAAAGGATTGGAAATTTACTACAAAGTAGAAAATGAAACAATTATCCAACTTGTTCGTGTATTACTAGGTTAGGGGTAACCAAACAAAAAGGACGTATTCTATATTTTCTATCTCATATCTTTAATATAAATATATATCATGAGAGAAAATATACAATACTACATATCCTAAAGTCGTATCAAAAAACAAGACGCAGAATCATTCTGTGTCTTGTTTTTTTCTATATATGTAAATAATGCTTTAAATCAAAATGTGGCATTCCTTTTTTTTGCATAACAACATCAAAAGCATCGCTTATTCCCCCATGTAAAATCATAGAACGAACCGCTCGATTTTGTTTCTGTTTCTCAGAAAAAGGATCGGAATCTTGATGACTAACAAGTTGTTCTAATATACCTGCCGCAAGTAAAAACCCCCTTTGTTTTGTATGCCACACTGTATGAAGACTGCTTTCTTCTCCTATTTTCTTCAATTCATCCCAATGAATATGCGCTGTAATATCCATTTCACCTGGATAATTCAGAGGGTTCTGAATGAGCCTATGGTCATAATATCCCCTTAGACTCCCTTCATGATGCGCAGGATGCATCCACTCCGCCTTTGTATATCCATAATCAACCGTGATGAATAAGCCTTCCTTGAGCCATCCTATAATCTCTTGTAAATAGGTTTCCATTGCTATTGGTACTTCAAAGCGCTGTCCTTCATAAAGCTCAATCTTATGTCTTCGTAAATAGCATCGTATTACTTCTTGTTCTAACGGCCGCAATACTTCTGTAAGTTCCCGCTGCTCCGTATACGTAATACGAACTTCATACAAAATACCAGCTCGCTTCTCTATCACTTCAACAGGAAACGCATCAAACAATTCGTTTGAAAAAACGATTCCTGTAAAAGACTCCCCTAATTCCTTATAGGACTTGTACTGCGAAATATTTTGAAATGAACCAAGTTGACGTTTTTGCAACCTTCTATGAAAAGGACTCACTTCAATAATAGAATATCGTAACCCTGTATAGGTTACTGGAGATAACTGTTTCCATTCCTGTAAAACATCATAAGCAAATCTCCCTGTTCCCCCTCCAATTTCACAAACATTCGGGGGGATCTCTCCATTTTGGACAAGTCGAATAAAAAAACGAGCGAACGTCCTTGCAAATACCGAAGAAATATTACTACTCGTAAAAAAGTCACCATTTCTTCCGATTTTCTCACGTTCTTTCATATAATATCCGTACTCCTCATCATACAGTGCAAGGTTCATATATGTACTATATGAAATCGAATAATCCTTTTCTTTTTCCATCCATTTTCTTAAAACGAGCTCCATCCCTATATAGCTCCTTATTGTAAAAACGGATTATTTTCTTTTTCGAAACCAATATTTGTTTCTGGACCATGTCCACATAATACTGCTGTGTCATCTGGCAGTACAAATAATTTTTCTTCAATGCTTCCAATTAATTCTGCAAAACTTCCACCTGGTAAATCTGTTCGACCAATACTCATTCGGAATAATACATCTCCTGAAAATACAGCATTTGCCTCTTTGCAATAATATGAAATACTGCCTGGAGAATGCCCTGGCGTCTCAAACATTTCAAATGTAAAAGATCCAATCGTTAACATTCCTTCGCCTTCAATAATTTGATCAGCTGGTTTCGCTGTAATACTTCGATTCATCATAAAAATTTGCGAACCATTTACAGTCGCATCTCCTAACCAATCCACTTCTTCTTTATGTACATATACTGGGATATGAAAAGCATCTCTCACAGCATCAACTGCACCAATATGATCGAAATGAGCATGTGTTAATAAAACAGCCAGCGGCTTTAATTGTTCTTCTTGTAAATACGTTACAAGCTTTTCTCCTTCACTACCTGGATCAAAAATAATACATTCTTTTTGATCATTACTTAAAATATATGCATTTGTTTGTAATGGCCCTAATGGCATTTGTATCCATTTCATTTTTAAATCTCCTCCAGTTATTGAACTTACTTTTATGATACAACATTTCTTCTCCTTAGGAAAAGAAACGATGCTATCTCGACAATCATTTCTAAAACATGTACAATAAAAAAGAAGAAATATTGCAAAAACTCAAACGAAAGAATGAGAGAGCAGAGGGGGATCATATATGGGTCTTGTTATCATTTTTGCGCTAGTCACTCTGTTAGCTGTATTCGCAACCCTTAGAACGTTACGTGAAAAAAATTTACTAGCAGGCGGTTTTGCTGTTGCAACTGTACTTGTTTTTGGTTGGTTTACAGTCATGACTGTCCTTTATAGCGGGTACCCACCAGCTCATTAATTCACTTACAGTTCTATTTCCCATCAAGATTTTGCATAAAAAAAGAGGAAGGGATCTCCCTTCCTCTTCTCATTATTTTGCAAATACCCGTAGTCTCATCTTAATTCCGATTCGCCCTGACTGATTCTATTCTTTTTACTTCATAACTTCATATTTATGCTTCTTCACAAGCCAAGCTCCACCAATTACACCAGCATCATTCCCAAGCGTTGCAATTGCTAGCTTCGTGCTCTTAACAGCACGAGAAAATGCATATTGTGCAAAATAGCGCTGAATTGGTTGTAACAATGCATCACCAGCTTTAGATACACCACCGCCAATTACAATCTTTTCTGGATTTAACGTACTAGAAAGATTTGCTACAGCTAACCCTAAATAAGAAGCTACTTTTTCTACAACTTGTTCCGCTAAAGCGTCACCTTGTTCAAGCGCTTCAAATACATCTTTAGATGTAATACGTCCCTCTTCTTCTAACATAGAGTGAAGTATGCTTGGTTCATCTGTACCTTGTAATTTTTGCATAGCAACACGTACAATACCTGTTGCTGAAGCTACTGTTTCTAGACAGCCAGATTTCCCGCAGTTACAAGGAAATCCATTTTCTGTTACGACTGTAATATGTCCGATTTCACCAGCAGCACCACTTACACCGTGCACGATCTCACCATTTGCAATTACACCGCCGCCAACACCAGTTCCAAGCGTCATACAAACTAGATCTTTTGCTCCCTCACCAGCACCTTTCCACATTTC
This sequence comes from Bacillus sp. FSL K6-6038, assembly GCF_038050455.1. Classification (NCBI taxonomy): domain Bacteria; kingdom Bacillati; phylum Bacillota; class Bacilli; order Caryophanales; family Bacillaceae; genus Bacillus; species Bacillus sp. FSL K6-6038. The sequence continues at coordinate 4,119,526 of NZ_JBBOUH010000001.1, forward strand.
ACCAAGCGCTGCTAAGTTTGCATCATTATCAACCACAACAGGTAAGCCTGTTTCTACTTCTAATAAATCTTTTAATGGATAGTTTTTCCACCCTAAATTAACCGCTTCATAAATCATACCAGAAGCGACATGCACAGGTCCAGGAGCGCCCATACCAATACCAATTAGCTTGCTCTTTAATTCTCCTAGTTCTTCTAACTTTTTATCAATTGCTTTCGCTACATCTAATGTAATATGTTTGCCTTGCCCACTTGTATTCGTTGGGATTTCCCACTTATGTAAAATTTCACCATAAACATTGATAAATGCTAATTTAATCGTTGTCCCGCCAAGGTCAACACCAACTAACCACTTTTCTTCCATTTTTGCTAACCTACCTTTATCTAATTCTTGCTCATCTCTTTTTGAATCTCTTGTTTCAATAAAAATAAAGCTGTTTGATAGTCTTTTGGCTCAATCAACTGTGATTGATTTAATTCACGCAATTCATCTTGCATTAATTGTAAATCAGCGATTCGATCACCTGTATAAATGATTGTTCCAAATTTTTTTAGCAATTGCTGAATATCATAAATTGATATCATTTCATCACCCTCTATGTCCACTTATTATGGAAATATAATAAGAAAACGTTCACATATTTTATTATAATCAACAAGAAAAAGTCTCGTCAATTTTTATTTGTCTATACAAGTCCATTTTGAAGAATTGTTTCTTTTTCTGTAATAATTTTTTGTACATTTTGATCAAACGACTCTGTTGGAATATAACTTACAATTTGAAAATCAAAAGCTAATGATAACGTTTTCCCTTCATACTGCAGCAGATAACGATCATAATAACCACCGCCGTACCCAATACGTTCCCCTCGTCTTGTATACGCAACTCCGGGTACAAACAGAAGATCAATTTCATTTGCTTCTGTTTCTACTGTTAGCGCAGGAATTGGTTCACGCAAGCTCATATATACTGTTTCTAATTGATCAAAATTTGTAATTTGACGAAAGATCATTGTTCTTGTCTCTCTATTACACTTTGGTACAACAACTTTTTTTCCTTCTCGCCATGCTTGTTCAATAATTACATATGTATTCACTTCATGTTCCATCGAAAGAGTAATTCCGATTGTTTCCGCTTCTCTCCACTCTTTTTGTTCATATAAAGAAAATACAATTTGTTCTGATAAAGTTTTGTGCTGTTCTTTCGATAAAAAATTCATTTGCTCTACTATTTTCTTACGTAAACGTACCTTCTCCTCTTTCACACGCTTTTCCCCCTATAAAGTGATCCTTTACTTACTTTATAATTATTAATCGAAAAAATGAATTATGTTCTTGTAAACAGTCTATCATTTTTTTCATGTATCATCACTTTTCAATAAGGGTTATAACCATAGTAAAAAAAAAGAAACAGTAGGAAATTTCCTACTGCTTACTTTGTTTCACGGTGTAACGTAGACTTCTTGTCACGCTTGCAATACTTTTTAAGCTCAAGGCGCTCCGTGTTGTTACGTTTATTTTTCTTTGAGATATAGTTACGATCTCCGCATTCTGTACATGCTAGAGTAATATTCACACGCATTCTTATTTCCCTCCAGTCACTAATAACTTAAATCAGACTATACTATAATACCACTTTTAAAATAAAAATTCTACACCTTTTGATATTGTCTAATTTTTTCTATAAGAGTTTTCATATTTTCCTTTGCTATTACTGGGTTTCTCGCGTGTGAATATACAAGAAATTTAGGATGTTTTGCATCAGAAACAATATAAGACCACTCTTTTTCTGTATATTTAAATTGGATTCCCTCTAATACTTCGACTTCTCTTTTTTCCATATCTTGCAATAACATTCCCATTACTTTCCCTTTCTCTTTCCACGAGCAAACAACTTCATCACATAATAAGTAAAGGGGTGGTGATTGCTCTAACATCGTCGACAAAGTATTTCCTTGCCGAGCAATTAGTTCGAATAATTTTCCAATCCGATATAAAATATCTTGCTGCCATCTCATCTGAAACTTACTTTGTTCACCATACATATAAAAAAGAAGATAGCACTCTCCTAATTTTAACGATAATGGATAAACACTTTCTGTCGTCTCAAGTAATAAATCAGGCACATCGATTTCTTCACAATTCGCGCTTTGGTAAATCCCACCATGATTATCATATAATTCAAATTTATTTCCTTGTTCATAAAACATAAGAGCCATATGAGCTCTACTTGATTTCATTAACAATTTAACATGTTCTTTTTGCTCACTAGCATAAACCCATGTAATTGTGCAACCTAGTTTTCGCAAGAAGGATATGAGTAGGGACTGAAACATTTCATCTCTTTTATTAATAAGAAGGTGAAATGTTTGCTTTTGTATCGTTTCGATATCCAAATACACTAATACAGATTCAACATATTTCTCTAAACAAACATGTACCGTTTCATTTCGTCCTATGTCTTTATCATATACATAATGAAATGCTTCTGACATATACAAGTGTTCCATTTCTTTTTGCTGTTTATACGATAACCTTATGCCTTCCTTACCATACAGTTGAATGACAATTCCTTCTTCTTGTTCAAAGCGAATAAAAATGCCCCCTGCACATTCGAGTTCATTGATCGCATACCGAAAGGCCGAATCGTTCATTTCTTGACATTCCATCGTATACAAGCCAACACTATGAATTGCATGTAGAAATAACTTTTTAAAAATATCAACTTTTACATCATCATATCCCCCTATCAATATACGCTCCCCTTTTGAAAAAAGAGAGCCATATGCCATTGCTATTTTTACAACAACTTGAGGTGTCATTTCTATATTACCTCTACCTACTACCCGGCTTTTTTGCAGCCAACCTGAGTTTTTTTCATTTTCAGTAATTCCTGACGAGGCAATAATAGAATGACTATCAACAACTTTATTAGGCCATATTTTCCCATTGTGTTGTATCACTGTATTTTTTCCAATCTGGCAACGGTCTGCTACCACACTTTTCTCAAATAAAGTTACATCATCTTTAATCATCGCATTTTCTCCAACGGTCGCTTCTAATAGCTCACAGCGTTTTCCTACATACGTATGGGCAAGAACAATACTTTTTTGAACATGCGTATGATCTAATATTGTGCTGCACTTACCGATAATTGAATATGGCTCAATTATTACCCCCGCTCCGATGGACGCTCCTTCTCCGATAAAAGATGGACCGTGAATTTTTGTTCCCTTTTCAATAGTTACCCCTTCTCCCATCCAAACCATCGGTAGTACTTCCGTATAAGAAATGGGTACCTGTACTTTCTTTGTAAGTAAGTCAAAATGAGCCTGCCGATATTGATCTAATGTGCCAATATCTAACCAGTAGCCTTGCGCTACATATCCAAAGAGTGCTTTTTTATTTTCCAGCAAAGGAAAGACATGGTGACTAAAATCAAAAAACTGCGCTGATGGAATATAAGAAAAAATTTCGGGGTCCATAATATAAATGCCTGTATTTACAATATTTGAAATCACTTCGTTCCAACTCGGTTTTTCCATGTAACGTATAATTTCATGCTCTCTATTCATAACGACTGAACCAAATGATAGTGGGTTTTCCACTTCCTTCACAAACATTGTGACCAGTCTATTCCTGCATTGATGGAATTCAATTCCTTTCGATAAATTAAAATCCGTCAATGCATCTCCACTAATTACAACAAATGGCTCATCTAAAAACGCTTCTGCTTGTTTAATGCTTCCTGCCGTACCAAGCGGCGGCGAATCTTCGAAATATTGCAACTCCACTCCCCATTTACTTCCATCACCAAAATACCGCCTAATTGCCGTACTCATATATTGAACTGTAATTGCAATCTCATGAATACCATGCTCCCTTAGTAACTCAATATTGTATTCTATAACTGGTTTTTCAAGTAATGGTAACATTGGCTTTGGAAGATTACATGTTAACGGTCTAAGACGCCTTCCTTTTCCTCCAGCTAAAATAACCCCCTTCATATACATTCATCCTCCACGTTTATAATGTTGAACGACCTTGTATATCATATGTATGTCACTTATGTAGAAATTAACCTTTTCACTTCACTGAACCACATTAGTAAGCGCTTACTTTATAGCTTAATACTGTAAAATTTTAATCAGTGGCGTTTTTCCTTGTCCTTCACTGAGTGTCTACCTTCACCAATCAAGTTTTTTACAGGATAAACAATCACTTCCTATATTATTCCATATCATATTATGATACATCTTATCATCATAGAGAGGACAAGACAACGAGCTTTTTTTGTCATGTTTTGACTAAAAAAGCAAGTGATATTCCATCACTTGCTAACATTTTTTCCTATTCATTTAATAAATAATGTTTTCCTTTCACCAAGTAAAAAACATTCTCGGCAATATTCGTAATGTGATCTGCTACACGCTCAATGTAACGTGCAATAAAAGATAATTGTGTAATTTGCGTAATCGCTTCAGGATGTTCAGGGATAGAGGAAATAAATTCACGAATCGCTCTCCCGTATATTTCGTCAACAGAATCATCCATTTCCGCAATTTGTTTTGCAGAAGTTAAATTTTCTTCTTGATATGCTTCTAACGATAAATTTAACATATCCATGGCAATCGTAAACATTTGTTCTAGACTATGCAAGCTAACAGATACATCTTTTTCTCCGAGCCGAATTGTTGATTTAGCAATATTTACGGCATGATCTGCAATACGTTCTAAATCTGTTGCTGTCTTAATCGAAACAAAAATTCTTCGCAGATCGCTTGCAACAGGTTGCTGTTTTGTAATTAGCATAAGTGCAAGGTCATTAATTTCTTCTTCTAAATTATCCATACGGTAATCACCATCAATGACTTCTAGCGCTTTTTCTACATCTTTCTTCTGAAGCCCTTCCATAGAACAAGAAAGGGCTTCTCTTGCCAATTCTCCAAGTTCAATTACCTTTTGCTGCAATGTGTGTAAATCATAATGAAATTGCTCCCTTACCATGTTGTTTCCCCCTTTAGCTGTTACATATATGAAAACTCCCGCCACTTAGCTCCTTTGGATCTTGAAGTGGGGGTTTCTCGTGTGTCTCCTCTAACAGATGCGTAACACGAGTGGAGCTGACACAGTTACCTGATAGCACAACCCCTCTATTTCATTGGCAAACGCCTTTGGAACCACTTTTTTAATATATTGTACAAAGCGTACAAGAATGCGGTTACTAGCAATTCAGCTCCCCGCTCAAGGACTGTGCTGAGCATAGTCCTTGAGCGGGGAGTTTTCTTACTTGATTTTTGATAAAATGATAAAAGCCCCTTATAAAGGGGCTTTTACTCCCAAAAACATTAACCAAATCGTCCCGTGATATAATCTTCTGTTCGTTTATCTGTAGGAGTAGTGAATAATTTGTTTGTATCTGTATATTCAACAACTTCACCGCTTAGGAAGAACGCTGTTTTATCAGAGATACGTGCCGCTTGTTGCATATTATGCGTCACAATTACAATACTAAAATCTTTCTTTAGCTCTTGAATCAATTCTTCAACTTTCAATGTAGAAATCGGATCCAATGCTGATGTCGGTTCATCCATTAAGATTACATCCGGTTCAATCGCTAAACAACGCGCGATACATAAACGCTGTTGTTGTCCACCAGATAAACCATATGCATTATCGTGTAATCGATCTTTTAATTCATCCCAAATCGCTGCACCACGTAAACTTTTTTCAACAATTGCATCAAGTGTCTTCTTATCACGAATACCATGAATCTTTGGACCATAGGCAACATTCTCATAGATAGATTTCGGAAATGGATTTGGCTTTTGGAACACCATTCCAACATGCGTACGTAATTCTTCAACAGGATATGACTTATCAAAAATATTTCGATCTCGATATTCAATTACTCCCGTTGTGCGAACGATAGGTACTAGCTCTACCATACGGTTTAACGTTTTTAAATATGTTGATTTTCCGCAACCACTCGGTCCAATAATTGCTGTTACTTCATTCTCATGAATACTTAAATTAACATCTTTTAATGCATGATCTTCTCCATACCATAAATTTAAATTTTTTGTGTCGAATACAACCTTCTTCGTTGCTGACTCAATTTTCTCTTCATTTTTCACCTGTACATTTACTACTGTTGCTACCATTTTGAATTCCCCTTTCATCCACTACTTACGATTTCTCAACCATAAGACAACCACATTTATAATGAGCAACAATCCTAATAAAACGATCATACCGGCTGCTGCTACATGCTGAAACTCCTCTTGCGGTCTACTCATCCAATTAAAAATTTGAATCGGTAAAACTGTAAATCTATCAAACATGTTAAGCGGAATATAATTAGCAAAAGCAAGCGCCCCAATGATTAATAATGGTGCCGCTTCTCCGATTGCCCTCGATAAAGCCAAAACACATCCCGTTAAAATTCCTGGCAAGGCAGTTGGCACTACAATTTGATACATTGTTTGCCATTTTGTAGCACCGACACCATATGAGGCTTCTAACAAAGAGCTTGGCACCATACGAATTGCTTCTTGACTCGACACAACAACAGTTGGTAACACAAGAAGACTCATCGTAAACGCTGCTGTTACTATACTCTCACCTAACTGAAGACCATATACAAAAATTGTTAAACCAAGCAATCCAAACACAACAGATGGCACCCCCGCTAATGTTTGAATATTTAATTCTACGATTCTTGTGAATACAGATTGTCTTGCATAATGCTCTAAATAAAGAGCTGTACCTACTCCAAATATAAAGGAAACTGGTACTACTATACTCATAAATACAATTGTTCCTGACAATGCAGCGGCAATACCAGCTTGCTTTGGATTACGCGAAGCAAAGTTCATAAAAAAATCTATCGAAAGATAACTTATACCTTTTTCAAAGATTTGATAAAGTAATAAAATTAGTATGCAAATAGAAAATAGCATTGTCATATAAGAAATTGACTTATATATTTGATCCTTCCAAAAACGCGTTGCCATATTTTCTTTTATTCTCTTATGATTCAGCATTCGCATCTTATATCGCCTTTCTAAAACGGTGCATAATCTGCTGCGAAATCATATTCATCATGAATGTAAACATAAGTAACGTCGCGCCTACAGCGTACATACTATAGTATGCGATCGTTCCATGGGGGGCATCACCTAAGCTTACTTGCACAATATAAGCCGTTAACGTTTGAATGGAGTGCGTCGGATCTATAGATACATTGGGCGTTGAACCTCCAGCAATGACAACAATCATCGTTTCACCAATCGCACGTGAAGCCGCTAATAGGATTGCAGCCATAATACCGGTAAATGCAGCTGGAAACACAACCTTTCGTACAGTTTCAAAACGCGTTGCACCTAGCCCAAGTGAAGCCTCTTTTATTCCTTTAGATACAGCTCCCATTGCATCTTCAGAAAGAGAAGCGATTGTTGGAACCATCATAATTCCTATAACAATGCCTGGACTAATTGCATTAAAGAACTGTAAATCCGGAATGACACGCTGCAAGGCCGGTGTGACAATCGTTAAAGCAAAAAATCCATATACAATTGTAGGAATACCTGCTAGTAGTTCTAAAATGGGCTTTAACACTTTTCTAACAAAGTGTGAAGCATATTCATTTAAAAATACGGCACATCCTAGTCCAATTGGAATAGCTACTATCATAGCGATTGTTGTTACAATTAAGGTCCCACATATAAGAGGAAGTATCCCAAACTTAGGCTCTTCAAAAAATGGTAACCATTCTTTCTCAGTAAAAAAAGAATACATTGATATTTCACGAAAAAACATAATTGTTTCATTCGCTAGCGTAATAACAATACCGATTGTTGTTATAATAGATACGCTAGCAATTGCCTTTAATAGTAACGGAACCATTCGATTGATTCGCTGCGTTTTTTTTCTTTTGATTGTATTTCTTTCAATCAAATGTTGCACAGAAAATGCAAATTGACTTTTGTCATTTCGAGCCAAAGATGAAAACCCCTTCCCATCCTGACATTATCTTTTTATTTCTGTTAACATTCGCAGCTGTTCACTATATTTCTTTTGTGGTAATTTAACATATCCGACTTCTTCAGCAAGTCCGCCCGCATGTTGCATCATAAACACCACATACTCTGCCACACTGCTTTTATTTCGAATCGAAGCATGGTTTACATAAGCAAATAGCGGCCTAGACAATGGCTTATAAACACCAGATTGAATGTTTGCTTTCGTTGGTGGTACACCATTTACTTTTACGGATTTTACCTTATCTCGATTCGCCATATAGTACGCATATCCCACAAATGCAATTGCATTTTTATCATTCATTACCCCTTGCATAATGACTTGATCATCTTCAGATAAAGCAACTGTTTTTGCAAGACGATTGTTTCGCAAGACAACACTTTGAAAATAATCATACGTACCGGAATCAACACCTGGTGCATAAAATTGCACCTTTTCGTGCGGCCATTTCGGATGAATATGTGACCATCGTTTCGTTCTCCCATCTTCGCTCCATAATAGACGTAATTCTTCTATTGTCATATTATCAGCCCATGTATTTTGACGATTCACAATGATTGTGAGGCCATCATAAGCAATTTCAAATGGTGTAAACTGGATGGAATTTTCCTTCATAAAATTTTCTTCTACTTGTTTTACCTGGCGCGATGCATTATTTATATCTACTTCGCCTTTGCCAAAACGATGAAACCCTCCTCCTGTCCCAGATATACTAATAGAAATTTTCACACGTGGTTCTTTTTTTGTGTACTCTTCCGCTATAGCTTCCATAATTGGAAAAACGGTTGAGGATCCATCAACTCTCACTTCCCTCACATCATTAGCAGCGGATGGAGTAGACACATATAAAAAAATGAAACATGTCGATATTGCTAAAATCTTGATAGATTTTTTTGTCCATTTCACGTGTAGCTCCTCCTAGAAGTATCCTGGAGTAACAGGATTACAGATATAAGAATAATGCCCAACTATTAATTCGGTTTTAATAATTTGTAAAAGTTTTGTAAAGTTCAACATAATGTGGAGGAATACGATACTTCTTTCTCATTTTCACTTCTTTTCTCAAAAGTAAATATATGACCGGTCATACTATGAGAGAGTTCACTTTTTAACCCCCTATTTCGCGTATAGGATATGCTCGTCCACAATTACTAAAACCTATGCATAAAATACAAAAAAAAGCACACTATCTTTTAAGATAGTGTGCCAAATTCACATATTTTTATTCTTTTTTACCTTTTTCATCTTTTGGTGCTTCACCTGTTACTTCTTGTTTTTTCAAGTCAAAGTAAGCATCCATAATTTCACGACCGATATTTCCGTTAATTCCAGACTTATCATCGTGTACCCATGGAACAACAACGGAGAATGCAACTTCAGGATTATCAAGCGGCGCATAACCTACTAATGTTAGGTTATAAGTTGATACAGGCTCGCCTTTTGCATTTCTTCCGATATCTTTGTTACCACCATAAAACGTTTGTGCTGTTCCTGTTTTTCCAGCAGCTGTATATTTTGCACCTGTAAAGTATTTTGTACCTGTACCACCTGAATCATTAAATACTTGTCTAAATCCTTCTTGCACACGCTGGATTTGATCTTCAGGCATATCAATACGATTTAATACTTTTGGTTCCATTGATTGAATCACTTTTCCGACTTCATCTGGTTTAGATGATGGTTGACGAATTTCTTTTACGACTTGCGGTTGCATACGATAGCCACCATTGGCAATTGTAGAAACATATTGTACAAGTTGAAGCGGTGTATACGTATCATACTGCCCGATTGCTAAGTCTAATAAGAAACCTGGTTGGAATCCAGAACCTCTCTGACCAGCTATTTCATTTGGTAAATCAATTCCTGTTTTCACACCAAGCCCAAATTGTCCAAAATAATAACGCATATCATCGAATGCCTTTTTCTTAATATCTAATGTACCGCCCCTTTGATATTGCACTCCAGCAAGATTCATGGCTGTTTTAAACATGTATACGTTAGAAGACATTTTTAAAGCGGTAAGGTCGTTAATACTGCCCATCGTTTTCCAAGAAGCTTTTTGCGGTGTACCTTTTAATTTAATCGGTTCATCCACTAGAACTGTTCCAGGCGTAATTGCTCCTGTTTGATATCCCGTTAGCACCGTAGCACCTTTCACAGTTGAGCCCATCGGATACGCACTTGTCATTGTTCCTAATGCGTAATCTTTTATCTCTTTCGTTCCATTTTCGTCTACGATTTGTTTCCCAGCCATAGATAAAACTTCACCATTTTTCGGATTCATCATCACAACAAATGCACGGTCTAAAAGTGGTTCTGCACCTGCATATTGCTTTAAATACTTCGTAAGGATTTCTTCTACACGCTTTTGCAGTTCCATATCAATTGTTAAATTCAGATCATTGCCTCGTTGACCTTTAGAAACGTTTATTGTTTCTAAAATATTTCCGTCTTTGTCTGTAACATTTCTCACTTCTGCTTTTGTACCATGAAGCGTATCCTCATATTGCTGTTCAATATAACTTTTACCAACGCGGTCGTTACGGTTATAATCTCGAACAAGAAAATAATCTAGTCGTTCTCTTGGCAACCCTTCATCTGAGCTTGTTACACCACCAAGTACACTACGGAACATATCATCATAAGTGTATTTACGATCCCAATCAACTGTCGTATCTACACCTGGCAACAATGCTAAATTTTCACTAATGATTGCATATTCTTCTGTTGTTACATCTTTTTTTATGATTTGCGGTGTCATTGCATATCCGCCATCCATTTTACTCTTAATTGCAAGTATTTCTAAATCTTCGGGTGTTAATTGATTTATTTCTGCCTCTGTCACGCGATTACGCTGACGCTCTGCCATTTCTTTATCATCAATTTTCTTTGCTTTAAATTCAGCTTGGTCTTTCTTTGTAATCTTTTCCTTTGCCTCTTTTTCATGTAAAGAAAGCCAATAATCTTTTTTATCACGTTCTGTTAATTTATCTGGTGATACTTCAATTAGCTTCGCCAGTTTTTTCGCTGTTTCTAAACGTTCTTCCGAAGTTGAACCCTTCAGTCTTGTAAACGTAATGGTACGAACTGGGTTATTATCCACAACCGCACGACCATATCTATCAAAGATCTTTCCGCGTGGAACTGGATTACTTACTGTTGAGTTTTCCTTTTTTTCAACTTCATTTTTATAGTCCTCACCATGTACAATTTGTACCATTCCAAGCTTTACAATGATCGCTGAAAACATTAAAAACACACAAAAAAACAACACGTTAAGCCGAAACGGAACGTGGGTTTTCTTTTTTTTCTTCTTTTTACTCATACGAACCCCCTCTACCAACAGCTATGTAATAGGAAAGGGACACCTTATTATAGGTGTCCTCACTGCTGTTTTACATGTCTTTTTATTCTAGCATAAAATCCAGAAGAAGTTAACCTTCTCGTTCAGTATGATTTTGTGTTGTTTCAGGTGCTGGAATCCTTGGTTTATTTGGATTCCCTTCCCCGTATTTGACATTTCTAACAGCAAAATAAATAAGTAAATGTCCAGCTCCAAGAATACATAATAGAACAGGTAAGCTTTTTTCTGGCTGGAAAAATGATACTGCACATAAAAAACTTAAAATCGAACAAATTCTTCCGCTGTTTAACCATAATTCTCGAACAACAATATACTCGACCCGCCATTCTTTCGCCTGCTTTGCTCTTCCGATTACATCGTATGTCATCGATCCGTACGGAACAAGTAAAATCGGATAAGCTATTGCAATACATGCTGCATAAATGAGTAATTTTACATATGTAACATGAAAAATAACTAAAAATACAACGACATACAAAATAATTCCACCAAGTAAAATCGCCTTTTTTCTCCACTCCTTTTTTAACATACGCGCAACCAAGTAATAGCATACAAATGAAACAGCGGAATTGACTAAACTATACTTTCCTAATGCAAATTCGCTCCCTGATGCCAAATAGACATATACAGAAATAACAAAAATAAACGTCCCTTCCCTTAATCCTTGAAAAAAGTGTGCGCGTGTAATCCTTCCCCAGTTTTTATCAACCTTACGTTCTTTCAAAACTTGAACAATTTCATAGCGCCCCTCACATTCTCTTTTCGATAAAAAGAAGCTTATGACAACAGCAATTGCAAATAAAGTTAATGAAAGAAAAAAGATAACTGTATAACCGCTCCATTTCTCCATACGTGAAATCGTATATCCTGCTGTTATTGGCCCAATCATTCCAGAAAAGGATGTTAAAAGACCAAGAAAACCGTTAAAAAAATCACGTGTTTCCGGTTCCGTAATCTCAAATGTCAACAGATTAAATGCAAGCCAATAAAAACCGTATCCAATTCCAAGAAGACCGCCAAGTAATAAAATGTAATGTGAAGCATGCGTTCCTGCGAGTAAAACAACAATAAAAAAAGCAGCTAATGTTCCCACACCGATTCGCAGTAAAATAGCACGATCTATCCGTTTTGCCAATTTTCCTGCAAAAAGAAATGTTAGTGGCTGCAATACAACGCTTGCTAAATTATACAAACCAAGGTTCACATAGTTTTGTGTTTGTTTCCATAAATAAATGTTAACAAACGTGTTGGATAAAGAAATTGCGAGCGTGTATAATCCCCCCATAACAAGTAACAATATTAAATCACGATTCACCTCGACATCGCCAATTACATGTTTCCACTTCATACATAACTCTCCTTTACTTCATGTTCTAGTCTTCCAAAGACGAGCACAATTATGTAAAAGAAAGCATACAAAAAAGCTAGGAGAATATTCCCCTAGCTTCTTCAATATCGCCTTACCTAAAACGGAACAAGCGATATTATTTAGCTTCTTGGTAACGTTTTTCAGCTGCGTTCCAGTCTACAACGTTCCAGAATGCACCGATGTAGTCAGGACGACGGTTTTGGTAATGTAAGTAGTAAGCATGCTCCCAAACATCTAAACCGATAACTGGAGTTTTACCTTCTGTTAAAGGTGAATCTTGGTTTGGAGTGCTTGTTACTTCTAGCTCACCATTGTTTACTACTAACCAAGCCCAACCAGAACCGAAGCGAGTTGCACCAGCTTTTGCAAATTCTGTTTTGAATGCATCAAAGCTACCGAATTTCGCTTCAATTGCAGCTGCAAGTTCACCTACTGGTTGTCCACCACCATTTGAAGATAGAATTGTCCAGAAGAAAGTATGGTTCGCATGTCCGCCACCGTTATTGCGTACTGCAGTACGAATTGCTTCTGGTACTTCATTTAAGTTTGCAACTAATTCTTCAACACTTTTGTCAGCTAGTTCTGCATGACCTTCTAGCGCAGCGTTTAAATTTGTTACGTAAGTGTTGTGGTGTTTTGTATGATGGATGTTCATTGTTTCTTTATCAAAGTGAGGTTCTAAAGCATCATACGCATAAGGTAAATTTGGTAATTCATGTTTTGCCATTGTTACATTCCTCCCAGTTTATGTATTGCCAAAATGACTTGGCATACAACTTCATTTTACCCTAATTGCCATAGGGTGAAAACAAATTAAATCACATTGTCTTGCTATCATTAACGTAGCAAAATTCCCATTTCTTTTCAAATAAAATGCTCATATATTTCGTAAAAAAAGCTTCCTTCTACAAGGAAGCTTCTCGTCTACATGATGAACATTTGAAATGGATATGGACCCTGTAGGACTCGAACCTACGACCGGACGGTTATGAGCCGTCTGCTCTAACCAGCTGAGCTAAGGGTCCAGAATTATGTATATATCGGTGGCTGAAATTTAAATCACACCACCAAGTCTCCACAGAACTTTCATACAAGATAAAAACTGTATGATTGCATGGTTGAGTCACTGCGAGATATATCGGTTAAGAAATGTAAGATAAATTTACCATATAAAAAAGAAAAGTGTCAATTGTATTTTTACTTTTCTTAAAGTCAAACTTCCATCAGTAAACTTTTCCTCATTTCTCAATAATGGTGAGCTCTCGTCTATTTTACATTTACTGAAGTCTATCTTTTTTATTTTCAAATCTTAAAAAAACACCTTACTGCAAGCGAATAATTATATAAATCCATTTTGTTTTTTCGATATATAATAATCCCCCACTACGCAAAACAAAAAGTGACCTGCACTTGTTTTCTCTCTTTGTTTTACCGTCGGACGGGGCAGGAAAAAGGATCTGACTGCTTCTATGCATAGCCAGTTGCCCTCTCCTACCTAAAAGAAAGGTTTTATGTCAGGGTTTCAATTTATATTGATATAGCAAAAAGTCCTTTATAGCTCTCACTTACTGGGGTATCAATCTTACTTCACACGATATAACTTGTGGTTCTCTAGATTCGTACGTTACAATGATTTTATGCATCAATCTATCATACATATAGCAAAGGAAGTGAATATATGTCCGTATTTACGCAGCTAGTAAAAAGTTTATATTCGCCAAAAGACATGGCACTTTTTCGTTTTCAAAAAATCGGAAAAACGATTCTGTATATCATGTTATTGTGTTTAATTGCAACAATCCCAAAAACCTTTACATTTGGGAATTTCACCCAAGATGTTGTTTCTACTGTACATCAATCAATTGAAAAAGATCTCCCAGATTTTAAAATTGAGAACGGCGAACTTCATGCCGACGTTAAAGAACCCATTATAAAAGAAGATGGGAACTTTGTTTTCGTATTTGACCCTAATGCAACGGATACGACTGCATATGCAAATAAACAAGGTGTATTCGTTTTAAAGGATAAAGTTGTATCTATTAATAACAATCAAACACAAAGTCAGTCTTATAGCGATTTTGGGAATGGTACATTTGAGAAAAAAGATATTAAAGATATCATATCAGCCATTGATAGCATTTATCCTATTCTCATGCTTGTTGTAGGAATAGTCATTTATTTGTTCCAATTATTCATTTCATTCCTAGGGGTAACAATTTTAGCCTTTATTGGTTCTGCAATGGGCGGTCAGCGGAAGTTATCTTACAAACAAGTTTGGACATTAACGGCTTACAGCTATACAATTCCAACAATTTTCTTTATGATTATGGATTTATTAAAAATAAATGTACCCTGGTCATTCCTTCTGTACACTGCAATCATTTTAATTGTTCTGTACTTAACCATTAAAGAAATACCAAAACCTAAAGAAAAACACGAACTATAAAAAATGCCATTTTGGCATTTTTTTTTTGGACAAGCATATATTTCCTAACAAAGGAGTGAGGAATATGAAAAGACTTGGTACACTCTTACTTGTGCTTGTTCTCGGTTACGTGTTTTATTACGATATAAAAATTGGTACTTTACCAATGTTAAGTTCATACAAAAAACCAACAGCTGCCCAAACTGTAAAAAAAGAAAATGTTGATACAAAATCCAAAAAAGAAACGGATGCACAATATAAAGCGATTGAAGTAAAAACAGGAGATACTGTTTTATCCATTACAGAAGCGATTAACAAGAAAAAAGTTCCTTCTATTGAAAAAGTAATCGATGATTTTAAACAATTAAATAAAAATACATCTTCTACAAAAATTCAAATTGGAAAATCTTACAAATTTCCATTATATCAATGAACCATCACTTAATCCTTGTCAATTACATAAAGGCGCTGATACAATAGTAAAAGTGAAACCGAGCATATAGGTTTCTATCGCTCCATATCACATATACTATATTTGATATGAGGCAACAAAATAAGAAACTTCTTTTATAAGGAGAGCGATCTATTCGTGAATGAAATGACTCATCGTACAAAAACACGTCCTGTTAAAGTCGGTAATTTAACAATTGGCGGTAATAATGAATTAATTATACAAAGTATGACAACAACAAAAACGCATGATGTAGAAGCTACAGTTGCTGAAATTAAACGTTTAGAAGAGGCGGGTTGTCAAATTGTCCGCGTTGCTGTTCCAGACGAACGCGCAGCAAATGCTATTGCTGATATTAAAAAACAAATTAACATCCCACTTGTTGCTGATATTCACTTTGATTATCGTCTTGCTTTAAAAGCAATTGAAGGCGGCATTGATAAAGTACGTATCAATCCAGGAAACATTGGGCGTCGCCATAAAGTAGAAGCTGTTGTAAATGCTGCAAAAGAACGCGGTATTCCAATTCGTATTGGTGTAAATGCTGGTTCATTAGAGCGCCATATTTTAGAAAAGTACGGCTATCCTACTGCAGATGGTATGGTTGAAAGCGCACTGCATCATATTAAAATTTTAGAGGACTTAGATTTCCACGATATCATCGTATCCATGAAAGCCTCTGATGTTAACTTAGCAATCGAAGCTTATGAGAAAGCAGCTCGTGCCTTTGATTATCCATTACATTTAGGCATTACAGAATCTGGAACACTATTTGCTGGAACGGTAAAAAGTGCTGCTGGTCTTGGAGCAATCTTAAGTAAAGGTCTCGGAAATACACTTCGTATTTCATTAAGTGCTGATCCTGTTGAAGAAGTAAAAGTTGCTCGTGAACTTTTAAAATCATTCGGTCTTGCATCGAATGCTGCAACACTTATTTCTTGTCCAACTTGCGGTCGTATTGAAATTGACCTTATCAGTATTGCAAATGAAGTAGAAGAATATATCTCTACGCTGAAAGTACCAATCAAAGTTGCTGTACTTGGATGTGCTGTAAACGGACCTGGTGAAGCTCGTGAAGCTGATATCGGTATTGCCGGTGCACGTGGAGAAGGTTTATTATTCCGTAAAGGAAAAGTCGTTCGCAAAGTACCGGAAGAAACAATGGTAGAAGAACTCAAAAAAGAAATTGATGTAATTGCTGCTGAAATGGCTGCAAATCAAGAAAAAGAAAAACAAGAGCAATAATAAAAACGGCTGCCTGGATGTCACCAGCAGCCGTTTTATAACTACAAATAAAAGCTTGTCAGTCTTTACGCTGACAAGCTTTTACTTTGCACACTTCGGGCAACGCCCGTATATTTCAAACTTATGCCCTGTTACTTCGTATCCTTTAAAATCTTTATTCATAAAATCCATTGGACAGGAAGTAATTTCTTTCGTACCACCACAATCCAAGCAAATGAAGTGATGATGATGTTCCATAATTGAACATGTAAAACGAAAATGCTTTTCTCCATTTAATTCTGTTTGCTCTAAAACACCAATTTCAGCAAATACCGTTAAATTACGATAGATTGTATCAAAACTTAGTCCTGGGTAATCATTCTTCATATGCTCTAAAACGTCTTTTGCGGTTAAATAACGATTATGAACCGCAAATAAACGTAACATTTCTTCCCTTTTTCCAGTGTGTTTATAGCCTTTTTCTTTCATAAGACGTAAAGCTTCAGTCAGATTCATAACTATCCCTACTTTATGCAGTTTTTTTCTTCTTCCATAAGATTGCACCGATTAAAATAAGAACCGCTAGCATAACAATTGTACCACCTGGAGCTAAATCAAGCTGATAAGAAGCAAACAGCCCACCTATCACGGAAATTTCACCAAATAAAATGGAAAAGAAAATTGTTTGTTTAAATCCTTTTGCGATGCGAATACTTGCGGCAACTGGTAACGTCATTAGGGATGATACGAGAAGAACCCCAACAACACGCATTGATACTGCAATGACAAGCGCAACTAAAATAATAAAAATAAAATGAATCCATTTAGCACGAAGACCTGTTGATACAGCATATTCCTCGTCAAATGATAATAAAAATAACTCTTTATATAATAAAATAATTGTTGCAATAACTACGATTGCTACAATACCAATAAGAATTAAATCCGTGCTTGTTACAGCACTCACGCTACCAAATAAGTAACTAAATAAATCCGTATTAAATCCATTCGCAAGTGAAATAAAAACAACTCCGAGTCCCATCCCTGCTGAAAGAATAATTGGAATCGCTAATTCTTGGTAATGCTTATATACAGTACGTAATTTTTCAATTAATAGTGCTCCGCCTATCGAAAAAATCATTCCCATATATAACGGATTTAAAAAACCACCTGTAAAAATCGTTTTTTCTAGTAACAAACTTGCGGCAATCCCTGATAATGTCACATGACTTAAAGCATCTGCAATCAGTGACATGCGACGAATGACAACAAATACACCGATTAACGGGGCAACAAGCCCTATTAAAATACCAGCGTATAAAGAATTGCGTAAAAAATCATATTGTAAAAAATCCTGTATCATTATATCCTCCCGTGATGCTCATGATCATGTTCTAAACGATGAACATGATGTCCATATAAAATCGACATTTCTGCATCTTCTAACTCTCGGAATTTCTCAACATTTCCATGGAAATGCAAATGCTGATTTAAACATGCAACATGCGTCACCTTCTCTGTTACAGCTCCCATATCGTGTGTAACCAGAATCAATGTGATACCTAGTTTTTTATTTAAATCTTCTAGTATCTCATAAAAGCTCTCTACACTCTTTACATCAATCCCCACTGTAGGCTCGTCCAAAATCAGTAATTCTGGATTACTTACAAGCGCGCGTGCAATAAACACACGTTGCTGTTGTCCACCGGAAAGCTCTCCGATGTTACGATTTTGAAATTCACTCATTCCTACATCTGCGATTGCCTTTGTAACCTTTTCTTTATCTTCTTTCTTCAAGAAACGAAATAGGCCTTTTTTTGAAACAAGCCCCATTGAAACAACTTCAAAGACAGTTGCTGGAAAACCAGAGTTAAAGCTGTTAGCCTTTTGTGAAACATAGCCAATTTTATTCCACTCTTTAAACTTCTTGCTATCAATACCAAATAACCGAATACTCCCTTTCTTCGGCTTCAAAACACCTAATATACACTTTAATAGGGTCGATTTACCAGATCCATTCGGTCCAACCAAACCTAAAAAAGCTCCCTTAGGAACTTGCAAATTAATATCTTCTAACACATTTCGATCTTCATACCGAAATGTCAGTCCTTCTATTTCCAACATATTCTTCATAGCATCTCACCTATTTTAATTCAGAATGATTCCGATTTACCTCTATTTGAATTATAGTATAACTTATTATAGTTGTAAACCAATCTGCCCAAAAATATATTCTTTATTTCGGACAACCTTATTATTATAACAAAAAAGCAGAGAAAATCTCTCTGCTTTTTAAGGATATTCAAAAATTACGGCAAAGATTGCTTTTACATTTCCTCATACTTTGGAACTGATTGGCCTTCTTTATCTTCTTTTTTTGAACATGTACTTTTAATGAATAGCGGATTTAAATTTACCACCATTTGTCTCTTGCGTACTCATAATTGTAATAAAGGCATTTTCATCAATTTCATGAACAATTGATTTTAATTTTGTTACCTCAAGACGTGTAACAACTGCATAAATTACTTCTTTCTCTTTATCTGTATAACCACCTTTAGCAACGAGTTTCGTTGTTCCACGACCAAGGCGGTGTAAGATGGCATTTGATACTTCTTCATACTGATCTGATACAATCAGTACTGCTTTTGTCTCATCCAATCCTTGAATAACCGTATCAATTGTTTTAAATGCGATATAGTATGTCATAACAGAATACATCGCCTGTTCGACACCAAACACAAATGCTGCCCAAGCAAAAACAAATAAGTTCACAAACATAACAAATTCACCAACAGAAAACGGTAATTTTTTCGTTAATAAAATCCCCATAATTTCCGTTCCATCTAATGAACCACCATGCCTAATAACAATCCCTACACCAATCCCTAAAATAAGACCACCAAAAACGGTTGCCAAAATCGGTTCCGTCGTAAAAGGCTTGAAAGAATGTAATGTTGACTCAATAAATGCTAAAGCGACGATTGCAAAAGCAGAAGATAACATAAAAGTTTTCCCGATTTGTTTATACCCAGAATACATAAACGGTAAATTGAGGATGACAACTAAAGTAGAGAAACTTAACCACCAAATGTTTGGAGTAAGATAATCTAGTATGAGGGAAATACCGATAATACCACCGTCAATAATTTTATTTGGCATTAAAAACAGTTCAATAGCTACTGCCGCACACGTTGCACCAAAGACAATCATAACTAAACGATACAATAGGTGAATAATACTTTCTTTTCTATGTTGCTTTTTTTCCATAAACCCTCCTTATATACTTTTTATATAGTTTTGTTCTTTTATTATAACATAGTCTTCTTTTACTTATAGAAAAAAGCATCTACTATGCGAATATATACAAGCATCCCGCACATATATTTCGATATAAGAACAACTGAAGGAGGACTACATCATGAACCTCATCAAGCACATTGTAAACAAAAAATTAAATCATATGACAACAAAAGAATTATTGAAATATAGTAAAGAATATGAAGTTCCCATCACAACTGAACAGGCTGAGCAAATTGTCCCTTTAATAAAAGGGAAAAACATCAACATTTATGATACAGGAGAAAGACTAGAACTTTTAAAAAAGATTGCAAAAGTCACTTCCCCATCTACCGCTCAACAAATAAATACGCTATTTCAGAAACTATTAAAATAAGGAGGTGGAAATCCCCCTCCTTATTGTTCTTTAATCTTCTCAAGAAGACCTTCATCAAATGAGCCACTCTTCAACATTTCAATTTCAAACTTATATGGTGGTTTTTTATCTTTCTTATCCTCACCTACATACGGTGTTTCAAGAATTTTTGGTACATGCTGTAATTGCGGATGGTGTACGATGTGGTGTAACGCTTTATAACCAATATGACCGAAACCAATATTTTCATGACGGTCTTTTCCAGCTCCGCGTATATTTTTACTATCGTTAATATGCAATACTTGCAAACGATCAATCCCAACAATTTTATCAAATTCATTTAATACACCGTCAAAGTCATTCACAATGTCATAACCTGCATCATGCGTGTGGCACGTATCGAAACATACAGATAACTTTTCGTTATATTTTACACCATCAATAATTTTTGCAATTTCGTCAAAGCTGCGTCCGCACTCTGTTCCTTTTCCAGCCATCGTCTCTAGTGCAATATTCACTGTCTGTTCTGGCGTCAATACCTCATTTAGGCCTTTAATGATTTGCTGAATACCAGCTTCAGCTCCCGCGCCAACATGAGCTCCTGGATGAAGTACAATTTGCTTCGCTACACCTAACGCTGACGTTCTTTCAATTTCCATGCGCAGGAAATCAACACCTAATTGAAACGTTTCCGGTTTTGTCGTATTACCAACATTAATAATATAAGGTGCATGGACAATAATTTCTTCAATACCATTGAGCTCCATATGTTTACGCCCTGCTTCTATATTTAACTCTTCAATTGGTTTTCTTCTCGTATTTTGCGGTGCACCTGTATAGATCATAAAGGTTGTCGCACCGTATGAAGCAGCCTCTTCACTTGCTGCTAATAACATTTTCTTACCACTCATAGAAACATGAGATCCAATCTTTAACATATAATCACCTCTTCAATATACAATAGCTATAATGATAGCATAATTTGTAGAAATATGTAGTGAATTGTTTGTTCACAAAACAATAAACATACTGCTAAAACAGATTCACAAGTTACGCCCCCCGCTTCTAAAGCATGGAACTCTTCTTAGCATATCAAGATTAGTAGCGTTTTTCTTAATTCCTGCTGGTTATTAGTCCTCACCTAACGCCTTTATTTTTGCTACAGGAAAGATTCACATTTACAAATAAAAGGATAAAAAAAGATAAGGGATCTCCCCTTATCTTTTTTTATTACTGTATTTATTCTTCACTTTTGCACGTTCTGTTGCCAGTTTTCTCTTATAATTAGGTTTTACTTTTTTCGGCTTCTTAACAACTTTCGTTGCCATAATATCAAGTTCATCATTTGGCTTTTTACGACTTTTACGACGACGGCGGTCACCTAAATCAGCCCATTCATCTCCACGTAAGTCTACATGGTTAAATATGATATTACGTTGTTTTTCTAAGCTATCTAACGCTTCTTCATTTGCTGGATCATAAATCGTCACTGCAATTCCTGAATATCCAGCACGAGCTGTTCTTCCTACGCGGTGAACAAAGAAATCTAAATCAGATGGAAGTTCATAGTTAATAACATGGCTAATCCCTTCAATATCAATACCACGTGCGGCTAAATCTGTAGCGACAATGTATTGAAACTCTAAGTCACGAACTTGTTTCATCATTTTTTTACGATCACGTGGTGATAAATCACCATGAATTCTTCCTACTTTTAATCCACGCTCTGCTAATCCGTCCGCAACTTCATCCGCTTTTTTCTTTGTATTTGTAAAAACGATTGCTAAATACGGCTTAAATTGAAGTAACATATTTTTCACTAATTCAATTTTATTACGATGCCTAGAAGGAACTAAATAATGCTCAATATTCCCTGCTGCAACTTGTTTTGGATTAATATGAATATGCTCTGGATTCTCCATATACTTCTTCATAAACGGTTTTAATTTTTGAGGAATCGTTGCAGAGAAAACAAGCATTTGCAAGTTTTTAGGCATACGCGCTGCAATTTTATCTACATCTTGAATGAATCCCATATCAAGCATCAAGTCTGCTTCATCAACAATAATCGTAGTAGCTTTATGAACGAATAGCGCTTTTTCTTCTACTAGATCTTTAATACGCCCGGGTGTCCCAATAACAACATGAGGTTGTTTTTTCAATTTTTCAATGGATCTTTGCTTATCTGTTCCTCCGATTAAGCAGCGTGCTGTAATCATTTGATCTTCTTCACAAAACTTTGTTAACTTTACAATCTCTTGATAAATTTGTTGTGCTAACTCACGAGTAGGCGCTGTAATGACAAGTTGGACCTCTTCTCGTTTCGCATCAATTCGGTTTAATGTTGGAAGTAAATATGCGTGTGTTTTACCAGAACCCGTTTGGGACTGTCCAATTACACTCACACCTTTTTTCACAACAGGAAAAATTTTCTTTTGAATTTCTGTCGGCTCTGAAAAGCGTAGTTCACGAACTGCATCTATTAAAAACGGTTGAAAATTATATTGTGTAAATGTTTGTAGTGTCATAAGTTACACCTTCTTTCTAAAATTTCTACTGCGCGCACAAATCAGTCAAGTCTACATTATATCGAAATCTAATAGTAAAATCCATCTTTAGTTTAGGTTTTCACTCCAAAAACTAACCTTCTTTCTTTTCATTGCATATTGTATGTGTATATACCTAACTGAAGAAAGGAGGAGTTCTCTTATGTATCCGAACTCTCCTATGGGACAAATGTATACAGGACAGCAACCGTACACCCCGTATCCTATACCTAATTTACCTCCTATGATGCAAAAAAAGAAAGGATTTCTCTCGAAGCTATTCAAAAAACACGATCCGACTCAGCCCTTTATGCAAATGGTTCCTCCCTATCGACAAATGGAGGGGCAACCGATGATGCATCAACATCAGCAGCCCTATATGCAGCAGTCACAACAAATGATGCCACCTCAAATGAACAATCCGAATGAAATCCGTGGCTCAGCACCGATTATACCTAGCGCTAGCGGTGGCATTGGCAGCTTTTTTTCCAACTTAATCTCCAATCCAACAGGTATGTTAAATAACATTGAAAAAGTTGCTCAAGTCGCTCAATCTGTTGGACCTGTCGTCGAGCAGTATGGACCCATTGTGCGTAGCATACCAAGCATCGTAAAAATTCTCACTTCTGGAAAAGGTGCTGCTGAAGAATCAGCAGAAGAGGTGGAAGTAATTACTACACCTCCACCACCTTCAAAAAAGAAAAAAAAGAAGAAAATAATTTTAGAACCAGTTATTGAAAGAGCCTTACCGAAAGAGGAGAATATCCCGCGTATGGCACCAAAACCGAAACTATATGTCTAACAATCCTTTGTTTTCTGTCCGCTCCTCCTTTATAATGGAAAAGACTATGTACAAAAAGGATTCCTTGTTTAGAAGGAGAGGATTACTCACATGAAAATTGTTAAAATTTCCCCTCGTGGTTATTGCTACGGTGTTGTTGATGCAATGGTCATTGCACGCAATGCTGCACTAGATAAAACATTACCGAGACCGATTTATATTTTAGGTATGATTGTTCACAATAAACATGTAACCGACGCTTTCGAAGAAGATGGCATTATTACATTAGATGGTCCAAGTCGATTAGAGATTTTAGACAAAATTGATTCTGGTACTGTTATTTTCACAGCACACGGTGTTTCTCCAGAAGTTAAACAACGTGCAAAAGAAAAAGGGTTAACGACAATCGATGCAACATGTCCAGATGTTACGAAAACACACGACCTTATCGAAACAAAAAAATCGGAAGGATACCATGTGATTTACATTGGTAAAAAGGGACATCCAGAACCAGAAGGTGCCGTTGGTATTGCACCTGACATCGTTCATCTTATTGAAAAGGCAAATGATTTGGAGACACTAGAAATCCCAACAGAGAAAATTTTAGTAACAAATCAAACAACAATGAGTCAATGGGACGTTCAGCACCTGATGGAAGACATTCAGAAAAAATTCCCAACAGCTGAATTTCACAAAGAAATTTGTTTAGCAACACAAGTACGTCAAGAAGCAGTTGCTAAGCAAGCAGATGTGGCTGATTTAACGATTGTTGTCGGTGATCCAAAAAGTAATAACTCAAACCGTTTAGCCCAAGTATCACAAGAGATTGCTGGTACAAAAGCATACCGCGTTGCAGATGTAAGCGAAATCCAATTAGAGTGGCTGCAAGGGATCGAAAATGTCGCTGTTACCGCAGGGGCCTCTACACCAACGCCAATTACAAAAGAAGTAATCGCCTTTTTAGAACAGTACGACCCAATGAACCCAGCAACTTGGGAACGTAAACGAAACGTACCACTTCAAAAAATCTTGCCACGTGTAAAAGTAAAAAAACAACAATAAAAAAAATCCGTTGCTAACTCACTAGCAGCGGATTTTTTTATTCAATATAAATCTATTTTGATTTTTTCACATATAAGTCGCTACTACGAAGAACAAAAAAATTACCTATATTCTTTTTTCTCTTTGTTTTCACTTGGCATGGGGCAAAAAAAGGCTCTGACCACTTCTATGCATAGCCGGATGCTCTCTTCCATCTAAAAAGAAAGATTTATAATTTTTCTTTTTAGAGCTTATACAAAAGTAAACGGATCTGTATGTAACTGAGAAGCATGAATTTGCACAGCAAATTTTTTCTCATCTACTTTTTGCTGTAATTGCTTTTGCACACCTTGTTTCATTACTTTTTCAACATTATGTCCTGGATCCACAATATTTAATCCGAGCATCATCGCATCATGTGCAACATGATAATACATATCGCCCGTCACATACACATCTGCCCCTTTAAATTTCGCTTGCGTAATATATTTATTCCCATCACCGCCAAGCACTGCTACTTTCCGCACTTTATCGTCTAAATTCCCAACAACTCGCGCACCTTTTACATCTAATGCCGATTTCACATGTTCAGCAAACTGGCCTAATGTCATTTCTTCTTGCAAATATCCAATTTTACCAAGTCCTAACGTTTCTCCCTTATTATCAAGGGGGTATACATCGTAGGCAACTTCTTCATATGGATGTGCTGTTAACATTGCTTTTACTACTTTTCGCTCTAGTGGGGCTGGGATAATCGTTTCAATCTTTACCTCTTCTACACGCTCTAACTGCCCAGTTTCGCCTATATAAGGGTTTGTCCCCTCCCCAGGCATAAATGTACCTATTCCTTCACTATTAAACGTACAATGGCTATAGTTGCCGATATAACCAGCGCCAGCATCCCCAAGAGCTTTGCGAACTTCTTCAGCATGCGTTGCAGGCACACATACAACAATCTTTTTCATTTCTTCCGAGTATGTCGGAACAAGCACTTCTGTATTTTGTAATCCCAGCGCCTCAGCAAGCAAGTCGTTCACTCCGCCTTTTGCTACATCGACATTTGTATGCGCTGCATAAACAGCGATATCGTTTTTGATACACGTTTCAATAATTCGACCATACGCCTTATCTGTATGGATTGCTTTTAGCGGATTAAAAATAAGCGGGTGATGGGCAATAATTACATTCGCACCTATTTGAATCGCTTCTTCTACAACCGCTTCTGTAACATCTAGTGCAATCAATACATGCTGGACTGGCTTATTGAGTGCACCAATCTGCAAACCAATTTTATCGCCTTCCATCGCTAAATGCTTCGGATACATACTTTCAAATAAAGAAATCACTTCATGCCCATTTGGAATTTTACTCATGATAAAACCTCCTCTATCATTTTCATTTTCTCGACTACTTCAATTCGTTTTGCCTTTGTATCTTCTGATTCTGTCGCACGCTCTATTTGCTTCAGGATATTTTGAAAGTTTTTCAGTTCATTTTCCCATTTCTCTACAAACGCATCACTTTTTTCCTTCATCAAAAATGGTCCAATAAATAACTCTGTTTGTTTGTTTTCATGATAAGGAGTTAGCGGTTCTCCTTTTTCCCCAACTAAAATCTCATAAATCTTTCCGTCTTCTTTTATAATTTTTTCATGAATAAGCTCCCAACCATTTTCAATAAACCATTCACGAATATGATGTGCAGCAATATTAGGCTGTAAAATTAAACGTATTACACCGTTTAGCTTTTCTTTTCCATTCTCTAAAATATCACGAATTAGCGCTCCACCCATACCAGCAATTGTAATAACATCGACTTCTCCTGGTGTAATAACAGCTAAGCCATTTCCTTTACGAACATCTACCTTTTCTTGTAGGCCACTCTCAGCTACTGTAGCCTGTGCAGAACGGAATGGCCCATCTACCACTTCTCCCGCTACTGCCTTCGTAGCAATATTATTTATGATTGTATAGCACGGTAAATACGCATGGTCGGAACCAATATCTGCAACTGTAGATCCTACTGGAATCTCCCGCACTACTTCTTCTAATCTTTTTGAAAGCTTCACTTCATTCATTTATTTCCATTACTCCTTCTCTTGTCAGTCTGTCTCCATGATAATGAATTTACAGTAGTTGTTGCAAGTAAAGAAACAAAACAATTCATTTATTTCATCGTATTTTAGATTGAAAGAAAAAACAAGCTCCCTGCTATAAGCAAAGAACTTGTTTTATCGGTCGTATTCCACTACATGCGAATCATACAATTCTCACGGATTAAAGGTTCACTTTATTTTTTCTTTGATAACCAATCAGCTACTTTAGAAGCCTGATCTGCTGGGATTATATTCGCTGGCATATTTCCTTTCCCTTTTGTAAGCACTTCCTTAATTTCATCTTTGGAAAGTTTCCCACCAACTTTTTGTAAGTTAGGCCCTACTGCACCTTGCAACTGATCACCATGACAGCTCGTACAACTTTGTTTCACAATATCTTCTGGTTTCGATGCCGTTTGTGCAGGTTTCCCACCATTTTTTGCATCAGCAAGCTCTTTAGATTTATGTAACCCCTGAAATGAAAATACAAACATAATGATAATGCCCAGTGCTGCAATAAGAGCGAATGGAATCAACGGATTACGTTTCATATCTCTTCTCCCCCCTCTACACCCCCGAATAGTTAGATGATTCAGTCACTTCTATTGTACTTGAAAACGTTCTATCAGAAAAGACAAAACTATCAGTTGTTAAAAATATTCCATAAATTCAGTTTATTGTTTCTCTTCCTTTTATCCCATATTATTTTGATAAATATCAACGCTTCTCATCATATTTTTTGTTTTTCTACATATATTTTTGTATAGAATAAACGAAATTAATCGAAAAATCGAAAAATGAGCATTTGCAAATCAAAAGACAATTCTGTAAAATAAATTACAAGAATTGTAATCGTTACTGACAGCTAAATTTTAACAAAAATTAACAAAATAAAAAAGTTTACTTCACAAATGTGAAGTAAACTTAAAAAGAACCCTATTCTAAGAAATCTTTTAAACGTTTGCTACGGCTTGGATGTCTTAATTTACGAAGCGCTTTTGCTTCAATTTGACGAATACGCTCTCTCGTTACGCCGAATACTTTCCCAACTTCTTCAAGCGTACGAGTTCGTCCATCATCTAAACCGAAACGAAGACGTAGAACATTTTCTTCACGATCTGTTAGTGTATCTAACACATCTTCTAATTGTTCTTTTAGCAATTCATACGCTGCATGGTCCGCAGGTGATGTTGCTTCTTGGTCTTCAATAAAATCGCCTAAATGTGAGTCATCCTCTTCACCAATTGGTGTTTCAAGAGAAACTGGCTCCTGTGCAATCTTTAAGATTTCGCGTACTTTTTCTGGAGCAAGATCCATTTCTTCTCCAATTTCTTCTGGAGATGGTTCACGTCCTAAATCTTGTAATAATTGACGCTGTACACGAATTAATTTATTAATTGTTTCAACCATATGAACGGGAATACGAATTGTTCTCGCTTGGTCTGCAATGGCACGTGTAATCGCTTGACGAATCCACCAAGTTGCATACGTACTGAATTTAAAACCTTTACGATAATCGAACTTTTCAACAGCTTTAATTAAACCCATGTTTCCTTCTTGGATTAAGTCTAAGAAGAGCATACCACGGCCTACATATCGTTTTGCAATACTTACAACAAGACGTAAATTCGCTTCCGCAAGACGGCGCTTCGCTTCTTCATCACCTTCTTCAATGCGGGTTGCAAGTCGAATTTCTTCTTCAGCAGATAGTAGATCCACACGGCCGATTTCTTTTAAATACATGCGAACAGGGTCATTGATTTTCACACCTGGTGGCACACTTAAATCATTTAAATCGAATTCTTCTTCTGTCTTTGTGATTTGGTGATTATTCGGACCTTCATCGTTGTCGCCAACTAAATCAATCCCTTGTTCACCTAAATATTCATAATATTCATCCATTTGATCAGATTCAATTTCAAATCCATTCATGCGTTCTGCAATCTCTTCATATGTAAGAACGCCACGTTTTTTTCCAAGCTCAGTGAGTTGTTCTTTCACTTGCTCAAGAGTCATATCAGTTTCAATTTGTTTAGAACGAGCTGGTTTATCAGCCATCTGTTCCCCTCCTTACGCGAGATACAAACATTCATTATAATAAAATTTTATACAAAAAGCTATCTTCTTGCTTTCTGATTTTGTAAATATGCTACATAAAATTTTGCAGCTTCTACTGGATCTGTTTTTTCCATTTGCTTTAATGCAAAAATGGTTTCCATCTTTTTAAGCTTTTGCTTGTGGCGGCTTAGCGCCTCTAAGTGACCTTGCAATATTTCATCACTGTATTCTGGATTAATGAATTCATCCGTTGAAATATTTGTGATAATATTTTTCAATTTCTCATCAGAGAGCCAGCTCAAGAAATTCCCGACTGAAGGTTCATTTCCCTTTTCATAATATGCATATAGTTCATATAAAATCCCTTTATGTTCTTCCGTATGAAAATCTTCTATATGAGGTTCAATACGGAAAGCAACTTCGGCACTTTGTAACATATGGTAAATGAGCTCTCTTTCTGCCCTTTCAAAACCTGAAAATTTCGGTTTTGCCTGAACAATTTGAGGCGGCTTAGAAATTTGTTTCGTTTGTTTTTGCTGTATCTTTTGTTCTTTGCGATATTGGTGCAATTGACCTAAAAGTGTTTCCATTGAGTAAGAAAATTCTTGCGATAATGATTTTAAATACGACTCCGCTTGCATTGCATCTTGCAATAATGCTAGCTCTTTTAAAACACTTTTCACATATTCTTCTTTACCAGACTCATCTTGCAAATTTTTCCCTAAACGCAAGTAATTTATTTTGAATCCAACAAAACTTATACTAGCCTTTACAAGATTTTCAAACGCCGCTGTTCCATATTGTTGCACATATTCATCAGGATCAAGCTTATCTGGCAATGAAGTAACCTTCACATGACAACCAACTTGCGATAACAATTGTCCTGCTTTCATCGTCGCTTCTCGTCCTGCTTTATCACCATCATAGCAAAGAACAACAGTTTCAACATTACGCCGCAGAAGTTTTGCCTGTTCTTCTGTTAAAGCTGTTCCCATCGTCGCAACTGATTCTTCAATCCCGCTTTTTACAGCAGCTAATACATCAGCATATCCTTCAAATAGAACAACTTGCCCTCGTTTTCTGATAAACGGTCTTGCTTGATGGAAGTTATACAGCAATTTGCTTTTGTAAAAAATAGGTGTTTCTGGGCTGTTTAAGTATTTCGGAGTATCATCCCCCAACGCCCTTCCACTAAACGCTGCGACTTTTCCTTGTAGTGTGTGAATGGGAAACATAACCCTTCCGCGAAAACGGTCATGGTGACTGCCATCCCTTTCACTCCGCACAAGCAAGCCAGCTTGCTCCATGGTCGATAACGAAAAACCTCTTTTTTGTAATATTTTTGCTGCTGCATCCCAACCTGGAGATGCATAACCAATTTCAAACTTTGCAATCATCTCTTTTGTAATACCTCGATTTAGTAAATAAGAAAGAGCTACATTTCCCTCTTCAGTATTTACTAAAAGATGGTGATAGTATTTTTTCAAAAGTTCGTGAGCCTGTAACATAATGACACTGTCATCAGATATGTTCTCTTGTTGATCTTGTCCTGATGTATAATCTACAACCGAAATATTATTTCTTTCTCCTAGCTTTTGCACAGCTTCTATGAAAGAGAGCCCTTCCATCTTCATGAGAAATGAAAAAACATTTCCTCCCTCTCCACATCCGAAGCAATGAAAAATTTGCTTGTCTAATGAAACAGAAAATGAAGGTGAATTCTCACCGTGGAATGGACAAAGCCCAAAATAATTGCGCCCTTGCTTTCTGAGCTGAACATACTCACCAATCACTTCTACAATATCAGATGATGTCCGAATCTGTTCAACAACTTCTTCGGGAATTCTGTTCCCCATAACTCCATCTCCGTGTCGTATTTTGTATTCGATACAAATTAAAGGATTCCTTTATAA
The DNA here is from genome assembly GCF_038050455.1 of Bacillus sp. FSL K6-6038. Classification (NCBI taxonomy): domain Bacteria; kingdom Bacillati; phylum Bacillota; class Bacilli; order Caryophanales; family Bacillaceae; genus Bacillus; species Bacillus sp. FSL K6-6038. Next base: position 4,150,490 of record NZ_JBBOUH010000001.1, read on the forward strand.
TTCGACAATATTTTTTCTAAATTTATTAAAAAGCATTGTCGATCATGGGTTGAAAATGCTTTTGGACCTTTTGTGTAGGTCCCTTGTCTGCGTAACTTCGCAGATACATACCTACTATATAAAATTGTATCCATTTGCTCATCAGTCACAAATGTACCTCGTGGAGATAATACATATACTCCCTTTTTTACAAGAAGACCAGCAAGTCCCATATCCTGTGTAATTACGAGATCTGAAGCCTTGGCGTGTTTATAGATATAAAAATCCACCTCATCTTGCTCAGAATCCACATATATCCAATTCCCTTGCTGTTTTCTCGAACGATGGGCGTAGGATGCGACAAACAAAATTTCGACATGGAATTTTATTCCAGATTGCGCAATTTCATCCTTCACAGGACATGCATCTGCATCAACTAGAATCTTACTGATGTTTTGCATATTTCTGTATTCTACATCCCTTCTGTGAATCCTTCCATAATGTGCGTTTTCTTGTCTAGATTTTTGTCGATTTTACGTAAATGCATACCTTTTCCGTAAATCCTATCCCTAGTTTATTCTGAAAAATTAAAGTCTAAACGTAAAATGTACCTTTTTATCACAATTTTTTATTATAATATATTTTCTCTAACTTCGCTACATATCCTTTAAAATTTTATCCGGCTATTCACGGGCAGTAATACTCCCATTTCAAAATTCAGATTAAAGTAAAAGGTTAAGCGGGGGACAACCTACCCGTAAAAGCCCAAATAGTAAAGGATGAAGAACTCCACTGATTAAAGTTTTTCTTTATCTTGAGCGAAAAAAGCACATTCACCCTTGGTAAATGTGCTAAAACATTTTTTGGTTTTGCACTGCATTCACAATAATATTCGCTGTTTCCTCAATTGCCTTATTTGACACATCAATAACTTGACAGTTTATTTTACTTACTACCTTCTCAAAATGATCAATTTCTTCTTTAATACGATTGATGTTCGCATATGTTGCTCCATCACTTAACCCAAGTGATTTTAATCGTTCTTTTCGAATGTGATTTAACTTATCCGGTGTAATTTTCAAACCGAAACATTTCTCTTTTGCAACTTGATATAATTCTTCAGGCGGATCCACTTCTGGTACAAGTGGTACGTTCGCAACCTTCAATCGTTTATTATGAGCTAAATATTGTGAAAGTGGCGTCTTTGATGTACGTGATATCCCAATTAAAACGATATCAGCTTTTAAAATCCCACGTGCATCTCTACCATCATCATATTTAACAGCAAACTCAATTGCTTCAATCTTTTTAAAATATTCTTCATCTAATCTACGAACAACACCAGGTTCATACCTTGGAACTTGTCCTGTAATCTCTTCGATTTGATCGATAAGAGGCCCGATAATGTCATATGCCTCTACACCCTCTTTTGCCGCTTCTGCTAACAAATACTGACGCATTTCTGGTTTTACTAACGTAAAGCAAATAAGCGCTCGATTACTTTTCGCAATTGAAATTACCTCTTTTAATGTCCCTGTATCTTCCACATACGGTACACGTCTAATATCAGGAGCAAATGGAAACTGTCCCATTGCAGCTCGAACAACTAAATCAGCCGTCTCTCCAACAGAGTCAGATACGACATATACGATTTTATTATCCATTACATTACCTCACTTTAAACAAATTACACTTATTCATTGTTTACTAAATTTACAAACGCACGCGTAATATTTGTTTTTGTAATTCGACCAACAACTTCTAACCCTTGTTTCGTGTCTTTTACCACTGGTACAGCATCAATCTGTCTTTCTATTAATTCCATCGCAACATCATATAGAGAATCCTCTCTACGGCACATTGCGATGTTTGGCATCCTTGTCATGATAATATTAACCGGAAGCGATGTTAAATCCTGCTTTCCTAAGCTTGCACGTAATAAATCTTTACGAGAAACTACCCCAACTAGAAGCGTCGCTTGATCTACAACAAATAAAGTACCAACATCTTCTAAAAACATGGTACAAATCGCATCGTATACGGAAATATTTTTATCAATTACAACCGGTCTAGATTGATAATCTTGTACCTTAACTTTCTTAACAGCTTCTGATAATAACTGTCCCCCAGTTTTCCCTGTATAAAAATAACCGACACGTGGACGTGCTTCTAAATAACCTGCCATCGTTAAAATCGCTAAGTCAGGTCTTAATGTTGCACGTGTTAAATTTAATTGTGCCGCAATTGATTCCCCTGTAATAGGACCGTGATCTTTTACAATCTGAATGATATGTTCTTGCCGTTTATTCAGTTCTATGATAATCACCACCTTCAATGCAAAACGAAAAAAGTTATACTATCTCTTAAATATTATATACTAAATATGCTTTTTGAAAAAGAAAGTATGTAAAAAGGACCTATATATGGTCCTCATTATATTTGAAATTTATCAAGTTGTTCAAGAAAACGCCTTGATTTCAAATAGATTCCGCAATATTCATCATAATATGTATTTAATACTGTACGTATTTGCCGCTTCGTTCCATCCTTAACAGATACATTACCAAGGCGAGCTAAATCAAAATGATAAAAGAGACGTAGCAATTTATGAACAGCCTCTCCCACCGGAATACGGTATGGATCTTGCTGCGCATGACGCGAGCACAGAAAACCGCCTTCTCGGACAGAGAAGGCGACAAAATCTGCTTCTTGGTGACAAATTGCACATGTATCAAAGTATGGATGCATCCCTAGTACTGGGAGCATTTTCGTTTGATAAATTAAAGACAATACTTCAGCATCAACACCCTCACACATATAGTGCAACGTTTGATGTAACATTTCAAATAAATACGGATTATGTTTCTTATCTTCAGTTGCTTTATCGGTCAATTCCACGATAAATGATGCATAAGCAGTTAAAAATATATCTTCACGAATTTCTTTCATAGATGAAATTATTTCACCTTGTTGCAAAGTCCCAAGTCCAGACCCCATTTGAATCAGAAAGTGACCGTGCATCATAAGTTGCGAAATAGATGCTAACCTACTTTTCGGTTTTTTCGCCCCTCTTGCCATTGCACTTACCTTTCCAAGCTCACGGGAGAATATCGTAACAATTTTATTCGTTTCTCCGTAATCTGTTGTCCGGATGACAATTCCCTCAACTTTTTGAAACATGTTTGTCACCATCCAAGGTTTGAACAAAACGGGTCAAGAAATTGGAGAATCTAGATGCGCTAGCTCCTCTTCATGTTGATCCATCTCATCGTTTACGTCTTTTTCCATTTCCTTCAAAAGCAAATACGTTTCAATGCTTCCTGTTTTGGAGAAAAACTTCCAGGTAAAATCTAGCATAAGAATCCACCTTTCTCAGTAAGCGTAGCATATAAACCAATTTCTTTTGTTGTTATTAAAATGACCCATTTTGTCCATTTTCATGTGAGAAAAATTTTCCTAATTTCTATTAATACTCATCTTCACGGAAACCAAGATCGCGAAGTTGTGACATTTTATTACGCCAATCTTTTTGTACTTTCACCCACACTTCTAAGAATACTTTTGAACCAAGAAGTGCTTCAATATCAAAGCGAGCTCGCTTTCCAACTTCTTTCAGCATCTTCCCTTGTTTTCCGATAATAATTCCTTTTTGCGATGGACGCTCTACAATAATTGTCGCATTCACATAGACCGCTCCACCTTCACGCTTTTGAATCGCATCAATCACAACCGCTACCGAATGTGGTACTTCCTCACGTGTTAAATGAAGTACCTTTTCACGAATAAGCTCAGCAATAATAAATCGCTCTGGATGATCCGTTACTTGGTTGTCTGGATAGTATTGTGGTCCTTCAGGTAAATATTTTTTAATCGCACCGATTAACGCCTCAACATTATTACCATCCAATGCAGAAATCGGAACAATTTCTGCAAATTCATGTAACTTACGATATTGATCAATTAATTCCAGCAATTGTTCCGGATGAACTTGGTCAATTTTATTGATTACTAGAAATACCGGTTGCTTTGTTTCTTGTAATTTTTCGATAATAAACTCTTCACCACGACCAAAACCTTCAGCAGCATTGACCATAAATAATACAATGTCAACTTCTTTTAATGTCGTTTGTGCCATTTTCACCATAAAATCGCCTAATTTATGCTTCGGCTTATGTATTCCTGGCGTATCAATAAAGATAACTTGTGAATCATTTTCTGTGTATACACCTTGAATTTTATTACGAGTTGTTTGTGGTTTGTCGCTCATAATTGCAATTTTTTGACCGATAATTCGATTTAAAAATGTAGACTTTCCAACATTCGGTCTTCCAATTATAGAGACAAAACCTGATTTATAACCTTTTCTATTCATGTAAATCCTCCGCTAAAAATGCTCCTGGTAACAATTCTCCAACTGTTGTCTCCTGAACGTCACCATGTAAATTTGATAAGTATACTTTCGTATCCTGTTTACATAATTCTATCATAACTTGACGGCACGCTCCACAAGGAGGTACTGGACGCTTCGTATCCGCTACTACCGCAATGGCTACAAATGCTTTATCTCCTTCAGAAACTGCTTTGAATAAAGCTGTTCTTTCTGCACAATTACATAATCCATATGATGCATTTTCAACATTACATCCTCGGTATACTTTTCCATCTTCCGTTAATAATGCTGCACCTACTTGAAACTTAGAATATGGTACATACGCTTGTTTACGCGCTTCGATTGCTTCTTGAATTAATTCTTTGCTGTTCATGCTCTCGCATCCTTTCCATTCACAATTGTGAAAAGATAAAATGAAACTTTCATTAACGGCGTTCTTAACGCTACCAAAGCATAACAAAAGCTTTGGAATGCAACTATACCATATAAGGTAAAAAGATAATAGCACCAATTATAACAGCTATAACAGTAAATAATAGCACTGCACCAGCAGCAACATCCTTTGCAATTTTCGCAAATGGTTTAAAATCCGCTGTGACTAAATCAACTGTTTTTTCAACTGCCGTATTGACCATTTCCAAACCCATGACAATTCCAATTGTAATGAGTAATATGAGCCATTCCGTTCTCGTTACACGGAAATAAAAGCCGCAGCATATAACAATAACTGCGGCCAAAAAATGAATTTTCATATTTCGTTCGTGACGAAGACAAAAGTATATACCAGCTATAGCATATCCAAAACTATTTATAAGTTTTCCTTTTTTCATCTACCTAATCCGAACGCCTCTAAAATTTCTTTTTGCTTTCCAAACATTTCTTTTTCGTCTTCATCTGTCATATGATCATAACCAAGTAAATGCAAGAATCCATGCAACGCTAAAAATCCTAATTCACGATCAAAGGAATGCCCATATTCTTCAGCCTGTTCTTTCGCTCTTGGAATAGAAATAATAAGATCTCCTAGCATACGCGGCATTTCCGCGCCAACGATCTCCATCTCTCCTTCTCCCATATCCTCCATTGCAAAAGAAATAACGTCTGTCGGTTGATCTTTGTCGCGATAATCACGATTAATTTCTTGAATACGTTCATTATCAACAAATGTAACAGAAAGCTCTGTTCCATCTTCTACGTTCTCCATTCGTGCAGCTTGCTCTAGCAAATCGCAAATCATATTCACATATTCTTCTTTCACTTCTTCTGTTTCATCAAAAAAATCTATTAATAAACTCATTCTGTCCCCTTTTCTTCCGGCGGTTCCGGATATTTAATACGAGAATGAAAAATACCATTTAACGTTTCACATAAAGTTTTCCCAACAATTTGTAATTCTTTAAATGTCAAATTACATTCACTAAATTGTCCATCCTGCAAACGATCTTTTATAATACTTTGTACTAAATTATTAATTTGTTCTGGTGTCGGATGGTTCATAGAACGCACTGCTGCTTCGACGCTATCCGCAATCCCAACAATTGCAGACTCTTTTGACGTCGCTTTTGATCCTGGATAACGGAACATTTTTTCTGTATATCTCTCTTTATCTTCTTTAATCGCTTTATAGTAAAAATATTTAAGTAATGTCGTTCCATGATGCTGTCCTGCAATATCAATAATTTCTTGCGGAATATGGTGTTCTTCTAACATTTTCACTCCATTTGTCACATGAGCAATAATAATATCTCTGCTCATTTCAGGATCTAATTTATCATGCGGGTTTTCAATCCCCATTTGGTTTTCTATAAAGAAATGAGGCTGCACTGTTTTCCCAATATCGTGATAATACGCACCAACACGTGCTAAAACTCCATTTGCTCCAACAGCCTCACAAGCTGCCTCAGAAAGGTTAGCAACCATAACGCTATGATGATATGTTCCCGGTGCTTCTAGTAAAATTTTACGAAGGAGCGGATGATTCGGGCTTGAAAGCTCCATAAGCTTCATACTTGATACAATTCCAAGACCACTTTCTAAATACGGTAAAATCCCCATAGCTAAAATGGATGAGATGATACCAGAAGCAGCAGCCATTAATAATTGTGAACCAATTTCAAGCGGCGAGAAGTTTCCATTACGCAAAAGTAATAGCGCAGCTAATACAACTACATTTAGAACAGAAACAAGGATGCCCGCTTGTAAGATCATCGAACGTCGATTTTTCTCTCTCAAAAAGATACTAACCGATAACGAGCTTAATAAAACATAAATACCTACACTATAATTCAGTGTACTCGTTACACCTTCATTAAACATAATACTCCCACATACAGAGAAGATCATACTTGTTATAAAAACAAAACGATCACCAATCATTAATTTTACTAGTATTGTTCCCATCGCGACCGGAACAACATATGCGATACCGGCATATTCCAACTTTTGAAACAAACTAATGATTTTCATCAAAACGACTGTAATCGCTACAATTGTTGTATAAGCTAAAATATATGGTTTTTCTTCTCTTTTCAATTTTAAAAACGATTCAAATTGCTTATGCATAAAGAATAGGAGTACACCAATAATGATTGCTAATCCTACAAATGGCTGAAATGTATTTCCTTGTTCAAGAAGCCCAACTAATTTCAATTGATCGTATACTTCTCTTGTAATCGTGTCGCCTTCCTTCACAAGAATTTGCCCTTGAAGAATATAAACTGGCGCAACTGCATCTTCCGCTACTTTTTTCCGGTCTTTTGTAGCAGTTGAATCATAGAAATAATTTGCTTCAATTGCATATTTCCCAAGTACGTTAAGTGCGTCTTTTAAATCGCTATTCACATTAACATTGCGTATTTCATTGACAAATCGTTCTCTCGCATCATTTTCTTCATTCATTTTAATGTGAGTACTCATAATATTATTAATCGCTGTTACCATAGCATCTCTTGCTAATGACAATTGATCTGGTCCAGCATTTACAAACTGTAACAACACAGAATCAGATAAACTTTTTGTTAAATCTGTAGGCAATTTCTTCTTTAATTTCTCCAATCGTTCTGCAGCAGAAATCCTTTTCTGTTCATCAGGACCAGCAGCCTTCGTGTCAGCTTCCACTTCTTCTATCGCTAAAAAGACAGAGTTTACAATATCTACTTTATTTTGCTTGTATTCACTTCGATATGTATATTGGTCCTCTACCTTTTGAGCAGCTTCTCTCTTCTTTCTATCCGTCGTTACTTTATCTTCGATTTTGATAGGAGAGTGGATTGTTTGTTTCGAAATAGATAGCATTTTAACATCTAGTTGCTCTGGTTTCACATTGTTCATGAGTGCAAAAAACAGTACCGCTCCTAATAAAATATAAGAAATCCAGCTTAATTTTTTCGAATGTTGTATGTTACGAAACCACCTAGAAATTTCTTGAGATCTTGACATGATTTCAATACCTTCTCCTCTCCAGACATAAAGTGAATCTTTAATCAACGGGAGTTTTTTATCCCCACTAATGATTAACCCTCACCAATCGGGCTTTTTATAAGCAGGCTTCTACATTGCACTGCACATTCGCAAGTAAATGAATCTACTTGTCCATCCTTTAATGATAGTAAAAAATAGGCTATTCGCCAACCCTTTCATCTATCTCTATCATACAAAAAGAAATGATCCTTACAAATAGGATCATTCCATTTTATCATATGCCTCGATAATCCGCTGCACAAGGGGATGTCTTACAACGTCCGATTGCTCTAATTTAACAAATGAAATCCCTGATACACCTGATAGAACATTCGCAGCAATTGAAAGTCCCGACTTTATCCCCTTCGGTAAATCAACCTGCGACGGATCGCCAGTAACAACCATTTTCGAACTAAAACCTAGGCGAGTTAAAAACATTTTAATTTGAGCACCAGTTGTATTTTGAGCTTCATCTAAAATAACGAAAGAATCATCCAGCGTACGTCCCCTCATATATGCAAGAGGTGCAATTTCAATCGTTCCTCTCTCTAGCATACGCTGTGTATATTCTTGCCCAAGAATATCATGAAGCGCATCGTATAAAGGACGTAAATAAGGGTCTACCTTTTCTTTTAAATCACCTGGTAAAAAACCTAAGCTTTCCCCTGCTTCTACAGCTGGTCTTGTTAAAATAATCTTTTTTACATACCCTTGCTTTAATGCTCGTACAGCCATTACCACAGCTAAATATGTCTTCCCTGTACCAGCAGGCCCTATTCCAAATACAATATCATTCTTCTTCATCGCATGAATGTACTGTCTTTGCCCCATTGTTTTCACACGGATGGATTTACCTTTTGCTGTTTTAAAGATCTCCTCTTCATATAGCTCTTCAAAATGAGTTATTTTCCCTTGACGGCCAAGCTGAATTGCATATGCAACATCTCGTTCCGAGATTGATACACCTTTACGAATAACAGCAAGTAATTGCTGTAAAATTTTTTCAACAAGCGCCACGGTTTCATCTGTTCCAGATACACGAACAGATTCACCTCGCGTTACGATAGATACGGCAAGTTCTCGTTCAATTACTTTTAAATGTGCATCATTCACTCCAAATAGAGCAATTGCTTCATTAGGATTTTCCACTTGTTGATTCATTTCTATTAATTGTTCTGCCATTACTCAGTCTCCTTGAATATCGGATTCAGATATTGGTTGTGGCTCTGCAATATTTTCAATCACTGTATAATGTAATGTTACTCTTAGATGATTCGCCTCAACCTCGTTGTGCAAAATCTTATCACTTACAATCATAGCATGTTCATCCAATTTTTTCTTTAGTTCTTTTTCAGCCATTTCTTTCGCTACTCGCATTGCTTGTTTTTCTGTATATTCACGATTCGCTTCTTCCTCTTCACGCACAATTTCCCTTTCATAGGAAATAGGCAATATAAAACCAAACAGTTTCACATCATGTTTGACATTTTCAGTACGAGACCGCTTATACTTATCATGCTGAAATCCCCATATTTTTATTTTAACACTTCCAAGACGAAGATAATGCTCATTATATGAATTTCCTGTATACACTTGAAATGTTGTTTTTAAAGGAACTGTCACTTCAGATTCATACCACGTTTCTCCATATACAATTCCTTTAGCAGAAACAATCGTTGGATTATCCTCTTTTCCAAACATCCCTGACACAAGAAGTTGTCCCTTTTGCACATAATCATTTTTCATTACAACTGGTTTTCCAGTTTCCACAAATGTTTTTGTAATGATTGCCTCTTTTTTGGCAACTAAATTTTGTGGTTTTTGCTCTTTCTCCTTCTCCGGCTCATTTTTTTCAACAATTTTAAAATGATATGTTGTCCCCTTTATCTCTAGGCCAGCCCATGTAATCGCATTAATATTATCTGTCAAATGACGCTGAACATCTTCTACATTCGGCATTTGAAATTGCAGTCTTCCTTTTTTAATGCCCATTTTATCCAATTCTTTTATAAGAATATATTCCGTTTCCGGTTTTGCCCCTGTAATCTCGATTTTCCAGACCATATTTGATAAAGCAATCATACCGAAAAAAAAGATAAGAAAACCGATTAAAAAACCACTATTCTTAAGCAAACGCTTATTCCAAAACGGAAAACCGAAACGTCCAATAAAGTATAGCTTACATTCATTTTTTCGATAGATCGGTCTCAGTCGCTTCACATCACGAAGCAACATACAAAATACTAATGTATCTTCTGCAATCTTCTTTACATCCCATACGACTAAATTTCTGCGCACACATTCATTAATAAAACGCTCCGCTCCTCTACCTTCAATTCGAACCTTCACATACCCAAGCCATCGTGTGAACCATTGATTTTTCATCGTCCGTCCCACTACCTTTCTCAAAAGCACAAATGTTACGCCACTATTTTCGTAGTGCTTTCTTCAGCTTTTAACATTCAAATAGCTCGTACGAAACGAAATAAGAAGAAAAACTTCACTAATGGAAGTTTCATTATAATTTATCTTTCTTCTCATTTTCTAAAAACGTTACTTGTTCAATAATCCCTTCAAGCAAAAGCTCTTCTGGAAGAATTGTTTTAATAACAAACGATTGCCCTTTTATTAATAGTTGACCATGTTTTAATAACAACCGCACTTCTTTATCTGTAAATACTAATAACCCTCGATGATTTTCTATATAAATATGTACTTGCCCGACAAGGGTAATACGAGGTAGATCCATTAGTACATCCACTGGTAGGTCTATTTGCTTTGTTAGCCAATTTTTCATTTGCACTAATTTCTTCATCTCCAAGACCCCCCTCTCATCCCATATGTATGAAAAAAGAGCTTGTAATATCACGTCCAAAAAGAAAAAAGCATAAAAAAACGTCTCATTTCTCATGAGACGCTTTTTTATGCTAATAGCTGTGCAACCAGCTTATTCACTTGTGATCCGTCTGCTTTACCTTTTACTTTCGGCATAACAGCACTCATCACTTTACCCATATCTGCCTTAGAAGCAGCACCAACTTCAGAAATAACTTGCTTAACTACATTCACTAGCTCTTCTTCTGTTAGTTGTTCAGGTAAATACGTATTTAAAATCTGAATTTCATTTTGCAGTTTATCAACAAGGTCATCACGACCCGCTTTTTTAAATTCAAGGAGGGAGTCCTTATGCTGTTTTACTTCACGAGTTAAAACTGTTAATTCCTCTTCTTCAGTAAGAGTATGTTGCAGTTTAATTCCTTCATTTTGCAAAGCAGCCTTAACCATACGAATAACGGTTAATTTTTCTTTTTGTTTATTCTTCATCGCTTGTTTCATATCATCGTTTAAACGACCGAGAAGACTCATAACTTACACCCTCTCTTAGAATTTACGCTTTCTTGCCGCTTCAGACTTCTTCTTACGTTTTACACTTGGTTTTTCATAAAACTCGCGCTTTCTTGCTTCAGCAAGTGTACCAGTTTTAGAAACCGATCTTTTAAAACGGCGAAGTGCATCCTCCAAAGACTCGTTTTTACGAACGACTGTTTTTGACATTCTCTTTCCCTCCCTCCGAAACATCACACTTACATACTAACTTCAGCATGCAAAAAGAAACACTTCTTCAGCATGTCTTTTACGATTATAATACATTTTGTTACTTCAGGTCAACTATTTGACAGAATAAAAGAAGAGTAGATGCCCTTCTTCTATCTAAATTTGTTCAAATCATACATTACAGCTAATGAATATTTTATTTTTTGAACAATTCAATCCATCTAGCTATAATAGCTAGATGGATTCGTTTCTTTTACCTTCCATACAAGAAGATAACAAGCTTATCAGATAGGACTAAACAGTCGGCTCCGCTTTTAAATTAATAATCCGTTGTTGCTGTTTTCCCACTTACTAGTGCAACACCAGCACTTGTACCAATACGTGTTGCTCCCGCTTCTACCATCGCGTCCATATCTTCTCCGTTACGAACACCACCAGAAGCTTTCACACCGATTTCTGGCCCAACTGTTTTTCTCATTAGTGCTACATCTTCTACTGTTGCCCCGCCCGTTGAGAAGCCAGTCGATGTTTTTACAAAATCTACACCTGCTTTTACAGATAATTCACAAGCACGAACTTTTTCTTCTTCTGTTAATAAGCATGTTTCAATAATAATTTTCACAAGCGCTTTTCCTTTTGCAGCTTCTACAACCGCACGAACGTCGCGCTCTACTAATTCATCATTTTTATCTTTTAATGCACCAATATTAATTACCATATCAACTTCTGTTGCACCTTTTGCAATTGCATCTTGCGTTTCAAACGCTTTTGTTTCTGGTGTATTTGCTCCAAGAGGGAAACCGATTACTGTACAAACTTTTACATCTGTACCTTTTAATAATTCTGCTGCAGTTTCAACCCAAGTAGGGTTTACACATACAGACGCGAAGTCATGTTTCTTTGCTTCCTCACATAATGTAACGATCGCTGCTTTTTTTGTATCCGGTTTTAATAATGTGTGGTCAATTAACTTTGCATAGTTCATTTTTCATATGCCCCTTTCTTCACTACACGGTTGTCTGACAACCATAACGGTTAGCATTATAGCATGAAATATTACAACTTCATATCTTAACTTCTCCAGCAAAGAAAAAAGCATGCAAACCCTTTTCGTTTGCATGCTTTTCTCTTACGCACTTGCTGATTCTTTTTTCACATCATCTTCAAGAACACGAACAAATTGCGCTTCGTTATATGGGTAACCAGCTTTTGTAATTTTCACTTTTACTAGTTTGCCGATTAATTCTTCAGATCCTTCAAACACAACTTTTAAATAGTTATCTGTATAACCTACATATAATCCTTCACGATCGCCGTCTTTGAAAGGCTCTTCTGGAATAATCTCAAGAACTTCACCTTCAAATTGAGATGCGTATTCTTTCGCTAACTGATTCGATAATTCAATTAAACGATGAACACGATCATTTTTTACTTCTTCAGGAATTTGGTCATCCATACGAGCCGCAGGTGTTCCTGTACGTTTTGAATAAGGGAACACGTGCAATTCAGAGAAACGGTTTTCTTTAATGAAATTGTATGTTTCCATAAATTCTTCTTCCGTTTCACCAGGGAAGCCCACAATTACATCGGATGTAATCGCAAGGCCTGGTAACGCTTCTTTCAAGCGATCTAAACGCTCTTGGAAAAATTCCATCGTATACTTACGGCGCATACGTTTTAATACAGTGTTAGAACCTGATTGTAGTGGAATGTGCAAATGACGGACAACTACTTCAGATTTATCTAATACTTCAATTACTTCATCTGAAATTTGACTCGCTTCAATTGAAGAAATACGAAGACGTTTCAAGCCATTTACCTCTGCTTCCATATCGCGAAGCAATCCAGCTAAATTGTAGTTTTTCATGTCTTCCCCATATCCACCTGTGTGAATACCAGTTAAGACGATTTCTTTATAACCTGCATCCACTAATTGCTGCGCTTGGTGAATAACTTCTTTTCCATCACGAGAACGCATTAAACCACGTGCCCAAGGAATAATACAGAACGTACAGAAATTATTACAACCTTCTTGTATTTTTAAAGATGCACGTGTACGGTCAGTGAAATACGGTACATCAAGCTCTTCATATACACGTGTTTTCATAATGTTACGGACAGCATTGATTGGTTGACGTTCTTTACGGAACTCTTCAATATACCCTAGCATTTTCTCACGATCTTGCGTACCAACAACGATATCTACGCCTGGAATCGCCATAATTTCCGCTGGAGATGTTTGTGCGTAACATCCTGTTACACAAATAACAGCGTCTGGATTTTGACGTACAGCACGTCGAATAACTTGACGGCTTTTTTTGTCTCCAGTATTTGTTACTGTACATGTATTGATTACATACACATCAGCTTTCTTTTCATATTCAGTTCTTTCATAACCACCTTGTTTAAACAATTGCCAAATTGCTTCTGTTTCATAGTGGTTTACTTTACAACCTAACGTGTGAAACGCAACAGTTGCCATTGATCATCACCCCATCAATTCAAAATGATAAGAAGCGGCACTTAACGCATAAAGCGGCGCCGTTTCTGTTCGTAAAATCCTCGGCCCTAAACTACATGGTATAAATTTATGTTCACGAAGCGCAGAAATTTCTTCCTCAGATAAACCACCTTCTGGGCCAAATACAACCAACAGTTTTTGACCACGTTCAAGTGCCGTTAAAGCCTTCGCAAAATTAGCTTTTTCGCCTTGCTTTGCTTCCTCTTCATACGCAACAAGACAAACATCATAATCACTGCTCATCGCAAGCAATTGTTTAAATGATGCCGGAGCATGTACAGCTGGAATTTCACTTCTATGCGATTGCTCTGCAGCTTCTTTCACAATTTTTTTCAAGCGCTCAACTTTTTTATCTGCTTTTTTTGCATCCCATTTTACAATAGAACGAGATGCTTGAAATGGTAAAAATGCGGCCGCCCCAAGCTCAGTTCCTTTTTGAAAAATTAACTCTAGCTTGTCTCCTTTTGGCAGTCCACTTGCAATCGTCACGAACACTGGCAGTTCACTTGACGCCTCTACCCATTCTACAATAGCACTATCCACAAATTCACTGGTAATTTCAGCAATTGTACACATTGCTGTTTTACCGTTTACACAGCAATAAATGTGATCACCAACTGACATGCGCATCACTCTTGCGATATGATGTACATCATCACCTACAATACGAATACTTGCATCATTTACATACTTCTCTTCTACAAAATAACGTTGCATCTCATCACCTTAGTAAAGTTTCGTTCCTTTCGTAAGTCCTCCCTTACGAAAAGAACGAAACGTTATCATTTTAATATAACAAACGGCAAGTCTCTCACTTCATATAGCGAGAGACTCTTTCGTTCATTATTAACATAAATTATATATTACGCATTTCGTGCAATGATTGCTACCCAATCTTCCATTCTTAACACTTCTTCAATTGTAAATCCAGCTTTTTCTAACGCCTCAGAGATTACTTTTTCTTTTGCTCCAATAATACCAGATGTAATAAATAGTCCACCCTGTTTTACAACTCTCGCTGCGTCTTCAGGGAATAGAAGAATAATTTCTGCAAGTAAATTTGCTACAATCAAATCTACTGGTCCTTCAATACCTTCTAATAAACTATTTTGTCCGACAGATACGATACCGTCCGTTTTATTTAAACGAACATTCATCTCCGCACTTTCAACTGCAACTGGATCTAAATCATACGCTTGAACAGACGCTGCACCTAATTTTGCTGCAGCAATACTTAATACACCAGAACCTGTTCCAACATCAATTACGGTATTACCTGGCTGCACTGTTTTCTCTAACGCACGAATACACATCGTTGTTGTTGGATGTGTCCCTGTACCAAATGCCATCCCTGGATCTAATTCAATAATTTTTTCATCTGGAGAAGAAGGTATATATTCTTCCCAAGTTGGCACAATTGTGAATGTATCAGAAATTTGAACTGGATGATAATATTTTTTCCAAGCAGTAGCCCAGTCTTCCTCATCGACTTCATTAATCGAAATATTTCCTGTACCAATTTCGATGTCGAAAGATGGAAGTACATCAATAGATGATTTTACACTCGCAACTGTTTCATGTAAAGAATCCGTTTGTGGGAAATATGCTTTTATTAACACACCATCTTCTGGATATTCAGATGGATTGAGCGCATAAATTTCACCATACTGTTGCTCACGCTCTTTTGTTAACTCTGCCGGGTCTTCAATCGCTACACCGCTAGCACCTGCTTCGTGTAAAATATGAGAAACAGCTTCTACTGCTTCCTCTGTTGTATGAATACTAATTTCTGACCATTTCACAATTTACCAACTCCATTTTTTATTTCCATTATTCCCCTTTAAAAGCTCGTTTAAGCTTTCCAAATAGGCTATCATCTTGATCTTCTTGTCCTGCAAATTCACGTAATAATTCTTTTTGATGTGATGTTAATTTCGTTGGTACAACAACACGAACAACTACATATTGATCACCTTGGCCATATCCACGTACATTTGGAGCGCCTTTTCCTTTTAGGCGGAATTCCGTTCCTGTTTGCGTTCCTGCTGGTATTTTCAATTTCACTTTTCCATGAACAGTTGGAACTTCCACTTCAGCACCAAGCGCTACTTGCGTGAATGTTAATGGCATTTCACAAATAATATGATCGCCATCACGCTCGAAGAACTCATGGTCTCTTACATGAACAACAACATATAAATCACCAGCCGGCCCACCGTTTACACCCGCTTCACCTTTACCAGACACACGGATTTGTTGACCATTATCAATACCCGCTGGAATTTTAACGTTAATTTTTTTACGTTTACGTACTTTTCCAGAGCCATGACATGTTGTACATTTCTCTTTAATCATTTGGCCTGTTCCTGAACAATGTTTACACGCTTGACGATTTACAATACGACCAAATGGTGTATTTTGTTCTACGCTCACTTGACCTGTTCCTGAACAATGTTTACATGTTTCTTTTGAAGTTCCTGGTTTCGCCCCAGCGCCTTGACATGTGTCACATGGGTCTTCAACTGGAATTTCAACATTTAATTCCTTACCAAAAATCGCTTCTTCAAAGTTTAAAGTAACTTGATATTGCAAGTCAGCACCTTGACGCGGTGCATTTGGATCACGGCGTCTGCCGCCACCTCCGCCAAAGAATGAGCTGAAAATGTCTTCAAATCCGAATCCACCACCAAAGTCTCCACCGCCGAAGCCGCCAAAACCCTGATTTGGATCAGCATGACCAAATTGATCGTACTGCGCACGTTTCTGATCGTCACTTAAAACTTCATACGCTTCTTGTACTTCTTTAAACTTTTCAATTGCATTTTCTTCTTTGCTTACGTCTGGATGATATTTTTTAGCCAAACGACGGTATGCTTTTTTGATTTCATCTTTTGAAGCGCCCTTGCTAAGGCCGAGCACCTCATAATAATCTCTTTTATTCATAAATTTGTAACCCCCGAATCTTTCACATAAACGTAATTTTAACACCGAAAGAAAGTGCTTTGCAACAAAGTTTCCTCACTTACAGTATGCAAAAAGAAAAACTTAAGACTCTCATATGAAAGAGCTAACCTGCCCGAAGCACTTTCTTCATTCATGAAAAAAGCCAAAGCCAAGGCACGCTTGACTTTGACTTTTTGTCATCTTACTTATGTTTTTTTACTTTATTACTTATCTTCTTTTACTTCTTCAAACTCAGCGTCAACTACGTTGTCATTTTTTGCACTAGCGTTACCTTGTGTACCTTCTGCTTGCTGAGCACCAGCAGCTGCTTGAGCTTGTTCATATAATTTTACAGTAAGTTGTTGTACGATTTCTTGAAGTGCATCTTTTTTCGCACGAATTTCATCAAGATCATTTTTCTCGATTGCCGCTTGTAATGCTTCTTTTGCTTCTGTTGCTTTCGCTACCTCAGCTGCATCTACTTTACCTTCTAAATCTTTTACAACTTTATCTGTTTGGAATACAAGTTGGTCAGCTTCATTACGAAGTTCAACTTCTTCCTTACGCTTTTGGTCAGCATCAGCATTTGCTTCAGCTTCTTTTACCATACGATCTACTTCTTCATCAGAAAGACCTGAAGAAGATTGGATTGTAATTGTTTGTTCTTTACTTGTTCCTAAGTCTTTTGCACGTACATTTACGATACCGTTCGCATCAATATCGAATGTTACTTCGATTTGCGGAATACCACGTGGTGCTGGTGGGATATCTGTTAATTGGAAGCGACCTAGTGTTTTGTTGTCAGCTGACATTGGACGCTCACCTTGCAATACGTGAATGTCTACTGCAGGCTGGTTATCAGCAGCAGTTGAGAACACTTGTGACTTACTTGTTGGAATTGTTGTGTTACGCTCGATTAACTTCGTGAATACGCCACCCATAGTTTCGATACCTAAAGAAAGTGGAGTTACGTCTAATAATAGAACGCCTTTTACATCACCAGTAAGTACACCGCCCTGAACTGCAGCACCTAACGCTACAACTTCATCAGGGTTAACGCCTTTATATGGTTCTTTACCAGTTTCACGTTTAATTGCTTCTTGTACAGCTGGGATACGAGTAGAACCACCAACAAGAATAACTTTATCTAATTCACTTGGAGAAAGACCAGCATCTTTTAATGCACGACGAGTTGGCTCTAATGTTCTTTCAACAAGGTTAGCTGAAAGTTCTTCGAATTTTGCTCTTGTTAAGTTTAATTCTAAGTGTAATGGACCAGCAGCCCCAGCACTAATGAATGGTAATGAAATTTGTGTTTGTGTTACACCTGAAAGATCTTTTTTCGCTTTTTCAGCTGCATCTTTCAAACGTTGAAGTGCCATTTTATCTTGGCTTAAATCAATGTTATTTTCTTTTTTGAATTCAGCTACTAAATGATCGATGATAACTTGGTCAAAGTCGTCACCACCAAGACGGTTGTCACCCGCAGTTGAAATAACTTCAAATGTTCCATCTGCTAACTCAAGAATAGATACGTCGAATGTACCGCCACCTAAGTCATATACTAGAACTTTTTGTTCTTCGTCTTGTTTTTCTAAACCGTAAGCAAGCGCAGCTGCTGTTGGTTCATTAATAATACGTTCTACTTCTAAACCAGCAATACGGCCAGCGTCTTTTGTTGCTTGGCGTTCTGCATCGTTGAAGTATGCTGGCACTGTGATAACAGCTTTCGTTACTGTTTCACCTAAGTACGCTTCAGCAGAAGCTTTTAAGTTTTGTAAAATGATTGCAGAAATTTCTTGAGGTGTGTAGTTTTTACCTTCAACTTCTACTTTGTAGTCTGTACCCATATGACGTTTAACAGACATGATTGTATTTGGGTTTGTAATCGCTTGACGCTTCGCTACTTCCCCAACTTGACGCTCTTCATTTTTGAAAGCTACAACAGAAGGTGTTGTACGGTTCCCTTCTGGATTTGGAATAACCTTTGGTTCTCCACCTTCCATAACAGCTACACAAGAGTTTGTTGTACCTAAGTCAATACCGATAATTTTACTCATGGCGAAACCTCCTACATTTATGTAAATTATTGATTTACTTTTACCATTGATGGGCGAATCACACGGTCTTTCAGTTTATAACCTTTTTGGAATTCTTCCACAACCGCGTTTGATTCAAACTCGCTGTCTTCTACTTGCATAACAGCTTGATGTTCATGCGGATCAAACTGTTTACCAACAGCTTCAATCGCTTCAACACCTTCTTTAGTCAGCGCTTCTAGCAATTGACGATATACCATTTCCATCCCTTGTAATAAGGACTTCATCTGCTCGTCGCTCGCTTCCACTTGCATCGCTCTTTCAAAGTTATCAAGAGCTGGCAAAATATCTGACACAAGGCTTTGCGATCTATATTTTTCAGCCGCTTGCTTATCCAGTTGAACACGGCGCTTATAGTTTTCAAAATCAGCTTGTAGACGTAGTGTGCGACCTTCCGTTTCCGTCAATTTCGCTTGCAATCCATCTACTTTTTCTTGTAAAAGAGCCGCTTCACTTTTTTCTTCTACTACAGTTTCTTCACTGTTTTCTGCTGTAATAGATTCCTCAGTTTGCGTTTCTTTCGCTTCTTCAACTACTTGTTCGTTACGCTCTTCCACAACTTTCACCTCCTTAAAAGGCACCAGAGCTCATGCTTAACATGAGCGTCCAAGCATAGTTTTTATGTTACACACCAGCAATGACAATGTTCATCGCTCGAGCGAATTTATTATTTTGATTTATACAATCCATTTAGCCCATCTGTAAATTGTCTTGAAAACAATTGTAACAGACTAATTACGCGAGAATACTGCATTCTCGTTGGACCTAGGATCGCGATTGTTCCAATCTGTTCTTCGCCAATGGAATAGGTTGCAGAAATTAAACTACAATCTTCCATAGCCGTCGAAGAATTTTCTCGACCGATTTTCACTTGAATCCCGACTTGTTTATTACGCAAAATATCGTAAAATTCAGCTTCATTATCAATCATAGTCAGCAAGGAGCGTACCTTTTGAATGTCGTGAAACTCCGGCTGCGAAAGCATATTCGCTTTCCCCCCAAAGTATATCTTTTCCGACAAGGGAACTTGAAATGTACCATCTAACATTTTTATTGCACTATCATAGTTGTGGACATACCCACGTAGAACCGTCACAATCTCTTTTAAAATTTTATTATGCAGCTCCGCCATCGGCACACCAGATAGCTTTTCGTTTAAAATATTAACCATTTTTTCTAAATCTGATAAATCAACAGATTCCGGAACGGTAATCGTTTTGCTTTGTACATGACCTGTATCTGTTACAATAATGGCGACTGCTGTTTGATGATCCAGCGGAACAATTTGTACATTCTTTAATTTATTTGCACTCACTTTCGGTCCAAGAACAATTGCCGTATAATTTGTGAGCTCTGATAAAATTTGAGCGGATTGCTGTGCAATTTTTTCCGCTTCAAAAATTCTTTCAGCAAATAAATCCTTAATCTGTACAACATCCTCATTCGATAAATGTTGTGGTGCTAAAAGATGGTCTACATAAAATCGATATCCTTTTTCTGAAGGAACACGTCCAGAAGAACTGTGTGTCTTTTCGATAAATCCCAGTTCCTCTAAATCAGCCATTTCATTTCGAATCGTAGCTGAACTAAATGTAATTTCATCTTTTTTAGCCAACGTTCTTGACCCAACAGGTTGCGCTGATCCAATAAAGTCATCAATAATTGTTTGTAAAATCAAGAGCTGACGTTCCGTAAGCATCTCATCATCACCTCTGTTAGCACTCTTTGTCTTCGAGTGCTAAATCTATTAATAACTTACCAAAATTGACATTCAATTGTCAACGGAAACGTCACAAAATAGAGAAACTTTTTCATACCTACTGAACATTTAATTAATCAATTAAAAACGACTGAAATACTTCATTCCCTAATAACTTACCTTGTCTCGTCAAACAAACATGGTTACCTTTATCCTGAAGCAATCCATATTCCTTGTTGGATAATAACTGTTTTGCAAAAATCTCATCCATTTCGACACCAAATTTCTTTTGGAATGTAAGCTTAGAAACGCCCTTTGTTTTCCGAAGCCCTAAAAATAGTTCTTCTTCCATTCTTTCTTTTCTTGTTACTTCGTGGACGTCTAAATAAGGGAAGCCTGTCTCATCAATTTTAGAGAAATATTGCTTTAACGGGCCAACATTTTGAATTCGTTCTCCGTTTACATAACTGTGAGCACCAGCTCCAAAACCATAATACTGTTCATTATTCCAGTATGTGAGATTATGTCTACTTTCATAGCCTTCTTTTGAAAAATTACTGATTTCATACTGTTTATAGCCATGATTTTCCATCTCATCCATTACCATTTCATACATTCTTGCTTCATGCTCTTCCCCTGGAAGTCTTAATTTTCCTTTGTTCATTAAATTATAAAAAACCGTTTTCGGTTCAACAATTAAGGAATATGCAGAAAAATGCTGAACTCCTAACGTAAAAGCAATGTCCAACGTTTCTTTCACATCTTCTATCGTTTGCCCTGGTAATGCATAAATTAAATCCACATTAATATTCGTAAAGCCTACTTCCTGCGCTTCACGAATCGCTACAAATGCATCTTCCCTCGTATGCTTACGTCCAATTTTCTGAAGTAATTCATCTCGAAATGTTTGCACACCAAAGCTAATTCGATTGACACCACCATCTAATAGCAGGTTCAACTTTTCTTTTGGCAAATCTCCAGGATTTGCTTCAAACGTCAATTCACAGTTTGGAGCGAACGGACGTAAACGGCGATTAATAATATCTAACAGCTTTTTTGTCTGCTCCATATTTAATGCCGTTGGTGTCCCGCCCCCAACAAAAATCGTTTTCATATTTTCAAACGGCACCTTTTGAACCGTATTTATAATTTCTTTCTCTAAATACTCTAAATATTGATCAACAGGCTGACGTTCAATAAATACTTTATTAAAATCACAATAGTGACAAATATGCTGACAAAACGGAATATGAATATATGCAGCTTGCATTAAACTAGACTCCTACCTTTCTAAAAAGAAAACCTCCGCACTTCGGAGGCTCCTTTACTTCTGTAACGTGTTACGAATTTGTTCCATTCGCATTTTTCCCCAATCATACATCATTTCGACGATTGGTAAAAGCGTCATACCTAAATCAGTCATAAAGTACTCTACCCGCGGAGGTACTTCTGGATATACTGTCCGATCAATGATTCCATCTTCCATTAATTCTTTTAATTGATTAGATAAAACCTTATGAGAAATGTTTGGGAATAGTCGTTGTAACTCACTAAAGCGATGCGACCCTTCTACACCTAGATGCCACAAGATTACAACTTTCCACTTTCCGCTAATAATAGAAAGCGTCAATTCTTTTTCACAATTAAAATCACCGTTTTGTATTTTTTCTTGAATATCTTTTCGAATATTTTCAGACATCAATAGTCTCCTAACTCTATATCACTGTTGTTTCTTACAATAAAAAGCATCCTCACCATTGTAAAGGAGAGATGAAAAGATGTCTAAAAAAGTAATCCTACGTACAAAAAGAAGCCGCACAAACGGCTTCTTTTTTATTAGTTATCGTCCATTTTCAATACAGCCATGAATGCTTCTTGTGGCACTTCTACAGAACCAACAGACTTCATACGTTTTTTACCTTCTTTTTGTTTATCAAGAAGTTTACGTTTACGAGAAATGTCACCACCATAACATTTTGCAAGTACGTTTTTACGCATCGCTTTAATTGTAGAACGCGCTACAACTTTGTTCCCAATTGTCGCTTGAATTGGTACTTCAAACTGTTGTCTTGGAATTAATTCTTTTAATTTTTCTACAATTACTTTACCACGATCATAGGCTGAATCGCGATGTACAATGAATGATAAAGCATCGACTTGTTCATTATTTAATAAAATATCCATCTTCACAAGTCTAGACGGTTTGTAACCGATTAACTCGTAATCAAATGATGCATACCCTTTCGTATTAGACTTCAATTGATCAAAGAAGTCGTATACGATTTCAGAAAGTGGGATCTCATATGTTAACGTAACACGTGTTTCATCTAAATATTGCATATCAAGGAATGTACCACGTTTCCCTTGGCAAATTTCCATTACAGCACCAACGTAATCATTTGGAACCATAATCGTCGCTTTTACAAACGGTTCTTCCACACGGTCAATAGATTGCGGATCTGGCATGTTAGATGGGTTATCAACAATAAGATCTTCACCGCTCGTTAAATATACTTTATAAATAACACTTGGCGCCGTTGTAATTAAATCAATCTTAAATTCACGTTCAATACGTTCTTGAATGATTTCCATGTGAAGTAACCCTAAGAAGCCACAACGGAAACCGAATCCTAATGCTTGAGATGTTTCTGGCTCAAATTCAAGAGCAGAATCATTCAATTCAAGTTTTTCTAATGCATCACGTAAATCGTTATAACGCGCCGAATCGATTGGATATAAACCACAGAATACCATTGGGTTTAATTTACGATAACCTGGTAATGGTTCTGCTGCTGGACGTTTCGCATGTGTGATTGTATCACCAACGCGTGTGTCTCCTACATTTTTAATAGATGCTGCTAGGAATCCTACATCACCTACTGTTAACTCTTCACGCTGCGTTGTTTTCGGTGTAAATACACCTACTTCTGTTACCTCAAATTCTTTACCAGTTGCCATCATACGTACTTTATCGCCAACTTTTACTGTACCGTTCACAACACGGATATACGCAATTACACCGCGATATGGGTCATATAAAGAGTCAAAAATCATACATTGAAGTGGCTCTTCCGGGTCACCTTCTGGAGCTGGTACTTTTTCAACGATTTGTTCTAAAATATCTTCAATCCCAATTCCAGCCTTTGCGGAAGCAAGTACAGCTTCTGATGCATCTAAACCAATTACATCTTCTACTTCTTGACGAACACGCTCTGGGTCAGCACTTGGCAAATCGATTTTATTAATAACCGGTAAAATTTCTAAATTATTATCAAGCGCTAAATACACGTTCGCTAACGTTTGCGCTTCAATACCTTGCGCTGCATCAACAACAAGGATAGCACCTTCACAAGCCGCTAAACTACGAGATACTTCGTACGTAAAGTCGACGTGCCCTGGTGTATCGATTAAGTGAAGAGTATATTCTTCACCGTTTTTTGCCGTATACGTTAATTGAACTGCATTTAATTTAATTGTAATACCACGCTCACGCTCTAAATCCATAGAGTCAAGTAATTGAGCTTTCATTTCGCGCTGTGTTAACGCATTTGTTTTCTCCAAAATACGATCTGCCAACGTTGACTTTCCGTGGTCAATATGAGCAATGATGGAGAAGTTACGAATGTTGGACTGTCTTTTTGCTCTTTCTTCTTTATTCATCTATGTTCTCAACTCCTAATAGTCTCGCCAATATACACTAGCACTGATTATATCAATAGAGCAGCAAAGATTCAATGAAAACTCGTGCTGCTTATAAGACAAATCTTCCTCTCTTTATCTTATGCGAGCAGATCAAACGAGACAAACCTTTTTATAACAAAAAAATGGTTGTCTTACAAAATGATAAGACAACCTCTTTTTATTCTCCCAATTGGCTAAAAATATCTTTTATTTTCCCAATTACTATATCTGTACTAAACTTAGCGATACTTCGAACAAATTCTGCGATTCCCATTCCCAGTCCTTCTACAACATTAAAACTTCTGAGACTTTCTAACTGTTTTTGTTTTTCACTTGCTGAAAATGTACCTCCTAAAATTTCTAAATCAACATTTTCACTTCCAGTTCCCGTCATTCGTGCAACTTGTTCATATGTTGGCTGCCGATAGCCTTTCATGCTTTTTAAGCCATGATTAACGATTCCAATTCCGATTAGCATCACAAACAAAAACAGAATAACGCAGCACACACATTGAAGCGTAAATCTACTCAACTACTTTCGCCTCTTCTCATCAATGCGTATATGCACCTGTATTATCTTGGTCAATTTGATGATGAAGTGCAGCATTTAAACCACTCGCTATTACATTTGCCATATCTTCAATAAATGCATCTACTTCTTTCGGCGTCACCATTAAATTATGACCAAGAGGAGCTAATACTTCGTAAATTAATTTTCGTTTTTCTTCATCTTCCAATGTGCCCACTGCCCCTAAAAACATATTACGGCTTTTTTCATCCGGCATATCTTCCTCTGTTAGTTTCTTCTTTTCTCCAAATGTAAAACCTGCTGGCAATAAAGATCGAGACGGCTTATCTCCTTCTCTCATTTCACGTCCAAAATGTTTTAGGATAAAATCAATTGTATCGCTCGTAATGGAAACAGCATCTACAACCGTCGGAACACCGATAGCAATCACAGGAATTCCTAGCGTTTCTTTACTTAGTTCTTTTCGTTTATTTCCTACACCAGATCCAGGATGAATTCCCGTATCTGAAATCTGTATCGTACTGTTTACTCGTTCAATAGACCTTGCAGCAAGCGCATCGATAGCGATAACAAAATCCGGCTTTGTTTTTTCAATGATACCGTAAATGACGTCACTTGTTTCAATCCCTGTAATCCCCATTACACCTGGACGAATTGCACTAACTGGGCGATACCCTTCCTCTACACTTTCAGGTTGTAATTTAAAAAGATGGCGTGTCACAAGCACATTCTCTACAACAATCGGACCAAGTGCATCTGGTGTGACATTCCAATTCCCTAGCCCTACAATTAAGCAGCTTGCTTCTTTGGTTATTCCAATTTCTCCTAATAAGTAAGAGAATTCTTTTGCAAAAATACGTTCCACTTTTTGCTGAAGTTCCGTATCTTGCTGGCGGATCCCTTGCACTTCAAGCGTTAAATACTTCCCGGCTTTTTTACCCATCGATTCAGAAGCACTTTCATCGATTATCACTTTCGTAATCGTAATCCCTTCTTCTTCACGCTCTTTTACAACAACACCTTCGATTCCCGTTTGTTTTTGTTGACGTTCTTGTAACATTTGATGCGCTTCTACTGCAAGGTCTGTCCTAACGCTATATTTACTTAAATCTAATGGCTCTTTCATCGTATCTCCTCCGCATTTAATAGTAAATATCGTTAGATTTCCCAAA
Organism: Bacillus sp. FSL K6-6038; assembly: GCF_038050455.1. Taxonomy (NCBI): domain Bacteria; kingdom Bacillati; phylum Bacillota; class Bacilli; order Caryophanales; family Bacillaceae; genus Bacillus; species Bacillus sp. FSL K6-6038. The sequence continues at coordinate 4,176,517 of NZ_JBBOUH010000001.1, forward strand.
ATTATATAAGGCCATTCTTTCCCTTACATGAAATTTCATTGATCTCGCTATTGCAATTCTCTTCTCCGTTTGATAGAATATCACTTGTTCTATGTAAGTATCGAGTCACTCGATCGCACCAGGGAGGTGAAAAGTATGGCAAACATTAAATCTGCTATCAAACGCGCTAAACTTAGCGAAGAGCGTCGTGCACATAACGCTTCTATCAAGTCTGACATGCGTTCAGCTGTTAAAACTGTAGAAGCTTTAGTTACTAATAACGATCTTGAAAATGCTAAAGAAGCTTTCAAAACTGCTTCTAAAAAACTTGACAAAGCAGCTCGTAAAGGTCTTATCCACCAAAACGCTGCAGCTCGTCAAAAATCTCGCTTAGCGAAACAAGTAAACGCGTAAGGCGTTTAAAAAACGATCCATTTGGATCGTTTTTTTATATACAAAAAAGTCCATGCAGCAGATGACATGAACTTTTTTATTTTATCCAGCTATAGCAACTAGAATCTCCGGCCATTTCATCCTCTCGATTGAAGCCAAAAACACTTCTCGGTGGGGGGCTCCAATGACCTGTGATTCTGAGCGAACTGCCTCCGCTTTTATTTTACCCAATATGATTTAAACGCATTAAGAAAAACTCCAAGACAAGCTTTTTATCCATTTTCCCTGTTTTCATACTATAATCAGCTTCAGCTAGCTCTAAAATAACTTTTTTCAATTCTTCAAACGAGAAAAATTTCGTTTGATTCATCGCCAACTTTACTCGGTACGGGTGAACACCAATATGCGAAGCAATTTGATTTTGTCCATATCCACGTTGCTGTAATTCCTTCACTTGGTACAGTAAACGAAATTGACTCACTAATAACGCCAATAATTTAATTGGTTCCTCTTGCTGCGTAAATAGTCCATCTAGAATTAGCATAGCCCCAGCAATATCTTTTTTTACTACCTTTTCTGTTAACGCAAACACATTTTGTTCAACCGATTTTGGTACCAGTTCCGCTACAAGCCCTGTTGTAATTTCTCCACCTATACCAACATAAAGGGTCAACTTGTCCATTTCCTTTGCTAGCATCGTTACATTGCTTCCTACAAGCTCCAATAGTAAACTAACAGCTGCTTCCTCAATATGTACATGCACTTCATCTACACGGGCCACAATCCATTTACGAACGTCCTGTACTTGCATCGTACTTGCTTCTACTACATCTGCCGTTTTCTTTAATAATTTTGTGATTTTTTTCCGCTCATCTAATTTTTCATAAGGAGCTACAAATACAACAATCGAAAATGGAGATGGTTCTGCAACATACTCCTCCAAAATCTTTAGATTTTGTTCTAGTTTTTCTTTTTGTGATATTAAAAACAATGGGGATTTAACTAGTAGTATTTTACGTTCTCCAAAAAAAGGAAGCGTCCGTGCATCTTCTATTACATCTTCCAAATACGCTTCTTCTAAGTCATATGTTACAACATTAAACTCACGATCTTCTTCAGCTAGCGCTTCCGTTGTTATAAGCTTTATTGTTTCATTTATAAAATAAACTTCCGTTCCATATATTAAATAAAGTGGTGCAAACTGTTTCTTTTTAATCTTCTTATGTATTTCACTCATGCTTTTTCCTACTCCCTAATTTGGCAATATATCTCTATACTAATGTGGTATCTTTTGTTTTACAAGTACAAAGGAACAGGTTTAAACTAACCCGTCCCTTTATCTATATAAAACGCCACGCAATAAGTCCCGGGATTCTTATTGGTGTGCGGTAACCACTTTACTGTTATTATTCGCAACTGCCGGATAAGTATAATTGTTAACTGTTAACATGCATGGAAATCAAATTTCCATCTTCTTTTCACATAAGATTTACCGCCTACTTCTACACACATATTCTCTATCTTCTCCGCTACTCACGTGCAGTAAGACCCTCATCTCAAAATTCAGCGAAAGCAAAAAAGTCAGATATGGGATCAATTGCCCGTAAAAACCCGATTGGTGGGGGTTAATCATCAGTGGAAGAGCAAACCCACTGATTAAAGTCTCCCTTTATCTTCATATGGAAATTGTAGATTTTTTTCTGACAATATCTTATACTAAAATGGAATGTTGGGGAGGGATTCTAAATGAATGAATTTGAGCAAAACGTTCAAAGTAAACGCAATGACGCTATTGATTCAGGGGTAGGTTTTATCGTCTCATTTGGTTTTTTCGCAACACTTTTCATTATTGCAACAATTATTAAATTTATTGGTTCTTAAAGGCTGCTGCTTGCGGCCTTCTTTTTTTCACTTCACCTTTTCTGTGCTTCATCATATGTTAGTTTACTTTGAAACGTTCCTCTTTCGCCTTCAAAAACATAGGAAATAGCTCCTTGCTTGTCTGTTCGCCATATTTCAATATCAAGTTCTAACAAACGCTCTAGCACTTGCTGATGCGGATGACCATATCGATTATGCTCTCCAGCTGAAATAATTGCCTTTTTAGGCTGAATCAGGTGTAAAAAAGAAGATGAGGACGACGTCTTACTACCATGATGCCCAACCTTTAAAATATCCGCTCGCAACTCTGGATACTGCTCTACAATTCGTCGCTCGCCTTTCTCTTCTAGATCTCCAGTAAACAGCCATATAAATCCACCTAGCTTTACCCATAACACAATAGACGAATCGTTATCCTCTTTCTCTCCTCCCTCTGGTGATAGTACAGTAAATATCGCTTCGTCTACTTGCCATCCATCCCCTTCTCCTACAATGTTTATCCTTATATTTTTTTCCTTTGCAATTTTTTTCAATTCTTTTTCGACCACAGCATCTTCTCGCTTCTTCCCAAATACAATTTCCCCTACAGTAATAGCGGATAACAATTCTTTAGCCGCTCCCATATGATCTGTATCTCCATGCGTTACAATCAACTTATCAATTTTCCGAATACCCTCTTTTTGCAAAAATGGAAGGAGAATATCGTGTCCAACAGAAAATTCATGTTTTTTCTTCTGCCATGCTTCTTTTTTTACAGGAATCGTTCCTCCTGTATCAATGAGATAGACCCCCTTTTCATACGGAAGACGAATCAAGATCGCATCCCCTTGTCCAACATCAATAAAAGTCACACTTCCGCTAGTACGGAAATAAGGCGAAATATAATGAAAAATACATATAAAGAGGAAAAACCCAACAGTCAGGAATAAAAACTTTTTTCTAACCACTCTTTCCCACACAATAAATATACTAACGATACTAAAACAATATAAAACTATAAGAAATAAAGGCGTTTGGCCAAAGGTAAAGCGAAGAAACGGGAGATTTTCACAGTACTGAAGAATATCATTAGAAATTGTTAAACATACTGATAACATTTGTGCGAGCCATTTCGCTACGAAAGGTACAAATAGTATACACGCAAAAATTACAATACTACACGGTAACACAACACAAGATAGAAGCGGGACATATAGAAGGTTGAGGAAAATACTATATGGAGAAAAATAACCAAAATGATATAACAAAATAGGAGTACTAGCAAGTTGTGAAATAACAGAAAGATAGATTGTATTTTGAATCAGACCATTATCATGCTGTAATAGCCTACTTGCTGACAGCAATAACGCAAAACTACCAACAAACGAAAATTGAAATCCAATATCAAAAGCCATATAAGGGTTATATAAAAGCATTAATACAGCCGTCATACTAAGCGCATCTAAACTCGAAACACGGATAGAATGCATTAGTGCTAGCAACAACATAACACCCGTTACAGAAGCCCTCATGACAGATGGAGACGCCCCTGCTAAAAACATATACAGCGGAATGCAAATAATAAGGCAGATTGTCGCCATTTCCCTCGTTACACCAATCCGTAGTAGAACAAAGTAGCCAATCGCCATTAATAATACAATATGTGATCCTGAAATGGCTAATAAGTGGATAAGACCAAACTGTTGGTATTGTTCTTCTACTTCAAATGTCATCAGTTGCCGATCTCCAAACAACAACGCATTCATAAACGCTCCGGATTGCCCAGGAAACATTTCTGCGACTATCGACACCGCATTTTGGCGTAATAAAAAGACCCACTGTGTAAACGTCAAAGATTTTTGGATACAATTTGAAATCTCTTTTGCTTCGAATAAAAAGTGAATCTTTTGCTTATGTAAGTAGTCACGATAGTCGAACCCGTGGAAATTCCGTGCTTCTGACGGCACTTTCATTTCTCCTTGAAATGTACAACTCATACCAGCATGTAATTTCTGCAACTGTTCTTTTTGTTCAACTGATTGAATTTTGTACATCAATTGCAACGTATCTCTATCATTGACCTCCATTTGAAAAGAGAGTCGATCACCATTTATAAGGGGTGTAGTTTGAATCACACCTTCTGTTATTTCAAAGTCTAACCCTTTTGAATGCTGATTTTTCCATTCAACATATGAGGTATAGAGGAAGCTACCGGAACATGCCAGTATGCAAAAAAAGAGGATTCGACGTGAAGTACGATATATACAAAATAGAATATAACAACAAAATAAACCAATATACAACAATTTAAAGGAGGAACAGGCAATCGCAATCCCAATAACAAACGAGATTGCAATATAGCCCCATTGTCCACGCAACTTATACTCACCCCTTATAGCGGATGTTCAAAAAATCCAGGAAAGATATCTTTCACATTTCTTCGTCTGCTTCGCCAATCCGGCACTCATGTAGTTCCATCTACACTCCGCACTCTCCTGACTTCCGCGTCTCGAACTGCCAGGCTCTCTTTATCCTCCTTTTTGAACACGCACTTATAGTATCTCTTTTGCTCTAGCGAATACTTGTTGTAATTCATTCATTGTTAACTCATCTTTTTCTAAAGATGAAAACAGTTCTTTTAATTGCAAATGACGTTCTTGTTGCTCTAACGTTGTAATATCATATTCTAACGGAACATGTTTCACAGTAACATTTGCTTGTTCGAATAGTTCCACAGCATACGGGTGATTTTTATAGTCTTGTGCGTAATAAACAGCTGTAATACCACTTTGAATAATGGCTTTACAACATTGTAAACAAGGAAAGTGTGTAACATAAATTTCCGCACCTTCTGTTTTCGCACCAAATTTTGCACATTGCAACAGTGCATTCATTTCAGCGTGAATTGTACGAACACAATGATTATCAATGATATAACACCCATCATCTATACAATGCACACCACCCGTGATTGAACCGTTATATCCACCCGCAATAATTCGCTTATCGCGGACAATTGTCGCTCCTACTGCAAGCCTTGTACACGTACTACGTAGCGATAATAAGTGACTTTGCGTCATAAAATATTGATCCCAAGAAATTCGTTCCATATCTTTTCACCTACTTTTTCATCTACTTGTAGTGTAGCGAAAGAAGAAAAAGTTCGTCAATCCTTTATGGAATAATTATTTTATCTTTTATTTTTTCAAGCGATTTCTCTCCAATGCCATCTACCTCCAATAAATCTTCCATTTTTTGAAACGGCCCATGTTCTTCTCGATATTTCAAAATATTTTCTGCTTTCCGAGGCCCAATTCCCGTTATTTTTTCGAGCTGCTCTTTTGAAGCAACATTAATTTGAATTTTCTCCTCCTGCCGCCCTGAAGGTAGATTAGCTCCTTGAACTTGCTCTCCTTTTTTCGGGACATAGAGTAACATTTGATCTTGCATAAGCTGCGCTAAGTTCACTTTTTCCATATCCGCTTCAGGTAAAAAACCACCCGCTTTTTCAATCCCGTCTTTTACGCGTGCACCCGCTCCTACCTCATATACACCTTCGCGATGCACAGCACCTTTTATATCAATCATAATTGTTTTTTTCTGTTCATTTGATTCTGCTACTTTCAATTTACCTTTTCTCTCTTCACTCTTCACATTTGTATCAAGTTTCACGGTCGGTTGCACAGCTTGTTGCTTCGTCTGCCACATAAACAGTATAAATACGACGCCAACAGCCCCTAATAAAACGAGCCACTTCTTTTGAAAATTCTGCATAATTTTAATACCTCCAATTCATAAATTCACAACATGGTTCATATTGTTTAGGAGAAAGATGTTACGAAGGAGGGATGAAACATTGAACATAGGAATTATAGGGACAGGAAACATGGGGAATATACTAATCGATGCATTTTTAGAAACCCGTGCTGTCAAACCTTCGTGCCTTACTATTATTAATCGTACGCCTGCCAAAGCATATCATATAAAAGAGAAGTATCCTTCTGTTCATATAGCAAAGACAGTGCAAGAGGTAATTGAACGTTCAGAGCTTATTTTTATTTGCGTTAAACCTTTAGACATCTATCCAATTTTAAAAAAACACACTGCCCACTTTACTGATGAAAAATGTTTAATTTCTATTACAAGCCCCATATCAGCAGCTCAATTAGAACAGGTTGTATCTTGTCACGTCGCACGTATTATTCCGAGCATTACAAACCGCGCATTCTCTGGCGCCTCACTATTCACATTCGGGAAAAACTGTTCGAAAGAATGGGAACAAAAGTTACTTCGTTTGTTTAAAAATATTTCTACACCTATTGTGATCGGAGAAGATATTACACGAGTTTCATCTGACATTGCAAGCTGCGGACCCGCATTCTTCAGCTACTTACTACAATGTTTCATTGATGCTGCTGTGGATAAAACAAATATTACTCATGAAGAAGCAACTACTTTAGCAAGTGAAATGATTATCGGGATGGGGAAATTACTAGAAAAAGAAATTTTCACATTACCAACTCTACAAGAGAAAGTATGTGTAAAAGGCGGTGTTACAGGAGAGGGTATTCGTATTTTAGAGGATCACGTCGGAGATATGTTCCATAAATTATTCGAGCGGACACATGAAAAATACGATGAAGATTTAGAAGGCGTTGAACAACAATTTAATAAGCACACGTAAATAATACGCCACAATGATACAGAATCCTCTTAAAAATCCTTCTCTTTTTCTCATCCTATTTTTTATCAAACCCTTATTTTTAGATTTTATAGGTATTACTTTTCTACTTTTCTATAAATAAAATATTGTATTCTAAACAAAAAAAAGCAACCTAATCGGTTGCTTTTTTTATCCATTCTTTTTCGCCATAAAAAAGATACGTTCCGTTTGTTCAGTTACTTCCATTCGTTCAAAATCACCCGTTACACGAAGTACTGTAAATCCAGCTTCTTCAAGCCATTTTGTTAACAATTCAACTGAATAGGCACGTTGCATATGACATTCATCAAAGCGATGATATACACCTTCCTCTGGATCCTGTACAAAGAATGACAAGTCATGTTCTACACTATCTGATTCTTCGCCAGGGAAGCAGTTCCAAATGAGAGCTATCTCTTCCCCATTGACTGTGTACGTTTCATTTTGAAAGACATGATAAATTTTATATAAAGAGTGTACATCAAATAAGAACAGACCATCTTGACGCAAATGGTGAAATACTCGTCTGAATGTTTCTTGTATCCCTTCTTCTTGCAATACATAATTTAATGAATCACAAAAGATTGTCACACAATCAAATTCACCAGGAACATCTAGTTCTCTCATATCCTGTTGATAAAAAGGAATAAAATACCCTTCTCCCCCTAGCTTTTGCTGGGCAACTGTTAGCATTTCTTCTGAAAGATCGACACCAATCATGTCATAACCTTTTCGCACAAGCGGAAGTGTTACATTCCCAGTCCCGCACGCTACATCAAGAATCTTCGCCTCTTTCATGCCTGCCTGCTGTAAGCTTTCCTCTGTGAATTCTACCCATTTATCATATGGGACATCATTCATGAGTTCATCATACAACAATGCAAATTGCTCATATCTCATTAGCTTAACTCTTCTGTAATATCTTCACGTGGCACATCGCCCCATAGACGCTCTAAATTATAATGATCACGCTCATCTTTATGGAATACATGCGCAACTACATCACCAAGGTCCACTAGAACCCAACGCGCTTCATCGAAGCCTTCCATACGTTGTACGTCGATTTGGAATTCATGTGCCTTCGCTTTAATTTCACGTGCAATTGCTTGTACTTGCTTATCAGAATTCCCGTGACAAATAATAAAATAATCTGCAATTGGTGAAATTCCTTGCATGTTTAGTACAACCATATCTTCTGCTCTTTTATCATCAGCTGCTTTTGCTGCTAATACTAATAACTCTTTATCTTTCATTCAGTAATTTCCTCCTTCAGTACCGCATTGTATGTTTGAAATGTTAACGGATAGATCGTTTGATCCTTTTCCATTAAAAATTGAATCGTACGTTTTAATGCAAATAATAAAGCTTTATTTATATCTTCCTGTGCTACTTTCCGTGCTTCTTCCACACCTGGAAATTTGCGTCCAGGTTCAATATAATCTGCCACATAAATAACTTTATCAAGCATTGTCATCTCTTCATGACCGCTTGTATGATATGTAATAGCTTGCAGAATTTCAGAGTCCGTAATGCCGACTTCTTTTTCTACTAAGTATGCCCCAACTGGTGCATGCCATAACTCTTTGTTGTAGTGAAGTAAATCTTTTGGCAACTCTTCCTGCTTAATAATGTCTTCCATCTCTTGAATCGGTCTACATTTTGCATAATCATGAAATATAGCAGCCATTTCTGCTTTTTTCTCATCCACGCCATATAGCTTAGCAAGTTCAATTGCCGTTTCCATTACACCAATTGTATGTATATAACGTTTTTCATGCATTTGTTGTTTTACAATCTCAAGTGCTTTCTCACGATTCATACAACCCATTCCTCTCGATATATACCTGTACTTGTTCTGGAAGCAAATATTTGCACGTTTTCTTCTCTTTATATCTCTCACGTAACAAGGAAGACGAAACAGCAAATTCCGGAATTTCTACTGTGACGATTTCATAAGGTGTATTTAATGTATACCCCGGTCTTGCAACCCCAACAAAAGTTACAAGTTGAAGTAATTTCTCGATGTTATACCATTTTGGTAAATACTCCACCATATCTCCGCCAATAATAAAATGAAACTGCGCGTCCGGATGCTTCTTAGTTAATTGTAACATAGTGTCATATGTATAGGATGGACCTTCTCTTCTTAACTCTTCTAAACAAACCGAGAAATACTCCTCTTGCTCAATTGCTAACTCTAACATGTTCAATCGATTTTCTACACTTGTAATACTACGATCTTGTTTATGAGGTGGAATTTGATTCGGCAAAAACCATATTTCATCAAGCGCGAGTGCATCATATACCTCATTTGCAATCAGCAAATGTCCATAATGAGGCGGATCAAACGTGCCGCCAATGATTCCGATTTTTTTCAAATGAAACGCCCCCTTTAATTCACAAGCAGTAATCTTTCCTAAACAACATGCGGAGAGATTACTGCCTGTAAAAGCTCAATTGGTCTAAACCCTATTATCCCGAACATAGCAAGCATATGCTATGGAAACGACATATACACATCCTGAGCACAGTAAACTTGCTATTATGGAAGTTTGATTTGTTTATTTTCTCTTGATTCTTTATATAAAACAATTGTGCTTCCAATTACTTGGACAATTTCAGCTCTCGCTCCTTTAGCCAATTCTTCTGCAACTTCACGACGATCAAATTCACAGTTTTGTAGTACGCTCACTTTGAATAACTCACGAGCTTCTAACGCCTCTGCAATTTGTTTTACCATATTTTCATTTACGCCACCTTTTCCAACTTGAAAAATCGGTGTTAAGTGATGTGCTTTTGCACGTAAAAATCTTTTTTGTTTTCCTGTTAACATATAGTTAGCCTCCAAGCTTTCTCATTACTAATTGTTTCATTTTTTCGATATTCGGCATACGTCCTGTCCACAATTCAAATGCAAGTGCTCCTTGATAAACAAACATATCTATTCCATTCTGTACGATCGCTCCTTTAGCTTTCGCATCTTGCAGAAGCTTTGTCTCAAATGGATTATAAATAATATCCGAGACAATCGTCCCTTGTTTCAAAGATTGAATTTGCAACGGTGTATTTTGGATATGCGGATGCATTCCTATCGTTGTTGTATGAATGATAATATCATAATTCCCTTGTTCTTCAGTTGCTTGCTCTAATGAAAGAGCTTGCGATGTAATCTTTGCTTGGCATCCAGAGAGAAGATGATTTGCCTTTTCCACTGTTCGATTGGCAATATCAATTTCCTTTACACCTGCGTCTGCAAGCGAAAAATAGATAGCACGGCACGCTCCACCTGCACCGAGTAATAAAATACGCTTTTGATAAAGCGGCTCTTTACTAATCGATTGTAATGAACGAACATAACCAATTCCATCTGTATTATAACCAATTAGTTTTCCATCTCTATGAACTACCGTATTCACAGCACCAATTTGCTTTGCTAACGGATCAATTTCATCCAAGTATTTCATAATTGAAACTTTATGTGGAGTCGTGACATTAAATCCTGAAACTCCTAACGCCTTTAACCCTTTCACTGCTTCCCCTAATGTTTCTTCTTCTACAAGAAACGCATGATAATGAGCATCTATATTCAAGTGTTCAAATGCATCGTTATGCATGAGCGGTGACAATGAATGTCCAATTGGATTCCCGATTACACCATATAATTGTTTCATAAATCCCTCTCCATATTAAATTAAAGATTTACGTAATGAAACACTAACTCCTTTTGGTACATGAGCAACGATTTTTGCACCTGGCTCATTTACAGTCACCCATCCTAATCCAGAGAATACAACATCTGTTTTGGGCTCACGAATATTAAATTCATATTTCACAAGCCCAGGCATATTTTCTAGTTCTTCTGGAGTTGGTGGATTTAATAACTCCCCAGCATGTTTTTCATACAATTCATCTGCTTTTTCAAGTTTTGTACGATGAATTGGTAGACGATTTGATAAATGACAAGTGAACGCACGACGACCACCACTAATATAATCAAAACGTGCTAATCCCCCGAAGAATAATGTTTGTTCTTCGTTTAATTGGAATACCATTGGCTTAATTTCCTTCGTTGGTGTAATAAGCTTTAAGCTTTGCTTTCCAACGTAATGTGCCATTTGGTGGTGATTAATAATACCTGGTGTATCATATAAAGAAGATGTTTCATCTAATGGAATGTCAATTAAATCAAGTGTTGTTCCTGGAAAATGAGACGTTGTAATCACATTCTCAGTTTCTTCACTAAATTCTTTAATCATGCGATTAATAAATGTAGATTTCCCAACATTTGTACACCCTACAACGTATACATCCTTACCACCGCGGTACTGTTCAATCGCCTCAGCAAGCTCGCGAATACCTTGTCCTTTTGCTGCACTAATTAAAAAGACATCTTCTGGTTTTAAGCCCAGTTGCTTTGCACTATAACGCATCCAATGTTTTACTTTATCATGCTTTACTGACTTTGGAATTAAATCCGATTTGTTTCCAACAAGCAATACTTTGTTGTTCCCTACAAAACGATGTAAGCCTGGTAACCAACTACCATTGAAGTCAAAAATATCTACAATTTTGACAACAAGCGCGTCTGATTGTCCAATTCCATTTAAAATGCGCAAGAAATCATCATCTGTTAAAGACACATCTTGAATTTCATTATAGTTCTTTAAACGGAAACAACGTTGACAAATCACCTGTTCTTTTTCTAAAGATGAAGTTGGTGCATATCCAACCCCATTTTTATTTTCTGTTTGAATTTCTACACCGCAACCAATACATTTAATTGTTTCAGTCAAACTTTATTCCTCCCAGTTAATTAAACCTTTTTTCTTCATATTGCTCATAATTCTTCGTTCAATTTTTCGATTAAAGCGCGTTACTAGTCCATCTGTTTGTGCCACTGGCACGACTAAAATTGTATATAAACCAACGCGATTCCCGCCTAATACATCCGTTAACAATTGGTCCCCAATAACAACTACTTCATCCGCTTTTAAATTCATTTCTTGTATCGCACGTTTAAAAGCACGAACAAATGGTTTACGTGCGCTATGGATAAAAGGAATGCCAAGTGGATCTGCAAAATCCTTTACACGTTGCTCATTATTATTTGAAACGACCGTTACTTGAATGCCTTGCTCTTTCATTTTTAAAAACCATTGCTCAAGCTTAGGCGTTGCATTCGGGCGATCCCATTCAATTAAAGTATTATCTAAATCAGTAATAATACCTTTGATCCCGCGTTTTTTTAAATCTTCCGGTTGAACATGATATACGTTTTTTACGTATTCATTAGGTAAAAATAATTTCAATTTCTTTCACCTCTTTGAGGAGTTTTCTTAAAATTTTTCGACAACATTTTTCGATAGCGAGCTTGTGGATAACATTGTACACATTTTCCACATTAATATTTCAGTTAATTCGAAATTTATCAACAACTCATACACACCTTATCCACGGTGATATGTGGATAACCAGTCGTTTGTGACTATCATAATTTTTTGATACAGTAGATGCAACAAAGAACCTATCCTTATTATCGGAGGTGACTCACCTTGAAAACGAAACATATGGAACAGTTATCTACTGAGTTACTCACTGAGTCTTATTATAAAGCAAAAGAACTAAAATTAAATCCTGACTTCATTTTACTTATAAAACAAGAAATCATCCGGCGATCATTAGAGGACAAGCTTGTCAAATCGTCTTGAGTACATATAGATTACTGCTTCGCCTGTAAAAAGAGCCATCCTCAAGATGGCTCTTTTATAAAATGAAACTTCCATCCGTGGGAACTTTTCACTCATCACATAAGTCCATCTAACTTCTTGGTGTCCTCACAAGTTTGTGATAAAACTTTTACTGCCCGTTACCATTAGATAAGCGCGTTGCGATTTTTTCACCAACGCGAAGTTCTTGGCCACTCGTTAATGTTGAAACAACTTCAACCATTCCTTTTTCAAACAGTAACACGACTGTTGAACCAAATGTAAAGTATGCCATCTCTTCACCTTTTTGAACAGTATTTCTTTCATGAAGAAGCTCAATACTATTTACAAACATAGCTCCTACTTTTACAAGCGCCATATGTTGTCCTTCACTATCGACCTCTGTGACAGAACGATAGTTCTTTGACAATGGTTCTTTTCCATATTTCATTCCTGCTGCGTTTACTGGATATGATTTTCTTCCAAGTACAAATCTCTCTGTCACAGCACCTGAGAGCGGGCTATGAATGCGATGATAATGACTTGGACTTAAATAAATAACCATATATGTACCGCCGGCATAGCGTCTTGCTCGCTCTTCATTACCTAGCATATCCACAAGCGAATACCGCTTGCCTTTAATATCAAATGTTTTCGTTTCTTCAATAGGGCCATGATCAGCAGATACCCCATCAACAGGACTAACAATACTTGATGCCGCTGCATCTATTTCTCGTTTTCCTTCTTTCAACTTACGTGTAAATAATTCATGCAGCGTCTGGTATTCCTTTAAGTCCTTCTCCATCTCATCCTGATTCAATTGAAATGCTTTTGCATAAGATGAAATAATAATGGAACTTAAGCGAGACTGTGCAAATTTACGTAATATATAAGAAGTAAAACGCCCGTTTGTAAGTTCGATCATGAGTCGATATAATGTACGTCGCAAACCGCGAAACCTCCTAATAAGTCTTAATGTAACAATTAAGTTTATCTTTCCCTTCTTTTCTTTCTATATCAGAAAGTGGTTTTTATATTCACTTATCATACATCGAGCCAGTCATATAAAAAGAAAAAACAAGTACTATTTCATTCTTAAATTCGTTAGCACCTTCTAATATTACAGATAGAACCCGTCATTTTCAACAGTGAACGTATATTTCTTCTTAGAGTTTCTTGTTTTATTCCCTTTTCATCAAAAGAAAAAACGGCTGCACTCGTGCTGCAACCGTACCACACACCTTTACGCTTTTCCCTTCTTTTCCTTCTCCGCACGAACAAATTCATGAAACATTTTCATCAGCGCTCGCTTCTCAATCCGGGACACGTAACTTCTTGAAATGCCTAGCGCTTTCGCAATCTCTCGCTGTGTTTTTTCTTTATCAAGACCAAGTCCAAACCTTTTTACAATCACTTCTTTCTCTCGTTCATCTAAAATATCGATATATTCCTTAATTTTTTCTAATTCCATGCTAAGCTGGATCATATCAATTACATCTTCGGATTCGGATTTTAAAATATCGATAAGTGATATTTCATTTCCTTCCTTGTCCTGTCCAATCGGGTCATGAAGTGAAACATCTTTTTTTGTTTTCTTCAGTACACGCAAATGCATTAAAATTTCATTTTCAATACAACGAGCTGCATATGTCGCCAGCTTCGTTCCTTTCCCCGCTGAATAACTCTCAATTGCCTTAATGAGCCCAATCGTTCCGATAGAAATTAAATCTTCTGAATCCTCACCTGTGTTTTCAAATTTCTTAACAATATGAGCCACAAGCCGTAAATTATGTTCAATTAAAAGATTTCTCGCATGAGCATCACCTTGCTCCATCAGCTCTAAGTACTTCTTTTCATCGTCTGATGACAATGGCTGTGGGAACGCATTGTTTTTAACATAAGAAACAAATACAAACACTTCGCGAATCATGTATCCAATTGCGGCGAATAGACTCAAACCCTTCACCTCCGCCAAAATAGTGGTCTTTACTATATGTATGTGGGCGGGGGGTTGTTTGTGTCTGTACCTACTTAAGAATAGAAATGCATAAAAAAACAGCAAGATTTCTCTAGCTGTTTTACTTCGTTTCACGATGCAATGTTACTCGCTTTAATCGTGGACAATATTTTTTCAGTTCAATACGCTCCGGATTATTTCGCTTATTCTTCTTCGTAATATAATTACGATCACCGCATTCTGTACAAGCTAATGTAATGTTTACACGCATATGTAGACCTCCTTTTCTCCAAAGATCGCAACTAAAACGTAATGATTACGATTTATACAATAAATGCTATTATTCTTTTTGTCAATTCACCCTTTTAACAATCATTCTAAAAAGACAAAAAACTGAAACAATTAGTTCATACGAAATTCACATCAATCCATTACTATTAGAATTGTACATAATCAATTTATTAACAATCCAATTTATTGATATATGAAAGCTAATTAGAAAGGAGTTAAAAACAAATGAAAGCAAAATACCGTTTTATGATCTCATCATTTGCAGCATGCGCTTATATGATTTGGTATTTAGTATAATAAGCAACCTTATTTGCAAATATGAAAAGGTGTGTATATAAATGAAATATAATCAATCAACTGTTAACTATTGGAAAGCATTTGTATTACCTTATACATTCGCTTTAGAAGAGTTAAAAACAAAATTCGAAATTATGAACCGGGAAGCTCAATTCTTAGAGGACTACAACCCGTTTGAACATATAAAAACAAGATTGAAACAGCCTGAAAGCATCGTAAAAAAACTCGAACGCAAAAATTTAGCACCAACGATTGCAAATGCGCAAACACATTTGCAAGATATTATCGGCATCCGGATTACATGTTGCTTTGTGGAAGATATTTATCACTTAAAACAAGTCATTGAAAATCGTGAAGACATGGAAATTGTAGAAGTAAAAGATTACATTGCTAATCCAAAGCAAAACGGCTATAAAAGTTTGCATATGATTATTAAGTATCCACTAGCGCTAAATTCTGGTACAAAAGAAGTTTTTGCAGAAATTCAATTACGTACACTCGCTATGGACTTCTGGGCAAGTTTAGAGCATAAACTCTACTATAAATATGAGGGGAATATCCCCGATTATTTAAAAGATGAACTCCACGATGCTGCCATGAAAGCTGAAGAGCTTGATAATAAAATGGCAACCATCCGCCAAGATATTGATGAGATTGAAGCATGTTCAAATCAAATTTTACTACCATTATAAAAAGGTTCTCCTAATAAGAGAACCTTTTTATTTCTTTTCTACCGTCCGGACTTCTTCAATTTTCCAATGCTCATCTTCTTTTCCTAGCGCATACCGGATCTTTTTCTGAAGAGAGCTTCCATCATCTATTTCTTTTTCTTCTGTTTCAACAATGACAAAATTGCCTTTTGAACTTTTCACTTGAACACGATTCAACTCAATTCTCTTATTTTCTCGTTGAAACGCCGCTTCTTTTTGTGTTCGTAAGTCTTCGGCGCCAACAATTTTACCCGAAAACAAAGCCATATGTTGATCGAAATTTTTTTCGTTTGTCGTCTGCACAAACGTCTCTATTACATTCCGAATTTCTTTCTCTTCTTCTGGTGTTACATGTACCTTCGTTTCTTGTTTTACCGTTACCTCTTTCTTTTCTATATCTTTCTGCTTCGTTTCTTGCTGAAATTGACAACCCATTAATAATAACCCAGCTAGAGCAGAAGCCCCTATTTTCTTAACAAAGTTTTGCATCCTTCATTCCTCCAAAAAAGAAAAAACGAGGCGAAATGCCTCGCTTTCCTTCACAATTAGCGTCTGCCTTTATTAGGGTCACCGCCACCAACAATATCGAAGACACGTTTTGCTAAATTTGTATTTTCTTGAACACCAGAGAATAGATATTTACCTGGTCCAAATGCATATACGTTCACATCTTCACCCGTATGTCCACCTGTTGTCCAGCCTGTAAATGAACGTTTATTGAAGATTTCTTCAATCGCATTATCGATTTTCGTTACATCTTTTGATGGAGCAATGTCATTCACGGATTTAATTTCTTCTGTTGTTAATTGTAAATCAATGTATTTTTTCAACGTTTCTTCTACATTTGCACCTTTTGCAATTTCATTTGCCATAAAGTCTGGTGTACGTTTCGCAGCTTTAATTGCATTTGCATTAAAGTTATATTCACCGTTTACACCAAGAGAGAATCCACCAGTAGAATGATCAGCTGTTGCAATCACTAATGTATGTTTATCTTTTTTCGCAAATTCAATTGCTGCTTTAAATGCTTTCTCAAAGTCTTCCATTTCACTCATCGCACCAACTACATCATTATCATGGCCAGCCCAGTCAATTTGACTACCTTCTACCATTAAGAAGAAACCTTTATCGTTTTTATTTAAACGATTGATTGCTGCATTTGTCATTTCTTCTAACGAAGGTGTTTTTTCATTACGATCGATCATTTTATCTAAGCCACCTGGTGCAAATAAACCAAGAATTTGATCACTTTTATCATTTAATAATTGCTCACGATCTGTTACATAGCTATAACCAGACTTCTTAAATTCTTCTGTAAGATTTCGATCTTTTCTTACAAAGTTATTCACGCCACCACCAAGAAGAACATCTACTTTATGTTTCCCATTAATTTTCTCATCAAAGTAATCATTTGCAATTGCATCCATATTTTTACGGCTTATATCATGCGCTCCAAAAGCAGCTGGCGTTGCATGTGTAATTTCAGAAGTTGCAACTAAACCTGTTGATTTCCCTTGCTCTTTTGCTTGTTCAAGTACTGTTTTCACTTCTGCCTGATCATTATCAACCGCGATTGCTGCATTGTATGTTTTCACACCTGCTGACATCGCTGTTGCCGCTGATGCAGAATCTGTAATATTTTGATGCTCATCTTCTGGATATGTCTTTTGTGTTCCTACAAGATGATTATCAAATTCTGTCGATTCCATTTCAAACGTCTTTGGATTGTCTTTCATATAACGATGAGCAGTCATATACGAAGGTCCCATGCCATCCCCAATTAAAACAATTACATTCTTAATTTTTGGATCACTTGCTTTTCCATCCGCTTTAATTACATCTGAACGTGTTACGCCCCACGTTACTACGGAAGTAAGTGCTAACGATGTGACAACTGCAAATGGCCATGCTTTCTTCATAAACTTTTTCACTTTTTTTGTCCCCCTAATACGTTATTAAGTTCCCTATACCCAATTTAAAGGAAGACTATTAAGGAAAAGTTAGTTATATGTAAATATTTTGTTAAGTAATGTAAATTTCAGTTATAATTTGTATATCTTTGTCTTATATCATTAAGCTTTATCACCTTTACAAAATGAAAAGAAACTAGTATGGATTTTTCAAAATTAAAAATTACTGCTTTACATTCTCTCTGTTTATGACTATGTATTCATTTTTTTCATGGTAAAATATTTCTACTAGATTAGAAATGTGGTGATTCAATATGCAAATACAAAAACTAAATAATTCTAGTATTTCACAGCTCATTTCTCTTTGCGAGGCTGTTGGATGGTTACAGCCTCAATTATTTATGCGAAAGCAATTTGAAATGTACCTGTCAATCGGAAGTCTATTTGGCTATACACAGAACGAAAAACTGATTGCTACTGGTGGGGTATTCCCTTCCGAATCTGGATTTTCTTCTATCGGTATGTTAATGGTTCACCCCAACTTTCAAAAACAAGGACTTGGCCATTCTTTACTCGATTTTTGTGTGCAACAAGCGCCTACTTCTCTCCCAGTTATACTCATCGCAACAGATGCTGGTGTGCCCTTGTACCAAAAATACGGCTTTACGACAATTACAACAATCCATCGCTTTGAAAAATTTGTTACAAATACATCTACGAATCTCTCTCATTTAAAGCAAATTATACAAGATGATCTTAGTTCTCTCAGTAAGCTTGATAAAACCGCAACAGGTACGCATCGTCCAAACCATTATTCAATATTACTAGCTAGAGCAGCACTCACATTTAAAATTGAAAGAAACCACAGGATAGAGTCTTTTGCATTATGTATCCAAAAAGGGGATGTACTGTGCATTACCCCTCTTATCGCAAAAAATGAGGGAGATGCAATCCAATTATTACAATCCATTTGCAAAGGTTGGAATGGAACTGTACGTATAGATGTTCCACACTCACAATGTACATTTCGAGCACACTTGGAATCGAAAGGATTTCAAGAAACACTGCTTTCACCCCTTATGATAAAAAATGGAAGTCACCTATCTGGAAATCGTGACCATTTATTTGCTATGATGGATGCAGCGTTATGTTAGAAAGGGGTCAAATGCTTGAAACGAATGAAATCTTATATAGTAAGCTGTCTTACTCTTACATTATTAGTGGGTTGTAATGCGGCAGAAAAACCAGTAGAAACAGTAAAACAGGTAAAAAATACAATTGAAACAAAGTTAACAACAGATGAAAAAATGGTCGAAATAGATGGACAAACTATTTACTTTAAACAAATTGGGAAAAAGAAACCACCATTACTTATGCTTCATGGATTTGGTGGATCATCCAACGGATTTAGCGATATTTATGCAGACTTAGCAAAAGATCATACGATTATCTCCGTTGATGTTTTAGGATTTGGCCATTCTTCCAAGCCGATGGATTTTCCATATTCTTTCCCTAACCATGCCAATCTTTATTATAAGTTAATGAAAAAATTAGGATATGATACATTTGCAGTGCTTGGTCATTCTATGGGTGGAGAAATTTCTCTTAATTTAACATACTTATATCCAAATGCAGTTACCCATCTCATTTTAACGGACGCTACAGGAGCTGTATCATTAACGAACAGAAATGCTTCACCTAAGCCACAGTTATCAACTGATTTAAATACTGTTTCTTCAATTACAAATTATGATGAAAGTAAAGTGAAATTTAAACGTGATGATACAGAACATTATAACCAAATGAAAATGTGGCCTAGACGCCTTAAGATTAATGCTAGTGAAATCAAGCTTCCGACTTTAATTATTTGGGGCAGAAATGATAGTAGTGTATCATGGAAAGAAGGCGAATCTTATCATCAGTTTTTAAAAAACAGCGCCTTTCATATTATTGAAAAAGGTTATCATGCCCCATTCCGCCAAGAACCGAAAGAATTTATGGGCTATGTAAAAGAATTCTTTGAAAAGAATCCAACCGAAACGACAAAGTAATAAAAACGGGTATCTCACCTTTGAAATACCCGTTTCATATATTAAGCAGCTTGCCTCTGTCTTTTTTGCGTTTTTGAACCTAGTAATTTAGGTCCAATCCAACCATCAATTCCAAGTTTTCCAGCATTCATGCCAGCAACTAAAACAAACATAGATAAAATAACCATTTGTGGATTCACACCTAGAGACCCACTAAACATATAGGAAAAGTTCATTACAAGACCAAAAAAGACAGCTGTTTTCGTTAAACAACCTACAATTAAACCTATTCCAACTAGAATTTCTCCCCATGTTACAAGCGTGTTAAATAGATCAACATTCGGAATTGCAAAGTCTTGTAAGAATGCTGCCCACCAAGATTGAACAGCTGGTTGTGCTCCTTTTGACTTTTCAATAGCCCCCTGCAAATAACCTGTCGCATCAAATCCCTTTCCTTGTAACTTTCCGATTCCAGCCATCAACCATGTGTACCCCAGATAAACACGGATAATCGCTAACACAAAAGAAACTGCTTTGTTTTCTCTTAAAAATTGAATAACCATATCTTCCTCCTAAAGGTGTAATTAAGTTAGTTACAGGTAATATCTTAACATTAGTTACTTATTTTTCAAATGTTAATTATGAATAAATTGTGACAATTACATAGAATGTTAAAAACTAACATTTATATAGTTGCTTTTATTTCCTTGCAAAAAACTTGAAAATATCATACCATAATTGATAATGATTTTCATTATTTTTCACAAAAAAAATTATGCGGTAAATGTGAAACGTGCTTATCCTATATTCGGATAAGTACGTTTCATTCTCTATATAATTCAAATGTAAGAGTCCCGTTATCTAATGATTTTGCATCTTGAAATGCATCATCTATTGTTTTTTGATGATTAATAAGCCCGTAAAATAAACGCATTGTAAACATAAGTGCTGCATTTCCATCCACATAATCTGTTGAGCCTATATAAGCTTTTACACCACTATTTAAAAATGCTGTCGCAAGTTTTGGATCTCCTAAAGTACACCCGCTATTGATAATATACTTGTTATGCAATTTTGCATATTGTTTAATTTCAGTTACACCAAAGTTTCCTCTCAGCTCATCTTTCTCATATACATCTTCCCCTAATTCTTCCATTACAAATTCTCCTTCTTCACCATGAAAGCAAAAGATAATATAATCTATATCTTCATACAAACTTTTCCCTGAAAGAACATCCATCAAATCCCGCGGTCGACCAATCCAATATGTAATAACTCTTGCTCCAAAATACTCAAGCGTCGCTCGAAGCGATTGTGCTTCTAAATCTGAATTATCGCCAACTACTAACGCAATATTCAAATAAAAAACCTCCATTCATAAGTTTATTTCATACACACCTGTTTCTTCTAAAAAATCCTCTCTGGTTAGAACTAAATTTTGTAAATACTGCCTATATGCTGTAATCGTTCCATCGTGTGAAACGATACAAATTCTTTCTGTATGTAATGTATAACACCAATCGATGAATTCATCTGCTATATTCTGAAATTCCTTCTCTGAAATCGTATTTATCCCCTGATTCCATAACATATCGTTTGTATTTTCTCTTAAAGAAAAACTAGGAAATAACTCTTGAATTACCTTTGTATCTAACAACCTGTCACACGGCAATGTTCTCGCTCCTTCACGATAAGGGAAAATGCGTGGAGAAATATAAGGATGTGTTATTTTGCGGCAAACTACTTGTGAGCTCCATATCGCAGCAGTTTGTAATGTTCGAAGCGTAGGACTCGCTATTAATACATCGATTTCTTGTAGTGGTAAACTACTTTGAAGTAACAATGCTTGTTTTTCGCCTTCTTTTGTCAAAGCTGGATTCTCTAATTGCAAGCTCATAGGTAAATCTTTTGTATGTGTTCCCTCGCCATGCCTTATGAAAATAAGTTTCATAGTTTTAGTCCTTTCTATGAAAATAAATATATCTTTCTATCTTTTCTCCTTTCTCTTCTATATTCCTTTTGCATTATTTTTAATCACAATTATGAATGATGCTGTAAAAAATACCCGACACCCATATTAGCAATTATTACAATAAAATATGTAAACCATTTTTATCCCGCATTAACGGGCAGTAAGACCTCCACCTCAAAATTCAGTGAAAGCAAAGAAGTTAGGTGGGGATCAACTGCCCGTAAAAGCCCGATTGGTGAGGGCTAATAATCATCAGTGAGGGATGAAGAAAACCCCCACTGATTAAAGTTTCACTTTATAATTCTTATATATTTAGGGAGGGATTCACAAATGTTTGAAAGCTGAAAAATCTATACAGAGTTATACATTTTTTAATCCGAATACCAATTCATGATTCTCCTCTCAAATGGTTATAGTAACAGAGATAAAACGAAATTCTGAGGAGGATATATCAATGAGTAACTCAAATGATTTTTTAGACACAATACACGAAAAACAAGCGAAAGACGAGCAAAATAGAAAACGCCAAGGGAATGGAAATCCTGGGAAAAAGAAGCCGAATAAAACGCACAAATAACTATAAAAAAGCTGCCTAAAAAATATTCTAGGCAGCTTTTTTAACCTTCTTTTACAGAAATAACTTCCTCCCAATTCCATTTTTCATAATACCACTGGGGGACATCAATATTTTCAATCCATTTCTTCGCTTTCGATCCATCTCCATTCGCCAACCACATATCTGCCTTTTTACGGTCAGAGCGCATCCATGTCAGCTGATTTTCACTTTTTATATAAAGTGGATTGTAATCTCCATATTTTTTTGAAGGAGTTGTAATTTGACGCTGTCGATTTGATTGAATATTTACTTGGTATAAAGAAGGCAATGATCTTTTTTCTTCTTCGTTCGACCATTCCATTTCCTTCGCTCTTGAAAGAGTAATAAGTTCATTATCCTGCCATGTAAAATCCCAATCAACATATCCTTTTGGAGTGAATTTTTCTTGCTGGAGAGCGGGTAATTCCTTTACTTTTAAATGTTTATTCTCTAACGCAAATCTTCCACTTCCTTCAATATAAGCTAATATATTTTTCGATGGAGCCCATTGTATCCATTGGCTGTTTAATAACATTTGATCTACTTTTTCAAAATAACTTCCGTCCGCTTTCAAAAGACAAAGTGTATTACTATCAGCTGACCACGAAGCAGTTGGTACAGCTAAAAAAGCAATCCACTTTTGATTTGGAGACCACTTGAAATCACTTGCAATATAAGCTAAGAAATCTTCCTGCATACTCGGTAATGTATACAGGTGTTTCATTTTATTCGGGTTCATTCCTGCATCCTTTTGTACTTCATATAACTGCGCTCCTGTCCAACCTGTTGGAAGCAACTGAGCCTCAGACGAAACAAGAAATTTCTTTCCGTCTGGATACCATGCATAGTCTCCTACACCCGATGATACATTTTCAAACGTTGCATTCTTCTTCTCTGCATCAAATGTATTTAACGTGCTTGTAAATTCAAATGCAATTATATTCTCTGCCGGTGACCATTGATAATTCGTTGCTTCTGTCTGAGACGGAACAACTTTTTTTCTATCCGCAACACAGTACAATTCAAGCTGATTTTGTTCCTCTCCCTTTGCGTATGCGATCCATTTTCCATCATGTGACCATTTTGGCTTTGTTATGTACTCTCCTTTTGTTATTTGTTTTTCGTTCCCATCGATTTTTATCCAGAGATTATGGTTACGAATAAAAGCTACTTGTATATTTTTTGTTTCAGCTTGAACAGTAGGCACAGCTTCACATAAGCAGCAAACACAGACAATCAAAATAATTATTTTTCTCCACATCTTTTCCTATCCTCCTATAGATAATTCCCACTTATCGTTCCCCTTATCTACTATATTTAAATAAAATTATTGTTGACAACTATTCAAATGTAGTTTTATAATACAAAACATAGTTTAGTTGAACGAATTATATATCGGCTTTGAAGGAAACCTAGTAGCGACTTATATCCCTGACTCAGAGAACTGATGGTTGGTGCAAATCAGTACATATACAAGCGTGAATTACAATTCTGGAGCTTCTTTCCCGTAGTGCGATTATGCATGAAGAGAAAGACGGATCTTTCCGTTATCTTAAAGTAAGTGGTAAACAATTTTTTGTTTACCAGTAGGGTGGTACCGCGATTTCTATCGTCCCTATCGGATTTTCCGATAGGGACTTTTTTGCGTCTTCCCCTTTTAAACAATTTCATATATTACGCGTTGAAAGAATCGCAGTAGTAACTTATATCCCTGTTTCAGAGAGCTGATGTTTGGTGCGAATCAGTACATATACAAGTGCGAATTACAATTCTGGAGTTTCTTTTTCGTAGTGCTATTTTTGCATGAAGGAAAAGACGGATTTTTCCGTTATCAGTAACTGAGAAGTAGGTGGATTTTCACTTACAAATAGGGTGGTACCGCGATTTCTTCGCCCCTATCGGATTTTCCGATAGGGGCTTTTTCTATTTCTCACAAAAACAAATGTTAAATAATTCCGAATCTTATGATAAAATTTTATAAGCGCTTACAATAATTGAAAGGGGGTGATATACCCAAAAGTAATCACAGCAGTTTTTACAGATAAAAAAGGAGGATGTATTAATGACAAAGAAAACAGAAATTCCATCACATTTAAAACCATTTGTATCCACGCAGCATTACGATCAGTACACACCGGTTAATCACGCTGTGTGGCGTTACATTATGAGACAAAACCATAACTTTTTAAAAGATGTTGCTCATCCAGCCTATGTTAACGGACTACAATCATCTGGTATTAATATAGATGCAATTCCAAAGGTTGAAGAAATGAATGAATGCTTAGCACCAAGTGGTTGGGGTGCAGTAACGATTGACGGCCTTATTCCCGGCGTAGCGTTCTTTGATTTCCAAGGACATGGTTTATTACCAATCGCAACAGATATTCGTAAAGTGGAAAACATTGAATATACTCCAGCTCCTGATATCGTTCACGAAGCAGCTGGACATGCACCGATTTTACTTGATCCTACATATGCAAAATATGTAAAACGATTTGGCCAAATTGGAGCAAAAGCATTTTCAACTAAAGAAGAACACGATGCTTTTGAAGCTGTGCGTACTTTGACAATTGTGAAAGAAAGTCCAACTTCTACACCAGAAGAAGTTGCAGCAGCTGAAAAAGAAGTTGTCGAAAAGCAAAAGCTTGTTTCTGGCTTATCAGAAGCGGAACAAATTTCTCGCCTTTTCTGGTGGACAGTCGAGTACGGCTTAATTGGAGATATAAATAACCCGAAAATTTACGGTGCCGGTCTTCTCTCCTCTGTCGGTGAGAGCAAACATTGTTTAACAGATGCTGTAGAAAAAGTCCCATTCTCAATTGAAGCTTGTACAAAAACGACCTATGATGTTACAAAAATGCAACCACAGCTATTTGTATGCAAGTCATTTGAAGAATTAACAGAGGCACTTGAGAACTTCTCTGAAACAATGGCTTTTAAAACAGGTGACGCAGAAGGATTAGAAAAAGCAATTCGTTCTGAAAACAATGCAACTGCTCAATTAAGTAGTGGGTTACAAATTACAGGTACATTTGCAGAAAAGATTCAAAATGATGCAGGTAGAGTGATTTACATGAAAACAAATACACCGACTGCATTAGCACTAAACAATAAACAACTACCGAATCATTCTACAGCTGTACATCAAGATGGATTTGGTACACCAGTTGGTTTATTAGAAGGCAATGTTTCACTCGAAGATTGCACAGATGAGGAGTTACAAGCATTAGGCATTATCATTGGTAATCGTACGGAACTATACTTTGCAAGCGGTGTTCATGTAAAAGGAACAGTAACCGATATTATGAAAAACGATGAAAAAATCGCTCTTATTTCATTTACAGATTGCACAGTGGTTTACAAAGATCGTCTATTATTTGATGCTTCATGGGGAGCTTTTGACATGGCAGTTGGTTCAAAAATCACTTCTGTATTCCCAGGCGCAGCCGATGCAGCCGCATTCTTCGAAGTGACTGAAGAAGTAGAAGAAACACCAGAACCACTTACATTAACTGAGCTTGATCGTATGTATCAAACCGTTCGTGATATTCGAAATGAAGGTGTGTTACAAGATTCACATGTGGAACAATTAATAGCAATTCAAGAGGTACTAAATAAGTTCTATACGAAAGAATGGTTACTTCGCCTTGAAATTTTAGAATTACTTTTAGAGCATAACAAAGGACACGACGCATCTACTGCTCTATTACAACAACTTTCTACTTTTACAGAAAATGAATCTGTAAAACGTTTGATTAGCAATGGTCTTGCCCTACTCTCAATAAAGGATGTGAACAATAATGCAACGACTAACAGATGAAGAAGTGCAAGAGGAATTAGCAAAGCTAGATAAATGGACAGTGAAAGATGAAAAATGGATTGAAAGAAAATATATGTTTTCCGACTACTTAAAAGGTGTCGAATTTGTCTCTGAAGCCGCCAAACTATCAGAAGAACACAATCACCATCCATTTATCCTTATCCAGTATAAAGCAGTCATTATTACTTTGTCATCCTGGAATGCAAAAGGTTTAACAAAACTTGATTTCGAGCTAGCAAGACAGTTTAATGAACTCTTTTTACAAAATGAAAAAGCAATTATAAGAAAGTAAAAAAAGGAGAAGCCTTTATTTAGGCTTCTCCTTTTACAATCAATTGAATACAGTGACCAAACGGATCTTCTACTTGCATTATTCCATCTTTATACGTAGCAATCGCGCCAATATATTTTAAGCTTTCACACACTTGCTCTTTTTCTTTTTCATCTACTAGTACAATTGTGAAATATTTCAAGCCAACGGAATTTGGCATTTGCGGCGGCACACCTTGACCTTGCCATGTATTTAAACCAACATGGTGATGATAGCCACCTGCTGAAACAAATAATGCACCGTTTCGGACTGGAATCGTCACTTCAAATCCAAGCCCATCTACATAAAAACGTTTTGCTTCTTCTAAATCAGCAACATGTAAATGGATATGTCCCATTACTGTTCCGCTTGGAAATCCATTCCACTCATTTCCTTGTTGTAATAATCCTTCTCCATCTAATGGGTTGCTAACAAACGGAAGCTCTCCCTTTTCATCACGCCATACTTCTCTTTGACGATCATGATAAATTTCGATTCCATTTCCATCTGGGTCAGCTAAATAAATTGCTTCACTAAAGTAATGATCTGCCCCGCCATGTAACGGATACACTTTCTGCACAAGATGAAGAAGAATATTTGCTAAATCTTGTCTACTTGGTAGTAAGATTGCAAAGTGATATAAACCAGTGCGACTTCTTTGTTTTGGAAGAGCATTTTCTTTCTCTTCTATTATAAGAAGTGGTTCATTACTTTCATTACCAAGTGTAGCGATATGCTCCTCTTCTCTTACCACTTTCAATCGTAACACATCTGTATAAAATGCTAGAGACTGTTGTAAGTTCGATACATATAAATGAACTGCACCGAGTGTTGTACTGGGATGAAGTCGAAAGTCCATATTGTTATGCCCCCATTTCGATTAGTCTTTTTTGAATACAGTTGCTTTTAAGAAGTTATCTACAAAACCTTCAGCTTTAACAACGAATAAGTAAAGACCCATTGCCAACAATGCAAGGTCTAATTCGTATCCTGGATTCTTTCCATCTCCTAATAAACCAGCAGACCATTTTACTTTTACAATTGCTCCAACTAAAATAAGTGCGAATAATAATCCAATATAACGTACACCTAAACCGATAATCAATAACAGACCACCAACTAATTCTACTGTCGCTACGCCGTATGCAAGAGCACCTGGTAAACCAATGCTTGTAAACCATCCTGCAATATTATCAATGCCTGATTGGAACTTTGCCAAACCATGCATAAAAAACGTTACTCCTAATACGATACGAATAATTAAATTACCAATATGTTGATTCATTTTGTTCTCTCCTTTTGAGTTTTATAATATAAAACTTTTGTTCACATTACAAAACATACAATATTTTTTTTTATTCGTCAATTTATTTTTCTTGAGAAAAAAATGTTTTTTTTTGCTATGATACAAATAGTTGTCTACAAAAAAGGAGCTTGATTATTATGAATATCGGTTCTGCAATACGTGAAATTCGTCAGCGCAGAGGCGTCACTATCGCCCAAATTTGTGAAGGAACAGGACTTTCTAAAGGTTTTATGAGCCAGGTCGAGAATAATAAAACTTCTCCATCTATCTCAACTTTAGAAACAATTTCCAAATTTTTAAACGTTCCTCTCCCTTATTTATTACTTGAGCAAAAAGATCACATGAAAATTGTAAAAAAGGAAGAACGAAAATACAGTGTGTATGGAAAAGATGAACAAAGGATTGAACATGTCGCTGAGCAAGGAGGCCTTCGTTTATCTTTAGTAGAAATCCCAGCTGGATTTCCAAAAGAAAATATACCAAATGCTCATGAAGGTGAAGAATGCCATCTTGTTTTGCGCGGTAAATTAGAAGTACAGCACGGAGAAGATATCGCGATTGTGGAAGAAGGAGATTCTTTCTCCTGGAGTGCATGTGTGCCACATATTGTGCGTAATATTGGCGAAGACTCCGCATTATTACTCATCTCGAGCCATGCTGAAAATCGAAAACGTGTATATTAAAATGCAATGCAAAAAGCCTGTTTTCAAAAATGAAAAACAGGCTTTTTGCATTATTCTCGTATAATTCCATAGCTTGATCCTACTAATACTTCTTTCCCTTTTTGATTACGATAAATCGACTCTATTGATACCTTTTTGTACCCTTCCATTTGTTCCACACTTGTAAGAGTTACATCACAAGTAATTGTATCTCCAGTAAAAACAGGCCTGATGAATTCACTTACTAATTCCCGTGCTATGTAATGTACCTCTCCACCAATTTTCGTTCCAATACTTGCAGTTAATAACCCATGCACCATTAAACGTCCCTGCTCATCATGTTCCATATGATGTCTCCCTTTATCACCTGTAAGATGAGCAAATTCTAAAACTTCTTCTTCTGTAAATGTTCTTTCATACTGAAATGTATCGCCTACTTTAATATTCATTTTTATCCTCCTTTTAAAATTTCTGAATTTTCTTTATTATTTTACCACAAAATGAATAGACCTTCATTCTAATCACTAAAAGTATCGTTACAAACTGTTAATAATTAACATTTTCATGTTATTATTTAAGTATCTTTGGTGAAATTGGAGGTCTTAACAATGACATTTGAATTAGTTAGTGGCATATTATTGGCAGTTTCATTACTCTTCTATTCCACATTAGAAGTTTGGCTTGCTCCCAATAATAACTCCTTCTTTAAAGGTTTCAAAAAGAAAATGATATTCCTACTCCCCTTGTTTACTCTCTCATTCGCAATTCACTACTTCTTTTTTGTACAATAAAATAGTTTATCTGTGTAAATACAAAAGGATCGCTATCGTCTAGCAATCCTTTTTACACGCTTTCTATTATCTAATGGGATTATCGATGTCCTGCTTTTTTCGCTTCATTATAACCATAATAAGCACACGTCCCATTTTGAGATAAATCCCGCACCTCAAAACCACAACTACGATAAAAATCAAAATTATTCGCAGAAGTATGAGCAAACCAATCTCCATGAGGGAGTTTCTGCATACAAAGAGAAACGAGCTTCTTTCCTAATCCTTTTCCTCTATATTCATACTTCACAACTAAATCCATAATATTTGCAGCCATTATCTGATCAGAAATAACACGAACCATCGCAATCATTTCTTCCTCATCCCAAATCGTAAAAGCCCACGTAGAATTTTCAAATGCTATCGTAAATTTTTCAATTTGCCATGATGGAATGCTATTGTTACTCCAGCCCGCATCTTCAAATAAACTTTTAATTGCATAAGCTGGCACACCTGTCGTTCCTTCTCGAATAATGAGTCCATTATGATAAATATACAATCCCATTCCCCCTTTTATTGTTATATACTATTCTTTAAAAGTTGAATATTACCTTTTTAAAAGGAGAAAAAGATGAAGGGATTTTTATTATTCTTTTACACCTCTTATGATTACTATACAAACTACTAATATAGCATTCTTTTGTTTATGGATCCTTACATTACTACTTCTACTACTAAAAAAGAAAAACTATCATCATTTCATATGGATTACTCTATTATTTGGGAGTGGATTCTTTCTCTATTTATTTACTATGGATCAAATTCCCTTTTATTCAAGAGAACTAACAATTATTGTGAAACGTCTTTGCCTACTTCTTGTTTTTGTGCCATTTCTCATAGATGCTCTTGTACGCAAACAGCGAATATCTCTAAATTAGAATCAACCAAAATGGAACAATACTTTGCACATGCCTTTTATTTGGAGTGGTCCTCATCAAGTTAAAATTTATATATTTCTTATCATCGCGATTTCTATTAACATCGTCACCTTTACACCTTTTCTACTACAAAAAGGAATATCTTATATACAACATATCATGCTATTTGCCGTATTGTTTTCTATTATCAATGGCGTATTAGAAAAATGTATTTGGCAGGGAATCCTACTACATCAGTTTACAAATCAGTTTGATGAAAAATAGGCTATTTTGCTTACAAGCATTGGTTTTGGTTTACAGCATTACTCCTTAGGTTTTTCTTGGAGTGTTTCCACCGCTTTTATTATAGCTGGTATATTTTATGGAGGAATAGTTGTGAAATCAAATAGTATCATTCCAGCTATTATATGGCATGTAATTTTAAACATATTAATGGTATTTAGTAGTCTCATTCTTTAAAAGAGCAGGATTTATCCTGTTCTTTTAATTGCATATACAAGAACATCTATTCCATGAAATGATGCTGTCTTCTCATAACTCATTCCTGTTTTTCGGGCAACAAAGATAGAAGCAGGATGATCTGGATTAATAAGAGAAATGAGCTTATTCAAACTTAACACTTGAAAACCATAATCTCGAAAAGCTGTTGCTGCTTCCTTTGCATATCCCTTTCCCCAATACTCTGGAAGTAACCAGTACCCAATTTCAATTTCTTCTCTTCCATCTACTTGTTGCCTAACGAGTCCTGCGTGACCAATTGGTGTATCTGTTTCCTTTTCAATCATTAGAAATAATCCTAAACCGTTTTTATAACTAGGAAGAACCCAGCTTTCAAGACTTTTTTTGCACTGCATATATGTTTTCGGAGTTCCGTTCCCAATGTAACGCATCACTTTCTCATTTCCCCATAAAGAAGCGTAAAAATCTAAATCGGTCATTGTATATTTGCGAAATTGTAAACGATGTGTATGGAACATACTCCTACTCCTTTCTTGTAGATTCTCTTTCTATAACTGAAATAGGCAATTGTATACGTTGTACATGCTCTCCTCGTAATTGCTTATGCAATAATACGATAGTATTCTTTGCCATACTTTTGATGGAGGTATTGATCGTTGTTATATTAGGGTGCATTATCATGGAGATCTCTTGATTATCAAATCCCATAACACCAAAATCTTGTGGGATACGAATTCTTAATCGCTGCGCTTCCATAATGATTCCAGCAGCTATCTCATCACTACCTGTAAAAATTGCATCAGGAGCATTTTTCATGGATTGAATGACATGTATAACATTCTTTCCATCCTTCAGTCCACAGCAATTCGAAAATACCCATTCTTGCTGCAACTGTAGGCCATGCTCCTTTAAAGCTCGTTTATATCCTTGGTATCTCTGTCTCTGCGCTTTACTTTTTAATGTATCGTAACAAAATCCTATACGTGTATATCCATTTTCAAAAAGGTGCTTCGTTCCTATATAACCTGCTAACTCTTCATCAAATTGAACTGTGGATACGAATTCTGTTTCTACATGTTCATTACAGATAACAATTGCCCCTGAAGAGACCGCACGTTCTATTTCCTCTATTGGCAAAGAAAGTGTAGTAAAAATAAACCCATCTAACTTCTTCGTCCTAATATATTGTAAAAATTCTCTTTCTCTCTCAACTTCATAATTTGATTGTAATATCACGACATCATAACAATCTATTTTTAAAATACCACTTAACTCTTGGATTAACTGACTAAAGAAGGGATGATGTAAATTTGGTACGACTACACCGATTAAATTTGTTTGCAGACGACGTAAATCTTTCGCCGTTGCCACAGGTACATAATTTTTTTCATCAATAATCGCTTGCACTTTCGCCCTTAATTCTGGACGTACATACGGATGATGATTGATTACACGGGAAACCGTTGCTTTAGACACTCCAGCTAATTTCGCGATATCTTCAATTGTAGAAATCTTAACTCCCCCCTTGACCTGTAATGCATTTCAGAATGTACAGTATATGGTAACTATTATAAACGAGGTGACATGAAATATGGGGAAAATTCAAATTTCAGGAAAAATTATTGAAACAAAGGCAGTTGCCTTTGATAAAGATGGTACGTTATTTCAAGCTACTCCATTTTGGCAGGAAATTGATAGACTGCGAAAATCCAAATTTTCACAAGTTGTTGGTAAAAAGTATGAACCACTTTGGGAAAAAGCAGTTGGATTTGTCCCTCCAAACCAAGTTGATTTTAAAGGCCTATTAGCGGTCGCATCTGAAGAAGAAGAAATAATTGTTGTCGCGAGCCTTTTATATCAAATCAAAAAATATCCATGGCATCGTTGCAAAGAACTCGCTACTACCATATTTGAAGAAAGTAATGAACAATTATCCATTGAACAAGCTTTTCATCCTATTCAAGGGGTAACTGAATGCATCATTTCTTTGCAAAAAGAAGGAATATACACAGGTATTCTTACCTCAGATAATAAGGTGAGAACAAAAAAGTGTATTGATTTACTTAACATACCATCTTTTCAATTTCTCTTTACGCCAGAAGATGTAGAAAACGGAAAGCCTTACCCAGAAATGATTACAAAAGCATGTGAACAACTTGCCATTAAGTCAAATGAACTAGTAATGATTGGAGATACTGTTGTGGATGTAAAAATGGCCAAAGATGCCGGAAGTATCGCTGTCGGTATTGCAAATCATGAACATGCTATAAAAGAACTAACACCTTATGCAGATTTTATTATTACCGATTACAATGATATACAAGTTTTAACAAAAAAAGACAGTAGACAAAGCTTGTCTACTGCATCCATATCATAACTAGTATAAAGAAAACTACAGTTGAGAGGGGGGGGGGAGGATTTTCAGTTATACACTAGATATTTATGTTGTTCTAACAACGGACAAGAACTTCCGTTCACAAATGACCTTGAATTAGAACTTAGGTCTATTATATTTTAATTGATAAAGATTATCATTATTAATATAAAACACATACATTTTCTAGAAATTTTACTTATACGAAAAAACGCTACAAAAAGATACACTCTTTTCGTAGCGTTTCATCTATCAATCCTATTCATACTCGTTCTCCTCTAACCTGTCACGCAATACTTTAACACGCTTGAAAAAGAAAAATGACATCCCTAAAAATAAAACAATAACACCCATCATCGCAAAGGATTGTACAGTTTCTCTTCCTCCATTTGGGATTAATAAACCAATCATTAAAAATGTGGCTAGCGCAAGAAGAACTTGACCGAAGCGAATATAATCTGCTATTTTCTGTTGTAATTCTTTCATACTTCTACCACTCCTCCCTCTCACTCTATCATATTCTAATCGTTTCTGAGGCAAGTAAATACAGCCAATGAGGGAGATGTTTTCCAAAGTAAAAAGAGCCGCTGCTAAACGGCTCTTTCAAATTTTCTATACACCTTTATAAGCTTGCATATACACTTCTTTCAACTCTGAAATAAGCGGTAATTTCGGATTTGCTGTTGTACATTGATCTTCAAATGCTCGTTCAGAAAGTATATCAACAACTGCTTCAAATGCTTCTTTTTCAATACCTTGGCCAGCAACACTCATATTAATATTTAATTCTTTTCCAAGAGCAACAATCGCTTGCACAAGTGATTCTACGCCTTCTTCTACTGTACGTGCTTTAAGACCAAGCATTCTTGCGATATGTGCATAACGCTCATCCGCAACAAAGTGCTCATATTTAGGGAATAGTGCATGTTTTCTTGGTTTAATTGCATTATAGCGAATAACATGCGGCATTAAGATTGCATTAGCACGTCCATGCGGAATATGAAACTCCGGTCCAATTTTATGCGCTAAGCTATGGTTAATACCAAGAAACGCATTGGCAAATGCCATCCCAGCAATTGCTGAAGCATTATGCATTTTTTCACGAGCTTCTTCGTCATTTCCATCTTTATATGCACGTGGTAAATATTTAAAGACAAGATCAATTGCTTTTAAAGCTAATCCATCTGTATAATCGTTTGCCATAATAGATACGTACGCTTCAATCGCATGTGTTAATACGTCCATTCCTGTATCAGCAGTTACATGTGGTGGTACTGTCTTAACGAACTGCGGGTCAACGATTGCAACGTCTGGTGTTAATTCATAATCAGCAAGCGGGTATTTGATATTATTCTTTTTATCTGTAATAACCGCAAATGGTGTCACTTCTGATCCTGTTCCAGATGTTGTAGGAATCGCAACAAACTGCGCTTTAGTTCCTAGTTTTGGATATTTGCATGTACGTTTTCTAATATCTAAAAACTTTTGTTTGATACCAAAGAATTCTGTTTCTGGATGCTCATAAAATAGCCACATTCCTTTTGCTGCATCCATCGCTGATCCGCCGCCAAGAGCAATAATCACGTCTGGCTTGAAGCTTCTCATCATTTCTGCACCTTTAAATACAGTTTCATCTGATGGATCTGGTTCTACTTCAGAGAATATTTCTACTTTTACATCATTTCTATGTTGACCTAAATAATGCGTTACTACATCAATATATCCATGTTGAACCATTCCAGGATCTGTTACAATGAATGCTCGTGAAATGTTTGGCATACTTGCTAAATATTGCGTAGCGTGTTTTTCAAAATAAATTTTTGGTGGCAGCTTGAACCACTGCATATTCTTTTTTCTATTTGCAAGTCTCTTTACGTTCATTAAATGAGTTGCCGTTACGTTTTGAGATACAGAGTTCTTTCCGTATGATCCGCATCCAAGTGTAAGCGATGGAATGAAAGCATTATATATATCACCAATTCCGCCTTGTGCTGACGGAGCATTCACAATAAGACGACATGCTTTCATACGTAAACCAAACTGTTTTTGTACTTCTGTATTTGTAGAATGAATAACTGCAGAATGTCCTAAACCGCCAAGCTCTAACATGTTTTCACAATGCTGCAATCCTTCTTCTAATGAATTTGCTTTTATACAAGCTAATACTGGGCTTAATTTTTCGCGGGATAGCGGATAATTTGCGCCGACTCCTTTAATTTCTGCAACCAGCATTTTTGTATCTTCTGGTACTGCAATTCCTACTAGTGATGCAATGTAGTGAGCAGATTTCCCAACAATATCGCTATTTACTGCACATGTATTTTCATTAATGACAAGTTTCTCTAATTTCTTCCGTTCATCTTCTGTTACAAAATAACAATTGTTTGCTATCATTTCTTGTTTCACATCATTATAGATCTCTTTGTCTACAATAATTGCTTGTTCAGAAGCACAAATCATACCGTTATCAAATGTTTTTGATAAGATTACATCATTCACAGCACGTTTCACATTCGCTGATTTTTCCATATAACATGGAACGTTACCTGGTCCTACTCCTAAAGCTGGTTTACCAGTTGAATATGCTGATTTTACCATTCCTGCTCCTCCTGTTGCCAGAACAAGCGCTACACCTTCATGATTCATTAATTGTTTTGTTGCCTCAACAGAAGGCTTTTCAATCCATTGAATACAGTTCTCTGGTGCACCAGCTTTCACTGCAGCATCGCGCACTGTTTTTGCAGCTGCGATAGAACATTGCTGCGCTGAAGGGTGGAATGCAAAAATAATTGGGTTTCTCGTTTTTATCGCAATGATCGCTTTAAACATCGTTGTTGACGTTGGATTTGTTACTGGCGTTACCCCAGCAACCACACCGACCGGCTCTGCAATTTCTATTACTTCCTCATGTGGATCCTCACGAATAATCCCCACTGTTTTGTCATTTTTTATGCTATTCCAAATATATTCAGTTGCAAAAATATTTTTAATACATTTATCCTCATACACACCGCGTCCCGTTTCTTCAACAGCCATTTTTGCAAGCGGCATATGTTGATCCACGCCCGCAAGTGCCATTTCATGTACAATTTTATCAATTTGTTCCTGTGTAAAACCTTCTAATGCTTGTAAAGCTTTTTTACCATTCTTTACTAACGTCTCAATCATTTCTGCCACTTCTTGCGTTTCATTTACAACTTTCTCTTTGACTACCATGTAATTTCCTCCTATTCTGCTATATGGACTTAAATAGACCCTAAGGGTCTTAATACGTCCCTATTAGCGTAAAAAAATAGAGTTACTTTTCCTACATGAATCCTATTGTTTGTGAAATGTTTCACATATTTATGTGTGAAGTATTATTTCATGATTTTACTATACACGAAATATTTTTAATTGTGTGTGTCTAATTTGTGAAAAGTTTCACAAATTGTATTTAAAAAAACACTGCCTTTTTAGCAGTGCTTTTTTATTATGCTAATGCTTGGGCTAAATCTTCAATTAAATCTTCGCCATCTTCAATACCGACAGAAATACGAATTAATGTATCTGTAATTCCTAGCTCTTTACGACGATCTGCTGGAATAGATGCATGTGTCATTTGAGCTGGAATAGAAATTAAGCTTTCTACTGCTCCTAAACTTTCAGCAAGCGTAAAATACTGCAGTTTCTCAAGTACTTTATTTAGCGTTTTTTCACTATCTACATCGAATGAAATAATTGCACCGTATCCATTCGCTTGTTCAGTTGCTAATGCATGATTCGGATGTGATTCAAGGCCTGGATAGTATACTTTATTAACTTTTGGATGATTATTTAAAAACTCAGCAATCGCGCGTGAATTTATTTCATGTTCTTCCATACGAATTCCTAATGTTTTTAAACCACGAAGTAACAAGAAGCTATCTTGTGGTCCAAGAATACCACCTGTTGAGTTTTGAACGAAATGAAGGTCTTCTGCTAATTGCGCGCTATTAACAACAACTAATCCGGCAACAACATCGCTATGTCCACCTAAATATTTCGTTGCACTGTGAAGTACAATATCTGCTCCTAAAGAAATTGGTGACTGCCAGTATGGCGTCATGAATGTATTATCAATAATTGTTAATAGACCTTTTTCCTTTGCAAATGTAGAAATTTGCTTAATATCTGTAATTTTTAATAATGGATTTGTTGGTGTTTCTACATAAATTGCCTTTGTATTTGGACGTACTGCTTCTGCTACTTCATCTAAATTTGTTGTATCTACAAATGTATGTTCAATACCGAAACGATTCAATACTTTTGTAATCACACGATATGTTCCGCCATATACGTCATCTGTTAAAATGACATGATCTCCTTTTGAGAATAACATAATAGTTGCTGTAATAGCAGCCATTCCTGAACCAAATGCAAATCCTGCATGACCGTTTTCTAATACGGCAATCATTTCTTCTAATGCTGAACGCGTTGGATTACCTGTACGTGAATATTCGTATCCTTGATGTTTACCAACTGCTTCTTGTTTGTACGTACTTGTTTGATAAATCGGTACGTTTACAGATCCAGTTGAAGGTTCTCCTATGCGAATACCATGAATTAACTTTGTTTTTGCTCTCATTTTTTATTCCCACCCTTTGTATATATCTTTACTTAAATAACGCTCACTGCTATCTGGAAAAATCGTTACAATATTTGTACCTGGTTTTGCCTTTTCAGCCTCTAATAGGCTCGCATGAAATGCTGCTCCTGAAGAACTACCAACAAGAAGGCCTTCTTTCTGCGCTAATTCTTTCACACGTCTGAATGCATTTCGATCAGAAATGGTATGAATTTCATCGAAATATGATGATTTTAAAAATGGCGGAATAAATTCAAGACCGATTCCTTCTGTTTCATGTGAACCTGCTTCACCACCATTTAAAATAGATCCTTCTGGTTCTACAATCACCGCTTTAATTTCACGATTTTGTTCTTTTAAATAGGAGGCAGTTCCCATAAATGTACCGCCAGTACCTGCACCTGCTACGAATATGTTAATCTCTCCATCCAACGCTTCCCACAGCTCTGGGCCTAATGTTTTGAAATAGGCACGTGGATTTGCATCATTTGCAAATTGACTTGGAGAGTATGAATTTGGAATTTCTTTTACTAATTCTTTCGCCTTCACAATTGCGCCTGTCATTCCTTGTTCAGTTGGCGTATGCACAACTGTTGCACCAAGTGCTTTCATCAGCTCTTGCTTTTCAATACTGAATTTTTCTGGAACACAAACAATTACATGTAAATCATGCTCTAGTGCTGCGAGTGCCAGTCCAATGCCAGTATTCCCTGCCGTCGGTTCAATAATTGTTCCCCCTGGCTTTACAAGTCCTTTTGCTAGTGCATCTTCAATCAATTCTCTTCCTAAGCGATCTTTCACGCTTCCACCTGGATTATAAAATTCAAGCTTTGCAAATAAACGAACGCCCTCTGGAAGTGAAAAACGAGTAATTTCTACAATCGGTGTATGACCGATTAATTCATGAACTCCACGATACACCTTCATCGTGTTCTCCTCCTTATTTGCCAATAAAGAAAAGGCAACTGTATGTATCTTCTTTATATGAGACAGTTGCCTTTTTGTTACATTACTTTAACTCTTCTAACACTTTTACAATAAAGTTTGTAGAATGAAGAGCTGCTTGATCTAAAAATTGATCAAATGAAACGTTTGATTCTTTACCAGCAATATCAGAAAGTGCACGAATAATTACAAATGGTACTTTGTATTGATGACATACTTGCGCAACCGCTGCTGCTTCCATTTCTACTGCGTAAAGATTTTCAAATTTATCACGGATTGCTGCAACTCGGTTTGGATCACTCATAAATGAATCCCCTGTTGCAATCATTCCTTTCACAACTTGAATGTTCTCTTCGGATTTCATACATTTCTCAGCTAATGCTATTAGTGCTTCATCCGCTTTAAATCCTGGTGGCATCCCTGGCACTTGACCATATTCGTAATCAAATGCAGTTACATCCACGTCATGATGGCGAACTTCTGTTGAGATGACAACATCCCCAACATTTAAAGATTGATGGAATCCACCAGCTGAGCCTGTATTAATTACTTTTTCAGGTTGGTATCTCTCTAATAAAATTGTCGTCGACATAGCCGCATTTACTTTACCAATACCAGACTTTAACAAGATTACTTCATGTCCTGCTAATGTCCCTTTCGTAAATTCACAACCTGCAACGGTTTCTGTTTCTGCTTGTTCTAATTTGTCACGTAAAATACGTACTTCTTCTTCCATTGCTCCAATTACAGCAATTCTCAATCTAATCCCTCTTTCTATTGCTTAGTTGCCTCCATTACCCAAACGAAATGATTTAATCTCGTAAATGTTACATGGAAGCCATTGTTTTCAAAAATAGATTGCATAATCGGAATACGTGTATAGTATTCTGTTTGCAAATCGTTTGCTAACTGATGAAAACCTCTTTGTTTTGCAGTTTCAACAGTTTTATCATACGCTTCTTGATCTGCAAATATCGTATCAGCAAACACTATTTTACCACCTTTATGAAGCAATTGACTATACTTCGCAATTGCTACATCTTTTTCTTCATCTGTTAGATGATGAAACGCATAAGTGCTTACAATTGTATCAATAGAATCGGGAACATCAAAAGAAAGAAAATCTCCCTCTGTAATTGAAAATCCTTCTGGTAGCTTTTGCTTTGCGATTGTACGCATTTCACGTGACGGCTCTATGCCGTAAACAGTATGGCCAACAAGTAATAATTTATTTGTTAAATTACCAGTACCAACACCAAATTCTAATACATTTCCAAATGATTTATTTACTACATCCTCTAAAATCTCCTCATAACGAGCGAAAACTTCTTTATATTGTATATCTTCGCCTTGTACGAATGAATCGTAAGTATGAGCCCACTCATCAAATAAACCGTTAAATTCTGTACCCATATAAAATTCCCCTTTTTCTTATCGGTTTTATCAGTATGATATGCTTTCTTTACGAAAATGTCAATTGAAACGGAAATGGTATTTCCTTCTTTTCTTTGTTACACTTAACTTGATTATATGGAGAGGAGCGTTTTTTGTGTCATTTACGTTTGAAATGCTGGAAGATAAAGTAGAATTTTTTGAAGCACCAAACTTAGTTTCCTTAGAAAAGAAAATTAACGAACAAATTGACAATAACAAAGCACTTATGCTGAAAGTTCATCATATTTCTCATCAAATGGTTATGGATCCCGAGAGCAAAAGACCTTATTACAGCGCAGTTGTTCATTTTAAATTTAAAAAATTACGCTAACTAAAAAAGAGAGAGGTTCTAAGAACCTCTCTCTTTTTTAGTTTAGAGTTTGAACAAGTGCTGGTTTCCAACCCTCATTTTCTACCCAATCAATATTTACATAATATCTTTTACCAGTTTGTTTATCTTGAACATTACCGTACGCTTTTTGCTTACCGTTATTCCCAATGCGGTGAATAACCAATTGTTCCACTGGAACTTCGATTGCAGCGGAAATTGCTTGTTTCATCTCATTCCAATCTGCTGATCCTTGTTGAAATGTCATTGCCGGTGTTGCACCTTGCGTTGTACCAACTGGCTTCCAAGAAGGTTTCGTATAAGCATCTGTTGCTTTAGGCTGTGTTTTTTCAGCTGGGGCCTTTTCATTTGCTTTTGCTTCTTCCTCAGCTTTTTGTTTCTCTTCGTCCTCTTTTTTCTTCGCTGCTGCTTGCTCTTGTTTCTTAGCTTCTTCTTTCTCTTTCGTTTTCTCAGTTTTATTATCTTTCGTTGTTTGCTGAGATACTTTCTTGTCTGGAGAAGATGCTTGCTCTGTTGTATCAGAAGTAAAGAATACTTGATACGCTACAACAAGTACTGCTAATAACACAATAGCAATTGCAATATTTAAAACACCGTTTTGACGACGTTTTTGTTGTTTCTGTTGGAATCTAGATCCTCCTGCCATTCTTCAAACCTCCATGCAGTTTTTCCTACTTGCTATTGTAACACTAAATCTTAAAAGGTTGAATAACTACAGTAATTTTTTCACGAAATGAAAACATTTGATAATAAATTGCAAGATTACCTTCTACTTTCCAAGTGAGCAATCTCTTCTACAAATTCTTTAAAAATCGGTGTTACAGTATTTTGTTCATTATTCGTTTCTAAGTCAACAACTACTAACGCATATCTTGGGTTTTCATACGGAAAGTAACCCGCAAACCAACGATTTACACGATTTCCTTTTCCTGTTTGTGCCGTCCCAGATTTTCCGGCAACAGATAGCGGTAATGACTGAAAAGTAGTACCTGTTCCTTTCTCCATCGTTACTACTTTTCTTAATAGTGATTGCACTTGTTTCACTGTATGATAAGAGAGTTGTCGCCCCTCCAATTTATGATCTTCAAAATGAAAAAATCTTGTGCCATTTTTGTACCGTATTTCTTTTACAGCTTTTACTTCTTTCTTCTCTCCATTTCTTGCAATCGTCGCCATCATATTTGCAACAGCTAAAGGGGATATTCTTACATCCTTTTGCCCAATCGCCGTTTGGGCGATTGCTTTGTGACTCATCTTAGTTTCTTCTTCATTCCAAACAATTGCTTTTTTCTCTTCTATCAACTGTTTAAACCCAGACGTATGAAACACTTGCCCTTTCCATCCTACCTTCTCACTCGCTCCTAGCGCTTCTAAATACGTTTCCATTACATGTTTATCCTTTTGCATCAATTCATCACCAAGCACAGCAAATGTCCTGTTACAACTCCTAGCAAAGCTCTCTGTGAAGCTTAATTTCCCCATCATAACCTGCGGAGTATTTTCGCCATACGGATCTGTATCACAGTTAAACATACGATGAGATTGAATTATATCATTATCAATTGCCGCGGCCGCTACAACTGTTTTAAAAATAGAACCAGGAAAATGAGGCGTTAGCATTTGGTTTTCCATCGTTTTTTGATACGTACGCTTATCATTCGTCTGTAAAGATGGTTTACTCACCATTGCTAAAATTTCACTCTTCTTCACATCAAGTAGTACCAATCCACCGTTTTTTATTCCATGCATTTGCACAAGCTCTTCTGCTTTTTGTTGCAAAGACTTTTCTATCGTTGTTTGAATCGTAACTGGATAAAAAGGATTTCCAGGAGATGTATATTTTGCACGTTTCCCAAAAATCGGTTCGCCCTGTCTGTCCACTTGATACAACACTTTCGTTTCACCATCAGTCATTAAAAATTCATCAAATGATTGTTGAAGTCCTGAAATACCAATCGGTGTTTGAATAGGGAACTTCTTCATTTCCCCGTATCGCTTTTGAATTTCATTCTCGTTTTCTCCTACTGCACCAATTAAATGTTCTGCTTCTGGTATTTGTTTCACCCTTACTTCAGTTGCAACCATGCCTAACATATCCGCACGATTAATCTTTTCCACCTGTTCTTTCGTTAATTGAAACGGTTTATCACCTCTTTGAAATATAAATGGTTTTCGTTTGTCTTTCATTTGCAGATTTATGTCTTGTCCCGGCACACTAATGATATGCGCAATTTTCTCTAACATGTCATTTTTTATTTGTAGAAATGGAAAAATAATTAACACTGAATACTTTTCTTCACCAAGTTCTACTCCATTTCGATCAATAAAACGACCCCTACCATCATCCACTGTAACTGCTTGTGTACGCTGGGTAACACTCTTTTCAATTAAATTTATATGTTTATCTGTAAATGATTCAGTAGATATAAGCTGTATTTGTACCAATCTTCCAAGCAATAGCAACATGATGCATGTAAAGCATAATAAGGTGATGATAATTCTCCGTTTGATTTTCATAAAAAACACCTCGTCTTTTCAGTTTAGACGAGGTGTCATTCCTTTTATACAGAAGGAAATATTATTAGAGTTTGTATTTTTCTTGTATGATTGAATGATTTTTATAAATCTTTTGGCTGCTTTAGAAATTTCATAAGAATTGACCTAAAACTCTCTTCATCTATTCCTGAATTTTTTGCAACCTCAATTGTAGTAGTTGTTACTTGAGCTGCTGCTTTTAAATAATCCGGTTGTAAAGCTTGCATTTCACTTCTTTTTTCTTTTGCATTCTCAACCGTTACAGAATCAATACATGCGATCATCTTGTCTACGATCTTTAAATATTCATTTTCTGCGTTAATTAACTTTTGAATTTCATCTTTATTACTTACTTTAGATTGATTTAAGTAAGTATACGCTTGATTCACTTCATCTTTAAAAAGTTTATCATTATTCTTTGCCTGTTCTTGTAACATATTCTTCATATCATCTATTGTCTTCTGATCCATTGTATCCTGTAACAAATATTCTGGATTACCAATCGCATAATCATACTTAATCGTCACATCCTGAAACATTCTCATTACAATAGCTAACTGATACTCTAGAGCAAAGTCTTCGAATTTCTGTTCCTTTTTATCCTTATCTAATTCCGTGTTCCCCTTTGTATTCGGTGTGCTGTTTGAAGACGAAGTTGCTGCATCATCCTTTTTTTCTTCTTGTTTCGGTTTCGATTCGTTTGATACATTTGTTTTCTCAATAGATCCACATGCCGCTAATCCTGTCATCATAACGCCACAAGTGAGTGCTGCAAATAATTTCTTTTTCATGAACTGCCCCTCTTCCTTATCCCTTTTAAACTCTCTTCACACTTCAAAACATAAAAGTATAAAATTCCTCACTTATAATATCAGAATTAAAGCTCTTACATCGTCATATTATGTCGAATAAAGTGAAAACTCCCTTAAGGATCCTTTCTCTTTTATCGCTCAAACCAAACTATCATGGACGATTATA
Source organism: Bacillus sp. FSL K6-6038 (assembly GCF_038050455.1). Lineage (NCBI taxonomy): Bacteria > Bacillati > Bacillota > Bacilli > Caryophanales > Bacillaceae > Bacillus > Bacillus sp. FSL K6-6038. Next base: position 4,220,404 of record NZ_JBBOUH010000001.1, read on the forward strand.
TAGCACTTTTCACTCAGAATCTTGAGAGCAATGGGATAATAAAAGAGAAAAAATAAAAAAGGTTCACCCATATGAGTGAACCTTTTTTATTATTTTACAGAGATAATCTCTACTTGCATTTCTCCGCCTGGCGTTTGGATTGCTACCTTTTCACCAATTTGCTTACCTAATAAGCTTTTTGCGATTGGAGAATCGTTAGAAATTCTTCCCTCAAATGGATCAGCTTCTGCGCTACCAACGATTGTGTAAGCTTCTTCATCTCCATCTGGTAATTCTTTGAATACTACAGTTTTACCTAATGTTACAACTGTAGACTCTTCGCCATTATCTTCAATGATAACTGCGTTACGAATCATATTTTCTAGTTGTGTAATACGTCCTTCTACGAATGCTTGCTCATCTTTCGCTGCATCGTACTCCGAGTTCTCAGAAAGATCACCGAAGCTACGTGCGATTTTAATACGCTCCACAACTTCTTTACGTCTTACTGTTTTTAATTGCTCAATTTCGTTTTCTAATTTTTGTTTACCCTCTTGCGTCATAGGGTATGTTTTTTCTGTTGCCATGTTTTCCACTCCTTTTATATACCAATCCCCCGAAAAAAAGAGGAGTTCAATATGAAAACTCCTCCGCTTTATCCTATAGCGGAGGTTTCTAGTACACATGCACTAGCGGAGTTGTCACATACAACCCCGTATTTTCCAATTCTTCCTCATCTAAAGAAGATATGTATGGAAAGTTCATATAAATATGCCCTCACCTATAGATAGATGAGGTTGGCATGTTTCATTGTATTCGATAGGAAGGGAAAAAATCCCTTCCTATCGTATATCTTTTACTATGCTATTACAAATTCACTTTTTGTTCAAGAATTGTTGCAATTTTTGTGACCATAATATCGATTGCAACATGATTTTGTCCGCCTTCTGGAATAATTATATCCGCAAATTTCTTAGAAGGCTCAATAAATTGGTTGTGCATTGGACGTACAACATTTACATACTGCTCAACAACAGAGTCCATTGTACGGCCACGCTCTTTAATATCACGTTGCATGCGACGTAAAATACGAAGGTCAGCATCCGTATCAACAAACACCTTAATATCCATTAAATCACAAAGACGCGGGTCTTCTAAGATAAGAATCCCTTCTAAAATAATTACATCTTTCGGTTCTACTGGAATAATTTCTTCTGAGCGTGTATGCAATGTATAATCATATACGGGTTTCTCAACCGGCTTATATGCAAGCAACTGATGTAAGTGCTCAATTAATAAGTCATTATCAAACGCTAATGGATGATCGTAATTTGTTTTTAAACGCTCTTCCATTGGCAGATGACTTTGGTCTTTGTAATAATAATCTTGCTCCAAAATTAAAATGGAATGACCTTGAAATTGATCAAAAATTGCTTTTGTTACACTTGTTTTACCTGATCCTGAACCACCAGCGATTCCAATTACAACCGGCTTATTCGTCCCCATTCAACTACCACTCTTTCTTATTGATGTATGCTTTTTCGCATCATATTATTCACATACACTGGTTGATCCACTTTGAATTTCACGATTTGCAACGGATGTCTCGCTGCATCTAATTCGTTTCCATCCTCATCCCAAATTTTCTCCACCGTTTGTGTAAAGTTTTCTATTTCTGGCCCAAAGAACTCAACCTCATGCCCTGGTTTGAAGTAGTTACGTTGTTCGATTGTGACAATGCCTGTTTCTTCATTATAATCTAACACTAAACCAGCAAAATCATACGTTGTTTTCTTACTATGATTTCCATACATTTGTTCTTGGTATCCTGGAACTCCTTCAAAGAATGCAGGCGCTGTATCACGATTTGCACATTTATCGAGCTCATCTAACCATTCTTGTTTAAACTCAAAGTTATCAGGATCCGCGCAATATGCATCAATTACTTTGCGGTACACGGTTGCTACTGTTGCTACGTAGTGAATAGATTTCATGCGTCCTTCAATCTTCAAGCTGTCAATTCCAATTTCAATCATTTTCGGAATTGAAAGGATCAAGTTTAAGTCTTTTGGACTCATTGCAAAGTGTGCATCGCCTTCTTGGAATAAAGGAAGCTCTTCTGCTTCTTTATGTTGTGATACTGCTTGAACTAGGTCATAATCCCAACGACATGACTGACAACAACCACCACGGTTCGAGTCACGTGCTGTCATATGGTTACTTAATGTACATCTTCCAGAGTATGCAATGCACATTGCCCCATGGACGAACGCTTCAATTTCAATATCAACGTTTTCTTTAATTTCCTTCATTTCTTCATAGCCGACTTCACGAGCTAATACAAGACGATGCAAGCCTTCTTCTTTCCAATACTGCGCTGCTTTCCAGTTGGATAGAGACTGTTGTGTACTTAAATGTACTTCAACAGAAGGAGCTACACGTTTACACGTCTCGATAATAAGCGGGTCTGCAACAATAATACCTGTTACACCAGCTTTTTCAATCCCTCTTAAATAATCTTCTAATCCATCCATATTTTCATTATGTGCAAAGATATTTGTTGTTACATATATTTTCGCGCCATATTTCTTTGCAAATTCTACGCCTTCTGCCATTTCTTCTAGCGTAAAGTTCCCTGCATTTGAACGCAGACCAAATTCCTGTCCACCTAAATATACAGCATCTGCACCGTAATGAATAGCTACTTTTAATTTCTCTAAATTACCTGCAGGGATTAACAATTCAGGTTTTTTCACAATAACGCGTTTTCCATCGATTACTCGTGAAATTTCTTGTACAGTCATATCCTACACCCTCCTCGTTTAGTAAACCGTTTCTTTAAAGAAGAATCCTGTATCTAACGGACGATTTACTGGTTGAATTTCTTCTATCTCTTTATATAAATCGTCTTTCATGTCATAATACGCATCGCGATCTTCTACACATAAATCAATAGCTTTACGATATTTCTTTGTCACTTGGATAATGTATTCAGAGCTTTTTAACACACCATCAATTTTCAAGCTATCGATTTCAGCATCGATAAGTTCATCTAACTCATCAATGAAACAAATATCATTCGGACTCATAATATGAGTACCATTTTCGTCCTCATAAATCGGATACTTGTTATTACGCTCTGGATCATGTAAAAACATATTTTCTTCATACTTTTTCTTTTCAATCTCCAGATTACGATCTTGATATTCAAAATAGTTTCCAACTAATGAACGCTTTGATTGGAACATGCATGTCATACCGTGAATTTGTACTTCTACTTCAACTTCAGCGTTTTCTTTTAATTCAACAATTTCATCTAAGCTCAATTCACGTGCAAGCACAGCACGTTTTGCACCTTTACGGCCCCAATAGTTACATGTGAACCAGTTCGTTGCTGTCGTTTCTGTATTCCAATGCATTTGCATGTTTGGTGCTACTTCACGCACAGTCATTAATACTGCAGGATCTCCAAAGACGATTGCATCTACCTGTACTTCTTGCAGGAATGCGACATAGCCTTTTAATTCTTCTACTTTGTCGTTATGGAACATAGCGTTCATCGCTACGTATACTTTCATACCATTTTCATGTGCAATGCTTACAGCTTGTTTCACATCATCACGCGTGAACTCCCCTGCTAAACGTAAGCCAAACTTTTGCTCACCGATCATTACTGCACTTGCCCCTGCTTTTGCAAGAGGTTCAATGTCCGCCACCGCTCTTGGCGTTACTAACAATTCAGGTTTTTTCATACTGTTGTCACCCTCTCTTTTTACTCACGGCTACTCCATCACCAATCGGAAAAATAGTTGTATCATATCCTTCATGGTTCATTAGCCATTCATTGTACGTCTTAATACGACGAATCAAACCACGCGTACGTCTATTTTCAATTTTTTCTTTTGTCGTTACAAGTCCATGGTACATAACATTATCTGAAATAATGACACCCCCCGGATTTAATAACGGTTCATATAAGTCAAAAAAGCGACGATATTGTCCTTTTGCGGCATCAATAAAAATAACATCAAATGTTCCATGTTCATTCACTTGTTCACCTGTTTCTAATGCATCACCATAAATAACGGAAATACGCTCTTTTACAGAAGAACGCTCTATATATTCAAGTGCTTTTTCATATCGATCGCTATTTCGTTCTACTGTCACAATGCGAGAATTAGGGATAGCTTGCATCATACGAATACTGGAGTAACCAATTGCTGTTCCGAGCTCTAAGATGCTTTTTGGCCCAATTAAACGTAAAAATTGCAACATAAACTCCATTCCAAGACGATCCATAATTGGCACATGATGTTCACCTGCGTACTGTTCCATTTCAAGAATAAGTTTATCTTTTGGATCAATAAATGATAATAGGTACTCGTTAACTGCATCCTCCATAAATGGTCCTCCTTATTTACATGGAGAAGTGCCTCTATGACGTGTCAGTTTCTATCTTTTCACACATAGAATGCAATAAAAATACAAGCCAGCTTCACCCTTAGCTTGTACGTCCCGTTTTGATATTAAAAACGATTCTTCTGCCAGTTTTTAACCCGATATATTTTATCATAAAAAAGAGGGATATGCGACCCTTTTCGCTCTCCCTCCTATTTTCATTTCTTTTGTGTAATATATTTTTGTTTTAATGCATTATGTTCTTCTAACGTTTTTGCATAATACACTTCACCACTTGGTGCTGCTAAGAAATAGTAATAATCTGTTTGTGCAGGTTCTAACGCTGCTTGTACTGAATGCTTGCCAGAATTCGCAATTGGTCCAACAGGTAATCCTTTTATAACATACGTATTATACGGTGAATTTACTTTTAAATCCTCATATAATACACGTTCTTTATGCTTTCCAAGCGCATATAATACTGTCGGATCTGTTTGTAACGGCATCCCTTTTGCTAAACGATTATAAAAGACGCTAGAGATCTTTTGACGATCTGTAAACCCTGTCGCCTCTTCCTCAATTAAAGAAGATAATGTTAAAAGCTGGTGAACGTCCAGCTGCTTTTCTTTCATTTTCGCCTCATTTTGAACAATTAATGCATTCGTTTTTTCAAGCATTGACGTCACAATTTCTTCCAATGTTGTATCTTTTTTATAGAAAGAATATGTCGCTGGGTATAAGTAGCCTTCTAACGTATATTTAATATTGGCATCAAAAATTTTATTTGTTAATAATATCGGATATTTTTGCTGCATTTTTTGAATAAAAGCCTTATCGTTTAATTGGCGCACAACATCATCTTTATTCCATTTCAGTTCCTTTGCAATTATATCTGCGATTTCAACAACTTGTGCACCTTCTTTAATCGTCAATTTATAAGCAACTGGACGATGGACATTACCCGATGACATTTGTTCCATTACATCATCTACATTCATTGACGAATTTAACAAATATGTACCTGCCTGCAAATTTTTAGATTTAGCTTTTGCATAGAAGCTAAATACTGTACCGTTTTTAATAGCGCCTTTTTCTTCTAAAATCTCTCCGATTTTACTTGTAGATGAACCTTTTGGAATCTCTACTTCAATTTCTTTTTTATTCCCGCTATCAACTGGTTTTAACGCAGATGAAATATACGCATAGACTGACACGCAGACCACAAGTAGTGCAATAACCACTATTAAAAGTGTGTGTCTACGCTTCTTCTTCACTTGATTCTCTATCAAAGTTCTTCCTCCTTATTCCATTGTAGACCATATGTACATCCTCTATACAATGCCCTACAAACCCAAAGCAAAGCTCATTCATTTGCAGATAGTTTTTTATTTTATACAATCCGTCTCATTATACTACAAACAATTATGTAGTTTCGACAAAAAATCTGTCATTTTGCACGAGAATACAAAAAAAGATGGACTGCATGTACAGCCCATCTTCTTCACCTGAATTACGCTTCGCCCTCTTCTTCTTCAGCAAGTGTGTTAAACATTTCTTGTACCATTTCCCACTCTTCTTCAGATTCGATTGGAAGTAATGTTCCACCTGACTCTTCTTCGTTTTGTTCGAAAGCCATTGCATCATAAATTTGTTCGCCATCTTCGTCAACTTCACCAATCGGAGAAAAGACTACATAAGATTTTTTCCCGAATTTTTCAGCATCGAAAGTGAAAATAATTTCACATAAATGCTCGTTACCTTTTTCGTCTACAATTGTAATTTGATTTTCTTCCATTCTGGTCACCTCTTATTTACTATCTAAATATCCTTGCAAAATCACGACTGCAGCCATCTTATCGATCACTTGCTTTCGCTTCTTTCGACTTACATCAGCCGAAATAAGAAGACGTTCCGCTGCCATCGTTGACAGACGCTCGTCCCACATCATGACGTCTAATTGTAACAGTTCACGTAAGGATTGTGCAAATTGCTGGCAAGCCTCACCACGTGGTCCGATTGTACCATTCATGTTCTTTGGCAATCCTACTATTATCTTGTCCACATTGTACTGTTTTACTAACTCAGAAATACGATCAAAACCAAATTGACCTCGTTCTTCGTTAATTTTAATCGTTTCTAAACCTTGTGCTGTCCAGCCCATTTCGTCACTAATCGCAACGCCGACTGTTTTTGTACCAACATCTAAACCTAATATCCGCATAAACTACTCCTCACGATGTTGTTTCAAATAAGACTTCACAAGCTCTTCAATCAATTCATCACGTTCTAACTTGCGAATAATGCTTCGTGCATCTTTATGACGAGGTATGTATGCTGGGTCTCCACTTAATAAATAACCGACGATTTGGTTAATCGGATTATAGCCTTTTTCTTGAAGTGCATCATACACAGTTAAAAGTACATCGTTTACATGGACACTCTGTTTTTCATCTTGAAAGTTAAACTTCATTGTTTTATCAAAACCGTCCATTTTAAGCACCTCACTTATAAGTAGTAAGTATAGGGAGAAGAATCTCTCCTCTCCCTACTATTGTACACTACTATCTCTTTATTTTGAAACAGATTTAACGTACTCTTCTACAAATGCAAGTGCATCATCCACTTGCGCTGGGTTTTTACCACCTGCTTGAGCCATGTCAGGACGGCCGCCACCGCCACCGCCGCAGCGAGAAGCAACTTCTTTCACAAGTTTACCTGCATGGTAACCTTGATTGATTAAATCTTTCGTTACACCTGCTAGAATATTTACTTTATCCTCATTTACAGCTGCTAATACAACGACTGCAGACTCTAATTTATTTTTCAGGTCATCCATCATTGTACGTAAGTTATTCATATCTGCAACATTTACTTTTGTTGCTAATACATTTACTCCATCCACTGTAACAACTGAATCTGTTAAGTTTCCAGCTTCAATGTTACTTAATTTTGCAGCAAGAGATTCATTCTCTTTTTGAAGTTGTTTCACTTCAGTAAATAGACCGTCTACTCTTGTTAAAATATCTTTCGGATTTGTTTTCATTTTGCCTGCAGCTTCTTTTAATAAACTTACTTGATCGTTCATTAATTCGTATGCAGATTTACCAGTCACTGCCTCAATACGACGAGTTCCAGCACCGATACCAGACTCAGCAACAATTTTGAAAATACCGATAGATGCTGTGTTATCAACGTGACAACCACCGCAAAGTTCTAAGCTATAATCGCCTACTTGGACAACACGTACAACATCTCCGTATTTTTCACCGAATAATGCCATTGCACCCATTTCTTTTGCTTCTTCAATTGCTTTTTGAGAAATCTCAACATCAATACTTTCCCAAATTTTTTCGTTTACAATACGCTCAATTTTTTCTAATTCGTCAGCTTGTACTTGACCGAAGTGAGAGAAGTCAAAGCGTAGACGTTCTGATGTTACAAGAGAACCAGCTTGGTTAACATGTGTTCCAAGTACATCTTTTAATGCTTGGTGTAAAATATGCGTTGCTGTATGGTTTTTCACAACACTGCTACGGTTCTTCGTATCAATAATAGCTTTTACAGCTGATTCTTTTGTTAACGTTCCTTCTTCCACAACTATTTTGTGTAAGCTTTGACCATTTGGTGCTTTTTGTACGTCTTTTACAAGAACTTTCACACCGTCAGCAAGAAGATAACCGCGGTCTGCGATTTGTCCGCCACTCTCAGCATAGAATGGTGTTACATCAAGCATTAATTGTCCTTCTTCGCCTGCTTGTAAGCTATCTGTGTACTCGCCATTTTTCACAAGTGCAACAACATTACTTTCTGTCGCAACTGTACCATAACCAACGAATTCACTCGCTACTTTAATTTCTCCAAGTACGCCGCCTTGAACTTGCATAGAATCAACGTCTTGACGAGCTGCACGTGCACGTTCACGTTGTTTTTCCATCTCTGCTTCAAAACCTGTATGATCAACCGTCATACCAGCTTCTTCTGCATATTCTTCTGTTAATTCAATTGGGAAACCATATGTGTCATATAGACGGAACGCATCTACTCCAGAAATAGCAGTCGTTTTTTCTTCTTTTGCTTTTGCAATAACCTCTGCTAAAATTGCTTCTCCATCATGAAGTGTTTCATGGAAACGCTCTTCTTCATTTTTCACAACTTTTGCAATAAAGTCTTTCTTTTCAAGAACTTCTGGATAGAAGTCTTTCATTACTTCGCCAACAACCGGTACTAATTCAAACATGAATGGACGGTTAATGTTTAATTTCTTCGCATAACGTACAGCACGGCGTAATAAACGACGTAATACATAGCCACGTCCTTCGTTAGAAGGAAGAGCTCCATCACCAACAGCAAATGTTACTGTACGGATATGGTCTGCAATTACTTTAAACGCCATATCTTTTTCTACATCGCCACCGCGATATTTCTCACCAGAAATTGATTCTGTTGCACCAATCATTGGCATAAATAGGTCTGTATCAAAGTTTGTAGGTACATCTTGAACGATAGATGTCATGCGCTCTAGACCCATCCCTGTATCGATGTTTTTCTTTGGAAGTGGCGTATATGAGCCATCCGGATTATGGTTAAATTGAGAGAATACAAGGTTCCATACTTCTAAGTAACGTTCGTTTTCTCCACCCGGATACAACTCAGGATCGCTAAAATCGTTACCGTAAGCTTCACCGCGGTCATAGAAAATTTCTGTGTTCGGTCCACTTGGTCCTTCACCAATATCCCAGAAGTTTTCTTCTAAACGAATGATGCGCTCTTTCGGAACACCCATTTTCTCATTCCAAATTGTAAATGCTTCTTCATCTTCTGGATGGATTGTTACAGATAGTAACTCTTTATCGAATCCAATCCATTTGTCGCTCGTTAAAAATTCCCAAGCCCATGTAATTGCTTCTTCTTTAAAGTAGTCACCAATTGAGAAGTTTCCTAACATTTCAAAGAATGTATGGTGACGAGCTGTTTTCCCAACGTTTTCAATATCGTTTGTACGAATTGATTTTTGCGCATTTGTAATACGTGGGTTTTGCGGGATTACACGACCATCAAAGTATTTCTTTAATGTCGCTACACCACTGTTGATCCATAAAAGAGATGGATCCTCATGCGGAACTAATGATGCACTTGGTTCAATTGCATGCCCTTTTTCCTCGAAAAAGTCTAAAAACATTTGACGAATTTGTGCTCCTGTTAACTGTTTCATCTATATTTCCTCCTTTAAGAAATTTCATAAAAACAAAAAACTCCCGTCCCTATAAAAGGGACGAGAGTTAACTCGCGATACCACCCTAATTATGAACCGATTTATACATTCTCGATTCATCACCTCATGGTGCCGTAACGTGGCAAGACGGCAGGGATTAGCTGCTCTCAGGATTAGCGTTCTGTCACCCTTCATTTAAAACTTCTTTCAGCCGATGGAAGTTTCTCTCTAAAAATGGACTGTGACATACTCGTTCCGTCATCAATTTAAAATCATATGCTATATGCCAAAATTGTAGCGAATCCGTTTCCATTTGTCAATGTTTCCAGAGTGGCTTTATATGAACAATGACGGTTCGAATCACCGCCAAAATAGGAACTGCTATTAAAAGACCGACGATTCCACCTATTTCTCCCCCAATCAGAAGAGCAAGCATAATAATAACAGGATGCATACGTAACGACTTCCCAACAATATATGGGGAGAGAATGTTACTTTCAACAAATTGTAAAATGGCAAGTGCAATGCCCGCTTTAATAAAAAGGTTCGTGGATACGGTTGCCGCAATCATCAACGTCGGAATCGCTCCTAAAATTGGTCCAAAGTAAGGAATAATATCGGTAACTCCAACAATAATGCCTAATAACAGTGGGTACTTCATCCCAATAAACCAAAATGAAAGAGCGGACACTCCTCCTAAAACTAAACAAACAAATAATTGCCCTCGAATATAACTTCCAAGTGACTTATCGATCTCCTTCGCCAATACTTGTCCTGTACTACGCCATTTACTCGGAACAAGCTTCCAAAAAACGTGATAAAACTCTCCATAGTCTTTTAATATGTAAAATACAATGAAAGGAATCAAGAAAATGATGAGTAATGAATCCAGTACACCACGCGCTGTACTCATCACCTTATTTAAAAGTGCTTGTATCTTCATCTCAATGCCGACAAATATTTGCTTTACTTTCTCATGAATAAACGATGGGAAATTGTCTGTCTGTTCTGTCACACCGTCCATCCAAGAATCATACATTTTCATAAACTGTGGGAATTGCTTATTGATTTCTTGTAGCTGCGCAATCACAACCGGTGTCCCTTTATAAATTCCATAACCGAGACCACCAAAAAAGAGAATATAAATAAGCAAAATCGCAAGTGTACGTGGCATTCCCTCTTTATATAATTTTTCAATTAAAGGATGCAGTAAATACGCGATGAAACAAGCAATTAAAAATGGTGTAATTGCTACTTTAAACACGAATATGATTGGCGCCCATAGTGGTTTAATTTTTAAAAAGACGAGCAAACATAAAAACACTAATAACAATAACCCTAATCGATAGATCCAAATAATTTTAAGATTCTTCAAGCGAAAAACCTCCTCCATCCTTATTTTGAAAAGAAATAGAGAAGGTTATGTGTAAAACTTTTAAAAAATTACTGGACTAAAATATTTCCATACAGACCATACTGTTTTTAAAAAAACTTACATATATTTAACATCATACGGACAAGCACTTAGGTCAGCTCGCAAATATGTGAGGAGGAATAAAATGGTTTGGCTTATGTTAATTCTTTCAACACTTTTCATGATACTAGAATGGATCTGTATTGGCTTTGGTATTTGGAAGGGACTCTTCACGCGTTCAACACGAAAAGAACGTGCGAAACAGCTGTGGTATTACGGAGTTCTTGGTATTGGATGTTACGGACTTTCTTATCTTTTTTCTGAAATTGGACTTTTTTATTTATATACGAGCACATGAAAAAACTCCCTGAGAATGAAGGGAGTTTTTCACTTTATAGAAATGATTATAAATAAGACTTAATCATTTTGCGTGCTCTTTTCATATTACGTTTGGAAAACACATCTTGTTTACGTGCATATTGATATGCCGCAGCTCCAATACCTAATGCGATTAATGAATTGCGTACGTTCAAAGTAAATCCCCCTTTTTGACTATCCGATGGTTCGTTCATTCTCATCAAATAAATCATCAAGAGAACTAAGCGATCCATCTTCTTCTACTTGATGCGTATGGATTTTCCCCTTTGAAACCGATAATTCAATATAACAATTCCAGCAATAAAATTGGTTGACACCTATTTTTCCAATGTCTTTCCCTTTGCAATTTGGACAACTGAACATATGGCTTTCATCTCCTTACAGTCTCCCAGATTCTATTCGCCATTATGTCCAAACTGCACTCATTTATACATACTAGAACTGCCTTACACTTTCAAAATAACGCTCTCTATATTGAAAGTTTCACTATATAATTTCACCTTGCTACATAAAATCATACGGTGAAATGTTTTCCACATCCATCTCCTGGCCATCAATCGTAACCATTTGCACTTCCCCTTTTGATTCCTGCAAGCGACCAGCTAACGTTGTTTGCCGCATGGAATCATCAAGACGATTCACACCAGATTGAAAGGCTGATTCTTCTCCGCAAATAATTAGAAACTTTTTACTTCTCGTAATACCTGTATAAATTAAATTACGGCGTAACATGCGGTAATAACTCTTTACAATCGGCATAATTACAATTGGAAATTCACTTCCTTGTGACTTATGAATTGAACAACAATACGCATGTGTAATTTGATTTAAATCTGGCTTTATATACGTTACTTCAATCCCATCGAACGAAACAACAACCATATCTTGTTTCTCCACATTTTCCTTTGCATAAAATACAGAAACAATTTCTCCAATGTCACCATTAAACACTTGGCTTTCTGGTTGATTTACGAGCTGCAATACTTTATCACCCGTTCGATACACAACATCACCGTAGGCAATTTCTCTACTCTTTTCTTTCTTCGGATTAAATACTTCTTGGAGTGCCTCATTTAGCACATTAATACCTGCCGGACCGCGATACATAGGCGCTAACACTTGGACATCTCTTGCATTAAACCCTTTCGTCTTCGCGTTTTCACATACTTGTTTTACAACCTCAACAATTTGAGCACCTGAGCAACCAATAAACGAACGATCTTTTTTATTTTGTGCTAAGTCTGGTGGCAGCGTACCATTTTTTATCGCATGGGCAAGCCGAATAACGGATGACCCTTCTGCTTGACGGTAAATCTCTGTTAACTTCACTGTCGGAATTGCACCAGCATCTAATAAATCTTTCAACACTTGTCCAGGCCCTACAGAAGGTAATTGATCTTCATCACCTACAACAATTACTTGAATGTTTGTTGGTAATGATTTAAACAATTGATTTGCGAGCCAAATATCAACCATTGAAAACTCATCAATGATAAGTAACTTTCCTTGTACAGGGTCCGTTTCATTACGCTGGAAAGATCCTTCTGGCGTCCAACCAAGTAAGCGGTGAATCGTACAAGCAGGAAGCCCTGTTGACTCACTCATCCGCTTCGCAGCGCGGCCTGTCGGAGCTGTTAACAGAATCGGAAACGGATTATCATCACTGTAATCTTGCGGGCTTAATGATAAACCATGCAAGGAAGCATACATTTCGACAATTCCTTTAATAACGGTCGTCTTCCCTGTACCAGGTCCGCCGGTTAATAACATCATCGGCTTATGAAGCGCAGTTTGAATTGCCTCTTGTTGAAACGGTGCATACTGTACTTTTAGCTGCTCTTCAATTTCCCCTAACGTTAATAATACTTCCGCTTCAGGAAATGAAGGCGTCTCTTCTTGGTTCATGAGACGGCGGATTGATTTGACAACGCCCTTTTCGGAATAGAATAACGAAGCTAAATAAATGCGGTCTTCTTCTATAATGATTTTCCCTTCACCTTGCATCATTTCAACGCATTGCAAAATATCTTCTTCCGTCACATTACCCTCTTGATTATTTAAAAGCGATACGGTTTCTCGAACTAGTTGACCCTTTTCCATAAACACATGACCTTCTTGGAGCGAAACATTTTCTAACGTATAGAAACATCCTGCTCTCACACGATCATTATGGTTACCAGATATCCCTAGCGCTCGTCCTATATCGTCAGCTCTTCCAAAACCGATGCCATCGACTTCTTCAATCAACTGATATGGATTATTTCGAATCACTTCAAGCGTCATTTCTTTATACTGCTGATAAATCTTAATCGAGAGCTTCGTTCCAAAACCATAACCATTTAAAAAGCTCATGACCTTTTCAAGCCCTTGGTGTTCAATAATTGTGTCATAAATTTCTTGCGCTTTCTGCTTGTTTACAACACCTTCTAATGCAGCAGGGTCGTCCATAATTTTAGAAATCGCATGTTCTCCGAGATGATCAACAATCTTTTCTGCTGTTCGCTTCCCAATTCCTTTAAATAAATCACTCGCTAAATATTGCACCATACCTGTTTTTGTTTGAGGTAATTCTTTTTTAAATGTTTCAACTAAGTATTGCTTTCCGTACTTTGGGTGGTCTTTAAAGTGACCTGTCAATGTAAATACTTCATCTTCATGCATACGGGGAAAGTGACCGTTGATCATCACTTTTTTTTCGTCGTATGTTTCATTTGTTTCAATGATTTTCATACTGACAACGGAATAGAGGTTTTCTTCGTTGTGGAAAATGGTATGAAGAACTTGTGCTTTTATAAATTTTTGCTCTTCCTCAAACAAATCCATTGCATGTTGATTTCCCATGTTTCCTCTCCTTTCCGATTTCTCTCACTCTAACGAGCAGTAAAGCCCCCACCTCTCTACTTATCATTAGATGAGGGGTAACTGCGCGTTAAGGTACGATTTCTATTCGGCTTCTTGCTCTAATAAACGAATGCCATTCCCTGCTAAAAAGTGATCTGGTTGAATTTCAGTCGCCTTCTTAAATAAAGCAAGTGCTTTCTCATTATTTTCCTCAAACACGTACGCAACACCTAAATTATAGTACGCATCTGCATGTTCTTCATCCATTTGTAAAACCTTTTCAAAATAAGGTTTCGCTTCCTGAATATGTTCTAGTCGTGCAAAGCATAATCCGCATTGGAATACCGCTTCTACATCTGCCCTATCTAATTCAGTTGCTCTTTGTAAAAATGGCAGTGCAAGACGATCATTTCCAAGCTGTACATACGTAATCCCTAGCATAAATGTCACATCAGCTGATTGTAATCCAGCTTGCATTGCTTGCTCAAATGCAGCTTTTGCTTCTGTAAATTGCTCTTGTCCATAATATATGCTTCCAAGTCCATAATAGGCAGTAGCTGATTTCCCATCTAGTTCTAATGCGCGTTTATAAAATAAAATCGCACGTTCGCTATCTCCTAACACATCTAATAAATTCGCAAAGTTAATGTATCCAAGTGCATCTTTCGGATTTTCTTCAATTGCCTCTGTAAAATTTTTAGCTGCTTCTTCCCAGTTTCCTTCTTGCATATATTGAATGCCTGCTTCAAGCTTATTTGACATGTTCTTCACCTCTACAACAAATTATAACAAATAATCTATTTTCCAAGCGAACAAAAATTCGCTGTTATGAAAAAGAAACCTCTAACCGCTAATCGGCAGAGGCTTCTCGTTTTTCATCCTAAATAGTCTAGTTTCTTACCACTACGGTATACTTCATCAATTGTAGCACCGCCTAAGCATTCATCTCCATCATAGAAAACAACTGCTTGTCCTGGCGTAATCGCACGAATTGGTTCATCGCAAAGAATACGAACTGTATTATCATCAACGATTTGAACCGTTACCTTGTTATCCTCTTGACGATAACGGAATTTCGCTGTGCACTTAAATTCCTTTTCTTTCGCTCTGTTGCTTACCCAACCTATATTCGTAGCAATGACTTCATCACCATATAAAAGCTCATTGTGGAATCCTTGATCAACATATAAAATATTTTCTTTCAAGTTTTTCCCAACAGCGAACCAAGGATCACCATTACCACCAATACCAAGACCATGACGTTGTCCAATTGTATAGTACATTAAACCGTCATGTTTCCCTTTCACTTCGCCAGATAGTGTTTGCATCACACCTGGCTGAGCTGGTAAGTAGTTACTTAAGAAATCTTTAAAGTTACGCTCACCAATAAAGCAGATACCTGTGCTATCTTTTTTCGTCGCTGTTGCTAAACCAGCTTCTTTTGCCATTTCACGAATTTGTGGTTTCTTTAATTCGCCTAACGGGAACATTGTTTTTGATAGTTGCTCTTGGCTTAATTGATTTAAGAAATATGTTTGATCCTTATTATCATCAACACCGCGTAGCATTTTATATTCGCCATCGATATAAGCAACACGTGCATAATGACCTGTCGCTACATAATCGGCACCAAGCGCAATCGCATGTTCTAAAAAGGCTTTAAATTTAATTTCTTTGTTACACATTACATCTGGGTTTGGCGTACGACCAGCTCGGTACTCATCTAAAAAGTACGTAAATACTTTATCCCAATATTGTTTTTCAAAGTTTACTGCATAATAGGGGATACCGATTTGATTGCACACTTCGATTACATCATTGTAATCTTCCGTTGCTGTACAAAAACCATTCTCGTCTGTATCATCCCAGTTTTTCATAAAAATCCCGATTACATCATAACCTTGCTCTTTTAATAAAAGAGCTGCTACAGATGAATCGACGCCACCGGACATCCCAATGACAACGCGCGTTTCGTGAGGTAGTTTGTTCATCATGTCACCTCCCATGCTATTTTTGTGTTAATCGCTTCACGATTTTCACTGTTTCATACGCTGCTTTTTCCACTTGTTCTTTCGTATTACCAAGACCAAAGCTAAAACGTACGGATGAACGTATTTGATCGGAATCTTTTCCAAACATCGCCACTAACACATGCGATGGGTCAATAGAACCAGCTGTACATGCAGAACCACTTGATACTGCAATACCTGCTAAGTCTAAGTTTACAAGAAACGGCTCAATATCCATTCCTGTGAAACTTACATTAAACACATGTGGTAAGCGATATTCTAAGTTTCCGTTTACCTCGAAAGTAATGTCTTCTTTTTGAAAGACAGATACCATTATATCTTTAAATCCTTCATATTGGGCAATTTTTTGCTCACGCGTTGATTCTGCCAACTTAACAGCTTGCTCTAGCCCAACGATGCTAGGTACATTCTCAGTACCTGCACGACGTTTTCGCTCTTGCTCCCCGCCCGTTAATAACGGTTCAAACTTCACTTGCGCGCTAGCATATAAAAAACCTACACCTTTTGGACCATTAATTTTATGAGATGAGATTGATAATAAATCAATGCCTAACTCTTTCACATCAATTGCTGTTAAACCGTAGGCTTGTACAGCATCCGTGTGAAAATAAGCGTGATGTTCTTTTAACAGTTCTCCAATTTCTGCAATCGGTTGAACCGTTCCAACTTCATTATTTCCAAACATAACAGATACGAGAATCGTTTCATCTGTTAACGCCTCTTTTACATCAGAAACTTGAACACGACCTGTTTCATCAACCGGTAAATACGTCACCTCAAAGCCTTCTCGCTCTAACGCTTCACATGTATGCAAAATAGCGTGATGTTCAATCTGCGTCGTAATAATATGATTTCCTTTATTGCGGTTTGCACGTGCCACACCTAAAAGTGCTAAATTATCAGCCTCCGTACCACCGCTTGTAAAAATAATTTCATTTGGATTTGCATGAATGCTACGTGCACAAACACGTCTTGCTTCATCTACAGCATGGCGCGTTTGGCGCCCATAAAAATGAATACTAGACGGATTACCAAATATTTCCGTCATATATGGAATCATCTTTTCGACTACTTCTGGGTGAGCCGGAGATGTCGCAGCATGATCTAAGTAAATGCGTTCCATCAGATCTCCTTCTTTCCAAATCGTTTCACAAGGAATTAAATGTAAAACATATAACCCCCATGATTCTCTTCCTCATAACGTACTAAATCTTCTAGAGTTGTACTATCTAATACTTCTTGTACTGCATCACGAACACGCATCCACAACTGGCGTTGTGCTGGTTCTTCCTCTTCTATCATTTCAACAACGCTAATTGGGCCTTCTAAAACACGAATTACATCGCCAGCCGTAATATTAGCTGGTTGGTCAGATAATACATAACCACCATATGCACCACGCGTACTTTTTACAAGACGAGCGTTACGAAGTGGAGAGATTAATTGCTCTAAGTAATGTTCAGATAGGTCATGCGCTTGCGCAATTGATTTTAAAGAAATTGGACCCTCACCAAACTTCTTCGCAAGATCAATCATAATTGTTAAGCCGTAACGGCCTTTCGTTGAAATTTTCATCTATTTCGCACCTCTTTTCAAAATTTCACTTCTATTAGTTAAATCTTTATTCGTAAGAAGAACACAATTTTAAAATCAAAATCCTATGAAATTATAGCATAATATAGTATTATAAGAAATTTCAACTTATGTATCAAAATGATAACATAAAATCACATTGAAAAACTCGGTAATTATTACAATAAAGAGAAGAATGAAAAAATTAAGTAGAATTACTTATAAATACAGTAGTATATTTCAATTTTCCATAAAAAAGATGATACCATAGAATATGATTACATATTAAGGGAGACGGTCATAATGAAACAACCACTCGCACACCGAATGCGTCCGACAAATATTAAAGAAATAATTGGTCAAGAGCATTTAGTTGGTGAAGGGAAAATTTTATGGCGAATGGTTCAGGCAAACCATTTCCAATCGATGATTTTATACGGTCCACCCGGAACTGGAAAAACATCGATTGCTAGTGCAATTGCCGGCAGTACAGGGACGCCCTTTCGCCTATTAAATGCTGTTACTCATAATAAAAAAGACATGGAAGTTGTCGTGCAGGAAGCAAAGATGCACCGCCACCTTGTTTTAATTTTAGATGAAGTTCACCGCTTAGATAAAGCAAAACAAGACTTCTTATTACCTCACTTAGAAAGCGGGCTTCTGACCTTAATTGGCGCAACAACAAGTAATCCATTCCATGCGATTAACTCTGCCATTCGTAGCCGATGTCAAATCTTTGAACTACACGCACTAACAGAAAATGATATTTTAATCGGCTTAAAACGAGCGCTTGAAGATAAAGAAAAAGGTTTAGGTGAATATCATGTAACTGTTACAGATGAAGCAATGCGTCACTTTGCAAATGCCTCTGGCGGAGATATGCGATCGGCTTATAACGCACTTGAACTTGCTGTTTTATCTAGCTTTACAACAGATGATCAATCAACCGAAATCACATTAGAAATTGCTGAAGAATGTTTACAGAAAAAGAGTTTTGTTCACGACAAAGGCGGAGATGCTCATTATGATGTCCTATCTGCCTTTCAAAAATCAGTTCGCGGAAGCGATGTGAACGCTGCACTTCATTATTTAGCGCGCCTTATTGAAGCTGGTGACTTACAAAGTATCGGGAGACGTCTTCTTATTATGGCATATGAAGATATTGGACTGGCTAGCCCGCAAGCAGGTCCCCGTACACTTGCTGCGATTGAGTCGGCAGAACGTGTTGGTTTTCCAGAAGCTCGCATTCCGCTTGCCAATGCAGTTATCGAACTTTGTCTTTCTCCAAAATCAAATTCAGCATACAAGGCACTTGATGCAGCACTTCACGACTTGCGAAACGGACAAACTGGCGATATCCCAAGTCATTTAAAAGATAGTCACTATAAAGGTGCTGAATCATTAGGTAGAGGTATTGGATACTTATATCCACATGATTATCCAAATGGATGGGTACAGCAGCAATACTTACCAGATAAAATAAAAAACAGGCAATATTATAAGCCGAAAACAACGGGGAAATTCGAACAAGCACTTTCAGGCGTATATGAAAGATTGCAAAGTTCGCATAAAAGCAAACCAAAAGGGTAATCTAAGCGAAAACGACATGATAATGGAGGTTTCGCTTATGAAAACGCGCCAAGATGCATGGACAAGAGAAGACGATCTCCTTTTAGCAGAAACCGTTTTACGACATATTCGCAGTGGAAGTACTCAGCTGAAAGCGTTCGATGAAGTTGGAGACAAATTAAACCGGACTTCAGCTGCTTGTGGTTTTCGCTGGAATGCTGAAGTCAGACAAAATTATGAGGATGCTGTACAGCTCGCTAAGAAGCAAAGAAAAGAGTTAAAGCGTTCGGAAGCAAATGTAGAAAAAGAGCAACTATTAAAGCTACAACCAAAACAAAAAGTCGTAATTGATGCTGATTTTTCCGAAGCAATCGTTTCTAATAAACATTCTCTTACAATGCAAGATGTAATCTCATTCTTGCAAAACCTAGGGCATAATAATCCTCACTTAGAAAAGATACAAATTGAAAATGAAGACTTGCATACAAAGCTTGCCTCCTTACAAAAAACAAACGATGAACTAGAAGTCAAACTAGCATCTTTAACGAAAAAACAACAAGCAATCGAAGAAGATTATGCGATGCTTGTTAGAATTATGGACCGTGCCCGGAAGCTTGTATTAGTAGATGAACAGCAAGATCAAATTGCACCTATTTTTAAAACGGATCAAAACGGGAATTTAGATATTATATATTCGGCAGAAAATTAAAATACTCTAAAGCAACAGGAAATATATTACTTTTATGCTATTATAAACATAACAAGACTTGTTACTGAAAGGAGAGGTTATCTATTTCAGTAACAATTTTCAAAATTACACTTGGGATTCTTGTGTTACTTTTAGGATTCTTCACAATTAGAGGTTTAAAAAAGACTTCTGCATACAAATCGGACAAATACGAGAATTATTTATTATTTTTAATCGCTTTTGAATCTATCGTCTTACCGATATGGATATTTCTTTAACATCTTTTCATACAAATAAAAAAGCGTATACTCCTCATGGAATATACGCTTTTTTATTTTTTATTCTTGCCCTACACGCTTCACTTCTACGTTTTTAATACGTTCACGTACAACGTGACTCGCCATAATTAAACCAGCCACAGATGGTACGAAGGCATTTGAGGAAGGTGGTAATTTCGCTTTACGAATTTTCGCATTTTCGTCTGGTACGATTTCTTTACGTACTTCTTCACGAATTACGATTGGGTTTTCGTCAGAGAAGACAACTTTTACACCTTTTTTAATACCCTCCTTACGAAGCTTCGTACGAATTACTTTCGCAATTGGATCTGTATGTGTTTTAGAAATGTCCGCAATACGGAAACGAGTTGGGTCCATTTTATTTGCTGCGCCCATACTTGAGATAATTTTAATTTTACGACGTAAACATTGTTTAATTAAATGAATTTTGAACGTAATTGTATCAGATGCATCCACTACGAAATCTAAGCCGTGTTTAAAGAACTCTTCATATGTTTCATCTGTATAAAACATTTCTAGTCCAATTACTTCACATTCCGGATTAATGTCTGCAATGCGCTCTTTCATTAATTCTACTTTTGAACGTCCTACAGTAGATACTAAAGCATGAATTTGACGGTTTACATTTGTAATATCTACAACGTCTTTATCAACTAATACAAGACGTCCTACGCCAGAACGCGCTAACGCTTCTGCTGCGAATGAACCTACACCGCCAATTCCTAGAATACCAACTGTACTATTTTTTAATATTTCAAGACCTTCTTTTCCGAAGGCTAATTCATTACGTGAAAATTGATGTAACATTCAGCTCTACACTCCTATTACAAAAATGGTCTACCATGTATTCTAGCGTTTTTCCGACTATTTGTATAGAAAAAGTTATAGAATTCCTAAAAATACATATTCAAAAAAAGGATTACTAGCTAAACCGGACTTTTTAAATTTCCCTTCCAATCTATGTTTAAAAAGGAGGATTCAGAGAGCCGAGCTGTTCGAGGCGCTGACGCCAGGAGGAGCGGAGTGTAGGATTACTTACACGAGCACCGGACTGGCGAAGCAACGAAGAAATGCGACTGCTATCTGAACCAGATTTTTTAAACTTCCTCTTCCAATCCACGTTTAAAAAGGAGGATTCAGAGAGCCGAGCTGTTCGAGGCGCTGACGCCAGGAGGAGCGGAGTGTAGGATTACTTACACGGCACCGGACTGGCGAAGCAACGAAGAAATGCGACTGCTATCTGAACCAGATTTTTTAAACTTCCTCTTCCAATCCACGTTTAAAAAGGAGGATTCAGAGAGCCGAGCTGTTCGAGGCGCTGACGCCAGGAGGAGCGGAGTGTAGGATTACTTACACGAGCACCGGACTGGCGAAGCAACGAAGAAATGTGACTGCTATCTGAACCAGATTTTTTAAACTTCCTCTTCCAATCACGTTTAAAAAGGAGGATTCAGAGAGCCGAGCTGTTCGAGGCGCTGACGCCAGGAGGAGCGGAGTGTAGGATTACTTACACGAGCACCGGACTGGCGAAGCAACGAAGAAATGCGACTGCTATCTGAACCAGATTTTTTAAACTTCCTCTTCCAATCACGTTTAAAAAGGAGGATTCAGAGAGCCGAGCTGTTCGAGGCGCTGACGCCAGGAGGAGCGGAGTGTAGGATTACTTACACGAGCACCGGACTGGCGAAGCAACGAAGAAATGCGACTGCTATCTGAATCAGATTTTTTAAACTTCCACTAAAAAAAATCCTAGATGGGTTTAGTATAACCATCTAGGACTCCTTCTTACTTCTCTTCTTTTACGTTTAATTGTAAGTATAGCTCTTCAAGCTGCGCTTCTGCAACAGGGCTTGGAGCATCTGTTAATAAGCAGCTTGCGCTTGCTGTTTTCGGGAATGCAATTGTATCACGAAGGTTTGTACGGCCTGCAAGTAACATTACGAGACGGTCTAAACCTAATGCGATTCCGCCATGTGGTGGTGTACCATATTCGAACGCTTCTAATAAGAATCCGAATTGTTCTTGTGCTTCTTCTTGAGAGAATCCAAGAGCTTTGAACATTTTTTCTTGTACATCACGCTCATAAATACGAAGTGACCCACCACCAAGCTCATAACCGTTTAATACAAGGTCATATGCTTGTGCACGCGCTTTTTCTGGTGCTGTTTCTAATAACTCAACATCTTCACGGAATGGCATTGTGAATGGATGATGCGCTGCGAAGTAGCGATCAGCATCTTCATCATACTCAAGAAGCGGCCAATCTGTTACCCATAGGAAGTTAAATTTGCTTTCGTCAATTAACTCAAGTTCTTTACCTAAGCGTAAACGAAGTGCACCTAAGCTATCTGCAACAACGCTCTTCTTATCAGCAACGAATAATAATAAGTCACCCGCAGCCCCATCTAATGTGCTCATTAGTACGTTTGCATCTTCTTCACCGAAGAATTTCGCAATTGGTCCTTTTAAGCCATCTTCTTCAACTTTTAACCAAGCTAAACCTTTTGCTCCGTATACTTTTACGAATTCAGTTAATGCATCAATGTCTTTACGAGAATATTTACCTGCTGCACCTTTTGCATTAATTGCTTTTACTTGCCCGCCGCTTTCTACAGCACTTGTGAACACTTTGAAGCCGCAATCTGCTGCAAACTCAGATAAGTCAGTAAGCTCCATTGCAAAGCGTGTATCTGGTTTATCAGAACCGTAGCGAGCCATTGCATCAGCATACTTCATACGAGGGAATGGTGCACGAACCTCTACGCCTTTTGCATCTTTCATCACTTTTGTCATCATACGTTCCATCATTTCTAGAATTTCATCTTGTGTTAAGAATGATGCCTCGATGTCAATTTGTGTGAATTCTGGTTGACGATCGGCACGTAAATCTTCATCGCGGAAACAACGCGCTACTTGATAATAACGCTCAAATCCGCCGACCATTAGAAGCTGTTTAAATAGCTGTGGAGATTGAGGTAACGCGTAAAATTCACCTTCATGCACACGGCTTGGTACTAAATAGTCACGTGCTCCTTCTGGTGTACTCTTTGTTAAAATTGGTGTTTCAACTTCTAAAAACTCTTCTGAATCTAAGAAGTTACGAATTGTTTTTGTCACGTCGTGACGCATTTTGAATGTGTTATACATAACAGGGCGACGTAAATCTAAATAACGATATTTTAAACGAACATCTTCTGATGCATCTGTATCGTCTGCAATAATAATCGGCGTTGTTTTTGCTGCATTTAATACATTTACTTTCGTTGCTTGTACTTCAATGCGCCCTGTTGCCATATTTTCATTAATTGCACCTTGACCACGTTCAACAACTGTTCCTTCTACGTGTAATACGTATTCGCTACGAATTGTTTCTGCTACTTCTAGTGCTTCTTTTGATGTTTCTGGGTTAAATACAACTTGCACGATACCTGTACGGTCACGTAAGTCGATGAAAATGAGTCCGCCTAAGTCACGGCGTTTTTGTACCCAACCTTTTAATTGAACGGTTTGTCCAACTGCTTCTACTGTTACTTTTCCACATGCATGTGTTCTTTCAGCCACTATGAGTTCCCCCTATATTAATTTCTCTGCTACATATGAAGCAAATACATCTAAAGCCACTTCTTCTTGTCCACCTGTTGCCATATCTTTTAAGTTGATGATGCCTTTATCTAGCTCATCTTCTCCTAATACAGCTACATATTTCGCATTTAGACGATCTGCTGATTTAAATTGTGCTTTCATTTTGCGATCTAAATAATCTTTTTCAACTGATAATCCAGCTTTACGAAGATCAAATGCAATTTTTGCTGCGTGATCTTTCGCTTTATCTCCAAGTGCTACAACGTAGCAATCAATGTTATGTTCAATTGGTAATTCAATATTTTCAGCTTTCAGCGCCATAATTAAACGTTCAATACTCATCGCAAAACCAATACCAGGCATTTCTGGACCACCGATTTCTTGTACAAGACCGTTATAGCGACCACCGCCACTTAATGTCGTGATTGCACCGAAACCGTCTGCTTCACTCATAATCTCAAATACAGTGTGCTGATAGTAATCTAAACCGCGCACTAGGTTTGGATCTTTTTCAAATGGGACACCCATCATTGTTAATAACTCTTGTACTTTTTCATAGTACGTTGTTGATTCTTCGTTTAAGTATTCTGTAATAGACGGTGCTGTGCTCATTAATTCATGATTACGGTCCTTTTTACAGTCTAAAATACGAAGTGGATTTTTCTCTAAACGAGATTGGCAATCTGAACAGAATTCGCCGATGCGAGGCTCAAAGTGAGCGATTAACGCCTCACGGTGCGCTTGACGGCTCGCTGCATCACCTAAGCTATTTAGGACAACTTTAATGTTTTTTAATCCCATGCCGCGGTAGAATTCTACAGCAAGTGCAATCACTTCCGCATCAATTGCTGGATCATTACTACCGATTGCCTCGATACCAAATTGTACGAATTGACGATAGCGACCCGCTTGTGGTCTTTCATAACGGAACATTTGACCGATGTAATATAATTTCGTTGGCTGTGTTGCATCACCATACATTTTATTTTCAACATAAGAACGTACAACAGGTGCAGTTCCTTCTGGACGTAATGTTAAGCTACGTTCGCCACGATCTTGGAATGAGTACATTTCTTTTTGTACGATATCTGTTGTATCACCAACACCGCGTAAAAATAATTCTGTATGCTCAAAAATTGGTGTACGAATCTCTTTATAGTTGTAACGACGGCAAATTTCGCGTGCTTGCCCTTCGATATACTGCCATAACTCAATGGTTCCTGGAAGAATATCTTGCGTTCCGCGTGGGATTTGAATAGACATATTCAGTTCCTCCTCAAATTGTTTTAATCTTATTAAAAATAAAAAAACTCCCGCCTCTACTGATTATCCAGTAGGGACGAGAGTATTATTACCCGTGGTGCCACCCTAATTGAAGCACGTATGCTTCCACTTTTTTAATAACGCTTAAACTTGCGTTCAACCCCTACTAAGCATTTGTGCCGTTCAAGTTGAAACCTACAGAGTGTCATTCGATTAGTCATCATGTAGAAATGTTTTCAGCCTAGGACATTTCCTCTCTTTTCATGTGTATCTCATCTACTCTTCTCTATCATCGGTTCTCTTCATATGTAAATATAAAATTACTATACGTTTGTTCAGGGCGATTGTCAAGTGCACTAGGAGCGTTCAATCTGCTTCTTTAACCGTTTTACATCCTGTAATGAAATACCAAATTCAGATGCAAGCTCCATAGAGGTATTATTTTGTTCTCTTGCAATAAACTCATGAAAATTCACGTTAAATAATTGGTTTGCACCGTTTGTAACAGAGTGTCCTTTTTCATTCATGCGCATACGCGTATCCCTCACAATCAATATGGATGTTTTTACTTTTATTGTTCCATATTGATTGTCCGGTTATACCCATAAATGACTAACGCTTATTTCATCAACAGGCTTTTATTATATTACGTATATCTTCTCAAGCAAGACTATTCCATGCTACTTTTATATAAACCGTCAGCTCTTTGGATACTAAAGAACGTTACAATGATTCCTGCCATTACAAATACTACCCAAGTGCCATAACTTGCTACCGCAAAAACAACTCCTAATACATGTAAAAGAATTGCCGCGCTAAATCCTAAAGCAAGTTTAGTGTCTTTAAAGATCGACCAATTCATACGCTTGCTCCCCCTTAAATACCTTTTCACACACATACCCCAAATCAAATTTTTACCAATATATACATTATACTATATCGTCCATTCTCCTTCACAACCATTTTATTATAAATTAGAAAAACATAACACGAACTATAAAGCTTATACATAAAAAAGAGAGGATTACAAAACCCTCTCTTCCAGCATCATTATTTACTTTCTAAAATTAAGGTCACCGGACCATCATTAATTAAAGAAACATCCATCATTGCTCCGAACCTGCCCGTTTCTACGCGCAGTCCTTGTTTGCGCAGTTCTTCATTGAAGAAATCATACAAGTTCTCTGCGTAGTCTGGTTTCGCAGC
Organism: Bacillus sp. FSL K6-6038; assembly: GCF_038050455.1. NCBI lineage: Bacteria > Bacillati > Bacillota > Bacilli > Caryophanales > Bacillaceae > Bacillus > Bacillus sp. FSL K6-6038. The sequence goes on from NZ_JBBOUH010000001.1 coordinate 4,246,835, forward strand.
ATCCATAAAGTTTGGGCGTCTTCCTTTACGGCAATCTCCGTACAATGTAAATTGTGAAATGGATAGCACTTGTCCCTCCATATCAAGGACAGAATGGTTCATCTTCCCGTTCCCATCCTCAAAAATACGTAAATTCGCAACCTTCTCGGCAATATATGTTGCATCTTTTTCTGTATCTTCATGTGTAATGCCAACTAGCAATGTTAAACCGAACGGAATTTGCCCTACAATCTCACCATCTACTGTAACAGACGCTTCTTTTGATCGTTGCAAGACAACTCTCATATTTTATACACTCCCTATTAATGCATCATGCGGCGTACTGCATAAATTTCTGGAACTCTTTTAATACGCTCTACTACCTTTTTCAAATGATGTAAATTACGAATAGAAATGGACATATTGATCGTTGCCATTTTATTGCGGTCGCTTCTACCTGAAACAGCTGAAATATATGTTTTCGTCTCTGTTACAGCTTGCAGAACTTCATTTAGTAAGCCGCGGCGATCATAACCAGAAATTTCAATATCAACGTTATACTCAATCTCTTTTTCTGGACTACCTTCCCACTCTACTTCTAGTAAACGCTCCTTAGCTTCTTCTGTATGCACATTAACGCAATCACGACGGTGAATAGAGACACCGCGTCCTTTCGTAATGTATCCGACAATATCGTCACCTGGAACTGGGTTACAGCATTTCGATAAGCGAATTAATAAATTGTCAGCTCCACTTACTTTTACACCTGAATCCCATTTTCTGATTTTCATCGGTTTACGAACTTCTTTTACTTCCACAATATCTTGTTCTTCGTCACGCTGTTTGCGGAACTTGTCCGTTAGACGCGTTGCAATTTGTGCAGCCGTAATGCCGTTATACCCAACTGCCGCAAACATATCCTCTTCATTTGCAAAGTTGTATTTCTCAGCCACTCGCTTTAAATTGTCAGGTGCTAATATTTCTTTCATTTCATACTCTAAGCTACGCACTTCTTTTTCAACAAGCTCGCGACCTTTTTCGATATTCTCATCTCGGCGCTGCTTTTTGAAGAATTGGCGGATTTTATTTTTCGCATGAGATGTTTGCGCAAGTTTTACCCAGTCCTGACTTGGTCCATATGAATGTTTAGATGTTAAAATTTCAATGATATCACCTGTTTTTAATTTATAATCAAGTGTTACCATTTTCCCGTTTACTTTTGCACCAATTGTTTTATTCCCTATTTCTGAATGGACACGGTAAGCAAAATCAATTGGAACAGAACCTAGTGGTAATTCCATGACGTCTCCTTTTGGTGTAAAGACGAATACCATATCAGAAAATAAATCAATTTTTAATGACTCCATAAATTCTTCCGCATTAGAAGCTTCATTTTGCCATTCTAATATTTGACGGAACCACGTTAATTTTTTCTCAAGTGTACCTGTTGCTTCTGCCGCTTTTCCTTCTTTATATGCCCAGTGTGCCGCAATTCCGTATTCTGCAATTTCATGCATTTCTTTCGTACGAATTTGCACTTCAAGCGGGTCACCTTTTGGACCAATCACAGTTGTATGGAGGGATTGATATAGGTTCGCTTTCGGCATTGCAATATAATCTTTAAAACGACCTGGCATTGGTTTCCAGCACGTATGAATAATTCCTAACACTGCATAGCAGTCTTTAATACTATTTACAACAACGCGCACAGCTAGCAAATCATAAATTTCATTAAATTGTTTATTTTGAAGTGCCATTTTACGATAAATACTATAAATATGCTTTGGGCGACCTGAAATATCAGGTTGAATCGCTACTTCTTTCAGTTTGTCACGAATACCCGTCATGACTTCATCTAAATATTCTTCACGTTCTGCACGTTTCCGCTTCATTAAGTTTACAATGCGATAGTATTGCTGCGGATTCAAATAGCGAAGCGATGTATCCTCTAGCTCCCATTTAATAGTATTAATTCCGAGTCTATGAGCTAAAGGTGCAAAAATTTCTAACGTTTCATTTGCGATACGACGCTGCTTTTCTTGAGGCAAATGCTTAAGTGTACGCATGTTATGAAGACGGTCAGCTAATTTGATTAAAATAACACGAATATCTTGGGCCATTGCAATAAACATTTTGCGATGGTTCTCTGCTTGCTGTTGTTCATGAGATTTGTATTTAATTTTCCCAAGCTTTGTAACACCATCAACAAGCATGGCAATTTCTTTATTAAATTCCCGTTCAATATCTTCTAGTGTAACCTCGGTATCTTCTACTACATCATGCAAAAAACCTGCCGACACTGTAGATGGATCCATGTGTAAATCGACTAAAATACCTGCTACTTGAATCGGGTGAATAATATATGGTTCGCCCGATTTTCTATACTGTTCGCTATGTGCATCACGTGCATATTCATAGGCACGTGCCACCAGCTCAATATCATCGTCCGCTAAATATTGACTTGCCTTCTCGAGTACCTGTTCAGCTGTTAGTACTTGCTCATTTGCCATCGAATCACCTTTTATTGAAAATTGACTTTTCCCTTACTCATTAGAATAAATTTTATTCTATCATTATAACCTAATGATTGTGAATTGTGAAAAGGAAAAGATTTTACTGATATTTCATCATACTTTTTTGTACAATTATACAAAAGTACCCGCTCCTCTCCAAGAGATTCACGGGTACTTTTTTTCTATCGCCGTAGTTTTATCTATATAATAATTAGTATTTTTCTAACACTAATACATCATAACCGTCTAACATTTTGCGGCCATCTAAGTAAGTAAGTTCTACTAAGAATGCAATCCCTGCTACAATTCCGCCAAGCTCTTCAACTAGCTTAATTGTCGCTTCGATTGTTCCACCTGTAGCTAATAGGTCATCTGTAATTAATACGCGTTGACCTGGTTTAATTGCATCTTTATGGATTGTTAAAACATCTTTTCCATACTCTTTACCGTAGTCAACTGTAATTACTTCACGAGGTAATTTCCCTAATTTACGAACTGGTGCAAATCCTACTTCTAATGCGTAAGAAACTGGGCAACCGATAATAAAACCACGTGCTTCTGGTCCTACTACAAGGTCGATGTCTCTTTGTTTTGCGTAAGCAACGATTTCATCTGTTGCTGCTTTGTATGCTTGCCCATCGTTCATTAAAGGTGTGATGTCTTTAAAAACGATACCTTCTTTCGGATAATCCGGTACAATTGCGATATGTTGCTTGAAGTCCATATTTCTGAATCCTCCTCAGATATAAAAGGTCTGTAAATACAAGGCCTTTACCCTAACTGTTCTACTTCTTTATGATTACGAATCGTTTCAAACCATGTATATAATTGTTGATATGTGCTATAAATCAACTCTTTTTCTAGTTGTAAATGGTTCATTTTCTCACGATATGTGTTCGATTCAATTAAATCACGCTTTTTCATTTCTTCTGCCATAAAAATGACACCGTCTTTTATTGTAACAAATTCTAACTCAAAAAACACCTGTGTCATGAAATTTACTGTATCTTTTGACCAACCTTTATGACGACATAGCTGTTCTCCATGTTGTCTTAAAGAAAATGGTGCTTTTTGGTGTAAAAAGGAATAGTACCATTTAAAGTGTTCCCTTGTTGGAACTGTACTAAATAAATGATTATTCTCTTGGTAAAACAGCGTATAAATTCGCGCTGGGAATCCTGCCTCAAATAAACCTCGTAATTCATCCGTTGACTTTGGTAAATCTAGCAACACAATATAACGACCATCTAGGTCAGTCACTTCTGAAGCATGTATAAGTTGTTCTTTATATTCTTCTAAAGAAAATTTATTTAATATCTCTTCAGAAAAATACACCATTGTTATTTTTTCTCGTGAAAGTTCTGCTAAGTTCGATTCCACATTACGCATACTACGCCAATCAAATAATTGCCATGCATCTACCGCAATATCTTGAATCATAAGTTGCGGTTTTTTGAAATTATTCCATTCATTAATTGATGCCTCACCAACGACAGAAACGTGAGCAACTGGAGAAATTTCTTTCGCATAGGTTCCAAAACCAAATCCAATCGTATCTAACGTCGCCTGTCCGTCACGAAGTGCCATTTTCAAATGAGAACCATCAGATCCAATGGCACGAATACTTTCTAACTCCGCATCTCTAATTGCGATACGCGGCTTCGGATTTCCAACACCAAACGGTGCGAGCTTCTGCATTTCCTCAATCGCTGAGAGCGTCACATCCTCCACTTTGCAAATCGCATCAACTGTTGTAATCGGAGTAAAATCTTCAGACGTTAAAATCGCATCTGCTTGTTCATTTAAGCGGCGGCGCAGTTCATCCACATCATTCATATGAAGCGTCATTCCCGCCGCCATTGGATGTCCCCCAAAGTGCGGTAACAATTCCCTACAATCTGATAAGTTTGCAAATAAATCAAATCCTACAATACTACGAGCAGACCCTTTTGCTGTTTGCTTCTCGGGATCAATACACAATACAATTGTTGGACGATAAAAGCGTTCTACTAATTTAGAAGCAACAATCCCTATTACTCCTGGATTCCATCCTTCTTTCGCGAGCACTAACACTTTATTGTCCTCTGGCGGATAATTGTTTTCTACCTCTGCAATCGCCTCTTCTGTAATTTGCTTTACAATATCTTTTCGAAGCTTGTTCAGTTCATCAATTTCTTCAGCAAGCTCTTTCGCTTCTTCTGGATCTTCTGATAAAAGGAGGTGAACTGCCGGAGCCGCATCTTCTAAACGACCAATTGCATTAATACGCGGTGCAATTGAGAAACCAATGCTCTCTTCCGTAATCTCACTTTGTGAAACATTTGCTACTTTAAATAATGCTTTTAAACCAATATTTTTTGTCATTCGCATTTGTTTCAATCCACGCTGCACAAGCAATCTATTTTCACCATGAAGTGATACTAAATCGGCTACCGTACCAATCACTGCAATTTCTAATAAATGCTCCGGTACACGCCCAAGTAGTGCATGCGCTACTTTAAACGCAACACCAACGCCCGCTAAATAATGAAACGGGTAAACACCACCCTTTAGCTTCGGGTGAATAATCGCAAGTGCTTCTGGCAGTTCTGGCGGCGGCTCATGATGATCTGTAATAATAAGATCTATACCAAGCTCTTTTGCTACTTGCGCCTCATGGACTGCTGCGATACCTGTATCAACAGTAATGATAAGAGAAAATCCCGCACGGTGTGCCCAGCGGAACGCCTCTTCATTCGGTCCATACCCTTCAGTAAATCGGTTTGGAATATAGAACTCAACATCCGCACCTAATTCTTGAAGAGCAAGAAATAAAACGGTTGTACTACTTACACCGTCCGCATCATAGTCTCCGAATATTAAAATTTGTTCTCCATTTTGAATGGCTTGCCCTATACGTTCTACCGTAAGGTCCATTCCTTCAAGCAAAAATGGATCGTGAAATTCTTGCTGTCCTGTATTTAAAAAATCCACAATCTTATCTTCTGTATCTAAACCTCTACTGAGGAATAACGAAGTAACAAGCGGTGATAATTGCAATTTACTTGCTAATTCACTCACCAGTTCCTCATTAAATGACTTTTCTTTCCAACGCGTCTTCGGTTGTAACACGAAATCACCCCTTAACCTGTCCATTATACAAGACAGATTAAGGGGTGACAATATGATACAAACTCTATTAGTTATGATTGAATATCTCCATAAACAGATGAATATTTACTTATTTCGTATCAATCAGGAGAATACGGATTAATATGTACAAAAACATTTTGTACATTATCTTGTTTCATCAATACCTCTTTTACATGTTTCCCGATGCGATGTCCCTCTTCCACTGTGATATATGGATCAACAGACACTTTAATATCAACAATGACATAATGTCCATGCTCTCTTGCATACAAAGAACCAATTTTTTTCACACCTTCCACTTGAAGAACTGATTCTCTTAGCGGAATAACATCTTCTTCATGAAGTACATGATCAAGCGTTGTATGAATCGCTTCTCTTCCAATACTCCATGCCATCTTTACAACAAGTAGAGAAACAAATAATCCTGCAACAGGATCGGCATACACAAGCCAATCTAAACCTAGTTTATTGCCGATAATAGCTGCACAAATCCCGATTAAAGCTGCAATTGAAGAAAACACATCTGAACGGTGCTCATATGCATTTGCAATAATTGCATCACTATTTATCCGTTTCCCTAATCGATACTTATACTGAAACATCCCTTCTTTTACCACGATAGAAAGAATAACCGCAAAAATTGTAATTCCCTTCGGTGGTTCAAGGTACTGCGTAAAAGCCTTTATAGAAGAAATCGCAATTTCAATCCCAACAATAAATAATAACACTGCAACAATAATCGCTGAAATCGATTCCGCTTTTCCGTGCCCATACGGATGATCTTCATCGGGGGGTTGCTTCGCTGCACGCAATCCAAAAAACACAGCTAACGAACCAACTACATCTGACGCCGAATGAACTGCGTCCGCTAAAAGCGCCTTACTATTCCCAATATAGCCGATTACCGCTTTTACAATCGCTAAAACAATATTTCCAACGATTCCAACAATAGCGCCAAACTCCGCCTGTTTAAAACGTTCATCTTTTTCCATAAATGAAATCCCTTCTTTTCTCAAACTACCTTTTTTATTGTTACAAAAAATAATGAAAGAAGCATCACTTCCCACTAGTCTCCGTAACTGGCTCTACTAACCTTTAACAAAACCGCTAAAGGAAGTTTCACTGTCCCTAACACCCCGATTAGTTCCACTAACCTTTAGCAAAAAACGCTAAAGGAAGTATCGCTTTATTGTATCCACAAACGAAAAAAGAGATGCCTCTAATGTAAAGAGGCATCATCTTTTTATATGTTCTGTTCTAACCTTTATACTTGTGGTTCAGATACTTCAGTTTCTACTTTTTTCTTGCCTTTTCCTTTTTTCAATCGGCGATTTTCAAGCATTAGCCAGATTTGAGAAGCAACGAAAACAGAAGAATACGTACCTACAACTAATCCAACCATTAATGCAAGTGAGAAGTTTCGCAGTGATTCACTACCGAAGATCAGCAGTGCAATAACTGGGAACAATACAGTTAAAACTGTATTAATGGAACGACCAATTGTTTGACGAATACTTGAGTTTACGATTTCTTCTAAATCTTTCAAATCACGAATTCGTTTTTTCTGTTTGTATAACTCACGGTTTCGGTCAAAGGTAACAATCGAGTCATTGATAGAATAACCAATAATTGTTAATACCGCAGCGATAAACGTTAAATCTACTTCCAATCGGAATACGCTAAACACAACAATCATAACGAACGCATCATGTAACAATGCTAATACGGCAGATAACGCATATGTGAAACGGAAACGAATACTCACATATAAAATGATAACCGCTGAAGCAATCAGAACCGCGATAAATGCATTTCGTGCAATCTCTTTCCCGATCGTTGGAGAAACTGTACTTACATTTGGATCTGTACCATATTTATCGTGGAAGAATGTTTTTGCTTTCGCAATTTCATCTTTTGATAAAACGCCTAATGTACGAACAGCAAATCCTTTATTGTCATCCCCTGTTGGTACAATGTCCTCTTTTTTCACATCAATTTTTAACTCATGTAAATCTTTTTGAACTTGATCTACACTAATCGCTTGTTTTGACTGCAAGTCCATACGTGTACCACTCGCAAAGTCAATTCCAAGGTTCATTTTGAAAATTGGTAGTATAATTGCTCCAGCAATAACAACTACAATTGAGAATAAAAAGAACTTGTGACCGATATTCACAAAGTTAATACGATCAAATCTCGTTGGTGCATGTTCTACACCTTTCGATAACGGAATAATTTCCTTCTGTTTCACACCAAAGTAAGATAATTTCTTATCGAAGTAACGGCTTTTTACAAGTAATCCAAGTAGGAAACGAGTACCGAATACGTTTGTAAGGAAACCAACTAAAATACTTACGATTAAACTTGTTGCGAACCCTCTTACAGAACTTGTACCATAAGCGAATAACACACCAGCTGCTGCAATTGTCGTAACGTTCGCATCTAAAATTGTTGCTAACGAACGGTGATTACCAGCGCGATATGCTGACATCATTGACTTACCAATTCGCAATTCTTCCTTCAGTCGCTCATACGTAATAATATTCGCGTCGACCGCGATACCAACCCCGAGCACTAACGCCGCAATCCCCGGTAACGTAAGGACTGCATGCATCCAGTTAAAGACAAGCAATGTTACGAAAATATATAACCCTAACATAATAACCGCTACAAGTCCTGGCAAACGGTAGAATACAAGCATAAATAAGAAGATAATAGCAATTCCGATTGCACTAGCGAAAATCGTTTGCTCTAATGCTTGTTGACCAAATTTTGCCCCAACAGATGTTGAATACATTTCTTTTAAATCAACAGGAAGTGCACCAGCATTTAATAAAGATGAAAGCTGTTTTGCACTTTCAACTGTGAAGTTTCCACCTGTGATAGATACTTCCGCTTGATTAAATACTTGATTTACTGTTGCTGCTGATAAGAATTTAGGATTTGGTTTTGCTGCTTCAGCTTTATAAGAATCTTTACCTTCTTCAAAATCAAGCCAGATTACCATTAAATTGTCAGGCTTCATACTTAATATTTTTTCTGTAACAGAACGAAACTTATCAGCACTTTTTAATGTAAGTCCAACGCTTGGTCGGCCTTGATCATCAAACGTTTGCTTCGCTCCCCCGCCTTTTAAATCTGTTCCGTCCATGAGAAGATTATCATTCACATCTCGGAATGTTAATTTCGCTTGAGTAGATAAGATTTCACGTGCTTTTTGCTGATCTTTTACACCAGCAAGCTGTACACGAATGCGATCTTTCCCTTCGATTTGAATGTTCGGTTCACTAACACCGAGAACATTCACACGATTTTCAAGAGCACCTACTGTACTTACAAGTGCATCATGATCGATTTTATCTCCCTTTTTCGCCGGCTTTACTTCATACAAGATTTCAAAGCCACCACGAAGGTCTAGTCCAAGACTAATTCCTTTTGTTATGTTTTTTCCTGTCGCGCCAATAATTCCACCGATTAATAAAACGATGAGAAAAAACGCGACGATTCTAGTACCGCGCTTTGCCATATGTACCTTCTTTCTGCTACTAAAACCATAAACAAATCATATCATTCATTTACGCTAGACAATTTCCTGTAACAACCATTTCTGTTTATTCACAGGCATTCCTTTACACTTCTGCATTTGTCTAGTTAGTAGGCTTCCTTTCTGTGAATTTTCAACTTTCATACTAGCCATATAGGCAAAACCTCAGTTCTACATTTTAGACGCTGGGCTGCAACCTATATCTTACTACAAATTTTTATGACTTCTGCTTCCTACCTCCTTTACTTAAAATCTCTGACATATACATTCCTCTTTATCAATACCTATCATTATACTGCAAAAGGAAGAACAAACCAATTACAGTCGGTTATTTATTTTCATATTCTTCAAATGACCAAAGTGGCGCTTGATACGCTTCTACTGTTAAATATGTCATATACTCATTTGCTGTTAATGTTAGCACATCATTCACAAGCTCATACAATCTAATTTCACTTTTTATTTTTTTCCACTTTTTACTTTTTAAACATTTCCAAATATCATTAACAGTCACTCGATCATAGCCAAACATTTGGAATTCTTCTAATTTGCTCTCTAAAACGACTTGTAACTGTCCGCGGTAAGCTTCTACCAAATCTTCTTTTTCAATCATACCATCACATCTCCTTCTGATTTCAGCACGAAAAGTCGCTTTTCATCCCGCTCTAATGGACAGCAATAACTGTCTTTAAGGGTTTTATCGCTCTGCTCTTTCCCATGAAAGTCTTACTTTATAAGCGCATCCTCTTAAATGCTTGTCATTCTTGTCTCATACGTGCATATAAATTATTGTAAATCATTCCATTGATTTTGAGAAGGTAGGAGAAGATCATGACGAGACAAAGCTTTTTACGAGGTGCATTTATTTTAATGCTAGCTGGTTTTATTACAAAAATTCTCGGGTTCATAAACCGAATTGTAATGGCGCGTATTTTAGGAGAAGAAGGCGTCGGTCTTTACATGATGGCTGTCCCCACCTTTATTTTAGCAATTACATTAACACAAATCGGACTTCCTGTTGCCATTGCAAAATTCGTTGCAGAGGCGGAAGCAGTAAATGACAAACAAAAAGTAAAGAGAATATTAACAGTATCATTAGCTGTTACATCCGTTATTAGTATTATCTTAACAATCGGCATCATGCTTCTAACGCCCATCTTAGCTGAAACTTTATTAACGGATAAAAGAACGTACTATCCACTAATGGCAATTTTACCTGTCGTTCCTGTTATTGCGGTTTCCTCTGTTTTGCGCGGCTATTTCCAAGGAAAACAAAATATGAAACCAAGCGCATATGCACAAGTGTTAGAACAAGTTGTCCGTATTACCATTATTGCCGTATGTATTCGGTTATTTTTACCTTACGGTGTTGAATACGCCGCTGCGGGTGCAATGTTATCAGCTGTTCTTGGGGAAGTTGCTTCTTTATTATTCTTACTTACTTTATTTCAGCGTGAAAAACATCTTTCTATACGAACTGGTTTTCTAAACACTGTCAAAGAAAGTAAACATACTTTTCATTCACTTATGGAAATTGCACTTCCAACTACAGGAAGTCGCTTAATTGGATCAGTCTCTTATTTTTTCGAACCAATTATCGTTATGCAAAGCTTAGCGCTAGCTGGTGTTGCGGCTTCAGTTGCTACACAGCAATACGGCATATTAAACGGCTATGCATTTCCTCTCTTATCATTGCCAGCCTTTATTACATATGCGCTTTCTACAGCACTCGTACCATCCATTAGTGAAGCAATGGCAAAAAAACAACATCGATTAGTAGAACACCGTCTGCAACAAGCGCTCCGCATTTCTTTAATTACTGGAGGGTGGTCAGTCGTTATTCTTTATGTATTTGCTTCACCTGTTTTAACTCTCATGTACGGTTCAGACAGCGCAACTGCATTCATTCAATTACTTGCACCATGCTTTTTATTTCACTATTTTCAAAGCCCCCTTACATCTGTTTTGCAAGCTTTAAACTTAGCACGCGCCGCGATGATGAACACGTTTATCGGAGCCATTGTAAAACTGCTCGTTATTTTCTTACTCGCTTCACGTCCAGAATTTCAAATGATGGGGGTCGCACTTGCAATTGCCGCTAACATTGTGACGGTAACATTCCTTCACTACGCTACCGTCTTAAAAAAAATTACATTTACAATTTACATGAGAGATTATATTTTCGGGGGAATTACGATTGCCATTGCAGGAGCTTTCGGATTCTATCTTCATAAATATATTGTTTTTTCACATTCACTTGGCATACAAACATTATGGGAAATTACACTAACCACTATCCTTTATATTCTGCTTCTTCTTATTTTTAAACTGATTCGTAAAGAAGAATTACGACGTATTCCTATTGTTCGTAAACTTTTGATTTCAAAATAAAGTGAAACTTTACTCAGTAGAGGATTCTCCATCCCCACTATCCGCAAATAGCTGGGTAAATAGGCTTGCCTCTAGTCTGGCAAGCCTTTACTTCTCTTTCACATCGACAAAAAACTGTCCATTTTGAAAACTACAATACAAAATTTTTTTCACATCGTTATGCCCTAAGTTTTTTAATTTCTCTACTAGCCAGCCATCCGAATGCTCAATCATCTGTAAATGTTTATATTGAATTTCCCCATCAATAATTAAAGGAAGCGAAAACAGCGGTGTATCATTTTTACTCTTCTTACTTTTTTGTTTTTGAAAGACAGATAATTTTCCAGATGGCTCTAAAATAGCATACTCTACATCTCTTATATCTCCAACTCCCTGCTCACGTAATTGCATCATTAAGTCGTCTATATTATAGCGTTGCTTCCGCATCTGTTTCTCATCAATTTTTCCTGCATTCACAATAACAGCTGGCTCCCCTTCTATTAAATGACGAATACGCTGATTTTTTAAAGAAACCATCGATAAAGTTATTTGCACAGCCATGAGCAATACCATAGGAACTAGTTGATGCCAAAGAGACTTATCTGTATTTTCAATTGCGACCACAGCCATCTCACCAAGCATAATAAAAACCACTAAATCTAATACACTAAGTTCTCCAATTTCGCGTTTTCCCATAAGGCGAAAGATAATTAAAATCACAACATATAAAAGCATCGTCCGTCCAATTATCGATAGCCATTCCATTACTTTTTTCTCCTTTTTTAAACATTTTCTACTCATAGGTTTCCCTATAAAAAAGAAACTAGTCTAACTTATCAAAAATGAAAATATGCTTGTATTAAAAAGGGGGAATGCATAATGGATGGAACGAAAAAATTATCTACAGCAATCGGATTTGGGATTATCACTTTATTAATATTGGCCTCTATTACAAGTATGTTGATTGCTCTTTTATTAAAGTTTACAGATATAAGTGAAGGAACATTGGCTATAACCATTTTTATACTCGCTCTTCTTTCCATGCTCATATCCGGGTTTATCGCTGGCAAAAAAGCGCAAGGAAAAGGATGGTTCGTCGGATTCACAACCGGGTTTATCTTTGCTACTCTTGTTTTTCTCGTTAATTACTTAGGTTTCTCTCACGCATTATCTAATTCACAGCTTCTTTATCAACTTGGGTTAATGGGGGTAAGTACACTCGGAGGCATATTCGGCGTTAATATGTCAAAGCATACAGATTGAAAAAGCCCTGCATTCGCAGGGCTTTTTACTATTACTTCTTCACAACTTCACGAATCGCATTGCGATCGAATGTTAAGTGTGAACCACCAGATTTAATAACAATCGTAGTGTCATCTACTGATTCAATTGTGCCGTGTAAGCCACCGATTGTTACGATAGCATCACCTTTTTGGATTCCACTTTGCATTTGTGCTACTGCCTTTTGACGCTTTTGCTGCGGGCGAATTAATAAGAAATAGAAAATCGCAAACATCGCAACAATCATGACAATATTCATCATACCTGGATTCATCTTTTGTTCCTCCTTTTAAATTATGTATTAGAAGTTTTTAGCATTCGGTTTATTAAAGCCATATTGTTCAAAGAACTCTTCACGGAAATCGCCAAGACGGTCTTCACGAATGGCTTGTCTCACCTGCTCCATTAAGTTTAACAGAAAATGAAGGTTGTGATAAGACGTTAACCGAATTCCGAATGTTTCATCACACTTCATTAAGTGACGAATGTACGCACGAGAATAATTTTTACATGTGTAGCAATCACAATTTGGATCAAGTGGGCCAAAGTCTCTTGCAAATTTCGCATTTTTCACAACAAGACGTCCTTGACTTGTCATACATGTACCGTTTCGAGCAATACGAGTTGGAAGTACGCAGTCAAACATATCAATACCACGAATTGCACCATCAATTAATGAGTCAGGAGAACCTACCCCCATTAAATAACGTGGTTTATTGTCTGGAAGAAGCGGTGTTGTAAATTCCAGTACGCGGTTCATAATATCCTTTGGTTCCCCAACTGATAATCCACCTACTGCATAACCAGGGAAGTCCATTGAAACAAGGTCTTTCGCACTTTGGCGACGAAGTTCTTCAAACTCTCCGCCCTGTACAATCCCAAATAACCCTTGATCTTGTGGACGTTCGTGAGCTTTTAAACAACGCTCTGCCCAGCGGCTCGTACGTTCTACAGATTTTTTCATATATTCAAAAGTAGCAGGAAACGGTGGGCATTCATCAAATGCCATCATAATATCTGAACCTAATGCATTCTGAATCTCCATCGCTTTTTCTGGTGATAAGAATAACTTGTCTCCATTTAAGTGATTACGGAAGTGAACCCCCTCTTCTTCAATACGACGGAAATCACTTAAACTAAACACTTGGAAACCACCAGAATCCGTTAAGATTGCACGGTCCCAGTTCATAAATTTATGTAATCCGCCTGCCTCACGTACAATTTCATGACCTGGACGAAGCCATAAATGATACGTATTACTTAAAATAATGCCAGAATCCATCGCCTTTAACTCTTCTGGTGACATTGTTTTAACTGTCGCAAGTGTACCAACTGGCATAAATGTTGGTGTATCAAATGAGCCGTGCGGTGTATGAACGCGACCTAAACGGGCACCCGTTTGTTTACATGTTTTAATAAATTCATAACGAATTGCTGTCATAGATTTACTCCTTTTTATTTACTTCTTTCTTTAGCATGAGATGCAACAAACATCGCATCACCGAAGCTAAAGAAACGGTATTTTTCTTTTACTGCTTCATTATAAGCATGAAGGACATTTTCTCTACTTGCAAATGCACTTACAAGCATAATTAATGTTGATTTTGGCAAATGGAAGTTTGTAATTAAACCGTCAATTGCTTTAAATTCATATCCTGGATACATAAAAATATCCGTCCATCCCGATGTCGCACAAAGCTTACCATCGTGATCTGTAGCAATTGTTTCTAGTGTACGTGTTGACGTTGTACCAACAGTAATAATACGACCGCCGTTCTCTTTCACACGATTTAACAAATCTGCTGTTTCTTCTGACATATGATAATACTCAGCATGCATATGGTGTTCTTCAATTGTATCCGCAGACACTGGTCTAAATGTACCAAGGCCAACATGAAGCGTAATGAATGCTAAATGAACGCCTTTTTTCTTCAATTTCTCTAATAATTCTTCTGTAAAATGAAGCCCAGCTGTCGGCGCTGCTGCAGAACCAATTTCCTTCGCATATACCGTTTGATAACGATCACGATCTTCCAGTGTTTCTTTAATGTATGGAGGAAGCGGCATTTCTCCAAGTTCATCTAAAATTTCATAAAAGATACCGTCATATGAAAACTCAAGCTGGCGGCCACCTTGATCAGCTGTTCCAATGCAAGTTGCTTTTAACTTTCCTTCACCAAAAGAAATGATAGTTCCTTCTTTTACACGTTTAGCTGGCTTTACAAGCGTTTCCCACTTATCTCCATCTTCTTGCTTTAAAAGAAGCACTTCAATATGTGCACCTGTATCTTCTTTCACACCATGCAAACGAGCAGGCATAACTTTCGTTTCATTTAAAACTAAACAATCACCCTCATGTAAATAAGAAAGAATGTCAGTAAAATGCTTATGCTCTATATCACCTGTTTCACGGTCTAACACCATTAATCTTGATGTTTCGCGCTGTTCAAGCGGCGTTTGGGCAATAAGTTCTTCTGGTAAATGAAAATCAAACAGATTAATATCCATAACTATATCCACCTATTTCTATTTAAATCGATTTATGATATACATAACAAAAGATAATACAATACTTAACACAATACATGTAATGATCGGAAAATAAAAGGTAACGTTTCCTTTTTTCACAAAAATATCGCCTGGAAGCCTTCCGATGAACTTCCAAGCTACTCCAACGACAATGAGAAGAATACCAGCTGTAATAAGCAGCTTTGGCATATCCGTCATACCCCTGGCATATCCATTCCGAAATGTTCATAAGCGAGTGGCGTTACAATTCGTCCTCTTGGCGTTCGTTGTAAAAAACCAATTTGTAGTAAATATGGTTCATACACATCTTCAATCGTCGTAGACTCTTCCCCAATTGTCGCTGAGACCGTTTCTAATCCCACTGGACCACCACGGAACTTTTCAATAATACCAAGCAATAATTTATGATCGATATGATCAAGCCCTAGTTTATCGACTTGCAATAGTTCTAATGCCATTTGTGTAATTTCCATCGCAATCGTTCCATCGCTTCGAACTTGTGCAAAGTCACGAACACGTCTTAGTAATCGGTTTGCGATACGCGGCGTACCTCGTGCACGCCTTGCAATTTCTAAAGCAGCTAATGAGTCAATTTCAACTTCAAACACTTCTGCTGTACGCTCTACAATCGCTGATAGTTGATCTACTGTATAATACTCTAACCGTGATAACACACCAAAGCGGTCACGAAGCGGTGCTGATAATGCACCAGCGCGCGTTGTTGCGCCAACCAGCGTAAACGGCGGTAAATCAAGCCTTACTGAACGTGCTGATGGGCCTTTCCCAATCACAATATCAAGACAAAAGTCCTCCATTGCTGGGTATAGTACCTCTTCAATTGACCTATGCAAACGATGAATTTCATCAATAAATAATACATCACCAGGTTGAAGCGCCGTTAATACTGCCGCTAAATCTCCTGGGCGTTCAATTGCTGGACCTGACGTCGTTCGAATATTAACGCCCATTTCATTGGCAATAATATTCGCAAGCGTCGTTTTCCCAAGTCCTGGCGGCCCGTATAATAGTACGTGATCCAATGTTTCCTCACGCATTTTCGCTGCTTCAATAAACACTTCTAAATTATGTTTCGCCTTATCTTGGCCAATATATTGACGGAGCGTCTGTGGCCGTAACGAATATTCTAAGTCCGCATCTTCATATGCCGATTCTCCTGAGAGAAGACGTTCGTCCATTCTACTCACCTCTTACCATTTAGTAAAAGACTAAGTGCCTTTTTAATATACTGATCCGTCGTAAGTGATTCTTTTAATAACTCCGGTACAACACGAGAAACTTCTCGTTCTGCATAGCCAAGTGCACGAAGTGCCTCAAGCGCTTCATCAAGCTCAGCTGATGAACCCTTCTTCTCGTCGAAACGTTCTACATCTGAGAATAAATCAACAAACGCATCTGGTACAACATCAGCTAATTTTCCTTTTAAGTCTAAAATCATTTGACGTGCAGTTTTCTTTCCGACTCCCGGGAATTTCACTAAGAATTTTTCATCCTCATGTTCAATTGCTTGCACGACCTGCCCCGTTTGACCAGAAGCTAAAATAGCAAGTGCACCTTTTGGTCCGATTCCTGATACACCTAAAAGTTTTGTAAATAACAAACGCTCTTCACGTGTCTTAAATCCATAGAGCGCCATAATATCTTCTCTCACATAATGATATGTATATACACGAATTTCTTGCTTACTTCTTTGAAATACATATGGATTTGGCGTAAAAATTTGATAGCCGATTCCATTATGATCAAGAACGACATATTCTGGCCCTACATATTCCACATAGCCTGTAACATATTCAAACAAAATACGATCTCTCCCTCTCAAATCATGTATTCCATTTTAACATATTTAATGATAGAAAAGCGAGACTACCCCAACAAATGTTCTCTATTTAGCTTTTTCATTTTTTTCATATTGACAGAACAACATAAAGCAAATTAATATTACAAAGACGATAATGATTATCAATATTAATTAAAGGGGTTACATAAAGGTGAAACGCAATCTATCTATTCTATTTACTCTCATTCTTGTTATTTTTACCATTGTTGGTTGCTCTTCTAAACAAGAAGAAGCACAGCCAAAAGAACAACCGAAAACAAAAGTTGTAAAACATGCAAAAGGTGAAGTTAAAATTCCGACAAACCCAAAAAGAATTGTCGACTTATCTGGATCATCTGAAGAACTATTACTTCTTGGTCATAAACCTGTTGGTGCAGCTAACACGTATAAAGATAAAATCCAAGATCATTTGCAAGAAAAGCTAAAAGATGTAAAAGCAGTTGGTTGGTACTGGGCACCTAAAGTTGATTTAGAAGCGGTTACTGCTTTAAAACCAGACTTAATTATTTTAAACAACCGTCAATTGAAAATTTATGATCAATTAGCAAAAGTTGCCCCAACAGTTGTTCTAGAAACAAACTTAGAAAACTGGCGCGACAAATTCAAGGAAGTAGGCAAGCTATTTGACAAAGAGGAAAAAGCAGATAAATGGATTGCAGACTACGATAAAAAAGCAGATTCCTTATCTAAAAAAATTAAAGAGAAAACAAAAGATGAAAACTTTATGTTCCTTGCTGTAACACCGCAAAACTTCCGTGTATATGGTAGCTTCGGATATGGTGATATTCTCTTTAATGACTTAAAACTTCCTGCAACGAAAGGAACAGATTTAAAACAGACGATGGCACAAGTATCATTAGAAGGTCTTGTTGCATTCCAGCCTGATCAAATGTTTATCGTAAACTTTGGTGGCGAAGCAGATAAAGTGTTCGATGACTACAAAAATAGTGCTGTTTGGAAAGATAACAAAGCTGTAAAAAATAATCATGTTTACGAAGTAAGCAATGAAGTCTTTAACACAAAAGCATTCAACCCTATCGGCAAAGATATGCTAATTGATGAAATTGCAAAACAAATTTTAGATAAAAACAAATAAGAAAACCAGCAGCTCACATCAGCTGCTGGTTTTCTTATTTTGCACTGCATACTGCTTCATTTTCTCAATCGTCTTCACAAAACGCTCTTTTGACTTGATACGAATACCACGTTTTAGCTTTGCACGATCATAACTTTCTAGCTTTTTCATATCAATTTGGAAGAATGAGTGAATCGCATTATCACTTTTTGGTACACCGTTAAAAATTTGCAGTATCCCCTCATTGGAAACACCAAAATACCCACTCGTTTTAAGTAGTGGTGAAATATCATCCACCTTTTTTTGCAGTACAATTTGCGTATCATCACGATCGACAAGCTGCCATTCTTTATACTGCTGAAGAAAATGTTCTAAATTTGCTACTTTTTCAGTGAAAATTTCCTCACTTACCTCTCCATCTACATACATACGCTCTAATAGAATCGTAACTTGAGGTTCTTTTTGCGTAACCTCTAATGCAGAAGCCGCAGCTATCACACTTGATTCATGATATAAACAAAACATAGCGATTACAACTTGAACTGCAACCATCATGAATTTCATTTCCGCTCACCTCTTCTAAGCAAAATAAAACTTCCGTTTGTAGTTTTTCCGGAAATAGAAGTTTTATCCATAGTAACAGCGGTGGTTATTTTTAATGAAAATAAAAAAATGCAGGTAAGGTGTAATCCCTACCTGCATGAGTCATTTACTTTTATATAATAAGAAAGACGCCTGCACATAGCAGGCGCCTTGATGCGTTTACGGCGAGAGACCAGGCGGCCACATCCGCGTGTTTAGCACTTAAGCATATCTCTCGTCTTACGTAAATTAGCTCATCGCTTTGCTAATATAACATTAATGTAAAAAGAACGCAAGCTAAACATAGAAAAATTTCATTAACTTTTTACAACAGTATTTATTCCTACAACCATTAAAGTAAAATATAAATTGATTAATGCAATATATATGTTACAATAAATGTAGATACAATGAAAAATCTGGTAAACAGGAGTGAGTATATTGAAAAGAATAAAAGATGAACGTTTAATCCTTCAAAATTTAAAGAACGTTCGAATTGCCTTTCTCTTTCAATCAATTGGTATAATAGGGATCTTAGGGTATATTGGCTTCAATGAAGGTATAGATCAAATTACAAAATCTCCACTATGGTTATTATTCATACTAACAAGTATACTTCTAGCCTATTTACAAATGGGAATCTCTATTGATGCAGAAGAAAATGAAAAAGAAATGAAACTAACGCCTTATTACAAACTTGTTTTACGTTCTGCTATCGTAGGGATCATTTTTGCTATTATTTATGTTATTTTCAGCCCTGAAAGACCGCTATGGGAAGGCATTCTTATGGGAAGTATTCTCTTTTTATGCTTTTTAGCTTCTTATTCTGTTGGTTACTTTATTAAAAAAAAACGTATGCAGGATATTGATGAATGACTTTCTGCATCGCTATTTTAATATTTATGAAAGTAAAAAGGGAAAGGCCGTAAACCTTTCCCTTTTTTTTGTTATCGCACTGTACCAGTAAGACCAGCACGAACGTCTCGGAATAAATCTGATATGTCACGATTTAAATTGTTTGTAACTGTTCCGCTGCGCAGACGCGTATTCATCGCATCTACACGTTCAAACATGTCATTTTTTACTGTTACATATACATTTCGGTTTTTCACGTCATTCGCAACTGCTTGACGGATTTCATTTGCCATTGCCTTTTCATCTGTCACTGGATTGCGTGGTTTCACTGCAATAACTACATCATTTCCACGCACAACTGTAGAAACACGATCCACATTATTCATACCCTTAACACGATTTGTAATTCTTTCTGCAGTTTTACCATCATTATTAATGTATGAATTATTCATTGTAACGTTACGAGTTGGATATGGATTTGCCATTTGACCGTGGTAATTTACATCACGGTAGTAGTTATATCCAACATCATTACGACGATCATATACATTATCTGTAACTCTATTTCCATTTCGATATGTTACATAATCTGTATATCGATCTGTACGTGCTACATTATTTCTGTATGGTTGTGTATCATAATAAGATGTACGTTCATAATTGTAGTTCGCATTACGCCCATCCATCGCACTTTTATTCTTAGGTGTACCACATGCAGCTAATGCACTGGTAACTAACAAAGAAGCGGCAATAATTTTAATTTTTTTACTCAATATAAAAACCCCCCTTGTTAGGTTGAACTTCTCTCTCGAAAAGCTCCTTCTTATAGTGAGTAACAAAGGAGATTTTTACACTTGTTAATATTTCACTAGGAATTTTCTAACACGACCTCTTTATTGTTAACGCAACTCTCTCTACTCCTCATCTTCTGCAAGTGGTTCTCCAAAAATCTCTGGCGGATCTTGCTGATAATTCATCGCACCTGGCTGCGGTGCATATGCGACTTGAGCTGTTGGATAATATGGAGAATTAGGATAATATGGCCCACCTGGCTGTGGACTATATAAATTTCTTTCCTCACCACATCCACAATCTTCTTCTGCTGGCATCATTTGTGGAACATTATTACCAGCTTGCGGTTGGTATGGCATTGAAGTATGTTGCACTGGCATTTGGTGCGGCATCATTGGCATACCTTGTGTATGTGGCATTTGATAATACGGATTTTGCTGTTGTTGATATGGCATTTGATAATATGGATACTGTTGTGGCATCATTGACGATTGATATGGCATCGGTATTTGCTGCGGCATCATTGGCGGTGGTTGATTATTATCCATCATTGGCATCATTTGCGATGGTTGATTACTACCCATCATTGGCATCATTTGCGATGGTTGATTACTATCCATCATTGGCATGATATTCGGCATTTGGTTATTATCCATCATTGGCATGATATTCGGCATTTGGTTACTATCCATCATTGGCATGATATTCGGCATTTGGTTACTATCCATCATTGGCATCATTTGCGATGGTTGATTACTATCCATCATTGGCATGATATTCGGCATTTGATTATTATCCATCATCGGCATGATATTCGGCATTTGGTTACTATCCATCATTGGCATGATATTCGGCATTTGGTTATTATCCATCATTGGCATGATATTCAGCATTTGATTATTATCCATCATCGGCATGATATTCGGCATTTGGTTATTATCCATCATCGGCATGATATTCAGCATTTGGTTATTATCCATCATTGGCATGATATTCGGCATTTGGTTACTATCCATCATCGGCATGATATTCGGCATTTGGTTATTATCCATCATTGGCATGATATTCGGTGGTGTTACTTGTGGAATAATAAGACTTTCTTTTGTCACATCCGGTGCAACTATATTACCCACATTTTCCTTCTTCGTCTGTGGTGACACTATATTGCCCACATTTTCTTTTTGCACTTGTGGCGAAACAACATTACTGACGTTTTCTTTTTTCGTTTGCGGCGCAACTATATTACCTACATTTTCCTTTTTCGTTTGCGGCACCACTATATTACTTACATTTTCTTTTTTCATTTGCGGCGCAACTATATTACTTACATTTTCTTTTTTCGTTTGTGGTGACACTATATTGTTCGGTTTCATCTTATTAATAATTTGCGGGGCAATTAACTCGCTTCCTTTTTTTATTACATCTGAAATTTTATAGTCTTTTGCAGGCTTAATCGGTGGTTGTGGCGGCTGCGGTAATATATTCACTGAAAACTTTGTGCTTTCTTTTCCCACAGGTTTCTCTACCTTTTCTACAACTGGTGGCTTTTCAATTACAGCTGGTTTTTCAACGACAGGCGGCTTTTGAATAGGTACTTCTTTTTGAATAGGTATTTCTTTCTGAATCGGCTTTTCTTTTTGAATGGGCATTTCTTTTTGCGGCTTCATTTGCATTTCTTTTTGCGTTTGCTGCATAGCCGGTTGCTGCGTAATCGGCGCAGATTGATATGGTGCTTCTTCTTCATCTTCTATTCCAAGCGGCGTAGGTGTCGCTGCAAATTCTTTTTGTTGTACCTCTTTTACATATTCTTTTGGAGGAGCTGAACCAGCACCCATATTTTTTTTCACATGCACACTGCTAGATGGCACTTTTATTTTCATACCTGGCATAATCAGATCGGGATTAGTAAGTTGCGTATTCGCCTTTTTTAACGTTTCAAAATCTACTCCGTACTTTTTCGCAATTTTCCAAAGGGTATCCCCTTTTTGCACGATATGAATTTTCAAATTTTCCCCCTCCTGTATTACTTATCTATAAGCCAAAATAATGTAAAGTGAAACTGTCCTCTATAATTTAACACTCTTGCTCTTACCATTTAGTCATACACAATATTGCACGAATATGAAAAAATACAATGATTCCCTCAACACAATGTATGACTGCAATTAGCTAATTATGTTTAATAAAAAAGCGACGAAAATCCGTCGCTTTTACACACGCTCTAACATACGATTTAAGGCAAGAACTGCTTCTTTTGTCACCTGCTTATCTACTTGAATAACATTGACTTCTTCTCCACACTCTATCGTTTCTAACACCCACAATAAATGTGGTAAATCAATACGATTCATCGTTAAACAAGGACACATAAAAGGGTTTAATGAAATAATTTCTTTATCAGGGTGTTGATGAATAATCCGGTTTACTAAGTTCATCTCTGTACCAATTGCCCATTTGCTTCCAGATGGTGCTTGTTCGATCATATCAATAATATACTTTGTTGACCCTGCATAGTCAGAAGCTGTTACCACTTCATAACAGCATTCTGGATGAACAATAATATTCATATCAGGATGATTTTTTCGTACGCTTTCAATATTTTTCACAGTAAAATTTTGATGAACCGAACAATGACCTTTCCATAAAATCACCTTCACATCTTCT
This sequence comes from Bacillus sp. FSL K6-6038, assembly GCF_038050455.1. Taxonomy (NCBI): domain Bacteria; kingdom Bacillati; phylum Bacillota; class Bacilli; order Caryophanales; family Bacillaceae; genus Bacillus; species Bacillus sp. FSL K6-6038. The sequence goes on from NZ_JBBOUH010000001.1 coordinate 4,270,009, forward strand.
ATATTCCCATCATATTCTAATGAATCTGTATGCGGATCCCAAACCGCCATTTTATCTAATGAAATACCTAGGTCATACGCTGTATTTCTTCCTAAATGTTGATCTGGTAAAAAAACAAGACGCTCTTTTTGCGTAAATGCCCAAGATACCATTTTTTTTGCATTTGAAGATGTTACTGTCGCCCCGCCATTTCGTCCACAAAATGCCTTAATAGCTGCCGTAGAATTGACATATGTTAATGGAATCATCGTATCCCCAAATAACTGCGTAAGTTCGTTCCAAGCTCGTTCTGTTTGTTCGATATCTGCCATATCCGCCATGGAACAGCCAGCACGCATATCTGGTAAAATAACGACCTGTTCATCGGCCGTTAACATATCTGCTGTTTCAGCCATAAAATGCACACCGCAAAAGACAATATATTTCGCTGCTTTATTGCTAGCCGCTACTTGCGCAAGTTGCAATGAATCTCCCGCAGCATCTGAAAATTGAACAACTTCATCCTTTTGATAATGATGCCCTGGAATAAATAATGCTTCCCCTAATTTTTCTTTAATTTCACGAACGCGCTCTTCCATTTCTTGTACTGACATCGTTTGATAACACTCTGGTAACATCGTTTCAATTAGCTGAACTTTCTCTAAAATACTCATTTGTAATCTCCCCCTCTAACCCTCTCACCTTAAACTTCAATATTAAAGCTAATATCTAACGCCTTTACAGAATGTGTTAATAATCCGAGTGAAATGTAATCTACCCCTGTTCCACCATAGTTCGATAAATTTTCAATTGTAATGCCGCCGGATGCTTCTGTCACAATTGTACTTGGAACAATTTTAGAAAACTCACGAACTTCTTCTGGTGTACGGTTATCAAACATAATAATATCCGCTCCTGCGGCAATCGCTTCGCGCACTTGTTCTTCTGTCTCCGTTTCCACTTCAACTTTCACCATATGCCCAAGCTTTTCTTTCACAGATGTAACAGCTTTTGTAATAGACCCTGCAAAAGCAATATGGTTATCCTTAATCATGACACCATCGTATAATCCGAAGCGATGGTTATATCCGCCTCCGCAAACAACCGCATATTTATCAAACATGCGAAGCCCTGGCATCGTTTTTCTCGTATCACAAATACGTGTATGATCACTTTCTAGTGCCAGAACAGCTTTGCGCGTCATCGTTGCTATACCACTCATGCGTTGAATAATATTTAAAATTACACGCTCCGCTGTTAATAAAGATGCAATTGGTCCTTCGACACTTGCTAAAATCTCACCTTTTTCTACGAAATCTCCGTCTTTTTTATGAAGTGTAATTTGAATGCTGTCATCTAATAATCGAAATCCTTGTTCAATTACTGTTGTCCCTACGAATACCCCCGTTTCTTTCGCAAGGAACGTTCCCTTTGCCCTTAAATTATCAGGAAAAATAAGCTGAGATGTTACATCTTTTTCTCCAATATCTTCTAGAAAAAAACTTTCTAATGCTTTTCTTACCTTTAACGCGTTCATACAATCCCTCTTCCCCTCATTACACAAGTTGTAATTTTCTATTAGCAAGAATAATTTTTTTCGTTACTTGATTTCGTCTTGGATAATCACCACGATAATGTCCACCTATGCTCTCTTTTCTTTGCAGTGCCGCTTCTGTAATGAGCTGACAAACTGTTAGCATATTTATAATTGTTATATCTTCATTTGTAAAAGCTTCATATTGCATTCGAACACTTTGTACACGATAATGTTCAAACCATTGCTTCGCATATAATAAACTCTTTTCTGTTCGTACAATTCCTACGTACGTCATCATATGTTTTTGTATTTCTTTTTTCGTAGGTAACTGAGGAACTTTTGATATTCCATGTATTTCTTCGCTATTATTTATCTTTTCTTGTACCGGATGAGCTAAAATATGTGTTCCCATTCGTTTTCCAAACACAAGCCCTTCTAACAATGAGTTGCTCGCTAATCGGTTTGCACCATGCACACCGTTACAAGCTACTTCACCTACAGCATATAAATGCGGAATAGATGTTTCTCCATCACAATTCGTTTTAATGCCACCCATATGAAAATGAGCACCAGGAACAACTGGAATTCTATTTTTTTTTACATCTATACCATTCTTTTTGCATAATGCCGATACAGTAGGAAAACGTTCTTCAAAGTTTTGAATAGAAGAAATATCCAAGTATACACTTTCACCTGCAAGAAGCTGTTCATGAATCGCACGTGCCACTACGTCACGCGGTGCAAGATCATGTTGTGGATGTACATCCAGCATAAAACGCTGTCCTTTTTCATTTAACAGAACAGCTCCTTCACCCCGTACCGCTTCTGAAACAAGTCCACAGCAACGTCCGCCTACATATAGCATCGTTGGATGAAATTGCACAAATTCTAAATCAACAAGTTCGCCACCAGCTCTGTATACCATCGCGAGTCCGTCACCTGTAATCGTCTCGTCGTTAGACGTAAATGCATACACCCCTCCAACACCGCCTGTAGCTAATACAATATGTTCAGCATAGTAACGATGTATATTTCCTTCGCTATCACGGGTCAAAACACCCTTACATGTATCATTTTCTATAATTAAATCGAGCACCATTTCTCGCTCCACTACTGTAACGTACGGAGCGACTTCCTGAACCAAATGCTCTAATAAAATTCGTCCTGTTGCATCTCCACCAGCATGTAAAATACGTCGTTTTCGATGCGCACCTTCTTTTCCAAGATGGGGTCTGTTTTCATCTCCATCAAATTCCATCCCATTTGCAATGAGCTTACGAATCTCTTTCGGCCCTTCTTCCACTAAATATCGAACTGCTTCTTCATTGTTATAGCCACAACCGGCCGCTATTGTATCTTCGTAATGATCACTCGCATTGTCATATGTAGCTACAGCTGCTGCAATTCCGCCCTGCGCTAAATGCGTATTGTTATTGCGGCCTGTTTTCTTTGTGATAATCATCACATTCTTTTCGTGACAAATCTCTTTCGCAACACTAAGTGCTGCAACACCACTTCCGATAATTAAGACATCCGCACTTGGCATGATCATTGCCTCCTAGTTTACACTTTTCAACTGTCTTGACACCTATATTTACATAGTTTTAAAATAATGACAAGAGTTTTTTAGAAAGTAATATTTTCACCAAGGAGTTTAACGAAATTCTCTTGCTATATAAATCCATTTTATTTTTTCGACATATAAATCGCTGCTATGAAGAAGAAAAGGGGACTTACACTCATTTTCTCTCTCTGTTTTTACTTGGCACGGGGCAGGAAGAGGATCTGACCGCTTCTATGCATGGCCGGATGCTCTCTCCCACCTAAAAAGAAAGGGTTTATGTCGGGTTTTTAATTTGAATTTATATACTTTAAAATAAAAAAACGAATGTAACTCTACTATAGAGAGGACTATACATTATGATATATCTTGACTATGCAGCTACAACACCAATGAGCAAAGAAGCGATTGACACATATACGAAAGCAGCACAGCAATACTTCGGTAATGAACAAAGTTTACACGATATCGGAGGGACAGCTTCGTCTTTACTACAAGTTTGCAGGGGAGCATTGGCACAAATGATTAAAGGAAAAGAACAAGGCGTATTTTTCACAAGCGGTGGTTCTGAATCTAATTATCTTGCAATCCAGTCGCTCTTAAATGCAAAAAGCGGCAAGCACATACTTACAACACCGATGGAGCACGCATCGATTCGCAGCTACTTTCAGTCATTAACAAAGCAAGGATATACAATCACGGAAATTCCTGTGGATTCATGCGGGCTTATTAACCTTAAGGCTTTAGAAGCAGCAATTACAGACGATACAGTTTTAGCAAGTATTCAGCACGGTAATTCTGAAATTGGAACCGTTCAACCTATCTCAGAAATTGGAGCACTACTAAAAAAACACCATATTTTATTTCATACAGATTGTGTACAAACATTTGGTAAACTCCCAATTGATGTCACAACGATGCAAATTGATAGCCTTTCTGTTTCCGCACATAAAATTTACGGACCAAAGGGTGTCGGAGCTTGCTATTTAAACCCAAAAGTTCGCTGGGAACCAGTCTTCCCAGGGACATCTCACGAAAAAGGATTTCGCCCTGGTACAGTTAACGCCCCCGGTATCGCTTCGTTTCTGACAGCAGCAGAGCATATATTGGACGATCGTGAAGAAGAACGCGCTCGTTTTGAGCAATTACGATCCTATTTTACAGAACAATTACAAGCAATTCCCCTTGAAATTCAAGTAGAAGGACATTCTGCTTCTTGTTTACCTCATATTATTGGGGTTACAATAAAGGGAATAGAAGGTCAGTACACGATGTTAGAATGCAATCGCCATGGCATTGCCATTTCAACAGGAAGCGCATGTCAAGTCGGCAAACAAGAACCTTCAAAAACAATGCTTGCAATTGGAAAAACGTATGAAGAGGCAAAACAGTATGTCCGCTTTTCATTTGGACGTCATACAACGAAAGAACATATTGATACAACCATTCATGCACTATGCACAATTGGAAATCAATTTTATAGAGGTGTTAAATTATAATGAAACAAAATGACCAGAAAAAGATTTTAGGAGAAGAAAGAAGACAGTTCATCTTACAATGGCTCCTTGCTGCTAACGAACCGTTATCCGGGAGTGAATTATCTAAGAAAACAAATGTCAGCAGGCAAGTCATCGTACAAGATATTTCCTTACTAAAAGCGCGAAACGAACCAATTATCGCAACTGCACAAGGATATTTATATTTAAAACCACAAGCAAAGAAAAATACATTTGAACGTGTTATCGTCTGCCAGCATAAACCAGATGAAGTACGCCAAGAATTAACATTGCTAGTCGACCACGGTGTTACAATTAAAGATGTAAAAGTAGAACATCCTGTATACGGCGACATAACAGCTTCTATTATGGTGAGCACTCGTTTTGATGTTGAACAATATTTGCAAAAAATTGAAGATACAAATGCTTCCTATCTATCTCAATTAACAGATGGCATCCACTTACATACAATTGAAGCAGATTCCACAGAAAAATTAAACGCTGCTTGTGATGCGCTAGATCGCGCTGGATTTCTTGTTTATTAAAATAAAAGCACAGAGAGTTTCATTCTTCTCTGTGCTTTTATTTATGAAATGATATAATATTGAAATCAATTGGTAAAGGAGAGATGATATGGGAATCAAACTCGTTCACTTTAGCATTGGCAAACCAAAACAAATACAATATGGAGAAAATAAAGAAATGACAACAGGCATCTGTAAAGAGCTTACAGAAGAAGCCTTTCTATCAAAAGACGGATTTCTTGGAGATGGTGTAGCTGACCTAAGGTTTCACGGCGGACCTGATCGCGCTGTTTGTGTCTATCCGTATGAACATTACGCGCTATGGGAACAAGAATTTCAAATAACACTCCCACCCTCTGCATTTGGCGAAAATATTACCGTAACAAATATGTTAGAACATGATATTTTCATCGGCGATACATATCAATTAGGTGAGGCTGTCATTCAAATTACACAAGGCCGGATACCGTGTAGTACCATCTCAAAAAGAGTTGGCATCCCCGGTATTTTACCGCGCATTGTAGAAACCGGTTATACCGGCTATTTATGCCGTGTTCTTCAAGAAGGCGTTGTTCGCAAAGACTCACAAATGAAACTACTAGAGCGCCATCCAAATCAAGTTTCTATTCTGTTTTCTAACGAAGTATATTTTCATAGACGGAAAGATACAGAGGCAATGGAGAAAATTATTGCTGTTCCAGAACTAGCAGAAGCTTGGCGCGAGCAATTAGTAGATCGCTTAGCAAAATTGAAATAAACCTCACTGCATATGCAATGAGGTTTATTTTTGTTTACAACCAATAAGACGAATAACTCCCCAGCACCGTCACAGAAAAACCAAGTGCCTCAAGCTCCATGGTTACTCCTGGCAACAACACATCATCATATGCCTTATCCACATCAATTAAGAAAAAGTAATTACCAAGTCCCGTTTTCATTGGACGAGATTCGATTTTCGATAAATTTAATTTTCTCCATGCGAAAGCTGATAATACTTGATAAAGTGCTCCTGCATAATCAGCAGGTAACGTTATCATAAGTGTCGTTTTCTCCCCGCGGTTCTCACCGTTTTTCGGTAGTAGTGCCCGCTGTTTTTTATGTAACACGAGGAAACGTGTATGGTTATTTTTATGCGTATGAATATTACGCTGCACAATTGCTAAATCATACTTCTCTGCTGCCGCTTCATTTGCAATTGCAGCGATCCTTTCTTCCGGATGTTCTTTCACATATTGCGCCGCTGCACTTGTGGAAGTCATATCCCGAACCGTTACACCTTTTAATTCTTCATTTAAAAACCTATGACATTGCGCAATCGCATGCGGATGAGAATGAACTGCATATACTTCTTTCCACACCTCTTCATAATCTGAATGCACAAGTAAATGTTGCTGAATAGGCACTGTAATTTCTCCTACAATGAAGAGCGGCTGCTCATGCACAAGATAATCAACAGTAATATTAACAGAACCTTCAATCGCATTCTCTAACGGTACAACTGCAAAGTCTACATTTCCATTTGCTGCAGCATCCATGCAATCAGGAATCGTGCGATACGGCACATGCTCTGCCTCCGGAAAAAAACGACTCACCGCCATATTTGTAAATGTTGCTTCTGGTCCTAAATAGCCAACTCGAATCATCGTCTTTTCCCCTCTTTTTCGTTTTCTTACTGTTATACCATGAATATTTTTATTTTTCTATGTGAATTTTGAATATTTTAAAAAGACTAGCGCTTGCTAGTCTATATGTTTCATATATTCTTTTTGAGCGAAGAAGAAATAGATAGCTGTTGCTGCACAATATATACCGATGATCTTTATACTTGTAAATAACACATTCATTTCCATTAAATTACTCAATGCATAGAAAGCAAATATACTATGCACTATACCGACCACAATAGGAATAAAAAATAAACTCCCCATTTGCCGTCTAACAATCCGTTTTATTTCTCCTTTCTCCATCCCTATTTTCATTAAAGACTGATACTCTTTACGATCCTGCTCAATATCTGAAAACCATTTAAAATATGTCATACTGCAAGTTGCTAAGAAAAAGAGAATACTAATAAATGATCCGATAAATAATAACACTGCTCCCCCTTCCTTAAATTGGATATATATACTGATCTTATTTCTCATCGAAGAAGAATAATCTGGAGACACTTTTCCCCTCACTTCTAACGCGAATTTTTTTTGCTCCTGCCAATTTGGAATATTATAACCATAATATACATATTTTTCATGATTAGGAATGACACCTTCCCATTGTTTAAACTGTTCATCCCGTACAACTAATAATTGATTATGGTGCCCAGCGCCATCTCCATTAAAAACCATATCTGATTTAGATTCATGCAATTTAATTTGATATGGTACTCCTAACATTTGAAAATAGAATATTTCCTTGTTATACACATCCTGACCATCAAAAGCCATTGGGTTTATAAATGTGCCATAACCTTTTTTATTGTTTACCATGCTTTTTCCTTGCTTCTTTGCTTCTTTGTTATAATCCGTTTGTGAAATAACAGTAATCGGAAACAGACGTCCGTCATGTGTTGTAATAAACTTTCCTGGTAATCCGATAAACTGTACTTTCTCTACATTTTCATAACCATATTTTTCAAATAGTGCTAAGAGCTCATCGGGAGAAATCACCTCATGAGATTCTATTCCTTTTTCTGTATAGGAAATTTCATGAGGAAATGAAAACATAGCGCTTTTGGGAAGGTCAGAAAAATATGCATATGCAGTTCCTGTTGCTGTAATAACTGTTGCTGTCAAAATAGAAATGGAAAATAAAAACTTCGCATGATCTTTCAATTTATGCTCAAGGCTGCGAAGCACAAATAGATTTGGATATGTATAATAGATATTCTTCTGTTTTTGAAGTCCTTTCAAAACAAATAAACTGCCTTGAGTAAATAAAAAATAAGTTCCTATAATTACAGTACTAAGGATTGGATAAAAGTAGAGAAATAACTCTCCTAGCGTTACTTTTACCGCAAAGGTATATCCACATAAAAGTAAAATAATCCCTAAACCAAATCGCCATTTCCCTACTTTAAAAACTCTACGTCCTTTCCTCTTATCCAATAATAAATCAACAATTTCTAACCTCCGCACATTCCACAAACTAAATAGTGCTAAAGAAAAAAACAGAATTGCATATACAACAACGGTAATCAAGAATGGTTTTATTTGAAAGATGAAATAAATCCTATTCTCTAAATCTAAGAGTACACTTAATGTCATTAAAAATAAATTTGAAAATAACATTCCAACCCCAATCCCAATACAAGTTGATACCAAGCCCACTACAGCCTGTTCTAAGAATAGTAGAATTGAGATTCTAGCATTTGTAGATCCCATTAATTTAAGCAATCCTAATTCTTTCTTTCTCGCATCAAGAAAAGTAGCATTAGAACTTAACATAAACAGTGCCGAGAACATAAGAATAAGATAACTACACCCTTGTAAACCTGATCGAATTCCAATGTGGACATTACTGTGTGCAACTTCCGGATGATGAACAAAAGATGTATACATATAAAAAACTGCTACAGAAAAAGAGCTACTTAATACAAATGCTTTATAACTCCGCCAATTCCCCCTTATATTTTGTATCGCTAGCTGCCTGACATTCATCTGCATTCCCCCTGTAACCTGTTACACACGTAAAAAGCTAGAGGTTTCCCTAGCTTTTTACGTGTTTTAAATATCCTCTTTGTGCAATCATAAAGTAAATTGCCGAAGCTACAATATATGCTTCAATAACAATCGCACCTGATTTCCATAAATCTAAATAAAGCATTTTCCCTAATGTATGAAGAGCAAATCCGCTATGCAATGTACCAATGAGAATTGGAATAAAGAAAATGACTCCCATTTGGCGAATAGCAATTTTATGAATTTCTTTATCTGTCATACCGATTCTCTTTAATGACTTAAATTGAATACGATCTTGTTCTTTATCATTAAACCATTTAAAGTATGTCATGCTGCAAGCAAAGAAGAAAAATAGTACTGCTACAAAGAAACCGATGAACATTGTAATTGCCCCTTGTTCCTTTATTGCTTTATAAGTAAGAACTGAATTATGGAAATTCTGTTGTTGTTCTTGTGCAATTTCTTTTTTCAAGTCTACTACAAGATTCTCTGTTCCTTTCCAGTCTCCAATATAATATCCGTAATATTTTGTCTTTTCTTCATCTGATACAACCTTTGCATATTTCACAAAGTCTTGATCATTAACAATAAGGTACCCTTCATCGTTAAAAACAGATTGTGAAATTGAATCATTTAGCTTAATAGACTGTTTTTGTCCGTTCAGCGTGAACTCAAATGGTTTTGTACGATCTAACTTCACAAAGTCATTCATCATATCAATTAAAACCATCGTTGCGCTTCCTGGTGCATTATGAACTTCCTCTTTCTTTTGCTTACGTGCTTCTGCATTATATTCTTTTTCTGAGATAATACCTAAAGGCATCTCATGATTGCCATTCAACCCCTCTATTTTCTGTGTTGCTGGAAGTTTTACATATGTTACTTTTCGTGCATCTTCAAACCCATGATTTTTCAATAACTCTTGCATTTTCTCTTCACTAATGATGTTATGTGTATTTACTCCCTTTTCCTCATATGAAATAGCATGCGGCGTACTAGCTACTGTTTTATAACTCATATCTTCAAAGAATACATACAGTGTACCAACCGCGGAAGAAACAACAGCTGTAATAATGGATATAACAAAGAGAAAACGAGCATTATCTTTCATTTTATAAATAAGATTACTAAGTACAAACATATTGGGATATGTATAAAAAGATTTTTTTCGTTTTTGTAACACCTTTAATACAACAGTGCTACCTTGCGTAAATAGTAAGTACGTTCCTCCAATTGTCAGTCCTACAATCGGTAAAAATAGCATAACGAAATTCATAAGCGTAACTTGGAAACAAAGTACATACGCGACAATAATACATAATATCCCGACTACACATAGCCATGTAAATGCGAAAGGCTCTACTTTTTGTTTTCTTGCTTCTCTTAATAAATCAATAATTTGCAAACGACCGACCGTCCAAAGACCGAATAGTGATAGGATGAAAAAGAGAACGAAGTATACACTAGCTGTAATCAGAACTGCTTTTCCATTCCATACAAGTGGAAGTGTTTTATCTACACCAAGTAATACACTTAAAGCTTGAAAGAAGAGCTTTGAACAAAGCATACCAAGAGCGATCCCTACTACAATTGCGATTACACCTAAAATCATTTGCTCTAGTATAATCATACGACCAAGCTGCGCTTTTGTTCCACCTATTAATGTTAATAAACCAAACTCCTTTTTTCTCGCTCGTAAAAACGTTGAGTTAGCATATAAAATAAATAGTGCTGAAAAGGTGACAATGATATAGTTCATTGATTCTAGCCCTTTTGTAACCATCGTCTTCATGCTAATGTTTCCGCTCACTACATCTGGATGATAAATGAAGGAAGCGTACATGAAAAATACTAAGATTGATAAACAACTACTAATAAGAAAAGCTTTATAATTACGCCAATTTCCTTTTACATTATTAAGCGCGAGCTGGCGAAAGTTCATGATATTCCCCCCCTAGCATCGCAAGTACATCTAAAATTTCTTGGAAAAAGGCTTGCTTTGTTTTTCCTTTATGAATTTCTGAGAAAATTTCTCCATCGCGTATAAAGAGAATACGTTCGCAATAACTAGCTGCTACTGGATCATGTGTTACCATGGCAATTGTTACTTTTTTCTGTTCATGTAAATCTTGCAGTGCGCCCATTAAAGATTTCGCAGACTTAGAATCTAAATTCCCAGTTGGCTCATCTGCTAAAATTAATGTCGGTTCATGAATAATTGCTCGTGCAGCTGCCGCACGTTGTTGTTGTCCACCCGATACTTCATATACTTTTTTATTTAAAATTCCTTCGATATTTAAAAACTTCGAAATTTCAAGTACTTTCGTATCAATTTCTTTTACAGGGCGCTTCGCCATAACTAATGGCAAAATAATATTTTCTTTAATCGATAACGTATCAAGTAAGTTAAAGTCTTGGAAGATGAACCCTAAATGTGTACGGCGAAATTCCGCTAGTTTTGTAGCACGCATTTGACTAATCTCTTCACCATTCACATAAACATGGCCTGAAGTTTGCTTATCAATTGTTGCTAATAAATTTAGAAGTGTTGTTTTCCCACTTCCTGAAGGACCCATAATACCTACAAATTCGCCTTCTTCAATTTTAAAATTTATATCGTGTAAAGCAGTCGTTGCCACTGATCCTTTTGATTGATACACCTTCGTTAAACCTTTTACTTCAAGAACACTCATTTCTAAATCCCCCTATGTGCTTTCTTCTTACATTTACTATAAGAAAAATAAGAAAAAGAAACGAGTGATTTTCCTTACAAAACCGTTTGTTATCTTACAATTTTGTCATTTTTCTCATCAATGCATGATATTCTTCATCTTTTGCAAATTGGAATGTAAATGTTGTACTTTCTCCTTCGGTTGATTGCACGTAAATTCCGTGATGAAGATTATCACAAATTTCCTTTGTAATATATAATCCCATTCCTGTTGCTTCTCTTGTTTTTCTTCCATTTGTTCCTGTAAAGAATGGTTCAAAAACTCGTTTGATGTCTTGCTTTGGAATACCAATTCCAGTATCACAAATATGTAATAAAACTGTCTGTTCCTTCTCCTCTATTTGAAACTGAATTTCTTTCTTATCCACTTGCGAGATTTTTGTGTATTTAATTGCATTCATAACAATTTGATTGATTGCAATACTAATCCATTTTCGATCGGAAGCGATCGTACACGTTTCTTCTTCAAACATTACTTTCGGATATACAGAAGATTGAATGAAAGATTTTCGATTTTGGTTAATAACCTCTCGAACAACCTCTAGTACATTTACTACCTCCACTTTGTAATCTTTTGCAAACTGTTCTAACCTTGCCATATGTAACGCTAAATCTAAACCATGTAAAATACGATTATTTTCTTCACGAATACTTTCAACCGTTTCTCTTGCTTCGCGATGCGCTTTACCAAATTTCTGCAACAGTAATTCAATCACTGAAACTGGTGTTTTCATTTGGTGAATCCATTGGTTCATAAAGATCATTTGCTGTTGACCTTTCGCATGCTGCTGGTGAACCTCATTCATATATTGCTGTCTAAGCAAAATGAATGCTTCTACAATCATTTCTTGTTCAGCCGTATAGGAAGCATCAATTAATAAAGAGTCATGTAACGTATGTCCTCCAGCAATGTATTGTTCGATTCTGTTTAAAAACACGCTGCGTTTTCGATAATCATAAATCAGGTATATAATAAATACGATAGTCGCTAGTAAAAGGCCATACAACCATGTACTCCACTGTATCGATCGTTTCTCTAAAAGTCCTTGTAGTTGTAATACAAGTCCAAATAAGCAAAGGCTCACAATATATGAAACAATTAAAGGAAAACGATCAATGAGGTAACCCTTAAGCTTCATGCCCATCTCCCCACTCTGTAAGAAGTGCGTAACCGTATCCACGCTTTGTTACGATTGCATTTACAATCCCAAGCTCCTCTAGCTTCTTTCGGACACGCTTTACGTTCACTGTTAATGTATTATCATCAACGAATGCTAGTTCATCCCATAATGCCTCTAAGAGCTCCTCACGCGTTACATATTGATTTGCCTGCTTCATTAAACACTCTAATAAATAAAATTCATTTTTTGTGAGCTCTATTTGTTTCCCTTGCCACTCAACTGTATGTTGTGATGGAAATAGCAGCAATCCCCTCACACCAAAGCAATCGCTTTCTGCCGATGAAGCATACTCACCGTATCCACGACGCAAGGCGCTTTTTACTTTCGCCATAACAATATCTAAATGGAATGGCTTTGCAATATAATCGTCACCACCGTTTTCAATTGCCATGACCTGATCCATTTCTCCGGTTCGTGCAGAGACAAAAATGATTGGTGCATTAGATACAGTTCGAATTTGACGACACCAGTAAAAACCATCAAAGTACGGGAGATTAATATCGAGTAAAACTAAATGTGGATTCACTTTCACAAATTCATCTTTTATATGGCGTAAATCTGCCACTCGAAATGATTGATAGCCATACTTCTCTAAATGTTCTTCTAATATCCCAGCAATCTTTTCGTCATCTTCTACAATTAATATTTTATACATATACTCCCTCTCCCTTGTTTCTTACTACGGAGTGACTATTTCTTTCATTCTTCTGAATTTAAAAATAAATATCTATTTTGATTTTCCAACGTATAAGTCATGGCTATAAAAAACAAAAGATGACCTCTACTTACTTTCTCCTTTTGTTTTAACTTGGCATGGGGCAGAAAAAGGATCTGACCGTTTCTACGCTCGACCAGATCCTCTCTCCCACCTAAAGATTAGGCTTTCTAACGGTTTTTCAATCTGTATTTCTATCGCTTTGACTTCTAACATACAAATTGCGGCCTTGAAAACAAGAGGAAATCCCCACTCTTTTTCTCCCTCTGTTCTCACATAGCATGGGGCTCAAAAAGGCTCTGACCGTTTCTACGCTCGACCAGATCCTCTCTCCCACCTAAAAATTAAGCTTTCTATCGGTTTTCCAATCTGTATTTCTATCGCTTTATTTACACTCCTTTCTCGATTATAAAAAAGACTGCCGTATTTTGGCAGTCTTAATCGATAAATTCGAATTGATATTCAAGAATTTTTACAATGTCACCATCTTTTGCACCGCGTGCACGAAGAGCTTCATCAATACCCATTCCGCGCATTTGACGAGCGAAACGACGTACAGATTCATCACGTGAGAAGTCTGTCATCTTGAATGTTTTCTCAATATCATAACCAGAAATGACAAATGTACCGTCACTTTCGCGTGTAATTTCAAACTTAGATCCTTCAGATTCAAATTTGTACATTACACTTGCTTCAGATTCGTCTACAACATCATGTACTGGGAATTCTGGTGTTGTTTCCACTAAGTTTGCTACTTCAAATAATAGATCACGAACACCTTGTTTTGTTACGGCAGAGATTGGGAAGATTTGAACTTCGTCTCCTACTTTCTCTTTAAATGCTTGTAAATTTTCCTCTGCATCTGGCATATCCATTTTGTTTGCAACAACAACTTGTGGACGCTCTGTTAAACGCAGATTGTACTCTTTTAATTCAGCATTGATTGTAACATAATCCTCATATGGATCACGGCCTTCTAAACCAGACATATCAATAACATGCACGATAACACGTGTACGTTCGATATGACGTAAGAATTGGTGTCCAAGTCCAACGCCCGCATGTGCTCCTTCGATTAATCCAGGAAGGTCAGCCATAACGAAGCTGCGGTTATCACCAGTTTCAACAACACCAAGGTTTGGAACGATTGTTGTAAAGTGATATTCTGCAATTTTCGGACGTGCTGATGATACAACAGATAATAATGTTGATTTACCTACGCTTGGGAATCCAACAAGTCCAACATCCGCTAATACTTTTAATTCTAAGATTACATCACGTTCTTGACCTGGTTCCCCGTTCTCAGCGATTTCTGGTGCTGGGTTCGTCGGTGTTGCAAAACGTGAGTTACCACGGCCACCACGACCACCTCTTGCAATAACAGCTGATTGCTCATGCGTTACTAAATCCGCAAGAATTTGACCAGTTTCCTCATCTTTTACAACTGTTCCTGGTGGAACCTTTACGATTAAATCGTCAGCTTTACGGCCATGTTGCCCTTTGCTCATCCCGTGTTGACCGCGATCAGCTTTGAAATGACGTTGGTAGCGGAAGTCCATTAATGTACGTAAGCCTTCGTCAACAACGAAAACAACATCTGCACCTTTACCGCCATCGCCACCTGCTGGGCCACCCTTTGGAACATACTTCTCACGACGATACGCAACCATTCCGTTTCCACCGTCGCCGCCTTTTACATATATCTTGACCTGATCTACAAACATTATTTCACCACACTTTTTTCGATTGGTTGTAATATAACCGAGATTTCATCATCTCGCACTGTATAAGAAATGAAATACGATTCATTGTTTTGGTTTGTAAGCCACGTTTGTAGTTCTTCTACATTCGTTAGCTTGCCACGAAAATCAAAAAAGAAACGAGCATTCTCCGCGTCACATTCAATTGTGATACAAACATAATTTTCAACATAAACGTCTAAACTATGCTGAAGCATTGAGAAAAATTCATTCGTCCACGTACACACTTCTTCATCGTAATGAGATAAGTTATGTAATTTCCCTAATACTTCGTACTCCAATAAGCACGGCTGCTGTTTCCAATTATATGTTAAAATCCATTCTGAAAATAAAGGCATCGATAGCCCCATCAGATTGGATTCTTGTCTCGCTTCTTGGACAAAACGATCGATGAGCCCATGAATCTCTTCCACTCTTCCAAGGGAGAGGTTTCCTTTAATCATCTGCATACGATTGAGCCAATCATGCCTAGAATGGCTCAACGCATCTATAATTGTCCATTTTTTATTCATCCAGATACCCCTTAATATAGAAAAACTCTAACCTGCACTCAGGTTAGAGTTTTCCGTGAGTTTCTTATGCTTCTTGAGCAACAGGATATACGCTCACTTGTTTGCGGTCACGGCCAAGACGCTCGAAGCGTACTACGCCGTCAACTTTCGCGTATAAAGTGTCATCGCCACCACGACCAACGTTAACACCTGGATAAATTTTTGTACCGCGTTGACGGTAAAGAATTGAACCACCTGAAACCGTTTGACCATCTGCGCGTTTAGCACCAAGACGTTTTGACTGAGAGTCACGACCGTTCTTTGTACTACCTACACCTTTCTTAGATGCGAAAAACTGAAGATCTAATCTTAACATACGTTACACCTCCTGCATTTTTTCTATTAAACGGATATACTTTCCGTAATCAAGTTCAATCGTCTTAAGCGAAACAACCAATCCTTCTAAAAGCGTTTGAGCTTTCTCTGCTGTATGAGCATCTAAATCATTAGGCAACTCATACGTTAAGAATCCACCATCACTTCCGAGCTCAATAGTTGCTTGCACATTACAAAGTACTTCCACTGCATTTATAGATCCAAACACGACCGCAGTTGTTCCAGCACAGACAAGGTCTTGTCCATGTGGCGCATAATCGGCGTGCCCAGTCATTTTAAATGATTGGATACTTCCTAATTTCGTGCGACTTATCGTAATTTTAATCATCTTAACCAGAATTAAGCGTTGATTGCTTCAATCACTAGCTTAGTGTAAGGTTGACGATGACCTTGTTTCTTACGATTGTTCTTTTTCGCTTTGTATTTGAAAACGATGATTTTCTTAGCGCGACCTTGTTTTTCAACTTTCGCAGTAACTGTTGCACCTTCTACAACTGGGCTACCAACTTTCACGTTTTCGCCACCAACGAAAAGAACTTTGTCAAAAGTAACAGTTTCACCAGCTTCAGCATCTAATTTTTCAATGTAGATTTCTTGACCAGCTTCAACTTTAATTTGTTTTCCACCTGTTTCGATAATTGCGTACATACTTGCACCTCCTCATAATTACTAAGACTCGCCAAAACGAGGTAGACATAAAATGCCTTTTTGGAACCTGTCTTGTGCGGTTGTAGCATATAGCAGTTTAGGTGCTATAAACTATAACATAAAGATGTTATCACGAAACGTTGACTATTGTCAATAAATGTTCTGCTAACTATTTTTACGCAGCATCATTTCTTGCCTCGTTCCAAATCGAATAATTGCATATTTCTCAGCTTCTTCATCTGTGAAATAAACTTGGAACGGTATATTTTTTTGCAATTCTTTTTGTAAAAATATTTTTTGTACTTCTTTTGAAGCTGCAATTAATACCGCCTCGTCCTCCGAACTACTATATGTAACAAGTTCTCTTTCTAGCTCGTATGCAATTGATTCATGGGACATTACATATCCTGTCGCCTGGCACGCTGAGCAACCGTCTAATAATACATCACGGAGCGAGTGTTTTTTTCGCTTACGTGTCATTTCTAAAATACCGAGCTCTGTAAATCTAAGAACACGTGTATATGTACGATCCCTTTGTAATGAGGCAATGAGCCTCTCTCTTACTTTTTCTTTATTTTCTTCTTTTTTCATATTAATGAAGTCAATTAAAATCATACCACCAATATCACGCAGTCTTAATTGACGAGCAATTTCTTCAGCAGCTATTTCATTCGTCCGTAATACCGTATCTTGCAAGTTCTGCTTTCCAGTAAATTTACCGGTGTTCACATCAATTACCGTCATTGTCTCCATTTGCTCAATAATTAAATAAGAACCGTTTGATAACCACACTATTTTTTGCAGTGCTTTTTCAATCTCACGCTCCACACCATAGTGAATGAACATAGAAGTTGTTTCATTGTAAAACGAAACCTTTTCTTTTCCTACTTTATCTTGCAATTCCGGTACTATACTGCGTGTATCTACAATTACTTTTTCAATTGTTTCAATCGGATTTTCTTTAAATACACGATCTAAAAAGGTTGCTGGACGATGGAGTAATAACGGTGCCTTTCCATGCTCTTCTTTTCTTTTTAATTCTTTATACAGATCTTGAAAATGTTGCATTTCAATCTGCACTTCATCAATTGCACCTTTGTCACAAGCTGAACGGAAAATATAGCCTCCGGTTCCCTCTACTTGAATTTCAAGCAATTGTTGCCGTTTTTTATTATTTTTTATTTTCCGGGAAACAGCGCGCATTTCATCATAAGGCATATAAACGACATATTTCCCGGTAAATTCTACATTCGCTGTTAATTTTGGCCCTTTTGTATCAATCGCTTCTTTTACCACTTGCACGAGCAATGCTTGTCCTTCGTGCACTCGATATGATGATGGAACATCATCATATGAAAGATAGGCATGTTTTTCTAAACCGATATTTACAAACGCTGCATTCATCCCAGCAATCGTTCGTACGACACGTCCCACATAAATATGCCCAACAATCTCTTGCTCTTGATTTCGTTGCCATAAAAGCTCAACAATCTTTTGTTTTTCTTCTACAGCAACCCGTTTTTCCGAACCAGTATAGTTGATGTATAACGTCTTCAAAATACTTTCCTCACTTTTTCATTTTCTTTTCCTCTTACAATATAAAAGGTTAGTGTCCTCGTCAACACTAACCGATTAACTCTTCCACAGATGAAGTAGTTCGTTTTTCGGTAAAATAAGCATAAAGCAATTCGTTTTCGTCTAATGTATAATGCTCTTTATATTTACCATGAACGATAATCGAGTGCTTATACCCTCTCCGAAACTTTGTGAAAATCGTGTATAATCGATCCTCAGTTCGCACTTCAATTGGAGCAATCTTTTCAATATCTCGCTTGTTTCCATAATAACGTTCTAGTAAAAAACGCATAAACGCATAGCGCCGTTGCTTCCATTCTTGATATAAAGAAATAGCTAAAAACAGAAGCAGCACCCACATCATAATACTATTACTATTCCAAAACAGTTGCCAACCTAATATTACACTAAAAAAAACACATGATATTTTCATCATTTTCTCATGCGCTTGTAAATAAGGAAATTGATGTGATAAAACATTAAACAATACTTTCCCACCATCTAGTGGCCAAATTGGTAGTAAATTAAACCCTAGAATCATTAAATTGTTCCATACAAAGAAATGATAAAGTTCCTCACTAAACCATCCTGCCCTAGCCAAAACATAAGCTAGCCCAATCATCCATACATGTTGAATAGGTCCTGCTATTACAACGATTAATTCTTCCTTTAACGGCTTATTCCCATGTTCCTCAAGCTCTGCCACCCCGCCAAACGGCAAAAGTTGTATTTGCTTGATTCTCCATTTATAATGAGCAGCTGCGAAGGCGTGCCCAAGCTCATGAATCAAAACGATACAAAATAAAAGTAGTAATTCTTTAAAACGCGCCGTAAAAATCCCAATAGCTATAATTCCCCAAAACAGTGGATGCACTGTAATTTTTGACAATACTTCACTATATTTATTCAAATGAAATCACCTGAATCGGATCGATAAATTTTTCATTCTTTTTAATTGCAAAATAGAACTTGCCATTCTTGTTATCCGCATTGGTCCCAACTGTTCCAACCTTTTGTTTCTTTTCAACATAATCATATAATTTTACAGATGCCTCACCTAAATTTCCATACCATGACTCCGTACCATCTGCATGCTGGATCTCAACTATATTCCCAAACCCCTCTTTCTTACCAGCGAAAATAACAACCCCTTCATTTACCGATTCAACAGTTGTATTCGCGGCTGTTTGTACAAATACACCTTGGCCATCTTTTTGAAAACTTTGCATAACTTTCCCTGAAGCCGGAACTGCATAATCTTTTTGCTGTATGCCTTGCTTCTTTTCATTTGCAGGTAGAAAAGCGAGCGGTTTTCCAAATTGATTTTCGTACCACTTGGATACAGTAGCAAACTGAAATTCCTCTTGCATAACTTGTTTTACAACCGTTCTTGCTCCATCAAAAGAAGCTGGTGCATTTTTAAATAAAATGGCTACCGAGAGAACGAGAATCGTCGCTAATAAAAATTTAAATAAAAATACTTCCTTTCGAAAAAGAGGATGCACCTCTTTTTCACCTTCTTCAATGAACATCGTTTCTCCATCAAAGTTTCCTTCAGAAAAATACTGTTCTTCCTCGAGTCTCTCTTGTTCTTCTTTTCTCTTTGCAATCCGTTTTTTAATCTCTTCTACACGTCTATTCTTCATCCTGTCTCCTTCCTTTTGCCACCTCTTCTTGCAAGAGGCAAGTAAAGTGAAACTATCTTCCCTACTGATTATTTCCCCCGCAAATAGCAAGGAAAATAAAAGTTCTCTATTTTCCAAACTTTATACAGTTTGTACATATGTATGAACCCTAAGAGGAAGATATTCATGAGAATAAAAAAGAAAGCACCTCGCATACATGCGAAGTGCTTTTAACGAATTCCAAAGAAATTTTTCATCTTTGTAAAAACAGATACTTTTTCTTGCCCAAACGCTTGTAAAGGGACAGATTCACCTAGCAAACGTCTTGCAATATTCCGATAAGCTAATGATGCTTTTCCATTCGGCTGCAACGCTACAGGTTCACCTGTATTTGTAGCACGAATAACTTCATCATCATCCTCGACAACTCCGAGCAACTCAATCGAAAGTGTACGTACAATTTCATCTACATCTAGCATATCTTGCTCATGTAGCATATGGCTACGCACACGGTTAATAACAAGTTTTGGTGGTTCGAT
The DNA here is from genome assembly GCF_038050455.1 of Bacillus sp. FSL K6-6038. Taxonomy (NCBI): domain Bacteria; kingdom Bacillati; phylum Bacillota; class Bacilli; order Caryophanales; family Bacillaceae; genus Bacillus; species Bacillus sp. FSL K6-6038. The sequence goes on from NZ_JBBOUH010000001.1 coordinate 4,290,441, forward strand.
ATCTTCTTTTTCTAAAAGCCCAATAATACGGTCTGCATCACGCATAGAAGATACTTCAGGCGTCGTTACAACAATCGCTTTGTCCGCACCTGCCACCGCGTTTTTGAATCCCTGCTCAATACCAGCAGGACAATCAATTAATATGTAATCATAATCATAATCTTGACGTAATAGTTGTATTAACTCATCCATTTGTTCAGGTGTTACCGCTGACTTATCGCTCGTTTGTGCTGCAGGTAATAAATAAAGTTCATCAAAGCGCTTATCTTTTATAAGAGCCTGAGGTAAACGACAACGACCTTCGACGACATCAACAAGATCAAATACAATACGATTTTCTAGCCCCATTACTACGTCTAAGTTTCTTAGACCAATATCCGTATCAATTAAACATACTTTTTTCCCGGATAATGCTAAGGCTGTACCAATGTTTGCAGACGTTGTAGTCTTTCCTACCCCGCCTTTTCCAGATGTAATTACTATTGCCTCTCCCACAGCTATACAATTCCCCTTTCTAACTTTGTTAAATTAGGTCTAAGATGAGTGAGAAGTTGCAGGCGATCGACAACAATGTGATTGTTCTCATCAATATACGCACATTCCGCCGCCTCTGCTCCGTCTTCTTTCTCTTCCGGAGCCCGCATTGTCACATCACTAATTCGAAGTTGCATTGGATTCATAACAGATGCTGCAATGACAGCATCTGTATCCCCATAATATCCAGCATGCGCAATTCCTCGTAATGATCCAACGACAAAAATATTTCCCCCAGCGATAACCGTTCCGCCTGGATTGACATCTCCAATTAACAATAGATTTCCTTTTACATGCAATACTTGACCTGAGCGAACAATTTTGGAAACAGGGACAATTTCTGTTTCTTCTTTCCACGCTATTGCTTCAGCTTTTGTTATGACATCACTCTCAATGGAATCCACAACAAGATTTTTTTTATTACGAATCAAAGTGCGAATTTCTTCTTGCTGTACATCTGTCAAATAGCGATTACCAACTTTAACATGTACTTCGATTAATGAACGTCCATCACCATCGTAATAGTGAGTGGAAAGCTTTTCGTCCAGTTCTTGCAGTAATTCAGAGAATGAACAGCAATCATCTAAATGTAATGTCAGTCCATCTTTTGTCCCTTTTATCGTTATATTTTGTTGCTTTTTTTCTTCCACTAAAGTTCACCCCAACGATTCAATTCGACATAAAATTAGAAAATCCTTTTTTCTTTTTCTTCCATCGCTTTTGAAAGACGCACAAGATATCGTCTCAGTGGGAAACAAACTAGTAATAAGAAAATTCCATTTAACAATAAAGTAGCAAGGAGACGATCTGAGAAAAAGATATGCGCTGGTACATGAATACGTCCTAGTAGCGTTAAAAATCCATATACATAATACTCTAATGCTGCAATTCCCGTTAATACGATAAAAGAAACAATAAATAAATTCAATTGCAATACTCTCATCGTACTATACACAAGATACGCCAAAATTGGATAAGCAAATATATATACACCAACAAGTTCTGTATATACAGTATCAAATAAAAAACCAAATAATAGCCCATAGTAAATACCTTGTAAAGGACTAAAATAAACGGTAATAAAACATAGCACAATCATAAAGAAATGCGGAGCTGCAATACTGTCTTTCCAAAACAATGCTGTTGGAACTACAGTAGAAAACATATTTTCGAATAAAAACACAAAAAGAAGCAGCAGAGGAAGAATTGCTCTTTTCAAAATAGCCATATCTTCTCCCCCTTACTGTTCTAACGCTGCTGAGGGCATAACTCTTTTTGTAACCATAATATGGTCTACATCATTTAAATCCGCAGCAGGTTTTACGTAAGCTGTTTGTGTTAATCCATATTCATCTGGTGCAACATCTACAATTTTCCCAATTACTAACCCTTTCGGGAAAATATCACTTAATCCTGATGTTACAACCGTTTGATCTTTTTCTACTTTTACATCAGATGGAATCTTTGTGAAAACAAGAGATTGTTTTTCCTTGTCGTATCCTTCAATCAATCCAAAAATACGCTCTTGCCCTTCTACTACAGCAGAAATACGATTTGTTCGATTCAGTGAACTCAATAATTCTACAGTTGATGTAAATTGAGACACACTTTTCACTCGTCCGACTAGCCCTTTTGAAGTCATAACAGCCATATCCTTCTGGATTCCTTGCTGTGCACCTCTATCAATTCCGATTAAGTCATACCACTTGTCCGGATTGCGTGCAATCACTGTAGCTTGGATTGGCTTATAGTCACGAAGAGAATCTTTTTTATCAATCGTTTCACGAAGCTTCGCATTATCTTTTTCCAAATCTTTTACTTTCACGGATAATTCCGCATACTTATCTAATTTTTCTTTTAATGTTTTATTTTCTTCATACGTGCGCTTTACATCTTCTACGTTCTCAAAGAACCCGGCAACATAATTCGCTGGCTTTTGGAATACACGTTCTACAACACCGACAGTATCTTTTACAAACTGCTCTGGCCATGTTAGATTTTTCCGTTCTTTCAGTGAGATTCCAATCAATGCCACGAGAAGAATAATACTAACTAGCAAAACAATTAATCTTTTGTTTAAGAAAAACTGTGGCACGTTCACACCCTCTTAATTTCATTGATTTTTATTTTGGAATATTATCGAGCAGTTTTGAAAAGGTCGATATTATCTAAAGCTTTACCTGTTCCAATTGCTACACAGTCAAGTGGATTTTCTGCAACAAGAACTGGCATTTTCGTTTCTTCACTAATTACTTTGTCCAAGTTGCGAAGTAATGCACCGCCTCCTGTTAATACAATTCCACGGTCCATAATATCCGCTGCTAATTCAGGTGGCGTTTTTTCTAATGTGTTTTTCACTGATTCTACAATTGCATCTACTGTATCTTTTAACGCATCTGCAATCTCTTCTGGCTTGATTAATACTGTTTTTGGTAAACCACTTACTAAATCACGGCCACGAATTTCCATTGGCTCAATACCTTCTGGCTCGCCTGCAGAACCGATTTCTAATTTTAATGCTTCTGCTGTTCTTTCACCGATCATTAAGTTGTAGCTTTTCTTAATGTATTGAATGATTGAATCGTCCATATCATCACCAGCAACACGAACAGATTGACTTGTTACAATCCCGCCTAAAGAAATGATCGCAACTTCTGTTGTTCCGCCGCCAATATCAACAACCATACTACCAGTTGGTTCCCAAACAGGTAAGTTTGCACCGATTGCTGCTGCAAATGGTTCTTCAATTGGATATGCATCACGCGCACCTGCTTGGCGAGTTGCATCGATTACTGCACGTCTTTCTACAGCAGTAATACCAGATGGCACACATACCATTACATATGGCTTACGAGAGAAAAATCCATTTGATTTTTGCGCTTGTTGAATATAGTATTTCATCATTGTCGCTGTTGTTTCATAATCAGCGATTACACCATCTTTCATAGGGCGAAGAGCCACTACGTTTCCTGGTGTACGACCAATCATTTGTTTTGCATCGCTACCAACTGCAACGATTTGTTTCGAATCAGTTTGCAATGCTACAACTGAAGGTTCACGTAAAACTACACCTTTTCCTTTCACGTATACAAGCGTGTTTGCTGTTCCTAAATCAATTCCAAGATCACGAGTAAAACCACCAAATCCAAACATATCATCTATCTTCCTTTCTCATTTTCACGGACTCATTTTCTTACTTTATATTTATAATAAAACAGTACGTTTTTATATTTTCTATCCTTTATTGTAAGCGAATGCCTACAAAAAACTCATAAATCACATTATAAAACAAAATAGGTAAAAAGAATAGTCTTAAATATGACCTTTTTCTTTTAAACTCACGAATTTATGGTCGCCTATAATAATGTGATCAAGGACTTCAATCCCAATGATCCTTCCACATTCTACCAATCGTTTTGTCACTTCAATATCTTCCCGACTCGGCGTAGGATCTCCTGAAGGGTGGTTATGCAGACATATAATAGAGGCTGCTGCGCGACGAAAAGCTTCTTTGAAAACCTCGCGAGGATGCACAATTGAGGCATTTAAACTCCCAATAAACACAGTCTGCCGATGCATAACTTGATTTTTCGTATTCAAGTATAAACAGACAAAGTGCTCTTGTTGTAAAAAACGCATCTCTTCCATCATATAACTAGCGCAATCTTCTGGACTCCGAATACTATATCGATTTTGGTACTCTAAACGCACCATCCTTCTCCCTAGTTCAAAAGCAGCGATTAACTGAGAGGCCTTTGCTATTCCTACACCATGAATACTCGTCATCTCTTCTATTGTAGCATCTTTTAACATTCGTAATCCGTCAAAATGATATAAAATTTGATCCGCTAATGTTAGAACTGATTCTTCTTTAGAACCAGTTCTAAGTAGCACTGCGAGAAGTTCCCGATTCGATAAACTGCTTGCTCCTTCTACTAATAAACGCTCCCGTGGTTGTTCTTCTTTCAAAACATCACGAATACCGTTCATATTTTCACTCCTTTTTCAATTTTTCGCAAAGAAAACCCCATGCAATTTTACGCATGGGATGCATCATTATCGAACTGTTTTAATTCACGAACAAGTCGTGCAATTGGTAATCCCACTACACTGTAGTAATCTCCCTGAATATGTTGAACAAAGATAGAACCTTTTCCTTGAATACCGTAACTTCCAGCCTTATCAAGTGGTTCTTTCGTCGCAATATACGCATCAACCTCTTCTTCTGTTAACTCCCAAAACGTAACTTCTGTACGTTCGTAGAAAGTTACTGTTTTTTCTTTTGAAATGAGCGCAACGCCTGTATATACTTCATGTGTTTTTCCTGATAATAGCTGCAGTATTTCTTTCGCTTCCGCTTCATCTTTAGGCTTTCCAAGAATACGCGATTCATATGTAACAATTGTATCTGCACCTAATACCACACTATCTTCGTGATTTTCTACTACAGCAGACGCTTTTTGCAAAGCAAGTGACATCACAATATCAGCGGGCGATGAATACGCACCGATTGTTTCTTCTATTTCACTCACAACAATTTCAAATGGTACACCCGCTAGTTCAAGTAATTCCTTCCGGCGCGGTGACCCAGATGCTAAAATAAGTTTTTTCATATATGCTCCTTTCTTACATAAAGCAGAAAAATATAGCTTGATCGTATCAAACAAATACCTTTCCTACAAATTGCAAAAACATCATTTTCTTTTTAAGAAATGATGTTTTCTCACTATAAGGTGAAAACATTTCTATAGCTATATAATTCAAAAGAAAAGAAAGAAGTATGCATACTTCTTTCCTCTTATTCCATTATCCTACTCTTTGGCTTTTTGCGAAACCACTTTTTCATAAGAAAGCAAACCATCAATGATAACTTGATTCAATTTAGCTACTGCTTCTTTATCAGTCTTTCCTTCTTTTATTGTTTGCACAGCTACTGATGCATACGTATATATTTTTTTTACATCCTCACGCTTAATTGATTTCCCCTCTTTTTCAATTGCCTTCCATTCCTTTTCAATCGCTTCTATTTCTTTTGAATTACTTTTACTTCCAGGTTGTATACTAGTCGCGTATTTTACAAAATGGACGTATAAGAGTTGTAACTTACTTAACAATGGACCAGATTCTTTATCGCTTTTCAGCAATGCCCAATCTGTAATTTCCCATTTCTTTTTCAAAACTGATACGCCATCTTTCTTATATTGTCCGATTAATTTATCTAACGATTGCTCATCACTAGCAATTCCAACTACAAGTGAATACTTATCATCAGTCGGTTTAATCGCTGCTATGCCCCCATTGTCTTTCCATTCCTGAGTAGCTGCCTGTCCTTTTTCTTCAGAAGAATAGAGACCTCCCTGCACGAAATATAAAGTGATTGGTTCTAAAGCAGCTGCATTCCCCACCTTTTGTTTTTCTTCTTTTTTCTCCCCAGCTGTTACTTCTTTTTGCTCTGCTCCATTATTCTTTTCTCCACTTGTTATCGTAGCTTCCCGAACTGTACCTTGTCCCGTTAACAAGTGAAGCATTCCCATCCCTAACACTGTGCCAATGATAACCGCAGTAGCAACTGTAAAAATAAGCACATTATTCCATTTCTTTCGGTGCTGCCGGATAGATGGTAACTTGTTTTTTTGAAAGGGCACTACATTTTGCGACGTTTCACTATCAACTACCATCCAATCAAATTCTTCCTTTTCTTTCTGCTTTTCTTCATACTTTGCTTCCGTTCCGTTTACTTTAACCGAGATTGTTCGTGATTGCTTGTCCATACCCTCACACCTCACCTCTTATCATTGTCCGCATCATATCATATTCACTTCACAAAAAAACGAGATATCTGTCGGAGGGATTCGTCAAATTTTCCCATATAGTTATCTTATCCCGCATTAATAGGCAGTAATATCCCCTACCTCAAAATTGCGGATAAAAATTATGAAGGTTGCTAGGGGATAAACTGCCCCTAAAAGCCCGATTGGTGAAGGCTAACCATCAGTGGGAAATAAAAAAACCTCCACTGATGGAAGTTTCACTTTATATGTATGTATTTGACTTCATTTGTAGAACAAAAAACTAGGGCAGCAAGTTGCTGTCCTAGTTTTTTTCACGAATGTATTTTCTAACTTCTGAAATAAAGTAAAGAGAGCCTGTTATGATGAAAACATCATTTTCTTGGAGGTTGTTCATTTTCGCATCAATAGCTTCTTTCCAATTCTCAAAAACTTGTTTTGTTTCCTTACGTGAGTAATCTGCAAGCTCCTCAGCAGAAATCGCACGATCAAATGTGAATGTTGTAAAAGTCATTTCATCTGCAATTGTTTCTAATTGCCCTACCATATTGTCTAGCTGTTTATCACCTAAAGCGGTAAATAAAACAAGGATGTTTTTATCGTTATAATGAGCCGTTACTGTTTTCACAAGGCTTGCAATTCCTTCTGGATTATGAGCGCCATCTATAATTACGTCCGGATTGCTTTGCAGTCGTTCAAATCGGCCAATCCAATATGCTTCACTTAATCCTACGCCAATATGCTCTTCCTCCATTAAGAATGATAGGTATGTTTTAAGATACATAATCCCCATCAACGCCAATGCTGCATTTCCGACTTGATGACTTCCTTTCATCGAAATCTGAACTTCCTCAAATGAAGCAAACGGGCAAGAAAAATCAAAATGCTCTCCATCTTCATCGGAACGCTGATGAACAGCTGTAAATTGCTTTCCAAACTCATATAGATTTGCAGTCTTTTCCTGAGCAACCTTTTGGATAACCTCAAGTGCTTCTTCATCCTGCACACCAGTAATAACAGGAACTCCTGATTTAATAATTCCTGCTTTTTCGTACGCAATTTCAGCTAATGTATTCCCTAAAATATGCATATGATCATGGCCGATATTTGTAATCATTGTAAGAACTGGATGAACTACATTTGTAGAATCAAAACGACCACCAAGCCCTGTTTCAAACAAGACGATGTCACAGAAGTTTATTTTACCAAAATAGCAGATTGCCATTACTGTAATAATTTCAAACTCCGTTGCTTCTCCTAAATCTGTTTCATCTAATTTTTCAACAACCGGTTTTACCATATTTACAAGCTCAGTAATTTCTTTATCTGCAATCGGTGTACCGTTAACACTAATTCGCTCATTAAACGTTTCAATGTATGGAGACGTAAATGTACCAACTTTATATTTTCCCGCCTCTAGCATATAACGCATATATGTTAAAGTTGAACCTTTTCCATTTGTTCCTGCAAGATGAACGCATTTTATGTGACGCTCAGGATTTCCAAGCTCCCCTAGCATCCACTGCATTCTCTCTAATCCTGGTTTAATTCCAAACTTTAATCGGCTATGGATCCAACCTATCGCTTCTTCGTATGTATGTACCACGCTTGCCATTCCCCTTTCAAATCAATAAAAAAGAACTAAAACAAAGAATTATCCTAGCTCTATTATACGCAAATAAAAGAGACTCACCAATATAGCGAGTCTCTTTCGAATGACTTTATTTTTGAAGATCAGCTAGACGTTGACGAACTGCTTCGCGTTTCTCTAAATAATCTTGCTCTTTTGCACGCTCTCCTTCAATAACTGCCGCTGGAGCTTTTGCTACGAAACCTTGGTTTGCAAGTTTCTTCTGTACACGTTCTACTTCTTTATCGAACTTCTCAAGTTCTTTTTCAAGACGCGCTTTCTCTTCATCAAGATTGATAAGATCAGCTAACGGTAAGAATAACTCTGCACCTGATACGATTGCAGTCATCGCTTTTTCTGGCGCTTGTAAATCAGTCTTAATTGTTAATTCACTTGGATTACAGAAACGCTCAATGTAAGAGCTGTTTTTCATAAGCTGTGCTAGTACTGCTTCGTCTTTTGCTTTAATTTGCATTTGAACTTTTTTGCTCATTGGCGTATTTACTTCAGCACGAATGTTTCGAACAGAGCGAATGATATCAACTAGAAGGTGCATTTCTGCTGCTGCTTCTTTATCTTGTAAATCTTCGCGAACTGTCGGCCATGCTGCTACTGTAATAGATTCACCTTCATGCGGTAAGTGTTGCCAAATCTTCTCTGTTACGAATGGCATGAATGGGTGTAGTAGACGCATCGTTTGGTCTAGTACGTATGCTAGAATTGAACGAGTTGTTTTCTTAGCCACTTCATCTTCACCGTATAATGGAAGTTTCGCCATTTCAATATACCAATCACAGAAATCATCCCAAATGAAGTTGTATAATGAACGGCCAGCTTCACCGAACTCATATTTATCCATGTTACGTGTTACACTTTCAATCGTTTCATTTAAGCGGGTTAAAATCCACTTATCTGCAACTGACTTTTCACCAGTTAAATCGATATCTTCATATTTCATGTCATCCATGTTCATTAATACGAAACGGGATGCATTCCAAATTTTATTAATGAAGTTCCAAGTAGATTCTACTTTCTCCATGCTGAAGCGTAAATCTTGTCCTGGTGCACTTCCTGTTGATAAGAAGAAGCGCATTGCATCTGCACCGTACTTATCAATAACATCCATTGGATCAATACCGTTACCAAGAGATTTACTCATTTTACGTCCTTGCTCATCACGAACTAAACCGTGAATTAATACGTCTTTAAATGGGCGCTCTCCTGTAAACTCTAAACCTTGGAAAATCATACGAGATACCCAGAAGAAGATGATATCATAACCAGTTACTAGAGCATCTGTTGAATAGTAACGTTTGAAGTCTTCTGCATCTTCATTCGGCCAACCAAGTGTTGAGAATGGCCATAACGCTGAGCTAAACCATGTATCAAGTACGTCGTTATCTTGATTCCAGTTTTCAATATCTGCTGGTGCTTCCGTACCTACGTATACTTCACCAGTTTCTTTATGATACCAAGCTGGAATGCGGTGTCCCCACCATAATTGACGAGAAATACACCAGTCGTGAATGTTTTCCATCCAGCGTAAGTATGTGTTCTCGAAACGCTCTGGTACGAACGTTACTTTTTCTTCTTCTTTTTGTTGAAGTTCTACTGCCTTTTCTGCAAGTGGTCCCATTTTTACGAACCATTGTGTTGATAAGTAAGGCTCAACAACTGCACCGCTACGCTCACTATGTCCCACTGAATGCATATGAGGCTCGATTTCTACTAATACGCCAGCATCTTGTAAGTCTTTTACTAACTCTTTACGGCATTCGAAACGATCCATACCGTTATACTTACCAGCTTTTTCGTTCATCGTTCCATCTTCGTTCATTACTAAAATACGGGGTAAGTCATGACGGTTACCTACTTCAAAGTCATTCGGATCGTGAGCTGGTGTAATTTTCACAACGCCTGTTCCGAAATCTTTTTCTACGTACTCATCAGCAATAATCGGAATTTCACGGCCTACGATTGGAAGTGTAACTGTTTTTCCGATTAAATGCTTGTAACGATCATCTTCTGGATGAACTGCTACTGCCGTATCGCCAAGCATTGTTTCTGGACGAGTTGTCGCAAGTCGAATGTGACCAGATCCATCTGTCAATGGGTAGTTCATATGGTAGAATGCACCTTGAATCTCTTTATGAATTACTTCAATATCAGAAAGAGCTGTGCGTGTTGCTGGATCCCAGTTAATAATATATTCACCGCGGTAAATTAAACCTTTTTCGTATAATTGAACGAATACTTTATTAACCGCATCAGATAAACCTTCGTCTAATGTAAAGCGCTCACGAGAGTAATCTAATCCTAAACCAACTTTTCCCCATTGCTGACGAATGTGAGAAGCATATTCTTCTTTCCATTCCCATGCTTTCTCAAGGAATTTCTCACGGCCAAGATCGTAACGTGAAATACCTTCTTCACGAAGTTTTCCTTCTACTTTTGCCTGTGTTGCGATACCAGCATGGTCCATTCCTGGAAGCCATAATACATCGTAACCTTGCATACGCTTTGTACGCGTCAAAATATCTTGAAGCGTCGTATCCCAAGCGTGCCCTAAGTGCAGTTTACCTGTTACGTTTGGAGGCGGGATTACAATTGTATACGGCTGCTTTTCCGCATCTCCTTTTGCTTCGAAATATTTGCCGTCTAGCCACCATTTATAAAGGCCTTCTTCAACGGACATATGATCATATTTAGTCGGTAAATTCTTTTCCGTATTTGACATTATTTTCCCTCCTTAAAATAAAAAATGCCCCTCATCCAAAAAGGACGAGGGACATCGTGGTACCACCTTTATTTACAAACAAATTCAAAATTTGCTTATACTCTTAATTTGATAACGGACAGATCCGTCTTTTCCTAATGAGAATGACTCCGTTCAGAAAAGATGCTCCAGAGCTACCTTCTAACATGACTATCTAGAGAATCTCACAGCTAATAATTCTCCTCTCTGCAGACGTTTAATGTTATACTCTTCCCCTTCAACGCATTTATATAATTGTTATTTATTATATACAATAGTGTAAAAAACGAAACCATATTCGTCAAGATAAAAATATTTTTCAGCAAGTTTCTACAATTAATAAATTCTATTTTGATAAAAACAACATACAATTACCAATCAGCTTAACTAATTTCCCTGTAATATATACACGGAAAATGAAGGTACGCAGCACAAGCACCTTAGGTACTTACCCCGCATACTGTAATATTACCCTTTCATCTTTTAAGGTTCATGTGCAGCAATAGCCTTTCTATACGGAGGAATGATTATGCGACGATACCGACGCACCTACAATTTTTCGGCCCCTTCATGGGTTAGAAATTTACAAACGATGTTTGCTGATTTTGCAATTCCCCTTACGATTTTCCAAGGGATTCGTACATTACTACTTCCAACTTTCTTAGATTTCATCATCCTTATCATCTTTGTTGTAGCAACGATTCGCTTGCATTTTCAGCCGTAGCCTCAAGGACACTTGAGACTACGGCTGTTACTCATTCCCTTGCTGCGCTGCTTGTAATTGTGAAATAAAATATTCTATATTACTTACAAGCCAATGCGCCTGTTGTAACATTTTCACACCTTGAAGTTCTTGCTTTTCACTACGGCTCTGCTGTTTGCTTGTATAAGATTGGATTTGTCGAATAAATGGGGACGGATATGTTAGATACGCAAACATAAGGAGTTGTTCTTCTTTCGTAAACGGAAAATTCTTTTGATACACCTGATACCATTCAAAGCGATCGCTTCTCGTAATTGGATATGTGTTCAATGAGCGGGAATAAAAGCGAACAAGATCTTGAACTGGTGTTGCAAATTGAGACCTTTCTAAACTAATAAAATAACCATTTCGTTCATAATCGAATAAAAAATGATTCATCGATACATTGCCATGAATAAAAGAAACTCTTGTTTTTTCTTTTTCTTTCATCGCTTCATTCCACTCCGAAAGCTGTTTCGTTGCAAATTCACGCGCCCTCATCACATGATGAAAATACGTACAATACTGCAATTCAAACGGCGACATATACCATTTCGCCTCAGACTCTACGAGGAATTGCTCTAAGAATTCTCCATCTTTCTCCCAACGATCAGAGACATTTGTATAATGCTCCTCTAACGCTTCTTCAGTATACGTTTCTTCTTTTATCGTCCTTTGATGAAGCAGCGCTAGCGTCTGAAACATTTTATGATATTGATCATTGTCCTCTCCGTTCCCTTCTGCTCGCTCAAGCCAAGGCATTAAATAATAACTATATGTTTCGTCACTCAAAATATGATTTCCATCTGTTGCATGGTAAATCGGTACATAATGTGTAAATCCCTTTTCACGTAAAAATTGAACATGATACATTAAATTATTTCGCTTCAATCGATGAGATGGTAATTTTTTTAATGCATATGGACCTTGATTCGTATAAATTTTTATTACACTCCCATGCTCTTCCATATGGTGGGCATCCAATTGATACCGCTGTACGATCGGCGCATAACGATCTCGCAATTCTATATCCATACGAATGATCCTTTCTCATTCAAAAACGTAAGATGAACTATAGTAAAAGAAAAGAGATGAGTGGAGAAAATTCTCCACTCACTTTGTCTTTGCTTTTGACACAGGTATATATATAATTTGCCCTGCAGTTAAATATACATCATCTGTTTGATTCACACGATGTAAATGCTGGACCGACGTTTCATATCGATCCGCAACCGATTCAATTGTATCCCCTTCTTGCACAAAATACATACGTAATTTCGTAAATTCTTCTTCCGGCTCTTTCGTAAACAATTTTGTTAAATATAATGCATTTTCATCCCGTTGTGAGTATGCCGTTTCTGCTTCTTCCTGTAATTCCTTTTCCTTCTTTTTCTGAAAATCCTTCCGGCCAAAGAATTCAAACTGTGGTGTAGTTTCTTTTGCTTCCTCTTCTCGTTCTTCCTCTTCATGTTCTTCTAGATCTTCTACCTCTTCTTCTAATTCTTGTTCTTTGCGCTCCTCTAATTGGAAAGGCTCAAATGCATAATCTTCCCATCCGTTTGATTCTGTATGAACTGTTACTTCTTCCACTTCTACCGGCAATGTATCCTCATCCACCAGTTTTATTTCCTCGGTTCTATCAACTTCCACATTCTCTATCTCTTCCTCTTGCACTTCATTCTGTATTCTCTCATCCTCACATAATCCAGATATCGATATATCCGCTAATAGCTGTAAACAACCATTTTCCTTTAATTCATAATCGAATTCCTCAATGGAAACATACAATTCTTCAACTTGTTTCACTCGGTTTCGTGGAATCGAAATTTCTAACGGAAAAGAGTGCACAAGTTCGTTTACACCATCTTCTCGCGTTTCTACATAATCAATGGATTTCGCTGGAGATAAATCTCGTAATGAAAACGTAGAATCATCTTGCCTTGCAACATATTCTCCCGTTAAATCCAATTGACCTCTCACAATTACTTCGTATTCAAGCTCTTCTATCTCAACGTCTGGATCTAACGAAATTGACAAAAGTTCTTCGACTTCCTGTCCTTTTTGGAACCAAACCGATTCTTTTAATGAAAAACGTAATGAATGATCTGTTGCCACTTCTTTTCCCCCTCCCAAACTGTATGTCATTACAGGTTTATGTGTCTGGGAATCATTTTATGAGTAAAAAATCGAACTGCACATGTGATCTTCCTATTCATTTTTCATATATCGACGCTTTTTAAAATATATCGGCATTCCGACAATATGCGACATGATCTCTAGTCATTAATAAAAAAGGTTGCCAGGACGATCCCGGCAACCTTTTTATTTACGCTTTTAATTTCGACATCGCAATTTCTGCCGCTTCAATTGTCGCTTCAATATCTGCATCACTATGTGCTGTTGATAAGAATAATCCTTCAAATTGAGAAGGTGGTAAGAATACACCTTGCTCTACCATTTCACGATAGTAAGCTGCGAAGAACTCTAAGTTAGACGTTTTTGCTGCATCGTAGTTAATAACTGGTTCATTCGTGAAGAATATACCTATCATTGAACCTGCGCGGTTTATATGATGCGGAATACCGTGTTTTTCAGCCGCTTTACGCAGGCCATTTTCTAACATTTCAGCTTTACGCTCAAACTCTTGATAACACTCTGGCGTTAATTGTACTAATGTTTCATAACCTGCAGTCATTGCTAAAGGATTACCAGATAATGTACCTGCTTGGTAAATCGGTCCGCTCGGTGCAACTTGGCGCATAATTTCCGCTTTACCACCGTATGCTCCTACTGGTAGGCCGCCACCGATTACTTTTCCTAAACAAGTTAAATCAGGTGTTACACCGTAATAACCTTGTCCACAGTTGTAAGCAACGCGGAATCCTGTCATCACTTCATCAAAAATAAGCAATGCACCATTTTGCTCTGTCACTTCACGAAGTCCTTCTAAAAATCCTTGTTGTGGTGGAACTACTCCCATATTTCCTGCCACTGGCTCTACGATAACACAAGCAATATCGTCACCGAATTGCTCAAACGCATATTTTACGCTCTCCAAATCGTTATACGCTACTGTAATCGTATTTTTCGCTACACCTTCAGGTACACCTGGGCTATCTGGTAAACCAAGCGTCGCAACACCTGAACCTGCTTTAATTAATAGCGAATCACCATGACCATGGTAACAACCAATAAATTTCAAAATTTTATTACGACCTGTATAACCACGTGCTAGACGAAGGGCACTCATCGTCGCTTCTGTTCCTGAATTTACCATACGTACAATTTCAATCGATGGCACACGCTCAATTACAAGCTGCGCTAATTTATTTTCAATCTCTGTTGGCGCACCAAAGCTCGTTCCTTTTTCAGCAACAGCTTTTAATGATTCCACAACACGTTCATTTGCATGTCCGTGAATAAGCGGTCCCCATGATAATACGTAGTCGATATATTCGTTCCCATCAATATCATACACTTTAGAGCCTTTTCCGCGCTCCATAAAAAGCGGATTCATACCAACGGACTTAAATGCACGAACTGGGCTATTTACGCCGCCAGGCATTAAATCTTGCGCTGTTTCAAACGCTTCAATCGATTTATCAAACTTTTTCATTATTGTATTCCTCCTTCTTGTAACCATCGTGCTGCGTCTTTCGCATGATACGTAATAATTAAATCTGCTCCTGCACGTTTCATGCTCAATAGTTTCTCAAGTACAATCTCTTTTTCATTAATCCAACCATTTTGCGCTGCCGCTTTAATCATTGAGTATTCTCCGCTCACATTATAAGCCACGATTGGTAAATTGAAATTGTTTTTCACATCGCGAATGATATCTAAGTAAGAAAGGGCCGGTTTTACAATTAAGAAATCCGCTCCTTCCATTACATCTGATTCAGCCTCACGGAATGCTTCCATACGGTTTGCTGGATCCATTTGATACGTTTTACGATCACCAAATTGCGGTGCACCGTGCGCAGCATCGCGGAATGGACCGTAAAATGCAGACGAGTATTTCACAGCGTATGACATAACCGGTACGTGTGCAAAACCGTTCTCATCTAACGCATGGCGAATCGCCGTTACAAATCCATCCATCATGTTAGATGGTGCGATAATATCTGCTCCTGCTTTTGCTTGGCTCACTGCTGTTTTTGCAAGAACTTCAAGTGATTCATCATTTAAAATGATTCCATCCTCAATAACCCCGCAATGCCCATGGCTTGTATATTGGCATAAACATGTATCCGCCACTACTACTAACTCTGGAAACTGCTCTTTAATTTGTTTGATCGTACGTTGTACAATGCCGTGTTCACAAAATGCAGAAGATCCAACTTCATCTTTTTCAGCAGGCAAACCAAATACGATAACAGAACGAATACCTAAATCTACCACTTCTTGCATTTCAGCTTGCAGAAGATCTAAAGAAATTTGATATACATCCGGCATAGAAGGAACTTCGTTACGAACATTCTCTCCTTCTAATACAAAAATAGGATAAATAAAATCTTCTGTATGTAAAAATGTTTCACGTACAAGCGCACGCATATTTTTGCTTTGTCTTAAACGACGATGACGATTAAATTGTAAAGAATTCATAGATTTCTATCTCCCATTCTTTTTATTTAGACTATGCATTTTGATTATATTTTGAAATACACTGTATTAATGCTTCTACTGTATATTCTTTTGGAACGATTACACCAGCAAAATAACGCCTTGCCTCTTGCTCTGTTATCGGTCCTATACAAGCAATTGTACATTTTTTTGTCCATTCTCTCCAGTTTGTGCCCTCAAGTAATTTCACAAAGCTTGTAACAGTAGAGGGACTCGTAAATGTAACAACATCTACCTTACCTAACTCTAGAGCTGCGATAAGGTCTGGCTGCTTCTCATGATTTGTTTTCGTTTCATACACAACAAATTCTTCTAAAAACACATCAAGATCGCGGAGTTTATTTGGAATAATATCTCTAGCTAAATTCCCTTTGGGAAATAAAATGCGTTCTGTCCCGTTTAACTCTCTTACAAATTCTAAAACGAAAGCTTCCGCGACAAAAGTCTTTGGGACAAAATGAACCTCATAACCCCGCTTTTCTAATTCTTGCCCTGTTTTCACTCCTACTGCAGCAATGCGAACAGTAGGGGGTATTTCCTGACACAAACCATCTAAAAAAAAACTCACACCATTTTTACTCGTAAAAATAACCCAGTCATATGTGTGAAGCTGCTGAGATATACCTTGAAATTCCTGCTGAGATACACCTTCTATATGCAAAAGCGGAATTTCCAATGGAATTCCGCCCTGTTTTTTCACCGCTACACTCATTTGTTTTGCTTGATGCTGGGCACGCGTAATCAGTACTGTTTTGCCAGCAAGAGCATCCATGATTAATGTTGCTCCTTATTCGCAGCAAGAATGAGCTCTTTTGCTCCTTGCTTAATTAAACGATCCGCTGCCTCTAAGCCAACTTGCTCTGGATTCACACCTGTGACAATTTCTTTTAACAAGACTGAACCATCCATAGAACCGACAAGAGCTGTTAATTCAATTTCATCATTCTTCTGAAGCGTTGCATAACCAGCGATCGGTACTTGGCAACCACCTTCAAGTTTATGAAGGAATACTCGTTCAGCCGCTACTGTTCGTTCTGTTACAGCATCATTCATATGTGATAATAATTGCAATAGATCTGCATCATCCTCACGACATTCAATCGCTAAGGCACCTTGTCCTACAGCTGGTACACATAATGTTTCATCTAAGTGTTCTGTAATTACATCATCATCCCAGCCCATTCTCTGCAATCCAGCCGTTGCTAAAATGATTGCATCATAATCTTCTTCTTTTAATTTACGTAATCTCGTATCAATATTTCCACGAATCCACTTCACTTGTAAATCTGGTCTAGCAGCGAGTAACTGCGCACTACGTCGTAAACTACTCGTACCAAGAATTGCACCTTCTGCTAAATCCTCAAATGATTCCCCGTTTTTTGAGATGAACGCATCACGCGGATCGACACGCTTTGGTATACACCCGATTGTTAATCCATCTGGAAGTACAGCTGGCATATCCTTCATACTATGTACAGCCATATCGATTTCTTTCATAAGTAGTGCGTGTTCAATTTCTTTTACAAACAAGCCTTTCCCACCTACTTTAGAAAGCGTCACATCTAAAATAACATCACCTTTTGTAACAATTTCTTTCACTTCAAATTCATATGGTAAACCAAGCGCTTTTAATTGATCAATAAACCAATTTGTTTGTGTTAATGCTAGCTTACTCTTTCTTGAACCTACAATAATTTTGCGCATAATGTTCTCTCCTCATTATAAATACCAAAAGTGGAAGTTGGATAAACTGCTTAATAGAAAAATATTGATTAACATAACGAGAAAGGCTCCAATGTTCCAGTTTATAATTTTCTTACCTTGCAATATATCTGACCCTCGTAAATATAGACCCATGCAATAGACAAACAAAACAACAAAAGACCCGATTACTTTCGTGTCATACCAATGGAAATTATCTAGTTTTGTATATCCCCATATACATCCAAGCAAAATAGCTAATAGGAAAAACGGAACAGAAAATAAATTTAATCCATATGACATCGACTCAAGCTTCGGTAAGTTTCCTAACCTTCTTAATCTTGCATTCCATTTTTTTTGTTTTAATAATCGATATTGCAACAAGTACATAATGGAAAAAATAAACGATACTGTAAACGCCGCATAGGAAATAATCGCCATTCCTACATGCACGTATACAAGCTCTGAAACTAATTGATGTGCGAGTACAGGCGACATTTTTCCGAGCGGAGTGAAAATAGAAAAAGCGCTTACGCCAAAAGCAATGACATTTGTAAAAAAGACTAAAAAGTCAATGCGCATAAATCGATTGATTACGAGTGACATTGTAATTAATAGCCACACATAAAAATAAATCCCTGACAATAATGTCAAAATCGGATTCGTCTCTGATTCCGTAGCTCGAAGTAACATAAAAATAGACTGTAATACCCATACAATCGCAAGTAACCAAAAAGCAATTCGATTCGCCTTTCGGTTACTTTGGAAATAATCTATAAAATATAAACTAATGCTACAAGCATATAAAATAATTGCGATATGATAAATAATACTATTATTTAAAAAACCCATCCGATCATCCTTCCAGTTATAAAGATGGAACGGATGCTGTCCACACTCGTTTATGCTCTGGTTCTTCAATATGTTCCATGGCCGCTTCTTGCACTTCTAAATCAAAAATTTTCGCAAATAAAGCGAGCTTTTCCGTAGCTCCCTCTTCGGCCGCTAACTCTTTCGCTACTAAAATTGGATCCTTTAGCAGTTGATTGATAATACTTTTCGTATGCTTACTAATCACTTTTCTTTCACGATCACTAAGCGTTGGAATTTTTCGTTCAAGACTTTGCATCGTATCACTTTGAATCGCTAATGCTTTATCACGTAAAGCTGATATTAAAGGAACAACGCCAAGCGTATTTAACCAAGCTTTAAATATAACGATTTCCTCTTCGATCATAAGCTGAATTTTTTCCGCCTCTTTCAAACGTTCAGCACGATTGGCTTCTACTACACCTTGTAAATCATCAATATCGTACAAGAAAGAACCTTCTAGCTCATCGATTGTCGGATCAATATCACGCGGCACTGCAATATCTACCATAAATAATGGACGACCACAGCGTATACGTTCCACTCTTGTCATCATTTCTTTCGTAATCACGTAATCTGAAGCACCAGTTGAACTAATTAAAATATCCGCTTCTAAAAGCGCACACTGCAATTCACTTAACGGTTTTGCATGCCCCATATATTTCTCGGCCATTGTTTCCGCTTTCGTAAACGTACGGTTCATAACGGTCACTTTACGAGCTCCGCTTCCATATAAGTTTTGCAGGGCAAGTTCACCCATCTTTCCAGCGCCAAGAATCAAAACATGACAGTCTGTTAAATCGCCGAAAATTTTCTTTCCAAGTTCAACAGCAGCATAGCTAACAGACATGGCACTTTCACCAATTGTTGTTTCTGAATGCGCACGCTTTGCTAACGTAATGACTTGTTTGAACAATTCATTAAAAATTGTCCCTGTTGCTTTCACTTTTTGCGCCTCTAAGAAGCTATTTCGAATTTGTCCTAAGATTTGTGTTTCACCCACTACCATAGAATCTAATCCGCACGTTACATGGAATAAATGTTCCACGGCACCATCTTGTTCAAAAATAGACAAATATGGTGAAACCTCTTCTATACCAAGCTGAAACCAATCAGCTAAAAATTTCTTAATGTAATATCGTCCCGTGTGTAATTGATCGACGACAGCATAGATTTCTGTGCGGTTACACGTTGATACAATGACATTTTCTAACACGCTCTTTTGATTTTGTAACGTTGTCATTGCCTGCTCTAACTCCGCTGCCTGAAATGTTAGTTTCTCACGAAATTCTACAGGGGCTGTTCGATAATTTACACCAACAACAAGAATATGCACGCAGCATGTCCCCCTTCAACCGTTTTATCACCTTATCTACTATCATAATACAACTTTCCTGTTATGAATCTGACAATCGTGTGAACATCAACAAATTATTTTTTCTGCTTTTCACACCTAGCAGGAAATACATTACTCATCTGACTATATAAATGCAAATTGAAAAAACGACATAAAACCTAATCTTTAGGTGGGAGAGAGCATCCAGCCACGCATAGAAGCTGTCAGATCCTCTCCCTGCCCCATGCCAAGTTAAAACAAAGAGAGAAAACGAGTACATGTCACCTTTTGTTCTTCATAACAGCGACTTATATGTTAGAAAATCAAAATGTATATATACCTTACTTTATAATCATTATAAAATAATAACTCTATTTGTACGTTACCAAAAAAATCTATCAGAATCAAGTGATGGAAACTATTCCATACGAATTGAAATACTCTCTTTCTCTATCTTCTTTCATCATACAGAAAAATATGTATGATTGTTCCAAAATGTAACAACTTCTTTCATGTGACACATTACTCAAAATTTTTTCGTTGCAATGTATTTGACATCTCATTTCTTTTTCGTTATATTTATTTTACAAAATTTAATTGCGCACAATTAAAAAGGAGGGATGCTCATGAAAGATAATCCTTTGCATCTCGATAATCAGCTTTGCTTTTCTATTTATGCTTGCTCTAGGGAAGTAACACGCTTTTATCGACCTTATTTAGAAGAAATGGGTATTACGTATCCACAGTACATTACATTATTAGTACTTTGGGAGCAAGATGGATTAACTGTAAAAGAAATTGGTGAACGTCTATTTTTAGATTCCGGCACTTTAACCCCTATGTTAAAACGCATGGAAACATTAGGATTAGTTAAACGTGTTCGTTCTAAGGAAGATGAACGCAAGGTGTGCATTGAACTAACAGACCAAGGACACGCTTTAAAAGAAAAAGCATGTTCATTGCCAAAAACCATTGCTACCAATTTAGGAATTACAGAGCAAGAATACCGATCATTATTAGTTCAATTAAATAAATTAATTGAAACCATGAAACCAATAAATGATAGAAAAGGGGAATGAGGATGGAAAAATTATACACAGCAACTGTAACTGCAACAGGTGGAAGAAACGGGAAAGTTGTTTCAGAAGACGGCATTCTAAACCTTGATGTGAAGATGCCAAAAGCATTAGGCGGTATGGGCGGCGAAGCAACGAACCCAGAACAATTATTTGCAGCTGGTTATGCAGCATGCTTTGATAGTGCATTACAACTTGTTATTCGTACAAAACGTGTAAAAGTAGAAAGTACAGAAGTGACAGCTCATATTTCAATTGGGAAAGATACGGACGGTGGTTTTGGATTATCTGCTGTACTTGATGTACGTGTAGCTGGCGTTTCTCATGCTGAAGCACGAGAGCTTGTAGAAGCTGCACATGGCGTATGTCCATATTCAAAAGCGACTAGAGGAAATATTGAGGTTACATTAAACGTACTATAAGTAAACAAAAAAACGTGCGACGAATCGTCACACGTTTTTTGTTTTTGTAAACTTATGAATGGCTTTCCACGCTTCTTCTTTTCCAAGCCCTGTTTCCGATGAAAATAGAACAACTTCATCACCTTGTTCAATATCAAGCGTTTCTTTCACAACCTTCAAATGCTTTTGCCATTTCCCTTTCGGAATTTTATCGGCTTTTGTTGCAATGATGATTGTTGGAATTTCATAATGCTTTAAGAAATCATACATCATAACATCATCGTTTGTCGGCGGGTGACGTAGATCAACTACTAATACAGCCGCATCTAATTGCTCACGCGTTGTAAAATAGGTTTCAATCATTCTGCCCCATGCCGCTCGCTCTGTTTTCGATACTTTCGCATATCCATAACCTGGAACATCGACAAAATGCATCATTTCATTAATTAAGAAAAAGTTGAGTGTCTGCGTTTTTCCTGGTTTAGAAGAAATACGTACTAACTTTTTACGATTTAAAATTTTATTAATAAAGGAAGACTTCCCAACATTAGAACGACCTGCTAATGCAATTTCTGGTAAGTCACCATCTGGATATTGTTCTGGTTTAACAGCACTAATGACAATATCTGCTTTTGTTACTTTCATTGTTTCACTCCTACTAATGCGTGCTCCAATACTTCGTCTAAATGAGACACAAGCACAAACGTAAGGTTTTCTTTTACGCTTTCTGGAATATCATCTAAATCCTTTTCATTTTCGGCTGGCAAAATAATTTTTGTTAAGCCTGCGCGATGAGCACTTAATGTTTTTTCTTTTAAACCACCGATTGGTAATACACGACCACGAAGGGTAATTTCACCTGTCATCCCTACTTCTTTACTGACAGGTACACCTGTCAATGCGGAAATAAGCGCCGTTGCCATCGTAATACCAGCTGATGGACCATCCTTTGGCACTGCTCCTTCTGGAACATGAATATGGATGTCATTCTTTTCATGGAAATTTGAATCGATATGAAGTTCTTCTGCACGAGAGCGAATATAACTAAATGCAGCTTGTGCGGATTCTTTCATAACATCCCCAAGTTTCCCTGTTAAAATTAATTTTCCTTTTCCTGGTGATACAGATACTTCAATTGCGAGTGTATCACCGCCAGCAGCTGTATACGCTAAACCAGTTGCCATTCCAACTTGATCTTTCGTTTCAGCTTGCCCATAACGGAATATATGTTTACCAAGTAGGTCTGTAATATTTTTTTCCGTTACAATAATACGTTTACGCTCTTCTGTTACAATAATCTTTGCTGCTTTACGACAAATCTTTGCAATTTGACGTTCTAACGTTCGAACACCAGCCTCGCGCGTATAGTAGCGAATAATTTCAAGCAAGGCTTCATCACGAATTTGTAAATTCCCTTTTCGCAAGCCATGTTCTTTTAATTGCTTCGGCAATAAATGTTCACGAGCAATATGTACCTTTTCAATCTCTGTATAACCAGCAATCGAAATAATTTCCATACGATCAAGGAGTGGACCTGGAATGCTCGCAAGCGTATTTGCAGTTGCAACAAACATTACTTTTGATAGGTCGTACGGCTCTTCAATATAATGATCGCTAAAATTATGGTTTTGCTCCGGGTCTAATACTTCTAATAATGCAGCAGACGGATCGCCGCGGAAATCATTGGACATCTTATCAATCTCATCTAATAAAAAGACTGGGTTGATTGTTTTTGCCTTCTTCATCCCTTGAATAATACGCCCTGGCATTGCTCCCACATATGTACGACGGTGACCACGAATTTCAGATTCATCACGAACACCACCAAGGGAAACACGGACAAAATTACGATTTAACGATGTGGCAATCGAACGAGCTAAAGATGTTTTCCCAACACCCGGAGGGCCTACTAGACAAAGAATTGGTCCTTTTAAAGAATTTGTTAGCTTTTGTACAGCTAAATATTCCAGTACACGTTCTTTCACTTTCTCAAGACCATAATGATCTCTATTTAAAATCGTTTCAGAATGTGCTAAATCGATCATATCCTCTGTCGCTTCTGTCCACGGAAGTGCTAATAACCAATCCAGATAATTGCGAATGACACCACTCTCTGCAGAACTTACTGGCAACTTTTCATAACGATCTAATTCTTTTAGGGCAGCTTTCTTCGTTTCTTCTGGCATTCCAGCCTCTTCGATTTTTTCGCGAAGTTCCTCTACTTCGCCGCCTTTACCTTCTTTATCACCAAGTTCTGTTTGAATCGCCTTCATTTGTTCACGCAAGAAATATTCTTTTTGCGTACGTTCCATCGAACGTTTCACCTTTTGTCCAATTTTCTTTTCTAAACTAAGTAGTTCCTGTTCATCTTGAATAATGGAAATGAGCGTATGTAATCTTTCTTTCGCTGATCTAATCTCCAAAATTTCTTGCTTTTGTTTTGTTTTAATTGGTAGATGAGAAGAAATCAAATCAGCTAGGCGGCCAGGTTCTTCAACATCTACTACTGTCGCAAACGTTTCATTCGATACTTTTTTCGAAACTTTAATATATTGCTCGAAATGTTCAAGTAACGTGCGCATTAGAGCCTTTTCTTCTAAATCGCCTTCCTCTTCCTCTGTTACTGTTTGAATAGAAACCTGTATTACATTTTCTTCTTCAATAAATTCTACAATTTCTGCTCTATGTAAACCTTCTACAAGGACACGAAGCGTACCGTTCGGCAGTTTTAACATCTGCTTTACTTTCGCTACTGTACCCACACTATATATGTCATCTTCTTTTGGATCATCGATATTCATTTCTTTTTGCATCGCTAAAAAGATGATATTTTCATCCATTGCTGCCTGCTCTAGTGCTTGTATTGATTTATCACGTCCTACATCAAGATGCAGAACCATCGTTGGATATACGAGAACGCCTCTTAATGGTAGGAGGGGCACAATTCTTTCGTTCGTATTCATACTAGACATAGCACCTCCATAATAAATTAAACTCCTGTTCAACTATTTTATATTACAATACACTTGGATGCAATTGCAGAGATTCCTTGCAATTGCAAATCTCCTACTTTTTCTTTCTCTATAAAGTGAAACTTCCAGCCGTAGGGGCCTTAGTTAACCATCACCAATCGGGCTTTTACAGGTAAGTTGCCCTACCTATTCCCTCCTCTTCTCTCTGAGCTTTGAAGTAGGGGCTTATTGCCCACGAATAGCGGGATAAAAGAAAAAGGGACCTCGCTTAAGCATACAAACTTAAACGAAGTCTGGCAAATATTACATGTTCTATTTCCCATTTACCTAAAAGGAAATCACTTCTTAGAACCCGATTTAATTTACATCGATTGTACATCGCCTTCATCTAGCTCGCGATGCACATCAATTTCACGATGCAATTTTTCCTGGACGAATGTTAACGCAAAAACTTCTTTTAATTTTCGAACGGGAATAATCTCGATACCCTTTATCGTATATAAAAATGGCTGCATGTTTTCAGCAGGAATAATAACCTTTTTCGCTCCTGCCTTTTTTGCTGCCTTTACTTTTGCATATACGCCGCCTACTGGTTTTACTTCTCCATGAATGCTTATTTCTCCGGTCATCGCTATTTCGTTATTCACATACACTTGGTGAAGCGCTGAATATACACCTGTTGCCATTGCAATGCCTGCTGAAGGACCATCAATTGGAATACCACCTGGGAAATTAATATGTATATCATATCCTTCTGGTAACAAGTCTAGGGAGCGGAGCACGGTTAATACATTATCAACGGATCCTTTTGCCATACTTTTACGGCGAATCGATTTTGTTTGACTACCAATACTCTCTTCTTCCACAATTCCTGTAACATTTATCGTACCTTTTTCCGCAGCTGGAATTGCCATTACTTCAATTTCTAATAGCGCCCCTGTATTCGGTCCATATACTGCAAGACCGTTTACAAGACCGATCTTCGGAATTGGATAAATACGCTTTTCATATTTTGGAGTAAGCTGACTAGAATGTACAACCCATTCAATATCCTCATCTTTAATAAAAGAACGTCCCTCATTAATCGCCATTCCTGCAGAAATTTGCACAAGATTAATGGCTTCTCTTCCATTTCTTGCATACATGCCGATCATTTCAACACCTTGTTTTCCAATTTCCATTTTCACTTTTTCAGCTGCATTCTTCGCTACTTTTTGAATTTCTTCTGTATCAAGTTCACGGAAGAAAACTTCTAAACAACGCGAACGAATAGCAGGAGGAATTTCATCTGGAGAACGAGTTGTCGCTCCGACTAAGCGGAAATCTGCTGGTAAGCCTTTTTGAAAAATATCATGTATGTATGTTGGAATCATTGAATTTTCTTCACTGTAGTATGCACTTTCCAAAAATACTTTGCGATCTTCTAATACTTTTAACATCTTATTCATCTGGATTGGATGCAATTCACCAATTTCATCAATAAATAAAATGCCACCATGTGCATCTGTTACGGCACCTTTTTTCGGTTGTGGAATTCCTGCTTGCCCCATTGCACCTGCACCTTGATAAATCGGATCATGTACCGAGCCAATTAAAGGATCAGCAATGCCACGCTCATCAAAGCGGGCAGTTGTTGCATCTAGTTCAATAAATGTTGCATTCATACGAAATGGTGATTTTTGATTTTTCTTCGCTTCTTCTAACACAAGACGTGCTGCCGCTGTTTTCCCTACCCCAGGAGGTCCATATATAATGACATGCTGCGGGTTCGGTCCACACAGTGCTGCCTTTAATGATCTAATTCCGTCCTCTTGGCCAACAATATCTAAAAAAGATGTAGGACGTACCTTCTCGGCAAGTGGTTCTGTCAAAGAAATCTCGCGCATTTTGCGAAGTTGTTCTAATTCTTTTTTCGATTCTCGATCAATTGAAACTTTCTGTGTTCGCTGGTTTCGGAGCAAATGCCAAAAATACAATCCGACAATTACACCAAAAACAAGTTGAACAAGTAAGAATATGTTTGTCCAGCTCATAATTCATTTCCTCCCGCTATGTTTTACCATTTAGTATTTCCTGGGAGGAATAGTGCTAAACATAATAAGAAACAGCAATTATAAAAATTGCTGTTTCATTTTTACACTATGCAGATGTTTTTGTATCGAGTACAGTACCGTCTTGTAACACCAATTTTGGCGGTGCATTGTCCGCTACTGTTTCTTTTGAAAGAATACACTTCTCGATATCTTTACGAGATGGAAGCTCGAACATTACATCTAGCATTAAGCCTTCAATAATAGAGCGAAGTCCACGAGCACCTGTTTTACGTTCAATTGCTTTTTTCGCAATTTCAATCAGTGCTCCTTCTTCAAATTCCAACTCAACATCGTCAAGCTCCAATAATTTTTGGAACTGTTTTACAAGCGCATTTTTCGGTTTTGTTAAAATATCAACAAGAGCACCTTCATCAAGTGGTTCTAGGTTCGCAATAACTGGAAGACGACCAATAAACTCTGGAATTAAACCAAATCGTAAAAGGTCTTCTGGTAATACGTGAGATAAAACATGCTTTTCATTTACATCAGCATTTTTCTTCTCTGAACCAAATCCAATTACTTTTTCACCAAGGCGACGTTTAATAATTGGCTCAATGCCATCAAACGCACCACCACAAATGAATAAGATGTTCGTTGTATCAATTTGAATAAACTCTTGATGCGGATGTTTACGACCACCTTGAGGCGGAACGCTTGCTACAGTACCCTCTAAAATTTTCAGAAGGGCCTGCTGTACACCCTCACCAGATACATCACGTGTAATTGATGGATTTTCTGACTTACGCGCCACTTTATCAATCTCATCAATATAAATGATTCCTTTTTCAGCTTTCTCTACATCGTAATCAGCTGCTTGAATAAGTTTTAGTAAGATGTTTTCTACATCTTCCCCTACATATCCAGCTTCTGTTAAAGATGTTGCGTCCGCGATTGCAAATGGAACATTTAAAATACGCGCTAATGTTTGTGCCAATAATGTTTTACCACTACCTGTTGGCCCGATAAGTGCGATATTACTTTTCGCCAATTCTACATCATCAATTTTGCTGTTAGAATTGATGCGTTTGTAATGATTATATACCGCTACCGCTAATGCTTTCTTCGCATTATCTTGTCCGATTACATACTCATCTAAGATTTCACGAATTTCTACCGGTTTCGGTACATCTTTGAATTCTACTTCTTCGTCCTTCGCAAGCTCCTCTTGCACAATCTCTGTACAAAGCTCAATGCACTCATCACAAATGTAAACACCAGGACCAGCAACAAGCTTTCGGACTTGCGTTTGTGTTTTACCACAGAAAGAACATTTTAATTGCCCTTTTTCATCATTAAATTTAAACATATTTTCACACCCCTTACAAAGTGCTAATATCTTGCCTTCGTATGTACACGATAAATGTATCGTATGTAAATACATATTATGTCACTACGTGGCGAGAAATACAAATAATATGACTAGTTATGTACAAATAAAAAATTTTTAAAACTTTTGAAATATGTATATTCGACTTTAGAAGGATCATTTCCTTCTTCATCGAAAAGTTTTATAAATATATTTATATCTATATTTATAAAACAAGGCACGATCCAAAATCGCGCCTTGTTATTTTATTATGCAGCTTTGCTGTTGTCTACTAAGAAGTCTACAGCTTTACGAACTTTAATGTCTTCAGATAAAGCATCTAAGCTTCCAAGAGCTTGTGTGATAGCGTCAACTGGCATATTGTACATTGCAGCCATTTTTTCAACTTCTGCAGTTACTTCTTCTTCAGTAACTTCGATGTTTTCAGCTTCAATGATCGCTTCAAGAACAAGGTTGATTCTTACACGTTTTTGTGCATCTTCTTTCATTTGTTCTTTTAGCTTGTCAGCGTCAGTACCTGTGAATTGGTAGTAAAGCTCAAGGTTCATACCTTGTTGGCTTAAGCGTTGTTCGAATTCACGAATCATACGATCTAACTCAGTTTCGATCATAGCTTCTGGAATTTCGATTTCAGCGTTATCAGCAGCTTTTTCTACTACTTCGTCACGAACTTTGTGCTCAGCTTCGTGCTTTTTGCCTTCTTCTAAGTTTGTACGAAGTTTTGCTTTTAACTCTTCAAGAGTTGCAACTTCTTCGTCTGCATCTTTAGCGAACTCGTCATCTAAAGCTGGAAGTTCTTTTGCTTTAATTTCATGAACTGTTACTTTAAATGTTGCTGGTTTACCAGCAAGTTCTTCTGCATGGTACTCTTCTGGGAATGATACTTCAACGTCTTTTGACTCGCCAGCTTTTAGACCAATTAATTGCTCTTCAAAACCTGGGATGAATGTACCAGAACCGATTGCTAGAGAGTAGTTCTCGCCTTTTCCGCCTTCGAATGCTTCGCCATCAACGAAACCTTCAAAGTCGATTACAGCTGTATCGCCGTTTTC
Organism: Bacillus sp. FSL K6-6038; assembly: GCF_038050455.1. Classification (NCBI taxonomy): domain Bacteria; kingdom Bacillati; phylum Bacillota; class Bacilli; order Caryophanales; family Bacillaceae; genus Bacillus; species Bacillus sp. FSL K6-6038. The sequence continues at coordinate 4,319,342 of NZ_JBBOUH010000001.1, forward strand.
AGCAGTACCTTCTTCTTTAACAACTAGTTCAGCTTGACGCTCTTGTAAAGATTGTAATTCGTTCTCTACATCTTCGTCAGTTACAGTTGTTTCAACTTTTTCTACTGCTAGTCCTTTGTATTCACCTAATTTAACTTCAGGTTTTACAGTAACTTTTGCAGTGAAGATTAAGTTTTCATTTTTCTCGAACTTCTCGATGTCGATTTCAGGATGAGCAACTGGGAAGATACCAGTTTCATCGATTGCTTCACCGTATGCTTTTGGTAAGATAATATCTAAAGCATCTTGGTATAAAGATTCAATACCAAAGCGTTGTTCGAATAACGGACGAGGCATTTTTCCTTTACGGAAACCAGGTACGTTAATTGTTTTTACTACTTTTTTGAACGCAGCGTCGATAGAGTTGTTTACTTCTTTAGCATCAACTTCGATTGTTAAAACGCCAACGTTACCTTCTAATTTTTCCCATTTTGCAGCCATTTATTCTTTCCCTCCAACTATAATAATGTATGCACATACCTCTACAGATTGAGATTTTCGTTATTTCTTTTTTAGAAACAACAAAAGCATGAAAGCCAATTTATTTAAGCTTTCTAATCTTCTAGCAATAAGCCTTAAGACACGCGATTCTCAATCTATTATTTGTCTATAAGACAAACACGGTATATTTTGTTCGAGAATAATATGAAACATATTAAGTAAGAGAATTATACTTCTCTCCTCTTACAAGCAGGCATAATTCAGCCTTTTGCAACCCTTACATTATAACATAGAATATTCTCGTTTCAATAACTGAACGATTCTTTTTCATAATTATACAGGTAAATGCCCTTCTCTCTCCACGCGTAAAAACCATTGATAGGCAATATGAAACTCTTCAACGGTAATATTATACGCCACCATAAGTTCCTCTTCATCGATGATCAATCCGAAACGCTTTCTCCCGATTCGCTCTAAAACCGCTGCCCATACTTCTACTTTATCTATTAGTAATGGGAACGGGAAAATACTAGCTTGCATTTCTCTCCAATATGTAATAATCGCCTCAAACATATTTGGATTATCACTTTCTAAACGATTAGATAATATATGTATAACTTTCTTCGAGTACTCATCATTATGATCCAAATGAGCTGGAATAATCATTATTCTTTCGCCAAATTTCTCTACTTCTATTTCTTCTTTCATACGCTTCTCTACCATTTTGTATATAATAGAAGTTTTTAAATATGGATGTCGCGTGCTATCAACGAGAAATTTCCGTAAAGCTGGCAAAGCTTTTTCGAGGTTTTTAATTAAAAGAGCATGAATTACCTGTAGCTGCTGCCCAAAATTTTCTACAAATAGTTTTTTCGAAAATTCTTCCAGATCAAAATCTGATTCTACTAGCGTCGTTTCCTCACCATTTAGCATATTCTCCGCAAATTGGGCAAGCTGCGCTAACTTTTCTCTTTGCTCTATAGTCAATTCTTTCTTCTGCAAAACCTCTTCAACAGTCTCAATTACACCTACATAATCATTTGTTTGAACTAAAATAGTCACGTATGTTTCAAGAATATCCCCAAACAAGACTGTTCCTGTTTCAAGCAACTTCTCACATCGGTCTTTTGATTCTTCCATTCGCTTTAATTCTAATAAACAAATAACTGAAGCTAATTCTGTTTGCTCTGTTTCTCCATTATACTGGCGTAATATTTCAAAACAGCGCAATGCATCTTCGAACTTCCGCTCCCGCAGCGCCATAAACCCTTGATCAATATAACGCTCTGACAACTGCGGAAACAATACGACCGTATTTTCTTTTTTATCCATACGTCCGCCTCTTTTTTTAGATTTTAAATATCTTCAAAGTAAATATAACAAATGGCTGTTAAGAAAACAACATTCCAAATACATTTATTTGAAATATGAAAATATTTGACTTTTATAATTAAAACGAAAAAATCATATCAGAAAATCCTCTTTATACATATAAAAAACCCTCAGCAAATAACGCAGAGGATTTCCTCATTAATGGGCAGCTTTTATAATTGTAGGATATACGAAAAGAGTAATCATTTGGAGAACAATAATTGTAACAACAACCATGCTAAAAAAGAAGATTGGCTTACTTCGTTTCATCAAAAACATAATAATAAGCATAATGCAGGCAAGTAAACACATAAAAAATAAACTTGTAGTAGGACTCAGTATTCCGCTAGGGACAAATGACAATAATATAACACTACAAACACCTATAATTCCGAGTAACCATTCCATTCATTTACCCTTTCCCTCTCATAACAATTCTCTCTATGCTACTAAATGTTTTACAACCTCAATTACATCTGTTAATTTCTCATATGCAACAAACCCGAAAGCTACTGTTAAAGCCGTTACGACTAATCCTTTCATGTTTTTCTTCCTCCTCGTGTCATCTTCGTTACCTTAATTATAAAGAACTGGCATTTTGTTACCATCGAACTTTCTTACACTTACCTTACAGAATTGTAAGATTTCAAAAGAAAAAAACCACCTAACATAATTGAAAGTGGTTTTACGGGAGTTCTCTATAATCGTCTGCAAAATTAACATTCTTTTCTTAGTACTTCTTTGGTGGATTTATTCTTAAACTAATTGATTTACGAAACACTTTTGTAATTATTTATTACATCACATTCGGGATATTTCTCTCCTTCACCTTCTTATAAATTTTTAAATACAGCCTAATTCCCTTGTTGAAAAATGTTAAAATATTTTTATGTAATTCAAAATCCAGAAATTAAAGGGGATGATCCATATGTTCAAAAAAGTAGCTGCTGATGTTCTCGGGCTAAGCGATGTAGGTTCTGTAATCACACCGAAAGATTATGATAAAGTGGATGCTGATGATTATGTGATGCATGAAGATGGAGAAAAAATTTATTTTCTAATCAAATCAAAATCAGATGAATATTGTTTTACAAACAAAGGGTTAATTCACTTAGATGGTACGAGTGCAGCAAGTAAAAAACGTACATTACGCCGCTTCAGCTACAGCAAACATCAAATTAAAAATGTAGCGTTAGAAACTGCTGGTACAATCGATTTAGATGTAGAAATTAAATTCCATATGGGAGATGAATATTACTCAATTGACGTTCATAAAAAACATATCGAGGAATTAAAAGACTTATATAAAGCTCTTCTCAAAATTGAGGAAATTTCATACGAAAATGATATTACATTACAATATGCTCATAAAAGTTTAGATATGGCTTCTAACACATTTAGTCGTATTACAAATGCACAAGTTAATTTAGCAGAGCAATTTAAAGAAATGAATCAAATTGCGTTTAATTGGCTTGTGGATACGAAGAAGCAATATAACGTGAAAGATTATGGGTTTGTTTTTGAAAAATTTATTAACGATTAATTTTTGAATAAACAAAAAACCTTGTCATCAAAAGATAACAAGGTTTTTTTAGCGTCCCAGGAGAGATTCGAACTCCCGACCGACGGCTTAGAAGGCCGTTGCTCTATCCTGCTGAGCTACTGGGACATGGAGCGGGTGAAGAGAATCGAACTCTCGACCAGAGCTTGGAAGGCTCTTGTTTTACCACTAAACTACACCCGCATATTTTATTTTCATTTCCATCTGATATCTTATCGACAAGGTTTATTATATTTGCACACGCAGATAAAGTCAACACCTTTTTTCAAAGAGGATAATTTTTCTTATCCTCTTTGAAAAGTTTTATGTGCGACAACTTTTCCAGCTAATGTTTCAAATCGAATTTCAATGTCCTTTTCATTTACTTCTAACAAAGTAAATGTTTTTTCTTTACGGGAACGTGGCAGTAAAATGCTTCCTGGATTGATGAATAAAATACCATCAATAAATTCCGCTCCCAACATATGAGAATGTCCAAAACATACAATATTCGCTCCCACTTCTTTTGCACGATATAAAAGTGTTTGCAAAGTCATTTTAATATTGTATCGATGACCGTGTGTAGCAAAAAAGCGCATTTCATCTACATCAGTAATGATTTCTTCTTCAAAACCATTATAAAGATCGCAATTCCCTTTTACTACTTGGAACCCTCGTAAATCTGGATGATCTGGCGTTAGTTCTGAATCACCGCAATGAATCATAACATCTACATTTCCCTCATATGTATCTTTTAATTGCTGTAATTCTTTCGTAGAACCGTGACTATCGCTTACAATTAAAGCTCTCATCGGTCTCTCTCCCTTATTCTTCTTCTAAAAACCACGCTGAAATCTTTTCTTCCAACTTACGAAGAGCACGCCCGCGGTGACTGATTTCATTTTTCTCATCTGAAGTTAACTCTGCCATCGCTCGTTTGTATTCTTCTACATAAAAGATTGGATCATATCCGAAGCCATTTTCACCACGACGTTGCTCTAGAATTTTCCCTTCGCACGTTCCATTTACAATAACCGCCTCTTTATTTTCTTCTGGAAAAGCAACCGCTAACGCACAATAAAAACGCGCTGTACGCTTTTCCATCGAAACGCCATCTAATCCTGTTAAAACTTTATCGATATTTGCCTGATCATCTTTTTGCTCACCAGCATAGCGAGCAGAGCGCACACCAGGATTTCCATTCAACGCATCAACAATTAGCCCTGAATCATCCGCAATAACAATTGAATTTAACTGTTTACATAAACTGTCCGCTTTCAAAAGTGCATTTTCTTCAAATGTTTCACCAGTTTCCTCGACTTCTTCAATATTAGGGAAGTCATGAAGAGATTTTACTTCTAAGTCAAATCTCTCAAATAGCTCGGCAAATTCACGTACTTTCCCCATATTTTTCGTTGCTACAACAACATGTTTCATATTTCCCACCTCTACTCTATATGAGATACGATGTCACCTAATGCTTCTTTTTGTTTTTCAATGAGTTGTAAAATCCCATTTTCAGCTGCATCAAGTAATTCATTTAACTCCGCACGGCTAAATGTTGCTTCTTCTCCAGTTCCTTGCACTTCAACAAAATGGCCTTTCCCCGTCATAATAACGTTCATATCAACATCAGCTTGAGAATCTTCTGCATAGTTTAGATCTAAAACTACACCTTGGTCTTCAACAATTCCAACGGATGTTGCAGCTAAATAATCTTTTACTGGAATTTTAGATACTTTTTCTGCTTGTAATAACTTTTCAAATGCTAACACCATCGCGACATAAGCACCCGTAATAGACGCTGTTCGTGTTCCTCCATCTGCCTGGATTACATCACAATCAATCCAAACCGTTCTTTCCCCAAGTGCTTCCAAATCAACAACCGCACGTAATGCTCGTCCAATTAAACGTTGAATTTCCATTGTACGACCAGTTACTTTCCCTTTACTGGACTCACGAATTGTACGTTGTTCTGTTGCGCGTGGAATCATGGCGTATTCAGCTGTTACCCACCCTTTTCCTTCGCCTCTCATAAATGGTGGCACACGTTCTTCAATCGTTGCCGAACAAATAACCTTTGTATCTCCAACTTCAATTAGTACAGACCCTTCTGGATGTTTTAAATAATTTGTATGAAGATGTATATTGCGCAGTTCTGCCGCTTGTCTACCATCTACTCGCATAAAATAACCCCCTACCTAGTAACTGCTACTTGTTAGTATAGCCCGTTTTAAATTTATGATTATGTATATCAACAGAAGAAGGGGAACTCAAAAAGAAATTCCCCTTTCCTACATAAGTATATCAAATTATTTACGATTAAAAACTACCTGTATTCACGTTTTGCGGACGATCAACAGGTTTTGTTAATTTCTCACCCTTCTCGTTAACAAGATTTGCTTTTCCATTTACTTCAACAGAAACATTTTTCACACCTTGTTTTTCCGTTAAAGATAGAACGAGTGATTGCAGTACATAATTTGAAATCATACTTTTTCCTTTGTTCACATATATATTTTCATTGAAATTCAATGTAACCTTTCCATCTTGCACTTTCGGTTCACTAACGAGCTTTACATCTGGATTAAAATCATTAAGTAAAGCTGAACCCGACGGTCCTTTAACAAGCTCATTCACAACCGTTGCTACTTCATGTTCCTTTCCTTCTGCCACGCGGCGTGTTACTGGCACATAGTACTGTTTTTTATTATTTCGCGCTAGGAAATAAAGTGTAACCGGCTTCGTATTCGTTACATCCGCCACTTGCTCATCATCAAAGTTAATTCCATCCGCACGGCTAACCCCTTCACCAATCGGTGTACCAGCAACCGGCATCGTTTCTAAATTTTTACCGTTCATCTGAAATTTGACTTGCTTAATTTCTTTAAATTGCGTCAATGTCCATGCTACAGATTCCACGATTTGACGCTCTTCTTCTTTTTTATAATTTTTTATTTCCTTTGAGAAATCAACAACTGCTGTCCCATCTTTTTTCACATCAACTGACAGCGTTGTATTCGCTGGAAGAACCGCTTGAAATCCATTTGGCAACATATTTGTTACAGGACCATCCTTCACAAGATATTCCAATGTTTGCTTCACAACTGCATTCCCTTTGGGCGCAGGTAAATCAAATGTTTGCGGTACAACATAACCATTTTTATCAACGAGGTATAAATCATATTTCTTCGTTTGCCCTTGTTTTTCTTTTGTAGCAGTCTCTTTCTTCTCACCATCTGTATACGTAACTTTTTTCGGTGGATCAATTTGTTCCGTTTCTTTCTCCTGATTTAACAAACCGCATCCTGATAATAAAACTGCGCTTACTGTAACACAAACAAGCCATTTAAAAGTGGATTTAGGCATACCATTTCCCCCTAAAATCTAAGTTTGTACTATATGTATACGAGCTCTTTATCATTTTAGAACAAGCAATAACAACTTATCTTACAATTTACTAAACAAAAAAACTCCTGATTTCTCAGAAGTTTTTTATACAAATCTATTATTAACTTGTTTACAAATTAATATGTTTTACATTTTCAATCGGCTGTCCAAACCATTTAGAAGCAATTTCTTTGAATAAATCTATTTTTCCTGTGGTTAAGAAAAGATGGTCGCTTTGTTCTTCCCCTTCATTTAACATTTTACTATGATATAGTATCGTACTTACTTCACGAGCTGTTTCATCTCCAGAACTAATTAACTGCACCTTATCTCCCATTACCCGCTTAATAACTGGGCCTAGAATCGGATAATGTGTACATCCTAAAATCAGCGTATCAATTTCAGTATTTTTCAGTGGTTGCAACGTTTCTCTAACAACCTCATACGCCATCTCACTCTCAAAGTTTCCACTTTCAACAAGTTCAACAAATGGCGGACACGCTAAGCTTTCTACCATAACGCGGTTATTAATGGACTTTAACGCATCTTCATACGCACCACTTTTCACCGTTCCAATTGTTCCAATAATACCAACATGGTACGTATTCGTCACTTTTAAAGCTGTACGCGAACCAGGATGAATCACACCCACTACTGGAATTTTCAATTGTTTTTGCATCTCTTCAAGTACGACCGCAGTTGCAGTATTACAAGCAATAACTAGCATTTTAATATCAAGTGCTAATAAATACTCTGTCATTTCCCATGTGAATTGACGCACTTCCTCGCGAGAACGCGGGCCATAAGGACAACGTGCTGTATCTCCTAAATATATAATACGCTCTTTTGGCAGCTGACGAATTAACTCTTTCGCTACCGTTAATCCCCCTACTCCCGAATCAATGACACCAATTGCTCTATTCAACATAATCACCCGTTTTCTCATTCATCATCTTATTTTTTTGCATATCATTATATCTTACATACTTTAGATCTTTACAGATCCAAAATATACCTGTTAATAGATTTCCAAATATGTACCTGTATAGACCAGGACTTTTTTATTTTGCTCCTTTTCTTCGCAATTTGCAAGACAGAAAAATAGCCGACCTTTTATAAAAAGTCGGCTTCACCTATTATAATTCGAGTTCCCCCATACGAAGAAGCTCAACAACCGCTTGCGAACGTCCTTTAACCCCTAGCTTTTGCATTGCATTTGATATGTGGTTGCGTACAGTTTTTTCACTAATAAATAGTTCACTTGCAATTTCTTTCGTCGTTTTATCTTGAACCAATAATTCAAAGACTTCTCTCTCTCTCTTTGTGAGTAACGGTTTAGATTGATATGCTTTTTCCTTCAACTGGTATAACCCTCCTTGCTTAAGCCAGAGCTGTATATGTGTAAGTTGGGTGTTTATTTAGTCAAGATATTGTATGAACAAAATGTGCAGGTGGTGAATGAAAATGGGCTAATTTCGGCACGTTATTTATGATTTATATATATGTAAGAACTTCCAAAAAATCTTTTTCAAACAATAATCGCTATTCATCAAAAAAATTATTAAATACTAAGCGCGAAAATCCCCAAACTCCATTTATTACCTCTTTCTTTTCAGAAAGATTCGTCAATAAACAGCCAATACTACCAAACAGGGATGTATGTGTTCATACCAATCCGCTTTGCACGCAAAATTTTATGTATTGGTGGTGTCATTATGTTTTCGGCCTTCAAACGATTTTTAATCGGTAGACCACTTAAGTCAACAGCACTCGGGGAACAAAAATTAAATAAACTAAAGGCACTCGCGATCCTTTCTTCTGACGCCCTTTCTTCTGTCGCTTACGGAACAGAACAAATTTTAATTGTATTAGCTGCATTTGGAGCGATTGCTTTTTGGTATTCCATCCCGATTGCAATTGGCGTTTTAATCTTATTGACAGCGCTCATTTTATCATACCGACAAATTATTTTTTCTTATCCGCATGGCGGAGGTGCTTATGTTGTTTCCAAAACAAACTTAGGCACAAATGCTGGGCTTATTGCAGGAGGATCATTACTTGTTGATTATATCCTTACTGTAGCTGTAAGTGTTTCAGCTGGAACCGATGCTATTACATCTGCTTTTCCGGCTTTGCACACATACACCGTTCCAATCGCGGTCATACTTGTTTTATTTATTACAATTTTGAATCTAAGAGGCGTAACGGAGTCAGCATCGATTCTAGCTTATCCTGTCTATCTCTTTGCCTTTGCACTTGTTATTTTAATTATTGCTGGTGTTTTTAAAATTTTTTCTGGGCAAGCTCCCGCTCATTTACATACACCGATTGGAACAGTCGTGCCTGGCATTACACTCTTCTTCTTGTTGAAGGCTTTTTCATCTGGTTGTTCCGCTTTAACAGGGGTAGAGGCAATTTCCAATGCAATTCCAAATTTTAAAGAACCGGCTGCAAAAAATGCTGCAAAAACATTAGTTATCATGGGAACGATTCTTGCTATTTTATTTACGGGTATTACATTTTTAGCCTATTGGTATGGAATTGCTCCGAAACATAATGACACTGTCGTGTCCCAAATTGCTTCAAATATATTTGGAAGGAATTTTGTATACTACTTTATTCAAGGAACAACTGCGCTTATTTTAGTACTAGCTGCAAACACAGGTTTTTCAGCATTTCCACTTTTAGCATTTAATTTAGCATCAGATAAATATATGCCGCGTATGTATTTAATGCGTGGAGATCGCTTAGGGTATTCAAATGGAATCATTACGTTAGGTATTAGTTCTATGCTTTTAATCGTTGCATTCCAAGGTAAAACCGAGCAATTAATCCCGTTGTATGCTGTCGGGGTATTCATTCCTTTTACATTGTCACAAACAGGTATGATTATAAAATGGTTACGAGAAAAGCCAAAAGGATGGATGCCTAAGTTACTAACAAACTTATTAGGCGCTCTTATTTCATTAACTGTGCTTCTCATTTTTTTTATTACAAAATTTGCGCAAGTATGGTCCATTCTTATCTTTTTACCTATCATTGTTTTCATCTTTCATCGCATCCACAATCACTATGTTGCAGTAGGAGAACAGTTGCGCATCAATTTTAATGAAATTCCTGAAAAAGTAACTGGTAACGTCGTAATTGTTCCCGTCGCTGGTATTACAAAAGTAGTCGAACAATCCATCAATTACGCAGAAACAATTAGCGATCAAGTTATCGCTGTGTATGTAGCTTTTGATAAAGAAAGCGAACTACGTATGCAGGAAAAATGGAAAGAATGGCAACCGAATATTCGTCTCGTTACCTTTATCTCATCTTACCGAAGCTTAATGCGTCCTATCGCAAAATTAATTACAATTATTCAGCATAAGGCGCAAGAAAAGAATCGTTTCGTTACCGTTTTAATTCCGCAATTTATTACAAAAAAGAACTGGCATAACTTTTTACACAACCAATCGAGTGTATTACTACGTGTCTATCTTCTATATAAGAAAAATGTTATAGTCACAACAGTTCCTTACCGTTTCCGAAAATAAAAGCAATATATACGTAAAAGAAAGGAGGCTATCCTCTCCTTTCTTTTATGTGTACAACTGCCTTACAAAACTGTAATCTTCTTTCAGAAAAATGTAATATAATTCGATAGTTTACATATTCTTTTCCATGTAAGATAAAAGTATAAAGAATCACCAATACATAAAAGAAACAAAATGGTGATTAAAAAGGAGAGGGGTTTATAATGGAAAAAAAGTTACGTAGATCTGAAACTGATAAAGTTTTATTTGGTGTATGCGGTGGTTTAGGAGAATATTTTGATATAAGCGTTAGTATGATTCGCATACTTTGGGTTATTGCGATTCTATGCTTCGGAACAGGTTTTTTAGTCTATCTTGTTTGTTTGTTGCTTATGCCACGTTCTTACTAAAAAGGCACCGGTGCCCAATCGGTGCCTTTCTTTCATCTTGTCACTTTTTGATAGAGCATACTTTCTTTTTGTGTTAACAAATACTTATTTGCTAAAATAAGAAACACACTAGAAGTCCATGTAAACGCTAAATCACGCAATCCTTGCCCGGTTTGTGCATGAAAATTTTCAGCCATCCCACTTTTATTTGCCATCCTACAAAAACGAACAGCAATATCCTTTGCAAATTCATTTTTGCCAACTGCTTGTAAAGCCTCAGTCATAATAAATGTTGTCGGTGCCCAAATTGGCCCGCGCCAATATCCATCATCACGATAATATGGACTCCTTATACTCTCTGTTGCAAAACCATACTTTGTCAAAAAGTGATTTTCTTTTTTCAATTCTACAAGTAAGCTTTCAATGATTTCTTCAGGTAACCTTTTTCCTAAAATGAGAGGAATATATAACACAAGACTATCTGATACTTCATATGAATGATTCCCAGATTGCGGGGCAATAAAACGCTTTTCTCTCCAACAATGTTGAATCATACGATTGAGCGTTGTATTTGCTCGCGATTCCCATCGCTTTGCTTCTTCTTCAAATCCAAGCTTCTCTGCGACCTCCGATAATACCTCCATTTGTAAAATAAGAAATGAGCTTAAGTCCGGACTCTCAATAGGGGCACCACGGTGAAAAATCGTACTATTATCCCAACCGCTATCATTCCCATGATTATATTGAGGAACCCCATCCCCATCATCATCTCGATATGTAAACCACCAATCCGTCCATTTGCATAACGGTTCATACACTTCTTGTAAATGCTCTTCTGTTATAAAATCTGTATGTTCCATCATCCATTTCAGCGTCCACCCATGAATAGGTGGTTTACAGCAATTCCATAGCCCACTTTTATCGTTAATATAATCCGGTAATACACCGCACTCATCTTGCTTATCAAAGAAAATCATAAATTGATCCCACGCCACTGTCGGCTGATGCATCGCTAATGCCATCGCATTAAAACAATGATCCCAACTCCATATATTTGTCATCCAGTTTTTTGACATATACATCGCTTTTCTCGGTAAATACCCTTCCGCTTCTACCATACAAGACCATGTAATATAAGCCGCTAACTCTCTTCCTTTCAATAAGTCTTTCGGGACAGCCAATGTATGACGTAACCAATTTACAAAATCCACTTCAGCAGCATCCACCGCCTCCGCGAATGTCTTCGTCTCCTTCGGCTTCTGCAATACTGTTTTGTATTCCGTTAGTTCCACATCAATCCCTGATTCTTCATCTTGCGCATAAATATCAACAATAATATGTTTACAACGAAGTTCTTCAAACGGGGCATCCATATGCATAACCCCTTCTATAGCAGATAAATGAAATCTCATTTCTTTTGAAAAGCTATTAATTTCCCACCCACCTTGTGCACTTGGAATACAGTAATCATACGAACTTGTAATCCCAATAAAACGTAGCTGCAATCGATCCGAATAAAAACGAATTGTATCAGAATGGGAGAAACAAATCTTCACATCACCTTCTACAGTTTGGAGCGTTAGTAAAGATGGCGACATCTTTGTTTCACATGGTAAAACCTCTCCTTTCCGATTTAATACCTCTATTTTAAACACTTCACCAAAATCGTCGTCACCACCGCGAATGTTTCGAATCAATAATCCGTTATCATAGTTTAAAGAAATAACTAAAAAAGAACCGTACCGACTAAATGGAACTTGTTGTAAATCAAACATTTATATCCCCCTAGGAAAGAGCCCTAGCAATAGAAGGGCTCTCTTGTAATTTAAGATTCTTTTACGATCTCAAAAGCTCGTTTATGATCCCCATTAAAAGGAACAATGTACACTTCAAACTGGCACGGCTCCGGCTTCAAGTGATACTCCTGAAGCTGAGCCGGCCCACAACTCGCGCTTCCTAAACCATTTTGCTTATAATCTAGATGGAACGTAACAAACTCCCTTTCTTGTAATTCATATAAATGCTCTGCTTTCTCTAAATCTTCTGTCGTGTAAGGCAAGGCGCTAAAATTAAAATCTTGCGTACTATGCGCAACAAATCCAACATGATATTGATCATATAACGAAACCCACTTTACATCTGTTCGATTTCCCGTCTCTTGCGGAAAAACATACGGGAAAAATAAATCCTTTACAGTCATTTCATACAAATCTATTTTGTTCGCTTCTTTACTATCCACATATGATTCTCCTGGTCCACGTCCAAACCAACTTACATTTTGATATTGTTTTGGCAGACGCATTTCGAGCCCAATTCGCGGAAGCATCTCTGGTAAAGTACCGCTTGGATTCAACTTTGTCTCTATTTTCATAGCTCCGCTTCTTTCAATTTCATACGTATAAGTAAAAGCAATTTTCCAATTCACGACAAGCGGGGAAATAAATCCTTTCACAACAACTTCAACATTTCCATTTTCAAGTTGTACAGCTTCTATACTCGCTACGTCATGTTTCACAAGGTGTACATATTGTTCTTTCCATTTTTCAACTACATACATATCATTATCAATTGTTGCCCGCCAAATATTTAATTCAGGCCCTTCTTCCATAAGTGATTGCCCTTTAAAGGTCCAGTCTTTTATACGCCCTGTTACAGGGTGAAAAGAAATAGCAAAACTTTCACCAGCAACACGAATTTCCTCCTTTGTTTCATGTAAAGTTACTGGCTCATATAACTTCGAATCTCTTTTTCTTCTTATCTTTTTCAGAGCTGGAATACAAAATTGTTCCCAAGCTATTTCATGTCCTGCTACTCCCCAATTTGTATCTGCTCCTAATACAATCGATACTGTTACATAGCAATCCTCCTCTGTATGAAGGGCTATTTCATCTTTAAAGAGCAACTGAATCTCACAACTCTCTTTCGGTAACAAAGGCGGGGCATCTATAGAATCACTCGCAATTACTTTTCCTTCTTTTTTGACAGTCCACTGCACACGATAGCCTTTCAATGAGCGAAAATCATATATATTTTGTATCGAAATCCTACCACTTCGTATGTCTATCTCTCCTACTTTAATAGGTTCAATTATTTTCTTATATTGCAACAAAGCTGGCGATGGCGTTCGATCTGGCAAGAGTAGTCCATCAATGCAGAAATTACTATTATGCGGAGTATCTCCAAAGTTACCTCCATATGCAAAGTACTCTTCTCCATTTTCATTCACTTGACGTAATCCGTGATCAATCCATTCCCAAACAAAGCCACCTTGTAATCTTTTATGACTATAAATCGCTTCCCAATATTCTTTTAATCCGCCTGGTCCATTTCCCATCGCATGAGCATACTCACATAAAATATGAGGTTTTTCCCACTTTTCTTCTTCTGCATAACCAATAATCTTTTCGACTGAAGAATACATTGTACTAAAAATATCAGCGACTTTCGTTTCTCGATCCCCTTCGTAATGAATGATTCTTGATTGGTCCAATTCCCTACACTTATTCGCCATTGCAATAAAATTACAACCGAACCCAGATTCATTTCCGAGTGACCACATAATAATTGAAGAATGATTGCGATCTCGACGCACCATACGTTCCACACGATCTACATAAGCATTTTCCCATTCAGAATCATCACTTAATACGTTTGCATTACCAATTAACTCAAATCCATGACATTCCAAATCAGCCTCATCAATTACATATAGACCATATTCATCGCATAGATCATAAAAACGTGGATCATTCGGATAATGTGCTGTTCGCACCGCATTAATATTATGCTGTTTCATAAGCATTACATCTTGTTTCATTGTTTCATATGTGACATATCTTCCTGTATCCGGGTCGTGATCGTGACGATTCACCCCTTTAAATATAATGGGAATACCATTGACAAGAAGATTTCTATCCTTCATCTCAATCATCCGGAAACCGATCTTCTGTGAAATCACTTCTACAACTTCACTATTTTCGTTTCGAATCGTGAACAATACAATATACAAATACGGGTCTTCTGCGGACCATTTCTGCGGCTTTTTGACAGAAAACGAATGTGTATCATCTATAACCCTTTTCCCCTGTAAGTCCAAATACGATGTATGTTGATCTAATACTTCCCCATTCTTATTACAAAACTTATACTCTAGTACATAATTTTTATTCAGTAATTGTTCGTTGCAAATCTTTGTACTTAGTTGTAATACACCATTTTCATAATTTTCATCAAGCGTTGTACATAACGTCATATCATAAATATGTACAGCAGGTTCATGCACAATGTACACATCACGAAAAATACCACTTAACCACCACATATCTTGATCTTCTATATAAGATCCATCACACCATCTATACACACATACTGTCATCGTATTCTTTCCGGCATGAACAAACGATGTAATATCAAACTCTGCCGTCAAACGACTTCCTTGGCTATATCCCACTTCTTCTCCATTTATCCATAAATGAAAGGCACTATCCACACCTTCAAATCGAATACGAATACATCCTCCGTTCCAACTTTCTGGTATATAAAATTCATTTTTATAACAACCCACTTGATTTTCAAATGGAACATGGGGTGGCTGAACCGGAAACGGATAATATAAATCGGTATAATGCGGCTTTCCGTATCCTTGCAATTGCCAATGCCCAGGTACATGAATCGTATCCCATTCACTACAATCAAATTCACTTATGAAAAAATTCTCTGGAAGTTGCTTTGGGGATTCTAAGTACAAAAACTTCCACATTCCATTCAGCAATTTGTAATAAGAAGAGCTTTCACGCGTAAAAGATAGAGCCGCTTGTTCAGTTTGAAATGGAATAAAATGTGCTCTTCCCTCCATGCGATTCCGCCCTGTTACTTGAACATTTTCTAAGTCCTCTAACATGTTATGTCCCATATCGATCCTCCTTTTTGCATTCACTTTGTCACATCATTTCTATGCTCCATTATTTAAGGCCCGTATGCCCCGACTCTTCCACAATATAGCGTTGTGCGAAAAAGAAGAGTGCAAGAGGTACAATACTAATTAACAATGTCACCGCCATAATCCCTTCCATATCAACGCCAAACATACCTTTAAACTGTGCTAAGCCTAGCGTTAATGTATATTTGCTTTGGTCATTTAAGAAAATAAGCGGTCCTAGATAATCGTTCCAACATCCTAAAATATTAAAAACAGCAACAAGAATTAAAATCGGTTTCATAATCGGTAAATAAATACGGTAGTAAACTTGAAAAGCGTTCGCACCATCCATCCTTGCAGCCTCATCTAGCTCCTTTGGAACAGACATAATAAATTGTCTCATTAAAAAGATAAAAAACGCACCGCCAAACCAAGATGGAATAATTAAAGATTTTAACGTATTAATCCAGCCGAGAGCATTAAATTCCATATAAAGCGGAATCATCGTTACTTCCCACGGAATCATCATCGTCGCTAGCACAATCATGAACAAAATATCCCGTCCTTTAAATTTAAAACGTGCAAAACCGTATGCTACTAAAGAAGATGATATTAACTGTCCGATTGTTGAAAATACTGTTACAACAATTGAATTCCATAAAAAAGTATTAAATGGTTGACTCGTCCACGCCTTTGCAAAATTACTAAATTTAAACTCAGATGGAATCCACTTTGGCGGATATAAATATAATTCTTCTGGTGATTTCACAGATGTTGTAATCATCCAAAAGAAGGGCAATAAAAATAAAATGGAAAAACCTATTAATAGTGCGTACACTACAATTCGATGTATGCGCTTCTTCGTTCTCACACTGCATCCTCCTTATTCATCTTCTACTTTGACTTCATCTCATTTTCATAATAAACCCAAGCTGCTGATGATTTAAAAACAAGTAGTGTTAACCCTAAAATGATTAAAAACATAAACCAAGCATTCGCTGATGAATAGCCCATTTTAAAATACTTAAATGCATTTTCATATACATACATCGCGTAAAAATAGGTGGACTTTAATGGACCTCCGCCGGTTAATACAAGCGCTAATGTTAATTGTTGAAACGCACCGATAATTGTTGTAATTAAATTAAATAAAATCGTCGGCGTTAACATCGGCAATGTAATTTTGAAAAATTGTTGCACTTTTCCAGCTCCATCAATGGAAGCAGCCTCATACAAGTTTTGCGGGATATTTTTTAATCCTGCTAAAAAAATGAGCATAAGCGTACCTTGTCCCCATAAACTAGCAATTACCATCGCAATTAGCGACCAGTTCGGATCACTTAACCAATTTGGTCCTTTTATACCAACAAGCGATAGAAAATAATTCAAAATACCATACTCTCCGTTATACACCCATGCCCAAATCATCGCTAAAGCCACACCAGAAATAACGCTTGGCAAATAGAAAAATGTTCGAAAAAACGCATATCCTTTTACCTTTTGATTTAGCAAAATCGCTAAAAATAGGGCAATAATTAAATTAAATGGAACAAATAATGCTGCAAATTTCACAGTAACCCATAACGAGTCCCAAAACATCGAGTCATTTAGAAACATATCTTGATAGTTTTTTAGTCCAACAAATTGAACTTCTCCAATAAGCGGCCAGTCAAAAAAACTAATAAATAATGAAAATAAAAGAGGACCAAGGGTAAAGGCTACAAAGCCAAATACCCATGGAAATATAAATGCATAAGGAACGAGTTTCTCCCATTTCATTTTCTTTTTCCTAATGGCTATATTCGTTTCACTTTCTATAGATACTCCATATTTCAACATCCACACCTCTTTGCTTTTACAATTATTTATCCATATATTTCTCTGAATCTTGAACAGCTTTATTTAATAATTGCTCTGGATCTTGTCCAAGCATAATTGCATTTATTGCCGCTGATAAATTCCGGTTTACTTCATCCCATTTTGGGTTAAGTAAAAATGCTGGTGTATTTGTTGAACGTTCTAGCATTGTGTAGAACGGTTTAACATTCGCATCTTCCTCTTTCTTCAATTCTTTTACAACACTAATTCGAACTGGCAAATCAGAAGTTCGCATTTTAATCGCTTCTGGTGAAGAATAAAACTTAACAAACTCCCAAGCTAACTCTTTATGCTTTGCATCTTTTGCAATTGAAACAGCTGATGTACCAACAAGTCCCTTCACTGGTTTCCCTTTAAATGCAGGAGGTTCTACTGTACCAAAATCAATTTTTGCATCTTTAAATCCTTCTAATGGCCAAATTCCACTCTCCCACATCGCTAACTTCCCAGCTTTAAAAATATCATCACCGCTCTGTTGATTTTTTCCACCTACTAATACAGCCGTTTTATCCTTTAGCATACTTTGGAAAGATTTCATAACTTCAATTGTTTCTGGACTGTTCATATGTCCTTTTATTTGTTTTCCATCTTCACTTACAAAACTACTACCGTTACTCCAAATAAACCCCTGTAAATCATACGTATCTGGCTCAGGTCGTAAAGCAAAGCCATATTGTTTATTGCTTGCATCTGTTAACTTTTTCGCAGTGTCTACAAACTCATCCCAAGTCCATCCATCTTTCGGGTATGGAATATTCGCTTTATCAAATAACTTTTTATTGTAATATATAACCCGCGTTGTAAACCCTGCTGGCATACCATATAATTTCCCGTCAATACTAGAGTAGTTAAATAGCCCTTGATAAAAGTCATCTAATTTCATATCTGGATCTTTCTTTGCCAGTTCATCTAAAGGCTCAAGAGATTTATAGTAAGCTGGGAAATTCCACATATACATAACATCCGGTGGGTTTTTCGCCCCGAAAGATGCTGCGAGCTTTTGATCAAAACCATCACCATAAGCCTCCACCTGTACTTTTACTCCTGGATTCTTCTCTTCAAATTTCTTTGCAATTTGCTGCTGAATCTTTAAATTCTTTCCAGAATCCCAAGTTGCAAATCGCAAAACTGTTCCATCATTTGATGTTTGTTTCTTTTCATCATCCTTTGATGATTTTTTGCTTGTAGTCTCATTTGAGCTACAACCAGCTAAAAAAACAATAAGTACGAGCATAAAACTAAGACATACATGTACCATTTTTCTCACTGCACACACTCCCCTTCTCCAAAAATCTTTTTTATTTCTGATTTTTCAGAATAAATAATTTAACCGCTTTCATTTTACCTTTTATGAAAGCGGTTAAAAACATCGATTTGTTCGATTTTTGTTATCAAATTGTTCGTTCGACGAAATCAGGGTGTCAATTTGTTTTATATAAAGTTCCACATTGTTTTTCTCGATATTCTGATGGCGTTGTTCCTGTACACTTTTTAAACCATTTACTAAAATATTTACTATTTGAAATACCAATATGTTCCGCTACCTCTTGAATCGTAAGTGAGGTTGTTTGAAGCATTTGCATGGCAAGTTCAAGTTTTCTTCGTTCTGTAAAAGAATGAAAACTTTCACCTATTATCTTTTTAAAAAGCATACTAAAATGGCTCCTGCTTAGTCCCACCATCTCTGCCACTTCTGAAACAACAATTGGCTCTGATAAATGATTCATTGTATACAAAATAGCCTCTTTAATTGTTTTTGGCCAATTGTTAATCGTTACTTTATACTTAATCTCAAGTTCTGCAAATTGCTTCATCGATTTAACCGAATCGATCCATTGCTCTATACTGAACAGCTCCCCTGATGTAATCCAATATAGCTCTTCGTATGTACTCTTTACATCCATAAACATTTGCTCCATCATTTCCTTATAGTTTTCATTAAGAAATAAGAAACATTGCTCCTTTCCACATAAGATCTTCACATGTGGATTTGGTATCTTTTGATCAATATCTTGTAATATGAGATGTAATCTCGATTCCGATCTTATAAAACAAGCATAATACCCATCGTTCATCCATTTCCATTCATTACGAAATAAATCCACAAGTACTTCTTGAAACTGATTTTGAAAACCACATAACCATTGAAAAAAATCTTCGTAAAAGAGGAATTTTTGCTGTTCAATCCCTTCCGCTTCCCTATGAATCATTAACTCTTTTTGAAATGCTCGTAAATATTGATCCAGCTCCTCATCATGAAACGATGTTTTCAATAAATAACCTGAAACCCCCAGTTTAATTCCTTCTTGCGCATATTCAAAATCACGATGACAACTTAATAATAATACCTTTGTTTTCGGCGCATGTTGTTTAATCTTTTTCACAAACTCAATTCCATTTACAACAGGCATAACAATATCTGTAATAACCACTTCTGGCTCATGCTGTACAAACTCCTCCCATCCTCTCTCACCATTTGGCACATCCGCTACTACTTCCATATTATACGCCGACCAATCTACCGCCATCTTCAATCCCCTTCGAACAATCGTCTCGTCATCCGCAATGAGCACTTTAATACGTTTCACTTCTGTATCCCTCCCTTTGGCCAAAGAATCTGAACTATAGTTCCTTTCTTTTCTTCTGATTGAATCGTTAATCCGTACTCTAGCCCAAAATGTAATTTGAATTTTTGATCGATATTATATAATCCAAGCCCACCTCTTTGTTCTGCAGACGGCTCTTGTAATAAATCCCGTTTCCGCCTATCAGAAATACCACGACCATCATCGGTAATATGTATACATAAGTCACCATTATCCTTTTCAAATGCCGATAATGTAATAGCTCCATGTCCATCGTCGAAAGCATGAAAAAATATGTTTTCAAATATAGGCTGAAGCGACATTCTTGGAATATGTTCCCCTTTCATAGAAGACGAGACATTTTGCGTATAAGAAAAATGATTTCCAAATCGAATCTCCTGTACCTTTAAATAGTGCTCAATAATGGTTAGTTCACTTTGGAGTGTGACAAGATCATTCGCAAAATTTAAATTCCCTTCTAACACAGCAACAAGATGATAAATCATTTCACTTACATCACTTGCCCCCTGAAGCTTTGCTTTCCATTGAATAGAATTTAATGTATTAAATAGCAAGTGCGGATTAATTTGATAATGAATTGCCTTGAGCTCAGCTTCTTTTTTCAACTTTTCTTTCTGATATATTTCTTCTACTAATGATTTAATTTTAACAACCATTTTATTAAAATTCACAGTTAAACTCCCTACTTCATCTTGTGAATTTACTGGTATATTTGTATAAAAATCTCCTTTACTTACTTGAGATATTGCATGATCCAAATTCGTGATATTTTCCGTTAACTTAGCCGAGATTAAAAATGCCAGCATAAAAGCTAAGCACAGTGATACAACAATTCCAATTAATGTAACAAACAAAATAATTGTAGAAGATTGATAAAATTCTTTTTCTGGAATAATAATTTCTAGACTCCATTTATTTGATGGAATTGGCTTTTCCCAAATGATATCATCCTTGTTTTTTTTATAATTTTCATCCGTCGTATAAATCACCTGTTTTTTTTCATCACGAATGGTAATCAATGCATGCAAATCTGTTTCTAATGAATCAATAAACTTAAATAAATCCGTCGCATCTGTTTCCACTAATATTCGGCTATCTTTCAAGCTACCGAATGATGTTTTAACTGGAACAAGTAATCCAATTACTTTGCTTTTATCAAGTGCAGAGTAATGATTCGGAACATAGATCCCATTCCAATACCCTTGTGATAAATTCCCTTGTTCTTCCCAAAATTTTTCTTGTTTTAGTTTCTGCACATCTAAATACCGATCTCCATAATAATAACCGCTAGGTGTAATTAAAAAGATCCCCTTCGTTTGTGCTGTTTTATGCGCTTCTAAAAACCTTTCAAAATTTTTCTCAATAATAAATTCCGAATACGATTTCGGTGCTTCTTTTTTTAAAACAATTAATGTCGGGTCTGATAAATATTCTTGAATATCACTAGCAATTAAATGCATATGGCTTAATGTTAATTCAATTTGAGTTTGAAGCTGCGATATAGCAAACTTTCCATAATCCCCAAACTGTTCATTTACAAGATTGGATGACTTTTCATATGACATCCAACTAAACAACATGAGCGGAATAAGTGCGACCACTAAAAAACATGTTAATAACTTTAAACGAAGGCTTGTTCGAATTTGTTGCACCAATCTCCATAATCTAAATTTCGTCATTCGCCTCATCCCTTATCCTACTCAACTTATTTTTTCAGAATATTTCAACTTAACTGTATTTTATCAAAAATATAGTTAAAATCTATAAAAAAAGAGCGCTTTATTGCAAGCGCTCTTTTTTATAGCTAAGAAGAATACTTCATCGTTAAATGCAAAACAGCTATTTCATCTCCAGCATTTTTATAACTATGCTTCTTATTCGCTTCAAACTGAATCGAATCAAATTCATTTAATTCATACACATCATTTTCAACTTGAATAGCAACTTGTCCTTTCATAACTGTAACAAGTTCAATCGCCCCTTCATGGTGAGACTCTGGCTCATACATACTTTGCGGTCTTAAACAAGCACGATGCATCTCCATGCCCGTTTCTTTCGTATACCGGAACATTGTCTCTAACCGCCATGCCTGTCCTACGTCTACCGCAAATCCTTCTCCACAGCGAGCAATCGCTACTGGTTCTCCAACTACCATTAACCTCGACAATGGAATTGACAGCCCCTTCGTAATTTTCCAAATGACGGCTAATGTTGGATTCGTTTCACCTCTTTCGATTTTTCCTAATGTTAATTTACTAACCCCTGTTTTTTGCGCCAATTCTTCTAAACTCAGTTTTTGTTCATTACGAATTTGTCTTAATAACTGACCAACTTGCTGAATGACTTCTTTTGTTTGCATATCCTCTTTTTCTTTCATAATAACAAAATCACCTCTAAGTATAAAATAGTTTACTTTAATTAACTTTAAGTATATTATACTATACATAAATGTTTCGAATCTCGAAAGGAGTGCTTACGTATCATGCGCGCAATATTATTAGGTATTTTATCATCCGCCTTTTTCTCTGCAACATTCATTATTAACAGAGCAATGAATGTATCTGGAACAAGCTGGGCTTGGACTGCTTCTTTTCGCTTTTTATTCGCTCTCCCTATTTTATTCCTTATCGTTTTATTTCGCAAAAACCTTTGGCCCTTATGGTCAGAAATGCGAAAACATCCCTTTGCATGGCTAGGGTGGGGATCTTTAGCAGGGATCGGCTTTTATTCTTTATTAAGCTTTGCTGCTGTCTTTTCTCCAGCTTGGCTTGTTGCAGGAACTTGGCAAGTTACAATACTCGCTGGCTTGCTACTATCGCCATTATTTTTTATTACGATTGAAACAAAAACAGGTACAAAACGCGTACGCGGAAAAATCCCACTTCGCAGTTTATACGTATCACTTTTCATTTTAATTGGTGTAATTTGTATGCAAGCAACAGAAGCTGGGCATATTACAGCCACTCAATTTATATCTGGTTTTCTTCCTGTTGTTCTTGCAGCTTTCTTATATCCATTCGGCAATCGAAAAATGATGGAAGTTGTAGGAGGACGCCTTGATACTTTCCAGCGTGTATTAGGAATGGCAATCGGCAGCCTGCCTATAGCAATTATTCTTGCAATATATGGTTTTGGGGCAACAGGCATTCCAACATCCGGTCAAATGCTTCAAGGATTTTTATTAGCATTATGTTCTGGTGTTATCGCCACAATGACATTTTTCTTTGCAACAGATTTAGCGAAAGATAACCTTTCCTTATTAGGTGCTGTAGAAGCAACGCAAGCCGGAACTATGGTATTTACTGTTCTTGGTGAAATGCTTTTCTTAAATGGTTCATTCCCTATCGGACTCTCACTTATTGGGATGATTATCATTATAGCTGGAATGATCACAAATAGCATTTTGAATCGATCTATTCCAGTTACTAAACGAAAGAAAACAGCATAACAAATGAAAACACTGCATAAATAAAAAACATGATTATTCTTTGAGAATCATGTTTTTTATTTGATCAAAATTGTATAATCCTTCCCTATTTTTTTATCAGAATAATATTTCATTTTCCATTTATACTTAAAAGCACCTAATTTTATGCTATACTACGATTCATGTGTACATGAGGAGGAAAATTATGTTAAAAAAAGGAATCGCTGAATTTATTGGTACTTTTGTACTTGTATTATTTGGAACTGGAACAGCTGTTTTAGGCGGCGGAATTGAAGGAATTGGAACTTTAGGAATTGCAATGGCTTTCGGATTATCAATTGTTGCTATGGCATATAGCATTGGAACAATTTCTGGATGTCATGTAAACCCGGCAGTATCAATTGCCCTGTTTGTAAACAAACGAATGAATGCTATGGAACTTAGCTACTATTTATTAGCTCAAGTTTTAGGTGGTTTATTAGGAACTGCAACATTAGTGACAATTTTAAAATCTTCTAATATGTCTTTAGATAACTTAGGACAAAATGCTTTTGGAAATCTTGGTTTGTCAGGATCTTTCTTAGTTGAATTTGTTTTAACATTCGTCTTTATTTTAGTAATTATTGCAGTAACAGGTAAAAAGGGAAACGCACAATTAGCTGGATTAGTAATTGGCTTTACACTGGTATTAGTTCACTTATTAGGTATTCCATTAACAGGCACTTCTGTTAACCCTGCACGTAGCCTAGCACCAGCTTTATTTGCTGGCGGAGAAGCTGTATCTCAATTGTGGGTATTTATTGTTGCACCAATTCTTGGTGGTATCGTTGCTGCCATTGTAGGGAAATTTGTATTAAATACTGAAAAATAGAATCTTCGATCTTTCTGAAAGTAAAAGAAGCGAGCCCACTTATACGAGGCTCGCTTTTTTTACTTTTTAATTTTTGATTGTAAATTTGTAACAAGTTGCTGAACTGTTACATTCGCAAGTACGCTTTCCATCGCTTCTTGCGCTTGCATTAATATAATTTCTAATACCGATTGAATATTCGCACCTACTGGACATTCAATATTTGGATTCTCATGGAAAGAAAATAGATGTCCTTCTTCTACTACTTCCACTGCTTTATATACATCAAGTAATGTAATCTCATCTAAATCACGAGCAAGTGATGTACCACCTTTCCCTGCTTGTACATCCACTAGACCTGCTCTTTTTAACATTCCTGTAATGCGGCGAATCACAACTGGGTTTGTATTCACACTGCCAGCAATCCATTCAGAGGTACAGCGAGAGTTTCGATCTATCGCAAGTAACGTTAACATATGAACACCTACTGTAAAACGGCTACTAATTCCCATCTGCACACCCTCCTTTTTATTCATTCTATTAAAAGACAACTCTTATTATTATATACTATTTTTAATTTATACATAAAGAAAAAGCATGATTTCACAAGAAAATCATGCTTTTTCCTATTATTGACGTTTAATAAATTTCGCTAAATCTTTAAATTTCACTTTGTCTGAGTAATTCATTACACCATTTACATAAATACGACTCGTAACAGCACTTAATATACCAATCGTCGCCAAAAGAATCGCAAGTGTTATCGTAATTTCTAACATCCCCGCCTCACCAGCTACAATGCGCGAGAATGTGACCATCGGTGTAAAGAACGGAACATACGAACTTACAACAACAATAGTACTATTCGGATCACTTAATGATTTCATACTAATGAATAATGCTGCCATTATTAAAATCGACACCGGGAACATTACACCTTGTAAATCCTCAGTCTTAGAAACAACCGCACCAGCAGCTGCATACATCATCGCATAAAGGAAATATCCTGTAACAAAATAAATTAGGAACATACTGATAACTTGTGCATCTAGCTTTGTAAAATCAATTGGCAATCCAAATAATGAACCACTTTCTAAATCTACCCAGCCTAGTACACAAGGAACAAGGTAACCACATGCCAATATAACAAGTTGTAATAACGCCGTTGAAACAACTGCCAAAATTTTTGCATACATCATAGTAAGAGGTTTTACTTTCGGAATCATGACTTCCATAACGCGAGAAGCTTTTTCAGAAGCAATATTCATCGCAATTGTGCTTCCGAACGCAACAATGAACATATACAAAGCGAATGTAAAGAAATATGCAATTCCGAAAGAGGCAGAACGATCTTTTATCGCTTCTTGTTTCACGGAAATTTCTGTTTGCAATTGTTGTGCAATTTCCGGTGAAACATTATGTTTAGCAACCGTTACTGCCGTATATTGCTCCTTTAAATAACTAGCCATAATTGTAGAAGTTGTTTCACTAGGGAACCCATTAAACATATACGTAACCTCTGGAACTCCATTCTTTTCTTTCACATGGAATAAACCATCTAAATCTCCTTCTTCTACTTGTTTATGGAATTTATCAAAATCACCCTTTGAACCAACCGTTATTTTTGCTGATGGCAATAACTTATTTAACTCTTCTTTTTGTATTTTATATGTAGAACTTTCTACTACAACTGCAATCTTATCTTTCTCCTTACTTTTATCTCCATCAGAAGTGAAATGGTTAAATGCAAAGATTCCAAACACAACTAAAAATAAAATCGCACTCGTAATCAATGATTTTTTAGAAAAAAATGCTTCCCTGAAATAAAATGAAAATACATGAGAAAATTTACGCATTGTTATTTCGCCCTTTCTACAAATATTTCGTTTAGCGTCGGCTCTAGCATTTTAAATTGCCTTAAGCTTACACCTTGCTCTTGCAATTGTTGCAAAATCTTTAGAGCTTCTGCATCGTCTTGTACTTTTACATAAAGAAGGCCTTGTTGTTTTTCATACGGAACATGTATAGCTTCTAATCCCTTTTCATTCTCTGCTGTATCTTCAATAGTTAAATTACGAAAACCGTATTCTTTCTTAATATCACTTAGCTGTCCTTCTACGACTGCTTCACCTTTTTTCAAAATACATACATGTTGGCAAAAAGCCTCTACTTGTTCCATACGATGACTTGATAAAATAATCGTCTTTCCGCTCTGTACTTGTTCTTCAATAATACTAGCTAGCATTCCAGCATTAACTGGATCAAGTCCGCTAAATGGTTCATCTAAAATAAGTAGTTCTGGATTATGAAGAAGGGCCGCAATTAATTGAATTTTTTGTTGATTCCCTTTTGAAAGCTCTCCTGCCGTTTTAAATTTATATTCTGGGATTGCTAATCGTTCTAACCAGTGATCGATTGCAAGATCGACTTCTTTCTTCGTCATTCCTTCTAATCTACCAAAATATCGCAGTTGATCTATTACCCTACTTTTTGTATATAATCCTCTTTCCTCTGGCAAATATCCAATTGTTACCCCACTATTACCAAATGTTTTTCCATCCCACGTAATAGAACCTTCATTAGGCGTTAATAACCCAAGAAGCATTTTAATTGTCGTTGTTTTCCCTGCACCATTTCGGCCAAGTAAACCTAACACTTCACCTTTTGGTAACGAGATTTGCAAACCGTTAACTGCCTTTGATTCTCCAAATGTTTTTGTTAAGTTTTGAATTTGTAAACTCAAAGTATAAAGCCTCCCCTTTAATATCATTCGTACTCTCTTAAAGACTATGATTGTTTGAAATAAAATATAGTATTATATTTCATTCTCTTATATGTACCATCATCTCTAATCCATCATTTGTTTCATTTAGTTAAAATTGTAAATAACAGAACGGAGTTTGTCAATTATAATTGTCATTTTGACAATAAAGTAAGTCAAATAACTCATTATCATTTTGCTCATCTTTCTAATATAAGGCACACTACTATATATACAAAAGACAATATACAAAAGTTCATAAAAAAGGTATAAAAAATATTATATTTTAATATATAATATTAAAGAATTTAGTTACATCAAGGAGGATACATATGAAAATGAAAAGAGGCATTACCACATTATTATCTGTAGCAGTTCTTTCTACATCACTTGTAGCATGTTCAGGAACAGCTGAAAAAACTGTAGCAAAAGAAGAAAAAGTAAAATTAACAGATCAACAGCTAATGGCTGATCTATGGTATCAAACAGCTGGTGAAACAAAAGCTTTGTATTATCAAGGCTATAACATCGGACAATTAAAACTCGATGCTGCTCTTGCAAAAGGGACAAGTAAAAAACCAGCAATTGTACTAGATTTAGATGAAACCGTTTTAGATAACAGCCCCCACCAAGCGATGACTGTGAAAGAAGGAAAGGGCTATCCTTATAAATGGGATGAGTGGATTAATAAAGCAGAAGCGGCAGCTCTTCCTGGTGCAATTGACTTCTTAAAATATACTGAATCTAAAGGTGTCGATATCTACTACATTTCAAACCGTAAAACAAATCAATTAGATGCAACGATTAAAAACCTTGAACGCGTTGGCGCTCCACAAGCAACGAAAGAACATATTTTACTACAAGACCCGAAAGAAAAAGGGAAAGAAAAACGTCGTGAACTTGTTTCACAATCACACGATATCGTCCTATTCTTCGGTGATAACTTATCTGACTTCACTGGATTTGATGGGAAATCTGTAAAAGATCGCAATCAAACAGTTGAAGAAACAAAAGCACAATTTGGCGAGAAATTCATCATTTTCCCTAACCCAATGTATGGTGATTGGGAAGGCGCTCTATATGATTACAATTTCAAAAAATCTGATGCAGAAAAAGATAAAATTCGTCGTGATAACTTAAAATCATTTGAAGTAAACAAATAACGGGAAACTTCCATCAGTTGGGTTTTCTTTATCCCTCACCTATCTTCTTTACTTTCACTAAATCTTGAGGTGGGGGTCTTACTGTCCGTGAATAACGGGATAAAAGGATGGCTTAAGCCATCCTTTTATTTCTTAACCCTTGGTTTATTCCAATCCATTTATGTGTATACCCGAACAATATACATATCCATTTTGATTTTTCAACATATAAGTCGCGGCTATGAAAATAAAAAGAAATCTCCACTCGTTTTCTCCCTTTGGTTTTACTCGGCATGGGGCTAAAAAAGGCACTGTCCGCTTCTATCCATGGTCAGACGCTCTCTCCCACCCAAAAAGAAAGGTTTTGTATTGTTTTTTCCATTTGTATGTATATGAATCAACAAAATCAAACATTTTTTGACATTTTCTTTGCAATTCTATTACGTTACGACTCTTATATTTCTTTTTATAGAAACTAGACTTATAATTAACATACTAGAAAAATTATAAGAAAGGACTGAGATTACACAGCGTTATGAAAAAGGTAATTGTTATTTCTGCCACTACGATTGTAATCGGTATTACATCCTTCGCTTATTTCAGCTCAAAATCTCCATTACAAAATGAAGCGAAAGCTGTCGAAACACAAAAACATATTGAACATCCAAAAGAAGAGATTCCAACATTCCCAAAAGCAACTCATACTGCTAAAAAAATAGATGAGAATTTCTCTCTTGTTACAAATCCAGATTCACCTCTTGTATTAGTAAATAAACATCGTAAATTACCAGATGGCTATACACCAGACGATCTTATAAGACCAGACGTTCCATTTGCATATCCAAAAGATAAAGAGAAAACATTACTTCGTAAAGATGCTGGTGCAGCTCTCGAAAAAATGTTCCATGCAGCAAAAGAACAAGGACTAGAGCTTACTGCTGTATCAGGATACCGTTCTTATAAACGACAACAATCATTACATAATATGTACATAAAACGACAAGGACAAGCTGAAGCAGATTCAGTGAGCGCAATTCCTGGAACGAGCGAACATCAAACAGGCCTTGCAATGGATATTAGTTCTAAATCTGCAAAATATCAATTAGAACCTATTTTTGGTGAAACAGAAGAAGGTAAATGGGTTGCAGCACATGCCCATGAATTTGGCTTCGTCATTCGCTATTTAGAAGATAAAACAGATACAACAGAATACTCATATGAACCGTGGCACCTTAGATACGTCGGTAATCCATATGCTACATACTTACATAAACATCACTTAACATTAGAAGAAGCAATGGGTGAAACAAATAAGAGAGCTAAATAGCTCTCTTATTTTTATTGCAATAGCTTTTGCTTCCATTCTTGGGGCCAAGGTGCCCCTTTTCCCGTTTTCTTTGAGGCTTGCACCATTGCCCCGCGCCCTACTAAGCAAACTTCTCCCGCTTCATTTTTCACCATATAGTGTAAATCCAAAGAAGAATTCCCAATTGTTTCAGCTTTTACATATACCTTTAAATGTTCATCGAAGAAAATTTGTTTTAAAAAATTACATTGTAAGTCAGCAACAACAATCATTGTTTCTGATGCTTCATGTGTCCATTCTTGCATAAAACCAAGCTCTTTAAAAAATTCAATACGTGCTTCTTCAAAATATGTAAAAGCAACACCATTATTCATGTGTCCAAACATATCTGTTTCACAAAAACGAACTTTCACAGGAATGTAAAATGAAAAATCTTTTTCCCAGCTAGCAAAGTTTTCAATATAGGAAATCTTCTTCATGTTTTTCTCTCCTTTTTCTCTCATTCTCATAAGTCACATAATAAATTTCAGAATAAACGAAAAATTAAAACGATTAAAAACCATATATCCATTTTGATTTTCCAACATATCAGTCGCAGCTATGGAAAACAACAGGTGACCTACACTCATTTTCTCCCTTTGTTTTCACTCGGAATAGGGCTACCGTTTCTATGCATGATCGGATCCTCTCTCCCACCCAAAAAGAAGAATTTCATGTCGGTTTTTCCATTTGTATTTATATAAATATTGCCTCTTCGATTCGAAGAGGCAATATAAATTAATAGTTATTGTCGCTACCAAAGAAATCTTTAAACGACTGAATTGTTGTATCACGGTTTAATGCTGCAATTGAAGTTGTTAACGGGATACCTTTTGGACATGATTGTACGCAGTTTTGCGAGTTACCACAGTTCGCAAGGCCACCATCACCCATAATTGCACGTAAGCGCTCTGCTTTATGCATTTCACCAGTTGGATGTGAGTTAAATAAACGTGCTTGTGAAAGCGGCGCTGGTCCGATAAAGTCAGATTTACTGTTTACGTTCGGACATGATTCTAAGCAAACACCACATGTCATACATTTTGAAAGTTCATATGCCCATTGACGCTTTTTCTCTGGCATTCTTGGTCCTGGTCCTAAATCATACGTACCATCGATTGGAACCCAAGCCTTAACACGTTTCAAAGCATCAAACATACGACTACGATCAACTTGTAAATCACGTACTACCGGGAATGTCTTCATCGGTTTTATACGAACTGGTTGTTCTAATTTATCGATAAGAGCTGTACATGATTGACGTGGTTTACCATTAATTACCATAGAACAAGCACCACATACTTCTTCTAAACAGTTCATATCCCATGCAACCGGAGTCGTATGATTTCCTTTTGCATCAACAGGATTACGACGAATTTCCATAAGAGCCGAAATAATATTCATATTTGGGCGATATGGAATTTCAAATTCCTGATCAAACGATTGTGCATCTGGTCCATCTTGTCTCGTAATGATGAGGCGGATTGTTTTCTCAGACATGTTGTTTATCCCCCTTCTCTTCACCCTTAGCAGCTACATCATGTTTTGAAGAATAATCACGTTTACGTGGTTTGATTAATGAAACATCAACGTCTTCGTAATGGAATGCCGGTGCATTTCCTTCTCCTTCAAACTTCGCCATTGTAGTTTTTAAGAAGTTCGCATCATCACGATTTGGGAATTCTGGTTTATAATGCGCACCGCGGCTTTCATTACGGTTATACGCACCAATTGTAATAACACGAGCTAATTCAAACATATTTGCCAGTTGGCGTGTAAACGAAGCACCTTGGTTACTCCATTTTGCTGTATCGTTAATGTTAATGCGTTTATAACGTTCCATTAACTCTTGAATTTTCGCATCTGTTTCTAATAACTTTTTATTTTCACGAACTACTGTAACGTTATCCGTCATCCATTCTCCAAGCTCTTTATGAAGAACATATGCATTTTCATTACCATCTAACGTTAAAATATTGTTAAATTTCTCTGTTTCGATTAATTCATTTTGCTCGTATAAAGTAGATGAAACAGCATCAGATGATTTTGAAAGACCTTTCATATATTCAATCGCATTTGGTCCCGCTACCATACCGCCATAAATCGCTGAAAGTAACGAGTTAGCACCTAATCGGTTACCACCGTGCATAGAGTAATCACACTCACCTGCTGCAAATAACCCTGGAATACTTGTCATTTGCTTATAATCAACCCATAGTCCGCCCATTGAATAATGAACAGCAGGGAAGATTTTCATCGGTAGTTTACGAGGATCATCACCTGTGAACTTTTCATAGATTTCAATAATTCCACCAAGTTTAATATCTAGTTCTTTCGGATCTTTATGAGAAAGATCTAGATATACCATGTTTTCACCGTTAATACCTAGTTTTTGCTCGACACACACGTCAAAAATTTCACGCGTTGCGATATCACGAGGCACAAGGTTTCCGTATGCAGGATATTTCTCTTCTAAGAAGTACCATGGCTTACCGTCTTTATACGTCCAAACGCGTCCACCTTCACCACGTGCAGATTCACTCATTAGACGTAACTTATCGTCCCCAGGAATTGCTGTTGGGTGAATTTGAATGAACTCACCATTCGCATAATATGCACCTTGTTGATATACAGCAGATGCTGCTGTACCTGTATTAATAATAGAGTTTGTTGATTTTCCGAAGATGATACCAGGGCCCCCTGTTGCCATAATTACGGCATCAGCTTGGAAACTCTTAATCTCCATAGATTGTAAGTCTTGTGCAACGATTCCGCGACATACGCCTTCGTCATCCACAACAGCACGTAAGAAATCCCAACCTTCATATTTCGTTACAAGTCCTGCTACTTCATGACGGCGTACTTGCTCATCTAATGCGTACAATAATTGTTGGCCAGTTGTTGCACCAGCGAATGCTGTACGGTGATGTTGTGTTCCCCCGAAACGACGGAAATCAAGAAGTCCTTCTTCTGTACGGTTAAACATAACACCCATACGGTCCATTAAATGAATAATACCAGGCGCTGCTTCACACATTGCTTTAACTGGCGGCTGGTTCGCTAAGAAGTCACCACCATAGATTGTATCGTCAAAGTGAATCCATGGAGAATCCCCTTCACCTTTCGTATTTACAGCACCGTTCATGCCACCCTGTGCACATACAGAATGCGAACGTTTTACTGGTACTAAAGAGAACAGTTCCACGTTTACTCCTGCTTCTGCTGCCTTAATCGTTGCCATTAAGCCGGCTAAGCCACCACCGACTACTATAAGTTTCCCTTTCATGCTCTCCCACTCCTTACTGATTTGCTAGCTGTGGATCGATGAACGCTAATAATGCACTCACACCTACATAAGATAAACCTAAGAAAATAGCTAATGTTACATAAGTAGAGATACGTTGTGAACGTGGCGATACTGTAATTCCCCAGCTAATGCAGAATGTCCATAATCCATTCGCAAAGTGGAAAATTGTTGATACAACCCCAACTAAGTAGAAACCAAACATAACTGGGTTGCTTAAAATATCTGCCATCATGTCATAATTTACCTGCTTACCCATTGCTGCCTGAATACGTGTTTCCCAAACGTGCCAAGATAAGAAAATAAGCGTAACGACACCTGAGATTCGTTGGAAGACGAACATCCAGTTACGGAAATAACTATAAGATGTCGCATTGTTCTTAGCTGTAAATGCAATATATAATCCATATATAGCATGGTACAGTATCGGTAAAAAGATGACGAAAATTTCTAGCGCATACCGGAATGGAAGGAGCTCCATAAAATGAGCAGCTTTGTTAAAAGCCTCTGCCCCTCTTGTTGCAAAATTGTTTACTACTAAATGTTGCGTCAAAAAGACACCAACCGGAATGACCCCCATTAATGAGTGCCACTTGCGAAACGTATACTCGCGGCCTTTCATGTCCCCATTACCCCCCTTGAGTGTTTAACTGCTGCTTTCAGTATTAGTTTATAACAATAATGTTTTTTCACTATTG
Source organism: Bacillus sp. FSL K6-6038 (assembly GCF_038050455.1). Classification (NCBI taxonomy): domain Bacteria; kingdom Bacillati; phylum Bacillota; class Bacilli; order Caryophanales; family Bacillaceae; genus Bacillus; species Bacillus sp. FSL K6-6038. The sequence continues at coordinate 4,352,959 of NZ_JBBOUH010000001.1, forward strand.
CTATAAGAAAAACTGAAAAAATTATTCGAAATATTTCAGCATAATTTGATACCAAATTCATTTTACTCCTATTTTTGTCGAAGCGTCAAGAAAACGTATACATAATTTGTACATAATTTGCATATAATTTGCCACTTCCTTTTTTCTTTCTATATATTTAGATTTTCCTAAAGAAAGTGCTGTTTTTATAAATGGGAAATGTTATATAATAATCCCTATAGAAAGAGGGGAATATTTTGAGCAAAAATACAATTGATATAGCATCTTTAGAAGATGTTTCATTGCACGCTTTCGCTTATGAACTGCTGCGGGAAGAAGTACTACCTGACCTAATTGGTAAAGAATTAGATGACATCTTATACTGGGCCGGCAGAAACCTAGCACGAAAATATCCGCTAGAGACGATTGAAGAAGTCATTTATTTTTTTGAAAAAGCTGGCTGGGGTCGCTTGAACATCATCGAGCATAAACGCCGTGAAATGCATTTTCAGCTAACAAGCCCGCTCATTACAGAGCGTCAAAAGCAAACTAGACATTCTTCTTACCAATTAGAAACTGGATTTGTTGCAGAACAAATTCAAAAACAACGAAATGTTGTTGCAGAGTCATATGAAGAGCAAAAAAAACGTTCGGATTCTATCACATTTCTTGTGAAATGGGACGTAAAAGATCCTATCGAAGTGTAGAATCTACATTAACAGTCAACTAGACATATAGGTTTAGTTGACTTTTCTATATAAATCCAAATTAAAAAAACGACATAAACCATTTCTTTTTAGGTGGGAGAGAGCATCCGGCCATGCATAGAAGCGGTCAGTGCCTTTTTTCTCCCCCTGCCGTGTGAAAACAAAAGGAGGAAATGTGTGAAGAACTGTTTTTGTTTTCATAGCTACAGCTTATATGTCGAAAAATCAAAATGGATTTACATTGCATATTCATTCATTTTTAATAATTTTTAATCTTCTGAAATTATATCAAAAAATAGAAGACATTGTAAACTACAACGTCTTCTTATCTGTTAAATAGGAATAAATGGTTTCTGCAACATTTTGCGGCATTCCCGCTTCGACAAATTCCGTCACAGAAGCTTCTTTCATCTTTTTTAGGGAGCCAAAATGTTTTAACAATACTTTTTTTCGCTTTTCACCAACTCCAGGAATCCCATCTAAAGCAGATTGAATCACTGATTTCCCGTGAAGCTGACGGTGAAATGTAATTGCAAATCGGTGTACCTCGTCTTGAATACGCTGCAATAAATAAAATTCTTGGCTATTTCTTTCAAGCATAACAGGCTCAGGAGGATCACCAATCATTAAATGCGATGTACGGTGTTTATCATCCTTAACAAGTCCTGCCATCGGAATATATAAGCCAAGTTCATTTTCAAGCACATCACTAGCAGCTGCAAGATGTCCTTTCCCGCCATCAATCACAATTAAATCAGGTAGTGGCAAATTCTCTTTTAAAGCACGCGTATACCGCCGGCGTACAACCTCTCGCATCGATTCATAATCATCTGGCCCTTGAACTGTCTTTATCTTATATTTTCGATACTCTTTTTTCGCTGATTTTCCATCAATAAAGACAATCATTGCTGAAACTGGATTCGTCCCTTGAATATTTGAGTTATCAAATGCTTCAATACGATATGGTGTTTCAATGTCAAGCTGCTTACCTAAATTTTCAACAGCCTTAATTGTTCGCTCTTCATCACGTTCAATTAAATAAAACTTCTCCCCTAAAGCGATCTTCGCATTCTTGTTTGCTAATTCAACGAGGTCTTTTTTCTTTCCTCGTTTTGGCTGCGTTACATCCACTTCTAAAAAACGCTCTACTAATTCAGGATCAATACTGCCTGGCACTACAATTTCCTTTGGTTTAAAATGATTGTTTTGTTCATAAAATTGACCGATAAATGTTAAAAACCCTTCTTCCGGCTCATCATAAATTGGGAACATAGAGACATCGCGCTCGATTAACTTACCTTTTCGGACAAAGAAAACTTGCACGCACATCCAGCCTTTATCCACCACATAACCAAACACATCGCGGTCAACTAAGTCGCTCATAATCATCTTCTGCTTTTCCATAATCGCATCTATATGAGAAATTTGATCACGTAATTCTTTTGCACGTTCAAACTCTAATTTTTCCGATGCTTCATACATTTTCGCTTCTAATTCTGAACGAACTTCTTTATGTCCACCATTCAAAAACTTAACAATTCCATCTACAATTTCTTGATTCTGTTCATCCGTTACCTCTTGTACACAAGGTGCTAAGCATTGTCCCATATGATAATATAAACAAACTTTATCTGGTATATTTGTACATTTCCGAAGCGGATACATGCGATCTAACAGTTTTTTTGTTTCATGAGCTGATTGCGCATTTGGATACGGACCAAAATACTTTCCTTTATCCTTTTTTACATTTCTCGTAATGAGCAAACGTGGCTGTTTTTCAGCTGTAATTTTAATAAATGGATATGTTTTATCATCTTTTAATTGGATATTATATTTTGGATCATATTTTTTGATTAAATTTAATTCTAAAATAAGTGCCTCCAGATTCGAGGAGGTAACAATATATTCAAAATCAACAATTTCCCCGACAAGACGGAGTGTCTTCCCATCATGTGAACCAGTAAAATACGAGCGCACACGATTTTTTAACACCTTTGCCTTCCCGACATATATAACCGTTCCTTGCTTATCTTTCATTAAGTAACAGCCTGGTTGATCTGGTAAAATTGATAATTTTTCTTTTAAATGCTCGTGCACTCGCTTTCTCCTCTCTTACTTTTTCCACCTATATAAGACTATTTTATGATACACAGGATCAAATAATGGATTAGAACGAAAAACAGCTACTTGTTCCATTTGTCCTTTTATATCAATCCCTTGCTTTTCAAATCCTTCAATAAGATGATTTGTAACGTATATCGTATCATTTTTATGATATTTTTTGTCCTGTAAAAAATAGTCATATGTGTAAAAACGTTTATGTTCATACGGCATCTGCAAGTATTCCATAACCCTCGTCTCTTCCCACGTGTATACAATAAATGACTGCTGTTTTCCCTCTAAATATGATGCCAGCTGATACGTTGCCGGTACCTCCACCTGTTGTTCTTTCATAAGCGGTATACTCACTATAAGTTGGCTTGTAGCAAATAACAGCAATACAATACCACGATGTCTTTTTAACCACGAGATAGCAAATACACAAAGGAACATCGCTACAATCGGATAAGAATGGCGCGGTTTATCAATATTTTGTCCAAGTAAATTCCAAAGAAAATAGAAACTTCCAAGAGCAATTATAACCTTTGGATAGCAACGTATGTTCTTCCATTGTAAAACAAATAGAAACAAAAAGGAAAGAAAGAAACCTACCAGATAATACGAGTGCATGCCTATTCCTGCAAAGATGATGTTTTCAGAAAGTAAACGGTAGAAACGTGAAATGAGTGGTTCACTCGTTTCTGTAACTGCTCCGCCCCATTCGGTAAAATGGCCTTCTACAAATCCGAAAGAGATTTTCCACAACCCCGTTATTCCACCAATGTTCCAAATAAGAGCACTAACCCAAACTAACTGTGAAAGGACAGTTGTACAAAATAAGATTATAAACCGCCATTTTTCTTCACGCCATTGTTGCCATAATAACAAAATAAGCACAATTCCAAACGGTGCATATGATAAGCGTATGCCCATTAATAGCGCAAAGAAGAGAACGGGCCAAAATTGAGTTTGAAAACGCTTTGTACGAAAGGCACGTTCTATACTCCATATATACCACCATACGATTGCTAATGCTGCACCTTCTGACATAGGCTGCGTTACTAAAATAGAGAAATAGCCGCTCGTTTGTAAAACAGCTACAACAATAAGAGCGCTCGTTCTACTTACATAATGACGCGCAATCCAGTACATCGGAAAAGCTGCGCTAAGTGCCATAATGGCGTTAAAAATCCCTAACGATTGCACAGGGTTTTCTATAAAAAGATGCGTTATCATTCCCCCTAAAATAAAAAAAGGATAGCCCGGGAAATGTGGCTGCATTGCTAATATGTCATATTGCTTTAATGCAAGCGTAAAATCGACTTCGTCCCACGTTGCCGCAAACGGACTCGCATAGAAAAACCGAATACAAATCGCGCTAGTAAATAGAATAACTGCCCATATACGTAATATTTGTTTCATCTTATTTCCTTTCTGCAAAAAAAGCACAAGGAAAACTCCTTGTACTTTTAGCTTACTGACTTATCTTCTTCGACTATTGTTTGCTTTTTTTTAACAGGTTTTTTAAAGATGATTAACATGTACAATACAACAAAATATCCGATATACACAAGTACTTCTTCAAGAGATGGCATCGATGAATATCCTAAAAATGCTTTTAAGAAAATACCGATATCCCCGGAAAGAAGTGGTGCAGTACCATGATCACGCAAATAGTGAGCGTAATCAATTGGATGCTCTGGTAGTAGCCATGTAATATCATATACATGCGGCATAACGCTGCCGAGTATTTTTAAATCTTGGAGCATAGAAATGCCTTGTACAAGAAGACCCGCTGCAATTAAGACGATAAATGCGCCCGTTACTTTAAAGAATACTTTAAGTGAAATGCGCATCGTTCCTTTAAAGAATAAGTAGCTAACAACAACTGCAACGAGTAAGCCTGAAATAGCTCCCCAGCCTTTCATCGCTTCTCCAATATTCCCTCCTGTAATAGCCGCGAAGAAAAACACTGTTTCAACACCTTCTCGAAGTACAACAAGAAAGGAGTGCACGACCATTCCAATTATGTTTCCAGCCGTAATATACTGACTCATTTTACTTTCCATATTGGCTTTCATATTTTTACTATGTTCTGCCATCCAAAATACCATTTGTGTAAGTAGAATGGCCGAAACGAAAATAATGGATATTTTCAAATACATTTCGCTGCCCATAGCAGCAAAACCAGTAAATACAACTTGGAAGACAAGAGCGACAATATAACTTGCTACAACCGCAAGCCCTGCTCCTAGCCAAACATATTTCACAAATTGCTTACTATCTGTACGCTTTAAATATGTCGTAATAATCCCAACAATAAGCAACGCTTCTAATACTTCACGAAATGTAATGAGAAATGCCTGAAGTTGCATCGCTCTTCCCCCTCATCCTTACTTACGTTTTCTTACAGCATATACAATGACCCCAACAAGTATAAGTACAATAACTACAATTGGAGCCCAGTTTTTCAAGCTACTTAAATCTGTCCACTCTGCTTTTTCTGTTTTATCAGAAGCTACTTTATCTTCTTGACTATTCGCGCTGAAGTGTCCCACTTTAAAGTCTTTAATTTTAAACTCTTTTTGTAAACTTGTTAAAATAACATCTTTACTTTTCTTGAAAGCATCTTGATTTGCTTCTTTTTGACCTACCCCAAATAATCCTGGGTTTCCTAATGATTCTAATGCTTTATTAAATTCATCCTTTAGCTTTGTATCCAACTCTTTATTGCGCTCACCAACAACTGGCGATAACGCTTCATATGTAGCAAATGCTTTAGCTAATAAACGTTTGCTTGTATCATAGTCTGTAAATTTTTCATCAACATTTGTTAAACGGCGATTAATATTAAGCGCAAGAATTTTTTGCATATCAGCAATGATATCTTCTTTATTTTGTTTATCAAAGTCCTTCATCATTGCTTTAGAAGGTTCTTTTCCCATATGTTGATCAATTTCTTCTTGCACATTCTCATATGCTTTTTTCGCTTCTTTAAAGTTTGCCGGATTTTCATCTAGCTTTGCAACCATTTGCTTATATGCCTCTGCAACTTTTTCTTCGTTCGGATTTCCATACGAATAAGCAAATGCACTTGTTTGAATTGAGAATGTTAAGAAAATAACAACAAATAATGATGTAATGATTTTTTTCATGAACGTTCCTCCCGAGATTAATGATAATTATTATCAAGATAAGAAAGGCTCGCTACGAGCACTTCTTATCCTCTGTTAATACATGTGCAGCATAGTCAATCGTAACTTTTTCTACCGGACGTGTCATTTCTTTCCAAATCGCCGGAAACACACGCGTCATATACTTACGAAAAGATATGAAAGACTCCCCTGTTTTTCGTACTTTATACGTAATCGGTACTTCTTGTACTCGAAATCCTTTTCGTACTAAATTCAAAGTAATGACTTGGGCATAGTTATAATCGTGAATAATTTCCCCATGCTCCATGGCTTGTCTAGAAAAGGCACGCATGCCTGATTGTCCATCACGAATCCATTTCCGCAGTAACAAACATTGCAACATCGTAAAGCAGTAATTCCCAAGACGTCGATGTAATTTCATCCCTCGAATTGTTCCGCGAAAACGAGAACCCATCGTATAATCTGCTTCTCCAGCAAAGATAGGCTCAAGTATATTCGGGATTTCATCAGCTGGGTATTCGTCATCAGCATCAATCATTACACTAATGTCAGCCCCAAGATGATAGCTCTCCTGCAAACCTGCTCGAACAGCTGCACCAAGTCCTCCGTTTTTTGCAAATGAAACGATGTGATCAGCCCCCGCCTCTTTTGCAACAGCTACTGTTCTATCAGTTGAGCCATCATCGATGACAAGTACTTCTACCGTTACATTTGGATGAAAATGACGCGGCACCTTTTGAATGACGTGTGCAATAGAATCCTCTTCATTTAGGGCTGGTATAAAAACAATTACTTTCATTCCTTTTCCTGCTCCTTTAACGCTTCTACTAATACAGGACCACGACTATGAGATGGATACGGCGCTCCTAATAAGTAAGCAATTGTAGGTGCCATAGAAACAAGACTCTTCTTCTCTTCTACTTTTATTCCTTGAGCGATATGAGGACCGCACATAAAGAATGGTACAAACCGCTCGCCCTCATCTAAATGACCGTGACCACCAATTCCATCCGCTTGTCCATGATCTGCGCAAATGATAAATGTCGTATTTTCTGCTTTGCCTGTTTTCTCTAAATGCTCGATAAACTGCTTCACATGCTGATCTGCTTCATGAATTTTTTGTAAATATTCATCATATAATACGCCACGACTATGCCCTGTTTGATCTGTAGAAATAAGCTGGACGATAAATAAATCCGGATCTTGTTCATCCATAATTTTTCTTGCTTTCTCCATAATTTTCGAGTCGACAACATCATTTTTCATTACAGCCGTAAATGTTTCCACATCATCGCCAAACGCGTCGACTAAATGCGCAACTGCTAACATTTTCCCTGTTTTATCTACTTTACGAAGAGAATCAAAAATACTCTCTACGTTCACTCCATGCTTCCAAACCATATTCGATTTAATACCATGCTCAAATGAATACGTTCCTGTAAACATAGATGAGAAACATACCACTGTACGAGCCGGATATACAGTTTCCATATTTAAAAACTCTGTCCCCTGTTTTCGAAGTGAATCTAAATATGGTGTATGCGCCGCCTCAAAACGATCTTTTCGCATACCGTCAATTACAATCACGACTACTTTTTCATTTAATGCCTTTTGGTTTTCAGGCATATTCTTCGTATAAGTAGGAATTGCTTTCGGCTGCCAATCAAATAAATTACGATGTAATATAAGTGTATATACGAGAAGAGCACCGTAAAATATAAGAAGCGTTTTCCAATCTACACCACTAAATGTACCACCCTCTTGGAAGAACTCGTAGTAGTAATACCAAAGCGAAAGTAATAGTAAAAACTTTGGCATTTGTTCCTGTGCATTCCCACTTGTAGAATCACTATTTTTCAAAACAAGCTTCCAAAATCGTGTAAAGTTCAGCCATGATGTCCCAATCCGCAAATGATAATATAACGTTCCCCAAAATAAAATTGTAAAGAAGAAATATAATCCTAATGCAAAAAAGAATAATGGTAAATGAACCATCTTAAATACAATTAAATAGGCAACAAACGGAAACCATAAATAGTTTCGTAAAAACAATGGAAAATCAAACAAATAATATAAAACAAATAAAGGTACAACGAGGACAAAACTGCTAACAAATGCTGAAATAAAACCAGTTTGTCCAAACTGTGAGATAGAAAACAATAAAAATGTACCGAATACAAAAATCGGTGTAAATGGTTTCCCTTCATTCAGCAAGTTCCAGCAGCGGGCTGCTACCTTTTCAAATTTTGATGCCTTTTTTACTTCTTCCACCGGATGTTTTCTCCCTTCTGCCTAACAAGTGAACGCAATTCCATGGGATATAAAACGAGTAAAAGTGCGCCCACACCATAAGAAAATATAAACTTAAATCCATGACTCATTAATGACCATTCATACGCCTCTACTGATCCTACCCCAAGCGCTCTTAACGCAAACGTCATTACCGTTTCATATGTCCCAATACCGCCTGGCGTTAATTGAAATACTTGCCCCGCGATGGTCACACTATTGACCCAAATCGCTTGTATAAATGTAAGAGAACTCGCGATTTCATATATAACAAAAGCTTCACAAATCCAGCTTATTACAATCAGTAAGATAATAATGATCCCTTGTACTGTAAACAAAACTGCCTTTAATTGCTTCCACTGACTCTCTACAAATTGCGGTGCTTTCTTATGCATAAGAAACAACATACCAATTCCAGTACATATACAAGCGAGGATAACGGGAGCATTCAGCAAAATATCTCCCCACATTATAAACATCCCTACGGCTCCAAATATACCAAGGATAAGCAAATCTAATATACGGAGCACAACAACTGATTGTGCCCCTTCCCCTAAGGTCACTTTTTTTTCTTTTGTAATAATTGCAATCCGAACAGCATCTCCTACTTTCAATGGAGAAACATGATTAATAAACAAACTATAAAACAACCCACATAAAGCTTCTTTCATTGTAATACGATGATGAAGATACAATTGCCAAGCATAGGCACGAAAGAAAAATGCAACACCATATATCATGATAAGAAGCACTACCGTATAAGGATGTTTCCATAATCCATATAGTTGTCTCCACAAAGAAGAAGCTTCAAACGATTTCCACGATATGACAAAAAAAACACATAACAAAAAAATACCACAAAGATTAAACAGTATCCGGATATTGTTTCGCCCAAGCAATAGTTCGCTCCAACCCTTCTGCAAATGATACACGAGGTTCATATCCAAGCTGTTCTTTCGCTTTCGAAATATCAGCCCACGTCGATGTCACATCCCCTTTACGATGCCCTTCTCTCCTTACACGCATTAATGGGAAATGTTTTTCTAACTGCGTAAGCAATTCGGTCATTAAAATTGGTGCATTCGACCCTAGATTGTATACATCACTTCTATTCGACTCTAACGTAAGAGCAATTCCTTCTGTAATATCATCAATATATGTGTAATCTCGGCCTGTTCCTTTTCCATATACAATAATTTCTTCTCCATTCAGCAATTTCCGGGTAAAGCTTGCTATTGCCATATCAGGACGCCCCCACGGACCATATACAGTAAAGAAACGTAAAATATTCATTTGAAATCCATACATATATTGATAAGCATGGCAAAGTGATTCTGCTCCATATTTTGATGCTGCATAAGGAGATAAGACACGGCCGTTCGCCATTTCCTCCTTCAAAGGCATTCCCATTTGCTCTCCATACACAGAAGAAGAGGATGCTACGATAACATGTTTTACATTTTCTTCTCCTGCACATGTTAATACGTTGCTTGTCCCTTTTATATTAATATCAACATAAGCACCTGGCATTTCAAGTGACGGCCTCACACCAGGAAATCCAGCTAAATGAATAACTGCATCAATCTTCTCTTGCTGCATAACAGCTTTCACATCTTCCTTGTGCAAAATATCGCACTCGTAAAATGGAACATTTCCATAACGCTGCACTTGTTCAAGCTGAAACTGTTTTCTTGATTTCGCATAATAGGAGTGGAAGTTATCAAGTAGTACAACTTGCTTTCCTTGTTCTAACAATTTTAAAGCAAGATGGCTTCCGATAAAACCTGCTCCTCCAGTAATTAATACTTTCATTCATTTCACCACCTTCTACCACACTATGTAAAAGAAGAAACCTTGTCAAGACAAGGTTTCTTCAAAAAGACATACGTATGAGCAGATTATTTCGCTGCTTCAACAGCTTTATTTAACGCAGCCTCAAGTTGTGGTAACAATTTATCAGCATCTTCCTTTTTCTTCGCTTTTACTGCGTCTAAATAAGATTGAGCTGTTTTTGTTAATTCTACTGTTTCCTGTTCACCAAGTACTGTTTTTAAATCATTTTCGATGATATTAATGAACAATGCGCCTTCTAATGCTGTAATAGCACCTTTGTCTTTTCCAAAGTTTTCTTGGCTTTCTTTATACTCACCTAATGCAACTTTTGCGAATCCACGTACAAATGCTTGATTTACTGCTTTTGCATCGACTGTTTTCACATCCGTTTTTAAATCAAACTGCTTTAAGATAAAGTCCGCATCTTCAGGAGCTGCTTTTTTCATGTACGGATAGATAGCTTGATAAAATGCCCATCCTTCTGCTTGTTCAATTTTCGCTTTTTTCTCATCTTTCTTTGCTTCTTCTACCATTTTTGTAGCATAACCGTTTGGCAGAGCACCTGTTGCAAAATAGAATGTTTTCATTAACGTTTTATCTACAACTTGCTTACCAAGTGCAAATGCAAGTTTGTCACCTTTGTCAATTGCAGCTTTCATTTCATCAAAGCCGCCGTTAATTTGAGAAGCCATTTGTGTACCGTATGCTGTATCACGCTTTCCAACTGTACCTTCTAAACCTTTATAAAAAGCAAGCGCTTCTTCCATTTCTTTCTTCACATCATCTTTTTTGCCCCATTTTTCATCTACTTCTTTGAAATCATGACGCATTGATTGGAAGAATTCTTTTTGCATTAATTTATCAAATAGCTGCTTTACAACCATTGGTTCCATTTCTTTCTTTTTACCTGCTTCTAATGCAGCTGTAATTGTTTGGTCGATTTGTTCGTTAAATTCACCATCACGTTGTTGAACAAGAGCTTGTAGTTTTTCTTTATATAACTTTGTTACTTTATCGAAGTCAACCTCTTTGCCATCTTTCGCTTTTTCAAGTTCAGTTACTCCATCTTTGTAAGCCTGTACAAAGTCTGCTTCTTGTTGTTTTGTTTCTTCTTTTTTAACAGATTGTTCTGCCTTTTTATCTTGTGCTTCAGATTTTTTTGTTTCCTCTTTCGCACAACCTGCAAAAAGAAGAGATGCTACTGCTGCTGCAGATAATACTTTTAACTTTAATGTCATGGATTACTTCCCCCTACGCCCTTAAGTGATAGTGATTTTCATTATTATCAAATTGATTATAAAAGCGTTTACGATAAGTGTCAACAAAGAAATCATGTACGTTGTCATATTATTAGCAGGTAATTTCAACCAATAAAAAAAAGTCCAGCATTTATGCTGGACTTTTGAATTAGAAGTGTTTAGAAACCAATTCTACTAACGCTTCTTTTGGTTTGTATCCTAACGCTTGGTCAACCACTTTACCATCTTTTAATACGAAAAGAGATGGAATGCTCATTACTTCAAAACTGCGAGCAGTTTCTTGGTTTTCATCAACGTCTACTTTTACTACTTTTACTTTTTCGCCTAATTCTGCATCGATTTCCTCTAATACAGGAGCGATCATTTTACAAGGCCCACACCATGGTGCCCAGAAATCTAATAATACAATACCTTCGCTTGTTTCAGCTGCGAAGTTTTGGTCAGTTGCGTTTACAATTGCCATTTTGTTTCCTCCTTCAAGTATATTCTACCAAAAGTATATCATTAAGTTATATACGTGGCGAATATTATGTATCGTTATGTATTGTAACAAAAAAATGTACCTTTATACTATACAAAAAATCTATGGTATATGCTAAAAAACGAGAGGCAGGGGACCTCTCGTTTTTCTATATATAGGGGTATTTCACTTGGAACTCAAGGGTCACTCAAATTAAGAATGTACTTTTAACTTTTTAAACTCTTCTGTTAATAAAGGAACCACTTCAAATAAGTCGCCAACAATACCATAATCAGCTACTTTGAAAATACTTGCTTCTGGATCTTTATTAATTGCAACGATTACTTTTGAGTTAGACATACCAGCTAAATGCTGAATTGCGCCAGAAATACCGCATGCAATATATAAGTCTGGCGTAACAACTTTACCTGTTTGTCCAATTTGTAATGAGTAATCGCAATACTCTGCGTCACAAGCACCACGTGATGCACCAACAGCACCACCTAATACATCTGCTAATTCCTTTAACGGTTTAAAACCGTCTTCACTTTTCACTCCTCGTCCACCAGCAATAATAACTTTCGCTTCTGAAAGATCTACACCTTCTGCTGTTTTACGCACAACATCTTGAATGATTGTACGTAAATCTTTTACATCAACTGTAATAGAAGATATATCACCTGTACGCGCTTCATCTTTTTCAAGTGGCGTAATGTTATTTGGACGAACTGTCGCAAATAGAATACCATCTGTTACAACCTTCTTCTCAAACGCTTTACCAGAATAAATTGGGCGTGTGAAGACAACATTTCCACCTGCAACTTCTAATGCAGTTACATCAGAAACAAGGCCAGCTTCAAGCTTAGCAGCTAACTTTGGTGATAAATCTTTACCGAGTGCTGTATGTCCAAAGACAATACCTTCTGGCTTCTCTTCACCATACACAGCTAAAAATGCTTGTGCATAACCATCGGATGTATATGATTTTAATTTATCATTTTCAACTGTCACAACGCGATCTGCACCGTAATGAATCAATTCATTTGCAAAAGATGCAACGCTCTCTCCAACTAGAAGGCCAACCACTTCACCGCCTTCTGCGATTGTTTTCGCTGCTGCTACTGCTTCAAAAGAAACGTTACGTAGTGATCCGTCACGAACTTCACCCATTACTAATACTTTACGAGCCATAGATTTTCCCTCCTGCATATATAATTTCGTATTTTATTAGATTACTTTCGCTTCTGTATGGAGCAACGATACAAGTTCTTTTACTTGATCTTGCAGCTCGCCTTGTAACACTTTTCCTGCATCTTTCTTAGGAGGTAAATAGATTTCGATTGTTTTTGTTTTTGCTTCCACATCATCTTCCTCTAAATCTAAATCATCTAATTCTAGTTCTTCAAGCGGTTTTTTCTTCGCTTTCATAATACCTGGAAGCGATGGATAACGCGGTTCATTTAAACCTTGTTGCGCTGTTGCTAAAAGTGGTAGTGATGTTTCAATCACTTCAGTATCACCTTCGACATCGCGCTCAATTTTCACGCTTGTGCCATTAATTTCAAGCTTCGTAATTGTTGTTACATATGGAATATTTAGCGCTTCCGCTACGCGTGGTCCAACTTGTCCAGACGCACCATCAATCGCTACGTTTCCACCTAAAATTAAATCTACTTCTTTATCTTTTAAATATTCAGCAAGCACTTTCGCTGTTGTAAATTGGTCACCATTCTCAACATCATCTTCAATATTGATTAATACCGCTTTATCACAGCCCATCGCTAGCGCAGTGCGAAGTTCTTTTTCACTATCTTCTCCGCCAACTGTTACAACCGTAATTTCACCGCCTTGTGCGTCTCTTACTTGAATTGCTTCTTCAATCGCATATTCATCGTAAGGGTTGATGATGAATTCCGCTTCGCCATCATAAATTGCACCGTTTTTAATTACGATTTTTTCTTCTGTATCAAATGTTCGTTTCATGAGTACGTAGATGTTCATTCCATTTACCCCCTTGTTTTTCAGAAAGATTCTATCAATTTTAATATTCTGGTAATTTATATTAAAAAAATAATTTGAACTACCTACCACTAAATGAAGGTTTGCGTTTTTCTAAAAATGCCGCTACACCTTCTCTTCCATCTTCACCCGTAAACACTTCACCAAATATTTGTGCCTCACGCTGTACACCTTCATAATAATGAGATGATTTTGTTGTTTGTAATAGCTCTAACACAGCACGAGTTGTCGCTGGGCTTTTGCCAGCAATTTGTTTTGCGATTTTGAGAGTCTCTTCTAAAAGTGTTTCTTCTGAGAACACGCCGTTAACAAGTCCCCATTCTAATGCCTGTGCACCTGTAATTGGTGTACTTGTTAGCATCATTTCACAAGCCTTCGCTTTACCAACATAGCGTGGCAAACGCTGTGTACCTGCAAAGCCAGGAATAAGTCCAAGCGTTAGCTCTGGTAAACCAAGCTTTGCACTTTCAGTTGCAAAGCGCATGTGGCAAGACATAGCGAATTCAAGGCCACCGCCAAGTGCCGCTCCATGAATTGCCGCAATGATTGGTTTTGAGCACTTTTCGACACGCTCAAACGTAACTTGTCCAAGCTGTGCTAACTCTGTTGCTTGTTTCGCTTCCTCAACAGAAGTAAACTCTTTAATATCTGCTCCTGCTGAAAAGAAGCGACCTTCACCATGAAGAACAACAACGCGGATATTTTCATCCTTTTCGACTTGATCAATTAGCTCAGTAACGTCATGCATAACTTGTGAAGACATCGCATTAGCTGGCGGATGATTTAACGTTGCCACCGCAATATGGTCTTCTACTGTTACAGATAGGAATTTCAACATGATCCCTCCCATTATTGACGATAACCACAAGCTGAAATAAGCAGCCCATGTACCGTTTTTGAAAGTGCGACCAAATCATATTTATGATCGCTCATTACCCAATTGGTCACAACTTCATCTACTGTTCCGAAGATCATTTGTCTTGCTACGCGAACATTTAAATCCGCTTGGAATTCTCCTTGTCTTATACCTGTTTCCAAAATCTCATCGATAACTTGTAAGTATCCTTTTAATACTTCATTTATTTTGAGGCGTAACTCTTGGTTGGATTGACGAAGCTCTAGTTGCGTGACAATAGCAAGAGGATCATTTTGTGACAACAGCAAGAAGTGCGTTTCTACCAACATAAATAACTTCGCTACAGCGCTTTCAATTCCTGCTGTTTTTTGGCGAATTTTTTCTATAAATTCTCCCATCTTCTCTTGGAATAAGGATATTAATATATCTTCTTTATTTTTAAAATATAAATAAATAGTTCCATCAGCAACACCAGCTTGCTTTGCAATTTTAGAAACTTGCGCTTGATGGTATCCATTTTCTGCAATTACAATAACCGCAGCATCAATAATTTGGTTATATTTTGGTCGATTTTTTTTCACTTTACTGTCCCCTTCAAGAAGATGACTGAATGA
Source organism: Bacillus sp. FSL K6-6038 (assembly GCF_038050455.1). NCBI lineage: Bacteria > Bacillati > Bacillota > Bacilli > Caryophanales > Bacillaceae > Bacillus > Bacillus sp. FSL K6-6038. Next base: position 4,368,230 of record NZ_JBBOUH010000001.1, read on the forward strand.
GTGGTCATTCATATTTCATATAATACTGACTATTTAAAAAAATGTCAATCCTATATCCTATATTTTCAAAAAGAAAGGGCCTTTAGCCCGTCTTCTCATCCTCTTTCTTCTTCTGTTCTTCATCTATAAGGACACGGCGTAAAATCTTCCCTACTGTTGTTTTTGGTAACTCGCTCCGAAACTCATATACTTTTGGGACTTTATAAGCAGCCAAATATTTACGAGCAAATTGATCTAACTCTTCTTCAGAACAAACTTCTCCTTCTTTTAGCACAACAAAAGCTTTCACAGTCTCCCCGCGATACGGATCTGGAACACCAATCGTAACCACTTCCTGCACTTTTTCATGCTCATATAATACTTCTTCCACTTCGCGCGGATAAACATTGAATCCGCTGGCAACAATCATGTCTTTCTTGCGATCTTTCACATAGAAAAAACCATCCTCATCCATATACCCAATATCACCTGTGTGTAACCACCCGTCCTGTAATACCGCTGCTGTTTCCTCAGGCTTATTCCAGTATCCTTTCATCACTTGTGGGCCCTTCACTACAATTTCACCAATCTCACCGGGTGGCAAATATTCTCCTGTTTCAAGTGACATAATGCGTGCATCTGTATCTGGCCACGGAACACCAATACTTCCCGGCACACGTTTTTCCCATAAAAAATTGCCGTGTGTAACTGGAGATGATTCTGTGAGTCCATATCCTTCTACCAGCTTACCGCCTGTAATCTTTTCAAATTTCTCTTGTACCTCTACTGGAAGTGGGGCAGAGCCACTAATACAAGCCCGAATCGAAGAAATATCATATTCCCGAAGTAGAGGACTATTTAAAAGGGCAATATAAATTGTTGGAGCTCCTGGAAATAGTGTAACTTTATGTTTTTTAATCGCTTCAAACACCATTTTCATATCAAACTTCGGAATCAATACCATTTTATACCCTTGCATAATAGCCAAATTCATTACAGCAGTCATTCCATACACATGAAAAAATGGAAGAACACCGAGAATGACTTCCTCTCCCTCTGTACAGTTATATAGCCAATGCACACCCATTAGTGTATTCGATACAAGGTTTTTGTGTGTTAACATAACTCCTTTCGGAAAACCTGTCGTACCTCCAGTATATTGTAAGAGTGCTAAATCATTTTCAGGATCACACGGCACTTCTACCATTTCATCACTTTCTTTTTCTACCGATTTCCAAACATGAATCGTATCACTTTCCGTTACTGTTACAACCAGGTTGCTTTGCTTCTTTTGTACAACTGGATAGAGTAGATTTTTTGGAAATGGCAAAAAGTCAGCAATGCGGGTTACAATAACGTGCTCCACCTTTGTAGCAGATTGAACATTGGTGACTTTCGGAAAAACTAGGTCAACACAAAGAATAACTTTCGCCCCGGAATCATGGAGCTGATATTCTAACTCCCTCTCTGTATAAAGGGGATTTGTTTGTACCACTATACCACCTACAAGTAACGTACCATAATATCCAATCACAGCTTGCGGACAATTTGGTAACATAATCGCAACTCGATCACCTTTTTTCACACCAAGCCTTTTAAGGTAATTTGCAAATTGTCTCACCTTACGATCTAACACTGCAAATGTAATATCTTTCCCTAAAAAATGAAGCGCTTTCTTTTCTGGGTACCGAGAAGACATCTGCTGTAAATATACATGGAGCGGCTGCATATCATTAGAAATTGTATGCGGAATTTCCTTTGGATAGTTTTGTAACCAAGGTTTCTCCATTCCCATTCCTCCTTCCTGTTCTTACACAAATAAAATGAATGTCCATTCATGATGGTTATTTTCATTATATTATAGCCATAATCGTGTTACAATCATAATATTCTGACTCTTACACAACTATTCATTTATAACCTCATATATGTACTAGCCCTCCTACAAGATCTTTTGCATCTATTCTAATTGTATAGAAGGAGCCAAGATGTACATTCTAATATTTATTACATACAACTTTTTTCTCTTTCGGCTTATATCTTTTGTCTTGATTTTATAGTTCCTTCTTTTTCATTTAAAATCTCCGCAATTTCCTTTGTTTTGAATTTATTCACATAGTAGAGTACAATCACGAGTCGATACTCTAAACTTAAATGACTAAGCATATTTTCAAATTCTAGCTTTTGTTCCATATTTTCTTTTACTGCGTGTCCACTACCCACTTCTCCGTAATCTTCCACATATAAAACTTTATTTTTCCGTACCATATCGTTACACTTATTAATTAATATTTTCGTAATCCACGTTTTAAAATATGCTGGTTCTTTTACACTCAATACTTTAAATTCCCCCGTTTTGGATGCTTTCATCTTATGTTAACAATATAACTAATTCGTGAAAGGAAAAACCTCCTCCTTTCACGAATTTACCATATGAATGTAACCATAGGAGGGATAGCATGTATCAAACAATTGAAGGCTTTCTAAAAACGTGGAAATACGAGGCTGATTCTACGCAAAAGGTATTGGATGCATTAACAGATGAATCATTGACTCAAGAGATTGCACCTGGTCATTGGACTTTAGGTAGAGTTGCTTGGCATATCGTCACCGCGATTCCAGTAATGCTGTCAGGGACAGGTTTACAGTTTGAGGGGGAAACAAAAGATTATCCTGTTCCAACTTCTGCAAAGACGATTGCAGAAAATTACCGTAAAGTAAACACAGCTTTTGTTGAAGCAATTCAAACGCAGTGGACCGATAAAGATTTAACAACAATCAATGATTTTTTTGGACGCCCAATGCCGAATTCTATATTTTTAATGACTCTCATTAACCATCAAAACCATCACCGCGGTCAAATGACTGTTTTAATGCGCCAAGCTGGATTAAAGGTTCCAGGTATTTATGGGCCCACTAAGGAAGAATGGACTGCTGCGGGGATGGATGCTCCGAAAATGTAATGACATAAAAAAGACAAGGTGATTCAGCACCTTGTCTTTTTTATGTAACTTGTTTCATGTGAAACGTTATAGCATATCCTCTTTCTCAATATTTCTGATTCCATAATAAGCAATCATAATGCCAATAGCCGCAAGCGCTAATTGAAGTGGCAGAAAAGTTGCTAATGAAAACTCTGGCTGGCTTTGACATGCAATCATCACAACAATTAAGGAAGAAACAATCGTTGTTGGAACAGAATATTTACGCATACCAAAATATAATGGGATTATACCTGCTCCTGCAGCTGCAACGGCAAAAGGAACCACTTTTATACCTTCTTGAATCAACTCATCTATCGTTATTGTATTCGGAATAACTAAAATATAGCTATTTACTGTAAAGAAGACACCTACTATAAAAATGTTAGATAATAAGATTGTTATGAATGTTAGTATTGCGGTAATTAATAACTTACTTGCAATGATTTTTTTTCGATTAATCGGATACGAAAACATGAGCAATATTGTTTTATTTTTATATTCTTCAATTACTAATTTCGCAATTAATACTCCTGCAAAGACAATAAACGTCCCTCTTACCATTGCACTCGCCATTAAAAGAATACCTTGAGGGTTTCCTAATTCTACATCCCCTTCAATTTGTGACACATAGCTTACAAAAAACAACATCGCAACCATCACTATATTTGCGATAATCGCACCTTTTATATACCAGCCGAGCTTACTTTTCTTTATTTCTAGCTTTATTAGTTGCAGCATGTTATTTCCCTCCCTAGTTCATATGTTTTATTAAATAAATCCTCCTGCTCAATTTTATTGTTTATTCACTGGTAATACTTTACGATAACTTCTAGATAGAAAATTCAAATAAATACGGAGATACTTCCAACTAAAATAGGCGATACTTCCCACGATTCCACCTATGATCAGAGCCAAAACCATGCTCCACTCCTGAGGTATTGATAAACCAGGTCCAATATCCATTTTTATCCACACAACTCCAAAAGAACGAATAATACCTGCAATAAATATAAGTACAGTGCAAAAACCGAAACCGTACGCGATCGTTGCCAAAACTGGAACAACAATAGCACTTAATAGTCCCGTCGTACAGTAAAAAACCAGTATAGCAAATACGTCACTGACGGAACGAGTTGATTTTTTCTGCATGGTATATTCACCTCTTCTAATTATTATTTGATATATATAGTGCCTTTCTTTCCAAAACTGAACCCTCCCGCAAAACCTTCCTTTCGCTCTTTCTGATTCACTACAATTTTCTTTCCATCCTTTTTCATTGTTACAGGATCATTCTTCTTATCTTCCTGTTTTCCCTCAGCTGCGATTGTTACTTTGCTTGATTCCGCACTTTTGAACGCAACATCCCAATTTTCGTTATTTATTTCTATTTCTTCTACACTACCTACTGCAAAAGAATTTTCTTTTTCAAAACTCTTTGTCCCTACTTCCTTGAGACTAAAAACTACTCCTGCAACTACAATTATTAAAATAGAAGCTAATATCGTTTTCTTCATGTTTTATTCCCCAGTTCATTTTAAGCCCACATCTCATTCAAGATTGTATTTTTATTTAAGCCACATCTATTTTATCCACTTTATGATAAGAAAGGTAGCCAATTGCAAGACCTAATAGACAGAGCACAATCGGTACTATAATGAAGTCAAACAAACTAAGCTGTCCTCCCCCATTAGAAACAGTGGAGTTAATCAATAATCCTATTAATATAGACGAGGTAATCGTTGTAGGAGTTGATTTTTTTCTCATGCCAAAATATAAAGGAATGAGACTTACTCCAGCCATCATAAATGCGCTAATAAAAGTAGCTGGAACTGTAGCAATGATTTCACCTACACTAACAGGTGTTTCAAAGAATCCTATTATTGGATTTAAGAAGAAAATTAACATATTGATGATAAAAGTAGCAATGATTATGCTGCAAAAACAAAATCCAAAAACAATTGCTAACTTCGCTTGCATGAGTTTTTTTCGTTGTAACGGATAGGTAAACAATAATTGCATCGTTTTACTTTTGTATTCATCAATTACTAAACGTGATAAAATGACAGCTGAAAAAATCATAAATGTTGTTCTAATAAAAATATTTGTTAAAGACATAAATCCTGCATAATCTAGAAACATTTGCTCACTCTCAGCTCTAGAACCCCATGCCATAAGACCGACAGCAACGAAAATTGCTACAATGCAAATTGCTACTCCTTTAAAATAACGAGATAAGCGATGTTTTTTCCATTCTAGTTTCATAAGTTTAAGTATGTTGTTCTCCTCCATTCATTAGATTTTAAAAATATGTTTCTAATGGGTTATACTTTTTCGTTTCTATCTTCTATTTCCTATTCTTTAAACTCGCCCTATTTAAACAAATCTACCTGTTCAATCTTTCTTATTGCCATATAGGCAATCAACAAACCAATACAAGCTAATATAATGGGAATAGCAACAAAATCGAACAATGTACCTTCAATTCCCCTACCTGAATTTAACATAGCTACAATCACTATCGCTGATACAAACGTTGTACGCACAGAATATTTTCTCATTCCAAAGTATATTGGGATTAAACTAATTCCCGTTGCTGCTAATGCATTCATGAATAGTTTTAATACATTTTGGATTAAAATTGATACGGTTAATGATCCCGTAATGACTGGATGATACAAATTGAATATATAAACAACGCCAAAAATGACAAGATCTGAAATCATAATAAAGCAAAGAGTAAAACAAATGATAATAAACATTTTTGCAAACATCATCTTTTTACGATTGATTGGATACATAAACATCACTGTCATCGTCTTTTCTTGAAACTCTTGAATAGTAAATCTCGCAATTAGACTTGCTCCGAAAATCATAAACACTCCTCGTGAAAACGTGTCAATTATTGCAAACGTTTGATTATATCCATTTACTCCTGCTTCATCCCATAATATCAACGGAATACATATAGAAAGAATACAAATTGCGATGAGTGCGCCTCTAATAACCGGCCACAACTTAAATTTCATAAGCTCAAGTCTCATTAAATTAAGCATGGATCCCCTCTCCATTCACGAGATTCAAGAAATATTCTTCTAATGAACTATGCTTTTTGTTTATACTTTCAATTTCTACGTCATTCATGATGAGCGCTTTAGAAATCGCTTGTTGCGTCTCTGTCATTTCGTACACGCGAATGATATTCTCACTCAGAATTTTGTAATTTGTTATACGTAGTTTGTTTTCTAAAACATACGCTGCTCGTTTTACATCTTGAACGTGAATTTCAATATACTCCGTTTGCTTACCATTAATACTGTTCATTGAAACTTCTTTTATCAATTTCCCATTTTGAATAACTCCTATTGTATCTGCCATTTGCTCCATTTCACCTAAAATATGACTAGATACTAATAAAGTAATTCCATATTCTTTACAAAGCATTTTAAATAGATCACGCAATTCTCTAATCCCAATTGGATCTAAACCATTAATTGGTTCATCTAAAATTAATAGCTCTGGCTTTGTCAGAATCGCTCTGGCAATTCCTAACCTTTGTTTCATCCCTAATGAAAAATCTTTTACCTTTTTATTCTCCACGTTGTGTAAATTGACAAGGTCTAATGCATGCTGGATCCCCTTCTTGTCGTAGTAACCCATATATTCGCAATGAAGATATAAATTTTCCTTAGCTGTTAACTTGTCATAAAAAATAGGGTATTCAATAATTGTTCCCATACGTTTTAACACATCATAAGATGTATCTGTTAATTTCTCACCGAAAATTTCAATATCCCCACTCGTTGGTTTTATTAAATTTGTAATCATCTTCATAATCGTTGTTTTACCAGCACCGTTTGGCCCTAAAAAACCGTAGATCTCCCCTTTTTTCACATGCATATTAACCCCAGAAATTACTTCTTTCCCCTCAAATACTTTTGTTAACTGATTTGTTTTTAATACATAGGACATATCATTTTCCCCTTTCGCTTCCACTTCATACTTCCCCCGCATTAACGGGCAGTAAGATTCCCCTAACTCGAAGGAAGATAAAACTGCCCGTAAATGCCCGATTGGTTCAACTAACCATCAGTGGGGGATAAAGCCTCCCCACTGATGGAAGTTTCACTTTATATCATAGACAATGAAAATCTCTTTTTTCTTACCCATTCCTTACAAATTCCTTACGTTCAAAAAAAAGCTTGTAGAATACTCTTTTCTACAAGCTAAAACTCTATTTTTTTCAGTACAATTGTAAATACCGTTTTCTTATATGGCGTACTAGAAAGATGAATTTCTCCTCCTAACGCTTCCACAAGTCGTTTTGTAATCGTAAGCCCAAGACCGCTGCCTTGATACAATCGGTTCCTTGAATCTTCTAACGTATACATGCGTTCAAATACTTTATCAATATGCGATTCATCAATTCCTTTACCACGGTCCCACACATCAACATACACGCACCTATCATCATCTCTTAATGTAATACCAAGTGTTTTCCCATCATATCCATACGCAATTGCATTGGATATTAAATTATTCAACACCCTACCTAATACTTCTGTATTTCCAAGTGCATATACATTTTTCTCCGGTATATCAATATGCACCTCAAATCCTTTGGTCGTTACTAAATCATAAAACGTTAAAATCTTTTCTCGGCATACTTCATTCATATTCACCTTTGTCATTTCGACTGCTTTATCTCCAGATTCTAATTTCGCCAAATCAAAAAATTTATGAATAAGTTCCATTACTTCCAAAGTTTTCAAATGTACCTTTTCTAGCAATACTTGTCGTTCTTCTTTACTTATCGTTTTATCCGCATTTAACATTTCTGTATACCCAAGAATAACAGTGAGCGGTGTTTTTAAGTCATGTGAAATGTTAGAAAGCATCTTTCTCATCGAAATTTCAACCTTCGCATGATCAGCATTCGTTTTTTGTTTCGCATCTAATAAATGATTAATTGCTACTAATAATTTTTGCAGTTCTTTATCATCCGTCACAACTAATAATTTCTCACCTGTTTGCTGCTTTACAATATCCTGTAACTTTTCATATGTATAGCGTACATTTGCACTTTTACTTTTCTGTATTCTATATTGAAAATAAATAACACCTAATAATATGAAGATAACGATCGTTAAAAGAGAGATCATACTACATCACTTCCAACTTATAGCCAATGCCCCATAATGTTTTAATATATTCTGGATTAGAAGGATCATCTTCAATCTTTTCACGCAACCGTCTCATGTGAACATTAATCACGTTATCATCACCATAATATTCTTCATTCCAAATCAGGTTATAGATTTGTGCTTTTGTAAATACACGATTTTGATTCTTCACAAATAGTTTTAAAATCTCAAATTCTTTCAAAGTCAGTTTTAGCTGTTTTTCTTTTTTTTGCACAGTGAAATTAATCAGATCAATTTTTAAATCACCAATCTCAATCGTTTCTTCTTTCTGCTCCGTGGCTGAATACTTTGTAGATCTTCGAATGCTTGCCTTTACCCGAGCTGCCAGTTCAATCATAGAAAATGGTTTACAGATGTAGTCATCTGCTCCAAGTCCTAAACCGACCGCCTTATCCACATCCGTATCTTTTGCGGACATCATTAAAATCGGCACAGCACTTTTTTCGCGAATGATTCTCACAACTTCTAATCCGTCTAGCTTTGGCATCATGATATCGAGAATGATTAAATCAAATGAGCCTTTTAGAAATGTGAGAACTCCTTCTTCTCCATCAGATGCAATTGTTATTTGAAAGCCCTCTTTAGTTAAATATTTCTCGACCATTTCTTGAATAGAGCTATCATCTTCCACTAACAAAATATGATGTGACATGCTTCTCCCCCCTTTTTTACAAACATTAACAATTTAATTGTAACTGAAGTCAATAAAGGTGAAAAGAATTATATGAAAATTCAATCCGACTTCATTTCTTTTCATAACAATGTTATGATGGAATTCACAACTATTGTTTACAATTAACCTAATATAAAGGAGTTTTACCATGTCAGAAAATAAAAAAGTAAGCTTAGCTGATTTAATGCGCGAACAACTTGCAAAGAAAAAGCAAGGAAATGGAAACGGAGCAAATGCTGCAAATCAAAGTCAAGCAACGAAAAAACTACAAAACCAACAAACGAAGAAAACGAATAACCAACGTAGACGTACAGGTGTGTAAATGAACGGGCAAAAACGAGCTAACATTTCACCAGGTCTTGAAGTTGATATTGTCTTAAAAAAAGACCAACGTACTGGTACACTCACTAGAGGGACTGTAAAAGATATTTTGACAAACTCACCGTCTCATCCGCACGGCATTAAAGTGCGCTTACAAGACGGGCAAGTTGGCAGAGTGCAGCATATTGTTCAATAGGAAAAGGAGCTCATTTTGAAATTGAGCTCCTTTTCTTATATCGTTTTTTATCTGTAAATCGATATCCTTTGTCAAAATGTTGATATATTTTAATTATCCTTTAATTTTTTCAATAAAAACAACCTTTAAATAGTCGCCTTCTTTAAATTGGTCAATCGTACGGAAATCTTCTGGCAAAGAATATTCTTCTAATATTTTATATTTGCCATTCATTTCTTTGAACGCTGTATCAATAAAGCCTTTAAATTTTTTCATATCAAATGTACTGCAGTTTGTAGAAGCAACGATAATACCGTTGTTTTCTGTAATGGCGATTGTTTCTTTTAATAGGTTTTTATAGTCTTTTGCTGCACTAAATGTATATTTTTTAGACCGTGCAAAGCTTGGTGGATCTAATACAACCATGTCAAACTTCATCTGTTTCTTCGCTGCGTATTTAAAGTAATGGAAAACGTCTTCTACAATAATATCTTGTGCTTCATAGTCAATGCCGTTCACGCTAAATTGTTCAATTGTTTTACTTAAACTACGATTCGCAAGATCAACACTTGTTGTTTTTGTCGCTCCGCCAAGCGCTGCGAATACAGAAAAAGCACCTGTATAAGAGAACATATTTAACACTGTTTTACCTTTCGCGTATGTGTCACGAATTTGTTTTCGAACGTTACGCTGATCTAAGAATACGCCAACCATCGCACCATCATTTAAATACACGGCAAAGTTTACACCGTTCTCTTTCACGATGATTGGGAACTCGCCGCGCTCTCCAGCAACAAAATCATCGTCTTCCATATACTTTCCTTTTGTATCAAAACGCTTCTTCTGGTAGATTCCTTTAAAGTTTGCTACTTTTTGAAGAGCCCCAACGATTTCATCTTTAAAAGAATAAATCCCTTCACTATACCAGCTAATTACATAATAGCCATCGTAATAATCGATGATTAAACCACCAAGGCCATCACCTTCACCATTTACAGCGCGGAATGCAGTCGTGTCATTCGATTTATAAAAACCTTTTCTCTTATGTAACGCTGATTTGATTTTTCTTTCAAAGAAAGCTTGGTCAATGTGCTCCTGCTCTTTTCTTGTTAAAATCCAGCCATATCCTTTATTTTGCTTTCCGTAATATCCTTTACCAAGAAATTGGTTCTTCTCATCAACAATTTTGATGATTGCCCCCTCTTCACGTATATCATTTAAGTTTTGAATTGCATCTTTTAAAATAAGTGGGTAGCCACTTTTAATCTCTTTTATAAATTTCGGTTTTATCTTTACATTTACTTCTGATCGCATGTAATGTCTTCCTTTCCATTTGAATGCTTTCTATTTAGTAGGAAGCATTTAAAAAACGAGACTGAAAAAACAGCCTCGTTTCACTATACCATATTATTGCTTTGCGAGTACAACCAGCTCGTTGCCTAGAACGACTGTTATATATTTATCCCGCTATTTGCGGGCAGTAAGACTCCCATCTCAAAATTCGGCAAAAGCAAAGAAGTTAGGTGGGAGATCAACTGCCCGTAAAAGCCCGATTGGTGAGGGCCAATAATCAGTGGAGGATGAAGAAAATCCCCACTGATTAAAGTTTCACTTTATACGATGTAAAAGATGAGACTCTTATCTAAAGATCAGTCTTAGAGCACTGTCCAACGGAAAAACCCTGTACATAAACAAGAATAAACAAAAACTTTCATTTCTCTCAAAAACCAAATAATGGATTTTTAATATTGTGGTTTTTCACGAAACCATAATGTAACAATCCATTTTTCTCCTTCATGTACCGCACAACCTTCATGCAATGAAAGGGGATGTGGTTCATTTGTCCCTCTTTTACAATTTTCAAAAACTAATAATTTCCCTTCGCTTGGAGTAACTGTAAGATTCAGAGAGGGAAAAAAAGTTTCTCCACCTGCATTAACTGTATTCAAATAAAGAATAGCTGTATAAAGTCGTTGTCCCCCTTGTTCAACTCGGTTCCTCCCGTCTTCGTGCCAGGTACCATAACAATCAATATGAGCATCAAATTTCCCCCCAACTTCATATCTCGCTGCTTGTAATGGCTCAGCGTGATTAAGCGGCAAGGGCATAGCAGTAGCAATAAGTTCAGATACTTGACTAACAAGTCCATGTGAATAGTGTGGAAGCCAAGTAAAATCTGATTTCCGTTCCCCTGTATGTCCATAGGCTTGTGCGGGTTGGATGTGCTTTTTAGATAGTTCGATTAACTCTTGGCATTCTGCTGGTGTAATTATTTGTTCATACTGGGCTACAAAAGGCTCATCATGGAGAACAATTGGCTTTTTATTCATAAGGTATATTCCTCCTCAAACTTTATTGAACGACGATATTATATTATGTGGGTGAAACTGAATAGGTGTTACAAACAAGGATTAATAAAATGACAGTCTTTTTTAGCTTGAAAACTCCTTCATCAATGAACAATAGATTTAGATAAAGTGAAACTTTAATCAGTGGGGATTTTCTTCATCCTCCACTGATTATTGGCCCTCACCAATCGGGCTTTTACAGGCAGTAATGCGGGGTACATTTCCCAACATCTCACTTTCTATATATGTAAGCTTTTCTACAAAAAAAAGAGACTTTCTTTCAAAGAAAGCCTCTTTACCTTATTTCCCTACAACAACTTCTCGCTTCTGAAAAGCCGAAACAACATACCCAACAAACATACCGATCATTCCTGGAATTAACCATCCAATCCCTACACTATAAAACGGAACTTTTTCTAAAATCGGCGCTAATGCTGCAATTTGAATGTGTGCATTATTTAATCCATCGAAAAAGCTAATAACAAATGCTCCTATAATACCACCCACATACATTGCCAACGGGATACGAAGGTAATTTTCAATTAGCGATAATATGATTAATACGATTCCAATTGGATAGATTGCTATTAAGATTGGTAATGCTAATGCATTTAATTGTGTTAAACCTAGGTTTGCTACCATAAATGCTAACACGCAGAAGATAAAAACAACTTTTTGATAAGACAGCTTTGGTAGTAGTGCTGAGAAAAAATCTCCACAAGCTGCGACAATCCCAACAGAAGTTGTTAAACATGCAGCCGCAATTGCTACCCCAAGTAGTAGTGTGCCGTAATTTCCAAATAAATGATGAACAACGTTTGTTAAAATAACACCGCCGTTTTCTCCCATTCCAAGCGATACACTAGAAGCCCCAAGGTAAGCGAGTGCTAAGTAAACGATAAGTAAGCCAAGTGCTGCAATAATTCCTGCAAAGATTGTTACTTTCGCAATACTTTTCTTATTTGTAATCCCTTTTCCTTTTAAAGCATTGATAACCACATTTCCGAAAACAAGTGCTGCTAATCCGTCTAATGTTAAATATCCATCAATAAATCCTTTAAACAGTGGATCTTTGTATGTTTCTGTCGGTGCACCGAACTCTCCAATTGGTGTAATAAGTGCTTTAATAACAATAATTGCAATGACAGCTAATAAAATTGGTGTTAATACTTTTCCGATGCGCCCTACTAATTTTGAAGGGTTTAATGCTAAATAGAAAGTAACTGCAAAGAAAATGAATGTAAAGATAACAAGTGGATATGCTTGGCTCGCTACTGAACTTGATAAAAATGGAGCGACTCCCATTTCATAAGCAACCGTTCCTGTACGCGGAACGCTGACAAATACACCTAAACATAAATAAATCGCAACTGTAAAAACAAGTGCAAATAACGGATGCACGCGACCTGCTAATTCATTGATATCTCCTTTTAAAGCAATGACAATAACCCCTAGTAAAGGAAGTCCTACCCCTGTAATGATAAAACCAAACAACGCAATCCATACATCTGTTCCAGCACCTTGTCCTAACGCTGGTGGGAAAATCATATTACCTGCGCCGAAGAATAGCGCAAATAACATTAAACTTATTGCAAACATCTCAGATAACTTTAAAGATGATTTCATTTTCATTTACCTCCTAAAAATCAATAAATAGACAAAATATTCAGAAATAAAAACTCGTTACGTTTCCTCTTTCAATCCTACTTCCCCTATAAAAGAACGCAAAAAACACCCGTCCCTAACAAAGGGACGAGTGTTGAAATCGTGGTTCCACCCTTATTCTAATAAAATGAATGTATAACGAAATAAACTCATTTTATAGCTCGTGTAAATTGATAACGGTTTTATCCGTCAAGAATTACAATGCATCATGCCGTTCACTCTTGAAGTTTAGAGGTGGTAAGTGTATCTTTTCGTATTAGGAAGCTCACAGCCTAAGGCTCCCCTCTCTGAGAATCGTAAAAAATAACTCGTGTCCTCATCATTACTTTTATAAAATATATTGTCGAATATTGTTGTTTTTTATTATATGGGCTATTTTTAAAAAAATCAATAGTTTTATTTTTTTAAAAATAAACACAGAAAAACAACTATAACTGCTTCAATAATTCCTGTAACTCTTGCACTGTGACATTCCGCCACTCTCCAGCCTCTAATCCATCAAGCTTAATATTCATAATTCGTACGCGCTTCAGTTTTGTTACTGTATATCCAAAAGCACGGCTCATTCGACGAATTTGTCTGTTCATTCCTTGCGTTAAAATAATTCGAAATGTAGAACTATTTACTCGTGTCACTTTACACTGCTTCGTTATTCCATCTTTAATCTTCACGCCACGGGACATTCCGTCAATAAACCAATCTGTAAATGGCTTATCGACCGTTACAATATATTCTTTTTCATGCTCATGATCTCCGTGTAAAATTTGATTGGCAATCCTTCCATCATTCGTTAACAAAATCAATCCTTCCGACGCTTTATCTAAGCGGCCAACTGGAAAGATTCTTTCGGGATGATTGATATACTCGATGATATTCCCGTCAATATGATCCGCAGCTGTACAAGTAATGCCAACTGGTTTATGGAAGGCAATGTAGATTTTTTCTTTGTCCTCTTTTTCAATCGTTTTGCCATCAATCGTTACAATATCATTCTCCGTAACAATCGTACCGTGCGTACACACTTCACCGTTAATTGCCACGAGGTCCGCTTTAATAAGGCGGTCTGTTTCTCGCCTTGAGCAGGATAATGCTTCGCTTATAAATTGGTTAATTTTCATGTCATATTCCTTTTTTCTTATAGATTATCCGAAAAGAAAAAGCGTCAATCTCAGGCGGTATACTGATGCCGAGATTGACGCTCCCTTACTTCGCAAAAACCACTAAATAAATAACCCCAATCACCAAAAATATTCCGCAACAAGCTAACAATACTTTTGCAAGTTTGTCCATAAACATATAATGGTTTCCCCTTTTGCTTGGTTTTGTGTTATTTTAATTCGACAACTGTTACGCCTAGGCCTCCCTCGCCCATGTCACCGTAACGGTAGTTTTTCACGCCGCGATGTTTTTTCAAGTAGTCTTGTACCCCTTGGCGAAGTGCTCCTGTTCCTTTTCCGTGAATGATGGATACACGCGGATAGTTTGCAAGCTGTGCATCATCTAAATATTTTTCAACGCGCATCATCGCATTTTCAAAACGCTCGCCACGAAGGTCAAGCTCTAAGGAAACGTGATAGTCTCTTCCCTTAACAGTCGCCACTGCTTTCTTCTCAACCGGTTGTGGCGTATTAATGTACTCCATATCGGATTCTTTCACTTTCATCTTCAGAATACCAATTTGGACGTTCCACTCATTATCGCTTACTTTTTTCAGCAGCTGTCCTTTTTGACCGAATGTTAATACTTTCACTTCGTCGCCTGCTCGCAATTGTTGTTTTGGCGCTGTGTTTTTCACTTTTACTCTTTGTTTTTTCACAAGCTCTGGCGCTGCCCCTTCTAGACGACTTTTCGCTTCAATGAGCTCATGATCTTTCACGCTTGCAAGCTGCGCTTTACGCAGTTGACGAAGTTCATGAATGATACCTTCTGCTTCTTTTTTCGCAGCTTCTACTTTTTCTTCGCCCTCTTTTTGCGCTTTTAATAATCTTTCATCACGCTCATCGTTAAATTCAATGATTTGACGCTGTAATTCACGATGAAGTTTTTCAGATTGTTTACGATGCTCTTCTGCTTCGTTCCATTCGCGCTCTGCATTTTTTTGACTTTCTTCTAGCTTCGCAATCATATTTTCGATTTTATTCGTATCTGTACCAATATGATTACGAGCACGGTCAATCACGTGATCAGATAATCCAAGGCGTTTGGAAATTTCAAAAGCGTTACTGCGTCCTGGTACACCGATTAATAATTTATACGTTGGGCTTAATGTATTTACATCAAACTCAACACTTGCGTTAATAACTTGTTCACGATTGTAACCATATGCTTTTAGCTCTGGATAATGCGTTGTTGCGACAACGCGCGCTCCGCGGTTATATACTTCATCTAAGATTGAAATGGCAAGCGCAGCCCCTTCTTGTGGGTCTGTTCCGGCACCTAATTCATCGAATAATACTAAGCTTTCAAAGTCAGCTTTTTCTAAAATATCTACAATGTTCACCATATGTGAGGAGAACGTACTTAAGCTTTGTTCAATCGATTGTTCATCACCGATATCAGCAAAAATGTTTTTAAACACACAAATCTCAGATTCGTCTAATACTGGAATATGAAGGCCAGATTGCGCCATTAATACACAGATACCGACTGTTTTTAATGTAACTGTCTTACCACCTGTATTCGGACCTGTAATAACGATTGTTGTGAAGTCTTTACCAAGCATAATATCGTTTGGCACAATGATTTCCGGGTCGATAAGCGGATGACGTGCTTGTCTTAAATTCATATAGCGTTCATTATTTACAATTGGTTTTGTAGCTTTGATTCGCTTTGCATAAAATGCTTTCGCAAAAATGAAATCAAGATTCGCAATAACCTCTACGTTTGCTAATACAGTATCTGCTTCTAGTGCTACTTCTTCTGTTAACATCATTAAGATGCGCTCTACTTCTTGTTTTTCTTTCACGCGTGCTTCTTGCAATGCGTTATTTAGTTCCACAATGACTTGTGGCTCAATAAATAACGTTTGTCCAGACGCCGATTGGTCATGAACAATACCACCATATACACCGCGGTATTCTTGCTTCACAGGAATTACATAGCGATCATTACGAATTGTTACGATTGCATCTGATAGCATCTTCTGTGCATTAGAAGATCGCGTCATATTTTCAAGTTTCTCACGAATGCGGCTTTCCGCAGTACGGATTTGGTTACGAATACCGCGCAGTTTATCACTGGCACTATCAACTACTTCGCCACCATCACCAATGCAGTTTGTAATTTTCTTTTCTAAATCATATAGAGACACAATTTGCGCCACATAGGTTTCTAAGATTGGAAGCTCTACGCCATTATCAACCATATCTTCAATAAATCGCTTCATTTGGCGGCTACCATACATCGTACTTGCAATATCAAGAAGTTCATGTGGACTTAACATACTTCCAATTTTCGCACGTTTTACATTTGGACGAATATCAAAAATCCCACCGAGCGGCACATGTCCTTTTAAGCGAATGACTTTTGCTGCTTCATCCGTTGTCTCTTGCATTTCTACAATTTCTTCAAAATCTGTACTTGGCACAAGGCTCTTCACTTTATCACGACCAAGTGAAGAAGCAACATGCTCAAGTAATTGTTCTTTTACTTTGTTATATTCTAATACACGCAACGTTCGTTCTAACATAAGTTGCCTGTCCCCCTTGTGTTACTTATTCCGTTTAATAAAATCTAATAAACGTTTAATATCCCATGTGTTAATCACAGTATCTTTTTGAATCCAGCCTTTACGTGCTGCCGCTACACCTGTTTCCATATCTTCTAACATTTCAAGTGTATGAGCATCGGTATTAATTGCTACTTTCACACCAGCATCTTGCGCTTGCTTTAGTAATTTTGCGCTTAAATCTAATCGGTTCGGATTCGCATTTAACTCTAAAACTGTATCTGTTTCTTTCGCAAGTTCAATGAGTAAATCTGTATCTACATCATACCCTTCGCGTCGTCCAAGGAGACGACCTGTTGGGTGGGCAATCATTGTAACATGCTTATTTTCAATTGCTGTGCGCAAACGTTTCATAATCGTTTCACGGTCTTGTGAGAAACTAGAGTGGATTGCACCAATTACATAATCAAGTTCTGCTAATACTTCATCATCAAAATCTAGCGTTGCATCTGGTAAAATGTCCATTTCGATTCCGCGTAAAATTGTGATATCCGGGTATTTTTCGTTAATGCGCTCAATCTCTTTTCCTTGTTCACGAAGACGCTCTTTCGTTAAACCATTTGCTACTTTCAAATATTGCGAGTGATCAGTAATTGCCATAAATTTATACCCACGCCCTCGGCACGCTTGTACCATTTCTTCAATGGAAAAAGCACCGTCGCTCCATGTTGTATGCATATGTAAATCACCTTGTATGTCAGAGAACTGAATTAAATTCGGATATTCTTTAATTAATTCGACCTCTTTTCCATCTTCACGTACTTCTGGTGGAATGAACGGCAATCCAAAATGAGCAAAAAATGCTTCTTCTGTTTCAAACGTCTTCACTTCACCCGTTTCTAAGTTTTCCACACCGTACTCACTAATCTTTTCACCTTTATCTTTCGCAATTTGGCGCATTCTTACGTTATGATCTTTTGAACCTGTGAAATGATGAAGAGTTGTAATAAATTCCTCAGGTTTTACAAGACGGAAATCAATCGAAATATCATATTCATATTGAAGTCGAACGGATACTTTTGTATCACCGCTTGCAATGACTTCAATCATATTATCAAACTGTAATAAATGTTCACGTACCGCTGCTGGCTCTGTCGTTGCGATGATGAAATCTAAATCTTTCACTGTTTCGCGAACGCGTCGTAAACTACCAGCGCGAGAGAATCGAACAATTCCCTGGATATTCGACAATTTCTCTTCTATTTCCCCGGCAATAGGTAGGACCATTGCAATCGGTAAACGCTCTGGACGAGATCCAACTTGAGCAATCGCTTCTAATATTTTCTCTTCCGTTTTCTTACCGAACCCTGCTAATACCTGTACTTTATTTTCTTCACAAGCCCTTTGCAATGTTTCCATATCAATAATGCCAAGCTCTTTGTACAACTTTGCTACTTTCTTGCCACCAAGCCCCGGTAATTTTAATAATGGTAATAGGCTGCTCGGCACTTCTTTTTCAAGTTCCTGCAATACTTCTGAAGTTCCCGCTTCAATATATTCTTGAATAACTGCCGCTGTTCCTTTTCCAATGCCCGGAATCTTTGTGAAATCTTCAATTTCAGAAAGACTACGATCATCGCTTTCTAATGCTGCTGCCGCTTTACGAAATGCGGATATTTTAAATGGATTTGCGCCCTTAAGTTCCATAAAAAGGCCGATTGTCTCCAGTAATTTAATCACTTGTTTTTTATTTACTTTCATTCTTGCCCCGCCTTTCTTTCATAGAAAAAAACTTCTCTTTCAGAGAAAAGAGAAGTTATACTTTGCTACCTGTCTGCCATAGTTCCTTCACCTTTTCAGAAAGAATCGGTGTATCGTCTACAATTATTTTGCTGATTGATGATTTTTGCAGTGGCGTTTGTACTTGTTCAATCGGAAGAATTGTTCCAATAATAATTAAGACAAACAAAATAATGTACACTTCTAAAAAGCCAAGAAGTGCCCCAGCAAACGCATTCACCTGTTTTATAACTGGGATTTCTGTAAACATATTCAGCAAATTCCCAAGCAATGAAAGTGCGATTCTTGTAATAATAAATAATACAATGAACGCAATTGCTTGATAGAATACTGCTTCGATATTATTCGCATCAATCCATTCTGGAACAGATACATTCTTATCAAATGGATATGGAATAAATTTCTCAAACGTTGGTGCTAAATCTTTGCAGTACCAGTATGCAACAAGGTATGCGATAATAAAGCTTGTTAACTTTACAAGTTGCAGGACAAATCCTCTTTTTAAACCAAGGAAAAATCCCATAACAAGCAGTAAAATGATAATAATATCAATCATGTTATTCCATTCCTTTTTTTGTCATACTTTCTTTCAATTTTTCATGTTCATCTTTTAATTTTATGTAATCGTGTATGACGTTTACCGCCGTCAATACCGCTAGTCTACTCGTATCAAGCGAAGGATTCTTGGCATTGAGTTCGCGCATTTTATCATCCACAATCGCTGCTACCATGCGGATATGACTTGTACTTTCATCGCCAACAACTGAATATTGTTGACCATAGATTTCTACATTAATTCGACTTTTATTTCCCTTTTGTTGTGACAACTCACCGGCCTCCAATCACGTACAGAATCCTAAAGTTTATCATACCATGAACCATCATAATATGGAAACAGAAAGAACAATCCGATATGATAAAAATAACAATATAAAAAAAGGAGCGACTACTTTGTCAAATTCTATCGTAATCCAAACAAGTTCTAGAGCAATTGAAGACATGAAACAGCAGTATAAACAAGCTATTAGCCCAAAAGTTCCGCAAGGCGGTGTCTTTATGGCAAAAGTCCCATCTTGTACAATTACAGCCTATAAATCAGGTAAAGTAATGTTTCAAGGTATTCGTGCTCAGGAAGAAGCTGCACGTTGGCAAAATGTTTCTCAAGCACCTAAATCTTCTGTTAAGAAAACAGCAAATTCACACCGCTATGCTCCGCCTTCTTCCATTGGAACAATGTCTATAGCAGGATCCGATGAAGTAGGTACTGGAGATTACTTCGGACCGATGACAGTTGTTGCTGTATATGTAGATGCAAAGCAAATTCCATTGTTAAAAGAACTTGGTGTAAAAGACTCTAAAAATTTAAACGATGCGCAAATCGCTGAAATTGCAAAGCAACTACTTAGCGTTGTTCCTTACAGCTCTCTCGTTTTGCATAATGAAAAATATAACGAACTGTTCGAAAAAGGGAACAATCAAGGTAAACTAAAAGCGCTCTTACACAATAAAGCTCTTACAAATTTACTAAAAAAGATTGCGCCGACAAAGCCAGAAGGCATCCTAATTGACCAATTTACACAACCTGATACATATTATAAATACTTAACAAAACAAAAAGAAGTACAGCGTGAAAACGTGTATTTTGCAACCAAAGGCGAAAGTGTCCATTTAGCAGTTGCCGCAGCTTCCATTTTAGCTCGTTACTCATTCGTAAAACAGTTTGATGAACTAAGTAAAAAAGCAGGTATGCCACTTCCGAAAGGAGCGGGCAAGCAAGTTGATATTGCCGCAGCTAAATTGATTCAAAAACTAGGAAAAGAACGCCTTCCTGAGTTTGTAAAGCTTCACTTTGCAAATACGGAAAAGGCATTTCGTTTATTGAAAAAATAGCTATTTTTTAGTATCGACAATATATAAATGAACTAAACAAAATAAAAACATATAAATAAGAGTAGTCGACATGACTACTCTTATTTACATGTTTAGCTTCGTTTTTGCCTCTTATTTGATGAAGGTACTTTAAAGGAACCCGTTTCGTGTGTTGTAGTTCCTTGACCTTCAACTTGCGGAGAACCAAGACCTGCTCTAGAAGGATCTTTTTTTACTTTTTTACCCATTTTGTTCACCCCCAACGTTACTTTTTGCTTAGAGGTGAGAAACTATGCAGCCTAACAATCAGAATATACACTGCTTACTCAAGCAATAGAAAATCGCTCTTCCACTTTCATTTCTATTAACGCTAAGTGTACTTTCCTGAGGAACGTGTCTGTTCTTCACTAATATCCCATAGACGCTTTGCGGCATCCATATCCAATGCAACCTCAGATGGTGTTTTCACTTGCCTATCGGCATAGTAACCGCCACTATGTTTGGTAACCTCGATTGCTTCTGCCAGCCACACTAAAGTTTCAGCGCCCTCTTCAGGAGTACGAGAGAAAGGTTTCATTGCTACCATAGTTAAGCGAGCTACAAAACCATTATCCTGATTGAAATTCGTGGCCACCAGTCCCGGGTCGAAGCAGTAAGCTGTGACACCTGTCCCCTCTAGCCGCCGTGCCAACTCAGAAGTGAATAAAATGTTAGCCAGTTTTGTTTGCCCATAACGCATCGTAGGACCACCCATTAATTTCTTAACACCACGATAAAGTTGTTCTGCATCTAAATCACTGAAATCAATTCCCTTTTTAGCCATTTTATGACCATGAGATGCGGTAGTAATGACGCGAGCAGGGGCACTTTCCTTTAAACGATCAAGCAGCAAATTAGTAAGTAGAAATGGACCTAAATGGTTAACCGCCCAGGTCATCTCCAAACCGTCCTCCGTAAGTTGCCGTGTTTGAAATAAAGCACCCGCATTATTAACTAATATATCTATTCTAGGGCACTTTTCTAAAATATCAGTAGCTACTTGGCGTATAGACCGCTGGGAAGCCATATCAGCTAGAAATACATCTACCACTGTATTCCCATCCGCTAAACCCTTAATTTGAGTCACAATATCATTTGCTTTTGCTTCATTACGTGCAATGATTCCTAGCTTGGCACCACGCTCCGCAAGTACCTTAGCTGCCGCTAGCCCAATACCACTTGTCGCACCAGTGATTACTACATACTTGTCACGCACCGTCCACTCTAAACGACTGGTAATTCCCCCCATCACCACAAAACCCCTCTCACGATTTTCATAATTGTTTCATTCGTTTTACTATATATGAAATGAAAAGGGAACTATGAACAATATTTTTTATCCTATCTCAAAATACTTTATAGATTTGAGCTCTGGTTACATCCTCTTCTAAATAAAAAAGCGAGAGCAATTGCTCTCGCTTTTTTATCTTAAAACTCCGAAGAACCTGGAGTTCTTGGGAATGGAATTACGTCACGGATGTTCGCCATACCAGTGATGTACATTAGGAAACGTTCGAAACCTAGACCGAATCCAGCGTGTTTTGTACCGCCATATTTCCTAAGTTCTAAGTACCACCAATAGTCTTCTTCATTCATGCCTAATTCTTTAATTCTATCTACTAAAACGTCCATTCTTTCTTCACGTTGGCTACCGCCGATTAATTCGCCGATGCCAGGAACTAGAAGGTCAGTAGCAGCTACTGTTTTACCGTCATCATTCATACGCATGTAGAATGCTTTAATGTCTTTCGGATAGTCAGTTACGAATACAGGGCGTTTGAAGATTTCTTCTGATAAGTATCTTTCGTGCTCTGTTTGTAAATCAATACCCCATTCTACTGGATATTTGAAGTCTGCACCTGACTCTTGAAGCACTTTAATGGCTTCTGTATATGTGATACGGCCGAAGTCAGAGTTAATTACGTTGTTCATGCGCTCTAGAACTGTTTTATCGACAAAGCTGTTGAAGAATTCCATTTCTTCTGGTGCATGCTCTAATACATGTTTCATTGCATATTTCAGCATATCTTCTGTAAGATCCATTACATCTTCAAGTTCAGCGAATGCAATCTCAGGCTCCACCATCCAGAACTCAGCTGCGTGACGAGTTGTGTTTGAGTTTTCTGCGCGGAATGTAGGTCCGAATGTGTATACATCACGGAACGCTAATGCATAAGCTTCCGCATTAAGCTGTCCACTTACTGTTAAGTTTGTTTCTTTGCCGAAGAAGTCTTTTGATTCATCAACTTTTCCGTCTTCACCTTTTGGCAAGTTGTTCATATCTTGCGTTGTTACGCGGAACATTTCGCCCGCACCTTCTGTATCACTACCAGTAATAATTGGTGTGTGAACATGTACGAATCCACGCTCTTGGAAGAATTGGTGGATTGCAAATGCTGCGATAGAACGTACGCGGAATGTTGCAGAGAACGCGTTTGTTCTTGGGCGTAAATGAGCGATTGTACGTAAGTATTCAAACGTATGACGTTTCTTTTGAAGTGGGTAATCAGAATCTGATAAGCCCTCGATATCGATTTTTTCTGCTTTAATTTCAAATGGTTGTTTTGCCCCTGGTGTTGCAACTAGCTTACCTTCTACTTTAACTGAAGAGCTAAGTGGAAGTTTTGCAATTTCTTTGAAGTTATCTAATTCTGTATCGAAAACGATTTGAACGCTTTTGAAGAAGCTACCATCGTTTAATTCGATGAAACCAAATGCTTTTGAATCACGTAAGTTACGAATCCAACCTGATACTTGTACTGTTTGATCTGCGTATTTATCTGTATCTCTATACAGACTTTTTACTAATGTGTTTTCCATAGTGAAATTCTCCTTTGCTGATATATTTGAATACAAAAAAACCTTTCATCCATAAAGGGACGAAAGGTTAAACTTCGCGGTACCACCCAATTTGTCATAAAGACCAACTTTAACTCGTATGTATGTACATACTTCCCGGTTTGTAACAGGCCGGCTTCCCGTCTAAGTCTACTCTTGAATATAAGCTTCAATTTCGGTTAGCAACTCCAAGGTGTTCTTCATATATACCGCCTCATCAGGCTCTCACCGTCCCTGACTCGCTATGGATTATAGTATATACTACTTTTCCTTATCATCGTCTTTCATTTTGTTAAACTAAAATTAATGTACTACATTCGAGGGAAAGATGCAAGTTGTCCTTTGATTTCCTAACTAGCTCTATTTCTCCAAACTTCTTCATTTGGAGCTTCAATGTATTCGCTTTGTCATAAGAAGTAATCGGAAAATTAACATAGACAGTCGTTTTACCATTCTCAACATCCTGACTATATCCTTTTGATTTATATTCTTTTCCTGTTTCGTCTACCATCTTCATATCCATAAAAGTATTTTCATCTTCTACTACTTCATCCACTGAAAATGTTAGATTCAGAGATGTTGGATTTGCCTTTGCGGATACAATTTGGATATTAGATCTTGTTTCTGCTAATCTATACTCAACCGTTGACGTTGCTTCTTCTTTCGTTTTGTCGCTAATCGGTAAATTCCATATGCCATCAATTTCTTTCCGTTCATCATTCTCATAAAAAACCTTAACGCTCTCTATTTCTAACACAGCATCTTTCAATTTAGGAATAGAACCTTGGTTCGATTCAAATACTACATCATATTGCACTTTCCCGGTCTTTCCATCTATTGATGGATTTTTATCTTCCGCTTTAGACATATACACTTTTTTGCCTTTCAATGGCTTTGTATCTGGAATAGACTCCATAATATATTTGCCATCTCCATTTTTTAATCGATAATCAAAAGACACTTCACTCACTTGTTTCTTTAGTATACTTGTATCCTCAAATACCAATTGAAAACTAAATCCTAGTTTATTCGCGTCAGCAAAATAACGGTCAAGTGCCACCGTAATCCCTTTGTCAGTAGCTATACTATTGCTTTTTTGTGGAAACTCTTCATCCACTGCTCGCTCAATTCCTTTATCATTAAAATGAAATAATTTGTTTATATTAGCTTGCACATGCTTATTTGTAAAAACACTACCAGCTATCACAAAACAACAAGCCGCCACCGCCAATTTTCTCCACATCACATTTCTTTTCTTTTTCTTTGCTTTCATACGTATCACATCATAGGAATGATCTAAAGACTTTCTAACAATACTAGGCATTTCTTTTTCCTCATGTAGCAACTGCTGAAATTCTTTTTCAAAGTTATTTTTCATTTACACTCACTCCTTCACCACTGTAATAATGATTACGTAATATCGATTTAGCTCTGGAAAGTCTTGATTTAATCGTTCCTTCTGGTTCTTTTAAAAACACGCTCATTTCTTTTATACTAAGTCCAACAATATAATATAAAACAATCGCCATTTTATAATCCTTATTTAAGCTATTTAACGCGTCTTCTAGTTCTATCTTCAAAAATTCATTTTTGTTTTGTTTTTGCTCAATGAGCTGATCTACTAACGTAATTTTTTGTCTTTTGTTTAATATACCGTTGCATGTATTGATTAATATTTTACAAATCCATGTGTTAAAGTACTCTTCATTTTTGAGTGTATGTATTTTCTCATAAGCCACTGTGATTGCTTCTTGCATCGCATCTGCTACATCCTCATCTTTCTGTAACAATCTACTTGCGACTTTGTATAATACATCTTCATACCGCTGTACAAGAGAAACAAAAGCTTCTCCATCCCCTTTTTTCGCCTTTTTCACCAAGGCTTCTAGCTTTCCCATTTAAGAACCCCCTTGCTAACTCATTTCAATATACGCTTGTTTTCCTGTTCTTTACATCCTATTAGATACAGAAAAACAATATTTGGTTGCATTCATTTTTTCTTTTTATAAAAAAAGAGAATTATCACTCTTATCACGAATGACAATCCTCTCAAATTATTTACGCAACTCCGTACTAAATTTCTCTTCTAACGCTGCTAATCCACCTATGACAATAGTTCGTTTTTTGTAATTCATTTTTAAAAACAAACATCTACAATTTAGAAAACATATTCTACACTATATATTAATGAAAAGTGAGGAAACGCAAATGAATCTGTACCATCAAAAAGGATTCCCTTCCACAAGTACACCTTTTTTTCCTTATATCGATCTACCAAAACTTCCTAAGGTCCGAAAAACAATAAATGTATCAAAATCCCCCAAAATTCAACTTCCCATAAAATCATCAAAATCTCCTGAGCTAAAAACCATGTGCTGCAGACAAATTGTAGAACATAAAATTCAGTTAGTTCCCCCTGCCAAAAAAGGAACCACTAAAGTTAAGAAAAAGATATTTACTACGATTGAAAAGGTGTGTTCAGAAGTAGTTGTCATCCTTGGGTTTATCCGGAAAACCATTACCTATACAGCAGTAATCCATAACAAAGAGATTCCAAACCATATCATCCAAGACGATGTTCCCTTTCAGTGTCTTATAGAATCAACGGATATTAAAGAAGACCATCAATTTCGCATCATCGAGCAAAAAATACTCAGCGAAGTTTTCGCCCATGAAACGAACTTTGGAAAATCAAATGATTCTCGATTGTATAGGCAAGCCCTTGCTTTCAATTTTATAGAAAAAGATATTATAAAAATTTCCATAAAATGATTACTGAGCAACTCAATATTCTTTCACCACAAATATGAAATTAGATTATTTTTGCTACTAGATTTACAGTTACAGGCCTTTTTAATATGAAATAACCTATTTATTTGATCAAAAATAGAAACCTTGTCCAAGATATCCCCCTATACAAGCTCCGGATATGCCTCATAATCTATAACAGAGAACATAGTATCTCATTTAAAGTTCCAAGATATACGAAGCGAATATAACTATAGAACTAAGGAGGAATACTCAATGGTTTGTCCCCTCATTAATCCAACAACTTGTTGCCAAGTTGTTGTTGAGCGCACCACACAGCTTGTCCCCCCAGCACTTGCAAATACCGTTACCTTCACACAAACGGTTGAAGCGGATATTGAAAGCGTAATCCCAGAAAAAGTTGTAATCTGTGGGGTAGTTCATAAAACTTTAACTTACACTGCTGTTTTAGAAAATGGCACTCTAGTACCGGGTTTTCAAGTTTTCGACGATATCCCTTTTCAATGTGTTATTGACCGCGAAGATGCCAATGAAGGAGACCTTTTCGAAGTCACGGGTGTAGCAATTCTTGGACAAGTTTCTGCCCAAGAACAAAATTTTGGATTTATAAACGACTTGCGAGTTGCTTTTAAATTCCAAGAAAAAGAGATCGTCAAAGTCTGCATTAGAAGACTAGGAGTAACTGGTACTGAAGTAGCTATTGGACTAGGATTTACAAGTGCAGATTGTAACGTTCCCGTTGTTGCACCAGGTCGTTTGTTAGTGAATGGCATTGGATTTGCAGGAATACCAGTTTCTTTCACAATACAAGGTGCAGCAACTGTCTCTCCAACTACAGTTTTTACAGAAGCAGATGGATTCTTCCACACTACCGTCACTGCTTTTGGACCTGGAGATATAACCCTTATAGCTTCAGGTACAGTAAACGGGGTTCCTTTCTTCGGAGAAGTAATCACCCCTTCACCTTGCGTGTGATGAAATGAAGATTCCATCAGCGGAATTTGAACAAGTTGCGCAAGTGAAAAAAATAATAAAAAAGCAGCCAAATGGCTGCTTTTTTATTATTTACGTAACTCCGCACCAAATTTCTCTTCTACCACCGCTAATACACGGCTATGCGCTTCTGTCACTTCTTCATCTGTTAATGTACGCTCTGGGTCGAAGTAGTTCATAGAGAATGCAAGTGATTTCTTGCCTTCTTCCATTTTTTCACCTTCGTATAAGTCGAATAGTGTTACTTCTTTTAGAAGTTCTCCACCTGCTTCTGCAATTACTTGCTTCATTTCGCCAGCTTTTACTTCCGTATTTACTACAACTGCCATATCACGTGTCATAGATGGGAAACGTGGAATTGCTGAGTAGTAAGTTTCTTCTGTATCAGCAGCAAATACTTTTACTAGAGACAATTCGAATACGAACGTATCTTTCACATCTAATTGTTTTTGTGCTTCTGGGTGTAACTGACCGATGAAACCTATCACTTCTTCGTCTAGTAAGATATCAGCTGTACGGCCTGGGTGCATACCTTCACGTTTTGTTGGTAGGTATGTGATATTGTTTGAAACGCCAAGTACGTCGAACAATCCTTCTAATACACCTTTTGCAACGAAGAAATCAACAACTTTCTTCTCACCTTGCCATGCATGATGAAGTGCAAGACCTGTCATAACACCAGCAAGATGTTGTTCTTCTTTCGGAAGCTCGCCTTCTGCTGTTGGTAGGAAGATAGAACCTACTTCATATAATGCAACACTGTCGTTTTTACGAGCGTTGTTATATGAAACTGCTTCTAACAATTGTGGTACTAAGCTTAAACGAAGTTGGCTGCGCTCTTCACTCATTGGAAGTGCAAGATTAACAGGAGCTTTTTCGTTCGGCTCAACCATATATTGTTTTGCTTTATCAGCGCTTGTTAATGAATACGTAATCGCTTCATATAAGCCAGCACCTTCTAAGTAACGACGTACTTTACGACGTTTTGCTTGCGCTACTGTTAATTTACCACGTGTCATTGTACCAGTTGGTAGTGTAACTGGAATATGATCGTAGCCGTACAGACGACCTACTTCTTCTACTAAGTCTTCTGCAATTGTAATATCAGGACGACGTACTGGTACGTTTACATGGAATGTTCCTTCTACTTCTGTAAATGGGAATTTCAAGTTTGTAAAGATTGTACCCATTTCACTTGCAGAGATGTCTGTACCTAATACACGGTTTACTTTTTCAGCTGTAACAGATACTGTACGCTCTTGTACTTGTAAGTTATCAACTTCTACTACACCTTCAAGTGCTTCACCACCAGCATATTTCGCCATTAAAGCTGCTGCATGTTGAATTGCTTCAAATGTACGTGTTGGATCAATTCCTTTTTCAAAACGTGCACTTGATTCACTGCGAAGACCTAAATCTTTTGATGTGCGGCGCACTGTTTGCCCTGCAAAGTATGCAGACTCGATCAGAACGTTTACTGTATCGTTGTCAACTTCAGATTCAGCCCCACCCATTACACCAGCAACAGCCAATGCTTTTGTACCGTTTGTAATAACAAGGTGATGCTCTTGTAGTGTACGCTCTTGATCGTCTAATGTTTGAATCTTTTCGCCTTCTTTTGCAAGACGAACAATGATTTCTTTTGAACCTAATTTATCATAGTCAAATGCATGTAATGGTTGACCATATTCAATTAAAATGTAGTTTGTAATATCAACTACGTTGCTAATTGGACGAATACCCGCTGCCATAAGGCGCGTTTGCATCCACATTGGTGATGGACCTACCTTTACGTTTTTCACCATTTTTGCGATATATAATGGATTTTGCTCTGTTGCTTCTACACTCACAGAAATATAGTCAGAAGTTTTTTCTTCTACCTCTTGTAAGTCAGCGGCTGGTAGTTTCACTTCGCGGCCATAAATAGCAGCTACTTCATATGCAACACCTAACATGTTTAAGCAATCAGCACGATTTGGTGTTAAACCAAGCTCGAGTACTTCATCATGTAAGTTTAAGATTTCAAGTGCATCTGCACCAACTTCAGCGTCACTTGGGAAGATGAAGATACCATCTGCATAATCTTTCGCAACTAACTTACCATCAATACCAAGCTCTTGTAGGGCACAAACCATACCGTGAGAAGCTTCGCCACGTAGTTTTGCTTTTTTAATTTTGAAGTTACCAGGAAGAACCGCGCCAACTTTCGCAACTGGTACTTTTAAACCTTTTGCAATGTTAGGAGCACCGCAAATGATTTGTACTGGTTCTTCTTCACCGATGTCGATTAGACATTTGCTTAATTTATCAGCTTCTGGGTGTTTTTCACATTCTAATACGTGACCAACCACAACACCTTTTACACCTTTATTTAATACTTCAACGCCTTCTACTTCGATACCACTTTTCGTGATTTTATCTGCTAGTTCTTGTGCCGTTACATCTTTAATATCTACATATTCTTGTAACCAACGATATGATACGAACATATTTATCCTCTCCTTCCCTTACGCTCGTTTGAATTGTTGTAAGAAACGTACATCATTTGTATAGAAATGGCGAATGTCATCAACGCCGTATTTTAACATTGCGATACGCTCTGCACCCATACCGAATGCGAAACCTTGATATTCTTTTGAATCATAGCCAGCCATTTCAAGTACGTTTGGATGAACCATACCTGCACCTAAAATTTCAATCCATCCTGTTCCTTTACAAGTGCCGCAACCTTTTCCGTGACACATCATACAAGAAATATCCATCTCAACAGATGGTTCTGTGAATGGGAAGAAACTTGGACGAAGACGAATTTCACGGTCTTCACCGAACATCTTTTTCACGAATACTTGCAATGTACCTTTTAAATCACTCATACGAATATTCTTGTCAATTACAAGACCTTCAATTTGCATGAACTGATGTGAATGCGTCGCATCGTCATCATCACGGCGATACACTTTACCAGGACAAATAATTTTAATTGGACCTTTTTCTTTATTATTTTCCATTGTTCTTGCTTGCACAGAAGATGTATGTGTGCGTAGCAATGTTTCTTCTGTAATGTAAAATGTATCTTGCATATCACGCGCTGGGTGATCTTTTGGTAAGTTTAATGCTTCGAAATTGTAGTAGTCTTTCTCTACTTCTGTTCCTTCAGCTACTTCATACCCCATACCGATAAATACATCTTCAATTTGTTCAACAACCGCTGTTAACGGATGATGACAACCTGTTTCTACAGGACGGCCTGGTAATGTAACATCAATTGTTTCAGATGCTAATTTCGCTTCAATTACTGCTTTTTCGATATTGTTAATTTTGTCTTCTAAACGCGTTTGAATTGCTTCACGTACTTCATTTACTAATGCTCCCATACGTGGACGCTCTTCTGGAGATAATTTCCCCATGCCGCGTAATACTTCTGTAATCGGACCTTTTTTTCCTAAATACGCTACGCGTACATCGTTTAAGCCCTTTAGCTCTTTCGCTTCTTCAATCAGCTCTAACGCTTTTTGCTTTAGCTCTTTTAAACGTGCTTCCATTTGGAACCCTCCTAATTTTAAAAATAAAAAAACCTCGCTCCCAAAAAGGGACGAGGTAAATTCGCGGTACCACCCTAAATTGACAGAACAAGTCTGCCCACTCAATTAGTTATAACGGCTTGTTAGACCGGAACGCCTTTACATATCAATGGTCCTGGCGTCAACTCCAGAGGTGAATTCACTTCCGTCTACCATAAGAATGCTTTCAGTCTACGGCACTCTCTCCCTATATGGCGATTTTGCAAGCTACTCTTCTCTATCAACGTCTTTTCATTATTTCACTTTTATTATATGTTCATCATGAACATGTACTTCAATTTATTATAAGAAGTTTTTTATCGATTCGCAACTGGGCTTTGTAAATAATACGTTAAAATTCCAGCAGCAACCGCAACATTTAATGATTCTGCCCCGCCATAAATCGGAATATACAAGTTTTGATTACATTTTGTAAGAATTTCTAGGCGTACACCATTTCCTTCGTTTCCTACAATTAATGCAAAACTTCCTGTCGGCGTTACTTCACCATATGGAATTCCGTTTTCAAGAGATGTTCCGTATACAGGAACGTTCTTTTCTTTTAACTTATCTACCCATTCTTCTAAGTTTCCTTTCACAATCGGTAAATGGAAGATTGAACCTTGTGTAGAGCGGAGCACTTTACTATTATAAGCATCCACGCATCCTTCTCCAAGCACAACGGCATGAATACCAGCTGCATCTGCTGTACGAATAATTGTTCCTAAATTACCTGGGTCTTGTAGGCCATCTAATAATAGAAATTTCCCATCTGTAAGAGCGATTTCTTTCTCATGCTTCTCACAAACAGCAAATACACCTTGCGTCGTTTCTGTTTCACGAAGTACCTTTACAATTACTTCCGGCACAATATACATTTCAACATCAGTAACCGTCCAATCTTTCGGAAGATCTGTCTGATCTGAGACGATAAGTTCTGTTATAACTCCTGCTTTTAAAGCTTCCTCTACTAAATGAAATCCTTCTACAAAGAATAAACCTTTTTTATCGCGCTCTTTTTTCGTCTGCAGCTTTTTCCACTGCTTTACGCGCGGATTTTGTACTGAATCAATGTTTTTCATTCTATGCATTCCCTCTCTTCTTGTCTTCTCATTATAGCCTATTTTTTATACATATTTACATAAAAAAGAACAAAAACTAACGTCAGTTTCAATTCAGAAGAAGAGGTGAAAGTGATGAACTTTAATTTACGCGGCGCTGTATTAGCAAACGTTGCAGGAAATACACAAGGCGAATTACAAGAAACAATTGTAGAAGCAATTCAAAGTGGTGAAGAAAAAATGCTTCCAGGTCTTGGTGTTTTATTTGAAGTGATTTGGCAAAATGCCGACGAAAATGGAAAGCATGAGATGTTAGAGACACTTGAGCAAGGGTTAAAAAAATAAGGAATAGGAAGTCACCTTAGCTTGAGCTAGGGTGATTTTTATTTTCATGATGAATCCCCCCTCTCAATTCTTCTATTCTTAGAAACTGTTCCTTTCTCAAATTCCTCTTCTCCTAAACATTTCTACTTTACTAACACAGGCATGATGGAGTAAAATATCCAAAATATATTTATGTCTATCTTTTTGTTTCCATCATACACATCAACGAATAAAAGGAGTGAATGTTTTATGCGCCGTATCACGCTTGAACAAATTTTCCAACATCACATCGCACAAAAATATATAAACCGGTCCGGAATGGTCCACGCGATCGCCGTCGCTTACCATGCGTTTCACTTAGCAAAAAAGCATCACGCCTCAGTCGATGCTGCAACAAAGGCTGGTTTTCTTCATGATATAGGACATCATACATGGTATCGTAACGGAGAATGGGACTATGAATTGTATAAAAAGAATGATATACATGCGATTAAAGGAGCGGAACGAGCTCATAAATTACTAATTCGATTAGGAGAACATCCAAAACAAGCAAAGGAAATTTCTGTTGCGATTCTCTTGCACACAGATTCCTTTTTACTAGCACAAACGCTTGAAAGAACACCGTTACAAAATATTATTAAGTGGGCGGACGAAGCCGATGAAGAACCAGGTGGAGCACATCACTATCGAACAATCTCTTATGGAAAAGCATTGAAAGCAATTCAGCGATTAGATCGAATGGTAGAGCGTGAATTACAAAAACAACAACCAGCGTCCCTTGCTCGTATTTCTGTAAATAAAAGAAAAGAACAGAGCGAATTTGTTAAACAGTAATATATTTTTAATATACCGGATTGGCAATCCATACAACATCCATCACACATATAAGTGAATGGAATTAGGATAATCATAAATTGAATTATAAAAAGAGGCACCGCTACATAGCGATACCTCTTTTATGATTTTACAACAACTTCAAACACTTTCTTATTTAACACTTTTCGGTAACCTATTTTCTTCTCTCCCTCTTCACCTGATGTGACTGTGGGTGTAAAAACAATTTATATCAGACTATATTCTATTTTTCAATGTTCCCCCGAATAACTAACTGTATATCATCCATACATTCTTCATGTGCGTCGTCTAAAGAAATTAAATGCTTTTGAATAAATACCTTTGATGAGTCCACCCTATCAATCAATAACGAAATATCGTACTTTTCTATTTTGTTTCTTAATCATTCATTTCCAACTTTAAATATCTGATTATTATGCAATATTAGACAATGACATACTGAAACTAAATGTGTATAATTTTTATATATAAATATAAAGAGGAGATTCGATATATGCAATCGATTACACAACTTACATACGGTCCAAAACAATCTATGTCCTGGTTACAATTTTTGGGTTCTTCCTTATTTGCCTTTTTTGGAACAGGACTACTAAGCGGCTTATTTATATTACTCCCGCTTACGATTTATAGTGAAGGCATTACAAATAAAAAGACAATTGCTCTATATGAGTCACTTGGAAATACTGCGAGCACTTTATTACAACTGCTCGTTTTATTGTTATTCATTTATAAGTATGAACCGGTGAAAAAGCTATTATCATCTGCTTTCAATTTCAGGGCACTCAAAAAGGTAAGTACTTACGTATACCTAACTCTTTTCTTCGCCTTAAATATCGTCTTGAATTCACTAATCTCAACACATCTATTTCCCGATGCAACAACGCAACAAGCATCCGCTTTAAACTTGGATGTTCTAAAGCAATATCGAATTTTATTAATTATTGGATCTGCAATTTTCATTCCTATTTTTGAAGAAATTATTTTCCGAGGTATCATCCTTCGTTTCTTCTCAGAACGTTTTCCATTTTGGATTGCTGCAATTGGGACGAGCTTAATTTTCGGAGTCGCTCATACATACTCACTTGGTGTAATGCTTATTACTTTCCTTATGGGGCTATTGATGGCGATTTTATGCAAACGAACAAATTCCATCCTTCCAGCCATGCTATTTCATATTATGAATAATACGCTTGCGTTTTTATAAAGTGAAACTTTAATCAGTGGGGGTTTTCCTCATCCCCCACCTATCTCCCTTGTTTCTCTCTGAATCTTGAGGCGGGAAGTCTTACTGCCCACAAATAACGTGATAAATTGAAACTTTAATCTATTAAATGAAAAAGGAGTATAACTTTGC
Organism: Bacillus sp. FSL K6-6038; assembly: GCF_038050455.1. NCBI lineage: Bacteria > Bacillati > Bacillota > Bacilli > Caryophanales > Bacillaceae > Bacillus > Bacillus sp. FSL K6-6038. The sequence goes on from NZ_JBBOUH010000001.1 coordinate 4,402,708, forward strand.
AAATACGTACACAGTTAGATCATTGGACCTATTTATGAGGAACTTGTATGCAGGGGATTGCTTTTACGTTTCTTTGAAGAGAAGTTTACATTTTGGCCAGCTGCGCTTTTATCCAGTCTATTATTTGGCATCGCTCATACATATTTAGTTGGTGTGATGGTGAGTGCATTTATTACTGGACTATTTGCCGCATTGTTATATAAACAAACAAAATCTATCATTCCAGCTATGCTACTTCATATCATTATCAATACTTCTTCTTTCTTTTATTAAATAAACCTTTAATTGTAAAATATAACTTACAAATTAGGAGGAATTTATAATATGCAAATGTTAAGCTTTCTGTGGGTTTTCTTTATGCCCGTACTTGTATCATGTGGAATAGTTGGTGGAATTTATTTAGTTATAGCAGGAGTCAGGTATCGAAAGCTACTTGTTATTACAATGGGGATTATTTGTTTCTCATTCGTCGCTATGCCTTTTATTTTCTGGGGAATGGGGATTGATGGCGATAAGATCTTACCAATTCCAACTGTCCTGTACTGGATTCTTTTCGCTTTAGCTGGCTTATTGGCAGGTATAAGCGGGATACGTAATCAAATTAAGAGCATTTGCAATATGGGGATTATCATTTGTTCGGCAGGAGTACTGGGAGCTATCTTCTATCAATTGATGTCTCTGCCGATGTAGTTTTTTAAAATATAAGAACACAGAAAAAACAGAGAAATTAATTCCCTGCTTTTCGGTTCGGCTTATTACCTGATGGCAAGAATAATGATAATACCCAGGCAATACCCGCTAATATTGTTGCAATTAAGAAAGCATCATTAATACCATTAATCGCAGACAGCTTCGAAATTTGTCCGAATAATAGTTGTGAGCTCATCGCATCTCCAGCTTGTGCTGATCCGGCAACCGCTGCTAAACTTTGTCCCATTCCGTGTACTTTATCCACTAAAATTGGGTTTGTTTTTGTTAGCATATTTCCGTAATCCGCTACGTGAGCTGTTGTTTGCTGCGTCATAATTGTAATTAAGATTGCTGTACCAATTGAACCTGCTACTTGTCTAGATGTATTTTGTGTTGCTGTACCGTGAGAAATTAATTTCATCGGCAGTGCGTTCATACCTGCTGTCATAATTGGCATCATAATGAATGACATACCAAATGAACGTATAATATAATCCGTCATAATGACGCTATATGGTGTATCCATCGTTAACTGCGTAAACTCATACGTTGCATATGTCGTAATCGCTAATCCAACTACTGCTAATGGGCGAATGCCATACTTATCAAATAGTTTCCCTGCGATCGGTCCCATAATCCCCATAATTAATGATCCTGGAAGAAGCAGGAGACCTGATTCAATTGGCGTAAAGCCACGAATGTTTTGCAGGTATACAGGAAGTAATAACATACCTCCGAATAATGCCATTGTTACAATCGCGTTAATTAATAATGTAAAAGTAAACGTTGGATATTTAAACACTTGTAAATCCAGCATTTTGTTATCCGTCGTCATCTCTCTCCAAATGAACACCGCTAAACCAATTACACCAATAATAAGTGAAATAACAACTTCGGCACTGCTCCAGCTGTTGTTTCCAGCTTCACTAAATCCATACAGTAAGCTACCAAGTCCAATACTTGAACTAATAACACCAAACATATCTAACTTTGTTTTAGAAACTGGCTGAGCTAGTGTAAAGAATTTTAAAGATAATAATATGATGATTAAACCAATGGCAAACATCGCATAGAACATTAAGTTCCAGCTATAATTTTCAATCACCCATCCTGTTACAGTTGGTCCGATAGCCGGCGCTAAAATCATCGCTACCCCAAGTAATCCCATTGCAGCTCCGCGCTTATGCGGCGGGAACAAAGTCATGAAAATATTCATACCAACTGGCATTAAAATACCAGCGCCTACCGCTTGAATTACACGCCCTGTCATCATCATTGTGAAGTTTCCAGATAACGCACAAATAATAGAGCCGGCTGTAAAGAATAACATAGCTGCTACAAACAATTTTCGATACGTAAACCGAGAAACTAAGAAGGCGCTAATTGGTACTAAAATCCCGTTCACGAGCATAAATCCTGTAATTAACCATTGCGCTGTTGAAGTTGATACATTGAACTCATTCATTAATGGAGGCAATGCGACATTAATGATTGTTTGGTTTAAAATGGAAACGAACATACCGAGAATTAATACCGCTACAACTGCTTTTACATTGACATTCTCTACCGGCAATTGCTTTTTCGGTACTTCTTTTGTCATTTTCTGTATTTCTTGTTCTACTACTTCTTTTTTTGTCGTTTCTAGTTCTACTACATTGGAAGGTTCTGGTTCTGGTTGCTCTGATTGCGTTGTTTCTATCTTACTTACGGCTGGGACTTGTTCTTCTCCCGCGTTCGTTTTTTTCTTTCTTAAAAGACGATTTACAAGGAAGAAGACGATGATACAAAATAATGCATATCCTACAATTAAACCTGAGGACATTTTATCTTCCCCCCTTACTTATGAATACGAACTGTCACATTCATTCCAGGAACAATATTTACTGATTTGCTATGATCTAAAGAAACTTTAACTGGTACAACTTGTGTTACTTTCGTATAATTTGCTGTTGCATTGCTTGATGGTAACATAGAGAACGTATTTGCTGTTGTTAATCCAACTTGTTCTACTTTTCCTGTTAACGTTGTATCAGGATATGCATCTACATATACGTCTACTTCTTGACCTTTTTGTACACTATCAATGTCTGTTTCTTCAATGTTTGCTGTTACCCATAAATCGTTCATATCGTATGCATATGCAATTGGACTACCTGCTCCGACAAACGCATTTGTTGTTGCATTGGATTGAACAACTGTTGCATTTTTAGGAATTGTTACGTCGATTGTTTGCTCACCATTTTGTCCTGATACAGTAACAGCACCTAATTTATCGTTTTCATTGTAGCTCTTACCTACTTCGGCTTTCCATTCTGCTAATTTCCCTGCTACTGGTGATGCGATTGGGATCACTTTCCCATCGATTTTCGCATTATCTGTTTTTAAATAGTTTTCAGCTTGATTATAGTAGTAATAACCGCCAATACCGCCGCCAACTAATACAATTAATGTGATAATATTAATAATCACCATTCTTCGAAACTGATTCATTGCTTTCCTCTCCTTATATCGCATATAATTTTTTTCTAAACTATTTCTACCCCTTTTGTTTATACTGTTTAATGGTTAATTATATTAACCATTAAACAAAAAAAGCACACCCTTTGCTATGCAACACAATCTTTACCTGCATGCTCGCGGTGCTGTTTTCTAAAGGAATATCGTTTATAATTATAAATAATTTTTTTGAATCTACAACCGACAATGTGAGCATATGTGTTGGTTATCCAACACTTTGCTATCTATTTGTTGTTTAAGTGATTAAAATTCAGCAAGGAGAAATAAAATGTCTATTAAAAATACAAACGATCCGCGTGTGAAACGAACGAGACAATTAATACAGGATGCTTTTGTCGCTTTAGTAGGCGAAAAAGGATTTGAAAATGTCACAGTGCAACATATCGCTGAACGTGCTCCTGTCAATCGTGCTACCTTTTATAGCCATTATCATGATAAATACGATTTATTGGATAAGAGTATAGAGGAGATGTTAGCATCTTTATCAGAAGTGATTAAGCCAAAAAAGCAAACAAAAGAAGATTTTCAGCTTACATTCAATTCACCTAATCCAATTTTTCTAGCCTTATTTGAACACATCGCTGAGAATGCAACCTTTTATAACGTAATGCTCGGAGACAAAGCAGCTGGAAACTATTCTTATAAAATGATGAAAACCATTCAAACACATTTAACATTAAGTCTTTCTATTTCACAGCCAGATGATGACGAACTTATGGTTCCTCGTGATATTCTCATTAGCTATGTAACAGGTGCGCATATCGGTATGATTATGTCGTGGTTAAAAAGAGGGATGATTTATACGCCGCACTTTATGGCGATGCAGCTTACAAGGTTGATTATTTTAGGAGCGCATACTGCTGCTGGACTAGAGAGACCTTTTTAACAAGATATATTTATAACGCATTAAAGATCTTTCATATAGTATTTAGTAATATTTACAAAATCATCAGAGGGAGTATTATTTTATGAAGAGAGGAATAAGTTTTCAACTACCTAATACTGATAAATATGACTCTTGTCGGATGTATTAAAACCAATAGACATTTCTACTTTCAGTTGGAGAGTTACCCCCGTAGAGTCTTATTTAGTAGTTAATGATGAGTTAGATATAGATAAAGACCTTTTTGAAACAGATAATGAAATAATGGAAGGTGCTGATCTTAAAAATCTATTAGAAAACAATGTCTATTATATTATTTTCGCTGATTTACAAGCATATCCGAAAGGCAAAGTTTCAGAAATTGAAACTTATGAAGAATTCGTTGAAAGTGAGTGTGAACTCGTTCTTTTCGTAGTAGACAGCTGTTATACCGTTATTTACTGCAAAGATAAAGAAAAACTCGAATTACTTTATAAGAACGCAGCAGTCTTCGGATTTGAAAATATACAATTTATTACTGATGAAAATGATACAAGAACAAGAATAACTGCATGGTAAAAACATAAAAAAAGCGAAGGAACCCCCTTCGCTTTTTCTTATTAATTAAATGTGATATTATGTACAGCCTCTTTATCAAGACGTTTGATAACTTCTACAATTAACTTCACTGCATTCTCATAATCATCACGATGTAACATTGCTGCATGAGAGTGAATATAACGAGTTGCAATCGTAATCGCCATAGATGGAATACCCTTGACAGAAATATGAATTGCACCTGCGTCAGTCCCTCCACCAGCTACAGAATCATATTGATAAGGGATATCTAATTCATCCGCCACATCAACTACGAAATTGCGAAGCCCAGTATGTCCAATGACTGATGCATCATATAAAATGATTTGTGGTCCATCACCCATTTTACTTTGCGCTTCTTTTTCTGTTACTCCTGGTGTGTCGCCGGCAATACCAACATCTACAGCAAATGCGATATCTGGTTTAATATAATGTGCAGATGTTTTCGCACCGCGAAGACCTACTTCTTCTTGAACAGTTCCAACGCCGTATACAACGTTTGGATGCTTTTCATCTTTTAATTGTTTTAACACGTCAATTGCAATAGCACAGCCAATACGATTATCCCATGCTTTTGCAAGTAGCATCTTTTCATTTTTCATCACTTGGAATTCAAAGTATGGTACAACTTGATCCCCTGGTCGTACGCCCCATTCCATTGCTTCTTCTTTGCTAGAAGCACCGATATCAATGAACATGTCCTTAATTTCAACCGGTTTTTTACGAGCTTCTGCTGGTAAAATGTGTGGTGGTTTTGAACCAATTACACCTGTTACATCACCTTTACGTGTTACAATTGTTACGCGCTGCGCAAGCATAACTTGTGACCACCAGCCACCAACTGTTTGAAAACGAAGGAAACCTTTGTCATCAATTTGCGTAATCATAAAGCCAACTTCATCTAAGTGGCCAGCTACCATAATTTTCGGACCGTTTTCTTCCCCAACTTTTTTCGCAACTAAACTTCCTAAATTATCTGTAGAAAGTTCATCTGCAAATGGTTCGATATATTTTTTCATAACTTCACGTGGTTCGCGCTCATTACCTGCAATCCCGCGTGCATCTGTTAATTCTTTTAGCATTGTCAATGTCGAATCTAATTTTGTCATTGCCAACACCCTCCTTTTTCTTCATTCACTTCATTATACAAAAGTAAATTGAAATATTCAAAAAACAAATCAATACCCTTGTGTTTGACGCTGATGATTGACTTCGTTTTTATCTAAATATGCTTTTTCAATTTCTTCTTGACCAAACTCAAGAGCTTGTCCTAAACGAAGGTAGCTTGTAAATAGTTCAATATAATTTGTAATAGACGGTTGGTCCGTAAAACGAATTACTTTCGCATACGTGTCTAAGAAAATTTCAACTTGTGTTTTGTTCGTTTGAGCACATTTATAAAATAGGAAGTTTTTATCGATTCCTAGGTCAATTCCAATCGATAAAATAAAGTGCAGGCCATCTACATATTCTTCAAGTATAACTTCACGTTCAGCTGCTGGTTTTTTGCTCCAATATTTAAAACAACGTGTTTCATTTGCAAGTTCTCCAATTTCAACAAGGAGTGCTAGCATTTTTTCTTTTAATAATTTCTTCGGTTGTAAATCATGTTCTTTCACAATACGATCATCTAACTCTTTTTGTAATTTAAATAGCTGTAGTAAATCCATTCTATTCCTCCTCCAACATCGCATAAAAACAATGTTGTTTCATCTCATATTTATTGTAAGCTTTAAAAATCCTACCCTTTATTATCTAGTTAGCTTCCTAACCCCTTATAAAATAGCTTGTCCCTAAATCATCAATACGTTTCAGACATCATCTACATATGATGAAACTTCCATATCATCTTTCCATTATAGCAGTGTCGTTTCTACTAGGAAAGATGCCTTTAAACGACAGTAAAAAAGCCAGAGGAAACCTCCGACTTTTTTACTGCATATTCTTCTATATTGTTATAGCTTTTATACTTATTTTGTCATATCAAGTACAACACGTCCATTAATCTTTCCTTCTTCCATTTCACTAAAAATCTCATTAATTTCATCAAGATGACGTGTTTCTATAATTGCTTTTACTTTTCCTTCTGCGGCAAATTGCAATGTTTCTTGTAAGTCTTTTCTTGTCCCTACGATAGAGCCAATAATTTTCACACCATTTAAGACGGTATCAAAGATTGGTACTTCCATCATTTCTGGTGGTAACCCTACTGCTACACACGCGCCACCTCGTCTAACAGAACGGTACGCTTGATCAAATGCCGGCTTTGATACAGCTGTACAAATAGATGCATGCACACCTTTTACTTTCTCGAATATCCACGCTGCCGCATCTTCTTTAAGTGGATTCACAGCTAAATCTGCACCAAGTTCTTTGGCGAGCTCTAATTTATCATCTACGGTATCAACAGCAACAACATGTAACCCCATTGCTTTTGCATATTGAACGGCTAAATGCCCAAGGCCACCGATACCAAAAATCGCAACCCAATCGCCAGGTTTTGCTTCTGATACTTTTAATGCTTTATATGTTGTAACACCGGCACAAAATAGCGGTGCTGCATCAACGAACTCTAAGTTATCCGGTACTTTCACAACATAATCAGCTGCTGCAACGCAATACTCTGCATAACCACCATCAACTGAGTAACCTGCATTATGTTGATCTAAGCAAAGCGTTTCACGGCCAGATAAACAATATTCACAATGACCACACGCTGAATATAGCCATGGTACTCCAACCCGGTCACCAACTTTTACGTGAGTAACACCTTCCCCTACTTCTTCAATAACTCCAACACCTTCATGTCCTGGAATTAATGGGAGTTTCGGTTTTACCGGCCAATCACCGTGCGCCGCATGTAAATCTGTATGGCAAACGCCGCATGCTTCAATATGTACAAGAACTTCACCAAGTTCAGCTTTTGGTTTTGGAACTTCTTTCACTTCTAACTTCTCTTTGAACTCATTTACAACTGCTGCTTTCATGTAAACGCCTCCTAGTTATAGATACAAAAAGTTCTTACAAGTTCATCTTAATATAATAGAAGAAACGAGAGGCAGTTGAATTATGACAATAATTTGCGAAATATATCACAAATTATTGAACAATTATATTAATTATAAAAGTAGCTCCAAACAATAAAAAAACCTCAGAAGAAAATTCTTCTAAGGTTTTTGAACAATTAGTTTAAGTTGTTTTTTGCAACTGTTGCTAATTCAGCGAAAGCTTTTTCGTCATGAACAGCTAAGTCAGCAAGCATCTTGCGGTTAACTTCGATACCAGCAACTTTTAAACCGTGCATTAAACGGCTGTAAGAAAGACCGTTAATACGAGCAGCTGCGTTGATACGAGTGATCCATAATTTACGGAAGTCACGTTTCTTTTGACGACGGTCACGGAATGCATATAGTAAAGATTTCATAACCTGTTGGTTAGCAACCTTAAATAATGTATTTTTAGAACCGTAGTAACCTTTTGCTAATTTTATAACTTTTTTACGACGTTGACGAGTAACTGTACCACCTTTTACTCTTGGCATAATATTACCTCCTATTTGTTCTATATATCAGCCGAACTTATTTTAAGTTGTCAAGCATTTGACGAATGCGTTTGAAGTCACCAGCGCTTACTACACCAGCTTTACGTAGTTTACGTTTAGCTTTCGTAGATTTGTTAGCGAATAAATGGCTTGTGTAAGCGTGTGAACGCTTAAGTTTACCAGATCCAGTCTTTTTGAAACGCTTTGCAGCGCCGCGATGAGTTTTTTGTTTAGGCATAGGTATTTCCTCCTCTATCTATTACTTATCGTTTTTCGGTGCTAAAACTAAGAACATACTACGTCCTTCCATTTTAGGCTTAGATTCGATTGTACTAACTTCAGCACAAGCTTCTGAGAAGCGATCTAAAACACGTTGACCGATTTCTTTATGAGTAATGGCACGTCCTTTAAAGCGAATTGACGCTTTAACCTTGTCGCCTTTCTCTAAAAACTTGATAGCATTACGAAGTTTTGTGTTAAAGTCGTGTTCATCAATTGTTGGACTTAAACGAACTTCTTTCATGCTAATTACTTTTTGATTTTTGCGCTGTTCTTTTTCTTTCTTTTGTTGCTCAAAGCGGAATTTACCGTAGTCCATAATGCGGCATACTGGCGGTTTCGCATTTGGAGCAACCAATACTAAATCAAGATTAAGATTTGCAGCTAAGTCTAAAGCGTCATTACGAGACTTGATGCCAAGTTGATCACCATTCGCACCAACTAAACGTACTTCACGTGCACGAATTTGCTCGTTAATCATCATATCCTTGCTAATAGTAAGCCACCTCCAAGGTTTTCTTAGAATACGTTTGTAGTCATAGAACCCAAACAAAAAAGTGTGGGCATACGGACACCCACACTTGTACAATCTTAAGTAAGAAAGACATTTACCTGCTAACTGCGTATGCGTCAATCAGGTGAGAAGCGGGTGCTTCTACTTGTTCTACAAAACAATATTCTATTATCCTTGATGAGTTTACCATAGGATATAACGTCTGTCAAGAAGACGCGTTTTACTAACAACAAGAAACATTGTAACAAACAACACGAATACATGCAATACTTTTTTATGATAAGTCTTGTTTGGTTATTATTTCTAATTTTTGTTCCCCTTACCCATAAAACAAAGGCGCGGCATGCCGCGCCTTTTCCTTAGCGTTTTCCTTCAACTTTAATCATATCAACAAACGCATCTAATGCGATTGTTTCTGATTTTTGTTCACCGTATTTACGTACGTTTACACCGTTTTCAGCAACTTCATTGTCACCTACTACAAGCATATACGGAATTTTTTGCATTTGTGCTTCACGGATTTTATAACCGATTTTCTCTTCACGAGTATCCACTTCCACACGGATACCAGCACGTTGCAAGTCTTCCTGTACTTTCTTCGCGTAGTCTAAATGTACTTGCGGAGAAACTGGGATTACTTGTACTTGAACTGGCGCTAACCATGTTGGGAATGCACCTTTGTACTCTTCGATTAAGAAAGCAACGAAACGTTCCATAGTTGATACAACACCGCGGTGAATAACAACTGGACGATGAGGTTTACCATCTTCCCCAACGTAAGTTAATTCAAAGCGCTCCGGAAGTAAGAAGTCTAATTGTACAGTTGAAAGTGTTTCGTCTTTTCCAAGTGCAGTACGAACTTGAACGTCAAGTTTTGGACCGTAGAATGCAGCTTCACCTTCAGCTTCATAGTACTCAAGACCCATTTCATCCATAGCTTCTTTTAACATAGATTGTGCTTTTTCCCACATTTCATCGTCAGCATAATACTTTTTAGTATCTTCTGGATCACGATAAGATAAGCGGAATGAATAATTTTCTAAACCGAAGTCTTTATATACTTCTAAAGTTAAGTTTACAACGCGTTTTAATTCTTCTTTAATTTGATCTGGACGAACGAAAATGTGCGCATCATTTAAAGTCATTCCACGTACACGTTGTAACCCAGATAGTGCACCCGACATTTCATAGCGGTGCATTGTTCCAAGCTCTGCAATACGAATTGGTAATTCACGATAGCTGTGGATATCGTTTTTATACACCATCATATGGTGAGGGCAGTTCATTGGACGAAGTACTAATTCCTCATTATCCATTTCCATTGATGGGAACATGCCATCTCGGTAGTGATTCCAGTGACCAGAAGTTTCATAAAGCTCTCTGCTTCCTAATACTGGAGTATATACGTGGTCATATCCTAAGCTCGCTTCTTTATCAACAATGTAACGCTCAATAATACGACGGATTGTTGCACCTTTTGGTAACCAAAGCGGTAAACCTTGTCCTACTTTTTGGCTATTTGTAAATAACTTCAACTCTTTACCTAATTTACGGTGGTCACGCTCTTTCGCTTCTTCAAGCATACGTAAATGCTCATCTAATTCTGCTTTCTTCACGAATGCAGTACCGTAAATACGCTGTAGCATTTTATTATTGCTATCGCCACGCCAGTAAGCACCTGCAACACTTAACAATTTAAACATTTTAATTTTCCCTGTAGATGGAAGGTGAACCCCACGGCAAAGGTCGTAGAATTCGCCTTGTTCATAAATTGAAATAACCGCATCTTCTGGAAGATCGTTAATCAATTCTAATTTTAGTTCATCGCCAATTTCTTCATAACGGCGAAGTGCTTCCGCACGTGGCACTTCATGACGAACGATTTCTAAATTCTCGTTCACAATCTTTTGCATCTCTTTTTCGATTTTTGGGAAGTCCTCAACTGTAATTGCTTCTTCCATATCGATATCGTAGTAGAAACCATTTTCGATTACTGGACCAATACCAAGTTTTACATCTTTATATAAACGTTTTAACGCTTGTGCTAAAAGATGGGCTGTTGAGTGGCGTAAAATGTATAAGCCATCTTCAGAATCTAATGTAATGATTGAAACTGCACCATCTTCTTCAATTGGTGTACGAAGATCGATCATCTCATCATTTAATTTTCCAGCCACAGCTTTTTTCTTTAAGCCTGGGCTAATAGAAGCTGCGATTTCTTCAGTTGTTGTTCCTTTTGGAAACTCCTTCACAGCTCCATCAGGGAAAGTAATTTTAACTACATCTGCCATCACTGGTCACTCCTTTTTTTCTCAAAATAAAAAACACTCATCCCGTAAAAAGGGACGAGTGTTGAATTCGTGGTTCCACCCTTGTTCCAATTAACTAAACTGTCAATTGCTCAAGTTCAACATAACGGTGTTGGCCGTTAGCAATTACTAGAAAAAGTGTTCACTGCTAAAGTTTAGAGGTGGTAAGTAATAAACCCGTACTAGGAAGCTCACACCCTAAGGCTTCCCTCTCTGAAAATCGTAGTAAATCACTCATGTCCTCATCGTAACATTTCAATATATTTCATTTATGTAGGTAATTATATGCTCAAAAACTTAGAAAATCAAGGGTGTTCCCTTTATTTTTTAAATTTTTTACGTTGTGTTCAAATTCATGCAGTGCACATAACTGAACTCGTTCTTGAAATACATTTTGAAGGGTAACAATCATATTGTGATCTTGCTCTTTCGTGTACAAATAAATCATTCTCGGCGCAATAGAAAGAAGCGGTGCAATTACCTTCGTGTCAATATATACGCCCTGCTTATTTAGTAAATCCTCTTCTATATATTGAACTAATTTTTCTTGTTTTAAACGTATTCCTTTTTCATCATAAAAAATAAAACTTTCATCAAATACAAGATGTAGACACGGTAAACGTGATTTTCGGCTGCTCACTTGTTGCCTTAGCATTTCTACAAACATTTGATATTCTTGCTCCATTTTATATTCATCGATCGCCACTTCCGCAAGTCGGTGTACCATCTCCCTATATGCGCGGAGGCGAAAACGAATATAAGATGAAAAAGAAAAAGAAAGTGGGTCACAGAGCCATCCTTTTAAAGAAGACATAATACGGACTTCAATCTTATTACGTGTTAGATCACGGGCAATCCCTTTTCGCTTTCCATTTAAGATAGCATGTGCCATATGTAAAATTTGATGGCACTCTTCTTGTTCTTCATAAAAAAATTTCTCTTTTAAAATAGTACGAAGCCATTCGTTTTGTTTTATATTAACAATAAAATAAAGAAGTACTGGTATTAAAACTTTCTCAATATAATTCGATTCGCATATTGGTATATGAATCGTTACCTTTTGTTCATATAAATAAACACTTGTTTCTTTATATAGCTTTTCCGTTCTCCTTATCAGTTGTTGATATACGTGCGCAGCATCATTTTTTTCTTCGAAGCAGATTTCAATCACTCTTGTCCCCCCTTTTATCCCGCTCTACGGAGTTACTTTCTCTCAAGCCCCCATAAGAGTCCAGTTCACGAAAGCTAGGCGCTAAGTAGCAATACCTTCTTCCGCTTCACTCTACAATCCTTGCTAATTTTATATATATTAAGGGACTAGAAAAAAAATGATACAAGCTCGTATGAAATTTCAAACATATACTGAAGAAACATAAAAAAAAGAGCAAGCAGTATGCTCACTCTTTACGTATGACGACGATTTTTCCCACCAATTGGAACTGGCTTCGCCAAATACTTAATACGCTCCATAATACGCGCCGCTTTCATTTCTTCTGCTTCTCCACGCTGTGTGTAGGTTAAATGATGTTCTAGCTGTTTAAAGTCAAAATTAGACGTAAAGAACGTCGGTAAGTTTTCAAGCATACGGAACTGCAGTATAGCACCAAGCACATCATCACGCACAAAGCTTGACATTGCTTCCGCCCCAATATCATCTAACATTAATACTTGTACACGCTTCACCGCATCAATTTTTTCACCTATCGTATTATTTTGCAGTGAACTTTTAATTTCTCGTAAAAATTCTGGTAAGTATACGATCATTGAACTTATTTTTTTTAAGGCTAATTCATTCGCAATCGCTCCTAAGAGATACGTTTTCCCTACACCAAATTTACCGTAGAAATATAACGCTTGTACTTTTTTTCCAGGTTCGTATGCACTTAAAAATTCATTTGCTGCACGAATCGCCTCAATTCGCGGTTCTAAATCTGATGGATCTAAATTTTCCATAGAAGCCTGTAAAATATCACTTGGCATATAGACACTTTGAACTAATTTTTCATATTTCTTCCGCTCATCATAAGCCACTTTTCTTACGCAGCGATCATATTGAATATCAATCATCTTACCTTGAATAATCAGTTTCGGCTCATATCCTTGAATCATATTTTTACATGATTCTAAGTTCGGACAATCTGCACATCCAACACTTTGCCCAATGTATTCATACAGTTTCACAAGACTTCGCTCTATCATGGAAGTCGTCACTTCACCTTTATGTTCTTCAATAAACTCTTTCACACGCGGATGCGCCATCACTTCCGCCTTTAACACTTCGTATCTATTTTTAAAATTCTCATTTTGCATCAACTTTGCAAATGAATTTTGAATATGCTCCATTCTCTCACCTCAAAGAGCGTTCATTCTCTTCTATTAATCACGCTTATATTTTTTCAACTCTTCTTCCAATCTCTTTCGTTCTTCTTCTAACTTGCTCGATTTTTTCGCCACATTCGTAAGTTCCTTAGGCTGTTCTTCTGGTTGTTCCTTGGATTGTTCTTTCAACCAATCGGGCACCATTTCTTTCCGCACTGTTTTCTTCGAAGTATGACCCTTTTTCTTCGTTTCAGCCCATTCTTGATATTGACGATTCTCTTCTTTCGCCAATGCCATCGCTTCTGATACCGTACCTACTTTTTTTCGTGCCCAGTGCCCCGCAATTTTCTCAACATATGTTTTGGCAAGCTTCATATCCGAACGCAGCATTACATAATAAATAAGTACATTGACCACACCTGGCGTTAGTTTTTGATTCATCATTACTTCTTCTACAATTTGCAAATCTGCTTTCGTTGCTTCTGCCCCGCCTGAAATTTCTTTTAACAATTGTTTTGGAGAAATTTCTTCTAGCTGTTTAATGAGCATCTCTTCTTGCGTAGACGGCTCTTTCTCTTTCATCGTACGTGCAGCATGAGGCTGTACTCGTTCACTTAACACTGGAAGCGCTTGACCATTTTCAAATTGATACCAATCACGCGCTCCTTTCCGAAGCCTTTCCATATCAATCGTTTGCAATTCTGTCATTGCACCAAGCACAATATTTTGCATCGACAGCACATCCACACCATACACGTAAGAGAGTGTAACAACACATTCACGCACTTGGTCCGTAATCGCTTTTCGCGGCACAAGAGTCGATAACCCTTCTACAAATAAAGAAAAATCAAAGAAATCGTTCCAAAGTTGTGGGGCAGTTCCTTTTTCATTGCCCGGCATAACTGCGCTACTTGGAATTCGAAGTTCCTCTTGCGCATGTTCAAATTGCCCTGGATTAAAAGACCCAAATACATCATTAAAGGAATGTGTAACATTTTCATAAGAAGCAAAATCAAACTCTTCTTCTAAAAAATATTGTTTAACTTGATTATATTTCGCACGGCTTAATCGATTATACAAAAAGATGCTCAGGACAATATCATCAAAAAATTGTTTTGGTGATAACGGCGGCTGCAATTCGTATATAAACATTCGAATATCTTTTTCTTTTTTTATATATACGTTTAAAAGCCCAATTGCTTCTAATTTCATCCGTTCTTCATATACTTCAGGAAGCTGCATTTGCATTGTCACCATAAGAGAGTGGTGTGTATTCTCTTTTCCAAATACACGATCCTGCTCTAGCTCTCCCCACAGCGTCATGTATAAGCTAAAAGCCTTGCTACCCACTAATGGTTGATATAACATCGTTAATACCTTCCGATCGTAACTATGCAGCAACCCCTTTGCACTTACTTTATAACGATCAATTGGCAATAGCTCCATCCATGACTGTTTTTCCATCCTTGCAATTCCTTTCTTTCTTCCATTCTACGTATATAATTCCTTAGTGAAAAAGAGCTAATAGCTTTCGCTTCTAGCTCTTTTTCACCACTATTTGCGGGCTCAAAGTTTCACTTTATTCTCGTTCTTTTTGCAGTATATCTTTTAATTCTTCAATAAATACATTTAAATCTTTAAATTGACGATATACGGAGGCAAATCGTACATAAGCAACATCATCAATATCTCGAAGTGCTTCCATTACGATTTCACCGATCATATCACTTTTCACTTCTGATATTCCTAAATTACGAAGTTCACGCTCCACATTTTGTGTTACTTCTTCTAATTGTTTTAACGATACAGGTCTTTTTTCACACGCTTTAATTAATCCACGCAAAATCTTTTCTTTATTAAACTCTTCTCGTGTTCCCTCTTTTTTTACAACAATAAGAGGTGGTTCTTCTACTCGTTCAAATGTCGTAAATCGATTTAAACAACTTTCACACTCTCTTCTTCTTCGAATGGAGCGTCCCTCATCTACCGGACGTGAATCCAATACTCTTGTACCATTATGAAAACAGGCTGGACAACGCAACTCATTCACTCCCTTGCAATTTAATCTTCATTCTTTTTACTTCATCTACATGTGAAAATATATATACAATATTATATAACCTATTTGTATTTGCTCACTACCTTATCCTACTATTCACGTTCAATAATACGTTACTTTTTAAAAATTTACTTTATAGCAAGCATTCGTCAAAAACAGTCTACCATTTTACAATTTCAAATTTATATAAACTAAAAAGAGGTGCATTATACACCTCTTTACATTTTAAATCAATTATGTTCTTTTTTAAAGAGCTTTTGTTTCTCTATGCTTAATTTCGAAGCTACCTGTGCCTCGAGGAAGCTCGATGCTCTCTCGCGTTTTCGCATTTAAACCTTCTGCAATATACTCTGCAGCAACATTTGGATCAATACGATCCCCGCAAGTATAAACATCAATACTTGCATAGCCGTGCTCTGGAAAGCTATGAATTGTTAAATGTGACTCCGAAATGATTACAACTCCACTTACACCCTGTGGCGCAAATTTATGAAAAGCAACCTCACGTACTTCAGCACCAGCTCTTAGTGCTGCATCCACAAATAATTGTTCAATAAACGGCATATCATTAAGCTTGTCGAAATCGCAATCCCAAAGTTCAGCGATTACGTGACGACCCATCGTGTCCATAGTATCCATTCTACAGTTCCCCCTCATAAAAATTTAATCTAACTGTTCGAATTGAAAACTAATTTGCAATTTGGCTTGCTCTACTACCACGGGGGAAAGTTAGTCCAGAGAGGTCCTAACCCTTTAAGTAGTAACTACGTACCTCAGCTCTTAAGTTTACGAGTGTTAGTATACTTTGTTTATTTTCATTTTGCAACAACAGTTTTTTCGATTTTTTGTCATATTCTCTTCTTTACTTTTCCCCAAAAAAAATAATTGATTCACAAATGCAGTAATCACAATGTTTTTTTATATGTACCATTTATAAAAATATACTCATATAATTTTTTTCCTTTTCAGAAAAAAGCATAAAAAAGAAGACAAGCAATCGCTTGCCTTCCTTGTATCATTAAATGTGTTGCACACTTTCTTGTTTTGTTAATTCAGCGCCAACTAACTTCACAAGATCTACAACGCGGCGAGAGTAACCCCACTCGTTATCATACCAAGCAAGTACTTTCACTTTACGTTCGCCCATTACCATTGTAGATAAACTATCAATGATAGCTGAGTGTGTATTTGTATTAAAGTCAATCGAAACTAAAGGTTCCTCACTGAACTCAATAATCCCTTTCAATGGACCGTTTGCAACAGTTTTAAACGCTTCATTAATTTCCTCAACTGTTACATCACGTTTTACATCTACTACTAAGTCAACAAGAGACACGTTTGGTGTCGGAACACGAAGTGCCATCCCATGAAGTTTTCCGTTTAAATGTGGAAGAACTTTCGCTAGAGCTTTCGCAGCGCCTGTTGTTGTAGGAATAATAGACTGTCCACAAGCACGCGCTCTTCGTAAATCTTTATGTGGGTTATCAATATTTTTTTGGTCATTTGTATAAGCATGAACAGTTGTCATTAAACCGTTTTCAATTCCAAATTGCTCATCTAACACCTTAACAACAGGCGCTAAACAGTTTGTTGTACAAGATGCATTTGAAATCACAGTATGGTTTGTAATATCTAATTGTTCTTCGTTTACACCAACTACAATTGTTACATCTTCATTTTTACCAGGTGCTGTTAAAATAACCTTTTTCGCCCCAGCTTCTACGTGAAGAATTGCTTTTTCTTTCGCATTAAATTTACCAGTTGCTTCAATTACAATTTCAACATCCAGTTCTTTCCAAGGCAATTCTTTTGGATCGCGGTTGTTTAGAAGGCGAATCATTTTCCCATCCACTAATAAATGATCTTCAAATGCTTCCACTGTTCCGTCAAACTTGCCATGAACTGTATCATACTTGATTAAATGTGCTAATGTTTCTGGTGGATAGCTTGCGTTAATCGCTACAATTTCGAATGCGCTTTCTTTTATCGCTTGACGAAATACCATTCTCCCAATACGTCCAAATCCATTAATTGCCACACGAGTCATAATATGTTATCCCCCTTGAATGCGTTATACTATTTATCTCCAATCCCAATAATAGTATAACACAAAAAGAAGATATGTCACTAAGCATTTTCACTAATTTCACAATTTTTTAGTTAATAATGTTCCATTCTTTTAAAATGAGCTGTAATTGCGCTTTTGTCTCAGCAATTGTGCCATCATTATAAATAACTTTATTAGCTAATGTTGCTTTCTCCGCTAAAGGCATTTGCGAATCAATACGTGCTTTCGCATCCTCTTCTGTAAAGCCATTTCGCTTCATTAAACGTTCTAATTGCATACTAGGTGATACAGCTACAACTACAATCCGATCAACAAGTGCTGTTAACTTACTCTCAAATAGAAGCGGAATATCTAACACAACCGCTTGCACTCCTTCCTTTATGTACATGTCCTTCTGCACATTCATTTCTTTGCGGACAGCTGGATGAACAATTTTATTTAAGCGCAATCGTTTTTCTTCATTATGAAATACAATACTCCCAAGCTTCGGACGATCAAGTTCGCCATCTGCTTGTAATATTTCTTCACCGAATACGTCTACAATTTCTTTATATGCTTCTTTACCTTGTTCTACAACTTCTCTTGCAATAATATCCGCGTCAATTACAGGTATTTGCAGTTCACGAAACATTTGTGAAACAGTACTTTTTCCACTTGCAATACCTCCTGTTAAACCTATAACAATTGTCATTCTATTTCCTCCTCACAAATAGAAGCGTGAAACTTATGTTTCACGCTCCCACTTACATTTTCCAAATTCCAATAATAATAAGTAAAATCCCAGGTAGGAACGTAAATTTTTGTAACCATCGCATATTCGATAAAACCGTTCCTAGCCTCATTCCGATAAATAAAAACAGAGAACTCATAACGGCAACTAACACTGCCATCATGGCGGGTGTATATCCTAGTAAGGATGCACCAATCCCTGCTCCAAACGAGTCTACTGAAAGAGCGATACCTAAAAGCAAGGCTTCCCCACCGGAAATCGTGCCTGATTTATCAAAATCGGCAACAGTCGGTTTCCGTAAAATTTGAATGACTAACCCAAGCGAAGCAATTTCTAACTTCCAAACTTTCTCTTCTTGCTGCGGTTCGTCTTTTTTATCACTCCGAAAAAACTGATACAACACCCACGCTCCAATAGCCACTAAAACGATTCCGCCAATGCGCGTTGCAATCACCGGAGAAAACACCTTAGCAATCATATGTCCAATTCCCATCGACACAAGCATAACAGCCGCTGAACACATTCCAATGATGAGTATCGATTTTAACGGAATCCGTACGCTCCGCAAACCATAAGTAAGCCCTACACTACAGCTATCCAAACTTAATGTAAAAGCTAATAAAATAAGAGAGAAATAATGATACATCGGTAAGCTCCTTCCCTATACATAGCTTTGCTGTATGTATATGACAAATGCCTATCCGATGTTATTAGAAAACGATATCTTTCTTAGCTTTTTGGCTGGCACATAGGACAATAATGCGTTCCTCGTCCACCAACAACTGTCTTTTCAATCACGTTCCCACAAGTTACGCATGGTTCACCTTTTCTTCCATACACATTTAGAAGCTCTTGGAACGAGCCGATTTGTCCTTGCGAATTGATATACGTTCTGATTGTACTTCCACCGCGCTCAACAGCCTCCGCTAATGTTGCAACGGTCGCCGCATGAATCTTTTCTATTTCAGCTTTCGTTAAAGATGAAGCTTCTCGTTCCGGGTGAATCCCGGAACGGAATAAAACTTCATCTACATATATATTACCAAGCCCGACTAAAAGACGTTGATCGAGCAATACAACTTTTATTTTACGGTTTGTCTTTTGCAATCTTTCTTGCAAATACCCTACTGTCAGTTCAGCGTCAAATGGCTCAGGCCCTAAATCAGCAAGTGGCATTTGGTCAAATTCTTCACCTTTTTTAAAGAGATGCATCGTGCCGAACTTTCTTACATCTTTATAGTGTAACTCTGTACCATCTGTAAACTGGAAACGCACATGCGTATGTTTATCTACCGGCTCATCATCTTTATGAAGCAAATATTTCCCTTCCATACGCAAATGTGAAACAATAACATACTTTGTTACATATAGAAGTAAAAACTTACCTCTTCGCTCAATCCGTTCAATCTTTTCACCTCGTAACATTTCTTTAAAGAGCTCTGCGTCATCTGGTCGCTTTACTAATTTTGGATATGTTACGATCACATCTTGAATTGTTTTTCCCGTTACAAGGTTTTCAAGTGTCCTTCTAACATTTTCAACCTCTGGTAGTTCAGGCATTCAATCACTTCCTTATTTTGCGTCATACCAAGTTGGACCAGAAGAATAATCAACTTTTAGAGGAACAGCAAGTTCAATCGCATGCTCCATCACTTCAGGTACAAGCTTTTCTAATTTTTCTACTTCTTCTTTTGGCACTTCAAAGATCAATTCATCGTGTACTTGCAGAAGAAGACGCGCTTGTAAACCTTCTTCTTCTAAGCGATCCGCCATAATAATCATCGCTTTTTTAATAATATCTGCCGCACTACCTTGAATTGGTGTATTCATCGCAGTACGCTCCGCAAAGCTGCGCAAATTAAAATTACGACTCGTAATTTCCGGAATATAACGGCGGCGATTTAATAATGTAGAAACGTATCCTTTTTGCTTCGCTTCTTGTACAATCTCATCCATATATTCTTTTACACCAGGGAAGCTTGCGAAATACTTTTCAATAAATTCCCCTGCTGCTTTTCGTGTGATTCCTAAGTTTTGTGAAAGCCCATAGTCACTAATACCATACACAATTCCGAAGTTAACCGCTTTTGCTTGACGTCTCATATTCGATGTTACTTCATCTTTTCCAACGCCAAACACGTCCATTGCAGTTTTCGTATGAATATCCATATCATGCTGGAACGCTTCTACTAACCCTTTGTCTTTTGCAATATGCGCCAAGACACGCAGTTCAATTTGTGAATAATCGGCTGCATACATAACCCAGCCTTCTTTCGAAGGAATGAACGCCTGACGAATCTTTCTTCCTTCTTCTAAACGGATCGGGATATTTTGCAAGTTTGGGTCTGTAGAACTTAATCGGCCCGTTTGCGTTAACACTTGATTAAAACGAGTATGAATTTTAGATGAATCTTCATGAACAACTTTTAATAATCCTTCAATATATGTCGAATTTAATTTTCCTAATTGACGATAGTGTAAAATTTTAGGAATAATTTCATGATGCTCCATTAACTTGTCCAGCACGTCAGCTGACGTAGAATATCCTGTTTTCGTCTTTTTAATAACCGGTAGGTTTAAATTCTCAAATAGAATCACGCCAAGCTGCTTTGGAGAATTAATATTAAATTCCGTTCCTGCAAGCTCATAAATTTCTTGTTCCATTTCCTTAAGCCTTCCAGCAAGCTCATCTCCCATACTACGTAAGCGCTCTGTATCAACCGTAACACCTTTCACTTCCATTTCAGCTAACACACGAGCAAGCGGCATTTCAAGCTCAGTAAATAGTTCATATTGTTCATTTTTTTGTAGTTCTTCTACAAATGTTTTTTGCACATCGTATAATACATGTACTTTTCGAGCTACGTGCTCCGCGACTATATCTTGCGCAGGAACCGCACGTTTTGCACCTTTTCCATACACTTCTTCATCAGATTTAACAGCATGCGTTTCTTTCATTTTCGCTACGGCACGGAAATCTTTATCTGTATCTGCTGGATCAAGTAAATAAGCGGCAATTAGTAAATCAAAGTAAATCCCTTGAATCTCTATACCTTTCCACTTAAGTGCAACAATGGCACGTTTCGCATCAAACGTATACTTTCTCATTTCATCATCTGCAAGCCACTTCTTAAAAGCTTCAGATTTTAGCGCAACATCGCTCGGAATGAAATAACAGCCATTTTCATTTTGAATACCGAACCCTTGAATGTCAGCTTTATGATAATTGTCTTCTTGTACTTCCACAATAATTGCACTATCTTGCTGCAGCATTTCTTCTGTTACTTCTTCTGCAATATCAAATGAAATATCATCTAATTCAGCTGGAGCTGTTTCTTCAGGAGTCGCACCGAGCTTATTTAATAGCGAAGTAAATCCTAAATTCTCGAACATTGGAATGACGTCACTTGCTTCATATCCTTTGTATTCGATATCATCTACATGCACTGTAATTGGTGCATCGGTAATAATTGTGGCAAGCTCTTTACTCATAAACGCTTGCTCTTTATTCATTTCTAGATTTTCTTTTAATTTTTTTCCGCTCACCTTGTCTAAGTTCTCATATACTGCTTCTACTGTTTCAAATTGCGTTAACAATTTGATTGCTGTCTTCTCACCAACTCCCGGTACACCTGGGATGTTATCCGATTGATCTCCCATTAAACCTTTCATATCAATAATTTGCTTTGGTGATAAACTATATTTTTCGAATAACGCTTCTTTCGTATATTCATCTACTTCTGTAATCCCTTTACGCGGAATACATACAAGCGTAGTATCAGAAACAAGCTGCAGTAAATCTTTATCTCCAGAAATAACTTTTACGTGAGCACCTTGTTCGTTCGCTTCTTTCGCTAGTGTGCCCATAATGTCATCTGCTTCATAGTTCTCTAACTCATAGCGTGGTACGTGAAACGCATCTAACAGTTCACGAATAAATGGGAATTGCTCTGATAGCTCAGGTGGCGTTTTTTGACGACCTCCTTTATATTCGCTAAATGTTTTGTGACGAAATGTTGTTTTACCCGCATCAAACGCAACAAGCATATGTGTTGGTTTTTCTTCTTCTAATATTCTCATTAACATCATCGTAAAACCATAAATTGCGTTCGTATGTATACCTTTGTCGTTATTTAAAAGCGGCAGTGCAAAGAAAGCACGATACGCGATATTATTTCCATCGACTAATACGACCTTTTTTTCCAAATTAGAAACCTCCCCATACAAATTTAAAACGATTTATATATAAATCCAAATTAAAAAACCGACATAACCCCTTTTTTTAGGAGGGAGAGAGCATCCAGCCATGCATAGAAGCGGTCACCCCATGCCAAGTTAAAACAAAAAGAGAAAACGAGCGCAGGTCACCTTTTTCATATCAACGACTTATATATCGAAAAATCAAAATGGATTTATATAGAAAGAAAAAACCGTCTTTTCCTTCTCTCTATATTAACACGACTAAGAGAGAGAAGAAAAATAACGGTTCTTCCTACTACATATATTTAATGTAAAATGGAGATGCTGTCACAATATCTCATGAATTAAAATAACCTTATCGTATTGATATAACACTTTGATATAAGTTACATAGAGATATTTCAAAAACAAAGATATTATAGTTTCACAAAAAGGGAAGTGACGAGAATAGAGCACCTATTCTCGTCCAAAATTACTCCTTGGATGAAGGGGTTTTCATGTATTATATTAACAGGACTTTATTAATATTTAATGAAGCTATTGTTAATATAATGTAAATATATCCCGTTCAAACGTTTACTATATAAATCCAAATTAAGAAACCGACATAAACCCTTTCTTTTTAGGCGAGAGAGTATCCGGCCATGCATAGAAGCGGTCAGACCCTCTTCCTGCTCCATGCCAAGTTAAAGCAGAGAGAAAAAACGAGTGTAGGTCACCTTTTTCATATCAACGACTTATATATCGAAAAATCAAAATGGATTTATATAGCTCTCATCCAATAAAGTGAAACTTTAATCAGTGGTTTTTCCATCCCCCACTGATTATTAGCCCTCACCAATCGGGCTTTTACGGGCAGCCCGACTCCACCTACCTTCTTTGCTTTTGCTGAACTTTGGGGTGGGGGTCTTACTGCCCGCGAATAGCGGGATAAAGGTTGCACATTATCATTACTTCTCCAAATCCGATTTCGGTAAAGCAACTGTAAATGTTGTTCCTTCCCCTACTTCACTCTCTACAGTAACTGTCCCATGATGGGCTTCTACTAAATGTTTTACAATCGATAACCCAAGGCCTGTACCGCCTGTATTTCTGCTTCTCGCTTTATCTACACGATAAAAACGTTCAAAAATACGCGGGATTTCTTCTTTACTAATCCCAATTCCTGTATCAGATACCTTTATATAAGCGTTATGTTCATCCTCTAACAACTCTACAGAAACCGTCCCGCCGGCTGGTGTGTATACAATTGCATTATTAACTAAATTGATAAAGATTTGTTTTAATCGGCTCGGATCTCCTATCACTGAAACGTGTCTCAACACATCAACTTGTAAGGAAATTTCTTTATCTTGTGATTTATTCTCTAGCACCATTTTAATTTCTCCAAGCAATTCCTTCATCTCAACAGTACCCATATTTAACTTAAATCCTTGTTGTTCAATCTTTGATAGATCCAATAAGTCTTCGATTAAGCCTTGCATACGCTCGCTTTCCTTTAAAATAATGTTCAGGAAATGCTCGCAAAACTGCTGATTTTCCATCGCACCATCAAGTAACGTTTCAGAAAATCCTTTAATAGAAGTAATTGGCGTCTTTAATTCATGTGAAACATTTGCTAAAAAGTCTTTTCGCATTTGCTCTAGTTTCTTTAGCTCTGTTATATCGTGGAATACGAGAACAATCCCTTTCCATTCATGATTTGTCCCAATAATTGGTGCGCCATATACTTCAAAGTGCTTTCTTTCAATACCAAGTGGCAGTAGCATTTGCTTGCGCACTTTCACTTCTGTCATAAAAATTTCTTCCACAAGTTCAATGATTTCTGCATGAAGAAACGCTTCATAATACAAACGATCTAAATACTCTTCATCCGTTACATGAAATATTTCTTTATACGAACGGTTTACAAGACTTATATAACCACGGCTATCAATTAAAATCATACCGCTTCCCATATTTTCAATCAGTGTATGTAAACGATCTTGTTGCATTTCTTGCTCTAGCGTCATTTCTTGTAAATTACGTGCTAAAATATTGATTGCCTTACTTAACATCCCCGTTTCATCTGAATGACTTTCATAAGCACGCGCTTTATAATTCCCCTTCGCCAATTCAATCGCTACTTTCGTAACAGACTCTATCGGACGAATATATTGACCTGTAATTTTCACACCAAGAAAAACAACAACAAGACAAGCAATCACAAACCCTACAATGAGTAATCCCCACGTTTTTTGATGAACATCTTTCAAAGGAGCAATTGTACTTTTTAGAATGATGTACCCTTGCTTCCCCTCTGCATCTTGAACAAACACCGCATGATGGAATACATTTTTATCATCTGTTTCCTTCGTAATCACTCTATTTTTTTGTTTTGCTGTTTCAGAGGAAAGTTCCTCAATTGTCGCTTGGTCGAATATAGGTTGCTTACCTTTACTATATTTGACTTTCTTCGCTTCATCAGTAAATATAACCGAAACCGGCACTTGTTCTTCTAATTTCTCAAATACGTTTGGCGCTTTTAGAACATGATCAATACCTTCTGCCTCTACTAATGAAGCAACATATCTTGCCTCTTTTACCGTTCTGTCTTTCGCATGATCGATGTAGTAATTCTCAAACACCGTTTCCAAAAGTACTCCTAGTCCAACTAAAATAAGAATAATAAGAGAAACAAATGTAAAGAGAAGCCTCGAGCGAAATTTATTCATCCCCCTTTGGCTCCTCTAATTTATAACCTAATCCACGAATTGTTTTAATGTACGCTGGTTTTTTCGTATTCTTTTCAATTTTATCCCGCAAATGACTAATATGAACATCGACGATTCTTGTATCGCCGGCAAAATCATAATTCCATACAGCACTTAGTAACTGATCACGTGTTAATACACGACCCTTATTCCTTGCTAAATATACAAGTAACTCAAATTCTTTTGGCGTTAGTTCTAGCTTTTCTCCTTGGAAATACGCCTCATAAAATTCAGGTAAAATTCTTAAATCATAGATATTGATACTATTTTCATCCTGCACTTCTGAAACTGGTTCATCTTGCAATTTCGTACGACGTAAAATCGCCTTCACACGTGCAACAACTTCCCTTGGGCTAAATGGCTTTGTCATATAATCATCTGCCCCAAGCTCAAGACCTAACACTTTATCAAACTCATCATCTTTCGCTGTTAGCATTAAAATAGGTGTCATAATACGCTGCAAACGTAATTCTTTACACACTTCCATACCATCCATTTTTGGAAGCATTAAATCTAATATAATCAGATCTGGACGTTCCGTTGTTGCTTTATGAAGCGCAACTTCACCATCCATCGCTGTTATCACTTCAAATCCTGCTTGCTGCAAATTGAATTCAATTAAAGTTAAAATAAACTCCTCATCATCAACAACTAAAATTCGATTGCTCATTCTCTTCCTCCAAGTTATAGACTTGAAACCTTCTTCATCCTAGTATTTCCCCACTATTTCCATCATACTAGAAAACAATCCCCCTCTCAATAGAATTGTCCATTCACTAAGTTTGATTGTGCTATAGTTATATAGGAAAATATATCTAATAGAAAGCGATGATACATATTCATGTTTAAAGCAGCTGTTATTTTCATTCTTGCCGGACTAGCTGAAATTGGTGGTGGATATCTCATCTGGAAATGGATACGAGAAGGTGGTTCCATCTGGTTCGGTCTAATGGGAGGAATCATTTTATGTTTATATGGTGTAATTGCCACATTCCAAGTATTTTCTAGTTTCGGACGTGTATACGCAGCTTATGGCGGTGTATTTATTCTCATGAGTTTATTATGGGGATGGATGGTTGATAAGAAAACACCTGATTTGTTCGATTGGGCTGGTGCAGCTGTTTGCCTTGTCGGTGTGTTTATTATTCTTTGGCCACGTGGCTAAAAACAGGTATCCATTTGACTTATATCTCCTTAAAATGTAATAATCAATATAATTAAATTTTAATATAAAGATTAAACTATTAAGGAGCGAATTCAAAATGAATCGTAAAAATTGGGTATTATCTGGCTTCGCTTTATTATTTGTAGTTGGTTTTACTGCCGGCTTTTCAAACTGGGAAACATTACAAACTGGTATCTCTGATTTCTCAGAAGGGTTTGCAGAAGGGTTTTTCAGTTAAGTTATACTTACATTCGATCCTATAAAGTAAAACTTTAACCAGTGGGGGTTTTCTTCGTCCCCCACTGATTATTAGTTGAACGAATCGGGCTTTTACAGACAGTTCATCTTCCACCTAACTTCTTTGCTTTCGCTGAATTTTGAGGTGGGAGTGTTACTGTCCGTTAATGCGGGATAAAAAAATAGTGCTAACCTAGCATATAATAGGTTAGCACTATTTTTCATTACACTCTTACTAACTCATTATTAAAAATTATCCAATGCTTTTTCTAAAATAGAAGCTGATTTGTAAGGCGGCGCTACTGTTAGTACACCTTTCACAACCACTTCTTCTTTTTCATCATAAGCGAATACACGCATATCAATCGTATGCTCTTCCCCCGCAACTGCTACAACTTCAAAATGAATTTGCAAAGTTTCATAATGATGTACAGGCTTCACAAAAGTCAGGTCCTTCCTAACAACATGACTGCCTGGACCTGGTAAATATTTCGTAACTGCCGTTGTAATCATACCCGTTAACATAATGCTTGGTACAATTGGTTTTTCATACGGAGTTTGGGATGCGTAATCATGCTGAATATATAATGGATTTGAATCATTTGTTAATCCTAAATACAATAACAGATCTTTATCCTCAATTTTTTCAGTGATAGATAACTTTTCTCCTACTGTAATCTCATCCATTCGACGACCAATTTGATTTTTTTTCTTTAACATGCTACAATCCCCCTCCAATTTTTATTTTATTATCCTACCAAAAGCAATATATTATCCGAAGCGCTACTATAATGAGGGCAATGTATATTATAAGTCTATGTTCCCATTGTAGGACACAATTAATGATAGCGTTTTCATATTATTTTAAAAAAATAATCCTCTAAATAGTAGAAAAAGATTCGGGGCCCCGAATCTTTTTCTAACATATATTTTGTATTAAATAAGAACTTTCATAACGTTACGTACAGATTCTACCGAACGATCTAACGCTTCTTTTTCTTCTTCACGAAGTTCTAATTCAATAATTTTTTCAATTCCGTTACCACCTAGAATTACTGGTACACCTAGGTAAAGGTCGCTATAGCCATATTCACCTTCAAGGTATGCGATAGCTGGTAATACGCGGCGTTGATCTTTTAAAATCGCTTCAGTCATTTCAACTAAAGAAGCAGCTGGCGCGTAGTATGCACTACCGTTTCCTAGTAAACTTACAATTTCGCCGCCGCCTTTACGCGTACGTTCTACGATTTCTTCTAAGCGTTCTGCAGGAATTAATGTTTCTAATGGAATACCGCCTGCATAAGAATAACGTACAAGAGGCACCATGTCATCACCGTGGCCACCAAGAACGAATCCTGTAATGTCTTTAACAGAAAGATTTAATTCTTGTGCGATGAATGTACGGAAACGAGCTGTATCTAATACACCAGATTGACCGATAACACGCTCTTTCGGGAATCCAGCTTCTTTAAATACAGAATATGTCATTGCATCAACTGGATTTGTTAACACAACAATAATTGCGTTTGGTGAATGTTTTGCGATATCTTTCGTAATACTTTTCATAATTTTAGAGTTTGTTGCTACTAAATCATCACGGCTCATACCTGGTTTACGTGCAATTCCTGCTGTAATAACAACAACGTCAGAATCAGCAGTATCTACGTAATCAGATGTGCCGATAATGTTAGCATCAAAACCTTGTACAGGGCTTGCTTCTAACATATCTAACGCTTTCCCTTTTGTTGGATTCTCCAGTTGTGGAATGTCCACTAATACAACATCTGCAAGCTCTTTTTGAGCTAATAAAAACGCTGTTGTTGCTCCGGTAAATCCTGCACCGATGACTGATACTTTTTTGCGTTTGATTGTCATAATTTCTCCCCCACTTTGAATTATGCGTTTTTGATTACCGCTAAGTCCATATTGTTAATAAGGGCATCAGCAAATTCGGAACATTTCACTTCAGTTGCGCCATCCATAAGACGTGCGAAGTCATATGTTACCACTTTTGAAGCAATTGTTTTTTCTACTGAAGCAGTTACTAATTTCGCAGCTTCATTCCATCCTAAATGCTCTAATAATAATACTCCTGAAAGAAGAACAGAAGATGGATTTACTTTATCTAAACCTGCATATTTTGGAGCTGTACCATGTGTCGCTTCAAAAATAGCATGTCCAGTAACATAGTTAATGTTTGCACCAGGTGCAATACCAATGCCACCTACTTGTGCTGCAAGTGCATCAGAAATATAATCACCATTTAAGTTCATTGTTGCAACAACATCAAACTCACGTGGACGTGTTAAAATTTGTTGTAAGAAGATATCTGCAATAGAATCTTTAACAATGATTTTACCAGCTGCTTCAGCCTCTGTCATCGCTTTATTCGCTGCATCTTTACCATCTTTTTCAACAATACGGTCATATTCAGACCAAGTGAATACTTTATCGCCGAATTCTTGTTCCGCAACTTCATAACCCCAGTTTTTGAAAGCACCTTCTGTAAATTTCATAATGTTTCCTTTATGAACTAATGTAACAGAAGAGCGTTTTTCGTTAATTGCATATTGAATTGCAGCACGAACAAGACGCTTTGTTCCTTCTTCTGAAATTGGTTTAATACCAATCCCTGATGTTTCTGGGAAGCGAATTTTGTTTACACCCATTGTTTCTTTTAAGAACTCAAGCACTTTTTGTGCTTCTGGAGATCCTTGTGCATATTCAATACCAGCATAAATGTCTTCTGTATTTTCACGGAAAATCACCATATCAGTATCTTCCGGACGTTTTACAGGTGAAGGAACACCTTCAAAATAACGAACTGGACGTAAACATACGTATAAGTCTAACTCTTGACGAAGCGCTACGTTTAGAGAACGAATGCCGCCACCAACAGGCGTTGTAAGTGGGCCTTTAATCGCGATTAAATATTCGCGAATTTCATTTAACGTCTCTTCTGGTAACCATTCACCTGTTTGGTTGAATGCTTTTTCCCCTGCAAGCACTTCTTTCCAAACGATTTTCTTCTCACCATCATAAGCTTTTTCAACAGCTGCTTCTAATACACGAGATGCTGCCGCCCAAATATCTGGTCCAATTCCATCACCTTCAATAAAAGGAATAATCGGATTGTTTGGTACATTCATAACACCATTCGTTACAGTAATTTTTTCTCCTGTCGTCACTGTGATAACCCCCATGTTTGAAATTTCATATGTGTGAAACTGAGGGAATAAAACCCTCAGTTCAAACCGTTAGTCAAATTAAAATATTCCAATCATTATATCTTTGCGAAAAAATCAGATTTTTGAAAGCGTATTTCCACTATCTAAATAGTGTTTTTAACTTATCGTTGTGCTAATGGAACATAGCGTTGGTGCGTTGGTCCATTATAATCAGCACGCGGACGAATTAAGCGGTTATTTTCATATTGTTCTAGAATATGAGCTAACCAACCTGACATACGACTGATTGCAAAGATTGGTGTAAATAAATCATGATCAATTCCTAAACAATGGTAAACAGAAGCAGAATAGAAATCGACATTTGGTGGAAGACCTTTTTCTTTTGTGACAATGTCTTCGATTTTGATAGACATATTATACCATTTTTCTTCCCCTAAAAGCACGCATAATTTCTTAGACATTTCACGTAAATGTTTCGCGCGAGGATCACCGTGCTCATATACGCGATGGCCAAATCCCATAATTTTCACCTTATTTTGAAGTGCGTTATGAATATAGGATTCTACATTTTCTTCTTCGCCAATTTCTTTTAACATCTTCATTACATTTTCATTCGCTCCGCCGTGAAGAGGTCCTTTTAAAGCACCAATCGCTGCTGTAATACCAGAATATACATCTGAAAGTGTCGCAACGCAAACGCGAGCTGTAAATGTAGAAGCATTTAATTCATGATCCGCATGAAGTACAAGAGCTTTATCAAAAGCTTCAATTTCCACTTCATTTGGTTCGCGGTTATTTAACATATAAATAAAGTTTGCAGCTAATGATAAATCTTTTCGTGGCTCAACCACTTCTAAACCTTTACGAATTCTTGCATACGCTGCAACAAGAGTCCCTACTTGAGCCTGTAATTTAACCGCTTTCAAATAATTGGACTTCTCATCCATTAATTCAGCGCTCTCATCGTATAATGATAACATGGAAATCGCAGTTCGTAAAACAGACATCGGATGTGCAATCTTTAAATCTACTTGTTTTAAATATGATAAAATCTCACTTGGAACTTTAGAATATTCAGATAGAGTTTCTTTTAACTCATTTAATTCCTCTTCATTAGGAAGTTTACGGTGCCATAATAAATATACCACTTCTTCAAACGTAGCATTTTCCGCTAAATCATCAATATTATACCCAACATACGTTAATGTATCATCAATAATAGAACTCACAGATGATGTTGTTGCTACTACCCCTTCTAATCCTCGAATAACAGTCATGACATTCTCTCCTTTTCCTGAAAATTCTCCCAACCTTGCTCCCTTATATCTGTTTGCTTCCCTCCTAAATTATGAACGCCCGTTCACTCTTTAGGCAAGCAAAATGCACGATCATGCAAATTTGTTGTGGTGTTCCCATCTCGTTGTTCCATTGCTTTATCAAAGCATGAGCGTGAGTTTCTCTCCGAATCCTCACGCTTAGAACAATAGATGGTGAGGAAAACTAGTTTCGAAGAGTTTATGATAAAAACAACATAAAACAATGTCAGCAGAAAATTATTTTATGTTGTTTTTATTTTATCTGGTGTAAGTCTTCGTTGCTATGTAGCCTTTACATGTTTCTAATTCTATTATAAACAATTATCTGACTTTTGTGAATGGAAAGAATTCAAAAATTTTATATTACTATAAAATTTTTCACTTAAACATCTGTATAATGTTCATCACAGCATAGGCAATTCCAGCTCCAATTAATGGTCCTACAGCAACTCCATTAAATAATGCAACTGCAATAATTGTTCCAAATACAAGCGCAGTTGTAATATGAGGATCGTTCGTTAATAACTGCACACCACCCTTTGCTAACAAAGCAACCGCTATCCCTGAAGCGAGCGCAATCCATGCATAATACGATTTAGCTGCTTCACCAAGCTGCTTAAATCCAATTTCACCCGTAGCGATCGGAACAAGAACCGCAATCGTAATAACCGTTACACCAAGATTAATTCCTTTCGTTTGTAAATATGGAAGAATTTTTTCTCCTAGAAACGTCCACTTTAATAAAAATAAAACGCCAACCGCTACAGTGAGCGATTGATTTTTAGCAATAAGTCCAATAATAAGTAGTATGAATAAAAATAACGTTGATTGACTAATCATGATTACACTTCCTTTCTGAAAATAATGAACCTGTTTACAAAGTAAATCGCTGTTAAACATATCGTTATACACGATATAGGCAAGAGTATTCATCAATCAATATAGATGATACAGCAGACCTTAAACGCTCTAAACGAGACCAAAATAAGTTGTTTTTATATTTACCGAGAAAGAAAAGCACACTTCTTTCTTTTCTTATAAGAAACCGGTAAAATAAAAAGTAGGTAAAGTGAAGCTCTCGTCAATCAGTACAGAGAAAGCATTTACTATTGATTAGCCTTCACCGTCAAGCTTTTACGCGCCGATTACTTCGCACCTTGAAGTAATTCATACTGCCCGTGAATAGCAGGATAAATCCATCATTCCACTATAACATAAATACAATTTGGAATGGGAGGTAAGCACCTTTGAATCGAAACTCACTGTATATCGTATTGCGACTTATATTTGTCATTTTAGCAACAACAATTGGGTTTTATGCGCTTTTGTATGTTTCAGGTCTTATATACCCTTTTATCATCGCATTAGCTTTTGCTTATTTGATTAATCCAGTCGTAAATTTTCTCAATCAAAAACTACAATTCCCTCGTGCCCTAGCGGTACTCGTCAGCTTAATTCTCGTGTTCGGTGCCATCGTCGGACTTGTTACATATCTTGTGACAGAAGCGATTTCCGCCACAACTTACTTACTACAAATCGTCACAGAAAAGTTTCCAGCAATTGTACAGTATGCACAGCAATTTGCACTCAATAATATTATGCCTTTATATGATGATTTAATTTCTAAATTTAATCATCTTGGTGAATCACAACAATATACAATTACACAAAACATTCAAAATCTAGGAACGGAAGCAACAAAGCAAATGAAAGAGCTGTTAACCGCCATTATAAGTGGATTAACAAATTTCATCAGTGCACTCCCAACAACTTTAACAGTCCTCGTCTTCATCCTATTAGCGACTTTCTTTATTAGTTTTGATTGGCATACACTCGCTCATAAAGTAAAGCGATTGCTTCCAAATCGCATACACGGATACGGAAAGACTATTTTTGTTGATTTACGAAAAGCATTATTTGGATTTGTAAAAGCACAACTCACACTTGTATCTATGACCACCGTCATCGTACTAATTGGACTATTAATTTTGCGCGTACCATACGCCATCACAATCGCAATCATTACAGGAATTGTAGACTTACTTCCTTATTTAGGAACGGGAGCAGTCTTTGTTCCTTGGATTATATATGTATTTTTCACAGGGGACACAGCTTTCACAATTGGTCTACTTATTTTATATATTGTTGTCATTGTTCAAAGACAAATTATGGAACCGAAAGTGTTATCCTCCAACATCGGACTCGATCCATTACCAACACTTATTGCGTTATTCGTTGGGTTTAAGCTATATGGTTTCTTAGGATTAATTATTGGCCCAGTTACATTAGTATTATTAAACACATTGCACAAAGCTCATGTATTTCATGATTTATGGAAGTTTATTAAAGGCACACCATTAAAATAAATTTCCCACAATAGTCGTTGTTCGCAATAAAATAAGCAAGGGAATTCCCTATAATAAATGGGGGATTCCCTTGCTTTTTGCATAAAATAATACAACCGAGAATTCCTTTGTATTTTTATTCTATTTTCAACATAAATATCAATCCCTTTTCTTCCTTTTTCTACAAATGAATAAATATACACTTTATATTTCGACAAAAAAATAACACTTAAAACATTTCTGTTTCAAGTGTTATTTTTGTACAATAATTGTCGTGTTTCTTCTTATTTTCCGCTCTAACCATTTAATCATCATGAACTTAAACGGCTGTCGTGTTACCGAAAATATAAAAATAAACCCGATTACATCCGTCACATATCCTGGTGTCAAAAGAAGAAGTCCACCTATAAAAACAAAAATACCATCTAATACAGCATCTCCTGGCATTTCACCTCTATTTAACCGAAATTGAATCTCCTTTAATACTATAAGCCCTTGTCGTTTTGCTAAATAAGCGCCAAGTACACCTGTAAACACGATCATAGCAAACGTCGGCCACATACCAATTAAATGACTAGATCCAATTAATACCGTTATTTCAACAGCAGGGATTAAAATTAAAAGAAAAAGAAGCCACTTCATTCCCTCATCCTCCTTCATCATACTATTTACAGGAAGTAAAATACTCATGCTACCCAACAGCCTAATTAGACTCTCTCGATTTCCTCACACCCTCAAAACAACCCACAAAACATCCAACAAAAAATGAAATCCCTTTCCCACTACCGAAGATTTCTTTTTTCAGAATGGTTTTTGTATTTAAATTGCAAAAAAAAGAGAAGGACTCCGATCCTTCTCTCCATATTACTTCTTATAGCACTTCCGCATGTCCATTATAAACAATTCCGCGCGCTGCATCAACTGTTACTTCTTGGCCATTTTTTAAAGTCGTTGTTACACCGTTTACACCAACGATAACCGGGATACCGATTGATACACCTACAACAGCCGCATGGCTTGTTAAGCCACCTTCTTCTACAACTAGAGCTGCAGCTTTTTCAATTGCAGGAATCATATCTTTATCAGTGCTTGTTGTAACAAGTATGTCACCTTCTGTTACGTTCGCTACAGCTTCTGCAGCTGTTTTCGCTACAACTACTTTACCTTTTGCAGCTTTGCGACCAATCCCTTGTCCTTTAGCGATTTCTTCACCAACAACATGGATTTTCATTAAGTTTGTTGTGCCAGTTTCAGCAACTGGTACACCAGCAGTAATTACAACTGTATCTCCAAGTCCGATTAGACCTGCATTCATACCTGTTTGAATTGCAGTATCTAACATTTCATCAGTAGATGCTGCACGTTTTTCAGCCATAAACGCTTGTACACCCCAAACAAGTGCAAGACGACGGCCCACTTGCTCGTCAGTTGTTACAGCTACGATTGGAGATTTTGGACGATATTTAGAGATCATTTTTGCAGTATATCCACTTTCTGTTGGAGCTACGATTGCAGCTACATCAAGAGCAAGCGCTGTGTGTGCAACAGATTGACTAATTGCATCTGTAATTGTTGGAGTGAACTCTTTAATACGCTTTTTGAACATATCTTCGTATTGCAATGATTTTTCAACACGTACTGCGATGTTCGCCATCATTGTTACTGCTTCTACTGGGTATTGTCCCGCTGCAGTTTCACCAGAAAGCATGATTGCATCTGTACCATCAAAGATTGCGTTCGCTACGTCACTTGCTTCCGCACGAGTTGGACGTGGGTTACGTTGCATAGAATCTAACATTTGTGTTGCAGTAATAACCGGTTTACCTAATACGTTACATTTTTTGATTAGACGTTTTTGTACTAGCGGCACTTCTTCTGGTGGAATTTCTACACCCATGTCACCACGAGCTACCATTAAACCGTCAGAAACTTCTAAGATAGAATCGATGTTATCGATACCTTCTTGGTTTTCAATTTTTGGTACGATTTGAATGAATTGTGCATTATGCGCTTCTAACAATTCACGGATTTCTAACACGTCAGCTGCTTTACGAACGAAAGATGCCGCGATGAAATCAACTTTTTGCTCGATACCGAAGACGATATCTTTTACGTCTTTTTCAGTGATACCAGGAAGCTTAATGCTTACGTTTGGTACGTTAACACCTTTTTTATTTTTCACAGTTCCGCTGTTCAATACTTTTGTACGGATGTTTCCGTCAGCTTTCTCGATTACTTCTAGTTCGATAAGGCCGTCATCGATTAGAATACGAGAACCTGGGTCTACATCCTCATAAAGACCAGCATAAGATACAGAGAACTTTTCTGCAGTTCCTAATACTTGCTCAGTAGAGAGAACTACTTCTGCACCTGTTACAAGCTCAGCTTGTCCGTCTACGAAGTCATGTGTACGGATTTCTGGACCTTTTGTATCAAGTAAGATCGCAACTGTTTTACCAGTTTTCTTTGAAGCTTCACGAATGTTTTTGATACGTGCTCCGTGCTCTTCATGGCTACCATGAGAGAAGTTTAAACGAGCAACATTCATACCCGCTTCGATTAATTGCTCTAATTTCTCAATACTTTCACTAGCAGGACCTATAGTACATACAATTTTAGTTTTACGCATATTGCACCTCCGAAAATTATGAAACCGTTCCCAAATATTCGATATTACGCCGATTAGATGGATAATTCTTTAGATAATTGATACATATCTTTATCAATCGTATGCTTTTGATCTAACGCTTCGATAATGTCATGATCAACAAGTTTGTTATTTTGGATACCAACGCAGCGTCCACCTCTACCTTCAATCAACAGTTCAACTGCTCTAGCGCCAAGACGGCTTGCTAATACACGATCTTGTGCACTTGGTGATCCACCACGTTGTACGTGACCTAATACAGTTACACGAGTATCAAAGTTTGTTGCTTCTTCAATGTGTTTACCGATGTCAATCGCGCTTCCAACACCTTCTGCTACAACGATAATACTATGTTTCTTTCCACGCTCACTACCACGTTTTAAACGAGCAATAACATCTTCCATGTCATACTCTTCTTCTGGAATTAAGATTGTTTCTGCGCCATCTGCTAAACCAGCCCATAATGCGATATCACCAGCGTGACGCCCCATTACTTCGATAACATATGTACGTTCATGAGATGTAGCTGTATCACGAATTTTATCAATTGCATCAATAACAGTGTTTAATGCTGTATCGAAACCAATTGTGAAGTCTGTCCCAGGAATATCATTATCAATTGTACCTGGTACACCGACACATGGGAATCCTTGCTCTGTTAATTTTTTAGCACCTTGGTAAGAACCGTCTCCACCAATAACAACAAGTCCTTCAATGCCAAATTTCTTTAATTGCTCGATACCTTTTAGTCGTACTTCTGGGTCTTTAAACTCAGGACATCTTGCTGTATATAATTTTGTACCACCGCGGTGGATAATATCGCCAACAGAACCAAGTTCTAATTTTTCAATGTGACCAGAAATTAATCCAGCGTATCCATGATAGATACCATATACTTCTATATCATGGAAAATCGCTTTACGAACAACTGCACGAATGGCAGCATTCATACCAGGTGAATCTCCACCACTTGTTAATACACCAATACGTTTCATTTGTACTCACCTCATAAAGATTATTTACCTTATAATAAAATAACATGAAGAAATATAAAAATACAATGGAGAAGATGTGTCTTTTCACAATAAAAGCGTGCATTCGCGAAATGGAACGCACGCTTTTCTTATTTTATCCAAATGGAAGCGTTTGAAAACGAAACTTGCCCAATTTTCATATATTTTTCATAACGTTTTTCGATTAATTCATCTTTCGAAATACCGTTTAATTGCCCAAATGTTTTTTTCAACATTAAGTCAATGTTTTCTGATTGCTTTAAAATATTACGATGCGCACCGCCGCGTGCTTCTGGAATAATTTCGTCAATTACACCTAATTCTTTCAAATCCACCGCCGTGATTTTCATCGCTTCTGCAGCTTCTTTCGCTTTTCCTGCATCTTTCCAAAGAATCGCTGCCGCTCCCTCTGGTGTAATAACAGAATAAGTGGAATTTTCTAGCATATGAATGTAATCTCCTACTCCAAGACCTAACGCACCACCACTGCCACCTTCACCGATAACAATGCAAATCACAGGTACAGTAAGCCCTGCCATTTCGAATAAATTACGTGCAATTGCTTCACTTTGCCCACGTTCTTCAGCAGCCTTCCCAGGATAAGCACCTTTCGTATCAATGAAGCAGATGATTGGACGATTAAATTTCTCCGCTTGCTTCATTAAACGTAGCGCCTTTCGATATCCTTCTGGATGAGGCATTCCAAAATTACGACGAATATTTTCTTTCGTATCTTTCCCGCGCTGGTGCCCAATTACTGTTACAGGCATGCCATCATATTTCGCTATGCCGCCGACAATCGCTGCATCATCGCCATATAGACGATCTCCATGACATTCAAAAAAATCAGTAAATAAGTGCTCAATATAATCGAGCGTTGTCGGTCGTTCTGCATGACGAGCAATTTGAACGCGGTCCCATACTTTCATATTGCCGTATATTTCTTCCTCTAAATTTTCTAGCTTGTCTTCCAAAATACGAATCTCCTCGCTGAAGTCCATCTGGGTGTTTTTCGTATAGTCTTTCAGTTCACGAATCTTATTTCTTAGCTCAACAACTGGTTTTTCAAATTCTAGCTCTGCCATACAGCCGTTTCCCCTCCTTGATGAACTTCTAAAATCTTACGGAGCGACTCTCTCATATCATCGCGATGCACAACCGCATCCAATTGACCGTGCTCTAGTAAAAATTCTGCCGTTTGAAAGTCTTCTGGCAACTTCTCACGCACTGTTTGTTCAATTACACGTCTACCAGCAAAGCCGATAAGTGCACCTGGCTCTGCAAGATTATAGTCACCAAGTGAA
This sequence comes from Bacillus sp. FSL K6-6038, assembly GCF_038050455.1. Classification (NCBI taxonomy): domain Bacteria; kingdom Bacillati; phylum Bacillota; class Bacilli; order Caryophanales; family Bacillaceae; genus Bacillus; species Bacillus sp. FSL K6-6038. Next base: position 4,441,361 of record NZ_JBBOUH010000001.1, read on the forward strand.
GCGAAACTCGCTGAAACACCGCCTGTCGTCGGATGAGTCATAACAGAAATAAATAATCCTCCAGCATTGCTATGCTTTTTCAAAGCTACGCTCGTTTTTGCCATTTGCATTAAGCTTAAAATACCTTCTTGCATACGCGCACCGCCCGATGCAGTAAAGATAATAAATGGAACTTGTAATTCGTACGCTTTTTCAACTGCACGTGCAATTTTTTCTCCTACAACAGAGCCCATGCTGCCCATTCGAAAGCGAGAATCCATTACTGCAATCACAACAAGCATTTCATCAATTGTTCCTTCACCTGTCACAACTGCTTCATTTAATTCTGTTTTCTTGCGATCACTCTCTAATTTTTCTTCATAATTTGGGAACCCAAGTGGATTTAACGAAACCATCTCTTTGTCATACTCACGAAATGAACCTTCGTCCAATACACTATCAAGGCGTTCCCATGCATTCATAGGATGATGATAGCCACAGTTTACACATACTTTTAAATTTTTAAGAAGCTCTTTTGTATACATGATTTTCTTACATTTCGGACATTTTGTCATAACACCGTCCGGTACATCTCTTCGTACTTGTTCTGAAGGAATTGCAGCGTACTTTTTCTTTTTTACGAATAAATCTCTTAGCACAATTTGACCCCCTTTGTTGAGAGCTAAGGTTAGGAAGAAAATGTGGCTAACACCAAAGATCGATGTTAGCCTTGTCTTCTCAATCTGTCTAATAGAGGATGTTCAAACAGTCCAGTCAAGATAGCTACTCAGCTCTCTTTATCCTCTTTTTTTGAACACGCACTCATAACCTCTCTCTTTACGTTTAACTTTAACCGCTATGCGATAGATTGTTTGTCATAACGTGTCATGGTCATTTCGACAAATTTTATACATTACGAGTGAAACTGTATGTTTTCCATTAGTTCATCATAAATTTTTAGCGCCTCTTCTTCTTTTTTCGCGTATAACACTTCATAAAGCTTTCTATAGATTTCTATAGATTCTAGTGAAATTTCATAAGAAAGAGTCGCAACGTAATCATTTACAATTCTCCAAATTCGATATAGTAAATAATTGTCCACTCGTTCAATAAGTGTTTTGAAAAACATTTGATGAAACTCCTGAATTGAACTTTCGTCCTTTTTAAGAACTTGTTTCAACATACCTAATACACTAGAAAACGTTTCTTTCGGTAAATCACATACGATTCGAATAACATCTTTTTCAAGCAAGCGTTTCGTCTGTAACAAATCACGAATTGTTTTCTCATCTTGTAATAAAAATGGTGCGATTAATTGAACAAGACCATTGTCATAGAAGTTTCGAATAAACGTTCCTTCACCGCGTCTTGTTTCAATTAATCCTACGAGTTCTAAAGCTCGCAATGCTTCCCGTACAGATGAACGCCCAACGTTTAAACGCGCACTTAACTCGCGCTCAGATGGTAAACGATCACCTGCGACTAAACCATCCTCTTCCATAATGGAACGGATTTTCTTTACAATTTCGAGATATACTTTTGTATTTGATGATGTCAATAGAAATTCCTCGCTTACTCTTTACCAATCAACGCTAAATTTTTTGTTTTCTCAGCGATTTCATTTGGATCTACTTGACGGCGAGCTACTCCTGTCTCCATCGCAGCTTTTGCAACATAAGCCGCTACCTGAGGCGCTACACGCGCGTCAAACGGAGCTGGAATGATATAGTCTGCATTTAGCTCATCTGCCGCTACAAGCTCTGCAATGGCTTGTACAGCTGCCATTTTCATTTCTTCATTGATTTGCGTAGCATGTACATCAAGTGCACCACGGAAAATACCAGGGAACGCTAGTACATTATTTACTTGGTTCGGGAAGTCAGAACGACCAGTTCCAACAACAGCTGCTCCTGCTGCTTTTGCCAGTTCCGGCATAATTTCTGGAACTGGGTTTGCCATTGCAAAAATAATTGCATCGTCATTCATTGTACGAACCATTTCCTCAGTCAATGCACCCGCTACAGATACACCGATAAATACATCCGCGCCTTGCAGAACATCCGCTAATGAACCTTCTACACGATTTTTATTCGTATATTTTGCAACTTCATCTTTCACCGGATTCATACCAACAGGGCGACCTTCATAAATCGCACCTTTTCGGTCACACATAATAATGTCGCGTACACCATAGCGATATAAAAGTTTAATGATTGCAATACCTGCTGCACCTGCACCATTTGCTACAACTTTAATGTCAGACATTTTCTTTCCAACTAGCTTAAGTGCGTTTACAAGACCTGCTACTGTTACGATAGCTGTTCCGTGTTGATCATCATGGAATACAGGAATATTTGTTTCTTTTTTCAAACGTTCTTCAATGATAAAGCAGTTGGGTGCTGCAATATCCTCTAAGTTTACACCGCCAAATGTCGGCTCCATTAATTTTACAGTTTCAACAATTTTATCTACATCGTTTGTATTTAAAGCAATAGGGAATGCATCTACGCCAGCAAAGCTTTTGAATAATACAGCTTTACCTTCCATTACTGGAAGAGATGCTTCTGGTCCGATATTACCAAGACCAAGTACAGCTGTTCCGTCCGTCACAACTGCTACCATGTTTCCCTTCATTGTATATTCATATACCTTACTTTTATCGTCATAAATTTCTTTACAAGGTTCTGCAACCCCTGGAGAATACGCAAGACTTAAGTCTTTAGCATTTTCTACTTTTACTTTTGATACAGTTTCTAATTTTCCTTGATGCACTTTATGCATGTGAAGTGCTTCTTCACGAAGTGTTGACAAACTATCCACTCTCCTCAAATTATTCTTGCTGATATCATTCTCTCCAAGTGGTCTGACCACGAACACTATTACTATAATAATCGAACTATAGGGAAATTGTCCATTATATTTTCACTACGACATTTTCCTCACCGACTATTTCGCGAAGTGCTCCTAAACATTCTTCACTTGGATGAATTGACAAACTACGAGATAATTGTACCATTTTATGTTCCTTTTCATAATAAATTAGTACTTTCGCAAAACCTGAATAGTGAAACAATATTTTTGTAACTTGATTTAACAACTTCTTTTCATACTGCGACGGTAGTTTTACATAGATCGATGCTTCTTTCATTTCATTGTAAACATCCATTTGTTCTAATGGATAAAGACCGTTCACAATCCATTGCAATTTATGATTTCGTTGTTCAGTCGTCCCTTCCACTAAAACAATTTCACCTTCTTTTAACCTCTCCGAAAAATGAATATACGTCTCCGGAAAGACAACCGCTTCCATTTCATCATTTTGATCACAAAAAGTGACGAACGCCATTTTTTGCAATTTTTTCGTCCGAATGACTTTTACACCTGTTACATAAACAATCGCACGCTGTACGTTTCGCTTTTGCCTCATCGCTTGCGCAAGAGACGGAATTTCTAGTTCTTTTACAAGCTTTGCATACTGCGCCGTTGGATAACTGGATAAATAAAAGCCAAGCGCTTCTTTCTCATTATTTAATTGTTCAATAAAAGATAGCTCTTCTCCTTGTACGTATACTGATTTTGGGACACTTTCTTCCCCCAATTCACGCGCAAGGCTTGCATACTCTAAAGCACCCTTAATACTGTTAAACAAAGTTGTTCTCGAAACTTGAAAATCATCGAAACAGCCAGCCCAAACAAATGCCTCTAAATTACGCTCCGTAACAAACTTTGCTGGCATACGAAGACAGAACTCAAATAAATCTTGAAATGGATTTCTTTCTCTTTCCTCGATCACCGCATTCACTGTAGCCATCCCGATATTTCGAATCGAAAGCAAACTATAGCGAATTGCATTCCCTTCTATTTGGAAATTATAACTACTTCTATGAAGAGACGGCGGTAAAACATGAAAACCTTTGCGCTTCGTTTCACGTATATATTGCACAATCTTATCTTCGTTACCTATCGCACTGGATAAGAGTGCCGTCATAAACTCTAAAGGATAATTCGCTTTTAAATAAGCGAGCTGATATCCAATCATACTGTACGCTACAGCATGGCTTCGGTTAAAACCGTAATTTGCAAATCTAACAATTAAATCATAAATTTGTTCTGCAGATGTTTCATCGTATCCATTTCGTAAACACCCTTGTACAAAATGCTTTCGTTCTTGATCTAAAATCTCACGGTTTTTCTTACTCACTGCACGGCGGAGCAAATCGGCTTCTCCGAGTGAAAATCCCGCTAACTGCGAAGCAATTTGCATAATCTGTTCTTGGTATACAATAACGCCATATGTGCTTTTTAAAATTGGCTTTAAATCTGAATGTAAATAATGAATTTGACACTTCCCGTGCTTTGACTCAATAAAGGTTGGGATTTGTTCCATTGGCCCTGGACGATATAAAGCGTTGACGGCAACAATATCTTCAAACTCATTTGGTTTTAAACTGCGGAGTACATTCCGCATTCCCCCAGATTCGAGCTGGAATACACCTGTTGTATCTCCTCTTCCCAGTAATTGGAATGTCTTTTCATCTTGAAGAGGTAAATTCCGTATATCAATTTGTTTACCTGTTTTGTTCACAATAAATGTAAGAATATTTTCAAGTAACGTTAAATTACGTAAGCCTAAGAAGTCCATTTTTAACAGACCAAGTTCTTCTAACACTTCTGCTGGATATTGCGTTACATATACATCGTTATGCCCTTCTTGAATCGCAACACTTCCCGTTAATGGCTCCTGACTCATAATGACTCCTGCTGCATGAATAGACGTATGACGTGGTAAACCTTCTACACGCTTCGCAATTTCAAAAACACGCTCATGCAAGAGATTTCCTTGTACAAATTCACGAAGGGACCCGGATTCTTCATATGCTTCTTTTAATGTAATCCCAACCCTTGATGGAATCAGTTTCGAAAATATGTCAATATCTCTCGGCGGAAGCCCCATTACGCGGGCGATATCCCGAATCGCTGCTTTTGCAGCAAGCGTTCCGAACGTAACAATTTGGGCAACGCGAAGTTGACCATACTTATCTTTTACATAACGAATCATCTCATCACGTCTAATGTCCGGAAAATCAATATCAATATCTGGAAGCGTAACACGTTCAGGATTTAGAAATCGTTCAAAAAGCAAGTTGTACTCAATTGGATCGATATCTGTAATTTCTAACACATAAGAAACAAGAGAACCTGCTGCTGAGCCACGGCCCGGTCCTGTTAAAATACCATGTTCATGTCCGTATTTCATAAAGTCCCAAACAATGAGAAAATAATCACTAAATCCCATGCGAGAGATAACTTCAAGTTCATGATTCAAACGTTTCCTATGTACATCTTGAACCGCCCCATATCGCTTATTTAGCCCATCTTCACAAATGCGGCGCAAATAAGCATCTGATGTTTCGTTAGATGGAACAGGAAACTTTGGCAATTGATTGACGTGGAAAGGAATTTCTACGTGGCAACGTTCAGCTATACAAACTGTATTTTGAAGGGCTTCTTCTGCATGAGAAAATAAAGCTTCCATTTCAGCCGATGATTTTAAATAATACTGGTCTGTTTTGAGCCTTGGTCTGTCTGGATCAGTCATCTTTGTTCCGCTCTGAACAGATAGCAAGCATTCCTGCACAAGCGCATCGCTTTGGTTCACATAGCGAACATCATTTGTCGCAACAACTGGAATGTTTATTTCGTTTGCAAATTGTGGTAATTTTTCTTGCAAGAATAGTTCATCCTGAATTGCGTGATGCTGCAAACTCATATAAAAACTTCCAAACATATTTTGATACGCACGAGCTACTTCTTCAGCAATCTCGTCTCTTCCTTGTAACAATAACTGTTCAATTTCCCCATCTTTTCCTGGAGAAATCGCAATCAACCCTTTTGCATAATGAGAAAGCCACTTTTTCGGAATCCCGTCTTTAGACTTAGTCATGATGGTGCTAGAAATTTTCAATAAGTTTTGGTATCCCATCTCATTTTCTGCTAACAGTACAAGCGGATAGGATTGCTCTTCTTCCTCACTAAAAACAGAGGCTGTTAATCCGATAATTGGCCGCACGCCATTCTTCTTACATGCTTTATAAAATGGAATCACTCCGTACATCACATTTTCATCTGTAATTGAAAGTGATGAAAATCCAAGCTCTTTCGCACGGCTTACAAGTTCATCAATTTTACAAGCACTTTTTAACAAACTATAAACGGTTTGACATTGTAAATGCACAAACTTCACTGTTGTACCCTCTCTTTATCTATTTGACTACTTTCATTATAGGTGATGAAGAAAGCGGAAATCAAAACATACTTCTTATACTTTGTCCATATATATGGAGGAGAAAGGGGAATGACGATGGATGTAAGACAAACTTTTTTCTCTCTTCTCATTACAACTTACTTTATTGCATTTGGAGTAATGCTTGGTGGTTCTTTAATCGGAGGAATTGGAGCATTTCTTGTTGGAAAACCAGCTCTTACTGCCATAAAACAATTCGCAGAAAACTTACGTATTTGGGCACTCGTTGCAGCAATTGGCGGAACTTTTGATACATTTTATAGCTTTGAACGAACCTTTTTCGAAGGTGCCACAAAAGATATTGTGAAACAAATTTTACTTATTTTTTTTGCAACAGGCGGCATGCAAACCGGCCTTATTATTATTAAATGGATTACGCAGGATCATGTATGAGGGTTCCAAGCGCTACAATAGCTAAAAAGTGGTATTTATTTTTAGGTGGCGCTGCCGTTGGAGGGATTTTGAGTTGGTTTATTTTTTTGTACATATACGGCGTTTTTCAAGAAGATTATGCAAAAAAAATTGTGTTTCAGGAAACGGAAATTACAAGGCTAAAAAAGAATCTTCATGTTCTTACGGAAGATCGTACTAAATTAAATGAGGAAAATAAAAGCCTTTTAACGATCCAAGAAATTAAAATTGAGATTCCGAATCATGATAAATACGATTTAGACCGTGTTACTCTTGAAAATATGATTACTTCTCTTCAAGAAGACCTCCAGCACCTCGTAACAAAAAACGTTCAAAGCGTAGCAAAAAACAAAGAATTGTTAATAAAAACAATTGAAAATAAAGTATACAAACATTATGACCGAAGCTACCGCTTTAAAATCGAAACAATTTCCTTTGATACTGTGCTCGAAATTAGCATCAATATAAAACAAGAAAAGTAGAGCTTCTGAGCCCTACTTTTCTTGTTTTTAACACATGAAGTACTTGTTTTATTTACAGATCTCACACAAGTCCGCGAAAAGACGATCTGCCTCTTCCCAAGAAGATGCTTTCGCACCAGAAGCCATCGGATGACCTCCGCCGTTATACTGCATCGCTAATTTATTAATTACCGGTCCCTTTGAACGAAGACGAACGCGAATCACATCTTCCTCCTCTAGAAATAGAACCCAAGCTTTTAATCCATCAATATTGCCAAGCGCTCCAACAACACCAGATGCCTCTGAAGGAAGTACATCAAATTCTTCTAGTACTTCTTTTGTCAGCTTAATATAAGCTGCACCTTCCTCTGTCATCGTAAAGTTTTGTAAAATGAATCCATTTAAACGAGCGATTTTCTCTTTCGTTTTATACATTTCGTTATATAACTCTGGAAAGTCCACTCCCATTTCTACAAGCTCGCCTGCATAGCGAAGTGTTCTTGCTGATGTATTTGGGAATAAGAAGCGACCTGTATCTCCAACAATCCCAGCTAAAATAAGACGAGCCGCTTCTTTTGAGATTGTTAAACCTTTATCTTCTCCGTAAGAGTAAAACTCATAAATAAGCTCACTTGTAGAACTTGATGTCGTATCAACCCACGTAATGTCCCCGTATGAATCTTCATTTGGGTGATGATCAATTTTAATAAGCTTCTTTCCTTTTGTATAACGCTGATCACAAACACGCTCTTGGTTCGCTGTATCACAAACGATAACAAGCGCATTTTCATAAGTCTCATCATCAATTTCATCCATTACTCGTAAATACGATAAAGAAGGTTCATTGTATCCAACCATATAAATCTTTTTCTCTGGGAACGATTCTTGAAGAACGGTTCCTAACCCACATTGTGAACCTAATGCATCTGGATCTGGGCGCACATGACGGTGAATAATAATCGTATCAAACTCTTTAATCGCTGTTAAAATTTGTTTGTGCATATGTATAGTCTCCTTTTTATTGATTTCTACCTCTGTAATCAATTTTCTCACTTTATCCTTCATTATAACTGAAAATAATTTATCCATGTGGACAATTGCTTTATAATAATAGTTAGAAAGTTTCGATAATGTTTTTTGTTTTCACTTAGCATGGGGCTGAAACAGAATCTGACCGCCTCTATGCATGAACGGATCCTCTCTCCCAACTAAAACGATGGGGTTTCAGTTCAGTTTTATCCAGTTTATTTTCCCACCATATCAGTCTCGGCTATGGAAACAAAAGGGATTCTCCACTCATTCCCTCCCTTTATTTTCACTCGGCATGGGGCTAAAACAGGCACTAACCGCTTCTATGCTCGGGCGGACACTCTCTCCCAACTAAAACGATGGGGTTTTATTTTTAAATTTACCTAAATACAAACTAACGGAGGATCATATCATGCCAGTATTAGTCTTTTGTATTATCATCTCATTTATGTTGTATCTCTTCTATAAAACAAAATATTTTCGTACAAATCGTCCGATGGAAAAAGGATGGCTTGCTGGAAAATCCGCAATGGCGCTCGGTGTATTCGTTGCGCTATTTGGTGCAAACCAATTTTTCTTAGAACTCTCTACCGCACGTATTATCGTTGGCGTGTTATTTATCTTATTTGGTGGTGCGAGTATTTTTAATGGATTCCGTCAGTATAAACATTTCTCACCTCTTGCAGTCGAAGAAGCAGAAGCGTATAAAACAATGTAAAAAGCATCAGCATAAATGCTGATGCTTTTTACATTGTTTTATTTTTAAAATCATATATGCAACAAATGCAGGTGGAATATTAAAAGGATTTCCTTGCACGTGAAAATGTAATTGTTCTTCTTCAAAAGACATATTTTTATACAACTCTTGTTGTGAAAGTTTTGTTTGTTGTTTTTGCTCATTTAGTCCTTCAATGTAAAGATACTGAATAGGTATCATGGCAAGAAAATAAAACAATGCAACACCACCAAAAAAGAGCAACTCTGATGACATAGTGAACACCATCCTTTTTTCTTTATATATATCAATTATCTGATAATTCAATTATACTACAACTGAACTACCAAATAAAGGGAGTTGTTAGCGTTTGGATTAACAAAATTAACCCGTTTCTTATGTAATTGTGCATTGTTCCTTTTATCGTCATTGGTTTAGGTTTATGCGTTAATCATGAAGAAAATTTTCTTAGCTCCTATCATCACGCTCATTCTAAACGCTCTATACGAAATTTGGCATACGAAACATTACTATCCCGATTCTCCTATCACCTTTACTTCATGGAATATAATCTTCCCCACCATTTCATTACTATTAGCTGTATTCATACACTTTTATAAAAAAATGGCTGAATGAACATCTCACCATAAAAGGGATTCTTCATTCAGCTTTTTTCCATACTTATCGATCAATCAGCTGCACCATTAATAGCGCTTTCCCAACAACCTCTCCTCCGTGACGCACTTCTACATCTACCTTTCCAAATTTACGACCGATTTCTAATACCTTTGGATGTACAGAAACAACATTATCAATCTGCACCGGCTTTACAAAATAAATTGTTAAATTCTCAACAATTGAATCGCTTTTTTTCTGCGCACGGATGGCGCGATTTGTTGCTTCTGTGACAACGGTTGTAAATACACCATATGATAATGTTCCAAATGAACTCGTCATTTGTGGTGTCACAGAAAATTGATAACTGTGTTCATTCTTTGCTTCTTTCGGAGTCACAAATTGATTTGTGACGATATCCTCAATCGTTTCTCCAACTTGCGGTTGACGTTGAATCATTTGCAACGCTTGAAGTACATCTTGACGGCTAATAATCCCTTGCAATCGGTTGCTTTCATCGACAACAGGAAGAAGTTCAATCCCTTCCCATACCATCATGCGCGCTGCCGCTGCAACAGACATTTTCCCATTCACTGTAATCGGTTGCTTTGTCATCACTTTTTCAATTGGTGTTTCTTTTGCGATGCCAATCATATCTTTTGAAGTAACAATTCCTAATACCTTTTTATTTTCATCTACAATTGGATAACGCCCATGCATTGTTTCTTTATTATACGCATGCCATTGCGCTACTTTATCACTAGGTTTTAAATATAACGTTTCTTCAATTGGCGTTAAAATATCTTCAACGAGTACAATTTCCTTTTTGATAAGCTGATCATAAATGGCACGGTTAATAAGCGTTGCCACAGTAAACGTATCATAGCTGCTTGAAATAATCGGCAACTTTAATTCATCCGCTAATTTTTTCACATGATCTTCTGTATCAAATCCACCTGTAATTAATACTGCAGCTCCTGCTTCTAATGCTAGTTGATGTGCATTCGTACGGTTACCGATAATTAGCAAGTTCCCTGCTTCTGTATAGCGCATCATCGCTTCTAATTTCATGGCCCCAATCACGAATTTATTTAATGTTTTATGTAACCCTTCTCTTCCGCCAAGCACTTGGCCATCGACTATATTGACCACTTCGGCATATGTTAGTTTTTCAATATTTTCCTTTTTCTTTTGTTCAATTCGGATTGTTCCGACACGTTCAATTGTACTAACATACCCTTTATTCTCTGCATCTTTAATCGCACGATAGGCCGTTCCTTCACTTACACTCAAATCTTTTGCAATTTGGCGCACAGAAATTTTATGCCCTACCTGCAGGCTATTAATATGTTCTAAAATTTGATTATGTTTGGTAGCCAAATGGTTTCACCATACTTTCTTTTCCCTAAATTCTTCATGTGTTGTATTTTTAGTATACTATATTTTCGAAACTGTTACACTGTACTTTTATGTATCTGTACTATTTTTTTTATAACAAAAATGACCCTTACATTCTATCAGTCACATTCTTACACCAGTGTAAGACTATTGTCATCTCATTCGATGGTTTGTTTTCTAGTTCCAAGATACAATAAAGACAAGAAATCAAACGAAGGAGCGAATGAAAATGAAAAAATTTTTAGAAGTTGTAGGTGCTGTATTTTTAGCTTTCGTTGATGGCAAAAAAATTGCAATGGAATTAAATGAAACACCGGAACAAACATTACTGGAAATAAAAGAAACACCAAAACAAGCACAGACTTTCAAACCTATTTTACACACATAAAAAACCCTTCACTTGTCTTTTCAAATGAAGGGTTGCTTTTTTTATAGTGTAATACTTTCTCCAGCTTCTAATACCTTACCTGTACTACTTGTTAGTTTTTGGACAAAAAGATGCGGGTCTTGCTGGATAATTGGGAACGTATTATAGTGCATTGGCACAACTGTTTTAGCACCAATCCATTCCGCAGCTAACACTGCATCCTCTGGTCCCATTGTAAAATTATCACCAATTGGTAAAAATGCTACATCAATGTTATTAAGAGCACCAATTAACTTCATATCGGAAAATAAAGCAGTATCTCCTGCATGGTACACTGTTTTCTCTTCTGCCGTAAATAAAATTCCAGCTGGCATTCCTGTATATGTAATCGTCTTGTTTTCTTCATCAATATAACTAGACCCATGGAATGCTTGTGTAAATTTCACTTTCCCAAAATTAAACACATGTGAACCGCCGATATGCATCGGATGTGTATTTACACCTTGCCACCCTAAAAATGTTGCGAGTTCAAACGGTGCTACAACAACTGCATTATTTTTCTTCGCAAGTGCTACTGTATCACCGACATGATCACCATGACCGTGCGATAAAATAATCGCGTCTACCTTAACATCTTCAGTCTTTAAATCTGTTTTCGGATTACCTGTTAAAAACGGATCAATTAAGATAACCTTTCCATTCGTTTCAATCTTTACAACTGAATGCCCGTGATAAGATACTTTCATTGTTACATTCCTCCTTATTCACATTCACACCTTCTATTCTACATGATTTCACAATTTCCTGTCTTTTCAAACAGCGATTTGCTTGTCATAACACTTTCATCCGATGTAAAGTTATATATGTAATTAAAATCTCGGAGGTGCGAATTTATGAATACTAGATTAGAAAACTTAATGCAATGGCTACAAGAACAGAACGTGGAAGCTGCATTTTTAACTTCTACACCAAACGTCTTCTATATGACAAACTTCCATTGCGAACCACACGAAAGACTACTCGGTCTATTTGTATTCCAAGAAAAAGAACCAATTTTAATTTGTCCTAAAATGGAAGAAGGTCAAGCTAGAAACGCTGGCTGGGCACATGAAATTATCGGATTTACTGATACAGACAAACCATGGGATATGATTGCAAAAGCAATCGCAGATCGCGGCATTGATGTAAATGCAGTGGCAATTGAAAAAGAACATTTAAATGTAGAGCGCTATGAAGAATTAACAAAATTATTCCCGAAAGCATCTTTCAAATCCGCTGAAGAAAAAGTACGCGAACTTCGTTTAATTAAAGACGAAAAAGAACTTTCTATTTTGCGTCAAGCAGCCCACATGGCAGACTATGCTGTTGAAATCGGTGTAAATGCAATTGAAGAAAATCGCAGCGAATTAGAAGTGTTAGCAATCATCGAACATGAAATGAAGAAAAAAGGTATACATAAAATGTCCTTTGACACAATGGTATTAGCAGGTGCAAACTCTGCCTTGCCACACGGTATCCCAGGTGGAAACAAAATGAAGCGCGGTGACTTCGTACTATTTGACTTAGGTGTAATCATTGACGGTTATTGCTCTGACATTACACGTACAGTCGCATTTGGCGATCTTTCAGAAGAACAAACACGTATTTACAACACTGTACTAGCAGGACAATTACAAGCGGTTGAAGCTTGTAAACCAGGCGTTACACTTGGCGAAATTGACAATGCTGCTCGCTCTGTCATCGCAGATGCAGGTTACGGAGAATTCTTCCCACACCGCCTTGGTCATGGACTTGGCATTAGCGTACACGAATATCCAGATGTAAAAGAAGGCAACGAGTCTCTATTAAAAGAAGGCATGGTCTTCACAATCGAACCAGGTATTTACGTACCAAACGTAGGTGGCGTTCGTATTGAAGATGATATCTACATCACGAAAGACGGATCAGAAATTTTAACGAAATTCCCAAAAGAATTACAGTTTGTAAAATAAGAAAAAAGGTAGCGAATACGCTACCTTTTTTAAATACCATTTTTCTCTACGATTTCAAACTGATTAACAGTCATTTTCCCTGGGTAACTTTCAAGTATCTTAGAAAACCATACTTTTATTTTATATCCTGATTTCAACTGTTTATATGCATTTTTATCACCAAAATGTAGAATCGTGTCCGCTGGGGTATCCAAATGTTGTTGTAGCTCCACATACTCCTGCAACCCTTTTTTCGTTTTGAACTTTTTGTTACTAATGAAATATACAGTTGTATTTTTCACTATAACGTATCCTTCCATAACACCTTTTTCTGTTTGTTGTTGTATATTCACCGGCTCATTCTCAGTTTGCTCATTACGTGTACATGCTGTTAATATCACGAAAGAAACGGTAAATAAAACATACACACACAACATCCATGTGTTTCTCTTCATTTCATGCCTCCATTATAGAAACTTCATTAATCAATCCTATTTCTAACATTTTTTGTTCGTCTCTAATCGTTTTTTTGAAATCCTCAATACATGATTGATTTGTTGAAGAAAGGCATTTATTTCTTGTATATTCTCCGTTTCTATCATAATATTAAAATACAGAATTTTCTAAATAAAGAGGAGGGATTACATGCAACAACTTCAAAAACAATTAGAAGAAATAAAAGCTAATCATTACGCTATAGATTCCACTGTAAATATTCATAATTTAAGTTCGAAAATGCTTCAATATATCGGTGTACCAGATGGCTATTTACGAGATAAATTAATCTATACGGCCTTTTACCATCTCATCACAAACGATCATATTACAAACAGGCATTTACAGAAATTATTGTCCCAAAGTATAAGCGAGCAATATTTATTTTACAAAATTAACACTGACGATACAGACGCTGTATTTACGAGATCATTTACAACACTATTAATCGCTTTAATCATAAACGCCGATACAAAACATAACTTTTTATCACAGTCTGACATATTAGATGTGAAAGACAAATTAATGTTATATATGGACCAAGAACATGATTTCAGAGGTTATGTTAACGATCAAGGCTGGGCTCATAGCATCGCTCATGTTTCCGATACATTCGATGAACTCGTTCAAAATCCAAAACTTGAGGCCTCCTATTACCCTGAAATACTACAAACCTTGTTAGAAAAAATAAATGTACATACAATGTATTACAAGTATGAAGAAGATGAGCGAATTATCACTCCTATCATTGCCATGCTGAAAAATGGTTTAGATGAAAAAAAACTCATCTCAGCTCTGCATTCTTTAGTAAATCAATTACAAGTTCAAAAACCTGAATTACCTATCGAACCTTATGAAGCGTTATATGGAAATATAAAATCGTTCTTGCGTAGCTTGTTTTTTAGATTACGAACACTTTCTATATGCAAAGAAGCCGAAAACGAGGTTGAAAATTTATTAAAGGAATTACGCCAATACTACTAAAAAAGAAGGCCACTCAAAAAGTGCCTTCTTCCATTTCACTAATATTTAATTGAAATTTAACAATCCAAACGGAGAAAAGGTGTACACAAATCGCAATGGTCATACATGTCCCGCTCAAAAAACTTAGAATTGGATGCGAATAGGCATGCCCTAAACCATAAGACGCTCCAACAAAAAACATTGTTATGTAGATATAGATCGCTCCATGTATTTGCTTCATATAAACCCCCTTTTCCCATATTATAACATTAATTTTCTAACTATTCACATCAATCTGTATAAGTTAATGTTTCTCAACAGTTACTCCTCTTACAGCCACTTTTATATAGGGTACCCCGTATAACGGTTGTAATTCCTCTGTCTTTCCTGTTACGACTACGCCGTAGATCGGTAAGTCTCGAGGTGAGATATTCTTTATTTCTTTATATTGACTTTTCTATTAATAATGATTCAAACGTTTCATGACTCATTCTGCTCTCCTTCCTATATACTCAACGTTTGAAAGCTTGAAATGTATACAAGTTTCTGCTGAAAATTTTTCACAAATAAAAAAGCCCATCTATTCTGATGTGCTTTTTCGTATATACAAAGAATACTATTTTATTATTTCATCGCCTCTTTGACCACATCTTGAATCATGACAACCTCTGTTTCCATATTGGCAGCAGGCGCTTCCTCATCAATACATTCATACCAAAATTCCAAATGCTTTTTATCAACTTCGTGCCGAGAAGCTTCGACATCTATCCCGCCTTCTCCTTGGACAGAATACCAATACAAATATTCTTCTCCATCTCTTATTTCCCGGAAAATTGTCTCTACATACATTTTCTCGTCGTTTAATGTCAATAACACTTCTTTCATATGATCATTTAGCATCTTCATCCATTCATCAACACGGTGACTTTTCCCTGGCTTCACTTTGAATCTTGTTAATTCGACGTTCATCGTTTATCCCTCTACCTTCTTACGTACATATAAAACATATTCCACTGGATGATCAAAACCTAGTTTACTAGCAAGTCTTTGTGAGGGTATATTATCCACATTACAATCCCAGCACGGCGTAATACTATTTTGTATACAATGTTCTATGAAATAAGTTGCGACTAATCGAGCGAGCCCTTTTCCCTGATAGTCTGGATCTGTTGCGATATCAATTTCTGCAAAACCATTACTTCTAAAAATTGAGACACATTCAGCCACTATCTTTTGATCTTGTACAATACAAAATCCAAAACCATGGTTAAAAAATTCTTCTTTTGATCCCCAATACTCTTTATAATATTGCTCCGTAAATTCGGTACTTTTTTCGATTATGTTTTTATCAATCCGCTTTACTTTGTATGTAGAATCTTCTAATTCTCTTTTTCTATCTTCAAAGATATCTCTCTGAAATAGAAATTTTTTTCGAGGGATTTTTCTAAAAGAACCCTTGAAATGATTTTCAATAATGCTTTCCCACTCTATGCTAGAAACAAATAATGTGAATCGCTTCTCCGTTGTTAAAACATCATTTTCAATATAAGAAAACAAAGTATGTTGAAATTCCTGATCATGTGTATCTCCAAACAGATAGTAAATGCCATTAGCAGTCGCAATCATTCCTGTTGTTAATCTCTCATTTACAAAAATCTCACCATCTATTATTCGATCACATACTGCATAGGCAAAAGTAGATGTCTGTTTGTTATCTTCTAAAACTGGAAGAATCGTATGATATTCTGCTAACACTAACTTTTTCATACATTCTCCACAATAACGGTATCCGCATCTAAGTTTTCGAAGCAAAGATTAACAGTGCGCTGTAGTGCCCTTGTTCTGTGAACGGTACCGGCTGGAATTAAAATCGAATCATTTGGTTTTAATACAGCTGTATCCTTATCTTGAAAATCGATAAGTAATTCTCCCTCGAGTACTATAAATAATTCATCCGAATTCGAGTGAAGATGCCAATCATATTCCCCCGTAAACACAGCAATTCGTAAACAATGACTATTCACATTCGATACAACAAAATTTTTGTGCCTTTCTGTAATATCTTTTGTGAGTTCTAAAAGATTCACTTTCTCCATTGTTCTCCTCATCCCCTAGTGATTTATTATTTTCCCCAAAACCATCCAAGTGCAATAATCATCATACAAACCCAAAAGCCGATTGTTCCAAAATCAATATCTTTTTCCTGTTTTTTCTTCCTTACCTTTTTTACTTCTTCTTTTAACTCTTGTACACTTTGTTCTAATTTAACAATTGCTTCTTTCATTTCATTCAGTTCACTTTTCTCTTGTACTTTTTCTTCTGACTCTTTTGCTAGATTCATTGCTATGCACCCTTTTCGCGACGCTCTATTCCATTCTAATGATCTCGTTTTTTCCAAATCTATTTTTGCCTTTCATCATTCTGAAAAATAAAACATTTCAAACTAAATTACTTTCAGTTTTAATCTCCACCGCCTCCGCAATCTCCACCCCCACTATCGCTCGCACTACTACAATCATTATCGCTATAGTTTGCAAATCCACTAGATGAATTGGAGGAATAAGAAGATCGTTTCCTTTTCTGCTTTCTTTTCTCATCTTTTTTACTTTCACGGCTTGGCCATACTTTATCAAACACTACAAAAAACATACCGAATGGTACCAAAAAAGCAATGCCCTGTAAGATGTCTTCCAAAAATTCAGGTCTTATCTCTATCTGATAAAATACACCTAACACAAAAAAGCATACGATTACATAAATGACCATACTAATATATCTGGCTATTTTCTCTATACTAAGGGCCAACTTCTTTTGAAATGGTATATTATGTTCCTGTTTTTTCTTTATATATTTCTGTCTTCTTATTTGTTTTTTCTTGCTACTTTTTCTCCCCATTTTATCCCCTCTGTGAATGACTTCTTTACTTCTATAATTCCAAATTATCATAAGAAGAATTGCATTAACAAGAATAAAATTCCATTTTTTGATTTTTAAAACAAAAAGATGCTCTCTAACTTCTCGTATTACGAGTATAATTAAAAAACATCTCTTTTGCCCCGCTATTTGCGGGCAGTAATATCTTCGTCTCAAAGCTCGGCGAAAGCAATAAAACTAGTAAGAGATAGACCGCCCGTCAAAGCCCGATTAGTGAAGGCTAATAATCAGCGGAGGATGAAGAAAATCCCCACTGATTAAAGTTTTACTTTATTAGAGACTTTTTTTCAAAATCGCCTCGCATCATTATGAATAATGAAACATTTAAAAGTAGATTATTTTTCTCTAATCTCCACCCCCTCCGCAATCTCCTCCTCCATCACTTGAACTACTACAGTCGCTATCACTGTAGTTTACAAATCCACTCGATGAACCTTTTCTCCTCTTCTCTTTCCTCTTATCCTGTTCACCTTTATCACTTGGCGGCCATATATACAGAAATAAAAATGCATATAATGCCATCTCTACTATTCCTACAAATAACTTTAATAAACTCTCCAAAAATCCAATAGTCAGATGCGACTGGCTCATTTTAAAATAGATGTAAACACATAATCCTAAATACAGAAAAATAGAAATAACTCTAAGTACTTTAAATATAATAGTAACTGGTTTTTCTTGTTGCTCTATGATTACTTCCTTCTGTTGCAATACATGCTGTTGTTTAGGTTGTCGCTTCTGTTTTTTCTTATTACTCTTTCGGTCCATTTGATCCTCTCCCCAGACCACTTTACTTTATTCTATAGTTCTTGTTACTTATAAAAATCATATAAAATAAACATAAATTCCCAATTCTCATAATATCATTTTTACAATTTTTTTGTCTACCATACGTTATAGACATATAACCTTGAATATTATGTTAAACCCGGGCCTAACTTCTTATAGAAGACATTTGAATTACTACATACAAAAAGACCTTCCTTATCCAAGGAAGGCCTCACAACTTTTCTATTATGATAAAGCAGGAGCTTTTTCAAGAAGCTCTTTCGCATCAGCATATTGTAAACCATGTGCTTCTGCAACTGCTTCGAATGTTACATAACCATCTAATGTATTAATACCTTTTAATAATGCAGAATTGCCTAGGCAAGCTTGTTTGTAGCCTTTGTTTGCAATTTGTACTGCATATGGTACTGTTACGTTTGTTAATGCAAGTGTAGATGTACGTGGAACCGCACCTGGCATGTTTGCAACTGCATAATGAACAACGCCGTGTTTTTCATAAGTTGGGTTATCATGAGTTGTAATGCGGTCAGTTGTTTCGAAAATACCACCTTGGTCAATCGCGATATCTACTACAACAGAACCTGGCTCCATTGATTTAATCATTTCTTCTGTTACAAGTTTTGGAGCTTTTGCACCTGGAATTAATACTGCACCGATTACAAGATCAGATTCTTTTACAGCTTCTGCAATGTTATATGGATTAGACATTAATGTTTTGACTTGATTGCCAAAAATATCATCTAATTGGCGAAGACGTTCTGCACTTAAGTCGATAATTGTTACGTCAGCACCTAAGCCTACTGCGATTTTCGCTGCGTTTGTACCAGCTTGGCCACCGCCGATAATTGTTACTTTACCGCGTTTTACCCCTGGAACGCCTGCAAGTAAGATACCTTTGCCGCCTTTATTTTTTTCAAGGAATTGCGCACCGATTTGTGCAGACATACGACCAGCTACTTCACTCATCGGTGCAAGTAGTGGTAAAGAACGATTGTCTAATTGTACTGTTTCATAAGCGATTGATACTACTTTGTTGTCAATTAATGCTTTTGTTAATTCTGGTTCTGGAGCTAAGTGTAAGTATGTGAATAAAATTAAACCTTCGCGGAAATAACCATATTCGCTTTCTACTGGCTCTTTTACCTTCATAACCATCTCTTGATTCCATGCTTCCTCAGCAGTTTCAACAAGTTTTGCTCCAGCTTGTACGTACTCTTCATCTGTAAAGCCAGATCCTAAACCTGCACCCTTTTGAACAAAAATTTCATGACCATTGTGTACTAAATGTACAGCACCAGCTGGCGTCATTGCCACGCGGTTTTCGTTGTTTTTAATTTCTGTTGGAATACCGATACGCATTATTAATTCCCCCTTGAGTTATGAAATGACCCCTGAATCATTTTTTAAAGCGCTTTCTACGCTCTTATATTCTAACATAATATCTCAATATTTGACAAAAAATAATGCGAGTTTTCCGATAGATTTTGCCCCGCATTAACGGACAGTAATATCCCCCTCTCAAGATGAAAAAGCCCCAAAATCAGGTGGGGGATACACTATCCATAAATGCCCGATTGGTGAGGGCTAACCATCATTGAGGGATAAAGCTCCCCAATGATGGAAGTTTCACTTTATCTATTTTTGTCGATATCGGTGAATAACATCAACTGCCCCTGTTACTTCTATAATTGTGCCTGTAATCATATCGGAATCTTCTTCACATAGAAACGAAATTGTTCGAGCAATATCTTCACCTGTTCCAGATCTACCAATTGGTGTTCTAATGTCTTTCATCGTACGCGCCTGCTGAATTGTCGCCTCTTTCATTTCACCAATAATATCTCCTGGACAAACCATATTCGCTGTAATGCCATATTCCGCTTCTTCATAGGCAATTGTTTTCGTTAACGAAACAAGTCCTACCTTTGCAGCCGCAAATGCAGAACGGTACATCCAGCCAGGTGCACTATCTGCCCCTTGAAATCCGTAATTGATAATGCGACCAAAATGCTGCTTCCTCATAATGGGAACGACAAGTTTTAATAAACGGAACACTGCTGTTAAATTCCCTTGTATCATTTCATTCCATTCATCTTCTTCGTAATCAATTAACTTTTTACGTTCAAACACATAAGGACCTGCATTATTAATCAAAAAATCAATTTTGCCAAAACGGCTAATTGCTTCTTCTACTATTTTATGTAAATCTTCTTTTTTCGTGACATCTGCTTGCACAAACTGTAGACGTTCTTCTATATTTTTATACTTTTCTTTCATTGTTTCTACAGCACTCATATCGCTATGATATGTTACAGTTACTGAATATCCTTTAGCTAATAAATTCTCTGTTACTTGCTTTCCTAAACCTTTCGTACCGGCCGTAATGAGCGCGTGTCTCACAAACATGCCTCCTTTTAAATTGCTATACTTCATATGTAACAAGTTCTCCCTACAATTACAACTAAAAAGAATTAGAACAGAGTTTTCAAAATTCTGTAACGTTTCTGGCAAGCACGTTACCATATTTTGTTTTATAATTAAGTTGTAAAAGCTTATAAAAACGAATTGGGAGGAATCTACTATGAATAATACATATACAAATATTTTAATTGCAGTGGACGGTTCCAAAGAAGCAGAAAAAGCCTTTAAAAAAGCAATTCAAGTCGCAAAGCGCAACAACGCAATATTAACAATCGCTCATATCGTTGATGTAAAAGCATACTCTGCTGTAGAGGCATATAGCCGCGCAATCGCTGAGCGTGCAAATCTCTTTGCAGAAGATTTATTAGAAGACTACAAAAAGACTGCAACTGAAGCTGGCCTTGAAAAAGTAGAAACTGTATTAGAATTCGGTAATCCAAAATCTAAAATCTCAAAAGAAATTGCTCCAAAACAAAAAGTAGATTTAATTATGTGTGGTGCAACTGGTTTAAACGCTGTAGAACGATTCTTAATCGGTAGCGTCTCTGAACATATTATTCGCTATGCAAAATGCGATGTCCTTGTTGTTCGTGGTGAAGAAGAGCAAGGTGACATTTAATAAATAACGAAAACACCAAGTCTTATGCAGACTTGGTGTTTTTTTATTTTATGTATTTTCCAATAAATATAAAACATGCTATACAGACTATGACAATTGCATATAAGGATGACGGTAAAAACTTCATTGCCCATAATCCCATTGTAATGGTTGCAAGTGTCAAATAACTCATTTTCGCATAGTATGTCATTTTTTTTCGTAAAAGAACTACATATAAATAACCAATTGGTGGTGTAACCAAACAAAGAATGAAGATAAGTGTTGAATTGAAATACCATTTTTGTTTAGCAAGTTGCTCCATTTCTTCTTCTATTATTCTATCCTCTTGTTCCTTTATATCTTTTTCAAAAGGATCCTCATCTTCCCCATTCTTTTCACTCATATAAGGAATAAAGTGAAAAAAGAAATAATAGAAAAACATTGTTGCTCCAAGCTTTAAATCGAATCCCTTTTCCGCTATACGTTCACTTACAAAACTCAGAACTATTGGAAAAACAAAAACATATGTCATCATCCAAAACGTTTTTTTTCGCTTTGTCCGTTGCCTCTCTTGTTCATTTTGTTTCTGCTTTTTTCTATATATCCAGAGTGAAATACAACAATCCATTACAAGTATACAAAAAATAAATAGGGCGATATACGTAGGTTTTATATATTGTAAAGTAACAATGGCAGGAAAAGCATATTTAAGTATAATAGCCGTATATAAAATAATAACAAACCTATAAAACAACTTCATCTTCCCTTCTTTTTTAATGTCCTAATAACGAAATGTTAACATATAAAATACAGGTATTGTTATACAATAAGGAAATTTCGGTTACGCTAAGAAAAAACGAAACGAGGGCTACTACATGGGAGATCACGAACGAATTATTTTAGATGTAAATGATGAAGAGCTGGAAATGCTCGATACGATCTGTTCGCATTTTAAAGAAAAACATGGCGTTGAGCTGAGCCATGGTGCACTCCTCCGTGATTTGATGGATATTGAGTATATTCGTATTACAGAAAACAGACATAAATATGAATAAGGAAAAATGACATAACATTACACTTATTAGAGGATATACAAACGTATATCCTCTTTTTTCATAATAAAAAAACGCTCATTACGTGACAAAATCACCTTACTGAACGTCTTTTCAATCACTTTTATATGATTATCTTTATGCCTTTTTAACAAATTCAGATTTTAATTTCATTGCTCCAAAACCGTCAATTTTACAATCAATATCATGATCTCCATCAACTAAACGGATACTCTTTACTTTTGTACCTATTTTTATAACTGATGAAGTTCCTTTTACTTTCAGGTCTTTGATTACTGTTACAGCATCACCATCATTTAAAATATTTCCATTTGCATCTTTAACAACCTTTTTACCTTCACTGTTTTCAGTTTCTGATTCTAAAGCCCACTCATGAGCACACTCTGGACAAACAAAAAGACTTCCATCTTCATAAGTATATTCTGAATTACATTTCGGGCAGTTTGGTAAGTTTTGCATACTTTTTTATTTCCTCCATTATAAAAATTACTTTCAATTCCCTTTCTTATATCCTCGTAAACATAACAATTACGAACTTGAAATTCACAAGAAATAGGGATGTTCCTTATATACTGCCATAGTATTTCCAGATTGACAAGCAAGCTTTATATGAACATGTTTTCTAAAAAATAAAAGGAGAGTACATCGTATCATGCGCTCTCCTTTTTCTTACGTTGATGGCGATGCGGTAAACTTAGATTTTCAAACATACTATTCCAGATGAAGAGTTGTTTTAGCATAGATTCCCCTTCTGAAACACAAAACAGCCACACTAATGGTATAATTAGGAAAATCAGAATGAATACATAAATTCATCTCACTGTATCGCTGAAGCATCACCTTTCATACGCTTGAAGATTTGGCGTGTAATAGAATGGAGGAGTCTAATAAATGAAATCTGAAAGTATCGCAAAACATTTCCATACATTACATCAGCAAAGATCTCAATTTCTCCCTAAACTACAATCACTTCCGCAAGAAGAACTATGGCATCGAAATGAAAATGGGAAATGGTCGATTGGGGAACATCTCTACCACCTATACTTAATTACAAAAATGCTAAAAACTTCCATTAAGTTTTCTTTCACACTTCTTCCCTATGCCAAGATAAGAAGAAATGCCCCGTTTGCAACTGAAATACATGACATCTATGCAGAATACAAAGAAAAAAACGGTAAAGGAATGAAAGCTCCTTGGATTTTAGTACCATCAAAAAAAATCTATTATTCTATGGATGGTAAAGAACTAGAACGATTGCTAGTGAACGAAACAAATGCAATCAAAGTATGCGTTCAGAATATAGAAGAAAATATCGCGGGGCACATTGTATTTTTGGATCCAATCGCTAAGTATCCAAACCTAATTCAAGCCATTCAACTTTTAGCGATACATGAGAACCATCATTTTTTAATCATTGAAAATATCTATAAAACGATGCATGCACGTAGTATTGAAGTATAAAAGCACTAAATCAGTGAGGGCTGAATCCCCCACTGATTTAAGTTTAAGTTTCACTTTATCTTTACTTCTTCTCCTACATATTCCAAATGCCAGGCATCTTGAATAGATAAGACTGAAGTTTCATCTAAATTCTTTGTAAACCGAAGAAGTCCGTATTCTCCTGCATAAAATATGGAAGAGGTGATAGGAAAACAAGGATAGTACTGATCTTCATCTACAAACACTGCTTTATTCTGCACTTGTTCTTCTATCTGTAATTCAATATCTTTTATAGATAACATAGAGTATTACCTCTCTATTCTTTTTGAATTTCCTTTGAAGTAAACTCTTTAATAAGTTGGCATAATGGACGCTCCTTGCATTACTAAATTTTTCATCTATCCAAATTTCAACCTAAGATTACGAAACTCCTTTTTTCCGTTAGCATACTTATATCTTTTGCTAGTGGAAATATAATAAAAAAGAGGATACTTGGTTCCTGTATGGAACTTAGTATCCTCTCATCCTTATAAATTTACGGTCTCTCCCACTAGCAACTTCGCTTTTTCCAGCGCTTTTTGAATTTGTTCGAACCCTGTTCCACCTGCACTATTACGACGTTTCACTGCTGCATAAGGAGAAAGAACTTCATATAAATCCTCTTCAAATAACGGACTCATCTCTTGATATGTTTCTAGCGGTACATCTAATAAATAAATTCCTTTTTGTGTGCAATGAAGAACAAGCTTTCCGACAATTTCATGTGCCTGACGGAATGGAAGCCCTTTGCTTGCTAAGTAATCAGCAATTTCTGTTGCATTAGAGAAGTCTTGTTTTACGGCTTGCCCCATTTTTTCTTTATTTACAGTCATCGTTTCGAGCATGCCAGCCATAATATGCAGGCAGCCTTCTACTGTTTTAACTGTATCAAACATACCTTCTTTGTCTTCTTGCAAATCTTTATTATAAGCAAGCGGTAACCCTTTCATTACCGTTAATAAACTAAATAGGTTGCCGTATACTCTTCCTGTTTTACCACGGATGAGCTCGGCCATATCAGGATTTTTCTTTTGCGGCATAATGCTGCTTCCTGTTGCATATTGATCGCTCATTTCAATAAATTGAAACTCCTGACTGCTCCATAAAATGAGCTCTTCACAAAAGCGAGATAAATGCATCATTAATATGGATGAATTGCTAAGAAACTCTAATATGAAATCACGGTCACTTACCGCATCTAAGCTATTTTCATAGATTCCTTCAAAACCGAGAATCTCTGCGCTATACGCACGGTCAATCGAAAATGTCGTCCCTGCAAGAGCACCTGCGCCAAGCGGAGAAATATTAATGCGTCCCAGTGAATCTTCATAACGATTTACATCGCGCTCTAGCATCCAAAAGTATGCAAGCACATGATGAGCGAATGAAATTGGCTGTGCACGTTGTAAATGTGTATATCCCGGCATAATCGTTTCAATATTCTCTTCTGCTTGATGAACAAGAACCTTCTGCAACTTCTTCGCAGCCTTTATGATGGCCTGCACTTTTTCCTTTAAATATAAGTGCATATCTGTAGCAACTTGATCGTTACGACTTCGGCCTGTATGAAGCTTGCCTCCTACTTCACCGATTTTTTCAATTAACATCTTTTCAATATTTAAATGAATATCCTCAGCTTGGACAGAAAACGCAAGCTTATTTTCTTTTGCTTCATCTAGTAAATGTTGTAAACCTTCTTTTATTTTCTCTGCTTCTTCTTTTGTTACAATTCCCTGTTTCGCCAGCATCGTAACATGCGCAATACTACCTTCAATATCTTGATTCGCTAATTGCTGGTCAAAGGAGATGGAAGCTCCAAACTCCTCGACCCATTCTTCTGCTTCTGCTGTAAAACGACCACCCCAAAGTTTGCTCACGCTTCCACCTTCTTCTGATTCACTTGGCTGTATACTTTTGTTGGAAGACCAAATAAAGAAATAAAGCCAACTGCTGCATCATGGTTAAATTCATCATCCACTGTATATGTCGCTAATTTTTCATCATATAGAGAGTATTCTGATTTACGTCCTTCTACAATTGCATGACCTTTAAACAATTTCACACGTACTGTGCCTGTTACGGATTTTTGTGTTTCTTGTAAGAAAGCAGCAAGTGCTTGTTTTAAAGGTGAGAACCATAAACCGTTATAAATTAATTCTGTTAATTTTTGTTCAATCATCGGCTTAAAATGAGCGACTTCTTTTACAAGTGTTAAATCTTCTAATTCTTTATGCGCTGTAAGTAATGTCATTGCCGCTGGGCATTCATACACTTCACGTGATTTAATCCCAACAAGACGATTTTCTACATGGTCGATACGTCCAACCCCATGCTTTCCAGCGAGGGAGTTTAATGTTTTAATCAGTTCTGAAAGTGAATAAGCCGTACCATTCAACGTCGTTGGTACACCTGCTTCAAAACCAATTTCTACAAACTCTGGTTTATTCGGTGTATCTTCTAGTGCTAATGTCATTTCATATGCATCTTCTGGGGGTGCTGCCCATGGATCTTCTAAAATTCCACATTCATTACTACGTCCCCATAAGTTTTGGTCAATGGAAAACGGACTATCTAAATTGATTGGAATCGGTACATCATTTTCTTTTGCATACGCAATTTCTTCTTCACGTGACCATTTCCATTCACGTACCGGCGCAATCACTTCTAAATATGGATTTAATGCTTGAATAGAAACTTCAAAACGAA
Organism: Bacillus sp. FSL K6-6038; assembly: GCF_038050455.1. Taxonomy (NCBI): domain Bacteria; kingdom Bacillati; phylum Bacillota; class Bacilli; order Caryophanales; family Bacillaceae; genus Bacillus; species Bacillus sp. FSL K6-6038. Next base: position 4,468,068 of record NZ_JBBOUH010000001.1, read on the forward strand.
CTTGGTCGTTCCCTTTTCCTGTACATCCATGTGCAACAGCACTTGCTCCTTCTTGCTCCGCAATTTCTACTAGTTTTTTTGCAATTAATGGACGCGATAGTGCCGAAACAAGTGGATATTTTCCTTCGTATAACGTATGACCTTGCAGAGCCATCAATGCATATTCATTCGCAAATTCTTCTTGCACATCAATCATATAAGATTTAATTGCACCTACTGAAAGTGCTTTTTCTTTTACAAACTCTAAATCTTTACCTTCCCCTAAATCTAAACAAAGTGCAATGATATCATAATTTTTCTCTTGTAACCATTTAATTGCAACGGAAGTATCAAGACCTCCGGAATATGCTAGAACAACTTTTTTCTTCTCCATTTTCATATCCCCCTAAAGAATAAATATTCATTATTATTAATATTAATTCAAACTTTAACACCTTTCACAAAATGAATCAAGGGATATTAGCAAAAAAAATTCTAACAATTCCATCGAACTTCTTTCTTTTTTTCGATACAATGGAAACAGAAAATGGGGGTGTCTATATGGAACAATATTTTATATACGATGAACACCTAGGAATAGAAGTACCTGACTTACAAGTAGAATGGGAAGATATCCCTGAAAAAATGCAGCATGCTATTTTATTAAAGTGGGAACAAATTCGCGGAAAAATACCTGATCGTATAAAAGAACTTGAATATCATATTAATCAAAAACAACATCGTTTAAATAACGAAGAAAACTTTCAAATTTCCTGTAGCCTCAATTCTGAAATCGCTGATCTTGCCTCCATCATTAACGATTTATGGCTTTGGTATCGCCTTACTCAAAATGTATCTGAGGGGAAAGCGCATCAATAATAAGCCAAATAAAAAAGCATCTACAAATAGATGCTTTTTTAATAGTAATTCCATCCCTTTTCATATAGGTCTAATAAATTGGGCTCATTCAAACGGTTAACCGGTAATTCAATTACCTCCCCATTCTTTGTGATTATCTCATCTTCATCTTTCCCAAATTGAAATAGAGATGGAATCATTTCTTCTGCCAAATATTCCGTATCTACAGTAAGCTTCATACTATTTATTTTAAATTGTTCTCTAGACGCAATTGTAAATCCCCAATTTCCAAATGAAGGGATATCTAAATGATAATTTTTTGCATATAGTCCTGTAGATTTTACTGTCTTACTAATTGTCCAAAAAGCTTCTGTTGCAAATACTGGTGACGTAGATTGGATGGAAACAAATCCTTCCTGAGATAAATGATTTCTAACAAGACTGTAAAATTCCCATGTGTAAAGTTTATTCAGTGCCTCATTATTGGGATCGGGTAAATCAATGATGATTACATCATAAAAATCATTCGTTTGTTTTAAAAAGTTGAATGCATCATCATTAACAAAATTCATTTTACTAGAACGAAATGAATTTTGATTTAATCGTAGTAAATGAGGATTTTCTTTAGCTAGCTTAATCATCTCTGGATCTAAATCAACTAAAGTAATTCTTTTTACCTCTTTGTATTTTAAAATCTCTCTCGTCGCTAAACCATCTCCCCCGCCTAATACTAAAACATTTTGTTTTTTAGGAGCGAGAGACATCGGAATATGTACTAAAGCTTCATGGTATCTATGTTCATCAGCCTCTGAGAATTGCAGCTGTCCGTTTTGATATAACCGTACATCTCCAGGGCCTTTCGTCATAATAATTTTTTGGTATTTTGTTTGCTTTTTTAATACAACCGGATCTCGATATAACTTATTTTCTAATGTATACGCATATCTTTCTCCAAACAGAAAACCAAGTGCTATTATAATCGTTAAAATCATGCCAGTAACTCGTAAGTAAACATGATTCATTTCTTTTTTAAAAACAAAGCTTAACCATACCGCAACAAGGATATTGATGAGCGCAATGAAAAAGGCTGTCTTAATAAGACCTAACATTGGTCTCAATAATAAAGCAAACGTCACGGTTCCGATTAAACTGCCCGCATAATCAAAGAAAAGCACTTTTGCAGTAGATTCCTTTAAATCAGCATTAATTTCTTCTGATTTCCGAATTAAAAGCGGTAATTCTAAACCAGTTAAATAACCTGTGACAACAATAATGGAATATAAGATAATTTTAGCTGTCCCGTCACCAAAGTGAGCTTGCATAAAGAAAACCATAAAAATAGAAAATCCACCAATAATGGCAATAAGGTATTCTGTTACAATAAACGTCGATAATAAGTGACGATGAAATTTTTCACTATGCATTGCTCCAATACCCATGCCACTTAAAAAGAGCCCTATCGTTAAACAATAAAAAAGCGTAGAATCCCCAAACAAATATCCACCTGCCGCTCCATATAAAACCTGATATACAATGCCACAAATTGATACAATCCCTGATGAAGTGAAGATTCTTCTTTTCTGAATCGATTTTTCCTTTTCTGTCATACCTGCACTCCTTTAATAAAGTAGAACTTCCACCAGTGAAGGCCCTGCTGATGGAGAGTCCGCTCTAATCAGGCTTTAACGGGCAGTTGTCTTCCACCTATATTCCTCGCTCTCTCTGAATATTGAGGTGAGACACTTACCGTCCGATAAAACGAGATAAACTCTTTTCATTTAATCAGAATAAAATATATTTTCATTGTTTCATAGAAAAAAGAACCTGCGCTGGCAAGTTCTTCTACGAAATAGCTCCCGATGTTATTAATGCTATTGCTAAGGAAATACTTGCAGCGATAATTCCTACCGCAACATTTCCACTTTCAATTTCTTTATCAACACGAAAGCGCGGAGTGAGAAACTCAAAGATAAAATAACCAATTAGCATAAGTACAAAACCAATAACACCCCAAATTGCCGCACCAAGAAGAGAATCATTCGTAGCAATAGCTGATTTCATAATTAACGTAATCCCTATTATTTTTCCGAAAAACTGAATGGCAACAGCTTTATTTCCTTTTAGTAACTGCTCTCGATCATTATACGGTGTAATCATTTCAAAAATAAACATACAAATGATTGTTACACCGAATAAAACAACAAAATAAAGAAGCGTATGTAATACTTCTTGTACATCTAAAATTTCATTAAACATAAACCATATCCCCCTATTTCCCTGTTCCTGGGCCACCGCCACGAACTGTACTCCCGCTTCGTATGGAGCCGCTCTCTGATGATTTTTTTTCAATGTTCACTGAAAAGCCTCTACCGCCAGATCCTGAAGAACTCGAGCCTTCTTCCTCTTGGAAATTAGCAGGATTATTGCTAAAAGCACTTACGTATCCTCTGTAACCACTTCTTTTTTTCTTATTATCAAAATCTGCTTTATTCCAACCATAAAGCGTAGCAGCAACACCTAATACACCCATTGTTTCAAGTAAAGAGAAATCATAACTATTTTCAGCAAAATCTTCATTTGCTACCTCAACAACTGTATGATTTGAATTTATTGGATCCTGAGTGATTTGGATAAATTCTTCATTGGAACTTTCAGGATACAGAATAAACATTTCTGTATCACTTTCTTTCGAAACATACTTTGGCTTTTCATTAGCAATAATTTCTTGCGCCACTTCTTTTACAGTTTTGTTTTCCACTGTGTAGACCTGAGCACTATCACCTAAATCATTTTCCATTGTTTCAATGTGCTCATAGTTAGATGAGACAAACCCATCTGTACTACAAGCTGTTAAAATTAATAGTAACGATGAGATAATCAAAAAAATCTTTTTCATTGTGAACGATATTACCCCCTGTAGTAAATTACATTTCTAATTATAATTGGGGTATATAGGAAAAACTACTAAAATATGATATCGCTACAAAAAATCCTTCCTGCTTACGCAGAAATACGTTTCATTTCATTTTTTATAACAAGCTTTGCAATATACTTCTTGTGCTGATTTAGCCAAGCATACATCAAACGGTCCAACTAACAAGTTCCGTTCTTTCGGTAACTTTATAAAAGCAACAAGTTCTTCTTCATATTGAATCTTTCTCTGGCAAGCAGAACACTTCAATTCTTTTCTTTTAAACGTATCTTTGAACATGCTATATTCTCCCCCTCCATCAACCTATATTAATATCATCTCATAAAGATTTACTTTTGTGAAAAATTCACATTTCATGTCCTCTTTTTCATATACTAATGAAAAAAGTTTGTAAGAAAAACACTACTCTAACGGAGGTAGAATCTTATGAAGGCTTTATTTATTATCATTTTAACTCTTCTTAGTGTCATTAGTTGGGATGCTTTCTTCAAAGAGAAAGATGATACCCTAAAAATGGACGATTAAACTTCAATGATTCTTTCCATCACTTATTGGACAAACCCTTAGAACCATTTTCCAATTTCTAAACAACTAGGACTATCCTACAAAAACATTTAAGAATAACAGCATGCTTCTTGTAAACCGACAAATTCTGTAGTTTTTCTCCGGTTATTGTCGGTTTCCATCCGCATACATTTTTTGAAAGTATGATATAATAATATAAAATCTTTTACAGAAAGGATTTAGATATCATGATCGCTCGAAGGAGCATGTGGCATCGAATTGACGAATCTTACACGTAGCGTACTTTTTCAGCTCAGATCCTTTAGTCTAGCGAAAAAAATACGAGAGTGGGGAAATTATGATTGCCCGAAGGATAATTTGGCAACGAAAAGACTCTTCTTACACATAGCGTTTTGTTTAAGTCGCATTGATCATTGCTAAACAAAACAAAGAAGAGGGCAGGATTGCTAAATAACAAATCCTACTCCACGTTTTGTTTAGTCGTTTTTAGGCTTAAACTAAAACGAAAGTAGGGAGAATTGATGGACGAGAGGATTATTCGTTATTTCTTCAGCGATATATAGCGTAGTTAGTTTGATGTAAACTAACTGAAAGCTATAAGGCTCGTAGTTAGTTTACAAGACGAAAAGAACTACTAACTACGGAAAGAAGGAATAACGATGAGGAACATCCAAAGTCGACAAATTATTAAAGAAATTTTTATGGTTTTAATCGGTTCATTTATCCTATCTGCAGCACTATATCACATTCATTTTCAAAACCACTTAACAGAAGGTGGCTTTGTAGGAATCGCGCTATTTATACAAAACTTTTTTGATATTTCACCGTCAATTTCAACTGTATTGATGGATATCCCGATCATTTTACTATGCGCTACATTTTTAGGTAAAAAGATGGTTGGTTATTCATTTATGGGTTCAATTTCATTCGGAGTGTTTTATTCTTTAATGGAAAACTATTCTCCATTCACGGTAGATTTATCAAATCATTTATGGATAGCCGCAGTATTGGGCGGTGTGCTAGCTGGTATTGGACTCGGTTTTATATTGCGATTTGGTGGTGCAACCGGCGGCGACGATATTTTAACAATTGTACTAAGTAAAAGAACTCGCTTTACAATTGGTCAGATTTTCTTCGTCTTTGATGCGATCGTGCTTGCACTTTCATTATATTATTTAACTTGGACAGAAATTGCTTTTACTATTCTTTCAATTGCCCTACAGGCAAAGACGCTCGATTTAATTTATTATCCAGCAAAAGAAAAGAAAACAGTATCTATTCCAATGTCAAAACAACATGCAACAAACTAAAAAGCGAAAGGCTCCGGCCTCTCGCTTTTTTATGCTCTTTTTTCTTTTTCTACTATGTAACGCACTTGATAAAACCTGTTTGCAAACTCTGTTACATTCCGTGTTAAACGATAATTCACCGTAGAACCAATTGCAATTCCTAACACAGGAATGCCTTGAAATAGTTTATGGCGAAGCGCATAAATAGAAAAAGTCTTCAAAATTTGTTTTAACACAACTTCTGTAGAAGCTGGTTTTAATACTTCTTCTTCTCCTTCATAAAAGAACGAATCTTCTTGTTCTAGTTCTTGAAGTAAGTTATACCAAGCATATTGCTGGAGCCTTGTTGGTAACAATGCCGCATGGAATACCTTTAATGCGAGCATCATTTCATAAGGCTTGTTCACATCATGACCAAACGATGTTGCAATAAGCTGAACCGCCTTTACATTTAATGCAATCATGACAGGAAAGTCAGCTGTTAATAATAACAAACCACCTACTCCGGTTGTACCTCCCTGTACGAAAGAATATAAACGATGACGCGCCGTCTGCTGCTCTGCTATGTATGTTAATTGATCAATGGATAATGCTTTCAATTCTTCCAGCTGCTCAACCGATTCATCAAACAACCGTGCTGTTCCTAAAATACGATTTCTTGCATCAAGCTGTGATTGTAAACTTTGAATCAATGCATGGAGATGGAATAACCATCCGTCTACTTTCGCAAAAAACTCTTTTCGCTTTTTCTCAGGAAACTTTGCAACAGTACTATGCAACCACTTATCAAATACCTTTTGAAAATCGGTAGGCTCCTGTTCTAATAATTTAATTTCCCAATTTTTAACATCTTGTAAAATGGCTTGTTCTCGCTTTGATCGCATCGTAACAACCACCTCGCTCAATTTTTTTCTATTGTAACATATTTCCGGTTTTTCTTTGTAAATCTGATAAGCTAAACATATATTTATCCAGTACATGGGAGGTTACTATATGTACCCACGCGCAAAGGCATTTGGAATTGTACTTCACAACGAACCAATTCTCGTTCAAGAGTATCTTACGGAAAGTGAAGCGTATTACAGACCACTCGGCGGTTCTATTGAATTTGGAGAGAAATCAGATGAAACAGTGATTCGTGAATTTAAGGAAGAACTTAATGAACAAGTAGAAATTACAACTTACTTAGGATGTCTTGAAAATATCTTTTACGCAAACGAAGAAATCGGCCATGAGATCATTCAATTGTATTCTCTTCATTTTGTAGATACATCGCTTTATGAGATCAAAACAATTCCTATTATAGACGGAGAACCCAATACATATGCGACGTGGATTCCGATTACAGCATTTCTGAATCAAGAAAAAGTATTGTATCCAAATGGACTAACGAAATTTGTTGCCACAAAAAGAAAAGACGGAATCCTATAGGATCCCGTCTTTTTTACATATATTAACCAAGGTTTCCAAGACGTAATACGTCACGAGCAATCATAACTTCTTCGTCAGTTGGAATTACGATAATTTTTACTGGAGAGTGTGGGAAGCTGATGAATGCTTCTTCGCCATGAATGTTGTTACGTTTTGGATCGAAGTATACTCCCATAAACTCAAGGCCTTCTAATACACGCTCACGAATTAGAGCACTGTTTTCTCCAATACCAGCTGTAAAGATGATTGCGTCTACACCTTTCATACGAGCTGCATAAGAACCGATATATTTATGAATACGCTCTACGAATACATCTAACGCTACTTCTGCACGGTGGTTTCCTTCTTTTTCCGCTTGTTCGATGTCACGTAAGTCACTAGAGAATCCAGAAAGGCCTAGCATACCACTTTTCTTGTTTAATACGTTCAGAACTTCTTCTACAGATTGTCCTGTTTTTTGCATGATGTATGGAATTAACGCAGGGTCAAGGTTACCAGAACGTGTACCCATTGTTACACCAGCAAGTGGAGTGAAGCCCATAGAAGTATCAATAGATTTTCCACCTTCTACAGCTGCAATACTTGCACCGTTACCTAAGTGGCAAGAAAGTAAACGTAAGCTTTCAAGTGGACGACCTAATAATTCAGCTGCACGCTGTGTTACATATTTATGAGAAGTTCCGTGGAAACCGTATTTACGGATGCCGTATTTCTCATAGTATTCATATGGTAAGCTGTATAAGAAAGATTCTTCCGGCATTGTTTGATGGAATGCTGTATCGAATACTGCAACTGCTGGTACGTTCGGAAGTACTGCTTGGAACGCTTTAATACCAACAACGTGTGCTGGATTATGAAGTGGTGCTAATTCGCTTAAATTTTCAATTTCCGCTAATACTTCGTCAGTAATTAAAGCAGAATCATCAAATTTTTCACCGCCGTGTACAACGCGGTGACCGATACCGCTAATCTCATCAAGAGATTTTACGATTCCGTTTTCAGTTAATTTGTTAAGTAATATATTAACTGCTACTCCATGATCTGGTATACTTGTTACTTCTGTTTGTTTTTCACCGTTCACAGTAATTGTGAAGATACTATCTTCTAAACCGATACGTTCTACTAAACCTTTTGTTAGTACTGTTTCACTTGGCATTTCAAATAATTGGAATTTCAAGGAAGAGCTTCCTGCATTAATCGCGATGATTTTTGACATCTAGTCTTTCGCCCCTTTTTTCTCTTGGTAGTTGTGTGGATAAGACCACAAACCGCTCGATTTTATCTGATTAAATGTACCAAAGATGAAAACGTTTCATCCCCAGTAAATTTTATACTCACGAATTTAATTTAAACATCGTACGACATATATTTCAAGTGAAAAAATTGTAACACCAAGAAAAAATATATATTACAGATTTCAAAAAAATTCAGTTTTATCTTGTATATATTTAAAATTATTACGCACAATACAAAACTGTACTATATCTAAGAATAATTCTGTTACACACATTACGATTTATGAGTTGCAAACCAACTGTTCAATTGAGCCATCATATTCTCCATTGCTTTCATATTGGAAAACTTAGGTAATTCCACTAATAACGCTTGTTTTGGCATCACTACATTTGGACCTTTCTTTTGGAGAACAAATATACTTTTTGCATTTTTCTCGTTTTTAAACATGGAAACAGGAAGCTGTAATAATCCTTGAATATAGCTTGTTTCTTTAATAAAAGCATGTAGTTTTGGTGCTTGATCACTTTCAAAGATGAAGTTTGGTACTAAGAAGAATAAATAGCCACCTTCTTTTGTATGTTTTACACTTTGTTCAATAAAAAGATGGTGTGCATAAGACATTCCTTCATCTGCTTTTAAAGTATATTCACTTGCACCGATTTCGTTTGGATAAAACCCGATTGGTAAATCACAAACAACCACATCAACTGGATCAATATATAGCGGCGCTAACCCATCTTGATTAAAGAACTCAATTGCTTGCTTTTGTAAATTTGCATTCACTAAAGCAAGTCTAACGAGTAAGTCATCCACTTCTACACCAAATCCACTTATCGTTGTCCCTTCTTGAGCACCATTAAAGATTGTTGTCATTAAGTTTCCTGTTCCAATAGCAGGATCTAACACCGTGATTTCTTTTTGACCCTTCATAAATTTCTGGAACAAGTAGTTCATAAACATCCCAACTGCATCAGGCGTCATTTCATGATTGGCTTGTATGCCATCTTTCATTCCTTTTAAAATGGCAAGCTGAAATGCTTTGCGAAGTTCCTCGCTTTTATATTTTTCTTCATTAAACTTACTATATTCACGATTCAACCGTTCAATTGTTGATTCAGATAATCCCTCTTGCAGAACCGCTCCTTCAAACAGGTTATCCCCTGTTTCCACAAGCGCTTCTAAATATGTTACATCTAATTCTTTACGTAAAATTACGGTAGAAGAATCAAAAATAGAAAATAATGTTTCTACTGTCTGACTCACATACACTCCTCCTTCTGTCAATTACACATAACTTATATCATACCATAAAGTGAAACTTTAATCAGTGGGGAGGTTTCTTCATCCCCACTGATTATTAGCCCTCACCAATCGGGCATTTACGGGCAGTTTATCTCCCAACTAGCTTCTTTGTGTTACTGCACCTTAAGGTAGGAGATTTACTGCCCGTTAATGCGGGGTAATCTAATTTTTTCCCAAAAGAAAAAGCAGCCTCTATGTCATGAGACCGCTAAATTATATCGACGCTTTTTCAAATATATCGACCGTTCGACAATATACAACACGCCTGACAAGAAAAAACGACCTCTATAAGAGATCGTCTTCATTACTTCGCAGCTTTTGCTGCTTCTAATGCTGCTTCATAATTTGGATGGCTCGTACCTTCACTTACGTATTCTACGTAAACTACTTTGTCGTTGCTGTCTACTACGAATACTGCACGAGCAAGTAAACGAAGCTCTTTCATTACTACGCCGTAAGCTTCACCGAATGAAAGGTCACGGTGATCAGAAAGTGTTGCTACGTTTTCTAAGCCGTTTGCTGCACACCAGCGTTTTTGAGCGAATGGTAAGTCCACACTAATTGTTAGTACTTTTGCGTTCTCAATACCAGCTGCATCTTGGTTAAAACGACGAGTTTGTGCATCGCATACACCTGTATCGATAGATGGTACAACACTAATTAATTTTACTTCACCTTTGTATGTTTCTAAACTTACTGGAGATAAGTCATTTGCTAACACTTGGAAGTTTGGCGCTTGATCGCCAACTTTAACTTCTGTTCCAACTAAAGTGATTGGGTTACCTTTAAAAGTTACGTTTGCCACTTGAAAATCCTCCCTTATTTAAACAAAATATGTACACTGTAAATGATAGTTTGTCCCTATACAGAATGCAAACAAAATCGCTTTATTTACAAAAAAAATAAAGAAGCTAATCAATCGATTAGCTTCTTTTCGCTGTTAGATTTCAAATTCTGGTTCATCGCCTTTTCGCTTCTCCATCATTTCCTTCACTTTATCAACAGCTTGTGGTGCTAACTCAATGATCTTATCAATCACATGTGTCTGTTGATCTAAATGTAACACTTTTACGCCTTGTCCATTTATAACGAGAAAAGCGACAGGGTTAATTGAAATACCGCCACCACTCCCGCCTCCAAATGGATGACGACCAGAGCTCTCTACTTTTCCAAATTCGCTCCCACCAGCAGCAAACCCAAAACTTACTTTAGAAACTGTTAAAATGACGCTTCCGTCAGCTGCTTTAATTGGGTCGCCAATAATTGTATTTACATCAGTCATTTGTTTTAAATGCTGCATTGCAGTTGTCATTAAACCTTGAATTGGATGGTCCATTTTATCCCCCTATGCTTGTACAGATTTTTCTGTTATACCAGATCTTTGTTTTCTCATAAACAAAAGTAATTTCACTCCTGTTGTTACGGCACGATATATACGAAAGGAGGCTGTTAATTCACCTTTCGATGCAAATCCCTTCCCTTGAAACACAGGTGTAATCTCAAATTCCGGTATATCAATAACATGCGTATATTGTCCCAAGACCCCGGCTGCCATTCCTTTTATCCCCCATGCATATCCAGTGACAATTCCGGTACTAGCTGCATCACCCGTTCCAATTTGCGAATGCCATTTCCAGCTATTGATTTTCACTTTTTTAAGAAAACCTTTAATAATAGTATGGATCTCTTGAAGCTTTTTTATCAGTTCCCCGATGCTATCAAGCTGCGCCATGATTTTATTTTCCATACCGCCATCTTTCTCTGCCTTTTCGATTTTTTGTCCAGTCTTTTTTTGCTGTTTTTCAATTCTTTCCAGCACATCAAATGTATATCCAATCATCCATATTTTCACTTGAAATAAACATTGTTTCTCCATTTCTGAATATAAAAACGTCACTTTAAGCGATAGTTTCGACAATAGTATAAATAAAATGAGCAAGAGAAAAATGCCAATTCCAATTACAAGCCATTTCATACGTACCATCCTTTCACTCCATATCCATTATCGACAGGTTCAAACAGGATTAAACAATCCGCAATGAAATTGAATATAGGAATTTTTCTAAAAATAAAGAGGGATTTTGACATTTTATATCGAAATATATTATTTGAGCATACCATCAGAATTTTTTCTAATGGAGCACAACGCTAAATTTGACTGCAATGGAGGGATACACAATGGCAGATCGTCGCAATTTATTTTTCTTTTATGGTGATGACAAAGCTACGCTTGTCGAAAAAATGAAGCCAATATATCGTATTTTAGAGGACAATGGATTTACCATATTAGATCATCCAAAAAATGCAAACGCTATCGTCAGTGTTGGAGATGACGGCACCTTCTTACAAGCCGTTCGTAAAACAGGCTTCAGGGAAGATTGCTTATATGCAGGAGTTTCTACGAAAGATGAAATTTCTTTCTACTGCGATTTCCATATTGACCATGTCGATACAGCCCTTCAAGAAATTACACAAAATGAAATTGAAGTGCGAAAATATCCAACAATCCAAATAGATGTTGATCAAGATACATCTTTCCATTGTTTAAATGAGTTTTCTTTACGCTCTAGTATCATTAAAACATTTGTAGTGGATGTGCATGTTGATGATTTATATTTCGAGACATTTAGAGGAGACGGTCTAGTTATTTCTACACCGACAGGAAGTACAGCTTATAATAAGTCATTGCATGGTGCAGTTGTTGACCCATTAATTCCATGCTTCCAAATAAGCGAACTTGCTTCTTTAAATAACAACACATACCGTACACTTGGATCACCGTTCATCTTAAATCATGAACGAACATTAACATTAAAGCTTACTCCGGACGGTAATGATTATCCTGTTATGGGAATGGATAACGAAGCACTTAGCATTAAACAAGTTGAAAAAGCAGTTGTTCGCTTAAGTGATAAACAAATTAAAACAGTAAAACTAAAAAATAATTCGTTCTGGGAAAAAGTACAGAGAACATTTTTATAGAAAAAAGAGTGCTGAGGGGGTTCCCAGCACTCTTTTTTCATGATTTACATGTCGTTTTTTTGCAGAAACATTCATATCTTGTGTCGAAACACCAATATTATTTCTGATATACAATTCGACCATCTATTATAGTTACAGTAACTTGAATATCCTTTATTTCCTCTGCTTCAACTTCAAATATGTCACGGTCCATGATAGTAAAATCAGCTTCATATCCTTTAACAATTTTACCACGCTTATTTTCCTTACCAATCGCATAAGCACTTCCAGTCGTAAATAAGGAAACTGCTTCATATACCGTTAATCTCTCTTCAGGTATGTAACATGTTCCATCAATAAAACTTCGCCGCGTGACTGCACTATAGATTCCTAAAAACGGATTTACTTGTTCAATTGGCGCGTCTGATCCACCGCAACAATGTAATCCCACGCCGAGTAATGTTTTCCATGCATAGGCATACTGAAGACGATGCTCCCCTAACTTTTCAATGACTGAGGGAAAATCAGATGAGACAAATACTGGTTGAATATCAATGATCACTTGTAAGTTCTTCATACGTTCAATTAAATCTTCACGAGCAAGCTGACAATGAATAATACGATCACGCAGTCCCTCTGCCGGAGGATATAACTCCAGTGCATCAATTACATATTCAAGGGATAAATCACCGATTGTATGAATCGCAACTGGCATCCGTAAATTACGTGCTTTCTTCACTAATCCCGCGAGCTCTTCACGAGAAAAAATAGCTACTCCATTTGTTCCCTTCGCATCTTCATATGGCTCGCTTAATAGTGCTGTTCGTCCGCCAAAAGAACCATCAGAAAAAATCTTCATCGCTCCAAATTCAATATAATGCTCATTTTCATATTCTTTTCGTTCATCAGCCACTTCATGATGAACGAGTAAATGTGCTTTAAAAGGCATTTCCTTTATTACGTGTAAAAATGCATTATACGTTTTTTGAAAACCACCGTAATAATTTAAGTCTTCTGTATGCCCACCTACTAATCCATATTTCCAGCAATCTTGAATGGCTGTTTGTAGCGCTCTTTGCAAATAAGCTTCATCAATTTCCGGCTGGACATGCTTAATTAATTCTTGCGCTTGTTCATACAACAGGCCTGTTAGTTCTCCGGATACTCCACGCCCAATCTTTCCACCTTTTGGGTCTGACGTTTCCGCTGTTATATTTACTTTTTCGAGTATGTAAGAATTCACCCATGTCACATGACGACAAACACGCTTTAATAAAATGGGATGCTCCTTAGAAATGGCATCTAAATCACGAACGTGGACGCTTTTGGTATCTGTGAAATTATTTTCATTCCAGCCTTCGCCAATAATCCATGTACCTAATCTTGTTTCTTTCACTCGTTCAGCTACAAGCTCAATCATTTCCTTATAAGACGTACAAGCGGATAAGTCTAAACGGAGCAGTCGTTCTCCATGCCCAATAAGATGCATATGGCTATCAACAAGACCTGGTATCATCGTTCTTCCTTCTAAATTGTGTATCTTCTCAGGCTGATAACGACTCTCTAAGCCCTTTTTATCCCCTACACCTATAATCATCCCATCTTCTATATAAACAGCTTCTACTTTCTCATTCTCTTCCTTCATCGTGTAAATATTTCCGCCGTGCCAAATCTCTCCCATCTTCTCATCCCCTTTTCTTTTTAGTCTACGAAATTAAAACGTAGAAAAAAAGCACCACTTTACGTAACATGGTGCTTTTCCAAAAATTAATTATGATCAGCTGGAACTGTTGAAACTTGCCATTCTACATTAAATTTATCTTTTACTTGCCCATACGCCGGGCTCCAGAAAGTTTCTTGGATTGGCATGATTACTTGACCGCCATCTTGTAATTTCTCAAATACTTCTTTTGCTTTTTCTGCATCACTTATTCTAATAGCTACAGTTACTTGTGATCCAATTTGGTACGGTTGTCCTGGGAATGTATCAGAAATCATAAGGTCCGTATTACCGACTTTTAAATGTGCATGTAAAACGCGGTCTTTCACTTCATCTGGAACAGTGAATTCTGGATTTTCAGGCATTTCTCCAAAAGTCTGAATGACTTCAACTTTTGCATCCAATGCATGTTCATAAAACTTCACTGCTTCTTGTCCATTACCATCCAAAACTAAATACGGATTAATACCTAAAATCATAAAAGGCACCTCTTTTTCCAATTTTTTAGTAGTCATTTCACACTACAAACAGAACATACGTTCCTGTTAATAATATCATAATCTTACATGTACTTGCAACAATCTAATTCTATTCTTTCTTACTTTAGCCCTAATCCCATTTCTTGTTTTCTAAGTTCGACGCGTCTAATTTTTCCGGAAATTGTTTTTGGTAGTTCGTCTACAAATTCAATTTTGCGAGGGTATTTATATGGTGCTGTTAATTCTTTAACATGTTCTTGAAGTAAAGGAATCAGTGTGTCTTCTTTTTCTTGTACATTTTCTCTTAAAACGATAAATGCCTTTACGACACTTCCGCGAATTTCATCTGGACTTGCCACAACAGCACACTCTCTTACATACGGATGTTTCACAAGTGCATCTTCAACTTCAAATGGTCCAATTGTATAGCCAGAGCTAATGATAATATCATCCCCGCGCCCCTCGAACCAAAAATAGCCTTCTTCGTCTTTTTTCGCTTTATCACCTGTAATATAATAATCACCGCGAAATTGCATTGCTGTCCGCTCATCATCTTTATAGTATTGTTTAAAAAGTGCTGGCGTTTCAATATGAACAGCAATATCACCGACTTCTCCTACAGATACAGGTTGTCCTTCTTCATTTACAATATCTACATGATTACCTGGCGTCGGTTTTCCCATTGATCCTGGCTTAATTTCCATTCCTTTCATAACGCCAACGAGCAACGTATTTTCTGTTTGTCCATACCCATCCCTGACTGTAACGTTAAAATGATTTTGAAATGTTTCTATTACCTCTCGGTTCAGTGGCTCTCCTGCAGATACAGCACTATGTAAAGCTGTTAAATTATATTGCTGTAAGTTCTCTACTTTTGCCATTAAACGATATTCTGTCGGCGTACAGCAAAGCACATTCACTTTATTATCATCTAATAATTGCAAATATGTTTCCGGTTCGAATTTACCGTGATATACAAATCCTGTTGCGCCTGAACCGAGTGTTGCTAAAAACGGGCTCCAAATCCATTTTTGCCATCCTGGACTTGCCGTTGCCCATACAACATCATTCTCCTCTATTCCAAGCCAATTCGGAGCGCTTGTACGCAAATGTGCATATGCCCAAGCGTGTGTATGTACAACGCCCTTTGGATTCCCTGTCGTCCCTGATGTATAGGATAAAAAGACCATATCTTCTCGGTCTGTCTTTGCGATTTCTAATTCATCACTTTCTGTTTCTAACGCATCTTTTAAATTAATCCAACCATCTACTGACTGCTCGCTCAGTACAAATTTTCGAAGGGACTCCATCATCTCTACATCTTCAAATTGTTCGATATACGGTTCATAACTGACAATTGCCTTTACTTCTCCATGCCGTAAACGATATTCAATATCTTTTTTCCGAAGCATTTCTGAACTTGGAATGACCACAAACCCTGCTTTAATTGCCGCAATGTACGTCATATACGCCTCAATTAAGCGTGGCATCATAATGAGAAGCTTATCCCCTTTTTGCAAACCACTCTTTATAAAAGCGTTTCCAATTTTATTCGCACCTTGTATTAATTCAAGGTATGTAACCTCTCGCCTATTCCCTTCGTCATCTTGCCAAATTAAAGCCAGCTTCTCTTTTTCATTTGTATATTTTTCTATCTCCGCAACTAAGTTATAAGACATTGGTGCTAACAATTCTTCTCTATTCATAATCTCATCCTCCTTTATCTATGCCTCCCTTATATAATAAAGAATTTTCAGTAAATTTTAAACCTACTTCTTTTGACAAATTTTTTAGTGATCTGTCGACATAAAAAAGAAGGAGCGAGAAACCCGCTCCTTCTAAGCCATCATATATGGAATTATTTATGGAAACCGCCTAATTGTTGTTCAGCTAGTGAAACTAGACGTTTTGTAATTTCGCCACCAACAGATCCGTTAGCGCGAGATGTTGAATCAGCTCCAAGTTGAACACCAAACTCTTGAGCGATTTCGTATTTCATTTGATCTAATGCTGCTTGAGCACCAGACACTGCTAATTTGTTTGTGCTTGCCATATGGTATCACCTCCTTGTGAGTATAGAGTGTGATAAACCATAGGACTTCATACATATCTAATGATGGTAATTTATGGTTTTAGAAAAGATCTTCAAATTGTTCTTCTTCGCTCACTTCTACTGTTTGTAATACCATCTTTTCTGTATTAGCAACAGCTTCTTCAATAAGTGATGTAAAGTCATATTTTGATTCAAAGCGATTTGCTTTTTCACGCTTCGGTTTTGTCGATGGACTTGCTGGTGTGAATACTGTACAGCAGTCTTCATACGGACGAATCGAAATATCATATGTTCCAATTGCATTTGCAACTTTAATAATTTCTAGTTTATCCATCGTAATAAGCGGACGAATTACTGGATAGTTTGTAACCTCATTAATCGTATGCATACTATCTAACGTTTGGCTCGCTACTTGTCCAAGACTTTCACCCGTTGTTATCGCAAGTGCATTACGCTCCTCTGCAATACGTTCTGTAATACGCATCATCATACGGCGCATAACTGTCATAGAATAACTAGATGGAATTTCCTTATTAATTGTTTTTTGCACTTCAGTAAACGGAACAAGGTGAAGCGTCACACGTTTACAATACTTTGTTAACTCTTGTGCTAAATCAATTACTTTTTGCTTCGCACGCTCACTTGTGAATGGCGGACTATGGAAGTGAACTGCCTCCACTGATACACCGCGCTTCATTGTTAAGAAAGCAGCTACTGGGCTATCGATCCCACCAGAAAGAAGTACCATTACTTTTCCGCCAACGCCAACTGGTAATCCGCCAGCTCCCATGCGCTCATCACACATAATATAGCTATAACCGCTGCGAATTTCTACACGAACATTTACATCTGGATTATGAACATCTACTGTAATGTCTTCTGTATTATCTAAAATATAGCCGCCAATCTCCGGAAGCAACTCCATCGTCTGCATCGGGAAGTGTTTATAAGAACGGTGTACTGTAATTTTAAATGTTTTAACATCGCCTTTTACTTGTAAGAAAGCAGCAAGCGCTCCTTTTTTAATGTCTTCTAATTCTGACGGTACTTTCATTGCTAAGTTAAACTTATGAATACCAAATACATCTTTCAATCTCTCTGCAATCGCCTCATGATCTTCACCATTTAACTGAATGTACATGCGGTCGTGTGTTGCATCGATTTTGATATTTGGGAATTTCTTTAATTTAAATTTAACGTTATCTTTTAACGTGTTTACAAACTTAGAACGGTTTTTTCCTTTTGTCGTCATTTCTCCATAACGAACTAAAATATATTCATATGTCATCATATTTCTTTACCTCATCACTTCATATAATTTTTGCAATGTTTCTTTTATAATTTCTTCAAATTGTGTTACTTCTTCCATCGTATTTTCAGGTGCTAAACTAATGCGAATCGCACTCGCTGCTGCAGCATGCGGTATTCCCATTGATACTAACACACGACTCACTTCATTTGCTTTTGAGGAACAAGCTGATTTGGTTGATACATATACGTCACGTTCTTCTAGAGCATGAACCACTACTTCTGGTTTCAACCCAACGAATGATACATTTAAAATATGCGGCGCAGCATACGCAAGCGATGTATTAATTGTTACATCTTCCATTCCCTCTAAGAAACGTACGAGTTCTGCTTGCAATTTCTGTAAGTGGTCACTCTTTTCTCTCATATGTTCCATTGTCATACGTAGTGCCTTTACCATCGCAACAATACCAGGTAGGTTCTCTGTACCCGAGCGATAACGCAGCTCCTGCTGACCACCTGATAAAATCGGATCTAATCTTACACCATCGCGTACATATAAAAGTCCTGTTCCCTTTACGCTATGAAATTTATGTCCAGATATCGAACAAAGATCAATATGAGAAGCATATAAATCAAGTGGTACTTTTCCAATTCCTTGTACATGATCCACATGGAATCTTATTTTTGGATAGTTCGCTAGCAATTCACCAACTTCAGAAACAGGTTGAATCGCCCCTGTTTCATTATTCACATGGATCATTGAAACAAGGATTGTATCCTCACGAAGCGCTCGTTTTACATTTTCTACTGATACAATACCATGTTCGTTTACAGGTAAATAGGTAACATCAAAGCCGAGCCCTTCTAATTGTTTATATGCTTCAAACACAGACGCGTGTTCAATATTTGTTGTAATAATATGCTTACCACGAGAGCGGTTCTTCATCGCTATTCCTTTAATCGCAAGGTTATTCCCTTCCGTTCCACCCGATGTGAAAATAATCTCGGAAGGCTTAACATGAAGAAGCCCTGCTGCAATCGTTCTCGATTGTATTAATAAACGCTCCGCTTCTCCCCCGAGCGAATGAATAGAAGAAGGATTCCCAAAATATTTTCCTGCAACCGTTACGTAAGATTGAAGGACTTCTGGATATGGTTTCGTCGTCGCACTATTATCAAAATAGATCATCGTTCTTCCCCTTTCAGCGCTGTCACATCATATAATCATATCACAAATACGTGCAATTACGCTAAACATACTCAAAGGTTCCATTTTTCAATACAGAAGTATACTTCTATATTTTGAAACGAAAAACACTGCTGTATTCCGCTATTCATTATAGCAATATCGCTCTAGAATTTACACAGATCCAGTGCAAAAAAAACAAACCCCTTTTTCATCAAGGGGTTTGTTCATTATCAACAAATTCAGCAATTTTTTGTACAACACCAGGTTCAAGTTGTTCCAAAACAGAAGCTGCTTGTTCTAAAGCTGCATCATATTCATATTCGCGGAACAATCTCTCTGCATTCTCTAAGCTTTGCGCCAAATCCACATCATGACTACGGTAGCGATTACCATATTGGATTAGCTTTTCTACTAAGTACGCTTGTCCAATTAACTCCTGCGTCTTTTCATATACACCGTTTACCATTGTATATGTTTCTTCTAACATACTATTTACAACATTCATATTTAGTGGTTTTAATTCTAACTGCTCATATACACCTTGCATTGCCTCTTGTCCTCTTTGTAAATCTTCCATAATGCTTTCTGGAAGACCTGGTAAGTTAGACTTTTGCATAAAGCGTTTAGCTTCTATGATCATATTACGCATTTCATTTAATTTCTCACGCGCTTCAAATTCTTCTTTACGCATCATTTGCAACATATCTTTATACTCTACATGAAGTACCTTCAATGTTTCACATTGCTCATAAATCTCTTCCAGTTCTTCCCGAATAACAGAGAATGCAATATCTTGCTCTGCAACACGTAATTGCAATACTTCAAAGCGTTTCATTAAAATATGCATTTGTTTTTCAATCAACTTTTGTGATTCAATGTCTTTGTCTTGCAGCTGATAGCTTTGTTTCACAAATTGCGTTTCGGATTTTGTCTCAATTGCTTTTTCATGAATTTCCTCTAAATCTTCGTAAATACTAACTGACTTTTTCTCTACATAATGCTTCGCATGTACTTCTTGTTCTAATTGATCATACAACATATCCAAACGCTTTTTTAAGCCTTCTATTTTCTCGTTTACTTCTGTTATATGAAGCTCTTCTAAATCAATCAGACATGTTTGTAGTTGTTTGTTCATATCCCGTACTTCTTTAGGGATTTCTAAATGATTTAATACATACCCTTGTTTTTTCATATCATCGTGACCTTGTAATAAATCATCCAATTGTACCAGTAATGTTGCTTGACACTCCACTAATAAATCAGGAATTTCATGAACGATAATTTCTAAGTTCGCCAATCCATCTTCCAAACTTTTTACAATATCACGTGCCTTTAAATAATCACCGTTTGCCGTTGTCTCGTCAAACTCTTGAAACTTCGCTGATTCTATATCAAGTAACTCTTCAATTTTCTGTTCGGATTGTCCAAACATATGACGATGAGCCAATACATTCTTTTTCATACTACGATATGTATCACGTAAACCTTCAATTTCCGAACTATTTTTCTCATAGCTCTCTAATAATTGCTGTAGCTCATTTAAAATCTCCGTAATGCGGTTATCCGCTTCATCTAAATCACGAATGGATTCACTCATCAAACGCTTTGCTTTTCGGAAGGAAAATTGTGAGGCTGACTTTTGGGCATTTTCTAATGTTTTATCAGCTTTTGGCAGAAGGTTTGCAACAATTTCATCCCATTCTTCACGCCACTTTCCAAACAGTTCCTCTGTTTGTCCAGTCATATTTAAATCCTTAACCCGTTTCAATTCATCTGCAACAGGTTTATCTTTGACTTCTTGTTTCCACTGCTCAAGTGCTTCAATATCTTTATATAAACGATTTCTTATCACGAGCTCTATCATGAGCAGCACTAGAATAGAGCTTACTACGATGATAACGATCGTCAGAATAGAATCCATGTAAAATAGCCTCCTATTATATCTCTTTTTTTGTCCGTTCCGTTTATGAAATGGAAGGCATTATGTATAAAAAGGGAAATCCCCTATATTTAACAACTAACAATGTACTAATCATACCATGTAATGACGTGTTTTTGACCTAGTTTTTTTTAAAATTTCTTGTTTCTTTTGTTGCGTTTGTAATATTCCTTCTAAAAATTTCTCGATTTTCTTTTTCCATACTCCGCTGCATTTATAAACATTTACTGGAAAGACTGTAATAAAGATACACCTTCTCTATGGGATATAAAATAAACCACTCTCGTTAACGTTGGCTCCACATGTATAATACGAATCCCATCTTGCACTGCCTGCTCCACTGCAATTTTTGGCAACAACGTAATACCCAGGCCAGCCCGAACCATCGCAAGCATCGGCTCAGCGTAGGATGTTTCTACGGCGATAGTAGGCGTAACACCTATCCCTTTGAACATTGTCATAATCATTTTTCTAATATCGCAAATTTCCGGATAAATAATAAGTTTTTCATGCTGCAAATCTTTTATTTGAATCGTATGTTCATCTTTATAGGCATGTTCATCCGAAACAACACAAACAATATTTTCTCTTCTTACTTCTTTTACAAGCTTTGCTCCTTCCACGATTGAATCAACTAACATTGCGTCAATCTTTCGCTCCCGAAATAATTCCATTAGCACTTTCGTATGTTCAATTTGCCATTCTACTTCATATATTTGTTCTAATGTACCTCTGCATTTTGATATGTAATGAGCAGCTAAACTCGGCAATACCCCAATTGAAATCTTTTTCTTCTCTTGATACTCTTTCAACTCTCCTTTCACATCATTTATTTGTTCTATAATTGGCTCAATCCGTTTTATAAATAGCTCCCCAGCCTCTGTTAATTCCACTCCTTGTGCAGACCGTTTTAATAACTTGACTCCTAAGTCCGCCTCTAATCTTTGAATTTGTTTACTGAGGGCTGGCTGCGAAATATGCAGAAGTTTACTCGCTTTCGATAAACTTCTTGTATGTTTCACCTCAATAAACGATTGTACTGCTTCAAAATCCATATGATACACACCTCTAACCAAAAGTTATAACCGCTATAAAAAATCAATATTTCCTATCCATAGAAAGCGAGCGCTATACTCATCTCATGCTTATTTTTATGAACTTACTATAATATCGGAATAAAAAGGAGAAAGATACTCGTGAGTAAAAAACAAATGCTACTTGGGTCCCTTTTATGCTTACTTGCCGTAACAGCTTGGGGATTTATGTTTCCTGTTATGGCCAGCGCTCTGCAGTTTATAGATCCATTCTTTTTCACAACAATCCGCTATGGATCCGCAGCTATTACTTTTACTGTTCTTCTCTTCATGATTGAAGGAAAAGTCGCTTTTCACTTAGAAAAACAAGCTCTCCATTTGTTATTTTATGGTACAGTCGGTTTTGCCGGATACGGATTTCTTGTTTTCTATGGACAGCAATTAGCAGGACCTTCAGGGGCTATTCATGCAGCCATGATTCAATCTCTTATGCCGCTGCTTGCTTTACTATTACAATGGATCTTAAAAAATAAAAAACCACAAAACTATACATTTCTTTGTATGCTTTGTGCACTTATCGGTGTTATGCTTGTCATTTCAAAAGGTAATATTCACCTATTATTTGGAGCCGCTAGTCATGTCTCCACAAATCTATTTATGTTATGCGGCGTGATGTGTTGGGTCATTTATACAAATGGTGGTTCCCGTTTTCAAAATTGGTCACCGCTTCGATATACAGCACTTACTTGCTTATTCGGATCCATTTCACTCGTCCTTATTGTGGCTTTGCTAACGTATACAAACTTGATTTCTGTACCGCCTCTCCATACAATCGTCACAGTTCGCTTTGAGCTATTTTATATGTCGATTATCGCAGGAGTTATCGCCGTCTTTTGTTGGAATATGGGCAATCGATATATTTCATCCATTAACGGTATTTTATTTATGAATTTAGTTCCTGTACTGGCACTTATCGGATCGATTTTTCGAGGCTATAAAATTGAAGAAATTGAAGTAATTGGAGCGATGATTACCATTATCGCTTTACTATGCAACAACTTATGGCAACGAAAGCAAGAGCGTATCCAAGAAGAAATCACTTCTTGAAAAACACGCCAAAAAATATCCCCACCTAAAATATGGCGGGGGTATTTTACATATGGACTGCTCTCGGTAACGGATAATACATATGCGTTAAACATAATATTTGTTCCATCCATTGCTCTACTTCTTTCGTATACATTTCCAAAAAGAATGTTTCTGATGGAAACGAATGCAGTACCTCCGATATATATTGTGGATATAAATACGGCATGTTTATCATGCCCTTTAATTGCGTCATAAACATTGTAAAAGACACCTTTTGAAACTCTTGCTGCACTTGCCCCTGCTTAATGATTTGCTCTATATAATATCTTTCTTTAGAAAAATAAACAGTCATCACTTCCCGGATCAACGTTGTATCAATTGAAAGCTCTCGGTAAAAAAAACGAGTAAGTTCCCTATGCTCAAACTGATAGCGTAAAATTCCTCGTACAATTTGATTCATCACTTCTTTAGCTGGCAAATACTCTCTTTGTTCAAATGACCTTTCAATTACCTCCACATATCCTTCTAAAAAATCAGTTATAAGCTGTTCTAATAAACCTTGCTTTCCAGCAAAATAATATGAAATATTAGCCACATTCACATCCGCCCGCTTTGCAATATCTCGCACCGATGTTCCATCGTACCCTTTCGTATAAAACAATGAAATTGCCGCATCAATTACCTTTTGTTTCGTCTGCTTCATGCGCTCACTTCCTCTCACCCTGAACAGCTATAATGTAAATTTCTTGACTTTTAAGACAAATTCCTTTAATTTTCTATCGACAAAGTCATATGAAATACAGCGTATTTTGCTATGATTTTACATTTCTCGATAGAAAGGGTGCCGTTTCCATGTTTACAAAAGAAGGTTATGCAGGATCACGTGAGCAGCAATATGAAACAGTAATCAAACAACTTAATGCATTGTTAACAGGTGAATCAAATGTGGTCGCAAATTTAGCAAATGCTTCTGCTCTTTTAAACCAATTTTTAGAGCGTATTAACTGGGTTGGCTTTTATGTGACAGAAGGAAATCAACTTGTACTCGGGCCATTTCAAGGAATGCCTGCGTGCGTTCGTATTCCATTTGGACGCGGTGTTTGCGGCGTAGCAGCTGAAACAAAAACAACGCAACTTGTTGCAGATGTTCATCAATTTCCAGGGCATATCGCTTGTGACAGCGCTTCTAATTCCGAAATTGTTGTACCGATTATAAAAGAAGGCACCGTCATCGGTGTACTCGATATTGATAGTCCTGAAAAAAATCGTTTCGATGAAGTGGATCAGCACTACTTAGAGAAGTTTGTGGAAACGCTCCTAAAACATATGTAAAAGATGCGAGCCATCTATTTAGTAAATCGATGGCTCATTTTTTCATTCCCCATTCACATGAGAAAATGCATTCGATTGCTTCTGGAACGCGTACGCTAAATCCGAGACAATATCCTCCCATGATTCTAATCCAACAGATAAGCGTATTAAATTATCAGAAATGCCCATTTCATGGCGTACTGCCGCTGGAATGACAGCGTGCGTCATCGTTGCTGGATGTTGCACTAACGTCTCTGTGTCACCAAGACTCACCGCAATTGTAATAAATTGCAATTCATTCATGAATGCCTGTGCTTCTTCTTTTCCACCTTTAATCGTAAATGAAATCACACCGCCTCCGCGCTTCATTTGAGACAATGCTATTTCTCCTTCTGGATACCAAACTGCCTCAACACTTTCGTGATTTTTCAAAAAGGCCACGACTTTTTCCGCATTATCACAGTGCCGGTCCATTCGTACAGCTAACGTCTTTAAACCACGCAGCAAAAGCCATGCATCAAAAGGCGCCATAATTCCGCCAATATCTTTTCGAATCGGCCGAATTTGTTCAGTTAGCTCCTTCGTTTTACAAACCGTCACACCAGCAACAACATCACCGTGACCGCCAATATATTTTGTAGCACTATGAAGAACAACATCACAGCCGAGTGTAAGAGGCGTTTGTAAATAAGGCGAGCAAAATGTATTATCGACAATGACAAGCAGTTCATTTTGTTTTGCCACTTTAATAACCTTTTCTAAATCGATGAGCTTCATTGTCGGATTAATGGGCGTTTCAACAAATATCAACTTTGTATTTGGACGCATACTTGCCTGAATCTCTTCTTCCGTTTCCATATCACATAATGAATGTGTAATCATAAACTTCTCTTCTAACACTTCTAAAAAACCGTACGTACATCCATACAAACCGTTTGAGCAAATGATATGATCTCCAGCACGTAAAAATGCGAGAAGTGTCGCCGAAATTGCGGCCATTCCAGAACCGAACGCTAACGCCGATTCTCCTCCTTCTAAAACAGCCATACGCTCCTCAAACAATTCCACAGTCGGATTTCCAAGTCTTGAATAAATGTAAGATGGGTCCTGCCCAGCGAAACTTGCTTCTCCTTGCTGCGCTGTTTCAAATGTATACGTTGAAGTTTGAAATAGCGGTGGCGTTAAACTCCCTTTATGCATCTTGGAATCATACCCGTGATGAATCAGCGCTGTTTCTACCTGTTTCTTTTTCATACAAACATCCCCCTTATGTTTCTATTTTATGTAAGCGTTTTCTATCTGTTGCTATCCTTTCTTTCATGTTGTTTTAAATTCCTTCTTGTAATTTCCAAACTTTACATGTATAAAACAAAATACGAACTCACTTGACGAAATAAGATTCAAAAGATATAATAGCGTTTGTGTAAAATAAAAAGGCAGCCTTGTGATGTGAGTTTATCGTTTGTATTTTGTTCCTCACGTTTGAGGTGTATCTCGTAACTCCCTGCTGCTGGAGCGAAGGTACATGAAAACAAAATGCGCATAAATGTCGATTACGTCTGTTTTTATTTTACGAAAATAAAAACACTTAAAGGAGGAGTCAACTATGGCTCGTTATACAGGTCCAGCTTGGAAACTGTCTCGTCGTCTTGGAATCTCTCTAAGCGGCACAGGTAAAGAATTAGAAAAACGCCCTTACGCACCAGGTCCTCACGGTCCAAACCAACGTAAGAAACTTTCAGAATACGGTTTACAATTACAAGAGAAACAAAAACTTCGTCACATGTACGGCATGACTGAGCGTCAATTCCGTCGCACATTTGATCAAGCAGGTAAAATGCCAGGTAAACACGGCGAAAACTTCATGATCCTTCTTGAAGCTCGTCTTGACAACCTAGTTTACCGCATGGGCTTAGCTCGCACTCGTCGTGCAGCTCGCCAATTAGTAAACCACGGTCACATCATGGTTGATGGTGCTCGCGTAGACATCCCATCTTACCGTGTAAAACCTGGTCAAACTATCAGCGTTCGCGAAAAATCTAACAACCTTGTTGTTGTTAAAGAAGCGATCGAAGTTAACAACTTCGTACCAGAATACTTAACTTTCGATGCTGATAAATTAGAAGCTACTTTCACTCGCTTACCAGAGCGCGCTGAATTAGCTGCTGAAATCAACGAAGCGTTAATCGTAGAGTTCTACTCTCGTTAATGACGAAAAGCCGATCCTTTGGATCGGCTTTTTTCGTTCTTATAGCACTTATTAAAAAAGGATGATAACGAAAGCGAACGCTATCTTTATCATCCTTTTTTAACTTACCCTTATATATAAAATAAAGTTTATTTATCTTCTTGTTTCTCCACATACACATAAGCATCTTTAGGATTTTTATGTACATCACTTTGTGTATTCTCCGCAAGCTGACCAGCATTTAGCAAAGAAAAGATGATGAGCGCTTCTAGTGACATTTTCTTTTACCACTCCTTTCTTTTATCTTATACATATATCATACTCCTCACTTGTGATTTCCGTATGAACATAGAAAGAAGATTAAAACAAAAAGGCTTTGAGGAGTATGTCTCCCCAAAGCCTTTTTTATAAACCTGTATTGATTAGTAACGAATTAAGAAATATTTCTTTTTACCGCGGCGGATAATTGTAAATTCACCTTCAATGCGGTCTTTTTCTGTTACAACATAATCTAATGCTTGTGTACGCTCACCGTTTACGTAAATTGCACCATTTGTTACATCTTCACGCGCTTGGCGTTTTGATGGTGAAATTTTGCTTTCAACAAGCAAGTCGATTAATACTGTATCTTCTGCACTGCGTTCTACAGATGGTACATCTTTGAAACCTTGCTCAATTTCGTTTGCAGTTAGTTCAGCTACAGAACCGCTAAATAATGCTGCAGAAATTTTAATTGCTTGCTCTAATGCTTCAGCGCCATGAACAAGTTTTGTCATTTCAGAAGCTAGTGCTTTTTGTGCTGCACGTTTTTCTGGCGCTTCAGATACTTGTTTTTCTAACTCAAGAATTTCTTCATGAGATAAGAATGTGAAGTATTTTAAGTATTTTACAACATCGCGGTCGTCTGTATTGATCCAGAATTGGTAGAACTCGTAAGGAGTTGTTTTCTCTGGATCTAACCAAATTGCGCCGCCTTCTGTTTTACCAAACTTCGTACCATCAGATTTCGTAACAAGCGGAATTGTTAAACCGAATGCTTTCGCATCTTCTTCTGATTTACGAATTAATTCAAGACCAGCTGTAATGTTACCCCATTGGTCACTACCACCAATTTGCAGGCGGCAACCTTGTTGTTGGTATAGATTTAAGAAGTCGTATGATTGTAAAATCATGTAACTAAATTCAGTAAATGAAATACCAGTCTCTAAACGAGATGCTACTGTATCTTTTGCTAACATATAGTTTAAACCGAAGTTTTTACCGATGTCGCGTAAGAATGTAATTACATCTAAGTTACCAAGCCAATCATAGTTATTAGCCATCGTTGCTGGATTTTCTACATTTTCAAACTCTAAGAAGTTTGAAAGCTGATTTTTAATACTTTCCGTGTAGTAAGCAACTGTATCTTTCGTATTTAATGTACGCTCTGCTTTTTTACCACTTGGGTCACCGATCATACCAGTACCGCCACCTACAAGTGCGATTGGTTGATGACCAGCTAGTTGGAAACGACGTAACATTAATACTGGTAACATATGACCAATGTGCAAGCTATCTGCTGTCGGATCAAAACCACAGTATAATTTAACGCTTTCTTTTTCTAATAATTGTTGTAAACCTTCAGCATCTGTTTGCTGATTAATTAGTCCGCGAAATTCAAGATCTTGTAAAATACCCATATCCTACATACTCTCCTTTAAATTAATCGAGCGCGAAATTTGAAAACATAAAAAAATCGCCCCTCAAATAAGGGACGATTTTGATTATCGCGTTACCACCCTAGTTGCAGGCAAAAGCCTACCACCTCATTCACATAACGGCTCAGCACCGTCTTTTCCCTTTTGAATACGATTCAATCGAAAAAAGATGCTCTAGGGGCGTAATTCGCGATCATCTATGTGCTGATTTTCACCGACCATCAGCTCTCTAAAACAGGGAAATGATCACTACTTCTCCCTTTCCACGCTCAATTATTTATATACTTTTCTTTATACCATCATTTATATAGGCATGTCAAATAGAGCTGGAAGTTTCTCGATATTCCATTCCTTACAGACTCGCGATGAATATCGTAATCAAAGAAAGAATCGGAACACTAGCTAATAACGATACATGAAACACAATTGATAAATCATTTCCAATCGTTGCTTCCACAGGATCTTTTGCTGGAGAAGCCAGAAAACGTAAAAAACGATCTCCCATATTAACTTTTTGCAGAAAATCAGGAATTTCCACATGATCGCTATCTAAATGCTGTTTCAATCTATATTCCTTATCAAAGGGATTTTCGTTCAATTTCATCCACCTCCAGCAATTGTTTCAATTTCTTAATGCCGTTATGAAGCCTAGATTTCACCGTTCCTACAGGAATATTAAGCACCTCTGCAATTTCCTTTTGCGGCATATCATGATAATAAGAAAGAATAAGGACAGCCCGCTGATCTCGAGGAACTTTCAAAATTGCCTCTCTTACGGTGAGCCGGTCTTCTTGTGAAAACTCCTTCTCCTGAATCGGTACTAAAAACGGTAAAAGAGAGCGCCACTTTTTTCTTCGATTCAATTTATTAATCATAAGGCGATAACCGATTTGAAACAAATACGTTTTAATTTTCCCCTTTTCAATCTCATACATATGCTTCTTACGTTCTAACATTAAAAAAGTATCTTGAACGAGATCTATACTCAATTGCTCATCACGGTTAAATCGATACAAAAATTTATATAGCGCTGGTTTGATCAAAACATATAGTTTTTCTCCAGCCTGCTTATCTCCATTTTGATACGCAAGCATGAGCTCTTCCTCAATCCCAATCTGCGCCATGTTTTTTAATCTCCTTTATTCCTTTTAGCGTTAAAGAGATTCGGCTAACTAAATAAATACTTGCGACTAATGTCCAAACCTGCGCTTGATTCGTAAAAAACTGTACATATGGATTTTGAATTGTTAATCTGCTTAAAACTAAAAAATTAAGCACCTGTACACATAGACAAGCATATGCCGCAATACAGGCAGAGATTGTATCAAATACATTCCAGCGAAAGTAAACTTTTGTTTTTGTAAAATCAATTTTATTCCCCTTTTTTCTCACAATATATTTCTTATCAAAAGGAATAATGATAGAAAACATAACAATCATAATAATTCCGGCTGTAATCATTGAAACCTTAAATCCAATCGCCATAGGCAATAACATACCACAAGAAAATACGACTATAATTCCTATTAAGGCAAAAATAAGCATCCATTTATTAAACATATAAAGGCCTCCCTCGTCTATTGTTTCATAAATGTATACAGATGAGGGAGGCACTTGGTTCAAGGCTTAATTTATTTTTTTTATTATTTTCGCAGGATTTCCACCAACCACAACGTTATCAGGTACATCCTTCGTTACAACTGCACCCGAAGCAATAACAGCATTATCACCAATCGTCACACCCGGATTAATAATGGCTCTCCCGCCAATCCAAACGTTATCCCCAATTGTTACTGACTTCCCAAACTCGGCACCACTTATGCGCTCGACCCAGTCAAGTGGATGTGTTGCTGTATAAATGTGGACACCTGGAGCGAGCATACAGTTCTCACCAATTGTGACAGGACATACATCTAAAATGATGCAATCAAAGTTCGCGTAAAAGTTTTCTCCAACATGAATGTTGTAGCCATAATCACATTTAAAAGAAGATTCAATATGAATGTTGTCACCTGTTGATCCAAATAATTCTTTTACAATTAAACTACGCTCTTCATATTTTGTTTCCGGTGTTTCATTTAATTTTCTTGTTAATATACGAGCATGCTCCCTACCTTCTACTAACACTGGATCAGCAGGTACATACATTTCCCCTTGTATCATTTTTTCTTTTTCTGTTTTCATGATAGCATCCCCTTCAACACGTATATATAAGTTGTTCATCCTTTATGATAGCACAAAAAAAGAAAAGCCTGAACGAAATATACGTTCAGACCTTTCTTTCTTAATCTTCCATTGTTGATAAGTCACCTGTTGGTAAGTTTAGCTCCCACGCTTTTAACACGCGTCGCATAATTTTACCACTTCTCGTTTTCGGTAGTTTATCTCGGAACTCAATTTGTCTTGGCGCTGCATGAGCTGCAAGTCCTTTTTTCACAAATTGACGAATCTCTTCTTTTAATTCATCAGATGCTTCATAACCTGCGCGCAGTGCGATAAACGCTTTAATAATCTCACCGCGCACTGGATCTGGAATACCGATTACACCAGCTTCTGCTACCGCAGAGTGTTCAATTAATTTACTTTCTACTTCAAATGGACCAACGCGCTCACCAGAAGTCATAATGACATCATCAATACGCCCTTGGAACCAGAAATATCCATCTTCATCCATATAAGCAGAGTCACCTGATACATACCAATCTCCCGGCATAAAGTAAGACTCATATTTTTGCGGATTGTTCCAAACTGCGCGCATCATCGATGGCCAGCCCTTAGCAATCGCTAAGTTCCCCATTGTATATGGCGGTACTTCATTCCCTTCATTATCAACAATCGCTGCTTTCACACCTGGAATCGGTTTCCCCATTGATCCTGGGCGAATTTCCATACAAGGATAATTACAAATCACTTGCGCACCTGTTTCTGTCATCCACCATGTATCATGAATTCGAAGACCAAATGCGTTCATTCCCCAGCGAATTACTTCTGGGTTTAATGGTTCACCAACACTTAGTACGTGACGGAGTGCTGATAAATCGTATTTCTTAATCGCTTCTTCGCCAGCTCCCATTAACATGCGGAATGCTGTTGGCGCACTATACCAAACTGTTACACCGTAATCTTGCAACGCTTCGTACCATGCCTCTGGACTAAAACGTCCCCCTAAAACGACATTTGATCCACCTACTAACCACGGCGCAAAAATCCCGTAAGCAGTTCCTGTTACCCAGCCTGGGTCAGCTGTGCACCAGTATACATCGTCTTCTTTTAAATCAAGCACCCATTTTGCCGTTTGATAATGCTGCACCATTGCATTCTGTGCGTGAAGAACACCTTTTGGCTTCCCTGTAGAACCGGATGTATAATGAAGAATTAATCCATCCTCACGGTCTAACCATTCGATTTGAAGTTTGTTAGAAGCTTGTTCAAATAATGGATTAAACGCAACAAGTTTTCCGCCTTCTTCTGCATTCTCTCCAACAAGAAAGACTGTTTTTAACGCTGGTAAATCATTAAGCGGGACACGCTCTAACAATTCAGGCGTTGTAATTAACACTTTCGCTTCGCTATCTTCTAAACGATCGCGCACCGCTCCTTCCATAAATGCTTCAAATAACGGACCAACAATTGCTCCTAATTTCACTGCACCAAGAAGTGCGAAATATAATTCTGGTGAACGCGGCATGAAAATAAAAACGCGATCTCCTTTTTCTACATCACCATAGTTTTTCAGGACATTTCCCGCTTTGTTGGAGAACTCCTTCATTTCTTTAAATGTATATTTCTCTTTGCGTGATCCATTTTGATAATAAAGTGCCACTTTATTTTTCCGATCAGATTTCGCATGTTTATCAATTGCCTCATATGCCATATTTACTCGCCCTGTTTCATACCAAGAAAAGTTTTTATTAACCTCTTCCCAGTTGAAACCTGCATATGTTTCTTCATAATTCAACAAATTATTTTCTCCTTTAATAACTGGAAGCGTTTCTACTTTCATACTTTACATCTCCCTCCTATGTATTCTATTATCTATTATAATAACATTATTTAAAATTTTCAGTATTTTTGTTGATTTTTAGACAAATTTTTACTGACAAAATTCGATTCACATCGCATATATTATAAAGTACGATAATATATAGTAGATTCACAAACCCTCAAGGTGGTGAGCAAAACATTGATTCATAAAAAAATATATAATGCAAGAAACTTAAAAACAACGCGAGGAACCTTAATCATTGAAGGTCCTGTATCTACCCATAATCTTGAAATGTATGAATTTCATCCAGACTTAGTTGCCTTTCGTCCCGCTGATCAACAATATAAAGCGATTGTCGAAATTTCTAAATTACCAGAAGCTCGTCTCATTATCGCAAGACATGACCAAACAATTGTCGGATATGTTACATATTTATATCCTGATCCGCTAGAACGATGGTCAGAAGGAAACATGGAAAACTTAATTGAACTCGGAGCAATTGAAGTCATTCCCGCATTTCGCGGATGCTCGGTTGGAAAAAATCTATTAGAGGTTTCGATGATGGATGATCATATGGAAGATTATATTATATTAACGACTGAATATTATTGGCACTGGGATTTAAAACAAACTGGTTTAAATGTTTGGGAATACCGTAAAGTAATGGAAAAGATGATGAATGCCGGCGGACTAGAATGGATGGCAACAGATGATCCAGAAATTTGTTCCCACCCAGCTAACTGTTTAATGGTTCGTATCGGCAACCGCGTCGATACAAATTCCATCCAAGATTTTGACCGTTTACGCTTTAAAAATCGTTTTATGTATTAAGAAAGGGGACATATGGAATGATTGTAGAAGAAATTATGAATCATGATGTAATCGCACTGCACCCAGATGACACAATCGAAACCGCAATTCGAACAATACGTACAAAGGGCATTCGTCACATTCCAATTGTTGGTCATAACAACAACGTAGTCGGTATCATTTCTGACCGCGATGTACGTGATGCAAGTCCTTCAATTCTCGATGAACAAGTTTCAATGGATATGCTTAAACAACCGATTCAGTTAATTATGAAACAGCCAGTAATGACGTGTCATCCTCTCGATTTTGTTGAGGAAATTGCGACGTTATTTTTTGAAAATAAAATTGGCTGTCTTCCTGTTACAAAGGGCGGAAAGCTTGTTGGAATCATATCAGAATCCACAGTATTACATACACTCGTCAAACTTACAGGTGCCCATCAGCCAAGTTCACAAATTGAAATTCAAGTAAAAAATGAACCTGGTATTCTCGGAAAGGTAGTTGCTATTTTTAGTGATTTACATATTAATATTGTGAGCGTTCTCGTCTATCCAGCAAGAGATGAGAATGATAAAGTACTCGTTTTCCGCATTCAAACGATGAATCCTCTAAGAGTGATCGAAACATTAGAGCAAAAAGGTTATCATGTCTTATGGCCAAACATAATGGGGATGCAGGCATGAAGAGTGCCTTCATTTATTCAGATGATTTTCGGGGCTATTCCTTTAGCCCTGAACATCCCTTTAATCAGCTTCGTGTTACACTCACCTACGATTTACTAGAAAAGAGTGGGCTGATTCACCCTTCTCAAGTCATTCCACCGCGAATGGCAACAGATGAGGAGATTGCTTTCATTCATACAGAGGAATACATAAATGCGGTAAAACGTGCTGGAGAAGGAAAATTAGAAAGATCAATCGCCATGTCATACGGTCTTGGAACAGAAGATACACCGATGTTTCCAAATATGCATGAAGCGAGCGCATTACTTGTTGGCGGTACATTAACAGCTGTAGATGCCGTTCTTTCAGGTCAAGTAAAGCATGCATTAAATTTAGGTGGTGGCCTGCACCACGGATTTCGCGGCAAAGCATCTGGTTTTTGCATTTATAACGATAGCTCGATTGCTATAAAATATATGCAAAAAAAATATGGATTGCGTGTTTTATACATTGACACAGATGCCCATCATGGTGATGGTGTACAATGGTCCTTTTATGATGACCCTAACGTCTGCACCATCTCACTACATGAAACTGGGCGCTATTTATTTCCTGGAACCGGCGCTGTAAACGAGCGCGGTCAAGGTATTGGCTATAGTTATTCTTTTAACGTTCCACTCGATGCCTTTACAGAAGACGAATCTTTTTTACAATCTTATCGTACCGTGGTAAAAGAAGTCGCAGCTTACTTTAAACCGGATATCATTTTAACGCAAAACGGAGCCGATGCACATTATTACGATCCTCTTACTCACCTTTGTGCAACGATGCAAATTTATCGTGAAATTCCAAAGCTTGCTCATGAAATCGCCAATGAATACTGCGACGGACGCTGGATCGCCGTTGGTGGTGGCGGCTATGATATATGGCGCGTCGTTCCAAGAGCATGGGCACTCATTTGGCTCGAAATGAACAATATCCAAAACATCTCAGGTTATCTCCCCCCAGAATGGATTGAAGCTTGGAAAGGACAAGCACCTATTGAACTTCCCATCACATGGGAAGACCCTAACAACATGTATAGCCCTATCCCTCGAAAGCCAGAAATTGAAGAAAAAAATGCATTAACAGTGGCAAAATCCCTTGAAATTATTCGGAATAATACGAAAAAGGCTTTATATTAAATGATAAGAATAGGGGACTTTCTCCTATTCTTTTTTATGAAAGGTGATATTTATGTGGGAACAAAAACTCTTACATACAAAGCGTGGTACTTTTGAAGTATTTATAAAAGGCAGCGGTGACCCACTATGCGTTACACATCATTACTCCGAGTTTAACGAATCTGGTGATTATTTTGCTGAAATCTTTACTTCTACTCACCAAGTATTTCTTATTAATTTAAGAAATGCTGGTCATTCTGCGAAAGCTACAACGGAACATGAATTAAGTATGAGCGAAACAATTGAAGATTTAGAAGCAATAAAAGAATCACTGCACCTTTCAGCGTGGCATTTCGCTGGTCATTCTACAGGTGGTATGCTTGGTCTTCTGTATGCAATTACCTATCCTATCTCCTTGCAATCCTTAGTTGTTGTCGGTGCCGCTGCTAGTAACTATACAGAAACAACAGATTGTATTTATCATCCAAGCCATCCACAATTTCAATATATGCAAGATGTCATCGAAGAATTGAAACTCCCTAATCTTACTCCAAAAGAGCGAAGTGTATTATCATCTGAACGAACAAAATTATCTTTATATGAGCCAGAACGCTATAAAACATACTTCTCGAAACCGATTTATAAAACAATGGCTGTAAGTCGGATGAACGCTTTCGCTAACGAATACCCACAATTCGACTTAAGAGATCAGCTTTCATCTATTACAGCAAAAACATTAATCATTTGTGGAAATCATGACGTTCAGTGTCCAGTGCAATATTCTATCGAGATGCACAAAGGTATACCTGGTTCTATCTTTATTCCGTTTGAACATAGCAACCATTATCCTTTTTTAGAAGAAAGCGATCATTTTTCGTCTATTATTAAAACTTTCTATAAACCATTACAGCATGAAAGCAGCAAGTACTAAATCACTTGCTTCTTGATCATATTTCCAGATAATCGTTCATAACGAGCGATATGTGCTTTTACTCTTGCAACTCATTCACTTGAACTGAACGGCTTTGTAATATAATCATCCGAAGTGCTTGCAGTAAAAGAGTACTTCGGGTATATCAAAACTTTAATCTTTGTTTCCTTCTAATACATATGCTACAGTATAGTTGCTATACAACTATACAACTTATAAAAATCCATAGCAGGGTGGGAAAACATATGAATAAACCTCGGATTGGTATGATAGGACTAGGCAACATTGCTCAAAAAGCTTATCTTCCAACACTTACAAAGGAAATAGATTGGACATTTGTGGGAGCGTTTACACCAAACGCTGAAAAACGCAAACAAATCTGTAAGCAATATCGTATTCAAGACTTCTCTAATTTACAAACTCTCGCTTCAGAATGTGACGCAATATTTGTCCATAGTTCCACTGCAACACATTATGAAATCGTTTCCGAACTTCTTCAAAAAGGAATCGATGTTTACGTTGATAAACCATTAGCTGCCACTGTCGAACAGGCTGAAAAATTAGTAGAGCTAAGCGAAAAACATAACCGAAAACTTATGGTTGGCTTCAATCGTCGCTTCGTTCCAATGTACGTTGCTGCAAAAGAACAAGCAAATGATATTTCATGGATTCGTATTGAAAAACATCGCACAAACAAAGTTGGTCCATATACATATGACTTCACAATGCTTGATGATTATTTACACATCGTCGATACAGCACGCTGGTTAGCTGATGATGATCTTCGTGTTGTTCATAATATGATACAAACTAACGAAAAAAACGAACTCTTTTATGGTCATCATACGTATACAAGCACAAATGGCACATTACTCTCTACTGCTATGCATCGCCATGCCGGAACAAATTTAGAACAAATCGAACTTGTGACAACAGGGAAAATCATTCGTGTAAAAAACATGAACCTACTAGAGATTGAACAAGATAATCGCATTACACAAAGCGGTTCCCCTTCATGGGAAACAACATTAAAACAACGCGGATTTGAGGATGCTGTGCAGCATTTCATCGATTGTGTACAAGGGGATACAAAGCCACTAGTTGATGGAGTAGAAGGATTAAAATCCCAACAAATGCTAGAATCATTATTACAATCTATCGAAAAAAAATAAATCACATAATTTGGATTTTATAGAAGGAAACGGATACACTTTTCAGAATTTACTTTCACTCCCATTTTCCCTTTATTTCTATCACAAACTTCTATAGAATATGTTGATAGGAATTATAAATTTCATACTGAGTCGTGGAAAGGATGGGAATTATAAATGTGGAACGAGTTTAAAAAGTTCGCCCTAAAAGGGAATGTTATTGATTTAGCTATCGGGGTTGTAATCGGAGCTGCTTTCGGAAAAATTGTAAGTTCTTTAGTAAAAGATATTATCACACCATTAATCGGTATGTTAATGGGTGGTATCGACTTTACAGGTTTGAAAATTACATTTGGTAAAACAGCTATTATGTATGGTAACTTCATCCAAACTATCTTTGACTTCTTAATCATCGCAGGTGCTATCTTTGCATTTATTAAAGTTTTCAACAAACTAACATTCAAAAAAGAAGAAGAAAAAGTAGAAGAAATTCCAGAACCAACAAAAGAAGAAGTACTTCTTGGCGAAATTCGCGACTTATTGAAACAACAAAATACTTCAAAAGACAACGCATAATTGAACGGATAAAAAGCATGCCCATATAGGACATGCTTTTTTATATCTTATAGCGTTTCCGAATTCATATGAATGAACAAAATAATACCGGCAACCACTAATATCATAATAGAACCTGCAAATAATGTAATTGCAACAAATACGAAGCTTGTGCTCAAATTCACTGAAATACTTTCAATAAAAATAGAAGTTACATACGTGATAAGGGCAATTCCTGCAAGAATACTTCCTGGAACAAAGCGCTTTAGACCATTTTGTTTTAACGTCATATATGCAAAAACAGTAGTCATACAAAGCGTAATCATCCAAAGAACGATCATCTTTTCTTCCCCCCTCACAAACCTTTTCTTTCTATTATACATGACATTTCGTAATTGTAGGAAATTTTACCGGTGAATGCCCCCTCCCTACCACACGGACTATGTCCTGCAAGTGCTTGAGGTAGGGGATGAATGTTGGAGTACTGTTAAACAGAGTATGCTAGAGGGAAGGAGATATAGAGAATTATCATACTTTACAAATTGATGATTTGTTAACAGGATTCAAAATAACTGCGCAAATGTGTATAGATAATAATCTGCGTAATACAGATGAACTATGGGCGTTTATTGAAAATAATTAAGATCATAATCCATGTTATTCTTTTTTATTCGTACAACTAAGAAGAATCAGTTGCTTTGAGAAATAGAAAAGTGCAGAATTATGAAAATTCCTTCTCATAACTCTGCACTCTCCTCTATCTTTAAAACAATTCATGTAAACGAATGACACGCGAAAAATAAGGCAATATATCTTGATTATGTGTAACAACTACTATTGTTTTTCCTTTTTCATTCAATTGTTTCAAATACTCTAGTATTACTTTTTCATTTTCAACATCTAAGCTAGCCGTAGGTTCATCTGCTAGTATTAAATCCCTTTCTTAATGAAAGAAATTACATCTTATATCATTAGAACAAAAAAAACTCACAGGATTCCCTGTGAGTTTTCCTATTCTTACTTCGTTGAATCTCTAAATTGAATACGGTGAGGTAAGATAACTGTATGATCTTCTACGTTTTCTTTGTTCATGTATTTTGTAAGTAGACGCATTGCTACTGCACCGATGTCATACATTGGTTGTACAACTGTTGAAAGCTGCGGGCGTACCATTAATGCAAGGCGTGTGTTGTCAAAACCAAGTACTTCTACGTTTTCTGGTACATTTAATCCTGCATCTTGTGCTGCATGAATTACACCTAGTGCCATTTCATCTGAAGATACAAAGATTGCTGTTGGTTTTTGATCAAGTTCCCAAAGCTTTTCAAATGCTTCTAGACCTGAGTCGTATGTGTAATCTCCGTCGATTACAAGATTTTCATCATAAGCGATACCAGCTTCTTCTAAAGCTTTTTTATAACCTTGTAATTTCTTTGCGCTTCCCGCTTTATCAATGTAAGGGCCTGATACAAAACCAATACGTTTATGCCCCTGTGCTAAGAAATGCTTCATTGCATCATAAGCTGCTTGTGTATAATCGATATTTACTGATGATGTTTCATTGTTCTCATCAAATGATGCTGCTAAAACGATTGGTACTGGAGACTTTTTAAACTCTTCTACATGAGCATCTGTAATATCTTCACCCATGAATACAATACCGTCCACTTGTTTACCAAGCATTGTATTTAATAAATGGAACTCTTTTTCTTTATTTTGGTCAGAGTTACTTAAAATGATGTTATATTTGTACATTGTTGCGATATCTTCGATTCCACGTGCAAGTTCTGCATAAAACGTATTAGAGATATCTGGAATAATAACACCTACTGTTGTTGTTTTCTTACTTGCTAGTCCACGTGCTACCGCATTTGGGCGATATCCTAAACGATCAATTGCTTCTAATACTTTCTTTCTTGTTGTAGGCTTTACATTTGGATTACCGTTTACAACACGTGATACGGTTGCCATCGAAACATTCGCTTCGCGCGCTACATCATAGATTGTTACGTTCATCTCTTCGCACACTCCTTCTATATTATGTTATCTATCTTTATGTATCGGTTCACTAAAATGAAAAAAAGACATCAACTCTACTTGAAGATGTCACTCCCGAGTCCTTTTACTAATGATACGATAAAAATGCAGGCTCATACAATATTTTCCCGCAAAAGTTTCGAAAAAATTCGCTTCTTTTCTCCTATTTTCGTATTTTTTATGTAAAAAAGGACATTTTCTGCAAAAAAGTCTATGCAACAAGTGTCACATAGACCCTACAGCCCCTTCTGACTATCTACCGCGGAATGCTTTTAATTCTTTCATAAACTCATTGAATTCTGGAATATCCATTTGTTGCGCTGAATCTGATAACGCAACAGCCGGGTCCGGATGTACTTCAGCCATAACCGCATCAGCACCGATTGCCATCGCTGCTTTTGCAGCTGGTAATAAGAGATCACGTCGTCCTGTAGAGTGCGTTACATCCACTACGACAGGTAAATGTGTTTCTTTCTTCAAAATTGGCACAGCAGAAATATCAAGCGTATTACGCGTTGCCTTTTCATACGTCCTGATGCCGCGCTCACATAAAATAATATCTCCGTTACCTTGTGCAATAATATATTCTGCCGCATACATAAATTCTTCAATCGTTGCTGATAAACCACGTTTTAACAATACTGGCTTTTTCACCGATCCAGCAGCCTTGAGTAGATCGAAGTTTTGCATATTACGAGCACCAATTTGAATGACATCAACATAATCTAATGCCCTTTCAATATCATTCGGATTTAAAATTTCACTAATGACCGCTAAATCATATTCATCCGCCACTTGTCGTAAAATTTGCAAGCCTTCTAAGCCAAGCCCTTGGAAATCATACGGCGATGTACGAGGTTTGAATGCACCGCCGCGCATTAGCTTTAACCCTTGTTCCTTCATTGCTTCCGCAACTTGGCGCACTTGCTCATAACTTTCAACCGCACATGGTCCCATAATAAAGTGAGGATTGCCATCACCAATTTTTTCACCTTTTATATCAACAATCGTATCCTCTGGCTTTGTCTTACGTGAAACAAGGAGTGCTTTACGGTGATCATCTTCTTGTAATTCTAGGCTTGTTTGAAAAATTTGTTTAAAAATATGTTGAAGAGTTGATGTTTCAAACGGTCCATCATTCTTCTCAGCAATTAAATCAAGCATATTACGCTCACGTACAGGATCAAATCGTTTCACACCTTGTGCTTCTTTCAACTTACCAACCTCTTGAACAAGACGACCTCTTTCATTTAATAATTCTAAAATTTGTAGGTTCATTTGATCAATTTGAGAGCGTAAACGATCTAATTCTTGTGATGCCATAAGAAAACCACCTCTTTCAAGTTATATATAAAGATTACCTTATTATCATGGTTAAGATAATTTATTATATCCGATAGATATCAGGTTGTCACATGATATACATTGTAAATGGAATCGTTCTCTTATTTGAAATATATATTGTTGCCTTTCACTTACACAAAGCATACTCAACCTTCACTCGTTTTCTCTCTTTGTTTTCACTTGGCATGGGAGCAGAAGAGGCTCTGACCACTTCTATGCATGAGTAGATCCTCTCTTCCACCTAAAAAGAACAGTTTTCTATCAGTTTTTCAATCTGTATTTACATAGTTCATGAATCCTAAAAAAAGAAGCAAGCGTCTCCGCTTACTTCTCCCT
Organism: Bacillus sp. FSL K6-6038; assembly: GCF_038050455.1. Taxonomy (NCBI): domain Bacteria; kingdom Bacillati; phylum Bacillota; class Bacilli; order Caryophanales; family Bacillaceae; genus Bacillus; species Bacillus sp. FSL K6-6038. The sequence continues at coordinate 4,509,505 of NZ_JBBOUH010000001.1, forward strand.
ACTTCACATTCTCTTCTAAAGTTTGCTTCTTAATATTCCAATGGGATGTATGCCATACCGCTACCCCATCTTTTATATATAGCACTTGCGGCGACTCATGTTTAATACCAAAGTGCTCTGCAATACGATTCGAAACATCTCTTGCATCTTGTACGTATAAATAATAAGTAGGTGTTTCTTTTGCATCTTGACAATATGCCTCAAATTCTGCGTAGGCTCCTTGGCTAATTGGACATGTTGTACTATGTTTAAAAAGAATATATGGTTCCGCTGTTTCTAATAATGCTTCAAACTCTTCCATTGTTTCGATTTTTGTCATGCTCACTTTATTCACCTCTCATACGAATTGGAAGTCTAGAGCGCTTCTCTTTTTTCTCTTTTTTCTCTTCCTTCTCTAGCTTCTTCTCAGCTTTTTCTAATTTCTTCTCTTGTCTAGTAGCACGAAAATGATTATACACTTCAATCGCTGCACTACTCCATTGTACAACTTGTGCAACTTTGTCTGCATTATTTTCAATTTCATTTGTTACAGAATCTGATACATTGCGAAGTTTCGTATTTAAAGAATGAATTGTTGTTCCAATTCCATCTACGCCTTCTACTACTTTATTTAATGACTGAGATTTCTGCTGAATATCATCAGCTAATGCATTCGTCTTATGTAATAATTGTTCTGTCTCTACGCTTATCCCTTGCATTTGCTTCTCTAAGCCTTCTAATGTACTTGCAACATTTTCTAACGTCTTCTGCAATGATAATAATGTTCTACATGTATATATCACTAAAATTGCAAAAGCAACGGCAGCTATAGCTGCACTTACGTATAAAAGAACTTGCATTTCATCACTTCCTTTATCTTTTTCATACTTTCTCCTATTATACAATCATTTTCCGTTTCGTTCTAATCCTTGTGATTTCATTAGAATTTTCACACTTGTTCGTCAAATGTACCATAAATCATTAAACAAATTCCAGCAAGTAGGGTACAATAAGGAAGGATACATAATTAGTAGGGAGGCTTTACATATGAAAGATCCACGTATTGAAACTTTAGCACACAATTTAATTAACTACTCAATCCGCTTACAAAAAGGCGAAAAAGTATTGATTGAAAACTTTGGCTTGCAAAAAGAACTTGTAACTGCACTTGTAAAAGAAGCCTATGCAGCTGGTGGTTTCCCATTTGTTTCATTGAAAGATCATCAAGTCGATCGCTCATTATTAATGGGCGCTACTGAAGAACACTTCGAGCAAATCGCTGCATATGAAGCAAGCGTAATGAAAGATATGGACGCTTACATCGGTCTTCGCTCTGGCGATAACATTAACGAACAAGCCGACGTTCCAAGTGAACGCATGAAGATCCAGGGTCAAACAGTTGGTAAAAAAGTTCATAGAGACATTCGTGTTCCAAAAACACGCTGGGTTGTTCTTCGCTACCCAAATGCATCTATGGCACAACTTGCAAAAATGAGCACAGAAGCATTCGAAGACTTCTACTTCGAAGTATGTAACTTGGATTATGGCAAAATGGATAAAGCAATGGATAACCTTGTTGAATTAATGAACAAAACAGATAAAGTTCGCCTTGCTGGTCCTGGAACTGACTTAACATTCTCCATTAAAGATATTCCAGCTATTAAATGCTCTGGTCATTTGAACATTCCAGACGGTGAAGTATACTCTGCACCAGTTCGCGATTCTGTTAACGGTACAGTTTCTTATAACACGCCATCACCTTACAACGGCTATACATTCGAAAACGTACAGCTTACATTTAAAAACGGTCAAATCGTTGAAGCAACTGCAAACGATACAGAACGCATTAACAAAATCTTCGATACAGATGAAGGTGCACGCTACGTTGGTGAATTTGCAATCGGCGTAAACCCATACATCTTACATCCAATGGGTGATATCCTATTTGATGAAAAAATCGACGGTAGCTTCCACTTTACACCTGGACAAGCTTATGACGATGCATGGAATGGCAACAACTCTAACATCCACTGGGATTTAGTATGCATCCAGCGCCCTGAATACGGCGGCGGTGAAATTTACTTCGACGACGTATTAATCCGTAAAGACGGTCGCTTCGTTGTACCTGAATTAGAAGCTTTAAATCCTGAGAACTTAAAATAAAATGTGAAGGAGCTCTCCTTTTGATGGGAGAGCTCTTTTGGTACGTCTCGTTTTGTCGGACGGTCAATATTATTTCTCCACTTCCTGTCCTTTGTTTCTGATTTGACGAGAATGGTAATAAAACAAAAGTACAACTGCTAAAATGCCTACACCTATCGACAAATACAACGGCCACTCCCAACGAACATACCCTCTAACGCAAACGACCAGTACCATCAATAATTCAAAACAAAATAACAGCCGAAAATGTTTCATTCCTCGTCCTCCATTATGCTTTTAGATCTATTTTCACATGTGGGTTCGCTTCTTGAATGAGTGACAACAACTTTTCTTTATCTGTTGGCATAGCAATCATATGGACTTTGTATCGGTTCGTTGTAATTTCGAGTGATTTTCCAACTTGACGCACCATTCTTATATCAGATAGTGTAACGTCTTCGTTCAATATGCCATATTTCAATACACCATTTTCGACTGTATGTTTCTTAATAAATACATCCCAAACAAGAGGGACATTTACAATGAGGCAAATTGCCATCCCAATCAGTACTGATCCCCAGTTTCCATTGTCTATAATCAGCATTCCGCTTGGCCAAACAACCATAAGGATCAACATTGCACTTACAAAAATCATACTTGGTGTGCTTCTTTGGATAGGAAATTTCATACCATCACCTCTCACCTAAATTATACCATAATTTCCATTTTCATTAACAAAAAAATAGAGATCACTCTCGATTTGAATGATCTCTATTCTTCACAAACCATACCTATAAAATTTCTTATCTACCTGCAGCACCGGAAAACTCCCTGGTAACTCTTCCATCCTAATACTCTGAAATCCATTTTTCTCATAAAAGCGATGTGCCGCTAAAAACTGTACTGTTGTTCCTAAATAAATTCCTTCTAATTCTCTTTCTTTTGCCCAAGAGATAGCTGTTTGGAGTAACATGCTCGCGGTATTCCACACCTTGCCCCGAAATTCTTTTTTCACAAACATTTTCCTCAAGGCCACTTGTTGATTCCCAATATCTAATAAGGCTACAGTTCCAACTACTTTCCCATCATGTATTGCTACCCAGAAACTTCCGTTATCTCTTTGGTAAAACTGCTCAATTTCTTGTAAATCTGGCTGTTCTTCCTTTGTAATTGGTACGTTATATTCTTTTTGCTGAATGTGAATAATTAAATCGACTACTTCAGATTGGTACTTACTTTCATATGACTGAATGCAAATCGTATCGCTCATCGAATCTCCTTCCATTCTGAAGCTAGTAAACTATACACAGTAAGATCATGAAAATGGTCATAAAGCCACTCTTCATCACGCATAACTCCATCTAACTTAAAGCCAAGTCGCTCCGGAATCGCACGGCTTTTCTGATTCTCTACCCCACAACGGATTTCTATCTTATTCAATTTTAGTTCTTCAAACGCATAGCGAAGCACCGCTTTTACACTCCTTGTCATAATTCCTTTTCCACCTGCTTCTTCTGCAAGGTAGTATCCAAGACTTGTTGCTTTCTTAGCCCAGTTCACCTCGTGAATACCGACCATTCCAACGAGCTTTCCTTTATAACGTATACCTGTTTCAAAACCGTTTCCATCCGCATATTTCTTTAGCCACATCGGAAGAATTTCGTCATATGCATCAGCAGATTTTGTCCCATCTACCCATGGAAGCCATTTTCTTAAATGCTCCCTGTTTTGATCTACTAATTGATACAATTCTTCTTTATGATGTTTTTCTAACAATTGAAGTTTGATTTCATCATCGACTCGAAGTGTAAACATTGCTCTATCCCCTCTAATACTTTTCTTATTATTCTAACATTTCTAATTATAAAATGTTAAGGGTTATATATTCACACTTTCTTTTTGGGATTTTATAGCAAGAAAACCGGAGGAATATAGAACACCTGTAATGACTAAAATCATCCCTAAACATTGCGAGATTGTGATACTCACTCCTTCTACAAAAGAAACAAACATTGTAACAACGGGAACTAAGTTAAAGAACAAAGAGGTTTTTGCTGCCCCAATTTGCGCGATTCCTTTATTCCACCAAAGATAACCAAGCACGCTCATTCCAATTGCCATAAATAAAATAGATAACCATGCTAATAGAGGAATTTCTGAAATCGCTACTACACTCTGTTGCATAAAGGACACAATGATGAAAGCAAGCGCTCCAACAGTCATTGTATATGTCGTTGTTTGTCTTGGACTACCAACTTTAATAAATTTTCTACCTAGTACACCATATAGCGACCATTCTACAACAATTGACATAAAAAAGACGTGCAGCCACCGCTGCACGTCTTCGCTTTATTACTTCTCCGCAACTTGCACTTCTTTCACGTAAGCCGCTTCGAATTTTTGAATATCACCTGCGCCCATGAAAATAAGAACGCCGTTTTTATGTTTCTTTAATACATTCGTTGTTGTATCGGTAATCAATTCTGCACCATCAATACGCTTTTGCAGATCTTGAATTGTTAAGTCACCTTTGTTTTCACGTGCTGATCCGAAAATATCACATAGGTATACTTGATCAGCCTTGCTTAGGCTTTCCGCGAACTCATCTAAGAACTTTTCAGTACGTGAGAATGTGTGTGGCTGGAATACAGCGACAATTTCACGCTCTGGATGCTTTTGACGAGCAGCTTCAATCGTTGCGTTAATTTCTGTCGGATGGTGTGCATAATCATCGATGATGACCTGTTCTCCCATCGGTTTTTCATTAAAGCGACGTTTTACGCCTCCAAACGTTGTTAATTGATGTTTTACTGCTTCTACATCAACATTTTCATAGTGACAAAGCGCGATAACTGCTAATGCATTTAATACGCTGTGATTGCCGTAACCTGTAATTTTGAATGTTTCATAATACGTATTACGAACGAACACATCAAATACAGTACCATCTGTTCTCTTTTGGATGTTACGTGCTTGGAAATCATTATCTTCACCAAATCCATAGAAAATAACAGGTACTTTCGCTTGAATTTTTTGCAGTTCTTCATCATCACCACATGCAATAATTCCTTTTTTCACTTGAAGTGCCATCTCTTGGAATGCACTAAATACATCATTAATGTCTGTAAAGTAATCCGGATGGTCAAAATCAATATTTGTCATAATTGCATAGTCTGGATAGTAAGACAAGAAATGACGACGGTACTCACATGCCTCAAACACAAAATACTTACTATTTTCTACCCCATGCCCTGTTCCATCTCCAATAAGGTAAGACGTTGGGTGTGCACCTTGCATTACATGGGCTAACAAGCCGGTTGTTGATGTTTTTCCATGTGCACCTGTTACAGCAACACTTGTATACTTACTCATAAGATTCCCTAAAAAATGATGGTAACGGTGTACTGGGATATTTAACTCTTTCGCTGCTACAATCTCTTCATGCGTATCAGGGAACGCATTTCCTGCGATAATCACTTGTCCTTCTTTTACATTATTTTTATCAAAAGGAAGGATGGAGATACCACGCTTTTCCAAAGCTACTTGTGTAAAGAAACGTTTTTCAAAATCAGAACCTTGAACAGTATGCTTCATGTCATGAAGAATTTGTGCTAATGAACTCATTCCTGTTCCTTTAATTCCTACAAAATGGTAAACTGTCATCTTAAAGAACCTCCAACATTTCGAACTAATACAACGGCCTATCTATAAGACAGTATATGAATCTTTTCTTATTTTGGTAATCATCATACATTCTCGATACAGCGGAACTTTCATTAGCTCTCACCAATCGGGATAAACACGTACGTACCTCTTATATGTCCATAACAAACTTATTATAGCAAAAAACAATCCGTTATACTATGATAACAGAAAAACTGATAGGGTCAATTCCCTATCAGTTTTTCCTCTTCTTACATATCTTCTCTTTTTTCTAATTGAACGCGCTCTAAACGTGGGTTTGGACGATATTTACGTCCAGCTTTCGCTTCTGGTTTTCCATTTAATTCTACATTATCACCTGTAAAACCAATGTTCATTTTTAATAAACTGCTGCCCACTCCGTATAGATCTACAGGAACATTTTGCGCTTCAAATTCATGAATACGTTTTTCATCAAATCCACCAGTTACAACAATATTTACATGCTGGAACCCTTCTTCATCAAGCGCTTTACGGAGCGCGAAAACAAGGGATGGATTTACACCACGAGGGTCAAATGTGCCAAGTACTTCTGGATGACGAATGAAATACTGATCAATCATTGTACGTGATGTATCAATGCGTACACCTTTTAATTCTGAGCCGAATTCACGTGCAACACGAAGACCATCTGTAATCACATCATTATTGTAGTCAATCAGTACAACTAAATCATCCTCTGGAAACTTTTTATAGTACGCTTTTGCAGCTTCTACAACATCTCCATTAAACATTTGAATCAATGCGTGAGGCATTGTCCCCATTCCACTCTTGCCCCACCATTCATTCATTGCATGCGTTGCTTGTGCACTCATACCACCAATATACGCCGCATATCCATCACCAGCTTGCTGTGTATAATGATCATCACGGTCTCCCATGAAAATAACCGGTTTTTCTTTTTCACCGCTGCGAGCAGCTTGTACAACATTATATACATTTGTTGCAACAGATGTACGACGAGCTAAAATCCCATCGATTACACCTTCTAAAAACCCGAAATATTCATAAGGTCCAGAGATTGTTAAAACTGTTTCAAATGGATTAATATTGTCCCCATCTTTTAAAGAATGGATTTCAAGCTCTTCCGGATGTTCAGCAAATGTTTGTAACAATGCTAATACTTCATCTGTTCCGCAAAGTACCGCATGTTCCTTTTGGAAAAATTGCATTGTCACAACACTTTTCGGGCGAAATTCTTGAATAATGTCACGAGTTTTTAAAAAGTAAACGGCAGAGAACCAACCTTCCCCAACTCGTTCATCAAATTTAAATGTTTTATTTGTTAGTCGATTGATTTCACCTTTTAATTTTAATTCAATTTCTTTCATGTCGTTTACTCCCTACTTTACTATCCAACATTTTCTCTTAGTATACAGCAAAACCGCTTCCTATACATTCGTTTCCTGCATAGCAGCAAATTCATCCTCTGAAATAAGGACATCTCTCGGTTTTGTTCCCCGTGCTTCAGATATAATTCCTTGTGCTTCCATCTCTTCAATAAGACGTGCCGCACGATTATAACCGATGCGGAATTTTCTCTGTACAGAAGATGTGGACGCTCCCCCTTGTTCTACAACAAATTGACATGCATCAAAAAACAGTTCATCTTCGGCTTCATGTTGTTCTGTTTTCGCCAATAAATCCTCTTGCTTAAATAAATAGTTCGACTTCATTTGCTTTTTCACATGTTCAACTGTTTTTTCAATTTCATCATCCGATACGTATACCCCTTGTACACGGACTGGTTTTGACGTACCGTTTCCTAAAAATAGCATATCACCGCGACCAAGTAATTTCTCCGCTCCTCCAATATCAATGATTGTACGTGAATCTACTTGAGATGATACTGTAAACGCAATACGCGTTGGAATGTTTGATTTAATCAATCCTGTAATAACATCCACAGACGGACGCTGCGTTGCAACTAATAAGTGAATACCACAAGCACGTGCTTTTTGTGCAATACGGCAAATTGCTTCCTCTACATCACCAGGAGCAACCATCATTAAATCGGCTAACTCATCAATTACAATAACAATGTACGGCAATGCTTCACCTGGGATTTCTCGGCTACTTACGATGGTATTATAACGAGTTAAATCACGTGCACCAACATGCGCAAACAATTCATAACGGCGTTCCATCTCTTCTACAGCCCATTTTAACGCTGCTGTAGCTGCTTTCACATCTGTAATAACAGGTGCTACAAGATGGGGAATAGAATTATATGGTGCAAGCTCAACCATTTTTGGATCAATCAACATCAGCTTCACTTCATGTGGTTTCGCTTTATATAAAATACTTGTTAAAATCGCGTTAATACAGACACTTTTCCCTGAACCAGTCGCACCAGCGATCAGTCCATGCGGCATCTTCCTTATATCCGTTACAATTGGAGCACCAGAAATATCAAGTCCAAGCGCAACTGTAAGCGGTGATTCACTTTTCGTGAACACAGGACTTCTCAAAATTTCTCGCAGGAATACAGGCTTACTTTCTTTATTCGGAACCTCAATTCCGATGGCACTTTTCCCTGGAATCGGTGCTTCAATTCGAATATCTTTTGCAGCTAAACTCAGCTTAATATCATCACTTAAATTTGTGATTTTATTTACTTTCACACCCGGATCAGGTTGTACTTCGAAGCGCGTTACAGCTGGTCCTTGTGAAACATTGATAACATGAGCCCCAACATGAAAATTATTAAACGTCGTATCTAATAATTCTTTCTGTTCTTCTAACCATTCCGTATTATCTAATGTCGACTGACTTGGAATCGTCAATAGTGTTAATGGTGGCATAGCATATTCAGGCGGTGTTTGCAGTACATTACGCATATCATTCTCTCTTCGCGCTATAACGTATGCTTTCTCTTGTACTCCTGCACTTGCAACAGGTGCCTTCATTTCCGTTTGTTGAACTGGCTCCTCTGTTACTTGATTTTCCACTGCCACTCGTTCTACTGGTTTCTCTTCTTCTTGAGTTCCCACCACTACTTGCTGTGCTGGTCTCTCTTCTTCTCGAGTTTCCACTATAACTTGTTCTACTGGTTTCTTTTCCACTTGAGTTTCCACTATAATTTGCTGTGCAGTTTGCGCTTTTCCTTGTGGTGCTTCTTCCACTTGTTGTACAGGCTGCTCGTGCACCTTTACTGGTTCTTCAGCTTGTTTTATAGGAGTCTGCGGCGTTTTCATTCCTGCCACATGTCTCTCTATTAACTTTCTTCTATCTTGTTTTAACATCACAACATTAAACGGCACATGACGCTTTTTCTCACGTTTCGGTTCTTCTTTTTGCTTAACAGGCTGTTCCACAGCAACTTCTTGCTTTTCTTCTGCCTCTTCGATTAATACATTTGCAAAGTTTTGAACTGCTTCCTTCGTGTGCTCGTCTACTGCTGAAGATGTTTCTGAAACATTGTTTTCCGCTTTAGAAACCAAATTCTCTTGTTCTGTCGTTTTTTCAACTACTACTTGAGCCGTTTCTTCTGCAGACTCTTTCGCTGTTTCGGCAATTTTTGCTTCTTCAAATGTTTCTGCTACCAGCGTTTCTTCGGGTTCCTCCACTTCTTCCACTTCCCGCGTTGGTTCTTCAGCTTCTTCCACCGCTCCAACTTCCCGCGTTGGTTCTTCAGCTTCTTCCACTTCTTCCACTTCCCGCGTTGGTTCTTCAGCTTCTTCCACTTCTTCAACTTCCCGCGTTGGTTCTTCAGCTTCTTCCACTTCTTCAACAATATTTTCTTCTAAAATAGTTTTCTCCACTAGCTGTTCTTCTTCTATTTCTTTCTTATATTCATTTTCTTCGGTTGACGTTGTATCCATATTCTCTACAGTAGAATCTAGCAACTCATCTTGCAAGATTTCTTCCTTCGCTTCGTTATCATATTGTGATAACGCCACTACATCTGGTTCTTGCTCAAATACCTGTACGATTTCAACAGTATGCTCTTCTTTCTTATTATCCTGTCCAACTGATTTATGTAAAAAGTTATCAGTTGCAAATGGAAGAGAGTCTGAAATGGCATCTACCTTTTCTTGCCCCTCTAACGAAGTTAATGAACGCTCAGAATCGTAACCGTTTTTCTCTAGCCACTGATCAACAACTGATTTTTCCTCTTTGGGGCTTTCTTGTTGTCCAGTATGCTCCAGATTTTTCTCCTGCTTCTTAGAAGGAATAGAGGATTCGTCTGAGAAATTCGAAAGAGAGTATCCTTTTTTCTCCAACCAAGCATCGACGACAGATTTTCCTTCAAAGGATATTTCAAGATCTTCCTGCCCTTTTTCTTCCGTCTTAACTTCTTGTTTCTCTCTCGAAGGACGTTTATATCCAAAGATAGGCGAAATCATTTCTGTCGGGCGAAATGGTCTTCGATGGCTTTCTTGTACTGGCACAGATTTTTTTGGCAAGATAGGCTCTGGCTCAATTTCTTGTTGGGCTTGTGGCGGGGCAAATGTATGAACTGGTTCTTCTACATATCTTGGCCTGCGTCTCTCCATGTTCGTTACCCTTGGCAGAGGTTGCTGCTCAAAATGTGTTGATTCTTCCACATTCTCCTCATCAAATCCATCATCAGGTATTAACGGAAATCGGCATTTCACACCTAAATTCCGACTAGCCATTTGTGCTTCTCTTGCTTCAGTGTAGTGGTTTACACGAGGAGTTTTCGGCTTACTTTCAGTGTTCTTCGGTACTGCTTTATTTATCGCTTCTTTTTCTTCCTGATGTTCCTCTTTGTTAAACAGCTTTTTCATCCAATCTAACATGTTTACCACTCTTTCTACTAAATAGTAACATCCTTTATTGTATCAGCATTCGGCAAAAAGTGCAGGTAAAATTACGCTCTTGTATTTTGTCTACCATATTCAAATTTTCAGTAAGTACAATAGATTCTCAACATACAAGTCGCTGCTATGAACACAAAAGAGGGCCTACTCTCTCCTTCTCCCTTTGTTTTAAACCCGGCACGGGGCTCAAAAAGGACCTGACCGCTTCTATACATGGCCGGTCCCCCCTCTCCCACCCAAAAAGAAAGGTTTTCACTTGTATTTATACATAAAAAAACAGCCTCATATATAAGACTGCCGTTTAAGCTTTACTCTTCCGATATTCTTCTACACTCTCGGTTACACTTTGCAGTAAAGAGTCTAAATATTGTGTGTCTGATAGTTTCTGATCTTCTTCAGGATTCGACATAAATCCAAGCTCAAGTAAAACACCTGGAATTTTTGACCAATTAAATCCAGAAAGATCATCTCGAAACTTGATTCCATTTACTTTTACCTGGCTGTTTTCTTTCATTTTCTTTACGATTATTTGAGAAACTTGTAAACTTTCTGTATAGATTCCTTTTGTATATGTATTCCCTTCCGCTGGCGTCAACACAGCAAACCCTTTTTGTGCTCGATTTTCTGAACCATCCGCATGAAGGCGTAAAAATAAATCTGCTTGATGCTCATTCGCAAATGTCGCTCGCTCCTTATTACTTATATCAACATCATGTGTTGTTCTTGTCATAAGTACTTGCATACCTTTTGCTTCGAGCTTCTCTTTCAATATGACAGCAGCTTCTAATACAAGAACAGATTCTCTTTTTTTCGTCACAACACCTGTCGTTCCATCAGTCACTTTATACTTTTGCTCAGTTGCCCCCGGGCCAATTGGTTCTAAATTTAAATTTGCTTTCTCTTGATGCCCTGGATCAATTACAACAAGAAATTTTGCTTGTTTTTGCTCAGCATTTGCTTTTACCTCAAGGGTTTTGGCCGATTCCTCAGCCTGTGGTACTTGCTCCACCTTTAGCTCTTGTTTTTCATCTTGCTCCACGGATGGTTCTTGTTCAATTTTTTTCTCTTGTTCTCCATTTTGTTCCACTGGTAATTCAGCTTCTATTTTCTTCTCTTTTTCCGCTTGCTTCTCTGGTGGCGTTTCTTTCGTTTGTTCTACAACCTTTTTATTCTCTTCTTGCACAGTAGATGGTATTTTCTTCTCTTGTTCCTTCGAGCACGCTCCCATATATATTCCAAGTAATACAACTGCACACATCATTTTTATATATTTCATAGCTTCCTCCTCCCATCTACTTTGCGCATACTCTATTTATATATCCATTTTGGTTTCCAAGTGTATAAGTCGCTGCTATGAAAAACAAAAGGTGACCTGTACTCGTTCTCTCTTTTTGTTTTCACTTGGCATGGGGCTGAAAGAGGGACTGACCGCTTCTATGCATGGCCAGATGCTCTCTCCCACCTAAAAATTAGGTTTTATGTCGGGTTTTCAATTTGCATTTATATAAAAACACCCTAAATTTCTTTTAACTGTTTCATAATCTCATCTATACTACGTGCTATACAAACTGGTTCCCATATTTCCGATCCTTGTTCAGCTGTGTAGATCGGATGGAGTGGATTATCTATATCAACAAAGATAGGATCACCCATATCTGTATCATATCCAATAACAATCCAACTCTCTTGCCAATCTCCCTTTTTCCCACTCATGAGTGAATTTTTGTTTTTATCATATCGATATCCAATTTGTCCCTTTTCCAATTCATTTTCATGCAATAAATATATTTCAAATGATTGTAATTCAATATCATGTTTCTTCGAAGTTTCGATAAGCCCCAGAAGCTCTTTCACTTTTGGAAATTGTCTCATATGTTCCTATCTCCTTCTATATAACTCCATTTTAATTTTTCAACATATAAGTCGCTGCTATGAAAAAACAAAGGTGACCTGTACTCGTTCTCTCTTTTTGTTTTCACTTGACATGGGACAAGAAAAGGGGCTGCCCACTTCTATGCATGGCTGGATGCTCTTTCCCACCCTAAAAGAAAGGTTTTATGTCGGGTTTTCAATTTGCATTTATATATTTTTCTAAATTTTAACTAATTTGTTTTTGAAATACAATATAGATTTTGAGAAAAGCGTTACAATATAAAGACATGTAAATAAAAAAATAGCCTCATTTTATCATGAGACTATTTTTTCTATATAATTCTATTTTAATTTTCCGGCATATCGTTCGCTGCTACGAAGAACAAAAGATGATCGCTACTTGTTTTTTCCCTTTGTTTTCACTTGCATGGGGCAGGAAAAGGATCTGACCACTTCTATGCATGGCCGGATGCTCTCTCCCACCTAAAGATTGGGTTTTATGTCGGGTTTTCAATTTGTAATTATATATCAATTAAAATTTGAACTCTTGTCCAACCTCATAGCTGTCTTCTAATACAAGAATACCTTTTTCCTGAGGAGCATCCGGAAGCTCTAATTCACGTGCAGAACAAATCATTCCAGAAGATGGAACGCCGCGAAGCTCAGCTGGTTTAATTAACATACCACTTGGCATTACAGCACCGATTTTTGCGACAACAACTTTTTGTCCTGCATCAACGTTTGGTGCACCACATACGATTTGTAGTGTATCTGTACCGATTTCTACTTTACAAATGTTTAGTTTATCTGCATTTGGATGCTTTTCTTTTTCAGCTACGTAGCCAACGACGAATTTCGGCGTGAGGTCTGCTTCTACTTTTTCTTCAAAGCCATTCTTTGCTAAAATGTCATTGATTTTTTCAACAAGCTCTTTTGTTAAAGTAATGTTTCCTGTTTCCTTTACTTCTACATAAGAAGACGCATTAAAGATGTTGAATCCTCCTGTTACGTTGCTTTCACGATCATAAACGCGTGCAACATCTCCTTTGCGGTCAAATGTACGGTTTTCTAATGTGATATCTTGTAAGGCAACGATTAATGTGTCGCCAATTCCTTCAAGGTTGTAAAAAACGTTCACTTTGTTCATCCTTTCTCTTTTCCATTTGTCTTCTTCCGATTCTTCGCTAAAATAAAGATTGGCTCAAAATCCCCATCTTCATATACGAATGAAAGTGATGTAATCGGAACATGACCTTCGGCAAAAAACTTCATTGTCATTTGTGCAATAATATCATAACCGATTTCGTTCACGATATCAGCAATAATTAATACATCTTGGTGCGGAACAGCTACAACCATGTCACCTGAAATCTTTTCACGCATCGATTGTAATAATGATTCATTCAAAATACGACTCGCATCATAGCCATCATTTGTGTTTAAGAAATAAAATGTATTCCCCGCCACTTCATCTTGTTTAAATGAATGACTTAAGGAACGTACATTAAACAATGCCATTTCACGTACTTGCTGCTCTGTAAGTCCTAGTTTTTGTAACAAACGTTCATCAAATAATCGATATGTTTTATTGGAATCTAATGCATAATAAATGCGCGTTTCTGCTGTATGATCTGTCATTACGAAAGGATTTCCTTCTTCAGCTTGCTTTGGAAAAGAAGTGGATCGAATAACCGGTAAAATTTTTGCCGCGCCGCTTTCTTCTTTATGCATCGCAAGTAGCGCCTCTTGTACGTAATACACAACATCTTCAATCGCTGCTTCCTTCTTCACTTCCCATTTCGCTACAACTCCTGGAAGTGAAACATTAATTCCCTTTTTCGTATCTTTTTGTTCAATACGGAGCGTATCCTTCTCGCTATCATAATGAAATTCCCACTCTGGACGAGCTAATCTAGTCATTAACTCATCTTTCATCTTTTTGCTTGTCATTCTCATTTCGTTTGCCTCCCTTCCAAAAAAATAACCTCCCCCGCGAAGGTAGAGGTTGTTTTTACAATTTAATTGGCGAGATCGCCTTATTTTAACCCTTCAATAAACGCTTCGATTTGTTCTTGTGTTTTACGATCTTTGTTTACATAGCGTCCAGTTTCTTCACCTTTATTGTACGCTACAAAGCTCGGAATGCCAAATACGTCTAATTTCACGCAAAGGTCAATAAATTCGTCACGATCTACATAGTAAAATGAGAAATCGCTATATTTTTCTTCTACTTCTGGCATAAATGGGTCAATAAAACGGCAGTCTGGGCACCATTCTGCTGAGAACATAAAAATGACGTTCTCTTCATTTTTTAATTCTTGAAATTGTTCCATGCTTTCTAATGATTTCATCTATATTTCCTCCTCTAACGAAGTGTATCTTTTCATCTCTAATCTTCTTTTATACTACCATACATCACGTATGGTGCAAGGTTTATGCTTGTTTTTCGTTATACTTATATTGCCCAATTAACAGCTTTACAACATGTACAAATAATTGTGTACGATCCACATAATGATCTGTAAAGATTCCGATTGCGCCTTCATGGCTACGAATGTCTTTTCGTTTTACAAATGCCTCCATTACTTCACTTAACTCTTTTCCATCTTCAAGAGGAGAAAGAAAATCATCAGGAAGCATAATCCGTGCCCCACCTGCGACAAATACTTTCCCCGCGCTTGTCGCCAAAGCACCCCAATTGCACATAAACAAACCGTGCTCTGTTTTCATTACACCGCCTTCTAGTCCGATACCGATGTCAGCTTGTTTTTCTTCTAATGCTCGCTTCGCTCTATTGATTGCGCCTTGCATCGTTTCCTCATCAGAAAATGGCTGTGCTGCAACTCCTGAAGGAACAGAAACTGAAGTAATACTTACCTCTTTCCATACTTCTTGTACGGCTCCTACTTTTGTTTGATTTTTTGAGCCAACTGCTACTTTCATATTGTTCACCTCTATATAAGTCATCGCTACAAAGAACAAAAGGTAATTGACACTCTTGTTCTTTCTTTGTTTTTAACTCTATATGGGATAGGAAAAATTCCGAACTTTTCTATACATGATCGGACGCTCTCTCCCATCTAAAAAAGAGTGTTTTGATCAATTCTTCATCATATGTCCTCTTCCATTTCCCAACATATATATTACGGCTATGAAACAAAAAAAAGACCTCCACTCATTGTCTCTTTTTGGTTTCACATGGTATGGGGCTAAAAAGAGCACTGACCGCTTCTATGCATGAGCGGACGCTCTCTCCCATCTAAAAAGAGTGTTTTTATTTCTTTTCATATACGAAAAGAAAAGGCCGAATCCGGCCCTTTCTTTTAAGCATTGTTTTTAATTGTTTCTAATGTTGTTTTATCTGTTTCTTTCACAAGTTTTGTAATCAATTCTTTCGCTGCTGCATAATCATCAACATGTAAAATAGAAGCATGAGTATGAATGTAACGAGCGCAAACACCAATTACTGCTGACGGAATACCAGAGTTACTCGTATGTACACGACCTGCATCTGTACCACCTTGTGAAATAAAGTACTGGTAAGGAATGTTATATGTTTCTGCTGTATCTAAAATAAATTCACGCATTCCTCTATGTGTTACCATTGTACGGTCATAAATGCGAAGAAGTGCTCCTTTTCCTAATTGACCGAACTGCGTTTTATCCCCAGATGCATCATTTGCTGGACTCGCATCAAGCGCATAGAAAATATCTGGCTGAATCATATTAGCTGCTGTTTGTGCGCCGCGAAGACCGACTTCTTCTTGTACAGTCGCACCAGAGTATAACGTGTTTGGTAATGTTTCATCTTTTAATTCTTTTAACAATTCAATCGCAAGACCACAGCCGTAGCGGTTATCCCAAGCTTTCGCCATAATTTTCTTTTCGTTTGCCATTGGTGTAAACGGACAAATCGGAACAATTTGTTGCCCTGGTTTCACACCAATTTCAAGCGCTTGTTCATAACTATCTGCACCTATATCAATTAACATATTTTTTATATCCATTGGTTTCGCACGTTGTGCATCACTTAATAAATGAGGTGGAATCGAACCAACAACCCCAACAACTGGGCCATTTTTCGTCATAATTTGTACACGTTGTGCTAATAGCACTTGACTCCACCAGCCGCCTAGCGTTTGAAAACGAATCATCCCGTTTTTCGTAATTTGCGTAACCATAAAGCCAACTTCATCCATATGACCAGCTACAAGTACGCGTGGGCCATTTTCATCCCCTTTTTTCAGACCGAACACGCTACCTAAACCGTCTTGGACGATTTCATCTGCATATTTACTTAACTCCTCTTTCATAAAACGGCGCACATCATGCTCAAATCCTGATGTACCTTGTAATTCTGTTAACGTGCGAAATAATTCTAATGTCTCTTTATTCACGAAGTTCCCTTCTTTCAAACCTTAGTAGAATACCTCTTTTATTGTAACGAAATTTTCGAAATGTTTCTAGTTTCTTCTTTTTTCGCTAAAATTGCATTATAATTATCATCAATACACTACTTTATAGAATTGAGGTGAATATATGCGCTGGAAAGGTTTACTAGCTGGTGTTGGTGTTGGTTTTGCAGCTGGTTATCTTGTTGCAAACAAAGTTCAAGAACAATCCCATATTTCTTCAGAGAAAGCATTAAAAATGGTGAAACAAGCATTAAGTCATAAAGGCGAAATTACTGGCTCTTGGGTACATATGGTTCCAGAGACGTTTGAAAAATATGATGTCGCGTACGAAGTATACCGCGGCGGTCTTACAACAATTTTAAATGATATACAAGAACGATTTGAATTTTTAGTAGATGCAAAAACAGGTACCGTTTTAGAAGTAACGGCTGCTTAAAACAACTCAGAAAATTAAAAAGCATAAAGTGAAACTTTGATCAGTGGAGGGCTTCATTCCCACATTGATTATTCACTCCCGGCCAATTAGATTGTTACGGACAATAATACTCCGCTTGCTTAACTTTGAGGTGAGGGCTACCACTCATGAGTAGTGAGATTAAAGTGTGCAGATGAATTTCTGCACACTTTTTCACATTCTTTCAATTATCATCGCTGTCGACATCCCATGTCCAATGCAAATTGTCAGTAGGCCGTACCTTCCCTGCCTCCGCTCCAATTCATGAAGAAGAGAAGTCATTAATTTCGCACCAGTTGCCCCAAGTGGATGACCTAGCGCAATCGCACCACCATTAACATTCACCTTTTGTAAATCCGCTTCCATTTCCTTTTGCCATGCTAAAACAACCGATGCAAATGCTTCATTGATTTCTACAACATCCATATCATGAATTGTTAAATTTGATTTTTGTAGCACTTTTTTTGTTGCAGGGATAACGCCATCAAGCATTGTTGTCGGGTCAGAACCAACAACCACTTGATTAACAATACGAGCACGTGCTTTACAACCTAGCTCTTTAGCCTTTTCACTATCCATCAGCAAGATTGCTGCAGCACCATCACTAATTTGACTTGCATTCCCTGCTGTAATCACTCCATTTTCTTTAAACACTGTTTTTAAATTTGATAACGCTTCATAAGAAGTATCCCTTCTCGGACCTTCATCATTTTCAACTAATATTTCATTGCCTTCTTTATCTACACCACGCAGTGGTACAATCTCTCGCTGAAAGTGTCCAGATTCAATAGCTTGAAGTGCGCGTCTATGACTTTCTAGCGCGTAAGCATCTAACTGTTCACGTGTAATACCATATTTTTCTGCAATCATCTCAGCAGATACACCTTGATGCACAATTTGATACTTTTCGTGAAGACTACTCGGGATCGTCTGCTCATTTCCATCACTTAAAATAGGAACTTTTGTCATATGTTCAACACCAGCTGCAATCGTAATGTCCATATCCCCTGATTTAATTTCTTGCGCAGCAAAGTGAATAGCCTGTTGCCCTGAACCACAGAGCCTATTAATCGTTACTGCTGGAACCGTTATAGGAAAATCTGCTTCAAGTGCCGAAAGTCTTCCAATATTAAAACCTTGTTCGTTAATTGGCGTTACACACCCCATAACTATATCTTCTATAAGTCCTTTTTCTATATTCCCCCGTTTTGTTACTTCACTCAGTGCAACTGCCGCAAGTTGTATAGGGTGAAGTAAACGAAATGCCCCATTTCTTTTACCAACTGGCGTACGTACAGCTTCAACAATAACAACGTCCCGCTTCATATTTTCTCGCCTACTTTCCCTTTTGAGTAATCATAAAAACCTTTCCCAGTCTTTCTTCCAAGATGTCCTGCCTCTACAAGTTTCACAAGTGTTTGCGGCGCTCTAAACCTATCGCCAAATGCTTCCATTAGTCCTGTACTCGCAAATAGCATCGTATCTAGCCCTACATAATCCGCTAATTCAAATGGTCCCATTGGATAGTTCAAACCAAGCTTAATTGCCTTATCAATGTCCTCTTTACTTGTAATTCCTTCTTCATACATACGCATGCACTCTAACATATGAATAGCAATTGCCCGCGACGTCACAAATCCTTGCATATCTTTCACAACAACCGTTTCTTTCCCAATTCCTTCTGAAACTGTTCTTACTGCTTGTATCGTACTTTCTGCCGTAACCACTCCTCGTACAATTTCAATGAGCTTCATAACAGGAGCGGGATTAAACCAATGCATCCCCACTACTTTTTCTGGACGACTTGTTACACTTGCAATTGCAGTTACACTTAATTCAGACGTATTCGTGGCTAGAATAGTAGATTGCGATGTATACAAATCTAGCTTTTGAAAAATCTCCTTCTTTAACTGTAATATTTCTGGTACTGCTTCAATAACAAGCTCTACATTTTGGCAAGCTTCTTCCAATATAACTGTAGAAGTAATATGAGCTAGAATTCCATTTTTTTCTTCCTCTGTCATACGTCCTGCGTTCACGAAACGACCCAAGCTTTTGGTGATAGTTCCATAAGCTTTTTGTAAACTTTCTTCTGATATATCATACATTTTCACATGTTTATCGCCCATCGCTAACGCTTGGACAATTCCACTTCCCATAATTCCTGCACCAATTACTGCGATATTTTGAATCATTATTTTCCTCCTTTAATTATTTTCTTTTCATTTCCACAACATACATTTCAACAACGAATCAATACTTTCCGAAATAGTCTTGCATATTTACGAGAAATAAATCTCCTCTTGATTCTCTATCTTCTCTCTAATTATTCATACACGAACTCGCTCAATTACATCTAATTGTTCCAATCTCTCAATCTCTAACTTCGATAATCCAAGCTTTTGCAACACTTCTTCGGTATGCTCACCAAGCTTCGGTGGATTCGCAAATGTATGACTCGTATGTGTAAATACATATCCTTTCTCATTTACTAGATGCCTTGTAAATGGTGACGACGATAATTCATTTGTCTCCAAAACAGGCGCCAAACAACAATCCACTTCCATCGCAAATTTCGTCCAATACGCCAATGGCTTACTAGCAAAGAGTGCTTTCATTTGCTCATAAATGATTTGACCATCTTGAGTTAGTTCATATTGCTTATCCCCCCATTCTACTCTTCCTACCGCTTCACAAAAGGAATGCCAAAATTTCTGTTCAACTGCTCCGAGCGCAACAAACCTTTCATCGCTCGTTTCGTAGAGGGAATAACATACAATCTTACCGCTAAGCAAATCTAGCCCATGACGTTTGTTATACATTTTTTCAAGCATGATATGATTGTTCATTAACATCATTAAGCTATCTGTGAGGGAAATATCGAGATAACTCCCTTCCCCAGTTCGCTCTCTTTGAAACAATGCTGCCATAATTTTTTCTGAAGTCATCATTCCGCCTATCTCATCCCCAAGGGTAATTTTGGGATGAATCGGAATTCCTTCTTGATCTTTCAACTGTGCTAATACGCCGCTTACTGCCATAAAATTTATATCGTGGCTTGCAAGATCCGAATGTTCTTTATTTTGTCCATATCCAGTTAATGAAGTATAAATGATACTTTTATTTATCCGTTTAACTTCTTCATATCCAAGACCAAGACGGTTCATTACGTTAGGCCGAAAGCTTTCTATTAAAACATCAGATTTTTGAAGAAGTTTTTTCACTACCGCTACTCCTTCTGGATGCTTTACGTTTATTGCAATACTTTTCTTGTTACGATTATTCGCATAAAAAAATGCCTGATTACCAGATTCCAACCCTCTTGCTAAATCACCATAAAGCGGTTCTACCTTTATCACTTCTGCACCTAAATCAGCAAGGCGAAGTGCTGCATACGGACCTGGTAAGTAATGAGAAAAATCAACAACTGTTATTCCTTTCAACATCATAAGCCCATACCCTTTGCAATTATATTTTTCATAATCTCATTCGCACCAGCATAAATCGCGCTTACTGGGATATCACGATAACGCCGCGCAATCTCGTATTCTTCCATATATCCATATCCACCGTGCAGTTGTATGCACTCTGCTGACACTTTTTTTGCAAGATCTGTCAGCCACCACTTCGCCATCGATACTTTCGTTACGATGTTCTCACCATTCATGTGATTGGCAATACAGTCATCGACAAATGTTCTACCAATTTCAATTTCCGTATACATCTCTGCTAATCGAAACTGTACTGTTTGAAAATCGCTTATACTTTTCCCAAATGCTTTTCGCTCTTGGACATAGTTTTTCGTTATATGTAGCATCACTTCCGCGGCTGTTTTAGCTGCAATTGCAACAATGAGACGTTCTTGCTGCAACTTTTCCATGAGATAATAAAAACCTTTTCCTTCTTCCCCTAGCAAATTCGAAGCAGGCACTTTTACATCTTCAAAAATAAGTTCTGCTGTATCTTGACTATGTAAGCCGATTTTTTTTAGTTTTTTTCCTCTTTTAAATCCCTCCATTCCTCTTTCTAAAACAAGTAGACTCATGCCTTTATGAGCCGGTTTAATATTTGTGTCTGTCTTACAAACAACGATAACTAAATCTGCATGAATACCATTTGTAATAAATGTTTTTTCTCCATTCACGACATAATAATCACCTTCTTTTCTTGCAGTTGTTCGAATACTCGCCAAGTCCGAACCTGCTCCTGGCTCCGTCATCGCAATTGCAGTTATACATTCACCGCTTACACATTTTGGTAACCAACGTTTCTTTTGTTCTTCTGTTCCATACTGCGTGAAGTATGGAACGACAATGTCATTGTGCAAACCAATTCCGATTAAACTTGATCCAACCTTTTCAAGTTCCTCGTTAATGACAACCGAATATCCAAAATCAGCACCTGCTCCACCATACCGCTCACCTACCATTGGACAAAGAAAACCTTTACTCCCCATACTTGTCCAAAAAGCACGAGGAATTATTCCTTCTTTTTCCCATTCGTTATAGTATGGATATGCTTCCTTTTCTAAAAATTTATGAAAAGCATCACGGAAAATGTGATGCTCCTCCTGTAAATATTTATGCCTCATCATATCCTCCCCTTAGCTTCCGTTTCTGCATTACGCAAAATAAACTTTTGAATTTTACCGCTTGCATTTCTTGGCAGTTGTTCAACAAACACATAGCGACGTGGACGTTTATAATCAGCAAGCTTATCACTTACTTTGCAATACTCATCTAATATCTCTTCGGTAAGAGACTGATCTTTTGAAACGATGTATGCTAGAACACTTTCTCCCCAAAGCTCATCTTTCTCTCCAAGCACCGCAACATCTAAAACACTTTCATGTGTATACAAAAAATCCTCGACCTCACGTGGGTAAATGTTTTCTCCACCACTAACAACCATATCGTCAACGCGATCCGCAACGTATACATAACCATCTGTATCTACATACCCCAAATCTCCTGAATGGTACCATCCTTTATATAATGCTTTTGCTGTTGCCTCTTCATTGTTGTAATACCCTTTCATCAAACAGGAACCTCGCATAATAATTTCTCCGATTTCATACGGTCGTAATATATCATTCGGCTCAGATGGCCCTTCTTCATTTGGACGGACAACACGAATTTCATGATTATAGGCAGCTTTTCCTGCAGAACCTACTTTAGTAAGTTGCTCATTCTCTCGTAAAAAAGTAACTGCCGGTCCCATTTCCGTCATACCATAGGCTTGTACTAATGAAACATTCAATTTTTCATCACAAGCTTTTACAAGTGCCGGTGCCATTGAAGCTGCTCCATATAAACCGTACCTAAGAGAAGATAGATCATACTGCATTAAGTCTTCCTGCAACATCATATTCCACATTGTAGGTGCCGCGAACATAACAGTAACCTTCTCTTTTTCAATCGTTTCGAGCACATTCTTTGCATCGAAATGGTGCAGAATAATATTCGCCCCGCCGCTATGTACCCTTGGAACGAAGCAACAGTGCAGCTCAGCACAATGAAACATCGGTGCTGTTACAAGACCACGACTATTCTCGGTATAATGTAAATATGCGATTCCCATCAAGCTTTGATCGATAATTTCTCGGTGACGGTGAAGTACTCCCTTCGGATAACCGGTTGTTCCACTTGTATACATAATGGAACAAATATCATCTTCTTTTACTTCTACTGTTTCAAAATCCGGTAATGCATTTGATAGTTTTTCTTCATATGAAATAGAAAACGGTGGATGATTTTGGTCAATGTACCAGAACTGGATATGAGGAAATTGTTTATGAATACTTTGTATTTGGGAGGATAATTGCTTTTCAAAAAGTACGATTTTTGGAGAAGCATCTTCTAATATATAACTGAGTTCTTGTGGTTTTAATCTAAAATTAATCGGATTAAATATGGCGCCAATTTTTGCACAAGCGAAACATGTAGTTGCTAGTTCACTACTATTAAAGAGAAAAGTCGAGACGCGATCACCTTTTTGTATACCACTTTTTTGGAGCGCATGAGCTAGCTTATTCACCTGTTCATTCCATTCTGTATACGTCCAGCGAATATTTTTTTTCGGTTCAACAATCGCTTCTTTATTTGGATAATTTCCAGTAGTCAGTTCAAGTAAATTTCCAATCGTTATATGCAATATATTTCCCCCTTTCGAATAAAAAGCTTCTCATATAGAGCATGTCATAATGCAGTAACTCAGAGATATTATAACAATTTTCAGAATATTTTAACAGTATTTCTTTCGACAAATCCTTGCAATGTGTTTGTAGTTGAACAAGAACATAACAAATTTACTTTTTAGTGGAGGGGGTGACCCTCCACTCCATACTTCTATCTTTCTTACACTTCACTTGATACATTTTCCTCTTTTCGTTCTACCTTCTCAACCATATTCCCTTCCTCATCCCACTTCACAGCGCGATAATAGGCATCATGATAAAAGGTGAACCATGCTTTCTTTTCTGTGCCATACTTCATCCATTTTTGCTTATGTTCAATTGAAGTCATTGGATAATCATCATATGCCATCACCCATAATACGTTTTGATGAGCATGCGTTGGCAAGAGATCCGCTAAATGAAGCATCGTTTCTCCTTTACTTTCAAGAACAATTACAGCATGACCATCACTATGCCCTCCTGTATGTACCATTCTGACTTCATCTGAAATTTGTATTTCGTCTTTGAAAGTGACAATTTGCTCTACAATTGGCTCCCAATTTTCTTTCCAATATGTATTACGAGAGCGGATATTAGGGTTTCTCATTTCATTCCATTCTATTTCTGATACATACACTTTTGCATTTGGAAACGTCGGAACAAGCTCACCATCTTCCGATTTTGTTAATCCTGATGCATGATCAAAATGAAGATGTGTCATTAATACATAATGAATATCTTCAGCTGTTAGACCGTGTTCCGCTAGAGAATGTTCAACTGACGATTCTTCTGTTATCCCTTGATTCCGCTTCATTTTTTCATTCATTTTATTATTTCCAATTCCTGAGTCAATGAGCATATTTCCTTCTTTCGTTTGTACAAGCAACGGATCTGTTCTTAAATAAATATGATTTGTATCATTATGTTTATATTTGCGTGACCATAAGATTTTTGGTACGACACCAAACATCGCTCCCCCATCTAAATGAGTGTTCCCTCCGCGGAGCCATGTCACTTTTATTTCTCCGATTTTTAAAGATTCCATTCCACATTCCCCCTTTTCCATTTTCCCCCGCTATTCGTGTGCAGTAAGACTCCCACCTCAAAATGCAGTAAAAGCAAAGAAGTTAGTCGGGGAATCAACTGCCCGTAAAAGCCCGATTGGTGCGGGCTGATAATCAGTGGGGGATGAAAAAGCCCCCCACTGATTACAGTTTCTCTTTATTCTAACACAAAATTCAGAATGTTTTTTTACAACAAAAAAACCTGCGCATTACTGCGCAGGTTCTGTTCGATATTTCGCTTCAACACGATAAATACGATGTCCTTTACTAGAAAACTTCTCTTCGTATTCCGTCATAATGTTACCTTCGAAATCACTGTTATGAAGATCTAAGCTAAGGAATGTGAGTAGCATGCCATATTCAGCCATACTCATAAGAGAGTATTCAAATAAACTTTGGTTATCCGTTTTAAAATGAATCTCTCCGCCTGTTACTAACACTTCTTCATAATTGCGTAAAAATGTTTTATAAGTTAAACGACGCTTCTCGTGACGATTTTTTGGCCATGGATCTGAGAAGTTTAAATACACACGGTCAATTTCGCCTTCCGCAAAAAAAACTGTTAAATCTTCAGCATCTTTATTAATTAATTTTAAGTTTGGTACTTCTTCTTCAATTAACCTATCAAGCGCATCTACGATAACACTTGTGAATTTTTCAATTCCGATATAGTTAATATGCGGATTCGCTTTTGCCATCTCATAAACGAAACGACCACGACCTGTTCCTACTTCAATATGGATCGGATGGTCATTTCCAAACACTTCTTTCCAATTGCCACAACGCTCCTCTGGGTTTCCAATTACAAACTGTGAATACTCATTAATTCGATCCATTGCATATGGTTTATGTCTTAAACGCATAGATGTCTTCCTCTCTTTACCAGACTATTTTTAGAAGGTTTATTCCTTCTTTCTTTTTCAATCAATCTATCAAACAAAAAACCAAGTACGTACGAGCACTCGGTCCGTTTCTTTCAAGTATAAGGTGTTCCATTTTGATACAAACTACAAAGAGCATAGAACGAAACTCTCCTGTAGAAACGTTTCGTTAGCCAATGATTAGTACTCCATGACGAAATAGAAAATTTCTCTTACTTGTTCAAATTGAACAACAATCGAAAGGATGATCCAATCATGCCGATTAATCAACAACATCAATTAGAAATTTTAAAAGATATTCTAGTCAATCACCAAAGCGATTGCTGTGGAACGGTTTCTGAGTGCGAACAATTAGAACGGCTCATTCAATCATTGCTTGCAAACGATAGTGTGAACAGCGATGTAAAAACAATGCTAAACGATGTATATTACTATAGTCAATCGGGTAAATATTCTCCTGATTTAGACAATCATATTTCCAATAATCAAGAGCAACTCACGCAATGGATTTCTGGAATGGACAATTTCTCTTAAATTATTTATTACTCTGAAGCAAGTAGTTGCTGTAAATATTGATGCCAATATTCAGCTTCTGCTTGCTGTTTTTTTGTTGTATGCCATTGAACAGATAAAATAGTTTGTGCCACTACATACCACTTCATACGATGAACCAATGATTCATTCATTTCAATTCCATAATACGCTAACCATTCGTCCCATTCGTGACGCGGAACATACCAATATAATAACATGCCAAGATCAAGAGCAGGATCCGCAATAAGCGCTCCATCCCAATCAATTAAAAATAATTCATCTTCGTCCGATAATAACCAATTGTTATGATTGACGTCACAGTGGCACACGACAAACTCATCATATTCAACATCTTTCAGTGTGGCTTTTAAATATCGTAGCCCTGTCTGAATCGTTTCATCCGTTCTTAAATCTCCTCTTAAAACAAAATACAATTGTTGCAATAACTCCTGCGCATAGAGCGGCTGTTTTCCAAGCCTTTGTATCATCTGCACAAGCGCTTTAGATGAATGTATTTTTTTTAAAAGCTTCGCAACACACTCAAGTTTCATATCCTCTGGCTCTAGCTTTTGTCCTGGAAGCCACTTTTGAGCTGAAATCACATCACCGTTCGTCACTCTTCTTGTCCAAAGTAATTTTGGAACAATTCCTTCTGCCGACAATACCGCTAAAAAAGGCGATGTATTCCGCTTTAAAAATAGCTTTTGTTGTCCATTTTGCGCAATATATGCATCGCCTGTTGCCCCACCAGCTGGTATAAGACTCCACTCTTCTCCTAATAATTGTTCCAACCATTCCATATTCATTACCCGTTAACAAATCCTTATCTTTTATAGTTATGAAAAGAAAAACCGCAACACCTTTTGAAGATGTTGTGGATTCATATGAAAACTCCCGCTACTTAGCTCCTTTGGCTCTTGAAGTAGGGGTTTCTCGTGTATATCTTCTCTAACAGATGATTAACACGAGTGAAGTTGACACAGCTGCCTGATGCACAACCCCTCTATTCCATTGGCAAACGCCCCTGGAACTACTGTTTTAATATATTGTATAAAGACAGTTACTAGCAATTCATCTTCAACCTCAAAGACTATACTGGGCATATTCCTTGAAGGTGGAGTTTTCTTGCTTTTTTTTGATAAAAGAAAACTTGGCATGGGCCAAGAAATCAAGACAAACTAACCGTCTATTCTTTATATTTTACAAAACCAATAATACAATGACAACTTATCGAAATCGTCACCTTTGTCAATTCTACATTTATTATATTCTCATCGTCAAGTAGCGATTTGTCACATTATCGCCAATATATACGAGCTAATCGGAACCATTTGAAGTTCACTTCCTTGAAATGAAGAAATCGGATGTACTTTCGCTTTTGCACTGTCTGCTAATACGTACCACATTTCGTGTTTCGGCAGTGAAATCGTTTCTAATTGCACACCATTATGAAACAACACCACAATTTCCTTCCAAGGACCGAACTTTCCTATATTTTGCAAATGATAAGCAACAACAGTAGGAGATGTTTGTAAAAATGTCATATGCTCCTTTATAAGATTCGCTGACTGTAAGCGAAACGCTCTATGTGCCTTACGAATCGCAATCAAGCCTTGTATATAAGCAATTGTTTCTATTTCTTTCTCTTTTTGATCCCAATCGAGTTGATTAATTTCGTCAAGCGCATTATAACTATTTTCATTTCCTTTCTTAGAACGATAAAACTCTTGTCCTGCATGTAAAAATGGAATTCCTTGTGAGAGTAATGTCATCGCTGTCGCTAAACGATGACGCCTTTTTTGCACTTCTTCCGTTTCCTGATTGCTACGCACGAGTTTATCCCACATCGTCATATTGTCATGACATTCCACATAGTTAATACTTTGAATGGGTTCTAAAAATAACCCGTCTCCTTTTTCATTTACAAGACTTCCTGATAACACATATTGCAAATGCGCGGGGTCTACACTTCCTCCAAATGCAAAACCACGTTTACTTACATCAAACGTGCTACCTTTTATCCCATCACGAAATTGATCGTTGAACTGCGCGATTTGTGGCATTTTGTTTGCATTGTTAAGCGTTGCCTTCTCTTCTGCCGGAAGCGGTGTTTGTAAATCCCAGCCTTCCCCTAATAACAGTGCATCCTTTTTTCTTTTCCTTATTTCCTTTTCTAATTCATTCATCGTTTCTACATCTAAAATTCCCATTAAATCAAATCGAAAACCATCCACGTTATATTCAGTAAGCCAATATAAAACAGAATCAATAATAAATTTCCGCATCATTTTTCGCTCTGATGCTAGATCATTCCCAACTCCAGTTCCATTTGATGGCATGCCATTTTCATCATGTCTGAAATAGTATCCTGGTACAAGCTTTTCAAAAGATGACGTTTCTCTTTCATATACATGGTTGTATACAACATCCAAAATAACGCGGAGTCCATGCTCATGAAACTTTTCAATAAGTTGTTTACATTCCTTGATTCGGTTATAAGGGTCGGTAGGATTACTTGCATACACTCCCGTTGGAACGTTGTAATATAATGGATTATAGCCCCAGTTATACGTTACAAAAGGGGTCGTTTCATCTACTCCAGCAAAGTGATGAAGAGGTAAAAGCTCAACATGTGTAACTCCTAATCCTTTTATATAAGAAAAGGCCGTCTCTGTCCCAAGTCTCCCTTTCGTATTCTCTTCTGTTAATCCAGTATATGTCCCCTTTTTTTCCACACCACTATTTGGATGCATAGTGGCATCACGAATATGCAATTCATAAAGGATTGCATCCGTAAAAGATTCAAGTTTAGGTAATGAAGTTTGTGCTTTTACATATGTCTTTGCAAGATCAATTACAATTCCATACTTACCATTCACCGATACCGATTTTGCATATGGATCTACAGCTTCATTCCATATTAAATTAATACAAACGAGAAATGCATACCTTGCTAATTCAAAGTCTCCTTGTAAAATACGAGACCAAACACCATTCTCTTCTCTTTGCATCTCATAATCCGTATACTCTTTATCATTTTTATAAATTCTTACTTTCGCAAGTCTTGCAGTTGGTGCCCACATTTTAAAAGTTGTTTTTTCCTTTCTATAACAAGCCCCTAAATCGCTACCATCATAATAATATTTTTCATCAAATACAGCCGTTCGAATAACCGCTCCAATTTGTAAATCTGTTTCTTCATTCCGCTCATCCCGCACTGAATAATACTTCCCCACATCAAGTGGATATTCTATATAACATTCATACTTTGTTACATCTGCAAGGGAAATAATTTGAGCAACCTTAAGCTCCCATACATGATTTCCTTCCTGCATAAAAAATGTCCGGCTTGTTCCATACGTATGCGGGAGCAAAATTGTAATTTTATTCATTTCATCTAAATAGGCTTCAAATGGACGCTTTACTTTCAGCATAAAAAATCACCATCATTCTCGAAATTAAAATGAAACTATATGAATACAATTTGAAAAACCGACATAAAACCCAATCTTTAGGTGGGAGAGAATAACTGGCCATTCATAAAAGCGGTCAGAACCTCTTCCTGCCCCGTGCAACGTTAAAACAAAGAGAGAAAACAAGTAGCGATCACTTTTTGCTTTACATAACAGGGGATTTTATGTTGAAAAATCAAAATGGTTTTATATATCTGTAAGAAATAGGTATCCCCTAAAGATAAAGTGAAACTTCCATCAGTGGGGTTTTCTTCATCTTCCACCCATCTCCCTTGTTTCTCTCTGAATATTGAGGTGGGGGGGCTTACTGCCCGAAAATAACAGGATAAATGGGATGTTACACAAACTTACTATTTTCTATAGTATATTCACATTCATAAGAAACGTTTTCACACTTTAAGATTCTGTAACTTTATTTCATAAACTGACTTATACTTTGGAGTTTGATGGACGTGAGACTCATACAATGTAATCGTATCAGCCTGAAACACTATCGCATCTAATTGCTTCAGATCTTTAAGATTAAATGTTTCTTCTCCCATCCACTTACGAGCAACAGTAATATGCGGATGATAGGGACGTGTTTCAAGCGAAAAACCGTTTCTTTCACAAATAGCATGCACCTGTTTTTGCATATCAAATAACGCTTGATTTTCTTTTAATCCAGCCCAAAATATACGTGGGCTCTCTACTAGGCCAAATATAGAAAAATTTTGCAGCGTGAGATCTAATTCCGTTTTATTTGTAAGAAGTTGTAATCCTTTCTCTATTCCTTGCAATTGTTCCTGCGTCGCACTCCCTAAAAAAGCAAGTGTAATATGATAGTCTTCCTTATATACCCATGAGCGAAATGGCAACCTGTCCTTCATTTCTTCTTTGTAATTTTCAAGTATTTCTTTTATATGATCCGGCAGGGTAACTGCTAAAAAATAATGTGGTACCATTTGTATCTTCTCCTTTCTTGTTATTGTTGCTTTTCTTTTGTATCTCATTCAATTGGATAAAAAGAATCCGCTCCCTAAGATAGAGAGCGGTCATATATCACAGTAAAATCAACCTATTTCGCTAATTCATAAATTGCCTGTGCATAAATTGCTGTTGCTTTTAGTAAATCTTCTATTTCAATATACTCATCTTTTTGATGAGCAAGTTCTTCTTTTCCAGGGAAAAGCGGACCGAATGCTACACCAGCTTTTAATGAACGAGCATATGTACCGCCACCAATTGCTAATAGCTCCGCTTTCTCTCCTGTTTGTTCTTCATACACACGCTGTAATGTACGAATTAAAACATGATCTTTATCAACGTGATGCGGACGTGAGTTAGAATAATCAGCTACTTGGAAGCCTTTGTTGCCGACATAGTCTTTTAATTTCTGCACTGTCTCTTCAAAATTCGTTGTTACTGGATAGCGCACATTTAAACCTAAGTTTCCGCCTTCTTCTTTCGTATAAGAAAAGCGACCTACATTGACTGTTAACGGTCCGCTAATTTCATCTTTATAAGCGATTCCTGCTTTTTCTCCAAGCGTATCATTCGTAAATGTTTCTGTAACAAATGCCGCAAATGAAGCGCCTTTACCGTCAAGAGCAATCGTTGTTAAAAAGTTCGTTAATAAGAGTCCTGCATTTTCACCTTTTTCAGGAGTAGAACCGTGAGCTGAAACTCCTTCTAATTGTAGTGTCACGGTATTTCCTGCTACATTTGCTTTACCTGTCTTCTTCACAGTTTGTAAGTATTGTTCATAAGCATTTCTGAGTTCCTCTGCTTTTTCAGTCGTAATCACTGCTTCCGCAAAATCAGGAACCATATTTAAACGGCGACCTGAAGCAAATGAAACAAGCTCATATTCCCCGCCTTCTGTTTCGCTATTCTTTTGCACAACTTGTATATCAGAAATCCCTTTTTCCGCATTAATAATAGGAAAATCTGCATCTGGTGCGAACCCCATCGTAGGCATTTCTTCATTTTTGAAATAATGATCGACACATTTCCAGTTGCTTTCTTCATCCGTTCCTAAAATCATGCGTACGCGTTTTGAAAGCGGCAATCCTAATTCTTTTACAATTTTCATTGCATAGTAAGCAGCCATTGTCGGCCCTTTATCATCAATTGCACCGCGTGCAAAAATCTTTCCGTCACGAATATCAGCGCTATATGCAGGTGTTGTCCATCCATCTCCTTCTGGCACAACATCAACGTGACAAAGAATACCCACCAATTCTTCTCCTTGTCCCATTTCAAGGTGTCCTGCATACCCTTCTAAATTTTTAGAAGTAAATCCTTCAACTTCTCCTCTATGTAACATGAAGGATAGTGCTTTCGCTACACCTTCTCCAAACGGTGCACCTTCTTTTGCTGTTTCTTCTTCCCATACACTTTTAATTTGCAGGAATTGCTGCGTGTCATGAATTAATTCATCTTTTCTTTTCTCAACTTCTTCTGTCCAATTAATTGCTGACATAACTCATTCACCTCTTCTATATTCTCTCTTTCATCATAGCAAACGAAAATCCGATATGCCAATAAGAGAAGATAAGATAAAATAACGAACGATTATAATATTTCAGATATTTCACATTAATTTTTCTTTTATTTTTCTAAAAAAATTTGCAGGAATTTGACGGTTTACGTAGAAATTTATGTGGTAGTTGATAGAAGAGACATAGAATGTCAACTACCAATATTTTTATATTTTATTATTTGTTAAACTTTTGTAAAATTTAACTAGGTTAAAGCATGAAATTTGTCAAGTGGAGTACAATGGAAGTAAGGACCTTCTTTCCTGAATGGGGTCAAAAAAACTAGTAGAGGAGTGGTTTTCTCTTGAAACCTACGACTACTCGTATGCTAACACGCATTAAATCAATTTATATGTACATCAATGAGAATGGTACGGTAACGACGAAAGACCTTGTAGATGAGTTCGGGATCACACCGCGAACGATACAACGTGATCTGAATGTGTTGCAATTTAATGAACTCGTGTATAGCCCTTGCCGCGGTAAGTGGACAACAACAGGAAAGAAAGTGAGAATGACCTCATAACGAAAACAATTGTATCTAAAATATAATACATACCCCTTTCTGATTTCACAGAAAGGGGTTCTTTCTATTTTTAGAATCGGTCTCAATCTTGACTCTCTGTTTGAACTTGATACGTTTTTAACATTTCCACTTCTTCATCTGTTAATTCACGGTATTGACCAAGTTCTAATTCTTCATCTAACACTAAAGGTCCCATCTCCGTTCTCTTTAAGTAGACAACCTTTTTCCCTACCGCTTCAAACATGCGCTTTACTTGATGGAATTTCCCTTCTGTAATGACAAGCTCGATTTCAGACACATCATCGCTTTTCAAAATTGTAAGTTCACCTGGCTTCGTTTCATAGCCATCATCTAAAATAACACCTTTTGCAAATTCTTCTACATCTTTTTCTGTTACAACTCCAGCTACGTGTGCATAATATTTTTTCGGAACGTGCTTTTTCGGAGATAATAACTGATGCGTAAGCTTCCCGTCATTTGTTAATAATAGGAAGCCTTCTGTATCAATATCAAGTCTTCCAACTGGAAACGGATCAAAGATTGCATCTTCTAATTCCAATAAATCAACAACTGTTTCATGATTATCATCTTCTGTTGCTGAAATGACCCCTTGTGGTTTATGCATCATTAAATATACAAATTCCTTATATTCAACAATCTCACCGTGAATCGTAACCTCTTGTTCTTCTACATTCACATGAAACTTCGCATCTTTTACTGAAATTCCATCAATTTTTACAACGCCATCCTTTAATAACTTCTTTACTTCTTTTCTACTTCCGTATCCCATATTTGCTAATAATTTATCTAATCTCATTCTTTCACCTTCTTGTATTTATCATAGAAAAGGGGACGTGTATTACGCCCCTTTTGATTTCATCTTTATTTTCAGCTTACCGCCAAGCTTACGCTGAATCTTTTCTAAAGCTTCTCCGCCAAATACTCTTACAAGTACACCTGTGCGAATCGCTAACAATCCGTAAGTAAGGCCACCAATACCTGCACAAACCGCAACTGTAATCAGTGCACCAAATCGGCCCTCGGGCGAAATCACAAAGGATAAAATTCCTTGTGATAGTTTTACGACAATGACCATCACAATTGTTAATATTGCAATTTGGAATGTTCGTTTATATACAACACCGAATGAATAGTGTGCATGTTTTCGAATTTGTTTATTCGTATACCAAATGGAAGCTAGGAATCCAATACCTGTTGCTAAAACAGCTCCAACTGTACCGAAGTAACGAATTAAAATCACATTACATAAAAACTTCAAAATAACGCCCATGCCAAGCGCAATAATCGCATGCTTCTGCTGATTAATCCCTTGCAATATCGCTGCAGTCACTGTAAATAACGCGAATAATAACGCAACTGGCGCATACCACATCAATACTTGTCCACCTAATGGATCCTTTTCATAAAACGCTGTATAAATCGGATACGCAAGTGTCGAAATACCAACTACCGCTGGTAATGTCAAGAACATATTTGCCTGGAATGTTTGTGTAATTTGTAGTTTTAAATAACGAAATTGTTTTTCTGTAAATGATTTTGTAATTGCTGGAACAAGAGTTAAACTAAACGCCGTCGCAAGTGACACAGGAATCATAATTAATTTATGCGTCCACA
The DNA here is from genome assembly GCF_038050455.1 of Bacillus sp. FSL K6-6038. Lineage (NCBI taxonomy): Bacteria > Bacillati > Bacillota > Bacilli > Caryophanales > Bacillaceae > Bacillus > Bacillus sp. FSL K6-6038. Next base: position 4,543,666 of record NZ_JBBOUH010000001.1, read on the forward strand.
TCGTAAAAATGCCGAGTGCTCGCTCTGCAATATCGCCTTGTCCAATCGCTTGCATAATAGAGTTGAATGTTAATGTATCAATTTGTTGATATAAAGGAATTGTTAATCCAATAACAACATAAGGAATTGCATATGCAAATAATTCTTTAAATAATTGAGCTGTACTTACTGTTGATTCTGGTACAGTTTGTTCAATTAAATATTGATCGAGATGCTTTTTGCGTTTTAACCAGTACCATATTAACACACCAAGCGCTCCCACAGCTGAAACAAACGCTGCGAAAGTTGCCACTCCAACTGCTGCTGCTACTGATCCACCTATTACTTTAATGACAATAAAACTACCCGCTAATAAAAAGACAATGCGAATAATTTGTTCAATAATTTGCGATACCGTAGTCGGTCCCATCGATTGATGACCTTGGAAATAACCACGAATTAAACTTGCTGCTGGTACAACAATAAGCGCAAAACTTACGAGGCGAATAATCATCGTAACATCTTCTATACTATTGCGTACACTTTGTTTACCAAGCATTGCCTCAGCAAATAATGGCGCAGACATGTAAAGAACTAAGAAGGAAAGGATTCCTGTTGCAATCATCATAACCATTCCCGATCGGAACATTCTCCGGCTCGTCTTATAATCTCCAAGCGCATTATATTTAGAAACAAACTTTGAAACAGCAAGCGGCACTCCCGCCGTTGCAATACTTAAAAAGATCGTATATGGAATATATCCATACGTATAGAGCGTTCCGCCTTCTGTGCCAACTAAGGCATGAAATGGAAAGACATAAATCATGCCTAGAAACTTAACTAAAAAAGTTCCTAACGTCACAATAAGCGTTCCGCGCAGAAATTTTGAATCGGACATAGATGATCCTCCTACATATATAACGCTGAACTCTAACCTTTGTATTGTACCACAATTCTTCAGCGAAACAGTATATCACTGAATTTTTCTTTTCTATGAAAACATGCTATTCTTTTAGGCAGGAAATGTAGAAAATGAGGTCGATATACTATGCATTATGATGTGATTGTCATCGGAGGAGGCCCTTCAGGATTAATGGCCGCAATCGGTGCTGCTGAAGAAGGCGCACGCGTCTTGCTTCTTGATAAAGGAAATAAACTAGGACGTAAGCTTGCCATTTCTGGCGGTGGACGTTGCAACGTAACAAACCGCTTACCGCTTGATGAAATTGTGAAACATATACCAGGAAACGGTCGCTTTTTATACAGTGCTTTTTCCATCTTTAATAATGAAGATATTATTACATTCTTCGAAAAGCTTGGTGTAAAGCTAAAAGAAGAGGATCATGGGCGCATGTTCCCTGTATCAAATAAAGCGCAATCTGTTGTCGATGCTTTATTAACACGATTAAAAGAACTAGGCGTTAAAATGCGTACGAACACACCAGTTGAAACGGTAGAATATGAAAACGGGCAAACAAAAGCCGTTATTCTTAAAACAGGTGAAGTTTTGGAAACAAATCATGTTGTAATTGCTGTTGGCGGAAAATCTGTCCCTCACACTGGTTCAACTGGGGATGGCTACGCTTGGGCTGAAAAAGCGGGACATACAATTACAGAACTTTTCCCAACGGAAGTCCCAATTACTTCAAACGAACCATTTATTCGTGACCGTACATTGCAAGGTCTTGCTTTACGCGATGTAAACTTAAGCGTATTAAATCCAAAAGGAAAAGCTGTCATTTCTCATAAAATGGACATGCTCTTTACCCACTTTGGTATTTCTGGCCCAGCCGCTCTTCGCTGTAGCCAATTCGTTGTAAAAACGATGAAAAAATTTAAAATGCGCGCAGTAGAAATGAGCATCGATGCACTGCCAGAAGAAAATAGCGAACAGCTCTTTCAACGCATGATGAAACAAATGAAAGAAGAACCCAAAAAAGGAATCAAAAATGTGTTAAAAGGATATGTTCCTGAACGTTATTTCCTATTTTTATTAGAAAGAAATGGAATTGACGGTAGCGAACAAGCTGGGCAAGTTTCACACGAAAAAATCCGTGCACTTGTGAAAGACTTCAAAGAGTTTAAAGTAACAGTAAACGGCACACAGCCACTTGAAAAAGCATTCGTTACAGGCGGGGGCGTTTCTGTTAAAGAAATTCATCCGAAAGAAATGGCTTCTAAATTAATGAATGGTCTATACTTCTGCGGAGAAGTTCTTGATATTCATGGCTATACAGGCGGCTACAATATCACTTCCGCTCTTGTCACAGGGCGAATCGCCGGAACAACTGCAGGACAAAACGCAAAAGTGCAGTACTAAAAAAGAAACACGGGTGGATTCTTTCCCCTCCTGTTTCTTTTTTGTTGCCTTATATAGCTTAGTAGCTTTATATTTTATATTGTTGAATATTATAAAGGGGAAAACATATGAGAAAAAAAGTCATGATATCTTTAATGTTAATGACGTTTCTTTCCGCTGTGGAAGGAACGATTGTTAGTACGGCAATCCCTCGTATAACGAGTGATTTATCTGGCGTTGAACTTGTTAGTTGGGTGTATGCAATTTATATGCTCGCAACTGCTGTCTCGACTCCAATTTACGGAAAACTAGCAGATTTATTCGGACGTAAAAAAGTACTGCTCATCGGCGCAGCCATCTTTTTAATCGGTTCTGCATTATGCGGAGTCGTGACATCGATGGAACAATTAATCGTCTTTCGCGCTCTTCAAGGTATAGGTGCCGGCGCTGTTATGCCAATTACAATGACGATTATCGGAGACTTATATAGTGAAGCGAAAGATCGCGCAAAAGCACAAGGCTGGATGAGTGCTGTTTGGGGCGTTTCTGGTGTTGTTGGGCCGCTAGTAGGTGGATTTTTAGTCGATTCTCTTTCTTGGCGCTACATCTTCTTCTTAAATGTTCCATTTGGAATTCTTGCTTGTGCGATGATTGCAATTTCTTATAAAGAGTCAATCAAACCAGCAAAACACCATATCGATTATCCTGGTGCAATTATCTTCTCATTAAGTACAATTGCGTTACTATATGCACTCTTAACAGGAAGCAGCAAGCAAAACTGGGGCGACATTACAATTATCGGCCTCTTAATCTTTGCAGCTGTTTCATTCATTATTTTCTTATTCTTTGAGAAAAAATCTCCGGAGCCATTAATTCCGTTAGCACTTTTCTCTAACCGTACATTATCAACTGTAAACGTCCTAACACTTATTGCTGGCGCCATGATTATTAGTATTACAATGTACCTTCCAATTTGGAGCCAAGGGGTATTAGGCAAAAATGCTACAGAAGCTGGACTTATTCTGATGCCAATTCCTGTTATGTGGACATTTGGTGCGATTCTTTCTGGGAATTTAGTTGGTAAGTTACAAACGAAACAAATCATTTTACTTGGAGCTAGCATTTTATCAGTCGCTACCTTCTTATTATTCATATTATCAACTCATTCACCAGCATTTCTAATTTATGTTGCGGTCGGACTATTCGGCTTAGGAATGGGACTTATTACACCAATTTATATGGTAACCATCCAAGCAGCTGTCCCTGCACATACACGCGGAACAGCAATTGGTTTAAACACATTTGTTAATACATTTAGCCAAACATTAGGTGCCGCTATCTTCGGAACAATCTTTAATACGATGATTCATGCACAAGGCATGCAAAATGTTGATCTTGTCTCAGGTGGACATGGCGGTACAACAAATGTAGTAACAAAATCACAAGAAGTATTAGCTTCGAGCGTACACATCATTTATATGAGTACATTTGCACTCGCACTACTTACACTATTTATCGGGTGGCTTCTATTAAAGCCAGCTACGCAAACAACTGAACAGTAAAAACGAGGATGATCGTTCATAGCGATCATCCTCTTTCTATATATCGGCGACTTTTTAAATATATCGACCATTTCTCACGATATATCGGCGCTTCGACAATACGTGACAACACTTACTCTTCATGTTCCACCACATATTTGAGCATAGACAATTTATTATTCCAAAACTGTTCATAATAGGAAAGCCACTGCTGTAATTCGGCCAACGGCTCAGGCTGCAACCGATATATCTTTTCTCTCCCAACTTTTCTTCCGCTTACTAATTTCGCTTCTGAAAGAATGTGAAGATGTTTCGCTACAGCTGTACGACTCATTGGAAAATGATCTGTTATTTTAGAAATCGGCAATTCTTTTTCAGTTAATAACCGGAGTACTTCGCGGCGTGTTGGATCAGCAATTGCTTGAAAGACATCGTATTTCGCTGCTGATGAGGACACTTATCCTTCAACAACCTTTTTCAGTTTTTCATTTACAATTGCTACCCAGCCACCTGCCATTCTCTCGCGAATAACAGAACTTTTCTCGTTTGCTTTCGGAAGAATTGTATCAGCCTGCTTCCATCCACCATGAATAAGAGTAAACTCCGTTTTATCTCCCAAATCTTTCAAAATAAATGAAACGACCCAACCATCTGTATCCCATGAAAAAGATAAACGATGAGGCTCATCAATTTCTAACACTTTACACGGAGATGGTCCAAAAGGTGATTGCACATGAAACTCATGCCCTACCTTAGGTTCAAAGTCATTTGGCATAAACCAAGATGCAATCCCTTCTGAAGTCGATACTGCATTCCATACTTTTTGAATAGGCGCTTCAAAAATAACTGTTTGTTTAATATCTTGTAATGTATTTTGCTGATCCATACTATTTCTCCTTTATATAGGCCGTTACAATGTAACACCTTTTGGTTTTGTTTTATAATATAACACCTTTTGGTTTCACGTCAATAAATCTCCATTTGCCTGTTGAGAAATTCTCAACATTTTTTCAACAGGACAAACACCAGTGCAACATTTCGTCATAATATACTCACAAAAGCAAACACATCTCAATCCTTAGCCTCCCTCCTTCCCTTGGGATTTATTTAGAAAACACATTGATATAAACGAGATATGTATACGCAATGTAATTTGAGCAGGTGGCGATTTTCAAAAACAATAAACTGACTACCTACTCACTCTTTTTCTTTAAAAATTTTTAACAATAAAAGGAGATGAAAGATATGTATTACTGCATTCATTGCTCTGAAATTCATCATGAAAGAGGTTTGACTGATCGAGTCTTCAAAAATGGTTTTTATATTGATCCATTCCTAGGTGAACGCTACCATCTCGGTATGTGTAAAGATGCTACCACTGGTGAAAAAGTTCTATCTACAAAAGAAAACCTGGCACCACAATCCATTATGAATGCTTTACCAACCCATATAATTTCTACTTAAAAACATAAAAAAGAGCTGGTTCCCCAGCTCTTTTTTATGTTTTATAGATAACCATCGCCGAAAAACAATAAATTTGATTTTCATCGTCATTAATGGATACACCAACTTGATATTTAATATCTACAAGCTGTTCGTCATTCAGCTTCTTTAGAAACACATTTACGGAGTCTTCCAAGTCCTTTTCATGACTTTCATCAAACACCTTAACACGAATCATGTTAACACCATCCTAGATCACAGCTCTCCGCCGCTCGATTATTGCCACGGTGCGTATCTATGATGCGATAAAACTTACCATCTTCATATACATATCCGTCTTCTAACACATATTGCTTATCTTCAGTATAGACATAAAACTTACCTATCATAAATTTACTTGTATATAATTCTAAATAATTCGATTTAAATCTTGCTACTACCTTATTCGTAATATCAATTTTAATTGTGCGTCCCACCATCTCTCCCTCCTTTAAAAAGAACGGATTTAGGTATATTGTATTAACGATTTTGTATTTTATGATTAAAAAAGAGTGGATATGCCTTGTATTTTGCTGTGAGAGTTCCTCAGAATATCATCCCTTTTCACTTGCAGTTCTTTCAAAAAAATGTTGTGATTTTTCAACTAAAAACAAGATTTAAAAAACGAACTAAAATCATTGACACAGATAGATAACATATGGTAATATAATAAATTTGATATTTTTATCCATATGTGTTATCATTACATATAGTTACCACATATGGAGGTGGATGATTTGTTTCAAATTGGTGATAAAATTGTTTACCCTATGCACGGAGCAGGAATAATCGAAGCGATTGAGGATAAAGAAGTGTTAGGAAAAATACGTCAGTATTGTGTAATACACATGGTTATTAGCGATATGCAAGTGATGATTCCTATGGATAAAGTAGAAAATTCAGGCATACGTTATGTTGTTGACAAAAATACATTAAACGATGTATTAGTTGACATTCATAATGGTGAAGCTGACCACTCACTCTCATGGAAACAAAGATATACCATGAACATGGAGAAAATGAAAAACGGGAATCTTCTAGACGGCGCTGAAGTTGTTCGCGATTTAATTCGCCGCAATAAAGAAAGAGCATTAAATGCGAGTGAAAAACAGATGCTAGACAACGCGCGCAGAATTTTAATTAGTGAAGTTGCACTTGTGCAAAATGTTTCAGAAAATCAAGCAACTTATATCCTACAAGATACCATCAATCATTAATCTAAAAATATATATTCAAATTGAAAATAGCTGACCGCTATTTTTTTTTTGCATAAATACAAATTGAAAAACTGACATACAACCTTTCTTTTTTGGTGAGAGAATGCATCCGGAGCCATGCATAGAAGCGGTCAGACCCTCTGCCTGCCCCATGCCAAGTAAAAACAAAAGGAGAAAACAAGTAACGGTCACCTTGTACTCTTCCCTTCAAACCAATACAAATAGCAACATGACTCCAGTACAAGAACTAGAATCATGCTGCTTTATTTTTCGATTGTTTTAAGAAACAGTGTAATTGTTCCCTCTATTTGTTATTTAACATCACTAACAACTTTTCTTGACTATACATCCACACTGTAATAATTAAACAAGCAAGCGCTACTTCTGAAAGTGCCATAAATCCAATTGCATAATGACCAGTTAGTTGGAATAGTAACGTTAAAATTAACGGTGGGAAAAAGCCCCCTAAGCCGCCTAAAGCTGCAACAAGTCCGTTTACAATCCCTGCTTGCTCAGAAAAGTACATCGGTACAAGTTTGAAGATTGTTCCATTTCCAATTCCAGCGCAAAATGCGACTAGTAAGCAACCAAATGTATACACGTTCATACTTGGCATAAACGATAAAATAATACCAGATAGTGTTAAACCGATGAATACAAAGATTAAAATTTTAAATGGATTAAATTTATCACCAAGCCACCCACCAATTGGGCGCATAACTGTTGCTAAGACGATAAATCCAGCTGTTCGCATACCTGCATCTACTTTTTCTAATCCAAAGTGAGATACTAAGAAGTTTGGTAAGTATACTGTAAATGCAACAAACGATCCAAAAGTTAAGAAATAGAAAATACATAAGAACCAAAGTTTTTCATTTTTGTATACACCTTTTAACTGTTCCATTAATGGTGTATTCACTTTTCGCTCATTACGATCACCTAGTAAAAAGTTTAGAAGTGCGAAAATAGCAAGTAAGATTAAAAAGGATTGCACAGTTGCTCTCCAGCCAAATGAAGTCGCGATCACAGGTGCTAAGAAAGATGTAACTGCTGTTCCTGCATTACCTACACCGTAAATACCATTTACAAAACCGTGACGCTCTTTCGGATAATATTTCGGCAGAGACGTTACACCTACAGAGAATACAGCTCCGCCAATCCCTGCAAATAAACCGCCGATAATTAAATCCATCATAGAATTCGCAATACTAATATAAAAGACAGGGAATAATAACATAATAAAGCTTATAAAGAATAATTTTCTCGCTCCGTAACGATTGGTCCAATAACCAATTGGTATTCGAAGCACCGACCCTAAAATAACAGGTACTGCTGTGACAAGGGAAATTTGTCCTGCTGTTAACGCAATGTCTACTTTAATAAATGGCATTAGTGAAGATAAAATCACCCACACCATAAAACCAATAATAAGATTAGAAGTTTGTAAACCTAACTGAAAATTCGGACTTTTCATCCTTTTCGCCTCCTATTTTGTTCATTTTTTCACAATGTATATTAATTCCCTCCAGTCTAATCACGTACTTCCGTGATTAGACTGGAAAAAATCAACCACCGCTCACTGGGGGAATCAATGCCACAATATCACCAGATTTTATTTTGTCATCTTCATTTGCATATTCTTCATTGATAGCGACCATAATCTGCTCTGAAACTGCGATATGATGTTCTTTCGTAATAATATTTTTTAATTCTGCAACAGTAATATTTTCACAATCTACTTTTAACTCATTTGTCCCGGCATCTTCTTGTAAATGCGCAAATAATAACACCCGAATCATTTTTTCATCTCCCTTCCAGGCTCCCCGTCTGGATACGGTATTTTTTCTAATTGATCACCAATCCATGAGTCACCATCTTCCCAAAACTCTTTTTTCCAAATCGGAACAATTTGTTTGATGCGCTCCATAATATATTCATTTGCTTCATATGCCGATTTTCGGTGTGGTGTTGATACAGCAACAACAACGGCAATATCAGAAATTTGAAGTGTACCGATGCGATGTGTAATCGCAACGTGTGTCCCAGGCCACTTCTCTTTCACTTCATCTCCAATTTTCGCAAGCATTTTTTCAGCCATTGTCTTATAGGCTGCGTACTCTAAATATAACGTGCGACGCCCTTTCGTAAATTCTCTTACAGTACCAGTGAAAGTTGTCACAGCACCACATTCACGGCGAATCACTTTATTTGTAACCTCTTCAATCGAAATTGGTGTATCTACTACTTCATAATGTGAAATTGTCATCGTGCACCTCTCATCGTTTGTGTAAACCAATCCATGTATGCGTCTTCCTCTGTTATATGAAATGTTTTATACGCTTTTGGTAAACTTTGTGTAACCTCTTTCCATATAATAACCGCTATTACATTCTCCATTTTATCTAGTAAAGCAATATCTTCATTCCTCCGAAGCAAAACCACTTTTGGATAGTTTTCTTTTTTATATCCTTCAATCAAAATGAGATCTACTTCAAAAAATTCATATAGTCGAATGATTTCCTGTAAAGACCATTCATCCCGAAGAGAAGAAAGTGATAATAATCCTGCTCCTTCTACAGCACTTACGGCAGCGCCTGCTCGCCTATGACGTTCACTATCCTTTTGAGGTACTTCCGGATAGCCACCATGTCCGTGATGCTTAATTGTGGCAACTTTCATACCTTCATCCGAAAAAGCTTGAATCATCTTCTCCGTGAGCGTCGTTTTTCCGCTATTTTGATAGCCAACTATTTGTAAGATTGGAGCGGTTCTGCCCACGGCCACTCACTTCCTTGGCTTGATTCTAGTAATAACACCGAAACTGTCATTCCTGCTTCAAATCCTCTTGTTCCTCCTGGCAATACAATCAAAGCATTGCTATCTGCAAGAGAAGAAATCGCACTTGATTTATCGAGCCCTACTGGTATAACTTGCAGCTGACCATTGATAAACGTTGCTTTCCCCCTTACAAATCGTGTAAATGGGTTTGCCTTTGGAAAATCTTTCTGCAATATAGCATCTGTACGATATGCATGTGGTTCTTTCGCATGAAGGAATGCTTGAATAACTGGATAAACGAGTAATTCAAATCCGACATAACAAGCAGACGGGTTACCAGATAACCCAAACAACAGCTTCCCGTTTACTTCAGCTACAGTTGTGACACTACCTGGTCGCATCGCTATTTTATTAAAAAGAACATTGGCATTTAATTTTTTATAAATAGCAGGCAAATAATCGTAATCACCTACCGAAACACCACCAGTTGTGATTAAAATGTCTACTTCATCCACCGCGGCTTTCACTGCTTCATAGCAAGCTTCTAAATCGTCAGCAAGTTGTCCATAATATCGTACTTTCCCGCCAGCTCTAACAATTTGAGCTGCGATCATATAGGAATTACTATTTCTAATTTTTCCTGGTTCAAGTGGTTCATGTACTTCTAACAACTCACTTCCCGTCGTTACAATCCCGACAATAGGCTGTTTCATAACGTTTACTGAACTGTAGCCAAATGTCGCCAGAAGTGCTGCTACACCTGGATTAATCTTCGTACCTTTTTTCACAAGTATTTGATTTTGTTTTACATCTTCACCTTTGAATGAAACATTATCACCTACTTGAAAAGAACGCTTTAGCTTCATATACGTTCTTCCGTTTCTTTCAAATCCTTCCGTAAGCTCTAACATAACTACCGCATCACAATCTTTTGGAATCGCTGCTCCTGTCATAATTCGAACCGCTTCGAAGGCCTTTACCTCGTCTGTAAAAACAGAACCAGCTCCTATTTCTCCTATCACTTCAAACTCAATTGGATGCTCGTTCCCCGCCTCTTTCGTATCTTCTGCCCGAATCGCAAATCCGTCATATGGAGAGCGGTCAAAATGCGGAACATCGTGATCTGCCACAACATCTTCTCCAAGAATTCTTCCGTAGCTTTCGGTAATAGAAACTTTTTCCATTCCACCTTGGTGTGCATATGTCATAACTCGCGCCACTGCTTCAGCAACTGGAATTGGTACTCGTTTTTCTAACATTGTTTTCACCTCATATTTGCAAAATATCACATCTTGATTACACTTTATATTGTACAATGCTAATTATAATAGCAATTACTTCAAGGAGGAATTCCATGTCTTCATTCACTCACTTTAACGACCAAGGCCGTGCCAAAATGGTCGACATTAGCGATAAAAAAGTGACAGTGCGAACAGCAATTGCTTGCTCTAGCATCCTTGTTACGAAAGAAATTTATGATAAAATCTCTCATAATGAAATTGGGAAAGGCGATGTATTAGCCGTCGCACAAATCGCCGGTATTATGGCTGCTAAACGCACTTCTGATATTATTCCGATGTGCCACCCTTTACTTCTAAAAGGAGTAGATGTTTCATTCGATTGGGAAACGGCGAAAGGGCAATACCGTTTACGAATTGAAGTAAAAGTAAAAACAGAAGGTAGCACTGGCGTTGAAATGGAAGCCTTAACAGCAGCTTCTGCGACCGCTCTTACCGTGTATGATATGTGTAAAGCTGTTGACAAAGGTATGATTATCTGCGAAACATATTTACTTGAAAAAACAGGCGGAAAAAGTGGAGATTATATTAGAAATTCACAATCCTAATTTAGTCCCCTGAACCTAAAGGACAACCTTTAGGTTCAGCCTATATATCTTGCATATAATCGCTTCGCCACTTTCATATCATTTGTCCCATGAATAAATGCCCTGCCATCTGTAAATAACACGAAACGATATTCATCAACACGAAACGATAGTAAATATGGTGTCGTTTGCACATCCACACTTTTTTGTAAGCGCTTTTTAATTTCTTCTAAATTAAGAAGTTGCGGCGCCCCTGGACGGATTTGAACTGTATTTCGCCCACATAGAACCTCTGTTTTCATCTGTGATTCAAACGCTAAACTTGGGTACGTGCGCAGTTTTCCGCAAGATGGACATTTGTCTTTTTTCTGCCTATTCACTTTAAACGCCATGTGCTGATTGTTCCAAAGATCAAATGACAACATCGTTTCACGAAGCGCTCCAAAATCTTCTACCAATATTTTAAGTGCTTCTGTCACTTGATGCGCAACGACCAATTGTACGGCTGGCTGTATAATTCCTGCCGTATCACACGTTGCACCACTAGATGGATGCTCCATCAAACAGCGAAAACATGGTGTTTTTCCCGGAAGAATTGTATATGTGACGCCATAGCTTCCAACGCATCCTCCATATATCCAAGGAATATTGTATTTTTGCGAAATGTCATTAATAAGAAGACGCGCTTCAAAATTGTCAGTCGCATCTAATATTAAATCCACATTCTTAATTAACTCTTCCATTTCTTGCACCGCTACATCTGTTACAACTGGTACAATTTCTACTTCAGAATTAATCTGCCTTAAACGCTCGAATGCTGCGACTGCTTTCGGCTTATACTGCTTTGCATCTTCTTCTGTATATAACTGCTGCCGCTGTAAGTTACTCCACTCGACATAATCACGGTCAGCAATCGTCAGTTTTCCAATTCCCGCTCTGACAATCGCCTCTGCACTTGCTGCTCCTAGTGCACCGGCACCTATAATGAGTACATGCTTTTCTCTTATTTTCCTTTGGCCTGCTTCGCTAACCCCGGAAAATAACATTTGTCTTGAATAACGCTCCTGCACGCGACATCCCCCCTTCTTACCCTCCGATATAAGACATTTCAATTTTCGGACGGTTATTTGCACTTTCTTCAGTCCGCTCATCAGAATACCGGTCTTCTCGATATTCCCATACATCTTGCACTACCTTTAATAAATCGGGATCAGAAATACCTTCTCGAAGGAGCTTCCGTAAATCCGTTCCTTTCGTTGCAAACAAACACGTATAAAATTTACCATCTGCCGAAATCCGTGCTCTTGTACAAGAAGAACAGAAAGATTCAGAAACTGAAGTGATAAATCCAACTTCCGCATCACTGTCCACGTAACGATAACGCTTAGCAACCTCTCCAAAATAATGAGGATCTACAGGCTCAATCGAATATACTTCGCTAATCTTCTCAATCAATTCTTGTTTCGTAATTACTTGTTCAAAATTCCATCCGTTCGTACTGCCGACGTCCATAAACTCGATAAAGCGAAGCGGAATTTCCTGTTCTTTGAAATAAGCAACCATTGGAAGAATTTGACTATCATTCATCCCTTTTTTCACAACCATATTCACTTTCACATCAAGTCCAGCTTCTTTTGCTGCCGTAATCCCTTTTAGCACAGGTTTTGTACTAATATTCCGGCCATTAATTTTGCGAAACACATCGTCCTCTATCGCATCTAAACTAACATTCACTCGGTGTAACCCTGCTTCTTTTAACGCCTTTGCTTGCTTTGTTAAGTGAATGCCATTTGTCGTTAGTCCAATATCTGTTAAGCCATCCAGCTTCGCGAGCCGTTCAATAAGCTTTGGCAACTCTTTACGTAGTAATGGTTCACCACCTGTAAGCCTAATTTTTTTTACACCCATACCTACAAACAATTTTGCTAATCTTTCAATTTCATCAAATGTAAGCAAAAATTCTTCTTGTAAAAATGCATAATCAGGCCCGAATACTTCTGCCGGCATACAATATGTGCACCGAAAGTTACAACGATCAATGACAGAGATGCGTAAATCTTGAAGCGGACGCCCTAAAGAATCTCTAATCTTCTCGCGCATCGTCACCCCTCCTTTTCTGCTAAATTCTATCTGTCTTCATTCTATTATAATATATTTTTAAACTGCGATGTTTTTGCTCGGGCTCTTTATTGATTTTCCATGTTTTTTATTTGCCTCCATCATAAAAAAGAAGCAGGATATACGTTGTGATATTTCTCACATCGTACCTGCCATTCAAAAATTCTTCACAAATCCGTTCGAATTTTGTTCACATTTCAGTTAAAATTACTTTATTTGTGTCCGATATTCCTCTCCCCACTCACGCATAAGTGTAATAATTGGTGTAAGAGATTTTCCGAATTTCGTTAAAGAATACTCCACTTTTGGCGGAACTTCTTTATATACTTCCCGGTGGATTACTCCAGCGGCCTCAAGTTCTCTTAACTGCCTTGTTAACATACGCTGCGTAATGCCAGGCATCAATCGCAAAAATTGATTAAAGCGAATCTCTTTGGTATTCATTAAATGAAATAAGATAACTCCTTTCCATTTTCCACCGATTACATCTAACGTTACTTCCACTGAACAACGATTTATATCTTTCTGTTCCATTTTATCACTCTCCATTAGTATACAAATTGATACTATATGCTAAAAATGTGCGTACTTATATCATTCATTGTACTATTGTAGAATCGATTTTGTAATCAACTTACTATAAAAAAGTAAATAATTAAAAGGTGGTTATTTAAATGGAACATACAAAAGAAGAAATTTTAAAAGCTTATCAATTTAGACATGCATGTAAAGAATTTGATGTAAATAAAAAAGTCTCTGATGAAGATTTTCATTTTATTTTAGAAACTGGTCGACTTTCTCCAAGTTCATTTGGTTTTGAACCTTGGAAATTTGTTGTGATTCAAAATCAAGATATTCGCAACAAACTTCTCCCTGTGGCTTGGGGAGCTCAAAAACAATTACCAACAGCGAGCCATTTTGTCGTTATATTAGTTCGTAAAAAAGAAGATATGATTTATGACTCTTCCTATATTTCTAACTTCATGAAAAATATTCAGCAGCTTCCCGAGGAAGTCGTAACGATGAAGCGTGGTTTTTATAAGGCGTTTCAAGAAACTGATTTTCAATTATTAGAAAGCGACCGTGCCATGTTTGATTGGGCTTCTAAACAAACATACATCGCTCTTGGTAATATGATGACTGCAGCTGCCCAAATCGGCATTGATTCTTGCCCAATTGAAGGATTCCATCAAGAAAAAGTAGAAGCGATTTTAAAAGAAGAGGGAATTGTTTCAGGTGATACATTTGGTGTGTCTGTTTTAGTTGCTTTTGGTTATCGAGCGGAAGAACCAAAACGTGATAAAACTCGTCAAACAATGGATATGGTTGTTGAATGGATTAAGTAATGTAAAAGAAAAGAGTGTCTACAAAGGACACTCTTTTTTTCATTGTGAAAAGTGCGCTTGTTCACAGCTAAAAATAAACTTATTACTTATAATAAAAAGATATTTCTTGCATTTTCACCATATTTACATCCAAAATAAGAAATAGACTGCTTTAAAAAGAAAGGTGATTGCTGTGACAAACCGTACGGCATTATCGGAAGACTTAAAGGAATTACTTGCATCTGTTGAATATAAAATGCAGATTAATAAAGGAAGTTATATTTTCCAAGAAGGTGTGGAGGCAAAAGAACTCTATATCGTCCGCTCTGGAAAAGTACAGATTAGTAAAATTAGTGCTGACGGACAAGAGTTAACACTTCGCATTTGTTCAAAACACGATATTATCGGGGAGTTGACATTATTTACGGACAATGCAAAATATTTATTAAATTCGAAATGCCTGGAAGATGTTGAAGTTGGAGTCATTAAACGAGATGCTTTAGAAAAGGCATTGCTTGAAAAACCTGCTCTTGCATTTGAATTTATGAAATGGATTAGTGAACATTTACGAAGAATGCAAACAAAATTCCGTGATTTAGTGTTACATGGAAAAAAAGGAGCTCTTTATTCCACGCTCATTCGCATGACAAACAGTTATGGCATATTAAAAGAGAATGGTATTCTTATCGATCTACCTTTAACAAATCAAGAGCTTGCGAATTTCTGTGCAACCTCACGTGAAAGTGTAAACCGTATGTTAAACGATTTAAAAAAACAAGGAATTATTTCTATCCATAAAGGAAAGATTACCATTCATAATTTACAATTTTTAAAATGTGAAATTGCTTGTGAAGATTGCCCTACCTCTATTTGTAGCATTGAGTAGCCTCTCTATTTGAGATGCTACTCTTTTTTCTTTCTCCTTTACTCTACATAAAAAACTCTCTCTGTACTGTGCAAAATGTCACAACTTTTCGGAATTTTTTTTAATATCAATCTGATTTTTGACAATCTGTTGAACTGTGATAGATATCACATCTCTATTTTGCATGCTCTCTTATAGTGAAAATAAGCAAGAGAGACGCAATAAAGGAGTGAACAGTATGAAAAAGAAACCTTCAGCATTAATGAAACGTTTAAAATATTTTTCTCCGATAGATCGCTATAACGACAATCATACACAAGAAACATATGAAGACCGTGAATGGGAAAACGTGTATAGAAAACGATGGCAACACGATAAAGTAATCCGCTCTACACACGGCGTTAACTGCACTGGTTCTTGCAGCTGGAATATTTATGTGAAAGATGGAATTGTAACTTGGGAAGGTCAAGAACTGAACTATCCTTCTACCGGCCCTGATATGCCAGATTTTGAACCGCGTGGATGTCCGCGTGGGGCAAGTTTTTCTTGGTACATTTATAGTCCACTTCGCGTGAAATATCCATATGTACGTGGTGTCCTTTGGAATATGTGGCAAGAGGAACTTCAAAATCACAAATCACCGCTAGACGCTTGGAAAAGCATTGTGGAAAACCCTGAAAAAGCACGTACTTATAAAGAGGCGCGTGGTAAAGGCGGATTCATTCGTGCTAGTTGGGATGAAGTATTACAACTAGTCGCTGCTTCCTTACTATACACAGTGATCAAATATGGTCCAGACCGAAATGTTGGTTTCTCACCAATTCCAGCTATGTCGATGTTAAGTCACGCTGCTGGTAGCCGCTTTATGCAGCTCATGGGTGGACCTATGCTCAGCTTCTACGATTGGTACGCTGACTTACCACCAGCTTCTCCGCAAATTTGGGGTGATCAAACAGATGTACCTGAAAGTAGTGATTGGTACAACTCTGGTTACATTATGACATGGGGTTCAAACGTACCAATGACAAGAACACCAGATGCCCATTTCTTAGCGGAGGTACGTTATAAAGGAACGAAAGTCGTTTCCGTAAGTCCTGACTTTGCTGAATCCACAAAATTTGCTGATGATTGGATTAGCGTAAAACAAGGTACAGACGGTGCGCTTGCGATGGCAATGGGACACGTCATCTTACAAGAGTTTTACGTAGACAACCAAGTGGAATACTTCACAAATTATGCAAAACAATATACTGATTTTCCGTTCTTTGTCACATTAAAACAACAAGGAGACCAATTTGTTGCAGATCGTTTCTTAAACGCGAATGATATTGGTCGTGAAACAAAGCTTGGCGAATGGAAACCTGTTCTTTGGAACGAAAACACCAATAATTTTGCAACGCCTCATGGCACAATGGGGTCACGCTGGGATAACGAAAAGAAATGGAACTTACGTTTAGAAGACGAGCAAACAGGCGAAAAAATTGATCCACGCCTTTCTTTACTTGGCATGGAAGATGCAGTTGAAACTGTACAAATTCCATACTTCTCCGATGACGGAAACAAAATATTAGAGCGAACAATTCCAGTGAAAAAAATTGCAACAAAAAAAGGCGACATTTTCGTTACAACTGTGTACGACTTAACGTTAGCAAACTACGGTGTCAACCGCGGACTTGGCGGGCAAGAACCGAAAGACTTCAATGATGATGTTCCATTTACACCAGCATGGCAAGAAAAAGTAACCGGAGTAAAACGAGAACTGATTATTCAAATCGCTCGTGAGTTTGCTCAAAATGCTGTTGATACAAATGGACGCTCGATGATTATTGTCGGCGCTGGTATTAACCATTGGTTTAACTCTGATACGATTTATCGCGCGGTTCTAAATCTTGTTCTTCTCGTTGGTGCACAAGGTGTAAACGGTGGCGGTTGGGCGCATTATGTTGGGCAAGAAAAATTACGTCCGGCAGAAGGCTGGCAAACAATTGCAATGGCAAAAGACTGGCAAGGTCCGCCGAAATTACAAAACGGTACATCCTTCTTCTATTTTGTAACAGATCAGTGGCGCTATGAAGATACACCAGTTGGCCATTTAGCATCGCCAGTTGTCGGCAACTCACGCTATCAACATCACGGTGATTACAATGTGTTAGCTGCTCGTCTTGGTTGGTTACCTTCTTATCCAACATTCGAGAAGAATGGAATTGAACTATATAAAGAAGCTGTCGCTAGTGGCGCAACAACGGGGGAAGAAATCGGAAAATATGTTGCGCAAAAGCTAAAAGAAAAAGAACTTAAATTTGCAATTGAAGACCCAGATAACAAAAATAACTTCCCGCGCAATTTATTCGTATGGCGCGCAAACTTAATCTCAAGTTCTGGTAAAGGGCACGAGTATTTCTTAAAACATTTATTAGGTACAACAAACGGATTAATGAATGACGATAGCGATTCATTACGACCAGAAGAAATAAAGTGGCATGAAGAAGCACCTGAAGGAAAGCTTGATCTACTGATTAACTTAGATTTCCGTATGGCTGGAACAGCACTTTATTCTGATATCGTCCTTCCTGCCTCAACTTGGTATGAAAAACACGATTTAAGTAGTACAGATATGCATCCGTTCGTACATCCATTTAATCCGGCAATCGGTTCACCGTGGGAAGCACGCTCTGACTGGGATATTTTCTGTTCCCTTTCTAAAGCAGTCTCTGATTTAGCAACAGAACTTGATCTTGATCCGATGAAAGAAGTTGTGGCAACACCACTTCTTCATGATACACCGCAAGAATTGGCACAGCCGCTTGGCAAGATTAAAGATTGGAGCAAAGGTGAGTGTGAACCAATACCAGGAAAGACAATGCCGCAAATTCATGTTGTAGAACGAGATTATAAAACAATTTATGACAAGATGACAGCGCTTGGACCAAACACTGGGAAGCAGCCAATTGGTACGAAAGGGATTTCTTGGTCTGCAGAAAAAGAATATGAACAATTAAAGAGTCGATTAGGCGTTATTCGCACTGACTCTATCGCCAAAGGATGCCCTGATATAACAGAAGCAATCAATGCTGCTGAAGCGGTGTTAACCCTTTCTTCTACAACGAACGGTCATATGGCTGTAAAAGCATGGGAAGCTCTTGAAAAACAAACAGATTTACATCTGCGCGATTTAGCAGAAGAACGCGAAGAAGAATGCTTTACATTCGAACAAATTACTGCGCAGCCAAAAACGGTGATTACTTCCCCTGCCTTTACTGGTTCTGAAAAAGGGGGACGCCGTTACTCACCATTTACAACAAATGTTGAGCGCCTTATCCCTTGGAGAACGATAACTGGACGACAATCGTTCTACTTAGATCACGATATGATGAAGGAATTCGGTGAAACAATGGCAACATTCAAGCCAATCTTGCAACATAAACCGTTCCGTAAATCACGCCCTGAGGTAGAAGGAAAAGAAATTACACTAAACTATTTAACACCGCATAATAAGTGGTCGATTCATAGTATGTACTTCGATTCCTTACCGATGTTAACGCTGTTCCGTGGTGGTCCAACTGTTTGGATGAACAAAGATGACGCCGCCGAAGCTGGTGTTAGTGATAATGACTGGATCGAATGCTTTAACCGTAACGGCGTTGTCGTAGCACGTGCCGTTGTAACGCACCGCATACCAAGAGGAATGGCCTTTATGCACCACGCACAAGACCGTCATATTAACGTGCCTGGTACAAAATTAACGAGCAACCGCGGAGGAACGCATAATAGCCCAACCCGCATTCATGTAAAACCAACACATATGATTGGTGGATACGGTCAATTAAGCTATGGATTTAACTACTACGGTCCAACTGGTAACCAGCGTGACTTAAACGTCGTGATCCGCAAACTGAAGGAGGTAGATTGGCTTGAAGATTAAAGCGCAAGTCGGAATGGTAATGAACCTAGATAAATGCATCGGCTGCCATACTTGTAGCGTAACGTGCAAAAACACCTGGACGAATCGTCCAGGTGCTGAATATATGTATTTCAACAACGTGGAAACAAAACCTGGGATTGGTTATCCAAAACAGTGGGAAGATCAAGAAAAATATAAAGGCGGCTGGGAATTAAAAAACGGTGAAATCCAGCTAAAATCCGGTTCGAAAATGAAACGTCTCATGAACATTTTTCATAATCCAGATCAACCTACAATCGATGATTACTTTGAACCTTGGAACTATGATTATGAAACATTAACAAATAGTCCGCAGCGAAAACATCAACCGGTAGCTCGCCCAAAATCAGCAATTACTGGAGAGTTTATCGACAAAATTGAATGGGGCCCAAACTGGGAAGACGATTTAGCAGGCGGACATATAACAGGCTTGCAAGATCCGAACGTCAAGAAAATGGAAGAAGATATTAAAACAGATTTTGAGAATGTCTTTATGATGTATCTGCCTCGCATTTGCGAACATTGTATGAATCCATCTTGCGTTTCTTCTTGCCCATCTGGAGCGATGTATAAACGTGAAGAAGACGGGATTGTCCTTGTTGATCAAAATGCATGCCGCGCTTGGCGATTCTGCGTTTCTTCTTGTCCATATAAAAAAGTATATTTTAACTGGCAAACAAACAAGGCAGAAAAATGTACAATGTGCTTCCCGCGTATCGAAGCTGGTATGCCAACGATTTGCTCTGAAACATGCGTAGGACGTATTCGTTATATTGGGGTAATGCTATATGACGCTGACAAAGTAAAGGAAGTCGCTTCTGCACCAAACGAAAAAGATTTATATGAATCTCAGCTTACTGTCTTCTTAGATCCAAATGATCCAGAAGTAGCTGCGGAAGCAAAAAAACAAGGTATTCCTGAAGAATGGATTAAAGCGGCTCAAGAATCACCAATTTATAAAATGATTATTGATTGGAAAATCGCCCTTCCTCTTCACCCAGAGTACCGGACAATGCCGATGGTTTGGTATATTCCACCGCTTAGCCCGATTATGAATATGGTGGAAGGGAAAGGAAGCAACTGGCAAGCAGAAGAAATTTTCCCTGCTATTGATAATATGCGTATTCCAATTCAATATTTAGCTAACTTACTTACTGCAGGAGATGAATCACATATTCGTCTTACATTGAAAAAAATGGCTGTTATGCGAACTCATATGAGAGCACTGCAAATTAATAAAGAACCAGATGAAGCTGTATTAAAAGAACTCGGTTTAACGAAAGAAGATGTAGAAGATATGTATCGCCTTCTTGCGATTGCAAAATATAAAGACCGTTTCGTTATCCCTACATCTCACCGTGAACAAGTTGCAGATTTATATAGTGAACAAGGAAGCTGCGGCCTTTCCTTCACAGGCGGCCCAGGTTCTTGTATGACACTCTCTTAAACTAAGGAGGTAATAGCTATGAAACAAGGTTTACAAACTGCTTTTTCTTGTGCTTCCTTCCTTCTCTCCTATCCTGAAACAGGATGGAGAGAAGCTTTACCAGAACTACAAGAAACAATTGATACGATTACACATGAAGAAATTCACACGTTGCTTACAGCTTTCATCAAACAAGCTCAAGAAAAAACAAACGATCAACTCATTGATTCTTACGTATATACATTCGACTTTGGAAAGAAAACAAATATGTATCTCACTTACATGAACACAGGTGAACAAAGAGAGCGTGGAATTGAATTATTAGAGCTAAAACAACACTATCAAAAAGCTGGCTTTGCGGTAACAGATAAAGAACTACCTGATTATCTACCGCTTCTACTTGAGTTTCTCGCAAACGCAAATGAAGAAGATAGCGAACCAATTATGAGTAGATACACGAAAGATATACAAGCATTACACGGACAGTTAAAAGAAGCAAATTGTATGTACGAACCAATTCTTGCTGCCATTCTCCTCGCCATCGATGCCTGGGGAGTACAAGCGAATTAGAAAGGAGTGTCGTCAAAATGATGGATCAATTTTTATGGGTGCTGTTCCCCTATATCATTTTCGCAATCTTTATCGGTGGACACATTTTCAGATACAACTATGATCAATTTGGCTGGACATCAAAATCTAGCGAACTATTAGAGAAGAAAATGCTCCGAATCGGAAGTTTACTCTTTCACTTTGGCATTATGTTCGTAATCGGTGGACACATCATGGGAATATTAATACCAGAATCTGTATATACCTCTTTCGGTATTTCTGAGCATATGTATCATATGGTCGCTATCGGCTTCGGTCTTCCTGCAGGAATTGCTTCAATTGTTGGTTTAGTGATTTTAATGTATCGTCGCTTTACAGTAAAACGCATTATCGCAACAAGTACAAAAGGAGATTATGTCGCCCTCGTCCTCTTGTTCATTGTAATGTTAGCAGGTCTATCCTCTACATTTTTCAATATTGATGCAAAAGGATTTGATTATCGAATAACAATTGGCCCATGGTTCCGCAGCCTCTTTGTTTTCCAGCCGAAAGCAGAATATATGGCAGAAGTACCTATTTGGTTTAAAATCCATATCATTGCAGCGATGGGGCTCTTTGCAACATGGCCATTTACAAGACTTGTACATGTCTTTAGCGTTCCAGTGAAATATTTACGCCGTAGCTATGTTATTTATCGAAAAAGACAACCTATTGAATCTGAAAAAGCAAAAATCCAATAAAAAATAGCACCTATCTTATAAAAATAAGATAGGTGCTATTTTATTTTTCCGTTAATCTTCCATATTCATTTTACTATTTATTCGGATTCCAAGCACCATTACTTTCGAAATAGTACTTTACTCCTTTAATGAGTTGCCAACCTGTTTGCATTGCCCCACTTCCGTTGAAGTAGTACCATTTTCCATCAATTGCTTGCCAACCTGTTTGCATTGCTCCGCTTCCGTTGAAGTAGTACCATGTGCCGCTAATTGCTTGCCAGCCTGTTTGCATTGCCCCGCTTCCGTTGAAGTAGTACCAAGCACCGTTAATTGACTGCCAGCCTGTTTGCATTGCTCCGCTTCCGTTGAAGTAATACCATGTGCCGCTAATTGCTTGCCAGCCTGTTTGCATTGCTCCATTTCCGTTAAAGTAATACCATATCGTACCTACTTGTTGCCAACCTTTCGCTTTCGTTCCATTTTGATCATAGAAATACCACTTTCCATTATCTTGTTTCCAATTGTTATGATAATGGTATTCTCCTGTTTCAAGCCCATATTTCCCACAGTTTGTTCGGCAAGTATGTCCACCATTTTTGTCCAATCCACCAGGGCTTGCATAAGCAGCTGTCGTTGATCCCATAATTGTTAGACCAACTGCCATCGCTAAAACTTTCATATTCTTTTTCATAGATTCACTTTCCCCTTCTCTTTATCTATTTATCTATCAAGCATTATTATATGATAACCGAATGATATTAATAAAGAATTGTGTTTTTTACATATTATAAAAATATAAATTCCCAGACTTCTAATATTCTCTATCTACTAAAATAATACGTTTCCTTTTATAAATCGTTTTACTACGGCAGTATCTGGCACTAACCCAAATAAATAGTGATTTTATATTATTACTAGGTGAACCTCTTGTTTCTATTACAACAAAGGTATTGAACATCCAATTTATCCCGCTATCTGCAGGCAGCAGGCCCCCACCTTTTCCCTCTCCTTGTTCTCCTTGACAACCATATGTACGAAAAAGACGTAAACAATGAAAAAATAAGAAAATCCCCTACTTTTAGTAGAGGACTCTTTCTATAAACCTGGTACAGAATCCAAGCTATCCGCATTCGGAACAGCTTGCATAGTACCTGACGTGTTGGCACTTGGAGCGGTATTCGTGCTCATACTTGTTCCAATCGCTGAACCTTTCGTATACGTCGTTGTCACTACATCCCCTGGGTTCAAGCAAAGATTTGTTGCCGTTCCTATTACAGTCACAACATCAATACAAGTTGGCCCTGTTGCTCCACTATATGTCTTTGATGCAACAAATGAAGTATCCCGCAAGTTATCCCCCGTAAATAAATTCCCATAGTTATTTACAATCACAAACTCTTTAATATTTGCCGGCATGACCAGTCAACCTTTCTGTTATGAACCTAATGTTAATTCACTTGTTTCTAGTGGTGGAAGGAATTCTGGCGTCCTAGGAGTAACTGACGGCATCCGTTTTCCATTCAAAAAAGTAGCGATGCTCGATCCACCAGAACCAGCATATATTTTCAAAGCAGCAAATGGTTCAATAGTATAACAATCACCTACATTAACAGCTCCTGTGTTATTAACAATCTTTATTTTACGAATTCGCGCACTCACCATCCTCCCTCCTTTCTATATAAATCGATTATAATCGCAGGAATTGTTGCTCACTCATATGCGAAAAACAATTCTTGTATACACTGTATGCAAAAGAAAAAAACTTGAAACAGACGCGTTTCAAGTTTTAAAAATGAATTATTGAATTTCACCTTCATATTGCAGCATACCGCCGACCATATTCACTGTTTTAAACCCTTGTTCATTTAAATAATGACATACATTTTCACTGCGCATTCCTGATCGACAAATAAAAATATACTCATTTTCTTTATCAAAGAATTCTACTTTATTTGGAATATCACCCATTTTAATATGTACAGCTTCTGGAATTTTCCCTTGTGCTACTTCCTCATCTTCACGTACATCTACTAAAAATAACGTTTCCCCGTTTTCTAAGCGCTCTTGCACTTCTTCTGTTGTAATTGTTTTTACTTCTGTCATATGTCGTTCCTCCTTAATATAATTAAAACTTTAACGTATTTCCGAAAGAAGTCCCCACTTCAAAACGCGTTCGTATTTAAGTGAAGGGTAGTTGACGTAGTAAATTTTTTCTCTACTCATCTATTCATCACCAATTTTAGCATGGAAAATTACGAACGCAAAGAAGTGAAACTTCCCTCATTTGCATTATTCCTCAACTCATTTGTAAATTTATTACATTTACAAATCTACCTCTCACATTGTATCCTCAATATACTTGTTTTACGAAAGGAGTCGATCGACATGACACTTTTTCTTTTCATTATAGGTCTCATTTTTTTAATTCTCGCTATCATTTCACTCGGTATATTTAACAAAAGAAGACCCACACGATCCTCTCAAGAACGAGCATTCTTTTATTTATTACTTAGTATCGCTTGCCTTGGATTATGCATTGCTACATACGTCTTCCGTTTAAAAATCATCTAAAAAGAAGGTGCTCGCTTAACGGCTCGCACCTTTTTTCACACATTGCTATATATTCATTTCAATTTTTCAAGCGTATAAGTCGCGGCTCCGAAGAACCAAAAGTGACCGCTACTTGTTTTCTCTCTTTGTTTTCACTTGGCACGGGGCAGAAAAAGGGGCTGATCGCTTCTATGCATGGCCAGATGCTCTCTTCCACCTAAAGATTAGGTTTTATGTGTTTTTTTCAATTTGCACTTATACAAACACTCTTCTCTTTAAAAACTCATCCACTTTCTTTTCAAATAAATGAACATCAAATACACCAGCCATATGGCCATTAATACTTTCAATCTCATAAACCTCTGCGTATTTCCCTTGTTTCTGGAGCAGCTCTACCATTTCATAATTATAACGAGAAGGTTGCAGTAAATCTTGTTTACACGGAATCATAAGCACATCTGCCTCTATTTGAGAAAGTGCCCCTTCTAAAGAGGAAAAACCGTGTGCAAGATCATGTAATAACGTTGCTTTCGCTGTATACATCCATGAATTCGCATCCACAAAAGTAATATTTTGAAGTGTCAATGCATTTATATTTTGTTCAAATGAAGTCCGTGCTGAGAAATTCTCATAAGGTAGCGTTTCCGTACTATTACGCGGAAATGTCGTTTCATAATAGTGAGCATCAAACCCATTTATAAACATCATTTTCCCTGCTAAATGCAGCCCTTTCGTCGGCTGTTCATCCCCATAATTTCCATCATTCCATTTTGGATCTAACTGAATAGCTTCAATTGCATTTTGCAGAACATTAACCGATGTCACAACCAGATTTTGCGGATTCGTAATTACACCAATCATTCGCTCTACCATATGGGGATAACGAACAGCCCATTGCTGCGCAATCATTCCACCAGCTGATGGTCCGATTACCGCATGTAACCTTGTAATTCCCATTGCATTCACTAATTCATATTGCACACGTGCTATATCTAAAAATGTAAATACCGGAAACCCCATCCCATATTCAGATCCCGTTATTGGATTAACTGACTTTGGTCCCGTTGTAATCACGTAAGGATTTTTCACTTGTACATTACAAAGATTATCGGTACATATCACAAAATAGCGATCGGTATCAATTGCTTTACCCGGTCCAATCAGTCCGTCCCACCAACCAGGAATGAGATCTTGCTCCGTATATTTTCCTGCCGCATGGCTTGTTGCACTAAAATAATGACAGACTAAAATCGCATTTGATTTTTCCCGGTTTAATTTACCGTACGTCTCATATCCAATCTGAACAGGGATCTTTATGCCATTTTCAAATGTAAACTTTTTTAAATGAAAGCTTTCTTTTTTTACATACATCATAAATTTCTACTCCATTGTAAATACGTCATTATATATCAATCCTCCATAACAAATCTATCCCGTTTACCAAAACACTTTTACGTTTCCAAAAGAAACCCTTCTTTTAACAAAAAGGATTTTTGATTCCCCATAAACATGTGCATAATATACAAAATACGCCATAAACTAACATTATCTTACATGAGTTAAAGAGGGAATACGTATGATATGGAAATGGTTTCGAAAGAAAAAAAAATCAAGTAAAACAGATTCAAAAGAGCAAAATCAAACTACTAAACAAGAGGAACAAACACAAAACAAACAACATCAATCTGCTCAAGGTACTAAACAAGACGCGCAAACACAAAACAAACAACATCAATCTGCTCAAGGTACTAAACAAGACGCGCAAACACAAAACAAACAACATCAATCTGCTCAAGGTACTAAACAAGACGCGCAGACACAAAACAAACAAGATCAATTTGCCCAAGCTACTAAACAAGACCAGCAAACACAAAACAAACAAGATCAATTTGCCCAAGCTACTAAACAAGACCAGCAAACACAAGGCAAGCAGCAAAATAATAGTAGCAATAGCATTTATGATTTCAGTAAACCCGAGAAAGAAAAGGTTCACTCTCTTCAAGATTTATTAGAAAACCTAAAAACATCTAGTGATTTTGTAAGTTATCACACATCAGATGA
Source organism: Bacillus sp. FSL K6-6038 (assembly GCF_038050455.1). NCBI lineage: Bacteria > Bacillati > Bacillota > Bacilli > Caryophanales > Bacillaceae > Bacillus > Bacillus sp. FSL K6-6038. Next base: position 4,570,340 of record NZ_JBBOUH010000001.1, read on the forward strand.
TGAAACAATGCCGTATTGGATTTCTTATTACCGGCCATCGCTTGATGGTGAAAAATTACAAAAGTATTTAATGCCAGCTTTATTAGAGCATAGATGTTCTACATTAGAAGAATTAAAAGAACATATTCCAATGAGCGGGATTACAATTACAAATGATCTTCAAAAAATTGAAGATATGGTTTTAAAAGGTCACGCTATCGTACAGTTACATGAACAAGATCAAAAATGTATCTTAGCAAATATCACAATTGATAATTATCGGGCGCCATCTATTCCATTAAATGAATCTACAGTTATTGGTCCACAAGAGGGATTTGTAGAGGATATTGATACGAATCTTAACTTAGTACGTAAACGCCTTCCAGTGTTAGCACTACAAACAAAAGAGGTTATCATTGGGACATTCTCTAAAACAAAAGTTGTCATGATGTATTTAGAGAACCTTGCTGAAAAAGACAGTGTTGATTATTTAGAAGAGTCACTTCGTACAATTGAATACGATCAAATCAACGACAGTTCCTATATTCAAGAATTGATGGGAGAAAAATCAATCTTCCCACTATTTATTAATACAGAACGTACAGACCGAGTAACGACCGCATTAATTGATGGAAAAATCGCTATTTTTGTAGATGGTTCACCGAGCGTCTTACTCACTCCTGTTTCATACTTTGATTTTTTTGTTTCACCAGAGGATTACAACGTATCTTGGCTTTACGCTACGTTTTCAAGATTTTTACGACTCATTGCTGTTCTGTTTTCCATCTGCGCAGCACCATTATATGTTGCCATTTTAAGTTATCATTACGAATTAATTCCAAGCGATTTACTCGAAACATTAATTTTATCAAGAGCACAAGTTCCTTTCCCACCTTTAATAGAAGCACTCTTTCTAGAACTGGTTATTGATTTACTTAGAGAGGCTGGGGCTAGACTACCAATGAAAGTAGGCCAAACACTCGGTATTGTAGGCGGTATCGTAATCGGACAAGCATCTGTACAAGCAGGACTAACAAGTAATATTTTGTTAATCATTGTCGCCTTATCCGCGTTAGCTTCCTTTATCACACCGATTTATAAGATGGGGAACGCAGTTCGCTTACTACGATTCCCATTCCTTTTATTTGCAGAATTAGGTGGACTATTCGGAATTTCACTAGGTTTTATCTTTTTATTTACTCATCTATTCAGGCTTTCTTCTTTACAGAAACCATTCGCGCTCTTTTATCCAGCAAGGCGACAATCACTAAAAGACTCTTGGATTCGGTTTCCATTATCTATGATTGATACACGAGATATTCAAGCAAGGCCGCAACACGTAAAAAAATCAGCACATGGGATTTCAACAAAACATACATCTGATTTTGATGAATAAGAAACGAGGTGCACATATGAGTAAAGTCAAAACAAAATATCAAATATCTCCTATCTTTGTTTTCTTCTTGATTCATAGTGCACAGTTCGGCGCTGGAGTTCTCGGATTTGCACGCATTATCGCAAAAGCGGCTGGATATGATGCCTGGATAGGAGTTGTTATAACCGGAATCATCATTCACCTTCTCGTTTGGATGATGTATTACTTATTAAAAAATACAGAAGGCAACCTAATAGATCTTCATCACCAAACCTTTGGAAAGTGGCTCGGTAATGGCATTAATATTGTATTCATGCTGTATTTTTTGGTTGCGAGTATATCCGTTGTTCGAACGTATGTCGAGATTGTTCAAGTATGGATGTTTCCTACCGGGTCCACTTGGATGTTCACCGCCTTTTTATGTTTATTAAGTTACTACATCATCTCATCAGGATTCCGCATCATCACTGGTATCTGTGTCGTTTCAATTAGTGGGACACTAGGTTATATTTTTCTTAGCCTGTTTATGTTAAAGTACGCGCATTGGGAAAATTTACTTCCTGTTTTTACGCATTCTTTGGGAAGTATTTTAAAAGCATCTCAATTGTCAATTTATACTATGACGGGCTTTGAAATTTTTCTTATGGCATACCCATTTGTGAAGAATCCCGAGAAATCTCATAAATTTGCACAATATGGTGTATTATTCTCTAACATTTTATATTTATTTAGCACGATTTTGGCATTCGCTTTTTTTAGCGAAAAACAGTTATCAAAAATGATTTGGTCTCAGCTTTCCATGACACAAGTTATTCAATTACCCTTTATCGAACGACTAGAATACATTGCCATCTCCGGCTATGCACTTGTAATTCTTACAAGTTTTATTCTTCCATTATGGGCTGCTACAAGAGGAACGCATGAAATCTTTCATGTAAAGCAAAAATACATTTTACTTTCTTTCATGTTCATTACAATTATTGTGTCACAACTTTTAACAAACAGGCATGATATCAACGATTTTATTAGTTATACTTCCAAAGTTAGTCTTTGGCTTATATATGTTTACATCCCAATCTTATTTCTTATCGTGTGGGTGAAAAGAAAATGGAAAAAATCAAGAGAAAACTAATTCTTCTTTCATGTATTTGTTTATTCACCATAACAGGCTGTTTGCAAAAAAATATTGTTGATGATGTTCAGTTAATTCAAGGGATTGTTTTTGATGCAGCAAAAAATAATAAAATAAAGGTGACATCAGTTTGTCCGGTGCAGCGAAAAGGAAATAAAGTACAGGTCTATGAAGGAATAGCAAATGCCGTTAAACAAGTAAAAGCTGATACTTCTTTGGAATCATCTCAACCATTTGCAAGCGGACAAATGCGCGTTGCTTTATTTACTACAAGAATTGCTAAAAAAGGATTGTCGACCTCCTTTGATACACTGATTCGCGATGTCAGCATCGGAAACTCAGTGTATGTTGGATTATTAGAAGGAAACGGACTTGAGCTGTTAAAAGGAAAATATTCAACTTCATCTAATGTGGCTATCTATATAAAAAAAATGCTAGAGCATAACATGCAAACAGGCCCCTTACCAACTGATAATTTATATTTAGGTGCATTTCGTTATTATCGTGAAGGCCAAGATTCTTATATGCCTATCCTAAAAAAGAGTAAAGACAAAATCAAAATCACTGGCATTGGACTTTTAAAAAAGGATAAGTATGTTGGAAAAATTGATCAACAAGATATGTTCGTATTTAAGGGGTTATTGGAAAAACATCGGTTAGATTCACACGAGTTTAAAATTAATAATGGATATGTAATGATTAATAATATTCGTTCCAAACCAACATATATTGTAAATGTAAAAACTGGAAAGCCTTCCTTTTTAATTAAAGTGAAAATAGATGCACGCATTCTAGAACTTTCGAAACAAGTAAACCTAGAAAATAAAAAGAACACAAAGAAAATATCACGAGAAGTTGAAAAACGCTTAAATACTAAAGCCACAAAACTCATCAAAAAATTCAAATCTCTAGATGTTGATCCTCTTGGGCTTGGAGCTAAATTTAGACAAAGGTATCGACCATTTAAATTAGATGAATGGAAAAAAATGTATAAAGATGTTCCTATCACAGTAAAGTATGAGGTTGATATTACAAATTCAGGTGTAATCGAATAATATGAAATATAGTTTCCTCAAAATGTCAGATAATGATTGAACTCCTCTTCCGGGCATGATACAACGGAGAGAGGAGTTTGTTGATAATACTTACATAAAGAAAAAAGATATTTACGGGGGAGCTTATGTCTAAAAAGTTAGTAAAACCTATTTTAAATGGTATTCTGTTTCTCGGCGTCTTTTTATTTGCTCATACATACTTAAAAAATGTTTCATTTACACGTTATTTACTTGTTGTCGTACCGACGCTACTTGTTGGGATGTTCGGAATTGATCTCGCTTTATCATTTTTAATAAAGAAAGAAGAGTAGGGAAAGAACATCTTATTTTATAAGGTGTTTTTTTTATTAAACAATCTCCTTATGTTACAATGAAACTCGGCACAAAACGAGAAAGGATGAAACAACATGGCTAACGAAAAAGGTTTAGATAAAGGATATGAACTTGTTGCAAAAATGCACGAGGTATTTGGACACCCTGTTACAGATGTACCAACAAAATTAACAGAAGAACGCGCAAAAATTCGTGCAAGCTTTATGCAAGAAGAGTTAGAGGAATTTTTAGAAGCTAATACTGTAGAAGATCAATATGATGCGTTAATTGACCTTATCTATTTCGCATTTGGAACATTTGCAGAAATGGGAGTTCGTCCCGATAAAGGCTTTGAAATTGTAAACAATGCAAATATGGCAAAACTATTCCCTGACGGAAAACCACGTTTCCGCGAAGGCGATGGCAAAATTTTAAAACCAGAAGGCTGGCAAGCACCAGAACCACAGTTACGTGCTGAAATTGAGCGTCAACGCCAAGAAGCATTAGTAAAAGCAGGGAAATAAGATTGAATAGGCTACCATTCGCGGGAAGTTAAGCCCCGCACTTATGTCTTATTTTTTCGAGCGAACGATATGTCGTGTCGAAACGCCGATATATCTGAAAAAGGAGCTCTCTTTATGAAGAGAGCTCCTTTTTGTTTATCCCGCATTAACGGGCAGTAATACCCCCACCTCAAAATTCGGTGAAAGCAAAGAAGTTAGGTGAGAGATAAACTGCCCGTAAAAGCCCGATTGGTGAGGGCTAATAATCAGGGGGGATGAAGAGAACCCCCACTGATTAAAGTTTCACTTTATTTTTTCTTCTTTTCTGTCGGTTGACTTTGTTTAGCGAAATTAGATGAATCATCGAAATTCGGTTGCTTTTTACCAGCATTATTACTTCTACCTTTTCCCATATGTAATGCACCTCCTCTCCTCCTTACTATTCCCAAAATAAAAAATCCCCTTGCGCACAAGAGAATTTTTTTATGTTTTTTATTTACTCTATTAGTGTCCGTGTCCAGCATGCCCTGCCGCGCCCGCTGTTCCTGCAGTACTTCCTGCACTTCCCGCTCCACCATACCATATTTGATGTTGTTGACCATGGTGTTGATGCTGACCATGGTGTTGATGCTGACCATGGTGTTGATGCTGACCATGGTGTTGATGCTGACCATGGTGTTGATGCTGGCCATGGTGTTGATGCTGGCCATGGTGTTGTGTTTGATATAAAACAGCCTGTGGATGAATTTGATGGTGACCATGATGATGTACTTGTTGCTGATGATGACCGTGTTGCTGGTGGTGACCGTGTTGCTGGTGGTGACCGTGTTGCTGGTGGTGACCATGATGTTGGTGATGACCGTGATGTTGGTGGTGACCATGATGTTGGTGGTGACCGTGATGTTGGTGGTAACCGTGATGTTGGTGATGACCGTGATGGACGTGATGACCATGAATCATTTGTGGACCTACTCCTCCTACTAGAATAGGAGCAACACCACCAAATCCTGGTTGCGGACCAACTGATGCAGGGAAGCCAGATTGTGCCCCGCCTACAAATGTTGGAAATGTAGTTGGTGCCCCTACAGGAACTCCACCTTGCGTTCCTCCTACAAATGCCGGAAATGTAGTTGGCGCTCCTACAGGAACTCCACCTTGCGCTCCTCCTACAAATGCCGGAAATGTAGTTGGTACTCCTATAGGAACTCCACCCTGCGCTCCTCCCACGAATGTTGGCATTCCTGTTTGCGCTCCAGCTACAGATGTAGGAACTCCTTCTGATGATCCGCCCATCCATGTTGGGTTCCCGCCATATCCTTGTTGTCCGGCTCCTCCCATTAGCATTTGTGCATAGCCATCCTCACCTACCATAAAGCCGTGCGATGCGTTATTATCCATCCCTTTCATTTCTTTCACCTCTTTCTCTCAATTTAACCTGCCTTTGTTATCATATTTCTCATACAAGAATAGGTGTTTGTCTATAAGGGAATTCCACTCATTTTTCAGTTGTCTCAAAAAAAGAGCAGCCCTCTCATAAGGACTGCTCTTTCCTATTAATTTGCAACGATATTAACAAGTTTTCCAGGAACAACAATTACTTTACGAACTGTTTTCCCTTCAATTTGTTCTTTCACTGCTTCGATAGCAAGTTGTTCCATTTCTTCTTTTGATGCGTCTTTTTTCGTTTTCAGTTTCGCACGAACTTTACCCATAACTTGAACAACGATTTCAACTTCATCTTCTACAAGTTTAGACTCATCAAATGTTGGCCAGCTTGCATATGTGATTGTTTCACTGTGTCCAAGCTTGCTCCAAAGTTCTTCCGCAACGTGCGGTGCAACTGGTGCAATCATTTTCACGAAACCTTCTACATATTCTTTCGGAAGTACTTCTGTTTTATATGCATCGTTAATGAACATCATCATTTGAGAAATTGCAGTGTTAAAGCGAAGCTCTGCATAGTCTTCTGTAACTTTCTTCACTGTTTGATGGTATGCTTTCTCAAGTTCTTGATTAGAGGCATCTGTGATTTTCTCACTTAGTTCACCATTATCTTGAACAAATAGACGCCATACACGATCTAAGAAACGACGAGCTCCGTCAAGACCATTTTCAGACCAAGCAATTGAAGCATCTAATGGTCCCATGAACATTTCGTAAAGACGAAGTGTATCTGCACCATGGCTTGCTACGATATCATCAGGGTTTACAACATTCCCTTTTGATTTACTCATTTTCTCGTTATTTTCACCTAGAATCATACCTTGGTTAAATAATTGTTGGAATGGCTCTTTCGTTGGAACCACACCGATATCATATAATACTTTATGCCAGAAACGAGCATATAGTAAGTGAAGTACAGCGTGCTCTGCACCGCCGATATAAATATCAACTGGAAGCCATTGTTTTACTTTTTCAGGATCTACAGGTGCTTCGCTGTTGTTTGGATCAATGTAACGTAGGTAGTACCAGCAGCTACCAGCCCATTGCGGCATTGTATTTGTTTCACGACGACCTTTTTTACCAGTCTCAGGATCGACAACATTTACCCACTCTTCGATGTTTGCAAGTGGTGATTCACCTGTACCAGATGGACGAATGTTTTCTGTTTTTGGAAGAACTAATGGTAATTCTTCTTCTTTCACAGCTGTCATTGTGCCATCTTCCCAATGGATAACTGGAATTGGCTCACCCCAGTAACGTTGACGACTGAATAACCAGTCACGAAGACGGTATGTTACTTTTTGATTTCCTGCACTTGTTACTTCAAGCCATTCAATCATTTTTGCAATTGCTTCTTCTTTATTTAGACCATCAAGAAATGCTGAGTTTACGTGTGGACCATCACCTGTATATACTTCTTTCGTGATGTCTCCGCCTTTTACAACTTCTTTCATTGGAAGGCTAAATACTTGTGCAAACTCATAATCACGCTCATCGTGAGCTGGAACTGCCATTACAGCACCTGTTCCGTAAGTTGCAAGTACATAGTCAGCAATCCATATTGGTAATTTCTCACCGTTTACTGGGTTAATTGCATAAGCACCAGTGAATACGCCTGTTTTTTCTTTCGCAAGTTCTGTACGCTCTAAATCACTTTTCGCTTTTACAGAATCAATGTACGCTTCTACTGCTTCTTTTTGATCCGCAGTTGTAATTTCTGTAACAAGCGCATGCTCTGGAGCAAGTACACAGTAAGTTGCACCAAATAGTGTATCAGGACGCGTTGTGAAGACTGTAAACTTCTCATCTGTACCATCGATGTTAAAGTGTACTTCTGCACCTTCAGAACGACCGATCCAGTTACGTTGCATATCTTTTAAGCTTTCCGGCCAATCAAGATCATCTAAATCTTCAAGTAGACGATCTGCATATGCAGTGATTTTTAACATCCATTGTTTCATCGGACGACGCTCAACAGGATGTCCACCGCGCTCACTCTTACCGTCGATAACTTCTTCGTTCGCAAGTACTGTACCAAGTGCTGGGCACCAGTTTACAGGTATTTCATCTACGTAAGCTAATCCTTTTTCAAATAGCTGTAAGAAGATCCATTGTGTCCATTTGTAGTAGTTTGGATCTGTTGTATTTACTTCACGGTCCCAATCATAAGAGAAGCCAAGTGCTTTAATTTGGTTACGGAACGTGTTAATGTTTTTCTCTGTAAATTCTGCTGGGCTATTTCCAGTATCAAGTGCATATTGCTCTGCTGGAAGACCAAATGCATCCCATCCCATTGGATGAAGAACGTTATATCCTTGCATACGTTTCATACGAGATAAAATATCCGTTGCTGTATATCCTTCTGGATGTCCTACGTGTAGCCCAGCTCCTGATGGATATGGGAACATATCTAGTGCATAAAATTTTGGTTTTTCTGTCTCATCTGGCGTGCGGAATGTTTTATTCCCTTCCCAATACGCTTGCCACTTCTTCTCAATTTCTTGATGATTAAAGCTCATGAGATATCCTCCATTCAAATTGTATTTATTTTCACCGCCTAAAATACAAAAAACCTCTCATCCCTAGAAAGGGACGAGAGGTTATAGATTCCCGCGGTACCACCCTAAATTAATGTAATAAAGGATGTTCAAAACGTTCGGTAAAGATAGCTGTCGCATTTCTTTATCTTCCTTTTGAACAAGCACTAATATATACATTCGCTTAGATCCGTAACGTGGATAGACGGCAATTGCTACTTTGGTTCACAACTGCAACTCAAAGGCGAGTTCATAACGAAACGTGGATTGACTTGCACCAACCGTCAACTCTCTAAACCAGCTTCTATTACTACTACTCCTTCTCACTGTTATTACAAGTATGAGTTAATTTAAATATATTCTAAAACATGTTACATGTTCCGTCAAACTAAACTGCAATTTTTTCTTCTACTGTTTCTTCCACTTTCACTCGTTTATCATAAATGCTCGTTGCGATAAGCGCTACTACAAGCATTACCATGATTGCTATAAACAATACTTCCATATTGTATAAGTCAACAATTGCTCCGCCAACAACTGGGCCAAACATTTTCCCAACAGTCGCTGCGCTATTTACAACACCTTGATAAAAACCGAGCTTATCATTTGGTGCAAGGATATTCGCAATCGTTGGAACAGCTGGCCAAACAAATAATTCACCAATTGTTAATGTCACCATCGCGACAAGGAACATGGTAAATTGCTGTGCTTGACTAAGTACAATAAATGACACTGCAAAAATGCCGATTCCGATCATAATTTGTTGTTTCAAAGAACGCTTCATCGCACGAATAATCGTACTTACTAATGGCTGCGCACAAACAATCATCGCCCCGTTTATCGTCCATAACAGGCTGTAATGACGAAGGCTAATATTTAATTCCTGCATATGTGTCGCAATCGCACCTTGCCATTGTACATATGTAACCCAGCATAAAGCATATGCTACACATACGATAAGAAGTGCCTTGAATCCTGGTGTAAGTGACCAACCTTTTTTCTTTCCTTCTTTTACTTCTACACTCTTATCTTTCTGATCTTCCATACCACGGAATCCGATAAAAGCAATTAAGAAGAAAATAAAGTATAAAATAAAGTTCGCTAAGAAAATATAATCAAAACGATAAGAAGCAACTAAACCACCGCACGCTGTACCAACAGCGATTCCAACGTTTTGTCCAACATACATCGCATTAAATGCTCTCCGTCCGCCTTCTGGCCAAACCGTACCAACCATCGCATACATCGATGGAAAGACCATACCAGAACCGAATCCAATTAACGCAAGCCACACAACATATAATGGCCAACCATGGAAGAATACAAGACCTAAAATCGCTAATAGTGTAATCACAATTCCTACTAAAATCGACTTATATCCGCCCCATTTATCAAATAAAACACCGCCGAGTAAGTTACCAATTACTCCTGTTAACGAGTTAATCATTAATACCATTCCGGCCACAGATAACGATTTTCCTAAATGATCATGTAAATAAATTGTATTAAATGGCCATAAAAAAGAAGCACCCGTGACATTAATAATCATCCCAGCTACTAATAGCCATACTTTCCTTGGCATAGTTTCCCCTCCTATTCTGTTTTTTTCGTTCTATACATAACAGTAAAATTGTAGTCGTTTTTAAATAGGAAGGCAACTGATTAATAGTTGGTGAAATTCAGATAATGATATTTAAATGAAAAAGAAAAAATACCGAGCACCCTCTGCTCGGTATTTTCTAACTCTTAGTCCTCTTTCGGAAGAACAATTCCTTTATACAATTGAACTGTAATGAAGTAGTAAATTGTGTAAATGACCACGAAAATTACAATTGGTAACCAAATACGGAAATACGGGTCAATTAAGATAAATCCGAAAATATTCATACCAACTAACACGTGAGCAATACCGACAATCGCTGGGAATAAGAATACTAAGAATAATTCTTTATAGATAGACTTCGTTAATAATTCACGGCGAACACCGATTTTACGAAGCATTTGGTAACGTGTAATATCGCTTGATGCACCCGATAGAATTTTAAACATTAAACAACTTGCCATCATTGCTAAGAAAGCAATTCCTAGGAAGAGCCCCATAAATACTGTTCCACTAGCGATGCCGTAAAATCCAGTATAAAACTGGTTCTTACTTTGCAAGGAATTTTCTTTTACATTTTTATATTTAACTAGCTGCAACTCGTCAATTTTTTTCCACTCTTTTTTATATGTTAAGAAATCATCTACTTTTCCAAGTAATGCAACGCCCTCTTTACCTTGCAAACCATCATACATTTTTTGGTCTACAATTTTAATTGTTTGATTAGGGGATACATAAATTGGATGAATCGTGCTTAATGCCTGATCCCACTCCTTTGGAATCACATTATCAGATTTTTCTTGACCGGAACTCGAAATCGCACCTACTGGCAGTTCTTCAGAAACTCGTTTCACTTTACCAATATCTTTCATTCCTTTAAAATCTTTTAAATCTTGTATTAAAGGACGATTTTTCTCTAAATCTTCTTTTAAATAATAGACATATTTATCGTCTGTTTTGTAACGATATTCACTTTTCTCTTTAAATGTAATACCATCTAAAATTTTCTTCTCTTCGGCTATTGGATTATGAATCGCAACATCATAAATTGCCAAACCATCGACAGTAAGCATAACGTTATTTTTGAACGCCATACCGCCTGAAATCGCACCCGCTCCAAGCGCCACTAACATCGCTACTGTAGCTAGTACTTTTGTTAAGCTATTGATGCGGAAATTTAACTGTGCAAATGTAAAAGCATTAAGTCCTTTTTCAGTACGCTTTTTATTACTCTTTAGCTTTTTAATAATAAGCGGAAGGAATGTTCCAAATAACATGTAAGTTCCGGACGTTACAGTGATTAATGCAATAATAACCCCCATTTGCGCCAACTTACCCATGTAAATCATAGAAGCATAGCCGATTGCTAATAGAATAATTCCAACGAATGCAGCTATAACAGTCTTTACTCCTGCTTTAGAAACACGATCCGTTTTAGAATCAGCATGAACCAGTTGTAGAACCGTAATACGTGATAATTTGATACTATTCATAATTGCTGATAAAACAAATAGTACTAAGAAGAAAATACATGTAACAAGCATAGATGGAATATAAAATGCATGATAGCCACCTGCAGTAAATTCAAGCTGTTGCATAAGTAGTTTACCAATTCCTTGCGCGAGCCCTACACCGACTGCAATACCAACTATAAGGGATGCTGCTCCTAATACAATTGTTTCAATAAACATAAGCAGTGTCACCTTATGCTTTTTGGCTCCCAACATCATATACATACCAAATTCTTTTTGACGAAGTGATAGCAAGAAAGAATTAGCATATAAAATATAGAAGAATGTAATGATAGCTAATAGTACCGCACCAGCATGGAAGACGAATTGAATACTACTGATTACAGAATTCGCCTCAATAAACGCTTTATTCAATGCTAACGTTTGGAACATGTAAAAGATCGAAATTGACATTACAAGACCAACAAGTAAGACAATGTAATCTTTCAGCTTACTTTTCAGTCCTGACATAGAAAGCTTAAATAACATGTCTGAACCTCCTTTCTTATGCTTTTTGTGTGCCTAAGTCTGCAAGCACATCTAAAATTTCTTTATAGAACGCTTCGCGCGTACCACCGCGGTGAATTTCTTTGTATAACTCGCCGTCTTGAATGAATAAAATACGCTGACAGTAACTTGCGCTATATGGATCGTGGGTAACCATCATAATCGATACACCTTGTTCTTCATTTAAGTTTGTCATTGCATCTAAAAGGCTCGTTGCATTTTTAGAATCAAGCGCTCCTGTTGGCTCGTCTCCTAAAATGATCGCTGGCTCATGTACAAGCGCACGCGCTGCTGCTGAACGCTGTTTTTGTCCACCAGATACTTCAGATGGGTACTTTTGAAGTATTTCTGAAATTCCTAACATTTCAGCTACCTTTTCTACTTTCGGTCCAATCTTACGTGATGGAACGCCTTGCAAAGAAAGTGGCAGAGCAATATTTTCATAGATTGATAAGTTTTCTAATAAGTTAAAGTCTTGGAAGATGAATCCTAACTTTTGTGAGCGGAAATCAGATAGTTCTCCTTGCTTCATTTTTGTAATATCTGTACCTGCAATTTCAACAACGCCGCCCGTTGCTTTATCCAGTGTTGAAATTACATTTAATAACGTTGTTTTCCCTGAACCAGATGGCCCCATAATTCCAACAAATTCACCCTCTTGAATAGAGAATGATACACCTTTTAACGCATGTGATTGGCTCTCGCCTTTTTTACCGTATACTTTTTGGACGTTTTTTACGTCTACAACTGGTTTGCTCATCCTATATCCTCCTACAATTGTTTTTCCACTTCCTAGTTTGTACCATTTCTGCATCATCTACCATTGTTTAACATTACATTTACCTTACACTTTTGTAATATAAATGCTTATTTTTCATTTTTTTAGAACCATATCAATAGATTCATTCCATTCAGTTTCATAGAAAAAATCACATTAAAAACGTGTTACCTTGCTAACATTTACATTCGGATATACATCGACATTCTTTATTTTCATAGTATTGTTCATCTATATCCCTTCCCCTTCACATTTTCCTTATCATGCTTTTTATAAACAAACCAATACATTCAAAAACTTAAATGTCCATCTATTAACATACCATATATTACCACAAATAACGATAAAAAATTCGTAATATTCAACAATTCGGATTATAATGTCACACAAAAAGCTGAGCCCATGTAAGCTCAGCTTTTCCTTTTATTGTTTTAACCTTTTAAAACGAATTCATTCCCTTCATTATCGTTAAAGATAGAGAATGTACCCCAAGGCATTTTATTTGGCTCTTGTGTAAATTCTACCCCGTTCTTCTTCATTGTTTCATACGTTTCTGTCATATTTTCTGTTACGAACACGATTGATGCTTTTAGCTCATTTGCATTTGGCATCATTGTTTTGGGATAAATGACTAAGTGCGAACGTGTGCCCTTTGGTCCTACTTCAATCCAGCTTGCGTTTGGTCCCATTGGATCGTTACGATATACTTCAAATCCCGCTTTCTCTGTCCAAAACTCGAGCGCCTTTTGTTGATCATCTACGTAAACTGCTACTGTACCGATATGTGCAATCATTGTTTATTCCTCCGTTACTCTGCTTACTTGAATCTTAATTATAACGGAGAGATTCAAAAATACAAAAAGCTGCTCCATTTCTGAAGCAGTTTTTTCTCCAACATTATTTTTTTAAAGGCGTAACTGTCCAATACGTAATCACACGCCAAATTTATTCGAATGGCCCCATCTTGAAAAACTTCATCTAGATGACACTGAAAATAATTTAGATTGTATAAATTGCGATACATACATATAGAGTCTGCATATACATCAGGTTTCCTGTAAAATTAAACAAGCGACCTGGCTTACTCTGATTGCTTTGATTTTTGTGGTTGTCCTTTTTTACGATTACGCTGTTTTGCTTGTACCACTGGATCGAGTTCATTTGAGAACTCAGCGTTATGTCCATTTTGCGTTTTTTGCTCTGGGTTATTTTGATCTGAGCGCTTTGCCATTACATTCACTCCTTATTAGTGCGGTGTAATAATCATTTGGTGCTGTAATTGACGAACTGCCATACGTGCACGATTTAATTGCTCACGTTGTTCATCATTCGCATGTTGCTGCATAATTTGTAAATCGTTATAAGCTTGTTCTAATTGTAATTGTGCATCAGAATACTCCATTGTATTGTAATGCTCTTGTCTACTTCCGATATCTAATTGCTCTTTTGCATATTCTATAGCTTGCTCTGCTTGCGTAATGTATTCTTCAAGTGATTGACGCTCTGCCATGATGTAGCCTCCTTGCCTTTAGTTCTCCCTTAGTGTGTCCCTTCCATATCGACCTTATGAGTATGTTATAATGGATTTTGTTTCATTTTAGGCTTTAGGAGGGATATGTAATGAAGGTTCAAAACCCTTTTCCATATACAAATGACAATAAACGTTACCATACGTGGAATTATCACTTACGAAAAGAGTTCGGCGAAAAAATCTTTAAAGTTTCATTAGACGCTGGATTTGATTGCCCAAACCGTGATGGCACAGTCGCATACGGCGGATGCACATTTTGCAGCGCTGCTGGTTCTGGTGACTTTGCTGGCGATCGCCGCGATGATGTTGTAACTCAGTATCATGAAATGAAAGAAAAAATGCACTCGAAGTGGAAAGATGGAAAGTGTATCGCTTATTTCCAAGCATATACCAATACGCATGCTCCATTAGAAATGCTAAAAGAAAAATTCGAACCGCTGTTGGCAGAAAAAGATGTTGTTGGTCTTTCAATCGCAACTCGTCCCGACTGTTTACCTGACGATGTCGTTGAATATTTAGCTGATTTAAATAAACGCACGTATCTTTGGATTGAACTTGGACTGCAAACCGTTCATGAGCGCACTGCGAACCTCATTAACCGTGCTCATGATTATCCATCATATGTAGAAGGTGTAAACAAACTTCGTAAGCATGGCATTAAAGTATGCTCCCATATTATTAATGGGCTTCCGCTTGAAGACTACGACATGATGATGGAAACTGCACGTGAAGTCGCAAAACTTGATGTACAAGGTATTAAAATTCACTTACTTCATTTATTAAAAGGAACACCAATGGTGAAGCAATATGAAAAAGGACAGTTAGAATTCCTTTCTCTCGAAGATTATGTCAGTCTTGTTGTAGACCAACTTGAAATCATTCCAGCAGATGTCATTGTGCACCGCATCACAGGTGACGGTCCACCTGACTTAATGATTGGTCCAATGTGGAGCTTAAATAAATGGGAAGTATTAAATTCCATCGATGCGGAATTTATACGCCGCGGAAGCTGGCAAGGAAAATATGCAAATGAGGTGAAACCCGTATGAAATTAGAACGTGTATTACCGTTTGCACGCACGCTTTTGCAAACAGCTGTCAAAGAAGGGGATTATGCTGTAGACGCAACACTTGGCAACGGTCACGATACTTGTTTTTTAGCGGAGATTGTTGGAGAACACGGGAAAGTATTCGGATTTGATATTCAGCGTAAAGCAATTGAAAGTTCGGCTACTCACCTAAAAGAAAGAGGACTTGAAGAACGAACTGTTCTCGTTCATGATAGCCACGATACTTTGTTATCTGTATTACCAGAAGAAGCAAAAGGCAAAGTGACCGGAGCCATTTTCAACTTAGGTTACCTTCCTGGCGGTGACAAGCATATCGTTACAAAACCAAATTCAACGATAGCTGCTATCGAACAATTATTAGAAGTCATGGCACCAGAAGGCATCATCGTCCTAGTCATTTATCATGGACATCCAGAAGGACAAGTCGAGCGCGATGCTGTCCTGCAATTCGCCGAAGAGCTGGATCAAAAACAAGCTCACGTACTTCGTTACGGCTTCATCAACCAACAAAATAACCCGCCATTTATTGTGGCGATTGAGAAACGCTAAATATATCGGCGATTCAACAAGAATCGTTATAAAAAACGTGCATGTGCTGCACGTTTTTTTATTGTTCCGAGAATAAAATATACCATAAAATGGATGTTCGAAATCTATAAAGAAGGAGGCAATCATTTTGTTATTAGAACGAAAGGAAATACAAAAGACCTATGGCAAACAACTGCTACTAAAAGACATTCATTTATCTATTCCAAAAGGACAAGCGGTTGCCATTATCGGTGGCAATGGTACTGGAAAAAGTACTTTACTCAAAATGATTGCTTCCATTCGTCTCAAAAAAGAAATGCCGGAACTATTATGGGTTTTTCCGCCTATCAATAGTTTTCTGATGTTTGGACAATATGAACATCATTTGCTTGTCCACGTGCTTTTGCTTACTGCATGGGCACTTGCATATTCATTTGTTTTAATGAGTTTGTTTCTTTATCTTGTACGAAAAAGAAGGAACATGTAGACGAAAACAAGAATTTCTAAATTTAGATTATGAAATCAGGAGGATATACAACAATGATTGGAATACTAGCAGGAATGGGGCCGAAATCCACAGGCCCCTTCGTTGATACAGTAGTTGAGCAATGCCAAAAAATATACGGTGCGAAACATGATATGGATTTTCCTCATATGATGATTTATTCCTGTCCAACACCTTTTTATATGGATAAACCGATTGATCATAAAGCTATGGAAAATGCTATTATAAATGGCGCACAAAAACTTGAAAACACAGGTGTCGATTTTATTGCCATGCCTTGTAATACAGCGCACTTATATTTTTATGAATTACAAAATTTAATTTCAGTTCCCATTTTAAATATGGTGGATGAGACGATAAAAGAAATACCCGATCACGTAAGGAAAGTAGCTCTCTTAGCAACCGATGCGACTGTTCAATCTGGTATATATCAAGATGGGATTGCAAAACGTGGTATGGACTATATACATAAAAATAGCTGGCAAACGGCTATCACTCAAATTATCTCAAACATAAAAATAGGAGACTTGCCTGACGCAACTAAATCATGGCGTACACTTTGCATAGAATTAGCTGAAACGGTAGATGGAGTTATTATAGCTTGCACAGATTTAAACGTTGTATTAAACACCGGAGCACACAGCCTTTATTTAGTGGATTCATCAGCTTGCCTTGCGAAGGCAGTGGTGAATGAATACTTGTCCAACAAAAAAGTATAGAAGGAGAATTCCATGCAAATAGAAAACATCCCTTTTGAAATGGGCTATACATTCGATGAAAATCTCCGCGAAAAACCACTATCCCTTGCTGAAATGAAGCAAGGGATTACATTTTTAAAAACAAATTTAGCTCATTCAGATATATCATATGCGAAGCAATGCGGTTTAATCGGTGTTTACGACCGAATCGTAGAAAACCTTTCTGAGAGCAAATACTACTTACAAAAGGCCATAGAAAGATATGAAGCCTTACAACATACGCAAGGAATTTTTATTAACAAACTTCGCCTTGCTCATGTATATCATTGGGAAAGTGACTTTGAAAAAGCAAATGAAATCTTTGCTGAACTCTTTCATATGTTGCACCAAAATGATTTAACAAATTACGAAGATTTTCTCTATCAACATTACGGAAAAAGTAAACTAGATGAAGGAGATCTGAATGTAACTTTACCTTACTTTCAAAAAGCACTCCAAATTCGAATGAAAAAAGGAAATGAAGAACTTATTCGCTCGACAGAACTATGTATCCAACATTGTTCTTCGCGCCTATAAATATATCAACCCCTCGACAGAAATCGCTAAAAAGACGTGCGCATGCTGCACATCTTTTTTATATGCCCCTAAAACTTTTAACATTTTTCACAATTCTTTCAAAGTAATCACACTTTATCCCGATATATTAAATGAGCATTCATTTTATAAAAGGTTGGACGGGGGATTTAAAATATGAAAAAGAATCGATCGCTTCATTATATTTTCTGGAGGTGGCATTTTTACGCCGGTCTCTTCATAGCACCACTACTCATTACTTTATCACTCAGTGGCATTGGTTATTTGTTTCGAGAGGAAGTTGAGAATTTCATCTATAAAGATTTATATTTTGGAAATAGTAGGCAAACAGAATCTCTTTCTATGTCTGAATCCATTTCAACAACAGAAAAGAAATATCCTCACTATAACGTGACGAAAATTAGCTATTTTAAAGATGATCATAATACAAGACTCACAATGGCAAATGAATATACGGGTGATCAGAAGTATGTTTACTTAGATAAACATAACCAAATTGTTGGGGATCAAAATGCTGATGCAACGTTTGCAAATATTATGCGAGAATTACATAGCTCTCTTCTAGTAGGCGGTACCGTTGTAAACTACTTAGTCGAACTAGCCGCTTGCTGGACGATTTTTTTAATTGTTACTGGTTTATATATGAGTATAAAACGCTTCAAGAAACCACCAGTATCAAACGCTAGAGAGAGATCCAAACGACTTCATAGCATAATCGGTATTGTATTTACAATTCCACTCGTTCTCTTAGTACTAACAGGATTACCTTGGTCTGCTTTCATGGGAAAACAAATTTATAACATAGCAACTTCCAATGAATCACTAGGATATCCGAAATTATATATGGCTCCTCCAGAGTCTAAGTTTAAAGAGTTACCGTGGGCGACTAGACAAGAAACACCGCCACAATCAGATTCAAACGAACAGACAGCTCTTTCAATTGATGAGTTAGAGAAATCGATTCAAATTGAAAAACCATATGTCATTTCATTACCAAATGAGCCAAAAGGAGTATTCACTATTTCAAAATCTAGCGGTTCTGGTATTACAGGAATGCACGTATCACCAAATGAAGAGATTACTGCTTATTTTGATCAATATAGCGGCACTCTCATTTCAAAAATTGACTATCGTGATTATGGCTTATTTGCACAGTGGTTTTCTTATGGTATCCCCCTTCATGAAGGACATTTATTTGGATGGCCAAACAAAATACTATGCTTACTTACAACCTTGTCCTTACTATTCCTCATTTATTTCGGTGTTAAAATGTGGCTAGCAAGAAAGCCACAAGGTAAGGTGGGAGCACCATCAAAACAAAAGGATAAAAAAAGCATATTTGCCTTTATACTTATTATGATTTTATTAGGAATTGTCATGCCTTTATTCGGTTTATCTGTTCTTATTATTTTTGTAGTTGAGTTTTTACTATATCTATTCTCTAAAATACGGGTAAAAAAAGTATAAAAAAAAGCATTTGTACAATTCATCTTGTACAAATGCTTTTTATTTATGACCAATTTTTTCTTTCTCTCACGAATTAAAAAAAGAACATCACCAATAATCAACATAGAAAAAGACGTGCACCAAATGCACATCTTTTTCTATTTCTATCACTGCGCCATTTTCTTTCGGTACATCTTCCCGTTCCAATAGAAGAATCGTGAAGTGAATCCACCATATTTCACGATGCGCCGTGCCATTTGCTGCATATTCTTTTGCTCTGATACCTTTTGATCAGATAAATAAATCCCAAGGAGACCGCGGCTAATAAGGCGATGAAACTTCGCATGTGGTAAGCCACCAATATTTCTTTCTGCTTCTTCCACAAAATGCTTCATTCGCTCTAATACGACTTGTTCATTTTCATAATAACTACAGAAATTTAAGTCCCCGCCAAGTCGGTCTTCTTCTTGATCAATAAAGTAATCAAGCAAAATATGGAGCCCTTGTACGTACGGGAAATAACCTTGCTTAATCTTTGCAATATCTTCATCAAGTAATTCATCATGAAACGCATACGCCACGAGACAAAAGATTCCAAGTGTTGATCCTGCACATGCCGAAAATTCAAACCAGCTCATTGGCGGTACATTTTCCTTATGAGCCTCAAACCATGTTTGTAAGCGCGGTTCTCTTTCTTCTAGTTTCACATGCTTATGAATTTGTAAATCACAATAATAACAAGCAAGTTCGTGAAGAATCGGAGCGATTTTATCATAGTGCTTCGTTTTCTTTAAAACATCTTGGCATGTTGCAACAAGCTCATCTAAATAACCACCATCATCTTGATCATCTCGATAACGATAGTAATTGCTTCCTTCACTCTCTGGTGTTAATGCAGTCAGCATTGATTCATGCAGTGCAGCAAAATCATTCGGATCAAGCGATGTACTACGATCACATAAATTATCTAAGTAATCACTAATCGTCTGATACGCCACAATAAAACGAATACATTCCTCGCGTTGTTCATTTGCGAGCAGCGCTAAAATACCACCACCTTCACAATGAAATGTTTTATGCTCAATACTTGCAATCGCTTGACTATGAAGTTCGTCATTTGGAATATGGTAGGCACGCTCTTTCCACATCGCTAGCTCATGGTGTACAACCGGAAACACATCACGGTATACTTTCGCCATGAGCGTTATGGGATTACTCGGTACGTTCACTTCTTCCTTCATCTCCTCTATTAAATGTACAAATAATTATTTATTTGTTTCTATTATGTTATTTACATGTATTTCAGTAAATGACTTGATATAGTTCAAAATCTCATCTTGCTCATATTCATTTAATAGCTCATGGTAACAATTTGACCATTCTTTATATGCCTTATCACTAATATTTAAGTTATCAAACCATTTACGGACACGTGTTTTATCTACAATTTTATCCTCACATGCCTGCATTAGCAAGAGCGGAACGTCTGGAAACTCATCTATTTTGTCATGAGCAATCTCAATAGATTTTATCAATTCACTATACCAACGAACCGATACCTTGCGCAAGAACAATGAATCATTTTCCATCGCATCGCGAACTTCTTTATTTCTCGTTGACATGTTTACTGTAAGTTTGGTGGGAAATTGAAGTTTTGGCGTGAGAATATTTAACACCTTTGAAACAGCTCGAAGCGGAGCAGCAGGTACAGCTAATACACCTAAGCATGGCGAGCTTAATATAATTCCATCTATATCGTCTCTCTTCGTTTCTTCCATCATTCGAATGACAATAAGACCGCCCATACTATGTCCAAATAAAAAAATAGGTAGCCGATACTTTCTTGCTTCTTTCACCCATAATTTTATTTCTTCTATGTATTCATCAAATGAGTCAATATGTCCTCTATTTCTTGAAGTTGTTCCATGAGCTGGAAGGTCTCCCATGACAACATGATACCCGAAATGATTCCACATTTCTGCTAGCGCCTCATAACGTCCGTGATATTCCATCGCACCGTGCACCATCACGATTACCGCTTTGGCTGCTTCCGCTTCATAATTCCACATACGAAACTCCTCCATTTCACTCTTTTCCTTAATTTGATACACTAAAACTAGTTTCTAGGAAAGGAAGGCTTTACATGATATATCCTTATAAAGATAAAAATCCAAAAATTGCGAGTAGTGCTTTTATCGCTGACTATGTTACGATTACAGGCGATGTCACAATTGGTGAAGAATCAAGCATTTGGTTTAATACAGTCATTCGTGGTGATGTGTCTAAGGTAATAATTGGAGACCGCGTAAATGTACAAGATCAATGTACACTTCATCAAAGTCCACAGTACCCTCTTCTTTTAGAAGATGATGTAACAGTTGGACATCAAGTTATTTTACATAGCTGTACCTTAAAAAAAGACTCTTTAATCGGGATGGGATCTATTATTTTAGACGGTGCTGAAATTGGTGAAGGTGCATTCATCGGTGCTGGTAGTTTAGTTTCACAAGGAAAGAAAATTCCACCTAATACACTGGCTTTCGGTCGTCCGGCAAAAGTCATTCGCGAATTAACAGATGAAGATCACAAAGATATGGAACGCATTCGCAAACAATATGTTGAAAAAGGACAGTACTATAAGTCACTGCAAAAATAGTCTCTACTTGCTGCCACCACGATGGCAGCTTTTTTCGTTAAAACTCTAACGTTTTCTTTACAAAATCTTATTATTCCCTCAATAAAGTCTTATTAAAATAGAAGATATAATCTCAATATATATGTAAATGAGGGGGAGAGATTTCATGAAAGCTAAATCCGGCAGCTCCTTATATAAAATAGAATGTTACATTTTCAAAGGAATTAACCGTTACTTTGATCAAAAAACATTAAATATCTTTTTCCGTACCATTACACATATCGGTGGTGCAATCTTTTCCATCTCGCTCACGTTATGCTTTCTTATATTTTCACAGGGTCCTCTGCACGATGCAGCAATTACAGCAGCTATTTCATTAACAATTAGTCATATTCCTGTGCAAATATTAAAAAGGTGGTATCCACGCAAACGGCCTTATTTAACAATTCAAGATGCAAAATATCCATCGCATCCATTAAAAGATCATTCTTTTCCGTCAGGTCATACAACAGCTATTTTTTCGGTAGTTGTTCCATTTATTTGTTATGATCCAAACTTATTAGTCGTTTTACTTCTATTAGCAATTATTGTAGGAATTTCCCGCATCTATCTCGGGCTTCATTATCCATCAGATGTATTTGTAGGTATGTGCCTTGGCACATGTTCTGGCATCATCTCTTTTTATCAATTTATTCCATTTTTCATGTAAAGGAGAGATTGGATGAGAGTCGCCATATTTACTGATACATTTACACCGCAAGTAAATGGCGTGGCAAAAACACTAGATCGTTTGACCCTTTATTTTCAAAAACAAAATATTGCTTACTCCGTATTCGCACCGCAGCATACAGCAGAAGATGATTTCGTAGCCAATGTGAATAAAATGAGAAGTATTCCGCTAAAAATACTGTATCCAGAATGTCGATTCGCTTTTCCAACTCCGCGTATTAAGCGGGAACTTCTTAACTTTCAGCCGGATATCATTCATGTCGCTACTCCTTTTAACATGGGGCTATGCGGCATGTATTACGCGAAAAAATTAAATATCCCTCTTGTCGGTTCTTATCACACTGACTTTGATTCCTACTTGCAATATTATAAAATTGAATTTTTCTCCAATATGTTATGGAATTATTTAAAGTGGTTTCACAGTAGTATGCAAAAAAACTTTGTCCCTTCTCCTGAAACATTACAGCAATTAACTCAAAAGGGATTTCGAAATTTATATATATGGGGGCGCGGCGTAGATTGTTCCCTCTTCCATCAGGCTTACAATAAAGACCTATTCCGAAAAAAATATAATATTACTGCTCCATACATTCTTTCCTATATCGGACGCATTGCCCCTGAAAAAGATATCGAAACACTGCGTACACTGATTCACACAACAATAAAAGAACGAAAAGATAATATTCATTGGCTCATTGCAGGAGATGGTCCCCTTGCTGAAGAATTACGTGAAACTTTACCAGCAAACGTTACGTTTACAGGATATTTACAAGAAGAAAATTTAGCAGAAGCTTATGCATGCTCCGATCTCATGGTATTTCCATCGGCCACAGAAACGTTTGGCAATGTCGTTCTTGAATCGCTCGCATGTGGTACACCAGTCGTTGGTGCGAATTCTGGCGGGGTAAAAAATATTATTACAGATGGAAAAACAGGTTTTCTTTGCGAGCCCAAAAATTCGAACTCATTTTTATCATCTATTTATCAGTTGTTAAATAACGAAGAAATGCGTAAACAGATGGGCATAGCCGCTAGATTCTACGCCACTACACAAAGCTGGGATGAAATTTTTCATGGTTTATACATGCAATATGAAGAGGTGCTTCACCAAAATAATACCGAACTACTTGCGTAATAAAAAAATTGACCTCAAAACATATAACAATGAACTCATCCATCGTATTCATAAAGAGCAAAAAGGTATGACTCTATAACGTCATACCTTTTTGTTCTTTTTCTCATTCAGTAACCGCGCATATTCCTCTTTTGTATTTACATTCACAAATAATTCTTTCGCTACATTCCATTCCTCTTCCATCACATATTTTACGTTGCACTGTGATAAAAGTTGTCCCATACTTCGTTTTTCTTCATTTAGTAATACGCATATTTTTTCTTTTACACGATAATGATACGCTGCTAATAACGGCTGCTTTCTTCCATCAATAACCGGAACAATTGCCTCATATTCACCACTTATTTGTCCTATTAATGCTGTAATCCACTCATTTGAAAGGTTCGGTGCATCACAAGGCGAAACGATATACCACTCCGTCTCTATATGCTCCATCCCCGATACAATTCCAGCAAGCGGTCCATCTCCTTTATAGGGAGGAATATCTTCTATAACAGGAACGTCTACTAAGGTAACAATTCTTTCTTTTATATCAGGATGACTAATCACAACTACATTTTGTATAGTATCCCGCATCATTTGAACAATCTGTTCGATAAAAGTATGTCCTTGCCAGCTTGCCAATGCTTTCGGCTCACCAAATCGTCTCGACATACCACCAGCTAATACAATCCCAGCGAGCTTTTTCATTGACGATGCAGCTCAAATGTAATGTGTCCTAACTCTGGTAAAATTAATTTATTCATCGCAAGGCGAACTGCCCCGCTAGAACCTGGCATCGAAAAGACAACTTTTCTTCCAATTGTTCCGCCAATTGCTCTACTTAGCATTGCAGCGCTGCCGATATCTTCTAAATAACTAATCATCCGAAACAATTCACCAAATCCAACAATTTCTTTATCTAATAATGCCGAAACTGCCTCAATCGTAACATCACGCTTTGTAATACCAGTTCCTCCATTTGTTAAGACAACATCAACATCTTCTTGATGATATCCACTTAATACAGCTTGCCTAATACTTTCTTTATCATCTTTTACAATTTTATAAGCGGTTACTATATGGCCCGCTTCTAATAATAATTCTTTTAACAACTTACCACTCTTATCCGTCTCTTCTGTACGTGTATCAGAGATTGTAATAATTTTACAACGAACCTCTGTGGGTGCTTGTTTTTTATGTTCTATTACGCTCATTTTTATTCGCTCCTTCTTATGAACTACTCATAATTTTATCATATCGTATAGAAACTTTATTACATATGAAATACATCACATATCCACAATTATCTATTACATGACCAAAACATCATGATACAATATAAGTATATATAACCATAAAAAGGGAGTTTATCTATATCTCTTTATAATCTTAAACAACCTGTCCCATGAATTCCTTTTCTTATAATCCTAATTCCCTTCCAATTCATTACCTATAGATTAGATATCAATTTTCTAAAATGATACGTATTCATGCTAGACGACTCTATTCGCTATTATCGAGAACCGTGGTTCCTCTTGCTTTATTTTATTTCAATGGATTAGGAATCGCACGAAATAACCAGATACATACTAAATAAATTTTCATAATTAGGAGGTTCATTCATGGAACTTTATCAAAAACTCACAACGGTATTTATCCTTCTATTTGTCGCTTCCATCAGTGCTGGGATGGCATTAAAGGATGCTGTTCCATATTCAGCAATTGGCGGCTGGGGATTTGCGACACTCTTTTTACTATGCAGTGCATTTTGTGCTGGAAAAGCGCGTCAAAAGAAAGGATGATGACCATTGTTTCGCAAAAAACCTACAATTTGCAGATCATGCGGAAAAGAGATTCAAACATATGAAAAAACATGGATTCATATGCCGTTCCCTCCAAGCGGGATGACGAATATGAAAAAATATATTGAGCTTGATGGAGAAGTATATTGTGGTTCGTGTGTTGGAGTATTCACAAAACAAAATAATGAAGTGAAATAGGAGGTATACCGAATTGTTCGAATCAAATCGAATTCGCTTACGAAAGTTTTCAGAAGACGATATTCCCATCTATCATCTTTGGCGGAACGATATAGAAGTTATGAATACCACTATCCTTAATCTTGATGTCCATTCCGTTCAAGAAACAGAAGCGTTTTGCAAACAAATCATCCACTCTCCCACTTCTAAAAGTTATATCATTGAACAAAGAGATAGTCATCTTCCCATTGGTCTCACTTCTTTAATTAACATCGATCCACACAATCGGAATGCGGAATGTATTATTGATATCGGTAAAAAGAATTGCTGGGGACAAGGATACGGGAAAGAAGCCTTAACAGTGTTATTAAATTATGCCTTTTTAGAATTGAACTTACATCGTGTATCCTTACGTGTATTTTCATTTAATGATAAAGCCATTTCTCTCTATAAAAAGCTCGGCTTTCAACATGAAGGTACCTGTAAAGAAGCCGTATTCCGAAATGGGAAATGGCATGATATTGAAATGTTTGCCTTGCTGCAGAACAACTACAAGTAATGTGAAATTTCCATCAGTGAAGAATGTAAAACAACTACTTTTTAAGGTGGTAAATAAATAAAAAAATAATCCTTACTATACTAATCATCTGTGTATACTGCTTTCCGTTCGTATATTTTTCCATGTATAAAGATTTCACTGATCGTTCTATGATTGGTTATTTCATTATGTTGCTTGTAACTTCACTACTTGCTTTTTGTTGTAAATGCTTGAATACTACAGCCACTTTTATAATAGGCAATATATTATCTGCAATAATCTCATATTATTTTATCCATGTAACAAGTGATGAATATTTTGGGGGATATTTTAAACCATTAACACCCATCCAATTATTGACAGTAGTTAACTTCCTAAATTTGATTCCACAATTATGTGCAATCAAATTAGCCAATATATATTTGAATAAAGTTCAAGATTAACTTTACCCAAATGTGTGTTAACATGCCTAAAAAAAAAGCTTCGCGCCTTCGCGCAAAGCTTTTTTCTTCTTATATTATAGACCAGCTTGCTCTTTTAAAGTTGCTGCTTTGTCTGTACGTTCCCATGAAAGCTCTACATCAGTACGTCCGAAGTGGCCGTAAGCTGCTGTTTGTTTGTAAATCGGGCGACGTAAGTCTAACATTTTGATGATACCAGCTGGGCGAAGATCGAAGTTGTTACGAACTAGTTCTACTAGTACTTCTTCAGATACTTTACCAGTGCCGAATGTATCAACTGAAATTGATACTGGTTGTGCCACGCCGATTGCGTATGCAAGTTGTACTTCTGCTTTTTCAGCAAGACCAGCTGCTACGATGTTTTTCGCAACATAACGAGCTGCGTATGCTGCAGAACGGTCAACTTTTGTTGCATCTTTACCAGAGAATGCACCGCCGCCGTGACGAGCGTATCCGCCGTAAGTATCAACGATAATTTTGCGTCCTGTTAAACCAGCATCCCCTTGTGGTCCACCGATTACGAAGCGGCCTGTTGGGTTAATGAAGAATTTCGTTTCCTCATCCATTAATTCTGCTGGTACTACAGCTTTGATTACGTGCTCTTTTAAGTCGCGATCGATTTGTTCCCATGTAGCTTCTGGATGATGCTGTGTAGAAATTACAATTGTATCGATGCGTACTGGTTTACCATTTCCATCATACTCAACTGTAACTTGCGTTTTACCGTCTGGACGTAAATATTCTAATGTTTCATCTTTACGAACTTCCGTTAAACGACGAGCTAATTTGTGAGCAAGCGAGATTGGAAGTGGCATTAATTCTTTTGTTTCATTACATGCGAAACCAAACATTAAACCTTGGTCCCCTGCACCAATTGCCTCAATCTCAGCGTCAGTCATTTGACCTTCACGTGCTTCTAACGCTTGGTCAACACCCATAGCGATGTCAGCAGATTGCTCATCGATAGATGTTAAAACTGCACAAGTTTCTGCATCGAATCCGTATTTTGCACGAGTGTAACCGATACCTTGAATTGTTTCACGAACGATTTTTGGAATATCTACATAAGTAGAAGTCGTAATTTCGCCCGCTACCAATACTAAACCAGTTGTTACTGTTGTTTCACAAGCTACACGTGCATTTGCGTCTTTTGCTAAGATCGCGTCTAAAATTGAATCAGAAATTTGGTCACAAATTTTATCTGGATGTCCTTCAGTTACAGACTCAGATGTGAACAGATGACGTTGTTTTGTCATGTGGTAAACCTCCCTACAGTAATCGTATATATTGTACGGAACTCATCCTTAATTTGCCACAAACTGCGACATTCATTTATTCTCCCACACAAGTATAAAGAAAAACCTTTCCTATATAGAGGAAAGGTTTGATTTGCTACTTGCATACTGCTTTTTGCCCTTCGCTCTTATCGTTCGAGACCGTTCGCCTCGCACAGGTTTTAGCACCTATTCACTTGTTTATTACCGTTACAAGTGAGGTTGCTGGGCTTCATCGGGCCTGTCCCTCCGCCAGCTCGGGATAAGAGAGTATCCGTCCCAACCTATACTAAAGAAATGATATTCATTTGTCAATTAATATTCACATATTCCTACAAGTTTTTCGCATTATTTGTTGGACGAAATATAAATAGGAAAATAATACATTCGCACAAACAAAAATAAATAAATAGTATACATTATTTATATGATTGTGTTATACTCTTGATGGGGATTACGAGAAATATTTCATTAAAATGAAAAGGATGGTATATAAATATGAGTACTGTGAATGTCCAAATTGGATTACACGAATTACTGAACGGAAGCAATGCACAGGTTCAATTAAGCGTTCCACAATTAGTGGAAAAAGTACTAATGAGAAATGAAGGAAAATTAACTTCTACTGGTGCCGTCTCTGCTTCTACAGGAAAATATACAGGACGTTCTCCTAAAGATAAATTTATTGTGAAAGAAGCGTCGGTTGCCGATAAGATTGCTTGGGGACCTGTAAATCAACCGATTTCTGAAGAACATTTTAATAAATTATATACAAAAGTATTAGAATACTTAAAGGAAAAAGAAGAATTATTCGTATTTAAAGGATTCGCTGGTGCTGATCGTAACTATCGTCTTCCATTACAAGTTGTTAACGAATATGCATGGCACAATTTATTTGTACATCAATTATTTATTCGTCCAACTGAAGAAGAATTAACAAATCATGAAGCTGAGTTCACAATTGTTTCTGCACCAAGCTTTAAAGCAGATCCAGAGATCGACGGTACAAACTCTGAAGCATTCATCATGGTTTCATTTGAAAAACGCATCGTATTAATCGGTGGTACGGAATACGCTGGAGAAATGAAAAAGTCAATCTTCTCTATTATGAACTTCTTACTTCCAGAACAAGATATTTTATCTATGCACTGCTCTGCAAACGTAGGTGAAGAAGGCGATGTCGCTTTATTCTTCGGTTTATCTGGAACAGGTAAAACAACATTATCTGCTGACCCACACCGTAAATTAATTGGTGATGATGAGCACGGTTGGTCTGATAACGGTGTATTCAATATTGAAGGCGGTTGCTACGCAAAATGTATTAACCTTTCTCATGAAAAAGAGCCACAAATTTTTGATGCCATTACATTCGGATCTGTACTTGAGAACGTTGTAATTGATGATCAAACACGCGTTGCAGATTACAATGATACTACATTAACAGAAAATACACGTGCTGCATACCCAATTGATGCGATTGATAATATCGTCGTACCAAGTGTTGCTGGACATCCAAATACAATTATTTTCTTAACTGCTGATGCATCTGGGGTATTACCTCCAATCAGTAAATTAAATAAAGAGCAAGCTATGTACCATTTCTTAAGCGGTTACACTAGCAAACTAGCTGGAACAGAGCGCGGCGTAACATCTCCGCAAGCGACATTCTCAACTTGCTTCGGTTCTCCATTCTTACCACTTGATGCATCTCGCTATGCTGAAATGCTTGGTGAGAAGATCGAGAAACATGATGCAAAAGTATTCCTAGTAAACACTGGCTGGACTGGTGGCGAATACGGCGTTGGAAAACGTATGAACTTAGGTTACACTCGTGCAATGGTGCAAGCCGCATTAAACGGCGAGCTTGATAACGCTGAAACAGTGAAACATGACATCTTCGGTCTTGAAGTACCACTTCATGTACCAGGTGTACCTGATGAAGTATTAATGCCTGAACAAACATGGGCTGATACATCTGCTTACAAAGCAAAAGCAATCGAACTTGCAGGTAAATTCAAAGAAAACTTCAAGAAGTTCGAGAACGTTTCTGAAAACATGATCAAATTAGGCGGTCCAATCGCTTAATTTAACCTTTACTGTTTGAATACCCCTTTACTCATATGAATAAGTATGTTGTAGCCTAAAAAGTGCGTGTACTCACCGACAAAACCCATGCGGCTTAATAGGTTACACATACTTACAATAAAAAAGAAGCTTACGATAAAAACGTAAGCTTCTTTCTATATATATTTTGATTTCCCAACATATAAATCGCGGCTTCGAAAACAAAAACAGATTCCCCACTCACTTTCTCCTTTTGTTTTCACGCGGCATGAGGCGAAAAAAGGCACTGACCGCTTCTATCCATGGACGGGGCCTCTCTTCTACCTAAAAGAAAAGGTTTTTGTATTTATTTCTTCGCATCCTTCATACTGTAATACCCTAAATTAATAACGATTAAAAAATAACCACCCATAATTCCAACAGCAAATGCCCACATGACCATATGGTGTTCAATCTCATACATAATAATCGCACCAAGTATCGCTGCTGCAAAGCGATTAATCATACCAAGTGTTGGTGCCTTACTCTTTTTTACAATACTATCTCCAAGCTTTTCAATACGTCTTCCTAAAATCCAAACACAATACATACTAACGAGTAAACCAATCCCCACACCTAAAAAGTGAGCAGAAAAAGGTGTCATCGCCCAGCCTAATAGCATCGCGCCCAGCAAATAATACATTTGGATTTTAAATGACCTTAGTGACATACTAATCATGCAATTCTCCTTTATCATTATCATCTTATTTACATATCATCAGACTTTATCCCGCCTTAACGGGCAGGAAGTCCCCCACTGATTAAAGTTTCACTTTATCTGTTACATTCAAAGAAAAACAACATAACCACTACACTTATGTTGTTAAAATATTTTTCAGAAATAATATTATACAAGATTTCTAACTTGGAAGTAGGATCATTTTGTGACGTTTTTGCAAACATTTTTTCATAGATTTATAAAAAAGTGATATCAATCTATAAGAATATGGATATGATGTATATATATCCGCTTTCATTTTCCAACATATAAAATCGCTGCCACGAAGCACCAAAAGTTACCTGCACTCTTTTCCTCTCTGTTCTAACTTGACATGGGGCAGGAAAGGACTCTGACCGCTACTACGCATAGCCGGATTCTCTCTCCCACCTAAAAAGAAAGGTTTTACGTCAGTTTTTCAATTTACATGCATGTAGTAAGTACACAAAAAAGGGGGCGTATAATGATTTATTTTTTAATGGCTCTCATTCACCTCATTATCCCTGCACTTATAGGACTCTCATTATATTGGTACACAAAAAAACATAGTATCTTCTATGCTGTCCTCAGTGTTCTTCTCTCCGGAGTTATTCTCATTGCACTGTTCCGCATACCTTTTCTCAACTTAATCCCACTTATTACTGCCATTTTGTTCCTCATATTTCTACCCAAAATAAAAAAATAGGAAAGCAGATCATGACTGATCTGTTTTCCTATTTTGATATATGTTCTGACGCGACAGGCTGCGTCCCAGGTTTTTCGGATTTCACAAACCATAAACCGAGAAAAATAACACACCCGCCAATTATTTGTTGTAATGAAATCTGTTCCTTCGCCCATACCGCTGCAAATACAACCGCAACAAGCGGTGTAATATACATATATACCATCGTATGAGAAGCTCCAATTTTTTGAACACCAATATACCACATAACTAAACCGAATACCGTTACAAAGAAAATAGAATATAATAGTGCAAACCATGTCATTCCTTGTTCAATTTGAAACGGCATCGAAAAAATATGCCAGCCGCTTAGTATAACAAGAGGAATCGCTCCAACAACTGCTGACCATGCAGTCACACGAAGCGCTGAATATTTTTTAATAAGTGGTCCTGCTAACACTGGATATAGCCCCCAGCACATTGATGTAATCAGTCCAATTCCATTTCCGTAAAAAGACCCAACAAGCGAATGTCCAGCTAATAACACAAGCGCTGCACCGCTGCACGCTATGGTAGAACCAACTAATTTTCGCGAAGAAAATTTCTCTTGCCTAAACAAAATGGCAAACATCGTTGTAAAAATAGGTGAAATAGAAATGAGTAAAGAAGCGTTCGTAGCGGATGTATATTTAATAGTTTCCATAAATAACGTTTGATACAATACGATACCGACAATACTCACAACAATGAGCCTTAGTATGTCCCTTCTCTCCATATACAATGACTTTTCAATATAAAATGTAAGTAGTAATAATAACGGTGCTGCTGCTATCATACGGAGCGCAGTAAACTCAACTGCTGAAAACTCCTCAAGTCCGTATTTCCCGATCGTATAATTTATCCCCCAAATGATAACAACATTTAAAAGTAATAATTCAATCCCCCATCTTCTCATGCGTAATCCCCTCCGCACAGATGATTATACAGAAAATTTAATTAAATGTACATTTTATGAACTGAAGAATTTCATAAGAAAAAGGAGCGTACAGTTTGCTCCTTTTTTCATAAGTTATATTCGAATATGGAGTTTCATATTCGGATTATAAAACTGATTCGGACTCTTCAATTGAAAATATCCACCTGATTCATGTAAATCAACAGTCAATTTATCATCCATAAAAACAAGCTTTGTGCGATCCGCAATAAACTGTAGTTTATTTGAATCAATATCTACATCACGTTCATCTTTCTCTGATACAGCCACCAAATCAATAATTCCACTCATCACACAGCCGCATCCTTCATTATCATAAAATAATTTTATAAACTTCGTTTCACTTGGAATCGTATCCATAATCTTTTTATATGCTGCATCTGTTACAGTAACGTACATATATTGTCCCTCCTACCTCAGTACATAATTCTTATATTGTACCATTCTTTTTATGAATTCTATCCATTTATTGTATACAGAAAATTAAGACTAATATAAAATGTATGTGATAAAGGAGGGTGAATTATGCCAGCTTTACAAGAAATACAACAAGCACTTGATCATTTATTTCAAATTAAAAAATATGGAAAAGACGGTGCCTTCAGCCGCTTTATTCCAGCTGTATACGATCCAATTGATTTTCCTTGGCAACATTTTTTTGAAACAGACTTTGTAAATACCTTTAACGGACTTATGATAAAAGGGGCTGCAACTGTAAATAGCGTCTTTTTAGCAGTCTTCCCAACAGATGATGTTCTTGAAAAGTTCATCTTACAATCGAAACCAGGTGATTTACTTTTTATGCATCATCCTCTTGTCATGGAATGCGGTGATCCTCTTGGAAAATGCGGACGAGGCTTTTTACCGATTCCAGCTCACTATTTACAAGGAATCAAAGATAAAGACCTTTCTATTTATACATGCCATGTTCCAATGGATCATCATCAAACATACGGAACAAGCATTGCGATTGCAAAAGCTCTAGAGGCCGATATAGTAGATGGTTTTGCTTATGATGGTAAAGATATACCATCATAAGCAAAATTCCTGAAACAACAACAAGAAAACTCGAAAACCAACTAAAAGAACTCTTTCACATTCCATATATAGACTTTGAAGGCAAACGACATGAATTTATCACAAAAATTGCAATTATCGCTGGATGCGGTGATAAAATAGATCTTCTTAAAGAAGCAGAAGAAAAGGGCGCTGAGGCGTATATTACAGGTGAAATTCATTGCCATATTGATAACGAATACGGCAAACATAAGTATTCATTAATTATGGACTATGTGAAAGAAACGAATATGTCACTTATCGGTGTGTCACACTCTGCTTCTGAATACTTAGTGAAGAAAACATTAATGCGTGATTGGTTTATAGAAAACTTTGATGTGGATGTTGTTTTACTTCCGCAAAAGAAATGGTGGTATTAAATGCGCATTCGAAAAATTTTTTTTATATTTCTCTTTCTTACCTGTTTTTTATTAGGTGCATGTAAAAATAACCCTGAAGACGAATTAAGAAAAACAGTGTGGGATCAATTATCTGAACATACGAAAGAAGAACTAAGTGATGGCTGGAAGCATGCTACAATTACAACTGAAACATTGCAAGCCGGAATATCTTCGGTCAAAGATTCCTCTTATATAGGAAAAGAGGTTTATCGTATTTCATTCCCATCTGATCGTTCTTACAAACTTGGAAATGTAGATGCATTTGTTGATATGAAAACAAAGAAAGTAATTGGATTTGGCCTACGAGATTAAAAAAGATTCGCTAATGCTGCGGATCTTTTAGTTATCAGGAATAGATAATAAATCTAATAAGGTATATGTAACGATCAGTTTAAATAAAAAGAGAGGATCTGCTTCCCTCTCTTTCCCATTCATCAGTGAATTGGCAACGTAATTTCAACTGTAGTCCCTACTCCAACTTCACTCTCAAACTGTATCTTGCCTTGATGTTCTTCAATAATCTTATATGTAACCATTAATCCTAAACCAGTTCCATCATCTTTCGTTGTATAAAAAGCTTCGCTCAGTTTAGGCATTTTGTCTTTCGGTATGCCACATCCCTCATCCTTGATTCGAATTATCATTGCATCTTTTAATGTAACCTCAATGATAATTATTCCACCATCTTGCATAGATTCAATCGCATTTTTTATTAAATTTAAAAACACTTGTTTTAAACGTTTTTCATTACATATTATACTTGGTAACTCACCTTTATAAATGGTATGTATTTTAATTCCTCGTTCCGAAGCAGGCTGTCCCATAATTCTTACCACGTATGAAAGAATGTCTTTTATATTATGATTCCCGCATTCCATTGGCTTAGAATTTCCAAGCTCCACCAGTTCGGTGGCAATTGTATCGATTCTTTCGATTTCTTGCTCCATAATATCACAATAGGCTTTATCCTCAGGATACTTTTCTTTTTGTCCTCTAACAAAACCGTTCAACAGCATCAATGGATTACGCATTTTAAAACCGATAACTGTTGCCACCCTTCCAATTACAGCCATCTTCTCCGATTGTTGCAATTCCTTATGTGTCATTTCAATTGTGTGTATATAAGATTGGAATCTCAATAAAATAATCCATCCTATAATGGAAAACAAGCTACAAAGAACAATAGGAATGAGAACAATAAAAGAATTCACAATGAATCCCATTAAAACATACTTTATTATTGTCCCTCCCGTTACCAACCAAAAATAGCGTTTATTTACAAATAATGGTGCGAAAAGAAAGAAAAACCCTTCCACTATATTCCCTGCATCAAACTCTAAATCTGTTCCATAGTAAATGATAAAATTATGAATGAAATCTAATATATTATATCCTATGAAAATAATATATTTCACAGCATATGGATTCTGTCGCTTCGCCACATATATTCCCACAAACACCAATATAACCATGAGAATATACAACCATATCCCTAAACCCATTTCTAGAATTGGACCCCCATCTCCTCCCCCTTCTAGCTTAGGCATAATATAATAATATGCAACATCATAAATAAAAAAAGTTGTAAAGAATAAACTTAAAAACAGCTTTAACGTTCGAATCTCTTCCCTTGTTAATTTATAAACACTGTCCATGTAGTAACTCCTCTATTCACAATACACATACTTCGCGAATCTTGCCTTCTATATAAACCCATTTTGATTTTTTTAACATAAATTAGGTTTTCTGTCGATTTTTCAATTTGTATTTATATAAAGTGAAACTTCCATCACCCGTCGAGCTTTTGCGGGATAACTCCTTTTTTATTTTTCACATATAAGCTGCTATGAAAAATAAAAGGTGACCTGCACTCGTTTTCTCTCTTTGTTTTCACTTGGCATGGGGCTGGAAAAGGATCTGACCGCTTCTATCCATGGCCGGATGCTCTCTCCCACCTAAAAAGAAAGGTTTTATGTCGGTTTTTCAATTTTCTTATATAGGTAAAATAATGTCTACTTTCGTTCCTACGTTTCTTTTACTCGTAATGTGTATTTTCCCATCATGTTCTTCAATAATCTTGCAAGCAACAGTAAGCCCTAAACCGATGCCATTTTTCTTTGTCGTATAAAAGGCTTCTGTTATACGCTGTAAATTCTCTTCCTGCACACCGCACCCATTATCTACAATACTTACTATTACACCATCTTCATTTCTTTTGTTTATATGTATTTGAAGTGTTCCGCCATGTCCCATCGCTTCAATTGCGTTCTTTATTATGTATAGAAATACTCCTTTTAATTTACGATGATCACAATCTATTTTTATTTGATCAGGTGCAACATCATAAATGAGATACAGCTGTTTCCTGTTGATTTCTGCACTCATTTCTTTCAACGCATTTGATACAATTTCTTCTACTAAATAACTACTGTAGGTAGAAGGTTTACAAGTTGCCATTACCATAAGCTCACTTATCATATTGTTTATATGCTCAATTTCATCAATCATATGTTCATACACTTTATCATCTACATATTTCTCTTTCTGCAATTGTGTAAATCCCCTTAACGATGAAAGTGGATTTTTAATTTCATGTCCAACAGATGCTGCCATTTTTCCAATAACTACGAGCTTTTCAGACTCTCGCTTTTCTATCATCACGTTGTTTACAGTAGAAAGGTACTGTAAAAATCGATTCAATAGGAGATACGTTACAAATAATAAAAGACTATACATAATCAATGGCATAAATGCCTTTTTTTCTCCTAGGACCAAAAGTACACTGTATTTCCCCATAATAACCAAAAATAACCAAAGTAAATATCGTTTACTCATAAAAATTGGTACAAATAAAATAAAAACAAATTCAACTGTATGCCCATCATCAAATGCTACTTTATTGTGAAGTGCATACCAATATAAGTTTAAAATTTCTGAACACATATAAGCTATTAAATATATATACTTAACACGATATGCCTGTTCCCTTTTCATCATATACATACTACATGCTATTAAGCAGGCTCCATACAAAAACGTTGGAACTTGAACCTCTAATCTTATTAGTGTTTCAGAATCTCCTAGCATAACAGAATAAACTGTTTCATATATAACCCATACAATATTCAATACCCATAAAAAGAGTCGAGCATTTTTCTTTTCTTCTTGAAATGAGATAAAGTTTTCTTTCACTTTAACACTTCCTCAAAAGCTATATACTTTCGCTATATTATTACTAACACTCATTATTATAATAAACGACAATAGTGTTTGACCAAAATAATATCAAATAATGTAGAAAAGTTTACCCCGACTTATCAATTTGATAAGTCACATAATTTTCAATAATATGTACTAAAAAACGCTATTATTTGTTATATACTGAACTTGTCAGGTTAACTGTAAAGAGAACTCCCCGTTCTTTGTGTTTGAGCCTACCCCGTTATTAAATATAAGTCAAAAAGAACTTGTAGCGTATCTACAAGTTCTTTTTTGATTTCAATCAATCTATTGCATCACACTTTGAAGTTATGTCAAAGTGTGATGCAAATCAAATTATTGATTCACCGCTTTTGCTACAAGCGCAGCATATGCTTCTGCACCTGTTCTCGTTAAATGTACGCCATCCGGCTCAAAATACGCCTTATTATCAGCACTTGCTGAATACCAATCGACTAACGTCACATTTTTGTACTCAGATGCTACTTCTTTTAATTTCTCATTCACTAATGATTCCCACGGACGTGGTACCCTCGTATTGATGAATATAATTTTACGTTCATTCCCAATCACTTTTATTAATGATACGAGTTGATCCTTTGTAAAGGCACCATTTGTACCTAATCCAATAATGACATGATTCCCTAAATTCCCCTCATTCTTTAGCTGTTCCACCACAGGAATTGCTTTAGACAGTTGACGACCAATTTTTGCATCTATCCTAATATTAGGAAATGAATTTTTCAAATACGGGGCGACGTCAATCATAATAGAATCACCTACAGCTGTAACTGTTTGAGGACCTTTAGGCTGCGCAGCAGCTTCTTGTTTTTCTTTATTTCGAGGTGGCTCATCAGCTGGTTTTTCCCTAACTGCCACTGGATGTTTCGGTTTTTCTTTTTGTTCCGTTTGTACTGCTTCCACCTTATCTTTTTGAGGATTATCCTTCGCTTTACTAGCTGTTGATAATCCAAAAACAGCGATCGTAGAAACGAATAGTGCGCATACTAAGGCTAGCTTACCACTTAATGCTAAGTTTTTTATTCCCCAATTCCTAGAGCGAATATTCTTCAATGCCCCTTGTCGGATTGGATTTTCAATAAACTTCCATGAAATTTGTGCAGCTACTATAATAAGTAAAAATTGAAGAATTGCTCTTGTAAGCGAAAACTCTCCAGCATTTACCTTCGGAGTCGTTAACGTGATAATCGGATAATGCCAAAGATATATCCCATACGATCGTACTCCCATCCAACGCAGTGGTCTAAACCTTAAAAATTGAGCAATTCGGCTAGCTGGGTGAGCAAGGTTCGCCACTAATAAAGCAGTAGCAATTGATAAAATGACCATTCCTCCGCGATATAGAAACGGATCATATTGATTTGTCTTCCAAAACATAACGAGGATAATAATAAGAGCAATTCCTCCAACTACGTCAAGAATGAGACGTGCTTGTGGAATAATTTTATTTGCAAGCCTACTGCTTGGCCAAATTAAGGCAAGTGCCGCTCCAATCAATAAGGAAAAGGCCCTTGTATCAGTACCGTAATAAATTCTGCTTGGATCAGCTCCTGGTTCATACAGAAATGCCATTGCCAATGCAGAAGCAGCTGCCCCTAAAACAATGAATAAAATGATGTGTGATTTCTTTTTTATGTAACGAAACGCGAGGCTAATAATAAATGGCCAAATTACATAGAACTGTTCTTCAACAGCTAACGACCAAAAATGATTCAGTGGAGAAAGTTGGCTAAAACTATCAAAGTACGATAATTTATGATAAATATACCACCAGTTACTGAAATATAATAAAGCTGCTAGCGAATCCCCACGCATCTTTCCTAGCAAAGAACTATGAAAAATTGTAATCCATGCTAAAACAATTACAAGCATGACAAGCATTCCAGGAAGTAATCTCCTTGCCCTACTGAGCCAGAATTTCTTCAAGTCAATCCTCTTATTTCTCTTCCATTCTATAGCTAGAATATCTGTAATTAAATAACCCGAAAGTACAAAAAATACAGTAACACCTAGGAATCCTCCAGGCATCCAATTAAAATTAATATGATATAAAATGACGCCTAGTATAGCTAGGCCCCTTAGACTGTCCAATCCAACCATATAGCGACTACTTTTCTTTAATGGTTCGGGCATCCGCCAGTCACCCCCGTATTTCTCTAAAATTACGTGAATATTTACAATATAAAACTCTATCAATATGTATTACCTCTAAAAAATATGAACCGAATCAAAATATTACAAAACCTATTAACAAACACACTCAATTTTTATGATTGCATGCACAGTAACTAAAATTTTACCATGTTATGTATTAACATGAAATAGTCTCATTTATGAACTTTCATGTAAAAAAGGAGGTTATCCTAAAAATTCTATTTTTAGGATAACCTCCTTTTTTATTAACCGATACTCTGAACTCTACCAACTTTCCCATCTTGTAATCGTACTTTAATACCGTATGTATGCGTCTCCGTGTTTGTTAAAATAACGAACTTATTTAAGATAACAGATACAAGGGTATAGATTTGTTGTGATTTATCGAATTTTCACTCAATTGCATCCGATTGTTTGTTTTTTAATAACTTCGCAAACAATAAACACGCTATCTTTTCTCATAACGGCTTGTTCTCTTTAATGAAAAAACAGAAAGTTCCGGCTTACTTAAAAACCGTACCGGCATTCTAGTAGTACCAATACCACGATTCACATACAACTGTAATGGCTTACTCTTTCCTTCCAATGAATAAAGTCCTTCTACATATTTATTTGCTAGTGAAGTAGTAATGATAGAACCTATGAATGGAAGCTGTACTTGTCCACCATGACTATGACCAGATAGTTGAAGGTCCACTGGATATTCAACTATCTGGTCAACAGCATCTGGTTCATGTACTAACAGGAGATTAAAATCCTCTGTTCGAAGGTGCTGAAGAGTAGGTTTAACTTTTGGTTTTCCAAGTAAAAAATCATCTAGACCAGAAATGGTAATGTAATCACCATTGGCAACTTTAATCCTCTTCATTTCATTATTCAAAACAGTAAAGCCAGCCTTCTCCATATACTGTTCGTATAAGTGTCCCCCGCCACCTCCTCGATCATGATTGCCAAACACAGCATATTTTCCAAGAGGAGCGCGAATTTGTTTCAAAATCGTTTGTGAGTACTCTCTTTCCACAACATATTCTCCAAATTTATCAATTAAATCACCTGTAAAAACCACAATGTCAGGCTTTAGCTTATTGATTTTATCCACTAATATTTGCTGCTGTTTATGAGGAAAATTTGGTCCGAAATGTGTATCTGAAAACTGTAAGATTTTCACACCATGAAAACCTTCTGGAATATTTGGATTTTCAATATCGTTCCATGTAACTGAAAATGATTTTGTTTCTAAATGAAAAGCATATACATAAATTGTTATTGGAAGAATGAATAGTATGAGGGAAATGATACATATTCTTCTAAACCGCAATAAGGAAGTACCTTCTTTGGCTTGTTCCAAAGAAGGTACTTCTTCGTTCAAATTCATTCTATTTGTTTTGACGTGTTCTAAATTCGCTTTCATGTGTCCACCTCTAAATTCATCTTCATAAAAAGATACGATTTAAATAATGTTGTATCATTTCTATGTTACAAACGTATGTCTTTTGAAAATTGAGGTGAACATGAGCAAACTAATTAAACCAAAATTAAGATTTGATGCAGCATGTGGTCCTTCTATTAAGGGGAAAAATGATAGGATATTTACTTCTACTATTAGAAGCAGTTTGGATGATTTTATAAGATTTTACCTTATGAGAGGAAGTAGCCAAATTTCCCATATGATGCATACAATTAATATAAATGTATAATCACCAAAATCTAATTTAGACCCCTCCTTTACATGCATATCCAACCAAATATGCATAAGTTTCATTCCCTTATATTTATAGACATTCTTCTTTGCAAATCGATAAACAAGAAGCTGTAATATCATAAATCCTGCTACAACTATAAGT
The DNA here is from genome assembly GCF_038050455.1 of Bacillus sp. FSL K6-6038. NCBI lineage: Bacteria > Bacillati > Bacillota > Bacilli > Caryophanales > Bacillaceae > Bacillus > Bacillus sp. FSL K6-6038. Next base: position 4,611,350 of record NZ_JBBOUH010000001.1, read on the forward strand.
AACAAAACGAGAAAGTCAATCACTCTATTTCTGCACTGATTTCTCTAATATACGATGTTCCAAAAGCCATTCTTCAAACTTAGCACTTCCAAATTCCCAGCTTAAGTCATTTGCAAGTACAGAAAAAACGCGATACCCGGAATAGTCATCCATAAATTCATCTTCCTGTACCTGTACTAGCGGAATCCCATAAAAAGCAAAGTTAAAAAATACATCCCACACATCTTCATGTTTTCTTTTATAAGCAATCGATTCCACATCAAATTCATCTCCAAAATAATCAAGATGTAAATGCATGCTATCATCATATTCATATTTCATTTTATCACCCCTTATATTTGTACTTCTTTATCATCCAAAAAATTCCTTCTACATCCACTCACATCTAGGCACTTACCTACATATTATGGCAGTAGATTCATTTCTAGGAGGTGTCACATTTTGAAAAAATTTATAGCTGTTTTTTGTATACTTGTACTTACTGTTTTTACGTTTGTGGCTTGTAGTAAAAAAAACGATACGAAGCAACAAGTGCAAAAGATTCGCATTGGTGAAGTTACACATTCCCTCTTCTACGCACCGTTATATGTTGGGATTGAAAAAGGATTCTTTAAAGAAGAAGGATTAGATATCGACCTACAAACGACAGCTGGTGGTGATAAAACAATGACTGCGCTGTTATCTGGTGGAATTGACATTGCACTTGTCGGCTCTGAAACATCCATTTATGTTCACCAGCAAGGAGCAAAAGACCCGGTTATTAACTTTGCTCAGCTCACGCAAACTGATGGTACATTTTTAGTTTCTCGCAAAAAATTAGACTCCTTTAATTGGAACGATGTGAAGGGCGTTACTTTCCTTGGTCAACGTAAAGGTGGTATGCCGCAAATGGTTGGGGAATACGTTTTGAAGAAAAATGGCATTGATCCACACAAAGATACAAATTTAATTCAAAATGTTGAGTTTGCTAATATCGCTAATGCCTTCGCGTCTGGTACAGGCGAATTTGTCCAGTTGTTTGAACCAACAGCGAGTATTTTTGAAAAAGAAGGAAAGGGCTATATCGTTGCTTCTTTTGGTACTGAATCTGGAACTGTTCCATACACAACATTTATGGCAAAAGAAAGCTTTTTAAAGAAAGACAAAGCAGCAGCGGAGAAATTCACACGTGCATTATATAAAGCACAACAATGGGTTGATACGCATAGTCCAGAAGAAATTGCCGAGGCTGTTACACCACTTTTTAAAGATACTTCAAAAGATATTACGGTAAAAGTAATCGAGCGCTACAAAAAGCAACATTCGTATGCGACGAATCCATTATTAGACGTGGAAGAATGGAAACAACTACAAAAAATTATGAAAGAAGCTGGAGAATTACAAAAAGAAGTTCCACATGAGGCGCTCGTCGATACAAAAATTGCCGAAAGCGTTATTAAGAAATAGAGGCGAATACAATGAGTTTCTTACAAATATCTAATGTTTCCCACTGCTTTTTTGCAAAAGAAAATGCCCGGCTCGTCCTCGAAGATATTAACTTACACGTAGAAGAAGGGGAATTTATTTCCTTTCTTGGCCCAAGCGGCTGTGGAAAAACAACGCTTCTTTCTATTATTGCAGGACTATTAAAACCAATTGAAGGTATTGTCTTTGTAGAAGATGAGCCAGTGACAAAATCAACTTCTTCAATGGGATATATGCTCCAACAAGATTACTTGTTTCCCTGGAAAACAATTGAAGAAAATATAATGCTTGGGCTGCACATTACAAAAACATATGGAGAGGAAACGAAAGAACATACCTTACAACTTTTAAAGCAAGTCGGCTTGCAAGGCGTAGAAAAGCAATCCCCTCGGGAACTATCCGGTGGTATGCGCCAACGGGCAGCACTCGTTCGTACACTTGCAACAAATCCAAAAATCCTGTTGCTTGATGAACCATTTTCAGCTCTTGATTATCAAACGAAATTAAAATTAGAGGAGCTCGTATTTTCTTTATTACACAAATATAAGAAAACATCTCTTCTCGTCACGCATGACATTGAAGAAGCAATCGCAATGAGTGATCGTATTTACTTGCTTCAAGCAAACCCTGGGAAAATCGCAAAAATATTTTCAGTACCAAAAAACATTCGCTCCCTACCACCGTTACAAGCAAGGTACCACCCTGATTTTCCAGCCCTCTTTCAAGACATATGGAAGGAGCTGGAGCGCCTTGGATAATATAAAACAATTACACAAACAGTTTCGAAAAAAAGAGCGTCAGCGTACTTGGACAGCTGCCTCTTTACAATTTTCACTTCTCATTCTCTTCTTTACATTATGGGAAATCTCCAGTAAACAGGAGTGGATCGATCCTTTACTCTTTAGCTCACCTTCAAGTATTTGGGAGTTATTTGTAAGTAAATGGGGAGACGGATCACTTTGGATTCACATATGGACGACACTGCTTGAGACAGGTATTGGTTTTATTCTCGGTACAGTTCTCGGAACAATTATCGCAACCGTTCTTTGGTGGATACCGCTTATAGCTCGCGTATTAGACCCATACCTTGTTGTGTTAAATGCAATGCCAAAAGTAGCACTTGGCCCGATTATTATCGTTATTTTCGGCCCAAACATCTCCTCTTCGATCGCAATGGGAGTTATTATTTCCATCATTATCACCATTCTTGTTATTTACAGTGCATTTCAAGAAGTTGATTCTAATTATATAAAAGTAATGGATACATTCGGCGCAAATAAATGGCAATGCTATAAACAAGTTATTTTACCGTCTTCCTTTCCAGCTATCATTTCAACTTTAAAAGTAAACGTTGGATTATCATGGGTTGGTGTTATTTTCGGTGAACTTCTTGTTTCCAAACAAGGACTCGGTTATTTAATTAGCTACGGATTCCAAGTATTTAACTTTACGCTTGTACTGCTGAGTGTATTACTGACATGTGCACTTGCTACTCTTATGTATGTGTTTGTTGAAGGATTCGAGAAACTATTAATAGGTAAGAAAAAAAGAAGCTGACTCAAAACAAAATACTTGGGTCAGCTCTTTCTTTTTTATACCATTATTTTTAAGAAATCATAGCTTTTTTATTTCTGATCACATACTTTTGTATCGTTCATTACAGTGTTTCCTTGAATCATGACCGTATGAAAACAATCCTTCACACGCACTGTTACGATATTATCTTTCCGATCCACAATATGATACTCATCAAAATGTTGATTTAATGCATTACGGATTTGTTCTCCTTCGAAAATCGGAACACCATGAGACATTACCCAGATGAGACCAGCAATAGCAAGAATGGTTTTCATACGCTCTACCTTCTTGAGAATGAATTCATTGCATCTTCAACATGCGCGTTATAATTGTTTTAATTTTGTGACAATATCTCTTTTATACCTATTCTATTTGGAAATTCTGGTCCCTTCTTCCACGTCAAAAAGTTTTATGCCATGCATTTTTTTAGAAATATGCGATAATTATTTCTAGGAAGTTTTTTCATTTTAAGGGGGATTATTATGATTCGTGCTGTGCTATTTGATTTAGATGGAACATTGTTAGATCGGCATCAATCTTTAGAACATTTTATTCATGAACAATATGATCGTTATGCTCATCATTTTACCAGCATTATTAAATCAGAATACTGTTCTCGTTTCATTCAGCTAGACAATAACGGCTATACTTGGAAAGATGAAGTATACGCTACCCTGCTTAAAGAATATGCAATTACAAGTGTGACAGCCGAACAACTCTTGCATGATTACGTAACAGAATTCGCAAACCACTGCATTCCTTTTCCAAATATGCATGAATTACTTCAGCAATTACAAAACAAGAATATTAAAGTGGGGATTATTACAAACGGCATAACCGAATTTCAAATGAACAATATTTGCGCTTTGAACTTACATACTTATACAAATACCATTCTCATTTCGGAAGCAGAAGGTATTAAGAAGCCACATCCAGCTATCTTTGAGCGTGCCCTCAAACAATTAAACGTCCAATCAGAAGAATGTATCTATGTTGGAGATCATCCGGAAAACGATGTAACCGGTGCTGAAAACGCCGGGATTCCTGCAGTTTGGAAGAAAGATTCATTTTGGGGAGAGTTTGAACATTCTCGTGTAGTTGAAAATTTACTTGAGGTACTTTCATTCGTAAAACTTGGATAAATAAGTCGTCACCCTTAAAGAATTCACTTTTCACGTTAGTATAAAGCTAAAGTTGTAATTCATCAGATACAAAAACGCCATCCTTTCCTATAATTCTAGAGAAAGAATGGCGTTTTTTCATTTTAAGAGTGTATTTCTTTTTCCTAGCTTACTAGCAATGTTACGCTACCTCTAATTAGAAAAATATTTTAGAACTCCTTCAAACACAGATTGTGCCAGTACATTTTGATATTTGTCAGAAGTCAATTTTACTCTTTCATTAGGATTTGATAAAAATCCTGTTTCTACTAATATAGGTGGTGCACTATTATCTGCCTTTAACACACGAAGTTCTGGTCGATCTTTTACAAATCTATTTTTAGCACCTGTATTTTTAATTAAAGCATTCTGTACAGCATTTGCTAAAGTAAGTGCTTGTTTACTTTTTGGGTGTTCAGAATTATATAACGTTTCAATTCCTTCTGCTGCAGTCGCATCAGCTGAATTTACATGCACACTAACAAAAATATCTGCTTTGTTTTCATTTGAAATACGAACACGATCTCCTAATGGAATAAAGATATCTGTTGCTCGTGTCATCACAACATTTGAACCACTCTGAGCTAATAAACTCTTTAACTTCAAACCTACTTGCAGGGCAATCGTTTTTTCATATATATTTTCATATAATGTCCCCGAATCATATCCACCATGTCCTGGATCAACTATAATTGTTTTACCAAATATGATTGGATTGTCAATCCAAACACCATTTGTATCAAAATAGTATACTTTACCATTCTCATCTAACCAGCCTATTTTCATTGCCCCATTGCCTTGCAGGTAGTACCAAGTTGTTCCTTCCTGTAGCCAACCTGTTTGCATTGCTCCGTTGCTTTGCAGATAGTACCAAGTTGTTCCTTCCTGCAACCAGCCTGTTTGCATTGCTCCACTATTTTGCAGGTAATACCAGGTTGTTCCTTCCTGCAACCAGCCCATTTGCATTGCTCCGCTTCCGTTGAAGTAGTACCATGCTCCATTAATTGACTGCCAATCTGTTTGCATTGCTCCGCTTCCGTTGAAGTAGTACCATGCTCCATTAATTGACTGCCAATTTGTTTGCATTGCTCCACTTCCGTTGAAGTAGTACCATGCTCCATTAATTGACTGCCAATTTGTTTGCATTGCTCCACTTCCGTTGAAGTAGTACCATGCTCCATTAATTGACTGCCAGCCTGTTTGCATTGCTCCACTTCCGTTGAAGTAGTACCATGCTCCATTAATTGACTGCCAACCTGTTTTCGCTGCTCCGCTGCTTTCTAAATAATATTTTTTATCCCCAAGCTGCAGCCAACCTGTTTTCATTACTCCATCGCTTTCGAAGTAATATTTTTTATCCCCAAGCTGCAACCAGCCCGTTTTCATTGCTCCATTGCTTTCTAAATAATATTTTTTATCTCCAAGCTGTAGCCAGCCTATTTTCATTGCTCCATTGCTTTCTAAATAATACCAAGTTGTTCCTTCCTGCAACCAGCCCGTTTTCATTGCTCCACTACTTTGCAGGTAATACCAGGTTGTCCCTTCCTGTAACCAGCCCGTTTTCATTGCTCCATTGCTTTGCAAGTAATACCAGGTCGTCCCTTCTTTCAACCAGCCTGTTTTCATTGCCCCATCTTGTTGCAAATAGTACCAAGTAGTCCCTTCTTGCAGCCAACCCGTTTTCTGTTTTCCATCTAGCTGAATATAATACCACTTATTATCTCTATTCACCCAACCTACTTGTGTTTTAGGTGCTGCCTGTACTGTTTTAACAGTAGTTTGATTCGTTTCTATTTCACTAGTACCTAGTGGTTGCTCACTTTTTACACCTGCTGTTCCAGGCTGCTTTGTTATATCTTGCTGTATTGCCTTTTGTTCTTGCTGTTTTTGCTCAGGTAATAACTGATCTTGCTGTTTAGATTGTTCTTGTTGCTCAGTACTAATTTCTTGTTCTTGCTTCTTTTGCTCGGGTAGTAATTGATTGCCCTGTTTAGATTGTTCTTGTTGCTCAGTACTAATTTCTTGTTCTTGCTTCTTTTGCTCGGGTAGTAATTGATTACCCTGTTTAGATTGTTTTTGTTGCTCAGTACTAATTTTTTGTTCCAAAGGTAGCTGTTCATTCTCTGTTTCAGCCAAAGTTTGCATTGGGCTAATCACATAGCCTAATGTTAAAACAGCTACTACAGTTTTCTTCAACATGTGTAGTTCACCTTTCCTTATCCACTTGATTTAAAAATATAAAAATCTAATTCTAGCAAGATAATTAAAAACTCAACATTTGATTTCTATAAACATATTAAATCAAAAAAAAGCAGCCCCCAAACGTTTCAAGGCCCTATGTAGCGCGATATGACTACATAGGGCCTTTTAGTTTGGAGATTGCCATAAGTCAAGTTCTCAAAATCCACTAGGATTAGGTGTTACTATACACTAGTTTTCATAATTCAATTTAATTCTAATGTTATAATATCAACATTCTAAATGCAATTAAAAAGATAAATTTTCCTTTTTAAGTTTTTGTTAACTGAATAATATTAAGACAATATATTATTCAGTTAATCCAGTGAGTTTTTGATTGCATGTAATAGTATTAGTTATAACTCTGTGTGTTTTTATTGCATATATGTACGGTGTATACTCATACGCACAAACCTTCTTTTTATGTTAATGTTCCTTAAATCATTTTTTTATTATAGGATTCGAACGAGTGAAGCATTTTACAGGGGAGCCAGAAAAAAATTAATTTATTTTTATGAAATAGCTATTTTGTCTTCCTCTTATATAAATTTACTCTATGATACATATCGTGAGTTCGTTTCTATCTTTTTTAACACTCCATATAAGTTTTTCCATGAATATATATCGGTAGCACTACATTACAAGCACTCTGCCGGAATATATACCGAAGGAACAAATATAATTTTAATAACAAAAAGAACCCGGCCCCTTTACTTCGTAAAACAGCCGAGTTCTTCTATATGTTTCATCGTACGCGCTAATACATCGTCACGCATAATAAAGCTAAATTTCCTATCAGTTTTAATGTTATCCGGGATTTCTTTTAATAGAACAGACCCTTTTGTCTCTTCATAGTGCGTATGTTCTTCTACTGCACTAATTGTTGCGAAATAAATGTTTTTAATGATTATTTTGTCTTTTCCAGATACTTTGTATTGTCCTAAGTAAGTTAAATCAGAAACAATACCACCGGTTTCTTCATGAACCTCTCGAACTGCCGCTTCTTCCGGTGTTTCCCCCAGCTCTACCTTGCCACCTGGAAATTCAAGACCGCGGCGCAAATGATGCGTTAATAACCATTGATCCCCGTACCGGCATACAACCCAAACATGCTTTGGCTCAGGAGAAAATGGGTAACGTTCAAACGATAATTGTACAGTGTTGTGGTAATAATCTTTAAATTTGTACATGCCATTACTCCCCTATAGATGGTTACAAGTTTTTCCTACCACAAATTGTAGCACAATTCTCATTCATATGCATAATGTTATCCAACTACAATCCATTGATTATTCCCATTTGCGCGACTAATTCTTTCGTTTCATGATTCCCTAAATCATAAATCATCTTATAGGCTTTCTGCAGTTGTTCATCATACCGGTCATTATTCGAATCATGATGATACTCAACATACGGAACGTGCGAACGTACAAAAGAGCCAAGATCTTCACGATACGCTTGATCGAAGTATTCCCGAAGCTGGGTAATTTCCTCATCATTCGCCTGGATTTCAAAGCTATATGTATCTGCCGTTTTCACCTGCGAAATCTGACCATTTCCTACTGATATATAGTAAGTTTTCTTATTATCCATATAACACCCTTCTTTCACCCTTTTACTTTCTATTGTTTTCAACAATTACAAAATTATGTAAAACGAAGTTTCATTTAATGGTAAAATTAAGAAAAGGAGGGGAACTGGATGTTAAAAATACTAATCATCGGCGTCATTATTGTGATTCTCGTGTTGGTTCTCTCTGTGCTGACAATTAATAAAGGTTATTCATATAAACATTCGGTTGATAAACCAGAGGATAATCCTTATCTAACAAATAAAAAGGAGAATCAATAATATGCTTCGTATACTCCGCCTCTTAACTGCTTTCATTGTCATTATCGTATCCTTATACAGTCTATTTACACAGAATGATTCATTTCTTACTCTTTCACAATTTTTCTTAGGAGCCTTAATGTTTATAATCGCGATTGAACAAATACAAAAGAAAGACCCAAGCACAGGTTTGACCTGTATGGTAGCAGGAATTTTCGTGTGGGCTGTTCTCGCAGTAAAGTATATTATGTAACGACTATTTTCTTACGGAGGGATTAATATGCTAAAAATCGCTCGAATTACATTTGCACTCATTGCACTCGCTTTGTCTATCTATAGTTTTATCACAGATAACAGAGGCATTATGCTTTATATGTTCATTACTTTAGGTTTAATGTCTTTCACTATGAGCATCGAGGAATTACGTGAACAAAAGAAAGTAAGCGGAACAATGTGTTTTCTAGTTGGAGCTATCGTTTTATTCATCGCTATATCAGAATTACTCCGCTAATATAAATTTTCAAAGGAGAGAATGAAATGCTAACTGGATTACGTATTTTCTTCGTACTACTGACACTTGTTCTTTTAGGCTATTACTATTTTACCAAAACTGATGTACTCCCTTACATGCAGCTCTCACTCGCATGTATGTTCATTATCATGGGCATTTCTGAAATGAAAGCGCGGAGAAAAACATTAGGGATTGCTTCTTTTTTGGTTTCTGGTTTTATCTTCTTCATTGTAATTTCTATACTTTTACGATAAAAAGATAAAAGCCATCTTCCCACTTAATGTAGAAAAGATAGACCTTTTCGTTACTCTTGTGCTTTATTTGATCAAAGTAGTTCTATCCCATTTATTGAACAAACTGTTTTGGATATTCTTTTATATGCTTATCATCGTCACGCCAATCATAAGTTTCTTTCTTTGAAATATCTAACGCTTGATCTCCAATTCTAACTCTATCTTTATCTATCCATTCAATGTGTGGATCTGTATCTGGATAGTTCCAATATACATTTTTGGCAGAATTGGAACTAAGGTTAACTAATTCTCCTCTAACAGCATCTGCACTTAATGATCCGGCGTTATGAAAATAAGTTTTTATAGCATGTTTTCCATCTGGAGATTTCACAGTTCGAATCAATTCTCCTTTCGGAACGCCTTGCAAACTAAAAAACTTCCAATATCCGAAGCCAATGATCATTACTAGCGCAATAAATAATACCAATGCTACTTTTCTCTTTGTCTTTTTGATTTGAATTTTTGCATCGTCCACTCAATCACCCCCTATAATCTTGAATATAATCCTTTTAAACCCATATTACACCACACACTAACCCATTAATATACCCCCATAAAAAGAAACTCCTGTTTTAATAAGCAGGAGTTTCTTTTTATCTGTTCATTTACTAAAAACTACTTTTCCTAATGTTTAATTTCGTTGACAAAATTACCTTTTTAGCTACATTCCGTCCCGAAAATCTTTCCATTAATAAATCTACTGCTGTTTCTCCCATAAGCCCCGTATATACTTTCACTGTACTGAGCGCAGGAGAAAGATACTGAGAAATACTGAGATCATTTACACCAATTATATTTACTCTTTCTGGAACAGGAATCTCACATTCATGTAATGCCCGCAAACATCCGATTGCCATAGCATCATTTCCAACAAAAAAAGCCGTCGGTAACTGATCCTGCTGCTCTTCTATCGCCTGCTTCATTAATAAATAACCATCGTTTACTGAAAACTGACCCGTGTATATATACTTTTCACAAAATAATTCTTTTTCCTTTATATATTTTATAAAGGCACGTTCCCTTGGATCTTCAATTTCAGAAGTCTGATCTTTAAATGTTTCCCGTCCTCCTATGTATCCAATCTTTTGATGTTCCTTTTCTATTAAATGATCAATCACCTTCATGGTTACCTTTTCAAAATCTACCACAACCGCATCAAAAATATCTTCATTTGGAGAATAATCTACAAATACAATGTTTTTTGTTATCGTTTCAAATAAACCTATTTCTCGTTCACTAAACTTCCCTATTGCAATCATGCCTTGAATGTTTTCTTGCATCAACTCTTCCATTTGGCTATGAAAAAGTTTTACAATTTTCAAACCTTGCTGTTCACATCTTTTTTCTATTCCTAAACGAATGGACATATAATATAAATCGTTAAGCTCTTCTTCTTCTGTATACCAATGAACCAAAGTAATTTTCGGCAATTCTTTTTTACGCTTTGTACGCTTCTTATAAGAAAACTCCTCTGCTGCCTCAAATATCCTCTTCTTCGTTCCATCACTGACAGAAAGCAATGGATCATTATTTAACACCCGAGAAACAGTAGCGATGGATACGCCTGCCTTCTCTGCTATATCTTTAATCGTTGCCATACCTGATTCACCTACTCTTCTCAATTATTCAATCCTAAACGTATATTTCGTTGAGGAGGAGAATAATTGATTTTTATTTAAAATATAAGAAGGGAAATTCGGATGATGAATGGCATCAGGCAAGCCTTGCGTTTCTAGACAAAGCCCTAAATACTTTTTGGATTGTACCCCACATATTTCAAAATCACCTGGTAATTGGTTTCCTGTGTACAAAACTACCCCAACTTCATCTGTTTCCACAACTAATTTGCGACCACTTTCTTCATCCCATAATATGATTTCCTGATCGTAGTTGCTGTTCAAAAGAAAAGGATGATCATATCCTTTTCCTACTAATTCATTTTGATAATAGCGAGAATATACTCCCTCTTTTATTTGCCTTCCTGCTCGGAAATCGAAGGGCGTATCTATTACATCCAATATTTCACCCGTTGGTAATAATTGCTCGTTTAATTCTAGAAATTGATCACTATTCATTTTTAAAGTATGCTGTAAGACATCTCGTTTTAAATTGCCACTTAAGTTAAAATACGTATGATTTGTTACGTTTAATATGGTCGTTTTATCTGACTGCGCTTCATAACGAATCAAAAATTCATTCGCGTTATTTAATGTATAGATCACTTTTACATGTACAGTTCCTGGATATCCTTCTTCTCGGTTAGGGCTAGTATAAGTAAATTCAATTCCAGTTTCCTTCTCATTTCCTATTATTTTAGCATCCCAAACGATATAACTAAATCCTTTTAAACCACCATGAAGATGATTGTCTTGATCGTTTTTTACTAGCGTATATGTGTTGCCATCCAACTCAAATTGAGCACCTTTGATTCTACCAGCCACTCTTCCTACAACTGCTCCAAAGTATGGAGAATATCTCTCATAGTTTTCTAATTCTTCAAAACCTAAAACGATATTTTCATAATTTCCTTTCCTATCAGGAGTAATGATTTTTGTAATCACACAACCGTAATTTAAACACGTAACTTCTATATCATTGTCATTTTTTAATGTATAAGCGTACACATCTTCTCCATTTACTTTACCAAATACATTTTGAAAGGCTTTCATATCCCTATCTTCGGCTCCTCTAAACTTTGTATAAAACGTTTAAATGCAGCTATTCCTTCATCGTTTCGTTTGAAAACCCCAGCATCTTCTAATGCCCTTAAAAATTTAGCCGCTAACTCTTTTTGAACAATATGGTGAATATCCTCTTCATTCGCTTCCTTTTTATACCGCTCTCTCAGTTGTTCTGCCCATTGTTTGTGATATTCCGCTACACAATTGTCTTTATACAATATATATTGTTCTACCTCTTGTAGTTCTAATTTCAGCCTTGCTGGAAGTACAGCTAATCCCATCACTTCAATTAAACCGACGTTTTCCTTCTTAATATGTTGTACATCCTGATGCGGATGAAAGATACCAAAGGGATACTTCGCACTTGTACGATTATTTCGTAATACGAGGTCCAACTCATACTGTTCATTTCGCTTGCGAGCAATAGGCGTAATCGTATTATGTGGCACACCGTCTGTATGTGCGTAAATATGAACAGATGAATCGCTATATTGCTTCCATTTTTCCAAAATGTAATCGGCTACATTTACTAATAAATTAGAATCCTTACCTTTTAAGCGAATAACCGACATGGGCCATTTCACTACCGAACATTGAACCCCCGGAAATCTATCCAATTTAAATGCATAATCATCTGCTGCTTTTGCCATCGCAAATTCATATTTACCACCTTGATAATGATCATGTGATAAAATAGACCCGCCTACAATAGGTAAATCAGCATTGGAGCCAATAAAATAATGAGGGAACCGTTTCACAAAAGAAAGTAATCTTCCGAAAGCTTGGCAATTTATTTCCATATTCCGATGCGTTTCTGCTAGCACAATGCAATGTTCGTTATAGTACACATAAGGAGAATATTGTAAGTACCATCGCTCTCCTAATAATTCCATTCGAATCATTCTATGGTTAGAACGTGCCGGATGGCCAATTCTGCCCACATATCCTTCATTTTCAATACAAAGCAAACATTTCGGATAATCCGTATTTTGTATTACGTTTTCGTTTACAATTTCCTTTGGATCTTTTTCCGGTTTAGATAAATTGATGGTAATGTCCAATTCTCCATACTCTGTATTAGCTTTATAAGTAATATTTTTTTGAACACGCTTCGTTTGAATATAGTTGCTTATTTGACTTAATTCATAAAAATAATTAGTTGCATATTCTGGATGGCACTCATAATGTTGATAGAAACATTGATTAATAGTCGATGGTTTTGACATGAAGCAGTTCATAATTTGATTCGCTAATATTTCTCTATTGTGAGAATGACCATCGATAATTCCTTGTTCACTCGCATACTGAACTAAATCTTCTAGTAAATCTGTTATTTCTTTTTCTTCCGCTTTACTTTTTTGCATTTCAAAACGCTCTAAATGAAGAAGGTGAAGAATTTGATTTCTTATATAAATTCTATCTTCTCTTTCGATAAACCGAAGTGAACATGCCCGTTTTATAAGTTGCTCAATGACTTGATAAACATTCATGATACTTTCCCTCCGCTGAATCGTTATATCCATTCGGATTATTTTCATACCCATCCTAAACATCTATAAAGAGAAATAAAATAGTTATACATTAACTGTAACTACTACATTGAAGTTTGCTCTATTAATTGCTATACAAGCACAGGAACTAATGTAATATGCCATTTATTGCATGGCCTCTGTCTGTAATTCTCTTGCCCCATCCCCAATCTCGGCAACATAAAATGTCGCTTCGTAACCGATGGTGTCTCTATATTTTTGTCCAACGTTACAAATAAATTGATCCGTATATTCTTTCTCAACGATCACAATCGCACAACCACCAAACCCTGCACCTGTCATACGTGCTCCTATAACCCCTTCTTGTTTCCAAGCTGATTCAACCAATGTATCTAGTTCTCGTCCTGTCACTTCATAATCATCACGTAAAGAACAATGAGATTCATTCATCAATCTTCCAAATTCTTTTATATTATTTTCTTTTAACTCTTTTACAGATTGCAATGTTCGACAGTTTTCATACACAACATGTTTAGCACGTTTTCTTAAGCTATCTTCCTTAATTACATGCTTATATTGTTCAAACATTTTTTCAGTTAGTTCTCCTAAGGAGCTTATATCAATTACCTCTTGCAATTTTGCAAGTGCCTGTTCACATTCCATTCTTCTCTCATTATACTTAGAAGCAGTAAGCTCTCGACGCTTGTTCGTATTCATAATAATGATATTGTAGTTATCCAACTGCAATGGCGCATACGTAAAATTCAGTGTTTGACAATTCAACAACATCCCATATCTTGCTTTTCCCATCCCAATAGCAAATTGATCCATAATACCACTATTTACACCGATAAAATAATTCTCCACCTTTTTACCAATTTTAACTAATTCTATACGATCTAATTCAAATTGGAATAATCCTTCCATCGTTACTCCTGTTACAAGCTCAATAGAGGCAGATGATGACAATCCCGCACCGTTTGGAATATTTCCATAAAACATAATGTTAATTCCTGAATCAATGCTATATCCAGCTTCTATGAGATAACGAATCATACCTTTTGGATAATTCGCCCAATCATGTTCTTGCTTATAATCTAATTCGTGTAAAGAAAATGAAATAACACCCTTTTCGGGGAAGTTCAGTGAATAGGCACATATTAACGCATCATCTCGTTTACTTGCTAACGCATAAGTGCCGAAAGTAATGGCACATGGAAACACATTTCCTCCGTTATAATCAGTATGTTCTCCAATCAAATTAATCCGACCAGGTGCAAAGAAAGTACGATACTCCTCTTGGTGAAATATTTTCTTAAAACTCTCCATTAACTGGTTATGTATCATCTAAGATCCTCCTCATGCTATTTATCCCGCATTAACGGGCAGTAAGACCCCCACCTCAAATTTCAGCAAGAGCAAAGAAGTTAAGTCGGGAATCAACTGCCCGTAAAAGCCCGGTTGGTGAGGGCTAATAATCATTGGGGGATGAAGACCCCCACCACTGATTAAAGTTTCACTTTATACTGAATTTCCTTTATCCCATACACAACTCGGCTTCTAAATCTGGTTTACTGCCCATTAAACTATGAAATCTATAATGCCCACTATCTCCCATCTTCGCACGAGTTGTTTTCCTTCCTAACTTCGAGTTCATTCCACTAAAAAATAAATTCATATTATCTTTTTACTAAAAAAATTCAAAAAAGTCAAAATATTTTTAGTAAAAAACATTGTCATATCGTTATATATTTTAGTAAAAAACACTACACCTTTTTACTTTATATTTTAAACTAGACTGAAAAATATACATAGGAGACCACGAAAGAAAATCTAACTAAAAACCATGCTCTCTGTTTTTCAGAAAAACGATCATTTAACTGCTAATCCATTATCTAATTTTATTAATGATGCTGGAGTGATTAAAGAGGCTTATTTTTATTCGATTAAAGTGAAAACAAAGTATATTTTCTTAATTTGACTTGACAGTAAAAGTTAAATATGATGATTCAAGCTCTCATAATTGGTTTAATCGCGCAGAAAACCCTCTAAATTTTTATTTATTAACTCCTCTAAGATGTTCTTTAAACTATAAAAAGCTGCCTTTTCACAGGCAGCTTTTTCATCTATTAACCAAATACTTTCTCAAGATCATCTTTATCTTGGCTTAACCAGAAATTCATTAAGCGTTTTGCTCCTTCTAAATCATGAAGCTTCGCTTGACCACACTGCGTTTCGTTTGCAGCTGGAATTTCTGTAATTTGAACCGCATCTTTTAATGTAAGTTCTAATAAATCAATGACTTCACGAACAGTTGGTGTCCCGCTTACAACAAGATAATATCCTGTTTGGCAACCCATTGGTGAAATATCGATAATGTCAAAATGCGGATAACGATCAATATATTTACGTAAATTAAACGCTAATAAATGTTCTAACGTATGAATAACATCTGGCTTCATCGCTTGTTTATTCGGTTGGCAAAAACGAATATCGAATTTATTAACAATACCGTCACTACCTACTTTATGAACACCACAATGTCTTACATAAGGTGCCTTTACAATCGTATGATCTAATTCAAAGCTTTCTACTGATGGCATAAAACATCTCTCCCGCTTTAATTTTAATTCCGTTATATCCAATATGATATAACGGAAATTCGGATTAGTAAAGTATTATGTATAGCCCGTGCTATAATACTAGAAGAATATGCTGGAAAGGAGACCGTTATGAAACAGATTTTTATCGGAATCATACGCTTTTATCAAAAATTTATTTCTCCGATGACACCACCTACATGCCGCTTTTATCCAACATGCTCCCATTATGGATTAGAGGCGTTTCAAAAACACGGTGCTTTCAAAGGTTTTTGGCTCACACTAAAACGTATTTTAAAATGTCACCCTTTTCATCCAGGAGGATTTGACCCCGTCCCGGACAAAAAAGAAAAAAGAAATTAAGCTTCGTAGCCATTCACAACAAGATCTAATTTTCCTGTATCAGGATGAATAACAAGACCGTGGACAGGCACTTCTGCTGGAAGTAATGGATGGTTACGAAGTACAGAAACGCTATGTTCTACACTTTCTTCTACGCTAGAGAATCCTTGTAAGAATCTCTCTAAATCGATTCCAGAATAACGAAGTGTATCTAATTTCTCTTCTGTCACGCCGCGCTCTCTCATTTTTTCAATTGTGCTGCTCGCCTGTATTTTTGCCATACCACAATCATGGTGACCAACAACACATACTTCATCTGCGCCAAGCTCATATACAGCAACTAAAATACTACGCATAATACTTCCAAATGGATGGGAAATAACAGCGCCCGCTACTTTAATAATTTTCACATCACCATTACGCATATTCATTGCTTTTGGTAATAATTCAACGAGACGTGTATCCATACAAGAAATGATTACCATTTTTTTATTCGGGAATTTTCCTGCCTCATACTCTTCATATTTTTTCTCTTCAACGAATTTTTCATTATACTGCAAAATCTCTTCTAATGACTTCATAGTAAATAGCCCCTCTTTTCTTTCATTTAAACTACATACTAAGTGTACCAAAATCAAAAAAATACCAAAAGGATATTACTTTATTGCAAATATATAATTTTTCAGACAACCGACATAATTTCTTCATAATATACACACAGCTCTGTAACAACTCTCCCATACTTTACTCACGTTTCCACTATAAACTAAATGTAGATAATGTTAAAAAGGAGTGAATCTTTATTATGTCCGACGTTCTGTTACTGAGTCGTTTTCAATTTGCAATTACTATTTTTTATCACTTTTTGTTTGTACCTTTGACAATCGGACTTGTTATTTTAGTAGCGTGTATGGAAACACAATATGCACGTACATTAAATCCCACTTATCGAAAAATGGCGAATTTCTGGGGTAAGCTATTTACGATTAACTTCGTAATGGGGATTATAACCGGTATTACGATGGAGTTCCAATTTGGGACAAACTGGTCTGAGTACTCAAAATATATGGGGGATATTTTCGGATCACCACTCGCAATCGAAGCACTTGTTGCTTTCTTCTTAGAATCTACTTTCATGGGAATTTGGTTATTCGGTAAAGATAAAATCTCACCAAAGTTCCGTGCTTTTTGTATGTGGATGGTTGCACTTGGAACAAATATTTCCGCGCTTTGGATTATTACAGCAAACGGATTTATGCAAAACCCTGTTGGCTACGTGGTGCGTAATGGCCGCGCTGAGTTAAATGATTTCTGGGCACTTGTTACAAATCCATATGCATGGCATATGTTCTTCCATACAGTTGTTGGCTGTTATATTGTTGGTTCTTTCTTCGTTATGGCAATCAGTGCCTATCATTTATTACGTAAAAACGATGTGGAGTTCTTTAAAAAATCATTTAAATTTGGTTTAGTTTTAGGATTATTTGCGGCAACTGCAACACCTTTCATCGGTCACCAATCCGGCGCTTTCGCTGCAAAAATGCAACCTGCAAAAGGGGCTGCAATGGAAGCAGTTTGGGAAACTGGTAAAGGTCAAGGCTTCTCAATCATCCAAATTCCCGATGTGAAGAATGAGAAGAACTTTGAATTATTAACAATTCCAAAACTCGGCAGCTTCTTCTATACAAACTCATTTGATGGAGAAATTGTCGGTTTGAAAGATATCCCGAAAGAAGATCGTCCGAACGTAAACCTTGTTTACTATAGCTTCCGTTTAATGGTTGCACTTGGCGTATTCTTCATGGCATTAACTTGGTTTGGTTTCTATTTAAACCGAAAAGGAAAACTAGAAAACTCAAAACGTTTCTTAAAAATTACAATGTGGTCTGTATTACTTCCATATGTTGCGATTAACGCTGGATGGATTGTTGCTGAAGCAGGTCGTCAGCCATGGACAGTATATAAATTGATGCGCACAGCTGAATCTGTCTCACCAATTTCCGTTCCACAAATTTGGTTCTCGTTAATTAGTTTAGTATTGTTCTACACATTGCTTTTAATTGCGGATGTATATCTCATGCTGAAGTTCGCAAAAAAAGGACCTGCAGCATTAGAAGAGCCTACTCAGGGAGGTGCAACTCATGTCTCATGATATGCTTGCAGTCATTTGGTTCGGTTTATGGGGCGTAATTTGGACAGTTTACTTTATTCTTGATGGTTATGCACTTGGTAACGGAATGATTTTCCCGTTCGTTACCAAGGACCGGAAGGAACGAAATCAAATGCAAGAAGCAATTGGCCCGTTCTGGGGTGGTAACGAAGTATGGTTAATTACAGCGGGCGGTGCAACCTTCGCCGCCTTCCCGATCACATATGCGAATATGTTTAGCTACTTATATACACCACTATTTTTAGTATTACTTGCTCTTTTTGCTCGTGCAGCAGGGCTTGAATTTATGCATAAAGATGACTCACCAATTTGGCAAAGCATTTGTAAATGGGCGTTTGCAATTGGTAGCTTCCTTATCGCCTTCTTATTCGGTGTTACATTTGCTAACCTTTACTACGGTCTGCAAATCGGGAAAGACGGCTACGAAGGAACATTACTCAGCTTATTAAACCATTACGGTATTTTAGGCGGGCTCTTCTTCACCGCAATCTTTGTCGTATCCGGTGCACTTTGGGTTATGATTAAAACAACTGGTGAAGTATCAGATCGTGCTTATAAAATTGCAAAACCATTTTCAATGGCAGCTGCGATTATTCTTGCGATTTTCTATGTAGCTACTGCAAACCGTACAAACTTATTCCAAAACTTTACGGAATATCCTGTACTGTTCATTCTTCCGCTACTAGCAATGTTAATGAGTGTCTTAGCAATCATTATGGTTTACAAACATAAAATTGGTTTTGCATTTACATTTGTATGCTTAACAATTGCTATGTTTATGACAACCGGCTTTGCAGGTATGTTCCCAAGAATGTTACCATCACGTATTAACGATGCATATAGTACAACACTATACCAAGCAGCAGGCAGTGAACTAAACTTAAAAATCATGTTCTTCGTCGCAATGGTAATGGTACCAATCGTTATCGGATATCAATTATGGAGCTACACGATTTTCAAAGAAAAAATTCATAAAGACTCTGCAAAAGGATATCACTAGAATGAAAAAAGACGCTCGCTTAGGAGCGTCTTTTTTCATTTAAGGCTTATAGCGTAAATTGTATCCCTTGATCATTCACATCGTTATCATACACATCTGTAGCACTAATTCCATTAAAAGCTCTCACACTAAATCCTACATTAGACGATCCAGAACCGTTATATGCTTTCGTTTGTTCGATTGGATGTACATTATATTTATCACCTAAATTAATTGAACCATTACAGTTTTCAATAACTACACCATCAATAACAGCAGGCATCGTATCACTCACCTTCATTATGTTATTTTCAGTTTATGAAAAGAGCCTAAAAAAATAGCATGTTTACAGTAAAAAAGAAAAAGATATTCTACAACAATGTTTATAATGAATTATTTTTCAACTACGTTATTTACGAAATGTAATATATAATAAATGAGAAAATTATTCATATAAAAAAAATGAGGTGTTTACAAAATTGATGTTTTTTGGAAGTATTACGCTTATTTTACTCGTTATTTTTCTATTCTTTTATTTAAGAGATCCTCGAAGTTTATTAATCGGATTTCTATTTAATTTATTCTTTTGTTCATCCCTTATCCTTTTCCTCTATTTAGGTTTCAGCTCGAATTATGCGATATTTAGATTTATTGCAATTATACCATTTATAATCATTTTCTTAATGCTAACCTTTGGCGTATTTGCTTTAATGATTGGACTATTTCTCAATGCGAGAATTTTAATGAGAAAAGAAGGACGTCGTTTATCTAACTGCTTAACTTTAATTGCTGGAATGGGCATGTTGCTTATTATGCTGTCCTTAATAGTTGATCCAACTCGATTTTTCTCTCCTCACTTCCAGCCCATTTTTACAGGAATATTTTTCATTATGGTCTATTTCTTTTTCCATATATCGACTTTCTTAACCGCTTATTTCCTGTATCAATTTAATAGACCAAGATGTAATCAAGATTTCATTATTGTTCTTGGCAGTGGGTTAATCAATGATAAAGTGCCACCACTTTTAGCAAGCCGAATTAATAAGGCGATTGATTTTTACCATAAGCAAGCTGCGGTCGCTTCTCCGCCTACAATCATTTTTTCTGGTGGACAAGGTCCAGATGAAAATCTTCCTGAAGCTGAGGCTATGCAAAAATACGCTATTGAAAAAGGCATTCCTATCGAACATACAGTGCAAGAAAATCGTTCCGTCAATACGTATCAAAACATGCTTTTCTCAAAACAAATTATGGATTCTTTAAAAGATAGGTATAAGAGCATCTTTACAACGAACAATTTTCATCTTTTCCGTGCTGGACTATATGCAAAGCAAGCTGGATTAAACAGCCAAGGAATCGGCTCAAAAACTGCTTTCTATTACTGGCCAAATGCGATGATTCGGGAGTACATTGCGATCGTTGTAATGAGTCGTAAGCGTCATACTAAGGTCGTAGGAGTTATTTTAGGATTCTCTGTTTTCTTATCAGCCCTTAGCTTTTTATTTAGTTAATTTATGTCGGAAAAGCCATCCTTATGAAAGGATGGCTTTTTTTGAAACTGATATTTTTATTACACTGTGTCGAATGGTCAATATATTGTAAAAATCGCCGATATGTGGACATGTTATACTTTCATTTCGTTTCCTCTTCTAGCCTTTTTAATTTCCATACAGTCCTAGGAACTGGTCGATAATTGATTACATGCTAAAAAAGCATCAATTATCGGTGAACTTTCTTTACATGCTAAATGAATATGACGATATTGTTTCTGTTTTAATTTTTTCATTTCAATGTTTTTATGTGATTTAAAAAACAGCTCAGGCCCCATTGTAATTCCAATATTTTGCGAGACCATATTCACAATCGTTTCGCAATTTAGTACTTCTAATATAATGTTTGGACTTACTTGATAATCAGCTAAATTTTTTATCACTAATGGCTGATACGGACCTTTTGGCATAATAAAATCCATTCCATCAATTTGCTGAACATCCACTACTTTTTGATTCATCAACGAATGATTTTTCGGTAACCCTAATACAATTTCATCTTTGCTAACTGGGATTGATTTTATTTGATTCTTTGTATTTGATTCTAATACAAATCCAATATCCACTGTACCATTCTCAATCCATTCTGCTACTTCTCCATATGTACCTTCAAATAATAAAACTTTAACACCTGAGTAACTCTTTTTAAGCTGCAATAACATAGACGGTAATATTTGTGATGCTGCACTTGTAAACGCCCCGATTTTAAGCGTACCTTCCAATCTCTTATTTTGCATAGATACTTCTTGTTTAATCGCTGCTTCACTCTTTAACACATTTTGAATATGTGGAAAAATACGATTTGCAAACTCAGTTCTTCTAATTTCAGCCTGCTTATTTCTATGTAACAAAGAATGACCAAATTCTTTTTCTAAACTAGCAATCGCATGACTCACGGCTGATTGTGTCATGTTCAATTGTTCTGCCGCTCTAGTAAAATTACCTAATTCTACTACCTTTTGAAAAATTTCATATCTAGCTATCGTCATGAATTTTACTCATACCTCTCATTCAAAATATGAATTTCATTAATTTCATTATACCCGTTACGATAAAAATAGAACAATTCATCCAAGGGAGGATTCACATTGAATAAAATATTTTTATTAACATTCGGGATGTTCGCATTAGGAGTAGATGCTTATATAATGGCAGGAATATTACCTCAAATCGCTGATGATTTTCATGTTTCGATTGGGACTGCTGGGCAAACCGTAAGTATCTTCACAATCTGTTATGCCATTGCGGCACCTTTGTTTGCTACATGTATGAGAAAGACGAATACAAAACATACATTATTAGCAGCATTATTCCTTTTCACAGTCTCTAACTTCCTGACTGCTGTGACTCATCATTTTATTATTCTATTAATTTCTAGAGGCCTAGCTGGCATAGGTGCTGGTCTTTATTCACCATTGGCGTCATCTGCTGCTGTTACATTAGTTTCTGAAAAAAGAAGGGGGAGAGCTTTAAGCACTGTTTTACTCGGAATGAGTGCTGGAACCGTAATTGGCGTTCCATTTGGTATATATATCGCTTCCATTTATGAATGGCGCATGGCGATGTGGTTTATCGTCACAATTGGGGCAATCGGGATATTTGCTCTCTTTACTAAATTTCCTATAATAGAATCTAGTCCTTTGCCAACATTAAAAGAACGGCTAAGTATGTTCAAAAACAAAAAGATTTCACTCGTTATGGTTATCACAATGGTATTAAGTTTTTGCAGTTTAGGTTTGTATACATACTTAGATACCATCATTACTGCATATGGATTCCAAAAATCTATCCTATTTATTTGGATGTGGGGAATTGGTGGAATTGCGGGAAGTTTTATAATCGGGTTTATAATGGATTTTTATAAAAAGCCAAAGATCATATTACTGTACTTAATGGGAATCATGTTTTTCTCATTTATATGTATGGGAGTTTTCCACGAAACTGCGTTATTGTTAGCCATCTGTTTAATTCTTTGGGGAAGTACAGGGTGGGCGGCACTGGCCACCCTGCAAAAAACACTCTTAGAAATTAGTCCAGATCACGCTACCATTTCAATTGCCTTACTTAGCTCTATTAATTATTTTTCCGGTTCCATCGGGACAATGACAAACGGAATATTTTTAGAAAAAGGAATGGAACCTATCACTTTGCCTTATATAATAGCCAGTATATTACTTTTAGCCATAGGAGGACAAATCCTTTTTATCGATAAAAAAATTGTAAAAGTACGTAAATCTCACTAAATCATTATTTAAAACAATAAGCCTCTATCTCCTTCTTTTAACACTCTATCCGAAAGAATTCTCCTTCCTCAAGCGTGTGTAGGGCGATAGCCCGACGCTAGGTGGGAGTATTACTGCCTGCGAATAGTGGGATAAATAATTATATTTGTATCATAGTGCTCGAAAAAAAGCCCAAGAAGCATTTCCTTCACTTCTTGAGCTTTTTTATGTTTATCTTCTCTTCGTAATCTTCCCAGATCCGCCAACCCTTGTTTTAGGGGGAGACGTATTCTTCGGCGGGCTTTTAATCGAAGATTTCGGCTTCACATCTGAACCACTAGAACCGCCCGGTGATTTAATAATCTTTCCTTTATTCTCAGTAGACGGTGGTACAGTTTTCGTCTCTTTTTCTGTAATACTTCCTTTATCGCCTACGGATGTCTTTGGATCTACTTTATCACTTCTCTTAATAATAGAACCCTTACCTTGCTTTGTAATAGGCGGTGGTGTCTTCTTCTCTTCTTTTGTAGGCGGTCTTTCTGGAATAACCGGTTTATGATTTTTCCGATCTGTATATCCACGGTAATCGCCATGATACGATTTACGCGAATCAAATATATCGTCTAATATACTTGCTAAAATATAACCTTGTAAGAAAGATGGCTGATAATTTTGACGGACAAACTCTTTGTTACTTATCTCAATTAATGTATCCGATGGTTTCTCTTTGTCTTTCTGAATGTTGTATATTTTATCAGAATACACAAGGAACATCTGATTTTCATCTTCTTTAGACGCTTGTTTTGGTTCCTTTTCATCAATCAGCTCCTTTGCCACCTCTGGAACTGATCGATTGGCGGCCCTATACACATATGATTCTTGCTTGCCGTCTTTTGCAACTGATTCTAATGGGTAACGATCTTGAATCGATTTTTCATTTTGACACCCCGATAAAGCAAAACCAGCAATTACAAGTAACGTAACAATGGCAAAGATAGGGATTATGAATGATTTAATCATGGTAAACAATCGGTTTGACATGATTACCTCCCCCTTACGTTGCCCTTATAATTTGTACATCAGCAGAAAGAATCGATTCTCCCTCATACATCATTGTACGGCCATCTTGCCACTCAATGCGAAGTAGCTTCCGGTTGTCAGATTGGAACTCCCATACGTGTTGTTCATCAGATATTGCAAATGGCGTTTTCCCCATCACAACGGCACGTCCGTTATATTGCTCTTCCATATGATACTCGATATCATCCATTTCAATCGTTGTTGGAATCTCATTTATAGAATCTAAACGACCATCAATTGGTGCATATAGTTTATAATAGGTGCTTTCACGATTTTCAATTTTTAAATAGCGAATGGTCTTCCCGTCCTGCAATGTTAAAATAATTTCATTCCGAGAATGCATACTTGTTTTTCCAATCATTTCGTACATCACTAATGAAACTTCGATCATATCACCAGGCGTTAACGTTAATAGGCTTTTTTCTGGCTTAACGGGCTCCGGACTTTTCATTATATTTTTAATTCGTTTGAATAAACTCATAATCTATCCCCTCCTTTTCTCGTTATAGACAAGCTGCTAAAATGAGGGCCCCGACAACATGTAACGAACCAGCTAATAAAGCGTGTGCAACATTCCCTTGTTTCGTTCCCCCTTCTAAATCTAAACCAGCCACTTTTTTCAAAATGAGTTCA
This sequence comes from Bacillus sp. FSL K6-6038, assembly GCF_038050455.1. Taxonomy (NCBI): domain Bacteria; kingdom Bacillati; phylum Bacillota; class Bacilli; order Caryophanales; family Bacillaceae; genus Bacillus; species Bacillus sp. FSL K6-6038. The sequence goes on from NZ_JBBOUH010000001.1 coordinate 4,636,171, forward strand.
ATAAACATTTCTACAACTAACAAAATAACGAATGAAACTGCCGATGCAAGCAGCGCTTGCCATAAATCATTTGCTTTCGTAATCGACTGTGACAAAATATATCCTTGCGCAAATAACTTCATAATAAAGCGCGTTGTCACAGCAATATTCCCTTTTTTAATTTCTGCCAAATCATTATATTTTGTAAAGATAGAATCAACCCACATAAGTACAAATAAAAGAACAGCGCTTGCTCCTGTCCATACAAGCATGGCTAACACATTCATCCATGTCATGGTGAAACCTCCTCTAGAGAATAATAGAAAACCGACATGATTGATTTTCATGACATGTCGGTTCCTTTATCTTCTATATATCCATTTTGATTTTCCAACACATAAACCGCAGCTATGAAAACAAAAACAGGTCTCCTCTTTTTGTTTTCACGCGGCATGGGGCGAAAAAGGGCACTGACCGCTCCTATGCACAGACGGATCCTCTCTCCAACCTAAAAAGAAAAGTTTTTCATTTTTATATTATTTCTCATACTGTTTCATAATACGTGCTAGTTCATCATCCACAGCTGAGTTTTTATTTAAAGCCGCAAATTCATCATCTAACGACTTTTCTTTTTTATAAATTTCACCGCTTGCTTCTGCTTCAGCCTCTAATTGAAGAGCTTTTTCTTCCATACGGCTTAAACCAGCTTTTGCTGTATTTGCATCAAATCCAGACATTGCTTGATTAATATTCTTTTGTGCTTTCGCTGCGTTCACACGCGCCACAAGTGTTTCACGTTTATTTCTCAGTTCAGTTAATTGTTTGCGCATTTCTTCCAATTTCGCACGAAGATTATCAGCTGCTGCTTTATTTTGCTCATAGCTCGCTTTGTATTCATTCATCTTTTGCTCTGCATTTTGTTTTTCTTCTAAAGCACGGCGCGCAAGATCAATATTATTTGCTTGAACAGCCATATGTGCTTGTTCTTCACGTTTCTTTACAAGTGCTTCTTGTTCTTCAAACAATAATTTAAACTTTTTCTCAAGCGCAATTTGAGCTGCTACACTCTTCTCAGCTTCTTGTACATCCTCTTGCATATCGCGTAAATATTGATCCGTCATCTTAACTGGATCTTCTGCCTTTTCAATTAATGCATACACATTTGACATCGTTAAATCTCTTAATCGTTTAAAAACAGACATTTAAACTCCTCCTATAAACTGCTTCATATTTCAAATTCAATACCTGGAAAACTAAAAATTCTTCCTCTACAGTAAGAATATTCATTTTTAAAGCCTATGTGTACATTATATCAAAACTAAGATGTCCTTACATGTTATTTCTTGAATATGCAAACTATAATATGACATTCCCTTCTCAACATTGACCTCATGTCAAATCCTTTGATATCCTCAAAATCAATTATTCAAACCACTATAAATAAAGAAGTCAGAACAAAAAGGCACATCTGATTGATATACAATCAATTCGAAGCAATTCCCAACACCCTGAGGACTATCTAAAATAATAATGACTCATACTAAAAATAGATATAGATGCTTAGATGAAATGAGTGATATGTATATGCCGATGGAACAAGGGGTTAGAGAGTATTTAGTTACAGGTTCCTATCTTGTAGTTATTGTTTCTTTAATACTTCTAATATATTGGTTCATTAAGTACAAAGAAAAACATATCATCTGGTTTATTGCACACTTCTTAACCCTTTCTTTAAGTTTATTCCTCCTGATAACCCTCCTAATTGGACCTAACTTTTCTAACTACAATATGGCATCAGAAGAAAAGTCACTTCAATTAGCCTTATCAGGAATCACTTGGGTAGTAAGTATTCTTTTCCTGTTAAAAGGAATTTCGGAGTTTATTAAATAAAACGTTCGTAATACAAATAACATCTAATCAAAAAAGGTTATGTGCTGTTTTTAGTTGCCATTTCTCACATTTTTAACTCTTTTCACTAAATTACATCATTGTAATGTTACTGTAAGCTAACTCGATAGGTAGAAGGGCGTTATTCTTATAAAATGAAATCAGAAGTCGAGGTTAAAACCAAAAACACTTTTGCTTCTCTAAATTTTAAAAACAATACATTTGTATTTACTATTATATAAAAAGGAGACAGGAAAAATGAAAAAATTAGTAGGAATCGGGTTAGCAGCGGCAATTTCATTCGGAGCATTATCAGGTTGTTCTTTACTTGGAGAAAAAGCAAATGCTTAGTATTATACGGAACAGAACAACAAGTTCAACAAATAGCAGATAAGAACAAAACAGAGGTAAAAGAAAAAGATGTATATAAAATGAAGCTTGCAACATTAGAAGGTAAGAAAGTGCTTGTAATGGATAAGAAAACTGGTGAAGAACTAGTGAAAAAAGAGCTACTCAAGAAAGTAGAAAACGAAGATACAAAAGCAATCAATAAATTACCAGCTGTAACAGCTGACCAAGGTATATTATTTGCGAAAGAAAAAGTAGGGAATGCTACAATTGATGGAGCTAAATTAAAATACGAAGGTAACACAATTATCGGTGATGGTCGTCAATATGTGGATATGTTTGCAATCGTTGATGATGCCGCATATGGTAATGTGAAGGGCGAAGAAAAATCTGTAGGTGTACTAAAATTTGATAAGGACCCAAGTAAAGAATTACCTAAAAAAAATGGGGTAGACGCATCACAACTTGTGAAAATTAAATAGCAAGTCATAAAGTGAAACTTTAATCAGTGGGGGTTTTCTCCATCCCCCACTGATTATTAGCCCTCACCAATCGGGCTTTTACGGACAGTTCATCTCCCACCTAACTTCTTTGCTTTCGCTGAATTTTGAGGTGGGGGTGTTACTGTCCGTTAATGCGGGATAAAAAAAGCTTTGCGAAATCCGCAAAGCTTTTTTCTACTTATTAACGACTTGCTCCATATCAGGACTACAACTATTTGACTGACATGATTTATTTAAGGAACATGCTGCGCATTTCCCTTTTTTACTTCTCTTCACAAAATTGAATAATGTATATCCTGCATAACCAAAAATGATAGCTCCAATTACAATATTGACCATCATTATGATACATCTCCTTCTAGAATCCGAGTAAGGATCCGACTTGGTATATAACGAACGTTAATACATAAGCAACTATAAGTGGATAAACAACAGAGAAAATTGTCCACTTGACAGATCCTGTTTCACGACGAATAACAGCTACTGTCGCCAAACATGGAACATATAACAAAATGAAGAACATAAACGCATATGCTGATAATGCAGTATAGTGTGCTCCCATTACATTTCCTAATACATCTTCTTTCACCGCATAAATAATAGCCATTGTAGAAACAACAACTTCTTTTGCTAAAAATCCTGTTAATAATGATGCCGCTGCTTGCCACGTTCCAAAACCGAGCGGTGCTAAAATTGGTGCCACGAACCCACCAATCATTGCTAAGAAACTATCTCCCATATCTACGCCAAATCCAGATGGACCAGCATAGTTGAGTAACCAGATAACAACAGATCCACCAAAGATAAATGTACCAGCTTTACGTACGAAACCTTTTCCTTTTTCCCACGTACTAAGCCACAATGTTTTTGCTTGTGGTACACGATAAGGCGGAAGCTCAATAACGAAAATAGATTTTTCTTCTTTTAAAACAGTAAGAGACATTACTTTTGTAACGAGTAAAGCAAGTACAATACCTGCAATGTATAAAGAGAACACAACAGTCGCTTGACTATTCGGGAAAAAGACTCCCGCAAATAATGCATATACAGGTAAACGCGCTGAACAAGACATAAATGGTGTTACTAAAACGGTAAGTAATCTTTCTTTTTCCTGCTCAATCGTTCTCGCTGCCATAATCCCGGGAACGTTACAACCAAAACCGATAATCATAGGAATAAATGCTTTTCCATTTAAACCAAAGAATTCCATAATACGGTCCATTACAACTGCAATGCGGGCCATATACCCTGAGTCTTCTAATAACGAAATAAAGAAGAACAATGCAAAAATTTGTGGAACGAATACTAATACCGCACCAACGCCGGCAATAATTCCCTCTGTAACGAGCGCTTGAATAAACTCAGAGGCACCAATGTTTGTTAAACCTGCCGTTACCCAATCCGTAAACTGCCCACCAAGAAATTCATCAAGCATATCTGATAACGGCGTACCAATCCACGTAAACGTAACCTGAAAAATAAAAAACATAACTGCTAAAAAGATTGGAAGTCCTAAAATTTTATGTGTAATTAACTTATCAATTTTTTCTGAAAAGGGAATCTTTCCTTCCTTTTCATGCTGAATGACATTTGTTTTTAACTTTTCAATATACGCTGCACGTGTCCGGTAAATATGCTGTTCTAGCGTACCATCAAGTTTCGCTTCTAATTTAGAACGAATTGCTACAAGCTTTTCATAAACAGGCAATCTTCTAACTTCTTGTTCTACTACTTCGTTATTACTTAAAAATTGAAGTGTAAGCCATCTAGGATGCTCATAATTTGCTTGAGTTAAAAGATCCATGATTTCTTCAATACCTGCATCTACTTCTTTACCATAAGAAAGAATGAAAGGCTTTTTCTCTTTCTTCTCGTTCTCATGAAGAGTAGCCAGTAATTCTTCACAACCTTTACCACTTCTCGCAACAACAGGAACGACCGTTACTCCTAATATTTCTGACAATCTGTTCGCATTAATAACAATTCCGCGTTGCTTCGCAACATCAATCATATTTAAACCGATAGAAACTGGTTTACCAAACTCTAGTAGTTGCAATGTTAAATGCATATTGCGCTCAAATTGAGAAGAGTCAACAATATTTAGCATATGATGAAATTCTTCTGTTAGTAGAAACTTTGTAACGACACCTTCATCACGAGAAACAGGATTTAAATCATATATACCTGGTAAATCAATTAATGTCCCTTGCTTCCCCTTTAACTTACCAACCTTCTTTTCTACTGTTACTCCGCTCCAGTTTCCTACATATTCATAAGAACCCGTCAGCGCATTAAATAATGATGTTTTCCCTGTATTCGGGTTCCCTAGCAATGCAACCTTATTCACGCTAATTCCACCTTTATCATTTTCGCGTCACAATGACGAATACTAATTAATTGTCCACGGCACTCTAATGTACACGGCCCTTTAAACATCGCTTTTTGTTTCATACGAAGTTCACTTCCTTCTGAAAGACCAAAAGCAGCTAATCTCCGCTTTAATAATTTATCTAACGTTTGTAAATTTTTAACTAATACTTTTTCACCTATTTTAATATCAACTAAGCTCATAATCTTCCCCCTCGAAAGAGAATGATAATTATTTTCAAGAAAATTATATCACATTCTATGAATCAAGTACTATATATTTTTTCTTCCTATTTATTAACATTTTGGGAGAATTATATATATCCATGTTGATTTGCTGGCATATAAGTCGCTGCTATGAAAACAAAAGGAGATCTCCACTCGTTTTCTCCTTTTGCTTTCACTTGGCGTGGAGCAGGAAGAGGGTCTGACCGCTTCTATCCATGGCCGAATCCTCTCTTCCACCTAGAAAGAAGGTTTTTATGCCGTTTCAATTTGTATTTATATATTCATTTGCCATTCTCATCCATTTCAATTACAATAAACCTAACAAATAAAGAATCTCGTTATCACAGGGGGAGCTTTGCTGCTGAGAGGGAACACTTCGTTCCGACCCTTAGAACCTGTTAGTTAATGCTAACGTAGGAATTGTGCAAACGTTGAACTTGAAATACCTCATTCTTTTTCTACTTACGTATTTCATATCTCCCTATGATAAGTATTCTTTTTTGTGCAACTTGGATTTAGGGGGATTAACAACATGCGTAACACCAATTTACAAGCGATGATTGAATCTGCAATCCTTGCAGCCTTCGCCTTGATCATCGACATTTTACCACTATCAATTAAACTTCCAACAGGCGGTTCTGTTTCATTTGCAATGATTCCTATTTTTATTATCGCTTACCGCTGGGGCTTTAAAACTGCTTTCTTAGGAGGACTCATTTGGGGTCTACTACAAATTGTAGTCGGCGATGCTTACATTTTAACGCCAGTTCAAGCGTTTATTGAGTACTTCGTTGCATTTGCTTTTATCGGTTTTGCTGGTTTATTCTATCGTCCAATTCAAAAGGCACTTGCGAACAACCAACATACATCTAACGTACAATCCGACATTGGTAGCCGCAAAGATAAACCTTCATCAAAAAGCGGGCAAGGGAAAAAGGCGCTTTTTTATATTATCCTTGCTACATTTGTTGGTAGCTTTGCCCGTTATTTCTGTCACTTTATTGCTGGTGTTATCTTCTTTGGGAAGTACGCACCACCAGGACAGTCAGCTGTTCTTTATTCATTGATCGTGAATGGTAGTACAATGCTCGGTTCATTTGCATTATGCACAGTATTACTACTACTCCTGTTTTCAACTTCACCACGCTTATTTAAAAGTATTGGTGCGCATAATATGAATTTTAAAAATAAGAGTGCCTAAATGGCAGTCTTATTTTTTATCATTTTAACCGAGAAGATCCCCCCTCTAAACGAAGTGAAGGTGGGGGTCTTACTGCCCGTTAATACGGGATAAAAACCAAAAGGCCTTTCTCTACTGAGAAAGACCTTTTTCATTCTGTGTATTTAGACAAACCCTACTACACTTTTTTATTTAAATAGAAGTAAAACAACACACCATCTGCTGTATTATTTACACCATACTCTACGCCATGAAGTTCCAAAATATTTTTGGAAATAGCAAGTCCGAGTCCCGTTCCACCGTTTGAACGTTGACGAGCTGTATCTATACGGTAAAAACGGTCCCATATTTTATCTAATTGTTCTTCTTCAATATGAGTGCCTTTATTTTCTATACAAATCTTTATTTGATTTAGCTCATCTATTGTAGAAATAATAATATCCTCTTTTTCAGGTGTATAACGGATTGCATTCGTAATGAAATTGACAATTACTTGCTCAATACGATGTTGATTTGCAACAACTTGAGCTGGAGATATGTGTTTGTGAATATGAAGTTGTTTCTTCTCTATTTCTAATGATAGTTGTCCACATATATGCTCAATGACCTCATCAATATGAAAAGTATCCATCTGCATTTTATACGTGCCAGATTCAAATTTAGCTAACTCCAGCATGTCCAAAATTAACATATCCATCTTATCCACTTCTTTTTCCATTGCCTGAAAATAATATTCTTTCTTATGTTCGGCTACCCCATCTTTTAGAATCGAAATACAGCTTTTCATAATACTTAGCGGTGTTTTCAATTCATGTGAGACACCTGAAATAAATTCTTTTCTCGTATTTTCTAGCTTTCTTTCTTTTTCAATATCTTGTTCTAATTGTTCAATATGTGTGTGCAATGTATTTGATAATATATTAATGTTGTTAGATAAATCGCCAATCTCATCTTTTGAAGTAATTGGGATTCTTTCCGAAAAATCTAAATGTGCAATTTTTTTCGTTGTATCATTAATTCGTAATAGCGGTTTTGCAATTTGTTTTGAGTAATAAAAAGATGCCAACAAGGTAAGTACTAGCACAAATGCAATAATATATACATAATAATCCTTTACCATTTGTACTGCTTCATCTACGGGCTGCAAGGACGCCATCGCGAATATATATGTTAAAGAGCCATCCTTTTCCTTTATCGGTTTGATTAATAATTTATATTTTATATCATTTTTTTCATAGTCATTTATTCTTAAGGCATCATTGTTATCTTTATTTTCATTTAACAGTAAGTCCGCTTGAAATTCTTTTATACTCTCCAAGAACAAAGTGTTTTTATAAAGTGGATTCACTATCCCTTTACTATCAGGTAGTTGCACTTTTGTAACGGTTCCCCCAAAACCAGTACTAGGAACTTGAGCAGCACTTTTCTTTTCCTCTTTCACCTTAGGAGCTATTTCATTTATTTTCTTATCTAATGGCTTGTTGGACCAATTTATACTACCCTTACTTAAATTTAATACAGCAGGAACAAATGTAGAATCTCTAACCATTCCATAAACTGAAATTTGCACCCCTGAAAAATACGGCATTTTTTCATTTTCAACCTCTTCTATCCCCATAAGATAATAGAGAGGGATTGTAAGGTTTGTTTTTCCAAGTTCCTTCTGCGATAGCCGATCCAGCTTTACTTCTAAATAAAAATCAGTCGCATGTTTTAAATTCCCATCACTATCTAATGCTGTAATCCATGTATTATTTTCTCTATAAAAATCTTGTTCCAGTTTCTGAATTGCTTCTGTGTTACCATCACTATTCAAATACTCTCTCTCAAAGGAGCTTATATTTGTTTTAATATCACTAACTTTTCTGTTGGCATAATATTGTTTAAAAAATATCGTTTGTCCAATAAAAATCGTCGCTAAAATCAACATGCATAGTGCTGTTGTAAGAATAAATAATTTGAGTACAATCCCTTTGCTCATACATTCCCCTCAAATTTATACCCCATCCGAACAACAGTCGTAATGTACTTTGCTTTATCTCCTAATTTATTTCGTAAATTACGGATATGACTATTCACTGTCCGGTCATCACCAGCAAATTCATATCCCCAAATTCTTGAAATCAATTGCTCTCTTGTCAAAACAATCCCTTGATTCTGCATAAAATAGGTCAATATCTCAAACTCTGTATGTGTTAAATTAATGTCCACTCCTTCTATCGTAACGATACGTGATGGGAAATGAACACAAATTCCATGAATAGATAGCGTATCATCTTCATTACTTGGAGATTTACTTGTAAGTATTCGACTTTCAAGTAATCGCTTTGCCCTCGCTAGTAAAATAGGCGGACTATATGGCTTCGTTACATAATCATCCGCTCCTAACTCAAATCCAAGTAACGTATCATCTTCATCCACACGTGCCGTGAGCATAATAATCGGCACTTGAGACGTTTTACGGATTCTTCGGCAAACAGACCAACCATCCAATTCCGGTAACATGATATCAAGAATAACTAAATGAACCTCTTCTTCTTCAAACAAGGATAAAGCTTCTTTCCCATCTCTTGCCTCAAGTACTTTATATTGTTCATTTAGAAAATAATCTTTCAATATTTCGCGTAAAATATCTTCATCCTCAACAATTAAAATTGTTTTTGTCATATTCCCTTCCCCCTTCTCTCATTCTAAATAGCTAAAGACAGAGTACTATACTCTCATTTTGAATCAGTAGCAATCAATTTCGCTTCAATAATATATCGATCTGGTGCATCACCTATATAATCAAATGGATAGCACGTCGTCAGCGTTAATGTTGGTTCTTCTTTCTTTACTATGACTGTGCGATCATCCGCATGTGTAATCCACATTTTTTGAATTTCATAAGTATAAATCTTATTATCGTATTCCACAATGAGGTTATCTTTTTCTTTAAGCTCTCCTAGCTCTGTAAATACAGTATCGCGATGTCCACTCAGTACAGTGTGTCCTCCTTCAGATGGAGCTGTTGTCATATCACTAACAAACATACCTACCCCTTTTTTCAATGTGGTATCACTTGCCCCCCAATATATAGAGAACTTCTTCTTTATTTTTGGGATATTTAACATCGCTACTTTCTCTCCTTCTTTATATTGCATTTGAGAAGAAGGTACTTGAGAATTCACAGATGTTTCAGTGGAATGCCCTTTTAATTCTATTTTTTCAAAATGCTTTATCTCTTCTGTCGTTAAATCTTGTGCGGAACTTTTTCCTTTATACCATTCAAAAAAATAATACGTCCCCATAAGAATACCGACTATCATGAAAGCAAGTCCAATACGATTTATAAGTCTCACTTTAATCCCTCCATGCAAAAAATGGTAGGGATATCCTACCATTTTTAATATATGAAATTATCCCATTCTTTATAGACTAATTTATATTTTGTTTTACGCTTTAATTTTACGGCGCGTAAATCCAAACAATGATCCTAATGCTACAAGGCACGCGCTTAACGTCATCATTGTTATGCTATTTGATGCTGTATTTGGTAGTTTTTCACCTTTTGTAGCTTGCACTGCTGCTTCTTTTTTCATTTGATCTTGTTTTTGTTGCTCTTGCACTACCGCTTCTTTTTTCATCTTATCTTGTTTTTGTTGCTCTTGCACTGCCGCTTCTTTTTTCATCTTATCTTGTTTTTGTTGTTCCTGCATTGCTGCTTCTTTTTTCGTTGTATCTTGCTGTACTTGTGCTACTTCTTCCTTTGTCATTGTCCCAGTAGACGCACTTGCTACCGAAGAATATCCTACTGATAAAAGTGCCATCGCACAGATTGGTAAAAGTTTCTTTTTCATTTTATATCTCTCCTTAGTATACTTTTTTCACATCGCATCGGATGTATTTATAGAATATATCTGTTATGTAAATATGAGATGCAGATGAAATGGATTTTTCTTAAAGATTCAATTACCTTCAAGAAAGCAAAATTCCCTATGCACACCTCTCTATTTACGGAATAAAAAGAGGCTGCCGAAAGTAGCTAATTCAACTACTTTCGACAGCCTCTTTTTTTAAATATCTAGAGCATAACACCGTTATCTTTAAATGAATACCAAGTACCATTAATTAAGTGTTTGCCTGTTGCCATTGCACCGTCAGATTTTAAATAATACCAGTTCCCAGATTCTTGCAACCAACCTGTTTTCATCGTACCATTCGGATTCATATAATACCAACCTGTATCATTTCTTATCCATCCAGTTGCCATTAATCCACGATGAATATAATACCACTTATTCCCTTCTTTTACCCAACCTGTTTTGAATGATCCATCTTGGTTTGCATATAACCAGCGATTTCCACCATCATGTATCCAACCAGTCTGCATAACACCATCATTACCTAAATAATAATCTCTTCCATTTACCCTAACATAATCTTTTTGCACCATGATTCCATCTATAAAGTAATACCAATTTCCGTTATAACTTACCCATCCTTCATGAGCTTTTCCATCTTTATCAAAGTAATACCATGAATCTCCAGCTTTTACCCATCTCATTTTTTGTATAGCTTGTTCTTCTTTCGGGACAGCCTGATTCACATTTCCACTTGTTTCTGCATGAGAAACGGCAGGTACTAAAAACATTACAGACATTAAAACTAGCAAAATAATTTTTTTCATTTTTCCCAGTCTCCCAAATAATAAATTATTTTTTAGTTTCTATACCCTACAAGTAAATTATATTACTAATTATAGGTGTAAACAACACTTTTGTAATATAATTGTAATATTTTTATCACTTTTGTTACTTTTATATTTTTATGGTAACATTTTACCGTTACATTCTTACAATTAGTATAGATATTTCTCTTTCACTAAATTCCTTTTTATCCCGCATGAATGGAAATTCATGCGGGATAAAAAAGCATTGTAGAGGGAATCTACAATGCTTTTTCTGTGTCTCAGTGTCTAATTGTTACTTTCGCGTGAATTTAGAGTAAAAGGGGCTGGAGTGATAACTAATTGTCTCGGCTCAGTTTTCTTTAAGTGATTTTTGACGTTACACTTACGACGTTGGAAGGCCCATGCCTCTATCGGGTTTGTGAGAATGATCCTTTGCTCTTCATTAGGGGTCTCTTCTTCAAACTTACAACTTTCGCTCCATTTACACCACTTCATTGTAAACTGTGAAGAAGAATGATCGTTTTCCCGATCAAACAAGTGCAAAAGGCACATCTCTTCATCTAGTACCATCTTATTACTAGTTGATAACAAAGCAAGGGTCGTCCAACGTTTCTCCATTCCCTCCTACTCCTTTTCACATATAGTGCCTAAAGCTTATTTTACCTAAAATGTGCTTCCCTTTTACCTTACATCTATAAGTTTATCCAAAAGATGACTACTCAACTATCGATTTTTCTTACAAATCACCTTACATTTTTGTAAGAAATGAAAAAACCCTTCATCTAAACGAATGGAGGGTTTTTAATCATTTTTCATCTATATATTTTTTCATATCATCTAATCCAGCTTCATACAGTTGCAACATCATTCCATGAGAAATTGCTCCAAGAACTAAAGTCATCCCAATGAGTGAAATGCGAATAGCAGGAACATCAATTAAGTAAGCCAACATACCAAGAACAATTGTTAAAAGTGATGCTTTTATAAATGTAACACTTGTGTACTGTTTCTTTTTCATGGTTATCACCCTTCATGGAAGCGTTTTCTCAATATGGTCAGTATATCATATCATCAGATTATTTTGTGGGGATTTTTGTAAAAAGAATGCTATTATACAAATAAAGGAATTCCTCTAAGATAAATCCAATTCTTTTTTATTTCCTCACCTCTACTCTCTAACCACGTTGGACGAAAAATAATACTCTAGATAAATCTTCTGCTTACTCTATTCTATTATGTTTATATCCGTTCACTACTTTCGTCATACAATATAAAAGAATCATATAAAACATAACTGGGATTATAATAATTCTTGGCTCTAGCATTAATTCTCCATAGTAATAACTAATTAAATTTGCCCAGTCATTTAGGTATGGAAAATATATACTAAATTGATCATGAGCTTGCCCGGAAACAATTTTCGTTCCCCCTAAAAATAATTTAAACAGGGCAAGATGTAACATAATTAATAATACTTGCACCATTTGCTCTCCAATTTGAAATATAATTTGTGGTTGCAATACTTTCATAATATGAGTTCGAAACACATGCCATCTGCTTCCTCCTAATAAGAAAGAACTCTTTACATATTCCTTGTTCCAAAGTTGCTGAACTTCTTTATGAAAAAATCGTGTCATTCCTGGCACTGCTACAAAAACGAATACAAGAAATTGTATACATAGTACTTCTATATTTGTGACAATAGGTTTCGTTCGTAGCTCATAAATGATAAATGGTGTAAGAAATAAGATACAAAATAACGTTTGCGGAAAAAATTGCAAACTAACAGTAACACGTTGTAAGAAAGAAAGTCCCCACTTATCATTATGAATGAACAGGCTCATCAATAAAGAAATGATTACTCTAGCAACTGCCACAAAAAATGAAATTAAAATTGTGTACTTAGCCCCATCTATTACTTTATAAAATAAATCTTCTCCTTCTCGATCCGTTCCAAACCAATGTGCACGGGAAATTGAAAAAGGAGCCGCTTCAACAATTTCTCCTTTTTCATTGTATCGATATTCCACTACCTTAGACTCCTCTTGAAAATATGGGAGTGTAATACTTATTATTAATAATAAAATAATCGGGAATAAGAAGTACTTATAACGCTGGCTATGCATACAACTTCCTCCTTAACCAATTCAATCCTACTATTACTCCATACATAGGCACTATAAATAACAGCAGCAAATAAACGATAATCACCGGATCTTGACCGCTAATCAAAATCGAAAATAAACCTCTTATGTTAAACATATACTCAAAAACGAATAAACTCGTTATCAAGGCTAGTAATATTGATTCAATATGATTCACAACTGAAACAACCATATTGCGAAAAATATGCCTGCACAAAATATACATGTTACCAAACCCTTTCGCTCTCGCAAACATAACATAATCTTGCTTCTGCTCCTCATTTATAAGTAGCATTTGAAATTGGAATAAAGAGATGGTAGGTATAATAGCTAAAATGAGAAGTGGTAATACAATAGATGTATTTTGCATCGTAGAAAATGGATGTAATGGTAAAAATCCGGTATACCTATATATACTTACCATGAAAAGTTGAAGAAAAAAAATTAGGAAGACATCTGGAATTGTTTTAAGAAAAAATACAGCTTCTTCTATCACTCTCTGTACACGCCTCGGTGAAACCGCCGCAATGATACTACATAAAAAAGACGAACAGATAGAAACTATAAGCGCTCCAAGTATAAGCACGAGTGAATATGTATATGGCTTAAATATAAGTGGAAATAAGGGAAATTCCCTTTCTTGTATCTTAAATATTTGTACATTGTTTGAAACAGTCGCTACTTGTGTAGCCATTTTCAGCTTTAACTCTTCTGGATGTATAAGTGCAGAGATAACATGTATACATTGTGTAAAAAAATGCTCTACATGTATTCCAACTTTCTTCCCATTTATAAATAACATCGGAAGACTTACAATCACTACAAATAGCATAATCATAATAAATAGTTGAAGAATTATTGAGATTATTTTTTTAAACATTCCATTCTCCTCTCAATTTCTCTAGCATGAACGGATCATGAAAACTTCAAATCGAACTTTCATTTTATTTTATTCTGGCTTTCCTAATATAAACCTTTAGCCAATATGTATTTCTCTTTTTTGACTTTTCCCCTTCAATCCTTTACAGTCAAAATGTTCACAAGTTTTACAACGCAGGAGGATCCTAATGAAAATTGAAATAAAAGATACTTTAATCTCTGAAGAAGCATTACAAACAAAGGTAAAAGAACTAGCACTGCAAATTGAACGCGATTTTGAAGGAGAAGAAATCGTTGTGATCGCAGTACTAAAAGGTTCTTTCGTCTTTGCTGCTGATTTAATTCGTCACATTAAAAATGAAGTAACAATCGACTTTATCTCTGCATCTAGTTACGGCAACCAAACGGAAACAACAGGAAAAGTTAAATTGTTAAAAGATATCGATGTCAACATTACAGGCAAAAATGTAATTGTTGTAGAAGACATTATCGATTCTGGCTTAACACTTCACTTCTTAAAAGACCACTTCTTTATGCATAAACCAAAAGCATTAAAGTTCTGTACATTACTTGATAAACCAGAGCGTCGTAAAGTTGATTTGACAGCCGAGTATGTAGGCTTCCAAATTCCAGATGAATTTATCGTCGGCTATGGCATTGACTGTGCAGAAAAATATCGTAACTTACCATTTATCGCTTCAGTAGTAACAGAGAAATAAAATCGTATATAACTTCCATCGCTTTCTGATGGAAGTTTATTTATATAAAGTTCTACTAGTAAAAAGCAAAGGGAGCGATTAGAATAGCAAAAAAAGCTTTCGAAAAAGTTCTTCTCATCGTAAACCCAAAAGCAGGACACGGCGATTTACATACTAATCTATCCAAAATCGTTCCACCGCTAGCTGCAGCTTTTTCTGATTTACGTATTCTCCATACAAAAAACAAGACGATGCAACAAAGTATTGCAGGGAGTTTGCAAACGAAGTGGATACAGATGGAGAAAGTTCCCTTTATACACCGTGTCATATCGAATTATTGCCAGGTCATCTTACGATGATTTATAATCCAGCACTAGTATAATAGATTCTTTGTTATACTTTGGTAAATAGTAAAGTTCGCATTTTTATAAAATAAACATTATAATTAAAAGTATAAAAGGTTGTTAACAAAAAACGTTAACAACCTTTTTATTTTTTAGAAAAATTTTTCACTTTAGAGGAGTGATTGTATGTACTGGAAAAGAAATAATAAACCTGTCGAAGATCCAGAAGAAATCGCTGTATGGGAATGCCAAGCAGAAGACTGTTTAGGATGGATGCGTAAAAACTTTTCTTTAGAAGAAGAACCAAAATGTCCCTTATGTAAAGGAGATATGGGGAGCGGAACACGACTACTACAAAAATTGTAAAGATTAGGTTCCATTTCCCCTACATTCCCCAATTAAGAAATCAAATAAAGAGAAGATCCTCTTTCTCCTTATCTACAGTGCAAGTTTACTTCCTAATTATAAATTTGAAATAAATGATTGAAAAAGGCAGCTATTACTTAAAATAGCTGCCTTTTTCTACAACTAAGAACATGTGCTGGAGGAAGATTCAACCAAACCTTTTTTAGTGAAATTTCCTGAAAAAAGGTTTGGATAAATGCTTTCCTTGCAAGCGAATATTGAAACGTAATAAACTCGCCATCCTCACTTAATGACTCCATTACACTGGATAAAATACGAGATGATACTTCCGTTGGTAAGGATGTAAAAGGTAACCCTGATAATACATAATCAACCTTCTCTATTTGTAACTCCTTTATATATTTCTTTATGTTCTCAGCTGATCCATGTATAACCAAAACGTTTGGATCGTCCTTAAACTGCTTCTGTAACTTTTTGAAAAAAACTTCATTAATTTCAATCAAGATAAATATTGTATGTTCTTTTTTTCTCTTTATAATCTCTCTCGTGAATGATCCTGTTCCAGGTCCCAATTCTAGAATATACTTTGCTTCTTCGAAATTAATCGCGCCTACCATCTTTTTGGCTAATATGTTAGAACTAGGTGCAATTGCTCCAGTATTCTTTGGATGTTTCACAAATTCGGTTAAGAATGTAATAAGTTGCATCTCTAACCTCTCCCGTTCATTCAATATCGTCTAATATAGCTCCCAGTATAACTATCATTTTTTAAAAAATAGCATGGGAATTTCTTAAGATTTTATGAAGATGTAAAAAAGCAGCTATCGCTTCTAGCGATAGCTGCTCCTTTCATTACTTCGAGCTCACGATCTTGTAATAAGAACGAACTGTTAAGAAGTAATATCCAATATAAATGACGCTATACACACCAATACTCATTAATAATGGAATCAAAATTTCATATGGCATTAACGTTGATAATCCTTTTAATGCAAATAAGCTGTGGCAAATCCCTACTACTAATGGAATTGCAAAGATAAAGCTTACTTGTTTCGCAATTGCCTTTTTCATTTCTTGTTTTGTAACCCCGACTTTACGTAGTACAACGTAACGATCGCGGTCTGCACTTGCTTCTGTTAGCTGTTTGAAGTAAATGATAGAGCCTGTTGCTAGTAAGAAGACAAGTCCTAAGAATAGACCGATAAACATCATTAATCCTGTTGCTTCCAGCATACCATGGAAACCCGTGTAGAAATCATTGAAAGGTCGCGCAACTTCTGATTCTCCAGCTGGCATCACTTTCTTTAATTTCTCTGTTAGCACTTTACTATTCCTCTCATCTTTTACATCGATATTTTTAACGATACGTGTGTCAGCTACTGCCTTCGCACTCTTATATACTTCATCTGGTACAACAACGAATAGTTCTCCTAAGTTCGTTATATTACGTCCTTCAGCACCTTTAATCGTTAATGTTTTCGCTTCATTACCAATCGGGAATACCGCTTTATTCCCTTTATATACAGTGCTGAACTCATGCCCTTCAATATACATACCATCAAATACGAATGCCTCGTTAGCCGCCAAACTTACAGCCTCTATATCCATATTCTTTGCTATGTTATTAAATGCTGATTGCGATACAAGCTGATATTTCTCGGTAACTAAATAATTTGTATTAATACCCATATCTGCTTTTTCGCCTTCAAACTTTCCTTTAACAGGAACCATTTCTATTTCGAATTGGTTCGTTACAGGATGCTTCTGTTTCTCTTCACCCAAAATCGCATTTACTTTATTATCAAGTGCCGCATCCTTTTTCTCGTAAGAATAACTGTGCGGCGCATAATCTTTCGTTTGTTTAAACGTGTTGTAATACATCGTAACAGACGTACCAACTGCCGTTAATGTTACCGCACTTAATATTGCAATAGTTGCTAGAGATTTTGCATTTCCTTTAATGCGGTACAGTAACTGTGACGTCGTTACCATGTTCATACCGTTATAGAAAGATGATTTCTTATGTCTTGCTCGTTTTAATACAAATACTGTAAAGAACATGAATAGTAAGTACGTACCAAGTACTGTTGCAAGTAAAATATAAAGCGCAACTGTCATAAAGTCTATATATTTAATTGCTTTAATATACATCAGTGATAAGAAATAGCCAGAACCGATTAAGAACACTGAAATCAATGCCATAATCATTGATCCTTTTGGCATCGTTTCTCCTTCACGTTCTGCACGGAAAAGTTCAATTAATTTAAAGCGATAGATTAAACGATATCCTTGAAGTGATGTATAAAGGATAATCACAAAAAAGATAATTGCCGTATCAATAATTGCAGACATTGGTACTTCAAAATGAACATTTAAATTCAGTCCCATCATACTTACTAACAATTCAAGGAACAACTTCGACAGTACACTACCAATCGCAATCCCGATTACTAATGACATTAAGCCCATCAACATATTTTCATAAAATAACATTTTACCGATTTGTCTTTTTCGAATACCAAGCAGTGAATATAATCCAACTTCTTTTTTACGTTTCCGTGTAAAGAACCCGTTAGAGTATATAATAAATACCGCTACGAAAATAATCAGCATCACACTGGAAACTTGGAATGCTCCGCTAATTTTCTTAGATCCTTCCGCTGCTTTTTCCATTTGTGAATTATATTGCAGCGCTTTAAATGTAAAATAAATGACGATGCTAAAGATCATAGATGCAAAATATAAAAAATAATCCTTAAAGTTCCGCTGTATATTGCGGAGGGCAATGCTAGATAACGTCATCCATGGCACCTCCGGAAATTGCGGACATTACGTCTACTACTTGTTGGAAGAATTGTTTACGAGTTAATTCCCCGCGGTGCAATTCTTTATATAACTCACCGTCTTTAATGAAGATAACACGTTTACAATAACTTGCCGCAAACGCATCATGCGTTACCATTAAAATTGTTGAATTATCATATTCATTTAATGACTTCATACTTTCTAATAAGTCTGTTGCTGATTTGGAATCAAGTGCTCCTGTTGGCTCATCCCCAAAAATCATACTTGGATTTGTAACGATTGCACGTGATGCTGCGCAGCGCTGCTTCTGTCCACCAGATACTTGGTATGGAAATTGACTTAAAATATGATCGATGCCGAACTTCTTCGCAATCTCAAGAACGCGGCGATCAATTTCATTCGCTTTCACTTTTGATAACGCAAGTGGCAATGCAATGTTCTCTTTCACCGTTAGCGTATCTAATAAGTTATAATCTTGGAAAATGAATCCTAAATGATCACGGCGGAACAATGCTAATTTATCATCATTCATTTTCACAATGTCTTTCCCATCAATTAAAATCTCACCGCTCGTTGCATTATCAATTGTAGAAAGAACATTTAAAAGAGTCGTTTTACCAGATCCAGAAGGTCCCATAATTCCAACGAATTCACCTTCTTGCACTTGTAAGTTAATACCTTTTAACGCTTCAAATTTATTTCCACCTGTATCATATACTTTTTTAATATTTTTCGCTTCTAACACTGTTTTCATCTCTATATCCCTCACTTCTTCTATTCTCTATTTTCACTATATCTAACTCCTACTCTTGCCACTATCGATGTTTCTTACACAAACATGACAGTTATGTAAGGCTACTTAGCAGAAGACATGGACATTTAACTTCATGAAATAACTACTTTGCTACTATAGCATTGGGATAAATAGCCATCCATTCATTCTCCTTACAGAAACATTACATTTCTGTAAGGTACCCTATATAATTGTGCACGAAATGTCGGATGAGGTTATTTCATTCCTGCTATTCTATTAACAAAGGAGGTCATATGATGGATTCGCTTAAAAATATGAATGCAGCAATACAGTATATTGAAGACAATCTTACGAATGACATTGACTTTAAAGAAGTGGCTAGGCTAGCTTTCTGCTCGGAATACCATTTTAAAAGAATGTTTTCCTTCCTTTCAGGCACGTCGCTTTCAGAATATATTCGTTGTAGACGCCTTACTCTTGCAGCATTTGAGCTAAATGCTAGCAATGTAAAAGTCATTGATATCGCTATAAAATATGGATACAACTCGCCAGATTCCTTTTCACGTGCATTTCAAAATCTGCATGGGATAACACCGTCAGAGGCTAAAAATAGCAGCCATACCCTTAAGGCTTACTCACGAATGACCTTCCAGTTATCCATTAAAGGAGGAAATGAAATGAACTATCGAATCGAAAAAAAAGAGACGTTTCGCATCGTTGGTATAAAGAAACGAGTACCGGTTATTTTTAGTGGTGTAAATCAAGAAATTGCTTCTATGTGGAAAAGCTTAGACAGTCAATCGATTCACACATTAAAGACCCTTTCGAATGTGGATCCTACAGGACTCATCAGTGCTTCTACCAATTTTTCTGAAGGGAGAATGGAGGAAAAAGGAGAACTTGATCACTATATTGGCGTCGCAACAACGAAAACTTGTCCAGAGCAGTTCAAGCAACTTGAAGTTCCTGCCTCAACATGGGCTATATTTGAAGCAATTGGGCTATATTTGAAGCAATTGGGCCATTTCCTAATGCATTGCAAAATATATGGGGACGTATTTATTCCGAGTGGTTTCCATCTTCGAATTATGAACAAATGGAAGGACCGGAAATCCTATGGAATGAAAATAAAGATGTGACTTCATCTACTTTTAAAAGTGAAATATGGATACCAGTTGTGAAAAGGTAATATATTCCTAGTTGATTATTAAAGTAAAGAAGCTGTCCCAAAAGGTCATTTTTAACACCCTTTTGGAGACAGCTTTTTTAGACTAATGCTTCACTTTATCCTTCTTTTAGACTCATTGCTATACAACACTGCAGTCATAATCGAAATCATTACAACAACTACAAAAGTAAACATTCTATAGTTTGATATCACAGCAGTACCTATAAGAAAGGCAGGAATGACTGCCAGAATCATGCCTCCAAGCATACCAAGAACAGCTCCCATACTCTGTTTCACTACTTGGGTTTCTGATACCCAATCATAATAAGCAAATCGGTTATTAATAAAAACACCCCATACTGCTGAAAAAAAAGAATATGTGATTGGGGTAATTACGATTAAAATTGAAGTCCAAATACCTGGCTTTAAACCTATAATCATAAGGATAGCGCTAATAATTGATGTAGGTATGCTGAGTGAAAGATTCATGAGAATCTTACTGTCATAGATCATTTTCGGTGTAAGAGGCAATGACTTGATAATCCATACGTTTTTCCCCTCGAGCGACAATGACACACACGTTGTACACGTCATTGCAATCATTGCTGAAATAACAAATGGAGCAACCTTTTGTAAAAGCGTTTCGATTCCAGGATATCCAATAAATTGACTTGGCCCTACTATAACGACTGCAAGTGAGAATATGACTGCCATGACAACTCCCATACCGATATTAATTACATATACTGTAGAAGAAAAGAAACGCTTCCGTTCTTTTTTATATAATGCAATCAACACTTTTTCTTTCTTCATATGATCAATCTTGTAATCGGAACGCGTATGGTACGTAGAAACTCCTGTATTGATTTGCTTATATTTGAAAGAGAGTATTTTTACAAAAAGATAATACCAAATAACTGATATGCTGACAAAAAGAATAAAAGCTCCTATATTCGCATCGACAATTGCTTTTTGAAAAATGTTAGCTAGCGGATACACTTTAGTCAATTGCTCTGAAACGATTGCTCCAATCCCTTCTAAGTCAGTAAAACTATATTTCGCATTTCCCTGCTTGAACATAAAGTAGCCAAATATAATAATTGCCATAAAACTTAAAACAGTAGTGACTCGATTCGCATGTCTAAACTTAGATGCTATCGCCGTAATGCATGCACCAAAAACAGCCGCAATTGTTGTTGGAATTAAAGATACTGTAAACAGAGTTATGATCCACATTACATAGAAAGATATTGATGGATTCTCATATATACAATAAATAATCCCCATCGGCAGCATGATGATCATTGAAAAGACAGTATTTAATACGTACAAATACAAAAATCTACTAGCGATAATCGTATCTACACGAATCGGTAAAGACATGACAAAATCATAATCCTTAAAGGCAAAAATTTCACCATTCGCCTTAAACATAGTGAAAAACAAAACTAATATACTGCTAATAACGAATGCATAAACTGGAATGACTTCCCCTATCCCCAGTTTGATTAATCCATATGCCGCGCCTCCACAATATAGCATCAAAAGGGCAGCAACCAAGGCGATTGATACTGAAATTAAAATTTTACTCTGCTTCTTTTTCTTATCTTTTTCATACTTGAAAGTATTTAGACCAAGCTGCGTTATCAGACGGATTTTTAAAAGCGCTAGCGTATTATTCTTCATCAGCAAGCACCTTCATAAAGAGCTCTTCTAATGAATTCCCCTTGATTAAAGACTTTACTTCCCCCGAGATTGCTAGTTTCCCTTTATGAATCATCGCTATCTTATTGCATAACTTCTCTGCTACATCTAATACATGAGTAGAAAAGAAAATCGCACTGCCTGATTCACAAAGTTCCTTCATCATCCCCTTAAGTACAAGAGCCGCCTTTGGATCGAGACCAACAAAAGGCTCATCTAAAACTAATAATTTGGGATGATGCACAACTGCTGATATAATCGCTACTTTTTGTTTCATACCGTGTGAGTAGGAGGATATTAAATCCCCCAAATATGGTGTAATCTCAAAAGCATCTCCATATGTTTGTATCCGTTCTTCTCTGTCCTTTACAGACACCCCAAAAACATCCGCCACAAAGTTCAAATATTGAATCCCTGTTAGTTGTTCATATAAATCTGGATTATCAGGAATGTATGCCATGACCTTCTTACACGTAATCGGGTCCTTTTTTACTGAATGTCCATCAACAAAAATTTCGCCCTCCTCAAAGTCTATAACACCTACTAGCGACTTAATCGTCGTACTTTTCCCAGCGCCGTTATGTCCGATAAATCCAAAAATATCTCCCGCTTGAACAGTTAAACTCAAATCATCTACTGCTTTTTTGCCACCTTTGTAGGTTTTGCTAAAATTTATGATTTCTAACATGCCCTCTCCCCCAAACGATTTAAACTCGCGTATACCAAGACTGAATATTCAGACCTAAATAACTAAAATGATACGCAATAAGACTTCATCCTTACCACATATCATTACTTGCAAACGTCCTTACAGAATCGTATCTACTATTTATAATTGTTCCTTTTTATATAAAATATAAGAATATCCATTCGTCAACACCACAGCAATTAATATCATTGTAAGCATCATATAAGATCTCCATTCAGCTGGCACAACAATACTTACCATCATCATAAGTCCTAAAGCTACAAATACTTTTCCGCTAAAGCGATGTGTTTTGCGCCATACTTCTTCATTGCTTAGCGTCCATGGGTTACGCATACCCACAAAGAAATTCGGTTTACACTGCGGTAAATAATTACCAATAATTAAAAATAAAATTCCAACAAGTAATTCGGGGACCCGATTAATAAATAATTTATAACCTAAGCCATTTGTAATGATATCTATGTTTCCGATAAATAAGACAACTAGCAGGCTATTATTTATCATCATCAAAGCTTTAGAAAACTTTTCATAGTTTTCTTTCTTTGGATCAATTTTTTGTAAAACATTTAGAAATACATAACAACCAATCATGATACCAACCATAGACATCATTCCAGTTAATTTCGATGAAAATCCATCAGCAGTCCCGCCGCTCCAATGGATTGCGATTGTATCTGGCAAGTATGGCCAAGAAATTGCCCATATTAAGCAAGTTGTAAGAATTAATATAATTGCAAAAAGATGCTTTTTCATTTCCCCTCTCCCCCTTTATTCGTAAACGTAAACACCCAAGTTAATAAATCTTGAAAAACGGTTGTGTTTAAGGAATACACAACAAATTGCCCTCTTTTTTCATCTTGAATGAGTTCCGCGTTTTTAAGTGCATTTAAATGATGCGAAATACTCGGCTTTGTCATATTGAAGTGCTCGGCGATTTCTCCAGCTGTTAAATCGCCTTCTTTTAATAAATCTAATATTTTTCGTCTTGTTGGATCTGCTAATGCTTTAAATGCTTGGTTCAATGCCTTTCTTCCTTTCAATAATTAGACATTTAGATATTTATCTAAATGTTAAAATAAAAACTATAAATTGTCAATTATATCCACATTTCTTTTTGCTTTTTCCACTTTTGCCCTATACTGTTTACTAGCGCTCGTTTCAACATAATGAAAAGACAAGAAACACATGGTACACTATAGCTACAATTGTTTTTTAGGAGGAATAACTATGTATAAAATTTTAATCGTTGAAGACGATCCAAATATCTCATCTTTACTTCAGTCTCACATTCAAAAATACGGTTATGAAGCTGTTGTTGCTGATAACTTTGATGATATTATGGATTCTTTTAATAGAGTGAAACCACATCTTGTATTGCTTGATGTAAACTTACCAAAATTCGATGGTTTCTACTGGTGCCGTCAAATTCGTCACGAATCTACTTGTCCGATTATTTTTATTTCTGCACGCGCTGGTGAGATGGAACAAATTATGGCAATTGAAAGCGGTGCAGATGATTATATTACAAAACCATTCCACTACGATGTTGTTATGGCGAAAATTAAAGGACAATTACGTCGCATTTATGGTGACTATGCACCAAATATTTCGGAGCGTATTGTTGAAGTGGAAGGTTTAAAATTATTCCCTGAACGACCAGAAATCCATTTTGGAAGTGAGCAAGTTCTTCTTACAAAGAAAGAAGCTATCTTAGCTGAAATGTTATTATCGAAACACCCTCGTACAGCAAACCGCGAAGATCTATTAGCTGCGCTTTGGGATGATGAAAGCTTCGTTGAAGAAAACACGTTAAACGTAAACATTACACGTCTTCGTAAGAAATTTAATGAGCTTGGTATTGAAAACGCAATTGAAACAGTACGCGGATTAGGATATCGTTTTAACGCAACTTGGAGTGAATAAGCATGAAGTTATTTTTGCGTGATCATTTTGTATTTTTTCTATTATATGCATTAAATTTCGGTATCATTTTTATTCTCTATGATGCAGTTGATGGATTTCAAAACAATAAATTTTATTTCATCGTATTAAGTTTATATTTATTTATTTGCTTCCTTGCTTATCGTTATGTTCGCAACCGCAGAATGTATCACAGATTAAGTGAGCCACCGGAAAAAATGGAAGATGCGTTTATTGAAAGAGCGACCGCACCTATGCCACACGGCGTAAATGAGCTTGTTCGGACTCAATATCGTCTATTCCAAAAAGAACTGCAATCATATGAAGTCAAACAACAAGAACACCAATTGTTTATTAATCACTGGGTACATCAAATGAAAACGCCAGTTTCTATTATGCAGCTGATGGTACTAGAAATGGAAGATGAACATCTCATTCCCAAGTTTAAGAAAGAACTAGAAAGATTAAATCAAGGACTTGATATGGCGTTATATATGGCGAGACTCAATAACTTCCACGAAGACTTCCATGTAGAAACGATTTCACTAAAGGATGCCGTAACAAAAAATATTAACGGCTTAAAAGAACTCTTTATTCGTAACGGTGTATTCCCTGTTCTAGAAGTTCATTCTGATCTTATGGTTGCTTCTGATGCAAAGTGGCTGAAATTCATTATTTATCAGTTAATGACGAATGCGGTTCGCTATTCTGGCGAGCGAGGCAAGAAAGTCTTCTTATCTGGCTATCGAAATGGGAAAGATATTATTTTAGAAATTCGTGATGAAGGGGTTGGTATCCCGCAGGAAGATATCCGAAGAGTATTTGAACCATTTTATACAGGGAAAAATGGACGTACTTTCGGAGAATCAACTGGTATGGGGCTTTATATTGTCAGTAAAATTTGCTCTTATTTAGGTCATTCCGTGAAGTTAGACTCTGAAGTAGGTAAAGGGACTAGCATTAAGATCATCTTCCATAATGCTTTAAATCATCAAGCAGACGGCTCGGGGAAGGTGATTGAAGAATGAACATACACAATTTCAGCGAAATGTATGAGAACTCACTCTCATACATTTTTTGCAACATGACTACATCTATATCTTCGATTTGGAGGTATACAGCATGACTTTTTGGCAGTTTGCATTTAAAAACGTAACGCGAAATTCCCGTGCTTATTTTGCCTATTTTTTAAGCAGTGCGTTTTCCATTGCGATTTTCTTCTCATTTGCGGTGTATTTATTTCATCCTCGGCTACAAAATTTTAGTACAGTTGATGGAATTACAGGGTTAATGATATTTTCAGAAGTGGTCATTGTGTGCTTTTCCTTTTTCTTTCTGCTTTATTCCATCGGTACTTTCTTAAAAGTTCGTAAAAAACAATTTGGAGTTTTAACCGTTTTAGGAATATCGAGAAGGCAATTAAAACGTCTTGTTTTTATGGAAAATATGTTGATTGGGATATTGTCCATCTTTGTTGGCATTCAACTTGGACTCGTATTCTCACAATTTTTCTTGTTAGTAACAGGAAAAATCACACACGTCCCAGGATTGTATTTATATTGGCCTTCAGGGGCCATCCTTTTAACTGCAACAATCTTCCTTGGACTCTTTATCGTTGTTTCTGCTTTTACTCCTATGCTCATCCGAACAAGAAAAGCAGTACGCCTTTTAAAAGAAGGAAAAGTAAAGCAAAAAGAGCAAAAACCTTCTATCCTTATTTCTTTATTTGGTGCTCTATGTTTGCTGTCGGGATATATACTAGCCGGAAATCCAATGTTCTTTCTATCTTTAGATCCAAAGATAGGATCGATTTACATGTTTTCTAGCATTTTCGTCATTCCGTCACTTGTGGCAATTGGAACATACTTTTTCTTTTCACAAATTTGCTTCCTGCTCATTCGGATTTTGAAAACAAGACGAAAATTTTACATGAAGCGAATTAATATGCTGTGGATTTCAGATTTGGCAAGCCGTATTCGAACAAATATTAATATGCTTTTTATTGTAGCTATGCTATCTACTCTCGCATTTACAATGATTACATTCATATATGGGTTTGGGAAATTCATAAAGTTGGATGTTGCCAAAAATAATCCATTCCCGTTCACCTATATTTCATACGATGCCAATCCACTTGCTTCACAGCATATGGACTGGTTAGAAAAACGACTTAGCGAAGAACAATTTACCTATAAAAAGTTCAAAACAGACTTATATGCAGTTTCATTACAAAAGGACAAAACCACTCCTTATGAAAGAGAAGCATATGTATTAAAAGAAAGTGACTATAATAAACTTGCGACTGCTTTACACCTCAAGCACCTTTTTGTAAAAGAGAATGAAACATATATCCTACCTGGATATGGATATCAAAACATATTGAGTCCACTGCAAGAAGATTTCAAACAAAAAAACGTTACACTTTCGCAAAATTCACTTACATTACATGTAAAAGATTATGAGAATTTTAGCGTAACACCAGCTGGTCTGACACCACAATTACTAATTTTATCTGATGATACAGTACATGCTTTATCGAATAACATGAGACATATGACACTGTATAACTTTCAAGTACAAGACTGGGAAAAGACATATATAATCGCTGAAGAATATATTAATAAATTGGAAAAAGATCGAAAAAGTATCGCATCTAAAGAACCTTTATATATCATGTGGGAAGCGAGTGATACGCTATACCAAATTAAACTAGGCGCCGCTTCATTCTTCTTTATTGGTACTTTCCTTGGCGTCATTTTCTTCATTGGTGCCGGGAGTGTCCTTTACTTCCGTATGTATACGGACTTAACAAGTGAACAAGAAAAATATATTACGATTACAAAAATCGGGTTAACAGAATCTGAAATGAAGCGTTCCGCTACCATTCAGCTAGCGATCTTATTCTTCGTTCCGTACATCATGGCTTCCATTCATACAATGTTTGCTACAAAAATGCTACAAGAAGTCATAAATCTATCATTATTTGCTGAAATTACAGTTGTTCTTACGATATTTGGAACGGTTGAAATTATCTTTTTCTTGTTAATTCGTTCCTTATATATGCAAAAACTATCTCGGCATATTAGTCTTTAAAAAATAGAAAGGTGATTCTTTATGGAAGAAGTCTTACACATTAAAAATGTCTCTAAAGTGTATGAGGGCAAAGTCCCTTATACCGCTTTAAAAAATATTAACTTACATGTAGATAAAGGAGAATTTGTCGCAATTATGGGGCCTTCAGGAAGCGGTAAATCTACTTTCTTAAATGTAATTTCAACAATCGATTCTCCTACTGCAGGCGAAGTTTTTATTAATGGGAAACAGCCGCACACATTCCGCAGGGAAAAACTAGCTGTTTTCCGCCGCCAAGAACTAGGGTTTGTTTTTCAAAACTTTAACTTATTAGATACGTTAACAATTGGTGAAAATATCGTATTACCATTAACGTTAGACAATGTTCCGCTAAAAGAAATGGATAAGAGATTAGATATTGTTTCAAAGAAACTTGGGATTGACCACATTTTAGACAAGCGGATTTTTGAAGTTTCTGGTGGACAAGCTCAGCGCACTGCAGTAGCTCGCGCTGTTATTCATAATCCATCACTCTTGCTTGCTGATGAGCCTACAGGAAATTTAGATTCAAAAGCAGCAATCGACGTAATGGAACTTTTTACAAAGTTAAATAAAGAAGAACAAGCAACGATTTTAATGGTGACACATGATCCATTCGCTGCTAGTTACTGCAACCGTGTAATTTTTATTAAAGACGGTGAACTTTACAACGAATTACACCGAGGGCTTTATAGAGAGAAGTTCTATCAAGAAATATTAGATGTATTAGCGTTACTAGGCGGACGACGCGGATGACATTTTGGCAGTTTGCATTTAAAAATGTCTCTCGTAATTCAAAAGCATACTTTGCCTATTTTGTAAGCAGTGTATTTTCAATTATGGTTTTCTTTTCATTTACTGTGTATTCGTATCACCCACGTTTACAAGACTTACAAGAGCGAGGACCACTGATGAATTTAATTGGGATGGCCCAATTTGTCATCATCATGTTTTCGTTCTTTTTTCTCCTTTATTCTATAGGAGCATTTTTAAAAGTACGTAAAAAGCAATTCGGTATTTTGACCATTCTTGGCATTTCAAAGAAACAATTAAAGCGGCTTGTATTTATGGAAAATATGATGATTGGAATATTAGCAATTTTTTCCGGCATTCAAGTTGGCCTTGTGTTTTCTAACTTTTTTCTACTAGTTACTTCTAAATTAACGGGTGTAAAAGGGCTTTATTTATATTGGCCAACAAAAGCGATTATCATAACGACCATAACATTTATCATTTTATTTTTGATTGTTTCTACTTTCACACCTATATTAATTCGCACGCGCAAAACAATGCGTTTAATAAAAGATGACGGTCCACAAAAAAAAGAGAGACGCCCTTCTATTCTTATTTCTCTTTTTGGAGTGGCTTGTTTAATAGGGTGCTATTATATCGCTGGTGTTCCAGAAAGTTATGTATCAGAGAAAACGGTTCGAAGCGGATTTGCCATTGTTCCACCATTATCTATCATTCCACTTGTAACAATTGGAACCTATTTACTGTTTTCACAAACACTTTTTCTTTTCATTTGGTTGTTAAAAAAGAGACGCCGTTTTTATATGAAAAAAATTAATATGCTTTGGATCTCGGATTTAGCAACACGTACACGTGGTAATATTAATATGCTTTTTATCGTTACTATGCTATCTGCGCTTACATTCACGATTATCACATCACTTTTTGCAATGAATAATTACACAAAAGCAGTAATTCTAGCAGATTATCCGTTTCCTTTCACGTATATATCTGATGATAAAAATTCTTTTGAAAAAAAGCATACGGATACAATCGAAAGAGAGTTAACAAATCACGAATTTCAGTATAAAAAACACAAATTCACCGTGTTAAAGGATCAGGTTTTGGATATTGATATTGTCATTATGAAAGAAAGTGATTATAACCAGCTTTCTACACTATTAAACAGATCCACGATTCAGCTGAATGAATCCGAAACCTATATTGTTTCCGAGTATTCAAAAGCTACAGGAAGTTTAATCATGCATCCTTTTGGAAAGCGAGAAAATATTACGATCGAATCTAATAAAAAAACATTTCGTATAAAGGGCTTTTCTGAACAAGCAATTGAGCCAAGGTTTGCTCTTCCCTATATTATTGTTATGCAAGATTATGTAGTGGAAACTATGATTCCTCATATCGAAACGATGACAATTTATAATTATATAGTAAAAAACTGGGAACAGGCCCTTTTACCAACAACAAATATTTTAAAAGTAACGAACGAGGATAGAGACAATATTATTAAACCAGAAGAACAAAAAAATGGCATCGAAAAGGTCGCTCCATTCCAAATAGTTACAGCTAGTGATGAGTTGCAATATAGTAAACAAAATAATGTTTCTGGTTTCTTTATCGGTGCATTTCTCGGCGTCATCTTCTTTATGGGTGCAGCTAGCGTTTTATACTTTCGAATGTATAACGACCTAACAAGAGAAGAACAGAAGTATATTACCATTACGAAAATTGGATTAACAGAAAACGAAATGGCTCGTTCGGCAACAATTCAACTGGCAATCCTATTCTTCGTACCTTATATTGTTGCTGTTATCCATACGATATTCGCTATTAAATTTTTACAATTTATATACTCATTTTCATTATTAAAAGAATTATTATTCGTATTAGTCCTATTTGGGATGATCGAGATTATTTTCTTCTTTTTAATCCGTTCCCTTTACATGAATAAATTATCACAACGCCTTAAATTGTGAATAAAATAGCCTTGTGCATGCGCACAAGGCTATTCTCAATAGTTTTTGTTAGCAGTATCCGTAACCACCACCAAAGCCACCATAGCCGCCGCCATATCCACAACCGCCACCGTAGCCACCACCGAAGCAGCTAGCACCGATGATAATCAATAAAATAAACAATACGATTAGAAGCGCAAAACCGCCTCCACAGCCGTGTCTTATGTGTCTATGGTGATGTTCATGTCTGTCATCGCATCTGTCATCGCACTTATCACTCATTACTCTATTCCTCCTTTAGTATCATTCGTAACAACAAGGGGATCCTATCATGTTCTAAATGAGCGGATTCAATTTATATTATGTTTACATGGGAAATCGGGAGCTTGTTTTTCCCAAAAACAGGCTTGTTTTACGAAAAGATACAACGAGACCTTGGATTTACTGATAAACCATCAATAAAGAATGCAATGCCTGCGAATCACAAAAGAACCTACGATAATTGAATCATCGTAGGCTCTTTATCCCGCTATTTGTGGGCAGTAACACTCCCACCTCATTCAGTGAAAGCAAAGAAGTTAAGCAGGTGATGAACTGCCCGTAAAAGCCCGATTGGTGAGGGCTAATAATCAGTGAGGGATGAAGCTCCCCACTGATTAAAGTTTCACTTTATATACGCTGTACAAACAACTTTCCTTCTTGCAATATACGCTTTTGTAGTTGTTGATTAGAGAGTGTATTTAAATGTACCACATCAAATTTCACTCTTCCCTCCAGCTCTTCTGTCAACTCAAAACATAACCATTGAAATTGTTTGTGCGAAGCATTCTTCGTTTCAATCGCAATGTGATGACTACATTGATCTGTTACTTCTTTCCTTACGTGAGGCCCAAAAATATATGCAACTTTTACAAATGACACCTTTAACAAATATGCTTGTATAACCCGCAATATATCTTCCTGCTGCCTCATACATTCACCTCTCACATACAATCCGTTTTCTCGTAATCTCTTCTAATCTTTCCCGGTTTACGCCATATCCAAACCCAAGCTCTTTTGGAACAATTACTTTCCCGCCTTGCAATGTTACTTCTGGTGAAATAATATCTCGCTCCCAGTGTCTACTTGAAGCTGAAATATCACCCGGAATCGTAAAGTTTGGGAGTGATGCTAACGCAATATTTTGCGCACGTGAAATCCCCATTTCAACCATACCGCCGCACCAAACAGGAATACCATGTTCCTTGCAATAATCATGAATTTGGATTGATTCTGTTAAACCGCCAACTCGTCCCGGTTTAATATTTATAATGCGGCAGCTTCCAAGTGTAATCGCTACTCTTGCATCTTCTAAGCTATGAATACTCTCGTCCAAACAAATAGGTGTCTCTATTTGTTTTTGGAGCTTAGCGTGATCGAGAAAATCGTTATCCGCTAAAGGCTGTTCAATCATCATTAACTGAAATTCATCCAATCGTTTTAATCGCTCAATATCCCCTAACGTATACGCTGAATTTGCATCGACCATTAATGGAACCTTTGGAAAGACTCTTCGTATTTCCTTTATTAGCTCATAATCAAATTCCGGTTTGATTTTCACCTTAAAACGTTGATATCCTTCTTCTGCATACATTTCAATTCGTTTTAACATATTAGAAATCGTATCTAACCCAATCACAACACCGACTTCAATTTCTGACTGTGTTCCTCCAAGTAAAATCGCTAATGACCTGTTTTCGTGTTTCGCATACAAATCCCATACAGCGCCTTCTATTCCCGCTTTTGCCATACGGTTACGCTTTATATGCTGAAAGAGACTCGGAATTTCATTTGGATGTGTAATTTCAGCTTTCAATACATCTGGTATTAAAAAATCTTGAAGCATATGAAGTGCCGTTGTTACAGTTTCTTCTGTATACCATGGTTCTGAGAACGCAACAACTTCCCCAAACCCGATATATCCGTCCGTATCCTCAAGTTCAATGACAATACTTTCCCGCGTTTCATACGTTCCGTAACTTGCTGCAAAAGGAATCACAAGAGGCATTTCTGTTACATAAAGCGTCGCCTTTTTAATTCTCATTTACATCTCCTCCAGCAGGTGCCTTAGTTCCCGTCTTAACAATTTTTTCGAAGCATTACGTGGTAATTCAAGTAAGAAATGCACTTCTCTCGGTACTTTATATCGCGCTAATTTTTCTTCACAAAATTTAATCAGTTCTTCTTCTGTTATATCGGCAGCCTTAACAATAAACGCAGCAGGCACTTGTCCCCACTGTTCGTCTGCTTTCCCAACAACTCCAGCTTCCACCACTTTAGGATTTGCAAGTAGTACTTCTTCAATTTGCGCTGGATAAATATTTTCTCCGCCTGAAATAATGAGATCACTACGACGATCTAATACATATAAAAATCCTTCTTCATCTAAATACCCAAGATCTCCAGTATGAAGCCAACCGTCTATTATTGTTTCACGCGTTGCGTCTTCACGTTTAAAATAGCCATGTGTCACATTCGGTCCTTTTACAACAATCTCTCCTTCAACATTCGGTGGCACTACTTCTCCATCCTTCTCAATTCGAAGCTGGCATGAGAAAAGCGGTTTTCCTGCTGAACCAACTTTCGTTAACATGTAATCAGCTGAAAGTGTGCAAATTTGCGAGGATGTTTCTGTCATACCATATGTTTGGTACACAGGGATTCCTTTTGTTACACATGTTTCTAAAAGTGGCTTTGGTGCTGGTCCTCCGCCTAATAACATGCAACGTAAAGAGCTCGGATATGTTTCCTTCCCAAGTCTTTCTAATAAGTCCATTAACATCTTAGAAACGACAGATATGATTGTTATTCCCCGAGTTTTTATTGCCTCATGAATGAAATCAGGATCATATTTCGGAACGAGTAAAATCCGCATACCGTACATAATATTTTTCATTAACAGAGATAATCCGCCTACATGAAACATTGGCATGCACGCTAACCAACAATCATCATCGCGAAGCCCTAAGTTAAGTGATGATCCAACAGCACTCGCCCAGTGATTACCGTATGTTAAGATAACCCCTTTCGGTTTTCCTGTTGTTCCTGACGTATAAATAATTGTCATCGATTCTTCTAAGGAAAACTCCTCTTGAACGACTGCAGTTTTCTTCGGTCCGTTCACTACCTCTTCAAATGCATATACTAGTACCTGTTCTGTTTCAAATTCTTGGTCCGTTACTAAGCAAACAACTTCAGCATCATCCATTTGCCAAAGTAGCTCTTCTCTTGAAAGACGTGTATTTAGAAGTACAGCTACTGCCCCAATATAAGATAAGGCGTGAATTACTGTAATCATCTGGGTACCATTTTTCATCAGAACAGCCACTTTTTGACCTTTTTCTATCTGTAAGTATGAAAGGTGTTCACAAATAGATCCTACTTTTTCATGCAGTTCTAAAAATGTAATCTTCTCCTCTTTTGTCTCAATCGCAGTGCGCTCTGGTGTTAAAAAAGAACGTTGCATTAACCAATTGGGCATTGTCTCCATTACATATTCTCCTTCCATTAAAGAAAGAGACTTGATGTACAATCAAGTCTCTTGTTTTTGTTTCCGCTTTTAATCTTATCCAGCTACAGCAGCTAGAATAGTCGGTGGCTTCGCTGCTTCCTGCGAGGCAAACTACGCCTCTTCGTCAGAAGCTCCATCCCTCTCCTATTCTGAACGAGCTGCTTCCGCCTTTAATTTCATCCAGCTACAGCAGCTAGAATAGTCGGTGGCTTCGCTGCTTCCTACGAGGCAAACTGTGCCTCTTCGTCAGAAGCTCCATCCCCCTCACATTCTGAACGAGCCGCTTCCGCTTTTAATCACGGAAAACGAGGGAATTGTCCGAAGTCTGGACGGCGTTTTTCTTTGAACGCGTCGCGGCCTTCTTTTGCTTCGTCAGTTGTGTAGTACAATAACGTTGCGTCTCCCGCTAGTTGCTGGATACCAGCTAAACCGTCTGTATCTGCATTGAATGCAGCTTTTAAGAAACGAAGTGCCATTGGGCTGTTTGCTAAGATTTCTTCTGCCCATTGGACTGTTTCTGCTTCTAGCTCTTCTAATGGTACAACTGTGTTTACTAAGCCCATATCAAGTGCTTCTTGTGCACTGTATTGACGGCATAGGTACCAAATTTCACGAGCTTTCTTATGACCTACCATGCGAGCTAAATAACCAGCTCCGTATCCGCCATCAAAGCTACCTACTTTAGGACCAGTTTGTCCGAATACAGCGTTGTCTGCTGCGATTGTTAAATCACATACGATATGAAGTACGTGTCCACCGCCAATTGCATAACCTGCTACCATTGCGATAACTGGTTTAGGGATTGCGCGAATTAAACGTTGTAAGTCTAATACGTTTAAGCGTGGGATTTGGTCTTCACCTACATATCCACCATGACCGCGAACTTTTTGGTCGCCGCCAGAACAGAATGCACGTCCACCTTCACCTGTTAAAATGATAACGCCAACATTTGCATCATCACGTGCTTGTGCAAATGCATCGATTAACTCCATTACCGTTTTAGGACGGAATGCATTATGTACTTCAGGACGGTTAATCGAAATCTTTGCGATACCATTGTATGTAGAATAAATAATATCTTCATAATTGCCTTCTTTTACCCATTCAATAGCCATTATTCTTACCTCCTTTTTATTGTGCTAATGGTTGTCCACTAGCCTCTATAAGTTCTACTTTCCTCAAAAGAAAAAAGTGTCACTGTATGGTTTTGAGAAATCCCTCTACTATTGTACCAAACTTTTGCGGTTGTTCCACATGAATTGCATGGCCAGCCCCATCAATTTTGACAAATTTCGCGTGAGGGATGCGTTTTTGTATATTTTGTAAGATGTGAAAGAACTTCTGATCGCTCTCTCCATTCATTAACAAGACAGGCATTTTGAGCTCTTCAAGCTGACTCCACCAAGAAGGCTGGGCTCCTGTTCCCATGCCCCGAAGGCTATTTGCGAGTCCTTTCGGGTTATTAGCAAGTCGCTCTTTCCTTACTTGTTCTTGCACACCTTGTGATAACTTTTTTTGCGTTGCAAACAACGGGATATTTTCCCATCTATTTACGAAAGCTTCTATTCTTTCTAATTCAATTCGATCTGCAAGCTGTTCATCGCGCGCGCGGCGCTCTTTCCGGTCCGATTCCATCTCAAGTCCAGCTGTGCAGTTCTCTAATAAAAGAGATTTCACGCGGTTTGGATATAAGCATGCCATCGTAATCGCCAGTCTTCCGCCCATTGAATAGCCGAGTATATGTGCTTTTTCAATATTCAAATGATCGAGTAGTGTCGTCATTTGAAGTGCTACATTTTGAATATCATAATGCATAAGTTCCTCGGGACTTTCCGTTTTTCCATGTCCCACAAGATCAACTGTGATGACTTGGAACTGTTTACTCCATGCAGGAATAAACGAATGCCACGTTTCCATGCTCCCCGTAAAACCATGAAGAAGTAGAAGTGGCTCTCCACTACCGACCACTTCATATTCATACGTTATACCTTGCAGCGCTACTTTCATTCCGATTCACCTTGCAAAATTTCCGTAGCAACCTTCGATGTACTTGCCCATAAATCACGGTGCAATTGTAAATTCTCTTCTCGGTTTGTACAAATTTCCACAACGTGTAACCCTTTTTCCGTTGTTCCTTTTTTTACTTCATGACGAAATGCTTCCCAGTCATTTACACGCGAGAATGAACCACCGTACATTTTGACAACATGTTCATAATCAAGCCCAAGCGGCGTTCCGAATAATGATTCAAAATGTTCTTTTGACTTGTATTGTGGTAGGAATGAGAAGATGCCACCACCATCGTTATTAACAACGACAATTGTTACGTTTAAATCATGTAATTTTGCTGCTAAGAGTCCATTTAGGTCATGATAAAATGATAAATCACCAATGACTAATACGAGTGGTTCACAAACAGTGCTCGTTCCTAAGGCTGTTGAAATAATCCCATCAATCCCATTCACACCACGATTTGCCATGACATGAATTTTTTTATCTATGTTAAAGAAAAATGTATCTGTGTCACGAATTGGCATGCTATTGCTGACAAATAACGTCGCTTCCTCTTGTAACACATGCACAATGTCTGTAATCACTTTTCCTTCAAACGCTGTTTCATATGTTTCGATTTCACGAAGCTTTTTCTTCGTTGCATCGTTTATATGTTTCCACATCTCGCACCAATCATTCTGTTCTCGCTTTTGCATATTATCTGTCATTGCTTTACAAAACGAGACGTCGCTTGCACATACCACTTCCGTTGCTACAAGAGCTGGATCTCTCCATTTTCCTGATTCATCTACAACAATATGGACAGCAGCCGTTTGTTTCTTTATATATTGCGTTAATGCCTTAGATACTGGCATACCACCGAAACGAATAACGACATCTGGCTTCCATGTATCCTTCAACCATTCATTTCGTAAAAATGTATCATAGCAATCGATTACCAATGATTTATCGTGATTACCGCTCCGAAGACCTGAAAGCGGATCTGCCAAAATTGGATATCCAGTTTTCTCAGCAAGCTGCGTGATAACTTCAGCAATCTCTGGATGACTATCGTCTCCACAAATAATAAGCCCCTTTTCCATACTCAAAAGGCGCTCTGTAAGAGAACTTACATATTCACTCGTCATCGCCATATTCCCTTGATGAACTGCCCCTGTATATTCACCTCGTCCTTTTTCCCATAATTCCTCTAAAGAAAAGTCAGGGATCAACGGCTCCCGAAGTGGAAAATTAATATGGACAGGTCCCCTTGGCGCAAGAGATGCACTTGCAACAGCACGCCCGGCTGTCATACGGGCATAATGATACATCGGCTCTCTAGCTTCTGGCAGTGCCATCTCCATAAACTGTTTCACAAAGGAGCCATATAAGTTCAGCTGATTCATTGCCTGCGGGGCACCAACATCTCTTAGTTCATGTGGTCTATCTGCTGTTAAGACAAGCATTGGCACACGCGAATGAAAGGCTTCACAAATTGCTGGATAATAGTTCGCTGCCGCTGTTCCTGATGTACATAAAATCGCTACAGGACGCTTCTTCGCTTTCGCAATACCGAGCGCGAAAAAAGCAGCTGATCGTTCATCTACATGCAAATATGTTTTTATCTGTTCATGTTGCTCCATTAGCAAGGCTAGCGGCGTTGACCGCGAACCTGGACTAATGACAACATCATATACATTTAGACGCGCCAGTTCGTCCACAAATGCGCCTAAATAATATGATAATGCTTCTATATGATTATTCATTTCATTAATTCCTCCAAAGCACCAAGCATCGGTCTAAACTTCAAACTTGTTTCTTCATATTCAAGCTGTGGTACTGAATCAATCACAATACCGCAGCCGGCAAATAAGGATGCCTTGTCACCATTTAATAGCCCGCAGCGCAGGGCTACCGCAAATTCGCCGTTCCCTTTGTCATCTATCCAGCCGATTGGTGCTCCGTACAATCCACGGTCTAATAACTCTACATCACGGATGAGCTTCATCGCAGCGTGGTGTGGCGTACCACCAAGTGCTGGCGTTGGATGCAGTTCTTCCACCATTGAAAGAAGTGATGCTTCACCTTTCGCTTCAACCGGTGTATATAAATGTAGTAAATTTTTTGTTGTTAATAAACCTGGACGCTGCGGAATAGTAACGGATTCACAATGCTCTGTTAATACGCTACGAATCATATTGACTACATAACCATGCTCTGCTAAATTCTTTTCATCATGAAGAAGCGCATCACCATTTTGCTTACTTTCTTCTATAGAATTACCATGACCAATCGAACCAGCAAGGCACATCGATGTAAATTTTCCGCCTTCTTTTCGAATTAATCTCTCAGGCGTTGCTCCTAAAAAGCATGCTCCTTTATAATCGAAGGAAAACACGTAACAATCCGGTTGCCCAATACGGAGCGCCTCTAAAACACGATCAGAATCAATATTCTGATCCATCGTTAGTTTTAATTCTCTTGCCAATACAACCTTTTGTACAATTCCTTTTTTCATTTCATCCTGCACTTTTACAATTGCATTCATCCAGCTCTTTGGATCAACTTCTACTTTAGAAGTTACTGTTAATTTCGCTTCTGTAAGCGGACAGTTGCATTCTTCTAAAATTCTTTTTTCCAAAGAAACAATTTCTTCATACACTCCCTGTGCAGAGTCTTCAGCTGAAATAAATGTATTCATTGTTAACCATGCTTTTTCATTTTTTACCGTTAAAAGAAAAGCCGGTAACGATAATGTTGTATCTTTAAACTCTTCCCAAAGATCCGTTTGTTCTTTTTCTGGATCAAATGAAAAGCTACCAAATAAAAGTGGACCCGTTCCAAATTCATACTCTTCTCTGTGAACAATTGCTTTCTCTTGCACTTTACTCCACTTTTCGTGGGCATTTTGAAAGCGTTTGTCAGAAGAATTTGCTATAGTGAAAACAGAGCCAATTCCAGCAAATATGACATGCTGAGATGGGTCTGCAAAATAACATCTATTTTCGGATGCAATCCTTTTTCCTGCTGCATAAAAAAGAAGCGGATCCATCCAATCTATTTGTTTTACAAAACTGACCAATGTTTTTTCATTCGTCGCATGTTTAATAGCTGCCAAAATCACTTCTTGTAAATCTTTTTGTTTCGTCTGAATCACAAAGTCTCCCCCCTATGGGCGAAAAATAGTCATAAATACGCTTGATTTTAAGATACACCTCAAACGAAAGCCCTGTCAACGTTTAGCATTTCTGAGAAATTCCCCTTCTCTTCCTAGAAAATAAACGTTGACACTAAATGATGCTTTTCCTACACTTAATTGTGTATATTATGTGACAAGGAGGATTCAACATGGAAATGAAAGTCGAAACGAATTCCTCTCCTATGTCGCCAAAGCCAAGTAAACAAACAGGCTGGCGCATTTGGTGGAGTTTATTACGTCCTCATACATTAACAGCAGCTTTTGTTCCTGTTTTTATTGGAACAGCTTATGCAATGCAAGTAGGGGGTATCAATCAAATACATCTCCCTCTTTTCTTTATCATGCTTCTTGCTTGTCTTCTCATTCAAGCAGCAACAAACATGTTTAATGAATACTTTGATTATAAAAGAGGATTAGATCACGAAGGTTCAGTTGGTATCGGTGGTGCCATTGTCCGTGACGGAATTCAACCAAAAACAGTCCTTAATTTAGCATTTGGATTTTTCGGTATCGCAATGCTTTTAGGCGTTTATATTTGTATGAACTCTAGCTGGTGGCTTGCTGCAATCGGTCTTGTTTGTATGGCTGTTGCTTACCTTTATACAGGCGGCCCACTTCCGATTGCCTATACGCCTTTTGGAGAATTAACAGCAGGATTATTTATGGGTGTTATTATTATTGGTATTTCATTTTTCATTCAGACAGGAACTGTAACATCAGAAATTATTTTAGTATCTATTCCAAATGCGATTTTAATTGGAGCGATTTTACTTTCCAACAACATTCGTGATTTAGATGGAGATAAAGAAAATGGCCGTAATACATTAGCGATTATTGTTGGACGTGAGAACGCAATTGGTGTTCTTGCTTCCATGTTTATTGTTTCCTACATTTGGACAATTGCCCTAATCATTGTCGGAATCGTGTCCCCATGGATGCTGATTGTTTTCCTAAGTGCCCCGAAAGCATTTAAAGCGACAAAAGGATTTATTGGCAAAAGTATTCCAATGGAAATGGCACCTGCGATGATCGCGACGGCAAAAACAAATACAATCTTTGGTTTCTTAATGGGAATCGGACTATTACTTGGTTATTTCCTATAAAAGAGGAGCTGCTAGAGCAGCTCCTTTTTCCATTTTCAAAATATATCGGCGATTTTTTAAATATATCGACCGTTTCTCCTCATATATCGGCACTTCGACACAACATATCGATCGCTCGACATTTTACAACACGATCGACTCACTCAAATACCGGGATATTTCCCGCAATCAAGCTCATACTACATAAAGAAACCGAATTGTAGGAAGGTGGATACTATGTTAACTCCACAACAAATCAATCATTTTAAATCCATTTTAGAAAAGCAACTGCACGAAATTGAACAAACGCTGCAAAGTCATGAAGGCGAAGACCGCGCCTCTGAACGGGAATCTGTTGGAGAATTATCCGCTTATGACAATCATCCCGGCGATATGGCTACCGAATTATATGAACGCGAAAAAGACTTCGGGCTTATTGAATTTTGGCATAAGCAACTGCAAGATACAAAGCATGCCTTACAAAAAATCGAAGCTGGCACATATGGGGTTTGCGAAGTTTCTGGTGAAGAAATTCCACTAGAAAGATTAGAAGCGATGCCAACTGCTACGACCTGTATAGAACATACAACGAATAAATTAAACTTAAGCGCACGTCCCGTTGAAGAAGAATTAGTAGAGCCACCGTTTGGCAAATACGATATGGACAGTGCCGTAGGATACGATGCAGAGGATGCTTGGCAAGATGTTGCTTTATACGGAACATCAGAAACACCATCTGATTTAGAACGCCGCGACTCGAAAAACTTTGATGAGATGTATGTAGATGCTGAAGAACCACGCGGTTACGTAGAAGACTTTGAAAACTTCATCGGAACAGATATGTATGGAAAGAATCCACAGGTGTATGCAACAGAAGAGCATGAAGAATATGAACAGATGCTGGATGATTTTGAAGAACGAACTTATAAAGGTGAGTTATCTCCGAATGAGTCTAGTTCAAAAGAATAAAAAAGCATTCCGAAATTCGGAATGCTTTTTTCTCGCTAGCTAATTAGTTTTTTGTAACGTTAGCAGCTTGTGGTCCACGGTTACCTTCAACGATTTCGAAAGAAACTTCTTGACCTTCTTCTAAAGTTTTGAAGCCGTCGCCTTGGATAGCTGAGAAATGTACGAATACATCGTCTCCACCTTCAACTTCGATGAAACCGAAACCTTTTTCGCCGTTAAACCATTTAACTTTACCTGTTTGCATGTCATGTACCTCCTAAATAAAAATGAAACTATGAATCCACATGAAAAGGTGGATATAAAGGACATGAATGTATCTCAGACCTGATGCCTTGAATTAAACACGCTTTATTTCCGTACCACATTATGTAGCTCAATAGTGATTTTACTATATCACGCTCTATCAAAAACGTCAAATGAGAACACTTTCATTTCAGCATTTTTCTCATATTTTTTTAAAAGGTTCACAAAATATGTAAACTATATGTAAAGTGAAACTTTAATCAGTGGGGGTTTTCTTCATCCCCCACTGATTAGTAGTTAAACGAATCGGACTTTTACGGTCAAATCCTTTTTCAGCCCCATGCCAAGTGAAAACAAAGAGAGCAAACGCGAGCAGGTCACCTGTTGTTTTTCGTAGCAGTGACTTATATGTTGAACAATCAAAACAGATTTTTGTTTAAAAATTAACAAAACGATAGTTTTCTAATCTCATTAATTTCTGTACAATATTAGTATCCACTACATATGAGGTGAAAATAATGAAAGCACATGAAATTGAGTATAAATTATATGGCGATGATATGCAGTTTGTTGAAATTGAATTAGATCCAGAAGAAAGCGTAATTGCAGAAGCTGGAGCAATGATGATGATGGAAGACCATATTGAAATGGAAACAATCTTCGGTGACGGTGCTGGAAAGTCTAGCGGCCTATTCGGTAAATTAATGGGTGCCGGAAAACGACTCGTTACAGGTGAGAGTATGTTTATGACCGTATTTACAAATACAGGTCATGGCAAACGTCACGTATCATTTGCTGCACCTTACCCTGGAAAAATCGTTCCAGTTGATTTAACAGAATATCAAGGCAAAGTAGTTTGTCAAAAAGATGCATTCCTTTGCGCCGCAAAAGGTGTTTCTATCGGAATTGAATTCACGAAAAAAATTGGTAGCGGCTTCTTCGGCGGTGAAGGCTTCATTATGCAGAAGCTTGAAGGTGATGGCCTTGCTTTCATGCACGCAGGTGGCACAGTATACAAACGTGAGCTTAAGCCCGGTGAAAGACTCCGCATTGATACAGGGTGTCTCGTTGCAATGACAAGAGATGTTAACTACGACATTCAATTCGTAGGAAACGTAAAAACTGCGTTATTTGGCGGAGAAGGTTTATTCTTCGCTACATTAGAAGGACCAGGAACAGTTTGGATTCAATCCTTAACATTAAGCCGTTTAGCAGCGCGTCTTACAAGCCCTGCAGCTCAAAGTAGCGGGGAAGGTAGCGTTTTAGGTGGACTTGGTCGCCTTCTTGATGGAAAAGAATAAGGTCCAAATCGCTATGTCATAAGACGTAGCGATTTTTTTCACTTATCTTTTTCTCCTGTAGGACTGTACATACCATGTTGAATCATATAATACTCCATTGCCGCATTTAACCATTCCTCTTCTTCCTTTGTATATGGTGATGGAATCATATTTTCATACTCATCTTCCATATTTTCTAATCCATTCAAAGAGCATATCGTTTCTTCTCCCACATATGTAAGAGTTGCCTTCATATGTTGATCGACAAGCTTTTGTACTTCTGGATCATGGATTGGTTTTCCAAATAATCTCTTTACCTCCTTCGACAACTGAATAAATTCTTTATCCAATGCCACCATCTCTTCTTCAGATTTATCGTATAATCGATCAACGACTTCCTTATCCATATATTCCTCAAGCCATAGGCGTTGTTCACTTTCTTTTTGTATATTACAAATTAAACTCATTAAAATGTCACTATCTACTTGCCCTTCATCTTCTAATAAAGTAATTGTTCGATTAATTGCTTTCAAAGAAATTTTGATATGCTCCTTTTTCTCTTCAAAAGCTTGTTTCTGACTTTGTAATGTTTCTTTTAAACTTACATTAAAGCTAGACATATTTATCATTACAGATATTTCGTCTAGACTATATCCTAAAAATTTTAGACTTACTATTTTTTGCAACGTTAAGATGTCTTGCTTTTTATATATTCGACGTCCGGAACTAGGATGTTTTTCGGGTTTAAGTAATCCAATTTCATCGTAATAATGTAGCGTCCGTATTGATATGCCTGTTCTTTTCGAAAACTCTCCAATTGAATAGTTTTCACGTTTACTCATCTAAAATCCCCCCTACATTCTTTTTACCGATGTGGTTACTCAAATCATACTACCTCACGTAACTGAAGGTTCAAGTGTTAATTTGTAAAAAACATTCATTTTTCATTGCACTTTGTTTTCAAGCCACTCAAAGAATGATTCCCCATCCCCACTCATATATTGAACTATTACTTCTTCTTTAGGAGGGCTTCTCTGATGCGTGCTCCTTTATCCTTTGATAAAGATACTGCCATATTGCTAGCTTCTTGCTGCGAGTTAACATATGATCAATATAAACAAAATGGGATTTTTCAAATACCTGAAGGATTTCAATATGTACAAGGTTTTCAGGCTAAGGTTATGCAAACAACAGAGTGGTTTGGATTCATATTAGAATCTGAAGATACAGTCATCGTAGCGTTTCGAGGGACCCAATCCGATCCAGAGTGGGTCATTGATTCACTTGTGAACCAAAAACCTTATCCATACGCCTTAAATAGCGGAAACGTCCATAACGGCTTTCTCTCTGTTTATGAATCGTGCCGTGATACGATTATGGATATGCTCGTATCTTTACCATCACATAAAAAACTACTCGCCACAGGGCATAGCCTAGGCGGAGCACTTGCCACACTACACATATTAGATGCACGCGTTAATACTGCGTTTGCACAATACGGTCTCTATAACTTCGCCTCTCCAAAAGTCGGTGATATCACTTTTCGCAACTACTATAAAATGCAAGTAGCAAGCAGCTTTCGCTTCGTTAATTTATTCGATGTGGTCCCGCTTCTTCCACCGCGCAAAGTACATTTTAATGACCAAGACTGGGAGTATACACATGTTCATCACAACTTGACATTTACGAAAAATACAAAATCTATCGTCAACAACCACGCCATGACAACATACAAAACATGTCTGACTTCTCATTTTTGATACGGAAACATTTGGAAAAAATACACTATTATATTATAATAATCTATGTAATTATTTTTGGATGAGAGGACCTTACATGCTAAAATATTTCTTTGCAATTTTTCTCGTTATACTTTTTAC
Organism: Bacillus sp. FSL K6-6038; assembly: GCF_038050455.1. Lineage (NCBI taxonomy): Bacteria > Bacillati > Bacillota > Bacilli > Caryophanales > Bacillaceae > Bacillus > Bacillus sp. FSL K6-6038. The sequence continues at coordinate 4,680,837 of NZ_JBBOUH010000001.1, forward strand.
GGTCACAGGTTTCTGTACATTCTCATACTTTGCTACAGAGGAATATGGTGGGACTGGTGTTTTGTATTCAGTAAATCCTTGTATCTCAGTAGCAAACTAAGTAAAAACAGCTTGGAAAATTTCCAAGCTATTTTTACTTTACGAATTCCACTCATTCTTCTTTCATGTTTTTTCATCAATATTTTCCAATAAATAAAAGCCCCTCAAAATCTTCACAAGGGACTCTATCTTATTCCTATATATCCATTTTGATTTTCCAACATATAAGTCACCTCTATGCATGGCCGGATGCTTTATCCCACCTAAAAAGAATGGTGGGTTATGTCGGTTTTTTAATTTGTATTTATATATATTCCATTCACGAAAGCTTAACCCTATCACCAATACCCCAAATCTCATTACTATACTGCAGAATCGTTCGATCACTAGCAAAGTGTCCTGATTGTGCAATATTGATGATAGACATTTCTAGCCACTTTCTTCGGTTTTCATATGCTCTTCCTACATCTTCTTGACGCTCTGCATATGGACTAAAATCACGAAGGACAAAGTACTCGTCATTTTGAATAACAAGAGAATCATAAATTGCTTCAAATTCGGCTCCAACATTTGTGAAAAAGCCATTTATTAACTGATCGACTACTTTTTTTATGTGCATATTATGATGATAGTAATCATTTGCACGATATCCACCATTTTGATAATAATGAAGCACCTCTTCCGCTGTTAAACCAAAGATAAAACAGGCTTCATCTCCTACTTTTTCTCTTATTTCAATATTGGCCCCATCCAGCGTTCCGAGCGTAATTGCACCATTCATCATAAACTTCATATTCCCTGTTCCTGATGCCTCTTTACTTGCTGTAGAGATTTGCTCACTTACATCTGCTGCCGGGAAAATATATTCAGCTAAAGAAACTCGATAGTTTTCTAGAAAGATAACTTTCATATATTGACTCACATATGGATCTTGATTTACCTTTCTAGCAAGTTCATTTATTAATTTAATAATTTTTTTTGCATAATAATAGCCTGGCGATGCCTTCGCTCCAAAAATAAATGTACGCGGATAAAACGAAAAGCTTAAGTCTTCTTTTAAACGATTGTACAAATACAAAATATGTAACACATTTAATAGTTGCCTTTTATAAGCGTGCAATCGTTTTACTTGTACATCAAAAATGGAACTCGGGTCAACGATAATCCCCATCTTGCTTTGAATTTGCTCTGCTAAAATATATTTACGCTCTTGCTTTACATCATGCAACTTGTCTTGAAAAGCAGTGTCATGTTGAAAGCTTTGCAGTGATTGCAACTGAATCGGTTGCTTCTTCCATTCCGTTCCAATTGCTTCTGAAATGAGATTTGCAAGCTGCGGGTTCGCCTTCATAAGCCAGCGCCGATGCGCGATTCCATTTGTCTTATTGTTAAATTTCTCCGGATAAAAATCATAAAACAATCGCATTTCACGTTGCTTTAAAATTTCCGTATGAATTTTTGCCACGCCATTTACACTATAGCTTCCCACAATTGCTAAATGTGCCATTTTGACAAGATCATGTGCGATAATTGCCATATCTTCAATCCGCTTCCAATCATATGGATGTCGCTCCCATAGTTCATGACAAAAGCGTTCATTGATTTCTTCAATAATCATATAAATTCGTGGTAATAACGGTTTAAAAATATGGATTGGCCACTTCTCAAGTGCTTCTGATAATGTCGTATGATTCGTATAAGAAATTGTCTGAGTCGTAATATCCCATGCTTCTTCCCAAGCAAGCTTTTCTTCATCTAGTAAAATACGCATAAGTTCTGGAATTGCTAAAACGGGATGCGTATCGTTAATGTGAATCGCGATTTTCTCATGTAAATTACGAAGCGTTCCATTTCGCTCTCTATGCATGCGAACAATGTTTTGTAAGCTTGCTGATACAAGGAAATACTGCTGCTTTAAACGTAGTATTTTCCCTTCATCATGCGTATCATCCGGGTATAAAAATTCTGATACCACTTCTGTTTCACGTTTATATTTCAAAATATCTTTATAATTTTGTGGAAAAGGAACCGGCTCTGCATTCCAAAGGCGAAGTGTATTCACAGTATCTGTTTCATATCCAACAACCGGAACGTCATATGGAACTGCCATAATCACTTCCGCATTCGTATGACGAAATTCGAGGCGACCATTCATTTCTATCGGTTCTACATTTCCAAAGTAGCTCACTTCTACCGCTTGATCGTGTCGTCTTACTTCCCAAACATTTTCATGAAGGAGCCACTGTTCTGGTAATTCTACTTGATATCCATCCACAATTTTTTGATCAAACAAGCCATGCTTATAACGAATACCACATCCGTGCCCTGGAAGATTTAAAGATGCAAGTGAATCGAGAAAACAGGCTGCAAGGCGGCCAAGTCCTCCATTGCCAAGCCCTGCATCCGCTTCACTTTCTTCCAATTCCTTTAATGAAATTCCAAGCTCTGAAAGGCCTTGTTCACATACATCACGGATACCTAGATTTAGTAAGTTACTACCGAGCAAACGACCAAGTAAAAACTCAATAGACAAGTAATACATTTGCTTTTGATTCCCTGTCCGGTACCTTTCATTTGTTGCAATCCAATGCTGATTCATATACTCACGTACCATACGACCAAGTGTATTATACTGGTCACGACTGGTAGAATCTTTGAAACTTTTTCCATACATCGTTTCTAGTTTTTCTAAAAAGGCTACTTTAAAGCTTTCAACATGAGTAAACATTTTTTCACCACCTAAGAGTGTTTCAGCAAACTTTTATATAGTTCCTTATATTCAAGAGCTGACTTTTTCCAGCTATAATCCTCTGTCATCGCTTGTTTTACAAGCTGATTCCATACCGGTTGATTATGATAATACTTCAGTGCACGACGAATCGTATGTAACATGTCATGAGCGTTAAAATTTCTAAAGCTGAAGCCATTTCCATTCTCTGTTTTCTCATTATAAGACTGAACTGTATCGTTCAATCCTCCCGTCTCTCTTACAATTGGGATCACACCATATGCCAGTGCAATGAGCTGTCCGAGTCCACATGGTTCAAATAATGATGGCATTAAAAATAAATCGCTCCCTGCATATACTTGATGCGCTAGCTCTTCATTAAACCCGATATACACTTTCACTTTTTCTGGATACTCATATGCCATCCATTCGAAAAACTGCTCATATTCAGAATCCCCTGATCCTAAAATGATACATTGTACATCGTCTTCCATCATTTCATGAAAGACAGTACGTACTAAATCAAGGCCTTTTTGCTTTGTTAATCGCGTTACCATCGAAATAATTGGCGTATCTTCTTTTTCTGGCAAACCAAAGTAGCGCTGTAATGCGCGTTTATTTTCTTGTTTTTCATACAATGATTTTGCATCATACTGCGCAGTAATATAAGGATCCGTTTTCGGATTATATACGCTCGTATCAATACCATTTACAATCCCGCTCAGCTTATCATTATATTTCCGTAACAAACCATCTAATTTTTCACCAAAAAATCCATATTGGATCTCTTCTTTATACGTCGGGCTAACCGCTGTAATGCGATCTGAAGCGATGATACCGCCTTTCATAAAGTTAACGTTCCCATAAAACTCAAGCTGTTCACTATCAAAATATTCATCACCAAGTTCCAGTAAATCATGCATAACTTCACGAGGAAACACACCCTGGAACTGCAAATTATGAATCGTATAAACAGTTTTAATATGCTCATACAATGGATGATCCCCATACTTTTCACGCAGTAAAAAATTCGCCATCGCTGTATGCCAATCATGACTGTGAAGGATGTCCACTTCAAAATCTAGGTGCGGCATACACTCTAACACCGCCTTAGAAAAGAAAGAAAAACGTTCTCCATCATCATAATGTCCATAAAGAGAATCCCTTTTAAAATAATATTCATTGTCGATTAAATAATACGTAATCCCGCCTTGCTCCCCTTTTAAAATCCCGCAATATTGATTTCGCCAACCGAGCTGCACATTGATTACCTTATGAAGCGTACATGCTTCTCGCAAGTGCTTGGGAATAAGGCTGTAGTTTGGTAGGATAATACGGACGTTTACTCCTAATTTTTTCAATTCTTTTGGAAGTGCACCCACCACATCTGCTAAGCCACCTGATTTAATAAACGGTACGCATTCTGATACTGCAAATAAAATATTCACGTGTTGTTCCACTGTCTGAAAAGCGTGTACACCATGATCCGCCCTTCTTACAGCTTCCTCCCTTCGGATTTTAAATTCATATCATGATGAGCCAGTGAATCCCTATTGGATAGAATTTCACTGGCTATATATATCCATTTTGATTTTTCGACATATAAGTCGCTGCTACGAAGAACAAAAGATGATTGCTACTTGTTTTGTTTTCTCTCTTTGTTTTCACTTGGTATGGGGCAGGAAAAGGCACTGACCGCCTCTATGCATGGGCGGATGCTCTCTTCCACCTTAAAAAGAATGTTTTTTATCAGTTTTCCAATTTGTATTTAACTTACATAAAGCTTTTAAGAATAACTAGTAATATTTTGACTTTGAACACTGCTCTTTTCCAAAACGTATGGATTATCAGGCGTTCCTGTTAAAACCACACCATCCTCAATTTTAACATCCTTATCAATAATAACGCCGTCTAATATACAGTTATCTCCAATTTGGCTCTTTTGCATAATGATGCTATTTCGAATAACCGAACCTTTCCCAACCTTAACAGAACGAAATACAACACTATTCTCAACTTTTCCTGCAATAACACTGCCGTTTGCAATCATTGTGTTTTGCACCTGTGCTCCTTTTATATAACGTGTTGGTGGTTCATCCTTTACTTTTGTAAAAATCGGAGCTTCTTTCGTAAACAACTGCTTCCAAATAGAAGGCTGCAAAATTTCTAAACTATGTTTATAATAATTTTCAATCGAATCGATTACTGCTACATACCCTGTATGCTCATATGTAGTAATGTACAACGACTCTCCTCGTTTCTCTTTGACTACATCAAACAAACTATAGTGTTCCATGTCTTTATATGTTTCAAATAAATCTAATAATAACTGTTTCTTCAGCACATAAGTTTGCAGTGATACGCCTTCATGGCATACTTCTGTAACATCCGCGCCCGTATGTATATGTCTTTCTAATATCTTTTGAAAATTTAATGCTGTAACAAGATGACTATTTGTAATAACAACATACTCTTGTCTGCTGCGCAGAAAATAGTCAATATGTCTTCTAAAATGAGCGAAGGAACCAAACTCATCTTGATTACATTGGCAATTCGGAGGAAATAAAAATAAGCCGTCGCGTTTTCTATCTAAATCCCATTGTTTTCCTGATCCGAGATGATCCATCAAGGAACGATTTTTATGACTCGTAAAAATCGCTACACTATGAATATGGGAATTAACCATATTTGAAAGCATAAAATCAATGAGACGATAACGTCCTCCAAATGGTAATGCTGCCAGTGAACGGTGCCCTGTTACTTTCTTTAAGGAAGAAAAACTCCCTGTTGCATTAATAATTCCTAACATTGATTCTCCCATTCATCTTATCCTCCTTCACTATTTCCCCTCAGCTATTAGTACGACATCATCGATATTTTTTTCTGGACGAATAATTGTCCCATCTTCAATGACCATACCCGATCCGACAATCGCTCTTTCAATGACAACATTTTTACCGATGCATGCATCTGGCATAATTACCGAATCGATTACCATACTCCCTTCTCCAACCGTCACTCCTTGGAATAAAACAGAGTGTTTTACATCTCCTTCAACAACGCATCCTTCATTAATTAATGATTCTTCTACCTTTGCGCCTTCAGCAATATACTGCGGTGGCTCATTTGGATTCACCGAATAAATGCGCCAGCTATGATCATTTAACTGTAAGGTCGATTCTTCTCGAAGCAAGTCCATATTTGCTTCCCATAAACTTTTTACAGTTCCAACATCTTTCCAATACCCTTCAAATGGGTAAGCAATGAGCTTTTTCTCTTCGTCTAATAAAAGCGGGATGACATCTTTTCCAAAATCATTACTAGATTCTGGATTTCTTGCATCCATCTCTAAATATTCTTTTAAAACAGCCCAATTAAAGATATAAATTCCCATCGAAGCAAGATTGCTTTTTGGAAGTTGTGGTTTTTCCTCAAATTCAACAATTTCCATATCCTCATTCGTATGCATAATGCCGAATCGACTTGCCTCATCCCAAGGTACTTCAATAACTGAAATCGAAACATCTGCTTCTTTTTCAATATGGTAATCTAACATTTTACTGTAATCCATTTTATAAATATGATCTCCTGACAAAATCAGAACATATTCCGGATCGTACTGATGCAAATAGTTTAAGTTTTGATAAATAGCACTCGCTGTTCCTGTATACCATTTCACTCCTGAAGATTCCGAGTACGGAGGCAATACGGTCACGCCGCCATTCACACGATCTAAATCCCAAGCATTACCGATTCCAATATAACTATGAAGCTCAAGTGGCTGATACTGCGTTAAAATTCCAACTGTTTCAATACCAGAGTTTGCACAATTACTTAATGTGAAATCAATAATTCGGTACTTACCGCCAAACGGAACAGCTGGCTTTGCTAAATTTTTTGTTAAAGCACTTAAACGACTACCCTTTCCTCCTGCTAGTAACATCGCTACGCACGTCTGCTTTTGAACCATCTTGTTTTTTGCTCCCCTTTCTCGTTTTCACTGGTCTTAAAATGGATACACCAAATGGTGGAATTGTTATTTCTACATGAGCAGACTGATTATGATACGGCTCTAGAATTGTCTTTAGGCGCTTTTTATTTACCTGCCCTGAGCCGCCATATATTGCTGCGTCACTATTTAAAATCTCGTTATAATACTTGAACTCTGGTACACCTACTTTATAATTTTCATACACAATATTAGTAAAATTACATATCACAACAAAGATATCGTCTTCCTTATCCCCTTTACGAATAAACGAGAAAATACTTTGTTCTTTGTTATCGGCATCAATCCACTGAAATCCTTCCTGCGAATGATCCAACTGCCAAAGTGGTTTAGAGCGCTTATACAATGCTATGAGCTCTTTAAAGTAATCATGCATATAACGATGCATTTCAAAATCATGCAAATTCCAATCTAAATCCTCGAGATCTTTCCATTCGTCAAACTGACCAAATTCCCCACCCATAAAGAGTAATTTCTTTCCAGGATGCGTAAAGAAATACCCGTATAATAAACGCAGTTGTGCAAACTTTTCCCAGTAGTCTCCTGGCATTTTATTTAACAATGATTTTTTTCCGTGAACGACTTCATCGTGAGAGAGCGGTAATATAAAGTTTTCGGAGTAAGCATATAGCAAAGAAAATGTCATTTTCTCATGAATATATTTCCGATATTCCGGTGCACACTCCATGTATTTTAGAACATCATTCATCCAGCCCATATTCCACTTATAATTAAACCCTAGTCCGCCTTCATACACTGGCGCAGTCACAAGTGGCCAAGCTGTCGAATCTTCTGCGGTCATCAAAAATTCTTCGTCCTCTGCAAATACTGCCTCATTTAACTCACGCAAGAAGGAAACGGCGTATTCATTACTTTGCTGCTTCCCTTCTTTTTCCCAGTACAACATATTCGCAACCGCATCGACACGAAAGCCGTCAATATGGTAATACTTCATCCAAAACAGTGCATTTGAAATTAAAAAATTACGCACTTCCTGTTTTCCCAAATCAAAATTTACTGTGCCCCAAACGTGATTTTCCTGTACATCCAAATCTTTATATTCATAGGTCGGCGCTCCATCAAATAAATACAACCCATGAGCATCTTTACAAAAATGACCCGGCACCCAATCTAAAATGACACCGATTCCATATTTATGACATTCATCGACAAAATACATGAAATCATGCGGTGTACCAAACCGGCTTGTCACCGCATAATATCCGGTTCCCTGATATCCCCAGGAACGGTCATATGGATGTTCCACAAGCGGCATAATTTCAATGTGGGTAAATTGATGTTCCGCCACATAAGGAATGAGCTCCTCTGCCATCTCTCGATACGAGTACAGAGAGCCATCTTCTTTCTTTTTCCATGAACCAAAATGCAACTCATAAATTGCCATTGCTTCCTTATAAATTAATTTTCGTTTCTTCTTTCGAAACCAATTTTTATCATTCCATTTATATCCCTTTATATCAAAAATAACAGATGCCGTATTTGGTCTTACTTCTGCATATGTTGCATAGGGATCTGCTTTTAAAATTGTTTCACCATCTGGAGTTTCAATCGCATACTTATATATTTCATTTTCCCCCAAATGTGGTATAAACAATGACCAAATACCCTCTTCTGCCATTTTTCGCATCTTATGCCCTTCAATATCCCACTCATTAAAATCGCCAACTACACTCAGAGCTTTCGCATGAGGAGCCCATACTGTAAATCGTACGCCTTGTATTTCATCTTCCGTTACAAGATGCGCGCCAAATATGTTATAGCTCTCATAACACTGCTTTGTATGAAATTCATACACACTCTCTTCTATACAATTTGTTACACTCAATATGTTCACCTCACTAAGATGACAGAATTTTTATTACTTTGTAAACATTCGATAGGAAACTGAAATATCCTTGTGTATTTTTAAATAAATATACGTTTTTCCGCGAAAATTAAAGGTAACACTTTAATTTTCCGTCAAATTTATCGAATTTTGACGAATATTAATTGAAAGCGTTTTATTTTTTGTTCGTCCTTTTTTATTTTCCACAAAAATATACAATAGTAAGAAGGTCTCTATTTTTCTAGTTTCTTCCCTTCTTTATTATCTTGAAACAAATGTTTTCTCATAAAGTGAAACTTTAATCAGCTCTCACCAATTGGGTTTTTACGGGCAGTTTATCTCCCACCTAACTTCTTTGTTTCCATTGAATTTTGAGGTGAGATTATTACTGCCCACGAATAACGGAGTAAAACATTTACTGGAAATCATGCTTTCTAACTATCCCCTCACTTAAATACTATATTTTATCTAATTGTTAGTAAGGCGATATATATTTTACTCTAAACATGGGGGCTTATTATAGCATAGCGCTTCTCCTATTTTAACAACCCTGAAACATCAAAATAACGCATTACAAGCTGGTATAATATATTTATCTAATCCTACTGTTACCGTCAATATGAAAGATTTAAAGCCAGGTAATTCGTTCAAGAAGAACTTCAAAACTGAAAACAAAGAAAAGTACCGACTCTCGGTACTTTTCTTATTTTTTCATTTCTTATTTACTTGTAAACCATAACTGTTTGTAACGGAGTAAAACTTATCTTTTCATAAATCTCTTGAGCAAAGTTTGTGGAAAATACATTAAGACGTACTTCCTCATATCCATTTCTTTTCAACTCTTCAATCCCAGCCTGAACTGGCTTTTTGGAAATCCCTTTACCCCGAAATTCAGATAAAACCAATTTCCCTTTCTGTAAAATAATCCGTATTTGTCCCTACTAATATCCATCCAGCTATTGAATCATTCTCTTTGTATACAAGATAATACGCCCCTTTTTCAATAAGACCTGTCATCATCTGTATCGCCTTTTCTCCGGAAATTGTTCCATGATTTTGAATACCTTCATTAGCAGATAATGCTGCATTAGATAGTATGTATGTTGTTTCTTCAGCATTAGCTCTTTCTATCATAACTTTATTCCCCTCATTTTTATTACGCTCTCATGAAATAATTCTTTACGATCGCTATCCCCCCCATTTCATGGATTTAATTTCCATATAAAAAAAATAAAAGCACTCTATACAAAATAGGGTGCTTTTCCTATAAATGATCCTTTTCCAGCAAAAGGGGGTGTATATTTGGGGATATACAGGGAAACTGGAAAAGGAATTTATATAAAGTTATATAAAAATTCAGAAGCCGGAAGCAATTTCCCGCTTCTGAATTATTTATCAATTATCCTTATAGTACTGGTGCCATTGTTTCTTTTAATACTTTTACAGAGTGAGTAAATTTCGCTTTTTCTTCTTCATTTAACTCAAGCTCCACGATTTCACGTACACCTTCGCGGTTAATGACAGCTGGAACACCTACATAAGCGTCTTTCTCGCCGTATTGACCTTCAAGGTATGCAGATACAGTTAGTACACTGTTCTCGTTGTTTAAGATCGCTTTAGTTACACGAAGTAGTGACATACCAATTCCGTAGTAAGTTGCACCTTTACGCTCGATGATGTGGTAAGCAGCATCGCGTACATTTGCAAAGATTTTATCTAAATCATCTTGGTTATACTGTTCGTTGTTCGCTAAGATTGTTTCTAGCTTTTGTACACCTACAGTAGCGTGGCTCCATACTGGAAGTTCAGTGTCACCGTGCTCACCAATGATATATGCATGAACGTTACGTGGATCTACATCTAAATAGTCACCTAACATGTAGCGGAAACGAGCAGAGTCTAAAGTTGTACCAGAACCGATTACGCGTTCTTTTGGTAATCCAGATTCTTTCCAAGTTACATAAGTTAAAATATCAACTGGGTTAGTTGCGATTAGGAAAATACCATCAAATCCGTTATCCATAATGCCGCGAACGATTTGCTTAAAGATTTTTGTATTTTTCTCAACTAAGTCTAAACGAGTTTCACCTGGCTTTTGTGGTAATCCAGCAGTGATAACAACTAAATCTGCATCTTTGCAATCTGCATAACTACCGCTCCAAACTTTTGTTGGTGATGGAGAGAATGGTACCGCATGGCTTAAGTCCATTGCTTCCCCTTCCGCTTTAGCCTCATTTACATCCACAAGTACAAATTCTTCAGCTACACCTTGGTTAATCATTGAGTAAGCATAACTACAACCTACTGCACCTGTTCCTACTAATACTACACGATTGATACCTTTTTTCATGGTAAATTCCCCTCTCTATTGTTCACATTTATTTTTTTTATTATTGTTTAAGTAATTAATTAAAATACTAATTTAATGTTGTTTAACTTCTTTACATTCATATTGTAGCACGATTCATTGTGAATAAATTCACAAATTATGACCTATTTGTGAACTTTCTCACACACAGTAGAAAGTTATGATATTAGGTGTGGAATCAATTTTAATGGAAGCCTTTTCTTTAGATTGTGAAAAGCTTATTTCCTTATATTTTATCGTTTACCTATTAAAGATTAGATCATACATAATTTGCAAAAGCTCTATATCCTTCCCATTACACTTTCTTTATACTCAAAAACGAAAAAGCTATCCTTTCAGCAGTATTTCCAGAAAGAATAACTTATTTTTTCGTTTTTGGAACCATCCTTTTTCTTAGTTTGTTGACAGTATGAGGGTGCCTCTACAAACTATTAGTAACATCTCCATATTATCTTTTTTCCGGCATTAAACGGGTAGATACCCCAATTCGATTCCATGCATTAATAGTAACAATCTGCATAATGATTTCAGCAATTTGTTCTTCTTCAAAGAAATTTCTTACCTCTTCATATACCTCATCAGGAACGTGCGTTTCCGCTACTAGTGTAATTGCCTCTGTCAAAGCAAGCACGGCACGTTCTTCCTGCGTAAAAAATGGTGTCTCACGCCAAGCATTAAGAGCATAAATACGTTGCTCTGTTTCCCCTAGTTTTCGTGCATCTTTCGTATGAATATCAATGCAATACGCACATCCATTGATTTGAGAAGCCCGGATTTTAATTAGCTCTTTCAATATTTCATCAATACTTGTAGTCATCAAGTATTTTTCTAAACCTACCATTGCCTTATAACCTTCCGGATTTACCTTTCCCATTAAAAATCTTGTTTCCATCTTATATTCCCTCCATAAAATTAGTTTGTACTTTGGTACCAGGATATTTAATAAGGTCTTTCATGAATTATTTCAAATCACTATCTGCCGTAAAATATTTTCATTCACGACAGAAGCTCTAATAGAAAACATACAAGCATCCCTTTTATATCCTGTCACTTATAAGACAAATTAGCTTTTCAATTTGTGACAAAATAAAAAAGAGATCTAAAAAAAAGATCTCTTTTTCAATTACATGCTATAGAACTGGAATATGCTTTAGTTTATCAGGATTGACTACAATGTAAATTCTTCTAATGGATTCTCCTCTTTCATCCCACTCAAAGCATATGGCCTTCTCTGCACGGCCCTTATTCCTTGCTAAAATACCAAATTGACCATTTATGATAGTTGGGAGAAGCTCCAATTGGAAGAATCCTCGTGAAACAATAGACTCCAAAAATATCTGGATACGCTGTTTGCCCATAATCGGAAATATAGCGGCACGTACTTTACCGCCTCCGTCAGTGACAAGTGTTGCATCTACTGTCAGTAAATTAATAAATCCCTCAAAATTTCCTGTTTCTGAGCCTTTGATAAAGGTATGTATCATCTTTTCTGTATGCTCCAATTGTTGCGGATGTATGGGTACTTCATGCCTTATCTTCTCTTTACAACGACTAAAAATCTTTCGGCAATTTGCCTCTGATTTGTTTAAAAGCTCCGCTATTTCACGATACTCGTACTTAAACACTTCTCTTAAAACAAATATAGCTCTTTCAACAGGTGTTAACTTCTCTAACAGTACAAGGAATGCATAGGATACTCTTTCGGTTTGCAGTAGTGTTTCCATTGGATTTAATTTCTCCGTATCTATCTCTGGCTCAGGAAGCCATTCTCCAGTATACATTTCTCTCTGTTTCCGCGCAGACTGTAGTACATTCAAACAATGGTTTGTTGTCACCTTAATTAAATATGCTTTCATATTTCTAATTTGTTCTTGCTCCATATGCTGACTTTTAATGAGTATATCCTGTGCAACATCCTCTGCATCACTAACAGAGCCAAGCAGGCGGTATGCAACAGAGTAAACTAAGGGTTGATACGTTCGATACAAAGTTTCAAAATCCATACTATCACTCCATTCTATAGCGTGTTCCAATATAAAAATATATGATTTGTTATAATTCTTTCTGTTACGAAAGGAACGATTCTTCATTTTATACAAACTCTTATATATTGCTGACATGATAATATTGGTTAATTTTTATTCATTGGTATAGATAAAAATGCTTTATAGATTGTATCTTGAACAATATCTTCGGCTTCCACTGCATTTACACCGATTTTAAGAAGATATCTATAAATATTCTTAGACGTTTGTATAATTATTTCTTCAACTTTTTCATATGCCATTGCTCGCTCCTTTCTATTAGTTAGACGCCTCAAAAAGAAAAAAGTATACAAAAATTATCAATTTTAATAAAAAAAGCAGACTTATCAAAGTCTGCTTTTTCTTGAAGAAAATATCATTATAAACAAAAAGAGATAGCAGATTATGCTATCTCTTTAAGTATGACCCGTACGGGATTCGAACCCGTGTTACCGCCGTGAAAGGGCGGTGTCTTAACCACTTGACCAACGGGCCAGTTTCTGGCAGAGAAGAAGGGATTCGAACCCTCGCACCGCGTTAGCGATCTACTCCCTTAGCAGGGGAGCCCCTTGAGCCACTTGGGTACTTCTCTATATAATATGGCTCCGCAGGTAGGACTCGAACCTACGACCGATCGGTTAACAGCCGATAGCTCTACCACTGAGCTACTGCGGAATAATGGTGGGCCTAAATGGACTCGAACCATCGACCTCACGCTTATCAGGCGTGCGCTCTAACCAGCTGAGCTATAGGCCCCCAATGGAAAAAGCGGGTGAAGAGAATCGAACTCTCGACCAGAGCTTGGAAGGCTCTTGTTTTACCACTAAACTACACCCGCATGAAACTAAAATGGTGAGCCATGAAGGACTCGAACCTTCGACCCTCTGATTAAAAGTCAGATGCTCTACCAACTGAGCTAATGGCTCATTTTGAAAGTGGTGCCGGCTAGAGGACTTGAACCCCCAACCTACTGATTACAAGTCAGTTGCTCTACCAATTGAGCTAAGCCGGCTTGCTATTTCAAAATGGTGGCTCGGGACGGAATCGAACCGCCGACACGAGGATTTTCAGTCCTCTGCTCTACCGACTGAGCTACCGAGCCTTTATGTAAAATGGCGGTCCCGACCGGGGTCGAACCGGCGATCTCCTGCGTGACAGGCAGGCATGTTAACCACTACACCACGGGACCATTGGTTGCGGGGACAGGATTTGAACCTGCGACCTTCGGGTTATGAGCCCGACGAGCTACCAGACTGCTCCACCCCGCGACGATACAATATTCTTTTAAAAAAATGGAGGAGGTAGAGGGATTCGAACCCCCGCGCGACTCTCGCCGCCTGTCGGTTTTCAAGACCGATCCCTTCAGCCAGACTTGGGTATACCTCCAGGGAATTTACTTTAAATGGTGGACCTTGTAGGACTCGAACCTACGACCGGACGGTTATGAGCCGTCTGCTCTAACCAGCTGAGCTAAAGGTCCTTTATGGTAGCGGCGGAGGGGATCGAACCCCCGACCTCACGGGTATGAACCGTACGCTCTAGCCAGCTGAGCTACACCGCCATAATAAAGTTATAAGTGGAGCCTAGCGGGATCGAACCGCTGACCTCCTGCGTGCAAGGCAGGCGCTCTCCCAGCTGAGCTAAGGCCCCATGTTTTAAAAATATCGGGAAGACAGGATTTGAACCTGCGACCCCCTGGTCCCAAACCAGGTGCTCTACCAAGCTGAGCCACTTCCCGTTAATAAAAGCGCGCCCGAGAGGACTCGAACCCCTAACCTTTTGATCCGTAGTCAAACGCTCTATCCAATTGAGCTACGGGCGCATATGGTGCCGAGGGCGGGGGTCGAACCCGCACGGTGGTCACCCACCGCAGGATTTTAAGTCCTGTGCGTCTGCCTGTTCCGCCACCCCGGCATGTCATATTGAAAATTGGAGCGGAAGACGGGATTCGAACCCGCGACCCCAACCTTGGCAAGGTTGTATTCTACCACTGAACTACTTCCGCAAGACATGTATGAGATATTTTATTAAAAGTGCGGGTGAAGGGAGTCGAACCCCCACGCCAAAGGCGCCAGATCCTAAGTCTGGTGCGTCTGCCAATTCCGCCACACCCGCATAATATAATTTTTTAAGAAAAAATGGGGCGACTGATGGGAATCGAACCCACGAATGCCGGAGCCACAATCCGGTGCGTTAACCACTTCGCCACAACCGCCATAGTTGCTGGTGCCGGCTAGAGGACTTGAACCCCCAACCTACTGATTACAAGTCAGTTGCTCTACCAATTGAGCTAAGCCGGCAATATATGGTGGAGGATGACGGGATCGAACCGCCGACCCCCTGCTTGTAAGGCAGGTGCTCTCCCAGCTGAGCTAATCCTCCATTTGCCTGGCAACGTCCTACTCTCACAGGGACAAGGTCCCAACTACCATCGGCGCTAGAGAGCTTAACTTCCGTGTTCGGTATGGGAACGGGTGTGACCTCTCTGCCATCATTACCAGACATTATTCATTTGAGACAATGATTATTATAACTTATTCACTTGAAAAGTCAACAAGTTTTTTTATATTCTCTCAAAACTAGATAACATTTGCTTCATATTATATGGTTAAGTCCTCGATCTATTAGTATTCGTCAGCTCCACATGTCACCATGCTTCCACCTCGAACCTATCAACCTGATCATCTTTCAGGGATCTTACTAGCTTACGCTATGGGAAATCTCATCTTGAGGGGGGCTTCATGCTTAGATGCTTTCAGCACTTATCCCTTCCGCACATAGCTACCCAGCTATGCCCTTGGCAGAACAACTGGTACACCAGCGGTGCGTCCATCCCGGTCCTCTCGTACTAAGGACAGCTCCTCTCAAATTTCCTACGCCCACGACGGATAGGGACCGAACTGTCTCACGACGTTCTGAACCCAGCTCGCGTACCGCTTTAATGGGCGAACAGCCCAACCCTTGGGACCGACTACAGCCCCAGGATGCGATGAGCCGACATCGAGGTGCCAAACCTCCCCGTCGATGTGGACTCTTGGGGGAGATAAGCCTGTTATCCCCGGGGTAGCTTTTATCCGTTGAGCGATGGCCCTTCCATGCGGAACCACCGGATCACTAAGCCCGACTTTCGTCCCTGCTCGACTTGTAGGTCTCGCAGTCAAGCTCCCTTATGCCTTTGCACTCTACGAATGATTTCCAACCATTCTGAGGGAACCTTTGGGCGCCTCCGTTACACTTTAGGAGGCGACCGCCCCAGTCAAACTGCCCACCTGACACTGTCTCCCGGGTCGATAAGACCCGTAGGTTAGAATTTCAATACAGTCAGGGCGGTATCCCACCAGCGCCTCCACCGAAGCTAGCGCTCCGGCTTCAAAGGCTCCCGCCTATCCTGTACAAACTGTACCAAAATTCAATATCAGGCTACAGTAAAGCTCCACGGGGTCTTTCCGTCCTGTCGCGGGTAACCTGCATCTTCACAGGTACTATAATTTCACCGAGTCTCTGGTTGAGACAGTGCCCAAATCGTTACACCTTTCGTGCGGGTCGGAACTTACCCGACAAGGAATTTCGCTACCTTAGGACCGTTATAGTTACGGCCGCCGTTTACTGGGGCTTCAGTTCAGAGCTTCGCTTACGCTAACCCCTCTCCTTAACCTTCCAGCACCGGGCAGGTGTCAGCCCCTATACTTCGCCTTACGGCTTCGCAGAGACCTGTGTTTTTGCTAAACAGTCGCTTGGGCCTATTCACTGCGGCTTTCCGTTAAGAAAGCACCCCTTCTCCCGAAGTTACGGGGTCATTTTGCCGAGTTCCTTAACCAGAGTTCTCTCGCACACCTTAGGATTCTCTCCTCGCCTACCTGTGTCGGTTTGCGGTACAGGCACCTTTTATCTCGCTAGAAGCTTTTCTTGGCAGCGGGGAATCAAAGACTTCGCTCCATAAGGAGCTTCCCCATCACAGCTCAGCCTTCACGATAAGCGGATTTGCCTACTTATCAGCCTAACTGCTTGGACGTGCACAACCAATCGCACGCTTCTTCTATCCTTCTGCGTCCCTCCATTGCTCAAACGATAAAGAGGTGGTACAGGAATATCAACCTGTTGTCCATCGCCTACGCCTGTCGGCCTCGGCTTAGGTCCTGACTAACCCTGAGCGGACGAGCCTTCCTCAGGAAACCTTAGGCATTCGGTGGACGGGATTCTCACCCGTCTTTCGCTACTCATACCGGCATTCTCACTTCTAAGCGCTCCACCAGTCCTTACGGTCTGACTTCACTGCCCTTAGAACGCTCCCCTACCACTGATACCATAGGTATCAATTCGCAGCTTCGGTGGTGTATTTAGCCCCGGTACATTTTCGGCGCAGAGTCACTCGACTAGTGAGCTATTACGCACTCTTTAAATGGTGGCTGCTTCTAAGCCAACATCCTAGTTGTCTAAGCAACTCCACATCCTTTTCCACTTAATACACACTTTGGGACCTTAGCTGGCGATCTGGGCTGTTTCCCTCTTGACTACGGATCTTATCACTCGCAGTCTGACTCCTAAGGATAAGTCATTGGCATTCGGAGTTTGACTGAATTCGGTAATCCGATGAGGACCCCTAGTTCAATCAGTGCTCTACCTCCAAGACTCTTACACTTAAGGCTAGCCCTAAAGCTATTTCGGGGAGAACCAGCTATCTCCAGGTTCGATTGGAATTTCTCCGCTACCCACACCTCATCCCCGCACTTTTCAACGTGCGTGGGTTCGGGCCTCCATTCAGTGTTACCTGAACTTCACCCTGGACATGGGTAGATCACCTGGTTTCGGGTCTACGACCACGTACTAAACGCCCTATTCAGACTCGCTTTCGCTACGGCTCCGCCTCTTCAGCTTAACCTCGCACGGGATCGTAACTCGCCGGTTCATTCTACAAAAGGCACGCCATCACCCATTAACGGGCTCTGACTATTTGTAGGCACACGGTTTCAGGATCTCTTTCACTCCCCTTCCGGGGTGCTTTTCACCTTTCCCTCACGGTACTGGTTCACTATCGATCACTAGGTAGTATTTAGCCTTGGGAGATGGTCCTCCCAGATTCCGACGGAATTTCACGTGTTCCGCCGTACTCAGGATACATTCAAGAGAGAACGAAGTTTCGACTACGGGGTTGTTACCCTCTGTGACGAGCCTTTCCAGGCTGCTTCGTCTACCTCGTTCCTTTGTAACTCCGTATAGAATGTCCTACAACCCCAAGAGGCAAGCCTCTTGGTTTGGGCTAGATTCCGTTTCGCTCGCCGCTACTCAGGAAATCGCATTTGCTTTCTCTTCCTCCAGGTACTTAGATGTTTCAGTTCCCTGGGTCTGTCTTCCTTACCCTATGTATTCAGGTAAGGATACCATACCATTACGTATGGTGGGTTTCCCCATTCGGAAATCTTCGGATCAAAGCTTACTTACAGCTCCCCGAAGCATATCGGCGTTAGTCCCGTCCTTCATCGACTCCTAGTGTCAAGGCATCCACCGTGCGCCCTTTCTAACTTAACCAAACTAAAATTAAAAAAATATGAGCTACACTGTTATCTAGTTTTCAAAGAACATACATTTATTTCTGAGAGATAGTTCTCTCAAAACTGAACAAAACGAAACACGGAAACTTATATTGATGAACAGCGTTCATCAATTCTCCATAGAAAGGAGGTGATCCAGCCGCACCTTCCGATACGGCTACCTTGTTACGACTTCACCCCAATCATCTGTCCCACCTTAGGCGGCTGGCTCCAAAAAGGTTACCCCACCGACTTCGGGTGTTACAAACTCTCGTGGTGTGACGGGCGGTGTGTACAAGGCCCGGGAACGTATTCACCGCGGCATGCTGATCCGCGATTACTAGCGATTCCAGCTTCATGTAGGCGAGTTGCAGCCTACAATCCGAACTGAGAACGGTTTTATGAGATTAGCTCCACCTCGCGGTCTTGCAGCTCTTTGTACCGTCCATTGTAGCACGTGTGTAGCCCAGGTCATAAGGGGCATGATGATTTGACGTCATCCCCACCTTCCTCCGGTTTGTCACCGGCAGTCACCTTAGAGTGCCCAACTTAATGATGGCAACTAAGATCAAGGGTTGCGCTCGTTGCGGGACTTAACCCAACATCTCACGACACGAGCTGACGACAACCATGCACCACCTGTCACTCTGCCCCCGAAGGGGAAGCCCTATCTCTAGGGTTGTCAGAGGATGTCAAGACCTGGTAAGGTTCTTCGCGTTGCTTCGAATTAAACCACATGCTCCACCGCTTGTGCGGGCCCCCGTCAATTCCTTTGAGTTTCAGCCTTGCGGCCGTACTCCCCAGGCGGAGTGCTTAATGCGTTAACTTCAGCACTAAAGGGCGGAAACCCTCTAACACTTAGCACTCATCGTTTACGGCGTGGACTACCAGGGTATCTAATCCTGTTTGCTCCCCACGCTTTCGCGCCTCAGTGTCAGTTACAGACCAGAAAGTCGCCTTCGCCACTGGTGTTCCTCCATATCTCTACGCATTTCACCGCTACACATGGAATTCCACTTTCCTCTTCTGCACTCAAGTCTCCCAGTTTCCAATGACCCTCCACGGTTGAGCCGTGGGCTTTCACATCAGACTTAAGAAACCACCTGCGCGCGCTTTACGCCCAATAATTCCGGATAACGCTTGCCACCTACGTATTACCGCGGCTGCTGGCACGTAGTTAGCCGTGGCTTTCTGGTTAGGTACCGTCAAGGTGCCAGCTTATTCAACTAGCACTTGTTCTTCCCTAACAACAGAGTTTTACGACCCGAAAGCCTTCATCACTCACGCGGCGTTGCTCCGTCAGACTTTCGTCCATTGCGGAAGATTCCCTACTGCTGCCTCCCGTAGGAGTCTGGGCCGTGTCTCAGTCCCAGTGTGGCCGATCACCCTCTCAGGTCGGCTACGCATCGTTGCCTTGGTGAGCCGTTACCTCACCAACTAGCTAATGCGACGCGGGTCCATCCATAAGTGACAGCCGAAGCCGCCTTTGAATTTCGCACCATGCGGTGCAAAATGTTATCCGGTATTAGCCCCGGTTTCCCGGAGTTATCCCAGTCTTATGGGCAGGTTACCCACGTGTTACTCACCCGTCCGCCGCTAACTTCATAAGAGCAAGCTCTTAATCCATTCGCTCGACTTGCATGTATTAGGCACGCCGCCAGCGTTCATCCTGAGCCAGGATCAAACTCTCCAATAAAGTTAGTTTGTCTAGCATCTAAAATAAAAATTGACGTTTCACGTTGTTTGTTTCGTTCAGTTTTCAAAGAACTTGTTTGTCGCTCATTTGCGACTTCCTTATGTTAACATCTTCGTTTTTCGATGTCAACTAAGTTTTTTAATTTCTTTTTTCGCTTTCTGCTGTTTCGTATCAGCGACGGTTATTAATATAGCATGTAGAAAAATGAAATGCAACACCCTTTTAAAACTTTTTATAAAAAATAGCCAAGTTTCTCTATTTACGTCATATAATTAATATAATATATATCCATTTTGATTTTCTAACATATAAATCATTGCTATTACAGAACAAGAAGTGACCTGCATTCGGTTCCTCTCTTTACTTTCACTTGGCATGGGGTTGGAAGAGAGGCTGACCGCTTCTATGCATGGATGGATTCTCTCTCCCGCCTAAAAAAGGTTTGTGTAAGTTTTTCAATTTGTATTTATATAGAATATTCTTCTTTACATACAGCCTATCTTCCATCAACACAGTTTTTCTCTACATTTCAATTCGTCTCAACGCGTTTATAACTTCTTATCCATATTCTTTACAAAGATACAATTCACAACTTTATAAGATGAACTTTCTATTGATAGATTGTCATCACCACTACATCGAACAAACTTACAAGGAGGAATATACATATGGACTATACCGATTTACTAATCAAGTTAGGTCTCTCTGCTATTTTAGGATTTGCTATCGGTTTAGAACGTGAATTGAAAAGAAAACCACTTGGTTTAAAAACGTGCTTAGTCATTTCAATTATTAGCTGTCTCCTCACGATTGTTTCTATTAAATCAGCTTATAACTTACCTCATACAGATCATATCAACATGGATCCCCTTCGCCTTGCAGCTCAAATTGTATCTGGAATTGGTTTTTTAGGTGCCGGTGTTATTTTAAGAAGAGGAAATGACAGTATCGCAGGCTTAACTACCGCCGCTATGATTTGGGGAGCTTCCGGTATTGGAATCGCTGTGGGGGCTGGTTTTTATCTTGAAGCAATTTTCGGCATGTGTTTTCTTATGATTAGCGTCGAACTCATTCCATTAACAATGAAAGTTTTAGGTCCTAGGTCACTCCGGCAACGAGATATCGCTGTCAAACTTGTTGTAAGCAATATGAACAATATCCCTATTGTTATTGAAGAAATAAAAGCAATGGACATAAAAGTAAAAAACATGAAACTCAAAACATTAGAAAATGGTTCACACTTTTTACAACTTAAATTGTCTGTCGATCAAAAAAGACATACAGCTGACGTCTATTATGCGCTGCAACATTTAGAAAGTGTACAGCAAACGGAAGTTGAAAGTATGTAGTATTCCTTATGAACTACTGAAAAAACTCTCTTACAAAACAGAGAGTTTTTCTTTTTTTCATAATGGTAACAATGTAGCTATACAAAATGAGGAGGAATATAAGTTTGAAATCACGAGCTAACCTAGTAGATGTATTTCGCGACTCCATTATTTTCCGCTTAATTAGCTTCATTGTTGTACTTATTACTGTTTTTGGTTTTCTAATATATAAATTAGAACCCACTTACTTTTCTACATGGTTTGATGGAATCTGGTGGGCGCTTGTTACAACCTTTACTGTCGGTTACGGTGATTACGTTCCACATACACCTGCAGGAAAACTTACAGGCATGATTCTCATTTTATTAGGCACAGGTTTCTGCTCCTATTATATGGTATTATTCGCTACCGAAATGATTAGTAAGCAATATATGAAAATTAAAGGCGAAGAAGCTGCTTCTTGTCATGGTCATATGATTATTGTCGGCTGGAATGAGCGTGCAAAACAAGTCGTGAGCCAAATGCATGTGTTACAACCAGACCTTGATATCGTACTCATCGACGAAACCCTTTCCTTGCTTCCAAAACCTTTCCATCACTTAGAGTTTATTAAAGGATGTCCACACCATGATCAAACTTTATTAAAAGCAAATATTAAAACAGCCCATACGATTTTAATAACGGCAGATAAAGAAAAAAATGAAAGCTTAGCTGACACACAATCAATTTTAAACATTTTAACTGCTAAAGGACTGAATCCAAATATTCACTGTATCGCTGAACTACTCACTTCTGAACAAGTTCAAAATGCAACTAGAGCGGGAGCGACAGAAATTATAGAAGGAAATAAATTAACAAGCTACGTCTTTACTGCATCTCTTTTATTCCCTTCTATTTCAGGTGTATTATTTACACTTTATAATGAAATCTCGGAAAGTAAATTGCAGCTGATGACTGTTCCTACATCTTATAGCGGAAAAACTTTCGAATCTTGCAGTAGCCTCCTTTTAAAACAAGGCACCCTACTGCTAGGTGTACAGCGGAATGAACAATATCACATCAATCCCATTCATTCCTTCGTTACTATTGAAAGCGACGTATTTATCGTAATTAAACATTAATGAGATGCTTTTCCAACTCTTTTACTAATGCCTTTCCAATATCAATATATTTTCTTTTTATATTCCCATCTGCATCTTGTGGCTCTGCAAATTGATCTAACCCACTTGCTCCAGCTGCTAATGTATTTACCTGATCATCCAGTTCGTCTTGGTATACATGTGAAAGAAGATACGGTGTATCAAGGCGAACAACTACTCCTGGTACATCCAGCTCTCCTTCAACTGCTGTAAATGGTACTCTTAAAAATTGATACCCATCTTCCTCATCTACTTTATAATCGAAGCATCCTTTGTCGTAATCCCAATTGCCGCCGATACTATAACCAAGTGGTTTTAATACTTCTTCTAATTTAAAAAGGGCATATGTATGGCCTTCTAAATTTGATTGAATTGGAATCAAGCTATTCATCCTTCCTAGACTTTTTCCTTAGCATGCCCGATTCGTATTTGTTCTAATATCGATATATCGGCGATTCGACACAACTTATCGACTATTCAGTAACATTTGACAAGTCTCATCCCAATCTTTCCAATAAAAAAAGCTATCGGGACTATCCCGATAGCTTTTTCCTCTTTTCTTTATCCAGCTACAGCGGCTAGGGCCTCCGGTCATTTCGCTCTCTCGGTCGAAGTAAAAAACACTTCTTCGTCGAGAACTCCAATACCTTGCGGTTCTGAGCAAGCCGCTTCCGCTTTTCTTACTTCAAACGTTCTTCTAATTCTGCTTTTAATTCTTCGAATCCTGGTTTTCCAAGAAGAGCAAACATGTTTTTCTTGTATGCTTCTACACCTGGTTGGTCAAATGGATTTACACCTAATAGGTAACCGCTCATCGCACATGCCTTTTCAAAGAAGTATACAAGGTAACCGAATGTGTATTCATTTAATTCTGGAATGTTTACGATTAAGTTTGGTACCCCGCCATCACTATGAGCTAGTAATGTACCTTCGTATGCTTTTGTGTTTACGAAGTCTACTGTTTCACCAGCAAGGTAGTTCAGACCATCTAAATCGTTCTCATCTAATTCAATTTTTAGTTCATGTGTAGATTTTCCTACTTTAAGAACTGTTTCAAATAAGTCACGACGTCCTTCTTGAATGTATTGACCTAATGAATGTAAATCAGTAGAGAAGTTTGCTGAAGATGGGAAAATTCCTTTTTGATCTTTCCCTTCACTTTCGCCAAATAGTTGTTTCCACCACTCAGCAAAATATTGAAGTGCTGGCTCATAGTTAACAAGCATTTCAATCGTTTTTCCTTTATTATATAGAGCATTACGTACAACTGCATATTGGTAAGCAGGGTTTTCTTCCAGCTCAGATTTTGCAAAGTCATCATGTCCGGCAGCTGCACCTTGCATCATCTCTTCAATATTTAAACCACTCACTGCAATTGGTAATAAACCAACTGGTGTTAATACAGAGAAACGACCGCCAACATCATCTGGAATTACGAATGTTTCGTATCCTTCTTCGTCAGCTAATGTTTTTAAAGCACCACGCGCTTTATCAGTTGTTGCATAAATACGTCTACGCGCTTCTTCTTTTCCATATTTCTCTTCTAACAATTTACGGAAAATACGGAATGCAATTGCAGGTTCTGTTGTTGTACCTGATTTGGAAATAACGTTAATGGAGAAATCTTTACCTTCTAATACATCCATTAAATCTTTCATATAAGTGGAGCTAATATTTTGTCCAACAAATAGCACTTGTGGAGTTTTGCGTTGTTCTTTAGAAAGCGTATTGTAGAAAGAATGGTTTAACATTTCAATTGCTGCACGTGCTCCTAAGTAAGAACCACCAATACCTATAACAAGTAAAATGTCAGAGTCATTTTTAATTTTCTCTGCACTTTTTTGAATGCGAGCAAATTCTTCTTTATCATATTGAAGCGGAAGCTCTACCCACCCAAGGAAATCGTTCCCAGCTCCAGTTTTTTCATGGATTGCATGGTGTGATACTTTTACTGCATCACGTAAATAAGTTAGTTCTTGTTCACTGATGAACGATAACGCTTTAGAATAATCGAACGTCACATGTGTGCTCATTTTTTTCCCTCCAATTATGTATATGTATTTCTGTATTCACTTTAGCGAAACTGGGATTGTAAATCAAGCAATTGGAGAATTGTAAACGTAACCAATATGTATTTTTTAAAAAAAGTTCATTTTTCGCATAAAAATTCGCATTTTAAAGTATAGATGTATATACATCCTGTAATGAATATTTTTTGTGTATAAAAACAACAAAGGAGAGTCATTCTATAAGAGAGTTAAGTTGTATAAAGCGCACTTCCATTTTCGGATTTCGCTTTATACCCACCAACCCAATATAGGTGGATTCTTACTACTCACGAAAACTAAAGGCTTGCTTATGCTTCAAATTTAAGGAGGATTACTCAAGATGAGTACTTTACAACGTATTGCTTTAGTATTCACTGTAATTGGTGCCGTCAACTGGGGACTAATTGGATTCTTTCAATTTGATTTAGTAGCAGCTATCTTCGGTGGGCAAAGTTCAGCACTTGCACGAATCATTTACGGTATCGTTGGTATTTCTGGGCTGATTAACCTTGGTTTATTATTTAAACCATCCGAAAATCTCGGAACACACCCAGAAACACGCGAAGTTCGATAATAAGCGAAGCACGGACTTCGCACTTCCCATCCGACATACGAATATGATTGCATGCAATCATATTTGCTAATATATATCATAATAAAATAAAAGAGAATCGCTAATTTAGCGACTCTCTTTTATTTTGTTAACTGTGATTCTTCAATCCACTCTGTTAACTTCTCGCGAAGCGTATTGAATCCTTTATCAGATGGATTTGGTACGATAATTCTTCCTTGCTTACGCTTTGCTGCTTTTAACGATAAACTCATTTTTCTGTGTTCTTCATCAATTGAAAGTACCTTTACTTCTACTATATCTCCAACCTTTAAAAAATCATGAATATCTTTTACATACCCATTTGTAATTTCAGATATATGCACAAGTCCTTGTGTTTCTTGATCCAATGCTACAAATGCACCGTAATCTTGAATTCCAGTTACTTTCCCTTTTACAACCACTCCTGTTGTGTATTGTTCTGACATATGAAACACTCCCATACGTTTACCAGTTTCCCTGCTATTTGCAGGTTGCAGTAAAAGTACCCACCTCAACATTTAAACGCATGTATACGCAAAGTGAGTAACTGCTCATAAATATCCAATTGGTGAAGACTCATTCCCAAGCGGAAAGAAATATCCCACTTGAGAAAAACTTCACTCTATATTAGTAAATTATACCACCAGCTCCCATTTCATTCAAAATTCATGAAAAAGTTTCCTTTAGTAAGTATAATTTTCAAATATTGGGATAGAATACTAACACATGGCTTTCTAGTATTCCCCCCCTTTTATGGACAAAACGTATTCTGTTTTGTCCTTTTTTTATTTTCTACAAATCGTTTCATTCGCTTCATGGCTTCCATTAATTGTTCAAGCGAAGTTGCATATGAACATCGAATAAACCCTTCACCGCTCTCACCAAACACACTTCCAGGTACAACTGCAACTTTTTCTTCTAGCAATAATTGTTCCGCAAATTCTGCTGAGGATAATCCTGTTGAAGAAATCGAAGGAAACACATAGAATGCTCCGCCTGGCACATGACACGTTAAGCCCATTTCATTAAACGATGTCGTCATAAAATTACGGCGCTTTTTATAACTTTCTCTCATTCGAATGACTTCATCATTTCCAAAACGAAGCGCTTCTAATGCTGCAAATTGTGACATCGTTGGTGCGCACATCATTGAATATTGATGAATTTTCAGCATCAACTCTGAAAAGTGGACAGGAGCCGCAATCATTCCAAGGCGCCATCCAGTCATCGCAAATCCTTTTGAAAATCCTGAAATTAAAATCGTATGATCACGCATATTTTTAATGCTCGCAAAACTCGTATAAGCCTCGTCATATACAAGCTCCGCATAAATTTCATCAGATAGTACAATGAGATTATACTTTTCAACGATTACTGCTAACTTTTCTAATTCAGACTTGTTTAAAAGTGCTCCTGTTGGATTATTTGGAGAACAAAGTAAAATTGCTTTTGTTTTTGTTGTAATCGCTGCTTCAATTTGCTCCGACTGTACTTTAAATGCATCCTCTAATGAAGTTGCTACCGGAACTGGCACTCCTCCAGCTAATGTAACAAGTGGGCCATATGATACAAAGCTCGGTTCAATGATGATCACTTCGTCGCCAGGATTTACAATAGCGCGCATCGCAACATCTAACGCTTGGCTCGCTCCAACTGTAACAATAATTTCTTCATCTGCATTATAGGAAACATGAAATTGCTTTTGAAGATACTTTGCTATTTCTTGACGTAACTCTAATAATCCTGCATTCGCAGTATATGCTGTGTATCCTTCTTCTAACGAACGAATACATGCCTGTCTCACATGCCATGGTGTAACAAAATCCGGCTCTCCCACCCCTAGTGAAATAACACCTTTCATACCTGCCGCTAAGTCAAAAAACTTACGGATACCGGATGATTGTAAAGATTCTGCTGCTCTTGATAGTTCAAACTGCTTCATGGTGCCACCACAATCCGTTTATCATCATCAGTTTTGTCATAAATAAGTCCCTCATGTTTATATTTTTTCAAAATAAAATGTGTTGTTGTTGACACAACTGATTCAATTGTTGCTAACTTTTCAGAAACAAAACTTGCCACTTCACTCATACTTTTTCCTTCCAACGTAATAGAAAGGTCATATGTCCCTGACATTAAATAAACCGATTTCACTTCTGAATAACGGTAAATTTGTTCTGCAACAGAATCAAAGCCAACACCGTGCTTCGGTGTAACTTTCACATCAATCATAGCTGTTAAACCGCTATGTTCTTTTACTTTTGTCCAATCTATATGTGTAACATAATCAACAATGATTTTTTCTCTTTCTAATTTCTCAACCATTTCTTTTACTGCTTCTACTTTTATATTTAACATTTTTGCTAAAGTTTCTACGGATAAACGACTACTTTTTTCAAGACAAGCTAATAATTCTAATTCTTTTTCAGTCACCATATTCTTCATCCTTCCTTTTGTTTGTTTTTAAATTATACAGACACCTTTTTATGTTTGAAAAGAAGATTTTTTTAGAGAATTATGTGAAAATGAAAAAGAAAGGGGCGGAAACCGTGAAACCAAAAGTATATATCGCTGAACGCGTTCCAAAATTTGTAGAAACATATCTCTCCGAGCATTGTGAATATGAAAAATGGGATAGTAGTGAAAAGATTCCTCGTGAAGTTCTATTAGAAAAAATAAAAGATAAACATGGCTTGCTTAACTTTGGGACAAAAATCGACGAAGAGTTATTGCGAGCAGCTCCTCACTTAAAAGTTGTGAGCAACATTTCTGTTGGCTATGATAACTTTGATTTAGAAGCGATGCAGGGCAGAAACGTGATTGGAACGAATACTCCATATGTATTAGATGATACAGTGGCCGATCTTGTTTTCGCTCTTATGCTATCAGCTGGACGACGCGTATGTGAGCTTGATTCTTATGTGAAAGACGGTAATTGGAATGCCGAAATTACAAAAAAGCACTTCGGACTGGATGTACATCATAGTACAATTGGGATTATTGGAATGGGGCGAATTGGAGAAGCTGTTGCCAAGCGCGCAAAATTGGGATTTGATATGAATGTCCTTTATTATAATCGGCGTCGTAAGGAAGAGGCCGAACAAAAATTTGATGCCGCGTACTGTGATTTACACACACTACTAAAGCAATCTGATTTCATTGTTCTTTTAACGCCATTAACAGAAGAAACATATCAGCTCATTGGAGAAAAGGAATTTTCATTAATGAAAGAAACAGCTATTTTCATTAATGCTTCCCGCGGGAAAACAGTTGATGAACCTGCATTAATCGACGCACTGAAACAAAAGAAAATCTTTGCAGCAGGTATCGATACATTTACACAGGAACCGGTCGAAAAAGATAATCCGTTATTATCTTTAACAAACGTCGTTACGCTGCCGCACATCGGATCTGCGACATTAAAGACAAGACACCAAATGGCAATGACCGCTGCAGAAAATTTAGTTGCAGGGTTACAAGGAAAAACACCGCCTAATATTGTACGAGGATAACACTTAGCACTGAAAAAGGTAGGATGGACCCCCATCTTGCCTTTTTTTGTTAACATAAATCTTTTTCTACTAGGAGATGATATGAAAAAAATCAATGGAGTGAAAGAAAATGAAACATGAGCTAGAGCATCCCTACTTCACTTTTTCCACTCGCGGCACTACTGTTCATTACGAATTGTATGAACACCAGAGTAATGAGGAAAAACCAACTTTTGTACTCATTCACGGTTTTCTCTCATCCTCATTTAGTTACCGACGACTTATCCCACTGCTTGCAAAAGAAGGAACGGTTGTCGCACTTGATTTACCACCGTTCGGAAAAAGTGATAAGTCCAACCAATTTATATATTCCTATCATAATTTAGCAACTATAATTATCGATTTAATGGAACACTTAGCACTCCAAAACATTGTGCTAGTCGGTCATTCAATGGGCGGACAAATCTCACTCTATGTCAATCGCATACGTCCTGATTTAATTACAAAAACAATCTTACTATGTAGCTCAAGCTACTTAACACGAGCAAAGTTTCCGCTCATCTACTCTTCCTATTTACCGTTCTTTCATTTATACGTAAAAAATTGGATTATAAGAAGAGGCATCGTTCATAATTTAATGAATGTCGTTCATGACCACTCTTTAATTGATGATGAAATGATGGAAGGGTACGCTGCTCCCTTTTATGATAACCGCATTTTCCCTGCTTTAACGCGAATGATCCGGGACCGAGAAGGAGATTTATCATCAGCTGAATTACGAAAGATCGAGACCCCAACCTTACTCATTTGGGGTGAAAAAGACCGCGTTGTTCCCGTTCATGTCGGGCACCGGCTACACAAAGACTTGCCAAACTCTACATTTATTTCATACGAAAATACAGGACACTTGCTACCAGAGGAAAAGCCAGAGCATGTATATGAAGAAATCATAGCATTTTCAGCACAATAGTATTCATATACACATCAGCGCTTTTTAAAATATATCGGCGCTTCGACACAACATATCAACCATTCTACAAGGTACGATATAAAGTGAAACTTTATTCAGTGGGAGGTCTTCATCCCCGATCTAATTTCTTTGCTTTCGCTGAATTTTGAGGTGGGAGTGCTACTGCCAGTTAATGCGGGATAAACTTCCTACTAAAAAAGCTGTCGGAACTTCCGACAGCCTACAATGAACAACTTCCGCCTTCTTTTAATACGAGTAATTCCTGTGCTAATTTCTCGCATTTTTCAATAGCTGGTACTTCTTCAAACGACATAAAATAAATATGCTGTATTTTTTTTGCAATATATTTCGGATCGTCAAACGCACTTACCACGTACACAACATCGCTTGCTTCTGTTTCATAAAATTCCGGTCCCATTTGAAAAGGATCCCAATTCTTCACCATTTCCACCATCTTTTCATATGCGCCCATCTACTTCCCGCCTTTTCCTATTTTTCACTCTTTTCTTTATCGTATCACATCAGCTATTCTAGAAGAAGGGAGGAACTTTCACAAAATTATAGATTCAAGTAGAAGGGAGCAAAAAAGATGCAGCAATTTCATAAAACTGTAAACCGCCGGGGAACACATAGTGTAAAGTGGGATACATATAAGAATGAAGAATTGTTACACGCATGGATTGCAGATATGGATTTCCCTATTCCAGAGCCAATTCAATCTGCACTGCAAAAACGCCTTGGGCATCCTATTTTCGGATATACAATGCCACCTGAAGAAATAACAGATATTATTTGTCGTTGGACAAAAAGTGCATACAATTGGGATATAAAAGAAGAATGGATTGTATTTAGTTCAGGTATCGTTCCTGCTCTTAGCACTAGTGTACAGGCTTTCACAACTGAAAATGATGCCGTACTTGTACAACCACCTATTTATCCCCCATTCTTTGACATGGTAACAAAAAATAACCGTCATGTATGGGAAAGTCCATTACTTTTACAGGGCGGCACATACACAATGGATTTTGAACATTTGGAAACACAGTTTCAGCAAGGTGTAAAACTTATGTTTCTTTGTAGTCCACACAACCCGGTTGGTCGCGTTTGGACAAAAGACGAGCTTACAAAACTCGGCACGCTATGTGAACAATATAATGTAACCGTTATCTCAGATGAAATTCATGCAGACCTTATTTTCTCAGGTCATACACACACGCCATTTGCTTCATTGTCAAAACAATTAGCAGCGCGTACAATCACTTGCATGGCGCCAAGTAAAACATTTAATATCGCAGGCTTACAGGCATCTATTATTATTATTCCTGACAAAAAACTTCGAAATGCCTTTACAGCTGTGCAACACCGTCAAGGCTTTCATGGGTTAAATACATTTGCTTATGTAGCAATGCAAAGCGCCTATACAGAGTGTAACGATTGGCTAGCAGAAATGCGTTTATATATAGAAGAAAATGCCCGATTTGCTTGTGAATTTATCAAGCAGCATATCCCTACCCTTTCCGTTATTCAATCAGAAGGTACTTTTTTACTATGGGTCGACTGTTCTCGCCTTGACCTATCTCAAAAAGAACGAACAAAACAGCTTGAAGAAAACGGGAAAATTATCGTTGAACCAGGTGAAAAATACGGAGCAGGTGGAGAACAACATATTCGGATTAACATCGGCTGTTCAAGAAGACAACTTGAAGAAATACTACATAGACTTAAGTGTGCATTTTCATAATTAACTGAAAAAAGCTACCCTTTCAAAGGTAGCTTCTACTTTTTCTTAGCGGCTGCCTTTTCTACAATGACGCCACAAGCAATTCGATTCCCTGAATTTCCAGCAGGTTGCGTCATACCATCATCAGGCTTTTCCGTAATAATGATAGACGCACCATCTTTTCGATGCAGCGTCGTTTTCCCTTCTTGAAGTGATACATTAGGCGCTTCAATCTCCGCCTTAATCTTTCCTGTATCATCCGCAATAACATTCGGCAAATCACCATTCTCTGCACCTTTTGGATTCATAAGTCCATGTTTCTTTTTCTTCTCTAAATTAAAATGATTACCAGCTGATATAAAACGTGGTGCTTTACACTCTCCAATTTCATGAATATGTAATCCATGTACACCTGGCGAAAATCCTTCTGCCTTAATGGATATTTTCACACCACTTGTTTGCTGCTTCACTTTTGCTGTTCCAACTTTATCACCAGAAGCATTATATAATTTCACATCGATTTCTTTCGGATTTCCTTTATCACAACCTGCCATAAGAAACAGCAAACAACACCCGAATAAAAGCTGCTTTTTCATCACAATTCCCTCCAGAATACATTCTGCCCTTAGATTGTCCGAGCATAGAGGGAAACATACAAAAACGAATTAGTGTTTCTTTTCCGCTAACAGCTTTCGCTCCACTTTCTCCAAACGTTCCGCCTCTCTCTTTGATACGCGAATAAACATGCGCCATGTTGCAATCGCACCGATTATAAATAAAACACAAACAATCCCTGGAATAATATATTCTGTTTTATCTTCTGGAAAATATAAAGGCATCATGAAGATCACTCCCCCCTACAAGTTTAACGTCCCAATTTTTTATTCTTCCAATCGAGTTTACTCTATTCAGTAAATCCCACGGCAAAAATACATCTATACCTGTGAATTCATCGAAGCAAACGATACATACCTTCATCCTTTCGATTCCTCAGAATTTTCTGTTATATTATTTCGAATTATAACATTTCTCTGATCACAAGCACACCTAACTTCTCAAAATCATTCTCCAGCAAATGATTTCTTTGACTCTATTCCCCACTTTCCTTACTATAAAATTGAGGTGAAAAATATGAACGAAACATTCCAAATTGGTGATATCGTTACTGGTATCTATAAAACAGGAAAGTATATCGGTGAAATTACAAACAGCCGTCCTGGAAGTTACGTTGTGAAAGTGTTAGCTGTTTTAAAACATCCGACGCAAGGTGATTTACATAATGTAAAACAAGCGGATGTTCCATTTTTCCATGAAAGACGCGCTTTAGCATTCAGGGAGCAAACAAATATCCCGCAGCAAATGGTGAAAAAATACGAGGGCGATATTCCGGATTATAAAGAATCCTTACAATCCGCACTAGAAGCACAAATGAATGAATTCTCAGCAGATGATGGTCCGTTTGCGAGGCGTAGTTTGCAGACACTCCAGCAGTTAAAACAAGATTACAAGCTGTAAAAAAACAAAACGACCAAATTACACAGTTTGTAATTTGGTCGCTATTGTGTACTCACTTTCTTTAACACCTTTGAAAAATCGATGAGTTCACCTAAAGTCGGGGGAGATGGTTTTACTAAATATTCTTTATCCTTTTCAACCAGTTTAAAAATATTATAGGTCGTTATCGCATCATCAAGCGCGCAATGATGCTTTCCTGTTCCTACTTTCCCGTACGCTTCAATCGCTTTCCATAATCCAGTTTGATTCCGTTCGCCAAAGAAACGTTTATACTCCAGTGATAAATCTCGGCATTGCCCCGAAAAAGGAAACTCGGCACCTATGGCCTCACAATTATGCTTCAATACTTTCATATCCATATTACCCCACGTTACAATTGTTGTTTGACAACGTTTTTCATATTGTACAAGTTTCTCGACAAGTTCCAAAAAAGAAATTCCTCCGTCTACCGCTTCCTGATTAATTCCTAAAAATTTTTTACACCGCTCTGTTAAGCATGAAAAAGTTTCCGGTCGTACATACGATGAATACGTATCTTCCACTACACAATCAACAACTGATACGAGTCCTACCTCAATAATTTCTGGAAAAAAACCCTTTGGTTTCTTCCTATTTTGAGGCATCGTGAACTCAAAATCCAAAAATAAAAATTGTTGTCCATCCATACGATCCCTTCCTTATCATTCTGTCTACTTTGTACTCCTACACGAACAGGCTCGAATGCTATTACATAAGATACATTCAGATTGATGTATCTTATGTATATGTCAAATAACCACAAATATTTTTAAAAAGAAGAAAAATTCATTTGTACAGAAAATATGACAAAACAAACCCTTTCATTTACATCCGACATTTTTCTACTTTATAATGGCTTTAAGTGTGTTTCTTCCAGAAATTTATGACACACTAAGAAAAGTTACCCGAAAGGAGATGGAATTTTTGCACGAAACAACGCAAGAAATCGCTAACTGGCAATATTACTTTGCAATCGCAGTCTTTCTAATTACATATGCCATTATCATTTCAGAAAAAATTAACCGTGCTGTTATCGCACTTCTCGGTGCAGCACTTATGGTCATCTTTGGTGTCGTCGACTTGCACAACGCTTTTACAAAACATATTGAATGGGGAACCATCACGCTACTGATCGGTATGATGATATTAGTAAACATCACAAGTAAATCAGGCGTATTCCAATATGTTGCAATTAAAGCCGCTAAACAAGCACAAGGAAATCCAATTAAAATCTTAATTTCTCTTTCTTTGCTTACCGCGCTCGGTTCCGCATTTCTAGATAACGTAACAACTGTACTTCTTGTTGTTCCGGTTACTTTATCTATTACGCGCATTTTACAAGTAAATCCTGTTCCATATTTACTTTCCGAAATTATTTTTTCAAATATTGGGGGAACTGCAACATTAATTGGTGACCCACCAAACATTATGATTGGTTCTGCAAACAAGCATTTAGATTTTAATGCTTTCTTATTCAACTTAGCCCCAATCGTACTAATTATTATCGCTGTTACCGCGATAATGATTTACTTTATGTACCGCAAGCAATTAATTGCTGACCCTATACAAATTAAAAAACTAATGAGCTTAGACGAAAAACAATACATTAAAGATGCTGTACTAATGAAAAAATCTTTAACTGTACTTGGACTTACAATCCTCGGTTTTATGACTCATTCTATTTTCCACATTGACGCCGCAGTAATCGCATTAACAGGTGCTACTGTACTTATGCTAATCGGTGTAAAAGAGCATGAAATTGAAGAAGTATTCGCTCACGTAGAGTGGATTACAATTTTCTTCTTTGCTGGTCTATTCGTACTCGTTGGTGGACTTATTGATATCGGACTTATCAAAATGTTAGCCCAAAAAGTAATCGGTTTAACAGGCGGAGATATTTCTTACGCATCCATCCTTATTTTATGGGTATCCGGCATTGCTTCAGCAACAATCGATAACATTCCGTTCGTTGCAACAATGATTCCACTTATTAACGATATGGCAGTCGGTCTTGGTCTATCACCTTCTGATGCACAAATCGATGTATTATGGTGGTCATTAGCATTAGGAGCCTGTCTAGGTGGAAACGGAACATTAATCGGTGCTTCCGCTAACGTAATCGTTGCTGGAATCGCAAGCCGTGAAGGACATCGATTTAGCTACGTGGACTTCCTAAAAGTCGGTTTCCCAATTATGATTGTTTCATTAATTGTTTCTCACATTTATATTTATCTGCGTTACTTAATGTAGGTATAAAAAGCGGGAGTGGTTCGCTTAGAATGTGAAGGGGATGGAGCTTCTGACATAGAGGCGCTCTTTACCTCGGCGGAAGAAGCGAAGCCACCGAACATTCTAGCCACTGGAGCTGGATTTCATAAAAAGCGGAAGTGGCTCGCTTAGAATCACTATCCAAAAAAGGCTATCGCTAGATGCGATAGCCTTTTCCCTTTCTATTTTCCATCATATATCGGCGGTTCGAAACAACATATCGACCGTTCGACAATATGCAACATTATTATTCATAATAAATCCTAATATTTCGTTGGCTCATTTCGAATCAAAAACAAGTGAATCGGAAGAAAAATAGAACATGTTATCACATGGATGACTGTAAATAATATTGCGTTCGTACCATAACGCTCCAAAATGGCGTATACTAAGTAAATCGACAGAACAAGTACTACAACACTTGCTAAAAGGCTTATGATTGGAATGAAGTTCAAAATAAAACAAGCAACGTATATACCGAATACTTTCCATCCAGCCCCTTCTTTCAAAAAGTCAGGTAACTTCTCCCTTGCCAAATCCCCCCATACTTTACTATTTAAAAATGGAATAAAAGCAAGAATGCCATCTTCAGCACCATCATTTTTTGCCATTGTATAGAGTGCAAATGCAGTTAACAAATACGCAATAAATGCCCAGATTAAAATAATAACAATAGCAACAAAACTAAGAGCAAAAAAACCCGCTAATATACTTTGATCTTCCATCGCTCCCTCTCCTTTCTACTCTCATCGGATTTCTTATATCCATTTCATATCACTTCTTTATATAATATGAACAAAGACCATGAAAGGAGAACAATTTTATGCACCCATTTGTAAAAGCCTTACAGCAACAGTTTATCGCACATCAAAATCCTGAAAAAGCAGAACCAATGGATCGTTATATGAAAAATCATTTCCCATTTCTCGGTATTCAAACACCAGAAAGAAGAAAGCTATTACGTGAAGTCATACAAGTACATAAACTTCCAGACAAAGAGGACTTTCAAACCGTCATCCTTGGACTTTGGGATTTACCAGAACGCGAATTCCAAGCCGCCGCTCTCGATCTATTACAGAAATATAAAAAGCATCTCGATAAAACTCACATCCCGTTCTTAGAAGAACTCATTATAACGAAATCATGGTGGGATTCCGTTGATGGCATTGTTCCTACCTCCCTAGGAAGCATTTTTTTGAAACATCCAGAAGCCATTCAAACATACATCCCGAAATGGATTGCTTCAGAAAATATATGGTTACAGCGCTCCGCAATCTTATTTCAACTAAAATATAAAGAACAAATGGATGAAAAACTTCTCTTCTCAATCATTGGACAACTCAAATCTTCAAAAGAATTTTTCATCCAAAAAGCAATCGGCTGGGTACTTCGTGAATACGCAAAAACAAGCCCAGATGTTGTATGGGAATATGTTCAAAATCATGAACTTGCTCCTCTAAGCAAACGTGAAGCAATTAAACATATTCGCTCTACTATGAGCACCTCTTCAGATTGAACTACCCCCACCTTCACTTCATTTAGAGGAGGGGGTCTTCTCGGTTAAAATGATAAAGAATAGTAAAATAGGCGAAACTCTATCATATATATCCATCTTGATTTTCCAACATATCAGTCCCTGCCATGAAAACAAAAGAAGATATCCACTTATTTTCTCCTTTTGTTTTCACTTGGCATGGGGCTAAAAAAGTCACTGTCCGCTTCTAGCCATGGGCGGACGCTCTCTCCCATCTAAAAAAGAAAGGTTTTCTATCCTTTCTTCAATTTGTATTTATACAGATACAATCGTTCCTCTATTGTGATTTAAAAAGGAACATGATAGAATATGGTCATTATTATAAAATATAGTAGCGATGACAGACTTATAAGTACTTGCACAAAAAGCGATTCAGGGATAGTGAAAGCCTGAAAAAGCAAGGAAACGGCAGTCTCGAGCAATACGTGATAAAGTGGATGTGTGTTTACGCACACATCAACTAGGGTGGAACCGCGGGTATACAAGCTCGTCCCTAGGCAAAAATGCCTAGAGACGAGCTTTTTTGTATTTCAAGGCGCAAGCGGCTTGCTCGAGAAATTGCCATTCAACAAGTACATCCAGTCATCGCCAATACGTTAACTTTTAAAAGGAGGATTTTATTATGTATTCAATGGAACAAGTTGTAAACTTAGCGAAGCATCGCGGTTTTGTTTTCCCTGGTTCTGAAATTTATGGTGGTCTTGCAAACACTTGGGATTACGGTCCACTTGGTATCGAATTAAAAAATAACGTTAAAAAAGCTTGGTGGAAAAAATTCATTCAAGAATCTCCATACAACGTTGGTTTAGACGCAGCGATTTTAATGAACCCAAAAACTTGGGTAGCTTCTGGTCATGTTGGTAACTTTAACGATCCAATGATTGACTGTAAAAAATGTAAAGCGCGTCACCGTGCTGATAAATTAATTGAAGATGCTTTAGATGCAAAAGGCATCGAAATGATCGTTGATGGTCTTACTTTCGATCAAATGGCTGGATTAATGAAAGAACATGAAGTAAAATGCCCAGATTGCGGTAGCGAAGACTTCACTGAAATCCGTCAGTTCAACTTAATGTTTAAAACATTCCAAGGTGTTACAGAATCTAGCACAAATGAAATCTTCCTTCGCCCTGAAACAGCACAAGGTATTTTCGTAAACTTCAAAAACGTACAACGCTCTATGCGTAAAAAACTTCCATTTGGTATTGGCCAAATCGGTAAAAGTTTCCGTAACGAAATTACACCTGGTAACTTCACATTCCGTACACGTGAATTCGAACAAATGGAGCTTGAATTCTTCTGTAAACCTGGTGAAGATTTAGAGTGGTTCACATTCTGGCGTAACACTTGTAAAAACTGGTTACTATCACTTGGTATGCACGAAGAAAGCATGCGTCTTCGTGACCACGGTGAGGATGAGTTATCTCACTACAGTAACGCAACAACAGATATCGAATTTAAATTCCCATTCGGCTGGGGCGAACTTTGGGGCGTTGCATCTCGTACAGACTTCGACTTAAAACGTCACATGGAACATTCTAACGAGGACTTTAACTATATCGATCCACAAACGAACGAACGTTACGTACCATACTGCATCGAGCCATCTCTTGGCGCAGACCGCGTAACATTAGCATTCTTATGTGATGCATACGAAGAGGAACAATTAGAAAACGACTCTCGTACAGTTCTTCGTTTCCACCCTGCTTTAGCACCATACAAAGCAGCAATCTTACCACTATCTAAAAAGCTATCTGAAGGCGCTGGGGAAGTGTTCGCAGAACTAGCAAAAGACTTCGTGGTAGACTTTGACGAAACTGGTTCTATCGGTAAACGTTACCGTCGTCAAGACGAAATCGGTACACCATTCTGTATCACTTATGACTTCGACTCAGTTGAAGACAAAGCTGTTACAGTACGTGACCGTGACACAATGGAGCAAGTTCGTATGCCAATTAGCGAACTAAAAGGCTTCTTAGAGAAGAAAATCCAGTTCTAATGATAGAAAGGCTGCCTCTGGGCAGCCTCTTTTATTGCTCACGCTTCTCTTTAATTGCAACTGTACATCTTGAAATGCAAAGTAAATCATCATTTTCATCAATGATGCGCACATCCCAAACCATTGTTGTTTGTCCTTTATGAATCGGCGTACCGATTGCTGTTACGATTCCATCGCGTTTCGAGCGAATATGATTCGCATTTATTTCAAGACCAAAACAAATACACTTTTCTTGATCAATTAAATTATAGGAGCCTACGCTCGCTACAGTTTCTGCTAATGCAACTGATGCGCCACCATGTAAAAAACCAAATGGTTGATGTGTGCGTCCATCTACTGGCATAGTTGCTACTACTTTTTCTTCTGTCATTTCTAACAGCTCAATCCCAAGTGCATCCATTAATGTTTTCGACATACTACTTCCTCCTTTTTCTTGTTTAAAAATGTATAATTTTCCCTATTTATTTTCAAACTACCTATAGCACTTATATAAGGAGGTTCTATCTACATGAAAAACAAATTCTATATTCTATTACTCTTAGTCTCCTTGCTCATTATTGTACCAAATTATACGAATGCAGCCCACCCTTCTAACCTGACAATCGATATTAAGCCTGTCACACAAAAAGGTAAGAAACCTTATCTTGAATATCAAATTAGCAGACCTTATTTTAGTAATTTTTACGATACAAAATTTCAAAAAAAGTTGAATACATACTATAAAACAACTACTGATCGTTTTAAAACAACATTAGCGAAAGAAGCAAAAAAATATTATACAGAGGCTCAGGAATCAAATGCTTCTTTTCATCCATATGTTGCAAATATTGACTATAAAGTAACATTGCAAAAATCTCCCTTACTCAGTCTCTATGTAAATTATTATCAGTATACAGGCGGAGCACACGGACTATATACATGGAAGGCGAATACATTTGATTTAAATGAAAAAAGATTACTTAATTTGGACGACTTATTTCAAAAAGACAGTACGTATCAAGATATCATCCGCACAGAAATCGTTAGACAAATTAAGCAAAATGAAAGTATCTATTTTCCAGATGCAACTGAAAAAGTCATGAGTACAAAGAAATTTAACTATTATTTGGAACCCGATCATCTTGTCATCTATTTCTCATTATATGAAATAGCTCCTTACTCAAGCGGTATTCCACAATTTCGCATTCCATACACTTTACTTAGAGAAGCACTAAAGCCTAACTACCAAAACATTTTAATTGACAACGGATAAATGGATTCGCTACTATATTGTTAACCAAATAACAACTGGAGGTTAACAATATGAACCAATTACGTGCTTTAGATTTAGCACTAGCTGCCATGTTTGTTGCGCTCATGGCGATTGGTGCGAATATCGTATCCTGGGCACCGTTTTTACAAGTGGCTGGTATTCCACTTTCCATGCAACCATTTTTCGCAATTTTAGCAGGTCTTCTTCTTGGAAGTAGACTTGGGGCCTTATCTATGACTGTTTATATGCTTGTTGGTATTGCAGGAGCACCAATTTTCGCGCAGTTCAAAGCTGGATTTGGCGCACTTTTAGATCCTACTGGTGGTTTTATTATCGCATTCATTATCGTTGCTTACGTATCAGGAAAACTAGTAGAACAAAGAGAAAAACCACAATTCAGTACCTTTGCAATCGCGTCTTTTACAGGAATTATTTTAACCTATATCATTGGTACTACTTATATGTATGCAGCTGTAAACTTCTGGATGGGCGGAAATATGAGTTACAAAGCGGCTTGGACAATTATGATGTGGTTCGCGGTTAAAGATATGATCTTTACAATTATCGGTGCTATCATCTCACCTCGCATATATTACGCTGTACGTCGTTCTGCTTATCAGCATTCTCATTCGAGACTATAATAACGAAAAAGGAGCTACTTGAAGTAGCTCCTTTTTGTATTAAGACTCTTGTTTCATTTGTTCTTCTAAAATTTCCTTCATCATAACAAGCATGTCATCTCTTAATTCTTCATGCTGAAGTGCCATTTCAATTGTCGTTTGAACAAAGCCTAATTTTTCTCCAACATCGTAACGCTTTCCTTCAAAGTCATAAGCAAATACACGTTGAATTTCATTTAAACTTTGGATTGCATCTGTTAATTGAATTTCACCACCTGCACCAACATTCTGGTTTTCTAAGAACATAAAGATTTCAGGTGTTAAGATGTAGCGTCCCATAATCGCTAAGTTTGAAGGCGCTGTACCTTGCGCTGGCTTCTCAACAAACTTTCGAACTTGATAACGACGACCTTCTTGTTCTAGTGGATCAATAATTCCATAACGATGTGTTTCTGCTTCTGGAACTGTTTGCACACCAATAACAGAAGAAAGTGTTTTATCATATTCGTCAATTAATTGACGTAAACATGGTTTTTCAGCTTGAACAATATCATCACCTAATAAAACAGCAAATGGTTCATCACCAATAAACTTACGTGCACACCAAACCGCATGCCCTAATCCTTTTGGCTCTTTTTGACGGATATAATGAATATCAACCATTTTAGAAGAAGCTTGTACTTTTTCAAGTAACTCATATTTTTTCTTCTCTAATAAGTTTTGTTCTAATTCGAACGCATTATCGAAATGATCTTCAATAGAGCGTTTTCCTTTACCAGTAACGATAATAATATCTTCAATTCCAGATGCCACAGCTTCTTCTACAATGTATTGAATCGTTGGCTTATCTACAATTGGAAGCATTTCTTTCGGCATCGCTTTTGTTGCCGGTAAAAAACGCGTTCCTAATCCCGCAGCGGGAATAATCGCTTTTCTCACTTTTTTCATAACAAATACCCTCTTTTCTGTTCTAATCGTCCAGTACCTTTTCTTATTGTATGGTGTAATTCTCTATTTTCTATAAAGTGAACCTTTCATCCACCTTCAGCAAGCGAATTTTTTCCATATGCAAGAAAAGAGGAGGCCGTTCTACGTTCTCCTCTTTCTTCCTCCATTAATGGAAGTAACACTCTATCTCATTATAAACGATTCATGATATCTTCTTTAATAGCAAGTAACTTTTGTTCACTATTT
Organism: Bacillus sp. FSL K6-6038; assembly: GCF_038050455.1. NCBI lineage: Bacteria > Bacillati > Bacillota > Bacilli > Caryophanales > Bacillaceae > Bacillus > Bacillus sp. FSL K6-6038. The sequence goes on from NZ_JBBOUH010000001.1 coordinate 4,722,763, forward strand.
TGTAAGGAATCATCTTTCACACCAAAATAAAACTTGATTTTTGGCTCTGTTCCAGATGGACGTAGGCAGAACCAAGAACCATCCGCTAATTGATATTTTAACACATTTGATTTCGGCAAGTGAATTTCTTCCTTATTTCCATCTATTAGTGATGTAATGATGCTTGCTTTATAATCTTCTACAGAATTCACTGTTAAGCCAGCCACTTCTTTTGGTGGATTTTCACGGAATGATGCCATCATCTCTTGAATTTTCTCTGCACCATCTTTTCCTTTTAGCGTTAACGATACAAGGTCTTCACGGAAGAAACCGTATTTCGCAAACACTTCTAATAAACCATTGTATAACGTTTTGCCTTGTGATTTATAATATGCTGCAACTTCACATGCAAATAAAACAGATTGTACTGCATCTTTATCACGGCAGAATGGACGAATTAAATAACCATAACTTTCTTCATAGCCAAATTGAAATTCATATTGTCCACTTTCTTCATACTGCTTAATCTTCTCACCGATAAATTTAAATCCAGTTAATGTATCTACTGTATCTAAGCCATACGCTTTCGCAATTGTACGACCAATTTCAGAAGTTACGATTGTTTTTAACACAACACCGTTTTCTGGAAGTGTACCGTTTTGTTTCTTTTGTGATAATAAGTAATCAAGCATTAACGCACCCGTTTGGTTTCCTGTTAACACTTGATACTCACCAGCGTGATTACGAACAGCTACGCCAAGACGATCTGCATCTGGATCTGTTGCGATTAGCACATCCGCTCCCACTTTTTCTCCGTCACGAATCGCAAGTTCAAACGCTGCGTGCTCTTCTGGGTTTGGTGATTTTACTGTTGAAAAGTTTGGATCTGGTAACTCCTGTTCTTTTACAACTGTTACGTCTGTAAATCCAACTGCTTCTAAACCACGACGCGCTGGAATATTGGATGTTCCATGTAGTGGTGTAAAGACGATTTTTAAATCTTTTCCAACTTCTTGTACCATTTCTTTATTGATGATGACTGTTTTTAACTGTTCTAAATATGCATCATCTACTTCTTGTCCAATGATATGTAATAAGCCATCCGCTTTCAATTGTTCCACATCAGCAACTTCTACTGTTAATTCATCTTCTACTTCATTTACGTAGCTAATTAATTCGTCTGCTTCTTTCGGAGGCAATTGTCCACCATCTTCTCCATATACTTTATAACCGTTATATTCAGGTGGATTATGACTTGCCGTAAGAACGATTCCACTTACTGTATGTAAATAACGCACTGCGAAAGAAAGTACTGGCGTTGGGCGTAAACTTTCAAATACATATGTTGTAATGCCATGCGCACCAAGGGTAGCTGCTACTTCCATTGCAAATTCAGGTGATTTATGACGAGAATCATACGCGACAACAACGCCACGTTTCTTCGCTTCTTCACCTAATTTTTCAATAAAGTGCGCCAATCCTTTTGTTGCTTTTCGAACTGTATATACGTTTAAACGGTTCGTACCAGCACCAAGTTCTCCGCGCATACCACCTGTACCGAATTCTAAGTTTTTATAGAAGCTATCTTCTATTTTCTTTTCATCCTGCTTCATATTTTCTAGCTGTTCTTTTAGTTCTGTATCTAAGTTTACATAGGAAAGCCAGCGACTATATTCTTGTTTCCAATCCATTTTCTTATCTCCTCTCGCATGTCATAACTACATTATATGAAAAAAACGACAAGTATCTCAATATATTTTAAAGTATAGCAGGATTTTACTATTGTGATTTGCACACACTAATGCTATATAATTCAAACAAAAAGGTGAGAAAAATGGAAGAATGGGGATTATCAGACGAGTTAAAAATAAAAACGAAACAAATGATTGAGGTTGTAGAAGCGGAATTACGGAGCATGAAACAAACGGTTGAACAAGACGGTGAGTGCATTTTATGTAAAATGGAAGAAATTCATCATCTACTAAGCAATGTTCAAACCCTAGCAGCTTCTTATTATTTAAAGGCATATTTATCACCATTTACATCAGGTTATGCTCCCCTTACAACAGCAATTCATCATTTAGGTGATAGGAAACATGGTGCGTTAATTGTTGTAGAAAGAAATGATTCACTTGATTCCCTTATTCAAACTGGAACAAGACTTGAAGCTTATTTAACCGTTCCACTACTGGAATCTATCTTTTATCCAGGAAATCCTCTTCATGACGGAGCTATTCTCATTAGAAGTAATCATATTGTTTCAGCAGCGAACATTCTCCCTCTAACAAAAAATATAGAGATTGATTCAAAACTTGGAACACGCCACCGAGCTGCAATAGGTTTATCCGAAAAAAGCGATGCACTCATATTAGTTGTCTCTGAAGAAACAGGCCGCACATCTTTTGCGTTAAACGGAACGTTATATACCATTTCTTTATAAGAAAAGGCAGCGTAATCCGCTGCCTTTTCAAAAACCTCTTATTCTTCTCCAAAACGGTCAACCAGTGTTGCAAGTGTACGAACCATTGCACCTGTTGCTCCTGCTGGCCCCAAATCATGTGCACTCGTTGTATCAGAAGTTCCAGCGATATCTAAATGTACCCATGGCGTTTCTTCTGCAAACTCACCAAGGAATGTTCCCGCCATTACCGCATGACCTTCACGGCCTGGTGAGTTATTTAAATCTGCGAATTTACTGTTACGAACACGCTCTTTATCGCGCTCGAAAATCGGTAATTGCCAAATCGGCTCATCTGTTTCCATCGATGCTTCTAGCACTTGTTCAAACAATGTTTCATTGTTTGTCATTGCACCCGTTGTATGGTTTCCAAGCGCTACAATGACACCGCCTGTTAACGTTGCAATATCAACAAGATAGTTTGCACCAAGTTTCTTCGCATACGTAATACCATCAGCTAATGCTAGACGGCCTTCTGCATCTGTATTTAATACTTCAATTGTTTTACCGCTCATAGATGTAATCACATCATCTGGCTTAAATGCTGTACCGCTCACAACATTATCTGTTGATGGGATAACAGCAACTACGTTTTGTTCTGGGCGAAGTTCTCCGATAATTTCCATTGCCCCAAGAACAGCTGCAGCGCCGCCCATATCACCTTTCATGCCAACCATACCTTCACGTGGTTTTAAAGAGTAGCCCCCTGTATCATATGTAATACCTTTTCCTACAAATCCGATAACATCCGTCCACTCTTCTTTTCCTTTATAAATAAGAGCGATCATTTTTGGTGGCTCTGTAGAACCTTGGTTTACTGCAAGTAATGCACCCATACCAAGCTCTTCCATCTCTTCTTTCTCAAGTACTTTATAATCCATATCGTATTTCTCAGCTAATTCAACTGCATACTCTGCAAGTTTTGTTGCTGTTAATACGTTTGGTGGCATATTTACAAGTGTACGAGCTGAATTTGTCGCACGTCCATGCACATACCCTACTGTTAATGCAGCTTCGATTTCTTTTGCATCTTCTGCTGTAATAACCGAAAAGTTTTCTAACTCTACACTTTCTTTTTTGTCCGTTTTATATGTTTGTAAATCATATGTACCAAGGCAAGATACTTCATTGGCAATATGCGCAACATCAATTGCGTCTAACTTATCAGTTACGAAAGAATCAAGTAAAATTGCTGCATCTTTTACTTTGTCAGCTTTTAATGTTTTAAATGCTTTACTAAGTGAAGTACGTAATGTTTCTGTTGAGTATGCTTCTTTTTTGCCAAGACCGACAAAATAGTAGCGTTTTACATTTGTTTTTCCTAAGCTATGTAGTTTGGAAATGGATTTTTTCTTTGCACTAAGCTCTTTCTCTTCTAATAAAACTTGTAATTGTCCTTCAAATGCTTTGTCCAATTCTTGTACAAAGCTGCTCGTTTTCTCTTCTTCAAATAAAGCAACGATTACTGCTTCATGGCTTGCTAATTCTTTTTGTACTTGAAACATGTTCAGCCCCCCTAGATTTCTCTATTGTCATTATAACTGCATTTTCCCTAAAATGCGATAATTCTAACTTCTCTTTCACTTCATATATAGAATGTGCTCCGGTAATGACGGCAAATTATGTATTTGTTCATATGGGACTTTCTCTACCTTTTCAGGTATGATTTTCCGGCAACTTTGAATAAATACCACGACTTCGTTCACATCTAAATTCCAATACAAAGGGCAGTACGGCCTCAAATATTGCTCCGCCACTTCCAACATAAGCCGCGCTCCTTTTACATTTCCATAGCTGTAATGATACTGAGCAACTACCATCTGTAATAAGCCTTTTAAAAATAAATTACTCCGCTCTTCTAGCCACATTCCTTCGAGTAAATCATGGCACGTATAATAATCTTCTTCATTATATTTCACGAAAAACTCATAATACGCCAAAGGATAGTCTTCCACTTCCGCACCTCGTTTTTCTTATATTGTGAATGAAGACAAATAAAAAAGTCTAGTGTCAATCTCACTAGACTATTTCTGTTTCAAATATTGACCGCGGAATACTTGCAGCGTTTCATCTTGATTGAGCATCGTTAACTGTTCTTCTGTTAACTTACCGTTCCCCATTTTCACTACATATACATTTACTTTTTTCTTGCCCCACTCACTATATACATCCTGAACAGTTTCATAATATAAATCGAGTCTATTTCCTTTTATGGCTCCGCCTTTATCTGCTACCACACCATATCCATAGCCTGGTACAAAAAGAATGGTCCCAATCGGAAACACACGTAAGTCAGCTGCGATTGTAGAATATATATCCCTTTTTGCCTTCACACCTGAGTATGTAATGCCATACTCAGGATGCCCAGGTCTTTTACCGGTTGATTCTATCCCTGACGTATAACCAGTTGCTGTCATTTCCATTACACGATATTTAGACCAGTCTTTCCCCTGTTCTAAAGCATTTATCACTTCTTTACTCGGAACAACTTGTTGCCCTCTTTCTGCTGCATGTACTTCTTTTACATTGCCTTCTTGATATGTTTTTACAACCTCTAGTAGAGAGACTCCTGTGAACGCTTGCCATGTCACACATAATGCTGCTACAAGTAAACAAGTCATCATAATGCGAATACCATATCGTTTTAACATTTTAATATTCCACACTCCTTCATCGTTAGTCATTCCCCATATGATGTAGAAATATGCAAAAAAATAATCCCCAGAAAACTGGAGATTAAAACATTTGATACCCGCTTTGACGTAGTTTCTTTATCACAACACCAGACAAAATTGCCCCGATTAATCCAGTTGATAAAATAAAAAGATCGGCTTGTCCAAGATGCGAGACACTTGTTCCAAATGAAGAAAATGTTTCTTTCGGTTTTGAAAAGTAATCCCAGACACCTGCTTTATTAATGATCAGCATACAAACAATCGGATAAATGATAACCATCACCCAAGTAGCACGTAAAATCATATTGAGTAAAAATCCAATTCCAAAAAATAAAATAAAAAACAGCATCATTGAAATTAGTAATACTGGAATACTCATGTTTCCCCACTCCTTCTATTTCTTATCCCCTGCCGTAAATACATGATAAGATGTATATCCAAATTGATCTCCTGGATTTAATGTTGCATCCATCTCAAGAAGCTGTGCCGTATTCCCTTCTAATAAATATCGAACTAATATAGAAGTATTTTGATCGTCTGCAATATCGTTAGGATTTAAAAACGCTACTTCAAACAGCTCATCCTCTTGAACAATAACTTTTTCTCCTTCTGGTTCCAGTAGGAAAATAATCATATTATCACTAATCTCATCACGTATGACACCAGAACGAATACCAATCACTCCTTTTACATGTGCAACAATACCTGTCTCTTCTAAAATTTCACGCTTAACAGCTTGGTCAATTGTTTCGCCCTCATTTACGAAACCAGCGGGCAATGACCATTTCCCCTTTAAGCCTCCGTATTTTTTCTTAACGAAGAGCCAGCGACCATCTTTTGTGGCTACAAGTCCACTTACAGCTAGCCAAACATTCCCACGCTTCCCCATGATGTAAAACTCCTTTCAGCTGAAACAACAGAATATTCATTCTTTTCTATGTATTATACTATATTTTTCAGTAAGAATAATATAATCTTCCTTATTCCTTATGGAGTTAACTCATTTTCCATATATTTGATATAATGAGAATATAGGGTAGGGATTCTTTGTAAAAAACACCTTGAATTTCTTCAAAGTTCTTCTTTGGATGCTGCTCCGCAAATAATCATTGAGAAAGGAGTGTGAAAAATTATGAGAAATCAATCAAAGAAATCTGGTATTGTATTCGTAACCTTAGTTTCTGCATTACTCTTCTGCTCTGTATTGGTCTCAGCTTCCCTTTCTCCACTCTCAGATTTAGGATCTAATGCAAATAAATTTAACTCTTTAGGGATGTGGACATCAATCGGCGAAATTTTAGTATTTTATGTCGTACCTCTACTTCTTTATATAGCAGGAATAAAGGCAATGAGATTCATCATGGCAGTTCTTTGCGGTATGGGACTATTAATAAATCTTGTGATACTTGCATCCGTATTTATTATAATGCGCGTAAATGACTATAGCCTTTCTTCCGTCTTAGGAGTCATCATTTTTTGCTCGGCGGTATCACTCACAAATATAATTTGGTTTTTTGTTGCTTTTCGATCAAACAAAATGTCCACTTATACACTGAATGTTCGTTGAAACAGAACTTTAAGAAAAACTTGTATTACATGAAAAAAGCAGAAACGACTCATAGCCGTTTCTGCTTTTTTCTACTATTTGTATTTATATATTAAAAGAACTTCAATTTACCTTTTTTAAGAACTAATAAAGGTCCACCAAGTAAGAATAAGTAACGGTTATCGATTACTTTCTTCATGAAGGAAGCTTTCCATCCCGTTAACTTTTTACCCATAACAACGCCCATTGCATCGTCATGTCCTAATGAACATACAGATCCTTTGTTATCGAACACGAATTTTTTCATTTCGCCTTTACCGCGAATTAACACGGATAAGTTATGTGCGATGTTGTAACCTTGTTGAATTGCAATTTGTGCTGTTGGAGGATATGGACGGTTAATCTCTTCATTAATAATTAACGCTGCGTCACCAACCATGAATACATCTTCATGGCCTGGAGCGTGCATATACTCATCAACTTTAATACGTCCGCGCATTGCTTCAAAACCAGACTCTTCCACAATACCATTACCACGAACACCCGCAGCCCAAACAACCGTTTCAGATTTAAGTAATTCTACGTCGTCACCGTTCGCAACTAGAATACCTTCTTCAGTTGCTTCTTTAATTGCCGTGCCGATACGGAATTCTACACCTTTTTTCTCTAACTGTTTTACAGCGTACTCAACTAATTCTGGATCGAAGCCAGGAAGTGCCGACGGAGCAGCTTCCACACAGATAATACGTGCTTTTTCACGTGGAACATCATACTCTTTGCAAAGTTCAGGAATACGGTTTGCAAGCTCACCTACATACTCGATACCTGTAAATCCTGCACCACCAACAACGATTGTCACTAACTCATCGCGCTTTTCAGTCGCATATTGAGAGAACTTGTATTCCATATGATCACGAATTTGGCGAGTGGCATTAATGTTAGTAATAGAGAATGCATGCTCTTTCAGTCCTTTAATGCCAAATGTTTCAGACTCGAATCCAAGACCAATTACTAAGTAATCATACTCTAACTCAGCATTTTTTAAGATAACGCGTTTTTCAGCTGCTTTAATTTCTACAACTGTATCTTGTACAAAGTTTACTTTATTTGTATCAATAACGTCTTGAATGTCGAGACGGATTTTATCATGATGTAATGTGCCAGCTGCACTTTCATGTAACCAAGTTGCTTGGTAGTGATAGCTGTTGTTGTTTACTAACGTAATTTCAGCTTCACTTACAGATAATGTTTTTTGTAGACGAACAGTCGTAATCATCCCACCATAACCTGCACCCAAAACTACGATTTTTGGAGTTTTCACTAAATCACAACCCTTTTCTTTATATAATAGTAAATAAGCATAAGACCAAAGTATTAAACACTTATTTTGTCAAGAATGTGGAATTCCTCACATTCTTAACCATAACAAAACGTGTTCAAAAAATCTTACGAAATTTGTCATAAAAAATTAACATAATACTTTCCTATATTAGTCGGTTTTATTTCAGAATTCAAGCACCTAGAGAATTATCAATATTTTAAAATAACATAGCGTTTTCAAGGGTTTTTCAGCCTTTTTTTCATGTATTTTCCTACTTGGTATATTTTATACATTTTCATCCTATCTATGCACAAGCTTACATATAACTCAGTCATTTCTTGCAGTATTCTAAACTGAAATATGGTATCATTTTTATTGTAAAGTGCAATCTTATTTGCAGGATTTCCGTATACATATGAACAATATATGGAATCAATATCGAAATTCCATCTATAGGGGGAATAAATAGTGACAGAAATTCAAAAAGTTTACGACATAACGATTATCGGTGGAGGTCCAACAGGATTATTCACAGCGTTTTATGGCGGAATGAGACAGGCAAGTGTAAAAATTATTGAAAGCTTACCGCAGCTTGGAGGACAATTATCCGCACTATACCCTGAAAAATATATTTATGACGTAGCGGGATTCCCGAAAGTACGTGCGCAAGAACTTGTTGATAATTTAAAAGAACAAATGAAAAAGTTTGAACCGACTGTTTGCTTAGAAGAAGCAGTTGATACACTTGAAAAGCAAGCTGATGGCGTATTTAAGCTTGTAACAAATAAAGGAACACACTATTCTAAATCTGTCATTATTACAGCTGGTAATGGTGCCTTCCAACCACGCCGATTAGAACTAGATAGTGTAGAGAAATTTGAAAAGAAAAACTTACACTACTTTGTTGATGATATGAATAAATTCACTGGAAAACGCGTCGTTGTATTTGGCGGCGGTGACTCTGCAGTGGACTGGACAATGATGCTAGAACCAATCGCTGAACAAGTAACAATCGTTCATCGCCGTGATAAATTCCGTGCTCATGAGCACAGCGTAGAAAACTTAACGAACTCTCGTGCAGACGTAAAAACACCTTACGTTCCAGTTGAATTAATTGGTGAAGACAAGATTGAACAAGTTGTTCTGCAACATGTGAAAACAGAAGAAAAAGTTGTTATTGACGTTGATGATGTCATCGTAAACTACGGCTTCGTCTCTTCTCTTGGTCCGATTAAAAACTGGGGCTTAGACATTCAAAAGAACAGCATCGTTGTAAACTCTAAAATGGAAACGAACATCCCTGGTATTTACGCAGCTGGTGACATTTGTACATATGAAGGAAAAGTAAAGCTGATTGCATGTGGCTTCGGTGAAGCACCAACAGCAGTAAACAATGCAAAAGCTTACTTCGATCCAAATGCAAAACTACAACCAATGCATAGCTCTAGTATGTTTTAATTCATAAGTATGATAGCAAAGCCGCAATTTCTAAAGCAGAAATTGCGGCTTCTTTATTCTATAGATAAAAACCTCATTAGGTGAATTTTATTACGCTAAGATACTTTATAATTTTAAAGCGTCTGTCTATTATCAATTGTATATATTTGTCCTGTAATAGATTCTTGAGTCAATTGAAACAAGACTGCTTCTGTACTATCTTCTGGTGTTGAAATTCTGTTAAGCGGCAAGGTTCCCGCAAGTTGGTACATCTTATCTTCATTACCTGACCACCATCTCGTATGAACTGCACCAGGAGCAATACTGTTTACTCTAATGTCAGGTGCCAATGCAATAGCGAGCGATTTTGTCATCGTATGAATGGCGGACTTTGTTGCTGCAACATTTCTTCCAAATTATTGAACTACCCCCACCTCCCTCTACACGAGCTTGAGGTGGGGGATTCTCCTGTTTCTGCCCTAGCAAAAAAAGTTCCCCTCGATAAACAAATCTCCCTCTTCCCTTCATCTGTATAATTATGGTACAATCAAATAAGAACATTTGTTCTCATTCAAAAAGGGGGAGTATAAAACATGAGTCAACCAAAGATTATTAAAAAAGAAGCTTTCCAAGCGATTGGCATCTCCGCTACAACAAAAAATGAAATTGAAATGTCCACTGAAGGAAAGATCCCCAAGCTATGGACCGACTACTGCCAAGGTCAAATAACAGATCAAATTCCTAACAAAAGGAAGCAAAGCGAAACACTAGCATTGTATTCAAACTATGAATCCGATGAAACTGGAGCCTATACATATACAATCGGTATGCCAGTCTCTTCATTAGACACAATCCCTGAAAATATGACATCTCTCACAATACCTGCTCAGACATATGCGGTATTTACGACTCGCAAAGGCCCAGTATCAGAGGTCATCGTAGAAACATGGCAAGACATTTGGAAGTGGTCGAAAGAAAATAAACGTGCTTTCACAACAGACTTTGAATTGTATGATGAACGAGCGATGGATCCAAATAATGTGCAAGTTGATATCTATATTGCATTAGCCTAAACCATATAATAAGAAGGTGCTTTCGCATCTTCTTATTTTTTTTCCTTAAAAAATCCACTGGGCAAATGTGCTATTATTGTCTACAATGAAAAAGTGCAGTATAGAAATATTAGAAACTGTATAAAACGAGTGTTAACAGGATTTTATATCCACTCAAAATTGTTACATAGAAAGGAAGCAATATGGAGGAACTACAACAAAACAAATCTGCTCCAACAGAAAGCGGGACACCTTTACTACAAAATACAAACTTCCTATTTCTCTGGGCAGCTACTCTATTTTCAAGCTTTGCTTTAGCTTTTTTTACCTTTTCCCAAACATGGTACATAGCGAAAACATTAAATCTCGAAGCTTCACTAGGTGTTGTCTTTGTTGCACTTAGCGTCCCAAGACTTATCTTTATGATTGTCGGCGGAGCTGTCGCAGATAAATTTCCGAAAAAAAATATTATGTTTTACTCAAATATCATTCGTGCACTTCTTGTCGCAACAATTCTAATCTGGTTTATCGTTGGTCATGTAACGTTATATACGTTTGCTTTGTTTGCTTTGTTTTTCGGATTAGCGGACGCCTTCTTTTGGTCAGCAGACGGTTCCATTCTCCCTGAACTTGTAGAAAAACATCGTTTAACACAGGCGAACTCACTTACCCAAATGACGAACCAAGCATCCGTAATTTTAGGACCTGTACTCGGTGGCATTCTCATCAAGTTTAGTAACTATGAGACCATTTTTACTATTACTATTCTGCTTCTCATTATTGCTGCTATACTCGTCCAAAAAATCCAATTTACATTGCAAGAAAAAACGGATACAGACAAAGGAATGTTTACCTCTATTAAAGAAGGCATTTTGTACGTAAAGGAATCGCCTTTTCTTTCAACATTTCTTATCTGTAGCGCCTTTCTAAATCTATTTTTAATCGGACCAATGCAAGTTGGCTTCCCGTTATTTATCAAAAATGTACTGCATGGTGACTCGCTTCAATTTAGTTATTTAGAAGCAGCTGTTGGAGGCGGAATGGCAATTGGTGCTGTCATTGTTGGCCTTAAAAACATTAATCGTAGACGCGGCTTGTTTTGCATCATTATGATGCTGTTATCTGGCGTTTTCTTCTTATCCATTAACTTCAGCACAGCACTTTGGCAAGCATTATTAGCAGGCGCATTTTACGGCATTACAATTGCCATGGCTATCGTTCCGTTAATGGCGATGATTCAATCTACTGTCAAAGAAGAAATGATGGGGCGCGTCATGAGCTTGCTGATGTTATCATCTATGGGCTTCATCCCGCTTTCCTATGCATTCACATCACTCGCACTTGCAGCTGGTATTCCGATTGTGACGATTATGAAAAGCGGCGCAATCGCAGTGATTGTCTTTGTATTATTTGTTGCGATTCGCGTTCCTGTTGTACGAAAATTCGATTAATCAAGGGGAGTCATGTATCATACGCATGACTCTTTTTTGAATGGATCAAATAAGGTTACCTTCCTGCTCCTTCTTATAGCCGCCCCCCATTCTAATCCAACATCTAAAAATAGAGCTCGCATCGTACTATACAAGAGTGCTCTAACATCTTTACGAATCTCCCCACATTTATACGCTCTTACCACACTTTTCGTACGACAGATAAGTTGCGTACAAGTCTCCTCATCCGTAATCAATTGCTCAAAAAATACCCCTTGTTCTAATAAACCACTCTTTTTATAAGCAAGTTCCACCTTACTCCAAAGCACATTAATCGTTTGTGGATTTCTCGACATTGGAACAATTGCATCTACAAATGCAATTGGAATATCATGACGACAATATGTTTCATCAAGTTCATACGTTTCTCTTTTCTTTTGTACTTGAGAAAAGTTTTTAAAAAGAATAGTTTCCTCCTTTTCTGACACCTCTTCCTTCTTACGCCCCTCTACATGTACGCTCTTTTCACATGCGGTCATTTTCATACGGTCATCCATACGGTCAACAGCTGCTTTACGAAATACATATAAGTTCGCACTATATCCCCCGCGCTTATATCTTTCTTTCGTAGGAATCCGCTCAATAATCTCGAGTTCCTCCAGTTTGGCAACAGAGCGACGCACCGTACGAATACTTTTTCCTATTTTGGTCGCAATTGTTGCCATTAACGGACAAGCAACTCCAACTGTTTTTTGCTTTTCATTAATCGCATATCTCCCTAAAAAACGAATCACTAAAAAGTCCGTTTTATTTATGTTTGCTTGATAACAGATTAAAATTTGCTGCTGGTATGTATTAAACTCTTCTTTACTTTGAAATTCGCTATATGTTTTCATTAAATGATAGAAAGTTCCCATTTTTATCACCCCATATATAAATAGGTGCGATAAAGCAGAATGGGCGATTTTTTTAATTTAATGATTTAAAAGCGTAAAACATAAAAACAGGTCGCATTACATCATGCGACCTGTCTTCCTTATCAATCCCGCTTACTATTTATCATTAACCAATCCAAACACCATTATTATTAAATTTGTAATATTTACCATCAATCCATCTTGTTCCCGTTACCATCGTACCAAAAGAATCAAGGTAGTACCAGCTTCCGCCAAGCTTTAACCAGCCTTTGTGTTCAGATCCATTGCTGTTAAAGTAGTGCCAGTAATTACTGATTTTTTGCCATCCTGTTTGCATTGCCCCACCGTTATCAAAGTAGTAATACGTATTGTTTATAAAACGTTTTCCTGTTTCCATTATTCCGTATGGTCCAAGGTAATACCATTTCTCTCCAGTTAATAACCAATCTGTTTGTCTTGCTCCATTATTATTAAAGAAATACCAAGATCCTTTAATTTGCACCCAACCTGTGTGCATTGCTCCCGTGCTTTCATTGAGATAGTAATATGTATATTTCTTGGTTTTTTTATCTTGTATTGGCATCCACCCGGTTTGCATAATTCCAAAAGGGCTAAAGTAGTACCATTTTCCTCCAGTTGATAACCAACCTGTTACCTTCCTACCATTTTTATCATAGTAATACCAGTTTCCATTTTGTTTTACCCATCCTTTAGCTTGGCTAGCCTTACTTACACTTGCAACTTTAGGAGTAGCAGTAGAATTTTGAATCGTCTTGTTTTCTTCTGCATGAGCAATAGCTGGAATTAATAGTGCAGTAGAAAGTACAGAAGTAGCAATCATCTTTTTCATTTTATTTCCCTTTTTCATTCTCTTTCCCCTTTTCAAAAAATAGATAATTTATACTATTTTATCAATTTTATCAAACAAATTAAATGTTTTTTTACAATATATATACAAATAAATTTTACGATAACTATAGAATTAGTAGCAGCGACGCCATGATAGCATGATAGAAAATATAAAAGCATACAAGTTTATATTTACAATGATTGCACGACATAGATTGTTATAAGATGAAACTTCCATATCATATAAATGTCATCCTTAAGGTGACATTTTCATTGACAGAATCTTTTTTTAACAAAATAAAACAGGTCGCATTACATCATGCGACCTGTCTTGCTTATCAATAAGGACTATTTCTTACAATTAACCAACCCAAACACCGTTATTATTGAAATGGTACCATTTGTTATTAATAAATACCCAGCCTGTTCTCATATCACCAAAAGAAGCATCGAGGTAGTACCAGCTTCCACCAAGTTTTAACCAACCTCTGTATTCTGATCCATTTTGGTTAAAGTAGTACCAGTAATTGCCCCATTTTTGCCAACCGGTTTGCATAGCACCAGATTTATCGAAGTGGTAATATACGTTGTTTATAGAAACTCTTCCAGTTTTCATTTCTCCAAAGGATGAGTCAAGGTAATACCATTTTCCACCAGTAGATAGCCAGCCTGTTTGTTTTACTCCATTATTATTGAAGAAATACCAAGACCCATTAATTTGCGCCCAACCTGTTTTCATAGCACCAGTGTTTGTATCAAGATAGTAATACGTATATTTTCCTGTTTTGTTATCTTTGAATGAAGTCCAGCCTGTCTCCATAATTCCGTAACTGCCAAGATAATACCATTTTCCGCCAGTGGATAGCCAGCCTGTTTGTTTTACTCCATTATTATTGAAGAAATACCAAGATCCATTAACTTTCGTCCAACCTGTGTGCATTGCTCCCGTACTTTCATTGAGATAGTAATATGTATATTTCCCTGTTTTTTTATCTTGAATGGAAACCCAGCCTGTTTGCATAATTCCATAAGAGCTAAAGTAGTACCATTTACCACCAATAGATGACCAACCTGTTACCTTTTTTCCATTTTTATAGTAGTACCATTTCCCCTGTTGTTTTACCCATCCTTTTGCTTGAGTAGCCTTACTTACACTTGCAACTTTAGGAGTAGCAGTAGAATTTTGAATCGTCTTGTTTTCTTCTGCATGAGCAATAGCTGGAATTAATAGTGCAGTAGAAAGTACAGAAGTAGCAATCATCTTTTTCATTTTATTTCCCTTTTTCATTCTCTTTCCCCTTTTCAAAAAATAGATAGTTTATACTATTTTACCAATTTTATCAAACGAATTAAATGTTTTTTTGTAATATTTGTACAAACAAATTACTAGATGGTTATGAGCTATAGATTGTTATAAACAAATTACTAGAGAATTTTTTTAAATTATGCAAGTTTGATAACGCTCTAAAATTCGCTATATGTTGTCATGAAATAATAGAAATCTCTCCTTTTTGATGACTTGAAAGCATAAAAAATAAAGCAGGTCGTATTTAATCCCACGACCTGCTTTACTTATCGATAAAGACTATTACTTATAATTAACCAATCCAAACACCGTTATCATTAAAATAGTACCAGTTGTTATCAATAAATTTTTGACCTGTTTCCATTTCTCCATAAGAATCGAGGTAATACCATTTACCACCATTGGATAGCCAACCTGTTTGTTTTACCCCGTTATTATTTAAGAAATATATTACATTCTTCTTTACTTTGAAATTCACTATATGTTTTCATTAAATGATATAAAGTTTTTATTCTTATCATCCCGCATATCAACAAGAGAACAACAGTAAAATTAGAAATTATTTCATAATCTTTAATGAACTGAGGTAAAAAACATGATTGTAATTAGTGCTTGCTTAGCTGGTATTGCTTGTCGTTACGATGGAAATGACAATCTCATTTCAAAAATTGAAGAGCTATTACAAAAAGAAGAAGCTGTTCTTGTTTGTCCAGAGGTATTAGGAGGCTTACCTACACCTCGTCCATCAGCAGAAATTATCGGAGGCAATGGTGATGATGTACTAGATGGTAAAGCAAAGGTAATGGACAACGAAGGTAATGATGTAACAACAGCTTTCGTACACGGAGCTTATAAAGCTTTGAAAGAAATACAAGATTTAAATCCAGAATACATCATTTTAAAAGAACGAAGTCCTTCTTGCGGAAGTTCTACCATTTATACAGGAGAATTCAACGGAAAAAAACGAGATGGATATGGTGTAACAACTGCTTTATTTCGCAGACATGGATTTACAGTAATTTCAGAAGAAGACTTTGCAAGCAAATAAAAGAGTTGACCATTTGGCCAACTCTTTCTTCATTATTTCACGCCTAATTTTTCTTTCACTTTTGCAGGAAGCTCGTCCTTCTTCACTTCTTCCCAAGCTGCTACACCTTTTTTATCGGAGTAGAATACACGTAGAAATGCTTCCTTACGAAGATTCTTCACAGCTGTAAATTCCATTTCTTTTTCTTTACCATCTTTATCAAATGCAGGTAACTTATACTCAAATGATTTGTGAGGCTGACCATTATCAGCTTTTTCATTTTTTTCCGTTCCATCAACTGTAATTTGAACATAGTACTCATCTTTTCCCATACGGTTTAAATCACAGCCAACTAACAAGCTAGCAAATACAATTAAAATACTAAAAAGTGCAATATATCTTTTCACGTTATTCACCTCATGTGTTTTTTATTATGTTGTTATCATAATCTCTTTTCTTCAGAGGAGAAATTCAAAAACGTGACATGAACATTACACTTTTGTAAGATTAAACACTGAAAAAACAAAAAAGATAACCAACTACTGCACCTAGTCGATTATCTTCTTTTTTGTATATCAACAAAGTTTTCGTATCTTAATTAGGAAGCCGATTTATTAATTGTATAACGTTGTTCAATACGTTGTTCAATACGTTGTTCAATTTTTTCCATCTCTTGTTTATCATTCAATATCTTTTGTTTATTTTCTTGTACCAATTCTTTAAACGATTTATGAAGTAATTTACAACGTTTGTTCGCCATAATCATTTCTCCTTATTGTCTGTGTAATCACAGATATAAAATAAAATTTTCCAATCACCATAAATTTTTTGTCTTTATTTGTCGAAAAATTATTCTTAATTCAAGAATACTATAACTTCCGAGTTTTTAGACCTATTTGTTTGAACATTATGTGAATTTAATAAAAAAAATTATATACAAATACAAATTGTAAAACGAACATAAAAATCCTTTTTTAAGGAGAATCGAGAGGATTTCGAAGAGGCCAGATCCTTTTTCTGCCACATGCGGCGGTAAAGTAAATAGAACAAACGAGTGCATATCATCTTTTGTTTCACATAACCGTAACGTCCATGTTCAATAAACAAAATGAATTTATATATAAAGAGTGGTCATACTTGCCTTTCTGTACCTAAATTAACCATGCTAAAAACAAAATAATAAACCTTCTTTATGCTGTGTATTTGTTACACATCATGAAGAGGGTTTTGTAATATTTAATCCTATTTCATAATCCATTAGCTTGCGGTTCCGCATAGCAATAATTGTGTACACACGAAGATCATTTGCACTCCGTAACCATCGCCAATGAAATAGTACTTTAGTAATTAGCAAAAAACTAGCACTCTTCCGGCGTACCAGCATTCGAAGTTGTACAGAAAGATGATCCGCAGCCGCATGATACGATTGCGTTCGGATTATCGATTGTGAATCCACCGCCATGCATCGATTGCTTATAGTCAATTTTTACTCCTTTAACAATCGGAGCACTTTCTTTATCAATAACAAATTCAACACCGAAAAACTCAAGAACTGTGTCGTCTCCATTTGATTCTCTTTCAAATCCTAAGACGTATGAAAGACCACTACATCCACCACCGTATATAGCAAGGTGAACGTACTTCTCTCCACCTTCAGCATCTTTATATATATTTTGCTATACAGCTTGTTCCATTCTTTTTTACACATGCATATTATGTAATAGCACAAAACTAAAAATAAAGGATGAAAAATACATGAGTCAAAACAAAATAAATAAATATAATGGTTGTTCGAAACCTCAAATTTCTTGTCCTATACCTACCGCAATTTTCATACCACTCACGCCGATATCTAGCTTTCTTTATGTATCTAGTTTTTTCGATAGCACAGTACAAATCTACAACATTACTAACCCCATAGCTCCTATACACGTAGGAGAATTTAATGGAGCAAATTTAAACTTCCCTTCTGGATTACTTATCAAAGATAATATTCTTTATGTTGCAAATCCAGCTCCAGGTAATAACGCAGTAGAAATTTATAATATTTCTAATCCTACAGCCCCTATACATGTAGGACATTTTAATTCAGGTAACTTACACTTCCCAGATCAATTAGCTATTACAGGTACAATCCTTTATGTATCAAATGGTAGCGATAACAATATAGAAATTTACAATATCACAAATCCTATAGTCCCTGTACGTATCGGAGAATTTAATGGAGCAAATTTAAATATTCCTTCTGGATTAGCTATTACAGGTGCCACTCTTTATGTAGCAAATTCAGGAAATAACTCAGTGGAAATGTATAACATTTCTAACCCTATTAACCCTATACATGTAGGACATTTTAATTCAGGTAATTTAAATGAGCCTGTCCAATTTGCTATTACAGGTAACATTCTTTATGTCGTAAACTTTGGCGATAACACCGTCGAAATATATAACATTTCCAATCCTATTAACCCTATACATGTGGGACAATTTAATTCAGGTAATTTAAATGAGCCTAATATATTAGCTATTGCAGATACAACCCTTTATGTATCAAACATTGGTGATAATACTATAGAAATTTATAATATTTCCAACCCTACAGCCCCTGTACATGTAGGACAGTTTGGTGCAGAAGATTTAGATGTACCTAATGGATTGGCTGTCCTTACTTTATTAGGGGATTCAACAAAACTGCAGGTAATTTCGTGTTGTAGGGCGCATTTTATTTCTACTTTTTAAACTTGACTGTAACATAGCAAGTATCGGATTTTTCTCTGATGTTGTCACAACTTATACTGTAAGGATATTTATCTCAATCAACAGGAATGCTGTAGTTGCTGATAACGATTTTTTAGGTGAAGAATTAGATATTGTTAATCTAGTAAGCATTTCTGCTATCTTAAAATTATCGGCGGGAGATACAATACGAGTTATTGCCCAAGCTACTACAGATGGTAATACTGTTCCCGAACCACTTGAAAATACAGTACACCTCATGCACTTCGAAGCAGCTAGATTCCCCTCTCCAACATCATAAAATAGGTTTATTCTCTTAACAATCAATAACACTAATTATATGAATAAAAAAAGAGCGTCCGTCTTCGGACACTCTTTTCCTTTATAGCGAATTAAATAAGCGCTTGATTAAGTCTGCAAAACTCAAGCATATCTCGATACGAAAAGCATTACATTAGCACTCTTCCGGCTTACCAGCATTCGACGCCGTACGGAAAGATGATCCACATCCGCATGATGCGATTGCATTCGGGTTATCGATTGTGAACCCGCCGCCAAGCATAGATTGCTTGTAATCAACTTTTACTCCTTTTACAATCGGAGCACTTTCTTTATCAATAACAAATTCAACACCGAAAAACTCAAGCACTGTGTCGTCTTCATTTGGTTCTCTTTCAAATCCTAGACCGTAAGAAAGACCGCTACATCCACCGCCATGCACAGCAAGGCGAACGTACTTCTCTCCATCTTCAGCATCTTTTAACATATCTTTGATTTGATATGCTGCTTGTTCTGTTACATCAATCATGAAATCCACCTTCCTTTCTTCTCTCGTTCTATTATACATCTTTACACCTCTATCTTGTACTCATACACTCCGCGGCAAATTACTTCCGCTGGACCTTTCATCAAAACGTTCCCTTCTTCTGTCCAGGCAATCATTAAATCTCCGCCTGCTAAATGAACCGTAATTTCTTCACCGCGTTTCATTTTTTCATTCAACACTGCTGCAACAACAGCTGCGCATGCGCCTGTTCCACAAGCCTGTGTCACGCCTGTTCCACGTTCCCAAACGCGGAAGTTCATTTCATTGTCATTCACAATTTCAATAAATTCAACATTCACTCGTTCTGGAAACATTTCATGTGTTTCAAGCACAGGTCCTAATGTTGTAAGCGGCGCTTCTTCTACATCATCAACAAAAATAACTGCATGTGGATTTCCCATTGAAACACCTGTAAAGACATAGCGATGATTACTGTATAAGAAGTCTTCACGAATGAATGGTGTTTCTCCCTCGCCAAGCATCGGTAACTCTGCACGAGTTAAACGAGGTGCTCCCATGTCAATTTTAGCTAATGTAACGATACCGTCTTCTACTGTCACTTCAGCCGTTACAATTCCAGCCAATGTTTCTATTGTAAAAACAGTCTCTTCTACTAGTTTATGCTCATACGCATATTTCGCTACGCAACGCAGTCCATTCCCACAGCTTTTTCCCTCTGACCCATCATTATTAAACATGCGCATTTTCACTGGTGCTACTTCAGACGGACAAATTAAAATCATTCCATCTGCGCCAATTCCAGTGTTGATATTCGACACTTTTTCCGCTACAAGAGATAGTTCCTCTTCTGGAATTTGCTCTTCAAACATATTTACATATATATAGCTATTCCCAAGACCATGCATTTTTGTAAAAGAAAATTTATTCATCCTCATTCACTCCAAAAAAAATTTGTTGTTTTAAGTATAAAATGCATGCTTTTGGAACACAATAAGAACGTCCCCCGTTTCTCATATTTGACAACGTTTTGATGGCTTTTATATAAGAGCCGTTCTTACACAAATTGTGTAAGAAAAAAGCCCTTCTCGGAAAGGGCCTTTTTTTATTTCACACAAACATTCCTGCAATTGCAGCACTCAATAAGTTAGCAAGTGTTCCAGCTACAATTGACTTTATTCCAAATTTCGCAATATCACTACGACGGGTTGGCGCCATTCCCCCAAGTCCCCCAAGTAAAATGGCAACAGAAGATAGATTCGCAAATCCGCAAAGTGAAAAGGTAATCATTGCCATTGTTTTCTCTGAAAGTTTCCCCATATGAGGAGCAAAATCAGTAAACGCTACAAACTCATTTAAAATTAACTTCTCCCCAATAAAACTTCCCGCTGTAATTGCTTCTGTCCACGGTACACCAATGACAAACGCAAGCGGTGAAAAAATATATCCTAATATAATCTGGATAACCGAAAAGACCAACAATTCCATTCAAAAGAGCGATGATGGCAATAAAAGCAATTAACATTGCTCCAACATTTAAAGCAAGTGATAATCCATCAGCTGCTCCGCGCGCTGCGGCATCGATGACGTTTGCTGGTTTTTTTGTCACCATCTTTATCATCGTCTTCATGCTTATTATGTACTTCTGGCTTATCTGTTTCTGGAAACAATAATTTTGCCATAACAAGTCCAGCAGGTGCCGCCATAACGCTTGCCGCTAATAAAAACTTAAGCGGCACGCCAAGCGCAGCATATCCAAAAAGCGTTGGGCCTGATACAGATGCTAATCCTCCCACCATCACCGCAAACAGCTCTGACTTTGTCAGGCGTGGCATGTATGGTCGAATCACAAGCGGCGCTTCTGTCTGTCCTAAAAAGATATTCGCTGTTGCAGATAACGATTCGGATTGACTAGTCCCTAATAGCTTTGCTAGTGCACCACCGATAATTCGAACAATCCATTGCATAATTCCTAAATAATATAAAACAGCAATAACCGATGATAAGAAAATTAAAATTGGCAGCACCCGAAACGCAAATACGAATCCAGTTGTTTTCGTTGGTCCCCTAAACTACCGAATAAAAATAAAATACCAACATTCGCAAAATCCATAATCTTTTGCACAAACTGCGTTATCTTCTCTAAAACCATTCGTCCTACATCCCACTCTAATACGATAAAGCCAAATAATAACTGAATTGCGAGTCCACCAAATACAGTACGCGGCGAGATTGCTCTTTTATTATTTGAAAGTAAATAACCAATTAAAAGAATAACGATAATTCCACCGAATTCCCAAATAATATTCATTCTGTCACCTCTAAAGTTCAAATTCTTTGTTAGCATTTCCTTCGAAAGAATTTTTACTCTAATAGAATAGATGACAATAAAAAAGACGTCGCTCATTTGCAACGCCTTAAAACATTGGATTTTCATCTAAGTAATCATATACATTTTTCACAAGTTCTTCTACCGTTGCACCTTGTACGACTTCCCCGTTTACAAGTGCAAAAGGCCCTTCAAAACAAATGCCACAATATCCTAGACAACCGTACTCCATAACATCTAAATTTGGATCTTTTTCAAATTTTTCTAGCGCTGCTTGTGAGCCACTCGCAAGATTACCTACACAAAATTCGATTAATGGCTTAATCAAAACAATCCCCCCCTGTATCTCCAAAAAATAAATCTATAATAAGAAAACGAAGCTGTTTCTTGTTGTTTTAATTACACCTAATAAAATATTTAGCTACTTTACTGTTTCATTTCGAATCAAAAGATCTTCTCTATATAAATCCATGTTGCTTTCCCAACATACAAATTAAAACAGTTTGCCCACTTTTCTTCTTATTGTACAACAGAGTACACATTCATGCATTGTTATTTGTTCACAAATTCGATATAATTTGAGTGAGTAAAGTCAAAATATTTTTTCAATATATAATTGTATGATTAGGGGATATTTCAACAGAAAAGGGGTAATCCATCATGAAACACCTCGTATTACTGGGTGGCGGCTACGGTGGAATGAGAATTCTACAACGGCTTCTTCCAAACAATCAACTCCCAGATGATGTCCAAGTGACATTAATCGACAAAGTACCATACCACTGTTTTAAAACAGAATATTACGCATTAGTAGCGGGTACAATTTCAGAAACACATATTCGCATTCCGTTTCCAGAACACCCGCGTCTCAACATTCAATATGGCACTGTAACGAATGTTGACCTTGAAAACAAAGCCGTTCATCTCGATGGCGGTGAAGTTGTCGAATATGATGACTTAATTATCGGCCTTGGCTGCGAAGACAAATATCATAACGTTCCGGGGGCGAAGGAATATACACATAGCCTTCAATCAATTGAACAAACTCGTAAAACGTATGAACAATTAAATAGTTTAGAACCAAACGCAACGGTCGCTGTTGTCGGTGCTGGTTTAAGCGGTGTTGAAGTTGCAAGTGAACTTCGTGAAAGCCGTTCTGATTTAAAGATCTACTTATTTGATCGAAAAGATCGCATTTTATTCCCGTTCCCAGAAAAATTAAGTAGATACGTAGAAGAGTGGTTCGTAAAGCATAATGTTACAATTATACGAAACTCTAACATTACGAAAGTAGAACCAAACGTTGTGTACAACCATGACGAACCACTTCAATGTGATGCAATCGTATGGACAGCTGGTATTCAAGCAAACGAAGTTGTTCGAAACCTTTCAGTCGAACAAGATAGTAGTGGTCGGGTTGCATTAACAAAATATCATAATATTCCGAATAACGACCACGTTTATGTTGTAGGGGATTGTGCTGCCCTTCCGCACGCACCTTCCGCACAGCTTGCGGAAGGCCAAGGTGAACAAATTGTCCAAATATTATTAAAACGTTGGAACAATGAACCCCTTCCTGATGAACTACCTGTTATTAAATTAAAAGGTGTTCTCGGTTCTCTCGGTAAGAAACACGGATTCGGATTATTAGCAAATCAACCATTAATGGGACGAGTTCCTAGACTTCTTAAGTCGGGTATCCTTTGGATGTATAAATATCATAATGGTTAAAAAACAAGAGCTTATCGCTCTTGTTTTTTTTCTATTTTTCTCCTTTTTGATACGATATGAATATGTAAGTACAAATTGAAAAACCGGAATAAAACCTAATCTTTAGATAGGAGAGAGCATCTAGCCATGCATAGAAGCGGTTAGGGCCTTTTCCTGCCCCATGTCATGTTAAAACAAAGGGAGTAAACGAGTGGAGATCCGCTTTTGTTTCCATAGCCGCGTTTTATATGTTGGAAAATCAAGATGGGTTTATATAGAATCCCTGATTAACACAACTGGTATATTAATCCAATTTACGGATATTATAGTAATAAATCTTTAGATTTGTATCGTTCTATAATGGAGGTATCGGGTATGTATTATGTTAAATTAATTCAGGGACAATCCTTCTATGCTTTTGATCATCGCTTCTTGCTAGATCAAGAAGAACAAGTTACACAAAGAATTTTTAAATACCTGTGCAAAAATGAGTTTTTCGAAGTACGTAAAGACGAGAATACTTCCACAGCATAATAACGAGTAGCTTAGTAGTGTGTACGTTAAGCACTAACAAATCCCTTTATCTACAAACTGAGCAGCCATACTATTTGTAGTATGGCTGCTTTTTTATCCTTCCCATTTCCTCCGGCACTCCTCTATCCCACTAAGCACATACTTCTTCGTCATATGTGCCCGCTTCCAAATGGAAATCATTCGTTTCGCTTTCTTATTATGACGCACCCGCTCTACCTCTTGTAACAAAGGTATCCATTTTTCACTAGACGCCCTCATCATATATTGTAATCCCTCATCTTTTGAAACAATTGTTTTATGCTCTAATGTATACAAAATGCGTCCCATCGTTACAACAGCTGATTCTACCCATTCTTCAATTAAAAATAAATATGGCCGTGATGCTTTTTCACTCCAGTACTGTTCTACATTATATTTCATTGTTTCTACCACATCACTCCATGGCGTCTGAAACGGAAGCTTACTTGCTTCCTCCCCAATTACAGTAATCCCTTGATTTTTTAACGTCCACCACGTTACAGCATTCACATCCCAATGTCCTGTGTGAGCTTTTCCATCTGCACAATAGACATACTGCGGCATTTCCTCATTGTATTTCCCTAAATCAGCAAGTGGAATATACATACCGTCCATTCGTCTTCCTAACATGCTTTTACTCATTTTTTTGTGTAACTCAATTATTTGTATGTTCTGGGTTTCACTGACCGGCTCTCTCGTTACTGTAACAAAATCAACGTCACTCGTTTCTAAATGAAATGCTCCTAATGCAATTGAACCATATACATATACTCCAATTAATTGTTCGTTAAAAAAAATATCTTTTAATCCAATCACATATTGCTCCATTAAGACCTTTACTTCTTCTGGAAGTCTATGTTTCACTACCCCTTTCACACGCATACCTCCTTGATAAGATTACCTATAACGGTTATTTTTTCCATATAAACATGTAAGAAAAGCCTTTGCTACGCAAAGACTTTTTTGTATTATAAATATTTCTCAATTTCTTCGTATACGTCCTTTAAACGAGGATTTCCTTCTCCAACGATTTCTCCGTTTACAAGAACAACTGGATAAAATAAATCCTCTTCAATTACGTGCTCTGCAAAAGCTTGTTTCTCAGCATCTTCTTGCTCTTCCTGAATATCAATGTATTCAAACTTGAATTTATCATCTTGTCCTTCATATTTGCGACCAATTGCCGCTTGTAGCCATTCAAATGTTTCAGCCGAAGACGGCATTCCAACGCAGCTTGCACAAATTACTTTTGCACCATATACTTGAACATTTACCATTACTTCTCCCCCACTTCTCTGTTCTAACAGTATGCCTAGATGACTTACCTTATAAGCACATCTCTTTACAAGTTTAATTCTTGTCCTCTATACTGAAAAAACACATTGTAAACATGATACAATATTTCGACAATAAAACAAGAACAGAAAAAATAGATTTTCCCCTGTATCTTGATTATAATAAAATGGATGAAAGGAGTCGATAAAAATGGAAAACCCAAATATGCAAGAACAAGTACTAGAAGTATTAGATAAATTACGTCCGTTCTTACTTCGTGATGGCGGTGACGTTGAATTAGTAGATATTGAAGAAGGTATTGTAAAACTACGCCTTATGGGTGCATGCGGTAGCTGCCCAAGTTCTACAATCACATTAAAAGCTGGTATCGAACGCGCACTACTTGAAGAAGTACCAGGCGTTATCGAAGTAGAACAAGTATTTTAAATTTAAAGCGGCAGCGGCTCACTTAGAATGTGAGGAGGATGGAGCTTCTGACATAGAGGCGTTTTTTGCCTCGGCGGAAGAAGCGAAGCCACCGAACATTCTAGCCGCTGGAGCTGGATATCTTTTAAAGCGGCAGCGGCTCGCTTAGAATTGCTTCCACTGGATAATTTACAAAAAAAGAGACCACTATGGTCTCTTTTTTGTAAATTCGTATTAAGATAACCAATCCAACTTTCGAATTCCGAGCTTATCAACAGGCAAGCGAAGAAATTCATAAAAATGCTTCATAAATTGCTCTGAACGGTTCACATCGTGTAAAATGTCTTCTAAGCGATCTCGATACATACTTTTTTGTTCTTCATTTCCCGTCAGATAGTACTGTTCTACCGTTTCAAAGTAGCGAAGTGGAAAGAGAAGACGCGCAAATAGTAGACGCCAGCCAAAAGAAGAAAGTGCATAATTTTTCTCATAATCCGTTACAAACTGAAAAATTGTTTGTTCCCAATCTTTCTTCTTTTCCATCGATACATATCGAATCCATTCCGCCAAATCTCTACTTGGATGATCATATACCCAATCGATGGGGATTTTTAATTTATTAGTTTGCTGCCATAATAAAGGGGTAAAGCGTTCTTGACAGATTGTTGCTGCATCGGCAAGCTGAGGTGTATCATCTATTTCTGTATCAACAACATATTGAATGGCATTTTCAGCAATGCCTAAATAGTATGGGAAAGACTCAATAAATAGTTGATCAAATACATCTGATGGCTGATTCATAAGTTGTGATTGCCAAAATCGCTCTAATTGATCGAGCCTTTTTTCCCACAATGACTTCCATTCACCAATGCGACTTAATTGTTCTATTTCTTCTGGAAAAAAAGCGCCTCGTTTATGGAATAAGGAAAGCTCACTACCTAACGAAGTAGCATGTCGTTCAAGCAAACGCATACCTTTTAATAAACAGTAATTTTTTTCTTCTATCTCACTTACATAGTAACCGTGCACCGTCGGAACGAAAGTCGCAACAGTAATATCCCCTTGCTGGTTCATATAATCGCTTAATTTTTTCATTTCAACAAGTACATCTTCCTCCATATTTCCAATCGGAAGAAGTACATAAATTTTATTGCGAATCCAAAAGCTTTTATAGGGGCCAAGGGGGATTAATTCTTTGACATGCATTTGATAATGCTCATAAATATGCTGAATCATCATAGTCGCCACCTATGGTTTTTCTTTATATATATGAGCTTGTGCTCGCCTTTCATTCCTATGCACATGATAAAGCAGTAAAACGTATACAAATAATAAAAAGAAAAAAAGGTGATAACATGAAAGAATCAAATCAACTACAAGAAAGAGCATTACAACTTCTACAAGAACGTGGTGTAACAATCGATGATATTGCGGAGCTTGTTCATTTTCTTCAAAAGAAATACCATCCAAATTTAGAGATGTCAGAATGTCGTTACAACGTAGAACGTGTATTATCCAAACGCGAAGTACAAAATGCACTCATTACAGGAATTGAATTAGATGTCCTTGCCGAAAAAGGAATGTTAAGCGAACCATTACAAGATATCGTAAAACGGGATGAAGGATTGTACGGAATTGATGAAGTCATCGCACTTTCTATCGTAAACGTGTATGGCTCTATCGGCTTCACAAACTTTGGATATATCGATAAATTAAAACCAGGTATTTTAGAATACTTAAATGATAAATCAACTGGGAAAGTCCATACATTCCTTGATGACATCGTTGGCGGTATTGCCGCTGCCGCTTCTAGTCGTTTGGCACATCGCGCGGAGCATGGGGAATAAAGTAAAACAATAGTCAGCATAATTTTACGTAATACTTTCAGTTGAAAATGTTATAGAAAACATAACGGACCATGTGAAAAAATCATGGTCCGTTATGTTTTTCTTTCTTTTCAAGATTTTTTCCATACACCTATCATTTTTTTATTTACACGAATAAACAGGAATAGCCTAAAAAGTAGCGAATGAATAAGCTTAATGGTTCTGTTTGATTGGGATCTGAATATTAGTTAAAGATATGCGAATTACATTCCTTTCAGTAATAAAAAAAATGATTCAATAACAGGAGGAGCAATTTATATGGATAATATTTTAAAAGTATCATCAAAATCCAATCCCAATTCAGTTGCAGGTGCCATTGCCGGTGTATTAAGAGAAAAAGGTAGTACAGAAATTCAAGTAGTTGGAGCTGGTGCTTTAAATCAAGCAGTTAAAGCCGTTGCTATTGCAAGAGGATTCGTAGCTCCTAGCGGCATTGACCTTGTTCTCATTCCAGCATTTACAGACATCACAATCAATAACGAGAAAAGTACAGCAATCAAATTAATTGTAGGCCCTAGAAAAATTAGATCGTAGAAAAAATGATAGCTTATCATTCAAACCATCCATACAAAAATTATGAAAGAACATCCCCGCTCAACTGCATTCTTTTATTAGATTCATAAATACCAATTGTTAAATGATATATGAAAAGACTGATAACAATCAGTCTTTTCCCTATTGTATCAATTCTTCAGTTTCTCTTCTTCCTACAGGAATATGTCATCAAAATAAACTCTCTTCCTCTATCATCAAAAGTTTTTTCTGCTACAAAACCTACCTGTTGATATAACCTTATTGCACGTTTATTAAAACCTGCAACACTTAAACGAAGTCTATCCGGTTGGATTTGCTCTTCCGCCAAATTTATTCCAGCTTGCAAAAAGGCTTTCCCCAGCCCCCGCCCCGTTAGCTCTGGCTTCATTCCAAGCCCAATATCTACAGTATCTTCTCCCACGTATAACTCCGCATCTCTTCCCCCTGGCACTTGTGCGTTTTCACCAAAACAAAAATAACCTATTAATTCTCCATGTTCATTACAACAGCCATAATATGTACCATCTAATAGTTCTTCTATTGTCTCTTCACTGCCTGAAAAGCTGTATAACGAATATAGTTCCTCATACTGCCATGTATTGATTTCTTTTGCTTCTGCCTCTGTTAGTTTGTGTATATTCATTTTTCTTCTTCCTTTCAAAAAAACA
Source organism: Bacillus sp. FSL K6-6038 (assembly GCF_038050455.1). Taxonomy (NCBI): domain Bacteria; kingdom Bacillati; phylum Bacillota; class Bacilli; order Caryophanales; family Bacillaceae; genus Bacillus; species Bacillus sp. FSL K6-6038. The sequence continues at coordinate 4,751,660 of NZ_JBBOUH010000001.1, forward strand.
ATTCCCTAACAAATTTCTACATTTATCTTATTATCTCACTTTGTTTTTGAAAAGTTTGTAAATTTTTAAAATACTAAATTGGAAAACTTTTCTTAGCATGTTACGATTGGATTAACTATTCTAAAAGAGGTGAAATCAAAATGCCCCTACAGTTATGTAAAGGACAAAAGGTAGATTTAACAAAAACAAATCCTACATTAACTCATATAAAAATAGGTCTCGGCTGGGATCTTCCTACAAATTCAAATTCACATGCATTCGATTTAGATGCTGCTGCTTTTTTATTAGATGCAAATGGACGCTTAACAACAACAGACCATATTATATTTTATAAACAGCAATCTGCTTTACAAGATGCGATTACACTTTCATCAGACAATCGTACAGGAGCAGGATCTGGCGATGACGAGGAAATTTCCATCTCCCTTTCCAAACTCCCATCTCATATTGAACGTATTATTTTCACTATTACGATTCACGAAGCACAAACTCGTCTGCAAACATTTGGACAAATAGCTCACTCTTACGTCCGCATTCTAAACTCCGCAAACAATGACGAAATGTTCCGCTATAATCTGGAAGAACAATTCTCATCCGAAACTGCACTAATCGCCTGTGAAGTCTATCGTTACAAAGGAGAATGGAAATTTGGTGCCATCGGTCGCGGTGTGCAAGGCGGACTTATCGAACTTTCTAAACAATTTGGTTTATCCCATACACCACCTGATTTTTTTGCAAAGACAACCGCTGCACCTTCTCCTATTTCAAAAAGTATTAACCTTACTAAAATTGAATTAAAGAAATCTGGAGATACGATCAACTTACAAAAAACGGACAAGCCTCTTGGCGAAATTGCAGTGAACTTAAACTGGGGTAAACAAAGTACACCAAAACAAAAAGGATTTTTTTCATCCTTAACTGCAAATAGCTCCCCTCAAATAGATTTAGATTTAGGCTGTTTGTTTGAATTTAAAGATGGTTGGAAAGGTATTGTACAACCACTTGGAAATATATTTGGTTCATTTTATAACGAGCCTTACATTCATTTAGATCAAGACGATCGCACAGGTGCTTCAAATAAAGGAGAAAATTTACGTATTAACGGAGACATGATTCATGAAATAAAAAGAATATTAATTTTCTCTTATATTTATGAAGGTGTAGCTAACTGGTCACAGGTTGATGGTATTGTCACATTAAAACAGGAAAATGGCCCAGATATTATTGTAAAAATGGATGAGCACCGTAACGGTTTCAACACATGTGCAATTGCAATGCTCGAAAATGTAAATGATGAGACATTCAAAGTACAAAGGCTTGTGAAATATTTTAGAGGGCACCTAGAAATGGATCGGCATTACAAATGGAACATGAACTGGGTCGCAGGTTCAAAATAAGGTGGTGACAACTTGAAGCATTTTTCCTATCTGTCTTCTGAAGAAAAGAAAAAACTTTTCTATCAAGAGCCAATAACCTTTTCCAAAGATATCACAAAAGAACAATTGGCTTACGCATTAGGTGCTACTCTATACACACCTGGTACAAAGGATACAATCGCAGTGGATATTGCCGCGAAAAAGCACGAAGGTGCTACATCAATCGTACTTTGTTTAGAAGATTCCATTAGTGATGGAGATGTGAAACTTGCCGAGCAAAATGTCGTCATACAAATGCAACTACTGGCTCATATGATTGATGCAAACAGGCTTCTTCCATCAGACGTGCCACTTCTCTTTATCCGGATTCGTGAACCGAAACAGATGCGTTCACTCATTCATGAACTAGGTAGCGCCGTTCATTGTATGAGCGGTTTTGTCTTTCCTAAATTCACACCTGCGAACGGAATGTCTTACATTCATGAACTACAGGATATAAACGAAACATATTCACTTTCACTTTACGGGATGCCTATTTTAGAGTCTCCTGAAATTATTTATAAAGAAACTCGTATTGATACGTTACTAGCAATTAAAGCAATCCTAGATTCTTATCGCGCTTTCATTTTGAACGTACGAATTGGTGCCACCGACTTTTCTGGCATATTTGGCATTCGCCGAAATAAAGATACGACAATCTATGATATTGCTGTTATTCGTGATTGTATTTCTGATATTATTAATATTTTTTCTAGAAAGGCAGATGAATACGTTATATCTGGTCCTGTGTGGGAGTACTTCGGAAACAGGCAGCGCGTACTAAAACCACAGCTTCGGCAAACACCGTTCCGTAAATCATTCGGAAGCGCTGGAGTAACAATGCGTGAGGAAATGCTTCATCGTTATGAGGACGGGCTCATTCATGAAGTATTGCTCGATCAAGCAAATGGATTAATTGGAAAAACGGTCATTCATCCTTCTCACATTAAACTCGTACAAGCCTTGCACGTTGTAACACTAGAAGATTATTTAGATGCAAAAGCTGTTTTTGAAGCTGCTCAGACGTATAACGGCGTTATGAAAAGCAGCTTTTCTAACAAAATGAATGAAGTGAAGCCACATTATAATTGGGCGCGTAAAACACTTCTGAAATCTAATATTTATGGGGTGCTACATGAACAACAAACTTTCTTCGATCTCCTTACCGAAAAGTCAAAACAAAACGTACACGTACCACATTTTAAATAAAATAACAGTTCATATAGATGTGCTACATAATCCATATTTGTTATTACCAGATCAACTATTTCAAATGGCCGCAAGAATGAATAAGAGGCGCGGCTTTTTATTTGTGAGTACCATTTTAGGAAAACATCTTCCTGTTCTACCTGCAATCTCTTTAGCTGGAGGCTGTGCTCTTGCTGCAAGATATATGGAAGTGCTACATCGTACAAATCATCCATATCAAAAAGAAATTCTTAACCTGATTTCTTCTAAAGACAGTACCAATAATGAGCTAGAGGCAATTCTCCAGTATCAATTCCCTCTAGAAAAAGAAGTATTATTTATCGGATTTGCAGAAACAGCTACCGCATTAGGCCACTCGATGTTTCAATGTTTTCAAAATGCAAAATATGTTCATACAACAAGGGAGATGATCTCACAAATCGATCCTATCATTACATTCGAAGAGGAACATTCTCACGCGACATCACATCGTTGCTATGTGGACAAAAGCTATTTTCAAAATGAACAGCCCATCGTCCTTGTGGATGATGAAATGACAACAGGAAAAACCGCACTTAATATCATTCGATCTATTCAAGAAAAGTTTCCAAGAAAAGAATATATTATTGCTTCTTTATTAGATTGGCGCTCAGATGCGCATCAAAAACAATTTACAGAACTCGAGCAAGAACTTGATATTACGATTCATGTGATTTCTCTATTAAGCGGTTCAATCGACGTAATTGGTAGTCCTGTTACTACTTCTTCTTCACATGATGAGACAGTTTATAAATCAATAGAGTCTAAGATAGAAAAACATATGATTTCATGTCCTATTTTACCTTATACATCTATAAACCATGATGTCAGTTACATAAACTACACAGGACGTTTTGGCATTTCATCCGATGATCAAAAGTGTATCCACTCTTTTGCTAAAAAGATTGGTCATGATTTAAGGAAAAATCGAAAAGGTCAACAGACACTCTGCTTAGGAACTGGCGAGTTTATGTATCTTCCAATGCGAATCGCAGCTGAAATGGGAGAAAACATTTCCTATCAATCAACAACACGAAGTCCTATTCATCCTTACGCGGGTGATGTACAATACGCTATTCATAGTCGTTTTTCCTATGAAAGCCCTGAAGATAAAGTAGTTACAAGTTATTTTTATAATATCCAGCCTGGGGACTACGATGAAGTCTTTCTTTTTATAGAGCGTGATTTACAGGAAGATGCTTTCCATCCCCTTCTTACACAATTACAAACAGTTATTCCACTCATTCATATCGTTTCATTTAAAGGTTTAGTAGAAAGTGAGGGTGAAGAAATATGACCGAGCCCAAAACATTACAGCTTATCGGTAGTTATGCGAAAGAGGATGCTATTTTTCTATTAAAAGATATTAGTGATGTCATAGAAGAAAGCGTAACAGAAGAAAGAGAACGAGCAATTCAATCGGGCACACATTACTCTGAAATGCTTCCAATTGAATATAAACCATCTAAACCTTATATGGATTTATTTTTTGCTTCACTCGAGCAATACAAACGTAAACTAGCCATTGCAGCCGGTGTAGTAGCCGAGCAAATTATAAAAACGAAAGGAAAGAAGCTTATTCTTGTTTCACTAGCGAGGGCCGGTACACCAATAGGTGTTTTAATAAAACGATACATTCGCTATCAATATAATCTTGACTTGCCGCATTATTGTATTTCCATTATTCGTGGCCGCGGCATCGATGAAAATGCCCTTCATTATATTTTGAAGCACCATCCAAATCAAACCATTCAGTTCATTGATGGCTGGACTGGAAAAGGTGCGATAAAAAAAGAACTACGCCAATCTGTGTATACATTTAACGAAAAGAATCATGAATATATTTCAGACTGCATGGCAGTTCTTGCTGATCCGGGCCATTGTACTTCTATATATGGAACACGAGAAGATTTTCTCATTCCAAGCGCTTGTTTAAACGCGACCGTATCAGGGTTAATCAGCCGCACTGTTTTAAATGAAACTTATATTGGTCCAAATGATTTCCACGGCGCCAAATATTATCGAGAACTAGAAACAGAAGATTTATCTAACTTCTTTATTGAAAAAATCACAGCGTTATTCCCTTCCATTAGCGCTGACGTAACAACGCAACTAGAACACATTATTGCTACCTATACAGAACCATCTTGGCAAGGTATGCAAGACATCGCCTCTATTCAAAAGCATTTTGGAATAGAAAATATAAACTTAATTAAACCAGGAGTTGGAGAAACAACGCGTGTTTTACTAAGACGAGTACCATGGAAAATTTTAATCCAGGGCGAAAACAATCCAGATTTAAAGCACATTTTACTTTTAGCAAAAGAAAAAAATGTGCCAGTAGAAATCTATAAAGATATGACGTATTCGTGCTGCGGCATAATTAAACCTCTAAGGAGGACGTCTTCATGATTTTTGCAAGCGATCTTGATCAAACGCTCATTTATTCTCGGAAATCATTTCGAGCTAACATAGAAGACGAACATATTAAGCTCATCGAGACTTTAGATGGGAAAGAGATTTCTTTTATCACACACAAAACGATTTCTTTATTAAAACAACTACAATTACAAGCACAATTCATCCCAGTTACAACTCGAACGATTGAACAGTTTCAACGTATTACACTATTTCAAACAGAAGTCATTCCGGAATATGCGATTACAAGCAATGGCGGTAATATCCTTCATAACGGTAAGCTAGATGACACTTGGGAAAACATACAAACGGAGCGATTAGTAGCATGCATGGAAAAAGAAGATGTTCTAACAGAATTTCAAAATATTTCTCATGAAGAATGGGTCATTTCACAAAAAACAGCTGATGATTTATTTCACTACTGCATCATTAAGCGTGACAATATTCCATACGACGAATTACAATCATTCACCACTTGGCTCGATAAACAAGGATGGACTCATTCATTGCAAGGCAGAAAATTATATTTTGTGCCAAAGCCTGTGAACAAATGGGATGCCGTTCAGTATGTACAAGAAAAACTTCAGGAAAAAACCGTAATTACTGCTGGAGATTCCTTACTTGATCTATGCATGTTAGAAAGGGCGAATCATGCAATCGCACCTCTTCATGGTGAACTTGAAACAAAACAGGGGAGTTTATTACCCCATATTGTAAGAACAAATGAAATTGGTATATATGCAGCGGAGGAAATTGTAAGTAAAGCACTTCAAATGGTCCATAGTTCTCTTCCTACTGCGTAATCTATACATACTTCAAGAACCGGCATCTTTGTTACATGATAAAAAAAGGAGCGATTATACTTGAGTACAATTACTTTAAGAAAAGAAGCAGTACGCGTTGTATTAGAGAAAAAGAAATTAACAGGCGTTGTCGCAAAAGTTGCGCTCGTATTAGACATTTCTGGGTCTATGCGAACACTTTATAAAAACGGTACTGTCCAAGAAGTTGTTGAACGTGTTCTTGCTGTAGCAAGTCAATTCGATGATGATGGTTCATTAGATATTTGGGTGTACGATAATGAGTTTTCAAGATTACCAGCCGTTACCGAAAAAGATTTTGCTGGTTATGTTGAAAAACATATTTTAAATAACACTTCCATTCATAAATTTGGCCGAAATGATGAGCCACAAGTAATGGAAGATATCATAAAAAAATATACGATTGAAGAAAAAAGCACAGAGCCTGCCTTTGTTATTTTTATTAACGATGGAGGCTGTAAAAAAGGAATTCAAAAACCGGTTGTATTCTCTTCTAACCAACCGATTTTTTGGCAGTTTGTTGGAATTGGAAACGGCAAATTCGACGTTCTTAGAAAGCTTGACGAAATGGAAGGGCGTTTCATTGATAACGCAAACTTCTTCTACATTCGCGATATCGAAAAAACAACAGATGAAACGTTGTATAACAATTTGTTGAATGAACTTCCGATGTGGATAAAAGAAGCGAAGGAGAAAAAGGTGATACTTTGAAAATAGGAGAAAAGATACGCCAAATCCGGATACATCGCGAAATGACACAAGGGGAATTAGTAAATGAAATTTGTTCTATTCCATATTTAAGTCGAGTTGAAAATGGAACGGCAAAACCTTCTCATTCTTTTTTAGAGAAGGTTTCAGCCAAACTGGATATTAGTGTGGATTATCTCACAGAGCAAAGTAAAACTGACTTTGAGGCAGATATAATAGCGATTACGATAAACTATAAAGAGAATAACAAATTGACTGAAAGTGAAATTTCTTTTTTAGAGTTACATACTCGGGAAATGCATCCACTCCCAATTCTTTTACATATTTTTGGTGTACTACTCCATTATTACGCTCGTACTAGTTCACCCAAAAAAGGTGATTCCATTTATCAACAAGCAATAAATTTAATACCTAATCAGCCTAATCAAATGTTTGCTGAAGACTTTTCCTATTATTACATAGCATGTGGTAATTATTTTTATATGAAACAAGATTTTATTAAAACAAATGAATACTACGAGCAGGCAAATCAATTATTAACTACGGAAGAAAACTTACAAAGAGCTAATTTATACTATAATATGAGCCTAGTTAAACAACGTCTCATTAAAAACCAAAGTGTGAGCCGGAAATATTCAAAAAAAGCATATGAAATATATAGCAAGTTAAATAACAAAGTTTTCATATCAGATACGCTTATTACAATTGCTGTACAATATCATCTCGATGAAAGATACGAAGAATCCTTACAATACTTAAAAGAAGCTGAACAATATGTAAAAGAACTTCACGATCCTGCTATGTATTTTGCAATGATTTATTACAATTACGGAAGAGTATATCAAGGGTTAGAAGAATTCGATACAGCAATTCAACACTTCAAGCATTCCTTGAAAATAAATATAGCAATTAATCAGCAAGAGTCAAATATTTACGCATTGCGAAGCCTTATTGAAATTTACTTACATTTAAAAGAATGGGAGCAAATCAATAAAGTCATGCCGGAAGCCATCAAAATCTTAGAAACTTACGATATGCCTTCTGTTTATATCGAAATTTATACATATAAAGCGCATCTCTATAAGCTTCAAGGTGACCATCAGGGCTACGAGAAAGAAATGCAGAGAATTATTGATTTTGGAATGGGTAACAGACAATATATACAGGTTAAAAAGCTAGCTACTGAATTAGGAGATCATTTTTATGAATTACGTGCTTATAAATTAGGAGCAAAATATTTTAAAATCGCCTTACAATGCGACCTTGATATAGAAGATTTTCAAACTAATTTCTAAAATGACATTTCCCCTCTTTGCACACAATCAAAGAGGGCGAAAATTGTAATTAAAAAACAAAACTCTTCTGTTTTATCCTCTGTGAACAATTCTCTTCTCTAGGAGCGATTTCTATCGTAATTAGCCCATAATAGTAGGCCCGAATTCCAATTTCTACACGATGATGAATGTTCCATTTTTCTTTAATAGAAGCTATTATCTCCCCTACCCTTCTCCGGCTAATATACAACGTTTGAGCAATTTCTTTATCCTTCATTCCGTTTGAGACGAGAATGGCTACTTCTTTTTCTTTTGCACTTAATCTGACACTCATTTTTTCATTCTCCTTCCTCTACTCCTATCGATTTACAATCCATTGACATAAAAAAACGGGAGATAGATTGTTCTCATATAATAAAACATCTTCCTTAACAGCAATTTCAAAAGAACATGTTAACTCACCATGGATATCCAAAAATTTCTTTATTCTCTTAATCATATACAGAAGCATTTTTTCTACCTCTTTATCTAATAATCGCTCAAGTCTACTATGCTGGATTGTATAGCCGATTGCTAATGTTGCAACCTCATTTTGAAGACGATCAACATCACAAATATACATGAACTCATCACAAACAAAATTCATTGTATATATCCCTGGAACATAAATACTTTGAACTGCTACAGGGTTAGAAATAATAAGAACGGGAACAACAGGAGAATTGGTTAAATCGATTTCTTTAAATGCTTCATACAACAACTGAGCCAAAATATTAATATGGACATTCAATACCTTTCCATCACCTTTATCATGCAATGAAAAAAGTTTGTCCGAAATAATACGCTGATACAATCTAACCGTCTGTTCGTTTCTAATGAATAATTCGTTATGAATCATGAATGGATCACCTCCACTTTCAAGTCCTTACTATTACTTTATAACGTGGAGTTAGTTAATTTATAGTAGTTAAAAATACTGAAAAAACAGAAGTAATTTTTATTATTTCATAGAACGATTTAACCAAACTCACAAAAAAAAACCGCTATAAAAGCGGTCTTTCTTACGCTGATAATTCCTTGAGCGTATCACTTAGTTTAAATTTTCTTAACTGGGATGAAGCAATCATTGCTGCACTTGTTCCGAGTATAACGCTCGCTGCAGCCAGTAATAAAACTTGATTGTATGGAATCGTAATAACGGTTAGTTCTAAACTCGTTAAGACAATATAGCTAAAAATCACACCGCCTCCAATTCCTATACATCCAGCTATTGCACCGAGTAATGTACCTTCTAGCCATACAATTCTTCGCATTTGCCCAGGAATTGCTCCTACTGCACGAATCATACTTATTTCAGCGCGTCTTTCATGTAAACTTGCCACAATCGCATTCATTAAGCCAATACCCGAAATAACAAAAATAATTACAACCAATAAACGAATGAGCATAACCATTTGAGATAACAATTGTTCTTGCTCTTTTAATAAATCGGTACTATTTATAACCTCTATATTATCTTTACCATTTGTTATCTTTGTTACTTTCTTCTTAATTGTTTCAAAAGGTACCTTAGAGTCTGTCATAATTTGAATCGATTCATATCCTTTTACATGAAACATATTTCGCGCCCATTGTTCATTTACGAAGACATAAGTACTTTGCATTCTCAAGTTTTTCTCGATAATAGAAACGACTTTAATAGACTGTTTTTGCTTCCCTTTCCCTTGCACTTCAAGCGTATCATGTAGCTTAATCCCTAAATTTTTTGCTGTTTCTTTTGTAATTACTCCTTCTCCATCTTTTAATGGAGTACTCAAGTTTTGACCAGAAATAACTTTCATCTTGGTCACCTTTTGAAACGCTGTAATATCAGTACCCACAACTTCCATCGCATCATAATTATATTTATTTTTCTTCATAAATTCGTACCATTCTTGATTTGCTTCTTTAAAGTCATAATTTACAAGTTTAGATGTGGAATCAGAGGCTGCTCCGACAATTTCTTTTACCCCTTCAACGTCTTGTATCTTTCCTAGCCAATTAAATGGGATATTTTCAATTCCTTGTGACTCCATTGGAACACGAATGACTAAATCTGCTGGTAAATTCTTTTGTAATCCTTGCTTCATTCCTTCGTACATCGCATTCACATACATCGTTCCAACTAGCGATAACATAAATCCAAATGCTAGAATTGCGACTGAAACAGCTGCCTTTTTACGATAACGAATGACATTTCGGCTACTAATTGTTGTCTCAATGCGAAATATCGTTTGAAATGGTTTAGCGATAACTGACGTAATCACACGAATCAACAATGGGATTGTAAACAATAAACCAATTGCAAATAAAATTGCTCCAATCGCACTTAGATTAAAGCCAGTATATTTTTCAACAACTGTTCCACTTAAACCAATTACGATACCTGCCATTAAAACAATAAGACTAAAGATACTCCATTTCCGTTCTTTCTTTTGATTGCTCGGAAGTCCTGGTCTTAAAGCTTGAACTGGTGGTATTTTTCTTACCATAAATGCCGGTATGGCTGCACCTATTACAGACATGATAATCCCTAGTAAAAATGTAATGAATAAAATCTCAAATGAAATAGAAAATGATTCTTGCCCTGTACTTTCTACATTCACCCACTTGTTAATAAAAGAAGCTGCGAGCTGATGTGTGCTAGCACCAAGTACAACTCCTACTAACGAACCAATCGTTCCAATACATAATGCTTCTAATAAAACAATGAAAATGACTTGATTTGGATTACTACCAATCGCACGTAATAAAGCCCATTGTTTAAAGCGACTTCTTACAGATAAGAAGAAGCTTCCCATAATCAAAAGCGCTACAACAAATAAAGCAATTCCGCCTAAACTAAAGACTAATGGCTTCATCACATTTAATCTTTCTAATGCTTTATCTACATATGTACGCTGATCTATTTTAATATTTTCAAGTTTCTCATTCGCATCACTAGCGATCATTCTTTTTATATTCGCATCAGATGTTTTCACTTGAACAAGGTTAAATTGACCTTGTAAGTTTAATTCCTTTTGCATCCAAGCAATCGGAAAATATGCGCTATGTCCCATTGCTGCCATCAATGGTGGATTCAAAATCCCTACAACTCTCACATTTTTTTCACCATGCGGTGGAAAAGGCAGACGAATCATATCTCCTACTTTTATATTTTCTCGATCTGTATACCCTTTCGTAAGTGCTACTTCCGCCCCTTCTTTCGGATATCGCCCTTCTGTAATTTTATAAGAACGCATATCGGGAGAATCTTGTTCCACGCCCCAATACGATGGTTTGCCAGAAAGCTCTTTATAATTTGGTAACGGATAAGGGATAAGTACTTTTGATATTTTTTCCGCACTTTCAAGACCGTTCAGTTCTTTTAATTTTTTATCTTTTAAATACACATCATTTTTAATATAACCAAGTTGCAAATCATAATCACCATAACGACTCACAACCTGCTCTTTAACACTTTGTTCTACAGACTGATTTCCTAGTAGTAACATTGTTGCTAACATAACGCCTAAAGCAGCCCCAAGAGCGATTAACATGTTCCTTAGCCAATTCTGCCTAATAGACTTGGCCGCATATTTAATTATCCAAGACATCGCTCTTATCACCTACCTTAAAGTGCCGATTCATAATCTCTTGAATGTGCGTAACTTGCTGCGGAATATGCCGGAATTTCCATCCTTTACTTTCGGCATGTTCATGAATTACTTCACCATCTAGTAAGAAAACAACTTTATCTGCATGAGCGGCTACAAACGGGTCATGCGTGACAACAACTGCCGTTTGCCCCAATTCATCACAAGCATTACGAAGAGCCGCAATGATATTTTTGCTATTTTCAGAATCCAACGCTCCTGTCGGTTCATCTGCTAATATAATAGCTGGTTCATTGGCAAATGCTCTCGCAATGGCAACCCTTTGCTGCTGGCCACCTGATAATTGCGATGGTAAGTACTGTTCTTTCCCTTTTAAACCAACAAGCTCTAATAAACGCTTTGCCGCTGTTGTCGCCTTCTTCTGCGGGACATTATCTAACAGTAACGGTAATCCCACATTTTCTTCCGCATTAAATACTGGTATTAAATTAAACTGCTGAAAAATAAAACCTATTTTATGCCTCCGAAACAACGCGAGTTCTTTTTCTTTTAATGATGAAATTTCAGTACCATCTACTCGAATGCTTCCCGTCGTCGGAATATCTAATCCTCCAAGCAACTGTAAAAGAGTGGTTTTCCCCGACCCACTCGCTCCCATAATACAAACGAAATCACCTTTTTGGATTTGGAGATTAATCCTCTTTAATATCTTTACCTTACTATCACCAATATCAAATGATTTTTCTACCCCTTCAATTTCAATGATATTCATTTTTTATACCCCTTTTTTTCATTTAATTATCTTTATATTAAATATATATTCTGCTGCGAAACCAATCTTCCTATCACACTTTACTTGTATTGTAATATAAATATATTTTGAAACACACTTCGCAAAATAGCACATCTCACATTTTCTAATAAGAATTTGAATTTCTTGACTTTACCCACAATCTGTAACAACAATAATTACAAAAGGATTTTATTTTAAAATCAACAAAAACTATCAACATATCCACAAATAAGAGGAATAAACATGAAACATCTAATCGTTTATGCACACCCAAATCCACAAAGCTTCAATCATGCGATTTTAGAGACTGTAAAAGATGAACTTGAAGAAAAAGGTCATGAAGTACGTGTTCGCGATTTATATGAACTAAATTTCAATCCAGTATTAGCAGCTTCTGATTTTGTTTCCTTTTCTCAAGGAAATACACCAGCTGATATTAAAGAAGAACAAGAACATATCACTTGGGCTGATAACATCACATTTATTTATCCAGTGTCGTGGGCAGGTCTTCCAGCAATCTTAAAAGGATATGTTGATCGTGTATTTAGCCACGGCTTTGCGTACGCTTATGGTGAAAATGGAATTGAAACGTTACTAAGCAGTAAAAAAAGATTGCTACTATCCACAATGGGAAATACAAAAGAAGCTTATACAGCAAGCGGTATGTTTGATGCAATGAAGAAAACAACTGATGCTGGAATCTTTGAATTTACAGGAATTGAAACGTTAGAGCACACATTCTATACGAGTGTCCCTTCTGTGGATGACGGCGCGAGAAAACAATATCTTGAAGAAGTAGAAGAAGTAGTGAATCGTTTATTAGGGTAAGATGAAACTTCCATCAGTGAGGTTAACGCAGAGTGACATGCTGATTTAATTTTCTCAATAACGGATATGACTGAACATGGTAAAATAGCAAATAGGATGAGAGTCCTAATACATATGTGGTTTTCAAGTCAAAAAAAGACACTCGAAAGGGTGTCTTTTTAACATCCGCATATAGCTAGTACAAACAAAACGAATAGAATAATTACTATGGATATTCCAAAATTGAATGTAATCGTATGATCCATATCCCTTCCCCTTCTCGCAAATCCATTTATAAAAAATATTATTAAAGTAAAAAAGACACTCAAGTGAGTGTTTTTCAGCAGCTAAATCCACCTTCCCAACAGCTGTATAATCCCTACTTTAGTAAGTGCTCAAAACAGTAAGCTGTGGATATTTTGACGGATTTACATTACTGTATGTTGATTAACGATGAGTGAGCAGGTCTTTTTCTATAATTTAAACAATGAATGTAATTTTAATATACACTTACGCCCATCCCTACTTAAATCGAATTACAGCCTTCATTCAGAAAAAAACAAGCAATCTAAAAGATTGCCTGTTCACTATTACATCTTCTCAATCCACTCTGTCAAGTTATGCACAACTTGTGTTGGCTGCACGTCATACTCTGTTAACTTCTCCACAGTTGTGACTCCAGTGTGGACAAGAAGTGTATGCATACCAGCATTTATCCCCGCTAAAATGTCAGTATCATAGTTATCCCCAACCATTAGCGCTTCTTCTTTCGCCATGCCAAGTACTTTTAGTGCTTGTTCCATAATAATGGATTCTGGTTTTCCGATAAAGATTGGCTCTACACCTGTTGATACTGTAACAACAGATGTTAAGGAACCGTTTCCAGGTAATAAACCACGCTCAGTTGGAATGGCAATATCTCCATTTGTTGAAATAAATGTCGCACCATTACGTACTGCAAGACATGCTTTCGCTAGCTTTTCATATGTAATTTCGCGATCTAATCCAACAACGACGAAGTCAGGGTTTTCATCCACAAGCTTGAATCCTTTTTCTACAAGTGCGTCATGTAATCCTTCTTCACCAATCATATACACAGACGCATCTTGTTTACGCTCATAAATAAAGTTTGCTGTTGCCATGCTTGTTGTAAATACTTTCTCTGGTTTAGCTGGAATATCGAAACGAACAAGCTTTTCTGCCACTTGCTCTGGTTTACGCGTTGAGTTATTCGTTACAAACAAATAGGGAATGCCGCGCTCCTGTAGTGCTTTTACAAAGTCGCTTGCTTCTTCAATTTGTTCTTCACCGCGATACATTGTACCATCTAAGTCGATTAAATAGCCTTTATACATCCATCTGTCTCTCCTTTTTGTCTAGCGTTCATACCCTTCTTATATTAACCGCTTTTTCCAAAGAAAAAAACGCTTTGTCTAAAAGCGTCCCATAACGTTCATTTTTTCTCTTGTATGTGATACGAACAGTGACAGTCACCATTGCACATATTTGATAACACTTTCACATTTTCATCAGAAAACAACCGCTTATACATGTTTTCTTCCTCCAAACAAAGCTGTGGATATTTTTCAGCAACAGCCTTTAATGGACAATTTTGTTTTTGTAATATGTACGAGTTTTCTCCCTCTTGCTTCACTTGTACCATATATCCCTTTTTCTCTTGGATAACAGCAACTTCCCGAAGCTTCTGCCATACATTATCTTGTCTGCTGATTCGCTTTTGTAATTGCTCCTCCATCCGATTCGTTCTCGCTTTTAAAATAGCATTAACAAGTGTTTCATCACCGATTGACTCTAAATCCTCTAACACTTCTAAAGCAAATTGCTTATAATCTTTCGGAAACGAATCTTCTCCTTTTTGACTTAGGTCGTATACATATGTTGGCCTTCCCACATGTTGACGCACCATTTTCGACTGAATAATTTTTTCTTTCTCAAGCTTACTTAAATGACGACGTACTGCCATCTCCGTAATCTCTAAAGATTCAGCTAACGATGCAACTGTTTGTTCACCATTTATTTTTAAAAGCTGTACAATTTCTTCCTTCGTTGTACGTGCTTCCTCCATTTCTCATCCTTCTCCCTTTTGAGCCGTTCCCCTAGACAAAAAAGACCCCCAAAAAGGTTAATGGGGATCTTATCCATGCGCTTATTCTGCTACAAATGCAGATACAGGCCCTAATTCCTTTTCTAAGTAACGGCGAATATTCGCAGGGTATTTTTGTACCACGGCAATTTGTTTTTGAATCGTTGTATATAATTCTTCATGGTTCATTTGAATATAATCTTGCATAAGCATTTTCCGAAGAACAATCACTTCTTTTATCCCTTTTCCTTCTTCCTCACTTATGACTTTTTCGTCCATTAAAATATCAATAATATCTTCATAACTCCCTGGATCACGCATAATAAATCCATCAATCATTGCATTTCCAACATCTAGTATGCAATCAATGATGAGATGCGACATACGCTCTAATGCGTAATATTCAAAATCCGTTTCATATTCTTGCTTCTCTTGAAATGTATCTACTACTTGTTCTAAACATGCTAACATTTGCTCTATTTTTTTTCTGTCTACAAAGTACATGAATGTCACCTACCTGGAAATTAAAGCATTTACATTTTAATTGTAACCGTTTCTTCTGAAAAAATCGACAATTTTTCGAATTCACCTTTCACGCGTTATTTGTTATAGTTATAACTGTATGATTTTTGAAATTGGAGGAATGTCACCTTGGAACGTGAACTCGCATTAGAAATTGTCCGTGTAACAGAAGCAGCAGCCTTAGCATCCGCACAATGGATGGGCCGCGGAAAGAAAAACGAAGCAGATGATGCAGCAACTACCGCTATGCGTGATATGTTTGATTCAGTAAACATGGCAGGTACTGTTGTAATTGGTGAAGGAGAACTTGATGAAGCACCAATGTTATATATTGGTGAAGAACTAGGAACAGGTAACGGTCCAGAAGTAGATATCGCCGTTGATCCATTAGAAGGGACAAACATCGTTGCAAAAGGTCTTGCAAATGCAATGGCAGTTATTGCAGTCGCAGATAAAGGAAACCTTCTTCATGCTCCGGATATGTACATGGAAAAAATCGCGGTTGGTCCAAAAGCAGCTGGTAAGATTAGCTTAGATGATCCAATTGAAAAAACAATTGAAATTGTAGCAGAAGCAAACAATAAGAAAATTCGTGACCTAACGGTTATCATCCAAGAACGTGAACGTCATCAAGATATTATTGACCGTATTCGCGCAAAAGGTGCACGTGTAAAACTATTCGGTGATGGAGATGTTGGTGCGTCAATCGCAACAGCTCTTCCAGGAACAGGTATTGACTTATTCGTTGGTATTGGCGGCGCTCCAGAAGGCGTTATCTCTGCAGCGGCACTAAAATGTCTTGAAGGCGAAATGCAAGCACGCTTAGTTCCAATGAACGAAGAAGAAGAAGCACGTTGCCGTAAAATGGGATTAGAAGACCCTCGTCAACTTCTTATGTTAGATGACTTAGTATCTGGTGACGACGCAATCTTCTCAGCAACAGGCGTATCTGCTGGCGAGTTATTAGATGGTGTGAAATTCCTTGGCGGAGATTTAGCAGAAACATATTCTATCGTTATGCGCTACAAAACAAGAACAGTACGCTTTATTAAAACACATCACCATTTAGATCATAAGCCTCACTTAAACTTAGATATTTAAAAAAGGAGCCTGTGTAGTATGGAAGAACGTTTCTTTCTTTACGACGATACAGTCGATACAAAAACGCGTTTCGTTAGCTTTATGGGAGAAAATGAGCGCCACGATTTAGCGCTTTTATATTCCGATCGCCATTACGGTAAAACAATTGTCCTTGATATGCAGCGTAATAAATTTGCAATCATCGGCACTGACGATTTAAACGAACCTGGCTACTTAGAGCACGCTTTTTCTGTCTCTGAAGAGATTGCAGAAGAACTTCGCTCATTCTTATTTGAACTTATATAATATTATGGCACCAGCTACCTTGATAGCTGGTGTTTTTTATACATAACGACGTTTTGAATTTTCAATCTTTTATGTTATACTTATGAACAAATCTATTTGGAAGAAAGGACGTCTACTACGTATGCCAACATTTACTTTGTAATGGATCAGCAATTGAATAGCATTACTCTCAAAAAAGCTATGTGCTTTGTCAAGGGAGTAGTCTGTTCATTTCCCATTACAAAGGAACGTAGCACATCTGTAGTATGATGTTTTACGGAGGTTCCTCTTAAGGGAGAACCTCCTTTTATTTTTGCCTATTTCTTTCCCATTCATACTGCAAGACATCCAAATAGCTGTCTTACGTTCCTTTACCATCAAACGAGGTGAAGGAAAATGCAGAAAGTACAACTTTCTTGGAATTTATATGAAAATGAATTTGAAACGATAGTCGAAAAGCATTGTAAAAATTGCGGGCATACCACCCTTTTTATTGATACGAACATTCGTAGGCATAACGCAAACGGAAAAAATATTTACCGCTTTGCCATTTATAAATGCCCGAAAGGACATACGTGGAACAAGAAACTTCACATTTATAAGTCTTTTTCTGATCATGTCGAAACGATCGATGTGTTTCAAAAAGAACAAGGTGAGATGATCACTACTATCTCGATTATGCAATATAAAGAAGCTGGCACTACAGAATTAGCCATTGTATTAGAAACAGTTTTTGGCTCTCATCGCATGGATAAAGCACTCGCTACGTATATTTCAGATTGGAGCCGCACCGCGATTGTAGACAGAATAAAAAACGGACACATTCAGTTGAATGGACAGAAGATGAAACCACATACAACGCTTTCTGAAGGTGATCTTATTTCAATTTGCTTGTAAAGGGGACACATATGCTAAAAATAACAAAAGGTACACTTAACCTATTAGATGAGTTAGATGATATGTATGAGCAGTGTAAAACGGACCTACTCCAAAAACAAATTTACCAATGGGATGACTCTTATCCGACGCGAGAAACAATTTCCTACCACTTAGAAAATAATGAACTCTATTGTCTATGTAAAGATGATTCAATCGTTGGTGCCGTCATTTTGAATGAATGGCAGTCCCCAGAGTATACGCTTATTGACTGGTCAAAAACGGAAGGACGTTTTCTCATTGTCCACTCTTTTGTCATCCATCCAGTCGCACAAGGAAAAGGATATAGTAAAGAACTATTATCCTTTTGGGAAAATGAAGCACAGCAAAAGAACTATACCGGGATACGCTTAGATGCTTTCACAGGTAATCCTGTTTCCTTACGTTTATACGAAACAAATAATTATATATGCCGGGGCGCTGTTTATTTTCCAAGTAAACCAAAGCCCTATAATTGGTATAACTGCTATGAAAAAATACTTGATTAAAAAAAAGAATTCCTCTTACGCCTATCGTAAGAGGAATTCTTTTTACTTCTTCACTTTTCGTAATACAAAGTGTGCACAACCAAAATTACAGTACTCGTATAAGTACTCCGATAATGTACTAATTTTCGTATCATATGTCGCACGTTGGTTACTATCATCAAAAAAACCGCGCAATCTGAGTTGTTCGTATCCCCAGTCACCAACGATATAATCATATTTATTTAAAATTTCTGCATAGCGCTCTTTAAATGCTTCTTCACGAAAACCGTTACGATAGTCTTTAATTACTTCGTATTGAACATTATTAATGCTCATTGTAGCATGTATCTCCTGCTTTTGCTCCATCATTAACTTCCTTTCTAAGCATTCTTCTTTTTATCGTATCACAAAGCCTAACAACCAACAATTTCAAATACAAAAAATTGAAAAGTAGTAAATGCTATGGAGAAGGAGGTGATACATCTTGAAAAAACAAATGATACTCTCTCTTCTCACGCTCTCTTTATTTGTAGGTTGCTACTCGACAAATAAAGCTGAAATGGAACATGAAAAAGGCAGCCGCGTTCTTGTCTCCAATAAAAACGACATGTATCATACAGAAAATACAAATACAAAGCTTACAAGAGTCGGATACTCCTCTAAACAAAAACATGAAGTATCTAACAAACAAGTGGGTGCCATTAACCGCGAGAAGGTGGCTGAAATGATTACAAGTATGACAGTAAATCTTCCAGATGTCACAAATGCTGCTACACTTGTGACCGATGACGAAGTATTTGTTGTATACAAAGCAAAAACAAACGATCCTGCTCTTGTAACAGATCAAGTATATAAAACGGCTTTATCCATCGTTCCTCGCTATTATAAAGCATATGTATCAACAGACCAAAAATTGATCACGCAAATTCAAGGTCTGCAATCTGGTACATTAAACAATAAAGAATATGAACAAAGCCTTGATATGCTAAAACGTGAAATGGGGAAAAATCCGCATTTGAATAATACGCAGAATCAAACATTAAATGACATGCTTAAAAAATAAAAAAGATGGCGGCTGCCCACTTGAGACAGCCCCATCTTTTTTATTTTTTACGGTTATCTGCGTATACCGCCATTGCATCGCACATAAACTGTGCTAAACCTTCTCCAAATTGGTCAATATTTTTTGTAAAACGTTCATCATCTACATACATTTGACCTAATCCTTTGAATGTCTCTAATGAATATTGACCGAAGTTTTGCAAGTAATCGTACCATTCTTGGATTGCTTCTTGTGCTTCTTTAGAATCAGGCGCGCCATTTCGAAGTGTAGCCAGCTTTCTATAAATGCCATTAAACTCTTCTTGCTTTTCTTTAGGCATGCCAGCTGCTGTCTTATTCGCTTTATCCATAGCTTCGTCTCCCCATCTCTCACGTGCTTCTTGCTCATATGGGTTTTGACTGAAATCAAATCCTTCAAATTTTTCTTTATTCGTCATTTGAATCTCTCCTTTTGTATGCTTAATTGTCTTATCAATTGTCGCAATCACCTTATCCAGTCTAGCTCGCTTCTCGAGCAGCATTTTCTTATGCAATTGAAGCGCTTCTTCCCGGTCAAATGAAGGACTCATGATAATTTCCTTAATCTTCTTTAAAGGGAAGCCAAGCTCTTTAAAAAATAAAATTTGCTGCAATGTCTCTAGATTTTCATTGGAATACAGACGATACCCTGACTCTGTCGTCTCGTCTGGGGTTAACAACCCAATTTCATCATAATGATGCAGTGTGCGCACACTAATACCAACTAAATCAGCTACTTCTTTTACCCTCATTGTCATTGTTTCGCCTCCCTTCATACATACAATAAAGTATTACGTAACGTGAGAGTCAATAAAAAATGATTATTAAATTATGTGTTTTTTATGACTAAAAACTCCTCCACTCCACATTCCCTTAAAATTCAGGCATAATATATATGTACATATATTAGAAAGCGGTGAAAAATATGGTTTCAAATGCTGTAATTACCAGTATGATTATGCAACTAGCGATTTCGGTTCTAGTTCCAATTATCGTACTTGTTTATTTTCGAAAAAAATATCATATAAACTGGAAAGTTGTTGGTGTTGGGGTTCTTATCTTTATTGGATTTTCACAAATTCTCGAAACACCTTTTCACGTATTTATGCTGGGCAATCCTACAACATCGGAAATATTGAAAAACCCATTTCTTTATGCCATCTATGGTGGACTTACTGCCGCTATCTTTGAAGAAGCAGGTCGATTCATAGCCTTCTTCTATTTACTTAAGAAATATCAAGAATATAAAGATGGTTTAGCATATGGAATTGGACACGGAGGGATTGAATCTATTTCAATTGGGGCTCTAGCTAGTCTTCAAACTCTATACTTTGCTATTTCAATCAATAATGGAAGTTTTTCAAAACTTATTGAAAAGGCCCCTCAGCTCAGTCAAGTACAAGATTTATTACTTAGCACTCCTTCCTATCTCTACCTACTTGGTAGCTTAGAAAGAATCTTAGCTTTGGTCTTACAAATCGCCTTCTCAATGCTTGTATTATACGGCGTAAAACATAAGAAATATATTTTTGTTATATATGCCGGCTTGTTCCATGCATTTATAGACTTCTTTGCAGCTCTTTATCAAAAGCAAGTTATCAACATATTTGTTGCAGAAGGAATCACGCTTATTTTTACAATTTGCGCTTTCATTCTTATTCGTAAAATGAAAGACAAATTAACAATTGAATCCGAAAAAAGCTAAGTCCATGCGGCTTAGCTTTTTTTGTATAGAGGATTTTTTTCCTATTTGTCGAAGTATGTATGGTCAACTTAAAAAATGAGGGATGGATTTTGAAAAAACTTATCGTAGTACGTCACTGCTCAGCAACTGGACAAGAACGAGATGCAGCACTAACAATTGCAGGAGAAAAGCAAGCACACTTTCTTGCTGATTTTCTCATACAAAATAACCTGCAAATAGAGTCCATTATTTCAAGTCCTTTTACTCGAGCCATTCAATCCATTGCACCATTTGCATTACGAACCAATCTACCCGTAGGCGAAGATGAGCGCCTAGAGGAACGCATATTAAGCAATAATCCAATGGAAGATTGGCTACAAAAACTAGAATATACTTTTACAAATATAGATATTGCCTTTTTAGGCGGAGAGTCAACAAAACAAGCGATGGACCGCGTTGCATCGCTTATTCAAGATATTTTACAACAAGAACACCAAGTAACATTACTTGTTACACATGGAAATTTATTAACGCTCATTTTAAAGTACTTTGATAATCGGATTGGTTTTTTAGAATGGAAAAACTTAAGCAATCCTGATATTTACGAAATTACAATTGATGAACAAACGACAATCCACAGATTGTGGGGGAAGACCGTTGAAAATTGTTACACGAGATAATATTGAACAAGAACATATCTGCTGTGCAATGTCAGACAAAAAAGTGAAACGTGGTGTCGAGCTAAAAAAAGAGTGGCTAAAGGATCGATTTGAAGAAGGACTTATGTTTAAAAAGCTAGATGTAAAAGGAAAGGTGTTCATTGAACACCTTCCAGCTGAGTATGCATGGGTGCCTATCTCTGCACCAGGATACACATTCATCAATTGCTTTTGGGTATCGGGGCGTTTTAAAGGGCAAGGCTATGGTGCACAGCTCTTAGAAGAATGTATGCAAGATTCTAAAGCGAAAGGAAAGCATGGAATCGTTGTTATTTCAAGCAAGAAAAAACGCCCCTATTTATCAGATGGCGGCTACTTAAAGAAAAAAGGGTTTCAAGTATGTGATACAGCACCGCCTTATTTTGAATTACTTGTATACAAACTTGATCCAAATGCTCCTTCACCACATTTCACAGCAAGCGCCAAGGACATGAAGATTCCAAATCAAAACGGCTTGGTTGTCTATTATACAAATCAGTGTCCTTATACTGATTATTACATTCATCAAGAATTAGCCAATATCACTCAGCAATATCACATCCCTTTCAAATGCATTCAGTTGACATCGCGAGAAGATGCGCAGCATGCTCCTTGTGCCTTCACGACATACGGAGCTTTTTATAACGGAGAATTTTTAACACATGAAATTTTAAGTGCAAAAAAATTTGAAAAAGTCATGATGAACATGCAGCAAATATAGAAAGGAGCATTACAAAAATATGTACGAAGAAGTAATCTCTTTATTACATAAGACAAATGTTTCTTATGAAAAATTTGAACATGAACCAGTTCTCGATTATGAGACAGATCGTGTTGTTCGTGAACGCCTTGGCTTGCAGGGTGCTCCAAGTAAAAGCTTATTTTTAAAATCAAAATCTGGATCCTATTACGTTTTCTTCACATTGGAAGGAACTCGTCTCGAGAGAAACGAAATGAAGGAAATCACGGGGCAGCGCTTATCAATTTGTTCACCTGATGAACTAAGAGAACAAACAGGATGTATTCCGGGATGCGTCGCTCCTTTTGGCTATTCACAGAATGTAACAATTATTGTGGATAGTTCCGTCTATGCCTATGACAAAATTTTAATTACACCGGGTGTTCCGGAATTTACAATTGAATTATCCACAGAAGAATTGAAAAAGATTTTATCCACATGTCAAAATACCGTTTTAGAATATAGAAAAACAAATTGAAAAACTGCGGTAAAACTTCCTTTATTGTTTCCTATTTAGTTGTGTTTGAAGTAAAAAAATCCTTCTTAGTTTTCACGCTAAGAAGGATTTTTTACTATTATTTTGCTTGTGCTGTATTTTCTTTTGCAGAACGTACTTGCTCATCTGCATGGTAAGAAGAACGAACAAGCGGGCCAGCTTCACAGTGGCTAAATCCTTTGCTAAGAGCAATTTCTTTTAACTCTGCAAATTCAGCTGGTGTGTAGTATTTAATAACTGGTAAATGCTTTTTAGATGGTTGTAGGTATTGTCCAAGTGTTAAAATATCCACATTGTTCGCACGTAAGTCGTCCATTGCTTCAATTAAATCTTCTCTTGTTTCACCCAGTCCCACCATAATGCTAGATTTAGTTGGAATATCAGGTTGCATTTCTTTTGCACGACGTAAAAACTCTAATGAACGATCATATTTTGCTCTAGCGCGAACTCGGTCAGATAATCGACGTACTGTTTCAATGTTATGGTTTAAAATATCCGGTTTTGCATCCATTAACATTTTTAAATTTTCTTCTACCCCGCCCATATCAGATGGCAGTACTTCAATAGACGTGAATGGATTTTTGCGACGAACAGCGCGCACTGTTTCAGCAAAAACAGCAGCTCCGCCATCTTTCAAATCATCACGTGCAACCGCTGTTATAACAACGTGTTTTAAGCCCATGTGTACTACAGAATCTGCTACGCGTTCTGGCTCTTGTAAATCAAGCTCCGTTGGTAAGCCTGTTTTAACCGCACAAAAACGACAAGCGCGTGTACAAACCGCACCTAAAATCATAAACGTTGCTGTTTTTCTTACAGCCCAGCATTCGTGAATATTCGGACATTTCGCCTCTTCACAAACGGTATGTAACTGCTTAGAACGCATCATTTTCTTTAAGCCTGTATAGTTTTCATTTGTATTTAACTTAATTTTCAACCATTCGGGCTTGCGCTTATATTCTGTTTGTTTTGTCATGTTATCAACTCCGCACAATATGAAATAGTTTACCGTGTTCGCTTCTTTCAATGTAACATATCTATTCTAACGTATGAAAGCGATTTGCTCAAATGAAGATTCCAAGAATTTTTACCAATGATTTACTATAATGAAATATCTCGTATATCCCACACTAAAAAGAGTGATGTTGTGAAAGGAGTTTATTTTTATGCTTCGAAAGATTGCCTTATTGCTTTCTATTTGTTTTCTTCTTGGGCAAGGCATTGCCTATGGTGAAGTGAATCAAAATCAAATATACGAAAAGCGCATGACACTATATAAAGAAACTGAAAAAGATGCTAATATTCCATGGTATTACTTAGCCGCAATTGATCAATATGAACGCAATATACGGAGCGTAAGAAAAGATATTCCGAAAAAGCCCGATGCTATCATATCAATTTACTTTAAACCGGAAATGTGGGCTGGACCTGCCAATGGTTCTACTAACGATACTCTTCCCCACACGATTTCTCTGTTTGGGGGGATTGGTTTAGATGGCGATAAAGATGGAATTGCAAATGCAAATAACGACCGAGACCTTTTGCATACAATGGCAACTATTATAAAAAAGCAAGGGACTTCAGAAGACCGTATTAAAATTATGCTCTGGGAATATTATAGACGTGCAAAAACGGTTGAATTAATTACCGAATATGCTCGAATCTATAAGCACTATGGTCGTATTAACTTAGAAGGGAATGCTTTCCCTCTTCCTGTCCATAGCGACAATAGCTACCGTAGTACATTTGGCGCTGGGCGGAGTTTTGGAGGAAGACGTATTCATGAAGGCACCGATATTTTCGCAAGGCACGGTGTACCAGTAAGATCTACCTGCTACGGCGTTATTGAAACAAAAGGTTGGAATCGCCTTGGTGGTTGGCGCATCGGCATTCGTGATTTATATAACAATTATCATTATTACGCACATTTAGGTGGCTTTTCTAAAGAAATACAGCTAGGACAAATTGTAGAGCCAGGAACCGTTCTTGGCTTCGTTGGTAACACAGGTTATGGACCTCCTGGTACAGCTGGAAAGTTCCCACCACACTTGCACTTTGGATTATATAAAGACAACGGGTATACAGAATGGGCTTTTGATCCGTATATGCATTTAAGTTTGTGGGAGCGGAAAGAACGTGCGAATTTAAAAAATAACCGTAGCTAATTGCTACGGTTGTTTCCTTTTAAGTACTATAATGTCTTTTCAAACTTACTCATCCGTTATAATACATATTTTATTAATCCTCTGCTTTATTTGATAAAAATTTCCATATTTTTAGTATTAGCTTAAAAAAACAATAAAACACAAAAAAGTTAAAGATAAACCCCAATGGATTAAAACCAAGCATCCCCCTACCAAAATAAGTGAAATTTTCTGCAGGTATACCAAAGTGAAGAAATTCCCCATTACTTAGTCCTGTTGTAGGAATAAAGGCAAAAACAATAACAAAAATCAGACTTATAAAATACAACTTCTTTTTGGTTGAATCCATTTTTCTGTGGCTTAACAAATGATAAGTTATTAAGGATACTATCCCTAAAAAGAAAAGTATTTCTCCCATTTGACACCCCACACTTATTTTAATATCTTCAACTTCTCGAGTCACCTTCTATTATAAATATGGAATGATATGTAATTTTATTTATCTTTCCATTTTACAAAAATAAGTAAAAACAAAAAAGCGAATGATTTAATCATCCGCTTTCTTCCCTTTACTATCTGGCATAACAACTCCGCCGCTTCCATAATAAGATGGTACCTCTCCTTGTACAATTCGCGTTGCAATTGGGATATTTTGTTTTACTGTAATTTCTTTTGTACGAAATGGAATAATTACCTGTAGCGTAACCTGTACTTCCATAACAACTTCAATCGCTGTATTGTTAATTCCATGCGGTTTTACATTTTGCTTAATATCCGTATTCACATGACCAATTGTTGTAAAATCAATCGGAATATTCGGCCCTAAATTACCAAGGAGTGCATTATCCGTTATGCGTCCAAGAGGAACAGACATTGACACTCCGCTCTCTTCTGGAAGACCGAGTGCCTTCATATCCCCCTTCTCCACTTGATGCAAATATTTCTCTATGTATGCAGTAGTCGATGTCAAAATCTCATTTACTTGCTTTGTATTTAAATCGATTGTGGATACTCTTCCATTCTTATCGTTTTGTACTTTCATTAATGAATCCACATCAAACCCTTCCTTAATTCGATCCTTTACCGCTTTCGTCATCACAACCGTTGCCATTTTATGTGTCTGCGTTTCTCCATATTTTATTAATGTAGGTTGAATACTTTTATTCACAATCCAGAATCCTTGTAAAGTTAACAATAAAAAAATGATAAACGAAATGAGTAGTACATGCCGAAAGGGGAGTGGTCCTTTTCGGAAACGCGAAGCTTTTGGACGAAATGTACGCATAAAAAAACCCTCCTTCTTATATCATTTCTATGCAAGAAAGAGGGACGATATATACTTATATCATTTTTAATAAAGCATCTTTTCCAATTGTTCCTGCTGGAATGCCTAGAGCCTCGGCTTCAGTCGTTACCGATTCAAGCGGCGCTTCAAGAAGCTGCTCAATCGTTCTCACACCAACTGCGCGGCCAGCAATAATACCTCGGTCCCCTAACTTCTCGTTTAATAGACCGACATCTAAAGCTCCACACATAATATATCCCTTATCGCTCATAACAGCCAGCAAATTTGTTTTCGGAAGCTTTACGCTAACCGCTATAAACGTATAGTTATCAATGATAATTGGTTCCACATTAACCATAGTTCACACACTCCTCTCTTTCTTATCTTTATGAAAAGAGAAAAATGAGTGTTACAGGTTAACTAGCCTATAGTTTGATGGAAGATGTATAAGTTATCAACATCTCTGTTAACACATCTCGCAATAACTCTGGCATATAATATTGTTTTTCAGAAAGTGTGGATAGTTCTGGGTATAAGTACCCGAATGTAAACATATCAATCGTTCCGACAGTATATATACGTTCTAACTCTAATGATTCTCCATTAATCAATACATCTTCGAGTAAAATTTTATTTCCAGGAATCGTATCTAATGTAACTTCCAGGCCATCATAAATCATTTTCCCCATAACTTTCCCACGAAAACCAAGGCCTTTTACCTCAAGTTGTTCCATATTTGGACGACGTGCTTTTAAAATAACATCTCGTAATGTTTTTCCTTTTACTTTTAGTGCACATGGATTAATAGGATGTGGACAAATGCGGTGGATATCTCCGCGCGTTACAATTCCTTCTTCTAATCCTTCTAATAACACACCCGCATTGACCATCCCAATTTCCGCATTACACCATTTTTTTAATGCACTTGCTAACATACGGGAAATTTGTGTCTCCTGGAACCAATCAATCGGCAATGGTTCTTTTAACTCAACAATCGGATCTGCCATAATGAGTTCGCTTTCTTTCTCTAACGCTTCAATCGTCGGCAATGACTCTCCGTAAGCTGACAGACGATTTGTACGAATCGCTCTCCCATCCTTTTCTGTCACTCTTTTTGTCTCTAGATCCACCGTTAGCTGAACATGTCCGACATAATGCCCCCACTTTTCTCCGCAGCAAAGCAAAGTCCCCTTCACAAGAACACCACGCTCAAACAAATGATGTGTATGTGCCCCTAAAATAACATCAATATCATAATGCTCTGCCATATACTCATCTGCATTCTTTCCAAGATGAGAAAGAACGACAGTAACATCAGCTTTTTCTTTCACTTCTTCTAAAATCACTTCCAAATGTGCAATCGGATCTTCAATATGCCAATCCAGCATTTCATAGAACTCTGGATAAGCTACCGTTAAGCCGATAAAAGCAATCGTAACTCCATCTGCAGTTGTATGCAGCTTGTACGGTTTTGCCCAATTAGGACGCGTTCCATTTCTTTCAAATAAATTAGCTACAAGCACCTCAAAATTCGCTTCATCATATAAATGTTCAAGATGCTCCTTCGCTAATGTAATTCCTTCGTTATTTCCAATCGTTACATAATCATATAACGCTTCGTTTAATAATTTCGTATTGCCCTTTCCATTCGTTGCTTCCGTTATACGATGAAAACGATCCACATGATCGCCAATATCTAATGTGAAAACAGATTCTCCTGCTTTCTGTCTGCGCTTTTTCTCTTCTTGTACAAAACGAGAAATTTGCGGCCAGTTTTCAAAATGACTATGTATATCGTTTGTATGATAAAGGTGAATGATTGTTTCTTTATTTATATCCAGAGAAAAAACCTCCTCTCAATTCCTTACTGCCTTTTACGCTATCTACTTGCAATAATCCTGTAAATACTTTTCGCCTTTTCTTGCTATTTTACATTGTACTCTGATTGGGGAAAAAAGCAAAAAGATACCTTTTAATTAGAAAATTTCCACACTAAAATGGATGTATGGAGGTGATTCCTTTGTTTAACAAATATAGCTTTCTCTCTCTGTGGGTTACATTAGCTGGAGTTGTTTCATTTTCACTCAGTTATGCCCTTGCAGCAAATTTAAGTTTTTTACCAATCATTTTCTTTTTTATTAGCACCGCTTGCATCATCCTCGGCCTCATATTCAGCATGATAGCTATAAACAAGAACGAACCAAGCAAATGGAAGTTTGTCGGTATTTTTGTTCCACTTCTAGCTGTTATTTTCATATTACTCATCCCTGTTCTTATTGGAGCATTTGGATTTAGAGAACCGTAAAAGCGCCCATCGTACGACTTTAACACTTTGGAATTTTTACGGTACAGCTAACAAAACTCTTTATCTTTTTTGAATACTTAGACCGTTTAAACAGAAGCTATCCCATATACTGGGATAGCTTCTGTTTTAGAAAATAAAGAAAAGATAAGTTGTAATAAATGTTGCTGCAATATAAATGCTTTCTTTTACAATTCCCCATACTTTTTTCTCCATGCTCCTTTCGCAAATTGCTTCATATGTTCCACCTCCCGTTATTCCCATTTATCTATTTTTTAGAAATTCCTTAAAAATTTTTAAGAGGATTTCTAAATGTTTTAACTACACATAATAGACTTTTGCATTCACACTTATAACGTTCTTGATACGCTATCTAAAATAAATTTGAATATACTCACTCCATGATTAAACCTACTATTCATTTACATGAGTACCCTTTACAAAAAAAAATCTGGAAAATCATTGCATTTTTGATATAAAATTTATATATTGTATATAGAGTATATATACAATATAAAGACTAAGAGGGATTTGCATGCAAATAATTATTTCAAACAGTTCTAAGGAGCCGATTTACGAACAAATTACCAATCAAATAAAATCACTAATTTTGAGTGGTGATTTAAAAGAGGGAACGACACTCCCATCAATGCGCCAGCTCGCCAAGGATTTGCAAGTCAGTATTATTACGACAAAGCGCGCGTATGAGGAGCTAGAAAGAACAGGATTTATTTATTCGATTGTAGGTAAGGGCTCTTTTGTTGCTGAACAAAATTTAGATGTAGTACGTGAGAAAAAATTAAAAGTTATTGAAGAACAGTTATTGTCTGTCATTACGAATAGTAAGGAAATTGGGCTACCCTTAACGGAACTGCGAGAATTATTAACTATTTTATATGAGGAGTAAAATGTATGGAGAATATAGTAGAGCTACACAATGTTAGTAAAACATTTCAAGGTTTTTCGATAGAGCAATTAAATTTACAAATCAAAAAAGGATTTGTAACAGGCTTCATTGGCGCAAATGGTGCTGGGAAGTCGACAGCCATTAAAATGATGATGAACTTATTAAAGCCAGATGCAGGTGAGATTAAAATTTTCGGCTTAGACTACGCATCACACGAAAAGGAAATTAAGGAGCGCATCGGTTTTGTTTTTGATAGTAACGTATTTTATGAGGGCTTAAATCTAAAGGATATTAAGCGAATGGTCGCACCAGCTTACAAAAATTGGGACGAGATGATATTTAAGCAGTATGTAGAGCAGTTTGAACTGCCGATGAATAAAGCGATTAAAACTTTTTCAAAAGGTATGCAGATGAAGGCTTCATTAGCACTTGCTCTATCACATCATGCTGAGTTGATTATTATGGATGAGCCAACAGCAGGTTTAGACCCAATATTTAGACGTGAGTTACTCAATTTACTGCATGAATTAATGCTTGATGGCAATCGCACAATTTTCTTCTCTACACATATTACGACGGATTTAGATCGCATCGCTGATTTTATTGCCTTTTTAAAAAAGGGACAATTAATGTTTAATCAGTCAATTCATGAGGTGGAAGAAAACTATGCATTAGTAAAAGGCAGTACGGATTTATTAGATCGCGATACAGAAAAAGCCTTTATGCATATTCATCGTGCACCGACTGGCTTTGAGGCATTAACAAATAATGTAGCTGAAGTTGAACAAATTTTTGGTAATGAGGTTATGATTGAACGCGCCTCATTAGAAGATATTATGTATTACTCGAAAGGAGTAGGGCACCATGCTTAATTTAATCAAGCGCGATTTAATTTTACAGAAGAAACAATTACTAGTTTATTTAGGCTTCATTATCTTTTTTATTGTGATGAACAAGCACCCTATTTTAATATTTACGATTGCAAGTATTTTGATTCCATTTAATACGCATGCCTATGATGCAAAGGCAGAAACAAATATTTTATTAAATTCTTTGCCATATACACGTAAGGAAATTGTCGCTTCACGTTATATTGGAGCAATTGTCTACATGTTTTTGGCAATTGCTGTAACAAGCGCAATGCTTATCATCTTCCAAAAGTCATTTACTGTAGAGCATATTGTAATGGGCAATGCATTATTTTTGCTATTTGCAGCCATTACATTTCCACTATTTTATCAATTTAAACAAGATCATATGCTTTTGATTATTATGGCTTTATTTTTAGTATTAACTGCTTTTGGTCCAGGTGCTGTACAATTTCTTGCAACAGAGTTTAGTACCGTTACTGATACTATTTTCAGCTTATCTATACCTACTTTGTATGCCATAGCTACGATGATTATCGTATGTGCTTATATCATTTCATGTGGGGTATCATTAATCATTTATCAACGTAAAGCATTTTAATTCAGAATTTTCCGCATTGTACAATAAAATAAAAATTGAATATGTTACCTTTTTGAAGGAGCAAAATCCGGTGAGATTTCATCGGATTTTATTTATGTACGAAAATTAATTTCAAAATATTTTTTGTATAACATATCTAATATCATCGTAAGTGATTTGTTAAATTTAAAATTAAACTAATTTTATTTTCAGTATAGGTGGGATACAAATATTGATGTGACGAGATTTTTAAAATATTATCCTTTACATTGTACTCTCATTGAATGAAAAGATAACTAAGGCGTATATATCACCTTAGTTATCTGTCGTTACATCATAATCATATAGTACCTCTATTAACTAATGACTAATATTAGCACTTGGGTATAATGTCGTTCCTCCAACTGAAACTTTAATTTCATTTGTTAATGGAACATTTTGTTCATTAATAATTGTTCTCCACCATTCCCATGCAAGACCTGTACATTCTCTTGCTACAACTTTTACATTTTTTGAATTCGGTGAAAGTGGTATAACTGTATTGAAATGAGCAGTTCTGTCTCTGTTGTTTCCTTCCCAAGTTTTATGGGTTAGTACTTCTTTTCCATTTTGATCATATGAGAATTCATCCCAAGATACATCAAATTGAGCAACATATCCACCAGTATGATCAAGCGTCATTTTAGCACTAGAATATTCTGTAGTTGTAGTCTCAATATAATCTGTATTGTTATGAACAGCAGCCGTTGCGTTATCTTTTAAGAAAGTGCTTGTATATGAAATTGGGTATGCTGGATTTTTAGAACTTAATTCCGCATTATCTTTAATGATATTTCGGATTTCATTAAAATCTTTTGTAACAACCTTGTTATGCTCTTTTGCATCTCCGCCTAATACTACAGCAGTAAAGGTACTGTCTTCAAAAATATCTTTGTACTGTCCACTCGCTTCAACGCCTTGACCCTTAATTAAGGCTTTAAAAGCAGTTTGTACATCTTTGCTCTTAGATGATGTTTCTAATTTCACATAAACTGTTCTACCATAAGCTACATTTGACACCATAACAGGCGGAGCCGCATTACTTACCCCTTTACGAGTTAACTCACCAAAAGTAACACTATTATCAAAAAGATCTGATGGATTGTTAGGTAGTTCTGCACTTACGGTATAAAAGATTTGTTTATATGCCGCAACCATCACTTTTTTCTCTCCATCTGCAATCGCTTTAAAATCAATGTTCAGTGCATTGTCAAGATATTTAGCGTTAACATTAAGAGCACTTGCGATTTGAGATTTACTATACACCATAGATTCTGTATACTGCATTCTTGCAGGTAACGTATGTGTTTTTGAATACTTTTCATTCCAAGTAGATACTAATTCATCTACTGCTCCAGACACATTACCATATGTAGGATTTTGGACAGTAATTGTATTGTCTTTTCTCATGCCAGGTAAGTCTATACTAATATTCAAAGGTTTTCTCTTAGCTACTAACAAACTAGGTTGATTATCTGCAAAAGCTTTATTTGCAAGTTGTACTGCTCCTGGATAAGTACGATTAGCCACAGAATCAATAATCGAAATATCGACTGGTGAAGTTGTAAGTGATTTTTTCTCACGTTCAACTACTACAAATTTACCATTTGAATTTGTACTTTCTTTCGGAACAAAACTCTCTACTTTATCACCATTTACTGCTAAAACCTCTTGATTATTATACTTAAGATTTGCTATGCCAGTATCAATGCCACTAGCATTTTTTGTTACATCCGCTGAATTACCTGTTTTTGTTTCCGCGAAGGAAATAGAAGAATAATTAATAGTGCATAAGCCAATTGATAAACATGCTAGTAATTTTATTCCTTTAATACTTTTTTTAATTTTCAAAAAACTCAACTCCTTTTTTAGAATAATTTTATTGCATCAGCTAAATTACTTGTTTATGTTTCAGCGAAGGAAATAAACGAATAATTAATAGTACATAAACCAACTAATAAACACACTAGTAATTTTATTCCTTCAACATGGTTTAGAACTCTTAAAATACTCACCTCCTTTTTTTAAAAATTATATCATAAAATCTTAATTTTTGTATATTGATAAAATTTTTTCACTTACTCAAACTAGATAGTTTTTCAGCGACTTTTCACATGTCCAACATCATCGCAAGGTCTTTATATCGTGTCAAAGCACCGTTATTTCAAAAATAACACCGATATATCGGGAGAAACGATTGATATATTTTCATCCAATTAAAAAAGCGCCCTGTAAACAGGGCGCTTCTACTTTTAAATTAACCGATACTACCTTCCATCTCAAACTTGATTAGACGGTTCATTTCAACTGCGTATTCCATTGGAAGTTCGCGAGTGAATGGCTCAATGAAGCCCATTACGATCATTTCTGTAGCTTCTTGCTCAGAGATACCGCGGCTCATTAGGTAGAATAATTGTTCTTCTGATACTTTTGATACTTTCGCTTCGTGCTCAAGTGAAACGTGATCGTTTTTGATCTCGTTGTAAGGAATTGTATCAGATGTTGATTGGTTATCCATGATTAACGTATCACATTCGATGTTAGAGCGAGAGTTTGTCGCTTTTGGTCCGAAGTGTACGATACCACGGTACGTTACTTTACCACCATGTTTCGCAATCGATTTAGAAACGATTGTTGAAGATGTGTTTGGTGCTAAGTGAATCATTTTCGCACCAGCATCTTGGTGTTGGCCTTTACCAGCAATCGCGATAGATAATGTTAAACCACGAGCGCCTTCGCCTTTTAAGATAACTGCTGGGTATTTCATCGTTAATTTAGATCCGATGTTACCGTCAATCCATTCCATCGTTGCGTTCGCTTCACAAACAGCACGTTTTGTAACTAGGTTGTATACGTTGTTTGCCCAGTTTTGGATTGTAGTGTAACGGCAATATGCATCTTTCTTAATGATGATTTCTACTACCGCACTGTGCAGTGAATTTGTTGTGTAAACAGGAGCTGTACAACCTTCTACGTAGTGTACATGTGCGCCTTCGTCTACGATAATAAGCGTACGCTCGAATTGTCCCATATTTTCAGAGTTAATACGGAAATACGCTTGAAGTGGTGTATCAACTTTGATACCTTTTGGAACGTAGATGAACGATCCACCAGACCAAACTGCAGAGTTTAATGCTGCGAATTTGTTGTCAGTTGGTGGGATTACTTTTCCGAAATGCTCACGGAAAATATCTTCGTTCTCTTTTAATGCGCTATCTGTATCTTTGAAGACGATTCCTAGAGCTTCTAGGTCCTCTTTCATGTTGTGGTATACAACTTCAGATTCGTACTGTGCAGATACACCAGCTAAATATTTTTGCTCAGCTTCTGGAATACCTAATTTATCAAATGTCGCTTTAATTTCGTCAGGTACTTCATCCCAAGACTTCTCAGATTTCTCAGATGGTTTTACGTAGTACGTAATTTCATCAAAATCTAAGTCATTTAAGTCGCCGCCCCATTGTGGCATTGGCATTTCATAGAACTTATCCAGTGATTTTAAACGGAAGTCTAACATCCACTGTGGTTCTTCTTTCATACGTGAAATCTCTTCAACGATTTCTTTTGTTAAACCGCGTCCAGCACGGAAAATCGAAACATCTTTATCCTTGAAACCATATTTATAATCGCCGATATCTGGCAGTTTCTTCGCCATGTTGGTATGTCCCTCCTTAGATAACCTCGTGTTTAGGAACCTGTAACATTACTTATCTTCGTTTAAGCCTTTTTCTAACGCTTTCCAAGCTAATGTTGCACATTTAATACGTGCTGGAAACTTGCATACGCCTTGTAATGCTTCAATATCTCCTAAATCTACGCTGTCATCATACTCTTTTCCTAGCATCATATCAGAGAAAATTTTAGAAAGCTGAAGTGCTTCTTCAATTTTCTTTCCTTTTACTGCTTGCGTCATCATCGAAGCCGAAGACATAGAAATCGAACAACCTTCTCCTTCAAACTTCGCCTCTTTAACAATTCCCTCTTCTACTTTCATCGTAAGTTGAATACGATCGCCGCAAGTTGGATTGTTCAAATTAACTGTAACACTATCATCTAACACGCCATGGTTACGAGGATTTTTATAATGATCCATAATAACTTGACGATATAACGTATCTAAATTATTAAAAGACATTTGTGAAATACTCCTTTGTTTTCGTTAGCGCTTCAACAAATGTATCAATTTCTTCTTTTGTATTATATAAATAGAAGCTTGCACGTGCTGTAGAAGAAGCTTTTAGCCACTTCATAAGCGGTTGTGCACAGTGATGTCCTGCGCGAACCGCAATGCCTTCTACATCTAATACTGTTGCTACATCATGCGGATGTACTTCATCAATATTAAATGTAACAAGACCAGCGCGATGCTTTGGTCCATAAATTGTAACGCCATCTACTTCTGATAGTCTTTCTAAAGCGTACTGCGCTAATTCATGTTCATGCTTTTCAATATTATCAAGACCGATTTCTTCTAGGAAATCAATTGCCGCTCCAAGTCCGATCGCATTACCGATAATCGGTGTACCTGCTTCAAACTTCCACGGAAGCTCTTTCCACGTAGAATCTTGTAAGTCTACGAAATCAATCATTTCGCCGCCAAATTCAATTGGCTCCATATTGTCTAGCAATTCTTTCTTACCATATAATACGCCGACACCTGTAGGCCCGCACATTTTATGAGCGGATAATGCGTAGAAATCACAGTTTAAATCTTGTACATCCACTTTCATATGAGGTGTACTTTGTGCACCGTCAACGACCATAATTGCACCATTTTGATGAGCGATTTCTGCGATTTCTTTTACAGGGTTAATCGTTCCAAGTACGTTAGACACATACATAATAGAAACGATTTTTGTATTCTGTGTAATTGTTTGACGTGCATCTTCTAATGAGATTGTTCCGTCTGGCTGAAGCGGAAGATATTTTAAAGTTGCGCCTGTTTTCTTCGCAACTTGTTGCCACGGAATAATATTACTATGATGCTCCATGTAAGAGATGACGATTTCATCGCCCTCTTTTACATTTTCACGGCCATAGCTTGCTGCTACTGTATTTAATGCAGTTGTTGTTCCGCGCGTGAAAATAACTTCTTCCATTGATTTCGCGTTAATAAACTTGCGAACCTTCTCACGTGCACCTTCATACGCATCGGTAGCTTTCGTACCGAGCGTATGAACACCGCGATGCACGTTAGAATTGTATTCTTTATAGTAACGTTCTAACGTTTCAATGACTTGAATTGGCTTTTGAGAAGTTGCTGCACTATCGAAATAAACAAGTTGTTTGCCGTTCACTTTTTGATCAAGAATTGGAAACTGTTTGCGTATTTCATGAATATCCATTAGCGAACTTTCCTTTCAATTACCTCAACAAGCTGTGCTTTTACTCCTTCAATTGGAAGCTCATTCACTACAGGTGCTAAGAATCCATGGATGACTAAACGTTCTGCTTCTTTCTTCGGAATACCACGACTCATTAAGTAGTATAGTTGTACTGGATCTACGCGGCCTACAGAAGCTGCGTGACCTGCCATTACATCGTCTTCGTCAATTAGAAGAATTGGGTTTGCATCGCCGCGAGCTTTCTCATTTAACATAAGAACGCGAGAAGATTGTTGTGCATTTGATTTAGATGCACCGTGTTCAATTTTACCAATTCCGTTAAAGATAGATGTTGCGCTATCTGTTTGTACACCGTGTTTTAAAATGAATCCTTCAGAGTGTTTACCGAAGTGAACAACTTTAGTTGTAAAGTTTTGTGTTTGGTTACCACGGCCAATTGTTACTGTTTTTGTATCAGCAAATGATCCGTCGCCCATTAAGTTCGTTACATTCTCTGAAATTGTATTTCCGTCATTCATAAGACCTAATGCCCACTCAATACGGCCGTCACGTCCTACAACGCCGCGGCGGTTTACGTAAGTTGTTACATCTTTCGCTAATAGATCAACTGCACCAAATTTCACTTGTGCACCTTGTTCTACGATTACTTCTGCCACGATGTTTGCAATACCTGTAACAGTTTCATTTGCTACGTAGTTTTCTACATATGTTGCAGAACTGTTCGCGTCAGCTACAAATAATACATGGTTATATACATTTGCTTCTTCGCCGTCTACTAAGAATACAGCTTGAAGTGGTGTTTCAAGAACAACGTTTTTCGGAACATATACAAATGCACCGCCGTTGATTAATGCTGCATGAAGTGCTGTTAAACGATGCTCATCCACTTTCACGCCGTCTTTCATTAAATACTTTTGTACTAATTCAGCATGCTCAGTTGCAGCTGTTACGATATCTGTGAAAATAACACCTTTTTCTTTTGCTTCATCAGCTAAAGAAACAAATGCAGTTGTACCTGTACGTTGTACTAGTACGCTGTTATTTTCATCGATTAAATTTTTCACTGCTTCTGGAAGTTCCGTTAAAGAACTTACAGGCTCTTGCTTAGCAGTGTGGCCTTTTCCGATAAAGTCCCATTTATCGATTTTTGTTTTATCAGGCGTTGGCATTGGAAGTTCAGTTGCTTGTGCAAGAGCTTGTAAGCGGAACTCAGTCAACCAAGCAGCTTCGTTTACTTCGCTTGCGCGCTGACGGATTGTTTCTTGATCGAAAGGTAATGTACCGATTGTCATATTTATGCTCCTCTCTTACGCTTCTTGCTCTGCTGTTTCGTCTTCAATACCTAATTCTTTTTTGATCCAGTCGTAACCTTCAGCTTCTAGACGTTGTGCAAGCTCAGGGCCACCAGATTTAACGATGCGACCGTTCATCATAACGTGAACGAAGTCTGGAGTAATGTAGTTTAATAAACGTTGGTAATGCGTAATCATTAGGCAGCCGAACTCTTCGCCGCGCATTTCGTTAATACCTTTAGATACAACTTTTAATGCATCGATATCAAGACCAGAGTCGATTTCGTCTAAGATTGCGATTTTTGGCTCAATCATCATTAATTGAAGAATTTCGTTACGTTTTTTCTCACCGCCAGAGAAACCTTCGTTTAAGTAACGTTGTGCCATTTCTGGATCCATTTCTAGGAATTCCATGTTTTTATCTAATGTACGGATAAATTTCATAAGAGAAATTTCATCGCCTTCCTCGCGTCGTGCATTAATTGCAGAACGTAAGAAGTCAGCGTTTGTTACTCCGCTAATTTCACTTGGATATTGCATTGCTAGGAATAGACCTGCTTGTGCGCGCTCATCTACTTCCATTTCTAATACATCTTCACCGTCGATGATGATGCTTCCTTCTGTTACTTCATATTTTGGGTGACCCATAATTGCAGAAGATAAAGTTGATTTACCTGTTCCATTAGGTCCCATAATTGCGTGGATTTCTCCACCTTTTACTTCAAGGTTTACACCTTTTAAAATTTCTTTACCATCGATTGATACATGTAAGTCTTTAACCGTTAATGTAGAACCAGCCATCTCAATACCTCCATTAATCCTCTATATACATTTTAAAAATTCCTAAAACATTCACATTCTCATTTTATTCTCATTCTCATTTTATATCAAATAAAATGTTATCGCAAACGCTGAGAAAATGTAACAATTTTTTCACAAATGTATATAAGTACTTCCCTCACATCCTCTTATGATACACTTTTCTTCTTATATATAAAGAAAAAAGGGCTAGAAATTTCCTAGCCCTTTCCTACGCCTATTCACTTACTGGAAGTACAGCGCCCTTATATTCTTTCTTAATAAAATCTTGAATTTCTTTTGAGTGTAACACTTCTACAAGCTCTTTAATTTCTTTTCTATTTTCGTCACCTTTACGAACCGCAATAATATTTGCATAAGGAGACTCTGATCCTTCAAGAGCAATTGCATCTTTTGTTGGGTATAATTTTGCATCAATTGCATAGTTTGAGTTAATGAATAATGCGTCACCTTCGTTGTTCTCATATAATTTTGGTGTAAGACCTGGCTCCACATCTGTTTTAAACTTCAAGTTTTTCGGATTTTCCACAATATCTTTTTCTGTCGCTTTGACGATATCTACGCCATCTTTCAGTTTAATAACGCCGCCTTTTTGCAGAAGTCCTAACATACGTCCACGCTCTGATACGTTATTACTCATAATCACTGTTCCGCCGTTTGGAAGATCTTTTAAGTTTTTATATTTCTTTGAGTAAATCCCCATCGGCTCTAAATGAATTTTCCCTGCGTTTACAAATTTGTATCCTTTTTCTTGAATCTCTTTATCTAAATACGGAATATGTTGGAAATAGTTTGCATCAAGATCTTTATCAGCTAGTGCTTTATTTGGCAATACGTAATCTTGGAATGGCTTAATATCTAATTTAATCCCTTTTTTCTCTAAGATTGGTTTCGCTTTTTCTAGAATAACTGCATGCGGTACGTTAGAAGCACCAACTACAAGTTTCTTTTCGTCTTTTCCGCCGCTACAAGCAGCTAATGCAAACACAAATACAGCAAGAAGTGCTGAAAGTAATACCTTTTTCATGTTATGACACCCTTTCTTTTTTTCAATATTCAAAATTAAAAAGCTGTAGGAAGTCTTCGTCTTACACGAAGACTTCTCTTTATCTTTTATCAAGACGCTTCGTGAGCAAGTCACCAAGCATTTGAATGATAAATACAATCACAAGTACAAGAATTGTTGCCATAAGCGTTACATCACTATTATTGCGCTGAAACCCTTCTAAATAAGCAAGTGTACCAAGTCCACCTGCTCCGACCACTCCAGCCATTGCTGTGTAACCGACAAGCGCAATAGCTGTTACCGTAATCCCGGAAACAAGCGCTGGCAAAGATTCTGGTATAAGTACTTTTAAAATAATTGTACTTGTCTTTGCTCCCATCGCCTTT
This sequence comes from Bacillus sp. FSL K6-6038, assembly GCF_038050455.1. Taxonomy (NCBI): domain Bacteria; kingdom Bacillati; phylum Bacillota; class Bacilli; order Caryophanales; family Bacillaceae; genus Bacillus; species Bacillus sp. FSL K6-6038. The sequence continues at coordinate 4,791,823 of NZ_JBBOUH010000001.1, forward strand.
GATGCTTCAATGACACCTTTATCAATTTCACGAAGTGCGATTTCGACCATTCTCGCATAGAACGGTGCTGCCCCAACAATTAATGCTGGTAATGCGGCACTTGCACCTAGAATCGTGTTTAGAAGAAGCTTCGTAAATGGAATAAGTAAAATGATTAAAATAATAAACGGGATCGAACGAAAAATATTTACAAACGCACCAATTACAATATTAACTGGCTTGTTTTCCCAGAGATTATCTTTTCCTGTCAGAAACAGTAGCAATCCCAAAATAAGACCTAAGACAAACGTTGCAAGCGCGGCAACTGCCGTCATGTATAACGTTTCTCCCGTAGCCTCTAGCATTTTGTCCCAATCGACATTTTGAAACAAATTATCCATGTGCAATCACCTCCAGCTCGACTTGCTCTTGTTGAATCGTCGCAATTGCTTTTGCAACCACATCTTCAGCACCATTTAAGTGGACAATTAAACTTCCATACGCCCCGTTTGCCGTTTGTGCAATGTTCCCTTGCAGAATGCTTACTTCCACGCCATCTTGCTTCATGAGTTCCTGCAAGACAGGTCTTTCTACTACTTCACCAATAAATTGCAGCTTTACAACCTTGCCTTCCGGATACTTCTCTGCTAAATGTTCAATTGCTTCATCCGCATCTTCAGAATCTGTTATTTGCTTAACAAAACGCTTTGTAATCTCCTGCTGTGGATTACGGAATACATCTAGTACAGGACCAGTCTCCACAATTTTTCCTTTTTCCATTACCGCAACACGATTACAAATTTTTTGAATCACATGCATTTCATGTGTAATCAGTACAATTGTTAATCCAAGACGTTTATTAATATCTAATAGTAAATCTAAAATTTGATCTGTGGTTTCTGGATCAAGTGCTGATGTCGCTTCATCACACAAGAGCACCTTTGGATTATTCGCTAATGCTCTTGCAATCCCAACGCGTTGCTTTTGCCCGCCGCTCAATTGAGATGGATACGCATCACCTCTACCTTCCAATCCAACAAGATGAATCAACTCATCCACACGCTTTCTTCGCTGCACTTTATCTACACCTGCAATTTCAAGTGGAAAAGCGATATTTTCACGTACAGTTCGTGACCACAGTAAGTTAAAATGCTGAAAAATCATTCCAATTTCTTGTCTTGCCTTTCGAAGTTCACTCCCTGTAATTGTGGAAATAACTCGATTAGCTATCGTAATCTGTCCGGAAGTTGGTTTCTCTAATTGATTAAACAATCGAATTAAAGAACTTTTCCCAGCACCACTATATCCGATAACACCAAATATCTCACCTTTCTCTATTTTTAAATTGGCGTTATCCACAGCAGTGACATCACCGCTTTTTGACTTATATATTTTCTTTACGTTCTCTAATAGAATCATGGTGTATCACCCCTTTTTGATTTAAAAAGCGCAAGCGGCTTGCTCAGAACAAGAGGGCGTTGGAACCCCTGACATAGAGGCGCTTTTCACCTCGCAGGAAGGGGTGAAACGACCGAATGTTCTAGCCGCTGGAGCTAGATTTCTTAAAACGCATAAGCGGCTCTTTTTATTATTCGAACGTCCTCCTCATTCAAACAACAAAAAAACCTTTCTGCCTCTAGAATGAGCAGAAAGGTTTATATGCGTATATCAACATTATCCCTTCCTCTCATCTCTCAAAGCATTTGCTTTGCAGGAATTGGCACCATTTCAACATAAAAGTTGACGGTTGCCGGGTTTCATAGGGCTCAGTCCCTCCACCTCTCTTGATAAGAGAAATCAGATTCAATTTTCGTCTGATTTGAATTTTATGAAATTGTCTATATTTTATGAATTGAATTCTATCAATATACACCCACTATGTCAACAGGAATTTTCACAAAAAACGAAACTTCGGAATATTAAGCACCTACCGGCATTGGTTTACATATATGAAACACTGATTCAAATAATAGCATCGTGCGATACGTTCCAGAATAGTGTACACGCCCATTATTAATTAAAGTTTGTAACCGAATATTCCCAGTAACTAATCGCTGTAGGTCTTCCTCCCCAAAACAAACAATTTGTTCTGTTCCCTCGGTTCCTTTCAAAATTTGTATATACTCTCTTGAGATTTGAAGTGAATAACACTCAGCTCCCAAACGGATATTAATTATTTTTTCTCCTTGCCGTAGAAGTGGCTCTAAATGATATTGGCTATTGGCATACGTTACAAATGATTGAAGCAACGAATATAATCCCATTCTAATCACATCCTTCATATCACTTTCTACTAAATACCATTCCATCTTCTTAAAGGGCAATCCTGTTACTTTCTCTCGACAAATAACGTATCACTTCTATCTTTCAGGCATATTTCCCAAGAAATATGTCGAGGCGGCAAAAACATTGCCGCCTACTGTAATTCCGTATATAAATATTCAACTGAATGAAATGCATATATTTTCTTCATAAGTGTTCCCCGCTCAAATACGAGTAAACAAGGTACACTTTCTACCTCATATTCTCGCGCTAAATGCGGAGCGTAATTTAAATCTAGCATTCCTATTTCCAAATTAGATATAGTAGCTTCTACAACTGTTAACATCTTCTTTGCTAATTGGCATGTTCCACACATCGGTGTATATACATATAACACTGTTTTTTCTTGGTCTGCTATTAAAGCTGTAGCTTCAGCACCTGTCCAGTCAATCACTTCTATCATTCCTTACCGTAAATATTCTGTATAAACGTCAATGTCAGCTCCCCATAATACGTTCGCTAAATGATTAGAAGGAGCAGTTGCCACTTCACGATACGAACGATCAATGTAAATATGCTCAGCTTGCGGAAATTCTTTACGAAATTGTTTTCTGAGCTTTTCACCTGCAGCATCAGCATCCACTAGCACATATACTTCTTTATCAAAAAACTGATCAATGAGTTCATCCATTTTCGACAAACCAATTGTACCATTTGTACAAACAATTTCCACTGGTTCGCGAATAATAGATTCAATCTTTCTTCTATCTGATTTTCCTTCGACAATAATGACTTTCTCTACATAGACCATATGTCATCACCCGATCACCATATACTATAAAACAACCTTACTTTAGTATATAGTATATTCGTTCTTTTCATGTTGTTTCCTGTTTATTTTTGTGAAACTGTTTAGCCCTGTTGGCTAAGGCTCTTTCGCACAGAAGGCGTTTTTTGTCTTCTTGTGCGGAAGGTTCTTAGACATGAAGGGCTAGGAGGCGGAGCTGGACAAAGAAAAGTGGAAGCGGCTCGCTCAGAACAGAAGGACGTTGGAATTCCTGACGTAAAGACGCTTTTTTGCCTCGCAGGAAGAAGGGAATCCACCGAGCATCCTTACCGCTGGAGCTGGATTAAAAGAAAAGCGCAGGTGGCTCGCTCAGAATGTGAGGGGGATGGAGCTTCTAGCACAGAAGGTGTCCTTTTACGCAATGAAAAATAAAAAGGACAGCACATAGGCTGTCCTTTTTATCTCAACTAAAATTAGTCTTGGTTTGTCATTTCTGCGTATTGTTCTGCAGATAATAACTTCTCTACTTCACTTGCATCAGAAAGTTCAATCTTAACCATCCATGCACCTTCGTACGGAGATTCGTTAACAAGTTCTGGTTGGTCGCTTAATTCTTCGTTTACTGCCACAACTTTACCACTTACAGGTGCGTATAATTCAGAAACTGTTTTAACAGATTCTACGCTTCCGAATGGCTCGTCAGCTTCAAGTGTCGCACCTACTTCAGGAAGTTCAACGAATACGATATCGCCTAACTCACTTTGTGCAAAATGAGTAATACCGATAACAACTTCGTTGCCTTCAGTTTTTACCCATTCGTGTTCTTCAGAGTAACGTAAATGATTTGGAATGCTCATGACTGTACCTCCAGTGAATGTATTAATTATGTAAAAATACCTTATTGGTACTTTTTCCACACACTTTCAAACTGCTCTTCGTTAAAACCAAGTGTTACATTCGTGCCATCTGTTACGATTGGACGTTTAATCAACATGCCATCAGATGCTAATAGCTCAAACATTTCGTCTTCACTTGCATCTTTTAACTTATCTTTTAAGCCAAGTTCACGGTAACGCATTCCACTTGTATTAAAGAATTTTTTTAATGGCAATTCACTTTTCGCATGTAAATTACGCAAATCTTCTTTTGATGGTGGATTTTCAACAATATGAATCATTTCATATGCTACATCGTTTGCCTCAAACCATTTTTTTGCTTTTTGACATGTGCCACACTTTGGATATGAATAAAATGTTACTGCCATAAATTCACCTACTTTTTACTAACCTTTACCTTTATCATATAGAAAACGTTTTATTATTTCAAACGATTCTTCTCCAAACTTTAACTTATTTCGCGACAATTTTCTTTTATCCTGCAAATTTTCCTTATTTTCCGCCATTTAAAGAAAAATAATATATAAAAAAATAAATATAAAAATTTCCCCTCTTCATTCATTATGTATCATTTAGACCGAACATACATCTTAAACAAACGTTTATTTAAATAACTAAAAAATAAAAAGCCCCTAGTCCGGAGCTTCTCAATGCCTGCTCAAATAATCTGCAATCGTTTGAAATACGTATATATACATATTATGAATACTTTGCTCCGAAATCGTATCATTGTATAAACCAGTGCCCCAATACTGCCCTTCACTACTTCCTAGATTTACAAATCCTTGTGTATACATCATTGCTTTATCTGTTGGTGCATTGTTATAATCCAAATCTTTTTCTATAAAAATCAAATATGGCTTATCCTTTAAACCGATAAAAAACACTGGCTTTTTTAACCCTAAAAATAGCTCTGTATATTTTTCTTCTGATGCTTCTTGAAAATATTCTTTCATAACGAGAAATCCGTCGACTTTCTCTGATTTCTCTTTTATCTGATCTAAATTCACCTTCACAAACTTTATGTTTCTAAATGTATCCTTTGGCGCCTCACCGATAACTCCAATTACAAGCGCTCTCCCGCTATACTCTAAAGCAGATGGCACATCCTTATTCTTTGCACATCCAGCTCCCACGAGACATAACAATATAAGAACCAACAAAATAAGCAAACGTTTCATATCTCATCCTCCCATTAAAAGTCAAGTGACAAAAATGTAAGGTTAATGCAAAAAAATGTAAGTAAAATCAATAGCCCATTTTGATTTTCTATATTATAATCAACTGGATTTACTTACATTACTAAACACTAGGAGATAGTCATGAAAAAATATAAACTTTCATCTTTTCTTCCATTAAGTTATATACTTCTACTCGTACTCGTAAGTCCCCTTTACGATGTACTGAATAAATCTGGTGTTCATGCTGTTGATGTTACAACAGTAGTTGATGATTGGATTCCATTTGTGAAGGCATTTATTATTCCGTATTTAATTTGGTTCCCATACTTATACGGCGCACTCATTTATTATTGCTTTAAAGATCGAAAACAATATTATGTAACATTAAGCAGCGTTATCCTAGGAAAGCTTACGTGCTTTTCGATTTACTACTTTTGGCAAACAACCGTACCACGTCCAACAGTAGTAGGGACAGATGTATTTTCTGACTTAGTTCGCTATATTTATAGCATTGATCAACCTGTAAACTGTTTTCCTAGCATCCACGTTCTCACAACATTTGTAATTATGTTAGCTGCTTATAAGCGAAGAGAGCAGCATAGATGGGAATATTTGATCCTTACTTTCTTTGGTACACTCATTGTTTTATCAACGCTATTTACAAAGCAGCATGCCTTCTTAGATGCCGTTTCCGGTATGGCAGTTGCGAGTACACTATACTTCGGTGTGCAGCTTTTACTAGTAAACCGAAAAGACACGATTACAATTCCTGCGAGACAAACCTATAAAATGTAAACAAAAAAGCAGACTGTGGCTTCTTCAGTCTGCTTTTATCTATATAAAGGAGATTTTCAATTGTAACTTAAGATTGTGGCACAGTCATATCGCCAGAATGAATACGGCCGGCTTTTTTTAACGCGCTGTAAAGTATATAAGAAACAGCTACTGGGATTACGATATAAGTGATGACCATTGCTGGTACAACACCGAATCCTTGGCTGGAAATTAAGTTAATTGGTGCAATAAGAGAGCTTAATCCAAGACCTGCAATTTCTTTACCTGCTTCCAAGTGGAAAATCAGTGCAGAAACAGGACCCACAATGGCGCTAGCAACGACAGTTGGGACGAGAATCATTGGATTTTTAGTAATGTTTGGCAACTGTACTTTCGGAGTACAAAGTGCTTGTGCTAAAATACCACCTAAATTGTTTTCTTTTGCGGAGATAACAGCGAATCCGATAAATTGAGCGACACATCCTGCAAGTGCTGCGCCGCCTGCAACACCGTCTAGGCTAAGTGCAATTGCTAGAGCTGCTGATGAAGCTGGAGAGATAAGTAATAGCCCCCAAACAACCGCAAGCACGATCGAAGCAATAAATGGGCTACCAGCTGAGCTGTCTTTAATAAATGCGCCAACTGTATTTAATACAGGACTAATATTTTGAGATAACCAAATACCAACTATACCAGACCCTAATATTGCTGCAAATGGAACGAGCATCATATCTAAAGCAGTTTTTCCGCTTAATCTTTTACCGATATAAACCGCTAGAGTTGCTGTTAATAACGCACCAATTGGTTCACCAGTTTTAATAATTAAGCCGGCTTCAGTCATCGAAATCGACCCTGCTCCAATCGCTCCGGCAACCATCGCTGAGAAAATGACAAGTCCGTTTGCCCCAAGCATGAAAGCAATCCCTGCTCCAATTGCTGGTGCCATCAGTGATTTCGCAACAACTCCAATTGTAATTAACATCGGAATATCAACAATTCTTCCTATGTTTTCGATAAGTAAACCAATTCCAAGGGATACGAAAATACCTTGTGCAATTCCGGCAGAACCTTTAAATACACGAGACATTATATATTCCTTCATCTATTTCACCTTCTCCTAGTTTAGTAACCAATTGTTTTCATATAGTCACGTAAAACATCATTTGATTGTGCAAATCGGTCTTCTTCAGCTTCTGTTAAGTTTAGTTCTACAACTTCTTTTACACCATCTCTTGTAATAATTGCTGGTACACCTGTACAAATATTATATTCGCCATATTCACCATCTAAAATTGCTGAAACAGCAATCACGCGGTGATCATCATTAAAGATAGAACTTGCAATATAAGCGAGTGAGTTACCAATTCCATAATAAGTAGTACCCTTACGTTTATAAATTTCCCAACCAGCTTTAGCAGTTTTCTCAACAATTTCATCTAAATCGATTTCACCGAAACGTTCTTTTTGCTCTTCTAAAATTTGCAAAATTGGTTTTCCACCAACTGTTACGTGAGACCAAGCAACCATTTGTGAATCACCATGCTCACCTAATGAGTAACCATGGATGCTACGAGGGTCTACTTCAAGCATTTCAGATAAAATTGTTCTTAAGCGTGAAGAGTCTAATGATGTACCTGTACCAAGCACACGATTTCTTGGTAAACCAGATAATTTCCAAACTTGATAAGTAATAATATCAACTGGATTCGATGCAATTAAGAAGATACCGTCAAATCCGCTTTCCATTACACCTGCTACAACACTTTCCATAACTTTCGCGCTTGCTCCTAAAGTATCCAAACGACTTTGTCCTGGTTTTGGAGCTGGACCCGCTGTAATAATAACAATGTCCATATCCTTGCAGTCCTCATAATCGCCTGCATACACTTTTGTTCTTGTATTTGTAAAGTTAATGCAGTGTGATAAATCCATCGCTTCTCCAACTGCACGTTCATGATTTATATCAATTAATGCCAACTCTTCACAGATACCTTGATTCACAATTGAATACGCACAGCTTGATCCAACTAATCCAGTACCAATAATTGCGATTTTTCTTGTGTTTCTATTCATAAGAACCTCTCCTAAGTAATCATGTAATGTTTTTGTTTGTTCTTTACACTTTTTATTATAGAGATTCTCACTGTAGAAACCATGGATACTTTGTGAAACACTGAGCAATATTTTGTACTTTTTGTGACATACCTTACAAACTTTTCGTCATATTTGTTACAACTAAAAAAATATTTTATACATGTTTATTGACATATATATATAAATTAAAAAGCGAGTGAATTATCATCTGATATTCACTCGCTTTTTTTATTCATTACTGTGCGCTTAATTGACTTTTCAGCTGCTGAACAACCGTTGGATTTGCAGGAGCAGCTGGCTTATAATGTCCTTTTTGTAATGCATATTTATATACATTACGTTGTCTCATTTCATCCTGATTTCGAATGTGAATCAGCGTTTGATGTAACTGTTCGTTATTTGACTCTGCTATGTAATTCGCATAACTAGTCAAACTAGCATTTAATTCCGATAAATAATCGTTAACCATATCTTTTTCATTCATAATCGATACCCTCCTAGCCTAAAAAGGACATTAATTGTTGTTTTGTATTTCTTGCAGCTTGTGCATCTTGTTGTAGCATTTGTTTCAATTGAGGATCTGTACACTGCTGCGCATACTGATCTAGTTTATTTGCAACTGTCGCATGCCCTCCAATAAGATGACGTAAATTTTCAAGCTCAAGCTCTGTTAAGTTTGGCATAATAAAAACCTTCCTTTCTTTAGTCATTCAACATTTAGTATTTATTCTTTTTCGGATTGTATGCATGTAAAGTGAGGGTATAAGATGATGATTCACTAAAAAATAAAAGGTTCATTCTTAGTAAAGAATCCTCTAAATTATTGAGGGACCTTTTCAATTAAAACTCCCCCCACATCACTTCATCTCCCCATTTCTTTACACCTTTCTCGCTAAATTTCGCTCAGCTTCTTCAATCGCTCGTTGCATACGTAACATCGGATCCTCAATCATCTTTCCGTGCCCTGTCGCCAATACAGACGGTTTATATCGTAGCAGTTTCTGAGCGCTCTTTAATGCTGTTTCTGCATGCCACGTTCCAAACACAGGAAACGGAAAGAGCCACTTAATCTGGCCTGCCACCGCAACCCCTCCCCTGGTTTGAAATGCGTCTCCAGCAATCAGTGCATCATTTCTTGTATCCAAAAAGGCCATCGAACCCGGTGTATGTCCTGGTGCCATAATTGCTAAAAGAGAACCAACTTGATTTCCCTCCTGCAGAAGCACATCTGGGATCGTCTGTATTTTTTTAGATACTCCAACTTTTATTGGAACGTTCGCTTCCCCTTGCTGCAATGACATATCTCCTTCAAGCAAGCGGGAATCTCTTTTTGAAATATGAACAGGAACATCAGGAAGTACCTGCTTCAACGCATCAATTGCACCTACATGATCATCATGTACATGTGTTATAACAATGTTCGTAATTGGTTTTCCGATTGTTCGAGCTGATTCTAAAATCTTCTTTGCACTAAACGACAATGCTGCATCAATTAAAGTTAATCCTTTTTCTTCTTCAACGAAATAGCAATTGATTGGAAATAGATTTGGAAAAAATGCTAATTGATAAATTGTACTTTTATGTACGATTCGCATCTCATTCATCCTTTCTAATCAAACATAACAAAAAGAGCTGTTTACAAATTAATATGTAAAACAGCTCTTTCTCATCTAATATCTTTTTCTCAAAACTAAAATAGATAATGAATAGGAGCATAATACTCCTGCCAATAAACATGCATTTGCTAATTTATACTGTTCATTCGTTAATGAATATAGGTTACCGATTAGAAAAATAATTAAATACGAAAGTAAGAATACAAATAACGAGATTTTTGCAGCATTTCCTGTAATTTGATCCCCTCTCTCATCATTTCCCTCTTTCTTTTCAAAACGTGTTGAATATAACACCCCAATTAACCCTGCGATTGATGCGACCATTCCTATTGCTATTATCATTCCATTTCCCCCTCTATCGTATATTGAAAGACTTCATGAAACTCCTTACCAAGAACATGAGCAATTTCAAAAGCTAAAATAAGAGATGGATTGTATCGATTTGCTTCAATAGAAGCTATTGTTTGCCTACTAACGCCCACGCGATTTGCTAATTCCGTTTGTGACCATCGCTTCTCTGCTCGAAGTGCAATCAGGTTGTTTTGTAACATTCCTCTCTGATTCATAAGCCCTCCATTTCACATTATTTTCTATATATTGATTGTAATTTATTTTTAACATTTTGTAAATTATTTTTAACATTTTCATAATACAAAAATTCGTCAGTTAAAGTAATAGCAATTTAGTACAATAGAAATAAAGTAAAACCGAACTAAAATATCTGTAAAGTAGGTGCTATATGAGTTGGAATACAATCAAAACAAAAGAAAATATTGAAAACCTCCTTCATTTATTTGGAGGCTTTCACGATAGTTGTTTGAAAGAATTATATTTGTGGACAGATAGCTGTGTAGATGAGAATCTTGCTATGGGCATGTCATCTGGTACAAATGTAAGGATACTTTTTCAAAGACAGTATGAAAACCCCTCCGCAATAGAGTTACTCTTTGAAGGTGTTACACAATTTCATTTAACTCCGCCACCTGAAAATCATGATTCAATCATTTTCGGCGCATCTCTTCTATTACAAAACAATTTATTTTATTGGGCAGATGATATCGGCTGGCAACCTAACGAGGTCACACCATATGAAGTAAGCTGGATTTCTGCGAAAAGTGTAAAATGGAGAGATGTCAGTTCGTGGATGGGAGATAAAATGAGATACGGAGTAATTAGTGAAGATTAATTTAAACTGTTATTTTTACTATGCTCGCCGTTCTTTTAACAAAACTAAGAAAAACAGTAGCCACAAACGTGACTACTGTTTTTAATTACTCATTAAACTGTATAACGCTCATCCTCTAACACTTTCGCAGCAATTTCACGTTTCTTCGGAATTACGTTAAGCGGCGTGTGACGTGTGAATTTGCGAAGCGCTGATAACATCATGCGCAGCATATCACCATTTTCAACTGCGATAATTGTTTCTTTCGCATCTGCTTCGATTTGGTTGAACGCTTCTTGGCAGAATACTTCAGTGTACAATACTTTTTGTTTATTCTTTTCAAGACCAGTTGCTTTGATTGCTTTTTCTGTACGAAGAACAGCTGATTCCATTGCGTATAAGTTGCTTACGATATCTGCAATGTTAACAAGAACTTCTTGCTCTTTATCTAATGCTTTACCGTATTTTTGAACAGCTAATCCAGCTACCATTAAGCCGATTTTCTTCGCGTTATTTACTAAATATTTTTGAAGCGCTAATGGCTCATCGCCTACTTCTTCAGGCATCATCATCATTAACTCTTCTTGTAATTTTTGCGCTTTTTGAAGAAGTGGTAATTCACCTTTCATCGCTTTACGTAAGAACGTACCTGGTACGATTAAGCGGTTGATTTCGTTCGTGCCTTCGAAAATACGGTTAATACGAGAATCGCGGTACATTCTTTCAATCTCATACTCTGCCATAAATCCGTAACCACCATGAATTTGCACGCCTTCATCTACTACATAGTCTAATACTTCAGAACCGAATACTTTATTCAACGAGCACTCAATTGCATATTCAGCAATAGAAGCTGCTACAGCCTTACCATCTTTTACTTGCTCTTCTGTTAATGTGCTCATATGGCTTTCAAATAAACCAACTGTACGATATACAGAGCTTTCTGCTGCATAAATTTTCGCTGCCATATTTGCAAGTTTTTCTTGAATTAATGGGAAGCGAGCGATTGGTTGTTTGAACTGTTGACGCTGATTTGCATATTGTGCTGAAATTTCTAACGCACGTTTTGAAGAACCAACTGTACCAACACCTAATTTGTAGCGGCCAATATTTAAAATGTTGAAAGCGATAATATGACCTTTACCAATTTCACCAAGTACATTTTCTTTTGGTACTAATGCATCTTCTAAAATTAATGTACGAGTAGAAGAACATTTGATACCCATTTTCTTTTCTTCAGGGCTTGTAGATACGCCTGGATATTCTTTCTCTACGATAAACGCTGTGAAGTGCTCACCATCAACTTTTGCGTATACAACGAATACATCAGCGAAAGCAGAGTTTGTAATCCATTGTTTTTCACCATTTAACACGTAATGCGTTCCTTCTGCATTTAAGCGTGCTGTTGTTTTCGCACCTAATGCATCAGATCCGGATCCTGGCTCAGTTAATGCGTATGCAGCTAATTTTTCACCTGTTGCAAGTGGCGGTAAATATTGTTTCTTTTGCTCTTCATTACCGAATAAAACGATTGGTAAAGATCCGATACCAACGTGGGCACCGTGTGTAATTGCAAAGCCGCCAGCGCGAGAAAATTTTTCTGCAATTAATGCTGAGCTGATTTTATCAAGACCGATTCCGCCATATTCTTCTGGTACGTCAGCGCCTAATAATCCAAGCTCGCCAGCCTCTTTTAATAAACGAACAGAGCGATCAAACTCATGTTGCTCTAAATATTCAAGCTCTGGTAGAACTTCATTTACGATAAAGTCCTCTGTCGTTTTCGCTATCATTTTATGCTCATCGCTATAATCTTCCGGTGTAAATACTTGATCAATCGTAATCTCATCAACTAAAAAGCTACCGCCTTTAACTGCATTTCCCACTGTTTTTTCCATGAAAATTTCCTCCTTCATATTTTCATAAGCCACTTCTCTCACTTTGAGAGAAGCTGGCTCTTCCTTTATTTTTTATACCCTTTAGTCGTTTCCACTCTTCGTTATATAATCCAGTTCCAGCGGCTAAAACAATCGGCCATTTCACCCCTTCCTGTGAGGCAAAAAACGCCTCTTCGTCAGGGCCTCCAACGTCCTCTTGTTCTAAGCGAGCCGCTTCTACTTTTTGGTTAATCCAGTTCCAGCGGCTGGAACAATCGGCCATTTCACCCCTTCCTGTGAGGCAAAAAACGCCTCTTCGTCAGGGCCTCCAACGTCCTCTTGTTCTGAGCGAGCCGCCTGCACTTTTTTATAGTAGTTCAAACACCCCAGCAGCTCCCATACCGCCACCGATACACATTGTTACAATACCGAATTGCTCATTGCGGCGTTTCATTTCATGAATAAGAGATAATGTTAATTTTGCTCCTGTACAGCCAAGCGGATGACCAAGTGCGATTGCACCGCCGTTGACATTGACTTTTTCTTCATCTAGACCAAGCTCACGAATAACTTGGATCGATTGAGAAGCAAATGCTTCATTTAGTTCAAATAAGCCGATATCAGATAGCTCTAATCCTGCTAATTTTAACGCTTTCGGAATCGCTGCGATTGGTCCAATTCCCATTACTTCTGGTGGTACACCAGCTACTGCAAAGGAACGGAATTTCGCAAGTGGCTTCATGCCATCGCTCACTGCTTTTTCACGATCCATCAGAAGTACTGACGCTGCTCCATCACTCATTTGTGAAGAATTACCAGCAGTGACAGAACCGCGAACGTTAAATGCTGGACGCAATTTTCCTAAGATATCTAATGTTGTGTCCGCTCTTACGCCTTCATCTTGTGAGAAGATAATTTTTTCTTCTTGAATTTTGTTATTCGCTGCAATAGTGCGTAGCATTACATCCACAGCTACTGTTTCGTCAGCAAACTTCCCATCAGCTAACGCTTTCGCTGCACGCTGATGACTTCTTACTGCGAATGCATCTTGCTCTTCACGGGAAATTCCATATTTTACAGCAACTTGCTCCGCTGTGTGTCCCATGCCCATATAATATTCTGGAGCCGCTTCTACAAGTCGGCTATTTGGGCGAACAACATGCCCCATCATTGGAACTAAGCTCATAGACTCTGCTCCGCCAGATAATACTGCTTCTGAATGTCCTAACATAATGCGCTCTGCACCGTAAGCAATACTTTGCAGTCCTGAAGAACAGTAACGGTTAATTGTAATAGCTGGAACATCATAAGAAAGTCCTGCTAATCCGCCGATATTACGAGCCATATTTAAGCCTTGCTCTGCTTCTGGCATCGCACAACCGAAAATTAAATCATCAATTGGCCCTTCATAATTATTCGCACGTTTTAACGTTTCTTTTACTACTAATGCCCCTAAATCATCAGGTCGAACTGTTTTTAATGAACCTCTCTTTGCCTTACCAATTGGTGTTCTTGCTCCCGCAACAATGACAGCTTCTCTCATGAACGATATCTCCCCTCGTTATTAGTTACGTAATGGCTTTCCTTTTACAAGCATGTGCTGCATTCTTGCTTGTGATTTCATCTCACTTACTAAACTGATAAATGCTTCACGTTCCACATCTAATAAATACTGCTCATCAACTTCTGTTCCATACGGTACTTTTCCGCCGGCAATGACATATGCGAGCTTTTTCGCAATGTGTAAATCATACTCGGAAATATAACCAGATAAATGCATTGCTTCAGCTCCAAGTAAAAGCGTTGCATATCCTGTCTCACCAACAACCGGTATCTTTTTACGAATCGGTGCTTTGTAACCCGCTTCATATAAAGCCAGTGCTTTTTGTTTTGCATCATATAGTAAGTGATCACCATTCACACTAATACCATCTTTATCGCCTAAGAAGTTGCGAGAAACAGCCTCTTGCGCTGATGTAGATACTTTTGCCATCGCAACTGATTCGAACACTTTATTCGCAACCTTTTGCAGGTCAAACTCCACACCGTTTGCCATTTTGTTTAAATGTTTAATATATAGTTCTTTGTTACCGCCACCGCCAGGGATTAAACCAACGCCGACTTCTACTAATCCCATGTACGTTTCGCTAGAAGCTTGAATGCTAGCTGCTGGTAAGCAAACTTCTGTACCGCCACCAAGCGTCATACCATATGGCGCTGCAACGACTGGCTTAGAGCTGTACTTAATTTTCATCATTGCGTCTTGGAAGTTTTTCACGACCCACTCAATTTCAAAGTAGTTGTCATCTTGCGCTTCCATTAAGATCATCGCAAGGTTTGCACCAACGCAGAAGTTCTTCGATTGGTTTCCGATAACAAGTCCTTTATAATTCTTTTCCACTTCGTCAACAGCGTAATTAATCATTTGCGTAATATCCATACCAATCGCATTGCTCTTCGAATGGAATTCTAAGCAAAGGATGCCATCGCCTAAATCAATTAAGCTCGCTCCGCTGTTTTTCTTTAACACGCCATTTTTCTCTTTTAATTGCTTAAGAGAAATTGCTTTTTTATTACGTCGGATAAGCTTATATTCACCGTTATCGTAGTAATAGCTTTCACCATTATCATGTTTATAGAAAGAACCAAAGCCTTTCTCTAACATGTCTTTTACCCACACAGGAACAACTTGCCCGTTCTCTTCCATCTTTTGAATGGATTTTTCTACGCCAATTGCATCCCAAACTTCAAATGGACCTTGCTCCCAGCCAAATCCCCATTTCATCGCTTGATCAATTGCGACAATATCATCTGCGATTTCTTTATAAAGCTTCGCAGAATATAAAAGAGTTGGCGTGATAATATTCCATAATAGCTCTCCTGCACGATCCTTCGCATATACAAGCGCTTTCAATTTGTTCGTTAATCCTTTTTCTTGTTTACTTAACTCTACGGATGCGGCTTTTAATTTCTTACGCGCTTCATATTCCATCGTCTCAGGATTTAACTCTAAAATTTCTTTTCCTTGTTTTAAGAAGAAACCTTGACCTGTTTTACTTCCAAGCCATTTTTTATCTAGCATGTCATGCATGAAAGCTGGTACTTTAAATACATCTCTTTCTTCTTCCTGCACGTTTTCATATACATTGTTCGCAACATGAACAAATGTATCTAACCCAACAACATCTAACGTACGGAACGTTGCACTCTTTGGACGACCGATTAATGGGCCTGTTACAGAATCAACTTCCCCAACGCTATAGCCGCGCTTGATCATTTCTTGCAACGTTACAAGTAAACCGTACGTACCGATGCGGTTCCCAATAAAGTTTGGTGTATCTTTCGCAATAACAACGCCTTTTCCAAGAACGTCTTCGCCAAATAATTTCATGAAGTTTAACACTTGTGGATCTGTTTCTTTTGTCGGTATAATCTCTAGAAGTTTTAAATATCGTGGTGGGTTAAAGAAATGCGTTCCTAGGAAATGTTTTTGAAAGTCATCTGAACGCCCTTCTGCCATTTTCTCAACGGAAATACCTGATGTATTTGAGCTCACAATAGAGCCAGCTTTACGAACAGCATCTACTTTTTCAAATAGTTTCTTTTTAACATCTAAGTTTTCAACAACAACTTCGATAATCCAATCTACATCAGCAAGGCGCTCAATGTCATCCTCTAAGTTTCCTGCCTCAATCAATGCCAGATTGCCTTTCACTGTAAGAGGAGCTGGCTTTTGCTTTACTAATTTTTGCAGTGCCCCGTTACTAAAACGATTTCTCACACTTTTATGTTCTAATGTAAGCCCCTTCGCTTCCTCTTCTTTCGTAAGCGCCTGTGGTACAATATCAAGCAATAATGTTGGTATACCGATATTGGCTAAATGTGCAGCAATCCCTGAACCCATTACGCCAGAACCGAGAACAGCAGCCTTTTTAATTTGGAACATCCATTTCTCCCCCTATTCTTGAATGAATGCTCATTCAATTTTTCGACATGCGTCGCAATCAATGAGTGAGCCTCTACTAATAAATATATGATACTGTTTAAATTTTCGCAATATATTTATTGATAAAATTTTCTGAAATAAATACTTTTCTTTTGTTTGGGTACTCTATAATTGTGTATTTTCTTGATAAAATACACTTTTCCCTTTTTAGAATTTGACAAAAATGGAGGAATATATATGGCTAGACTTAAGAAAGACCCTTCAAAAGCAGGTGTTAGTGCAGCGAGTGTAACAGGAAATGCAGGTCCAGTTGATCGCGGCATCGAAAAAGGACGCCAAGGTAATAACCAGCAATACAAAAAGCACAACATGGGCGAAAAATAACGCTATATGTGCTTGTTCAAAAAGGAGGATAAAGAGAGCCGAGCAGTTCGAGGCGCGGAAGCCGGGAGGATACGGAGTGTAGGTGGAACTACATGAGTACCGGACTGGCGACGTAACGAAGAAATGCGACAGCTATCTTTACCGGACTTTTTGAACTTCCTCTATATTTTTGGGCAGAAAACGTGGCATAATGAGTATTGGGCTGCTTTTCTGCCCAATTTATTTGTACATAAGGAAAGACAAAAGAGGGACTACATAATGAAACGAACAATAATCATGATTGTGATGATTGCTACACTATTTACAAGTATGATTTTCTTTTCTTACACAAAAAGACAAAAAGACGTAAGAAGTAATCAGCCTGATATCACAGGAAAATATGGTGTTACAATCGATGCAAATACGGGGGAAGTTTTGTACGGAAAACGGGAAGAAGAACGTTCTTATCCAGCAAGTGTAGCCAAAATGATGACAACCATTCTGTTACTAGAGAATGTAAAAGAAGATGAGGAAATTACTATCACAGAAAATGCGATAAAAACGGAAAGTCAGAGTGCGAAAATTAAGCTTCGTGCTGGTGAAAAATTAAAAAGAGACGAGGCATTAAAACTGATGCTTATCATCAGCGCCGATCCAATTGCTGAGTCTATCGCAGAGCATATTGCAGGATCAAAAGAGAAGTTTGTAAAAATGATGAATGCAAGAGCGAAAGAACTCGGAACAAAACATGCGACTTTCAAAAATGCGAGCGGGGCTGACGCACTCGGCAATAAGGTTTCTCCGTATGACATCGCAATCATTACAAAAGAAGCATTAAAATATCCGATTGTGCTAGAATATATGAACACAACGCGTACAACATTGCATACTTCGCAGCGCGCTCCCAAAATTGCAAACTATGGTCGTGAAGAACTTTACAATGATCCATATGCAATTGGAAGTAAAAGTGGTTTATCCGCTTTAGGACAATATACTGTCGTAACAGTCGATGAAAAAGATGGAAAGCGTGTTATTAACGTTGTACTTTCTTCTACTCGCACTCAGTTATATCCAGACACAAAAAAAATGGCACATTACGCATTTAAACAATTAAAATAACCAAGGAGTATTTAGCTCCTTGGTTATTTTTTTACCATTCCTTTTAAAACGAACGCAACGTTTGCTGGACGTTCAGCTAAGCGGCGCATGAAATAACCATACCAGTCATTTCCATATGGTACATAAACACGCATTTTGTAGCCTTCTTTAACAAGTTCAAGTTGACGTTCCGTACGAATACCATATAACATTTGGAATTCAAATTGATCACGTGAAATATTATATTCTTCGGCAAGTTTCTTCGTATATTCAATAATTGCCTCATCGTGTGAAGCAATAGCAGTATAATTTCCATTTAATAAGTGCATTTTAATAATTTTTTTATAATTTTCATCTACATCTTTTTTGTCCGGGAACGCCACTTCTTCTGGTTCTTTATAAGCCCCTTTTACAAGACGTAAATTAGGACTATATGCATTTAAATCTTCGATGTCTTTTTCTGTACGATATAGGTAAGCTTGAATAACAGTACCGATATTATCGTATTCAGATTTTAATTGCTTAAAGATCTCAATTGTTTTTCCACAGCGTGTATAGTCTTCCATATCAATCGTAACAAACACACCGTTTTCTTTTGCAGCCTCTAAAATGCGGCGCATATTATTCATTACGATTTCATCTGAGATGTCTAACCCCATAGAAGTCATTTTTAAAGAAAGCTGTGAATCAAGTTTTTCGCGTCCAATTGCACGGATTGCTTCAATCGATTGGCTTGCCATTTCATTTGCTTCTGCTTCATTATCAACGAACTCACCTAAATAATCGATTGTCACACAAAGTCCTTGCTGATTTAATTGTTTAATAGCTGCAGCAGCTAAATCAATTGTCTCCCCTGCGACAAAGCGCCCTGCACCAAAGCGTAAACCGTACTTCTTAGCCAGTTTTGTTAGCGCTTTATTTTTTGACAAGAAAAGAAACGAATTTCGCATTAATTGTTCCATGTAATTCACCCCTATGACTGTACTTTGTCTGTTTTTTGCCCCTCTTCAAAATTATATCATTCTTTAAAATTATTTGATACAAATAATTATTTAGATAATTTATAAAATACTATAAAAATATTCAAAAGCCCATATTCTCGCTTTTAAATATCCATAAAAATTTTTCGACATTTAAAATAAAACTAGAAAAACAGGTGAACAACTAGCCTAAAATAAAAATTCGACAATACTCGTCATACCTCTTACTTCTCTTTATAAGTTATACAAAGATATTAATACGACTAAAAATGAATACAAATATAAAATACTGAGGTACTTAGTTCTCTCCCATAGAAAATCAAGTGCAAAAGGTAGGGGGGATTTCTGTTGAAATAAGTATAGAAAGTGTAAAAACATAGAATCCCGATTTCATTGAAAGGTACTATCCCTACATAGTATATAAAACTTCACTCGGGTGGAAAACACGTATTGGAGTGTGGAAAATGCCAGAAAGAATGAATGTACAACAAATTCGAATTGAACCTTGGAACAATGCTAATCTTACTTTACTTCGTCTTATGAATGTACCTGAGATGCTAGAATACTTAGGAGGGCCTGAGACTGAAGAACAACTCCTTGCTCGTCACGAGCGGTACCTTAAGATTAGTGAGTTAGGAACTGGACGTATGTTTAGCATCGTCCTTCTTCCGCAACTCGAAATTATTGGTAGTGTAGGATATTGGGACAGCTACTGGAAAGAAGAGAACGTTTACGAAATTGGCTGGAGCGTCCTACCACCATTTCAAGGAAGAGGAATAGCAACAAAGGCCGTCGAAAAAGCTATCGCTCATGCTAAAACGGAACAAAGGTACAGATTCATTCATGCTTTTCCCGCCATCAATAATCCTGCTTCAAACGCTATTTGCCAAAAGCTCGACTTCTTATTTATTAGTGAGTGTGACTTCGAATATCCGCCAGGGAGTGTCATACGATGCAATAATTGGTGTTTAGAGATAACTACGAAACCATCAAACAATTCCTCTATATGACTTAAAAGCTTGGGGCCTATTGATCCCCAAGCTTTTTTTGTAAAAAATCACAAAATGGTTTCTTATTCTTATTTCTGATTACGATGTTCCTCATTTAACCTTTTAATATCAGAGATTAACTTTACCATCTCTTCTTTTGCCTCTGGATATGTCTCATTCCAATGCTTGACTAAAGCTGGCATTGTTTTAGCAATGTAAGAGTACAGTGCCCACTTTTGCACTTGTTCTTTTCTCTCTTCACTGCCTTCCCCTAGTAACAATTCTGTATACTTTTCAAGTAAGCCATCAAACTGCTCATTAAATTCGTCACTCATTTCCCTTTCCTCCTTCCCTAGGTACTACAATCAATAATAAAAAAGTGTACCATGGATACACTTTTCTTACCTAATTTACCCATACAAAAAAGCAGCAAAAATCGCTGCTTTCTCCTATAATTTCGAACGAACAGAATTTAATTTTTTCTCCATTGTGCTTTCTTTATCTCGGCGATCATCAATACGAATTGTTGTCGCTACACGCTTTGCACCTTTTGCATATGGCACTTCATGCATTTGTTGAATTACTTCAAGTAATACAGGGAGATCTCCTTCAATTACTGTATTCATCGGTGTTAATTGGTACTTCACGCGATCCGCGTTTTTCTCTAACACTTTTTGTACTTCTGCTACATATTCACTTACGCTTGGATTACCTGTTCCAACTGGAATAATCGATACATCAACAATTGCCATGGTAGTTCCCTCCTATGTTTGTTTCATTTCTATTGTACAAAACTCTCCCCTACTTTACTAACCATAACTATACTTTTAATTTATTTTTCATAATATACTTATCCTCTGTAATCCTTTTCCACTGGTTGTGCATATATTGGTGTTATCCTTTTAAGAACCACCATAATCAACTTATCCTTTTGAAAGGAAGTGGACAATTGAAAAAGTTACTTCTCACTTTATTAGCCATTCCCCTCTTATTTGGAACAACAGCTTGTGACTTATGGCAGAAGGATCCAAAACCAGTAGAAAAGCCTGATCCAAAGCCGAAACCCGATCCAGCACCGACTCCAACTCCGACTCCACCACCTAATCCAACTCCAACTCCAATTCCGCCTCCAGCTTCAGTAGATACGGCTCAAGTCATGCAAAAACTGGTAAATTCAATTAACTCAGTTGGAAATTCAAATGGCATTAACGTAAGCAGCATTAAACTCTTTACTGAAACAGCACAAATCGCAACATATAACGGAATCTTTAATACTAAATTTGGATTAGGCGTTTCCATTTATAAAGCAACTGGCGGTATCGCTGCTGTTGCTATCGCTGGATCCGGTACATCTAAAGAACAAATTGACGCCTTTTATTCCACAATAAAGACTGTCATTCGTTCTATTGACTCAGCTCTAAGTGAGCAAGACATGAACACTATTCTAGAACAACTCGGTTCGAAAGATTATTTTCAAACAAAACAATTCTCAACTCGAGCAATTAACGGTACATTAACTGTTACTGAAAACAATGGCGCACTTATGTTCAAGGCGGTTCATAATTAAACATACAACAAAGAATAGAGTCTATGTATGATGACTCTATTTTTTCTTTTTCCTGATTAAAAAGTGAAGTACTTGTGTAAATGCTTATACTTCTTTATCATTTTAACTGAGAAGACCCCCCTCCTCTAAACGAGGTGAAGGTGGGGGATGAATCGTTTTTTTCTTTTTTAAAGAAAACGTCTCTTTTTGCAGAACGTACGTTTGTTTCGGTGTATAATGATCTTATCAAATAAAACGAGGTGAGAACAGGTGAAGAAAGCGTATTTTTCGAAACGGATCTATAAGATAGATTTACCGCATGAAATGGTAGATGCACTGACAGAGACAATCGAAACATTTAATCAGGTGAACGCTTTGCGTTTCAAACGATCGTCCGAGAAAAACGTTGGAACCGTAAGAGGCATACAGACAGTCTTCATCTGGTTCTCAAGCGGAACTATCAATTAAATGATTACTATGCAAACAGTGCGGTACAAGAAGCAAAGGCGTTGTTTACAGGTTTAATGGAGTTACAAAAAACATATGAGAAACAAACACAAGAGAAAATCAAGAAACTCAAGAAAAAGTTGAAACAAGAACGGACAAAACTGACAAACTTTCGTAAAATCAAACAAAGTTGTGTGAAAGGAAAGTTAACGTTTCCGAAAAACACCCGCTTTGCGAAGCACAACAATATTATCTTTTTGTCTCGTAAAGAAGACACATTGATTTGGCTGAATGAATATCTGTTTGAGCACCAGTACTTAGATGTTCAAATCAAAAGAATCCAGGCGAAAATCGGCCTTTTAACCCACAGACAATTCCGTTTAACACAGAAACTTGCATCATATAAAACGCATATTCCAAGCGCAGTATTTGGAAGTAAAAAACTGTTTCGCTCTCAATTTACCATCGATGGGTTTGTACGTAACCATGACAAATGGAAAATATTATTTTCTCGTGCTCGAAATAAACAACTTATTCTATCTGGTCGTAAAGATGCCAAACATGGAAATTTTGTGTTTCATTATGTGCTTGCGAAGCAGGAATTATGGATGACGACAAGTACAGGGAAACCGATTATGTTTCCAGTTGTTACATTCCCATATGGACAAAAAATTATTGAGAAAATCATTACAACCCAATTACAGTGTAAGAATAAGAAAAAACATGGCAAACCGATTGCGTGGTCTGTGGAAGACTATGGGGCGTATTATATTGTGAAATGCTTAGTCGATGTACCGGAAAATCCCCACATAAATTATAGTAAATCGGATGGTGTAATTGGTGTGGATTGCAATCTCGAGCATTTTGCTTGGGTAAATGTAACGAAGGATGGGAATTACAAAGGAAGTGGTTCCCTTCGCTTTTCTATCATGGGTAAATCTACCGGACAAATCACAAAGATAATCGAAGCGGAAGCCGTTCGCTTAGTGGACTTAGCCGGGCGGTATAACAAGCCGATCGTAATAGAGAAGTTAGATACGACTCAATCGAAAACAGGGGATCGATACGGAAATAAGCGGGTGAATCGAATGAAAAGTATGTTCGCTTACGAGAAGATGACAAGTGCGCTCCTCAGTCGCGCGGATAAAAGGGGCGTGGCTGTCTTTCAAGTCAATCCCGCTTACACTTCGATTGCAGGAAAGATGAAATATATGCGGAAATTCGGTATCTCTATTCATCAATCTGCGGCTTTTACGATCGGTCGCCGGGGGTTAGGATATAAAGAAAAAGTGCCCCAGGTACTGCATTCTTATATTCCAAAGAAAGACGCACATCACTGGAGTCCTTGGCATCAACTAAATAATCGATTGGATATTCGCACGCATCATTTCTATCAGCTATACGATGTGGATTTGCCGAAAGAAGCATTACAAACCGAACGATTACACTTATTTGAAAATGAAAAGAAAAAACTAGCAAAACTATTTGCATCATAAAAAAGAACGCCTTGTCCCAGTCTCTTACGCTTATTACCAGAGCAGATAACAAGTCTAGGAACTGGATGCATGACAAGGTGTTCTACTCTCGATATAAGAAGAAGGTAGCTGTACCTGTTTTGTTTTCCTTTCCTTGGAAGATAGAATGGGTTGTCTTACATAAGGACACTACTGAACTTCTATATCGTTGTATCCTCTTTGTTGAACGAGGGGAACTGTTTTTGCTAGGGCAGAAACAGGAGAATCCTCCACCTCAAGCTCGTGTAGAGGTAGATGGGAGTAGTTCAATCTTAGTATAGAATCTAACTTGTTCGGAGGGCATTATGTTACAAAAATTCGGTTTCTCACAATACGAAAGCCAGGCATATGAAGTCGTAGTTTCAAGCGTTGAACCACTAGATGCAACAACGATTGTAAAACATTCGGGTGTTCCAAAAGCAAAAATATATGAAGTATTAGCGCGCCTCATCGATAAAGGAATGGTTATGGATTCCGTCTCAGAAAAGAAAAAGCTATATACCGCCCTGCCACTGGATCTTGCCATTCAAAAATTAACGACAGAATTTCAATCGAATATTAAAGAACTTCAAACAAATATTTCAAAACGATCCTTTACAGATGACCGCGTTTGGAGCTTAAAAATGCAGTCTTCTATTCAAGTACAAAGTAAGCAGTTAGTAGAAGAAGCGAAACAATCTATCCGTATTTCCGCTTGGAATGATACCTTTTTAGAATATCTTCCCTTACTTGAGAAACAAGCAAAGCAAGGCATTGATATTGAAGCACTTGTAGTTGGAGATGTGAAAACAGAACTGTCAAATGTTCATTTTCTCATTCCAACTGAAGAACCTAACGCATTAGAACGTTACTTACTTCTTATTGTTGATGATCGTGAAATTTTATTTGCTGGGGTAGAGCAAGAATCGTGGCAAGCGATGAAAACAATGTCTCCGCCATTCGTAAAATTCTTTACGGAGTTCTTCTATCATGATGTTGCACTTGCAAAAATTACACAGAAACATCACGATCTCTTTATGAATGATGAGGAAATACGCAGCATTTTAATAAAGTTACGATATTAAAAATAGCAAAGGAGCTCTCTTTGCTATTTTTCATTTTGCTTTTTTATTTCAGTTAATAACTCAATAATCTTCTCATTTTGCTGAACCTGTTTCTCAGAATTATGGTAGAGGAAGCGAATCCATCGTAGTACAAAAGCAATCAGAAAAACTGGTAACACCATCGCAAAAAAGCCAATCGCCGATTCCAAATCCATATACCATCACTCCTCTCCCTGTACTCTTCTATATCATAATGGTAAATCCTTCAATTCACTTCAAACAAAAAAGAATCTATCAAACGATAGATTCCTTCTTTGCCACATGAGTAGATTGCCCTCTCGTAATCGAGAAGACCGCGCAAAGCAGTGCTAAAATCACAAAGCCTCCGCCTACCCATGCATTATATATAACCGACGATTGTTCAATAACAGCTCCGCCTACCGTTGAACCAAGTGCAATTCCTAAATGAAGCGCTGAGTTGTTTAAGCTTTGCTGAATACCAGCTGATTCCGGTGCAATTTCAATTAAATAATTTTGCTGCGCTGGTGAAATTGCCCAGCTTAACATACTCCAAAGCCCCATCATGATAATAAATAGCGGAAATGAAAATGTCATCATCGGTAAGATAAAGATGGCACATGCAAAGATGATAATAATGGAGATAATACTTTTCTTCGAGCCCCACTTATCTGCAAGCCAACCACCAAATCCGCCGCCGATTACTGCTGCAATGCCGAAAATAAAGTAAAATACGCTAATCCAGTTTGCTTCCACATGCATCACATCTTTTAAAAAGGGTGTTAAATATGCGTACAGTGTTAAATGTCCTGTTAAAAATAAGAATGATGTTAACTGCGCACTAACGATCTTTTTATCTTTCAAAGTAGCAACTTGTTCTCTTATCGACAATACAGCTACTGGTGGAACTTTTGTTAAGAATAAAGAAATACTCGCAATTGCTATAACCGTTAATACTGAAATTAAAACAAATGGAGCACGCCATCCGTATGCATTCCCAAGGACAAGACCGAGTGGTACACCAAGTACAAGCGACCCGCTAATCCCCATAAAAATAATTCCGATTGCACGCGCACGAAAATGCGGTGCCACCACACTAGAAGCTAACGTTACTGACAATGCGATAATCAACGACCCACTTGCTGCACAAATGACCCTTGAGAACATGAGCATCCCGTAATTCAAACTAAATGCTGAAATGATATTACCAATTAAAAAAATAGATAATGCCCTGATATATAATGTTTTACGCTCAATTTTCCCTGTCATCGCTAATAAAATTGGCCCTGAAAGAGCAAATACAACAGAGAATATTGTAATTAATTGCCCAGCTACACTAATAGATACGCCTAAATCATTTGCTACTAAATCCAGCGTACCCCCAATAATTAATTCAACCGTCCCGACTACGAATGCCGCAATAGCTAAAATATATACACGAAAATTCAAGTTTTTCCCCACACTTTCTCTCGTTCACTTTTGGTTACTACAATCATAGTAACCAAAATGACATTTGCAATCAAGTGTAAATTCTCCTGCACACACCCGGAAATTTTTTACAAACAAAAGAGCAGACATATCATATGCCCGCTCTTTTCACTATCCCTATTCTTTAAGACTGCGTTTCTTTTTTCTTATTTAAATACCAATAAACCGGAAGACCTGTAAATACCATTCCAATCGATAAGAAACAGCTTTTCCAATCATTAATAATCGCACTTCCAATTACGAATAGTGATCCTAAAATCGCCACGATTGGTACGATCGGGAATAGTGGTACACTGTATGCACGTTCTTTCCCTTCATTACGTTTTCGTAAAATAAAGACGCCGATAAATGTCATCACATAGAAAATATAAATAATAAATACGGAAATCTCGGAAAGCTTATTTGGATCACTCATAATCATTAAAATAATCCCTAATATAATTTCAAAAGTAATCGCATTTGCTGGTGTTTTAAATTTTTCATGTGCCTTTGCAATAAACTTAGAAAATGGAAGTTGTCCACGTTCCGCCATTGACATTGGAATACGCGGGAATGTTAAAATCTTTCCGTTTAAGCATCCAAAAATAGAAATGATAATACCGATACTAATGATTTTCCCGCCATATTCTCCAAGCAACATACTTGCTGCTGTCGCTGTCGCATTTTCACCAAGATCCACGATTTTCGCAGCTGGTAATACTTTCAGTAGAGCTAAGTTAATTAATACGTAAGCAACTGTTACAATTAAAATCCCCACTGTCATTGCCTTTGGTAATAACTTTGTTGGATTCTTCATTTCACCGCCAATAGAAGCAAGTAAAATCCAGCCATCGTAAGCAAATAACGTTGCTAAAATTGCCATTCCAATACTTTGGTTTTCTGATAATGGTACAACTACATTAAAGATATCGCTATTCCCTTTCCAAAAACCTAACACAACAATTAATACAATTGGAATCATCTTTCCGAATGTCGTAATTGTTTGGACAATCCCCCCATACTTCGTTCCCATACTATTAACAACACCAAGGAACACAACTGTTCCAATTGCAATTGGTAAATTCCATACTTTATCTAAATAGAAAAAGTTAATCATTAAAGAGCTAAAATATAAACCTAATGTTCCAATAATAGCTGGGCCGTATACAATTGTTTGCATCCAGCCGGATAAATATCCCCAAAAGCTCCCATAAATCTCCTCTAAATACGTGTACAATCCACCATTTTTCGGAATTTGCGCTCCAATTTCAGCTACAGTTAAACCGCTAGCTAGCGTTAACAAGCCACCTACTACCCAAGCGAGAATTGCCATATTCGAACTCCCCGAGTAATCTAATACGCTTCCTGGCTTCATAAATACACCAGACCCAATAATAGTCCCCACAACGATAGATAGTGCTACAGTTAAACCAATTTTGTTTTTCTCATCATGATGCATGCTGCGTATCCTCCTTCCAATTCTAGTGTGATGCAAAAATAAAATAAAAAAACACTCCTCCCTAAAAAAGGGACGAGTGTTGTATTCGTGGTTCCACCCTTGTTTCATCAGTAAAATAACATACTTCACCAATTCCTCAAGTCTAGATAACGGTGTTTGCCGGCAAGCAATTACTGATTGTTCGTTCACTGCTGCAGTTCAGAGGTGGTAATCTATTTTTCCGTATTAGGAAGCTCACAGCCAAAGACTTCCCTCTCTGAGAATCGTAAAAAATCGATCGTGTCCTCATCATCACTTCTTGATGTCGAATTTTGTAGTTAATGTTCATTATATTGAATTTTTCAAAAAAATCAATAGTGTTTATATATATATCATATGAACAATTTTTTTCTTAAAATTTTCTACAAGCTTCATAAACGCTCATTTCATAATTATTTTAACACTTTTTTAATCCTAATATAATAATCCCCATCTATCTTCCTCGTATGGTGCCCTACTGCCCAATGCCGAATAAATTCTTTCTGGTATAGAAATCATTTGCATAATGAAAAAGGCCAAACTTCTCCAGTGGGAGAAGTTTGGCCTCAAATAGATCCTATACACAGTCTCTTTCATTTCACCATCCGAAAGACCGTTCTATTAAAAGTCTTCGTATCTTCTGTATTTTAATCAATTATTCGCTTGCTCCCATTAATCCTTGATTGGAGATTTAACGTTAAGCTCCGCTAATTGCTCTTTTGTCTTTTTCATGATAGCTTTCGCTTTTTCCTTTGTCGCATCATCAAGGTTTGCAAACATTTCTTCTCGTTTCCCTTTTTCAGGAAGCTTCACACCTAGTTCTGCCAATTTCTCTTTTGCTTGTTCATGAGTTAATGTTCCTGCTTTTTTCTGCTCTATAATCGCTTTCGCTTTTTCTTTCGTCGCCTCATCAAGGTTAGCGAACATTTCTCCTCGTTTCCCTTTTTCAGGAAGTTTCACACCTAGTTCTGCTAATTGCTCTTTTGCTTGTTCATGAGTTAATGTTCCTGCTTTTTCTTTCTTCATGATCGCTTTCGCTTTTTCTTTCACCTGATCATCCAGGTTAGCAAACATCTCTTCTCGTTTCCCTTTTTCAGGAAGCTTCACACCTAGCTCAGCCAATTTCTCTTTTACTTGTTCATGTGTTAATGTACCAGACTTTTTCTGCTCCATGATTGCTTTTACCTTTTCTTTTGCCTGATCATCCAGGTTAGCAAACATTTCTCCTCGTTTCCCTTTTTCAGGAAGTTTCACACCTAGTTCTGCTAATTGCTTTTTCGCTTCCTGCATGATCGTTTCCACTTTTTGTTTCGTTGCTTCATCCAAGTTTTGATACGAAGTCCCTTTCTTAGTTTGTTCTGTAGCTTGTGTAGAATTGTCTGTGCTAGCTGCAGCAAAAGCAGGGATACCTGTCCCTCCCATAATTCCTAGTGATAAAGCTCCTGCAGCTACTACATACCCAATTGTTTTCTTCTTCATATGAAAATTCCTCCTTCATTTCATATCAAATAACTTTCTAAAACTTGTACACCTTCGTATACAATTCACATAGTAAATTGGTTTTCTTAATTTTTCCTTAACCATTAGATAAACTTCAACAAATCAATAAAAGCCGCTCAATTGAGCGGCTTTCTTCTATGCATTTTGTAATTGTCCTTCTTCACGATCCATTACTTTTCTAAGCACAATTGTTTGTAGCATTGTAAATATGTTACCTGTAATCCAGTACAATACAAGTCCTGATGGCGCCGCAAATCCCATAAATAAAATCATTGCTGGCATCATGAACTGTTGCACTTTCAGCATTTGAACTTGCTCTCCAGGTGTCACATTTGACTGCATAACCTTCATTTGAATAAATGTTGCTAGCGCTGCAAGAATCGGTAAAATATGATACGGATCTGCATGTCCTAAGTTTACCCATAAAAATGAAGATGTACGAATCTCTTCAGTCCTGCTAATCGCATAATACAATGCTGAAAAAATCGGCATTTGTATTAGAAGTGGCAAGCAACCAGCCAAAGGATTCCACCCGCCTGTTTTCATTAGTTCTGACATTTCTTTTTGATATTGTTTTTGTTTTTCAATATCTTTGCTTACATCACCATGTTTTTCTTTCAACTTTTGCATCTGTGGCTGCATTTTTTTCATTTTCATTTGACTACGATATTGCGAAACAGCTAATGGGATCATTGCTGAGCGAACCAAAAGCGTAATAATAATAATCGCAATCCCAAAGCTTCCACCAGGTACATGATGAGCAACAAATTGAAGCATAAGCGAGATTGGATAAACAAAATAGTGATCCCAAACCCCCGTACTATGTGCATCAATTGGTGCCGTACTGCTACAACCAGATAAAACAAAAACAAGTAATAATGATAAACTAACGAGCACAGCTCGGTATGATTTTAACATGCTTATTCCTCCAATGTTTCGTAATTAGTTAGCGAAACATTGGTGTATACGGACCGACCTCGTCACTCTCTCCGCTCGATTCTTGTCTGCGAACCGAACGAACCATTCCATATTTATAGAAGATAGAGAAAAGCGGGATATTCCCTATACGCTCTTCACACGTATCAACTATCGCGAAAGCTTTTTGTCTACCGCTTGATGTTTGTTGGCGTACAAAGCGAGAAACATTAGCGAGAAAAAAGACTTCTAATAAACAAAGCGCTGTCGTTACAAAAGTTATATATAGAATTGCATCTTGCAATAAAAATTCCATTGCTTCACATCCTTAATGAGCTCATTGTAGCACATTCAACAAACATTCTCTATTTCCTTTTATTTTCAAAAAATGAATTTTGCATATTCTCTCACAAAAACAATATAGAAAATCATTGTATTCGCTTTCTTTAGTATATTCACACATATAACTGAATAGGCTTGATTTGTTAGAAATTTATAAAATTTTCGTATTATAATAAAACTATTGCCAGTTTTTGAAAAAAGCATTATTCTCTTCTTGTAATCAAAAATGAATATGGAGATGAAACATACTATGGGTCAATTAGGAGACGCCGATTACGTTCCCGACACCGCCTTTTTATCCTTCCCAGCAGCTAGAACATTTCATTTAGAATTTGTAATACAGTTGATTGTTATTTTTGTAGCTTCCATTTTGTATGCTATTTCAATGAATATGTTTTTTATCCCGCATAATATGATTAGCGGTGGTTTCGCTGGAGTTGGGATGATTATCGGTTATTTAATGCATTATAATATCGGTGCACTTATCTTTTTACTAAATATCCCTCTTCTCATTTTAAGTCACTTTTACTTAGGAAAGAAGACAACCTTTTTAACAGCGTATTTCGTGGCTGTATCATCACTTGCCATGAACATTATCCCAGTACATCAAGTATCAGATGATATTTTACTTTCTTCTGTATTTGGTGGGGTCATCTGTGGTGCAGCCTCAGGGATTATATTCCGATTTGCTTCTTCAACAGGTGGTTTTGATGTTGTTGGATTGATTGTAGCGAAATATAAAGACATTTCGATTGGTGCTATTATTTTTGGCTTCAACTTAATCTTACTTGTTGTCGCTGGCTTTATTTTCGGATGGGATATTACACTGTACACATTAATTAGTCGTTTTGTTGTCAGCAAAGTAATTGATGCCGTACATACAAAACACATTAAATTAACGATAATGACAATTACAGAAAAAGGCGAGGAAATTAAAAGCGCACTACTGCATCACGGCATACGTGGTGTAACGATGGTAGACGCTGTCGGCGGCTATACCAACCATAAGAAAAAAATGATTTACACTGTCGTAACCCGTTACGAATTAGGAGAAATAAAGCGTATCATTCGTCATGTAGACAATCATGCGTTTATGAATATTACAGAAACCGTTGAAATCGTTGGACGTTTCAAACGTATATAAGAAGGCGCAAGGAATTCGAATTCCTTGCGCTTTTATTTTTACACTCATTTTAAAATCAGATAATTCTATTATTATTATTAAACTAAATATGTTATAATACAATAAGACTCACAAAAAAGAATGTATAGACTTGGGAGTTTCTCTTACTTGTATAAGCAAAAAGAAACGAGAAGTCGGGTATATCTCAAGTGCAAGTTTACGTAATAACGAATCATTTTCGCATCATACAAGAAACGGTTCAAAGTGACCAATTATCTTAATTATTCTTCATTACTCTAAAAAAGATACGTACAACTAAAATTTACTTCTATTACTATACCTACCTTTTTGACTTCCAAATCATCTTATTACATAAGGAGATGAACATATGAATCACCATATACGGTACATGGTAGCTGTCCTGTTTGCTCTTATCGGTGGCATGATTTGCTTCTGGACAAACATTCAGCTTGGAGAACATATCATTTTTAATGGAATCGAATCACTTGTAAGCGCTTCAATATTAGGCGGATACATTTTCTTCCTCTTTAATCCAGAAGAAAATGCTCAAAAAACAATGTTATTAACAATGATCGGAATCGTTGGAGGATGTATTTCCTTCTCAATGACGAATTACACATTACCATTACAATTAAGCTCAGCTTTCTTCCACGGTCTTTGGACTTGGTTTATCGCATTTTGCTTAGCAGATGTGTTTAACCTATTACAAGACCCTGAAGAAGAAAATGGTCGAGGGATCGAGAGCAACTCTTAATACAAAAGAGGCTGGAAGATGAATCTTCCAGCCTCTTTTTGCAATATATCGACCGGTCCACAAAATACGACACGCCTTGATCCTCACCATTCACTATATCAAGCTATATAAAATTATATATAGAAAAGAGGATATCTTACTCAGTGTAAGATATCCTCTAGATTACGAGTTTCTTTTGCAAAAGCTGGAACCATTCTCGTTCTAATTGTAAATAACCGACTCCACTCTTTTCAGCATTCTTTAACTCACTTTCTGCCTTCTTCATATATGTATGAAAGGATTCCGCATCCTTCTCTAAATATTTTAAGATTGCATGTGTACGGTAATACCCATGCGGGTCCAATTTTGTTATAGCCTTCGCGTGCTGCTTCATATCTTGTAAAGAAATATCGTCCATATCATATAGCACTTTATATAACAAATACCAGCTATGAAAACCACCAACAAAATATTTATTTTCTTTTGTAACAGGTATTTGTAAAACCTGTTCTAGGCAAACGATCCCTGTTTCCATTCCTTCTCTATCACATCGCGAATAAAACGTGAGCATAAGATCACTCAGTACTTCTCTTACCTCTTCATCGTCCTTTATTTTTTCTTCACTTATTTCTACTAACTTTTCGTCCCAATCTTTTGGCCGCTTGAAGCTCCACAACTCGCTAGATACTTGAATACTATGTAAATGCTGCTGCGCCTTTTCATCACCTTTAATTAAGATTAAAAATTGTTTGCCATCACTAAGCATAATTCCCTTCATTGGAATCACTGTAGCTAAAAAGATTGCTAAATGTAATACAGAAAAATATAAAAGAAATTGGTAGTAGCTCACCATGTATACATAACCAGCTAACAAACCGCACACCAAACTTGTTATCGGTCCACCTAGCGTCATCCATGCCCATTTCTTTGAAAGATTTGGTGTATGTATAGACGGAGGTAACAACATAGCTACGCCTCCAAAATACAACCACAATTTATTTTCTCTTATCCGTATTTTCTCTCCCTCTTTTTGGATAGTAATAGGGCCTGCTACCATAAATTTAAACTTCAAACCATTTAGCAAACCAAAAATAACATGCCCAAGTTCATGAATTGCAAGAACAAGTACTCCAATAAGCAGTACTCCCCATATTTCCATAAATCCTTGCATTTTTTCTGGTCTGATCCATCCATATATAACTGAACAAACAAAAGCAATAACTATAGAAAAAACTGGCCTTTTCAAAATATCCACCTTGTTTCTCCCCTCAGTAATCTTTAACATTAATAAATCATTTTCTTATGCATTTCATACATGTATTTCCCAATATGCAATACCCATACAAATGAAATCATACCAATAAAGAAGAAACCTTCTCCCGTCCAAAGTGTATAAATAATCGCAGCCAACCATACGCATACAAGAACAATATTTGTAGATTGATAAGCTCGATACCCTGCTTCATGAACGATGTGAGTTTGTCCTTCATCTGCATTTTTTGCCCACATCTCAAGTGATTGTGAATATGTTACGCTCTGTTCTGGATACAGTGCGTTGTATCGATTTTTCATAATAACGCCTAATAAGATAACGACAATGATTCCTACTGAAGATGCAATTACATTTCCAACTTCAAATAATGACATTGTATTTGTTATATAAGAGTGATAGCAAGATATGTATGCATAAACTCCCCAAGACGGTATAATGATTTCACTTGCACGTAAATAAATTAATTGTGCTCCTAACCGTCTACCTAGAATGCTTTCCTCTTCATCACGTAATTTATTTAAGAAACGTGTCGTTTTCCAAATTCGATACATAATCCCTACGGCAAATAAAATAAGCGCAATGATTACTAAATAACTAGGCGCAGGTACTATTCTTCGTCCTGGTACAAAAGCATCCGCTAATATAAAACCAACACCAAAACCACCCATCATAGCCATTAAAATCTTCAAAATCGTAAACAAATTCCCTTTCTTTTTACTTCTCATCGTCCTTTTCCCCCTCTACTAATGTAAATATCTCCTCCACCGGTACTCCAAAAACATGCGCAATCTTCAGCGACAAAACAATTGAAGGCGCATAATCTCCGCGCTCAATTAAGCTAATCGTCTGCCGCGATGAATCAATTACTTTCCCTAAATCACCCTGTGACATTCGATGCTTTGCTCGAAATTCTCTCACTCGATTTTGAAGCTTCATATTCGACCTCTTTTTCGTTTATTTAATTAAAATTGTAAATAATATCCTCATAGTTGTCAATTATCATTGTCATTTTGACATTAATGTATGTCAAAATGACTCTATAAAACAAACTTTCACATGAAACTTAAAAGGAAAATAAAAAAGGCAGTGCCTATCAGCACTACCTCTTCCAATTTCCGACATAGAATGGATTCCATATTAATTTGCACTTTGTACAAATACGCGTTTTAATTGTTTGCGGAAACGAACTCCTAACGTAATTGCTACAATAACAATCACTCCAAAGATAATTTTCCCAATGTGTTGTCCAAGTACTCCAAATATATCATGTAAGTTTCCACCTAACCAATAGCCACCGATTAAGAAAAAAGATACCCAGAATAGAGCACCAGAGTAAATCGTTATAGCAAAGCGACGGAATGGTAAATTAATAATGCCTGCAAAGTATCCAGTAAAATGGCGTACACCTGGAATAAAGAATCCGATAAAAATAAGGAAGTATCCATATTTATCAAACCACATTCTCGTTAAATCAATTTTTCTTTGCGTTAAAAACACATACTTCCCATACTTCTGTACGAACGGCATACCAAGTTTATTACCTAAAAAGTACTGAATTGTCATCCCAACACTCGTTCCAATACATGATAAGATAATTAAAAGTGGTAATTGTAAATCCCCTTGATGCGCCAAAAAACCCGCGTATGCTAGTGTTGGCTCTCCCGGAAACGGAAGCGCAATATACTCTAACAGCAACCCTACAAGTACTACATAGTAACCGTATTGCTGAAATAATTCATGAATCCATTCCATGTCGATCTCTCCTTTTCTCTCTTATCTACAGCATCTATCACGTTCAAACTGTTACTATTATTGTATAAAAAAATTGTCGAAATAACTATCACAATAGCTTACATTTAGATTACATTTTTGTAAGGGAAATACTAAAATACCCCATATTCATGCAAATTCTCCTAATATCTATTATATATTTTCAATTTTTTTCATTTCTCCTTTATTATATACAAAAAAATTGCCTTTTTCTCTCATTTTCGCATAGTTAACTTTTAGAAATTCACTTATCCTTATTTTAGAAGATACGCGCAACTCTTCTCACATGTGATTTCTAAAAAAACACACAAAACTTGCGAAAAGAATTACATCTACTTTATATTGAAAATGTAAAAGAGATTGCTATAAACTAGAGTCATAGTCATTATCAAATGTTTTATATCCAAACTCACACACGATTGTGAGTGGCGGAATTTTGTAGAGTTTTCACTCTGTTTCGTTCGCCCGCTGTCCTGAATTGGACAGCGGGCGTTTTTTATTTGTCGAAGGAGGATTTTTTATGGAGAAATTTAAGTTTTCATTATTAGTTTTATTTGGCGCCTGCAGCTACGGCGTACTTTCTACAATTTTCAAACTTGGCTTTATGAACGGGTTTTCTGCACATGAGTTACTAGGTGGACAATATGTATTTGGTTGGGTGGGACTTTTATTGCTCGTTCTTTTCTTCTCGCGTCATAAAGTCTCGAAAAAACAAGCATTGACCTTATTAGCTGTCGGAACAACAATGAGCATGACCGGGATTTTCTACGCGATTTCTGTAGAAGAATTACCTGCTTCCATCGCTGTTGTTCTACTCTTTCAATTTACCTGGATTGGAGTAGTCATTGAAGCAGTCGCTAACAAGACATTACCAAGCCGCGAAAAGGTAATATCTATTATTATTTTATTTGCCGGAACATTATTTGCAGGCGGTGTGTTTGAAGGGCTTGGTCAAAACTTCTCTACAAAGGGTATTATCTTTGGACTATTAGCCGCTGTCTCTTTTTCCTTTTATGTCTTTGCAAGTGGCCGCGTTGCTACAAATGTACCACCCTATACAAAAAGCTTCCTTATGACAACAAGTGCTACACTTATTGTGTGTTTATTCTTTCCACCAACCTTTTTAATGGATGGTGCCTTGCAAGCTGGATTATGGAAGTACGCTATCTTCCTTGGATTCTTCGGTGTTGTTGTACCGGTAATTTGCTTCTCCATCGGTGTAGCAAAAGTCGGCATAGGATTGGGAACCATTTTAGGTGCTGCAGAACTACCAACAGCAATCATTGCTTCTATCACTCTTGTTCATGAAGTCGTATCACCGATGCAATGGCTCGGCATTGTTTGCATATTGCTTGGTATTTTCACACCACAAATTTTGACTGCACGGAAGGAGAAGAAAAAGAGCATAGAGCATAGCGCCTAAAAAAAGAGCACATCATGTGCTCTTTTTACTTTCATGCTCTATATAACCTTTCTACCTCTTTTTCAATTTGTTTTATATCAATTCTTTCAAATAAAGGCTGTACATGACTTATCCGCTCTGGCAATATATTTTCACATTTCCAGCCCGTATTCGTAATCGCTAGCATATTCCGCACCCTTTCACTTGAAAACGGTAAAAACGGCTCCAGTAACTGCGCAAAATTCACAATAAAATATACACAGGTGTAAATCGTCTCTTCGCAAGCAACAGGCTCTTCCTCCCTTTGCTTCCAAGGCGCCTGCTCATCAAAATATTTATTCGCAAAGCGTACCGTTTCAAAGATTGTTTCTACTGCTACTTTAAAATGAGCCTGCTCAATTGCATTTCCTACACTACGATATAATTCCTCTATTCTTTCTTTTAGCTCTAGATTTATATGCCCTTTTGGTACCGCACCGTCATAATATTTCTCAATAAACTTTAATGTACGATTTACAAAGTTCCCATATGCGCCTAGTAACTCACTGTTATGGCTATAAATAAATTCGCGCCAAGAAAAATCGGTATCGCGATTTTCTGGTGCATTAATCGTTAAGAAATAACGAATCGAATCTGGATCATACCGCTCTAATATATCCGGTACCCATACTGCCCAGTTTTTGCTTGTCGATAACTTTCGTTTCTCAACAGTTAAATATTCATTGGAAACGATATGACGCGGAATTGCCTTTTCTCCTATCCCAAGTAATACAGCTGGCCAAATAATAGAATGGAACGGAATATTATCCTTCCCATGAACATAGTATGTCCTCGCGCTGCTATTCCAGAACTCCCCATCATCTTGCCTTGTTTCCTCAGCCCATCGTTTACTCGCTGAATAATAACCAGCAACAGCTTCAATCCACACATAAATTTTCTTATCCTCATATCCCTTAACTGGAATTGGCACTCCAATTGGTAAATCACGTGATACAGCCCGGTCCTGTAATCCTTCTTCTAAGTAACGCTCTGTTAATTGGATTGCATTATCACGCCATGCTCCTTCTCGTTTTGCAACTGCTACGGCATCTTTAATCTGCGGCTGAAATTTATGCAAGGCAAAATAGAAATGCTCCGTTTCCTTAACTGCTGGCGTATTTCCACACAGCTTACATTTCTTTTCTAATAAATCGAGTGGATCTAAAATAGCTGAGCATGCATCACATTGATCCCCACGTGCTGGTTCATGGCAATGTGGACAACCCCCCTCCACATAGCGATCCGGTAAAAATTGTGTACACGTTTCACAATATGCTTGCTCAACTGTCTTTTTATAAATAAATCCTTCTTCTAACAAACGTAAGAAAATCTTCTGTACCGTTTCATGATGATGCTGTGCATCTGTACGTGTATAACAATCATACGTAAAACCAAGCTCCTTAAAACATCGCTCAAATTCCTCATGATAATAGTCTGCAATTTCTTTTGCAGTAACCCCTTCTTGTTTTGCCCGAATAGCAATCGGAGTTCCATTACAATCGCTTCCTGATACGTAAAGAACATTTTCACCTTTCGTTCTATAATAGCGAGCTAAAATATCCCCAGGTAATAAACCCGCAACATGCCCAAGATGTAAAGAGCCATTCGCATATGGCCAAGCTCCTCCAATAAAAGTACTCATCATCTATTCCTCCTTTTAAATATAAAAAGCCCCACCCCTATCTTCTAAAAAGATAAGGGCGGGGCTGTATAAACAGTCGCGGTACCACCTTATTTCGTCAGCTATTCACACAACTGACCTCGTCAAGTACGGAGCAATATTACGCTCTTATACTGTGGTTTTGATAACGAGAACCAACTCTCGTCGCCGCCTACTATTATCATCTGATAAGTTCAGGACGCAGCTCAAAGGCCATTGTTCAAATGAACATTCTTGCTTCTTCTCAGCTCCCGAAGCTCTCTGGAAAGAATGGTTTCATTCTACTTTTCCTTTTCAATGCTTTTCATATATAACACGTATTTTACGGATAAAGTACAGAAAAATCAAACTTTTTATAAAAGAAAACAGGAAATAAATAATCCCTTCCGAATATATACATGTTTAAAGAAAGGAGCGATCTCATTGAATCAAAAACAATTAAGCACAATTAATAAGCAAAGTTGGAACGCTGCTGCCTATGAGGCGTGGACCAATCGGCACGGTACACCCAAGGAATATGCAAAGAAATTATTACAAGATCCAGCCCATGAAGTATCCTATTACTTACCTTACATAGAGAATATACAGGAAAAACGCATCATAAATTTACTTGGTTCGAAAGGAAATAAAGCTGTGGCATTCGCATTATTAGGTGCTGACGTAACAGTTGTAGATATTTCTGAAAGCAATGCCAAATATGCAAATGAGCTAACGGATGCTGCAGGAACCTCTATTACATATATTGTTTCTGATGTACTAGACATTTCTCCTTCCAAAACATTCGATGTTGTTTTATTGGAGCTAGGTGTACTCCACTATTTTTTAGATCTTAAGCCACTCTTTAAATTAATCGCTGGGCTGCTAAAAGACGGTGGCACTTTCATACTTCGGGATTATCATCCTCTCTATACAAAGTTAGTAGCGATAGATCATGAAATGTTCCAGGCAAACGGGAATTATTTTTATGAAGAGATTATTGAAGATAACGTTGCTTATAGCAGTCTACTGGATAAAATGCAGCGAGACCTACTACCAAAAACGAAGATTCGTCGCTGGACGTTAGGAGAAATTATTACAGAGATTGCTAAAGCAAACTTACGCATTGAAGAACTTATTGAGGAACGTGGTCCACATCAGCGCTGGGTCTTCCCCGCTTCTGCACCAGAAGAAATAGAAGAACGCATCCCAGGGCTATACACATTAATCGCTACAACATAAAGTGAAACTTTTCATCAGTCCTCACTAATCGGGCTTTTATGGAAAAGAATGGCCAAATGAGTGATCATGATCCGGTGCTTGCACAGATTTATTTAAAGAAAGCTTCATAAGAAGAAAATAAAATGCACCTGCCATTATACAGAAGGGTGCATTTGTTTATTTTCATGTTCGTTTGATACAATAAATTTTATTTGTGACGGAGTAAAGATGTACGTTTGTAAAAATAAAACTTGAGAACATTAGGAATCTATGGTATTATCACAAACGTACCATTTGACCAAAATATCCATTTAGTCATTTTCAGGAGGTGAAAACGTGGCAATTGATCGAAAACGAGCAATTATTGAAGCGGCAACAAAGTCTTTTTCTGCATTTGGTTATAAAGCAACAACAATGGATCAAGTTGCAAAGCTTGCCAATGTTGGAAAAGGGACAATTTATACGTTTTTCAAAAATAAGGAAGAACTGTTTGGTGAAATCATTTCCGATCTAATTGCAGAAATGAAGCAAGTAGCAGAAATGGCAATTGATTCAAATGTACCATTTTTTGAAAACGTACATCGTTCTTTATATCGTATTTTAGAGTTTCGAAAAGATCATCAACTCATGATTAAGCTTATTCAAGAAGAGCGAGATATGGGGACAAAAGAAGTGCAAGATGTGATGAGAAAATTGGATTCCACAATTATTACGTTTATTAAATCGCGTCTTGAAGTTGCAATTGCAAAAGGTGAGATTACAGAATGTGATCCAGAAATTACAGCATTTATTATGCTTCGTTTATATGTATCGCTCATTTTTGATTGGGAAAAACATCATGAACCGTTAGAAAAAGAGCATATCGCTGAACTTTTTGAATTATATTTATTAAAAGGATTGTCGAAATGAGATAATCCTCTTATTATTATAAAATGTGACCGAATGAACAAAATAGTCATCAGTTAGTAAAGGAGGAATTGTAAGAAGATAGCAACACATACGAGAGGATGAATTGGTCGTTATTTTCTTCTTTTTTTTACAAAAACTGACTAAATGAACAAAATAGTCAATATTTTAGAGGGAGGGTCAAACAATGCGAGGATTGAAACTGCTTGGAAAAGAGTTTGCTACGATTATGACAAGCAAAAAAATCTTAATTCCAATTATTGCAGTCTTATTTATTCCAGTATTGTACGCTGGTATGTTCTTATGGGCGTTTTGGGATCCATATGACCAATTAGATGATTTACCAGTTGCAGTTGTAAACCTTGATAAAGGTGTAGTGTATAACGGAAAACCGGTTGAAGCCGGTAAGGAACTTGTTGATAATTTGAAAGAAAATACAGGCTTCAAATGGGAGTTTGTCAGCGAGAAAACAGCAAAAAAAGGAATGGACGATCGTAAATACTACATGACGATCCGCATTCCAAAAGACTTCTCTGAAAATACAACAACATTGTTGGATGCAAACCCTAAAAAATCAAAACTAGAGTTCATTCCAAATGAAAGCTTAAACTTCTTATCTTCACAAATTGGTGGATCAGCTATTGAAAAAATCAAAGGTGAAGTATCAGCTTCAGTAACAAAAACATATGCTGAGACAATGTTTGATTCATTAAAAGATGTTTCTAAAGGTTTTGCTGATGGAAGTGAGGGCGCTGGTAAGATTCATGATGGAACAGGTGAGTTAAAGGATGGGTCTGGAAAAGTAACAGATGGATTAAATACTTTAAATAGTAAGACTGGTGAAATGCAAACTGGAGTTGGAAAATTATTAGATGGTTCCCAGAAAATTGCAGGAGGATTAGGTCAATTTGTAGATCCAAAAGGAGACTTCCAAGGCGGTCTAGGAAGATTAACAAACGGTTCTCAGCAAATTGCAGGAGGATTAGGTCAATTTGTAGATCCAAAAGGAGACTTCCAAGGCGGTCTAGGAAGATTGACAAACGGTTCTCAGCAAATTGCAGGAGGATTAGGTCAATTTGTAGATCCAAAAGGAGACTTCCAAGGCGGTCTAGGAAGATTGACAAACGGTTCTCAGCAAATTGCAGATGGGCTTGTTCAATTTCAAGAAGGACAAGGAAAGTTAGCTGGTGGAGCAAAAGAAATTCAAAAAGGTATTAATGATTTACATGGTGGTTTAGAAAAATCATCAGCTGGCGTTCAAGAAATGCAAAAGAAATTGCCAGAGTTAACAAAAGGAACTGAAGATCTTAGCGC
The DNA here is from genome assembly GCF_038050455.1 of Bacillus sp. FSL K6-6038. Taxonomy (NCBI): domain Bacteria; kingdom Bacillati; phylum Bacillota; class Bacilli; order Caryophanales; family Bacillaceae; genus Bacillus; species Bacillus sp. FSL K6-6038. The sequence goes on from NZ_JBBOUH010000001.1 coordinate 4,833,537, forward strand.
AGGTGCTTCTGAGTTAGCGCAGGGTGCAACAAAGTGGCAGCAAAAAGCAAATGAGTTAAGTGGTGGCGCTGAGAAAACAGCAAAAGGCGCTCAAGGCGTTGCGGACGGTTTAGTTGCTTTAAATGAACAAATCAAAAATCTACCTGATGGTGAAGCGAAACAAAAATTAAAAGCAACTGTTCAACAATTAGAAGCAGGTAGCAAAGATGTGGCAGCAGGTACAAAACAAGTTTCACAAGGTGTGAAAGGACTTGCTGGAAAAACAGATGAAATTCAAGGCGGTGCTACAAAACTTGCCGGTGGCGCAAATGCTATTCATGCTGGTCAGGTAGCGCTTCAAAACGGTGTCGATCAATTACAAAATGGTCAACAGCAACTTGTTGCCGGTGCCGGTAAATTAGCAGAAGGTCAACAGTCATTTGTAACGAATTTCCAAGTATTTGGTGAGAAATTAGGAGAAGCATCAAAAGGTGTAAGTGATTTAAATAGCGGTTTAAATCAACTGTCTAGTAAAGCAACAGCAGGCCTAGGTCAATTATCTACAGGAGCAAACCAATTGTCAGATGGCTTAGGTGAATTATCAAGAAAAGCAACAGCAGGCCTAGGTCAATTATCTACAGGAGCAAATCAAGTAGCAGGTGGCTTAGGTGAATTATCAGGAAAAGCAACAGCAGGCTTAGGTCAATTATCTACAGGAGCAAACCAATTGTCAGATGGCTTAGGTGAATTATCAGGAAAAGCAACAGCAGGCTTAGGTCAATTATCTACAGGAGCAAACCAATTGTCAGGTGGCTTAGGTGAATTATCTTCTGGTTCGAAACAAATGGCAGATGGTGTTAACCAACTAGCAGATGGCTCTGGTAAGGTGACAGAGGGTCTTGGTAAGGTAAATGACGGTTCAAAAGAACTCGCAACAAAACTTGGCGAAGGCGCTGAGAAAACAAGTGAAACAAAAGGTGACGAGAACAAATATGACATGTTCGCGAGTCCTGTGAAAGTGGAAACTGAGAAAGTGACAGAGGTTCCAAACTACGGAACAGGATTTACGCCGTACTTCTTATCTCTTGGTTTATTCGTTGGGGCACTCTTATTATCTATCGTGTTCCCATTACGCGAAACAGTTGGTATACCGAAATCAGGATTTAGCTGGTTTGTTAGTAAGTTTGGTGTACTACTTACCGTTGGTGTGATTCAAGCACTTGTGGCAGACGCAGTGTTACTGCTTGGGTTAGGTGTTGAAGTACAAAGTGTTCCATACTTCATATTGTTTAGTATTATTACAAGCTTAGCGTTTATTGCGTTAGTTCAATTTTTAGTAACGACTTTCAGCGATGCAGGACGTTTTATTGCGATCTTGACATTGATTTTACAATTAACAACAAGTGCGGGTACATTCCCACTTGAGTTAATTCCAAAACCGCTGCAAATCTTTAACGCATGGTTCCCGATGACATATTCTGTATCAGGATATAAAGCGGTTATTTCAAGTGGAGACTACAGCTTTATGTGGCAAAACGCAGGCATTTTAATGATGTTCATCGTTCTGTTATCACTTGGAACAATTGGTACATTAACTTGGATGCATAAGCGTCAATATGGGAAATTTACGGAAGCAGATTAAATGAAAGAAGCTGTCCCAAAAGGTCGTTGAATAACGACCTTTTGGAGACAGCTTTTCTTACTTTTATATGGATATTAACTATCTAATTTGAGAGTTATTATGGTGATTTTGGTCTATCGTAGCGGCTCTTTGATTACTTATTGTTGCCCATTTCCGTTAGCGGGATCATGCAAAAAAGGATCCCTTCACGGATAGGATCCTTTTTGCATACTTAACGCATATAAGTTGAGGTTGGAGATTACCATAATTCTGTAGAATAGGACACAAGGTATTTCAACATTTTGTCTCTGACTTACGCAGTCAAAAGGGGTATGACCAACATAACGAAGAGCAATGTTCAGTTGATACTGATAATCGTTATCAACTAATTAGAAGTATACATGATGTATCCTAAAAAGACAATAGGAATCTCACATTTTTTATTAGCTAGCTTCTTAAAGCTTTCGGTACATATACACAATATGGCTCGCTCTCTAAATAATCACCGGTTATCGCATATGCTCTTGAGCGAGAACCACCACACACATAACGGTATTCACACTTCCCACATTTTCCTTTATAGCTATCTGGATTACGTAATGCTTGAAAAATTGGTGAGTGACGGTAAATATCTCGTAAACGTGTTTCTCTCACGTTTCCAGCTTGAATAGGTAATAATCCGCTTGGATATACATCACCAATATGCGAAATGAAAACAAAGCCGTTACCGTCATTGACTCCTTTTGGCGCTCGTCCTAAACCATCAATTTTTCCAGTTAACCCATTTTGCAGCGCATCTTCATAACACATTCTTTGCTTGCTTTTACCTTCCTTATTCTTTTGCTGCATCACAACGCGGCGATAATGCTGAGCAGCTGTCGTCTTTATATCAAATGAAGCCCTTTTTCCTATTTCATATAATTTACGAAATACAAGTTCATGTTCTACTGGTGAAATCATATCCTCTACACTTCCCCTTCCAGTTGGAACAAGGAAAAACACGCTCCATAGTACACCACCTAACTTTTCAACAAGCGCCGCCATCTCCTCTACTTCATGAACATTGTACTTAGAAATAGTTGTATTGATTTGGACAGGAATCTGTAACTCATTTAAATACTGAATCGCATCCATCGTAAGCTGAAAAGACCCCGCCACTCCGCGAAAACGATCATGTGTCTCAGCTGTAGCACCATCGATACTAAAGGCCCAGCGTGCAAGTCCAACCCCTTTTGCTTTTTGTATTGCCTCTTTCGTCACATTTGGAGTCGCACTAGGCGTCATCGAAACGCGTAGTCCTTTTTGCACTGCATAATTTGCTAGCTCATAAATATCTTCTCTCATAAGCGGGTCCCCGCCTGAAAAAACTAGCATCGGCTGATTCATTTCATATATTTCATCAATTAATCTCTTCCCCTCAAGAAAAGTTAATTCTCTCGGATCTCTCCTATACTGCGCTTCAGCCCGGCAATGCAGACATTTTAATTCACAAGCTCGTGTAACTTCCCATATCACGATAAAAGGATTTTCATCATAGTTCATTTTCAATCTTGCTCCTTCCTACATACTTATAATCAGTATAGGAAAGATTCTAAAAAAACACTGTGAGCTATTTCACTGCATCTTTATCTTATTTCCTTTATAATGAGAATGGATATCATTAATATTAGGGGGTGTTGTGCATGTCGCAAGAATTCGAAGAGAAATTATATGCCAATTTAGAGGCTGTTATCGATCCTGAATTAGGCGTTGATATTATCAATCTTGGATTAGTATATGACGTAACAGCAGATGAAAATAATAATGCTGTTGTAACAATGACGATGACTTCGATCGGTTGTCCAATGGCTGGGCAGATCGTATCAGATGTCAAAAAAGTATTATCGACAAATGTACCGGAAGTAAATGAAATAGAGGTCAATGTGGTTTGGAATCCACCTTGGTCAAAAGAGCGTATGTCACGTATGGCAAAAATCGCTCTCGGTATTCGCGATTAAATAACAAAGAAAGACCTGACAACCAAGTCAGGTCTTTTTTCACCTTATTTCACACCAACTGCGTCATAAGCTTTCGTTACAGCTTGTACTTCTTTAGAGTTTTGACCATATAAGTCTGTCGCAGCTTGAAGTGCCGCTTGGCGCATCATTTTAAAGTTAGAGTTTGCAGTTAAATATTTTGTAAGAGCGCGGTAGTAAATTTTTTCTGTTGCTTCACGGCCTACGCCATTTACTTTCACACCATAATGCGTGCCACCTTCAGACACTAAATATGCGGCTTTATTATTAATACTACTGTTAATATGCACGCCGCCATTATCAGCTTTTCCAGTGTAGCGTTTACTGTAATGATCTGGGTAACCTTCACCAGGTTTTAATGGGTTCGGAATAGATGCTGGATCTTTCAGAGAACGAAGCGCATCCCCTTCAACACCAGGTGTATAAATATCAGCACCTAAATCCCAGCTTTTCTTCTCAACCATTACACCCATAATATCAGATAATGATTCATTTAATGCTCCTGACTCATCTTTGTAAACAAGATTCGCCGTATGCTCTGTTACAGCATGTGTTAGCTCATGTCCAATAACGTCTAAACCTGCAGATAATGGAATGAATGTTTTTCCATCCCCATCTCCATACATCATTTGTACACCGTTCCAAGCTGCGTTATTCCACCCTTCACCTACGTGAACAGTAGAAATCAGCCTCGCACCTTTATTATCGAAAGAATTACGGTTAAATGTCTTTTTATAATAATCGTATACTTTTCCTGCATTTACATGTGCGTCAACAGCCGCTTTATCTTCAAAGAATTTTGATTTACTTTCTACTTCTTCACCTGTATATCCAAGCCATTGTGAGAAGAGATTAAACCAGTTCTCATCCATATTTTGTGCATCAAACGTATGAACACCATTTCCACGTTTTCCATCAAACAAGTTAAATGCTCCTGTTTTTTCATCTTGAGCAATTTCAAATGATTGCTTGTTTCCTAGAACGCCATAGCCAAAACCAGTAATATGGTCGATTGCATTATATTTCTCAATCACATTTCCATTTGTTGCATCAACAAAGTAATGCCAGTATCCTGGTGCTGGTTTTGAAATAGACGCTTTAACAAGGTATGCAAGATAGTATTGTCCATCTTTTTCATACACATATAAATCTTTTTTCACACCATCATATTTATCTACTTTGCCAATTTCTTTCTCAATATCAGCCTTTGCAACTTCTACCGCCTTCTCATCAGTAATGCTAGCTGCAGCTGGGATGTTTTTATCTTCTAAATTCGGGATAACTTGCCCGAAGAACGCCTTTACATTATTGTCTTTATCAAGTGTAACTGTTTGATCTGATCCATACACAGGAATATTATTATGCTTCTCAACTAACTTCACATGTGTTGTACCCGATTCAGCGTCCTTTTCTTCCCCTACAATATTAAAATGTTTGTCAATATTTCCTGCTAATTTAAACATATCCTTCTTGCTCTCTAAATACTGAAATACTGTTTCCTTTTTATCTAATCCTTGCGGTGCTTTCCATTCCTCACCTATGTAAGCCGGTGTTTTAAATTCTTGGTGATACTGAATTTGCTGCTCTGCCGCTTGTGTTTTTGTTGCTCCGAATGCCCCAAAACCCCCAACGATAACGGATAAAGCTAATGCTGATGAAACGACTTGCTTTTTCAATCTAACACTCCCCATTCCCCAAAAATTTTTTGACACTCTTATACATTTCGAGAAAAGGAAAATATATCCTACCAAAAAATATTGAGAAACTTTTTTACAATTCCATCCAAAAATCCCTATTTTAAATTCACAAAACATTCCCATTATATTACACTTAAAAATATCTACATATAAAAAATAAAGATAAAATTGCATAGCCTTCTTAACTAGAATCATACTTTATCTTTGAAAGGTGGTGATATAATGTTACCGCAAATTATTATGTATTCCTTCTGTCCGATAACATTAGTAGCGACTTTCCTCCTTTTCATAAAACTACAGCAAAAAGCAATCTTATATTTTCTACCTACTATCGTTTCAGCAATATTAGGCGTTCTCTGCTATGCTCAGTTTTTATTCACTAACGGGTTAAATGAATTTGTTCTCGCCATTTTCTTTATAGTTACAGCATTAACAAATCTATTTTTCATTCTAATCTTAAAAGTATTCAAGATGTTTCGTATGAGGAATTAAGAAAAGCACAAAAAGAAATAGCGCATTATTTTCACTGCGCTATTTCTTTTTTATTCATAGTGTCTCTTATTGCTTTTTCATCTCAATCGCTAAATAATGTGAGTGCTCTTTTGCTTGAATACGAATATCTTCTTCAACTACTTCTGCTGCATCGCGCATTACAAGTGTCTCACCATTTACAACACCGCTTCCTTCAATTTGCACAAGATAAACTTGACGATCTTCGCTAACAGGGAAAGTAATTTCTTTTCCTGCTTCTAAAGATAGTGAATATAAATTTGCGTCTTGATGAATTTCAATTGGTGCACCACCATCAATTGGAGATACCATATGGAACCAATTGTTTTCACGTTTATTCCAATCAAACTTGAACTCACCGTAGTTTGGTGTGTGCCCTGCGCGGTCTGGTAAAATCCAAATTTGTAATAGGCGTAATGTCTCATTCCCTAAATTATGTTCACTATGAAAAACACCTGTACCAGCGCTCATATATTGTACATGTCCACGCTCAATTGTACCGCGGTTCCCCATGCTATCTTGATGTGTTAATGCACCATCTACAACGTAAGAAATAATCTCCATATCACGGTGCGGATGCATATCAAATCCTGTTTGCGCTGCTACTAAATCATCATTAATAACGCGAAGCGCCCCAAATCTCATATTATCTGGATTATAATAATCTGCGAATGAAAAATGAAAATGTGTATTTAACCAACCGTGATTTGCTCTTCCCATATTTTTATGATCAACTTTTTTAAACATATCCTTCACCTCATATTATCTCGAATTCGAGATATTTATTTAAAATTTTTTATTGTAACTTTCGAAGTAATTCTAGTAGTTGTTTTTGTTCATTACGATTTAACTTATCAAATTGTTCTGCTTGAAACGTCTCTTGCGGTGGAACAACATCTTCATACAAAACTCTGCCCTTTTCAGTTAACGAAAGGTATTTCGTAGTACCTTCCTGTTCTCGCTTAATCCAATCAAGCTGCTCCATTTTACTTAAAAGCTGCGTGATGTTCCCTTTTGTAACAAATAGCTTTCGCCCGAGTTCTTGCTGTGTTAATCGATCGTGCCCACCAATTTGGGCTAGAACATCAAACTGGGCAGCAGATAAACTCCATTCTTTCAAATGTTGATTTGTCTCACGAATGCTTCTGTTATAAAAGCGTGATAAACGAAACCATAACAATAATCCTAATCTTTCTTCTGTTTTCATTCCATCACCTCGCTTACTTGATGTCTTTAGTTTAGAACTAAACTTTAAAAATGTCAATTACTTTATTTTAGTAAGTAATAAACAAAAACATAGTAAATTTCTCTCACTATGCCTTAGTTTAAGTTTCTTCTTATATATTCATTCATTTTACGTTCTGCAAATGCTCGGGCATCCTTTTCAATCCCACGTGCTTCATACGCTTCTTTTCCAATGTATAATACATTTTTCTCATGTTGCATTGAATGCCTGAATTCATGTAGTAATGTTTTGAGCACTTGCTCATACTGTTCCCACATACAAACAAAAATCATTTGTCTTTCTTTATGATAAAAACCGCTTAAAGGAAATAAAAATTCTTCTTCCTCTTCTCCTAAGTTTACAAGCACATTATTTGTATCACACGTATCGCAAAAAATAACTGGAATTTCGCGTTTCTCAATAAGTGAAAATATATCATTTTTCACCCGCTGAATATCCCACGGAAACTCTGAGTCCAGCACATACCAATTTCCAGCTTGCTGATATACGTTTTGAAACTGGAGTTCCATTGCCCTCCATTCTCCTTTCTATATTCCCTTTTTCTATATGTATGCCACCATATAGGAAAAATAAACACATATTGCAATACAACATTACATCTATATAAATCCATTTTGATTTTTCAACATATAAGTCGCTGCTTTGAAGAACAAAAGGTGACCCCTACTTGTTTTCTCTCTTTGTTTTTACTTGGCATGGGGCAGGAAAAGGATCTGACCGCTTCTATGCATGGCTAGATGCTCTCTCCCACCTAAAAAGAAGGGTTTTATCTCGTTTTTCAATTTGTATTTATATAGTTCAAAAATAATGTTTGTAAATGGTTGATTTATATCAATTACTAGATTATAATAATTATAAATTAATAAAAGGTATAATAACTCAAAAGGAGATTGATCATATGAACACACAAGTAATCGAAGTATTAAACAAACAGGTAGCAGACTGGAACGTATTATTTACAAAACTACACAATTTCCATTGGTATGTAAAAGGACCTCAATTCTTTACACTACATGAGAAATTCGAACAATTTTACACAGAAGCAGCTGGACACATCGATGAAATTGCAGAACGCATTTTAGCAATTGGTGGCAAACCAGTAGCGACAATGAAAGAATACTTAGAACGATCTTCTGTTCAAGAAGCGGCTTACGGAGAGACTGCAGAAGGGATGGTCGAAGCAATTATGAAAGACTACCAAATGATGCTAGGCGAACTGAAAAAAGGTATGGAAATCGCGCAGGGTGCTGACGACGAAACGACATCTGACTTACTACTTGGCATCTACACAGAACTAGAAAAACACGCTTGGATGCTACGTGCGTTCTTGAATCAATAATACTATTAAAAGCGCAAGCGGCTCGCTCAGAACAGGAGGGCGTTGGAACTCCTGATTCAGAGGCGCTTTTTGCCTCAGATAAAGGAGTGAAACGACCGACTGTTCTAGCCGCTGGAGCTGGATACTATTAAAAGCGCAAGCGGCTCGGTCAATAAATCCCCTCAATTCACTTGAGGGGATTTATTATTATATCGATATATCTCAACCGTTTTTATGTTAAAATATAGAAAATAGCCTTCTAATAGTTACGTCTAGACAATACTTTTCCAAATTCATCATTTAGGTACTATCACTATCAAATGACGGGAGTGGTTCAGTTGAAAGACTATTTGATTCGAGTATTTTTCGCTTCATTAGCTGTTGGAATTACTTTCATGATAGCCAATATTTTAGGCATAAACGTAGATGTAGGAAGCTATCCTTTCCTTATCTGTATCGCGATACTTGGTGGTTGGGGTGGCTGGCATTTATATAAGAAATCTATGAAAGACAAATCTAAAGGCATTCCAAAATGAACGGAATGCCTCTTTTTATTCATCTTATTATGATAACTGCTTCCACTTATTCCCCATAACAGGTCTCTTATAGTTTTTCATGTGGAGCAATAATTCTTCTGCATTATCCGCCGAAACAATTAACTCTTTATTCGATGGATTCATAAACCCTTCTTCTGCCGCGCGTTCGATCATTTGCAAAATTGGACTATAAAAATTTTTAATATTTAATAATCCAACTGGCTTGTCATGAATTCCAATTTGTGACCAACATACAACCTCAAATAACTCTTCAAATGTTCCGTAGCCACCTGGTAACGCAATAAATGCATCCGCAAGCTCTCCCATTTTTGCTTTGCGCTCATGCATTGTTTCTACTTCAATTAGTTCTGTTAATCCTTTATGAACAATCTCTCCGCGAAATAAACCACGAGGCATAACACCAGTGACACGTCCGCCTAAGCGCAACACTTCATTGGCTACTTCCCCCATTAAACCAACACATGAACCGCCGTATACTAGTTCACAATTATTTTGGACAAGCACTTCTCCAAGCTTAATTGCTTGCTCTTTAAATTCAGGTCTTTCTCCTAAATTAGAACCTGCAAACACACAAATCTTTCTCATACCTACACCCCAAAACTATATATTGTTATGATACAATGAATATTGTACAACATATTGAGGGGATGGGAAAGAATTGAATATTGCCGAATTTCAGAGATGGGTTGAGGAATTTTACGAAAAACGAAGCTGGTCACAATATAACTCTTTTATTCGCTTGAATTTCTTAACAGAAGAAGTAGGAGAAGTTTCACGAGTTGTACGCGCCATTGAAATTGGACGCGATCGCCCAGATGAACAAGTAAAACAAGTGGAAGAATTGAAAATTGAATTAAAAGAAGAACTTGGAGATGTACTTGCAAACCTCATTATCCTTTCTCAAAAATATGATTTAGACTTACAAGATATTATGGAGGCACATGTCGAGAAGCTTTCTAATCGTTTCGAAAACAAATGAGAATATTTACCAATTATGATATAATGGTTCCGACAACATACAAAGGAGAGAATTTATGTTATCTACTAAATTACACGATGCGCTTAACGACCAAATGAATTTTGAATTTTACTCTGCCCATGTTTACATGGCAATGGCTGCTTACTGCACAGCAGAAAGCTATGATGGATTTGCAAACTTTTTCCTTGTACAAGCAGAAGAAGAGCGTTTCCACGCAATGAAACTTTACAATTACATTAATGACCGCGGAGAGCGCGCCATTATTACTGGATTCGAAAACCCTAACAATGAATATGAATCGGTTTTAAGCGCATTTGAGATCGCACTTGAGCATGAGCGTGAAGTAACAAAGCGTATTTACAACTTATCCGATATCGCTTGGGATGAGCGTGAGCACGCGACAATTACATTCTTAAAATGGTTCGTTGACGAACAGGTTGAAGAAGAAGCTTCTTTCGACAGCATCATCCAAAAACTAAAACGTATTACAAGCGACTCTAACGCTCTATTTATGTTAGATGCGGAATTGGAAAAACGTACGTTTACTCCTCCTGCTGAGTAATATCCTTATCACCTTAATGAATTCGTTAAGGTGATTTTTTTCTCCTTTAAATCACTTTTCACCTTAACATCGGATTAAAATCAGCTTAAATCTTCGCTCATTCTACATAGGACTACTATTATAAATGGTATTATTTTCAATATAGAGTACAAACGGGAAGGAGAACATCTCTATGAAACAACGTGTAGAAGCAATCGATGCCGTTCGTGGTTTTGCTTTATTCGGTATTTTACTTGTTAACATGACATTAATTCAATTTGGAATGTTTAGCGGTGAACAGCCTACTTATGTATTCCGAAAAGTTGATGAAGGTGCCAATTGGTTTATTCAATTTTTTGGCACCCACAATTTCATTTCCCTATTTTCTTTTCTATTTGGGATTAGTATTACTTTGCTGCAAAACAGTATCATAAAAAAAGAAAAACGTTTCTTTCCGGTTTATATCCGCCGCCTTAGTATTTTACTCATCCTCGGATATCTCCATGGTACTTTTATTTGGGATGGAGATATTTTATTCGGTTATGGAATTATAGGAATCTTATTAATGATGTTTATCAATCGAAAGCCCAAAACATTGATCATTTGGGCATCCATCATACTAGTACTAACTATGCTGATGTCTTATCCCTTTGAACCAAGTACCAATATGTCCGATGACTTTGCACCTTATATCGCAAAAGAACAACAGGTTCATGAAACTGGTAGCTATATAGAACATGTAAGCTTCCGCCTTAATGAAGATCCTTTTAAGTATATTGGGATCACTGGCTTTTTCGGAACATTTTTCATAACACTTTTCGCACTGATTTTCATGACTCCACTATTCCTACTAGGAATGTATGTTGGAAAAAAAGGCTGGCTTTTTGAAATAGATAAACATTTACCTTCCCTCAAAAAAATCTGGCTTATCAGCGGTATTTTTTCTTTCACAGTAAAAATCTTAGAACTATTAACAAAACAACCTCTTCTCATTATGTTAAAAGACAGTGTTACACCGCTTAGCATGGCCATTTTTTACGGAAGCTCTATCATTTTATTATTTCATTACAAAAAAGCATCACGCTTATTAGAATATATGGCTAACATGGGAAAAATGTCAGTTAGTAACTATTTAGCGCAATCCATCATTGCTACCACCATTTTTTATGCGTATGGACTTGGTTTATATGGGAAAATCGGCTACTTCTTTGGCATTGTATTAACAATTGTAATTTATGTCATCCAATTATATGCTAGCACCTGTTGGTTAAAAAGGTATCGCATAGGGCCAGTTGAATACGTATGGCGTCTTGGCACATATTTAAAAAGGCCTGCTTTTAAACGTAAGTTAAACAAAGTAAGTTAAATAAAAAAAGCAATGAGCGCGCCCATTGCTTTCCTTATTTTTATAGCATAACCCCAACGATAACCGCTGATAATATACTTACTAACGTTGCACCATACACAAGCTTTAATCCGAAAGAAGATACAACGTTTGCTTGTTTTCCATCGATACTCTTCGTTGCACCTGCGATAATCCCAATAGATGAGAAGTTTGCAAATGATACAAGGAAGATTGATAAAATACCTACTGTACGAGCTGATAAATCGCCAGCTACTTTTCCTAAATCAAGCATCGCAACAAATTCGTTTGTTACTAATTTGGTTGCCATGATTTGTCCTGCTTGTAGCATCTCTGATGTTGGGATACCCATAACAAATGCTAATGGTGAGAACACATATCCTAAAATGCTTTGGAACGTAATGCCGAAAATAGAATCAAATACACCGTTAATTGCTGTAATTAATGCTACGAATCCAATTAACATTGCTGCTACTGTTACTGCAATAGAGAATCCAAGCATAATGTATTCGCCTAACATTTCGAAGAACGTTTGCTTCTTATCTTCTTGTAATTCTAAAATGTCTTCTTCTTCACTTACATCATAAGGGTTGATAATATGAATGATAATAAATCCACTAAATAAGTTTAAAACAAGTGCTGTTACTACATACTTGGGATCAAGCATTTTCATGTAAGAACCGACGATTGACATTGATACTGTTGACATAGAAGATGCACAAAGTGTATATAAACGATTTTTTGGCAGCTTGCTAAGTTGATCTTTTACTGTAATAAATACTTCCCCTTGACCAACAATTGCCGCTGCTACTGCATTATAAGATTCAAGCTTTCCTAAACCATTTACTTTACTTAATAAAAATCCAACTGCTTTAATAATGATTGGTAAAATTCTAAGATGTTGTAGTATCCCAATTAACACCGCTAGGAAAATAATTGGAAGTAATACTGAAAGGAAAAACGTAAATTCTCCTTTATTTACAAGTCCACCAAATACAAAATTAACGCCAGATTCCGCATATTTTAAAATGGCTCCAAAGCCATCTGAAATTCCTTTTACTAACACATACCCAATCTTTGTATTTAATAAGAAGTATGCCAATGCTAATTGAATAACAAGCATAATTGCAATTGGTTTATATTTAATTTTCTTCCGATCTGAACTTACAAGAAAACCTAGTACAAATACAGCAAGTAAACCGACTAGAAACATAACTAATTTCATATGTGAATCCTCCACTTTCCATGAGTTATTGGTTGTCCAACGAATGACGTCTGACCATTGATATTTAAAAAATTTAAACCTCTAAAATACTATTTACTTTAAACTGTAACCTAAAACCAGTAAGCGTTTACATAAATTATAATTTACAATTAGTAGTCTCTTCTTCCCTACTTGATTTAAAGTATGAAACTGATACCACCCACAAACAAATTGTAAGCGTTATCTAGAGGAAATGCAACATAATTTTTTCAATAAATGATCTGTTAATTTCTCCCTTACAAATCTCGCTAGAATTTATGCCTATGAAATAAAAAAGCAATGAGCTTCTGCTCACTGCTTTTTATTTCTATAACATCACACCAACGATAATCGCTGATAAAATACTTACTAACGTTGCACCATATACAAGCTTTAATCCGAATGAAGAAACAACATTTGATTGATTTTCATCGATCCCTTTCGTTGCCCCTGCAATAATTCCAATAGATGAGAAGTTTGCAAATGATACCAGGAATACAGAAAGGATACCAACTGTACGAGCTGATAATTCTCCTCCTACTTTTCCAAGGTCAAGCATCGCAACAAATTCATTTGATACTAATTTTGTTGCCATAATTTGTCCCGCTGTTACCATTTCTGATTGCGGGATACCCATTACAAATGCAAGTGGTGAGAAAATGTATCCTAATATTGCTTGGAATGTAATGCCGAAAATAGAATCGAACAAGCTATTAATTGCTGTAATTAACGCTACGAAACCAAGTAACATCGCTGCTACTGTAATCGCAATTGTAAATCCAAGCATAATATATTCGCCAAGCATTTCGAAAAATGATTGCTTTTGTTTATTTTCTAACTTAAGTGTGTCCTCTTCTTCCGTAATATCATACGGGTTAATAATATGAATGATAATAAAACCACTAAATAAATTTAATACAAGTGCTGTTACTACATATTTCGGATCAATCATTTTCATATATGATCCAACAATCGACATAGATACTGTCGACATAGAAGAAGCACAAAGTGTATATAAACGATGCTTCGGTATTTTGCTTAATTGATCTTTTACCGTAATAAATACTTCAGCCTGCCCGACGATTGCTGCCGCTACTGCATTATATGATTCTAGTTTCCCTAGACCATTTACTTTACTAAGTAGATAACCAACAGAACGAATAAATAACGGTAAAATTTTAAAGTGCTGCAGGATTCCAATTAATACGGCAAAGAACACGATTGGTAATAATGCTGTTAAGAAGAAGGAAATTTCCCCTTTATTAACAAGACCACCAAATACGAAAACGATTCCAGATTCTGCATATGTAAGTAATGCTCCAAATCCATCAGAAATTCCTTTTACTAAAATATAACCAATCTGTGTATTTAATAGGAAGTACGATAATGCTAACTGAATAACAAGCATAACCACAATTGGTTTATACTTAATCTTCTTTCGATCCGTACTTATAAGAAACCCGAGTATAAATACAACGAGTAATCCTACAAGAAACATAACAAATTTCATAGATAAAATCCTCCATTTAAACCTTATTCAACGCTATAGAAAATTATTTAACGTTGAACGTCTGACCATATAAAAAATAAATAATCCGAACTTTCACCTAACATATAAAAATATATATGCTATACCTCAAAACCCGTCTTACCTCTTACCTGGAAAGACCTTATACATTCTAACATAAATTTCAACTCACATCTTTATATTTCTAAAAAAATATAATAAACATAAAAACTCTATTAATGTTCGGTTTTTCCTACAAACCATAAAAAAAGGCATCAGATTCTCTCTGATGCCCTTTCCTTATTATACAGCTTTTTCTTCTTTTTCTTTTGTTACCATAGAATCTTCCCAGCATTCTGTGTTTTCCAAACCTGGAATAGAGCTTGCATGGAAGACTGGATCTTTCCCTTGTTTCTTTTGCTTTACATAGTCTGTCAACGCAGCATATGCAAATCGGCCAAGAAGTGTAATCGCAATTAAGTTTGTGATTACCATTAGACCCATAAATAAGTCTGCCATATTCCATACGACTTGAAGCGTCGCAACAGAACCGAATAACACCATTCCAACTACTGCAGCACGGTAAATCATTAACCATGTTTTACTTTTCTTAATGAATTCGATATTTGTTTCACCATAATAATAGTTTCCTAGAAGTGAACTGAACGCAAATAGGAAAATAATAATCGCTAAGAAGCTACTTGCCCATGGACCAATTTGTGAGCTTAGCGCCTTTTGTGTTAATTCAATTCCTTCTAAATTCGTTGCCTTATATGCTCCAGAGCATAGTACGATAAACGCTGTTGATGTACATACTAAAAATGTATCTACTAAAACTCCAATTGTTTGAATAAATCCTTGTTTAGCTGGATGCGTTACATCTGCTGTCGCAGCCGCATTCGGCGCACTACCCATACCTGCTTCGTTCGCAAATAATCCACGCTGAATACCATACTTCATCGCAGCCCCGATACCGCCACCTACAGCTGAATCTAAACCGAATGCACCTTTAAAGATTTCTGTGAAAACATCTGGTAGTAAATAGAAGTTTTTAATAACAACGAAAACAGCTACTGCTATATAAATAATTGCCATTGGTGGAACAATCATTTCTGACATACGTGCAATACTTTTAACGCCGCCAAAAATAATAACTGCGACTAATGCAGCTAATGCGATTCCTACAACATAACGCTCTAAACCGAATGCATTTTTAAATGCTAGCGTAACTGTATTTGCCTGTACTGAGTTGAAAATTAAACCGTAACTAATTGTAATCAGAATAGAAAACCAAATTCCCATCCAACGTTTATTTAAACCTTTTTCCATATAATAAGCAGGACCACCACGGAAGCCGCTGCCATCTTTTACTTTATAAATCTGTGCAAGTGTACTTTCTACAAAGCTTGAAGATGCCCCGATAATTGCAATTACCCACATCCAAAAGACTGCGCCGGGTCCTCCCATAGAAATAGCTAGTGCCACACCAGCCAAGTTCCCGATCCCAATGCGGGCTGCTGAACTCATACAGAAAGCTTGGAAAGAAGATACGCTGCCCTTTTTACGTGTCTTTCCAGTTAATCCATCACTCATTAATCGTACCATTTCGCCTAGATGGGTAATTTGTACGAATTTCAATTTAATAGAAAAATAAAGCCCTAAGCCTATTAACATTGCGATAAGAATATATGACCAAAGAATCGTATTCGTTGATGAAACGAACTGTTCTAAAATATTCATACGATTAGTCCCTCCCTTTTCTTCTCATAAATTGAATTATATTTAAAAAATATTCAAAAATCAACATTTTTCGACAGATTATCGCTTCCAAATGTTAGGTTTTATAACACAATCGTGTTACTTGTTAAGAAATATGACTTCTTATTTTTAGAAGCGCACATACTACTTGAAGAAATATTTTTTATAAACAAAGCGATTGACAAAAACCAACTCTGTAACTATAATAGTTACAACGAGTGGTATCAAACTTGCTTAACGACATCAATTCATTTTTGCACATACATTTTAGGCATTTATTCTATTAAACATTTGGAGGTATATATTATGAAAATCGGAATTATCGGAGCAAACGGAAAAGCTGGAAGTCGTATTATGAAAGAAGCACTTGATCGCGGTCATGAAGTTACTGCAATCGTAAGAAACGCTGCAAAAATCACAGAGAATAATGTAAAAGTTTTAGAAAAAGATGTTTTCGATCTTACTGCTAATGACCTACAAGCATTTGACATAATCGTGAATGCGTTTGGCGCTCCTGCTGGAAGTGAACATCTTCACGTAGATGCAGGGAACGTATTAATTGAGGCAATGAAAGGTGCACCTAATACGAAGTTACTTGTTGTCGGAGGCGCTGGAAGTTTATTTGTAGATGAGGCAAAAACAACACGTGTATTTGATACACCAGGTTTCCCTAAAGAATATCTTGCAACAGCTCAAAACCAAGGAAAAAACCTAGAAATTTTACAACAAACAAACGATATCACTTGGACATTCATTAGTCCTTCTGCTCTATTCGCATTAGGAAAACGTACTGGTTCTTACAAATCTGGTAAAGACCACCTTCTTGTTAACGAAAAAGGCGACAGCTATGTAAGTTACGAAGACTTCGCTGTAGCTGCACTTGATGAAATTGAAAATCCAAAACACGTGAACGAACGCTTTACAGTTGTATCAGAAGCTGAATAATAATATAAAAAAGCGCTGGCAAACGCCAGCGCTTTTTTATCGTTTATAAGGTTTATTCGGTTTCTGCGGAGCTTCAGTCTTTTTCCAGCTTACCGCTAAATCTGGGCTTGTTTTTTCTTCACTGCGCTCTAATAAAACTACCGCATCTTGAATTTTCGGTGTTCCCTTATGCGCGATACCTTGTAATTTTGTTAAAGTTCCTGATACTTTAAAGCTAAATTCACCAGATGGCGTCTGTTTTGGAATTAAAATACGGAACTTTTCCCCCACATTAAACTGTGTTTTTGTTTCGCCCTTTTCATTCACAAATTTAACTCCTGCAGGCGCACCAGTTGCTTGCACTTGGTACGTTCCACTTTTCGCATTTGTTTGCACCGTATATAAACCTGTTTCGAAGAACTCATCTTTTAATACTGCTTCTTGCTTTTCTGACGGCGTAACACTCATCGTAATTTCTTGTACTTCTTCACTGCTCTTTGCTTTCGCAACAATATCTTTCATTACTTTTTCTACATTTTTATTACGAAAATCTAAATCATTAATATCCACTTGTCCCAGCGCATTCCATACAGCGAGCTGCGTCGCATAATGCGCCTCTCTCCAATCAGAGACACCTAATTCTTGTGGACTCTTCTGTGGATATCCATTTAATAACACGCGGTACACCCCAATATCCACCTTACCTATTTCAGGTAAATCTTGACCGCTTGGTGATTTCAAATCTACATTCAAGCAGAATGCAATTTTCCCATCTGCTGTTTTAATAAGCTCTGTTCGGATTGGTTTCTTTTTTGATTTACTGTAGCTCCAATCCATTTGATACTTTGTATGATCCATGACTTCTGCCGATGCTTTTTGGAGTGGGAATAATAAATTCGCAAATACAAATAAAACACTCAAAAAAGCAACCAATAACTTATACGATTGTTTAATATTCATGTTCACAACCCCTTATAAAATAACAAATTTACTACTGTATAGTATCTAGTTAAAAAGTCTTTTTATACATTACTTTTCCCTTCTTAAGACGCTATAAAAAAACACGCGCAGAGATCATTCTACGCGTGTTTCTATTATCATTTAGTTTTCTTGCAATAATAATTTCGAACGCACTAACGCTCCTCTTACCTTAATCCCAACCCATGCAGCTAATGCAGCTTTTATTACACCTACAATAAGGAAGGGCACAAAACCACCCATGAAAGCCGCTTGCCATCCTAGCGATGCCACATACTTTAAGAATACAGTCCCAATTGTTAATGTCACAAACATTCCTAAAACATTTGCCATTAACGAATTCCAAAATGTAAGCTTTGTCTTCTCAGTTAACAAACCAATTAAAAAAGCAGTTGGAATGAAGGCTAATAGGAAGCCGCCTGTAGGACCAAATAAAACGGATAAACCGCCACTAAACCCAGCATAAACAGGAATTCCAGTTGCACCAATTAAAACATATAACAGTACAGATAAAGTGCCATAACGTGAACCTAAAATTGTAGCAGTAAGACCAATCGCTAATGTTTGTCCTGTTATCGGAACGAGCGGCAGAGGAATTGTAACTTGGGCCAAAATACCAATAATAGCAGCAAATAGTGCAGTAACAATTAACATGCGGAAATGATTTGTACGATGATTGTTCATATGTGCCTCCCTAGGAAAATTTCATATTATAAATTTAAGATATCCTATTTCATATACAGAGTAAATATTTGTTTGAATTTTTAGTTTTCTGCAATTAAAAAGAAGAGCACAAATTTTTTTGTGCCCCTCTCTTCTGTTCATTTTAGAAATCAAAGTTATCCGGATCTGGACCAACGCGATGATTCTGATTTAACGCATCAATTTGTTCCATATCTTCTTTTGTTAATTCAAAATTAAATATATCCGCATTTTGGATAATACGGTGTTCTTTTGTTGATTTCGGAATCGTTACAACTTCATTTTGTAAATCCCAGCGCAAGATAATTTGCGCAGTCGTTTTACCGTATTTATCTGCGATTTCTTGTAATGTTTCGTTATCTAATAACTGCCCTTGCATAAGAGGTGACCAAGCCTCCATTTGAATACCTTGTTCACGACAGAAGTCCCGCAATTCTTTTTGCGTTAAACGCGGATGATATTCTACTTGGTTAATCATCGGTTTCACTTCTGCATCTTCCATTACATCTTTCAAATGATGGATTTGGAAGTTACTCACGCCAATTGCACGTACGCGTCCTTCTTTATATAACTTTTCTAACGCTCTCCACGTATCTTTATATTTTCCTTCTACCGGCCAATGAACAAGATATAAATCTAAATACTCAAGCCCTAACTTTTGTAGACTTTCTTCATAAGCTGCTAACGTCTCTTCGTATCCTTGATCTTTGTTCCATACTTTTGAAGTGATGAATAAGTCTTCTCTTGAGATACCTGCTTCTTTAATACCTTCGCGAATTCCTTCTCCTACCGCTTTTTCATTGGCATAAATCGCCGCTGTATCAATGCTGCGATATCCTTGTTTAATCGCCATTTTTACTGCATTAACAAGTTCAGGTCCTTCCTCTACTTTAAATACACCTAAACCAAACCAAGGCATTTCCACGCCGTTATGCAACACTACACGATCTTGTAAATTCTTAATCATATTCTCTTTCTCTCCTATCATCTTTTCATTTGTATAATATGGTTCACTTATGAATACTAACTTTTTGCTTAATCTCGTTTTTCTAATCCCATACTCCATGCCGTTAATATGACTGCACCAACTACCATAATCGCGCCGACCCACGCTGTGTGAATTAACCCTAATGAATTCGTTACAATGCCACCAAGGTAAGCCCCAAGAGCAATCCCTGCATTAAAGGAGGCAATGTTAATTGCAGATGCAACATCTACAGCGCTCGGAACAAAGCGTTCAGCTAATATCACAACATATACTTGTAATCCTGGAACATTCATAAACGCGAATAATCCCATTAAAATAATCGTGATGAGCCCTGCTACCTTAAACGGCGCCGTAAATTTGAGTACGAATAGCACAATCGCTTGAATGAAAAACATATAGAATAATGCACGAATTGGATTATGGTTCGATAGTTTTCCACCAATCACATTTCCAATCGCAATTGCAATCCCATACACTAACAAAATGATTGTAACTGTACTTGCTTTAAACCCTGTCACCTCTTGTAATAATGGAGACAAGTACGTAAATGTTACAAATGTTCCGCCGTACCCTAATGCGGTAATTACGAAAACAAGTAATAGTCTTCCGTTTGTTATTAATTTAAATTGATCGCGAAATGATACAGACGTACCTTTTTTTAAACTAGATGGAATTAACAAACTGTTTGCGATAAGGGCAACAATTCCAATTGCTACGATAACCATGAACGAAGCTCTCCAGCCAAATTGTTGACCAATAAATG
Organism: Bacillus sp. FSL K6-6038; assembly: GCF_038050455.1. Classification (NCBI taxonomy): domain Bacteria; kingdom Bacillati; phylum Bacillota; class Bacilli; order Caryophanales; family Bacillaceae; genus Bacillus; species Bacillus sp. FSL K6-6038. Next base: position 4,854,226 of record NZ_JBBOUH010000001.1, read on the forward strand.
TTCCAATTGGTACACCTGTGATAGTTGCGACTGTTAAGCCTGTGAACATAAAAGCAATTGCACTAGCACGTTTATCTTCTGGTACAAGAGCTGCAGCGATTGTTGAACCTATCGACATAAATACCCCATGCGCAAATGCAGATACAACTCTCGCAACAAGCAGTACACCAAAGCCTGTTGCCACTCCTGCAATACCATTACCAATAATGAAAACAATCATAATCCACATTAATAACGTTTTCCGTGACATACTAGCTGTCAACGACGTTAATACAGGAGCGCCAAATGCTACTCCTAGTGCATATAAAGACACGGTTAAACCTGCTGTTGTAACTGAAACATGTAAATCGTTCGAAATAGATGGCAATAAACCGACGCTAATAAATTCAGTTGTACCAATTCCAAACGCACTAATCGCTAATGCTAATAAAGCAAACACACTTCTTCTATTTGTTTGAACATCTGAAGACGGTACTGTATATGAACTCAATCGAACTCCTCCTTAATATGAGAAATCCAATCATAATAGTATGATAAAAAGGCCCTTTTATCTTCTAATAAACACAGTTTTACTGCTCACAACTGCTATTATGAATGGTTTCATTCTTTTTCGAAAGAACGCACTTTAAAGTGCGATAGGTACCAAAAGGTAACATAGTTACTTTTTGGTACCGTACTACTCATTTACCTCTTACGTATGCTATTATGAAACATGTTCAACATGAAAAACAGTACGTACTTTAAAGTGCTATAGGCACTAAAAAGTAATATATGATTATATAAAAGTTCATTAAAGGTGGTTGTAATATATGAAGACATATAATATTCCTGTAGAAGCAACCTTAGAAGTAATCGGGGGAAAATGGAAAGTCGTCATCCTTTGTCACTTAACAAAAGGAACAAAACGAACAAGTGAATTAAAGCGTTTAATGCCTGGCATTACGCAAAAGATGCTCACACAGCAATTGCGTGAATTAGAAGAAGATGGGGTTATTCAAAGAAAGGTATATAATCAAGTACCACCAAAAGTTGAATACTCTCTTACCGACTACGGTCGGTCCTTAGAAGCGATTCTTGATTCCCTTTGCACTTGGGGGGAGTGCCATCTTGAAAAGAACGGGAATTCGTCCATGCTTATCCCGCAAACAGATCAATCTTAATCAGAAAAAAAGGAAAAAATGAACATTCATTTGCTCGTTTTTTCCTTTTTTTCTCTATAATTAAGTATATTTTAGGTAACAGTAAAATAAAATATATGCTTTTTTCCCTTGCTAATACTAAGTTATGGACTCAAAGTCAAATAATTAGGGATCATTTTTATGTTAACCTGGGTGTATATAGTATATAATATAAGATATATATTATATACACTTTCCGATAAAGGAAGTTTCCATTATACGGACAAGCCATGTATCGGACAGTCCATAAATAATAGGTAAGAAATTATGGTTTTGAATTTATGATTGTCTACTACTTGCAATCATAAGTTTAAAGGCATTTTATTGCGTTTTGTGAAGCTTTGTATAAAGTTTTGCAAATTTTTGCTAACGCTTACCTGTTACTTGGGAATGTTTTATTCCTAAAAAAATAAGAGTATTGCTATCGTAAAGGAGAATTGGAGATGCCAGAAACTATCACTCAAACAAAGCCTGAACAAGAATCTTTACAAATTTCTGCTAGCCAAGGACAACTTGATGTACTTGATCAATTGTTAAAACCTGAAGTACAAGAGTCATTAACTACACTAGTAGAACAGCTTCCAAAATTAACTGAGCTTGTTAACATTTTAACTAAGTCTTATGACTTCGCTCAAACTGTTGCTACTGACGAAGTATTAAAAAGCGACACTGTTGGCGCAATCCAAGAGATTGTAGAGCCTGTAAAAGATACAGTGAAAAGCATGGCAGCAACTGCTATCGAAGCAAAAGATCGTGCTGAAGAAAGCTCTGAAGTTATCGGTCTTTTCGGTCTGTTAAAATTACTAAAAGATCCACAAGCACAAAAAATGTTCCGTTTTATCAATGCTTATCTTCAAATTAGTGCAGAACGCAATAATAAATAATTTATCTTATAACAACAATTAGTAAAGACGGGAGATATCATACTATGTCAAAACAAATTGTCATCTTAGGCGCTGGTTATGGCGGACTTCTTGCCGCTTTAAATGTACGTAAATATTACAGCAAATCAGAAGCACAAGTTACAGTAATCAACCAATACCCAACACACCAAATCATTACAGAACTACACCGCCTAGCAGCAGGTAACGTTTCTGAACAAGCTATTGCAATGCCACTTACAAAACTTTTCAAAGGCAAAGACATCGATCTTAAAATTGCAACAGTTGAGTCATTCTCAGTAGACAAAAAAGAAATAAAACTAGCTGGTGGCACTACTTTATCTTACGATGCACTTGTAGTTGCTTTAGGAAGTAAAACTGCTTACTTCGGTATTCCAGGACTAGAAGAAAACAGCATGGTATTAAAATCTGCTGCTGATGCAAACAAAATCTACAAACATGTTGAAGAACGTATTCGTGAATACGCAAAAACAAAAAATGAAGCTGATGCTACAATCTTAATCGGTGGTGGCGGATTAACTGGCGTTGAGCTAGTTGGTGAGCTTGCTGACATTATGCCTAAACTTGCAAAAAGCCACGGCGTAAACCCTAAAGAAGTAAAATTACTTCTTGTTGAAGCAGGTCCAAAAATCCTTCCAGTATTACCAGACGATTTAATTGAACGTGCAACTACTAGCTTAGAAGCACGCGGCGTTAAATTCTTAACAGGTCTTCCTGTAACAAACGTTGCTGGCAATGAAATTGACTTAAAAGACGGTCAAAAAATCGTTGCAAACACATTCGTTTGGACAGGTGGCGTACAAGGTAACCCATTAATCGGTGAATCAGGTCTTGAAGTAAACCGTGGCCGTGCAACTGTTGATGCATACCTACAATCTACTTCTCACAAAGACGTATTCGTTGCTGGAGACAGCGCTGTTGTCTTCGGTCCAGAAGGTCGTCCATACCCACCAACTGCACAAATCGCTTGGCAAATGGGTGAGTTAATTGGATACAACTTATACGCAGCACTAGAAGGCAAAGCATTCGAAGAGTTCGCACCAGTAAACTCTGGAACACTTGCAAGTCTAGGTCGTAAAGATGCTGTTGCTACAATCGGAGCAAGCTCAACTCCACTTAAAGGCTTACCAGCATCATTAATGAAAGAAGCAAGTAACGTTCGTTACTTATCACATATTAAAGGATTATTCAGCTTAGCTTACTAATCTGATTACTAGCCCGAATCGTGATTCGGGCTTTTTTTTATTCTTAAAAAAACTTTCTTTTTTAGATAGAAGAGAGCATCCGCCCATGCATAGGAGCGGGCAGTTCCTTTTTTTTGCCCCATGCCATGTTTAAAACAAAGAGAAATGATGAGTGCAAGGCTCCTTTTGTTCTTCGTGGCAACGATTTATATATTATTCTTATTCGGCATGAAAACTAAATAAACCTCCATAACAATCTTAATATACTGACTTTTTATGACGAAATTGTGTACATAAAAGAGTAGAAATGAGGATATCTCCTCACTTCTACTCTATAACAAACTTTATTCTCCTAATTTCACCAAGCTGTAATTCTTTTTACCTTTACGGATAATAATAAATCTTCCATCGAATGAATTTTCTACTGTAACATGTGTATTCACATCAGTCACTTTTTCACCGTTCATAGAAATAGCTCCATTATTAATATCTTCTCTGGCTTGACGTCTAGAAGGTTCAATTCCTAAATCAACTAACCACTCAACGATATTTTTTGTTTCTTTTGAAGCATGGAAAGTCGGCATATCTTTAAATCCTTGTTCAATTTCATCCGCAGTTAATGATTTAATATCCCCACTAAATAATGCTTCTGTAATTTTTAGTGCTTGGGACAGTGCATGCTCACCATGAACAAATTTCGTCATTTCTTCTGCTAGCACTTTTTGCGCTTCACGCTTATGTGGCTCCGTTTGAACCTTTACTACTAATTCATCAATTCTATCCTTCGTTAAGAACGTAAAGTATTTCAAGTACTTAACTACATCACGGTCATCCGTATTCAACCAGAACTGGTAGAATTCAAATGGCGTTGTTTTTTCAGGATCTAACCAAACTGCTCCGCCTGCTGATTTACCAAATTTCGTACCGTCTGATTTTAATAATAATGGAATTGTTAATCCAAAAACTTTGGCTTCATGCCCTTCTAATTTACGAATTAAATCTAAACCACTTGTAATATTTCCCCACTGGTCACTACCACCAATTTGTAGTTGTACCCCTTCTTCTTTGTATAAGTGATGGAAATCCATTGCTTGTAATATTTGGTATGTGAATTCCGTAAATGAAATCCCTGTATCTAAACGGCTCGCTACTATATCTTTCGCTAACATACTATTTATACTAAAGTTTTTACCGTAGTCACGTAAAAACTCGATAATATTGATTTGATGCGTCCAGTCGTAGTTATTTACCATTTTCACTTCACTATTGCCGCCAAAATCAAATAGCTTTTGCATTTGTGCTGTTAATGCGTCAACATTATGCTGTACCTGTTCTAACGTCTGCAACTGACGCTCTGTTTGGCGTCCACTTGGATCCCCAATCGTCCCTGTTGCTCCCCCAATTAAAATCACTGGATGATGCCCAGCTAATTGAAACCGTTTCATCATCATAAACGGAATCAAATGTCCAATATGCATACTGTCACCTGTTGGATCTACACCACAGTACAAGGAAATCTTTTTCTCTTCTACTAATTCACGTAATCCGTCTGCATCTGTTTGTTGATTTATGGCATCGCGCCATTCTAATTCATCAATAATGTTCATGTCTTTCCATCCCCTTTAATATTTAAAATTCCAATTTAAAAAACAAAAAAGCCCCTATGTCTACATTAGACATAGGGACGATTATTAACCGTGTTACCACCCAGATTGCACAAATAGGAACAATTTCACTATCCATACCACTCTTAGCAATAGTATCGATTGCTACTCCGCTTAGCATTACCTAAGATACTCCAGAGTGTAATTCACAAGTTTGTTTGTGCTAGGTTCCATCAACCCCTAGCTTTCTCGATAACAGTGACAAACTGCTACTGGGCTCTTTCAACGTATTTGATATATTAAATTATAGCCATTATAGTGAATTAAAATTTTATTGTCAATTCTATAGAAAAATGTTTTGAAAATATTCACACTTTATTTTTGTTATACCACAAAAATAAAGTGAAGGATAAACCTATCCTTCACTAATTAAAATCCTATAAAGATCAAACGTTTGAAAGGGTTCCATACTCTATTTATTCCAGCTTTCATTGGAACCTTACATCCACAAATAATATTTCAATAACACTTTTATAACTTTTAAAATAAACACCTACTGCTTTAAAAATTATAATAAATCTTCTCCAATAATCCTTACTTCTCTTTCTAACGTAACACCACATTTCTCTTTAACTGTCTTTTGAACGAAATGAATTAAATCGATATAATCTTGCGCTGTTCCGTTATCAACATTCACCATAAAGCCAGCGTGCTTCGTTGACACTTCCACACCACCAATTCTCTTTCCCTGCAGCCCAGAATCTTGAATCAACTTACCAGCAAAGTTGTTCGGTGGACGCTTGAAAACACTACCGCATGAGGGATATTCTAATGGCTGTTTCGATTCTCTTTTATACGTTAAATCATCCATTTTTTCTTTAATCTCTTCATATACACCATTCTCAAGTTCAAATGTAGCTTCAAGTATGATGTAATGATTATTGGCAAATATACTTTTACGATATCCAAAATCAAAGTCGTCTTTTGAAAGAGTAATTAGCTCTCCCTCTTTTGTCATGACAACCGCTTTTGTTAATACATACGCTACCTCACCACCGTATGCACCTGCATTCATATATAAAGCCCCTCCAACAGACCCTGGTATACCACAAGCAAATTCAAGACCTGTTAAAGAATGCTTTAATGCTATTCTTGATATATCAATAATCGCTGCACCACTTTGTGCTACAATTGTCTGCTCGTTCACAGTAACATCCGTAATATGAGTCAAACTTAATGTAATTCCACGAATACCACCGTCTTTTATAATGACATTAGAGCCGTTTCCTAAAAACGTAATTGGAATGTTGTGTTTATTTGCATACTGTACAACTTGTTGAATTTCAGTATAGGTAGTAGGCTGTACAAACACATCTGCTTTTCCCCCTACTTTTATATGCGTATGATTCTTTAACATCTCATCTTGTTTTACATGTTCTTCCGGTAATACTGTACGTAAATATTTATATACTTCCTGCATATTCATTCTATGATTCCTCTATTTCTATTAATAATTAATGGCCTATCCTCTCGATAGTTCCAGCATTCTTAAAACTAGTTCTCTTATTCTCTTCCATTTCGCTTACAAGTTCATTCACTACACTACATGTAATGCCATGCTGAAAATAAGTAGATAATCGGCCACCACATAGATTACCTAAATAGTTTAGTAAGATAGCTTCCGTCTCTATCTTATCAAAAAATCGAGAAGAAAACTTTACCTTCAAAAATTTTCCGGTATAATCAAGTTTAAGATAGAAAAATTTAAAATCTAATCTCTTCCTTTACAAAACTCTATTATATCGCATGTCAATGCGAAAAAATATGTTTAAAGATGGAACTTTTCAAACTGATAAAAATGTCTATATTTTGTCATATCAAAAATAGACATTACAAAACTGTAAGGCTCTTGTAATATAAAAGGATGCCCCCTTATATGTTAAGGCCATCCTTTTTTCGATTATTTTAATTGAATTTTGACTGACGGTAATGGTTTTTCAGGATGATATGGTGACATCTCCACTTCTAATACATAATTCTTTAAACTAAAATTCTTCACACCATATTCGCCATCTAGCTGAAACGTTGCCTGGAATTGTAACTTCTCCTTATTCAATACCTTCACATCACTGCCCTTTACAACATGACCAATTGGTGCAAATTCCTTATCTACATATGAAGAATCCATTAAATTCATAACTTCCCCACAATTTATCAATTCATCCATAGATTTATGTTTTGTATCGACATTTTGAAGTGTATACTGTACGATTAATCGCTGTTTTTTATGTTGAATTTTATTCACGACAATCTTTAAATCACTACGAGTGCTTTGTATTTCAAATGGTGTCTTTTGATTTAAAGCCTGAATAGACGGCTTTTCAGATAATCTCACATTCGGATGTAGCGTAATAAATTCCGCTCCCTCTGGAATTTTCCCGAAAATAGATCGTTCATCAGATTCTATCTGATTTCCAACCTTTTCTCTTCCAAATTCAATACCCGACGTTTTAAAATCAATTTCATTCCCCTTATCATCAGTTACATTTCCAATTCTCGCTAAATCATTTTCTCCGGCAAGTGGATACATTGCTTTATAGTCGATAGCAACGGATCCTTTTCCCACTGTAATCTTTTCAAAGTTAAATGTATGTTCTTTATCTTCACTACTTACGGATTGCTGCGGGTTAATCATTTTATTTTCTAGTTGCTTTACTGGAATATCAAATTTCCAAATCCCTTTTGTGTCTCCGATAGACGTAATGGTAATTGGTAATGTAGTATTTTGGGGAAGCTCTTTTTCTGGATAATTAATATGAATATTTCCGAACCAACCGTCTTTTGTTATTTTGCCATCAAATGAAGCTGCACGCATCCATTTCTCGCTTCCATCAACAAGTTTAAAATCATAATAAAAGTCTCTGTCAGAATTATGCCTTATCTCTACTTCATCTGGGTTATCCACTTTAAATGTAATACCAATTCTACCACCATCATAATAAACACTATTCATTGTTACGCTAATCCCATTGCTCACCGCCTGCTGATTTAACTCTGTTACAAGCTTACTTGCCGACAGATTTTGACCAATTGTATCATGAAAATGCGAATAAATTTTCCCGATAATCGGAACTTCCGCCAAGACACGGCTCATTTGTGGAAACACAAATCCAGAGCCTAGTACACCTATACAGATTGAAGCGGCAGTTAACAAAGCGATTCTTCTTTTCTTATATGTTCTTTTAACAGGTTTTTCCGCCTTCGCTCTAGCAATCCCTTTTTGTATAGTCAAATTTAATTCTTTTTTTGGAACATCAATTTTATTTACCTCGTCATTAAACCACTGCTTATCCAATTCTCTTCACTCCCCCCTAATAAATTTTTTAACGCTTTTCTTGCCCGGTGCAAATATGTCTTTACTGTTCCCTCTGGTATATTCATTTGCCAAGCAATTTTATTGATTGAAAGATCATGATAATAATATAAAATGATTACTGTTTGATAATTTTCATCCAATTTTTGAATTGCTTCTTGTAAGTCGATATTTTGTTCAATTTGATGTAATTTATTTGGCATCTCGCCATATGTATCCGCTTCTCTTCCGTCCTCTATCTTCTTCACTTTTTTCTTTTCACTTAATAGCTGATAGGCATTGTGTATAAGAATACGTGTCAACCATGTCAAAAAATAGTTCGGTTTCTTTAATTGCTCTATGGATAAATACGCTTTATAAACTGTTTCTTGTACAATATCTAGTGCATCTTCTTTATTCTGTACATACAGATAAGCAGTCCGATACAATTGATCTTGATATAAACTAATAAGCTGTTCGAAAGCTGCATCGTCACCTTTTCTTGCCTTTTTGACTAATTTTATTTCATCCATCGTATCCCCTCCTTTCATTTATTAGATAGATAGAAGGGCAGTTTGGTTTCAAAAATTTATTTTTGTTCCATACAAAAGAGCACATCCAATCGAATGTGCTCTTTTTACACTTAATTATTTATCGTTTTCTTCTTTTTCCCTATCAAACCATAATAATTCATCATCATCAACATCACCATTATAGTTGATCAGAATTTCTTCTCCTGCTTTTATATCCTTGTAAGCAAAGAATTTAAACGTGTGATTCTCAAAAACGATATCATACGTCGCATTCGGCGTATAAGAATGATTAAATAACATACCGTAACCTAAAAGAATTGCCGTATGATTCACTCCATACTCAAATGCGTAATCAGCAAGTAATGTTTTCTCTATAAACTCATGCTGTTCATTCGGATAAGAGATAACGGGTGCTTCGTGTAGAAGTTCGCCCTTTTTTATATCACGCTTTGCGAATACTCCTCTATTAAATTCTCCATCGCTAAGTGCGGAAGTCTTGATTTCAATCATATTCTTCACCTATACATTTCTTTCTCTGAAGTATTTTGTCCCGCATTAACGGGCAGTAAGACCCCCACTAATGGAAGTTTCACTTTATCTCCTTAAGCTTGGCAGATAATGAGAAGAAAAGCAATTGGTTTTATTTTTCCTTTTTATATAAATGGGAGCTAATATTCCATTAATCCCTAGATCATATATAATTAAATGATAAAAAGTGACTAAAGCCACTTTTTATTTCCATTCATTATCTCGATCTTCTACCTTCTCAGATAAACGCTTTTTTTGTATTATAGCGTGATCTATATACTCCTCTGAGAATTCCGTAGCGTATCTCTTATGATAAGATACTCCTCGTAACTGGTCATCTTCATGTAGAACCAATCTCTTCATATAGATATGAAAAAGTATTTCTACTACACCAATAAGAAGAGCCGACCAAAATGAAGCTGCTGTAATGCCACGAGGCACATTAACATTTGTAAGAAAATAAGTTAATACCCAAATTCCTAAAAAACTTAAGCCAAAGTCAACAATTGTAGCAACCGTATTTCCATACTTAGGCAAAATAAACAAATCTCCAATTAGATAGGCTACTCCTGTAATTACTAACGAAATAAACAAAACCCTAGGAATAGAAACACCTTGAAAAATACTTAATATCATGAGTAACACAGCACTAATTGCAGTATATTTGATTAATAAAGCAACAATATGTTTCATTCGTGCTCCTCCATTTTCCAGCTTTCATTTAGAAATAAAATTTTCATTTTTATACCTTATATTAGATTGTGTTCGTACTGTAAAAACATACAGGAAATTATAAACAAAAAAAATGTTGGCGGAAGGTCACTCACTATTCCACCAACATTTTTTCATTTATCTCATACTATGTCATGCAATAAAGTGAAACTTTAATCAGTGGGGGTTTTCTCCATCCTCCACTGATTATTAGCCCTCACCAATCGGGCTTTTACGGACAGTTCATCTCCCACCTAACTTCTTTGCTTTCACTGAATTTTGAAGTGGGAGTGTTACTGTCCGTTAATGCGGGATAAAGAATCTCACTTCTAAGTCCCTTCCGTACCATAGTCCTCAATAGTTAACTTTACGCTATATTTGATTGGAACCTTACTAAATGTTTTATCCCAATCTTTTTCGACCTTTTTCCATACTTTTGGATACTCAATTTTTAATCTGTTACCGAAGCCAGCGACATCGACCTGATATTCCTTTTGAATCTTTTTTAATGTCCGCTTCACCAATCGATTCACTTCTTGTTCCGCAGATTTTTCTACACTTCTTAGAAATTTATTTTCAAAAGGTTCTCCTGAAGCGACCCAGTTTTCAGATAGCCGTCCCTCTGATTGGATGTTCACATCAAAAGAGATGTTATTTCCTTTAACGTGGGGTTGGATTTTACTTTTCATAGATTTCACTTCATACAGGATGGGCTTTCCTGTCTTTTCATCAAAACTTTTCACCAAACCGCTTTTCCCTTTCCCAGTTATCCATGTTAACCCTTCTAACTCATTTTCATTCAAAAAACCGCGCAGCTTTTTTGTCTTTCCTTTGATTACGGCAGCCCCCGCAAATTTCACTTCTCCATTTATCGAAATCACATTTGGCAAAAGAAAACTAGCCCCTGAATGGATCTTTCCTGGTAATTTAGCAAGCGGCACGGGAGGTAAAATCCGTGATGATCTATATTGATTATCCCCAATTCCAATCAAAAGGAACGCTGGAATTTCTCCTGCTTCCCTCGATTTCAATGTCTCACTAGCTCGCCCCTTACTAATTAACACGAGGCAACTTGGTCTCATCTCATTATCACGGATGTAAATATCCAGTAACTGCTTCAAACTATACATTCGTGCAAGACTTTCACTAACAACAATCACTTTCGTGTGATGGAAGATTATAGGACGCTGCCTTCTTAATGCGACTTCACGAATCGATTGGTGAAGAGAATCTCCGGTTTCAGAAATATTCGTGTAGGCTTTTTGTTGTCCCCCTCCACCCTTTCCTTTACCTGATAATTCTGGTTTAACAAACTGATAGGTCGATGTTATAAGATTCCTTTTTCGATAACCTCCTCCATGTTCTTCTATCTCTTTCTCAACTTTCGTCTCCTTCCCTTTATCAAATGCCAGCCCTACCGCGAACCCCTGCTCTTCAATTTCACGACTGCTCCAACACCCTGTAAGAGCCAGCAGCAAAAGAACTGATGATAAAGCCAAAAGAAGTCGTACATTATTCACACTTCGGTTCATTCTTTCTCTTCCTCCATCTTGAAATTACAAGGAGAAGCAGTGGTAGGATACCAAATAATATCATCGCCGCATTACCAATCACATCCCCCAATTTAAATAGATCATTAATGTTTTTCGGAATTTGAGAAACGATATAAATAACCGGGAGTAGCCCATACAAAAAGGAATGAATATTTTTATTAAAGAGCTGTGCCAGTCCCAAAGCAGCAGCATAATAGCAAATTGTATAAGTTGCGAAGATTTGCATAATCCATATCACAAGTAATAAAGACTCAAATCTCTCAAATATCAAACCAGGGAGTTCAAAACTTCGCATAAGATCGATCGTAGGCCATGTTCTCATTAATACCCCATCGACAGAAAACGTTCCTATAACCATCACAACTGTAATGACATAAAAAATTAAGGGAATAGCAGTTCCAATTAGAACGACTTTTACAGCTTGGCGTGGTTGTTTCATAAATGCCAAAAGGAGCAACATGATTTCGGCACCTGAATATGCAAGCGTTGTTGTTTTTAAGCCTTTTAGTACTGGGATAATCCCTAACCCTAATACAGGACGAAGATTGTCTATCTCAAATATTCCAATGCTCATAAAGGAAGTGAACAAGAAAATAAAGACTGTAATTGGAAATATAATTTCAAATAAACGTGCTATTGAGTTTATTCCGCCTAGGTTTAAATAGAGACTCACCCACATAAATGGCATGATAATAGCCCATCCAGGTGTTCCTTCCAGTAAAAAGAAACTTGTTATTCCTTCCAGCGTTTTGACTTCAAATGAAGAAAGCATAAAAAAGTAACCTACAATAAATAGACTAAGTATCGCTCCTACCCATTTCCCTACAATTTCTTGATTATATTGATAAAATGTTTTTTCAGGAAATTGTTGACTTAATTTGACCATGATTATCCCTGCAACCATCGCAATTAATCCGCCTAAAATAACGGTTATCCAAACATCTGGTGTGTTTACTTTCTCAGCAGCTGTTCTGGGCAAGGTGAGAATTCCTACTGCGAGTATATAATTGATAAGAATGACAGCCGCTTGCGAAGTCGGAATTCGATCTTTAGAGTTGGTAATCATTCCTCTTCACTTCCTTTTCGTATCGAATCTTTCATATTCATCATTTTTGGGCGACGTTTCATCATCTGAAGTGGCATGCGAATCACGAAATCTTTCCAATCGCTTAAATGATAAACAACAGCTGGACTGGCATAGGGTACGCCGAAACTCTTCAATCTCGCTATATGACTGCATAGAACGAGAAAAAACAGAATGACTCCGTATAGTCCAAATATGGCAGCGCAAAACATAGCTACAAAGCGAAGGATCCGTAGTGGAATTGCTGTACTATAATGAGGGAGCGCAAAGGAAGAAATAGCAGTGGCCGCTACTACAATTACCATAATTGGACTAATAATTCCCGCTTCTACGGCAGCCTGTCCAATGATTAATCCACCGACAATTCCCATCGCTGAACCAATCGGCTTAGGCAGGCGTAGCCCTGCTTCCCGCAAAATTTCGATGGCTATTTCCATAAATAATGCTTCTATAATTGCAGGAAACGGAACTCCTTCCCGTCCCCCAAGAATTGAAATAGCCAACTTGGTCGGAATTAATCCAGGATGAAATGAGATAAAGGAAATGTACAAAGCAGGTGCAAAAAGAGAAATAATAGCTGCTCCAAAACGCAATAAACGGATAAACGTGCCTGGAATCCAACGTTCATAATAATCTTCGGGCGATTGCATCAGCATGCTAAATGTAACTGGAACAATCAGGGCAAAAGGTGTTCCATCCAATAAAATCGCAACACGCCCTTCCATCAACGCTGCGATGACGCGATCAGGGCGCTCCGTACTCTGTGCTTGTGGAAACGGGCTGAGGTAATTATCTTCGATGAGCTGCTCCACATATCCTGATTCTGGCACATTATCAATATTGATTTTCTGAATTCTTTTCTTAACCTCTTCTACCAATTCCGAATCAGCAATCTCTTTCATATAGGCAATAACCAACTCTTTTTTTGCCCGCTCTCCTACATGAAATTTTGTTAATGACAATCCCTCGTTTTCGCCATGTAGCCGTAAAAGAGCGGTATTATCAGACAAAACTTCTGTGAAACCTACCCGTGGACCTCTAACTGATCCCTCTGATATCGGCTCTTCAACATTGCGTGTTTTTCCTTTTTTTGTACCAAGAATTAATACACCTGCTAATCCATCAACTAAGAGTGCCGTTGAACCTATCAACACTTTTGCCATCAACTCTTTTATAGAATAGACTTCTTCTACCTCACTAATAGAAAGGACGCGATTCTTAATAAACTCTTTTGAAATGGTACCTTCCACATAAGATGGTGCACTCTTATATTCTTCATAAAAATTAAACATCAATGACTTCAAAATATGCATATTAATGAGATCCTTATCCGACAGTCCTTCCACAAAAACAAGCGCCGCTCGAATATTTGTCCCCCCTATGTTAAACTCTCGAAAGTGGGCATCCGAGTTATAACTAACTTCTTTTTTTACAAGCTCTAGATCCAAGGTAAAATCGCCTGTAAAATAATCTGTTACGTTTTGAAAAGGCTTATCCTGATATGTATCGGTTTGTTGCCTCATCTTTGATTCCTTCTCTTTCATCCTCATCACTCTTTCTCTAATGTACGGATCCAACTAAAAACTCTTGAGGTCACATAAGGAACGAAAAATACTATAAAAGTTTGCACAAACACTTTCCAATCTGGAAGATAAGAAACAAGCATTTTCCACATTTTAATCACCCAATATCCGCAGTTGACACTGCGATTTCTCACCCTAATTGGAATTTCTTAAGCATTATTATGTCTGATGTACGGAAATTTAATCCATTCAAAGCTTTATCATTACTTTCTTGTTGATATTAGCCTTCTACTATCAAAAACTTATAATTGGCTGTATGATTAGACAAAAAAGCCCATCTTTTTATAAAGATTGGGACTTCTTTGTTTATTACTAACGATGAAGCATACCCTTGGACAATCAAAAAAGAAGCATAACCCTAAGTTATGCTTCCTTTTATATATTTAAAACGGTACATCAATTAAATTAATTAAGTTTCCCTTTTTTGAACATCGAAATGATAGCCACAAACAATATTGCAATAATACCACTAAAAACAAATAAATAACTTAATGGAATTAAGAAGAAAGGCTCCACCAAAGTACCGTCTGGTTCCACTCTTGAGCCAATCATACTATAGATAACTAAGCATAAAGTGAAACTTTAATCAGTGGGGGTTTTCTCCATCCCCCACTGATTATTAGCCCTCACCAATCGGGCTTTTACGTACAGTTCATCTCCCACCTAACTTCTTTGCTTTCGCTGAATTTTGAGATGGGAGTGTTACTGTCCGTTAATGCGGGATAAATATTTATTTTTCATCATACATTAAAACTTATGATTTCATTTCTAAATATTGATGCTGGAAAATACACATTCTGATTGCATTATGGTAGTTACCATCAACAAAAAATTCATCTTGTAACTCGCCTTCAATCGTAAAGCCGACTTTTTTGTAAATATGCGTAGCTTTTTCATTTTCTTTATCCACTACTAAATAAAGTTTGTGCATATTTAATACTGAAAAGGCGTAATTCATCGCTAAACGGGTTGCGCACGCTGCATAACCATACCCTTGATACTTTGGATCAATGATAATTTGAAATTCTGTTCTTCGATGAATGTAATCAATCTCCACTAATTCAACTAATCCAATCATATTATTATCTTTTTCTACTATAAATCGACGTTCACTTTGATCATGAATGTGCTTATCATATAGATCCTGCAACTCCACAAAAGCTTCATAAGGTTCTTCAAACCAATAAGACATAATATGTGCATTGTTGTTAAGTTCATGAACAAATTTCAAATCTTCTCGTTCTAATGGGCGCAGTTTAGGTTCTTGACTCATTTTTTCAATCTCCATTCTTCATTTCATTTCTCAACAGTTTTCACTTCAAAACGCTCCCTTACAACTCTCTACTCACATTCTAATCCTTCAAGTAACTTGAAGGTCAAGGAGGAAGTAAACATACATTTTGTCTCTTTTCATCACTAGAATTAAAAAAGTAGTGCGAACCAATACCTTGGTCTGCACTACTTTTTAGTATGCTTTATGTAATTCATGCAAAAGTGGTTTCATATACGATATAGCTTTGCATCAAAATCATATTTAATGTTTCTTCAAATCCCTCATATTAGATATATATAAAGCAATCACTAAAATGAGAATAGATCCTGCATATAATAATGTTTCAAATGGCTCTTCATGAGAAACAATAATTAATCGAATTAGAGCTGTAATTCCTATGTAAATAAAATAACGTAATGGAAAATGATAATTCGATTTAAAATATTTAATAATCAATGCAATAAATTCAAAGTATAAAAAGTAAACAATAATACTTTCAACTAATTTATAGGATGTGTATTTCTTTGCGGAAAATATGTATTGTATAAATGTAATTGTTTCATTAATTAAAAAGATAGATAGAACAATGGATAATATGATTAAAGCTGTATTTAATATCCATTGTAAAACACTGGCAATAAAGTCATCGACATTAAATGATCGCATTTTCTAGCACTCCTCTACGTATATGTCATGCTCATATATTATAGCAAAATTATCCTGCTATATAAATTGCAGAAGCGTTAAATCGTAGTTTCTTCCTCGTATAAGCAAGTCTTATCGTATGAATTAATTTTATTTAATATTGATAAATTATCAATTGATAATCATCACTCCTAAAATAAGTACATAATCCTGTAAAGCATACTTATATGCACATTGAGAAATACCATTGAAATTAAATTCACATACCTTGCATTACAAGTTAATTTTATGTTACCTTTATTACAACACTTGCATTGCAAGGTATCCTCACAATTATATACCTTGTATTACAAGATATATATAAAGATATACGAACAGGAGGGCTAAAATGGCTGACTCAACGCAAATGCTAAAAGGAATTTTGGATGGTTGTATTTTAGCCATTATTCAAGAAGGTGAAATATACGGTTACGAATTAACAGAGAAATTACATAGCTATGGTTTTCACTCTTTTAGTGAGGGCACGATCTATCCATTACTATTACGTATGCAAAAAGAAGGATTGGTTACGAGCGTATTAAGGGAATCAACTGCTGGCCCTAAGCGGAAGTACTATCAGCTATCAGAATTAGGGGAGAAAGAATTAAACAACTTCAAAGAGCGCTGGACTGATTTAAAGCTATCTGTTGAAAAAGTGATTAATAAAGGGGGCGAATAGAATGTTATCAACAAAGTCTGAACAATTTTTAATTGAACTCAGAATGTACTTACTGCAACGCGGAAAAAAAGATGAAGATATAAATGCAATAGTAGACGAACTAGAAGTTCATTTAACAGAAGCTGAACAAAGAGGCCAGAATGTTGATCATATTATTGGAAAAAGTCGTAAACAGCACATGAAGAATATTGGGAAAGAACTACCTGTAGACAAGAAAGGATTGCTCGTCATCATTCCTGCAGCGATTTTAGTTATCGTTGCTTCTATGTGCTTTGCTCCAGCAGTAAGAGGGCAGTTCAAGATTTCACAAAACATATTGTTATTTGGATCATTACCTTTATTCTTGGCCCTTGCTATATTTGCATTTACGCTATTTAAAGGACTTCCAAAAGTATACCCATCTACCAAAAACTCAGTTCTTCTTTTAGTATTCGCTCATTTCATGGCCATCGGCGGATGGGTTGGTTTTTATTTTTGGTTAGATGGACGACTTGATACAGATTACTTTGTAGCAACTACTACGCAAAACTATATCATCGCTAGTATATGTGTCCTTATTTTTATTCTTTTTGCATCATATACAAAATCATGGTTAATAATTGGGGCAGCATTCACGATGTGTATTGGGCCGATCCTAGAGCAGGTTATCCCAAGCGAAATAAATAAAGACCCAATGTATATTACACTAACGATTATCATTAGTATCGTCATAGGTATTTTGCTAGTAATCTATTTCTACAAGAAAGCGAAAACCACTTCCAATACTTAGGAAGTGGTTTTCTTCCTATTCCACTGATTATTCCCCCTCACTAATCGAGCTTTTATGGGCAATTGATCTCTCACCTAACTTCTTTGCTGATAATTGTTTCTTTACATATACACTTTCTAACTGCTTAATTTTATTTGGGAGATTTGCAATATGAACAATTTTTTAGGAAGCTCTTGATTATGAACTGAAGTCTTAACAATTGTACGCGTTGTACTAATCACAAGGTTCAAAGGAGTATCCCCTTGTATAATCTACCTTATCCTACTATATTGTTCCCCTTAAATATTATCTACCCTCTTAAAAACAACACCATATTGCCTTTTCAAAAGCACTAGCTGCAAGCAGTAAGAGTTGATCTAAATAAACTAGATGTTTTTAACATCTAGTTTATTTTAGTTAGATAGTAATACAAGTCTTTATCACTTATAACATACAGATTGAATACAAAAGACCAATACTCCCATCAAATTCAAGCGAGAGATACATTTTAAAAAGATACATTTCAATATTCTACTTTCAATCCTAAACATTTACGTTATACTAAAATAATATATAAATATACGAAGGAGAAAGCGGTATGGATATGAAAGAAAAACAAACAATGATGGAGAGTATCCCTCAACAAGGTTTTTTTGGTCACCCTAAAGGTTTATTCACTTTATTTTTCACCGAGTTTTGGGAAAGATTTTCTTATTATGGAATGAGAGCTATTTTACTTTACTATATGTATTATTCCATCGCAAAAGGTGGATTAGGACTTGATCAAGCTACTGCCACTTCAATCATGGCAATTTACGGCTCTCTATTATACATGTCCAGTGTTATCGGCGGCTGGGTCTCTGATCGTTTACTCGGTTCAAGTAAAACAGTCTTTTGGGGTGGAGTTTTAATTATGATTGGCCACCTTATTCTAACATTGCCAGGTAGTATCATTACTTTATTTATTTCCATGGTATTTTTAATACTTGGGACAGGATTATTAAAACCAAATATCTCTAACATTGTTGGAAATTTATATCATGAATCAGACACACGCCGAGACTCTGGTTTCAGTATTTTCTATATGGGCATTAATTTAGGTGCTCTTGTAGCTCCTTTAGTTGTTGGTACATTAGGTCAACAATATAACTTCCATCTTGGTTTTGGAGTCGCAGCAATTGGTATGGTAATAGGTTTAATACTATTTGTTTTTACGAAAAAAAAGACTCTTGGAGTAGCTGGCACTCAAGTGCCAAACCCTTTAACAGATATTGAAAGAAAAAAAACTATTAAACACTTTAGCATCAGTATCATTGTAATCATACTTTTATGTGCTATTACAATACCAACGGGTATATTAACTATTAATCGTTTTACTTTTTTAATTAGTATCTTAGGAATTATTATTCCTACTTGTTACTTTATTTATATGTATCGTAGTCCAAAAACCACTAAAGTTGAACGTTCTCGCCTGCTTGCTTATATACCCCTATTTATTTCAGCTGCGATATTTTGGGCGATACAAGAACAAGGTGCAATTATTTTAGCAACATATGCAGATCAACGAACTCAGTTACAATTCGCTGGATTTAAAATACAACCTGCATGGTTCCAATCATTAAGTCCTATATTTATAGTAATACTAGCACCAATATTCGCGTGGATTTGGGTAAAACTGAATACAAAACAACCTTCCACTCCTAAAAAATTCGCTATTGGATTACTTTTTGCTGGATTGTCATTTTTAATCATGATGATCCCTGCCTTTATTAACGGTACAGAATCTCTAGCAAGCCCTATATGGCTAGTTCTTAGCTTTTTGTTAATCGTAATTGGGGAAGTTTGTTTATCGCCTGCTGGATTATCAATAACAACAAAATTAGCTCCAGCTGCTTTTTCAGCGCAAACAATCAGTTTATGGTTTCTATCTACCGCATCTGCACAAGCCATAAATGCACAAGTTGTAAAACTGTATAATCCCGCAACAGAAATCATTTACTTTGGAGTAATTGGAGCTATATCCATTATAGTAAGTATCACTTTATTTATGCTATCAACAAAAATTCAAAGCTTCATGAAAGGACTTCAGTAAAGAGTCACTCGAATCGTTCAACGATATAAGTTATTTCAATTCAATATCTATTTCATAAAAAATAAAGAAGCTGGTACTATACCAACTTCTTTATTTTTTATAAATGGAATTATTTTTTATGCCATTGTCACTTTTTGATTCTTTTACATAAAAACATGTCACTTTACCCATAAGTTTGCTGCAGTTGGAAGCATAAACTTGCCGGAAATCGCTTATTTTAGAAGATATTTAACTAATTGTCCAAAGAAAATGGAAGCATAACTTTGCCGTGAGTTAATTATTAACCCATAAGCTTGCCGTGTGTTTTATTAATGTAGCTTTGGAATAATGTTTGGTCAAATTGATACTAATAACCTTGATAAACGAGCAAAAAGAAAGAGCGTGTTTTGAAAAAAGATTGATCAAAACACGCTCTTAATTTATTTAATTGAATCATTCTTTTATAAAAAAGTCTGATCATTTCTGTGATCCTTCTTCCATTAAAGCGCCCTTTAATTGGATAAGACATCTGAAATTTTATCCACAATTATTATTAATTACAGTAACTTTTCGGGTTTTTTACATTATTTATTGCTCAAATCTTATTTAATATTACATTGTTGATCCATTACTCCCCTTATATCACTCTGATAGTGCAAAGTAGCCAATCCGAATAAGATCCCTGCGATTAAAAACCAAGGTTCGAAAAGTAAAAGGTCAGTTAGGATCCAATATTCGACGTTTAAAGTTGCCCATACAGAGAAATCAAAGAACTCTAAACGAATAATGCCAGCCAATAAGAGCCCCTTTGTAACATAGCCATATACAGCATGCATGAATGGAAGTATACAAGCAGTCCAGCCCATAACAAGCATTAACCATCGTGGGATACTTTTCCCCCAAGGATGAACCAATGAAAGCGCAAGTATTGCAGCTACTAACAACATTGCAGATGCTCCCCAGTTTACTGCTTCCCACATCGCCTCATCTTTCAAAACCCCAGGCATCCATGCCATTCCTCCAAATGCCCAATAAACGTGAATCGGAATATACAAGAGCGACCAGATACATGCGGCATAACCAGCCCATTTCATTTGACTAATCTTCAATTCCTTTCACCCCACCATCATTATATGCAGCAAAATTAAAAGTAGAGGTTTGATTTACTTTCTAATAATTCTTTACTTTACTCTACAATCTGGCCCGATTGCGGAATAATGATTTAACTTAGTTGGCACCATATTAATTCCTGAAAATCCACTGTTTATTGAATGATCAAAATCCCTTATTGCGATATTAGATATTTTTGTTTGAAGATGGGACTTAATTCACTCCAGACATCAAATTTATTACCATCTAAATCATAAAAAACAAAGTTCTTTCCAGTGTGTCCTCTGTTCTCGATCTCTCCAACTTTTATTTCTTTTTTAATAAAATCACTATGGATTGATTCAAGTGCATTTAAACCATTAACTTCAAATGTTAAAGAGAAGCGCTCTTCACCACAAAAATCGTAAAAATTTAAGCTTTGATTTGCTTGGGATTTAACCAGAAAAAAACTTTGGTTTGCAAAGTTAAGAATAGCCTTGTCTTCGTCTTTATAGCTTAACTCTGCACCTAATTTGTTTACATATGTAGCTTTGAAATAAAGTTTGATCAAAAATGCCTCATAAACCCATATTTTACGATAAATCAATAAAATCCATTTTGAAAAAAGTTTGATCAAAATGGATTCTTCTTCAGCAGAATTAAAATTGGTCTTTATAAAAAAGTTTAATCATTTTTTGCCTTTGTTATTCAAAAATCGTACCCGATTGTTGAATAATTCTACTTTCATCTAATACTCTGGTCAAACATCCTACAAATAATCCAGGCTATTAAAAATCAGGATGAGTCCAACTATACACATAATCCACGAAAGAGCCGATCCTGTATAATTAGCGATTTTCACTCGAAGCTTCTCGAGAGATGTTTGCATCCACCGCCCAAACAGGAGATAGAAGAGAAACAGCACGAGGGAAGGCAACACCATGATAAAGTTGTATCCAGCTAAAATAGAAGACCATTCCACCCACGATAGATTAGAAGTAGTCATTATGCCAATTGCTGCAAAATAAGGAAATACAGTACCTACTTCAATTAATGAAGTAGTGAATCCCAGAGCAACCATTGAAAGAATGCTTTTTGATTTTGGTGCAGGTAGGTCTGAACTTTTCTTTGTTGGAACATAAAAACTTGCTATGAACAATATCACCCCAATAATAAAGAACGTCCAGCTTACGATTCGATTTTGAAATACGCCAGAAATAATCTCAAGCAAGAAATCTAATCCTAACATGAGTGAAACTCCAACAGCAAAATAAAATCCTGCTATCGTCAATAAATAAACCAATAAACGCTTGGTAAGTCTCTCTTTATCTGTTAAAAGCAAATATACTGTTACCCCTAATGTGGCAGGGCTTAGCGTGTCCAATAGGGCCAATCCCCCTATTAGGAGAAGTAGTTCTGTACTCATCATTCTTTCCCCCTTATTCCGGTTGGGGATTATTCTTTTCAGCCATAAAAATGGCATATGCCTGATCCATAAACTCAAGCACATCCTGGTCAATTGGATATAATCTCAGTTTCTCTGATTGCTTTGGCGACATCCTTATTTCCCACAGCTTATCTAAAAATTCATCCTCACCTTCAAACTCCTCTAAGCGCTTTTCATCCATTCTTCTAATGATATTTTGGACTTTGGGTGCTTTTGGGCCGTCCTCCATATAACGCTTTAACTGACCTATCAGAGCAATCCATTCGAGTGAATCACAGCTGTCACTTGTCATATTGGGAACCTTTTCCCATAGTTTTATTTCTCTGTCTTTAAATACAGATTCACGATAATACTGCTGTATTTCTTTATCTTTACTGGATAATTGCATAATCTTCTGAATCGCGATCCAGTTTTCTTCTCCTTCTATCGCGATTCCATGTATCATTTCCCGTAAGAATAACTCTATTTTCTTTAAATTTTCCTGTTCTTTCATTACAAAAGATAATTGACTCTTTAAACTATCCGACCAATCCCACGCACTGGAAGCGAGCATATTCTTAATCTCATGTAACGGAAATCCAACCTTTTTTAAAAATTGAACCTGCTGTAGTTTTTTTATTTCTTCATTCGTATATAAACGATGGCCACCCTCTGTTTTGGATGCTGGTTTTAATAATCCGATTTGATCGTAGTAACGCAGTGTTCTTACTGTAACACCTGTCAGCTCCCCAACCTTATTAATGTGTATCAACTGATAAACCTACCTTTCTGTACGTTAAGACTCTATCGTTAACAATTGTTTTATTCATTCCACATTTATTCTTCTTTACGAAAAAAATTTTTAAGTAAGTATCCTGCTCCTAAGCCAATCAGTACACCAGGAAATGCATTATCCAGTGTCAGTCCAATACCTGCACCTATAATGACGCTTCCATAAATAATAATATCTCCCTGTTTCATCTAAAAACCTCCTATTTTCCTAATCTCTTTTATCTAGATATCTCTAAATATATAAATACAAATTAAAAAACCAATATAAAACCCTTCTTTTTAGGTGGGAGAGAGCATCCGTTCATGCATAGAAGCGGTTAGATCCTTTTCCTGTGCCCCATGCCAAGTGAAAACAAAGAGAAAAAACGAGTGCAGGTCACCTTTTGTTATCCATAGCCGCGACTTATATGTCGAAAAATCAAAATGGATATATATAGTAGTTACTAAACAGTATATAAAATGACGCAACGTAAACTTCAAGTTTTTTTAGACTTTTTTTAATTTTCATTAATAAATCTATATAAAACTTGAAATTGATGTGACGTCACCTTCTATAATGGTATCCAACGAGAGGAGTGTTGAAAGATGAAGAAATACTTTATGGTCATGTCGGTTATTCTTGCTGTAATGTTTTTAAGTGCCTGTACGGAAGGTTTGGAAAGTGAAGACTTTCAAATGGCTTCCCTTAAAGATATAGATACCATTCACATAGATCATGGAAGCACAAAGATAAATATAGTATCAGCGGATATAGATGAATTGGAAGTGTACTTACTTTTATACGACAATGGTCCGAGAATTTTAATGGATAAGGGGAAACGAAAAATAATGATTCGAGTAAAAAATGATATAACCCGTCTGTTTAAAATCGATCGGATGCCCCAATTGGAAGTTCGAATTCCCACTGAATTCACAGGAGAAATCATAGTCGATGGCTCTTCTGGCAGCGTCGTTGGTAAGGAGCTGCAAACGCACAACCTGCGAGTTAATGGAAGTAGTGGTAACGTAAAACTTGACTTCCTTCACTTTCATAGTGAGGTTTACGTTACTACAACAAGTGGAAATGTGGACGTTTCCTTGAATGGGCATGAACCAGATGTCACGCTACTCCTCAAATCCAACAGCGGGAGACGTTCAGTCGGCATCGTATTAGATAATCATCAACAAGGTAAAAAAGAAACAAAAGGAACGTCTGGGAGCGGGGATTATAAAGTGCAATTGGAAACCTCTTCAGGAAATATATCATTGAAATAATACAGGTACTATTTGAAGTAATAGAGGGAATTTCTCTCTGATATCTATCTATAAACACGAAAATTCAGTTAAGTAAAAGTGGTTTCGTTCCAAGTCTGATAAAAATTCATGCTGACGCTTCGTTTTGATACCCTTAATCTCGTCGATCCACCCAATGATGAAACATCTTGAATCTTCAACTAAGGCTGATAATCTGGACCTATACCTGAACCTCGATCTTGCTTCATCCACTTTTCAATTTCAGATGTTCTTTTTCTTTTAGACATAAAAAACACCCCCTTTAGACAATCATATCTAAAGGGGGTAAAGCTTCGCAACTTTATTAAAAACATCGCGACTTTATTTCAAATCCACAACATACCATTTTGAAGAAAGTTCTACATTGGTAACAGGAATATAAATAGTTCCAACCCTCAATAATTTATCTTTCATTCTACTCTCTCCTTTCAGTAATTCAAATAACATTAATAAATATGTTCTCTTTTTATGTACCTATTGCCTTTGAAAATCCCACAATTTTCTTTATGATGTTTCGTTAGTTCCACAAACTCGCTCCATTAAATGGCCCTTTAATGGAGTAACTTTATTGCTACTCAACAGTTCCTTAATCCGCCTTTCAGTTCAGATCTTCTTCTCACTATAAAAACATCCCTTTAGATAAACAGATCCAAAGGGACAAAACATCGCAATTTTTTATAAACGTCGCGACTTTATTCAAAACATCACGTCTTTTTTATAAACACCGTGACTTTATTTAAAAAGCGACATTAAAAATATTCTTCAAATCCTGGAAGCATAAGTTTACCACAAACAAAAAGAACCATAAGCTTGCCGTTCCGGCAAACTTATGGTTCATATCACAACAAAATAAAAAAACCACCAAATATGTATTGGTGGAGACGGTGGGAGTCGAACCCACGTCCAAAGATATTGGCACTTAAGCTTCTACGAGTGTAGTCGATATATTGGCATTTCGCAAACTCTTCGGCCTATCGACAGGCTTCCAAGTTGCTAGTCTGATTGTTCTCTTCCTTCGTCCTCAGACGGCGAACTCCGGCGTAGTCCACTTAGTTTGAGTCCCTTACCCTACCACATGGACGATGGAGGGAGGAACCGCTAAGCTGTATTAAGCAGCTAAAGCGAAGTTGTTTTGTTGTTTGCCAGTTATTGGCTTTGACGTTTTAACGAGGCCGATCCCCTCGACTCGCAACTTAAGCTCAAACTACCCCTGTCGAATCCGTAACGTCCCCATATAAGAATGGAGCATACGAAGTATATTCGTGATAGCTACTTAATGAGCTGTTTTTCAATGTTCACTGGCCTTACATGAATTATTATATCATACGTTCAACATTTTACAAATGTAAATTTTTGTATTACATCTTTTGACGATCACGGAATGCACGTGCGATTTCGCGTTTCGCTTCCTTCTCTTTTAAATCATGACGCTTATCATATTGTTTCTTCCCTCGTGCTACACCAAGTGCCATTTTCGCAAATCCATTTTTTAAATAGATTTTAACTGGAACAAGCGTATAACCTGTTTCTTTTGAATAGCCAATTAGCTTGTCGATTTCTTTCTTATGAAGAAGTAATTTCCTTGTACGAAGCGGCTCGTGATTGAAACGATTCCCTTGCTCATATGGACTAATATGCATATTATACACCCAAACTTCACCATTATGTATACGTGCGAAAGCATCTTTTAAGTTTACGCGTCCGGCGCGAATAGACTTAATTTCCGTTCCTTGAAGGACAAGCCCTGCTTCGTATGTTTCGTCGATGAAATAATCATGAAATACTTTTTTATTTTGTGCAATAACCTTACCACTACCTTTTGGCATTTTATGTCCCTCCTCTATTTGTACCATTTTAACAAAAATTACGAAAAAGTGGAAGTGCTCGCTCAGAATGTTCGGCTCTGATCGGCTAAGGTTCTTTCGCATAGAGGATGCTTTTTATCTTCTTTTGCAGAAGGTTCTTAAACACGAAGAGCTTGCCGCCTTAACTAGATACCACCAGAAAAGAAGTGGCTTCGCTCAGTATATAAGCAAAGCCCTCCTTCTTACTTACGCTTTTTCTTTTTCTTCTTAAATCCTGGGACATTTTCAAAGAATGGCTTTTTCTTTTTACCGTTACCATCTTTTTTCCCTGGACGACCAGAGGATTCTTTCCCTTGACCACCACGTTCGTATTTTCTTCCACTACCACGTTCATTGTCACGTGCACCGCCGCGCTCATTATTACGTTCGCCGCGACCACTGCGTCTCTTTCTACCACCTTTTGGCTGTTCAATCACAACTGGACGATCTTTGAATTTACGTCTTGGGCTACCTTTCATACCGACGATTTCAAAATCAATTGCGCGTTCATCTTTGTTTACATTAATAACGCGAATTGTAATTTCATCACCGATGCGGAAGACGTTACCTGTACGTTCACCGATCATCGCAAAGTGCTGTTCGTCATAACGATAGTAATCATCCGTTAAATAGCTAACGTGAACAAGACCTTCAATTGTATTCGGAAGCTCTACGAATAAACCGAAGTTTGTTACAGAACTAATCATACCGTCGTACTCTTCACCGATCTTATCAAGCATATATTCTGCTTTTTTCAGTTCGTCTGTTTCGCGTTCTGCCTCAACAGCGCGGCGTTCCATGTTAGAAGAATGCTCTGCAATCTCTGGTAACTTTTCACGCCATTTTGCTTGTGTTTCGTTATCAATTTTACCGTTAATAATATATTCACGAATTAATCGGTGAACAATCGTATCTGGATAACGACGAATTGGTGATGTGAAATGTGTATAGAATTCTGTTGATAAACCGAAGTGACCTAAGCTATCTGCATCGTAACGAGCTTGTTTCATCGAACGAAGCATAACTGTTGAAATCACGACTTCCTCAGGCTGCCCTTGTACCATTTCAAGAATTTGTTGCAGCGCGCGAGGATGTATTTCATTCGCACGTCCTTTTACCGCATAGCCAAAGTTTGTTACAAATTCGAAGAAACGCTCTAATTTATCTTCTTTCGGATCTTCATGGACACGGTACATAAACGGTACGTTCATCCAATGGAAATGCTCTGCTACCGTTTCATTGGCAACAAGCATGAACTCTTCAATTAGCTTTTCTGATACCGAACGATCACGCATTACAACATCTGTCGGTTTACCTTCTTCATCTACTAGTACTTTTGCTTCTTTAAAGTCAAAGTCAATCGCACCACGTCTCATACGTTTTTCACGTAAGATTTGCGCTAACTGACCCATCTCTTTAAACATCGGTACTAATGGCTCATAACGTTTAATTAACTCTTCGTCTTCATCTTCTAAAATACTTCTTACATCAGCGTATGTCATACGCTCTGTCGTTTTAATGACACTTTGGAAAATCTCATGGCTCACAACATCACCAAGATTGTTAATTTCCATTTCACAAGATAGTGTAAGGCGATCCACTTTCGGATTCAAGGAACAGATTCCGTTTGATAAACGATGTGGAATCATCGGAATTACACGGTCAACAAGATACACACTCGTTGCTCTCTCTGCTGCTTCAACATCAATTGGAGATCCTTCATGGACATAATGACTTACATCCGCAATATGAACACCAAGTTTATAGTTACCATTCTCAAGCCTTGTTACTGTTACCGCATCATCTAAGTCTTTTGCATCTGCACCATCAATTGTCACAATCATTTGATCACGAAGATCTCGGCGGTCTTTTAAATCTTCTTCTGAAATCGTTTCTGGTACACTGTTCGCGTGTTCCATTACATCTTCCGGGAATGCTAATGGCAAATGATGTTTATGAATAACAGATAAGATATCTACCCCTGGGTCATTTTTATGACCTAGAATTTGAATAACTTCCCCCTCCGCACTTAAACGATCTTGCGGATAGCTTGTAATTTTCACAACAACTTTATGCCCTTCTACCGCACCCATAGATGCACTTTTCGGAATAAAAATGTCACTTGTCCAACGTTTATTATCAGGAAGTACAAATCCAAAATTTTTTGATTCTGTATATGTACCAACTAGTTCCTTCGTACCACGTTCTACAATACGAATGATCGTACCTTCTTGGCGTGATCCGCTAGATTGTGAATTAATACGAGCTAACACTGTATCGCCATGAAGTGCACCATTTAATTCTGTGGGCGGGATAAAAATATCATCGTCCCCTGTCTTCTTCTCTTCCGGCACGACAAATGCAAAACCACGTGCATGTCCAATTAACTTACCGCGCACTAAATTCATCTTTTCTGGAAGGCCATAGCGATTGCTACGTGTACGAACAACAAGTCCTTTCTCTTCCATCATAACAAGTGCCTTTACAAAATCTTTAAAGCCAGCGGAATCTACAATTCCAAAAGCAGCTTCTAATTCTTGTATCGTTAGCGGCTTATACGCTTCTTCTTTCATAAATAACAATAATTTATCAATATGTTCTTGAATAATGTCTTCCAAGCACAAATACCTCCTTTAAATCCTCATATTATTTAGTGTATCCGAAACATTGACTCTATATAAAGTGAAACTTCTATAAACACTCGTTTTTCACCATTTATTCTGCTGCGTAATCCTCATCTCAAAAGTTTATTTCTATATAAACCCCTTTTGATTTACAGGAACCTACGTTGCGTCTATAAAAGAAGCCCTCCACTCATTCTCTCCTTCTGTTCTCACACAGCATGGGGCGAAAAAAGGCACTGACCACTTCTATCCATCGATGGACCCTCTCTTCCACCCTAAAAAGAATGGTTTTAATACCTCATGAAAAAAAGAGGCAACTAGATCTTACCAATCTAGTTGCTCCAAGAAGTTATATACATCCTCGTGTAGCTCATCACGTTGTTTATCAAGCGTAATAACATGCGTAGAATCTTCATACCACTTAATTTCTTTTAACGTGGACTCTACACCATTATAGATAATGTTTGCACTGTCTGTATTAATCATTTCATCATGGCGTGCTTGTACAACAAATGTTGGAGCATAAATCATATCAACATTATTGCGTACGTCACGAATTAAATCTTGTAATGCTTTTAATGTATTCATTGGTGTCTTTTTAAATTCCATCATTTCTTCTGCAATTTGCTCTGGTGATTTCTGCTCACGTTTTTTATATTCACGTGCGTATGCCAATATACCTTGGTACATAATTTCTTCGCTCTTAATGTACATTGGCGCACACATTGGTACTACACCTAAAATCGGTAATGTATAAGCAAGTTTTAACGAGAATACACCGCCCAGTGATAGTCCAACAGCCGCAATTTTCTCATATCCTTGATCCTTCAAATGTTGATACGCAGCCATAGCATCTTTCCACCAGTCTTCAGGACCTGTACGAACAAGTTGTTCTGGCGGTACACCATGACCTTTATAAATTGGGGCGTGGCAAGTATAGCCTTTTTTCTCTAAAAAACGCCCGAGCATACGTACATCAGCTGAATTTCCCGTGAATCCATGTAGTAATAAAACAGCACGGTCTCCACCTTCAAATGTAAATGGTTTCGGAGATGCTAATTTCATCATCTTCTTCTCCTCTTTCTCTTCTATAATCTAGTCGTATTGTTTCTATCCTTAGTTTACCATAGTTCCATTTCCATAATCTAATTAGAAACTTTTTGCGAATAATGAAATACAAATGAGACAAAAAAAGAAGAACCATTAGCGCGAATCCGCTAACGCTTCTTCTTTTTTCATATCTGTCAAAAAGCAAGACCTTTACTTATATGCTTAAGTACGTAACTCCAATTGTTAGTGCAAAGAATAGTACAGCTAAAACAACTGTAATACGGTTTAATACCGCTTCAATTCCGCGTGCTTTTTGCTTACCAAATAATTGCTCTGCACCGCCTGAAATAGCACCTGAAAGGCCTGAACTATTACTAGACTGCATAAGTACCATAACAATCATTAAAATCGATACAATAATAAGTAAAACTGATAATAACGTATGCACCTGGCGTACCTCCTACAAAGATTCAGTTAATTTAACTGTAGCACAAATCCAACAGAAAAGCGAGAGCTGTTCCTATTGCTCTCGCTTTCATCTATTACATAAACATGGTTGCAAATAGCGGTCCAAGCAGACAAGTTAAAATAGCCGTCAATGTCATTGTTACCGATCCAATAACACCTTCATGTTCATTGTTTTTCATCGCTCTCATCACACCCATAATATGTGATGCACATCCAAAACCAATCCCTTTACCAACAGAGTTTGTAACGCGGCTCCATTTCAATAAAAGCGGACCTGTAATTGTTCCTGTAATCCCTGCAACAACAACGAATGCTGCTGTTAAAGATGGAACGCCGCCAACCTGCTCAGATACACTCATTGCAACTGGCATTGTTACGGATTTTGGTAAAGAAGATAAAATTAAGCTTTTATCTGTTCCCATAAGCGTTGCAATCACTAAGTCACTTGCAATCGCAACTGTTGTTCCGACTAATACACCACCCGCAATCGGTACAATATATTTTTGCAACACATGACGCTGTTTATATAATGGAATAGCAAATGCTACCACCCCTGGACCAAGCAGTTTTGAAATCCAGCCGCCACCACTCTGCATGTATTGTTGATATGGTATATCCAGCACAAGTAATAAGACAATCATTAATGCTGTTGCTACAAGCATTGGAATGGTAAATGGTGTTGGCAATACTTTATAAATCTTTTTAGATAATTGATATAATAACAATGTAAGAATAACCCAACCAATTCCGATTAATATTTGGCTCATCGCGATTCTTTTTCCTTTCTATTCGCAAGATATTGTCCTGTATGTCCTGCGACAATAATAATTAAAAATGTACTCGCTACAATTGTAATGAAAAGAGAAATTCCTTTACTCATAAAAAAAGCACCGTAATTCATTAAGCCAATCGTTGGCGGAATCAATAAAAACGGCATAATAGCAACGAGTGTTTCTGCTCCTAAATCAAACCATTTCACAGGAAGAACCTTCATGCTAAGTAAAATAAGCAACAAAAATAAGCCAATCAAACTACCTGGAATTGGAATATTCAACATTTCTTGCACCCATGTTCCAATCATGTAAAACACGTAAAGAGCTACAACTTGGACAATAATCTTAGTAAACTTCATGTTCATCATCCCTCATGTTTATACGATCTTCTGTTTTCTATTCTTATCATAGTATAAATTGTAAAAAGCTGCAATTTATCAACTTGACAACAAAAATGACATATGTTATACGCTTACACCCTTGGTATGACTGGGTTTCCGAGCGGAATTTACGTCAAAAACATTGACCTAAAATGAAAAGTTTATATTTTCTGATTTTTAGGATTTACTATTTTAAAAAAGAAATATCCTCATATAGATTTCTTTAAATATACGAATCAAGTTCACAATATCCCTAAAAATTTTTCCTAAAAAACATAAAAAGAACACTAATACGTTACCTAGTGTCCTTTTTATATAATGCCTGATATACTACATCACAAAATTCTTTACTCCCATGTACTATGAAATTTATCTTCGTTGCAAATTCAATTGTTAGCATCCAATCTTTATTTCTTCCAATAAGCCCCGTATAACTTGTGCCACCTTCAACTGCTCTGTTTTCTGTTAATAGGTAATACAATGGGAATAGCGCATAGTTCTTTTCTGCTCTCTTTAAGCTATATGATCCAATACTCTCTACTACCCTTGCAATATTATCATGAACATTAACGTTAAAATAGTAACACCCTTCATTTAGTCCTGTTTTTCTACACCCTTCTAATATAGCTGCGTTTAGCTCTTCTGGAGAAAAAGTGGCGGGTTCGGAATTATGAACAATTGAACATACTATTGTATGATGTTTGGCTAAATTGACTGAATATAAAATGGTGTTTACATCAAAGTAGCAGTCTTCCAGAAAATCAATTGGAAAGATGTATTTTTCTAACCATTCTGTAATTTCATTAGATTCTTCATTATCTATCGCTGTAGCCAGTTTAACCATTCTCATTACCCCATTTCCTCTCTTGATTAAACATTTTCTATTTATATCACAGGTTCATTATATTAAATTATTTTATTGATGTTAACTCACATGCATTACAAACATATAAAAAAACCTCCTATCATAAATAGGAGGTTTTTTATCACTTAATTTAAACAATTAAAAACTACATTTAAATTATTTTTTTAAGTTATAGAAAGATTTTAAACCATCGTAAACAGCGATTTCGCCTAGTTCGTCTTCGATGCGTAATAATTGGTTGTACTTAGCAATACGGTCAGTACGGCTCATAGAACCAGTTTTGATTTGGCCAGCGTTCGTTGCAACTGCGATGTCAGCGATTGTAGCATCTTCAGTTTCACCAGAACGGTGAGATACAACTGCTGTGTAACCAGCACGTTTAGCCATTTCGATTGCTTCGAAAGTCTCAGTTAAAGTACCGATTTGGTTAACTTTAATTAAGATTGAGTTAGAGATACCTTTTTCGATACCTTCAGCAAGTTTTTGAGTGTTCGTTACGAATAAATCGTCACCAACTAATTGAACTTTTTTGCCAAGACGGTCAGTTAATAATTTGTGGCCATCCCAGTCGTTTTCGTCTAAACCATCTTCGATAGAGATGATTGGGAAGTCGTTGCAAAGACCTTCGTAGAAATCAACCATTTCTGCAGAAGTCATGCTGCGGCCTTCGCCTGTAAGATCGTATTTACCAGTTTCTTTGTTGTAGAACTCAGAAGAAGCAACGTCCATTCCTAAGAATACGTTCTCGCCAGCTTTGTAACCAGCTTTTTCGATAGCTTCGATGATTACTTCTAATGCTTCACGGTTAGAACCAAGGTTTGGAGCGAATCCACCTTCGTCACCTACTGCAGTGTTAAGACCTTTGTCATGTAATACAGCTTTTAATGCATGGAATACTTCAGCACCCATACGGATTGATTCTTTGAATGTTGGAGCACCAACTGGTAAGATCATGAACTCTTGGAAGTCAACGTTGTTATCAGCGTGAGAACCACCGTTGATGATGTTCATCATTGGAGTTGGTAATTGTTTTGCATTGAATCCACCAAGGTAACGGTATAATGGAAGACCTACAAAGTCAGCTGCTGCGTGAGCTACTGCCATAGATACACCAAGGATAGCGTTAGCGCCTAATTTACCTTTGTTTGGAGTGCCATCTAATTCGATCATAGCGTTGTCGATACCAGCTTGATCAGTTACGTCGAAACCAACGATTTCTGGAGCGATAATTTCGTTAACGTTGTTTACTGCGTTAACAACACCTTTACCAAGGTAACGAGATTTGTCACCGTCACGTAATTCTACTGCTTCGTGCTCACCAGTAGATGCACCACTTGGTACGATAGCGCGTCCGAATGCGCCACTTTCTGTGTAAACTTCTACTTCTACAGTTGGGTTACCACGAGAGTCTAGGACTTCGCGAGCATAAACATCAATAATTGTTGACATAATATTTTCTCTCCTTTTATATGTGCAATTTAATTATTTAATAATTGTTTTACCTGTCATTTCTTTCGGTTGTTCAACATTTAGAAGTGTAAGCATTGTTGGAGCGATATCTCCTAAGATGCCATCTTCACGTAATTCAACATCATTTTTCGTAACGATGAAAGGAACCGGGTTCGTTGTATGAGCTGTCATTGGCCCACCGTCAGGAGTTAACTCTTGATCAGCATTACCATGGTCAGCAGTAATAAGTGCTACACCATCTTTTGCAAGAATCGCTTCTACAACTTTTCCTAAACATTCGTCAGTTGCTTCTACTGCTTTAATTGTTGGTTCCATCATCCCAGAATGGCCAACCATATCACAGTTTGCAAAGTTAAGAATGATAACATCATGTTTATCATTTTCGATTTCATTTACTAAAGCGTCGGTTACTTCGTAAATGCTCATTTCAGGTTTCAAGTCATAAGTTGCAACCTTAGGTGAGTTAATTAAGATACGCTCTTCTCCTGGGAATTCAGCCTCACGACCACCGCTAAAGAAGAATGTAACGTGCGGATACTTTTCAGTTTCCGCGATGCGAAGTTGTTTTAATCCCGCTTGCGCAACAACTTCACCTAATGTGTTATCAAGGTTCATTGGCTTGAATGCCACGTAACCATCTACTGTTTCACTAAAGTGTGTCATACAAACGAATTCTGGAATGTGAGGTACTTTTTCACCACGATCGAACTCACGGAAGTCTTCATTTGTAAATACACGTGCAATTTGAATTGCGCGGTCTGGACGGAAGTTATAGAAGATAACTGCATCATCATCATTGATTGTTGCAACTGGCGTTTCATCTTCATTAACAATTACAGATGGCAATACGAATTCATCATAGATACCATTTGCATAAGAGTCCTCTACGCATTCATGTGCTGATTTATAAGTAGGTCCTTCGCCATTCACCATAGCACGGTAACATTTTTCAACGCGATCCCAACGCTTGTCACGGTCCATGGAGTAATAACGACCAGAGATTGTTGCGAATTGACCTACTCCTGTTTCTTTAATTACTTCATTTGTTGCATCGATATAACCTTTTGCTGTTTGTGGTCCAACATCGCGGCCATCTAAGAATGCATGGATGTATACTTTCTCCACGCCTTCTTTTGCTGCTAAGCGAAGAAGAGCAAACATATGGTTCATGTGACTGTGCACACCACCATCAGAAAGTAAACCGAATAAATGAAGAGCTGTACCTTTTTCTTTTACGCTTTCAATTGCATTTTGGAATGTTTCGTTCTTATCGAACTCACCTTCACGAATTGCAACGTTCACACGTGTTAAGCTTTGATATACTACGCGGCCAGCACCGATATTTAAGTGACCAACCTCAGAGTTACCCATTTGACCTTCTGGAAGACCCACTGCCTCGCCACATGCTGTAAGCGTTGTGTGAGGGAACTTGTTCCAGTAACCATCAAAATTAGGTTTCTTAGCTTGTGCTACAGCATTCCCGTAAGTTTCTTCACGTAGTCCGAAACCGTCAAGAATGATTAAAGCTGTTGGCTTTCTCATTTTACCGCCCCCAGAAGACCTAAGAAGGAAGCAGGCTCTAAGCTAGCACCGCCAACTAAAGCGCCGTCGATGTCAGATTGTGCCATGTATTCTTTAATGTTTTCTGGTTTTACGCTACCGCCGTATTGAATACGAACAGCTTCTGCAGCTGCTGGAGAAACAGCTTCTGCAACAACTTTACGGATGTGCGCACATACTTCGTTTGCATCTGCAGAAGAAGAAGATTTGCCTGTACCGATCGCCCAAATTGGCTCATATGCGATAACAGTAGCTTTCACTTGCTCTTCTGTTAAACCTGCAAGTGCTTTTGTCACTTGACCTGCTACTAGATCAAATGTTTTTCCGCTTTCGCGTTCTTCTAAAGTTTCACCACAGCAAACGATTGGTGTTAAACCATGTTCAAATGCTGCAAGAGTCTTTTTGTTTACTGTTTCGTCTGTTTCAGCAAACATTTCACGACGCTCAGAGTGGCCAAGTACTACGTAGCTCACTTTTAAGTCGCTAAGTGCTACTGGGCTAATTTCGCCAGTGAATGCACCATTTTTTTCGAAGTGCATGTTTTGTGCACCTACTTTTAAGTCCGTTCCTTCAGTTGCCGCTACTAAGCGCTCTAAGAAAAGAGCTGGAGAGCAAACTACTGCATCAACAGCTGAAGCTGCTGGGATTTGACCTTTTACTTCCTCTACGAAGCTAACTGCTTCAGATAAAGTTTTATTCATTTTCCAGTTACCTGCGATAATTGGTTTACGCATGCTTTGCACCGTCCTTTTTCTTTGGCTGCTACTTATTTGTCGTTAAGACAAACTACACCTGGAAGTTCTTTACCTTCCATAAATTCTAATGACGCACCGCCGCCAGTAGAAATGTGGCTCATTTTGTCAGCCATACCGAATTTTTCAACAGCTGCTGCAGAGTCACCACCGCCGATAACAGAGTATGTACCTTCTGCATCTGCTAATGCTTGTCCTACTGCTTTTGTACCTTCTGCAAATGGAGTCATTTCAAATACACCCATTGGTCCGTTCCATACAACAAGCTTAGAGTTTTTAATTACATCGGCATAAATTTCACTTGTTTTCGGTCCGATATCCACGCCTTCCCAAGTTTCAGGAATTGCATCGATACCTACAACTTTTGTTGTTGCAGTTTCAGAGAACTCTTCTGTAATTACAACATCAACTGGCATATAGAAGTTTACGCCCTTTTCTTTTGCAAGTTCCATAAACTCTTTTGCTAAGTCAATTTTGTCATTTTCACATAGAGATTGTCCGATTTCATGTCCTAATGCTTTTACGAATGTGTAAGCAAGGCCACCACCGATAATTAGGTTATCTACTTTGTCTAATAGATGACGAATTACACCGATTTTATCTTTTACTTTCGCACCACCGATAATTGCTGTAAATGGGCGTTCTGGGTTAGAAAGTGCTTTACCTAATACTTCTAACTCTTTTTCCATTAGGAAACCAGATACTGCTGGTAGGTAGTCTGCAATACCTGCAGTAGAAGCATGAGCACGGTGAGCTGCACCGAATGCATCGTTAACGAATAGATCAGCAAGAGCTGCAAATTCTTTCGCTAGTTCTGCATCGTTCTTTTCTTCGCCCGCATAGAAACGTACGTTTTCAAGAACTAATACGTCGCCTTCGTTCATTGCTGCAACCATTTCTTGCACAGCTGGTCCGAATGCTTCGTTTGCTTTTTTCACGTCTTTACCAAGAAGCTCACCTAAACGTGCTGCTACTGGAGTAAGACGCATTTCTTCTACTACTTGTCCTTTTGGACGACCTAAATGGCTTGCTAAAATTACTTTCGCACCTTGCTCTACTAAATATTGAATTGTAGGAAGAGCTGCACGAATACGAGTCTCGTCTGTAATTTTGCCCTCTTTCATAGGTACGTTGAAGTCAACGCGGCAAAATACTCGTTTACCCTTTAAATCTACGTCACGAATTGATTTTTTGTTCATTGGATTTCCCTCCGACTAGTTAGGATTGACAAAACCCATTCAAAAGCTTATCACATTTGCTTCTAAAACGAAAGAAGAGAGAGAGGGAACAAACCCTCTCCCTCGTTTTGTCATTGAGAACTTATAAACTTAAGAATTAAAGACCTTTAGAAGCGATGTAATCTACTAAGTCAACTACGCGGTTAGAGTAACCAGTTTCGTTGTCGTACCAAGAAAGAACTTTAATCATGTTGCCTTCCATAGTCATTGTAGATAATGCATCGATTGTAGAAGAGTTTGTGCATCCGTTATAGTCGATAGATACTAATGGCTCTTCGCTGTATCCAAGGATACCTTTTAATTCGCCTTCAGCAGCTGCTTTGAATGCTGCATTTACTTCTTCAACTGTTACTTCTTTGTCAAGTTCAACAACTAAGTCAACAAGAGAAACGTTAGCAGTTGGAACACGTACTGCGCCACCGTTTAATTTACCTTTAAGTTCTGGTAATACTAATGCTACCGCTTTAGCTGCACCAGTTGTAGTTGGGATCATGCTCATTGCTGCTGCACGTGCACGACGTAAGTCTTTATGTGGTAAGTCTAAGATTTGTTGGTCGTTAGTGTAAGAGTGAATTGTTGTCATCATTCCACGTTTGATACCGAACTTCTCGTTAAGAACTTTAGCGAATGGCGCTAAGCAGTTTGTAGTACAAGAAGCGTTAGAGATTACATGGTGTTGAGATGCATCGTATGCTTCGTGGTTAACACCCATAACAACAGTGATATCTTCGTCAGAAGCTGGTGCAGAGATGATAACTTTTTTAACTGATCCACCTAAGTGTTTTTCAGCGTCTGCTTTTTTAGTGAAGCGTCCAGTAGATTCTACTACTACTTCTACTCCGTAGTCGCTCCATGGTAATTGTGCTGGGTCACGCTCAGCGATAACTTTGATTTCTTTACCGTTAACAACGATGCTGTCGCCGTTAGCAGATACTTCTGCGTTTACTGTTCCGTGAACAGAGTCATATTTTAAAAGGTGAGCTAAAGTGTTAGCGTCTGTTAAGTCGTTGATTGCTACTACTTCCACGTTAGGGTTGTTAAGAGCTGCGCGGAATACCACACGTCCGATACGTCCAAATCCATTAATACCAATTTTAGTCATTTGAATTTCCTCCTTGGGGGATTATATTAAAGGGTAATACCCTTTGTTAATTGTTTCGCTGCACCTTCATCTGTAATTAGAATCGAAGTGTGCCCTTGTTTAATTACAGCCTGTATTGCTTTTGCTTTTGAAGATCCTCCAGCAACCGCAACAACGTGAGATACGTGTTGTAAATCTTTCAGTTGCATACCTACTGTTTGTACTTTATGAACGACATTACCTTGTTCATTGAAGTAATAACCGAAGGCCTCGCCGACTGCTTCACTTGCTTTAATTTTCATCCAATCTGCTTCTGAAGTATTTCTGCGCCGTGCCATTGTTAACGCATCACCAATTCCATGAATGACGATATTGGAAGATCGAATCAACTCAAGAACTTCTTTCACGGAAGGCTCTGTCACAATAGACGCATATGCTTCGCCACTTACATGGTCTGGAACATACAATAAGCGATAATTACTCATCGTATTTTGTGCCATCTTCGCACAAATGGTATTGGCCTCTAATTCGACACCTTCTCCAATTCCACCACGCGCTGGGACAAATAGCATATGTAAATCTTTGCAATCAAGTTGCATCATGTCCGCAGCAGCAGCTAACGTTGTTCCTCCAGCCACAGCAACGATATTATTCGCTGTCAGACGGTCTTTTATACAAGTCACACAAGCACGGCCCATCTCCAGTTTGACCCAAGGTGATTCATCACTATCACCAGGGACAACGAAAACTTCATCCAAGTCTAATGTTTCCTTAAGTTGTTTTTCTAAAACCTTTAACCCGGAAATTTCTTTCATAAAGTCTTCCAAAGCAAGAACCACAGTTGTTCCTTCTTCTGTTAAAGTCATTCCAGAAGAGGCGACGTGAACTAAGTTTTGTTCTTTCAAAACTTGTACTTCACTTCGCAATACTCGTTCTGTCATACCAAGACTTGCAGATAAATTTCTTCTGCCAATCGGCTGCATGAGACGAATGTGCTGAAGAATTTGCATTCTCGTTTGCATAACAGGTAGCAGATCAGGTAATAATTTTTTTGTATTTTGAATCCATGAGCGCATATCTTTTCTCCTCACTGCATCGGTTCATTTTCCCTCGTGGTCGCTTTGTGTCCCGTAGTGACATTTTACGTCCCACTAGGTTTAAAAAAATAATCCCTGCTACGTTTATTATTGTAACAGGAGATAGAAACTTATTCAACTCTTAACTGCATTCTTTATATAGTTTATTATGACATCTTTGTGAATGACACCGCATTCCGCCTGTTTTCCGTCAATTTCCACAACAGGAATCATAATTTGATACTTTTCTAAAAGCTCATCATCTTCATATATATCTATTTCCTCGATTTCAAAAGAATATTCATGTTGCACTTCTTTCAACAGCTGTTTTGCCTTCTCACAAAGGCCACAATCCGTTTTCGTATATAAAACAACCTTCATCTTCTTCACCTATCCAATTGTTTTTCGAAGAGAAGAAGCAGGAATATTCATTTGTTCTCGATATTTCGCAACCGTTCTTCTTGAAATAACGATTTCATGCTCTTCTTCTAACAATTTTGAAATTTTTTGATCTGAAAGTGGTTTTTTCTTGTTTTCTTTTTCTACAAGCGCTTGCATCAATTGTTTAACACGCTTTGTAGAAACAGCTTCATCTTCTGTTGTAACCACTGCGTTACTAAAAAATGACTTCATTTCAAACAATCCGTGCGGCGTTTGTACATATTTATTACGGGTAGCACGGCTAATTGTAGATTCATGTACACTTAGTTCTTCAGCTACTTCTTTTAAGGAGAGTGGTTTTAAGTACTCTGGCCCCTGCCAAAAGAAATCACGTTGTTTCTTCATAATGATTTCCATCACTTGCAAAAGCGTTTGTTTCCGTTGCTTTAAACTGCGCATAATCCACTGCACATGCTGATATTTCTCAGATACATAAGAAGCAACCTCACTTTCACTATTATGAAGAAGTGCACTATACTCTGAATGAATTTCAATCCTTGGCATGTTACGTTCATTCATTTGTAAAACGAGACGATCACCGTCTTTTTTAACAGCCATATCAGGAACAATATAAAGCGGTTTTTCAGAGCTAAACGCAAGCCCTGGTTTTGGCTGAAGCGATGTAATACAATCAACAGCTGATTGTAATTCTTCATTATTACATTTCATAACATGGATAAGTTTCCGCCAATCTTTCTTAACAAAATACACGAAATGTTCATCCACAATCATTTCTGCCAGCTCATCCCGTTTTTGTAAGCGCTTCAATTGAAGTGATAGACACTCCTGAATATTACGCGCTCCCACCCCTGCTGGCTCTAATGACTGGACAAGCTCCATAGAACAGTCCACTACATCAATATGTGCTGCAAGTAGTTCTGCTAATTCTTCATTGGTTTCTTGTAAATAACCATTCTCATCCATGTTCATAATGATGAAAGAAGCTGCTTTTCGCTGCTCTTCATCTATTTTATAATACTGTATTTGATCTAATAAGTGTTGCTGAATCGTTGTCGAATCCACACTGTAAATTTCCATTTGATTATTAACTTGTTTGCTTGTACTTTTACTTTTGCTTGAGCTCTTTTTCTTCTCCCTCTCAAAGCCACCTAACTCAATAAGGGGATTCTCTAACGATTGCTCATACAAAAACTCCGATAATTCCTGCACATTATATTGGAGCATTGTAATCGCTTGTCTTAACTCTTGTGTCATGGCCAAACGTAAGCTTTGTTCTTGTAAAAGACTTGCCTTCAATCTAATCTCCCCCTTGTTTCTAT
Source organism: Bacillus sp. FSL K6-6038 (assembly GCF_038050455.1). Lineage (NCBI taxonomy): Bacteria > Bacillati > Bacillota > Bacilli > Caryophanales > Bacillaceae > Bacillus > Bacillus sp. FSL K6-6038. The sequence goes on from NZ_JBBOUH010000001.1 coordinate 4,895,374, forward strand.
TGTACAATAAGTTTCCTAAAAGGAGAATCCTGCGCAGATACCCATTCCAAATATTATTAATTTATATGTATTAATGAAATTTACATCTTACAACTGAAAAATGGATAATATTGAAAGAAAACAATAAAAAATATATATAAATACAAGTTGAAGAACTGACATAAAACCTTTCTTTTGGGATGGAAGAGATAATCCGATCATACGTAGAAGCGGTCAGTTCCTTTTTTAGCCCCTTGCCAAGCGAACACAAAAGGAGAAAATGCGTGGAGACCTCCTTTTCTATTCATAGCCCCGGCTTATAGGCTTGAAAATCAAAATGAATATATAGAACAATTTTATTACCATGTACTAATAGTAAATCTTATGAATAGATATAACAAGAAGGAAATAAAAAAGTCCTAACCTACAAATGTAAGTTAAGACTTTTTGACGCGCCCAGAGGGATTCGAACCCCCGGCAGACGTGGTACCGGAAACCACCGCTCTATCCGACTGAGCTATGGGCGCATAAACGATATATTGGTAATTATATCTTCTTATGTCAATGTACGCAACTACTATCATATAAAAAAGCTCTCCTCACTATTTCTTCAAAAACAAATCGTCAATCCTAAATTTGGTAATTATATTTTTGGGGCTACTCACAAATTATAATCATTGAATTCATATTCTTAAGGAGGCTTCATTCAATGACTGTAATTACAAAATTAAAACAAACTGTTTCTGGATTAAAAAGTGCGCAAGCAAGCTTAGAGGGGTTCGCTCTTGATACGGACAACCAACAAGCAAAACAACTTTTCCAAACAGCTGCACAACAAACACAATCTATTATTGATTCTTTAAACCCACGTGTTGATGAAGTTCAGCAAGAAGAGCCTCAATACGGACAACAATAAGTGAAAGTACTATACCATCTCATGGCACTCACTTTTTGAGAAACAGAAAAAGGATGATTCCATATCATCCTTTTTCACTCAGATTACATAAAGCAATAGAAATGGAATGATCGTAATGCGAAAACTTGGAATCATAACCGCGTTATTCGTACTACTACTCAGCTCATTTACCGGCTGTGGTAGTAGTCCATTAGATAAAAAAGTAAAAAAAGAAGAAGCGAAACGAACAGAGGAAAAGAATGGTCCAAAGTTAACGAAGATGAGTACAGAATCCTTTAATCAGTCTATCTCTCAAGAAGCAAAGAAGAAAGTACTTGCTATGGAGGAAATAATAAAAGCCACAGCCGTTAACTCCAACTTAGATCTTTACATAGCTGTCAAACCAGAGCATCACGAAAGATTCGGTTTAAAACCTCTGCGCACCAAAATCAAAAAACAATTGAGCGATGAGTATCCTACTTTCAATATTCAAGTAAGTACAGATCGAAAAATTTTCATGCTATTAGATAACCTGGAGAACAAAATTAAGAAAAAAGAAGTAAACAAGGATCAGATCAAAAAGCAATTAAAACTCATTCAATCAGAAGTGAAATCCGATACGTAATTGTACGTTTTCTAAAAGAAAAGGAAGGATCCAAATGTCCAGTAAAGACAAAAATTTAACACCTGTACAACAGGAATATAAAAAATTTGCACAACAGCGCGAACCGAAACGGCCTGTTTTAAAAAATTGTATAAAAGCTTTTTTTGTTGGCGGTCTTATCTGTTTTATCGGCCAACTCATCTCTACCTTTTATATCACCTATTTCGATTTCACTGAAAGATCTGCAGGAAACCCAACAGTAGCGACACTCATTTTCATCTCTATGTTGCTAACTGGATTCGGTGTGTATGACCGTCTTGGACAATTTGCTGGCGCTGGTACAGCCGTACCGGTTACTGGTTTTGGCAATTCTGTTATCGCCGCATGCATCGAACACCGAACGGAAGGCTTTGTCCTTGGGGTAGGTGGCAACATGTTTAAATTAGCAGGATCCGTTATTTTATTTGGTGTATTTTCTGCTTTCGTAATCGCTCTTATTAAAACCATTCTTGTTCAATGGGGAGGCTTGTAAATGTTACAAGGACACCGAACATGGGTATTTGAAAATAAACCAGTTATCATCTCAACAGGTGTAGTCGGTGGGCCATTTGAAGCAAAAGGAAAAATCCCTGAAGACTTTGATACTCTTCATGAAGATTTATGGCTCGGACAAGATTCTTATGAAAAGGCGCATAAAATTTTATTTGAAGAAGCTTGTAGCCGTGCAACGGAAAAAGCAAGACTTCGTAAAGAAGATATTCAATTTGTACTCGCCGGAGACTTAATTAACCAAATTACACCTTCAAGCTTTGCTTGTCGTACACTTGGCACTCCTTATCTTGGATTATTTGGTGCTTGCTCTACTTCTATGGAAGGCCTTGCTCTCGGTGCAAGCATTGTAAATGCAAAAGGTGCAAAATATTTATTAACAGGTTCATCAAGTCATAATACAGCCGTGGAAAAACAATTCCGCTATCCAACTGAATACGGCGGTCAAAAACCACCTACCGCTCAATGGACCGTAACTGGTGCTGGTGCTGCGCTTTTAAGTAGTACAGGAGATGGACCGCGTGTGACATCCGCAACAATTGGACGGATTGTTGATATGGGCTTAACTGACCCCTTTAACATGGGAGGCGCGATGGCTCCAGCTGCTGTCGATACAATCGAAGCACATTTACGCGATATGCAAATTGATGCATCTCACTATGATTTAATCGTAACGGGCGACCTAGGTCATGTCGGACGTGAAATTTCCTATGATTTACTGCATAAGCACGGAACAAAAGTAAAGAGCGAGCAATTTCAAGATTGTGGATTGCTCATTTATCGGGAAGGCCAACCCGTATTAGCTGGTGGAAGCGGGGCAGGTTGTTCAGCAACAGTCGTATACGGACATTTATTAAACCGAATGAAGAAGGGTGAGTTCAAAAGGATGCTTGTCGTAGCGACCGGCGCTTTATTGTCTCCTCTTACATTTCAACAAGAAGAAACCATTCCGTGCATCGCCCATGCCGTATCGATTGAATTTGGAGGTGTAGAGCAATGATATTTTTCTGGGCTTTTGTCATCGGTGGACTCATCTGCGTAATCGGGCAGCTTATGTTTGATGTCGGTAAGCTCACGCCCGCTCACACAATGGCAACACTCGTTGTTGCTGGTGCTATATTAGATGGATTTAATTTATATGAACCACTAATCGATTTTGCCGGAGCTGGGGCAACCGTTCCGATTACAAGTTTCGGAAACGCCCTTGTTCATGGAGCAATGGCAGAAGCGGCAAAGCACGGGATTGTCGGCGTTATAACAGGTATGTTTAAAGTAACAAGTGCTGGTATCTCCGCAGCCATTATATTCGGATTTATCGGCGCATTACTATTTAAACCAAAAGGATAAGAGGTGTTCCCATGACCGTTGTTGCTAGTGTAAAAACATGCCTCGCTAGTTTAAAAGGTGCACAAGCAAGTTTAAGTACCCTTTCACAAGACGCGGCTGACGAAGAAGCAAAACGCGTTTTCCATGAATGTATGTTAGAAATGGATAGTGTTATCGCTGATTTAAAGAACAGAATTTCGATGTTAGAACGGGAAGAACCACAATATAAAGGATTTTAGGCAAACTGGAGGGAATTTATATGCCTCACATTCACATACCAGAATGGCCACTTGTCATTATACGTTCTTTATGTATCTTGATTATTTTATTCGCTATCACAAAATGGCTTGGAAAAAGACAAATCTCTCAGCTTTCTTTTTTCGAATACATAGCCGGTATGACAATTGGTGATATCGCTGCTGAAGTATCGACTGGGCTAGAACAAAACTTTTTCCACGGTGTTTCCAGTATACTTGTTTTTGCGATCGTACCTTTTTTCGCTGGACTTGCTTCTTTAAAAAACAAAACAGTAAGAGACTTCTTTGAGGGAAAATCTACTGTTTTTATAAAAGATGGAAAAGTACTCGAAGATAATTTGAAAAAGGAAAAATATACAAGCGATGAATTACTCGAACTCCTTCGTAAAAAAGATGTATTCAACATAGCTGATGTTGAATTTGCTGTATTAGAGCCAAATGGCGAATTAAACGTCTTATTGAAAAAGGATAGACAACCACTAACCGCAAAAGACATCGGACTAAAAGTGCCGAACGAAAAGGAAACACATACAGTAATTATGGATGGCAATGTACTAGATGAACCACTTTCAGCTAGCGGTCATAATCGCGCTTGGCTTCACATGGAGTTAGAGAAGATTGGAGTTGTAATAGAAAATGTCTTTCTTGGACAAGTCGACTCTTACGGACAACTTACTGTCGACATCTATAATGACAAAATCCAAATGCCTTCGCCTCAAAATAAGCCATTGCTATTAGCTTCTTTAAAAAAATGTCATGCTGATCTTGAATTATTTTCTTTAGAAACAAAATCGAAATCAGCAAGTCAAATGTATAGCAAAAATGCAAAACAAATCGAACATGTTTTAAATAAAGTAACCTACCTCTTAAAAGAATAGGAAACAAAAGGACGCTTCTACGAAAAAGGCGTTCTTTTGTTTTTTGCGAATACTATACTTCTCCTATTACGTTTAAATTTATATAATTCGGTTATGATGTTGAAGATACATAAGCAGGGAATTCCAAAAACATAGCGAATAAATCATGATACAACTACATATTTTTTTGATTTAAAGTGGTTTCGTTTGACCTTTATTGACCATAATTGTATTATAAGACTAAGAAAGCTTTCAAAGGAGGAAATAACAGATGAATTTAATTCCTACAGTAATTGAACAAACAAATCGTGGAGAACGCGCTTACGATATTTACTCTCGACTATTAAAAGACCGCATCATTATGCTTGGTAGCGCAATTGATGACAACGTAGCAAACTCAATCGTTTCCCAGCTTTTATTCTTGGAATCTCAGGATCCAGAAAAAGATATTCACATCTACATCAACAGTCCTGGCGGTTCTATCACAGCAGGTATGGCAATTTACGATACAATGCAGTTTATTAAACCACAAGTATCAACAATTTGTATCGGTATGGCAGCATCTATGGGTGCTTTCCTACTTGCAGCAGGTGAAAAAGGAAAACGTTATGCACTTCCAAACAGTGAAGTAATGATTCACCAACCACTTGGCGGAGCACAAGGTCAAGCGACTGAAATCGAAATCGCTGCAAAACGTATCCTATTCTTACGTGAAAAATTAAACCAAATTCTTGCTGATCGCACAGGTCAACCATTAGAAGTTCTACAACGCGACACAGACCGCGACAACTTCATGACAGCAGAAAGAGCACTAGAATACGGCTTAATCGATAAAATCTTTACAAATCGTTAATATACTTAAAAGCGGAAACGGCTCGTTTAGAAAGGTCGCTTCACAAAAAAAGCTATCGCATATGCGATAGCTTTTTTCTTATAAAGTAGTGGCTAATTCTACGAAAGAACAGATTAAGAGCAATATGTTTCCAAAAGTAGAAAGGAATTCAATATTATGTGTAGTCTTCATAACATTGCTTTTAGTTTAATATCCCTACCCATTTACTCGATATATTCTCTAAAAGCTAACTTATTTTCAACTATAATCTGCTTATTTCCAATTGACGTCATAAATCCTAACTCTTCAAATTTACTTAATTTACGACTAATTGTTTCTCTTGTCATTCCTATATAGTTTGCCATTTCTTCTCGTGTCAATGGTAAGTTTATAAGTATTCCTTTATCAGTATCTTTACCATACGTTTCACAAAATTCTAGAATTATATAGGCGATTCTAACTTCCGGATCATTTGTTGCCAGATTGTGTGCTAAATTCTCCGTATGTGCTAACCGTTGTGTAACGGTTTTTAACAATTTTAATGCAATACCTGGATTCCGCTCCATAATACTATCCATATCAGCTTTTGTTAACATACAAATTTTTGTATCTTCTATAGCATATGCACTGAAATTACTCTTCTCATCGCAATTAAATATATTCAATTCACAAAAACATTCACCACTTGTTAAAATATGCAAGATTTGCTCTTTTCCTTGAAGAGTTAATTTGGATAACTTTACTTGCCCCTGATTAATAATAAATAATGTATCTGACTTCTCTCCTTCATGAATTAATGGTTGCCCCTTTTTAAATTGCTTATGTTTTGTCATTGAAGCTATTTTTAAAATTTCTTCATCAGATAGGGACTGAAAAATAAGGACCTTTCTTGGACAAGGCTTCACTGTATTTTTACGATAACATTTTTCTTTCACATTACCTCACCTAACTTTAAATATATTATATAAAGTGAAACTTTAATCAGTAAGAATTTTCTTATCCCTTGCCTAATTTCTCTACTTTTGCTGAATTTTAATCGTATCTACATTATTATATCTTTTCTTAAAGTACCCACGTGTGACCCCAATCACATAAAAAACTCTTTCCTTATAAAAAATAACGAGAGATTAAATAATCTTCTCGTTACTTTTTTTGCTATTCTTCTACTGGCGCAAAATGCTCAGTATCTTCTCCACATACTGGACACACCCAATCTTCTGATAAATCTTCAAAACTTGTTCCTGGTTCTATATCTTCATCTGGATCTCCAATTTCTGGATCATAAATATAACCACATGGTAAACAAATATATTTTTTCATTATAATGCCCTCTTTCTATTACCATATTAAGATTGTAGTTTCTCTTTTACCTTGCTCATTATTTCACTTATATTCGTATTTTTCATATCAATCTCTTCCAATGATACTTGTTCTTCAATAGCGGATTTGTAAGGGATAGATGCAACTACTCCTTCTAATGAGATAACACCTACTATTTTATTATCTTTAATAAACAACCTTGTATATTTCTCTTTGCCATCCTCTTCAACAATCGTTGTATCACATTGTTTTTCATCAATACATCCAATTGAGAATAAAGATATATCAAACGCATTAAAGATTGTAACTGGAATTGCTTTCTTGTAAGTAGCAGAAATAGAAACCATGTTACTACCTGCAATTTTCCCTTGATCTATTGCTCGTCCCCATAGACCGTCAATTTCACCATTTACCTCCGCTACATCCCCAGCAGCATATACAGATTCCACATTCGTTTCCATCATCTCATTGACAACAATACCTCTATTTACGTGGATAGGAGTATGATTCACTAGTGAAATGTTAGGAGTGACTCCAATTGAATACACAACACTATCACAAGCAATTCGTTGATCACCATTTACTTTAATTCCAGTTACTTCTTCTCCTCCGAGAATAGAATCAATAGTTGTATTTAAATATACCTTTACTCCTGCACTTTCAATTTTTTGTTTTAATAAAAGAGACGTTTTCTCATCTAATTGTCTTCCCATTAATTTATCTGCAACTTCCACAATGGATACTTTTTTACCCGCGTTCACGATAGACCAAGCTGTTTCTAATCCTTGTACGCCTCCCCCAATGTTTACAACACTCTTTTTACCTTCTAAACATGTTTTAAAATCACCCGCGTCATGCATGTCTCTAATCGTAAAGACATTTTTTTTATTTATTCCATCTATTCGTAGCTTCTTATTATTTGCACCTGTACAGATTAACAGTTTGTAATAAGCAATTTTCTCATTATTCGCTGTAACAATATGTTGCTGCTCCGTATCAATTTTTACCACCTTTGTATTTGTAAAAATTGATATATTATTTTTTTGGTACCACTTCTCTTTTTTGATTAAAACTTTTTCGCTATGCAAATCTGTGTATAACTCTTTTGATAGTTTAATTCTGTTATAGGGTAAAGATGATTCTTCACCAAAAATGAATATATTTGAATCTTTATTATGGTCTCTAACTATTTTTGCAGCATTTACAGCAGCTACTCCGCTTCCGATAATAACAAAATTCTTTTCCATGTCTTCACCTACGTTTTTCTATTAAATAGAGCTTAATAATAAATCTGTAACAAATGTTGTTGCATGTTTGATTTGTTGTGTTTTTTCTTCACTCTTTGGAGAAAATCTTATGCGAATAGGGAATTCAACATGAGTCATACCTGTAGATTTAATAACATTTGATGTACTTTGGACTCTCATGTTTGTTTCATTTAGGTAATCTTGTACTACCTCGATTGCTTCACCACTCCAACCGTATGATCCGAATGCAGCTGCGATTTTCCCTTCTAAGTTCATTTCCTTCATTTCTATTAAAATTTCTTCTAAGTTTCCAATCATATCTGCATATTTAGTTGACGATCCGATGAAGACTGCATCTGCTTCTTGAATACTTCCTAGAATCTGAGCTTTATCCGATTTATCAGCATTAAATACTGTTACTTTAATATTATCTGCCTCGAATGTTTCTTTAATGATATTCGCGATTTTTTTCGTGTTGTTTTTAATAGTTGTATATACAATTGTTACTTTTTTACCTTGCGTTGTATCTTTACTCATTTCTGCATATAAATCGATATATTTTTGGACATCTTTTCGTAAAATGTACCCATGAGATGGAGCGATCATTTGTACATCTAAACCTTCTAATGCCTCTATTAACGTTCTAACATATCTTCTATGTGGATGAATGATCGCATTATAGTAGCCTATGAAATCTTCCGTAATATCTTCATTCACTTCATCGTTAAAGAATTCATAATTCGCTACATGTGTACTGAAAATATCACATGGGAATAAAATTTTATCCTCGATACAATACGTGATCATTGTTTCTTCTGTATGAAGATATGGGGTTTCTTTAAATTTCAACGTTTTTCCACCAATATCTAATGTATCTCCATCTTTGACGACTAAGAAATTTCTGTGATGCAATTTGTACATTTCCTGCAACTCAGGTACTGCAATTTCTGTGCATACAATTGTAGCCTTTGTAGCCTTTGAGGCTAATGCTGCCAAGCCACCTGAATGATCTGGCTCTGTATGATTTACTACGATATATTGAATTTCTTGTGGATCAATTAATTTACTTAAACATTCTACAAATTCTCTTCCAAACTCTAGATCAACTGTATCAATCACTGTTGGTTTTTCAGTTTTTAAAAGATACGCATTATAAGTTGTTCCTTTTGCTAAAATCAAACGATGAAACGGTACTTCCCTATCATCAATCTTTCCAACCCAATATATATCTTCTGTTAGCTTCACTTCTCTATCCATATTGTTTCACTGCCTTCCAAATGGTATCTGTTAACAACAACTGTATTATAAAAATTTTCCTAAGATAAAAAGATGACTGGAATCACATTTTGCAAAACTAAATAAAAAAACACCTTAGCGAATGGGAAAGGTCTCCTTCACTAAGGCATCTTGAATAACGTATTTATTTTGTAGCTACAAGCACTAATGCTGATTTATTAGGTAAATAAGCCTCTTTCTCAAAATTACCGAACGTTTCTATAGTCCGAAAACCAGATTCTTTTAACATAGGCAGTAATTCCTTTTTCGTAATAGGATATAACGAAATACTATTTGATAATTCTTTATCATCTACATTCAATGTTGCAGTAAATAATACTTTTTCTCCTTCTAGCGTATAATTACGCTTAAAGGAGAAATGTTTCTTCTCTAGTACTGGAAATTTGAAATTATTTTCATCTAATACTTTTTCATAATTTACAATTTGAATCATTAGTTTTCCGTTTACTTTTAATTTTTCATAAGATCCACAGATAAAATTAAAGATTTCTTTCGTATTATCTAAATGAACAAGTGTATTTCCAATACAATAAATACCATCAAATACTCCAGGCACATTTTTAATTTGTTGCATCCCAAATGTATTTACACTAAATATCCCTTCGTAAACTGCAGCCTTCTCTCGAATTTTTGCAGCCAGTGTCTCCTCTGGTTCCATTGCAGTAACAGCAAAACCCTTTTCAACTAGCGCTTGGGCTACATTACCTGTTCCTGCGCCCACATCCAGTATAGAGCTACCTTTTTGTAAATAAGAGACTATAAAATTTGTTTGTTTCTCATTTGCAGGAAAAAGTTCATCATAATATGGCGTTAACGTTTGATAGAAAGTCATTATTTATACAGTCCTTTCAGTATCTAGCATTCAAATCATAATCAATTACTACCCGTAAATAGCAGGATAATATATATGAAATGTAAAAAAGCTATTTGAATCAGTTTCCTTATCAAAATATTACTGAACCATCACAAATTTACTGTAATAATTACGAGAAATTATTACAGTAAGGCTTTGGCTAACAACATTACTGTAATAAAAAAGTAAATCGAATTTACAATCTCTAAAATACCCAATTTTAAAATTGAAATATTTCTACCATAAAATATTATGGATCGTACTAAACTTGGTATAAAGATAATGCTAAACCACGGTGATACAATTAAAGTAATAATCACGAGTAAAGAATGGTAACCCCACGAAACCAAACGATACGTTGGATTCTTTTTCTCACGAATCATCGACTTTACATAAAACGTACTTCCCATAAAATATAAAAATGATATCACTACAATTACACATGCTTTCTCATCAACTGTTTTCATTGTGAAATAATAACTAATTATTCCACCTATACAAAACAAAATAATAGCAAATATATCATTTAACAAAGCTCGTTCGTTTTTTTGACGTGAATAATAAATATTTATGAAAAAGCATGGAAGCATAACAATGGAGAACAATAAAATACGCCATTCATATATAAGAGCGACAATCGCGAACACACAGGCCACACTAAAATAAAGAAAGAAATAATATAGGTAATACTTCTTCCTTGGTTGCTTCACATACATTAGTAAAGGATACGTAGCTAAGTATACGAATAACCATGCAAAAAAAAGCGGAATATGGTACCACGTCCCTTTACCAATTAAAACGCCCAAAATAAATGGAATAAGTAACATTCCCCATGCTCCATGCTGCTTTGGAATAATTAACTTCATTCTTTCGACACTCTCCCCCAAAGTTTTGATCAATAATGTCATACGTGCTACATACAAAAATATTTCAAATGTTTTTATAATGCTTTGCTACTGAATCAAACAAAAGGATCGAGATCAATATTTATATAAAATAGATTCCCTATATCCTCTTTCATTAAAGATAAGCCATGTTCAAAAAGGATACTGTGAGTAAAATCACTGCATTATTTTTTCTTTGCAATTTTAAATTTATATAAAAATCACTAATGATAAAATTCACTCATTATAAGTGATTTATATCACCACATGAACGCTAAATTATCGATATTCTTAACCCAGATCAAACATTTAAACTTTATGGAGGTATTCATATGAAACATATTTTTACCGAAGATTCCGTTATTGGTGATATTGTTACACAATTTCCAAAGGCAAGTGACCTTTTCAAATCATATAGAATAGATTTTTGCTGTGGTGGTAATAGACCCATTATCGATGCTATTAATGAAAGAAATTTATCCTCAGAAGAAATTTTAACAAAGTTAAATACGCTCTATCATGAAACAAAACAATTAAACGAATCTGAAATTGATTGGAAAACAACTTCGTATAGTGAATTAATCGATTATATTGTGAATAAACATCATCGCTATTTGAATGAAGAATTACCGTTGTTAAGCCCCTACGTAACAAAAGTATTACGCGTTCATGGAGCAGGACAACCACATTTAGCTCAAATTCATAAGCTATTCCATGAATTAAAAACAGAATTAGAGCAACATTTAATTAAAGAAGAAACAGAAGATTTCCCTTTGATTTTAGCATTTGAACAAAATCCAACTGATGAAAATTATATGAAATTACGCAAAGTAGTAGATGAATTAGAAAATGAACACAACCACGCTGGTGATATTATTAAAGAACTTCGTAAAGTTACAAATGACTTTACTCCCCCAGTAGGCGCTTGTGGCACTTATCGTCTTGTCTATCAACGACTTGAAGCTCTTGAATCTGATTTATTCGAGCATATACATTTAGAAAATAACGTTTTATTTCCACGTGCAATTGCACAAGCTTAAATAAGAATAAAACAGGATAATTGAAAAGAGGAATAACGACCTCTTTTCAATTAATCCCGTTTTATCCCGCATTAACAGGCCGACATCTGCATTCATGAAAAGCGTATACCTCCATCTTCCTCTCTTATTTTTCACAAATCTTACAAGTTCCAATTTTGTTTTTGAAATTCATCTCACCTTCACCAAAAGTATGATTTTTATCACTGCTTCATTTTTCTATTTAGGATACATTAATAAGAAAAGCACTATCTTTTGGATGATGTTAGGAGTGATGAATACATGTCAGAAATAATAAAAAAACACTTACAGGGCGTTTCCCTCTTTAAAGAACTTTCAGAAGAAGAAATTCAACCCATTGTGGAAATTTCACGAATGCGAATGTATAAAGCAAAATCATTTGTATTTATGCAGGGTGATACACTTGACCGAGTATTTTTTATTCACTCTGGCAAAGTGAAAATTCAAAAAACAGATACATCTGGCAAAGAACAAATTGTTTCTATACTTCAAGATGGAGAAATGTTTCCTCACTCTGGCTTCTTTCGAAAAGGTTCATTTCCTGCTCATGCTGAAATTCTTGAAGATGCCCAATTAATTGTCATTCCTATCGTTGATTTTGAGATGATTTTAATTAAGTACCCTGAATTATGTATTAAATTATTTAGAGTTCTTGGAGAGAAAATCGTAGATCTTCAAAATAGATTAGAAGAACAAATTCTTCATGACACATATGCGAGAATTATTATGCTACTGCTACGCCTATGTAAGTCAAATGGTGTACAGATAGATGAAAAATATAAAATAACAACCCATTTTACGAACCGAGAGCTCGCCAACATGATTGGAACATCAAGAGAAACTATGAGCCGAACCATTACTTACTTAAGAAAAAATGAACTAATTGCTACGGATGGAGATGGTCATTTCCTTATCGATCTAAACAAGTTGGAAAATGAAATTATATAATCTGATCCCAAGCTGTCCTAAATCAATATTCTATTCGAAGTCATCACCCTTTTATTAGTGATACTCCCATCAGTGGAGGCCCTCCATCCTCCACTGATGGCGATCCTTCATGACAGCTTTTTACAAGACTGTGCACTCTGCTCTAACTTCCTTTTTCCCTTTAAATCTTAATATCGCAATGTTACTAATTGAGAATAGTAAGATAAAAGCAAAAGTGACAAACTTGTTAAAAAGAAAGAATGTGTGATTTGACTCACAATTCTATCCCTACCTTTATGTTACATTGTAATTGAAAATTACTATCATTTGTTTTCGAGGTGAGAATAATGACAAAGTTAATTGATTTTCATCAAACTGTTTATGATTTAACTACCCAATACCCTGAGATCATCCCTCTTTTAAAAGATCTTGGCTTTGAAAATATAACGAAACCTAATATGCTTCAAACAGCCGGCCGTATAATGACAATTCCAAACGGATGCCGAATGAAAGGAATTTCACTTGATACAGTAAAGGAAAGTTTTAAAAATAATGAATTTCACATTAACGAGTAGAGGAGAATTCTTATGAGCGAAATCATTAATAACAGGGAACAAGAAAGTATAAATAACTCTGAACGACAAACAGTCTTAAAGACTATTATTAAAGATCTTCATAACGGAAAAAATATTGAAGATGTAACAGCTCAGTTTCAAGAAGCGATCGGAAATATTACCGTAGCAGAAATTTCAAAGCTCGAACAGGCACTTATGGAAGAAGAAGGAATTCCAGTTGAAGAAGTCCAACGCTTATGCTCCGTTCATACAGCTGTTTTTAAAGGATCCATTGAAGAAATTCATCAATCTAATAAACAAGAAGAGCAACCAGGCCATCCCATTCATACATTTAAAATGGAAAACAAAGAAATCGATCTACTTGTGAATTTCAAACTTCAACTTCACTATGAACGTTTTGAAAAAGAAGATAGCGAAGAAAATATTTATAAACTAATAGAAGACTTAAATTTATTAATCGATGTTGATAAACATTATAGCCGGAAAGAAAATCTACTTTTCCCTTATCTAGAGAAATACGGCATTTATGGACCAACTCAAGTTATGTGGGGCGTTGATGACAGAATTCGTGCTGCTATTAAAGAAGCAAAACAAAAATTAGTAAATTATAATCAAGATAAAAAATCAGTCTTAGACAGCGTTTCCTTCGTCATCCATGACGTAACTGAAATGATTTTTAAAGAAGAAAATATTTTATTTCCGATGGCCCTTCAAACTCTTACAGAAGATGAATGGCTAAAAATCGCTCATGAAAGTGATGAAATTGGCTACTGCTTAACAAGTCCTACAAGTACATGGAAACCAGAAAGAAATATGATCAAAGAAGAAGCCCTATCCGAAGGCCTGATTCGTTTTGAAACAGGTATATTATCTTTAAAACAGTTAGAACTAATGTTAAATCACTTACCTGTTGATATTACATTCATTGATGAAAATGATGTTGTGCGTTACTTCTCTCATGGAAAAGAACGAATCTTTGCTCGTACGAAAGCTGTCATTGGTCGAACAGTGCAAAACTGTCATCCACCAAAAAGCGTTCATGTCGTTGAAAAGCTCTTAGAAGATTTCAAATCTGGAAAAAAAGATTGCGAAGATTTTTGGATTCAATTTCAAGATAAATATGTATATATTCGTTACTTCGCAGTGCGAAATGCAGATGGAAAATATATAGGAACTGTAGAATTCACACAAAACATTCAACCAATTCGTGAGCTCCAAGGAGAAAAACGGATTCTTTCATAATTTATATGAGAATGATAAAGTAAACTCATTGACGATTCAACACAACATATCGACCATTCACAGTAAAAAAGCTATCGCTACATGCGATAGCTTTTACTGTTTATTTTGCACATAAGCAGCCAACGCTTCTAAAGCAGCTTCTGCATCTGACCCTTCTGTTATAATCGTTACCTTACTGCCAGATCCAATCGCTAAGCTCATAATTCCCATTATGCTCTTCGCATTGACTGTTTTACCATCTTTCTCAATGAAAATATCAGCATGAAAACGATTCGCCTCTTGTACAAACAACGCAGCCGGACGTGCTTGCAAGCCGTTTTTTAATGCAACCTCAACCTGTTTTTGAACCATAGCTCCATTTCTCCCCTTTACCGTTATTTTTTTGCTACCGGTTCCCCCGCGCGTAATTTCTCTGCAATTTCATCGATTTTACGCAAGCGATGATTGATACCTGATTTACTGATTTTTCCCCCAGATACCATCTCGCCTAATTCTTTCAATGTTACATCTTGATAATTAATACGTAATTGTGCAATCTCGCGCAGTTTATCTGGCAAGACATCCAGTCCCACCGTCTCATCAATGTAACGAATATTTTCGATTTGCCTTAAAGCAGCACCAATTGTTTTATTTAAATTAGCTGTTTCGCAATTCACTAAACGATTGACCGAATTACGCATATCACGAACAATACGAATATCTTCAAATCTTAACAACGCATTATGTGCACCAATAATGTTTAAGAACTCCGTAATTTTCTCCGCTTCTTTTAAATACGTAATATACCCTTTACGCCTTTCCAACGTCTTACTATTTAAATCAAATCCGTTCATCAGTTCACATATAGAATCATTATGTTCCTTGTATAGCGAAAAGACCTCTAAATGATAAGATGATGTTTCTGGGTTATTTACTGAACCACCTGCTAAAAATGCACCTCTTAAATACGATCGTTTACAGCATTTCTTTTCAATCAATTCCTGTGAGATATTGCGAATAAATGAAAAGTCTTCTCTTACAATATGCAAATCTGCTAATATTTCACGTGATTTTTCAACAAGCCGAACGATATATACATTATTTTTCTTAAGTCGCATCTTTTTACGAACAAGTAATTCTACCGTTACGTCATATCCTTTTTTCAGCAATGTGTAAATTCTTCTGGCAATTGCTGCATTTTCTGTTTGAATATCAATCGAAAGACGACGGTTTGAAAAAGAAAGTGATCCGTTCATTCGAAGCAATGCTGATAACTCCGCTTTCTCACAGCACTCCTTCATCTCAAGCTTTGTCAGCTCTTTCTTTGTTTCTGATGCAAATGACACAGCCCCACCTCCTTATACGATATTTGGGAACAACAATTTTGTCCTATATGAATGAGTAGCGTTATCTCATAAAGAGATAACGCATGCTTATAACAACGAATATAAAATAGAAGCTAGTTTTAATGTATCATGTCTTACAACTTGATCATCATACTTTGCTAATTCATCTTGAATTAAACGAATCTTACTTTCAGCAAAACGATCTTCATCAACCACAACAGGTTCAGACAGCTCTTTTGCATACAGTTTACGTAATTCAGCAGGAATATCATGATTATTTACAATCGCTGTATCGATGAAAGGTGCTCCAAGATGATCATGCAAAGCTTGCACATGATCAAATGCTGTATACCCCATCGTTTCACCGGCTTGTGTCATGACATTACATACATATACCTTTTTCGCCTTTGCAGTAAGAACAGCGTCCCCGATTTTTTTCACGATTAAATTCGGTAAGATACTTGTATACAAACTACCAGGACCAAAAACAAGCAAATCAGCCCGCTGAATCTCCATCAATGTCTCAGACAGTGGTTCTACATCACCCGGTGTTAAAAACACACGATTAATCTTTTTCCCAAAATACGGGATTTTCGATTCGCCTGTTACAATTTGCCCATCTTCCAGTTCTGCATGAAGCACAACACTTTGGTTGGCCGCTGGTAAAACACGCCCTCTTACATTTAACACTTTACTCGTTTCTGTAATGGCATGGAAAAAGTCTCCTGTAATCGACGTCATCCCAGCTAGCAATAAATTACCTAATGCATGACCCGTTAAACCTTCTCCGGATGTAAAACGATGTTGAAATAAAGCTTCC
Source organism: Bacillus sp. FSL K6-6038 (assembly GCF_038050455.1). Classification (NCBI taxonomy): domain Bacteria; kingdom Bacillati; phylum Bacillota; class Bacilli; order Caryophanales; family Bacillaceae; genus Bacillus; species Bacillus sp. FSL K6-6038. The sequence continues at coordinate 4,912,220 of NZ_JBBOUH010000001.1, forward strand.
ACAAGCGGCTCTACATCTGATAACGCAACAAGTACGTTACGAATGTCGCCTGGTGGTGGAATTTCTAACTCATCACGCAATCTACCTGAACTGCCACCATCATCAGCTACTGTAACAACCGCTGTAATATCAACAGGATATTTCTTCAATCCTCTTAATAAAACAGATAGTCCAGTTCCTCCTCCCATGATGACAATTTTAGGTTTTCTCTCTTTTTTCATCCCCTAATGGCCCTTTCTCTTCTCCACATCACGATGAGATACATGAACGATATATTCTGGTTTCAAATGTTTTCCAAGGTATTCTGCAAGCGTAACAGAACGATGTTGCCCACCTGTACATCCAATTGCAATTACAAGTTGACTCTTACCTTCTCTTTTATAATGAGGAAGCATGAAAGTAATGAGATCCGTCAGCTTTTCTAAAAATTTATGTGTTTCATTAAATTTGAGCACATATGACGAAACTTCTTCATCCAGTCCTGTTAAAGGCTTCATCTGTGGAATATAATATGGATTTGGTAAAAAACGAACATCAAATACTAAATCAGCATCAATCGGAATACCGTACTTAAATCCAAATGACATCACATTTACACGAAACGCTTGCTCATTTTCTGTTGAAAACAGATGAACAATTTTCTCGCGCAATTCTTTCGGTTTTAACTCAGACGTATCGAGTACAATATTAGCTCTTGCCTTCATATCTGTTAATAAATCACGCTCTGCCTCAATCCCTTTTAACGGCAAACCAGTCGGCGCAAGCGGATGCGAACGTCTCGTTTCTTTGTAACGCGTTACAAGCGTGCTATCTTTCGCATCTAAAAATAAAATATGAGGAATGATCCAAGTGCGTTCTGATAAATCATCAAGCGCTCCCCATAAATGTTCAAAAAATTCGCGGCCACGCAAATCAATACCAAGTGCCACTTTATTCATTTTCCCTTTCGAGTCTGCCATAAGTTCAACAAACTTCGGCAATAACATCGGTGGTAAGTTATCTACACAAAAATATCCTAAATCTTCAAAACTTTGTAAGGCTACTGTTTTTCCTGCACCGGACATTCCTGTAATAATTACCATTTTAATATCATTATTCGCTGTCATTGTATCCCCTCCTTGACGGTTTAGCTCGGATCCAATCGATATGAAAGTAATTCAAAATCTGGTGTATATACAAACGTACCGTAGATTATTCCATTTCCTTTAATTAAATAATCAATAATGTGATAATCTCCTGGTGCCATTGCTAACTCATCAATTTTATCAAATGTATGCCAGCCAATGATGCCTTCTTCGCTTTCCAATTTGTTTTCTCCTGCAAAATCTGTCGCTAAAAAGGAGAACATCATCCATTCAGAAACAACTTTATCACCTTCTTGAATGACAAAAGTGAAGACCCCCTTTAACGCTGGGTTCTTTAAATAAATACCTGTTTCTTCACGATATTCGCGAACAACGGAATCTCTTACTGTTTCACCGCGTTCCATTTTCCCGCCCGGTGCAACCCACCAGTTCCGACGAGGTTTTTGTAATAGGAGAACTTCATTATCTTTGATTAACACACAGTTTGTTACTCTTTGCATGTTTCTTCACCTCAGCTACTTATGATGAATTTCTTCATCACATACTCATTTCATTATACTATCAAAAACACTTTGTCACAATGAAGGAGCTCCCGGCCTAAAGAAACAAAAAAACGATGGAAATTAATTCCCATCGCTGTTGGATTACAAAATAGAATCCCTCACAATTGGCATATCTTATACGCAATATACAAAGATCAAGTCAAATCTTTTAACTCATTATTTGGTAAGGAGACGTAAATCCTTATTGATCATCCACAATAATATACGCTGTTCTGATTGGCCCATGTACACCTACGACGAGATTCATTTCAATATCTGCACTATTTGACGGACCAGAAACGAAATTCACACAAGCTGGCAATTTGTCTCCCGCTTTATTTTGATGGTGAATGACTTTTGTAGCCTGGGTTAACCTTGGCACAATCGTACTTTTAGGAACAATTGCAATATATGACTCAGGAAGAAGACTAACGTGCCTTCCTTTTAATCCATCATTAAATAGAACAACGGTTCCTGATTCAGCAAGAGCGATATCACTGAACGTAATGCCAAGGTCAGCAGCTTTCGCAAATTCTATGTTCTCTTCTTTATGATCTAAGCCCCACTTACGAAAATGCATTGTACCTTCATTGCTTAAAAATTGACTGAGACCATATTCCTCAAACCGTTCATCATTAGAATACACAGCAGATTGAATATTCCATTCTGTGAGAAAAGATTGTAATGTTTCAACAAGCCTGGCCTTTGTTGTTCGCTTAACTTGTGTATGGATTACCTCGCATTGCTCTATTAATTTCAATACAAGTTCATCTTGTGTTAATCCGTCAAAAACAGTCCACTGCGGAGAAAAAGACCAGTTCGGTTTTTTTACTGCTTCCGGACGTTTTCTGCCAAGCTTTTCTGATAATTGGAATAAAAATTCCTCACGATTTTGGATGGCCATTATCGTTCTCCTTTTCACGTTTTTTAAACCAATCTCTAAACGGTTGTTTTTCTGGAACTGGAAAATCTCTCGCATCCGTCCAAGCTTTTAACGGACCGATTCCACGCTCGATCTTGTCCCCTTTTGTAAGAGGCTTTAATGCATACGGAGCGGTCTTTGCAGCAAGAGAAAATAATCTGGAGCTATTCACCGCTTTTTCAAAACCTTTCATAGCAACGTTCCAAGCCACAGGTGATTGTTTCGCTTCTTCTACAATGTGGCGGCGATGTTTAATTAATAAATCGTGTAACGGTATTTTCACTGGACACGCTTCTGTACAAGCTCCACAAAGGCTAGATGCATAAGGTAAATCTTTATATTCATCATATCCTCCTAAAAGTGGTGTCAACACAGCTCCAATCGGTCCTGGATAAATGGAGCCATACGCATGTCCACCGATATGCCGATATATGGGACATACATTAATACATGCCGCACAGCGAATGCACTGAAGGATACTTTGAAATTCTGTTCCTAAAATATTAGAACGACCATTATCAACAATGACTAAATGAAACTCCTCAGGTCCGTCTGTCCCACCGGGCTCGGTTAACCCTGTAATATAACTTGTTAACTTTTGTCCTACAGAACTTCGGCATAGAAGTGTTACTAATACATCAAGCTCTTCCCATGTTGGAACAATACGTTCCATTCCCATAACTGTAATTAACGTTTTCGGAAGCGTCGTGGTAAGTCTTGCATTTCCTTCGTTTGCCACGATAGAAATAGATCCAGACTCTGCAACAGCAAAGTTACATCCTGTCACCCCTACATCCGCTGTAAAGAAATCATCACGCAAATAATCCCTTACAAACCTCGCCATTTCCGTAGGATCAGATGTTCCAGTATAATCTAACTTTGTTTTAAATATTTCACAAATGTGTTCTTTATCCTTATGAAGACACGGAACAACAATATGTGATGGAGGATCGTGGTCGTTCACTTGCAGAATAAATTCGGCAAGGTCCGTTTCTAACACTTCTCCTCCAGCCTCTTCAATCGCTTCATTTAAACTAATCTCTTCCGTTACCATAGATTTTGATTTCACAATTTTTTTCGCGTTTTTCTTTTTTACAATCCCTTTTACATATTCCCTTGCGTCTTCTGCAGTCTTTGCAAAATAAACAAAACCACCATTTTTCTCAATATTTTCACTCAGTTGATACAAATAATAATCAAGGTTTTCTAATGTATGCTTTCGAATTTCTTCCCCTAAAGCTCGCCATTCCTCCCAATTCCCAAGACTCTCAGTAGCTTTTAATTTCTTGCCTCTAAGACCATCTTGCGCTTTCCTGACAGCCTGTCTCATGAATTGATCCCCTATACCTGTTTCAGCACGCTTATGAAAAGGATCATTCCCAATTTTCATTCCCATCTTTATATCCCCCCTCTTATTTTCGATCTTCATTTAATACTTGAGCAATATGCTTTACATCAATTGGATAACCATTGCGTGTTAAACGTCCTTTTATATTCATTAAGCAGCTACAATCCATCCCGATTAACAGTTCTGCACCGGTTTCCATAATATGCTTTACTTTTTCATCGACCATTTGCTCAGAGATTTCTGGCATTTTCACTGAGAATGTGCCCCCAAATCCACAGCAATCATAATTATGTGGTAACGAAACAACTTCCAGTCCCTTTACACATTTTAATAATTTTTGCGGCGGTTCCTTAATCCCCATTAATCGGCTCATATGGCAAGATGTATGAACCGTTGCTTTTTTATGAAGCTCCGCACCTAAGTCTTCTTTCCCTAATACTTCAACAAGAAACTGTGTGAATTCATATGTTTTATTTGCAAGTTCAGTAGCTTTTTTCTTCCACTCTGCTTCACTTTCAGAAAATAAACTAGAAAACTCGTGAACCATCATAGCGCAAGATCCTGATGGCGCTACAACATATTCCGAATTAGCAAAAGCATTAATCATATGTTTTGCAGCTGTTTTTGTTTCTTTATGATAACCGCTATTATAAGCAGGCTGTCCGCAGCAGGTTTGGTCTTTAGGGAAATCAACTTCACACCCTAAATCTTCAAGAATTTCCACAACATCTTTTCCTACTTCTGGATAAAAAACATCTGCAACACAAGTGATAAATATTGACACTTTCATATTTGACACCCCCAAATAAAGTAAAGTAGCCCATCATGAATTGTACTTTTACAGGTGGTTTACTTTCCTACCAAATGTTAAGGGGCAAGATAAAGCAGAAAAGTAAGCTCAAGTAACTTTTTCACCAAAACGATCGCTTTCGTATATTCTTGGTAAAAAATACAAAAAATATAAATACAAATAACAAAAAAAGTGATTGAGAGCTATCTCTCAATCACTTTTTCTTACTAAAATACGATACAATCGCAAACCCTAAAATAAACGTAATAATAGAACTTACAATCGACATACCACCGGCTGGAATCCCAGGAAACACTACTGCAATCGATCCGATGACAAGCCCAATAATTGCAGCGAATGTTGCACTTTTAAAATGTGCTAATAAGTAGCTAATCCCTTTACTACTCACCACAAATCCAACCATAACACCTGCACCAATGACTGCAATTAGCGGTAGGTTTAATGTTGTTAATGCATTAATCGCTGTTGGATATACACCAATGATTAATAAAATAAATGATCCGCTAATCCCTGGAAGTAGCATAGCCATACTCGCCATCCATCCTGCCAAAAATAGCCCAATTGTATTTAAAATTGTTAACGTAGTAATTGGATCTGCCGCTTTATCTGGCTTAAAGAATGCTGTTACAGCTACAAGAGCCGCTGCAACGATTAGTATAACAATATGTCCTGCTTTAAATGTTTCCTTTGCATTCGCTTCCTTCATTAACATTGGTAAAATACTTAAAATTAAACCAAGGAAGAAAAACTGTGTTGGCTCATAATAATATTCCAGCAAATACTTAATCACATGACTTAATGTTAAAAGTGCCACCGCCACACCAGCAGCAAGCGGAATTAAAAAGCCTAAATGTTTTTTCCATTCACGACTAAAGAATCCGCTAATTGCCGCAAGCAATCTTTCATAAATCCCTAGTACAACAGCAATTGTCCCGCCGCTTACACCAGGAATTAAATCACTAACTCCCATACAAAAACCACGGTATATATTACGCCATTCCATACTGAATAAACTCCTCATTTCCCATAATCATTTTTTCCGTAGATTCTAGTATAACAATAACCATTTGTGTGCTCCATGAGAAATTTGACAAATATTTTACATTCCAAACGAAAAATAAAGAAAGCTACCTTCTATACGAAGGTAGCTTTCTTCTTCGAAAAGGATTTACATCCTTATTTTTCTGTTACAGTTTTTAATTCCTCTAACAACTCTTCTACGTAGTGCTGTGCACTTTGTGCTGCAATACTGCCATCGCCAGTTGCAGTTACAATTTGACGAAGCATCTTTTCGCGAACATCACCAGCTGCGAAAATACCAGGAACTTTTGTTTCCATGCGTTCGTTTGTTTCGATATAACCATTTTCATTTGTAATGCCCAGCTCAGTAAATGGTTTTGATAATGGTAACATTCCGATATAGATAAAAGCACCGTCTGCTTTAAATTCTTGTTCTTCACCAGTGTTAACATCTACAAGTGTTACACTACCTACCTTACCATTCTCTTCGTTAATTTCTTTTACAGTATGATTCCAAATGAAGTCCACTTTCTCATTTTGGAAAGCACGGTCTTGAAGAATTTTCTGTGCGCGAAGAGCATCACGACGGTGAACGATTGTTACTTTTGATGCGAAACGTGTTAAATACACACCTTCTTCAACAGCAGAATCTCCGCCGCCAATAACAACAAGTTCTTTCCCTTTAAAGAAAGCGCCGTCACATACCGCGCAATATGATACACCACGGCCGCCAAGTTCTTTTTCACCTGGTACACCGATCTTTTTATACTCTGCACCACTTGCAACGATAATTGCGCGTGTTTTGTATTCTTTTTTACCAGCTACAACTGTTTTGTATTCTTTGCCATCGATGACTTCTTTCACATCACCATATGCATATTCAGCACCGAATTTCTTCGCATGCTCGAACATTTTATTTGATAAATCGGGTCCTAAAATAGATTCATAACCTGGATAGTTTTCTACATCTTCTGTGTTTGCCATTTGTCCGCCTGGAATACCACGTTCAAGCATAAGCGTGCTTAAATTTGCACGAGACGTATACACTGCAGCTGTCATCCCAGCTGGCCCAGCACCAATAATAATGACATCATAAATTTTTTCTTCTGACACACTATTCACTCCTATTCATTCCTACCATAACTTACCCTCATTATACTGTTAGCATCTGTTTTTTCCCAATGATTTGCCTACGCGTGAGTACGCTTTACTACTTGCACATATTTTCTCACAGTTGCCACAGATACATTATATATATTTCCAAGTTCGGCCTGTGTCATTTTATTTCTCTGTTCTCCGCGCACAATATACTCGATTGCCGCAGACCAACCAAACACGTTTGTAAATACCGTCCCAGATGTATATAGGCGTATAAAAGTACAAAACCAAAAATGTAAGCACTCTTCAATCAATTCATCTTCTTTATTTGTATAGTTATATAAGGCATCCGCAATCCGAATACATTGTTCAAACGGTTGTAACTCGCTCGGAATACTCTTATGACTGCTCATTAAAAAGAAGTATTTTGCCAGTTGCGAAACAATTGGCACACGATTTTTCGCCTGCGTCACATCAAAGAAAAAGCCAATCTTCTCAGGTGTTGTTAATTCATTCATTAAATACAGTGCTAACATTTGCTCTTCTAACGTTGTACTTTGCTGGAAAGATTTCCTCAGCTCTTCAAACAAAACATTCTGTCCTTCATCAGCTAAATGCAGGGCATTCCACGGCTCTTTCCCTTTTTTATCAGGGTGTAATTCTACAACAGATTGCCACATCTTTTCCGCTGTCTGTTGATCTTTTATCATATAAGCAGAGTATGCAAACCAATAGTAAAAGCTGACATCTCCTTCATAACCTTGACGCTTTAATAACCTTAACCATTTATATGCCGATGCAAAGTGACCAATTGTCGCGAATGTTGTTCCTAGCTTTAATCGATGCTCAAATGACATCGGATATACGGATTCTAGTTGCTTCGCTAACGCTTCTACTTGCTTATGCTCTCCAATTGAATATAGAAAAATAAGCGTATTACATAACGCATGCATATTACCAGGATTTTTCTCTAAAATCATCTCTGTTAACTTTAATGCTTTATCTACATTTCCTAACTGAAAATGAGCAATTGCTAAATTATTATAACCCGACCAAAATTCCGGATAATCTTTCGTAACAACTTCAAGTGTAGCAATTGCTTCTTCTAATTGTCCGTTGCGAATATAACGGTTCGCTTGTTCCTGCATGACAATTAACTCATCTTCATCTTCAAACTCTTCCGCATCCATTGATTCTTCTTCCATAATTTCAAGCAATTCTAACGTCTCTTCCACAAATTCCTTCTCTGTAGCTATCTCTAAATATTGCTCCGCATACTTCTTCGCCTGCTGAAACAAGCCAAGATATGCGTAATTATTTGCTACAAAATAATAGCACTGTTCAATATTAGAATTCGAACGAATCAGTTTCAAGAAAATTTGATTTGATTCTTGATACTCACCGACTTCCGATAATACCGTAGCTAATTGACATAAAATAAACGGCTCTTTCTCACTTTGTGCCGCTCTTCGAAAATATTTAATCGCATCTTGTAATTTATGATTGCGATAAGACTTCATCCCTTTTTTATAAAAGAAATCAGCTAATTGATTAAAAGAGATAACTTGTCCGTTCTCCTTAAATATTCTTTGATTTTTCCCCATATATCCTCCAGTTTTTTGTTTTCTTCGTTCATACCTTCTTCTATTTATAAGTATAAACGATTCCGTAAAAAACAAAACAGTATATTATAATCAATTATTTCCTTTTTATTCATAAAAAGAGAAGGGAAATGTTACATTTTTAACATTGACTTTCTCCTCTCTGCCATCTCTTCCTTCGTATAAATGATACGCATTGGATTTCCACCTACAAAAGCACCGCTTGGTACATCACGGTGAACAAGCGTACCTGCTGAAACAATAGCACCGTCCCCAATCTTCACACCTGGCAATACAGTGGAATTTGCTCCAATCATCACTTCATTCCCTATGATTACTTCTCCAAGACGATATTCCGTAATTAAATATTCGTGAGCTAAAATCGTTGTATTGTAGCCAATTATTGAATTTGCTCCAACTGTAATCTTTTCTGGAAACATAGTATCAGGCATAGCCATAAGTGCAAATGATGTTTGCTCTCCGACTTTCATCCGTAAAAACGTGCGATACAACCAGTTCTTCACGGATAAAAATGGCGTATAGCGTGCAATTTGAATAACAATAAAATTTTTCATTACCTTAAAGAAGGATACTGTTTTATACACATTCCATAATGAATTTGCTCCTGAAACAGGGTAGCGCGTTGTCCGTCGCACTTTGCTCTCTCCCCTTATCTACTATTCAGACAAAATGGATAATAAATCACTCATTCTATCTAGTACATAATCCGGCTTATACGATTCTAAGTACTCTCTACCTTTAATCGTCCATGCCACTGCCGCTGTTTTCGTACCTGCGTTTTGTCCGCCTACTATATCATGATGGTTATCACCAACCATTAATGTTTCTTCCGGTTTTGCATCCAATAGTTTCAATGCTTTTTGAATGGGTTCTGGATGTGGTTTCACGTGTTCTACATCATCAATTGTTACAACAACATCAAAGAACTCCTTTAATTTTGAAAGCTTTAAACCCATTTCTACTGTTTGTCTCGCCTTCGTGGTCACAATTCCAATTTTATAACCTTGTTTCTTTAATTCCTGAACGGTTTCATAGACAGTTTCATATTCTTCCACTAGTTCATCATGATGGTCATGATTAAACTGACGATAGCACTGAATCATCTCATCTACCTTGCCCTCATCCATTGAACGAAACGTCTCATGCAAAGATGGACCGATAAATGGCAATATATCTTCGCGCTTATACTGATCTGGATAGTACTTATTTAACGTGTGTAAAAAAGAAGAAATAATAAGTTCATTTGTATTTATTAATGTTCCATCTAAATCAAATAACACTGTATTTATTTTCATATGCTCGATCCTTTCACTGCCTGAATATGAAAGAAGCAGCATCTCATATAAGATGCTACTTTTCTCTAGTTTTCTGAATATCTTTTATCAGCTTGCCCCATTATACGTCTCACAATAATGAAAATGATAGAAATAACAACAAGCCCGATGGACATCACTTGCGCAATGCGAAGCGGTCCTAACATTAAGCTATCCGTACGTAAGCCTTCCACAAAGAAACGTCCAACTGAATACCAAATTAAATACGTAAAGAATAATTCACCACGGCGTAAATTCGCTTTGCGTAATAACAATAATAGAATTACACCTGCAAAATTCCATAATGATTCATATAAGAACGTTGGATGATAATATACACCATCAATATACATTTGATTCACAATAAACTCTGGTAAATGTAAGCCTTCTAAAAACTGTCTTGTTACTTCACCGCCGTGAGCCTCTTGGTTCATAAAGTTCCCCCATCGGCCAATTGCTTGTCCAAGAAGAATACTTGGTGCTGCAATATCAGCCAGCTTCCAGAAGGAAATACCGCGTTTTTTCGCAAAGAAAATCCCCGTAATCACCGCTCCGATTAAACCACCATGAATCGCCAATCCACCTTGACGAATATTAATAATTTGCCTTGGGTCTTGCACATAATATTCCCACTCAAAAATAACATAGTATGCGCGTGCGCAAATAATCGCAATTGGTACCGCAATTAAAACAAGATCGACAAAAGTATCTTTTGGAATACCTAATCGTTCACCCTCGCGCGTAGCTAGCCAAAGTCCAAGCAAAACACCTGTCCCAATAATAATCCCATACCAATAGACTGGGAACGGTCCAAGTTGAATCGCTACACGATCTAGCTGTGGTACAGAACCTAACAGCATATGTATGACCTCTCTCTCCTAATTTATTCTTGATTTCCTAGTTCAATCGCACTCATTAAGCGCTCAGAAAATTGTTGTGCTGCATTGACTCCCATTCGTTTTAATCTGAAGTTCATTGCTGCTACTTCAATAATAACAGCCAAGTTTCGGCCAGGACGAACTGGAAGTGTAATCTTCGTAAGTTCTGTATCTATAATTTTCATTTTCTCTTCATCAAGACCTAGACGATCATAGTTTTTCTTTTGATCCCAAATCTCAAGATTAATCACAAGTGTAATACGCTTGTAGTTTCGCACAGCCCCTGCACCAAATAACGTCATGACGTTAATGATACCCAGACCACGAATTTCTAGTAAATGCTCAATTAAATCTGGCGAGCTTCCTACTAACGTATCTTCATCTTCTTGACGAATTTCTACGCTATCATCCGCAACTAAGCGGTGACCGCGTTTAACAAGTTCAAGTGCTGTTTCACTTTTCCCCACGCCACTTTGACCTGTAATTAAAACACCAACGCCGTAAATATCTACTAATACACCGTGAACGGCAGTTGTTGGTGCTAACTTACCTTCTAAATAATTTGTTAAACGACTTGATAGTCTTGTCGTCGTTTGGGAAGAGCGTAAAAGAGGCACACCAAACTCACGTGATGCTTGCAATAATTCTCCAGGTACATCTTGACTACGCGTTACGATAATACACGGCGTTTCTTCTGTACAAAGAGCTGTCATTCTTTCTTGCTTTTGCTCAGTTGTTAATGTATCAAAAAAAGTAAGCTCCGTTTTTCCAAGAAGCTGTACGCGATCTGCTGGATAATATGTAAAGAATCCTGCCATTTCAATTCCAGGTCGCGATAAATCACTTGTATCAATTGGACGATGAATTCCTTCCTCACCACTTACTAATTCCAATTGAAATTGCTCAATTAAATCTTTTGTCCTTACTTTCGGCATATGTAAACCTCCACTCCGCTGCGGGTTCATTCTCATTTGATGTAAAATTCCATTCTAACCGATATTGTACCATTTTTTTCTGAAAACAAGAAATATGGTTTCTACTAAATAGAAAAAAACATTTCATGAGATTCATGAAATGTTTTTCTTTTTGTCATTTTTTCTATTTTTTCTCAGATAATGGCTCGACAATTACTTTATCAATCAGCATATTTAAAATAGAAATACAAATTGCCGCAAGAATTGCTACACCAAATCCTGATATGTTAAAAGCATCACCTAACAAAGAATCTGTCATCTCTAATGTAATTGCATTAATTACAATTAGGAAGAAACCAAATGTTAAAACAGTAATCGGTAACGTAATTAAAATTAATAACGGTTTTACAAATACATTTAAAATCGACAAAATAACGCTCGCGATAATCGCGGTTTGTATGTTTTCTATGTAAAATGCGTCTGGTGCAATTCCCTTTAGAAGACCTGATACAACAATTAATACGACGCTATTCACAAGAAGTGATAGAATCCATCTCATTTTCTTACACATCCTTTTGATATATATACTTAATCATACGCTAATGGATAGCAAACGCCAAGTAACCATAAAAAAAAGCGAGGGAAAACCTTTCTTTTTTTTGGGGAAGAGAGCATCCACCCATGCATAGGAGGTTCGCCCCATGCCATGTGAAAACAGAGGGAGGAAATGAGTAGGAGTCTCCTTTTGGCTTCGTAGCCGTGATTTGTATGCTGAAAATCGAAATGAGTTTATATAACAACTTATTCCAGCCCTTATACTTGTATACCTGTCACGCTAAATCCTCTCCCAAACAAAAACAAGGAGCTAGCCAATTGGCTTAGCTCCCTACCTCAACCTCATTCATCTTCTCTTTCATACGAGCCGTATCACGCTCTAAAATCTCTTTTAAATACTTCCCTGTATAGGAACGCTCTTCTTTTACAACTTGCTCCGGCGTACCTGACGCAATGATTTGACCACCTTTGTCTCCGCCTTCTGGACCAAGGTCAACAATGTAATCTGCTGTCTTAATTACATCTAGGTTATGCTCGATAACAAGCACAGTTTCCCCACTTTCAACAAGGCGCTGTAATACTTCTAGAAGTCGTGCAATATCATGTGCATGTAAGCCGGTTGTCGGCTCATCTAAAATATATAACGTACGACCTGTAGAACGGCGATGTAATTCAGATGCAAGTTTCACACGCTGCGCTTCACCACCCGATAATGTAGTAGCCGGCTGCCCTAATTTCATATAGCCTAGCCCTACATCTACAAGCGTCTGCAACTTCCGTTTAATTTTCGGGATGTTGGCAAAGAATTCTACCCCATCTTCAATCGTCATTCCTAGTACTTCAGAAATGTTCTTATCTTTATATTTCACTTCTAACGTTTCACGATTATAACGTTTTCCATGACATACTTCACATGGAACATATACATCCGGTAAGAAATGCATTTCAATTTTAATAATCCCATCACCGCGGCAAGCCTCACAACGGCCACCTTTCACGTTAAAACTAAAACGTCCCTTTTGATACCCGCGTACTTTTGCTTCATTCGTTTGCGCAAACACATCACGGATATCATCGAAAACGCCTGTGTATGTTGCTGGATTCGAGCGCGGTGTACGTCCGATTGGTGATTGATCAATATCAATAACTTTATCTAAATGCTCAAGGCCTTTAATTTCCTTATGAGCTCCTGGCTTACTTTTCGCCTTATATAATTTCTGTGCTAACGATTTATATAGAACTTCATTGATCATCGTACTTTTTCCTGATCCAGATACGCCGGTTACTGCTACAAATGTCCCAAGCGGGAATGACATCTTCTCATTTTTTAAGTTATTTTCTTTTGCACCAATAATCTCGACCTTACGCCCATCCCCTTTACGTCTCTCAAGTGGGACCGGAATAAATTTCTTACCGCTTAAATATTGCCCTGTTAATGAATTATCATCATTCATCACTTCATCTGGCGAGCCAGATGACACAACTTGCCCACCATGAATTCCTGCGCCAGGGCCAATATCAAGTAAATAATCGGCCGCCATCATTGTATCTTCATCATGTTCAACAACGATTAGCGTATTTCCTAAATCACGCATTTCCTGTAGTGTACGAATCAGGCGATCATTGTCACGCTGATGTAAACCGATAGAAGGTTCATCAAGAATATACAATACACCAGTTAAACGAGAACCAATTTGCGTTGCAAGACGAATACGCTGTGCTTCCCCACCTGATAATGTTCCTGCTGCACGGCTTAATGTTAAATAATCAAGTCCAACGTTAATTAAGAAACTTACGCGCTCTTTAATTTCACGTAAAATTAAACGAGCAATCTTTTCTTGTTTTTCTGTCAGTTCAATGCCCTCAAAGAAATCATAAACTTCTTGAACAGAGTACTTCGTTACATCCGCAATCGTTTTTCCGCCAACAAAAACAGCTAAGCTTTCTGGCTTCAAGCGGCCGCCCTTACATTTCGGACACGCCTGCTCCGCCATATACTTCTCCATTTGTTCACGAATGTAATCAGAACTTGTTTCACGGTAGCGACGTTCAATATTTGGAATAACTCCTTCAAATAAAATATCACTTTCTTTCACTTGTCCAAAGTCATTCACATAACGGAAATAAACCTTCTCTTCTCCACTTCCGTACAACACTTTATCAAATAACTCTTTCGGTATATCCTTCACAGGCATATCCATATCAATGCCGTAATGATTACACACAGATTGCAGTAATTGCGGATAATATTGCGAACTAGTCGGTTCCCAAGGGGCAATCGCATGCCCATTTAACGATAAATCCCAATTTGGAATTACAAGTTCTAAATCTACCTCTAATTTTGAGCCAAGCCCATCACAAGACGGACACGCACCAAATGGGCTATTGAAAGAGAACATACGAGGTTCTAATTCACCGATCGAAAAACCACAATGCGGGCAAGCATGATGCTCACTAAATAAAAGCTCCTCTTCTCCAATCACATCAATTAATACACGACCTCCACCTAGTTTCAATGCACTTTCAAGAGAATCTGCAAGGCGGCTTGCAACCCCTTCTTTCACAACGATACGGTCAATTACGACTTCAATGGAATGCTTCTTGTTTTTATCTAACGTAATTTCTTCAGACACATCAAGCATTTCTCCATCAACACGAACGCGAACATAACCTTGTTTCTTTATATCCTCTAATACTTTCACGTGTGCACCTTTACGACCTGATACAATCGGTGCTAACACTTGTAATTTCGTGCGCTCTGGATATTCCAAAACACGGTCTACCATTTGTTCTACCGTTTGTGATGTAATTTCAATCCCGTGGTTCGGACAGATTGGTGTCCCAATACGCGCAAATAATAGGCGTAAATAATCATAAATCTCTGTCACCGTTCCGACTGTTGAACGCGGGTTACGACTCGTCGTTTTTTGATCAATTGAAATTGCTGGCGATAACCCTTCAATTGTATCCACATCCGGTTTATCCATTTGCCCTAAAAATTGGCGCGCATACGCGGATAAAGACTCCACGTATCTGCGCTGCCCTTCGGCATAAATCGTATCAAATGCTAATGATGATTTCCCTGAACCAGACAGACCTGTCACAACAACGAGCTGATTTCTCGGAATGGTTACATCAATATTTTTTAAGTTATGCGCCCTCGCACCTTTTACAACGATAAAATCTTTGCTCACTATTTTCACCCTTCCGCTTTTAATTCTAGCAGTAAATCTCTCAACTCAGCTGCACGCTCGAAGTCTAGTGCCTTTGCCGCTTCCTTCATTTCTGCTTCCATCTTCGCGATTGTTTTTTCTCGTTCTTTCTTCGTCATTTTCTTAGCCGGCCCAGCTTCATACACTTCTGTTTCTTCTGCAGCTGTTGTTGCACGAATCACGTCACGTACTTCTTTTTGAATTGTTTTCGGTGTAATGCCATGTTCCTCGTTGTAAGCTTCTTGCTTTTGACGACGGCGTTTCGTCTCTTCAATTGCAATTCCCATCGATCTCGTTATGCGATCTGCGTACATGATTACATGACCGTGTTCATTACGCGCGGCACGACCAATTGTCTGAATTAATGATCGCTCTGAACGTAAGAACCCTTCTTTGTCCGCATCTAAAATCGCTACGAGTGATACTTCTGGAATATCAAGCCCTTCTCGCAACAAGTTAATACCAATAAGCACATCAAATTTACCAAGACGAAGATCTCGAATAATTTCAATCCGCTCTAGCGTTTTAATTTCAGAATGTAAGTAGTTTACTTTAATACCAACATCTTTTAAATAATCTGTTAAATCCTCTGACATTTTCTTTGTTAATGTCGTAATCAATACACGCTCATTTTTCGCAATGCGGTCATGGATTTCTCCTAATAAATCATCTATTTGCCCTTCAATTGGTCTTACATCAATTTGCGGATCTAAAAGCCCCGTTGGACGGATAATTTGCTCCACAACTTCCGGTGTAAGCTCTAGTTCATATGGACCCGGTGTTGCTGATACATACACAACTTGATTCGTTTTCTCTTCAAACTCTTCAAACATAAGCGGTCTATTATCCATCGCTGACGGCAAGCGAAATCCATGGTCAACAAGCACTTGTTTACGCGCTTGGTCCCCATTATACATCGCTCTTACTTGTGGCACTGTTACATGCGACTCATCCATAACAATTAGGAAATCTTTAGGGAAATAATCTATTAATGTATATGGTGTTGAACCAGCTGGACGGAGCGTCAAATGACGGGAGTAGTTTTCAATCCCCGAACAAAATCCCATCTCTCGCATCATTTCTAAATCGTAACGAGTTCGCTGTTCAATACGCTGGGCTTCTAACAATTTACCGTTATCATTTAATTCTTTTAAACGTTCTTCTAATTCTTTTTCAATATTTTCAATGGCAACTTTCATTTTTTCTTCACGTGTAACGAAGTGAGATGCCGGAAAGATTGCTACATGTTCACGTTCTGCTAATACTTCACCTGTTAAGGCATTCACTTCACGGATACGATCAATCTCATCGCCAAAAAACTCAATCCGAATACAATGTTCATCAAGCGATGCTGGGAAAATTTCAACTACATCTCCGCGCACTCGAAATGTTCCGCGTTTAAAATCAATATCATTACGACCGTACTGCACATCAACAAGTTCACGAAGCAATTGATTACGGTCCTTTTCCATACCAACGCGCAAAGAAACCACAAGTTCACGGTATTCTTCTGGCGAACCTAAGCCGTAAATACAAGAAACACTTGCTACAATAATGACATCATCTCGTTCAAATAAAGCTGATGTCGCTGAGTGACGTAATTTATCAATCTCATCATTGATTTGTGCATCTTTTTCAATAAACGTATCGGTTTGTGGTACATACGCTTCCGGTTGATAATAATCGTAATAACTCACAAAATACTCAACAGCATTGTTCGGAAAAAAATCTTTGAGTTCACTATACAGTTGTCCTGCTAATGTTTTATTATGAGCCATTACAAGCGTTGGCTTCTTCACTTCTTTAATAACATTCGAAATCGTAAATGTCTTTCCCGTTCCTGTCGCTCCAAGCAACACTTGATGTTTCTTACCATTATTAATCCCCGCTACCAGCTGCTTTATCGCTCTTGGCTGATCACCTTGCGGGGAATATTCTGAGACAATCTCAAATTGATGTTCCAAACAAAACCGACCTCCTCGTAAAAAATCTGTATTCTCATTTTACCACGAATGCCCATGAAAAAACCAAGAAAACGAACAGATATTCGGTAAAGTTTTCGACAATATAAAGTGAAACTTCCATCAGTAGGGGTTTTCTTCATCTCCACTGATGATTAATGAATCTGTCTTTTACGGGCAGTTGTCCCCCGCCTATCTTCCTCGTTTCTCTCTGAATCTTGAGATGGGAGTCTTACTGCCCGCAAATAGCGGGATAAACATAGCAAAAGGAAGGTTTCTTCTTTTTATAAGCCCCTTCCTTTTTTAATCCCATTTATTTTGCCGGTATACGAAACAGGTCATATCCATTATGACCTGTTTCTTTCACACAATCATGTAGCGTATACCTTATATCTTCACGAGTATCTTTCATTATCTTTTTACAAGTATCGGAGTAAATCCCTTTATCTTTACCAGCAAATTTATCATAAGAATTATCTACCTTATAGCTGATTTCTCTCCCAACATATTCTAGCGTTTGAAAGATTGGATCTCCTTCATGTGTATAATTCACAATGCATATTTTATCCGCTCTACCTTTTTCAACATTCATGAAGAACTTCTCGAATTTATGTAAATTAGAAATTTTATGTCCTTTTGCAATCACATCATTATTCTCGTCAATTTTACCGCCCGATTGTGAACATGCTACTAAGCTTCCAATACAAAATAGAAGACACAATGAGGCAATTCCTTTTCTCATATTAAATCCTCTCCAGCTTGTTTTGGCTTTATACTCTCATTCAACACGAGATTAACTAGAAGAACAATATTAATAGGTAGAATTTTCTAAAAAATAAATATTTACAAAAATATTATTTTACTTTAGAATACGAACTACAAAGATTCGACACGATACGACAAAACGGGAATATTTTTTTCAGAATATTATAATAACTAAGGGGTGAGGGATCTATATGAATCTATTTCGGAAAAAATCCATTTCAGCATTATTAGCACAGGCAGAACAAAAAGGGGCATCTTTAAAGAAAGAACTCGGTGCATTTGATCTCACAATGCTCGGGGTCGGCGCCATTATTGGAACAGGCATTTTCGTCCTTACTGGTGTTGCCGCAGCAGAACACGCAGGACCAGCACTTATTCTATCGTTTATTTTATCCGGTTTAGCCTGTGTATTTGCAGCACTATGTTATTCTGAATTCGCATCAACTGTACCGGTATCTGGTAGTGCATACACTTATAGCTATGCAACATTTGGAGAATTAATCGCCTGGATTTTAGGGTGGGATTTAATTTTGGAATACGGCTTAGCTTCCTCAGCTGTTGCCTCTGGTTGGTCAGGATATTTCCAAGGATTATTAAGTGGATTCGGGATTACATTACCTACCGCTTTAACAAGCGCATATAATCCTGAAGCTGGAACATACGTAGACTTACCGGCAATCTGTATTATCTTTCTAATGACATTGTTGTTAACAAGAGGAGCAAAAAAATCAGCTCGCTTTAATGCGATCATGGTAGCTATCAAACTCTTTGTTGTCTTACTATTTATCGGTGTTGGCGCTTTCTATGTCAAACCTGAAAACTGGACACCATTTATGCCGTTCGGCTTCTCTGGCGTAACAACTGGAGCTGCAACTGTATTCTTTGCTTACATCGGATTTGACGCTGTATCAACAGCTGCTGAAGAAGTAAAAAACCCACAGCGTAACATGCCAATCGGCATTATTGCTTCTTTAACAATCTGTACAATTTTATATATCGTTGTTTCATTAATTTTAACTGGAATTGTGCCTTACGATCAGTTAGGTGTTAAAAACCCTGTTGCATTTGCACTACAATACATCCAACAAGATTGGATCGCAGGTTTCATTTCTTTAGGAGCAATTACTGGAATTACAACTGTGTTACTCGTTATGTTATATGGACAAACACGTTTATTTTACGCAATTAGCCGCGATGGCTTACTACCAAAAGCACTTTCTCGCGTGAACAAGAAAACAAAAACACCTGTTATCAATAGTTGGATTACTGCAACTATGGTTGCTTTCTTTGCTGGTTTCATTCCTTTAAACAAACTAGCAGAATTAACAAATATCGGTACACTATTCGCATTCATCGTTGTATCCATTGGGGTAATCATCTTACGCAAAAAACAACCAGAACTACCGCGTGCTTTTAAAGTGCCATTAGTACCATGGATTCCTGCTTTAGCTGTTCTATTCTGTGGATACCTAGCATTGCAGCTCCCAGCAACAACATGGATTGGCTTTGCAGTATGGCTTGTAATTGGACTTGTTGTCTACTTCAGTTACGGTTACAAAAATAGTACGCTACAAAATAAACAAAAAGAAGACGTTGCATAATGAAAAAGCTGTTGTCCCATTAGGACAGCAGCTTTTTTTCTTTTTTTGGAAAAAACACATATGAAAATGTAATTACCGTATCAACTAAAAATACAATTCCCCAAACTTGACTCACACGGCTGGCTGCCTCATTTAACACAATTCCTTTTTCAAGCCAATTTCCCCACTGTTCAATCGGCACGAATCCATACATAAAGAAAAAGACAATATGAACAACGATAAACAAAACGAGATGTAAACTCCATTCTCCAATCTCCTGCTTTGTGTAAGCCCAGCCTGTTAGCTCTAGTGGTTCTTCTATATGTGTAAGTGGTTCATTCCGCCATTTCGCAACGAGTTTCTGTACACGTATATCTAATTTCTTTAAATCTTTTTTCCCATAAAAGAGTGCATATAGCAATATCACTAATGTAATGATTTGAAAGTTAGAAAACTTACCAGTTTCATAATAATCCATGACACCTAAAGCTAAAATAAAGACTTCATTGAGAAGTAACACAATGCCAGCAATGAAACTAGCTTTCCGTAATCGAAATCCGTAACGAAGTAAAAAGAAACCAATTGCTGATATCCAAAACACAATTTCTGCACCAATTAAGAAATACCAACGATACTCTGCAAGTATACTCATTTTCCGCGCTCCTTCTCATCATATATACGAAAAGCCTCATCCATATACACTAGAAGCTCCTCTTCAATTGGATACATATTCATCTTCTGCGAGTCTTCTTTTGACTTTCGTACTTCCCATAATTTATCTAGAAATGCTTCATCCCCATTTGCCATCTCCAAACACTTAGCCATTAGCTTTTTTATAGTTTCTTGCACGGCATCATGAGATGCATCCTTCCCTTCTTTCATAAAGCTGCGTAACTGTTTTAACACATCTACCCATTCTCGAACATTCTCATCCTCCTCGCTCATATTTGGCAAATTGCGAAGAAGTTTTTGCTCACCCTCTGAAAACACTTGCTTTTGAAATATTTCACGTATACGAGGAGACTGCCTCGAAAGTTGAATAAGTTCGAACATAATTTTCCAATCTAACTCTCCCTCTAACTCAGCCGAATACACAACAGCTTGTAAAATCCGTTCCATCCGATTAAACTTTTTCTGCTCTTCTTGTACAAACTCAAGCTGTTTTTCCAATGATTCTCTTAAGCTAAATTCATCTGTCATTAGTATATTCATAATCTCTTTTAACGAGAAACCCATTTCTTTTAAAAATAAAATTTGTTGCAAACGAATGACGTCCCCTTCACTATATAAACGGTGTCCACCTTCTGTTTTCTCGCTTGGTTTCAACAAATCAATTTGATCATAATAACGAAGTGTTCTTACCGTAACTCCTGTTTCCTTTGTAAGTTCTTGAATCGAGATCATTTCCATCACCCTTTCCTCTTTCATTGTAAAAGATGACGTAACGTAACTTTCAAGTGTTTTTGTAAAAAAATTCAAAAAAGAGACATATTCACTATGTCTCTTTTTGTTACCTTACATAAAGCCTAACGCATATACGAGAATATACCCAAGAACAGAAAGGCAAACAGATCCTACCAATCCAGCTACAAATGCTCTACTTCCTAATTTACGGAATGTCGTAAATTCTACATTTAAACCAAGTCCCGCCATTGCCATCGCAATGAGCATATAAGCAAGGATTACGATATAGCCTGCTACCACTTCCGGTATAACACCTAATGAATGAAATGCACTCATTGCCAAGAACCCTAAGATAAACCACGGAATCGGAATATCACGCCAAGAGCCTTTTTGCCCATTTCCCTCACTACGCTTAAACCATAAGCCAATTAAAATCGCTACTGGTACAAGCATGGCAACACGCGTTAATTTTACAATAACCGCAATATCAACAGACGCGCTTCCACCTGGCGCCGCAGCAGCGATGACATGTGCAATCTCATGCAGCGTCGCTCCAGAAAATACACCGTAACCATACGGGGATAATCCAAGAACTGGGTATAATAAAGTATAAATCAACGTAAAAATTGTACCTAAAATAGCAATAATCGCTGCACCGACCGCTGTTTCATCGTCCTTCGCTTTCACTTGCGGTGCAATTGCCACGACCGCGGCCGCGCCGCAAATTGCCGTCCCGCATGCTGTTAAAATCCCAAGTGTTTTATCTACTTTAAAAACACGTGTTAATGCGTATACAACAACAAGTGTAAAAGCAATGACAATCGCTGCAATAACTAGCACCTTTGGCCCAGCCTTTGCAATATCAACAAGATTTAATCGCATACCTAGCAAAATAATTCCGAAGCGAAGTAACTTCTTACTCGCAAAATTCGTTCCCGCTATCGCTTCGCTTGGAACACCAATTGTAGCTCTCCAAATCATTCCAATTAGAATAGCGATAACTAATTGGCCCATAATATTTAAAAATGGAAGCTCCGCTAAATATTTCGCGCTAATCGCAATCAACAATGTAATCCCAATCCCCTGCGAAAAACCGAGACGCTTCTTCTTTTGTATAACAAGTGTTTGTTCCACTTTGGATCACTCCAATAATCGTATTAAAACATGCATGTTTCTTATACTTCCATTATAAAAGCATTCCAATAATAAGTTTAATACCAATATTCAATCTCAATCATCAGAAAAACTTATGATAAACTAAAAAAATGGAGGCGGCTCGTTCAAAATCTCAGGGCGTTGGAGCCCCCGACAGAGAGGCACTTTTTGCCTCGTCCGAGGGGACGAAACGACCGGAGATTTTAGCTGCCGGAGCTAGACAATAGAAAAGCCGAAGCTAATCTCTAGATCAATAACAAAAGAGCAAAGGAGCAAACATCATGAACGTCGATATTTTAAAAATATTTGTGACCGTCGTAGAACAAAAGCATTTCTCTCGTGCGGCAGAATTGCTCAATCTCTCTCAGCCTGGCGTCAGCATGCATATTCGCAATTTAGAAAACGAATTTGGCACTACGCTCATTCAGCGTTCTCCAAAACACGTCCAAGTTACGGAAGCTGGCAATATTCTATACATACATGCGAAGCAAATGCTATCTCTTTATGAAGAAGCAAAACAAGAAATTAACGAACTACATAACGTTGTTACAGGTACACTGCGCATAGGGGCAAGTTTTACAATTGGTGAATATTTACTCCCAAAAATATTAGCACGCTACGCCAATGAAAATCCGCGTGTGGAAGTACACACGTTTATCTCCAACACAGAAGAAGTTCTCCAAAGCATTCGTTCCAACCAAATCGATATTGGCTTAGTAGAGGGTCAAGTCGTATACACTGATATAGATGTAGAGACTTTTATGAAAGATGAAATGAAACTAGTCGTTCCACCAAAACATCCTCTTCTGGGTGCACATGCAATTAACGAAGCTTCACTTCAAGATCAAGTATGGATTCTCAGGGAGATGGGATCTGGAACACGCGCCTATAGCGATCGTTTTATCCATCAGCACCATTTAAAAATGAAGCGTTTCTTTACATTTAGCAGCATTCAAAGCGTAAAAGAAGCCGTTGCTGCTGGGCTCGGCATTGCAATCCTTTCTGACTGGACCGTAAGGAAAGAGCTACAAGCAAAAGAACTTTTCCATGTCGAAGTTCCAAACGAAAAACTCATCCGTCCTTTCTCTATCGTTCGTGGCAAATACTTTATTCCTTCCAAAGCCATTCAAGTCTTTTTAGACCACGTTCATTCATTTGCACAAAAACAGAGTTGACCTTCACATTAGTGTGAAGGTTTACAATATATACGAAAGGAGTGAAATGCAGTGCGAATTGGAGAATTATCAAAGCGAACTGGCGTCAGTGAACGTTCATTAAGGCATTATGAAGAAAAAGGGTTGCTTCCTTCGAAACGCCTTACAAATGGCTATCGTGATTTTGAGGCAAGTGCCACCAGAAAAGTTGAACTCATTCAGATGTACTTACAGCTTGGCTTAAATTTAGAAGAAACTGCAAGAATGCTGCGCTGCTTAGAAATTGAACCACAATTATACGAAAATCCATGCAATAGTATTCTTACACTTTACGAAGAAAAGCTGGCTGAGGTAACAAAGCAAATTTCACTGCTCTCCAATATTCAAGCGAATTTACAGAAGCATGTTTCACTCCTAAAAAAAACGAAGAAAAAGGAATGATTGCATATGTTCGTTATACACGGAAGCTCCCGTTCAAATGGAAATACAGAAGCCCTTACACACATGATGATTGATGGTATCGATGCAGAACAAGTTTATTTACGAGATCATACCGTTCATCCTATTACAGACCAACGTCATGAAGCAGAAGGATTTCAACCAGTAGATGATGATTACCAAAACCTAATTGAGCAAATGCTAGAACACGACACAATTATTTTCGCTACACCTCTATATTGGTATGGGATGAGCGGACATATGAAAAACTTTGTTGATCGCTGGTCACAAAGTTTACGTGATAGATCCCTTCATTTTAAAGAAAAGATGAAAGAAAAAAAGATGTACGTTGTCATTGTTGGTGGAGATAATCCAAAGTTAAAAGCATTACCACTTATCGCACAATTTCAATACATCTTTGATTTTACCGGTTCTTCTTTTGAAGGCTACATTATCGGTGATGCTAATGCACCAGATGAAATTTCAAACGATAAAGAAGCATTAGCAAAAGCGAAACTATACAATGAACAATTCCGGAAATAATAACCAGAAACTAGTTTGACAAATCTCTTTGTATACGCATACAATAAAAATAACATTATGAAAGGAAGGTAATCCGGCCAATGAAGTTCTAATTCTCTTATTTATTCATCCATCACGCATAGTGAAACAAAATGATGAAAACTAGAAGAGGATTAGTCTGTCCATTTGTCGATACTTTCTTTTATCGCGATCGTGTAAAAATATGTGCATCGCTTATTTCTGCACACTTTTTTACATCTATGGGTGACGTCTATCCTCTCTAGTGAAACTAGGGAGGTTTTTTTATGACCATTTTATTCGCACGCAATATTGAAAAAAACTTTGGTGACCGCACTATATTTACAGTACAATCGCTTGAAATTCAAGGAAATGACCGCATCGGCATTGTCGGAGTCAATGGAGCCGGAAAATCTACGCTACTACAAATATTAAGCAAAGAAATAGAGCCGGACGAAGGTTCTGTCTCACATTATGGTTCGATCGCCATTATCCCTCAATTTAGCGAGGAAACATTGGAGGATACTTCCACTTTTGCAAAAGGAAAGTGGAACATTTCAAACGTTTCAGATGCAATGAGTGGCGGTGAACGAATGCGCTTAAAGATCGCTCATGCTCTTGAGCAGGAAGCTTCCATCTTATTTGCAGATGAACCGACAAGTCATTTAGATATGTATGGCACAGAGCAATTAGAACAAGCACTCTTATCTTATAAAGGTGCACTCGTTCTAGTTTCTCATGATCGTGCATTTCTAGATACGATTTGTACAAAGATCATTGAAATTGAAGACGGTACAGTTCGTGAATATAAAGGGAACTATTCAAATTATCGGGAACAAAAAGAACGTGAACGCACTGAACAAAGAGCTGAATATGAACAATATGTACAAGAAAAGAAACGATTAGAACAATCTATTTTACACCGAAAACAGCGCGCTTCTAGTATGACAAAGATTCCAACCCGGTATAGTTCTTCTGAGTCTAGGCTTTATAAGTTAGGTGCTGCCCATGGCCAAGAAAACGTTAGTAAAGCAGCAAAAGCATTAGAAACGAGACTTGAAAAACTAGAAAAGAAAGAAAAACCGAAAGAGTTAGCTCAAACTCAGTTTGATGTACAACACCATGCACCGATTCATAGTAAAACAGCTGTACAATTTAATAAAACAACGAAAAGGCTAGGCGACCGTACACTGTTTCAAAATATGAACGGCAGTGTTTCTCCCGGTGCAAAAATTGCTATTTTAGGTGCAAACGGAAGCGGGAAAACAACGTTATTCAAAATGATTCTCTCAAATGAGCGCGGCATTCAGCTTTCAAAAAGCTGTAAAATTGGATACTTTGAACAGACATTATCTATTTTAAAAACAGATAAAACAATTTTAGAGAATGTTTTAGAAGAAACAAATTATACGGAAGCTTTCGTCAGAACAATATTAGCTCGCCTTCTCTTCCGGCGCGAAGATGTGCATAAACCTGTGCATGTATTGAGCGGTGGCGAGCGAACAAAGGTAGCACTAGCGAAAGTGTTTTTAGGAAACTATAACATGCTTCTGCTCGATGAACCAACGAACTATTTAGATTTAACAACTCAGGAAGAACTAGAAAACATGTTGCAAGAATATCCTGGCACCGTCCTTTTCATTAGCCATGACCGTACATTTATTCGTTCGGTTGCAGATTATATCTTACACATAGATGAGACTGAACCACGACTCTTCCACGGAAATTATGATCAATATATGAATCGAACAGAACAAACTTCTGTAAACACTACCGAGCAAGAACTGTTACGATTGCAAACAAAATTAACAGAAATCATCAGCCGGATTTCGATGCCTGATCGACAGGATGATGTTACAATTCTTGAACAAGAATATGAGCAGTTATTGGAGAAAATCAGGAATTGTAAGGAAGCACTCTAATGTCTTCCCTATATCTCGACGAGGCCGCTGCCATTTCCCAAGAAATATCGATGATTCGACATGCTAGGATGCTGCAAATATATCGGCACTTCGACAATATACGACATAAGCAAGCATACAAAAAGCCGTGCATTAAGCACGGCTTCTTTCTTTATATTCTACACACGGACAGCTGTTCCACTTACCGCAACCATTAACATCCCTTCGCGAACTACCTCATAGTCTACGTCAATGCCAACAATCGCGTTTGCACCTTTTTGCTTCGCAAGAGATTTCATCTCTTCCATCGCAATATCACGTGCTTCTTTTAATTTACTTTCATATGCACCAGAACGGCCACCGACAATGTCACGAACAGAAGCAAATAAGTCGCGGACGATATTTGCACCCATAATTGCTTCACCGTTTACGATATCAATGTACTCGATAATTTCTTTCCCTTGAATAACAGAAGTTGTTGTTACGATCATTTTTTACAGCCTCCTATATATGTATCTTTTTCTTACCTACCTATATGGTACGCTAATTCTGTTAAAATTACATATACAAGGTCTTTTAAATTACACTGCTTCCGTATCCCACTTATGATTCTGTTCTACAAACACAATTCCCAATTCATGATGTCCATCTGCATATAGTGCCGTTTGAGCAAGGCGGAGCTCGCCTTTTGTATCAAGTACTTCTAACTTACAAAATGCCCCTGTCGTCTTGGACTGAAGCGCATCATAAAACTCTTCTGCACTTTTAGGAATTACACCGTTTACTTTCGTAATAACCTCTCCGGGCTTCAGATTCATTTCTACACCGACTGTATTCGGAATTATACCTAATACAACTAATCCATCGTCGCGCGCTGCAAAATATGCTGGGCACGTTTCATCAGCTATACGTTCCCGCATCGCAATAGTAAAGCGACCAAGCATCGCGACTCCCATCGCAAGAATAGCTACAACAGGCCACCAATAACTGACCACTCCTAAAACAAGAACAAGGGTCGCTAAACCAAATATACGTCTTCCTGTAAATAATAATGCTTCTGTCGGTTCCTCACTTCTAATTGTTCGCATAAAGCCAATTAAAAGCGGTACAAGGAATAAGGAATACGTTTGTGAACCAACAGAAATGACCGGCCACCACGAAACAAATTGTGTAACAGCATCTCCCGGCACAAGAATAAAAATCGGAACGAGCCATAAACGCTTTGATTCATGTAGTCCAATATTTAAACCGCGCTTTCCTTTACGCATTTTAGGCGTTGAATGCCGCACCGCATTTTTCGAAATTAATAATCCTTCTACTACTAACATCAAGCCAAGTAAAATGGCAAGTGATGCAATGGTACTCTCTTCTCCTTCTCCAAGCTGTAAGAAAGAGATTGGAAGTTTAGAAGATAATAAAGCTGCTACAATCGCCACGCCAAATGTGTAAGCAGAAGATAAATATCTATATTGAGCAGCTAGTCCAAATACTAGTGTCCAAATTAAAATCATCCATATACTTGCTTGCGACATAACTAGTCCGGCTCCAACTGTTATGATGGATACAACGAATCCATATCCAACTCCTGAAAATAAGGATGTTCGTAGTTCAAACCAAATATCATATACTTTAAAAGAAAAATCTTTTCGTTCTCGTAATATACGTAAGTATCCAACAAAAATGCTACTTATCAAAAATACATAGACAGCAGGGTGTAAGAAAAAACGCCCAACTGCTCGCATTATCTCAAAAGACCACGCCTCCACGAATCGCTTCACCACCATTTATTCTTTCTTTTTATCTTATCATAAAGTGAAACTTTAATCAGTGGAGTTTTCTCCATCCCCCATCTACCTTCTTTTCTTTTTCTAAATTTTGAGATAGAAGTGTTACCGTTCATAAGTAGCGGGATAAACACACAAAAAAATACAGGCAATAATATGCCTGTATTTTCCTTATTTCGCCATTAATTTTAATGCTGCCTGCAATTGCAGATCATTTTCACCAGAACGAATCTTTTCAATGATTTTATTTTGAATCGCTTCAGCTGTCTTCTTATCAAGCTGACCTGTCATTTCCATTTCATTTGCATTTTGGAATGCTTTTAAAGCCGACTCTGTTTCCTTACTAAAGTATCCATCCTCACGTCCAGGCACATATCCTAAACTTTTCAACATTTCTTGCGCATGCTTCACTTGTACATCATTTGAATTATAAGAAAGTGTTTTCTCAATTTGAATTGGCGTTGCATGATAATAATCTGGCTGTTTCACTTCCACCGTTGGGGCAATTCCTTTCTTATGAATCCAATTGCCATCTGGTGTAAGCCATTTAAACATTGTCAGTTTAATATTGCTGCCATCTTTAAACGGAACAGCTTGCTGAACAGTACCTTTTCCAAATGTTTTTTCACCAACTAAATCATATCCTTCGCCTTCTTTTAATGCACCTGCTAAAATTTCTGAAGCCGATGCACTTCCTTTATCAATTAATACTGAAATCGGATATGATTTTCTCTCTTTTAATGCAGTTGAGAATTTCTTTTTCTCACCATTTCTTTGTTCAACTTGCATCATTGGCTTTTTGTCCGTCATAATTAATCCTAAAATATCTTGTACGCTATTTAAGTAACCTCCTGGATTACCACGTACATCAATGACAAGGCCTTTTATATCTTTCTTTTCAAGTTCTTTTAATTGATCTTTAAATTCTTTCGCTGTATTTTCAGAGAAAGATGTAATTTGGATATAACCAATATTTTTCTCCTTCTCTTTCTTTACAGAACTAAACACAGTAAAAATCGGAATTTTTTCACGTTTAATTTTAAATTCTAGTGGATCTGCTACTCCTGAACGCTTTATCTCAAGCGTAACGTCCGTTCCTTGTTTACCACGAATCTTTAAGACCGCTTCTTCACGTGATAAATCTTTTACACTGTTTCCATTTACTGATAAAATTTGATCATTTGGCTTAATGCCTGCTTTTTCTGCTGGTGACCCTTTAATCGGAGAGACAATGATCAGTTTTCCATCCGTTTTGTTCACCTCAGCACCAATACCTTCAAGCTCCGGATCAAGCGACTCTGTAAATTGCTTCGCTGTTTCCTTATCCATATACGTGGAATAAGGGTCCTTCAGCGTCGACAACATACCCTGTATCGCACCCTCAACAAGCTTTTCATCCTTCACGTCTTCCACATAACGCGAATCAATCAGTGCATACGCCTCATTAATTTTAGCTAAATCCCCTTGTTTCGTGCCGGCACTATCGCCTGTAATTGTTTGCGCCATATATGATGGATTGATTCCAAACATATACATACCTGCAAACATTCCGCCAGCACCAATTAAAAATGCAACAATCATTCCAATAATCGCAACTCTACGTTTCAATGCGGAATTCCCCTTTCCAGAACACACAGGTGGTGTAGCAAAAGGCATCACACATTGTGTGATGCCTTTACCTATTTCTACTATATGATAAGCTTGTACGAATTATGTTTGCAACTTTTTATACTTTTAAGAAGCGACGAATTGACATTACGCTTCCCCACATACCGATTAATGCACCAATTAACATTAATAAACCGGAAAGTTGGAATACAAACGGACTATATGGAAGAAGTTCGAAAATCGTTCCTCCAAGCTTCTGGTTAAACATACCTTGAAGCGAATTATAAGTAGATAAAATTACAACAATTGGGAGAATTGAACCAAGTACACCTAAGAATAAACCTTCTAATAAGAACGGCCAACGGATAAACCAGTTTGTCGCACCTACAAGTTTCATAATTTCAATCTCCGTGCTTCGTGCATAAATTGTAATTTTGATTGTATTAGAGATTAAGAACATTGCTGTGAATAATAGACCAGCAATTAACAAAATCCCAATATTACGGCCTGTGTTCACTGTATCAAATAATTTTTCAACTTGGCCTTTACCATATTGAACTGTACTTACAAACTGCATTTTTTCAACTTTTTTCGCAATTGTAGCTGTATCTGTTGGTTCTTTCGCCTTTACAATAAATACGTTTTTAAGTGGATTATCTTGCTCAAATAACTCAAACGTTTTTCCGCTGTCACCTAAGCTTTTAATCAAACGTTTTAACTCTTCTTCTTTAGAAGAATATTTAACAGAATCTACTTTTGCAATTTTGCTAAGATCTTTTTCCAATTTCTTTTGATCCGCTTCTTTCGCCGCTGGATCAATGTGTACACGAATTTCTACATCTTGCTCCACTTTCGTTGCAAAGTGGTTCATATTCATAATCGCTGTTAAAAAGACACCTACAAGTAATAATGTAACTGTTACTGCACTTACAGAAGCAAACGTCATCCATCCGTTACGGGATAGATTTTTTACACCTTCTCGTAAATGCCGACTAAGGGTTTTAGTCTTCATATCCGTATCCTCCCTCAATCTCATCTCGAACAATTTTTCCGCCTTCAATCGCAATTACGCGATGACGAATTGTATTTACAATATCTGCGTTATGTGTTGCCATAACAATTGTTGTACCGCGCTCATTAATACGTTTAAAGATACTCATAATATCAAGTGCTGTATCAATATCTAAGTTTCCTGTCGGCTCATCGGCAATCACAACTTTTGGCTTATTTACAATCGCCCTTGCAATCGCCACACGCTGTTGTTCTCCACCTGAAAGTTCAGTTGGAAGTGCGTCCGCACGATCTTCAAGGCTTACAAGACCCAGTACTTCAGTAACACGCTCACGAATTGCATCAGGCTCTTCTTCAATTACTTCTAAAGCAAACGCTACATTCTCATATACCGTTAATTTAGGTAGCAATTTAAAGTCTTGGAAAATTACGCCTAGCTGACGGCGAAAATATGGTACATCTCGCTCTGCTAACGTTTCAATTACAAGTCCATTCACATTGATAGATCCTGTTGTTGGTTTTTCTTCACGATACATCATCTTAATAAATGTAGATTTTCCGGCTCCACTCGGTCCAACTACGTATACAAATTCACCCTGCTTAATGCTAACTGTGAGTCCATCGATGGCTTTCATACCATTTGGATACTCCTTATAAACATTCGTCATTTTTATCATTATTTATCACCCAATACTTAATGATTTTTTTCGACATACTTTTTCTGTCTATCTGAACATGCAAGCAAAAGCTCCCACTCTTACTTACACTCTGCTGTACTACAAACCTATTAAAGTATTTCTGTTGTTTCAAATAACAGTAACAGCAGTTTCAGTCTATCACTGTTGCTTATGTACATGTTTCAGCAAAATTCTACAAACTACATTGTAACATCATTCGGTTTCCAATTCGGATACAGTTTTGTTACAGTTATGTTACAGCGCAAAAAGAAACAAGAAAAAGCAGTTATTCAAAGCTTCCTTTCCTCGATAAAAGGTTAATTCCTAACTATATAAGTACAAATTGAAAAAACAAACATAAACCCTTTCTTTTTTAGATGGGAGAGATCATCCGGCCATGCATAGAAGCGGTCAGATCCTTTTCCTACCCCATGCCAAGTTAAAACAAAGAGAGAAAACGAGTATAGGTCACCTTTTGTTCTTCATAGCAGCAGTTTATCTATTTTAAAATCAAAATAGATACATATATATCATAAACAAGTCTATATCATTTTATGAAGCATCTTATAAGTCTAGCCTTTTATAAAATAGCCCCAAAAACTGACTGTTTAGCCCCTCATGTCTAAGAACCTTCCACACAAAAAAGCCCCTTAGCCAACACTGCTAAACAGTCAGCTCCACTTTTTTTACGTTCTAGCTTTAGCGGCTAGAATGCTCAGTGGCTTTGCTTCTTCCTTCTATTCTAAACAAGCCACTTCCGCTTTTCTTTTGTCTAGCTGCAGTGGCTAAAATCTCCGGCCGTTTCACTCCCTCGGACGAGACAAAAAATGCCTCTCTGTCGGGGGTTCCAACGTCCTACGATTTTAAACAAGCCACTTCCGCTTTTCTTACTTATGTTCTGCTAACCACTCTGATACTTTTTTTGCATCCTCACCTTGAATAAGTTCCGCTGGCATTGAACCGCGGCCTTTTTTGATAATATTTTCAATCTCCGCCGCGTCGTATTTACCGCCTACTTTTCGTAAATCAGGTCCAGTTGCACCAGATAAGTCGCTAGCATGACAACCTGCACAACTTTTTTTGAAAATTTGCTCTGCACTATCTGTACTTGCAGATTGATTAGAAGATTTATTTTCTTCTTTCTTTCCACATGCTCCTATAGTAAAAGCTAATGATGTTCCTAATGCAATAGCCAACAATTTCTTTTTCACTTATATCGCTCCCCATTGTTGATATCCTTCTTATTATTGATATAGCCATACTTTCACATAGCTCTCACTTGCCATTATAATAATTATCCCCTTATAGAAAAACCAACCTCCATAGGATATTTTTTACAAAAGGGATGAGAACCCTACTCATATAAAGCTTTCACCAATTGTTTCAATTCTGTGAACAAATGTAAATTACTATAAAGATACTGTTTTTACAAAACAGAAAAGGAAAAATTCTATACGGCTTCCTTATCATTTATAGCTTGCTTCTTAATATTTTTTACTTTTTACAAAACAATATACGACCTTGTATCATAAAACCAAGCTCATCAAAAAGAGAAGTTGTCACCCAACTCCTCTTCCTCCTTCTCTCATCAATACAGACAAGATGTACCTCATTATTCCCCTCTATCTCCTCAACGATAGGCCAACAGTCCGTTGGCTTTTTTTCTTAAGAAATACGAGAGCGTAAATATGCATCAATAAACGGATCAATTTCTCCATCCATAACCGCTTGTACATTACCAACTTCCGTATTTGTACGGTGGTCTTTCACTAGAGAGTATGGGTGGAATACGTAAGAACGAATTTGGCTACCCCAGCCAATTTCTTTTTGTTCACCACGAATTTCATTTAACTGCGCTTGCTGTTCTTCTAATTTCTTTTGATATAATTTCGCCTTTAACATTTTCATCGCATGTTCACGGTTTTTAATTTGCGAACGCTCGGATTGACATGTTACAACCGTATTCGTTGGCGTATGTGTAATACGAACCGCTGAATCCGTCGTATTAACGTGCTGTCCACCCGCACCACTTGCACGGTACGTATCTATTTTTAAATCTTCCGTACGCACTTCAATCTCGATATCATCATTAAATTCAGGTACAACTTCACAAGATACGAACGATGTATGACGACGGCCTGAAGAGTCAAACGGTGAAATACGTACAAGACGATGTACACCTTTCTCTGCTTTCAAGTAACCGTAAGCGTTATGACCTTTAATTAACAATGTTACGCTTTTGATTCCTGCTTCATCGCCTGGTAAATAATCGACTGTATCTACTTTAAACCCGCGTTTTTCAGCCCAGCGTGTATACATACGTAATAGCATAGAACCCCAGTCTTGTGATTCTGTTCCACCAGCACCTGGATGTAGTTCTAAAATCGCATTATTTTTATCATAAGGATCGCTTAATAATAGCTGAAGCTCGTACTCATTCATTTCTCGAACTAAAGATTTTACTTCAGATTCTAATTCCTCATGTAAATCTTCATCATATTCTTCTTTTAAAAGTTCATGCGTCACTTCTAAATTTTCGAATGTTTCATCTAACTGACGAAACTTCCCAACCATTTCTTTTAACGCATTCGCTTCATTAATTACAGTTTGTGCGCCTTGTTGATCATCCCAAAAGCCTGCACCCATCATTGTTTCTTCTAATTCTGCAATGCGTTTTTCCTTTGTAGGAAGGTCAAAGAGACCCCCTAAAAGCCGCTAATCTCTTAGCCATTTTCTCTAATTCTTGCCTAATTTCTACTAATTCCATGCTCTTCACCTCTATGTAATTGCTATCGCTTTTATATAAAACAAGGGAAACTCCCTCCGCTTATTACAGAGAGAGTTTGTCCCTTTTTATTATATGGATATTTTTAAAACTTTTCCATTTTGAAAATAAAATTTCGTGTAAGATCGATTTGGAGCGCCTGATATTCTGAACGAGCCGCTTCCGCTTTTCTTTTGATCCAGTTCTGCCTCCTAGCCCCTCATGTCTAAGAACCTTCCGCACAAGAAAGAACCCTAGCCAACGGGGCTGAACAGTCGGCGCCACTTTTCCTTATTTCCCAATACCACAGCAGTTTTTATATTTCTTACCACTGCCACATTTGCATAGGTTGTTACGTCCTACTTGTTCACCTTTTACGACTGGTTTCTTTTTCACTTCTTCACCGTCATCTTTCGGATGAACTGCTTCACCTTGAGCTACTTCTTGGCGCTCTAAGTTTTGTTCGATTTCTGCTTTCATAATGTAACGAGAAACCTCTTCTTCAATGGAAGCAATCATGGATTCAAACATTGCGAATCCTTCCATTTGGTATTCACGAAGCGGGTCAATTTGACCGTAAGCACGTAAATGAATACCTTCACGAAGATGATCCATCGCATCGATATGATCCATCCATTTCGTATCTACAACGCGGAATACAACAACCTTTTCAAATTCACGCATTTGTTCTTCTGGTAGAAGTTTTTCTTTTTCATCATAACGCTCTATTAATTTTGCAATGATTAGCTCGCTCATTTCTTCTGGTGCAAGGCGACGTAATTCTTCTTCCTTAACATCACCTTCCTCAAGAAGGTTTGTATTTAAGTAGTCAATCAGACCTTTAATGTTCCAATCCTCTTCAATTTCCTCTTGCGTATGAAGGGCAACAGCACGTTCTACAGTAGATTTCATCATACCTTCGATAATGCCTCGTAAGTTTTCAGATTCCATTACTTCTTGACGTTGTTTATAAATTACTTCACGTTGTTGGCGAAGTACATCGTCATACTGCAAGAGCTGTTTACGTGCATCGTAGTTGTTTCCTTCTACACGTTTTTGCGCAGATTCTACAGCACGAGATACCATTTTACTTTCGATTGGTTGTGAATCATCCATACCAAGGCGATCCATCATCGCTTTCATATTATCTGCACCGAAGCGGCGCATTAATTCATCTTCCATTGATAAGTAGAACTGCGTCACACCAGGGTCTCCTTGACGACCAGAACGACCACGTAACTGATTATCAATACGACGACTTTCATGACGTTCTGTACCGATAACCGCTAGGCCACCAGCTTCTTTTACACCTTCGCCTAGTTTAATATCCGTACCACGACCAGCCATGTTTGTCGCAATCGTTACAGAGCCTTTAAATCCTGCTTCTGTAATAATATCCGCTTCACGCGCATGGTTTTTCGCATTCAAGACGTTATGACGTACACCTTTACGTGTTAACATGTTTGAAATAAGTTCAGATGTTTCAATTGCAACTGTACCAACAAGAACTGGTTGCCCTTGCTTATGGCGTTTTACAATATCCTCAACAACCGCATTGAATTTTCCTTCCATCGTTTTGAAAATTAAATCGGCACGGTCATCACGAACAACTGGTCTGTTTGTTGGTATCACGATAACATTCATATTATAAATGTTACGGAATTCCTCTTCTTCCGTTTTCGCTGTACCAGTCATACCTGATAACTTTTCGTACATACGGAAGTAGTTTTGGAATGTAATGGTTGCTAATGTCATACTTTCATTTTGAATTTCTACGCCTTCTTTTGCTTCAATCGCTTGGTGTAAACCTTCACTATAGCGGCGGCCTTTCATAAGACGACCAGTGAATTGGTCTACAATTACAATTTCGCCTTCTTGTACAACATAATCTGTATCGCGGTGCATTACAACGTGTGCACGAAGCGCCTGATTAATATGATGAAGAAGTGCAACGTGTTTTAAATCAAATAAGTTTTCAATATGGAAAGCTTTCTCTGCTCTCGTAATCCCGTCTTCTGTTAACATGACATTTTTCGTTTTCACGTCAAATGAGTAATCTTTTTCATTTTCTAACGTACGAATAAATGCATTTGCAAAGATATATAGTTCTGTTGATTTTTGTGCTTGTCCAGAAATGATAAGCGGCGTACGCGCTTCATCAACTAAAATGGAATCGACTTCATCAATGATTGCGAAATGAAGTGGACGCTGAACACGTTGCTCTTTATATAGCACCATGTTATCACGCAAATAGTCAAAACCAAGCTCGTTGTTTGTACTATATGTGATATCAGCAGCGTAAGCAGCTTGCTTTTCTTCACGTGACATGCTATTCAAGTTAATTCCTACTGTTAAGCCAAGGAACTCATGTAGTTGTCCCATTTCCCCTGCGTCACGCTGCGCTAAATATTCATTGACTGTAACAACATGAACACCTTTACCTGTTAAAGCATTCAAATAAACCGGTAAAGTAGAAGTTAATGTTTTACCTTCCCCTGTTTTCATCTCAGAGATATTCCCTTCATGTAAGGCAATACCACCCATTAATTGCACAGGATAGGGGCGCATACCAAGAACGCGTGTCGCTGCTTCACGAACAACCGCAAAAGCTTCTGGTAATAAATCGTCTACTGTCTCGCCTTTCGTAAGACGCTCTTTAAATTCAATTGTTTTCCCTTTTAATTGTTCGTCAGTTAACGATTGAATCGATGATTCAAACCCTTCTATTTGATCCACAGATTTCTGCATACGTTTAATTTGGCGCTGGTTTACATCAAACACCTTTTTTAAAATACCGATCATAGGAAATACGCTCCTCTTTTATTAAAATAAAACTTCCGATCGTGCTCTATATTTCTGCTCACTAATCAGTCGTTATAAAACGCAAATTTATTTTCTAGCATTTTCTCTCCTAATTAAAAAAACAAAAAAAGTATAAACCTAATGATAATTGTAACACTTGTTTTATAGCTATGACAACAACTGGCCAAACGCATAGCCTAAATTAGCTGAAATTTTGATTAATAGGCGTTTTATAGCGATTTCATCCTTTACTAAACTTCTTTGTTTCCTGTCCCATTCTGAGACAGCGGTATGTCTTCCCAAAAATAACAGAGTGAAAACTCAAAGACTTTCATATGTTTCATCGGTCTACACGTAAAACATTTTATAAACAATAAAAAAACGCAGCCTTTTACAGCTGCGTTCTTTACTTATTATTTTGTTTCAATTAATCCATATTTTCCATCTTTGCGGCCATAGACAACATTAGTTTCATTTGTATCCGCATTTGTGAAGACGAAGAAGTTATGACCTAACATATCCATTTGTAAAATGGCTTCTTCAACATCCATTGGTTTTAAATCAAATCGTTTTGTACGTACAAGCTCTAATTCATCCTCTTTCACTTCCTCCAACGTTGCCGCTGGCTCTGTAAGGATAAATGCAGTTTTCGGAGAGCCTTTTTCACGTAATTTACGATTTACTTTTGTTTTATGTTTACGAATTTGTCGCTCAACTTTATCAACCACTAAATCAATTGCAGCGTACATATCGCTATGAGTTTCTTCTGCACGAAGTAATAAATCTGTAAATGGGATTGTTACCTCGACACGTTGCTTGTCAGAGTATACTTTTAAATTAACTTTAACCTCTGGGAATGTATCAAAATAACGCTCTAATTTGCTAAGTTTTTTCTCTACATATTCCTTTAATGCTGGAGTTACTTCAATATTTTCACCACGAATGTTGAATTTCATAGATGAATTCCTCCTTTCAAGCCTATGTATACAATTTCGACAATGGCTTAAAAAATCCTGCTAACTTTTTTGAAAAAGTTAGGGAAATTGAAATTTTTTATCGTTTTTTGTTGAAAAGAAAAGATGCATCGTTTCTATTTACATTTTACCCTATTAACATCGTAAATAACGAATATAAGTATGGACAATTCGTTACAGAAAAGAAACAACTTTTTGACAACATTTTTATCATTTGAATGGAAAGACCGGCCGAAAACACAACCATCTCTTTTAGGTGGGGGGGAGCATCCGCCCATGGCTAGTAGCGGGCAGAGCCTTTTTTGGCCCCATGCCATGGAAAAACAAAAGGAGATAATGAGCGGAAGTCTCTGTTTGTCTTTTATAACCGTAATTTATGTGCCGTGAAATCAAATTAAAGTTATAAATTGAAAGAACCATATACAACCATTTCTTTTTGGTGAGAACGAGCGTCTTTGCATAAGAGCGGACAGGACTTCCCCCCATGCCACGCAAAAAAAACAGAAGGGGACAAGTCTCCTTCTGTTCTTCATAGCCGCAATTTATATTTTGGAAGATCAAATTGAATATATATAAACCGTTGCCACAACCCCAGCTCTATGTTTCTCACAAAACCCTTCGTTCGAAATTATAATTTCACAACATTCGCTGCTTGTGGTCCACGCGCACCATCTACAATGTCAAATTCTACTTTTTGTCCCTCTTCTAACGACTTATACCCATCCTGTTGAATTGCAGAAAAATGAACAAAAACATCATCACCGTCTTCACGCTCGATAAACCCAAATCCTTTTTCTGCATTAAACCATTTTACTCTTCCTTGCATGTTCGTTCCATTCCCTTCACTCTAAAAATAAGGGTATTTACCCCATAATTTGACTATAACGAATGACAACATATCAAGTCAAAGAAGTCTTGTCGTCTTTTTATTGTATCTTTCGACATACATATATTACCCGCGGCAAAGAGTAAGGCTAGAAATTTTTTGAGCACCTGCATCATACAGGCACTTTGCAACTTGCCTAACCGTAATTCCTGTCGTATACACATCATCAATGAGTAAAAGATGCTGCCCAATAAACATTTCTTCTTTGTGAAAATAAAAGGGATTCGCTACTGAAAGCCTCTCTATACGTTTCTTTTTACTTTGCTTTTCCGTCTCTTTTCTACTTAAAGATGTTTGTAGAAAACTAAGTGGTAAACAAGATGCTAACAATTCCGCTTGATTAAAACCACGCTCGTATTCTCGCTCCTTACTAAGCGGAATCGGAATCATCGCATGACAGTCTGAAAAATACTTACGAAATGTAGCTACAAAGTGCGCATGAAAAATACGAACAAGCTCAGCATCCCCACGAAATTTAAACTGAGCTAATACTTCCTTCATCCAATCATTATAGACGTACACAGATCGATTTTTTATAGGTAGAAACTTTCTCTCTTCCTGCCATCTTACGCAATCCTTGCAAAGGTTACCTTCTCTATACTCCTCTGACAGAGACTCAAATGGTCTGCCGCAGTCATCACAAATTTCTCCTATAATATAGGAAAGTTTCCGTTCACATCGCTCACATATACACCGCCTGTCAGACTGAATAAAAAAAGAATACCAGCTAACGCTTTCTGAAATAAAATCATGACAAAGTAGACAATGCATTAATGTATCAACCCTTCTTGCTTTGCCTTTTTATTCATAAATTGAATATGTTTTTTTGCGCGTATCATTGCTTCTGTTTTTCCATAATGAAAATAAAGAATATCACCATCTGGCCTGCGATGACTTCTGCCGGCCCTGCCAGCAATTTGTACAAGTGCACTTTCCGAAAAAATGACTTCTTCCGCCCCTAACACAGCTACTTGTAAATTCTCTACCGTCACGCCGCGTTCCAAAATCGTCGTCGTTACTAATAATGGGATATTTCCTTTTCGGAACGAAGCTACCTTTTCTTTTCGCTTTGGATCCTCAGCATGAACACCTTCAATGCGATCATCTAATTTTTTTAATAATACACTTACTTCATCAATATAACGTACGTAAGGAACAAATAGAAAAACAGGAGATTGTTTAAGGAGATGATACTTTAGCCATTCAAAAACAACATGTGGGATTTCTTTTCGTTTTAGCGCCTTTTTCCAATTACCGCACCACCGGAACCTTGGGACTGGCAAAGGCTGACGATGATAACGCCCCGGAATGATTACACCTTTTTGTTTACCACTCCATAGCTTACGTTTCCATGTTTCTTCCGGGGTTGCAGTTAAATAAATTTGCGCAGCTCGCTCTTTACTCGCTTGCTCTACTGCATGATGAAGCATCTTGTCCATCGCATATGGAAAAGCATCAATTTCATCCACAATCATAACATCAAATGCTCTATAATAACGAAGCAACTGGTGCGTTGTAGAAACGATGAGTCTCGCTTCCTTTTCACGGTCCAAACTACCACCATATAACGCAGCAATCGGTACATCTGGAAAAACAGTTTGTAAACGGGGTGCGAGCTCTAACACCACATCAGTCCGTGGTGTTGCAATACAAACCCGCTCGCCTTTTCGTAAAGCTTCATCTATACCATAAAAAAGCATCTCTGTCTTACCAGCTCCACATACTGCCCATATAAAAAAAGATTCTTTTCGGCGGACAGCTTCCGTTACGCCGCGCGCTGCTATTTCTTGTCCAGGTGATAGCTGTCCCTCCCACTGCAAAGGTTGTGACAAGGACTCGCTTTCTATATCACGAGTACCGCGAACAATTACTGTACATTCTCCCACTCGCCCCATCGTGATGCACTTTCGGCAATACGTGCACATTTGATTACACCTTTTACATAAAAACGAAGCAAATAACCGTTGCTCGCTATTTCCGCAGCGCTGACATACATAATGTGACGATTTCTTTATGACACCTCTTTCCAAAGAAATATCTCCTTGTCTTTCCAAACGCTCTAGTTCATCTTTCGAAAACGAAAGTTCTTCTCGTAGCATTTGTCTTCCTACTAGCATAGTAACGCCCCCTATATAAATCCATTTTGATTTTTCAGCATATAAGTCGCGGTTACGAAGAATAAAAGGTGACCGCTACTTGTTTTCTCTTTTGGTTTTAAACATGGCATGGGACTAAAAAAGGCACTTGACCGCTCCTATCCATAAGCGGATGCTCTCTCCCGTCTAAAAAGAAAGGTTTTATTTCATTTTTTCAATTTACACTTATATATCCATTTTAATTTTCTGGCATATAAGTCGCGGTTATGCAAACAAAAGAAGTTCTCCACTCATTTTCTCCTTCTGTTTTTACTTGGCATGGGGCTAAAAAAGGCACTGACCGCTCCTATCCATAAGCGGATACTCTCTCCCACCTAAAAGGAATGGTTTTATGTCGGTCTTTCTATGCGTATTCATATTTATATAGCTTTACTATAAGCCTTTCTCTTTCTCTCGTAAAAACTCAAAAAAGCCGATAACCTACTTTTAAAATAGTAAGCTATCGACTTTATACACATGTTTTATTTAGTTAAAAATCTTATAATCTACCGTAACCTAAGAAATGAGCTGTGTTATAACTGCTATTTACACTACCGTACGTAACACCAGTTGATTCATCAGCAGCGTGAATCATTTGACCATCACCAATGTAAATACCAACGTGTGATACGCCTGCTCTGTAAGTACCTTGTAAGAAGATAAGGTCACCTGGTTGCGCTTCAGATGCGCTAATTTTTTGTACAGATCCCCATAAACTTCTTGTATCTTGTTGTCCTAAACCATATACATAAGAAACTAATCCACTACAGTCAAAACCGCCATTTGACGGTGAAGAACTACCCCAAACATATTTCATACCAACTAAGCTTTTTGCTTTTCCAATTACACCCGTATCTGGAACTGGTTTTGAAACTGGTTTTGGAGCAGGTGCTGGCTTAACATCTTCTTTCTTAGCTTGTCCACCATTATTTGCAGGTGCCGGTTGCTGAGCTTGTTGCTGAGCTTGTTGCTGAGCTTGTTGCTGAGCTTGTTGCTGAGCTTGCTCTGCTTGTTTCTTCGCAGCAGCTTCTTGTGCTGCTTTTTCTTGCGCTTCTTTTTCAGCTAGTTGTTGTAAGTATAATGCTTGCTTTTCAAGCTCTTTTAATTGACCCTCTGTGCTTGTCATGCTGTTTACAACTGTATCCATTTTACCGCTTAAATCGTTCACTGCTTCTTGTTTTTTCGCTTTTTCAGCATCAAGTTCTTTCTTTGCAGTTTCGATTTTCACTTGCGCTTCTTTTAATTCTTTTTGTTTTTCTTTTACCGTTTCAACATCTTTTTTCACAGTTGCTTGATCTTGTTGTTGTGTTGTCATGATATCTTCATCAGATTCAAGAATTTTCGAAACAGAAGTTAAACGATCTACTAAATCTGCAATGTTTTTAGAGTTTACAACAACTTCTGTTACAACGTTTGTATTTGGTTGCTCTTGAAGCGCTACTAAACGCTTTCTTAATAACTCTTCACGTTTTGCAATTTTCGTTTGTAAATCTGCAATGTTTTGATTTTTCTTCTCGATTAATGCTTGCGTTTCTTCAACTTTTTTCGTTGTTTCATCAAGTTTTGCTGCATTTTCTTGAACAGACGTATCTAAATCTTGAACCGTTTTATTTAAGTCGTTCATTTGTTTTTGAAGCTCGTCACGTTCTTGTTGTTGTTTATGTAAAGTGTCATTTTGTGAGTTAATTTGTGTTTTTACATCCTCAATCTTTTCCGCAAATACATTTGGTGTTACCACTGAAAACATCATAAATCCTGCAGCCAATGCGCAAGATGCCATTTTTAGCTTTTTCATTTTGTTTTTACACCGCTTTCTTTTTTTCTTTTCCGTATATAATCTATTTAAATTTATACCATATTTCGGGAGATATTTTATCAATGTTACGATTTTGTAAAATAAATGTAATATTACGTTTGTAATTTCCTGACATTTTCCTTCTAATCCTGTATTTTCTTGTAGAATCTTAAGGGAATCGCGCTATTTTTTTGTACAATTGTCATACATTTGTTATAAAAAAAAACACAAGGAACACTCCTTGTGCTTTTTTCTCTCTATTCATCGAACAATCTATTATTCCACCCATTTTTCAGCCCAATTTTGGACTTCATTCATAACACTTTCTAATGCTTTTCCTTTGTCTGTTAATCCGTATTCGATTCTAACAGGTACTTCTGGGTACACATTACGAACGACTACACCTTCGCTCTCTAATTCTTTTAAACGCTCTGACAACATACGATCACTCATATTTGGGATAATATCCGCAATTTCTCTAAATCGCTTCGGCTCTTCTAACAAAGATTTAATAATTAAACCCGTCCACTTTTTACTAAGAAGTGTAAAAGCCGACTCAAACTTTGGACATAAACAAGAATTATGCTCCATATGTTTCACCTCTCCTTTATTATAAAATAGTTTCTTATAAAAAGTAAGTAATAAAACTTTCCTTATTTTTTATAAATGCATTTTGATTTTCCAACATATAAATTGCGACTATGAAGAACACAAGGAGACTCCCACTCATTTTCTCCTTCTGTTTTCACATGGAATAGGGCTAAAAAAGGCACTGTCCCTAAAGGCCCAATTGGCGAGGGCTAATAATCAGTGGGGGATGGAGCCCCCACTGATTAAAGTTTCACTTTATGTCGGTCTTTCAATCCGTATTTATATAAATTAAATTTTATCACTTCAAAATATTAACTTGTCAAATAGGCATACGTATATCCGTAAAAAACTCTCTACAAAAAGAGAGCTTTTACATTTTTATTATTTTGTATACCACCCTAGACCTAGTGATCCCTCTCCTAAGTGCGTTCCAATTACAGCACCAAAATAACTGATGCGGATTGTAACATGAGGGTACTTTTCCTCTAATTCTTGCTGCCACTCTTTCGCTTCTTCTTCACGATTTGCATGAATGATAACAGCTTCCATCGGCATACCTTTACTCGCATGTTCATCGAAAATTTCAACGATACGCTTTAGTGCCTTTTTGCGTGTGCGAATTTTTTCAAACGGGATAATAACTTTATCTCTAAAATATAAAACTGGCTTTACTTGCAATAAGCTACCGATAAATGCTTGCGCGCTATTTAAACGGCCACCGCGTTGCAAATGATGGAGATCATCAACAACAAAATAAGCATCTATCGTTTGCTTCATTTCATCAAACCTAGCTAAAATCTCTTCTGGCGCCTTTCCTTCGCTTACCATTCTTGCACCTTCACGCACATAAAACCCTTGTACTTCACAACTAATTTCAGAATCATACGTATATACGTTTATCCCTTCGACCATTTGCCCAGCTGTCGTTGCTGTTTGATATGTACCGCTAATTCCGCTTGAAAGATGGATACAAATCACCGCATCGTATTCTTTTGCCAGTTCTTCAAATAGTTCCACAAATTTTCCAATTGCTGGTTGAGAAGTTTTTGGAAGTTCTTCATGTTCACGTACTTTTACATAAAAATCATCCGCTGTAATTTCTGCTTCTTCTTGATAAGAATTCGTTCCAAAAATCACATTTAATGGAATCATATGTATATTGAGTTCTTCACGAATATGCTTCGGTATATATGCTGTACTATCAGTAACAATAGCTGTTCTCATTTTCGTACCTGCCTTATAAAAAAGTTTTTATTTCCTAATTTTACACGAAAATAGGAAAAGGTGCATTAATGTATGAAAAATGCCGGGGTAAGATTATAATAAACACTTGGACAATTTACAACAAAAATATTAAATTTATAATAGAATTTGCTATTTTCCTACAAAAAATGTTTGAATCTGAAAACTCCCCCTTTTACAATAAAAAGTACTAGTAATATTGAAAGGTAGGGGCGTATATCATTGTTATTACAATATTTAACAATCAAAGGCTACGGTGAGCACGAAATTGTCATTCAAAAGTCACGGTTTATTTGCTATATAAGTCGAGCGAAAACAGAAGAAGAAGCACAAGAGTTTATTCAAAAGATAAAAAAGCAGCATTGGAACGCAACACACAACTGCTCAGCCTATTTAATCGGGGAGCAAGATCAAATTCAAAAGGCAAATGATGACGGTGAA
This sequence comes from Bacillus sp. FSL K6-6038, assembly GCF_038050455.1. Classification (NCBI taxonomy): domain Bacteria; kingdom Bacillati; phylum Bacillota; class Bacilli; order Caryophanales; family Bacillaceae; genus Bacillus; species Bacillus sp. FSL K6-6038. The sequence goes on from NZ_JBBOUH010000001.1 coordinate 4,957,148, forward strand.
CCAAGCGGTACAGCTGGTGTACCTATGCTAGAAGTATTAAAAAAACGTGGATTGAAAGATACCGTTGTTGTTGTCACACGATATTTTGGCGGCATTAAACTTGGTGCCGGTGGTTTAATTCGTGCATATGGAAAATGTACAAGTGAAGGAATTAACTATGTAGGTGTTGTCGAACGAAAATTAATGCGAGTTACGAAGACAGAAATTGATTACACACTACTTGGAAAAATTGAAAATGAATTACGCCACTCAAAATATGCTATTAAAGAGATTCATTACCTAGAAAATGTGACATTTGACACTTATGTGGAAGAAGATCAAAAACAAACTTTCACAGAGTGGATGATTGAACTAACAAATGGGAAATGTACAATACAAGAAGATGACATGCTGTATTTAGAACAAGACATTGTGCAACAATAACATATATATATTAAAAGGAGTTTATGTATGGAAGAGCGTTATCATCATCTCCAGAAAAGAAGAGTGAAAAAAAAGCGCAGACGTAGATTGTTTATCTACCTCATTTTTATGTCCTTAATTGGTAGTGTAGGGCTTTACATGTTTAACTCTTACTCTTCACTCATGGAGATGTATAGTGGCTTTACTCGTGATAAATCAAAATTACGTGCGGTAGATGTAGAAATTACAAAAGAACCTTTCAGCGTCCTTATTATGGGAATTGAAGATTATGCAACGGATGGACAAAATGGACGAACAGATTCTCTTATGTTCGCAACAATTAACCCAAAAACAAAAAATGTTTCACTCATGAGTATCCCGCGTGACTCACGTGTTACGATTGCTGGAAAAAATAAAAAAGATAAAATTAACGCGGCGCATGCTTACGGCGGAGAAAAAATGGCATTAGACACAGTCGAGAATTTTTTACGTGTGCCTGTTGACCACTACGTAAAAATTGATTTCAAAGGCTTTAAAGGAATTGTCGATGCCGTTGGTGGCATTACAGTCGATGTTCCATTTAATTTCGAGGAACGATCTGATATAGATTACTACAAGCTGATTCAATTTAAACAAGGACAGCAAGAATTAAATGGCGAAGAAGCACTCGCTTATGTCCGTATGCGAAAGCAAGATCCAAATGGAGATTATGGCCGAGCTGCAAGACAACGACAAGTACTTGCCGCGGTTGTCCATAAACTAAATTCCGCTTCTACAGTCTTTAAGATTAAAGATTTAGCGGAGGTTGTTGGAAAATATGTAAAAACTGATATACCTGTATCCGATGGACTTGCCTTATATAATAAGTTATCTGGATTCGATCCTTCTAACATAAAAACGATTAAATTAGAAGGTGAAGATAAAAAACTAAATGATATCTATTACTTTATTCCAGATGAAATGAGCGTTCAAAATGTTCGTAATGAAATTTTGAAAAACTTAGGACAAGATAAAACAGACACGAATTCTACAACCAATACAAGTTCTAATTCTGATACGAATTCAACAAATTCATCTACTAAGAAAAAAGAACAGGAATCTCCGTCTACGAACGCTAACGCGGAATGGTTAATGCGAAATCATCAGTAGAGATTACTACTTAAAAGAAAGGAGCCACTTCTTATATCAACAGATATGAGGAGCGGCTCTTTTTTCTACTTATTTTTTATTAAAATATTGTAAAATTGCTTCTACAATACGCTCTGAAGCAAGGCCATCACCATAAGGATTAGATGCTTGCGCCATTTTGTCATGTGCTTCTTTATTAGATAATAATTCGTCTGCAAGTGTAAAGATTGTTTCTTCGTCTGTACCTGCTAATTTTAATGTACCTGCTTCAATACCTTCCGGACGTTCTGTCGTATCACGTAGAACAAGAACCGGTACGCCAAGAGAAGGTGCTTCCTCCTGCACACCACCAGAATCTGTTAACATTAAGTATGAACGCGCTGCAACGTTATGGAAATCAATTACATCTAGTGGTTCAATTAAGTGAATACGATTATGATCTCCTAAAATATCGTTAGCTGTTTCACGAACAACAGGATTCATATGAACTGGATACACAACTTGTACATCTTCGTACTTTTCAACAAGGCGTTTAATTGCACGGAACATATTGCGCATTGGTTCACCTAAATTTTCACGACGATGTGCTGTCATAAGTACAAGTCGGTCATTTCCAAGCTTCTCTAGTACTGGATGACTATATTCTTCTTTCACTGTTGTTTTTAGTGCATCAATCGCTGTATTTCCTGTTACGAAAATACGTGCTTCATTTTTATTTTCTTGTTGCAAGTTCATTGCTGATTTTGCAGTAGGCGAGAAATGAAGATCTGCCATTACACCTGTTAATTGACGGTTCATTTCTTCCGGGTATGGAGAATATTTATCCCATGTACGAAGTCCAGCTTCAACATGGCCAATCGGAATTTGATTATAGAAAGCAGCAAGGCTCGCAATAAAAGTAGTTGTTGTATCACCATGTACAAGAACGATATGTGGCTTTGCTTCCTTCATTACTTTATCTAAGCCCTCTAAACCACGTGTTGTAATATCAATTAATGTTTGACGGTCTTTCATGATATTCAAATCAAAATCCGGCGTAATACCAAAGATATTCAATACTTGATCTAACATTTGGCGATGCTGTGCTGTCACTGCTACAATTGATTCAATTTTCTCAGGATGTTTTTGCAACTCTAACACAAGAGGTGCCATTTTAATCGCTTCTGGACGTGTTCCAAAAATCGTCATTACTTTTAAACGTTCAGTCATTTCAATGCCTCTTTTCTTTCACTAGTTACGATATATGAAAAACTAACATAAAACCTCCCCTTTTGAGTGGGAAAGAGCGTCCGGCTATGCATAGAAGCGGTCAGACCCTTTAGCTCCCATGCCATGTGAAAACAAACGGAGAAAACGAGTGGAAATCTCCTTTTATTTTCATAGCCGCAACTTATATACCAGCTAATCAACATGGATTTATATAAATACAAATTGAAAAACTAACATAAAATCTTCTCTTTTAGGTGGAAGAGAGCGTCCAGCTACGCATAGAAGCGGTCAGACCCTTTAGCCTCCATACCATGTGAAAACAAACGGAGAAAACGAGTGGAGATCGCCTTTTGTTTTCATAACCGCAACTTATATGCCAGCTAATCAACATGGATTTATATAGTACTGTTACACTCACCATTATATATTGAGAAGATAAAAGGACAAAAAAAGCGTTCTTAACAGACGGTAGAAACTTTCCTATTACGAATGCTCTTTCTGCCAACGGAATAGTAATCCATTCTATGTTTCTCAACATCTTTCCCAGTATAACAATTTCTCCCATCAAATAAAATAGGTTCACCCATAAGTTGCACATACCTTTCTAATGGATACATTCGTATGCATTCCCAATCGGTTACAATAAACGCCGCGTCCACTTCTGTGATTGCCTCATCTAAATCAGTTGTATATTTTATTTCTTCTCCAAACAACTGCTGCACATGCAAAATAGCTTGCGGGTCGTATACAATTACATTTGCTCCCATCTCTAATAACTCTTTTATAATAAGAAGAGACGGTGCTTCCCTAATATCATCTGTATTCGGCTTAAAGGCTGCTCCTAACACCGCAACCTGCTTTCCCCTCATATCCATTACGCTTCTAGCTTTCCGAACAAGCAACATCTGTTGTTTGTTATTCACTTCAATTACTGCTTTTAACAATCTAAAATCATGCGCAACATTACCTGCAATTTGAACGAGAGCATTTGTATCTTTTGGGAAACATGAACCCCCATAACCGATACCTGCCTGTAAAAAATGGGGACCGATTCGCCGATCTATTCCCATGCCACCTGCTACTTCTAACACATCTGCGCCCACTTTCTCACATATATTAGAAATTTCATTTATGAAGCTAATTTTCGTAGCCAAAAAAGCATTTGAAGCATATTTAATCATCTCCGCACTGCGGATATCTGTAACAAACGTTTCAATTAACAGCTTACTGTATAGCCTCTCTACCTTCTGCGCGATTTCTTCTGTCTCCGCTCCTATGACGATGCGATCACCATGAAAAAAGTCATGTATACCAGAACCTTCACGTAAAAATTCCGGATTCGATACCATATGTATCATATGCCGCCCTTGTAGCTTCTCCTGAATCCATTCTTTCATTTGATCGTTCGTACCTACAGGAACCGTACTTTTTGTAACCACAATTATATCTGAATTGGCACACATACCAATTTCATAACAACTATTACGAATATATGTTAAATCTGCCGTTCCATCCGGTAAAGATGGTGTTCCTACTGCTACAAATATGAAATCTGAATGTTTAAATGCCTCTGTTTGACTTGATGTAAATGCTAATCGTTTTTCTTGGACTGCTGCATCTACTAATTGCCCCAGACCAGGTTCATAAATTGGCATTTCCCCTTGCTTCATTCTCGCTATTTTCCCTTGATTTATATCAAAACAAGTAACCGAATGACCTAATGTGGCTAATCCTACTCCAGTAATTAATCCTACATATCCAGTACCTATCACCGTAATTTTCATTAGATGTTCCGCCCAGAATACCTAAGATTATAGTTTAGATATTCTGGGCTTCCCCCTTTCATACTAAAACTGAATATATGTCGATGTCTTTAAGGCACTCTTTTTCCCATACTAAGACATGAAGTTGTTGCTTTTAAATATATAAAAATGAGATAGCATGCAAGCCCTCACTCCCTATTATATGAGACACCTGCCCTTTCCTTTTTTAAGATTTTGTAAAATAACGCCCTCCAATTGGACATTTTTCTTTACAAACCGCTTTATTACTGGCTCATTTCATATTTCCATATTTTAACGCGAAACGTACGTATTTTAACGTGCAACACTTATAGTAAAGAGAATCGGTCACATCCTACCATCCCTACTAGGAACAGACTTATATGTAAATGTCATAAATCTGTACCACAATTTAAAAACTATGCCATACAAGTTAATGATAAGATATATTATAACCTTCTTGTGCGACATCGTATTTATTATAAACTTGTCATATATTTTATCTATTTCCAATTACAGTGAATAGAAAAAAAGATTGAATTCTAATCTTTTTGTGATACCATATGTTATGAGCCTGCAAACAATCATCATAATTTTCAGATAACTTGTTCAAAAATTACGTTAAAATATAAAAGGTGGGGTATTAATGGACTCACAAGTGATTTATGCTGTTTTGGCATCTTTCATTACCGTATTAGTTGTTACTCCTTTCGTTATCAAATTAGCATTTAAGATTGGAGCAACTGATAAGCCAAACGCACGTAAAGTACACCAAAAAATTATGCCTCGTCTAGGTGGACTGGCAATTTTCATTGGTGTAGCCGTTGGGTTCTTTGTTAGTGGATTATATGAACAAAGAATGATGTCGATTACTATAGGTGCTGTTATCATTATCATCATCGGTATTTTAGATGATATGTACGAATTATCAGCAAAGGTAAAGTTCGGTGGACAACTGTTAGTTGCCGTACTTATTGTAAAAAGTGGATTATTAGTACAGGTGTTGTATATTCCAATCTTAGGAGATACTGAACTTGGTATCCTTGCATATCCAATTACAGTATTTTGGATTGTAGGTATTACAAATGCCATTAACTTAATTGATGGATTAGATGGATTATCCGCTGGGATTTCATCTATCGTTCTTGCAACATTAGCATATATGGCCTTTACTAGCCCTATGGGTACTGGTGCTGTTATTATTCTGCCACTAGCACTCATTGCACTTGCAAGTACACTTGGATTTTTATTCTATAACTTCCATCCAGCAAAAATTTTCATGGGAGACACAGGTGCATTATTTTTAGGATATTGTATTTCTGTTATATCGTTACTGGGATTATACAAAAGTGTAACGTTATTCAGTTTCCTTGTTCCTATTATTATTTTAGGTGTACCTATCTTCGATACCACATTTGCAATTATCAGACGAATTGTGAATAAAAAACCAATTTCTGCACCAGATAAATCGCATTTACATCATCGTCTATTGGCAATGGGCTTTTCTCATCGTACGACGGTACTTATCATTTACGCATTTGGTATTTTCTTTAGCGTAAATGCAATTATTTTCACTAGCGCAACATTGTGGTTATCCATTATCCTTCTGTTCGCTTTAATCTTCTTTACTGAAATCGTAGCAGAAGTAATTGGTCTTGTGCACGAACGTTACAAACCAATTATTTCCTTCTATAAAAAAGTAAAAAAACGCGAATAATAACTGTAGTATAGCCTTTATTAGTGTAAAATATTCAAATAGCACTCTTTCTTCTTAAGAAAGAGTGCTATTTTTTATTTCCAAAATATAGTTTGTTTGAGAGTTCTTCTATTGGAGAAAGATATACATGTAAAGAGGATAATGAGACTACAATCTTAACTCCTTCTCCATGACTGTTAGACTGAGGGTGAGTATTTTGATGAAGCAAATGTTTCAATGTATTATTATATTTTTAAGTATTACTACATGTTCGGTATCTTATACTGAAGCAGCCGCTAACTCCCCACTTACACATCAATCTACGATTCAGAACGCGGCCCTTCCGCCTAAAATTGCATACTTAACATTTGATGATGGGCCAAACAAATACACATCACAAATTTTAAACATCTTAAAGCAAAAGCAGGGAAAGGCAACCTTCTTTGTAATTGGTGGCAAGGCTTCACATTATCCACAAACAATGAAACGTTTCATACAAGAAGGTCATTATATCGGTCTTCACAGCATGTCTCATGACGTAAAGCGTTTATATACTGGTGATCCATCCGTTTTAATTACCGAAATGGAGCAGGCCCGCTCTATTGTCCGCCATATAGCAAATTTAGATACACACCTTGTTCGCGTCCCATATGGTAGTATGCCTTATTTAAAAAAGAATTATCGTGATGCACTTGTTTCCGCTCAGTACAAAATGTGGGATTGGACAATCGATACATATGACTGGAAAAGTTATCATAATCCTTCTGCTATATTAGAGCGTGTTATGAACCAAAGCGACGAACAAGTTGAAGTTATTTTAATGCATGATTCTAGCGTTACAGTAAAAATTCTTCCAAAGGTAATTGACTACCTTAAGGCGAAAGGATACACACTTCTTCCCTATAATCCTTCCTCTCATTCAGAAGTGAATTTCTGGAAGGACGAAAGATTGTAACAGCTTTAGTATATACTAGAGCTGTTTATTCTTTTTCTCTTCCCACACTTCCCATTTTTGTGTAAAATTTTAAATAGTGACGAAGTTTCGAGGTGAAGAAAAATGAAACGAATGGACCTCATTTATAATGCAATGCAAAAAGGGAATTACTCAGAAGGTGTAACAGCATCTGAACTCGCTACACTTCTACAGCTAGACCGTGCAAATGTAAGCAGCGATTTAAATAAACTTGTGAAAGATGGTCGTTTATCCAAAACGGGAACACGCCCTGTCCGTTTCTATTTAGGAGCCAACTCCCACGTGGAAACGCATTCACAAAATAATACTTCACTCGATGCCTTTGCAAGAAAAAACACAAGCCTCAAAATTGCGATTGAAAAAGCAAAGGCTGCTGTACTCTATCCTCCAAATGGTATGCATACATTACTACTTGGAGAAACGGGTGTCGGGAAATCTATGTTTGCCTCTTTAATGCACGAGTATGCAATTGAAGTAAATCAGCTCCCAAAAGATGCACCGTTTATCGTTTTTAACTGTGCGGATTACGCAAATAATCCACAGCTCCTGCTTGGACAACTTTTCGGGATAAAAAAGGGGGCTTACACTGGTGCAAGTGACCAAAAAGGGTTAATCGAAAAAGCCCACGAAGGAATTCTCTTCCTGGATGAGGTGCACCGCCTCCCGCCAGAAGGTCAAGAAATGTTATTCACATTTATTGACCGCGGTGTGTATCGTCGCCTTGGAGAAACAGAGAACGAGCGCCGAGCACGCGTATTAATTATTACTGCAACAACAGAAGAACCAAACTCTTTTTTACTCAAAACCTTTACAAGACGGATTCCGATGACCGTAACGCTTCCACCACTTCGTGAGCGAACGCATCAGGAACGCTTCGCCCTCTTGCAGCTCTTTTTTACAAATGAAGCAATTCGTCTGCGAAAAAAAATTCATGTCAGTCCGAACGCAATGCGTGCTTTCGTCTTTTATCAATGTCCAAACAATATCGGACAATTAAAAACCGATGTACAAATTGCCTGTGCGAAAGCCTATTCTGATTTCGTAACAAAGAAAAGAGATCATGTCCGCGTTTCAAGTGCTGACTTGCCATGGTACATGAAGGAAGGCTTGTTTATTGAAAGAAAAAGCCGTCATCTGTATCAAGTGCCAAACGAAACATTTGTATTTACGAGTGACGAAGGATGGAGCAAACATAAAACAGAAGATTCACGTTCTTCCATTTATGATTACATTGATCATAAATATGAAGAATTACAAGCACGCGGTATTGAAGAAGAAGAATTAGAATTACTAATAGACAATGATCTCCAAAGCTTTTTCGTTCAGTATTTTAATCAAATGTCACAAAAGACAAGTCATGAAAATGTCTTTAAAATTGTCGACCGCAATATTGTTTCTGTATGCGAAAAAATCGCTGAACTAGCCGAAAAACATTTAGCTAAGACATTTGATGAAAAAGTCTTTCTTGCTTTAAATTTACATGTACAGACAACTTTACAACGACTGCAGGGCGGGAAACAAATTCATCATCCGCAGCTGAATCAAATTCGTACGAAATATAAAGAAGCTTTCTCAGTTGCCATGCAATGTATTCAACTATTAGAAGAAGAATTACAAGTAACGATGCCAATTGATGAAGCTGGATTCTTAACGATGTTTTTCGTTGTTGATCCCATTCCTGCTTCCCAAACAGAAGTAAAAGTATTAATTTTAGCCCACGGCAATGGTATCGCAACAGAAATGGCAAATGTCGCGAATGAACTCCTCGGTATTGATGAAGTAACAGGAATTGATATGCCGCTTCATGAATCACCGAAAGATTTCTTAGAACGAGTAAAAGTGTACATGAAAACACTGAGACATATAAATGGTCTTCTCTTACTTGTCGATATGGGTTCACTCGCCTATATCGGGGATATACTAGAGACAGAATTTCATATCCCTGTACGCGTTCTTTCGATGACAAGTACGCCGCACGCATTAGAAGCAGCAAGAAAAGCTCAGCTCGGGTACTCATTAGATGCATTATACGAAACCGTGAAAAACTTAACACCGTTTTACCTTAATGTACAAGAAGAAAAGAAAAAGCCACTCGCTCCAATGAAATCAGTCATTTTAACAGCTTGTTTAACAGGAGAAGGAAGCGCACTGGCCATTCAAAAAATGCTTGAAAACTATTTACGATTCGATAAAGATTTAATAGAAATTATTCCGATTAGTATCGTTCATGAAAAAGATTTAACAAAAATGATCGAAAATATAAAGAAAGAACGCAATATGATTTGTATTGTGACAAACTTTGATGTACAAGTACCATGTTTAACTTATCATTTCCAAGATATTGTAAACTACAAAGCCATTCAACCGATTCAAGAATTAATTACCTATGAAGAAACATATGCAAAAATGGCTGATATTCTCGGGCAACAAATGCAGCGCGATGATGGGGCACTGATGATTAAAACAATACGGTACGCGCTCAATACAATTCAAGAGTTCATCTCCTTACAGTTAAACCCCGATAGTTTAATGGGAGTTATTTTGCATATGAGCTGTATGATTGACCGGCTACAAAAGGGAGAAAAGCTCCTTCCTTATCCTGACAAAGAAGCACGTAGACAAGATGAATATTGGATGTATATGAAAGTAAAAAAAGCATTGCAACCAATTGAAAATACATTTGAAATACAAATTCCAGATGATGAAGTTTTTTATGTAATGGACTTCTTCATAAAGAATCAACCAGAAAAAAAAGAGTAACGTAAACATGCCCATGAACTTCAAAATTCATGGGCATGTTTATTTACCGGCTCATGGACCTGATATATTCTTTTACCTTCCCACGAATTTCTCCGCTTGCATGTGCTTTTGTATGAACATTTACATATGCATTCGCTTCATCAATTGCCTGCACAAGATTTTCAAACGTCTTCCCTTGCAAAGGTCCCTCTAAATCTTCAGTGGACACCACACCCGTTATCGTTCCTTCATTTACGCTAATTCCATGCTTCACAGGTCCATATAAAAACACAACTACTGGCCCGGTCTGATTCCCTTTCCCTAAATGAATTTGACAAGATGTTACCTTCTCAATATTTTTCAATATCACCCTATAATGTAGTTTCGTAAAGTCGCTATTAAAAATAAGCTCCGCGACCCCATAGGCTTTCGATTTTACAGGAGGTAATTCATTACCGCCTTTCAGCTTAGCAACAAAATGTTTTGTCATACTAGCAACATTCTCCTTATATAAATTTCAATTTGAATAGCTGGTATCTCTTTAACTAATTTATTGCCGGGACACGATTAATTATGACTCTTTCAGAAATGCTTTTTCATGATGGTTATTCTACTCAAGAAATATTTACAAAAATATTACATAACAATCATTCCTGACAGCACACTGCTTACTATATAATGCACGTAGATTTAAAATTTCTTTAGGAGGTTCTTCTTGAAAACAATAATAGAAATCTTTCTCGTATCACTCAAGTTAGGCCTTACTTCTTTTGGAGGACCCGTGGCTCATCTTGGGTACTTTCATCACGAATATGTACAAAAACGAAAATGGATGGATGAGCGGGGCTATGGGGATTTAGTGGCACTCTGTCAATTTCTACCCGGTCCTGCAAGCAGCCAAGTTGGAATTGGCATCGGTTTATCACGAGGCGGGCTCCTTGGAGCTGTAGTCGCTTGGATTGGCTTTACACTCCCGTCAGTTCTCGTTCTTGTTTTTTTCGCTTCACTACTCCAGCAATTTCATGTGGTGGAAGCTGGCTGGATTCATGGATTAAAACTTGTAGCAGTAGCGATTGTCGCACATGCGATATGGGGAATGGCACAGAAATTAACACCGGACCGTAACCGAGCAACAATTGCAATTATTACTGCTGCAATTGCGTTATTATTTCCAAGCGCTTGGACACAAGTCACGCTTATTCTACTTGCTGGTCTTCTCGGTTGGCTCTTATATCGTAAGCATGAAATTCCATCTGCTAGCAAAACACATATTCCTGTTTCACGTATAACAGCTACCCTTTGTCTCTTACTATTCTTTAGTTTATTATTCTTGTTACCACTATTACGACCATTTTCGCACTGGATTGCCATGTTTGATAGTTTCTATCGCTCTGGCTCACTCGTGTTTGGCGGAGGACATGTCGTTCTTCCCCTTCTTGAAAATGAATTTGTATTAAATAGCATGATGACAAAAGAACAGTTTCTAGCAGGATACGGCTTAACACAAGCGGTTCCAGGTCCTCTTTTTACATTTGCATCTTACATAGGAACGGTACTAGGCGGGGCACTAGGAGCTACTATTGCGACAATCGCTATCTTTCTCCCGGCATTCTTACTTGTCATTGGTGTATTACCATTTTGGGATCAAGTGAGACGCTTGTCTTATGTACAAGGGGCACTCCTTGGCATTAATGCCGCCGTCGTCGGTATTTTACTAGCTGCTTTTTATAACCCTATTTGGACAAGCACAATCATGAGTAAAACTGATTTTGTTATCGCTTCTCTCTTATTTTGTCTATTAGCATTTTGGAAAGCACCTCCATGGATCGTTGTTGTTCTTGGTGCTTTAAGCGGTTATATTCTTTCTATTATCTAGCCATACAAAAAGACGGTCTTACTAAACCGTCTTTTCTACTATAGATTTTCAAACGTCTAAATCGCGGCCATGGAAAACAAAAAGTGACCTGTACTCATTTTCTCTCTTTGTTTTCACTTGGCATGGGGCTAAAAAAGGATCTGACCGCTTCTATGCATGGCCGGATCCTCTCTCCCTCCTAAAAGGAAAGTTTTTTATATTAAAATTTCACAAGCTCTATTCCTTTTGGTAAAACACTTTCCGTTAAAATCTGTAGTTCCTTCACACGGTCCATTACATAGGAAGAACGCTTTACAAGCTCTGGATCAATGTAAGCAGGGTGTGCCATTACCTCTACTGTTTTTCCATCCTGTACACGCTCTGCTAATTTGACAAAGTAATCTTCCTGCACGCCATCGCTATAGAAGTCACTATAAAACACATCAGAAAATGGACGCACCGCCCTCTCTTCTGCGCAGCGGCGGATTGGCACATTATATTTATCTGCTAATCGTTCAAGAACATCGTGCAAAATCGGTAAACCATGTGCATGATGATGACTATCTAAATGTGTTGGCTTTAATCCGTAAGATAGAAACTTTTCAATTTGAGCCGTCCACTCTCTTTCAACTTCTTCAGGGTTTATGTTTCCTTCTCTTACTACACTTTGCTTATGAAACAATCCATCTTCACCTACAAGAGACAGAACATCTGTAAGAAGAGATTTTCCCGCAGTTAAGACGAGATGCACCCCTACTCCTAATGTCTTATATTCTTTTGCTAAGCGTACTGCATGCTCCGTCCCTGGCATGTTCATCATCATCGTCGTAGAATTCACAATCCCGTTTACATGTCCTTCAATAATGCCGTAATTTGTACCTTCTGTAAGACCAAAATCATCTGCATTTACAATTAATCGAATCATAGATTTTTTCCCTCCTGCAAAATGAAAAAAGCGGGCTGAGTCAGCGCCGCTTTTTACTTTTCTACTTTTTTGAAGAACTGCGGAAGATATTCTTTATGTGCTTCCAACATTTCATCTAAAATTTGTTTTGCTACTTTATCTGATGGTACAAGTGGATTAATTGTCATAGCAAGCAGCGCTTTATGATAATCCCCTGTAACAGCAGCTTCAATTGACGTGCGCTCAAATGATTTAATTTGCTGAACTAAACCGCGAACAGGAACCGGTAAATCACCTACTGCAATCGGCTTTGGACCATCCTTCGTAATGATACAGTTTACTTCAACAGCAGAATCATGTGGCAAGCTTGCAATTGCACCATTGTTTCTTGTATTAACAGGTTGGATATCACCTTTATTATTATAAATAGACGTAATTAAACTACATGCTGCATCACTGTAGTAAGCCCCGCCGCGCTTTTCTAATTGCGGTGGCTTACTATCTAAATTCGGGTCTTTATATAACTCGAATAAGTCATCTTCTAATTTTTTCACCACTTCTGCACGTGTCCCTTTTTCAATAGAAGCTTGTTTTTCCTCTTCTAACATTTCACGTGTTTTATAGTAGTAGCGATGGTATGGACATGGAATTGCACGAAGTCCGCGAATGAAATCTGGCTCCCAATCAAGTGCAGCGATGTTTTCCATCGTAATTTGCTTTTCCGGATCTGTTACAAGTTCTAACACGCGATCCATCACACTTACTCCATCTAAATACACATTTAATCCATAAACCATGTGATTTAAACCAGCAAAGTCAACATGCACACGGCTTGCATCTACTTCAAGTAATCTTGCAAGTCCCATACGAATACCAATTGGAACATTACATAAGCCAACTACCTTTTGAATACTTGTATAACGCAGTACAGCCTCTGTTACCATACCAGCTGGATTTGCAAAGTTAATGAGCCAAGCATTTGGACAAAGTTCCTCCATATCCTTACAAATATCCAAAATAACAGGAATCGTTCTCAATGCTTTGAATAAACCACCCGGACCATTCGTTTCCTGACCGATTACGTCATATTTTAATGGAATGGCTTCATCTTTCGCGCGCGCTTCTAATAAACCAACGCGAAGCTGTGTTGTTACAAAGTCAGCATCTTTTAATGCTGCACGGCGATCCAGTGTTAAATGAATATCAATTGGTAAACCAGCTTTTTTCACCATACGTTTTGCTAAGTTACCAACGATTTCTAACTTCTCTTTTCCCGCCTCAATATCTACTAACCAAATCTCACGAACAGGAAGCTCATCATAACGCTTAATAAACCCTTCAATTAACTCCGGTGTATAACTAGAGCCACCACCGATTGTAACAATTTTAATTCCGCTCATATCTTACTCCCCTTTCGCATCAAGCTTTTTATAAAGGTCGATAAATTCCGCTGCTAATTCTTTCACAGTCATTGAATTCATTAAATGATCTTGTGCATGAATTAAAAGAACACTAATCTCTGTTTTTTCTCCTCTTGCTTCTGATTGTATGAGTTCTGTTTGGAAATGATGTGCTTCATTAATCGCTTCTTTCGCTTTTGCCATCGCTTCATCTGCTTCCCCTAATTTCCCCTGTTTTGCATATTGCAGTGCTTCCATCGCATAGCTTCTTGCGTTACCGCTGTGTAAAATTAATTGGAATGGGATTTGTTCTGCTGTAGTCATCATAAATACCGCCCTCTCTATATAGTTCAACCGATTAAAATACCCCTTCAGTTTAAACGTGTCTATGAAAATATTATTTTCTTAAATTGGTTTTGGTGTTCTTCTAGATGTGTGCCATCTTTCTGAACAAGATATAAAGTTATTGTTCTCACGAGCTCGTTTCACCCGTGAGAACAATCATGTATTACATAGGTACAGATTGATTATTTCCTTGTGCCGCTGCTTTTTCAGTTTTAACAATAGAACGGTCACATAATACAACGAATGGATAATAAATAACCATCGCAATTACAAAGTTGAATAACTGTAGAATTGCACCGGAAATGTGTCCGCCTGTTACAAGGTAACCACTAATGATTGGTGGTGTTGCCCATGGAATCATCGCAACTGTTTTTGGAACAAATCCAAGAGATATAGCCATGTAAGAAGTAATTACTAATACAACTGGTGTCACAATAAACGGAACGAATAAAATTGGGTTTAAAATAATTGGTGTACCAAAGATTACTGGTTCGTTAATGTTAAACGCACCAGGTCCAATTGATAATCGGGATACCCCGCGCAATTGCGCACTTCTTGCTACAATTAATACAACCACTAAGAATGCTAATGTTGCACCAGAACCACCAAGATATACGAAAGTATCAAAGAATGGTTTTGTAATAATGTTTGGCACATCAAATGAAGACACGCCATCTTGGAACATCTTGATGTTTTTTTCTAATGCCGGTAAGTATAATGGCTCGATAATCCCACCAACAATGTTTGGACCATGTAAACCAAAGAACCAAAGAACGTGAACAAGAATTACAATTACAATCGCACTTGGTAATGTACCTGCTAAACCTTGTAATGGTAATTGAATTGTATTAAAGATAAATTCATGAACACTTGTACCTGCTAATTTCACTGCTAATTGAATACCCGCAACTACTGTTAAAATAACAAACGCTGGAACTAATGCTGCAAATGATCTTAAAACTGCTGGTGGTACTCCGTCTGGCATTTTGAAAGTAATTTCTCTTTGTACAAAGAAGCGGAATGCTTCAGTAACAAGAAGCGCTACAATGATTGCTACGAATAAGCCTTGTGACCCTGTCCAAGCTAAGTTCAATCCGCCCTCTTTCGGTGTTGTTGGTGTAAGAATAATTAACGCACCAAATGAAATAATACCCGCTGACAATCCATCAACACCGTAAGATTTTGCTAAGTTATAACTTGTTGTAAACGCTATAATTAGTGCTAAAATTGCGAAAGACCCTGTCCACATTCCACCGCCGACGTCTTTCCAAACTTCTCCGAATGTACCTTTCATAAAGTTTTGGAAAGCCTCGGATGGAAAACCATTAATAAGTGATGCAAATGCACCAACTAAGATAAGTGGCATAACCGCGATAAACCCATCACGGATCGCAGCTAAATGACGTTGTGACCCGATTTTACCAGCGACTGGAACAATATATTTTTCCATAAATGCGATAAACTTTTGCATTTTCTTTCCCTCCCTAATTATTTTTTAAGTGTTAAAGCGTGATCTAAAACTGCTTCTCCATTCATCATGCCGTAGTGCATTGGATTAATAACATCGATACCAACGTTCCTCTCATCAGCAAGCGCTTTCATCGAAGACAGCATATAACGAACTTGTGGTCCTAGTAATAATACGTCTGCTTCATCAATATTGTTTTTTACTGCATCCCCAGATACAGCCCAAATCTTTCCTTCTAACCCGCGAGCCTTTGCAGCTGCTTCCATTTTTGTAACTAGTAAACTTGTAGACATTCCTGCTGAACAACAAAGTAAAATATTCATTAATTAGTCCCCCTATGCATGTAAACTATTTTTGTTTATTTGTTTTTCTTTACGCCTTTTATTAATGCAACTTCCGTGCCAATTTTTTAAACCGCCTAAAATTAACGTTTTTCTCTGTGTTTTCATTGTGTGTTATCGCTTTCAAAAAGTGTGTTACCCAAAATATTGATAGTGTGTTATAAAACAACACGCTTGTAACACATATCTGTATGAAAATAGATTAGTGTTTAGTTGTCTAGTTGTGCTTAAAACATAAAATAAAATATTTTTATAAAAAACATTCATTTTCTTTGTAATAAGAAAAAATTTATGGGAATTATATTTTTCAATATACAAAAGGATAAATTAAGAGGAAAGAACTCATATATGTCAACTATGAAAAACGAGGACTTTCAGTCATAACAGTACCATCAGTGGATTCACTGATGGTACTGTTATGATTCATACAAGACTAAATGTGATTAAACCGACTCTCGATTTATCATTGAACTCCACCAAAACAATATGATTTTCACTAAATGGCCTACTTCATTTCGATTCCTTTATTTCAAGCTATTATTCAATCCCTCAATTTTCTTTTTCCAATACATTGTCATCGCAAACCATATAATGAAGTAAATAACGATGAAGCTACCTGTGCAAATGAGAAGCGGAACGAGATGATTTGGAACCCAACCAACCCAAATTGCAGTCGGTAAAAATGTGCCTAATAAAATGATGAAGTGAATGATTGTTTGCTTTAAAATGCCCCATTCTTCTTTCTCAAATACAAAGGAAGCAAACGAGAAAATCAGCCCTACAATATTTGATGCTACAAGGTGAGTAAGCAGTATTTTTGTCTCTAATACATCCATTCCATTTACATAACCAATTCCTAAAAACAATAAGCTATAAAGCATCGCCATCGCCATTCCTGCGATAACCTTGGCACCTATCCTATCAAACAAAGTAACCATATTCCTAACCTCCTCCCATATTCAAAGCTTCTTTAATAAGCGGTACATATTTTCTTGAAACGTATTCTTTCATTCCATTTGAAAAGTGTGCACACATACTGCCGCTAAATGACATTTCAAAGTTTATTACATGTTGCAAGTTAGCGAGTGTAGACTTTGAAAATCGTACAAAGCGATCACCCTGTAATTTTGTTTCTAACTCATACAAACGAGATTTCACTTCAAGACTTCCTTTCATCGTTTGAGCCATTACCTTTCGATCCTCTGTATAAAACCAATAAATATCTTTTGGCTCTAACAAATAATATTGTTGCTTCAATACTCCAACAATTTGCTTCACATTCCCCCCTTCTATCCTTTTTAAAAGTTGCTGAACTTCATCTGTCACTTCTTTTGCTTTAACAATAATCTCTATCTCATCTTGTGATGGATTTAATTCAAGGTGAATTTTCACTGCCTTCCACCTCCCTTACGCCCTTATTGTTACATATATTTCAAAAAAAGAAATAGATTGGTACATGAGTGGTATTCTTTACGTCATAACTGACTCTTTTTCAAACATAAAAAAACCTTGCATACGCAAGGCCTCATTCTTTCGCTAACATTTTCTTATATAACTCTACAAATTCACTCGCTAATTCCTTCACCATAATCGCATTCATTAAATGATCTTGCGCATGAACCATGAGCAGTGTAATCTCTGTCTTTTCCCCCCCAGCTTCCCTCTGTATTAAATCCGTTTGTAAACGATGTGCCTCTTGTAGTTCTTGTAAGGCCTCCTGCAATTTCGCCTCCGCTTCTTGAAATTCTCCCCGCTTTGCATAATCAATGGCTTCCATCGCACAACTTCTCGCATTTCCCCCATGTAAAATTAAATGAAAGGCTTGCGTCTCTAATATATCCATCTTAATTGCCTACTCCCCTTTTTCTTCGGCTACTTTTTGTTTATCCCACATTTTCAAGAACGGTAAATAAATCAAAAATGCAAGTATAAAGTTAACAATTTGCAAGACAACTCCTGAAATTTTCCCACCCGACCCTAAATATCCACTAAAAAGAATTGGTGTAGTCCACGGTACTGCCGCACCGCTTGGCCGAGCAACAAGCCCCCATTCCATTGCAAAATAAGAAACAAATGTCATAACGACAGGAACAAGTATAAATGGAATGAGCAAAAGTGGATTCAGTACAATTGGCATTCCAAACGTGACCATTTCATTAATATTAAAAATGCCTGGTGCGATTGATAGCCGACCCAAACTTTTTAATTGCTGACTCCGTGCAAATAATAACATCGCTACAACAAGTGCAAGCGTTGCACCAGATCCACCTGTGTAGATCCACAAATCAAAGAATTGTGCTGTTATCGTGTTTGGGACATCTTGCCCCGCCTGAAAAGCAATACGATTTTGATCCATTAATGATAACCAAACCGGGCTCATAACACCGCCTACAATTGCGGCCCCGTGAATCCCACATGCCCAAAGCACATGAACAACAATAACCGCTGCCACCGCGCCAAAAAGACTTGCTCCAAGTACACTAAGCGGAGCTTGCAGAAGCTGCCCTACAATATTATGAATACTACCAAAAGTGGTTTGCTCCAAAATTAAGCGCAGAATCCAAACAACCGTCACAACGATAAAACCTGGAATGAGTGCAGTAAATGAACGTGTTACAGCTGGTGGAACCGTTTCCGGCATTTTAATAATCATCTTCTTCTGGATAATAAACCTGTAAATTTCGGTAGATATAAGTGCTATAATCATCGCCACGAATAGCCCTTGACTCCCCATCAATGCAGCAGGTATAACCCCATCTACTACTACACTTTCCTTCGTACTAGGTATAATATGTGTCACTTGAAATGGAGTTGCTAGTAAAAAGGATACAAGTGACAATGCTCCTGCTGCTAATGCATCTACTTTATATTGTTCTCCCAGTCTGTAAGCGATTCCAAAAGTAGCTATTAAAGACATTATATTAAATGTTGCGCTAACTGGATACCCTAACGCCTTCTGCCAATTCCCTCCAAATAAACTTTCCATAAAACCGTTATATCCAGGTATTGGTAAAGCGCTGATAATAAGAAAAAATGAACCGATAATTAAGAAAGGCATCGTTAAAATAATCCCATCACGAATTGCTTGTAAATGCCGCTGCTGCGCAATTCTCCCTGCTACTGGCATAACATATTTCTCTAAAAACCGGACCATCTACTCCACTCTCCTTATGCTCTCATTGACAATGCTGCCTCTAATACGGCTTCTCCGTTACAAAGCCCATAATGTACAGAGTGAATAATATCAACAGGTATCCCTTTTTCTTCACACATTTCCTTCATCTTCGGTAATAAATAACGCACTTGAGGTCCAAGCAAGAGCACATCCGCTTCATCAATATGATTCCGTATTTCCGAACCCGATACAGCCCAAATTTTTACTTCTAACCCTTTTGCCTGTGCCGCTTTCTCCATTTTCGTTACAAGCAAACTAGTAGACATTCCTGCTGCACAGCAAAGTAAAATGTTCATTAAACTCCCTCCTTACTTTTAATCAGCTGGAATCCTATCCACATTTCTCTTCATATCCACTACTAGGTTACCAATGTATATGTCTATATTGGTTTCCATATGACGAGCATAAAAACAAAAATTTCCCCGTTTTCACTCTATTCCATCTATCTGTATTTTCCTAGTAAACTGCCTCATAAATCGCTATAATGATTCAGTATGATTTTTTACATTAAATAGGAGGAGATATATGATGAAGGCTTATCGCTTTCCAATTATTTTATTATCTTCCATCCTAATTGGTGGTTTCATTGGTTATTTCATGGGTACCGATGCAGTTGCTTTAAAACCGCTTGGTGACATTTTCTTAAACTTAATGTTTACGATTGTTGTACCTCTTGTGTTCTTTAGCATTGCTTCCTCTATTGCCAATATGGATGGATTAAAACGTTTCGGAAAAATCATGTCTAGCATGGCAGGAACTTTCTTATTTACAAGTATTATCGCTGCAATTTTTATGATTATTGTTGTGAAAGTATTCCCGCCCGCACAAGGTGTTGTACTAGAGTTAACACAACCTGATAAGGCTGAAAAAAGCATTAGCGTTGCTGATCAAATTGTTGGCATCCTTACAGTGTCAGATTTCTCAAAGTTACTTTCTCGTGAAAATATGCTAGCTCTTATTTTCTTCTCTATTTTAATGGGAATCGCAACTTCAGCAGTTGGCGAAAAAGGAAAACCATTCGCTACCTTCTTACAATCTGGTGCAGAAATTTCAATGAAAGTTGTTTCTTTCATTATGTACTATGCTCCAATTGGACTAGCTGCTTACTTTGCAGCCTTAGTTGGGGAATTTGGGCCACAGCTTCTTGGAACATATTTCCGAGCAGCAATGGTATACTATCCAGCTTCTCTTGTATACTTCTTTGTCTTCTTTACCTTCTACGCATACCTTGCAGGACGCAAACAAGGTGTACAAATCTTTTGGAAAAACATGGTCTCTCCTACAGTTACATCACTTGCAACTTGTAGTAGTGCCGCGAGTATTCCAGCAAACTTAGAAGCAACGAAAAAAATGGGCATCTCTTCTGACGTTCGTGAAACAGTTGTCCTTCTTGGTTCTACACTTCATAAAGACGGATCTGTTTTAGGTGGCGTAATTAAAATTGCTTTCTTATTCGGGATTTTCAATATGGAATTCTCAAGTCCAAAAACATTGGCAATCGCACTTGTTGTTTCCCTATTAGTTGGAACAGTAATGGGTGCAATTCCTGGTGGCGGTATGATTGGTGAAATGTTAATTGTTTCTCTATATGGCTTCCCACCAGAAGCTTTGCCAATTATCGCAGCTATTAGTACAATCATTGACCCACCAGCAACGATGTTAAACGTAACAGGAGATAACGCTTGTGCCGTAATGACAGCTCGTCTTGTTGAAGGTAAAAACTGGATTAAGAATAAAGTAATGTAATAGGTTCTTATCATTCTTTTAAAATAAAAAATCGCTAGAAACAAAAACCTTTTCTTTTAAAATAAAGAAAGGGTTTTTGTTTGATCAACGGAATATTCAGTTAACTATTTATCAAACGGAACGACTGGTAAAAATATTGAAAAAAGTAAAAAAAGTAAGATAATTAGCAAGAATACTTAATGAGGGGGTTCTTTTATGAAAAAAAAGTTTTTGATATTGCCTGCCGTAGCACTGCTAGCACTTCCTGCCTTCAGCTTTAGCAATGCTTCTACTAATCTAACAGCTTTTAATCCACCACCACCTGATAGAGTTTCTAACAACTTAACAGCTTTTAATCCGCCACCACCTGACAGAGTTTCTAACAACTTAACGGCTTTTAATCCACCACCACCTGACAGAGTTTCTAACAACTTAACGGCTTTTAATCCACCACCACCTGACAGAGTTTCTAACAACTTAACGGCTTTTAATCCGCCGCCACCTGATAGAATCTCTAATACAATTGGTTAATATATTCATGCATCATGGATCCTATTCCATTGATGTATGAATTATCTTAAATTGAGAAGAAGCTAGATATTCACTCTAGCTTCTTCTTTGATGTTACAAGTTTGTTTTATAACTACAAATTAATCAGATTATACCCACAACTTTGTTATAACTTTCACAAAGTTTCCATAGCCCTTTCCTCTCCTTCGTACTATAATCATGTATGGAAAAGGAGATGGAAACTATGACACACAGCGCCCCAGAGTTTAAAGTTTTGCAAAGCATTGCGTTCCTTGCTGTTGTTTTGCAAAGTTCCTTACTATATACAATGAATCAAGGACATATTCTACTAGAACAATCTCTCATTATGGGAATGCTATTTAATCTCGCAAAATTTTCAGCACCTGCATTCATCTTTATCGTCGGGTTCCATTTAATTCAGCAATACACAAAACAAATGGTCTATACAGAATACATCTATGAAAAAACAGCACACTTGCTTGCTCCTTACTTCTTCTGGTCCGTCGTGTACTTATTGACAACAAACCAAGTCGTTACAGTGCAAAGCGGGATAAAAAGCCTATTACTCGGAACAGCTGCGCCTCATCTTTGGTATGTCATTATGATGTTCCAAATTCATTTGCTGTTTCCCTTATTATGCACCTTATTTTATTGGTTTAAAAAAAGAACACAAAATCAGCAAGATATATACCGATACATGGCCGCTTTTGCTAGCATTTATTTTCTCTTAATGTGGTATTCTTCTCACTATATTTTTAACGGTGAAGTGCTAACTCAATCGACTGTTTTGCATTATACAGATCGTTCCTTCTTCTTCTATTCATTTTACTTTGTCATGGGAGGAATCGCTGCTGTAGCACTTCAAGCTTGGCGCTTATTTGTAATGAAACACATACCACTTATAACAATCTTGTTTTTTATTCTATTCTTATTCATCAACTATGAACTATTTAGCTTTTATGGTGTAGATTCCATTCACCTTACTGTATCTACCTATTTAAAGCCATCCATGTTTCTGTACATTGTATGTGAAATTTTAATACTATACGTACTATCTATCATGATTGTACAGCGGCGAGGTGCTTTATATAAAACATTACGCTTTATCGGAAACTACACGTACGGAGCCTATTTAGCACACTTTTTCTTTTTACAGCTAATTACGAAATTACTATCTCTATTTACAATACAGGCAAATACAATTCTATATAGTCTATTACTATTTCTTCTAACGGCAACATTCTCTATCATCACAATGGTTATATGTAGCACGATTCCATTCCATACATGGATTACAGGACCTTCTCCCACGCCTGTATTAAAATGGCCAACGCTCCTGCCTTTACTGCCATTATTAAGAAGTAAAAAGTAAAAGAAGCTGCTTTGCAGAAGTTTCTTTAAGCTGTATGTGACTTGTAATCCAAGCAATTCCACCAGCAACAACTAAATAACATAATAAAATTAAAATTTGCATTTGTCCCTAACCTAACTTTGTTACGAAATTCTAATCTTTCATCAAACAAGCTCCGCATTATTGAACCAAGGTGCCAACGAACTATTGGATTAAGTTGGTCAAAAAGGCGTTACTTATCATCAACAGCTCAGAAGTTCCGTCAATTCGTTATTCACTATTTCTCGAGCATTTCATCACCACGTACTTAAAAAATCTCCAAAATAAAAATGCCACTTTTCAGTGGCATTTTTATCCCGCAGTAACCGGCAGTAATATCCCGATTGGTGAAGGGTCATAATCAGTGGGGAATAAAGCTCCCCACTGATTAAAGTTTCATTTTACTTCTTATCCATTTTCAATTCCGTCTCAGCTAATAGCGGCAACACATTATCAAAAATATGCGTGTTGTTCTCTTTTCCAGTCACATATCCACCATAAAACCTGCTGAATACATTGTCATTCCGAAATTCACTCATGCGCTCATACAATTCTTGGGCAAATTTTTTATCTCCTACTTGTAATACATATAAAATCGTTAGCCCATATGCTGCTGGTGATTCAAAATCTACTACTGGTTTTCCTGTTTCTAAATCATAGCGACCGTATAACTTCCCATCTTTGCGGAATACCTTTTTAATAAACTCTAAATATGCTTCGGAGGAAATTCCGCCTAAACTACGATGGTAAGCAACATACGATTGATCAATGAGATTCACCCGGTTTTCATATGTAAATGTACCATCCTCTTTGTATTCTTTCGGGAATGCCCAGCCACGTCTTGGATAATCCGTTAAAAATTGAATAGCTTCCTGATACTGCGTTTCTGAAATTTTTCCGTACTTTTTCATATAAGAGAATGCACTTGGATTTATGTAAGATGTCGTTAATATGTTATTTTGCATACCCTTATCTGCGTCATAATAGTCAACATAGATTTTCTTTTTCTTATTATAACGTAGTACAGCATCACTCACTTGATCCGCAAGATGCTTATACCGCTCTTCTTTATACATGTCATAAGCACGATATAGCTGTTCGATGATGCGGAGATCATCAATGAGAGCATTCGTACCAGCCTGTCTTTCTCCTGTTTCAGAAATCTTCCATAAAACAATATGGACTGGATGTATAAAATAATTTTGGATCACCTTTACTTGTTCATCAAACAATGATTGATCGTCCATATCAAGCGTATATTGTAACCATAGCCCTGATGATTCTGATAATGCTTCACGGCCGGTAGCCTCGTTCGTTCCTACCTTTGAATCAGCTATGCGATATGTTGCGAGCGTCCCATTCTCGTTCATCATATGTCTCATAATAAAATATTCTGTTCGATTTCCTTGTAGTGCAGTCCAAAAAACAATTCCACCTAAAACCATAAATAAAGTTAACGCAATCCATATATACAAACGTTTCCGCACTTTTTCTCACCTCTATAATAAGACTAACCGTAATCTTAGTAGAGCATACGAAAACATTAAAAAGACAATCCTTTAGATTGTCTCTTACTTTTCTATCCTTTACACACGTTAATTAGCCTCTTTTGTAGGGCGATACAATAATTGCACAAGGTGATCATATTCACGCCGTGTAATTTCTTTATTATATAGCTTTAATAACAAATCTTTATGCTCTTTCGAAAACGCCATTTTTCTAATGACTTCAGGATACATACAAACATCCCCTCCGTTTTACGTGAACTTCCACATTCTGTTAAACTCTAGCTTGTCCTTCTACAACTAAAACCCCTTAGGTAGAACTAACGTTCGCATAAGCATTATAAAAGATTTTGTTCCAAAACACAAATAAAATATTCTTATCTTTCTTTTCTGAAGATTTCAAAAATATAATATCATATCCACTTTTTAAAATACATATATATTTTTGGCATTTTTTTGAATAAATTTTCCAATCCAATCAGAAAATAATGGCAAAAATGAAGAGGAGTAGAATTATGGATACTGTTACATTGTCACGGGCTTTCTTTGGGTCATCACTAGCATTCCACATCATTTTTGCAACACTTGGAATCGGACTATCTTTAATGATTTTTATAAGCGAAGTATTATATCATTGGAGAAAGGATTCTGATTACGCCGTTATGGCAAAAAGGTGGACAAAGGCTTTCGCCATCCTTCTTGGTGTCGCAATTCCTACTGGAACAATCGTCGGTGTACAAATTTCACTTCTTTGGCCCGGATTCGCCAAAATTGTCGGTCAAGTGATTTCTGTTCCATTTCAGATTGAGATTTTCGCCTTCTTCTTAGAAGCTTTATTTATGTCCATTTATGTATATGCAGCAGATAAATTACCACCATTTATGAGATTAATCTCACTCTTTTTTGTCATGCTTGGTGCCACTGCATCTGCCGTATTAATTACCTCAGCAAACACATGGATGAATACACCGGCAGGCTTTTCTATGAATCCTGATGGCTCTGTTTTTAACGTTGACCCGTGGAAAGCATTCTTTAATCCAAGCTTTTTCACAAGCTCCCTTCACGTTGTCATTACGGCTTATGCAACAGGAGCGGCAGTCATTGCTTCTATCGCTGGGTTTAAATTATTAAAACGAAATCTGGGTGCAAGAGAAATCGCTTATCATAAAAAAGGATTATTTTTAGGCCTTGTCGTTACATTTATTACAGGTGCTACGATGTGGCTTTCTGGACATGAATCGGCAATTGCTTTGCATGAACATTCTCCGGAAAAATTAGCATCTGCAGAAGCTTTATTTGAAACGACATCACATGCTCCTTTGTCCATTGGCGGAGTTGTCAATCCTGAAACTCTTGAACTGAACTACGCCCTCGAAATCCCAAATATGCTAAGTATGTTAGTTGGATTTAATCCTAATACCGTTGTAAAGGGGTTAAATGAATTTCCACAAGAAACGTGGCCGCCATTTTATACCCATACGTTCTTTAATTTAATGGTTGGTACAGCTGCATTCACTTTTGCTGTAGCAGCAATCGCTCTTGTATATTGGTACTTTATCTATCGAAAAAAAGGAGCAGAATTACCAAAATGGCTTCTATGGGCTACTGCTGCGTGCGGACCGATTATGATGCTCGGCATTGAATTTGGATGGGTTTTCAGTTGTAGCGGTCGTCAACCTTGGACGATTTATGGGATGCAGCGCACAATGGATGCTGCTACGCGCGCTGATTTCGTCGGGCCTTTATTTATTTTATTCATCATTTTGTATATCGGTCTTGGCGCTTTAACGATTTTCGTACTACGAACGTTCTTTAGAAGACATCCATTAAAAAATGATCTAGGGCAGCAAGGAGGAGATCCTCGTGCATGAGGCAAGTATTGCGATTATCATCTTATGGGCCATCATCTTCGTATACAGCATTTTAGGTTCCATTGATTTTGGAGCCGGATTTTGGGGCATGGTATACGCAAAGCACCCGACACTAGCCGGAAAGCTTGCCAATCGTTATTTATCACCAACATGGGAAGTAACGAATACATTTCTCGTCTTTGTCGTTGTCGCATTTCTTGGCTTCTTTCCGAAAGCAGCTTTTACACTCGCAACAGTGATGTTTGTACCGGTGACATTAATTTTAGTTCTCGTTGCCATTCGTAGCACATTCATGGTTTTTGCATATTCCGTACCGAAGTATGAGCATATCTTGCGCTTTATTTCTGGTATTACAGGGCTCTTAATTCCAGCCTTATTAATTACAGTTTTGCCAGTAACAGAGGGTGCTTATATTACGACCTCTAGTGGAAAAGAAGTGCTATTATACGGGAAACTTCTATCAAGCCCTGTAATCTATTGGTATATGTTATTTGGGTTAACTTCAGAGTTGTTCCTATCCTCTCTTTTTCTAGCTGACTTTGCAAGAGAGCAGCGCTCAGAGGATACGTATCGACTCTACAGACGAAACGCCATCGTACTTGGTCCGGCGACGCTCGTTACAGCCATTATCGCCCTGGTTGTTATGGAACCAGAAACACATTGGCTCATGCAAGGATTAATTAAGCAGTTTCCATGGTTCACAGTCTCCATTCTTTTATTTGTAATCGGGTATTCTTCCCTTTGGTGGACAAATAAAAAATACGATTCACTCGGCTGGCCTCGCATCGCTGTTTTAGCAGTTGTTGCACAATATGCCTTTGCTAGCTACGCTTACGGCGTCGCGCATTTACCGTATATCATTTATCCGGACGTTACTGTATTTACAAGCTTTACAACGAAAGAAACATTCTATGCGCTGCTCATCCTCTATGCAATCGGCATCGCGATCTTGCTTCCAGGCTTTATCTTCTTCTGGAATTTATTCTTAAAGGATCGAACGTTCCTCAAAGAAAAATAACGATTTAAAGAGAAGCTACTCCAAACATTTACTAAAATGTCTAGAGTAGCTTCTCTTTATAATAATGACTCCCTAAATAATTTCTACATCTTTACAAACATAACAAAAACACCATATATATATCCATTTTGTTTTTCCTTCATACTAAGTCGCGGCTATGAAAACAAAAGAAGATTCCCACTCGTTCTCCCCTTTTGTTTTTACTCGGCATGGGGCAGGACCTGATCGCTTCTATGCTCGGGCGGACGCTCTCTCCACCTAAAAAGAAAGAGTTTATATCGGTTTTTTAATTTTTATTTATATAAAACGAAACTTCCATCACTGATTGTATTTTTTGGGGATAACTCCTTTTTGGATTTTCACATATAAGTTACTGCTATGAAAACAAAAAGTGGCCTACTCTCTTTTTCTCCCTTTGTTTTAAACTCGGCATGGGGCCAAAAAAGGACCTGACCGCTTCTACACTCGGGCGGACGCTCTCTCCCATCTGAAAAATAGGTTTTAAATCGTTTTTTCAATTTGTATTTATATAGGTTCTTCTCTCTATCAAAAAGCACTAGTTATCTCTCTCGTATCTATATTTGCCTTTTAACATCAAATACACATATTCACTAGATTCAGGTACATGCCTAGTTCTTCTTATTTTTTTTTGAATATAATGCTGTATACACTTGAGACAAGCTCAAATCTATTTGCTCAAGTACAAAAGAAAGGTAGGCTAACAATGAGTACTGAAATATTGATTACAATCGTCGTCTTCTTCTTAACCATGATCATCATTTTTTGGCGACCACGGGGATTGAATGAAGCATGGCCCGCTGCAATTGGTGCCGGTATCATTCTCCTTACAGGACTTGTATCAAAACCGGATGTTATGGATATTATTAGTAAAATAGGAGGCGCCTCCATAACTATCTTAGCAACCATCGTTATGGCCGTTATATTAGAAAGCTTCGGCTTCTTCCATTGGGCGGCTGCAAAACTGGCAAATCTAGCAAAAGGTTCTGGTCACCGTTTATACTGGTATATTCAATTACTATGCTTCCTCATGACTCTTTTATTTAACAACGATGGCAGCATCTTAATTACAACTCCAATTTTAATTTTACTTCTCAAAAACCTTCAATTAAAACCACACCAACAAATTCCGTATTTACTAAGTGGTGCTTTAATTGCTACTGCTTCAAGTGCACCAATTGGTGTAAGTAATATCGTAAACTTAATCGCATTAAATATCGTACACATGACACTTTATATGCACACTGCAATGATGTTCGTACCTGCAACACTAGGACTACTATTTATGTCATGGCTCATGTACACTGTTTTAAAGAGAAAACTACCTAAAAAATTACCAGTTTCCTCTTATGATATTGAAGAAATCTTCTTCACAAAAAATTTCCATCCTCTAAAAGGAAAAAATTCCGTTGATACAAAACAAAAACGGACAAAATTTATGTTAAAGGTATTACTTTTCGTATTCCTTATGCGCTGTCTTCTCTTCGTCGCTTCCTTCCTATCCATACCAATTGAAATTGTAGCTGTACTCGGTTCACTCGTTCTCCTTGTATGGAGATGGTACTATTTACGTACAAACCCTGTCGATATCTTAAAAAAGACACCGTGGCACATTTTGATCTTCGCATTCTCCATGTATGTTATTATTTACGGGCTTCACAATGCAGGATTAACAACGTTTCTTGTAAAGTGGCTCGAACCGATTGTTAACCAGCATCTACTATACGCAAGCTTTACAATGGGTGGATTGGTTTCACTTCTCTCCAACGTCTTTAATAATCACCCCGCATTAATGATTGGTACCATTACATTAACCGAGATGGGACTCGATCCAGTCACTCTAAAAACAATTTATCTTGCAAATATTATCGGTAGTGACATGGGATCGTTATTATTACCAATCGGTACACTTGCTTCCCTCATTTGGATGTACATCCTAAAACAAAATAAAATTAAAGTGAAGTGGAAAGATTATTTAAGCGTATCCCTTATCGTCATCCCGCTCTCAACAATCGTAACATTATTCCTCTTATTCTACTGGGTACAACTTTTCTTCTCCCTCTAAAAAACAATAGCCTCCTTTGCTACCGTCTTAGCAAAGGAGGCTTCTTCTATATTTAAATTAGATACACGTGATCAATCAAGTTAAAAGGTGTTCGGAAGCCGTACATATCCCCCACTATTTGTGGGCATTCGTACCCCCATCTCAAATCCAATTATTGATATAAGTGACTACCAGCTTCTTTAAATTCTTCTGATTTCTCTTTCATGCCTTTTTCAATTGCTTCTGTTGTTTCTAAATCATTTTTTTTTGCATATTCACGAATGTCATGTGAAATTCTCATACTACAGAACTTCGGACCACACATGGAACAGAAATGAGCTGTTTTTGCTCCTTCTGCTGGTAATGTTTCATCGTGGAAATCCATTGCCCGTTCAGGATCTAACGATAAGTTAAATTGATCGCGCCAGCGGAATTCAAAACGCGCTTTTGAAAGAGCATCATCACGCTGCTGCGCTGTTTTGTGTCCTTTCGCAAGATCAGCCGCATGCGCCGCAATTTTATACGTAATAACCCCTTCACGAACGTCATCTTTGTTCGGTAAGCCTAAATGCTCTTTCGGTGTTACATAACAAAGCATTGCTGTACCAAACCAGCCAATCATCGCTGCACCAATCGCCGATGTAATATGATCATAACCCGGTGCAATATCCGTTGTTAAAGGTCCAAGTGTATAAAATGGTGCGCCTTGGCAAATATCAAGTTCTTTATCCATATTTTCTTTAATTAAATGCATTGGTACATGCCCTGGTCCTTCAATCATAACTTGAACATCATGCTTCCAAGCAATTTTTGTTAACTCACCAAGCGTTTCAAGCTCAGAGAATTGCGCTTCATCATTCGCATCCGCAATCGAACCTGGACGTAATCCATCTCCAAGAGAGAAGGAAACATCATATTGTTTCATAATTTCACAAATTTCTTCAAAGTGAGTGTATAAGAAGTTTTCTTTATGATGGAATAAACACCACTGCGCCATAATAGAACCACCGCGCGAAACAATTCCTGTCGTACGTTTTGCTGTAATTGGAATGTAACGAAGTAGTACACCTGCATGAATTGTAAAGTAATCCACACCTTGCTCCGCTTGTTCAATTAACGTGTCACGGTATACTTCCCAAGTTAAATCTTCAGCAATACCATTTACTTTTTCTAGCGCTTGATAAATCGGCACTGTTCCAACTGGTACAGGAGCATTACGAATAATCCATTCACGAGTCGTATGAATATTTTTCCCTGTTGATAGGTCCATAATTGTATCTGCACCCCAGCGCGTTGCCCATGTCATCTTCTCTACTTCTTCCGCGATAGAAGAAGAAACTGCAGAGTTACCGATATTCGCATTTACTTTCACGTGGAAATTGCGTCCGATAATCATCGGTTCTGCTTCTGGGTGGTTAATGTTTGCTGGTAAAATCGCACGTCCTTCTGCGATTTCTTTGCGAACAAACTCAGGCTCTACACCTTCACGAATCGCAACATATTCCATCTCAGATGTAATGATACCGTTACGTGCATAGTGCATTTGCGTTACATTTGCGCCCTTTTTTGCACGAAGTGGTTTACGATCCATCTGCGGGAACACAGGTGTATGCTGAGAAGCAGCCTTCACGCCATCATCTTCCGGTTTAATTTCACGTCCTTCATACTCTTCTACATCTCCACGGTCAACAATCCAAGCACGGCGAGGTGTTGGAATTCCTTTTTCCAGCTCTACTTTGTACTCAGGGTCTGTGTACGGACCACTTGTATCATACACGCGAATCGGCGGATTTGATACACCGTTTGTATCACTTTGCTCAATCTCACGCATTGGTACTTTCATACCTTCACGCGGGCCATCCACATAGACTTTCTGACTTCCTGGTAAACTCGACTTCAATTCAATTTGCTCAGCTGAAACAGATTGCTTCATAATTTGTGTTTCCTCCCCTTTATCATTTCAGGCAAATCGAACTTGCTCAGAATCTCGGGCCACCTTCTGGGCAATTCGATTCCCGCTTCAGCAGCTAGAATGGTCGGTGGCTTCGCCTCTTCAGCTGAAGCTCCATCCCCTCCCATTCTGACCGAGCCGCTTTCGCTTTACTTGTGAAAAGGACAAGAACTAGTGACCAGCGCATGCCAAAATAAAAAGAGCCAGGTCCATAGTAAAACAAGGACCTGGCTCATAAAGACATAGTTATGTAAAGCCGTTAACTTCCCTACGCTGGTACGAGCCAGATCAGGTCCAGAGGGTTAAGAAGTTCTCGCACTTCTCTCTCAGCCCACGCTTCTCTTGGGCACCCCTAGTTTATCACTGATTTAATTTTCAATACTTTCCCATCATACACGATAATCAGAAAAATGCAAAGGCATGAAGTACAATTTTTACATGTCGTTTTTTATCTGCTAGTCGATACTCCCTATTGAACCACTGATTATTAGCCCGACCAATCGGGCTTTTACAGGCAGTTCATCTCCCACCTAACTTCTTTGTTTCCACTGAATTTTGAGGTGGGGGTCAAAACTTATCCATATTCAGCTAAAATCAGAACACCTAAAAAGTTAGTCATATTATTTATTCACATATGTAAAGTAAAGTTTAGATCAGGAGTGAAATTATAATGGGTTGTTTGGGATCTATCTTCCGATTTACGTTTTTCGCAATATGTATCATTTTTGTCCTCTGGTTTGGAGGCTCGTCAATTATAGCCTTCTTTTCCGCTCTGTTTGGGGGAAGTTGGATGCATTTCTGGACACTATTTTCTATCTGGATTACTGCAAATTACGGAATCGGTTGGCTGTTTGAAGTTCACTGGAAAGATGAGGACGCAGGCGAAGAATTCTTTGCAATTTTCATTCTTTTCATCAGCATACTTATTTATAGAGGGATCAATAAACTTGGGAGGGTATTTATTCGAGGGTGAATAGTCTTTCATGCCGTACATAACCATCGGGTTAAGGGTATGTATCATTTTAGGCACAAACAAGCCAGGTACTTTCAGCACCTGGCTTGTTTGTGTTAAGTTGGTGGCTATGAATCTTTTCTCTACTTACGGTATCATCCACGTTAAATAATAAGCTTGTACATATGTCATAATTCCAACAATAACTACAAAGAATATACTATGTTTTACTGTGAAGCGGAATAAGTCAGATTCTTTTCCAGCGAGACCTACTGCTGCACACGCGATCGCAATCGATTGCGGAGAAATCATTTTACCCGTTACACCACCTGTTGTATTTGCAGCAACAAGCAATACTTCTTTCACACCAACTTGCTGTGCTGTAATAGCTTGCAAATTGGAGAATAGCGCGTTTGCCGATGTATCTGATCCTGTTAAGAATACACCGAGCCAGCCAAGGAATGGTGAGAAGAATGGGAATAATCCACCTGTTCCTGCTAATGCTAACGCGAGTGTTGAGGATAAACCAGAATAGTTTGCGATGAATGCGAATCCTAATACTAAACCGATAGATAGAATTGGCATTTTTAATTCTTGTAACGTTTCTGCAAATGTTTCTATAGCTTGTTTTGCACTCATTTTTAAAATAATGATAGAAATGATACAAGCGATTAAAATTGCTGTTCCAGTTGCTGATAAAATATCAAGTTTGAATACTGCCTCATAAGGCGTTGGTTTATTTACAATTGGCTCTGCCTTCATGACTAAATTGTGCAGACCTGGAATTTGAAACTTAAAGACAAGACTTTCTAACGTCCCACCTGGAGCAAATAATGCTTTAAAGAAACTTTGACTCCAAATAACAACCATCACTGTCAAAATAATAAATGGTGACCAAGCCTTTACAACTTTTCCTACTGTTAATTTCGGCATGGATGCAGCCGTTGTTGTTGCTGCCGCTGCTTCAGCATTTGCTTGATTAGATTGATAGATTTCTTTCGGCTGCCATACTTTTAGGAATAATGCTAAACATACTAAGCTGACAAGTGCTGATGTAATATCTGGAAGTTCTGGTCCTAAAAACGTTGCTGTAATAAATTGCGTAATTGCAAAGGAACTACCTGCTACAAGTAATGCAGGCCATGTTTGTTTTATACCTTTGAAGCCATCCATTAAAAATACGATAAAGAATGGAACAAACAATGATAAAAACGGCAATTGGTGTCCAGCCATTTGTCCGATTTTGTGGGGATCAATACCCGTTACTTGCCCCGCAACTGTAATTGGAATTCCCATCGCTCCGAACGCCACCGGTGCTGTATTTGCAATTAAGCAAAGTCCTGCTGCATATAACGGATTTAAACCAAGACCAGCAAGAAGCGCTGCTGTAATTGCTACCGGTGCACCGAATCCTGCTGCCCCTTCCAAAAATGCGCCAAATGAAAAGCCAATTAAAATAACGAGTAAACGATGGTCATTCGTAATCGATAGTACCGATGCACGAATCACATCAAACTGTCCTGTTTTGACAGAAATTTTATATAAAAATACCGACATCACAATAATCCATGCAATTGGCCATAGCCCGTATGCAAAGCCATATCCGGTTGCTGCCATCGCCATTGTAAACGGCATTTTATACGCAAATAGCGCAACTAAAATTGTTAATACAACTGTAATAAGTCCTGCTACATAGCCCTTCATACGAAAGACTGCTAAAGCCAAGAAAAAAAAGATAATTGGAATAAGTGCTACCGCTGCGGAAATCCAAATGTTACCGAACGGATCGTAAACTTGTGTCCATGTGCCCATTGTCCTCTCCCTTTCTGTAATCCCCTGTTTTAAAACCCTTATAATCCTATCAATAGACTATCCGGTCATCATACCTTTAAGTCCAAAATAAAAAACGTTTAAGAAAACGTTTTCAATTATTGTATTTATACTTTACCATACCATTTTTATTTTAAAAAGATTTTTCTGATTATTTTTCCCGTTTTTTCGTTTAATTGCACTTTCTATAAATAGGAAAAAAGTAAGTTTCATTCTTCCCTCATTATTTTAAACAAACGTTTGATTAACAAAAGAAAAGACTGTCCCTCTGGCGTATTTCACTTTAAACAAACGTTTGATTAAAAGCCTTATGCCTCGTTCAGCACAACTAAAAAAGAAAAAGCACTCGCAATTCGCAAGTGCCCTACCTTCTTCTTCTTTTCTTCTTTTTTCTCATAAGCTTTTTCCGGCGCGTATTCAATCGATCCGCTATAATATGGAGTGCACTCGCAGCGATAACTCCAATTACAAATGTCGTTAAAGCAACATCATGTTCCTTTGCAATCTCAAGCAACCTTCCGTCTAGCACCATTTTATTTACTATGTATAGGAATGGAGAAAAGACAAGAAGCATATACAATATACGAATGAGATCACCGATTACAAGCGTATGCGTTAAAAAAGAACGATGCGGCATCACACATTGATACGGATACCAAAAAATACGAAGTAATCCCCATTTATTATAGGCGTTACTATGAATATCCAAATCTGGTGTTAAGAAAAATGTGCCGATTAAAAATCCTATCGCAAAAGTGAGTAAAAAATCAAAATTTGTTAATCCATACGAAACAAGCATAAATAAAACAATCGGAAGAGAAAGTAAGTTTATTTTCGTATGTGTTTTTCCTGATGGCATAGTACACTTCCTCGCTTATGTTTGCCCTGCCAGCACATGACAGTTCTCACCTATTGATCTAATTTTTGATCGATAAACGATGTGTCTATATCCGAACCAAACCAATCCGCTAATTTCATCTGCGCTTTTTCTTT
The DNA here is from genome assembly GCF_038050455.1 of Bacillus sp. FSL K6-6038. NCBI lineage: Bacteria > Bacillati > Bacillota > Bacilli > Caryophanales > Bacillaceae > Bacillus > Bacillus sp. FSL K6-6038. The sequence continues at coordinate 4,992,392 of NZ_JBBOUH010000001.1, forward strand.
TACATCTTCATTTACATACATGGATGCTTGCAAAAGTGCAGCTGTTAATGCCCCTAAATCATCCGTATAACCAATTCCAGCTATAAAATCCGGAATCGCATCAATTGGCGCAATAAAGTAAGCAAGTGCTCCAATAATGGTTGCCTTTACTCGTTTTGGAACATCCGGTCTTTGCATAACGTAAAACAGCAATAAACTTGCATAAATAACCGATTGTCCCGCTTGTTTCGCTACATGTTTCACTTTATTCCAAAACGCTTCAACTGAAAATTTTCGTTCCATATAAAGGGCCCCCATATTTTGTTTTTTCACTATACGCAAAAGTAGATGTGCCTTCAAAAAGAAAAAACTAGCCTCATTAGTCAATAAAAAGCTCATCAAATATACACATAACCGATCGATGAAAACTTATTGTAACAGACAACACCAGAAAGAACAAGTGTTCGTGATAATTTCCCGCTATTTACTCTAATTATAATAAGATTTTTCACATATAAATCACGGCTTCGGGAACAAAAGAAGACCTGCTCTCTCCTTCTCCCTTTGTTTTAAACTCATCATGGGGCGAAAAAAGGGCCTGACCGCTTCTATGCTCAGGCGGACGCTCTCTCCCATCTAAAAAGAGGGGAGGTATACATTAAAATTTCCATCACCAATCAAAATTTTGCTAAATCACTCTTTTTGTTCTTTCACTTATAAATTGCTTTGCATACAAAATGGACCTGCTCTCTCCTTCTTCCTTTGTTTTAAATTCGGCATGGGGCGAAAAAAGGACCTGACCGCTTCTATGCTCAGGCGGACGCTCTCTCCCATCTAAAAAGAAAGGGTTTATATATTTCCTATCAATATTTCTCAATATAAAATGTTCTATTTCTCTTAACATTCTCTTTTATCTTTGTTATATTTTCTAGTTGACGAGCATATAAACCAATGTTAAAGTTTTCTCTGGCAGCAACAACAAAAATACAAAAACTGTAAAATGTTATAGTGTTTCTAAGAATTGAATTTTGTTGTATAATACAGAAATGACGTTATGCTTATGGATCAACAAAAGAAATGGCAGGAAACCAAAAGGGTATGCATAGTTAAAGTCGTATATGGGTGATATAGAAAACCCTGCTCATGGCCAAGAAAACTATGTATTTTTTATTTTAGCATTTTTCTCTCAAAAATCGACCAAGCCTGATAGAGAAAGGGTGGAAATGGATGAAGGAATCTTTAAAATCACAATTTCATAATGTGCGTTTTACTTTGTTCGTCGCTTTGGCCTTATGGCTAAAAACTTACATCATAACGCGTACGAGCTTTGATTTGAAACTTGAATCTTTCATGCAAGAATTTATCTTATTCATTAGTCCATTGGCAACATCATTACTGCTTGTGGGTCTTGCATTATTCGCAAAAGGAAAAAAACGTAATTATATAGCACTTGGAATTGATTTTGTTTTAACAATCGTTCTTGTTGGTAACGTAATGTTCTACGGATTCTACAATGATTTCGTTACTTTACCGGTACTTGGGCAAACGTCCAACTTTGGACAGTTAGGTTCTAGTGTAAAAGAACTACTCAACTACAAAATCATTGTTGCATTTGCCGATATTATTCTTTTCTTCGTTTTATTAAAAAAGAAGAAAGACTTTGCAAAAACGGAGCGTGTGTCACGTTCAATGCGTTCTTTATACTTCGTATCAACGGTTGCTATTTTCTTCGCAAACTTAGGTCTTGCAGAGACTGAGCGTCCGGAACTATTAACGCGTTCATTTGACCGTGTTATGCTCGTGAAAAACTTAGGTTTATATACTCACCAATTATATGATCTTGGCTTACAAGCGAAATCAAGTTCACAAAAAGCATTTGCTGATGGTAGCAAATTACAAGAAACAGAAAACTATGTGAAGACACTCAAAGAGAAACCAGATCCAAATATGTTTGGCGTTGCGAAAGGGAAAAACGTAATCGTCGTTTCTCTTGAATCCTTGCAAACATTCTTAATTGGTGCGACAGTAAATGGTCAAGAAGTTACACCATTCTTAAACCAATTTGCAAAAGAAAGCTATTACTTCGATAACTTCTTCCACCAAACTGGACAAGGAAAAACATCGGATGCTGAATTCTTAGTAGATACATCACTATATCCGTTAGACCGAGGCGCTGTATTCTTTACACATGGTAATAACGAATATACTGCAACACCAGAAATCCTGCGTCAGCAAGGGTATTACACAGCTGTATTCCACGCGAACAATGCAACATTCTGGAACCGTAACATCATGTATCCTGCACTTGGTTACGACCGTTACTATAACGAACTTGACTACAAAATCACACCAGAAACAAAGTTAAACTGGGGATTAAAAGATATTGAGTACTTTAATCAATCCGTGGATATGTTAAAACAAGTGAAGAAGCCATTCTATACTCGCTTCCTTAGTTTAACCAACCACTATCCATTTACTTATGATGACGGTACAAAATTAATCGAACCTTACAACTCTGGTGATGGTGTATTTGACCGTTACATGGTAACAGCTCGTTACTTAGACGAAGCACTGAAAAACTTTATTGAACGTCTAAAAGCAGAAGGTATTTATGATAACTCGGTTATCGTATTCTACGGTGACCACTATGGTATTTCTGAAAACCATAACCGTGCGATGGCACAATTCTTAGGAAAAGAAGAAATTACAACATTTGATCATATGAACTTACAACGTACACCAATGTTCATTCACGTTCCAGGTCAAAAAGAAGGTAAAACAATTTCAAAACCAACAGGTGAAATTGATATTAAACCAACAATTCTAAACTTACTTGGTGTTGATTCAAGCAATGACATTAGCTTCGGTCATGATGTATTCTCACCAGATTATAAATCATTCGTTGTTCTTCGTGATGGAAGTTTTATAACAGAACAATATATATATACAAACAATACATTCTATAACCGCGAAACAGGCGAAATTGTAGAAGTACCGAAAGAAGAAGCTCAAGCGATGATTGATCGTGCGCAAAATGAACTGCACATGTCTGATAAACTCATTGAGGGAGACTTACTTCGCTTCTCCGAAAGCAACAAAATTAAAACGGGCGAAGTAAAAACAATTATTAAAGAAGACAAAAAAGGCGCTGAGTAATCTCAGCGTCTTTTTTGTCTACATTAGTATGATAAAATTACACAATCTTCACCAAATATTTACATAAAATTCATGAAACATCTCTATAATAGAATTTGTAAACAGTGTTCTGTTCATTCCTCATGGGGAATAATAGTATCATTTGTGTAACAATTTTCCTGACGTTACCGGGAAGTAACATCCATTGTCTTAGTAAAGCCGTTTGGTTTACTGGTCACCTTTCTAAGCTATACCAAGACAATATCCCTATGAAACAAGCTACCCTCCTTATGCAACATTGTTGCAAGCAACGTTCTATATGAATGTTGCTTTTTTTATTTCTAAAAAGCAGGATTCTCATTTCTCATTTGCGAATTTGTATATGCGAAATACAATAAATTGGCGTTTCCATACGGGCTCTCACCACTCATCATTAAAACAATTAAGAAAGGATGGGAAGTAAAATGGCATATGAAAGATTTGTATTATGGAATGACACAATTATTGATACAAATAACAAACAACCGTACATACAATTAGAAGAACGTGGTTTACAATTTGGAGATGGTGTCTATGAAGTAATTCGTATTTATAAAGGAAACATCCACTTATTAGATCCACATTTAACTCGGTTATACCGTTCAATGGATGAAATAGAACTAACACTACCTTTCTCTAAAGCAGAACTCATTACACTACTTTACAAATTACTCGAAAATAATAACTTCCAAGAAGATGGTACCATCTACCTGCAAGTTTCTCGAGGAGTACAGCATCGTGCGCACGCATTCTCTTTTGATGTAACCCCAACGATTTATGCTTATATCTCAAAAAAAGAACGACCCGCTTTATGGATTGAATACGGAATACGTGCCATATCAGAACCTGATACACGTTGGCTCCGCTGTGATATTAAATCCTTAAATTTATTGCCAAATGTATTGGCTGCCACAAAAGCAGAACGCAAAGGATGTAAAGAAGCCCTTCTCGTTCGTAACGGAATAGTTACAGAGGGTAGTCACTCGAACTTTTTTCTTGTAAAAAACGGGATCCTTTATACCCACCCTGCTAATCACCTAATCCTAAACGGGATTATTCGTCAATATATTCTTTCCTTAGCCCATAAACTACAGATTCCTGTTCAAGAAGAATTATTCAGTATTCGTGATGTCTATAACGCTGACGAGTGCTTTTTTACAGGAACAACTGTAGAAGTGCTGCCTATGACACATCTTGATGGAACTGCCATCCAAAATGGTCAAGTTGGGCCAATCACCAAACTACTACAAAAAACATTTGTCCAAAGTTTTTCAACTTCTAATATCCCATTGCCTTAAACACGAACGTTTTAAATTTAACAACAAAATAATGTATGTATTTTCGTTCAAAATCAAGGTGGAGCATGCACCTTGATTTTTTTTCGTAATATTTTTGACATATTCAGATTCCCGCATAAGCCTTGACAGTAATCGACATGCCTTTTAGAATTTTTAACAGTTGGTAAATATTTCATCACTACATTACAGACAGAAAGGAATCGACAAAACATGAAAAAATATCTTGCCGGTCTTGCGGCAGTGTCTGTAGCAGGAGGAGCAGCCCCGACATTAGATAGCGTTCAAGCTGCCCCTGAAAATACACAAAAGCCTGCTACACAAACTGTTCAAGCTGCACCACAAAACAATTCAAACTACACAGTTACTGCTGACGTATTACACGTTCGTTCAGGAGCTAGCACTTCTCACGACATCATCTCTCGCGTATATGAGGGTCAAACATTAAACGTAATCGGTGAAGAAAACGGTTGGGTTAAAATTAACCATAATGGTAAAACTGGTTACGTTAGTGGACAATTCGTATCAAAAAATGGTACAACACCAAACGTAAGCACAGGTGGCAAAAACAAAGTTACTGCTGATGTATTGCGTGTTCGCACAAGCCCAAATACTTCTAGTTCCATTATGGGACGTGTATATGAAGGACAAACATTGCAAGTTATTAGCATAGAAAACGGATGGGTTAAAATTAACCATAACGGCAAAACTGGTTACGTTAGTGGACAATTCATATCTGGCATTTCTTCAAACGCTGGTTCTTCAAATAACAACAATGTTCAAGCAGCAAGCGGAAACTATACAGTAAATGTATCTTCTCTTCGCGTCCGTACAGGCCCTAGCGCTTCTCATACAGTTTTAGGATCTGTTCATAAAGGACAAGTTGTACAAGTTGTTGGCGAAGTTCAAGATTGGTTCAAAATTAACTATGCTGGACAAACTGCTTACCTTAGCAAGGACTACGTAACAAAAGGTGGTTCTAGTAACGATGTTGTCCAAGGTAATGATCAACAACAAGAAATCAATAATAATGTAACTGTTCAAACTGGCGGTACTTATGTTGTTAATACAACATCATTACGTGTTCGTACAGGCCCAGCTACATACCACGGTGTACTTGGTGGCGTATTAAACGGTCAAACATTAAATGTAACTGGTGTAGAAAATGGTTGGTACAAAATTAATCATCACGGTAAAACTGGCTATGTAAGCAGCGAATTTGTGAAATTTGTTAAAGGTGGCACAACGACACCGGAACAACCAAAACAGCCTGAGCAACCACAAACATCTGTTGGTGAATACTACATTAATGCGGCAGCATTAAATGTACGTAGCGGCGAAGGTACAAATTACAGCGTAATCGGTGCTCTTCCACAAGGTCAAAAAGTACAAGTTATTTCTGAACATTATGGATGGAGTAAAATTAACTACAACGGTCGCACTGGCTATGTAGGAACTCGTTTTCTATCTAAAACACCAGTCGGCGGCGCTGTAGACAATAAACCTAACAACAGTAACAATAACAACAACCAAAATAATAATAATAACAACGCAGGCAACACAAGTGGTGATACATCATCTATTCTTGCATATGCAAAATCAATGCAAGGCGTACCATATGTATGGGGTGGCACTTCTGCTAATGGCGTTGACTGCAGTGGTTACATTTTCCACGTATTTAACAAATTCGGTCACAACATTAGCCGTCAAACTGTAGCAGGATATTGGAGCAGTCTACCAAAAACTTCAAGTCCACAACCAGGCGATTTAATCTATTTCCAAAACACTTATAAGCCAGGTCCTTCTCACATGGGTATCTACCTTGGCGGCGGATCATTTATTCAAGCTGGTGACAACGGAGTTAAAATTGTTTCAATGAATAACTCTTACTGGAGCAGCCACTTCTTAGGATATACAAAAGCACCTTAAGTCATAGTTTCAGAGTCTTCTAGATTACTAGAAGACTCTTTTTATATAAATCCTTTTTGATTTTTCACATATAAGTCGCTGCTACGAAGAACAAAAGGTGACCTGCTCTCTTTTTCTCCTTTTGTTTTCAATTCGGCATGGGGCGAAAAAAGGCCCTGACCGCTTCTATCCATGGTCGGATGCTCTCTCCTTACCTATAAAAGAAAAGTCTTTATCATTTTTTCAATTTGTATTTATATAAAATAAAACTTCCATCACCCACCTTGTTTTTTGAAGGATAAGTTCCTGCTATGAAAACAAAAGGTGACCTGCTCTCTTTTTCTCCTTTTGTTTTCAATTCGGAACGGGGCAAAAAAAGGCCCTGATCGCTTCTATCCATGGTCGGATGCTCTCTCCCTACCTATAAAAGAAAAGTCTTTATCATTTTTTCAATTCGTATTTCTACAAATATGTTTCTCTCCTCTTATTTCATACACTATATTCTATAAAAACAGCTCATAGCGTTATAATAATGAATATATCTCCCTAAAAAACATAACCTATTTCGCCTCCATAAGATTGATATGTGTTTTCTTAAAGAATTTTCTTTCTATTAAAACTTTTCAATAGACGTTTGACCTCTGATGTCCGGTGTGATAAGTTACTTAAGATGCTATTTTCGTAGCGTATAGACATCTGTTATGTATACTTTTTTACTATGAGAGAGGAGATTTATACTGCATGAATGTTTTATGGGGAATTGGCGGCGTGATTGGAGTTTTAGCAATTGCTTTTTTACTATCTTCCAACCGCAAAGCTATAAATTGGCGCACAATTTTAATTGCGCTAGCATTACAAATTACGTTTTCTTTCATCGTGTTACGATGGGATGCCGGAAAAGCTGGCTTAAAAGTTGCTTCTGACGGCGTTCAAGGCTTAATCAATTTTTCTTATGAGGGAATTAAATTCGTCGTTGGGGATTTAGTAAACTCAAAAGGTCCTTGGGGCTTCGTCTTCGTAATTCAAGCACTACTTCCAATTGTATTTATTAGTTCATTAGTAGCAATCTTATATTATTTTGGCATTATGCAAAAATTCGTTAGTATCGTTGGTGGTGCATTAAGCAAACTTCTTGGCACTTCTAAAGCAGAAAGCTTAAACGCAGTAACAACTGTTTTCTTAGGACAAACAGAAGCACCAATTCTAATTAAACCGTACTTAACACGTCTAACCAACAGTGAATTCTTCACGATTATGGTAAGCGGTATGACAGCCGTTGCTGGGTCAGTTCTTGTTGGTTATGCAGCAATGGGAATTCCGCTAGAGCACTTATTAGCAGCAGCAATTATGGCAGCACCATCAAGCTTATTAATTGCAAAACTAATTATGCCAGAAACAGAAAAACCAGATAACAATGTACAACTTTCTACAGAGCGTGAAGATGCTAACGTTATCGATGCAGCAGCACGCGGAGCTTCTGAAGGAATGCAGCTTGTTATTAACGTTGCAGCAATGTTAATGGCGTTCATCGCATTAATCGCTGTATTAAACGGCCTATTAGGATGGGTTGGATCTTGGTTCCATATTAAACTTAGCCTTGATTTAATCTTTGGATATATTCTATCTCCATTTGCTATCCTAATCGGTGTTTCACCAAACGAAGCTGTACAAGCAGCTAGCTTTATCGGACAAAAACTTGCAATCAACGAATTCGTTGCATATGCAAACTTAGGTCCACACATGTCAGAGCTGTCTGATAAAACAAATATGATCTTAACATTTGCAATCTGTGGCTTTGCAAACTTCTCTTCTATCGCAATTCAATTAGGTGTAACAGGGACACTTGCTCCTTCTCGCCGTAAACAAATTGCACAGTTAGGGATTAAAGCAGTAATCGCTGGTACACTAGCGAACTTCTTAAATGCAGCAGTTGCAGGTATGATGTTCTTATAATAAAAATCGAGCTGATCCGAATTTTCGGGTCAGCTTTTTTTATGAATGTATTTCACATACGCCCAGCTCTTTACGTACCTATTTATCAGAAGCCTCTTCCTATACTTACGCGCTAAAAATAAAAAACAAATTATCGGATGGGACAAGACAGTCAGGTTTAAAAAGTAAAAGTGGCAGCGGCTCGTTCAAAATTAAACAAACGTTTGATTAAAAAAATAAGCACAGAGCGCCGTATGCTCTGTGCTTATTTTTACTTTAAATCTATATATCGGACAATACCCCTTAGTCGAAAGTAATTTTCACGTCCATCCCCCAACGAACGATCTACTTTCATTTATATACGAAAAAGTGACTGCTATTTTTGTAAAACCAATTGCTTCTCTTGCTGTTCTTTAGACACTTCAGTCTTTGGTTCCGTGTTTTCTTGGACACTACGATGTGCCACACGTTTCAAACAAATATGCTTCCACTTTCTTTCGTAACGCTTCATTATTCTAGTTGTCCCCCTTGAATACGCTTAAAAACCATTTGAAATCGCTTACAGGAAATAATATAGCACATATACGCAAAAGTGACAACACATTTCCGACAAATTTTTGTCAAAAATATGGATTACTTTTGACAATATATCGGCGGTTCGACACAACTTATCGACCATTCGACAACCTGCGACAACTGCTAATCAACAGGAATTCGCACAACCTATCAAAAAAGAGCTGATTCAAAATCAGCTCTTTCCTTCTATTATTTATGGTGATGACGAACTTCCTTCTGTAATTCTTTAAATAGGGAAGCAGCCATAAAGAAGATAACAAATACAAACGGGAATGCTGCGATAATCGAAGCAGTTTGCAATGCCTCTAATCCACCTACATATAATAAAATCGCTGCCAATGCTGCTTGAACAAGACCCCAAACCAGTTTAATACGATTTGGTGGATTTAAACTACCATTTGTCGTTAACATACCAAGAACAAATGTCGCAGAGTCTGCTGAAGTAATAAAGAATGTTGAAATCAGTAAAATCGCAAGAACAGATAAAACTGGTCCTATGCTGCCCATATGATCTAACATAGCGAATAATCCAATTTCTGTGCCCATCTCTTTAATTTGTCCATAAATATTTGCTCCATCAAACATCTCCATGTGAATACCTGTTCCTCCAAATACAGAGAACCAAAGCGCACCAATAATTGTTGGAACGAGCAACACACCAATAACAAACTCACGAATCGTACGTCCACGTGAAATACGGGCAATGAATGTACCAACGAATGGGGACCATGCAATCCACCACGCCCAGTAAAATATCGTCCATGATTGAATCCATTGGTTACCACCCTCATTTAATGGGCTTAAACGGAAGCTCATACTTGGCAACTCTTGAATGTACGAACCGATTGTAGAAGTAAAGTAATTCATAATAAAGTTCGTTGGACCTGCAAATAATAAGATTGCCATAAGTGCAAAGGCTAAAATAATATTTATATTACTTAAATATTTAATCCCTTTATCTAATCCTGTTTGTGCAGATAACATATATAGGACCGTTACTACCCCAATAATAACTAACTGCGTTGTTAATGAGTTTGGAATAGATGTTAAGTAACTAACGCCACCTGCAATTTGTTTTGCTCCAAGTCCTAATGAAGTTGCAACACCGAATACTGTCGCAAATACAGCTAATACGTCAAACGTATGTGCGATCCGTCCGTGCTCACCACTCTTAAATAAAGAACCAACTGTTGCACTAATTGTACTTGGTTTCCCTTTTCGGAACGTAAAATAAGCAATACAAAGTGCTACAAGTGCATACAGACCCCATGGATGTAATCCCCAATGGAAGAATGAAAAACGAAGTGCAAGACGTGCACTCTCTTCTGTTGCACTCTCTCCAAATGGCGGTGCGTATAAATGATTTAATGGTTCCGCAACTCCCCAGAAAATCAAACCGATTCCCATGCCGGCACTAAAGAGCATAGCGAACCAGGTCATATAACTATAATCAGGCTTATCATCATCTTTCCCTAAACGGATCGAACCATATTTTGAAAAGATTAAAAAGATAGCTAAACCTAAGAAAACAGAAACAGAAATGATATAGAACCAACCAAATTTACTAACTAATGCAGTTTGAATTGCAGTAGTCACATTTCCTAAATTACCTTTTCCGATTATAGATTCGGGAATAATCCCCCAAATTGTAAATGCAATACATAATGTTAATGAGACAATAAATGTTTTTGTCAGTTTCCTCATAAAATCCCCCTTTTGTAGGTTTCTTTTTTTCGTAAAATGACTCTAATTCCGATATGTTAAATCGGATAAAGTGAAATATTTCTTGCGGTGATTTTCTTTCAGCTCTCTAAAATCAGCCTTCACCAATTAGAATTCTTATGGACAGTTGAGCCTCCATATAACCGTTCGGATTATAAAATGGAGATGCTACCGCCAAATCGTGCGAGATAGATGCGGATGGGAGTGTGTTTCCCAAAAAAGGTGTGTTACAGTTGGAAAAAAGCCAAATTTACGGATAGCAGCTCTTTCTTTTTGTAACAATTATGCGGTTGTTTTTGTAAGGATATAGCACTTCTTTGTGAATACACAAACAAATTATTTATGTTTATATAACTATTTTAGTCACAAATCGACGAATTACTCAAGGATTGTAACCATTTAGTAACCCTATCGTAATAACTGCGTAACATTATTATCTCAGTTGAAAAATATCCTCTATGCTATAAGTAATAGAGATATCTATCAAACCTCCTAAAAACACGGAATGAAAACTGCTTTCTATTATTTCTTTCTATATTACAGAGTATTAATGATTTGTTACGAATGGTTTGTAATTGTGTGATTTCCCAAATTCCGAAAAAAACTGTTGCTATAATGAGGACACGAAAACAAACGCAATGGAGGCTATCATGAAAAAATTAATTGGTATAGCAACGGCAGCGGTTTTTGGTCTTGGGATTTTCACTACTTCTGCAAAAGCAGAAACTGTTGTAACAACAGACGTATTAAATGTACGCGAGAACCCAACTACTGAATCACAAGTTGTAGGCAAATTATTAAATGGTCATAAATTAGATGTTACAAATACAGAAAACGGATGGTCAAAAATCAAATTAGATGGTAAAGACGCATTCGTAAACGCAGAATTTACAAAAAGCATCTATTACGTAACAGCAAACGTATTAAACGTACGTGCTGAAGCAAACACAAACTCAGAGGTTCTTGGTACGCTTAAGAAAGACGATATGATCGAAACAACGAACCAAGTACAAAATGAGTGGTTACAATTCGAATATAATGGGAAAACGGCTTACGTTCATGTTCCTTTCTTAACAGGTACAGCACCTGTTATTGAAAAACAAGAAACGCCTGCTCCTGCTCAAGCTGCAGCACCTGCTAAAGCAGAGGCAAAAGCACCAGCAGCACAAGAAAAACCAGCTGCTAAACCTGCTGTCAAAGCAGCAGAAACAAACACTCCTTCTGGTGGTCGTGAACTAACAGTTGAAGCTACAGCATATACAGCTCATCCGAGCGAAAATGGCGGCACATACGGCGGCCGTGTATTAACTGCAATGGGTCATGACCTAACAGCGAATCCAAACATGAAGATGATTGCTGTTGACCCGAAAGTGATTCCACTTGGATCAAAAGTATGGGTAGAAGGTTACGGAGAAGCAATCGCTGGTGACACTGGCGGCGCAATTAAAGGTAACCGTATCGACGTTCTAGTTGGCTCTGATTCAGCTGCTAACAAATGGGGACGTAAATCCGTTAAAGTGAAAATTTTAAAATAACCAATGACTGCTAAAAATTCAGCCAGTTCTCATATATTGAGAGCTGGCTTTTACTTTTTTATATAAACACAAATGAAAAAACATCCTTTTTTAGGTGGGAAAGAGCTGCCGGCCATGGAAAGAAGCGGTCAGGGCCTTTTTTAACCCCATGCAAAGTAAAAACGGGCGCAAGTCTCCTAGCAGCGACTTATATGTTGGAAAACCAAAATGGATATATATATAATGACGATAAGGAGGCTATACCATGAACCCACATGCAAAAATAGACTGGATCGGCACACCGAAGCCATACATCTACAAAGATGATGTAACATACGACGGGGCTACAATTGATTTTTCACTTGAACATGATGACAATCGCTATAAGCTGATTGTGCTCAAACACGATCAATCCGTTCAATATAAATTTGTGCAATACGGCACAAAACCGGGATCACAAAAACCATTTCCAATTGATATACCCTTTCAAGAAGAAATGCTTCTGTTAGTAGAAAGAATTCTACAAGATCCATATGTACAAGCTTGTCGTATTTTGTAGAGAAGTCGATATATCAAAAAAAGACTACCTCTTTGTAAAGAGATAGTCTTTTCACATTTTAATGCGTTGGGCCAGATACGTCTTCTGTTTTCAATGTATTATTCGCACTGATTGAATGATACAATAGTTTCCCATCCGCATTTACTGTAACGATATGTTCATTGCTAAAGCTCTTAAACTTTACAGATCCATCACTATAGCGAATATTGTATTCTTCATATGTCGTTACTTTATATTTCGTAGAACTTTGACGTTCAACATTACGGACTTCAAATTTTAATAAATCCTCAGTAATTCCTTTTTTCTTTAAATATTGCAGATAATCACGGTCTTCTTTATATGATTTCCCGCTCTTATCATAGTCATTTTCAATTAGACTAAAGTCATTTAAAGAAATAGCACGCACGTTGTTATAAATATGAGTGCGAACAAAGTCACCAACTGCCGTATCCGATGTTTGTTTTGGGAATTTTAAATAATAGGAGCTCTCCTCATCACCAATTTTTACGCTTTCGGTTTTCACAACACCAAAATCAGTTTGTTTCTCTAAATGAACTTCGACCGTCCCATCTGTTGGTACTGGTCCGAGCTTATAGCTTCCATACGCTAGTTTCCCACGTTTTTTACCATTTACAAAGACATTAGCGCTATTTTCGTCAGAAGAGATTGTAACATATTTTCCTTCAAGTGGTAATTTCACATCCACTTTCCCTTCTTTTTCTCCAGCTAACTCAACTTCCTTTTCCGTTTCTAGTTCAGTAAGCTCTGCCTTCGCCTTTGCTTTTACAACATACGTCCCAGGGAAATAAGGTCCGATTTCTTTAGAAGATTTTTCGCTAGAAATATCAGCCGTTTTTTTATCATTTACATATACTTCTGCATTTTTTGCAGTTGTGCTGACCGTCATAAAATACGACTTAATGCTGAACTTATATTTTGGATATAAGAACCACTCTTTTCCATCTTCTACAATTTGTCCGTCCACAAAGCTTTCTTTGTTAACGAGCTTTGTATCTACCGTTTGCTTTTGTAAGTAAGATAACAATTCTTTATTGTACGAAGGACTATCCTTTAAATAACGTAAATAAGATTTAATATCTTCTGTTTTAATTTTCAAACCTGGGTCATCCGATTTTATAAGAGAATCAATTGTATTTATATCTTTTTTATTGAAAGCATCAATTAATGCATTGATTTGCTTTTCTTTCGAGAATTTATATGCCCCGAATTTATATGCTCCAAATAGTAAAGCAGCGAGTACGACGAATACAATGAGGAGTACAATATTTTTCTTACTCTTCTTTGGTTGCATTTCCCTCTGTACATCCGCTCTCGAAGCCGCTACATTTTCTTCAATCACTTCTACTTTACTTCCGCATTCAGAACAAAAATTCAAGTAATCTGCGACTTGTTTTTTACATGTTCCACAAAACTTCACGATACTTCCCCCCTACTTCCTTGCCAATTTCATTCCAGCGAAGGCAGCTGCATATGTCAGAATAAAACTACCGAGTATTAAATAGATCCAGCCGCCCTGCATAGAAAATACTGTTCCACCTACTCCAAATTCCTTTGTTAGCTTTCCTGCAATATTAATTTCAATTTTAGAAAGAAGATTCATTACAATCATCATAATTGTATAAGCACCGCTACATACAGCTAACGTTACATACATATTAGAGAATGGCACCCTCGCTAATTTTTGTCCCGCTCTAAACATAAAGAATACTGGGATCATAAGGAGCAACAAACCAAGGTGGAATTTACCATTTATCTCATCAAAACTTTCCATTGCTGATAGCGGAGCACCTTCAGCAATTAAAATATCTTTTATTTTAACGCCACCAGCAGATACACCTGATATGAATGAAAGTTCTATCATACTTTTGTCACCTGTTGTCATTACTTTAGACATTTCCTTTTGTAACGCTGGAACCTTTATTTCTACTGGTGCAAAATGAGTCATACTCCATACATTTGGTGTGAGTTGCAATGCCATCATTGCACGCGCTGAAATTGTCGGCGCTACATCTTCGAAAGGCTTTGCATTACTACCAGATAGTGCAATGAGTGTCGTCACACAAAAAATAGCAGCTGTCAGCAAAAGACCTTTCACCATCGCTGCCATTCCATGATATAGCGATGCCCCGTATGGAAGTAGCTCCTGAAACGCATCTGCTATATTGTTTCGGCTTGTATGCGCAATCAATCCAAATAAACTAAAGAAAGTTCCGTACATAAAACCACTTACTAAACTTTTCAACGAAGAGTATCCAACTGTTATCGTTCCTACTTCTGGGAGTGCAACTGATTGTGAGGCAATAAAACTGATTACAAATAAGAATAATCCATAAATAATACCGACTGTTGCCGCTAGTACGATTTGTTCTCCAATCGTCTTTGCAACACGTTGTTTCCCTATCCAAATCCCTACTCCACATAAAATAATAAATGGAATAATTAATAGTAAAAAGAATGGAGTATGCCAAGATAACGACATAACAATTCCGCCTTCATCTCCTGCTGAAAAACCAAGTAAATGATAGCTTAATAGTGTAGAGGGTGTACTCGCATAAAAATCAGGTAACATTGTTAATTCCCTAGCAAATTCATGGAATATCTTTTTCATCATCTCTGAAACCGCTAAACTTCCAAGCCATCCCGCAAGTAACATAAGAACGCTTGCAATTGCTCCGCCAATTATCCCTGTCTTCAGACCACCTTTATGTAAGCCTAATTCAACTTTATGACCTTTTTCCATACTAGGTAACTTTACGATATGTTCTTTTTTCTTCACTGTAAATAAAGAATGTCCGCACTTTTGGCAATACAGGTTCTGCTCTGCATTTTCATTCCCACAATCACGGCAATATTTAGAGTTGTCTTGCTCAAGAACGACACTGCCTCCAGACACCATTGTCATACTTCCTTCATTTGGACAGTAGTTCACTTCTTCTCCATGTTGATTCCCACACATGCGACAGTACATTTCGTTCACTCCCCACCTTGCTTAATTCCGCAAACTGGACAAAAAATGGAGCCTTTTGCAATGTGCTCATTACATGATACACACGTAACCTTTTCTACGTTGCTCTCTACAAATAGCATTGGATTTGGTTTTCCGCATGTCCCACAAAACTTATCACCAATTGATAAAGAGCCTCCACACTCACACGTTACTTTCTCTCCTTGTTGTTTTTGCAGTTCAACAATTCGTTTTCGTGCTTGATAAATTAAAACGTCAAATTCTTGAATCGGAGCAACTAATTGCTTTAATACCTCTTCCTTGACCCCAGTATCTCGAATCTGAACATATACCTGTTGGCCAAGCTCTAATAAAACTTCTGTCTTCTTATGAAGCTGCACTTGTATTTCCTTTTTTAATTGCGCAATCTCTTGTGCCACTTGCAACTTTATCTTTCCCTGTTCAATTCCTTCTTGTAGCTTATTCATACCGCTTCCTAATTTCGTCTGAAAATCTGACAAATCAAATCCCCTCCTAAACAAAAAAGTCACGTATTTAACTATATATATTACCATATTTTTCTAGATTAAATACGAGAAAATTCATTTTTTCTGTTTTCGCCTCTTTTTGTTTATAATGGTAGAGGAAATAAATCTTTTGTACGGAGGAAAACTATGCTGCAACATTCAATTACGAAAGATGAAATTATGATGATCGCGAATGAATTTGTTCAAGGACTCGATCCGCAGCAAGTAGCCGATCAAGAGCATGTTGCCACTGCTCGTCATTTATATCGCAGCGGTCTTGTCTACAACGTTGATTTTGATGGCTATACGTTATCAGGTACCGTAGATGCTGAAGGAAATGTGTATAGCGTCCATATTCCGATTCGTAATATCGCGGAAAGCTATTGTGATTGCTTCGCGCCGACGCAGTGCGAGCACATGCTTGCTGTTCTACTGTCTGCTGCTTCTAGCTTCGGACAAGTGGGAGAAGTATTAACATTATTTAAAAATAAAACGAAACCATCACTCCCTCCGATTCGAACAGCACGACAAGTATTACAATCGTCTGCATTTGAAGAAACGGACTTTACAAGTTGGCACGCATATTTTGAATCTGAATATGACGCATTTAAAAAAGAACAAACACGACTCTCGTATAGACAAATGTATTTTCTTATGAGCATCTTTACAGACTTTTACATGAAATTAGAACGAAAAGCGCCGCGTGTCGTTGCTATACATGAATTGTTCAAATTACATGGTGCACTTTTTTGCTTTCAAAAGCTATTAGAAGAAATCCTTGACTTTGAGACAAACAAAACGTATTCCTATCACCAACCTATTAACGTTGTCCGGCTATTTGTTGATAAAGTTGAATCACTTGTACGTGACTTGAAATCAGAATCGATTCCTGCTGAATGTGAACCAATTTTGCAAGAAACAGCTCGACAAGTGCATGACATTTTCTTCTCTACCGATTCCTATACACAGGAGAGGTTCTTTATTTACCGGCATATATGGGGAGAGTTGCTAGCAGAAAAATCTTGGATACAAGAAGAAGAAAAACGAATTGATGCGAAGATGAATCCACTTTCGAAAGCACTCGCCTCTTCTCACCTCTTCTTTTTAAAAGAAGAGGATCATTTAGCTATGGTCTTACTCGAAACACAACCGGCTCAAGTTGTCGGTCTTTATTTCGACTGGCTCGAAGATTTACTGAGTACAATGCAATGGGAGCGCGCCAAAAATTGGCTGTCTTTCACATATAAACAAGTGAAAAAGACAATGAATGATCAGGCCGATCCCCTTTTTGTAAAAGATATCGTTCGTTTGTTTGTCATGATGTATGAAACATATGCAACACACACAAATGAACAAGCAGGTCTTGAAATGATTTTGCAAGAACTATTGCCATACAGCTTCACAAACTACGAACAATATGTACTAGCAAAAAAACAATATCATGCATGGACAGAACTTCATCTCTTGTATGGATTTGAAGCAATTGAATTGCTAAAAGAACCACTGAAAGAAATTGAAAAAGAAGCACCAGAAGCAGCTCTTCCGCTCTATCATCTTGCAACGATGCAAGCAATTGAGGAACGGAATCGCAAGTCATACCGCCGTGCAGTCCGTTACTTAAAGAAATTGCGTATGCTCTATAAACGGCTCAAACGAACAGATGAATGGCACATTTTCATTGTCCAAATCGCTAACTTATATTCACGTCTAAGAGCACTACAGGAAGAACTGCGGAAAGGAAAGTTAATCGATGATCATACAAACTGAAGTAACAATTCGGCTCCAGCACGTAAGTCAAGGTTGGTTCCTTTGGGGAGAAGATGAAACCGGCAATCTCTTACCTGCAAGAGATTGGAAACAACATGCCTTCACATGGCATTCAACTTCCTTCTATGGCACCTTCTTGAAAGAAGCTACATACGAAGGACGAAGCGGGATTATGCTAACGAGCGTTCAAGCATTTGAATATCTCGCCAAGAAACCAATGAATTCATTTGCCAGGCTCCAAATGAATGATCCCATTACCGCACTTACGCCAAATGCAAAAGAACTATGGGATGCCTTTGTAACTGGAAGCTTTATACCTGATATGAAGCGCTGGTCCGATTATCCGTCATGGAAAGTTAGCAATGTTTCAACTCAAGATGATACGCTAGCATCCCTTTTCTCTCAGGCAGTTAATGAGAGTATTCTTCAAGATGCTCGCTCTAATGATGGCTGGGAAGATGCGAAGCGACTATATGAGCACTATGATTTTACGAAAAGACAGCTTGTAACAGCAATGCATGAAGAAGATTGGCTCCGGAAAATTGGCTACATCGAGGATGATCTTCCCTTCACAATTGGACTTCGTCTCCAAGAACCACACAATGATTTTGAACTGTGGAAACTTGAAACGATTATCACCACAAAACGCGGAGCACACCGGATATACGTCTATAATGACATCGATTCACTACCAAAAAGATGGCATAACTACGAAGAGCGTATTCAAGAAACGCAGGAAGGGTTCGGTAAGCTAGTTCCATGGCTTAAGGAAGATGATCACTTTCGAACTGAGCTCTATGAAACAGAAGCATGGAACTTCTTAACAGAGGCGAGTAACGAATTATTAGCAGCCGGTGTTGATATTTTACTACCGTCTTGGTGGCAAAACTTAAAAGCAACGAAACCAAGGTTACGCTTCCAATTGAAGCAAAGTACGAATCAAACACAATCCTTCTTCGGCATGAACACTCTCGTCGATTTCGACTGGCGCGTTTCCACAGATGGCATCGACCTATCAGAGAGTGAGTTTTTCGATCTTGTCGAACAAAACAAACGACTCTTCAATTTAAATGGACAATGGATGAGACTCGACCCTGCCTTTATTGAAGAAGTGAAAAAACTAATGAAACGTGCAGATAAATATGGCCTTGAAATGAAGGATGTTTTGCAGCAGCACTTATCAAACTCTGCCGAAGCAGAAATTGTAGAAGAAGATAATCCATTTACAGACATTGAAATTGAGCTAGATGGCTATTACGAAGAGCTCTTCCAAAAATTATTGCATATCGGAGACATTCCAAAAGTTCCAATACCATCTTCCTTGCAAGCCACACTTCGCCCATACCAAGAACACGGTGTAGAGTGGCTCTTATATTTACGAGAGCTCGGATTTGGAGCGTTGTTAGCGGATGATATGGGTCTTGGAAAAAGCATCCAAACCATTACTTACTTATTATATGTGAAAGAAAAAAGCCTCCAAACAGGTCCGGCACTAATCATAGCACCGACGTCTGTTCTTGGAAATTGGCAGAAGGAGTTTGAACGCTTCACGCCGCATTTACAGGTTCAACTACATTATGGAAGCAACCGTTCGAAAGGCGATTCATTTAAGGACTTTCTTCAGAGTACGGATGTCGTATTAACTTCTTATGCATTAGCACAACTTGATGAAGAAGAGTTAAACGCGCAGTGCTGGGATGCGATCATCCTGGATGAGGCGCAAAATATTAAGAACCCGCAAACGAAACAATCGAAAGCGGTTCGTAATTTGCAAGCAAATCACAAAATCGCTTTAACAGGTACGCCGATGGAAAACCGGTTAGCAGAGCTATGGTCTATTTTCGACTTCTTGAACCACGGATATCTTGGTAGCCTAGGACAATTTCAGCGCCGCTTCGTAACACCCATTGAGAAAGATCGTGATGAAGCGAAAATTCAGCAAATACAAAGATTCATCTCACCGTTCTTACTGCGCCGGACAAAACAAGATCAAACAGTCGCATTAAACTTACCGGACAAACAAGAACAAAAAGAATACTGTCCACTAACAGGTGAGCAAGCATCACTATATGAACAACTCGTACAAGATACACTACAAAACATTGAAGGCTTAACAGGCATTGAAAGACGCGGTTTTATTTTAATGATGCTCAGTAAGCTAAAGCAAATTTGTAATCATCCCGCTCTTTACTTAAAAGAAGAAGCGCCGAAAGATATTGTGCAGCGCTCCATGAAGACGCAAACATTAATGGATCTTATTGAAAATATAAAAGATCAAAATGAAAGCTGCTTAATTTTCACGCAATATATTGGAATGGGGAATATGTTACAAAAAATATTAGAAGAGAAATTCGGTCAGCGTGTTCTCTTCCTAAACGGTAGTGTACCGAAAATAGAACGTGATAAGATGATCGAACAGTTCCAAAATGGAACATATGACATCTTCATCCTCTCATTAAAAGCTGGCGGCACAGGTCTAAATTTAACTGCCGCAAACCACGTCATTCACTATGATCGCTGGTGGAATCCAGCTGTAGAAAATCAAGCGACAGACCGAGCATATCGCATCGGTCAAAAGCGATTTGTACACGTCCATAAACTCATTACAACAGGTACACTTGAAGAAAAAATTGATGAAATGCTAGAACGTAAACAATCGCTGAGTAGCGCTATTATCACAAGTGATAGCTGGATGACAGAACTCTCAACAGACGAGTTGAAGGAATTACTCGGTGTATAAAATCCATTTTAATAATGAGATGCTGTGTCGCATATTATCGAGGCGTCGATATATTCACAAAAAAGGAGCTATCCCGAAGGGTTAGCTCCTTTTTCTATGCCAAAACCAATTGCTTATTATAATTCCTGTCAGTCCGCCCGACGTATCTAAAACTGAATCTTGCCACATCGGTGTACGGTCACCTGTAAACGATTGATGAATTTCATCGAATGTTGCATATCCAGCGACAATCAGAAGTGCGAATACGAAGGAACGCATTCTTGAACAACCAGAACGGTGCAATGCATAATACGAAAGCGCACCAAGAATCAAGAATACTGTGAAATGAGCTCCTTTACGAAGGAAAAACTCAACAAAACCACCAACGCCTTTATTTTCAATGCTAACCGGTGTTCCCCCGCCATAGTCAATCGATACACCGGAGAATTTTTCTTCTACAAATTGAGACGGAACATACTTCTCAATATCTGAACGCATATCCTGCTTCTTATACGGCTGTGCTGAAGAATAAAAAATAATCCCCATCCATAGTAAAACGGGAATCCAAACTAACCATTTACGATTCATCTTTTGAAACTCCTCTCTTATTCTTCTAAGCGTACCAAAAAAAATAAAAAATTTCACGCCAAAATATGACCGTTGCCTCCTATATATATGACGAAAAGGGGGTGAAAAAATGGCGATTGAAACGATTGTAACTGACTTAAGCTTGCGCCTTGTCCTAAACGGTGGCACAGACAAAAACGGGAAAACTATTTTGAAAAACAAACAATTTAAACGAGTAAAGCCAAATGCTGATGTAGCACAGGTCCATGAAGTGGGACGTGCCCTTGCTTCATTACAAGGATTAAAACTTCATGCAGTTCAACTTTTAAGTACATCTGACATCTCAAATCCGTAAAAATTTAGTGACAAGGAGGTAAATGATAATGACAGTACTCGAACTGATTTTCTTAAAAGAGGATGGAAAAACAGTCGTCTTCTCTATCGACAATCCTATTACACCTGTGAATGAACAAACCATAAGCCAAGTGATGGACACAATTCTCTCCTCTGCAATTTTCTTATCACTTAGTGGGAACACTCGTAAAAAAGGGGCACGCCTTGTTGAAAAGACAGTATCAGAAGTAACAGTTGCTCCTTAAACGCAAAAGACGAAGCTGCATCAATTTGCAGCTTCGTCTTTTTTCTTCGGCATCTCAATCGGAATAAAAATATGAGAGAATCCGATTGAAACATATTTATAATTTTCTTTCCCAATTGTAAATTCCGTCTTATACGTCGAGAAGAAAATATAATCGCTTCGCTTTGTATAATGGTTAATCAACACGTCAACTTGTGGCTCTACATATTTCTTTGCTAACTTCTTACCAATTGTCGCAAGTTCACCAACAAGCCCATCTGGGTCTTCTTTTTCAACCTCTGTTAATTTCTTACTAATATCATTGCGATTCATAAATTGCTTTGCTGCCCATTCTGTATATTCCCCTTTACTCGGGTTGCTATTTGCTAAATATACGAAAAGAAGGACAACAAGTGCCATAATTATATACTTCCTTTTCATATTCTATCACCGCCTAACTGTTTCTATTTTCATATATATGTACAAGCGATGCAAATTATATAAATCTAAATTGAAAAAACGATAGAAACCCTTTCTTTTTAAGGAGGAAAAGAGGGTAGATTCATTTTTGTATGCAAAACAGCTTATATGTCGAAAAATTAAAATGAATTTATATAGAAGGCTTGCTTTTTACAAAATAAAGTAAACTTTACAAACATTTACAAATATTTAAAATTATTTTTATATTCCATCTATATACTAAAATATGTAAACAAATACTTTTAAGGAGGCTTTTCCTTTGGACGACCTAGTTAGTCATGATACTATCTCTAGTTCTACAATGATACTTGAGCCTTACGCCCATCCTTTTCACCGTACTAAAATAACAGAAAATGATGGAAATATTAAGTTTTCATCTAAAACATCATTACAATTGGTACAGCTATCTTGCCTATTACATAACCATTCTACCTATAAAGGAAGGCGAGATGCGATTCAAGAAAATTATTACTTTAAACAAAATATCCCAATCCCAATTGATCATCGTCATTATATTTGCGCCATTCCAACGAAATCTCCTGCATCTCCAGACTGTATTTGGGTTTTCTATAGTCATATAAACAAAATAGAAATTTATAATAATCGCAAGCAATCCAAACTTCATTTTTATAATGGTACAACCATAATTGTTGCTATTAGTTTTTATCAAATGCAACAACAATTTTTGAAAGCTGGATTTCTCTTGTGCCGCATGAACATGCAAGATTCACAACAATTTCGAGATATTTATAAAGTCATGCGCCTCCTAGACAAACTATTACTTCCTTGCTAGTACAAATTTGTTATAAAAAAATGGAAGACACAGAATATTCCTGCCTTCCATTTTTCTTTTTTTCACTCTCTTATACTGCTGCGCATCTTCCCCAGTGCCTGCCGATATACCCATCTCACTTGATGATATGTCATCTCCATCTCTTCCGCAATTTCATGTATCTTCTTTCCTGCATAAAAACGTTCGTAAATAATATGTTTCTCTTTCTCATCTAACAAACTCATATAATCCTGAGTTTCTGACAACACTTCTGCTCCGCATACATTTTGTAACATTTCCTGTCCGGCGAATGTATGCCGCTTTTGAAATCGATTTTCTTTCTTTAGTTTCTCTAGCAAATATCCACGTACTGTTACAAGTGCATAAGCTGCAAAAGTTCCTTTCTCCTCCTCATACTTTTCGTATGCCATCCAAAGTCCAATTAAACCACATTGATAGTACTCTTCATAATCCCGGTACAGATAAAGCTTTTTCATTTGATTTTTAATCATCTTTTCATACAACGTAACTGTTTCTGTAAAAGTAGCCGGTTTCATATTATACCTATTTCTAAAAGGTATACCTCTTTGTTATTCCGCGGTACCTTTACAATATAAGAAGATAAAGAGGATTTCATGGTGAGTTATTTAAAATTCTGCATAGGGAAATTTCAAATATCTGTAGAGGAAATTTGAAATACGAGGCCTAGTATTTCAAATACATACAAAAATAAAAAACGGCTCCTGATCGAGCCGTTTTCTGCACATATTCTTACCCATTGAAACTTTGCATAAACTTTGCTACTGCGATAATCATTACACTTACAAACGCTACTTTAATAATAAAGAGAACGATAATTGGAACCGCAGCTTTTACTTTTCCTAACCCAGCTGTTATTTGTAATCCCATCCAGATTAAAACGATATTCCATAAATAGAATACCTCAACTATACTACCGATTGCATACCCTGTAGTACCTTGTTCAAATAATGGTGCCAAGCTTGTATACCCAGTTGCACCACTTCCAAAAATTAAATCTAAAAGAGAATTAATAAGTCCACCAATTACAAGCACAATATTCGCATATACAATAATGGCTAACAATTTTTTGTACGAAGTATCATTTCCAAAAAACATCATAAAGATTTTATAGACAGCTGCTACAATAAGAGTTCCAATTATTATCCCAATAAAACCTGAACCGATTGACTTACCAACTAAATATCCGATAGAGTCTTCTTGGCCTGTGCCAAATTTCTTCTGAATTTCCATCATCTCAGGCGATGATTGCGCCACATATGTAGATAATCCATTTACAAGTGCTTGTAACAACGCAACCAAAAAGAACATACCCCAAACCTTATCAGTCGCTTTCATTCTCTCAAACTGTAAGCCAGGAGATGTGATCATTCCTAGTAAAGATGGTTTTTCTCCACTAACCTTTTGCGAATTAACATTCGGTTCCATTCTAAAAAACCTCCTTGTATTTTTCTCACCCGTTCTAACGGGCGGTTCACTTCCTCTTCTTCAGAGACTGTGAACCGCCCACTAGAATAATATAAAAATCGACTTGCACTCTTGTTCTCTCTTTGGTTTCACTTAGCATGGGGACAAAAAGGCTCTGACCGCTTCTATCCTCGAGCGGATTCCCTCTCCCACCTAAAAGAAATGGTTTTATATCTTTTTTCTATTTGTATGTGTAGTAGAGGAACGCCCCTCTACTACACTACCAATCTATTCATAACGAAGTGCTTCAATAGGATCTAGTTTCGCTGCTTTATTCGCTGGAATTAATCCGAAAATAATACCGAGCGTCATCGAGAATAACACGCCACCAACGACAACTTCCCATGAAACGAGCGGTGGCCATTTCGCAAATGTAGAAACAATATATGCACCACCATAACCAAGACCGATTCCGATCAATCCACCAAGAAGCGTTAACATAACGGCTTCAATTAAGAATTGTAGCAAGATTTTACTGCGCGTTGCTCCAAGTGCTTTACGTACCCCAATTTCACGTGTACGTTCTGTTACGGATACGAGCATAATGTTCATAACACCAATACCACCAACGACTAATGAAATACCAGCAATACCACCAATAATCATTGTCATAATGCCCGTCATTTTTGAAATACCTTCTTGAATTTCTTTTAAATTCATCACTTCGTATTTACCAGATGCATCACTTGGCTTACGACTATTTAATACATCAGCAGCTTTTTTACCCGCTTTTTCTAAATCATCCACATTTTTCGCTTGAACAGAAATACTTTGAATCTCATCTTTTCCATATATTGTTGGCCACAATGTAATTGGAATTAAAGCTTCCGATGGCCCCATTCCCATAAACTCATTATTTGATTTATAGACACCGATAATTTGCATCGGTTGTCCTTTCATCTCAATAATTTTTCCGACTGGACTTTCCTTTTTGAAGACCTTTTCTTCCATACTCTTACTGATCATCACGACGTTATTACCTTGCGCAATATCCGATTCTTGTAAGGATCGGCCTTTTAACACTTTCACTTTATTTACTGAGAAGTACTCACTATCTAATCCTGTAATACTCACCATCTCTTTTTTATCTTCAATATCGAGTGGCTCCATACTTGAATTGGTTGTAAGAACATGCGCAATCTCTGGAAGTTTTTTTATTTCAAAAATATCTTCCTCAGTTAACTTTGGTTGTTCCATCATTTCCATACCATACGGATCATTTATATCCGCACTATAGTGAATTGGGATTACGTTATTACCAGCTCCAACGAATTGCGACTTTAACGCTGCTTCTCCGCCCTGCCCAATCGCAACAACAGTAATAATGGAACCAACGCCTATAATAATCCCAAGCATCGTAAGCGCTGAGCGCAGTTTATGAGCTAGAATAGAAGATAGGGCAATTTTTATACTATCTAGTAAACTCATACCGCACACCTTCTATCTTCTGTAATTTTTCCGTCTCTTAACACAATTCGGCGCGAAGAATATGCCGCAACTTCTTCTTCATGCGTAACCATAACAATCGTTGTACCTTCTGCGTTTAACTTTGTGAAAATATCCATAACCTGCTCTCCAGATTTCGTATCAAGAGCACCTGTTGGTTCATCGGCCATAATGAACGTTGGGTCATTTGCAATGGAACGTGCGATGGCTACACGCTGCTTTTGCCCACCTGAAAGTTCGCTTGGCAAGTGATGCACGCGGTCAGACAATCCGACTTTCCCAAGTGCTTCAAGAGCTCTCTGACGGCGCTCCGCTTTCTTCACGCCGCCATATATAAGCGGAAGTTCTACATTTTCTACCGCTGAAAGACGTGGCAATAAGTTAAAATGCTGGAATACAAAGCCTATATATTCATTGCGAATGAGAGCAAGCTTTGACTCGTCTGCTGTTAAGATATTCACATCGTTCAACATATATTCGCCTTCTGTTGGACGATCTAAACAACCGATAATATTCATGAGCGTTGATTTCCCTGAACCAGACGGTCCCATAATGGAAACAAACTCACCACTTTGAATCGTTAAACTAATACCGTGTAAAATCGGTACCGCCAGTTTCCCTTGATAATATGTTTTATGAATATTGTTTAACGTAATCATTTTTCTTTCACTTCCATTCCGTCATATACATTGTCGGAAGGATTTTTAACCACCTTTTGCCCCACTGTTACGCCTTCAAGAACTTCTGTCCAGTCTCCATCAGTAGAACCTTTTTTCACATTTTGTTTACGAAGTTTTCCTTTTTCTTCTACATAAACAAATGGTTCACCATCTTTTTCTACAATGCTCTTACTAGGAACAGCAATCATTTTCTTGTTTTCTAGGTTTACTTGTAGAGATACATGATAGCCCGGAGATAAACCTTCTTGTCCATCTAAACTAGCTTTATATGTATACTGAGACATGTTTTGTGCTCCCTCACCAGCACCGGCTGCTTGCGCCATTTCTGCACTTGTCGGGAACTCGCTTACCTCTGTAATTTTACCTGTCCATTTCTTCTTACTATTTGCTTTTGCAGTTGCAGTAAATGGTTGATCCTTTTGAATTTGTGATTTTTGAAGTTCTGTTAATGTCCCTTGAATTTGGAATGAATCTTTAGAAGCGATTTGTAAAAATGATTTTCCTTGTCCACCCATTGCTTGCGCTGAACTTTGTGCTGCATCTTTATCTAACTTTTGCACAACACCAGCGAAATTACTATAAATTGTGAGTTCATCTTGTTTTTTCTTTAATTGTTGTGATTGTAATTGACCTTTTTCTTTCTCAAGGTCAATTGTTTTTTGCCCTATTTCTAATTCGCTTACTTGCTCTTCTAACGGATCTGTTACCTCTTTCCCAGCACCGCTATCTTTCGCTTTCTTAATCTGGTTCTTTACTGAATCTATTTTCTTTTTCCCTTGATCATAGCGCATACTTGCCATTTTTTGATCAAGCTCAGCTTGTTTCATTTGTAAATTGATTTCTTCATTATCATAAGAGAATAATTTCGCGCCCTTTTCTACTTCCTGTCCTTCTTTCACCGCAATGTCCTTCACTTTTCCTTTTGTCGGATCTGCGTAGAAGCTCTCAATATTTCCAGGCTTTACTTGTCCGGAAATCAATTTCGTATTATTCAATGTACGTTCTGTTACTTTCTCAAAGCTAACAGCGTCTCCCTGTGCCGCGCCTTTTTTCTTTCCTTGCATGATAAAAATATTGACGGCTGCAACGACGACAATTAATGCAATAACCCCAATGATAATCCATTTCTTCTTTTTGTTTGGAGTACGAACCGTATTTGGTAACATATTCTCGCTCCTTTTATATCTTTATATAGTGGTTCTTTAATTATGTAAGACTTTCAGAAAACGATACCCGCATCTCTTAAATTATTACGCTTTCTTTACAAAGTTTTACACTATCACTTACATTGTAACAAAAATACCAATGTTTAGAAATATGACACTTTATCTTTTAAGCAAGTTTTAAGAAACTTAAAAGCCACATGAAAAGACTAAAAAAAAAAAACCACCTTACATAAGGCGGTTTGGACGTTTCCTCCAAGTACTCCATTTCGCTTGATCCAAATCATGCTCAAATGGAAGAGTTGTCACGTCTTTTCTCATCTCGCGCGGAATATTCTTTTCTATCGTTTGAAACGCTTCACATTCATCAGCTCGCATTGCTCTTTGAACAATGCCTTCTAGGTTATCACCTTGCTTGTCTAACATCCAGCCATTTTCACTATTTAACTGTTTACGAAATTCCTCTTTTGCATCTTCATCTGGAAACATGCTTCCATTCACTTTCAAATAGGTTTCAATTCTCATCGGAAGCCACTCTACTTCATAATCCTCTACTAAACAAATTGCAATCCCTATCGGCGTACTACGAACGACAAAATCAAATGTACAATCTCGCTGTGTGACTGTTGCGGAACAGAACAAAAACTTTTCTACTTCTGATACAAAAATTCCCACTTTCCAGCATCTCCTTCATACATATAATTTGTCTTGCTAACTCCTACTGAATTTTAACATTTGTTTTTGAAGATATTGTAAAATGAATGTTAATTTTCTATATATAATGTACTTTCACTCTATCCGTTCACTCATTCTTAATAGATATCACATATAATCTATTAATTTATAACCATAATACTGTATGTACTAGAAATAACATTATGTAATAAGTGCATCAAAAAAGATTACAAGAAAAAAATTTTGATACTATTACTATTCCAGTAGTCACATTCACATATAATATCCTTGAAACCAATTATAAAGATACATTGAAATATATAACAGTTTGATAAAGTGAAACTTTAATCAGTGGGGGTTTTCTTCATCCCCCACTGATTTTTACGGGCAGTTTATCTCCCACCTAACTTCTTTTCTTTCACCGAATTTTGAGGTAGGAGTATTACTTACTACCCGTTAATGCGGGATAAACCAAGGCTGTAAAGAAAGATATATTATATTTTTCATTGCAATCAAATATTCATACATTTGCCCAAGCTAATTCACGCTTGTCTGAATACTAATATATTAAATCTATTTAAAAGTGAGGTGATAGAATATGCCACCAAAACCACGTACTTGTTGCCCTGCATATAATCAAATACGTGCATTCTATGTGCAAGCAGCAGTAGCAGGGTTTCAGCAGATAAGCTTTGATGTTATCATACCTTTTTCAGGAGCAGCACCTTTAACATATTTTGTAGATAGCATAGATTGGTTCGATAACAAGCATTGCGTTATTATTACTAACTTCCAGTCCCCAACGCTAGGCGTTTCAGATTCAGCATGGAGTTGTGAAATTCTTAATTTATATTTTGCAGGGAACCTTCAGAGAATAGTTTAAAATCTTTCTTATTTTAGCTAACTATCCCCCTCTTTTGTCATCGAAAAATCCCCTCACCAAGATGGGAAAAATAAAACGAAACTTCCATCATTGAGGGTTTTCTTCATCCCTCAATGATGGAAAGCCTCTACCTATCCTCCTTGCTTTTCTCTAAATCTTAAGGTAAAGGTCTTACTGCTCACAAATAAAAAGTGCATCCGAAAACGAGTGCCTTTTTGATAAACTGTTACTAAGTTTCAAAAACTACACCTTATCTCTTTCATTTTATATAAATCTATACTGATAAGATGTACATAAAAGGAGCTGCCCAAAAGTAGTACTTTTGGACAGCTCCCTTAAATAAACGATTATGCTATTTTGCTCTCAGGACCTTTTCTCTCATGACCAAATTGAACGATAAATAAGAATACCGTAGATAAAATACCGCCTGCTAATAATAGAATGAAACAGCCGTCCCACCCAGAGCGATCAACGATAACACCAATCGCTGCGTTTGCAACTAAGCTTCCTCCTAAATAACCGAACAGGCCGCACATACCAACTGTTGTACCTACTGCAAATTTTGGTACTAATTCCATTGCACTTAAACCAATTAAAAATTGTGGTACATAAATTAAGCAACCAATAATCGAAACTGCAGCACTCACAACAAGTATATTCGATGCTTGCCAGTATACTACCGTTCCAATAACAACACCAACCATGCTAAACACACATAGTGGCATACGTTTCCCTTTGAATAACTTATCACTTAACAAACCTACGATTAATGAACTTGGAATTGCCATTGCTTCAAAAATTGAATATGCTGCATGCGCTTCTGTTTTTGTAAATCCTTTAACCGTTGTTAAATAAATCGGTACCCAGTTAATAACACCGAAACGAATTAAATATACAAATGCATTCGCAATACATAAATACCAAATAAATTTGTTTTTCACTACATATTTCATCAAAATTTCTTTTGGTGACATTTTGTTGGCATTGTCTGCCTTCTCAAGATCTTCATAATCATTGCGATATTCATCAATTGGTGGAAGACCTGCAGATTCTGGTGTATCCTTCGCATTCACCCACATAAGAACTGAAATGACCATTGCAATTATCGCTGGGAAGATAAACACGCCGGCTTGCCAATGACTTTCACCGAAAATACCAACACCAATTCCAACAAGCGGTGGTACAAGCATCGCACCAATATTATGTGAAATATTCCAAAGTCCTGTTTTTGTACCGCGCTCTTTCTTCGAGAACCACTTCGTCATTACGGTACTACAAGGAGGCGCTCCCATTCCTTGGAAAATATTATTGAAAACTAATAACGTTAAAATCATGCCAAATGAAGATGCAAAACCAAAACAAATATTTATAATTGCTGATAAGAATAAACCAACCGCAATAAAACGCTGCGCATACGCTTTATCTGATAAATTTCCCATAAAGAACTTACTTAGTCCATACACAATCGCCGTAACGGAACCTAATAAACCATATTCCGTTGTACTAAAACCATATTCTTTTATTAAATACGTACTAGATAACGTAAAGTTACTACGAACTAAATAATACGCTGCATATCCAACTGAAATTCCGAGCAGCACACGAAGACGTAGTAGTCTGTATACTTTGTCAATCATATTCGCTGGCAAACGCTCAATTACTGGTGCAGGCTTAAGCCAATTAAACATATTATCTCTTCTCCTTTTTTCACTTTTGAGAGAGACGTTGTCTATTCCATATCTCGATTACTCCACTATCTGATACATTTTTGTTCGTTCTTCTAACAGGCTGACCTTCTATTTCTTTCTGATTCTTCGCAAGCATTGTTGGTACGCCAAACGAAACTTTTTCTAAAATATGCCCTGCTTCTTCTGATAAACAATAATCAATAAATAAATCCGCTATAATACCACTCGGTGCATGTTTCAGTTTCGAAATTGCATTGACAGATAACCCCGTTTGCTCAGGCACTTTACTCAAAATCGGAAAGCCTTGTTTTTGAAGCATCCGTTGGTCTCCCATGAAGTTAATACCAATCATATATTCACCGCTTGCCACATACTCAGCAGGCATATAACCATTCACCGTTACCTCTGCAACTTGCTTGGCAAGGCTCCTTACATACCCCTTCGTCTCTTCTTCACCAAATGTATCAATAAGTGATTGGAACAACGTATAAGCTGTTCCTGAAACATTCGGATCAGGCATGACAATCTTTCCAGCATACGCTGGATGTAATAAGTCTTTCCACTCCGTTGGATATGAAAGTCCTAGCGGTGCTATTTCCTTATTCCACCGCTCTTTATTAATCGCGATGGCAAGCTTCTCTACTTCATAACCATACCAAAAGCCATCCTTATCTTTAACGGCTTTTGAAATGCTACTTGCATGCTGGCTTGTAACAGGAATAGATAGATTTTTTTGCTTCATCATTTGATGCGCATCCAATGTACCTCCAATGATGATATCGGCTTTTGGATTTCCCGCCTCTTCTTCCACTCTTCTAAGCAGCTCTTCTGTAGAAAGACGAATAAACTCATACGTACATCCACGCGGTTTACAAAACGATGATAAAAGCGCTTCACCAACTTCTTCACGGGCCGCGACATACGCGACAAGATGGCGATCTTTCAAAATTGGAAGACCATTTTTACTATATTTGATAGAGGTAGTATCTCGAGAGCAACTAGACATCGCTCCTCCAATTACTAGCAAAAAGAAGAAAAAGGCTATCTTTCTCATGAAACATTCTCCTTTACAAATAGATTTGCTAGGGAGCCTTTCATATACATCACATTCCCATTATTATCGCCAAGATATTGCACGACAAAGTAAGAAGGATATATAGAAATCGTTAAAATATCCTCACGTTCATTCTTTACATGTTTACCATTTTGATAAGCAGTAATATAAGCGATTGGATCCTTCTGCGATTGCAGCAACTTCTGAATTTCTCCGTAATCTGTCATTTGCTTTGCTTGCCGAATCGAATCAAGTATTGGCGTAAGATTCATAGTACGCACTACATCACCTTCTCGCAAAACAACTTCCTTTGCTGATGCAAAGAAATCGCTAATACGCTCTGGCGTATAATATAGGCCCAGCAAATATGTTTGAAATGCGGAAATCATCGGATCTGTACCATTCTTCCCATATACATTTGCCTCGTACTGGAACAAGTCACCTACTGCAAAAGTACGCCTATGTCCATTCAAGTACGTTACTTCTCCAGTAAATACTTGTTCGTGGATTTTCGCTTCTGTTTGCTTCATTCGAATCTGGTCAAAGAATGAAACAATTGCATGCAGACGAACTTCATCTGTTACAACTACTTCTCCCCACTTCTCATGTCTTACTTTCACTTTAGTAGGAAGAGATTCACTTGCTCTTTCTAAAACAGCCTGCTTGTCATCTAAGGTTGTAACGTGGTTATACAATTGCTTCTCTATGGCAAAAAACAATACAAAAGCAGCAATCGTGCAAAAGACAAACAAGAGAATTTGAAATGATAGCCTTTTCATTTCTGCCTACCTCCAAGATAAAAAAACGTTGTTTCGAAAATACCGCATAATTGTTTCATAAATGTATCATTTAATCGCTTTCAAATTTTTTATATCTTCCATGCGTCTTGGTAATAAGAACGTGATCATCACCATCGTTCCCATTTCCTCACTACTTTCAATTCGCATGCTTCCGCCTTGCTTCGTCATAATCTCCTGACAAATGAACAAACCGTATCCATTTCCATAACTAGAAGAGAGTACTTTTCCTTCCCGAGAACGATTCCACTCTGCAAGTATCGCTTCATCCATACCAATCCCATCATCATGAATGAAGACTTTCGCTTCCTCTTCATTTTTAGCGACGTTCATCCTCAGTTGCGTGGCATCACTATATTTAATCGCATTATCAAACACATTCAAGAAAATCTGCTTCGTCTTATCAAAGTCTGCAACAACATGTGCCTCTGTTAATTCATTTATAACTTCTATCTCGTATTGCTGAAGACGAGGCTTCACGATCGAAATTGCCTCTTCTGCAATTTGCTTTATATCCACAATCGTCGGAGAAACTTCAAACGTACTCGTTCCATACTTCGAAGATTGTAATAACTCCTCAACGAGTGATAATAGACGCTGACTTTCAATCGAAACATAATGAAGACTTTCCTCTATATCTCGCGCAGATTGCAGTTTCGGAATTAAATCTACATATCCAATAATTGCAGTGAGCGGCGTTTTCAGTTCATGTGTAATTCGGTCCAAGAAATCCTTTTGCTTCTCTTTCTCCTCCTTTAACTGCCTCATATGCAGCTCAATCGCATCAGCCATTGCATTGAAAGATGCTGATAACTGGGCAATTTCCACATACTCATTTAGCTCAATCTTACTTTTATAATCCCCATTTGCGAGCCGCTTTGCCATTTGTCTTAACTGATCAATTGGCTTATGAAGAGACTTCGCTAAACGAATCGCAAAGAAAATGCCGCCTGCTACTAAACAAATCGATGTAACGAGAAATGTCCAGCTCACATTCGTTAAAACTTCTTTCTCATCTTGTAATTCATTAATAAAGCGAATTGCCCCTATGACATCGCTTCCATGATAAACCGGACTCGAAAATAAAAGAAGTGGTGCTGGATCATCATTTTCAAACACATATGCCTTCTTTCCTCGTAAGGACTGATCAATATCTATATTCTTATGAAGCAAGGCCCCTTTCTCTGTATCGGCAACGACCTCTCCATTCTTTCCAATCATCTGCACACGAACATCCATCCGCTTCGCTAAATAAGAAGCAATCAAGAGTGAATTCGGTCCTAGTGTCTCCACTTCTGCTTCCTTCTCTAAATAATTCATCGTGTAAATTTGTGCTTCTACACTTAACTTCTCTAAAGAACCTGCTGCATTATGATACATATTCTTTTCCAGTGCAATGTAAATCACCGTATAAAGAAGAAACAAAATCGGAATCAATAATCCTACTATACCAAGTACCATATTTCTTTTTAACGACATCTTATCACCTTTTAACAATCCAACTTATAACCAACGCCATAAATCGTCTTAATATGTTCTCCGCTTGCTCCAAGCTTCTTCCGAAGGCGCTGCACCATAATATCAACTGCTCTCGTATTTCCGCTATACTCAAAGCCCCATACTTTCTCTAATAGCTCATCGCGCATAAACACACGCTGCTTATTAGAAGCAAACAACTGGCATAAATTAAACTCACGGTACGTTAAATCAATTTCTTCTCCATTCACATGCACTTTTCGTTCCTTCGGATAAATGACTAACTCACCGGCCCGAATGACCTTATCATCCTTAGGTACCCCGTGCTTCATTACACGCCGTGCCATATTCTTCACCCGAAGAATCAACTCTGCATAATTGAATGGCTTCGTCACATAATCATCAGCCCCAAGCTGAAGACCAAGCAACTTATCATTCATCTGACTCTTCGCTGTTAACATGAGTACTGGAATATCTCGGTCCTTCTCCCTGAACAACCGAAGCAGCTCATAACCATCCGTATCCGGAAGCATCACATCTAAAATCAATACATTCGGCTCTTCATCCCACCTTTGCAGCGCCTCTTTTCCATCAGCGGCCGTAAGCACTTCATATCCTTCCATCTCTAGCTGCATCCGAATTAAATTCCGAATGCTCGACTCATCATCGACTACAAGTATTTTCATGGTTCCCCTCCTTTCGCAGTACATTTTAGTATAGCAAATATCCCATACAAAAAAAGAGTGCACTATCGAACATATGTTGAACGACAATACACTCTCTTTTATAAATCACTCTTACTTCGTATATCCATGCGGCTTACTTTGATGCCAATCCCACGCATGTTCAATGATTGTTTTCACATCTGTATATTGCGGGCTCCAGCCTAATTTTTCTTTTGCTTTTTGAGACGATGCAACAAGGCGCGCTGGGTCTCCAGCTCTTCTTGGCGCAACTTCTGCTGGGATTTCATGATTTGTTACTTCGCGAACTGCTTCAACAATTTCTTTTACACTAAATCCGTTACCGTTTCCTAAGTTATAAAAGTCACTGTCTCCGCCATTTTGTAAATCTTTCAGTCCAAGGAAATGAGCCGCTACTAAATCATCAACATGGATATAGTCACGAATACATGTACCGTCTGGTGTATTGTAATCATCACCAAACATCATGATTTTCTCACGTTGTCCTAAAGCCACTTGCAGTACAAGGGGAATTAAATGCGTCTCAGGACGATGATCTTCACCAATAATACCGCTTGGCGTTGCACCAGCTACATTAAAGTATCTGAAGATCTTATATTTTAAATTAGAAGCTTGGCTATACCAATGCAACATTTTTTCAATCGCTAATTTTGTTTCTCCATATGTGTTCGTAGGATTTGTTGGTGTTTCTTCTGAAATTAACTCAACATCTACATCTCCATATGTTGCGGCAGTTGATGAGAAGATAAATTTATCAATTTTAAACTCATCCATCACCTCTAGTAAGCATAGCGCACCGTATACGTTGTTATTATAGTATTGAAGCGGTTTTTCCATACTTACACCAACTAAAGAATCCGCTGCAAAATGCATGACTGCGTCAATTGTTTCTTGCTTAAAAATGTCTCTTAAGAAACTTTTATCGCGAAGATCACCTTTATAAAATTTCACGCCTTCTGCAATAGCATCTTCATGACCTGTTTGTAAATTATCAACTACAATTACAGATTGTCCTTCATCAACTAACTTTTTTACAGCATGAGAGCCAATATAACCAGCTCCCCCACACACTAAAATAGAACCCATGTTCTCCACACCCAACTTTTAATGAATTATTTTACCCTGCTATCTGCGGACAGAAAAACCTCTACATCAAAGAAGATAGGTAGAGGAGCACTGCCTGATCGATAAGAACCTTCCATCATTTTGGGGATAAAGCGCCCCACTGATGGAAGGTTCACTTTATAGTACTTTTTAACCTATAAAATATAGCTTATCTTCTTTTATTTTATAGGGCAAGTTAAATTCCAATTATTTCATAAAACCATCAACAATAATTATTTCGCTAAAACAGCTAGTTTTTCTTCTACTTTCTTCAAGTCCAGGGCAGAATCAATTTCAAAACTATCGTTGCTACCAATTTTGTACAAATGAACATTTAAATCTTGAATGTTATCTTTTACAATATTATCCCAGTACAGTTCACTAAAATCTTCCTGATTTACTACTTCTTCTAGTTTCTTCACAATATGGATGCCATCTTCTTTTGACCAGTATGAAATACCACATAAAATGTAGTCATCGTTACCATCACCAATTTCAATATCATATACTTTACGATTTTCGTCATGCTTAATGATCCATTCATTACGGAAATCTTCTTTCTTCGCACTAAAGTATAGGGATGACTCTGGGTTCTCTATAAAAATATTACGGTGTAAATAAACATCCGCATCCATTACATATGCATCTTGTAAATATTCACGAACTAAATACATCGTATAAATGTTGTTGTACACATTATATTTGTCATTGTGCACAAGCTTCACATTATACTTCTCAACAAGATAATCGAATTTCTCTGCTAAATAGCCTGTTACGACAATAATTTCTTCTACACCAATTTCCTGTAAATATTCAATTTGACGCTCTAGCATCGGCTTGCCATTTACTTCTACTAATGATTTTGGAGTCGTTAACGTTAATGGACGTAAACGAGTTCCCATACCCGCCGCTAATAAAATCGCTCTCATGTTACTTCACCTCTATATTTTTTCGCTTTTGTAAATTCAGTTATATCTGCAACTGTTAATATAGCTCCTACAAGGATCGCAATACAACAAATAATTAACTTCCATGAAAACGGTGATCCTAATGCTAACATAGAAATGACAACCGCCCATGCAGAATACGTAATGTTAAGCGCCATCGCTTTTGTCGGTCCAATTTCATGAATTGCCTTATAGTAGAACACGTAGGAAGCTGTTCCAACTAATGCAACCACAATGATTAAAATAAACTCGCTGCTCATCACAACCTCTTTTGTTAAGAAATGCCCTCCAACTGAAGGTAAAATAACAAGTCCATATGTGACTGCTGAAACAAGCTGACGAATTTGGAGTGCCTCTTCTGGAGATACTTCTTCATCTTTCATACCGTACGCACAGATAACACATTCTAAGCCCCAGCCAACGATACAAATAAGGACAAAAATAAATCCTAACATATAGTTTTCCGTTGCAAATCCATCGCCTGTAAATCCAAGTACGATAATAAATGCAATACTAATGATAAGTCCAAGCCAATTCCATGAACGAAGACGGTCTTTCAAAAACACAAATGCAAAAAACGCACCCACTGCTGGATATACAGCTGAAATCGCTGCTGTATAAGAAGCCCCGATATACTTTACAGCTAATACATAAAACGTCATCCCAATTGGTCCACCCATAAGTGCTCCTAACATAACGAACCGTCCACTTCTCGTTTTCAGCTTAGAAAGGGCCGTTTTGAGTTGACCCTTTATCGCCATATAGATCATCATCCATAATGTGGACATAAAGTCGTGTAAAAACGTACTAACTAGAGGAGCAAGAAACACAACTTGTTCTGTTGCTAACATCAGTTGTGAAGATAAAATAATCCCAATCAATACCGTATCTACAGCCCAAGCAAATCCAGAAAATATTCCATAAAATATGCCTTTACTTTGCACTTTTCTCATCGTTATATCCCCCACTACAACTCTAAGAAGAGCTGTAAGTTTTTCTTCGCACGATTATAGCGATCCATTCCATATGTCCCAAAATCACTGCCTGTTGCTTCTTTAATCTTCGTCCAAATACTCCATAAGAAATCTTGGAAAATCTTATTCATCAATATTCTTCTCTGGTAAGACTCTTCTACTTCCTCGTTAAAATAGTAGGATAAGAATAACTCCTCCTCTTCTGAAGAAAAGTCGCACTCTAAACTATGTGCTGCAATATCCCACATCGGATCGTTCATACCGCCATATTCCCAATCGATTAAGTATATTTTGTCTTCTCCACTCTTAACAAAGTTTTCAGGAACCGTATCATTATGACAAGCTGTTAACGTAACATCCATCGCCTCATACATATCCTTTAACCGCATTACTTTGTTCTTCACTTCTGCATAATCATCAAAGTTAGAGCCGTTTACTTTATTTAAAAGCCCTTCATAATGCTCTATTTTTTCAAACACATTGAAAGTATTATTCATTTCGGCATTTGAACTGTGTAATTGTTTTAATATATTCGCCGTTAACTTCATATTATCACTGCGTTTTGCCGTTTTCGGATTCAATGTTTCTGCGTTTGGAATTAACTCTGCTAATTTCACACCAGTTTCTTCATTAAAGTATAGAAGTTCTGCATCAATTCCTAATTGGCTCGCTAAATTAGAAGTTACCATTTCATCACGGCGACTAATCATATCTTCTGTACCGCTTCCTGGAATACGTAGCACATATTCGGATTTTCCAACACTTACTTTGAAATTCGTATTCGTCATACCACCAAATGGCTGAATACCTGTAATTTCATCTTTTGAAATAGAAAGTGCTTCCGAAACATATTTTTTAATTTGTCGTTCTTTAAACTCTGCTTCTTTTTTCACTAAGCGAGGATAGATTTTATTTTTCACAACTTCATATTGCTTCGGTGTATCAATCTCTGCCCATACAACATCTGGTAACTTTGCATAGCCGACATCGTACAACCTTGCAGCATCAAGAAGTAAATATTCATAGTTCACATATGGATTTTGATTATGACGGAATGTTGCTAACATGTTCATGAACACTTCATACGAGATTTTAGAAATCCCAACCATCTCACCATCAATACGATTTAACTGATGAATGTCCTTTGAAATTTTATACAGATAGCCATCTTGAATCTCAACAAACGCTTCATCACCAGATCCACTCTCATTTGTAATGAGTACACAGTCCGGTTCTGGATGATGTAACACTTGCACAAGTGCCTTCTCTTCGATTAAAATATCATCTTCAATTAATAAGAAATCATCTGTAATCAGTTCCTGAACCTCTGCTAGCGATGCCATTGATCCTGTCCACTTATATTTCGGATTTTCCACAAAGTGCACATTATGACGACCTGTCCAGCCTTCAAACTGCTCCTTCTTATAGCCAACAACCACCACAATTTTTTCAATGCCATTATTTTTAAGGATTTCTAAACTGCGATCTAACAAAAGCTTTTCCCCAACCGTTAACAAACCAGATGGTTTTCCAAACTCATGACGCTTACCAGCCGCAAGAACAACAGCTTGCGTAACCTTCTTGCCCTCTTTGCGATGGACTCTAAGCTTCTTCCCTTGGTAAGCCGCTAGCTCCTGTCGCATGTATTCAAAGCCTTTCTGGTACAAATAATAATTCATGTACTTCCCTGACTTTTTGCTATAGATGTATTGATTCTTCGTTAAATCATTCATAATATAATTCACTTTACCAACAGATATATTGCACTGCTCTGCAATCTTTTTTTGGTTCATCTGTGGATTTTGATTGATAACCTCTAATATATTTAATACTTGTTGCATAGAGCTCCCCTCCATCACCCGATTTCATCCGTTCATTTTTTGAACATGTCATTATCATATCATCTATGGACATAAACGTAAATATTTTGTAAATTTAATGTATGCTTTGTAAAGAACATCCTTTATGAATAATATTAACGAAAAAACATAATCAATAAAAGTATAAGGAACAACATATAAAAAGACTGTAGTTGCGTGTCAATTTATCACTGATGTATACTTAAACTTATGATTGTAATCTCTTTCCATGCAATCTGAACCATAAAAAATTTGTCGTATCGATTAGAACAATGGAGGAATTTATTTTGGATTCAACACAGTTAACACCTTTAGAGCAAGCTCAAAAAGTGATGCTGGATATGCTCATAACGGTTCATAAAATCTGTAAAGAACATAATATTAAATTTTGGATCACAGACGGTACTTTACTAGGGTCTGTTAGACATAAAGGATTTATCCCTTGGGATGATGATGCAGATCTTGCTATGCTAAGAGAAGATTACGATAAATTTTTACGCATTATTCCAAACCATTTACCAGAGCCATATAAACTAGAAACAGAAAAAGTAAACACACACGGCAAACATAACTGGACGAAAATTCTCTATCTAGATGATTTTGAATGGCAAGAAAGCGATGGTACACACCGAAAAGGAATATCCATTGATATTTTCCCATTTGACTACGTTTCAGAATCGGCAACGCCGTTAGAAAAAATTGTCCGAAAACTTGCCGCAATCAATTATCCTTCAAAAATAAACGGTCCTGCAGATGTAGCAAGAAGAATTCTAAACAAATCGAAATTCTTTAAACTATATGTAAAAGGCCTTAAAAAAACAAACACTGTAACATACGGAATGGAAACCGGCTATTACAGATGGCATAACTTCGAGCTTAGTGAAATCTTCCCGTTAAAAGAAGGAATTTTCGATGGACACATGTTCCCTGTTCCAAATGATGCAGATCGCTACTTATCAGGAATGTATGGAGACTACATGCAAATACCAGAAGAAAGTAAACAAAAAGCTCATATGCAAAATTTAAAAGTTGGATAGGCTACACATATAAGATTTGGACAAAAATAAGGCGCTACCTATCCTTTATACATAAAGGATAGGTAGCGCCTATTATTTACTATATAAATACAAATTGAAAAACCGACATAAAATCCTTCTTTTCAGGTGGGAGAGAGCATCCAGCCATGTATAGAAGCGGTCAGACCCTTTTCCTGCCCCATGCCAAGGAAAAACAGAGAGAGAAAACAAGTAGCAGGTCACCTTTTGCTGTTCTTAGCAGCTTATATATGAGACATCAAAAAAAGTCTAATGTCCCATTACAGGATCATTAAGCTTATTCCTTATACTCAACTACTATTTTGTTAACTCTAAATGAGTTTTTAATTTATTAGACAAATCTTTACGATCTTTATCAGGAACGAAATAGTACCAAACACCATCCTGCTTATGACCGTCACCAGGAATTTGAATTTCCTCTTTTTTATTCATCGCAGCTTTATAATTACTTTGAAGATCCCACATTTGATCTTGATTTAAATTTGTTTTTACGTTTTTCTCAACAGCACCTAACATCGTGCCAAGTTTTGTAATAGATGATATGTTCGCGCCTTTACTAATAACCGCTTCTAGCACTTGACGCTGACGCATTTGACGACCAAAGTCACCGCGTGGATCTTCCTTACGCATACGCGTATACTTCAGTGCCTGCTCGCCATTTAGATGAATGTTCCCTTTCTCAAATGACATACCTTCAAGCGTAAATGCCAAGTCATTATTCACATCGATCCCGCCAACAGCGTCAACAATATCACGGAAACCTTCCATATTTACTTCAATATAATAATCAATTGGAATATCTAAAAAATTTTCAACCGTCTTCACAGACATATCAATTCCACCAAATGCATACGCATGGTTGATTTTATCTTTCTTCCCTTTCCCAACAATCTCCGTATATGTATCACGAGGAATACTTACAATTTCCATCGAACTTTGCTTCGGATTTAATGTTAATAACATAATCGAATCCGAACGCCCTTTATCTGCCCCACGCTCATCTGCACCTAATAATAAAATAGAAACAGGTTGTTTATTTCCTAACTTCACATCAGTAGAACGTTTCTCAGAATGATCTCGTTCAAGCGGTGTATACACTTTATCTATTGTCCCCGAAACGGATGAGTACAGATAATACGCATAACCGCCTCCTGCAATGACAAGAACGCCGATAATACCCAGTATCCAAAATAGAATTTTTTTCATTATGTAACCTTCTTTCTTGAATCAGCTTTATAGGTTTTTAAGGAATAAAGTACCACACCCATTATACATGGGATTAGTTTCTATATCCAAATTATTCTATAATTTCATACATATATGTTTTCTCATTAGATACCTTACCATACACAAAAAGCCTCGTCTTATCTAGCATAGGATAAGACGAGGCTTTTTCACGTTTACATTATTTCTTCAAAAAAATTGATGATATGTCTAGCAAATCATAAAGAAAGCATTTACAAGATCATATTCACTTCATACATTCTGCTTCTTGGTAGCCATCCTTATT
Source organism: Bacillus sp. FSL K6-6038 (assembly GCF_038050455.1). Classification (NCBI taxonomy): domain Bacteria; kingdom Bacillati; phylum Bacillota; class Bacilli; order Caryophanales; family Bacillaceae; genus Bacillus; species Bacillus sp. FSL K6-6038. The sequence goes on from NZ_JBBOUH010000001.1 coordinate 5,034,946, forward strand.
ATTCGACTGCCATTTCCATGAGTCCGCGCACATTTCTTCAAGCCCGCGCTTTGCTTCCCATCCTAATTCACGTTTCGCTTTAGATGCATCTGCAAAACATACAGCAACATCTCCAGGACGACGCTCTGTAATTTTATATGGAACGGACTTTCCTGAAACTTTCTCGAATGCTTGTACCATCTCTAGCACGCTATATCCAGTACCTGTACCAAGGTTATATGTATCTACACCTGTTGTATGTAATACTTTTTCAAGAGCCTTCACATGTCCATTCGCAAGATCAACAACGTGAATATAATCACGGACACCTGTACCATCTTTTGTCGGATAATCGTTTCCAAATACACTTAGTTCTTTTAACTTACCAACTGCTACTTGCGTTACATATGGCATTAAGTTGTTCGGAATTCCATTTGGATCTTCTCCAATACGCCCACTTTCATGTGCACCAAATGGATTGAAATAACGAAGTAATACAACACTCCACTCAGAATCAGCTACAACTACATCACGCATCATTTGTTCAATCATCAACTTTGTTTGACCGTATGGGTTTGTTGCATTTAAAGGAAATTCTTCTGTAATTGGTGATGTTTCAGGAAGACCATATACCGTTGCTGATGAACTAAAAATCATTTTCTTTACATTATGCTTCTGCATAACATCGCATAATATTAATGTACTTGTAATGTTGTTATGATAATAAGTAAGCGGAATTGCTACTGATTCTCCAACTGCTTTTAAGCCAGCAAAATGAATGACTGCTTCAATTGTATTTTCTTTAAAAATCACATCGATTGCATCACGATTTAGAAGATTTTCTTCATAAAATTCAAACTGTTTTCCTGTTATTTCTTTCACTCGATTCAACGATTCTACTGAACTATTAGAAAGGTTATCAACTACTATAATATCATAACCATTATTTAATAATTCCACGCATGTATGACTGCCGATATATCCTGCTCCACCTGTTACAAGTATCGCCATAATGAAGACCTCCCAGGGTTATTTATTTCTTATTTATTAACTTTTCATTACTTCTCTTTGTGAATTCCAAACAGAATGAGTTCCAACACATTATATCTATGTACTTCCTATTTTTCATTTTGCATCAAGAAAGCCCAATTGTATAAAAGGGAATTGGGCCTTCTTTAGACCATGACTATTTCTCTAAATCCGGCTTAGACACAAGCTTCGTATACACAATAAAGCGATCCGGAGCATCACCAATATACTCAAACGGATAACATGTCGTTAACGTTAATGTCTCATAATCAGTTAGAACGATAATCGTCTCATCATTCGCTCCCGTAATTTTGAAATCTGTTATTTCATAAACACACTCACCATACGGCGTTGCGAATTTGATTTGATCACCTTTCTTCACATCTTCCAGCTTACGAAAACTCGTATTCCGGTGTCCGCTTAACACAACATTCCCGCCTTGTCCTGGCAACGTACTCCCAGCAAAATGTCCGACTCCTGATTTCAGCTCTTTCGGGTGCGTCCCTTCTACAACAGGAACCTCATAAGAAAGAGAAGGAAACTTCAATTCACCAAGCTTCTCTCCTGGATCAGGAATTTTAGACCAAATTTGTTTAAACTCTTTTTCAGCCTCTACAGGCTTATACGGTGTAACAACTGTATGAGCTAACAATGTTGTTTGCTTTGTAAGTTCCCAGCCGAAAAAAGCAATAATCCCAAGACCTAACAAAATAATGGAAACAGGAATCCCGATGATTACCCATCTCCATTTTGACTTACGCTTATGTACTTTCTTTCGCTTTTCCATAGAGCGTATTACGCTTGTTCTACTTTACGAGCTAATCGTACTGCTGGAACTAATGCAGCTACACCTAGAAGTACAATTAATCCCCCAATTAGCATGTAAGTTTGTTCATAAGATGCTGTATTTGGCATTTCAGCATTTGGCATTGGAACAAAATGATCAGTTGCATTTAGCTCACGCTTTGCTTCCATCGCAACTTTCAATGAATTTACCAAGCTTTTAAAGTTAGCTGCTTGTACCATTTCTCTCGTTGGGTTAATTGTCGCAAGTAACTTTCCATCTAAATCTTTTAATTGAATTAATAAGTTATTATCCTTACTAATTGTATAGTTTAAAAGATCCAACGAATTTCCTTTTTCATCTACAAGTGCTACTTGTAGATGTGCAAGTTTCGCACTATCCAAGAATAAGCGAAGCATTTCTACTTTTTGCTCAGTTTTTAAACTCATTAACCCTTGCTGCATGTGCAGCCGGTGTAGCGAATGCTGTTCAACCGAGAGCAAGTGCAGCGACTAATGAGCCTGTTTTCATGACACCTTTGAAATTCATGGCTATTTCTCCTTTTTATAACAATTTATTAATTTAAATATATCATAAGCAATCCTATGTAGGACAACCTAATTGTGTGTATATCTTTTTACTAGATATAAAAAATGAATGGTTCCCATTCTTTGTACAATCATTAAACGTTATATTCACCTTTTTACCTGCTATTTTCTCACACACTTGAATCTAATAAACTATGCAGTGCTAATACATGTGCTTTTGCTACATCCATGACATGTACATAATCACCGACCGCACTACCATCTTTTGTACCGTATCCACCGTCTATCATAAAACTCTCCTCTTGTTTTTTTACTATATGCAATAAAACATTTGGTACAATATATGTTTCTGGGCGATGGTCTTCACCTATTTTCCCATCTGTATAAGCACCTATAGCATTGTGGTAATGAAGAGACATATAACGCCTTATAAAAATCTTCTAAAGCCTGTTCAATAATAAGCTTAGAATTCCCTTGAAAGACAACTGGGAATGGGACATATATTTCCTGCAATTGATCTTTATAAGGCATACCATGAACTGATATAGATGATGAAAAAACAAAATGTTTAATTTGATACGTGATCATTGTTAGTAACGGTGGTAAAATCCTTTATAACAGCTCGATGTTTTTGTGATAGCAGTTCTTTCACAACATGACTCCCGATATAACCCGCACTGCCGATTACCAGTATCACTTACCTACTTAAAATAAAAAAGTGCATTCAAAAAAAGAATGCACTTTTTATAATTTATTTCGTTACAACTTGCTTTGCTAATACCTCTTTAACAGTAGCGATAACCCTTTCTTGATCTTCCACTGTCATACTTGAACCAGAAGGTAAACATAAACCTTGACTAAACAGCTTATCAGAAATACTATCTGTATCACCATGAGTATAATATTTAGAACCTGCGAAGACAGGCTGTCTATGAAGCGGCTTCCAAACTGGACGCGCTTCAATATTTTGTGCCGCTAAAGCTTCAATCACATCTAAATACGTAACACCTGTTACCTTTTCATCAATTAATAATGTAGATAACCAACGATTTGGAACTGCATCTTCGAATTCTGGCATAAATGTAATTCCAGGTAATTCACCTAAAGCTGTTTTATAGCGAGTAAAAATATCACGACGTGCTTGCACACGATTATTTAATACTTCCAACTGCGCTCGTCCTACACCAGCCACAATATTACTCATACGATAATTATAACCAATATGACTATGTTCATAATGAACTGCTGGATCACGTGCTTGTGTCGAAAGGAAGCGTGCTTTTTGAATCGCCACTTCATCATTAGAAACAAGCATGCCACCACCAGAAGTCGTGATAATCTTGTTACCATTGAAAGAGAAAATACCAAACTTACCAAATGAACCAGTTTGCTTCCCTTTATAAGTTGTTCCAAGTGATTCCGCAGAGTCTTCCACAACTAGTACACCATACTTATCACAAACATCCATAATTTCATCCATCTTTGCACTTTGTCCAAATAAATGAACAACAATTACTGCTTTCGGAAGTTTTCCTGAAGCTTTTGCATCTTCAAAAGCTTTCTCAAGTGCAACTGGAGACATGTTCCATGTATCAGGCTCTGAATCTATGAAAATTGGTTCGGCCCCTTGATACGCAATTGGATTTGCACTTGCTGCAAACGTTAATGAAGAACAAAATACAGTATCATCTCTATTAACACCTAACAGTTGAAGTGCTAAATGGATTGCTGCAGTACCTGCGCTAACAGCAGCGGCACTTTTCACTCCAATATATTCTGCAATTTGATGTTCAAATGCATCTACGTTAGGTCCTAGTGGCGCAATCCAGTTTTGCTCGAATGCTTGATTTACATATTTTTGTTCATTTCCGCTCATGTGTGGTGGTGATAAAAAGATTCTTTTGTTTTCCATGCTTCCATTACACTCCTTATGGTAACGTAACTTATTTTATAACTCTTGCGGGCAAACCTACTGCTGTACAAGAAGATGGTATATCATGAATGACTGTTGCTCCTGCACCAATTATACTCCATTGGCTAATTTTTCGATTCGGGATAACAATTGCCCCTGCACCTATTTGTGTACCTTCATTAACAAAGACTGTTCCCGTTAACGTCGCATTTGGAGAAATATGTGCAAAATCACCAATCTGATTATCATGTTCTATCACTGCTGCAGTATTAACAATAACATGCCTTCCAATTATAGTATCCGCATTAATAACTGCTTTAGGCATAATAACAGTTCCAAATCCAATGGAAGCAGACTCACTCACTACAGCAGTTGGATAAATAATTGTCTCATAACTTCCATCCTTCAATTCTAACTGCTCAACTATCCTTTTTCGTACAGCATTATGCCCAATCGCAAGCACAAGTTTAAATCCAATCTCTTCTATTATTTCTTTAATAGAAGAGATTGGTCCATAACATATGCCCTGGTCCTCACTTAAACATTCATATTTATCATCAAATATAGCAACAATCTCATAACCTGTATTTGCATGAATCATATCTATAATAACTTTCGCATGCCCACCTTGACCAATTAAAGCTATCTTTTTCATTTCACCACTTCTTTATTTGAGTTTAATCCTGTAAATTTCTGCATCGTCACATGACCTTGTTGACTAATCCCTTCTGATTTAAAAACCTTTGCAACTGTTAAAAATAAAATCTTTATATCTAACCAAAGGGACTGATTATCCACATACCAAACATCTAATTTAAATTTATCTTCCCAAGAAATTGCATTTCGTCCATTTACTTGCGCCCATCCAGTAATACCAGGGTGCACTTCATGACGTCTAGCTTGTTGGGAGGTATACAGTGGGAGATATTCCATTAATAATGGACGAGGTCCTACTAAACTAATATATCCTTTTATTAAATTAATAAGTTGTGGTAATTCATCTAGACTTAACTTTCTAAGTAATTTACCAAATGATGTTAAACGAACATTATCTGGTAAGAAATTACCCTCTTCATCTTTTGCATCTGTCATTGTACGAAACTTGTATACATAGAAGGGTTTTCCATGTAAGCCTGGACGTTGTTGTTTGAAAATAATAGGACTACCTAGTTTGAACCTTACAAGAAGAGCGACAATTAAAATTATAAAAGACAACAACATCAGAGTTAAAACTGCTGTAAGAGCATCAAAAGCCCTTTTCATAATATCCATCACACGCCTTTAATTATTTACTAATTGCTTCTTGACACTTTCTAAACCTTTAATTTCATATAAATTATTAAAATTAATATACATTATTTCTGGGTTTTTACATTTCACACAATTACGTGTATCCAGGATAACAGTTTTTTTTGCATGTTCTAAAATACTGGTCTCATTTAGATGCTTAAATTCATTATGATCTGTTAAAACAAGTACACAATCTGCATCTATAATCGCTTCTTCAAAGTCATATAGATTAAATACTACTTGTTGTTGATGGACATGTGGATCATGTACCGCTACTTCATATCCTTTAGCTGTTAATAAATCTACAATTGTCATCGCAGGACTTTCTCGAACATCATCAATATTTCCTTTATAAGTAATGCCTAGAACAGCAACCTTCCCATTACTTGGAACTATTTTTTCTATTTGATCTGTAATAAATATCGGCATAGAATTGTTTATTTCTCTAGAATTTGAGATTAGTACGGATTGTTCTGGTGCCTTTTCGATGATGAAATAAGGATCGACTGCTAAACAATGGCCTCCAACACCTGGTCCTGGTAGGTGTAGATTCACACGCGGATGATGATTAGCTAAACGAATTACATCTAATGCATCAACATTTAACTCTTGAGAAATTTTGACCAATTCATTTGCAAGTGCAATATTAACATCACGATACGTATTCTCCATTAACTTAGACATTTCAGCTGTAACAGCAGTAGTCTCTAATATCTGTCCTGTAACGAAGCTACGATATAGCTCTGCAGCCTTGCTAGTAGAAATATCATTGATTCCCCCAACAATTCTTGTATTTTCAACTAACTCAATTAATATACGTCCTGGTAACACTCGTTCTGGACAATGGGCTAGATAAATATCTTCTCCTACAATCCATCCATGTTCTTTGAAAATTGGCGCCACTACATCATCAATTGTTCTCGGAGGAATTGTAGATTCAACAATAACTACATTTCCTGGTTTTACAAAGGGTACAATAGATTTTGTCGCCCCAATTACATAATCTAAGTTTGCAGTATGATCTGCATTATGCGGTGTTGGTACCGCAATGATATATGCATCTGCATGAGTTGGTTGAAGACTAGCTTTTAATCTTCCCTTCCCAACCATTTCTTTAACTAATTCTCCCAAACCAACTTCCTCAATGTGGATTTCCCCTTGATTAATCATTTCTATCGCAATTGGATTTACATCTACACCTGTTACAGTATAACCAGCTTTTGCAAACATTGCTGATGTGGGTAATCCAATATAGCCTAGTCCTACTACGCATAAATTTTTACTCATTGCTATTTCCTCCTATTTGATTATACTTTCAATTTCTTGAATGTATTTATGTGCTAAAGCTTTTCGACTAAATTTCCTTTGCACGTATTTATAACCTTTAAGACCCATTTCATCTAATCGTTCTCTATTATGATAGAATTCTAATATTTTCTCTTTAAACTGGATAATATCTTCAGGATCAACATAAACTCCACATCCACTTTCCTCTACTAATTCTCTAGCAGCTCCATCAATTCCAAGTAAAATCGGTTTTGCACATGACATATAATCAAACACTTTATTAGGATATACTGTTTTAAATGTATCTACCTTTTTCAAAACTGCAGTACAAATATCTGAAGCATTACAAAAATCAGGAATAACTGCCTTTGGTTGCGAGTCAATAAATATAATATTTTGTAGCCTTTCACTCTTAACTCTTTTTTTCAGTCGTGCTTTTTCCATCCCATCTCCAACTAATAGAAAAGCTATATCTTCATATTCTTCGCATGCCTTCGCAAGATTTAAAAGACTATCTAAATTATTCGCTAGCCCATGTGCCCCCATATAAGTAACGACAAACTTATTTTGCAAACTGTATTTTTCACGAACCCAGTTATCTTTTTCACCTGGTTCGAAAATATCTAAATCTGCCCCATTTGGGATAAAAGTTATTTTATCTGGAGAAATATGTTTCTTCTCAATTAATACATTACGAAACGCAGGAGTTAAAACATTGATTTTATTCGCAAACTTATAAGACATTTTTTCAACAAAAAAAGCCATTTTTATTAATGGCTTACTCTTTAAAACCCCAGTATCAATAGCCGATTCTGGCCATAAATCTCGAACTTCAAATATCATCGGTATTCTTTTAAACCATTTTGTAAAAATACCAGTAACCCCAACAAATAACGGCGGAGAAGTTACAATTACAATATCATGACTTTTCACCCTGAAAAGAATAGCTGTTAATGAAGAAACTGTAAACGAAAAGTACCCCCATAGCCTTCCAAAAAATGACTTATTATAAGCTTCAGATACATATGTTCTTAGTACTTTTACATTCGGGGAATACTCCTCTGCTACAATCCATTTTCCTTTATACTTCTCTTCTTTTTTACCCGTAGTGTAATGTACAGTCCCAGCCACAACTGTAATCTCATGTCCTTGCTCTTCCCAATACTTAACAAATTGATTAAATCTAGAACCACCTGGGTCATCTTTTCCTAAAAAATACTGATGAAGTAATAAAACCCTCATAATTTTTATGCTCCTACTAATTTATTTTTTTATAATACTCTATAAGTTTTTCCGATTCTCTTTCCCAATTAAATTTTTCATAAATATATTTCTTTCCATTATTAGATAAATAACTTTTCAAATTTTCATCCGAACCAATCTTCAATATCAGATCTGCAATCTTGTTTATATTTTGTGGATCTACAAAATATCCCGCATTACTACACCCTATTTTCTTTTCCCATTTCGGGAAGTCACTTGCAATAAATGGGATACCTAAAGTCATATACTCGAAAATCTTATTGGGGCTTGTCTCAGCATGATCAACAACATCTAATATTGTACATAAACCTATATCTGATTTTATTACATATGAAAAAGCTTTCTCTTGAGGAAGCTTTCCTAAATAGTCTACATATTTCCAACCATTCAATTTCTGAAGCTCATTTATTTCTTTTGAATCTGGACCAATTAGCCATAATCTGCAACTATAGGTCTTATTTATTTCTTCTAAAGCTTGTACTATCTGTCTCAAACCCCGTTGCTCACTGATTCCACCAACGTAAACCACCCTTATATAGTTACTCTTTGAGATTAGCTTACTTAATTCATAAGCCCTCGTTATTAGTTCACCCTGATGAATTGGCGCATTCTCAATTAACAATGCATTTTTATATTTGGCAAGTAAACCTTCTTGTGTAACAATAAATCCATCAAAACACCTTGATGCCATTAACTCTAAACCTGTAACTACTTTAGCAATAAGTTTCCTATAAGAATAGGGGATCCATTCCCGAATTAATATTCTTTTTGAAAAATCTTCGTGAGTATCATAAATAACTTTTTTATTAAACATTTTCAACAAAAATCCTAATAATATCGTGTCAGGATTATGCAAATGAACTATTTTAGACCTTGTCTTAAGTATTTTACAAAGTAATTTAGGTTGCAAGATAATTCTACTTAAAAAGTTTTTTGATTTTGGAATTGCGAAGATTTGTATATTACCTATTTTCTCATCATAATCTTTTCTAGCAAGCAAACTAACCTCATAACCACTATTTTCTATAGTTTTTGCTTGTTTTTGGTATACCCTTATATCCTTATAATCGTGTATAGGAGAAACTATACATACCTTCTTAGCTTGATTCATATGCATTCTCCTCCATTATTTAATCTGAAATCTTAGAAAACAAATCTTTAGCTACATTTTCCCATTTATACTTAGGAATGATTTCATACCAATATTCTTTTTTATCTTTATTTTTAACGAACTCTTTTATCATTTCTTTAATTTCTTGCGCATTATTATAAATAATGGGTCCCTTATCGACGTCCTTCATTAATTTACCAACTGGATCTTGATTATTAGCCAATATGGTTAAAATAGGTGATTTAACTCCGAAATACTCGTAGACTTTTCCAGGGATCTGACAACCATGTTTATTGCCCCACAATAATAACCCATCACTATTATGCATATAATCTTGCGCCTCTTCATAAGGAACCCGTGATAGAAGAGATACACATTTTATATCTTTTAATTCTTTTTTAATCTTTAAATTATCAACTCCTCCTACCAAAACTATATTAATTTGATCAAAAATATCCTTCTCTTCCTCTTCTAAGGCTTTCAATGCTTCAATTAAAGGCCTAGTATCTCTCAACTCAGTATATATTTCACCAGTATGCACTAAATTAATTTTATCCTTTTTTAATAAACCTATGAATTTCTTTGAGTTTTCTCGTGAATATTCTTCAAATCCCCTATAAACAATAGCAGTTCTACTTTTAGGTATACTATAGCTACTTATATATAAATCCCTTGTTTCCTCAGTAGTAAATAGAAATTTATCACTCTTTTTAACAACATTACGTTCCAACCACTTTTCAACATTACGTTTTAATAAACTTTCTCTGGATCTATAATATTCAAATGTCCAAGGATCACTCCAATATGTTATCCATTTCACCTCTGGGTTATTTTTTTTTAATTTCAAGCCAGCTAAATGACAAGAAGGGGTTTCATGCGTTGAAATAATGATATCTACTTTATTTTTTTTTATTAGTTTATCTCCTATCTTGGCGGCATTGTTTTTCCATTCAATATAAGAATCTGGAATAGCTAAATTCCTTTTTATAGATGATTTTAAAATATTTTTTTTGCTAGCCTTCGCAGGAGAATCATTACCAATCTGCCTACTCTTCTTAGGATAAATTCTTTTATATATTGATCCCATATCTACTCTAATTACTTTAATGTTTGTATTTATTTTATATAAAAGCTCTTCATCATAATTTATAAAATCTTTAGGATAATCTGGTGTGAGTACCATCACTTCATTCCCCATCACCTGCAAATGATTAACATAATTTAATATTCTAATACTCGCAGAATTGTTTATAGGCGGAAAGTGATTTGCTATAAATAAAATCTTCATGTCCCTTTAGCCCCTTAAATATCAATAAAATTTCAAAATACTGTACATTGTTATACCAATTAAAATCATAAAATAAACTATCGCCAATGGCATTTTCTTATGTTTAAAATATAAATTTGCATTCTGATACCCATAAAAAGCTAACAAAATCATAAATGGATAGAATAAACATATATGTCTAATTGTAAAAGATAACATGCTTACAGAAATATAAACTACAATAAAGCTAAACATAATTGTTGCTACATTACTATTTGAAAAAGACTTCCTAATTCCAATTAATACATAAGGCATCAAAAATAATTGCACAATAGTACCTATACTTAAAAAATTCCGCTCCAATTCAGATGAAAAAATAGGAAAAGGAGTAATAGATAAATATACAACTCTTAGAAAAAAACCCACATATAAAGGAGCATTAAAAACGTATTGAGCTAAACCATCAGTTCTCTCCGTTCTATAATCAGCATAAATTTCATAGTAATTAAATATTGTATTAACTAAAGAAGTATTAAAAATGAGTATAAATAACAAAACAATTATAGAAATACTCATTATATTTTTTAGTTTTAATGGTTTATTTTTCGAATTACGGTATGCTGCCCACATTGTAAATATTATCTGAATCACTAAAAAGTAAGCCGACATATAACGAATTTCATAAAGTATTACAAATAATATAAACATTCCACAAATAGCCATAGATTTTTCCCATAAATTAAATTTATAAAAACCTAATGCAAGGTATATTACAAGTACCATTATGAAAGTAACTACAATATCTCTAAAAACATGCGCAGCATTAAAACTCATTATGGGTGAGCACCCTACTATTACTGCTGCTAGAAAAGCAAACCTTTGTTTCAACCCCATATAATTCATACTTATTTTATATACAAATACAGAAATAAAAGCCAGCAATAAACCATTAAAAAAACGAGGAACTAATGTATGGTATCCATCAAAAAAAGATGCAATTCGAAAGAATATACTTACCAAGTATGTGTATCCTAACGAGTTAGACATCCAAAAAATTTCTTTAAGACTAGAATAATCAAAAATACCTAAACTTTCATACGCATATGCTGCTTGTTGTTCGTAAACTAAATCATCACTTCCACCAATATAATAAGGTACTCCATATCTATCTATATATATGTAGTACATTAAAATACTTATTAAGACATTAAAAATAAAGATAATATGAAATAACTTAACCTCTTTACGTCCTAATCTTAAGGTTAAGATTGTGCCTATAAGATAAAAAAATACTAAAAAAACTAATGTTGTAAGCATGTATAATTTACCTCTTAACTAACGTTTTTTATCCTTTTCCTTAAAAATAATTCTTTTAATTCTATAATTAGTTGTCGTTGAAATACCAAAGAAGCCGTTATGTAAAACACGGCTCCCAACGAAACCACTAAAACTAGCTGAATTGTCATATCTAACTGCTTTATAAAATTCAGTATCACCAATACAGTTCCCATCATAACTAATGAAGCTTTTATAGAACTCATAAAACTTTCTAAAAACTCTTTCAAACAAGAACCCACTAATGTTCGAATCACAAATGTGTAATTTGTAATTATGTATACCACTTGATGGCAACAATATCCCATAGCTACTCCCGTTATTCCACCAAAATATGCTCCGGTGATAATTAAGGGCACTTGAGAAAACAGCATAAAAAAGTGCCACTTAAATCCTAAATCTACTCTTCCCCTGGCCATTACTAATGCCCCAATTGGATTGACAATAGCTCTTGTTATTCCAACAAAAGAGAGTATTTGAATAAGTAATACACTAGGCATCCATTTCTCTCCAAAAATAACAGGAACTAAAATTGGAGCAGATATAAATAAACCAAAAAAATAAGGGAAATTTATACAACTCAAAATCTGAATGATTTTAAAGTATGATTTTTTTAGCAAAGATATATCATTTTGCATCTTAGAAAATATAGGAAATGCCACTCTTGTCACTATGGGATTAATCTTTGAAATAGGTAATATTATAAGATTGAAAGCAATAGTATAATAACCTAGAGCTTTTGAACCAAGTAGACTTCCAATAATTATATAATCTAGATTAGAATTGATGTAATGAATTGTTCTTTCACCTAATTGATATAAACCAAAACTTACGAAAGATTTCACTTCACTAAATCTAAAGTACATCATAGGCTTCGATACATTTTTACTAATAAAAACATATCCACACATTTTCATAAAGTTAATAAATATTTGACCAATAACTAATGAGTAGACATCATAGCCTATATAAGCAAGAGTTATGGTTAATAAAAAACCTGATATAGCCGCTATTATTTCTATCTTTGCTAGAATATCAAATTTAAGCTCTTTTTGATGTAAAACCATAGATTGTTGGCCTATTGGATTAATCAAAAATATTACTGCTATTAAGCATAATAAAATGCTTAATCTTGGTTCATGATAAAAATATGCTATAACTGGAGTAAATCCAATAATAACTAAAGTTAATAATAACCCTAACATTATATTAAACCAATAAAGACTCGATAATTGTTTTTTAGTTAAATTCTCTTTATAAATTATAGCGTTAGTAATTCCCATATCCGAATATAATTGAGCAAACCCTACAACTACCATAATAGTAGTCATTAATCCTAATGATTCAGGCGGAAGTATTCTAGATACTATAACCAATTGAATTATTTGTAAACTAGAAACAATTAGTGCTGATGTTGTAGTCCATTTAGCTCCACTAAATGCTTTTTGCTTTAAATTTGTAATCATACAAGGTATCCTCTCACCTAACTTAAACACAAAGATAATAATTTTTTAATAAATATCATATTTTTTTCCACCAAGTGCTGTTAAATATTCATTTTATCTATTACTTTTTGACGATTATTAGTTAAATCTAATAAGAAATCTCTTAAATGATTACCTTCTAAATTAGAAATATATTGTACTAAATACGGTAATTCGGCACTTAATTCATGATTAGATTTACCAATGTATATCTTGGGATAAATTTGCTCTTTATGCACTTCATCATCCTTTAATAATTCTTCAAAAAGTTTTTCCCCAGGGCGTATCCCAGAAAACTTAATTCCAATATCCTCGACCTGATAACCAGATAGTTTAATAAGATTTTTAGCTAAATCAACAATTTTAACAGGTTCTCCCATATCAAGAACGAAAATCTCCCCACCTTTAGCTAAAGATCCAGCTTGAATAACCAAACGTGAAGCCTCTGGAATTGTCATAAAATAACGAATCATATCAGGATGTGTAACAGTAACCGGTCCACCCTTTTGAATTTGTTTCTTAAATAAAGGAATAACACTACCACGACTTCCCAGTACATTGCCAAAACGAACAGCTACAAAACGAGTATTACTGACTGTGTCCATATGTTGCACAATCATTTCTGCAATACGCTTCGTTGCCCCCATTACACTTGTTGGGTTAACAGCTTTATCTGTAGAGACCATAACAAATGTGTTTATACCAAAAGTAGCCGATGCTTCCGCAACATTTTTCGTACCAATAATATTATTTTTTACAGCTTCCTCTGGGTTCCTTTCCATAAGTGGAACATGTTTATGTGCCGCTGCATGATACACAATGTATGGGTTATGCTTCTTCATCACTTCAAACATTTTATTACGGTCTTGCACATCTGCAATTTCTGTTGTAATTTCGATGGAATCTTTATATAGTGAACGCAATTCCATTTCAATTGTATAAATGCTGTTCTCACCGTGACCAAGTAATACAATTTTACCTGGTTTAAATTTCATGACTTGGCGACACAGCTCGGAACCAATTGATCCTCCAGCGCCAGTTACTAAGATTGTTTTTCCTGTAATCTTTTCGCCAATACCTGCATCATCTAATTTCACAGGCTCACGTCCTAATAAATCTTCTACTTGTACATCACGAAACTCATTAACAGAAACTTTCCCATCCAGAATATCTTCTAGCATTGGCACAATTTGTGTTTTTGCCTTCGTTTTTGTACATGCTTCAAAAATTCCATTCACTTCTTTACGACTAAGGGAAGGAATAGCAATAATAATATGTTCAATTTGATAACGATCAACAACCCGTTGAATGTCTTCTCTTGTTCCTACAACAGGGATATTGTATATTTCTAACCTTTGTTTCCTTAGATCATCATCAACAAATGCTACCGCTTCTAAATGTGCCTCATGACTTTTTTGAAGCTGACGTACAATCATCGCTCCTGCTGAACCCGCTCCTACAATTAATGTACGAGCTTTATCTGTTTTCTTTGAAATGTATGTATCACGGAAAATAAGCCATATAAATCGTGAACCACCAATAAGTAGCATATGGAACATCCATGCGATTGCTAAGATGCGGAAATAAATATCGTGATTAATAACTTGCTGAACGATTGCAGTCACGATAATAGAGAATGTAACGGCTTTGAAAATATTTTCTAACTCTCCTATACTTGCATACTCCCAAGCTTTTTTGTACAACTTGTAAATTGCAGCAAACACATGATGACTACAAAGTAACGTAATTGAACTAATAATAAGTGTAGTTGGAATATTGTCTAATGCATTAGGATGAATAAACCAGTAACTCAAGTATACCGATGTTAAAACAATGAATGAATCTAATAATACTAATAATGAGAGCCTATTTTGATAACTCAAGACACATGTTCCTTTCTTTTATATAACTTTAAAATAAGAGTCCTTCCCACACCTAACATTTTATAAACCATGCCCTATATTTAAAAACAGCCTATTTTTCAGTTATATACAATCTATACGTTTAAAAGTTCTTTCTGTACAAGTTCATTCATATACTTCACAAGTTCATCTTTTAATTCATCATGCTGAAGCGTCATTTCAATCGTTGTCTGAATAAAACCTAATTTCTCCCCAACGTCATAACGCTTACCTTCAAAGTCATATGCAAATACACGTTGAATTTCATTTAATCGCTGAATCGCATCCGTTAGCTGAATTTCTCCACCCGTACCTGTTTGTTGGTCTTCTAGGAACATAAAAATTTCTGGTGTTAATACGTAACGCCCCATAATCGCTAAGTTCGATGGTGCTGTTCCTTGCGCTGGTTTTTCCACAAATCTGCTCACCTGATAACTGCGTCCCTTTTGCTCTAATGGATCGATAATACCGTAGCGATGTGCTTCATTTTCCGGCACTGTTTGTACACCGATTACTGATGATCTCGTTGCTTCATATTGATTCATTAATTGACGTAAGCATGGCGTTTCCGCTTGAACAATGTCATCACCAAGTAATACAGCAAACGGTTCGTTGCCAATGAATTTACATGCGCACCATACAGCATGCCCGAGTCCTTTTGGTTCTTTTTGTCTTATGTAGTGAATGTTAATTTGGGAAGGCGCTTGTACTTTTTCAAGCATTTCGTACTTCCCTTTTTCTAGTAGATTTTGTTCTAGTTCAAAGGAGTGATCAAAGTGATCTTCAATTGCACGCTTTCCTTTACCCGTTACGATGATGATGTCTTCAATTCCAGATGCAATTGCTTCTTCCACAATGTACTGAATCGTCGGTTTATCAACGATTGGCAACATTTCTTTCGGCATTGCTTTTGTCGCTGGTAAAAATCTTGTCCCCAGCCCAGCTGCTGGAATGATGGCTTTTTTTACTTGTTTCAACTTGTATTGTCCCTTATTCTTTATTATATTTATATATAAATATAATAAAGGTTCCAACAATTTTATAATCATAACGGGCATCTAACCCGACCTCACACCATGCTTTTGACAACAAGCGTGTCTAAGGTAAAGCTTACTCTACCCACAGCATAGTCGAGTGTCTCCATTGATATTGGTTAGGAGGCATCACCAAATGTTTATACTTAAAAGAGACCCAGTATTTTCTTACGTCGCACCTGTTCTGGTTCTTCTCGGTAAATTATCTTCCCACTTATTAGTGAATATGTATTTTCTTTGAAACAATAAAGTGTAGAGCTCCCAAATGACTTCTCTATTACCTCATATGCTGCTTGTAAGTGAAATGAGCGCGTTGTTGTGTTATGGGCATCTGATGATATGACATGTGCTAAATGGTGTTCAATGAGTTGTAACGAAAATTTCTTGATTTTCTTTCCGAACTTTCCTGTTACACTCCCTGCAGTAATTTGCGTGAGTGCACCTTGAGTTACGAACTTATACAATACTTGAGGGCGTTCGATGATTTCCGTATTTCGCTCTGGATGCACAATGATCGGCGTGATTCCTTTTATACGCAGTTCATATAACATTTTTTCTGCATAGCGCGGGACATGATTTGCTGGGAATTCAATTAATATGTATTTATCCGTACGATTCAATGTAACAATTTTACCCAATTCGTAGTCTTCTAACAATTCTCCATATAACCTGATTTCTTGACCAGGTAAAATGGTTAAATTAATGTCTTCTTCTTTCAATCTATCATTTAACTGCTTTACCTGATGAAGAATGCCTTCTGCTGGATTAATATAAACACCATTTTGATGATGCGGAGTGGCAACGATTGTATGAATACCTTCTTTACATGCTGCCTTTGCCATCGCGATACTATCTTCGATTGATTGTGCCCCATCATCGATACTAGGCAAAATGTGACAATGTAAATCAATCATTCCCTTACACCTCTTCTCTATCTATTCTTCATTTACTCTTCACATTGTGAATATAAGAGGAAAAGAAGATGTCTCCTCTTTCCTCTCATCTATTTAGTTAGAACTGTAATAATAATACTCAGATCCTGTTTGTTCTTTATCATTTAGAATAACGCCAAGTAATGTACCCTTTGCGCCATCAAGTGCTTGTTTTGCTTTAATCGCCGTATCCTTTTCTGTTACGCCACTTCGGACAACTAGTACAGAAGCATCACATTGATTTGCCATGACTTGCGCATCAGTAACTGGTAAAATCGGAGATGTGTCAAAGATAACGAGATCATACATGCCATATGCTTCTGAAAGTAAATCTTTCATCGAGTTTGACCCTAATAATTCCGCTGGGTTTGGTGGGATTGGCCCACATGGCAGGAAGTTTAAATTTCTAATTTTTGTATTTTCTACACATGTCTCAAGTTTTTTACTACGTGTTAATACACTTGTTAAGCCAAAAACATTCTCAACTTGTAACATGTGATGTAGTGCAGGCTTACGTAAATCCGCATCAATGAGTAATACTTTTTTACCTTGCTGTGCAAAGACTATTGCAATGTTAGCAGCTGTTGTTGTCTTTCCTTCACTTGAATTAGCGGATGTAACTATAAGAGAACGAATTTTTTTATCAACGGATGCAAATTCAATATTTGTTCGTACATTTCGATATTGTTCCGAAACAAATGATTTCGGTTGTTCATATGCAATAAGCCGACGACGTGCGCGTGATGCTTTTTTCTTAAGAACCAATTGTATGCCCTCCTACTCTCTTTGCCCTTGACGGACTTCTGCTTTTCACATTATCTTCTTCTATATGAGAAATCACCCCAAGAACTGGTAGACCTAGAAATTTTTCGATATCTTCTTCTTTTTTGAATGTGTTATCTAAATATTCTAGTAAGAATGCAAGTCCGACAGAAGCCATTAAGCCAACGACAAATGCAATAGCTACATTTAACATCTTATTAGGCTTAATTGGAGATTGCCCTTCCGCCACTTCTGCTTTTGATAGGATTGTTACATTATCTACACTCATAATTTTTGCAATTTTACTTTTGAATACTTCCGCTGTTGTATTTGCGATATCACGAGCTAATTTTGCATCTTTGTCTTGTACTGTAACCGCAATAACTTGCGAATCTTTCTCATTAGCTACGTTAATTTTGTTATTTAATGCTCCAGTTGACATATTCAGTTTCAACTTTTCTTTCACTTGATCTAAAATAACTGGGCTTTTCACAATAACTTTATATGTATTTGTTAATTGAAGACTTGTTTGTACTTCCCCAGGTTGGAAAACACCCTCTTGTTTCTTTTGGTTAACAAGAATTTGCGTTGAAGTTTGGTAAATCGGCGTTATAAAGTAGAAACTTACAATTGCGCTTACAAGAGCTGCCCCAATCGTAATTGCGATGATCATAACTAAACGTTTTCTTAAAATAGTAAATAGTTCTTTCAAACTTATTGTTTCTTCCATGCCTTCCTCCAGCTTCCAATAATTTGTCATAAATTCCTTTATAAATAAATAAAATGTCAGATTTGCGGCTGACAATAAGAATCTAGTATCTAGTCCTAATCATGTTTAGTCCTAGACAACTATTTAACATATTACATAACTTACATTAGTATAACAATAATGGTTGAGAAATTCATTTAATAAATTGACAAATGTTATAATGACAAATTCGACAAATTTAGATATCCTTTGTCGGGTATGGGTTTACATTTACCATATATTGATAATATGTGAATGTAGTTAGTATTATTAGTGAATATATTATAAATTAACCTGTATATTTATAATAACTCGTTTAAAAAACACTTTCCATTATAAATTTTCATTCTATTTTTCAACAGCGTTTCTAGACGCTAAGTTGAGAAAGTTTTCCCGAAAATCCCTTATGTTATTTAATCAAACGTTTGTTTAAATAAAGAGAACCTACCTATCAACAAATTCTCTTACTTTTCTTTTATTAAAAAGGAGGTGAATGAAAAGTTTATTTTCATTCACCTCCCAACTTATCATATCTTTATTCTTTCTTATCACCAAGCGCGAATGTAACCTCAGCTTCACAAGCAATTTCACCGTTTACAGTTGCGACTGCTTTTCCTTTACCAATTGGTCCACGTACACGTGTCATTTCCACTTCTAAACGAAGTTGGTCACCTGGACGTACTTGACGCTTGAAGCGGCAGTTATCAATACCAGCGAAGAATGCGAGGCGTCCACGATTCTCCTCTTTTTTTAATACCGCAACAGCACCCACCTGCGCTAATGCTTCTACAATTAGAACACCTGGCATCACAGGATAATCTGGAAAGTGTCCATTAAAGTATTCCTCATTTGCCGTTACATTTTTAATCCCAACCGCACGCTTTCCTTCTTCTACTTCTAGAATTTGATCGACTAGTAGAAATGGATAACGATGTGGAATAATTTCTTTAATCTGTTGAATATCTAGCATATCATTCTCTCCTTATATACCAAATTGGTCATACCACCAACACACTGTCCTTATTATCCCATTCTCTATTGTTTTTGTCACGAAAAACAAGAAATGCTTTCTACCCAAAATATCTATTAGGACTATTCATACAAAAAAGATACACCCTTTTCCCTTCGCTAATCGGTATAACAAAATAATAGCAATTAACACGGAGGTTGGAAAAAGGTGTATATCAAAGTTAGGGAGAGGCAATATACATTATTTGCCTCATGTGTCGTATTCATAGCTCATTATAAAGGACAAAAATAAGAAAGAAAAATTTAATATTTACTGCTTTTTACCATTATAGCCTTAATTTTCTACAATTTTCTACAATTTTCTTCATTTTTCTTATATTATCTTAAATAGCATATCTAGAAATTAAGATTCATAATCCAGAACACTATGATTTATAAAAAAATAAATCTTCGTGGATTAGCCTTTAATAAAAGTCCTATAAAATATCATCACAAAAGATATATTTGTATTTTACATAAATATCCAATACTACATATAAATTCTTTTAAATCTATTTAACAATACATAAAAATAAAGTATAACTAATAAGAAATTGTTGCTTTTCCTTGTTTATCTGTTAAATAAGGCATCCTGGAGGATTTGAGAGAAAAATTCAAATGAAATAAAAAGAAATACTTATATAATATTCTTCACTATCTCTCTTTCCTCTCCTCAAATCGTTTCCCTTCTTAATTACTTATATAAAATTAGTAGCAATTCAAAATACCAACAATTCAGTAGGCACTACCTCTCATTAATCACTGACCATAAAAATATCTACAAGGTGCTTCAAAATATATTATCACAACTACACTAATAAACCTTTATATACAAAAATAGAAAAGACCCCTAGTCCTAAAGACGAGGGGTCTCGCTGCTTTTGTTATATGGTATAAATAAAATCAGGTTCCATGTTAAATTATAACACGGATATTTATACATGTATATAGATGGTATATTAATAAGTCACAAAAAGTATTTCTCATTTTTTTACTGGTCACACAATTAAATTAAGCTCATATTTCCATAAAAAGACCAGTACACAAATACCAATTATACCCCAAACCATAAATAATCAAATTGTGTTACCGGCCCGAAAGAAATAAAGGCAGTGCATTCCGTGAATTTATAAAAAACAATTATAACAAGCCATATTTAAATGTTTACTTTGGCCTGTTGTCCAAGTAGGCTACTAAACAAACCACTTTCATCTTTCGCCAGTTGTGTGAAACTACCATGTTGAATAATTTGTCCTTGATCCATTACAATTACTTGGTCAGCTTTACGGATAGTAGATAGTCTATGCGCAATGACAATAATTGTCATGCTTCCTTTCAATCTTTCCAATGCTTCTTGTATTTTCGCTTCATTTTCAGCATCCAACGCACTTGTTGCCTCATCTAATACTAAAATAGAAGGCTTTCGAAGTATCGCTCTAGCCAGAACAAGACGTTGTCGTTCTCCCCCTGAAAGTTTGACTCCCCTATCGCCAATCATTGTATCTAATCCTTGTGAGAGCCTACTAACAAACTCAGCGGAAGCAGAAAATTCCAAAGCTTCCCAAAGCTGTTCCTCACTTGCATTTGGTTCAACCATTCTCAAATTGTCTCTTATACTGGCATTGAATAGAAATGGATCTTGAGGAACATAGCTAATAGATTTTCTCAATGATAATAGGTCCTTACTTATCAACGGTTTGTTATCTATTAATAGCTGACCGCTCTCTGGCTGCATAAGTCCCATTATGATATCAATTAATGTACTCTTTCCAGCACCAGAACGCCCTGAGATAGCTGTCATACAATTTGCAGGAATACGCAAATTAATATCTTTAAGTGAGTACACAGCATTTTCTTTATTGTAGCGGAAAGAGATATTCTGACACTCAATAGATTGTTCTATCTGCATAGGATTTATACAATCATAATCCTGCTCTATATCTTGCAATTCTATACTTTTCTTACACTCTTCCTGTAATTGCAGCAAATCTTTAAAAGCGGGAAGATTCGCTGCAATTTGTTCCATGTTTGATTGTATACCTGCAAATCTTGGCCACAAACGAGAAAATATAAGAATAATTAATAATAATTGCTCCGTTTTCGTCTGAAACAACTTAACAGATAGAAAGATAAGAATAGCAATGAAAACAGCTGATGCAATTTTATAAAAGAGTTGAGAATTATTTCTCACCTTAATATATGCAAACTGTTCACGTTCCACATCTTCCACCCAATTACGTAACCACATATAACGAGATCGTTCTAGTGTATTGCTCTTAATATCCTTAATTCCATTAAAATGATCAGTTATACCTGCAAGATACGCTTTTGAATTCTCTGAGGTTCGACCACCTAATCTTTTTGATTTTTTAATAAATCTTCGTGAAAGAAAGGCAAGTACCACAGCGCAACATAGTACAAAAATTGTTATATCTGCCGCTAACCAAAAAGCGAAACCAATCTGTATAAATGTAAACATTAAAGAAGTGAGCAACTGTAAAAATAAATTAGTGCCTGCGCTAACACGCCCTAATTCCGTTGTCAAAGAATTGATAAGATCTGATTTTCTCTTTTTCACAAAAAAACTCCAGTTGGCCTGCAACAATCCACGATAAGTTTCCAATCTCAAATGATTAATAAAACGTATTTGGATTTTCGCATTACGAACTGTTATATTCCTTTGCAAAAGCGCTTGTCCCACGACCAATATAATATATATTCCTAATACAAGTGGTAATCCTAAAGTAGTTGGAAACTCACCTAGGAATCCAAGAACCCCTGAAAGAGGGCTTGCCTGTTCATTCATCTTCGCAATACCACTAATACTTATCATAGGGATTAATAGTAAAATACCGATCCCTTCTACAAGACTGACCAATACCATTCCCAAGAGATTAACAATGAGAATGTTTCCAGTAAAAGAGTATAACTGCTTTGTAAAATATAAAATATTTCTCATTTTCACTTCTCCTTACGGTACCTCATTCCCCTCCAAATCCATAAAACCGGCCGCAAAGGGAAATATAAAACATGCAGTTGTTTTGGCAGTGGTAAAGTTTCCACATCCTGAGGATAAGGATACAACCAACTAAGATGAAACAGTAGCTTTTGAGAGCTTGTCTTTAACAAATATAAATATCGCTCATGATATTTTGAAACTTCTTCTGGGACGGGATCTGTATGCAAGTTAATCATATTTTCCAAGTAATATATAGCAAGCTGCGCTAATTGCGGTACCCTTCTCCCTGACATTAATACTTTTGCCTCTTCTTCTATTATAAGAGTATCTAAAAGCTCAGAAGATAAAATAAGCGCCTGGCCTACCAGTTGCTTACATCCATATCTTTCCAAAATAGCAGTGAGTTCTTTCCAGTCTATTTCTTGCCTTACCATACGGTCAATGTCTGTTAACCATCGAAGCCTAGACCAGCCATGCCTAGTCCCATGAGTCACAAGGAACATAAACAAATCCTCTCTACCTAAAAAATAGACAGGATAATTTGTGACAGGACTCGTCCTCTTTCGCCCCCACAACTCATCGAAGCGTGGTTCCTTTCCCGGTCCTGGGTGTAGTCGCCAATGAATCTCCAATTTCACCTTACTTATCGGATGCATGTAAGTTGTATGGTGGCGTCTCCACTTCCATTCATTCATAACCGTCGGAAAATCATCCTCTTTGACATAACCATTCTTTACAAGTAATTCGTTCACTTTTCCAAGATCATCTATAGGAACAAGGGCATCCAGATCCCCTGATGTTCGAAGGGAAACATCTCCATATAGATCTGCGCCAAGAATAGGGCCCTTCAAAAATAAAAGTCGAAGTTGGTTTTCAGCAAATAATTTACTTACCTTTCCCATTTCTCCACTTAAATGAAGCATATGGAATGTATTCCTTTTAAAATATGTACTTAATACTTGCACAACATTTGATGGAACTAATTGTTTATCAATAGATTTCATTTTTGGATAAATGAACGCGTACATACGATGATGCAGCGCCAGTTTCAAAAATTTGTTCCAATCAATATTTATGAACCAGTCTCCCGGGATTTCTTGTATCTCTTTATCTTCCTTCTTTATAATTTCAAGTAACAATTTTAGTTCTTTAGGTAAATGACTCAAATCAAGATTACAACCGGTATACATCTCATTCTCCTTCAAGATTTTTTTACCCTATCCTTTTTGCAAATTTACCAACAACAGTAAATCTCTTCATTTCTTCTACGCCAGTAATATAAAAGGGCCCGCTACGTAACCACGCATGGGCAATCATATTTCCTGTCTCATCTTTCGCGGTCCCTAAGTAAAGGGTACTTTCAATTTGACGCTTCTCCAACATTTTCATTGCAGCGATAGCTTTAACGAGACACTGGCTTTCCCAAAATGTATAACGGCTCATCATATGCACTGCTTGAGAAATTTTCCTTAATGTAACCTTTTCCGATTCATCATGGCTTAAAGACGTTTCTGCCATATGAATTCCTAATATAGGAGCAGCTTTAGAAAACGGTATACTTTTAAGAATACGAGCCCAGCCTAAATAAAAGAAAGCTTCTATAAGTAATAATTTTGTTCCCATATCGAACGACAAGAAAGCTTTGGCTTTATTTATGATATTCATCGATCCTACTCCTAATCTATTAAATCTGGAACGTTCAATTAAAAATCAAAGTTTTTCATCAACCGAGATTAACCCTTCTGCATACAAATGATTTAAGAAAGAGAGTACTTGTTCCTTACATTCTGCCTCTTCAATCATATATCGAGACAATAATATATCAATCACTTGATTGACAGATATTAATTCATTAATTAAACTCCAAATTTCACCACCTATACCTCCCAAGTTATAGTATTTCCCATTATGGATGCTCATCATCACTTTCTCCCCATCCATATCGCTCACTACATTTTCCTGACCTTGTACAACAAAACTGTGTAATGAAATTGTTTGTTTACTACTCATTATTTTTCCTCCTCTTTTAAAGACTCTAGAATTTTGGATACTAAATCATGTGCCGTAAACTTTGAAATAGGACGTCTCAATTGAAACATATCTATTTTGTTTACGATATTTGTAGAATGCATAAAATGCCATTCCATCATCCCCAATCGTGGGATTAATGAATTCCTATATGTATGACGCAGCAATGTGCGTAGTCTCTCCAGTCCTTCAATCTGCTGAAGTTCAACATCCCCATTTTCTACTTTCACTAATTCGAATACACCTGCCAATGGCAATGGCTCCTCGAAAAAGTTAGCTGTAACGGGGACAGCATATTTAGTTTCCCTTTCAAATAATGGCTGATAATGCGCTGTCTCCATTCCAAACTGATCAAGACTCTCTTTCCATAACTTTTGTTGCGGGTAAGATGGTGTAACAAAAGGAGTATTATCCTCAGAAAGAGACACAGCAATTACATCATCGCTTAAAAGCTGATAGCCTTTGCTTAAAAGGGCTGATGCAAGAGTTGATTTTCCAGCTCCCGATCTTCCTACAAAAGCATACGCCTTTCCATTGATGGCTATTGCACTTCCATGCAGAGGGAGTATTTTTCTCTGCATCAACAATGCCCCCATACAAGTCCCAAGAATATAAAGCCGAATCTTATCTTGATCAGACCCTTTCATAGGTGAAACAATAATTTTTTCTCCATTTTGAATACAAAACGTAGCAGTTTCGGGGATTTGAAACATAATTAATTCTTCTTCAACTACAAATACTGACTTCGGAGAAGATAACTCTCCCCATAATTGGGACAAATCTGCAGTTTCTATTTTTACGTCTACTTCATTTTCGTAATTACTTACTTGAGGTAATTCCGGCAGGGGAATCTCACTTAATAGGGCTAATCCGAAGGCTTTGTAAATCTCTTTCTTTACAGTATGTATCATCTTTCTCACTCCAAATAGTTGAAAAATTGATTAAAAAAAACCCTTATACCGTAATTAAACTATATAAGGGCTGTAAAGCATATAAATCTCATTTAAATATTAGTGCATTAGCTGTGGTGAAGTGCGCCTTGCTCATCCTCATCTTCAAAAACTTGGTCAACAAGTCTCTTTCCAGGTCCAGCCATTGTCATGTTGATATCAAGCACTTCTAATACTGGTGATTGCCATTCTTGTTTCATAATTTCACCCCCTTTCAAATATATTTTTTGATAAATCGATAGACAATAAGACTACGCATTAAAATTCTAAAATCCGGATCAAACACGTATTCTACTCGTGGTTCTCCTTGAATTTTCAAAATCGCACTCTTAATAATCTCTATATTAAAAAAGTTAGAGGCCACTGGGTCTTTACTAAGCTGCTGAAGTTCCTCGATAAACATTTTCCATGAAGGAATCATGCGATGAACCACATCAGCTGCCTGTATTCCCCGCACACGTTGATTTAATCTTACTTTGTCAGGAAGAAATCCTTTTGTGGACCTCCGGACAAGTGCACGATTTAAGCCATTTTGAACAAATTGTTCGAGTGGTAACGATAAACAGAATCGAATTACCCGTAAGTCATTCGTTGGATCATGCCCTTGTAAACCATAGCGCAAGGAGAGCTTTGTTCCACTTGTACCCGTTGTATTCCACAAGTTTAGCTGTTCAAAATGTTTCTGCCTTATTTCATATATATTTGGGATAGAAGCCCCTGTTACTTTCACACCATGTTCTTCAAGCTTTCTGAATACATCAGTACGTTTTGCGAGTTCTGGACTAACTAACGTTGGCAGTTCGTATTGCTGTTCCGAGGAAAACATGTTTTTTATCGATGGAAATGCTTTCTCCCCTACAACTTTCAGTATTCTCGATTTTTTGACCCCAACGTTCTTACCATACAAATCAATTTCACGATAAAGCTGCAACCAGCTGAATTTTTTAAGTAAAGTCGCATAATAATCTAAAGCTGGCCCCCAAGAGATTGTGAAATTTCCTCTCGCTCCATTTAAGAGCACCCCAATCCCTTGTTGTTGGGCTTTTTCATAAATTCCTTTCACCCAGACGGAATTTTCGAAAAATTTATATGGCATCTCCATAATCTCAAGCCAATCATCAATTTCTGAGAAAGAATTTTCTCCCGGGAAATTCAAATAATTCCCTTTAATATTTCCTACATGTTGTACTGTAGTTTGGATAAATGGCTTTTCATCAGCAATCGTATGGCCACGAGTCCAATCAGTAAATCCTTCTGCAGGTACTGAGCTGAATGTATATAATTTTTTGTTCTCTTTTTGCAGAGCTCTCGCAGCAAAGCTAGCAACAGCTCCTGAATCTAATCCCCCACTTAAATGAGAACCAACATTACGATGAGTACGTAACCTTGATGTTACTGCGCTTTCAAATACGTCCCTGAACGCCTCTTCATAATCTTCATTTGATTTGAGTTGCAACTGCTCCTCTACAAATAACGTGTCGTATTTCGCAATACTAACTCTTCCCTTAACTACGGAGATAGTATGAGAAGGGGGGACTTGCTCTATATTTTTATGCACTGTTGAAAATGCATCTATTGTATCAAGCATATTAGGTATTGCTAAATATTCAGCTAACCATTGCTCACTCAATTCCTTCCCGACGTACGGTAAAGAAAACAGCGGTTGTATGCTAGTACAAAAAGCAAATTGATTTTGATTGCGGTAAAAGTAAAAAGTCCGACTTCCTGAAAAATCACGTGCACCAAAAAGTAATTGCTTTCTCTCATCCCAAATCATAAAAGCAAAATCACCAATTAGATACTTTGGTACATGCTCTCCCCACTTTTGATAAGCGAGTAAAATCAACTTACTATCAGGCATCTCTCTTCTATGTACCTTTTCTACTTGCAATCTATCGAATAATTCATTGCGATTATCAATAATAGCATCAGCAGTTATAACCAACTGTGTTTCATAATCATAGTAAGGTAATTGTTCATTAATAGATTCAGATGTTATCCATTTTGCATGGGAGCCCAAAAAAATATTTTCCTTGTGCCATATATCGGTATTGTCACCTGGATAACGAGATAAATCCTTCATGATTCCAATCCTATGTTCAGGCGGTATCGGTTCTCCATTTAAATGATAAATTCCGGTTATTGCACTCATTTTTTTCCTCCCACTACGAGACAATTAAGGGAAAACCCGATGGATAAGCAAATTACCAGATATATCAAAAAAATGTTATTAATATACCAGAAAACCCTTTCCTCAAACTACCTCGTTTACGCATAACAGATTTTAAAACCCAATTTTATAGCCTTAAATCTTTTTTCAGTTGAAGTATTCAAGCTTTCAGGCTACCTATCCTAATGTAAACCCTTGCATTTTAATTTTCTCAAAAAAAGAACAAAGATATGATCTTCTTAATCCGAATCAAAATATTACCATCTGAATTTTATATGAATAAAAATCCTTGAATTTAATATATCAATAAAACGTTTATATTCTTTATAAAGAATATAAAATCAGATTACCATTTCACTATTGTATTGTCAAGCATCTATATACTCAAAAAAATGAATATTTATGTATCTTTTTTAGTAACTGTCAGAACAAATAATACAGTAAAACTTTAATCGGTAGGAGACTCTACATCCCTACCGACTATTAACCTCACCAATCGAGCTTTTACGAACATTCCATCTATCTTCTTAGTTCCCCTAAAATCTTAAGGTAGTGCTCTTAATGTTCACAAATAGCAGGATAAACGTTATATCTTACAAATACACAGCAAAATTTTCATCTTTTTATATTTTAAAAATTTCTGTGCTATGATATTTTATATAATTTATTATTAACCTATTAATTAAAGCTGATTTTTATATTTTATGTTCTCTATTACTTTATTCTTCTGCTTCTTTAATCGAAACAGGAGAATAACCTTTTTATATTTATACCATTTTCACAAAGGGGATGATATAATATGCGTTCACCACTAATAATGCTAGCAAAGAATATAATTCGCATTTACCACAAGATTATGTACGCTTACTATTTCACTCTTTATAGGGATTGCCGTGACTTTCATTCAAAAAAAATTTTTTTCCGTAAAATGAAATTTCACAAAAACGGCACTGAATAAGATATTAAATCCTCCTAGTTCATTAACGCCTTTCTTAATTGAAGCTCTTTCTATTTTTTATCTTTACATGCCAGCACTTACCGTCAATATATTCTTAATACATGTAATAACTCTTGTCTGATCTTGTTCTGTCATACCTGATCCAGATGGAAGACATAGACCGGTTTCAAATAGTTTTCTAGCAATATCTTCACGTTCACTATGAGAATAATAAGTTATTCCCTCAAATAGCGGTTGCATATGAAGAGGTTTCCAAACAGGACGCGCCTCAATGTTTTCATTTTCCAGTTGTTTCAGTAATGTCTGAATCGATACTCCTATTTTTTCTTCATCTACAGTAAGAACTGTAAGCCATCGGTTTGAATAAGTATCCTCTAACTCAGGCATAAACTGTACCCCTGGAATATGAGATAATTCTTGATAGTATCTATCAAATATTTTTCTCCTTGCCTGTACTCTATCCCGTAAGACTTGCAGCTGCGCTCTACCTACACCCGCTAAAATATTACTCATACGATAATTATATCCAACCTCACTATGTTGGTAGTGTGGAGCCGGATCTCTTGCTTGAGTAGCTAAAAATCTTGCTTTTCTCAATGCTTCGACATCATTCGAAACAAGCATACCTCCACCTGAAGTTGTAATGATTTTATTGCCGTTGAACGAATAAACACCGAATTTTCCGAATGTCCCACTCGCTTTACCTTTGTAGGAAGAACCAAGTGATTCCGCTGCATCCTCTACTACTGGAACATTATATGTATCACATAACGAAAGAATTTCATCCATTTTAGCGCTTTGTCCATATAAATTTACAACAATGACTGCTTTCGGAAGTATTCCTTTCTCATTTGCATCACGTAATGCACGTTCTAAAGCTTGTGGCGACATATTCCATGTTTCAAGCTCAGAATCAATAAATACTGGTTTAGCCCCTAAATATAGAATTGGATTTGCGCTCGCTATAAAAGTAAGACTCGAACAAAATACCGTATCTCCATCTCTTACATCCAGTAAGCGAAGTGCCAAATGGATAGCAGAGGTTCCTGAACTAACTGCAGCCGCATCAAGAACTCCAACATGGGATGAAAGTTCACTTTCAAACGCATCTACATTTGGACCAAGTGGAGCAATCCAATTCATATCAAATGCTTCCCCTATATATTTTTGTTCATTACCGCTCATATGTGGAGCGGAGAGATAGATTCTTGTTTTTTCCTGTGAATATACCACTTTAAACACTCTCCTATAATTCTTTTTTTATTACTCTAGCTGGAATGCCAACTGCTTTACAATTCGCTACAATGTCACAGATCACTGTTGCTCCGGCACCGATAACGGACCAATCGCCAATTGTAATATTTGGAATTACATTAACTCCTGCTCCTATATGTACTCCTGTTCCTACAGTAACGGATCCTGTAAGCACTGCATTTGGGGAAATATGTGCAAAATCTTTTACCTTATTATCATGTTCAATAATAGCGCCTGAATTGACAATAACGTGATTCCCAATTTCAACATCTGCATTAATAATTGCACCAGGCATCACAACCGTACCAGCTCCAATCTTTGCACTTAAACTAACAATAGATTGTTTATGTATAAGCGTCGCATAGCGATGACTGGGAATCTCTAACTGCTCCATAATTATCTTTCTTGTTCTGTTATTTCCTATAGCTATCACGAACTTTGTATCTACATGCTCATCCATTAACTTTACAGCTGCAGAAATAGGTCCAAAATAAACGCCATCCTCAACTTTTAACTCTTTATACACATCATCTAATTGCGCAATGATTTCATAATTTCCATACGATAGGATAATATCTCGGATTACTTTACTATGACCACCTGCCCCAATCATAATTATTCGCATCCATCTCACCTCCTCAAGAATTCTTTGTACCATTAAATTTTTCCACAGTTACATGCCCAACCTGATTGATTCCTTCTGACTTAAATACTTTCTTTGCCGTTAACAACAAAATTTTCATATCAAGCCAAAAAGTCCTATTATCGACATACCACACATCAAAATCAAATTTCTCTTCCCATGAAATTGCATTTCTTCCATTCACTTGAGCCCACCCTGTAATTCCTGGTCTTACCATATGCCGCCTAGATTGTTCTTCTGTATATAACTCCAAATATTCCATTAATAGTGGTCTGGGACCTACTAAACTTAAATCGCCTTTTATAACATTGAATAACTGTGGCAACTCATCCAAACTACACTTTCTAAGAAATCCCCCAAACTTAGTAAACCTTACATCATCAGGCAACAGATTGCCGTTGCTATCTTTCTCATCAGTCATAGATCTAAACTTATAAAGAGAAAAAGACGCACCATGTAATCCCGGGCGTTGCTGCTTAAATATGATAGGGGAACCTAACTTACATCTAACTAATACGGCTACTATACTAATAGGAACTAACAGTAACACCAATAATGATAAAGAAACAAATAAATCAAAAAATCTTTTCATAAATAATTATACTCCAATCGAAAATTTTTTAGAGAGTTCCCCACAGAACAGGATTCCAATCTTCTAATTACTTTTTAGTAATTCTCTCCAATTTAATCCTACCGTCAGTTTCATATACATAACATGAAAGTCATTTGCAGTGTATATGTTCACTCAGTATGCTATAGATACAATCCTTCGTTTCCTAAAGTACCGGACGCCTAAGCCCATAATAAAACCGCTATATTTTTATACAAAGATAGCGGTTTATTATTTCTACATTCAGTTAATGATAGTATCATCTATTAATCTAGCATTTGTACTTATATCAATAGATACATCATTGAATACATATTTGGCCGTAGTCATCTTCTTCTCCCTAATCAATCAGTATGAACTAAGAAGGGCTTCATTCCATAGTCTATAGTTCACAGGGCTTTCCTTAAAACGTATGGTAATAGAATTTAACAATATCTTAGTTAAAATTAATAAGAAATTTTCTTGTTTAAATTGAATTTTTTTAATAACTTTTGTGAAATCCCTCTAATAATCCCAAATAAATATTTAAACTCTGTTGTTTTATGAAAAATCAATATATAAATCACATTAGGAACTATGATACAAATCATTCCCTTTAACAATAACTCCAAGACATGGCTTGATAACGTGAAATTGCTCAAAAAACTTGTAATAAAATACGTTCCTATACCTATCGCTGCGTAGTAGGAGTATTTCAAGAAATAATCCATTACAGACCTATTAAATACATTTTTGTATACTAAATAAGGAGTAATCCAGAAAGGAACAACAAGCACACTTACAAGTGTACCAATAAAGACACCTATTATTCCCATATACTTAACTAATACAATAGAAATTACTAAATTAACAGCAGCTTGAACCAAAGGCGCATATCTATCCTCATGAAAAACACCCGCTGTAGTTTTTATAGTCGTTATGGAATTCCTCATGCCCCTTTCATAAAAAATAATTATTAATACAAGCAACACACTTTTGCTCATAAGATACTCGGTTCCAATCCATAAAGTGATAAAAGGTTCTATTGTAATGCATAAAAGTATAGAGAAGAATGAGTATAACCAAAAATTTAAAAGCATATAGACTTTATACACACTATAAACCTTCTCTACACTTTCCTCTGCTACTAAATTTCCTACACTATGATATGTATTATTAAAGATTTGATAAGTAAAGTTTCTACAAATATCTATTAACATATTATAATTAGAATATAATCCGACTGCCGCCACACTGATAAATGAAGATATAATAATGTTATCAGTACCCAATACTAAATAATTCCCTATGTTTTGTAGTACAATTGCTTTCACATTCTTAACAATTTTCTCTTTAGTTTCAGCATCTAATACACCCGAAACTTTCTCTTTTAAAAATGGATACATCCTGTTGACTATAATTGCCAAAACAATGCTAGTAGCGACTGTTATCACACTATCAATAACTAAGTATAGAATATAATTTTTTGTAAAATGAAGTATTCCAATCTTGAGACAAGCAGATGCAATTGAAGATATAGAATATATTCCTGTTACAATATAACCCTTTTGCGAAACACTTAAGAATGAATTCTTATGCATGTACAAATAAGGTACAACTGTATTGAATAGAAAAATAAGATAAATCCAATGGATATTTTCGACATTCGAATCTTTAATGAAATAACCAAGAAATGGCATCAAGGACAATCCAAGTAACAAGACAATTAAGGCGATTACCATATATGCTTTCCGATACAATCTCATAAGTACGTTAATCTTTTCTTGATCGTTCTCTGCAACCGGCTTATAAAGACTATACATTATACTAGCACCTATCCCTGCCTCAGCTAAAGAAAGCATAGATAATATATTAGTAAGGAATCCATTTATACCTAGATATTCAATACCTAGACTATTGATAAATACAGTTCGTGAAATGAAGCTTAAAGATGTAACAATGATTTGGTTCCCGATCCCAGCAGATATATTAATTATGGAGTTTTTTATCCTCATTTTAAGACCTTCTTGATATAATTTTTTTACATTTAGCTAAAAAGATAGCCGCCATTAAAGTAACCGGTTGAATACCTAAGTATTCTGCAGCCTTCTTTACATTTAAATTAGACTTAACAAAATCGTAATATAAATTATAATAGGATAATCTACCCTTTGGACTACACTTATAAAATTCAATTTGCTGCTTCATATAATATGCTGTACCTTTAGGACTTCCGGCGAATATCTCCTTCATATTTTGAGTTAAACCATCCTCTAAATAATTACATATATATATTGTTTTATTAAACCATCTTATTTTATAACCTTCATAAGCCATTTTATTCCATACTGTAGCCTCTGTCATAAATTTTTCCCCTTCAAACTCACGAAACTTGTATTTCCTTAATATATCGGTATAAAAAACCTCAGCCTTATCTCCCGTTATATTATATGTATTCCGTTCAAGTGAAGTTGCATCAATATATTTACCTTCAAATGTTGTCCCTACGAGGTCCTCAATACTCCCCCCTTTATTACCCGAAACACCACAAAATAGCTTTTTATCTTCTAGGCTATTTTCCCAACTTACTATACTTTCTAAAGCATCTTCTGTAAGATTGTCATCAGAATCTACTATAAAGAACATTTCACCTTCAGCCAAATCGACAGCCCTGTTAATCGCTCTATGTTTCCCTCCGTTTTTGACTTTATAATACCGTATGGGAAATGGGTTTTTTTCTAGTTTCCACATCTTGAATAATTCCTCTGTATTATCACTTGACCCATCATCAATAACTAGCCATTCAAAATCCGTATATGTTTGTTCTTGTAACGATCTATATAATTTCTCTATGATATAACTCCTGTTGTATGTTGGAGTGAATACTGTTATTCTCATTTAATCCCCTCATTTTTATCCTAACTTTTTCTTTCCATCTATTCACAGTAATCATTTCAGTTAATTATTTGCCTATTTCAAGACTTAACTTCTACAAATGAAAATATATCTTTTAATATTACAAAAAGAAAATCCATTTATACTCCCTCTCGTTTACGTACTAAATCTATTACACTTTATTCTACTTGTTATCTTTAGATATTAATTTTTTCGAGCTATGAAGAAGAAAATGTTTGTTTTCTAGGACTACATTTAACAATAATCTTTTATAAAAATCTCTTATTTAAGGAATTCTTTTGGTAAAGGCACTTGTATCTTTTGATGTTTTTTTTGAAAACCAAAACGAATTTTCTTACGTAACGGCTCTTCATAAAATTGATAAATTACTGCACTTAACAATAAAGAAACTATTAAACAAACCACAAAACTATATGTATTTTCTAACTTCAAGAAATCCAAGTATCGTATCACTATTTGGTGAATCATATAAAATGAGAAACTAATTTCACCTAAGTAAACAAATAGCCTTTGTGATAATAATTTTGAAAATATACCGCATTGAAATGAAAAGGTGAAAATTAACAAGCACCATAGTGGAACAAAATAAACACCACGAACAATTCCTACATCTAATTTTATCGAATACGATAATAAAGCAATGGATAAAAGTAAACATAGTAGTTCTAAAACAGTAAATATGTTTTTGTTAAAGTTTGCTTTATCGGATTTTTCAATATAAATCAATCCCAAAAGTATACCCGTTGAAAATTCGAACAATCTAGTAACCGGAAAAATATGTAATATCCAAATAAAAAATGGATTATCTTCATCCAAGTTTTTATTCAATAGAAATAAAATTATCCATACTACCAAGAATACCAATATGGATGTAATGATGTTCTTTTTAACTTTAAGTTTCATAAATACCCATAGCAGAAAAGGAAACATAACATAAAAGAAAGCTTCAACCGATAATGTCCACGAAACGCCGTTAAAATTGAAATAAGTACCCTGACTAGGTACGAAGCTTTGTATCAATAGCAAATTAATGATTGACATAAAAGCAAGTTTTATAAAATATAAACTATTAGGGTGAAAGTATAAAATAACTAATGGTGCAGAAAGAAGAAAGGTTAATACATGAACTGGATATACTTTAGAAAATCTTGCTTTATAGAATTTTTTGATACTGTGTTTATTTAGCTCTGTAAATTTAGAATGATAGTTATAAGCTAAAATAAAGCCAGATAAAACAAAAAAGAATTGAACGCCCGCTGAACCTAATTGATATTGGCTAAACACACCCATATGAAATAAGAAAACCATTAGCGCAGCAATAAACCTAAATGACGTTAAAGAGTTTAACATATGATTCCCACCTTTCTCATTTCCCCAAAAAATAAATGGTTCGAATTTTCAAACCATTTATTTTCTTTATCAATAAAGTTGCCTCATACAAATATGAGTAAAGGGGATGAAGGTTTAGTTCCTACTTAAATATGAATTGATTAATCTAATGCAGAACCCTTGAGCAAACGGCAATATATTGAACAGTGTGGAATACACCCCTATGTCTTTTGTATCGCCTTGAGAAAAGTCAACTGCCCCATCTTTCCTCGTAACTTTCATTAAATAACTCATAGCCTTTTCTGTGCTATCTAGGCATTCTTTTGATACCTTCTCTATCTTTGAGGCATTTAACATAAACCAGCCTAGCGTAGCTGTAGCGGAAGAGTCGGACCTACTCTCATTTCTAGTTACAGTCCAATTCCAACTACCATTATCTTGTTGAAAGCTCATTGCAGCTTCCGCGAATCTTTTAACACTTTCTTCGAAAGCAAATTTATATTTACTATCTTGTGGCAATTCATTCCACGCATCTATAAGACCTATAGCAAACCAACCAAGTCCTCTTCCCCATCCGTATAATCCAAGAGGAACTTTATTCTCAATCTTGTAAACATGACATGGTAGTGAATGTTTGTCTAACATTCCATATTGCTCATACTCTTTAATTTGTTTCACTGCTAAATCTATACAATCATCTTTGTTAAATTTAGTACCGTAACAAACTAAAAAGGGGCATATAAACCCTATAGTATCTACATATCTGTAGCTTTTCATAAACTTCCTATATTCTACTGTGCCGTCCTCACCTATATGTTCCTTAATCATTTCCCATGTATAATCTAATGCTTTTTTGTATTTGTTTATATCAATATATTCCAACTTCATAATAGCGTAAGCAAGTATAGCTCCGTCTATATGCTTAGGTTTTTCTAACCATTGACCATTACTATCAAATTTCGAATTCAAAAATTTTTCAATCTCAGATTTCATTTCCTTATCATCATTATGTTTTACATACTCAGATAAGCCTAATACTAATGATGCTTCTTGCCAATGTTGTATCGTGCTTTTCGTATAATTCCCTTTCAACATATCTATTACAACTAATCTTGTATTGTCTGTTACTTTTATTTTTGGTGTGTTTAGTAACCACTTAGACCCTTTTTTAGTTATAGTCTCATTCCATATGGATTTATCTTCATATCTCCCCATATGAATTCTCAGTACCCAATCTTTTATTACAGGTACTAAGTCTATGGTAATAACCATTAAAATAATAAAAATTACAATATAGCTCAAAATTTGAAATATCATCTTTATATTGCCCTTTCAACGTGAAAATAATTTAAATACTCATTTAACATATCCAACAGTACTACCTAATTCTTCTGACATTTTAGTACACATGTCTGATGTGATATTCTCACCTATTGTCCAGTTTTTATCATAACGATTTGCTGTCTTTAGATTTAATTTGTGCTTATTGATATAATCCTTTGTTTTCCCTATAATTTTCGCGGGATTTCCTCCAACTATGCACCCTTCAGGAACCGATTTTGTTACTACACTTCCCGCGGCCACAATAGCATTTTTCCCTATTGTAACCCCCGGCATAATTAAAGCCCTTGCCCCTATAAATGCATGGTCTTCTATTTTTACTTTTGCTATTTTTGTATAATCTAAATACCGTTTCGTACTGGCGTCATGTGCAAGGAGATAGACTTGAGGTGCAAATGTAACATTATCACCTATTTCTATTAGCCAACAATGAGCATAGTCAATTGTACTTCCAGCTAATCCACTACAATTTTTCCCTACCTTCATACCTCTTTGCAAACACGCTTCTACCGTTAAATCCTCAAGAGATACCATTCCTAATCTTACCATTAAAGATTTTTTTATCCGATTAAACATAATTGCCTCCAGTGAATGTATTTCATTATTTAACTTATTTTTAAACGCTACACTTAACTGTTCATTAAATTATACAAATGATTCACTTCATCCTCTGTCCCTAATTCTTCTTTCTTGAGATTATCGATAAACTTAATTCTTAATTTTTCTTCTTTTATTAATAACTCAAGATGCTTTGCCACTGACATAGGGTTCATCTCTGCAATTACTCCATTGATATTATTTCTTATATGATTATTAGCTGTCTCAAAATTAGTAATTAATATTGGTTTTGCCAGTATTTTTGCCTCATCTATAGAAATAGATTTACCTTCATATCTGGATGTCTGTATATATATATCTGCTTGCTTTATGTATGGATATGGATTTTCTTTTATACCTAATAAAATTACTCTTTTTTCTAGTTTTTCTTCCCTTATACGTCTTTCAAGTTCTTCTCTTACGTTGCCTTCTCCAATCAAATACCATTTAAGATCGTACCCTTTTTTTACGAGTATATTAAATGCTTCTAAAGAGATATCTAATCCCTTTTCTTTAGCCAATCTTCCTACCGAAATTAATGATATACTTCTATCGTTCTCTTCTTTAAAATCAACTTTCTCTAATGACATTTTCCTTATCATTCTTGAAGAAACTATATTGTGTATACACCCAATTTTCTTTCCATATTCAGGGAAATTATCCCTTAAAATATTAACTAACTCTTCTGATACAGTCACTATATGATCTAGTTTACCAAAATAAAATTTTTCTTTACTATAATCAATCCCTAATTTATTATAATCCGTGTGTATCCATCCAATCTTTTTTTTCGCTTTTACCTTGTCTACACAGAAATATATAGGGTTTTTTTCTTGAAATCCTATCGCTACATCATATTCCTTATTGATTTCATCTATTGATTTCGACATGTATTTCCATATTTTTTGTTCGATTATAGCTCCATTCGTTTCTGTCTTAGCCAGATACCCTAATACTCCTCTAGAAAATGTCGTTTTAAAATCTCCTATTTTCATTAATTCTGTCAAAGACCTTTTTATAGGCATATCAAAATATTTATACTTTATTGGTTCAGGTAATAGAGTGACTTCTTTTGGTAACTTATTTATAAATATTCCTTCATGCTTAAATAAAAATAAATCCACTTTGTATTTAGAATAATCTATAACGCCCAATAAAGAAATTAGGGCTTTTTCAGCCCCACCACAATTTAAATTATTCATTATAAATAATATTTTTTTTTTCATGAACCTCACCCATTATAGAATTTCATATAACTTATATATTTCTTCTTCCGTTCCTAATTTCTCTTTCGAAAGGTTATTTACTAATTTTTTTCTTAATTCTGTATCTTTTATAAGCCTCTCAATTCCTTTTGCAATAGCCTCCGGCTTCATATCTACAATTAATCCATTTATTTCATTGTCAATTTGATCTTTCGCGGTACTAAAATCAGTAACAAGTATAGGCTTATTCAATATTTTCGCCTCATCAATTGCTATAGATTTCCCTTCAAATTTAGATGTCTGTGC
Organism: Bacillus sp. FSL K6-6038; assembly: GCF_038050455.1. Classification (NCBI taxonomy): domain Bacteria; kingdom Bacillati; phylum Bacillota; class Bacilli; order Caryophanales; family Bacillaceae; genus Bacillus; species Bacillus sp. FSL K6-6038. Next base: position 5,073,865 of record NZ_JBBOUH010000001.1, read on the forward strand.
ATAAATATCTGCTTGTTTTATATACGGATAAGGATTAGATTTTAATCCTAACAATTTGAAATTGTTTTCTAATTTATTTGCTTTTATCAAATTAGTCAGTCGTTCTCTTTCCTCGCCCTCTCCTATAATATTCCACTTTACTTTATACCCTTTATCTATTAGTTTCTTACAGGATTCTATAGCCATTTCAAAGCCTTTTTGGTAGTGCAGCCTACCTACTGAAAGTATAATAATTTCATTATCTTTCTTAGTATAAACATCCTTATTTTCCTGGTTAGCCATTTTATGTATCATTGTCGGTGATACAATATTATAAATAACGCTTATCTCATCTTTTTGATTAGGAAATCTGTTTTTTAGAATATTGGCACACTCTTCCGATACTGTAACTATATTGTTTAGCTTTCTGAAGTACAAAGCATCAAAGTTCGAATCCATCCCTAATTTATTATAGTCAATATGTACCCATCCTATTTTCTTATGTGCTTTCACCTTATCTACACAAAAATATGTAGCGGTTTTTTCTAAAAACCCTATAGTAGCATCATACTGTTTCTCAATTTCATTTAAAGACTTAGCGATATATTTCCAGCTGTATTGTTCCTTTATCGATGTATTTTTTCCTGCTCTATTCTTTATGGTGAACATACATCTATTATAGGCTAGCGATATTTCTCCTTTTAATAAAAACGTTTTGACCGATTTAAACAAAGGTAAAGTAAACGTCTTATATGTTTCTGGTATAGGTAAAATTTGTACATCTTTTGGTACAAATTCCATAAATATACCTTCATGGTTAAACAAAAATAAATCTACATTATATAACTGATAATCTATTTGAGATAATAAGTTTACTAGACTCTTTTCTCCACCACCAGCAGATAGACTAGGCATAACAAATAATAAATTTTTTTTCATAATATACCTCGATTTACTTAGCTAATTCTTGTAAGTATTCTACCGCTTTATATGACATTTTTTTAATATTAGGCATAGTTTGCTCTAGTTTGCTCTTCAATTGATCTTCTTCTCTTACCATCTCATCGAATTTAGCTTTTAATTTATTACTATTAGATATTTCTTCTATATTTAAGACTAATTTCTCTTCTCCAAATAAGTCTTTAGCTATTCCCTTCGATTTTATACTGTATCCCAATACCATAGTTGGAACACAATTTGAGTAAGCCGCTATCGTGGCATGTGTTCTAGCTCCTATAAAGAATCGCATCCTAGCTATATACCCTTTATATTGTATTGCATTTAAATTGTTTGGTAATATAATTACCCTACCTGTATTTTTAAATTCCTCATAATATGTATACAGAACTTCATAATCGTTATTCCCATCCTGCATAACATGCGGTGTGAGAGCAATTGTTGAATCTGTAGTATCTAGTATATGGTTAATTAAATCTCTTACTGCAACTTGTGAATCCTTGTTTCTATTCCATACAAGTGGACTAAAATTAAGACCTATTGTATTGCCATCTTGCCATCCTTTAGGTAATTCCAACTCTTCTTTCTCCATGGTAAATGCAGGATCTGCACACAATTTAACGTTATTAAGTCCCTTGTTTTTCAACATATTATAGGTAAGAGTTTCACGAGCTAATATTAAATCAAACTGTTTTAAGTCTCCTAACTTTCTCTCAGACATATCCTCTTCACCTATAGAACATCCCCATAACACTAACTTCTTTCCTGCTGCTTTTACTTTTTTATTTATTTCATACAATGCAGGCTGTTCCCCGTAACAATAATTATCTCCACCTATAGATAAACATACATCCATATTCTTTATATGTTTAATTATATTATCTTCCATTTTAGCTATTGCATAAGATTCATCATTAAACAATTTTACTTTAAGTAAAGCCATCCACCAATCGTATGAGTACTTCGCTATATTCTTAGTAGAACCATCATATATTCCATCTAACTTTGTTATAATCTTATCTGTTTCAGGCTTACTTGATACCAAATATATCTTTGTTTCATCTACCTTTTCTTTTATGATATTAGTAGAGGAACGAACAATAGCCTCACATCCCCTATTAAGACTTCCACCATGGGCAAACATCATAATTTTCATACTTAAACTCCCTCACTATTATTTATTTCTGAATCTACTGTAAGCTGTAACGCAATACAGCCCAACAGTTGATTGTCTCTTTATTAAATTTATTATTAACCGCTCATATCTTCCTAGCTTGTTATAAATTTCACTATAATATATAGGTAGTGCCTCTCTCACATGTTTATTTCGTATCATACTTTTTACGTATTTATACCGCTTATTGAAACTTACATCTTTAGATGGTGTAAAATAAACATGTATATAGGACATTACACTATTAATAAACTTTATTGACCTTAATTTACTTATTCTTACTCTATCAATTTTATCAGTATATATTTGGGGTAATTCCATAGTATATACTTCTACAGCCCTCTGAAAATAATCTTTTTCGGATATGTTTCTGGTAGCACTACCAGCTACCTCCTTGTAATGGTAACCTACATAATCTACATATTTCATACGAGTTGCACCACTAAAGAATGCAACGTTAAACATTCCATCTTCCCCCAATGCAATTCCGCTTGGGAATTTAACGTTATTTTCTTTAATTAAATTATTTCTATAGATCTTATTTACAACAGTATTTAAATTATCTGCCTTAAGGAAATAAGGTAATACTTCTTGCTCTATATAATCTTTTTCAAGAACAATATCTATAGGAAATGGATATGTTGTAATTACCTTATGCCCTTCCGTCTCGCCCTTAAAATTTGATATAACTACATCACAATTACTTTGTTTTACTGAGTTATATAGTGTTTCATACATATCCTTTTCTATACAATCATCAGCATCAACAAATCCCACATATTCTCCAGCGGCTAAATGTAAGCCCTTATTTCTTGCAATACTTACACCTTGATTTACTTGATTTATAAGTATTATCCTGTCATCTACTTGTTTATATCCCTCAATGATTTCTCTGCTATCGTCTATCGAGCCATCATTAATAAATATAAACTCACACTCTTGGAGTGTCTGATTTAAAAGTGACTCTATGCACCGAGTGATATATTTCCCTGCATTATAAACTGGTATTATTACACTTACTTTTTGGCTCATGCCTAAATCACACCTTTACGAGAAATCTCTTACGCTATCATCATAAATACACCTTTATTGTTGTCTCCTATACTTGATGTATTGATTGTTTAGGCGCCTATAAAGTGAAACTTTAATTAGTTGAACGAATCGGGCTTTTACGGGCAGTTGATCCCCCACCTAACTCCTTTGTTTTCGCCGAACTTTGAGGTGGAGGTCTTACTACCCGTTAATGCGGGATAATTTTATATAGCTTATTCAACTCAGCGTTATTACTGTAATCTCTATCTCGCAAATTATTAATTAATGTTTTCCTTAGTTCATCATCTCTATATAAATTTTCGATGCCTTCGACTAACCCCTCTACACTTGAATCACATATAATGCCCTCAATTCCATCATCCAATTGGCTGGCTGCAGTAGGATAATTAGTTATCAATATAGGCTTTTCAAGGATTTTAGCTTCCGTAACCGTAACTGCCTTTCCCTCATATCTGGACGGTTGAACGTATAAATCACATAACTTCATATACGGATATGGGTTAGTTTGTTTGCCTAATAGTATAAAACTGTCTTCTAACTGTTGTTCCTTTATCAATTCCTTAAGATTAGATTCATCCGATCCGTATCCTATGACATACCATTTTATATTGTTTAACCCCTTATTATGTAATGCTTTAAGGGCTTTTATAGCAACATCAAACCCTTTCGCATATGACAACCTTCCAACCGATAAAATATTAAAAGCACTGTTACTTTGTTTATTAAAACTTACAGTATCTTCAGCCATCTTCTGAATAAATTTGGGTGAAGTAATATTTTCTATTTGTAAAATTTTATCTTTTAGCGATGGATATACAGTTAAAAACGCTTTTGTGCATTCATCTGATATAGATGCTATGTAATCAAATTTATTCCACATAGCAAAGTCAATTTTATTATCAATTTCTAGTGTGCTATAATCTGTGTGAATCCAAGCTATCTTCTTATCAGCACTTACAGTATCAGCTAAAGGATTATGTGGCCATGCGTAACTAATCGCAAAGTCATACTTTTTTTTCTGTTTAGGCAAAAAATATGCTGCATACTTTGACACAAGCTGCATCTGAATATATCCCGAACCTTCCTTTAACTGTCTTTTTTTCGATATTCTCCCTGCCATATACTTACTTATTATTCTTGTGATTCCTGCCCCAAAATATCCTTCACGTATACATTGCACAATTGACTTCCTAAAGACGGTATATCCACCTATCTGTGGTAGTACGTTAACTTTATTAGGTACTAAATTTAAGAACTCTCCAGTATGATTAAATATCAATAAATCTATGTTGTATGTATCATAGTCGAAGCTTTCCAGCATATTAATTAAGCTTCTTTCTACTCCACCAATTTCCATATCATAGATAGAGATTAAAACATTTTTTTTCATACGCTTCCTCACGTTCATGTTTTGTTTTGATGTAAGTAAATGAAAGCAATCGCAGTATATGAATTCATATGGAATAAACTTTTTATTAGCTGCTTAAACTAGTGCGATCAATACACATATTCTCTCTTTTATTCACAAATAACGTATTAGAAGGAATATGCCCTTTTACAACGCTTCCGGCGGCTATTACGGTATTATCACCTATAACAGTATCCTTCAATATAACTACATTAGAACCAATCCAAACATTCTTCCCTATCTTTACCTCACCTTTTACCAGATGGCTATCTGCAGGGTTTTTATAATTATGATCGTGGTCATTAATACTCACATTTGGCCCTATTTTTGTACTTCTTCCAATCGATATTCTATTTACACAGTTGATATTACAGTTATCATTAATAAATACTTTTTCTTCTATATCTAATACTCCGTCAAAATCCAGTCTAATGCTGGCATTCTTTCTTACAAATACAAACTTTCCAATATTGACTTTTGAACGCTTATTGAAAATCTCAATCTTGCTATTTGCTTGAAGAAAAAAGATTGAACACTTTATATTACGAAAATATATTACCTTATAGAAGGCACCTCTTAATGCACCAATTACATGCGAAATATTCATTAGTATAGTAAAGTACAGTCCTCTATTACGGCTTTCTGCAACTATCGTTTGAACTATTTTCTTGAATACCTTAATCATGTGTATTCTCCTTAAAAGCTTCTTTTCCCATCACATATTTTCTTAGCCTAGCAATGTTATTTCCACCTATGATTTTCGCTAAAATCAATTTTATATTACTCTTGATTCTTACTTTAAGAGGCAACCAACTTTTATAAAAATGATGCATTGCATATGTATTTTCAGTTATAAATTTTCTGCAATTGATATAATCATATGGGGAAAAATAAGTTTGTGGATAAAAAGCTCCCATACCGCTTATTTCTTGATATTCTCCATTTAATTTCAATCCTGCATTTTTTAGTATATTAGTTACAACCGCCACATTGGTTAAATCATCATGTTTTCCATCCTCTTTGATGAATCCTTTTCCTTCATATGAATCCAAAAACATTTTGATCAGCTTATTTCCTTTCATAGCTCCTATAGTACTTGTCGCTATGTAATTTTCTTGTTCAAATCCCCAAAATGAATCATGATGGAGCATATTATCAAAAGGTTTGAATACCTCTACATCGGTATCTAAATAAATACCTCCAAACTTATAAAGAACATATACCCTTACATAATCACTTACAAATGCAAATTTTTTCGAATCATAGGCTTCTTTGACATATAAGTTACATTCTATGTCAAAATTATTTTCATTCCACTCAATAATTTCATATTCTGGGAGGTTCTTCTTCCAGCTATCTATGCATTTTTGTACAATCTCAGGTTTCTCTCTACCACCAAACCAACAATAATGTATGGTTGATGGAATTTTCCTCACGTTCTCCAATTGATACACGCTCCCCCCGATATGCTTAAATTTATACTTAGAAGTAGTGTTACTGAAAAATCTATAAAGATAGATATTTACTTGTATAAATGATACCTAAACTTATTACACTCTCGTAAAAATAATAAATGAGATAACACAATAAAAGTCCGTAATATACGAAATTCCTATCCTTTTTAGAAAATAATACAACAATCCATGAAATTAAAATTAATTGATATAAACTGAAATAAATGGTGAATCTTGCAAATATCCAATTTTGCGTTGAAATAATCATGAACACTAAACCAATTAAAGACATGTTTACAATGTAATCACTTTTCGGAAAGACTTCTCTTAATTTTTCTCTTCCAAGATATGCAAGAACTATTGGTACAGCACTAACTGCAACACGTAATACATTTGCTCCTCCCTCTGCAAAGTCCTTGTAGTGTCCATACTGAGTTGATTCTAATGCCGAGAACAAAGCTGATGAGAATTGGTTAAACCCAATTACTATAATGACCGAGAAGAACAGCAATACGTACGTATCCCATGCCCAAGCCTTTCTCCTAACCAAAAAATAAATTGGGATTAAAACAAGCGCTGACTTATGAATCATAGCTGCTAAAAGTACAACTAAAATATATTTTTTCCAATTTCCATTAAAAATATATTTTGTGGCCAGAAAGACAATAGATGCTGCTAAAAACTGCCTGATTCCATTCATGGATACTAAATACATTCCACCTGTAATATATACAAATAAGGCTAATTCAAGCATCCGGGAGTATTTATAAAGAGTTATTACAATTAATACATTTGTCACTAAGGCGACAAAAAATACCATTATCTGCGGATCTTTTGAGAAGTGTTGCAGAAACATCTGTAAAAGATCAAACCCAAAATCCCCTGAGAAATCAATATTGCTCCAACTGAATTCATTGTGGGCATAGGAATACATGTAAAAATAAGTATCACCAATATTATTTCTAAGTCCCGATACAATAACAAGCGATGCCATTGCCAAGAAACTAAGCATTTTATTTGGTTGAACTGGAACGATCCCATTGCTCATGCTCTTTGCAGAATATCTTGAAAAAAAAGATAAAATGTAAACTACAAAAAGGTTTATCCATAATATAGTCATTCCATAACTCCTTCCACACAGCAAACAAGCAAGTAACTTAGACATGCAAAAGCACTGAAGAAAATAGATATATTTACACATAAATATATTAACAGATTCATTAGCCAATTATTGCAAGCTTACACAACAATTACCGGTATACCTTCAGCTTCTTAATGGCGCTTCGAAACGGTTTTATTACTTGTATTCTGTATATAAAGATAGAGAAGAATCCCGAAAGGTATCGCCAGGAAAGTAGTACCCTTACATGGTGATTCTTTAAGAAAAGCATAATTTCTAATCATCAGATTACTAGATACATAATGTATGGATTCTCGAAATCTCTCCTTAAAAGAAGGAGCATACTGCATAGCAACCTTTCTGAAGAATAAAAACCCACGCGGATTTTTCTTATATTGTTTAATCATGTTCATACTCGAACCATCATCTAAATATTCCACATGGCATAAGACTTCATTCATAATAAGTAAAGGACATTGTTGATCAATTAAAATATACTTATAACTGAGCGGACAGTACTTTTCTCCTGAAAATATAGGATATGGCAAAGAATTTCTTGTCAATTCCGAACGATAAACTAGTTTCTTATCGCCTCTGACCCCATGAAGACCATACAAACCTGACAGTGTGGAAGATTTAATATTAGATGGCATTTTAGTTCCAATGATTTCTCCATTCTGTTTCGCATCCAACCCGACTATTCCAGCACACTTCTTACTTCCATGTGCCTTCCAAAATGAAGCAATCTTTTCAACAGCATCTTCAGCCATATAATCATCCGAGTCTATACACACATTTAATTCTGTATCAATTAATTCATAAGCGGTATTGTGTGCTCCATGCATACCTTGATTTTCTTGGTAATGATAACGAATGGGAACGACATCTTCTACAATCCAAGTATCAATAAGTTCCTTTGTGTTATCATTAGAGCCATCATCAATAATTAACCAAATAAAATCTTTACATTTTTGCCTCTTTAAACTTTCATAACATAAATGAAGGGTATATGCACGATTATATGTAGGCGTAAAAACGGTTAAGAGTGGCGTCATTGCAAACCCTCCTGCATCAAATTTTTATTATTTATAGGCATGTGCATAATAGTAATCTGTCAACCAGTTTGCCATAGTAGCCGTATCATAGCCACTATTTTGCATTACATTTGTTGTATCCTCATGCTCCAATGATGAGGAAAGAATATAATCTGCCCATAATTCCGTTGAACTCTTTAAGCTCATAAATTTCATTCGGTCAGTCAAGTTAGACTCACTAGTAATTGCATCAGACACCACACAATTTAAACCTGCAGCCTGTGCTTCCACTAGTACAACTGGCAAGCCTTCAAAAAGCGAAGGAAAAAGAAAAATATCAAATCCTTGCATCAATTGCGGGATATCGGTTCTAGTTCCTAGAAATCTGACTTTAGAAGACAACCCTAAGTCAGCGACTTTTTTTTCAATGCTTGCACGTAGGGTACCCTCTCCTATGAGAGTCAGTATGGATTCTGGGTTCTTTTTATGTACAGCATGGAAAATATCTATTAAGAATTCATGATTCTTTTGCTTATTAAATCTTCCTACATGCCCTATAACTAACGTATTATCATTTGCCCCAATTTCTTCTCTTACTTTATTTCTTTTACTTTCATTATATTTAAATTCTTCAACATTCACTGCGTTATTTAGAACCGTTACTTCATTAGAATTTGTCTGTTTCTTTCCAAACAACCATTCTCCTGCTTTTTTCGAACATGCAAAATATGCAGTCGGATTGTCTTTCATCATAAATCTTGCATATAGTCGAAAAGGAAGTTTTATATCAATACCTAAATCACTTAAATGACTATGCGCAATACGGCATGGAACACCTGCATTTTTCGCTGCTCTTAATACAAAACTACTGTTCTCATTGATATGGGAATGTACTACTTTATATTCAGGATTAGTAGCAAAGAACTCTTTGAGTAATTTAAAATAACGGCGATAATTTCCAGGTCGTATCTGTGGCATTCGATAAATCTTCCCGCCAAGCTTCATTATTTCATCATCATAATGTCCCTTATCTGTTCTATGTACCATAAAATCAAATTGAATCTTACTACGATCTATTCTTCGATAATAATTCATCAACATAGTTTCAAGCCCGCCGCGATTCATGACGGTAACTACTTGAAGTATACGAATAGGTTTCAAGAGTACCACTCCTATCTCATCATCTTTCTGAGTGAATCTATTGCCACTAACATAAAATAATACCCTGCGGTAAACCTATATTTTACGCAAAAGTAAAACGCCTTCCAAACAATAGGGAAGTGATTCATCTCTAATTGTTTAAAAGAACGCCTTATCCGATTATCATTTAGTATTTTACTTAATCTGTTAAATTTCGTTAATGGAGATATGCGATTACTTTTACTCATTGTATTTAAGCCAAGTCCGAGCGTATTAAGACAAATACGATTATTTAAGGCTAATCGAAAATTTCCTGATAGCTGCTTATCTTCTAAAAATTGCTCGATTATGTCATAAAGGTTAAACCATTGGTTCATCAATTCCGGTTTGTAATTAGACGTGACGGAAGCTGCATTTGTCTTCCAGTAATGATAAAAAGACTTATTTAAAAAAACAAATTTATCAACATAATAAAATGTCTGTATATTAAATAATGAGTCCTCATTTGTACCAATAAAACTTAAATCCACAAACTGAATCGCGTTTTCTTTAATAACCTCAGAGCGATAAAGCTTTGACCAAACAGTTCCCCAAGCATCTAAGAATTCTGGATTTCCTATTTCTTCATTTATAGGACCGATTAAACGTCTCATTACGTTTTCTTTAATTTCTTCGCCTTCATAACAAACTTTTTCAGGAAGATCAAATTTCTTCTCTTTTGAATGACTTCCAAATTCACGAGTATATGTACACATAACAACGTCTGCCTTACCTTGAACTGCTTCCCGATACAAGGTTTCATACATGTCCATGTCTATCCAATCATCCGGATCAACAAACCCAATATATTCTCCACTCGCGGTTTGAATACCTGCATTTCTTGCTGAAGAAACACCACCGTTTTCTTTTTCAATCACTATAATTCTTTTATCTTTCTTTGCGTACTCATTAAGTATACCTGCACTCTTATCTGTTGAGCCATCGTTTACCATAATGATTTCGATATCTTCAAGTGTTTGTGATGTTAGGCTGTTTAAACACCTTCCTAATAAAGTTTCAACATTATAGACAGGAACTATTATACTGATTTTCGGTTTCATCTGTTTCCTCCAGAATGTATTTCCCATAAATAGAACTCAATTCAGATTCAACTTGAATAATCGAATATTTATGCATTTTCTTTTTGCTTTCAATACCCATTTTTACAAGTAAGTCTTTTGATTTGTTCATCTCTAGTACTCTTAAACCAAACATTTGAGCATCTTGATTGGAAATGATATAGCCATTTACTTTATCTTCTACAAGTTCCAAATGTCCTCTGTTCTCACTTGCAATTATCGGTAACCCACAAGCCATGGCCTCCATAATATTAACCGGCAGACCTTCGCGAAGACTCGATGCAACCGCAATATCGCAGACGGATAAAATTTTCGAGATATCATTCCGATAACCAAGAAAGTCCACCATTTCAAATACGCCAATTTGCTTAGCCAAATCTTTACAATCCTCTAGTGAGGGACCGTTTCCAGCCAATAGAAGCCTTGCGTTTGGGACACTATCCTTTATTAAAGCCAATGATCGAATCAAAAATTGTTGATTTTTATTTTTATTAAACTCAGCCGCATAGAACATCAAGAAATCGGTGGGCTTATATCCCATCTCACTCCTCAGACAAAGCTTTTGAATCTCATCAGCTGGTTTAAAGTATTCTGTGTCTACTCCCACTCCGTGTACTTGTTCAATTTCAACTGCTTTGAAACGCCGCTGAACAGCCAGATCATAATCCTCTTGATTTATTGTGATCAGACAGTCTGTGTAATTTGCCATTACTTTTTCAATAGGATAATATAATAACCAATTTATTAGCGGGGCACCTTTACAAAAGTGGAATCCGTGAGCAGTATATAAAACCTTTGTTCCATATTTTCTAGCATTTCTTGCTGCCAAACGTGTAAGGGCTCCCCCCATTGGTGTATGGCAATGAATAATTTTATATCCATTTTTATCAATGATAGCTTTCAACTCTTTATAAGCCTTAATGTTCTTGAGCTGCAAAGGGGATCTTTGAATAGAAAGTTCATACTTCTTATCCACGTATGGAAGGTCCATGTTGCCGGCAGCAGCAACATGAACTTCCCATCCCTGTTCTTTAAACCATTTCATATACGGCAAGTGAAATGCTTTAAAATGAATATCTACTGTTGCACAGAACAATACTTTATTTCCCACATATATCACCCTACACTCGTTATAATCTGTCTAACCAGCCTGTAACCTGTACATACTTCATTTTTCTAAATAGTAAAATACGTATCTAAACGCACGTATTCAAATCGACATTCACACTATATTTTGCGAAGCTATACGGTTATTTGCCAATGCCAATACCTGTTCTCTCAATTCTAATTTCTCAAGATTAGGGTATGTTTGAATAATTTCTTCAATTTCTTTTATATAAAGATTTGATGTTTTACCTATGTAAATTTTAGGATGGATTTGTTGCTCATGCACTTCTTCCTTTTTCAGCAATTCTTCAAAAAGCTTCTCTCCAGGTCTCATTCCAGTGAACTTTATTTGTATCTCATCTAATGAATGTCCTGATAATGTAATTAAGTTTTTCGCAAGATCCACTATTTTGACAGGATCACCCATATCCAAAATGAATATCTCCCCACCTTTAGCTAATGCCCCAGCCTGTATTACAAGTTTAGATGCTTCTGGAATTGTCATAAAGTAACGAATCATTTTTGGATCAGTGACAGTCACTGGTCCCCCTTGCTTAATTTGCTTTTTGAACAATGGTATAACACTACCACGGCTTCCTAATACATTTCCAAATCGTACAGCCACAAATTTCGTACTACTTGTTTTGTCTAAGTTTTGGATTACCATTTCAGCAAGCCTTTTTGTCGCTCCCATTACACTCGTAGGATTCACAGCTTTATCTGTAGAAATCATTACAAACGTCTCAACTCCATGCCAACTTGCTGCTGTTGCTACATTTGTTGTCCCGATCAAATTATTTTTTATCGCTTCTTCAGGATTACGTTCCATTAAGGGTACATGCTTATGTGCAGCAGCATGATAAACAACTTGAGGATGATATTGACTCATGACTGACATCATTTTCATATCATCCTGCACATCAGCAATTTCTGTAGTAAAGATAATATCGGTGTCACTGTATAGCTCTTTTAATTCCATTTCAATGGAATAGATACTATTTTCACCATGACCTAATAAAATCAATTGTTTTGGGTTAAAATGTGCGATTTGACGACAAATTTCAGACCCAATTGAGCCACCTGCACCAGTTACTAAAATAACTTTATTAGTTATAAAATCTGAAATACTTTCAATATCTAATTCAACCGGCTCACGCCCTAATAAATCTTCTACCTGAACATCACGAAATTCATTTACTGAAACCTTTCCAGTCACTAAATCCTCTAACATCGGAAGAATTTGTGTTTTCATTTTTGTCTTAGAACACTCTTGGAAAATCATATTTAATTCTTTCTTACTAAGTGAAGGAATTGCTATTATGATACTGTCGATGCCTAATTTCTGAACAGTAGATTCAATGCGATTCACTCCCCCGACCACTGGTATTCCAAGTATATCCAGTCCGTGTTTCTTTATATTGTCATCAATAAAAGCAACTGGTAGTAATTCTGTTTCATTATTATTCAACAACTGCCGTACAACCATTGTACCTGCAGAACCTGCACCAATAATTAGCGTTCGTTTTTTATTGTCACCCTTTTGGATATAAGCATCTCGGAACATTCGCCATAAAAAACGTGATCCTCCGATCAATAAAACATGGATCATCCAAGTAACAACAAGTAGACGGAAATAAATATCATGGAGTAATATTTTTTGTACTACTGCTGTTGTGATAATAGAAAGTGTAACTGCTTTCAAAATAATGAGTAGTTCGCCTATACTTGCATACTCCCATGCTTTTTTATATAGCTTATAAATAAAAGAAAAAATATGATGGCTAAGAAGCAAGGTCATCGCACTTGCTACAATAGGCAATGTTATAACGTGGAAATCAGCACTTACTAAAAAGCGACTAAAGAAAATCGTGGTTAATACAATTAAGGAATCTACTAAAATTAATAGAAACAATCTTTGATGATACGTCATAATAGGCCCCTCTCTCAATTTTTTGTAACTAATATTTTTATCTATATATCTAACTAAAGATTTAAGGAAGGAAATAAATGACTAACTAATATAAAGTTCCTGTCTACAAGATCCTTCAAAAAGACTTTCTAGACAGAAACTTCAAATAAACACGGGCATTTAACCCTCCCTCACATCACGCTCTTGACGACTAACGTCTAAGGTGTTTTAACCCACAGCATAATCGAGTGCCTCCATTGATAGCGGTAAGGAGACATCACCGTACCATATACTTTTTTTATAGGTGACCTTTCATTCTCTACCGAAGAATGTCCTTCCTCCTTACCCTATGAGCTAAAAAGTACTGTATGAGCATCGCCCGCATAACTGATTTGAATAAATCTCTTATACCTTTTTATTCAAAATAGCCCCTAGAAACCTACTGTTGCTTAAACCTAACACTCTTTCTGCTTCAACTACCGCTTCACTAGCAGTTTGATTGCAACTTAATACCAACAATACGCCATCACACTGACTAGCTAGTATACTCGTGTCTGTTACTTCCAAAAGAGGTGAAGAGTCAAATAAAATAACGTCATATTGTTCTATTACTTTGTTAATTAAATCTTGCATGGATGGTAAGCTAAGCAGCTCAGCTGGATTATTAACTTCAGAACCACTTGTTAAAACATGTACATTTTTGATTTCCGTCTGAATTACCGCCTTCTCTAGCGTTGCTTTTCCCTCTAGGATATTTGTTAATCCCGATCTATTTTCTATTCCAAAAATTTTATGTAGTTCTGAAGTTCTTAAATCCGCATCAATGACTAAGACCCTTTCATCCTGCTGAGCCATAGAAACCGCCAAATTTGCCACAGTAATGGTTTTCCCTTCCCCATATCCAGGAGAAGTAATTATTATAGTTCTTTTTTTATCTGCTTCAGATACAAACTGAAGATTAGTACGAATTGTTCGATATTCCTCAGCAACCTTCGAATTTGGAGCTGTATGCGCAATTAAATTACTATTATCAAGAGGACGACTTTGTTTTTTATTAAGAATCAAATGTTTTTCCTCCTACCATTACACTTTCTTTCTTACTGTTTTTATCTACTATATTATTTTTTTTCATTTGGGAAACACTTCCTAAAACAGGGATCGGTAGTAACTTTTCAATATCACGTTCCGATTTAATTGTTTCATCAAGGGAATCCAATAAGAAAACGATCCCTATACTCAATATAAATGCGGCAGCCATGGCCAGCTCTATCGTACCTGCATGATTTAAGTTTATTGGCGAAGGGTTTCCTTGTGCGTTTGCTTCTGTTAAAATACGAACACTTCCGAAATTCATAACAGATTTTGCTTCTTCTTTATAAACATTTGCTGTAACATTAGCAATTTGGGCAGCCTGCACTGGATTAGTATCTATAGCTGTTATAGTGACAATCTGTGATTCTTCCACCTTCCCAACACTTATCTGTCCGCTTAATGCGCCTGCTGATTTTTTCAAATTTAGTTGCTGCGCTACTTTTTCTAAAACAACAGGTTCTTTAATCATCACTTTAAGTGTACCCATTGCTTCAGGATTTGCCGGAATAAGGATCCTTGCGGAAGATGAATATAAAGGCGTTTTCATAAAAAAACTGTATATCCCACCAACTAATCCGGCCAATATTGTGATTACTGCCATAATCCAAAATCTTCTTTTTATAATATTAAACAAGCTTTTTAAATTTATTTCCTTCTCCATACTTCCCCTCCACTATTATTTAATTGATTAAAAATGAAGTTAAATATATATTGAACAACATCATTTAATTTACATCTGAATATATTTACAAATCACCATCCGAATATACATATTTCCACTTGTTCAAAGATGTACAAAATCACTCCTAATTTTCATTACAATGACTGACCCTAAAGCATGAATAAATCCTCAAAAATTCCTTTATAGTGTTACACTATTTCATGTAACACTATAAAGGAATTAGTGTTAGTATCCTCCACATAGAACATTGCACAGTCTTTTAAACAAAGCCTTACTCTGTAAGGTTTTAACTATATACCTATGTATATTTACTTTTCATAGTCAGGGGAAATCAATCAAAATTATACATATTTATCCTAGCGTTAACACGTATATTTAAATTAATATTTATATATTTAAATTAATATTTATATATTCAATGTAATTTAATGCAAGATAAGAAAATTGAACTTTTCAAGTATAGATTTGATTAACAAAACAAACGTTCCGTTTCATTAATCATAATATACTCATGTATTA
This sequence comes from Bacillus sp. FSL K6-6038, assembly GCF_038050455.1. Classification (NCBI taxonomy): domain Bacteria; kingdom Bacillati; phylum Bacillota; class Bacilli; order Caryophanales; family Bacillaceae; genus Bacillus; species Bacillus sp. FSL K6-6038. Next base: position 5,089,611 of record NZ_JBBOUH010000001.1, read on the forward strand.
TTCATTTTAGTTCTTGATAATACCCCCGTCAATATAAATTTATACGTCCAATTCACTCTCTACCTAGAATATCCCATTCAATTATCTTCATATAAATTCACACATAATCTCATAAATAATTATTTCAAGGAAGTAAAGATCGTATAGTCATATGCATATTACCCAATTAAATTCTTGTGACGGTATCTATATGTCCAACAACCGCTTATAAAAGAGTTTAAAAACAATTGTTGAATTATAGAGTTGAGGTCCTCTTATTAAAAAATGAAGCAAAATAGTAGCATACTATAAGTAACCGATAACCATTTATAAATAAATGAAACAATATTATCCTCTTTTGACGATTAATGAAAGAGAAATAACATTAGAAAGTCCCATTCCAAAACTAACATAGACTTAACTTTTCCCCAACATATTGACTGAAATCTACAAAAAACTTATTTCTAATGAAATAGACTTAAGTTCTTTTTTGTATCGTTAAAGCTTAGTTACAAACCATTTCGCTTTCCACTAACTTTTTCATATAATCTAATAGCTCTTTTTTTAACTCTTCATGTTGCAGTGCCATTTCAATTGTTGTTTGAATAAACCCTAGTTTTTCTCCGACATCATAGCGTTTTCCTTCGAAATCATATGCGAATACACGTTGAATTTCATTTAAACGCTGAATCGCATCTGTTAACTGAATTTCTCCGCCTGCCCCTGTTTGTTGATCTTCTAAGAACATAAAGATTTCTGGCGTTAACACGTAACGTCCCATAATCGCTAAGTTAGATGGTGCTGTTCCTTTAGCAGGTTTTTCAACAAATTTACTCACTTGATAACTGCGATCCTTTTGCTCTAACGGATCAATAATACCATAGCGATGCGTTTCATTCTCTGGAACAGTTTGAACACCAATTACTGATGATTGTGTATTCTCATATTGATTCATTAATTGGCGTAAGCACGGCGTATCCGCTTGAACAATATCATCACCAAGTAGTACCGCAAATGGCTCATTTCCAATAAATTTACGAGCACACCAAACAGCATGTCCTAGACCTTTAGGCTCTTTTTGACGAATATAATGAATGTTGATCTTTGAAGATTCTTGTACTTTTTCAAGAGTTTCATACTTTCCTTTTGATAGTAAGTTTTGTTCTAATTCAAAGGAATGATCGAAATGATCTTCAATTGCACGTTTTCCTTTTCCTGTTACGATAATAATATCTTCAATTCCAGACGCAATGGCCTCTTCCACGATATATTGAATTGTTGGTTTATCAACAATTGGTAACATTTCTTTTGGCATTGCTTTTGTTGCTGGTAGGAAGCGAGTCCCTAATCCAGCTGCTGGAATAATAGCTTTTCTTACTTTTTTCAATGATATTCCTCCTAGTAATATATAATTTTTTATATTTACTTGATTGAACAATTAACAAACACACTTATTATATCAATATTTCCTTATTTTAATATATCGAAGATGGATATTTGCTCAATTGTTGAACCATTAGAAGCAAACTTAAAATCAAACTTATCAGATCGATAAATTAATAAAGAACTATCTTCGTTTTTCAATTGTGCTTCACCCAATTGTTCTAACAACGTTGCCTTCAATATATTTACGTTCTTAAGACTTACCTGTTTAACAATCAATTGATTATTATATAAAACATCAATTTCTTTATATTTTGTTAGTACTCCTTCTGGTACTTTTTCTTCATTTTGAGGAATACCTATTATACTAGTTACATCCTCTTTACGCTTACCTAAAAAAGTAAGGGCTTGTTCCAGATTTTGAGAAGTACCTTCTAATTTTTTTATTTTATTTACAACATCCTCATAAGATAATGCATGAGTAAATGGAATTGAGCTTACTATCTCTTCACTAACCCATCCTTCTTCCCCATTATCATAAATAACCTTCAACCAATTGACCCCAGATTTTTCATCTTTTTTCTGATCCTTTACCACAAAAGGTGTTCCAAATACCATAGTAGCAATCGCTTGTCCCTCTAACGCTGGCACACTTCTCACACGAGCTTTAGCAGAATTTACATACCGAACATCTAAATCAGCTAATGGATTCTTCTCTTGTTTAACAACTTTTGCTTGTCTAGATTGTTCTTTCTTTTGTTCTTTAGCCTGTAAAGGAGAAAAGATATTATCCCTTTGCCAATACGTCAATCCACTTATAGTTGTAATTAGTAATACACCAATTAAGCCAGCAATATACTTACGTTTGATTCGATTATTCTTACTGTGAACATGCGCTCCACTTAATCTAGGTGCATAATTGGAAGCTTCTTTTGGAACCTCTTTTGAAGCAATATTTACCTCTGCCAACCCTTTTCCTGCCTGTTTCTCCATTGCTTCTTTTTTGAAGTTTTGCTGCTCTTCTTTACTCATTGCCTTATATTCTTTTAAGAAACTTTCATACTTCGGCATTACTTCCTCAATAGGACCATAATCTCTAATTTCACCGTATTCAAGCCATAGAGCCTTTGTACAGAATTTTTTCACTTGTCCTAAAGAATGGCTAACAAAAAATATTGTTTTTCCTTGTTCCTTAAATTCATTCATACGGTTTAAACATTTATCAGCAAATGTTTGATCACCTACTGATAAAGCTTCATCAATTACGAGTACATCTGGATTAATACTAACTGAAATTGCAAACCCTAAACGCGATTTCATCCCGCTAGAATATTTTTTCACTGGCATATCAATAAACTTACCTATATCAGCAAAATCAATAATTTCAGGTGTTAACTTTTCAATTTGTGCTTTACTCATTCCCATCATTAAGCATTTAAGCTCAATGTTTTCTCTACCTGACAATTGATTATTAAGACCAGCTGCGATTGCAATAAGTGCGACTTTCCCTTTTATGTCGATACTTCCAGTTGTAGGCGGTGTAATTCCAGCAATCAAATTAGACATTGTAGATTTTCCAGAACCATTTACCCCAACAATACCAATAACATCGCCTTTTTGAGCCTCAAATTCTAAGTTTCTTAATGCATAAAAGTCTTCACCAAATCCTCCAGGATACAGAATATCCTTTAATTTCTCAGAGTTTTTGCTATGCATTTTATATTTTTTTGTTACATTATGAAACCTCACTGATTCATTCATTTTTTACAACCCTCATCATAGATAATCTGCAAAGTGCTTTCTAAATTTCACATGTAGCGTTGCACCAATTAATAATACAACAAGAACAAAACCCCAAAAACATAGTGCATAATTTAGATCTTCATAAAACCAACCTGTTCCTAGTAAGGAAGCCCGATATCCATCAACAATATAGCAAAATGGATTTAACTGCATAATTTTTTGAAGAAACGATGGTAATTTTTCAGGTGTCCATAATATAGGCGTTAAGTATAGCAACATTCGCATAATTGATTGAACAATCATTTGAACATCTCTCACAATTGTTGCTAACGTTGACGTAATTAAGGAGAGTGAAAATATTAACATAAGGGTAGCAAACATATAATAAACAAGCTGAATATAATGAATAGAAATACCTTGACCCGTTACTAAAAATAAAATTGTCACAATACCGATAAGTATCAAATGCTGATAAAGATTAGACATAATTACAAAGCTTGGGATAACACTCATTGGAAAACTCATCTTCGAAATCATATTTAACCTTGTATAAATAGACTTAGATGCTTGTAGCATTGCTGGTTGTACAAAAAACCATACAACAAGCCCTGCAGATAACCAATAAACAAATGGTACTCCATTTACTCCTTGACCACCCCGAATCCCAAAGCCGAATACAAACCAATAAATACTCATCTGTATGAGAGGATTCAAAACTTCCCACACAAGTCCTAAATAATTATTATTATTTGTACTTTTTACTTGATAAATAGATAAACGTTGAATTAAATATAGACTGTTTACCTGTTCTTTTAATACCATAATCATTGAGTTCATCTTTACTGTGCCTCTCCGAAGAATATTTTCTCTACTACTCGTTTAGAAGCAAAACCATCTTCTAAATAACAATAATTATTATAGAAGGTATTATATTCCCCTGCAAATTCACCTAAACCTAGAGTTTCGAATCTTAATATTTCCTCAAGCACTTCTTCCGTATTCATCACAACTGGACCAGGAGCTTCTGTCTCTAAGTCAAAATAAAAACCTCTTAACTTATCACGATACGAGTCAATATCATACGTGTAGAAAATGATTGGTCGTTTCAAATTCGCATAGTCAAAAAAGACTGAAGAGTAATCTGTAATTAACAAGTCAGATAGTAAATACAGCTCATTTATATCGACATGCTTAGAGAAATCATACACAAACCCTTTATACGGTTCTAAATCAAACTGTTCTGCAACTAAGTAGTGCATGCGTAACAAAATGATATAATCTGAACCTAATTGTTTCTGCAAAAGATTTAAATCTAATTGTAAATCTAATTTATATCGACCTTTACTATAAAACTGATCGTCTCGCCACGTTGGGGCATATAAAATAATTTTTTTATCTATAGGTAATCCATTCTGTTTCTTTAATGTATCGATTGCCTTAGAATTATTATTTACATATAAGAAATCGTTACGAGGATATCCTGCTTCAACAACAGTTTTTTGAAATTGAAAAGCCCTCTTAAATATTTCAGTCGAATATACATTAGGGGAAAGTAAATAATCCCAGTTTTGTGCTTCACGATGAAAGTTGTCCTTATACTTTTCAGTTGTTGTACCTGGCATATGAACTTCTTTCATATCACCCGCTAATTTCTTAAGAGGTGTACCGTGCCAAGTTTGTATATAAATAGTATGCCTTGGCTTAGGAAGCCAAAGTGGCATTCTACTATTTGTTATCCAATACTGCGCACGTGCCAATAAAATAAACCAACGAATTGAAAATCTTTTTACATATGGGATATTTTCTTTATCAAACTGCGCTGTGTAATTTTTATTTACACTCCAAACCATTTGAAAGTCCATGTCATTTTGTAACATATATTCATACATAGCTCGTGGATTACAACTATATTGTTTTCCGGAATAACTCTCAAATAAAATTAACTTCCTTTTGGGAGGCAAACAACTACAGAAAAGAAATACTGCCTTACATAGTTTTTTTACAATACGGTGATTTTTTATTCTTCTTATAAATCCCATGTTATTTACACACCTTCTAATTCAGTCGCTTCATACTTACGATACATTAACGCGAAACCTCGCCTTTTCCCGTTCTTCCCATTAATGCGTCTACCTCTTCTTTTGCATTTTTCCCATTAAATAAAACATTATATATCGCAGTCGTAATCGGCATTTCAATACTCATTTTTTCAGCTAAATGATATGCTGCCTCAGCTGTACGAACACCTTCTACCACCATGCCCATATTCTCTAATACTTCTTCTAAATTATGACCCTTACCAAGTAAATTTCCAGCTCGCCAATTTCGACTATGAACACTTGTACAAGTCACAATTAAATCACCGACACCTGTTAATCCCGCAAAAGTAAGCGGATTTGCTCCCATCTCACACCCTAATCGTGTAATTTCCGTTAGTCCCCTGGAAATTAACGCTGCTTTTGCGTTATCTCCGTAACCAAGACCATCTGAGATTCCTGCGCCAAGGGCAATAATATTCTTTAGTGCCCCGCCTAATTCAACACCAATCACATCTCGATTTGTATAAACACGGAAATTTGTATTCATAAATAGCTTTTGTGTTTTTTCTGCGGCCTGTAGATGATATGACGCAGCAGTTACAGTAGTAGGATGACGAAGACTTACCTCTTCTGCATGGCTTGGTCCTGAAAGAACAACAACACTTTCTATTAACTCTTTCGGCATCTCTTCTTCAATCATTTCTGAGATACGTTTAAATGATCCTGGTTCAATTCCTTTACTCGCATGGATAACTGTTATCGGTTGTTTTACGACGTCCTTTAGTTGCTGCATTACACTACGAATCACTTTCGTTGGAACAACTAATAGTACCGTATCTATCCCATCCATTACTTCCTCTAGAGACTCGTATCCTTTTATTGTTTTAGAAAGTTGAATCCCCGGTAAATATGCTTCATTCGTATGCTTCTCATTAATTTCATGGATTTGTTCCGCTTTATTTCCCCAAATTCTTACTTCATGTCCGTTATCCGCAAGAACCATAGATAACGCTGTTCCCCAGCTTCCTGCACCAATTACTGTAGTTTGTTTCAACACAATCCCCCTCTTACCACCTTAAAAACGTTAGAAACATCACTATTTACGTAAGAAGCTAAGTGATTTATATTGTAAATCACTTAGCTTCCACATTTCATTATTCTATTACATTTTTCACTTTGATTACATCCTATTCCTCTTTAAGAGCGCATACTTCATCGTAAAACATTTCAAGAGCATGCTCATTATACTTTTGAAAATCAAATTCTTTAAAAGAAGTTTGATTTAATATAAACTTCTGCATCCCAATTACCAAACCAGTTGTATTATTTTCAACTAGCTCCCCATAACCTTCTTCTAAAATACTTCTTGACCCTGCAATGTCAGTGGCAATAATAGGTTTACCTAGTATTAAAGCCTCTAACAATACCATTGGCTGTCCCTCGTGATTAGATGAGAGAACAAAACAATCGCATTGATTAATAAGTAAGAAAGGATTACTCATTTGACCAGTAAAAATCACTTTGTCCTCTAGATTTTTTTCTCTCACTAAATTCTCTAATTCTTCTTTTAAAACTCCGTCTCCAACAATATAAAGTCTAATATTATCATAGAGTTCCGTAACTTTTGCAAAAGCATGTATAAGCTTTTTTTGATCTTTTTCAGGTGACAACCTTCCCATATTAACAAAATTTATGTTCTCTTTTTGAGGCATTTCAATTCCTGTAATTTTAAGCTTACCATTTCCGTGAATATTTTCTTTTAATAAATATTCTTTCTCATCATATTTATATATGTCGCCTTCTTCAATCTGTTTAAGTACTTTATTAGGGTCAATGGCATTATGGACATAAACACCTTGTTTTAGTGTAATATAATCTTTCAAATTCTTCCTATTTAAGTTTCTTGTGTGTTCTGCAACAGCTACTATTTTATCAAACTCCTTATACAACGGGAAAATAATATTTAGATTAGCTCTATGCTTAAATTTACCTTTAATTTTTTTGGAGTATTCTGCCCACATATCATTATGTTGATAGATACTTCTCTTTTTAAAATCTCCAAACGCAAATAACAATGTCCAAAATGGGACATATCCACTAAAGTCAATAGCTATATCAAATTCCGCATTACCAAATAACCTTAAAATTTCACGCTTGTATAGTTGCTTTGGTAGCACCTTCTGAGCTTTTTCATTCTTTAGCCCCATTTTCATAACATAGTTATTTTGATAAGATTCTTTTAAAGTGGTGTTTAAACTACCTACTCGATAAAACTTTTTCACATTCGAATTAATTTGATTGAAATTATCTCTTGAAATTTGATCGTACTTCCCTTTATCAATAACTGCCACATTGTATTTTGAGTAATCAATATTATTCAAAAGGTTAATAACTGACGTAGTAATTCCATTATTCAAAAATCCACCACAATACATTAGAATATTTTTCTTATTCTCATTTGTAACTTTATATACATTAGCTGTATGCTTTTCTCTGAAAATAATGTCAATCGCTCTTTCTGTAGCATTCCCATCATCATGATAGCAATATTTTTTCAATGTTTCTTGGTATTTAACACTGTAATCATGTTTTACACTCTTAATGTTTTCAATACTATGAATAACTTCGTCTACCGTATGGCATATTGGACCTGGCATATCTTCTAATTGAACGTATAAACCTCGTTGTTCCTCATACTCTTCCTTATCATACGCTAAGAAAATGATTGGTTTTTCTGTTACCATGTAATCAAAGAATATACTAGAATAATCTGTCACTAAAACATCTACTATTGACATCAACTCATTAGGATCCACCCAATCTGGTATACAAATTTCTCGTAAACTTTCGTCATCTTTAATAAATTTATATGTCAATGTATGAACCTTTAACAAGAGTTGATAATCATTAGGTATCTTAGAGTACATTTGTTTAACAATATTGTTAATTTCATCTTTAATATTATTTACCTGATTTACTCCACCACGCCAAGTTGGTGCATATAAAATGATTTTTTTTGTATCATCAATTTCTACAAATTCTTTTAAATATCCTCGTACTTCTTCTGGGTTTACTTGTAGAGTAAGGTCAATTCGTGGATAGCCTTCATCAACAACATAGCCATTGTATAACCCTTCTAAATCATGAGAATTTACAATAGTATCTGCAGTAAATTTATTAGGATTTAATATATAGTCACAATGCATAAAATTCCTTTGGATATTTTTATGTTGTCCTATTTCTCCCTTCATATCTTTTCCTAATGTTTTAATAGGTGTTCCATGCCAAGTATTCACATAGATTTGCCCTTCTTTTTTCTGGAAATAAGGTGGAAATGTCGTATTGTTAATTAAATATTTCGCTGTTGTTAAATATTTTAAATACTCTTCACTATGAACTTTAACAAACTTAACATTTTTTTTATTTTCATAACGTTTAGCATAAAAGTTATTTCCATCATTCAATGCCCAAACATGTGTATAATCCTTATACTCTGGATTATCGATAATTTTTTTAAAAATTGCGTATGGACTATCTGTCATACCTTTACCATGGAAAGATTCATATAATATAACTTTCTCATCCAAGTCTAATTTCACATAAAAATCTGTATACTTAACAGTTCTCTTAAACCCTTGGTCATTCGAATATTTTTTCAGTGGACCTGATAAAAAATTAATACGATTTTTCATTCTGTTAATCTTCTTCTTGATTTGCAATATTAAAACCTCTCTTTAATCTATTTCTAAAGCATACTTCCTATAAAAAATCTTTTACCTTTCTCTCGAACACATCATTATTATAGGAATGCATGACTACCTTACTATTTCTCTTTAAAAAGCATATTTACAAAGTTCTTACTTGAATCACCTATCGAATACTCATTCCATTTCAAAGTAAAATTATTTATACTATCTATTTTGAACCTACCATCTGTTATCACCCTTACCACTTCTTCAGTTGTATATACAACTGGTCCTGGCACATCAGATACATAATCACCAATAATCCCTCTTTTTTTCATATATTTCTTTAAATCGTATGCAAAAAAGATTATTGGTTTATTTAATAAGCAAAATTCAAATGGTATAGAGGAATAATCAGTGACTAATATATCCGTCACTAGAAATAGATCATTTATATTTGGATAAAGGGAATAATCATATAAAAAACCTTCATACTTTTCTTCGTAATTACATGTATTTCGTATTGCTGGGTGCAACTTAACTATAAGGATATACTCATCTTTCAATTGCTTATACATCTCATCGATATCTAGATGTAAATCAAAATCTACTAGCTCTTTATCTCTAAAGGTTGGCGCATATAAAATAACCTTTTTATCTTTTAGATTTGGATTTACTATAAAAATATTATCTTTAACTTTCTGTTGTCTCCGTTCATCAAAAAACAAATCCGTTCTCGGAATACCTGTTTTTAATATATTATTATCAGATAGAGCAAAAGCTTCTTTATAAATGTCAGAAAGCGCTTCTGATCCTACAACAATTTTATGGAAGTTTTTATAAACATTCATAAATCTATTTTGGGCTCGTAAACTTCTTTTTTTAAAAGAAGGAGCTAATAATCCGAATTTTTTAAAAGCACCTGCTGCATGCCATATTTGAATACAATCTACGCCTTTTTTAAATTTAACTTTCGCTAATGACCCAAAATAATTATCAACAATGACGTATTGAGAAGTGGATAAATGATAGATAGATTTAATAGTGTGAAGTATGTTCTTTGTTTCAAATTTATAAGATTTCACATTCGAGTAGCTATCCACCTCATATTTACATGTAGGTTTATATAAAAAAACCACCTCGTAATTTATACCTTGACGCTGTATTTCCTCATAAATAAAAAATAAATTTTCACCATAAGACATAATAAAAGTTACTTTCTTTTTAATCGGAAACACTTGCATCATATTATGTAAAATTCCAAATAAAATTAGGTAGATTTCTACCATCAATTCTCTAATCATGTACACTTATCTAGCAACTCGTACTAGTTCCTTTTTTATTTTTGTTGTAGAAATCCCGGCTGTACGTGGCAAATATACAACTTCGCAATGCTCCTCTAAGAAATCAAACTCACCTTTCCAGTCATCGCCCATTACGAAAACATCCACATCACGGCTTTGTACGTCTTTTACTTTCTGCTCCCAATTATGTTCAGGAATTACTTCATCCACATACCGAACCGCTTCTAGAATCATTTTACGATTCTCATAGCTATGATAAGATTTTTTATTTTTTAATTTGTTAAATTCATCTGAAGAAACGGCGACAATTAAATAATCTCCTAAATCTTTCGCTCTCTTCAATAAGTTAATATGTCCCCAATGCAATAAATCGAAAGTTCCATATGTAATAACCTTTTTCATGATCGTGCCCCCTGTGAAATGTTATTATTTTATAATTATTTAGTTTAGAAGTATATTTAAATTAGAGCTTCTCCTACGCCTATGAATGGTAAGAACGACTCAAATTCACCAATGTAAATCCAAAACAAATTTACATAGATTTTACATTGAGTTCACACGAAATTCACAAAGATGATTATACCATAATTTTTATTTACAAACTATGACAATAACCTAACAACTATTGTCATATCCGGCACAAGAAAACGCTTTCTTAATTGGTATTACAAACCTCCTCTTACTTTCTTTTATTTACAAAAAAAGTGCGAAGGAAATAGTTCCTTCGCACTTTTTACTACCCTTTATATGACTATTTCAACATACGACGTGGCAATTTATCAATATTCTCTAACATAATGCCTGTACCAACAGCAACACAGTGCATTGGGTTTTCAGCGATTAGTACTGGTACTTTTAATTCTTCTGCTAGAAGCATGTCGATACCATGTAATAATGCGCCTCCGCCTGTTAAGATCACACCGCGGTCAATGATGTCTGCAGATAGTTCTGGTGGTGTACGCTCTAATACACCTTTTGCAGCTTGTACAATGACAGCCGCATTTTCTTTTAATGCTTCTGTAACCTCTTCTGAACATACTGTGATTGTACGTGGTAAGCCCGTTACCATGTCACGTCCGCGAATTTCAAGTTCTTCACTACGTGCACCTGGGAATACTGTACCGACTTTAATTTTAATATCTTCTGATGTACGTTCTCCGATTAATAGCTTATACTTACGTTTAATATAGTTTAAGATCTCCATATCAAACTTGTCGCCAGCCATTTTGATAGAGGAGGAGGTAACAATATCACCCATTGAAAGCACGGCAATATCTGTTGTACCTCCGCCGATATCAACAACCATATTTCCGCTCGGTTGGAAGATTTCCATACCGGCACCAACAGCAGCTACTTTTGGTTCTTCTTCTAAGAATACTGTTTTACCACCTGAGCGCTCAGCAGCTTCACGAATTGCTTTTTGTTCTACAGATGTAATGTTTGTTGGACAACAAATTAAAATGCGAGGTTTTGAAAAGAAGCTCTTCACGTCCAGCTTGTTAATAAAATGCTTTAACATTGCTTCTGTAATTTCGAAATCTGCAATTACACCATCTTTAAGCGGACGAATCGCTACAATATTACCAGGTGTACGTCCTACCATACTTCTTGCTTCTTCACCTACCGCTAATACTCTTCCAGTATTGCGATCAATTGCTACAACAGACGGTTCGTTTAAAACGATCCCTTTACCCTTTACATGAATTAATACGTTAGCTGTGCCTAGGTCAATTCCGATATCTCTCGCAAACATTCCTGTGTTTTCCTCCTTGATATTCAAAATCAGGTTGTACCCGAATTCTTTTACACCTAATTTCTGATTTTATCATAAATTTAACGAAAACGTAATATTTGAAAAGATAATTCTTCTGAAAAATGTTCCGTCATGACCAAGGAATGTTTGCCGTATAATGAATTATTGCTGCACGATTCTTTCTGTATCTTCTTTTCGGTACTTCTGCTTCGTCGCTTCCCCGCCTCTTAGGTGGCGAATCGACTTATGATAATCAAGAATTTCTTTCACTTCATTTGCGAGCTCTGGATTAATCTCTGGTAAACGTTCTGTTAAATCTTTATGGACTGTACTCTTTGATACCCCAAATTCTTTTGCAATCACACGAACTGTTTTTCTTGTCTCCACGATATACTTGCCAATCTTGATAGTTCTCTCTTTGATGTAATCGTGCACACCACTCGCCTCCCTAAATTGGATGTGAGAAGTGTGAAATGAGACTCGCTGCATATGACTAAGAAGTAAATTCGAGTGCTGTTTGTAAGCTTTAAACATTCTGGAATTTATAATGAAATGACCCACGATTTCTCACCTCAAACACTCTCTTTGCATTGGTTTATATCATTGTATTGCCCGCACTACTGATATATGCTACAAGTTCGGTATTTTTACGGACTAAGTTAAGAAAAATTACAAATTCGTGTGAGAAATACGTTAACAATGACAATTTTCACTTGATGGATTGCCCTACAAAAACCAAAGAATGACGCCTCTTGTCAAAGGCGTCATTCTTCATGATCACATTCTTCTTCTAATAATTGATGGTGGGGAACTTCTTTCTTACTGGCAATGTAATAATATAAAGTAAATAAAATAAACAACAAAATAAGGGCAATCGACAGAACAAATACAAATGACAGAGTAATCCCCTCCTTTTCTTAATATATATTCGAGAATTCCGTCAAATTTCCTTGTTATTGCTATTTCCCTCTCGAAATGAATCATTTTTATATAAAAATAAAAAAATCAACTCCCTAGTGAGAGCTGATTTTTTCGTTTTATTATTCTTGTGTAGAAGAAGAATCGCTAGATGATTCCGTAGAACCATTTGTTGATTTTTCTTCTTTTTTACTTTTTTCATCAGCTGCGCCATTTGTTGATTTCTCTTCTTTTTTACCTTTTTCGTCAGCTGAACCGCTTGTTGATTTCTCTTCTTTTTTACCTTTTTCGTCAGCTGAACCGCTTGTTGATTTCTCTTCTTTTTTACCTTTTTCATCAGCAGAACCATTTGTTTCTTTTGCTGCTCCTGCTTCTGCTTTTACGTCTGTCGCAAGTTTGTTAAGGTAACGCTCTGGATTGACAGCTACATTATCTTTACGAACTTCAAAGTGTACATGAGAACCTGCTTCCTTATTCATTGCACTTAGACCGGATTTTCCTAATACTTCACCTTGTGCAACTTTTGCACCTTTTTCTACTTTTACACTGCCTAAGCTTTGATAAGATGTTGCAAGACCATTTCCGTTATCCACTGTTACGACATAACCGAGAAGCGAATCTTTTTCAGCTTTTGTTACTGTACCACTTAAAGCAGCTGTAACATCGAATTCTTTTCCATTTTTCGCAGCAACATCGATTCCTTTATTAGGAGAATATGTGTTGTTATAAAAGACAAGTGCTTGTTCTTGCTCCTCTTCTGCTGCTCCATCTTCATAAAACTTCTTCTTCACAACAACATCTACATTCTTTGCAGCTGGCATTTTCACAACTTCTGAAGACTTTGTTACTGGTACTACTGGATTTTCCGTTTGACCATACGGCGCACTTTGCTCTTTATTAGGCGCTTTCTTTGGATTAGCTGCCTGGAACCATAGAGCAACCGTCAAGATTACCGCTGCACATGCAATATAGATTGCCGGAAATACCCACCGTTTTTGAAATAAATGAACTACCTTTTGCGACTTTTTATTATTCCTTCCTCGCATTCTATCATCACCTCAGCAATCATTTTGAACAATATTCATTCATCCTATACAACCTATAACTAATTACTTTTCGACAAAATCTGTAAAAATATGTATAGGAATTGCGGAATTTCCGAGGAAATGATAGAAAAAAGAAAAAACTGAGCGGATTGGCTCAGTTTTTTAGTCTAGTTGTTTCTTTTTGTAGACGAAGAGGCAAACAATAATTGAAATGACTAACCAAATAGAGACATTGATTAGATTTGCAGCAATTGCAGAGAAGCCTTTCCCCTCCACAACACTTACGAACGCTTCAAAAATATGATTAGTCGGTAGATACGATAGTATGTTTTTCAAAATGTCATTTTTTATAACATTACTTAAAACTGGAGTCATGAGTAAGACCATTGCAACCGGTGATGCAATAACAGAAACTTGCACTAAATTTTTAGCTAAAAGAGCGATAATTGTCCCAAATATGATGAACACTAATGTTCCTAATAACACTAACAGAAACATGAACAACATATTCCCTTGTAAAACATCTAGTATAAATAAATTAAGAAAACTTATAGCAAACGTTAAAACAATGATTGGTAGTGCTTTTCCAATAATGATTTCAAATGGAGAAGCAGGAGATAGCATAAGCACTCGTAACGTATGTTTCTCCTTCTCTTCCGCAATAAGAGTTGCCTGTGAGATTGTTGTAACCATACATAATATCATGACGATTACAAAGCCTCCCATAAACTCCTTCCCTTGTCCCATTTGCTTATAAAACAATGCCAATCCAAGTGGTAAAATCGCCATTAATAATATTTGTGCGTTATTCTTCAAATCCTGCATCTCTTTCCGTAAAATCGCCGATACACGTCTCATTGAAAATGTCATTATAATCCCCTCCCAGTTACTTCAATAAAGATATCTCCTAGTGTTGGCTCATAAGAATGAATCGATAATAATTCACCATTTTTCATCCACTCAGAAATACGTTTTGCGCCTAATTCGTCTTTTTTCACCGTTTCTTTTTTCTTATCCTTTAGCACGACTTCGATTTTGTCTTTCGCGTATTGAAGTCTTAAATTTTCTGGTGTATCAAGTGCTACAATTTCCCCTCCGCATAAGAAAGCAATGCGGTCACAAAGCGTTTCTGCTTCATCCATATTGTGCGTCGTTAAGAAAATCGTTGTTCCTTCTCTATTTAGGTCCTTTAAGATGTTATGAATGTTTTGGACGTTGACTGGATCAAGTGCTGATGTTGGTTCATCTAAGAAGAGAATATCCGGTTTATGCAGAATTGCTCGTGCTAGCGTAACGCGCTGCTTCATCCCTTTTGATAATTTTTTGACTGGTGTTTTTTTATCTTCTAATAAATTCACTTGGGATAGTACTTCATCAATTCTTTCTTTAGGACAATCGTATAAGTCGCAAAATAATAGTAAGTTATCATAAATGCTAAGTCTTTCATATAGACCACTGTTATCTGTTAAAATACCAATTCGTTTGTAATCGATGCTGTTTGGACCTGTAATATCTTTTCCTAGTACTTTCACTTTTCCAACACTGTGAAGCAATTGGGAAGTTAAAATTTTCACTGTTGTTGTTTTCCCTGATCCACTTGGTCCTAGAAACCCGAAGATTTCTCCTTGCTTTACTTCAATACTTACATTTCGAAGTGCTGTTTTTTCATTAAAGGTTTTCATTACATCCTTCATTTCAATTGCCAATATCATTTTGTCATCCCCTTTGTTTTTCTTCTATAGATAATTTCGCTTCAGCGACTCGTTTGCCGCCTCGGCTTGTTGTGTTCGCTGTTCTTGGCTCAATCATATGAAAAACAAAGGGGTTACGCAGTAAAATACCGGTAAAAGGAGTCTTTTTATCGGTGAATGAATCCTATTTTCCGCTTACTGGAGCATCATTATAGTCCAATGACACCTTTTAATTCATCCATTCGACCTTTAGAAAGTGGAATAGAGCTTTTTCGTTCATCATCCAAGATTAAGCTAAAGCTATTACGAGTCCAAGTAATCACTTCTCGTACGCGCTGTAAGTTAACAAGATAAGAGCGGTGACATCGAAAGAATCCAAAACCTTTTAATCTTTCTTCTAACTCACTTAATGTTAACGCACATACAAAGTCCCCTTCGCGAACATGAATATGCGTTGTTCCATTTTGCGTTTCAATAAAATGAATTTCCATCGGATCAAGCAAAATGATTTTATCGTTCACTTTTGCTGGGATTCTTTCGAGCTTCATTTGTGGAATCATTTGAACGATATTTTCTTGATCTATCTCTTCCCCTTCTTCCTGTTCGATTTCTACTTTTTTAACGCCATCTGGATTTAATACATACACATCTTCTGTTAAAGAAAGTGCATCCGATAAAAAGGATGATGTAATAAAGATGGCCTTCCCTTGTTCTTTCATCTTCATAATTGCTTTTCGAATGATAATTGTACTCTCTATATCTACATTTTGCTCTGGCTCTTCAAAAATAATTAAATCCGGATTATGAATCATGACCCGCCCAATGTGAAGACGGCGTTTTTCAGAAAATGATAGCTTTTCAATTTTGACGTTCATTTTATCTAGTAAACCAACATACTGGACAACTTCTTCTATGCTAATATTCGAGTCATACAATCCGGATAAAAAGGCGAAGTATTCTTTTACTTTTAAGCGGTTATATGCCTCATCTTTTAAAAAACAAAAACCAATGCGCGAGTAGACTTGCTTTTGAATCGGTTCCCCGTCAAATAAAACACTTCCAGCCGATGCCTCTTCTTCACCGATTATAATGCGGTGTAAAATCTTCGCCGTATGATTGTTACATTGCAGCACAACACATTGCCCTTTTTCAATTTCAAGCTGAATCGCCTGCAACTGGTTCGTCTTACCCAATTGTTTTAACTCCAATAACGCCATGTTTTCTCCTCCAGATGAGTTTTTATCTCATTATACCAAACAGTTAATGGAAGATTATGATATTTATCTCAAAAATAAAAAGGAGCTAAATTAGCTCCTTTTTGATTGATTTTAGCATACAACTATTACTGCTGCTTCACCATATAACTTTTCAGCTGATCACGAAGTGCCCTTTTCAGGAATTTCCCGACAGATGTTTTTGGAATCTCTTCCACGAATAAAATGTCATCCGGCATCCACCATTTCGGGAACTGGTCTTCTAATAATGCATAGAGCTCCTCTTGTTCTACTGTTTGTCCTTCTTTTAAGACAACGCAGGCAACAGGGCGTTCTTGCCATTTTTCATGTGGCACGGCAACGACAGATGCCTCTAGTACTTTGTCATGTGCCATTAAAGCGTTCTCTAAATCAACGGAGGAAATCCATTCACCGCCGCTTTTAATTAAATCTTTCGTACGGTCAGCAATTTTAATAAACCCTTCTGGATCAACAGTTACAATATCTCCTGTATGTAACCAGCCATCCTGCATGGAATCTGCTGTACGTTCATCGTTATAATAACTACCCGCAATCCAAGGTCCGCGCAGGCAAAGCTCTCCCATTTCTTCACCATCCCATTTGATCTCCCCTTCTTGACCAATTACCTTCATTTCAAGGCCTGGGAATAAGTAACCTTGGCGGGAGCGTAGTTCATAATATTCTTCTTTCGGTAAATCGCGCTGATATGACTTTGGACAGTTAATTACAACAGCTGGGCTTGTTTCTGTCATTCCATATATTTGCCTAAAAGCAATTCCATATTTCTCCTCATATGTGCGAATCATGCTTCCTGGTGCTGCTGATCCACCTGACCATATCGTACGAATACTACTAATATCATACGGATATTTTTCAAGCTCTTGCAGTAACCCAATCCAAATTGTTGGTACACCAGCAGTAATTGTCACTTTCTCACGCTCAATAAGCTGAGCTAATATTTCCGGTGTAAAGTGTGGTCCTGGTAAGACGAGCTTTGTGCCGAACCATGTACCTGCAAACGGAAGCCCCCATGCGTTTACATGGAACATCGGAACGACAGGCATACAAGTGTCTACTTCTGATAGATTCCCGCCGTCCACAAGGCCGAGCGTATAACTATGGAGTGCAATACTACGGTGTGTATACACAACGCCTTTCGGTTTTCCTGTCGTTGCGGAAGTATAGCACATACCCGCAGGTTCTTTTTCATCTAAGTCTGTTATGAATGGGAATGTTTCGTCGCCTTCTTCGAGTAGTTTGTCGTAATGATATACTGGTGATAGTGTTGTGTGAGGTAGTTCGTGATCATCTGTCATAATAATAAATGCTTTCACATGAGGAATTTCGTGTTGAATACTTTCTAATACAGGAACCATATCTTCATCAACGAGAATGATTTTATCTTCGGCGTGGTTAATGATGTAAGAAATATGCTCTGCGGAGAGCCGTAAGTTAATCGTATGTAACACCGCCCCAATTCCTGGAATTGCAAAATATGCTTCCAAATGGCGGTGATGGTTCCAAGCGATTGTTCCAACTTTGTCCCCTCTATCAATCCCCATTTTATTTAGTACACTAGCAAGCCGTCTTGTCCGCTTCGCAATCTCTCCGTATGTTAATGTTTGAATACGCGATGCAGTGCGCGAAACAACTTCCTTTTTTGAAAAATATTTCTCCGCCCGTTCCATCATTGCTGGAATGAGAAGTGGTACATCCATCATCATATTTCATGCCCCCTGTTATTATCTTATATATACACATACAACTGTATTATAACACAACAAAACGAGACAAAAGCCGTTAACATTTCTTTCGTTTTCTACAAATAATGACAAAAGGAGCTCATTGGGATGAGCTCCTTTGTTGTCAAATAATCACTAAGTTTTGTCGAACAGTTGATATATTCCAAAAAGCGCCGATATATTTTCAAACGAGCAGCACCCAACTGTCAGTAACCCTTAAGCATCAGTTCTTCGCCATTAACTTTCCTTCATACTCGTTTAGCGTTTTAATTTCGATACCTTTATAGTAATGAGCAACAATATCCGTATATCCTTTCCCTTCTTTCGCCATTCCATTGGCACCATACTGGCTCATGCCAACGCCATGGCCGAAACCTTTCGTTGTGACGACAATGCTCTTTCCTTGTTGTTTCCATGTAAAGTCAGAGGAGCGTAATCCCAGTTTTGTTCGTACTTCTTTCCCTGTTAACGTTTTTCCTTGAAACTCTACATCCTTCACCCGTTTTCCTTCTGTACGGTCTTTTATATTACCGACTTTTCCATTTGCAAGCACCTTTACGCCAAGACGCTTTTGAAAATCATCTACAGTAAAAATTTGCTCACTCGCAAATTTTGGAGAAGCTTGATCCCATGGACTGTCTACGCTTTTTAAATATGGTAAGTCGCTCCCCCAGTAGTCTGCAGCATTTTCTGTATAACCGTTACTTGTTGAGAAGAAGGACGCCGTAATGGGACTACCATCATAAGTTAAAACTTGTCCGGCTGTTTTAGACACAGCTTCTTCAATCTTCTTCAAATTTTTCTCATAATCTTTGCCCCATGTCTTCTTTAGCTCTTCTTTACTGTTGTACACTTGATCATTAACCGTATCTGTCACATCCGCATTGTTTTTCTTACTTCCGCCTAGCATACGCTGTACAATAAATGTTCTCGCTGCCAATGCCTGTGCTTTTAATGCCTCCATTTCAAAGCTAGCATTCATCTCAGAAGCTACTACACCTGTAACATACTCTTCCATCGGCATCGTTTCTACCTTCTTTTGTGCATTACGATACACAGTAACTTGGACAGCAGTATTTACCTTTTTAGGAGCTGGCACACTTTGCATGGCTGGAGGATGTTCGGGCGGCTGACTTACTTTCGCTTTCGTAAACGGAATAACAAGTACGGTCGGTACAATAATGACGAGCGCCACTAAGAGCGCCATTGTAATGAAAAGTGGCTTTGAAATTTTCATCTTTTTCCCCCGCTATGAAATTAGACTCATTTCATTCTTATGGAACGTGGCAAACTTTTAGAACATATCGGGAGGAACTTCTGCAAAGGGAAAATATAAAGTACTGATATGACAGGATTCAATTTCAAAGGAAAGAATTTTCTAAATTTTTCAGGTGGACAGGCATAAAAAAGGAATTTGTTGACTATAACAATAATAGCCCAATAAAAATAGCCTCTATGTCAAAAAGACATAGAGACTACTCAAACTTAAGCGTGAAGGTCAGAAACTTGTTGCTTCGTCACTTCTTCTACTTTTTCATTTACACGTTCAATTATTGCACCTAATGCCGCTAGTTTCTCATGGAAGTTTACATATCCACGATCAAGGTGTTTTAATTCTGTTACACGTGTGTAACCATCTGATACTAAACCAGCTAGAATTAATGCCGCTGCAGCACGTAAGTCAGTTGCTGCTACTTCTGCACCTTGTAAGTTGTTAGGTCCATTCATAATAACAGAACGGCCTTCAATTTTGATGTCTGCATTCATACGACGGAATTCTTCCACATGCATGAAGCGGTTTTCAAATACCGTTTCTGTAATCATGCTTGTTCCATCCGCATGTAATAACAATGCCATCATTTGTGATTGCATGTCTGTTGGGAAACCTGGATGAGGCATTGTTTTAATATCAACGGCTTTTAATTTACTTGGGCCGATAACACGTACGCCTTCGTTTTCCTCAATAACCTTAACACCCATTTCTTCCATTTTCGCTGTGATAGAACGTAAATGTTCTGGTACAGCATTTTCAATTAAGATGTCTCCACCAGTAATTGCTGCTGCAACCATAAACGTTCCTGCTTCAATACGGTCAGGAATAATAGAATGGTGTGCACCATATAATTTATCAACGCCTTCGATACGAATCGTTCCAGTTCCAGCTCCGCGTACTTTTGCTCCCATTGCATTTAAGAAGTTAGCTAAGTCAACGATTTCTGGTTCTTTTGCTGCGTTTTCAAGTACTGTTGTCCCTTTTGCTAATGTAGCAGCAGACATAATGTTTTCTGTTGCACCTACGCTTGGGAAGTCTAAGTAAATTTTCGCGCCTTGTAATTGTCCATCTACATAAGCTTCAACAAAGCCATTACCAACTTTTACTTTCGCTCCCATTGCTTCGAAGCCTTTTAAATGTTGGTCAATTGGACGTGAACCAATTGCACATCCACCAGGAAGTGCAATACGAGCACGACCATTACGTGCTAATAGTGGTCCCATTACTTGAACGGACGCACGCATTTTACGTACATATTCAAATGGCGCTTCAATATTTAACTCCTTTGAAGCATCAATTGTTACTTGGTTATTTTCAAATACGACTTCAGCATTTAAATGACGTAATACCTCATTAATTGTGTATACATCAGACAAAACTGGTACTTCAGATAGTACATTCTTTCCGTCACTCGCTAATAGGGCTGCAGCGATTATAGGTAATACAGCATTTTTTGCGCCCTCAACACGCACTGTGCCATTCAACCGCTTTCCGCCACGGACGATGATTTTTTCCAATTTATTCCCCTCCGTGTCCTTTTTTCAATATCTATTCAATACTCAGAAGTTATGATCGGTGTGCCAACCACAATTGTATCTTTGCTGTCTGTAGAGCGTATTGCTATTTGCACATTGATTTTCTCTCTATTTGTTGAAAGAGCGTCATTCCACTTTTTATTATATGCGGAGACTGACACAAATGCTCTTTCTTCTATCTTCTCGATCGCTCTTGCTGAAAGATCTTTCAAAACCTGATTGGTTTTATTTTGCAAAACACCTTCAATCTTATCACTCAGTACACCTTGAACACAAGTGTAAATTGTAGGTTTTGTACTAAAAATTTTATCCATTTCCCGAATGTTTTTAGGGTCCCATTTTGACCCGCTTGCTTCAAAGATAATGAAAGTGTTTTCTTTACTATTTTCCTTACTCCAAGTTACTACTATTCGTTCTTCATAAGAAGAATTTTTTTTGTATGCTGTTGCTTTATATCCATCATGAGATGTTTCCAATTCCCATTTTTGAATATCCGCTTTTTCTTTCACTTCATTTAACAATTTTTGAAACGTATGTATATTAGAAATGGTTTTGGTTTCTCGTGCTAACCATGACCACCGCTCTACCTCTGCTCCATTTTTTTCAAGAGCTGCGATCATACTCTCCATTTTCTCTTCGTCACTTACGGGCTTTATCTCTTTATACCCGACCAAGAATACGACAATACTTACGACAACAATAAGAATTGTTTTTAAGCTTTTCAAGTTTCATCCCCTCCTATCCCCATTGTTAACGGAGATATGAGGTTCTATACACTTACTTGACTAAATACGTTAAACTCTTCGAATACCCTAAATAATCAAGAAAAAAGTTGCTGACAGATGTCCCAATGGCAATCGTAACAAGAATGAGTAAAATCCTCGTCTGCAATACCTTTCCAGATTTCATCAGGCGTTCGATATGGATACCTTGTAAGGCCCACCATGTAATGGTAATAAACAATAAATGCGAAACAATCGCAATCAGTGCTTGTTGCCCTAAAAGTTGCGCCAAAAAAATCGACTCCTTTTGTTTGGCTTACCATCACCTAGGATGCAAAACGATCCCATATAAATGGAAACCACACTTTTTCCCGCCCAAACAGGCAGTATAAAGTATCCCTCCGAAAGAAGGGGCACTACCTATTAAAGTCTACTTTGTTCGAGCATCACATTCGTGAAGGATAAGGTCTCGCGCTAACGAAAGTTTCACTTTACCCCTCTCATTGCTCCACAATAAAAAGCGTAGAGCGATGACTCTACACTTTTTGTTTTCACTATTGTACCACGTTCCCTGTGAAGAAGAAATCTTTCATCAATGGAAAATATTCATAAAAGAAATTGTAGCCAATTGCCGGTAGAATTCCGAGTAATACAGTTGCAATTAAACAAAAACTAATGACGACTTTCAAATTGATCGGTAAGTGTACCGGATCTTCTTCACTACTCTTTCGAAAGAACATTTGCTGCAAAATACGGAAATAATATACAAACGAGATAACCGTTGTGCCCATCATGACTGATGCCAGCACGTAATGGGCTGGACTAGCAGTGAAGGCACTTAAGAAAATATTAACCTTTCCGATAAAACCAGCTGTTCCTGGAATTCCTGCCAAAGACAGAATGAAAATGGTCATCGCTGCAGAGGCAAACGGAGAGCGTTTGTATAAACCAGAGAAAATTGTGAAATTTTCCTTTCCGCTTTGTAAGATTAATCCGTGGATGACTGCAAAAGCTCCTATATTCATTAACAGGTATGCAAACATATAAAACCACATACTATCCATTGTAAATGGTGATAACGCTACAAGCGGAACGAGTAAATATCCAGCGTGCGCTATGCCAGAATAGGCGAATAGACGCTTTACGCTGTATTGCTTGAGTGCCACGACATTACCAATGATCATTGTAATAATAGCGAGCACGGCAATATATACGCTCATGTTAGCAAATACTGTTTGCTCACTTCCATGAACAGGTATAGCGCCGAATACCATAAGGAACAATCTTATCATCATAATAAAACCGGCGATTTTAGAAATTGTCCCGAGGAAAGTTGTAACAGGTGTCACGGCCCCTTCATATACGTCTGGTGCCCACATATGAAACGGCACCGTCGCAATTTTAAAGGACAGCCCAACAAACAGAAGCAAGAAAGCAAGCGATAACAAAAGTTGAATGCTGCCATCCACACCTTGCATGAGAACTTCCTGCATACCAATAATATTAGTAGCCCCCGTAATGCCGTATAAGTAACTCATTCCAAAGAGCGTAATAGCCGTCCCAATTCCGCCATTAATAACATATTTCATCGCCGCTTCATTCGAAGCACGATTTGTCTTTCGAATCCCAACTAAAATGTACGAAGACAGTGATAACAACTCTAGGCCAATAAAGAGCGTAATAAAGTCGACGCTAGACGCCATAAACATCGTCCCGAGAACTGCCATTAAAAATAAATAATAGTATTCCCCTTTATCTTGAATCGGCTCTTTTTTATCATCGCTCATCGCCATACATAAAACGAGGATGGCTCCGATTAATAGTAACGTTTTAAATCCTTTTGAAAATCCATCTAGTACAAACGAACCACTTAAAATGTCTCCAGCCGGTTCACCATACAATGTAATTAATGCGATTAGCGATAGCACTGCCGCTCCAATCGCCCCAAGCCCTAAATACTTACGATCAAACTTTAGAAATAAGTCAAGAAGCGAGAGAAGGATGGCCGCTCCAAGAATGATGAACTCCGGTACCATTAAATGCCAAGATAAGCTAAGTAATGTATTCATATCCATCCTACCTCACCCCCAATATTTTTACTGTGTATTGCAGCGGCGTTCCTAACAGTTCTGGCATAATACCAATTGCAAGAATACAAGTGAGCAAGAGTACAATCGGAACGTATTCCCAGCCGCGGACATCCGGCCTCGCTGCCAATTCCTTCTTTCCAAATGTCACTTGAAGCGTAGCCCTTAGGACATATACCGCTGTTAAAATGATTCCAAGCGCACCGATCGCCGCGAGCATTGGCTTCCCTTGAAATAGTCCGAGGAATGCAAGAAACTCACTAACAAACCCAGACATGCCCGGAAGGCCAAGCGAAGCCATGCTTCCTGCTAATAAGAAACCACTTAACACAGGAACTTGTTTTGCAAGGCCACCAAGCTTCGTAATGTCAGACGTGCCAAAACGCCCCTCAATCATGCCGAGCAAGCAAAATAGTAGCGCTGCAATTAAACCGTGAGATACGACTTGAAATAGCGCTCCCTTCATACCGGCTGCATTCAGTGCCCCAAGTCCCATTAAAACGATTCCCATATGCGAAATACTGGAATAAGCGAGTACCTTTCGAAAATCTGTTTGAATGATCGCTAGAAAAGCACCGTATAGCAAGTTGATTACCCCTAAAATCGCCAGTAGCATCGCAAAGTCTTGAAACTGCTCCGGGAATAGCCCCTTCCCAAAGCGAACGATGCCGTATGCTCCAATCTTGAGCAGAACACCCGCATGGAGCATCACCACAGCAGGATGGGCCTCGACATGCACATTCACCATCCAGCGATGCAAAGGGAATACCGGTAGCTTAATAGCAAAGGCTATCATAAGTGCAATGAATAAACCGAGCTGCAATGAACTTGAAATATCGCCCAGAAGCGCCGTGTCCACCCCAGTCAAAATATCTTTTAAATCTGCAATATTTGTTGTACCCGTTTTTGCAAAGAGGATAGAGAAAACAATGAGTAAAATCGCTGATCCAATTCCGTTATAAATCAAATAACTATAGGCAGCTTTTTCACTGTTCAATTTCCCCCACTTTCCAATAAGCAAAAACATCGGTGGTAATGTAATTTCAAAGAAGACAAAGAATAGAAGTAAATTTTCTGCTGCAAAGACACCGAGCATCCCAATTTCAAGTGTTAATAAAAGCATGTAAAAACCTTTTATATTTTTTTGAATGGAAAAGGCAGTAATCGCCGCAAGTGTTGCTAAAAGCGCCGTGAGTATCATCATCACAAGCGAAAAGCCATCGATACCAAGCTCATAGTAAATAGAAAACAACTTTTCATCTACGCCCGGAAAATGTCCGAATTGAATCCATTTCACCTTTTCAGCAAACATCGTTAAGCTCTTTCCGGAAGCATATGTACTAGCCAGAACAATCGCGATGCCAAGCGGAAGAATTGTTCCGAACAAACCGAGGACTCGCACTGCACGCACTTCCGTTTTCGGTATTAACGTAAGTAAGAGAATCCCTAGAAGCGGGGAGAAAATGAAGAATGATAATAATAATGCATTCATTGCCAATACCCCCCCGTATATAACAGAATGACAACTAATGTCGCCACGGAAACAGCCACTGCGGTTCCGTATACTTGTACGTTTCCGTTTTGAAGTTTAGAACCAACAATGCTTGCTCCTCTCACAATACCTCTGATTAACTGGGCGATTCCTTCCACAATATAGACCTCACATAAGTGAAGCACATAAGCGATTCCTTTTACGAGCGGGAGCACAGTCACACTATACAGTTCATCTACATAATATTTTTCCTTAAGGAGGCTATATAGGACTGTTTCTTTTCCGCCATCCCGATCTCTAGAAATAGATCGTTTCCCATAGATAAGATATGCCGCGAGAATGCCCGCAAACGAAACGAGTGTCGCAACAATCATAATCCACACCGGACCATGACTTTGCTCTACTTGGAACGGGACATTCTTTGTAAGCCAGTCCCCAAGAAACGTGCCAAACCAAGGCGTATTGATATACCCTGCCAAAACTGCAAGAATACCAAGGACAATCATCGGAAATGTCATGACGCGCGGAGATTCATGCACATCCTCTTCTTTCTTCGCCTCTCCTGTAAAAACGAGAAAGTATAACCGGAACATGTAAAACGCCGTTAAAAATGCTGCGAGAACCGCAAGGACAAACAAAACATAATTGCCGTGCATCCACGTCGCCGCCAAAATTTCATCCTTACTAAAAAAACCTGAGAAGAGCGGGACACCACTAATTGCTAGCGTGCCGATTAAGAAGAGTAGCCCCGTCACTTTCATTTTCTTCTGCAATCCGCCCATTTCATTAATGTTTTGCGTATGCACCGCATGAATGACGCTTCCTGCCGCTAAGAAAAGCAATGCTTTAAAGAAAGCATGTGTCGTCAAATGAAAGACTCCAGCAACGTATCCTGCCGAGCCAAGCGCGAGCATCATATAGCCGAGCTGGCTCACTGTTGAATATGCGAGGACTCTTTTTATATCCGTTTGTACGAGGCCAATGGACGCAGCAAAGATTGCAGTAAAGGCGCCAACAACCGCGACTGTTTGCATCGCTGCAGGACTTGCAGAGAATAGCGGAAACATCGTTGCCACTAAGTACACACCTGCTGCAACCATCGTTGCCGCGTGAATGAGCGCAGATACAGGCGTTGGCCCTTCCATCGCATCCGGTAGCCACGTATGAAGCGGAAACTGACCTGATTTCCCCATGGCACCAATAAAGATCAAGATTGCCGTGAGCGTTATCATAGTAGGTGATATGTCTCCCATTTTCATCGCTTTAAAGATTACTTCATATTCAAAGCTACCAGCCTGCCAGAAGAGTAAAATCATCCCGATAAATAAACCTACATCTCCAATACGCGTCATAATAAATGCTTTTTTCGCAGCAGCCTTCGCTTCCTCTTTAAAGAAATAGAAACCAATTAGTAAAAACGAGCCAAGTCCAACTAATTCCCAAAATATATAAAGCTGTAGTAAATTCGTCGAGATAACAAGCCCGAGCATCGCAAATGTAAAGAGCCCTAAATACGCATAAAATACGGGCAACCTCTCATCACCATGCATATACCCTTTTGAATACACATGTACAAGGAAGCTAACGAGTGTCACAATAAAAAGCATCAAAGCATTTAATGCGTTAATCTCAAAACCAAACGAAAGATCCACATCACCAATTCGGAGCCATAACCACTGATGCTTTACTGTTTCTGATGAAAACCGTTCTATTAATACAGTCGCCGCACCCACAAAGGAAAGAAATGTGAGAAAGATACCAAGTAAGCTGCTTCCTTCTCTCAATTTTCCCCCAAACATAACGAGCAAAAAAAACGAGGTAAGTGGGAAAAGCGGTATGAGCCATGCATAATCGATCATTGTTTCCTTCCCCCTTTTCGGTCACAATGCTAACCCTTAAGCGAATCCATTTCATCTACGTTAACTGTTGCATGTTTACGATATAACGCAATTAATATTGCAAGTCCAACTGCTGCTTCAGCTGCGGCAACAGACATCGTAAACAGTGAAAAGATTTGTCCTGTTAAGTTCGGAAAAAAACCTAATTTACTAAAGGCGACTAGGTTTAAATTCGCCGCATTTAGCATCAGTTCAATACAAACTAAAACAATGACCGTATTCCGCTTTGTTAAAGCCCCGAATAAACCGATGCAAAACAGAATAATGGCAAGAGCTAAGTAGGCGGAAGTTGGAACACTACTCATTGGAATCCCCCTCTTTCTCATCCTTCTTCGCAAGTACAATTGCCCCAACAAGTGCAACAAGTAAAATAACCGACGTTAATTCAAATGGAATGACATATTTCGAATATAAGAGTGTACCAATTTGAAGTGTGTTTTGTTCATGAAGTGGTACACTTCCTTGTACACTTCGATTTGTAAAATCTATATTATTAACAGCGAAATACATCACCCCGCCAAACACTACTACTGCGAAAAAGATGAGCCATTTACGAAAACTAAAACTAGATTCATTTTCAGCGTCATGTTTCGTTAACATAATGCCAAAAATCATAATAATCGTAATCGCCCCGGAATAAATTAAAATTTGCGCTACTCCAACAAACTCTGCCGATAATAGAAAATACAATCCCGCAATGCTAAGAAACGTAAACACAAGCGCGAGCATCATATGCATGACTTTCGTTAAGTTCAGCATAAGAATACCACCGATAATCGCCGTTAAGGATAGTAAAAAAAACGCTATCAACTCGCCGTTCATGCTTTATTCTCCTTTCTGACGTTCTCATCATTTTCATCTAGCCACTGCAAATTTTTAAACAAATCATCACGCGTATACTCCGCTAGCTCAAAATTGTTTGTCATAACGATTGCCTCTGTTGGACAAACCTCTGTACATAAATCGCACAGAATACAAATTTCAAAGTTAATATCGTACGTATCAATGATTTTTCCTTTTTTCGCCGGATCCGGATGCTTCTTCCCTGTTAGTTGAATACAGTCAGTTGGGCAGATGTTGGCACATTGGTTACAAACAATACACTTTTCTGGATAAAATTTTTGAATCCCTCGAAAGCGATCTGGTAGTGGCAATGGTTGATTGGGATAATCGTACGTTACTTTTTTCTTACTTAAGTTGCTAAGCGTATACTTTAATCCTTTAAATAGTCCTTTCATATCTTAGTGGCACCCCCCTCATGGATTAGAAGAACAACTCCTTAATCAATGCCGTTAAGAAAATGTTCGCAAGTGCGATTGGCAATAATACCTTCCAGCCAAACTCCATTAATTGATCGCCCCTGATACGTGGAAACGTAACGCGGAACCAAATTAAGAGAAAGACCACCGCGCTAAACTTTAAGGCAAACCATACAGCTCCAGGAATAAAACCAAGGAACATAACTGGATTCCATCCTCCTAGGAAGAGCACCGTAATGAGCGAAGCCATTCCAAAGAAGTATACATATTCAGAAAGCATAAAGAATGCCCAGCGAAACCCCGAATACTCTGTATGATATCCAGAAACAAGTTCCGATTCCGCCTCTGGTAAGTCAAACGGCGTCCGGTTCAACTCTGCAACCGCTGCGATTAAGAAAATTACAAAACTGATTGGCTGTGCGAAAATGTACCAAACCTTCTCCTGCGCCGCTACAATTTCATTTAAATTAAGACTGCCAGCTAATAAGACAACACCAATGACGCTCATTACAAGCGGAATTTCATAGGAAATCATTTGCGCTGCCGCACGCATCCCGCCTAAAAGTGAATATTTATTGTTTGATGCCCATCCCCCGGTCACAACACCAATCGTTGTAATCCCTGATACAGCAATATAGTAAAGAAGCCCGACTCCAATATCTGCAAACTGAAATTTATCCGTAAATGGAATGACTGCAAGCACCATAAAAGCTGGTGCAAATGCAATAACAGGTGCCAATATAAACAGCGGCTTATCTGCGGCTTTCGGAATGCTATCTTCTTTTAATAAAAGCTTTAAAACGTCAGCAACTGTTTGCAGTAAACCGAATCTGCCGCCGACCTGGTTCGGACCAATCCGCCCTTGCATAAATCCCATCACTTTTCGCTCTGCTAAAATCCCATATGTAACAAATCCAAGGACAGCAAATAAAAGAAGCACCGCTAACCCAAAAAAGATGAAAAAATTTGTCCAGCTTGCCGATGACTCTAAGAGCCGCTCTATCATCACCCATCAACCTCCCCAAGCACAATATCAACGCCACCTAAAATCGTAATTAAGTTCGCGATATTTTCGCCCTTCAAAAGCTTCGGTAAAATTTGAAGGTTGTAGAAAGATGGCCTGCGGAACTTTAAGCGATACGGCTCTTTCTTTCCTTCACTAGCAATATAACAGCCAATTTCTCCGCGCGGCGACTCGATCCGGACAAATACCTCGCCCTTTGGTGCCTTAATAATTTTCGGCACTTTCGCCAACACTGGCCCTTCTGATGGGAATTGCTCAGCCGCCTGCTCAATAATTTTGAGAGACTCCTCAATCTCTCCCATCCGACAAACGTAACGATCCCAAGCATCCCCCACGTTTCCTACCGGAATATCAAAATCAAAGCGATCATAAATAGAGTACGGTTCATCCTTGCGAAGATCCCACTTCACACCTGTGCAGCGTAAATTTGCCCCGCTAAGCGAATAAGAAAGCGCATCTTCCGCGCTATATATTCCAACGCCCTTCACACGATTCAAGAAAATTTCGTTTCCGCTCACAAGGTCGTGATAGCCTTTCAATTGCTCCCTCATATATGGAACAAACTCACGGACCTTTCGGATCCAGCCATCTGGAGCATCCCATTTTACACCGCCCACTCGCATGTAATTAAACGTTAGCCGCGCACCACAGAGTTCATTTAAGAGATTAATAATCATCTCCCTCTCCCGGAATGCATATAGAAACGGACTAACCGCTCCAATATCAAGAAGGTTTGTTCCCCACCAAACGAGGTGACTCGCAACGCGGCCAAGCTCCATTGCAAGTACTCGCAAATATTCTGCACGCTCTGGAATTTCAAGGCCCATCATTGTCTCAACAGCGTGACAAATCACATAGTTATTCGTCATCGCTGATAAATAGTCCATTCGATCTGTATAAGGAATAATTTGTGTATACTGCAAGCTCTCTGCGATTTTCTCTGTTCCACGGTGTAAATACCCAATGACAGGTGTAGCCTCCTTAATAATTTCCCCATCAATTTTAATAACAAGCCTAAATACACCGTGCGTACTCGGGTGCTGCGGTCCTACATTTAAAAGCATTTCTTCTGTACGGATCATAATGCTACACCTCCACATCCAAAGGCTCATAATCTTTTCGAAGCGGATAACCCGCCCAATCATCTGGCATTAAAATACGCGTTAAATTGGGATGACCTTCAAAGACAACACCAAGCAAATCATACGCTTCTCGCTCTGGCCAGTTCGCC
This sequence comes from Bacillus sp. FSL K6-6038, assembly GCF_038050455.1. NCBI lineage: Bacteria > Bacillati > Bacillota > Bacilli > Caryophanales > Bacillaceae > Bacillus > Bacillus sp. FSL K6-6038. Next base: position 5,120,651 of record NZ_JBBOUH010000001.1, read on the forward strand.
CCGTGCCATAGCGGCGCAATCGATGCTACCCGCGGCGCCTCCCTATCTACCTTCACCTTCACTGCTACAGATTGACGCTTTCCATATGAAAACAAATGGACATACACTTCCATATGTGTAACGAAATCCGTCGCATGTAACTCCGACATATAATCAAAGGCAAGTCCTTCATGACACTTTAATAATTCCATCACTTCATAGTAATTCTTCGGCTCAACAACAAGCGTTGGTACATCTTTTGAAAGTTTATTAATATAGTAATCTACTAATGAATGTTCGCCTGTCTTCTCCTTAATAATCTTTACATAAGCATCTAAATATGGCTGATTCGATGATGGTTCTTCCTGCTCCGGCTCTTCTTCCTTCTTACCCGCAGCACCTTTTGCCTTGGCAGCAGCTGCCGCCTTTGCTTTCGCCACTGCAATTGCCTTTGCCTTTTCATCGTTAGATGGCGCTCCGCCTTCTGTTGCTTTTTGTTTTGCCAACGCGGCTGCCTTTGCTTTTGCTGCTGCCACGGCTTTCGCCTTCGCTTTTGCCCTTTCCTCTTCCGATATCGCTTCGCCTTCTGCTCCTTTCTGCTTTGCTAGCGCTGCCGCTTTTGCCTTTGCTACTGCCGCGGCTTTCGCCTTCGCTTTTGCCCTTTCCTCTTCCGATATCGCTTCGCCTTCTGCTCCTTTCTGCTTTGCTAGCGCTGCCGCTTTTGCCTTTGCTGCTGCCGCGGCTTTCGCCTTCGCTTTTGCTTTTTCCTCTTCCGATATTGCCTCGCCTTCTGCTCCTTTCTGCTTTGCTAGCGCTGCCGCTTTTGCCTTTGCTGCCGCGGCTTTCGCCTTCTCTTTTGCCCTCTCCTCTTCCGATATCGCTTCACCTTCTGCTCCTTTCTGCTTCGCTAACGCTGCCGCCTTTGCTTTTGCTGCCTCTACGGCAAGTCGTTTGGCTTCCTCTATATTTATCTCCACATCTTTTGGTAGCGCTTTCTCTTTTTCTTCTCCTTGTACCTCATCCTTAGACAGTTCCGCCTCATGCCTAGCAGCAAGCCGTTTCCGCGCTTCTTCTTTCGCATGTCTTGCCGCCTCTTTTTTCATGTCCTCTATCTCTTTATTCGGATCGCTCATCTATTCGTCACCTGCTTTCCAGTCTTTGCTTCGTAACGAATCTTCTCTTTTAATTTATTAATCCCATAAATTAAAGCAGCTGGGTTCGGGGGACATCCTGGAATGTACACATCTACCGGTACGATTTGGTCCACCCCTTTCACAACAGCATACGAGTTCACATACGGGCCACCAGCTGTTGCACAAGAACCCATTGCAATAACCCATTTCGGTTCTGGCATTTGATCGTATAAACGACGCACAATTGGTGCCATTTTCTTTGTTACTGTTCCTGAAACAATCATGACATCTGATTGCCTCGGCGATGTCCGGAAAAATGACCCAAACCGGTCTAGATCATAATGCGATGAGCCAACTCCCATCATTTCAATCGCGCAGCATGCAAGTCCAAATGTCATCGGCCATAAAGAATTACTACGCGCCCATCCTTTTATCTGTTCAAGTGTTGTAAAAAAGATATTTCTCTCTAATTCCGCTCGTTCCCCTGGATGTAAATCTTCAAAATTTATAACCATTGTAACACCTTCTTTTTCCAAGCATAGGCCAAACCAATGAGCAACATAATGACAAAGATCAACATTTCAATAAGCGCGAACAAACCAAGCTTGTCATATGCGACAGCCCACGGATATAAAAATACAGTTTCCACATCAAAAATGACAAACAATAATGCAAAAATATAATAACGAGCATGAAAACGAACATTTGCATCATGATAGGGTTCAATTCCGCTTTCGTACGTCGTTGCCTTTGCTGCACTTGGTTTATGTGGGCGCAGCAGCTTGCCTAATGTAAGAGCCACTACCGGCAGTAATATGCCCAATAGTAAAAAGATGCCAACAATCATATAACTATTTTCATATACATTTGCCACCCTGAAGCCCTCCCCCCTAAATTAAGAACAAGTTCACTTAGTAAACAATATGTCTCACCTGCATTATTTATTATTTTTAAATTTTTCTAAATAATGCGATTATTTATTATTATAACAAACTTCAAATTCCCATGTCGATATATTGGGAAAAAGAAAAACCAAGTAACTAGAGGATGACTTCGCTCTATGTTGCTTGGTTTACAGCAATTATAATTAATTTCACTCTCACAAAAAAACTAGCACGAATGATTAATTTCATGCTAGTCGGTTTTTTTAAAAGTAGTATCTTCTTTTTTATAATATTTCTTTGAAATTTCCTTATAAAACGCAGCAGATGTCGTGTGAAAATATGGAGCTAACCATAGGAAACCAATTCCTAAATAAAGATGCTATGCTTTCTCTGATACATACTGATAAAAATGAGCAGTCGTTGTACTAATATATGGACAGAGCCAAAGCAACCCAAACCCGAAAGGAATCATCGCTAATATTCCCCAACCAATGAAACTAAGCCATAAAAGGAATAAATCCATTTTATGTCCTTTCATTATTTTTTTACTTTCTTTCATCGCTTGTAAAACACCATATTCCGGATTGTCTATCATAACATAATAAGTCATCACATATGAAAAGGATGCAATAATAATGACAATAAATGAAACAAATAATAAAACAAAAAATGCGATTGCTGATCCTTCCCCAGCACCCCCTGTCTCATCTCCTAACAAACCGACAATAATTAATAGCACGAAAGGAATCCATATTCCAGAATATAAAAATATTAAAATCATCGCCTTTGCAGCATTCATCATTCTTCTAAAGCCGCGAAAACCTTCAAATAAAGCATCTATTGTAGCACCTTTTCTCCTGCTAATATTTAAAAACACATTCGTGTAACCATACGCTGTAATACCATATGACATAAGACTCATAAACATCATAAGTCCATACAAAATAACGAAAGTAACCGTAAAGCCGATTGTCACCGTTTCCCCTTCAAATAAATCGATAGAATCACCAAGTAACATAAATAAGAGAACAAAAGGAATAATAACAATAAGAGTTGCAAACAGTGATAGAATATAACTTAAAATACCATATAACAGTGTTGAACCTACGCCAAGCCCCCATTTTCCCCTTAATGACTGTAAAGCTTCTCGTTTCATTTCACCAATCACTTTCTCATCTCCTTTTCTAATCACAGTTGTAAAGCGTTTCCCTAGATATATTCAGAATAATTATACCATTTTGGGGGATTTTTTTTTCATTATATAATTAGATTTTGATATAACAAAGTCTAAAAAAGAAAGCGTTGTTACCCATAAGTTATAAAAAAGTCCGTAAAGGAATGAACCTTTACGGACTTTTTTTATTTCATATCAGAAACGTTCAAACGGTTTACTGCACGCTGCAGCGCCAGTTCTGCACGCTTGAAGTCAACATGTACTTGTTTATCTTGCATACGTTGCTCAGCACGGCGCTTCGCTTCGTTTGCACGATGAATATCGATATGGTTTGCTTCTTCAGCAGATGGTGCTAATACTGTTACTTTATCTGGACGAACTTCGATAAAGCCACCGCTTACTGCTATATAATCAGTGTGACCGCCATTTTTCAAACGAACCGCACTAATTTTCAGCGGTGCAACAGTTGGAATGTGACCTGGTAAGATCCCCATTTCCCCACTTTCTGCCTTCACGCTTACCATTTCTACTTCTTTTTCGTAAACCGGTCCATCAGGAGTTACAATACTGACTGGAAATGTCTTCATAATTCGTCCCTCCTAAGGCCTTACGCCATCATTTTCTTCGCGTTTTCAATAACTTCTTCAATACTACCAACAAGACGGAATGCATCTTCTGGAAGGTCATCATATTTTCCTTCTAGAATTTCTTTGAAACCACGAACTGTTTCTTTTACAGGTACGTAAGAACCTTTTTGACCTGTAAATTGCTCCGCTACGTGGAAGTTTTGTGATAAGAAGAACTGAATGCGACGAGCACGTTGTACAACTAACTTATCTTCTTCAGAGATCTCATCCATACCTAAGATAGCGATGATATCTTGAAGCTCTTTATAACGTTGAAGAGTTTGCTGTACTTGACGAGCTACTTCATAATGCTCTTCTCCTACGATTTCTGGAGAAAGTGCACGAGATGTAGATGCTAATGGATCTACCGCTGGGTAAATACCCATTTGTGTTAAACGACGCTCTAAGTTTGTTGTTGCATCTAAGTGAGCGAACGTTGTAGCTGGTGCTGGGTCAGTATAGTCATCGGCTGGTACATATACCGCTTGGATAGACGTGATAGACCCTTTATTTGTAGATGTAATACGTTCTTGTAATTGACCCATTTCTGTTGCAAGTGTTGGCTGATAACCTACCGCAGATGGCATACGACCAAGAAGGGCAGATACTTCAGAACCCGCTTGCGTGAAACGGAAGATGTTATCGATGAACAATAGTACGTCTTGTCCTTGCTCATCACGGAAATGTTCAGCCATTGTTAAACCTGTTAATGCAACACGTTGACGTGCACCAGGTGGCTCGTTCATTTGTCCGAATACCATCGCAGTTTTCTTGATTACGCCAGAATCGCTCATTTCATGGTATAAGTCGTTACCTTCACGAGTACGCTCACCTACACCAGCGAATACAGAGATACCACCGTGCTCTTGGGCGATGTTGTTAATTAATTCCTGAATTAATACTGTTTTACCTACACCGGCACCACCGAATAGACCGATTTTACCACCTTTAATGTAAGGAGCAAGTAAGTCTACTACTTTAATACCAGTTTCAAGAATTTCTACTTTTGTAGATAACTCTTCGAATGCAGGTGCTTGACGGTGAATTGGATCACGGCGTACATCTGCTGGAACCTCACCATCTAAGTCAATTGCATCACCTAATACGTTAAATACACGACCAAGTGTTGCATCACCAACTGGAACAGAAATCGCTTTGCCAGTATCTTCTACTGCAGTACCACGAACAAGTCCGTCTGTGGAAGACATCGCAACTGTACGAACTGTATCATCACCTAAGTGAAGTGCAACTTCTAAAGTTAAGTTAACTGCGTCTTGTTTAATTCTAAGGGCATTGTAGATTTCAGGTAGCTTTCCGCCGTCAAACTTAACGTCTACAACCGGACCCATGATTTGCGTAACGCGCCCTTTATTCATCGGGTTCCCTCCTAGCTTTCTTTAAATTAGCCAGCTTTCTATGAGAGTCGGCTTTCATTTTTTATTAGTATAGCTTGGGCGACTCTTCCAAAAGAGCCGCTTCCGCTTTTTATTAATCTAGCTCCAGCGGTTAGAATGCTCGGTGACTTCGCTTTTTCCTGCGAGGCAAAGAGCGCCTCTACGTCAAAAGCTCCATCCCCCTCCCATTCTGAACGAACCGCTTCCGCCTTATATTACTATTCTAACGCTGCTGCGCCACCAACGATTTCCGTAATCTCTTGCGTAATCGCTGCTTGACGAGCACGGTTGAATGAAAGTGTAAGTGAATCGATAACTTCCATCGCGTTGTCTGTAGCACTTTTCATTGCTGTCATACGCGCTGCGTGTTCACTTGCTTTACCGTCTAGTAATGCACCGTACACTAAGCTTTCTGCGTATTGTGGCAATAACACTTTTAAGATATCTTCTTCAGAAGGTTCAAATTCATAAGCTGTCGTCGGTTTGTCAGACGTCACTTCCGTAAGCGGTAAAATTTTATTTTCCGTTACTTCTTGTGAAATTTTACTTACAAAATGATTGTAGTAAATGTACAGTTCATCATAAGCACCATCTGCGAACATCGCGATTGCTCGAGAAGCAAGGTCTTTAACATCTGTAAATGATGGGTGGTCAGATAATCCAACTACTTCATCAATAATGTTAAAGCCGCGACGTTTTAAATAATCACGTCCTAGTCGTCCAAGCACAATAATTGAATATTGGTTTGAATCCATATTATGACGTTCACGAATTACGTTACTTACTGTACGTAATACGTTACTGTTATAACCACCTGCTAGTCCGCGATCAGATGTAATAACGATGTATCCTGTACGTTTTACAGGACGCGCTGTTAGCATTGGATGATTGATCCCTTTGCTACCTTGCGCAATACTCGCTACTACTTCTTGAATCTTTTCCATATACGGAACGAAAGATTTAGCATTTTGCTCTGCACGACTTAACTTCGATGCAGATACCATCTCCATCGCTTTCGTAATTTGACTCGTTTTCTTAGTCGAGTTAATTTTCGCTTTTATATCGCGTAAAGATGCCACAGGTTTTCACCACCTTTTTTCCGGAAGTTGGCACGATTAGTAAGAATCCTTTTCGTTCATCTTTCTAATCTACGTTGCAAGATATTCTTGCTCATGATTGAAGGAAAAGAATAGGTGCACCTACTCTTTTCCTCTACATAACCGTCAGCAATTCCTGTAAGAGTTGCCTGTTTATATAATCTAGTTTCAGCGGCAGAAGCCGCTTCCGCTTTTTATTATTCAGAAGCTACGAATACTTTTTTGAATCCGTTGATTGCTGCTGCAAATTTATCGTCATCCGCAAGTTTCTTTGTTGTGCGAATTTCACTTAATAGCTCAGCTGCATTTGAATCTAACCAAGCATGGAATTCTTCTTCAAAACGAGTGATATCTGCTACTGGGATATCATCTAAGAATCCACGTGTTAAAGCGTAAAGAATGATAACTTGTTTCTCTACTCGTAACGGTTTGTGTAATCCTTGTTTTAATACTTCAACTGTGCGAGCACCACGGTTTAATTTCGCTTGTGTTGCTTTATCAAGGTCAGAACCGAACTGAGCGAACGCTTCTAACTCACGGTAAGATGCAAGGTCAAGACGAAGTGTACCCGATACTTTACTCATCGCTTTAATCTGAGCAGATCCACCAACACGAGATACTGAAGTACCTGCATCGATCGCTGGACGTACGCCAGAGAAGAATAAATCAGATTGTAAGAAGATTTGTCCATCTGTAATAGAGATTACGTTTGTTGGGATGTAAGCTGATACGTCCCCTGCTTGTGTTTCGATGAAAGGTAGAGCTGTTAAAGAACCGCCGCCTTTTGCATCACTTAATTTTGCCGCACGCTCTAGTAAGCGAGAATGTAAGTAGAATACATCCCCTGGATATGCTTCACGACCTGGAGGACGACGTAATAGTAATGAAAGCTCACGGTAAGCAGCTGCTTGTTTTGATAAGTCATCATATACTACTAATACGTGTTTACCATTGTACATGAACTCTTCACCCATTGTTACACCAGCATAAGCAGCTAAGTATAATAATGGAGCTGGTTGAGAAGCTGATGCAGTTACAACGATTGTGTATTCTAACGCACCGTGCTTACGTAGTGTTTCTACTACGTTACGTACTGTAGATTCTTTTTGTCCAATTGCAACGTAGATACAAATCATATCTTCATCTTTTTGATTTAAGATTGTATCAAGTGCAACTGCTGTTTTACCAGTTTGACGGTCACCGATGATTAACTCACGTTGACCACGACCGATTGGTACAAGAGCATCGATCGCTTTAATACCTGTTTGAAGTGGCTCATGAACAGATTTACGATCCATTACACCTGGTGCTGGACTTTCGATTGGACGAGTGCTTGTTGTATTGATTGGGCCTAAACCATCTACTGGTTGACCTAATGGGTTTACAACACGACCGATTAGTTCTTTTCCTACTGGCACTTGCATGATGCGACCAGTACGACGAACTTCGTCACCTTCACGGATTTCTGTGTAAGGTCCTAAAATAATGATACCTACGTTATTTTCCTCTAAGTTTTGTGCTAGTCCCATAACGCCGTTAGAGAACTCTACAAGTTCACCAGCCATAACGTTATCAAGACCATGAGCACGCGCAATACCGTCACCAACTTGGATAACTGTACCAACATCACTAACTTCGATTTCAGACTGATAGTTCTCAATTTGTTGCTTTATCAGTGCGCTAATTTCTTCAGCTCTGATGCTCATGTGCTTCACCCCTATCTATTCTTCATAAGTTCACGCTGAATACGTGCTAATTTTCCTTGTAAACTGCCATCATAAATGCGATTTCCAATGCGTACTTTAATGCCGCCTAGTAAATCTTCATCTACAACATTTTTTATACGGATTGCATCTTTTCCTGTTCTTTTTGCAAATGATTCTGCAATGTTAAGCTTTTCATCTTCTGATAGAAGACGAACTGAATATACAGTTGCATCAGCTACGTTACGTTCTTCATTAGCAAGAGCAACATATTCATTTGCAATTTCAGGTAGAATTTCAATACGTTTGTTATCAACTAAAATATATAGCGTATTTAAAATTGATTCAGAAACAGAAGCAAACACGTTAGAAAGAAACGTTTTTTTCTGCTCCTTTGAAATGTTTGGTTGTGTTAAAAAGCTATGTAGTTCTCCGTTTTTTACAAAAACGTTTTGTACAAGGCGTAATTCTTCCTCAAACATTTCTAATACGTGTTTTTCTTTTGCAATTTGAAAAAGAGCGACAGCATAACGTTTTGCTACAATCTCATTGCTCATCGCGCTTCTCCTACTTCTTTAATATAATCGCGAATTAACTTCACTTGGTCTTCTTCTTTTAATTCTTTCTCAATTACTTTAGAAGCAATTTGAACAGATAAAGAAGCGACTTGTTCTTGCAGAGCAGCAATCGCATGCTCTTTTTCGCGTTGAATTTCTTGTACAGCAGATGCTTTAATAGATTCTGCTTCTTCTTTTGCAGCAGCAACAATAACATCTTTTTGATCTTCTGCTTGCTTTTTCGCTCTTTCGATTAACTCTTGTGCTTCAACACGTGATTGTTTTAACATTTCACGTTGTTCTTCTACTAATTTCTTCGCCTCTGCATTGTTTTGTTCTGCAGCATCGATTTCACTAGCAACATGCTCTTCACGTTCCTTCATAATTCCCATCAAAGGACCCCAAGCAAATTTACGTAGCATAATTAATAAAATTAGGAAAACTAACAATGTATAAGCAATCGTTCCAAATGGAATGGCAGCTCCTAAAATTAAAGTTGGCACAAGGATTCACTCCCTTCGTGATATCTAAATTGACTATATGAAAAAAAAGACAACCATTTCGTTCATAAAGCAATGGCGAAGAAAGTCCAAAAACACTCTTCGCCATCTATGTAAGGGGAGTCTCCCTTATTTGTTCATTACGATGAATGCAATAACTACACCGATGATTGGAAGTGCCTCAACTAATGCAACCCCGATGAACATAATTGTTTGAAGTGCGCCTTTTAATTCTGGTTGACGAGCAACACCTTCGATTGTACGTGATACGATAAGACCGTTACCAATACCTGCACCTAATGCTGATAAACCAATTGCAATTGCAGCTGCGATTACACCTAAACTCATTTAATTTGTCCTCCTTTGTATTATAAAAAAATAGATTTTTTTACTTACTTATTAAAGTATATTAATGGTCATGACTTACTTTATGAGCCATATAAACCATCGTTAACATTGTAAAGATAAACGCTTGGATTGAACCAACGAATACACTGAATCCCATCCATGCTAACATCGGCACAATAGCACCTAATGCTCCAAGTACTGTACTTCCGCCTAATTTAGCAAGTAATCCTAATAAAATCTCACCAGCATAGATGTTACCGAATAGACGAAGACCTAACGTTAATGTGTTAGCAAATTCCTCAATAACCTTTAAAGGAAATAAGAACTTCATAGGTTGGAAAAATCCTTTTAAGTATTCTTTTGTACCCTTCATCTTAATTCCATAATAATGGGTGAGGGTAACTACCATCACGGCTAATGTTAATGTGACTGCTGGGTCAGACGTTGGCGATCTCCACCATGCAATGTGTTCACCAGCCTCAGTTGTTGAATACATGAATGGTAGGCCGAGCATGTTTGATACGAAAATAAACATCATAAGTGTAACGCCGAGTGTTAAAAAGCGTCCACCTGTTTTCCAGTCCATCGTACTGTTAATAATCCCTTTCGCAAAGTCTAAAATCCACTCAAGAAAGTTTTGCATTCCTGTTGGACGAAGAGCTAATGTGCGAGTTCCAATAACAGCGATTAAGAAAACAATAATTGCTGCCACAGTAACCATCATGACTGAGGACAAATCGAACGTTAAACCTAGAAATTCAACTAATTTACCGTGTTCCACTAGTAATTCACCTCTCTTCCCTGCTCTTATACTCTAAATAAAGAAAATCTATGATCATGACAAGATATCCTGTCAGCAATCCTACACCTAAGCTCCACATCGCAATTAAATGCTGATATTTCGCGGCAAATAAAATTAATAACCCAATCGTGGCAAATCTCGAATATGTACTAACAGCCGTCGCTTTAAATTTCACGTGTTCTCCATTTGTAACGCGATCTAATAGCTTGTCTGTTCTACGTGCAATGATGCGCAAACTAAGAAAACTGAAAATCGTTCCGATAATCAGTCCAAGAAATACATCCTTGTAAGAGGTAAATCCCCATCCTAGCACTAGAAGCGCAAGCAAGTAGTACATATATTTCTTTTGTCTGTGGACAAGTCCATGTACGTCTATCATCATTGCTCTCCCGAATAGTAATGTCGAATGAGTCGAATCATTGCGTAAATCCCTGTTCCTAATCCTAGCAATAAGCCTATAATAAGAAACAACGGAAACGTTCCAACCTTACTATCAATCCATTGCCCACCAAAAATTCCAACAAGAATGGAACCAACTAATTGAGCAAGAATACCTGACATTAAAGCATAAGCTTTTACCGGGTTGCGATCGTTTTTTTGCAAGGATTCATCCCTCCAATATGTAACCCTCATTCACGATGTGTTAATAATAACTCATTTTCTTGCATAAATTCTATACAAAATAAAAAGTTTACTTTTTCGTCACGGAATAGATGCAAATTTGTCACTGAAAGCCCTACCATCCATCCCCGTAGTTAGCATACAATAGGGTATTAGCACTGTCAACGAGAAATCGTAAAAAATCAAAAAATTTGAGTATTAGTAATTTCTTGCCAAAAATGAAAACGTTCCCCTTCTAAATACTGGTCAAAGATATCTGATTCCTTCAAGTTTTCTCCTTATAATAGAAGAAAAAGTTCACAAGTTTGTCACGATTATATTTTTACGATATAACGTTTTTCTTCTATAATATAGGGCTTATTAGACGTTTGACTTCTATATTATATGTGAAAAATATGCAAGTTATGTTGCATATACAAAAAATACCACACTCCTCCCCTGCCCTCAATATTTATACAAAAAAGACGAGTGGGGAATTCCCTCTCGTCTGTTGTCTTACTTCGTTCCAAATAAACGGTCACCAGCATCGCCAAGACCTGGAACAACATAACCATGGTCATTTAATTTTTCATCTAATGCCGCCACATAAATATCAACATCAGGATGTTCTTCTTGTACTACTTTTACTCCTTCTGGTGCAGCTACGATACACATTAATTTAATTTGCTTCGCACCGCGTTTTTTCAGAGAGTTAATTGCTTCAGCTGCAGAACCACCTGTTGCTAACATCGGATCAAGTACGATAAAGTCACGTTCTTCTACATCCGTTGGAAGTTTCACATAGTATTCTACCGGTTGCAATGTTTTTGGGTCACGGTATAAACCAACGTGTCCTACTTTTGCTGCTGGGATTAATTTCAGAATTCCGTCTACCATTCCTAAGCCTGCACGTAAAATCGGAATTAGACCAAGCTTTTTACCAGCGATCACTTTTGTTTTCGCTTTGCTTACAGGTGTTTCAATTTCGATTTCTTCAAGTGGAAGATCGCGTGTAATTTCAAATGCCATTAAGCTTGCTACTTCATCCACTAATTCACGAAATTCTTTTGTACCTGTATTTTTATCGCGAATATATGTAATCTTATGTTGAATTAACGGGTGATCAAATACATACAGTTTTCCCATGTGAATCTCTCCTTCAGATGATATTCATGCGTGCGTACACGCCGTTTTACACTATTTACGATTGTAAAGAAAACGCTACTAATATTCAAGGGCAAATTTGGAAAAGTTTCAAATCTATTATGAACCTACTTAATATCTTTACCAATTATGGAAGTCGTATCCTTCATTATATATCCAAAAATTATTCATTGTTTGTATACATACTTCGGAAGTTATCTATGTTCTCACTTAGCTAACCCGCTCTCCTATGTGAAAATATCCAAATTTCACTACCTTAAAACCCATTTATCCTGCCACTCGCAGACAGAGAAAACTAGAATTTCATATCTTCTACGGTAGAAACTATCACTTATAGAAGGTATTCTGAAAAACTATCTATTAAGAACTTGTGTTTCAAATGAAAAAAAGACTGCTGAAACAATATATGCTTCAGCAGTCTTCATCTAATCTATTATAGGTCTGTATACATTGGGAACTTATCTGTTAATGCTTCTACACGCTTACGTGCTTCTTCTAATGCAACTTCATCCTCATGATTTTTTAACGTATGAGCAATAATTGCTGCAATTTCATCCATTTCTTCTAATCCGAAGCCACGAGATGTTACCGCCGCTGTACCAATACGTACGCCGCTTGTTACAAATGGGCTTGCTGTTTCAAATGGGATTGTGTTCTTGTTTACAGTAATACCAACTTCATCTAATACATGCTCTGCAACTTTACCTGTAATATCTAGGTTACGAACATCGATTAAGATAAGATGGTTGTCCGTTCCACCAGAAACAAGTGTAAGTCCTTCCTTTTGAAGACCTTCTGCTAAGCGCTGTGCATTATTAATGATATTTTGTGCATATGTTTTAAAGTCTTCTTGAAGTGTCTCACCAAATGCAACAGCTTTCGCAGCAATTACGTGCATTAGTGGTCCACCTTGAATACCAGGGAAGATTGATTTATCAATTTGCTTTGCAAATTTTTCTTCACATAAAATCATACCGCCACGTGGGCCACGTAATGTTTTATGTGTTGTTGTTGTAACGAAATGTGCATGTGGTACTGGGTTTGGATGTAAACCTGCTGCAACTAAACCTGCGATATGTGCCATATCTACCATTAAGTATGCACCAACTTCGTCTGCGATTTCACGGAATCTCTTGAAATCGATAACACGAGGGTACGCACTTGCACCTGCAACGATTAATTTTGGCTTATGTTCTTTTGCTTTTGCTAACACATCATCATAATTGATGCGGTGTGATTCAGCATCAACGCCATATTCTACGAAATTATATTGTACCCCACTAAAGTTAACAGGGCTTCCGTGTGTTAAGTGACCACCGTGGGATAAATTCATACCAAGTACTGTATCGCCTTGCTCTAAAATCGTGAAGTATACAGCCATGTTCGCTTGTGCACCAGAGTGTGGTTGAACGTTCACATGCTCTGCGCCAAAGATTTCTTTTACGCGATCACGTGCAATATCCTCTACTATGTCTACATGCTCACAACCGCCATAGTAACGTTTACCAGGATATCCTTCTGCATACTTGTTTGTTAAAACAGAACCTTGTGCTTCCATTACAGCTTCACTTACGAAGTTTTCTGAGGCAATTAATTCAATTTTTGAACGCTGTCTTCCTAGTTCTGCTTCAATTGCAGCAAATACCTTTTCATCTTGACGTTTTAAATGATCCACCAAAATCCCCCTTTTCTGAACGAATTACACTGATTCCCGATAGTTTTTTCTTATTTATTGAGAAAAAACGAAAATTCAAGTTGTAATTCTTTAGAACCTTCATGTTTTCAACTACATTCTAACATGACTTTCTATATCATAAAAGAAAAAAAGACCGAGTTCGGTCTTTTCTTTTATCCTTTACGAAGTCAGACTACATACCTCTTTACATGTTATATAAAGGATACAGTATTTCTGTTTCTTCTTTATTTTTAGCTACAAGTAACTGCTTCTTCTACTGCCGCATATACAGCACGTGCCCCACCAATAAGTTTCGCACGTGTTTTAGCCATCGTTACGTGTGCACTTCCAATCTCTTTTACACGTGTACGAATTGGAACCGCAACATGTTTTAGATGCATACCAATAAATGTATCACCGATATCCATGCCCGCATCTGCTTTTATAAATTCCACGACTACAGGATCCTTTAGATTGTGATAGGCATATGTTGCTAATGCACCACCGGCTGATCTAACAGGCGTAACAGTTACAATTTCAAATTGATACTTCATTGCTACTTCTCTCTCTACTACTAAAGCACGATTTAAATGCTCACAACATTGGAATGCCAACTCTATACCAGCTTGCTCTTGAAATTGTTTTAGCTCAAAAAAAATCGCTTCCGCCACTTCCATCGTTCCTGATGTCCCAATTCTCTCTCCGAGCACCTCGCTCGTGCTACAACCCACTACAAAAATTTGCCCGCTTTGTAAAGAAGCTTGCTCTTGAAAATCAGAAAGCGATATTTGTAGCTGCTCTTTCATTTTTACTATTTCCGTCATGACGCCTCTTCCTTTCACAGATTGGTTCAACAAATTATAGTATGTCCTAATAGAAGATTACTTCGCTTCGTATGTTTTAATTTTCCCTACGCGATTTTCGTGACGTCCGCCTTCATAATCAGTTGTTAGCCAAATTTTTGCGATATCACGCGCTAAACCAGCACCAATTACACGCTCACCCATCGCTAACATATTCGTATCATTATGTTCTCTTGTTGCTCTTGCACTAAATGTATCATGTACTAACGCACAGCGAATACCGTGTACTTTATTTGCTGCAATTGACATACCAATGCCTGTTCCACAAATTAAAATACCACGGTCTACTTCACCATTTGCAACCATTTCTGCCGCTGGAAATGCAAAATCAGGATAATCAACAGAACCTGCTTCACATTCACATCCTAAATCAACATATTCAATATTCAATTCTTCTAATAAACTTACGATTTCTTTGCGGATATTCATTCCACCGTGATCAGATGCTACTACTACTTTCATTTTGACCCCTCCAAAATTTTAGTGAAACTTCTATCAAGTAGGATTACTTATCCCCACTGATGAATGATTGCAAAAGTTTGATACTCACTTGCTCATTCCAAGCAAGATCATCTCCAGTATCGTATTATACACGAAACATTAACCTTCTGAATATTTTTCCAATAAAGTTTGTACAAGTTTTTCCATCTCTACTAATGTTGATTGATAAATAGAAAGAGAACCGCCAAACGGGTCTGAAATATCTTTACTTGTACCCTCTACAAATTCATAGAATGTATGCACTTTCTCCCTAGCACTCGGATGATATTCAACCACAAGTTGTTTATGGCTTTCCGTCATCGTGAGTACCATATCAGCCCACTCAAGTAATTCATTCGTTATTTGCTGCGAAGCATGCGCTACTTTAATCCCCTTTTCTGCTAATGCATCTTTTGCATGTAAAGATGCATCACTTCCAAAACTGGCAAAAACACCAGCAGACTTCGCCTCAAATTTCCCTTCCCCATAGTGACGAAGCAACGCTTCTGCCATTGGGCTACGACATGTATTTCCAGTGCAAACAAACAACACTCGCTTCATCCAAATCCACTCCTTATGGTGAATGTCCTACATTCATCATAACGTACATTACAATGGAACAAAAGAAATGTGAACATACAAAAGGCGCATTTCCCTTTTATTTTTTCTAAGAGAAATACGCCTTATCCACATATATGTGAAACCCTAGTTCCAAGTACCTTCAATATAGTATCATACATCACTAAAACATCCCACGAAAAAAACTTATGACTAAATAAAATAAGGAATCCATTTCATATAAAATGGATTCCTTACAAAAAATCATTATTTCATTGTAACTTTCATTACTTCTGTTGAACCTTTTGTAGCTGAAACACCTACAGTTGTATTAATAGATTCAGCTGCATCTGTATTTGTAATAACAATTGGAGTAATTGTGCTTTTTGCTTTTTCGCGAATTAATTCTAAATCGAAAGAAATTAATTTATCGCCAGCTTTCACAGCTTGTCCTTCAGATACGTGAGCTTCGAAACCTTCGCCTTCCATTTTTACAGTTTCTAAACCAACATGGATTAAAATTTCTGTACCGTTTTTCGCTTTAATTCCAACAGCATGTTTTGTGTGGAATAATTGTACGATTTCGCCATCTACTGGTGATACAACTACACCTTCAGTGGGAACGATTGCAACACCGTCGCCCATCATACGACCAGCGAATACTGGATCTGGTACTTCTTCAATATTTTTCACTTCTCCAGTTAATGGAGCTACGAGTGTTTCTACATTTGTTTTTGAACCAAGGCCAAATAATTTTTTAAACATAGGATAGTCCTCCTTATAATTAGGTTGAAAATGTATAGGGCAATCCCTAGTAAAGATTGAGATACACGTAAGACTTCATACTTCAAATATTATATTGTAAAAACGCTTTCGAAAAGAATTACGTTATTACCAATAGACCCTTATTGTATCGCTTTGCAAAATTCCAGTCAATTCAGATTGTCTGAATAACAATTATGAGAATTAACTTCTTACTTGTATTTTCTCTTTTTCTCCTCCGCTCGTCTAGAGGTCTTTACAACATATTTATTTTTTATTATTGATTTGTAAAATTTTCTTCAAATTTTATAAGAAAGTCACTTGACTAAAGTAAGTAACTCATTTATTATAACTTACATAATGTAAGTAAATAACTTTTTGGAGGTTTTATAAATGATGAACATCGGTCTTCTTCTTATTCGTCTTGTTATCGGAATTACATTCATGGGTCACGGTACTCAAAAATTATTTGGCTGGTTTGGTGGTCACGGTCTGAAAGGAACAGGCGGCTGGATGGAATCAATCGGCTTACGCCCTGGCGTATTCATGGCATTTATGGCTGGCGCAACTGAGCTATTAGGTGGTTTCTTATTCGCTTCAGGTATCTTCACTTGGGTTGGCTCATTATTTATCGTTGGTACAATGCTAGTTGCAATCTTTACTGTACACGGAAAAAATGGCTACTGGGTAACACAAAACGGGTTTGAATATAACATGATCTTAATCGCTATTGCAGTTGGCGTTGCGTTAACTGGACCTGGCGCTTACATTTTACTTTAATCAGTTATCTCAAATTCAAGATATATAAGTGCAAATTGAAAAAACTTTTTTTAGGTGGGAGAGAGCATCCGGCCATGCATAGAAGCGGTCAGATCCTTTTCCAGCCCCATGCCAAGTGAAAACAAAGCGAGAAAATGAGTGCAGATCATCTTTTATTCTTCATAGCCGCGACTTATATGTTGAAAAATCAAAATGTATTTATATATTTATTAATGATAGGAGTAGATTCCAAGCTGGAATCTACTCCTATTCTTTTTTCTCATTTACAAAAACCGTCAAAAAAATATTTTTTTAGCAGGAGTTTCCCTCCATTATCTTGTAAACAAACAAAGAAGTATTCATATCGAGGAAGGGAGATTACAAATATGCTTTCGATTAATCCAAACGAACAAACAGAAAAAGATAATTACAAATTATTAACAGGGAGTATCATTCCGCGCCCTGTAGCATTCGTAACTTCTGTAACAAAAGATGGTGTTTTAAACGGGGCTCCATATAGCTATTTTAATATCGTTGCTGCTAATCCGCCGCTCATTTCTGTTTCCGTACAACGTAAAGGAGGAGAAAGAAAAGATACTTCTCGAAACGCCATTGAAAAAGGTGAATTTGTTGTACATATTTCCGACGAATCCTATGTGGAGGCCATCAACGAAACCGCTGCAAACCTCCCTCCAAATCAAAGTGAGATTGAATTAGCGAAACTAACCCCGATCGAAAGTGATGTCATCTCCGTACCAGGCGTAAAAGAAGCGAATATTCGAATGGAATGCGTATTAGAACGCGCCATCCCACTAGGTGGAACAGAAGACTCCCCAGCATGTGACCTTCTTATCGGCCGCGTTGTCCGGTTCCACGTTGCAGAACATTTATATGAAAACGGACGAATTCATGCAGAAGGACTAAAACCAGTAAGCCGCCTAGCAGGACACAACTACGCAAAATTAGGAGAACAATTTGAGCTTGTAAGGCCAATTTAAAAGTGGCGACAGCTCGTTCATTCCACAACAAAAAATCCCCCGCCATTATAAGCGGGGGATTTTTTTTATATTTCTTCACGCTTTTCTTCTAGCGTAGGCGCATTTTCCTTCTTCGGTTTTCCAAGCTTTACAACAAAGAAATATAAAGAGAGCAATGTAATAAGAAAAACGATAAAAAATGGATACGGCGAATAAAACATACGAGCCGTCTCTGTTTTTCCCTCAATAAATTTTAAAGAACTTATATCTAAAAACTCAGCAAACATTTGTACACCGAGCATACTAAACCAAAATACGAAAAAGCTAATAATAATACCCAAAATTTGTTTTACTCTTGTCACTTGTACCATCCCTTCTATGTATAAGAGTTAGAGTTATTTTTAGTGCGACAAGCAATAATAGAAACAGTAAGGTTGTACAGGAAAGAGGCTTCCGTTACCATTCCCAATTTCATTTCATCCAGCAAAGTACTACTATTTATAAAATAGCCCCGTAAACAATAAACCTACATAACTATCTTGATAAAAATGTCAAAAACTAAATGTACCATTTTCTTATATGATAGCAAGATTATATTGGAAAAAGAAGACATAATCCAAACCCAACAAGAATAATACCGCCGAGTACTTCACCATATGTACCGAGCATATGCTTTGCATGTCTTCCAATAAGTAAACCACCCCATGCTAATATCATACTGACCAATCCAAACATCAATATTGTTACAACCATTTGCGCTCCGTAAATCCCGAGGCTGAGCCCAACTGAAAAGCTATCTATACTTACACTAAATGCAAATACCAATAAGCTAATTCCTACCGGAGCAGACCTTGTTTCTTCACTTTCTAAAATGGAAGAATACACAATATAAAATCCTAATCCAATTAACAGAATAGCCCCAGCAACAGTCGCAATATGCCCAAATTTCTCTGATAAAAAACGACCTAGTATCATACCGAGAAACGGCATAACAATATGAAACAGCCCTATTGTCATACCGATATAAATGATTTGTCGCATTCTGAGCGTTATCATACCCATGCCGAGGCTTACAGAAAATGCATCCATCCCTAAGGCAAATGCCATTATAATCAAAGGTACTAGTTGTTCAACCGTCATCCATGTCCCTCCTCGGACTTGCTACTTCACAATATGCTCATCCGAGGAGAAATAGAATCTACGAAATTTTTCTGTATAAAGTGAAACTTTAATCAGTGGGAGTTTTCTTCATCCCCCACTGATTATTAGCCCCACTAATAGGGCTTTTACAGGATACATCCATTTCAATTATCCAACATTCACATTAGGGCCATGAAAAACAAAAGGTGAACCCGCGCTCGTTCTCTCCTTCTGGTTTCACTCGGCATGGGGCCAAAAAGGTACTGACCGCTTCTATGCATGAGCGGATCCTCTCTTCCAACTTAAAAAATGGAATACCTCGTTTTTCAATTTGTATTTACACAAATTAAAACTTTCACCGCATACTCCCATTTTCATTATCCAACACTCACATTACGGGCTATGAAAACAAAAGGTAACCCGCGCTCGTTCTCTCCTTCTGGTTTCACTCGGCATGGGGCCAAAAAAAGCACTGACCGCTTCTATGCATGAGCGGATCCTCTCTTCCACCCTAAAAAATGGAATACCTCGTTTTTCAATTTGTATTTACACAAACTAAAACTTTCACCGCATACTCCCATTTTCATTATCCAACACTCACATTACGGGCTATGAAAACAAAAGGTAACCCGCGCTCGTTCTCTCCTTCTGGTTTCACTCGGCATGGGGCCAAAAAAAGCACTGACCGCTTCTATGCATGAGCGGATCCTCTCTTCCACCCTAAAAAATAGGTTTTAATTTTTCAACTCGCCTACTCTTCAATAATAATATGATGCCCTGCCGCTTTCGTTAAACGGTTCATGATCGCATTTCCAATTCCTTCATTCGGAAATGACTCACTAAAAATCACATCTACTTTACTGGCATCAAATGTTCTCAGCACATCGTATAATTTAGTTGCAACGCTTGCTAAATCACTTCGCACTCCGCAAGACAATACAACATCCGCTTTATATTCATGTTGATATTCTTCTGTCGTTAATACACCTACCGTATACCCTTCGTCTTTCTTCTGATCTACAAGCTGTTGAATAAAATCACGAGACCCTTCAACAATACTAAGTGGTGCTTTCGGTGCATAATGTGTATATTTCATCCCTGGTGCCTTCGGTTTTTCTTTCTCATCTTTTAGCGCAGGATCTAACGAAACAGTTCCGATCACTTCTTCTAGCTGTTCCTTCGTAATCCCACCTGGACGTAAAATCGTCGGTACTTCACTTGTACAATCAATTACCGTTGATTCAACCCCAACGCCAGTCGCACCACCATCAACAATACCAGCAATCTTTCCATTTAAATCTTCATATACGTGAGATGCTAGTGTTGGACTCGGACGCCCAGAACGATTGGCACTGGGTGCTGCAACAGGTACATTCGCTTCTTCAATAAGAGCTAGCGCCACTGGATGATCCGGCATTCTAACTCCAACTGTATCTAAACCAGCCGTAACCTTTTCAGAAATCCCCTCTTTTTTCGGTAAAATAATTGTTAATGGTCCCGGCCAAAAGTGCTTCATTAAGACTTCTGCAACCTCTGGTATTTCTCTAACAATTCCTTTTAACTGCGATTTAGAACCAATATGGACAATCAGTGGATTATCACTCGGTCTGCCTTTCGCTTCAAAAATTTTCGCAATTGCTTCATCATTCATCGCATTTGCTCCTAGCCCGTATACCGTCTCTGTCGGAAAAGCAATCGCTTCATTTTCCCTTAGTAATTTTGCTGCTTTTTGTAATTGTGGATAATCTTTTTTTATTTCCACAACATTATCCACAGTCCACATATTTGTATGCATTTTTTCCCACGTCCTTTTTTCCCATGAAATACTTGTTATATTTAGTTTACTATGAGATTTATCCAAAAGACAAACAAGGTTTATCCACAAAATGTGGATAAACCCAATTAATCAGTGGATAACTTTGTGAATAGCTGACAATTTAGTATTATTACATTCTGCTGTTTTATATTTTCACAAAAATGTTCTAACTGCTGAATATCCTCTGGAACTTTATGTTTTTCCACAGTTATAAAGTTAAAAAACTGAAAGATCGTCACAGATTGTGGATGATTTGTGAGTAAATATACTTGCCCCATACTTTTCTCTTTCATATACTGCAAAAACATTTCAAAAAAATATAAGAAAGTCTTGTTATCCACAATGGGTGTGAACAAACAAGAACGAATGAGTGCATTTTCTCCTTTTTGTTCATAACCAATTACAGCTTGTATCTCTCCGGCATCTTCCAATATCATAAATTGCTCGTATAACTCATTTATTTTATCATCTTTTTTATTAGCTTGTCCGAAAAAAGAATGTAATCTCTCAACATCAGCGTTTGTAGCAAAATAAGTCTTTTTCACAACAAATCCCCCCTCATTTCTATATATGAGGAAGGATTCCAAAATAGTACTTATTTAGAAAATAACGATGTGAATGCTTCTACAATAAATAATTTCACTTTCGGTTTTTCCTCTTGCTCTTCTGTTTCTACTGTTTCAATTGTTTGTTTTTGTTTTTGTTTCTTCTCCAGAGGTTTTTCTATTTTTTCCACAGGCTGTTTTTCTCCCTGTTTTACGCTTTTTTCTTGTGCAATCTTTTCATTTGTTTCTTTCACAGGAGTTTGTACTTTTGAAATAACCTCTTTTTTCGATGTTTCTTGTCCCTTTTTTTGTTTTGACAGAACATCTTGATTTTGTTTTTCCGATACCTCTTCTTTTTCTTCCTGTATTTTTACTGGCCGTTCTTCCTCATCCATTGATTCTGCTTTTACAACATGCTCTTCTTTTTTTACAGCCGATCCACTAGAGAAATCTAGAAAACACATTGGCGGGAATAACACGCACCACCAATTTGCCCCTTCACCTTTTCCAATTGAAATGAGTACTGCTTCATATTCCCCTGCTGGATAAATAAAATTCCCATATACTTTTGTAGGAAATTTAATGTTTTTGCTAAATGTAACTTGAAATGATTCTTTACTTCCTTCGCGTTTTAACGTATTAGCAACCGTTTTTTCAATTTCTGGGATTTGACTCTGAATAACGCGACGTGCATCTTCAAACGATTTCAAATCTGCTACCCAACCATCAATTTGCATCTTTACTTCATCGCGCACTTTACGTTTGAGCGCCTGATCTTCCTTCGAATCGCTATTTGCTAAAATACGTAATCGAACAGCTTCTTTCGGAATAACAGTTTTTCCCTTCGCATCAACTTTCATATATCCAAACTGCACAAGTAACTGTGCACCAATTAATAATAAAAGAAAATAGGCAATCGCTTGTTTTTTCATCTCCTACACCGTCCCTTCTGTAAACAGTGTAGACACTCTTACCTCTTTCTAAACTATTAAATTCTAAATCTATAGAAAAACTTTCGAGTGTATGTAAATACAAATTGAAAAAACGATTTAAAACCTTTCTTTTTGGATGGAAGAGAGCATCTAGCCATGCACAGATGCGGGCTTTTCATAGCCGCGACTTATATGTTGAAAAGGCAAAATGGATTTATATAGAAAAATGGAGTAAGGTTCTATCCTTACTCCATTTCCGCAAATACCATACGATCTTTTCCGTTAATATCAAATACAACTTCTACATGGGCATGCGGAAATGTCTGCTGCAATAACCTTTTAACATCTTCACCTTGCCCTATGCCTACTTCAAAAGCAACAATTGCTTTTCTTTGCAAGACGTTTGGCAACTCTTCCATAAAACGGCGATAAAAATCAAGCCCATCTTCCCCGCCAACAAGCGCACGCTTCGGTTCATGCTCTTTTACAACCGGAGAAAGACCTCTCCAGTCTTCTTCTGGAATATACGGGGGATTTGAAACAACAACATCTAATTTTTGCCCCGTTTCATAAAACGGTGATAATAAATCACCATGATAGAACGTTACATTTGCACCTAATGCTTTTGCATTTTCTTTCGCAACTTCAATAGATTCCTGTGCGATATCTACTGTATACATACGAAGATTTTGATTTTCTAAAGCGAGCGTAATTGAAATTGCTCCACTTCCCGTACCAATATCAGCTATATGCAGTTCCTGCTTACCAAACATACGCTGGATTCTATCTAATACACCTACTATAAGCTCTTCTGTTTCTGGTCTTGGTATTAATACTTCTTCATTTACGAAAAACGAACGACCATAAAACATTTCATATCCCATCATATATTGAACAGGAATCCCACCTACATGTTTGTGGATAAAGTTCGTAAACGTCTTCTGTTGTTCCTCAGACATTTCTTCACGCATGTTCATCATTAAGCCTGTTCGATTCGTCTTTAATACATGACAAAGGACAATTTCTCCCGCATTTTCATCTCGCCCATTTTCTTGTAAAAAAGAAGAAGCCCATTTCAGGGCTTCATAGACACGCATTACTCAGCTGCCTCCATCTTTTGCGCCTGATCTTCCATCACTAAGGCATTGATGAAATCATCTAACTTACCTTGTAAGATTTGATCTAGCTTCTGAATCGTTAAACCGATTCGATGGTCTGTAACACGGTTTTGCGGGAAGTTATACGTACGAATACGCTCTGAACGGTCTCCCGTACCAACAGCTTGTTTACGGTTTTGATCGTACTCAGCTTGCGCTTCTTGTCTAAATTTATCATAAACACGTGCACGTAATACTTTCATTGCTTTTTCTTTGTTCTTAATTTGCGATTTTTCATCCTGACAAGATACAACTACACCAGTCGGTAAATGCGTTAAACGTACCGCTGACATCGTTGTATTAACACTTTGTCCACCAGGACCACTAGAAGCAAATGTATCAACACGAACATCTTTTTCATGAATATCGATTTCTACTTCTTCTGCTTCCGGTAATACAGCTACAGTTGCTGTAGAAGTATGGATACGTCCTCCAGATTCTGTTTCCGGAACACGTTGCACACGATGTGCACCATTTTCAAACTTCAACTTTGCGAAAGCGCCTTTACCGTTGATCATAAAGATAATCTCTTTATATCCACCTAACTCTGTATAACTCGCTTCGATAATTTCAGTTTTCCAACCTTGTACCTCAGCATAACGGCTATACATACGGTATAAATCACCAGCAAATAAAGCAGCCTCATCGCCACCAGCAGCACCACGAACCTCCACAATAACGTTTTTATCATCATTCGGGTCCTTTGGAACAAGTAAAATTTTCAGACGCTCTGATAATTCTTTCTCTTGTCCCTCTAACTCAGAAACTTCTTCCTTTACCATCTCACGCATGTCAGCATCTAACTTTTCTTCTAACATTGCCTTCGCATCTCGTAATTGCGCACGAACATCTTTATACTCACGGTACACCTCTACCGTTTCTTGCATATCAGATTGTTCCTTTGAATATTCACGAAGTTTATTCGAATCACTAATAACCTCCGGATCACTTAACAGCTCGTTTAACTTCTCATAACGATTTTCTACAGCTTGCAAACGATCTAACACATCATTCACCTCAACATCCTAGTCTTTAATACAAATAGTATATGGTACTTAATCAAAAAAACGCAAATTATTATTTTAAAAGTGCAGGCGGCTCGCTCAGAATGGGAGGGGGATGGAGCTTCTGACATAGAGGCGCCTTTTGCCTCGCAGGAAGAAGCGAAGCCACCGACCATTCTTGCCGCCGGAGCTAGATATTATTTAAAAGCGCAGGTGGCTCGTTCAGCTCTGACCGGCTAAGGTTCTTTCGCACACAAGGCGCTCTTTGCCTTTTGTGCGGAAGGTTCTTAGACGCGAAGAGCTTGCCACCGAAACTAGATATTATTTTAAAAGTGCAGGCAGCCCGCCCCACTCTTCATCTATTTTCGAAAAAAACCCGCCCTATTGTAGCGAGTTTTACTTATTTTTGTTTTGTAGGTACTGCATGACAATGACGACAACGCGGCTCATATGACTCTGAAGCCCCAACTAAAATAATTGGATCATCGAATGCAGCTGGTTCTCCATCAATTAAACGTTGTGTACGGCTTGCTGGAGATCCGCATACAGAACAAACTGCTTGCAATTTTGTTACATGTTCAGCAATCGCCATCAGCTGAGGAACTTGTCCAAATGGTAGACCACGGAAATCTTGGTCTAAACCGGCTACAATGACACGATAGTCACGATTTGCCAATATTTGCACCACTTCCACAATGTCCCCATCAAAGAATTGCACCTCATCAATTGCAATAACGTCCATTTCTTCTGTTATATGATTAAATATATCTTTTGAAGCTGAAACAGGAACTGCTTTTACCTTTAATCCATTATGTGATACAACATCTTCTTCACTATAACGATTATCAATACATGGTTTAAATACAATCGCATGTTGCTTTGCAAACTGGGTACGGCGCACGCGGCGGATGAGCTCTTCTGATTTTCCAGAAAACATACTTCCGCAAATCACTTCAACCCAACCGTTTTGATTTATTAAGTACATGGAGCTCTCCTTTCATCTACTTTTTTATCCAAAGTAGGGTAAAGGTTTAATATTTTCGCAAAAAAAACAGACAAGCGAATAGATACACTTGCCTGTTTTATGTTTTTTATTACTTAAGACCGTATTTCTTATTGAAGCGGTCAACACGTCCGTCTGCAGTAGCAAACTTCTGACGTCCAGTGTAGAATGGGTGAGAATCAGAACTGATCTCAACTTTTAGTAATGGATAAGTGTTTCCATCTTCCCACTCAACCGTTTCGCTAGATCCTTTAGTAGATCCGCTTAAGAATTTGAAGCCTGTGTTTGTGTCCATGAATACAACTTTCTTGTAATCCGGATGAATTCCTGCTTTCATTCTTTTCATCTCCTTCCGCCCTGAATCATTTTCGAAACAGAGTTTTTCATCTTTAGCTGCGAATACAACTATAATGATGAAACACATATGATGAAATTATAACAAGGCTAACTTCATTTTGCAACTACCTGTTTTTGTCTTTTATAAATTAAAAGTGGAAGCGGCTCGTTCAGAATGAGAGGGGGATGGAGCTTCTGACGTAGAGGCGCCTTTTGCCTCGTAGGAAGACGCGAAGCCACCGACCATTCTTGCCGCTGGAACTGGATATCACTCTAAAAGCGGAGACGGCTCATTTAACTCTAACCAGCTAAACTTCTCCACAAAAAGACATGAAAAAACTCGCTTAGCATAAAAATAAGCGAGTCATCACCGTTTCCCTTTACTTCGTTGTTACATATCTTTTGGAATCTGCAACAATGTTTTGTAAAAATTCTTCATTTGTTTTCATTTGACGCATCTTGCGTAAGAAACTTTCAACAAAGTCTGGTGTATCACGCATTGTTTTGCGAATGCCCCATAGCTTGTCTAAATGTTCTTTCGGAATTAATAGATCCTCTTTACGCGTACCAGAACGGCGAATATCAATCGCTGGGAAGATACGACGCTCAGCTAACGAGCGATCCAAATGAAGTTCCATATTACCTGTTCCTTTAAACTCTTCGTAAATAACATCATCCATACGAGACCCTGTATCAACAAGTGCTGTTGCTAAAATCGTTAAGCTACCGCCCTCTTCAATGTTACGAGCTGCCCCGAAAAATCGTTTTGGTCTATGGAACGCAGCTGGGTCAATACCACCCGATAATGTACGTCCACTTGGTGGAATAACAAGGTTGTAAGCACGTGCTAAACGGGTAATACTATCCATTAAAATGATAACGTCTTTTTTATGTTCTACAAGACGCATCGCACGTTCTAATACAAGCTCTGCCACCTTAATGTGGTTTTCCGGTACTTCATCGAACGTAGAACTTACAACATCACCTTTAACAGAACGTTCAATATCCGTTACTTCCTCTGGACGTTCGTCAATTAAAAGTACGATTAATTCTGCTTCTGGATGATTTGTTGTGACACTATGAGCAATTTCTTTTAATAGTATCGTTTTACCAGCCTTTGGAGGCGCGACAATTAAACCACGTTGTCCAAATCCAACTGGTGCAATTAAATCCATGATGCGTGTTGATAGTTTCTTCGGCTCCGTCTCCAATTTCATTTGACGATTTGGATATAACGGTGTTAATGCAGGGAAATGCACACGCTCTTTTGCTGATTCTGGATCATCACCATTTACTGCTTCGACTTGCAGCAATCCAAAATAGCGTTCGTTTTCTTTCGGCGGGCGTACTTTACCAGAAACCTTATCTCCATTACGCAAATCAAAACGACGAATTTGCGAAGCTGAAATATAAATATCTTCTGAGCTTGGAGAATAGTTGATTGGACGTAGGAACCCAAATCCTTCTGATTGAATAATTTCGAGTACACCTTCCATGAAGAAGAAACCTTCTTTTTCTGCACGAGCTTTTAATATAGCAAAAATTAACTCTTTCTTTGTTAATTTGCTGTAATACGAAATCTTAAATTCTTTCGCATGCTCGTATAACTCTTTTAATTTCATGTTTTCTAATGCTGCAATTGACAAATTCATTCAGACACCACACTTTGACATTATTCTCTTTTCACATGGGTAAAGGGAAAATATACGGAAGGCAAATACATAATAATGAAAGGCAATAAGTTCAAGTAGGGTAATATTCACTATTGTAACCCTTTTATCCAGTTTTAATCAATACGTTGTAACACAAATACAAGAAGCGAAGACAAGAAAATTTGTCTCCGCTTTTTATATTGCTTCTGTTTTCTCTTTATTTAATTACTAAATTTGGTTTTTTATTTAAGCTATGGCGTCCGTCAACGAAACGAACTGTTCCGGATTTTGCACGCATAACAAGGGATTCTGTTGTACCAACACTGCCTTTAAATTGAACACCACGTAGTAATTCACCATCTGTTACGCCTGTTGCTGCAAAGATTGCGTCGTCACCTTTCACTAAGTCTTCCATACGAAGGATACGATTTATATCTTCAATACCCATTTTTTTACAACGAGCTAATTCTGCTTCATTTTGAGGAAGAAGCTTCCCGTGAATTTCCCCGCCCAAACATTTTAATGCAACTGCTGCAAGAACGCCTTCAGGTGCACCACCAGAACCGAATAAAATATCAACACCTGTACGATCAAATGCTGTATTAATTGCTCCAGCTACATCGCCATCATTAATCAATTTAATACGAGCGCCAGCTTTGCGAATTTCTTCAATAATCGCTTGGTGACGCGGGCGGTTTAGAACTGTTGCTACAACATCTTCAATATCTTTATTTTTCGCTTTTGCAACAGCGCGTAAGTTATCAATAATAGGTGCGTCAATATCAACTGCACCAACTGCTTCTGGTCCAACTGCAATTTTATCCATGTACATGTCAGGAGCATGTAACAAATTACCGTGATCCGCAATCGCAATAACAGCAAGTGCATTCCAGCCTCCAGCTGCTACGATATTCGTTCCTTCTAACGGATCAACTGCAACATCGACGCGCGGTCCGTATCCTGTACCTAATTTTTCCCCGATGTATAGCATTGGCGCTTCATCCATTTCCCCTTCACCAATTACAACTGTACCTTTCATCGGAATTGTATCGAACACATCGCGCATTGCTGATGTTGCTGCACCGTCTGCTTCATCTTTTTTTCCGCGTCCCATCCAACGCGCTGATGATAATGCTGCAGCCTCTGTTACACGTACTAACTCCATAGATAAACTTCTTTCCACAATAATCCCTCTCCTTTAAGTCTTAATATTTATGCCGTATTTTGTGAACCGGTTCCTTCTATAAAGTGTAGCTTCCGTCAGCAGTAATTCTTCGTCCCCCATTAACGGAAGCACCACCACTTCATCTTCATTTTGCAATAATAAGCAAAACTCCATATCAAGAGTACATTGCCAACAATCTTTGCAAATTATGCATTTTTCATTTCTTCAATCTCTTGCCGCGTCATTTGTTCTCGCCAAATGTTCGCACCAAGACCTTTAAGCTTGTCTACTATATTTTCATAACCTCGGTCAATATGTTCAAGCCCTGTCACTTCTGTAATCCCTTCAGCCATTAATCCTGCAATTACAAGTGCAGCACCCGCTCGTAAATCGCTCGCTTTTACCTTTGCTCCTTGCAAAGCAACAGGTCCTGTCACAATAGCAGAACGGCCTTCTACCTTAATTTGTGCATTCATCCGGCGCAATTCATCAATATGTTTAAAGCGAGCACCATAAATCGTATCCGTTACAACTCCCGTTCCATGCGCCTTTGTTAAAAGAGTTGTAAAAGGTTGTTGTAAATCTGTCGGAAATCCTGGATACACAAGTGTTTTTATATCAACAATCTTTAACTTACGATCCCCATTTACCTTAATTTGATCATCGTTCGTCTCAACTTGTACACCAGCTTCTCGTAATTTTGCAGTGATTGACTCTAAATGTTGCGGGATTACATTATCAACTGTTATTTCTCCACCAGACGCCGCTCCTAAAATCATGTACGTACCCGCTTCAATTCGGTCTGGAATAATAGAATGGTGACAACCGTGCAGAGAATTCACACCATCAATACGAATCACATCTGTACCAGCACCTTTAATTCGTGCCCCCATACTTGTTAGTAATGTTGCTACATCAATAATTTCTGGTTCTTTCGCAGCGTTTTCAATCACCGTTCTACCTTTTGCACGCACAGCTGCTAGCATAATGTTAATCGTTGCTCCTACACTAACAACATCTAAATAAATACGAGCTCCTCGTAATTCATCCGCTCTTAAATAGATTGCACCTTGCTCATTTGTCACATGTGCACCTAATGCTTCAAATCCTTTAATGTGCTGATCAATTGGTCTTGGCCCTAAGTGACATCCACCAGGAAGCCCAATTACAGCTTTGTTAAAGCGGCCAAGCATAGCGCCCATCAAGTAATAAGAAGCACGCAATTTTTTTACCTTCCCGTTCGGCAAGGGCATAGCAACCATTTTGGAAGGATCAACCGTCATCTCTTCCTCCTGATTGTACGTTACAACTCCTCCAATTTCCTCTAATAGGTCTCCTAACATCTTCACATCTGAAATATTAGGTACACCACCGATGGTCACTGGAGTATCAGCTAAAATGGTCGCTGGAATTAGAGCAACAGCACTGTTCTTTGCACCGCTCACGCGAATTGATCCGTTTAAAGGTCGTCCACCTTCAATCAGCAACTTTTCCATGTTGAGCTCCCTTCTTATGAATGTATTTATTTTCCTTAAGAATCTCATTTGTTCAGCATACTATCAAGAAAAACAAAAGAGCCAATCATTTTTGACTTTTCCCTTTCCTCAACTTAACAAGCGGTAAGCCCTCACCTTAAAATAGGTAGGCTTTAGGCGAGTAGATGAAGACTAACTGCCCGTCAAGCTATACTCGTCAATTCATCTTAGATACATGATAACGTTTATTAATAGAATCATTCACACCATTTTCCATTTTCACATTTCCTTACAGTTCATGTGAATAAATTGGCAATTCATTTAATCTTAAGACTTGTTCACGCTTTCATTATACAACGAAAGGAAACCGTCTAAAAGACTAGACGGTTTCCAAAACGGAATTTTATTCTTACGCTTTACCGTTAGAACCGAATTCACGAATTTTACCAATAACAGTTGCTTTGATAGCTTCGCGGCCAGGTCCGATAAATTTACGAGGATCGTAAACTTCTTGATCTTTGTTTAATACTTCACGAACAGCTTTTGTAAACTCGATTTGGTTCTCAGTGTTTACGTTGATTTTTGAAGTACCTAAAGAAATAGCTTTTACGATATCAGCAGTTGGGATACCAGTACCACCGTGAAGTACTAAAGGTACACCAGTGAAGTCGCGAACTTGTTCCATTTCTTTAAATCCTAAGTTAGGCTCACCTTTGTAAGGGCCGTGTACAGAACCTAAAGCTGGAGCTAGGCAATCGATACCTGTTGCTTCAACAAGGTGTTTACACTCTTCAGGATTAGCATAGATAACGCCTTCAGCGATTACATCGTCTTCTTGTCCGCCAACTGTACCAAGCTCAGCTTCTACAGATACGTTACGAGCGTGTGCGTATTCTACTACTTTTTTAGTAGTTTCAACGTTTTCTTCGAATGGGTGGTGAGAAGCGTCGATCATTACAGATGTGAAACCTGCATCGATTGCTTCTTTACATTTTTCGAAGCTTGAACCATGGTCAAGGTGAATCGCTACAGGAACAGTGATGTTCATTTCTTCGATTAAAGCTTTAACCATAGCTACAACTGTTTTGAAACCAGTCATATGACGAGCTGCACCCTCAGATACACCTAATATTACAGGAGATTTTTCTTCTTCCGCAGCAGCTAAGATAGCTTGAGTCCACTCTAAGTTGTTCATGTTGAATTGACCAACTGCGTATTTTCCTTCTAGTGCTTTGTTTAGCATTTCTTTCATGGAAACTAAAGGCATGATGAATCCTCCTAAAAAACGTTTTTTGTATCCGATAAGTTCTTATCGCTGGTAGTATGACCAGAATAAGGTAAAATATGTATATCTACATACCGGACTTTTTTCTACACTCAATAGGATAACAACTTGTACTCAAAAACTCAACTGTATTCACCTGCTCATCAGTCCATGTAAACGCTTTTTTTCATATTTTTTATAAAAAATTCATTTTTAAGCCTCTACAGCGATTTCATTTCGTACCGCTTGGCGAATTTCATCAATATCAAACGGCTTAGCAAAGTGCATTAAAGCTCCTAAATCTTTTGCTTCTTGGATCATATCCAACTCCCCATAAGCAGTCATTAAAATAACTTTAATATCTTCGTTAATTTCTTTCACATGTTTTAAAATCTCTATACCATCCATACCTGGAATTTTCATATCTAGAATAACTAAATCTGGATTATCCTTTTTCACGATATCTAAAGCTTGAAATCCATTTGCTGCTTGGAACGTTTGATAACCTTCTTTTTGGAACACTTCATGCAATAACACACGAATGCCGTATTGATCATCAACGATTAAAATTTTCCCTTCCATAGTCCCCAACCTTTCTGTGTAAATACAAGATTAAAAGCTTCTTATATCTTATTCGGTTTATTTTCGCTATTCTTTACCAAATTCCTTCCCATTCTTTCTTATTTTACCGCCTACTATTTTGTTATGCTACCTCTATTACTTCGCCTTTCTAAAAAAATAAGCTATAATGAAAGCCGCCTTAACACAATCGAAAGGAGCAATACAATGTTAAAAATTTTTTCTACTCAGCTAAGCGGCTATTTCACAAAGATTTCTCAAAAAGAAGAGATGAATATAGAAGATAGTGCCCGTCTACTTGCGCAAGCGTTAGTTGGTGATGGCATCGTTTATTTACACGGTACAAACGAAATGGACGGCGTTGTTTCGGAAGCATTACACGGCGCAGAGCCGCTAAAACATGCAAAGCGCTTAATCGAAAATGGTACAAAAGCAGAAGTGACATCCGCAGACCGCGTACTTCTTATCAGTCGTTTTTCAACAGATGAAAATATTATTTCATTAGCGAAGCAGCTACAAGAAGAAGGACACTCCATTGTTGGTATTTCAGCCATCCAAAATGGCGAAGTCTCACTAGAACAATTCACAGATGTACATATTGATACAAAATTGCTAAAAGGTTTAATCCCGGATGATGAAGGCAACCGTTATGGGTTCCCAAGTTTAATCTTATCTCTATTTGCTTATCACGGATTAAAATTTACAATTGATGAAATGATAAACGAATATGAGTAAAAGAAAAAGGCGTCCAAATTTGGACGCCTTTTTTATTACTTGCTTTCTTTATTCGTAATAGAAGCTTTTACGAAATCATGGAACAATGGTTGTGGACGGTTTGGACGAGATACAAGTTCTGGGTGGAACTGTGCTGCCACGAACCAAGGGTGATCTTGTAATTCAATGATCTCTACTAAACGACCATCTGGGCTTGTACCAGAGAAGATAAATCCAGCGCCTTCCATGTCTTTACGGAATTCGTTGTTGAACTCATAACGATGACGATGACGCTCGTATACAACTGGTTCATTATACGCATTGTAAGCATTTGTTTCTGGAGTAAGCTTACATGGGTATAGACCAAGACGAAGTGTGCCACCTAAGTCTTCTACATCTTTTTGTTCTGGTAATAAGTCAATAATTGCATAAGGCGTGTCAGGATTAATTTCAGAAGAGTTAGCCCCTTCTAATCCTAATACGTTACGTGCAAATTCGATTGATGCAAGTTGCATTCCTAAGCAAATTCCTAAGAATGGAACTTTATTTTCACGTGCATATTGAATTGCAGCGACTTTTCCTTCTACACCGCGATCGCCGAAGCCACCTGGTACAAGGATACCGTCTGTGTCGCCAACTAATTCTTTTACGTTTTCTGCTGTTACGTGCTCAGCATTTACCCATTTCACTTCTACATCTGTATCAAATGAATATCCTGCATGGCGAAGTGCTTCTACAACAGAAATGTATGCATCTTGAAGTTCTACATATTTACCAACAAGAGCGATTTTTGTTTTCTTAGATAGGTTACGTACTTTTTCAACTAATGCAGTCCACTCTGTCATATCTGCAGCTGGATTGTCTAGTTTTAAGTGATCGCAAACGATTTGGTCCATATTTTGCTCTTGAAGCGATAATGGAACTGCATATAACGTATCTGCATCACGCGCTTCGATAACTGCTTTTGTATCGATGTCACAGAATAAAGCAAGTTTGTCTTTCATATCTTGAGAAACAGGCAATTCTGTACGAACAACGATAATATTTGGCTGAATACCTAAGCTACGAAGTTCTTTAACGCTATGTTGCGTTGGTTTTGTTTTCATTTCACCCGCTGCTTTTAAGTACGGGATTAATGTACAGTGAATATACATTACGTTGTCACGACCAATATCGCTCTTAATTTGGCGAATTGCTTCTAGGAATGGTAGAGACTCGATGTCACCAACAGTTCCCCCGATTTCTGTAATAACAACGTCCGCATTTGTTTCGCGGCCTGAACGATATACACGCTCTTTAATTTCATTTGTTATGTGAGGAATAACTTGAACTGTTCCTCCTAAATATTCACCACGACGCTCTTTTTGAAGAACAGAAGAGTAAATTTTACCTGTTGTTACGTTGCTGTATTTGTTTAAGTTAATGTCAATGAAACGCTCATAGTGACCAAGGTCTAAGTCTGTTTCTGCGCCATCATCTGTTACGAATACCTCACCGTGTTGGTATGGGCTCATTGTCCCTGGGTCTACGTTAATGTATGGGTCAAACTTTTGGATTGTTACGTTTAAACCACGATTTTTTAAAAGTCTTCCAAGAGATGCTGCTGTAATCCCTTTCCCTAAAGAAGATAC
This sequence comes from Bacillus sp. FSL K6-6038, assembly GCF_038050455.1. Classification (NCBI taxonomy): domain Bacteria; kingdom Bacillati; phylum Bacillota; class Bacilli; order Caryophanales; family Bacillaceae; genus Bacillus; species Bacillus sp. FSL K6-6038. The sequence goes on from NZ_JBBOUH010000001.1 coordinate 5,155,099, forward strand.
TACACCGCCTGTTACGAAAATATACTTAGTCATAAAAGTACTCCCTTCTACTTTGTTGTTATATAATCACCGTTGCAAAGCGCAACGTATGTAGATAACACCTTATCTATCTTATTGTTAGACTCTTTTTATTTTCTAACCAAAAAACAAAAAAGAAAATTGCTCCCCTCATCACGAAAAGTAATAAGTAGGGAGCAATTTTCTTTTATATTTACACTTTAAAAGTATTATCGTCCTGTTTTAAAGAGCCCAAAAATGATTCTACATGGACGATAATAAAAAGTCAAGAACTACACTTCTTCCTCTTCTTCTGTTTCATCATACTCAAGTTCTTCGTCAGCGAATTCTTCCTCTTCATCATCTTCATCTAAATCATCAAGATCATCGTCTTCGTCAAGAACCTTGTCCAAATCTTCTACATCATCTTCTTCGTCATCACCGTCGAAGTCGTCTTCGTCTTCTTCAATGTAGTCATCAAAATCTTCTTCCTCTTCAACCTTACGTTTTTTCTTAGGCTTTGGCTGAGGTAAGATTTCTTCATCAATTTGCTCGTATGGGTACCAACTGCGTATCCCCCAACGGTTTTCTCCTAAATTGATGAAACGTCCATCGATATTTAAATCTGTATAGAATTGTGCGATCTTCGCAGCAACTTGTTCTTGAGATAGTCCCAGCACTTGAGCGATTTCCTGAACTAAATCATGGAATGACGTTGCCTGTCTTTTATCCTCTAAAACACTATGTACAACTTCAATCATGGATAATTCTTTTAGCTCTTCTGGTGAATATTTCTTAAAATCCACTTATGCGGCACTTCCTTTCTTAAAATATAATCCTATATATAACGGCCTGTTTAAAAAAATCCATACTATTCATTATAAACAAAACTCCAACAAATATGCTACAAAAAAAACGGGAAACTTTCACGAGCAATCGATAAAAGTGATTACAGACCAGTATTTACAAGATTAACCTGTAGGGACTATATAAAGTGAAACTTTAATCAGTGGGGATTTCCTCTCATTTTCTCCTTCTGGTCTCACTCGGCATGGAGCTAAAAAAGGCACTGGCCGCTTCTATGCACGGCTAGATGCTCTCTCTCCCGCCTAAAAGAGGGGGGATATCGTTTTATTTCGGAAGCATATGCGCGCCATGTAATACATACCTAATCTGCATTTCTGTATATTCCTCTAATGTATAAAGTTTTTGCAGGGCCCAGCGTCTAAATCCCCACATTTGTCCTTGAATGAAAATATTATGAGCCAGCAGTTGAATTTCCTTTTTCGTTAATGTAAATGTGCCATTTTTCGTACACTGTTCTAAAATATTTTCAAACATTCCCACCATTTGAAACTCTTTTTCTAGTACATATGGAAGAGACTCTTTCGGTAAAAAACGAACTTCTTGATACATAATTAATACTTCTTCTTGCAACTCATCCATTACTTTAAAATAATTCGTAATGGCTACCCTTAAACTTTCAACGCTTCCTTTTTCCGTGCAGACCACTTCTTCTAATCGTTCTTTTACATGTTCATAAATACTATCACATACTAAATACAACACATCATCTTTCGTACGGATATATTCGTAAAGTGTCCCAATACTAAACCCGGCCGCTTTTGCAATTTCCCTCGTTGTTGTACGAGGAAATCCCTTTTGCTTAAAGAGCTGCACCGCTCCTTTAATCATCTGCTCGCGCCTTAGTGCAACCAATTTCTCATCCTTTACAGACGCATGCACATTGTGCTTAACCATCCTCTTCACCTCTCTCTACCATTTGGAAGGAAAAAGCGTAGGAAAATACCTACGCTTTTTCTCTTATTTCGTTAACATGCGAGAAATTACAAGCCTTTGAATCTCTTGTGTTCCCTCATAAATTTGCGTAATCTTTGCATCACGCATGAACCGTTCTACCGGGTAATCTTTCGTATAACCGTAACCACCAAATACTTGTACTGCTTCCGTCGTTACTTTCATCGCTGTATCCCCAGCAAACACCTTTGACATCGCTGATTCTTTTCCGTACGGAAGTCCTTCTGATTCTAGCCAAGCAGCTTGGTATGTTAATAGGCGTGCTGCCTCTACACTTGTCGCCATATCTGCTAATTTAAAACCAATTCCTTGCTGCGCAGCAATTGGCTTTCCAAACTGATGCCGTTCTCTTGCATACTCCACAGAAGCATCTAAAGCTCCTTGCGCAATACCAACAGCTTGCGCCGCAATACCGTTACGACCACCGTCTAGCGTCTGCATTGCAATTTTGAACCCTTGTCCTTCTTCGCCAAGTAAATTTTCAGCAGGAATACGGCAGTCTTCAAACATGATTTCTGTTGTTGGTGAAGAGCGGATCCCAAGCTTGCTCTCTTTCTTACCAACTGAAAATCCTAGCGCATCGCTTTCTACAATGAATGCACTTGTGCCGCGCTGCTTTGATTCTGGATCAGTCAATGCAAAGACAACATAAATATCAGCAATGCCGCCATTTGTAATAAAAATCTTAGAACCATTTAAAATGTAGTGATCGCCATCTCGCTTCGCTGTCGTTCTCATTCCGCCTGCATCTGAACCAGAACCTGGCTCTGTTAAACCGTATGCACCAATTTTCTTCCCTTCCGCCATCGGGCGTAAAAACTTTTGTTTTTGTTCCTCTGTTCCAAATTTAAAAATGGGCCAACCAGCAAGCGAAGTATGAGCAGATAACGTGACACCTGTCGAAGCGCAAACACGGGATAACTCTTCTACAGCAATCACATACGCTAAGTAATCGCTTCCAATCCCGCCGTATTCTTCAGGCCATGGAATTCCTGTTAAACCAAGGTCCGCCATTTGGTCAAATAAAGCGCGGTCAAATCGTTCTTCTTCATCTCGCTCCGCTGCTGTCGGCGCCACTTCATTTCTCGCAAAATCTCGAACCATTTTTCGTATCATTTCATGCTCTTCTGATAATTTAAAATCCATGTTCCTTCCCCTCACTCTCTCTTCTCTTTATAATGCTCGGCTAATAACAAGCCGCTGTATTTCACTCGTTCCTTCATAAATCTCACAAATTTTTGCATCACGGAAAAATCGCTCAACTGGATAATCTTTCGTATAGCCGTAACCGCCAAATACTTGTACTGCTTCAATTGCGACATCCACCGCTGTTTTCGAAGCAAACAGCTTTGCGATAGATGCTTCCTTCCCGCAAGGAAGTCCCTGTGCCCTAAGCGATGCCGCTCTATATACAAGTAACCTCGCAGCTTCTACGCTCGTAGCCATATCCGCCAGTTTAAAGCCCAGTCCTTGCTGCGCGGCAATTGGCTTTCCAAATTGCTGACGCTCCTTCGCATAATCCACTGCACATGCTAGCGCTGCCTCGGCGATGCCAAGTGCCTGTGCTCCAATACCAATGCGACCAACATCTAAATTCGCCATCGCTACTTTAAAACCTTGTCCTTCTTCACCAAGCAGGTTTTCTACTGGTACTTTCATATCTTCAAATGTTAATTGCACTGTACGAGAACCAAGCAGTCCCATCTTATGTTCGTCTTTTCCAACGATTAAGCCTTGTGTATCTTTCTCTACAATAAACGCAGAAATTCCGCTCTTCCCTGCATCTGGATTCGTAGAAGCAAACACGATATATGTATCCGCCTCGCCACCGTTTGTAATAAATACTTTCGAACCGTTAATGACATAGTAATCACCTTGCTTTACGGCTCTTGATTTTAAGCTACCTGCATCTGATCCCGCATTTGGCTCAGTTAAAGCAAATGCACCTAAATATTCACCCGTCGCTAGTTTAGAAACATATTTTTGCTTTTGTTCTTCTGTTCCAAAATATAAAATTGGGTTTGTTCCAACCGATGTGTGTACCGCCAAAATAACACCAATTGTCGCGCTCACCTTTGATAATTCCTCAATAGCTAAAATGTAAGAAATGAAATCCATTTCCGCACCGCCATATTTCGCTGGTGCTGGAATCCCCATAAGTCCAAGTTCACCCATTTTCTTCAAAATCTCTCTAGGAAACACCCCTTGTTCCATCTCTGGAACAAAGGGAGCGATTTCCTTTTGTGCAAAATCTCGAACCATTTTCCTCATCATCTGCTGCTCTTCTGTAAAACGAAAATTCATATGCCCCGCCCCCATTTGCGATATATCTTTTTTCAACCACCTGGTAAGACCACTACTTTGTAAAAAAGAGGGAGACCTACCCTTGCTTTCTATTCGTATACGTAGAAACCACGACCTGTTTTTCGACCTAACCAACCAGCATTTACATATTTACGTAATAACGGACATGGGCGATACTTACTATCTCCTAGTCCTTCATGCAGAACCTCCATAATGTACAAACACGTATCTAGACCAATAAAATCTGCTAATGTTAACGGCCCCATTGGATGATTCATACCGAGCTTCATCACTTCATCAATTGCTTCTTTTGTTGCGACGCCTTCATATAGCGTATAAATCGCTTCATTAATCATCGGTAATAAAATACGGTTGGAAACAAATCCAGGGAAATCATTTACTTCAACTGGTACTTTTCCGATTTTCTTTGTAATGTCTTCGATTGTTTCGTATACTGCATCATCTGTTGCAAGACCCCGAATGATTTCAACAAGCTTCATAACCGGAACTGGATTCATAAAGTGCATCCCAATTACTTTCTCTGGTCTTTTCGTTACCGCTGCAATTTCTGTAATTGGTAAAGACGATGTATTTGTCGCCAAAATCGCATGTTCTGGTGCAATTTCATCTAAATTCGCGAAAATTTTCTTTTTAATATCCATTTTCTCAACGGCTGCCTCAATAACAAGATCTGCTTCTTTTACACAATTTAATTCAAGCGTCGCTGTAAGACGATTTAAAGTTACTTCCTTTGACTCTTCATCCATGCGTCCTTTTTCTACTTGGCGTGCTAAGTTTTTTGTAATAATGGATAATCCCCGATCTAATTGCTCTTGTTTCAAATCCTGCATATATACGTCATATCCTGCCATCGCACATACTTGTGCAATACCTGAACCCATTTGCCCCGCACCGATTACAACAATTTTTTGCACACTCATTTTTTCTCCCCCTTTTTATTAATGAACTTCAATCATAATCGCGTCGCCTTGACCACCGCCGCTGCAAATCGATGCAATTCCAATGCCGCCGCCGCGCTGCTTCAGTGCATGAATAAGCGTTACAATAATCCGTGCCCCGCTTGCTCCAATTGGATGTCCCATCGCAACCGCGCCACCGTTTACGTTAATTTTTCCCGGATCAATTCCTGCAATATTTGCGCTCGCAATTGCAACTGCTGCAAAGGCTTCGTTAATCTCAAATAAGTCAATCTCATCCACTGTCTTACCTGTTTTCTTCAAAAGCTCATTAATCGCATACCCTGGTGTTCTTGGGAAATCTTTCGCTTCTACCGCAATTGCTGTATGTGCTAAAATCGTCGCTAACGGTTTTCTTCCTTCTTGCTGCGCTCTGTCCTCGCTCATTAATACAAGCGCCGCGCCGCCATCATTTAACCCTGGTGCATTTCCAGCCGTTACTGCCGCTGTTTTATCAAATACAGGCTTTAGCTTTGCTAGCTTTTCAACTGTTGTATCTTCGCGCGGCGCTTCATCTTTTGTAACAACAATCGGCTCACCTTTTCGCTGCGGTACAGATACTGGTACGATTTCCTCTTCAAATCGTCCTTCCTTCTGCGCAGAAACTGCACACTGATGACTGCGATATGCCCATTCATCTTGCACTTCGCGAGAGATTCCGTCCTCCTTCGCGACTTCTCCGCCATACACACCCATATGTACGCCAGAAAATGAACACGTTAAGCCATCTACTACATTTAGATCGGCAACTTGATTATGTCCCATCCGGTATCCCCATCGTGCACCTTGTAAAATATAAGGACTATTGCTCATCGATTCCATTCCGCCTGCTACAATAAGCGTTTGATCTCCAGTACGAATAATTTGATCAGCCATTGTTACAGCACGAAGACCAGATGCACAAACTTTATTCACTGTTTCTGTACGAGTTTCCCAAGGAAGTCCAGCTTCTCTCGCCGCTTGGCGCGAAGGAATTTGCCCCTGTCCTCCTTGAATCACCGCTCCGAATATAACTTCTTCAACATCATTTGCAGCAACATCCGCTCGCTCAAGCGCAGCTTTAATCGCAATTCCTCCAAGTTCCGTTGCTTTTACATCCTTTAAAGATCCCCCAAACTTTCCAACCGGTGTTCTTGCAGCACTTAAAATAACTGTTCTTACCACGTTTATTTCCCCCATTTCTTTTTTCGGCGCTGAGCGCCCGCTCGATACTCCTACGCTGAGAAGAGGTGCAAATCTTGCACCTCTTTCTAAAGTTGTATGGATTCTTACGTATTACATAACTTCTTTTTTAGACCCAATTACAGAGCGTTCTAAAATCTCTGTTACATCAAGTGTCTGAACTTGCTCTTCTACTTCTTTTGCTTTCGTACCGTCACTAATCATCGTTAGGCAGTACGGGCATCCCGTACCAATGATTGACGGTTTCACAGCAAGTGCTTGTTCTGTACGTGCAACGTTAATGCGCGAACCTGTTGTTTCTTCCATCCACATAAGTCCGCCGCCTGCACCGCAGCACATGCCTGTTTCACGATTACGCTCCATTTCAACAACTTTCACACCTGGAATTGCTTTTAAAATACTGCGCGGTGCTTCATATACTTCGTTGTATCTTCCTAAATAACAGGAGTCATGATACGTAATCGTCTCTTCAATACGGTGAACCGGCTCTAATCGTCCTTCTTTCACCCACTGTGCTAATAATTCTGTATGGTGATAGACTTCTGCTTGTAGGCCAAAGTCTGGATACTCATTTTTAAATGTGTTATAGGCATGCGGATCAATCGTAACGATTTTCTTCACGCCTGCTTTTTCAAATTCTTCAATGTTCTTTGTGGCCATCTCTTGGAATACAAATTCGTTTCCAAGGCGGCGCGGCGTATCTCCCGAGTTCTTTTCTTTATTACCAAGAATCGCAAAGGAAATGCCCGCTTTATTCATCAGCTTCGCAAATGATATCGCAATTTTCTGACTGCGGTTATCATAAGATCCCATGGAGCCTACCCAGAATAAATATTCGAACTCTTCGCCAGCCTTTGTTTTCTCTTTCACAGTTGGAACGGTTACTTCATCATCGCCTTGGCGCCACGTTTCACGCTCTTTACGGTTCAGCCCCCACGGATTCCCTTGGCGCTCAATATTTGTCATCGCACGCTGCGCTTCTGGATCCATTTTTCCTTCTGTTAAAACGAGATAACGACGTAAATCAATAACTTTGTCAACGTGTTCATTCATAACTGGGCATTGATCTTCACAGTTACGGCACGTTGTACATGCCCAAATCTCTTCTTCTGTAATGACGTCTCCGATTAAACTTGGATCATAAGCAAGTGCTGTAGCAGCCGATTCTTGTTGCCCTTGCCCCGCTGCCATCATCGCTAACTGATTTCCTTGTGTATTGTTAAACGCAACCGCCGGAACCCATGGAGCCCGTGATGTTACCGCTGCCCCCTTATCCGTTAAGTGATCGCGAAGTTTTAAAATTAAATCCATTGGTGACAATATTTTGCCCGTTCCTGTTGCCGGGCACATATTTGTACAGCGCCCGCACTCTACACAAGCGTATAAATCAATAAGCTGCGTCTGTTTGAAATCCTCAATTTTCCCAACGCCGAATGTTTCTTGTGTCTCATCTTCAAAATCAATTTTTTCAAGTTTCCCTGGATTAGAAAGGCGAGTAAAGAATACATTAACAGGTCCGGCAATTAAATGTGCGTGTTTTGATTGTGGTACATAAACTAAAAACGTTAACAAAATAAGTAGATGCACCCACCAAGAGAAATAGAACACAGAAATGGCTGCGGTTTCATTTATTCCTGAGAAAACGTAAGCGATTCCAGAAGCGATTGGTTCGCTCCACGAAAGCTCTTCGCCGTGCCATATAATGCCCATTCCGTTACCAAGTAGTACAGAAAGCATTAAGCCTCCGATAAAAATAAGAACAAGGCCTGATTTAAAATTACGTTTTAAACGAACAAGTTTTTCAACGTATCTTCTATGAAAAGCCCAAAAAACTGCGATTAAAATCATAAGTGTGATAATTTCCTGGAAGAATGTAAATGCAGGGTATAGTGGTCCAAGTGGAAGATGTGATCCTGGTGCTAATCCTTTCCAAACGAAGTCAATTGCTCCAAATTGGACAAGAATAAATCCGTAAAAAAACATAACGTGCATGATACCGCTTTTTTTATCTTTCAGCAATTTTTTTTGACCGAAAACGTTAACCTTAAGAATATCCCACCTCTCTTTAAAGCGGCGATCAAATTCTACTTTTTTTCCTAATTGTATGTAGGCCATCCTTGTTCGTATCAAATATACAAACAAATATCCAGCATAAGCAATAACAGCAATGGCAGCCAGCCAATTAATGATCAGTAAACTATTCATTTTTATGATACCCCTCTCTTTGTAAGCCCTCTTTCTTTTAGAATCTTCGAAAATAAATAATTTTCTGAATTATATCCCCTATTCCCATTATATAATGAGTGAGCATTCAGTCAACAGTTTTTTGTTATACAACACAACATTTTTTCATAAAGCTGTTTATTTAGGTGAAACTATAAGAATGAATTCTCAGGAGGTAATTTGATAATGGTCTTTTTATCTCTCTTACTAATATGCTTAGTCATATGGGTCTCAGTCGACTTTTTACTTGGAAGAAAACATCATTTTAAAAAAATAAAGTCCCGCCCTTTTCCCTTACGACGTAGCAATTTTAAATTGTATACATGGGGAACAAATTTATACAATGATTTATTTCTGGATATAAAGGGGGCAAAGCATCATATACATATTTTATTTTTCATTGTCAAAAATGATGAAATTAGTCAAACCTTTTTACAGCTTCTCACTGAAAAAGCCAAACAAGGTATAGAAGTACGTCTCCTTCTCGATCGTATAGGAAGCCATCATTTATCAGATGAAGCCATTCGCTCACTCAGGCAACATGGTGTATCTTTTTCATATTGTCATAAAATCAAGATCCCTTTTCTCTTTTTTTCTGCAAACCAAAGAAATCATAGAAAAATTACGATTATCGATGGGAAAATTGGTTATATTGGAGGTTTCAACATTGGAGAAGAATATTTAGGGCATGATCCTGAATTGGGCCTTTGGCGTGATTATCATTTACGCCTGACTGGCGAAGGCGTACAAGATTTACAAAAACAATTTTTGCACGATTGGCGCGATGATACAAATGAAGATTTATTAGAAGAAGCATCATTTTTTCCTAAACAGATGCCAGGTCCTATGCTACACCGCTTTATCCCAACAGACGGTGCCTATTTACAGGAAACATTTGTATCACTTATTGAAAGTGCAAAAGAGGAATTATATATCGGGACACCCTATTTCATTCCGGGAAAAATAGTAATGAATGCATTATTACAAGCAAAAAAACGAGGTGTTCGCATTACGATTCTCGTTCCTAAAAAAGCAGATCACCCACTCGTTCGCGAAGCTAAATTACCATACTGCCGGAAATTGATGAGGGCAGGGTGTAATATTTATGAATTTCAACAAGGATTTTTTCACGCGAAAATTATTATGGTAGATAATCATATTTGTGATATCGGAACAGCTAATTTTGATATGAGAAGTATATACATCAATCATGAAATAAATTGTCTCCTGTATGACTCAGCTTTTATACAAGAAATTAAGGTGCAAATTAGCAAAGATATTGAGGGGTCTACATTGCTTACTTGGAAAGATGTTTCCTCTCTCTCCCTTGTCGATAAAGGAAAAGAATGGATTGGGACGTTACTAGCGTTTTTCTTATGAAATGAAACTTTTATAATTAAATAATAAATAACGGGGGTAGGACAGATGATTATGCGCTTTGGGTATGTCTCACATGCAGTCGCTTTGTGGGACTGCTCCCCTGCTAAAACAATGACATTTACAACGTGGAAAAAGCTTGGTAAACAGGAACGAGAAGAAAAATTATATAATATTACAATGCAAAACCTTATGCATACATTACGTATCCTGCATTACAATATCGCACATGAAATTCCATTATACCGATTATCATCTTCTATCGTCCCACTCGCAACCCATCCTGAAGTTGATTTTGATTATATCGATATATTTACACCCTTTTGGCGTAAGATGGGGAAATTAATTCGAGAGCATAACTTACGAGTCAGCTTTCATCCAAATCAGTTCACATTATTTACAAGTGAAAAACCTCATATTACAGATAATGCGGTTTTAGATATGACATATCACTATAACGTATTAGATGCAATGGGATTAGCAGACTCTTCCTACATTAATATCCATATTGGAGGTGCATACGGCAACAAAGAGAAAGCTTTACTACGCTTTCATGAAAACTTAAAAAAGCTCTCTTTCCATATCAAGCAGCAAATGACACTTGAAAATGATGATAAAACATATACAGCTTCTGAAACATTAGCTGTTTGTAAGCAAGAAAGAATCCCTTTTGTATTTGATTATCATCATCACATGGCAAATCTTTGTGATGAACCGTTAGAGGAACTACTACCAGCTATTTTCGAAACGTGGAATCATACACATACAGTTCCTAAAGTCCATATTTCTTCACCAAGGTCAGAAAAGGAATTTAGAGCTCACGCTGACTATATTGATGCTGCATTTATAAAACCTTTTTTACACGTTGCCAAGGCAGTGAATCAAGATTTCGATATCATGATTGAAAGTAAACAAAAAGATTTAGCACTTTTTCAATTAATAGATGAACTCGCTTCTATAAGAGGAGTGAGACGAATAAGCGGTGCAGCGTTACAATGGTAATTGTAACGCTGTTTCACGATTCTCTTCTCTTTGGTGTGATTGCCGAAGGTGTTAAGAGCAAGGAATAATAATCATTCTTACATACCTAAACCTTTGACTACATTCAAGAGCTTTGAATTATCTAACACTTTTATCCCTAACAAAAATAAAGAACCCGTATACGGGTTCTTTATTTTTATCTTAATGTTCAAATGGTAAATCTGAAGCTAATTGTACTTGTTCTTGTTGATTTGTTAATGCGTGATCTTGACTTACTCCGAATGTAATGCCAGCTAGCATCGCCATTACCATTAAACCGCATGCAAGAAACTTTTTCATCACTCATCACCCTATGTTCTATTTTCTCTAAATATATCATGAAATAATTTCTAAAAAAATGCAATTATGCATATCCTCGTATAATTTCGTTATTTAAAAATAAAGCTTTACTTAGCGGGAAAATGTTGTCTGTTCGCCATAGCCAGACAATTCCTTTTCCGCTAACAATGTTTCTTTATAAGAATGTAAATCTAGTAGATCAAAAAATAATAAAGCTTTTTCATAAACAAATGTAATTTCACTTGGCGGATAGGTTAATTTCTCTAAGCACTCTCCCTTTTGATAGTACAGTTGTCCAAGGAGGTTCATACTCCCTATAAAGCGCGATGTTTCAATTGCTTTTTCTACTTGCTGAAGCGCTTTCTCATATTCATCATTTAAGTATAAAGCTTTTGCATAATTATATCGAACCTTAACAACGAAATCCTGATCGCTCTGTAATGACTCCAGCTGATTTAAAATATCTTGAAATAATGTAATAGCTTTTTCTAAATGATTATTTTCTGCATAAATACTAGCAATCGAATTTTCAATATATAAGTTTTGAAACACATCCACTCCACCATATTGCTGATGCATTATATTTTTCAGCTCTAAAATGCAGTATTTAAAATTAACTTTCTTTAAAACATAAGAGGATAAATGATAATACCATAGAAGAAACTGCTTAAATTCTGGGTGACATTCTTCTTTTTTAAGTTCCTCTGACACAATTTTATGAATTTCATCATACCGCTTCTTCTTAGACAATAATTGAATCTGATCCTTAAACTGTTTCTTTCTTTCAATATCAGAATAAATGAGCACTTCATAAAAATGAATGATGGGAACTCTTAGCTTTGCTGCAATTCCTTGGAGTATATCCATACTTGGATATACTGAACCTGCTTCAATTCTGCTCACTTCTGATTGATGACATATATTATCAGATAACTGTTTTTGTGTTAAACCTCTTAACATTCTAATTTTCTTTATTTCCGCTCCCAGCTTTGCTGCGTGCATAATTGTTCACCATCCCATTACAGAAATCTAACTTCCGAAGTTGTCATACCACTACAATACTGGTTTTCGACAATTTTTGACATGAAACATTGCATAATATGTATCATTTAGCAAACTTTTCTTGTAAATCATCTTATACAAATACAATACTCGTAGTGTTAGAGATGAATGATAGAAAAGTTGCTAGTGTATTCCTTGTTTTTGGTCTACTCTATCCTTTATCAATGGAAGCAATTCTCGTGCCCCAGAAATTGATAAAAGTGAAGCGAACGTTGAAGTTGCTCAACCTAGTTTCATAATTAGTACATAAACTGAACCACAAAACGTCACAGTGGGAAATATCGCTAAAAATACTTAAAAGTTGAAGTACAAGAGGTTAACGCGTAACAAAAACAAGTTACCACTGAAAAAATGTTGATTTTCAACCTACAAACAAAAAGGCAAAAGAAAATCAAGCCGAAGTACGTCTTTCCCAAACATATGAAAATAACAAAATATATGGTCAAGACATCATTGCTCAAGTAGATAAACATGGGGTAATTAAGACAATTAGTGGTAAAGTTGTCCAAAATCTAGAACAGCAACCTAATCTTACTATACCAAACTTTTTGTCGAAAAATGAAGTAAAATCTGTATTATGCAATATTCCAACACAGATACTCCTTCTTAGCAACAGTAAATAATACGGAGAATAATAGAAAAAGATGTTTACCACTATAACCGGTAAACATCTTTTTTTATATCCAGCCCTTTTCTTCCGCAATCGCAATTGCTTCAATTCGGTTTTTCGCATTTAATTTTGTTAACACATCTGAAATATAATTCCGTACAGTACCAGATGAAAGATACAGTGTCTTGGCAATTTCATTTGCTGTTTTTCCTTCTTTCGCTAATAGAAGTACTTCTTTCTCACGATCTGATAATGGATTTTGTTCTTGCCATAACCCAAACATTAATTCAGGGGAAATCTCTCGTTTCCCTTGCATTACATTACGGATTGCGGCTGCTAAATCTTCACTTGGGCTATCTTTTAATAAATACCCGTGAACACCCGCTTTCATTGCTCTTTCAAAATATCCTGGACGTGCAAATGTCGTTAAAATCATTACCTTACATAATGATTTTTTCTTTTGCAATTCCTCTGCAACATCTAAACCACTTTGAATCGGCATTTCAATATCCATAATACTTATATCTGGCTGCAACTTTTCAATTAATTTTAAAGCTTCTTCACCATTCTCCGCCTGCCCTACCACTTCAATGTCGTCTTCTAAATCAAGCAGAGCTCCGAGCGCTCCCCTAAGCATTCGTTGATCCTCAGCAATGATGATTCTAATCATGCTCTCACCTCATCTTTTCCTGTTCTAATTACAATTGGAACCTTCACCGTTAACATCGTCCCAGGATGCGTTTCATCTAGTTCAAGTGCTCCATCAATAAGTGCAAGCCGTTCTTTCATACCTAAAATGCCATTCCCATCATGACTTTGTGCTTGTAATCCCACTCCATTATCTTTCACCTGCAAAACCAGTTCTCCTTGCGTTTCAAATAAAGAAACCGTACATTCCGTCGCCTTACTATGCTTTACAACATTCGTTACTGCTTCTCGTAAACACATCCCTAAAATATTTTGCTCAAGTGGCGATAATGCACCAGAACTCGCTTTCTGCTTTACCTCTAGTGAAATATTAGCAGCTTGCAGAATCGCCTTTATTTGCTCAAGCTCTTCCTCAATAGTAATCATCCGCATATCAGAAATTAATTCACGCAGCTGCTTTAAAGCTGTGCGCGATGTTTGCGTAATTTCCTTCGCTTCTATACTTGCACGCTCTGGATTTTTTACAATCAGCTTCTCAACAAGCTGGCTTTTTAAAGTAATGAGGGATAACGTATGTCCTAAAGTATCGTGAAGGTCTCTGGCGATTCGCTGACGTTCTTCACGTTTTACTAGATCTTTAATTTGTTCGTTTGCTTCACTTAACTGGTTCCTTAACACCTTTTTTTGATTAAAACTACGCATAGCAAAAGGCATCAGAAGCATCATAATAAACATTGGTACAGCACCTAAAAAAGATGTCAACGAAAAATCATTTCTGTATACAAATATGAATGTGATAACGGTTAGTACTAATAAAGAAAATAGTATTCGGAATGATTTCTTTGTAGGTGCAAATGCTATTGCATTTGCAGTAAAAAAGCCTAAATAAATAAGATATGGATTATAAAAAAAACCTAACACAAATGCGATGATCATTTGTATACATGCCCATATCATAAATGTCTTTTGCACAAAATAAAGTTGTCGGTATGCCAAAACAAAGATTACTAGCATACCGCTTCCTAACAATAGTTTCCAACCAGTTTCTTGTAGTAATGTGTAGATTGGAAACGCTAAATATACAAGCCATATATACGGGAAGAATCCCATATGTTTCGGAAAAATCTCAAACTTCTTCTCCATCATTTATACCGCTTCCTGTCTTTTTCTTATATATATTGATATTACAACAAATATAAGGAAATAACCTCCTAAAATCGCGATATTCTCCCAGCCTATAGATTTCCCCGCTACAATATCCCATGCCCCGCTTCCGAAGTGATATGTTGGTGTCCACTCTCCAATTGTTCTTAGCACTTTCGGAAACACTTCAATCGGCATCCATAAACCGCCTAGTACTGCTAAACTCATATTTAAAATGTTTGCGAGACCAGAAGCTGCATCTGCTTTCTTAATTGAACCTACAATCGTTCCAAGTGCTAAAAACGGCGTCACACCTATTAATAGCCATAATCCAGCACCAATCCATTGCCCGATCGTTAATTCCACGTTATTGATTAGTATGCCTGCAATAAAGATCACAAGTATTGAAAAAGCATTTACCACTGTTTGAGAAATAATTTTAGCTGTTAAATATGCTCCCTCTGGAAGTGGTGTAATTTTTAAAAGATGTGTCCATCCCTGCCCTTTTTCTTGAGAAAGTCTCACACCAAAACTAAAAAGTGCCGTTCCTACAATACTGAAAGTAGCCATCGAAATTAAATAGTGCGCTTTCCAAGCATCTCCGTTCTGCGGTACTTGAATGACATTTGTAAAAATGTAATAAAACAGAACTGGCATTAATAATGAGAAAAAGATAAATAATTTATTGCGAAACGTACGTAAGATTTCTATTTTACATTGCATCCATAAGGCTTTCATACAATTCCCTCCTTCTGATTTGCGACAAACTGTTCAAACGCTTCATCAAGACTTCCTCGTTCAACTGAGATATCTGTAACAGGTAAATTCTCTTTATAAATTGCTTGCAACGTAGCATCCGTATCATCTGTTGTGAGAATAACACGCGGTTCATGAAACTGTACTGCTGTAACATGCGGTAACCCCTTCAGCAAGTCTGTTGGAATTTTTTCTTTTGTGTAAAATGAAATGGTTTTTCGAGAAATCGTTGCTTTCATTTCCTCCGGAGTTCCATCAGCAATGATTTCTCCGTTTGCAAATAGTAAAATTCGATCTGCTAACACATCTGCTTCTTCTAAATAATGCGTTGTCAAAATAATCGTTTTCCCTTCACTCGCTAGCTTTCGAATCGTTTCCCAGAAAGCCTTTCTAGATGTAATGTCCATTCCTACAGTCGGTTCATCTAAAAATAATAAATCTGGGTTTCCAGCAAGTGCGAGTGCAAAGTTTAATCTTCTTTTTTGACCACCTGATAATTTTTCACAACGCTGCCTTTTTTCCGATTCTAAATTTGATAACTGAAGTAATGTTTCTTTTGCAACTGGATTCGTATAATAGCTGCGAAATAGATCAATTGCTTCCTCCACTGATATACTATCGATAACACTCACCTCTTGTAGCATTGCACCGAGGCGATTACGAACTGCTCGCTGCTTGGGACTCTTTCCGAATATAGAAACACTTCCTTCTGATGGATCCTTTAATCCAAGCATCATTGAGATTGTTGTTGTTTTCCCTGCACCGTTTGGCCCAAGAAGTGCAACAATCTGCCCCTTCTCCACATGAAATGAAACGTTATTTACAGCCTTTTTATGTTTAAATGTTTTTGAAACACCATTTACTTCAATAATCTTTCCCATCTTGCCACCTCCACTGTTCCTTATATTTACATTGTATAAATTGGAAGAGCTGGAAAACAGTAAAATACGTCATGATATGAATATGACAATTGTCATGAAGTTCCTATGAAACCCGTCAAGGCGCCTTAAAAAGTATACTAACCGTACGCCAGTAGCAGGACAAAAATAAACATGATACAATCGTGTAAGATATATATTCGAGGAAGGACAGTGGTTTTTTTTATGATCATCCGTAATGAGAAGGATTTAGAAGGTTTACGAAAAATCGGCCGCGTTGTTGCGCTTGCACGCGAAGAGATGAAAAAACAAGCAAAGCCAGGTATGACAACGAAAGAGCTTGATTTGATCGGTAAAAAAGTATTAGATGAGCACGGTGCTATTTCTGCACCTGAAAAAGAATATGATTTCCCAGGTGTAACTTGTATTAGTGTAAATGAAGAAGTTGCACACGGTATTCCAAAAGATCAAGTATTAAAAGAAGGCGACTTAGTAAATGTTGATGTATCTGCGGCACTTGACGGTTATTATGCAGATACAGGTATCTCTTTTGTTCTTGGGCAAGATGAAGAAAAAGAAAAACTTTGCCAAGCAGCAGTAGATGCATTTTGGGCAGCAATGAAAAAAGTAAAAGCTGGTTCGAAACAAAACCAAATCGGTCGTGCTGTTTCTAACTTTGCTCATAAAAATGGCTATGCCGTTATCCAAAACTTAACAGGGCATGGCATCGGTCTTAGCTTACACGAAGCACCAAATCACATTCTAAGCTACTACGATCCAATGGATAATGCACTTCTTAAAGATGGTCTTGTTATCGCTGTAGAGCCTTTCATTTCTATGAAAGCAGACCATATTATTGAACGCGGCGATGACGGTTGGACATTTGTAACACCAGATAAAAGCCTTGTTGCACAATGTGAACATACAGTCGTCGTAACACGCGGTGAGCCGATTATTTTAACTGAACTGTAAGGGATAAAAGGAATGCAAGTGGCATTCCTTTTTCTATACAAAAAAAAGAGAAATCACACTGATTTCTCTTCTTTTCATATGGATGCCTTACATCTAATGATAATTATCATGAAATGTGGAAACATGACAATTATCATGTTCAAAAGGTTCAAGCATGAGAAAAAGAAATCTCACCATGGATTTCTTTTTCTCTACATATTCTAAAGCTTGGGTACACTAGACATGCAATTTAGGGGCTTTTAAAACAAGAAAGCGAACCTTTGTCTAAAATAATAGCACATACATCCTCTCTAAAAATATGCATATATGCATATGAAATGATTCTACTTTTATTTCTCAACTTGAATTAATTGAAAATACAAAAAACAGGAGATAGAATAGAGTCGTTATCCGTCTTCTTTTGTCAGTCAGATAGAATAGAAGAATAGGAGAGGAATATATGAAGAGAACATTGAAACAAAAAATAGTAAGCTCTTTGCTTGCTGCAACATTCGCTGTCAGCTTAGCTCCAATTGGACAAGCAAAAGCTGACTCCCCGTCAGAAACGATCAAAACTCCACCTATTACAGGACAAGTTAATGCTAACCGTGCAATCGAACACGTCCGTTTTTTATCAGAAACAATTGGCCCGCGCCCTGGTGGAACACAATCAGAAAAATGGGCTTCTCGCTATGTTGGGATGCAATTACAGTCAATGGGATATGAAGTAGAATATCAGCCATTTGCTGTACCCGATCAATATGTAGGATTTATTGATTCTCCTTTATCACGTTCAAAAAATTGGCAAGCAGGCGCCGCCCCAAATGCTTTAATTTCTACTGAGGCTGTCACCGCTCCTCTTATTTTTGTGCCGAATGGGACAAAATTAGAGGAAATTCCAAATGAAGTAAACGGAAAAATTGTCTTATTTGAAAGAGGTGCAACAGTAGCAGACTACAACAAACAAGTAGAAAATGCCGTTGCAAAAGGTGCAAAAGGCGTTCTCTTATATAGCCTAATTGGCGGCCGCGGCAACTATGGCCAAACTTTCAATCCAAGATTAACGAAAAAACAGTCCATCCCTGTATTTGGTCTTGCTTATGCACAAGGTAATGCCTTCAAAGAAGAATTAGCAAAAAAGGGAAGTACAATCCTTTCTTTAAAAGCACGACATGAATCAAACTTACAATCTCTAAATGTTATCGCGAAAAAGAAACCGAAAAAGAGCACTGGAAATGAAAAAGCTGTTATTGTAAGTTCACATTATGACAGCGTTGCCGGAGCACCAGGAGCAAATGATAATGCTTCTGGAACAGGGTTAGTATTAGAACTAGCTCGCGCATTTCAAAATGTAGAAACTGACAAAGAAATCCGATTTATTGCTTTCGGTTCAGAGGAAATGGGGTTGCTTGGTTCAGAGCACTACCTTGACAACTTATCTCAAAAAGAACGCGATCGTATTCTAGGCGTTTTTAATGCTGATATGGTTGCTACAAACTATGATAAAGCAAAAAATTTATATGCAATGACTTCAGATGGATCTACGAATCTTGTAACTGATGCTGCACTAAATGCTAGTAAACAATTAAATAATGATCTTGTTCTGCAAGGAAAGTTTGGTTCTAGTGACCATGTGCCATTCGCTTATGCTGGCATCCCTGCCGCTCTATTCATCTGGATGGGAGTAGATAGTTGGGATCCACTCATCTATCATATTGAAAAGGTATACCATACGCCGCAAGATAACGTTCTAGAAAACATCTCACCTGAACGTATGAAAATGGCTTTAGATGTCATTGGCACTGGTGTTTATGATGTTCTGCAAAAACCGGCGGTACAAACAGGGCAGAAAGCTGCTTAATTATCACCAAATCCACTCACTCCAAAGTGATGGCTTTTTTTGTTAAAAAAATAAATAAATATGCATAAAAGCATATTTATTTCAAGATATTATCATGTATAATACTTAATATAACAATAACTAAATATAACAATAATGATTATACTTGATAAGAAGGCATTTCTATTATAAAAAAACGATTCTTGTAGGTGTATTAACTTTTGCTGGACAGGAGCTACTGCTGCAACCATTCAAGAACAAAACTTTACAAAATACTATTTCTAATTTCGCCATAGAAAAACCCCCTTCAGGTTGCATTCTTCCCTTCACTTTATCGTGAAGTTTTTTTGAATATCTACCTAAAGGGAGTAATATCAATAGTAATTTTTTAATTTGTCTGCTACTCAGATTACAGTGTAATCAATAATCTAAAGCTTTTTTATTATTTTATTCGTTGTCGAGTGAATAGAATTCCACCTAAAACGAATAATATCATACCTACAACGATTGAAATCATTTCCGCTGATGTTCCTCCTGTATTAGGAAGCATTGATGTCGGCTTATCATTTTCTTCAGTAGGTGGAACTTTTGAATCGTTATTTGTGTTTGGATCTTTTGGATCTTTTGGATCTACACCTGTTTCGTCTTTGATTTTTGTATTCGTGATGTCATAACCTTTTACTTCGGATTGATATCCATTTACCGGTTGTTCTTTCACTTCATACTTATATGCCTTACCTTCGGCATCATATGCCGCTAAATCTTTGAATTCATACTTCCAACCGCTTGCTTCACTTACTTCTTGTGTCGCAAGCACTTTGCCATTTTGTAGTAAGTCTACTTTGATCATTGCCGGACGATCTTTCGCATTGTCGTCTTTCCATGTCTTCGTTCCTTCTACTTTTGTTTGGCTTACTTTTGTATTCATGATGTCATAACCTTTTACTTCGGATTGATATCCATCTACCGATTGTTCTTTCACTTCATACTTGTATGCCTTACCTTCGGCATCGTATGCCGCTAAATCTGTAAATGCATATTTCCAACCGCTTGCTTCGCTTACTTCTTGCGTTGCAATCACTTTACCATTTTGTAGTAGGTCTACTTTGATCATTGCCGGACGATCTTTCGCATTATCGTCTTTCCATGTCTTCGTTCCTTCTACTTTTGTTTGGCTTACTTTTGTATTCGTGATGTCATAACCTTTTACTTCGGATTGATATCCATCTACCGATTGTTCTTTCACTTCATACTTGTATGCCTTACCTTCGGCATCGTATGCCGCTAAATCTGTAAATGCATATTTCCAACCGCTTGCTTCGCTTACTTCTTGCGTTGCAATCACTTTACCATTTTGTAGTAGGTCTACTTTGATCATTGCCGGACGATCTTTCGCATTATCGTCTTTCCATGTCTTCGTTCCTTCTACTTTTGTTTGGCTTACTTTTGTATTCGTGATGTCATAACCTTTTACTTCGGATTGATATCCATTTACCGGTTGTTCTTTCACTTCATACTTATATGCCTTACCTTCGGCATCATATGCCGCTAAATCTTTGAATTCATACTTCCAACCGCTCGCTTCACTTACTTCTTGTGTCGCAAGCACTTTGCCATTTTGTAGTAGGTCTACTTTGATCATTGCCGGACGATCTTTCGCATTATCGTCTTTCCATGTCTTCGTTCCTTCTACTTTTGTTTGGCTTACTTTTGTATTCGTGATGTCATAACCTTTTACTTCGGATTGATATCCATCTACCGGTTGTTCTTTCACTTCATACTTGTATGCCTTACCTTCGGCATCGTATGCCGCTAGGTCTGTAAATGCATATTTCCAACCTGTTGCTTCGCTTACTTCTTGCGTCGCAATCACTTTACCATTTTGTAGTAGGTCTACTTTGATCATTGCCGGACGATCTTTCGCATTGTCGTCTTTCCATGTCTTCGTTCCTTCTACTTTTGTTTGGCTTACTTTTGTATTCGTGATGTCATAACCTTTTACTTCTGTTTTATATCCGTCTACTTTTTGTTCTTTCACTTCATACTTATATGCTTTTCCTTCAGCATCGTATGCCGCTAAGTCTGTAAATGCATATTTCCAATCGCTTGCTGCGCTCACTTCTTGCGTCGCAATCACTTTACCATTTTGTAGTAGGTCTACTTTGATTGTTTCTGGACGTCCTTCACCATTTCCGTCCTTCCACGTCTTCGTTCCTTCTACTTTTGTTTGGCTTACTTTTGTATTCGTGATGTCATAACCTTTTACTTCTGTTTTATATCCGTCTACTTTTTGTTCTTTCACTTCATACTTATATGCTTTTCCTTCAGCATCGTATGCTGCTAAGTCTGTAAATGCATACTTCCAACCGCTTGCTGCGCTCACTTCTTGCGTCGCAATCACTTTACCATTTTGTAGTAGGTCTACTTTGATTGTTTCTGGACGTCCTTCACCATTTCCGTCCTTCCACGTCTTCGTTCCTTCTACTTTTGTTTGGCTTACTTTTGTATTTGTAATGTCATACCCTTTGACTTCTGATTGATATCCATCTACCGGTTGTTCTTTTACTTCATACTTATATGCTTTTCCTTCGGCATCGTATACCGCCAGATCTTTGAATTCATACTTCCAACCTTTTTCCGCTGTTACTTCTTGTGTTGCGATTACTTGGTCGTTTTGTAGTAATTCTACTTTGATCGTCTTCGGACGATCTGGTGCGTTATCGTCTTTCCATGTTTTCGTTCCTTCTACCTTTGTTGTTTGTACCACTTTTGTATTCGTAATATCATAACCATTTACTTCTGTTTGATATCCATCTACCGGTTGTTCTTTTACTTCATACTTATACGCCTTACCTTCGGCATCATATGCCGCTAAATCTTTGAATTCATATTTCCAACCGCTTGCTTCTGTTACTTCTTGCGTTACGATCACTTTATCATTTTGTAGTAAGTCGACTTTAATTGTTTTCGGACGATCTTTCGTATTATCGCCTTTCCATGTTTTTGTTCCTGCAATGGATGTAGTTTTCACTTTATTTGGAATTGGCAACTTAACTCCATTTACAACACCTGATTTAACTTCGAAACTTACTTTTGCTTGAGGATCGAAATCAACATAGTCTGGAGCTGAAACCTCTTGCACATAATATTTACCTGGTTGTAAATTAGGAATTTCGATTATACCTTGCCCATCTGTTGTATATACATCTCCAACTTGTTCACCCGACTCTTTATACAACTTAAATGAAACATTCGGTATGAATTTATCTTCATTCCCTTCAAGATACTTAACAATTTTTAGCGTTCCTTTTGAAGGCAAGTCACCTTCAGCACCACCGCCAGCTGTCATATTTTCGACTGGGTAACTACCCGATTCAGTAACTGGGTCTTTGTGCAGAACTTGGTAATCAATCGTATAATCATTCTTAAAAAACTCTTGCTTCTTTCCGGCTTCCGTTATAGTAGATGTATAACCAATCGAAAAGGAGGCAAGACGTGCTTTATCCTTATAAAGCACAACTTTAAATGATTTGTCACCAGTAAAGGTAATCGTTCCGTAACGTTGCTTTTCAAACTCTTGTAGCGTTAAAGATCGACGACCTATATAATCATCAATAATTATATAGAAACTATCCTTATTAAGTGTTTGACCTTTCTGTAAATTATCAGTCACAACAATATCGCGACTTAACTCTTCTTTATTTAAGTTTATATTCAAGAACCAACGTACTTCATTGTCCTTACCTGAGTTCATATCACCAGTTTTATAAAAAAACGGTGGCTTTCCAGGATCTGTACCACCACCACCGCTTGGGCCGGTAATTGTTACAGATTGCTTATCTACATTTGTACCGAAATTGGTTTCAATCTCTTTCTTTTGATCCGTTCCTACATTAGCGGCTTCCACGTAAAAGTTTAAATACCCTTTAATATTTTGATGTGTACTCACTCTATCATTAAATGTACATACCACAGTACCTGCAGTGACTTTACAAGTACCATAGTCATCTAATAGAAACTCTCTATCTAATCCTTTTAATTCTGGAGGCAGCGTTAATGTTAGTGTATCTCCAGGCTTTAGCCTAAGTCCATTTTTTTCACTGAAGTTTACAGTTACTTTAGTCCGTTCTGTGGTCTGTAGATTTGTTTTACCAATCTGAAAACTATCCACAAACCCTGCTGTATTTAACTCTTGTGCATTTGCTACTATACCTAAAAAACTCTGACCTATAGTAAACATAAAAATCATTATAATCGAAAAAATCGAAGTTATTCTTTTTAAATACATGCTTTATGTTATCCTCCCTATAAAATTAAATGTTGCTAGATTCTGGTACAAACATACTATGACAAAGATTCTATTATTCAATGTCATTAAGCTATTTTATTTAAATATGTTTGATAGCTATTATCATCTTTTTCTATTTTTTCAACTCTTCTATTGTTTAGAAACTTGAAATTTGCTTTTTATATAGATTCATCTAATTTCTCCCACATGTCTAAACTGTGTTATTTCTGGTCTATATTGTTTACCAAAAATAGATAAGGGAAAGGACAAACTTTGATAAAGGAATTCCAATTACAAATACACATGAATGGGCCATAGAACAACTTCAGAGTCAGGAGAAGACAATTCAACAAGCATTCACGATAAAACTCATGACAGTCATTCGTCTTATTATGCCGTAGAGTTTCCTAAATTTCTTCATATCTAGCGCAAACGATTGCTCTATACGCAAAAAATTTTAGTGTGAGGAAGTATAGACGAGCTACTTCACAGCAAATATGCATTTGGTCAACCCCCATAATTATCCTCATAAAGAATAACAAGAAGTACAGCGTATAATCGAATTTAGCACCCCGGCCGAAGAGAGTTATGGCTTTGAAACGTGCTAGGATACTCGTATTCTAAAGGATGTCATTGAAGATATGTCTTCGTTTTCTGTCATCATGAGTCGAAGTGAAATTAGCCATATGTTAAAACGTTTTATGTTTCGTTGCACAACTGAACTACACACCGAAACAATCAGACAAGAAATGTTCCAATATAAACGCTATATGATTAAAAATGCTCCAGACGAAGTATTTTGCCTATGAAGATAAAAGTCATATTCTCCAAATCTGAATACAGTGGAACGAATTTGGGGGTAAATAAAAAAGAGTGTACTGGGCAACTAATTTCATGTGAATCGTGCAGAAATATGAAATTCAGCCTTTTCATTTTTGGAGTCTATAAATGAGTGTCGAGAAAAAGTAATTTGCCTAATGGATCTATGGCTATGTCGAAGAATTAAAATGAACTTATACATACATTTCACTTACTCGCTAAGAAGAGTTAGCTTTTCTAGGGCGACATTACATTTTAATATCGAGAGATTTATATATATAAGTGATGATAATATCAAAATCGAGAGATTTATATCCTTTCATTATTTTTATCAAATCATGAAAACTTTAGTTGGACTATATGTACTATTTTAGACATAAAATCCCTAGTTTTTTGACTAGGTTGGAAGTTTTCAAGATTAATTACTAATTGTGTAGATACTTGGTTAGATGAAGTGTTAGTTTAGTATTCGGCATAGTTGTAACAACACCATTTACAACAATCACACCATTTACTGGTAACATTTCATCTACTAATACTACATGTATAGCTTTTTGATAATTTTACCCCCGACAACCTATTATTCTAGAATTGTTCTAAAAAATCAATAGTTAATTGATGTTTTTCTATTTTCACTTCATCACCATAACATATATTTAGAGTAGAAAACTGAAACAGAAAAAGAGATAGCTTTGCCATCTCTTTTTCTGCCCTGCTTCCCCTCATCAAGCCGTACGTGAGGTTCTCCCCCATACGGCTTTTCGATGGTCTGCTTTCTTTGCCATCTAATCAGTCTATAGACTGATCAGATGTTTTTATATCAACCTGTATATCACTTTTAAACAAAAATAAGCATCTTTTCTTTTGCCTATTACATTTTCTCAGGTGCAGATACACCAACTAATGCTAATGCATTTTGAAGTGTAATGCGTACTGCACGCATTAAGTCGTAACGAGCTTTACTTAATTCTAAGTTATCTGGGTTTAATACTTTTTCTGCATTGTAGAAGCTATGAAGCGCTGCTGCTAATTCAAACGCATAGTTTGTAATGCGGTGTGGCAGACGTTTTTGCGCTGCTTCTGCAACTGCTGCTGGGAATTCACCCAGTTTTTTCAGTAAGTCTACTTCTTTTTCAGAAGCAACAAGTTTGTAATTGATATCTCCACCTGCAGTTAATCCAAGTTCTTCACCTTGACGAAGGATACTGCATACACGTGCATGAGCATATTGTGCATAGTATACAGGGTTTTCGTTAGATTTTGATACCGCTAAATCCATATCAAAGTCTAAGTGAGAGTCACCGCTGCGCATTGCAAAGAAGTAACGCATTGCGTCCACGCCTACTTCTTCCATTAGCTCACGAAGTGTAACAGCTTTACCTGTACGCTTACTCATTTTTACTTTTTCACCGTTTTGGTATAGTTGTACCATTTGGATGATTTCTACTTCTAACGTCTCTTTATCGTAACCAAGCGCTTGAATCGCTGCTTTCATACGAGGAATGTAACCGTGGTGGTCAGCGCCCCAAATGTTGATTAATTTATCAAATCCACGCTCTAATTTATCACGGTGATACGCGATATCTGGCGTTAAGTATGTGTAAGAACCATCATTTTTAATTAATACGCGGTTTTTATCATCACCATAAGTCATAGAACGGAACCAAGTTGCTCCGTCTTCTTCAAATATTTCATCGCGCTCTTTTAATACCGCAAGAGCTTGATCAATTTTTCCATTTTTGTATAGTGATGTTTCAGAGAACCATACGTCAAACTTAACACGGAAGCTTTCTAAGTCTTTTTGAAGTTTTGCTAATTCGTATTTCAAACCGTACTCACGGTAGAATTCATAGCTTTCTTTCTCATCAGCTTTTGCATAACGATCGCCAAACTCCTCAGCTAAGCGTTGTCCGATTCCGATGATATCCGCACCATGGTATCCATCTTCTGGCATTTCTTTTTCTAGCCCTAATGCTTGCATGTAACGAGCTTCGACAGAAAGCGCTAAATTATGAATTTGGTTACCAGCGTCATTAATGTAGTATTCACGAGATACATCGTATCCTGCTTTTGCTAATACGTTGCATAATGTGTCACCTACTGCCGCACCACGTGCATGTCCTAAGTGAAGGTCACCTGTTGGGTTTGCAGATACGAACTCAACTTGTACTTTTTCACCTTTACCAGTGTTTGTTTCACCATAATTCGTGCCAGCTGTAACAATTACCGGAATTAAGTCTGTTAAATAGCTATTATCCATATAGAAGTTAATAAAACCAGGACCAGCAATTTCAATCTTTTCAATAGAAGCTTTTGCTTTATCGAAGTTTGCAATTAATTCCTCTGCAATCATACGAGGAGCTTTTTTTGCTACGCGTGCAAGCTGCATCGCCATGTTTGTAGAAAAATCACCATGCGTTTTATCTTTTGGAGATTCTAATACAACGTTTGGAATTTGTTCTTCTGTTGCTAACTCTGCTTTTAATACGGCAGCTTTAATTTCTTCTTTAATCAATTCTTTTACTTGTTCTAAAGAGTTCATTATTTTGCCTCCTTCAAATTAATCGTAATTGTATATCGGCCCGCTTCTTGTTCACTTAGAAGCAATGCGTACGTTAAAAAGAGTTGTCCTTTTTTCTTCTCGTCCGACCATTTAAAAAGAACGTTATCAGTTTTCGTTTGCAATGCAAACGTACCAAGTTCACTCGTATACGTACCAGTTGTCCATTCACCTTTCGCATGCGTCTGACGCATAGAAACAGCACCTGAACGCATAATGAGAACTTGTTCACCTTGAATTTTAATGATTGTCTTTACTTCGCCTTGTTCGTTCGGCTCTTGAAACGTTACATATGTACCTTGACCTTTTACATAGTATTGACCATTTGCCTCAAAAGCAACGGTCTCCTTTCGTGCCCCTTCACGGATTTCTGTTACGAAATGAACGTGTACTGGCAAGCCTGCAAGTTGTTTCTCCACGTCTTGCACACCTTTCAATATGTTATAGATATTAAATAAACTTTATAATAAATCACTTTTCCTATCATATCAAAAAAAACCTATGTCTGTCTGCTGAAAAATCAGGAAAACCCTGTTTCAAAAAAACAATTTATAAAGATCTATCTCCTATGATAAAATGTCTTTTAAATCTAAATTTTCTTTCATTAAAAGGAGTGCTCCAAATGATACCACCAAAGTTAAAACAAGGTGATGAAATTCGAGTCATTTCACCTTCTTGTAGTTTAAGTATTGTCTCAGATTATAATCGTGAGCTTGCTATGAAACGAATAGCAGATATGGGATTTCGTGTTACATTTTCAAAAAACGCTGAAGAAATTGATCGTTTTGCTTCTTCTTCCGTTTCTTCTCGAGTTCAAGACCTCCATGAAGCTTTCGCAGACTCCAATGTAAAAGCAATCTTAACAACACTTGGAGGATATAATTCCAATGGGCTACTAAACCATATAAATTACGACTTAATTCGTAGCAATCCAAAAATTTTATGTGGTTATTCTGATATTACAGCTCTAGGCAATGCAATTTATGCAAAGACTGGTCTTATTACATATTCAGGTCCTCACTTTTCTTCTTTTGGAATGGAGAAAGGGCTCGATTATACGATAGATTACTTTTTAAAATGCATGACTTCTGAAGAGCCAATAGAAATACAACCTGCTGAAACGTGGAGCGATGACTCTTGGTATATGGACCAAGAAAATCGCACTTTCTTCCAAAATGAAGGTTATATTTCCTTACATGAAGGTGAAATAGTTGGCGAAATTATTGGCGGTAATATGAGTACCTTTAATTTACTACAAGGCACAGCATATATGCCGAGCTTACGAGATAAAATATTATTTTTAGAAGAAGATGCTCTTACAGGAAAAGCTACAGTTAAGACTTTTGATCGTTACTTACACTCTCTCATCCAACAACCAGATTTTGAACATATAAAAGGCATTGTAATTGGAAGACTACAAAAAGGTTCTGAAGCTGTCATAGAAGATATTCAAGAAATGATTTATTCAAAACAAGAGCTTTCCCACATTCCTGTAATTGCAAATGCCAACTTTGGTCATACAACTCCAATCTTCACTTTCCCAATTGGCGGACGTGTAGAAATTGTTTCTACTCAAACAAACACATCGATTACAATTTTAAAACATTAAAAAAAGGAGCGAACAATTCGCTCCTTTTACACTTTCTGTAATTGTTTTAAGGCTTTTTCTGGAATTTCTTCTTTTGAAATTTCAGCCCAGCCTTTTCCTTGCATGCCCTTAGCATAAATTTTTATAAAAGCACCTGAATGTAGCTGACGATTCATGATCTTTTTAATCGTTTGTTGCTTTCCATCCTCTGTATACCCTTTGAATGTATACAAATATTCATCGTCTATTTTCTCACCCTTATTTATAACTGCGTAATAATCTTGTATTTCTTTATTTGAAAAGAAGTTATCGACAAAAGCCTCTACACCTTCTGTTTTTGATTGTAAATAATATGCCGTACCACCTAAAAGAATGGCAAAGACGACTAACACTTTTATTACCAATTTCATATATGGCCTCCTGTTTATTCTTATCAGTCACATATTTATATCTGTATTATACAGATAAGGGCATACTATATACTATTGAAATGTATTACACTTTCCTTACACTATTGTAAGGAAAGCGCTCGCAGTATTTTCCCAATAAAAAAATTTTCCGTTTAAACAACTTTTGTATTATTATTGAATAATACAAATTTTTATAAACAAAATTAAAAAGGGGACATTTTTCAAATGGCTATCTTGCAAGGTTTAGCACTACTACTCGTTGTACTTTTTCTTTTTACACTGTTTAGCTTTCGTGCTCCTTACGGAATGAAAGCAATGGGGGCCCTGGCCAATGCTGCAATCGCAAGCTTTCTTATTGAAGCATTTCATCGATATATCGGCGGCGAAATGTTTCATAACAACTTTTTACAATCGGTTGGACAAGCTTCCGGTAGTATGAGCGGTGTCGCGGCTGCTATTTTAGTAGCACTCGCAATTGGTGTATCTCCTGTATATGCTGTTTTAATCGGTATCGCCACTAGTGGATTTGGTATTTTACCAGGATTTTTTGCTGGATATGTATGCGCCTTTGTCGTTAAATTTCTAGAAAAGAAATTGCCAGCTGGTGTGGAATTTCTTGCCATTTTATTCGTTGCAGCACCACTTTCTCGCGGAATGGCTATGCTTATGGACCCCGTTGTAAATGCTACACTTGGAAAAATCGGCTCTATTATTTCAATCGCAACCACAGAAAGCCCAATTATTATGGGAATTATGCTTGGCGGACTCATAACAGTTATTTCTACATCTCCTTTAAGCTCCATGGCGCTAACTGCTATGCTTGGATTAACAGGTTTACCAATGGCTATTGGTAGTCTTGCAGTAGCAGCCTCTGCTCCAATGAATTTTATTTTCTTTAAACGTTTAAAGATCTGTTCAAAGAAAGATACAATTGCTGTAGCAATTGAACCATTAACACAGGCCGATGTCGTAGCAGCAAATCCCATTCCAATCTATACGACAAACTTCGTTGGTGGTGCACTTGCTGGTATTATTACATCCTTATTCCAACTTGTGAACAATGCCCCCGGTACAGCATCACCAATTCCAGGACTCCTTGTTCTCTTTGGGTTCAACGATGTAATGAAAGTAGCCATTGCAGCTATATTATGTGGAATCGTGACCACAATTATTGGTTATATCGGAACAATTATTTTCCGTAAGTATCCAATTCGTTCCGCTGATGAAATTCGCGGAATCGCTTCGGAAGAAAAAGTTGCATAAGAAAAAGGAGCTAGTTCCATCAGGTGGGACTAGCTCCTTTTTTCTTATACGTTTTGTAAACGGATGTCGAATTTTGCAGAAGCGTCGATATATGGATGCTGCGAGCCGGCTTCCGCTTTTACTTTATCCAGCTACAGCGGCTAGAATGCTCGGTGGCTTCGCTTCTTCCTACGAGGCAAAAATGCCTCTACGTCAGAAGCTCCATCCCCTCCCATTCTGAACGAGCCGCTTCCGCTTTTACTTCATCCAGCTGCGCCAGCTAGAATCTCTGGCCATTTCACACTCTCGGTCGAAGCCAAAAGCGCTTCTCGGTCGAGTGCTCCAATGACCTGCGATTCTGAGCAAACTGCCTCCGCTTTTACTTCACCCAACCAAGAAGCATTTCCCGCACGAATTTGCTTGCTGCGATTGGTGTTTGATCACTATGATCATAGACTGGAGCTACTTCTACTAAGTCTGCTCCAACTACTTTTATATTTGAATTTGCAATTGCTACGATGGAATCTAATAATTCTTTAGATGTGATACCACCAGCTTCTAGTGTTCCTGTTCCAGGAGCATGTGCTGGATCTAACACGTCAATGTCAATTGTGACATAAACTGGGCGTCCTGCAAGCTTTGGTAATACTTCTTTCAACGGTTCTAATACGTCAAATTTGTATAGATTCATGCCCACTTCTTTTGCCCATTCGAATTCTTCTTTCATTCCAGAACGAATTCCGAAAGAATATACGTTTTCCGGACCAATTAAATCGCACACTTTACGGATGGGTGTAGAGTGAGATAAAGGCTCCCCTTCATATGACTCACGCAAATCAGTATGAGCATCCATATGAATGATTGCTAAATCCGGATATTTTTTTGCCATTGCCTTAAAAATTGGCCAAGACACTAGGTGCTCACCGCCAAGACCTAGTGGAAACTTACCGGCATCTAATAGTTTTGTTACATATTCTTCAATCATGTCTATACTGCGTTGTGGATTTCCGAATGGTAGCGGAATATCACCAGCATCAAAATATTTTACATCTTCTAGTTCACGATCTAAATATGGACTGTACTCTTCTAGTCCAATCGATACTTCACGAATACGTGCAGGACCAAAACGAGAGCCTGGACGGTAACTTACTGTCCAATCCATTGGCATCCCATAAATTACTGCCTCTGCATCTTCAAAACTTGGATGACTTTTAATAAATACTTTACCTGAATAAGCTTCATCAAAACGCATATTCTTTTCCTCCTTATGTGGAACTTAAGGTATCCCAACCTTTCATTATTTCTCAAATTTGGAGTGCTACACTCCTCTTTCTCGATTTACCTCAATCTTCTTTTAGCGATAGAAGATTATTTTATTATAATAGCGTCAGCAGCTAGCATGTCCGTTCTATCGCACACCTTGAATGAGCTGCTTCCGCTTTTCTTTTGTCCAGCTACAGCGGCTAGAACGCTCGGTGGCTTCGCTTCTTCCTACGAGGGTAAAAGACGCCTCTACGTCTGAAGCTCCATCCCCCTCCCATTCTGAACGAGCCGCTTCCGCTTTTAATTATTATTTAATTAAGTCTCCAACAAACTTCGGTAATACGAATGCTGCTTTATGCAGTTCTTTTGTGTAATATTTCGTTTCGATTTCGTGGAAACGCTCTTCGCTTACTTCTAACGGGTCATATTCTTTAGATCCAATTGTAAATGTCCACATTCCACTTGGGTATGTTGGGATATTCGCTGTGTATAAACGTGTAATTGGGAAGATTTCTTTTACGTCTTTAAACACAGTTGAAATTAATTCTGGTGTAAACCAAGGGTTATCCGTTTGAGCAACGAAAATCCCATCTGCTTTTAACGCTTTTGAAATTCCAGCGTAGAATCCTTTTGTAAATAAGTTTACTGCTGGTCCTACTGGCTCTGTAGAGTCAACCATAATTACATCGTACTCATTTTCGCTTTCTGCGATGTGTAGGAAACCGTCTCCTACTTTTACTTCAACACGCTCGTTATCTAACGCACCTGCAATTGATGGTAAGTACTGTTTAGAGTACTCGATTACTTTACCGTCGATTTCAACAAGTGTTGCTTTCTTTACGCTTGGGTGCTTTAATACTTCACGGATTACACCACCATCACCACCGCCAACAACTAATACGTTCTCAGGGTTTGGATGTGTAAATAAAGGTACGTGTGCCACCATTTCGTGATACACAAACTCGTCCTTCTCTGTTGTCATAACCATGCCATCTAAAATAAGCATGTTTCCGAACTCTTCTGTCTCAACCATATCAAGCTTTTGAAATTCTGTTTGCTCCGTATGTAATGTGCGGTTAATACGCGCCGTAATTCCAAAATGTTTTGTTTGTTTTTCAGTGAACCATAGTTCCATCGTACAATCACGCCTTTCATTGCAAATTTATAATAGGGACATCATTAATGTCCCCTAACAAAAATAAAACAAAACATACAAAATGTATAGTTAAAAGTACAAAAATACCGAAAATATATTTTGGTAAAAGTATTTTTATTCATATATTATTTAAACACTATATTTAACAACAAAGAAAACCCTTTCTTAAGAAAGGGTTTCTGATTCTAATTTAGAACCTTCTCGAACAGGAATCAAAATCATAACACAACCAACTAATACAACAATTCCCCCAACTAAAAATGGACTTTGCGGTGAAATCGCATGGCCGATAATTCCTGATAAAATTGGTGCAATTGCCCCGCCAAGCCAACGAACGAAATTGTATACACCGGACGTAATAGATCTTTCATAAGGTGAAATATCCATGACATAGCTTGTATATAAAGCGTTATTTAGTCCCGATGCTAATCCAGATAAGACGATAAGAACAATTTGTAACCACATAACTTTAACAAAAAATAATGCGATTAGCAGAATTGCAAATACAAGTAAGCTAAATCGTAACAATGCTTTCGGTTCATATTTCCCTTCTAATTTATGCGCCAATATGGCAGATCCATATGCTAAAGCAAGTCCCCAACCGCAAAATACGAAACCTAACTGAATTGCCGA
Source organism: Bacillus sp. FSL K6-6038 (assembly GCF_038050455.1). Lineage (NCBI taxonomy): Bacteria > Bacillati > Bacillota > Bacilli > Caryophanales > Bacillaceae > Bacillus > Bacillus sp. FSL K6-6038. The sequence goes on from NZ_JBBOUH010000001.1 coordinate 5,188,144, forward strand.
TAAATGCATAATAAGTGGTGAATATGCTAATACAACGAAAAATCCGTAATAATATAACATACCTGAAATTGCACCTTGCATAAACGGTTTATACTTAATAAGGTTAAGTAATTCCGCCACTCCAGCTGCTTTTCTCTGTACTTTTCGCTCCGGCTCTTTTACAAAAAAGAAAACAAGAATAAATGCTAATAAAATTAAAAGACTTGTCGCAAAAAATGGGTAACGCCAAGAATGTCCACCTAGTAGTCCTCCTAATAATGGTCCACCGGCCATCCCTAAACCAATCGCAGCTTCATATAAACCAACCGCTTCATGTACTTCTTTACTAAGAGCAATTAATAATGTCATCGCTGTTGCAAAAAACATCGCATTACCTAGCCCCCAGCCAGCACGGAAAAGAGATAACTGGGCAATCGTTTGTGATATACCACATATAAAAGCAAATACAGTTACAATTGATAAACCAATTGTCATCATTCTCTTATCACCAAACCGTGCTGCGAATAAACCAGCCGGTAGCATCATAATTGCCATCGTTAAAATATAAGCTGTAAATAACATCTCCACTTGCCAATGCGTTGCCCCTATCTTCTCAGCGATAATCGGCAAAATAGGATCAACTACTCCGATGCCTGAAAAGGCAAGGAAAGTAGCCAGCACTGTAATCAATCTCCCCAATTTTTGTTTGCTCTCCATATTCATTACTCTCCTTTTGTGTCCTCCAAGAATTTACGTGCACGCCCTAAACTATTCTCTAATTCTGCTTTCACGCGCTCCATTTGTTTCATTTTTGTATCCAGCGTTTGCACTTGGTTCTCAAGCATATCCTTAATTTCTTGAATCACTTCACGGTCACGTGGATTGTCACTATTTCGTCTTTGTTCCATGCGTTCTTTTAATGATAAGAAATGCTGCATTTCTTGAAGTGTGATTCCTAATACTTCTTTCGCTTCTACAATCTTTTTAATACGTACAATATCTTCATCTGTATAAAGACGAATATTCCCTTCGCTACGCTCCGGCGGATGAATTAAACCAATTTCCTCATAATAACGAAGTGTACGTTTGGTTAATCCAACTTGCTTCGTTACCTCATCGATCTTATACATGTTTACTCCTCCTCTCATCACATTATTACATTTTACGTTAACGTTAACTTTTATGCAACTGTTATACTTTTGTAAATGTTTGGCATATAGATTGTATTTTTCTCACCGCAGTTTCATAATGGAAGAAATGAACTCATAAGGAGATTTTCAGATGAAAAAACCACTTATTTTTGCCCATCGCGGAGTTAAAGGAACACATCCAGAGAATACAATGATTGCTTTTCAAGAAGCAGAACGTATTGGTGCCCATGGCATCGAACTTGATGTTCACCTTTCGAAAGATGGTGAGCTTGTTGTGATTCACGATGAAACTGTTGATCGTACGACAAATGGAATTGGACTAGTTTCTGAAAAAACAGTAGTGGAATTACAGTCTCTTGATGCTGGTAGCCATAAAAGCCCTTCTTTTCATGAAGCAAAGATTCCAACCTTACGCGAAGTATTCATTTGGCTCTCTACGACAAATTTACAACTTAATATTGAATTAAAAACAGACGTAATCCACTATCCAGGTATCGAAGAAAAGGTTGCCGACCTCGTTCGTGAATATCATCTTTCAAACCAAATTATATTCTCATCTTTTAACCATGATTCCGTTTCCCTACTCGCGGAAATTGCACCTGAAATTCCAAGAGCTATTTTATACGATGAACCACTCAGTGATCCAATTGCTGAAGCCAAGAAAAGGGAGGCGTCCGGATTACACCCAAATTTTCAGTTACTAACAAAAGAATTTGTGCAAACTGCACAGCAGCAAGGCTATGTTTTCCGTCCCTATACAATCAATGAAAATAAAGACTTACAAACAATGATCGATTACGGTGTAGATGTAATTATTACGGATTGGCCAATGCGCGCTTTTGAGCTTCTTTCTTAATTGAAAGGGCTCTTTTTCATTTTGTGTTTAAAATACGAAAAAACCCTCAATACTAATAAAAGTATACGATGAGGGGATGAAAAAGATGGATCAAACTGTGAATCCAAAACTGAAAAAATATAAACGTCTTTTCTTCACCGCACTTTTTTCATGTGTTCTTTTTTTCGTTTTTTCGTTTTTTATCATCATCATAGTAGCAAAGATTATGGGGCCGCCTCCCATCGCTGTCCCGCAAACGAGCACCTTTTATGCCAATGATGATACTGTAATAGGACAAAGCAACGGGATGCAAAAGCGCTATAACGTATCTCTCGACCAAATCTCTCCTTATGTGAGAGAAGCGACACTCTCTATTGAAGACCAACGATTCTATGATCACCATGGCTTCGATATAAAAAGAATTGCTGGTGCAATCATTGCAGATATAAAAGCAATGGCAAAGGTCCAAGGTGCTAGTACGATTACGCAGCAATATGCCCGCAATCTATATTTAGATCATGATAAAACTTGGAAACGAAAAGCGTTAGAAGCAATATATACCATTCGTCTTGAGGTTAATTACAGCAAGAATCATATTTTAGAAGGATATTTAAATACGATTTATTACGGACACGGCGCTTATGGTATTGAAGCCGCTTCCCGTCTTTACTTTAATAAATCTGCTAGTGACTTAACATTAGCAGAGGCTAGTATGTTAGCTGGTATCCCAAAAGGCCCTAGCGTATATTCTCCCTATTTAAAGGAGGAACGAGCAAAAACAAGACAATCAATCATTTTAGATGAAATGGTAGAGCAGGGCTATATTACGAAAGGGCAATCTTCCTCTGCCAAAAAGGAAAAGCTTACATTTGCTTCATTAGAAACAAAAGAAGTCGCAGAAATAGCACCTTATTTCCAACACGCTGTACACTCCTCTCTCCTGCATGATATTGGACTCGATGAGCAAACATTACAGCGCGGTGGATTCCATATTTACACAACACTAGACCCAAAACTACAAACAATAGCCGAGCAATCTGTAAAAGATACGATTCCAGAAACAACTAATATACAAACGGCTCTTGTCTCAATGAATCCGAAAACAGGAGAAGTAGCAGCTCTTGTTGGTGGAAAAGATTATAAAGAAAGTCAATTTAACCGAGCGATTCAGGCATCTCGCCAACCAGGATCCACCTTTAAACCTTTTTTATATTATGCTGCACTCGAAAAAGGATTTACACCAGCGACTCGCTTAAAAAGCGAATATACAGTATTTACATTAGGAGACGGTGTTTCTAAATATAAACCGAAAAATTATAAAGACTACTATGCCGATGATTTTGTGACGATGGCGCAAGCCCTTGCAGTATCAGATAACGTATATGCCGTGAAAACACATTTATTTTTAGGAGAGGACTCTTTAGCAAAAACCGCTAAACAATTTGGGATTATAAGTTCATTAAAAGATGTACCATCCCTTGCCCTTGGTACGTCTCCTGTAAAACCAATTGAAATGGTAGGTGCGTACAGTATGTTTGCCAATGGGGGAAAACAAGTAAAACCAACCTTTATTCGCCGCGTTGTCGATCATGAAGGGAATATTTTATATGATGCACATTTAGAAAGTAAACAAGTGCTCGATAAAAATAATACGTTTGTAATGGAAGAAATGATGACAGGAATGTTCAATAAAAAACTAAGTGGGTATGCTTCTGTTACAGGACAATCCCTGCTTCCAAAACTATCACGTACGTATGCAGGAAAATCTGGTTCCACAGAAACAGATAGCTGGATGATCGGCTTCACTCCGCAAATAGTAACAGGTGTATGGGTCGGATACGATCAGCCAAAATCCATCACAAACCCGGCAGAACAAGGCTACGCAAAAAAAATATGGGCTATTGCGATGGAAAAAGGACTAGAGGGTCAGCCTAAAAAGGAATTCAAGCAACCAAGTGATATTATTGCTGTAAATATCAATCCTGAAAATGGAAAAATCGCAACGAAAGGCTGTCCAGTTTCCGTGAAAATGTATTTTGCAAAAGGAACAGAACCGACTGAATATTGCATGGATCATATTGATGATAAAGAAGAATTCGAGAAGGCTAGCAAAGAGAAGAAAAAAGAGAGCTGGTGGAAAAAATACTTTCCATGGTAAATACTTATCGTATTTGTAGCATCAATATATCGGTGCTTCGACACAACATATCGACGTTCCGACAATATACGACATAAAGAGAAATACTACCATACCCCAAAAACACCAAAGGCTACCAGAATTTCTCCTGGTAGCCTTAAAATTATTCTCCTAATAATGCATGACGCAATTCTTCACTAGACTCGTTCCAAATTGCTTCATTATGCTCTTTTAAGAATGTACCAAGCACCTTCTTAGATGGTTCATCCATATGGTCAACCATGATGTAACGTTTTAATGATTTATCCATCTTGTTTACATGCTCTGGAAGTGATTTATAACCACGGCGAATTTCACGATCAACTGTCATCTCACAAGCTGTTACACCTGCATAGTAAGCACCTTTTGCCGTTCTCTCAATTGTTACCCACACAAGCCAATACGGTTTTCCATTTGGAACTTCATCTTTATTTGTTAAAAACTTAATCCCTTTTTCCACAGTACTACGCGCATGCATCGCACCAATATCAACAAATGCAGTTTGCTCTAATACATCTACAAAAACAGGTGAAATATTTTCTAAACTTAACGCCCCAACACCAAAGCCACCATGCCCATCTGTTGAATCATTCTTCACAATATTAAAACCAATTTTTTTCTTTTTCTCTGTCATATGTAAACTCCTCCTCACTCATGTATTACATTAGCCCAAATATAGGTGCAATAATACTTTGTAAAAATCCTAGTACGTGCGGGATTACTACACTGAAAATTGGTTGAATTGTATAACGGTCAAGCGGTGTAATAACAAGAATCAATAAAGCAATTGCTCCATATTTCTCATATTGCGTCATTTTCGCACGAACATTTGCCGGTGCTAAGTCTTCAATTACACGATATCCATCCAGCGGTGGAATCGGTAATAAGTTGAAAACAAATAAAACGATATTAAGAACAATAAAAATTTGGAAGAATTGACCTAATGTATCTGCCACCGCAAATGGGATGGCATCTAGTACTCCAAACCTTAACAAACTGTACCAAATGATTAAACCGATAGCACTTAAGATTAGGTTACTAATCGGTCCTGCAATAGAAACTAGTACACCAGCAAGACGTGGTCTTTTAAAGTTATAAGGGTTAACAGGTACCGGACGTGCCCAACCGAACCCAAGAATTAATACTGCAATCATTCCGATCGGGTCTAAATGAGACATTGGTGATAAAGTTAAACGCCCCTGCCTTTTCGCTGTATCATCACCAAACTTATATGCAACATATGCATGTGCAAATTCATGCATAGACAACGCGATAATAATAGCCATTGCTACCAGTGGAATTTGGTGCAGTGGATATCTAAATAACTGATCCATACTTCATCTCCTCTTCATTATGTCAAAAAAAGAAAATATTTGTTTTTTCGATTGTTCTTCCTTAGAATCCGTTATAATAAGATTGTAACTTACATAAAAGGAGCGATTGTACATGCCATACGTAACAGTGAAAATGCTAGAAGGACGCACAGAAGAACAAAAGAAAGCTCTTGCTGAGAAAGTAACAACAGCAGTAAGCGAAACAACTGGTGCTCCAGAAGAAAACATCGTTGTTTTCATCGAAGAAATGTCTAAAAATCATTATGCAGTTGGCGGAAAACGCTTAAGCGACAAATAATTTCAGTTTTCTTTACTAAGAAGCAGTCCTATGACTGCTTCTTATTTCTTTCCTTCTAATAACTCAATAATTTTCTCTTTATATTTTCCTTTTCTTCCATCTTCATAGATTAAATCATGCGGATAGAAAAGTTTTTGATCCCTTCTCTTCTTACCAGTAATCGCTTCTACAATATCAGATTCACGCGAAAGCTCTCTGAGATCTCCATTTGGCATAAGAAGCAAGATTGGAAGCCGCTCTTCTTCTTCTCCGGCACGGTAAAAGTCATACGGTAAGTCCGATGTTGAATCAACAACTAAATAGTACTCTGGATCGAGTCCAATCTTTTTAAATAAACTACTTAATTCCATCCAATTATCTAAACCATGATTCTCTGTAAATTCTACATATTTAAAGAGATTTCGGTTCATAAAACGGCGACATAAATCACTTAGAATTTGGTCATCTTCATCTTGCCATACCTGGAAATAATAATACATTACATTCTCGTCTAGCTTTAAATAATCCTCTACTGTTACCTCTTCTTCAAATAAAGAATAGAAATGAACAGGATGATACTTAAATGTATAATACTGCTCATGCAATGTTTTCGCACGGTGTAAAATCTTTGTTAAAATAACTTCTGCACTGCGCGTTACCGGATGGAAATACACTTGCCAGTACATTTGATAGCGACTCATAATATAATGCTCAACAGCGTGCATACCGCTATTTTTAATTACTACTTGATTTCCGTATGGGCGCATGACACGCAATATACGTTCCATATCAAAATTCCCGTACTTCACACCAGTAAAATAGGCATCTCTTAATAAATAATCCATACGATCTGCATCAATTTGACTAGAGATCATACTAATTGCTAATTTATTATCAGACGTTTTCGCAATAACATCTGCTACTTTTTGTGGAAACTCTCGGTCTACGCGGCCGAGTACATCATTGATTTCCGTATCACCAACAATAATTTTTTGTGTGAACTTCTCATGATCTAATGAAAAAACTTTTTCAAAGGAGTGTGAGAACGGACCATGTCCAACATCATGCAAGAGCGCTGCACATAAACATAACAATCTATCTTCTGCATTCCAATTTGGTCTGCCATCAAACACATCATCAATCATACGACGAATAATCTCATATACACCTAATGAATGAGTAAAGCGACTATGTTCCGCACCATGAAATGTAAAAAATGTCGTTCCAAGCTGCTTAATACGGCGCAAACGTTGAAATTCCTTCGTTCCGATTAAATCCCAAATTACGCGATCACGCACGTGTACATATTTATGTACTGGGTCTTTAAACACTTTTGTTTCGCTGAGTTTGTCGTTTAAATATACCATATCGACACCCTCCTTCCTTACTACATTCTTATCTTTATTATAAACGAAAGACTATAGAAATGCATAAAATTCCCCTATATATAGAAAATCACCTTCGCCAAAACGAAAGTGATTTTTCTGTATATATTATTTTCCTAAAACAAACTCAGCAATTTCGTCTAAGATCATTTCTTTACCAAGTGGGAAGTACCCTTTGTTTAGGTCTTCGTTTTTGATTGTGAATACGTGGTTGTTCTTAACAGCGTTCATGTTTTTCCAAATTGTTTCTTCTTGGAATTCTTTTAAGCGCTGAGAACCATCACCAGTTGTAAATACGAATAAGTAGTCTGGGTTGTAATCAATTAAAGCTTCTTTTTGTACTTGTACTAGCGGTTTATCAGTTGGTGTACCTTGAACAGCTGGTAATTTTAAATCTTTAAAGAGTACGCTGCCGTAACCGTAGTCACCATATACACGGAATGCATTTGGATATGCAGCCATCTTCATGAACTTCGCATCACCAGTTTTTGCAACGATTTTATCGTGTAATTTACTTGCTTTTTCATCATATTCCTTGAACCATGCAGTTGTTTCTTTTTCTTTACCGAAGATTTTACCTAGTTCTTCAAACTTGGGACGCCATTGATCTAATGGAGTTTTTAACATAACTGTTGGTGCAATTTTAGATAATTGATCATAAATTTTTTCTTGGCGGTTGTTCACAAGAATTAAATCTGGTTTTGCAGCAGCTACTGCTTCAATGTTAATTTTATCGCCCCATGCAGAGCCAACTGGTTTTACATCTTTTAATTTATCTGCAATATGTGCATCGATTTTCTCTTGAGACGTATTTGCAGTAATGATTGGTTTCATTCCAAAGATTAATAATTCTTCTGTTGAACCACTAAGGTCAGCAATTTTCTTTGGATTTGCAGGAATTTTAATTTCCCCTTTTGCATGTTGTACAGTGCGCTCTTCAACTTTCGTATCTGCTTTCTTTTCTTCTTTCTTATCAGAAGAACAAGCTGCAAATAGTACAGAAGTAACTACTAGTACCATTGCTAGTAACGTCGCTTTGAATTTCTTCATATTCCCACTCCTTCTGGATGTATTTCTCTTATAAGCTACATATCACTATAAGAAACTACAACCAACAATTTATTAATATATATTTATTAATCGTTATATGTAACCCGTTCTAACGGGCGTTCAACTTCCCAGCTCAAATGAGAAGCTCAACGTCCATTAGAATCCCTCCCCTCTATCAAAGTAAGAGGGGAAGATTCCATCTATGCTTTCTCACGTAACTGATTATTAATCATCATTAAATCGTATGTTAAACAAATTGGTTTACAGTTTACAGGACATGGAACAATTTGTGCTTCTATTTCAAACACATTGCGAAGCGTTTCACTTGTCATTACTTCATCTGGTGTCCCTTGCTTCATTAACTTACCAGCTTTCAAAGCAACCATATGATCTGAAAAACGAGAAGCATGGTTTAAATCGTGAATAACCATGACAATTGTGCGGCCTTCTTCTTGATTTAATTTTTTTAATAAATTTAATACTTCCAGTTGGTGAGCCATATCTAAGTATGTAGTTGGTTCGTCTAGTACGAGTAAATCCGTACCTTGCGCAAGAGCCATTGCAATCCAAACGCGTTGACGTTGACCACCCGATAAGGCTTCTGCTGAACGATTCGCAAATTCTGTCATCCCTGTTACCTCAAGTGCCCAGTGGATGTAGCGATAATCTTCTTCCTTCAACGTGCCAAACCCTTTTTGATGAGGGAAACGGCCATAAGAAACAAGTTCAAACACAGTAAGACCAGTTGGCACTTCTGCAGTTTGTGGCAAAATCGCCATTTTCTTTGCGATTTCTTTTGTTGGCTGTTTCTCAATTGCTTTTCCATCTAGGTAAACAGTACCTCGTTTTGCTTTCAAAATACGAGAAGCTGTTTTTAACAATGTGGATTTTCCGCATCCATTCGGCCCAATAATTGTTGTAATTTTCCCTTCTGGAATTTCAACTGACAATCCATCAATAATTAATCCTTCATTATAACCAACAGATACCGAATCAACCGCTAAAGTTGCCATACAAAATGCCTCCCTTTATTTTGTTCTCATAAGTAAATAAATGAAATACGGTGCACCAATTACAGAAATAACAAGACCGACCGGTATTTCTGATGTCGTTAACACACTTCGTGAAATTAAATCTGCAAATAACAGCAAGAGCGTTCCAATTAATGCCGCTGTAGGCAACATAATTTGATGCTTTCCGCCAACGAGTCGCCTTGCTAAATGCGGTGCCATTAAACCAATAAAACCAATTCCACCAGCAACCGCAACAGATGCTCCCGCTAAACAAACAGCAATGAATAATAATTTGCGTCTTTCTTTCTCTACGTTTACACCAAGTCCAACTGCCGCTGCATCTCCTAAATTCATTACATTTAACACATGCGCTTTCCGAATCGCAATTGGTAAAAAGATGAGCATCCATGGAAGTACGCTTAATACGAATTTCCAATCTGTTCCCCATAAACTTCCCGCTAACCAAATCGTTGCAAAACGGAAATCATTCGATGTCATTTTCATTGAAAAAATTAAGCTAACAGCGCTAAACCCAGCTGCTACTGCAATACCGACAAGTATTAAACGAGTTGATGAAACGCCGTCCTTCCATGCCAGTGCATAAATGATAACTGCTGCTAACACTGCACCAACTAATGCAAAGAATGGAAGAATGAATACAGATAGAAGTGTACCCGTCCCGACTTTTCCAAAAAAGAAATATACGAAAACAACAACTGTCAATCCCGCCCCGGCATTAATACCAATAATTCCAGGATCAGCAAGTGGATTTCGTGATAATCCTTGCATAATGGCACCGGATACCGCTAATGCTGAACCAACTAAGATGGCAATAACCATACGTGGCATACGAAATTCGAATAAAATAACGGACTGATCTTCTGCTCCTAGCCCGACCAATGACTTTAACACATCCATTGGTGGAATTTTAAACGTTCCTGTATTTAAACTAATAAGGAATACTGAAAAGATTAATCCAGCCAAAATCGTTACAATTGAAATGTTCTTTTTTGTTAAGACGCTTGTTCTCACATTTTTCCTCTCCCTTCATTACGTGCTAAGTAGAGGAAGAATGGAACACCAATTAGTGCTGTAATCGCACCGATTGGTGTTTCAAACGGCGGATTAATAATACGAGATAACATATCCGCACATTCAATTAACAATCCGCCTAATATAGCAGAACATGGAATAACCCATCTATAATCTGAACCGACAAGAAAACGTGTCATATGGGGGATTACAAGCCCAACAAACCCAACGGATCCTGCCATAGATACGGCTGAACCTGTTAAAACAAGAACAAGTACAGTTCCGATAAATTTAATTAATGTTGTATTTTGTCCAAGTCCAATCGCAATTTCTTCACCGAAACTTAAGATTGTAATGTACCTGGACATCATAATCGCAATAACGAGACAAATAAGTCCAATCGGCAATAACATATCAATGCTTTGCCACTTCACACCAGCAACACCGCCTGCATTCCACATACTCACCTCTTGAGCAAGATTGAAATACAAAGCGATTCCAGATGAAATAGCCCCAAGTAAAGCACTAATTGCCGCTCCAGCTAACGCTAACTTAACAGGTGTTAATCCTCCTGGTGAAGAAGCTCCAATGCCGTATACAATACTTGCACCAAATGCTGCTCCAACAAAAGAAGCGATAACAAACATTAAATACGGTGAATTTGGAAAAAACGCATACATAATTGCAATTCCAAACACAGCCCCATCAGTAATCCCCATTAATGATGGAGATGCGAGCGGGTTTCGCGTCATTCCTTGCATAATGGCACCGGATACCGCTAAAAACGCACCAGCAACAACACCGCCAATTGCTCTAGGCATGCGCAGCTCCCAAATCACATTATGATGCGTCAAAGAACCATCAAACTGAAAGACAGCTTGCCATACAGTCTTTAAACTAATATCCGCTGCACCAAATGAAATTGAAGTTGCCATACTTAAAGCTAATAAAATCGTTCCCGCTATTAAAATAATAGAAGCAATAAGCGGTCTGCTCTTAATCTCTTTCACATTTACTTCTTGTTGTTCTATACTCCTCGCACTAGCTTCCATCCCTCAACCATCCTAACCAACAACATATATTTAACAAAATGAGATTCATTCTCAAGAAACAGCAAAAAGAAAATTGGGTGTATCCACCCTTTTTGATAATGATTATCAGAATCACATTTTCTATTCTACCTACCATTACAAAAGGCTGTCAACCATTATTTTGCAATATAAAACTAATGTAGTTCATACGAAACCGATATCATAATAGGAAGTTTATCCACTAGTAAATGACCCAATAACAGTCCTCTACCTTTCCTTATTTAAAAATAATTTTTCTTTTTTAGAACATAAAAAAAGAAGAGTAGATTGTTCACTCTTCTTTTTCTTATTTATTTAGTTTTGCTTCAATTTTTTTAATCAGTTCATCTTCATTTGGCGCTGCAACTGGACGATTATTAACAAAAGCGAACGACTTTTTACGTCCCGGTCCACAATATGATTGACATCCAACTTCGATATTTGCACATGAATCTACCTTTTTGAGTCGTGGTATCAGCGTCTTAATATTCGTTGCCTGACAATCATCACACACACGAAATTCATTTCCCATTCTATATAACACTTCCTCTATTTTCAACTTTTCACAAGTACATTTAAAAATAAACACTAAATGGTATTTTACCGCTCTTTGAAGGTTGATGCAAGTTTTCCTCTGTACGATTCATTTCTAATATTTTCTCGTTATCCCTCTCTTTATAAGCACAATTCATCCACATATATAAGTACAAATTAAAAAAACGATATAAAAACCTTTCTTTTTAGGTAGGAGAGAGCATCCGGCCATGCATAGGCGCGGTCTCCTGCCCCATGCCAAGTAAAAACAAAGAGAGAAAACGAGTGCATCTTCATAACCGCGACTTTTATGTTAGAAAATCAAAATGGATTTGTATAGAAATTCTTCTTTATCAAAATCTACCATATTTTTAAAAGCTTTGTATAAAAGCAATTTCTTTTGTCCATTATAAAAATAGGAAGTTTATAAAAAGAAAGGGAGTTGAATCTATGAAAGTAAGACAAGATGCTTGGACAGACGAAGATGATTTATTACTCGCTGAAACCGTACTACGTCATGTTCGAGAAGGAAGTACACAATTAAATGCATTTGAGGAAGTTGGCGATCAGTTAAATCGCACATCAGCTGCTTGTGGTTTTCGTTGGAATGCTGTCGTTCGTTATAGCTATGAACAGGCGCTGCAACTAGCAAAAAGACATCGAAAAGATAAAATGAGGGCTGCTAGTGGTGAACATGCGAAAAAACGCCTGCTTTATACGCCATCAGCTTCAGCAGTAATTACAGTCGATGAAGAGCCAGTCGTAAATAACACCGTTCCACGTTCGGAACCAGCTGTATCTAGTACCTCTATAACAATGCAAGATGTAATTTACTTTTTACAAACGATAGGGTCTTCAAGCGTAAAAGTAACAGCTCTTGAAAATGAGAATGTGAGATTGAAACAAGAAATTAAGGCGCAAATGCTTCGAAATGAAGAATTAGAGAAGAAACTAGAAAAGCTAGAACAACAATCTAATACAGTACAAGAAGACTACGAAACGCTCATGAATATTATGAACCGTGCTCGTAAATTAGCATTAATGGATGATGAAGAGCAAACGCAAACCTCATTTCGCATGGATCGAAACGGTAATTTAGAAAAAATTGCAGAATAAAAAGGATGCGATGAACGCATCCTTTTTATTTTGATTCAATCATATAAGCTTCTTCTATATAAGTACAAATTGAAAAACCGACATAAAACCTAATCTTTAGGTGAGAGAGAGCAAGTGCAGGTCACCTTTTGTTCTTCGAGGCAGCGACTTATATGTTGAAAAATCAAAATGAATTTATATATTTTAGACTCTCTCTTTATATCTGGGAAATCTCTTTTTTTCGGATTTCCTTTACATGCTACTACCCCAATTGTTTTTACTGACTGACTAATTGTTTGATATGCTACATCGCTTACGATTGCGTACATATCTGCATATTTACGTGCATCGCCAATAATTACATTACCTTCATATTTCATTTTCTTTCCGTCAACCACTACATCATTTTGCTCCATGTTTGCTATAATAAAGATTGTCATTTTATAGATAAGGGGTTAGTTATATGAGCAATTCCCGTTCGATTTTATCTCAACCAGAGTGGCGTATCGTGGATCAGTCTAGTTTAGGCCAGACTTTTCATGCTCTACAGTCATTTGCAATGGATGATACGCTATGTACAACAATCGGAAATGGTACATCTGCTTCAGCAATGCGCTCTTGGGTTCATTACAATACAATTGTTCTTGGCATTCAAGATTCTCGCCTTCCTCATTTAAATGAGGGGATTTCCTTTTTAAAAAAGAACGACTTCCATGTCATTGTCCGCAATTCAGGTGGTCTTGCAGTCGTACTTGATGAAGGGGTTTTAAATATATCACTTCTATTCCAAGAAACAGAAAAAGGAATTGATATCGATCTTGGATACGATACGATGTGGCATTTAATTAAGGAAATGTTAAAAGATTACGATGTCGATATCGAGGCAAAAGAAATCGTTGGCTCTTATTGTCCAGGTAGCTATGATTTAAGTATTCGTGATCAAAAATTCGCAGGTATTTCACAGCGCCGCATTCGCGGAGGGATTGCCGTACAAATTTATTTATGTGCTACAGGCAGTGGCTCCGAACGCGCGGCACTTGTTCGTGATTTCTACAACTTAGCAATTCAAGGAAAAGAAACAAGATTCACGTATCCTGAAATTGTTCCAAGTACAATGGCCTCATTGTCTGAACTACTTGGTGAAACGATTACCGTTCAAGACTTAATGATGCGCCTGTTAAAAACATTACAGCATTTCGCACCCAAATTAACACCATCACAATTAACAGTTGATGAAGTTCCTTTGTACGAAATGAATTTACAACGTATCATCGATCGCAATAATAAAGCACTTGATCTCGAAAAGTAATAAAAGCCCCGCTATATAGCGGGGCTTTTTAATTATAGTGCTTGAGCTGCTGTAATTAAAGCTAGCTTGTACACTTCTTCTTCGTTACAACCGCGAGATAAATCGTTTACTGGCATGTTTAAGCCTTGTAAGATTGGTCCCACTGCTTCAAAGTTACCTAGGCGTTGTGCAATTTTGTAACCGATATTACCAGCTTCTAAGCTTGGGAATACAAATACGTTAGCATCACCTTTAATAACAGAACCTGGTGCTTTTTTCTCAGCTACAGATGGTACGAATGCAGCGTCAAATTGGAACTCACCGTCTAATGTTAATTCAGGAGCCATTTCTTTCGCAATGCGAGTTGCTTCTACAACTTTTTCTGTTTCTGGAGATTTCGCAGAACCTTTTGTAGAGAAGCTTAACATTGCAACACGTGGATCGATGCCGAATAACTCAGCAGTTTTCGCACTTTCAATACCAATTTCAGCTAAATCTTGGCTGTTTGGTGCAATATTGATTGCGCAATCAGCGAATACATATTTCTCATCTTCACGTACCATGATGAATACGCCTGAAGTTTTTGTAACACCTGGTTTTGTTTTAATGATTTGAAGTGCTGGACGAACTGTGTCAGCTGTAGAATGAGCTGCACCACTTACTAAACCGTGTGCTTTACCCATGTATACAAGCATTGTACCGAAGTAGTTTTCGTCTTTAAGGATTTTACGTGCATCTTCTTCTGTCGCTTTCCCTTTACGGCGTTCAACGAAAGATGCTACCATTGCATCCATTTCTTCATATGTAGCTGGATCATAAATATCAACACCTGCTAATGTTAAGTTCATGCTAGCAGCTTTTGCACTAATTTCCTCTTTATTCCCAACTAAGATTGGCTTTACTAACTCTTCTTTTGCTAAACGCTCTGCAGCGCCTAAAATTCTTTCATCAGTTCCTTCAGGAAGTACGATAGAAATACCTTTTCCTTGAACTTTTTCTTTTACTGCTGTAAATAAATCGCTCACGAATAAACCCTCCTACAAATGTTAAAAAAACTCTACTTTTAAGAATACTTCTTTTCATCTATATTTTAAACTTATAGCTCTTAAAAAATAGGTAAAATAAAAATGATTATATTTTCATAAAATTCAGCATGGTTAATTTGTTATAAAACATTGATGAAAAACCTTTCTTTTTAGATGGGAGAGAGCATCCGGCTATGCGTAGAAGCAGTCAGGAAATTTTTCCACCCCATGCCAAGTGAAAACAAAATGGATTTATACATATTCTCTTCCTAGCATTTTTAAAATGTGACAATTTTATGCACCCAAGCTTTACACAGGTGACTTTAAACCTATATATGCTATAGTTAACGTGTAAAATATCATTAACTGAGGTGAATAGAATGAGTGAAGCAGCAAAAACGTTAGATGGTTGGTATTGTTTACATGATTTACGTTCTATCGACTGGGCAGCTTGGAAAACATTATCTAGTGACGAACGCGGACAAGCAATGTTTGAATTTTTAAACGTCATCGAAAAATGGAACAAGGTCGCATCCTCAAAACAAGGTAGTCATGCAATGTATACAGTCGTTGGTCAAAAGGCGGATATTATGTTTATGATTTTACGTCCAACAATGGAAGAATTAAATGAAATTGAAACAGAATTAAATAAAACAACATTAGCTGAATATATGGTTCCTGCATACTCTTACGTATCTGTTGTTGAGTTAAGTAACTACCTTCCAGCTGATGAAGATCCATACCAAAACCCTCAAATCCTAGCACGCTTATACCCTGAATTACCAGAAGCAAATCATATTTGTTTCTATCCAATGGACAAGCGTCGTCAAGGTGATGATAACTGGTACATGCTTCCAATGGAAGAACGCAAAAAACTTATGTACAGCCATGGTAAAATTGGTCGTCAATATGCAGGTAAGGTACGTCAAGTTATTACAGGTTCTGTCGGCTTTGACGATTACGAGTGGGGTGTAACGCTATTCGCTGACGACATCCTTCAATTTAAAAAGCTTGTATATGAAATGCGCTTTGATGAAGTAAGTGCTCGCTATGGTGAATTCGGAACATTCTTTGTTGGTAACATCTTACCACGCGAAAAAGTAGCAAAATTTTTATACGTATAATACAAAAAAGGAACGAAATTCGTTCCTTTTTCTTAATATCCTACCAAAACCCTTCAAAGTCCTCTTTTTTCGTCAAATTCAAACAATATTAGACAAGAACTCGTCAAATTCCCTGTTAAATTATAACCTTCTTATATTCAAAATTATGCTAAAATGGTACGAGCTATATGCTAATAACGATGCGAAGGTGATAATGTATATGAGGAAAATTTTATCTATTTTACTAGTGTTTCTATTGTCATTTTCTTCCTTAGTAGTAACAACCTCCCATGCAGAAGAAAAAATACATATAGAAGCGGCGGCGGCCATTCTGTTTGATGCAGATACAGGAAAAATACTGCATGAGCAAAATCCAGATGAATTACTAGCTATTGCCAGCATGTCAAAACTTATTGTTGTTTACTCCGTTTTGGAAGCAATCAAAGAAGGAAAAATAACATGGGATACAAAAGTAAACATCTCTGATTACGCTTATGAAATTTCCCGTAATAATGAATTCTCTAACGTTCCTTTCGAAAAAGGACGACAATATACAGTTAAAGAATTATATCATTCTATTATTATCTTCTCTGCAAATGGATCCAGCATTGCGCTTGCTGAACTTCTTGCGGGAAGTGAAAAAAACTTCTTAAACCTTGCAAATGAACACGCAAAAAAACTAGGGTTAAAAAAATATAAATTTGTAAATGCTACCGGATTAAATAATGCTGATTTAAAAGGAAAACATCCGGAAGGAACAGATCCGAATGGTGAAAACTCTTTATCAGCTCGCGATATGGGTATTCTATCAAAAACAATTATTACAAAGTATCCAGAAATATTAGAGGATACAAAACAAAGATTTAGAAACTTTCCAGATAACCATCCAAAACCAATTCGCATGGAAAACTGGAACTGGATGTTACCAGGTGCTGCTTTTGCTTATGAAGGAACAGATGGTTTAAAAACGGGAAGTTCAGATACAGCTGGGTATGGATTTACAATTTCTGCAAAACGCGGTGACTTACGTCTTATCTCCGTTATTATTAAAACAAAATCAATGGATGAGCGCTTCACAGAATCACGTGAATTAATTGATTACGGATTTAATAACTTTGAAAAACAGAAATTAAAAATAGATAAAAATAATACAATTTCTGTTGTAAAAGGAACAGAAGATACTGTAACTGTGAAACCAGAAAAAGAGATAACGGTAATCACAAAAAAAGGAAGTAAACCACCTTATACAATTTCTACTGAGGCAGATAAATCACTTTCCAAAGATGGAAAAGTAGTTGCACCAATCAAAAAAGATGCAAAAGTAGGCTCACTCGTTTTAGAATCAACTGATCAATACGGTTTCTTAGATGGAAGTAAGAAGATGAAAATCGCTGCAAAAACAACAGAAGAAGTAGAAAAGGCAAATTGGTTCGTATTAACAATGCGATCAATCGGTGATTTCTTCTCAAATATATGGTCAAAAATATTTGGATAATAAAAGAGCTGGCATATTGCTAGCTTTTTTATTATGTTCAAGTGCATTCAATACTCATATCATGCTAAAACTTTGTTTGGTTGTCATATCTGAGTCCTTTTCCTCATACGTATGAACTAGTAATTGTTCCACAATTCATCTAGAAATAAACCTCTTTCTCTAGTGCAATCCATAAAGAGAGGTGAAACATAATGGGCGTTATCAACTATACAGAAGAAGACGTAAAATTATTAGCTAGGCTGATGCGTGCAGAAGCTGAAGGTGAAGGTCAACAAGGCATGTTGATGGTTGGAAATGTCGGTGTAAATCGCGTTCGAGGAAATTGCTTAGATTTTAAACAAATACGGAATTTACGCCAAATGGTTTATCAAAATCCAGGTGGTTTTGAAGCAACGCAGAAAGGATACTTTTATCAACGAGCCCGTGAACAGGACATTGCCCTTGCAAGGCGTACAATTGAAGGGCAACGTTTTTGGCCTGCCAATTTTGCCTTATGGTTTTTTAGGCCCGAAGGTGCTTGTCCACCAACTTGGTATAATCAACAAAATTCAGGCCGTTTTAAAAAACACTGCTTCTTTCAACCATCCGCCGGGGATTGTCCAGCAGTATATTAAGGAATGAAAACGAGGAGGGACTTGTAATGGCACAGCAACAAAATCCATACTATGGAACAGGTTTTTATCAACCTTCAGGGGGATATATGCAACCACAACAACAAATGACGCCGCAGCAGCAACAAGCTATGCAACAGCAAGCTATGCAGCAACAAACTGCTCAAGCACAACTTGCAGTATCTCAAGGTATGCTCCCACTAGAGCAATCATATATTGAAAACATCCTTCGCTTAAACAAAGGAAAACCAGCAACTATTGTTATGACATATGAGCGTGGCAGTTCACTTGGCACACAATCCTATACAGGTATTATTGAAGCAGCTGGACGTGATCACATCGTCATCAGCGAACCAAAATCCGGAAAAAGATTCTTACTACTTATGATTTACTTAGATTATGTAGAATTCCCTGGAGAAATCACGTATTTACCTAGCCAACCAGCAACCTATGCTCCAAGACCATAAAAAAAGCTGGCATTTGCCAGCTTTTTTTTTTGTCTTTATAATCCTTTTACAACTGCAGTTCCTAGTAAAATCCAGCCTACAATAAACGCTACACCACCAAGTGGTGTAATCGGTCCGAAAAACTTAATCCCCGTCGTACTTAATGCATATAGACTTCCAGAGAACATAATAATTCCCGCTACCATAAACCAGCCTGCTGTGCTTACAAGAGAAGATTGAATCTTATCCATTAATAACGCAACAACAAATAATCCTCCAGCATGAAACATTTGATATGTAACACCTGTTTTCCAAACTTCTAACATTTTTGCAGAAACCTTATTTTCTAAACCGTGTGCACCAAAAGCACCTAACGCGACAGATAACCCGGCTGTAATACAGCCCAATAAGAAGAAAATTTTCATTGGAATTCCCCTTTTTTATCTTTATAATAAGAAATTTTTACATATTAGCCAACCAATTTAGCTTTTAGAAATCAAATAACGAATTACCATTTGCACCATCTTCTTTTATATAGACAGGTTCTCCAGAAACCGCCGCAATCGGTTGAACCGTCATCGTCGGATGTGGTGTTATAACTTGTGATTGTAGCCTTGGCTCTACATATGCAGAAGTTTCAACCTGTTCATCTAATAATAAATCACATAAAGCACGAACCACTAAAAGATGTTCTTTTGCCTTTCGTCCTTCACTATTTTTTGCTTTCGCAACTTCATTTGCCATTTTATTCAAAATTTTATCGCTCGATATTTGCATTCCTAATCACCTCGTACTTTGTAGTTCTTTCTCAAATTGCCCCAGCTTCTCTACTGGACCAAATACTATTATCATATCATGTTCTTGTAATTTTTCCTGCCCTGTTGGATTATGAATAATATTTCCATCTCGTAAAATCGCTAAAATTGTAACATCAAATTGATTTCTCACATTGCTTTCTATCAATGTTTTTCCAATTAAAAAAGACCTTTCGCCAATTTGAACTTCCTCTATTGCAAAAGCCTGATCTGTTCCATAAAGTACCGTATCAATATAATGAACCGTTAACGGATTTGCGATTCCTTTTGCAATATGAATTCCAGCCATACTGGATGGATTAATAACTTTATTGGCACCAGCACGGCGTAATTTCCCTTCCGTTTCTGGCTTTTCAGCTCTAGCCACAATTTTAATTGTCCTATTTAATCCTCGCGCTGTTAATGTAATAAATACATTTTCAGCATCATTCGCAACAATTGCTACTAAGCCAGCAGCCCTTGTAATCCCCGCCTTACGTAACACCTGATCTTCCGTGGCGTCACCATGTACATATAAAAGCTTCTCTTTCTCTAGTACTGCTTCTTCTTTATCAACAACAACAAATGGAATATTCTTTTCCTGTAATTCGTGTACAACTTGAAGTCCTACTCTACCACAACCACATACAATAATATGATCTTGTATTTGCGCTATTTGTTTGTCCATTTTCTTCCTCCGCACTGCATGAAATAAATTCCCCTCAATAATCATTGCTGCTACTACCCCGATTGCATATGTAACAATTCCTACACCAACAGGAATAATAAGAAGCGCAAAAATCTTCCCAGCTTGTGTTAATGGAACTGCATCTCCATACCCAACCGTTAATACTGTAATCATTGTCATCCAAAAGGCTTGAAACAAACTAATCTCTTCTATCATCATAAATCCGATTGTTCCAAGAACTACAACAAAACACATACATATAACTGCAATCCATAATTGCCTGCGTGCATTCATCTCATTCTTCAACTCTTTTCTCTACTACAATCTTTGCCAGAGGAAATGAAATACATATATACTAGAAGCGGAATCTACGAAAGAGGTTGATATAATGAAAACATTTCTTTCTGCCTTGCAATGGGCATTATTTATTTTGGCCGGTAGCCTCATTGTACCAATTAGTGTTGCTGCTAGTTATGGCCTTGAAGGTGCTGAAGCAATTGCATTTGTACAACGAACGTTATTTGTTCTTGGCTTTGCTGGCCTTCTGCAAGCTATATTTGGTCATAGGCTACCGATTCAAGAAGGGCCAGCTGGTCTTTGGTGGGGAATCTTCTCACTATACGCGAGTTTAGGTGTCGTATTATTTGGATCAAATAATGAAACACTCCGCGTCTTACAATACGCATTTCTGTTAAGCGGCATCATCTGTATTATCCTTAGTATTTTTGGACTTATTGATAAACTTGTCCGTTATTTTACACCAACAGTAATTGGAACATATTTATTCCTTCTCGTTGCCCAGCTCAGCGGTTCTTTTCTAAAAGGAATGTTCGGCCTTGATGGACAACATACTGAAGTACAAGCAAACGTCTTTATTCTTTCACTCATTGTTATTTTACTATCTTTTTTTATTATGAAGCTACCTATTATTGGACAATACTCTGTTCTGTTCAGCATTGTCTTTGGATGGATCCTATTTGCATGCTTCGGATTATCTAATCCGGTTACACCGGTAACAGATATCATCCGTCTACCGTCTCTATTCGTGTTTGGATTGCCTCGTATCGAATGGAACATGGCAATTACCGTTGTCTTTGTCACACTGTTGCTCTTAACGAACATGTTGGCAAGCATCCGTGTTGTGCAAAAGGTTGTTTCTAAATATGAAGAAGGTGCAGTTCAAAATCGATTCAAACATGCCGGAATTATAACGGGCATAAATCAGCTTTTAGGTGGTCTTTTCTCAGCAATTGGACCAGTAGCTATTTCAGGTTCAGCTGGATTTATTGCAACAACAAATATTTATAAACGCCTTCCTTTCCTATTAGGGTCAAGTTTTATTATTATAATTAGTATATTTCCAAAGATTACATCATTCTTCGCCGCTATTCCTGTCGCCGTTGGATATGCTGCTATTTATCCTGTATTTGCAAGTATGATTGGTCTTGCCTTCCGTGAATATGACACCGTAGAAAATAAAGAGCGTTTATTCCGCGTCGCTGGTCTGTCTCTTTTCACAGGAATCGGGGTTATGTTTGTCCCGCCGCAGGCATTTTCGACCCTGCCACCATTTTTAGCATCATTTTTAAGCAATGGCCTTGTACTTGGTTCTATCATGGCTATTTTGCTTGAAGTTTTATTTTCCCGTTCAAAGGAAAAACAACCATCGTAAATTGGAAAACTTCCATTATTGCACTCTACTTTCAGAGTTGTTACGATAGAATTATCATGGGCAATATGCCCATGATAATATATACTAACAATACAGTAATCAAGCTCACTATATAAAATGAAACTTCCATCACCAATCAGGTTTTTGGTTTTTCACATATACATTACTGCTTTAAAAACAAAAGATGACCTGCACTCATTTTCTCCCTTTGTTTTAACTTGGCGTGGTGGCAGGAAAAGGATCTGACCGCTTCTATGCATGGGCGGATGCTCTCTTCCATCTAAAAAGGAAGGGTTTCTATCTTTTTTTCAATTTATGTACCTTTAAAGAGGTTCGATGTCTTACTATTTAATCCTCATCGTTTTGCTAGAACGAATTTCTAACAATATCAACTTTCAACAAAGAAAGGAACTTTCTATATGTCTTATAAAATGATTGTTTTAGATTTAGATGATACTTTACTACGTGATGACCATACGATTTCAGAACGTACAAAACAGGCCTTAATGACTGCTCAAGAACAAGGTGTAAAAGTTGTGCTTGCTTCTGGCCGCCCAACATTTGGTATGCGTCATATTGCAAAGGAGCTTCGTCTAGAAGAATATGGAAGCTTCATCTTATCGTTTAATGGTGCAAAAATTATTAATTGTAAAACGGATGAAGAATTATTCAGCAGTACACTATCTCCTGAAATCGTTCACAATCTATATGAAATTAGTAAAGAAGAAGATGTTTGGATTCATACGTATATGGGCGATGATATTATAACGGAAGAAAATAATCCATATACAGAAATTGAAGGAACTCTTACAGGCATGTCAATTATTGAAGTAGACAGCTTTATCACTGCTGTACAAGAACCTGTTGTAAAAGTATTAATGAATAAAGAAGCTGAACGCCTTGTAGAAGTAGAGAAAAAACTTCAAAAACAACTAGAAGGCAAACTAAGTGTAATGCGTTCAAAACCATACTTCTTAGAGTTCACAGAAGCTGGTGTAACAAAAGGAACAAGCTTAAATCAATTGATTCAAAAACTTGGTATTAAGCGTGAGGAAGTAATCGCAATGGGCGATAGCTACAACGATCAAACAATGATCGAGTTCGCTGGCCTTGGTGTTGCGATGGGCAATGCTCCAGATGACATTAAAGAAATTGCAAACTACGTAACAGACACGAATATGAATGATGGCGTTGCTAAAGTTGTAGAGAAATTTGTGCTAAAAACCGAAGTTCTTGTTTAATATATAAATTTTTCAACATACAAGTTACTGTTTTGAAAACAAAAGGTGACCTGCACTCATTTTCCCCCTTTTTTTAACTTGGGGCATGGGGCTAAAAAAGGACCTAACCGCTTCTATGCATGGACGGATGCTCTCTCCCATCTAAAAGGAAAGGTTTTTTGTACTTATATAGATGCATTCACAAAACCCATTTGAAGTCAAATACTTCAAATGGGTTTTTATTTAAATGTACGTAGCTTTGTGAAGATATTTTGAACTTTACAACATTCTCGTAGTGTAAACTTTGTTTTTGTATATAATGAAACAAAACATACTATTTTATTTGGAATAAGAATACAAATTTACTATATACAAGCGCATGTTTAAGGAGGCACTTTTATGTTATCTACACCAATCGGAAGATTAAGAGCAATTGGATTAATCGAAGGGATTTCCTTTCTACTACTATTATTTGTAGCGATGCCGTTAAAATACTTTGCGGGGTTTGCAACAGCAGTTAAAATTACAGGTATGGCTCATGGCGTTCTATTTATATTATTCATCTTTGCCGTGATTCAAGTAACAATCGTACATCGTAAGTCTATCTTATGGGCTTTAGGTGCGTTGATTGCTTCCGTTATCCCATTTGGTACATTTGTACTAGATGCAAAATTAAAAAATGAACCGCAGTGATTAAAAAAGGTAGCTAACAGAATGACTGTTAGCTACCTTTTTTATAGATTTGGAATTTGCCAATCAATTTTTTTCTCATCCATACTAGATAAGAGGTCATTTACTTTTGAAAACGGCTTGCTGCCAAAGAAACCTCGTCTTGCTGATAAAGGACTTGGATGTACAGATTCAATAATATGATGATTCGAGTTTGTAATCAGTTTTTTCTTTGCTTGTGCATGGCGCCCCCACAATATGAAAATTAAAGGTTTTTCACGTTCATTTAACAGTTCAATAACACGATCTGTGAAATGCTCCCATCCTTTTCCCTTATGAGAATTTGCTTCTCCTTGTCTCACAGTTAACACCGCATTAAGTAATAATACGCCTTGCTCTGCCCATTTCACTAAATAACCGTTATTCGGAATTTCACAACCAAGATCTGCATGCAATTCTTTGTACATATTTTGCAGTGATGGTGGTGTTTTCACGCCAGGTTGCACAGAAAAACTTAACCCATGCGCTTGATCTGGTCCATGATATGGATCTTGTCCTAAAATAACAACCTTTGTATCCTTATAACTTGTATAATGTAGTGCATTAAAAATATCATTAGCATTTGGGTATATGACATGGGTACTATATTCTTCTTTTAAAAACTGTCTTAGTTTCTGATAGTATGGTTTCTCGGATTCTGGTGCAAGTAACGGCTCCCAATCATTCTTTAAAATATGTTCCATCTCTTCACTTCCTATTCATTTAATTGACCATGTCTTGCTTCGTAAATACGACAAATGAAATGATAAGAGAAACTACAGCCCAAGCTGTTAAATTCATCAATGAAAAGCTCATCGATAGACCTTGCAATGCCGGTAACTTCCCTGATAAATAATCTGTGAGCGATAAATTTACGCTAAAAATATATTTTGCCCCTTCCCAAGACGTTGCGAAGGAACTTAAGATACCACCTGCAATTAACGCCGCTAGCATGACTCCCATACCAGCTGGTGTATTACGAATTAACACAGAAACCATAAAGGATATGGTTCCCACAACAATCGCAACAAACCAAGCTAATCCATATGCCATTAAAATATATTGCCACTGCGGAATGAGGTGGACAAAATTTGTATTCAATGTTTCTTTATCAATTCCAAAACCCGTCAGTACCGGTAAATTCCACCCGGCATATCCGAAAACAACGCCCGATAATACATAGGAGAAAATCCCCACCAAGAGCAATATAAGTGAGATAAATAACAACATCGTCACATATTTACTGAGAAGAATTTTAAAGCGTCGAATCGGCCGCGTTAGAAGCATTTTCATCGTTCCATCACTTCGTTCTCCCGATACAATGTCAATTGCAACAATCATTACAAGTAGCGGAATAAACAATGTAATTCCTTGTTCAATGAATGCTCGTACAAACGTTGGTGCTCCTGGTGCTGTTGGATTAATATCATGATCTAAATAATATTGTTGCTGCTCCACTCGTACTTTCAGCCAATCCCGCCATTCTTCTGGCAACCTAGAATTATTTAAACGATTTTGCGAATCAACAATTTGCTGCTGAAGTGCTACCTTCCAATCGCTTGTACCAAGGCGTTTTTGCGTTGTCTGCACTTCACGATACTGTGCATAAACAAACAAAGGAATTAAGATTGCCAATATGAGCATGACGACAACAATACGTTTCTTTCGATAGATTTTTTCTGATTCATTTAAAACAAGATTCGCAAATTCACGCATGTTTCTCACTCCCTGTGAGTTCAATAAATAAATCTTCTAGTGTAAATACAAGCTCCTTCACGCTATGTACATCTATTCCGTTTTCTACAAAGCGTTTATTCCAAGCACTAATTGTATTAATATCCATTCGGCACAATAAACGTTCATCATCTATGCTAATTTCCCTAACTTCTTTTGAAGTTTTTAAAAGTTCTAATGCTCGGGAAATCGGTGTAACAATCCATTCAACACGATCGCTCGCAGTTTTAATCAACTCTTCAATAGGTGCAACTGTAATCATTTTTCCCTTATGAATAATAGCGACACGATCACATATCATTTGTACTTCACTTAGTAAGTGACTCGAAATAAAGACACTCATGTTTTCTTCTTTCACAAGCTTATGTATAAACTCCCTCATCTCTCTTATACCAGCTGGATCTAGGCCATTTGTTGGTTCATCTAGTATAAGGAGTTTCGGGTTTCCAAGAAGAGCCTGCGCGATTCCAAGGCGTTGTTTCATACCCAGAGAATACGTTTTCACTTTATCGTGAATACGTTCATCTAAATGAACCATTTTCGCAATTTCTAAAATACGTTCATCTGATATACCGCCAAGCATACGTGCAAATTGCTTTAAATTTTCCCACCCTGTTAAATATGTATAGAGCTCTGGATTTTCCACGATGCTACCAATTTGCCGCATCGCTTCTCGAAAGTTCTCTTTAATATTATAACCACCAATAGAAATCGTACCTTCAGTCGCTTTAATAAGACCAACTAGCATCCGAATTGTTGTTGTTTTCCCTGCTCCATTTGGTCCTAAAAATCCAAACACTTCTCCTTGGTTCACATCAAATGAAATGTTTTCAACAAGCGTCTTTTTCCCAATGACCTTTTTCACATTTCGTACTGAAAGTACCGTCGTCATTTCGCCCCTCCTTCATTTAGCTTCAACTTACTTACAACGCCTTGTAATAAGCGATCCGCCATATATGAGTAGCCAATTTCATTCGGATGAAAATGATCTGAGTATAATAATTCTTTCCCTCGGTTTTGAAACAGATCAAACGTTGGCGTTATATATACATTTTTATTATCTATTGCTAACTTCTCTAAAGATGCATTCCAATCTACAACAATGGATGAAGAACCTTTTAAATCTTCAACATCCTCAAAAGGATTGTATAAACCGAGCCAGAAAATCGGGCTATCTGGATTTAGCTTTCGAATTTCTGTTAAAATTTGTTTTGCCTGATTTTGAAATGTTTCTGTATTAGGGCGATATGTTTCTAGATCTATCTTTCCAAGTGATTCCCATCCTGGAAATAAGTCATTTCCTCCAATTGTTAAAATGATAAGATCCGCTTGCTTAATTGAGTACTGTGCACCACTACTTGCTATTTGTTTCAACAAATCCGGCATTTTCGCACCACTAACAGCTAAATTCGTTAACGCTACCTTTTGTTTGTAATCCTTCTGCAAACTTTCTTTCACTCGTCCCACATAGCCAATTCCTTCTTTATCTCCAACGCCACGCGTTAAAGAATCGCCTAAACTGACAACTTGTAATGTTCCAGGGTGCTGTTTCCCCTTTACTTGTTTTTGTGCTGTCTTCATAGTTAAATTTGAAGCTTTCGGATTTAATACATCATTAATCCCCGAAATAAAACCATATGCAAATAAACAAAAAGATGCAATTGTAATGAGTAAAATTCCTTTTACTAATTTGGATCTCATGTCAAAACCCCTTTTAGCCTCATAGATTGTCCCTAATTATACCAAACGCCTTTTCGAAAAGCGATTTTCATACTTTATGCATTATGTAGTTTCACGAAGGGTCAACTGTGGTAAAAGTTCAATGTTCTTCACATCTATTTTTTCATCCTCTATCTTCTCATATAATATTTCAAATGCTTTCGCACCAACTACTTTACTAGAATGAGCAATTGTTGTAATTCCTAACACATCAGCCACCTCTTGGTCATCGCATCCAATAATTGCAAGATCTTCAGGAATACGAATTCCTTGTTTTTTTGCTTCCGTTACCATACCTGCTGCGATTGGATTACAAGAAACGAGAAATGCTGTTGGTTTCACAGACATGTTAATCCACGCTCTTATCACTTCACGACCATCCTCTACTGTAAAATGCTCTGTAAACTTCCATTCTTCTCGAGATTCTATAGAAATCTCCTGAAGCGCTTCCTCATAAGCTTGTTTTCGTTTTTGACTATTTACGCTATGACTTCTGCCAATACAATATCCAATGTGAGCGTGTCCGTTTTCTATTACGTATTTCATCCCCTGCGAAAACACCTTATAGTGATCAATATGTACGCTAGAAATACACTTAGATTCTATTTCTTCACATGTTACAATCGGACCAAACTTTGTATATTCTTCTATTGTTTTACAGCCATTCATTCTCGAGCATATAATTACACCATCAAGCTTCTTCATTTTTAACATATGCAAAATTTCAAGTTCTTTTTCGGCACTATAGTTCGTCTGACAGAGCATCATATTATAATTTTTTTTGGCCGTTTCTTTAGAAATCCCCTCAATAATTGCACTGTAATATTGATCATTTACATGCGGCAAAATAACACCTATCACATTCGTCTTTCCTCTTACTAAATGAATCGCATTCACATTTTGGGTGTAATTTAGCTCTTCAATGATTGCTAAAATTTCCTGCCTCTTTTTATCACTTACATACGGATGATTATTTAATACACGTGAAACCGTTGACACTGATACACCGGCAATTTCCGCAATCTTTTTTATATTTGTCATCTTATTTCCTCCCCTTCCCATCATTTAAATAAACCTCATCAAAAAATTCTTTCTTGACCTGGTAAGCTTTCCACAATATATCCTTTTCTAGCAAATACATTCAGAAAGGATTTGAAACATATGATACGTCTAAAACTAGACTATATATTTTTTATTAGCGGACTACTCATCCTATCTCTTGGAATTAACATGATGACAACTATTACTTCCTTTGGCCTTAGTCCTTATGATTCGTTTTTTATTGCGCTATATCAAAACTTTGGAGTAAGTATTGGCTTTTGGATTTTTATGATTAACTTCGCCTTTACACTTATTGTGCTATTTTTGAATAAGAAGCATATTACAATCGGAACAATTGTTACTATGGTTCTTATTTCTGTTTTTGTTGATTGGATTGGTTCTATTACTATCATTATGGATTCAATCCGCTCTCTTCCAAAATATATAACACTTGTGTGCGGAAATCTATTTGTTGGCGCTGGAATTGGAATTTATGTCTCCACACAATTATGTGCAGCACCACAAGAGGCCTTTGTCTTAACAATGTCTGAAAAGAAAAAATGGACGTTTCGCAGAACAGAAATTTCATTAGCTTTGCTATTTTTGACACTCAGTTTCTTATTAGATGGGCCTATTTACTTCGGAACAATTATCCTTTCCTTTACAACAGGCTGGATCATTCAAGCATTTATTCAGATTGGTACAAAAATCCTCCACATGAAAAAAGCCTATTGAGCGAATAACGCTACAATAGGCTTTTTTCATCTATTTTACCGAAAGACAGCTCCCTGAATATAATCAAAGACAACCTTCTCATCATTTTGTAACACGACTGGTTGAATTCCCTTCGTATCAATGGCGATATTTGGATCCTTCAAACCGTTACCTGTTAATACCGCTACAATTTGGCTTCCTTTTGTAATTTCCCCGCTTTGCAATTGTTTATAAACACCTGCAAGAGAAGCACATGAAGCCGGTTCTGCAAAAATTCCTTCATACTTGGCTAGCCATTCATACGCTTCAAGAATTTCACGATCTGTTACTTCGTCAATTTTACCTCGAGATTGTTCTGCAGCTAGGGCGGCTTGCTCCCAACTTGCGGGATTTCCAATTCGAATTGCTGTTGCGATTGTTTCTGGCTCTTCAATTTTATGTCCGTGCACAATCGCCGCTGCTCCTTCCGCCTCAAAGCCGCGCATCTCTGGTAAACCCGTACCAAGTCTTTCGTGATACTCTTTGAAACCTTTCCAATACGCTGTAATATTGCCTGCATTACCAACTGGAATTGCTAAAATATCCGGCGCCTTCCCAAGCGCATCACAAATCTCAAATGCAGCTGTTTTTTGCCCTTCAATTCGGTATGGATTAACAGAATTTACAAGTGTAATTGGTGATGATTCGCTAAGCTTACGTACAATTTGCAAAGCATGATCGAAATTCCCATCAATACTTATAATCTCAGCACCATACATGACAGCTTGCGCTAATTTACCGTATGCAATCTTCCCATTTGGAATAATAACGATGCACGACAGTCCTGCCCTAGCTGCATAAGCCGCTGCAGATGCAGACGTATTACCTGTAGATGCACAGATAATCGCTCCGCTCCCTGCTTCTTTTGCTTTTGCTACCGCCATTACCATACCGCGGTCCTTAAACGATCCGCTTGGATTTGCCCCCTCTATTTTCCCGTAAATTGTTACGCCCCACCGCTTTGAAAGGTTTTCTAGTAAAATAAGTGGTGTATTACCTTCATGCAATGTTAAGGGAGGTGTCTTTTCCGTAATAGGTAAAAACTCCTTATACTCAGCAAGCAAACCTTTCCACATTACCTAGCATCTCCTTCGATTCGATAGTTTGCTTTCACACAATCTATTTCTTCGTATGTCCCCAATGTATGTAAAATATATTCATAGTCTGCAAGTGATGCACGATGTGTTACGATAACAATCTCAGCCTTTCCTTTCTCCCCGAGTGGCATTTGAATAATTTTTTCAAAGCTAACACCGCGTTCAGAGAATAAAGATGTAATTTTTGCAAACACACCAATTTCATCTTTTACATGTAGGCGTAAAAACTTCTTCACAAAAATTTCATCTGGCTCTTTTAATACCTTTTCATACTGCGGAGAAACTGCGCTATTCCCAGTTACACCAAGGCGCACATTTTGCATTACCGCAACTAAATCAGAAACAACCGCTGTCGCTGTCGGTAAACTTCCTGCACCAGGTCCATAAAACATTGTTTCTCCTACCGCTTCACCATATACATATACGGCGTTATATTCATTTTGAACAGCTGCAAGAGGGTGTGTATTCGGAAGTAATGTTGGCTCAACTGTTACCTCTAACTTTTCACCATCACGCTTCGCCAGTCCAATTAATTTAATTGTATATCCTAAGCTTTTACTATATGCGATATCTTCCTCAGTAATGGAAGTAATCCCTTTCACCTTCACATCTCCAAGCTCTACATTTGTAGAAAAACCTAGAGTAGCTAAAATCGTCATTTTCCTTGCTGCATCTAAACCTTCAACGTCTGATGTTGGATCTGCTTCCGCAAATCCAAGCTGCTGCGCTTCTTTTAACACGTCGTCATATGCTCTCCCTTCGTCAGACATTTTTGTCAGAATAAAGTTTGTTGTTCCGTTCACGATTCCCATCACTTTCGTAATAAGATCCGAAGAAAGTCCTTCTACAATGCTGCGCAGAATTGGAATCCCTCCAGCTACGCTCGCCTCGTAAAATAAGTCAGCTTGATTTTCCTTTGCCACCGTCAGTAATTCTGCTCCGTGCAATGCCATTAAATCTTTATTAGCAGTAACAACATGTTTACCATTTTTCAAAGCTTGTAAAATATATGCTTTCGCTTCCTCTATGCCACCCATCACTTCAATGACAACATCAATATCAGGATTATCTATAATTTCATTTGCATTTTTCGTTAATAAGGTAGAGGGTACTTGGACCTCTCTCTCTTTTTCAATATTTTGCACTAATACTTTTGTTACTTTCACTGGGCAACCAACTTGGTGCATAAGACGATCTTGATGATTCGTAATAATACGAACCACACCGCTGCCAACCGTTCCAAGGCCTAATAAGCCCACTTGAATTTCATTCATGATACTGTCCACCCCTCTAAAGAATTGTATTTAGATGCCATTATATAAGTTAAGATTCTGAAAAACAATATATTTTGAACATTCGGAAAAATATAAAGTAATCCGTGTAAAGAAAACGTTGCCACATGTTATATAATGATCAGCCTACAAAATATAAGGGGTTTCTTGATACACATAATAATTTAACCAATTTGAAAATAATAAGTTTCCATGACTCCGCCATCTTATGAGTGGCTTTTCAGCTGGATTATTATGTTTAAAATAGTTTTTGGGAACCTTAATATCTAGCCCTCTTTGTTTATCGCGTTCATATTCTTGTTTTAACGTATCGCAGCTATATTCGCTATGACCAAGAACAAAAATATGCTTTCCATCTTGCCCCATAACAAGGTGGACACCTGCTTTTTCTGATGTTGCTAGTAATGTCAACTCTCGTACTTTTTCAATATCAGCTGCGCGTACTTCCGTATGGCGTGAATGTGGTGCAAAAAAGAGCTCATCGAATCCTTGTAACAATTTCACATGCTGCTCATGCACTTCATGCTCGAATACACCAAACATCTTTTCTTCAAGCGAGTATTTCGGAATTCCATAGTGATAATATAGACCCGCTTGTGCTCCCCAACAAATATGCAATGTAGATGTTACATTCGTTTTTGAATAGTCCATTATGCGTCCAAGTTCTTCCCAATAATCTACATCTTCAAAAGGAAGTGTTTCAATTGGGGCCCCTGTAATAATGAGACCATCAAATTTGTCTCCCTCAATATCGCGAAATGTTTTATAAAAACTTGTTAAATGGTCTTGCGCTACATTACGGGATATATGAGACTCCATATGAAGCAAATGCACATCCAGTTGAAGTGGTGTATTACCGAGTAACCTGAGCAATTGCGCTTCTGTTTCTTGTTTTGTTGGCATTAAGTTCAAAATTGCAATTTTTAGAGCACGTATATCTTGTGTTTCAGCTCGCTCTTTTGTCATCACAAAAATATTTTCTTTTTGCAATATTTTACGGGCTGGTAAATCCTTATCAACAATGATCGGCATGCGCTTTGCCTCCAACTAATGCTTCCTCTAGGTCCGCAATAATATCAGAAACATCTTCGATACCGACTGATAAGCGAATTAAATCAGATGTAACACCTGCTAAACGTTGCTCTTCTTCATTTAACTGCCTGTGCGTTGTACTAGCGGGATGAATCACACATGTTCTTGCATCTGCAACGTGTGTCACAAGAGTTGCCAGCTTCACATTTGCAATGAACTCTTTCGCAGATTCTAGTCCTCCTTTAATACCAAATGTTAAAACACCACTTGCACCTTTTGCTAAGTACTTTTGCGCTAATGGATAATTTTCATTACTTTCTAATCCCGGATAATTCACCCATTCAATACGATCATGGTTAGCAAGCCACTTCGCAACTGCAAGAGCATTTTCACTATGACGCTCCATTCGTAAATGTAATGTTTCTAAACCGATGTTGCTAATATACGCATTGAATGGGCTCATACAGTTTCCATAGTCTCTTAATAGTTGAACACGAGCTTTCACAATATATGCCGCCTGGCCAAAATTCTGCACATAACTTACGCCATGATAACTTGGATCTGGTTCGACAAGCTCAGGATATTTTCCATTTGTCCAATCAAAATTTCCTCCATCAATGACAATTCCACCTAATGAACTCGCATGGCCATCAATATATTTCGTTGTAGAATGAACAACAATATTTGCGCCATGCTCAAACGCTTGGCATAAATATGGTGTCGCCAAAGTATTATCCACGATAAACGGTACTTCCAGTTCTTTTGCCGCGTTTGAAAACTCTTTAAAATTTAAAACATTCATCGCTGGATTTCCAAGGGACTCTGCATAAATCAGCTTTGTTTTTTCAGTTGCAAGTGCCACTATCTCATCAGCAGTTAAGTTCGGATTAAAGAATGTTACATCAATACCAAGCTTGCGCAAACTTACTCCAAACAGGTTAAAGGTTCCCCCATAAACGGTTGAAGAACAAAGCAAATGATCACCACTGCCACAAATATTTAAAACAGCAAGCATAATAGCCGCTTGACCAGAGGCTGTCGCAACAGCTCCGGCTCCGCCTTCTAACTCTGTTAACTTTTGTTCAAATGCTGCTAGTGTCGGATTCCCAATACGCGTATAAATATAGCCCTCTGCCTCTAAATTAAAGAGCGCTGCTAAATCATCGGACGTATCGTATTTATACGTCGTACTTTGATAAAGTGGTAAAACACGTGGTTCACCATTCTTCGGTGTATAACCACCTTGCACACAAATGGTTCCTTTTCCCCATGATTCTCCCATTCCTTATTCTCCTTTCTTTTATAGAAAATAAAAAAACTGCTTCTTTCCCGAACAAGAAAGAAGCAGTTTGAAAACACGCTCTAAAGTCTCTTTCTTATCTCTCAGGGTTTATTACCTGCAGGATTTGGCACAATTCCGTTATTCGGCTGTTGCCAAGGTTTCATAGGGCCTGTCCCTCCACCTTTTCTTGATAAGACTATGCAATTACCGTTGATTTTATAGCAATAATTTCCTAATGTCAATTATTTTTCTGAATGTTCACAAAATATTTTATTAACTGTTTATTATAAAAATTAAAATTCAAGGAACCAAGGGAAATATCCCCTCGTCATCAAGCTAAGCTTAAATAAAAATTACAATGATGAATACGAAGAATAGTAGATACCCTAAAGGTTATGCTCTAATTACTCGAATCCCTTTTACAATATTCCAAATAAAAAAGTATAGACTAATTAGGCCGCAAATACATACCATAATCATTGCGCCAATAGCCATTGTTGTACCTGGTTGCTTAAAACCGACATCCATAATTCCCAATACTACAATTCCTATAAAAGTAGTAATTCCCGGAATAAGATGTGTCCATAGAGCTCGTTTCGCATGACCTTTTGTTTCATGATCTCCGAGAATCCAAACAATTAGCGGGAATAAGACAGGGGCAAAAAGAACACTCCAGTACGAAAAAGAAGATAAAACTTTATTTCCATTCATATGTATCACCTCATGAAATTGTGTTTGTTGTTATACCTTTATTATGTAGGGAAATCTATTGTTTTACTATCGCTAGACCTTACAACAACATGACAGTTTTGTAAGATTCTATAGTGGTAATTTGGTAAGCCTACTGCTTGATATCATGCACGTGATATTCTAAAAAAATTAAGGGCCAAGGATTTTTTGAAAGAACCCTTGGCCATTTTCGTATTTATGAAATATTTGCTTATTTTGCGTGTAAAGCATCTACTGTAAGTGATATATAGATCATATACCATAACACAATCGTTAAAGTAAGAGGTCACAAGTCGTTCAATGGTATAACAATTTATAAAATGCTTATAAAGAACAGCAAGCATGAACCATTAACATTTATGCTTTGTTGTTTTTAAACATAAGATTTTCTTTTATAATAGTCTGTTGAAACTTTCTCATAAAACGCTGCTTTTGTAGTATAAAAATATGGAATCAACCATAAGAAACCGATTCCTAAAGTAAGGATACTTAGT
This sequence comes from Bacillus sp. FSL K6-6038, assembly GCF_038050455.1. NCBI lineage: Bacteria > Bacillati > Bacillota > Bacilli > Caryophanales > Bacillaceae > Bacillus > Bacillus sp. FSL K6-6038. Next base: position 5,223,298 of record NZ_JBBOUH010000001.1, read on the forward strand.
ATAAACCAGCCAATAAAACTTAAACATATTAAGAAATAATCCATCTTATGTCCGTTCATCATACGACGACTTTCCGTAATAGCTTGGTTCATTGAAAATTCCGGATGATCATTTAAAATAAAAAATGTCATAGTGTAAGAGAAAATTTTAACAATCCCTGGAATGATAAATAGCAATGTCCATAAAGTAATATAGATATCCATTAGTAAATATATTAAAATTGATTTAATAAGCTTATTTAACCCTTTACACCATTTAAATAATTGCCCAATCCCAACTGTCTTGTCACGAACTGTATTTAAGGCAAGATAGTAAGCACCTAAAGTTAAGGGCCCAACCATTAGCATGACAATAATATCCATCATAAACGATTCTATTACTTTACTCCAGCTCCAAGACCATACGAAAGGGAATATAAAGAACAATGTAGTAACTCCTACTGCTAATCCCCATCTTTCATCAAGCTCATCAAGCGCTTGTTCTTTCAAATCACGAATCAAACAAGAAACCTCCTAAATCTAATGCGTATTTTAACTTATACTAGTATACAATTCTCGTAGGGATTACAATAGCATTTTAGACAATTTATATTTATTTCCGTACATGACATGAGCAGTATCATTTCGATGAAATCAAAAGCTTTAAACATCACTTGTATTTTGCTTCTTTAAAAGAAATAATACTAATGATGTTTATAATATATGTTGAATAAGTATTTCTTTAAAAAGATAATATGCATATTCAATTACTTAATCAATTATTTTCGTATCAAAATCCCTAACTTTTCATAATAACGTATAAATAGAGGAGGCATAAAAATTGACTATTAGGAGAAATATGCACTATTTACTCATCGTGTACGGTATATTTCTAGGTTCTATCGTTGGTGCCACAGTCTGGTTATTTTTAGTTGTCACCAATGCTGGAATTCATTTCGTTTGGGAATATTTACCCAAAGAATTTGCATTACCATCTTATTACACAATTTGTGTAACAATAATCGGTGGTTTTCTTATTGGACTATCACAAAAGTACTTTGGTACATACCCACGTTTAATGCCAGAGGTAATGGCTGAATATAAGAAAACAGGTAGGATTGAATACCGTTTTGTACATCAAGCTACATTAACAGCTATTATTGTTTTAGTATTTGGAGCAAGCTTAGGGCCCGAAGCAGCACTTGTCGGGATTATAGGCGGGCTTTGTACATGGGTTGGCGATCGCTTTCATTTTGCTGTAAAAGGAATGCAGGGACTAACAGAAATTGGAATTGGCGCTACTTTAAGTGTTATTTTTAATGCACCGTTATTCGGTTACTTAGCTCCAAGTGAAAATGAGAATGAACGACTTGCTGAAGTTTCCAAAGGGAAAAAAGCTATCGTATATGTCGCTACTACTTTGGCTGGTTTTTCTGTTTATTTATTGCTTAGTAAATTTGATAATCGAGGATCTTTTATTGTTAATTTTGGAGAAGGATCTTTTGCGCTTCATGAATGGGTTGCCTTTCTACCTCTTGCTTGTATAGGTGCTAGTATAGGCTATTTTTACTTCAAGGTAGAACATACATTGGAAAAAGTAGTACATCCTTTTCAAGAATATAAACTAACATTAGGGATTATAGGTGGCATTATTTTAGGGATTGCCGGAACTTTCCTCCCATATACTATGTTTTCAGGAGAACACCAATTAAAAGAATTAGTGAATGAGTGGACAGAATTATCATTTGGGGTGCTGTTTCTTTCAGGTGTTTTAAAATTATGTATAACGGCAGTTTGTTTAAATACAGGTTGGCGTGGAGGACACATTTTTCCGATTATATTTGCTGGAGCAAGTATTGGATATGCTATGGCCACTGTCATACCGCTAGATCCAATTGCTTCTGTAGCTATCGTGACGACAGCCATTTCAAGCTATGCATTACGAAAACCAATCGCTATTACAGTGCTATTACTTATGTTTTTCCCAATTAATTTATTATTACCGATGCTTGGAGCTGCAATGATTGGAAATTTATTTCCACTTCCTAACAATAGTGAGAATAAACAAGCGACTAGCGCAAATATTGAATAGTAAATTGAACTACCCCCACCTTCACTTCGTTTAGAGGAGGGGGTCTTCTCGGTTAAAATGATAAAATTTTCCTTAAAACCTTAAAAGAACTAACATTTTAAAATTTCATACAGCTCATCAAAAGTTTGAATTTCATAAGTCGGAACTATCCCGCTATCGTTTAACTTCTTTTCAGGATTAAACCAGCAAGTATCTAGCCCGGCTAGCTGCCCACCTTTAATATCTGCACTTAAAGAATCCCCGATAATTAATCCTTTCTCCACAGAAAAATTAGAAATTCGTGCAAAGACATAATCGAAGTATTCCTTCATTGGTTTTTGATAACCAGTGTCTTCTGAAACAAAAATACCCTTAAAGAATGAATGTAATCCTGAATTATGCAGACGTTTATCTTGCGTTTTAGAAACACCATTTGTCACAATATATAAATCATATTGGGTTTGAATATTTTGTATGAATTCAAACACTCCATGAATAAGCTGATTTCCTTCTTCTAAATAACTACGATATTTTTTTTCAAGCAAAAGGCCATCCACCTCTTGACCATACTTCTTAAATAAAATTGAAAATCGAGTATTCACTACCTCATCACGCTCTATTTTTCCTTCTTCAAAGGATTTCCACAGATTTTGGTTTATTTTTTTGTAATGTGCTGCAATTTCATCAGTTAAAGGAATTTTTTGTTCCTCAAAAAGCAAATGTAACGCTGTTCTTTCCGCTGCTTTAAAATCTAATAACGTATCGTCTACATCAAATAGTAATGTTTGATATTTCTTCATGTTGCTTCTCTCCCTTTCTTCTATCAAAATACGCTTTTTCTTTTGTCATCAAACAAATCGTATCACTCCTGCTTGTAAAAAGAATAGGAGATATCTCATACTAAATGCGAGGTGAAAAAATGAAAATCGAAAAAGATTCAGATAAGATTCCTAGTTATGTAAAATGCTTCAACTTTCAAACGTTCTTTTCGTTTGACATTTTGCCATATATAGAAGTTCATTCGTTTCAAAAAAAAGAAACCATTTGTAACGAAGGAGAGGAATTTCCCTACCTTTATTACTTAATTTCGGGAAAAGCAAAAATATATATGAGCCATCAGAATGGCAGGATTTCCTTAATTAATTTTATAAAAGCACCATCAATCATTGGAGAATTAGGATTAATTGGAGTAGAGACATTAACAAAAGGGATTGAAGCTATGGAAGCATGTATCTGTTTAGCTCTTCCCTTGAAAGATTGTCGCCATCTCTTATTACAAGACGCCCATTTCTTACAGCAATTGTGCAAATTCATTGGAGAAAAAACAATTACTCGAACTGAACAATATGCCAAAAGCTATAACTACCCTTTAGAAAATCGATTAGCGGCGTTCATTTTGTTAACAGAGCAAAGCAATTGTTACCTTGAAAAACATACAGAGGCCTCTGAATACTTAAACGTTAGCTACCGTCATCTCTTATATGTATTAAAGCAATTTTGTCAGCAAAATTGGTTAAAAAAAGAAGGAAGAATGTATTTGATACAAGACAGAAAGCAATTACAACAGTTAGCAGATGAACTCAAACGACAATAAAAAAAGCAGTACCAATGCCATAAAGACATTGATACTGCTTATTGAGTAACGATTATTTTGTTCATTAGAATATGCTTGCTACTTTAACAGCTTTCTCAAGACCTTCTGCAATAATCTCTTCTGCTTTATCTGGGAATTGATTATGACCTTCAATGATAACAGTTTCCATATTTGTTACACCGAAGAAGCCCATCATGCTTGCTACATATTTAACAGCCATTTCTACTTCTGCTGCTGGTCCTTCAGAATATACACCACCGCGTGCGTTTAATAACGCAATTTTCTTATCTCCAATAAGACCTACTGGGCCTTCTGGTGTATATTTAAATGTTTTACCAGCGCGGTTTAAGTAATCGATATATGTGTGCAGTACAGCTGGAATTGTTAAGTTCCATAACGGGAAACCAAATACTACTTTATCAGCTGCAAGGAATTGATCTAAATATTTATCAGCAACAGCTACTGCTTTTGCTTCTTCTGCTGTTAAATCAAATCCTCTACTTGCTTTAAATGTGCCGTTAATCATATCTACGCCTACATATGGTAATTCTTCATTGTATAAATCAAGTTCTACCACTGTATCATTAGGATGTGCTTCTTTATAACTTGCTAAAAACGCTTCATATAATTTCACACTAACTGCTTGGTCTGCTGGACGGTTGTTAGCTTTTACAAATAAAACTGTTGTCATGCCTTTTTTCCTCCTATTACTCACTCTTACGTTGTTTATTATCTACTCACTAAAAAGGGGCAATCCCCTGTAATTATTGTTGTTTACAAATACATTTTATCCTCTCATCCTAACAATTTCTTCCTCACATAGACGTATCTTTTCATAAAAAAAGTCCACCTCCTAAAGGCGAACTAGTCCTACGACTTTTGTCTTATACGATCCCATTTTTCACTGCATATAAAGCTGCTTGTGTACGATCCGATAAATTTAATTTTCCTAAAATACTACTTACATGAGCTTTTACTGTTTTTTCTGTGATCACTAACACGGATGCAATTTCCTTATTACTCATCCCTTTTGCCAAGAGCTGCAACACTTCATTCTCCCTTGCCGTTAGTACATCTACATGAATATTTGATGACTCCTGTTGCTCTTCTTGCGGAAAAGTTTGGGAAAGAAGCGCACTTGCTATATCAGGATGAAGCTGAATATTTCCTTTATATGCACTACGGATAGCTTCCACAAGTTGATCTGGTTCAACATCTTTTAGAATATATCCGCTTGCCCCAGCTTTTAAAGCCGGCAAGACATGCGCTTGATCGGAAAAACTAGTTAATACGAGTACTTTCACATTTGGATATTCCTTTTTGATGCATGCGGTCGCTTCAATCCCATCCATCTCTGGCATATACAGGTCCATCAAAACTATATCTGGCTGTACTTCTTGAACCTTTACCAACGCTTCTTTCCCATTATTCGCCTCTCCAACCAATTCAAGATCCTCTTGTGTGCTTAAAAAAAATGCTAATCCTTTTAAAACAACTGTATGATCATCAACTAATAATACTTTTATCTTCACAAGTTTCCCTCATTTTCACATCGCATTATAATGGTACGATAACTTTTATACTTGTTCGCTTTTTCTCACTTACAATCGTAATCCATCCGCCAATTAACTCTGCGCGTTCACGCATTGTTGTCATACCGAGCGATTTCTTCTCTTTTATATCTTTTTCTATAAAACCGAGGCCATAATCAACTACCTCTAAGGACACTTCTTTCTCTGTTACTTTCAAATAAATTGTCGCCTCTGTTACCCTCGCATGTTTACTCACATTATTTAAAGCCTCTTGTCCAATTCGCCATAATGTTTCTTCCACTACACGCGGTAACTCACGCACACCTTTAACTTGCTCACGAATGTTCAGCCCTAAGTTCTCTCCATATTGCTTTAAAGCGAGTAGCAAACCTTTTTCTAACCCTGCTGGACGAAGTTGCCAAATAAGTGCTCGCATTTCTTTTAAGGCACCTTGTGCTAATTCCCTCATCTCATGAAGAGATTGATCTACCGTTTCATTTTGTCCCTTTAAAACAGCTTCGGCACCCTTCGTCATAAATGTTAATGAAAATAACTTTTGTGAAACTGAATCATGCAGATCCCTTGCCAAACGGTTTCGTTCTTCCATCCGAGCAAGTTCACGCCGCTGTTCATTTAACCGTAAATTCTCAATCATTAATGAAATATGATTCGTTAACGCTTGTACAATATCTACAGTGTTCTCATCAAACTCTCCATGCTTCGAACTCACGCATAAAACACCAAACACTTGATTTCGAATTTGTATTAGAGCAACAATGCTAGAGGCATTAGACTGTCTTTTCAACAAAACAGGCTGATTTTTTTCTATCGCTTCTTTTGCAATACTCTCTAACTCCATATCTCTTTCCGATACATATTTCTTATAGCAAGCTCGCATGGATATCTTTTTTTCTTCTTGTATAAAAAATGCAACTTGCTCCCATAGAAATACATCTCCCACTTGTTTTACAACTTCTTCTGGTAATGTATTTAACTTATGAATTTTTCTTAGTTCCTGAATAAAACGCTCTAGTTTCACATAATAATGAGCCCGTTTCTTTTCATTTTCATATAGTTTCGTTCGTTTTAAAGCTGTTCCAATTTGCAGGGCAACCGATTGTAATAGCATCAGTTCTTCTTCAGAAAAATGTGTTTTCCCTGGACTAGCGACATTTAAGACTCCAAACTCTTCTCCGCCAGCTTTTAATGGAACGGTTGCATGATGAAGAATTCCTTCTGTATCACCCCAATTATTTTCAACCGCATTGTTAATTCGTTTACATTCAATAATATTAACCGCTCGTTCTAATTTCCCCTCCACAAAACGGCGTAAACACCAGCATTCTCCTTCGCACATTGGCTTTTTATCTTGAAAGGTAAGCGCTGCTGGTAAATGATAATCAATTAATTTTGTATACCTACCATTTTCATCAGCAAGAAAAATCCATCCTGTTGTTAATCCTGTTACATGCAGCAATTTTTCTAATACCGCTTGTAGCACATGATATGTATCATTGGATGTATTTAATGTTTCTGCAATCTCTTTTAATATCGCTAATTCGCTTATACGGTTCTCCTGAAACATAAATTGTCTCCTACATACAATATTTTCTTTTCTCATTGTACCAAATTCAATGTATTCTCAAACAAACAAGTAACTTTTTCACTTTGTACTTATTCATAAGATTGATATAATGGTTAAAAATGTAGTTTTCATTATATCACCTGAGGGGGCTTTCACAATGACATTAAACAAAGCACTTACAATCGCTGGTTCTGACACAAGCGGTGGCGCTGGTATACAAGCGGATTTAAAAACGTTTCAAGAACTTGGTGTATACGGAATGACGTCTCTTACAACAATCGTAACAATGGATCCACATAACGGCTGGGCACATAACGTATTCCCGATTCCTGCTTCTACACTCAAACCACAATTAGAAACAACAATTGAAGGTGTTGGTGTTGATGCTTTAAAAACGGGTATGCTTGGATCTGTTGAAATCATTGAAATGGTTGCTGAAACAATTGAAAAGCATGATCTACAAAATGTAGTAGTAGACCCAGTTATGGTTTGTAAAGGTGCAGATGAAGCATTGCATCCTGAAACAAATGACTGCTTACGCGATGTACTTGTTCCAAAAGCATTAGTTGTTACACCAAACCTATTTGAAGCATATCAACTAAGCGGTGTGAAAATTAATTCTCTTGAAGACATGAAAGAAGCTGCTAAAAAAATCCATGCTTTAGGTGCAAAATATGTACTAATTAAAGGCGGTAGCAAGCTAGGTACAGAAACTGCAATCGATGTATTGTACGATGGAGAAACATTTGATCTTTTAGAATCAGAGAAAATTGATACAACAAATACACACGGCGCAGGTTGTACATACTCTGCAGCAATTACAGCAGAACTTGCAAAAGGTAAATCTGTAAAAGAGGCGGTAAAAACTGCAAAAGAATTCATCACAGCAGCAATTCGTCACTCATTCAAAATTAACGAATATGTAGGACCAACACATCACGGTGCATATCGTAAATTTGCTGCTGGAAAAGAACTTGTATAAGGAATAAAGTGAAACTTTAATCAGCCCTCACCAATCGGAATTTTACGGGTAGTTTATCTCCCACGTAATTTCTTTGCTTTCGCTGAACTTTGAGGTGGGAGTATTACTGCCCGCAAATAGCATCATAAAAAACAAGCTATCTATAGATAGCTTGTTTTTTATGATGCTAAACTTATTTTACTTCTATCAATTCCAAAACTTTTTACTTTCTTGCTGTTTCACGTGAAACAACAAAAAAGTAAAAAAAGAGCGACGAATCGCTCTTTCTCTTCAACAACACCTTGATATTTTTCCACCTTTCGCATTGAACCTAGCTTCTTGCGCCTCAGCAAAAAACTGTTTTCGACATAAAATCGGTGCTTCTGGGTGGTACTCTTTCATATGAGTAACGTACGTTTCATAACTTGGTACTCCAACAAGCAAACTAATAAATTGCTTTCGTGTTCTCCACACCTTCTCCAATTTTTTAAGCATAATTTCTCGACTCACTTTCATCTCTTGGAATATATGGTGCTTCTTTTAATGGTATAGATTTATTTTGCAATACTTTAATCCATATACGAATAGCAGAAATAAGAACTGCTATTACAACTAACATGAAAATTCCACAAAGCGTAGCATCGATATAATCATTGAAGATAATTTGCTTCATTTGTGCCACATTTTTGGCCGGTGCTAGTATTTTCCCTTCATCTAAGGCGCTCTGGAATACTTTTGCATGCGATAAAAATCCAATTTTCGGATTCTCATGGAATAATTTTTGGTAGCCTGCTGTCATCGTCACAATCAGTAAACCTACCGTTGGGATAAGCGTAACCCAAACGTACGCCTTTTTCCCCATTTTGAACAATATCGTTGTTCCGAGCAATAACGCAATACCCGCTAACATCTGGTTAGCAATTCCAAAGAGTGGCCATAATGTATTAATTCCACCGAGCGGATCAACTACACCTTGGTATAAGAAATACCCCCATCCTAACACACATAACGTTGTTGCAATCACATTAGCCAGTGTACAATCTGTTTTCGCAAATGGTTTATATACATGCCCTAAAATATCTTGAATCATAAATCGCCCTACACGTGTACCAGCATCAATTGTCGTTAAAATAAATAGTGCTTCAAATAAAATAGCAAAATGATACCAGAATGCCATCATCGCAGTTCCACCGATTACTTGTGAAAAGATGTAGGCCATCCCAATTGCTAATGTTGGCGCTCCTCCTGTACGAGATAGTATCGTTTGTTCACCAACATTTACAGCAAGATCCTTTAATTCATTTGGTGTAATTGCAAATCCCCAAGAAGAAATAACCTGAGCTGCTTGTGATACATCCGTTCCAATAAGAGCTGCCGGACTATTAATTGCAAAATATGTCCCTGGTGTTAATACACAAGCTGCGATCATGGCCATCGCCGCAACGAACGATTCCATTAACATTGCCCCGTAACCAATTGGTTGTGCGTGCCCTTCTCTTTCAATCATCTTCGGCGTAGTACCAGAGGAAACTAAAGCATGGAATCCTGATACAGCCCCGCAAGCAATTGTAATAAATAGAAACGGAAATAGATTTCCGGAAAACACTGGACCTGTTCCGTCAATGAACTTGGATACAGCCGGCATTTGTAAGTTTGGTGCTACAATTAGAATTCCAATTGCTAGCCCAACAATCGTTCCGATCTTTAAAAATGTACTTAAATAATCACGTGGAGCAAGGAGCATCCACACCGGTAATGCAGACGCAATAAAACCGTATACAATAAGCATAATTGCAATTGTTTCACCGCTAAAAGTAAACATGCTTGCAAGCGTAGGATTCTCAGCTACATACTGTCCTCCAACAAGAGATAAAAGAAGTAAAATAATACCGATAACTGATCCTTCTCCAACACGCCCTGGGCGAATATAACGCATATAAACACCCATTAAAATAGCGATTGGAATTGTCGCTGCGATCGTAAACATTCCCCAAGGGCTACCGACAAGTGCTTTCACAACTACTAAAGCTAATACTGCTAATAAAATGATCATAATACCTAAAATACCAATCATCGCAATTAATCCTGTTACAGGACCAATCTCATCTTTAATCATTTCGCCTAATGATTTTCCATTACGTCTCATGGAAGCAAATAAAATAACAAAATCTTGTACTGCTCCTGCAATTACAACTCCAACAATAATCCAAATTGTTCCTGGTAAATATCCCATTTGCGCTGCTAAAATCGGCCCTACTAATGGACCCGCTCCTGCAATTGCCGCAAAGTGATGTCCAAATAATACCCATTTATTTGTTGGAACATAATCCTTTCCATCATTTAGCGTCTCAGCAGGTGTTTGCCGATTATTATCTAGCTCAAATACTTTTTGTGCAATAAATCTACTATAAAAACGATAAGCAACTGCATATACAGAAACAGCTGCTACTAATAGCCATACAGCATTAATTGTTTCACCTTGTGATAGGGCAATTACACCAAATCCGGTTGCTCCTAATGCTGCGATGATACCCCAAAGTAAAATTGACTTAAACGCCTTCACATACAATCCCCCCTATACTACTTCTTAGTGGAGATTGTACTAAATTTTCTGAATATTTAATTTGAATCCTCCTTATCATGAAGGATTCTTATGTTAACATGTTGAAATTCACTTACAACTTGTCATAGTTCAATTTTATTTCGAAGTCGCTTTACATAGTTTCGACTAACAGGAATCGGTTTCTCATCATACCTATCTAAATAAAGGTTATACGTTCCATTATAATAAGGCTTTAATGCCTGAACATGCATAACATTTATTAAATAACTTTTATGAACACGTAAAAAGTCATATGCTGTTAATTTATTTTCCAATTCTTGAAGTGTATATGTTGAAATATACTGATTATTCGCTGTATAAATTGAAACTGTTTTATTCTCCTTATTCTTACTTACATATACAATATCCTCTGGAAAAATATACGTAATCCCTTCATGACTTTCAATCGGAAGTTTTCGCAAATGGCTTTTTATTTTCTTTCCTTTGTCTTGTTCCATTCTATATACGAGAAATTGTAAATCTTCTTCACGAAATGGTCGTAGTAAATAATAAAACGCTTGGAAGCGAAAAGCTGTTATCGCCTCTTCTATATCCTCACCGATAAAAATAAACTTTGTATCGCAATTTAATTGTTGTAATAAATTAGAGAATTCAAACCCTGTACCATCTTTTAATTCTGTATCCAAAAAAACGAAATCAGGAATATGCTTTTTAGCTACTTGTAAAGATTCCATTCCTGTTCCTGCTTCAAAGCACTCTACATTTCGCATATTTTCTGTAAATATCTCAATGAATCGATTTCGATGTTCTGCATCTTCCATGATAAGTAAAATTTTCATCTGCCCAACCACCTAATTCTTTTGTCCATATGTCTTGTTGTATACATTCGCCTTAGTAAGAAACAATCCCTTTTTCTAGCCTTATTTTCTATTTACTATACCATCACTTTCCTTAAAAACAACAAAAAAGGAAGCCTCTTGGACTCCCTTCTTTCGTTATACCAACTCTTGCTGCTTCGTTTCTTGCCCTAGCATAACTACTGCAAGCACTCCAATTAAAATGGAACCGCAAAAAATTGTAAAGATCAATGAAAGAGACGCTTGTGAAGCAACAAGATAACCTACTAGCAATGGACCGAGAATACCACCAATACGGCCAAATGCTGCAGCCATACCTGCTCCAGTACCGCGAATTACTGTCGGATACTGCTCAGGTGTATATGCATATAACGCACCCCATGCTCCTAAATTAAAGAAGGACAGTAACATTCCTGCTATCACCAATGTTGTAAGCGATTCGGCTACTCCAAAGACGTACGCACTGCATGCTGTGCCAATTAAATACGTAACTAACACAAACTTACGGCCGAGGCGTTCAATAAACCATGCAGCAGTAAAATATCCGGGAAGCTGTGCCAATGTCATAATTAATACGTACTGGAAACTTTTTATTAGACTAAATCCTTTTAGTACCATTACACTTGGTAACCAAAGAAACATGCCATAATAAGAAAAGACAACACAGAACCATAAGATCCATAACATAATCGTCGCTTTTCGATATTCTCCAGACCAAACCGCCTTTATATTTGTAATAACAGATTGTTTGTTCTCAACTTTTTCAAATTGCGGCGAATCTGGTAGATTCCATCGTAAATATAGTGCATAAAGAGCTGGAATCGCACTTAATACCATCGCTACTTGCCAGCCATACTTTGGAATTACAAAATAAGAAATTAGAGCTGCAATTAACCAGCCAACCGCCCAAAAGCTTTCTAGTAATACAACAATTCTCCCGCGTTCATGAGCCTCAACACTTTCAGATACAAGTGTCGAAGCTACTGGTAATTCTCCACCAAGCCCCATACCGATTAAAAAACGCAATATAAGAAACATAGCTAATGTTGTTGTTAATGCCGTTAACCCACTACCGATAGAAAATAATAATAATGTCATAATAAAAACAGACTTGCGCCCCAACTTATCTGCTAATATGCCAAATAAAAGTGCTCCCACCGCCATACCAATAGAATTGATACTTCCGATCCATCCCATCTCCTGACTACTTATTCCCCATTCTTTTTGCAGCGCAACGATGACAAATGAAAGCATGCCAACATCCATTGCATCAAATAACCAACCAAGCCCCGCTATTCCAAGAAGCTTGCGCTTTGAAATTTCTTTTATATCCCCCACTAGAAGTCCTCCTCACACAGGTGTCTTTACACTTCATTTTACATGTGTATATTGTATAAGTAAAATACTTTTATCCCTATTTTCACTTAAAAGTTTCCTTTTAATCTTCCCATAAAATAGAGCTTCCATTAGTGGAGAATACTACATTTTTAGCTTTCACAAATAAAAAAAGTAGCGAAATATCGCTACTTTTTCGAACGCATCACTTCTTTTAGAAATTCAGCTAATACAAGCTGACGACGCCAACGCGTCGGATTGCTACATAGACGGTAAAACCATTCTAGATGAATTGCTTGAATCCATTTTGGTGCACGTTTTACTTCTCCTGCCCAAACGTCCAGACTGCCACCTACACCAACAGCTACTTTTGTTTGTAAGCGATGCTTATTATTTTGAATAAAGTTTTCTTGTCTTGGGAATCCAAGAGCTACAAGTAAAATATCCGGTTTTACTTCTTGAATGCGAGCAATGATGCCCTCTTCCTCTTCTTGTTTAAAATACCCATCCTGCGTACCAACAATAGATACAGCTGAATAAGTTTTTGTTAAATGATCAGCAGCACCCTTCACAACATGTGGTTTCGCTCCCAGTAAAAAAACAGATACAGATTTATTCTCTTTCGATAACGCTCCAAATAAATCACTCATTAAATCAAAACCTGCTACGCGCTCTTTTAATGGTGTCCCTAGCATACCACTTGCCTTTACAACACCAATACCATCCGGTGTAATCAAATCTGTTTCTAAAAGGGTTTGATGAAAACTTGGGTCTTTTTTGGCACACATTACGATTTCTGGATTCGCTGTTACAACTTGAAATGTATGAGTTTGTTCTGATTCTAGCTGCTTCATGATATATTGAATTGTCTCTTCCATTGTCATCGTAGAAAAAGGGACACCTAAAATATCAACTGTTTGTACTGCCATAATTATAATCCTCTCTATTTCAATAAAAGTTTTTTATATGCTTTATAAGTATCTTCATATAGATTTCGTAATGAGAAATGAGAAGAAGCATGCTCATACAAACGTTCACCCATCGCCGCTAATTCGCCATTCTCCCACTTCTTATATCCTTCCTCTAATGCACTTGCTAATGCATGTGCATCACCAATTGGCACAATCCATCCGTATGTAGGATCGACAATCAACTGTTCCATATCACCAACATTCGTTGCAATAGACGTTAAACGTTGATTTGCAGCTTCTAATAACACAAGCGGAAAGCTTTCACTATAAGAAGTTAATAAATTAATATCGGCGGATGCATATAATTCTTTTACATCCGAACGATGACCTAAAAATAATACTTTATCTTCTAACCCTTTCTGCCTTACTGCTTCTTTCAACTCTTCTTTAATCGGGCCATCGCCAACTAACAATACTTTCATATTAGGAATTGTTATTTTTTGCAAGGCATCGAATAAAATATTATGCCCCTTTACAGGGTGAAGGCGGGCTACTTGAATCGCTGTAAATACTCCTTCTTGTATACCTAATTCATCTTTTAAGTTATAAGGTTTCGCTGGAATGTCATCATACTCAATCCCGTTATAAATGGTACAAATTTTATCTGCTGGCACACCGAGTGCTACAGTATTTTGCTTAAAACGTTCTGTAATTGCAAAAAACAAATCAACTTTCTTATATGAATGTAAATTTAACTTTGTAAAGATCCAACCTTTCAAACCACGCTTCATAAAATCAAGAGTTGGATCACTATGAACTGTTGTTACCCATTTTGCACGTATCTTCCTTTTTAGAAGAGAAAGATAAAAGTTCGCGCGCGCACCATGTGTATGCACAATATCAAAGTGTCCTTCGTTAATAAACGTACGTATTTTAGAAAGAATCGATATGTCATAACGAGATGATTGAGAAAAAACGTGCACTTTAATTCCGAGCCCTCTTGCTTCTCTAGCAATTGCACCTTCTTCAAACACAACTAGTTCAACTTCAGCTTTTGGAAATTGCGACAAAAGTGAAATAATGTGGGTTTTCCCGCCACCTTCTTCTGCTCCAGCATTCATATGCAACACTTTCATCTCTTTCTTCCTCCATCTTTATGTTCTCTTATAGTTTACTATAACAAAAAATAAAAGCTAACGTGACGCTAGCTTTTATTTTTCTATCATTCAATTTCTAAATCAACGATTAAATATGCAAAAATCACAGCAAAATAAATACTTACTCCAGGCGCTGTAAATACATGTCCCGCTACAAATGCAATACCCATACCTAATCCTAGTGCGGTTGCTAATAACCCGTATCTTACTGTAAATACCTCTTTAAACCTAGTTACTAGTACGAGAAGAATTTTTACACCGAAGTATAAAAATGGGATTAAAAGTAGAATGAAACCGACAATCCCAAATGTATAGAACCAATCATGAAAGTCCCTTTCAATTAACTTCGGTTTCTCTTTGAAATTCCCAGCATATCCCATACCGAATAATTTTTGAGATGTTGGAGCTTCTGCATAGTAATCTTTATACATTTTCTCAAATATCTCACGTCCACTGAAGATTATTGCTTGTGTTTCCTCTTTCTTCTCTATTTCTTTTTCTTTTGCTTTTTCTTTTGCTTTTTCCTTTTCTGTTACAGGCGGTTTATGGTGTGCCTTGTCTTCTTTCTTTTCTTCCGCCTTTTTCACTTCTTTTTTCTGTTCAAGAATTTGGACGTGAAATCCCATATTTTTTAAGAATGGCGAAAACGGTGTATATGCTAGTGTTCCAGCAAAAACAACAGTCGCAAGGATGCCATTCAGTAAATATGACTTCTTATTTCTATCTTTACGCTGTAAAAATGCCTGAACAAAACACATGAAAACAGCAACAACCATTGTGCCAAAAATGGCTCCAACTCCCACCTTCGTACCAACAGCAAATAATGAGAAGATAATTAAAATAGAAGGAATCCAAAAATAACTTTTCGCTATGCTTGTTGTTTTTTCAATTGAATATAGAACGACGATTGGGCATACAACTGCTAAAATGGCCCCTAATTCATTTCCTGCATAGAACCAACCACGTGAACCAAGTTTCACCCAATCGTAGCTATTATAATCAGTTCCTGTCGCAATCGAAATAACCATGATACTATTTATAATTAATGCTGAATACACAATATAGTTACGCATTTTTGAATATGCATTTGCTTTTTTACGTAATGATTTAAACACAAAAATGTAACAAGTAAGCATAATAAATGGGTATAATGCTTTTGCTATAAATTTAATTTCTTCTCCCAACATGATAGGGCTTTTAACCAATTTATTATTTACTAAACCTGCAGCAAGAACAATTCCAACTACTATTAAATATATGATATATTTACGATTTTCTTTTTCTCTTGCCTGAAATAAAATATAGATTCCACCAAGAACCATTACAAATAGACGCGTAATAATTCCAATTGTCGTATCAATCTTTAAAACCATGATGCAAAATGACGTGAGTAAGTCTAAAACCGGCTGTAACATAATGAAAATCAATAAAAAATTCCCGAATTTATTACTTAAATTATTATTTCCTAACATCTCGAACCCCCATAACTATCATTACCTTATCTCACTTTATACAATTTACAATAAACCTCTAACTCGTCTCAAATATTTATTATACCATAATTTTTTAGTTAACCACTTCCTATTTATGCAGATAAAAGATAATAAATCCCCTTCTCACATGTCATATATCTCGTATCTTCAAACGCTTTCTTTCCCCATTTTTTCTTTTTTTCTACATGTAACGAAAAGTAATTGTTATTTCTAAAACTTTAGTGTATATTTTGCTCTGGAACATCTTTAAGAGGAAGGGATTAGAGC
The DNA here is from genome assembly GCF_038050455.1 of Bacillus sp. FSL K6-6038. Lineage (NCBI taxonomy): Bacteria > Bacillati > Bacillota > Bacilli > Caryophanales > Bacillaceae > Bacillus > Bacillus sp. FSL K6-6038. The sequence goes on from NZ_JBBOUH010000001.1 coordinate 5,239,602, forward strand.
TATGTTATTAATCGAAATATTTACGTTTCTTGGCATTGTCGCCGCTGCCATTTCTGGTACATTAGTTGGTTTAAAGAAAGATCTAGATTTATTTGGTGTCCTTTGTTTAGCTGTAGCTACTGCACTCGGTGGCGGAATTATTCGTGATATTATGATTGGTAACCTACCTCCCGTTGCATTTGTACAACCGATTTACTTTTTGGTCAGTGTATTAGCAGCTCTCTTTACTTGTATGTTTTTTGAACGCATTAATAAACTTCAAGTTGTAATCATGCTTTCAGATGCTGTCGGTTTAGGCGTTTTTACTGCTATTGGCGCAAACGCTGCAATGTCGCATCACGTTGATGCTTCATTTTTAGTTGTTTCGATGGGTGTTATTACAGGTATTGGTGGAGGGATTATGCGCGATATTTGCGCTCAAGATATTCCCTATGTATTCCGTAAAGAGATCTATGCAATTGCTTCTATTCTAGGTGCAATTAGTTTCCTAATTACGTATGAAATGGGTGCACACGTATTAGCCTTTTATATCTGCTTACTAGTAACGTTCATCATACGTGTAGTCACTGTTATATATAATGTGCATTTTCCAGTCTTCTTTAAGGCTCATGCAAAAGCTAATAAAAGTCATTAAGAGAATTCAAATCGAATTCTCTTTATTTATAATAGTTACTCCTTATTGCCTAAATATAAGAAAAAACTCACCATTTTAAAAAACGGTGAGTTTTCTTTTATCACACGCTTCAAGATTCCCCTAAAAATATAAGATCAAACCTTCCTGCTACGCAAGGCTTCACTTTATTTTTTGAAAAATAGCTTTTGACAATAGGATGACAACATATATACACCTAAACTTTGTAAAATGAAAAGACTTGGTATCGTTAAACCATCGTACACAATATCTGTATTAAAAAGCTTCATTCCAATATATCCTGTTATAAGTAACAGTAACAACATATAGCCTTCGCTCTTTTGTTTCTGAATAAGGAAATGTAAAAGCGCAATTGACATAAATAAAGTTACAGCTATAAAGATGAGTTTTTCACCTTTTAGCAATATCCCATTCATTCCCTCTGATGATACCTGATCTATACTTGGCTTAACCACAGCTAACCGCTCTGTTTCTAACTCTTTTAACTTTTGACTCAAGCGCTCTTTCATACTTTGTGCTTGAACGGTTTCTTGTTTATTACGCTCTTCCCCGATTAAAACCGATTGCACATACGCATCGTTAGAAATGGCATACTGTTTTATTCCCATTGCTTGAATCCCATAATTCACAGCAAAATGAGTAACATAAAATACGACTAAAATCCCTATCAATTTTAACAATACATTTTGTTTATCTGCACTTTGGAACACTTCCACTAGCAAGACATACACAATTACTAAAATAAGTATAAATATGCCTACTGGATACATCATATTACTAAGAGCAAATAGTATCGCAGCACATGCCCACATGTAAGAATGACTCAATCCTTTATGTAGTAATATATAACTCGCAAAGTAAAATAAAAATATAGAGAATAATTCCCCTGTTAATAATGAACATGAAAGAATATTTGGCAAATATAGCGAGTAAAACACTGCAGCAATTCGGCCACATTCTTCTTGAAATAAACTTGCAGCAATTCGATAAATGAAAAACGCTGTTCCTGCGCAATACAAAACATTAAAAAATTGCAAAACAAATGTAGCATCGCCAAACACACGAATCAATACTGACTCATATATAATGAAAGGTAATTGACTAACAACAGTTACATTATTGCTTCCTAGCGCAACTTGTTTTGCAGTCTCATACATAGCTCTCATATCACCTATAACTGGAGCATCAAAAAAGAGAACTGCTCCAAGCCTAACCAGCACTGTCATACTCATTAGAAAAATGAGAAACTGTTTATCCGTAAATCGATATTGCAAAATAGAAGCAAGAAGTAAAAGGAGTATCACGAAAATTGATAGCACAATCGTTAAACTTGTGGCGCTTCCTTCCAAAAATTGCTTACTTCCCTCGAAGGCGTTCCAGCAAGAATAAACAAAAAAGGCAAGCATAGTTCCAATAATTATTTTACTAAAAAAAGATGAAAACCCTGTTTGTATGTTATTCATATGTATATTGCACCTCTATTTCCATTCATAACACAACGATTCTATCATGAATGGGCACATGACAGTTAGAAAATTTATCCCGCTATTTGCGAGCAAGTAATACTCTCACCACGAAATTCAAACAGAAGGAGCGGAATTAACTAGGAGATGAACTGCCTGTAAAAGTACTGATTGATTAGTGCTAATAATCAGTGAGGGATGAAAAAAACTACTGATTAAAGTTTCACTTTATATAGAAAAATATAACATTCACTTTTTCGCTTGCAATGTAAGCGAAACCTCTTTTACACTACAATCTATACAAATTAAATTTTCTTTCAGTTACACGCATAGAAATACAATATTATTCTATTTTAATGAAGTAAACTTTTTATCGGATCTCAATCGTCTAAATAACAAATAATATTCGATAGAAAATACCCATCTTTTTTATATAGGAAACAGAAATAGGAGTAGATTATATGGATAAGAAATTTATGAGAGAATCAAAAGCAATTAAAACAACGCGTGTTTTCCCAAATGATTTAAACAATCATCAAACATTATTTGGCGGAAAATTATTAGCGGAAATTGACAGCATCGCATCTATTGCAGCAGCAAGACATAGTAGGAAACATTGCGTAACGGCCTCCATTGATTCCGTTGACTTTTTAACTCCAATCCATCAAACGGATTCCGTTTGCTATGAGGCATTCGTTTGCTATACGGGAAAATCATCTATGGAAGTATTTGTGAAAGTCGTTGCAGAAAATTTATTAGAAGGGGAACGCCGCATTGCTGCTACTTGCTTTATTACATTCGTAGCATTAAAAGATGGCAAGCCGTCTTCTGTACCTCAAGTGTTACCAGAAACAGAAGAAGAACATTGGTTATACAAAACCGGAAAAGAACGTGCACAAAGCAAAAAAGAAAACCGTTCAAAAAGTAAAGAAATGGCTGATGTATTAACACTGAGCAAACCTTGGAGTGTATAAGTGAAAACCTTTTAGCGAATATAGTCTTACTATATTCGCTATTTTTTATCAAAAAAATGCATAGTCAGACTTTTCATTTTACAAAAATTACATACTTTATCCTTTATTTTGTTATAATTTTAATGATATATTATGTAAAGTATGCTTAAATTAGCTCATTTAATTTAATGTCATTACATATTTTTTATATAGAGGATGGTGCAAAAATGTCTGTTGAAGTACCAATTTCAATACCTAAAACATTGATTATTATTCCTGCCTACAATGAAGAAGAAGCAATCGGAGATACATTAACAAGACTATTAGAGCTTAAACAACATTTCACGCAATTAGATATTTGTGTTATTAATGATGGTTCACGCGATCGAACATCAGAAATTGTAAAAAAATTTCCAGTTAATATTGTAAATTTACCATACAATTTAGGAATTGGCTCTGCTGTACAAACTGGCTATAAATATGCTGATATAAACGGATATGACATTGCAATTCAATTTGATGCAGATGGTCAACATAATCCTGAGGACTTATACAAAATCATTCAACCTATCGCTGAAAATAAGTGCGATATGGTACTAGGTTCACGTTTTACTGAGAAAACAGCTTATAAAGGTAGCCTCTCACGCAGAATTGGTATTTTTTACTTTACAGCCTTATTAAAATTATTAACAAGACAAACATTTATGGATCCAACATCTGGTTACCGTGCAATTAACCGAAAAGTAATTGAAATCTTTTCTTATAACTATCCAAAGGATTATCCAGAACCAGAGGTCCTAATCCACTTAAAGAAAAAAGGTTTACGTATCAATGAAATTTCTGTAAATATGCAAGAAAGACAAGGAGGACAATCATCTATTACTCCTTTAAAATCTGCATATTACATGATTAAAGTAAGTCTCGCTATATTAATGCAAAAAATCGTGAAGGGTTGATCATAAATGCCAATAATTACCTTTTCGTTTATCTTCATTATCTTACTGTTTTTAATTATTATTAACTCCATTCGTAAAGGAGCCCTAGAAACAAAATACTCAATTCTATGGATTTTCGTTTGTATATCCATGGCTATCTTAAGTTCTACTGATAGAATTATAAATTGGATTGGGAAACTACTGAAAGTAGAATATCCACCATCTATTTTATTCTTGTTCGGCTTGTTATTTTGCTTTATCTTAATTTTTGATTTGACTCGAAAATTATCTAAACAACATCACCAGCTTGTGACATTAACACAGGAATATGCATTATTAAAACAAAAGCTAGCAAAAGACAGAGAACAGGCAAAATAAAATATATTAAAAGTGAATTTTATTTTACCAGAGAACCCCAAACAATGAATTTTAAACAAAATTCATTGTTTGGGGTTTTATCTATTTTCATCTATATCCTTTAGTTACATCCTAGGTTGATTCAAATCAAAAAAAGATGACCCTTGCATAGCGGAGGCCACTGAAAAAGTCCTTATAGTTAAAAAAGTGAAAGCTTCCTCGATTTCATCGAGGAAGCTTTCACTTTTTTCATGTATAATGGTTGTACTAATTTTAGGTGGTGTCTCGGATGATTTCAAAACAACAATCTCTTAACCTTAGCCCATTCATGGCGATTTACGATATCGTCATGCCAAAAGATAATATGCTCCGTCAATTTAATGAAATGGTAGATTTTTCTTTTGTTTTAGAGGAACTGAAAGATAAATATTGCCTCGATAACGGTCGCAACGCAGTGCCGCCTGTTCGTATGTTCAAATATTTATTACTAAAATCTATTTTTGACTTATCAGATGTAGATGTTGTTGAACGCTCAAAATACGATATGTCCTTTAAATATTTCTTAGATATGGCACCAGAAGATATGGTAATTGACCCTAGTTCATTAACGAAATTTCGTAAGCTCCGCCTAAAAGATGTAGGATTACTTGACATGCTCATCCGAAAAACAGTGGAAATCGCACTGGAAAGGGATTTGATTAAAAGTAAATCTATTATCGTCGATGCTACGCATACTAAGGCACGCTTCAATCAGAAATCACCGAAAGAATTTTTAATGGAGAAATCAAAACTACTCCGTAAAGCTGTTTATCAAATCGATGAAGGAATGAAAGGAAAATTCCCGCCCAAAACAACAACGGACGACTTAGGTGACGAACTTGACTACTGTCAAAAAATCATTGAGGATGTAGAAAAAGAAGAAATCATTCGTGAATATCCAAATGTGAAAGAAAAACTCAACTATTTAAAAGAAATTGTAGAAGATCATCAAGAACACCTACAATTTTCGCAAGATCCTGATGCCCGAATTGGTCATAAAACAGCCGATTCTTCCTTCTTTGGGTATAAAACACATATTGCGTTGAACGAAGAACGTATCATTACAGCGGCCGTGATTACAACAGATGAGAAAAGCGATGGGAAATATCTTCAAACATTAGTTGAAAAAAGCCGTGAAACAGGAATATAAATTGATACAGTCATTGGAGATACCGCTTATTCGGAAAAAGGGAATATTCAATATGCGAACGAACATAAATTGCAATTAATATCAAAATTAAATCCCAATATTACACAAGGTACACGTCAAAAAGAAGATGAATTTGAGTTTAACAAGGACGCCGGCATGTACGTGTGTAAAGCTGGACATATGGCTATTCGTAAAGCACGACACGGAAAGAAAAATATAAGTGAAAATCAAAGAGATACCTATTACTTTGATATAGAAGAATGTAAACGATGCCCTTTCAAAGAAGGATGTTATAAAGAAGGTGCAAAATCAAAATCGTATTCAGTCACTATCTATTCAACAGAACATAGTAAACAAAAAAATTTCAAGAAAGTGAGCTGTTCAAAGAAAAATCAGAAGAACGCTATAAAATTGAAGCTAAAAATAGTGAACTCAAACATAGACACGGGTATGATATGGCATCTTCCTCGGGTCTCATTGGCATGCAAATGCAAGGAGCAATGGCAATATTCGCTGTTAACTTAAAACGAATTATGACCTTATTAAAAGGAAAACAGTAACAAAACTGAACGAAAAGTCGCCTTTTTTGTTTTACATGTGTTTTATGAGATGAAAAACGAAAGTTTTTCAGTGGCCTCGCATAGCGCGGCCACCTTTTAAATAATAAAGCTTTCATGTCACTTTTTAAAATCCCTTTGATAGGTGATGAATTATACCTATATAAAACTAAATAACTTTTACTTCAGATTTCAATTTCACTTAGATAATACATTCTTTCCTATATTTCTTATAGCCATGAATGACGTTGTGATACCCATTCCTATCATAATGAATAAAAACGGCATAAGAGGCAACGCGTACCGATTATAGGCAAAATATAAAGTATTAAAGTATGTTTGAAGAACAATTAACGCTAATAAGAATGTGCACTCTCTCCACTTCGAAGGGGCCAATAAAAATGTGATAATCGTACAAACTAAGAATATGACCTTGATATAATCATAAATAACTCTCATGTCTTTTCCATCAATACCAAAAATAGAAATTTGGTGATACGGGTAATAATATGGTGTATCCCAAAAAATCTGCGGTTTTAAAAGCAAATAACTTTTTAACATCGAGGTTTTATCTGTTTCCCACCACGTTTTCATTCGTTCGACTGCTATTTTTTGCTCCATCTCCATCCATTGATGTGCTTGAATATCTGGATACTCACTAAATATCTCTTTTTCAATCTCTTCTATACTCTTCCCGCCTGGATACCCTTCACCTTGATACGTCCCTAATAATAATGGGTTTCCAGAACCAGCTGTTAGAGGTATAAATTTATCAAATTGGATATAGTTTCGCACCCACCAAGGACCAAGCACTAAAAATAATGCCACTATACTGACAAGGAGTTGCTTCATCATAATTTTAAACGGATATCTCTTTATTAGTAAATAACCGAATAGGAAGATTGGATAGATTGCAATTTGAACACGGAAAAATAATGCTAAAAAGTAAAACAATAAAAGCAAAAGAAAATCTTTCATTGAATGACTATCTGCTAGTTTTAAACTCCAATAAAGAAGAGCTAATGATAAAAATAAGAATGGGCTCTCAGTCAATGTTAAGTTATCTATTACTATTTCTGGAGGATATATCGCTAATAAAAATGCTCCTATCAATCCAACTGTAGGATTAAATATATACTTTCCAATACGAAAAGTCATATAAATACTAAGAACCCCAAAAGAAATCATCGTCATTTTTGCTACAAATAAACCTAATTTAGCCTTACCAAATATCCCAAAAATTGCAGCTAGCAGAAATGATTGCCCTGGCATAATATGGATAGTTGGTTGATCTGCATTATGGTATGTAAGCATTCCACTTTCTAACAAATTTTTCGCACTAGTTTGATATCCTAAATCATCACTAACAATATTTAAATCCACACCATATTTAACCAAAACAGTCCATCTTAATAAAAAACCTAAAAAAAGAACAACTAATAATGGTAGAAAATACGGTTTTTCAATATATTTCTTGAACAAATGAATTCTACTCCTTCAATTTAAAATATACACATAATAAAATTAAATCATTCAAAGTCCTAACAAAGGAAATTTCACTTTATGTAGTTCCTTATCCTCTTCTTATTTTCTAAATCCTTCTATATTTTACCATTTAAAACTTAAAATGTACTACATTAACTTCCTTGCATTATATTTTATCCTCTTTTTAAACCAAATTATGTGGAATAGAGAGTATCTTGAGCGAGCCATCCTTACAATTTCTCAAGGTCCATTGTAAGTGTACAAACAATTTGTGTCCATACAACTATAAATAAATTTAAATATAATCTGCCTTTATCAATTCCTTGTTTTTCTATATTTTCATAAAACTGGTCACATTTGTGGAAATAATCTATAATGGAATTTTGAGTGATACTTTAGAGAAAGGAAAGTGAATTATATTGCGACGATATTTAAGTGAGCTACCCAAATCATTATATATAATTTTAGCGTTTTCACTGCTACTACATATTTTTTGCCTAGTAAAGCAACCTGGTGTAGATGAAAAGATAATTAAACAAAATTTTGGTGCAGTCGATGCTTATAATTATACTTTAACTGCTAAACAGCTATTAGAACATGGTATTTTTGGATTTATTTATCTCGAACCAAGCGATCCACCATCGAAAAATGCCTATGTTACACCGGCTCAACCTTTAATGCTTGCTGGAGCCATGATTATATCAAAGGTAACACATATACCCTATTATTATGTAGCTACTGGGTTTAACTTAATATTTGATTTACTCACTATACTAGTTCTCTACCTTATCGGGAAAGAATTATTTGAGAGAAAAGCATATGGAATTATAGCGGCTGGACTATATGCCTGTTACTTTAGTATTTATCAATATTTCCGCATGCTTTTAACGGAACCACCTTCCATGTTTTTGCTATGTTTATCCCTGTATGTTTTTATATTATGTTGGAAATATAACAAAGTAAAATACCATATTTGGTTTGGGGTTGTAGTTTCTATTCTATTGATGTTCCGTCCAAACCCAGCCCCTATGCTCCTTATTCCAATACTTGTTGTTATTTATACTTATGGAGTTTGGAAGTCAATTAAAATTGGTCTCCTATGGTGCATCGGTCCCTTCTTTATTATAGGTGCATGGGTATTAAGAAACTGGATTTCTTTAAATGAGTTCATTCTATTTTCGACCCAAGGCGGTAATCCATTACTAGCTGGCGCAAACCCATTTTCCAGATCGGCAGATATAGGGAAAGATATGATTGCTGCAGGATATACAGACTCTACTGTTTATGCTAAAGATCTCATTAAACAAGGTTTTACCACAGACTTTACTTATTGGTTCTCCTGGTTTACTGTTGGGAAAACAATTGAATTATTTATACGACCATCTTGGGTAGGAAGTTATCCCTTCTATCCATTTTTGAAAAAATATCATCAACTGTTAATCGCTTTTACTGCTCTAAGTTCTTTCTGCTTTATGCTAAATTCCTTTAAGCACAAACGATTTATGATGTTAGTAAGCAGTGTGATCGTATACGTAGCATCTACAAATATATTCCTTGCTATAGACCGCTACGGATATTTCATAATGCCACTGATATGTCTAATTGCCTCCTATGGTATTGTACGTATCATACAGGCACTTTCTAATTTAAAATATAGATAAAGCAAATGCCCCAATTTTATTTGGGGCATTATTTATATCTCTTCCGAATCAACCAATGGTTGCTTTACAAAGTTTATGTGAGGTAAACTTATACCCGTGGTTATTAACTACGGGTAGTAATTGATTCATTAAGGAATCTATTCCAATAACTAATATGATTCACATGAAAGGTACTTTATTTGACTTTCATTTGTATGGAAAGGTGAAATTATGCAAAAGTCACTTGTATCAAATATTTTCTATAAAATATTGCTCAATACCTTTAATATCATTCTTCCAATTTTAGTAGGCCCTTACGCATACCGAACACTCGGGGCCACTTCAATAGGAACTGTTAGCTCCGCTGAAACCATTTTTAATTATTTTTTCATTTTTGCTGTATTTGGTGTATATCAATATGGATTACGTGAAATCAGCTTAGTAAAAAATGATAAGAAAAAAGTTTCACAATTGTTCACAAGTCTATATGTGATTAACTTTACAACCAGTATCCTGGCTCTAGTGACATTCGTACTCTTTAGCTACCTTGGATACGGCGACAAGAATTTATTTCCTGTACTGCTCATTTTCGGATTCAATTTTATTTCAAATTTGTTTTACGTAGAATGGTTTAACGAGGCACATGAAAATTATGATTTCATTACGAAGAAAACAGTTATCGTCCGACTTACTTATGTCGTGCTTCTTTTCGCTCTAATTCACGGAGTGGATGACTATAAAAAATTCGCTGGCTTATTAGCCTTATCAACATTTTTAAACCATATCATTAGCTTTATATATGTGAAGCGTCAAGTCAAATTTGATTTTTCTAATTTAACAATTGTTCCACATTTAAAACCTTTAGTATTAGTCGTTATCTTTTCAAACGCCAATATGTTATATACACAATTAGATCGCCTCTTCTTATTAGAAAATAAAGGAGAAGCTACGGTCGCTTTCTATGTAATGCCCTTTCAAATTATGACCATTATTAATACACTTATGCTAAGTGTTGTCCAAGTTACAATTCCAAGGCTTTCTTATTTATCAGGAAACTCAACTGAAGGAGAATATGAATCATTACTAAACAAAATCTCAAAAGTATATTTCATTACGTTGTTCCCAGCTGCTATTGGTTTAATGCTTATCGCTCACGGAGCCGTTATTATTTATGGCGGAAAGCAATATGCCGGAGCTGGTGACACATTAATGGTTTTCGCATTTTATATGATTTCGGTAGGAATTGAATCTATTTTATCCAACCAAATTATTTATGTGAAAAAGAAAGAAAGTATTTTAGTTCGCTTTTTATTCATTTGTGGTTTTACAAACCTTGTATTAAATTTTGCGCTTGTATTCTTCCATGTACTTACACCAACAACAGCAATTATTACAACAACGATTGCTAACTGTACATTGATTGTATTGGAATATATTTATATAAAAAAGAAATTAAAAGTAAATTACACATTATTCGATATGCAAAAGCTAAAATACCTGTTTTATTCACTAACATTTTTACCAATAGCATTCTTAGTGAATACGATAATTTCCGGACAAGTTCTACAAGTTATCGTCACAATGTTAGCATGTGGATTGGCTTATGCACTTATCCTATTCATAGCGAAAGATGAAATTCTCTTTATGCTATTAGACAAAATAAAAGCAAGATTTAAAAGAGCTTAATGTAAAATAACGTAAGAAATACAAACTATTTTCTGTATATGAACAAATGAACCCTCTTGAAGGAGCTGTTACAATTGAAATTTTCTTTAATCATGGCTACTTGCGGCAGACGTGATGACATTCTTGATTTACTAAACTCATTAGAAAAACAAACTTATAAAAACTTTGAGCTCATTGTAGTTGACCAAAACGATACACCAATTTCTGATCTCTTTGAAGATTATAAAGAAAAATTTTCCATCAACTATATTTATACGCCTATTAAAGGATTATCCCGTGCCCGTAATGCAGGATTAAAAGTAGCTGATGGTGATATTATCGCATTTCCGGATGATGACTGTATTTATGAAACAAACGTGTTGGAAAGCATCCTAGAAACATTTAATAAGGATAAGGATATTCAATTTATATCAACAAATACTACAAACGTTGAAGGAACAGGCTCATTAGTACATGCACCAGAAACCGATATTATTTTAAATGATAAATATGGATTCATGGGACCGTCTTTCACACTATTCTTTACGAAACAATTTGTGCAAGATGTTGGTACATTTGATGAAGACTTAGGTGTTGGATCAGGAACAATTTACGGAGCTGGTGAAGAAACTGACTTCGTACTACGCGGTATGAAAAATGGATATACAGGACTATTTAAAAAAGACCTATTCGTATACCATCCAGTAAAAGAAGAAGTCATTAATGAGCAATCATTAAAAAGAGCCATTTCCTATGCCGGTGGTTTCGGAAGAGTAATTCGTTTACATTACGGCTTCCCATACTTTTTACGTGCGGTTGCAGCCGCTACATTCCGTATGACGCAAAATATTTCGAATGATAAACGCAAATTCCATGCAAATCGTTTAAAAGGAATCGTTCGAGGATATTTTAAATAGAAGAAAAAAGAAGAGCAATCGTTCAATATTAGAACAGTTTGCTCTTCTTTTTTATCTAATTTCTCCCCTTCAAAAACAAAATAGTCTCCTTTAGTCCCTCATGGTAAGATGTCTTTGGTACTTCACCAATATAACTCTCATACTTTTCCCCACTCAACACCACTGGCTCTTCTGTCAAATACAACATTTCTAAAAATTCCTTCATTTGTTTATCAAATAGGCCAAGCATTCCAATCATACGTTTTTTTACAGTCATTATAGGCTTCTTATATCCAGTTAATTCTCTTATATGCCCGATCATCTCTTCCCCTGTAATTACACCCACTCCTGGTATGTTCCAGTTTTGCCCGTATGCACTATCACGTAATGCTAATTCAACAATCGCCTTAGCTCCATCCGGCGTAAAAATATATTCCCTAGCAAGCTTCTTATCCCCGACAAAGCTAGATATTTTATTTGCAAGAACACCTTGTAACGTATGATGAACAAGCGTACTTTCTGCATTTGGCCCATAAAAATCTGGAAAATGAGCAGTAAGTACCGGTACACCAGCCTGTTTCGCCATCAATTCAAGCTGTAAACGAATTTTCCCCTTCTTTGTATGTGGATTCTTTACAACCTCTTCCGTTACCTTCCCTCGTCCTTGTCTTCCATACGCATAAATATTATCTACCATCGCTAATTTAGCACCGTGATGTTTCGTCGTTTCTAATATATTTTTTAGTAACTCTGGCTGTTTTATCTCCCAATCTGTATACGGAATATTTACAGCATGAAAGATCACATCTACATCTTTAGCAGCTTCCATTATATCTGCTTGCTTAAATACATTTCCCGCTATTATTTGTATTCTTTCCTCATCGTAAAACAGCTTTTCTAGCTTCTCCTTATTTCTCGCAAAAGCAATTACATCAATCCCTCTCCCGCACAATTCCTTTGTAATTGCATATCCCATTGCTCCAGATGCTCCCAATACTAACGCCTTTTTCATCTTAATCCCCCTTTTAATTAACCACCGTTCAATTAATTGTAAAAAGAAAATCACTTACATACGAAGCGATTTTGCAATAAAATTCACATGTGCTTTAGCTAAATCTTGTACATCTTCAAACGTTTGGACATTTCTACAATAATGCGATACAAACCCATGTAATGATAAAAAAACAGACCATATAGTCATTATGCTTACCTTTCCATTACATAAGGAAGATATAACATTAGCGAACTTATCATAACTAGCATTTGGCTCATCTGCTAGACATTCTTTTAATTCTTCATCTTTAATCAAAAACATAATTTCATAATGACTTTGATTTCGTAGACCAAATTCAATAAAACCTAATAACACTGCTTTTAATTGTTCTTCTCGCTGTAAATTTTGAGCAGTGACTTCATCTAACCTTTGATTTAATAACTGAAAATCCTGCTCTACCATCGCATAAAACAGTTCTGCTTTATTTTTAAAATGATAATAAATTGAACCATGGCTATATCCTAATTCTGATGCAATTTTACGCATTGAAGTATGTTGATAACCCTGTTTTATAAATAAATCCCTCGCTGCATTCATAATCATTTCTCTCGTTAATTCTTGTTTAACTGCTCTTCTTGGCGACATTTTTCATACCTCACAATTTAATTAACCACCGTTCAATTACATTATATTCTTTTTCCAAAAAAAAGCAATCCTATTTTTGAAAAAATATACATTTTGAAAGGATAGCATTATATCCGAGAATTTAGTATCATGATTCAAGGTACTATTTTGAAATGGACGGAGGACATTATGAGTTTATTAACAGTTGAAAATTTAGGTCATACATTTGGTGATCGTACACTATTTAAAGACGTATCAATGCGCTTATTAGCAGGAGAACATGTTGGTTTAGTTGGTGCAAACGGCGTTGGCAAATCAACATTTATGAATATTATTACTGGACAACTTATCCATGATGAAGGACGCGTAGAATGGACACCTGGTACACATTACGGATATTTAGACCAACATACAATATTAACACCGGGCAGAACGATTCGTGACGTATTAACAGATGCGTTCTTACCTTTATTTGAGAAAGAAAAAGAACTCAATATCGTTACTGAGAAAATGGGAACAGCTACGCCGGAAGAATTAGAAGAACTTCTTGATCAAATGGCAGAGATTCAAGATGCACTTGAAGCAGGTGGTTTCTATTTATTAGATATTAAAATTGAAGAAGCTGCACGTGGTCTTGGAATTGATGCAATTGGATTAGACCGTGATGTTTCTGCATTAAGTGGTGGGCAGCGTACAAAAGTATTACTTGCAAAGCTATTACTTGAACAACCAGAAGTACTATTACTTGATGAGCCGACCAACTATTTAGATGTTGAACATATTCAATGGTTAACAAATTACCTAAAAGAATATCCACATGCGTTCCTTTTAATTTCCCATGATACGGAATTTATGAACAAATGTGTTGATGTTATTTTCCATCTAGAATTCTCAAAAATGACGCGTTACACAGCGACATATGAAAAATTCCTAGAGCTAGCTGAAATCAATAAAAATCAACATTTAAACGCTTATCAAAAGCAGCAAGAATTCATTAAAAAACAAGAAGATTTTATCGCAAAAAACAAAGCTCGTTATTCTACAACAGGTCGTGCAAAGAGTCGTCAGAAACAACTAGATCGCATGGAGCGTATTGATCGCCCAGAAACAGCAATTAAACCAGAATTCTCTTTCAAAGAATGTCGCGCAAGCAGTCGCTTTGTCTTTGAAGGTGAAGATGTAGAAATTGGATACACACATGCATTATTACCAAAATTAACGATGACAATTGAGCGTGGAGAAAAAATCGCGATTGTTGGATGTAATGGTGTTGGTAAATCAACATTATTAAAAACAATCCTAGGTAAAATTAAACCATTAAGCGGGAAAACAAGCCTTGGTGATTTCTTAGAACCTGCATACTTCGAACAAGAGGTAAAAGCTGAGAATTTAACGCCCATCGATGATGTGTGGAATACATTCCCAAGTCTAGATCAGCACCAAGTTCGGGCAATGTTAGCACGATGTGGTTTGAAAAACGAGCATATTTCTCGTCCATTAAGCCAATTAAGCGGTGGAGAGCAAGCGAAAGTCCGTCTATGTAAATTAATGGGTGAAGAAAGCAACTGGATCCTGTTTGATGAGCCAACAAATCACCTTGATGTTACAGCTAAAGAAGAATTAAAAAAAGCTTTAAAAGCATATAAAGGAACAATCCTTCTTGTATGTCACGAACCAGATTTCTATGAGGATTGGATTACAAAAGTTTGGAACGTAGAAGAATGGGCACAATCTAATAACTAATAAAAAAGGGGATCTACTATGATTCCCTTTTTATTATGGATGAACAAATCCATCCTATATAACTTTTATATGGTAATACCCAGCTAATCTCAACCGAAAATCCTTCAAATCATCGTAAGCTTTTAAATTAGCCAGCATCCCTTGAATAACTGGAACTCTCGGATTTAGCAACCTCATTTCAGCTTCAAGAACATCTAAAGTAACTAACAACTCATCATTTTCTAATTGATCTGCTAATGTACGTTTGAACATAACAATTTCCTGTAAAAAATGCTCTTTTGCCTGCTCTTTAATAAGCTCTGAACTACAAAAGAATTGTCCCAGCTTTTCTTCATGTAAAACAGGCGTATCCTTAGATTGTACAAGACCTGCTACAAGATCATCCACCCTCTTTAAAATAAATGATGAAACATGAAATAAATCTATTTCAGCTACATTTAAAATAATTAACTCTAAATAACCCCTGCATATCCCTTCTACCATAATAACAAGATCTAAAAGATATGGAGTAACCTGTCCACCATAAATTGATAATAAACTATTTCGATAAAATGCATGTGACTCGAGCTTCATTCTCATCATAAATGCTTCTACTTCTTTATTAAAAGGAATTGCATTTTCTCTCGCGTGCATAATAATGAATTCCTTATGTTTTTGTACATCATTAAATTGACAATGTAGTTGTTTTTCAAACTTTTCACGTGGCAGCAATGATTCTCCATCAATAGCCATCATCTTTTTATGGATTTTGTCATAATAATATCGGAGTGTCGCTAATAACAATTCATCTTTCGATTTAAAATATAGATAAAATGCTCCTTTTGATATACCGCATGCTGTTACAATCTCTTGTACCGACGTTGCGTTCACACCTTTAGTTGCAAATAACTTCATTGCCATTTCTATAATTAAACGTTCTTTTTCTTTCATATTTTCTCTCCTAATTCGATCTCGCATCATAAAATTTCACCTTAACTTTATCCCGCATTAACAGGCAGTCCCTCCACCTCTAGGTTCAGAGAGAAACGAGGAAGATAGATGGAGGATAACTGCCTGTAAAAGCCCAATTGGTAAGGACTAACTATCAATGAGGGATGAAGAACCCTCCCCACTGATGGAAGTTTCCCTTTATTATACCATTCCTTTTCATTGACGACTGACCAATCAGTCAGTTATATTGTGTATTAGACTGACCGATTGGTCAATACACGTTAAAAAGGGAGCGCAAACATGAACAAAATCATTAACTTTTCTTTAAAAAATAAGTTCGCAGTTTGGCTACTAACCATTATTGTTACCATTGCAGGGATTTACTCCGGCCTTAATATGAAGCTAGAAACAATTCCTGACATTACAACGCCAGTTGTAACGGTAACAACGGTTTATCCTGGTGCTACACCAGCAGAAGTAGCTGATAAGGTATCGAAACCGATGGAAGAACAGCTGCAGAATTTAAATGGCGTGAACGTTGTAAGTTCTTCCTCTTATCAAAATGCTTCGTCTATTCAAGTAGAATATAACTTTGATAAGAATATGGAAAAAGCTGAAACTGAAATTAAAGAAGCACTTGCAAATGTAAAATTACCTGAAGGCGTGAAAGATCCAAAAGTTTCTCGAGTAAACTTTAATGCCTTTCCTGTTATTTCATTAAGCGTAGCAAGTAAAGATGAATCTTTAGCTGCCTTAACTGAAAAGGTTGAAAAAAATATTGTTCCAGGACTAAAAGGGCTCGATGGCGTTGCATCTGTTCAAATTGCTGGACAACAAGTAGATGAGGTGCAACTCGTCTTTAAAAAAGATAAGATGCAAGAATTGGGTTTAAGTGAAGATACTATTAAAAATATCATTAAAGGTTCTGATGTATCTTTACCACTTGGTCTCTATACTTTTAAAGATACGGAGAAATCAGTTGTTGTAGATGGTAATATTACAACAATCAAAGCTTTAAAAGAAATGAAGATTCCTGCCGTCCCTTCAGCAGCAAGTGGTCAAGGCAAACCAGGAGCAGGAGCTCAAGCGCCACAGATGAATCCAGCTGCAGCTAACGGAATTCCCACTGTTACATTAGAAGAAATTGCTGATATTAAAGAAGTAGGAAAAGCCGAATCTATTTCGCGTACAAATGGAAAAGAAGCAATCGGTATCCAAATCGTAAAAGCTGCTGATGCAAATACAGTTGATGTCGTAAATGCGGTCAAAGACAAAGTGAAGGACTTTGAGAAAAAATATAAAGACTTAGAAATCATCTCAACATTTGACCAAGGTGCACCGATTGAGAAATCAGTTGATACTATGCTTAGCAAAGCAATATTTGGTGCCATCTTTGCTATTGTTATTATTATGTTGTTCTTACGAAACATTCGAACAACATTGATTTCTGTTGTCTCTATACCACTTTCTTTATTAATTGCTGTTTTAGTATTAAAACAGATGGATATTACACTTAACATGATGACGCTTGGAGCGATGACCGTTGCCATTGGGCGCGTTGTCGATGATTCGATCGTTGTTATTGAAAATATTTACCGACGCATGTCCTTATCAGACGAAAAATTAAAAGGTAGAGACTTAATTCGTGAAGCGACAAAAGAGATGTTTGTTCCGATTATGTCTTCAACAATTGTAACAATTGCAGTCTTTTTACCTCTTGGACTTGTAAAAGGTATGATTGGTGAAATGTTCTTACCGTTCGCTTTAACAATTGTCTTTGCCTTGTTAGCTTCATTACTTGTAGCAGTTACAATTGTACCAATGTTAGCACACTCTTTATTTAAAAAGGAAAGTACAAGAGAAAAACAAGTACATCATGAAGAAAGACCAAGTAAATTAGCAAATGGCTATAAACGCCTGCTTGGATGGGCATTAAACCATAAAATCATTACATCTAGCCTTGCTGTTCTTTTATTAGTAGGTAGCCTTGCACTTGTACCAATTATCGGTGTAAGTTTCTTACCATCTGAAGAAGAGAAAATGATTATTGCAACGTATAACCCTGCACCAGGGCAAACTTTAGAAGATGTTGAAAAAATTACAACAAAAGCTGAAAAACACTTCCAAGATAAAAAAGATGTAAAAACAATTCAGTTCTCATTAGGTGGAGAAAACCCAATGAGTCCAGGTAAAACAAATCAAGCTATGTTCTTCGTTCAGTATGATAATGACACAAAGAACT
This sequence comes from Bacillus sp. FSL K6-6038, assembly GCF_038050455.1. Taxonomy (NCBI): domain Bacteria; kingdom Bacillati; phylum Bacillota; class Bacilli; order Caryophanales; family Bacillaceae; genus Bacillus; species Bacillus sp. FSL K6-6038. Next base: position 5,257,927 of record NZ_JBBOUH010000001.1, read on the forward strand.
TCGACAAAGAGAAAGAACAAGTTATTAAAGACTTACAAAAGATGGCAGGAAAAGGTGAATGGAAAAGCCAAGACTTCGGAGCAAGTGGCGGTAGCAATGAAATCAAGCTGTACGTATACGGAGATAGCTCAGAAGACATCAAACCTGTTGTTAAAGATATTCAGGACATCATGAAAAAGAATAAAGATTTAAAAGATGTTGACTCTAGTATTGCAAAAACATACGCAGAATACACATTAGTCGCTGATCAAGAAAAATTAAGTAAGATGGGACTAACCGCTGCCCAAATTGGAATGGGACTTTCTAACCAACATGATCGCCCTGTCCTTACTACAATCAAAAAAGACGGTAAAGATGTTAACGTATATGTAGAAGCAGAAAAACATGATTATCAAACAATTGATGATTTAACAAATCGTAAAATTACAACACCACTTGGCAACGAGGTTGCCGTTAAAGATGTTATGACTGTAAAAGAAGGTGAAACTTCCAATACAGTAACACATCGTGATGGTCGCGTTTATGCAGAAGTAAGTGCAAAATTAACATCTGATGATGTTTCTAAAGCATCTGCTGCTGTCCAGAAAGAAGTAGATAAAATGGATCTTCCTTCTGGTGTAGATGTTTCTATGGGTGGTGTTACAAAAGATATTCAAGAATCATTTAAACAACTTGGCCTAGCAATGTTAGCTGCGATTGCCATTGTATACTTCGTTCTTGTCGTTACATTCGGCGGTGCACTTGCACCACTCGCAATCTTATTCTCGCTACCATTTACAATCATTGGTGCCCTTGTTGCCTTATTGATTTCTGGTGAAACGTTAAGCGTATCGGCAATGATTGGTGCCCTTATGTTAATCGGTATCGTTGTAACGAATGCAATTGTTCTCATCGACCGTGTTATTCATAAGGAGCGCGAGGGGCTATCAACACGCGAAGCATTGTTAGAAGCTGGCGCAACACGCTTACGCCCAATTCTAATGACTGCAATCGCAACAATTGGTGCCCTTATCCCGCTTGCACTAGGATTCGAAGGAAGTGGATTAATTTCTAAAGGTCTTGGAGTAACGGTAATTGGTGGGTTAACAAGTTCAACATTACTAACACTTCTTATCGTTCCAATTGTTTATGAGGTACTCAGTAAGTTTAAAAAGAAAACAGTAGAATAAAGAAATAACCTCGCAATATGCGAGGTTATTTTTTATTTCCGAACAAGATTAAAAAATCTCCATAGCCTTCTTTCTCCAATTCCTCTTTCGGAATAAACCGAAGCGCCGCTGAATTAATGCAGTAACGAAGACCATTCGGACCTGGCCCATCTGGGAACACATGCCCAAGGTGAGAATCGCCTTCTTTACTTCTTACTTCCGTACGCGTCATATTGTGACTAACGTCCATTTTCTCTTTTACACTAGCGGACATCACTGGTTTTGTAAAACTCGGCCAACCGCATCCACTATCGAATTTATCTAAAGAAGTAAATAGTGGTTCACCGGAAACAATGTCTACGTAAATTCCTTCCTCTTTATGATTCCAATATTCGTTTTGGAACGGAGGCTCTGTACCATTTTCTTGTGTTACATAAAATTGCATATCTGTTAATCGCTCTTTTAAATGCGCATTATCTTTCGGCCAATGCTTTTTAATAAACGCATCGCGTCCTGATCCTTGGCGATATAATTCATAGCGAAATGCATTTTTCTTATGATATCCTTGATGATACTCTTCAGCTGGATAAAATGTAGTAGCAGGGAGTATTTTTGTAGCAATTGGTTTCGAAAACCAACCGCTCTCAGCAAGTGCCAATTTTGAAGCTTCTGCTTGTTCAAGTTGTTCTTCACTATGATAAAAAATTACAGTTTCATAAGATTGTCCACGATCATGAAATTGACCTCCAATATCTGTTGGATCAATTTGCCTCCAATAAATGTCTAATAATTTTTCATATGGCATTTTATTTGCATCGAATGTAATTTGTACCGCTTCATAATGCCCTGTTGTTTCAGAACAAACTTCTTTATAAGTCGGGTTCTCTTTATACCCACCCGTATAACCTGAAATAACCTGTATAATACCTTCCATCTCTTCAAATGGTGAAACCATACACCAGAAACACCCTCCTGCAAACGTTGCAATTTCTACCTTTTCATTTATAGCCATTTATTTCACCCCAATTATTTAATTCTTCTTACAGTATGGCATAAGAAGTTAGAAGTTATAAAAGAAAAAGCACCGGCGTCCGATGCTTTTTTTACTCTATTTTTTAGCAGAATCTTTTTCTATCTCATCGCTCGTCACATCTAACACATCTAATAGGAACACAAAAATTGGTATACCAATAATAAGCCCCCACACACCTAAAAAGTGTTCAGAGAAAGTTAATACCATAAATGTATAAAAAATCGGTAAATTCGTTTTTTGTGACATGAATTTTGGATTTAACACATAACTTTCAAGTGCATGAATAACAGCAACAATTATTAAAATATAAACTACATACGTAATGCTACCAATATTATAAGCAATCATACAAAGCGGAACGAGCGAAATGATTACACCAGCTACTGGAATTAAGCCGAGTAAAAAGATCATTAACGCTAAACCAAGCAATTGTGGAAATCCTAAAATCCATAGCGCAATAACAGATAAAACGCAATTAACAATAGCAATTAAAAACTGCGCTTCAATTACTTTTCCGAAAGAACGTGCGAATTTCTTTCCGAAATATTCAATTTCATTATAAAAAACGGCAAGTCTGCTCTCTTTAAATTTCGCGGTAAAAGCGACAATACGTGCCTTCTCAAGTAAGAAGAATAAACTTAAAATAAGAGAAAGGAAAAATTGCAGCCCAAATTTCCCAACATTGGCGATGGATTTATAAAGAATGTCCACACCTTGCCCAATATATTTGGAAAGCTCCATATGGTTAATGGCATTAATTGCTGCCTTTATAATTTCATTATCTGGTGGATTTTTAAAGAATACATTAAACTGGTAGATTAATTGTGAGATTTGCACCGTTAGTACTGGCAGATACTTAACTAACGTAACAGTGATTCCACCAACTAACATCACATATAATAACGATATAATAATTTTTCGATTAATCGGCATAAAATGATCGAGTTTTCGAGAAATAAACTTTTGGAATCGATCCATTAAATACGTAAGAATGAACGTAATTAAAATTAAATTAAACATACTTTGTAGCCCATATAATATAAGAGCCAACAAGAGCAGTACAAGTAATCTTTGGAATCCTTTGCTTTGAAACAGGCTTTTCATTTGCATAATCGACGAGTGATCTCTCCTGTCCTATAAAGTGAGACTTTAATAAGTGGGATTTTCTTTATCTCCCCCACAAATCGAGTGCTTATGGACTCTCCTACCTATCTTCTTTGCTTTCGCTAGATTTAAGAACAAGATACATTAGCTACTTTCTATTTTACAATACAATAGTCCTTTTCAGAACGTATTATCCAAAGTATTAATGAAGATTTAAGGAAAATCTCATTTATTTTTATATAAAATAGGTCTTACCACTACTGTAACACAAAAAGCAAGCTATCAGTAGAAATCTGTCCTACGAATAGCTTGCTTTTATATTTTTCACAAAACATATTCTGTTAGCCGATAAATGGCATAAACATCGGAATAACAACTACCGTTACAACCCCAACGACCGTTACTGCAATACTTGCCATTGCTGCTTCTACTTCGCCCATTTCAATCCCAACCGCAACGCCAAGTGCATGTCCCGCAGTTCCTAGCGCTAATCCTTTCGCAATTGGATTTTTCACTTTAAATGTTTTTAAGAATAAAGCACCAAGTGCGTATACAATAACTGCGTTAAAGATAACTGCAAAAGATGTAATTGCTGGAATACCACCGATACTTTCAGATATTGGTAGTGCAATTGCTGTTGTTGCTGCCTGTGGTAGCATAGAGTTCATTACAGATGTATCTAAACCAATTGCTTTTGCGACAATGAACACGACAATCACCGAACAAACAGATCCAACAACGATAGCGGATAAAATTTGCCACCAATATTTTTTTAGCTTATCAACTTGTTTGTATAACGGAATTGCAAAGGCAATTGTTGCTGGCTCTAAGAAGAAACTAATCATTTTACCGCCAGTATTATATTCTTCAAATGTAAAATTTCCAACCTTTAAAAAGACAATACCAAGTACCATTGCTACAAACAGTGGTGTAAATAAGAAGAATCCTTTTGAATGTTTAAATAAGAATGTTCCGATCCCGTATGCGATTAATGAAACGACGATTCCGAAGTATGGAGTCATTGTGCTTGCCATGTTCATTACCTCCTAACCATATATGGTCTGATATATTAAGCAACTTTTCCGTGTTTGCGTCCTTTATTTACAACATCTAATTGTTTTGTATCAGTTGTTTCTTTTTCATCTTTACCTAGAATAAATTGTGCAAATAAACCTGTTACTGCTAGTAAAATAATTGTTGCGACAACAATTACAGTTATGATCTGTACAAAGTATTGCCCCATTACCCCAAGAGAGTTAATAACGGAAATACCAGATGGTACGAAAAGAAATCCAATAATACCTGTTAACGCCGTTCCAAGTGATTCAACCTGCTCCAACTTAATAACCTTTAAACATAATAGACTAAACAAAATGACTAATCCGATTACTGATGAAGGCATTGGAATTGGTAAGTGCGTTGCAATAATATGAGAAACCAACATGATAGCTGAAAAAACAAATGCTTGTGATAAGAAACTGTATACTTTTTTTGTACTCATTTTGGCCACCTCTTTCGATTTGGTACCTTCATTGTATATGATGTAAACGATTAAGTAAGCGTTTACATATCGGGACGTCAAATATACGGAATCAGTTACAAAAATAACGGGATGAAATGCAAAAGCTGCTTCTTAAATACGAAGCAGCTTTTTAAGTTCCTTTGCATATGTACGACTTACAGGTACCTTAGATCCCTCTTTCATAATTAAATTATAAGTAGAGTTAAACCAGGGCTGTATTTCCGAAATATGGTTGATATTCGCAAGAAAACTACGGTGAACGCGCATAAAGCTCGTTTGCGGCAGCTTCTTTTCTAAAATAACAAGCGTATCATGGGTTACGTATGTTTCCCGAATCGTCTTTACAGTTACTTTCCCGTCCACAAGTCCCACATAAACAATATCTTCAATATTCACGAGCACAATGGATTCTTCTATTGGCAATGCAAGCTTATGCATCTCCGCAGCTACATCTTTAGCTCTTACATCTTGGTTTTTCTCTGTTTCAGTTTGCTTTCGTTTCTTATATTTTTTCAGTGTCTGTGCAATTCGCTCTTCATCAAACGGCTTTAAAATATAATCTAATGCATCCACCTCAAATGCTTGCAGCGCATATTGATCGTAAGCTGTTGCAAAAACAATGGACGGTGGGTTCTTCATTTTCTTTAATATATTCGCAATCTCAAATCCATTATCATCTGAAAGCTGAATATCTAAAAAGACAAGATCCGGCTTATTCCCCATTAGCTTTTCTAATGCATCTTCCACGCAATCAGCTTCTTCAATTACATCCACTTCTTTCGTACGCTGCAATAAATATTTCAATTCATCCCGTGCTAACATCTCATCGTCAACTACTAATACCTTTAACACCACTTTCTTCCTCCCCTATGTTTTGAATCGGAATTGTAAATAAAATTTCTGTCCCTTTTTCTAATTCACTCTCGATATGAAGTGTTGTATCTTTCCCAAACAGTCCTATTAACCGTTGATTAATATTATATAGCGCCGTTCCTGTTCCTTTTTTCGATGGAACGACTGCCTTTCCTAATTGCTCTAAGCGCCCTTGTTCAATTCCCTGACCATTATCTTTCACTTTAAAATGAACCATATCTCCCTGCGCGTGTGCATAAATTTCCACCTGACAAATTGGTTGTTTTTTCGGAAAGGCATGACGAAGTGCATTTTCCACTAACAATTGCAATACAAATGGTGGGAGTAAAATTGTCTGTAATCCTTCTTCAATATATGTTTTCACCTCATATTTATTTGGGAACCTTGCTTGTTCTAATGATAAATATGCATGTACATGATTCAGTTCTTGCTCTAATGGAATAAGTAACTGGCGTGCTCCCTGTAAATTACAACGAAAATACACGCTAAGTTGCAATAAGAGCTTTCTTGCCTTTTCTACATCTGTACGGCATAAAGCTGATACTGTATTAATCGAATTGAATAAAAAGTGCGGATTAATTTGTGCTTGTAATGCTTTTATCTCTGCATCTTGAAGTAGTTTACTTTGTAATTCTGCCTCTCCTAACTCAAGCTGTGTTGAGAAAATCTTCGCTAACCCTTCTGCTAATTCTTCTTCCACACGGCTTAATTGGTTCGGATTTTTAAAATAAAGCTTTAATGTTCCGATTGTATTGCCATGCGAAGTTAACGGAATAACGATTGCTGCCTGCAAAGGACATTCTTCATGTTGACAATTAATAATCTCTCGTGATTTCGCTTTCATTATTTTCCCTGTTTTTAATACTTCTTTTGATAACCCTGTAATTAAACTATGAGAAGGAATATGGTGATCAGACGCTAATCCAACGTGCGCCAATATTTTTTCTGTATCTGTTAAAGATACCGCATCTGTCCCTGTAAAACGATGGATAATTTGTGCCACATGCTTACAAGATTCCTCCGTTAAGCCTTGGCGAAAATAAGGCAATGTCTTATCAGCAATCCGAAGTACTTTATGAGTTTGTAAAGCCTTGGCATTTTCTTCTTGGCGTAAAATAGCTTGTACCATAGACAATAAAATAAAACTCCCCAAACTATTCACAAGAATCATCGGTATTGCGATTTTTTTTACAACGTTAAATCCATCTTCTACAATAGATAAGATCATAACCATTTCCAAAGATACAATAAAAACACTTAAAACAGATGAGAATTTAGGTGTAATCACACGGTTATGCTTTTGAAAAATACGGCCAATATAACCGGTAATAATTCCTGCTAAAATAGATGAAATCGCACAACTAAGGGCTGTTGTTCCCCCAAGCATATAACGATGAATGCCAGCAATAAATCCAACGCCAACCCCGACAATCGGTCCACCTAGTAAACCACTAATTCCAACTCCCATAATACGTGTATTGGCAATCGTACTCGATGAAGAGACACCTTGCAGCCAATTTTCATTCATAATGGTATTCCCTGCAATTTCAATTCCTGTGTAATTGCTTATAATTGTAAATAACGAAAAAATACAAATAAGCATGAGCTTATCTTTATATCCATCTTGTTTATGAAGAAGGCGCCTAAATGTTTTAATATGCGAAAGTAAAAAACCTAGTATAACAATTAATCCAACTCGTTCAATCATCATAAGCACTAAATCTAGCATCTGTGATTCATCCTTTATTTGTTTAATTAGTTTTATTATCGAAAAATAGTGAAGGTATCGTCAAGAAGAATGATATGTATCTCGCAGGATTTGGCCCTGTTATTATCGGTTTACTTGCTACAGGTGGTAATTTATTCGGAGCTCTATCACTTATTTTCATTATCTATCCAATTGGATTAATTACAATGCTAGTGTGTGTACCGGAAACGAAAGGAAAAGTACTAGATTAAACTTAATCAAAAAGCATTGAAATTCTACATTTCAATGCTTTTGTTTTTATTTATGAAAGAAATTTGGAGTCAGAATATCATTCGGATAAGGTTTATGATAGATGTGGGTAGTAGCTGGCGATAATGGTGGAATGAGCCATACCCAATTTCCCGTCACGACACGGCCACAAGCCGCCTCTTGCTTTTCAAATTGTCCAAACTGCTGTGCTGCTGTATGATGATCTACAATACTTACTCCTTGCTTTTTGAAAGAATGCAAAACAGCTACATTTAATTCAACTAACGCCTTATCTTTCCATAATGTACTGTTTCTCGAAGTATCCAAATTCATTATTTCTGCAACAGCTGGAAGTAAATTATAACGATCATGATCTGCCAAATTACGAGCCCCAATTTCTGTTTCCATATACCAACCATTAAAAGGAGCAGCTGTATAAGAAATGCCACCAATCTCTAGACGCATATCTGAAATCATTGGTACCCCATACCATTTTGCACCTAAGGATACAAATGGATATTCTGGGTGCTCAATCTCAACCTCTTTTACCTCTTCTTTCGGAATTTCCCTATATACAGGTTCTCGTCCATCAACAGAAAATACGAGTGGCAATACATCAAAATTCGTACCTTCTCCATTCCAGCCAAGTTTCTGACAAAACGCTGTAAATGGAATCGAATGAGAATCACCTATCACTTCCATTTCTGTTTCAAATCCCGCATAACGAATCAACTGATGGTTATAAATTCGAATGTTATTTTGTTCACCGTTATACTGCTTAAAAATTGTAATTGTCGGTTTAATTTTTCCGTTATTCGTTGCATATCGAATATGATGAATAAGTGCATTATATACCCCTTCCTCATCATTCACTTCACGAGCATCTAATATATGCATTTTATTCCAAAATAATCTTCCAATACATCGGTTACTATTTCTCCAGGCCATACGTGCACCATGAACAAGTTCCTCAAAGGTGTGTTCATATGTTCCTGTCATTTCAATTTCCGATAAAATTTGATTGAGACGTTCGTCTATTTGTTGCTCTTTACCAAGTTCTTGATAGCAAATTGTAATAAATTTTCTTGCTTCATCTATTAATTCTTTCATTTTATCCATAAACAATCTCCTTCTATTTCAACAAGACACTATTACTTTACAGTATAAGCAAAAAGGAGTGTAGTAACAAACCAAATCAAGATACACCCTTGCAAGAAGGAAAAATCCCATTGCTCGTAATTGATGTATGAGAACATGCTTATTATTTGCAGTATCAAAACCACCGTCCAGAATTTATTACAAATTGGTGGCATACTGTTAACTGGGATCAAGTAAATGAAAAATATTTACAAGCAATTAAATCACAAGAATATTAATCATGCATATAAGGTAAATTTGGTAATGTAAACTAGTATCGTCGAAATCCTCCAAAATCCCCCGGATTGCCACCGGGGGATTTATGAATAATCATTACATTACCTCAATATAGTATTTCAATATATTATTCACATCCGTCTCTAAATTTCTAAACTGAAATCCTAATTCTTTTGCTTTCGTATTATTTATCGTACAATTTGCCATCCCATTATACGGGGCCACGTTCTCACCTTTTGCTTCAATACAAGCTTTTATGCCTGTATTTTTTTCTACAAAATGAATAACTTCTCGCATAGAAATCACACCATTACTACATGCATTAATTGGACCATCTATATTCATCGTACTAAGATATGCTAGAAAACCACCTGCTTCTTTTTCATGGATAAAAGACATTTTGCCTTCTATATCTTCTACTACAAAAGGCTTTCTCTTCACGATATTTTCAACATAAAACTGCAATCGCTTTGTATAATCATTTTCACCAATAACAACTGGAAAGCGCACTGCAATTACAGGAAATGTTACATGTTTAAACAAAACGGCCTCTGCTAATCTTTTTCCTTCACTATAAGAAAAATCTTGCCTATCTCCATAAACAATCGGATACTGATACGGATTGAAATCATCTTCTTTTAAAGATAGTGCCGACTCATATACAGCCATTGAGGATGTAACAATATATTTCTTCACCTTACTATGAAGTACTTTGCATATAATCTTCGCTGCATTCGGACTATAGCATAGATTATCATACACAACGTCATAACTTGCACCCGCTAACATTTCCTTTAGCATTCCTTCATCTTCTCGATCTACAACGACTCTTTTAACAGCACTACCAAACGAGTCTGTCTTAAGTCCCCGCGTTGCAATTGTTACATCGTGCCCAGCTTGCAGGAGGCTTTCAACTAATCGTTTTCCGAAAAATCTTGTTCCGCCTAACACTAATATTTTCGTCATATGTATCATTCCCTTAGTTATTTTAATGTTCTATGGTGACTGAATAAGTATTTGTAACTTCATTATACTTGAATTTATTTCCACATAAAAAAGAGAATCCAGCCAGATTCTCTTTCCCTCATCTTACTACTATTAACGTACTCGATATTTAAAAATGCAATAACAGAAATATAAAATAGAAACTACCGATACATAAATCCATGCCTGATAAACTACTGGTGTTCCCCATATCCCCATAAAATAAAGAAGCGATGGCAACGTGAGCGTTACCCATGATTGTACAAACGCTATCCTACCAAGGTATTGGTTTATATTCTTTTTTTGTACATTTAACACAAAGAATAAATACCAAAGAAGCGCCCACATAAACCAAGTCAGTGCACTAACAATATCTTGGAATTGAACGAATGACACAACCATATAAAATAGTGCAACAAGAGCCACCCAGAGGCAAAACCATCCTAGCCCATTGCCACTCACTCCCGTAATAAAGGTGATACCTACATACAAATACGTTAAACCAAATAAAAAAGTGGCTGCATATGAATATACAGTCCAATTACTTTGATCAGAAATCATAATAAGGTAAAACGGAATGACAATTTGCAGCACCCCTACAAATAAATTAAAAACGCCTGCGCTTTTTTCCTCTGCTTTTCCTAATATGACAAGACTGTTTAAAAACAAAGCTGCGCCTGAAAGCAATAACCCAACGTAACCCATATATGTTCGTGTGAAAATCATATTTTTTCACACCTTAACCTCCTCGTAACATAAAATCATACTAGTGATATTGTCCTACCCATTTCAAATTGCATACACAAGAAACAATTATTATTTCATGCGTACTAGCACTTTTTATTCAAAACAAGTCAGACTTCCTACCTCAAAACAAAAAGAAATCCAAAGAATCCAATCACTGTACCATATCATTAAAGCGTTTTCAAAATAGTATATTTCTTTCCAACAGTAGATAAAGTCAATCTCATATAACACAATCTGAAAACGATAACATCATCATAACAGCATTATATCTAAAAATAAATGCCAAAAATTCTGGAATAAAATTCAAAATCTATATTGTTCCCTACCCATTTCTTTTAGAAACAAGTAGAAGCAAGCATTTGCCATATACCAAACTAGCACTTCTATCATAAAATATCGTAAATTAAAATTTATGTTTTATGAAAGGTGAGATTATATGCCTAAACAAGTCGTTCACTCAACAGGTGTATTAACACGTGAACCACAAACAGCTTCTGTCGTAGCAAACATTGTAAACTTAGATAGAAATTATGCACGTTATATTAATGTAGAGATATGGGATTGGTCCAACCATTCTAATCCTATACAACTACCAATCCTAGTTGGAGAAAAGGAAGAAGCAAATTTCCCCTACTATCTTGATAGTGAAAAATTAGTAGTTCTGTATGCGAACTTAGATGACAAAATTAGTCTTTATGAAATTCGTATCACTCACTTCGATCATTCCAATATTATTACAAATTGCTTCGGACGTAGCTCATCTTCATCTACAGGACAAGAAGGTGATAAAATATATCATAAACAACTTGTTCGAGTTCATCAAGGATATATTCCTAATCAAATCCTTTAATGAACATGCACGTAATTGAGCAAAATTAGAATCGCCCTATCTTAGGTTGATTCTAATTTTGCCGTCCCCCTCACTCTTCCTATTTATAATATATTGAGATTAAATTTTCACTTTAAATTATTCCCATTAAAAAGGCCACATACCTCGTGATATGTAACCCTTACATAGAACTTATTAAATCACATAACAATATACACATACAAAGTGGGCCAGACTACCTAACAACACAAAAATATGGAAAACTTCATGATGCCCCATATATTTAAATTCTAGCCATTTTGGTTTTGCTCCGTAAATAAATCCACCAATCGTATAAAAAACACCACCAAGTACTAAAAACAAAATACCCTCTATGCTTAGATTTTCTGATAGCGGTGTAAAGAATAAAACAATTAACCATCCCATCATAAGGTAGATTGCTGTTGATAACCATCTCGGACAGTTAAACCAAAACATTTTAAAAACAATACCACATATAGCTGTAGCATAAACTAGCACAAATAATAGTAAACCATTTGCAGCCTGTAATGTAATTAAGCAAAAAGGTGCATATGTGCCTGCAATTAAAATGAAAATCATAGAATGATCCAGTTTTCTAAAGAAATAAATAACACGTTCGCTTGCTACAACACTGTGATACACAGCCGAAGCTGCATAAAGAATCATCATCCCTACTCCAAATAGAATAACCGCTGAAATTGTAGAAATAGATGGCATTTTCACAGAAACTTTCACAAGCATAGCTAGCAAAGCAATAAATGATAAAATGGCGCCTCCTAGATGGGTAAACGCATTAACTGGTTCTCTCACGTAAGTATTCACATTAACAACCCCTTATATAATTACATGTAGTTTTTATAACTACATGTAATTATATACACAATCCATCTAGAGGTCAACATTTACAATTTATTTGTTTCGTAATACCATATTTAAAGATAAAGTGTACATTATTCCTACAAAGGTGAGGGTTTATATGGAAAACATAAAGAACTTACTCGAAACATTACATTTAGAAAAAAACATTAGGCTTGAAGATATCCCTAATGTGGATTTATATGTAGATCAAGTTGTTCAACTATTTGAAAATAACTACGGTGATACAACAAGAACAGAAGATGAAAAAGTACTTACAAAAACGATGATCAATAACTATGCAAAGGGAAAATTATTCATCCCCATAAAAAATAAAAAATACTCAAAAGAGCATATGATTTTAATTAGTTTAATTTATCAATTAAAGGGTGCCCTCTCGATTAATGATATTAAAAGTTCTTTAGCGACTCTCAATGAAAGACTCATAAACGAGGATACTTTCGAACTGGACACCCTCTACAAAGATTATCTTGAACTTACAGAAACAAATGTTGAGAACTTTAAAAGGGATGTAGATAATCGGGTGGCTGAGGTAAAAGCTGCTGCTTCATTTGAGGATAAAGAATTAGAAAAACTCTTATTGCTAACTTCATTTGTAACAATGAGCAATATGTATAGACGTTTAGCAGAAAAATTAGTTGACGATTTGAAAGAATCTTAACCATGAATAAAGCCACCTACTTCTGAAGTGCACCCCAATTGTTAGACACAGTCTAACAATTGGAGGTGCACTTTTTATGGCTAAATTTTCTTCGAAAGAAAAAATACGAGCGGTGAGACGATATTTAGAGGGGACTGAAGGTGGAAAAACAATTGCTAAATCTATTGGTGTTCACTCCAGTATGCTCTATCATAGGATATATTCAGTTATTAGATTCAAGTGAACTAACAACATATAAAAAAGAACACTATTTGAAGATTATTAAAAATAAATCAACACGTTTACAAACCTTAGTAAATGACTTCTTTGAACTGTCCGTTATTGATTCTGTTGATTATCAATTAAACCTTCATATGGTAAAAATAAATCACTTAGCATGGGAACCCTTAGTCGTTTTTTATGATCAATTTAGTGAAAAGAAAATGGAACCAAGTATTCATATACAAAACGAAGACATTCAAATCATTGCTGATGAATCTGCCGTTAAGCGTGTCATGGAAAATCTAATCCATAACACCCTTAATCATGCAAGTGGTAATATATCCATTACTCTACAAAAGCAAAAAGCATCTATACTATTTATCATTAGTAACGATGCTAAAAATGCAAGTGAAAAGGACATTCCTTTCCTGTTTGACCGCTTTTATACAACTAATCATCATCGATCCGGTAAAGGAACAGGGCTTGGATTAGCTATTGCAAAAACACTTATGCTGAAAATGGGTGGTTCACTTCAAGCAAAATTAAAAGATGGGCAGCTTCATATGATATGCGAATGGAAAATTCAAAAATAAATACCAAATAACTTTTTCATATCCCTATTGATCAAAAAAGTACATCTTACACCAAAAGAATGTACTTTTTCCTTTTTAATGACCTCTTTTCGAATTAATCTCTCTATTAAGATACTTAGCTATGATATCTCTATCTGAACTATTAATAATCATGTTAATTCTCCCTTGCAAATACCCATATAACATCCAGTTTGAGCATTCTCTTAGCTGCCCATGCTTATCTTTCTTAGCTTTAAAACATAATATCGTATCGTTCTTTTTTATTTTGTAATAATATTTAAAAATATCATCGTATTCTATAATGTATGCTCTTTGAATTTGATAAAGTTCCTTTACTTCATAAATCATAACTTTATGTCTTGTTCCAAAAACCACAAATCGATTTCCTACATCCATAAGCGCTAATGGCATTACGGCATAGTCTGCTGAACACATAATTGCACCCAAATAGTAGCCACCTGTAGCTCTTGCTTGGAATTGTAATTCAATAAATTCATTTTCTTTTAACTCATTATTTGCCTTTACTTCTATCTCCTGAAAATTTTCTCTAGCAATTCGTTTTCTGATATCTTTTTTCTTCTTCTCCAAGCTTCCAACAAGGCGCTCCCCTATTGCTTCAAATCGAGATATTTCTTGTTCATCCCACTGCTCGAAAACAATTTGATCTATATTATAGCTTTCACAATTCATAATATCCCTCCATTATCCTTTTTAATTTCTCCTTTCCCCTTGATAATCTGGTATAAACTGAACCTGTACTCATATGTAGTCTCCTTGAAATATCCTCTATGCTTTCATCCACAATATACCTTCGATAAAAGATACTATGATCTACACCATCTAACTGATGAATTGCTTTCAAAACGAACTCTTTTTCCTCTTCTTTGAGCAATCCTTTTTCTACATCTTCATCATCTTGTAAAATAAGTTGTTCTATTGTTTGTTCAATTCTTTTTCTCTTCAACCTTCTTTTATAATCTAGTGCCTTAAACTTCGCAATAGAAATAATCCAGTTTTTAAGTTGTCCTTTTTCTATTTGAAAACTGTCTATTTTATACCAAAGTATGAGAAGAACATCGTTATAGCACTCTTCAATTTCTGCTCTTTCATGGTTCTCTCCAAGTACACTTCCGATTACTCCATAAATCAATTTACTATATTGAAGAATCAATTGATCCAATGCTTCCGTATTTTGTTTTTTTATTTCATCTACTAATTCCCTATCATTCATATCTTCTCCCCCTTCACTTATATATACGAATACAACAAGTTTATCCTTACATAATTCCCTTATTTTTCATAAAAAAAACTACCCACCTGTGAGAGTGGGTAGTTACTTTTACTTAATAGCCTCGTGAACCTTTAACTGCTTACCTTTTATCGTTGTGTTTTTCATTACTTTTAAAACAAGCGGGCCTTTTCCGTTTAATATATCAACATAAGAAACATTATCTTGTATCGTAATAATTCCTATATCATCCGCTGTGACACCTGGGATTTTAGCAATTGTACCAACGAAATCTACCGCTCGAATCTTCTTTTTCTTCCCACCGTTAAAGTACAGCTTCATAATATCTTTATTTAACCCTGCACTTTTCTCTTTTTTCATAATTGGTTTCGCATTTATTTTATCTTCAAAGGCTACCTTTCCCTTTGCAAGCTCCTCTTTTGATGGAGCTTCTATTTTTTGAATTTCAAAACCGATATACTCTTCAATTTCTACCAAGAATCTCTCTTCATACGGCGTTACGAATGTAATCGCTTTTCCGCTATTACCAGCGCGCCCTGTTCTTCCTGTCCGGTGTACATAACTTTCTTTTTCTAATGGAATGTCATAGTTAATGACATGGGTAATATTTTCAATATCAATTCCTCGCGCTGCTACATCTGTAGCGACTAAATAACGAAATTTTCCTCTTTTAAAGTCATTCATTACTGCAAAACGATCTTCTTGTATCATACCACCATGAATTTTATCACAAGGATAGCCAGAACGTTTTAACTGTCTGAACACATGGTCTACATTTTCTTGTGTGCGACAGAAGATGATACAGCTATCTGGATTTTCAAGAGTTGTTATATCTTGAAGAAGTGAAAATTTCTCTTCTTCTCTCACTTCTAACAGGATATGTTCAATTTTATCTGTCGTAATCCCAGAAGCTTTAATCTCGATATGGGTCGGTGATTTCATATATGTATGAGATAAATTTTCAACGTCTTCTGGTAGTGTCGCAGAAAATAGCATTGTCATTCGATCTGTAGGTAATTCATCAATAATTGCTTCTACTTGATCGATGAATCCCATATTTAACATTTCATCT
>NZ_JBBOUH010000002.1:0-214516 GCF_038050455.1 Bacillus sp. FSL K6-6038
TTAAGTATTTGCACCAGAACCAGATAGGCCACGAAAAATGCTATTTTTACCGAAGCAGCTTCGAATTTCATCCATGACTTTTGTTAACTTCATTTCTTTTCTCGATGTATTACGTCATCAAATAATGAAATCTGTTCTTCACCTTCCGTAACTAAATTCGTTAATGAAATACTAACGGTTCGAATTGGTTCACCAGTGTATAGCGTGTGTAAATAATATGTACAAACATGATAGATATCCATCGTTAAATTGGTCGGTCGACTGAACATGTGTGTCTTCCGAAATCCTCCACAATAACCCTTACTGCTACCAATCGAAAGATGGATTGTTCTAGCAAGTTTCTTTTGCATTCGTAATCGATAGCAAACTTCTTCCTTATGTTCTAATAAGATAATCGGAATTTCATCTATTGAATAATCACGTAATAATATCTAACTCTTGGCGATAGAGGTTTCCGTAGGTATATACTTTTCTGAAATACGGCTAAAATCTATGCCATTACTATGTAAGCGGTAGGATAAGCACCCAACGCCTTGACATATTGCTATGTTAGATTTTCATGTGCTTTCCTCCAAACCGTACGTACATCTCTCGATGTATACGGCTTTCCACTTATCCATCTAGCTTTCCGCTGTGTAGGTCTTGGTGACACCTTGTACATAATGCTAAGGTTTTCCTTTTCCTTGCTATCATTTTCTTTTCCCACAGCTTTTTGCCTTCCAAGTCTTTCAATTTTTTAACATGATGCATTTCTAAAGGTGCATCACTTTTTCCACACCATTCACATTTGTTTGCGCTCAATCTCTTGATTAAGCTATTACGCCACCATAGTTGTGAGTTTGGTAGATTGTCTTGAACTATATTTATAATCTTGTCTTTTCTTCGAAATCCATCGTTGTAAAAGTAACTGATTCTTTTCTCGGATTTCGTTTGATATTGAATAGCTAAATCTCCCTTAACTTTATATTTTGTCATTACTTTAGCTACAGATGTTTTATGTTTTGCAGCTAGAGTTTTGACGAAACTATATTTCATAAAGTAGTGGAAGCTTTGGAGTGTACAAACGTTTTCTGCAAGGCTGTAATAGTTATATAGTCCTCTTATCTCCGCATTGTACGTGTTTAATATTTCTAGTTCGTCATTATTTAGGAGATAAGTGCGATGCCATATTCTCCATTTCCCATCTGCCATGATGCGTAGAGCTCCATATTGTTTGAGCTTTTCAATCCATTTTTCCGAAGGAAGATACAGTTTACATCTCATAATTTGGTGTCTGGTTAGAAATCCATTTTTATCACGTTTAGTAACTGGCATTCTACTTACTGTGATGTTATATCCTAAGAATCTTGCTTTTTTTGAGCTATGTGTGATTAGTGTTTTTTCTTGTGACAATTCAAGTTTTAGCTTGTCTCTTAAGAAGTTTGTTAGATCTTCTTTAACTTTTACCGCATCCGCTTTGTTACCAATTATCCCCACAAGAAAGTCATCCGCGTATCTGACATATTGAATTCTTTTGTATGAGTCATCCATGGGGTCTCCGAAAGGAGTTTTAAGCAACTCTTCTTTTAAGGATTTATATTTTATAATTCCTTGCTTCTTTTCTTGTTCCGTGAGCTGTCCCCAGTTTTCCTTTAGTTGTTTCCTGTGTTTGTATGTTAAGTATTCCTGACGTTTGTAGGCTTTTGTAGTTTTCCTTTTAGCTCCTTTAGAAAACTCTTTTTGGTACTCTTCCATAAAAGTGTCTAATTCTGTTAGATACACGTTAGATAAAAGTGGGCTGATGATTCCCCCTTGTGGTGTGCCACTATAGCTACCTCGATACTTCCATTCTTCTAGGTATCCTGCTCGTAGAAATTTCCATATTAGGCGAATAAATTTCTCATCAGTTATCCGCCTTCTTAGTAATGCTATAAGTGTGTGGTGGTCGATATTGTCGAAAAAACCACTAATATCCCCTTCAACGAACCATTTCACCCCAGTGAAAGTTTTACGTACTTTGTGTAAAGCCGTATGACAGCTCCGTTTGGGACGAAAACCATGAGAGCTTTCCTTAAAACTCATTTCATATATCGCTTCGAGTATCATTCGAATAACTTCTTGTAGAAGTTTATCCTTGAATGTTGGTATACCTAATGGACGCTTTGAGCCATTCTTTTTAGGTATGAAGACCCGCTTGGAGGGGTGTGGTTGATAACTCTCATCTTTTAGCGATTCTATTAGGATATTTATTTTCTCCAGACTGAAACCATCGATGTTTTTTCCATCAGTCCCTTTTGTCATATTTCCTTGATTAGAGCTGATATTTGTGTAGGCTTTTAGATAAAAGGCTGGATTGTATAGATTTCTGTAAAGACGATTATATTTATAGTTTTTATTGTTAGACTTTGTTACTAGACTGCCTAATACATCATCTGGATTTCTCATGAGCCTCACGCTCCTTCCATCGTGTATATAGCTGGATAAGCTGTTCCCCTTCGCCTTGTAATAGGCTTTCCCTATCTCTGACTACTACGAGAACTCCGTTACCATGTCAGGTATTCAAGTTCCAGAAAACTATAGCCCTATGGGCTTCCTGATTTAGGTAATCCCCGTTTAGATGTATGTTGACATAGCTATTTGTAATGTCGGATGCGACTTTCACCTTTTATCCTTTACTAGGATTGCCTAATCTATCGTATTGCTGGAATTAGCAGAACTGCAATACTAATTCCCTAAGATTATACAGCGTTTATAAGTACTTTCCGCTGTAGCCGGCGATGGGACTGCTCAGGTTATCGTTCAAGTAGTGCAACCTTCATCCTTGTTTACAATTCTCATCTCGCCATTCAGTCGTGACTTAGTACTTAGTCAACTTATGACTTTCCTAACATGCTACACTCCCCGTTTAGTTTCCTTCCCGGATAAGTTAGGTGATGACAGGCGTTGCAATATATCCTGCTGCCTTGCTATTGACAGATTCAAACATACCCCTTACGGGCGCACCAATTCTTCTCCGATTACACCAAAGCTTTGTTTCAAATACTTAAGCGGATAATTCGCTAGATCACCGATTGTATAAATCCCTTTCCTGTTTAACTTCGCTTCCGTTTTCTACGATATCCCCCAAAATTTACTGAGCGGCCTTATATTCCATAATTTCTCGGGTATATTGTCGTATGTCCACTGCGTAATGCCATCTTGATTCCGCTTTGCTTCAACATCCATTGCGAATTTACTCATTAATAGATTCGGTCCAATGCCGATTGTACATTCAATACGAGTGTGGTCGTAGACTTCACGTTTAAACTTTAGCGCGAATTCGTAAGGGCTATCCGCGAATAAATGGATACTAGCTGTCATATCCATAAAGAATTCGTCTATTCTGTTTTGTATATAGGAGCTGATTTCTTTGGTTTTTCTTTATCAGTTTGCAACATTTCGATTTCAGCCGTTACCATATCAAACTCTTGATCATCTTCGCGTGCTTCATAGATGGTTTTGGTACCCATTAATTTAGTAAATAGTGTTGCATCTTCCGATATAACATCGCCGTAAACAAGATTATTATGAAACGCGCCTAAAAGTGTAGCAATAAATCTAGGACCATACTCAATTGCTAATTGACTTACTGTTTGCACGATTACAATGAGTGGTGTCTTATATTTAGGCCGAAGTTTTGAAATTTGCACTGCATATAAACATAATTATCCAAATGCATCAAATAAATTAGAGAGATCCCCTCTTGCTGTGTTAATTAAAAAAACATCACCAAACTCGAAGGATCACATAACACACGGTGAAGTAAGGGTTGGGCAAAAATGTTATTTAGTGTATTACGAAATTCACGCACGAATGTTTCTTGTTTAGGCTGACCATAGTATTTTCCCTCAGTGTAATAAATGATTTCTCCCTCACCACGCTCACTAGAAAGTTCAGGGCGTAGTTTAAGTCAAACCATTCATCTACTTGTTTTACAATACGCCAGTGATTCCGTTCATCTCTATCCGTTATTGCTTCAATATTATTAGGAAGTCGTTTATTTAAACTCACATGCATATTAAAAACAAGATTAGTGTCATTGTACATATCAATTACAAGATTAGTATAAATTTTAAAGAAGTTATGGGGTTAGTTATTGGTAAGCCAGAATGATTTTGTAGATATGAAATTAACAACATTCACAAATAAATTTTTAGAAATGACTGAAACAGATAATGAATTAGATTCAAAAGAAACACATTTTTTCTTGCTGTATATGCAACTATGTGAACTAACAACAGAGTTAAATGAAGAGATGCATCAATATAACATGACATTGACAACTTCTCCCCTAACAAGAAATGAATCGTATAGAACCAAACTATTAACCAAGAAAGATACTAAGGATGAGTTGTTCCAGGCACTAAATGAAAGTTATTTAGCAGTATAAGTATTATTAATGCAATGCTATTACAGCATTGCATTTTTTGTTATCAATAATAAGCAGTTTATATAAGTTTTATATGTAAGCCTTATATAAAGCGCTTATTATATTTATATTGATAAAAAATTGATATGTAAAAGTTAAAAACCCTTTTATATTAAGGATTTATTATACGTTGTATAAATAAAATGTATATATACAGCGTATAATAAAATGTGTTATTTAATATGTGAATTTCATGTTAACGTATTGTGCTGTTTTTGGGGTGATATGTTTACTTAATATAATAATGATAGTGAAATCTATTCTATTAAGAGCTTAGAATGTGAATCACATGAAATATAAGATTAATATATTATATATACGCCGTATATATACGCTGTATAAATGAAAGCTTGTGAAATAAAGGATTTTCTAATAATGGAATTTATAGGTTCTATATATAAGTTTTATATATAATGACTTGATATACGCCTTATAATGATGTACTATGTTTCTAGGAATAATTAACCAATGGTTTAAGGGGGGGACAACTTGAACGAGGTTTTAAGCGAGAAGTATCAAACGATAAAATTTACAGATGAAGTAGTGAACATGTTCGCAGATATTCTTGAACAAGATGAGATACTATATAGTGTATTTCTATACATAGGAAACATCGTTAATAAACAATTTCAAGAAACCAAATACATGAGGGGCATATCAATTAATGAAATAGTAGAAAATGTAGTCATAGATAGGAGAGTAAAGAAAACAAAAGGCAAATCTTATTCATTAGAGGTTGAACGCACAAATATATCAAGACGTTCAGCTGAAATAAGTGTTAGTACACTATCATCAATGTCTTTAATCTATGAAAAGTCTATGCACCCGTATAAATTTTTAATCTCAACTTATAGAGGACAACAAGTACTTATTGAGTTAGGGAAAAGAAAAAAAGTAAATAAGGAGAGATAAAATAATGGCGAAAAATTTCTTGAAGAATGAAGTAGCAGTTAAGATGACGATGGTTGGTTTTGGTCAGGCTGGTACTAGAATGGTAGATAAATTTGCTGAATATAAACATACAGATGGAACATCAGTATATAACTGCTTAGCATTAAACAGTAATGATGGAGATCTAGCAGAACTAAAAAATGTACCAAAAAGCAACCAAGTTTCACTTAAATTAGGTGGTTTAGGTAAAAATCCTGAGCGTGCAGTAAAGGTACTTGAATCAAATGATGAGGCAAAAGAAAAATTAAAAGATTTTATCACGGAACGTGTAAGACCATCTGATGAACTTGTGTTATTCTTTGCAGGCTTAGGTGGAGGAACAGGAACTTCTACAATCATTAAGGCGATTGAAGAGTTTTCCGCTTTTCATAACAAGCCTGTAATTAGACAAGAATTACAAAAAGTTGCACAACAATACCCTATGGCAGAGATAAAAACAGATCAAGCAAAATTTGCGAGAATCGCTTTTGAAAATGCTATTGAGCGTAAAGATTTTATTAAAATGGGGATTGTTGTAACACTTCCAGTAAGAGCAGATGGACCGGATGTACTAAGACAAGTTAATAAATTTTCTCAAGAGATTTGGAAATTAGCTAATGATAAATCAAAAGGTGTAGCGTTTGTAGTATTTGCTGATAATCAGCACTTTTATGATGAATTTAAAGAGCTAAATGAAAATGAGAAAAAAGGTATTGCCAATGCACGTGATTATGCAAATCAACGTATTAGTGAAATTATTCATGAATTAAATACAGCTGCAAATGGTTTTGGGACATCTGTAATACTTGATTCTCAAGACTTTAAACGTATTTTACTTGAGAAAACAGGTTGTTTAGTAATTAATAAGGTTTCACGTAATATGAACCAGATTGAAAATAGCCATGCAATTGTAGAAATGTTTCAAGAATCATTAGGAGGAAGCTCTTTCCATCATCCAATTGATTTGATGAAAAAGAATAACGATGGTTCTGTTGAAGCATCAAAAGTACACCATTTTGGTATGCTTGCTATCCTAGATGAACAAAAAAACATTGATGATTCCTTCATGGATGATGCTAAAGTAGAAGTTTCAAATAATTTACCTATAAACGGTACTGTTTTTAATGGATATTTAGTAAGTAAGAATGATTTCTTGGGAAGTGTATATACGTTTTATAAAACTGATGCATTACCATCAAGATTATCTAAGGGATTAGTTGAAGAGTTTAATGAATTTAAAGAGAAGCAAAGTCAAATTCAGTACAAAAAGTCTCAAATTAGTACGATAGAAAGTATAGATGAGGATGAGGACTTAGGTTTTGCCTTTGGTGATTTTATCGATATGGGTAGTGACGAAGAAAATACAGAAGCTGGAGCCAATAAAGATGCTGAATTAGCGGACTTTTTAGATCCAGATAAGATGTTTGGTACTACAAAATAAGAAAAAGTCTGGAGCGAGATCCAGACTTTTTCTTATTCCACCGTCGTATTCATGAGAGATTTCATATAATCAATGATATTATCATGTATGTACTGCTCAATGAAGAGTTGCTTTTTAGCTAAATCTTCTTCTTTTTTAAACCATCCTACCTTTTTAATACGTTCCTCATCAGGTTTGCTATTCCAGAGGCCTTCTGCTTGCTTTCTTAATTCCTGGCGTGCTCTATGTTCAATAATGAAATTATCTAGTCTTTCTTGACGTTGACGTATCTTTAAAGCTTCTGCATCTTCAGGTTGTGGTAGCTGTTTTAATATATTTCCTATCTTCTCTTCATACTGAGATTCAATATTTTTTATTTTTTCTTCTATTTGCTTATTTACCATTTTTTCAATGATTTCTGCAGTTGCTTGAAGGTTTAATTGGGTAGATACTTCATTTGCTTGATTCTCTAGTGGTACTGGTCTTAAATCAAATTGATGTGGTAAAAGTTCAATAATAGCATCTAAAGACCACTTCTCATCTCTTTTTTGTTTTATAAATAGAGCGATTTCAAGATCTAAAGTATTATAGAGCTTTTCGTTTGTGTTATGGGTTCTTAAAGTTTCATGTAGACCTTTTTCTTCTAAAATATTGAACCAATTATACACTGTGTTATGATGACGTCCGACTAATTTAGAGAATTCTGTTATCCTCCATGCCTTTTCAAAAACATTATCGTTTAATATATCATCATCGCTTTTTTGATCAATCATTGTCCTACCTCCTTGAAAAAATCATCAAATACACACTTGAATTGAAATTAACATGTGGACTGAAATCAACATGTTAATAGTTATTTCGATGATATCAATATAAATACCTACTAACTTAGGTATTTATATGAAATGTGAGATTAACATATAACCAAGAGTGTATTAACAAAACATTGACTATAAATCTACAATTTGTTTAGAATGTTAATGTTTTGTTAACTAAAAACATATAAATACCAATGTTATATTAATGATAATAAGTATATTTTGTGCTAGAAATGCGGCTTATAGTTGCCATGAGATTAACATATTACATTGCTTATTATTAATGATAAGGAAATATAAGTGTTTTGTAAACAAATTATGATGATATAATGACTACGTTCTGTGGAAAATGAGAAAAGTAGGTTATTAAATTCCAATTTCAATGTATAAAAAGATACAAAAAGGCAATACTACTAATGTGATGATGCTAGTAGCTTAATAATACTAGTAAGTTATTGATCCTTTAATCTTTTAAATAGAGTTAATGTTTCTCTTGCCCTGTTATTCTTATAGAAGTGATATGAATAGTATGTTCCCTGTTATGATTAGTATTGATTTCATTGTTTATTTTATATAAAACTGCAAGAGTATTTTGTCATGATATAGAATTTAGTTGGTTTAATGTATCTAATTT
The DNA here is from genome assembly GCF_038050455.1 of Bacillus sp. FSL K6-6038. Taxonomy (NCBI): domain Bacteria; kingdom Bacillati; phylum Bacillota; class Bacilli; order Caryophanales; family Bacillaceae; genus Bacillus; species Bacillus sp. FSL K6-6038. The sequence continues at coordinate 8,250 of NZ_JBBOUH010000002.1, forward strand.
ACCACGAGTAAGCTTATATAAAGCGTAAAAAATATTATGCTCATGCACAGATAAGTGTTTATATGTAATTGAATATGGATAATGTTTAGCTTATAGCGCGAACTTAACTGTTGTTTATAGGATGATTTAAGCAAATTAGAGGGACTGAGATTGATATGTTAGATGCTTGGGCGCTCTATTATCTCAAACACCTTAAAAACAGACATTAACATGAGATATGAAATCAACATGTAATGAAGAGTATATCGACAAGACATTACTATAAAATCAAAAAATACCGTTGTTAATGTTATATCAACTAAAACTACATGCACATTGATATAGCATTGATGATAGTGAGCTAATTATGTATTAGTAAAACGACTTAAAGTTACTATGAGATTAACAAAACAATCTGTACAGTATTTATAAAAAGAAAAATAAAGATTTATACACAAAATATGATGATATTAAAACTTTGTAATAACATTAAGCTGGATACGAATTGTTACGCTGCTAATATAGTCTTCTTCCTTGGTGATATTAATCTTTAAGTATGTCTTATCACAGTAAAAAGAATCGATCCAGTGCTTCTATAATCTTTCATAGATAAGTTAGATGTAAAATTTCATAAATAGTATATTTGTATATGGTAAGCATTTTTACGCAATTGGGTACTAAATATTATTCAGCCGGTGGATTGAATTTTACTTTTGTATATATAATTTAGGTTCATTAGAGATAATGAAATTAACATGAAATGTGAAATTGATATGTAATAGAGCTGATATTAACAAGACGTTAACTATAGTGATGAAAGCCTCGTTAGTTGTTAATGTTATATCAATTATAAATGTATAAATATCGATGTTTTCGTTCTGTGGAAATTATATATAGTTGATTCTTGAGTCTTCATTAAAATTTAAAGTGATTCAAAACAGTATTTGATAATGATTTGTACGGTTTATGGTTTATGGTTTATTTAAACGAATAGCAGTAATCTACCAGAGGTTATTTGTAGAGAATGGTTAACATTTTTTTATTTAGTGAATTATTTATAGAGTATCTGTGAAGGTGTTTTCTTTTTTACAACTATATATACTTTACAAGGCGCTATTCGTTTTATAGTTTTTTTTCGATCCGTACTAATGGCCTATGATTTATTAAGAGTTTAGAAAAATATCCTTCTATTAATATATTCATTAACTTTAAACCAATATTAGTTTAATAATTAAGTTACTGTTGATATGAAATTAACATTTTTATCTTTGTTTTTGTTGACATGTTAATGTCTGTTGATATGTTAATGTTAATTATCGTGCTGTAATCAGTGAATTTGTTTACAAGACATTGATATTTTGTGAATTATTTCTCACTTAACACCTTTGTGTTTTTTTGAAGTGAAGGTTTCTTGGAAAACAGATATTTGTAAGCTATTAATATTTATTTTCTCCAATCGTATGTGTAAATATAATCGATTAGTTGAAGAATTTTGTGTATTAGAGATTGAAAGAAAAATGTAGCTTGTTTACATAATAATTATTATTATGGTTTATTTTCAATAAATAAACTCAGTATTTAAACTTATAATTTACATACTTAAGGTGGATGTAATTGAGAGAGGAACACGCATCGCGCAAGATTTTATAGTGCCAGTAGAAACAGCGTACTTTGTAGAAGTGAGAAGAACTAAATGGGCGGATCAATACAAAAGTGAACACTTAATCCCGAAACAAGCATACTTAGATAACGGATGGTGATGAGAATACAGATGCGGAATCCCACAATACAAAAAAGATACAATTGATATTGGAGATATGGTGTATTGCGAGAAGTGCAAGGAGGAATCCAAAATTAAAAAGAGCAGCTAGCAAAAGCTAACTGCTCAACTCCAAGGCATCTCCAAAAGGGGGACGGAGAAAGAAATTTAAATGGGTTTGGCATACAGTCTATCTACAGAATTGACAGAATATTGGGATTTATTCATGGGGAGAAATTTATTATACACAAATTAAAATCTCTTTTATTAATAGTATCATCCCTATAAAAAGGATGTAAAACAATTAAAAGTTCGTAACCAGGTGTTACAAACTGAAAATGAGGAACTGAAAAAGAAAGTGAAAGAAACACTTCCTTCGGAACAAGAACAAGAGCGACAAGCGTATCTTTCAACAGTAGAAAAGTTTATTCAGTTATCATTTCATCGAGAAAAACAAGGATATGAGGAACGAAGAGAACAAGCAAAAAAATTGATGAAGGAAGAAGTGTTTCAGCTCTTTTATCCAACGGATACATTCGAAATGGAGGATACATATGTATCTAAGCCATCTGATATGAAGCTATACTTACAAGCCTATAGGATTGGTGCTTCTCAGGTAGAAGTGATCACAGAATTTCAAAATACAGTGACGATAGGAGCGAATGGAACAACGGACAAAACGAAAAATGTTATGAAAGTAACGGTGCAAAAAAATCAAGAGAGTTGGCAAGTAACCAATGTAGAAGAACTAGCAGTTCAGATCATTGCATCTTAAAAAAGTGGGGTGTTAAGTAAATGGAAGTTGTAGATAATGGTGTGAATTTAAGACGTAAAAAATCATGGATATATGGATTAATTGTAGGATTTATATTTGTTGGTTTTTTCGTTTTTTTCACTTCGAAATTATACTTACCTTATGAAGAGCCAGTCTATCATACAGAACTGAAAAAGTCGGTTGCGTTATTTGGAAATCGAACCATGACAATAGAGAAAAGAGCATATGATCCAGCTTCCCATACAATAGAAATGTTTCTTCATGTAGAGGGAGGAGATGGAGAACACTATCAATTTCAAGCACAGGAAAAAGCAAATCCGAATCTTCAATTACCAGTAAAAGTTGTGTATCAGGATGATAAAAATTTGGTTGTACAAGTGAAAGAATTATCTTCAAAATGGCAAGCAGTTGCGCTTGATGTGTTTGAAAAAAATAATCGAGATGTAACCGTAGAGACAAAGCAAAAAAATGAAGGAGAAAATGAAACTTCAAAAGAAGATGACAAGCAAACATTCTTAAAATCATTCTTCTCCGATCAAAAGAAAACAGAAATAGAAGAGGGTATTTCACAAAAGAGTAAAGGCGCTTATGCGAAAGTGTTTATCGGTATGGAACAAAAAATCTTAAAAGAAAAAGTAAAACAGTACGATGAAGTCATGAAACAAGAAACATCTAAACAAACAGAGTGGCAAAAGCAAATCACGGAATGGAAGAACGATTCTAAGTACCAAACAGAAACAGAAAAGATGGAAACAGATGCAAAAATCAATTCAAAAGAAACGAATATTAGCCAGTCAAAAGAGAAGGTTGAACTATATAAATGGGAGCAAGGACAAGTGAAAGAAAAGATAAAAAAATTAGATGAGAAGGCAAAAGATATAGAGCGTTCATGAAAAAAGTTGGGTCGACCATGACTCAACTTTCTTTATTTACGACTCGACCTCGAGTCAACCTGTATAGAAAGGTGACTCGACCGTGACTCAACCAGAGGGGAATTTGAGTCGACCTCGACTCGACTTTTGAAAGACTTTCATGACCCCACGATTTTACTAGGCTTTGCCTAGTCCCACACCCTCGGTGGGGGCAAAAATCCCTTATGCTCTTCTCACTCTTGGGTGAAGTGTTCTGAACGAATGGAGGCAAAATAACAGATGGATATTAAAATCCGAAATTTGAGTCCAGTTGCGATCAATAGATTAGATGAAATTGCAAAGAAGAAAAACATTTCAAGACAGGAATTTTTGAAAGGACAAATTGAAACATTGGCGTTTTACCGGGAACAACAAAACCGTGAATTGTATCTTCAACAGTTATTAGAAAAAAATATCTATGCGATGGAAAGTTGTTTTGAAGCTGTAAAAGAAATGAATGCTTTTTTACAAATGATGACGCAGGATGATGAGGCATGAGCCAATCAACAAGTCCTTCACAAGCAACAGTGACGCCTGGTGTGGTGACAGTATCTCGTTTTGTTACAGCAGATGGAAAAACATTTCAGGATTATGTGGAGTATGTCGACCGAGAAGATGCGAAAAAAGAAGGTGAAGCGCACCAGAAAATGTTTTCTCTGTATCAGAATTATATGGGAGATTCAGAGAAGACATCTTCTCTCTTCACAGAGCATAGTAACGGTTTAAAGGTAAATGAAAAGAAAGACTTAAAAAAGATGTTTCAGCTCGCTCAAAAGAATAAAAGTATTATGTGGCAAGACGTCATCACGTTTGATAATGATTGGCTTGCAGAACATGGTGTGTATGACCCTAGAACACGAACTGTAGATGAAACAAAATTAATGGATGTTACCCGATTAGCGATGAAAGAAATGTTAAAAAGAGAAAAGTTAGAACATACAGCCATTTGGTCAGGAGCGATTCACTATAATACGGATAACCTTCATATTCATGTCGCAACTGTTGAACCTTTTCCAACGAGAGAACGAGGGAAGCGAAAACAAAAAACATTGGATGCGATGAAGGGAAAAGTGGTTCAAAATATTATGGATCGTGGTCAGGAACAAAAACAGATTAACGATTTGATTCGAAAGAGTATGGTTGCCAAAAAGAAAGAAGATTCCACATTCACATGGCGCAATCGAGAGTTTAAACCCTTATTTCAGTTCATTTATAAACGTTTACCAGAAGACAAAAGGCAATGGCAATACAGTTACAATACATTGCGGCCACTCCGTCCTCATCTTGATGCATTAACGCAAAAATATATCGAGAAGCATTATAAGGAAGATTATAAACAGTTTCTTCAAAAGCTAGATAAAGAAGTAGACGTATTAAAGAGAGCATATGGAGAAGGTTCTGGTGATAAGAAACGATATGAAAATTATAAGGAAAATAAAATAGAAGAGCTTCACAAGCGAATGGGAAATGCGTTTTTACAAGAGATGAAAGCATACGATAAAGAACGACAGCGCATTGATAAAATGTTAGACCGAAAGCCCAGTCAGCGAAAGAACTTTCAACAAAATGTCTCGATGCAGTATGCACTTAGGAAAATGGAGGGTGCGTTCAAAAGTGAATATGATAGTTGGAAAAACCAACGTTATTATGAACGTCTTGAGAGAGAAATCCAACAACAAAATGAGAGGGGATATGAACGATGAGTAAAGTAAGGCGTGTATTAAAGTTAGAAAAAGATACTGATGATTATCTTATGGCATTTAAAGAAGAACATAAAATTAGATACAACGGAGTCGCTTTAGCACAAATCTTTAAAGAGCATAAAGAAGCGAAACAACAAGAATGGTCGCTTCGATATATTACAGAAGTCGTGACAAAGCACCTTCATGAGGTGATGAAAGAAGAACTTACAAAAATCCGGCTTGGTACGAATAGTGCTGATAAAAATACACAAATGTTAATTGAGTTTATGAATGGCATCTATGAGCATGAACAGTATCAAGGAGTTTGTACAACTGATATTGCAGAAACCGAAGCAACAAAACATATAAGAGAAGTAGTAGAGGAGAGAATTGCACATAAACGACAAAAGAAGATGGATTATCAAGCTTCGAAAGGGCAAACAAAAGAAGTGTATGTTCCAGTGGAGGAGGTGAATTGATAAAGAAAGGATGATGTATGCAATGAGAAAGTTAGAAAAAGTGTTTGAGCAATTAAGGAATTATGAGAAAGAATACAATCGTGGATTGAAAATAAATAATTAACAAAAGAGGAGAAGATAAAATGCTATTGTTCCATGAAGATATTGAACTAGGAATTATAAAATCTATTGGCGAAAGAGAAGTTACTTTTCACGTCGCAAATCAAGAAGTTACAATCCCATTAACAGAAGAGGAAGAGCAAGAGTTGTTCGATTTTATTGAGCTTCCAGAAAATGATTTACTTATTCCCATCAACATGAAAACAAAGAAAATATGTGTTCCAACTGATTTAGAAACATGGAATGAAGAAACGATGGATGAATTGATCGAAGCCTCTTCAAAGGGAGCGGAAAACAATGAGTAAAAAGCGTTCCCCTGTTTCATTTGAAGAGAAAAAACAAAAAGTAATCGCACTAACAAAAAAGATGGAAAAAGGCATAGAAGGTTATTTTCGTTCGCCAGAAGACTTAAAAGAGTATTTGTCATTTATGGCAAAGTTTTATCGTTATTCACCATCCAATATTGCATTAATACAGAATCAATTTGAGGGATCCAGAGCCGTGGGTTCCTTTTCTTTTTGGACAGAAAAAGGTTTCTCCGTTAAAAAAGGTGAGAAAGGAATTCAGATTCTAGTTCCGAACCAGACGACAACAAAATTTAAAGATAAAGATGGTACTTGGAAACACGTTGCGAAAGCAAACGAAGAAGAGAAGAAGCAAATTGAATCTAAAAGCATAGAAGTGAAACCAGGTCGCCTATATTTTTCTGTCGGCTATGTATTCGATGTGTCGCAAACGGGGTGAGCTACACCCTAACAAAAGAGGTTTCCTTGAATCCACGAAACAGTGAATTACAAAATGTGAAAACCCTTCTTCATGAATTAGCGGTGCGTCCATAAGGATGTGTTAGGGATTGCTGTCGTAGCAAACAGCTGATGTGGTCATAACATCATAAGGTCAAAGACTTATTGGTATTCCTAAAATATCAAGACACTCGTGTTGGGAAACCAACAGGGGGACAATAGCATGTCTATAAAGCCATAAGTTACTGGCGTGTTACAGTACGACTGAATGGCAAGACCAAAGTAATAGATAAGGATGAAAGCTACACTGCCTGAACGATAGCCAGAGGGGTTATATCGTGGACCATAGTAAACAACACGTGAAATGCTATGCAAGTGGGAATTTCAACGGATGTGCTAGACGTTGAAATATGACCTCCCACTGACCAACATCTATACGATGATAAATGGCGAAAGTCGCATCCGATACTAATACAAGCTTCCCTGCATAATCTAAATGGAGATTGTCTAAGTCGATAAGCCCTTACGGGCTATGTCCATTTGGGACTGAAAAATCGATATGACAACGGAGTCTTCGTACTAGTTTGAGATAGGGAAAACCTATCACGCTAACATCAGATAACGCATGTTAGGTCATAGCTGTGAAGCTAAGATGGCGAAGGAAGACAGTTAACCGAATCCAATATTATAAGAAGAAGGAGCGAGAGGCTCTATGAGGAATCCTCAAGTGGTATTGGACAATCTAACAGGCAAGTCCAATGACGAAAACTACAAGTATCAAAGAGTTTACAGAAACTTATACAATCCAGAGTTTTATCTTATGGCATATGATGAAATTTATTCTAACCCTGGTAACATGACTAAAGGGTCAGATGGTAAAACAATCGATGGCATGAGCATGAAAAGAATCAGTAATATTATCGACTCACTCAAGGGTGAAAGGTATCAACCAACTCCAGTTAGAAGAACCTATATCGGAAAAAAGCGTGGTAATGGCAAAAGACCACTTGGCATTCCATCATTTGATGACAAACTGCTACAAACTGTAGTTAAATACATTCTGGAAAGCATTTATGAAAGGTCGTTCAGTGACAGATCTCATGGGTATCGCCCAAACAAAAGCTGTCACACGGCCATTAAGAAAATCGCTGACACATTCAATGGAATAAAATGGTTTGTTGAAGGAGATATAAAAGGCTTCTTTGATAACATTGATCATTCTATTTTAATTAATCTACTTCGTAAAAGAATTATGGATGAGAAATTTCTAAGACTTATTTGGAAATTTCTTAAAGCAGGATATGTAGAAGATTGGAAATACCACAATTCTTATAGTGGCACACCTCAAGGAGGTATTATCAGTCCTATCTTATCTAATATTTATCTAAACGAACTAGATAAATTTATTGAAGAGTTCCAACATAAATTCAATAAGGGAAAAAATAAGGCGGAAAACCCTGAATACAGAAAACTGCATCAAAAAAGCATGCGTCTTAAAAAGAAATTAAAGGACAAAGCAGCGAAAGGAACTCTCGAAGAAAGCGAACGTGAAGAAATGATTGGTCACATCCAAGAAGCTAATAATAAAAAGATGAAATTACCTTCAAAAGATCCTATGGATCAGAACTACAAAAGATTGAAATATGTCAGATATGCGGATGATTTTCTAATTGGTATTATTGGCAGTAAAGAAGATGCAGTCATGATAAAAAAAGAACTAACTGAGTTCATCAGTCACAAATTGAAACTCGAACTCTCACAAGATAAGACACTTATCACAAACAGTAGAAAATTCGCTAGATTTCTAGGTTACGACATTGCCATTAGTAGGAATCAACAACCAAAACCGACTTCAAGACCGACAGAACAACAAAAAAAGGTTCTCTCACGTTCTCACTCTGGAAGAGTCTCCATTTATATGCCAAAAGAGGCTTGGGTCAGTAAACTTATAGAACATAAAGCTATAAAGATTGATGGATGTAAATGGAGGCCAATGCATCGTAGGGTACTGGTCAATAACGATGATTTGGAAATTCTCACTCGTTATAACGCTGAAATCAGGGGTATGTACAACTACTTTAGACTAGCTATGAACGTAAGTGGACTTAATAAATTTAAATACTTTATGGAATACAGTCTGTACAAAACTTTTGCCAATAAATATAAAACATCAATAAGTAAAGTGAAAAATAAATACTGTATTAATGGAGTTTTTGCGGTTAGATACAAAACTAAAAAAGATAACAAAACTCGATACTTCTATGATGATGGATTCAAACGAAACCATTCTATAAAGGCAGACCATACTAATACTGACATACCAATCAATAAATTCGATTTTGGTAGAACTAGTCTCATCTCAAGATTAGAAGCGGAACGCTGCGAGTGGTGTCATGTAGAAAACGTTGAATTGGAAATTCATCATGTAAGAAAATTAAAGGACTTAAAAGGTAAAAAGCTATGGGAAAAAGCAATGATAGCTAGGAACCGCAAGACAATGGCACTTTGTGCCCAAGGATGCGGCAACGACTGTCATCGAAAACTCCATGCTGGATTGTTAGATTGAAGTAAGTTAATGGCGAGCCGTATACATGGAGACGTGTACGTACGGTTCTGAGGGGGATGCTTGGGAACCTACCATAGAAATATGGAAAGGCACTGGGTATCTACCCTACCATGCCAAACTTCATACAGTAGAAACACATATGAATTACACAGCACCAGAAAAAGAATTTCAAGCAGAAATGACAGCCTTTACGGTTTCTTCCTATTTCGGAATTGATACAAGCGAATATTCACTCGGTTACCTAGCCAATTGGACAAAAGGAAAAGAGATGAAAGATAAAACTCAGTTGCTAAAAGAAGTACATGAAACATCGGTTGAGTTCATTGAAACGATAGAAAGTACTTTGGAGAAAGAAAACGAAAATATAAAAGGGAAAGAGGTAGATAATATGGAAAAAACACAATCAGTAGAAAAACAAACGGACGAATTGTTTGAACGTATGCCAGATGAGAAAGCGCATTTGGTTACAATCGAAGTGTTGTATAAGGATGCTCAAGATATGTATGGTGGAAAAATACACATGATGGATGCTTTTACTAAAGAGATTACTGACATACCAATACGGAAGAAAGAAGAACCAAATCAAGAAGGTTTATCTGTATCTTTAACGGAAAAAAACGGTGGTGTAAAAGATGTTCACTTAAATAAAATTTTGCAACCAGATTTATATGAGACAGTCCATAACTCTGTTTTTGATGGGAAAGGAAGTTCGTTTGTTGTACATCAAAAAGATGCACAGATTGATTTAAATGATCTAGTCAAAATAGCAATATATGATAAATGGATACAAAGAGAAGTAGACTTTGTAGATAAAGCTGAGGATCCAAAAGAGTTAACGTTTAGTGAAAAAGAAGTAGAGTTATATAAAGAAATGAAACAGGAAGGTTATGCACCAATTGAGTCATTAGAACAAAAATTACAACCGCTTCCGCATACAGCTAAACATGTTACAGCTTCAATGGAAAAAGAATTAAGTGAAAAATATGAAGCATTTAAGCGGGCTCAATCTAATGAAACGGTGAACGATATTGATAGTATTATAAGTCGTGTACAGGTGGAAGAACGTTATTTTGCAACCAAAAATGTAGCAATTGATAATGAACTAATTACCCAAGAATCTGTTAATCAATTAGAAAGTAAAGTACAAGAAAAATTGAACAAAGAAGGAGTTACAGTTACTAAGCAAACCGAATCGAAAGTAGTTGATGGGGAAAAACAGTTTGAACCATTCTCCAACTTTGCACAATTCCAAAATGTTGCAAAGAAAAAGAAACATTTTGGAATTAGGACGATAAATGGCTTGTGTACACAATTTAATAAAGAAACAATGTCATCACTTATCGTTGAGAACGAGAAGTGATTTTTTATTATAAAGGGGGAAGAGAAAAAATGAATATACAAGAACAACTGAAGCAAGAAGAAACCAGAGAAGCCTTATATAAACAAGCAATTAAGATGACTGGTAAACAAAAAGAAAGGTTTCCTGAAGGGAATATGCATGAAATACAAAGAGGAGTTGAGCCTGGTGTGGCTCGTTTTGCAATTCCATCTGTAACAAGCGAAATGGACTGGGGGCAAGGAGATATCACAATTGATGTTCATCATGATACAGGGAAAGTGAGAGTATATGAACAAGAAATAGATGGTGAGAATTGGTCGAAATCTTCTCTTCGACTTACAGGAGAGAAGCAGTTGTCTGATGTGGTAAAAAATTTGATAAAACAAAGAACGATTGAGCGGCAAAGAATGGATGAAACAGCCAATCAAAAGAGGGAAAATCAAGTAGAACAGTCTTTCTCATCTCTAGAGCCATTAGATGAAAAAAATCATGTGGTGATGCCTAAAGCAATGCCCAAAGAGGCATATAAAGAGTCGTATAAGGAACAAATTTTAGAAGAGATTGCTCCTTCTCAGGATGAGATACGTTACAAGGAACAATACCAGGCAGAATTGCTTATGTTATTAGGAGTTGATAATGAAAAGGGATCAAATCCAAATAAACAAACCTCATCAAAAGAAAAACAGGATAATAGTCCAGGGCAACAAGAAGAAACGTATACAAAAAGTCGGGAAGAGCGTGTCAAAGAAATGAAAGAGTTTGAGAAGACACATTCATATCCTGAAGTATACCGGTTGAAAAAGGAAGCTCTTCAGGAGTTAAAAGGAATGAATCTAACAGATTCCCAGCGGGAAAAGTTGTCCAGCATTGAAAAAGCCTTAGATCAAGAAAAACAGGAATATGATAAAAACAGTAAAAAAGAATCGAGCCGGGAGAAAGAACCAAAAAGTCAAAATAAATTCGCACAACTTTTTCATCAGTTTAAAGGTGTGAAAAAGAAAGAGCAGCCAAAAGAAATGGAACATTCTAGATAGATATAGGTTGAGAAGAGTACTGTGAAACAGTGCTCTTCTTCTTTTTAAAAGCGAAAGGAGAGAAAAGGATGGTAAATATCGTTGAAATCGTAGACATCGACTATACGGGTGTATGGGCAGAAACGAAAAATGCAGAAGAATTGATTTTTATTTCGTTCCCAAAACAAAAAATTCAAATTGTACGCGAAATATTGTCAGAGAAAAAACAAATGTATGTCTTTTTGCAGAAAGATGTCATGAATCCATGGTTATTTGCTGGCTGTATGTTGCTTGTAGTTGTGGCGATGAACATTTGTATATGGATGGCACAATGTGCGATAAAACGGTTCAAAGTAAGAAGAATGAAGCGTCAAAATTAAAGATGTTACATATATGAGGAGGAATGAATGGTGGGAAAAACATTATTTATTGCGGAAAAACCGAAAGTTGCATACGAATTATTGAAATCACCACGTTTTCGAAATGCAGAAAAACATATGGGTAGTAAACCGTATTATGGATACTTTGAAAACCAGGAATATATTATTAGTTGGTGTTCGGGTCATTTATTAGAGCTGAAGCATCCAGAAGAAATGGATGAAAAGTACAAAGAATTTAAGTTTGAACATTTACCTCTATTAGTAGAACCAGAGTATAAGGTAAAACCAGATTATATTGAACAAATTAATACGCTAGTGGAGCTATTACAGCGTCAAGATGTAGATCATGTGGTCAACGCCTGTGATGGAGATCGTGAAGGTGAACTGATTTATCGTGAAATGTATGAGTATGCAGGTATAAATAAACGACAATCTCGTCTTTGGCTTTCTTCTTATGAACCAGCAGAATTAGAGGCTGGATTGAATCGATTAGAGCCAGGGGAACACTATGACGGACTTGCAAACTCCGCAAAAGCGAGGCAATACCTAGACTATCTTCTCGGAATTAATGTGACGAGAGGGTGTACAACGAAACTTACTAAAAACCAATTCTTATTAGCGACGGGGCGTGTGCAAATGTGCCTGTTACATGAGATTTGGCAACGTGAGGTAGCGATAGAGAATTATAGAGAACAGATCTATTATAATTTGAAGCTCATCACGGACAATGGCTTAGAGGCAATCATGAAGACAGACGACCAGTTATTAGATCCGGCTCCTTTGCAAAAGCTTGGTGCTAAATTAGTTGGTACAGAATTAACGGTAACGGAGTTTAAAGAGAGTACCAGAAAAAAGAAACCAAAATTGTTATATAACCTGACGGATTTGTATAAAGAGGCACATTCAAAATTGAAAGTGAGCGCAGAGACCGCAAAAAAACATATTCAAAGTTTATATGAAGAAGGTTGGATTTCGTATCCTCGTTCATCGTCCAGGCATTTGCCAACGGAAAAGGTAGGCAGAGTACAAGAAGTATTCAAAGCCTTGCAGTCTACCAATTATGCGGATTTGGTGCAACTTGTAGATACGCATACCATTACAGAAAAACATGCCACTTTTAACGATGAACTTGTAGATAGTCACTTTGCCATCATCCCAACAACAAAACCATATGACGGGACCAATAGAAAACCATTAGAAATTCAATTATATGATCTTATTGTAAAGCGATTCATTGGGAACTTTATGTCACCGGCTGTTTATTTGGTGCGTGAAGCACAGTTTATGGATCAAGATGAAAATATATATAGTACAAAAGAGAAGGTGCTTCAAGAGAAGGGATTTTTAAGCGTATTTCACGAGGACATGGAAGAAGGGTCTGTGGAAAGCTTTCAAATCCCTTTTTTATATGAAGGAGACTCATTCCAAATCGTAAAACATGACCTCATTCAGTCAAAAACAAAGAAACCAGCATTCCATACAGAAAGCTCCATCCTAACGTTTATGGAGACCGCTGGTCGCAAGTTAGATGATGACCATTTAAAAGAGTTAATGAAAGGAAAAAGGATTGGAACAGTCGCAACAGAAGAGACGTTCATTCCTAAGCTTGCAACGAGAAATTACATCACAGTTACCAATGGTCAAATCCGTACTACGAAAATTGGTCGTGCATTTGTAGAAAAATTTCCGATAGATGAAATCAAAAATCCAGCTTATACGGCTGAAATGGAAGGGATGATTCATATGATTGAAAAGAAAGAAATGCCATATGATGAGTTTGTGGAAAATACGAATACATTTGTGAAAGAAACAGTTGAGAAGCTTGGAGAAACAGAAGAAAAAGTGGCAGATGAAATGATTTTGAATTGGAATCAACAAATTGAAGTATGCCGTTGCCCATGTAAAAAGGGGAAAATCCTTCATAAGGGCAACTTCTATGGATGTAGTAATTATCCAGAGTGTGAGATCCGTATGCCAAAGAAAATTAAAGAAAAGGCGATTCCTGAAGCACAAATAAAAAAGCTGTTTGAAGGTAAGAAAACGGATCTGTTAAAAGGTTTTAAATCTGGTGAGAAAGAGTTTTCAGCGTATTTAGTATTCCGAGAAGGCAAAGTACAGTTCCAGTTTCCAACGACAGAGGAGCTGTCTCTTGGGAAGTGTCCAGACTGTAAGAAAGGGGACATTCTTCACCGAAAAACATTCTTTGGGTGCACAGAATATAAAAATGGTTGCAAGTTCATGTTGCCAGCAAAAATCAAAGAAAAAGCGATTCCCCCTTCTCAACTAAAAAAAATTTTGAAGGGGCAATGTTCAGACTTCATTCAAGGATTTAAAGGAGAAAAGGGTGAATTTACTGCGGCGCTCTATTTGGATAAGGAGGGTTTAAAGTTTCGATTTCCAACAATGGAAGATCGTACAATAGGGAAATGTCCGCTATGTAAGAGCCAAGTCATTGTAGGCAAATCAAATTACTTATGCGAGCAATATAAAAAGACTTGTGAATTCATTATTCCAGGGGTCGTGTCTGGAAAGAAAATTAGTAGTAACAATGTGATCAAAATATTAGAAAAGAATATGACCGATCAAATTAAAGGGTTTGAATCTAAAAATACAGGGAAGAAATTTGATGCTCGGTTATCCTACAGTACACAAGAAAAACGATTAAAATTCTTATTTGGAAAATAAACGATGTAGAGAACTGATACCAACAGTTCTCTTTTTTATTCTTGAAACCATTCACAACAAGGGGAGGTGCCAACATGACATATCGACTGGCAGAGGAGGAAGTCATGAAAGCAAAAGATGTGGATTTGTTGTCGTATTTAGAGGCCAAAGGAGAAAAATTTCAAAAAGAGGGAAACTATTACCGACATACGGAGCATGATAGCCTTATTATTCGAGATAATATGTTTGCGTGGAATAGTCGAGGAGAGAAAGGATATGGAGCAATTAGTTTTGCGAAAATGTATTATGGTATGTCTTTTCAAGAAGCTGTCCGTGATGTGAATCTTGGTGATTATCCAACCTTTACATCATCTAAGGAAGAAGAGCCAAAACAAGATGAGCCATTTCGTTATCCAGGGCATTTGGAAGTCCAGGATAAACAAGCGATTAAGCAATATTTAACTCAGGAGCGGAAAATTGATTCCCGATTAGTCAATTGGTTGATTGGGCAGGATCTCGTTGCACAAGATAAAAAGAAGAATGTCGTGTTTAAATGGCGGGAACAAGGTGGAACAGGAGATATAGTAGGCGCAGAACGTCAAGGGACAGTTAAGATGGAAAATAAACGAGGTTCTTTCAAGCAAATTTTGCCGAATGGAAAACCACATACAGGATTTATGGTGGATGTTGGGAAACCAACATCCATTTATTATTTCGAGAGCCCGATTGATCTTCTTTCCTATTGGACGTTACAACAAAACCGTCTTCAAAATGCAAGGCTGATTAGTATGAATGGTTTAAAGATGAAGACTGTTTTACGTACATTTAAAGAGACAAAAGATGAAGGATTTCCCGTGAATCGAATTGTCCTCGCAGTAGATAATGATAAAGCGGGGAAAGAATTTACGGAAAAGATAGGAGCTTTAACGATTACACCACGTGTCCAAATGCATCTTCCATCACAGGAGAAAGATTGGAATGATGCACTGAAGGCAGTCATACAATCAACTGAAAAAAAGCAACAGCTTTATAAACAAACGCAACCGCAGCAAAAGAAACTAACACCAAAAAAGGAGATGGAGCGAAGTGTCTAATACATTACCAATATCAGGTGTATTACAGCTTTTTTTGTATGGAATGGGTCTTTATATTATCTTTCATATCTTAAAATGGAGTGTTGGAAAAATACGTGAAATTCGAATTCTGAAGAGGATGGCGAAGTCGGGGATTCGTTACATTGACAAAATGGATGGATTTCAATTTGAAGTATATCTAAAGGCTCTTTTTCGAGAACTTGGATATCGTCCAGAAGTCACCAAACGCTCTTGTGATTACGGTGTAGACGTCATATTAAAAGGGAGAAATCGTATTGTAATCCAGGCGAAACGATATGGGATAAAGAATCGAGTTGGGATTCGGGCTGTACAAGAAGTATATGCAGGAAAAGCATACTACAAGGCTGACGAGGCATGGATCGTAACCAATAGTGTATTTACAAAACAAGCTGAAGAATTAGCAAAAGCATGCCAGGTGAAACTTATTGATCGTTTTGAGCTTCAGAATTTGATTACCAAAGTGAATCCAGAACAAAAAGCGAAAGATGTGTATCAGCAAGTCAATCCAGCAGAACGGAAATGTCCGGTTTGTAAAAATCAATTAGTCATCCGATATTCAAAGAAAAATGATAATAAGTTTTTTGGTTGTTCTCAATTTCCATCTTGTACACATACGGAAGCGGTCAATAAATGAGTTGAAAGCACTTTATTCAGCTCATTTTTAATTTTATTCAAAAAAAGAAGTTCTTATGAAAAAACGGCTTCTCAGATTCCTTTGTAACGGATTTTATCATTACCCCTAATGTAATAGGTATCCGTTAAATTAAAATCTTATTTGAAGAGATTTATGAACCTCAAATGATGTTTTAAAGTATTTCTTGTTAATTTATATAAATTTGCACGTATTCTCCCGTTATTAAAAATAAAAATTCAGAAAATTTAACACATAGACCTTGCAAGGTCGTGAAAAGAGAGTTATAATGACCTTATAAGAGCGTATTTGATGAGGAGTGATTACAATGAAAAAGAGGTCAGTTGAAGTAATCCAAGACGTAAGACATTTCCTTACAAAAGGTCAAATTGGTTTCGATCTTAGCAATTTTAAGTATTATCAAATGTTTTGCAAGGCATTAGAAGCAACAGGGACACCGTATCATTTGCAGGTCAATGAGTTAGAAAAAAATATGATAGTAATCAAAATGATGTAAAGAAAAGGGGAGATCAATGATGAAAATCAATACGCCGGAGTGGTTATCTTTGAGTAAGGAAATAAAGGTTAAACTCATTCGTTTAGCTATTTTAGAATCAAGATTTAAGCATCAAAAATAAAAACCCTCCGTTGCAAAAAGCAAACAAAGGGCATTTGAATGAGTATCGTACTGTGAAGGAATCTAGTACATTCGCTTCACTAACAGTATAGCATAAAAAGAAAACAACAAAGGAGATATTCATGAAAGAAATCGAAAAATACATGACACCAAGTGAAGCATCATTTCATTGGGGGATTCCTCGTGAAACACTAAAGCACAAATTCAGCCCTTCAGGTATGACTGAAAAGAAAGTAGTAGAGTTACAACGGATGTTAGATGAAGGTTTAATAAAATTCTTTTTACACCCAAAAGGAAAACGAAAAGAATGGATTATTAGTCGTCAAGCTATGTATGAATGGTTTGGTGAACCTAAAAAATAGAGGAAACTAAGGGAGGAAAAAACACATGTCTTTAAATCGTACAATTTTAGTTGGTCGTCTCACGAAGAATCCTGATTTGCGTTACACGCCAAATGGGGTTGCGGTCGCAACATTTACGCTAGCTGTGAATAGACCGTTCACAAACCAGGGACAAAGAGAAGCTGACTTCATTTCAGTGGTTGTTTGGCGTAAACAAGCTGAGAATGTAGCAAACTATCTAAAGAAAGGTAGTTTAGCTGGTGTAGATGGTCGTCTTCAGACACGTAATTATGAGGGGCAAGACGGGAAGCGCGTATATGTTAAAGAGGTGGTTGCAGAGAGCGTACAATTTTTAGAGCCACGTAATAGTGGTGGAGGAGAACATAATTCATTTAATCAACAGCCAGTAGGAGCTGGTTTTGGTAATCAAGGTTCGAACTCATTTAATCAAGCTAGTAATTCTGGATTTAAAAAGAATGATGATCCATTCTCTAATTCAGGTCAACCAATTGATATTTCGGACGACGATTTACCATTTTAATGGGGGAGATCTTTGTACAAAAGGAGGAAACAATAGATGGAAGAAACACAGTATCCCTTTTCACAAAGGTGTAAAGAGATTGTTATCATGATTGTAAGCTTTTGGTTCATAATGCTTTTAATCTTTGGAGAAAGCCTGTTACAATAAAGAATAGCATAGGGTATGAAAGATGCAGCTATAGATCATGTAAGGGAGAGTTTTTATGAAATCAACAGGGGTAATGCGAAAAGTAGATGAATTAGGACGTGTAGTCATACCAAAGGAATTAAGACGCACGCTAGCAATTCAAGAAAAGACACCGTTAGAGATCTATGTAGAAGGTGAAAAGATCATCTTGAAAAAATATGAAGCTAATGGTGCTTGTGCAATAACAGGAGAAGTAACTGATAAAAATATTTCTGTAGCAGACGGGAAGATTACATTAAGTCCAGCAGGTGCAGAGCTTATAATAGAGGAATTACAGAAGAATCTTGTAAAATAATTGGCTCCTTTCAGAGGGGCTTTTTTAAGCTATATCTATATAATTTCACGTACCATATTTCTAATAAATAAATTAAGATACTTCATCAAGGGATTCTTTCCCTGTTTTGAATTCTGTGTGCTACGATAGTTCTATATTCTCGTTTTAACAGTAATAGGGGTAGCGCCACATGCCCATCAAGCTAAAATTTTATAGTACCCCCAGAACGAAATTTTGTACTAACTTGTAACAAAAAATCTCATTTTTTCGTTTTGGGGTATTTGCTTTTCTTAACTTGATGGCGATGTGACGCTACCCCATTATGCAAAAGATAAAAATTGGAAGCCAATAGATGAAAAATAATAATTCCTTATTCAACTAACGCATGCATTAGTTGAACAACCTAAGGCTGCTTCGGTAGCCATTTTTTTGTACCAACTGGCAGTTTAGTTTTCAATATGTGAAAAGGGATTTCTAAGTGATTAATTGAATATATATTTATTGTTTACTAATTTTTGGGAGGTCCCTTTATGGGAGATAAGCTTTACTGTATTGCTGTATATCAAGTTCTTAATGAAGAAAGACTAGGAGCTTCGCACGGTTCTATAATAATTTATAGTGATGCTGTGACGGGATCTCCTGTTAGTGAGATAGGGTATTTTTTAATTTATTTATTATAGTAACGTACCCGAAGAGGTTGATATGGTGACATATCAACAAACTGAGGTGGTACCACGAAATTGCAACTCTCGTCCTCAAGAATTATTTCTTTGGGGTGAAAGTTTTTTTATTATATAAGTTTCATTATGTCATAAATTAAAGTTTTCGAGAGGAGAAATTATATGAATCCTATTTTATTAGATGTTCCGTTACAAATAGAAACAGACAGACTAATTCTTCGAGCACCACTTCAAGCTGGTGACGGGAATGTCGTAAACCAAGCTATTAAGGATTCAATTAGTGAGTTAAAGCAATGGTTGCTTTTATACCAGTCAATTCCTACTGTTGAAGAAACGGAAATTATCCTGAGAAATGCCCATATAGATTTTTTGAAAAGAGAAAGCTTTCGCTATCTTATCTATCATAAGGGTACTATTGATTTTATTGGAACTGCTAGCCTTCACGGAATTAATTGGAAGATTTCTAAATGTGAAATTGGATACTGGATTAACACGCAATTTAGTGGCAATGGATATATGACAGAAGCAGTAAGTGAGTTAACAAACCTTGGATTTCAGTTACTCAAATTTAGAAGGATTGAAATACGATGTGAATCTAATAACACTAAAAGTCGTACGATCCCTGAAAAACTAGGTTTTGAGCTTGAAGGGATATTACGTAATGAAGATCTTTCAGCTGACGGTAAAAAACTAACTGATACCTGCATCTATGCAAAGGTAAATTAGATTAAAATTTTAAAATTCCTTGTACAACTAAAGCATACGATAGTTGTACAACATATCTTAAGGTCGGTTTCCAAATTTGGAAGGCGGCTTTTTTGATTTTTTATAACGAACGGTTTCATAACTTTTAAGGGGTCACACGCATGCCTATCAACTTAAGAATGTCATTGAAATGTATCAATAGATTCTAGTGCAGCAAAATAAATTGTGCTATGATGTGAGCAAATATAAAGCTATCTAACGGAGGGATTCACATGCCGCATGTTGTGTTTCGTGGAATTACTACTAAACAATTAAAACGCATAAGCAAGCCATTAGTAGAAGAGCTCGCAGAGATTTGTGAGTGTGGTACGGATAATTTTACGTTGGAACTACCAAGTTCTACGTTTGTATTCAATGGAGAAGAAATAGAAGCGTTTCCTCTTATTGAAGTGAAATGGTTCGAGCGTGGACAGGAAATTCGTGATCGATTTGCCAAGGCCATTACTACATATGTAATGGATTTTGGACTTCCAGAAGTAGAGGTTGTATTTACGGTTTTCACAGAATCAGCGTATTATATTAACGGGAAGCATTGTGCAAGTTAGAGCTATTTGAAAGATTTTTGTAACATTTATAAGGGGAGCGCCACATGCCCATCAAGCTAAGGCAAATTATTACCCCCTAAACGAAAAAAGCGCTATCCTTTCTGTAATATGATGGAAAGGATGGTGCTTTTTATGTCTCGAGATGTTTCAGATGAACTGAACCTCTTTTCACTGGAATTGCAACAACCTTTGTCTCCTTATGTCCTCAAACAATTGGCCAAAAAAGTAGGTTTTGTTCAGAGGTCCAGTAAGTATCAAGCGAAAGATTTAGTTGCTTTGTGTGTATGGTTAAGCCAAAAGGTAGTGAATACTTCCTTAACTCAGCTATGTTGCTGTCTAGAATCTTCAACCGGTGTATTAATGAGTCCAGAAGGACTCAATCAACGATTTAATCCTTCAGCAGTCAGGCTCCTACAAAACGTATTCACTTCCTTGCTTACTCAGAAGATACAAACTTCTCAGGCTCATTCTCATCGTTATGCTTCTCAATTTCAGCGTATACGAATCTTGGATTCTACTACGTTTCAACTTCCAGATGCTTTTGCTTCAACTTACCAAGGATCAGGAGGAAGTAGTCATAACAGCTGGCGTGAAGATCCAATTGGAATACGATCTTCTCAGTGGCCAATTCCTGCATGTGCACTCTGGCCCAGGTAAACAAAATGATCGAACCTATGGTTCCACGTGCTTACAAACAGTGCAAACAGGTGACTTGTGTATACGTGACTTAGGATATTTTGACCTGGAAGATCTCATGTTGCAGCTACAACTAGGACAAACCCACGAAATTCATAAAGCCTATATCGGATTGTATCAAAAGCTTCCAACTCGAGTGGTCCTACATCGATTGACAGAAGAACAAACACGAAAACGCTGGGAAAACCAGGCGTTAAAAGAGAAGAAGAAGGGCATTGTCATGAAAGAACGAAGTAAGCGTTTAAGTGCGATGAACGTTTATATTTCTAATCTTCCATTTGTTGGTGAAATTATGGTTTATCGTTTGGTTGCTGGTTCTGGGCCTAATTGCTTGAGGAACTAAAATATAGTCAGTGTCCAAATTGGTCACAGGGCTTCAACCTTAGGATTTCTCCACCAGTTGCCTGTCAGCTACGAGGCGACTTGGCCCTTACCTCGGTTGGACTTTCACCAACTAACAATTAACGGCTTGCTGGGCACACAACATAAAAAAACCGCTCCTTTTCGAGCGGTTTCCTCTTAGAATGAAGGTTATCCATTCTATGTGGCAATGTTTGCATGAAAACAATAAAAATTAATAATTTCCTACACAAAAAAACAGAAACAGAAACACACTATCCCGCATTACGTTCCATTACAAGAACCAAACAACCCTTTTCAGACCATGGTTCATGTTCTGTATTAGGTCCATAACAGAGATAAGAACCTGCTCCATACTCAACATCATTGCTGATAAGAGCTCCATCTAATACGAATAATTCCTCGGTATCCTTATGCGTATGTTGAGGGAATTTTGCCCCCGGTGCAAATCGCACGACATAACGCAGTTCACCATTCTCATCTCGTAATGGAATTTGTTCTATACCATCCATAACAAATTTCCACTCACTGTTTGTGATATCAACGGAAAATAAATCTTTCATGTTATCATCTCCTTCTATACAAATAGTAATTTACGATGATATATTAGTCAATATGAACAAAAATGAACTATTCTTCAGGAGGAATGAATTATGGAAATTCGTTTGTTACAGACATTTCAAGCTGTTGTCCAATGTGGTAGTCAGATAAAAGCAGCAAATCTGCTGCAATACGCACAATCTACCATCACCCTACACATCAATCAATTAGAAGAAAAACTCGGCATCGAACTGTTTGAGCGTAAAGGAAAACAAATGGTGCTAACCGAAGCCGGAAGATTTGTGAAAGAACAGGCAGATATTTTATTAAATCAAGTGGATGTAATCACCGAAACCGCAAAAGAATTTTCAATCGGTCAGAAAGGACTTATTCGGATTGGAGCAATTGATTCCATTGGCAAAACAAATTTGATTTCCGTACTAACAACGTTTATGAAAGAACATCCACAAATTTGTCTTTCCATCGAAAGTGGCGTAACCCAACAATTTAGTCAACGGATTATCGCTAACGAACTTGATATTGCCTTATGTCCCCCTCCATCACCAGAATTAAATCTTGAATTTTATCCGCTATATGAAGAAAAGCTTTGTTTGATACTGCCAATCGACCATCCATTATCTACACAAGAAAAAATTTACATGTGTGATTTGGAAGATGAAAATTTCATTTTAACTGGACAATTGTGTGATTATCGGCGAAAAGTAGAGCATGTTTTTCTTCATCATGGCTTTCATTTACACTCTAATTACGATGCAGCAAACATGGAGATGGTTTTAAATCTTGTATTACAAGGGTTTGGTATTGCTATGCTACCTAGCAATTTCGTTGCCAATTCACATCGATACGCTATTCGTGACATCGATGATATTTCATTCGCTTTACCTGTTGGATTAATCCGCAAAAAAAATAAAGTCCTCAGCCCTGCTACAGAAAAATTGGTAGCTAACATAATTTCATCCTGCTAAACAAGCACAAAAACCAGCTAATGTTTGTCAAGCAGATCTGCCTTGGTACCTAAAAGATTTTTTGTTATAATGTTTATGGAAATGACAAATAAACCTCCATCGGCGTGGAAGTTTATGGGGTTTATTGGTTATGTGCGATAGGGCTCGCCTTGCTTCCGGATTAAAACAGTCAGCTATCGCGAGAATTGAAGGCGCTAAAGTAATTCCGCGTATCGATACAATACAATTACTTGCAAAAACTCTGGGATTGAAATTGGATATTGTTGTCGATGAAGTAGCTTCAGCATTAGCTATGGTATAAGAATGTTAAAAAAGTAGCCATGTGGTTTATTAAAACCATGTGGCTACTTTTCGTATCACGCAATATGAACTGTTTTTGTTGGCCAGCTCGAGCATCTGCAGCTCATGTTCCTGGTGTTTCTGGAAGAAGTGCAACTTTGCGATCATTGTTTGCAAATAATAAAGTTATAGACGGTGTACCGACCCATGCCCATCAAGCTAAGGTTGGGTATTCCATGATTTTCGTACGCTAAGAGTTTTCTAAGCTATAAAACGAAAATAAATAGCTTGAATTCCTTTTTAGGGGTCACCATACATCGCCATCAAGCTAAAAAATTGTATCCAAAAAATGATAAAAACGCTATTCTTTTTGTAGAAATATACAGAAAGGATGGCGTTTTTTTATGAGTCTTTCGATTCAAGATGAGTTTTATTTATTCGCTGAAGAACTACAGCGATATCTATCTCCACATATTCTGCAACAGCTCGCCCAGGAGACAGGTTTTGTAAAACGTAAAAGTAAATATGGTGCACGAGATTTGGCTGCTTTATGTATCTGGATTAGTCAACATGTAGCAAGCGATTCTCTCTCTCGATTATGTAGTCAACTTTATGCAAATACAGCTACACTCATGAGTCCAGAAGGACTTAATCAACGTTTTAACCGATACGCTGTTTTATTTCTACAGCGTGTATTTTCCCTTTTAGTCAAAAGCCAATTAAACGATTCAGCTCAAATCCCAAACCAATACACTTCTTATTTTCAACGTATACGTATTTTAGATGCTATTATTTTTCAAGTACCCAATCATTTGGCTCCTATTTATCCTGGTTCAGGAGGGTGTGCACAAACAGCTGGTATTAAGATTCAGCTAGAGTATGATTTACATAGTGGGAAATTCCTCAATATTCAAATGGAACCAGGTAAAAATAATGATAAAACCTTTGGCACAGAATGTTTGGATACCTTACGTCCAGGAGATTTATGTATTCGAGATTTAGGATACTTTTCTCTAAAAGATTTAGACCAGATGGATCAACGAGGGGTATTCTATGTTTCACGGTTGAAATTAAATAATAGAGTATATGTGAAAAATGAATCTCCAGAATTCTTTCGAGATGGGACAGTAAAAAAGCAATCTTTATATGCTTTACTTGATCTTGAACATATCATGCATCAGATAAAACCAGGAGATACTTATGAAATTCGAAATGCCTATGTTGGACAACAAAAATTACCCTCACGAGTTGTAATATACAGACTCACATCAACTCAAGTTCATAAACGTAGGAAACAGCAAACTTATGTTGAAAAGAAAAAAGGGGTTACATACTCTGAAAAATGTAAACGTTTAACAGAAATCAATGTTTATATTACCAACATCCCATGGGAAATTGTTCCGATGGAACAGGTTCACGAGATTTACTCTCTACGTTGGCAAATAGAGATTGTATTTAAAACATGGAAATCTCTTTTTGGTATCAATCATTGTCACAATATTAAGCGAGAGCGTCTAGAATGTCATCTTTATGGACAGTTAATCGCTTTTTTTCTTTGTTCTTCCACTATGTTCAAAATGTGACAGCTGTTACTACAGAAAAAACAAAAAGAATTAAGTGAATATAAAGCAATTTATATGATTCAAGATCATCTGTACTTGGTATATGAAGCTATACAACAAGACACCCAAGAAGTATCAAAAATTTTCCTTCGTCTGTTTGACCTCTTGCAGAAAAACAGACGGAAATCCCATCGATATGAGAAAAAGACAGTCTTTGATATTTTAGGTGTTGTTTATCAGTGCACTGTATCCAATCTAAAGCAAAAAACTGCATAACCTTTAAAAATACACCTTATCAAGGTTTATTTGGAATGCGTATTTTTAAAAATAAATAAATAAAATATCAAGCATGCAGGCAATAAGAACAGAAGTTCATGGAATACCACCCTTAGCTTGATGGGCATGGGGTACCGCCAGCATTTTAGAAAAAAAACACGCTAAGCAAAAAATACAATAAGCTGCCCATATGGACAGCTCATTTACATAATTATCGTTATTGGAAGTTGATTAAGGGGTATCGTTAGGAATTTGCCGCACAATAGCATGTACAGAAGGAATAGGATATTAGATATCTCCTGTTTCTAACTTTTTATTTAATAATATATAATCCTCTTTTTTAAAACATATTGTGACTCTATCTAATCTATTTCCATTTGGATATAACAATAATTGTTGTTTATATGTGATACCTAAAGGTATAACTGTTTGATAAATTAGGTCTAAAATTCTAAAGCACTCTATATCGACTCCCTCTTTTAAGTGATTTTTAATATGAATAAGTACTAGTTCTTCCATATCATTAAAATTTTCGAATCTAGGTTTTCGAGGAGAAATATTGTTAATTTTACATAATCCTTTTAGTAAATCTTTATAATGATCTTTTTCTTTCAAATAGCTCACCTCTTAAAGTATTATCAAAAATGTTTACTATGTTTAAGTCTAGTATAGATGAATCAGTTTGAGAAAAAAGTGAAAATGGTGATGAATATGATATTCATGTAAGGTTAACATAACGTCCTATTATCGGTAGCGAGGAAAAGGAGGATCCCTACTCTTACAAGGGAACCTCCTTTTTTTGTTCTATGGATCTATGCATTTTTTTATACATTCCTATCCTGGCGTGGTTTTAGGGTTCTCGTTCGTTACTGGATTAGCCGAAAAACTGTATAAAATCTTGCATGCTCTTATCCAAAATGCTGGCGGTACCCCATCAAAAAAAGAAAATTGTAGGGAGCTAATCTATATCTTTAAGTCCATATTCATATAATCAAATTTCAATAAAATTCATACAAAAGTCCTACTGTTTATTAATTTATACGTCTTTCGTCTTAAATAGCTCTCCCCTGAATGATGGATTTTAATCCGGATATCTCTAACATATAATAGCTATTGTAAGGCTTTTAAAATTTAAAAGGAGGGAATTGCATGAAGAATTGGGTTCAGTTTAGATTTGCAAGACCAACAGATAAATTTGAAGAAGTTATAGGTTTTTATGAAACAGGATTGGGTTTAAACCGTATAGGAGAATTTCAAAATCATGAAGGATACGATGGGGTCATGTTTGGATTACCTGATGAAGAGTATCATTTAGAGTTTACAAGGCATGTTAATGGAAGTCCATGTCCTGCGCCGACAAAAGATAATTTACTAGTTTTGTATATGCCTAATAAAGATGAAATTGAAAAAATAACGAATCGGTTAGATAAAATGGGCTATCATGAAGTTGAACCGGAAAATCCGTATTGGATAGAGAAGGGAACGACGATAGAAGATCCGGATGGTTGGAGAATTGTACTCATGAATGCAGTTGGATAAAACAAGCTTTTTTTAATATTTAATAGAATGTAACAAACTTACTCAGACATAAATCCCTACAACATTTGTAGGGATTTTTATATAAGGGGTCACTATATCATTTTGGGAAAATTGTACGCTAAGGGCTACAAAACCTTATCATTACAGCATTCTTTAAAGGTGAGTGTATGTTCAGAAAAATAAAAACATAAGTATAATTGAACATTGATTTGTTTACACACTTTATGAACATGATTATAGCTAGAAAACGCTGATATTATTGAGCTTTACCCCTTGTTCATAAACATACGAGTTTTGTAACAAATACTAAATGTGTACATTTTAAACTTTGTTCAGCAATCGGGCCAGATTGTGAAGTGGCGACATTAAACAAAATTGGATTTTTATTGAAAAATCCCACAAAATTTCCGTATAATTATATGAAAATACTAGAAAAAAATTAATGAGGGATATTCAAATGCAAAAGTACACCTATTCACCTCCTAAAATCAAAGATTCCACTAAATTGGTTGATGTAATCGACCAACATGGAAATGTGGTTCTGGTGCGAAAACGCTAGGAAAATTGCAATGAATCTATAAATCTTGGACATACTGATACTACTAATCTAAAGAGGGTGTGTAATTGGTATGGAAAAGGAAAATTTGTTCAAATGGAAGCATTATCAGCCTGATATTATTTTATTAACGGTAAGATGGTACCTACGGTACAACCTCAGTTTTCGTGATCTGGTAGAAATGATGGAGGAACGGGGTTTATTCATTTCTCACACAACCATTATGCGCTGGGTTCATCATTATGGCCCTGAATTGGATAAGCGGATCCGACGTTATCTCAAACAAACAAATGACTCTTGGAGAGTCGATGAAACATATATTAAAGTAAAAGGTCAATGGATGTATCTGTATCGTGCTGTTGATTCGCAAGGAAATACAATCGATTTTTGCCTAAGCAAAACAAGAAATCAGAAGGCTGCAAAGCGCTTTTTCAAGAAAGCTTTGCGGTCTTTTCATGTTTCAAAGCCTCGTGTTATAACAGTTGATAAGAATCCAGCTTATCCAGTAGCAATTGAGGAGCTAAAAGAAGAAAATAAGATGCCAGAAGGCATCCAAATTAGGCAAGTGAAATATCTCAATAATATAGTGGAACAAGATCATCGTTTTATCAAGAAACGTGTACGTTCTATGTTGGGATTGAAGTCATTTAAAACAGCAACCTTTATATTGAGTGGTGTAGAGGCTATGCATATGATTAAAAAAGAACAGATTGATTTACGGCATCAGTCTGTTCAAAATCAGAAAAAATTCATCCATCGA
Organism: Bacillus sp. FSL K6-6038; assembly: GCF_038050455.1. Lineage (NCBI taxonomy): Bacteria > Bacillati > Bacillota > Bacilli > Caryophanales > Bacillaceae > Bacillus > Bacillus sp. FSL K6-6038. The sequence continues at coordinate 35,908 of NZ_JBBOUH010000002.1, forward strand.
TTGTTTGGGCTTACAGCATAAAATAGAATTCCGCTAGAAATATATGAGCTATATGCTCTTTCATTTTATTTTTGCACCAGAACCCCTTACTGTTAATAAGATTAGTTCCAGCTGATAATGCTTCCACTTGAACAAATTTTCCTTTTCCATATCGATCACACACCTTTTTCTAGAGTAATACTATCAGTATGTCCAAGTTTAGGAGATTACTTGCAAAAGTTTTAGAGTTTTTGCACCAGAACCGGAACAAATGCTTTTATGGAACTTGGATTAGGATGGATTGGGGATAAAGGGATAAGCAAAGTAGGGAAAGTAACTACACTTGGTGAAGGTGTGAATCCAGCAAAATTCTCAGAAGGTATCTCGTCCGTTTCGAATCAAATACCATTGAAAGACCGATTTGCTTTTGCTGATGGAAGTGGTATGCGCTCTAGATTTGATGCGCCTGATTTTAAACAAGCTGAAGAAAAACTATCGACCTATCAGTTTGCTAGGGGAGTTGATACTGATACTGTAAAACCAGGAGATACTAGTCCGTTAGCTCCAGGAGGAGGATTAAATGCCCATGAGACAAAAGGTGGCCAAAGACGTGGCCACTTAATCAAGAAACACATTGGGAAAACAGATGCAAAGTTGTTGCAAAGATTACAGAATGATTCTAGAATAACAGGGTCATCAACTTTCACTGATAGGGCTACCGCTGAAAAAATAGTGGCTACAGTCTTGAATAACCCTCGTAATCAAGCACGCATTCAAAGTTGGCTAAATAGTCCAAGAGATAATAATTTAATTTTACGTTATCATGGTACTGAAATAATTGGACGAGGTGTAATAAAAGGTTCTACAACAGTTGAAGATATGTCAAATGCAAAAATTGTACTGAAGAAGGATAGAAATGGAAGTTTTATTTTAACTGGATATCCATTGTGATAATAGGAGGAAGATTATGTTATTAGAAGACAATTTCGATAATCTCGAAGATGATGAGGTATTTCAATTTCTAGCAGGTACTTTTCACCAAGATACTTTCTATGAAGAAGCGCTCCAAGAATTACTAGAAGAGGTATCAAAAGAGTATTTGCAAGATGCTGTTATTTTTCTAACTGAATTTATTCAAAGCGACTATAGTAATACAGAAAAAAATGAATACATACGGTATTCTGCAGATGGGATATATTTTGAAGGATTAGAAATAACACCATTAGAATGGCTTGAACAAACAGTTAAAACGATAAAACAAGCATTAAAAAACACTTAATAAAAAAATCGACCGCCCGTAAAAGGCGGTCTTTTTTCGTTAAATTAACAAACATTCACATACGCATCACTAGCCGTAATATAGTACGTATTCCCTTTCGAATTGTGTACTTTGTATTGTGTTGATCCATTGACAGTTACTTTTGCATCGATTGTAAATCCTAGCCCTGCATCTATAGATCCAGCCACATCTTTATCCTGCCAAGATGGAGAATCATAGAAACGTAGGTTGTCCAATTTGGAAACAACGCGTTTGCCTACAATAGATGAATCCACTGTGCTTTTCTTATCGAATTTCACATAAGAAGGATTGTATTTAATCCATTGATTTCCTCCAAGATTTAACCATCCATCTTTTTCAGCCCACACAATATATGATTCTGGTTTATTTAACTGACGAATAACAGAATAGCTTGCATCAGGGCCTTTACGTAAATTTACATTGTAGCCTTGAATGTACGCCACACCATCCGTTACAGCAGTAGGATTTTCTTCTGGTTTAGATGGTTTCTCTGGAACAGAAACTTCAACATTAGCATTATTGTATGCACGCTTCACATCTGCACGGAATTGAGCTTCTGATATACCATGACTACGTAAATAATCAAGTGGATCTTCATGATCTGTACCGCCAAGATATTTTGTTACATCATAGTGAGTCCATAATCCTTTTTCTACAGATAATCCGCGATCACGTAAAATTTTGGCAAGCAGCTTCACCTATTTATCATATGAGCGTTTAAATTTACCATAGTCTGCAGTTTCGCAAAGTTCTACATGGGGTAGCACGCACATTTTAACGTTTTTATACTCTAAGGGATTCTCAAAACTCAATAACACAATTTGAATTGAGATTTTGATTTAAAGATGAGTTTTGAGACAAAATTCAAGCTATTTTCAGCCTATTTTAGGTTGAATTTCCTTTGTCTCAAATACCCTTGTTTTTGAGATTGAATAAGTTGCTTAGAGTAGTAAAATCAACGTTTTTTCATGTCGAATTTGCTTAGCGTATATTTTCGTTAAAATGTGGGCGGTACCCCATCGCTATCAAGCTAAGAAATACAAATACCCCAAAACGAGAAAATTGACATCTTCATGTGAAAATGTACAATTTTTTTGTTTTGAGGTGTTATAAAATTCTTAAGTTGATGGGCATGTGGCGCTCCCCTTATAAATGTTACAAAAATCTTTCAAATAGCTCTAACTTGCACAATGCTTCCCGTTAATATAATACGCTGATTCTGTGAAAACCGTAAATACAACCTCTACTTCTGGAAGTCCAAAATCCATTACATATGTAGTAATGGCCTTGGCAAATCGATCACGAATTTCCTGTCCACGCTCGAACCATTTCACTTCAATAAGAGGAAACGCTTCTATTTCTTCTCCATTGAATACAAACGTAGAACTTGGTAGTTCCAATGTAAAATTATCCGTACCACACTCACAAATCTCTGCGAGCTCTTCTACTAATGGCTTGCTTATGCGTTTTAATTGTTTAGTAGTAATTCCACGAAACACAACATGCGGCATGTGAATCCCTCCGTTAGATAGCTTTATATTTGCTCACATCATAGCACAATTTATTTTGCTGCACTAGAATCTATTGGTACATTTCAATGACATTCTTAAGTTGATAGGCATGGGGCGGTACCCCTATAGTAAAAAAATTGAAACCCGTCAGGGTTTATTTGATATGCCTACTTTTATGATATCTATAAAAGATAATAAAAAACTACATAGAAAGACCAGCCTTTGTATAAATATATACTTTAAGTTGATGGATGTGTGGTACTGCCCCTTTTATACCGAGCTATACAGAAAAACATTCAAGAAATAGCAAATATTCTTATCCGCCTGTTTTACCTCCTACAGAAGAACGAGTGGAACCCTCGCCGATATGGGAAGAAAACAGTCTTTGATATCTTAGGTGTTGTTTACGAGTATAATGAATTGAGAGGACAGAAGAAAACTACATAACTTTTAAAAATGAAACTTATTTAGGTTTATTTAGTATGCTTATTTTTAAGAACATATCTCTACTTTGAGAATGTTTTAACTCTGATGAACGAAAGTTCATTTTTTCCCATTCTTAAATTGATGGGTATGTAAGGTGATCCCTATACTGAATGTAAAATATGTAATTTTGCATATTTGCGTATTAGGTAATGGTATGTAGAATGCTATTTTATTATTTTACAAATATTTTTAAGTTAATCATTTAAAATGTTTAATTTATATAAATCTATTTTAATTTTTCAACATATAAGTCGCTGCTATGCAGAACAAAACATGACATGTACTTGCTTTCTCCTTTTGTTTTAAACCATTCCTATGGAAGGGAAAGGCCCCTACCGCTTCTATGTATGGCCAGTTGCTCTCATCTCCTAAAATAAAGGGGTTTTCAGTTCGTTTTTTTCAATTTGTATTTATATAAAAATAGTTTATTTTCAGTGAGTTTATCAGATTATAATGAGTTTGTCTAATGGAATAAATCTATATTGAAATACTTTTTGTTGTGATTTTTAAGATTTAATAATATATGTACAATGTTTAATTTAGAATTACTATATGCTAGATTAAAGGTTTACACTCAAAATCTATAATGTTTTAATGGAAGTAACAGCCATATAAATCCATTTTAATTTTTTCGATATACCTACTATGCAGAATACAACATGATTTGCACTTGCTTTCTCCTTTTGATGTGGTGGGAAAAAGTCATGACCGTTTCTATACACGGCCAGATATTCCCCTTCAAAATTATATATAGGTATAATTTTTACGTGTATGAAATAAGAGAGGGGGGATAAGTAAATTTAAGAAGTAGTCATAGTAAGAGGAATCATTATTGTATTAATTAGATGAGACGATATAAGGGGCTAGTGAGGAAATCGGCGTTTCCTATGACCGTTAGAATGGATTTGAATGAAAGGAATGATTTATATGAACAGAGGAAAGAATTATAGATTACAAAAACCAATGAAAGTATTTATGGCATCTGCTGTTTTGACAACGACATTATTTACGTCTATGACTGTAAATAGTTTGAACATTCATGCTGAAACTACGCAAACTCAGGCGCAGTATGAAGAGAGGACGTTTGAACTTCCAAGTACAGGACATTATATGGGTGAAGCAGCAAGAGAAAGAAGAAGTGAGCAACGAAACTATGTGCCAACAGGAATCTATGTAAAACCGAATGAACAAGTCACAATTGAAGTATCGGGACTATCGGGATTAGACAAGCTTGGAGCAACTATTGGGACAAATGAATATGATAAAGAAGGGGGAAAAGCATTTCGTCTTTCTCCTGGTTCTAACACCATCTCCTCTCCAAACGGTGGTTTATTAGGGTTTGATAACTCTGAAGGGAAAGGAACTGTTAAGGTGAAAGTAACACAAGGCGGGAGCCCTGTTCCATTCTTTGAATTAGGGAAGCATACGAAAGAGGACTGGATTGCTATGATGGACAAGTATCCAGATGCGCATGCTGTTCAATTAAAGTCAAAGAAAGCAGTACTTACTGTTACTCGTGATAGTGCCAAGAAATATATTGTGGATCAAGATCCTGTTCCCCTATTAGAAAAATACGATGAAATGATTCGAGCGCAAGATAAAATATCGGGACTTTCTGAAACAAGTTCTAATCCGTTACATCGTTCAACTCGCCGTCTTTGGGCTTTTGTAGAGAACCCTAACAACCCACCGGGCATGTACATGTATGCAGGTCAGGATGGAGTCGTATTTACTACTGCTTATGACGCAATTAAAAGTGCTTTAAATGTAAATGAATTTGGATGGGGACAAATGCATGAAGCAGGACACACAAGGCAACAAAACCCTTGGACGTGGGCTTCGAATGGAATGACTGAAGTCACTGTTAATATATATTCCTTAGCTGCACAAAAACAATTATTCCCGAATCAACCAACGCGTTTAGAAAAAGAAGGGGACTACGATAGAGCATTTGCATACTTAAAACAAGCAGATAAAGAGTATAAAGATATTGATGACTTGTTTGTGAAACTTGTTATGTTTTGGCAACTTCATTTAGCATATGGGGAAGATTTTTATCCGAATCTCCACAAACTATATCGAGAGTTGCCAAAGGATAAACTTCCAGAAACTGATGAAGATGAAATACAAGCATTTATTTACAATACATCGAAAGTAGCGAAACAAAATGTACTTCCATTTTTTGATCAATGGGGACTGAAAGCATCACAAGAAACAAGAAAAAAAGTAGAAGCTTTGAACTATCCAACATTAACTGCCCCTATATGGGAAGCGACGGATGCGAAACCCGTTAAACCAGTAGCTGCGTATGGTCCAAGAAAATAATGAAAACAAGTGTGTGTGATCTAGCTAGTAATGCAATCGATGACAATCCAAATACAATTTGGCATAGCTAATAGAGCACATCATATAATTTCTTATAAACAAGGGGGATTACGTGGGTACATAGAGAGATATGGTATAGATGGGAATTTAGCCAGCATTTTTCTAAATCATTGACAGTTATACATGATGCGCGTGTGCCCATTGGCAGGATTGTGCAGATTAGAAGATCTGTGAATCAGTGATACCTATATATATCTTTTTTAGAAAAAGGTATTATGATAATTTTATTCTGTTATTCAATAATGGGTATTTAGAAAAGGGGCTACTTCGGGTTAAACTGTACTCTTTAGGGGAGCCTCCATTGCTATCAAGCTAACAAAACAAAATTCCCCTAAAATGAAAAAATACGCTATTCTTTCTGTAGCATCATAGGAAAGGATAGCGTTTTTGATATGAACTTATCTATTATTGATGAATTAGAATTGTTTTCTAAAGAGTTGCAACGATATATGTCACCTGATGCTCTAGAGCAATTAGCTAAAAATGTAGGATTTGTTAAACGAAAATTTTATATCTCTACAGTTATTTATGAAAGTTCAATTCATTTTTCATTTTGGGGAACCACCAACTTCTTAAGTTGATGGATGTGCCATTCGTAAAAGGTATAGGTGAATTAGAAAAAACAGATGTAGATTTAAAATAAAGTTACGATGTTTTTCCCCTTTTCGATTAAAGAATACTAAGTGAGTCCTAATTAAACTTTTTTATAAAACGAAATGTTCATTCAAAAAGAAACGAATCCATTTTGATCAATCTTTTTTCAAAGTGGATTCGTTTTATGTGTCGTAGAATACGGCTTTGTGGAATATTTATTTCAAAGCTACAACAAGAAGTCTTTTACAAAAAACGTTTGTTAATTAAGGGGAATAAAGAAGTGGCTAAGAGTAACTAAATTGACAAGCTTTCTAATAGAATACAGAAAGAGCTCTCATACTCAAAGCTAAAGTTTTGAACTTATTCTTCATAAAATCCCCCATTTCATTCTTCGTCTTTCGTTATTACATATAAGATAATTAAATTACTTATTACTTAGTAATCAAACCGGCTCTAGCAACGCAAGATGTTGAAGATGAATTGCATACTAATTTTAAACGGTAATTGCCAATAGGTGCACGATAAGAATAATCCCTTAATCCAGAATACACAGTTCCTTTGTCATAAAGGTTACCATCTCTGTACAAATACCAAGAAACAGATGGATTGCCTATATAATTACCCACCCAAAGACTTACTCCGCCGCTATCCGCGTAAATACTTCTTGTAGTTACTGCCCCAGTTCCTCTTAGATCAACATAAGAACTATCATCTGCAAATGCTTTCTGCATTGGAGTTGCAAATGTAAATGCGGATGCCAATGCTGTCACAGTTCCTACCGTTGCTGCTAATTTCTTAAGTTTTTTCATCTTCCCATCTCCCCTTTCAACATTTATGTAATAAACAATACGTATACAATAAATACGTACTGAATAATACGTATTTATTCTACAAACATTTGGTAAAAAACGTAATATTTTCACAAAAATCGGAATAATCAAAATTGGTGATTTTTATCATCATAAGTTCTGGTATCAAAATAACCAGAATGTTTTGTTAAGTATTTTGATATCAATGGTCTACTATTATTATTGAAATACCTTTTTGTTAGGATAATACAAATAAAATACAGCCTATGACCCATTTTTACACGTATCTCGGCTGAACCTCATCATTCCGAATATCCTACACTGATAATAGGTATTTTTATTTATTATTTTGTAAAATTCACAGCCAGCTTATAGGTTAATAATTAATTCACGGCCAACTTATACTTCCGTTTCCTACGAAGAATTGAATAAATATCTTTAAAAACAAGCAAATTCCGGTCAATTTATGCTTCCAACTGAGGAAAATTTATGAGTAAAGTGATATTTGACTAAAAAACTCTACATAAAAAATAGTGAGAATTCAAACATCAAAATATATCATCATCTAACTTGATATTAACGATTATAAATATTGATAGTTTTCTTTACTAGATGAATACTTTTTTAAATTTTCCACTTGAAAAATTCTAACTTTATAAGTACATTGTTCATTATATATTTTTATAATTAAACTTTGTTTCTAACAATGTATTAAATGAGGTGAAACAAATTGAAAATATTACTTATATAATGATCTTTTTAGTCCTTAGTATTATTTTGGTTCTGGTGCGAAAACGCTAGGAAAATTGCAATGAATCTATAAATCTTGGACATACTGATACTACTAATCTAAAGAGGATGTGTAATTGGTATGGAAAAGGAAAATATATTCAAATGGAAGCATTATCAGCCTGATATTATTTTATTAACGGTAAGATGGTACCTACGGTACAACCTCAGTTTTCGTGATCTGGTAGAAATGATGGAGGAACGGGGTTTATTCATTTCTCACACAACCATTATGCGCTGGGTTCATCAATATGGCCCTGAATTGGATAAGCGGATCCGACGTTATCTCAAACAAACAAATGACTCTTGGAGAGTCGATGAAACATATATTAAAGTAAAAGGTCAATGGATGTATCTGTATCGTGCTGTTGATTCGCAAGGAAATACAATCGATTTTTGCCTAAGCAAAACAAGAAATCAGAAGGCTGCAAAGCGCTTTTTCAAGAAAGCTTTGCGGTCTTTTCATGTTTCAAAGCCTCGTGTTATAACAGTTGATAAGAATCCAGCTTATCCAGTAGCAATTGAGGAGCTAAAAGAAGAAAATAAGATGCCAGAAGGCATCCAAATTAGGCAAGTGAAATATCTCAATAATATAGTGGAACAAGATCATCGTTTTATCAAGAAACGTGTACGTTCTATGTTGGGATTGAAGTCATTTAAAACAGCAACCTTTATATTGAGTGGTGTAGAGGCTATGCATATGATTAAAAAAGAACAGATTGATTTACGGCATCAGTCTGTTCAAAATCAGAAAAAATTCATCCATCGATTGTTTGGGCTTACAGCATAAAATAGAATTCCGCTAGAAATATATGAGCTATATGCTCTTTCATTTTATTTTTGCACCAGAACCATGACAAGGGTGTCCTTCAATAACAAGCTGTTCAAAAAAAGCATAATGATCATCTGTTTGCGCAGCTGCTTCTAATGTTGATGCCTCAGTAGACTGTTCATGAAATGTATAGGCAAGCGATAAATTAGCAGCACTATTAGCTAAATCCTCTTCGAACATATGAAAATAGGAAGATAACTCTTCCCAACCTTCATGGAAAATTAAAGCTAACACTTCATTTGGATGTGTAATTTCTTTTTGTTCAGATGGTGATATGAGCATGTACGGCCCGTTTACAATTGGACGCTCGAAAGCATACATTTGTTGAACTGGTACGAGTAAGTAGCAGTCTTGTTTCTTAAAACATAAAGCTTGTATTATGGAAGATTTTTCAAAGTGCTTCTGGTGTGTATGTATATAATCCAGTAAATAATCTGGACAACTGTACGCTGAAATAGAAGCAAACGTCTTAGCTGACTTTTGAAATGTCACCACAGTATCCATTAGATTACTTATATTTTCTCGGATGACAGAAGATAGTAGTCGTTCCAATATACCGTTCCGACCTTTATATAAATTTTGTTTATATATTTCATGTAGTGGTGGATGGTTTTGCTGTAAAAAAGAAAATAATGTTTGTTCTTCTACCTCAAATGAATGAATGCTGTGTAAGTGCATAGAAACCACCTTTCTCAATTTTAGCTCTTTACAAAAAAGAGAGAATATTTTATATTGTCCTTACAATGATGTTGATAATCAATTTCAATTATAAAGAGTGAATTGAAAAATGCAACAAAAAATTCGAGGTGATTCTTATTCGAAAACTGTTTTTTGGTAGTTCATTTTTTTTGTTTATGGGGAATTGGCTCGGAATGACTGCTATTAATTGGTATGTCTATGATTTGTACCATAGCGCGACATATTTAGGATGGTTAAACTTTGTACGACTCATTCCAATCGTATTATTTAGTGTGTATGCAGGAAAGCTTTGTGATTTGTATCCACGAGTCAAATTAATGAAATCATATTCCTTATGGGGATTTGTATTGACAACTTTACTTGCGGTTTATGTTGCTTTAGTTACTCCTTCATATTTTATTTTTTTACTTTTTTCATTTATTCGTGGGGTCATTAGTGCATTAGAAACACCAAACCGAAATACACTTCTTTCAGATATTGATACAAATAATCAAATTAGCAAACTGATTTCCATGCATTCATTTGTCATGAATGTTTGTCGATCAACCGGACCGGCATTAGCAGGATTTCTTATTGCAGCAGGGCATATCGAATTAACATTTATGATGCAGGCTGTTTGTTCACTTATTGCTTGGATTCTTGTGATACCAATGAAAGATCAACCAATGAAAAAACGAAAAGAAAAGAAAAAAGCGAGTTGGGAACAAATTGCTGCTTATTTTTCTTATGACAAAATGGGAAGAAATATCTTTGTGACGTCACTTATTACAATGGCTTTTGGTTTTTCCTATACGTCTGTTTTACCAGCGCTTGTTTCAAAGCAATTTACGGGAAAAGCAGAAGTGTTTGGAATCGCTATGTCATCAGCTGCAATTGGTGCGATTATAGCTACTGTGATTCTTCCAAAAGCATTGACATATATTTCAGAAGTACGTCTGTATTATGTTAGCTTACTTGCATTTTCAGTTTCTTTAGCATTACTGATTGTTAGTAATACATATGTATTTTTTATTCTTTTATTTTCTATTGGTCTATTTGGTCAGTTATTACGATCAAGTAACCGTGTCTATTTTCAGCATCATGTCCGTGAAGAAGAGAGGGGACTTATGCTTAGCGTAGTACTGATGGATCGAGGGATGATTCCACTTGGTTCTATTTTAGTTAGTTATTCCATTGAATATGTTGGTATTGCTCAAACATTTATTTTGATGGGAATTGTATGTATGGTCCCGTTTTTATTTCAATTTATAAAACTGAAACAGCAAAAAGGAAAGGTGAACGAATTTGTCAATTCAAAGCAAACAAGTTAATAGAGTAAAAGCAGAACGGAGTATTTTAAATCGTTTTTGCAATTCATTGATTCGGGAGAAAGTGCTACAAGAGAACTGTGCGATATTGAAACATGAGCATGGTATAGAGATTGTAGATAGCATGAACGATGTGGAATTATTGTTAGAAGTAAAACAAGAGGGAGCGTTTGAACGATACGAGTTTATATTCCCAATTCGTTTTAAAGTTCGTGGACATATACGGTGGATTGATTCATTGTCAATGTTTTGGGAAGAAGTCGCTCCGTTCTTTCGTATTCATATTTCACAGTCTTTACAAGAAGAACTGGAAAACAGTGTAACCAATTTAGCACTAGCATACGAAGCATGGGATCGGAAACAAGAATGGGTGAAACAACAATTAGAGACAAACGTTTTGTTTGTAACAAAAACAAATCCTAATAACTTATATCAATTTTTAAAAGTTTTACAAACATGTATACCATTTGATGAGCTTACTTATACGGAATCACTTGTTATTGAGGGACATCCGCTTCACCCATCTACGAAAACGAAACTTGGTTTATCAAGAGAAGAAGTGAAGTTGTATGCACCAGAATTTGAACATGTTGTTCCGTTACATGTTCTTCTCGTTCATAAAGAAGTAGCTGAAGTAACGGGAGATTATATGCAGAAACCACTTATATATGAAAATTCACCAGATTTATACGAAGCAGTACACACATTACTTGTAAATAAAGAAAAAAGAATGGAAGATTATTATCCATTTCTCATTCACCCATGGCAGTATGAACATGTATTACAAGAAGAATATGGTTCAGAGTTAGAAGCGGGATGGATTATTCCAGTGCCATATCAACTATCTTCACGTGCAACATTATCATTTCGAACAATGAATGTATTAAAATTACCATATCACGTGAAACTTCCAGTGAGAGCGCAAGCAACAAGTGCAGTTCGTACCGTGTCACCAGAAATTACAATAAATGGCCCACTATTATCAACAGTATTAGATGGCATCTATACAAAGGAACAAAAGTTAGAGCAGTCTATTGTCGTTGTAAGGGAACGAGTAGGAGCTTATTTTTCTAAACCGAATACTAGGGATTTAGAACGTAATTTAGCATTTATTTTACGGGAAGATCCCGATCAGTATAGAAGAGAAGGAGAATTATTATGGGTTGGTGCAAGTTTAACAGCCAATAATCCATTAAAAGAAAATGAACCTGTCATTTTAGATATAATGCGTACATATTTTGACAAAGAGGATATCGGTAAAAAAGAGATATTCTATTATATCGCTCATTATACTGAGAAAGTGATGTTGCCATTGTTAGAACTTGTTTTACGATATGGGATTGCCCTAGAAGGGCATATGCAAAATTCTATCATTGTGACAAAAAATGGTGAAGTACAACGTATTCTCATTCGTGATCTTGGTGGAGTAAGAATTTATAAAGAGAAATTGGCGGAGTTGATAGACCTCTCGGTTATGAAAGAAGTAGCATTATTTACAGAGAATATGACTGAAGTATATAACAAGTTTATTCATTCTGTATTGCAAAATCATTTTGGGGATTTGCTATTTACATTGGCTCGAGCAGTTGATGATATACAGGAAAAAGAGTTATGGAGAATTGTTGCAGCTTTGGTGGAAGATTTTATGGTAGGTGTAACAGAAGAGCAACGAGCAGCAATATTTGCACCTTTTATTGAGACTAAGGCATTATTTTCCATGAGGATATATAATCAAGCGAAATCGTATTTATATACAAACTTTGCTAATCCGCTTTGTATGTAGGAGGAGTAAAAATGCGGCCCATCATGAAAATAAACCTTTCAAAATTAAAGCATAATGCCATTATGATAAAACGATTATGCGAGCATGCAAATGTTTCATGTTTTCCAGTTACAAAAGGAGTAAGTGCTGCAACAGAAGTAATCGAAATTTTGAAAGAAGCTGGATTTACAAAATTTGCAGATTCAAGATTACAGCATCTTCATAAAATCCGTAAAATGATGGGAAACAGTGTGGAACTTCTTTTAATTAGAACACCAGCTTTATCAGAAGTAGAGGAGACGGTTCTAACTGCTGACATAAGTTTGAACTCTGAACTCTGTGTGATTGAGGCATTGGGAAGGGCTGCGACGAAATATGGGAAAATACATCGGGTTATTTTAATGATAGATTTAGGAGATCTTCGCGAAGGTATGTTGCCTCAGCAAATGGTGGAGGTTTCCCAAAGAGTAGTTGGGATACAGGGAATAGAGCTTGTTGGTATTGGAGCTAATTTTACTTGTTTTAGCGGTGTGATTCCAACTGAATCTTCGTTGCTAGAGTTAACACAATTGACTGAGCTAGTGGAAGAAAAAATCGGGCAGCCACTTTCCATTATTTCGGGGGGGAATTCCAGTTCCTTACCGCTTATCTTACAAAGGAAAGAAATAGGGCGTGTCAATTCTCTTCGAATTGGCGAAGCTATTTTCCTCGGGAAAGAAACAGCATATGGGAAGAACATTCCCTTTATGTACCAAGATATATTTTTGGTGGAAGCGGAGATTATTGAGGTTAAAAGAAAGCCCTCGATGCCTAGAGGTGTGATTGGAAAAAACGCTTTCGGTCAAGTTCCATGTTTTGAAGAAAAAGGGGAACGATTGCGAGCTATTGTTGCGATTGGCCGACAAGATCTTGATATTAGTGGACTATATCCACTTGATGGACATATCGAGATTCTTGGTGGAAGTAGCGATCATTTAATCGTTGATATAACAGATAGTAAGACATATCGAGTAGGCGATATAATTACGTTTCTTCCAGCGTATAGCGGTATGCAAAGCGGTATGGTTTCTTCACTTGTACACAAACAATATGTATTAGATGATGTGTTACAAAAAGCGCTTGTTCTATAAAGTACAATTTGGGGTAGCGCCACATCGCTATCAGGCTAAGAAAAGCAAATACCCCAAAACGAGAAAATTGGCATCTCCAGGTGAAAATGTACAATTTTTTGTTTTGGGGGGCGTTATAAAATTCTTAAGTTGATGGATGTGGTACGGAAACGATTCTGGGTATGAGGGACCGCCAGTTAATTTCTTGAGCTGAATTCAATTGCAATAGATAGATTTTCTGTCCTTATGATGGTTCATGGCAAGCAACAATTAGTCTATAAACAAGCCATTTCTACAATTTCTACATAATGCATACTGGATTTATGTAAATATTTCTCAATATTATATTATTGCTATATATTATATAATATAAGTAATTCTTTTTATTATTTATATTTTTGTTATTTCCTGTTGCAGAATCCTTATTATAAGGATTCCTTTTTTTGTATCAAAAATCTACAAATAAAAAGATAAGATCGGGGAACACGATCTTATCTTTAGCACAAGGAGAAAAAAAGGCGAAAACTATCTTAATTCTTATAATATTATATTTTTTTAAAATTTTCGATATAAAAACCATATATAGCAGCTATATCTATATTGAGAAATTTATTACAAAGTTTACTTTCATTTTTGTAGTGAAACAAAAAGAACTTGTAAAAAAATACAAGTTCTTTTTAAGATAATGTAAACTGAAGGGCAAAACAAACTATCTTATCAGAAAAACTAGGAATCACTATGTCTTAAGACTACTAGGATACCTTTATTGTATAACAGATATTAACATTTTTAGGGATGACATTTGAATATTGTATGAATTTTTAGAATCAAAAGAGAACCCTTATGATAGGGATTCAGCCCATGCCAATCAACTTAAGAAAAGTAAACACCCCCAAAACAATAAAATGAGCTAACTTCTCAAAATAACTAACTGTAGAGAAAGAAAATTTTCATTTAGGAGGTACTTCAAAACCTTAGCTTGATGTTGATGTGACGGAACCTCAAGTGTGTATAAACTTAAAAAAGTCCCTTCATAATGCTAAAGGGACTTGCTCACACAAATGATCTGCACATCAATTCATCTTTGATATGCAGATCATTTGTGTGAGCAAAATCCTAAAGCTTCATAACATAATACAATTGAAAAAACCAAGGGAATTTTGAACTGTACCCTATAAAATGGACAGTTTAATAAAAAGACCTTTAAAAATTAGGCACTTAAAAGATGGTTCCGGTATTGTACCGGGGCCATCTTTTTGAGTGTCCATTGATAACGATCATAATTATAATCTTGCATATACTTCTCGATTACTAGTTGCAGAGATTGGAACGTTTGACAACACTTATAGTCTAATTCATCTTTTATATGACCGAAAAAGGATTCCATTGGGGCATTATCTAGACAGTTTCCTCTACGTGACATAGACTGTCTCAAACCCATTTCCTTTACACGGCGCTGAAATTCCGGATGCGTGTAGTGGATACCCTGATCTGAGTGTAAAAGTGCTTCAGGATGAATGGTATCTCCTAATCTATCTTTTAATTTGTCTAATGTTTGATAGACGATATCCATTTGTAAAGAAGGGGAAACATGATAAGCTAAAATCTCTCGTGTCGTACTATCTTTTACGCAAGATAAATAAGCTTTCTTCCCTTTTCCATAAAATAAATATGTAATATCCGTTAACATACTTTTTTCCGGCTCTTCTTGGTTGAATTGACGTTGTAATAAGTTCGGACAAGTTTTGTGTTCTTGCGTCGCTTTTGCGATTTGTTTGTATGGATTCGCACGACGAATCTTTGTCACAAGATTGTATTTACGCATAACCCGAAAAATACGCTTTAGATTCATTGTAATTCCCTTTGTGTTTTCTAACGCCATTTTGATGAATCGTGCACCACATTTTTTCTTTTTACGGTTGAAGATTTCTTGAATCAATTCATAATCCTTCTCATCACTTGCTTCTTTTTCAATGTGTATGTCTAGCTTACGAAGCCAAGCATAATAACCACTTCGACTTACACCTGCTAGATCGCAAAAATAACGCACCATGCGTGGAAAGTTGAAGCGACGAATCGTTTGTTCAATGAGTGTATATTTTTCACATGGTGTTAACGTTTCTTCTGTAACGCCTGCCTTTCGAGTTCGTCTAACTTTTTTAAGAATGCCAGTTCCGCTTCTAGAAAAGCAATACGAGCTTCTGCTTTCTTTAGCTTGTCATCGGAAGATAACATTTTTGTAGAAGGGCGACCAGCACTTCCTTTTCCACGGCGTTCCGTATAGAATCCTTCTTCTCCAAATTGTTCATACGTTTTTCTCCAACGTTTTAAACATTGATTTGGTTTTCTTTCACCAATGATCTCTAAATCGAATCCATTCTCCAGGAAGATTTGATTTGGACCTTTCCCACTTTGATTTTCTTTCACAGCTTTTATTTTAAAATCAGAACACTAGGTAATAGAACGTTCTGATACCTTCACGACATTTTCATTCTTCTCTAGTTGCTTCATTTGCATTTCATTAAAAATAATTTTACTCATTTCCCGTACCTCACTTTTATCATTGTTTCCATTATAACGAGGAATGAGTGTAAAGATACACAAAAACCCCGAAGCATGGACTTTTTTTAAGTGTCCACGATTCGGGGTACAGTTCATACAGAATTTGGCTTTTTTCTTTGGAGTTCATGAAAATAACAACTTGAACCCACTACTCTTTTTCAAATGTAATTGTATTTTATCATATTTTAAACGTTTTGTTGTTATATTTTTAACTTATCAGATAATTATAGGTGGATATTTGGAACAATCTTTAGCCTATGATATTGCCCCGTAACTACTTGTATATAATAGAAGGTAAAACTAAGTTCATGACTTTTTATAATTTGTAAAATTAATCATTAAATTCTTATAGCTAATGTGTACCAAAAGGTGTACCTTTTGGAACAAAAAAATAGAATCCTTATGATAAGGATTCTGCAACAGGAAAAAACAAATATATAGAAGTAAGATAAAGAGAATTACTTATTATCATTATATCGTATATATGTATAATGTAATGTTGAGAAAATGTTAAGAAATGGTCGAATCATTCTCATATGTATTATGTAGTAATGGTTGAAACTGCTTGTTTGTAAACGAGTTGCTGTTTACCACGAACCATCATAAGAATCGTAAATTTGTCCATTGCAAGAATCTGCCCGGTTATCCTAACCCCACTCTTTAAAACTACATTGATTGGCTTTTTTTTCTCTTTTAATAATTCAGATGTTTTTTCTTGTAGGCCGTTCATATAGCTCCCCCCCTTACTATAATCGTATCATACTTAAATTTAAATATTGTCTTATACACGTATTTCTCAATATAGCCATTGAAAAGAAATCTCCTAGTATTACGGATTTGTTTTTATTACAAGAAAGCTCATCTTTTGCTTTTTGGGGTATTTGCCTTTCTTAGCTTGATGGTGATGTGGCGGTACCCCATGAAATACTTTTGTAACATTTACGAAAGGAAAATGAAAGGTATTTAGATTATGATGAACTTCCGAACATTACATTCAGTGTAATAAGTAGGAAAAAACATACATACATACATACATACATACATACATACATACATACAAAGTGAGGAATGACGTTATGAATGAAAAGTACAAAAAAAGGATGCCAAAATTCCTACCTATAGGAATTGCAATGGGGGTTTTATTTAGCGCTAGTCCATTAGCAAGTCCATTAACGGAAAATACGGTGAAAGCAGATGTTGGTACGGCCGGAACGGTTATTACAACATTTGGAAACATATATGACAAGTTTCTTAAAGAACCGTTTGGGAAATGGTTAGAGGAAATCGATGTGAAAAGCTATTATTATGCTGAACATGAAAACCTTGCTTACAAAGCTCCTACATTTCAAAAGGGTGAATTTGGTATTAGTGCATTTGATTATTATAAAAATAAAGATTTTAGCAAGAAAATTAAACTTGCTTATGAAGATGGAAAAGTTGAATATAAAACGATAAAGCATGGGGAACAAATTCGTATTAAGCAAGCTGGTACAATGGTAGACTTAACTCCTGATGAACCTGATCTATATAACCATAAGATTTTGTATATTACACAAGAACAATTAGATGAAGGAAAGACGGGTATTTCACTTACGAATTTTAAAACCTATTATCTAAAAAGTGACAATAGCGGTCGTAGAAATGCTTTAGCAGATAAATATTTAAAACAAACATTCCCACATTATTATCCTAATGGCCTCCGTGTTTGGGGTGTTGATGAGAATGAACTTTTCAAGCAACTACCAGTAGAAAAACAAATGCTAGGAACGATTACTTCAGAGCCTATATCAGAAGGTGTTTTTTATTATTTTTCTGATCCCGCACATTATGTGTCGCCGCATATTAATGAAATCATGAGCCGTGAGGTTGATCTCATCACAAATCATAAAGATGGAGAGTATTCCTCTCTTTCGACGAAAATTAAAGGCAGAGATGGCTTCATCCGAAGCTGGGATGATGGTAGGCTTTCTACATCAGACGGTAACACTCCATTGAGTAAACAAGAGTTCACAATTACTCCAATTAAAAAAGGATCTAACAAGGTTCTTCTAAGAGATGGTTTGAAATATATTCCAAGTAAACTAGGTGATAATGAACTTTATATAATCAAGCCTGAGAAAGTCTGGACACTCGAAGATACTGGGCTGTTTGGGGCTTTTAGATTAAAAAATGAAAATGGACAATATTTATCTGTTGGTGATGGCATTGCAACGTTCACTGACGATTATGCAATTGCTTCTGTCTTCGCCGCTGATTTGAAGGAAGATGAATGGAATAATTGGTTAAACAAGTGGTATCCTGGAAAATAAAAGGATATTAATCTATACTCTTTGTAAAGGACATTAAAAAAAGAGGTTAGACATCCTTAAGAAGATGGTCCCTGTTTGAACAGTGGTCATCTTTTTTAAATCCCATTGAATAGGAATAAATTGAAATAGAGGCTATCCCTTGAGGAAGCCTCTATTTTATATAACGACAAGAAATTATGAAATGATTGCGACACACAAAAAAGAAAGTTACACATTCTATTTTGGTAGAAATATATAAAGTTCTATAAACGACTGTTTTAGATACTATCTGGGTAGTACCACATCGCTATCAAGCTAAGGTTATGAAGTATCCCCTAAACGAAATTTTTATCTATCTACAATTATTTATAACAATTCAGCTCATTTTTTTAGTTTTGGGTAACAATGAACTTCTTAAGTTGGGTCGCATATATCGTGACCCCTTCAACAGGAATTATAAATGCATTACCATAAATATAGTTAACCGGAAAAAACTATAGTTTTAAATTTTTTATAACTCTTCATCATTTTCAGAATGCGTATATTCTAAAATATCTCCAGGTTGACAGTTTAAAACCCTACAAATTGCATCAAGTGTAGAAAAGCGAATAGCTTTTACTTTACCTGTTTTTAGATTGGATAAATTGACTACAGATATTCCCACAGCATCGGCTAATTCTCCCAATTGCATTTTTCTATCTGCTAATACCCTATCCAATCGTGTAATAATAGCCATAAAATAGCACCTCTCGTAAAACTTACAAAGTAGAATCGTATTCTTCTTGCAAATATGCACCATATTTAAAAATATGGGACAAAAATAAAATAAGAAATCCCATTATCATCATGTCAAAATTAAAATTAAGAGAAATTACGGTTTTAGACAATTGAAGTGTCCTTACAAGTGAAAAATCCCAAATATTACCTAGTAATCCGATGATAAAACTATAAATAATAACCCCATACGCCAAAAATTGGATGTGTTTAATACAACTTTTAGAAAAGGGCTGTTTATTTCTTGTAAACTGTAAAATTCTTTTTATCTGTACAGTGATAAATAATAGTATTGTTAGGATTACTTCACCTATTATACAAGCATTTATGATCAATGTCCTAATTTTTGTATGTTGAATATGATTTACATCAATTTGATAAGAAGAATGATAAAAGCCTACAGAAAAAGTAGCTCCCTTTACAGTTAAAATGTCAAGTAAGGTATGGAGCGGAACAAATATTCCTCCAATCATCATACCTAAAACTAAAAACATTCCAATAATAACTATCCAATAAAAAATGTTAAATAAAACTTGAAACAATTTTATTGCTTTTTCAAAACCAATAAAATCCTTAGGTTGATTCATATTTTTCACTCCATTTCTTTTTTATTAATATAGCACCATTTTCGTTGTTTATCATTATGCCGTTAATGTTTATGGTTAATAACATAACGATAAACATTAACTGATGGATATGCAATTTTACATATCCAAATAAAGGGAATCTATATACAGAGTATGATTAAATTATATTAATAATATTTAAATTATATTAAATGTTATTTTGTAGATTAAAATAGTTATTTTTTAACAGATACATCAAGTTGTAACTATTATAATTACTTAAATAATACGAAACAATCATTTTATAAGTATAATTTTTTCGCTCACATTAATTCTTAATAATTAAATTAATTAATATAGTCGACAAAATTCTACTATTTACGCATTGAAAACTTAATGTTTTAATAAAGGTGTAATTAGTATGACCGCTAAGAAAGGAGAAGATTAAACTAATAAAAGTGTAGTAAAGTCGTAAGTAACATTATGTCGATTTAATTTTCTTAATACTCAGTTAATTTTAGTTAGAAACAATCTAGAATCAGAAAAGTATCGTGTTTGTAAAAAGAATAACATTCTCAGTTTCTACATAACAAAAGTGATTTTATATAATTCTGTAGTAAAAGTATAAGCAATGTACGATATAATTTCACCTTTTGTAATCTTGTAGAAACAATGAAAGAATGGCTAGTATGAAGCGTATTAAAAAATACTTGCTACAGCATTTGTATGAAGTACAGCTTTAATAGAAAAGAAACCACAGAATGCTATAAGGTGACCACTATATCATAAGCTTGATTAGCTCTTATAGGGGGATTTCCAACAAAACTAGGGGGAAATATTATGAAATCAATATCAAAAAAAGTCATGGCAGGGTTACTTGTAGGAGCAACGAGTCTATCTATCTGGGCTCCTTCAAGTGAAGCAGCTTCTCCGGAGAATAATCGATATTATTCTGTTCATTTGAAAGCTAATCGAGACAAAGTTTGGGATGTATATCGAAATAATACCTATGATAATGCAGGGATTCTTTTATATGGCCAAAACGGTCAAGACAATCAAAAATTTGTATTTTTTCCACTTGATGGAGGAACATATGCAATTGTAAATAAAAATAGTGGAAAACCAGTAGGAATTGGTGATCCTATTGCTAATGATGATGGTGTTCGTCGTATGACACTTTTTGATAATGAGGGTTTGCGACAGGAGAGTTGGACTGGTGCCACTGATCAACAATGGTATTTACGAGACCAGGGAGGTAGTAATTATGAAATTGTGAACCAAGGATATGGGAAAGTTGCATCTTATGCATGGGAGGGGACACTAGCTCAGAATTGGGAGTATACAGATTTAGATGAATCAAATCCTTCTGATTCAGATAGAGTATTTTACATTTCTGCTGGTCCAGTTAATCAAGGTACTCAACCCTTATACGGTACTTTTTCACTACCAAAGTTACCAGCTGTAGGAAATAGACCAGATGCTCCTAATTATACTGGAGGTATTGAACAACAATTACCTCAAACTTCGAATTCTGTTGTTGTTGGGGCATCTTTAATACCTTGCTTTATGGTAAATGATGGTCAAGCGGATAATTATACAAAAATACACAATTCACCATATTATGTTTTGCAAAAAGAAGAATATTGGGATAAAACATTTTCAAAGGTTATTCAACCTGGTTTGAGTGAGAGTTATTCATATAAAACAGGTGTAAGTTCTGTAGATCAACAAAAGATGACTGATACGCTTTCTATGAAGATTGGGGCAGATTTAGGACTTAAATTTGGACAACAAACTGCATCAATTAAATCAGAGATTTCAAGAACAATACAAACAGAAGTTAGTACAACTAATACGGAAGCAACAGAAGAAACAAGAGCATATACTGCTGTAGGTGAAGCTGGGAGGGCAACAGGATATACACAATACCAACTGGCGACAAAATATACGTTAAAGAGAGCAGATGGTTCAATTGTTTCAGATCCTTGGGTTGTAAAAAATGATAAGATAACAGTAACAAGAAAAACTTCATAATTAGGAAATATATTGCGATATATGTCAACGATAAGTGGACAAAAAAAGCGAAGCGAGCCCCCTCAAAAAATGAGGGGGTTCTCTTGTGGCAATTATTTGTTTGCATCAAATAACAAAATAAATATTTCTCTTCCTTTTATACAACTATTCCCCTTTGCTATATATAAAAGGAAGAAAGATGAGGAGAGAAGACCATGCAAAAAATTCTTTTAGGAAATTTAGTAGTATTTGCAATACTAACGAATATGTCTTTTAAACATAACGAATTCGCAAAGAATTCTAAAGAAAAAACTGAAGAGGTGGATTTAATGTCCGCCTTTCCATTTGAGTATTAAAAAAGAAAAAATTCAAGGAAAGGATTTCTTCTCAATAGGGTACACCTTTTGGTACACATTAGCTATAAGAATTTAATGATTAATTTTACAAATTATAAAAAGTCATGAACTTAGTTTTACTTTCTATTATATACAAGTAGTTAGGGGGCAATATCATAGGATAAAGATTGTTCCAACTATTGCCCCGGAACTTTCTGATAAGTTAAAAAATCTAACAACAAAACGTTTAAAATATGATAAAATACAATTACATTTGAAAAAGAGTAGTGGGTTCAAGTTGTTATTTACATGAACTCCAAAGAAAAAAGCCAAATTCTGTATAGATTTGGCTTTTTTCTTTTTACGCATTTGTAGCTAAAAATAGCATGGTCTTTAAATCCTTGTTAGGGGCAAGAATTTAAAGAAGAGTTTAGCTTAATTACGATTTTACATAAATTACATATTATAGTAAATTGATATTGTTTATGCTAAATATTGTAAATATTCAGGTATCTAATTCTTAGATTATTTATGCGCAAAGTCACAATTGGTGAGTTTTACAAATGAACCGTCCTAAAAAGCGAACGAGCGTTTATAAAGGTATACCTTTACAAACAGAAGATATATGCTTCTTCATATTCAATTTTGAAATGAATTTTTGGAACATCTTTAACCTATGGTATTGCCTCTTGACTACTTGTATAGAAAGAACGTCCCAAAAGCTTTACTTTTTGGGACGGTTTATTCATAAAAATAGGGTCTCTGTAATCTAAGTTTCATAAAGATTTTAGATACCTTTTTCCTATAATCAAAGAAAAATCCAAATATATAAAATGAAAATTCTGAATTGATAGAAATTAAAACTATTTATATAATAATGTCGTTAATATTGATTCTGGTGCAAAAAATCTCTTAAATTTGGACATACTGATACTATTACTCTAAAAAGGTGTGTGATCGGTATGGAAAAGAAAAATTGGTTCAAATGGAAACATTATCAACCTGATATTATTTTGCAAACAGTTAGATGGTACCTACGGTACAACTTGAGCTTTCGTGATTTGGTGGAAATGATGGCGGAACGGGGCTTATCCATTGCTCATACAACGATTATGCGTTGGGTTCATCAGTATGGTCCTGAATTAGACAAAAGAATCCGTCGTCATCTCAAGCAAACCAATGACTCTTGGAGAGTCGATGAAACATATATCAAAGTAAAAAGTCAATGGATGTACCTGTATCGTGCTGTCGATTCGAAAGGAAGTACCATCGATTTTTACCTAAGCAAAGCAAGAAACCACAAGGCTGCAAAGCGATTCTTCAAGAAAGCTTTGCAGTCTTTTCATATTTCTGAGCCTCGTGTAGTGACAGTTGATAAGAATCCAGCTTATCCTATAGCAGTTGAAGAATTGAGAAAAGAAAAAAAAAAAGATGCCATTAGGCATCCAACTAAGGCAAGTGAAATATCTTAATAACATCGTGGAACAAGATCATCGTTTTATCAAGAAACGAGTTCGCTCTATGTTAGGACTTAAATCACTTCGTACAGCTAATTGCATTTTAAGTGGCGTCGAAGCTATGCATATGATGAGAAAAGGGCAACTTCACCAAAGGGTGAAGTCTGCCCGAAATGAAGCTGAATTCATTCATAAATTGTTTGGATTAGCTGTTTAACCTCTCAGTTAACAGAACATTGCCGTTCTATGTTTCTGGTAAAGTATTTTTGCACCAGAACCTTATTTTTTATTCTAGGATAAATCGTATCTTGGATGCTTGGCATAATTAACTCCTTATATAAAATTTTATAATTCTAAACTATTTATATAATAAAATAGGAACCTATCATATTTCCTGATAGGTTCCTTCCTTTTCTAATATTTATACATATTTGTTAAGTTATCCTTACTGTACTAATGGGGCAGGATAGTTGAAGAAGGAATTTGGGTTCTGGTGCAAAAATCATTTGATAAAGACATAGAAACCTACATAGTGTGTTCAATGGCAGATTATGATGCAATTCCAAACAATTTATGTATGAACCTAACTTCATTTTGGGTAGACTTCACCCACAGGTGAAGTTGTCCTTTTTTCATCATATGCATGGTTTCAACGCCACTCAATATAGAAGTGGCTGTTTCATATGACTTGAATCCTAACATAGAACGCACACGTTTCTTAATGAAACGGTGATCCTGTTCCACTATATTATTGAGATATTTAACTTGTCTTATTTGTATGCCTTCAGGCATACGTTTCTCTTCTTTTAATTCTTGAATTGCTACAGGATAGGCTGGGTTCTTGTCTACTGTTATAACGCGAGGTTTACAAATATGAGAAGCAGCCAAGGCTTTCTTGAAAAAGCGCTTGGCTGCTTGTTTATCTCTTGATTTACTTAGATAAAAATCAATGGTATTTCCTTCTGAATCGACTGCGCGATATAAATACATCCATTGACCTTTTACTTTCACATACGTTTCATCGACTCTCCAGGAATCATTTGTTGTCTTAAGATGACGTCGTACTCTTTCATCTAATTCAGGTCCATATTGATGCACCCAACGCATAATGGTGGTGTGAGCAATAGACAAACCTCGTTCCTCCATCATTTCCACCAAATCACGAAAACTTAGGTTGTACCGTAGGTACCATCTTACCGTTAATAAGATAATATC
Source organism: Bacillus sp. FSL K6-6038 (assembly GCF_038050455.1). Lineage (NCBI taxonomy): Bacteria > Bacillati > Bacillota > Bacilli > Caryophanales > Bacillaceae > Bacillus > Bacillus sp. FSL K6-6038. The sequence goes on from NZ_JBBOUH010000002.1 coordinate 60,680, forward strand.
AGGTTGATAGTGCTTCCATTTGAACAAATTTTCCTTTTTCATACCGATCACACACCTTTTTTAGAGTAATAGTATCAGTATGTCCAAGATTTAGAGATTATTTGCAATTTCCCTGAAGTTTTTGCACCAGAACCAAAAAGAACAGTATTTTAAGTATTGTATATATTTAAAATTACATATAATTAAATAAACAATATATAGCAATGGGATCATGTAGCTACAATCCTTACAAAATTGTAATACTAATGTCATGTAATTAGATAATTAAAAACTGAAATACCTTTTATAATAAAAAAAAATAGATGGGAATAGCGACACGCCTAATATAAGCTTTGATTTTTTACATGTTAATATCAGTATCAAAACAGTTATTAAAAAATTGAAAATTAAAGGTGAATATTATGAATAGGCTTTCTCAAATTCGATAGGAGAAAGATAATCTGAGGTGAAGAATTTGTAATATGAAAAATTTAGATATTTCAAGATTTCCAGTAAAAACCAAAATGAAGAACGGAGAATTTTCTAATAATATTGTAGGACTAGCATCACTAAATGGAATAATAAAGAGACAAAAACCACTGAAATTTGAATGTAGGAGCATAGAAAATAAGCATGAAAACTGAAATTACTAACAACAGAATAGATATATTAGATTATTTAAGAGGATTTGCTTTGATAGGGATTTTGCTAGTGAATGTTCCCTTTTTTCTTTTAAAAGTGGATTCTCCATCGTCAAACTCTATTGATGCATCATATCAACGTTTTTTATATTTATTTGTAGAAGGACGCTTTATGCCAATTTTCACTTTTTTATTTGGTATAGGATTTTATATCTTTATCACACGTGCAAAAGCAAAAAATGATAATGCATATCTCCTATTTATAAGAAGACTGGTTGTATTATTTGCAATGAGTTGGATCCTTGAGAGGTTTGACCATGGTGAAGCATTAATAGCATATGCAATATTCGGAATTTTTCTGATCCCTTTTTATAGAGTAAACAAACATATAAATTTGATATTAGCACTATTAGGATTAATGTGCACAAGTTATCTAGGTGATAAAGCTTTATCAATAATCCCCTTATTTTTATTAGGACTTACAGCAGGGCAATATCGTATATTTGAGAATATATCAAAAAATAAATGGAAATATAAAGTTTTTACAATCATTGCATTTGTTTTAAGTATAATTGGATTATGGATTCAATATACACATGTACCTTCAACTATAGTCGATATGTCAACTAAGGGGGCAATTGACTCAAAAACTTTCATAAAAATTGGTATTATAATTGGTCCTATTGTTTCTGCAAGTTATGTAGGGCTATTAATATTATTATTACAATATTCGTGGGTACAAAAGCTATTGTGTCCCTTAAAAAACTATGGTCGTATGGCATTAACAAACTATCTTTCTCAAGCTGCTTTAGTAATGATATTTGACTATTATTTTCAATTAACAGGAAATATCACTTATTCTCAGACTCTTGTTCTCTGTATTGGGATTTATGTGATTCAATTACTATTCAGTATGGTGTGGCTTCAATTCTTTAGAATGGGACCATTAGAATGGCTATGGAGAATATGCACGTATTGGAAAGTAGTTCCCAATAAAAAATAAAATGCAACTTTCACTAAAAGGAACTGTCCCATAAGTCGAATTTTTGACTATGTGACACTCCTTTTTGTTTTAGAAACGTTGATATATCAATGTTTTTATTTTTCCATTTTGGAGGAGTTTATCCTTTGGGGACAGAACCTTTTTGTCGAAAAATTTCGGTTCTGGTGTAAATAATATCTGCGTGATAATGCTTCCATTTGAATACATTTTCTTTTTCTATATGGATCACACACCTTTTATAGAGTAGTACTATCAGTATGTCCAAGTTTACTAGACCAGTTTCACATATTTTAAAATCTTTGCACCAGAACCAATTTTACAAACCCTAATATATGTTAAAAGTAAAAACACATAACAGATCTTTCTTGTAATATGCTTTTTTGTTTTTGCTAGGTAACTTCTATTGTCATAAAGTAAACAGTATAGTTATTTGGGGTCCTTTGACACTTTCATTTGATACGGTGCTGAATGTGTACTAATGTTTGCTGCGTGATTAGGTTACATTGCTATACTGATTACAAATTCAAAAAGACCTTTGAGTTCTACCTATTGTTTTGTGAGTGGCCCTAAAAAGAAGGAATCGTTGCCGTGCCCCTATATAGGAAACTACAAGATAAATCATAATAAAAATACCCGCCCGAATTGGAAAATTTTTCAGATGTGGCGGGTTATTCTTTGAATCGTTGCCGTACCCCTTATCTTTTATGGTCTGCTTTTGCTACATATTTATCTTGGACAATTTACAGCATGAATTGATGAATTACAAAAACTTGAGCATAATTAAAAATGCTCAAGTTTTTGTATTGTTTGGTTTTTATCAAGAAAATGTAATAAATACAACCAAAAAAATTAAACATGTTTTTAACAATATCTTGGATAGTCACTGCTTTAATTCATTTAACTCTTGCATACATTCTTGAACAAGTGTGACCGCCTGACTCATGGTAGCTCCCCCGCCAAATGCAGCTGTTACGCCAATGATCTCAAGAATTTCCTGCTCTGAAGCTCCTTGATCTATACATCCTTTAGTGTGATAAATAATGCAATACTCATCCTGAGAGTAAAGGCTTATCCCTAAAGCAACCAATTGTTTTACTTTTTTTGATAATGTACCTTCTTTAAAGCATTCCTCTGTAAAAGAATTAAACTGTTCAGCCAGTTTTGGCATTTTTTCCGTAAATAAACCCAACCCATGTTTATATTGATGAAGTGCAGATTCAGTAGTATTTCTACCTTCAAATTCCATATTTAATCAACCCCATTTCTAGTATTTATAAAACATACGTTAGTATGAGCTTAAAGTACTTTGATTAATCATGTTTGACATTATGTAATTTAGGGGGGCATCTTTACTTTTCAAAAATAATTCTTCTAAAATAAACAGATAAATTTTATATATATTCATATAAAAGTTCTTGTACATCAATTCAATCATTCAATAGAAATAGTAAGATTTTTTGTATACATGTATAGCGTATGACTACCTTCTCAGCATAATATATACCTAATTTAAATTTTCACATGAGCATATCTAAGTTTTGGGTATAGAAAAGGCAAGCATTTAAATATGCTTGCCTTCGTTCTAACGACGATGCTCGACTAAATCAATTACCCCTAAAACAACATGAGCTAAACCAAATCCAAATACCGTATTAGCAATCATCTTATTAGAACCACGTGTCTGCTTAAGTGCATAACCTGCAGTTGTGACCGCTGTACCTAATGCAGTTGGAATTAATCCTTCACGAATATCCATCGTAATATCCTCCTAGCATCGTAGTTAGTAAAACATGTAGTATTTCACAATAAAATACTAACATAAAAATTAGTATGGTCGCTTTTTATATAAATATGTAAACACCAATATCAAGGAAATATATATAACTAAAAATCCTGAATTAATGTCCCAATCCATTCCAATAAAAATCTACAATGCTTACAGCTAAATCATCTATATTGGCAATCAGTGGCTTTTGATTTACATCTTTGTAATCACCTAAGTATAGCAAAGCAACAAAGGCATGAGTACTTAAAAGCGAGTGCCCTTTAGGGATTTCACCTTTTTGCATCGCTTTGTGTATTGCTTGATCCAATACTTCGTACATTTTATCTTCAGCTTTTTGCATTTGTATTAAGTGATTCTCTGAAAGAGATATTTTTGCATCTTTCATGAAACTCTTGATATCAATGTTCAGTGTTGCGGTTAAATGAACTTTTGCAACATCAAGTAATCGCTCCTTAAGCGGCTTACTTGTTGAAAGAATTTTATGCATATTATCTCTAATGCGTGCCATCATTTGAATCATTGTATCCGTAAAAAGATCAGCTTTTGTAGCATAGTAATAATAAACAGTTGCCTTTGTTACATCGCACTCTTTTGCAACATCTTCCATAGAGACAATTTGATAACCTTTACTTAAAAACAGCTTTGTAGCAATATCAACAATTTTATCTTTTGTAGATTTTGTATTTTTATTTTGAGGTGGTCTTCCTAAAGGACGTTGTTTTTGTTCCAATATCATTCTCTCCTGACTCTTCATAATTTAAAATATTATAACATATCAGTTGAATAGCACTTGATTAATTAACTAACCAGTATATATAATTAATTCTAAAATTAGTAAGAAAGGTGGAATATCATGAAAAAACATCCTCTTTATACATGGGGGAAATATGTCGGTGGACCAAAAGCAAGGTGGATTACCCTTTTTGTATGGGTCTTGTTGACACTTGTTTTATCGTTTACTTGGCCAGCTGTGAATACCGTTGAAGATGAGACAGCCCCTAATCTTCCTGAAACGGCTATGTCACAACAGGCTAATAATATAATTAAGAAAGAATTTCCGAATGACTCAGGAAACCCTGTGCTTATTGTTTGGCATAAAGATGAAGGTTTAGAAGAGAAGGATTTTAAGAAAATTCAAGATACTTATCAAAAACTTAGAAATTCGCCATTAAAGGGGCAATCAACGTTACCACCTTTTGATACCATACCGCACCAAGCGTTAGCAAAAAATGTTTCAGAAGATGGTACGTCTCTTGTAACTCCTGTGTTTTTTGATAAAACTGTAGGGACAGATATGCTGCAGGAGAATATGGCTGAACTGCAGATTGTCATAAAGAATACAGTGGAAGATGATCCATTTAAAAGAAAGATTTCTGATTCTGGTTTGCATGTACGTCTATCAGGGCCAGTTGGTATTCAGACTGATGCAGTAAGCATATTTAGTCAGGCTGATGTGAAATTATTGGTTGCAACTGTATTACTTGTTTTAGCTTTACTTATTCTTCTTTATCGTTCACCGCTATTAGCAATCTTACCTTTAATTGTAGTTGGGTTTGCTTATGGAATAATTAGTCCAACTTTAGGTTTTTTAGCTGATAAAGGATGGATTACTGCTGATGCGCAAGGAATTTCAATTATGACTGTACTATTATTTGGAGCTGGTACAGATTATTGTCTATTTCTAATTTCAAGATATCGAGAGTTTCTTCTTGTGGAGCGAAATAAATTTAAAGCGCTACAGCTTGCAATTAAAGAATCAGGTGGAGCTATCATTATGAGTGCTCTTACCGTTGTAGTAGGATTAGGTACTCTATTACTTGCTCATATAGGTTCTTTCCATAGATTTGCAGTACCTTTTAGCGTGGCTGTTTTCCTTATGGGAATCGCTTCTTTGACAATTTTACCAGCATTATTAGCTATTTTGGGGAGAGTAGCATTTTTCCCATTCATCCCAAGAACAAGAGAAATGAATGAAGAATATGCTAAGAAAAAAAAGAAAACAATCAAGGTAAAGGAATCGAAAGGGTTCTTAAGCAAAAAACTTGGAGATCTTGTTATTCGTAAACCATGGACAATTATCCTGCTAACACTATTCTTATTAGGTGGATTGGCTTCATTTGTTCCACGTATCCAATTTACGTATGATTTAATAGAATCATTTCCAAAAGATATGCCTTCACGTGAAGGATTTAATTTAATCTCTGATCATTTTTCACCTGGTGAGTTAGCACCTGTACAAATTGTTGTTGATACAAAAGGAAAAGATGTACCTGTCAAAGAAGAATTAACAAAACTTTCTTTTATAGATCAAGTAACAGAACCAGTGCAAGGGAAACAGAATAATCAATTACAAATGTTTGAAGTTTCAATAAAAGATAATCCGTATTCTATTGAGGGGATGAATAAAATCCCTGAGTTAAGAAAAAGTTTGAAACAGGTAATGAAAAGTGCTGAAATAAGTGATGCTAATAACCACATATGGATTGGAGGAGAAACGGCTACATTATACGATACGAAACAAACAACTGAACGTGATCAAAATGTGATTATTCCTGTTATGATTGGTATTATCGCATTATTATTACTTGTATATTTACGTTCTGTTGTGGCGATGATCTACTTAATTGTAACAGTGGTATTATCATTCTTCTCTGCATTAGGGGCAGGATGGTTACTACTTCACTATGGTATGGATGCTCCTGCAATACAAGGAGCGATTCCTCTATATGCATTTGTGTTCTTGGTAGCATTAGGAGAGGACTATAACATATTTATGGTTTCTGAAATATGGAAAAACAAAAGAAGCCAGCCATATCTTGAAGCAGTCAAAAACGGGGTGGTTCAAACAGGTAGTGTTATTACGTCTGCTGGTTTAATCTTGGCAGGAACATTTGCTGTATTAGCTACTTTACCAATCCAAGTACTTGTTCAATTTGGTATTGTTACAGCAATAGGAGTACTACTGGATACATTTATAGTAAGACCTCTTCTTGTTCCTTCACTTACAGGCGTTTTAGGCCGTTTCGCTTTTTGGCCTGGAAAGATTCGGAAGAAGGAAGAGACAAAAAAAGTAGATGCTTGATAATATAATAAAATTAAAAAACCAAGGAAACTTTGATTTCCCTTGGTTTTTTATTAGGAATAAAGTATGTATACAAAATAAAAGTAGTATCTAAATACTAATTATTTTTCAAATTTCCGGTTTTTGGTGTTCTTTGTCTTCAATATCAGTTTCTGGCATTCCGTACAATCCATTCATGGCTTGTTCTACTGGTTGAAGTCCAGTTTTAATAGTATCAGATTTTAAGTTTTTTGAGTTGTTACTCTTTTCTTTTTTAGAATGTGGAAAATTCATTTTTATACCTCCAAACACTAAATTTTTAAAAAATAAAAAGCGTATGAAAGAGTTTGGCAGATAAACAAATTATCTGCCAATTGAATGACCAATTATTTGAGCTATTAATGTAATAGCATATACATAGTATGTCATCTTTTCTAGAAAATATGATAGCTAAGGAATCATCAATACCTGGATCTCCAAATAATAGTACTTTCTTCAAAATATGTCTTCCTTCTTAGATAACCCAATTTTATAAAAAACTTATAACATGTCTATGCAGGATGTTCTCTTTAAATCTAAAATTTCTTGAAAAAATATTATAATTACATCAATTTTCTATAGTCTAAAACATTTTTAATTGCCCCTTGCTAAAAAAAGAACACCAAGAGAAAGAATTGAAATAAATCTATTGATTTGCAACGAAGTATGTCACCACATGGGTTAAATCAATTAGCTAAAAGCTTTTCCATAATAAAGAAGACATAATTTTAGGTGCTAAAGATAAAAATTTAGTAATGAATAACTGTACCCAATAGATTTTATAAAAGAAAAGGTGATGGAATGGAACTGTTTAACGAAGGCAAAACTTATCATGCTGGAGATATTGTCTATGTTTTTTACCGAAACCCCCACACCCAGGATGTAGCAAATATACAAGCAGCAGCCGTTGTAAATAACCCTGAAAATCCAAATGAATTAGCTTTATTTCTTTATGAAACTTATTATCCATTATCAAATGAAATGGCTGTTTATTCTACAGAAGAAGAGGCAAATCAAGCTTACAATTACTATTATGGAGATGCTTTAGAGGGGATATTAGAATGAATAATCCATTTATACCTAAGCTAGTATACTTTGAACCAAATGCATTAGATTATCCGTTAGGAAGAGAACTTCAAGAAAAATTCAAAAAAATGGATGTAGAAATTCGGTATACCACCTCACATAACCAAGTGAGAGATCTTCCAGGAGAAAATGATTTTCAAAAGTACAGGGTAGCAAAATCTACCCTTGTCGTTGGTGTGAGAAAGACACTAAAGTTTGACACCTCAAAGCCTTCAGCTGAGTATGCTATTCCCTTTGCAACAGGGTGTATGGGCCATTGTCATTATTGCTATTTACAAACAACGATGGGTAGTAAACCATATATCCGTACTTATGTAAATGTGGCCGAAATTCTTGAGGCTGCTGACAAATATATCGAGAAACGAGCACCTGAACTGACAAGATTTGAAGCATCCTGTACATCTGATATTGTAGGGATTGATCACTTAACTCATACTCTTAAGCACGCAATAGAGCATTTTGGAGAATCCGAGTATGGAAAATTGAGGTTTGTTACTAAATTTCATCATGTAGATCACTTACTTGATGCAAAACATAACGGGAAAACAAGATTTCGGTTTAGTGTAAACGCTGACTATGTTATTAAAAATTTTGAGCCCGGCACCTCTCCCCTAGCAAAACGGATTGAGGCCGCTGGAAAAGTAGCAAGAGCCGGGTATCCACTTGGGTTCATTGTGGCCCCTATTTATCTGCATGAAGGTTGGCAGGATGGTTACTATCATATGTTTGAACGTCTTGATGCTGAATTACCACTTGATGCACGTGATGATATCACATTTGAATTTATTCAACATCGATTTACAAAGCCTGCCAAACGAGTAATTGAAAAAAATTATCCCATGACAAAATTAGAATTAGATGAAGAGAAAAGAAGATATAAATGGGGGAAATATGGAATTGGAAAATACATTTATCAAAAAGAAGAAGAAGAAGATATAAAAAGTTATCTTTATTCTTATATGGAGAAATTCTTTCCCAATGCAAAATTAGAATATTTCACATAGGAGATACCATTCACTTTACAAAAAGCATATGGAAATTTATTTTAAAGGCTATATCGGTGTTTCAAGGACGTTCTGTTGCAAAGTTTTTTAAATGAGTCTACACTCTAGAAAAAGGGGCTTATCCGTTGCTCATACAACGATTATGCCCTGGGTTCATCAGTATGGTCCTGAATTAGACAAAAGAATCCGTCATCATCTCAAGCAAATCAATGACTCTTGTAGAGTCGATGAAACATATATCAAAGTAAAAAGTCAATGGATGTACCTGTATCGTGCTGTCGATTCGAAAGGAAATACCATCGATTTTTACCTAAGCAAAGCAAGAAACCACAAGGCTGCAAAGCGATTCTTCAAGAAAGCTTTGCAGTCTTTTCATATTTCTGAGCCTCGTGTCGTGACAGTCGATAAGAATCCAGCTTATCCTATAGCAGTTGAAGAATTGAGAAAAGAAAAAAAGATGCCATTAGGCATCCAACTAAGGCAAGTGAAATATCTCAATAACATAGTGGAACAAGATCATCGGTTTATTAAAAAGCGAGTTCGTTCGATGTTAGGATTGAAATCCTTTCGCACAGCTACATCCATTATTTCTGGAATAGAAGCTATGCATATGGTAAAAAAAGGGCAACTTGTTTTACTGGACAAGTCTGTCCAAAATCAAGTGAAGTTCATCCATCAACTATTTGGAATTGCTGCTTAAGACTAGATTCCACTAGGAAACTTTTCGCCTCTTTATATCTTTCCGGTTCTGGTGCAAAAACTTCAGGGAAATTGCAAATAATCTCTAAATCTTGGACATACTGATACTATTACTCTAAAAAAGGTGTGTGATCGGTATGAAAAAGGAAAATTTGTTCAAATGGAAGCACTATCAACCTGATATTATCTTATTAACGGTAAGATGGTACCTACGGTACAACCTAAGTTTTCGTGATTTGGTGGAAATGATGGAGGAACGAGGTTTGTCTATTGCTCACACCACCATTATGCGTTGGGTGCATCAATATGGACCTGAATTAGATGAAAGAGTACGACGTCATCTTAAGACAACAAATGATTCCTGGAGAGTCGATGAAACGTATGTGAAAGTAAAAGGTCAATGGATGTATTTATATCGCGCAGTCGATTCAGAAGGAAATACCATTGATTTTTATCTAAGTAAATCAAGAGATAAACAAGCAGCCAAGCGCTTTTTCAAGAAAGCCTTGGCTGCTTCTCATATTTGTAAACCTCGCGTTATAACAGTAGACAAGAACCCAGCCTATCCTGTAGCAATTCAAGAATTAAAAGAAGAGAAACGTATGCCTGAAGGCATACAAATAAGACAAGTTAAATATCTCAATAATATAGTGGAACAGGATCACCGTTTCATTAAGAAACGTGTGCGTTCTATGTTAGGATTCAAGTCATATGAAACAGCCACTTCTATATTGAGTGGCGTTGAAACCATGCATATGATGAAAAAAGGACAACTTCACCTGTGGGTGAAGTCTACCCAAAATGAAGTTAGGTTCATACATAAATTGTTTGGAATTGCATCATAATCTGCCATTGAACACACTATGTAGGTTTCTATGTCTTTATCAAATGATTTTTGCACCAGAACCTTTAAAGCAACGTTTAATCAAGGATAAGGATGCGGGGAATTTAATTGGTGAAGATGAATTTTAATATGTAATTAATACATAATAAATTCAAAAAAGGAAAGGTGAAACCGATATTGGTTTCACCTTTCCTTTTGAATTGTTTTAAATATTTATACTGCATAGACTTCAATTTTTGTAGGATTAGAAAAGCGACGTTCTAATTCTTTTTTAATTTTTTCAATAGCAAAGAACGCAGAAGATGCATATACAGTGATTACTTTTTTTATAAAAGTATTACCCGTTATTAAAATGTATCTTATTGAATATGATGAAATCACACTCTCACCCTTTCACATATCTATTGTATTTAATATATATGCTGACAGATGTGGATATATTCTCAAAAGATATAAGGTGAGTAGACAAGTGGTATGAAAAGTTTTTTTACACCAGAACCAATAAAGATGCAATTATAGTATCTTTAAAACGTAAAATTAAGAAATTGGATGAAGAAAATAAAGAACTACATGAGCAGTTAAAATTTGCTTATGCAGAGGTATATAAAAAAATCTAAAGGAACATCGTTCCCTCCTTTATTCAACTAAAGGGCCAGATTGTGGAATAAAGGATTTTTACAATGAAGACGGAAGTATTTTAGGGTAAAAAAAATAACTTATACGAGGAGGAACCTCTGCTGAAAAAACATCATGCGTTACAGTTGTATGATTATCATGTTTGGGCGAACAACAAGTTTTTCGAGCGATTGAAAGAATTGTCGAAGGACATTTATGATTGGGAAATACAAAGTGTTTTTTCCTCGATTGCGGAGACGTTTGTTCATATTTATACGGGAGATACAATATGGCTCGGTGTAATGCGGGAGAATAGTATGGAAGAGATTCAAGCTTCCATCACTCAGGCGCAAGAAAAGACAAAGAATAAGAGTCTTGAAGAAATAGAAAAGCTGTTTCAACATTTGTCAGAGGAGTATCAGGAGTTTCTTAACAATGAAAGTGATTTGGATAAAGAGATTTCCCCCGAACATCCACAATTTGGGCGTTTAGATACTCATCTTTCCGAATTGGTTCAGCATGTTGTTAACCATGGTACATATCATCGCGGAAATCTTACGGCAATGATACGTCAACAGGGTTACACAAGTGTATCCAATGATTATGTTTTCTATCTTTATGAAATCAGCTCGACAAATTAGTTTTTTCCCTTAACTTAAATCTGGGGGACAAAAAAGTATTCATCTAATTTTCGCAATCGGGCGCGATTGTGAAACAAAAAGTAAAAGGGATGATACATATTAGGGTTCTGTTGCAAAGTTACCCAAAACATAGAGAATCTAGGGTTGCATCGTTAAATGGTTATACAACCATTAATAATTCCTGTAATTCGTTATACACCGAAAAGGCGGAGCCTATTTGAAGACTTCGCCTTTGTTTGTATAGGGCATGAATGGTTTCAATGCCTTTTATTGTGCCGTCATTTTTTTCCAAAGTGTACTTGAGTTTCGAAAACTTTGCAACAGAACCTTTTTTGTTTTTAATAAATTAATGAGTTTACTACCCCAAGATATATCAAATGTTATAGAAAAAAGTGATGTAATTACATCTCCAGAATTAGAAACAATCCTTAATAAGGTTCACGAGAAATGGAACTTTGAATTACATAAAGGGGATTTTGTAATTAATTATAGTAATTTCAGAAAAGAATTTAGTTGGGAACAAGAGGTTATTCAGTATGTGCAAGGGATAGATATTGAAGAAAAATTAGTATATTTATTTTTAGGGATAGATAACAGCCCAATATTTCTTGTTAACGGAAAATGGGCAATAGAGAACTTTAGCATTCTATGGCAATGTATTAATAATGATGGTATATGGATTATTAGTCAAAGTTTTAGCTATGGTGTTCTAGTTTCCCGCTATGGAGGGTATTTGGAACACGACCCCAATCCAAAAGAAATTCTCTATGCAGTTACTAAATGGGATAATTAATTTAAAGACTACTTCAACTAAAGTATCTTTTCTTTTCACTAGATATCAACATTATCATTTAACAAAGCCAATAAAAAAGGGGGATTATATGGAACAGCGATCTCAACTGTTGGTAAATAATGTATCACTATGACCTAGTTTCATGTATTATCTTAACAAAGAAACTTAAAAAACGAATTTAAAAGGGTCCTTACGTTGAATACATGTACTCAACGTAAGGGCGGATTATGTAAAATGACAATAAAGTTATTTAATTAGCAAGTAAAAAGTGATATTGTGAACAGAATGAAAAATATCAAAAAGTTGATTTAGAAAAAGCACTGCCAAAATCTTCAGCAATGCTTTTCGATTAGACGTACTACGATAATGAACGTCTACTTTCTTCTATATGTTTGCTCATGAATAGAATACAAATTTGTATTTAAAATAAGTTCTGTGTGTGTTTATATATTTACTTTAATTTCAAGATACGTTCTACTTCCTCCACACTTAACTTACTTGCCTTTGTAATAGTTTCAAGCGGTACACCAATTTCATGCATCCCTCGAATCATTTGCATCTTACCTTGCTCAATGCCTTTTTCCATACCCTCTTGTTCTGCATGTGCAAGCTTAGCTTGTTCATCAAGTAAAAGCTTTTCACGAGCTTCATATGCAATTCGGAAAGAAGAATCATGACTCATATTTTCCCATTTATCCATCGCTTTTTGTAAGATTGGATCTTGATTCATAGCAATCGCCTCCAGTGTTTGAGTCAAATGTTCATCTTCATGTGCTGGTAATAATAACATCCAACGAACAAATGCATTTTCCCATGGGTTCACTTTTTCTTCACGCCACTGTTTAACTAGCTTTGGGATCTCTACAAAATGGATTTCCATATCATCACTCAATACTTGATGTGTCCTTGTATTCCAGAGTTTCCCTGTTGTATGAAATGCTTCATCACTAGAAAACAACTTGAAATCTAATAGGTTAATGGTTATTGTTTTTCGAAGCGAACGATACGGCATGCCTTCTTGCATTTGAGAGGTATATAATTTAGACCAATAATAGAGGGAACGTTTAATCATATCATGTGTATTGCGAAGCTGTATCTCTACATTTATTTGTGTTCCATTATCAAGGGTTGCGAGTAAATCTAAAATGGATAATTTATCGTCTTCATATGCTTTGTGGAGATGTGGGTCTTCCAATTGTAAAGACACAATCGGCACATCTAAAGATTCTTCTAAAATGGCATTAAGAAAGCCCGTGAGAATATCTTCACTTCCTTTTGTACCAAATAATTGTTTAAACGCAAAATCAATTCGTAAATTTACTAACTTATTGGACATGGATTTCCTCTCCCTGTCGTTTCTTTTTCTTAGTATTATTGTACAAGATAAATCGATTTGTATGCAAATCCCGTTTCTGTTGCAAAGTTACCCAAAACATAGAGAATCTAGGGTTGCATCGTTAAATGGTTATGTAACCATTAATAATTCCTGTAATTCGTTATACCCCCAAAAGGCGGAGCCTATTTGAAGACTTCGCCTTTGTTTGTATAGGGCATGAATGGTTTCAATGCCTTTTATTGTACGAGAAGCATGCCGGAGAGTTTGAAATCCCGATGACCTAGCAAAACGACAATAGTAGCCGACGGCTACTAAAATAATAGCTTGTTTGAATTGTTTTCCTTTAAAATATCACATTTGTTGCGCTCCCGTTCATCTTTTTCCAAAATGTACTTGAGTTTCGAAAACTTTGCAACAGAATCCCCTTAGTGATACTTTATATTTTTTCATTTATTCCTTGATTTGGTATTATTAATTTCTTTATTTGAAATCGATAAATTATAAATGAGCATATCACTATAACGATTGTTAGCGTTCCTAATGCCATTACTAACAATTGATATCCAATGTAATCTAGTAAAAAGCCAATAAGCACTAAAAATAATTGCAATACTGTCCGATCTAACATAGTTTTCAACGAAAAAAATCTTCCATGGAGCTCAGAAGGTATCGTTTGTTGAGAAAAAGTATATAAAAGAGGATTGAAAATTCCATAAGCTAATCCAAATAAACCAAATGCAAAAATAGATAAACTAATAATCGAAAATGACAGTAACCATTGAGAAATCCCCATAAAAAAACAAATCAACAAAAGAATTTTTACTGGTTGTAAGCTATATCTTACAAGTTTCTTAACAAAAAAACCAGCTATTAAAATACTAGTCCCTTCTACAAAATAAAGAATACCCATAATAGAGGAATTACTTTGATGACTAATTTCTATTACAAATAAATTAAAACCAGAAATGAAAATTAAAGGGATAATTGATAAGATAAGAACCATTTTTAGTAAATAATTTTTATGAAATAACGGAATAATTTCTCTAAAATGAAAAGTCGATTTTGCTGTTCCTCTCTGAAAATCGTCTTCTTTTACAACCAATAATTGATTTAATATATATAGAAGAACATAAGCTATTAAAGCGATTAAAAACAATGTATATAATGGAGCAATAGTTAATAACACACCAGCTAAAACCGCACCAAATATTCGAGATAAAGTTACAATATTTACATTAATAGCATTAACCATTATAAGTTGGTCTGTATGTATAATCTTTGGTATAATCGACTGAATCGTTGGATTAAAAAAAGAAGCTGAACAGCCAATACCAATACTATACACAAGCATCCACCAAAGAGAATCTGTATAGATAGCCAAGAGCATACATATAACCGAAATAATTCTCATAATACCAACTAATTGTAATACCTTTGTTTTAGACGTCGAATCAATGTAGCGTCCGGCATAAGGTCCTATTAATACTCCTATAACCCCACCAATTACAAGAAAAAAAGCTTGAAAAAAAGAAGATGTCAAATGAAGTTGTAGAAACTGTAAATTACCGATAGTACCAAACCATATACCTAATTGAAATACCAGTTGACTAAATAATACAATGCTTAAATTTTTATTCCTAAATAAAATTTTATAATCATTCACACTCTAAATCTCTCCCTTAAATCGAAAGTCTCTTCCTTTATTCACAGCTTCTCGACTAATATTTCCAAGCCCAGAAATTCCACAGACGATCTCAGACTCTTTGTTAAGTTCTAATATCTCTTCCACAAGTTCATCATTTGCATGTGCTGTAAAAAAAGCCCCTAATTGTAACCAAGAAGCTACTAAATAAAAAGTTTGACTCAAATGTCCTACATCCATCATCACAATACGATATACTCGTGGACTTTTATACTTCCACATAGGTCGTTCTAAACAAGCTGTATAGAAAAATAAAACAGCTGCTCCTTTTACATACTCTTGTCCAGCTGCCATATCAATAACTGTACTTGAGATATCTTCTTGTCTTACTATATCCAGGGAATGATTTTTAACATTGTAATGATATAAACCTTTCTTTATTCCTTTTACGTTAAAAATATAAGGATATACTTCAATAGGATGCCTTGCACCACCCGAAGGGCTAGTTTTAAACAAGTTTTTCCCTATTCCAATATCTCTTTTACAAGAGTGTGCTCCCCAAACAAGATAAAGTATTGTAGATAACTCTTGTACTGTTATGGGATCATCCGAAAAAGAACGAACAGTTTGTCTTTTTAAAAGTGTATTTAGAAAGTCACCACTTAAATTAAAATTCGGTAATGGTAAAGGTATTTCTTCAGAATCTACATACATCTTATACAAAGAAGGTGCTAAAGCATTTTCTTTTTTTGCTAATAATCGTTCATAATCTTGATTAACATTTAAATATTGGTCCTTATGAAGTAATCGTGTATTAAAATGGAAATATTTAGCTGAAGTACCCCATTCTTTCCAGCCAGATAACAAAAACTCTTCTTGTTCCTCTGGAGATCCTTTTTTAATTAATATATGAGCTTTTAATAAAGTTTCTATTATTTCTTCTAGTTGCTCTTGCGTGTATACTATTCTATTATCATTTAATAACCCGTTTATTGCCTCACTTACACTTACCCACTCTTTAAATATATTTAAAACAGGAAAGATCGAAGGTTCTAAGCTATATTGCTCATGTCTTATGTAATCATCTATCATAAAATGACCATCTTTCCAAAAATAAAGTATATTTTCTGCTGTTTTTAATTGCATATAAATATCTCCTAACTGAATATAACTATATTATATAAATTAAAATCAATATAAAAAAATAAACGACTGACGTTTCTTCGTCAGTCATTTATTTTTTAAGCTACTTATTTTGTTGGTGAAGTCTCTCCGTGTTCTGAATTTACACGAGTTTGATACTCACTAACACAAGGTTTTAAAATACTCATATGTACACCTCCAATATTTTCTACTATTTATACTATCATTATAATTATTACATAAATGGAAAAATTAATCAATTAATTATTAGAATTTTAAAAATTATTAAAAACCTACTTAACATATATATCCGAACCCATATACGGGTTTTGGTGCAAAGAATCTCTTAAACTTAGACATACTGATATTATTACTCTAGAAAAGGTGTGTGATCAGTATGGAAAAGAAAAATTTGTTTAAATGGAAGCATTATCAGCCTGAACTGATCTTATTAACAGTAAGATGGTACCTGCGGTACAATTTGAGCTTTCGTAATCTGGTGGAAATGATGGAAGAACGAGGATTATCAATCGCTCACACAACAATTATGCGCTGGGTTCATCAATATGGACCTCAATTAGAAGAGAAAGTACGATATCATCTTAAATCAACAAATGACTCATGGAGAGTCGATGAAACTTATATTAAAGTAAAAGGACAATGGATGTATTTATATCGTGCTGTAGATTCCGAAGGGAACACTATTGATTTTTATCTAAGTAAATCAATAGATAAACAAGCAGCCAAGTGCTTTTTCAAGAAAGCCTTGGCTTTTTCGTACGTTTCTAAACCTCGCGTGATAACAGTAGATAAAAACCCTGCCTATCCTGTAGCGATTCAAGAGTTGAAAGAAGAGAAACGGTTCTGGTGCAAAAATCATTTGATAAAGACATAGAAACCTACATAGTGTGTTCAATGGCAGATTATGATGCAATTCCAAACAATTTATGTATGAACCTAACTTCATTTTGGGTAGACTTCACCCACAGGTGAAGTTGTCCTTTTTTCATCATATGCATGGTTTCAACGCCACTCAATATAGAAGTGGCTGTTTCATATGACTTGAATCCTAACATAGAACGCACACGTTTCTTAATGAAACGGTGATCCTGTTCCACTATATTATTGAGATATTTAACTTGTCTTATTTGTATGCCTTCAGGCATACGTTTCTCTTCTTTTAATTCTTGAATTGCTACAGGATAGGCTGGGTTCTTGTCTACTGTTATAACGCGAGGTTTACAAATATGAGAAGCAGCCAAGGCTTTCTTGAAAAAGCGCTTGGCTGCTTGTTTATCTCTTGATTTACTTAGATAAAAATCAATGGTATTTCCTTCTGAATCGACTGCGCGATATAAATACATCCATTGACCTTTTACTTTCACATACGTTTCATCGACTCTCCAGGAATCATTTGTTGTCTTAAGATGACGTCGTACTCTTTCATCTAATTCAGGTCCATATTGATGCACCCAACGCATAATGGTGGTGTGAGCAATAGACAAACCTCGTTCCTCCATCATTTCCACCAAATCACGAAAACTTAGGTTGTACCGTAGGTACCATCTTACCGTTAATAAGATAATATCAGGTTGATAGTGCTTCCATTTGAACAAATTTTCCTTTTTCATACCGATCACACACCTTTTTTAGAGTAATAGTATCAGTATGTCCAAGATTTAGAGATTATTTGCAATTTCCCTGAAGTTTTTGCACCAGAACCGCTTTAAATAATTTTCTTTTGTCGTTCTATCATCTTTATGACCTACTGCGGCTGCGATAAGATGTGGTGGTAACTCTTTGTAATCGTACAAGTACTGTACATAAAAGTGTCTAAAGAAGTGAGGCGTTATTCTAATATCTTTCGTAAACGATAGCTCCGTATCCTTTATAATCTTTGTAATGTACTGAGATAAATAATTTTCTCGATATGCTGTATGATTTTTAGTTTGAAAGATGGTACCACCATTTTTATTACCTATATTAATAGGAAGTCGTCGGCGTATACGAAAGGCAACAATACGATTAAAAATCTCCTTATTAATAGAAACAATTCTTTCACCATTACCCTTTGTATCTACAGTCAAGTAATACCGATCACGTATTGAATCAAATTCAAGGTTTTCCCACTTCGCATGAGCAACTTCCGCGACACGTAACCCCGTTGTCGCAAGAATAGATAATAAAGCATAATTAATCTCGTTATCCTGATAATAACGAAGTAACTGCTTTACTTCTTCATAGGATAAATCCCTCTTTGGTTTATGATGCTTGCCTACTGTGGTACTCAATACTTCTACATGAAGTGGCTCCTGAATATATCCGATTTCATATAGCCATTTTAAATAGGATCGAATTACACCTAGCTTTCTACTTATTGTGGATGGTTTGTATTTCTCCTTGGATTGATAGGAAACTGCCTCTTCTGACAACCACCTCTGATAGTTACGGATATGACGTTTTCGTAGATTCCTCCATACACGACCATCTTCATAATCTTTTACATCTTGCTGCAGATACTCTGTGCTTTGTTTAATAAAAAAATAGAATTGACTTAGATCACGTGCATATAAAACACGTGAATTATCCTTTATCCGTTTTTCCTTATCAAAATGAGTTTGTCGGTTTAAATAGTAGTACAGTATCTCCTCATCAGAAAAACCATCATACGTTTGTTTATCTTCTCGTTCATTGTTTTCTTTTCTTTGCTCCGCTTGTTTTAGAATATCTTCATTCCAAATTAATTATATTTGCGAATTCATGTTTTTGTTTTCCAATAATTTCTAAAGAACTATCCTTATGTAGTGTGTTTATTTCAAATTTCATCATATATCAACTCCTAAAGGAATTACACTCTATTATTATTATAACCTATATACATGTAAAACTAGTTTTATAAAGAAATTAAACTTTAATTATTAGTAAACACATAACAACAATAGAAAATCCCCCATTTTCTATTGTTATTATCCGTTTACTTTTATTCATTCTTATTTATTCGTTTTATACTATAATAAAAATGAATTTAATTATAAATTATATACCGTTATTAAATATTAACTTAAATAGTTTACTTTTTATTTATGTTATAATAAATAAAAAGTAAACTATTTTATAAATTATAACTTACATAATAATATTATTTCTTATATATATAAATGGAATATTAGGGGGAACATAAATGCTTAGTACATATGAAATAAATATGACCACGAATGAAGTAAAAGAGTACTTAGATATTAGTCACTTCACATTTAATAATTTAATGAAACAGGGACAACTAAATCCAATTAATAAGGATACATGGCGTTTAGATGGAAGTTTTTTATTTAAAAGGGAAGAGGTAGAGAAATTAAAAGGAGAACTTGAGGTAGAAGGAATTACTTTATATCAAGCAAGCAAAGAGTATCATATCAGTATGTATCAACTCGAAAAATGGATAGAAGAGGGAGAGTTAGCTTGTACTATACAGGAGCATCGTAATCGTAAAACAAAATTTGTAAAAGAAGATGACATCCGTGAATTAGTACAACAAATAGAGCGGAAAAATACGATCTATACATACTCACAAAAGCATAATGTAGTATTATTACAAAGGTTTATGAAAGGGAATACGTTAGCACGTATTATCTCGATTCCAAAACGTGGAGATATCATACTTCGTGACGAATTTGGGAATGACATGATATTAGGGGATGCAATAAAAGTAGGATATGAGCCTGCCTATGTTTTATCTGATCAACCGCGAAGTCATCATCAAAGATTTGTGAAATTCCGTTTCCCTAAATCTGACCAATTACGAAGTGATATTTTTCGATTTATTGATCTCATATTACAGTTTGTGTCTCCGAGAAACTTAAAAATATCAGTAGAAGATGAATTTTGGTATTTTGATATTCGTCAATCTCTAGTATCATTACCATCTGGAATGCAGACCGAATGGATGGATAGCTTAGCACCCTATATAATAGAAGGAAAACTGATACAACGTGTTAATAATAGTGTGTATTTAGATAGTAATACCGTAACAAAGCCGGTAACTCTCACAAGTAACGAGTATAAATCTATAACAAAAATTGTAGAGGAAACAAACAGTTCCATCGAAGAATTTATTAAAGATGCAATTCAAGATAGAATTAATCAGCACTTGCTTATTCAAAAATAAAAAAACGTTCCAAAAAGTAAAGGTTTTGGAACCATATTAATTAGGGATAATTACAATTGAATGTTGTAACTTTTTAGTGCTCCAAAAATTGATGCCAAAAGTGAGTTTAGAAATTTGATTCATATTTGTATAAGTTTGCATGTCCAGATTGTTTTTATGTACAATAAAGAAAAAGAAATAGCATTAGACAGAGAGAGGAAAAACCTGTGTCCAATCAAAAATTAGTAAATTTACGCATCGATTTTGCTTTTAAGCAATTATTTGGTACAAATGGTAGTGAGGATATTCTCATCGCGTTTTTAAATGCGATGCTACAAGATTCCTTAGAATCACCTATTGTTTCTTTACAGCTAGAAGATCCACATTTACATCGAGAACATGAAGAGGATAAGTTATCGATTTTAGATATTTCAGCTACATTAGATACAGGAACAAAAGTAAATGTAGAAATACAGCTCAATAATAATCACGATATGATCAAACGAAGTTTGTATTATTGGGGGAAGCTATTCACATCTCAATTGCAAAAGGGAATGCCATATAGTTCTCTTCATAAAACTATCACCATTAATCTGTTAAACTTTGTGATGTTTCCAGAATATGAAGCGTTTCATACAACAGGAATCCTGTGGAATAAGCAACAACAGAAGATATTGAGTGATGATATAGAAGTTCATATGGTTGAGATTCCGAAGTTAATGCAAC
Organism: Bacillus sp. FSL K6-6038; assembly: GCF_038050455.1. Lineage (NCBI taxonomy): Bacteria > Bacillati > Bacillota > Bacilli > Caryophanales > Bacillaceae > Bacillus > Bacillus sp. FSL K6-6038. The sequence goes on from NZ_JBBOUH010000002.1 coordinate 81,862, forward strand.
AGTGGCGGAATGAACAAGTAAATCCCTGGGAAGATTCTTTTGTTCGTTGGTTATTATTACTTCCAGCGAATGAAGATGAACACTTAACTCAAACATTGGAGGACATTGCCATGAATCAAGATCCAATTTTACAAAAAGCAATGAATAAGTGGGAACGCATGAGCCAAGATTCTTCTTTCCGACAAGCCTATGAGGCAAGGGAAAAAGTGTTAATGGATGAAGCTGCAAAGGTTGCTCATGCTCGTAATGAGGGGAAGAAAGAAGGAATTCAAGAAGGAAAAATACAAATGATTAAAGGTATGCATGAACTAGGTGTACCACTCGAAACAATTGCTAAAGCAAGTAAATTAAGTATAAATGATATTGAACGTATTTTAGAGGAGAAATAAAATAAAAAAAGCACATGAAATGGGGATAACATGCGCAAGAAAATAGTAATTTAGGTAACTTAACCATAACATAAAAGCTCTGATTTATGGGGCTTTTTCTTTTTTCTCAATAAACAATATAGATAAATATATGGATTTAAAATAAAGTTTAATCGTTTATAACAAAGTTTAACCGTTTTGAAAAAAGAGTAACTGTTTATAAAAAAGATGCACCGTTTTATCCCTTTTGATTTACTTATCTATGGGGATATTTTTATTAAGAAAAGAAACAAAATATATAAATTGAATATAAAAACGTTTTGATTCTTTAAAAACATTCCATAATTTAGTATTGTTTATATATGGAATATTTTGTTTGTACGAAAGGGGTAACTTGATGTTTTTTCAAAAATATAAGGGTTTGATTCTCGGGATAGTTGGTGCTGTTATTTTGGCATTCGTTTAAAAACTGAGTGAATAAAAAATGGTGGGTACTTTTATGAATGTTCATTTTGAAGAACTGAAGAAAAAGGCATAGGTGAATTAGAAGAAACAGAGTATGTTATTAAATAAAACCATATTCCCTATGTATATTCAAAAAATACGATACCCTCAGGCGCATTTTAAGGCAATTAATTATAATTTTGTGTATTAAGCCTAAGCCCTTTTAAAATTGTAAATTTCGTTCAACTAAAAAAGTCGATTATCCTTTAGCGTACGAAATTCGCGAAATGTTGGTGCTACCCCATGAAGTGTGTGAAGCATTACATTTAAACAAGTTATCACTAATGTTATAATTTATCTATTTCAATACATTTAAAACTACTCATAAGTAGGATTATACGAATTAAGGACTGTTAAGAAATATATATTTAATGGAGAGAGTTACAATGAATAATGCAATATTGAATGATTTGATTTTATCTGTAAATAGTAAGAATCTTCATGTTCTGAATGTAGTTGTTAGGAAAAATGGAAATATAATTGCAAAACATGATTTTGAAGAAGAAAAGCCTGCTCTTTTATATTCAGTAAGCAAAACATTTACATCAATGGCAGTCGGTATTGCCATTAGAGAGGGTTACTTTAAAATTAATGACCATGTTATAGATTTTTTCTCAGATATACAACATGCCCCAATGAATGAATACCTAAAAGAGATGACTATTCATGATTTGCTTTGCATGGGAACTGGACATGCAGAATGCCCAGTTATGAAGGCTGATTGGAGTAGTGGTCAGGAATGGGATATTTCACAATTATTCTTTGATGAACCGATTGTATTTAAACCAGGTACTCATTTTATATATAACAATGCCGCAACCTATATGCTTTCCAAAATAATAAGTATTACTACAGGAAGTAACTTGGATGAATACTTAGATAGAAGAATATTTAAACATTTAGACATACCAAAACCTAAATGGGATACATGTCCAAAAGGAATTCCACAGGGATTCTCAGGTTTATATTTAACAGCAGAACAATTATCCAGATTCGGGCAATTAATTCTCGATAAAGGTGTCTGGAAAGGTAAGCAACTGATTCCTTCAAGTTACATTGAACAAGCAACATCTGTCCAAATAAAGACCAACGATTTTAATCCTTATTTTGCTACGGCAGACCATCATCAAGGATACGGCTATCAAATATGGATGAACTCTTGCTCTAATTCATATCGTATGGATGGTTTATATGGTCAATATGTTGTAATGCTGCCAGATAAAAATGCAGTTATAACATATATTTCAAATGAACCACAAAATATGGTGGGTGTTCTTGAACTTACATGGGAGACATTAATCGATAAACTATAATCTTATCGAGGATTATGTGTTGTTATGTTAATACGCATTCTTCTTATTATATGTAACAAAGATAACATGTCACTACAAAAAGGAAGGAGGAAATACGGTGAAAATGCATCTTCAAGAAAGTTTATATGTTGAGTTGAAAAATGCAATTCGTTGTCATTATAACGAACTTATAACTAGGTGCGGTGTTGACACAATATATGGGTACTCCATATTAACAGACGATTGTGTCAATAGCATTGGACCAGTGGCTAATAAAGAAAGACTGATCAAAGTTAATAAATCGGACCCTTTATACAATTATTATAGATATGGAGCTGTTGAGTGGAGCGAATGGGACGATTTCGGAATATTTGATGAAGTGAACAAAATTATTAAGAAATATCATGAAACCGTCGAAGATGACTTTAATATGCGAGTAAATACACTGTTGAAAGAATCGTTAAATGTGTTAATGGAACTTGAATCAGAAGGATTGTTTGGAGACAGAAATGATAATCGATTTATTGTCATTTGTGTAACTGATTCATCGAACGAAATCATGATTGAATCAGCTCGATTGCTTAATACATTAAAGATATACGAAGAATATGCTTCAGAATTTGCATAAGAATGAATATAAGTAAAACTGCTCTCTATAAGAGGCGGTTTTCTTTTGTTCGAAAGTCAACAATTAATATTAACAGAACCTATTAAGGGGTACAGCCCCACATGCCCATCAAGCTAAGGTTTTGAAGTACCCCCTAAATGAAAATTTTCTTTCTCTATAGTTAGTTATTTTGAGAAGTCAGCTCATTTTTTCATTTTAGGGGTGTTTACTTTTCTTAAGTTGATGGATATGGGGTAATTCTGAATTCTTAAGTTGATGGCAATGTGGCGGTACCCCAATTAGGGGTCACTACACCATTCTGTGCACTAATAAAAAGGCTAACTTAACGATTTATTTTCAGAAAATTATTACATTTATTTGTATTTACATGTATTATAAACGTGAATGATCTGGGTTATATTCCCATTTTGTTCACGTGCATATCATTTGACATTTATATATTGAGAGGAGAGAAAAACATGAAAAAATTAAAAAAGTTAGTAGCGACATTAGGGATAACGGCAGCATTAGCAACTGGCTTCACGGTAGCAACACCCGCACAAAAAGCATCTGCCGCAGAAACATGGAATTACTTTTATTGGGATACAGGCAGTAGTGGATCAGAGCGTACCATTACAAATGTAATTGGAGGATCAAATATTTCCGTATACGCAGGAGACTATTGGGATAAAGTAAATATTAACAGTGGTGCAGTTCAAGGTGGATGGCAGGATGCTAGTATGCTAAGGATCACACTTTGTCAAGTTGGTGGGTCTTGTACTACCAGATATGGGAGCGACTCCGGAGTCTGGACCAATGTAAAAAGAGGTGACTATAAAATTTTTATGTATGACTCTTGGGCTAATTATTCCTTTAATGGAAGAGGAAGTTATAGAGTTTATTAAGCTCTCTGATTATGAATATAAGAAAGCGAATTTTCTTCTTAATAGGAACTCTTTATTAAATAAAAAGCAAAAGAAAGAAGCTGTCATGTTTGTGTCAGCTTCTTTCCTTCAATCCTTAAAAAATAATTGAAGATTCCCCGCATATTAATTAAATTCAGTAAATAGGGGTCACCATACATGCCTACCTCCCGAAAAGGTTGCTTTTTTCTTAGAATGTATAGAAAGAATACCGTTTTTTTGTACTTAGAGGTAGTGAAAATTCTTAAGTTGATGGGCATGTATGATGCCCCTATAAAGGGTTCTGTTGCAAAGTTTCCGAAGACATAAAGAGATGGGGAATATTGCGGACCAGTTTTATGAAACTATTAATAATTCATGTAATGCGTTATACGTCGAAAAAACGAAGTTTGGTTGAAGACTTCGCTTTTGCTTGTATATGGCATGAATAGTTTCTATACCTTTAATAGTACGTGAGGCATGGCGAAGACTTTGAAAGCCTGAGGAACGGGAAAATCGACGTTTCACATGTCGATGATCTTGCTCGATGATATTATTGAGGTACTTTATTGTACGATGAAAGGTATTTTTGTAAAGACCTATCTCCTTTAATTTTTTGAATGCGGAAGCTAAAGAAGGAGCCTTATCTGTCGTCAGAACCGTTGGTTCTCCAAAAGTTCGAGCGAGTCTTTTCATAAAAGCATATGCTGCTTGTTTGTCTCGTTTTTGACGAAGTTGAATATCAAGTGTTTGTCCCTCTTTATCAATTGCTCGATATAAATAACACCATTTTCCTTTGACTTTTATATAGGTTTCATCCAGTTTCCAAGATAAGTGTACGTTCTTCTTTTTCTTCTTCCATATTTGATAGATCAAGTTACCATATTCATGAACCCAGCGCATGATGGTTGTAGGATGAACTGAAACACCACGTTCTTTTAAGATTTCAGATACATCACGATAGCTTAAAGAAAAACGACAGTAATAGCCAACGGCTATTAAAATAATATCTTGTTTGAACTGCTTTCCTTTAAAATATCCCATCTATGATTCTCCTCACTCTATTTTGCAAAAGTTTAGCTTATTTTTAAAAACTTTGCAACAGAACCCAGTAGAAGAATGCAAAACCTCCAGCTACAAATAAAGCAGCTAAAATGAATGTTATTAGAGGTATTTTATTTTTCATATTTTTTCCTCCAATGATTTAATCTTAAGCTAATTTAGTTAACATAAACATGCGTTAACGGAAGTTAATTATATTTTTCTACGTACTAAATAAAAAGCTAACGATCCCATAATAACAGGCGCGACGAAATAAAAAAAACTTGAAAAAGAAAAAGTAAAAGTAAAAAGAAATAGTGTAAGTGTATAGATAGCTGATAGTCCTATAAATACAGGAATTCCAAATTGTAATTCTCTACATCGTTTGATTTTCCTGTATAAGACTTCCCCAATTAGACAAGCTATAAGAGCTGGTATACTACCATAAATGACGATCATTTTAATGAATCCAAATAAAACGGTCGGGTGAATATAGCTAGGATTAAAAGTATATGAAATCAAGAACCATCCGAAAATAAAAGCAAATAGACTTGCAGCATAACTAATTACAAATTTTATCAACGTAATCACCCTCACAATTTCCTAATATTATCTTCATTGTATCATTATATAAGATAGATAAAATATGAAATAAATGTAGTATACATGTGAGTTTGACATAACGTCCTATTATCGGGATTCAATGTATTTAGAAGGCTATTAAAAGTCCTCCAGATTGTTTAACAGGAGGAATTTCGTGTTCACATAATTATCGAAAGCGGAAATCAATGTATCTTGTTTATTTAACATTAGCACCCGTTTGTTTCACAAACAAAGACCATTTAATTTAAAAACTTATAAAAAATGGTTCCAATCACTACTACACAACTAGCTCTTTAATGGTGTTAAGTATTCCTTCTGAATAAGAACCTACGGTTAAACGTCCATGTCCATTTTTTGCCTCACTTGTAGCATTCTCAAGTAAATAACCGAATTTTACAGCCTGTAACATTTTTAAGTCATTACCACTATCACCGAAGGCAATTGCATTTTGTCGGTCTATCTTAAATTTTGCTAATATATATCTCACAATCTCGTCTTTTCCAGTCCCTAAAGGGATAAAATCAATATCATATGCATTCTCTGGGTCTCCAGCCAAAGGATTACATTGATTGATGTTTATACTAATTTTAAAATCACTAGCAACTTGTCTAATATGGTTAAGGTTTAATTGATCGTCCTCTTTATTCTTGCAGAAATAGTAGTAATTGCTTTTGTATTTTGATGCACCCATCTGTGATTGGCTATCTAAAGCAATATTTTTAGAAGCTAACAAATCAACTATCTCTTTTATTTTATCGGGATGGTAATTGTCATTATCAAACCTGCTAAGCCATTCTTCATCAATTTCACCTTGTTTTAACTTGTTGAAATAATGAATTTCTGTTCCCAAATCACTTGCAATAAAATGAGGAAGATACTGAAATCCACCCCTCTTCATTTTTTCAAGAACAGCCTCAATATCACTACCCGTTACCAAGCCAAAAAGTAAACCAGAAACTCTACTTTTTTCTACGATAGTCTGTTCTAATGCTTGTATTTGACTTTTTCGTTCGGCGGTTAATTGGTGAGGAAAGTACGTTTCATCAAAATCACTAAATACAATGTATTTAGGATTTGGTATTTCTGGTAAAGTTCTAAAAAGATTGTAGTCCATAGAGTAACCTCCATAAATTCTTCTCTCATTCACCTTCATCTTACCACAAATATCCAATTACTTGTATAACTAAACTGCCAGTTAATTGAACAAGAAACAATGTATACCATATACATGCTCGGTTAACATAACGCCACATTATTAGCAGCAAGGACAAGGTGGAATATTTGTTATCTCGGGTGCAATTGATTTATATTATTTTACAAAAGAGGAACCAGAAAAAACGACATCTATGTAGATGTCGTTTTTTTTGTGGATTTTAAATATGAAAATTATCAAGTATATTGTCTTTAAATGTGTGACATGGATTCTTTAATAAATTTATAAAGCTTTTCGTCTATGTCTATACCATGTTGAAGTGCATTATTAGGATTTTCTGCATGAAAACGTTCAGCGGCTTTTATAATCTCAGGGTCACCGTCAGTAAACTTGTTAGTTAATTCCTTCCAACGCTTGGCCAATTTTATTACTTCTGGATGATTGGATGGGGTTTTCTTTTCTAATTCAGTACGAATTTTAGCAATTAGCTCAAACCATTGATCTTCGATTTCTTTTTTTTCTTCTGAACTAAATTGCTCGTTTTGTATTTTTATCTTTTCTAATTGTTCATGTGTAAAGTATTTTTCACTCATATTGATCACCTCTATTAATTTAATAAAATTTTCGGGTTGAACCTCTTGTTGATTTGAAAGAAGTTCGTACATGCCTTCTAACCGACTGTACAATTTTTGTTGTATCTCTATTTGTTTTTTAGTTGTTTCTAGTTGAACTTTAATTATTTCAATTGGGTTAAAATCAGGGTTTTCAATCGTTTCTTTAATTTCTTCTAGGGTAAATCCTAATTGCTTGAGCGAAAGGATTTGTTGTAATTTAGCAATATCTGTTTCGGTATAAATTCTATGTCTAGAATCTGTAACTTCAGATGGAGAAAATAAGCCTATTTGGTCATAATGGTGAAGTGTACGTACCGTTAAGCCTGTTTGCTTTGCTAATTCTCCAACTTTCCATTTTTTATTTATGATCATCCCCTCATTTCGTACGATTAATTATTACCGGTAATTTCACTATACAACCTAACGTGACGTTAGGTTCAAGCTTATTTTGATATACAGAAAAATCTAATTTTTTGTGATTTAATTGAAGGGATCTTAAGTTGGGGTGTTGACGGTAAAACGCGGATTTTATACGCTAATGCATTTTTTAACAATAAAATTTTATTTTTGTTACTATAAAAACCAATTAGCCCCTCTTCCGAGGGGCTAGTTGACGTAAAATTCGAAAGCGGAAGTTAAAAGTTTTTAGTTTCTTGCTCAATTAAAGCCACCCGTTAGTTAAACAACAGAAGGTTTCTTAGTCAAGAACCGCTCCAATCGTATTACGGTATTAAATTACCTATCATAAGGTTCGAGCTTCAAAATAAATTCTTCAACATCCTTGCCTCTTGCGTTGGAAAAACCCTTATCTTTAGAGATGATTTTAAACCTGCATTTTTCCAATACCCTAATGGAGGCGAGGTTATCTTTAGCGGCACGAGCATAGAGCGGGCGTACCTTAATATACTCCAGAAACTCTGACAACGCTTTAGTTGCAATACCATGACCCCAATATTCCTTCCCAATCCAGTAGCTTACTTCGGGTTCGCCGAACTGTTCAAAGTTCGAGACGTGTCCAGTGACAATGCCATTGAATAATATAGTCTTAATTGTGATAGTCTCGTCAGCAATATTTTTTTTCCAATGGTCAAAAAATGCGTCCTTATCAGTGGGGTCTTTAGCTGTAAAGGCAGCCATATAGTTCGCCGTTGAATCTAGTTGTTGTTCGAAAAAGATAGGAAGATCTTCCTCTGTGATATCTCGTAGCTTCACTTCGCTTTTGCTAATGGATTCCATATAATTCACAAGCTCCTTAACATATTTTTGAATATTAATTCTTCCAAATTTAGAGGAATTCCTTCTTCAACTAACCTGCCCTTTAGTTGAAGAAGGAACAATGCATATTGTATACATGTTCAGTTAACATAACCCGTCATTATCGGTAGCAAACCGAAAAAAAATGGAATCGTTAGATAAAAAGGCCTGATATTGCAAACAGGTCTTTTTTATATGAGCTATATAATATCTGATATACTAAAAGAAAAAATTAGGATGATAAGGGTATGCCAACAAAGGAATTCCAAGACACAGTACAGCATTTTGCTTCTTTCTTACTAGATAAAGGAAGAAAACCTTCCACAATTAAACGGTATGTTTATGATATTGAAGATTTTGGTCAATGGTTGCAAAAATCTACAAAACTCCCTACATGCAATATATGGACGACACTTGGTAAAAAGGATTATGAAGCGTATTTTTACGATTTAAAGAAGAAACGACAGTACTCTGACAAAACAATGCATCGTGTTTATATTGTCTTAAATAGACTGTATCAGTATTTAAAACTGCCAAATCCGTTAGAGGGCATGCAACTTAGTATTCAACCGAACCGTGCGTTACGTGATGAAGATTTTATTACAAAGGAGGAAGAGAAAACTTTAAAGTCCATTTTAAGTTCATTAGAAGGATTAACAGAAAAACAGCGTTCTGTTCGTCCATTACTTATGGATCGTAACATTTCAATTGTGCATTTGCTCATTCATAATGGATTATCCTTACAAGAACTTGTCGGTTTACAGATGAAGTACATCCATTTTGAAAACAATACGATCTCAGTACCAGGAATAGTGGGTATAGAAAGAACGATTTTTTTAACTGAAGACGATAAAAAGCGCTTATTTAACTATTACAAAACCATTCCTGAACCTGTTCGTCCAAGATACCATAGCAATGATCCATTGTTCGTAGCCTTTGATTTTACTCGGAAAACTTATCATTGGTCATATGAAAATGATGCGCCAAAAGCCCTAACAGAGATTGCTGTTCAAAAGATGATTCGACTTGAAGTTGCTCGAGCAAATTTACGTAAAGGGATTTCAGCGCAACACTTACGGAACACGTTCATTTTACGACTTATTGAGCATCATGTTTCAGAGGAAGAAATTATAAAACAAGTAGGCTTTAAATCTAAACTTTCGTTAAAAAGATATTATGATTACATCAATCAAAAATAACGGAGGAAGACAACGTGGAAAGAAATGAGAAACAGGAAATACAGTACATAAGAGTGTACACATTAAGGGATAAAAGTACAAAATCCATTAAAGTTGCGTCCTGGCGAACTTTTAAAGATGAAATGAGAGTTCTAGGTATAAAGGAATCAGATATTTTTCAAATTCAGTTAATAAAAAAGTAATAAGAGAAAAATGAAGGGAGTATGTTGCAATGAATAAAGGAGATGCTATTTTACGGTTACTTATGGAAATGAAGTTTGAAATAAAAGAAGTAAAAGAACAAATGGAACAGATGCAAAAATCTCTGGAAAACATAGAGAAACAAAGCCTAACTAAACAAAGTGAAACCTCTTCGACTGTTTCTAAAGGAAATCGTGATTGGAAATATCCCTCTAAAATGAAATGAAATTGATAACAGTTTCAATACAAATTAAGGAGTACGGTATTGGTCTGTACATTGATTTGTCGCATCTGTAAAAATTAGGTGAAGGTTTTTTGTTTGCTTTGGAGAATACCTAATCCAATCTGAAAATAGAAGTTAGATTGATTGCACTTGTATTATGTTTTTTATAATCTACGCTCAGATACGACTCAAATATATAACAAGGAATCACTGGAAAGGAGATTGGGATGAAAAAAGGAAAAGGATTATTGTTACCTCTTTTTTTAGGCCTCACCATACACGTCCATCAACTTAATTATTTTATAACAGCCCCAAAACGAAATTATTTTTCTTTTGGGATTACAAATCTTTTAATTGATAAAACCGGGTACCGCTCACAAAAAAGCCGTTCTCTCCTAAACTATGGAGAGCGGCTTTTTAACTTACCATTTATTAACAATTACACTAATTAAAGTTGTAAAGGTAATTCTTCTAATGACCTCATTAGATAGCTTTCTTTCCATTTCACTTGCTCTCTTTCACCTTGAATCTGTAAATTTGGCATACGGCGTAATAATGTAGAAATTGCGATTTTTGATTCTAAACGAGCAAGTGATGCTCCAAGACAAAAGTGACTACCATAACCAAATGCAATATGACGATTATTTTTTCTTGTAACATCAAAAACATCAGCGTTTGAAAAAATTTTTTCATCACGGTTAGAAGATGCTAGTGAAATAATAATCCTATCTTTTGATTGAATATCTTGGCCATGCATTGTAAACGGTTCTGCTGTCCAACGTATAGTAGTTAATTCAACAGGGCTGTAAAATCGTAACGCTTCTTCAATAGCTGAATCGATTAAATCAGGGTTTTGAAGAAGCTTTTGTAATTGAACTGGATGCTCTAACAATGCTAGTGTCATATTGGCAATTAGGTTTACAGTTGTTTCATGTCCAGCAACAATAAGCAACGTAATTGTCGAGTATAACTCTGATGCATTTAATTTTATTCCTTCACTTTCCGCTTGTATTAGTGCACTGATTAAATCGTCTGTAGGATTTTTTCTTTTTTTATAAACTAAATACTGTATATATTCAGTGAATTCTTCTAATTTTTGATTATTTTTTTGCACATCTTCTAGTCGAAGTGGAGTATCAATGATCGCCTGTGACCAAATTCTAAATTTATGCTGATCTTCAAGAGGAATTCCTAACATTTCACTAATTACCATAATGGGTAAGGGAAAGGCATAATCGTTTACAAGATTTATTGAATGAGTGTGTTCAACTTTATTTAATAGAGCATCAGCGATATGTTGAATTCGACATTCAAGTTGCAAAATCATCTGAGGAGTAAATGCTTTTTGAACAAGTGACCGTAGACGGTGATGGTCGGGGGGATCTGAGTTTAACATATGATTTCTTAAAAGCTCCCTATTTTCTAGCGAAAAAGGAACTTTAACGTCCTCTTTTTTACTAAATACATTCTCAAAATTTTTCATTAATCTTGCATCTTTTAATAAAGCCATAGCATCTTCATATCTCGTAATAAGCCACCCTTGTCCTTGTTCGCATAGAGATAAAGGATAAACAGGTTGAAAGGCACGTAGTTCTTTGTAAATATCGTATGCTTTCTGTTTAAACATTGGAGAAGCTAATTGTGTTTCTGCCAAGAGACTAAAATTTAGTTCGTTTTTTGAAATCATCAATATAACCTCCATTTTTACAGACTTATTGGGTAACTCAACTCTTAATTTGCATTATAACCCATTTAAATTCAATAACGTAAAGAATATTCAGATAAAATATTACTTTACTTGGTAAAATAAACAGAAAAATTCTGAGATATTTACTCCGTTTAGTCATTTGAATATCACTTATAAGGGGTCCCGCCCCACATCGCTATCAAGCTAAGGTTTTAATATACCCCCTAAATAAAAATTTTGGTTCTGGTGCAAAGATAAAATAAAATAGACTATAGCTCATATATTTCTAGGGGAATTCTATTTTATGCTGTAAGCCCAAACAATCGATGGATGAATTCTTTCTGGTTTTGGACAGACTGATCCCGTAAATCAATCTGTTCTTTTTTAATCATATGCATAGCCTCCACTCCTGCAAGAATGGATGTAGCTGTGCCAAAAGACTTGAACCCTAACATAGAATGAACACGTTTTTTAATAAAACGATGATCTTGTTCCACTATGTTATTGAGATATCTAACTTGCCTTAGCTCTATGCCTTCAGGCATATGCTTTTCTTCTTTCAACGCTCGAATTGCTACAGGATAAGCGGGGTTCTTATCTACTGTTATCACGCGAAGTTTAGAAACATACGAAAAAGCCAAGGATTTCTTAAAAAAGCGCTTGGCTGCTTGTTTATCTCTTGATTTACTAAGATAAAAATCAATGGTGTTCCCTTCGGAATCTACAGCACGATATAAATACATCCATTGCCCTTTTACTTTGATATAGGTTTCACCAACTCTCCATGAGTCATTTGTTGATTTAAGATGATATCGTACTTTCTCTTCTAATTGAGGCCCATATTGATGAACCCAACGCATAATGGTTGTGTGAGCGATTGATACTCCTCGTTCTTCCATCATTTCCACCAAGTTACGAAAGCTTAAATTGTACCGCAGGTACCATCTTACTGTTAATAAGATTAGTTCAGGCTGATAGTGTTTCCACTTGAATAAGTTTTGCTTTTCCATACTAATCACGTCCTTTTTTAAAGTACTAGTATCAGTATGTCCAAGTTTCGAAGATTCGTTACATGAGCCATATAGTTTTTGCACCAGAACCAAGCAACTGGGGTACAATGAAACTACTTTAATTAGGAAAATGAAAAAACGTGACTTATGGAAAGGATTTAGTAGAGAACAAATAAAAGAAAATGCTCGGAAGAGATGGGATAATTTATGTGAGCAAGCTGTGGTTCTACGCAGAGAACAAAGATTAAACTACTGGAAGATATCATTACAGTTATGTTGCGATTCAACCATGTTAGGAAAAGAGCTAAAGAAACGTGGACTGTATCGTAAATTTCACAAGGATATCAAACAAGATGATTATATATAAAAAGCTTTGCGAGATTTCCCGCAAAGCTTTTGTAATACCATGTAATTATAATAATAATTTTCGTATTTCTTCCGTAGTAAGACTTGTGAATTTTGCAATATCTTCTAACGGCATACCATTCTTATGCATACCACGGATTAATTGGATTTTTCCTTCTTCAATTCCTTCTTTTCTTCCTGTTTGAATCCCTTCCTCTAATCCTTCTTCACGAGCGTGTGCCAACTTGGCTTGTTCATCTAAAAGTAACTTTTCACGAGCTTCATAAGCTGTTCGGAATGAGGAGTCATGGCTCATATTTTCCCATTTATTCATTGCTTTTTGTAAAATTGGATCTTGATTCATCGCAATCTCCTCCAATGTTTGAGTTAAATGTTCATCTTCATGTGCTGGTAGCAATAACATCCAGCGAACAAATACATTTTCCCATGGATTTACTTTTTCTTCATGCCATTGTTTGACCAATTTTGGAATTTCAACAAAATGGATTTCAATATCATCACTTAGTATCTGCTGTTTTTTGCTATTCCATAATTGTCCTATGGTATGAAATGAATCATCCTGGGAGAATAATATAAAATCTAATAAGTTAATGGTAATTGTTTTCCGAAGTGAACTCTATACATCCCCTCTTGCATTTGGGATGTATAGAGTTCACTCCAGTAATATAAAGATCGCTTCACCATATCATGTGTATTGCGAAGTTGTATCTCTATATTCACTTGCGTTCCGTTGTCTAATGTTGCTAATAAGTCTAATATGGATAACTTGTCATCTTCATAAGATTTATGAAGATGTGGATCTTCGAGTTGTAGAGATGCAATAGGTGCATCTAAAGATTCTTCTAGGATAGCGTTTAGAAATCCAGTTAAAATTTCTTCGTTTCCCTTCGTTCCGAATAACTGTTTAAAAGCGAAATCAATCCGTAAATTTACTAATTTTGTGGACATGGGTTTCCTCTCCCTGTCTTTCTGTTCTTCTTATTATTTTATAATGTAATTCTTTATATAAGCAAATACTACTTTTACCATTGTAGCTCCAATTCATCACAGTACACATCTAACTCTGTAAAACAGTTTTGTAAATCCGCTTCAAAATCAATTTCACGAATTATGCTATCTACCTTTTTTTCTAAATCTGAAATTGTGTTGTAAGGAACATAGAATATATATTCTCCTGAACGTTGTTCCATATTATATTGTGATATAAGGAAGGATTCGATATTCTTTCGAACTTTCCCCTTTCCTCGTACAAATTTATTATTATTTTCTACACGTAACAACATACGAATAGTGGCTGTTTGTTCTTTAGTTTGTTCGCCTTTTTCGGTTTGCTTATTTTTTCGTAAATATCGATAGAGTGTAGCTTGACTAATACCTGTCATGTTTACAATTTCTTGGATGCTATATTCTTTAGAATCATATAACTTCAATGCTCTCTGAATGAAACTATCCTTAACGCGAGGGCGTCCACCTACTCTTCCCCTTGCTCTTGCACTTTCAAGCCCTTCGTGAGTACGTTGAGCAATTAAGTCTCTTTCAAACTGGCTGAATGCTTGAAATACAGTTAACATCAATTTCCCTTGAGGTGTATTAGTATCAAACTGTTCTTTAATACTAATTAGCTTAACTCCCTTATTCTCAAAAAAATCAACAAGTTCAATTAAATCTTTGGTACTTCTTCCTAATCTAGAAAAGCTTTCAACAACTAATGTATCACCTGGTCTAATTTTATCTTTTAATCGAGTAAGCTCTGGACGATCACTTTTCGTACCTGTTATTTTTTCAGTTAAAATTTCAGTACAGTTATAATTTTGAAGCATGTCTAGTTGACGAATCAAATCTTGTTGTTGGGTACTTACCCTTGCATAACCATAAATGTATGAATTCATAAAATCACCTACCCTTTACATGATAATTTTATCACAAAGGGTGGTTAAAGTTAATTTGATTTTGATAATAGTTTTGATAGCGTAGTTAAGCGATTTATAGGGCTCGAATTTTGTTTGTTTTATAGTTATCAAAAACCATCGTTTTTGGAACGATTTTTTTAGCTACCCCTTGAATGTTTACTTCTTTCATTAGCCTCGATGAAATAATTGAAAATTCTTATAATGTAATATATACTTTTATTATCTAGAGAAAAGGGAGATAAGCCTATGTTAACGAGCATTGCAGTAGATGTTTTAAAAAAACTAAAGGAACAAAAAAACGTCGCAAGGGTACAGTAAAATAACCCTTACTGCATACCCCTGCGTATTAATTGGGGGATATTAATTTGATTAAGCAATATAGTAAAAGATTTTTAATAGGTAATAAAGTCACTCTACGAAAAATAACAAAAGAGGATTACGGAAACTACTATAACATTGAAGATGTAATGGAGAGCCGGTTATTAATGAATGATGGAATACCATTTCCTCCTACTGAGAGTGACCATGAAAAATTTCTTAATGAAATAAGTTCTGATAAAGAAGATTACATGTTTGGTATTGAACTTAAAGATGAAAAAATCTTTATTGGGACAATAGCTGTTTACTTAGTGAACTGGAAAAATGGTACTTGTCACGTTGGCGTTTCAATAGGTCCTGAATATCAAGGGAAAGGTTATGGAACTGATTCAATGCAAATACTGGTTGACTTTATTTTCAATTATATGAATGTAAATAAAGTCAAGCTCCAAGTGTTTAGTTACAACAAAAGAGCTATCGCTTCTTATGAAAAATGCGGATTTTCCGTAGAAGGGACTTTAAAAGAAGAATTATTTAGATTCGGTAGTTACCATGACATTCATATTATGGGGTTACTTAGAAAAGATTGGGAAAACGAGAAAGCTTAAATGATACTTCAAAAGGCAGACCAGTAAAATGGTTTGCCTTTTATATATTTTATCAAACGAACACTTTAATAAAACAAGATAAGGAACTCCTAATTATCTTCTTTGATACGATAGAATTGCTTGTTCCACGACTTGTGTTTTTAGGAATCAAGCTCGATTGTACCTTAACGTACGAAATTCGCGTTTTGTTGGTGCTACCCCATCGCCATCAAGTTAAGAAATACATTATTCCCCGAAACAAAAAAATATATATTTAGAACGTACTACAACTTCTGTTTGGCTACTAAAGTATCTAAACAGACAAGGTCAACGCCAACTCAGAAACTAGGTTTAACCGATAAACAATTTACTTTAAACGATATTCTATACTTTAAATAAGCTGGACAATCATCCTATTTTAAAAAGGATGATTTTTTTTAGAGGTTCCTGTGGAATTTTATGTTAAACTTAATATAAAGATTATGAAAATTCAATCTTCAACAAACGGGCAGGATTATTGAACAAGTTTTATGAACTTTAGTGGTAGCATCATTAGTGAAATGCTTTATAACAACTAATTAAGGAGGGATAGAATATGAGAAATAACTTTCAAATCGTTGCGTTACAAGAGAAGGAGTTTAATAACCTATTTCTAATGAATGAAGAAGTATTAAAAAGTATCGGGGCAGTCAAAATAATAGCAAATAAAAATCCTGGATATCCTTGCAGGATAAGTTTGAAGGATGCAGAGGTAGGAGAAGAGGTAATCTTACTGAATTACCAATATCATAGTGTTAATTCGCCTTATAAAGCAAGTGGTCCTATATTTATACGAAAGGGAGCAACTACCGCTAAGCTAGATGTAAATGAAATTCCGCATATGTTACATCATAGGTATCTATCTGTACGCGGCTACAATGCTGACTCAATGATTGTAGAAGCAAGGGTTACAGAAGGTGTAAATTTAAGAGAAAATATAGATGAAATTTTTGATAATAAAGAAGTAGAATATATTCACATTCTTAACGCTAAACCAGGATGCTATAACTGCCTTGTTAATAGAGTGTGAAAAAATTGGAAATGCAAACTTCTATTATCCTATAAGGGGTAACACCAAATCGCTATCAAGCTAATAGAACAAAATCTCCCCTAAAATGAAAAAATACGCTATTCTTTCTGTAGAATCATAGGAAAGGATGGCGTTTTTGTATGTCTATTTCTGTATCCGATGAATTACAACTATTTGCTCAAGAGATTCAAAGCTGTTTATCTCCAAATATCTTACGAGATCTTGCTAGAGATGTTGGTTTTGTACAACGAACTAGTAAGTATCAAGCGATGGATTTAGTCGCTTTATGTGTATGGATGAGTCAAAATGTCGCTGCGACTTCTTTAACTCAGTTATCTAGCTGTTTAGAAGTATCAACAGAAGTACTCATCAGTCCTGAGGGACTGAATCAACGATTTAATAAAGCGGCTGTCCAATTCTTACAACACATACTAGCTGAACTACTAAACCAAAAATTGGCCTCATCTATGCTCATTTCTTCTCCATATACTTCTGTTTTCAAGCGTATCCGTATTTTAGATTCAACTGCATTTCAAATCCCAGATCCCTTTTCATTCGTTTATCCGGGTGCAGGAGGATGCAGCCATACAGCGGGAGTGAAGATTCAGCTTGAGTATGATTTATTAAGTGGACAATTCCTTCATATTCATACAGGTCCAGGTAAACAACATGATCGAACCTACGGTTCCCTGTGTGTCCCAACTGTAACAGCGAATGATTTATGTATCCGAGATTTAGGCTATTTTCATTTAAAAGATCTTCAACATATACAAGATAAAAAGGCTTACTATATCTCACGTATCAAATCGAATACACGTATTTATCAAAAAAATCCTAACCCTGATTATTTTCAAGATGGCAGAATCAAGAAAGGTACAGAGTATATCCAGATAGATATGGAGGTTTTAATGAACTCTCTTCAACCAGGACAAACATGTGAAATATCCAACGCTTATGTAGGAATGAATGATAAAATCCCAACTCGTGTGATTGTTCATCGGCTAACAAAAGAACAACAACAAAAACGATTACAAGATCAAACTGTAAGAGAAAAAAAGAAAGGAATAAAGTATTCCGCTCGTAGTAAACGACTTAGCCGTATCAATGTATATATGACAAATACTCCTACAGATATTGTCCCAATGGGACAAGTACATGATTGGTATTCTCTACGTTGGCAAATCGGCGTGTCCAGATAAGGACACATTATCTAGTTGGTGAAAGTCCAATCGGGAGAATAGACTCCACTCCCGTAGCCTGAGAGGCACCATGAAGTGAAAGCGACATGGCGAAGCCCTCTGACATCACATGCAAAAGGCATGTGGGCAAATCTCCAGGTTGTAACGTACAGTGAACGTAGACGTAGCCTCGTTACACGCAATTCCGGTGGCTGAGACGGTCGATAACGTGCGAAAGCAGCAAGAACTGACCGAAACGAGTCTGGAACGGCAGTTCTCACCGGCGGGGTATCAGCGGCGACATGGAGAGAAAGATAATGTGGAAACTGGAGAAGCCCTCGACACCCGATGAAGAAACCTCATCGAGGAGACCGTCTCTATAACCGCGATCGGGAAGTGAGAACGGTAGGTGTCAGGGTGGCGGAACGGATCGTAGTACCAGAGATCTGCGTGCAGCAAAACGCGCGGGGAGGGAAGGGTCCGAACCTGTAAATATTTCGTACGACCAAAGGAGGCAAGGGTGCCATGACAAAAACACCTATTACTTTGCAGGAACTAAGGCGACGAATCTATCAAAAGGCGAAGTCTGAACCTACGCATCGGTTTTGGGGACTATTTTCCCACATTACCAAACTAACAACCCTCCATGAAGCATATCAGCATGCGAGGAAAAACGGCGGTGCCCCAGGTATCGACGGTCAAAGTTTCGCTGATATAGAAATAGAGGGAGTTATACCGTTTTTAAAGAACATCCAAGCAGAACTGCAGGCTGGAACATATCAACCACAAGCTAATCGTAAAGTAGAAATCCCAAAAGCAAACGGCAAAATGCGGACACTGCAAATCCCATGTATACGGGACCGTGTGGTCCAAGGAGCGCTAAAACTCATATTGGAAGCTATCTTTGAGGCTGATTTCTGCCCAAATTCCTACGGATTCCGACCAAAACGCTCCCCGCATCAAGCGCTGGCAGAAGTGCGACGCAGTGTACTGCGTCGTATGACCACAGTCATTGATGTTGATTTGTCACGTTACTTTGATACAATTCGGCATAACATCCTACTGAGGAAAATCGCAAATCGTGTCCAAGACCACCAAGTTATGCGCCTAGTAAAACAGGTGGTAAAAGCCGCAGGAAAGATTGGAGTCCCGCAAGGGGGACCGTTCTCGCCACTAGCGGCAAACATCTACTTGAATGAGGTAGATTGGACATTTGATACCATTCGGCGTAAAACGACGGAAGGCAACTATGAAGCTGTGAACTATCACCGATTTGCCGATGATATGGTTATCACCGTAAGTGGGCACTCCAGTAAACGGGGGTGGGCTGAACTGGCACTGCGACGACTGCAGGAACAATTGGAGCCTTTGGGAGTTGAACTGAATCTTGAGAAAACTCGGATGGTCGATGTCTTACAGGAAGAGTCTTTTGCCTTTCTGGGATTTGATTTCAGGCGAGTACTGAACCGAAATAAGACCCGACACTTCATATGCATGACCCCAAAGAAGAAAGCCCGTACGGCAGTGAAAGCAAGGATCCGCGAACTCATTCAAAACGGAGGAGCCAAACCAGCACAAGACTTAGTAAAACAAATCAATGCCGTACTAACAGGATGGGTGAACTACTTTCGAGTTGGAAACTCCAGCGGAGCATTTAGCGAAGTGCGTGACTATACGGAGATGAAAATCCGTACACTGCTGACAAGAAGGAAACGGCGACGAAAGCGTAGTATCGGATGGCAGAGATGGAGTAATGAATATCTCTATGGTGTACTGGGGCTCTACTGGGACTGGAAAGTCCATTCCCTTAAAAGCGCAGAGGGATACCGATGAAAGTGTCTGCGATTTGATAGGTCTCATAACCCTTTTGATGAAGTTTATGGGGTGAGCTGCTTGAGGGAAAACCTCACGAGCAGTTCTTATGGGGAGGGGTTGGAAACGGGTCATAACTGATACCGCGCCAGTTCTTTACCCGACAGATTTTATTTAAAACGTGGAAATCATTCTTTCATATTCATCATTGTAAAAAGATAAAACGAGAACGATTGGAATGCCATTTGTATGGGCAATTGATTGCCATTCTACTCTGTTCTTCTACCATGTTTCAAATGCGTCAATTACTTCTTATGAAAAAGAAACGAGAACTGAGTGAATATAAGGCCATATATATGATTAAAGATTACTTTCTTCTTCTTTTCCAAGCTATACAGAAAGACACCCAAGAGCTATCAAAGATTCTAATTCGCCTGTTCAACCTCTTACAGCAAAACGGGAGAAAATCTCATCGATATGAGAAGAAAACAGTCTTTGATATATTAGGTGTCGTTTACAATTGTACCATGTCTGATAATCAAACGGCTTAATTCAAAAAAATGAAACCCATTAGGGCTTATTTCGCATGCAAATCTTTAAATTCCCTACACGTGGTCTTTAGAAAAAAGAAGCAACCCCTACTATGATTGACGTTGTATGAGCTTAGCTTGATAGCGATGTGGCGGGACCCCATTTACAATAAAGATTTTATTTTTGTCCATTATGGGTTAACCCTAATCATCCATTGGTTAGTTACTGAAAACACTTTGTTTCAATTGTGTGATTAGGGTGTATGATAATAAGTTTAAAAATGAAAGATTAGACATACGAAGGATTTTTATAAAAAAATCATAGATAAAAAACCCGATTTTAAATCGAGTTGGAAATAAAAGTAAGCCTATGACCTATTTTTACACGTATCTCGGCTGTACCCCATGCCCATCAACTTAAGAACGGAAGCAGAGCGAACTTTCGTTCATATGAACGAAAAAACTCTTAAAATACTTTGTATCCTTAAAAATGAGCATACTAAATAAACCTCAAGCGGCCAAATTTCAAAAATTATGCAGCTTTCTTTTGTTTTTTTAATCCATTATACTCATAGACAACACCCAAGATATCAAAGACAGTTTTCTTCTCATATCGATGAGATTTCCGTCCATTCTTCTGTAGGAGATGGAACAGACGGATAAGAACCTTTGTCATCTCTTGGGTGTTTTGTTGTATGGCTTGATACAAGATGTGTAAATGATCTTTAATCATTCCAATTGCTTTATATTCACTTAATTCTTTTTGTTTCTTTTGTAAAATTAATTGTCTCATCTTAAACATAGTAGAAGAGCATAGAAAAATGGAAATAAGTTTTCCATAAACATGACATTCTAATCGCTCTTGTTTGATATTTTTCCAATGATGAATTTGAAATAGAGATTTCCAAGTTTTAAAGATGATTTCTATTTGCCAGCGGAGAGAGTAAAAATCATGTATTTGTTCCATCGGAACAATCTCCCAAGGTGTATTGGTAACATATATGTTCATGCCAGCTAATCGTTTGCTTTTTTCTGAATACGTAATCCCCTTTTTACTTTCCGTATACACTTGTTTTTTCATACGTTCACGAAGTTGTTTTTCAGTTAAACGATATAGAATCACCCGAGTGAAAAGTTTTGTATCTTTTCCAATATAAGCATCTTTTATTTCATAGACTTGCCCCGGTTTTAAAGTATTCATAATGTGTTCTAAATCAACTTTAATGTACTGAGACTGTTTTTTTACTGTCCCATTTCGAAAGTACTCAGGAAATTGATTTTTAATATATACCATATTGTTTAATTTGAGCCGTGATATATAATACACACCACGTTGATCCATGTGATCTAAATCATCCAGTGAATAATAGCCTAAGTCCCGAATACAGAGATCTCCAGGACGTAATGTCGCTAAACACTCTGTTCCAAAAGTCTTATCATTATTTTTCCCTGGTTCAACTCGAAAATTTAAAAACTGGCCACTATGTAAATCATATTCTAACTGAATTTTTATACCCGCTGTTTGTGCACAACCACCTGATCCAGGATATACACTAGCTAAATGTTTTGGCACTTGGAAAATCGTTGCATCTAAAATACGAATTCGTTGAAAATAAGCAATTGAAGAGCTTGGAATTACTGATGTTTCACAAATTTTATTTTTTAATAATACAGAGAAAATATGTTTTAATAAGCAAACAGCTTTTTTATTGAAACGTTTATTGAGTCCTTCCGGACTAATAAGAGTTCCTGTAGCTGCATGAAGTTGACTGCACAGTCTAACTAAAGAATCACTCGCTATCCGTTGACTAATCCAAACACAAATAGTGGCTAAATCGTGGCCCGAAAACTTACGCTTTCGTTGTACAAAATCTAGTTCTCTAGCAAGTCTTTCTAAAAATGAAGGAGTAAGATATTGGTGTAATTCTTCAGCAAATAATTGTAGTTCACCTTGAATCGAAAGATTCATAAAAACATCATCCTTTCTAATTATCTAGCTTCTTTAGAAAGAATAACGTTTTTTTATACTTGGGTGGAGTGAATATTATTGAGCGGATAAGCATGTATGGTGACCTCTATTTCATGCTAATGGTGAAGGTCCGTGAACAAATGACAATAAGAAACAATTTATTTCGACATTACAAATTATGACAAAACACCCGCTTTTAAAATGGTAATATTTGCTTATAAACTGAGTTTAATAGATAATTCGGTAGAAAAAATGTTAATGAGAAAAGAGAGGATGAGAACACATGAAAAAGATCGTTCGCAAGTTAATTGTTCCAGGACTAGGACTATTGCTTCTATTCACAGGAGGTACTGCTGAAGCTTTCGCAAGTGAAAATGTATCTAATAATTCGAGTACAATTAAACCCATTGTTAAAACAAGTGATATGATAGCTTCTAGCAAAGGAGAGGACAAAAATAAGGATAAAAACAAAGACAAAAGCAGAGAGGATTTTGTTAAAGCAACACTCAATCATGCATACAATATCGTTGGGCAGGGCAAAAAAAATGTAATAGTCTACAATCGATCTGTTCGAGAAGGAGGCTATACTCATCAGCTTCATGGGTATGATACATACTATAACGTATTGTATGGTGATATAACATATGGTGTTTATGTTTTTGACTATGGATATTTCAAAAGCACAAGTAATAACAAGAAGGCTGACTGGGCATTCAAAGGTAACTGTTCTAAAAAAGGAAACACCGTATCTTGTGCACCTCTTTGATGGAGTGAACCCTGAGAATGAGACGATAAAAAACACCTCTCTAAATCGTAAGTATCAGTTTGGTCTGACCCCATTTGGTGAGACAAAGAAAAAACACCAATGGGGTCAGACCACTGTATATTTCTACAAAAAGAATAACGTTTTCCATGAATTATGGGTATAAATTCATCTTAGATTGATAGGAGTGTATGGTGGCTCCTTGTAGATTATTTTTTCTCACAGCATATGTGATTGCATTTGTTTTTAATAAAACAGACTGTTCATTTCGCATAATTTTATATTCGAGCGGTTTTACTATGATGCTTAATACTTCCCAACCATCATATACTTTTCTCAATTTATTCAGCATTTCTTCTGTTGGAATGTTTATCTCCATTAGTGCATCCAATTTCTTATTGGTATCCATATCAATTTCTTTAACTTCAGAATTTACAATGATACAATTTATTCCATTGTACTTTGTTCCGTCTGCCATTCGTTGAACAACTTTTTCAAATACCTTTTCTGATTGGACATGTTCTAAACTTGAAACCGCAACAATGAAATCAAAGTTATTAGGTTTAATATCATAGTTTCCTATATCAGCTTTTTCAGTTTGGATTACTTCTTTAACTTCATATTCCTCACTGTATTGATTTAATTTTTGCAAAGCAGAGTTTAATAAATCAATACACACAACTTTACCACCACTTTTTTTTATAGCTTGAGCCAAAGGGATACTATTTCTACCGACTCCAGAACCTAAATCAAGCACACTAAGATCGTCTTTTCCTTCAAACAATGGAATTAGATCTATTACCGTTTTTACAGGTTTATGTAGCCACGAACCTTCTTCAAACAGTTTATAATTACCATAACAATAGTCGTGATATTTTTTCTCCTCTTTTCTTATAAATTCAATTCTGTTCATTGTTTTTCCTCATTTCTAAAATTGTGTATTCTATAAATTACTGTAACAGATTTAATATAACTTTTTGAACATCTTATCTTGTTACTTAAAGAAAGAATGATCAACAATATATACATGTGAGATTGACATCACGACTCATTATTGGTAGTATCCAAAAAAATCTCATTTCTTATCTTTTTTCAGATAAGAAGTGAGATTTTTTGTTTTGGGAGCGACTTGATTTCTTAAGTTGATGGGCATGCGGCTGTACCCCTATGTAGGTTAAAATTAAGCATACAGAACATATGACAAATATCTAATTAAATAGTTCTAGCTTCTTAGCGTATGAAATTCGCGTTTTGTTGGCGAGACCTTGTAGGAGTAGCACCAACATTTCGCGAGTTTCGTACGCTAAAGGATAATCGACTTTTTAGTTGAACGAAATTTGCAATTTTAAAAGGGCTTAATACACAAAATTATAATTAAATGCCTTAAAATGCACCTGAGGGTATCTTATTTTTTGAATATATATATGAAATATGGTTTTATTTAATAACATACTCGGTTTCTTCTAACTCACCTATTCCTTTTTCTTCAGTTCTTTAAAATGAACATTCATAATAGGGGTCACCTTATTACAAATTAAAATAAATGAAAGTCTTTTGTAATCATTATGAAAGACATTTGAAAGATATTGAAAGTAAGATGAATTTCTAAATATCAATTTTAAAGTGAAAAACTTCACAAGAAGAGGAGAACAGAATGAAAAAGACATTTAAAACAACTGGAATTGGAAAGAAGGTAATCCCTGCGACAGCAGCATTAGGTATTCTTTTTTCTATGGCTCCTGTTGCAGAAAATAAGGCTAGTGCAAGTATAGCTACTGTGCTAGATGTGGGGATTACTACATTAGGTCTAGTGAAAGACATTTATGAAGCACTTGGGATAGAGGTGGGAGATCCTGACTTAACAGATTACACTGGTCCTTATGCTGAAAATGTATCTTATAGAGCTCCTGGTTTTAAATCTGGAGAATTTAATATTTCTATGCATCATACGAAAGATGATTTGAATTTTACTAGACCGGTTAAAGTACTTTATCCAAACGGAAAAAGTGAGATTCACCAATTAAAATCAGGGAAGCAGCTGAAGATTACAGAAGCGGGTACAATTGTAGATCTAAATCCTTATGCAGAATCTGCTTCAGAACACAATCTTCTTTACATTACACAAGCGCAATTAGACGAAGGGAAAACCGGAGTTGCGCTTAACCAATCTATCACTATATATGTAGAAAAAACATCTGGTCAAAATAAAGTTCTTGTTGACGAATTTTATAAGAAAAGATTTGGAGCAAATTCCCTTGATGGCTTTAAAGGTTTAGGGGTAGACCGTTTCTCTTATTTAACAGAAGAACAAAAGCAAATAGCAACATTGACTTCAAATCCTGTATCCAAAGATGTTATTTGGAATTATCTTACAAGCGATTCTAAAGCTCTTGCAGACTTTCATGATCGATCAGTGAATCTATTAGCAAACACGAAACTGACTCTAGAAACACATATTTCATTAGCACATGTTTCATTAGGTGATGGCGATACAACTTATCAAATGATCCCGATTAAAAAAGGAAGCAATAAAGTAGTTGTAAAAAAAGGTTCGCAGTATCTTTCAGGGAAAGAAGGGCAATCACTTCAATATTCAGATTGGATTGGTGATGACGAAGTATTAGAACTTGTCCAAATCGAAAATTCTGCTAGCAACAAATTTCAATTCAATTTGATAAACAAGAATGGAGCACGTTTGACACTTACTAACGACGCTAAAAAATTCACTACTAATAAGGAGCCGAGTTCTAACATTCGTTTCCCTGAAAAAAACAACAATGAAATTCATAATTGGCTAAGAGAGTGGTATCCGGGTAAAGAAAATGAGAAACAGAAATATGACGGAATACAGATAGTAGCCGATGAAAAGGATCCTACGAAAAAGACTGCAAAAGATTCTTCTGGAAATGTGATAAAGAACAGTTGGGTAGAAAAAGATGACAATCAGTATTATGCAGGTTCCGATGGATTCTTGTTGAAAGGTTGGCAGGAAATTGAGGGGAATACATATTATTTTAATCCAAATTACTGCGACATGGCTCGTGGAACTGGTTCTTCTTCATTGATTGAGGGTAAGGAATATTACTTCAACGATTCTGGTATTCTGCAACGATCAGCATTTCAGGAACATGGAAATTCTCTATACTATGCTGATGCTTCTGGAGCCTTTGTTAAAGAAGGTCTACGAGAAATCGATGGTAAAATTTATTATTTCCAAAATTACAATGCCACTAAAAAGGAACTACGTCTAGAAGATGAAGATATTATTCTTCACTTTTCTGATAAAGGCGTACTTGAGAAGGCTTCTAAGCTGAATGGAGAAGCGCTAAGTAGTCAGAAGCGTATTACTTTTAATGAGAAAAAGTTAGTGTTTGAAAAAGATGGTTCTATTAGAAAAAAAGGGGTCTCTAAAATCTTTTTACCTGGATTGAACTTGGATGGAAAAGAGCAGCCTGCACTGGTTTATTACAGCTTAGAAGAAGAGCCTTACTATTCTGGTTGGAAGGAAATCGATGGTAAAAAATATCATTTCGATGGTGGCATACACTATACTTTCGATGGTCATGAAGAAATTAAAGGAAAAAGATACTATTTTAATCATGACGGAGAAGCTAAGCTAACTGGGCTTGATAAAGTTGATGGTAAGACATACTATTATGACGATAAAGGCGTCATGCAAACGGGATGGAAAGAAATTGGTGGTAAATGGTATTACTTCCAGGATTCTGGAGAAGCTAAGATAGGCTGGTTCCACGTTTGGGGATCTTTCGGCACCAAAGGGTTTGGATATTTCAGTTACTATGGTAAAAAGGATGGTTCGATTTATCAAAACGAAACTGCTTATCTTCCGGTAGGAGACGATTACTATCGCAAAGCCAACTTTGATAACGATGGGCATTACAAGTTAGAGGGGGAAGCTAAAACAGCTGATAGATGGTCGTTAAGTGGGATTAAGGTTAGCGATTAAGGTTTGTAACTCTTGATACAAAAAGCTGTTAAGTATAATATGCTAGTGTCACAGATAAATAAATCGGAAGTTAGAAAGTATGAAATAAAGTAAGAAATTATTAGACTGCAAAGTATTTCTTTCAGAAGGCTTTGCAGTCTGTTTATATTACTGCGCTCTGTAATGTACAAATACAAATTGAAAAACAAGGGAATATGTTTTGGTTCAATCGAATGAAAATCAATATTTTGAATTCCTTTATTCTGAAAAAAATTATGAAATCGTTGAAAAGCATTCTTTCCAAATAACAAATCAAATATTCCCCTCAGTTCTTTAAATTGTGCATTCATAAAAATCGCCTACATTTTTTTATTCACTCAGTTTTTAAACGATTTCTTTTTTCTCGTTGCAAGGTACTTACACTAATTCCCGTCATTCTTTCCACTTTCCTATAAGATTCTGTTTTTAACAAACCAAGAGCATGTTCTATTTGTTCTTTATTATATTTCTTCGGTCGTCCCTCTTTAAAATTAGGATTCAACTTGGCAATCGCTTTTCCTTCTTGTGTACGTTCTACAATCATATCTCTTTCAAATTCAGCGAATGCACTCATGATATTAAACATCAATCGACCAGTTGGCGTATCTTCCACTACTCCCATATTAATGACATGTACCTTAATTCCTTTTTCAAATAACATTTTAATCGTTTGAATTGCATTTTCAGCCGAACGTGCAAACCGATCTAATTTTGTTACTACAAGTGTGTCGCCATTTTCTAGTACAGAAAGTAGTTCTTGAAATTTTGGCCTATCAAATTTTGTACCTGTAAATTTTTCAGAGTAAATTTTCTCGCAACCTTCTTTTTCTAACATTTGAATTTGAGATTCCAAATCCTGGTTCAAAGTGCTCACCCTAGCATATCCATATTTAACCAAAATCTCACCTTTTCTACGTTTACTTTTGACCATAAGTTTTGATGTAGGTCAATGTGCTGATTGTCACTTTAGAAGTTATTTTGCACCTATTTTAAGCGCTATTTTGCACTATATGTAAATATAAAAAAGCCCAATTTCTCAGTTTTAATGCTGAGAAATTGGGCTTTTATCGTTACTTCGGAAAAGCGCCCGATTCTGGAAAATTTGAAAAACGTTTATTTTTCTTTTAACATTGAATACTTTCGATAAGCTTTATAGAAATTGATACCCAAAAAAACAAACAGAAGTGTGGAAGACAACTTCAAAAGGACAAATGGTGTTTCAAATAAAAATGCCTTCCAAAATAATGAACCTTTCATACTCCAAAGACCTTCATGATATAATCCTGAATCCTTGTAAAACATATAAGAATAAGCTAAACACAGTATAACCGACCAAAATGAATAATCCATTAATTTTTTATAATGATTACCCTTTGATTGGCGATCCGAGAAGATTTCATTTTGATCATCATCTTCTTTTTGCCAATACCGTAGTCCACTAAGCAAGGGCCCCTTTATATAGTTCCAACCGAAATCCTCATATATCCCTTTGTATTCAACCAACTTTTTCTTAGGTAAATAATCTTGATAATCAAGTCGTATAACATATCTCTTGTCAGTTTTTTCGAAAGTGTATATTCCTAATCCACTAATATTTGTACAACGATAGCCTTTTTGTAATTGCTCGTTCAGCCATTGCTCTTCTTTTTCAATATCAAAAAATATCTTAAATTTCTTCATTGGATTCACTTCCTTCGTACAGGGATAAAATATGCAATAGCCTATTTTGTTCCATTTTCAAAATGGTGCTTCCTTCTGCAGTTATCATATATACTTTTCTCCGACCTGACTCTCCAACAGGTTCAATCCAACCATGCTTATTCAAGTTTTCAATCGCACCGTATAATGTACCAGCTGCTAAAATAACAGTACTGTTACTTATCTTTTCTATCTTCTGCATTACGGCATAGCCATGGAGTGGCTCACGCAGAGCTATTAAAATATAATGCATGGTTTCAGACAATGGTAATAATTTATGTTTCATATCCTCACCCTCATTTCAGTTCGACTGTATAGTTCAACTTAATAATAACATAATGCAGTTCAACTGAATAGTCAACAACATTTTCAAAATTGGTCAAAGGAACTTAAAGTAAATAGCTTGATAACAAGGGAAAAAATCAATCTAAAAAGTCACTTTCCTTACGTAAGGGAAAGTGACTTTTTATGTAGTCTTATTCAATTAAATGGCCCGATTGTTGAAGAAAGAGATACTCTGCAAAATAGATCTTTTTATCAAACTTTTTTTACAAATTATCAATCTTTATTTTAAATCAGCAAAAAGCGGTCATAATGCGGATGGGCGGTGGGTATAACGCTTATACTGCTTTTACACCGCTTTTCTACTAGTTTTAATACTTGTGATTTTGAGATTTCCCTCATAGAGTTCCTTCTCTTTTATAAGATTGAAATTCAAAAAAATATATAGAATTTCTTTTAATATATATAAAAAAATTTATCTTTTGTATAATTAAACTTTACTTTTTTATAAAATAGGTTTAATATAGGTGTTAAGAAAGGAAGGTGTTAACTATGAAGGAAAAATATGGGGACTCTATAACGAATAAAGTGTATGAACATAGAGTGTTAAGAAGAATGTCACAAAAAGATTTAGCTGATGCTGTTGGAGTTTCTAAGCAAACGATATTTGTTATGGAAAAGAATAATTATTCTCCTTCACTGGTGTTAGCATATAGAATAGCAAATTATTTTGAGGTTGATATAAACGAAATATTCTCTTATGTAGGAAAGGAAGATAATAATGCTTGATCAATTAAACAATTGGATGTTAGAAAGCACAGATAATTTCAATATCTTTGTAGGTTTTACATGTATTTTGATGTTGGGTTCAGCAATTGTACTTTTTATTATCTACAAAAAAATTGGTAAACCAGATGAAAGAACAAATACTATTTATTTAAAGATTACTTATAGTATGTTTGTTACTCAAATTCTAATGAATTCCCTATTTATTTCTTTAGTTAGTAAAGACATGTATTTCCGTCAATTCTTTATATTAACTCAAGCCTTGGTATTCTTTGTTGGAGCTATTTATTCTATTAAATTATATAGAAAAGAATGCAAGTAGTTTACTTGCAAATACCATCATAAGCAAAGTAATACAACCTGATTAAAAATTTTGAATAGATATAAATTCCGTTC
The DNA here is from genome assembly GCF_038050455.1 of Bacillus sp. FSL K6-6038. Classification (NCBI taxonomy): domain Bacteria; kingdom Bacillati; phylum Bacillota; class Bacilli; order Caryophanales; family Bacillaceae; genus Bacillus; species Bacillus sp. FSL K6-6038. The sequence goes on from NZ_JBBOUH010000002.1 coordinate 112,148, forward strand.
CTAAAAACGTTTAAATTTAATATAATAATATATATTATTATAGATTGAGAGGAACATTATGCAAAGTCTAAAAATGGTCAAATTTAACATATGGATATTCGGAATATTATTTATTACTAATGCTATTGAATTTATTTCCGTACTTACCACGGATCATAAATTTGATTGGTTAAAAGCTTTTTGTGCAATTGGATTTTCCTTAGTATTTATAATAAATCTATTCGATCTTAAAAATAAAAATTATAAAACTACATAATTAATATCAAATAAAAAGCACTTTTAAAACATTAAAAAGTGCTTTTTATTTATTATAAATATGAATGTAAACTTTTGTATATTAGTTTACTTTCAAATCCCCTTAATCATTGACTTCACACCAAAACCCCTGATATCATCAAAATACATAACGAAAGTATACATTCAAAAACTTATAAATAAAAAGATTAGAACATAAACTAACAAAATATATCATTGATGTTTTACTTTATAAATAAAACTAGCTATTAAAAAAGATGGTAAATTAAACAGGTTACCTTGGACATTATAATGTAATTGTTCTTCTTCAAATGACATCTTCTCATACAATTCATGTTGTGAAACTTTCATTTTCTTTTGTTTTTCTTTTAAACCAGATATGTACATGTATTGTATTGGAATCATAATTAAAACATAAACTATTCCCATTATCACAAATACCCATAATTCATCCATTACTAAACATCTCCTTATCTAAAATTCTTAATATTATAATTATAACAAAAATATCCAATAAATATATTTTTTTATTAAATTTATATTCTAATAATCCTTAGTTCACATAATCTCACTTATTGGTATTCAATGTATCTAGAAACCTAGAAAAGTCCCTTCAGAAGAAGATCTGAAGAGACTTTTCATTCACTTAATCAAGATTATCGGAAATATATTTCGCATTTTTGAGAAGCTACTTCTTTGTTATATTCATCGAGAATTTCTTTTAACATTGCTGCATCCGAAGGTAAGTTTTTGTTGAAGTTAGACCATCCTTGAAACACCAATTCACTTGGCATTTCAATTAGACCCGTAATAGCATCTCAAAACGCATCCCAGTTTTCCCCGTAAAAATCAGGAAACACAAGTTTTTCTTTAAATAGCAAGTGTAAATCTCTATTGTTTGTTACTCCGGTTAAATCAATGATCGTTGTTACTTTGTAGTCATTTTTCATTAATTAAAATGCACCTCTATTGAATTTTAGATTTATATCGTATCATTCTTAAGCTCAATTCAATAATAGTTCACATAATTTCCGTTATCGGTAGCTAGTTTTTCTCCATGCAATGGAGAAAAATACCACCTGGCCATTGCATGGAGAAATTCGGCTGTTTTTTAGTTTTCGCCAAGCCGAACGGACCAAAAACAGGTAAAAATGATAAAATATAGTTTAAAAAGAGCTGCGTAGAGATAAAGAAATAAAAAATATAGTAGAAGGGGGAATAAAAACATGGAAAAATCATGGGAACGACCAAAAATAAAAATCCAAAAAACAAAAAGTGAATGGATTTGGGATATCATTGGATATTCATTTTTTTTAGGATCAATAATTTTTTTGATTATCATTTGGGGAAGATTACCCGAGGAAGTACCGGGACATTATAACGCAGCTGGGGTTGTAGATCGCTGGGGGTCAAAGTGGGAACTTTTGATTCTACCAGGAATAGGAGTATTCATACTTCTTTTAATGCAGACTTTAGAAAAGTTTCCAGAAGTTCATAACTATCCGCAAAGATTTAATGAATTGAATGCTAATCAGTTTTATTTAAATAGCCGAAAACTGATTAATCAATTAAAAAATGTTTGTTTAGCTATTTTTGCTTTTATCCAATTTGAGACGATTTCAATAGCTTTAAATTGGAGTAGCGGTTTTGGTAAATTATTTTTACCGATAATAATTATCGGAACGGTTATTCCAATTGTGATAGGTATAATGAGGCAACGAAAAATTAAATAATATTATTGTCATTAAAACGGTATTGGCAAAAGAAAAATAATTGGTAAGTATCAATGGTAAAGGGAAAAACCAAAAGACAAGATCTAAATAAGAAAAAAACCACATTGAATAAACATACATGTTAGGTTAACATAACGCAACATTATCAGCAGTAACCAAATCCCAGAAAACCATTCATACCAAAAGTTTTCCAGCTTTCCGTTCCCTTCTCTATACGCCGTATTTCATACATTCCTGTCACAACAGCATTTGGCAGTTCAAATCGTTCTCGCAACCTGCATGAAATCCTGCATATCTTTAGCGTATAAAAAATTCAGTTTCCGCTTCCTAAAACTGTCTTAGCGTATATTTTCGTTAAAATGTTGGTGGTACGAATCATTCACCTTTCTTAACAACAATATAGTTAAATATGGTAAAATAGTAATTGGATTGAAATACAATATACTTGGGGGTACAACCACATCACTATCAAGCTAAGACTGCATTAGGAAATTTTTAGGGGAGTTTTTTTGCTTTTTATAGGGGGTCAGTGTAGATTATCTAAAAATTCGCATACGAAATAAACCCTAATTAATATAGGTATTACTACCATAATGGGTATTGTATGAAAAAAATATTTTATGAAAGCAAGTGAAGAAAAATGAATAATAAATTAATTCAACGTAAATGGGCATTAGTTGTAGCAATTTTGTTTACAATATCATCTATTATGCAGCTAGCAGGAGGAGATATTAAGGGCGGTCCTTATGGAAAGGGACAGTTATTGGCATATTTTTTAATCCCAATATTATTTTATGTTTTGGCATTTAAAAAGAAGAAAGAAAAATAACTTCAAGACAATCTGAACTAGTGGCTTATAGTCGCTAGTTTTTTTGGGGGAGGAATCATGTTTCTACTCTGTTGAAGCTTTTTTATTAGACGGTCGTTTAGAAATCGATAACAACAGAAGTGAACGTTCTATTAAACCATTTGTGATCGAGAGAAAAAATTGGATGTTCTCAAATACACCGAGAGGTGCTAGAGGAAGTTGTGCAGAGATAATAAAGTTGTTGAATTTACAATAAAGGCATTTAAAAAATAATATAGTTGTTTAAAAATCCTTCTTCCACTAACGGTGCAGGTTAGCTCAATAAGGAATCAAAATAAGAGAACTTGTAAGCTTCTGAAGAGGTGGACAAAAGAAAGGTTTAAAATATAAAGTGGACTATGTTATACAGATATAGAGAGATATTATAATTAATTTGTGGTAAGTTATGAATAGTTTGATTTATTTAAACTAAGTAGAAGAATATAAAATGTATGTGATTTTTTGCAAATCCCATACGTCTTATTCTATGGAGGAAATATGCTTAAAGACAATTTTAAAATTAGTAATATTCCCGCAGTTTTATGGGGAGAAAAGAGTGAAAAAATTTTTATTGCAGTACATGGAAATATGTCAAATAAAGAAGATGCAGTGATTCAAATATTAGCTGAAGAAGCCAATCAAAAAGGTTATCAAGTATTAAGCTTTGATTTACCTGAGCATGGAGAAAGAAAAAATGATAATACTCCTTGTAAAGTACAGTTTTGTGTTAGTGAATTATCTATAATTATGAATTACGCAAAAGAACATTGGAAAGAAGTAAGCGTGTTTGCATGTAGTATGGGAGCTTATTTTAGCCTTTTAGCTTATCAAAACGATGTGCTAAAAAAGGCATTATTTTTATCACCGGTATTTAATATGGAACGAATTATCGAAAATATGATGAAATGGTTTAATGTAACACCAGAGCTTTTGCAAAAAGAAATGACTATAGAAACACCTATTGGTCAAAAGTTATATTGGGATTATTTATGCTATGTAAAAGAACATCCTATTAATACATGGAATACAGATACATATATTATGTATGGAGCCAAGGATGAACTGTGCGAATTTGAAACTATTAACTATTTTACAAAAAAACACAGTTGTGAATTAGAAGTCATGGAAGCAGGTGAACATTACTTTCATACTGAAGAACAGTTGAAAGTATTTGAGCAGTGGTTACACAAGCACATCGATTAACAAATTACAATTTATCTAAGAGATTTAGTGAAGAACCTGTTAGAGAAGAATTGTGAATATATAAACTGATATTATATTTGAGAGGAATTATAAATGTGAATTTATTCACTTAAACAAACAGGTGCTTTAGTTCAATAAGAATTAAACAACTTTATTAATGATTTTTAAGTACAAATACCTTTTAAATGTATAGAAATTAAACAACTTTAAAGAGCCTTACTACACACTAGATTGTAGCAAGGCTCTTATATTTTTATAACAAAATTAAACAACTTTATTATCGGTTTACACTTTTTTTATTGTATTTCAACAAATATATTTTTGCCCCCATAATTTTAAAAATTTTCCCTGTACCCCTTATCCCTATTATTCTCTTGCAATTCATAAAAATGCTCCCATAATCCAAAGGTAAAGAAATATTCTGAAAACATATTTACACATACAATATTTGTAAGATATGATGACATTGTTCTACAAATTAAAGACAATAGGGGGATGATGTTATGAAAAGAAAATATTTAGCTAAAGCTGGGTTATTTGCATTAGCAGCAGGAATAATCTTACCTTCAACTGTTGCACATGGTGAAGCTTTTCCTTCTTCTGTATCTGCATCTACAGCAAATGTCGATAATGCAGAAATTGATGATGTATCTGTAGAAGTTTACGATAAAGATAGGAATTTGGTTAAAACATATTCTAAAGAGAAATTAGAAAAATTTAATCAAGACATGGCTAAAACTCCTCTAAGGAGTTCTAAGTTTGATGGTAATATTCAAAAGGAAACAGATGTTACTCCACTTGCTATGAACGTTTATAATTTTGGGAAAATGTCATTTAGTAACTATCAGTGGATTGATAGTGGCACATCATTTTACCTACCTCAAAGTGTACAGGTAGAACCACAAACTAAGACTACTGGATTGGCAGTACAAGTATTTCATAATAGTTCGATGTGGGAAGAATATGTAGTTAAAGGTTCCTTTTCAAGTGGATTAAACATTCCAATTTCTCACCTTTTAACTGCTTCTGGTAATTATTATGGTTCTGGTGCAAAAACTTTAATATACGTGTAAGTAATCTCTAACACCTGGACATACTGATCCTATTACTCTAGAAAAGGTGTGACCGGTATGGCAAAGGAACATGTATTCAAGTGGAAACATTGTCAGCCTGATGTTATCTTATTAACGGTAAGATGGTACCTACGGTACAACCTCAGTTTTCGTGATTTAGTCGAAATGATGGAGGAACGGGGCTTATCCATTGCTCATACAACGATTATGCGTTGGGTTCACCAATATGGTCCTGAGTTAGATAAGAGAGTTCGTCGTCATCTTAAGAAAACGAATGATTCTTGGCGAGTAGACGAGACGTATATTAAGGTCAAAGGAAAGTGGATGTATTTATATCGTACAGTTGATTCAGAAGGAAACACCATTGATTTCTATCTAAGCAAAACAAGAAATCACAAGGCTGCAAAGCGTTTCTTCAAGAAAGCTTTGCAGTCTTTTCATGTTTCACAGCCTCGTGTGATAACCATCGATAAGAATCCCGCCTATCCTGTAGCAATTGAAGGGTTGAAGAATGAAAAAAAGATGCCTGTAGACATCCAAATAAGGCGAGTGAAATATCTCAATAACATCGTGGAACAAGATCATCGATTTATTAAAAAGCGAGTGCGTTCGATCTTAGGATTCAAATTATTTCGCACAGCCGCTTACATACTGAGTGGCATAGAAGCGATGCATATGATGAAAAAGAAGCAACTTCATCAAGGGGGAAAGTCTGCCCAAAATCAAAAAGATTTCATTGATAAATTGTTTGGTATCGCATCATAATCTGTAATTTAGTAGGAAATTCAGGTCCTACTTTTTTTATAATTTATTTTTGCACCAGAACCCTTTTTTTCGAGTTATTCTGAGAAAAAATCCTATACTATTTTTGTTAAGAACGAGAATTGAGATAAGTATATAAGATGGTTTGTTTCGGGATAAATAGCGAAATATCTAGAAGTAATTTGTATAAATCTAAGTATATTCAATACGCAATATGCAGGATTGCATGAGAAATATAGTTGCTATTTTCATAACTTGTAACTGTAATGGTTACAGGTTGATTATATCCAATCAAACAACTAAAATCATCATGAATGGAGATGTTACATAATGGGTATGAAAAAAATAATTTTAGCTGGAGCTTTAGGTATCGCAGCATTATCAGGAACGAATTTACCAGGATTAGAAGCAACAAAAGCGAGTGCTGCTTCTATTGAATCGAATTTCTCGACGTTAGAAGGACGAGTAGTAGAAGTGGATAATGGAGTGATTGTCGTAAAATCTAGGCAATATGAGGAACCTGTTAGTGTTTATATTGATTCACTATCAAATGTGAAAGGAGGAGATGAAGTAAAAGCTACTGGATCTATGATGCGTAATTTTACAGAATATATGGTTGCAACTGCAGTTGAAAATACTTCAAATAAGTTAGGTATGCACATGAAAGAAGATGGCTCACCTGATTATGTGATTGGGGAAGTATCAAAAGTAGCAACGATGGAGGATGAGGTAGAAGGTTCTACTAAATATGTCGTTGTTCAGTATCCATCGGTAAATGGGAAGAAAGCTATTATTGATGTGTACTTAACAAAGGGACAAGTATTTAATACGGGTGAGAAAGTAAAAATTGATATGAAGTATGTAGGTTGGGGCGGAATTTCTATTAACTGGAACACAACGGATCATATCGAAAAAGTTCATGAAGCAAAGAACAACATTGAAAATAATGATGATGTATGGATCTGGTCTTAATAAGGCGAATAAAAGTCGTTATTTGCGATTTATTCCAAACACAAATGTATAAACCGAATGTATGTAAAGTAAGAACAAAATAAATAACGTATCATGCAGTACCCATCTAATTATCATGTGTATGACAATTAGATGGGTACTTTTTTATTTACTCTACAATTAGGACAATCTATGGCCTCGCATATTTGTTTTTTATTCGAAGTTTGTGCGATTCAGTGTTCATATTCATTTTCAAGCGTGAATTGCATGTAAAATCGAAACTTTATCTGCAGTACATAATAAATAATTTTGTTTTACTGTTTTAATTACATGTGGTTTTAGAATAAAGTTGGATGAAAATCCTATATTAAAATAAAAACAGACCACTGTTCGATTTAAATGTTCCACGATATAATGATGAGAGTTTATGCCTAAATAAATATTTATATAAGAAGTGAGGTATTGTATGAAAAACAGAACTACAGACATTATTTTTATTATTATTGGTGCATTTCTTTTCGCGTTAGGTGTGAATTTGTTTGTTATCCCGAACGAGCTTGGTGAAGGAGGAGTAACGGGTATCACGATTATTACCTACTATTTATTTGAGTGGTCACCAGGCTTAGTTAACTTAATTCTAAATGCGATTTTGTTAATAGTTGGCTATAAATTTTTAAATAGGTTAACAACAATTTATACAATCATTGCTGTAGTTACCAACTCGTTATTTCTTCATTTGACAGAAGGTTGGAATATTGCTTCGAATGAAATGCTGGTAAATGCCATTTTTGGAGGAGTATTTATAGGGTGCGGGATTGGTCTAATTATTCGGGTTGGTGGAACAACAGCAGGTACTACCATCTTAGCAAGGATGACACATAAGTACTTAGGCTGGAGCATTAGCTATGGTCTATTGTTCTTCGATTTAATAGTTGCTTTTTCATCTTATTTCATCATTGGTGCAGAAAAGCTGATGCTGACAATTATTATGCTATATGTAGGAACTAAAGTGATGGAATTTGTAATCGAAGGTTTGAATCCCAAAAAGGCCATTACGATTATTTCTGATAAACCGAATGAAATTGCCAAACAGGTGACTACATCAATGGACAGAGGAGTTACCGTATACTCAGGTCATGGCTATTACACTAAAACCCCAAAGGACATTCTTTATATTGTTATTAATAAGCAAGAAGTAATAAAGCTAAAACGGATTGTTCAATCTACTGATCCGAATGCTTTCATCGCCATACACGATGTTCGTGATGTGTTCGGAGAAGGATTTGTAGATATTTCTAAGGCTTAATAAGAGGTTGATTTTAAAGAATTAGAATTTGTTTTTAAAAAGGCAGAAAATGATCAATCTATTTTATAAAAATAAATCCTAATGCTAAAATATGAGAATCTATTTTGATCAATTTTTATTCAAAATAGATTCTTTTTATTTATCGTAAAATGATGGCTTGTTGGGTATTATTTATCAACCTTTATTCCAAAGCTACATTACCACACGATCTGTTGTACCGTATGCTGTTCTAATGCGGAGTACATCTGGTTCTTCAACACCAGCATACGTAGTAGCTATGGTAACCTCAATAATTTCACTTAATGGATTTTGAATCTTAGCTAATTGTCATGAAATAATTAATTCTTCATTTGTTTTTTTGACATCGATACCTAGCATGTTTCCAAGGTCTTTCTGTATTAGTGTCATTTAATAGAAAAATAAATTACATAAAATGAGGTACCTGGATTCTAGTTATAAAAAATTAAAACTGAACTTTATTAATATAATCATATTCCTCATTGTATTCCCATTGTATTGTGTATCACAGTAAAAATGTTCAATAAAATAGAATGCTTTTTCTTTGTAGAAATACGCACAAGCTAATTTTTGTAGTGGAATGTATATGAACACAAGTAAGTGGCTACTTGTCGAATTAGGCAGTTTGTCTCAAAAATAATTCTGTATATTTACAAACAAATACACATGGTCGTGTAAGGGGATACTTTCTGTCATTGGAAAACCACTGATATAAAGGTGTTTTCAAATACTTACTTTTAATTAGTTTACATAAGAAATCTTATCGGTAGTTATAAAGTGAGTGGAATTCCGTGTCTCAAAATAAGTAGTTATATTATGTTATTGATACAAAAAAGAGGAAACTGTTCCTTTTTAAATTATGTTTGTAAATAACATTATAATGTAGACTTTTCTAGTATGTTTGTTGGATAATCATTTAAATAAGACTTAATATTGTGAGATTAAATTCTCTTCTAGTATTTATTTTGAGTTAAACTTTGTTCGTATCTCATAATAAAGAGTATTCTTAGGTTTTGAGATATAAGAGAAAAATACTAATTTATGTACCTCCCCTTCTTTATAAAATTAACAATAATTTTCCATTGTTGGACTAGAGTTAAATTTGGTTATATGTATTAAAAAAGGAACCCACATGGGGTCCCTTTTTTTAACTTTCACTCTTTTTCAAAAGGTGCATATTTGCACTATATTTATTATAGGGTTTAATGCATATAATATCAATGGGTTTAATATGCATTTGAGGAAATATTCATCGAATCCGAACGCTTGCTTGTTTATAATTTTGATAAGCTATTATTGGTTTCTTAGTCAATATAATCGTAATGTTGTAAATAAGCCTCAAGCTTCAAATTTTTGTGGCCTGTTTCAGAATAGCAGGCGCTGCTGAATCTATTTAAGGAAAGCCCCCATTATCGAGGGAATAGACTGTCTTTTTTACACAATATTACTTAATGTGCATTTTCACAAATTCATATATTTCCATGAATTTTGGTGAAGAGATGTGTGTTACCCTATCCTTTTTGCTACCAAATAATCCTGATTTGTTAAGGTAAATCATATTGTTGGTAATACCAAGAGCCTTCGTCATGTCGTAGTCCACTTCGTCGTAGTTCTTATACTCATATACATGAGTCTTTAACTTACCGAATGGGGGCTTCACTTCAACCAGGATAACCTTTGTATCTGTAAAGAATAGGTATCCGAAGGTTGTACCTTTGAATGCTCCTGTGGAAAGGAAGTAAAACTTCTCGCCCTCCGCTTCTTTCTTAAGCAAATTCAATACTTTTCTGTAATGTTCCCTGTTTGTTTTAGGGAGCTTCTCTGCTTCGCTGACTAATCCATCAAACGTAGAGTATTCTCCAATAATTGTGATTTCTACTTTTATCTTACTTACATTGTATCCTCCACTCAAATTCCTTATCTTACAAACTATTAGTATACTACCTTTTCGCTAGAATGTCAGGAGGAACTCTTACAAGGAAGAATAGACTTTAATTACGGTTCTGGTGCAAAAAATACTGTCATTGTGTACACTGAAAATATTCATAAATAAAGGACGTGTACGACGATGAAAAAGCCAGTGGATTTTAAATGGAAGCATTATGAGCCGGAGATTATTCTATTAGCAGTTAGATGGTACCTCCGGTACAGTTTAAGTTATCGAGATTTGGTGGAAATGATGGAGGAACGTGGTTTATCCATTTCTCATACAACGATTATGCGTTGGATTCATCGATATGGGTCGGATCTAGATAAGCGCGTTCGTCGTCATTTGAAGAAAACAAATAATTTCTGGCGCGTCGATGAAACATATATCAAAGTGAAAGGAAAATGGATGTACTTGTATCGTGCTGTGGATTCCGGGGGAAACACCGTTGATTTTTATTTAAGTAAAAATAGAAAAGCAAAATCAGCTAAACGTTTCTTCAAAAAGGCTTTAGCTTCTTGTCATACCTCAAAACCTCGTGTCCTCACAGTTGATAAAAACCCAGCCTATCCAAAAGCTGTGAAACAATCACAAAAAGCAGGAGACTTACCAGCAGGAATCAAGTTTCGACAGATGAAATATCTAAACAACATTGTCGAACAAGACCATCGATTTATCAAAAAACGAGTCCGGTATATGCTAGGATTTCAATCTTTTCACACAGCAACCAAAACACTTGCTGGAATAGAAGCTATGCATATGATTAGAAAAGGACACACTTTCCATGGGGAAAAGTCTGTCCAAAAGCAGATACAACTGATTAATATTCTCTTTGGCCTTACCGCATAAGCAGTCATTCCGTTAGGAATGAATCATTCTTTTTACTCTTCATTATCTTTTTGCACTAGAACCCAATATTCCGAGTTCATCTCGTGATAAAAAACCGGATGAAATTATATATTCTATAACCTTTTGTAAATATTCAATATTAATTTTCGGCCATTGAAAATCAATATTTTCTAATTTCTTTTGTGTCCTGATCGAATCTAATCCCACTACTTTATATCGCTCATCCATTTTTTCTCCTGATACCATGAGCCTTTGAATATCTTCTTGCCTATTTTCATCTTGAGATATTTTTAACATGAGTTGTTGGTACTCAGAATCGCCAAGAACTTCAACAGAATGCCCTATTTGTTTAAACATTTCCACCATATCTTTAAGTTCAAGCTTCTGATGATTATACATATGGAAAATATAATCATGAGCATTATCGATATCTATATTTGAAGTAACTAATCTAATAATTGCATTACTGCAGTAGTCAACAGGTGTGAATTCCACTTTACTTGATAATAAATTATTTGATACAACGCAGTATTGTAACACAAATTTAAGACGGCCCATAAATGCATTGTCTATAATATTAATTTGGTGCTGGCCATCACAATATCTATTAGTAAGATTACCTACTCGATAGATGGCTGCATTGGCCCCTTTGGATATCGCTTTGAACACCTCATGTTCCGCTAAAAATTTACTTTTCACGTAAACATTATCCTCATAATTTTGTTCAATATAAAAATCATTTTCCTGGAATACTTTTTCCTCTTCTCCTAGTGCAAACTGGCCAGACACACTCATTGTAGATATATAATGTAGCTTCTTATCATCGCCTACAAATGTTAGTATCTCTTTTAATGACTTAATATTTGCTCTCTCAAAATCAGTGTAATCTCCAAAGTGTTTTGTTAGAGCGGCTGCATGAATTACAGTCTTAATATTTTTATGAAGGGTTACATATATATCTTCATTTAGACCCAATCTCTTCTCAGCTAAATCTCCATTTACAATAAAAATCCGCTCATTTATTAATGCCTCATACTTAGTAAATTTGTCTTTAAAATAAAACCATAAATTTTTCAACAAACGTACTTGAGCTTCTTCTTCATCTCTTCCACGGACTAAACAGTACACTTTACACTTTGTAGTATCAAGTAATTGTTCTAATAAATGTATACCTAAATATCCTGTAACACCTGTTAACAACACAGCACTACTTTGGTCAAATCTTTGGTGAAATTTTCCTGTTGCTACTCTTTTCTTTGGTGGCTTTAAAAATTGTATCTGCGATTTATTCGATTGTGAATATACGCTAGTTCCATTATCGATTTTTTCCGCTATTTTACTTATTGTTTGTAATTCATAATAATCCTTAACTGTTACATTCCAGCCTTCGGATAATGTTTTCACTAATGTCTCCATAATTTTCATTGAATGCCCACCCAATTCAAAGAAATTATCATGTACACCAATTGTTGATTGGTCAATACCCAATACACTTGACCAAATTGTCATCAATTTTTTCTCCGTCTTATTGCGAGGGCCGATATGCTCTACACTTGCCTGGACTACACTATCCCATTTAGCTAAAGCTTTCGTATCAAATTTACCATTAATCGTCAGTGGTAAAGCATCCATTTTTACAAAATGGGCTGGTACCATATAATTTGGAAGTTGCTCTTTTACATGTTCTCTCCATTCTTGCACACTTCCTTCACCTACGACATAAGCAACTAATCGTTTATCTCCATGTTCATCTTCTTGAGCCACTACAACGCCCTCTTTAATCATAGGATGTTGGCCTAATACGGTTTCAATTTCTCCTAATTCAATTCGGAAACCTCTAATTTTAACTTGGTTATCAATTCGACCAATATACTCCAAATTTCCATCTGGTAAATATTTAACGGAATCACCAGTTCGATATAACTTGGCATTAGAATCTCCATTGAATGGGTGAGGAATAAAGGATGCCTCTGTCAATTCAGGACGATTTAAATAGCCACGTGCTAATCCAACTCCTCCAATGCATAGTTCCCCGGCTACACCAATAGGCACAGGTTGCTGATTTTGATCCAATACATACACTTCCACATTAGAAAGCTGACGTCCAATAGGAGGTTGACCATTTCCCTCATAAATTCCTGCGGTTGCACAAACTGTTGCTTCTGTTGGTCCATAAGCATTGATAAATATACGATTATTCGACCAACGTTTCGCAAGCTCTTCACTACAAGCTGAACCAGCAGAGACAACTACCTTGAGATGTTCAAATTTGGATTCATCTAAGGCATTTAACACTGTCGGTGGTAAAGTAGCGTGTGTAATCTTATTATTTTGTAAAAATTTCGTTAATGGTTCCCCAGGCATAACATCTTCTTGGCTACTAACACACAATGTTCCACCCGCCACAAGAGTTGTAAATATTTCAAATACCGCCGCATCAAATGATAGAGATGCAAATTGAATCACTCTACTGTTTGAATTTAATTGCATTAAATCAATAATGGTATGAACAAGATTACATAATCCCTTTTGTTCCAGTAATACACCCTTCGGGTTCCCAGTAGATCCCGATGTATAAATTACATAGGCTAAATTCTCTGGAGTCGCTTCAACTACTGGATTGGCCATACTCTCCTGTGAAATCATTTCTTGATTTTCATCTAAACAAATAATTTCTATTCCCTCAGGTATCCATCCTTTCACATTTCTTTGTGTTACCATCAGTTTAATATTCGCGTTATCCAAGATGTACTTCAGGCGTTGTTCTGGATAAGTTGGGTCCAATGGCACATATGCACCGCCTGCTTTTAAGATTCCAAGTAGACCAACAATCATTTCTACAGACCGTTCCATACAAATTCCAACCATCGTCTCAGGTCCTACACCTTTTTTCAGTAGAGAATGAGCCAATTGATTCGCTCTTTCATTTAACTCTTTATAAGTAAGTCGTTGATTTTTATATACTAAAGCTACTGCTTCTGGTGTTCGTGCTGTCTGTTGTTCAAACAGTTCTTGAATAATAGATTCCGTCGGATACTCTACCCTTGTATCATTCCATTCTTTTAATAATTGCTTCTCTTCCCCTTTACTCATCAGTTTCAAACTTCCAATAGATTTTTGAGGAGAATCCATCACTTCACTTAACCAAGGTTCAAAATGTTTAGCCATTCTATTTATTGTCGAAGCATTAAATAGGTCTGTATTATACTCAAAGGCTACTTGTAACCCTTCTTCAGTTTCTTCCATCACTACTGTTAAATCAAACTTTGCTACTGCCATATAACTTGGAATTGGTTCTAAACTGTGATCCAATATTTTTGGTAGCTTTCTTGAATGAGTTTGTAAAGTAAACATCGTTTGGAATATTGGTGAATGACTAGCGTTTCGTTCCGGTTGTAATACTTCAACTACTTTTTCAAAAGGAACATCTTGATATTCTTGAGCTTTTAATGCTTTTCCTTTCACCTGTGCTACCAATTCTTTAAATGTTAAATCATCAGTAAGGTTTGCACGATATACAAGTGTATTAACAAAGAATCCAATAAGTCCTTCAATTTCCTTATGATTTCTATTCGCAATAGGACTTCCTACTAAAATATCTTTTTGTCCCGTATAACGTGAAAGGAATCCTTGATATCCAGCTAACAAAGTCATAAATAATGTAGCACCTTCTTGGCGGGAAAATGCTTTAATTCTTTCCAGTAATGCAACTGGTAAAATAACTTGATACGTATCTCCCTTATAACTTTGTACTGCTGGGCGTGGAGAATCAAATGGTAGTTTTAATACTGGAAGCTCTCCATTTAATTCTTTCTGCCAATACTCTAGTTGTTGTGAGAGTACTTCGTCCTTTAGCCAATCTCGTTGCCATTGTGCAAAGTCAGCATATTGAAGCGGTAAAGGCTGGAGTTGCGCTGTTTTCTCTTCTGCAAACGCTTGATACAAAGCAAACCATTCATCAAATAAAATTCCCATAGACCATCCATCAGAAATAATATGATGCATCGTACAAAGAAGTACTAGTTCCTCTTCTTCCATGATAATCAACTGAGTTCGAATTAATGGTCCTTCGCTTAAATCAAATGGTTTTTCTATTTCTCTTTGAGTTAAATCCTTCATTTGGAGCTCTTTTTCTTCCTGCGGAAGATGACGCAAATCAATTACCTGTAACGATTTCGTGGTGTAGTCCTCAATAACTTGCAGCGGTTCACCATTAATTTCTTGAAACACCGTGCGTAACATTTCATGTCTATGTATCAACGCATTATACCCTTTTTCTAATGCTTCAATTGCCCATTTTCCTTTCAAGCACCACGTAGTTGGAATATTATAAAGCGAGCTATTTGGTTCAAGTTGATTCATGAACCATAAACGCTGCTGAGCATAAGACAATGGTACTCGTTCTCCTCGTTCCTTTGGTTGTAATGGCGAAATATCATAGTCTTTGTTCTCTTGTAATAGTGTCGTTATCCGCCGTGATAAACCTTCAATAGTAGAGTACTGGAATAATTCATGTAATGGCAGACTAATTTCAAACACTTCCCGTAAACGAGATACAACTTGAGTCGCCAATAGAGAATGCCCGCCTAATTCAAAGAAACTATCATGTACACCAATTGTTGATTGGTTAATATCCAATACACTTGACCAAATTGTCACCAATTTTTTCTCCGTCTCATTGCGAGGTCCGATATGCTCTACACTTGCCTGCACCGCACTGTCCCATTTAGGTAAAGCTTTCGTGTCAAATTTACCATTAATCGTCAGCGGTAAAGCATCCATTTTGACAACATGGGCTGGTACCATATAATTAGGGAGTTTTTCCTTTATGTGTTCTCTCCAGTCTTGCACACTCCCTTCACCTACGACATAAGCAACTAATCGTTTATCTCCATGTTCATCTTCTTGAGCTAATACAACGACCTCTTTAATCATAGGATGTTGGCCTAATACGGTTTCAATTTCTCCTAATTCAATTCGGAAACCTCTAATTTTAACTTGGTTATCAATTCGACCAATATACTCCAAATTTCCATCTGGTAAATATTTAACGGAATCACCAGTTCGATATAACTTGGCATTAGAATTCCCATTGAATGGATGCGGAATAAAGGATGTCTCTGTCAATTCAGGACGATTTAAATAACCACGTGCTAATCCAACTCCTCCAATGCATAGTTCCCCGGCTACACCAATAGGCACAGGTTGCTGATTTTGATCCAATACATACACTTCCACATTAGAAAGCGGGCGTCCAATAGGAGGTTGACTATTTCCTTCATAAATTCCTGCCGTTGCACAAACTGTTGCTTCTGTTGGTCCATAAGCATTGATAAATATACGATTATTTGACCAACGTTTCGCAATTTCTTCACTACAAACTGAACCAGCAGAGACAACTACCTTGAGATGTTCAAATTTGGATTCATCTAAGACATTTAACACCGTCGGTGGTAAAGTAGCATGTGTAATCTTATTATTTTGTAAAAACCTTGTTAACGGCTCCCCAGGCATAACATCTTCTTGGCTACTTACACACAACGTTCCACCCGCCACAAGAGTTGTAAATATTTCAAATACTGCCGCATCAAATGATAAAGATGCAAATTGGATCACTCTACTGTTTGAATTTAATTGCATTAGATCAATAATGGCATGAACAAGATTACATAGTCCTTTTTGTTCCAGTAACACACCCTTCGGGTTTCCAGTAGATCCCGATGTATAAATTACATAGGCTAAATTTTCTGGAGTTACTTCAATTATTGGATTAGTAATAATCTCCTGTGAAATCATTTCTTGATTTTCATCTAAACAAATACTCTCTATTCCCTCAGGTAACCATCCGTTCACATTTCTTTGCGTTACCATCAGTTTAATATTCGCGTTATCCAAGATGTACTTCAGTCGTTGTTCTGGATAAGTTGGGTCCAGTGGCACATATGCACCGCCTGCTTTCAAGATTCCAAGTAGACCAATAATCATTTCTACAGATCGTTCTACACAAATTCCAACCATCGTCTCAGGTCCTACACCTTTTTTCAGTAAGGAATGAGCCAATTGATTCGCTCTTTCATTTAATTCTCTATAAGTAAGTTGCTGATTCTTATATACTAAAGCTACTGCCTCTGGTGTTTGTGCGACCTGTTGTTCAACCAGTTCTTGAATAACGGATTCTGTCGGGTATTCTACTCTTGTATCATTCCATTCCTTTAGTAATTGTTTTTCTTCATCCACAGGTAATAAGTTAACTTTAGAAATGCTTTCTTCGTAATTATGTAAAACAAATCCAATAAATTGTTCTAAATAACGAATTAATCTCAAGATGGTATCTTCATGAAAAATATCTTTATTATATTCGAAATTACCACAAATCGCTTTGTCACTTTCTTGTTCCATAAATAAGGTCAAATCAAACTTGGCCGTATTCTTTTCTAAGCTACAAGGAGACAATGTTAGTCCATGTAAATCAAATTTATTTGTAGAATTCCCCAAAAAAATTGCTGCATCTTGCTTACTAGCTTTTTGCAACGCAAATCCAGTTTGAAAGACAGGTGAGTAACTAACGTCACGACTAGATTCTAATTCTTTCAACATCATAGAAAAAGGATAGTCTTGATGTTTCACACACTCCTTTAATTCATCATTAAGAATATTTAAAAGTTCCTCAAACGAATAACCATCCTTGAAATGAATTCGAATAGGAAGCATATTAACAAAATATCCACAAGTATTACGAAAATCTTTGTTTCGTCTACCAAATCTAGGTGTCCCTATTATGACTTCATTTTGTCCTGAATAACGATGTAAAAAAGCAAAGTAAAGGGATAATAAGACTGTATTAAGAGTAAAACCTTTTTTATCACAGAATTTAAGCAAATTCTCACTAATCTCTCTACTTAGTTGAAAAGGTACTAATCCTCCCTCATATGAAGGAACAGGTGGTCGCTTCTTATCAATCGGCAATTCTAATGCCGGTATCTCACCTTTAAGTTTATTTTTCCAAAATCCCTTCGATTCTTCTCCAATTTCGCTTAAAAATAAATTTTCTTGCCAAGAAACAAAATCTGAATATTGAAACAATATGGGTTTTAAGTCGTAATCAGTTCCTTCTTTTAAGTGTTTATATATTGTTCCAAACTCATCTAATATTAAGGATATAGACCAACCGTCAGTAGCAATGTGATGCCATACTAGAAGCATAATATAATGATCTTCAGCATAGCGAAACAATCTCACTCTAAAAGGTGACTCATTTTCCAATACAAAAGGTTTATATGATTCTTTGTGCAAATCTCTCTTAATAGAAGACAATTCTCTGGTCCCCACATCAATAACTTCAAAATCCAAACTTAGCTCACTATAAACTTTCTGTACAGGATCCTTCTCCATAACAAAAATAGATCGATAAATCTCATGACGTTTGATAATTTCAATAAAAGCTTTTTTTACAAGTGAAACATCTAATTTTGAATAAACATGCCAAGCAAATGGTTCGTTATATGAGGATTTATCTGGATACAAACAATACTGCAAAAAAAAGTCCCTTTGTCCTTTTGATAAAGGAATAGTTTTAATAAACTTTTTATTTCCCAATCTATTCACCCCTATTAGATTCCATGCAAAATACAACTATTAACATTTCTACAAAACTCAAGATATTATACTAGGAATTTATTACACATCTAGGCATTCAAAACAACATTTACACTTATTTAAATCCTTTCTACTATTAGTCGACTTTTTTCATCTTTTTTCAATAGAAATAATTTTCCTATTTGAATTGATTTCTTTAATGCTGTGATTAACTAAGGTGCATGAAAAATTGAAGAATGTATTATTGCTAATACTGTAATTTACAAAATAAAAATAGCTTTAGATATTGAAAATCAAATTTTGATTTTTAATATCCGAAAACCTCATTAATTATATATTAATATCCCATAAAAGAATGTCGAAATTTGGAATATATAACAAATTCTGAGATGAATTATAAACCTCATTAAAATTCTGGTTCTGGTGCAAATACTTAGGAAAGATATAAAGAGGCGAAAAGTTTCCTAGTGGAATCTAGTCTTAAGCAGTACTTCCAAATAGTTGATGGATGAACTTCACTTGATTTTGGACAGACTTGTCCAGTAAAACAAGTTTCCCTTTTTTTACCATATGCATAGCTTCTATTCCAGAAATAATGGATGTAGCTGTGTGAAAGGATTTCAATCCTAACATCGAACGAACTCGCTTTTTAATAAACCGATGATCTTGTTCTACTATGTTATTGAGATATTTCACTTGCCTTAGTTGGATGCCTAATGGCATCTTTTTTTCTTTTCTCAATTCTTCAACTGCTATAGGATAAGCTGGATTCTTATCGACTGTCACGACACGAGGCTCAGAAATATGAAAAGACTGCAAAGCTTTCTTGAAGAATCGCTTTGCAGCCTTGTGGTTTCTTGCTTTACTTAGGTAAAAATCGATGGTGTTTATTTTCACTAGGTTGATAGGTATGTGGCGAGACTCCTGTATGTAAAATTGCATGAGAAAACCAGGTAACATAATGCTATTATTTTGTTATAGATCTGCTCTATATTTTTTCATTAATCATGTTGAAACCCTACAGAAAAACAATTGGTGAACTAAAGAACTGAAGGAAGGCACTCATTGAGTGTCTTTTCTTTATGGGGTAGCACCACACATCCATCAACTTAAGGTATATTTTTATACAAAATGCGGTCTTTCCATATAGTTTTTTATTATCTTTTATAGATTTTATAAAAGTAGGCATATCAAATAAACCCTGACGGGTTTCAATTTTTTTACTATGCTACTTGATGAGTAGAAGTGGTATACTCATACACAACACCCAAAACATACTAAGATTAGTAGTGTAAACCAAGGCATTGGTTTACACTACTATTTTTTTATAGTAGAAGTGAAGAATAGGTCGCTTTGATATTGGGATTTTAAATCCGTACCCAAAACAGATCTTCTTCACTTACCTTATTTGAATCAGTTTAGTATGTGGATCCTTGAGATCGTGTATAAGAAATGGGAATCGATAAGAGTAAGATGAGGACTTCAATTCTACATAAGGAGGCAAAATATGCAACATGTAATTGCGTTTGATGTTAGTATGGGAAAGAGTTATATGGTTATTTATAATGCTCAAAAACAATGTATTTTTGAAAGTGAAATCAATCATTCTAAGCCCGATTTTGAAGAACTACGAAAACGAATAGATCAACTTATGAATGAAAATAAAAAATCACCTCATATTGTGTTCGAAGCAACTGGTGTCTATTCGAGACAACTAGAGCGTTTTATGCAAGATAACAAGTTTGAATACTTTCTGTTGAATCCTTTAGAAGCGAAATTACAATGCGATTCCTTACGGATTCATAAAACCGATAGAAGCGACGCGCATCAATTAGCTCTCACACATTTCACGGCTTCCCGGAGGGAAAAGACAGGCACAGATAACTTATTTTATCAATTAAAATCACTCTCAAGGTTTTATAGTGAACTGGATGACGAATTATCTTTGATTCGTAGCCGGATGCATAAAGTCATTCAGTTGACATTTCCGGAATTGGAACAGATTTTCACAACTAAGTCAGATTTATTTTTAAACTTTGTTCAATTATTCCCTCACCCAGATTTTGTTCAAAATCTTTCCAAAACGGTCATGAAGAATCAGATTCGCAAGAATACCAATAAAAACATCTCAATCAGCATAGCAGAAAAGAAAGCTATGGAAGTACTTGAGGCTGCCAGGTATTCTTATCCAGCCGTACGTCAGGATGACGTTTTATGTGAACAACTCAAATCGTACGCGAAACGCTATCAGGAGCTCCTTTATCAAAAAGAACAGTGTATCACGAAGATGGTACGATTAGCTGAAAGTCGCACAGAATATCCAATTATTCTTAGTTTTCCGGGAATAGGTCCCAATACGGCTATACGTTTGTTAGCTGAAATCGGGGATATTACTCGCTTCGAAAATAACAAACAACTTAATGCATTTGCAGGTATTGATATACGCCGTTTTCAATCAGGAAAAACTTTTTTCAAAGATAAGATCAATAAACGTGGAAATAAGCATCTGCGTAAGCTTCTTTTTCTCATTATCCAGAACATGATAAAGCTACGTCGTTACGGACAGAACCACATTGTTGAGTATTATGATAAATTAAAAACGCAACCTTATAACAAATGTCATAAAGTTGCGTCAATCGCATGTGTAAATAAGTTATTGAAGCTCCTCTTCTACCTTATTACACATAACATACACTATGATTATCGGTTAACCGCCTGAAATCATAGTCTCATTCATCATACTATATTTATTCCCCCTAGTAAAAAAACGAATACATATTAGGGGTATTTAGTTTGCATTAAATTTAACATATATGATATAGGCTTTGCGATATTTAATTGATTAAAAATCTAAAAATAAGGATTGACTAATCGTAAGAAATATCAAAGACTGTCTTTTTCTCGTATCGATGAGATTTTCGTCCGTTGCGCTGTAGGAGGTTAAACAGACGAAGGAGAACCTTTGATAGCTCTTGGGTGTTTTTGTGTAATGCTTGGTGAAAAAGTGAAAAATAATCTTTAATTATGTACATCGCTTTATATTCACTTAGCTCTTTCTGTTTCTTACGTAACAGGAGTTCTCTCATCTTAAACATTGTAGAAGAACATAATAGGATACTAATGAGTTGTCCATAAAGATGACATTCTAATCGCTCTTGTTTAATAGATTTACAACGATGAATTTGAAACCAAGATTTCCATATTTTAAATAACAGCTGTCGGGTAAAGAACTGGCGCGGTATCAGTTATGACCCGTTTCCAACCCCTCCCCATAAGAACTGCTCGTGAGGTTTTCCCTCAAGCAGCTCACCCCATAAACTTCATCAAAAGGGTTATGAGACCTATCAAATCGCAGACACTTTCATCGGTATCCCTCTGCGCTTTTAAGGGAATGGACTTTCCAGTCCCAGTAGAGCCCCAGTACACCATAGAGATATTCATTACTCCATCTCTGCCATCCGATACTACGCTTTCGTCGCCGTTTCCTTCTTGTCAGCAGTGTACGGATTTTCATCTCCGTATAGTCACGCACTTCGCTAAATGCTCCGCTGGAGTTTCCAACTCGAAAGTAGTTCACCCATCCTGTTAGTACGGCATTGATTTGTTTTACTAAGTCTTGTGCTGGTTTGGCTCCTCCGTTTTGAATGAGTTCGCGGATCCTTGCTTTCACTGCCGTACGGGCTTTCTTCTTTGGGGTCATGCATATGAAGTGTCGGGTCTTATTTCGGTTCAGTACTCGCCTGAAATCAAATCCCAGAAAGGCAAAAGACTCTTCCTGTAAGACATCGACCATCCGAGTTTTCTCAAGATTCAGTTCAACTCCCAAAGGCTCCAATTGTTCCTGCAGTCGTCGCAGTGCCAGTTCAGCCCACCCCCGTTTACTGGAGTGCCCACTTACGGTGATAACCATATCATCGGCAAATCGGTGATAGTTCACAGCTTCATAGTTGCCTTCCGTCGTTTTACGCCGAATGGTATCAAATGTCCAATCTACCTCATTCAAGTAGATGTTTGCCGCTAGTGGCGAGAACGGTCCCCCTTGCGGGACTCCAATCTTTCCTGCGGCTTTTACCACCTGTTTTACTAGGCGCATAACTTGGTGGTCTTGGACACGATTTGCGATTTTCCTCAGTAGGATGTTATGCCGAATTGTATCAAAGTAACGTGACAAATCAACATCAATGACTGTGGTCATACGACGCAGTACACTGCGTCGCACTTCTGCCAGCGCTTGATGCGGGGAGCGTTTTGGTCGGAATCCGTAGGAATTTGGGCAGAAATCAGCCTCAAAGATAGCTTCCAATATGAGTTTTAGCGCTC
Source organism: Bacillus sp. FSL K6-6038 (assembly GCF_038050455.1). Taxonomy (NCBI): domain Bacteria; kingdom Bacillati; phylum Bacillota; class Bacilli; order Caryophanales; family Bacillaceae; genus Bacillus; species Bacillus sp. FSL K6-6038. The sequence goes on from NZ_JBBOUH010000002.1 coordinate 134,988, forward strand.
CTTGGACCACACGGTCCCGTATACATGGGATTTGCAGTGTCCGCATTTTGCCGTTTGCTTTTGGGATTTCTACTTTACGATTAGCTTGTGGTTGATATGTTCCAGCCTGCAGTTCTGCTTGGATGTTCTTTAAAAACGGTATAACTCCCTCTATTTCTATATCAGCGAAACTTTGACCGTCGATACCTGGGGCACCGCCGTTTTTCCTCGCATGCTGATATGCTTCATGGAGGGTTGTTAGTTTGGTAATGTGGGAAAATAGTCCCCAAAACCGATGCGTAGGTTCAGACTTCGCCTTTTGATAGATTCGTCGCCTTAGTTCCTGCAAAGTAATAGGTGTTTTTGTCATGGCACCCTTGCCTCCTTTGGTCGTACGAAATATTTACAGGTTCGGACCCTTCCCTCCCCGCGCGTTTTGCTGCACGCAGATCTCTGGTACTACGATCCGTTCCGCCACCCTGACACCTACCGTTCTCACTTCCCGATCGCGGTTATAGAGACGGTCTCCTCGATGAGGTTTCTTCATCGGGTGTCGAGGGCTTCTCCAGTTTCCACATTATCTTTCTCTCCATGTCGCCGCTGATACCCCGCCGGTGAGAACTGCCGTTCCAGACTCGTTTCGGTCAGTTCTTGCTGCTTTCGCACGTTATCGACCGTCTCAGCCACCGGAATTGCGTGTAACGAGGCTACGTCTACGTTCACTGTACGTTACAACCTGGAGATTTGCCCACATGCCTTTTGCATGTGATGTCAGAGGGCTTCGCCATGTCGCTTTCACTTCATGGTGCCTCTCAGGCTACGGGAGTGGAGTCTATTCTCCCGATTGGACTTTCACCAACTAGATAATGTGTCCTTATCTGGACACGCCGATTTGCCAACGCAAAGAATACCAGTCATGTACCTGTCCCATCGGGACAATATCTGTAGGGGTGTTTGTCATATATACATTGATACCACTGAGTCGTTTACTACGAGGAGAATACTTCATTCCTTTCTTTTTTTCTCTTACAGCTTGATCTTGTAATCGTTTTTGTTGCTGTTGTTTTGTTAATCGATGAACAATTACACGAGCTGGCACTTTATCAATCATACCTACATAAGCATCAGCTATTTCACATGTTTGTCCTGGTTGAAGAGAGTTCATTGCCGTCTCCATATCTATCTGTATATACTCTGTACCTTTCTTAATTCTTCCATCTTGAAAATAATCAGGGCTAGGATTTTTTTGATAAATACGTGTATTCGACTTGATACGAGAGATATAGTAGGCCTCTTTATCTTGTATATATTGAAGGTCTTTTAAATGAAAATAACCTAAATCTCGGATACATAAATCATTCGCCGTCACAGTTGGGGCACACAGAGAGCCGTAAGTGCGATCATGTTCTTTACCTGGACCTGTATGAATATGTAGGAACTGTCCACTTAACAAATCATACTCAAGTTGAATTTTCATCCCAGCTGTATGGCTGCATCCTCCTGCACCTGGATAAACCGATGAAAATACATCCGGGAGTTGAAATGCAGTTGAATCTAAAATACGAATACGCTTGAAAACAGAAGTGTATGGAGAAGAAATCGGCATAGATGCGGCCAATTTTTTGCTTAATAGTTCGGCTAGTAGGTGTTGTAAAAGTTGGACGGCCGCCTTATTAAATCGTTGATTCAGTCCCTCAGGACTGATAAGTACTGCTGTTGATGCTTCTAAACAGCTAGATAATTGAGTTAAAGAAGTCATAGCTACATTTTGGCTCACCCATACACATAAAGCTACTAAATCTTTTGCTTGATACTTACTGGTTCGTTGTACAAAACCAACATCTCTAGCAAGATCCCGTAAGGTATTTGGAGATAAAAAACTTTGAATCTCTTGAGCAAATAGTTGTAATTCGTCAGATACAGAAACAGACATAAAAAACGCCATCCTTTCCTATAGTCCTAGACAAAGGATAACGTTTTTTTCGTTTTAAGGATAGTTTGCAATTTCAGTTTTGTTGGCAATTTATTTTTACATTTTCGAATATTGATTGACTACTTTGAATGCTTCTTCCTGTAAGAATTGTATTAATTCAACCGGTTCCTCAATAAATATTTCAGCACCAAGACTAAGGAACATCCTTCCTACAAAACAAATATCTGACTCTTTGATTTTTTCTTCGATTACTCCAGTACCATCAGGATTTACTTGTATCCATTCTCCTATAGGATGAGGGTCTAATATTTTGCATCCGAATTTTGTTAATCGAGCTTTTAAAATAAATTCCTTTGTTGAATTATTTGGTTGTTTTAGCCATTTTTCAACTGTCATATCGATAGGAATAGATTCAGTAATATTTTGATTAACTTTGAGGGAAACAATCCGATCGACTCGAAACGTCACAGTATTGTTACGCTTATAGCAAAACGCTAGAGAGTACCATAATCCATTAGATATAAAAAGTCCGTAAGGAAAAATTGTCCGAATTGAATATCCAGAGCGAGATTCATATTCTATTTCCACATGCTTTCTTTCTAATGATGCCTGCAATATATCTTTTAGATAAAGGTTCTTAAAGCTTCTTCGAGGAGAAGCTATTGCTAATCGACCTTTTAATTGTTCGACTTTTTGAAGCATTTCGACAGACATGGTGGTACGTATTTTAGTAAGGGTAGACATATTTTCATATTTAAAGGGTCCGTCATGCTGCTCTAATAATTCATACGATAGAAGCAGCCCTGTAGCTTCTTCTGCTGTTAACGATATCGGTGGAAGTTTCTGTTTCCTTATAAGACTATAACCGCCATTCGGTCCAGGTGAGGACAAAAGAGGAACCCCCATTTCACTTAATAGTTGCAAGTCTCTAAGCATTGTTCTTCTTGATACAGAAAACTCATCTGCTAATTCTTGAACCGTAAATCGGTGTTTTGTATTTAATGAAATTAATAATTCAAGTAATCTTCCACTTCTAGACATGAAAATATCTCCTATTATTAGTGACGTTATCTGTCACCAATATACGATAAGATATAATTGAAGTCACGAAATTTTAAAAAAATAATAGCGGATAAGGAAAATAACAGGAGGTTATGATTATAATGAAAGAACACATGATAGATTCAAATGGCGTACGAATTAAGGTTTATGAATACAGTCAGACGGGTGAACCATTGCTATTACTGCATTATATGGGTGGAAGTTCTGCCATTTGGAGGAGCATAATTCCAAGCTTTATGGGAAAATATCGCGTAATTGCCATGGACATACGAGGACATGGTAAATCAGATCAGCCTGCAACGGGATATCAACTTGAAACCTTAGCTGAAGATGTTCGAGCGGTGCTAGATTCTCTTGGAATTGATAAAGCTTATATCGTCGGAAGCTCCCTCGGTTGTTATATCGGTACAAGCTTTGCATCAATGTACCCAGAAAGGGTCCTTTCTTTAGTTAATTCCGAAGGGGCCTTAGTTAATAAATCCGAAGGATTGCATACTGAAACAAAAGAAGAGCATTTAAATAAATACTTTTCCAGTCCCGAACAAGAATTTGAGTCAAGGGAAGCGTTGATACATTATATGAAAGAAAGCTGGCTTCCTTGGAACAAAGAGCGTGAACTGGTGATGAAAGATTATGAGCCTCGAAAGCTGGAAAATGGGAAAGTAACTTTTATATCTAAGAGAGATACGCTTCGACAAATAGCTGAAGATCTTTATGATAGAAGAGTAGAACATTTGTATGAAAACATTCAATGTAGTGTGTTATTTCTGCCAGCAGAAAAAGAAGGTGACCTTAACAAGAAGTTAGAGTTTATAAAAAGTGTTAAACTTAAACTAAAAAAAAGTAAAACTGTTGTTATTCCTGGAACATCCCATGCAATGATGTTTGACCACTCAAAGGAACTGAGTTATGAAATCAATAAGTTTCTTGAATATACAGATGAAAAGGGTTGGTAAATTATATAAAATTACTTAGAGAAAAGGACTTTCTAATCTTTCCTGTGAATAATTGTAACTATTCACAGGAAAGACGGTTAAATAGAAAAGCTATCCTAATTTATAAACTAAGATAGCTTTTTTTGTTTTGGGGGAACAATAGATATCTTAACTTGATAGCGATGTGGCGGGATCCCATGCCCATCAACTTAAGAATATTTACTACCCATTATTCTTAAAGACGTTATTTTTTCTAGATTAATAAGAAGGGATAACACACAAAAAAGACACCCGCACAGGTGTCTTTTCTTAGTATAGAAATATCTTAAAATAGATATCTGGTGTCATATATTCAGTTTAAAAGACCTTTTGTTACATCATAACGCCATTATCTTTGAATGAATACCATTTCCCATCGATAAAATGTTTCCCTATTGCCATGTATCCATGATCATTAAAGTAATACCAACTTCCATTGATATTTTTCCAATCTCTAGCCATAGAACCATCTTCATTAAAGTAACGCCATTGCCCACCGTAGGAGTTACCAAAATATACCCATCCAGTAGACATGACTCCATTATCGTCAAAGTAATACGTTTTTCCATTCATAGTACCAAAATCTGTAGCCATGCTACCTTCTTCATAAAAGTAATACCATTTTCCGTTGATATTTTTCCAGTCTTTAATCATAGTTCCATCTTCGTTAAAGTAATACCAACTTCCATTGATATTTTTCCATCCAGTAGCCATATATCCGTTGCTATCAAAGTAATACCAGTTACCATCAATTTTTTTCCAATCCGTAACCATAGATCCTTCTTCATTAAAGTAACGCCATACTGCATCAGATCTACCAAAGTCTATCCATCCAGTAGACATAACCCCTTCAGTACCAAAGTAATATGTCTTTCCATTAATAGTTTTTAATTTTAAAGTGATACGTCCATCTTCATCAAAGTGATACCATTTCCCTTTATCTTGTAGCCATCCAGTTTTCATCGTACCATCTGTATTTAGATAAAAATTCCCATTTTCAATCCAACCTGTTTGCTTCACACCATTTTGGTCATAGAAATACCATGTATTTCCCTCTTTTACCCACCCTGTTTTCTGCATTGCCTGTTCTGTTTTTGGAGTAAGTTGTTTTACAGCTTCTTGGTTTTCAGCATGAGATACTGCAGGCACTACAAACATTGCAGACATTAAAACTGGTAAAATAGCTTTCTTCATTTTCCATATCCCCCAAATAATGAATAATTTTAGTTTTTATTTCCACAAACAGAATTATATTATGATATTTAAATATAATCAATAGTTTTTGTAACAAAAATGTAATCTTTTTTTTAATTTAATGTAATAAATAAACTCTTAATGTAATTATAATTACTTTTTTGTTACAAGTTAATACAAAATTTCGTTCTGGGGGTGGTATGAGATTTTAACTTGATGGGCATGTGGCGGGACCCCATCGCTATCAAGCTAAGCTCATACAACGTTAATTATTATAGAGGTTGTTTCTTTTTTATAAAGATTATGTGTAGAGAATTTAAAGATTTGCATACGAAATAAACCCTATCGGGTTTCATTTTTTTGAATTAAGCCGCTTGATTATCAGACGTGGTACAATTGTAAACGACACCTAATATATCAAAGACTGTTTTCTTCTCATATCGATGAGATTTTCGCCCATTTTGCTGTAGGAGGTTGAACAGGCGAATTAGAATCTTTGATAGCTCTTGGGTGTCTTTCTGTATAGCTTGGAATAGAAGAAAAAAATAGTCTTTAATCATATAAATAGCTTTATATTCACTCAATTCTTGTTTCTTCTTCATAAGAAGTAACTTCCGCATTTGAAACATAATAGGGGTCACCATACATGCCCATCAACTTAAGAAATTGGTTGTTCCCCAAAACGAAAAAAATAAGTTGAATTCTCATAAATAACTGTAAAATAATAAAATTTTACGTTTTTTGGAGACTTCAAAGTATTAGCTTGATGGACATTGGTACTAACCCTAGAAGGAATGAGTTTTTTGTTTTACTACTGATAATGGGTGTTATGTAAAAGAAGACCAGTACATAACAAAGAAATCTTTATCATACTTTTACTATGAATAATTTGTATATTATGTAAAATAAAGAGGTACCTGGAATAAGGTATCTCTTTATTTTTTTAGTATGTTTAAAAATTTTGTATATGGTAGGTGTAAAGATGTTAGGTAATTTAATCCATTCAATTTTAGTTTTTTTAGAAGGACTTGGTTATTGGGGAGTTATGCTTGGACTAATGATTGAAATAATCCCAAGTGAAATTGTGCTAGCTTATGCTGGATATTTAGTATCATCGGGAAGTATATCGTTTTTCGGTGCTGTTGTATTCGGTACAATTGGTGGAGTTATAGCACAACTATTTATATACTGGATTGGTCGTTATGGAGGTAGACCAGTACTTGAGCGTTATGGAAAATATATTTTCATTCAAAAAAAGCATATTGATCATGCGGAAGCATGGTTCAATCGTTATGGAACTGGTGTAATATTTACAGCACGTTTCATTCCTTTTGTGCGCCATGCTATTTCAATACCTGCAGGTATTGCTAAAATGTCACATGTTAGATTTATTACGCTTACTACACTTGCAATTATTCCTTGGTCGGCATTATTTGTATATTTAGGCTGGAAACTGGGTGAAAAGTGGGAGAATATAAATGAAGTAGCAGGACCCTATATTAAATATTTTGCTATTACTGCAGTGGCTCTTGCTGTGTTCTATTTTGTTGTAAAAAAATTAATGAGAAGACGTGGCTAGTAATTTATTATTAGGGGCCACCATACATTACTATCAACCTAAGATGAATTTATACCCATAATTCATAGAAAGCGTTATTCTTTTTGTAGAAATATACAGAAAGGATGGCGTTTTTTGTATGAATCTATCGATTCAAGATGAGTTTCATTTTTTTGCTGAAGAATTACAGCGATATCTATCTCCACATATTCTTCAACAACTCGCACAAGAGACAGGTTTTGTAAAACGTAAAAGTAAGTATGGCGCACGAGATTTGGCTGCCTTATGTATCTGGATTAGTCAACAGGTAGCAAGCGATTCTCTTACTCGATTATGTAGTCAGCTTTATGCAAATACAGCTACACTTATAAGTCCGGAAGGACTTAATCAACGTTTTAACCGATGTGCTGTTTTATTTCTACAACGTGTATTTTCTCTTTTAATCAAAAGCAAATTAAACGATTCGTCTCAAATCTCAAATCAATACACCTCTTATTTTCAACGTATACGTATTCTAGATGCTACTATTTTTCAAGTACCCAATCATTTAGCTTCTATTTATCCTGGTTCAGGAGGATGTGCACAGACAGCTGGTATTAAGATTCAACTAGAGTATGATTTACATAGTGGGAAATTCCTCAATTTTCAAATGGAACCAGGTAAAAATAATGATAAAACCTTTGGTACAGAATGTTTGGATACCTTACGACCAGGAGATTTATGTATTCGAGATTTAGGATACTTTTCTCTAAAAGATTTAGATCAGATGGATCAACGAGGGGTATTCTATGTTTCACGGTTGAAATTAAATAATAGAGTATATGTGAAAAATGAATCTCCAGAATTCTTTCGGGATGGGACAGTAAAAAAGCAATCTTTATATGCTTTACTTGACCTTGAACATGTCATGCATCAGATAAAACCAGGAGATACTTATGAAATTCAGAATGCCTATGTTGGACAACAAAAATTACCCTCACGAGTTGTAATATACAGACTCACATCAACTCAAGTTCATAAACGTAGGAAACAGCAAACTTATGTTGAAAAGAAAAAAGGGGTTACATACTCTGAAAAAAGTAAACGTTTAACAGAAATCAATGTTTATATTACCAACATCCCATGGGAAATTGTTCCGATGGAACATGTTCACGAGATTTACTCTCTACGTTGGCAAATAGAGATTGTATTTAAAACATGGAAATCTCTTTTTGGTATCAATCATTGTCACAATATTAAGCGAGAGCGTCTAGAATGTCATCTTTATGGACAGTTAATCGCTATTTTTCTTTGTTCTTCCACTATGTTCAAAATGCGACAGCTGTTACTACAGAAAAAACAAAAAGAATTAAGTGAATATAAAGCAATTTATATGATTCAAGATCATCTGTACTTAGTATATGAAGCTATACAACAAGACACTCAAGAAGTATCAAAAATTTTTCTTCGTCTGTTTGACCTCTTACAGAAAAACGGACGGCACCCTGTGGCGATGGCACATACGTCGTCTATGTTTAAAGTAAGCTTCAAATTCTAGTTTACGAGCATGTAGGCACGGAAGGCAGATGCTGATTTTATTGTTTCTTTCCGAAAAATATAAAATGTTAGACTGACTTTAATGTAAAACCAGCGGTAGTCTTTGACATAAAAAATAAAGTCCTAGACTGCTGCTGGTTTATTGGACTAGCGTAATCAATTGTCACTTATCATTATTGGCTACATGTTTAGTCTGTTCCTCTCTCTTTGACGAACAACCATAATCCAATTGCAAAGAAAAACAAAATATAGGTGATATCTATCGCTAACGACATAGGTAAGCCAACTAATTCCGATTTATATTGTGACGTGCTCCAATAAACACTTAAATCATCATGATGAATGAATAGAATGTGTGTCCATGATGTAGATAAGAGACTACCTCCAAATATCATTTGTAAAAAATATAGCACTAAGCTACTGCCTACTGCGATAGCAGCTGATCTCGTCCACACGCCAATCAAGGATGCTAGACTTGCATATAGGCAACATTGCAATACGATTGCTCCGATAGAGTATATAACATCCGTCATGTCGCCCCATTGTATGTTTTTTGGAGCCATCAGAAGATTCACTAACAAAGAAACAATGAATATATTAACAACACTCGTAATGATGAGCAAAATCATCGCAGCAATTTTTGCAACATACAACCGTGAGCGCGAGGACGTATGCAGGAACAGTTGTTTCAGAGTACCATATTGATACTCATCCGTCCAAATAAGAGGTGACAAAACAATCGCCCAAGGTAGAATAACAAGCATTCCCGATAGGCCAAGCAAAGCATTTACCACTTGAGCCACCGTATCATCAGCCTTGAGATTACTGGTGTATGCCCAAGATAACAGTACCGTCATCATAATAAAACCAATGTGTGAAAGAATAAAGATTCTTTTATTCACTATCTTCAAACATTCATTCCATAACAATTTAATTCACCTCACCACGCGCAGTTGTCCATTTTAAAAACTTATCCTCTAAACTCGTATGTGCCGGCAACACCCGATGAACTTCCACCCCGGCATCACACAATGCTCGAATCAGCTTTGGAACTTGACCTTCATCAATAGCTACTGTCATAGTATGCAAACCGTTAGATAATTTCTCTGTCTGCATATAATCCAATGCATGATGATCATCTCCAAACAAGTTAACCACAACTTCGCTTGTAAGCTCAACATTATCAATGTGAAGAGTGATACAGAATTTCCCATCATTTAACCCATCATCAATCCGCTGCTCTGTCACTAAGCAGCCATTCTGCATAATAACCACTCGGCGTGCCATCTGCTCAATCTCAGACAGTTGATGACTGGAAATCACAATTGCTACGCCCAAATCTGCTGCAATTCTATTTAAATAGTTCCGGGTTTCACGGACACCAGCAGGATCAAGTGCATTCATCGGCTCATCTAACACAAGCAACTTTGGCTTTCGCAGTAGTGCTTGTGCAATTCCCAAGCGTTGTTTCATTCCCATGGAGTACGTGCCTACTCGCTGCTTAAGCGCATGTTCTATCCCGGTCAGACTGGCTACCTCCAGCAACCAATCCTTGCTCGCATTTTTGTGCAAACGCTGATATTGACGTAAATTTTCGTACCCACTCAAATAAGGATAGAAAGCAGGCGCTTCAATCACTGCCCCTACATTGAAGAGTGCTTTAGAAAACTGACTCTTAATACTGTAACCTGCAATATGCACGTCCCCTGCACTTATTGTGCTTAGACCAACTATCATCTTCATCGTGGTTGTCTTGCCCGCTCCGTTCGCACCAAGTAGTCCAATAATCTCTCCCTCTACCACATCGAACGATATGTCTTGCACAATCAACTTGCCCTTGATTTCTTTCGTTAGGTGTTGCACCGATAATACCGTTTTCAATTGTCCCACTCCTTACAATTAGTCCCCAATGTAATCTCAAGTTGATCCATATATTGTTAGTTTAGCTATTATGTTTTAAAGAGGACATGTATTATTCTTACATTTTCCTTACAATGTTGTAAGGTGTAATGAGTATTATGTTTTCAATCAAAGTCTAGGCAACAAACACTATCCAACTGATGTTTAGATATAAAAAACTATCTATTTCTTAAAAAGAAAAAATAGATAGTTGTGTCGAAAATGTGTCTAAACGTACAATTTTCTTTTTTTGATATGGTGACCCCATGACCATCAACTTAAGAATTTTATAATGCCCAAAAACGAAAATTTTGTATCTCTTATAACAACGAAGTTTATTTTTATTACTTTGGGAACAACTAATTTCTTAAATTAATGAGCATTTCCCCCTTTAACCGAAAATCACTCGGATTTTTCGAGTGTAATTTCTTTATAACATGAAATTATACAACTAATAGAGATTAACAGAAATGTACAAGATAAAATCCAAGTTCTATGGTCTATGATACTAATAATGAATCCAAATATTGAAGCTACAAACATTATGAAATTGAAGGAAAAATAAAACCATTTACTAGTTTTTTTATAATTTTTCATTAAAAAGGCTCCATCCATTAGAGTTGTATACATATTATACCATTAGAAATTAACAATTTAATAAAATGAATATTTATATATATAAAAATCCAAACTCCTGTGAAAGCAATTTTTGTTGGTGCTATCCCATCACCATCAACTTAACAGAACGGGTTTCCCTAAAAGTAAAACGATAAAAATGAACTTCGGTGCTATAAAACACACAAAATTTCCGTTTAGGGGGGACTCTAAAATCTTAGCTTGATGGGCATGTGGTGCTACCCCAATATAAAAAACCATTATGCAAAAGGAAACACCTACGCAGAACCGTAGCTTAGGTGTTTCCTTTTTGTTTATAGAGCATGCTCGGTCAGTCATATTCCTATAAAGATAGTAAAAAACATAAAATCAGACATCTTTTGAAAAATATTAAAGACTATTTCAATAATCACTAAAAAGCGGTACATTTTCTATATAAATACATTTTAAGAGGTGATTATATTGAAAAGTTTCTTTAGCTTATTATTGGCTGTTGTGGTGGCATGAACAATGGCATTGGGTGTAAGTGACTCAAATTTACATGCGGATTCTCCTCACAAAGAAAAATTCCCGTAACAAATAGTATCAAAAAATCTTGGAAAGCAAACAACAGTAAATTTTGAGAGCTATATAAAATCACATCCCATTTTATCTAAAATTTCAACTCAATTGTATTTGCTAAGACACATAAATATGGTGATTTTACTTTCTTATATAAACTACTAAATCAGGAGTAATTGTATCCGCTCTGTACGAAAACTACCTAGAAATACAACTTATATATATCATTTGTAAAATGGAATTGAGCAAAGATGAAAAGTACATCAAAGTTGATGTATTAGTAAAGTAAATTTCATAGAATTATAGGATTGTTTCTGTACTTTACGAAAATTAATTTTTTAAAGGAGCCGAAAAATGAGCCGAAAAAGAAAGATATTCACTTTTATATCCGCATTTGGTATAGGTTTAGCAAGTTATACTAATTGTACTGCTGCAGAGGTTTTAGACAACACTTCATTAAGAAATACTGGAGACATAATAAATACTTCTACTACATCAAACACTCTTCAAGTAGCAGCTGTTGCTAAAGAGATGAAACCCTTTCCACAGCAAGTAAACTACTCTGGTATTATTAAACCGAATCATGTTTCGCAAGAAAGTTTGAATACTTCAGTTAAAAATTATTATAATAATTGGAAAAATAAGTATCTAAAGAATGATCTTTCTTCACTTCCAGGTGGTTACTACGTCAAAGGAGAGATTACAGGAAATGCAGACGGCTTTAAACCGTTAGGAACTTCAGAAGGACAGGGTTATGGTATGATAATCACGGTTTTAATGGCAGGTTATGATTCAAACGCCCAAACTATTTATAATGGCTTATTTAAAACAGCGAGAGCTTTTAAAAGTTCCGAAAATCCCAATTTAATGGGTTGGGTTGTAGCCGATAGTAAAAAAGCTCAAGGGCATTTTGATTCTGCGACAGATGGGGATTTAGACATTGCTTACTCACTTCTTCTTGCTCATAAGCAATGGGGGTCAAATGGCACAATCAACTATTTGAAAGAAGCTCAAAATATGATTACAAAAGGTATTAAGGCTAGTAATGTGACCCAAAATAATAGTTTGAATTTAGGTGATTGGGGTTCAAAGAGTACATTTGATACTAGACCTTCCGATTGGATGATGTCTCATTTAAGAGCTTTCTACGAATTTACAGGAGATAAAACTTGGCTTAATGTTATTGATAATCTCTACAATACTTATTCACAGTTTACAAATAAATACTCGCCAACTACAGGATTGATTTCTGATTTTGTTGTGAAAAATCCACCACAGCCTGCGCCTAAAGACTTTTTAGATGAATCAAAACATACCGATGCATACTACTATAATGCGAGTCGTGTACCACTCCGAATTGTTATGGATTATGCAATGTATGGAGAAAAGAGAAGTAAGGTGATTTCTGATAAGGTCGCTACGTGGATTAAAAATAAAACAAAAGGTAACCCATCTAAAATTGTGGACGGTTATGAACTAAATGGAACAAACATTGGTGATTATCCAACAGCTGTGTTCGTTTCACCATTTATTGCTGCTGGTACAACTAACAGTAATAATCAAGCGTGGGTTAATAACGGATGGGATTGGATGAAGAATAAAAAAGAAAGCTATTTTAGTGACAGTTATAATTTATTGACCATGTTATTCATAACTGGTAATTGGTGGAAACCGACACCCGATGAAAAAAACATACAAAATCCAACAAAGTCAGAAATTCAGTCTGAATATAAGGAATAGAATCCATATGCAGTATTTGAACTACTCCCACTTCTATAATTGGGAGTAGTTCTATGAATACTGAAAACCTGCTTTGGTACAAAAACTCTAAAACTTTTGCAAGTAAATCTCCTAAACTTGGACATACTGATAGTAGGACTCTAGAAAAAGATGTGTGATCAGCATAGAAAAAGGAAAAATTGTTCAAATGGAACCTTTTTATTTTTGATTAAGTAAGTGCAGATTAATTCTATTTCGAATTGCTTCTTTAATAAATTCTTCGATGGAACTGTTTGTTTCTTCTACAATTTTTGTTATAGATTTATACTCGTTACTTGTGAGAGTTACCGGCTTTGTTACGGTATTACTATCTAAATACACACTATTATTAACACGCTGTATCAGTTTTCCTTCTATTATATAGGGTGCTAAACTATCCATCCATTCGGTCTGCATTCCAGATGATAATGATACTAAAGATTGACGAATATCAAAATACCAAAATTCATCTTCTACTGATATTTTTAAGTTTCTCGGAGACACATACTGTAATATGAGATCAATAAATCGAAAAATATCACTTCGTAATTGGTCAGATTTAGGGAAACGGAATTTCACAAATCTTTGATGATGACTTCGCGGTTGATCAGATAAAACATAGGCAGGCTCATATCCTACTTTTATTGCATCCCCTAATGTCATGTCATTCCCAAATTCATCACGAAGTATGATATCTCCACGTTTTGGAATCGAGATAATACGTGCTAACGTATTCCCTTTCATAAACCTTTGTAATAATACTACATTATGCTTTTGTGAGTATGTATAGATCGTATTTTTTCGCTCTATTTGTTGTACTAATTCACGGATGTCATCTTCTTTTACAAATTTTGTTTTACGATTACGATGCTCCTGTATAGTACAAGCTAACTCTCCCTCTTCTACCCATTTTTCGAGTTGATACATACTGATATGATACTCTTTGCTTGCTTGATATAAAGTAATTCCTTCTACCTCAAGTTCTTCTTTTAATTTCTCTACCTCTTCCCTGTTAAATAAAAAACTTCCATCTAAACGCCATGTATCCTTATTAATTGGATTTAGTTGTCCCTGTTTCATTGAATTATTAAATGTGAAGTGACTAATATCTAAGTACTCTTTTACCTCATTCGTGGTCATATTTATTTCATATGTACTAAGCATTTACGTTCCCCCTAATATTCCATTTATATATATAAGAAATAATATTATTATGTAAATTATAATTTATAAAAAGATAATTTAAATTTATTATAACATAAATAAAAAGTAAACTATTTAAATCGATATCTAATAACGGGATATAATTTATAATTAAATTCATTTTTATTATAGTATAAAACGAATGAGTAAGAATGAATAAAAGGAAATACATGACAACCATAGAAAATGTGCAATTCTATGGACATATTAAACTTTCATTTTTATGAAATTTAATCTTATTATGTAAATAATTTTGAATGTAATTCAGTTATAATGATAGATATAAAAGGAATTAATAAGGAGTTGAATGACAATGAAATTTGAATTGAAAACAATTCATAGTGAAACTTCTTTAGAAAACATAGAGAAACAAAAACAAAATTTCGCAAACATAATTGCATTATGGAATCTTGATTATATAAATGAAGCTGAATTTAAAAAGGAAAATAATGAAAGAGAAGATTCATATACATATGAGGGATTTTCAGATGAAGAAATATTGTACTACTACTTAAATCGGCAAACACATTTTGATCAAGAAAAACGTATAAAGGATGCATCCAGGACTCTATATGCACGTGATCTAAGTCAATTCTATTTCTTTGTTACAAAAAGCACAGAATTTCTGCAACAAGATGTAAAAGACTACGAAGATGATCGTATATGGAGGAATCTACGAAAACGTCATATCCGTAACTATCAGAGGTGGTTGTCGGAGGAGGCTGTTTCCTATCAATCCAAGGAGAAATACAAAGCATCTACGATTAGTCGGAAACTTGGTGTGATCCGTTCGTATTTGAAATGGCTATATGAAATTCAATATATCCAGGAACCTCTTCATGTGGAAATTCTAAGTACGACCGTTAATAAACACCATAAACCAAAACGCGAGTTATCATATGAGGAAGTGAAGCAGTTGCTTCATTACTATAAGGATAATGAGATCAATTACGCTTTATTATCGGTCCTAGCTACTACAGGGTTACGTGTTGCAGAAGTTGCGCATGCAAAGTGGGAAGATCTTGAGTATGACGATATACGTGGACGTTATTATCTAACAGTAGATACAAAGGGGGATAATGAACGGATTGTTTCTATTAATAAGGAGATTTTTAATCGTATTGTTGCATTTCGAATCCGGAGAAGGTTACCTATAAACATTGGGAATAAAAATGGTGGGACTATATTTCAAACAAAGAACCATTCAGCTTATAGAGAGAATTACTTGTCACAATATATTTCTAAAGTCATTAAGGATACCAAGTTAGCCTTTACAGAGAATATAAGAATTACCCCTCACTTCTTTAGACATTTTTATGTACAGTACTTATATGATTACAAGGGGCTTGCACCTCATGTAATCGCAGCTGCAGTTGGTCATAAAAATGATAGAACGACAAAAGAAAATTATTTGAAACAACGATTAACGAAAGATAATGATGCTGGAAATCTAATTTCGGAAGATGAATTCTAATTATATCGCTTTATATTTTGTATTAAACAGCTTCAATACCACTGTTTTTAGTTATGTATTTTTTACATAATTAAAATTGATTATCTACCTGTTTTTTTGTTTGTTCTTATAAGGATTCATTAGTTCTTCGCCAAGATTCCCTAAACAATTAACATATCCATAGGGAAGCGTGTAGAACCTTGCTATAATGAAAAGACTGCAAGGCCTTCTTGAAAAAGCGCTTTGCAGCCTTCTGGTCTCTTGTTTTGCTCAGGTAAAAATCGATTGTATTTCCTTTCGAATCAACAGCACAATACAGGTACATCCATTGACCTTTTACTTTGATATATGTTTCATCGACTCTCCAGGAGTCGCTTGTTTGTTTAAGATGACGTCGGATTCGTTTGTCAAATTCAGGACTGTACTGATGAACCCAACGCATAATCGTTGTATGAGAACTGGATAAGCCCCGTTCCTCCATCATTTCCACTAAATCACGAAAACCGAGGTTGTACCGTAGGTACCATCTTACCGTTAACAAAATAATATCAGGCTGATAATGCTTCCATTTGAATACATTTTCCTTTTCCATACCAATCACACACCTTCTTTAGATTAGTAGTATCAGTATGTCCAAGATTTGTAAATTTATTGCAATTGTCCTGAAGTTTTTGCACCAGAACCAGAGAAACATATGCCTGAAGGCATAGAGCTAAGGCAAGTTAGATATCTCGGTTCTGGTGCAAAAATAAATTATAAAAAAAGTAGGACCTGAATTTCCTACTAAATTACAGATTATGATGCGATACCAAACAATTTATCAATGAAATCTTTTTGATTTTGGGCAGACTTTACCCCTTGATGAAGTTGCTTCTTTTTCATCATATGCATCGCTTCTATGCCACTCAGTATGTAAGCGGCTGTGCGAAATGATTTGAATCCTAAGATCGAACGCACTTGCTTTTTAATAAATCGATGATCTTGTTCCACGATGTTATTGAGATATTTCACTCGCCTTATTTGGATGTCTACAGGCATCTTTTTTTCATTCTTCAACTCTTCAATTGCTACAGGATAGGCGGGATTCTTATCGATGGTTATCACACGAGGCTGTGAAACATGAAAAGACTGCAAAGCTTTCTTGAAGAAACGCTTTGCAGCCTTGTGATTTCTTGTTTTGCTTAGGTAGAAATCAATGGTGTTTCCTTCTGAATCAACTGCACGATATAAATACATCCACTTTCCTTTGACCTTAATATACGTCTGGTCTACTCGCTAAGAATCATTCGTTTTCTTAAGATGACGACGAACTCTCTTAGGTTCTGGTGCAAACCTCGAATGCTGTCAAAATACACACAAAAACATGAGATTAATTACGAACATTCAATCTTTACAAAGTATAAAAATACGGATTTTTATACTAATTCCCGAACAACTCATTCACATAAAAATGTAACATTCATGTTGGATTATCTACGTAATCATATTTGCACCAGAACCGAAAAACTCACATTTTGAAAAAAGATTGATCAAAACATGCTCTAAATTATTGTGATAGATTAACTTATTTATAAAAAAGTTTGATCATTTTTGAAATCCTTGTTGCACGAAAGCACCCTACTAACTTTGCAGGGTGCATCCATTTTCTTAAAATATTTCCTTTGCATCAGAAGGCAAATTCCTAACATGTTTAAGATATTTAGTCATGTTTCTGTCATCATCAATTGGATATGTGAAATTAAAATGTTCAGCGACACCTTTAGATAAGATTCTAAATAATTCACAAGTAATAAATATTGATTCCCATATATTTTCATAATCAGAATTAGAATAGGTTTCTTTATACATTTTCCAATATGGTTCTGGAAGATACGCCTTAAAATATTTCCCTAACTTTCCTGGTGAAACTTGAAAATCTTCTTGTATCCCAATCCACCAAGTAACCATTTTATTCAAAGAATTCCTCGTCGTATATTCAAACATTAGTTTTGCATACGGGAGTTCATCACGCCAAATTCCTTTTGCAACGTTTTGTAAACACCACCAAAATTCGTTTGTATAACTATCGTATTCACCTTTAGATGGCTTTTTGACATAGTAATCTATATCGGTAGGATAAGGTATTGTTGGCAAAAGATTATCTTTGTCCATTAAGGGAAGATTGAGCTTATCTTTTTCATACTCTTCAAATACGACTTCTTTTGTTTGGATACGAAGGTCTATGCGATTTCCATCTGTAAAGAGCATTAAAAAACCATAAGATCTAGTGAAATCGACATCAATTTCCCTACCAAAATCACTTTTGTCAGGTTCTTGCATCATGATTAAATCTCCAAAAGCATTAATCCATGTCTTATCTTTTATAAAAGATGCTGTTTCTGTTACAACATAAACAACATCATAGTCCTGAAAAATATCTTTTGGTACATTAGGGTTTGTTCTTGAACCATTCATATAGACCGCTCGAATACGTCCATCTTCTTTGGCGATGTTTATTATAAGATCCATCATTTCTTGTTCATTTCTCATTTAATTCCCCTCCGATGTATAGTTGGCTTTACATAAAAAATCCAAAATGGAGGGGCTCGTGGATGATATAAACCTAATCTAATAATTATAATTTATAATTTATTTAAGTTTTTTTTCATCTAACCTTCCTTCCCTATTTAGAGCTAACTTTTTTATAAGTCATTTCAACATTTATTCACAGATTAACTCTACTACCCTGTTAGTTCAATAAAGTAAGCCGAAATCCCTTCTTTATATATTTTGATTCATCATTTTTATAAACGGCTTAACTTTATTTCAAATCCATATCATCTTCTTGAATGTTTTAATCAAACTTTATTTAAAATTTATCTTAGGGTAAGGACATTCAAACATATGTAAATAAAGAGTTCGAACATATTATATATATCAAATATGTTTAAACTCTTTTTGTTGTCGCTTTGTAAAAAAGATTGATTATTTCGGAAGGCAAATCTTAAAAATACACGCCCGTTATTTATATATCCTTATTTCTCCCATATCAATATGGCGTCCTCTAGTAATAGCTTCCAAGAACTACGATCTGCCATCAGAACGTCCATATCAACCGTTGTATAATAAACAGCATCTAACATATCCACTTCTTCTGGTTGAGCTACTGACGATATAAAGTCTGCTTCCTCACGTGGTGTCTTTTTACGGAAAAGATCCCCTGAAGGCGAATTGGCTATAGTCTCTGTATATTGTATAAAGCTTACTGTTTTTTGTACTCCGTCAATCTCCATTTCAATTGGCCCTGCTTGATGGACACCGTAATAACTTTCTCCGTAATAATGTGCTAGAAGCTTCTGTTGCTGTAACTCAATTTTGACTAACTCTTCGTCGTACGGAATCACCGTTTCATAATGGAATACATAAAAGAATGCGCCAAATAATAATGCTGCTGTTAAAAAAATCGATGTACCTGCAATCATCCATTTTTTATAGCGCCAATTTCGTTGAATACGCTTTAACATAGACGTTTCTGTTTGTGCGGGAATATAGACTTCTTGTTTCATCGCTTCATATTCCTTTTGACAATGTTCACACTGTTGTAAATGTACTTCGACCATTTCTTTTGTATCGTCACTAACGACCTCGTCCACATAAAGTGGTAAAAGATCTTGAATAATTGTACACTTAATGTCTTTCATTTTGATTCGCCTCCATATACGCTCGAATTTTATTTTTGGCTCGGTAAAACGTCACCCTTGCCCAGCTAGCGCTTTTTCCAAACAGCTTGCCAATTTTATCAAAGGGTAACTCCCCAAACGTCCGTAGTGAAAAGACTTCTTTGTACGGCTCTTCCATATCGTGAAGAAACTGATGAACGATAAATGCTTCTTCCTCACTTATCAAATAATCTAAAACGGTGACACCTGTGCTCAATTCATCGGTCACATCAGAATCCATTTGCCATTTCTTTTTCTTGTAATACGAAAAATATGTATTCCTGGCAATCGTGAAAAGCCAAGCACGAATATCTTTAGTTCCATTGAAACCTTCAATGGATTTTAATGCTTTAAAGAAAGCTTCTTGAGTAATTTCTTCAGCGATATTTTCGTCATGTGTTAATGACCTAATATATAAATACACATCTTGAAAATATGCGTGATAAATTTCCTCAAAACTCATGTCTTTTCACCCCTCTCACTTATATAACTATTGAAGTCTCATTATGTTACAAAAAAATTCAAAAAATAAAACCGAATAGTTTAAAAGTAATCTACTCGGTTACAAACTTTAAATATTAACTTATTTGAAATACCTTCCTTTTAGTTGAATTACCGAATATCGAATTATTCTTTATTTTTTCATACATTAAATTTAAAAATATACATTTCGTGATGATTTGACTTCTACTTTTTATCAATCTTTTTTGCGTATTATCAAACTTTTTCAATTGGTTCTCTGTTAGCATTCAGCAAAATATACATAATCCTATTGTTACCCATTGGAACTTCTGTAACCTTTATCTCCATTCATCAACCATCTCCTGTTGATATATATAAGGGAACTGATATTATTTCATAATATTCAGAATATACTTTTTATACCTATGAATCAACCCTCATTTTATAGAATAGTATGTAAATAGAAAGAGGATAATCAGCCCGGTTCTGGTGCAAATATATGAAGAAGAACGCGGGTAATAGTAGATTCCTAGTGAAATCGTATTTTATGCTATAAGTCCAAACACTTGGTGGATGAACTCTTTTTGATTTTGGACAGACTGATTCCGTAAATTAATCTGTCCCTTTTTTATCATATGCATGGCTTCAACACCACTCAATATAGAAGTTGCAGTTTTAAATGACTTAAACCCCAACATAGAACGCACACGTTTCTTAATAAAACGATGATCTTGTTCCACTATATTATTGAGATACCTAACTTGCTTTATCTTTATGCCTTCGGGCATATGTTTCTCTTCTTTCAACGCTTGAATCGCTACAGGATAGACAGGGTTTTTATCTACTGTTATCACACGAGGTTTAGAAATGTACGAAAAAGCCAAGGCTTTCTTGAAAAAGCGCTTGGCTGCTTGTTTATCTCTTGATTTACTTAGATAAAAATCAATGGTATTCCCTTCTGAATCAACGGCACGATATAAATACATCCATTGCCCTTTCACTTTAATATAAGTTTCATCGACTCTCCATGAATCATTTGTTGTTTTAAGATGATGTCGTACTTTCTCTTCTAATTGAGGTCCATATTGATGAACCCATCGCATAATCGTTGTGTGAGCTATGGATAAGCCTTGTTCCTCCATCATTTCCACCAGGTTACGGAAGCTTAAATTGTACCGTAGGTACCACCTTACTGTTAATAAGATTAGTTCCGGCTGATAATGCTTCTATTTGAACAAATTTTCCTTTTCCATATCGATCACACACCTTTTTCTAGAGTAATACTATCAGTATGTCCAAGTTTAGGAGATTACTTGCAAAAGTTTTAGAGTTTTTGCACCAGAACCAAAAATATAGTCATACAAATCAGCGTAAAAAAGCAAAGAGACGGCGTCGTAAATAATTGTTTTTTATAAAACAATATACATATTTTATTTTGGATAAAATAAGAACGTTTATGTTACAAATATCACCGAAAAACAATTATTGGTAAAAAATGTATTGATATGACCTAGTTTTACACGTATCTCGGCTGAGCCCCTTATAGATTCTATTCAAACGTTTGTTTAAGACATTTCTAAAAGGATGTTACGTCTAATTTGTTCAATTTCATGTTTATTATATAAATTTTATATAACAAGGAGAAAAGTAGGGGAAAGAAAAACAAAACTGCACAGTTAATCCTTTAGAATCTAGATAAAACTTATAGCAAATTCAAAGGAGAATATTTTTTTATCGTGCGATTGATAAATTTGTAATAATAAGACTAAGGGAGGTCTTAATCGAAATGGAGAATAAAATTGTCAATTGGATTCATTATGTAACTTCACAAACCATAATAGAAATTATTAAGTAAATATTGATGTAAATTTAGTGAAAAAGCTCTTCATTTTAGCATTCTGAAGAGCTTTTTCATTAATTATAAATATACGAGCGTGTATTGATTTTTATTTTCCAAAATAATTACATGAAAATCTATTATTTCGAACTATCCCATGACCCATCTGAGTTAAAATAGTACCATTTGCCATTAATTTGTTGCCAGCCTGTTTGCATAGCTCCAGAAGAATTGAAATAATACCAAGCACCATTAACTTGCTGCCAATCTGTTTGCATGGCTCCAGAAGAGTTAAAATAATACCAAATACCATTAACTTGCTGCCAATCTGTTTGCATGGCTCCAGAAGAGTTAAAATAATACCAAATACCATTAACTTGCTGCCAATCTGTTTGCATGGCTCCAGAAGAGTTAAAATAATACCAAATACCATTAACTTGCTGCCAATCTGTTTTCCTGATACCAGTAGAATCAAAGTAATACCACTTGCCATCAATTTGTTGCCAGCCTGTTATAATGTCGTCTGTTGGTTGAGAAAGGTTATTATAATACCCCTCAACACCATTTACGAATGAATCCCATAGTCCATTATTAATCATGTTAGCAGGACAGTTTTTACCACTCCATCTTTGGTGTTTTACGATATTATTTAACGGTACACCAGTTTCTTTCATTAAATAAGCTACAAGTTTCTTAGCGTTATCTACTGCTTTACTGTAGTTACCGTCTCTGTTAACTGCGATTTCAATTGCAATAGATTGTCTATTACCTGGACCATCACCGTCTCCTGCGTGCCACCCGTTCTCGTTTAATGGTAAGTGTTGATAAATCTCTTTATCGTCTACTGTAAAGTGCCATGATGCAGTTCGGTCTGTGTTCCCTACTGCTTGGTTATATAGATATTGAGCGTGGTTTCTAGCACCTGCTCCTACACTTGTATTATCAGTCTCATGAATTGTAATGTACTTTGGACTCATGTAGTTTTGAGGACGAATATTATCGTTACCTACTGGAACAATCCATTCAGTGAATGGAACACCGTTTATTGTACTAGAGCTTCTAGGTGATGCGAAAGACAGACTACGTTTTGTTCTGTTTGAATTGTTAGGAACAGTTACTGTACCCGTTTCTTCATGAATACCTTCTGAACGCTGAAGACTGTCTGCTTTCTTATTATCGACAGTACCTCCACCACGTCCGTCTACCCCTTCAAAACTAGCTTCAATACTTTTTAAAGCCTGTTCATCTGATGCTTGAAGTTGGTCTGCTTTACCTTGTTCTTGGACGCTTGTAGGTTGCTTATTGTTTACTGATTGTTGTTCCTCTGCAAATGATGCCAATGGTGAAGATAATACCGTTAATCCTGCTGTTAATGCTACTACTTTTTTATTAAATTTAATATTCATTTCTACTTTGGTATATCTCACTATCTTAATAGATATACCTTCCTCCTTGTACTTCTTTTAGTGTGAATAATAGTTTGAATAATAGTTTGAATAATAGTTTAAATAATGATAGTCTGAACCCCAAAAATAACGACTTGATTTTTCATTTCATATAATCAACTGAAATCTATAGATCCTCCTAGATATGTCAATATTTCAGAGTTATAACATAACACTAGGGCTCCTCCCACAACTAAGATTAATGAAAAGAGAATCCAACACAGATTTTTCTTCATAATTGTTGAAATCGATATTTGGGAGCGTTTCAAACAAATATCGAAGAGAATGATAAGGACTTAAATTGTTCTCTTTTGCAGTTTCAACCACACTATACATGATGGCACTCCCTCTAGTACCTTCGTAAAAATATAATTTAAATAACATAAATAACCTTTAATGTACAAATAACATTTTACTTTATATCCCGTTTGTTTTCTATGAAATTCAAAAATCTTTCAAAAATCCTGATTACAAATAAAAAGAGACTTCAAAACACAGAAGTCCTTTTTTATGTTGGTTTGGAATAAAGTTTGATCAAAACTCAGGAGTTTTACCGTGACAGCTTTATCTAATGATGCAAAACGGTGCAACTTTTTTGCAAACAGTTAAACTTTATTCAAAACAGTACGACTTTATTTCAAAGAAACAACCATGTCATGTATCTTAGTATTTAGGAACTTCTAATATACTCTTTTTCTTCCCATCATATACTATAGCTGTTTTTGCTTTTATATTCTCATTGTTATATTTAAAGTCTTGGTTTGAGAAGTTCACAATCACTTTCATGTTTTTTCCGAATGTCGTACTTTGAACTTGCCGATCTTCAGACAATACTTCAAAATTAGTCATTGGTTTTGTTACGGCTTTCTCATGAAATGGAGACCATACTTTCAAATAAGAGGTAATGATGGATTTACTTTTCTCCCATTCATTTTTATCAATATGATATAAAGGTGGTACATTATACAACATTTCAGATAACATTCTATTTCCTATCTCATCCTTAATTCTAAAACTTCCCCATGCCCATTGGTGAGTAGTAATAATTGAATCATTATATACAAGTTTATATAACGGAATTGAATATACAGGATTATTATAAATATTTTTATAAATAGGTTTGATTGGTATGGTTTTGGCATTCGTTTCTGGAATAGCACCATCTGGTGAAGTGGATTTATATCCGCCTACATAATATGGGCTCTGTTTATCTTTCATATCAGAGTCGGGCCAAATCCCAGGCGTTTCAATTCCATGCGCAAAGGCAATTATATTACTAGCAAAGTCATTTCCACCTTCGGATCCAACTACCATATGTTTTTCTTCGCTAATATATTTCATTCTTTGTAGTCTTGCTTTTACATCTTGTTCCTGAGTAGTAATGTGATTTGGAGAATAATCATCGTAAATTTCGCCTGTAGCATCACAATCGACAAACCAAGAATTAAACGGTATATTATTTTGTAAAATATCACCTACACGTTCTTGCACACTAGGTAAGGATAAAGTTGGATTTAACTTTCTTCCTTTTCCTAAGAATCCTCCTATTTTTTCTCCTTTTTCATTCGATATTGTAGCATTTTCATATAAAGTTTTATCTTTAAAAGAAGCAGTATTCCAATCTCTATTTCCAACTTCATGAATCGAGTGATATGAATCATAAGGACCGATTAAATACCCCATTCTATTTGCTTCTTCTACCATTTTGGGATTCATTAATCCATTAGCCCAATTAGGTAAGCCTATCCATGCTTTTTTAACATTCGATTTCTTCATATCAACTAAAACATCTGTTGTTTCTTTCTGTTCCCATCTACTTACTTCATCCACTGCCTCTGTTAACTTACTCTTAATTAATCCTTTGTTCAGTGTATATAGTTCTTGTTCACTTAAGTTTTGGATTCCTTTTTTTGACAATTCATTTATTACAATATCCGGATTATTAAAAATATCTTTATTATAAAGTTGTTCTAATTTTAATACTTGATTTATCGCATTAACTATTACTTTTTGCTGGCTTTTATCGATAGCTTTTTGATTCTTTATATCTTGCATAACAGTTTCAAAATCTTTTGAGCCATCTTCCGTATTTTCTTGTAACAACTGTGCAATCCAATTTGTAAATGTCTCATCCATTTTTTGTGTGAATTTATCCCACTTGATATTTTCTACTGAAATCCCACTGTGGTCCCAAAAATAAATATGAGGAGCACCAAATAATTTTTTAATGTTCGGATTTGTTTTTGCTTTTTCTTCTAGTGTCTTAAATTCTCCCTGTTCTTTTATATAATTTTTATAAATATTTGCCATCGAGACAGGGTTTTTATCAGTTAGATACAATCTGAATCCATATTCTTTATTCTTATTAATAGAAGGATATTGATGTGTAAAACTAAACTGTATATCGGAATCAGCAGTGAAATGAATATTATCATTATACATATTGTCAGCTATATACATAATGGAATATTTAGATTTATTCAATGCAAAGAATCTCATAGAAAAACGTTCTATAAATGACATGTCTTGATCTTTTAAATATTCTTTCCAGCTTGGGTCATTGCTAGGTATATTTTTTCCTTCCCATAATGGTAACGTATAGCTGTCCGCACTTACTTTAGGCCATGTAAATTCATTAGCTCCTTCAGACTTAGTAGATTTTAACTTAATACTTAAATAGAATTCTTTCTTTTCAATCTTCACATCTATTTGGTCATCTGGATAATTCCAAGATATACAATCATGTTTTTTTATTAGATTTGTTATTTTTTTCTTCGATAGTGGTAAGGAAGCATTTTCTCTCACACCGTCTTTTTCCACAAAAATTTCACCGGTTTCAGGATTCACATCAAAAGTAAAATTTTTGTATTGAGAAACTACGTTTTGTCCCTTTGTTGTAATATCCTTTTGTTGCGCATAACTCAGGGATGGTAATGTAAGACATATTGAACTCATCAAAATTGGAATGACTAGCTTGTTCATTTTTTTATTCATACTTATAAACCTCCTTTTTTGTATTTCTATCATACAAATACATTGTGACATGAATGTGACAATGTATTTTATTATTATTTAGCTTAATGATGAGTGGCTCAAAAAAGAACGAATTCTTGCCGTGCCCCCTCACCTCAAGTCCCGAATGATCCTCACGCAAAAGAGACTTGTCCATGACAAGCCTCTTCCCCGCCCTATTTATTTATACTATTCTCAACAAGCCCAGTGGCATCCTCTAATGTGCGTTGCATACTATCTGCACGTTGGTCCGTCATATTTTGATCACGTACAGCTGCTTCGGCTACTTGTATTTTTTGCTCTAATGCTTTCACTGGTTCATTCTTGTATTGCCCTACCTCTGTTCCTACTTGTATCTTTGTTAAGAAATCTTTTGCTCTATTAATCTTTACTTGAAGTTTTTCTTTCGCCGTTTGTGGCTTTTCTTCTGCCACTTTAGAATGTAAAAAGATTTGATGTGCCGTTTGTAACGATTGATACATTGTAACGATTTCTTCTTTTGTTACCATCATTCTTTCAAACGTTTCTTTTGCACCGTTATATGCTTTTTGTAATGCGGCAAACGCTTTTTGTGAATATTGACCAGGCTTCTCTCCAAATTCGTAAGTACCTGCCAATGTTTCTTTTACCTTATTCATTTCTTCATATAAGTTATCGATCTCTTCTATTTTTATCCGATTATTAAACTCATTATAAGCCGCTTTCACTTCAGAAGGCGTTAGTGCCTTACTATATAGTCTTGCAAGTACAACTTTTCCATTTAATGGAACATTACCATTGCCAGAGCTTGTTGGATCTGCTCCAATCGCAAATGGTACGTTTGGATGATACACTTTCCCCGTTACTCGCTGACTATTTACTTTTTTTCCATCTACATATACTGCAAGTTCACTTCCATTATATGTTCCTGTTAGATGGTATGTTTTATTAGCTTCTAGCTGTACACCAATACGTTTATAACTGCCACCAATATGTGCCCATAATTCTACATAACCAAAACCTGTTGATTCAAATCCAATTCCACCGCTTTCGGTATTTTCCATAATTGCTTGATTGCGAATTTGATTCATAGAAAACACTGCTTCCAGTGTAAAGGAATCCTTTACCTTTTCTTTTTGCTCATTTGAAAATGGAATATATCCATATGTATTATTCTGTCCACTTAATTTCATTACGTGTTTCTTTAAAGGTTTCTCATACTCAATTGCTACATTTCCTTTTACACTTCCATTTGCACCAAACGATGAATAATCTTTAAAAGTACCATCTAAAAAGTTCACATCGAATACATCTGCTTTCGGTACTTTCGCATTCGGATCAATTACTTCTGTATTCGTTTCAAATTCTTCGCGCAAAGGAGCACTACTTTCATTTCCAAATGAATCTAATGCTGTTACTTCTATGTTATATTCCGTATTAATCTCTAGTCCAGCTAATGTAAATGTCAGCTCTTTAGGCACCAGATCCCGGTAGAACTCGGAGAAGGCTAAAAGCTGATTTTTCACCTTTCCTGTTGCTTTCTCTTTTGCTTGCAAACGGTATGAGTGAACGAGTAAATTATCTACAGCTTGCGGAAATGTCGCTGTCACAGATGTCTCTGTTATATTCGAAAGTTTCAGCTTTGCATCTTGTAAAAATGTCGGCTTTTCCTTATCACGATCTTCTGTATACTTAAAAGATTCTTTCTTTGCTGGAAGTTCAACTACCCACGGTTCACCTGTCCAAGAGTTCGTATGAAAATCACGGCGATGAATCGTCACTTTTTGATCGTCTACTTCTACCAATAAACCTTGGCTTAATGTTTCAGCTCCTGGAGGAATATTTCCTTGTACTTTTCCGCTTTCCACTTCCATATAACTAACTGATGATGTACCAACAGACGTAAAGTCTTTTTGGTGAATTGACCTTGGATCATCAAGTGGATAATGAGAATGACCAGAAAACGTTACAGCTTGTGGATACTCTTTTAAGACTTCATTAATTTTGGCACTATCATTTGTCCCCCATTCATGACTCCCGTACACTGTTCCTTTAATTTGCTGATGTAAAAAGACAAAGATTGGCTTATTTGGATCAGCTTGCTTCGCTTTTACTAATTCCTGCTTCAACCAATTAATTTGTGTATCTGAATAATATCCATGTGTCACTCCATTTTCCGGGCTCATCACAAGAAAATGATAGCCTTTTACAACTTTGTGATAATAGATAGATTCCATTCCTGTTTTTTTAAGAAAACGTTTCTGTGCATCATGTGCCAATAATCCGTTCCAATAATCATGGTTACCTAAAGCATACATAGCAGTTGCATTTTGATTTCCATATTGCTTATAAGTTTGGAAGAAACGATCATACTGCTGCGTCGAGCCACTGTCTGTAAAATCACCAACAACTACAAAAGCATCTTGTCTTGGAGCTACTGCGTTTAATTGCTGCAGCGCTCTTTGAAAACGAAACGTATCATCCGTTCCACTATTTTTAATGTGTACATCACTTAACACCGGAAAAACAATCTTCTTCTCTGACGATTCTTTCTCTGTTTTTTCTTCTTTTGTTTCCGCAAAACTAGTCCAAGAAAAAGATGTAAATACTAAAAAGAAAACTGCTAAAAAACCAATAAGACCTTTCACTTTACACAACATCTTTTTGATCACAAAAATCCTCCTCGCATATATTGTAAAATACAAGAATATTTTAGCGAAATGTTATTAAACTAGTATAAATTAAAGGTAAAAAATGTTAAAAATTTGTAAAACAAAGTAAAAAGCCGCCAAAATAAGGCGGTTTTCTTATCGACATTCTCTTCTATTTTTTTTTAATAAGCTTGTGCATCATGTTATCACTACATATAATTCATGAACATATTGAGAGTGCTGTGATTCTGGCCGTGTATTTTGAGAAGAAGTAAATTTGTATATTTTTCACAAGAAATCATGAAAAAGACTTAGTCCTTGTGAGGAAAATAAGCCTTTTTACTATTTAGACTCACACAAATGATCTGTGCATCAATTTAACTTTGATAAACAGATCATTTGTAAGATAATAATTCATTGTAAAGAAGTAAAGATTACATGAATGCTTTTAATAGGGTTGTTACTAACGGAATTACTCCACCTAAAAATGATAAAACTGCAATTGCGATTGCCATAATAATTCCTCCTCTTTAAATTTCTGAATATTAAGAATTATACAAATTCATTATATTACAGATTTAAGAATATGACAATATCTTTTTTTATTCTCTCTAAGATTTCGAAATAGGGGTTCAGCTGAGATACGTGTATCTCGCTGAACCCCTAATACGCCCATAATAACATTTTTCACGCCACATTTATTCATGATAATTAAGTTCACTTTTTTCGTTTTGGGGCAAAGTAGTTTGTTTTGTAGGGATAGCACAATGCCCATCAAGCTAATGTTTTAGATCACCCCATGGCCATCAACTTAAGAAAAGTAAACACCCCCAAAACAAAAAAATGAGCTGATTTCTCAAAATAACTAACTGTAGAGAAAGAAAATTTTCATTTAAGGGGTACTTCAAAACCTTAGCTTGATGGCGATGGGGTATCGCCACACATCCATCAACTTAACAGAACAGGTTACCCCCAAAACGAAAAAAATGAACTTCGTTGCTATAAAAGACACAAAATTTTCGTTTAGGGGGTACTTCAAAAGGTTCTGGTGCAAAAATAAAATAAAAGAGAATAAAGCGCATATATTCTTAACTGAATCGTATCTTATGCTGCAAGTCCAAACAATTGATGGATGAATTCTTTCTGATTTTGGACAGACTGGTCCCGTAAATCAATCTGTTCTTTTTTAATCATATGCATGGCTTCTACTCCAGAAAGAATGGATGTAGCTGTGTCAAAACATTTGAACCCTAGCATAGAACGGATTCGCTTCTTTATAAAGGGATGATCTTGTTCTACTATGTTATTCAAGTACTTTTGTTGTCTAAGTTGCATACCATCAGGTATGCTTTTTTCTTTTTTCAACTGTTCAATTGCTATAGGATAAGCAGGGTTCTTATCGACTGTTATAATACGTGGCTTTGAAACATGAAAAGACCGCAAAGCTTTCTTGAAAAAGCGCTTTGCAGCCTTCTGGTCTCTTGTTTTGTTTAGGTGAAAATCAATTGTGTTTCCTTTCGAATCAACAGCACGATACAGATACATCCATTGACCTTTTACTTTGATATATGTTTCATCGACTCTCCAAGAGTCATTTGTTTGTTTGAGGTGACGACGGATTCGTTTGTCCAATTCAGGACCATACTGATGAACCCAACGCATAATCGTTATATGAGAAATGGATAAACCCCGTTCTTCTAGCATTTCCACCAAATCACGAAAACTGAGGTTGTACCGTAGGTACCATCTTACCGTTAACAAAATAATATCAGGCTGATAATGCTTCCATTTGAATACATTTTCCTTTTCCATACCAATCACGCACCCTTTCTAAAGTAATAGTAACAGTATGTCCAAGATTTATAGATTCATTGCAATTATCCTTAAGTTTTTGCACCAGAACCGGATTTTCATTTTATGAAAAAACGATATTCTTTTTGTAGAAAAGTACAAAAAGGATATCGTTTTTTAGCACTATAGAAACTTTTTATTATTTCAGGTATCTTTTTATGTTAAATAAAAATTATTTCACACCAACAGCATCAAATGCTTTGTTTACAGAGGTAACCTCAGTTGATTGTGTTCCATATAAATCTGCAGCTGACTGTACAAGGGCTTGTCTTGCTTGAGAAAATGTTGCCGATTCTGTTAGATATTGAGTATTTGCGAGATAAAAGATTTTACCCATTTTATCTTTACCAATACCATTTACAGTTACTCCATAATGAGTACCACCCTCTGCAATGAGATACGCTGCTTTATTGATAATCCCACTATTTGTGTGTACTAATTTGCTTTGATTCGTTCCTGTATAACGTTTAGAATAATGGTCTGGATCACCGTATTGTGTTGGATCACTCATAGAACGAAGGGCTTGTCCTGATTGAAAGTATAAATCTTCCCCAATTAAATAATCAGGTTTTGAATTATTATAATATTCAATTAACGTTCCAAAAATATCTGACATTGCTTCATTAAGTGCGCCAGATTCATCTTGATATATTAAATTGGATGATGACTCTGTTACTGCATGTGTTAGTTCATGACCAACAGCATCAATTGCAGCTGTAAATGAACGTGTTGATCCATCTCCATCTCCATATACCATTTGTTTTAGTTCCGGACTCCAAAATGCGTTTCCATACTGTTGTCCAAAATGAACAGATGAAACAATTTTAGACCCATTTCCGTCATAGGAATCTCTTCCCTGAAGTTTTTTATAATAATCATATACTATTCCTGCATAAGTATGAGCATCTACAGCTGCTTGTGCATTTTTGCTTGTAAAACTGTTAGTGCTATTACTAAAAAGGACACCTGGAAGAAGCGAAGTATCATCATCACTTCCTTTATTTTGTGCATCATATGTATAAATTCCCTGTCCACGTGTTTTATCTACTAAATAATAAGTATTATTAGATTTTAAGAGGTTCAAATTTTGGGTATTTCCAAATGAATCTTTTCCTGTCCCAGTTGTTACTGTTCCGGTAATAGTTCTTGGATTTTTTGCTGCATGTAAAACTTCAATATGATCTAGGATTTTTCCAGACTCTGCTTCAACAAAATAATCATGGCTACCTGGTTGTGGGGATAAAAATCCTAAATGAACATGATATGCATAGGATACTGTGTTATCTTTTGCATATACTACAAGTTCAGATGTTGGTTTCACATCATAGTTTGGTTTAAACCCTAGTTCCTTTTCAGCAATAGACACTGCCTCATCAGCAAAGATTTTTTGATTTGTTTGTTGTAATTTTTTATCTAAATCAGGAATTACGGTTCCAGAAAAAACAGTTAATACTCCTTTATCATCAACATGTGCAACTTGTGTAGATCCCCATACTGGAACACCATTATATGTTTGTTGTAATCGAACAACTTTTGTACCTAATTTATCCCCATCTTGTTTTTTCACAGCGAATGATTCTTTAGCACTTTTTGTACCTAGTTTATATTTATCCTTATTTTCATCAATATAACGAAATACTACATCCTCAGTTTTTGTTGAAGATGGTGTAGTCAGCTGTCCAGAAATAAACTCTGGAGACTTGATGGTCTCATTATACTTCTCTGTAGACAGCACATTATTTGATGTAGCGGCATAGCTAGGTGTCGGTAAACTAATTGATGTAGCAATAACACCAGCTGACAATAAAACTGCTAAACTTTGTTTCTTTGTTTTCATGTTTTTTTCTCCTTTGTTTTTACATCCTGTTTTAGACAGAATATTTATATTTTTTAAAAATTATATTTATATATATATATTCTGTAAAGGTAGTTGGTTGTAAAAAATGGGAAAATATTCATATAATTTAGGTGGGTTTACTTATAGTTTTGGTTGTGCAAGACTTTAAAGTGTTGAGTTTTCTAAGTTTTCATAATGAATATGCAATTTTGCATATTATATAAATATAAATTGAGAAATAGATATGCTATAAAAAATTCGGTTCTGGTGCAAAAATAAATTATAAAAAAAGTAGGACCTGAATTTCCTACTAAATTACAGATTATGATGGGTTCTGGTGCAAAAAGATAATGAAGAGTAAGAAGAATGATTCATTCCTAACGGAATGACTGTTTATGCGGTAAGGCCAAAGAGAATATTAATCAGTTGTATCTGCTTTTGGACAGACTTTTCCCCATGGAAAGTGTGTCCTTTTCTAATCATATGCATAGCTTCTATTCCAGCAAGTGTTTTGGTTGCTGTGTGAAAAGATTGAAATCCTAGCATATACCGGACTCGTTTTTTGATAAATCGATGGTCTTGTTCGACAATGTTGTTTAGATATTTCACCTGTCGAAACTTGATTCCTGCTGGTAAGTCTCCTGCTTTTTGTGATTGTTTCACAGCTTTTGGATAGGCTGGGTTTTTATCAACTGTGAGGACACGAGGTTTTGAGGTATGATAAGAAGCTAAAGCCTTTTTGAAGAAACGTTTAGCTGATTTTGCTTTTCTATTTTTACTTAAATAAAAATCAACGGTGTTTCCTCCGGAATCCACCGCACGATACAAGTACATCCATTTTCCTTGTACTTTGATATAGGTTTCATCGACACGCCAGGAATCATTTGTTTTCTTTAAATGACGACGAACGCGTTTATCTAGCTCCGAGCCATATCGATGAACCCAACGCATAATCGTTGTATGAGAAATGGATAAACCACGTTCCTCCATCATTTCCACCAAATCTCGATAACTTAAACTGTACCGGAGGTACCATCTAACTGCTAATAGAATAATCTCCGGCTCATAATGCTTCCATTTAAAATCCACTGGTTTTTTCATCGTCGTACACGTCCTTTATTTATGAATATTTTCAGTGTACACAATGATAGTATTTTTTGCACCAGAACCAGCATTTGCATATGTAAGGGACTATCTTATAAAATACAGTTAAGAAAAGAAAGACAGGGAGAGGAAACCCATGTCCACAAAATTAGTAAATTTACGAATTGATTTTGCTTTTAAACAGTTATTTGGAACAAAGGGGAATGAAGAAATCTTAATTGGATTTCTAAACGCTATCTTAGAAGAATCTTTAGATACACCTATTTCATCACTACAATTGGAAGACCCACATCTCCATAAATCTTATGAAGATGATAAGTTATCCATACTAGACTTATTAGCAACACTCGACAATGGAACGCAAGTGAATATTGAGATTCAACTCCGAAATACACATGATATGGTAAAACGCTCTTTATACTATTGGAGTAAGCTCTATACATCCCAAATGCAAGAAGGGATGCCATATCGTTCACTTCGGAAAACAATTACCATTAACTTATTAGATTTCATATTATTTTCTTATGAAGATTCATTTCACACCATCGGACAATTATGGAATTCGAAAACACAACAGGTTTTAAGTGACGATATTGAAATCCATTTTGTAGAGATTCCAAAATTAGTGAAACAATGGCGTGAAGAAAAAGTAAATCCATGGGAAAATACATTTGTCCGTTGGATGTTATTGTTACCAGCCCATGAAGATGAACACTTAACTCAGACATTGGAGGAGATTGCGATGAATCAAGATCCAATTTTACAAAAGGCAATGCATAAATGGGAAAATATGAGCCATGATTCTTCTTTCCGAACAGCTTATGAAGCTCGTGAGAAAGTACTTCTAGATGAACAAGCTAAAATAGCTCATGCTCATGAGGAAGGTAAAGAAGAAGGTAAATTAACTGAGCGTGCACAATTAATTCGTGGTATGCATAAAAATGGAATGCCGTTAGAAGATATTGCAAAGTTTACCGGTCTAAGCACAGACGAAATACAAAAAATACTATTATAATATGTATCATTATAAAAGCTTTGCGAAAGATCTCGCAAAGCTTTTGATTATTGCACTCGCATTCTTGTACTCTGTATTGTCTGTGCTCTATTCTTCCATCCAATCGCTTTTCTTTAATTCAATTGGATCAGTATAAAAAACACCCGTTTTTCCATCAGCATGTTTTGTTTCCACTTTCAAACGATACATTCCAGGATGTACAATTTGTCCCCCCCAACCGGTCCAAATGTCAAAATCTTCATATGTGTTGGCTGGTAATTCTGAATGATACCAATCTGTGTCCCAATATTTCCATTTATCATCAATTAATTTTTCGGTTCTGGTACAAATATATGAAGAAGAACGCGGATAATAGTAGATTCCTAGTGAAATCGTATTTTATGCTATAAGTCCAAACACTTGGTGGATGAACTCTTTTTGATTTTGGACAGACTGATTGGTCTTACCCCCGTCAAGTGGACAGCTGTAAAAAAAGACTATGCAGCCATCGAGATTCGATATTCAATCGGAGCTCGATGGTTAAGCCTTTTTTGGAATCGTTTGTAGTTGTAATGATAGATGTATGTTTCAATAGCTTGAATTAGTTCTTCCTTTGTTTGATAATAATTAAGATAAAACATTTCAGATTTAAAATGAGAGAAGAATGATTCAATGCAAGCATTGTCATGGCAGTTTCCTTTGCGGGAGTGGCTGCCGATGGCGCCTAACTGTTGAAGCGTACGGTAATAAGCATGAGATGTATATTGGAATCCTTGATCTGAGTGGATGATGGTTCCATAAACATCTCTTTTTTGTGCTGCTAAATCTAACGTTTTTAGGACAAGTTGTAAATCATTACGATGTGAGAGTTTCCAAGCAACGATTTCATTGTTATAAATGTCTTGAACGACCGAGAAATAGAGAAATTTATCTTTGAATGACAAATAAGTGATATCTGTGACAAGTACCTCATTTGGTTTGCGGTTTCGGAATTGTTGTTCTACTACATTCGGAAAAACCTTTGAGGATTTCCCGTTAAAAAAGCGTCGCTTTTTACGGATGATTGATTGAATTTGAAGTTCTCGCATAAGTCTACATACTTTTTTGTGGTTCACTAAAAATCCAGCCTCTAGTAAGGCGATTTTCATGCGAGGATAACCGTATTCCTTGTGTTTTATGTGAATGGCTTGAATCTGTTCACGCAATGTATGATCCTTTGAAAGGCGTAATTGTCTTTGCGTACATGTTGAGCGCCACTTATAGTAGCTAGATCGATTTAACTGCGCAATGACGACCAGCCAGGTTACTTTGTATCGAGAACGTAGTTCTTCAATAATCTCGTACTTAGCCGTTTGAGCAAGAACACCTCCTATAGATTTGGATACTGCTTTTTTAAATAAGCCACCTACGCCTTGTAGTATTCCAATTCTTCTTCCACACTATCGAATTTCGTACGAGGACGACCTTTCAAGAGGTTTTTCAAGTCGTTATTGCCGCCGTTGTTTCCCCGCAAGTCTGTAATATCGCCTGTTTCTTGATATCTCCGGACCCAATTCATTAACTGTGTTCTACTTTTCAGCTTATATTTCTTAGCTATAGCTGTTTGGCTACCTTCACCATTTAAATAACTTTTTACAACTTGTATCTTTAATTCATCTGAATAAGTTTGAAATTTATCCCCTTTTTTAACCATAATAAAATCCCCTCCAAGTAAAAGTGTAACATCCATGTTTATTCATGGTCTTTTTACACTGTCTACCTTAAGGGGATAATATCAGATTCCGTAAATTAATCTGTCCCTTTTTTATCATATGCATGGCTTCAACACCACTCAATATAGAAGTTGCAGTTTTAAATGACTTAAACCCCAACATAGAACGCACACGTTTCTTAATAAAACGATGATCTTGTTCCACTATATTATTGAGATACCTAACTTGCTTTATCTTTATGCCTTCGGGCATATGTTTCTCTTCTTTCAACGCTTGAATCGCTACAGGATAGGCAGGGTTTTTATCTACTGTTATCACACGAGGTTTAGAAATGTACGAAAAAGCCAAGGCTTTCTTGAAAAAGCGCTTGGCTGCTTGTTTATCTCTTGATTTACTTAGATAAAAATCAATGGTATTCCCTTCTGAATCAACGGCACGATATAAATACATCCATTGCCCTTTCACTTTAATATAAGTTTCATCGACTCTCCATGAATCATTTGTTGTTTTAAGATGATGTCGTACTTTCTCTTCTAATTGAGGTCCATATTGATGAACCCATCGCATAATCGTTGTGTGAGCTATGGATAAGCCTCGTTCCTCCGTCATTTCCACCAGGTTACGGAAGCTCAAATTGTACCGTAGGTACCACCTTACTGTTAATAAGATTAGTTCCGGCTGATAATGCTTCCATTTGAACAAATTTTCCTTTTCCATATCGATCACACACCTTTTTCTAGAGTAATACTATCAGTATGTCCAAGTTTAGGAGATTACTTGCAAAAGTTTTAGAGTTTTTGCACGAGAACCTTTAATTGATAATCAATGGTATTACTTTAATGAAAGTGGAGTTACTCATAATGGCTGGTTAAGCTATAACGGAAGCTGGTATTACTTTGTTGCTGGAAAGATGCAAACAGGCTGGGTACAAGATAAAGATAATTGGTACTATCTAAATGAAGATGGCACGATGAAAACTGGCTGGATACAAAATAAAGGGAATTGGTATTACTTAGATGAAGATGGGCGTATGTCTTTAAAGTTAAAAACTATTAATGAAAAGACATATTACTTTGGTTATGAAGGGGTTATGTCTACAGGATGGATAAATTTTGGTAAATCCGATGCTGATGCAGTATGGCGTTATTTCATAGAAGATGGTTCTATGGCTACGGATTGGAGAAAAATTGAAGGTAACTGGTATTACTTTGATAACTCCGGATATATGGCTACTGGATGGAAGAATATCAATGGAAAATGGTATCAATTTGCCGATAATGGCGTTATGATATGACAAAAGGCCTTTTAAATTGAATATATGACACCAGATATCTATTTTAAGATATTTCTATAATGAGAAAAGACACCTGAGAGGGTGTCTTTTTGGGTGTTATCCCTTCTTATTAATCTAGAAAGAATAACGTTTTTAACAAT
This sequence comes from Bacillus sp. FSL K6-6038, assembly GCF_038050455.1. Lineage (NCBI taxonomy): Bacteria > Bacillati > Bacillota > Bacilli > Caryophanales > Bacillaceae > Bacillus > Bacillus sp. FSL K6-6038. The sequence goes on from NZ_JBBOUH010000002.1 coordinate 172,729, forward strand.
AATGGGTAGTAAATCTTCTTAAGTTGATGGATGTGGGGTCCTGCCACATCACCATCAAGCTAAGAAAAGCGAATACCCCAAAACGAAAAAATTGACATCTTCAGGAGAAAATGTGCATTTTTTTGTTTTGGGGTGTTATAAAATTCTTAAGTTGATGGGCATGTATGGTGATCCCTATTAAGAATTCTATAATAAATGTTTGATTTCTAGCACAGCTTGGTAACCAAAATAAATACCAAAACCAATTAAAATAATACCTGCTGAAATGGAAATCCATTTCATAACAACACGATTTACAAAGCGTCTACCTAAATGAATGGATGTAGCCATAAATAAATCCCACAACATAATACCTGCAAAAATAGCTGTACTATACCATAAAGCCTGTTCTTTCCCAATCGTATTTATTGCATTAGTGAGAACTGAACCATAAATCCCTATCCAAAATACAATGTTTAGTGGATTTGAAATAGCAATGGCGAATCCGGATAGAAAGGATTTGAAGGGATGTTCCTTTTCGCCTGTTAAAGAATGCTGTACTTGTTTAGGAGCATCTTTAATACTTTCATATCCTAAGTAAAGCATTGTAACAAAACCAAAAATCCAAATACAAAGTTGGGCAATTGGAGTCGTTAGATATGTCGAAACACCAAAATAAATTAGTAACATCATAATTATATCTGCTGACATTGCGCCTACTCCTACCAACCAGGCACTCCAAAAACCATTCTTTATTCCTTTATTTATTTGAGCTACATTAATTGGACCTACAGGAGCAGAAAGAGAAACTCCTAACAATATATAGCTAAATATCATGCTAATCATATTTCTTTGCGCCTGTAATAGGACATCTTACTACACTTTCATCATTCGTCTCGGGTAACATATATTGTCTCCATTCGTATGAATCTTTTGTACCATAATCACCTATATCAGGGTGAATTGAAATGTCATCATATGCTAACAATCGTTTTCTAATGACTTTACGAACTTGTTTCCCTTGTTTTGTATCGCCTGTAATATCATCCAGGGTTCCTCGAGGTTGTAAAGTAATTTCGAGACCAGTGTCTGTGTATCTACTCTTTCTCTCAGCATAAATAGGAGCTCTACAGACCACAAATATGGGTTCACCCGCAAAACAAAATTCCCACTTAGCATGATAAGGGTCTGTTGGTATCTCTGAATTCCATGGTTCAGGGTCATGTTTTATTAAAAATTGTAGTACGTTCCAGAATTGTTTTTTATACTCTTCAGCCATCAATTGTTTATCTGAAGGCTTGAAAAATATTACGAGTGTAGTTCGTTTTGCAATTTGTTGATATGTTTTTATATATTCATAAATCCCATCTCTAAGTTTCATTAACTCTCTTTCATCATAGGCCGAATCGGCAAATAAGTATCTGGACCATCCATGTTTCTCAGAATCTACTGCAAAATAGCAAGGGAATGGCTTAGAATTATCCATAATGCTAGTATGAAAATTATTGAAAGATTGTATTTTCCAATCTTCTAAGAAGTCTATACTTTGTTCTTTAAGAATTCTTTTTTGATCATACAAATAAGATTTGGTAGATTGTATTACCATGCTAGCTCCTCCTTAGTATGCCTATAAATTTATTATTTTTTCTCATAAAATAAAATACTATTTTTCACTATATCTAAAATTTTATCGATATCTTTTGTGTGTATTTCAATTGTTAGCTCAGGTACGCCTGGAGATAGTAGAAACTTATTATAGTTATAAATTTTTCGATCTATAACTAGGGTAATTTCCTCTTGATATCCGAATGGTGCTACACACCCAGGAACACAAGAAGTTTTTTCAATTAACTCCTCTTCTGAACAAATAGAAATTCTCTTGCCTGTTAGCTCTTTCATAAGTTTTGAATCTAATTTTTCTCCCTCAATGGTAACAAGTACATAATTGTTTCCAGATTTGTCTTTTAAAAATAAGCTTTTACTTGGGACTCCTTCCAAGTTGAATCTTTCTCTAATCTTTCTATCTGTATCATAATTTAAAATTGGTTCATGTTCATATTGTGAATAAGGTATATCGGCTTCTTCTAAAAGTTGTATTACTTGATTATACATATTCATTCTCCTTTTGCATTTTTTTTACTGAATAATACGCTTTTTATATCTATATAACTAATATTTTCTTAATAGTTCCAAATAAACAATTGGAGATACTTAGATTAATGGTAATAATAAGCATTTATCCCTTAATATTCTATATTAGGAATATATCACAACTTTTTTGCTGTTTTTAAAAATTTTAAACTTTTCTTATGTAATAAAGTATTGATAAATATTTTTCTGATTTCTTTTCGGGTTTTGAGTGTCTCTAAATGAAAACTCTTACGCAAAAAAGACCACTTAAGGAAATTAGTGTTCTTTTTTTATTTCATTTTGGAGGAATGTATTTTAGTGAAAAATCTTGTTTATCTTGTAGCTACTCCATCAGTAAAAGGGGTACCGCCACATCGCTATCAAGCTAACAAAATAAAATAACCCCTAAAATGAAAAAATACGCTATTTATAATGTTGCTTTTAAATAAAGTCACGGTGTTTTAAAAAAAGATGCGATGTTTTGAATGAAGTTAAACCGTTTGTAAAAATGTTTAATCAAAATCCTGTCCTGAAAAGCTGGACTTTATTCTCTCCTGGTATTAATGAGTAAAAGGAATTTCGTATTGAAATGAGAAATAATACATTATTATCTATTAATGAAGGAGAAAAGACAAAACGAATAGCATTAATTTAATAAAATGAGGAGGATTATTTTGAGCAATCGAGTTTTAAACCTTACTAAAGCAATTCATAACATAATAGATGAACAATTTTCTGGAGCTATTTACATCAAGGATAACAATGAAGTCTTATTTGAATCAGCATTTGGTTATGCGAACAGGGCTGATAAAAAATTGAATACTGTTCATACACGCTTTGGAATTGCATCTGGCTGTAAGTTGTTTACAGCTGTTGCTATTTGCCAACTCGTTGAAAAAGGTTTATTATCATTTGGAACTCGTCTTGAAGATTGTTTGAACATAAAATTTCCGCATTTTAACAAAGACATAACAATTCATCACCTTTTGACTCACACTTCTGGAATACCGGACTATTTTGATGAACAAGTAATGGATAACTTTGAAGACCTTTGGAAACAAACACCTATGTATCTTTTGAATGACGTAAAAGATTTTCTTCCTTTATTTCAAAAGGAGAATATGATGTTCCAACCTGGAGATAAATTCCACTACAATAATGCTGGATTCATTGTTTTAGGTTTAATCGTAGAACAACAATCAGAACTTTCTTTTACCAACTATATTGAATCAAATCTCTTCCAACGATGTGGTATGAGTGATTCAGGATATTTTCCTTTAGATCAACTCCCTAAAAACACTGCCTATGGGTACATAGATAATAAAGATGGAACATGGAGAACGAATATCTACTCTATTCCGATAAAAGGTGGAGCTGATGGGGGTGCTTTTATCACACCATCAGATATGATCAAATTTTGGGAAGCATTGTTTAATCATCAGCTTTTGAGTAAAGAATGTACAGAAATACTTTTGAATTCACAAATCCATGTTAAAGATGGGGTAGATTATGGATATGGACTTTGGATCACTAAAAATGAAGAATCTATAATTAAGTATCATGTAATGGGATATGACCCTGGCGTAAGCTTCCATTCTGCTTTTTATCCTAAGTCAGGAATCAAGATAGTATTACTTTCAAATAAAAGTTCCGGATCCTTTGAAGTAATGAAGGGAATTGAAGAAATTTTTGAGATATAATCAAACTTTTTTATAAAATAATGATTCAATTGAATATATTAAGAGCGTGTTTTGATCAATCTTTTTTCAAAACACGCTCTTTCTTTTTGAGCATTTATCAAGGTTATTAGTATCAATTTGATCAATCTTTATTCCAAAGCTACACGCCATCAAGCCAATGACAACAAATATCTCATAACAAAAGATTTTTTTAAGTTAATGGATGTGTAGCAAGACCCCATAAATAAAAAAGATAAGACCAGAGTTGGTCTTATCTATGGCATAAGGAGAAACAAATAGGGTGATAACCATCACTTTTTTATCATATTACATTAACTGTTAATTTTGAATATTATAGATAAAAACAGTGACAATATCCATATTGAGAAATTTATTACTAATTTGTTTGTACAGTATCAAAAGGTACACCTTTTGGAACGCTGGGAATTACATGAAATATACGTTCCAAAACCTTAAAAATCCACTTTTGAAACGTACCTAAAAAATAGACACCTTTTGAAACGAATTTGCTATAATATGTATTATAAAACATCAAGAAAAGGAGATTCTGATACATTGAATAACAGAAAATTCGGATACATCCGTGTGAGTAGTAAAGAGCAAAACGAAGGTAGACAGCTAGAAGCGATGAAACAAGTGGGTATTGATGAAAGGGATATTTTCATTGATAAACAATCTGGTAAAGATTTCAATCGCCAAAAATATCAACTTGTAAAAATGATGTTACGGGAAGGAGATATTTTATATGTACAATCATTAGATCGTTTTGGGAGAAACAAAGAAGCGATTTTAAATGAATGGAAGGATATCACTAAAAATATTAAAGCCCACATCGTTGTAATTGATATGCCTTTATTAGATACAACTAAGTACCAGGACAACTTAGGAAATCTTATTACAGACCTTGTACTTCAAATTCTTTCGTGGCTTGCTGAAGAAGAGCGATCAAAAATAAAATTTCGACAACAAGAAGGAATACATCTGGCTAAAAAACAAGGGAAACATCTCGGAAGACCGAAGGTAGAAATTACAGATGAATTTATCACTGCTTATAACGCTTGGAAAACAGGTACGATAACTGCTGTAGAAGCGATGAAACAAACTAATCTATCTAAAACTACATTTTATCGACTTGTGAAGAGATTTGAAAATAAAACGTAAAAACAAAGTTGAGGGGGATAAAAGTGGGTAGAAATGAATTATGTTTTTGTGGTAGTGGCAAAAAACAGAAAAAATGTCATGATGATGTAGATCCGAATAGTTATATAGGGGTCACCATACATAGATAACGCTTTTATATGCTGTCGTTATCTGACTTTTCTCCTACCTTACATCAATAAATTCAGATATAATAAAATGTATAGTTACAACAATTTATTATTAGGAGGTGTAATTATGTCATTTGCAGCATGGAGTGCAATTTTTATGGCCTTAATTGGAGCAATGTCCGGAGCAATATTTGGTACAATCTCTTCTAGAAATAAGAGCAAAAATACCAACTAAAAAACCTAATAATAAAAGTTAATACCTATTTCAGTGACAGCTGATACATCCTTAAAATTCCAGCTGTCACTTTCTCTTTAAATAAGGATTTTATTTAAATTTATTTATAATCCCTCTAACTAGGGGTACCGTCCATGCCCATCAACTTAAGAATTTTATAACGCCTCAAAACGAGAAAAATTACGGATATGTTTATCTAAAGAAGGGGGGATTAACTTGAGAAAATGTGAGCCAAGCTCAAGATATTGAGCTTGGCCCTTAGGGGTGTATTTTCTTAGTGATTGTAATTCATATTATCACCTCCTTTAATGGATATTTGGAGAACAAAAATTTAAAACACATAATAAATTAACTAATATTGTTAGGAAAAAGAAACTGGCAACAACTCAATACCTCTTGAAGTAGCTGTGATCCTACGTGTTGGGCGTCTCAATAATCGTAAACGACTCGACTCTTCTAAAAGACATAAAATCAATTCTTTAATTGCTAATTTACCAAAAAAAGTTCCTACACATGTATGTGGTCCCCAACCGAACCCCAGATGTGGATTTTTTGAACGGTCAAGAATTATACTATCAGGTTCAGGAAACACTTCCGGATCCCTATTGGCTGCAGCAAACAGTACTACAATTACATCACCTTTCTGAATTGTAGTTTCTCTAATTTTTGTCGTTTTGGCAGCTATGCGACCCGTTCCTTGTGCTGGTCCATCAAAACGAATTAATTCATCCACCCCAGTGTCAATTAAAGATTTATCATTTAACTTATTAAATACTTCTGGGTGTTCTAATAGAGCAAGTACGACATTACCAAATACAGCATATAAAGATCCAAAACTTGCATTAAACATCGTACCAGTTGTATTACGAATGTAATGCTCAGGAACATTTGTGTTTTGAGCATGTTTCCTAATGTATGAAACAATTCCTGGCCTATCTTCAGCAGCAAACCACTCACCAACAAGAGCATTGAGTTTTTCGCGTGCTTGATTACCTGGTTCAATATTCTCAGGTCTTAGTCCTGAATCCATTTGTCGAGTAATAGCTTCCGATATTTCAAGAAAAGAATCCAAGTTTGGCTCATCAACACCAAGCGTAATTGCTGTCATACTTAATGCTAGCGGAGCGGAAACCTCTCTCATAAAATCAAATTCATTTATTGATTTGTGTTTTTTTAAAATATCTTTAATTAATACATGTATTTTCTCTCGAACATTATTAATATCCTGTGAATTAAAAGCTCTCGTTAATAGATTACGCAAAGGTATATTGTCAGGTGGATCCAAAGATTGAACATTATGACGTACATCTGGAATTTCAACTCCAACTCGTCTTCTATCAGTTGTAAACACTTCATGATTACGTAGCACTTCTTTACAATCATCGTATCTTGTTAATACCCATGATTTCATTCCTTCATGCCAATAAACGGGAGCGTTCTCTCTTAACTTTTTATAAATAGGATATGGATTCAATAATGTTTCAGGATCGAGAGGATCATATTTAAGTTCTATTTTTTGTAACATAATCGTCTCCTTTCACAAGAAATAATGTTTTTATCTTTTTCTATAAATTAACAAGAGCTCTCCTAATCACCAATACCATCCTTAATTGTCTCCTCACGAAGGGATTCTAATTTGGAAATTGATCGAATCTTATTAACATAAATAGGAGCAGCATGAGTTATGCTAAATTCACTAGCTATTATTGCACTCGCTAAAGAGATGTCAGTAAACTTTTTTCCTTTCTTATTAAAACTCTGTAGTTGATTTATAATTGATAAATCAAATTTAACATTTTTAGCGTAAATGTAAATATTTTGAATTTGTAGAAATATTATTTTTACTATTATGAATATTGTGACATATACGATTTTAATTTTGAACAAAGTTGCGATGTTTTACCCCTTTGGATCTGTTGGTTCTGTTGCAAAGTTTGAAAAAAGCATAAACAGGTTGGTAAATGAGGAATAATGTTTAGGAAGTAGCTAGTAATTGTTGAAGTTCATTGTACGTTGAAAAGGCGGAGTCTCTTTGTAGACTTCGCCTTTGTTTATATAGGGCATGAATGGTCTCAATACCTTTTATTGTACGTGAAGCATGACGAAGATTTTGAAATCCTGCGGATTTGGCAAAACGTCTCTTTACATGCCTATGATCTTGTTCAATAAGATTGTTTAAATTCTTGTAAAATAATTGGCTCCTTTCATGGAGCTTTTTTTGTGGCTTTGAAATAGAGGTGAACTGTTTATAAAAAAGTCGATTATCCTTTAGCGTACGAAATTCGCGAAATGTTGGTGCTACCTCTTGTAGTTCCATTCCTTTTGTCTAAATAAATTTAAAAACATATTGTTATATTCTTAAATTCATAATATAATAAATTTATAAAATTCTTAATATTCAGAAAAATAAAAGGAGGAATTATTATGACAATCGCAATGGCAGTTTTAAAATTTTTAGGTGGAATCATTCCATTCCTACAAGAACTTTTAAAAGCGTTCATGTAATCTTTACTTCTTTATAATGAATTATCATCATACAAATGATCTGTTTATCAAGGCTAAATTGATGTACAGATCATTTGTGTGAGTCTAAATAGTAAAAAGGCTTATTTCCTCAAAAGGGCTAAGTCTTTTTTATTATTTCTTGTGAAAAATATATAAATTTACTCCTTTCCAAATACATTTAAGAATTATAGTTATCTATAACCATAATTTTATACTTATAGGCGTACCACCAACATTTTAACGAAAGTATACGCTGAAGATATGCAGGATTTCATGCAGATTGCGAGAATGGTTTGAACTACCAAATGCTATTGTGATAGTAATGTATGAAACCTTGCATACAGAGAAGAGAACAGAAAACTGGAAAACTCTTGGTATGAATGGCTTTCTGGGATTTGGTTACTACTGATAATAGGCGTTATGTTAACCGATCATGTATATCCTATACAACCAAAATTACACAACATATCACTTTTTCTGAATGGTATAATTAGGAAAAAGGGAGAAACTCAATGAATTTTCTCATAGAAAGTTTTGATGCTATATTCAATATACTGTATACGTTTTTTTCAAAGGGAATTTGGATAGTCCTGTTCTTCTTTTTCCTGAATAAGTTGTACGAGAGCCAAAGATTGGCGGCAACATCACATGTGATTACTGCCGTTCTTCTTGGGCTTTATCTCTTATACATTATTTTTAAGACCACTATACCACTCTTTTTAATAGAGAGAAGTTTGCTCTAAATTTTAGGAGGCATTGAGATAAACATGGAAGAATCATTCAAACAACCTGCATATTTGCCGATGGAAGCAGAAGTGCATGATTATTTGATTTATGGGTCAAGTCTTGTGATTTTTGTTGCTTTGGTCGTCCTTGTTTATGGAATGCTTAAATACAAAAGCAAAGCCGTAATTTGGTTTATTCTCCACCTTACCGCATTCTCTATTAGCTTGTTTATTCTACTCAGACTTTTGCTTGGACCTAACTTGTCAGACTACAATATGGAGTCGGAAAATAACTCTGTTCAGTTAGCACTTGCGGGGATTTCTTGGATGATTAGTATATTTTTCTTACTAAAGGGAGTTTTCAAATTACTTGCTCGACAAAAATAATCAACTTCCGTTTTCGATAATTATGTAAATGAGCTGTCCATATGGGCAGCTTATTGTATTTTTTGTAAAATGACAATAAAATTGTTGAATTTCCAAAGGAGTCGTTACATTTACAATAAAGTTATTTAAAAATGTCAGTGATGGTATTCAATTAACGAAATAAAGTTTATTCAGTTAACTGAGCAGTTTGATTAATACATAAAGGAAATTAAGCTGGTTTCATAGAATTAATTAGGCAATTCATTATCTTGGAGGAATGACTGAATGGCTGAATTGATTTACCATGTTGCGGTTTCACTGGACAATTTTATTGCGGATCAAGGTATGATAGAAGGAAATATTAATAATTCTCTCTTTTTATTTGAGGGGGATCATGTCCCAGACTTTTTAGCAGATATTCAGGAATACGATGCCGTGTTGATGGGGGGGAAAACATATGAGTTTGGGTTTCAATTCGGTGCTAAACCTGGTGAACCTGGATATAAGGGCATAAAACATTACATATTTTCAAACTCCATACAGTTTGAGGCAAACGAGGAAGTTGAACTTATTAAAGGAGATGCTATAGGGTTTATTAAGAACCTCAAAAAACAATATAACGGTAAAATTTGGTTGTGTGGAGGCGGAGAATTGGCTGGGTCGTTGTTTAAACATAAACTTATTGATCAATTAGTATTAAAGGTTAATCCAATTATAGTCGGTGAAGGTATTTCTCTATTTGGTAGCGTAAAACCACGTCTTAAATTAAAGTTAGTGGACATGAAACAGTATTCTAATGGAGTTATCAAACCTACTTACAATATTATTTATACTTAGAATTATCATGGAGAACTACTTTTTTAAATTAATTTTAAAAAATAAAATTTCATCCAATTGTTCCACTATTGCAGAAGAATACTTAACTTATTAAAAAACTTTATTGTTGCTGATTTTTTAAAAATTAGAGAGGGATAAATAAAATTAAACAACTATTCTAAACATCGTTCGATTGTTCGGACGGTGTTATGCGTGTTTATAGCGTAGAAATTAAACAACTTTATTATCATTACACATTTTTTGCTTAGCGTGTTTTTTTCCAAAATGTTGGCGGTACCCCATGCCAATCAACTTAAGAAAACAAATCCACCCCAAAACGAAAAAAGTGAACTTAATTATCATGAATAAATGTGGCGTGAAAAATGTTGTTATGGGCATATTTCGAAATCTTAGGGAGAATAAAAAAAGATATTGTTATATTCTTAAATATGTAATATAATGAATTTATAGAATTCTTAATATTCAGAAATTTAAAGAGGAGGAAATAATATGGCAATCGCAATGGCAGTTTTATCATTCTTAGGTGGAGTAATTCCACTGGTAGCAACACTTCTAAAAGCATTCATGTAATAGAATTCTCTGCACTTATTTATAAAAATTATCATACAAATGATCTGTATATCAAAAAAGAATTGATGTGCAGATCATTTGTGTGAGCAAACTTTAAACAAGAAAAAGAATCCCAGAAATCATAAGGGATTCTTTTTTCTTTATGTAATTACGGCATTACCATGTTTGCTACCGAGAAGTGGTGTTATGGTAACTAGGTGCGAATAGAATAAACAGTTTCATCATGTTATTTTTAATTATGTGATTGTATTAGAAAGTAGGTAATGATTTTGAATAAGTGGATTTTGTTAAATAGGGAAGAGTATGAGGAGGTTTGGGATAGATTTGAAGATGAATTTTGTTTTAATCCTAATATAGATGGTGACCAATCATTTGAATTTTCTTGTCCATATATTACTTATGATTTATCTAATTGTTTTGAAGGAAAATGGACTGATGACGACTATAATATTTTTGATCATATATTATTGGCAGCTCTTATTCTATGTACCAAGGAACATGAATATATATATGCGTTAGATTGGCAGCATGCTGGCTACTGGATGAATCCTAGTTTAAATTTAAATCTAAACGAAGATGATCATCAATGGAAAATCCCATTTTTTCCGGATGGAGATTATTATTTCTTTTTGCAAAAAGACTTTAAATGGGGTTATTTAGGACATCCTTGGGAAAAAACTATTTATATTTTCGGGGAAAAATTAATTGAAACATTTAAAGAATTGAGATCTAATATAAAAAAATAATAGAGTATAACTTTTTACTACAGTTAATGGGAATTATATGAAAAAGCTAGTATGGATCTAGCTTTTTTTTTAATCATGGATGCCCTATCCTCTTTATTTGTAGTGTTTTGGATGTATACTTTTGTTAGCGATTTTAGAGGGAATGGATAAAATGAAATGAATTCAATAAAATCAAGGAAATGAAAGTAAACTAATATTAAAAAATTTACTTTTATTAATAACAAAAAAGTCCCTTAATAATGCTAAAGGGACTTTGCTCACACAAATGATCTGCACATCAATTCATCTTTGATATACAGATCATTTGTATGATAATTTTTATAAATAATTGCGGAATAATGAACTTACATTACTGCTTTTAAAAGTTCTTGTACAAATGGAATGATTCCACCTACAAATTTTAAAACTGCCATTGCGATTGCCATATTATTTCCTCCTCTTTTTTCGTATTAAGGTATGATAATTTTTATAAATAATTGTGGAACAATGAATTTACATTACTGCTTTTAAAAGTTCTGTTACTAATGGAAGTACTCCACCTAAGAATGATAAAACTGCCATTGCGATTGTCATATTATTTCCTCCTCTGTTGTTGATGCTAAGATGTGATTTATCTTTATGCTTTCATTATAGTAAGCGCTTACATTTTTATCAATACATTCTTATATGCAATATTGCATATAGGGAGGTAATGAACTATCACATTTTCGCATTAAGACATGTATTAGAAATTAATTGTTCCCTAAAACAAAAAATGAACTGAATTCTCATAGACAACTGTAGTGAGGTGAAATTTTTGTTTTGGGATACTCCAAAGTATTAGGTTGATGGGCATATGGTGCTACCCCATCGCTATCAAGCCAAGAAAAAGAATTCCCCCCAAGACGAAAAAAATATACTATTCTTTTAATTGAAATCACCATACATACCAATTCAGAAGGAATAGTATATTTGGTTCTGGTGCAAAAACTCTAAAACTTTTGTAAGTAATCTTCTAAACTTGGACATACTGATAGTATTACTCTAGAAAAAGGTGTGTGATCGGTATGAAAAAGGAAAATTTGTTCAAATGGAAGCATTATCAACCTGATATGATTTTATTAACTGTGAGATGGTACCTACGGTACAACCTCAGTTTTCATGATTTGGTAGAAATGATGGAGGAACGAGGTTTGTCTATTGCTCACACCACCATTATGCGTTGGGTGCATCAATATGGACCTGAATTAGACGAAAGAGTACGACGTCATCTTAAGACGACAAATGATTCCTGGAGAGTCGATGAAACGTATGTGAAAGTAAAAGGTCAATGGATGTATTTATATCGCGCAGTAGATTCTGAAGGAAACACCATTGATTTTTATCTAAGTGAATCAAGAGATAAACAAGCAGCCAAGCGCTTTTTCAAGAAAGCCTTGGCTACTTCTCATATTTGTAAACCTCGTGTTATAACAGTAGACAAGAACCCAGCCTATCCCGTAGCGATTCAAGAGTTAAAAGAAGAGAAACATATGCCTGAAGGCATACAAATAAGGCAAGTTAAATATCTCAATAATATAGTGGAACAGGATCACCGTTTCATTAAGAAACGTGTACGTTCTATGTTAGGATTCAAGTCGTATGAAACAGCCACTTCTATATTGAGCGGCGTTGAAGCCATGCATATGATGAAAAAAGGACAACTTAACCTACAGGTGAAGTCTGCACAAAATGAAGTTGGGTTCATACATAAGTTATTTGGATTTGCATCATAATCTGTCATTGAATAGGCCATGTAGGTTCTATACCTCTATCAAATGGTTTTTGCACCAGAACCTTCTTTTTTATTATAATACATTGGTATATGTAAAATAATAAGTAGGACCGCTCTCAAATAGAGGCGGCCTTATTTACTTTCGTATTTTAAACTGTTGTTATTCCCCACATACTAAATTCATAATAATATTCCGTTCTCTCAATACATACACCGAATTCTAAATCATCACCAACTAATACAAAATCAGCATACCCAGTTAGAAATCTTGAAATGGTTGATAACTCTTCTAAATTATCAAATACTTCAGAGATGTTCAGCTTAACTGCTTCAATTTTACCACCTCTAGAGAAAAAGAGTCTTCCTTGATTAACTGGAAATTTAATACTTTTAGCTGTTTCTTTTAACAGTGCTATTGATAGTTTCCCATTTTCTTTATAATCAGTACTACCAAAATTTTTTATATTTGAATTTTGTTCTAGCTTATTAAATAATTCTTTACAAAGTAAATCATTAGATTCTGCATCCATAAATGAGTCCATAGAAACGGTAATAATATTAGAAAGTTCGTTTATAAGTTCCTTTCTACTAGCGTTTCTTTTTGCTTTCATTTTCAAAATTTCCATTCGACTTTTATTCGCATTACTCAAAACTTTTCACACCTTTAGTTTCTTATTTTTTGCCTTTTTTCTTGTAACCCTCAATATCTTCGGTTCTGGTGCGAAAACGCTAGGAAAATTGCAATGAATCTATAAATCTTGGACATACTGATACTACTAATCTAAAGAGGGTGTGTAATTGGTATGGAAAAGGAAAATATATTCAAATGGAAGCATTATCAGCCTGATATTATTTTATTAACGGTAAGATGGTACCTACGGTACAACCTCAGTTTTCGTGATCTGGTAGAAATGATGGAGGAACGGGGTTTATCCATTTCTCACACAACCATTATGCGCTGGGTTCATCAATATGGCCCTGAATTGGATAAGCGGATCCGACGTTATCTCAAACAAACAAATGACTCTTGGAGAGTCGATGAAACATATATTAAAGTAAAAGGTCAATGGATGTATCTGTATCGTGCTGTTGATTCGCAAGGAAATACAATCGATTTTTGCCTAAGCAAAACAAGAAATCAGAAGGCTGCAAAGCGCTTTTTCAAGAAAGCTTTGCGGTCTTTTCATGTTTCAAAGCCTCGTGTTATAACAGTTGATAAGAATCCAACTTATCCTATAGCAGTTGAAGAATTGAGAAAAGAAAAAAAGATGCCATTAGGCATCCAACTAAGGCAAGTGAAATATCTCAATAACATAGTGGAACAAGATCATCGGTTTATTAAAAAGCGAGTTCGTTCGATGTTAGGATTGAAATCCTTTCGCACAGCTACATCCATTATTTCTGGAATAGAAGCTATGCATATGGTAAAAAAAGGGCAACTTATTTTACTGGACAAGTCTGTCCAAAATCAAGTGAAGTTCATCCATCAACTATTTGGAATTGCTGCTTAAGACTAGATTCCACTAGGAAACTTTTCGCCTCTTCATATCTTTCGTAAGTATTTGCACCAGAACCTTTTATCTTAATTATTATCAAACAAAGGAAGAACTAATTCAAGCTATTGAAACATACATCTATCATTACAACTACAAACGATTCCAAAAAAGGCTTAACCATCGAGCTCCGATTGAATATCGAATCTCGATGGCTGCATGGTCTTTTTTTACAGCTGTCCACTTGACGGGGGTAAGACCAAGAAGTCTGTCCAAAAACAAATCAAGTTAATCAACTCTTCGGTCTCACCGCATAGTAGTAGATTCCTAACGGAATCTACACTGCTATTTCTAATCTACATATTATTTGCACCAGAACTGGTTTTTCTATATTCCAGCTTTGACGACTTTCCAAACCTGGTTGCTGCCTGCATTTGGTTTCCATACACCGACGGGTGCATCTTCTTCCTTAGATTCACCGCTTACGTCTAGTAAATTTTCACTCTGTGCATTAATGAATGTGTACTCTTGATTTCCGTATGTTGATAACATCCATTTCTGGTTAACGGCGCTTTCATCATCCTTTTGTACAACTGCAGACCCATTTTCAACACCGAGTACGTTCCCACTCGCAGTATCGACAATTTTGTAATATTCCTTCGTGCTATATCCATTTGTCACTTTCTGAATGCTCCACTGCTGGCTTTCTTTATCACGATCATAGGTTTTTTGAACGATCGATTTACCATCCAGTCCCTTATCAAGCACTTTTCCACTATTCACACTGGAAATTGTGTATTTATCATGCGTATTCAAAAAGATATTGTTTTTATTCACTCCACTCACACCTGATATCACAAACGTTGTAATGGATTGTGGTTGAACAACAGTCGATAAAGTTTTATCGGAAATCTTGATTTCTTCTTTTTTCTGCACATTGTCTACAGCTGATGTCACATAAGGTGTGGCTGCTGAAGTTTCGTTTACAGACTCGAACCCGGACAAGTCAACGTTTATCGATTTTTCTTCTGACGATGAGTTTGTATAGACCACAACAACCGAATTATTCTTGCTATCAATAGCCGCCAAGGTGTTCTGGTTATTAGAATTAATCACCTGGTCACCAGGTCGTATAAACTTACTGTAGTTGCCCATTGTATAGTACTTTTTATTTTTATTTATCTTCACATTACTAGGATCTTTCGGTGCAAAATCCACTTGCATAAGTCCCCAGTTACTATTTTCATGCTGAGGATCCATATTCACTTCATCTTCAATCGCCTGCCAAGCAACCCATGCTTTCGGTTCCAGTTGCTGAATATCAGCTTGAATTCTCTCTGATAAAGCAAGTCCTGGTCTGATATCCTCATGATTTTGGCCATCACCGCCATGACCGAGATCATTCTCAGACATCCATAATGGTTTCCCCGTACCTTTAGCAATATCTCTCACCGCAATTCGGTCACCGGTATTGTAAGTATGTACATTCAACCGCCCAATGTTGTTGCGAATAGCACTGTCATACTGGTCCCAATCGTGTCTAAAATGCCCTGGGCTGGTCTCGTCCATACCTGACACAGAAGTACTCAATCTTTTTTCATCCAATTGTTTCTTTACCTCATTGATAATTTTGGCTTGTGATGCAGGAGACCAGTTTGATCCTTCTTGTTTCCCTTTCGCTTTCCAAAAACCTGTATTTGGTTCATTTATTGGTGAAAGGGTTTTAAATTCAATATCCATATCTTGCTGTAAATGTCCAACTACTGTTGTTAAGTAACTTGCAAAATTTTCATATTGATCAGGCTTTAGATTGTCATCCCATGGATTCCAATTTCCGGATACATATCCACTCTGAGTCATAAAATATGGAGCTGAGTTTGAAAATGCTTCAAAAGTATCTGCCCCTCTTCCTTTGGCTGCCTGCAACCACCATCGCTGGTTGGCATCTGCACTCCAATTCCAATGCTCGGGAGTCTCGGGATTCCACCAATTCTTCTGCTCAGTCCAATTCTCAGTACTCCCATTTGGTGGCCCATATTCAGCAGGTCTATTCCAATAACCTGGGACCGCCCCTCCTTTACGCATATATGGAATCGTTTCAGAAGAGTCACCCCCGCCTATATTATAACGGGCGATATTGAAATTAAGTCCACTCTCACTATATAGAGCATCTGCCAGCTCATTTTTAATGTTATCCGGCCACCCGCCCGTAATATTAGCAAACCACGCCAGAGCTGTTCCCCATCCATCAAAGGGCGCATGTTGGTAGCTTGGGTCTAGTTTAATTTTCTCCTGGGTAATATTCTCCTGAGTAATATTCACTTTATTAACAGTTTCGTCATTTGCGAAGACTTTTGATGTTGTGGGTGCAAGCACGCCGAACGCAAGCCCGGTGACCAAACTACATGTTATAAGTTTTTTGTCAACTTTCTTTGATTTCCTTAACACCATTGAGTGCTTCCTCCTTTTAATTTAGTTTTTAAATATGTTTTATAAGCGAATCTCTGTCGTTTTTTAATTACAACCTAATCCCCCCCGTACACATGATTAAAGTAGGACCTCCCAGTTGTTTTACTGGTTGTAATTGAGCATGTTCACATTTTTCCATGTTTTGTTTTACACCTCTTTTTTGTAAAAGAGGAAACACAAGGCTTTTATTACATTTCAAGATTATAATAAAAGCTCTTAGAATTCCCCCTCAAATGTCCTATTCTTAATTCAATTTATATTATTTTTTTTCGATTCCCTTGAAAGTGAAGGAATACGTATAAGTTCGGTTAGCATAAAGTGTAAACTCCGGATGAGTTGGTTGTCCCCAACTATCATCACCACCGACACCCATCTGCTTGTGATTGACTCTTAACGCAACTTTATTGCTCTTAGGCAATTTGTACGGATGGTCATGTTCCTCCAACTCAAATGGAGTATACGGCAACGCATTGACTTCAACTGTTGGCAATCCGGAAACCATTAATCCGATTCCTTCATTATTTGTAATAGTCGCCCATCTTACGTCTACCTTATTTCCACACTCCTGTGGCTTTAGATAAGGAGTATATTGATCCTTTACTTTACCATTATGGATGGCAATCTTTGCTCCTGTTGCTCTGTCCCAATAGTTCTCATGAGGACCTTTTCCGTACCATGTGATGTTTTCAAACGCTTGGTCCATGATGACCATCATGCCAATTTCCGGGATTTCCGGAAGCTTTTCACCAGGGCAAAGTTCCTGCTTCACTTCAACAAGCCCATTACCTAGGATGATATAACGGATTTTACATTGTGACGGTGCATCTGTTGAAAGCTGAAATTCTGCTTCGATAGTTACCACATTAGCTTTACGATCAATAGTTAACGCTTTTAATTCTCTTTTTTGGCCCGCCTCTCTCCACGTCGCAGATCTTGAAGCCAACCCTCTTCCCCTTGCTATGTCATTGTCCGTGGAAGCTCTCCAAAAATTCGGTTCAAAGCCGCTCTTTAATAGTTCATGACCTTTATAAGAATACGATTCTATGTTTCCGTTCTCTTTGTTGAAAACAATCGCAAAGTCCTGACCCTCTACTTGAAGTTTAGTGTCACTTTCAACTATCTTTACTTCTGGATAGTCGTTTTCAATCGTTTTGATTTCCACCTTTTCAACCGGTATAATAAATTGTTCAAAGGCAATTTCATGGCCTTTTTCTGCCCATAATGTTTCCTCTTTTAAGCAAAGACTAACTGTTAAGATATATTCATCTGATGTTACTCTTTCTTCCGGCAACTGATAAGGTAGTTGAACAACATCGGCACTAATAGGCTGAATGTCCACAATCTCATACCCTGTTTCAATTACTTCTCCATTTTTCATGATTTCCCATTGCAGCTGATAGTCTTTGAGATTCGTAAATAGATGTTGGTTTATTATTTCAACTGTACCCTTCTTTAAGTCAACTGCTTTAATTTTTACACTTTGATAGCATTTCTTTACTTCAAAAATCTTAGGAGTGATGGTACCATCAGCAAAAATCAACCCATTTCCAGAGAAGTTTCCGTCATTTGGTGTATCGCCGAAATCACCGCCATAAGCCAAATATTCAATTCCATCAGCTGTTTTCGTCTTTAACGCCTGATCTTTCCAGTCCCAAATAAAGGCCCCTTGAAGGATTGAATATTTGTCAAATAAATCCCAATATTTAAAGAGATTCCCGCACGAGTTCCCCATCGCATGGCTGTACTCACAGAGAATGTAAGGTTTAGTCGGATTATTTTGAGCATATTTCTCCACATTATCGACATTAACGTACATAGTACTTTCAATATCCGACGCGGCTTCTGACGCACGATAATGAAACACACCTTCATAATGCACAAGTCTTGTTGGATCATTTTCTTTAAAGAATTGATGCATCTTAATAAAGTTATCACCACCGAACGATTCATTGCCAAGAGACCAGATTATGATGGAAGGGTGATTTTTATCTCTTTGAAACATCGAATTACAGCGATCAAGGACATTTTCTGTCCATTCAGGCTTACTCCCCGGTACCGTATCGCCCTCTTCCTCTTGTCCATATTCCCATGTACCATGTGTTTCAAGGTTCGTCTCGTCAATCACGTAAAGACCGTATTCATCACAAAGTTCGTACCATACTGGATGATTTGGATAATGTGAAGTTCGAACCGCATTGATATTAAACTTCTTCATCAGCTTTATATCATGGACCATATCCTCATAATTGATGTCTGCACGTCCTTTTTCCGCATCAAATTCATGACGATTAACTCCTTTAAAGACAATACGTTTCCCATTGATTTGCATTAGGCCGTCTTTTAGCTCAAATTTTCGGAATCCGACTTTACAGCTTTCCGTTTCAATAATGTGACCTTTTTCATCTTTCAAACTTAAGACAAGCGTATACAGATTCGGATGCTCTGCACTCCACTTCAATGGATTCTCTACAAATTTTGAAACATTTAAGACCACTTCAGCTTTACCATCGATCACTATATCAGCCGTAACTGGCTCATCAAACACTTTGTGATTGTCTTGATCGTACAACATGGCTTCAAACGAGACTTTACCTACATTCCGTTCAAAATAGTTTGTCACTTTCGCTTGAATCTTTACATCCGCATTCTCATAATTTTCATCCAAATCTGTTGCAACAGAAAAATCATAGATGTGTACCTCTGGTGAGGAATATAGATAGACATCTCGAAAAATTCCGCTCATTCTCCAAAAGTCCTGATCCTCAAGCCAACTTGCATCACACCAGCGGTAAACTTCGACAGCCAGCTTATTTTCACCGTCAATAAGATAAGGCGTTAAGTCAAAATCTGCTGGTGTAAAAGTATCCTCACTGTAGCCAACAAACTCCGCATTAACCCAGACATAAAAAGCTGACTCCACTCCCTGAAAACTAATATAGACAGGTTGTCCATCCCATGCTTTCGGTACAGTGAAAGTCGTTCTATATTGCCCAACAGGATTATACTCTGTCGGAGCAAACGGCGGTTTGATATCTTCCCTTCCTTCCCATGGGTATGTCAGGTTCGTATAGTGTGGGTAATCATATCCCTGAAGCTGCCAATGTGCTGGGACCTTTATTTCCTTCCATGTACTGTCGTCATAGTCGTTTTCGAAAAAATTCCGGATTCGTTTTTCTGGATTTTCTGAAAAACTAAACTTCCAATCTCCATTTAAACAGTGATAATAATTAGAAGTATTTCGATTCCCTTTTAATGCTTCTTCTACCGTTGTATATGGCATCAAAGTCGCATGAGGTTCCAGCCGATTCAGTTGAAAAATATCAGGATTGTTATTCCATTCCGGATATCCATTTTTAGGTGGTGTATAGTTGAATTTCTTTAATGTTTTTAACATATTATTCCTCCCCTTCCGAAAGAAAAATTCTACTTAATTTTAAAAATAGTCATAATCACTCTTACTCTATATCAAGAATATCAACCAGTGTTACAACATTTGTTTATATGGTTTCAACGTTATTTAACGATTTCTCGAAAGAAGTCTCTCTCTTCAATAACTAGAAATTTCGATTTTACTTCCCGATAGAAACCGGTTTCTTTTTAACAAAAATGACTCGAGTTCCTTTTGGTTAAAAAGGGCTCAACTACAATTTCTTTTTTCTCTTCTTTTTTGCTTTTTGCATCAATAATTAAATCGACTGCCGCTTTACCAATTTTTTTATAATTATGATTTACAGAGGTCAAGCTCGGAGTCACTATACTAGCTACAAAAGTATCATCATATCCCACAAAGGAAAATTTCTCAGGATTAATATTTTGATTGTTGCACTCAATTAAAGCACCAGAAGCGATCATATCATTCATACAAATAATGGCGGTGGGCAATTCCCTGTTTTGCAACAACGTTCTCATCGCATATTCTCCGCTTTCTACTGAAAACTCGCTGTATATGTGCCAATTAGTGTTATAGACTAAGCGGTACGCTTTAAGGGTCTGTATGAATCCCTGTACTTTAATATCAGTTGAAGTAACTCCCTTTCTCCCTCCAAGTAAACCAATGTTTTTGTGACCCATTTTCACCAAATAATCTACAATCATTCGAATTCCTTTATTTTCATCGGATCTTACTTTATAACAATCTACACTTTCCATTTCCCCATTGATCATTAAAACAGGTATTTTACTCATAACATCCAAGACCTCTTTGGCCTCTTCAAGAACAGTTACTGTTTTATTGATCCTTCCACCCATCATTATTATGCCTTCAACCTGGCGTTCAGAGAGAACTCTTAAATAAAGAGACTCCATGGTACTATCATTCATAGAGTTACATAAGAAAATGGTGTATCCCTTTATGAGTGCATATTTTTCAACTTCTATAAAAATTCTTGAAAAGAAAGGGTTCGTTATATCCGGTAAAATAAATCCAATCATCTTTGTTTCTTTTCTAGTTAAACTTCTCGCAATACCGTTAGGTTGAAAATTATATTCCTCAATTTTAGCCATTACTTTCTCTCTAGTTTTTCGGCTAACTGGATAATTTCCGTTTAGGACACGCGATACAGTTGCAGGAGAAACATTTGTCGCTTCGGCGATATCATAGATTGTGAATGTCTTTTTTTCCAACTCACTTCCTCCTAATAAATTCATATATCTTTAAAAAATAAATTAGCTATTATTTTTCAAAGTTACGATTAATAAATCAAGAATAATTAAACCATTTATTTGAAACCGCTTTCTAGAAACCGGTTTCTATTTAGAATATACTAATACTAATAGAAGCTGTCAACACTATTTCGATAGAATTACTTCATTTTTCAGATTTTTTTCACTGATGTCTATCCTATTAATTCTGGTGCAAACATAATATGAATTTAAAAAGCTAACTGGATTCTTATCGCCTGTAATAACACGAGGTTTAGAAACATGAAAAGACTGCAAAGCTTTCTTAAAAAAGCGCTTTGCATCCTTGTGATCTCTTGTTTTTGGTGCATATTCATAAAAAGCACGTCACCCTTTCTCATTAACATAAGAGAATAGTAACGTGCTTTTAACTTCAAAAATAGTCTAAATCCTTAAGTTGATGGATGTGTGGTGCTACCCCAATTTATAATTGCTATTCTAGAAATTTCATTCATTTTTCCTAAGTGGCCCGTGAAATAATTTCTTGTTCATCAAGTAAGAACTTCAAGCTTGATAAAGAGATTGTTTGGAAATTCTCTTTCGACATACGTTTTCGATAATACGTAGGTGTTTCTCCAGTCACTTTTTTAAATATGCGGCTAAAGACTACTAAACTATGAAAGCCCGCCTCATAAGAAATGTTCTCTACCGATTCATTTGTCATTGAAAGTAAATACGCTGCGTGATTAATGCGCACCCTTAAAATCCAGTCCTTCATGCTCATCCCGAAATGATTGTGAAAGACCCGAGAAAGATGGCTTCGATTGACCGCAAGATGATTCGCCACATCACTTACTGTAATCTCCTCTACATAGTGCTCTCCAATATATGTCATCGCTTCAACCGCTAGTCGTGAAAACTTTTGTTTTACTCCTGTTGAGAATTCGACACCATCTGTAAGTAATAATCTTAAAAAACGATAGGTCAACTCATTCAACTTTAATTCATCTTCTAATGTACCGTGGGAGCAATTCATACACTCCAAGATAATATCCAAATATTGTTGAATATTAGTTGAAGTAACAGAGTAGTTATCTTCTTTAAAACTCAAATAATAAATAATTTCGTCTGCTACCTTCCCACCAAATGACAGCCACGCATACACCCATGGTTCTTCTGCATCCGCGCGATAAAAGGTCGACTCTCCTGGGCGAATGAGAAAAATATTTCCTTTCTTTAATGAATATTTTTTATCTTTTACATAGTACGTTCCTTTTCCATCCAACACGACATGAATAATGTAGCTGTTACGTACAGCTGGTCCAAAGGTATGAAAAGGCAGTGTTTTTGAAAAACCACAAAAATCAAAATATAGTTCGCTTGAGAAGTGATGCTGTTCTTTTTTCATAAAGATTGCTTGTTCCATGGGCTTCTCCCTCTTCGTGATTACTATAACCTAATCTACCTTTTGAAGGAAGAAATGCAACAAAAGGTTAAATCAAAGTCACAAAATGATATAAAACGGAAAACGCTTTCTTGTTAAACTATACTTGAAAAAGAAAACCATAGGAAGGAGATTAATGTAGTTCGTTAGTTTTTTTATGTTTAACCTTGTAAGCGCTTTTATATCATTATTAAAATTCAGTGGAAAGAAATACAAAAAAGGAGAATGAAAATGAATGGAAAATTAAAACAACGTGTTTCCTATGCCTTAGGTGCATTTGGTCATGACATATTTTATGCAACTTTGAGCACCTATTTTATGGTCTTTGTTACGAGTGCGATGTTCACTGGGGCTGATAAAGCAACGACCGGAAAAATGATTGGAATTATTACGAGTTTAATCGTAGTAATCCGATTGGTACAAATTATTTTTGATCCGGTTATTGGAGGAGTAATTGACAACACAAAAACGAGATTTGGGAAGTTTAAGCCCTGGTTAGTCATTGGTGGTTTAGTTAGTTCTATCCTTCTTGCATTCATATTTACCAATTTCTTTGGTCTTGCAATTCATAATACTACACTGTTCATCATTTTGTTTACAATTATTTATCTCTTGCTCGATATTTTTTATTCATTTAAGGATATTGCTTTTTGGTCGATGATTCCAGCGTTAAGCACGGACACCAAGGAACGAGAAAAATTGGCAACAGTTGCACGACTTGGTTCATCACTTGGTGCCAATGGGACTACACTAGCAGTTGTACCAATCGTCACCTTCTTTACTTTCTTGATGACTGGTAAAGATTCTCAAGGTGCCTCTGGTTGGTTTTGGTTTGGTTTGATTGCTGCTGTTATTGCTGGTGGAACAGCGATTATTACAGCACTTGGCACAAAAGAAAATGATAGCGTAATTCGTCAGCAACAAGAAAAAGCAGGCATTAAAGATATTTTCAAAGCTATTACTAAAAACGATCAGTTGATGTGGCTATCACTTTCATATATTGCATATGCTATTGCGAATGTTGCAACTACTGCTGTGTTATTCTTCTTCTTCAAATATATTCTAGGAAATTCAGGTGAATTCTACATAGTGGGATTAATTGCATCTGTATTAGGCTTAATTGCTGTTCCACTTTTCCCAATGCTCACAAAATTAATTTCAAGACGTTTTGTCTATATTGGCGGTATTGTGATGATGCTTCTGGCATATATATGTTTCATCTTAGCTGGAACAAGTTTACCAATAGTTATTGTGGGATTGGTGCTCTACTACTTCCCTCAGCAGCTAATTTTCCTTTCAGCTTTGATGACTATTACCGACGCAGTTGAATATGGACAATGGAAAAATGGTACTCGAAACGAAGCTGTGACTTTATCGATTCGTCCATTACTCGATAAAATTGCCGGAGCTTTATCAAACGGAATCGTTGGGTTTGTAGCTGTTGCTGCTGGGATGACTGGCAATGCTACAGCAGCAGACATTACTGCACAGGGTGTTTCGACGTTCCATCTTTATGCGTTCTACCTTCCAGCAGCACTTATGATTTTCTCTGCTATCATTTTCGCATGGAAGATCACATTAACAGAGAAAAAACATGCACAAATCGTCAAAGAACTAGAAGCAAAGCTAAATCATGGCGAAAAAGCAACTGAAAAGTTCAATTCTAGTGCTGCACGTGCTCATTCTAAATAAAGAAGTAGAGGATATCTAAAATGAACATTACAACAAAAGATTTCGGTGCAGGTTATACGATTATCACTATTACCAATCTGAACGGCCTGCAATTGACTGTTTCAGATTTAGGTGCTCGCATTACGAGTTTAAAGGCACCAGCAACGAATGGTCTACGTGAGCTCGTACTTGGTTTTGATACGGCAAAGGAATATCTTGAAAAGGATTTATATATTGGTGCCTCAATTGGACGAGTAGCTGGACGGATTCAAAATGGAACTTTTCAAATTGATGAGCAAATCTATAAAGTACAAATTGATGAGACAACCGGAAACACTTTACATGGCGGTACTCCAGGATTTGAAAGCAAAAAGTGGCAGTATCAAGTTATCGATAATAATGATGAGGTCTCAGTGATATTTCACACGGTGAGTCCAGATGGTGAAAATGGTTTTCCGGGGAATCTTGATGTCGAGATACGTTACACGTTAACTAACATGAATGTTTGGAAAGTAGAAACTAGGGCGACAAGTGACAAAGATACGTTGTTTAATCCAACAAATCACGTGTACTTCAACTTAACTGGTGATGTAACGCAACCTGTAGATGAACACACATTATGGGTGGATAGTGATAGATTTTCACCACTTAATCGGGAAAGTATTCCAATTGGTGAAAAGTGGCCTGTAGAAGGAACTGCGTTTGATTTTCGAAAGCCAGTTAAACTCAAAGAAACCTTCAATAGTACTTTTGGTCAAAAAGAATTAGTGGATGGAATTGATCACCCATTTTTCTTGAACCGACCTGAACTATCACATAGTTCAGTGAAACTCATTAGTCCGGATGAAGTCGTTACAATTGAAATAGCTACAAAAGAACCAAGTGTCGTCATCTTTACGGCAAATTTTGGTGAGAATACTCCTCTCATGCATGGCAAGCAACTTGCAAACCATGGTGGAATTACCTTTGAAACACAGGTTTCCCCAGGTGCTGAACAATATTCTGATTTTGGGGATATGGTTCTTAGGGCAGATTCAACTTATCAAACGATGACAGAATTTCATATTATTGCCCCATCACTATAAGTTGGGGTTGAATTAAGCTAGATTGAATTATTTTCCATAAAGGACTATAAAAAAAGTGAAAACTCCCGTATCGCAATTGTTGTCGAGACAAACCACAAGAGGAGTTTTCACTTTGTACTCTAAGTTTATCAAAATGATTTTGCCATATAATTACGGACTTGGGTTAATTCATTCTTCCACGGCTTCGTTTCGCCTTGAAATTGTGCATCGTTGTCATGGTCGTGCCTTGTCAGATGTGGCACGGGAATACGACATTCCTTATACCACGTTAGAAACATGTATAGAAAAAATTAGATACTGCTATCAGAATTTATTTAAAATACGATGTTGTGTCTAGAAATAATGATGAACTGTTAGAAGTGATCTAGTGAATACTGAGATAATTTCCTTATTTAAAATGAATGCAAAAGAGAGGTTTATACTTATGGAAAAGAAACGTGAACTAGCTTTAAAATTTGCTGAGGTATTTGGACCTCAAGAAACAACTCAATATTTTTCTCCAGGACGTATCAATTTAATCGGAGAACATACAGACTACAATGGTGGCTATGTATTCCCTGCTTCTATTACTTATGGAACTTACGGAGTAGCTAGACGTCGTGAGGATGATAGAGTATTAGTTTACTCAACGAACTTTAAAGAAATTGGAGTAATTAGCTTCACGTTGAATGAACTAGATTACGATAAAAATGCTAATTGGGCAAATTATGTAAAAGGAGTTATCTTAACACTGAAAAAAGCAGGTCATAAAATAGACTGTGGTTTTGAGTTATTAGTTGAGGGAACGATTCCAAATGGAGCGGGACTTTCAAGTAGTGCTTCACTTGAATTACTTGTAGGCGTAGTATTAGAAGACTTGTTCAACTTAGACGTAACGCGACTTGAATTAGTGAAAATGGGTAAAAAAGTTGAAAATGAATTCATTGGTGTAAATTCTGGTATCATGGATCAATTTGCCATTGGATTTGGCGAGAAAGACAAAGCGATTCTCCTTGATACCAATACGTTAGAGTATGAAATGGTTCCAGTGGTTTTGGACGACTATGCTATTGTAATTATGAATACTAATAAACGTCGTGAACTAGCAGATTCAAAATATAATGAGCGCCGTGCTGAATGTGAAGAAGCACTCGCACGTCTCCAAACGAAGTTAGAGATTAATGCACTTGGAGAACTAAGCGAAACAGAATTTGATGCAAATCAAATTCTTATTGGAGATGAAATACTAATTAAACGCGCGAAGCATGCAGTTTACGAAAATGAACGCACAAAAAAGGCCAAAGCAGCTCTTACTGCAGGTGATTTAGAAGAATTCGGAAAGCTATTGAATGCTTCTCATACATCTTTAAGAGATGATTATGAAGTAACCGGGCTTGAATTAGATACATTGGTGGCCACTGCGCAAAAACAAGAGGGTGTGCTTGGAGCCCGTATGACTGGAGCAGGATTTGGGGGATGCGCCATCGCATTAGTAAAAGAAAGTGAAACCCACACTTTTAAAAACAATGTTTATGATGAATATCTCAAAGTTGTGGGATATGCGCCGGTCTTTTATGTGGCACACATTGGTAGTGGAACTACAGTGATTGGATGATGAGTGAGGTGGAAACGATGAACACATGTCAAGCAATTTATGATTTTACTACACTTGCAATTGAGAATGGGGCCATTGAGGAAAATGACCGAATTTATACGCACAATCAACTATTACGTTTGATTGGTGAATCGGAAATGGAAGAGATTACTAGCGTAGTCGAAACGGACCCACATGTGCTGTTAGATACGCTTATAGATAAAGCGACGGAAAATCTTATTATCTCTAAAAACCAAGCCAATCGTGATATGTTCGAAGCGCTTTTAATGAATGTGATTACACCACTTCCATCCAAGGTCAATGCGAATTTTCAGGAGGCATATCGCAAAAGTCCAGAACAAGCAACGGATTATTTCTTTGAACTAAGTAAACGCAATGATTATATAAAGACCCGTGCGATTGCAAAAAATATTCATTATTTAGCAGAATCAAAATATGGTGAACTTGAAATTACTATTAATTTGTCCAAACCAGAGAAAGATCCAAAAGAGATCTTAGCGGCTAGAAATATACCGAAGGGTAATTATCCAAAATGTTTACTTTGTATTGAAAATGAAGGGTATTTCGGTCGCTTGAACCATCCAGGTAGAAGCAGTCACCGAATCATTAACATCGAGCTAGATGGAGAAGCATGGGGTTTTCAATATTCACCATATGCATACTTTAACGAACACTCCATCGTATTATCTAAGAAGCATCGACCAATGAAAATTTCTCGTGAGGCATTCTCTCGTTTATTTAGTTTTGTAGAAATCATGCCACATTATTTCATTGGTTCAAATGCGGATTTACCTATTGTAGGAGGATCTATCTTAAGTCACGATCACTATCAAGCTGGACGCCATAACTTTCCAATGGCAAAGGCTAAGGTTCTTAAAACGTTTGAACTATCTGACTACCCAAATATTTCTTGCGGTATTGTCGACTGGCCAATGAGTGTGATTCGCCTCTCTTCTTTAAACAAAGAAGAACTAATTAATGCCAGCGCCTACATCTATGAAAGTTGGAAGAACTATTCAGATGAATTCTTACAAATTCATGCGCAATCAAAAGACGGCACACAACATCATACGATTACACCAATTGTGCGGCGTCGCGAAGAAAAGTATGAAATTGATCTTGTACTGCGTGATAATAATGTGAGTGAAGAATACCCTGATGGAATTTTTCATCCACATCCAGATGTACAGCATATTAAGAAAGAAAATATCGGGCTTATTGAAGTCATGGGCCTGGCGGTTCTCCCTCCACGTTTGATTGAGGAGCTTCATGAAGTTGAGCTGTACTTGTTAGATAAGGAAGCCAATGTTCCTGAAATCCATCAAAAATGGGCAGATGAATTAAAAGCCCAGGGCGGCTATACGGAAGAGACCATCCAAAGCTTTCTTCAAACTGAAGTTGCAAAAAAATTTGAACGCGTCTTAGAAGATGCTGGTGTCTATAAGATGAATAAGGATGGTAGAGCAGGGTTTGATTGCTTTATCAAAGAATTACAAAGCACAAATCGAGAGGTGATAACTAGATGACAGTTTTAGTTTTAGGTGGTGCAGGCTATATCGGTTCACATGCCGTCAATCAATTAATCACAAATGGCTATGATGTAGCGGTAATCGATAATCTATTGACCGGTCATATCGAGTCGTTGCATGAAAAAGCGCGTTTTTACAAGGGAGATATACGTGATAAGAAATTCATGTGTGAAGTCTTCTCTCAAGAAAAGAATATTGAAGGTGTGATGCATTTTGCGGCATTTTCACTTGTTGGTGAATCAATGGAAGAGCCATTGAAATATTTCAATAACAACGTTTACGGCACGCAGATTACTTTAGAAGTCATGAGAGAATTCGGTGTGAAATACATTGTCTTTTCTTCAACTGCTGCAACGTTCGGCATTCCAGAAGAGATACCAATTAAGGAAACAACTCCAACAAAGCCAATCAACCCATACGGTCAAAGTAAGTTGATGATGGAACAAATGATGAAATGGCAAAGTGAGGCAAGCGACATGAATTATGTGGCGCTTCGTTACTTTAATGTTGCAGGTGCAAAAGAAGATGGCTCGATTGGAGAAGCCCATAATCATGAAACACATTTGATTCCGATTATTTTACAGGTAGCGCTTGGTCAGCGTGACGAGCTCATAATTTATGGGGGTGATTATAATACGCCGGATGGAACGAACATCCGTGACTATATCCAAGTAGTAGATTTAATCGATGCGCATATCAAAGCGCTAAAATATTTAAAAGCTGGCGGAAAATCGGACGTATTTAATCTTGGTTCAGCAGAAGGCTTTTCAAATAAAGAAATACTTAAAGCTGCTCGTGAGGTCACAGGACATCCAATTCCAGCAAAAATCGGTCCGCGTCGCCCAGGTGATCCAGATGTGTTAATTGCATCAAGTGTGAAAGCCAAGGAAGTTCTTGGTTGGGAACCAAAATATACTTCTATTAAAGATATTATCGCTACAGCATGGAAATGGCATCAAAGTCATCCAGAAGGGTATTAAAACATTTGAAATAAAACTGCACTAGAGGTGAAATTTCTAGTGCAATTTTATTTCCAACCATAATAATTAGTAAGTAGTGAAGTTTGTAGAAATTGTAGGGATATGATATCTTAGTTAAATTGCTTTGGTAGCGTCAATAATTTTGTGTGGTAACTCAATTCTACATAAAAAGGTCTTCTTTTTTATTTATTCAAATGGCAGGATTATGACAGGATATTATTTAGATAAGTATATGTTTGAGTGGATAAAAGAATTTGGATAACAACTATTAAATACCTATGGAAAAGAGTATATAAATTCTAATACTATATAATATATATAACGAGAAACATGGGCGGCATGATGTAACCATTAAGGTTAAACCTTGATATATAAAGTTTTTAAACCTTAATAGTTACATTTTGTTCACCGATATTAAAATTACGAAGCCTTTCATTAGTTCACTGCACTTTTGGGAGGCTTTTTCTTCCATGCTTTTTGTCATGTGTGCGTATATATTCATAGTAGTTTCGATGTCTGTATGCCCTAAACATTGTTGGATTTCTTTAATACCTACACGATATTATATGTTCCTGATGATATCGTTCTTGAACCACATCATAAGCATGTCTCCTTAATTTAATTGTCGTTCACCTTTATAATTGGTGGGAAACCTAGATGATCAGCTTTTAAATTAAACAACTGTATTATTCCTCAACATTATAGAATTGAAGAAAAACTATGTTTTTTAAACACCTTTAATAAGGTTCTGGTGCAAAAATAAAACAAAAAAGAATACAGCACATATATTCCTAACGGAATCATATCTTATGCTGCAAGTCCAAATAATTTATGTATGAATCTAACTTCATTTTGGGCAGACTTCACCTGTAAGTGAAGTTGTCCTTTTTTCATCATATGCATGGTTTCAACGCCACTCAATATAGAAGTGGCTGTTGCATATGACTTGAATCCTAACATAGAACGTACACGTTTCTTAATGAAACGGTGATCTTGTTCCACTATATTATTGAGATATTTAACTTGTCTTAGTTGTATGCCTTCAGGTATACGTTTCTCTTCTTTTAACTCTTGAATCGCTACAGCATAGGCAGGGTTCTTATCTACTGTTATTACGCGAGGTTTACAAATATGAGAAGCAGCCAAGGCTTTCTTGAAAAAGCGCTTGGCTGCTTGTTTATCTCTTGATTCACTTAGATAAAAATCAATGGTATTTCCTTCTGAATCGACTACGCGATATAAATACATCCATTGCCCTTTTACTTTCACATACGTTTCATCGACTCTCCAGGAATCATTTGTTGTCTTAAGATGACGTCGTACTCTTTCATCTAATTCAGGTCCATATTGATGCACCCAACGCATAATGGTGGTGTGAGCAATAGACAAACCTCGTTCCTCCATCATTTCCACCAAATCACGAAAACTTAGGTTGTACCGTAGGTACCATCTTACCGTTAATAAGATAATATCAGGTTGATAGTGCTTCCATTTGAACAAATTTTCCTTTTTCATACCGATCACACACCTTTTTTAGAGTAATAGTATCAGTATGTCCAAGATTTAGAGATTATTTGCAATTCCCCTGAAGTTTTTGCACCAGAACCGTTTATCGTACATGAAGCATGGCGAAAGGTTTGAAACCCTGTTGATTTGGCAAAATGGTGTTTTACTGTACATGACGATGATTTTGTTCCATTGCTACACAGATCTCAAGGAAGGAGTTTTATCAAAAAACAAAAAATCGGATTGGAAATAAAAGTGAGTCTATAACCTATTTTTACAAGTATCCCGGCTGTACCCCGACGTAGAGGAATATGTAGCAATAGAACCAAAAAGGAATAAGCATTAGCGGACATTGTTCTTGCGCAAATAAGAATTTCACTCTAAATATTTTTTACTTTTGAGAAAAAGTAAGATAACCTTTGATAGAATTATTAATTTAACTCAAAAAAAGATATCAATATAAAATCTGGCCATTTTCTTAACGCCTAACGCTTTTAATGGTGGCGTCGCAGCTAATACAATTGAGCCATTTCTATTCACATCACCAACCACAGCTAATTTAGTGTGAAGAGGGTCTAATCCCATTTTGATGCAACTCACCGACGCATAAAAACTACGAAGATCTATACACAAAATAATTCGGTTAGGTAATAGAGAATAATCATACAAGGTAACCCCCCAAAAACAGAACGTTAGTTCTTATTATAAACCTTATTTTTCGGTTTATACAATCCTTTTGTAAATAATTTTTAATACAAATATGGTGCGTGAAATTATATGAGATTCTTCAAAATTCGACTACGGAACGCTTTTATATCTCTTAACTTATTAAACTCGTTTTCGTTTCTTTATAAATTAAGAAAAGCTCAAACCCTTATGTACCAATGGATTTAAGCTTTTTATTTTATAGGGATACTCGTTGCAACAAGTTGCCATTAGGCTAGTGTATCAGCAACTTGTAGCTATTACTATGAATGCTAGATTCCTCAAAATTATTACATATTTTTTTAGATATTCTTTATATTATTCTATGCAATAAGTTGTGCTAAATTCCAATTATTTAAGTTGTTTTAAAAACTTGAACTTTTGGACAAGATAGTTATAAAAATGAATTAATTGAGGTGAATACTATGAACTGGTTTGATTTAGGAAAACCAAGAAGTAAATTCGCTAAGTTTTTAGATCATCATCACCTAACGCAAAAAGAAGTTTCAGAGGCTAGTGGATTAAGTAAAGCAACAATTAGTCGTTTGTGTAAAGGTAATGCTTTTCACCCTTCATTTAAAAATGGCAAAATAATTCTTGCAGCATTAAAGAAACTTACAAATAAAAATGTTGATTACAGTGATTTTTGGTTTTAATTAAAAAATATCATTCATCACAAAAGTTCTCATAAACACATTTTGTTTTATAGCATATTGTTCTAATTTAGATTGCCGATAGTCTGACAGTGTAAAAAAGATAATTACTGGAACAATAGCATTCTGTCTTTTATAGATATCTGTTATATGGCCATATAACTGTACTTTGTGTTCGTTTGCTTTCATATGTTGCATGCGATCTATCTCAACAAAGTGAGGGACTTTATCTTCAAAATAGGTTGCATCAGGAATGATTTGGTATCGCTGACCACCGGTTGAAAATTCTATCGTTTGTTCTGTTTTCCATTCGGGAAATCCTAGCCACATCCAAGCTTCGTTTCTCATTAAAATGTGCTGTAATTGACTATTTTTCTTTACTGTCCTTGTGATTCCTAATAAATCACGTCCTTTTTTATTTAAATAATATACATGCTCACGAGCTATTTTTGTGATGTGACAATATGAAGTCAGATCCTTTAATACACGATTTGCATTTCGAATACTACCTAGACAGTGGATGGCTTGTAATTGCCTCCTCGTTGCAAAGTCTAACTTACTCAAAGTGGATAAAATCTCGATTTGCCTCGCCTTCTGTTTGAGAGTTTGATGCCTCATGCTTTTTCACCACCTTATATTGCTTCAGTAAATCCCACATGTCTTTATCCTTTAAATACGGTACCTGGATTTCCTCTGTCCGATCTGTCTTAAATAATGCTCTACCTGGAAGAGAAGGTAACTCCTCAAGACCTGATTCATCCAAAGCAACTTGTGAAGCAACCGCTGTTGGTAATCGGAAGCCTAGCTTTGCATCAGCATTTTGTTTAATTTGCCTTGGTAATGTATCCGAAGTAGGATATTGAGTGCAAAATATGAGCCGGAATCCTAAACCTCCTCCAACTCGTGCAATTTCAGATAACATCTCCTGGCACATAAATAATAAGTCACGTTGTTTTTTAGGTAAGCCTTGTGTAGGACAAAGGTTTGCTCCTTCATCTACTATGATGAAACAGCGTTCTCTAATTGATGTATCTATGATATTGGTCAAATAAGAATTCTTCATTATCTCAATCTGTCTTATCATATTTTTACGTACTTTAGCCAACATTTCTAACGCTTGTTGTGGGTTTTCAGCTACTTCTACTACTTGGGACAGATCCTTATAAGGACTAAATTCTAGACCTTCCTTCAGATCGATAATAAAAAAACTCACATGTTGAGGCTGTTGTAAAATTAAACTCGTCATCACATTTTTTAGAAATACTGTTTTTCCAAAACGCGTCATACCCGACACGCACATATGCGGTGTGCTCTCAAAGTCATGATAGATGTACTTATCTAATGATTTCCCCATCATAACACGCCATGTTTGCTCCTTTAACAAATCCTTAGACAATTCTACCTTTCAGGTATTTTTTGCTTAAATACCCGAATATGAAGCTCTCTTTGATGAAACGATATTTTAACAGGTTTGTAGAGTCCTTCTTCCAATACTTCAGCTAACTTTTTGATTAGCTGACTTGGGACACCAAGTGGTAACTTGTAAACATAATTCTTACTTATGTCATCTTCCATTTCCTTTATGAAAATCGGATATTGTAATTCCCCTTTATGCTGAACACAGATCTTTGTAATTTCAAAAAAGGTTGCAATTTTTTTCTTATCACTCATTCCTTTACCTTGGCAAAAATAAGCTACTGTTATAAAGGTTGCTGGAATTAATAAAAGTGATAACATTTCCTCCATACCTCCTTAAGGTAGTTGAGCCTGTATGGATGCTTAGAAAAAACACTTAAGATGCGCTATTATAATTATTTTCGACTACCAGATAAAATACTAACGTAGAAATACATCTAGTATATCCATTAGCACATACCAAACGCTCCCAATCAATAAGCATTTGAGACCCGCACGTAGCAACCAATCTGGAAGGTAAAGACCTTTCCTTTTCAGCAATTTAATCCCTAAAATAGAGACTCCTGTCACACCATACACAACTCCTAACTCTCCAATGATTGTCATGTTAATCCCATCCTTTTGGTTTAATGGACAAATTCCCTTTACGATCCCTGTAGAGTTGGTAGTCATCTAATAACTCATTCCAAGACAAAGCATGTTCATCCCCATACAGATCCTCTTCAATGTCTTGACTTAAATAATAGTACGCTCGATATTGTCGATCCAGATACACTTCATGTCTTAACATGTGGTCTCGTATAGCACAAAGATTTCCCTCTTTTTTTGTTTCTTTGTACATTTGTCTAAGCATTTTTGAAGAATACAAATAAGGTGTACTATACAGCATTTGATATTGGCTCATATCCTCACCATCCACATAAAATTCTAGATGCATTTAATACATATGATAATGGCTTCCTTTTTCGAATTTGTACCACAAAAAAGTACAAAAATACGCCATTCCCATTTTAGAATGACGTTCGACAATAATCTTTATAAGACTTCATAGCTTTTTCCAATATTTCAGTTACAAAATTAGTTTTACCTAAGCTATAATTCATTCGATCTTTTGCGTTTTTTGCCAAATCTTTTTTTAACTGTTCATATGCAATAATAAACTATTATTGCACTAATGGGTGCTTTAGTACAATAAGGCTCCTAGAAATGATCAAACTTTATTATAAAAATTATATACTTCATTTAGAGAATTAACTCCCTTTTGATCAATCTTTTTTCAAAATGGAGTTTTTTTGTTCGCTACTAATAATGGATTAACTGTTTCTTTTTTATCAATCTTAACTATAAAGCTACAATAGATCTGTTGATTGATAATTGAAACACAAACATACGTAAAGAGCCTATTTTATATCCAAAATAAAATAGGCTCTCTCACATTTCTATAAATATATATTTGACGATTACATCTTTTCTAATATCATTTGTCTCTCATACCACTTTGACATTTTTTCAACTGCATTAGCTGATAAACGCTTGGTTTGTCTATTGCAAAATCTAGATAACGTAGGTGCCGATATTTTTATTTCTTTTGCAAGCTCTCGTATACTTATATTATCAATATTGTGTCGCTCTAGTATTTTTTCTCGAACAACTTCTTCATCAAAAATGTCAGGTTCTTTACTAACTGTGCTTTGTGGCATATCAATAATATCTTTAGTCTTTTCACTATATTCTATTGTTGTTTCATTATTATTCTCTATTTCTAATGTTTTTTTCTTTGGTAAATTGTACATAGACTTAATTAATTCTTCTGGCGGAAGAATAGTAATATTTAAATCGATCCAATAATCTTTGAACCAATTTTTCTTATTTACACGTTCTTCATCTAATGTACTTGAATACTCCCACTTAGAGATCACATTCTCTCTCTCTAAATCAGTAAGAACATTCTCTAAGTGTTCTCGAATGCGACTTGGTTTCCATGTAAGTGGAATTGCCATGACAGCTAATAATCCTTTATCGCCTCCAATGGAGTATGGGCGCTTTAAAGTAGAATATATTTGCCTAATTCTCCATTGCCATGTTAAATAACGAATTAAGCGTTTATGATATTTATGTCGATAACTATTATATTCAAGTGCCTTTTTAGATAATAAAGCTGTAGTATTATTTGAACCATATAAATAACTTGATAAAAAGCTTCCAGGTTTAATTCGGCAGGATTCAATACCCATATATTCATTTGTTGTATTATGTCTCCATAATACAACTGAATCTAAAACAAATAACCTTTTAATTACTTCCCTTTTTACTTTATATTCCTCATCATTTTCATTTTCATCATTTAAAACAACTACTTCGTTATCATCATTTAAATATATAAAAATGCTCGCTAAAGCAGCAATCCTCTTAGCAACCTTAATTTTATCTTCAGGTCTATAATATTCTCCCTTACTTACTTTCTTTTTAGGTACATTACACATATCCAACACTTGCTCATATGAAAATTCGATGAACTCGTCCGGTGACTGCGCTTGAGCTAGCCATTGTATAGTAATTGAATCTAATACATCCGCTGTAAGATCATCCATATTACTCATTACATCATTAACTAAAGTGTTCCACCGGGACGCTTCATCATCTTTAATTAGCTTCAAATCCTCATCCCTATGCGAAGAAAGCTGAGCTATCGCATTACTTTCTTTCGTTTCAATCGGATAAGATTTGACACCCATATTTGAATCCTCTTCAAAATGATTCTTGGAGATCCCATCACGTAATTTAAAGTAAATTGCGGAATTATTAACCTCAAAATAATCTTTATCATCTGTTTCATCTTTGTTTTCTTCTGCCTGAATTACTGTTTCATCACTTAATTTTGGCTTGTTATCATTTTTAAACTCTTCTGTTAAAAGATGTTCAATTTCTGAATGGATTTCGTTCTTATAGTGATTCAACTTAATAGCAATTTGTAGTGAAGTTACTCCATTTTCATTCTTTTTACTAAGCCACGATACTAATGCTGAAAAAGATGGTGAAACATATTGTGAAGTTACAACCTTACTACTATCTTTTTCTACGTCTGCACTAAAAGAAGTCCATTTCTCCCAAATTGCTTTGTTATTTCCATATAAAGGTTCGGATATTAACAAAGCATCAGTAAACAATTGTGCTAATTTCTCCACGCTGTCACTCCCTCCTTTTGTACATTCCTTTCAAACAACCCAATATTTAGCGAATTATATATAAATCATTATTATTTTCCGGTTCTGTTATGTTCAAAAAAATAATGAAACACTTTTGTCTTGTTTGTACAAGTGAAATAACATTTATTATACATTACCAACCAATATACCATCAATTAATCTAACGAATTAATAACTGAAACACTTTTGGACATATTGTTAACCTTTTTTATAAATATGAAACACACTTTTTCCCTTATCAATTCTCTACCATACTCTTATATAAGCTTTTACATGAATAACACGTATATAATGAGCTAGATTCATTCATATCTATTTGAAACAAATAATTGAAACATCTTTGTCATATCCTTGACCTAAAATTCAAAAGATGAAACATTAGTTAATTTTTCTTATTTCGATTATATATTTTCAAATTTTTTTTACCATCCCATAAACTCATATATATCAACTGTTTTCCCATCTATGTACAAAACGGATCCTATATCATCCTGAAATATTTTTGCCATATCCTTGACCTTATCAAATATAAAAAACACGCATAAGCCCTTAAATATCAACGGTTTTTGCGTGTTCCTTTCTTTTTTCTCCTACATATAAAACATGAAACACTTTTGCCATATCCTTGACCTTGTAAATTTTAAAACATGAAACGGTTTTTGCCATATCCTTGACCTAATATCCTTTTCAATTCTCTTATAACTCTTCATACCACTACATTCAATGGATATTCCCATAATAAATGACTTATATATGAACATGAAACACTTTTGCCATATCCTTGACGTAAAAACATGAAACATCTTCATTTACCCCTTATATATCAACGTTTTTATACTGTTTCACTAATAATTTGACACATCTAAAACATGAAACAGTTTTTGCCATATCCTTGACACAAAAAAAAATGAAGAAAATCCTGTATCCCTTGTCACAACTGGTTTTATGTCGTGTTTCATATTCTCAAAATTCCCCTTAAAGGAGCACCTTTCAGCAATTTTCGATTTGTTATAATCAAAATTGGTATATTTTATAGTATCCTGGCATATATTTCTGAGTTTACAGGTAGGAGGTGAAAAAGATGGGAAAATCATTTATTATTCATAACCAACGTGGTCTAAATGGACAATCTACAAATGCAGTATTAGTAACACTGAAGTCTTGGCAAAAACTTGTTGAAACTTTCGAAGAGAAATACTACAGCTATAAAGATACATACCTTGAAGATCTACTGGATCAAATGACATATGAAGAACGTGTTGCAGATGTAGATGGCTTTGTAGAACAAGCGAAACCATCTTTTTCACGTCGTACCCTGTCTGCTGTTTCTGAAACTATGGGAAGGAAACATAAATTATATGGTATTACAAACGCAGATTTAGAGGTCTTCTTATACCTACACAAGAAATGTTACACAAATGGGGTTATTCCAAATGTAACAGTACATATGATGTGGGAAGATTACAAGCAATATAAAGAAGAGTTTGCTTACATACAGCATTCTCAATTCTATATTGCATTAAAAAAGCTAAGTCTACATAAAATTGTCACGATTGAAAAGGAATTAGATGGCCGATATACCATTAAACTAACTCATTTTATGAATGAAGAAACTGAAAAGGCAAACCCTTATGTTTATATTAGTCCAGTGGTATTTACAAAAGCTTTCTTTGAGCTGTCAGTTGCGGCTAAGAAACTATTCTTGGACATTGCTATGCAACAGCACAGCGAAACGACTCTAAAACGTTCCTTAGATAAACAAGATGAAAGAGGAAATACAACTCATTTTGGAGGGATGTACCGCTTTTTACATAAGAAATACCCACATCAAATCCGTGCGGTTATGACAGAATTAACAACTGCATTACCATGTACAGGGACTCCCCTATTCAAAATTTGCAAATTACAAAAAGGGGTTAAAAATAAAAAAAGATATACGACGTTATATCTATCCTTACATACAGATTTCTTATGTACAAAAGAAGCTGGAGAAGTACAGTATCGCGATCCATTCACGCCAAAGGTTACGTATGCACGAAAAGCTCGTTTTATTGAATCTGTGCTACAAGATATGAATATTGGTGAATTTACAAAAGACATGAATAAATTTATTCATGTACTTAAATATACATGCCACCGACAAATTCGTAGTGTAATTTATAGCTTACGTGACATGATAGATCGTAATGAGGAATATCCAAGTAAGTTAGTATATACACTGAAGAAACTATTAAACCAAACGTCACAATATCAAATTCTTGATACGGCGGCTAAGGAAGGTATCTATCCTCTTATTACACAACATGTACCTAAAGAGCAAAAAGAACAAGCTGTATTTGATTTCGGATTACATTTCTCTATGTACTCACTTCGAAACATCAAAAAGTTGTTCCGTAAAACGTATGAATTACTAAAATACAAATTTGCTGTACCTGTTACAGAGGAATCGTATCACCGCAACTATCTAAAGTATCAAGAAGAAACGTTGTTTAGAAAGTACGCCTATGAACAAGGTACAAATCTAAATGCTTATATGGCTTTAGAAATTGAAATACGTGAGCTTTTAAAAGCAAGAGGACATAAAGAGCGCTTTATTCCTAGTGATGTTCGCGAATTGTTTATTGAAAAGATAGATAGATTACCTAAAGAAACGCTTCGTGTTATTGAAGTACCAGATGACTTCAATTTGATTACATTTATGCGTGCCTTTGAAAAGTTAATACGCACTGGTATTCAAGTAACAACAGCTGAACAAGTACTTGAAGTAATAGAAACCAATTAAAAATACTTCGCTCTCTATTTTTGAAAGAATTAAAAGTAGAGGGCTATTCGTGTTTGTTCCGTTATTTGAAAGCCTTGCACTGATTCCTTATAACAACCAAATTTCGTCGATTCTATTAATAATAGAGTCTTTTTTTATGCACTCCTATACAACAACTGCACTGTAACTGACTAAATTTCCACACATACTTTCATATAAACACGTTATGAGCTGCCTTAATGCATTCAAATACCTACAAATAATCGCAAGAAAAAATTAAAATTTTGTGTATAAGTAGATAAATATAGTCGAATGTGAATAACATAATACAATAATCACTGATATAAAGGTATTCTAGTAACTTATCTATCAAAAATCATCAATATGTGTGTGAATAATTTGATAAATTCGGATTATGTTAATTATTTAGCACCTAATGTGAATGGT
The DNA here is from genome assembly GCF_038050455.1 of Bacillus sp. FSL K6-6038. NCBI lineage: Bacteria > Bacillati > Bacillota > Bacilli > Caryophanales > Bacillaceae > Bacillus > Bacillus sp. FSL K6-6038. The sequence continues at coordinate 213,122 of NZ_JBBOUH010000002.1, forward strand.
TTGTGGGTAAATAAAATAAAATTGTGGAAATGCAGTGGATTAATACAGAATTAAGCGCATGAATAAATATGTTTAACAATGTATTTATTTGTTTCATTTTTTATGTAGAAATATATGTTTTGTTTATGATTATTTGTAGTTTCTATATCAATATTATGCCTACTTTTCCGTTGTTAAATACTACTATTTTTGATTTTTTACGCTATAGCATCTTCAGAATCCTTGTGACAGTAAGAGCAACCTCCTATTTACTTGTCCTATATAAGTTTTATCTTTATATTTTAAATATATATAAGATATGTATTTATATTAGATTTTATTACAGAATTAGTTTGTTACTTGGGATAAGTTAAGCTATATATGCATAGCTCAGGAAATTATTAACTTTAATGATTTAACAGGGAAATATTAACGTTAAGTGGAATTGACGTTAGAATAAAAAATTTTGTCATTCTTTCTGATGGAACAACATTCAACAACCCTAGATTCTTCCGTATATTAGAAGAAAAATTAACAAAAACACAGCGTATTCTTTTCAGAAGAACAAAACTCGGTTCTGGTGCGAAAACTTCAAGATAATTGAAAGTAATCTCTAAATCTTGGACATACTGATACTATTACTCTAAAAAAGGTACGTGATCAGTATGGAAAAGCGAAATTTATTCAAGTGGAAGCATTATCATCATGATATTATTTTGCAAACAGTAAGATGGTACCTACGGTACAACTTGAGCTTTCGTGATTTGGTGGAAATGATGGAGGAACGGGGCTTATCCGTTGCTCATACAACGATTATGCGTTGGGTTCATCAGTATGGTCCTGAATTAGACAAAAAAATCGGTCGTCATCTCAAGCAAACCAATGACTCTTGGAGAGTCGATGAAACATATATCAAAGTAAAAAGTCAATGGATGTACCTGTATCGTACTGTCGATTCGAAAGGAAATACCATCGATTTTTACCTAAGCAAAGCAAGAAACCACAAGGCTGCAGAGCGATTCTTCAAGAAATCTTTGCAGTCTTTTCATATTTCTGAGTCTCGTGTAGTGACAGTCGATAAGAATCCAACTTATCCTATAGCAGTTGAAGAATTAAGAAAAGAAAAAAAGATGCCATTAGGCATCCAACTAAGGCAAGTGAAATATCTCAATAACATAGTGGAACAGGATCATCGATTCATTAAGAGGCGAGTCCTTCCTATGTTAGGATTCAAGTCTTTTTGCACAGCTACATCTATTCTTGCAGGAGTAGAAGCCATGCATATGGTAAAAAAAGGGCAACTTGTTTTACTGGACAAGTCTGTCCAAAATCAAGTGAAGTTCATCCATCAACTATTTGGAATTGCTGCTTAAGACTAGATTCCACTAGGAAACTTTTCGCCTCTTTATATCTTTC
>NZ_JBBOUH010000003.1:0-63916 GCF_038050455.1 Bacillus sp. FSL K6-6038
TAATGAACAAAATGTTCCATTAACAAATGAAATTAAAGTTTCAGTTGGAGGAACAACATTATACCCAAGTGCTAATATTAGTCATTAGGTAAAAGTGAAGCGCCCTGTTTACAGGGCGCTTTTTCAAATATATCATACTTCTCTAATTGGCCTCACCATACATGTCCATCAACTTAAGGTGTTCAAGTACCCCAAAAACGAAAAGTTTGTACATTTTCACCTCAAAATGTCAATCTTCTTATTTTGAGGCATTTGCTTTTCTTAGCTTGATAGCGATGTGGCGGTACCCTTATAAAGGAAAAACCATTTTTTAATTCTTATGTAGATGATAGATTTATATACAGAATTACCTGCAACATTGAATATATATACTAAGTAGGTGAGAAAATGAATGAAAAAGTTTATATTGAAGCTAAAGAATGTACTATGGAAATTTACGAAGAATTTAGAAATGAACAAAATTTTACGGTTAAACAATCTGTAGCTGCTACTTTTGAAGAATCCATTTTTCCTATGAAAAAAGACAAAGTGGAATATACGTCTGTATTTTTGAATCTAGCTCTTATCTGTTTAAAGCATGGTTTTATGCCCAATTATATCCTTAACAGAATTGAAAAGATTAAAAAACAACATTTAAAAAATCTATCATCTGCTGAAATTTCTCAATATAATGAGGATTTAACGGAAATTGATAATCTTCTTTCACAAGGAGATTTTGAAATTGATAAAGATGATATATATTTACTAAGAGTGAATATGCTCTTGGGAGAATAGAAATTGAATTAATTATTTTGCTAGATTCTGAGGGAAAAGAAAATGTTTTTAATGCGAATTAAGTAGTATTAAAATGGTGTGTCACTACCTCACACCCAAAAACAAGGGGAATTCTGTGAATCTTTGCTACATTGTGCTATAATTTTTGATACCTTGATTGGAGCAGTTTTTCGGTATCGCTCGGCAAAATAAAAAGCCGATATCAGTTGACAGGGGGCTGTTTTCCAGTGTACACCCGGCTAAAACAATAAACTGGCACATACTTTCAAGGTAAAAGGGCGATTCCGAAAGGGATATGCCCTTTTTTTGTGTAGAGAAACAGAGCGATTATGCCGCGAAAGTTTCTTTACTATGAGGGGAACCCTCATGCAAACTACTGGAGGTGGCCCCATCGGGCGGTTTTTGCCCGGTGGGATCGCCTTCTGGAGTTTGAGGGTTTAGAGGCTCGTGGTCAAGAAAACGTGGAATAAATAGCGTTCATCGGAGAACGACTATTCCATGTTTTTGAGAAATAGAAAATGAAAAGTGACAAAGCAATTTATTGCGTAAACGATACATTTTATATTGGGGTACAGCCGAGATACGTGTAAAAATAGGTCATATACTTACTTTTATTTCCAATTTCATTTGAAAGCGGATTTTTTGTTTTTTATAAAAAGGAGTAAAATGGTGAGGGTTAAAGAGAATAGAAAATTTAAAAAGTACTGCCTTCTTTCAGGAGACAGTACTTTTTTCGTGACTTATTATTAAAACGCCCAGTTTCCTTTACGGAAAATTGGTTCATGTGTGCCATCTGCTGTAATGCCGTCAATATTAAGCTTGGCAGAACCAATCATAAAGTCTTCGTGTGTAATACTAGAGTTTGCCCCATTTTCTGCAAGTTCTTCTTTTGTCATTGTCTTACCACCGATTAAGTTAGTTGCATGAGCATGCCCAATTGCTAAATGGCAAGATGCATTTTCATCAAATAACGTATTATAGAATAAAATATTTGTATTAGAAATTGGTGAATCATGAGGTACTAATGCAACCTCTCCTAAGAAATGAGAACCCTCATCTGTCTCAACTAAATGTTTTAATGCTTCTTCACCAACATCAGCTTTATATTCTACAATGCGTCCATTTTCAAATGTAAGTGTAAAGTTATCGATAATGTTACCTGCAAATGCTAATGGTTTTGTACTTGATACTTGTCCATTTACACCTGTTTTTAATGGCATTGTAAATACTTCTTCTGTTGGAATGTTAGCCATAAATGGTACATTTTTTTCATTTAAGCTACTAGCTCCAGCCCATACATGTTTTTCTGGAAGTTCAATTGTTAAATCTGTTCCAGGACCTGTATAATGAAGCGCCTTATAATGTTTTTCATTTAAATAATCTACTTTTTTATGTAATGTTTCATCATGTTTTTTCCATGCTTCCACAGGATTCTCTAGATTTGCACGAGTTGCTTGGAAAATTGCATCCCATAGCTTTTCTTCTTGCTTTTCTGATGTAACATCAGGGAACACCTTTGCTGCCCATTCTTTCGTAGGAACAGAGATAACGCACCAACTTACTTTATCTGCTTGTAAATAATCGCGGTATACTTTCATTGCTTCTCCAGCAACCTTATGAGCACTTGCAATTCGTTTTGCATCTACACCTTTTAATAGATCTGGATTTTCTGCATAGATAGACATAAATGCAGCGCCTTCTTTTGCTAATTCTTCACGTGCATGCGCCTTCCAAGCAGGGAATTCTGAGAATGCTTCTTCAGGAGCTAAATCAAATTTTAAGCGTGTGAGGATTTCATCGTTCCAATCTACATATACATGTTTTGCACCTGACTTATATGCTTTTTCTGTAACAAGACGGACAAACGGGGCTGCCTCAAGTGGCGCATTAATAGATAATATTTGTCCAGGCTGAATATTAACACCGACATTTACTGCAAGAGCAGCATACTTTTCTAATGTTTGTTCAAATGACATAGGTATAATCTCCTTTGTGTGAAAGAATTTATTATAAACATAATACACGAAATATTCAAAAATAACCCCTGTAATCTCTAATCTTACAAAAATGGGCTCTGGTGCAAAAATAAAATAAAAGAGAATAAGGCGCATATATTCCTAACGGAATCGTATCTTATGCTGCAAGTCCAAACAATTGATGGATAAATTCTTTCTGATTTTGGACAGACTGGTCTCGTAAATCAATCTGTTCTTTTTCAATCATATGCATGGCTTCTACTCCAGAAAGAATGGATGTAGCTGTGTCAAAACATTTGAATCCTAGCATAGAACGGATTAGCTTCTTTATAAAGCGATGATCTTGCTCTACTATGTTATTCAAGTACTTTTGTTGTCTAAGTTGCATACCATCAGGTATGCTTTTTTCTTTTTTCAGCTGTTCAATTGCTATAGGATAAGCTGGATTCTTATCGACTGTTATAACACGAGGCTTTGAAACATGAAAAGACCGCAAAGCTTTCTTGAAAAAGCGCTTTGCATCCTTCTGATTTCTTGTTTTGCTTAAACAAAAATCGATTGTATTTCCTTTCGAATCAACAGCACGATATAGGTACATCCATCGACCTTTGACTTTCACATACGTCTCATCGACTCGCCAAGAATCATTGGTTGATTTAAGATGACGTCGTACGCGCTTATCTAATTCGGGACCATATTGATGAACCCAACGCATAATCGTTGTGTGAGAAATGGATAAACCCCGTTCCTCCATCATTTCCACCAAATCACGGAAACTGAGGTTGTACCGTAGGTACCATCTTACCGTTAACAAACTAATATCCGGCTGATAATGCTTCCATTTGAATACATTTTCCTTTTCCATACCAATTACACACCCTCTTTAGATTAGTAGTATCAGTATGTCCAAGGTTTATAGATTCATTGCGATTTTCCTAGCGTTTTTGCACCAGAACCAAAAAAACTCCTTCCACGATTGGTGAAAGGAGTTGCCATATTTTGAAAGGGTATTTTAATTTTAATATATAAGGTGAAAAACTTGTATTGATAAAGTATACCTTTACGAACATATAAAAAGAAGAATCCATAATGGACTCTTCTTTTGTAAATTTAAATGGGGAAGACTTAGATATGTCAGAGCATTCCTCAAATCGTTCTGTAAGTAAATGCCAGAGTGGCACCTCATTCCCTGAATCGTTTCCGTACTCCTTTAACGATGATTGAAAAATCCTTGTTTTTACAAGGATTTTTTGTATATAAAATTATAGCAAATATCTTTTTATAGGAAGTCATTGTACACTTCTTTGCAGGAATTTATAAGGCGTCATGGAATTCTGTTTTTAGGAGGTGTTGTGACGCTATGACGGACGAAATTGTTTATTCTGCTAGTGAAGTATACAAACGGCTAGGAATAAGTGATAGTACCCTCAGAAAGTACATGGAAGTGTTACAACGAGAGGGATTCACAGTAAAGAAGGATAAGCGCGGCAGACGTGAATACACAGAGCATGACGTTATGGTGATTGAGAAGTTGATTGAACTCAACAAGCATGACGGTATGACACTGGAGAAAGCAGCGAAGATGATTACGCAGCAATTAGAAAAAATTAATCCGGATCTGATTAAAGAAGAATCTGAGGAAACAGATCTAATCCCATTTTATATTCAACAACAGCTGCAACAACAATATAACGTTATGGCGCAAGAAATGAATCGTAGTATGTCAGAGATGGAAAAACGTTTAAGTGAACAGGCAGAGCAAAGAAGTAAGCGAATCGGAGAAAGCATAGAACAGTATAATGAACGAGTGGAAGAAAGACTAGAAGCACGAGACGAAACGCTTATGAAAACACTACGTGAGATTCAGGAAGCTAAGAAATTAATGCAGGAATATCGTGAAGAGGTTGTAGCTGAAAAAGAGAAGAAAAAGCCTTGGTGGAAGTTCTGGTGAGGGTTTGCGATAAACTACGCAAGAGTAGAAAAGTAGAAATATATACTTTTCTACTTAAGAGTAAGTGTGTAAAAAGCCCTACATATGTAGGGCTTAATCATTCACACGATAATTGGCGCTTCATCTTTTATTTCTTGAACAGATTCTTCATCATCAAAATCTTTTATCTGAAACTTCCCATTTTCATCCTTACCAAAAACCTTCATTTTAACATTGCTTATATTTTTAAGAGCGTTATATATTCTGTCTGAGTAGTTGGGAGCGATTGTAATCATTCGAACGTCTTCATCAAAGCAAAATGGATAATAAGCGGATTGCCATACTAAACTTTTATCATCTTCAACCTTTTTTAATTCAATAATACATTTAGTTCCATTTTTATCCTTTGCTATAATGTCAATGATTCCATTGCCTACCCTGTATTGTCTTTCTATAAAGGTCATACCCTCTTCAATGGTTCCTATATGGTCGCACAATATATCTTCTAATAAAGTTTCAGGACCATTCATTATTTCCTCTGTTATCAGTTCTTCCCATATATCGTCCATTAACCTGATCTGTTCTTGAATTACATCATTATTTTTGAATTCTTCAGGAGTAATACAAGAATCCGAACATATTCCAAAGAGAACATAAGGTTTCTCGTTAGTTATATGTTTTACCATGGACCAGTCCATATCATTTATGGAATATAAAATTTCATTTTGTAGTAATCTCTTAGTATGATGTGGTGTCTTGTCCCAAAAACCATGATCAAAATAGCGTGTATCTTTGTTAGATAACTTTTCAATGTCTTTTTTTCTAAAGCATTCTTTACAGAATAACTCGCCTACATATATAGTTAAAATTCTCGAGGATATCTCTTTAACTTTCTCTTCATCGTGGGTAATATTTACCTTTAGTGAAATCCCACTCAGATAAATCGTTACGAAATGCATATAAATAATACCTTTCGCCCTCATTTTGTTTAAAATCAACTTTTACACAACCATACTTTTCTGTAAATAAATCGAAATCGATTAAAATATCACTATTTCTTGAAAGTGCTCCCATGAAATTCATCTCCAATAATAATAGGATGGAAAATGCTAAGAAACATTGCGTAGACAATAAGATATTCGTTCTGTTTGTTTTATTTCTTCTCTAACATCTCATAAAGGTGCTTGTACATACCTTTATAACCTTCAGACTGTCGAGTTGTTAGCTTAGTATTTACATAGCTTTCAAGAAGCATATCAATGATGCTGTTAATCGATGCTTTATCCATGCTTTCTTGTTCTTTTATAAATGGTTTAAGAGTATTTAGTTTTAACAAAACAGCCGGTGAAATTTTAGCTGTTTTAGATGGAACTAAACGCTGATCTGGTTTTTCAGGGGCAGGTATTTTTCCTTTATTAATAATAGGAGTCATAACCTTTTTCTTAACAGGCTCATTATTACGGCCGAAATCGTTTGTTCCTTTTATCTGTACACCTTTGTCATTTAAAGTGTTTCCAGGTTTTGTGACTATAGGGTGAAATGGTGCTTTAGACATTATGAGCCTCCTCCTTAAGCATTAATAGTAGCAAAATAGTTTTCATGTTCATTAAGCTCGCTAAGAACATCGATGAATAGTTGATGAGCTTTTTCATCCCACATATCAATATTGCCGCTAACATTAACTGTTTTATGAATTCCTTCGATGTCATACACTTTTAGACGTTCTTGATATCTAATGATTGTATCTAGGACGTTACCGCCATACATTTCCTGAGCTTGTTGCAATACTTTATTATCCACTCGTTTTCCTTGATGTAACATCATTGGGATAATACCTAAAACTTGTAGGTCTGCATCGTATGTTTCTGCTAGGAACTGCATATAAGCGATGTATGTTTGAGCACCTTCTAAAGATAATTCTTGTGTCTGTAGAACGATGATACAATAATCAGCTGCTATCATAGCGTTATCCGAGTAGTCACTGATTGTTGGTGGTACATCAATGTAAATACGGTCATATTTATCTTTTAATGGTTCTAGTAATTTTTTTAAATATGTAATTTGTGCAAGTTCATCATCCGGGAACATATCAAAGAGGATTTTTGATAGTTTTCTAAATGAAGTATTAGATGGAACAATGTCCAAATTCTCAATTACTGGGATAATCTCATTCTCTAAATTTTGATTTAAAAATGCATCCGTAATAGACTTGTCTATTTGTTCAATATCGCCTGTTTTGGCAAGAACTCTTGTTGCATTACCCTGAGGATCCATATCCACTAAAAGGCATTTCTCACTAAATACAGTGGCTGCTTCATAAGCTAACATTGTTGCTGTTTTTGTTTTTCCAACTCCACCTTTAAAGTTACCGATTACATATGTAGTTGCTTGTCTAGTCATTTTCGACATCCCTCCATAAAACTCCGAATAAGTATACCTTTGAGTAAAATGTAACATCTACATACAATATTCGCAACAGTATACCGCAGAAAAGTTTATGTTTTTTAAACGGATTTATCGAAAGAGTAGAAAAGTATACTTTAGCGTAAGATTTTTTAGTATACATTTCTACTTATACGTAGTTTATAGAATGGGGGATTTAGCAGGTAGAAAAGTATACATTTCTACTTATACGTAGTTTTTAAAAAATTCTCTATACATTGGTAATTAAGGGTTAATTGCATTTTTAATGAAGATAACGGTTATAAATATGAGTGTCGAAGTATACATTTCTACTTATGCATAAGTTAGAAAGAGTATACTTAATTTCGATTCAAGGTAGAAAAGTAGAAATTTACACTTTTTCGTAGTTCTACATTTCTACTTATGCGTAGTTTTTAGTTGTCAATTCTGTATTTACAAACAAAAAAACTTGTTGTAACGTAATACACAACAAGTTTTCAACAAAATATGATTTAATTTGATAATTTACATAAAGGACTCATTAAGAGTCGATGAGATAAATAAAAAACAAATAAAAAAAGAACGGCTGTCTAATCGAGATTTCTCAGGTCTCAATCTGACAGAAAAAGTAGAGTTACTGACAATAACTTTACTTCTCCGGTGAATACAATTTGCTGACAACATCTTGTATTCCATTTACACACTGCACAATCAGTATGTAAAATTCTCCGCCCGTTCTAGTTAGCTAGGCTATTTGAGATATAAAAATATCTGTATTTAGTATAGTTAATTAGTGCTGGATTGTAAAGATAGAAACTCTAATTTAAGTACGCAAAAATTACGTTTAAATATGGAGAAATTCTGTTTTTATATACTTTTTAGGGAATTTTCAAGGTGAGCAGTGTTATAACTGCTCACCTTTTTTTATTGTCAAAAATCTAGTAGAAAGGGGATCTAACATGGATAAAGCACAGCAAGCAATTGAACTAATTTTACATAACGGACTACGAAAATATAAATACAAGAATTCTAGAGCTAGCATTGCTATGTTAGACTCCCAGGATACTAGTAGCAAAATGAATGACCGATTTGTATTCATTACGCGTACAAAAGAAGATTTAACTCATGAATATGGCACAAAAGGGATAGTATTAACGTCACAAGAATCTGTATTGGACCATATTGGACAAGCAACGCATTGGACTCCGAACGTATTTAGAGTAGGTACTTATACCGATAGAATCAGAAAAATCATTAAAGGTCATGAAGAACGTAATTTAAAACAAATCAATTGTTTCACTGTAGATATCGATACAAAAGATGTTACTTCTGGAGAAATCATATTAGCAGCTATGGACAAGCAATTAGGCATGCCTACGGTAATTTTAGAAAGTCCGAAAGGGTACCAGGCTTATTTTGTCCTGGACAAGCCATTGTACATCACAAATAAGAACGATTACTTAGGTCTTCGTAGCGCTAAACGGATCAGTGAGAACATCAGGCAGGCATTAAACGATCTGTTACCTGGTGTTGATTTGACATGCAATGATTTCGGATTCTTCCGTATGCCGAACGAAGAGAACATTGTATGGCTGGATGTAGAGAGCACATGTAATTTAGCTGATTTAATTGAATGGTCCAAAGATCAGGATATTGGCCATCACAGAAGTTTATTTAAAGTTCTTTCTAATAAACCAGTTTGTACTACTCAGATTACAGAGGAATGGATACAGAAGGTTTTAGCATGTAGTCATATTAGAGGCGGAAAAGGTGTAATTGGACGTGATAACGCTGTATTTACGCTTGCCTTAGCATGCTATTCTTCTGAAGTGAATGAAGAGGATACTTATAACTTATTAGATGAATTTAATACGAATTTCAACAGCCCTTTGAAAAATGCGAGTATTCAAAAGGCTATTCGAAGTGCCTTCTCAGGTAAATACAAAGGAGCCAGCAAAAAGTATATTAAACATATTTTAGAAACGTGGTCAGATGGAGAAATAGAGGGTTCATCATTTGCACCTTCACAGTATTGGTATAAACATAAGAAAGCTCGTGTAGATCGTATACGTAGTCATTGGTATGAATGGGAACAAGATATCATTGGCTTCTTAAAGATGCAAAAAAACACTAAAAAAGGGTTTGTATACTTTACTCAGAAAGAATTGTGTGAAGCATTACAAATGCCAAGAAGCACGTTAAACAGCGTACTAAAGAAATCAAAACAAATATATATCCATGTAATCGGTAAAGGCAGTCAGAGCCAAACTGGACTGTCTACTTTGGCGATGCTTTTTAACCATGCTATGGAGAATAAAACGGAACAAATGGAGAAATATATACACTTCATTAAAGTAAGTGTTCCAGAAGCAGCAGAACGTCTACAGGCGCTATTATATGAGAAAAAGAATACGAGTCCTACAAACATAATCGTACTTAATACCGGTTAATTTTACTTTGTCCACTCTGCCAATACATATATCTATTATATCTGTGTGCTACGGTTTGTATCGGTCTGCTGTAGTTGGATTTTTAGGTGTTTTATATTGTTTGGGTTTGTTAGAATTTCTTCTATTTCTGAGTTTTGTTTTCTCAATTAAATATAGTACGTGAAATTATGTGAGAAACTGTACTTTATAAGGGGGTTCAGCTGAGATACATGTAAAAATGGGTCCTAGATTGGATTTAATTCCAATAAAATGATTAATTTAATTTTTATACAGGTATACTCTTTTCTATTGATTGCGGTATGTTTTGTAAATCAATCCTATAATCACCAAAGCGTTTTATATGTTTCGTCATTAAAGAGTTATTAGGGGAATCCCATGAGCGAGGACAGAAAGTCTTGGCTTATATACTGAAAAATCATGAGCCAGGAAAATGCGCGGACTATGTGATTAGTCAAGAGTTTAAAGTTATCTATCAGCAAGTATAGGATACAATGAATATTATGCATAGAGAACTAGGCTATGGAAAGGGTAGATTGGATTTAAAGTTTATTTAAAGTGTTAAGATAGAGGAGTTATAACTGTTATAACGAATTTGGGATATTAAAAAGGAGGTTATGACTATTTATGGCTCCTATAATTTATGAAAATGTATCCCAAGTTGAAAAGAGGTTAAAAGTATCACCTTCTACGGTTAAAAAATACTACTTATTAATTGAGGGTTATAACTGTTATGCCTTTAAAAGAGGTGAACGAGAACGGGTTATTTTTGATGATTATGATGTTAGGTTGTTACAAAGATTAGTAGAATTAAAAAGTATGCCGCAAGTTACACTAGAGGATGCTTGTAAACTTCTTTTAGAAGAGGAAGGATTAACAGTTAAGAATACAGATATGACTGTTATAACTCCTGGATCTGATGATTTGAAAGTATTACTGAAAGAATTAAAAGATACAGTGGAGTTACAACAAAAACAACTACAGAATCAAAATGAACAAATAACTAAACTAACAAGTTTATTGGAATCACAACAGAAATTATTAGATTATTCCAGTGCTATAGAAAAACAACAGGTTATTGATCGTGATCAAGCCGTTATGACTGTTATGCGAGAGCTTCAAGAGGTAAAACAGATAGTTGCGGCAAGTAATGAAAAGAAATGGTATCAATTTTGGAAGTAATCCACTGAGTCCTATACGTTTATGCTGCGAAAGTGTAGGACGGGCCCCTAGAAAAGGGAAAAATCCAAGTAATTAGTGTCATAACTTAAGGGATTTGGAAATGAGTTCTAATGTCGGAAAAAGAAAAATAGAAATATAGCATACATACAATAAGGGAATGCAGTACAGATCAGCATACAAGTATTCCCTTGCTATTAAAATGTTGTTTTTTAAGTATACTTTTATTTACGTAAAACATTGGGTTCTATGATATAAAATATTATATTTCAAAAAAGTATCGCTATTTTTGAAAGCGCTTACTATAATGAAGGAGGAAGCAATATGAAAATCGCAATGGCAGTTTTAAAATTTATAGGTGGAATCATTCCATTCGTACAAGAGCTTTTAAAAGCAGTAATGTAAGTTCATTATTCCGCAATTATTTATAAAAATTATCATACAAATGATCTGTATATCAAAGAAGAATTGATGTGCAGATCATTTGTGTGAGCAATGTTTAAAAAAGAAAAAGAATCCCAAAAGAAATAAGGGATTCTTTTTCTTTTGAGTTTTGTTCTTAAGTATTAAATTACTTTTTGTTAAACAGATGAATAAGGAAAATAAAAACTAAAAAACATAATATATTATTAAATAAATTTATGTGTTGTTTTGATGCAATATTGCATATTAAAAAGAGTTGCTAATTTTGTTATTTCAAAATACAATATAAATAATTAAATATTCAGAAAAATATAAGGAGTGATCATTATGGCAATTGCAACAGCAGTTTTAACCTTCTTAGGTGGAGTACTTCCTTTAGTAGCAACTTTATTAAAAGCATTTATGTAATATAATTTTTTCAGAGTTATTCTTAATAAAACCCATACAAATGATTCATGTATTGGAAGTGTACTCAATATATGGATCATTTGTATGGGTTTTATTAGAAAAAAGTTTTTTTGTTTTTATTTAGGTTATAGTCTGATGGTAATGAAATGACAATCAACCCCAAATAATTAGGGAATTCTTTACAATGAAAGCGCTTTCTGTTATAGTGATAATGGGTTGGATGGCACGAGTGGCTATCAGGGTATTTAGCGTAGGTGGGGCTAATACTATGGACAGGATAGAAAGAAATATTATATTGTTTTTTACTATTATGAAACTCTACATACATTATAAAAAAGGAACTGATTCATTATTTTATGAGTTGATTCCTTTTTTTATTTTATTACAGTTAAGTGAGGGTAAGGCAATTTTCTTTCGGAAAAATGTCGAATTTATCAGAATTTTGTATTTTTTTGTTGATTTATTTTATTTTTAATGCTAAACTCATAACAACAAGGAAAGAGTAAACAAAAGCCCTTAGCGATTAAATTTTCAGAATGTTTAGTCTTATCGGTCGATTTACTCCATTTGATTGACATGTTTGTGTATTGAATCCTCCACTCTTTCTTTGTTGTACCCTACAAAAGAAAACAACCTGTTTTTATCCAAGTTGTTTTCTTTTGTAAAAATTTAATTATTGTTTTTATGACAGTTGGGATAATTATTGTAAAAGTTATTATGGTTTACAGAGGGGGGACAGCTAATAGATTGGACATTTAATGCGGAGTTTACATTACAATGGAGTGAATACAGAAAGGGGTGAAAACCAAGAAATTTGGTGCCAGTTTATTAATTTTAGAAAAGGAAGAATAGAAATATAGTGGACATACAATTACAATAAGGGAATGCAGTATAGATTAGTATACAAGCATTCCCTTTTTACGATTATGTTATTTTGTTATTATAGGTATGAATGAATTCCTTACTTATATATATTCCATGTATTTTATCCACTACATATGAATAGGTAGTGGTTTATTTTTTAAATTTGAAATGTATCTAAGATATTATCTTTTTCTTCTTTATTGATACCAATATATTTGAGTGTAATTTGTGGTGTACTGTGATTGAGTATATCTTGTAACATAGCGACATCTTTTGTTTGTTTATAGAACCAATAGCCGAATGTTTTGCGCATTGTGTGAGTTCCGATAGATTCTACATCGGCAAAATCACCGGCTTTTTGCAATTGTCGATAGGCTTGGATTTTACTAATGGGTTGATTTCCTTTACGTGAAGGGAATAACCAGGTATTTTCTACTGTTTGGGCGTATTGATATACTTCGTCAAAAATAGAAGTAAGATTAATAATCCGTTCTTTCTTCGTTTTTCCCTCTTTTACTTTTAATTCTTTTCTACGTTTTCGTTTTAATTTTAAAATCATATGAGTCTCTAATTGAAGTAGATCACTTACTCGTAGACCTGTATTGATCCCAATCGTGAATAAGATGTAGTCTCTTTCTGAACAGTGACGTTTAAGAGCCCATTTCATATCTTCAATCTGATCTTTACTTCGGATGGGTTGGACATCAATGAGATGTGTTTTTTGGTTCATGTGTTTCTGTACCTCTTTATTTATATTGTTTTGAATGTATACTTTTCTTTCTAATTTTGATGATATCAGGGGAGTTGGGGTGAAGTCAATATTTAAGGAGAAATGAATGTAAACAAATATTTAAAAGTTTACTTTCAAAAAAAGATTCCTAAATTAATAGGGCACTTTTTTATCATGTTCCGACAGAAGACTCCTTCCTCAAAAATGCGAAGGTGTGAAACACCAATTTTAGGTGGGAGATGAATGGCGGTAGGCGTAAGCCTACGTTTTTTAGTATACTTTAGGTATCATACCAAAAAGTGAGGTGCAACCCATGTTAATAAATAAGGCATATAAATTTCGTATCTATCCGAGTAAGAAACAAGAAATATTAATGGCTAAAACGATTGGGTGCAGTCACTTTGTATTTAACCATTTTCTTGCTCTGCCGAGCTAACTCAATTAAAAAAGAAACAGGATACGATTTGGTTAAAAGAAGTCGATAGTATTGCCCTTCAATCCACATTAAAAAACCTCGCAGATGCTTTTTCACGTTTTTTCAAGAAACAGAATGATATTCCACGATTCAAGTCTAAAAAGAATAAAGTTCAGTCATACACAACCAAGCAAACGAACGAAAATATTGCAATTGTAGGCAACAAAATGAAATTACCTAAACTTGGCCTTGTTCGCTTTGCCAAAAGTCGTGAAGTAGAAGGTCGTATTTTAAATGCAACGATTCGACACAACCCAAATGATAGATACTTTGTATCTGTTCTTGTCGAAACAAACGTACAAGAAATGCCTAAAACTGAATCCAATTGTGGAATTGATGTTGGATTAAAAGATTTTGCTACTCTTTCTGATGGCGCAACATACAAGAACCCTAAATTCTTCCGTATATTAGAAGAAAAGTTAGCGAGAGCACAGCGTATCCTTTCCAAAAGAACAAAAGGTTCTTCGAACTGGAATAAACAACGTGTAAAAGTTGCACGAATCCATGAACATATTGCAAATGCAAGAGCTGATTACTTACATAAACTCTCTACTGAAATCATCAAAAACCACGATGTCATCGGTATGGAGGACTTACAAGTCAGTAACATGCTCAAAAATGGAAAGCTTGCAAAAGCGATTAGTGAAGTATCTTGGTCACAATTTCGAACTATGTTGGAATATAAAGCGAAATGGTATGGCAAGCAAGTTGTTGTGGTATCTAAAACATTTGCTTCTAATCAGTTATGTTCCAATTGTGGATACAAAAACAAAGATGTTAAAAATCTAACAATTCGTGAGTGGAATTGCCCTTCTTGTGGCACACATCACGATAGGGATCGGAATGCAGCACTCAATCTTAGAAACGAAGCAATTCGTATCTTAACCGTAGGAACTACGGGGATAGCCTAATCCATTAGAGTTCGATAGAACTCTGTACTTAGGAATCTCCCACTTCAAACAGTCCGTAAGGACGTTAAGTGGCGAGTAGTTCAAGAATTGAAAATAAAGTTAGCAGTTATAAAAACTGAACTTGCCGCTCTTGCTCGTTTTAATCCAAATGTATTCGAATCTGCAGAGAAAGAATATCGTTCTTATTCCGGTGAGCCAGAAGAATTTGAAATTGCTTTAATTGAACTACAAAAAGAACCAGTTGTAAGCTGGTTCTTTTTGTAGTTCAATGCATACGTGCAAAAGAAAATGTAATTGTAAGTAAAAGGCAAACTGTACTTGTTTTACTTTTTTTAAATATTTATCTTCTTAATATCTTTTTTTTCTTCTATTTCGTTTTATGTATTCATAAATTTTATCCATAACAAATTCTTCTCTGTCTACCCAAATCTCTTCAGCCTCACCGAGTGTAACTATTTTCGTTAACTTGTTAATAGCTGTATCCTTGACTAAAAATGTAGCTACAGTTCCTGTAGATGTTGAATATTTAGCAATGATTGTATCTATGATATTATCAATCTCTAATAAAGCGTTATTGGAAATTTCTTTATCAATTTGAATATGCGTTTTTGAAACTTCATCATCTGACAGTTCTTTTAAGCGTGAGTTAAGCATATATTCGACATAACCAATTGGTGAATCTATATCTGAACGAAAGCGTATATCATCAATTATCTCTAATACAAAATCCTCATACGTTTTCCATTTTTCTAATACTTTAGGGTATATTTTTTCTTTACACCGTTCCTCAAAACGTTTGATTTTTTGCTCGAATGTGTTTGGCTGTTGAAATTGATCTAATTTTTTTTCAAAACGAACTAGGTCTGAATCGTTCTTTTTTTGGCCACGTATAATGAATCTAATCTTTTGCACTTTTCTACCTGATTTAATTTCTTCAAAATCAAAAGAAATATCTGTTTTCTGATTCAATTCCTTTTGTGTAGGTTTCAATACGCGTTGCTTAAAATTTGCATAGTTAGGATATATATCCATTGCATCTAAGTAATATCTTAAGTTTTCAAGGCTAATTGTGCGTTCTTTAAGATTTTCATATTGCTTTAATAATTCGTAAATACGTATAGCATATGTACTCTTCAATTTAACAATATTCGCCAGTCTATAACTCGTAAATTTGCTACTTAATTCTAATAAAAATGGTTTTAATAAAGGATCAAAACGCATATCAATCGTTCCTTTATTTCTATTATAAATCGCTGAAGAAAGCCAAGATACCTGTATTAGCTCTTCTCCTATCCGAATTTCAATTACTTTTGATAATAATTCCTTTGTGATTTTGCTCAACTCAGTGTATTTAGTAGACCCACTTAATCCAAGTAAATTATGAAATTTTCTAATTGGAAATGTATATGTTTTAAAATCTCGATCATTTGGTTCAATGTTACTAGCCAAACAAAGTAATAGCTTTTGTTCAACTAAATTCAAACGTGAATTTGCTTCAATTAAAGTATTAGATTTGGAAACAATATTACTTTCTTTAATCTGCAAACCTTGATTTGTAGACATATCTACATACGTCCTTTCCTTACTGCCTTGACTGTTAAATTATAACAAACATATTACTTTTGTTATAATTTATTTTTTGCTAATCTTCAGAATAAATCTTCCGCTCTAAATCCTTGAAATATTCAATTCTACATAAAGTAATTGTGTAAAGTTCTTAAAAGTAATAGGACTCATTTAACTGTAGCAAAAGTAGTTATACAACGCATGGTTAAATTTGTTATATTCAGAAAATCAAATCCCTTATCTTTGTAACCATTTTTGTTATAGTTAGATAACCAAATTTGTTATCTTTATAACCATTTTTGTTATAATTAAAACCAAATTTGTTATCTTTATAACCATTTTTGTTATAGTTAAACAACCAAATTTGTTATCTTTATAACCACTTTTGTTATAGTTGAAACCAAATTTGTTATCTTTATAACCATTTTTGTTATAGTTAGGTGCTATAATTCCTTATATATCAACATATTTCACGCTCCTAAAACATATAAACAAATAAAACATATAAAACAATTATTATATAAAACATACAAACATATAAAATTAGATTGAATGCCTATAAATATATTTAACTACAAAATTTTTCAAAATTTCTTCTCTTAAAATATACTTTATATGAAAAATATTTATAGAACCAAATTTGTTATTTTTATTTATACTTTTTGATTTATATTAAAAATTGCAGATAATAAGAAAAAGCATTCATCATGAATGCTTTTTCAATAATGCTTCTTACATCAATTCACTTTATGGTAAATCTAAACTTAATACGGAAGGAATATCAGGGTTATTTAAACGTAACAATTCAAAGCCTATACCCGAAGTTCCGATCATAAATCCAAAGATATTTACATCACCGTTTTGATCGAAATTCCATTTCCCATTCTCTTCTTTTTGTTTTAATACATATTTTCCGATTTCTCTTGAAATTTTCGTATACTCATTATTTTTTGTTATTTGAGCATAAGTCAAAAGAAAATCAATATTCCCAAAGTCACCATGGCATAAGGTATGACTAATACCAAAGCCTTTAGTCATGAGTATATCAATACATTTTTGCAAATCATCATTAATAGTAGCATCTTCAATAAGTTGGGACATCATTAATCTACTTGTTCCTATTCCACTGGCCCCATGACACCAAAACGCTGGTGCATCAGGGTTTTCACTTCCCCTTAAATCTAACCAATTATCTTGATTAACATTTACTTTACTATTTTCATAGTCTAATATTGTCAATATATCATTTAGTAAGTGATTTTGATCCATTTTATAAGCATATTCTAGTAATGGCCAAGCATATCCAGAAGCACCATGTGCTAATCCAGTGAGTAAGGTATTAGTTTTTATTTGATCAGAAGCCTGATTTAATAATTTTTGAGCTATTAAATCACAAATAGGTTTTAATTCAGTAAAATTGAACTTTTCATATAGTCGGACTAACACAAGAAGGGAACTACTTAATCCACCTACAAAATCATATATAGTCTCATTTTCAATTAACAGCGAATCTATTTTAGTGATATATTCTCTAGATTTATCAATGAGTTTTTGATCGTTCCAAATCTTCCCTAAATAAGCGTATGCATATGAAATAGAGCTATATCCTGAAAATGCTGAAGTTGAATGTAAGTTTGTATGTGTTACCTTTTCTTCAATATAATTTAATCCAGCAACAGCATATTTCTTATATTTTTCATCATTAGTTTCTTTTGCGAGTATTCCAAGGAATAGTACTATTCCTAAGCTACCATTATATAAATCAATGCTTATAGGGGACAATTTAAATTGCTCATTATTATCTAAGTTAAGCCCAAACCACAAAGCATCTTTGAAGTCATCGCCTACAATGGCACGATCTACTATTTCATCGCCTATTTTTTTCGCTTCATTCAGAAATTGATTGTTGTGATAATTTTTTGTGTCTAAAAGACTTTTTTCTACCTCTTTAAAGCCGTACGGAGTATATTCTTGTTGCTCGTTCGTAGCAATTGCACTAAGTGAAAGCTTTATAAATTCTACTTGTCGATCATGATCTGCGTTACTTAATTTATTTAGCTTCTCTTTTATTATATCTATCGAAGTTTTATCAAAAAAATCTTTGATTTCAATTTTATCTGCACTAAATAAGCTTGTTGAACCAACTTTGAAAGTGAAATAAGGTATATCAGTTCTTAAAAGGTCTTGTACTTCATATTTTGCAATTCGACTAAATTTCGGTTGAAGGTTAATACCATGCCATAGATAATAAAATAAGCTTTCTCTATCAACTCCATTTTTCAAGTACTCAGGATGAATACTTGCCGATACAAATCTTGAATAAGCCTCAGTTGCTCTAAAAACTTGTCTTGCAAAAGTCTCTTGAAATGAGTATAAAGGACCGTTTTCTAATGTGAATTCTTTTTTATTATTTAATATTAATTTATACATATCTGTGAACCCATTAATAATTTCTTGAACGTGTTCACTAGCACTTGTTTTCTTTTGTTTAATACGTGGGGTATTATTGAATTCTTGTAACTTAACTGTTTGTTTAACCATTTTAATTTGATCACTATAGATGTTATCTAGGGCATTTACTGCTGAAGGCTCCACTTCTAATTCTCCACTTACTCCTAAACCACTTAAATCATAATTAATAAGAGGATCATCACTGAATTTTGCAGGCAGCATTAACGATTGAAAAACAGAGTCCTTAATATCTAATGATAATTTCATAAAAGCACTTTTATTATCTGTTAGCTTATTATTAAATTCAATTGTATTACTAAATAATGTTTCTAAGTCTATAAATATAGGATACTCACCATCAGCAATAATATTTTCATGGTGGAAATCTGTAGAATTTAGTATATAAAATAAAGCTATATATCCACCTTGTCTATAATAGAAGTTTTCAACTTCTTGCAATGTATTACACTCACTTCCTGTAATAAACTCTTGATATCCATATTCATCTCTGCTTAATACTGTTAAGTTTTTCAGTGGTTTTTTAAATCCTTTTTTATTAATCCAAGTTAATAATTCATTAAATAATTCATCTGTTTTTAACGAACGAGGTTTATATACTAATTTGCCTTTATTAGTAAAGTTTAGCATAGCTACAGTTCTTCCATTTTGGTGAGTGTCACCTGCTCCCAAATCAATTGATGTTAAAGTGTTGAAATCCTCACCAAAAAGTTCAATTAGTTGATCTCGATCTTCTGTATAATGATAGACTATCTCAAACATTGCATCCACAGTACTATGTACAGTTTCTACCATTAGTCTGACCATTACAGGATAGGAATTAAATAAGCTCTGGATATATTCTTTATCCTGAAGAAAGTCATTCATAAAACTATCATATCTTTCCTTTTCATTCTCGCCACTTAGTAAATCACCAGTTCTCGCCATATTAATTTCTGTTATTAATACTTTTAATCCAATTCCGCTAATTCTATCAGCTACAGTTGATAAAATATTTTTCTTAAGGGTTTCTATAGTAATATAGGACATTTTTTCTTCATGTATGCCCTTTAATTTATTTGATATTACTTCCAAACTATAGTTGAAAAATGGTACATAAAATGTATAAAACAAAATGTTTTTAAATTCATCTAAGTATTCAATATCTTTATTGTAATATGTATCATCATTTATTAATTTGTTGACAATAGCGATCCATTCTAAAGAAGTTGTTAACTCTGGATGCTCTTTGTTTGATAATACAGTTTTGAAATGCTCTAACTCCATACTATTTTCCTGAATTAGAGTATCAATAGTCGATTCATTTAGCCCTGTCTTACTTACCCATTTTTGATAACGTTCTTCATCAAATGTATTTTTTGTATTTTCTCTTTCTAATAAATATGTACCGTGTTGTAACGTCATACAGCATTCTCCTTTAATATATTTATATAATATGTTTTCAAGATAAAAAATATCCATTGAAATTTACGAAAATGTATTAATAAGAATAAATAGACTAACTAGATTGATAGCTTGTTGAGATATTCGACTGTTTGTAAACATGACATTGTTTATCATTTTTATAGAACTTTTTTACATTAGAGTAACTATCTTCTAACTGATTGAATTTCTATACCTAAAATATACGTGTTAATTTATGTTAATAACAATTAGTAAAATTTAATTAAAAAAATTGTAAATTTCTCATAGTTTTTTCTGTATTGTTTTACATGTTTCGTGATTTGAGATAGTTTCTGCAACATATAAGACCCTTGAATTATTTAACGTTTTTAGATAGAAAACTTTTATCTCAAAAAGTTGAAGGTATAAAGGATGAATTTTGCTAGGCGTAATCATCAGTAAATTGGTATAATATAGTAATGTAAGCGAAAAGGAGGAGACAACTAATAGTAATAAATCGGGCATACAAATTCCATATGCATCCAAATAAATATTAATAATTAAAGTAATTAAGTACAGTTGCGTTGTATTCAATTTTCCCTTCACAGTTGGATTGATATGTATGAGGAAATATACAATGTTACTTCTCTGTTTAGATATCAGACAAAGCACATATTATGATAGGTAATACATATATAATATTGCCCAAAAATATTCATTCAGAGAAAGGAGAAGGAAAATGAATGTTGGTGAAAGAATCCGACAAATACGTATACATAAAGAATTTACGCAAGGAGAATTAGTATCCGGGATATGTTCTATAACTTATTTAAGTAGAATTGAAAATGGCCAAATTAAACCTTCAACTTCTTTTTTAGAAAAGGTTGCTGAAAAGCTAGATGTTGGTTATAAATTTCTTGTAGATGCAGATCATGAGGATGTAGAACCTAAACTTCTTCAAATATGTGAAAAGTATAAAAAAGAAAAAATTATATCTGAAAAAGATCTATCATTATTAGAGCTTTATGTTCGTGAAACAAACTCAATTCCCTTACTACTTAAAGCTTACGGTACTTTAATATACTATCATGCTCGAAATAATAACTTGAAATATATAGAAACTATTGTAGAACAGGCTTCACAATTAATTCCTAATCGAGTCGAAACCAAAAATAGTGATGATTTCATATACTACTTAATGGCCCGTGGTCATTATTACTATTACAAACAAGATAATATTACAGCCCAAGAAATTTATGTTCAAATAGAGAGTTTACTTGGTGTAGAAGAAAGTGTACAACACGCTGATGTATATTATAACCTAAGTATAATAAAACAACGTCTTTATCAAGATCAGAGTATTAGTCGTTTGTATTCGACAAAAGCTTACGAATTGTATAAAAAATTAAATATGGAAGATCGAGTAATAGATACTCTAATAATTCTTGCCCTACAATATCATTTAGATAAGCTACATGATAAAGCACTTGAAACTTTGAAACAGGCGGAACTTGGAGTGAACTCTACTAGTAATTCTATGTATTTCCCTATAATTTCATATAATTATGCGAAAATATATCAAGGTTTAAAAGACTATACCAATGCTATAAAATATTATGAAAAAAGCTTACAACTTAGTGAGTTTCTTCATAACGAAACAGACAAAGTTTATACATTACGTAGCTTAATAGAAATTCACATAGAATTTAAAGACTGGGAAAATGTTAATAGACTTATGGATGATGCATTTAAAATCTTAGCAGTTCAAGATGTTCCTTACGCACATGTTCAGCTATATGGCTTCAAAGCGACCATATTCAAATTACGTGGTGATTATTATGGATATGAGAAAGAGATGCAAAAAGCTATTGAAATGGGTTTAGAAAAAAAACAATATACTTTAGTCCGTGAACTTGCTACCGAACTAGGAAACCATTTTTATGATAATCGTGCTTATAAAATGTCAGCAAAGTATTTGAAAATATCAGTTGAAAACTCTCTAAATTAAACTTGAAAATCAGTTATATAAACAGCTCATACTCTATCATCATTTCTATCAAATTACAAATATTCAAACTGTAATGCAGATATCATTTTGCTGTTAATATAAATTTCTAGCTGACAGTGTTTCTATTTGAATAAGATTTCATAACTGGTATCCAAAATATCAATTTAACTACACTGATTATCTATAAAAGTAACAAGTTTAACTTGATTTAGTTAAATTTGTTATTTTCTCTCTTAAAAAAGTTAGTATATAAATTCAAATTTTTTACTTCTTTTTTTTAACATTGAACCACCATTAATATTTAAATTAACAAAACAACTATTAATGGAGGTTCAATGATGAGTATCAAAAAATTCTTTTCAATTATTGTTATGGCTACTGTATTTTCTGGTTTTTCTTTACTTGGCAATGCAGATACTACTCCACAATATTTAATCTCTCAATCTAATGCTGACGATATTCCAATCTTCTATAATGATGTTATCCCTCCTCCAAGATAATAAAGTGTTCTCCTAAAATACGATTAAAAAATACATATATAACAAAACAGGTGAATTTTATTATTCACCTGTTTTTATCTTTTTCAAACTAACTTTCATTCTAAGATTTCATAGCTGATACCCCAAATATCAATTTAACTACACTGATTGTCTATAAAAGTAACAAGTTTAACTTGGTTTGGTTAAATTTGTTATTTTTTCTCTTAAAAAAGTTAGCATATAAATTCAAATTTTTTACTTCTTTTTTTTAACATTGAACTACCACTAATATTTAAATTAACAAAACAACTATTAATGGAGGTTCAATGATGAGTATCAAAAAATTCTTTTCAATTATTGTTATGGCTACTGTATTTTCTGGTTTTTCTTTACTTGGCAATGCAGATACTACTCCACAATATTTAATCTCTCAATCTAATGCTGACGATATTCCAATCTTCTATAATGATGTTATCCCTCCTCCAAGATAATAAAGTGTTCTCCTAAAATACGATTAAAAAATACATATATAACAAAACAGGTGAATTTTATTATTCACCTGTTTTTATCTTTTTCAAACTAACTTTCATTCTAAGATTTCATAACTGATACCCAAAACATACTAAGATTAGTAGTGTAAACCAAGGCATTGGTTTACACTACTATTTTTTTATAGTAGAAGTGAAGAATAGGTCGCTTTGATATTGGGATTTTAAATCCGTACCCAAAACAGATCTTCTTCACTTACCTTATTTGAATCAGTTTAGTATGTGGATCCTTGAGATCGTGTATAAGAAATGGGAATCGATAAGAGTAAGATGAGGACTTCAATTCTACATAAGGAGGCAAAATATGCAACATGTAATTGCGTTTGATGTTAGTATGGGAAAGAGTTATATGGTTATTTATAATGCTCAAAAACAATGTATTTTTGAAAGTGAAATCAATCATTCTAAGCCCGATTTTGAAGAACTACGAAAACGAATAGATCAACTTATGAATGAAAATAAAAAATCACCTCATATTGTGTTCGAAGCAACTGGTGTCTATTCGAGACAACTAGAGCGTTTTATGCAAGATAACAAGTTTGAATACTTTCTGTTGAATCCTTTAGAAGCGAAATTACAATGCGATTCCTTACGGATTCATAAAACCGATAGAAGCGACGCGCATCAATTAGCTCTCACACATTTCACGGCTTCCCGGAGGGAAAAGACAGGCACAGATAACTTATTTTATCAATTAAAATCACTCTCAAGGTTTTATAGTGAACTGGATGACGAATTATCTTTGATTCGTAGCCGGATGCATAAAGTCATTCAGTTGACATTTCCGGAATTGGAACAGATTTTCACAACTAAGTCAGATTTATTTTTAAACTTTGTTCAATTATTCCCTCACCCAGATTTTGTTCAAAATCTTTCCAAAACGGTCATGAAGAATCAGATTCGCAAGAATACCAATAAAAACATCTCAATCAGCATAGCAGAAAAGAAAGCTATGGAAGTACTTGAGGCTGCCAGGTATTCTTATCCAGCCGTACGTCAGGATGACGTTTTATGTGAACAACTCAAATCGTACGCGAAACGCTATCAGGAGCTCCTTTATCAAAAAGAACAGTGTATCACGAAGATGGTACGATTAGCTGAAAGTCGCACAGAATATCCAATTATTCTTAGTTTTCCGGGAATAGGTCCCAATACGGCTATACGTTTGTTAGCTGAAATCGGGGATATTACTCGCTTCGAAAATAACAAACAACTTAATGCATTTGCAGGTATTGATATACGCCGTTTTCAATCAGGAAAAACTTTTTTCAAAGATAAGATCAATAAACGTGGAAATAAGCATCTGCGTAAGCTTCTTTTTCTCATTATCCAGAACATGATAAAGCTACGTCGTTACGGACAGAACCACATTGTTGAGTATTATGATAAATTAAAAACGCAACCTTATAACAAATGTCATAAAGTTGCGTCAATCGCATGTGTAAATAAGTTATTGAAGCTCCTCTTCTACCTTATTACACATAACATACACTATGATTATCGGTTAACCGCCTGAAATCATAGTCTCATTCATCATACTATATTTATTCCCCCTAGTAAAAAAACGAATACATATTAGGGGTATTTAGTTTGCATTAAATTTAACATATATGATATAGGCTTTGCGATATTTAATTGATTAAAAATCTAAAAATAAGGATTGACTAATCGTAAGAAATATCAATTTAACTACACTGATTGTCTATAAAAGTAACAAGTTTAACTTGGTTTGGTTAAATTTGTTATTTTTTCTCTTAAAAAAGTTAGCATATAAATTCAAATTTTTTACTTCTTTTTTTTAACATTGAACTACCACTAATATTTAAATTAACAAAACAACTATTAATGGAGGTTCAATGATGAGTATCAAAAAATTCTTTTCAATTATTGTTATGGCTACTGTATTTTCTGGTTTTTCTTTACTTGGCAATGCAGATACTACTCCACAATATTTAATCTCTCAATCTAATGCTGACGATATTCCAATCTTCTATAATGATGTTATCCCTCCTCCAAGATAATAAAGTGTGCTTCTAAAATACGATTAAAAAATACATATATAATAAAACAGGTGAACATCAGGGTTCACCTGTTTTCATTTTATTCTAGACATATACCGAATTTTTACTTGTAAGGAAAAAATTAATTTATTTTATGTAAAAAAAGAATAAAATTCAACCCTACACAATCACCAAGCAAACGAACAGAAATATTGTTGTTGTAGACATCAAAATGAAATTACCTAAACTTGGCCTTATTCGCTTTGCAAAAAGTCGTGAAGTAAAAGGACGTATCTTGCATGCAACGATTCGCCGCACCCCAAGTGGGAAATATTTTGTATCTATCTTTTTCGAAACAAAAGTACAAGAAATGCCTAAAACGGAATCTACTTGTGGAATTGATGTTGGACTAAAAGATTTTGCCATTCTTTCGGATGGAACAACATACAACAACCCTAAATTCTTCCGTACATTAGAAGAAAAGTTAGCGAAAGCACAGCGTATCCCTTAATTTCGAACGATGTTAGAATATAAAACCAAATGGTACGGCAAGCAAGTTGTTGTGGTATCTAAAACATTTGCTTCTAGTCAGTTATGTTCAAATTGTGGATACAAAAACAAAGACGTTAAAAATCTAACAATTCGTGAGTGGGACTGCCCTTCTTGTGGAACACATTATGATAGAGATAGGGATGCAAGACTAAATCTTAGAAACGAAGCAATTCGTCTCTTAACCATAGGAACTAAGGGGATAGCCTAATCTATTAGAGTTCGATAGAACTCTGTACTTAGGAATCTCCCACTTTAAACAGTCCGTAAGGAAGTTAAGTGGTGAGTGGTTCAATTATTTTAGGGTGATTTTATGGGGCTTTACTACTTTCAAAAAGCATTTCTTTCAGAAATCCCATTTTTGCTGCACGATAAAAAGGCGTGTCCTTTTCTCTAAGAAATAGTAAATATGAGACGGATCACTGTATTACTGGTTATTCTATACTCTTTAAGTAAAAAAAGAAGAAAAAATAAACAATAATTTAAAATATTTTTAACCGAATTTTACTAATTGTTATTAACATAAATTAACACGTATATTTTAGGTACAGAAAGTCAAACAGCAAGGAGGTAGTTAATCTGATGCTAAAGACAAAAAATTCTATAGATATGATAAACAATATAAATTATCATTTGGATCTTGGTAGGAAAAATAATCAACGTTTAAAAAACTCTTCAAATGAACAAGACGTATTGCCATATCATGTTTACAAACACCCATTGAATAAACAAGCATCACAAAAAGAATCGATTAGTCTAGCTCACCCATTTATTCATATTAATACTTTAGCACAAATTCTATACGAAGCATTTCACAATCAAACATTTACAGCTGTGGCACCTATTCTATTTGTTTTCCGACCGAATATTGTAACTGGTATATCTACCCCAGGTGCTTATGCAATAGACTTTTATAATGATTATTTTGTTCATTTAAAAGACATCAATATTCAAGAAATTAAAGCAGGAATAGATGAAAAAAAAGGACCTATAGCCATTGGGTATCTGATCAATCAAAGTGAAAGCATTCAACATTCAAAAGAATTTATGTATCAAAAGTTACAGGATCAAACTACAGAGTGTATGTTAGCTTTACAAAAGCAGTTGCACATACATGGAGAGTTAGAAGAACAAATTCAGCTATCATTTGATTTCAAGAAAATAATGATACCTTTAATAACCTTACAATGGATTAAACAGACAGCTTTACATTAAAGGAATAAAAAAGATTGGTGATGCTGGAGATAGAAGGCAGCATAAACTACCTTCTATAACATCTAAACCCGTCATCAATCTTTGGTAATGAAATTTGAAGTACTCCAACATTTGTTTTCTGAATATTCAAAAAGGATGGTTGCTATGTCAAAAAATGAAAAGTTGGCTAAATTGCGTAATCAAGAGTTTGATACAAAAGAATTGATTGGCTTAGTCGATGAAAATGAACTAAAGAAAGTAGCGGGTGCAGGAGATGTGAATCCAGAAACAACACCAACGACGCATACAGTTACAACCCAAAATTTCACTGCATTGTGCCCAACACCAAGATGTACAAGCCGTTGTTAATAATAAATTAAAAAGAGGAAGTTAAGTATGTCAAAAAATGAAAAACTAAATAAATTACGCAATCAAGAGTTTGATACAAAAAAATTAATTGGATCAGTAGATGAAAATGATTTGAAAAAAGTAGCGGGTGCGGGAGATGTAAATCCAGAAACAACACCAGTTATAAATCCGGGTTTTACCAACCGACTTTGCCCGACAATACCTTGTACATTGAGAGTATAAAAAAGAGAGGATGTTAAATATGTCAAAAAATGAAAAATTAAATAAATTACGTGATCAAGAGTTTGACACAAAAGAATTGATTGGTTCAATTGATGAAAATGATTTGAAAAAAGTAGCGGGTGCGGGAGATGTGAATCCAGAAACAACGCCAGCTACACCAACAATTATCGCAGTAAGTATTGGAATTTGTCCAACTAATAGATGTACAAGCAAATGCTAATCAATAACTAAAAAAAGAGAGGATGTTAAATATGTCAAAAAATGAAAAATTAAATAAATTACGTGATCAAGAGTTTGACACAAAAGAATTGATTGGTTCAATCGATGAAAATGATTTGAAAAAAGTAGCGGGTGCGGGAGATGTGAATCCAGAAACAACGCCAGCTACACCAACAATTATCGCAGTAAGTATTGGAATTTGTCCAACTAATAGATGTACAAGCAAATGCTAATCAATAACTAAAAAAAGAGAGGATGTTAAATATGTCAAAAAATGAAAAATTAAATAAATTACGTGATCAAGAGTTTGACACAAAAGAATTGATTGGTTCAATCGATGAAAATGATTTGAAAAAAGTAGCGGGTGCGGGAGATGTGAATCCAGAAACAACGCCAGCTACACCAACAATTATCGCAGTAAGTATTGGAATTTGTCCAACTAATAGATGTACAAGCAAATGCTAATCAATAACTAAAAAAAGAGAGGATGTTAAATATGTCAAAAAATGAAAAATTAAATAAATTACGTGATCAAGAGTTTGACACAAAAGAATTGATTGGTTCAATCGATGAAAATGATTTGAAAAAAGTAGCGGGTGCGGGAGATGTGAATCCAGAAACAACGCCAGCTACACCAACAATTATCGCAGTAAGTATTGGAATTTGTCCAACTAATAGATGTACAAGCAAATGCTAATCAATAACTAAAAAAAGAGAGGATGTTAAATATGTCAAAAAATGAAAAATTAAATAAATTACGTGATCAAGAGTTTGACACAAAAGAATTGATTGGTTCAATCGATGAAAATGATTTGAAAAAAGTAGCGGGTGCGGGAGATGTGAATCCAGAAACAACGCCAGCTACACCAACAATTATCGCAGTAAGTATTGGAATTTGTCCAACTAATAGATGTACAAGCAAATGCTAATCAATAACTAAAAAAAGAGAGGATGTTAAATATGTCAAAAAATGAAAAATTAAATAAATTACGTGATCAAGAGTTTGACACAAAAGAATTGATTGGTTCAATCGATGAAAATGATTTGAAAAAAGTAGCGGGTGCGGGAGATGTGAATCCAGAAACAACGCCAGCTACACCAACAATTATCGCAGTAAGTATTGGAATTTGTCCAACTAATAGATGTACAAGCAAATGCTAATCAATAACTAAAAAAAGAGAGGATGTTAAATATGTCAAAAAATGAAAAATTAAATAAATTACGTGATCAAGAGTTTGACACAAAAGAATTGATTGGTTCAATTGATGAAAATGATTTGAAAAAAGTAGCGGGTGCGGGAGATGTGAATCCAGAAACAACGCCAGCTACACCAACAATTATCGCAGTAAGTATTGGAATTTGTCCAACTAATAGATGTACAAGCAAATGCTAATCAATAACTAAAAAAAGAGAGGATGTTAAATATGTCAAAAAATGAAAAATTAAATAAATTACGTGATCAAGAGTTTGACACAAAAGAATTGATTGGTTCAATCGATGAAAATGATTTGAAAAAAGTAGCGGGTGCGGGAGATGTGAATCCAGAAACAACGCCAGCTACACCAACAATTGTGGCAGTAAGTATTGGAATTTGCCCAACTACAAAATGTACAAGCAAATGCTAACTTCTATATCGATAATTAACGTAATTTAACTGGAAGTATATTTTCCTTGTAACTAATTATCTGTATAAAAAAATATAAATTAATAGGAGTGTTGAAAATGTCATCAAAAAAAGTAGTAGAAGCTTGGAAAAACCCGGTATTACGCTCTAAAAATGAGGATGCTCCAAATCATCCTGCAGGCGAAGTTGATTCTAACGAAATTAAAGCTCTATTTGGTGCTGGTGAAGGTGATGTAACACCTGAAGGTTTAAGTAGCTGGTTAGGTAATAAAGGTGGATACTGTACGTTAACTAAAGAATGTATGTCTTCTTGTAACTAATTATCTGTAAAAAAATAATAAATTAATAGGAGTGTTGAAAATGTCATCAAAAAAAGTAGTAGAAGCTTGGAAAAACCCAGTATTACGCTCTAAAAATGAGGATGCTCCAAATCATCCTGCAGGCGAAGTTGATTCTAACGAAATTAAAGCTCTATTTGGTGCTGGTGAAGGTGATGTAACACCTGAAGGCTTAAGCAGCTGGTTAGGTAATAAAGGCGGATACTGTACGTTAACTAAAGAATGTATGTCTTCATGTAACTAATTATCTGTACAAAAAATATAAATTAATAGGAGTGTTGAAAATGTCATCAAAAAAAGTAGTAGAAGCTTGGAAAAACCCAGTATTACGTTCTAAAAATGAGGATGCTCCAAATCATCCTGCAGGCGAAGTTGATTCTAACGAAATTAAAGCTCTATTTGGTGCTGGTGAAGGTGATGTAACACCTGAAGGTTTAAGTAGCTGGTTAGGTAATAAAGGTGGATACTGTACGTTAACTAAAGAATGTATGTCTTCATGTAACTAATTATCTGTATAAAAAATATAAATTAATAGGAGTGTTGAAAATGTCATCAAAAAAAGTAGTAGAAGCTTGGAAAAACCCAGTATTACGTTCTAAAAATGAGGATGCTCCAAATCATCCTGCAGGCGAAGTTGATTCTAACGAAATTAAAGCTCTATTTGGTGCTGGTGAAGGTGATGTAACACCTGAAGGTTTAAGCAGCTGGTTAGGTAATAAAGGTGGATACTGTACGTTAACTAAAGAATGTATGTCTTCATGTAACTAATTATTTATGTTGAACAACTTTATTAGAGAGGCAGGTAGTCTGCTTCTCTAATTAATGAAAGGAGCAGTAACATGCCGGTAAAACATAGTGCATTTATTGATGAAATAAAAATTAATGATAATATAGTCCCAGATTCTACAGATTACATACATTATTGGAAGAGAACATTTGGAAACGATGAAAATAAATTTAAAAAAATCTTAAAAGATATTTCAGGTATTCCATTAGCAAACCTATCTAAATTAGATCAGGACGAATACAATGTACAGGAAATAGATGCATTATTATCATTAACCTTCTCAGAGTTTGATAGTTTTCAAACATATGAATACTCCCCGACAATAGAAGAGAAATTATCGAAATTAACTTTTTATGGATTTTTCAAAAAATTTATGTGTTACTCATTTTCTAAAGTTCATCAATCATTGAATACATATTCGTTCTTCGAAGAATCGCAATTATTGGCGCCATTAGAATATATGTATAAAAGATTGTATGAATTATCCCACAAAACATTAATATTAGAACTGAACATTCAACGCGTTCTTGGAAACTTAAAAGGAGAAACTCCAGAAGAACGTTATACTCATTTTTGTTCTTACATTAGTACAAATGAATTTTTAGTTTATTTTAAGGATACATATTCTGCATTATATAGAACGATGTTAACTACATTAATCTATTGGTCAAATAATATTACTACACTTTACTATAATCTTGAACAAGATAAGGCACAAATCCAAGAGAACTTTAATATTGATATTCAGACAAATAAACTAATTACAGTTACATTGGGACTTGGCGATGAACATAATGATGGCAAAACAGTTTCATTACTTGAATTCCTTCCTAACATGAAACTTATTTATAAGCCTCGATCAATTGGTGTCGAAGCAGCATTCAATGATTTAACTGCTTGGATAAATAATCAAGTTAATGATAAAGCTCAACTGTATTCACCAAAAATCATTGATAAACATTCTTATGGTTGGGTTGAATATATTGAGAATATAGAATGTCAAACGGAAGAACAACTTAAATCATTTTATTTTAAAATGGGAAGTCTTTTAGGAGTTCTATATAGTTTAAATGCTGTGGATTTTCACTATGAGAATATTATAGCGATGGGAGAGTATCCGGTTCCAATCGATCTGGAATCCTTATTCCATCATGCAAAAATATTAGAGGAAAAAGATGGTTCTGCTCATAATAAAGCTCTAAATTTAATTAATAGATCTGTTCGATCCACTGGGATTATTCCATTTCTTGCCTTCAATAGCGATAACCCTAACTATAAAGGTCTTGATTTAAGTGGTCTTAGTGATAAAAACGATCAATTATATCCATTAAAAGTGCCTTCAATAGAGTCAAAGAACACTGATGTTATGCATATAGATGCAAAATATACATTTGTTAAGGTAAATGAATTTGAAAAAAATAAACCGATTTTTAAAGGTGAAAAAGTTTCATATAAAGATCATGTAGACGTTATGATAGATGGTTTTAAATATATTTATGAATGGATTTTAAGTAATAAACAACAATATAGTAATTATGTTTCAGATAAATTTAAAAATACGATAGTAAGAATGATTCTACGACCTACTGCCGTATATGGTGAGTTACTAAGAAAAAGTAAACATCCTGATTTTTTACAAAAAGGATATACCCGAGATATTTATTTCCACACTCTGGCATTGGACCCAGAGAACAAACCCAAAGAAGTCATTAAATCCGAAAAAACTGATCTACTCAATGATGATATTCCATATTTTTATACAACAGTGAGTAGCAATCATTTATATCATAGAGAACAAATTTGTGTTCAAAACTTTTTTGAATCATCTCCTTTAGAAGCTGTAGTAAGCAAGATTAATGACCTTAATAGTGTAGATTGCTCACAACAAATTCGAATTATGCGAATGAGCTTTTTAGCACATTCAGCTACATTTGGTGCAAATGAACAGACTATTGATCCATATCTTAAAGTCAATATTCATGCGAATAAATCTAAGGAGTTCTTAACTGAAGCAAGCCACATAGGAGATTATTTAATTGCTAATGCCATAGAGGGAGATAATCAATCTGATCTTTGCTGGATTAGTACAGTAATATCTGCTTCGAATGAATATAAGTGGGATATCTATCCTGTAGATTTAGATTTATATAATGGTTTAAGCGGTATTTCCTTATTCTTTAGTTATTTATATCATTTGACTGGAAAACAAGATTATAAAATAACAGCTGAGAAGTCTATTAATCCTGTAATTAATTCACTTCAAACATTATCTGAGCAAAGAATGTTTAATATTGGGACTTTTAGTGGTGTTACTGGATCCATTTATGCTTTAAATCATATTAATCAATTATCACAGACTAAACAATATGAACAACTAATACTTGATTCTATGAGAACGGTTGTTGGTAGATTATCTCAAGATAAAGTGTTTGATATTATAGACGGAACTGCAGGGGTTGTCGGAGTTCTAATATCCCTTTATAAAAATAGTAGTAATAAAGAATATTTAAAACTTCTTACACAAGCAAGTGAATACTTAATAAACACTGCATATTATCATCCTGAAAAAGAGGGATATGTCTCTTGGAAACAAAGAGATGATATTTCATGGATTGGATATTCTCATGGAACTGCGGGTATTATTACTGCTTTAGTAGCAGCTAATCAATATATAAACAATACTAATATTTTAGAACTAGCAGATAGAGTTTTATCCTATGAAAATAGCTTCTATGATTCAAAGCACAAAAATTGGAAGCTTCCTTCTAAAGAAAACCATTCTGTTGCTTGGTGTCATGGTGCTCCAGGAATTTTATTAAGTAGATTAATGTTAAAAGAAAGTAATTATGAAAACAGTATAATTGATCAAAATATATATGCCGCTTTAGATACAACTATTGATAAATCATTTGGTCATAATCGTTCACTATGTCATGGAGATTTTGGAAACTTAGATATTCTTTTATATGCAGCAAAAGTATTACAAGATAAAACGGCTTACGAACGAGCACATTCTATTGGTATTCAACTTTTAGAATCCTCTAAAACGCATAATTGGAAAAACGGGGTTAGTACGGGAACTGAATCATTTGGTTTAATGACAGGTCTTAGTGGGATTGGAGTAGGTCTCTTACAACAATATGACTATAATTCAATTCCTTCTATTTTAAGGTTAGAAGAGGTTAAAATATAAAAGGAGACGACTACATGAAAAAGTTAAAAATCCTTATGACTATACTTTCCGTATTCTCGTTAAGTTTAGTTACACAACCGGTAAAGGCAGAAGAAATAGAAAAAAAGAATAACTATAAATTTATCCTTTTGGATAACGAAATTCAACCTAATAACAAAGAAAATATTATACACTTTTTGAAAGAAAACAATGCAATTGAAATTAAGTATACTCCAGAAATCCAAATGATTTCATACAAAGAAACTAATAGTAATATTCAATCCAATTTAGATAGTAAAATACGTACTAAATTTAAAACATCTATAGAAGATGTTGCTAATAGTGCTAAATTAACTTTACAAGATCCAAAGATTTCAAATCCAAATGAGCGGTTTGCTAATAATAAGTTGAATTATAGTTTGTCTTCGAAACGAACATTGAATTCTATTACTATTAATGAACCTGTTCCGAATGCTTCGCCACCTTGGCAAATTGCCAAGGTAACTGATAATTACCAATCTCATAAGATAACTTTAGGACAAAAAAATGTAAACATCGCTCTAGTTGATAGTGGTGTAGATTACAACCACCCTGAACTTAAAGATAGCATTAAGTATTCAGAGGGGAAATCTTATGTTCCTAGCGAGCCTGAGCTGTTGGATCAAAATGGCCATGGTACTCAAGTTGCAGGAATTATTGCAGCTCATGATAAATTAAAAGGAATTGTTCCTAATATAACTATTATCCCGTATAAAGTTATTGGAAAAAAAGATGGTGAGTCAGTCTGGACTATACAGGCTATTATTGATGCAGCAAATAACGGAGCAGATGTAATAAATTTAAGTTTAGGAACATATAAAGCTACAAATTTAGAAGACGAGAACGCAATTATAAAAGCATATGAAAGAGCCATTCAATATGCAAAAGAAAAAAATTCTATTGTAGTTGCTTCAGCAGGAAATGAAGGAATTAATTTGGGTAAACCATTTGAAAAAGTAGATGAAAAGAACGGTGTATTATATAAAATTCATGTACCTGGTGGATTAAGTAATGTATTAACGGTATCAGGAACAGACAAAAACGATGAAATTGTAAATTACTCTAACTTTGGTCAGGAAGTAGATTTTAGTGCGCCAAGTGGTTCTTATGGAACGATTATCAATAATCAATTCAAATTTGATCCATCCTATTTAATTGGTACTACCTATCCAACGTATTTAGAACCTACTATGTTGGATGCTCAATTAAATACACCTAAAGGCTATACACTTAACCTAGGGACTAGTCTATCTGTACCTGCAGTATCGGGGACATTAGGAGCTATTATTTCAAGATATTATGAGCTTCATTCTACAAAACCATCAGCAGATTTAACTATCAATTATTTAAAAGATGGTGCTACCGATTTAGGGGCAGATGGTAAAGATGATCAGTATGGATATGGATTGGTAAATAGTTATAAAAGTATAATTAGCATTAAATAATATAATTTTTAAGAAACGTATTTCAATGATATTTTTAAAATACACTTACTATTATTTTAGAATACAATGATAGTGAGTGTGTTATTAAATAAAATTTGATTAAAGAGTGTGATGAAGCATCGGATAACTACAGTATACTGAAAAACGTAGGCTTACGCCTACTAAAATTCATCTCGCACCTAAAACTGGTGTTTCACACCTTCGCATTTTTGAGGAAGGATCCATCTGTTGGAAAACGATAAATTTTTTGTTATAAAGATTGAATATTCAGTAAAAATAATATCAATTTTTTGTTGTGCTTTGCCATCCTTTTTGCAAAGCATAAGAAACAATTGATATCCAGGAAAAATAAGGATAAAATTCAATTGAATGAAAATTTTAACGTTAGGTGGTTGATTTCGTGAATAATCAAATTCTAAACATTAAAGGCTTGCATAAAAAATATAAGGAGAAACATGTTCTAAAAGGAATTGATTTATCTATAAAAAAGGGTGAAATATTTGGATTATTAGGCCCGAATGGAGCTGGTAAATCTACATTTTTTAAAATCATTTTAGGATTAATAGAAGCTGATGAGGGAACTGTAGAAGTATTGGGAATGGATATAGAAAAGAATAGAATAGAAATCTTATCTAAAACAGGTTCATTAATTGAAGCTCCAACCTTTTATGAGCATTTATCTGGATACGAAAACTTATTAATTGCTTCTAAAATGAAAAATGTTCATGATAAAGAACATATAAAAGAACTTTTGAATTTATTTAAACTGTATGAAGATCGAAATCGTGCTTTTAAAAAATATTCTCTTGGTATGAAACAACGTTTAGGATTAGCTGCTGCTTTCATAAATAACCCTGAATTATTAATATTAGATGAGCCTACTAATGGCTTAGATCCACAGGGAGTTTATGAAGTGAAAGAATTAATAAAAAAAGCTCCAAAAATGTTTAATTCTACTATAATCCTTTCAAGTCATATTTTAAGTGAAGTGGAACAAATGGCTGATCATATCGGGATTATTCATCATGGAGAAATAAAGTACCAAGGTTTATTATCTTCCCTACAAAATAAACAATCATTAAATATTGTTGAAGTTAGTGTTAATAATATAGCTCTTACTGATAAATTACTTAAACAATCCAATTATACATTCAATGTAAATAACAATATCTTTAGTATTGAATATTGCAATGAAAAATCACTGAATGATATTCAACAACTATTAGTAACGAATCAGATTTTTATTCAATCTTTCCAAACTAAAAAGCAGAATTTAGAGGAAGCATATTTAGATATTGTTGAACAAGGTGCTGTAAGTGTATGAGAAATGTATTAGCCACTGAGTATATAAAATATAGAAAAAGTCATTTTTGGTTTTTGGTTATCTTAGGACCTATTATACTTGCATTAGGTGAATTTGCTGGATTAAATTACTATAGTAATTCTCATACTATTAAATTAGAAACTATATTCGGTATAAATTTGCAAATTTTAAAATACATCTTAAACTTTTTTATTGTGTTTATTATAGCTAGTGTAAACAATGTCGAATATAAAAATTCTACGTGGAAAAGAACATTTACGTATCCAGTACAGAAATTTAGTGTGTATGTAAATAAATTTCTTGTTGTTATGGTTGCTCTTATTATTACAACCGTAATACATATGATTTGTACAGTGTTATTACTTCCAGGTTTAGGTATTTCTTTGGATGCGGTTTCAATGCAGCATGTGTTTGTCTTTACGTTATATCCATTTCTTATTAGCATTCCATTTTGTGCTCTGGCGTTCATTATATCCATTAATTTATCGAATCAATCAGTGGTCGTTGCACTAGCTCTAGCTTCGTATCTTTTCGGCGATATATTAAGTTCAACTAAGCTTTGGTGGTTTCCTATTTCATATCAAATCTTATATTTTCCAATCAATTATGTGAATAATCTAGATGTTTTTAATACATTATGGTCATACGATAAATGGTACATGCTAGCAGGAATTCCTATTACCATCTTTATTTTAGGAATTGGATACATCTTATTTATTAAAATGAATAATAAAAACTAACAAAGGAGATCTCAAATGATAAATTTACTTTATTCTGATTGGATAAAAATAAGAAAACACCCGCAACAAATTACATTATTCATCTTAGCACTTTTTCCGATTATATATTCAATGATTATGTATACTAAATATGTAGTAGGAAAGTATAATCATGGTTTGGAGAATGATTGGATGGGCGTATGGGTGTTGGCATCTTTCTTCTATGTTGGTTTTTTTCTCCCTGTTATTTCAGGGATGGTAACAGCCTTCTTGTGTCAGTTTGAAAGTAAAACCAATTGGAAAATAATGCATCTATCTCCAAATACTAATTTTAAAATTGTTTTATCTAAAGTTGTATCTAGTGTATTATTATTTTCTGCACTACACTTAATAGTTTTAATAAGCTTATATTTATTTGGAATGTATTTTGATTTTACAGATCCATTTCCTTTATTATTCATGATTAAAGTATTTTTACTTTCTGTAGTTGCGACATTTCCACTTATAACAGTGCAACTCTTATTATTCTTAGTTATTAAAACATCTATCACTTTTACATTTGTTAATATAATCCTATCTTTAATTGGTTTATTTCTTTTTTCAGAAGTAAAGTGGGGATTTGGATATATATGGTCTTTGCCATTCAAGTCTATAGAATTAGTTGATCAAGGGGTATTATCTATTGGTATATTATTGGTATCAATAGTTGCATTTACCATTGGTATGATTTTAATTACAGTACGTTATGTAAAATCATTGAGAAAGACAGTATAGAAAGAGAAATGACCCTTAGAGAGGCCTGATAGTATCCCATTTAGGTAAACAGCAAAAAAAGAGTCCATCTGATATGATGGACTCTTTTTTTGCTGTTTACCTGGAGATTTTTTCATGGTGAAAAAAGGCCAATCCTTTCAAATATATACAGAAGAATTGACACCCTCACCTTTAAAAAGGCAAGCTGGCTAACGCCAGTAAGATTTTTACTACCAAAAGGGGCGTTCACTTCTGATAGCGCTGACGTGCAAGAGTGCCATCACTCTCACGGCAGACCATATAGAATCGTAAGCTACGGTACTATGACCATATCGTACAGCTAGTTGAGTGTTCGAATGTTTTAGCGCCTTGTTCGGGTCTATAGTTGAATTATACCCCAAAATAACAAGTGCTTTTCTACGAAAAAACGATACTTTCATCCCATGCCTAAAGGCGGACTAAAGTTTTGCAAGTGCTTTCCCTTATCACGAAATCTGTAAAGGGCAGCAAACATAGCTACCTTTTTTTGTTTCGGATCTAGTGTTACTTCTTCTATGTTTAACTCATCTTATTACAAAACTACTTTAAGTTGCTTACTATGTTTATTAATACTTCCCTTAACACTGTTTTAGGACATGTAACGAAGCTTATACCGAAAAAGCTATTTACTATGAGATTTGTATATAAGCAGCTTTTCGTTATAAGCAACTACAATTTCAGTTAAATAAGTTAATACGTATTATATTAATATCTCTGTGAAGATAATTTTCAAAATAATGATTGGATATATAACGTTGAACTTATGATAGTACTTCTATTACTCAAATCCACATCTAGAAGGGTTTTAGCCATTAACCTATTCTGTAGTAGTAAATAAATAATGAAAAAATAAACGATAATTTGCTTTTTTTTTGATACTTTTTTACTAATTGTTATTAACATCAGGGAACGTTTATATTTTAAGTACAATAAAATATATAGAAAGGAGCCTAGTTGATGTTTAAGAAGAAGGTACCATTTATAGAACAAGCTCAACAGACTGAATGTGGTTTTTGTTGTATGGCGATGATTACCGAATATCATAATAGT
This sequence comes from Bacillus sp. FSL K6-6038, assembly GCF_038050455.1. Classification (NCBI taxonomy): domain Bacteria; kingdom Bacillati; phylum Bacillota; class Bacilli; order Caryophanales; family Bacillaceae; genus Bacillus; species Bacillus sp. FSL K6-6038. Next base: position 38,817 of record NZ_JBBOUH010000003.1, read on the forward strand.
ACCGTATCTTTTCATGACATGTATGAAAGGATTGGGAATGGAAGAGATGGAACGTCACTATTTCATTTAAAGCATCTAGCTGAGGGGTTAGGATATGAAGCAAATTGTTTTAAAATTCAAGAATATGATGAATTATATAAACTCCCACTCCCCTGCATTATTTATTGGAAAGAAAAACATTATGTAGTACTAGAGGAAGTATCTGAACATGGAGCAACAATTGTTGATCCAGCTGTAGGAAGAACGAAAGTGAAAAAGGAAGAATTCGAAAGGGATTTTTCAAAATATGTTATGACATGTGTACCGGGTGAAAGGTTTGTTAAAAAGAAACGGAAAAGCTTATGGTTACCATATATTAACATTCTAAAAGAAAGACCATCCCTGATAATAAATTTAGTTTTATTATCCTTTGTTTTACAGTTATTCACTTTAGGTATACCTCTTCTGATCCAATATTTAATAGATAGTGTCATTTCACCTCAAAATTTTAATTTATTAAATATATTTCTAATATCAATAGTATTTGTGGTGGGATTCCAATTTCTATTCAATATAGTTAGAGGTAAGGTTTTAATCGTATTGGAAAACTTTTTAGATAAACAAATGATGAGTAAATTTATTAATCATTTACTTCATTTACCTTATCATTTTTTCCTCTTAAGAAAATTTGGAGATCTTCTATTCAGGGTAAATAGTCTAAGAATGATTCGAGATATGATTGGTTCAAATCTTATTAAGGGTATATTAGACGTTGGATTACTAATTGTAATATTCGTTTTCATGATAATTAAATCGCCACTTTTGACTTTATCTGTTTTAGCGTTCACAGCAATTAACGCAGCTGTATTAATTGCTACACGCTCAAAAGTAAAAGAAGTTAGCCAAGAAGAAATTATTGCTAATACTGAAGTGCAAAGTATTCAAACTGAAACATTGTATGGAATATTTAATGTTAAAACAGCTGGAATCGAGGATAAAATATTTACTCGATGGAAAAAAAGTTTTAAAAAATTATTAAAAGCTTATCGAAAGAAGGAAAACCTTAATAATTACATTCAATCAGTAAGTAGCTCTATCGGGAATTTAGCTCCCTTATTTACTCTTTGGCTTGGTGGTTATTTAATATTAAACAATCAGTTAACATTAGGAAATTTAGTAGCTTTTCACGCTATTTCCAATCAATTTTTTGGATTAAGTCAGTCGATTGTTCAAATGTTTAATTCTTTCTTTGTAACTAGTACGTATTTAAGAAGGGTACAAGATGTATTAGATGCACCGATAGAAGAAAAGCACACAGATATGAAAGAGATAACTAATCTCGAAGGCCGTATACGTTTTGAAGATGTAAGTTATCAATATACAAAATATAGCCCTATGTCTGTTGAAAATATTAATTTAGAAATTAAACCGGGCCAAAAAGTAGCAATTATTGGAGAATCCGGCGCTGGAAAAAGTACCATGTCTCGTCTACTATTAGGATTGCATAATCCGAGTGAGGGGAAAATATATTACGATGGTGTCGACTTAAATAATATCGAAAAATCATCATTGAGACGTCAAATTGGTGTAGTTCCTCAGGACGTTACACTTTTTAATAAGACCATTTTTGAAAATATTGCAATTTACGATAAGGATATATCGATAGAAGAAGTTGTTGAAGCCGCTAAGGTAGCACAAATACACGATGACATTATGAAGATGCCTATGCAGTATAATACGTTCATATCTGAGATGGGATTCAATATCTCTGGAGGACAGCGACAACGTATTGCACTTGCTAGAGCCTTAGTCCATAAACCATCAATTTTAGTGTTAGATGAAGCAACAAGTTCATTAGATCATCTAAATGAGAAGAAGGTAGATGATTATCTCAATGAAATAAAATGTACAAGGGTTGTAATTGCACATAGACTTACTACAGTAATGAATGCAGATTTAATAATTGTAATGGATAAGGGGACTATTATAGAAGCAGGTACTCATAAAGAGTTAATGCTAAAAGCTGGTTATTACTCTTCGTTCTTCAAAGATATAGAACCTGAGCACAAATTACTAGCAAATTAAGTGAATATATTTATGAATGTAATAACAATAACTTTATTATTTTCAGGAAAAGAAAATTTAATTAATAAGAAAGAGGGATAAATATGGATACTCAAAGAAAAAAAACAGGAACTATGCGAAAAGTAGCAAGATATATCGGTGGAATAGCAATCCTTTTATTAATGGTATCTTTTATATACCAATGGAATAAAGGTTTAGAGATTGATACTACTGAACAATTAAGTCTAGCATTAGTTGTTGCATTTTTCCTTTCTAGTTTTATTCCCGAAAGAAAGAGAGATAGTAACTAACTTAATAAGCACTTGAGATCTATTTCTCAAGTGCTGCTTCCTACAAATGCAAAATAAGGGATATATCAGTAATTTATTATTAATAATATTCTTTGGATAGAAAGTTAATAGTAGAAATTTTTTCGGAATCATAATGAAATAATAGAGTAATAAAAGAGAGAATAATTATAACTCATCAAATATAAAAAATATTCGATAGTCTATAAAGAATTATTCATGCCGAAAGGTATTTTAAATTTAGATTTTAAAAAATAAAATTCATTAAGTGAAAATAGAAAATGTATTCAATATTTTCTACATATGTAAATTCAAAACAGAATAAAAAATTATAAAAAAAGGGTGGTTACAATGTTTAGAAGAAAAAAATCAGATGAAATGAGAAAACAAAAATGGAATACTAGTGGGCTGGTTAGTGTAGTTGATGAAAGTGAATTAAGACAGGTTGTTACTGGAGCTGGTTCAGACGATATTTATATAGAGACAGTTCCAGCTGCTATAGCTGCTTTTTTACCAAATCAGATGGTTGCACATTCAAACACATATCCTAATCCAATGATTACGCCCCCTAAATACAGATAACATGGGACTCACGATTTATAAGAAAGAGGACGTATTAACACTAAACGATCTATATTTGAATCCAGGTTGTCATAAGAATAGTTATTCCACTGATCCTATAGCAATTAAAGAAAAGCTATTCGACAGAAAAGGTATTGGGTATTATCAAGGTACAAAATTATTTTATTAGATATTCAATCTATATTTAGGGTGTATATCTGTAACATAAAATAGGAATCTACATTCCTTAAATATGTTCAAAAAAATTTTATTTTAGGGGATTAGATATCTGTAATACTGAACTATCCCTCTTTATAGAGGCAAGAGGATCCTGTAAATATCTAATTTTCATCCACTATTTTAGTAGGATTAACTCATGGTTTATGTAATAAAACATATTTGTACGTTGAAGTCACATGCCTCTTCTCTTATTTAGCTGGAGGAGGCTACTCTACTTCAATAGACAAGGGAGACAAATTATTGAAGGTTTTCTGTAAAGAATTATTATGTTTGAAAAATCAGTAATTTAGGTTACTAAATTAAAAAAACAATGTTATAATCTTATTGATAATCTGTTTATTTAGAAATAATAGTTAATTGGTGCAGTGTGCAACATTGTTTTAATTGGAAAGCAGAGTGTTAATTCTCTTCTATAGAGAATTATATGGCGGCATAGCCAAGTGGTAAGGCCCAGGTCTGCAAAACCTGTATCATCGGTTCAAATCCGATTGTCGCCTTTTATTTTAATGTATCAATATTTTTCATATGGTGGCATACCAATTAGGCGTGGTGAAAGGTTAGCATACCCTTTTATGTTGGTTCGAATCCAACTGTCACCTTATACCCCAATACCCCTTGTAAATGGTTTCTTATTATACCCTTTAATAAATAATATTTTTTCGAAATTGCAAAGTAATAAAGAAAAATTTTTTACTCCTCAGTTACTGACATATTGCACTAATTACTCAAATAATCATACTTCATACTACTACACTTATAATTCCAACAAGATTTATTTCACAGGAAGACTCTTATATAAACTTTGTTTTATTAAAATTTCGAATCCGTGCTACTGCAATTGTATAAACTCATATCGCGATAAGTATATTCATCGTAATACCTGTAGCAAGATAATTAAACAAGATTCATACTAAAACACTATAAAACAATTTTTCTTAATATTAAGTTTTTATATTTTGAATTACTATAGTAGTTAAATAATTGAAAGGAGATGTATTTATGAAAATTAAAGGAGTATTAATATCGCTACTCGTTCTGGTTATATCCTTAGGGTTCTTAGCAACAGAAAAAGCAAGTGCATCTGTATCATCTAATCTAGTAAATGAAGTAGGAGATAGGATTGATACAAGTAAAAACTATTATATAGTTCCAGCAGATTCACCAACAAGAGGATTAAGTTATCTCGAGTCTTTTAATTTTTTCCCGTCTTTAGTAGTTAGTTCAAGAAGTAACACAGTAGAAAACCCTTCCGGAATTCCTATGAAATTGTATTTTTCTGAAGAAAATAAGAAATATCGTATTGGGACGCTTTATCCAATGCCTGGACTTCCTTATTATTGGGTAGATAGTCATTTATATTTGGGTCCGGGTGAAGAAGACGCGGTTTATTGGACGATAACTCCTGTAGAAGGAGGATATACACTACAAGCAGAAGGAGGATACCTTGATTATAAAGAGGCTGAATCACACAAGTATGGTCCTATTACCCGTGCCTATTTAGGTAAAAAAGAAGTTGTGTGGAAATTAGTACCTGCATCTTAAATGTTATATAAATTTGTAGAGACATAAGTTTTAAATATAACCTTTCCAAAAGATAATACGTGGGTAAAGAATTGATAATAAGATAGTAGATTTTTAGGTTCTTAAAATATTTATATCTCTATTATATTCAAATATGAAAAGGAGTGTTGTTATGAGGGCTAAAGGAGTATTAATATCATTCCTCGTTTTGATTACGTTTTTAGGATTTTTGCCAATAGAGAAAGCAAGTGCATCCGTATCATCTGATCTAGTAAATGAAGTAGGAGATCGGATTGATACAAGTAAAAACTATTATATAGTTCCAGCAGATTCACCAACAAGAGGATTACGTTATCACGAGTCTCTTAATTATTACCCGTTTTTAGTAGTTAGTTCAAGAGGTAACACAGTAGAAAACCCTTCGGCAGCTTCTATGAAATTGTATTTTTCTGAAGAAAACAAGAAATATCGTATTGGGATGCCTTTTCCGTTTCCGAAGATAGGATTTATTGATTATTGGTTAGATAGTAATTTAAAGTTTAACCCGAGTGAAAAAGACGCGGCTTATTGGACGATAACTCCTGTAGAAGGGGGATATACACTGCAAGCAGAAGGAGGATACCTTGATTATAAAGAGATTGAATCAACAATGTATGGTCCTATTACCCGTGCCTGCTTAGGTAAAGAAAAAGTCGTGTGGAAATTATTACCTGTTTCTTAAAGTTTATGGGACATAGGTTTTAAATATAACTTGTCCAAAAGATAATACGTGGATAAAGAATTGATAATAAGCTAGTAGACTTTTTAGGTCCTTAAAATATTTATATCTCTATTATATTCAAATATGAAAAGGAGTGTTTCTATGAAAATTAAAGGAGTATTAATATCATTCCTCGTTTTGGTTACGTTTTTAGGATTTTTGCCAATAGAGAAAGCAAGTGCATCTGTATCATCTAATCCAGTAAATGAAGTAGGAGATCGGATTGATACGAGTAAAAATTATTATATAGCTCGAGCGGACAATCCAAATAAAGGGTTATATTTTCCATGGCATAGCTCAATTATGAATATGCAGTACTTTCAATTCAGTGCACCTGGTGACCCTGTAAAATTACATTATTCTGAGGAAAATAAAAAATATCGTATTGAGATGTTTGTGAAAATTATATCGCATAATGCTTCTACCTGGTTTACAGAAAGTTTATCGCCCTCTATTAATAACGAAAAATTCGCCAGTTATTGGACTATTCGTCCTGTGGATGGTGGATATACAATTCAGGCAGAAGATAATAGCTACTTGAGTTATCACACGGTAGAGTTGAGTAAGACTTGGACAACTGCTACTTTAAGTACAGAAAAAGTTGTATGGAAATTAGTACCTGCATCTTAAATGTTATATAAATTTGTAAAGACATAAGTTTTAAATATAACCTTTCCAAAAGATAATACGTGGGTAAAGAATTGATAATAAGATAGTAGATTTTTAGGTTCTTAAAATATTTATATCTCTATTATATTCAAATATGAAAAGGAGTGTTGTTATGAGGGCTAAAGGAGTATTAATATCATTCCTCGTTTTGATTACGTTTTTAGGATTTTTGCCAATAGAGAAAGCAAGTGCATCTGCATCATCTAATTCAGTAAATGAAGTAGCAGATAGAATTGATACAAATAAACGTTATTATTTAGTTACAGCGGATTCCCAAACACTGGGAATAAGTGCGCTTCAATCATTGCTTGCGCAACGTCATTTCTGCTATGTTGCTCTTGTACGTGGAACAGGAACCTCTTTAAAATTCTATTATTCAGAAGAAAATGGGAAATATCGAATTCAATCTCCTGATTTTATGATTGTTGGAAATACTAAAATTGCTAAGTGGATTTCTTATAGTCCTGAATCATCGTTGTTAGATTGGGATATAACACATTTTTCTTATTGGACGATAACTCCTGTAGAGGGTGGGTATACAATTCAAGCAGAAGATAATGGATACTTAAATTATAGAGAAGTAATACCTGAAGGGGGGAGTAGTAGACCTGGGATTTTTGCTGAGGTAAGTGATAAGAAACTCGTTTGGAAATTGGTACCTGCATCTTAAACTTATAGATATAAATTGTTTAAAGAATAATACATGAATAAGAAACAGTACCGATTACTTTAAGTTGCAATTTGTACTGTTCTTTTTATGTATAAAAATAATAATTTTGTACTTTTTTTGTGGAATATAGCATACATATACATTGCAACACTTGTTGATAAAGAACATGTATAGTGACAAGTGTTGCATGACGGGTTTCTTGAAAAGATTGAGGTTTTATTAGATTCATAGTCGATTTTAAGAGAAACATTGCTCTAAAAATGAGCGCCTATATCACAAAGTCGATATGTAAAATAAGCTGTATTCTTCAGTATAAACTCTTGATTTTAAGGGGGCACATTATTTTTAAAATGAATCACTGAAAAAGTTTGATTATAAAAGAGTTTTTACAAGAATAAGTGACGAACCCTTTTGTTTTATTTGTATAGGGGGCTGCCGTCATTTTGCAGATTTTATACGTTAAGATAAATATAAACAAAAACATTAACGTGTTGCTGTTTTCCCTTCTTATATATCTCACGGACTAGGACAGCAACATTGTCACTAGGGCAACTAGGTTGTTTATTATAGTTTGTATCTAAGGAAAGTATAAATGTTTTTTGAAAGACTACAAATAAAATTTCACATACCATATTTTAATAAAATAACACTTTGACAGATAATTGCACATTTGGATTGTACTTAGAAGGTAACTTCCGTGTCTTCATAATGAGCAGAAAGACAATTTTATATATTGCATGATTTTGAAGAGATCTACTATTTCAATAAAGAAGGGTATAAACGTATTGACTCTAAGAAAGCACTCTAGAGCTTCGATCAATTTAAACACTATATTATGAGGAATGGTATCGATATTGTGTAGGAGGCACCTAGCTTTTCAATCAAACCAGTATCTTATCCTAGAGCATCCGTTGTAGCGCTATGCGAAAAACGTGATTACTTGAAGCGGATTGTTAAAATTCTATGTGATTGTGGTGTTAGTGTAGAAACAGGGTTGCGAACGCATAGCGCTACAACGCATCATCTTGACGGTACAAATCATGAGGTCCACTAGACTATTTACTTAGTCATGACGTATTAGAAACGTAATTCTGTGTTGATGTGAAACGTACGTATAATACTGCAGAAGTTGAGTTTTTTGTTCCGGAGCAACCACCTAAACCAGCAGAAATTCCAAAAGGAGTCACTGATGGAATCGCTTATATAGAAGGCTACAATTTGACACTCCCATCCCTAAAGGGACAAGCTGGCAAGGCCATTGGGATTCTTGCTACCAAAGGCGAAGTCCATTTCTGGTATCGCTGACGTGCAAGATTGCAGTGTGCCATCACCACTCTCACGACAGACTTTATAGGTTCGTGAGCTACGGTACTATGACCATACCGTACAGCTAGTTTTGTGTACAAATGTTTTAGCGTCTTGTTCTTGACGACACATATCATTTTACCGATAGCGTGAGTTAGTCTATCGAACCTCATATGATATCTTGTTTTCAAGGAACACATAGGCGTTTGAGATCTTATATATTTTGTTTCTAATAATTGATACCCTCGGCCTTCAAAGACTGCTTCGGGTCTTCAGAAAGTAATTTTTTCCCCAGGAACTAGATCCCCTACATATAGGGGTACCGCCACATCACCATCAAGCTAAGATTTTGAAGTACCCCCAAAACGAAAATTTTGTGCCTTTTATAGCAACAAAGTTCATTTTTTTCGTTTTGGGGGTAACCTGCTCTGTTAGGTTGTTTTACATGTGGTGCTTACCCCATGTAAAACAAACCCCGCCCTTTAGAAACGGGCTTACATCACTGCTTATGTACAACACAGTGTAGCATCGCTAAAGGCATCTTCGGGAATATATACTTTACCATCTTTTATTTCATACGGAATGTTATTTCTTTTTAGTTTAGCTGTATCGACAGTGTCAACAGTGCTACCCCATTGTTCTAACTTACCGTTGTACTTTTGACAAGCAGATAACACTAAAAGAGCTGTAAAGCAGAAAAATAGATTTCTAAAACGATGTTTCTTCATAATACCCCTCCTCTTCCTTGATTGTACCATTCGGAAGAAACGATTTGTCATAAAAATTGGATGTATATTCCATACATGTAAGGTTTACATAAAACCACTTCTCGGTAGCAAACATGTTAATGCCGTAATTACATAAAGAAAAAGAATCCCTTATGATTTCTGGGATTCTTTTTCTTGTTTAAAGTTTGCTCACACAAATGATCTGCACATCAATTCATCTTTGATATACAGATCATTTGTATGATAATTTTTATAAATAAGTGCAGAGAATTCTATTACATGAATGCTTTTAGAAGTGTTGCTACTAATGGAATTACTCCACCTAAGAATGATAAAACTGCCATTGCGATTGCCATATTATTTCCTCCTCTCTAAATTTCTGAATATTAAGAATTCTATAAATTCATTATATTACAGATTTAAGAATATAACAATATCTTTTTTTATTCGGTTCTGTTGCAAAGTTTCTTAACAGATAAAGAATTGGGGTGATTACAAATGAAATTTATACAATTGCAAGTAGTTTTTGTAATTCATTGTATGTTGAAAAGACGCAGTTTGGTTGCAAACTGCGTTTTCGTTTATATATGGGGTACAGCCGAGATACGTGTAAAAATAGGTCATAGGCTTACTTTTATTTCCAACTCGATTTAAAATCGGGTTTTTTATCTATGATTTTTTTATAAAAATCCTTCGTATGTCTAATCTTTCATTTTTAAACTTATTATCATACACCCTAATCACACAATTGAAACAAAGTGTTTTCAGTAACTAACCAATGGATGATTAGGGTTAACCCATAATGGGGTAGCACCAACAAAACGCGAATTTCGTACGCTAAGCAAAATTTTATAAAGAAAAAGCCGATTCCCTGTACTCTAAATGAAGTGCACCCCGATTGTTAGACACAGTCTAACAATCGGAGGTGCACTTTTTTATGGCTAAATTTTCTTCAAAAGAAAAAATACGAGCGATAAGACGATATTTAGAGGGGACTGAAGGTGGAAAAACAATTGCTAAATCTATTGATGTTCACCCCAGTATGCTCTATCAGTGGATTAAACAATATGAATCCTTAGGTGAAAATGCTTTTGAAAAACGCTATACATCCTACTCTACCCAGTATAAACTAGATGTACTTAATTATATGAACGAACAAGGGACATCTATCAGGGAAACAGCGGCGCTTTTCAATATTCCTTCTTACGAAACACTTCGAAAATGGAAAGTAGCTTATGAAACAGGAGGATTGGATGCCCTACAATCAAAGAAAAAGGGGCGTCCATCCATGGAAAAGAAAAAAACAAATACAACTAAAGATCAAGGAATAGTTGAAGGTTCGATAGAGGCACTACAAGCGGAAAATGAGCGTTTACGTATGGAAAATGCATATTTAAAAAAGTTGAATGCCTTAGTTCAAAACAAGGAGAAATCACGAAACAAGACAAAGCCCAAGTAGTCTATGAATTAAGGCATGAATTTTCAGTGAAGGTGCTACTTCAGCTCGCAGGTATTCCGCGCAGTACGTATTATTATTGGGTTAAAAGATTCAATCTTCCTGATTCAGATGTAGAACTAAAAGGATTGATTCGAACCATTTATGACGAACATGAGGGGCTTTATGGTTATCGTCGTATTCGTGATGAACTTACGAATCGCGGACATAAAGTAAATCATAAAAAAGTGTATCGTATCATGAAAGAATTGGGATTAAAATGTCTCGTTCGTATGAAAAAATATCGCTCTTATAAAGGAACAGTTGGAAAAATTGCACCTAATATTTTAAATCGTAACTTCCAAGCTGAAAAACCAAATAAAAAGTGGGTTACGGATATTACGGAGTTTAAATTATTTGGAGAAAAGCTATATCTATCGCCAATGTTGGACGTATTTAATGGTGAAATTATCACATACACAATTGGTTCAAGACCAACTTATTCACTTGTTTCAACGATGTTAGACCAAGCGTTTGAACACTTAACAGTCAAAGATACACTCTTGATCCATTCTGATCAAGGTTGGCACTATCAAATGAAACAATACCGTCATTCCCTTGCTAAACGTGGCATTACACAAAGCATGTCTCGTAAAGGAAACTGTTACGATAACGCAGTGATTGAAAACTTCTTTGGCATCATGAAGTCAGAATTTCTGTATCGAAAAGAATTTAAGAGTATAGAATATTTTAAGAAAGAACTAGCAAAATATATAAAGTACTATAATCATAAAAGAATTAAGGCAAAACTAAAAGGCATGAGCCCGGTACAATACCGGACCCATGCCCAAAAGGTTGCCTAATGAAATAACCTGTCTAACTTTATGGGGTCACTTCAAAAGGATCGGCTCTTTTAATTTATTTTGTCTAACAAGCAACTTTTAAGTAAAAAATATAAATTTATTGACAGGCACCTAAAGGATTTCCATCTGGATCAAAAAACGTAAAAAATTTGGTAGTTTCTTCTCCACTAATAGGATTTACTTTGACACCACGTTCAATTAATAGTCGATAAGTCTCGTTAATATCTTTTGGAATAAAGTTATAGTATTTTCCTACTCCAAAGCCATTCTCAGGAAAATTCATAGCCTGGTGATTAACGGTTCTTACAAGACATACTACTGTTTGCGACTCTTCTGCAATCTTCATAACTGCGGCTTCTTTTTCAATGTAAATAAGTTTAAATCCTAATTTTTCTTCATACCATTCAGCTGATATTTTCGGATCTTTAACTGGTATAAATACCCCTTCCATACCAGTTAATAATGACTGCGACATTCTATATCCTCCTTAAAAATTTTCTTTTTTCTATTCGCTAACATTAAACAAAAAACCTTCCTTCTCTTACTCAAGAATCTGATTCGATTATTGAACAGAATAAAAAAGGATCTTTTACATCCATTCGATACATTAGTCCGTAAATTAAGCACCATAAACGGTCGTTTAAGGAACTTAATTTATATCTGCCAAAACTGACTGAAATACGTTTGAAAATCAGTTCCGAAACTCATTAGCAAAAACAAAGTATAATACCAAACATCAAATACCGTTTATGGAACCTTCTTAACGTACGAAATTCGCGAAATGTTGGTGGGACCCCATAATAGACAAAGACAGAATCTTTATTGTAAATAGACGTAATAAAACCTAGTTATACGTTCAATAGGTTTTGTTTGGAAATAAAAGTAAGGCTAATACTCAAAATTACACGTATCTCGGCTGTACCCCTATATGGCATGAATCGTTTCGATTCCTTTCAAGGTACGTGAAGCATGGAGAAGGTTTTGAAATTCTGTAGATTTGGCAAAGCGTCGCTTTACATGCCTATGGTCCTGTTCGATAAGATTATTTAAATGTTTGATTGTACAATGGGTTGTGTGTTTATAAAAGTCGTTTTCTCTTAATTTTTTAAACGCGCAAAGTAACGCTGGAGCCTTGTCTGTTGTGAGAACTGTTGGTTCTCCGAACGTTTTCACCAATCTTTTCATAAAGGTATAGGCAGCCTGATGATCTCGTTTTTTCCGGAGTTGAATGTCCAGTGTGTGTCCATCTGTATCAATTGCACGATAGAGATAACGCCATTCCCCTTTAACTTTGATATAGGTTTCATCCAGATGCCAAGATAGCTGCGCAGATTTGTTTTTCTTTTTCCAAATCTGATAAATGAGATTTCCATATTCATGAACCCATCGCATGATGGTTGTGGGATGAACCGATACACCACGTTCTTTCAGAATTTCAGATACATCTCGATAACTTAAAGAAAAACGACAGTAGTAGCCGACGGCTACCAAAATAATATCTTTCCTGAATTGTTTTCTTTTAAAATATCCCATTTATGATTCTCCTCACTTTGTTTTGCAAAAGTTTAGCTTACTTTCAAAAGCTTTGCAACTGAACCATAATATCAATCAGTCTGTCCAAAATCAGAAAGAATTCATCCATCAATTATTTGGGCTAACAGCATAAAATACAATTCCGCTCCATACATATGCGCTATATTCTCTTTTATTTTATCTTTGCACCAGAACCCTTCATAGTGCTCAACTTCATGTCGATCCAACGGCAACACTTCAACACCTTGATGCCATGATACAATTTGCTTTGTGGCATTTTCTAATGTCATATCTGTGTCGTTCTTTAGGTTTATAACCTTACGGAATACCATTCCCCATTTACATACCAACTTCCTTATGAAATGTTTAACATATTATGCCATATAACTGGAAAAGATGGTATGATTTTGAGGAGGAAATATTGAGGTTTTAGCAAAGGGCAAGCTACGGGTTTGCCCGGGCAAACCCCAAAACGTTCGTTTTGACTTGGTAGGAGTTTCCTACAACCTTTACAAATTTTTATAAGGTATTTACGATGTAAATACCTTATAAATTTGTTGTCGCTTCGCTCGATTTTTAATGAAAGGAGAAATGAAATTGAGAGCAAATAGAAAAAAGGAAAGACTGGAAATTCAATTGTTTAAAGATGAAAAAGAATTTTTAAAAAATAAATCTATAGATTTTGGATATAAAAATGTTTCAGCATTTGTTATTGATTCAGTAAAATCACATTTCAAACTTGAAGTGGATATGAAAGCTTATAGAGATTTAACTAAAGAAATAAATTATATTGGCAAGAATATAAATAGCCTAATTAGAAGGATCAATACAGACGGAATTTACACTGATAATGATATTGATTTCCTTAGAGTTAATCAGAAGAAAATCATAAAAATAATGAATACAGAATATGACCGATTACTTGATTTAAAAACCAAGTTTAATAGCGATAGCTTGAGTAAAAAACAGAAGGAAAAATTAATAAAATCATTATCGGAAAATCAAATCAAGATACCAAAAAAATTAGTATTAGAAGAAGTGTATGAAAAGATAAAAGAAGATTTTGTTTATATTATAGAATGTATAGAGAACTCGCCTGAACAAGATATGGAAGTAACAGAATATGTCTGGCAATATTTATATGGAGATACGCTATATAAGTTAGAAGATGACCAATTAATAAAATTGGCTGATAGCATTTTTATTTTTGCACAGAAAGTGAAATTTAAGTTATCCAAACTCGATAATGTTTTTTCAGATGATGATTGGTTTGAACTGAAAGATATATTAGATGAATATGAAATTTATTAATTAAGGATTGATTACAATGTCTATTGTTAAAATACAAAAAGTGGTCCTGGTGCAAAGATTGCATTTATTTGAAAGAGGTATATAAATTCCTAATGGAATCTATTCTTATGCAGCCATTCCGAATAGTTGATGAATAAACTTCATTTCATTTTGGACAGACTTGTCCCGTAAAATAAGTTGGCCTTTTTAATGATATGCATCGCTTCTACACCACTCAATATAGAGGCTGATGTTTTGTATGATTTAAATCCCAACATAGAGCGTATACGTTTTTTAATAAAACGATGATCTTGTTCCACTATGTTATTTAAATATTTTATCCTTCGGATTTGGGTGCCTATTGGTATCCTTTTTTCTTTCTTCAACTGTTCGATAGCGATTGGATAAACAGGGTTCTTATCAACCGTGATGATACGGGGTTTTAAGACATGAAAAGACCGCAAAGCTTTCTTGAAGAATCGCTTTGCATCCGTATGATTTCTAGATTTACTCAAATAAAAATCAATCGTATTTCCTTCAAAATCAACGGCACGATATAAATACCTCCATTGTCCTTTTACTTTTATATATGTTTTGTCCACTCTCCATGAGTTATTTGTTTGTTTGGGATGACGTCGAATTTGTTTATCAAACTCCGGCCCATATTGATGTACCCATCGCATAATAGCTGTATGAGCCAGGGAGAAACCTTGTTCTTCCATCATTTCCACCAAATCATGAAAGCTTAAGTTGTACCGTAGGTACCAACGTACAGTTAATAAGATGATGTCTGGTTGATAATGTTTCCACTTAAATATATTCTCCTTTTCCATACTGATCACGCACCTTTTATAGAGTAGTACTATCAGTATGTCCAAGTTTTTTCATATACTTCAAAGTTTTTGCACCAGAACCCCATATTCTATAGGTGGAGATAAGGGGTTATTAGCAGTTATGGGTATTAAACAAAATCAAAAACCGAATAGAATTAGGGAACAGTTAGAAACTGTTTTATTAGATTTAGAGAGTGAAAAGGTCATTTCACATTAGGAATATGATAATGGATTAGATGAAGATAAGTTAACAAAGGGGTACCACCCCATGCCCATCAAGCTAAGTAAGGTAAATCCCCCAAAACGAAAAAATTGATATCTTCAGGTGAAAATGTACAATTTTTTTGTTTTGGGGATGTTATAAAATTCTTAAATTGATGGATATGTGGTGCTACCCCATATATTGCTAAATTAATTATAACAAACCTATTTTCTTCAAAAAACTTACAAGAACTAATCATGATTATGCTCGCATCCTATAAATGAAAGTACAAATTATTAAGATTTTTTTACTTGAAGGAATTAATAAGGCGCCATGGAATATTTTCTTTTAGGAGGTGTTATAGCGTTATGTCGGATATGAAAATCATTTATACCGCTAAAGACGTCTATAGTCGTTTGCAAGTGAGCGACAGCACACTAAGAAAGTATGTGGAAGTCCTCCAACGAGAATCCTACATTATTAAGAAGAATAAACAAGGTAAGAGAGAATATACAGAGCATGACGTTATGGTGATAGAAAAGTTAATTGAACTTAGTAAGCATGACAGTATAACGCTTGAAAAAGCAGCGAAGCTTATTATGCAACGATTAGAAAGTATCAATCCAAGTATAATCAAAGAAGAAGAGCCCCAGGAAGCGGATTTAATTCCATTCCACATTCAACAACAATTGCAGAAGCAATATAGCGTTATGGCGAAAGAAATGAATCAAAGCATGTTGGAAATGGAGAAAAGGTTAAATGAACAAGTTGAGCAAGGCAATAAACAAATTGAACAACGATTGGAAAAACGAGATGAGAATTTGATGAAAACATTAAGAGAGATCCAGGAGACAAAACAATTAATGAAGGAATATCATGCGGAAATTGCAGCAGCAAAAGAGAAGAAAAAGCCTTGGTGGAAGTTCTGGTGAATGATTTTCAATAAACTACGAAAAGGTAGAAAAGTAGAAATGTATACTTTTCTACCTTTTGTTTTATTTCTTATCGGCGTACCGCCACATCGCTATCAAGCTAATAAGTAAAAATACTCTAAAATGAGAAAAGTGAACTTAATGATCATGATTGAACTCCCCCTACTTAGCTAAGCTTGAAGTGTGGGATTCCTACGAACACCAGCGTAACCGCTAGTTATTTAGAAGGCTACCCCATAGTCCCTACGGTTGGTACGAAATTCGTATGGTCTTTCAGTCTTGTTTTCAGTTTGACACTTGGTTTTCGTTCCAGAAGTTTAAGGGTATCGTTTCCGTCATTGCAGATGCTTTATTTAACGATGAAGGAAGGTATCACAGAGAGCGTTAAAGTTCGCTCCTCTTCATCAACTTTAAACCGTTATTTTTTAAAAATTTCTTTATTTGTTATCATCAGATTTTCGATTAATCGTTTCTGTTTTATCTACTGAAGCAAATGAATCATTTTCTAAACCTGATGATATACTTGGAAAAAACTTTGCACCTTCTAATTCATTGAAGTGCCATTCAAACATATCTTCTACTTTCCTTGATTTATCATTTTTATTTTCTGTCATTCGAATACGAATCCTTTCTAGCTATATAAATTCATACTTACTATATTAATTTGTACTACATTGATTTATATATACTATTTAACCTAGAAATAACTTCTTCTCATGATTAAAATTCATTCAAAAAAACACTTTTCGCTTCCTCTCGATCAACGTATTCAATATAATTTTGAAATGCATCGGAGTTTGGCAAGACAAATTTTATTTTTAACACAACACCCGGCGTTACTGAAGATGGAACAGAAGCCGCATTACTCATTTTCATCATCCTGCATCATCGTTTGTATAAACGCATTCATTTTTTTCATTTCGTTATAACAATCATTCATCACATGGATGTTTTTTTGAATCAGATTTTCTAACTCCATTTCCATTTTTGATTGCTCAGGTAAGAAAGCTGCCATTTTGAGAATACCCTTTAAAAGTTTTTGTCTTGATGTTCCTTTTTTCTTTGCCATTTCATCAAACTTTTTGATTGCAACTGGATCTATATCTCTTATTTTTAGATGCACAATTTCCGCTCCTTTCTGCAAATTCGGGTAGAGAACAAAAAATAGTGAGAAGACATAAGGGGTTTTTGTTCCCACCTAGGGTGTGAAGCTAGGCGGAGCCTAGCGAAACGATGGGAACAAGAAAAGTAGTTGAATGTCCCCTTGGCGTCCCCTTATTTCTTATTCATGTCTCCATCATGTCCCTAAGACTTTTTTCAGTTTTTATGAATTTCTTGTGCCTTTTTCTCCAGTTTTTTGATCTTATCTTGTGCATTTTCTTGTTCCGTTTTGAACAACTCAACGTTCTTTTCAGACTCTTTTATTTTCGATTCCAAAGCTGAAATCTTTGATTGTATTTCCATCTTTTCTGCTTCCGTTTGATACTTCATTTCCTCTTTTAGTTCTTTTACTTTTTGATCTACTTGTTTCGCATTTTCTTCTTCTAACTTAATTGCTTTTCCGTAATTTGTGATCTTTTCTTTCCAATCTTTTTTATCTCTTTCTATAAAATCTTTCTCATATTCTTGCTTATCTTTTGCCAATAATTCATCATTTGCTTTTGTTTTTCGTTGGTCAGTAAAAATGGTGTATGCAAGTTTATTAGGCGTGTCTTTATTTGTACTTTCTTCTTCATACTCTGAAGAGTCTTTGGTAAATTTCCGAATATCTACTTGTTCTTTCTCACCATTTTTATTGTAAATGTCTAACGCTACAGCTCCCCAGTTCGGAGATAATTTTTGTACCTCAACCACATAATGCCCATTCTCTTCATACAACACTTTGACAGGTAACTGTGTACCCGGGTTTGATTTTTCCTGTGCTTGGAATGTATAACCTGTTTCTTCATAGTTTTCTAATCGGAACTGTATTTCCATGAAGTTTTTATACGGATTGTACTCCCTTTTTCCCACCACTAACTTCCCCATACCAGGTAGCTTGATAGCCTTATCTGTTTCTGTATGAAAGAGCTTTTCATCATTGGGCATATAGAATTTAGAAGTCAAAAAGGCAAAAAAGCCAAGAAATAAAAAGCTGATAATTGCCATATACACCCACGACTTATTCCTTCTTAAATTGATTCTTTCACTCTTCTTATGAATTGCGCCTAACATATTTTCACCTCACCATTCTTCTTTATTTTTTCGTTACAAAACCTTCGTATTGAGTTCTTCTATATTAGGGGTACGGAAACGATTCAAAGAATAACCCGCCACATCTGAAATTTTTCCCAGTTATGGCGGGTATTTTTTATTTTATAACAGGTTTTTTATTATATTTTGTCTTGTAGTTTCCTATATAAGGCCTCACCATATCCAAAAAAGAAAATTGCACGTTAAACCCATTTTTCTTATAAAATCAGGACTATTTAATGCTGGAAAGTCGATATTTATTAAAAATTTATCCGATATAATTTCTCCACCAATAGGAAAAGTGAGCAACCGTTTGTAAAGCTATACCTTTATAAACAGTGAAAGGATATCTATGAAACAGTGAAATACCAAGTTTATAAAGGTTGCACAAATGTTTTTATAAACGTTTATCTTTAATGAACACCTTTATAAACGAAAGTGGTATAATTGTGGTAACAAATGTAAGGAGAATATCAAACGTGGCGAATATTTATGGATATATACGTGTAAGTACAAAAGATCAAAATGAACAACGCCAATTACATAAAATGATGGAACGAGGAGTGGAAGCTCGACGTATTTTTGTCGATAAAGCAAGTGGACGACATTTTGATCGTCCTCAGTATCAATTATTACGCAAAATATTAAGTTCAGGTGATATTGTTTGTATCGATGCTTTAGATCGTATGGGACGAAATTATGATGAAGTAATTTCAGAATGGAAATACATAACAAGAGAATTACAAGCAGATATTGTTGTTTTAGAAAATGAAACCCTGTTTGATAGTCGTAAATTCCGTGAAATGGGTGACATGGGACGATTAATGGAAGATCAATTTTTATCTTTACTTTCCTATGTTGCAGATCAAGAACGAAAAAAAATTCATCAGAGACAAGCAGAAGGGATTGCGGTAGCTAAATCTCAAGGGAAACATTTAGGTCGTCCTCAGTTGAACCTTTCGACCTTAAGCTCAAAGCAATTACTTCTAATAGAAGAAACTTATCCGAAGTGGAAAAATAGAGAAATAACTGGGGTTCAATTCATGGAGGTACTAGACTTGAAGAAAAATACTTTTTACAAAGTAATAAAAGAATATGAAAATACATTAAATGTCGGAGACTAAAATATGAAGAGTAAATTAATTATCGTGCTATGCCTTATAGGGATAATGGTTCCTAGTTCAAAAATTTTAGCAAATGGAGAAATTATTACAAAAAAAGAAGTGCGTAATTATTATTATATTGTAGATAAAGAAAACAACAAATATACGTGGAAAATTGGTTATAAAAGTTCTAATTCAATAATAAAGGAAAATAAGGAAAATGAGTTGAATTTAGAAGATTTTCGAAATACCGTTAACAAATTAAGCCAACAAAATTTAGAATTGTATGTATCAATAGCATATTTGGTTATATTACTTTTAATTCTCTTAATATCTTTCATAAAAAAGAAAAATGATATTCCAAAATGGTTTTTGATAATCATGTTTGTTCTATTAATAATATCAATAAATGCTGTAGTGCAGACATCAATTAGTTTATCTGTAACAGATAAAGAAGTACAATTTCTTTATCTAAGACTAACTCACTAAAAAAGGATCCCCTAATATGGGGATCTTTTTTTCAAAAGGCTAGTTTTTTGGTAACAAACTTTGCGCTTAACGTACAGTGTATCAGTTAAAGAATAAATACAGTCCATCTATGTTAAATGAAGAACAGAAAAAAGAATTACAACAAATGATCGATGAGGGATTAGATGAACTACCCGCCACTTAAATTCTAACGAATTTTGAAGTGGGGGCTTCTCAGTTCCACGACGAAAGCGACCTTTCGTCTCCCTGAGCGTTACTTCGGGTTATTCCACCCCTAGATGTCCAACGCTTGGACGTTCTTTTTTACGGTTGATATTTTACACAGGAACCGAACGGCTTGGTTTTCGCACTTTGTTTTCTTCCTGCAACCTTATATATCAAGTTATCAAAGAACTTCATGTGTTTAGTTTATCAAAAATCTTTTGGCTATGCCAAACCGAAATTCATCTCCCACCTAGCGTTGGGCTATCGCCCTACACACGCTTGAGGAAGGAGAATCCTTTCGGATAGAGTGGTAAATTCTTTCTTCCCCCAAATGGTACAAGAAAAGAATGGATTATCACAAGAAAAGCAATGTTTAAATGATTTGGAGAGCCGAAATCTAAAGTTGAATAAAATAATCACTCGAATTTTGCGTTCAGGAAAAAACGGGTGTTCAGATTCGTTTGTATGACGAGATAAGGGGCAAAACAATGCAATTATATTCAAAGTATCTAAGTGCTTATAAAGGAGGATATAGAGCGTTATAAGTGATTTTGGTTAAATGTGTAGGTATTTTATTTTATTTCTCATAAGAATAAATGTAAAATTTTACATACCGTATTTATAATAAAAAACAAATTAACCGAATTTAGGGGTTTCCTTGCTTTTTGTTTGGAGTGCTGGCTCGTCGTGTGGGGACGAAACCCCACGTACTAAACGTATCAAAATTTTGAGTAAGAACTATTTTTGAACGAATGATCTAAGCGGTTCGGCTCTTATAATTGCTAGTCCAAGTCGAGAACAATTGCTTTGCTTTTTGTCCTTCGGCTTGGCGAAAAAGTCATACGAGACACACGCAAACCTTATTTGAAGCAAAATCAGTTAAGTATCAATTCTTTTGTATATTGCGTTTAGATGTTCAGGTGTTAAACTATTTGTATATTATCTAAATAGTCATCTGAACAGAAAAACAAGGAAACCCTTGTTTTTCTGTTCAGATGTTTAGATGTGTAGAAAGATGGTGATCTGAACAGTGCAACAGAAAGACTGGTTATCAGCTGAAGAAGTAGCTAAGGAAATAAAAGTATCAGCTATGACTATAAAACGAAACTGTCAAACCTACAGTAGTTTTTTAAATTTCCAACAAGGTGAAAAGAACAAGTATTTAATTCATCAAGAATGTATACCTGTTTTTCAATTTATAGCTAAAATGAGAAATAAAAGAAACCTCCAAACAAAACAAATTATTGAGCTCCTCAGTAAAGAAGGATTACCTGAATATATAGACATTGAACCTATCCAAATAACTAAACAACAACCTGAACAGATTCAAGTAGGACAAGTAGTTGTAGCTATTCAGGAATTGGATAGAATTGTTGCTGAAAGAGTATCTGAACTGCTTAAAAAACATGAAGAAAATTTAAAGGAATGGTTAACTGAACAGCAAAAACAACAACAGGATTTTCAAAAAATTGATGAACGTGATCAAAACCTAATGGCTATGATCCGTGAAAACCAGGAGATTAAAAAATTGATTGCAGCCACCCAACAAAAAAAGTGGTGGCAATTTTGGAAATAGAAAAAGCATTGCTTATATGCAGGGCTTTTTTATACAGAATTCTATACAGATTTTTGTACTAATAGGGTAATTTTGCCCAAATCCCCGAAAAGGGGGAATAAGATTGATTCATTATAAATTTATATGTTATTTCAAAAAGTACACTTTATGACAATGCTGAAAATCTAGACTATTTCATTTCAAAGCTACATCCTCATATGCAACATTGCATATGAGGATGTATTGATAAAACATAGGCGCTTACTATAATATAAATCACATCGTAGCAACAACAAAAGGAGGTGAAATCATATGGCAATCGCAATGGCAGTTTTAAAATTTATCGGTGGGATCTTTCCACTCGTACAAGAACTTTTAAAAGCAGTAATGTAAGTTCGTTATTCAGCACAATTATTTATACAAATGATCTGTATAGCGAAGATGAATCAAGGTACAGATTAGAAGAGGTGAAATCATATGGCAATCGCAACGGCAGTTTTAAAATTTATCGGTGGATTACTTCCATTCGTACAAGAGCTTTTAAAAGCAGTAATGTAAGTTCATTATTCAGCAATTATTCATAGGAATTATCATACAAATGATCTGTATAGCGAAGATGAATTAAGGTACAGATTAGAGGAGGTGAAATCATATGGCAATCGCAATGGCAGTTTTAAAATTTATCGGTGGATTACTTCCATTCGTACAAGAGCTTTTAAAAGCAGTAATGTAAGTTCATTATTCAGCAATTATTCATAGGAATTATCATACAAATGATCTGTATAGCGAAGATGAATTAAGGTACAGATTAGAGGAGGTGAAATCATATGGCAATCGCAATGGCAGTTTTAAAATTTATCGGTGGATTACTTCCATTCGTACAAGAACTTTTAAAAGCAGTAATGTAAGTTCGTTATTCAGCACAATTATTTATACAAATGATCCGTATAGCGAAGATGAATCAAGGTGCAGATTAGAGGAGGTGAAATCATATGGCAATCGCAACGGCAGTTTTAAAATTTATCGGTGGATTACTTCCATTCGTACAAGAGCTTTTAAAAGCAGTAATGTAAGTTCATTATTCAGCAATTATTCATAGGAATTATCATACAAATGATCTGTATAGCGAAGATGAATTAAGGTACAGATTAGAGGAGGTGAAATCATATGGCAATCGCAATGGCAGTTTTAAAATTTATCGGTGGATTACTTCCATTCGTACAAGAGCTTTTAAAAGCAGTAATGTAAGTTCATTATTCAGCAATTATTCATAGGAATTATCATACAAATGATCTGTATAGCGAAGATGAATTAAGGTACAGATTAGAGGAGGTGAAATCATATGGCAATCGCAATGGCAGTTTTAAAATTTATCGGTGGATTACTTCCATTCGTACAAGAACTTTTAAAAGCAGTAATGTAAGTTCGTTATTCAGCACAATTATTTATACAAATGATCCGTATAGCGAAGATGAATCAAGGTGCAGATTAGAGGAGGTGAAATCATATGGCAATCGCAACGGCAGTTTTAAAATTTATCGGTGGATTACTTCCATTCGTACAAGAGCTTTTAAAAGCAGTAATGTAAGTTCATTATTCAGCAATTATTCATAGGAATTATCATACAAATGATCTGTATAGCGAAGATGAATTAAGGTACAGATTAGAGGAGGTGAAATCATATGGCAATCGCAATGGCAGTTTTAAAATTTATCGGTGGATTACTTCCATTCGTACAAGAGCTTTTAAAAGCAGTAATGTAAGTTCATTATTCAGCAATTATTCATAGGAATTATCATACAAATGATCTGTATAGCGAAGATGAATTAAGGTACAGATTAGAGGAGGTGAAATCATATGGCAATCGCAATGGCAGTTTTAAAATTTATCGGTGGATTACTTCCATTCGTACAAGAGCTTTTAAAAGCAGTAATGTAAGTTCATTATTCAGCAATTATTCATAGGAATTATCATACAAGCGATCTGTATAGCGAAGATGAATCAAGGTACAGATTAGAGGAGGAAATTATATGGCAATCGCAATGGCAGTTTTAAAATTTATCGGTGGATTACTTCCATTCGTACAAGAGCTTTTAAAAGCAGTAATGTAAGTTCATTATTCAGCAACTATTTATAAACAATTATCATACCTTAATACGAAAAAAAGAAGGGAATGAATTTTTTGAAAATTACAAAAAGTGTTAAAGGAATCAAATTATTAGCATGTTTATTAGTTAGTTTAAGCACTATTAGTTATTCATCTATTTCCTTTGCTGAAACACCTAAAAGTAATTCAGCTGATGCAACAAAAAATGCTATTAACATTGATACTGGTATAGCAAATCTTAAGTATAATAATCAAGAGGTTTTAGCAGTAAATGGTGATAAAGTAGAGAGTTTTGTTCCAAAAGAAAGTACAAATTCAAATGGTAAATTTGTAGTAGTTGAACGTGAGAAAAAATCACTTACAACTTCACCAGTGGATATTTCCATTATTGATTCTGTGGCTAATCGTACATATCCAGGAGCAGTACAACTTGCAAATAAAGCTTTTGCAGATAATCAACCTAGTTTGTTAGTAGCTAAGAGAAAACCTTTGAATATTAGTATAGACTTACCTGGCATGAGAAAAGACAATACAATTACTGTCAAAAATCCTACATATGGTAATGTGTCTGGTGCAGTAGATGAATTAGTATCTACTTGGAATCAAAAGTATTCAAAAACACATACGTTACCTGCAAGAATGCAGTATACAGAATCTATGGTGTATAGTAAATCTCAAATAGCAAGTGCTCTTAATGTTAACGCTAAATATCTTGACAATGCACTGAACATTGACTTTAATGCCATTGCAAATGGAGAGAAAAAAGTGATGGTTGCGGCATATAAGCAAATCTTTTATACTGTAAGTGCAGAACTACCTAACAATCCATCAGACCTTTTTGATAATAGTGTTACGTTTGACGAGTTAACTCGTAAAGGGGTAAGTAAGGCGGCTCCGCCTGTTATGGTATCAAATGTAGCTTATGGTAGAACAGTTTATGTGAAATTAGAAACATCATCTAAGAGTAAAGATGTACAAGCTGCTTTTAAAGCCTTAATTAAGAATCAAAGCGTTGAAGCGAGTGGACAGTACAAAGATATTTTTGAAGACAGTACCTTTACCGCTGTAGTATTAGGCGGAGATGCAAAAGAGCATAACAAGGTTGTTACAAAAGATTTTAATGAAATCCGAAATATCATTAAAGATAATGCAGAATTAAGTTCTAAAAATCCAGCATACCCAATTTCATATACAAGCACTTTCTTAAAAGATAACGCAACTGCTGCTGTTCATAACAATACAGATTATATTGAGACTACAACTACAGAATATTCTCGTGCCAAAATGACACTTGATCATACTGGTGGATATGTTGCTCAATTTGATGTATCTTGGGATGAATTCTCATATGATAAAAATGGTAAAGAAGTACTAACCCATAAAACTTGGGAAGGAAACGGCAGAGACAGAACTGCTCATTTCAATACAGTCATACCACTTCCGCCGAATTCAAAAAATGTAAAAGTCGTAGCAAGAGAATGTACAGGTCTTGCATGGGAATGGTGGAGAACAATTAT
>NZ_JBBOUH010000004.1:0-47285 GCF_038050455.1 Bacillus sp. FSL K6-6038
CCTCATCAATCACCAAATATTTCAGACGCTCTAAAGAAAAAGTTCCTTTTTCAATATGATCTAACACACGCCCAGGGGTTCCAACTACAATATGTGTCTTTTGCTTTAATTCTAATTTTTGTCGTGCAAATGGTGATTTTCCATAAACGGCAGTCGCTTTAATCCGTTTAAATCTTCCTATATTCGTAATATCTTCTTTTACCTGCACAGCAAGTTCCCTCGTTGGCGTAAGAATTAAGGCTTGGGGCTTATTTTCTTCCCATTCGATCATTTCGCAAAGCGGGATACCAAAAGAAGCTGTCTTCCCGCTTCCGGTTTGTGATTTCACGACAAGATCTTTCTTTTCTAGTGCAACTGGAATTACTTTTCCTTGTACTTCTGTTGGCTGTTCATATTTTAAACTAGTAAGTGCCCTTACAATTTTCTTACTCAATGCATACTCTTTAAAACTTTTTTCGCTCATATACTAACCTCATTTTGTTATGTATTTTAATTTATTTATATATTTATCCATAATATAAATCCTATGCGCCATTGCCTACATTTCATTATATTGAAATTATTGCCCGAATCGAAGTCTATGTTCATCATTTGATAAAAAAACAAAAAGCAGACTTACTATTAAGCCTGCTAATTTAGCAACGATACTCATATAAAGCTTACAAAGGAGATATCATTACGGAACTAGTTTTTTCACCACTGGAATTCGTTGTAATACTAACGTTATTAACATACTAAGACCAATCGTAATCATTACATTAATAGGTATTGCTAATATTGCATGTGCATGTTCATTTACTTTAGGGAAAACTTTATATAAAAAATTATTTAATAGGAAAAAGTGAAGAATATAAATCCCAAGACTTGCTTGATTTATACCACGTAACAGAAATGGCAGCTTTCCTTCTGAATTTTGAAAAGCATATCGGAAGAATACAAATAATCCAATTGCCATAAGTAAAACATTTGGCGCAAAATATCCATACCAAAACTGGTCCAACTGTCCATTTGCTTGTACTGTATAGTAATAAGTAATGAAGAATGTACCAATAAACCCTAAACAGCCTCCAATATAAGAGATATTTCTCCATTTCTTCGTAATTTCGTAATGAGATAAATAATAACCAAGTAGAAAATAACCCACATAATTTGTGACAAAATATAGCTCTATATTGAAATTAATAGGGTAATAGTACTGCATCAAATTTAAAATAACTGACGCATACAACCATAAAATTAAAAAATATTGTATATAACTTTTTTTAGCGTTTTTAACAAATACCTTTAATAACGGTGCGATTAAATAAATTCCCACAATCATATATAGGAACCATAAGTGACCACCAATTTGATTTGTTAAGAAGTACTTTATCCCTTGTTTTAAAGAAGCAGGGAAATACCCCATATAAGCACCATACAGATAAAATAAGGCACTCCAACCTACAAATGGAATAATTACCTTACTTGCTCGTTTCTGTAAGAATTCGAAAATTGAACTTTCCTTGTTCCCTCGTAATAATAAAGCACCGCTAATCATAACGAAAATAGGAACGCTAGCACGTGATAACGATTCGTAAAAGTTACCAGCCATCCAATTGGAAAGCTTATTTGGATCCAAAGTGGATACGGAACCAGCAGCAACGTGAATTGTAACAACTGCAATTGTTGCTAATACTCGTAACCAATCCATATAAACCAAACGATTCACATTTATAACCTCCATTACCTTATAATGATTCAAACCAAAAATGAAGGTTATCCCGAAAAGTCACAACCTTCTCCCTAATCTGTTCAACTCTAACATTATTCACTTAATAAAATAAACACTAATCTTCTTGTAATTCTAAAAAATCCTACTAAATTATAACATATTCTATTATTTCCTAGTAAAAATAACCTGTGAAAAAGGGGTTCCCACAAATTGAAAAAGCAGACTTAGGATAAAGTCTGCTTTTCTATTTCTTACTGCCCGAAAAAGCCCGATTGGTTCAACTAATAATCAGTGGGGGATGAAGAAACCCCCACTGATTAAAATTTCACTTTATACGGCTTCTGTTCTCTCATTTAATACTTTCATATTAGCGATTGCCTCTGCATGCCTCATTTCATCAAATTCATTTTCACTCTTTGCAACAACGATTGTAGCAATTCCATTTCCAATTAAGTTTACAATTGCTCTTCCCTCACTCATAAAACGATCGACACCAAGAAGTAATGCTAATCCTTCTAAAGGAATAACCTTTAGTGCCGCTAATGTAGAAGCTAACACGATAAATCCGCTTCCTGTTACACCAGCAGCTCCTTTAGACGTTAACATAAGTACTAAAATAATAGTAATTTGCTGTCCGATTGTTAAATCGACACCAAATACTTGTGCTAAAAAGACAACTGCCATGGATAAATAAATGGATGTACCATCAAGATTAAAAGAATAGCCCGTCGGAATAACAAGGCCAACAACAGATTTTGAACAGCCATATCGCTCCATCTTATTCATCATTCTCGGAAGTACGGATTCCGAAGAACTTGTTCCTAATACGATTAGTATTTCATCTCGAATAAACTTCAAATAATTCCATAAGCTAAACCCATATATCTTACAAATAATATTTAAGACAACAAATACGAATAGGAACATCGTTATATATACTGACATCATCAATTTTCCAAGTGGTACAAGTGAAGCAAGCCCAAAATGACCGATTGTATATGCCATAGCACCAAATGCCCCAAGCGGCGCTGCCTTCATTACATAACCAATAATTTTAAAGAATACGTGTGAAAGTTTGTCTAAGAAATCAATCACCGAGTTTCCTTTTTCTCCAAGAGCAGCTAGCCCAACCCCAAATAAAATAGAAAAGAATAATACTTGTAAAATATCACCCTTTGCAAACGCATCAACCATATTAGAAGGAACAATATGAGTAACAAAATCAATCCAATTAATACCCTGTCCTCCGCCTTGTGTATATTTAGATACGTCTCCTTTTGCAAGTTCATTAAAGTTAAGACCTGAACCCGGCTTCATAGCATTTACAACGATCAATCCAACAATAAGCGCAAATGTTGTCACAACCTCAAAATAAATAAAAGCCTTTCCGCCGACCTTACCAACCTTCTTCATATCTCCCATTTTGGCAATACCAAGTACAATTGTTAAGAAAATAATTGGTGCAATTACCATTTTTACAGCATTAATAAACGTATCGCCTATCGGCTTCATTTCCTTCCCAACATTTGGCCACATAAGCCCAACTAATACACCGAGTGCAATAGCCGTTAATACTTGAAAAGTTAAATTTTTGAACAGTCGTTTCACCTTCACTTCTCCTCCCACTGTTTCATCTTTGAAAACTTTACTACCCCTATGTTTTACATAATGATAGCGTTTTCAATTAAAAGTGAGAAGTTTATGGTCATAACGAATATTTTGGTCATTTTGGTCTTACTTTTTTACTTCACGATACACATAGCGATTAATTGGTCTTCCAACCCCTCCATATTGAACTGCTAAATGAATCAACCCCTTTTTTTCTAAATAATCTAAGTATCGCCGCGCGGTAACTCTGGCTATCCCAATTGCACTGGCTACCTCTTCTGCAGAACGAGGTTCATCTTGTTTTTTTACATACTCTTCAATTTCATTCAATGTAAATTCATTTAATCCCTTTGGCAAATTGTTTGCTGTTTTTTTAGAACGCCCAGAATATAATAATAAATCAAGCTGTTCCTGTGAAATCGCTCCGGATTCCTTCAGACTCATTCTATATTGTCGATATTTTTCTAAAGCTTGCTGAATTCGGTATAACTTAAATGGCTTAATAATATAATCCATCGCTCCGTTTTGAAGCATGAGTTTAATTGTTTCCCTATCTTTTGCAGCAGAAACAACGATTACATCTGCTTCTAACTCTTGTTTTCTAAATTCCTGTAATACCTTAATACCGTCCTTTTTCGGCATAAAAATATCTAAAATAACGAGATCTGGATTCATTTTTTGGACAAGGTTAATCCCCTCCTCGCCATTGTTAGCGACGGCTACTACTTGAAATCCCTTTACACTTCTAATGAACTCTTTATTTACTTCTTGAACCATCGGATCGTCCTCAACCAATAGTACTTTGATGTCCTCTTTATATTTCATACAATTCCGCCTCCATCTCCATTGGAAAAGTAATGATAAAAGAAGTTCCTTCACCTTGAAAAGATGAAACACTAATTTCCCCTCTCCCCTTTTCAACAATTTGCTTTACTAGAAAAAGTCCATAACCTGTTCCACTCATTTTATTCACAGTAAATCCTTTCTCATACACTCTTGGTAAATGCTCCTCTTTTATGCCGCATCCATTATCCTCAATCAATATTGCACATACATCTTCTGACTGCTCAATACTAATATCAATTCTTTTATTCTCTACCTCAGTTTGCTCAAATGATCCAAACGCATTTTCGATTAAGTTACCTAGTAATACAACGAAATCATGTTGATCCAGTTGATAAGGAAATGCTTCTAAATAACTATTTTGGTCAATTATAACTTGTATCCCTAATTCCTTGCCCCGGCTTACTTTGCTCAAGAGGAGACCTGCAATAGCATCATTTTTAATCGTCTCATTTAAAAAGTTTGTTACACTCCCCTGCTCTTCTGAAGTATGAAAAGCAAGTTGTAATGCTTTATCAGCTTTACCTAGTTGAATTAAACCTGCTATTGTATGAAGTTTGTTCATATGCTCGTGGCTTTGTACTCGAAGTGCCTCTACAAATGTTTTCACTCCTGTTAATTCCTCTGCGAGCTTTGTAACCTCTGTACGATCTTGAAAGATTGCCACAGCTCCAATTAATTCATTATCTTTCTTGATTGGTATACGATTACTTAAAATTACCTTTCCACTTACTTTTATCTCTTCATTGTATACTGGCTGATTCCTCTCCACGATTTCTGGAAGTCTTGTATCCTTTAATACTGTACGAATAGGCTTTCCTACAACATTTCCATCTACATGAAAAACCTGCTTTGCTTTCTCATTAAAAATTGTAATAACTTCTTGGTTATCAATTGCAATCACACCCTCATTAATCGAATGAAAGGTTGCTGTCCTTTCTTCTAACATCCTTTTAATTTCATATGGCTCTAACTGAAACATCTGTTTTTTAATATGGTTGGCAAGCATTAATGAGCCTATTAATCCGAATATTAAAGTTAATATAACAATAAAAGAAATCTCTTCTGCTAGCCCCAGCATAATCTCCCAAAAATTCGGGACTTTATTTCCAACAACAACAACACCAATTTGATTTAAGTTTTGATCTTTAATAGGCATAAAGGCACGAATTACAGTACCTATCTCTCCTTTTGCTTTTGAAAAGTAAATATGTTCCGCAAATGCCGGTTCTTCATCCGTCCCTTTTGACGGCCTTCCAATCATTTCTTTCACAGGGTGAGAATATCGAATTCGCTCCATATTCATTACTACGATATAGTCTGTTTCATTAATCACCCGAATATTTTCAATAACAGGATTCAATGTAAACCCTCCCGTTTTTTCTTGAAGTGATTTCTTTACATCTGACAGTTCTGCTACCGTCCGAGCTGTATTCATAGATCTAATTCTTACTTCTTTTTCTTCTTTTTGTTGAATATTTGCAATGATAACAATTCCACCTATCAGTAATGAAAAAATAACTACCGCATAGGATAAAA
This sequence comes from Bacillus sp. FSL K6-6038, assembly GCF_038050455.1. NCBI lineage: Bacteria > Bacillati > Bacillota > Bacilli > Caryophanales > Bacillaceae > Bacillus > Bacillus sp. FSL K6-6038. The sequence goes on from NZ_JBBOUH010000004.1 coordinate 5,702, forward strand.
TCGTAATTTTCCAGCGGATGGGCAATTGTTTCACTGTTTGTTCCCCTTTCCCCTAAAAGCATCTTTACGAATAAAAATCTTCTCGGTATGCTTACATTAACAACCCAAGAGGAGGTTTAAAATGAAAAAAATAGTTGCTTTTATACTCCTTTTTATTGTTTTAATTACTAGTGCTTTATTTATAGGTTTTCAAAGTCTTTTTTCTCAAGGTGAGCTTGCTTATGACGATGACCAAGCAGGCTTGAAAAAACAAATTGTTTTCAAATTTAGTCATGTTGTAGCAGAAAATACACCTAAAGGGCTTGCTGCTAGTAAATTTGCTGAGCTTGTTAATGAGAAATCAAACGGAACTATAAAAATAGAAATTTTTCCAAACGGGAGCCTCTATTCTGATATAGAAGAAATCCGTGCTTTAAAAGCTGGGCAAGTTCATTTTATTGCTCCCTCTACCTCAAAGCTCGGAATGCTATCTCACGAATGGGGTGTATTAGACCTTCCATTTGCTTTTCCAAATTATGAAGCTATTCAAGAAGGCTTGAACGGAAAAATTGGAGAACAATTACTTCAGTCCTTACAAAAAGACAACATTAAAGGGCTTGCCCATTGGTCAAATGGCTTTAAGCAAATCACTTCAAATAAGGGGCCTATTTATACACCTGCAGATATAAAAGGACAATCCTTTCGCATTATGCAAAGTGATGTTATTCAATCTCAATTTGATTTATTAAAAGTTCATGCACATCAAGATTCATTTAATTCCACATATAAATTAATTGAAACAGGGAAAGTTGATGGTGAAGAAAATACTATTTCAAATATATACTCTAAAAAATTTTATAACGTTCAAAACTATTTGACAATTAGTAATCATGGGTATTTAGGCTATGCTGTAATGATGGATCAAAAAACATGGAATCAACAAACGGAAAAAACGAAGCAAATATTACTTGAAGCAATGAAAGAAACGACTGAATGGAACAATCGTCAGTCCATCCGAATGAATGAAGAACAACTTGAGCTTATTAAACAAAGTTCACCGATTCAAATTCACGAATTGACCGCTTCACAAAAAAAAGAGTGGGAGAAAGCATTATCTCCTATATACGAAGATCTTGCTCCTACAATTGGAGAGCAATTGGTAAATGATTTAAAAGAATTGAAAAAGAAGTATCAATTTCTTGAAGACAATAAATAACAAAGAAGCAGGGTATTTTAGCACCCTGCTTCTCTGTTATTTTACTATGATATTCCGAAATATTATTTCACTATTATCGATTAAATTTTTACAATATACTTTTCCAAAAAACCGAACAATATAGATATATACAAACTATTTAATTCGGTATTACTCATTATTCCTTTGAATTCCGTCCCTATATTTTCTAAATATCAACTAAAAGCTTTGACTTAACGAAAAAAATGATGTACATTATCTTTTGGACGAACATTTTTTTAAATTGAAAATAAAATATTCGTATTTAGGGGTGTAATTCATGGAAAAAGTATTCGACTATGAAGATATTCAATTAATTCCGGCAAAATGTATAGTAAATAGCCGTTCTGAATGTGATACAAGTGTAACTTTAGGAAAACATACATTTAAATTACCTGTCGTACCTGCAAATATGCAAACAATTATAGATGAAAAAATTGCTGTATATTTAGCGGAAAATAAATATTTCTATATAATGCATCGTTTTGAGCCAGAAAAGCGTATCTCTTTCATTAAAGATATGCACTCTCGTGGCTTAATCGCATCTATTAGTGTTGGTGTGAAAGAAGAAGAATATGAATTTGTACAACAATTAGCTGCTGAACAGCTTTCTCCTGAATATATTACGATAGATATCGCACATGGGCATTCTAATGCGGTGATAAAAATGATTCAACACATTAAAACACATTTACCTGAGAGCTTTGTTATCGCAGGAAATGTAGGAACTCCAGAAGCAGTAAGAGAGTTAGAAAATGCTGGTGCTGATGCAACAAAAGTAGGTATCGGACCTGGTAAAGTATGTATCACAAAAATTAAAACAGGTTTTGGAACTGGCGGCTGGCAATTAGCTGCACTTCGTTGGTGTGCAAAAGCTGCAAGTAAACCAATTATTGCTGACGGCGGTATTCGTACTCACGGTGATGTAGCTAAATCCATTAAATTTGGCGCAACTATGGTTATGATTGGTTCATTGTTTGCCGGACATGAAGAATCTCCAGGGGAAACAATTGAAAAAGATGGGAAACTCTACAAAGAATACTTTGGTTCAGCTTCAGAATTCCAAAAAGGTGAAAAGAAAAACGTAGAAGGCAAAAAGATGTTTGTCGAGCACAAAGGATCTTTAGAAGATACATTGATCGAAATGGAACAAGATCTTCAGTCCTCTATTTCTTATGCTGGTGGAACGAAATTAGATGCAATTCGTACTGTAGATTATGTTGTCGTGAAAAACTCAATCTTTAATGGTGATAAAGTATATTAAGCTTTATTTACCCTTTAAATACAATAAGTATTGATTATTATATAAAAAATGAGCAAGGTACTTTATTTCGTACTTGCTCATTTTTTTATTATCTCTCTATTTTCCAAACCTCTTACGATATCCACATTTTCTACATAGTTCCTCTACTGCCACTCTTCGTGAAAATCCATCTACAAGATTTTGGGCTCTATCCCTTTCGATAATATCAGAAAATGAAGCATCATTAATATTTCCAAGGTTGATAATTCCCTCACCATCTAAACAACAAGGGATAACAGTCCCGTTTGCTAAAATACCTGCTTGATTTCGAAGACCATGACAGAAGCCTTTCCCATCGTCCTCTTCTTCATGCAATGCCGGCCACTGAAATTCGTAATCTTGGTTAATGAAGATACGATCCGCAATCTTCACGCCACTTCCTGGTGTAATCTTCTCTTCAATTTTATATGGTAAATCAAATTCTTTCTCAATAATTTCTAATAAATTTCTGTTTCGCTGTATTTCAAGATTTGTCTTATTGTCTTGCGTAAGATTCCATAGCCTCAGCGAAACAATTAATTCCGATTGACTAGTTGCTTCTTTAATAAAGGAAAGTATGCTTCTTACATACCCTTCTTTATCTTCAGATCCTGGATGACCATCAAAACTATGAAGTGAAAAATTCATCTGTCTTAGTGCAGGTTTATTTAATAATTTATGCCTCTTTTTATTAATTAACGTTCCGTTGGTTGTAATATTAACCTTAAACCCTTTTTCATGACTTAAGTCTAACAATTGATCTATTTTAGGATGGAGCAACGGCTCACCTTTTACATGTAAATAAATGTAGTCCGTGTGAGGTTTAATTTGGTCTAATCTCTTAGAAAAATCCTCCACAGAAAGAAATTGCTTCTGTCGTTCTGTTGGCGGACAAAAGCTACATGCAAGATTACATACACTAGTAATCTCTAAATAAAACTTCTTAAACTTTTTCAACCTCAATTCCCCACTTCTTTAACTACTTAGAACAAAATGAAATATTGTTCTATCAATATTACAGCATAATTTTTTATAAATAGAAACATACTTATTCAAGGAAACTAATTTTACCATTTTCTCTGTTTGGAAGCATATGATTGTATTTTACTTATCTCACTACAATCTAAACCGTAATTCGTCCAATTATTATGAAGCGTTAAAAAGACCATCAGGGGATTTTTCTCCGATGGTCTTCTTAATAGTAATGATCTAATGGATAACTATCATATTGTAGAAATTTTAATAAAAAGTATTCTGCCATATATCGAATTATCCTAATCGTTACACCACATCTACAGCTGGCTCCTTTTTACTTGTGATACGGTTCACCACGATTAATCCGAAAAGCCCGATACACTTGTTCTAAAAGTACCAATCTCATCAGCTGATGCGGCAATGTCATTTTCGAGAATGAAAGTGATTCGTTAGAGCGCTTCATCACTTCCGAGCTAAGCCCGAGTGATCCCCCAATGATAAATGCCACTTTACTTTTTCCGTATGTAGCAAGACGATCAAGATTCGCTGCAAATTCTTCTGATGACTTTTGTTTTCCTTCGATTGCTAATGCAATAACATGTGTATCATCTGAAATTTTATCTAGTATTCGTATTCCTTCTTTTTCTTTTACAATTAGCATTTCTGCCTCACTTAAATTTTCCGGTGCTTTTTCATCCGGCAATTCAATAACTTCTACTTTTGCATACGCAGATAATCGTTTTAAGTATTCTGCAATACCTTGTTTTAAATATTTTTCTTTTAATTTTCCGATTGAAATAATCGAGATATTCACACCTATTCCCCACCTTACAAACACGTTATCCACAAAACTTATCCACATATCCACAATCATCATCCACATATTGTGTGAGAATCTGTGTTCGATACAACATATGTCGCCTTGTTTTGACAAAATTCACATGTTTTTTGTTCTTTTTCCGAGTTATCCACACTGTTGATAACTGGCGCTACTTCACACTCATCCACAATGATATCCAACGCTAATTCTACATGTTCTAAACAACAAGGTAACTTCATATCTTTCACCTCACTTTTTCACAATAGAAAACAGGAGGGCTGTCCTCCTGTTTTCTTAATAATTTTGACTGCCTAATTTCACCGTTGTTGTTGCTCGTTTTGTACCACGATAAAATGTCAGAGTCATTTTATCGTCAATTTTTTTATTATATAATACCGTTCGGAATCCAATAATATCATGTATTGATTTTCCATCAACAGCTATAATTACATCATGTTCCCTAAGTCCTGCATCTGCACCAGGCGATGGGCTTTTCACATCTAAAACGCAGACACCATCTGTTATATTTCCTGGCAAATGCAGCGTTTTAGACCAGTAATAATTCGGAATTTCATTTAGAGATCTCAGTTCAATTCCAACATAAGGACGTTTTACTTTCCCATACTTTTCAAGTTCATTCATAACAGGAACTGCTCTCGAAACAGGGATGGCAAGCCCAATTCCTTCTACCTCTTTCGCTGCAATTTTCATCGAATTAATTCCAACAAGTTGTCCTGCTACATTTACAAGTGCACCGCCACTATTCCCTGGGTTAATAGCTGCATCTGTTTGCAGTACTTCTACTTGCCAATCATAATGCCCATCTTGATCTAAGTCTACAGGAACAATTCTCTCATTTGCAGAAATAATTCCTTGTGTAACAGTTCCTGAAAATTGTAATCCAAGTGGGTTCCCAATTGCAATGACTGCTTCACCTCGACGCACTGTATTAGAATCACCAATTTCAATTACTTTCTTAACTGGCTTTGCATCTATTTCTAGAACAGCTAAATCTGTAACTACATCGCTACCTAATATTTTACCAGGAACCTTTTTTCCATCACTTAAGCTCACCTCAATACGATTCGCTCCTGAAACAACATGATGGTTTGTTACGATATAAGCATGACCATTTGTTTTCTTATAAATGACGCCTGATCCTGTTCCAGCTTCTGAATCTGCTTCTGAAAAATTATCACGTTGGATGTTTATTACACCAACAACGGCTTCCGATGCACGATCAACAGCATCTACAAAACCAGAATGATTCGCTGTTTGTGATTGCTTTACTACCATATTCTCTTCACTTGCCTCAGCTTGCTGCAAGGGGCCAGTTTCAGATTGAGAAAATAAAGGAGCTCCAAATGCAAACAATGAAGCCCCTACGATTGTTCCTGCTATGCTAGAAATAACGATACCTTTGTGCTTCTTTTTACCTGTTCGTTTCATACGAAATTTCTCTTCATCAATAAAGGACATACTTGTTCACCAATCCTCCCGAAAACAACTATATTCCCCTTTATTGTTTACTAAAATCAAGAATTATACGTATTGAATTTTCGTTGGTGCCTTTGGATCCGTATCATGTACCTCAAACGCTTCCCCAACTGCAAAACCTTTTTCCTCTAGCACCTGTGCAACAGACATATGTGCTAGTTCTTTCATATTATTATCTAAGCTCAAATGCGCTAAATAAATGTGTTTCGTCTCATCTGTAATAACATCAGCCATTGCAAGTGCTGCATCTTCATTAGAAACATGACCCACATCGCTTAAAATGCGTCGTTTTATACTCCATGGATAACGCCCCATACGAAGCATTTCAACATCGTGATTACTTTCAAACACAAATGCGTTTGCTCCTTTAATGATACCTTTCATACGATCACTTACATAACCTGTATCTGTAATAAGGGCCAATTTTCTACCATTATGATGAAATGCATAAAACATTGGCTCTGCCGCATCATGAGAAACGCCAAATGATTCCACTTCAATATCTCCAAATGTTTTCACATCGCCAATTGAGAAAACAAATTTTTGATCAGTTGGGATGTTACCAATTAAATGTTCCATAGCGCTCCACGTTTTTTCATTTGCATACACAGGTAACTGATATTTACGTGCTAAAACGCCGAGACCTTTAATATGATCACTATGCTCATGTGTGACAAGAATACCTGATATATCTTGGATATCCAATTCAGCTTGCTGAAATAGGGCTTCTGTCGCTTTTCCACTCAAGCCTGCATCAATGAGCAATTTTTGTTTCTCGGTCCCTACATATAGCGCATTTCCTGTACTGCCGCTTGCAAGTACACTAAAATGCAAACTCATTTCTGCTCACTCCATTATTTTTTCTTTTTCATTTTCCTTTTCTTTCCCTAACTTAATAACTTGTCCCTCAATGGCATTCACAAAATAATCTACTTTTCGATCTGTTTTTAAATTCCATGTCGGAGCAAGCACTTGTATATTAGAAGCAGAAGATGCTACAAGAGTTGCATATCCAATCTGTGCTTCTTTAAAATGTGTATTTTGTTTTATTTTTATTTCAGTCTTAAAGTATAAATTTTCTAAAGCTGTTTGAGCGGTAATAATCTCTTGCTCTTTTGCTTTTTCATTCTCACCCATCTCTTTTAAATCGGTTAACATTGTTTGTGTATACGAAATAAATTCACCTTTCTCATTTACATCCACAACAATCATCCCATGATCATTATAAAAGATAGGTTTATCTTTATACTTTTGAAAGAAATAGATTTTCGTTGCTTCTGCTTTACCAAACTCATATTTCTGACCATCTAGCACATAGTTTTTCAAGAACTCACTATATTTATCTTTAGAAAGTGTTTTTGCATTTAACAATGGTTCCTTTAATTTACTTTCAATTGTGTTTAAATCTCGTAAAGTAACTGTTTGATTTTTTAAAGAACGTATATCTTCTTCTTTAAATTCCTTATTTTTCGCTGTAATAAAGGAATCTTTCTTTGGTTCTTTTGGTAAATCACCAATGGTAATTTTATCATCTTTTAACTGCTGATCCACCTTTGTTTCTGCCATGAGCTCTAATTGGTTACTATCTTGTTTTTGAATGAATTGAAAAACGAGAAAGAGGTCTAAAATAAAAAAGGTAACAATAAATATTGTTTTAATCCGATTCCAATCCAATTAGCTCTCCCTCCTTCTCTTCACTCCACTCATATGCGTGATGATCTTCACCATAAATTACGTACCAAATTGGCTTTAACTTTATATTTGTAATTTGTCCGTTTTGCTCAACTTCCGGTACTAATTTATAACCTATTCCAATGTTTTGAATCAAATTTTTAGCTATCTTCGAATTTTTTTCTAGGGATTGGATAACCGTCCGACCAGTTGGAAGCGTTGTTTCTCCATCTTTATCAATTGACAACCATTTAAATAATGGGCGTCTATAACTAATTAATTCTTCTGATCCCCATACTTGCCTTAATTCGGTCATTCCTTCTCGGTTAAATACTGGCAAATCTTCTTCATACAAACGGAATTTGGTTGTCCCTTTAGTCCCTTTAGAATTTATATAGTCAAATCGATAAGCATCAGTTAATCCACTATGACTATTAACAAATTCAAAACTCCGCTGCATAAGAGAGGTACCATTCATAGGTGCACCACCAGATACAGATGAATTTGTATACTCTAACATTCGATTCTGTTTGTTTATTCGCATAAGACGAATGCCATCTGTATATGTATCCTCTATTTCGTTAGAAAAAGGTTGCACATAACGCGGATCACTAAATAGTGCATTTTTAAATGATTCCACTTCCATGACTCGCGCAAAATATATTAAATTCTGCATTTCTGTTGAACCATCTGGTAAAAATATATTTTTCGTATCATTTATTTCATACGCAAAATACGGTCTTGCTAAAGCTAAAAATTGATTTTGTGCATTTATAATGTCTCTTAGATTCACACCTGTTAATGTCATTTTATACACTTTACGAGTACTATAAGAAACGAAATTCACATCAATATTTTGATCACGACTTTTAGAAGGATCAACAACAATACGATCAAAACTCAACATATCCAATTTCTTATCTTTAATTGTTAATACGCTCCTAATCGCATCAAACGGAACCTCTGTCGGAAAGACAATTTCAATCTTGCCTTCCCCGTGCACATAAGAGAGGAAATCACCTTTAGATATAGAGCTTGTAATATCCTTAAAATCGTGCAATTCCCCTTTTTGAATAAAAGTATATAATAAATTAATATTACTTTTCTTTTCACTTACAAAATGATTGTTATCCTTATGAACAATCATAGAAGATGGGACAATTACATTTGAAACATCTTGTTTCGGTGCTGTTGCGTTATCTGGAACAAATTTTGTGCTCTGCAATGAATTAGAATCAGGTACATAAGTCCATAAATTAAAAGTAAGAAACAGACTAATGACAACTAAGTTAATAAGGACAATGGTTTTAAAGTTTTCCATATTCATTCCCAATCGTCCTCTTCTTCCTTCGCCATTGGAAGGGTGAAATAAATGGTTGTCCCTTTTCCTTCCTCACTTTTTGCCCAAATAGATCCACCATGCGCCTCAATCATTTCCTTAGCAATGGCTAAACCTAAGCCTGTTCCACCCATCTGTCTTGAACGCGCCTTATCTACACGATAAAAACGTTCGAAAATCTTCTCTACATTTTCTTTTGGAATACCCATTCCCTGGTCACTCACACTAATTTCTAACATATCCTCTCGATCGCGCAGGCGATATGTTACTGTTCCACCTTCAGGAGAGTACTTTAACGCATTTGAAATGATATTGTATAAAACCTGTGTAATTTTATCAGCATCCATATCAATGAATCGAGATTTCTTAGAGAATGAACGCTTGAAAATTACATTTTGTTCCTTCGACATTTCAAAACGATCGATAACATTGTTAAAGAAATCCGTAAAATCTACCCATTCTTTCATTAAACGATGTTCTGTACTATCTAATTTAGATAATTGTAACAAGGCATTCACAAGTCGAATCATTCTTTCCGTTTCTTCTTGTGTAACTGTTAAAAATTGCGGTGCAATATTCGGATCTTGCCATGCACCATCACTAAGTGCCTCTAAATAACTACGCATCGTTGTTAACGGCGTCCGTAGTTCATGTGATACATTTGCTACAAACTCACGGCGCTCACGGTCAATTCGCTCTTGTTCTGTTACATCATACAACACAGCGATTAAACCATTTGCTTTACCTGTTTCCTTTTGAATAACAGAAAAACTAGCTCTCAAGATATACGGTTCATTTCGCGTACTGAAATCTAATAAAACAGAATCTGGTTCTTCATATAGATGATCGAGTGTAAATTCCTCTTGAATGCCTAACACTTCTAAAACAGACTGATCTAATGCCGTTTCACGTGAAACGTTTAACATCTTTTCTGCCGGATCATTTAATAAAATAATGTCCCCTTTTCGATCAGTAGCAATTACACCATCTGTCATATGAGATAAAACAGACGAAAGCTTACGTCTTTCACTTTCAGTCGAAGAACGCGCTTGTTGTAATTTTTTTGATAAATTATTAAACGCTAGTGCTAATTGACCGATTTCATCATGACTGTGTACTTTTACCTTACGGGAGTAATTTCCCTTTGCCATTTCAATTGCTTGCCTTCGCATATCTGAAATTGGTCTTGTAATTGTTTGAGCTAATAAAATTCCTAGAACTGCTGTTACTAATAAAGCAATCACTGTCCCCGTTGCAAAAATTTGATTGATATCCTTCATCTGCTTATAAACATCTTCCATCGAAGCAACGATGTGAATGACACCAATTATTTTCCCCTTCTCTCCTTCAATTGGGGTAGCCATAACTTGAACACGGTGACCGGTTTTTCCATCTTTCTCAATCTTTCCTTCAGCCTTTTTTTGTACAATAGCCCTTTGCACTGTTATGTCTGTTATTGTTTTCCCTACCATACCTTGCTTAGATGAATTAGATATTGCTAGTAGACGCCTGTTTGGGTCAATCACACGTACTTCTTGAATATCCTTTTTCCGGTCTGATGCGAAGTCAGTAATTGATGTTTTAAGTGCATCTTCTAAAGGGGGATCTGTTTTTTCACGCTCTTTTGCAAACTCTTGCTTCAAATTATAAGACAGTAAATTCGTTTGTTGTGTTAATGAATCCTTAAAACTTTGTACGAGACTTTTCTCCAGTTCACGAACAAAATATACACCAATAACCTGCATTGCTATCAAAATTAATAGCATATAGATGAGCACAAACTTTAAATGAATCGATTGAAAAAAACCAACTTTCTTCATATACTATTCCTGCTCTGGATCACGCAAGTAATACCCTACCCCACGTCTTGTTACAATTAAAGTTGGGTGACTTGGGTTATCTTCAATTTTTTCACGTAAACGGCGTACTGTTACATCTACTGTACGTACATCTCCAAAATAATCGTAGCCCCAAACCGTTTGTAATAAATGCTCACGCGTCATAACTTGTCCTAAATGCTTCGCCAAATAATGAAGTAATTCAAATTCACGATGTGTAAGTTCAATGCTTTCTTCTCTTTTCGTTACACTGTACGCATTTGGATTAATCACAATTGGTCCAATAACCATTTCTGTATTTTCTTCTTTTTCAGCTGAGCCACCTTGTTGATGACGACGCAAGTTTGCTTTTACACGTGCTAATAATTCACGCGTACTAAATGGTTTTGTTACATAATCATCTGCTCCAAGCTCTAATCCCAATACTTTATCGATTTCAGAATCTTTTGCAGTTAGCATAATAATTGGCATTTCAGAGCTTTTTCGTATTTCACGACAAACCTCTAACCCATCTTTCCCTGGTAACATAATATCCAATAAAACCATATCTGGTTGTTCCTCATTTGCCTTTTCAATAGCTTCGTCACCATCGTGCGCCATCACAATTTCAAAGCCCTCTTTTTCTAAGTTGAATTTTAAAATATCTGCAATCGGTTTCTCATCATCAACGACTAAGATTTTCTTTCCCATCATTGTTTGTTTCCTCCTAATAAAAATATGGTCAATCATCCTCAAACATGCACAGCTATCTGTATAGCGTATAATCAAACATTCGTAGCCTTTGTTTGAGTATTTTCTCCTCTATTCTCATAGAATCACGTATGATCCACATAAAAGTGGAACACTATACAATCTACAGAAAAACCCCTAGCTTCAACTGCTAGAGGCTCCTCATTCTATTGTAAAATAACTACTCTCATTTGTAAAATTGAAGAATATAAAAAGGATATTAAGTGGGCCCACTTAATATCCTGAGAGTGGCTCGGGACGGAATCGAACCGCCGACACGAGGATTTTCAGTCCTCTGCTCTACCGACTGAGCTACCGAGCCAAAACATATATATATAAAACCACTAATGGTGGTATAAACAAAAGTGGCGGTCCCGACCGGGGTCGAACCGGCGATCTCCTGCGTGACAGGCAGGCATGTTAACCACTACACCACGGGACCACAAAACATATATAAAAGATATGACCCGTACGGGATTCGAACCCGTGTTACCGCCGTGAAAGGGCGGTGTCTTAACCACTTGACCAACGGGCCACGAAAAATAAAATGGTGAGCCATGAAGGACTCGAACCTTCGACCCTCTGATTAAAAGTCAGATGCTCTACCAACTGAGCTAATGGCTCATACTCACCAACGTCATATTTTCGTGACGACAAGGGTTATCATAACATAATAACTTTTGTTTTTGCAATACCTTTTTTATATTTTTTTATACAAGATAAGAAAAAACTCATGTTTACATGAGTTTTTTCTTAAATAAACCAATTTTATATCAATTAAACACCGTATACGTTACGAACGATGTTTGTTTGATTACGATCTGGACCAACAGAGAACATAGATAGTTGGATACCTGTTAATTGAGACACACGCTCTACATAATGTCTTGCATTTTCAGGAAGCTCCTCTAATGATTTTACACCAGTAATATCTTCTGTCCAACCTGGAAGCTCTTCATATACAGGCTCACATTTTGCTAAAATGTTTAAGTTTGCTGGAACTTCATCCAGAACTTCTCCATTATACTTATATGCAATACAGATTTTCACAGTTGGAATACCTGTTAATACGTCGATAGAGTTTAAAGATAAATCTGTTAAACCACTCACACGGCGTGCATGTCTTACAACAACGCTGTCAAACCAACCTACGCGACGTGGACGACCTGTTGTTGTACCATATTCACGACCAACTTCACGAATTTGATGACCAATTTCATCATGCAGTTCAGTAGGGAATGGACCGTCACCAACACGGCTTGTATAGGCTTTACATACACCTACTACACGATTGATTTTAGAAGGACCAACTCCAGAACCGATTGTTACACCACCAGCAACTGGATTAGAAGATGTAACGAATGGGTACGTACCTTGGTCAATATCAAGCATTACGCCTTGTGCACCTTCAAATAGTACGCGACGTCCTTCATCTAATGCATCATTTAATACAACGGATGTATCGCATACGTATTGTGCGATTCTTTGACCATATTCAAAGTACTCTTCAAAGATTTCATCTGCATTAAAGCCTTCTGCATCATACATTTTTTCAAATAGACGATTTTTTTCTGCTAAATTACGTTCAAGCTTTTCTTTAAATGCTTCACGATCTAAAAGATCAGCCATACGAATACCAACGCGAGCAGCTTTATCCATGTATGCTGGACCGATACCTTTTTTCGTTGTACCGATTTTGTTATCACCTTTACGCTCTTCTTCTAACTCATCTTGTTTTAGGTGATAAGGTAAAATAACGTGCGCACGGTTACTAATACGTAAATTATCAGTGCTTACACCACGATCGTGTAAGTATTTTAATTCTACAAGTAATGCTTTTGGATCTACTACCATACCGTTTCCGATAACACAAATTTTTTCTTTATAGAAAATACCAGATGGAATTAAGTGTAGTTTATACTTAACACCGCCGAAAACAATTGTATGTCCTGCGTTGTTTCCACCTTGATATCTTGCAACTACTTCCGCATGTTCAGAAAGGAAATCAGTAATTTTACCTTTTCCTTCATCGCCCCACTGTGTTCCTACAACTACTACTGAAGACATTATTCAAGCACCTCCGCAATTTTCAAACGAACTTTTCAAACAATATAATTGTACCAAAATGAAAAGAGAAGTCAATTTAAAAACGAACATTTTTTTATCTTTTATCAATTTCGTTCGTAAGAATTCTTTATTCACACGATGAAAGCCCTATTTTTTATTCATAAAAAAAGAAACACATCTTATTATAAGAAATGTGTTTCTTTTTTATACTTCTACTATGCCGGTGGCGCATGTCCATCGTCAAAACGTCGCTCTAAGTTTACGAATTTGTTAAATTCCTTCACGAATGCGAGCTCTACAGAACCTACTGGACCATTACGTTGCTTGGCAATAATAATTTCAATCGTGTTTTTATTTTCCGTTTCGCGATCATAGTAATCTTCACGATACAAGAATGCCACAATATCGGCATCCTGCTCAATACTTCCTGATTCACGAATATCAGACATCATCGGACGTTTATCTTGACGAGATTCAACACCACGAGAGAGCTGAGATAAAGCAATAACAGGAACTTGTAGCTCACGCGCAATTCCTTTTAATGTACGGGAAATTTCAGATACTTCCTGCTGACGGTTTTCACCAGATTTCCCACTACCTTGAATAAGCTGTAAGTAATCGATTAAAATCATTCCAAGTCCCTGTTCTTGCTTTAATCTGCGGCATTTCGCACGAATTTCACTAACTCGAATTCCTGGCGTATCATCAATATATATTCCAGCATTCGAAAGACTTCCCATTGCCATTGTCAGCTTTGCCCAATCATCTGAAGTTAACGAGCCAGTACGAAGCCTTTGTGCATCAATATTTCCTTCTGCACAAAGCATACGCATAACAAGCTGATCAGCACCCATCTCTAAACTAAAAATTGCCACATTTTCATCTGTTTTAGTTGCCACATTCTGCGCGATATTCAGTGAAAATGCCGTTTTTCCCACTGAAGGACGAGCTGCCACAATGATTAAATCGTTACGTTGAAATCCCGCTGTCATCTTATCTAATTCAGTAAATCCAGTTGGTATTCCTGTAACTTCACCTTTTTGATTATGCAAAAGTTCAATTTTATCATAAGCATCTACAAGAACATCCTTAATATTTTGGAATGCCTTTGCATTTGTCTGATGTGATACTTCTAATATTTTTTTCTCCGCCTCATTTAAAAGACCTTCCACATCATCTTCTCTCTCATATCCATCTGAAACAATATGAGTTGCCGTTCGAATCAAACGGCGTAACAGTGATTTTTCAGCAATAATGCGTGCATAATATTCTACGTTGGCCGCTGTCGGAACAGCCTCCGCTAATTCAGCTAAATAAGAAACACCACCAACTTCTTCTAACAACCCTTGATCAGCAAGCGCTGCTGTTGCGGTAACTAAATCAATAGGTTCTCCTTTATCAGATAGTTTAAGCATAACTTCAAAAATCTTTTGGTGTGCTGTTCGATAGAAAGATTCCGGCATTAGCAGTTCTGAAGCTGAAGTTAATGCATCTTGATCAAGAAATATCGCACCTAAAACCGCTTGCTCAGCCTCTATATTATGCGGAGGGGTACGATCAGCAAATACGTCACTCATGCGCAATCCTCCTTGCCTAACTTATTTTTATTGTTCACTAACATGAACTTTTACTGTCGCTGTTACTTGTGGATGTAATTTCACAGTTACGTTTGTATATCCTAATGCACGAATTGCATCGTCCATTTCAAACTTACGTTTATCAAGCTTAATATTATGTGCTTTTTGCATCGCATCTACAATTTGTTTACTTGTAATAGAACCAAATAAACGACCACCTTCACCAGACTTTGCTTTTAATTCTACAGTTAATTTCTCTAGAGTTTCTTTTAACTCTTTCGCATTCTCAAGTTCAGCCGCTGCATCTTTTTCTTCTTTACGTTTTTGTGCTTCTAACGTTTTCATGCTGCTATTTGTTGCTTCCGCAGCTAATCCTTGTTTTAGTAAGAAGTTATTTGCATAACCATCTGGTACGTTCTTTATTTCTCCTTTTTTCCCTTTACCTTTTACGTCTTTTAGAAAAATTACCTTCATGATTGTGTGCCTCCCTGTAAATAGTCATCAATAACAAATTGAAGTTTATCTTGAGCTTCATCTACTGTTACATTTTTCATTTGTGTAGCTGCATTCGTTAAATGTCCGCCGCCACCTAGATTTTCCATAATTAGTTGCACGTTTACTTCGCCTAAAGAACGCCCACTAATTCCAATGAAGCTTTCCCCACGTTTCGCAATGACAAAAGATGCGATTACTCCTGTCATTGTCAGCAACGTATCAGCTGATTGTGCGATTAATACTTGATCATAATATTCATCGCCGTCTACTTTCGCAATTGCAATTCCATTTTTATAAATGTAAGCATTTTGAATTGTTTTTGCAACTCGTAAATACTGCTCCATATCTTCTTTTAACAATTCTTGTACAAGTACTGTATCCGCTCCATGCGAGCGTAGATACGAAGCTGCATCAAATGTACGGGCACCTGTCCGGAATGTAAAGCTTTTCGTATCCACTATAATCCCTGCAAGTAATGCTGTAGCTTCTAACATTGTCAGTTTCAAACGTTTCGGCTGATATTCAAGAAGTTCCGTCACAAGTTCAGCTGTCGAAGACGCATATGGCTCCATGTACACAAGAAGAGGATCCTCAATAAATTCCTCACCACGGCGATGATGATCAATCACAACTACATTTTCAATCTTATGCAAAAGCTTTTCCTCCATCACCATTGATGGTTTGTGCGTATCAACAACGACAAGCAATGAATCGTCTGTTGCAAATTCTATAGCCTGCTGTGGTGTAATAAAACGAGACCATAAATCCTCATTTTGCTTTACCTTATCCATTAAACGTTTAATACCTTTATCAGAGTCATTCTCGTCTAGTACAATGTACCCTTCACGCTCATTCAACTGTGCTACTTTTAAAATTCCAATGGCCGCCCCAATTGCATCCATATCAGGAGCTCTATGACCCATTATAATAACATTACTGCTCTCTAATACTAAATCTTTCAATGCATGAGAGATAACCCGTGCACGTACACGCGTGCGTTTTTCCACTGGATTTGTCTTGCCACCATAAAATTTCACTTTACCTGTCGCTTGTTTAATCGCAACTTGATCTCCACCTCGCCCTAAAGCAAGATCTAAACCCGATTGTGCCATCGCACCAAGCTCTGATAAAGATAAGTCGCCTGATCCTACACCAATACTTAATGTAAGTGGAATATTTCGTTTTGATGTTTCTTCACGCACTTGATCTAAAATATCAAACTTTCCTTTCTCCATTTGTGCCAGAATACTTTCATTTAACACAACAAAGAATCTCTCTGAAGAAGCTCGTTTTAAATATGCACCGTATTTGATAGCCCACTCATTTAGACGTGATGTCACAAGACTCGTGATGTTCGTACGCAATTGGTCATCCAAACCTTGTGTAACTTCATCATAGTTGTCCAAATAAATAATCGCGAGAACTGTACGCTGATCCTCATACATTTTTTCAATTTCTGTTTGCTCTGTTACATCGAAGAAATAAATTAACTTTTCTTCTTTCCTTACAAACACACGAAACTTACGATTATTTAAAGATACAATATCATCCGCAGTTTCTCCTTTAATAAAGAGGAGTAATGTTTCTGATACATCATACAAATGCCATCCTGCTAAAGAGTGTTGCCCCAAACAAGAGGACAAATAAGGATTTGCCCAATCAATTCCATAATCCTTATTGTATAACAAAATACCAATTGGCATTTGATTAAACGCTTCATTACTTACTTTCTTTACTCTTGTAATCATATCCGTTGTATACTTTTCAAAATTCCTCTGAAAGGCTAGCTCAAATCGAATTACAAAAAAGAGAACAATACAAAAAATAAAAAAAGCGGCCATTCCCATTATCCAGTGCAAATAACCGAGAATGGTAATAAGCACAAGCATAAAAAAAGCTAATACATAAACAGGATATAAAAACCGCTGTCTCTTATAAAATTCAGGCATGTACCCAACTCCTATAAAGTAAAACTAACACAAATAGGAAATCATTCAATTTCCATCAATGGTCAGTTGAACAGATTAAACGCCCCAAAGTTAAACTTCCATTAAAAGCTTACGTCATATAATAAGCTCATATATCCTTCTCTCGTCTTTGCTTATTTTGGTTGTATTTTAGAACGTAACGAAAAGCCTAAATCAATTATACCTAAGATTGTTACTAGTGGAAACAACATTGGAATAATCATACATACGATAAAACTGAGAATAGGGATCGCTTTTGCATAACCTTTTACATGCGCAAAGAAGGCTATAAATGAAAAACCCTGGAATAGGAGCAGCAATGAAAAGATGGCATATAGATTAGAAAATGCCATATACACATATGAATCTGATTCCACCTTCATAAATGTTGAAAGTAAAATAAATACTACATAATACCAGACAATGCTTTTTGGCAATCGCATATCCCTAAACTTAGGCCATGGCTCTATCGCATACTTTAATCTCTTTAAAACATTCCCCGCTATTAATACTGTAATCCAAGAATATATTAAAGAAACCATTACAAGCAAACTTGGCAGAAGAATTCGAAGCATATCACTAAATTGCCCTAATAAATCTTTTTGCTCTTGGTTAATTGGCGCACCTGCTGCCTTCATTATTTTTTCACTTTGTTCCATTCCTTGTTTGAACATATCTTGCATTTCCTTAAGAAAATCTATGTTAAAAAATTGTATACTCGCTACATAAACTAGTACAAAATTAAGCAAATATACAAGCGTTCCTACCAATAATATTTCTGCTGGTCCTTTTTTCTTCTTATACATATATCCTAAAGAGATGCCTATTATGCCTGACATGAATGTATTCACAAGACTAAGTGGCGAACTAATAATGATAGTAACAAGAATCGATGCTCCAAACAGCATACATGTACTAGAAAACGGATACCTTACCATAAACAATAGAAAAGGCAATGGAAGTGCAAATATTGCAACCATACTTATAACAGGTACATACAAGAACGTTAAAAGTAAAACTGCATATACAGCTAACAAAACTGCCCCTTCTGTAATAAGCCTTGTACGTTTCATCTTTTACCTCCTATTTCTAAAAAGAAAAGCATAGCAAAATGCACAGTAGAGTCCGACTCTACTGTGCATTTCATACGCTATTATTCACCAACATATGGTAAAAGTGCCATTTGACGAGCACGTTTAATTGCAACTGTAAGTTTGCGTTGGTATTTTGCGCTTGTTCCTGTTACACGACGAGGTAAAATTTTACCACGCTCAGAAACGAAACGTTTTAATAAATCAACATCTTTATAGTCAATGCGAGTGATGCCGTTAGATGTGAAGAAACACACCTTACGACGTTTCGCACGTCCACCTTTGCGTCCTGCCATGTCTATTTCCCTCCATTCTTTGTTAAAAATAACCGATCTATACCATTAGAATGGTAAATCGTCGTCCGAAATATCAATCGGTTGACCTACATTTGAAAATGGATCGTCATTCTTCGTAAATCCAGAGTTACCTGAGTTACCTGAATTACCAGATTGACCAAATGGGTTAGAGCCTTGGTTACCGTAACCAGCTCCTGATGGTTGCTGATTGAATGAACCACGTTGCTCCCCACCGCCATTACGCGGCTCTAAAAATTGTACGCTCTCCGCAAGAACCTCTGTTACATATACACGTTTACCATCTTGTCCCTCATAATTACGAGTTTGAAGACGTCCATCTACGCCTGCTAAGCTACCTTTTTTCAAATAATTCGCCACGTTTTCTGCTTGTTTACGCCATATTACACAATTAATAAAGTCAGCTTCACGCTCACCTTGTTGATTTGCAAATGCGCGATTTACAGCTAACGTGAAAGTAGCTACCGCAACACCATTGGGCGTGTAACGTAAGTCAGGGTCCTTAGTTAAACGACCAACGAGGATAACACGATTCATCAATCGAACCACTCTCCCTATATATCTTAATTATTTTTCTTCTTCTTTAACAACGATGTGACGAAGGATATCTTCGTTGATCTTAGCTAAACGATCGAATTCTTTAACAGCTTCTGCATCAGAATTTACGTTTAAGATCATGTAGAAACCGTCACGTAAGTCGTTGATTTCGTAAGCTAAACGACGCTTACCCCACTCTTTTGTGTTAATGATTTCTGCACCATTGTTAGTTAAAACGCCTGCGAAGCGCTCAACTAAAGCTTTTTGAGCTTCTTCCTCCATGTTTGGACGGATGATGTACATGATTTCGTACTTTTTCATTACACTTTCACCTCCTTTTGGTCTAAACGGCCCATAATGGGCAAGGAGCAATTAATTATATAGTAATTACTCACGAGTTTAGATTATATCATAGTAAGTTAGATGAATCAACTAACCAATAAATAAAAAACTTGGCAAACATATGATATATTTGCCAAGTTTATATCCCTATTTTTCCTAGGAAATATAAAATTACACGTTAAAGCGGAAGTGCATAACATCTCCATCTTTTACGATATACTCTTTTCCTTCTAAACGTACTTTTCCAGCTTCTTTAGCTGCTGTCATAGAACCGTTCTCCATTAAATCATCATATGAAACTGTTTCAGCACGAATAAATCCACGTTCAAAGTCTGTATGAATAACACCAGCACATTGTGGTGCCTTCATACCTTTCTTAAACGTCCATGCACGTACTTCTTGTACACCAGCTGTGAAATAAGTAGCTAAGCCTAATAAATCGTATGCAGCACGAATCAGCTGATCTAAACCTGATTCTTCAATGCCTAACTCTTCAAGGAATACTTTTTTCTCTTCCTCATCTAACTCAGCAATTTCTGATTCAATTTTTGCACAAACAACAATTACTTGTGAATTTTCATTTGCCGCAAATTCTTTTACCATCTGCACATATTCATTTTCAGATGGATCCATGATATCATCTTCACTTACGTTTGCTACATAAAGCATCTCTTTCGTCGTAAGCAAATGAAGACCTTTAACAATTTTCATTTGTTCTTCTGTAAACTCAACAGTACGAGCTGGTTTTCCCGCTTCAAATGCTTCTTTTAAGCGAACTAAAATTTCGTGCTCATATACTGCTTCTTTATCCTTTTGTCTTGCTAATTTCGCTACACGTTCAATACGTTTATCAACAGATTCTAAATCTGCTAAAATTAGCTCTAAATTGATTGTTTCAATATCATCAATTGGATCTACTTTTCCTGAAACGTGTGTAATATTTTCATCCTCAAAACAACGAACAACTTGGCAAATTGCGTCTACTTGGCGAATATGAGATAAGAATTTGTTTCCTAATCCTTCACCTTTACTTGCACCTTTTACGATACCTGCGATATCAGTAAATTCAAATACAGTTGGAACAGTTTTTTTCGGTTCTACTAGTTCCGTTAATTTATTTAAGCGTTCATCTGGTACTTCTACAATCCCTACGTTCGGATCAATTGTACAGAATGGATAGTTTGCAGATTCTGCTCCCGCTTGTGTAATTGCATTAAATAATGTTGATTTCCCTACGTTAGGTAAACCAACAATCCCAGCCGTTAATCCCATATTTTTCACTCCTATGTCTCAATCTTCCATCATTATAGATAGTAACGAATAAAATGACAAGTTCCCTAAAAGTTCAAAAAAGTAACAGCTGCCTGAAGCAGCTGTTACTTCTTCTCTATTCTTCATGCTTTACAAGAATTTTTTTCACCTTGCGATCAAACTCTCTTCGAGGAATCATTACCGAATGGCCACATCCCTCGCACTTAACGCGGATATCCATTCCCATACGAATAATTTTCCAACGATTTGCACCACATGGATGGGCCTTCTTCATTTCCACAACATCGTACAAGTTATATTGCTTTTGCTCCACTCTCTAAACCCCTCTCACAACTAATTTGCTTTCTCACTAACCATTTCTTCACGATTATATAAGACCATACGTGGATATGGAATTTCAATGCCATGTAAATCAAGACGATTTTTAATCTCTTTACGAAGGGCTCTAGCAATAGCCATATGTTTCATTGGTTCTACTTCAGAGACAACACGTAGTACAACTTCAGATGCAGCAAGTGTTTGAATTCCTAATAATTCTGGTTTTGCTACCATTTCTTCATATCTTTCAGGTAATTCCTCTAATAAATCTTCAATTACCTGTTCTGCTCGTGCTATATCACCTTCATAGGAAATTGATATATCAACAAAAGCTACACTATTACTAATGGAAAAGTTCGTTACTTGCGTAATACCACCATTTGGCAAAATATGAATTTCCCCTGTCCAGCTTTTTATCTTTGTTGTACGTAATCCAATTTCTAAAACTACACCTTCAAATTGACCGATACGAACATGGTCACCTACCGAAAACTGATCTTCTAATAAAATAAACAATCCTGTAATAACATCTTTTACTAAGCTTTGAGCACCAAAACCGACTGCTAAACCGATTACCCCAGCCCCAGCTAGTAAACCTGATGCATTAATGTTAAATACGCCTAAAATCGCTATTAACATTATGAACATAACAACGTATGCCACAATGTTTTCAAGCAATTTCGCTACTGTAACTGTACGACGCTCTGAGATTTGAATTGGTGAACGACTTCCCATACGGAATGCATTTCTTACAATTGCTCTAGCAATACGTACTACTACTGCACCAAGTACTAAAATTATCAATATTTTTAATGTTGCCATTCCGACATAAGCCCAACGATCTGAATCTAATAAATATCTCTTGGTAGCTTCGAATCCTTGTGTTAATACATCCATATACTTCTACCTCTCCGATAAAAATTTCTTTTTCATTCATTCTTTATTGTATCAGAAGTTTTCTCCATTTCTGAAAAAAAATTTATTGCTGCATTTGCATTTGTTCACTTTGATTCAGGTATAAAATGTAATGAATATATATATACTAGTACTATTATTTCCTGTTTTATAAACGGCTTGCAAAAATAAAGAACTTATAATTTTCCATATTACATTTTTTTCAATAAAACTTTACAGTGAATCATAAAATTTATCAGAAGGATGGATGATTCATGAATATAGGGAATTTCCGCTTACCTTTTTTTGAAAAAGAATCACAAAATATTATGCATCACGATTTAGAGGCTTGTACAACAATTAGTGATTTTCTTCTCTCACATATACCTATTAGTCAAAATACCCCCCTCAGCCTAATTTGCATAGGAACAGATCGTTCAACCGGTGACGCCCTTGGCCCACTAGTCGGATCTAAACTAGAACAAATGAACATTCAAAATTTCCACGTATTCGGCACACTTGATGAACCAATCCATGCGTTAAATCTCGAAGATGAAATTCAGAATATACAAACTTTAATTCCTGATTCTTTTATTATTGCCATTGATGCTTGTCTTGGAAAATCACAAAGTATCGGTTCCATAACTGTTGGTGAAGGACCTAGTAAACCTGGTGCAGCAATGAACAAAAAGTTACCTGCAATTGGCGCGCTACACATACATGGTATCGTAAATTTAAATGGTTTCATGGAATTTTTTGTCTTGCAAAATACAAGATTAAGCCTCGTTATGAAAATGGCGGACGTTATTGCCCAAAGTATAAAGGAAACAGATCAGAAATTATCCGTATTAAAAAAGGCAAACCATCTATAAATAAAAAGATGGTTTGCTTTTCAGTTTTCCCCAGATAATAATTCTAAAATGCGATTTAAATCTTCCTTATCGAAAAATTCTATTTCAATTTTCCCTTTTTCTTTCTTTGTTTCTTTAATTTTTACACCTGTTCCAAACTTTTCTCTTAACAATGTTTCGCGCTCTTCGAAAAATATATTTCGCTCTCGCTTCACTGTCTTTGTTTCACGTGAAACGCGTTGATGAATCTGTTGAACAATTTGCTCTAGCTGTCTAACATTCAATCCTTCTTTTTCAATACGCTTTAATAAAGACTTTAGCTGTTCTTCATCTTTTATTGTAAGTAATGTCCGTCCATGTGCCATGGATAGACTTCCATTCGCAATCATTTCTTGAACAAATAAAGGAAGTGTAAGCAACCGAACATAATTAGCAATATATGGCCTACTTTTTCCAAGGCGCTTTGCTAATTGCTCTTGAGTTACATTCAACTCATCCATTAGCATTTGATATGCCAAAGCTTCTTCCATTGGATTTAAATCTTCACGTTGTAGATTTTCTAACAAAGCAAACTCCATCATTTGCTGTTCATTTAATTCTCGAACGACAGCTGGCACCTTTTCAAGGCATGCTTCTTTTGCAGCACGGTATCTACGTTCACCAGCAACGATTTCATATCCTTTAATACTTTTCCTTACGATTAAAGGCTGTAAAATACCATGTTCTTTAATAGATGCTGCCAGTTCTTGAATAGCTTCTTTTTGAAAGTTTTTACGCGGTTGGTAGGGGTTTGGCCTTAATTCAGTTAGTGCAATTTCCTGAATTTTTTCTTCCTCTCTCACATCTAAATCTGGAAAAAAAGCATTAATCCCTCTTCCTAATCCTTTAGCCACCAGCAATCACTTCCTCTGCTAAATCTATATACACTTCTGCACCTCTTGATTTAGCATCATACTGCATAATTGGTTTTCCATGACTTGGTGCTTCACTCAAACGAACATTGCGCGGAATAATAGAACGATATACTTTATCTCGAAAATATTTCTTCACTTCATCTATAACTTGAATCCCTAAATTTGTACGTGCATCTAGCATCGTTAATAGTACACCTTGAATTGCTAAATTTTTATTTAAATGCTTTTGTACAAGTCGAACTGTATTCAGTAATTGACTCAATCCTTCCAATGCGTAGTATTCACACTGAACTGGAATAATAACAGAATCTGCTGCCGTTAGTGCATTAATTGTTAATAAGCCTAAAGATGGGGGACAATCAATAATAATATAATCATATTCATTACGGATTGGCTGCAAAGCCCTTTGTAAACGAACTTCCCGGGAAATGGTCGGTACCAGTTCAATTTCAGCACCTGCCAATTGAATTGTAGCAGGTAGAACATCTAAATTTTCAGTTGCGGTTTTTTGTATAACCCCTTGAACATCAGCATCTTCCACAAGAACATTATAAATACATTGATCTAATTCCGACTTTTCAATTCCTACACCTGTCGTTGCGTTCCCCTGAGCATCAATGTCAATAAGCAATACTTTTTTTCCTACCTGTGCCAATCCAGCTCCTAGGTTAACAGACGTTGTTGTTTTCCCTACACCGCCTTTTTGATTAGCAATAGCAATGATTTTTCCCATGATGTCACCTACTTTCAACCTTTCTGTCTTATTCTGAAAATAATTATGTTTATTGTAACATGAAATGAAAATTTTTCTTTTGCATCCTTATTAAACTTCAAAATTTATTCCAAAACTCCTTCTTCATTTAAGAAGAAAAATATAGGAAAAGAGATCTCTCCAAAGGATGAGATCTCTTTCAAATATGAATTATTTTTTTTTAGGAATCTTAATTGTGATCTGATAGTACTCATCAAATTCTTCTTCTTCAGAGTTTACTTTCAGTCCACTATTTGTAACCATTTGTAGCGATTGTCTAATTGTATTCATTGCAATTCGCATATCACGACTTACCGCTTTCTGTTTTGCCTTTCGCTTTGGTTTTACTTCTTCCAATAGCTTAGCAATGCGTTCCTCAGTCTGTTTTACATTCAATTGTTTTTCTACAATTTCTTGTAAAACTTTCAACTGTAATTCTTCATTTTTTAAAGGGATAAGGGCACGGGCATGACGTTCTGTAATACTCTTTTCTAGCAATGCTCGTTTAATTTCTTCAGGCAACTTTAATAATCGCAACTTATTTGCGATTGTTGATTGTCCTTTTCCGAGCCTCTGCGCTAATGCCTCTTGTGTTAAATTATGTAACTCAATTAGCTTTTGATAAGCAACAGCCTCTTCAATTGCTGTTAATTCCTCACGTTGCAAGTTCTCAATGAGAGCAACAGAAGCTGTTTCCGTATCATTTAAGTTTTTAATAATCGCTGGAACTTTTTCCCACCCTAATTTCGTTGCAGCACGAAAACGTCTTTCCCCGGCAATAATTTCATACTTATCTTCTTCATATTTCCTGATAACAATTGGTTGAATGAGTCCATGTGTACGAATGGTTAACGCAAGTTCGTCAATACGCGCGGCATCAAAAACTGTACGTGGTTGATAGCGATTGGGAATGATATTTGCTATCGGAATTTCTTGTATTTCTTCATGTATCTTTTTATCTATTTCTTCATGGCTTTCGTTTTGTAATTCGAATTCGCTCTCTTTATCTCCAAAGCCAAATAAACGAGAAAACGTATTTTTCATACATATTCCACCACCTTTGGGCCTATTGAATGTCCTACACAGAAATGTTTCCTATGAAACATTTACGTTTTCATTTATATAATTTAATCTTACGTCTAATAAGATTTATTTTTCAATAGGTAATTTATTGGGTGTCCCTGGCTTACGCGGATATTTCTTTGGTGTTTTGCGCTTTTTCACGATTGCTAAAATATTACGTTCACTTTCTTCAAATGGTAATTGGAAAGTAGAAATCTCTTTTAGTTCACCGCCAAGTATTTCTAAAGCATACTTACCATTTTCAATCTCTTCATTGGCAGCTGCACCTTTCATAGCGATAAATGTCCCACCTACTTTTACAAGAGGTAAACATAACTCACTCAATACAGAAAGACGTGCTACCGCACGCGCCATCACGATATCAAATGATTCACGTACACCTTCTTTTTTCCCAAATGTTTCAGCACGATCATGACAAAACGCAACATCACTTAGCTCTAATTTTTGGGCTAAATGATTTAAAAAATTGATACGTTTTTGCAATGAATCTACAATCGTTACTTTTAAATGCGGGAAACAAATTTTCAATGGCATACTTGGAAATCCTGCTCCTGCACCGACATCACAAATAGAAAATGGCTTTGAAAAATCATTATAAAAAGCAGCTGTAATCGAGTCAAAAAAGTGTTTTAAATACACTTCTTCTTTCTCTGTAATAGCTGTTAAATTCATTTTCTCATTCCATTCTACTAATGTTTCAAAGTAGATTTCAAATTGCTCTAATTGCCTAGGAGAAAGGTTAATTCCTCTTTCTCCTAGCATAGATTGAAATTGTTCTATGTTCATCTTGCCATATCTCCTTATTATTTATTGGTTCGATACTCGCGCAATTTTTCCTTGTTCAATATACACAAGTAAAATGGAAATATCAGCTGGATTTACTCCGGAAATACGGGATGCTTGCCCCATAGAAAGAGGACGAACATCTTTTAATTTTTGTCTTGCTTCAGAAGCGATTCCAGAAATCGCATCATAATCAATATCAACAGGAATCTTTTTGCTTTCCATTTTCTTCATACGTTCTACTTGTTGTAAGGATTTTTCAATATATCCTTCATACTTAATTTGAATTTCTACCTGCTCTGCAATTTCATCGTGTATTTCCACTTCACTTGGCGCAAGAATACGAATATGTTCATACGTCATTTCCGGACGACGTAGTAAGTCACTTGCACGTATTCCATCCTTTAATTCACTTCCACCAACACTGCGAATTAATTCTTGCACTTCAGGACGTGGTTTAATAATAATGCTTTCTAAACGTAATTTTTCTTGTTCAATCTGTTCCTTTTTCACAGTAAAACGCCCGTAACGCTCTTCTGGAATTAAGCCAATTTCTTGGCCAATTTCTGTTAAACGAAGATCGGCATTATCATGACGCAATAATAGACGGTATTCAGCACGGGATGTTAAAAGACGATATGGTTCGTTTGTCCCTTTTGTCACAAGATCATCAATTAAAACACCAATATAAGCATCTGAACGACCTAAAATAACCTCTTTCTTCCCTAGAGAGCGACATGCTGCGTTAATTCCGGCCATAATTCCTTGTCCTGCTGCTTCTTCGTAACCAGACGTACCGTTAATTTGACCTGCTGTATATAAATTTTTAATTTTTTTCGTCTCCAGTGTCGGCCACAACTGAGTTGGTACAATTGCATCATATTCGATCGCATAACCTGTACGCATCATCTCAACATTCTCTAAACCAGGAATCGTTTTAAGCATTTCACGCTGGACATCTTCCGGTAAACTTGTTGACAAACCTTGTACATATACTTCCTGTGTATTACGACCTTCCGGCTCTAAGAAAATTTGATGACGCGGTTTATCGTTAAATCGCACCACTTTATCTTCAATTGAAGGACAGTAACGTGGACCTGTTCCTTTAATCATACCAGAATACATAGCTGAACGATGCAAGTTTCGATCAATTAAACGATGTGTCTCTTCACTTGTATATGTTAACCAACATGGAATTTGATCCATAATAAATTTTGTAGTTTCAAAAGAAAATGCACGTGGTTTTTCATCACCCGGTTGAATTTCCGTTTTACTATAATCAATTGTATTGCTATTCACACGAGGAGGCGTACCTGTTTTAAATCTGACAAGATCAAAGCCAAGTTCCTCTAGATGCTCAGATAATGTGATAGATGGTTGCTGATTATTCGGACCACTTGAGTATTTTAAATCGCCCATGATAATCTCACCACGTAGGAATGTACCCGTTGTAATTACAACTGTTTCCGCTGTATATTCAGCACCTGATTGTGTGATTACACCTTTACATACATCATCCTCAACAATTAGACGCTCTACCATTCCTTGACGTAATGTTAAATTTGGCGTTTCTTCAATTGTTTTCTTTAATTCGTGTTGATATGAAAATTTATCCGCTTGTGCACGAAGAGCGCGTACAGCTGGACCTTTTCCCGTGTTTAACATACGCATTTGGATGTGAGTTTTATCAATGTTTCGTCCCATCTCACCGCCTAATGCATCAATCTCACGTACAACAATCCCTTTCGCTGGTCCACCAACAGAAGGGTTACATGGCATAAAAGCAACCATATCTAAATTAATTGTTAACATTAATGTTTTTGAGCCCATTCGTGCTGCTGCAAGCCCAGCTTCACATCCTGCATGACCTGCACCGATTACTATGACATCGTAAGAACCGGCATTGTATCCCATTATTATTCCTCCTAAAATTATCTATCCTTCTAAAACAGCTATATGTTATTTTCCTAAACAAAATTGAGAAAATAATTGGTCGATTAAGCTTTCATGAACAGTATCACCAGTAATTTCACCAAGGATTTCCCACGTTCTTGTTAGATCGATTTGAACCATATCAATTGGCACACCGTTCTCTATTGCCTCAATAGCATCTCCAATTGTCTTTTCCGCTTGTGTTAATAAACCGATATGTCTCGCATTAGAAACATACGTCATATCTGCTGACTCAATTGTTCCTTCAAAGAATAGATCTGCTATCGCTTTTTCTAGCTCATCCACACCTTTTTCTTCAATTAGCGACGTTGTGATCATACGATTTTTACCTGCTAATTCTGTAACACGTTTCATATCAATTTGCTTTGGTAAATCCGTTTTATTTACAATGACAATAAAGTCTTTTCCTCGCACTGCACGGAATAAGTCTTCATCTTCATTTGTTAATGCTTCACTATAGTTTACTACAATTAGAACTAAATCAGCCTGTCCCATCATTTCTTTTGATCGTTCTACACCGATTCGTTCAACAATATCTTCAGTTTCACGGATTCCCGCCGTATCAATAAGTTTAAGTGGCACACCACGCACATTGACATACTCTTCAATTACATCGCGCGTTGTTCCTGCTATATCTGTCACAATCGCCTTTTTCTCTTGCACGAGACTATTTAATAACGAGGATTTCCCAACGTTCGGTCTTCCGATAATTGCTGTTGCAATTCCTTCTCGTAAAATTTTCCCTTGCTTAGATGTCTCCAATATTTTTTTAATTTCACCGCGAACATGTGTGGCTTTTTCAATTAAAATATTGTGCGTCATTTCTTCGACATCATCGTATTCTGGATAATCTATATTTACTTCTACATGAGCTAATGTTTCTAAAATTTCCTGACGAAGGCGACCGATTAATTTAGATAATCGCCCTTCCATTTGATTCATTGCTACGTTCATCGCTCGATCTGTTTTCGCACGAATCAAATCCATTACAGCTTCTGCTTGCGATAAGTCAATACGCCCATTTAAAAATGCACGCTTTGTAAATTCACCCGGTTCTGCCAAACGCACTCCTTGAGCCAAAATAAGTTGTAATACTTTATTTACAGAAACAAGACCACCGTGACAATTGATCTCTACAATATTTTCACGCGTAAATGTCCTTGGCGCTCGCATAATCGATACCATTACCTCTTCGATAACTTGATCTGTATCTAAATCAACAATATGACCGTAGTGAATCGTATGAGAAGAAACTGCCGTTAAATCTTTCCCTTTAAAAATGCGATTGACCTTTTCAATCGCATCCTCTCCACTTACTCGAACAATGGCAATTGCCCCTTCTCCAAGTGCCGTGGAAATTGCAGCAATTGTATCAAAATCCATGTCCTTTCACCTCACTTGCTTATTTCTCTCTATTTCAAATATGATTTTTTCTTTCACTAAACTATTAGGATACCATAACGAACCTATCTACAAAAGAATAATAACTCATTTTATTATGTCCTCATGTAAAAAACGCTAAACTTATTCACAGTGGATAAGTTTAGCGTTTTTTAGTTATCCACAATCTATTTTTCATAAATTAACAAGAAAAAAACCGGTACTCGAATGAGTAACCGGTTATTTGGAAGATATTACAACATGTCGATGTGGTTCTTTCCCTTCGGAAGTTGTAATTACATTTGGATGATTGGACAATGCTTGATGAATAATTTTTCTCTCAAAAGAAGGCATTGGTTCTAACACAACATTTTTTTTAGTTACCGTGACCTGTTTTGCTAATCGATAAGAAAGCGATTCTAACGTATCTTTTCTCTTACTACGATAGTTTTCAGCATCAATTGTAATACCAATATATTGCTTTGTACTGCGATTCGCAACAAGTTTTGTTAAATATTGTAAAGAATTTAATGTATGTCCTCTTTTTCCGATCAATACCCCTACATCTTTCCCAAAAAGTGTAAACTCAATTTCTCGACCCTTTACATTCTTCGTAATCATCACATCCACACCCATTTCCTGAACAACACTTTGTAAGTATTGCTCAGCTTCTTGAATGGGATCTTTCTTCATTACAACTTCCACGATAGCTGGACGATTCCCTATAAAACCTAGAAATCCTCTCTTTCCCTCATCAATCACATTCACGTCTACTTGATCCCTTGAAACTTTTAATTGTCTTAAAGCATCTTGTACTGCCAGCTCGACTGTTTGTCCTTTAGCAGTAATTATACTCACTTGCTTGATCCTCCTGCCTTACTAGCCTTAATTTCAGGCCCTTTGATCATATACATTTGAGCGATACCAAAGATGTTACCAACTACCCAATATAGTGATAATGCTGCTGGGAAGTTAATTGCAAAGACTAAAATCATGATTGGCATAAGCCAAATCATCATTGCCATTTGTGGATTTTGTCCAGCAGTACCTGCCATTGCAAGTTTTTGCTGAATAAATGTTGTGATTGCCGCAACAATTGGAAGGATATAGTACGGATCCGCATGTCCTAAATCAAACCATAAGAAGCTATGTTGCTTAATCTCTGCCGTCCTCATAATTGCATGGTAAAATGCGAATAAAATTGGCATTTGAATAAAAATTGGTAAACAACCCGCTAATGGATTTACACCGTGTGTTTTATACAACTGCATCATTTCTTGTTGTAACTTTTGCTGCGTCGCTTGGTCTTTAGAACTATATTTCTCTTTTAACTTCGCCATTTCTGGTTGCAATGCTTGCATTGCCTTCGTACTCTTCGTCTGCTTAATCATTAATGGTAACAATGCAAAACGAATGATAAGAGTTGTGACAACAATCGCTAAACCATAATTACTACCAAATAAGTTTGCAAAATACGTGATTAACTGAGAAAGCGGGTATACGAAATATTCATTCCAGATCCCTGTACTTTTCGGTGTAATCGGCTGATTCGTTTCATTACAGCCAGTAGCAATTGCCATTAAAGCAATAACCATGACTAGTAAGCCTATCTTTTTTTTCACAGCCTGCTCCTCCTTGTTTCGGTATGTATATAGTGTAATTCATTTTCCTTTTCCTACGCTACTTGTTTGTTATTTTAATACCAGAACGCTTAAAAGCATGAATTAAGCTTTTCTTCAATTGTTCGTATGTCATATCTGCACAAGGCTTCCTTGCTATTATAACAAAATCTTTTCCAGAATCTATCTCATCTTTTAATTCTGCAATCGATTGGCGAATCATACGCTTAATTCGATTACGTACTACTGCATTTCCTAACTTTTTGCTAACGGAAAGACCAATGCGAAAGTATGATTGCTCCGCTTTTTCAAGCTGATAGACCACAAACTGACGATTTGCATTTGATTTTCCATTTTGAAAAACAGCCTGAAATTCATCATTTTTCTTTATACGATTTTTTTTCTTCATATCAATTGACACTCCTGTATTTCATCAGCGGAAATTCATTATTACTAGAAAAAAAGACCACTGAACGATCAGTGGTCTACGCAGATAATACTTTTCTTCCTTTACGACGACGAGCTGCTAGCACTTTACGTCCGTTCGCTGTGCTCATACGGCTGCGGAAACCATGTACTTTGCTGCGCTTACGTTTATTTGGTTGGTAAGTTCTTTTCATTATATGACACCTCCCTGAGGAATATCTGTTAAAGACAGTCTTATAAATTATAGTTAATCAACTAGGAAAATGTCAATGGTTCTCTAAATTTTCATCAAATATTCATTTTGAACCTATTCACAATTTATTTCACAGCTGTTTTATTTCTTTGTGGATAATATATTTTTCATTTTTTTGTATCCACAAATTATTTTTTCACTTTTACACAGTATATCGTATTGTGGACAAGTTTATTCCACAAGGTATTGATTTTGTGGATAACTTTCTGAAATTCATTGCTATCGCTATCTTTTTTTGATATTATAGTTGTGTTTTCACCTTGAACAAGTTTTCCACAAGTTTAGTTTATCCACAAATTGTGCATAACATGTGGACAGTTATAATCACATGTGGGTAAACAGTTGTCCACATTTGTGTTTTTTGTCGAAAACTCTATCTCGTATACAAACGACGTTTTTAGGTTTTAAAATACGTTTCGTATAAATATACATTTCGTTATTTTG
This sequence comes from Bacillus sp. FSL K6-6038, assembly GCF_038050455.1. Classification (NCBI taxonomy): domain Bacteria; kingdom Bacillati; phylum Bacillota; class Bacilli; order Caryophanales; family Bacillaceae; genus Bacillus; species Bacillus sp. FSL K6-6038. Next base: position 38,397 of record NZ_JBBOUH010000004.1, read on the forward strand.
AGGTTGTACAATTGTTGCACAACCTTATTCTTTTACCATCTTTGTAAAGGAGGGACACCTTTGGAAAATATCTCTGATTTATGGAATAGTGCTTTGAAAGAACTCGAAAAAAAGGTCAGTAAACCAAGTTATGAGACATGGTTGAAATCAACCAAAGCACATGCTTTGAAAAAAGATATATTAACGATTACAGCTCCGAATGAATTTGCTCGTGACTGGCTAGAATCTCATTATTCAGAACTAATTTCAGAAACACTTTATGATTTAACAGGAGCAAAACTAGAAATTCGCTTTATTATTCCCCAAAGTCAAACTGAAGAGGAGATTGACTATCCTCCTGCTAAAAAGAAAAGAATAAATGATGAGTCTAATCACTTACCACAGAGCATGTTAAATCCAAAATACACGTTTGATACATTTGTTATTGGCTCTGGGAACCGTTTTGCTCATGCAGCTTCATTAGCAGTTGCTGAAGCACCAGCAAAAGCATATAACCCGCTATTTATTTATGGGGGAGTTGGGCTTGGAAAAACACACCTAATGCATGCAATTGGTCATTATGTCATTGAACATAATCCGAATGCTAAGGTTGTTTATTTATCATCAGAAAAATTTACAAATGAATTTATTAACTCTATTCGTGATAATAAAGCTGTCGATTTCCGTAATAAATACCGTAATGTCGATGTCTTGCTTATAGATGATATTCAATTTCTTGCTGGAAAAGAACAAACACAAGAAGAGTTCTTCCATACATTTAATGCGCTACATGAAGAAAGCAAGCAAATTGTAATCTCAAGCGATCGACCGCCAAAAGAGATCCCGACATTAGAAGATCGCCTTCGCTCCCGTTTTGAGTGGGGACTTATTACAGATATTACACCGCCAGATTTAGAGACGAGAATTGCGATTTTACGAAAAAAAGCGAAAGCGGAAGGCCTTGACATCCCAAATGAAGTCATGCTCTATATCGCAAATCAAATCGACTCGAACATTCGTGAACTAGAAGGTGCACTTATTCGAGTTGTTGCTTATTCATCTTTAATTAATAAAGATATTAATGCGGATTTAGCTGCCGAAGCACTTAAAGATATTATTCCAAATTCTAAACCAAAGATTATTTCTATTTATGATATTCAAAAAGCCGTTGGTGATGTTTTTCAAGTTAAACTAGAAGACTTTAAAGCAAAAAAACGCACAAAATCAGTCGCATTTCCTCGCCAAATTGCAATGTATCTATCACGTGAGTTAACAGATTCATCTTTACCTAAAATTGGTGAAGAATTTGGTGGACGTGACCACACAACAGTCATCCATGCGCACGAAAAAATTTCAAAACTATTAAAAACTGATACACAACTACAAAAACAAGTTGAGGAAATCAATCATATTTTAAAGTAGTAGCTGAATAGTGTGAATAACTTCCCTTGTTTTACACACAGTCTATCCACATGTAGATAGACTGTTTTTCCGTCTCTAAATGGAGTTATCCACATATCCACAAGCCCTATTACTATTACTACTATTTTTTTATATTTATTAAATAAATAAAATCTTATACTTGCCGGAGGTTTTCGCTATGCGTTTTACAATTCAAAAAGACTATCTTGTAAGAAGTGTACAAGATGTAATGAAGGCCGTTTCCTCTCGTACAACTATTCCCATACTTACAGGAATTAAAGTTGTAGTAACTGAAGAAGGTGTTACATTGACAGGAAGCGATGCTGATATTTCGATTGAATCTTTTATTCCAGTTGAAGAAAATGGAAAAGAAATTGTTGAAATTGCACAATCGGGGAGCATTGTTTTACAAGCAAAATATTTTAGTGAGATCGTAAAAAAATTACCAAAAGACACAGTAGAAATCTCTGTGGAAAATCATTTTATGACAAAAATAAAATCTGGAAAGTCAGAGTTTAATCTAAATGGTTTAGATGCTGCTGAATATCCATTATTACCACAAATTGAAGAACATCATGTATTTAAAATCCCGACAGATTTACTAAAACATATGATTCGTCAAACTGTATTTGCGGTTTCAAGTTCTGAAACTCGTCCGATCTTGACAGGTGTAAACTGGAAAGTGTATAACAGTGAACTGACTTGTATTGCAACAGATAGTCACAGGTTAGCACTTCGTAAAGCGAAGATTGAAGGTCATACAATTTCTGATGAATTTCAAGCGAATGTTGTTATCCCTGGTAAGAGTTTAAATGAATTGAGCAAAATTCTAGATGAGTCTGAAGAAATGGTGGATATTGTCATTACGGAGTATCAAGTATTATTCCGAACTAAACATTTATTATTCTTCTCAAGGTTGTTAGAAGGGAATTACCCGGATACAACACGTTTAATTCCGGCAGAAAGTAAAACCGACATATTTGTAAATACAAAAGAGTTTTTACAAGCAATTGATCGTGCTTCTTTACTAGCAAGAGATGGTCGCAATAATGTTGTGAAATTATCGACGTTAGAACAACAAATGCTGGAACTTTCTTCAAATTCACCAGAAATCGGAAAAGTAGTAGAGGAAGTTCAATGTGAAAAAATAGAAGGGGAAGAATTAAAAATCTCCTTTAGTGCAAAATATATGATGGATGCATTAAAAGCGTTAGACAGTACAGAAATTAAAATTAGTTTTACTGGAGCGATGAGACCATTCTTAATTCGTACAATAAATGATGATTCTATCATCCAATTAATTTTACCAGTTCGTACTTACTAAGCGAGAGTGAGGGTTACTAGTTTGAATATGCTAGTGGCCCTTATTTGATTTTCGGGGTATTACTTTCCTAATGCGGGTTTATTTAGTACAATGAAAGAATGAACACTTTCAGAAAGTGAGCGATTTTATGAAACGTATTAAGATTTCAACTGAGTATATTACCCTGGGACAATTTTTAAAGTTAGCTGATGTAATTGATACAGGCGGTGCTGTTAAATGGTTCTTACAAGAATACGAAGTGTATGTCAATCAAGAGCTTGAAAATAGAAGAGGCCGAAAGTTGTATGCAAATGATATTGTTGAAATTCCGGGAAACGGAACATTTCAAGTTCAAGCATAAAGGGGGAGCCCTTTGTATATTAAAGAATTACAATTAAAAAATTATCGCAATTATGAATATCTGGATCTCTCCTTTGAGGATAAAGTGAATGTAATTATTGGTGAAAATGCTCAAGGGAAAACGAATTTGATGGAAGCTATTTATGTATTAGCGATGGCCAAGTCTCATCGAACTTCGAACGATCGTGAACTTATCCGGTGGGATGAGGATTATGGTAAAATAAAAGGTAGATTACAAAAGCGAAACAGTTCCTTGTCTTTAGAATTAAATATTTCTAAAAAAGGGAAGAAGGCAAAATTAAATCAGCTAGAACAACAAAGGTTAAGCCAATATATTGGTGAAATGAATGTTGTTATGTTTGCCCCAGAAGATTTAAATCTTGTAAAAGGAAGCCCTCAAGTACGAAGACGCTTTTTAGATATGGAACTTGGACAAATAGCTCCTGTCTATTTGTATGAGTTAAGTCAATATCAAAAAGTGCTCACGCAGCGAAATCACTTGCTTAAAAAAATGCAAGGGAATAGTAAAAATGAGGAAACGATGTTGGATGTATTTACACTGCAACTCATTGAACATGGTACAAAAATTTTGCAAAAACGTTTTGAGTTTCTGCATTTATTACAAGAATGGGCTGCTCCAATCCATCGTGGCATTAGTAGGGGATTAGAGGAACTAGAAATAGTCTATAAACCGAGCGTAGATGTATCAGAATCAATGGATTTGTCGAAAATAAAAGAAGTATACTATGAAAGTTTTCAATCTGTGAAACAACGTGAAATTTTCCGTGGTACAACTTTAATTGGTCCTCATCGTGACGATCTACAATTCTTCGTTAATGATAAAAATGTTCAAGTCTTTGGTTCACAAGGGCAACAACGAACAACCGCACTTTCCCTAAAGTTAGCTGAAATTGAATTGATTTATTCAGAGGTTAAAGAATATCCAATCCTCTTATTAGATGATGTGTTATCAGAGTTAGATGATTATCGTCAATCACATCTTTTAAATACAATTCAAGGAAAAGTGCAAACATTTGTGACAACGACAAGTGTCGACGGAATTGAACACGAAACATTAAAGCAAGCGAAAACAATTCATGTAACGAACGGCACGGTAGATTGTGAAATAGACAGAACATAATTTCTGTTTAAATGGAAAAGTAGGTGATCTTTGTGTCAATGGAACAAAAGCAAATGCAGGAAAATTCATATGATGAAAGTCAAATACAGGTGCTTGAGGGACTGGAAGCAGTTCGAAAACGCCCGGGTATGTATATTGGATCTACAAGTGGGAAGGGTCTTCATCACCTTGTATGGGAAATTGTAGATAATAGTATTGATGAAGCATTAGCAGGATACTGTGATGAAATTAATGTTAGCATCGAAGAAGATAATAGTATTCGTGTGACGGATAATGGTCGTGGTATTCCAGTTGGTATACAAGAAAAAATGGGACGTCCTGCTGTAGAGGTTATTATGACTGTACTCCACGCAGGTGGTAAATTTGGCGGTGGCGGTTATAAAGTTTCCGGTGGTTTACATGGTGTAGGTGCATCTGTTGTAAATGCTCTATCAACAGAGTTAGAAGTATTTGTACATCGTGAAGGTAAAATTCATTATCAAAAGTATGAACGAGGTATCCCAGCTGCAGATTTAAAGGTAATTGGCGAAACAGATCATACAGGAACAATAACTCGTTTCAAGCCAGATCCAGAAATTTTTAAAGAAACTACAGAATACGATTTTGATACATTAGCAACACGTATGCGTGAACTAGCATTTTTAAATCGTAATATTAAATTGATAATTGAAGATAAACGCGAAAATAAGCAGAAGAAAGAGTTCCATTATGAAGGTGGAATTAAATCTTATGTTGAGCATTTAAACCGCTCGAAGCAACCGATTCATGAAGAACCTGTATATGTAGATGGTTCGAAAGATGGAATTCAAGTTGAAGTTTCTCTTCAATATAACGAAGGTTATACAAACAATATTTATTCATTTACGAATAATATTCATACGTATGAAGGCGGTACACATGAGGTTGGTTTCAAGACTGCCCTAACGCGTGTAATAAATGATTATGGACGAAAAAATAACATCTTAAAAGATGCTGATAGTAACCTAACAGGTGAAGATGTACGTGAAGGACTAACAGCGATTGTTTCCATCAAACATCCGAATCCACAGTTTGAGGGACAAACGAAAACAAAACTTGGGAATAGTGAAGCGAGAACGATTACAGAATCTGTTTTCTCAGAAGCGTTCGAAAAGTTTTTACTTGAGAATCCAAATGTTGCTCGTAAGATTGTGGATAAAGGAACAATGGCAGCACGTGCACGTGTAGCAGCGAAGAAGGCACGTGAATTAACACGCCGAAAGAGTGCGCTGGAAGTATCTAGTTTGCCAGGGAAGCTTGCAGACTGTTCTTCTAAAGATCCTTCGATTAGTGAAATTTACATCGTAGAGGGAGATTCTGCAGGAGGTTCTGCAAAACAAGGACGCGATCGCCACTTTCAAGCGATTTTACCACTTAAGGGTAAAATTATTAACGTTGAAAAGGCACGATTAGATAAGATTTTATCTAATGATGAAGTACGTACGATTATCACAGCGATTGGTACAAATATCGGTGGGGATTTTGATATTGAAAAAGCTCGCTATCATAAAGTTATTATTATGACCGATGCCGATGTTGATGGCGCGCATATTCGTACTCTATTATTAACGTTCTTCTATCGTTATATGCGTCAAATCATTGAACATGGTTATATATATATTGCACAACCACCATTGTTTAAAGTGCAACAAGGGAAAAAGATTCAATATGCTTATAACGATAAAGAGCTTGAAAAGATATTAGCAGAGTTACCAGCTCACCCAAAACCTGGTATTCAGCGTTACAAAGGTCTTGGGGAAATGAATCCGACTCAATTATGGGAAACGACAATGGATCCAGAAGTACGTTCATTACTTCAAGTTTCTCTGCAAGATGCAATTGAAGCAGATGAAACGTTTGAAATTTTAATGGGTGATAAAGTAGAGCCACGTCGTAACTTTATCCAAGAAAATGCAAAATACGTGAAAAACCTTGATATTTAAGTAAGTAATGACAGGAATCTAAGCATTCCTGTCTTCTACATATAAATCAATGTATATGTAACGGAAATGTAAGAGGAGGTGCTCGTTGATGTCAGACAATCAAGAACAAGCACGAATTCGAGAAATTAATATTAGTCATGAAATGCGTACCTCATTTTTAGATTACGCAATGAGTGTTATCGTATCTCGTGCACTACCAGATGTTCGTGATGGGTTAAAACCTGTGCATCGCAGGGTTTTATACGCAATGAATGATTTAGGGATTACTGCTGATAAAGCATATAAAAAATCAGCGCGTATTGTTGGCGAAGTAATTGGTAAGTATCACCCGCATGGTGATTCAGCCGTTTACGAAACAATGGTACGTATGGCACAAGATTTTAGTCAACGTTATATGCTTGTTGATGGGCATGGTAATTTCGGTTCTGTTGATGGAGATTCAGCAGCAGCAATGCGTTATACAGAAGCAAGAATGTCTAAGATTTCTATGGAGCTGTTGCGTGATATTACGAAAAACACGATAGATTACCAAGACAATTACGATGGTTCTGAGAGAGAACCAATTGTATTACCAGCACGCTTTCCTAACTTATTAGTAAACGGTACGACAGGTATCGCGGTTGGTATGGCAACAAATATTCCGCCTCATCAACTTGGAGAAGTAATTGATGGCGTGCTAGCATTGAGTCATAATCCTGACATTACTATTGCGGAATTAATGGAATTTATTCCGGGACCAGATTTCCCAACGGCGGGTCTAATCTTAGGGAGAAGTGGAATTCGAAGAGCGTATGAAACAGGTCGCGGTTCTATTATACTTCGTGCTAAAGTTGAAATTGAAGAAAAGGCAAATGGAAAACAAGCAATTATTGTAACAGAGCTGCCTTATCAAGTGAATAAAGCTCGATTAATTGAAAAAATTGCAGAGTTAGTTCGCGATAAAAAAATCGAAGGTATTACAGATTTACGCGATGAGTCAGATCGAAATGGTATGCGTATTGTCATGGAAGTACGCCGTGATGCAAATGCAAACGTACTATTAAATAATTTATATAAACATACAGCGCTTCAAACAAGCTTTGGTATTAATATGTTATCGCTCGTGAATGGGGAGCCACAAGTATTAAACTTAAAACAAACTTTATATTATTATTTAGAGCATCAACAGGTAGTTATTCGTAGACGTACTGCTTATGAATTAGAGAAAGCGGAAGCTCGGGCTCATATTTTAGAGGGGTTACGAATTGCATTAGATCACCTTGATGAAGTAATTACTTTAATTCGTAGTTCAAAGACTGCTGATATTGCAAAACAAGGATTGATGGAACGTTTTGGTTTAAGTGAAAAACAAGCGCAAGCAATTTTAGATATGCGTCTGCAACGCTTAACAGGACTAGAACGTGAAAAAATTGAACAAGAATATCAAGACTTAATGAAGTTAATTGCTGAATTAAAGGCCATCTTAGCAGATGAAGAAAAGGTTCTTGAAATTATTCGTGAAGAATTAACAGAAGTAAAAGAACGCTTTAATGATAAAAGAAGAACAGAAATTACAATTGGTGGTATGGAATCAATTGAAGATGAGGATTTAATCCCAGAGCAAAATATCGCTATCACACTTACTCATAATGGTTATATCAAAAGGTTACCAGCTTCTACGTACAAAACACAGAACCGTGGAGGACGTGGTGTACAAGGAATGGGTACGAATGATGATGACTTTGTTGAGCATTTATTGACAACGTCTACACATGATCATATTCTATTCTTCACAAACAAAGGTAAAGTATACCGTACAAAAGGATATGAAATTCCAGAGTATAGCCGTACGGCAAAAGGTATACCAATTGTTAATTTGTTAGAAGTAGATAAAGGTGAGTGGGTCAACGCTATTATTCCAATCCGTGAATTTGGTGATGATCAATTCTTATTCTTCACAACAAAACAAGGTATTTCTAAGAGAACGCCTCTTTCATCATTTGCCAATATACGTACGAATGGTTTAATTGCAATTTCCCTTCGTGAAGAGGACGAAGTAATCTCTGTACGATTAACATCTGGTGATAAGGATATTATTGTTGGAACAAGTAACGGTATGTTAATCCGTTTCAATGAGCAAGATGTTCGTTCTATGGGACGTAATGCGGCAGGTGTAAAGGCTATTACACTAGGTGATGAAGACCAAGTTGTAGGTATGGAAATTGTTGAAGAGGATATGAACGTTTTAATTGTAACCAAAAATGGTTACGGAAAACGTACACCGGTTGATGAATATCGTCTACAAAGTCGCGGTGGTAAAGGTTTAAAAACATGTAATATCACAGATAAAAACGGTAAATTAGTAGCAGTTAAGTCTGTAACTGGCGAAGAAGATATTATGCTAATTACAGCTGCGGGTATTATTATCCGTATGCCAGTTGATCAAATTTCTCAAATGGGTCGTAATACGCAAGGTGTACGATTAATCCGTTTGGAAAATGAACAAGAAGTAGCAACAGTAGCAAAAGCGCAAAAAGATGAAGAAGATGGAAGCGAAGAGGCTTCTGAAGAATAAGAGTGGGGATTTTCCCTCTCTTATTTTTTTTTTAGAATAATACTTGCATAGAGATGGGAAAGTCTATATAATAGGCAGAGTCAGCAAATGAGAGATACAAGTTATCGAAAAAACTTGTTGACGAAAATAATATACTGTGTTATATTATAAAAGTCGCCGAAACGCGATG
>NZ_JBBOUH010000005.1:0-12088 GCF_038050455.1 Bacillus sp. FSL K6-6038
AAACACCTTAATCATTAACTTCATCCCAAATCCCCTGATATCCTCAAAAATAAATAAAAAAGTATACATTCAAATCAAAGCAAAACCTCTGGTCCAATCACTCTTTCTACATAATTCATAAGTTAATGTAAAAGGGGGTAATCCTATAATAGCTTTACTACAATTAATTAGACCATCCGCATTTAGAGCTGTAAAAGCATTTAACCAGAATGTACTTACAACACAAATTCAACAGATTACGTATGAAACTAAACAATTTGATTTAAAAGATGAGTATAATATATCCGATTCAACCTTTATTCCTAAAAGAAAAGGAGTATATGCTATTACTGCAGGTGCAGCATTTCTTGCTAATATTCCTTTTGATAATCCTCGTACTACAACCATGTTAATACGTGTAAATGATATCGATATTGTTAAAGAAGATCACTATTTCGTGCCAAAATTAGTTAGACGACCTCATGTAGTAAGAGTAAGTACTATTCTACAATTAAATAAAAGGGATAAAGTTCAAATATGGACAATTATTAGCGGAGGAAATATGACTATTTTGAATAACGAAGGAACACATTTTGAAGCAGCTAGATTTTCATCTCCATAAAATTTCATCAGTATAATCATAATTAACTAAGAATAATCTTTTTATTTTTAGTTATAAAAATAAAAAAAGAGCTTTTAAAAAAGCTCTTTTTTTCTATCTAATTATTCAATTCGAAGTGCTAAAATATCTCGACAATCTAAAACAATTACAGTTCCTGGTTCTGTTTCATTATCTACAAAAGTTGCACAAAAATTTTCTGGATTGAAATTAACAAAAATAACGTCTTCGATTGTATTCCCACTTAAAAAAATATCTACTTCTGTACCTAATTGTAAAACCGCTAACTGATCACATACGCATTTATCATGATCATTAAACATTTAAAAACATCCCCTTCGAGAAATATAGAATTCATTCTATTCTATGTTTAAATACAAGAAGAGCTTGTTTAACAGCCTATATTCCAAAGAGATAGTATTTTTGGTTATGATATATTTTCATACATAGTTTTCTTCAGAGGTCGTGATTCCATAAAACATACTCCTCTCTCATTACAATGTACTGCAATACCTGCATTATTGATTTATGTACTATAGGTAGGGTATATATAATTGCTTGCATCAATATAGGATACAAGCATGTTTAGTATGCAAATATAAAGAATAAAGAGAGAAACAAGAAAATAACGATATATACTATATTCATGTAAGAGTTACATAACACACTTATCAGCAGTCCATGTATCTAGAAACCTAGAAAAGTCCCTTCATCTTCTGAAGGGACTTTTCATTCACATAATCAGTGTTATCGAAAGTTAAGAAAATAAACTTGTTTTATTATGTTGGAGATGGAAATCTAGTAGCTTCAAAGTGTGTAGTTGCAGGATCTGAAACGATTTCACCAACTACAGAACTTTGCACAAATACCTGTACTTGATCTCCAGCATTTAACTGAATGTTAGTAGAAACAGATACATCATTGTCAAATGGGATTGTACTAAAGAAATCATTATCTCGGGCTACGTCAGTATTGTTTACTCTGATGGCTATTCGCACCCTATAAGGATTGGTAAAAGTAACAGAACTAAATTGAACACTTGCAATAATAGAATATATACCTTTTGTTTCTGGAATAAATGTGGAAGTAAAAGTACTATATTCATTTATTAGATCGTATTGTTCATTCGGGTATAAAACTTGCACATCAGTGTCTGCAGAAACAGGTATAGATGCATTAGTAACATCCCTAACAGCCCTGAATGCTGATTGTGGTGTTGATCCTGAAGATCCCTGAATAGGAAGTGGAAACTCACAAGGATTGAAATACAATCTATTTTTTGATGACATAAATAATCAAGCTCCTTTGTTTAAATTTAATATATTAAATGTAAAACGATCTTGTTTTTCCTGTATACTTGTCTCTACTTGTCCAAAGGAAAGCAATACTATATATCGTATACATATAAAGTTTACATAACCTATCATTATCGGTAGTATCCAAAAAAGCTCGTTTATCTTGTTTCAAATAAAAAGCCAGCTTTTCTTTTTATCATTCAATTCTAATTTATTTACCAAACAGACCATTCCAAATTGATTTCTTCTGTTCTAAAGCTGCTACGTTTTTATGAAAAAAATTCTAGAATTATTGTTGCCGCGATCAAAAGGATACCCAGCTTCCTCCAGGGTAAGGCAATATTTACGCCAAGAACTTGAGCCAATCCTCAAATTCTTGGCTACCTCAGATCCCCAATAAGTTCGAGCCATAGTTACATTTTCTGCAAATTACTTTTCACTTCACGGTACGATTGCTCCTTCTACCCCCATAACAAGAAAAGGAACCTACTAGTAGGTTCCTTTTCTTGTTATGGGAGATTTATTTAATTATATATAAGTGTAAAACAAATGTCCGACGCTCGTTCCACAATATAATATATGCTGTCCTATTCAATATAGTGCAATGAATTTTAAGTAATCTAATTTAGTTTTTCTTATTTCAAAATGAGAAAAGTAACTATTATACAAGCCCGCACACAAATAGATATATTAAATATCATATTAAAGTAGATATGGAAACACTCGAAAAACAAAAATAAATGGAGGTTTTTTAATTGAGTGAAAACAAACACGATCACAATAAAGATTGTAAGGTTAAAGCAGAAACACAAATTCCGTTCAGTGATACTCCAGCAACGCCTGTTCTTACAAGAAATCCAATAGTTAAAATTCCAGTTGTATTAGCAGAAAGAACACTTCAAATTGTAGTAGAAGCAAATATCCCACTTTGTCCACCAGCAGTAGAAATTAAAAGAGTGTTAAAAGATGTATTTTTACAACAATGTAAACTAGTACCTGTTGAATATGAACCAATTAATGAAACAGGGTATTTACGAGTAACAAGAGCAAAATTGTTTGTAGAAGGTTTTATTCGTAAAAATATTGAATATGCTGCTAAAGACTGCAATGGCGTGATTCATGATAAAATTGCAAAGGTTCGATTCTCAGGTTTTGCTGATTTAACTGCAGGTGACTTTTCTTCTAACCCAATCATAGCTTTTTCTTCAGAAAATAAAGCTCGTTTTATTAATCCAAAAAACACTGATGTTCCTCGTCTAGACAAATTCTTCTTTGAAAATAATGTTTTCTATAATGAACAACCATTTTGTGAAATAATTAGTGCAGAATTTTATGAGCTTGACTTCTCACCATGTGATAATGATCATGATAAACATCATGAAGAATCATGTGGTAAACATCATGAAAAAGCATTTGACCACTTACGTGAAAAAATCGTTCTTGATCTTACTTTGAAAGTATTACAAACTCAACAAGTAAGAATTGGTGGAACAACTGGACAATCTAGCTGCTAATTAAAAATTCTCATTAATATTCTTAAATCAAGTCAGTTATTTCGCAACATTTCATGCACTAAAAAAAGGAGAATCCCATATTCTTTTTGGGATTCTCCTTTCTTATTTAAAGATTGCTCACACAAATGATCTGTACATCAATTCATCTTTGATATACAGATCATTTGTATGATAATTTTTATAAATAATTGCAGAATAAACAACTTACATAAATGCTTTTAAAAGCTCTTGTACGAATGGAATTACTCCACCTACAAATTTTAAAACTGCCATTGCAATTTCCATTTTATTTCCTCCTTTATTCTTATATTAAGATTTTATGAATCCTTGTACCTTTATTATAGTAAGCGCTTACAAAAATAGCAATACTTTTTTATAATCTATGATTTTCAACAATTAAATAAAGAAAGTTGGTTACCTAAAAAGATAACCAACCCCTTATTTAATATTAAAGAATCTGCGTTAATTCTGTATTCAAAACTCGTTGTGCAGTAATAATAACACCCTGAGGAGTTACTCCATAAACACTGTATATGCCACCGTTTTGATTAGGGACAATTTCAACTTCATATTGTTCTGCTTGTCCCAAAGTAGAGTGAACTAAACTTAGAATTACAAGAGCAGAAGCATTAGCAGCTACAGAAAAGTTTCTCTGTTCGATTAATGTTCTTGTACCATCAAGTCTAAAAGATCGAAGTACCCCATTAAGTGTACCTCCAGTACGATTGAGGATTTTAACCTTAGCTCTATTTGCATTAGCAGGCTGATTTCCTACATTTTCAATTGGACCAGTAGTGAAAGGCATTTTAAAATTCACCTCCTACTAAATTAAATAATTAGTAATCTACAGATTACATTCTTATAATATTCAATACTTAATTAAAATGCTCTAAAACAATTAACCAATTTGTTTTAGAAATAAAAATTAGATTTACACAACCTATCAATTATTACTAGTAAACAAAAAATTCACTTCTTATCTTTTTTCAAATAAAAAGTGAACTTTTCTTTCTATTATTAAATTCTAATTTATTTACCAAATAGACGACTCCAAAAAGATCTCTTCTGTTCTGAAGCTGCTATTAGACGCTTGCTATCTTATATTTCTTTTAAATACTTGCATTAATTGAGTATCTCTTTGTTCTTCTCTTATTATCCTTTGAACATCATTTTCCTGTAAAAGTTTGCTTTGCTGATCTAATCTTTGAATCAATTCTAAATTAAGTTGTTCTAATCGTTCTATACGTTCTGTTAATACTTTTATGTGTTCTGTATCTACTACGCTATCTGTAGCAACAGTTGCTACCTCTTTATGAAAAAAACTCTCGAATTATTGTTACCCCGCTCGAAAGGATATCCGGCTTCTTCCAAGGAAAGGCAATATTTACGTAAAGTACTTGAGCCAATCCCTAAGTTCTTGGCTACCTCAGATCCCCAATAAGTTTAAGCCATACTTTGTCTTCCCTCTACTCTAAGCTGTTCTATAGTTACTACATAGTGTTTTCCTTTTTTAAAAAAGTAACACCTTCTTTTTAAAATTTAAAGAAAAGTTTTTATTAGTTTTTACATCTATCAATTTAATAATTTATACAAAATTTTATACAAAAAAAAGAAAAAGAAAATAACGAGGATCCCTAAAATCTCCGCTATATCAACAATGTATAAAATACTGCAATAGAGGGTTTTCTATAGAATTTAACATAGGTTAATAAACAAGCATTTTTCTTATTAAAACATAGAATAATATAACTGGTATTCGAAAAGGAGGTATAAAAAATGAGCTGGAGTAGCAACTGTTCGAAGCGTAGTAATGATTCTTGTAAATGTAAGCATGATAGTCATTCTTGTAAGTCAAAATGTCATAGTAATTCTTGTAAATGTAAGAAAGATAAGTTCCGTAGATGTTGTTTTATTTGTTTTCATTGTGATCGCAAACACCAGTAAAATAGTTCAGCATTTTTAGTTTTTGATGAGAAATTATATAAAAAGCTTATCCCCTTGTAAAGAAGGATGAACCTTTTATATTTGTTATCAATAATAAGACATTATGTTAACCTCACATGTATGTTTATTCATATCCGTTTTTCACAATTTAAAGATAAAGATTTTTATATACGAAGAAAATAAAATTCTACGTAGAACTTCATTATGTGTTAACAACTGAACCAACTAGTCCAACCAAATCATCGGGTGATACCCCAATATGAATTGGTTGATACATATCTAGTCCCAAAAAAAATATATAAACATATTGTATTATAGTACAACTCTTTAACAAACACTCTAAAAAAGGAGCTATCTATATGCTTGAAGACAAATCTAAAGTTAATTACCCATATGAATTTGCCGAAACTATAACAACACCAATTAAAAAACCAAATTATACAAAATTTAAAAATAGTACAGACACACAACCTCTTACTATTTCAAAACATTACGTTGAAAAACGTCTATACTCCGTAAGAATCGATACTCCTAAAAACAAATAATTAAAATTCATTACGAAAACACGCTATACATACATGTATGTATAGCGTGTTTTCCTTGCTTTTGGTCTCTCTGCTTGACACAATAGCACACGACCCGTTCCTTACGGAACTTTTAGATATATATATAGTGAGAAAGGAAAAATACAAAAACTCAATAATATCAAGGGTTTAAAGATTCAAAAGATTATTTCCAAAACTCATACCATTTCTTATCTTTACTTGCTGCAATCATCTTCTTAACTTCCTGGACTTCCCTTATTGTTTGCATGAGCATTTCATCACGGCCCTGGTTCTTCGCCATGTCTTCGCTAGTATTCATCGCTATAAGTGCCTGGGATTCCTGTATCGTTTGTATAGCGCTCAATAACTCTGATTCTCTTTGTATAAATCTCTGATCTTGCTCAGTTAATCGTTTGGTTAATTCCTGAAGCAAGACATTTTGTTTTTCAATGACTTCTTTTTGATCTTGAATCATTATCTGTAGCGTTGTAGCGTTGAAATCCGGTTCTTCATAGCGCTCAACTTCATATCTATCCAATGGCAATACTTCAACACCTTGATGCCATAATACAATTTGTTTTGTGGCATTTTCTAGTGTCATATCTGTGTCGTTCTTTAAGTTTATAACCTTACGGAATACCATTACATCACTTTCTCTATATTTCCTATGCCCACGCTCGTTTTTTATGAAAGTGTAACCCTCTTTTTCTAACACGTCTGCATACTTACGTAATGTAGATGATTGGATAGCTAATTGCTCCGCCACGTCACTAGGACTATAAAACGTCTTCATAGCGTTTCACCTCAAAAATATATTCGCTATAGCAATGATATACCCTTTTTCCTAATAATTCACGTATCACTTGTTTGTATTTTTAACTTCCATAATCTTCACAAGAGTAATGTATTTAGTTCATATTACAGCCTCAAGCTTAGGGACACATATCAATTTTAAAATTAGATACTCCTTACTTCTCAATAACAACATCAAAATCTTTTTTCTTTATACAAGATTTTATGCAAGAAAAGAGGAAAAACAAAATAGCAAGGATCCCTAGAATCCTTGCTATACCAACCATGTATAAAATCATGCATAAACAAAAAAAGAACCAGGAAAATCCCTTGTGACAGTAAGGAGCCCCCTTGTCCTTGCTACCGATAATGATGCTTTATGTTAACTTCACATGAATCTTTATTCATCCTCATTTTCCACAGTTTAAAAGGACAACTTGTACCCATCTTTTGAATCGGGAGATCCCCAATTTTAACTACACATTATATAAATATTTTTTTCATAAGAAAAGACACCTTTACAAGTGTCTTTTCGGATTGTTTTTTAGCAGAAGCAAGCAGCTCCAACTATGATTAATAATATAAAGAGCACAACAAGTAATGCGAATCCTCCAGCAAAGCCGCCGCCACAACTACCACAACTACCACCAAAGCCCATAATAGTTCCTCCTTTAGATAAGAGGGGAAAACAAGGGGTCACTCATGTTTTTTAACGGATTCACATTATTTTATGTCTTTAAATAATATACGAGCAAGTCTTTTAAGAAATAAAAAAAAGACACTCTAATGAATGCCTTTCTCCAATGTAATCGGCATATAACCACACCCAAGGTTTTAAAACACCTCTTGCTTTTTGGCTAGAGTGCTGGCTCGTCGTGTGGGGACGAATCCCCACGTATTACGTATCAATTGTTTGAATAAGAGCTATTTTTGAACGAATGATCTAAGCGGTTCGGCTCGTATACTTGCTAGTCCAAGTCGAGAACCATTGTTTTGCTTTTTGTCTGTCGGCTTGGCGAAAAAAGCACACGAGCCGAAAAAAGTTTTGCAAGGACGTCATAAAAAAGAAAAGGCGTTAGCCTTTAGGTGAGGATTTACGAACCGACCTTTTTATGATGAAGGTGGAGATTTTTGAGCGTTGTTTGCTCAAAAATACTACCTGTTCCTTGCGGAACTTTTAGCTCTTTAATAATAGTGATAATAGAGAGCATTTACAAAAATCATGTAGATCCCTTGATACAACTAGGTTTAATGCACTTTTTAGGGTGTCACGAAAAGGTGACACTTTTTTGTTTTTTGTCACCTTTTCGTGACACCTAAATAATGGATAAAGTACATAAAAAAAACTGTATCAAATTGATACAGTCTAAAAAAATCTAGCTGGTAATTTTACTTTTTTACCATTTTGATCTTTAAGATTTTTCAAAGAATGTTGAAACAATCTCATCGTTAATTTATCAAGTTTCACTTCATTTTTTCGAGGTGCACAAATCATTATGTAAGGATTTACTATCCATGTTCTAGGACTTACAGTGCGACCATTTTCAATAATTTGGCCTGCACCTTCTGGATTAAGTAAAATTTCTTTTTTCTTTAATGAATTCATAACAGTTGATGTTTTTTGCCTTGATTTACCTATCATTTCAGCAATTTCAGAAACAGTTGCCGCTCTTGGTAACTCAAAATCGTCCTCAACGATCTTTCGTTTCCTTTTAAATTTATCATCTCTACAAATAATGACATTACTTCTAAATTCCAAATAAGCTTGAATTCTAAATAAAAAACTTTCTTCTGCTTGAGTTAAATAACCAATACTATTCAATAAATCTAAATTTCTATGCATTACTTGATTAAAAGGTTCTCCAGTAAATGGATCTTTATTAGTTCCAACATAATGGTCTTCTCCAGTTAGTTCTTTTAACTGTTGTAAAAGAGATTTTTTAAGTTCTTCAGCCTGATCTCTTTGTTTTCCATCTTTCTCAAAATCTCTTTTTCTAGCATTTCTATTAGCTTGATTTAAAGCTTGTCCTAAAATTTGTTCATTTTCATCTTTCATTATGTCAATTCCTCCTCTAATTGAGGGAATCAACAAAAATACCTATTTTTTGCTATTTGATTATGAATCAAATTATGATAATCTATAACCAGATAAATGAATTTTAGGTATTTCCATTGAATACCCTTTAAAATGAGCCATGTTACCGCATGGCTCATTTTTTATTTTATCACATATATTCTCTCAAAAGATTATCAAACAAAGTTTCCCAAAAAAAGTAATTACTTTTTCTATGGATCTTTTAACGCTCTATATCATATCCTTGCTTTTTAACCATTTCCCTCTTATTTTCACGTTCAAATTGATTATTTACTCCTTTATTACCTAATTCATTTTTAATAAGCTCTCTAAACTCTTTAAATTGTTCTTTAAAGAGTTTTTTTGTTTGCTGATATAAAACCCTTATGTTTGTCTGTAAATCTTTTATATGAGCTTTTAATGAGCTTATTTCAGTATTTAATACACCTATTCTTTTTTGCAACTGACTTTTTTCTTGTTTCAATGTTCGATTTTCTTCCATCCACCCCTCCGCATGTACTTTTAAACTCTCATTCTCTTTCACAAAATCTGTTTTTTTCAAACGTTCATAATCCTTTTTGATAGTAACCGCTGCATTCACTTGTTTTGTTAATTTTTGATATTGTTCTGGTGATAACACATAATTTCTTGTCTGTTTCTTTGTGATTTCAGCTTTCCCAAACATTTTATCCTGTACTTCTGTTATTACTTCTTTACGCAAAAATGGAATTTTAACAGGTTCATTTGGTACTTGATCCGCAAAACTATCCAATTCCTCTTGCTGTTGTTTCACCTTTTTTTCTAACTCTATATATCGCTGACCAATCAGCTGTAACTTTTCACCTTCACTTTTCACTTGTTGTTCCACTGCTTCTAACTCTTTGTATTTATCAACTACATGTATTTTCACCATCTGTAATTCATTTACTTTTTCTTCAGCATATTGCATATGATGATCAAAAACTTCTAACTGCATTTCTTTTTCATATATTTGATTCTCAACGGTTGATTTCATTTCAGCATATTCCTTGTATTGACGGACTTTCATGTACTTATGTGAACCTACATTCGCTCGTTCAAATTCTGGAATTTGTTCTTTAGCCAAAGATTCAATATAAGCCGTTTCTGATTGTCTCCAACTTGCAATTAACTCCGTTCCTTTTCCTTTTACTCCTTGTTGTTGCAAGGCTCTATCCATTCCGACACGCCTCGTTAATCCTCGACTACTTTCGAAATTCGGTACATAGTTAATATGTAAATGCGGATTGGCTTCATCATCATGTAAAACCATGTTATAAACTACTAGATTGGGATTTCGCTCTTGAAACGCCTCAGCATACTGTTTTAACGCTTCCTTTTTGGCTTCCCTATACTTTGGGTCGTCTTTGCCTTCCCCGATCGCTACAACGAGTTCTCGTTGCTCATGTGTCTTTTCATCTTTATGGATTTTGTCATAGTAATCCTTAATCTTACGGTCATTCCGTTTTTGTTTCTCGTTATACTTGTCTACTGCTTCTTGAAAAACATCCTTGTATACACTTCGGATGTCTTTTTGAACAAAATAGATATTCTCTTCTAACCTAGATGGATCGATGCTGGGATTCCCATGAATATTTTCCCTGTTATTATGGCTTAATGAACTTTGATGAGATTGATTAAATGAAATAGAGAACAACATAAAATGCCACCACTTCCCCCTAGAATAATTGATACCATAAGTCTAGCAAAGCGACGAAATGGAGTCAATTAACGTAACCCTATACGTATTTTGACGCTAACGCATCAAAATCGATAGGGGTCTGCGACGCTTTTCGGCTTTGCCGAGCCCTGCAAAGCATGGCAAAAACCTCGGACTTTGTCCGAACCTACAAGGGGAACTCTTCCCCTTGACCCCATCAATCGAACTCCCCAACCCCTCACAATCCTTGAGGGGCTCCCTCGCCGGTTGGCAGGGTCAAAAGGGTACCTTTTGACAAACCACCAGAGGGTTGCATAGTTAGTGTGTCAACTCCTTATCCTCCCGTCCCCTTACGGGTTCGGTCCGGTACCGTTGACACACACCATGTAACTACCTCTTTTCATTCACTTTCCTTTTTCTATATTCAAAAAAGGAAAGCAAACCAATAGCTAACACAAAAATACTAATTGGAATATAAAGAGGATAATCCGATTTTACATAACCCCGTATACAAATGAAGGCTACAATTAAAATTTCAATACAAAATATTAATCTAATATTTTGTAATAAATTCATGTAAAACTTCCTTTCTTTTTTAATAACAATATACTAAATTTACCAACCGAAAAAGAAGCCCCCTTGTTTTTGGATTGGTAGGATCGATCGGTCCGGTCCAGTGGGTATAATTGCTAGTCCAAATCAAGCAACCTAAGTCCTCGTTTTTGGTCTGTTCGGCTTGGCGATATGCCATTACCTATCCAATATCTGAAAGTAAACTTTTGAATATTTGTTTACTTTCAATATCAATAAGAAAAATGAATCAAAATCTATTTTATTTTTTACTTAGATTTGAGTTTTAATAAATACAAAACAGCACAAATCGCATATTAAAATGACTTGTACTGTTTTATTTATGTATTATTTTTTAGACAAGATATACTTAAAACTTATACAAAATTTAAAACGCAGGTACTAATTTCCACACAACTTCTTCTTTACCTAAATAGGTCGTTGTACGAGGGCCATGCATTGAGAATTCAACCTCTTTATAATTTAGGTATCCTCCTTCTGCTTGCAGTGTATATCCTCCCTCTACAGGAGTTATATCCCAATACGCTGTATCTTTCTCCCTACTAAAATTCACACCATTCCCCCATGCTCGGATCCAATAAGAACCTAACATGGCTACAGGCATTTCAATACGATACTTCTTGTTTTCTTCAGAAAAATGCAATTTCACAGGATCTGCGGAAGGGTTTTCTACTGTTTTACCGTGTGAACTAACTAGTACTGGTAATGTAGTATTATAAAGTAGATGGGAAATTAATCCTCTTGTTGGTGAATCTGCTGGAACTATATAATAGTTTTTACTTGTATCAATCCTATCTCCTACTTCGTTTACTGAATCAGATGATACGGATGCACTTGCTTTCTCTACTGGAAAAAATCCTAAAAATATAACAAAAACTAGTAAAGACATTAATACCCCTTTAATCTTCATATCAACACTCCTTCAAAATTTTTTAATTATACAATAATTGTAAATTGTATTTTTGTAATTTGCAATATTAAGAAAATTAAACAGGATAAAAAGCAGTAATAATAAAATATATTTGAATGTAAACTTTTAGATATTTGTTTACATTCA
>NZ_JBBOUH010000006.1:0-8183 GCF_038050455.1 Bacillus sp. FSL K6-6038
TTTCTCCTATATTATTGACTTCACAACAAATCTCCTGATATCCTCAAAAACAAATAAAAAAGTATACATTCAAAACACTGTAAATAAAGAGATGATGGAATTCCTGAACAACAAATAAGACGCTAAGCCGATCATAGCAGCGCCTACGATAATTGCTATTGGTTTAATCATTATGCTAAATATTTTTTCCTTCTTCAAGGCATGCTAACTTTTCCAGCAGATCATAATAACTACCATAAGTATCTATCTTTCCTTTACTTGCTCCTACTGTCAAAGCTCCTTTAGGGTCTTGCTCTATCCACTTCCTGCTAGCTTCATCCATAATATATCCAAGCTGATGTGTATTGTTAGCAATAAATCGTTCTATTTCGTCCATCATTCATCGCCTTTCCTATTTCAATATCCGTTTTATCTAGTAAAAAGAGCACCCATTTCCGTGAGCGCCCTTTAAAGGATTATGAGAATCCCCATTAACGAAAGTTAAGGTTACTAAAGTTAATAAGGTACAAGCAGTATATGCTTGTACTATTCAAATAGTTCATAAAAAGAGAGCATCCACATCAGTAGATGCCCAAACTTGTAGAAGTTTTCAATGAGTATTGACTAGGGCCTTAGAGAGGTTGTCCCACACTACAATATATGCTTGTCCATCTCAAAAGGTGAAAAACAAAAAGACACCTTATACAGGTGCCTTTTCGAAAACGTAGGGGTAACGCTAAAACACAGCAACGTCATGAAGTTAATATCATTTTATGTTCGATATTCTTTAATATGCATAATGTTCATTATCAGTAGTCAACGATGTAGCGGTACCCCTATATGCTCATATTTTCCCTCTGTTCAAAAGAACGGTACCCTCATACTATGTTTTTTATGGTTATTTTTGGTACCCGTTATTTTTTCTAGAAAACAAAGAAACTTACAAAATCATGTCATCACTACATCCTCTTTTAAGTGGAAACTAATGTGATATAACCGAGAGTGTCCAAACACATTCTATTATTTTTTATAAGATATATCATATAAGGAGGTGTATTCTCTTATGGTATCCGCATGTATTTATCAAGATGGAGATGCTTACTTTTTAATTGTTAAATTCAACGATAAAATCATTTTTAGAGTTTCTCTATCACCAGAATTTTATTCATTACTAGTATTCTTAGGATTTCCAATATGTAGTTAATAGTTATCTATCAACCAACTAACCAATACTAATTGATAATTTTAAACAAACAAATAGGACAAGCTAACAGATCAAAAAAAGCGAAGAAAACAAATTCTGTCATATCTTCGCTTTTTTATTTCGAGTCGCTTACAAATAAGGGTTCCGCTCACATTTTAACGAAAACATACGTTAAGCAATTTTCGACGTGAAAATAAGTGAGGTTAACATAATGCCACTTATCAGTAGTATCTCATTCTGTTCATTGATTAAAATGACAAGGTACTTTGCTCTTAGTCTACTAATAATTCTTTGAAGTTTAACTCGTCCTATATTACCAACAAATTCCACATTTCAAAGGTATTTCGTTTTATCATGTATAATGTAACTTTAGGAACGTCAATTGAAGCATTTAGAGGAGCGTGAGGAACGATGTCTGATGGAACGCGGAATGGTATACAATCCGAGCCAATCCCAGCTTTCCTGACCAAGGAAATAGCAGAAATGTTAAGTATTAGCGAAAGCTATTTGCGTAAATGGTGTTTAGAGTTAGAAAAACATGAGTATATCTTTGTGAAAGTTCGTGATCCTAAAAGTAATCGTGAATATCGAACCTTTACTTCAAAAGATATAAAAGCTTTGAAACAATTTCAAACACTTATGAAAGATGCCGGATATAACAAGGCTGATGCTGCCAAAACCGTAGCAATAAGCATAAATAATGAAAATTGGAACACGAATGGAACGTCTCATGATCCAATTGATTCCCAATCTTTACTTATTACGAGAAATAAAGAAGTATTGGAACGCGAAAACAATACCAATTTATTACGTGAATTGTTGCGCGAGGAACGCGAAGAAATAACAAAAGAACTCCAATCCATGAGAGAAGAACTACAACGAACTCAAGAAGAATTTCAAACATTAAAAGACGATATAAAAATATATCAAAAACACCATGAACAATTGTTACAAGAAAGAGATGAGCAACTATTACATAACATACGATCTATTCAAGAGACTAAACAACTAGTTGCTCCTACTACAGAAAATAAACATCATTGGTGGAAATTCTGGAAATAAAACAAGCCTTGCATATAAGCAAGGCTTGTTTTATTTCACATGTATTTGAACATCTTATTATGCTGTAGGCTTCTTTTCTACAACAGTTATAAAAACATACCCCAAGACTAAGGCAGCAATGATATATATAGGATATCGCCAACAAAAAACGAATTTCGTACACTAAAAAATTTTCCATAAACAATATTTAGTATTTGTTATGGTACTTTGTTTTTGAACATATTTCTGTCAAATTGTCTTTTAAAGATTAGCAAAAGTTTATTCCTTTTCTCTTTAAAACACAGTTGTGGATTTTATAATAAGGTTTGAATTAATAACTAACTGTATTCCTATTGCCATGACTGTAGCCTTCTTCCACAGCCAATGCATCTGTTTTAGTAACATGAACAGTACCAAATGGATGATTTGGAGGAGCATATATCGAGTAAAGCTTTAACGGAATATTACCTGTATTAGTTAGATTATGCCATGTTCCGGCAGGTATCATTATTGCAAAATCATCATAGACGTTTCTTTTAAAATTTAAATTATCTTTACTCTTGCCCATTTGAACAATCCCCTGACCTTGTTCAATACGTAAAAATTGATCAACACCAGGATGTATTTCCAAACCGATATCTTCGCCAACATTGAGACTCATTAAAGTAACCTGTAAATGTGTTCCTGTCCATAAAGCAGTACGATACGTATTGTTTTGCTTTGCCGCTTCATTGATATTAACAACAAATGGTTCTGATCCATAATCTTTTAACGAAATACTTCCATCGCCATTGGAAAAACGAAAATAATCAAATCTGTTTGTATACTCTATCTCATTAGGAAAAGTCCAGTAAACAGACTGTCTTCCATAGTTATACATTGGCACATTAACATAATAAGGATTTTGATATCGATACACAAAAGGAATATAGTACATTTTTCTCAATCCTTCACAATTTTATAAAATTATCCTATGCACTGATTAAGTCAATGTACTTAAATTCAAGGTAACTTTTGTAAAGAAAGCTTTTTAGCCTAAAACACTTATTTTATTGAATGGACCTTTAATTTAACAATACAATTGAAGTTTAAAAATCAAAAGAAAAAAACTATATCAACAAAGTTTTTTATCAAACTTTGTTTTAAAATTATCAATCTTTTTCATACAAGATTTTATACGTTTTTTTGTACTAATACAGGACATTCGTAAGCCTAAAAAATCCTAATATCTCCACAATGTATAAAATCATGTATAAAATGATAAACAAAGAAAAAGCGAGATCCTAGTTATATCAATGGATTTCGCTTTTTCCTTGCTACCGATAATTTTGTGTTATGTTAACTAGATTTGTATAAATTATTTATATTTTCCTTAGAAACCTTATTCAACTAAAGGGCCAGATTGTTAGATATTTGTTATAATAAATAAAAATACAGAAAATTTCAACTTTTAAGTTTCACCGCCTGGCAAAAGTACAAAAAAGCACAAGAGGCCTGAAAAACAGTGGGAAAGTCGAAAGAATTGGTCATTTTGTTGAGTGAAAAAAGTTTGTTCAATTTTGTAAAAGTGAGGGAATGCTTATATCATCTTATTTTTTTGAAAACGGGTTACATGGGGAAAATGCTCATGTTGACCCCTTGGAGGTGTTTGAGGGTTTACGGTGGGAGATGGCTGGGGAAAAACCCTCAAACTGTCCATATTCAGTGTGGCAGATTCTAAACCATATGATTTTCTGGCAAGATTTCTATCTTGCCTACCTTAAAGGCAGGGTGCCCAATCATCCAGAACATGACGAAGACTCATGGCCTGATAAAACAGCTCCGTCATATAAAATCGAGTGGAGTGACACTCTTTTTCTATTCAGTAAAGGGCTAAAGGAAGCTGAAAACGAAGCAAAAAAAGATTTAAAGGAACTGAAAGACGCGGGATTGAAAAGGACTCGTGGTGACCTTTTAGCCACTCTTATGGCACACAACAGTTATCATACCGGACAGGTAGCACTGATTCGGCAATTAATTGGAGAATGGCCTCCACCTTCTTGGTGATACTTAGTATCTAACCGGTTACCGTTTTAAGTTTTAAAAGTTCAACAATCGAGCGCTTTAATTGAACCAACAGCTAAAAGGATCTTCAATCAGAAGATCCTTTTAATATGCCTATAATGAGACGTTATGTTAACCTGACATGAATATCCTATTCATCCAAATTTGTACAAATCTTTTCTGTTGACTGGTACAATGAAGAAAAGAGGTGAATAAGTTATGGCAAAGAAAACAAATTGGCTTTACATTGTCGGTTTAACATGGCTGGCAACCATTATATTACTTTCGACAGACCTTATTGATCTGATTCCAAATCAGGCGGTTTCTCTAAGGGTTTCTTTTGTTATAGGTATCATTGCACTAGGAGCTAATCTGACAGGACTTTACTTACTTAAAAAGAAAAAATATTGAGAGCGAATCGTGCCTCTTTCAAAATGAGGAGGGGTTTGGAATAACTTCCAATAACGAGAATTATGTAAATGAGCTGTCCATATGGACAGCTCATTATTTTATACTTAGCGTGGTTTGTTCTGATCTTTTGGTTTGAAATTTGCTTTTTGGCTAGAGTGCTGGCTCGTCGTGTGGGGACGAAACCCCACGTATTACGTATCTATTTTTAGAATAAGAACTATCTTGAGACGAATGATCTAAGCGGTTCGGCTCGTATACTTGCTAGTCCAAGTCGATAATCATTGCTTTGCTTTTTGTCTGTCGGCTTGGCGAGAAAAGCACACGAGCCGAAAAAAGTTTTGCAAGGACAAGATCAAAAAGAAAAGGCGATAGCCTTTAGGTGAGGATAAACGAACCGACTTTTTGATGTTGAGGGTGGAGATTTTTGAGTGGTTTTCTCAAAAATACGACCCATTCCTTGCGGAACTTTTAGCCTTTATATATAGAGTGAGAAGAGAGAGAGTTTTAAAAGTGGTATAAAGGGTTGATATAACTAGGTTTATGACGTTTTTCGTGTGTATCGAAAACAATACACATTCGTATCGAAAACAATACACACGAAAATGAGTAAAAAAATAAGATTGACTAATTGTCAATCTTAAAATAATTTATCTGGTAACTCTTTCAATATTTTCATTTTCATAGCTTTATAAAAGATTGCTTTAAGTGCTTCATTTACATTATCCTTATCTCCTGCATAAATAATGTGAGGATTTACAAATAATGAATAAGCTTTTGCATTATTTCCTTCAATGCCACTTTCAGCTTTCGCTAATATCCCTTTTTTAACCAAAGAATTTACTGAAAGACTTGTATTTGCTCGTGTTAATCCAATTTTTTTTGCAAGTCCTGAAATATTCAATGGAACTGGATTTTTTGATTTCACATCATCAACAATACAGTTAGAATTAAAAGCAATCGAAGAAACAATATCAATTAAAAATGCTTTTTCTTTAGCCGTAAAGTATTCCCGTTCCCTTAAAAATTCATAATTACTTTGCAAAATTTGAGCAAACCTCACTTTCGACTGGGGACTTTTTTTAGTGCCTATGTAAAGCTCTTTACCAGTAGCTTTAGCCATAGTTTCCATAGCTTTTTCTAATTCAACTTCTGAAACATTATTATATAACTCTCGAATTTTTTCACTTTCAATTTCTAGATCTCTTTTTCTAGCATTTTTTTCAGCTTGTCCAAAATCTACAACTTTTGTCATAAAATAATTCTCTCCCTTAGTGGAAGGAATCAACTAATCTATGCTACAATGTGTATAGAATAATATATTAGGTTGATTCCAACCTGAGTATAAAAAACCGCCTGTCCGCCAAGACATTGGGCGGTTTTTTCGTCTATCTCTATAATAACATAGAATCCATTACTAAAGATTCCCATCTACAACATTCAATTCTCTCTTTCATCATCATGTAAAACCATGTTATAAACAGCTAGATTCAGATTCTACTCTTGAAACGCCTCAGCATACTGTTTTAACGCTTCCTTTTTGGCTTCCCTATACTTTGGGTCGTCTTTGCCTTCCCCGATCGCTACAACGAGTTCTCGTTGCTCATGTGTCTTTTCATCTTTATGGATTTTGTCATAGTAATCCTTAATCTTACGGTCATTCCGTTTTTGTTTCTCGTTATACTTGTCTACCGCTTCTTGAAAAACATCCTTGTATACACTTCGGATGTCTTTTTGAACAAAATAGATATTCTCTTCTAACCTAGATGGATCGATGCCGGGATTCCCATGAATATTTTCCCTGTTATTATGGCTTAATGAACTTTGATGAGATTGATTAAATGAAATAGAGAACAACATAAAATGCCACCACTTCCCCCTAGAATAATTGATACCATAAGTCTAGCAAAGCGACGAAATGGAGTCAATTAACGTAACCCTATACGTATTTTGACGCTAACGCATCAAAATCGATAGGGGTCTGCGACGCTTTTCGGCTTTGCCGAGCCCTGCAAAGCATGGCAAAAACCTCGGACTTTGTCCGAACCTACAAGGGGAACTCTTCCCCTTGACCCCATCAATCGAACTCCCCAACCCCTCACAATCCTTGAGGGGCTCCCTCGCCGGTTGGCAGGGTCAAAAGGGTACCTTTTGACAAACCACCAGAGGGTTGCATAGTTAGTGTGTCAACTCCTTATCCTCCCGTCCCCTTACGGGTTCGGTCCGGTACCGTTGACACACACCATGTAACTACCTCTTTTCATTCACTTTCCTTTTTCTATATTCAAAAAAGGAAAGCAAACCAATAGCTAACACAAAAATACTAATTGGAATATAAAGAGGATAATCCGATTTTACATAACCCCGTATACAAATGAAGGCTACAATTAAAATTTCAATACAAAATATTAATCTAATATTTTGTAATAAATTCATGTAAAACTTCCTTTCTTTTTTAATAACAATATACTAAATTTACCAACCGAAAAAGAAGCCCCCTTGTTTTTGGATTGGTAGGATCGATCGGTCCGGTCCAGTGGGTATAATTGCTAGTCCAAATCAAGCAACCTAAGTCCTCGTTTTTGGTCTGTTCGGCTTGGCGATATGCCATTACCTATCCAATATCTGAAAGTAAACTTTTGAATATTTGTTTACTTTCAATATCAATAAGAAAAATGAATCAAAATCTATTTTATTTTTTACTTAGATTTGAGTTTTAATAAATACAAAACAGCACAAATCGCATATTAAAATGACTTGTACTGTTTTATTTATGTATTATTTTTTAGACAAGATATACTTAAAACTTATACAAAATTTAAAACGCAGGTACTAATTTCCACACAACTTCTTCTTTACCTAAATAGGTCGTTGTACGAGGGCCATGCATTGAGAATTCAACCTCTTTATAATTTAGGTATCCTCCTTCTGCTTGCAGTGTATATCCTCCCTCTACAGGAGTTATATCCCAATACGCTGTATCTTTCTCCCTACTAAAATTCACACCATTCCCCCATGCTCGGATCCAATAAGAACCTAACATGGCTACAGGCATTTCAATACGATACTTCTTGTTTTCTTCAGAAAAATGCAATTTCACAGGATCTGCGGAAGGGTTTTCTACTGTTTTACCGTGTGAACTAACTAGTACTGGTAATGTAGTATTATAAAGTAGATGGGAAATTAATCCTCTTGTTGGTGAATCTGCTGGAACTATATAATAGTTTTTACTTGTATCAATCCTATCTCCTACTTCGTTTACTGAATCAGATGATACGGATGCACTTGCTTTCTCTACTGGAAAAAATCCTAAAAATATAACAAAAACTAGTAAAGACATTAATACCCCTTTAATCTTCATATCAACACTCCTTCAAAATTTTTTAATTATACAATAATTGTAAATTGTATTTTTGTAATTTGCAATATTAAGAAAATTAAACAGGATAAAAAGCAGTAATAATAAAATATATTTGAATGTAAACTTTTAGATATTTGTTTACATTCA
>NZ_JBBOUH010000007.1:0-3061 GCF_038050455.1 Bacillus sp. FSL K6-6038
AGATTGAGGGGTTGGGGAGTTCGATTGATGGGGTCAAGGGGAAGAGTTCCCCTTGTAGGTGCGGACAAAGTCCGAGGTTTTTTTCTTTGCCATGCGGGGCATGGCGCGGCACCGCCGCCAAGCGTCGCAGACCCTTTTCATTGTGATGTATAGCGGAGCGGAATGTCACAATACAGAAAAGGTTACTTTGCCAAAGTAACAAAGCTCTTGGTATAGTGGGAGCAAGGAGTTGATTCGTCATGAGCATGTCAGTTTCTTTGAAAAAGGCAACGAACAAAACCAATATCAAACACAATAATAGGACAATGAGCGAGAAGGAAAAAGAGCGAAATTCGCATATTGATTATTCACGTTCTGATGAAAATAAATATCTTGTTCAGAAAGATTTAAAGGAATTGTATCAAGAAGAATTCGGAGAAGCGTTGGAGAAATATAATGCCAAACAAAAACGATCTGATAGAAAAATTGAGGATTATTATAAGCACATTCAGTCCAGTAAGAAAACTTCGCTTCAGCAAGAAATGATCATTCAAGTGGGTGATTTAAACGACTTCATTCGCAATGCCGATTATAAAAGAGCAAATGAAATTTTGTTAGAGTGGTTCAAGGATTTTGAGAAACGAAATCCTAATTTAAAAGTTTATAATGCGGTCATTCACAATGACGAGACAAGCCCTCATATGCATTTAAATTTTGTGCCTGTGGCGAGTGGATATAAGCGAGGACTTGAAAAGCAAGTATCATTTGACCGAGCCATTATGCAACAAGATTCAGAACTAGATAAAACTCGTCCTTTTGATGATTGGCGAGAAAAAGAAGTAAAGTTGTTAGAAAAAATATTGAAAGAGCGTGGCATTGAACGAAAACTAGTTGGTTCAAATGAATATAAAGATGTCAATGAGTACAAAGAAAAAAAGGATTTAGAAAGGGAAATTCAATGGTTAGAAGAAAAAATAGCCAAAAAGAAAGATGAACTTGTGAAAGTTAGTGCGCAAGTTCCTGAAAAGAAAATGAATCTAAAGAGTAAAAAGAAAGAGATTAAGACAGAGGTGAAACCTAAATTTATTGGGAAACCTGACATCATTGAAAAAGAAACAGGTAATTATGTTTATACAGCAAAACAAGTTAAATATCTGGAAGATTTGGTAAGTGCAGCTGTCACTGTAAAAAAAGATTATGAGCGTTTGCAGACAACGGATCTAGTTCAGGAAAATAAAAATCTTCGTGAGGAAGTCTATCAAAAAACGAAGGAAAATGAACAGTTAAAAAAGGAATTGGCGTCAGCTACGCTTGAAATCGGTTCATTAAAGGGCGATATACACTATTTGAAGGCTCATATACGTGATTTGAAAGCGAACATAAAGGTTTTATACCAACAAACAAAAAAAGTCTTTAAAGAGCAATTTGAGGCGTTTAGAGGGCTTATCAAAAATGAATTGGATATAAAAGGTATAGACAATCAGTTCGAACGTGAGCATAACAGAGAAATGAAAAGCAAAAGTAAACAGAAAGAACATGACATGGACAGGGGGCGATAAAAAAGCGATACCTATTGTAAGGGGGATCGCTTTTTTGTTCTATTTTATCCCTTCTCTTTCGCGTAAGGCTTTGAATCTATCGAATTGGTTTCTATATTGATAATCTTTATTTTCCTTTTTACTAACAAGGATTTTTCCGTCATATTTTGCGAATTTTTTACTTGTGTTTTTATCTGTCCATGCAAGATTTTCATTAACTACATAAACATTTGATGTGCCCATTTTTAATACATCAATAAAACCATTTTCTTCAAGGATTTTAATTGCTCTGTAAATCGTCATTCTTGATTTTCCGAAATAATCTTCAAAAACTGAATATGAACAAGCTAAAGCATTACGGTTGTCCATATGTTCTAATATAAAAAATAACAAACTACTAGCAAATGGCTGTTTTGTCATTAACCAACGTAATTCAGGCATGTTATCACGATACAATTGTATAAAGTTATAGTTCTTTTTTTCTTCTTCTTTTTGTTTTTCTGTTTTTTCTTTTTTTTCTTCAAGCTCTAGTAACTTTTGAATTTTGTTCAATTCTTCGCTTGTTAATTCAACTGTAATCTTTTTTTCTTCTTGATTATCCAATTGCAACACCTCTGATACCATTTTTTTATTCCCTCCTATGTATCACAAGCTATGATACATTTATGTATCAACTTTGTTACATCGTATAACAAATAAATAGACATGTAAATAATTATTTGTTACATCTTGTAACAAATATGTATCACAAGCTATGTTACATTTATGTATCACAAGCTATGTTACATTTGCTCTTTAAAAAGCCTTATTTATCAAGGTTTTTAGCCTGTCTCTTTCTATATCTCCTAGTAGGGCTTTTCTCCATACAATGGTCAGGTAGTATTTTTTGAGAAACCCACTCAAAAAATCTCCACCTTTCCTCCATTGCATTCCGAAATTCGGCGGGGGTTGGTATGTCGCCAAGCCGAACAGACCAAAAACGAGGATTTAGGTTGCTCGACTTGGACTAGCAATTGTACCCGCCGAACCGCCAGTTCTATCGTTCTAAGCAACAAGCTTACTCCATATTCAGTTACGTTAAGTTCCTGGGGGCTAGCCCCCAACCCCCCAGCCAGCACTCACACCCAAAAACAAGGGGATTTCTTTTTAAATTGGTAAAATTAGTATATTGTTATTGAAGGATATATTGTTATTAAAGAAGAAAGGAAGTTTTATATGAATTTATTAAAAAATATTAGATTACTATTTTGTTTTGAAATTTTAGTTGTAGCCTTCATTTGTACACGAGGTTATGTGAAATCGGATTGTCCTCTTTATATTCCAATTAGTATTTTTGTGTTAGCTATTGGTTTGCTTTCCTTTTTTGAATATAGAAAAAGGAAAGTGAATGAAAAGAGGTAGTTACATGGTGTGTGTCAACGGTACCGGACCGAACCCGTAAGGGGACGGGAGGATAAGGAGTTGACACACTAACTATGCAACCCTCTGGTGGTTTGTCAAAAGGTACCCTTTTGACCCTGCCAACCGGCGAGGGAGCCCCTCAA
>NZ_JBBOUH010000008.1:0-2992 GCF_038050455.1 Bacillus sp. FSL K6-6038
GTATGTTCTTTGAAAACTAGATAACAGTGTAGCTCATATTTTTTTAATTTTAGTTTGGTTAAGTTAGAAAGGGCGCACGGTGGATGCCTTGACACTAGGAGTCGATGAAGGACGGGACTAACGCCGATATGCTTCGGGGAGCTGTAAGTAAGCTTTGATCCGAAGATTTCCGAATGGGGAAACCCACCATACGTAATGGTATGGTATCCTTACCTGAATACATAGGGTAAGGAAGACAGACCCAGGGAACTGAAACATCTAAGTACCTGGAGGAAGAGAAAGCAAATGCGATTTCCTGAGTAGCGGCGAGCGAAACGGAATCTAGCCCAAACCAAGAGGCTTGCCTCTTGGGGTTGTAGGACATTCTATACGGAGTTACAAAGGAACGAGGTAGACGAAGCAGCCTGGAAAGGCTCGTCACAGAGGGTAACAACCCCGTAGTCGAAACTTCGTTCTCTCTTGAATGTATCCTGAGTACGGCGGAACACGTGAAATTCCGTCGGAATCTGGGAGGACCATCTCCCAAGGCTAAATACTACCTAGTGATCGATAGTGAACCAGTACCGTGAGGGAAAGGTGAAAAGCACCCCGGAAGGGGAGTGAAAGAGATCCTGAAACCGTGTGCCTACAAATAGTCAGAGCCCGTTAATGGGTGATGGCGTGCCTTTTGTAGAATGAACCGGCGAGTTACGATCCCGTGCGAGGTTAAGCTGAAGAGGCGGAGCCGTAGCGAAAGCGAGTCTGAATAGGGCGTTTAGTACGTGGTCGTAGACCCGAAACCAGGTGATCTACCCATGTCCAGGGTGAAGTTCAGGTAACACTGAATGGAGGCCCGAACCCACGCACGTTGAAAAGTGCGGGGATGAGGTGTGGGTAGCGGAGAAATTCCAATCGAACCTGGAGATAGCTGGTTCTCCCCGAAATAGCTTTAGGGCTAGCCTTAAGTGTAAGAGTCTTGGAGGTAGAGCACTGATTGAACTAGGGGTCCTCATCGGATTACCGAATTCAGTCAAACTCCGAATGCCAATGACTTATCCTTAGGAGTCAGACTGCGAGTGATAAGATCCGTAGTCAAGAGGGAAACAGCCCAGATCGCCAGCTAAGGTCCCAAAGTGTGTATTAAGTGGAAAAGGATGTGGAGTTGCTTAGACAACTAGGATGTTGGCTTAGAAGCAGCCACCATTTAAAGAGTGCGTAATAGCTCACTAGTCGAGTGACTCTGCGCCGAAAATGTACCGGGGCTAAATACACCACCGAAGCTGCGAATTGATACCTATGGTATCAGTGGTAGGGGAGCGTTCTAAGGGCAGTGAAGTCAGACCGTAAGGACTGGTGGAGCGCTTAGAAGTGAGAATGCCGGTATGAGTAGCGAAAGACGGGTGAGAATCCCGTCCACCGAATGCCTAAGGTTTCCTGAGGAAGGCTCGTCCGCTCAGGGTTAGTCAGGACCTAAGCCGAGGCCGACAGGCGTAGGCGATGGACAACAGGTTGATATTCCTGTACCACCTCTTTATCGTTTGAGCAATGGAGGGACGCAGAAGGATAGAAGAAGCGTGCGATTGGTTGTGCACGTCCAAGCAGTTAGGCTGATAAGTAGGCAAATCCGCTTATCGTGAAGGCTGAGCTGTGATGGGGAAGCTCCTTATGGAGCGAAGTCTTTGATTCCCCGCTGCCAAGAAAAGCTTCTAGCGAGATAAAAGGTGCCTGTACCGCAAACCGACACAGGTAGGCGAGGAGAGAATCCTAAGGTGTGCGAGAGAACTCTGGTTAAGGAACTCGGCAAAATGACCCCGTAACTTCGGGAGAAGGGGTGCTTTCTTAACGGAAAGCCGCAGTGAATAGGCCCAAGCGACTGTTTAGCAAAAACACAGGTCTCTGCGAAGCCGTAAGGCGAAGTATAGGGGCTGACACCTGCCCGGTGCTGGAAGGTTAAGGAGAGGGGTTAGCGTAAGCGAAGCTCTGAACTGAAGCCCCAGTAAACGGCGGCCGTAACTATAACGGTCCTAAGGTAGCGAAATTCCTTGTCGGGTAAGTTCCGACCCGCACGAAAGGTGTAACGATTTGGGCACTGTCTCAACCAGAGACTCGGTGAAATTATAGTACCTGTGAAGATGCAGGTTACCCGCGACAGGACGGAAAGACCCCGTGGAGCTTTACTGTAGCCTGATATTGAATTTTGGTACAGTTTGTACAGGATAGGCGGGAGCCTTTGAAGCCGGAGCGCTAGCTTCGGTGGAGGCGCTGGTGGGATACCGCCCTGACTGTATTGAAATTCTAACCTACGGGTCTTATCGACCCGGGAGACAGTGTCAGGTGGGCAGTTTGACTGGGGCGGTCGCCTCCTAAAGTGTAACGGAGGCGCCCAAAGGTTCCCTCAGAATGGTTGGAAATCATTCGTAGAGTGCAAAGGCATAAGGGAGCTTGACTGCGAGACCTACAAGTCGAGCAGGGACGAAAGTCGGGCTTAGTGATCCGGTGGTTCCGCATGGAAGGGCCATCGCTCAACGGATAAAAGCTACCCCGGGGATAACAGGCTTATCTCCCCCAAGAGTCCACATCGACGGGGAGGTTTGGCACCTCGATGTCGGCTCATCGCATCCTGGGGCTGTAGTCGGTCCCAAGGGTTGGGCTGTTCGCCCATTAAAGCGGTACGCGAGCTGGGTTCAGAACGTCGTGAGACAGTTCGGTCCCTATCCGTCGTGGGCGTAGGAAATTTGAGAGGAGCTGTCCTTAGTACGAGAGGACCGGGATGGACGCACCGCTGGTGTACCAGTTGTTCTGCCAAGGGCATAGCTGGGTAGCTATGTGCGGAAGGGATAAGTGCTGAAAGCATCTAAGCATGAAGCCCCCCTCAAGATGAGATTTCCCATAGCGTAAGCTAGTAAGATCCCTGAAAGATGATCAGGTTGATAGGTTCGAGGTGGAAGCATGGTGACATGTGGAGCTGACGAATACTAATAGATCGAGGACTTAACCATATAATATGAAGCAA